>NC_013194.1:0-5058518 GCF_000024165.1 Candidatus Accumulibacter phosphatis | reverse complement strand
ATGGCCTTGACAAAGTGGTGGCAACGGTTGTCTAATCGCATGTTCTTTTTGCCGTGACTTCAAGGGTTTAACCATGAAACGTACCTATCAACCGTCGGTTGTCCGCCGCAAGCGCACCCACGGCTTCCTCGTTCGTATGTCTACCCGTGGGGGCCGCGCTGTCATCCGTGCTCGCCGCGCTAAAGGCCGTCACCGCCTGGCTGTTTGAGCGACAGAGCTGATACCGCCGGGGATCTTGCGCCAGCCGCCGCCGCCTTTCCGAAGCACTACCGCCTTCTGAAAACGGATGAATTTTCATCCGTTTTTGGTTTCCGCAGGGCGCTGAGAAGTCGTCATTTCCTGCTACATTACCGTCGAAGGGACAGCACGGAAGCGCCGGGGGCCCGCCTTGGTCTGGTGGTTGCCAAACGTTTTCTGCGTCGTTCGGTTGATCGAAACCTTGTTCGGCGACTGGTCAGGGAGCGCTTTCGGCTCCTTCGCGCTCGCCTTCGCTCGTGCGACCTGGTGATGCGTCTGGCGGTCAAGCCCTTGCCTCTGGACCGGCGCGATTTGGCGCACGAGATCGAGGGTCTGCTCAGCAAGATGATGTCAACCGACCGGTGATGCGATGAAACAGTTGTTGCTGGCGCTGCTGGGCTTCTACCGATACGCGATCAGTCCCATGCTCGGGCGCCGCTGCCGTTTCTTTCCCAGTTGTTCCGAGTACGCTGCCGAAGCGGTGGAGAAACACGGGGCCGTTAGAGGAAGCTGTCTGAGCGTGCGCCGATTGTTCCGTTGTCACCCGTGGAACCCGGGTGGCTTTGACCCCGTACCCTGAACACAAAACGAATCGTATAGGCTTTCATGGACAATCGACGCCTGCTCCTGTTGCTGGTTTTTTCCTTCTCCCTGGTCATGCTGTGGGATGCCTGGCAGAAGTACAACCAGCCGAAGCCAGCAGCTACTGCCGCCGTCAGTACGCCGCAAGCGCCTGCGCCCCAGCTGTCGACAAACCTGCACGCGCCGCTGCCGGTGCTACCCGACACGGCTGCGGTGAGGGCTCCCGACAAGGCCGAAACGTTCACCGTCAAGACCGACCTCTTCGTCGCGCATATTTCGCGGATCGGTGGTGACATCGTCCGCCTCGAGTTGAACGACTACAAGGACAGCACGAACAAGCAGAAGGACTTCGCGCTTTTCGAGGCCAAGCACCAATACGTCGCGCAGAGCGGCCTTATTGGTGAGGGACTGCCGAACCACAAGACGAGCTTTTCGGCCGTCGCTGGCAGCGCGGAACTGGGCGCCGATGCCAAGACCGTCGTGCTGCGCCTGGAGGCCCCGGCGGGCGGGGGCCTGAAGGTCGCCAAGACCTACACTTTTACGCGTGGCAGCTACCTGATCGACGTCGCGCATGAAATCGACAACGGCAGCGACAAGGAAGTCCTGGCGCATGCCTACTACCAGTTGCAGCGCGACACCAAGGCGCCGGATGGCGAAAGTTCCATGGTGTCTACCTATACTGGCCCAGCCGTTTACACGAACCAGGACAAGTATCAGAAAGTCGACTTCGCCGACATCGAGAAGGGCAAGGCCAAGTTCGCGACCAGGGCGGACGACGGCTGGATAGCGATGGTTCAGCATTATTTTGTCGCGGCGTGGATCCCTGCCACCGGCTTGCCGCGCGAGTTCTACATGCGCAAGCTCGAAGGTGGCGTGAATCCAGCCGTCGCCGTAGGCGTCATCGTTCCGGCACCCGTCGCCGCGCCCGGCGCCAAGGTGACTTTCTCGGTGCCCGTCTATGCGGGCCCGCAGATTCAGGCGACGCTCGAACAACTCGCCAAGCCGGAGGCCGACGGCGGAATCGGCGCGCAAGGCCTGCCACTGGTCGTCGACTACGGCTGGCTGACGATCGTTGCGGCACCGATCTTCTGGTGTCTCGAGGCGATTCACACGGTCGTCGGCAACTGGGGCTGGGCGATCGTCCTGCTGACCATAGGCATCAAGCTGTTGTTCTTCCCGCTGTCGGCGGCCAGCTACAAGTCAATGGCCAAGATGCGAACGGTTACGCCGCGTCTGATGGCGCTCAAGGAACGCTACGGTGACGACCGCCAGAAGCTGAACCAGGAGATGATGGCACTCTACAAACGGGAAAAGATCAACCCGCTCGGTGGCTGCCTGCCGATCGCCGTTCAGATCCCCGTTTTCATTGCACTCTACTGGGCGTTGCTGGGTGCCGTCGAGATTCGCGATGCTCCGTGGATCCTCTGGATAACCGACCTGTCGGCGCAGGATCCGTACTATGTCCTGCCGGTGATCATGGTCGTGACGATGCTGATCCAGACCAAGCTCAATCCGACTCCACCCGACCCGATCCAGGCCAAGGTGATGATGATGATGCCCTTCATCTTTGGCGCGATGTTCTTCTTCTTTCCGGCCGGTCTGGTGCTTTACTGGGTGGTCAATAACGTCCTGTCGATTGCTCAGCAATGGCAGATCACGCGGATGATCGAAGGTGGCGCAAAGGCCGCCAACGACAGTAAAGCCTGAGTCAGGCGAGAACGCAGCAACGATAGCCGCCATCGCGACCGCTCCCGGTCGCGGTGGCATAGGCGTCATTCGCGTCGCCGGCGCGAGCCTGCTTGAATTCGCTGAAGCCCTGAGCGGCAGGCGACCGCTCGCTCGCCGCGCGACCCTCTGCGAGTTCCGGGCGGCCGACCACGTAGTCATCGACACCGGCCTGCTCCTGTATTTTCCCGCCCCGCACTCCTTCACCGGCGACGACGTGCTCGAACTGCACGGGCATGGTGGTCCCGTGGTCATGCAGATGCTGCTCGTGCGCTGCCTGGAACTTGGCGCACGCTTGGCCGACCCCGGCGAGTTCACGCGCCGCGCCTACCTCAACGGCAAGCTCGATCTGGCGCAGGCGGAGGCAGTCATCGACCTGATCGATGCCGCGACGGCGGCGGCGGCGCGTAGCGCGGTACGTTCGCTGCAAGGCGAGTTTTCCGGGGAAGTGCGCGTGCTCCTCGACCAGTTGATCGAGCTGCGGGCGTTGGTCGAAGCCACCCTCGATTTCCCGGATGAGGACGTAGACTTTCTCGAAGCGGCCGACGCATTTGGCCGCCTTGACCGGTTGGAGCAACGCCTGACTCGGGTTTTCGAGCGCGCACGGCAAGGGCGACTGCTGCAAGGCGGACTGCATGTCGTGCTGGTCGGCAAGCCCAACGTGGGCAAGTCCAGCCTTCTCAATCGGCTGGCCGGCGACGAAGTGGCGATCGTCACGCCGCTTCCGGGCACGACCCGCGATCTGGTACGCAGCACGCTGCAGGTCGAAGGCATACCGCTGCACGTCATCGATACCGCGGGACTGCGCGACACCGAAGACCAGATCGAAAGGCTGGGAATCGAACGCACCTGGCGCGAAATCGAGCGCGCCGATGTCGTCGTCTTGCTGGTTGATGCGCGGACCGGCGTCGGCGACGCCGAGCGAGTGATCCTCGCCAAGTTTCCGGCCAAACTGGCGCGAGTGTTCGTCTATAACAAGATCGATCTGACCTCACGGGCGGCGGAACGCCGCGAAGAAGCCGACGGCGTGGCGATAATGCTATCGGCGAGGTCAGGTGAAGGCAGCGAGCTATTGCGGCAAGAGTTGCTGCGCATTGCCGGCTGGCATCCTGCCGAGGACGTCTTCATTGCTCGCGAGCGGCATCTGCACGCCCTGGCGGAAACCCGCCAGAACATCGACGCCGCTCGGCGGCAATTGCCGAGCCTGGAACTTTTCGCCGAAGAACTCAGGCTGGCCCAGTTGGCATTGAGCAGGATTACCGGCGAATACAGCGCCGATGATCTGCTCGGCGAGATTTTTGGGCGCTTCTGCATTGGCAAATAGCGACTGCTCGGCCATACTCGACGAAGTCCGCAGCCGCGACGATGAACAGGGGATCGACAATGAACTGGGACCCGGACCAATACCTGAAATTCCTCGACGCTCGGCAACGGCCGGCACTCGATCTACTCGCGAGGCTTGTCGGCCAGCCGGCGAACAACATCGTCGACCTGGGTTGCGGCGCCGGTAATGTTACCCGCCTGCTTGCCGGACAGTGGCCACAGGCACGGATTACCGGAATCGACAGCGATTCGGCAATGCTCGACAAGGCGGCCAGCAGCTTGTCGTCGATTACCTGGCAGCAGGCCGACATTGCCGCCTGGCAGGGAGAACAGCCGCTCGACCTCATCTTTTCGAACGCTGCCCTGCATTGGCTTGGCGATCACCAGCATCTCCTGCTTCGACTGGTTGAGCAACTGGCGGTCGGTGGTGTGCTGGCGGTGCAGATGCCAGCCAACTTCGCTGCACCGTCGCACAGGATCCTGCTCGAGTTGGCCGGCGACCCCGGTTGGCAAGCGGCCTTCGACGGCGTCCGCCAAGGCGCTGTTCTGACGGCAGCCGAGTATCACGCGCTGTTGACGCCGCATTGTCGTCACCTGGACGTATGGGAGACGACCTATTTCCAGGTACTTGACGGTGACGACGGGATAGTCGAGTGGATGAAGGGGACGACGCTGGTGCCCTACCTCGCCCGCCTCGACAGGCAGACCGCTGAGCACTTTCTTGCGGCCTATCGGGCCCGGCTGCTCGTCGCCTATCCGCGCCGTGCCGATGGGTGCACGCTTTTCCCCTTCAAGCGGATCTTCTTCGTGGCGCAGCGCTGAGTGCCGATAGCCGGCATCGATCACTCGTTGTTGCTGCTTCTAGCGGTGGCCGCGCTGTTTGCCGGCTTCATCGATTCGGTGGTCGGTGGTGGTGGTCTTGTCCAGATTCCCGCCCTGTTCAATGCGCTACCGCAAGAGAGCCCGGCGACCCTTTTCGGCACCAACAAG
Source organism: Candidatus Accumulibacter phosphatis (assembly GCF_000024165.1). Lineage (NCBI taxonomy): Bacteria > Pseudomonadati > Pseudomonadota > Betaproteobacteria > Candidatus Accumulibacter > Candidatus Accumulibacter phosphatis. The sequence goes on along the minus strand of NC_013194.1, from coordinate 5,053,661 downwards.
TTCTCCAGCATCTTCGGTACCAGCAACGCGGCCTGGAGCTACGCTCGCCGTATCCGGATGCCCTGGCGCACTACGCTGCCGGCCGCCATGGCTGCGTTTGCGTGTTCCTACCTTGGCGCCATGGCGGTTGCCTGGTTGCCGGTCGCCATGCTCAGACCGCTGATCCTGATTTTGCTGATTGGTGCCGCCGCGTATACTTTCGCGCGGCAGGACTTCGGCGCGGTGCACCGACCTCAGCACCGGGGGCGACGCGAGTTCGCGTTCGCCCTCATACTCGGCGGTGCCATCGGTTTCTACGATGGCTTCTTCGGACCGGGAACCGGCAGCTTCCTGATCTTCCTGTTCATCCGTTTTTTTGGTTTCGACTTCCTGCATGCTTCGGCAGCGTCGAAAGTGGTCAACGTCGCGACGAACCTCGCTGCCCTCGGTTTCTTCGTTCCCAACGGCCACATCTTGCCGGTACTCGCCGTTCTGATGGCCACGTGCAACGTCCTCGGTTCCCTGCTGGGCACCCATCTGGCGCTGCGCCACGGTAGCGGCTTCGTCCGCAAGGCCTTTCTTGGCGTCGTCGGCGTGTTTATCCTCAAGTTTGCGTACGACTCGTTCGCCTAAGCGAGGCGGGTGGACCGGCCTCAAACAACCGGCTGGAGTCTCGAACGCTGAACGCCGGATGACGACCGGAAATTTCGTCGCCCGTCCGATGGGTGCGTTCGCGACGCGTGAGACGACCTCAGACGAGGCGGTGCCCATCAGCTTCACGAACCGCCGCAGTGATTGCCTGGTTCACGAAACCGCTCTTGTCTCGTGGGCAATGCGGCCGCACAATGATGGCTTGCCGTTTACCGGCGTCGGTAGTGTCGGCAAGCCGATCAATCAAGCGGGGGAGACCATGAAAACAAGACTATCCATTGCCGGAGTTCTGGCTGTTCTGGCGGCCACCTGTGCTGCAACGGCGCAAGCCGACATCAACGTCGGGGTCACTCTTTCGGCTACCGGTCCGGCGGCGTCGCTGGGCATTCCCGAGAAGAACACGGTTGCGCTCTTGCCGACGACCATAGCCGGCCAGAAGGTCAACTACATCGTCCTCGACGATGCCTCGGACACCACTACCGCGGTCAAGAACGCGCGCAAGCTGATCGCCGAGAACAAGGTGGACGTGATCATCGGCTCGACGACCTCGCCCAATTCGCTGGCGATGATCGACGTTGTCGCGGAAGCCGAGACGCCAATGCTTGCCATGGCCGCGTCGGCCCGCATCATCGATCCGATGGACGCCAAGCGGGCATGGGTGTTCAAGACTCCGCAGAACGATGCCCAGATGGCGACGGCGATCGTCGAGCACATGACCAACAACAACGTCAAGACGGTCGCTTACATCGGCTTTGCCGACGCCTATGGCGAAGGCTGGTGGAACGAGTTTTCGAAGATTGCCGAGGTACGCAAGATCCAGATCGTCGGCAACGAACGCTTCAATCGCACCGATACCTCGGTCACCGGTCAGGTACTCAAGATACTCGCCGCCAAACCGGATGCTGTGCTTGTCGGCGGCGCCGGCACGCCGGCGGCTCTGCCGCAGAAATCACTGAAGGAAAAGGGCTACAAGGGCATCATGTACCAGACGCACGGGGTGGCCAATGCCGACTTCCTGCGGGTCTGCGGCAAGGACTGTGAAGGCACCTTTCTGCCTGCCGGCCCCGTGCTGGTTGCGGCACAGCTACCGAACAGCAACCCGATCAAGAAGGCGGCGCTGGAGTACGTTGACAAGTACGAGGCAGCCCATGGCAAGGGCACGGTTTCGACCTTCGGCGCGCACGCCTGGGACGCCGGCAAGCTGCTCGTCAACGCGGTCCCCGTGGCCCTGAAAAAGGCGCAGCCGGGGACGCCAGAGTTCCGCAAGGCCCTGCGCGACGCCCTCGAGAACACCAAGAACCTGACCGCCGCCCACGGCGTCTTCAACATGAGTCCGCAGGACCATCTCGGCTTCGACCAGCGCTCCCGGGTGATGGTCAAGATCGATGGCGGCAGCTGGAAGCTCGTCCAATAGGATTGCGGCCATCGCCCCTTGTCGCCGCGGTCGACAGTGGAACGTGCCAAGGCCGGCAAGTTCGTGCCGATCGCCGCTGATACCGACGTCTGGCTCTTCGGCTGGGTGCCTCCAGCCGTGAGCCGGCCGGGGTATCGACGGGAACGCTTCTGATGAATCTTCAGATTGCCTTGCTGCTCGGGCAGGACGGCCTGACCAACGGCGCCATCTATGCGTTGCTGGCGTTGGCACTGGTCCTCGTCTTTGCGGTCACGCGCGTGATCTTCATCCCGCAAGGCGAGTTTGTCGCTTTCGGTGCCCTGACCTTGGCCAGTCTGCAAGCGGGCAAGCTGCCGGGAACCATCTGGCTGCTGCTGGCGCTCGGTACGCTGATTGCCGCGATCGAGGGATCGCTGGCCATGCGTCGTCGTCAGTTCAGACGGATTCCCGTGATCCTGTTGGTCAACTGCGGCGTGCCCCTGCTGCTTGCCGGGGGCCTAGCGGCGATTTCCGCAGCTACCCTGCCCTTGCCGGTGCAGGTGCTGCTGGCGTTGCTGTTGGTGGTTCCCCTCGGGCCGATGATCTATCGTCTTGCTTACCAGCCGGTTGCCGAGGCGTCGGTGCTGGTTCTGCTGATCGTCTCGGTGGCGGTGCACGTCACCTTGATCGGCATCGGTCTCCTCTTCTTTGGGGCGGAGGGCTCACGCACGCCGTCTTTCACCGACGTCAGCTTCGAGATCGGCGATACGCTGCTCCAGGGCCAGACACTCCTGGTGGTTGTCGCGAGCGTGGTGCTGATAATCGTGCTCTATCTGTTCTTCGAACGCACCCTCTACGGCAAGGCGCTGCGGGCGACGGCGATGAACCGCACCGGCGCCCGCCTGATGGGCATCTCGGGAACGCTGGCGGGCATGCTCTCGTTCACCCTGGCGGCATCCATAGGCGCGTTCTCAGGAATCCTGATCTCCCCGATCACGACCATCTACTATGACTCGGGTTTCCTGATCGGCCTCAAGGGCTTTGTCGGCGCAATCATCGGCGGTCTCGCCAGCTATCCGGTGGCGGCCGCCGGTGCCATTCTGGTCGGTCTTCTGGAATCGTACTCGTCATTCTGGGCGAGTGCCTTCAAGGAGGTGATCGTCTTTACCTTGATCATCCCGGTGCTGCTCTGGCGGTCGCTGAAGGCGCGGCACGTGGAGGAGGAATGAAGCGCGCTGCGCAGGGCATGCACTTTCTGCTGGTGTTCATGGCGGCCCTGGTGCTTGCGCCGCTGGTCCTCCCCGAATTCTACGTGACGCTGCTCAACTACATCGGCCTCTATGCGATCGTCGCCCTCGGACTCGTCATGCTCACCGGAGTCGGCGGCTTGACCTCGTTTGGTCAGGCGGCTTTCGTCGGTCTTGGCGCCTACACATCGGCCTACCTGACTACGGTGCATGGGGTGTCGCCATGGCTGACGCTGCCGGCCGGGCTTCTGGTCACGGCCGCGGTTGCCGTTTCCCTCGGCCTGGTGACGCTGCGTCTATCCGGTCACTTCCTGCCGCTGGGGACGATCGCCTGGGGAATCAGTCTCTATTACCTCTTCGGCAACCTCGCTGCGCTCGGTGGTCACACCGGTATCACCGGCATCCCGTCGCTTCAGCTCTTCGATCTCGAGCTGAAGTCCGGCCGTGAATTCTTCTACTTGATCTGGGCGGTTCTGCTGCTGATTGTTCTCGCCACGCGCAACCTGTTGGACTCGCGCGAGGGGCGCGCCATCCGCGCTCTGCGCGGGGGCTCGCTGATGGCCGAGGCGATGGGCGTCAACACACCGCGCGCGAAGATCGTCATCTTCACCGTAGCCGCTCTCTACGCCAGTGTCTCCGGTTGGCTGTACGCACACCTGCAACGCTTCGTCAACCCGACGCCCTTCTCCCTCACGCAAGGGATAGAGTACCTGTTCATGGCCGTGGTTGGCGGCGTAGCGCACGTCTGGGGGGCGATCGTCGGCGCTGGCCTGATCACGATTCTCAAGCAGTGGCTGCAGGACTGGTTGCCGAGACTTGTTGGGGAGAGCGGCAACTTCGAGGTCATCGTTTTCGGGCTGCTCATGATCTTCGTGCTCCAGCGCGCCCGTGACGGCGTGTGGCCGATCGTCATGCGCTGGTTTCCAAAGCCGGTGGCGCGAGTGATCGCCCACGACAGTCAGCCGCTGGCACGTCGGTCGCTTCCGGAGTCTGGTTCCCTGCTCCTCGAGGTAAAGGACGCGAGCAAGCGTTTCGGCGGCCTGGTGGCCAACGACAGGGTGAGCTTCACTGTCCGGGCGGGCGAGGTGATGGCGCTGATCGGGCCGAATGGCGCCGGCAAGAGCACGATGTTCAACGGCATTTCCGGCGTCGATCCGCTGAGTTCGGGCGCCGTGACCTTTCGCGGCAAGCGCATCGAGTCCTTGCTGGCGCGAGATATCGCACGCCTCGGCATGAGCCGGACCTTTCAGCACGTCCGTCTGCTGGCCGGAATGAGCGTCATCGAGAACGTCGCCATTGGTGCTCATCTGCGCGGCCGCAAGAGTTTCGTGGCTGCAGCCTGTCGTGCCGATCGCCACGAAGAAGCTCGGCTGTTGCGCGAGGCGGCGGTGCAGATCGAACGCTGTGGTCTCGCCGAGCAGATGTACGAGGCCACCGGTAGTCTGCCGCTCGGCAGGCAGCGCCTTGTCGAGATCGCCCGGGCGCTGGCTGCCGATCCCTGTCTTCTGCTGCTCGATGAGCCGGCTGCCGGACTGCGCTACCTGGAAAAGCAGGCCCTCGCCGATCTGTTGCGCCGTCTGCGAGCGGAAGGAATCGGTATCCTGCTGGTCGAGCATGACATGGATTTCGTGATGGGTCTGGCCGACCGGGTGGTGGTGATGGAGTTTGGCAGGAAACTCGCCGTCGGTCTGCCCGAAGAGATTCAGCGGAATCCGGCGGTGGTTGAAGCCTACCTCGGGGGTGTCGAATGAATGCCCTGGACAACCCGGGTGAAAAGGTCGTCGTGCTCGAGGTAAGCAGCCTGTCGGTCAGCTATGGCAAGGTCGACGCACTGCATGGATTGGCCCTAAAAGTGCACCGTGGGGAGATCGTCACCGTCATTGGCCCGAACGGTGCCGGCAAGACCACCCTGCTTTGTGCCTTGATCGGTCTGCTGCCGGCGCGTGGCGAGATCGTCTATCTTGGCGAACGGCAGGGCTCCGGACGCAGTGTCGAGATGTTGGTGCGCCAGGGAATGACTCTGGTTCCCGAGAAACGAGAACTGTTCGCCGAAATGAGCGTCTGGGACAACCTGCTGCTGGGCGCTTTTGACCGCTATCGGGCGGGGCACCGCGACCAGCTGGAAACCATCGACGAGGTGTTTGACATCTTTCCCCGCCTGATGGAGCGTCGCGAGCAGATGGCCGGCACGCTTTCCGGCGGCGAACGCCAGATGCTCGCGATGGGCCGCGCCCTGATGGCCAAGCCCAGGCTGCTGCTGCTCGACGAACCCAGCCTGGGACTTGCTCCCCTGGTCATCAAGGAGATCTTCCGCACGATCACCCAGCTCAAGAAGCTGGGCGTGGCCATCTTGCTCGTCGAGCAGAATGCTCGCGCTGCACTGCAGGTCGCCGACTACGGCTACGTTCTGGAAACCGGCGAACTCTCACTGGAAGGGCCCAGTCGTCAGCTGCTGACGGATCCCCGGGTCATTGAAAGCTACCTGGGGCTGGGTGGGCGTCACTAACGCTCGAGTTCAGCAGCAGGGTCAGTCGCTCGACATGTAGTGCGCTCTCCGACCCCTCAACGGGCGGCCGCTCCTGCCGCTCGATGTGCAGCGACTGACGCAGATCCGTTCTTCCTCCGGCAGGCGTCCGGTGGTGCAACTCGAGTCCCCAGAGGCTCATCGCCTGGGACACGAGAACGGCTTCGCCGCCGCTGAGGGACCAATCGGCATTGACGATGTCGAGCATGGCGCGCAGCGCCTCCTTCTGCAGTTCAGGCGAGCGAATGTCGCCGAGAAGATGATCGATCACTTCGCGATCGATCTCGATCTGTCCAACATTGGGAGCGCGGGCCGACTGCAGGATGTCGTTGCAGAACTCATGCATGACCTGATCGAAGGTTTCCGGGTCAATGTTCAGATTGTCGAGAATCGAGTGCTTCTGGAGTGCCTGGATCTCGCTGTTGTCCAGCCCACCATCGGCGAGCAGGGCGAGAGATACAACGCGTGCCATGGCTTGGGTGCTGTCCGAGGTGTAGTGACGCATGTGTTTCTCCTGGGGTGGTTGGTACGGGTTCGGTCGGCATCTGTTGCTCGACGAGCGAACTATGCGCACGCAGACGAATTACGTCAAATCATATAAACTTGCTTAACCTATTTGCTGGAGCTTATGGATGCCTCGTCGCCGCATCACCTTCCGCCAACTCGATACTTTTGCGGCCGTGGCCCGGCATGGCAGTTTCACCAAGGCGGCCGAGGCGCTGCACCTGACGCAGCCGGCAGTCTCGCTACAGGTCCGGCAGATCGTCGACAGCGTGGGATTGCCGCTGTTCGCCCAGGAAGGCCGCGAGGTGGCGCTGACCCAGGCCGGGGAGGAGATGCTCAACACCGTACGGCTGCTGGACGACGTCTGGAGCCGCTTCGAATCGGTGATCGATGACCTGAAGGGCTTGCAGCGCGGCCGCCTGCGGGTGGCGCTGGTGAGTACTGCCCGATACTTTCTGCCACGCATGCTGGGGAATTTCTGTCGGCGCTTTCCGGAGATCGACATCGCCATGGAAATCACTGACCGGGATCGCCTTGTCGCGCGCATGCGCGGCAATCAGGACGATCTCTACATCATGCTGTACCCGCCCGAAGAACTCGAGGTCGTCAGCTACCCGTTTCTCGATAACGAACTGGTGGTGATTGCTGCTCTCGGTCACTGGGCCGCGGGACAGTCGTTGGAACTCGCGGCGCTTGCCGGCGAGCGTTTCATTCTCCGTGAAGTGGGCTCCGGTTCCCGCCGCACGATCGACACGCACCTGCAGGCGATCGGGTTGAAACTTGACGTCAAGCTGACGCTCAACAGCAACGAGGCGATCTGCGACCTGGTGGCGAGCGGTATGGGACCGGCAGTGCTCTCTCGGCACGCCTTGCCGGCCGATCCGGCAAGCGGCGGCCTGTGCATTCTCGACATCAACGGCTTTCCGCTGCGCAAACCCTGGCGCGCGGTGCATCTGAAGTCGAAGATCCTGTCCTTGCCGGCGCGCGCGTTTCTCGACCACCTGCTGCTTGACGCCAACTCGCCCCGCTACGGCCAGGGAGCGGGCACAGCCGCTTAGGTACCCGGCTTCTCGGCGGGGTTTCGGGCGGCGCCGAACGGCACGATGGGAACCCCGTACTTGCGTGCGACGCGCTGGTACGTCTCGCGCGCCGAAATTACTCGCGGATTGCGGATATCTTTGGTCTGCGCCATCTCCAGATAGCGCAGACCACGTTTGGCCAGGTTCGCATCCCAGCCCTTGATTTCGAGCAGGGTAAAAATCGCCTTTGTGGCATTGACCAGAAACTGGAGGTTGGGCACGCGTTCGGCAGCCTCCATCAGCAGTTGCACAGACCCCTGCACGTCGCCGCTGCGTGCTGCCAGCACGCCGCGATTGTTGAGCTCGACGATTTCCCGTCCGACCTGCGCGAGGAGTTCCTGACCATTCTGTTCCATCCCCGCCTTGGTGTAGATGTTTTGCACCTGGGCGATCATGGCTCGGTTCTCATGGTTTTCGGCGGCTACCTTGCGAACGATCTCCTGCGCGGCAGCCTCGTTACCGGTCGCCAGACACGCCTGCGCCAGGTCGAGAGTCAGATTCTGCGAAACCGGTGCCGCCCCGCCTTCGTTCTTGATTGCTTCGTGCAGGAGGATAGCTTGTTCCACGGCGCGCTTGGCCTTGGCTGGATCGCCCTCCTTCTCGGCGCACAGTCCTTCCATGACCAGTGCGGCCAACTCACCTTGCTTGTTGCCCCGCCAGTCACGCCGAAGTTCATCATTGATCTTCTTGGCGCCCTCCGTGTGACCACGTTCCACCATGATGCGCGACAGGTTGGTGTAGTCGTCGATGTTCTTCAGCGACGAGCCGCGGCGGCGCTCGAGCACTTTGCCGTACGCTTTTTCCGCCGCCGGCAAATCGTTGTTACGTGCCGCCACGTCGCCCACCAGCCGCTGTCGCGACGAGTTGTTCGGAGAAATCGTCGCTGCGCGTTGCAGGGTTTCCTGCGCTTCGGCAGACTGGCCCATGTCTTCCTGTACTTCCGCGAGGAAGTCGTAGGCCGCCGTAAACTCGGGGAAATCGTCGACCAGGGACTCTCCGACAGCAAGGGCTTCGGTCATCTGTTGCTGACCACGCAAAGCCATGGCCAGGCCCATCTTGGCCCACGGAACGACGCGTTGTTCGAGCACCTGCTCGTACACCGCCTTTGCTTCGACATGGCGGCCAAGAGCATTGAGGATTTCTCCCTTCAGGCGCAGGGCGTCGAACAGGAAGCCGCTCTCTTGCGCAACCAGGCCTTCACAGGTTGTCAGCGCTTCACTGAAGGCGCCGTTATCGAGTTGCTCGTAGAGCTGAGCAAAAAAATGCTTCTTGTAGAGTGCGCGTATCAGCCGGCCATGCAACTCGTCGGCCGTGAAGGGCTTGATCAGATAGTCGTCAGGTGCCAGTTCGGCGACCGAAACAACGTTGTGATAAGCACGCTCGCTGGTAATGATGATGAAGACGGTGGTCAGCGCCACCAGATGCTGCTGGCGTAGTTCCTCGAGCAGTTGCTGGCCATCGCGTCCGTCCTCGAGCTGGTAGTCGGACAGGATGATATCGAAGTGATGGGCCTTGACCTGTCGCAACACCTCGGCCGAGCTGCCGGCGTTGTGCACGGCGGTGACGCCCAGCGCCGACAGCATGATGCGGAGCGAATTGCGGGCATTGGGGTGGCGATCGATCAGCAGGGCTCGCTTGCGTTCCAGCTCCTTGCTGAGCTTGTGGCGCAGATCGTTGGTCGAGTCGGGTGTCTTCATGGCCGAACGTTACCCGACAGTTCGTTGCTGATCAAGCGGTTGATGTGCAAGATGTTCGCCGCCACCTTGCGTGGAGACACGAGGTTCCCGGCAAAACCGCGGATGCGCTCGCGCGCGAAGGGCGAGATCGGCGCACGGTGGATCGCCGCGAGCGGCTTGGCAACGCCGGCGATGAGAGCGTTGTTGAATCCCCACAAGGTGCGATCGACTGGTGCCAGGGCGTACGGGAATGTCGGTGGCGTCACGTTTCCGCGGTGAACAGCGGGCGCACCGGGTCCGTCGTTCACGTTGGATTTTCTAGCCGCCTTGCCTGCTGTCCCCCCGAGCATCCTCGGCAACAACCTCCTCAGCGTCGTCGGTGGCCGTCTCCTCGCGCCCGTGCCACTCGCGGATCGCTTGGCGCATCGTCGGATAGGCGCGCTGGCGCAGCGACTCGTCGGGGTGGCCGGTGATCTCCAGCCAGCGCTCGAACTCGATCTGCCGGCCGGCAAGGGTAAGGACGATACCCTGAGCGGCGAGTTCCTCGTCCAGCCGCTCGAGCATGTCGATGCCGGTGATGTCGAGGTTGGTCATCGGAATCAAGTCGAGCACCACACGTTCGACAGGCAGCGTCTGTCGGGCGATGGCGCGTTGCACCTCGCTACGGAAATGGCTGGCGTTGAAGAACACCAACGGCCCGCAGAAGCGCAGCAGAAGGAGGCCACCAATCGGCGTTGCGTCTGGAAACAGGAGGCGGTTGTAAAGCCCGGAGCGGCCGTCGACGACGACGAGTTCTTCGAGCGCAGGGCGCGCCACGCGGCGCACGAACATCAGCAAGGCCAGAGTGACCGCCAGCATGATCGCCTTGATGGCACCGAACGCGAGGACACCGAGCATGGTGACGGCGCCGAGCAGCAGTGCTGCCCGTTCGACCTGGTGGTAACGGCGGAATACCTGCAGGTCGAGCAGGGACCACGAAGCAAAGATGAGCACAACGCCAAGCGCCGGAATCGGCAACCACGCCAGCGAAGCAGTACCAGCCAGGAGCAGAAGCGCGATGGCGACGGCGGCGATGATGCTGACCATCTGAGTGCGCCCGCCATTGGCGTCATTGACCGCGGTGCGTGATGACGAACCGGTGACCGCGAAGCCCTGTGACAGGGCGGAAACGATGTTGGCCATACCGAAGGCGGCGAATTCGCGGTCGACGTCGATGTCGTAGCGGTTGCGCTCGGCAAAGCTGCGCGCCGTCAGCATGCCGCTGGTGAACAACACCAGCCCCAGGCCGGCCGCCGAGCCGGCCAGATCACCGACCTCGTGCAACTGCAGCTCAGGCCAGTCGAGCGTCGGCAGGCCGCTGGCCACCGGACCGATCAGCGCCACGCCCATTTCGTCGAGACGCAGCGAGTAGGCGGCCAGGGCGGCGAGGATCATGGTCACCAGCGACGCCGGTATGCGCTTCGACAGGCGCGGCATCACGGACATCACCAGCACACAGCCGAGCGACAGCAGGACCGTCGGGACGTGCGCCTGCAACACCAGTTCCGGGATCTCGAGTATCTGGCGGAAGAAGCGGCTGGCTTGGCCTTTGCTGCCGAGCACCTTGCCCACCTGGCCGACCATGATTGACAGGGAGATGCCGTTGAGGAGACCGACGAGGATCGGCCGGGCGAGGAAATCGGCGAGGCCGCCGAGGCGCAGGAAGCTGGCGGCGATACAGAAGATGCCCGTGAGAAGCGTCAGGGCAATGCTGAACGAGAGATAGACACCGCTGTTTCCCGCCGCCAGAGGCGCGACGACGGCGGCGATCATGGCACAGGTGGCGGCGTCGGGGCCGATGATCATCTGTCGCGAGGTACCGGCGAGCGCATAGACGATCATCGGCAGGATCGACGAATAGAGGCCCGCAGAGGGGCTCAGCCCCGCCACTTCGGCGTAGGCGATGGCCACCGGAATCGACACCGCAGCGACCGACAAGCCTGCACTGAAGTCGTGTGGCCAGTCTTCGGCACGGTACTTGAGCAGGGGCTGCAGCCCAGGTAGCAGGCGATTCAGGTAAGCAATGGCGGGCACTGTGCTCACATCCAGAGTAGGGATCGCAGATTCTACGGTAATGGCCGGAGCATGGTAGCCTCATTCCAGCCGCGTCAATCGAAAGTCCCTGGTCTGAGTCGTCTCGCATCGATGGCCGGCTGGTCGAGCGGACGGTGGGCCTCGTCGAAACCGTTGGACCTGGCCAACTCGTGGCGCGGCTCGATCCACAAAATGAGGAGAGCAATCTTCAGTCTGCGCGCGCACAACTGGCCGCGGCCGGGAGGACCTATCCGTGGTGCACCACGGACAGCTCATCGCCGTTCCACAGGCAAGCTCGAGAAGGTTGCCCTCCATTGCTTCCCGCACGCTGCAAACTGCCGGGAGCTACGCCACCACGCTTGCCGACCTGTTCCGTGAAACCGCGGCGAGATCCTCCCCGCCTCTCAGGTGACTGAACTGCGAATCAGGTAATCGAAGGCACTCAAGGAAGCCTTGGCCCCTTCTCCCATCGCGATGACGATCTGCTTGTAAGGCACTGTCGTGACATCACCGGCAGCGAAGACGCCCGGCAGCGAGGTCTCACCGCGAGCGTCGATCTCGATTTCGCCGCGTGGCGAGAGGGCGATCGTCCCCTTCAGCCACTCGGTATTCGGCAACAGGCCGATCTGCACGAAGACGCCTTCGAGCTCGACGCGATGCGCTTCGCCGCTGCTACGGTCGGTGTAGACCAGGCCGTTGACTTTCTTGCCGTCACCGGTCACTTCGGTGGTCAGGGCGCTGGTGATCACCTTGACGTTGGCAAGACTGAAAAGCTTCTTCTGCAGGATGGCGTCGGCACGCAGAATGCTGTCGAATTCGAGCACAGTGACGTGCGCGACGACGCCGGCAAGGTCGATCGCCGCCTCGACCCCGGAGTTGCCGCCGCCGATCACCGCCACGCGCTTGCCCTTGAACAGCGGGCCGTCACAGTGCGGGCAATAGGCCACGCCGTGACCGCGATACTCCTTCTCGCCGGGAACGTTCATCTCGCGCCAGCGTGCGCCCGTGGCGAGGATCACCGTCTGGCTGCGCAGCTTGGCGCCGCTGGCCAGGCGGATTTCGCTCGGCCCGCCATCGCTGCCCGGTAGCAGCGCCTCGGCGCGTTGCAGGTCCATGACATCGACGTCGTATTCGCGGACGTGCTGCTCCAGCCCGGCGGCGAGTTTCGGGCCGTCGGTCTGGCTGACGGAAATGAAGTTCTCGATCCCCAGCGTGTCGAGCACCTGGCCACCGAAGCGTTCGCTGACCACCCCCGTGCGAATCCCCTTGCGGGCCGCGTAGATCGCTGCGGCGGCGCCGGCCGGGCCACCGCCGACGATCAGCACGTCGAAGGGCTCGCGCGCCGAGATCTTCTCGGCTTCACGCTGCAGGGCGCCGGTATCGATCTTGCCGACGATCTCCTCGAGCAGCATGCGGCCCTGGCCGAAGTGTTCGCCATTCAACAGAACGGTGGGAACCCCCATGATCTGCCGGCTGGTCACCTCGTCCTGGAACAGCGCGCCATCGATCATCTCGTGGCTGATGCCGGGGTTCAGCACGGCCATCAGGTTCAGTGCCTGGACGACATCGGGGCAGTTATGGCAGGAGAGCGAGATGAAGGTCTCGAAGTGAAATGTCCCGGGAATGGCGCGGATTTCCTCGATGGTGCTGGCTTCGGCCTTCGGCGGATGACCGCCGACCTGCAGGAGAGCCAGGATCAGCGACGTGAATTCGTGCCCCATCGGGATGCCGGCAAAGCGGATTCGCGCCGGCTCGCCAGCCCGGGCGACGGCAAAGGAAGGCTTGCGCGGGGCAACGCCATCGTTCCTGATGCTGACCTTGTCCGAGAGCGCGGCAATGTCCTGAAGCAGCGCCCACATCTCGCCCGCCTTCTCGCTGCCGTCGAGTGAGGCGACGAGTTCGATCGGCTGGCGGATCTTTTCCAGATAGGCCGTGAGTTGTGTTTTGATGTTTGCGTCCAGCATGTGAGTTCTTCCTTGTCGAGTGTCATGGAAAAGGGGCCGCGAAGCAGCTTGCTCTGCGGCCCCTTTGCGCTGGGACCCGGCATCGCGCGCCGGGAAAAGCTCCCGGCGGCGCGACCAACAAGTGCCTCTGGTCCTAGATCTTGCCGACCAGATCGAGCGACGGAGCGAGCGTCGCGTCACCCGGCGTCCACTTGGCCGGGCAGACTTCGCCCGGGTGGCTGGCCACGTACTGAGCGGCCTGCACCTTGCGCAGCAATTCCTTGGCGTCGCGGCCGATGCCCAAGTCGTGGATCTCGCAGACCTTGATGACGCCTTCCGGGTTGATCACGAACGTGCCGCGCAGCGCCAGACCCTCTTCCTCGATCATCACATCGAAGTTGCGCGTGATGGTGCCGGTGGGGTCGCCGATCATCGGGTACTGGATCTTCTTGATGGTGTCGGAAGCATCGTGCCAGGCCTTGTGCGTGAAGTGGGTGTCGGTGGACACCGCGTAGACCTCGACGCCGATTTTCTGGAAGGACGCGTATTCATCCGCCAAGTCGCCCAGTTCGGTTGGGCAGACGAAGGTGAAGTCGGCCGGGTAGAAAACGACGACCGACCATTTGCCTTTCAGGTCGGCGTCGGATACGGGACCAAACTTGCCGTTGTGAAAAGCAGTGGCCTTGAACGGTTTGATTTCGGTGTTGATCAATGACATCTTGAGCTCTCCTTTGAGTTCGGTGAATAAAAGAAGCGACGGACGGATAGTAGTGGAGTCGCCAGAATTGTTCCAATTGATTCTCGTAATCCAAGTCATAGCCCTGAGCTATGCACCCCGAGCCGCCCGCGAAACCACTGTCGCCCGCCCCGTCAGGCTGCCGGGGAGGCGTGCCAGCTATCTTAGCGCGTGTCAGCCAAGCAGCGCCACCGCCTTGATCTGCACCCATACCTGCTGCCCTGGTGCCAGTTCGAGGCGATTGGCGGAGTGTCTGGTCAGGCGCGCCAGTAAGCGCGTACCGCCCACCTGGAGTTGCAGCAGCGCCAGTGCCGGATGGTCCTCGGCGGCATGTGTGATGATCGTTGCCGGCAGGAGGTTCATGATGCTGACGTCGTCGTGGCGGTGGCGCGCAATACTCACGTCGCGAGCCAGGATGCGCAGACGAACCGTCCGGCCAACGCCGGCGCCACCGTCGCGCACCCAGATCTCGCCGCCGGCGAAGCCGATGCGCGCGAGATGCCATTCGGCGTTGCGCTCGAGCACCTGGCCGGAGAAGACCACGCCGACGTCTTCTCCGAGACGCAGCGGCAGGTCGACACGCGCCAGCGTTTCGGTCAGCGGGCCCTGGGCGACGGCGCGGCCGTCCTCCATCAGGACGATGTGGTCGGCCAGCCGCGCCACCTCATCGGGCGAATGGCTGACGTAGAGGACGGGAATGGCCAGCTCGTCGTGCAGTCGCTCGAGATAAGGCAGGATCTCCTGCTTGCGCGCCTGATCGAGCGCTGCCAGCGGCTCGTCCATCAGCAGCAGGCGCGGGCTGGTGGCGAGCGCACGGGCAATCGCCACGCGCTGGCGCTCGCCACCCGAGAGGCGCTCGGGCCGCCGTTCGAGCAGATGGGCGATACCGAGCAGCTCGACCACCTGCGCCAGCGAAACGCGCCGCTCGCTCTCGGCGATGCGGCGCCGCCCGAAGTCGAGATTGGCGGCGACGCTCAAGTGCGGGAACAGGCGTGCCTCCTGGAAGACGTAGCCGAGTGCGCGTTGGTGGACCGGTCGTCGGTAGCTGCCGTCCTGCCAGGTTTCGCCACTGACGATCAGCGAGCCGTCGAGCGTCTGTTCCAGCCCGGCGATGCAGCGCAGCAGCGTCGTCTTGCCGGAGCCCGAGCGGCCGAACACGGCTGTCACGCCGCCGGCCGGCAGGTCGACATCGATGTCGAGCGTGAAGGCCGGGTAGGGCAGGCGGAAGCGGGCGTGGATGCTCACCGCCGGCGCCCCGGCCGGAACAGGTTGAGCAGCAGCAGGGCGATGAAGGCAAAGGCGAGCATGCCGCCGGCGAGCCGGTGGGCCGCGTCGTGGTCGAGCGCTTCGACGTGGTTGTAGATGATCATGGAGAGAACCTGCGTTTCGCCCGGGATGTTGCCGCCGATCATCAGGACGACGCCGAACTCGCCCACCGTATGGGCAAAGCCAAGGACGGCCGCGGTCATGAATCCCGGCCAGGCAAGCGGCACGACTACGGCGAAGAAGCTATCCCAGGGACCGGCGCGCAGCGTCGCGGCGGCTTCCAGGGGATGCTCGCCGATGGCCTCGAAAGCCTGCTGCAGCGGCTGGACGACGAAAGGCATCGAGTAGATCACCGAGGCGACGACGAGGCCAGCGAAGGTGAACGGCAGGGACGGCAACCCGCTTGCCTGGAGCAGCCGTCCCAGCGGGCCGTCCGGTCCGAGCAGCACCAGCAGATAGAAGCCGAGGACCGTCGGCGGCAGCACCAGCGGCAGCGTCACGAGCGTGGCGAGCGCCTCCTTTGCCCAATGCCGGGTGCGTGCCAGCCACCAGGCGATCGGTGTGCCGACCAGCAGCAGGACGGTCGTCGTCGTCGCCGCGAGCTTCAGCGTCAGCCAGACGGCGGCGAGGTCGGCCGGGCTCATCTCAGAGCCCGTAGCCGTAGGACCTGATGATTGCGCGTGCCTTGTCGCCGCGCAGATACTTCAGCAGAGCTTCGGCAGCCGGCTTGCCTCTGGCCCTGGCGAGCAGCACGGCATCCTGGCGGAGTGGTGAGTAGAACTCCTGCGGCACGATCCAGCCCGAACCCTCGGTGATGCGGCCGTCCTGATACACCTGCGAGAGCGCCAGGAAACCCAGTTCGGCGTTGCCGGAGGCGACGAACTGATAGGCCTGGGTATTGTTGGCGGCCGTCACGAACCGCGGCTGCAGTGTCTCGAGCAGACCCAGCGCTTTCAGCACCTGCAGGCTGGCTGCTCCGTAGGGCGCGAGCCTGGGATCGGCCAGCGCCAGGTGGCTGAACGCCTTCGTCCGCAGCACCTCGCCCCGGTCGTCGACGAAGCCCGGCGTGCGGCTCCACAGCACGAGTTTGCCGATGGCGTAGGTGAAGCGGCTGCCGGCAACACCCGCGCCCTCCTTTTCCAGGCGTGCCGGCGTCTCGTCGTCGGCGGCGAGGAGGGCGTCGAAGGGCGCCCCTGCCTTGATCTGAGCGTAGAACATGCCGGTCGAACCGACGGAGGCAACGATCCGGTGGCCGCTCTCCTTCTCGAAGTCGACGCCGATCTTCCGCAGTGGTGCGGCAAAGTTCGCCGACACGGCGACCTTGATCTCCGCGGCCTGGGCCGCCGCCGTGCTCAGCAGGACAAGGGCCAGGACGCCAGCATGCAGCCGATTGGCGATGCGCTGCCGCGGACGGCCGCCGGCCTGGCGAGCTCTGCGTGACTCGCCGGACTCGCCGGACTCGGCGGCAGGATCGCTCACCAAGGCCAGCACCTCAGAAGGCGTAAGGCTGGTACAGCCATTCCTTGACGACCTCCACGTCACGATCGGACAGGTAGTTGAAGCCGGCATTGACGTCGTCGATGACGGCGCCGGCCAGCGCGTAGGGCGCGCTGCGGATGGTCAGCATGTGAAAGAACCAGGCCATCGGGTAGCCGACGGCCTTGTCGTAGCGGGCCATGGCCTGGTGCAATGCCAGCCCCTGCATACCGAAGGTGGCGGCGAATTTCGGGGCCGCGCCATTCAATGCGGCCACCGGGTTGGCATGCAGTACGGGCTGTCGGTAGCGGTCGAGGTGCTCGCGCACGACGATCACCCAGTGGTTGGAAAACTGCGTCGCCGCGCCAGCGCTGCTGGCTTCCCAGGCCTGGACGAAACGATGGATCGGCTGCGCTTCGGGCCTCTGGGCGCGCATGCGCGCGAGGAAGCCCGCCATCGGCGTCAGCCGGCGCAAGCGCAGGAAGGGCGTACCGATAGGCTCTCCGGCGGTACAGCAGGGGAGGTCTGCAGCGCGCGGATCGACCAGTTCCTCGATTCCCGATGGCAGATCTTCGGCCACGAACAGCGAATGACAAACGACTTCCTGCAGCTCTTCGATCTCGATCTGAACGAAGTCAGTGGCGCCAGCGCCAGTGGCGGCGACGAAATAATGCGTGCGACCGGTGAGACGCGTTGCCCGCAGTCCCCGCCCGGCGTGGTCTTCGCAGAGCGCGGCCATGTCGTCGTCGTGCGCCGCCAATTGTTCCTCGGCCCACGTTTCGAGGTTGTCCGAAAGGTGGGTGTTGTTCGCATCGACGACGCCGCCCAGGCGATACCAGCCGCCGCGCGAGAGGACCTGGCGAAACGTCAGCTCGGGCGCCAGCGCCGCCAGTTCTCTGGCCAGCACCGCCGGCCCGGCGCTGGCGGGAATGCGCACGCACAGTTCGGCGACCTGGCAAGACAGATGGTGCCAATGCGAGTCGCTAGTCGTCGCAGGCAGCAATCATGCCTCCCCGGCGGCGAGATCCGCCGCAAAGTGGGCCAGTGAGCCGGCTTCGACGCCCATGATGCGGGCCAGCCACGGCGGAGGATGGCGCAAGGCCTGCTGCAACTGGGCGAGCGCCTGCGGCGCTTCGCCGCCCGAGTCCCCCCGGTTGGTGACCTTGACCGGATGCACGCCGGCGCGCACGACCTTGGCCGTCGCCGGGCCGCCGATCGACTGCACGTAGACGATCTGGCAATCGTTGATCAGCGCCGCGCGGGCGACGTTGCGATCCTCGGCGTGGTCGGCGGCAAGCGTCGGCCGCACGTCGATCAGCCGCACCTCGTCCGGCGACACCTGATAGACGAGGAAGCGCTCGCAGGAGCCGAAGTGACCGTCGAGCAATTGCTCGCGGTTCGAGGCGCAGGCGACGCGGATCGAGCCCGGCATGTCGCCGTCGGTGTAGCTTGCCACCGGCGGCAGGTCGCGCTTGGCGATACCTTCACCCCAGAGCAGGCGGACCGCCTGCTTGAGCTGCTCGCGCGGCACAGCGCTTTCGATCACCTCGTCCCCCTGCAGCACGAGCTGCAAGTCCGCCACCGTGACGGTGGCGAGTTTGGCCTCGGTCAGCGGCAGCTCCAGCCGCCCGACCAGCGCCGAAACGAGTTCCCTGGCCGACACACTGCCCAGTTCGCGGGCGGCGAGGGCAACGCGTAGCGCCGCTTCGCGGGTAATCGACTGCGCCATCATGGCCTCCCCGGAGTCTAGATGAAGACGATGCAGGATTCGCCTGCCGGACAGGCATCGAGGCACTGCGGCGAATCGAACTCGCCTTCGCATTCGGTGCAGGTGTCGACGTTGATCTTGTACATGCCGGCCTTGCTGGTGATCGAACTGGTCGGGCAGACCGGCTTGCAGTCGCCGCAGGAGGTGCATTCAGCCTGGATGATTTTCATTGCCATGGTGTAACTCTCCGTTGCATGTCCTACTCCGCCGCATCCAGTCGCCTGGCGCGCAGCGAGATTGGGAAGCGTGCAGGCAGGGCCTGCGGTTCAATGTAATAGGTGCCGCCATTGTTGAGCCGGATCTCGCCGCCCCACTTGTCGGCGCTGTCGTACTCCATCGAGACGATGGCGTCCTCCAGATCGCGTTTCGGCAGGTAGAACGAGTAGGCACCGACAGCCGTCTTGCCGACCATGATGTTGGCCATTTGACCTCCCCTTGCAGTTGGCGACGGGAACGGCGAACGTCCCCGTCGCGCGGATTCAGCACACTCGGCGCACTGAGCGCGCTCAGCGCACCAGGTCGAAGTTGTAGTCGGTGGTGGCCATGCCCATCGTTTCTTCGTCCAGATGCTCGAGCACCGCATTGACCAGCGTGGTGACCACCTGCATCGCGCCCTCGTAGCCGAGCGTCGTCTGGCGATGCAGATGGTGACGGTCGAACAGCGGGAAGCCGATGCGGATCAGCGGCACTTCGAAGGCTTTGCCCTTGTGCAGGGTGTCGCGCTGGATGAACTTGCCGTAGCTGTTGCCGATCAGGAAGTCCGGCTTGTCGGTGAAGCACAAGGATCGCAGGTGCCACAGGTCGAGGCCGGTGTACGCTTTGGCGTTGCTGCCAAAGGGGCTTTCGGCGATCATCTTTTCCATCGCCTTCAGCCAGCGCTTGCTGCCGTTGTGACTGAGCACGTGTGTCGGCTCGGCGCCGCACTCGAAGAGGATCTTGACCATTCCCATGACAAAGTCGGGATCGCCGTAGAGGGCAAATTTCTTGCCGTGCAGCCAGGCGTGCGAATCGGACATCATGTCGACCAGGCGACCGCGCTCCCTGGCCAGGGATTCCGGAATCGGTTTGCCGGTCAGTTCCGAGACCTTCATGAGCAACTCGTCCGTCCAGTCGACGCCCATCGGGATGTTGAGCTTGGGCACCTCATGGTTCCACGTGTTCTCGAGCAGCTTCTTCGTCTTGTCGAGCTGGTAGGGCTGCAGCAGCAGGGTGCTGATCGCGTTCGGCGCATCCTTGATTTCCGCCTGCGTCGTACCACCAGCGTACATCCTGAACTCGCCGTCGGCGGGCGTGTCGAGCACCTCGGTCGGGTCCGAGAGCAGCGTGGCGTCGACGCCCATTTCCGCCATCATCCGCTTGATGACGCGGAAATTGCCCAGGTAGGTCTCGAAGCCGGGAACGAAGTTGAGCTTGCCGTTCTTGCCTGGCGCCTTGTCGGCCATGTGGTTCAGCGTGAACGAGCGCATGATGCCCTCGAACATGTTGTCCCAGCCGGTGACGTGCGAACCGACGAAGGACGGCGTGTGCGCAAAGGGCACCGGGAACTCGTCCGGCACGTGCCCTTCCTTCTTGGCGTTGTTGATGAAGGCATTCAGGTCGTCGCCGATCACCTCGGCCATGCAGGTCGTCGATACCGCGATCATTTCCGGCTTGTAGATCGCGCGCGCATTCTCGAGGCCGTCGAACATGTTCTTCTGGCCGCCGAATACCGCGGCGTCCTCGGTCATCGAATCCGAGACGCAGCAGATCGGCTCCTTGAAGTGGCGATTGAAATAGGTGCGGAAATACGAGACGCAGCCTTGCGAGCCATGCACGTAGGGCAGCGTCTTCTCGAAGCCTAGCGCACACAGCACGGCACCAAGCGGCTGGCAGGCCTTGGCGGGATCGACGGTCAGCGCCTCGCGCTTGAAGTTGAGATCCTGATATTCCTGGGTTGTCGTCCAGAGGAAAACCTCCTGCACCTTCTCCGGCGAATGGCGCTCTTCGAACAGTTCCTGTTTGTTCTTCAGCGACGCCTGGTAGTCGTCGTCGCCGAAAAGCGGAAAGCAGGGCTTGATATCATCTACAGCTTGCATCTTCATCTCCTTTGCCCGCGCCACCCATTTGTGGACGCGGACACAAGTTGAGGTAAATTTCTCTCAGGCGACCTTCTTCAGATCGCCTTCTTCGGTCGGCTCGAGAGCTTCCGGCTGCTTTTTCCACGGCGGCGTCTGCTTGCTCCAGCAGGGGTTGGAAATCGCCATGTCCATGTCGCGGGCGAAGATGGCAAAGCCGTCGTAACCGTGATACGGACCGGAGTAGTCCCAGGAGTGCATCTGGCGCAGCGGGATGCCCATCTTCTGGAAGACGTACTTTTCCTTGATACCGGAACCGACCAGATCGGGCTTCATCCGCTTGATGAACTCCTCCAGTTCGAAGCCGGTCGCGTCGTCGTAGAGCAGCGTGGCGTTGCCCATTTCCTTGATCGTGCGGTCGTAGTCGTCGTTGTGCGCGAACTCGTAGCCGGTGCCGATCACCTGCATGCCGAGATCCTCGTAGGCGCCGATGACGTGCCGCGGGCGCAGGCCGCCGACGTAGAGCATCACCGTCTTGCCCTGCAGGCGCGGCTTGTACTTGGCGATCACCGCTTCCATCATCGGCTGGTACTTGGCGATCACGCGCTCGGCGCCTTCCTTGATGTGGTCGTCGAACTGCGCGGCAATCGCGCGCAACGACTCGGCAATCTTGGTCGGGCCGAAGAAGTTGTATTCCAGCCAGGGAATGCCGTACTTCTCCTCCATGTGGCGGCTGATGTAGTTCATCGAGCGGTAGCAGTGCAGGAGGTTGAGCTTGACCTTCGGCGTCTTTTCGATCTCCGCCAGGGTGCCGTCACCGGACCACTGCGAGACCACCCGCAGGCCCATCTCCTCGAGCAGGATGCGCGATGCCCAGGCATCGCCGCCGATGTTGTAGTCACCGATGATCGAAACGTCGTAGGGCGTGGCTTCGAAGGCCTGACCGTCGCGCTTGTCGAGGACCCAGTCGCGGATCGAATCGTTGGCGATGTGATGCCCGAGCGACTGCGAAACGCCCCGGAAGCCTTCGCAGCGCACCGGCACGATCGGCTTGTCCATCTCCTTGGCGCCCTTCTTGGCAACCGCCTCGATGTCGTCGCCGATCAGCCCGATCGGGCACTCCGACTGCACGGAAATCCCCTTGTGCAGCGGAAACAGCATCTCGATCTCGGCGATCAGCTTGGCCAGCTTCTTGTCGCCGCCGAAGACGATGTCCTTCTCCTGGAAGTCGGAGGTGAAGTTCATGGTCCCGAAGGTGTCCACGCCGGTGGTGCCGACGTAATAGTTGCGGCGACCGGCGCGCGAGTACTGGCCGCAGCCGATCGGGCCGTGCGAGACGTGGATCATGTCCTTGATCGGACCCCACACCACCCCCTTGGAACCGGCGTAGGCACAGCCGCGGACGGTCATCACGCCGGGCAGGGACTTGCGGTTGGAAGTGATGCACTTCTTCGATTGTTCGACCGACTGGTCGTTGGCCGCCAAGTGCTTGGCGCGGTCCTTCCGGGCCTTCTCGGGATACACCTCGAGCACTTCCTGAATCAGGGCCTCGGTTTCTTCACGTGTCAATTCAGACATCCTGCTTCTCCTTCTTGGATGCCGGCACTCATGTGTGCGCGGCAGCCGCGGGTTGAGACGGTATGGCGCAGTCGAGGCGCCTCAGGCAGCAGCGAGCGCTTCGGCGGTTTCGGCCGCGAGTTGGGCGGCGGTCTTGCCGATGATCGACTCGTCGTCGGCTTCCAGGATGCCGAACTCCATCAACAGCTCCTCGAGTTCGTCCATGGTCACCGGCGTCGGGATCACGAAGTTCTTGTTGTCGACGATCTTCTTCGCCAGGGTGCGGTACTCGTCGGCCTGCGCCGCCGTCGGGTCGTACTCGATCACCGTCATGCGGCGGATCTCGGCGTGCTGGACGATGTTGTGACGCGGGATGAAATGGATCATCTGGGTGCCCAGCTTGGCCGCCAGCGCCATGATCAGCTCGTCCTCGCGGTCGGTGTTGCGGCTGTTGCAGATCAGCCCGGCGAGGCGCACACCGCCGGAGTTGGCGTATTTCACGATGCCCTTGGCGATATTGTTGGCGGCGTACATGGCCATCATCTCGCCCGAGCAGACGATGTAGATTTCCTGCGCCTTGTTCTCGCGGATCGGCATCGCGAAGCCACCGCAGACGACGTCGCCGAGTACGTCATAGAAAACGAACTCGAGGTCCTCGTCATAGGCGCCCTCTTCTTCGAGGAAGTTGATGGCGGTAATGACGCCGCGACCGGCACAGCCGACACCGGGCTCCGGGCCACCCGACTCGACGCACTTGATGCCACCGTAACCGACCGACATCACATCCTCGAGTTCGAGGTCCTCGACCGAACCGGCTTCGGCGGCGAGACCCATCACCGAGTTCTGCGCCTTGCTGTGCAGGATCAGTCGCGTCGAATCGGCTTTCGGGTCGCAGCCGACGATCATCACCTTCTTGCCGATTTCCGCCAAAGCGGCGACGAGGTTCTGGGTGGTGGTAGACTTGCCGATACCGCCCTTGCCGTAGATGGCGGCCTGACGAAGTTTTGCCATGATGCAATCTCCTGGTTGAAGTCCTGCGTTGAAATCATCTGAAGCAAGGAAGAATCCCGCGCTCCTGACAGGGCTTGTGCACAGAGCGTGCCAGTTCCCGGCGAAGCCGCTGAAACCCTGACGTGGCAAGCCTTTCACCGATTCCGGCGAAGGCCGAAGAAACGCCGATGTCCGACATTCCGGCGAGCGTTTGTCGCGCTCCCGACAAGGAGGGCGAGATCTTTTCGACGCTGCCGCGTCTGGCCCGCTTGCCGATCAACCGCTGCAACCTGCCGGCCGACATCCTCGGTGGCCTGACCTATCAACGGCACCCGACGCCCTTGCAGATCGACGGCGTGGCCGATCTGCACAAACCCTTGTGGGCCCTGCTGGACGACATTCCCGGTGCCGGCGAGCGCGCCGAGCGTTTTGCGGGTTACATGGAGAACCACTTTCGCCTGCGGCAACCCGAGGATGCCGGCCTCGTCACGGGCCAGTCCGGCGCGCGCGCCAAGGCCAGTTACCTGCGCGTGGTGCGCGGCTGGGCGTTCGACAGCGAGAGCCGGGAGGCTGCGGTGTTGAAGGGCTGGGTCGAGTCGCGCTTCGGGCTCAGTCCGCGCCACCATGGGGAACCGCTGCGCGAACCCGGCAGCGCCGCCTGGCAGCGCTATGTGGAAATCCGCGCGCAAGGCCTGCGCGGCACCAATGCCCTGGAGTCCCAACTCGACCTGCTCTACGCCTACACCCAGTACGAACTGGCCCGGCAGTTTCCGCAACGCACGCATCTGCGTCTGTATCGGGGTGTGAATCGTCTCGCCGAGCACGAAACCGTGCAGGACAACAGGCAGGGGGAGAAGGTGCTGCTGCTCAACAACATCAATTCCTTCTCCCGCTCGCGCGAGCGCGCCGGAGAATTCGGTGACGATCTGCTGGCCGTCGATGTGCCGCTGCCGAAACTGGCTTTCTTCAGCCGCTTGCTGCCGGGCATGCTGCGTGGTGAGGACGAGTATGTGGTGATCGGCGGCCTGTATCGGGTGCGGCTGGCGCGCTTCTAGCGGAGCCGCTTGCTGTCAGTTCAGGCTGTACGTACCGACGACCGGCTTTGAGCGAACGCCATGTGCGGAGGCCGCAAAGGGCTGCCATCGCAGCAGCCGTGCTGTACTATCTTCCTCAAGCAACTCACGACGGGGTACCGTCGTTGGCGGCAAGATTGTCGTCGAAGGGGACTCCTTGACCGAAAGTCCGTCGGGCTGTCGATTGGACTTCGGCCAATTGTCTGGAGTGGCAAACCATGAACAAAATGGAAAAAATTGTCGAGGAAGTGCAGACGCGGCCTGAGACGGACGCGCGCGAAGTGCTGGATTTTGTCGGCTACCTCAAGGCCAGGCGCGCGCAGGCAGTGGCGGCAACTGCGGACAGGAGCGAATTCGACCAGTTCGGCGCGGTGTTTGATGGCAAGTTCAACCGTGATCAGTGCTATGACCGCGAAGTGCTTCGCTGATACGAACGTCGTCCTGTGTGTTATTGGGAAGAACAGCCGCAAGGCGGAGATCGCGCGCGGCATCCTGGCGGCGTGTCCGGTGGTCAGTGCGCAGGTCATCAATTAGGCCATCAATGTCTGCCTGCGGAAGCTCAGGTTTGATCGGACGAAGGCTTATGCCTTTGCGGATACTGTGATGAAGCTCACTGATGTGCTGCCCGTTGATGAAACCACGGTCCGCAGGAGCGCAGAGCTGGCCATCTGTTAGCAGCTTGCCAATTGGGACGATTAGAACCTACACAATAATTATGCGAATCGACGGAACTCTCAAATCATGGAACGACGACCGAGGTTTTGGTTTTATCGAACCATCACTTGGCGGGCAGGAGATTTTCGTGCACATCAAGGCTTTTGAGACCCGTTTGGGTCGGCCTCAGATTGGCCAGCGCCTGACGTTCGAAATCGAGATGAACGCAGAAGGGAAAAAGCGAGCCAAACGCGTGCAACCCGTCCAAGTAGCTCGCTCTACCTCTCGCAAGCGTAATGACTCGCCTGCTCAATGGGGAACCGCAAGTTATTTCGCCATTGCTGCTTTTCTTCTTGTTTTCCTTGTTGTCGCCATACTATGGCGTGTCCCAAATTGGGTAGTGGGTTTGTACTTCGCTGCCAGTGTCGTATGCTTCATCACGTATGCAATTGACAAATCGGCAGCAATAGCTGGTCGCCGGCGAGTGCCGGAAAAGACGTTGATTCTTCTTGGCTTTGCCTGTGGTTGGCCTGGGGCCATCATTGCGCAGCAGGTCTTGCGCCATAAGTCGAACAAAGCGTCGTTTCGTTCTGCCTTCTGGGGGAGCGTGGTTCTGAACGTTGTCGGCTTTATAGCGCTAAGTTCTCCGCTCTTCTTACTGCTTCGTTCATGAGGACGAGTTCTAACGAGTACGTAAGACAAACGCGAAGAAGCGAAGAAAAAGAAACGGGTTCAGGTCTTTCCGTTTTCCTCGTTCCCGCGCGGCCTGACTGGAGGTGAAAGGAAAGACCTAACCCTCTTGGCGACAGGCAGCAGTCCCAGGCCTCCTCAACCGGGACGATATGCGACTCAATCTTGTTGCGCGCAACAGCGCGCTTCGCCATCTTGGCCGTCGAGTCGCTACGAGGCGGCTGGGCGTTCCCATGAAGCCGCGATGACGCCTATCGGTCAAGCGAACCGCCTGCAAGCTGCACTTGCAGGTTCCCTGCGCGCTTCGCGCTCCGGCGATCGGTTACCTCAAAGGCTAACCCGCAGCCAACTGCAGTGCGCACTCCGGGAAGGCCTGGAGCAGTTTCTTGTCCATCGTCACGAACCTCGTGTTGAGCTTCATCGCGAGCGCGACGAACTCGCAGTCGTAGGCCGAGCAATTGCTGTCGCGTACCAGTTCAAGTACCGCTTGTGAGTCCACATCGAACTCACTGCCAAGCAACAGGCTTTCGGCCTCGCTCT
This sequence comes from Candidatus Accumulibacter phosphatis, assembly GCF_000024165.1. NCBI lineage: Bacteria > Pseudomonadati > Pseudomonadota > Betaproteobacteria > Candidatus Accumulibacter > Candidatus Accumulibacter phosphatis. Next base: position 5,027,809 of record NC_013194.1, on the reverse strand, counting down.
GGAGCTCCCAGGCCTGGTCGAAGGTAAGCGTCTTCCGCCTCATGTAGCCCGCCAAAATGTTCCGGAATTCACTCCGCCAGAGAACGGGCGCAGCCCACTCGGGATCCTTCTCGAACAACGCCTCAGCTGCGGCCGTGTGGGCGCCTGGCAAGTAGAGGTAGGCGAGCACATTGGTGTCCACCACGATCATGAGCGGCCTTCGCGCTTCATGGCATCAATGTCGTGGGCGCGAAACTTGGCCTGGGGCAGGGCTGCACGCAACTCGCGCGCGCGAGCCAAACGCTCTGTTGGCGTAAGCTTGCTCGGCAGCAGCACCGCCTCCAGACAGACAATCGCTTCACTGTTCATGCTGCGCCGGTGTGTTTCGGCCGAGAGCTTCAGTCGGTCGTACACAACGTCCGGAATGTTCTTCAACGTCAGGGTCGTGGGCATGCTCATCTCCAACCGAAGTGCAACCATTGTGGTGCCCTTCTGGCCCCACGTCAATTCACGGGCGTCCCTTGGTCAGCGCGTGCGGGGTGACCCTCCGTTCCAGCAGATGCCTTACGGGTACCGCTGAACTCAAACCTGCGCGCCGGGCATGGCGGCTTGCAGGCGCCGAACTGGGCGGCTCAGCGACACGAAAACGGAAAACGGGGTCAGGTTCTTCCTTTTTCCCGCGACCAAGCGAGAAGATGCAAAAGGAAGCAAGCATTGTCGCGCAGCCTCCTTGGAGGCAAGAGGAAAGACGTGGCCGAGCTCTTGGAGGTGAGTCCAATTTGGGTTCCCGACATTCTGTCCCGGCGTCGCTACCTCTGGGTGGCTACCGAGCCGCCTCGATGAGCTCGATGTCTTTGCTTTGCTGTAGGTCAACGGCAAAGGCCTGTCCACTACTACGCCACAGGAGCGCAACGAAGCGGACGGGATCGTGCGCGGCCACGACCCGCACCGCTTGCCGGAAGAGTCGGAACACCGGCCATCAGTGGAACGTCGCCGACCGAAATGCTCATGCCATTCCGCCGAGCGGGTCGATGCCGGCGAGCCTGCCGGGGCACGCACTTGCGGTAGGCTGGTCAGTCGGCGCCCTCAGCAATGGCGCGGATCAGAACTGACGATGACCTTGTCGCGAAACTGACATCCCGATTGCCGCAGGGAGCCGGCCAGGCCTTGGCGACTGGCTGGCGAGGCCGGCGCGCTTCTTGCGTGGACAGGGTCCACCCACGCGGAGTACGCACAATGCCGACAATCCCCCCCACCGACCTTCTTGATGACTGGCAGTCCGGCCTCGCCGACGGCAGCATCGTTCCCTACCTCGGGCCAGGCGTGCTGGCCGATGTGACCTCGCTGTCCGACGGTCGGGCGATTCCCGCGACCAGCGAGCAACTGATCCTGGCGATGAACGGCGGGCAGCCGATGGCGCCGAAGCTGATGTACGAGTTTCCTCGGGCGGCGATGAACGTCGAACTCAAGCGCGGCAGGAGTGCCGTAACGCGCTTCCTCGACAGCACTTACGGGGCGACGCGCTGGACGCGTGCGGCGGTGCACGCGTGGCTGGCGATGCTCCGGCCGCCCTACGTGATCGACATCAACCGCGATACGCAGTTGCTCGACTCCTATGCCGGGACGCCACACCTGCTGGTCCTCGGCTGCGCACGCCTCGGCGGCACCGACTATCGCTTCAAGCTGTACGTCTCGGACGGCAGCAGCTACCGCGCAATTGCGCCAGCGGAGGCCGACACGGCCCTGCCGGTGCTCTTCAAGCCGATGGGTGCGCCGCTGCCGGAGCCGAGCTACATCGCCTCGGACGCCGACTATGTCGATTTCATCACCGAGTTGATGGGTGGCTTCGCCGTGCCGTCATTCGTCAAGGCGCGTCGCCGCGGCAAGCGCTATCTCCTGCTTGGCATGCGCCTGAATCGCGATACCGAGCGCATGGTCCTCGCCGACCTGATCCATGATGCCGCGCTCGAACCGGCCGGCTGGGCGTTGATCGCCGAGCCGAACGACAAGGAGCGGCGTTTCTGCAAGCGCCTCGGCATCGAGATCGTCGAGGCCGAGGTGCTGGCGCTGCTGGCCGAAGCCGTACCGGGCTGAGTTGCCCGCCGATCCGGCAAGCGCCCTGTCAAGCGGTGAGCGGCAGCAGGGCGCGCGCCTGCGGACCACAGCAGCTGGCGACGCCGGGGTCGAGGGCCTTCAGCCAGCGTTTCGGAATGGCCTGCGGTCCGTACAGCGCACCGGCGAGCATGTTGGCGATGGCGCCGGTGGTATCGGCGTCGCCACCGCGATTGACGACATCGACCAGTTGCCCGAGCTGGCGCCGGAGACCAAGCTCAGGGCGCATCAGGAGAAGGCTAGCCTTCGGTGCACGGACGCGGTCGAACCTGTCGAAAGCGGCCTCCTCGAAGGCGCGCGTGATATCGATCGCGCTGCCGCGGTCGGGCTTCGGCAGGTCGTAGCCGTCCATGACGATGATGACGACGGGGCCGGAGATGCCGGGGAAGTCGGGGAGTTGTTGCCGCATGGGAAAGTCCTGTCGGAGCCCGCCAGAGTCGCAAGTGTCGGGAAAAGGCTCGACTTCTACCCTTCGTCGCCACTGCGCCCATCGCCCAGGCCCAGGCGCGCGCACTCGCCGGTTCGCGCGCGGATCACCCGCGGAACCGGCAGCAGCCTGCGACGTGCTCTCCGCCAATCGGGCATTCCCCGGCGATTCGCCGGTACGCGACAACCCGTCGACGCCACGGTCATTGCCCAGGTGCCGATGTTGGTACTATTATCTGCATGGTCAAAGGGCGCCGCCGAGCCCCAAGGAAGAACCTCCATGAAGCACGTCCATTACGCCTCCCTTCCCCATGCGCTGACACCGCGCGCGCGGGCCGAACGGCGCGCTGCCGATGGGGTATCGAAATCCCTCCTCTCCGGCCAAAGCGACGAGATCGAGTTCGCCGATGAATCCGAGGAGGAGAAACAATCCCCGGAACTCACCGCCGAGCGCTGGTTCATCCTCATCGTCGACGACGACCCCAGCGTTCACGAGGTAACCTTGCTCGCACTCGGAGGCGAGCGCATCCACGGGCGTCCTCTCGCACTGATCCACGCCTACTCGGCACGCCAGGCACGCGAGGTGCTCGCGGCATGCCCGGATATCGACCTGATCCTGCTCGATGTCGTGATGGAAACGGCCGATGCGGGCTTGGTGCTGGCGCGCGCGATCCGGCACGAACTCGGGCTGCAGCAGGTAAAGATCGTCATCCGCACCGGCCATCCGGGGCTCTTCAGCGAACAGGCGGTGCGCAACATCCCCGAAGTCGATGGCTATCTGACGAAGTCCGGCGTGCTGCGGTCGTTGCTGATCGACACCCTCACCGAGTTGCTTTCCCCTCGACCGGCGCACTGACGACGTCAACGCGGCGGGAGTCGACAAAATGGCACCGGCCGGCCGCGCTTTCGGAAAGTTCCGGCGACCGGTGCATGAACCCGGATCTGCCGTATTGCGGTCGTAGGCCGTGTCGGCGAAGCATCGCGCGGGACGACTGGAGGCGCGTTGGGCGTCATGAAGAAGGCCATCGAATACACGACATCTGACGGGGACGCCGCCGCGGGAAGCGGCCCGAGCGCCGCACGACGGCTCGCCCGGTTACGGGAGACCGGTAGCCGCGCGCTGAATCGCATCCGCCTCCTCGGCCTGGCGGCACTTCTGGCGACTTTCATGGCCGGGACCGACGACGCCAGTGCGGCCTCCGATGGCAAGGCCGTTCTGGTGCTGAGTTCCTACCACTGGGGGTTCGCGTGGACCAACGCCCAGGTCGATGGAATCACGGCGGTGCTCAAGGAGAGTCGCCTGCATCCCGAGATCTTCCTGGAGCACCTGGACGTCCTGCGACTGCCCGCGCCCTACGACGACCGTGGCTTCGCCGACTACCTCGGGCGCCGCTACCGGTCACAGCGTTTTGACCTGGTGATCACCACGGACGACGCGGCCCTGTCCTTTGCCGTCAGCCATCACGCATCGCTGTTCGCCGGCACGCCGGTCGTCTTCAGCGACGCAGCCGCCTTCGACGCGAACACGATCGCTCCCGGGATCCCGATCACCGGCGTGATGGAGCGGGTCGACATTCCCTCGACCGTGCAGGCAGCGCAGCGCTTGCGCCCCAGGGCCGCTCAAGTGATGGTGTATGCAAACCGTGCCGATTCCGGCTCGGGTTTCGACCATGCCCGTGACGCCCTCAGCACCCTGAAGACGAACATTCCGGTCCGGATCAACCACGACCTCAAACTCGAAGAGATCATCGCCAGCGCCGCCGCACTGTCGCCGGAAGACATCGTCTTCGTGCTGGCCTCGGCTCATGACGCCGCGGGCAAGTGGTACAGCCCGGCGGAAGTCATCGAGCGGGTCGGCGCCGCATCGCCGGCACCGCTGTTCGACATCACGAGCCATCGCGTCCAGAGCGGCCTGACCCTCGGCGGCAAGGTCGAGGATGGCACCGAGGTCGGTCGGTCCGCCGCGCAGATGGCAGTGCGCATCCTCAACGGCGAGGACGCACGGCGCATTCCGGTTCAGGAGGCGCCGGTCACCCATATCTACAACTACGGCCGAATGCAGCGCCACGGCATCAACGAGTCTGATCTTCCCGCAGGAAGCCTCGTGGTCGGCAAGCCACCCACGCTCTACGACCAGCATCGAAGCACCGTCTGGGCGACGGTGGCCGTGGTGCTCACCCTGAGCCTCGCCGTGCTCGTGCTGGTCAACAACATCCGGCTTCGCAAGCGCGCCGAAATGTCGTTGCGCGGCTCCAACGCACTGCTCAACGCGATCAGCCGCACGCAGGCCCTGTACATCGCCGGTGCAGATACCCACGACGTCTTCGAGCACATGCTGACCGCGCTGCTGGAAATGACCGACAGCGAATACGGCTTCATTGGCGAAGTGCTCCGCGACCAGGACGGCATGCCCTACCTGCGTACGCAGGCAATCACCAACATCGCCTGGAACGATGAAACACGAGCGTTCTTTGCGGCTCACGCGCCGCAGGGGATGGAGTTCCGCAACCTGACCACCCTCTTCGGCGCCGTGATGACCACGGCACAGCCGGTGATTGCCAACGATCCGTCCAGGGATTCGCGTGGACACGGCGTTCCGCCGGGGCATCCTCCGCTGAACGCGTTCATGGGACTGCCCTTCTTTCGCGGCGACGATCTGGTCGGAATGGTCGGCGTCGCCAATCGCAAGGGCGGCTACGGCGAGGACATCGTTGCGCTGCTCGAACCCTTCCTGAACAACTGCGCGAGTCTCACCGAGGCCGTGCGCGAGAACCGCAAGCGCCGGGACGCCGAAACGTCCCTGCGGAGCAACGAGGAGCGGCTGCGCCTCGCCCTGGTTGCGGGGAACCTCGGCTTCTACGACGTGGATCTCGGCACCGGCGAGGCCGTGGTCAGCGCCGAGTATGCCGGCATGCTGGGCTACACCCCCGACGAGCTCAAGCTCACCGCGGTGACCTGGCTCGAGCACGTGCACCCAGACGACCGGGAGCACGCCGGGCAGACCTTGCGCGAGTGCGTCGACGGCACGCGTACCGAGTACCGGCTGGAATACAGGCTGCAGAACAAGTCGGGCGAATGGGTTTGGATCCAGTCGGTCGGCAAGGTGGTGGCCCGCGACGAGCAGGGGCGGCCGCAGAGGCTGCTGGGTACGCACGCCGACATCACCGCCCGCAAGCAGTCGGAGGAGATGCTGGAGCTGACGATGCTCTCGGTGGAACACGCGTCGGACGCGATCTTCTGGATGGACCGGGACGGCGGCTTCGTCCATGCCAACGAACAGGCGTGCCGCTCGCTCGGCTACACTCGCGAAGAGCTGTTGCGGCTGCACCTGTGGGACGTCGCGCCGGAGGTCACCGAAGCGAACTGGCAGGAGTCGGCAGCCGGAGCCCAAATCACCGGGACGCCATCAACCGGGGCGCTGCACAGTGAAACGCATCACCGGCGCAAGGACGGCAGCACTTTTCCGGTCGACGTATCGGCAAGGTCGATCACCTTCGCCGGGCGCGTCTACGGCTTCGCTTTCGTGCGCGACGTTTCCGAGCGCCGGCGCGCGGAAGAAGCGGTGCGCCAGAGCGAGGAACGGCTGCGCCAGGCGATCCGTGTTTCCGGAATTGGCATCTTCGATCGCGATCACCGCGCGGACACGACCTACTGGTCGCCGGAGCTGCGCGAAATGTTCGGCTGGGGTGCCGATGAGCCGAAGACCGTCGATGCGTTCATCGAGATCATCCATCCGGACGACCGCGCGCAGGTCCTGGCCGCGATCCACCGCACGCATGACCCGAGCGGTGATGGACAGTACGAGACGGAATATCGCATCGCGCCCCGCGCCGGGGTCGTCCGCTGGGTGTTCGCGATGGGGCAAACGACTTTCGATGGCGAGGGCGAATCGCGTCGACCGTTGCGCACGGTCGGGGCGACCCTCGATTTCACCGTCCGCAAGCTTGCCGAAGAGGCGCTTCGACAGGCGAACGAGGAACTCGACGAGCGCGTCAGGCTTCGTACCGAGGAACTCGCCGCCTCCAACGTGCAGTTGCGGGAGACCCTGCAAACCTTGCGTCGCGCCCAGGAAGAACTGATCCGCAGCGAGAAGCTCGCCTCGTTGGGTTCTTTGGTGGCCGGCGTGGCGCACGAGCTGGGCACGCCGCTCGGCAACAGCCTGATGGTGGCTACCACACTGACCGACAAAACGCGCGAATTCTCGGCGCTGGCGGAGGGGAAAAGCCTGTCGCGCGCGGCGCTGAGGGACTACGTTGCCGTGACGACGCAGGCCACCCAGCTACTGGCGCGCAGCCTGCTGCAGGCGAACGACCTGCTCACCCACTTCAAGCAGGTCGCCGTCGACCAGACCAGTGCACACCGCCGGCAGTTCGACCTGGCGGCGACGGTCGACGAAATCGTGGCTACGCTGCAGCCGCTGTACAAGAAGACTCCGCATCGCATCCGGCTCAATATTCCGGCGGGTATCGCCATGGACAGCTTCCCCGGCCCCTTGGGCCAGGTCATCACCAACCTGGCGAACAATGCACTCGTGCATGGCTTCGAACATGCCGAAGCCGGCGTGCTCGAGATCGTGGTGAGCGAGCCAGGAAACGGGCGCCTTACCCTGAGTTTCCGCGACAACGGCTGCGGGATCCCGGCCGAGCTCCTGCCACGCATCTTCGATCCGTTCTACACGACCCGCCTGGGCCAGGGCGGCAGCGGCCTCGGTCTGCACATCGTCTACAGCATCGTCACCCGGGTGCTTGGCGGGCGCATCGAGGCGCAGAGCGTTCCCGGCAAGGGAAGCACCTTCGCACTCGAGCTGCCGCTGCAAGCTCCCGATGCGCAGCCCACAGCAGCCGCCTGGGGCGCGGTGGCGCCAGCGAAGTAGCCTTCCCTCGGCGCCGCGTGCGGGCTCGAACCCTGCGCGGAGTTCCTGCGACTACGTCAAGTCGAACGCCAAGGAGCGGCGTTTCGGCAAGCGCCTCAGCATCGAGAAGTGAGAGAACGGGGTCAAGTGCTTCCCGACGGGTAACGGACGTCCGCTGATGGTGCCGATTCAGTGCCTGCGGGCTGACATCGCACAGGTCTTTCACCGGTCGCACAGGCACAGGCGCCACTCGCCAGACCACCGCAACTTCCACGCGGTGGCGGACGGCCGAAGAGCATACCGAGTGACAGCCCGAGTCCGGCCAGCACAATGACGGCCAGCGTCGCGGCCATGATCGGCCAGAAGGTATTCAGAAGCGTCATGTCGCTCCTTTGTGGCGCTGTTCAGCCACCGAAATCGTCGAGCAGGATGCTTTCGCGTGCGACGCCGAGATCGGTCAGCATCTTTATCACCGCACTGTTCATCATCGGTGGACCACAAAGGTAGTACTCGCAGTCCTCCGGCGCAGGATGGTCGTTCAGGTAGTCGTCGAGCAACACCTGATGGATGAAGCCAGTGCGGCCCCGCCAATGGTCAGTCGGCAGCGGATCGGATAGCGCCAGGTGCCAAGTGAAATTGCTATTGTCGCGGCTCAATTGCTCGAATTCCTCGACGTAGAATGCTTCGCGCAGCGACCGTGCGCCATACCAGAACCCGATTCGGCGCTTGCTCGCTCGGCGCTTCAACAGGTCGAAGATGTGCGACCGTAACGGCGCCATGCCGGCACCACCGCCGATGTAGATCATCTCGGCGTCGGTCTCGCGGGCGTGGAATTCGCCGAAGGGGCCGTAGAGCGTCACCATGTCGCCCGGTTTGCGGCCGAACACCCAGGAAGACATCTTGCCCGGCGGAATGTCGTCGCTGCCGGGCGGTGGCGTCGCGATACGGATGTTGAATTTGATGAGCCCCTTCTCATCCGGGTAGCTGGCCATCGAATAGGCGCGGATCGTCGATTCGCCTACGCGAGAAACGTAGCGCCAGAGATTCAGGCGATCCCAGTCCTCGCGGTATTCCGGGGCGACATCGATGTCGGCGTAACGTTGTTCGTGCGCAGGGCATTCCAGCTGCATGTAGCTGCCGGCGCGAAAGCTCACTGCCTCGCCGTCGGGCATGGCCAGGGTCAGTTCCTTGATGAAGGTGGCTACGTTGTCGTTGGCGACCACCCGACAGTCCCATCGCTGAACACCGAAGACCGACTCCGGAACGCGGATTCTCATATCCTGGCGAACGGGCAACTGGCACGAGAGACGCCAGCCCTCGCGTTCCTGCCGACGAGTGAAATGCCCGCGCTCGGTCGGTGTCATGTCGCCCCCACCGGCCTCGATCAGGCATTTGCACTGGGCACAGGTGCCACCACCACCACAGGCCGACGAGAGGAAAAGATTCTGGCTGGCCAGCGTCTGCAACAGCTTGCCGCCGACCGGGACCAGCAACGTACGCTGACCATTGATTTCCAGCCGCACGTCGCCGCTGGGGACCAGTCGCTGCCGTGCCAGCAGGATGACCGCCACCAGAAGGAGCACGGTACCGGTGAAGACGGTGATGGCCAGCATGATTTCGGCAAGCATGGAGGACAGTCCTCAGAGCTTGATGCCGGCAAAGGACATGAAGCCCAGCGACATCAAGCCAATGGTGATGAAGGTAATTCCAAGACCCGAGAGACCGGCAGGCGGATTGCTGTACTTGAGCTTTTCGCGAATACCGGCGAGCAGCGCGATGGCCAGCGCCCAGGAAAACCCCGATGCGAGTCCATAGACCGCGCTCTCGGCAAAATCGTAGTCACGCTCGACCATGAACAGCGTGCCGCCGAGGATCGCGCAATTGACGGTGATCAGCGGCAGGAAAACGCCGAGTGCGTTGTAGAGTGCCGGCACATAGCGGTCGAGCAGCATTTCCAGGATTTGTACCAATGCGGCAATGACGCCGATGTAGGTCAGCAGGCCGAGGAAGGCGAGATCGCTTTCGGGCAGGCCGGCCCAGGCCAGGGCACCTTCGCGGAGTACGTGCGTATAGATCAGGTTGTTGACCGGAACAGTGATCGTCTGGACGAGCATCACGGCGATCCCGAGTCCGATGGCCGTCTCGACCTTCTTCGAGATGGCTATGAAGGTGCACATGCCGAGAAAGAAGGCCAGCGCCATGTTTTCAACGAAAACCGCGCGGACAAAAAGCGCAAGTAGATGTTCCATCTCAGCAGACCCTGGAAGGGCTGTTCGGGAGGCTCATGGTTCTTGCTCGCGCACCTGCGGTGCCATCCGAAACGCTGGCGATTCGACCTGTTCTGGCTTCCAGCTGCGCAGAGCCCAGATGAACAGCCCGATCAGGAAAAAGGCTGAGGGTGGCAACAGGAGCAGGCCGTTCGGCAGATACCAGCCGCCGTCGGCGACGGTCGGCAGCACTCGGAAGCCGATGAGCGTGCCGCTGCCAAAGAGCTCGCGTGTAATACCCAGGGCAACGAGCAGCGCGCTGTAACCCAGTCCGTTGCCGATGCCATCCAGGAACGACGGCAATGGCGGGTTCTGCATGGCAAAGGCTTCGGCGCGGCCCATGACGATGCAGTTGGTGATGATCAGCCCGACGAAGACAGACAGCTGCTTGGCCAGATCGAAGGCGACCGCACGCAGTACCTGATCGACGACAATGACGAGCGAGGCAATGATGACTACCTGAACGATCATGCGGATCGACCCGGGGATGTGGTGACGTAGCAGCGAGATGAAGAGGTTCGAGAAGGCGGTCACCAGTGTCAGCGCCACGGACATGACGAGCGCCGTCTTGAGGTTCGCCGTCACCGCTAGCGCCGAGCAAATACCGAGGATCTGCAACGCGATAGGATTGTTGTCGAAGACCGGGGCGAAAAGTACGGCAAGCGCGCGCGGCTTTGCCGAAGTGCTGGTATTCACGATTCAAATCCCTCTTGTCGCAGACGTCTCAGATACGGCCCGTAGCCCTGCGGACCGAGCCAGAAGCGAATCATGTTGTTGACGCCATTGCTGGTCAGCGTTGCGCCGGCCAGCGCGTCGACGCGCCACCGCGAATCCTCGCTATCGCCACTGGCCTTGCCGACGCGCAGCCTCAGTTGCCCGTCGGTATCGAACAGGCGCTTGCCTGGCCAGAGAGCTTTCCAGCGCGGGTTGTCGACTTCTCCGCCCAAGCCCGGCGTTTCTGCGTGCTGATAGAAGCGCAATCCGAGGACCGTATCGAGGTCGGCGTCGACGGCGAGAAAGCCGTACAGGGTCGACCACAGGCCATAGCCGCGCACGGGCAGGATCAGCGCGTCGACGCGCTCGCCCGTCATCAGCTTATAGACCACCGCGTAGCGCTCGCGCCGCTGGATGCCGGCGATATCCTCACTGCGCGACAGCGCCCGTGAGAGAACTGGATCGGTGGCTGCGCGGGAACCCTCCCAGGTCAGAGGGTCGAACCTGTCGTGGCCTGGTGGGGAAGCGACGTAGGCGCCGGTGTCCAGATCGACGAGGTGCGGCGTTATACGTTCGCGAAAGCGCTCGGCGACCTCGGTAGCCGACAGCGCACGATCGTGCAGACCGACGATCGCCAGCAGGTGACGCTCGCGGTCGACGCGGCGATTTTCCAGCTGCATCGACTTCAAGCCCACTGCTGACCCGGCGACGACCATCGAACAGACCAGGCTGACCAGCAGCGCGATGCGCAGCACGGCGAGCGGCGTTTCCCTAAAGGCGGGCATCACGTTGCTCCCGGCGACGAATGTTGGCGCGCACGACGGCGTAGTCGATCAGCGGCGCACACACGTTGGCAAACAGGATGGCGAGCATGATTCCCTCGGGAAAGGCGGGATTGACAACCCGTATCAGGACCGCCATCACGCCGATCAGGGCACCGAAGGTCCACTTGCCGGCGTTGGTCATGGCTGCGGAAACCGGGTCCGTGGCCATGAAGAACATACCGAAAGCGAAGCCACCAATCACCAGATGCCAGTACCAGGGCATGGCGAACATCGGGTTGTTGGACGAGCCAATAAGGTTGAGCAGCGAACTCATCGCCACCATGCCCAGGAAGACGCCGAAAACGATGCGCCACGAGGCGACGCCGCTGGCGACGAGCAGGCCACCGCCAACGAGAATCAGCAGCGTGCTGGTTTCACCGATCGAACCGGGAATGACCCCGAGGAAGGCCGCCGACCAGCTGTAGCCAGCGGTAATGATGCCGTCGACACCCGACTGCGCGGCGATGGCCAATGGTGTGGCGCCGGTGTAACCATCGATCACCGTCCACACCGCGTCGCCGGACGACTGTGCCGGGTAGGCGAAGTAAAGAAAGGCGCGGCCGGTGAGCGCCGGATTGAGGAAGTTCTTGCCGGTACCGCCGAAGACCTCTTTGCCAATGACTACGCCAAAGCTGATGCCTAGCGCCACCTGCCAGAGAGGAATCGACGGCGGTAGCGTCAGCGCGAAGAGCACCGAGGTGACGAAGAAGCCCTCGTTGACCTCGTGCCGGCGGATGGTCGCGAAGAGCACCTCCCAGAAGCCGCCGACAATGAAAGTGACTGCGTAGATCGGGAGAAACCACGCCGCACCGTGGATCAGGTTGTCCCATGCCGACGACGGGTCGAAGCCGGCCATCACGCCGATCAGCGACAGCCGCCAACCGTCTTGCGCCGATAGCAGCGCTGGCTGTGCCGCCAGGGTCTGGTTGGCCTGGAAACCGATGTTCCACATACCGAAGAAGAGTGCCGGCAGTGTGCACGCCCAGGTCATGATCATGATGCGCTTGAGGTCGATGCCGTCGCGCACGTGGGCCGTGGTGCGCGTCACCGAAGCCGGCCGGTAGAAGAAGGTGTCGACGGCCTCGTAGAGCGCGTACCACTTTTCGTGGCGCGCGCCGGGCGCGACATGCGGTGCGATACGGTCGAGCAAATCGCGCAGTCGCATCCCTCAGCCCTCCTTGGCGATACGCGTCAGAACATCGCGCAGGATGGGGCCGTATTCATACTTGCCAGGGCAGACGTAGGTGCACAGGGCGAGGTCCTCTTCGTCGAGTTCCATGCAGCCGAGATGCTGTGCCATTTCGGTATCGCCGACGATCAGCGCGCGCAGCAGTTGCGTGGGCAGGATGTCCAGCGGCATGACCGCCTCGTAACTGCCGACCGGCACCATTGCTCGTGGACTGCCCTGGGTACTCGTGGTCAACGCCAGCGGGCGACGGCCGAACAAGCTGGAGGCGAAGACGCGCAGTGCCGAATGCTTGTTCACCCCGGCTCGCAGGTAGTGCATGAACTCGCGGTCGTCGCCCTCCGGCAGCACGCTGACCTGCAGATGCAGGCCGCCGAGGAAGGCAGTCTGCGCACTGACCGCGCGCCCACCGAGCAGTGAACCCGAGACGATGCGCTGGCGGCCGGGGTGGAGCGAGCCGGCCGTCAGCGCCAGCAGATCGGCGCCGGGCAGGGTGCGCAGCAGCCGTGGTGAAACGACTCCTGGTCCGGCCAGCGAGACGATTCGTTCGCACCACGGACGACCGCTGGCGAACAAGCGGCCAATGGCAATGCAGCTCTGATAATGCAGATGCCAGACCGTACGCGTAGCGCTTGCCGGATCGAGATAATGGATATGAGTTCCAGGCAGCCCTGCCGGATGTGGGCCAGCAAAGGCCGCGCAGTGCACGTTGGCGAGTCCGGCCGCGGCCTCGGCGGCTGGCGAAGGCGCGTCGCCCGTCACCGGGACGGCGACGAAAACCCGTGCCAGCCGCGACAAGGCGACGATGCCACGACGGAAATCGTCGGCATGCGCGGCAATAATCAATTGCGGATCGGCTGCCAGCGGGTGTGTGTCGATCGCCGTCACGAAGATGGAACGTGGCGTCGCGTCTGCCGCCGGCAGCAGGCTGTAGGGACGCGTCCGCAGAGCGGTCCATAGGCCCGAGGCCAACAACTGAGCGCGGACGACCGCCGGATCGAGCACGGCCAGTTCAGCGTCCTCGCGCGCCGGTCCCAACGCTGGACCGTCGCTTGCGCTGGCATTGGTCTCCAGCACCAAGGCCTGAAAAACCCGTTGTGCGCCGCGCCGGATCTCCGCTACGGTGGCCGCGCATGGAGCAGTGAACACCACTCCCGGGCGATCCTTGTCGGAGAACAACACCTGCCCGGCTTCTACCCGCTCACCCTCGCGAACTGCCAGGGCAGGTCGAAGGCCGTGACAATCGGCGCCAAGCAAAGCCACTGCAGGCGGAAAGCAAACAGCCTCAGGGATTTGCTGCGCTGGCTCGCCCGCGACTGGTATTTCCAGTCCCCGCCGAATTGTCGTGATCGGTTGGAGCATGGTTCTATCTGTTGCCCCTCGGCGAACCGGACGAAAAGACATTCTCACCACGCCGACCGCTGGCGCATGCCGGTGTTCCCGAGAGCACCTCCACGCAGTGCCCGATGGTCAGGCCATCGCGTCGAAAGCGGATCCCGATCAGCACTCCGGCCTCCTGCCAGGGAGCGCGTGATCGAAGCTGTGACTGGCGTCCATCTCGTCCAATTTGCTGTTCAGGCAATCAGGCTTCAGCCACCTGAGTCTGCGCTGTAACGACCGGCGACAAGAGCTTCGCATCGCGCACCTCGATGCGTGTCACCTGGTGCAGTTCAAGGCCCCAGCGGCTCATCGCCCGCGATAGCAGAATGGCCTCTCCAGCGTTGAGGCTGCCGTCCGCATTGACGATGTCGACGATCGCAGTCAAGGCCTTTTTTTGCAGTTCATGCGACTGAATGTCATCCAGCAGGTGATCGACCAATTGGGCATCCAGCTCGATCTGCCCGATGTTTGGAGCGCGCGCCGTTTGCAGCAGGTCATTACAGAATTCATGCAGTACTCGCTCAAGGGTCGCGGCGGGAAGGCCCAGATTGTCGCGAAGTTCGTGTTTTTCGAGTGCCTCGACTTCGCTGTGGTCGAGCGCGCCGTCGGCGAGCAGGGCGACGGCGACGATCCGTGCCATGGCTTCCGTACTATCGATGGGATACTTCCGCATTCTTCTCTCCTTGTTGGAACAGTCAGATATTTCTCTTCCGAGCACGCCAAGGACCACCTTGGCCAAGGTAAAGTTCCATCGTGCATGACGTCGGCACGCGCTGCGGCGAAACCGTTCACCGTGGCTGGTGCGCCTGGACGTCGGTGCCGAAGCAGTAGACAAACTCCCCTGCCGGCGCCGGCCAGAAGCCCGGACCCGCGGCAGCCGGGCTCAGCGCGTCGGGACCGTCGACAGGGCGCTGGGCGCGCCACCCTGCACTGGCGAGGACGTTGGCTTTTCTGGCGGAAGGGAGCCAGGAACTTGCGCCGGGACCTGCCCCGGGAACAACGCTGGCGTTTGCGCCGGTAGCGAGCCAGGCACCTGTGGTGAAAGCCCGGCCGGGCGTTGGTCACCGGGCCGAACGACAAGGAGCAGTGTTTCTGCAAGCGCCTCGGCATCGCGATCGTCGAGGCCGAGGCGCTGGCGCTGCTCGCCGAAGCCGTACCGGGCTGAGTTGCCCGGCGACCTGTCAAGCGGTGAGCGGCAGCAGGGCGCGCGCCTGTTCACGACAGCGGCTGGCGACGCCGGGGTCGAGGGCCTGCAGCCAGCGTTTCGGAATGGCCTGCGGTCCGTACAGTGCACCGGCCAGCATGCCGGCGATGGCGCCGGTGGTATCGGCGTCGCCACCGCGATTGACGACATCGACCAGGCAGTCCTCGAAACCGTCACTGTCAAGCAGCCCCTGCAGGACCGCCTGCAGCGTCTCGACGACCCAGCCGCTCGGGTTCTCGCGACGTGGGCGGTCGCGGAACGACAGCTCGGGATGTGCCGCCAGCAATGCCCCCAGGTGGTGGCCGAGCATCTCTTCGAGCGAACAAGCACGCAGCAGATCCTGCACGGCCAGAGTCAGGAACTGGCACACCGCGTCGGAAACGACATTGTTGTGGGTGACGTGCGCCTGCGCCTGCCCGGCCGCGCGGACGGCGGCTTCCGATTGACCGAAGGTGGCCAGGGCTACCGGCAGCACGCGCATCGCGGCACCGTTGCCGGCGTCATGGTCGGAGGCCGGCGCGACGGGGACGCCGGTGCGCCGGAAGGTGAGCAGGTTGCGGCGGACGGTATTGCCGATATCGACCGGCTTGCGCCGCATCCAGGCATCGAAGGCCTCGGCGCAGGCGAGCGGGTCGACCCTGCCGCCGCTGGCCAGGATCGCCTCGCCGAGGGCCAGCGACATGCTCGTGTCGTCGGTCACCTGTCCCGACTTCAGCTTGAGCCAGCCGCCACCGACGATCTCGCGATGCACGCCGAAGTGATGGACGATCTCGCGTGGGGTCATGAACTCGACCGTGGCGCCCAGCGCGTCACCGAGCGCCAGGCCGAGATAGGCGGCCTCGGCCCGCGCCGCGATGGTGCTGGAAACGCTGGCCGGCGGCCGCGTCACCGGCTCGGGTACTCGACCAGGATGTCCTCGTCGCGGACGATGTACTGGCAGGCGAGGCGCCATTCCGTCGGCGGCAGATCGTCGACGTACATCTGCTCGATCTGCGCCTGCTTGATCTTGCCCATTTCCTTGAGGACCGCGACCTCGCGGACGTTGAGCGGACCGCCCATGTGGCCGTACTTGTTGTGACTGCTCTTGTCGACGCTGCTGACCTTGACCAGACAGGTACCGCACTCGCCGTCACCACAGGAGAAGTCGATCGGTACATGGTTCTCCTTGGCGAGCTTGAGGATCGTCTGGGTGTGGCTGCCGGCGACGGCGTAGATGGTCTTGTCCTTGTGCATTGAACTGGAAAAGGTGATGTTGGGCATGGCAGGCTCCTGGTAAATGGAAGGGGTGGGTGAAGACTCAAGCGGGCTGGACGACGATGCTGCCGCCCAGCACCTGCGCCTGGCAGGCCAGCCGGTGTCGGCGTGGCGCGAGGTTGTCCTTCAGTACCTGGTGCTCAAGTACCGACGGCGCGGCCAGATGTTCATGGCCAGAGACGATCCTCGTCAGGCAGGTACAGCATTCGCCTTCGCGGCAGCCGTAGGTGATACCTGCGCCGACCTTCTCCGAAACCTCGATCAGGCGGGTACCCGCCGGCACGGTGACGGTGACGCCGATATCCTGAAAGGTGATGCTGGCCTTGGGCATGCGGGTTTCTCCGGTAAGTAAGGGGGGAATCAGGCGAGTTGGGCGAGGTCGATGGTGCGTGGCGTCGCGCGACCGAGGAGGTGCAGGGCGACCTCGCGACCGAGATCATGGCAGGCGGCAAAGTCGTCGCCGGTCGGCGTCAGGCGGGCCCGGACGCCGGGCAAGGGGACGCGCAGCTTCAGGCGGCGCAGGCGGTCTTCGATCATCGGCACCGCCTCGCCGCTCCAGCCGTAGGAACCGAAAGCGGCGGCGAATTTTCCCTTGACGTCCACCATGGTCAGCGAGGAGAGGAGATCCCATACCGGCTTGACCGCGTCACCGTTGATCGTCGGGCTGCCGAAGAGCAAGGCATCGGCTTCCTCGATCAGGTCGACGAAAGGCTGTGCGTCGCCGCCTTCGAGGTCGTAGAGCGAGACGCGCACCTCACCGGCAGCGCTCGACGCCGATTCGGCGCCGGCCGCCACGGCTTCGGCCATCCGGCGCGTGGCACCGTAGGCCGAGATGTAGAAGACCAGCAGGGTCTTCGTCGCGGCGCCGTGCAGAGCGGGAGCGGCAAAGGCACGATAGCGGGCAACATAGTCGCGTGGATCGCGCCGCAGGATCGGGCCGTGCCCGGGGGCGATGATCCGCAGCGGCAGCGGTTCGATCAGGTCGAGCGCCGTGCGCACGTAGGTGCGGAAGGGGCGCATGATGTGTGCGTAGTAGTAGTCGAAGGAAAAGCGGAAGTCGCCGACCGCATCGTTGAACAGGCGGCTGTCGCAGTAGTGGCAGCCGAGGAAATCGGCCGAGAACAGCACGCCTTCGGCCGCCAGCCAGGTGCATTGGGTGTCGGGCCAGTGCAGATACGGTGTGTTGAGGAATTCGAGTTGCCGATCACCGAGATCGGCATGATCGCCGGTGCCGACGAAAGCGATGCGCCCCGCCAGTTCGGCCGGATCGAGCAGTCCCTTCAACATCAGACGGGCCTGCGGCGAGACCAGCAGCGTCGCGCCAGGTGCCCGCCGCAGCAGTTCCGGCAAGGCGCCGGAATGATCGGGTTCGAGGTGATTGAGGACGATGGTGGTGATCTCGTCGTAGTCGGCAATCGACTCCAGACGGCGAAAGAAGGTCTCGGAGAAATTGAGCTTGACCGTGTCGATGATGGCGACACCGTCGCTGCCGCGCACCGCATAGGCGTTGTAGCTGGTGCCGTTGGCGGTGCGCAGGATGATGTCGAAGCTGCGCAGGTCGGGATCGAAGGCGCCGATCCAGTGCACCCCGGCAGCGACGGGCACTGCTCGCTCAAGGTCGGCAGCGGGACGCATCGGCCTGTTGGTCGTCGAAGCGGCAGGGATAGGCGGCGCCACCCGCCGTCTGCACATGGAAGGTACGTACCTCGCCGCGATCGCGCCGGCAGGCTTCGAGGTCGCCGACGGGCAGCTCGCACAGGCCGATCCAGGCGTCGATTGCCGCGACGTCGAAACCCACCCGCCGTTCCTCGCCGACCTGCAGCAGCGGTCGCCGGATCAGCAAGGGGTTATGCCGCAACAGCGCCAGTGCGCTCCGCTCATCGAGTTGCTGGGGCACGATGGTCCCCGCCTTGATCGCCGGCGCCGCCGGGTTGAACCACTCGGCGACCGGCAAGTCGGCGAGAAACTCGAGCAGGCGCACATTGCTCCAGAACTGCCCGCGCAGGTCGCGGACCACCAGTTGGTGCCCGGAAGCGACCAGCAGGGCCTTCTGGCGGGCATTGCCCGCGCAGCCGGCCTTCTCGTAGAAAATGATCTCGGCCATGCTCAGCGCCCCGCAATCTCGGCCTGCGCCGCCGCCCAGCGCGCCGGCGGGATGCCGGTCAGCGAACCTGGCGGGTTCAGTGCTTCGCCGAGTTCGTTGATGATCGCTCCTTCGATCGGGCAGATGCTGGCGCATTGCGCTTCGGAAAAATCGCCGCTGCATTCGGTGCATTTGTCGGCGTCGATCAGAAAGTGCGGGGTCGCCGCCTGGATGGCCTGCTGTGGGCAGAGCGGTTCGCAAGCCCAGCAATTGACGCAGCTTTCGATGATTTCGAGGGCCATGCTCGCCTCCTCACGCGCGCTTTGCCGCGATCTGCCCAACAGCCAACT
The DNA here is from genome assembly GCF_000024165.1 of Candidatus Accumulibacter phosphatis. Taxonomy (NCBI): domain Bacteria; kingdom Pseudomonadati; phylum Pseudomonadota; class Betaproteobacteria; genus Candidatus Accumulibacter; species Candidatus Accumulibacter phosphatis. The sequence goes on along the minus strand of NC_013194.1, from coordinate 5,009,178 downwards.
TGCCGGCGGCCAGCATCTCGTTCCACACCGCCATGACGGCCTCCTCGATCGCTTGCATGGCGTACTCGCCGTTCGGCTGAATTCCTGCCGCCTCGAGCTGCCCCCAGGGTTCAAAGCCGATGCGCGAGCAGAGGACGACTTCGCAGTCGGCGAGAGCGCGAATCGTCGCTGCCAGCACCGCCTCGGCATCGCCACAGCTCTCGTCACCGGCGCAATAGGACTCCGCCTTGCGGTGACCGACCAGGCGGGCGCCGTCTGCCGAGGCTTCGTATACCAGGAACTCCCTGGCGTGCCCGAAGTGCACGGCGACCAGGCCGTTCTTCGCCGCCACCGCCATCAGCACCGGCCGGCCGACCGGCGGCGCCGACTTCGCGACGTGCGGCTGGATCCTGATCACCTGCGGTGTTGTCGCGGCAGCCGGCGCGTGTGCTCTGGCGCGCTTCTCGGCCAGTTCGGCGGCGATCTGCGCGCGCAACTCGGCACGCACGACCATCGCCGCCTCGTAGTCGATCTCCATGGCCTCGATCTTGTCGAGCGTGAACTCGGCGCCGCGATCCTCGCCGAGCAGGCCGACCGCATCGGCGCGGCACTGGCGACAGTGGCGCATCATGTTCATGTCGCCGGCACAGGCATCCTGCAGGGCCTTGAGTTCGGCCGGCTGCGGGCTGCGCTGGCCCATCACCCCGTAGAAGGTGCCGTGCTCGGCCTCCGCAATCAAGGGCATGACGTTGTGCAGGAAGGCACCCTTGGCCTTGACGATCCTCGACACCTCCGGCAAATGGGCATCATTGACGCCGGGAATCAGCACCGAGTTCACCTTCACCAGGATGCCGCGCGCGGTCAGCATCTCCAGGCCCTTCTGTTGCTGCGCGATGAGGATCGCCGCCGCCTCGTGGCCGAAGACGCGCCGGTTCTTCCAGAATATCCACGGATAGATCCTGGCGCCGATCGCCGGGTCCACGCAGTTGATGGTGATGGTGACGTGGTCGATGTTGTAGCGGGCGAGTTCCTCGACGTAGTCGGGCAAGACGAGGCCGTTGGTCGCCACGCAGAGCTTGATGTCCGGTGCCTTCAGCGCCAACTGCCGAAAGGTCTCGAAGGTGCGCTCAGGATTGGCGAGCGGATCGCCGGGACCGGCGATACCGAGCACGCTCATCTGCGGGATCGTCGCCGCCACCGCCAGGGTCTTCCTGACCGCCTGGTCCGGCGTCAGCACCTCGGAAACGACGCCCGGCCGCGACTCGTTGGCACAGTCGTACTTGCGATTGCAGTAGTGACACTGGATGTTGCAGGCCGGTGCCACGGCCACGTGCATGCGCGCGAAGTAGTGGTGGGCGTCTTCCGAGTAGCAGGGGTGATCCTGCACCCGGGCGCGGACGGCGTCCGACAGAGCGTCCATCTGCCGGGCCGTGGAGCCGCAACTACCGGCGCTGCAGCCGGCGGCCGCGGGCGGCGAGGGTTCGATGACAGGCAGATCCATGGCGAGCTTCCCTGGTGATTTCTCGGGTTTCGAGGCACCAGGGATACAGCAACTGGCGTGCCAGGCCGGTCGGCTCGCTTAAGTCATTGAAAATCCAGTTCCGTCCAGATTCGCCAGCGATGTTGCAAACACGACAATGGCGGAATGACGACCGGTGGCGGCGACCCGCGTCGCCTGCGCGCGGTCCTTACCGCTACCGCGGCGTTATCCGTGAACAGGGCATCCTCGCCTGCGCGAATGGTCGGGTGAGCTTCCGCTATCGCCGCGCTGAAACCGGCAAGTCGGAAAAGCGCTCGCTCACGGGTGCTGAGTTCCTCTGGCGGATTCCCCGGCACCTGCTGCCCAAGCGCTTTCGCCGCGCGCGCAATTTCGGCCCCCTGCACGCCAACGGCAAGCGCCTGATCGCCTTGCTGCACCGCTTGCTGAAGTTCGATCCCAGCCGCTTCAAGCCACCGCGCAAAGAGCGGCCACCGATGCGTTGCTCGTGCTGTGGCGCCGCGATGGCGATCGTCAGGACGCGGATCCGATCGAAGTCGTCCGGAGTCATCGCCGTCACGCCCGTCGTTGCGCTCGCCATCTGACCATGTAAGCCGAGACCTCAGCGCTGTCCGGCCGTGTCTGGGCCTTCGGTTTCCCCAAGCTGAGCGATTCGGACGCTCGGAATTCCGCGCCCGGGACGCAAGAATCGCCTCATTCGCGAAACCTTTGCCGCCTGGGCAGCCGCACTTCGGGACTTCCCGCTCCCGGCACCCCGGCATTGATCCCTTTGCGGAAAATCAAAAAAAGATATTTGCAGAGGGCGCGCCCAGCGCTGCGGCCCGGGCTTGTCCAACAAACGGATAGATCGTGGCTTCGCACGATCCATCCTTGGGCACTAAATAAAACCTCGGGCATCGAACGCATTACATCGAGTGAAAGCCAATAGTATTGCCTTCGGTGTCACTGGCGAGGGCGATGAAACCGTGCTCACCTATGGAGAATTTTTCTCTGACAATACTGCCGCCATTTTCGATAACGCGGGCAGCTTCAACTGCGCAGTCATTGCAACCGAAATAGACCAAAGTGCCACTGCCGCCAGAGGGGTAGCCTGCCATTTTGACCAACATGCCGCAAGCGCCATAAGTGGTGGGGCTGGTTTCCTTGTCTGAAGGAAAGGCCCACATCTCCATATCCCCAAATTCAGAAGTAGGGGCAGGCATCTTCTCCAGCCTGATTGCCAGTACGGCTTCGTAGAACTTCTTGGCACGCTCCATGTCCTGAACGTAGATTTCAAACCACACAACCGGGTTGTTTTGATTCATAGCCATGACATTTCTCCTATTGTCGGTGAGTGAATTGTGAAGCGCAACGTTCCGCTTCAGGCGCGCGCGGCTTCTCGCGCGCGTCCTGTAACCGGCGGTTAGACCGCTGCTCTATGGGCCAACGCACAGATTTGGCACCGTAAGACGCGTAAATAGATGGGGCGACGCTACCGCTGAAGACGGGTAGTGCTCAAGGGCTGCCTTGAACTCAGGATGATTGAACGCCTCTCGAAAGTGGGCTACTGACTCCCATACCGCATAGTTCATGAATGCGGTACTGCCAGCGATACCCTGATGCAATTGAGTCGAGATATAGCCGGGCTGCCGCTTCATCCAATTGGCGTCTGCCTCCCAAGCCTTGAGTAACGCGGGAATGTCTGCTTCCGCGACCCGGAAGAAATTGACCAAAATTACGGGCGAGACATCGGTGCCGAATTGCTGGAAGATTGGCGTACTCGGATCAAGTGGTTTGAGCTGAAGCATTGAGCTCTCCGTCGTTGTGTGAGTTAGGATGAAAGTATGACCGAATTGAGCAACCAAGCGGCCTAACGTCTGAATTAAACGGCTGGCGCAGCTTTATCGCGCCAGCCTGGGTTGAATGCAAATTTAGGCAATTAACTGACCCCAGCCTCTGTTCTATGAACGCAGCGTCAGTGTGGCCGGCCGGGTTGGGCAACATGCCAATGCCCAAGAGCGCTAATGTACCAGTGGGGTAACACCCAGCAGTTTCCAGATTTCAATAAAGAATGCCTCGTCACCAATCTCACCATTGATGTATTGCGCCATCAGCTTCTCAGTTTCTGGCGTTAGTTCAACGCCCCGTTTCCTAGAGTTTTCCTTCGCGAGTTCATACGCGGCCTTTCGTTTCGCTCGTTCTTCCTCTGTGATCATCTCAACACCTCTGTATCGGTTTCGTTAATGTGCCGTTCCGCGAGAAAATTAACCCAATGCGGAGCGTTAAAGTCGGTGCTGGTAAGACGGCGACTTAGTGCTAATATGCTCATGTGGGGCCCAACGCCAAAGCTCAGCGGCCGGACGACACCGGCGAAGCCGCTGTTGGACGGTCCGCCCCAGCGCCGGGTTGGGCGTGACGGAGTAGTAACTCTCACAAGATTTCATTGGTTCTGGCAAGTCGTGACTGCACTGTCGGTGGGAGCAGCCTAAGTAGATGCACCCGACTTGAGTGCCAATACGCTGACAGGAGCAGCAGCGCCGATCCAATAACGAAAGCTGTGATGGCAAAACTGAGGCCAATGACCCCGTACTGCTTAAGCAAAGTGCTCAATGCATACAGTACATAGATCAACGCCGAAACCATTAGCGCTCTACGATCAATGCAAAGCGAAATGAGCGCTATCGCAACGTACAGCGCGACAACCGCAGCTGCTTGTCCGTAAGTTGTTTGACCTTCAAATACGCCCAATAAAGTAAATACAGGATGCACGAGTAGCGGTGCAGCGAGAAGGTGAAGCCAAAAAGCCACATCTGACCTTCGTGTTTCCCGTGCCGTGTCTGTGCCGTCCCATGTTATGGCCAGAGTGAATACGACTACCCCTGTCGCGAGTGATATCGCGGTTGTCCAATTCTTGGCTTCTGGTATTGCCCAAATAAGTAATGCAACAACACAACTAGCGCCAGCGGCCACTCCCGCTGCGACAGTAATTGGAACGTGAAAGCGCAACCAATGCAACCACGCGGCCGCTGCAGCAACGGCGGTAGCAAAAAAGAGGTGCTGGGGACTGTTCCCCAATAACAGAACGAAAGAAGTTAGAACGCTTCCCACAAAGACCAATAACAGAACAATCGCCGGAAGTGCCATTCGGCGTTTTCGGGTAAAGAACTCCGCGAGAAACCATGCCGTGGCAGAGACTGCCAATGCACCAAGCCACGGCACCAACGCTGAGCCAATCCACGCCACGGACGTGAGCAACAGCAAACACGCTATTACTACGAATATGTCGTTGAAACCTGTGACGAGTCGAAAGTGCTCCTCATCAACTGCAGTTTCACTCTTGAGTCCCGCAACGTGCGCCCGAAATGCGGACGCCGCCTCCTTGGTAAGAACTCCCGCCTCTATTGCTGAAGAAATATCGTCTTCCGTGTACATCCTCAATAGCTCCTTTGGTCATGTGGCGTGACCATGACGCCCAACGAAGAATTAACCGGCGCCGGCGATGGCGCCGCAGGACAAGCCACCACGCTTCACCGGCGTCCGGTTGAATGACTGGTTGGACGAAGCCGCTACGCGGAGGATGGCGGTCCGTGGCAGTCGGGTCAAGATACTTCCTCAACACTTCTGATAACAGATGTAAGATGGAATCACGTTCTGAAGCAAGTTTCAATCGGGATCGCCACTTTCCATATGAGGCGCCCTAAGCGCCTGAAGTGCAACTGCCTTCAACGTTGACAATTGCGGCTTTCTCTTGTCCAGTAGGCATTGCCTGTCGTCTGCGACAACGGTGAATATGACAGGTCAAGCGCATGTTTTGCCAGCGCAATCTCTGCTTGGCATATTCCGTAAGATTATTCCAAAAGATTTGTTTTCTAGGGCCTCCCAGATCGAGCAGCCGGGACCGGGCTCGTCCAACAAACGGATCAGATCGTGGCTTCGCACGATCTATCCTTATTCGTTGGGCCATTTCAGCCAAACCAAGGATCTCACGTTCTTGATTGTCGTATGCGAATCGCCCGGTGAGAAACTACCACAAAGTTGCCTGCCATCTCCTTCATGTGCCCAGTTATAGCCCTTGCAAGTACTTCGGCCTTGACAGTCGGTAGCAACTCAGTCAAACGAAGCAAAATGACGCCGGGACTGAGAAGATGCTGGCGGAAAACCAGTTCACCAAAGTCCTTGTCAGCCGTTACTAGCACCGCTTGTTCATGGTTGGCCAGATTGAGCACATCTTGGTCACTGACCCCTGGGGCCATCTCTGCGACATACCAGACCACATGGCCGTCCCCACGCAAACGTTCTACGACTTGACGATCAAGGTTTTCGTCAGCCACAAACTTCACTGGACTGCCTCATCAATGGGATAGACGATGTCAGCGCGTAGGGCTTCAGATGCGAATGCTAGTGCGGCTTGAATACCTTCGCGGGTGAGTCGCGGATGTGCATCGAGAATCTGTTCCACAGTTTCACCAGCTGCCAGCTTGTCCAAGACAAGTTCTACGGTGATGCGGGTTCCTGCGATTACCGGCTTGCCCATCATGACTGTTGGATTGGACACTACCAATTTGGTTACGCTCTGCATATAATCACCTCACAGTATGCTTGTGGTGTGGCCCAACGTCTGAATTGAATGAGAAGTTTGGCCAGAAAACCGCGGTCTGTCCCCGGATTCCTCTGATTCCTTTTAATCGACCCTGGCCCCTTTGTCGCCTTTCTTTGTCGCCTTTGTCGTGAGCACCAGCGGCCACTCCCGCTGCGACAGTAATTGGAACGTGAAAGCGCAACCAATGCAACCACGCGGCCGCTGCAGCAATGGCGGTAGCAAAAAAGAGGTGCTGGGGACTGTTCCCCAATAACAGAACGAAAGAAGTTAGAACGCTTCCCACAAAGCCAATAACAGAACAATCGCCGGAAGTTCCATTCGGCGTTTTCGGGTAAAGAGCTCCGCGAGAAACCATGCCGTGGCAGAGACTGCCAATGCACCAAGCCACGGCACCAACGCTGAGCCAATCCACGCCACGGACGTGAGCAACAGCAAACACGCTATTACTACAAATATGTCGTTGAAACCTGTGACGAGTCGAAAGTGCTCCTCATCAACTGCAGTTTCACTCTTGAGTCCCGCAACGTGCGCCCGAAATGCGGACGCCGCCTCCTTGGTAAGAACTCCCGCCTCTATTGCTGAAGAAATATCGTCTTCCGTGTACATCCTCAATAGCTCCTTTGGTCATGTGGCGTGACCATGACGCCCAACGTTCAAGGTCAGGGACGCTGCGCGGCTCTATCGCGCAGCGTACCCTGCACCGCAAGGTTGGCCATTTGGTTGGTAGAAGAATATTCAACAGTGACCCCTTGATACGACTGCTCAGTCTTGAACAAGCGAGCTAGAGGATGGTGTTCTATTCTCGCCTTGTGATCAGCGAGCCACGTTATCTGAACGGCTGGACCGCCACCAATACCGGATGGAGCGCGCCCGCGGTCAGTATCTGCGAGAAATACATTTCCTCCTTCGTCAGGAACCTGCTCACGAGCCTGAAGGATTGAAACATGAGTTGTGAAACCAGTGGTGGCTCCACAACTGCGTTCAAAGACTGTAGCCTTCAATGTTCCAGACGGAGATGGAACGTCGTAGAGAAAGCTATTGCTGCACATTCCTTCCCCAAAGCTTTTAGCCAGAAAAAGGAACAGAAAAATTGGGACACCCACGATCAACACGATGCTTCCAATCGCGATTGCCGCGGTTCGCATGTAAAAGGACAGCAATGGGTGCATGTGAATGGCTAACGCGTAGCTAAGCCGACGGGCAAAAGCGCAGCTTTTGGCCGGTCGGCCGGAGCGTAGTGTTGGGCGTCATTCGCCCATTTAGTGAGGCCACGGTTGTTACCAGCAGGAGACACCCACGGTCGCGACCGCCGATACGAGGCGCAGGGGCGAAGGGGAAACCTTGGTCGAAGGCGAGCATAGCGGACCGGGTTTATGAGAAGGCGAGCGTGAGCCCGACAAAAAGGGTTGCGACTGGAAATAGAGCGACAAGCTCCCGACTATGCCTTTCAGTTCGTGGCGGGGGGTAGTGTCCGAGCGAAATTGCTTTGAGCATGAGCCAGCCAATGCCATAGAGAACTGTATAGAAGACGAACTCCACTACGAACCGGGCCAAAAAATCGAACAACACCTCAAGCATGACTACATGACGCCCAACGTCCAAGTTCAGAGGCGCTGTGCGGCTTTATCGCGCAGCGTCCTCTGGAACGACGGGTCGGCCACATACTTATGCGCTACGGGAATGGCGCAAGACGTACTGCCGCAGCACACCATCCATGCGCGATTGCCAGCCTTCGCCCGTTGACTTGAAGTAGGCAACGACCTCGGGGCTGTAGCGCACCGATACCAGCAGCTTCTTGTTCTCGGACTTCGGCCGCCCGCGCAACGACCGCAAGGGGACCATTGCCTTAAGCTGAGCAGGTGTGAGCGGCTGCGCATCGGGATCGCTCTTGGCCGCCGCGGTAATGGCCTTGTCTTCGGCCGCGGTCGGCATGCGAACGGTAGCTCGTTTGGAGACTTTCGACATAGTGGTGTACCTCACGACGATTGGCGCGGCGAAGGCTGATGATCCTTCGCACATTGCCACGATCTACAAAGGCCACGTAGTACAGGATTTCGGTATTTGGCGCGAGCGCGATCATTCGCATCTCGTGGTACTCAAACCGTTCATCAACCCACACCAGCGCGGCTTCCCAATCGAGGTCGACCGCCATGCGCAAGGAAACGCCGTGTTTCGCATGGTTTGCCTCATCCTTGGCTGGATCGAATTCGATACGCATGCATTACTGTAGCTACAAGAATTGCGCTTGTCAAACGAGCGATGGTGCGCGCTCTTCTATGGGGCCGAATCGGGATAGGGAGAAGCCTCACGGCTCCCCCCTCCCACACCACCGTGCGGACGGGTCACGTACACGGCGGTTCGGCAGATTGAGTCGGCAAGTCGAGTGGCCTCGTGCTGAAGCAGCCCCAGGGTTCGCGACCCGCCAACCGGAGCCTCATCTCTGTCCGCTCCAAGCCCATGTTCATCCGGTCGGATGCAGTCACAGTCTTCATTGGACAACGATCACTCCTCTCTTTCGAGTTCCTCTCGGAACACCGTTCGGGCCTTCGGTTGGCTCTCTGAGTCCTCGCCGTCGCCTACCCTGCTATGCCCTCTGCTGACTTCTCCACGGTATTCAGCGCCAGTTACCGAACGCCCAGCCTCGGTCTTCTGAGGCACCGGAGAGATCTCCCGGGGTAAGACTCGTTACCTTCGCTGCATAGACGCCGGATTTACAAAATGCACCCCAACCGCAGATGGAGGACTTCGCGGTCACGTGCCCGCTCGTCCCGTGTCAACACCGATTGAAAACTGACACAGTTTTTCCTTTGTCACCGATTGAAAACTGATACACCCCCAATGCTGCTTGATGGCGGTGGTGGGGCCTCCTGGAGGGCGGGCCGTAGGCCCAACCGGAAGGAGGCCCCACCACCGCGGCGGCGCCTACCCTCCGGCGATCGCCTTCCTGGCCTGAACCATTCCCGTCTGCCGCTGACGTTTGAGCCGGTAGCTTTCCCCGGCGATCGGTACGATCTGTGCGTGGTGCAGCAAACGATCCAGCAATGCCGCCGTCAGCGTGGCATCCTGCGCAAAGGTGGCATCCCATTGGCCAAACGACAGGTTGCTGGTGACGATCAGGCTGCCCTTCTCGTAGCGCGCGGCAATCACCTGGAAAAAGAGGTTGGCCTGCTCGCGGCTCATCGGCAGATAGCCGATTTCGTCGATGATCAGCAGACGGTAAGCGGCGATCGCCCGGTGCATGACCGCTTTCAACTGGTTCTGTGCGTGCGCGGCCGAGAGGGTCAGCAAGAGATCGGCGGCGGTCGTGAAACGGGTCTTGATGCCGGCTTGCGCGGCGCGATAGCCCAGGGCGATCGCGAGATGGGTCTTGCCCACCCCGGAGGGGCCGACCAGGACGACGTTTTCGTTGCGCTCGACAAAGGCCAGACCGGCCAGTTCGTCGATCTGGCTCCTTTTGACGCCGGCGGCGAAGGCGTAATCGAATTCCTCCAGCGTCTTGATCGCCGGGAATCCCGCCAGACGCGTCAACATGCTTTGCTTGCGCACCTGGCGTCCCGCGACTTCCGCTTTCAGCAGTGCTTCCAGAAAGTCGCTGTAGGCGCTTTCCTGCGCAGCGGCTTCCTGGGCGGCGCCGACGTAGTTCTGCGCCACGAACGGCAGGTTCAGACTGTCGCACAAGGCGAGCATTCGTTCGTACTGGAGGTTCATGGCTGCATCTCTGCAGCGGCCTGCAGTTGGGTCAGCAGTTGCGCGTAGACGGCGAGCGGATGCTGCTCCGGCGTGGGCAAGGCGATTCTCTCGGCAACCGTCGGGCGGACAGTGGCCCCCTCGACCGGCGGCGGGGCGTCCAGGGGACGAGCGGCGGCGATATCGCCGCGCCATGGCGGGGGAATGCCTTGCAGATGCGCCTGCTCTTCCTGCAGGCGTTGTGCGGGCTGTACTTGCGTGCTGGCGTGGATACGCACGTTGGCCACTTCCTTGAGCCAGCGCCTGACCTCGGCATTGGCGGTCACGGCGTCCAGTGGCAGGCCGGCCTGCTTGAGCCGACTGATCAGGGGAACGTAGAAGGAGCGGCGAAGGTAGCCGTTGAAGCGCTCGACCTTGCCTTTGGTCCGGGCGCGATAGGGACGGCACAGGTTGATGACGAAGCCACAGTGCTTGGCGTAGTCGAGAAAGCCCGCGTGATAGCGGTGTTCGCCTGGGCCGTCGACGTCGCGTTCGAGAACAACGGTCTTCATGTTGTCGTAGAGCAGGCGCCGGGTGTTACGTCCCGCGATATCTGGAACTCTTCAACCCGAGCCATTCGAGGTTGAGATGATGGCAAAGTCCCACGCTGACGCCGGAAGAAGAGGTTCCGGCGTCAGCGTGGGACGAGAGGGCTAGAAGGGCTCGCCTGGAGGTATTCTCCAAGGGGCTTCGGGATCGTAGAGGTTCATCTGACGGCTGCGGTGGCGGCGAAGCTGGACGAGGTAGCGGGCCTCACAAGCAGCGGCGAGTTGGTGAAGGAACTCGCTGATCGCCGCCGCACTTTCGTCGGAGAGGCCGTCGGGGAAGAGGGAGTGAGGGCGGCGTTTCATCGCAACTCCTCGATAGCCGCTTGCAGCAGATCGTCGGGCAAATGATTGAGTGCGCGCGGCACCGCCAGACGCATGGCGGTGCGCAGGATGCGCCCGGCGTGGCGCGGCAGGCCCTTGCTGGCTTGGCGCAGGAGTTCCAGGCCGGAATCGGTGAGCAGGGTATGCGCACACCCGGCGCTCTTGAGGGCATGGCCGACGAGTTGCGCAAAGCGCTCGCGTTCGAGCACCGGTCGCAGATGCACGCGTGCCTGGATGCGGCCGGCGAGTGCGGCGTAAGACGCCCGTTCGAGGGTTTGGGCGAGGATCGGGTGACCGACCAGCCAGACAGTGATGAGATCGCGCGAATCGAAGGCGAAGTTGAGAAAAGCGGGGAAATCGCGGAAGAATTCGGGTGGCAGATTCTGCGCCTCGTCGAGGATCCAGACCGGCAGAAGTTGCTTGGCGTCGGCCAGATGATGGATATGCGCCTTGATGTCGCGCCACAGTTGGGCGCGACGATAACTCGGCTGAAGGCCGAGGGATTGGGCCAGGCACCGGTAAAGGTCTGCCCGTCCGAAATCGGTCTCGGCATGGTAGATGACTTGGTAGCGATGCGGATTGAGCTTGGCGGTCACGAGGCGCAAGGCGGCCGTCTTGCCCACGCCGGCCTCGCCGGTCAGCAGGCCGAGGCCCGGCGATTGCAGAAGCCACTGGAAGCGCTCGGCGAGTTGCGCCAGCGCACCGTCATCCCACAGCTCGGCGGCGTCCTTGCCCAGAGGCGGATGGCGCAGACCAAAGTGTTGCAGATACATCTTCAGTCTCCTTTGCGGTCGTAATACTGACGATAGGTGAGTTCGATCAGATTCGGGCCAGACGGCGAGGCGGGAGCGGCGTCTGTCGGGTCGGATTTATTTCGTTGGCGATCGAGATTGCCCAGGGCATCGAGCGGGGTCGCGGCGCCGATCCCCTTGCCGTGCTCGTCCTCGACCTCGATGACCGCCCCGCTATGCGGATCGACGACCAGACACACCGTCTTGCCGGAGAGTTCGAAAGGCACTTCGAAGCGCGCCCCCTGATACGACACCGTGCCATCCTTCCTGACTCGACGGCTGACGCGATACCGGAACAAGGCATCGAGCTGCGCGGCCAGCGCTCCCAGCGAACGAATCTTCGACAAATCCTGCTGGTAGCGCGCGAGCGGCGTCATCCCGTCGAGGCCGGCATGCGGCGTATGGTGATAGACCCGCTCCAGCCAGGCCCAGAGACGCGCATTGAGGTCCTCGAAACTGTTGATGTGGCGCTCGTCGAGTTCCGACAGGAACTGGTCGCGGCAGGTCCGGTGCCAGCGCTCCAACTTGCCCTTGCCCTCGGGCGCATAGGGCCGGCAATAGATCAGGTGAATGCCCAGGCGGGCGCAGATCCCCTGCAGGGTCTCAGCGCGGTAGGCCGCGCCGTTATCGACGACGAGCTTGATCGGGATGCCTCGCTTCAGCAGCGCCTGCTTGAGCACCCCTTCGATGTCGAGCGCCGTTTCGCCGGGGCAGAAAGCGCTGTGAGCCACCAGACGTGAGGCATCGTCGAACAGCGAGACGAGATACCCCTTGACGAGCTTGCCCTCGTGAGGCACGCGGGGACCGTGCATCACATCGCCATACCAGATGGCGCCCGCGGAAGCGGCGACGAAGCTGCGCTTCTCCTCGGGCAGGCTGGCCGAGCCGCTGATCCGCGACAGGCCGTGCTGTTGCAGCAGCCGGTGGACCGTCGAGCGCGACAGGCTGCCGCGAGCCACCGTTCCGGTGGCTTCGAGCAACTGGCGAATCTGACGGATCGAGCGGCGCGGGTTGTCGCGCTTCGCGGCAAGGATCGCGGTCTGAATGGCTTGCGATAGCTTCGATTGCCCGCGGTCGATACGGGTCTTGGGTGTCAGGCCATCGATGCCCTGGGCAAGGTAAGTGTAATACCAGCCCTGAATCGTCTTCTCGGCAACATGGCGCCGACGCGTGCCGGGAATGGTGTATTCGCGCTCGGCCAGGGCGCGGATGGTCTGCTGCAATTCGCCGTGATCCAGCCGTTCCCGGCTGGTCAGCGAACCCAGGACGGACAGGCGAAACAAGGCGATCGGATTGATTCGATTCATGACGACTCCTCGGGGTGAATGGGAGTCGTCATCAAAACAAAAGGGCCGAAATAATGCCACGAGCAAACTGTGTGGGGACCCCGCCCGGGCGGGGTCCCCACCGTCCGCCACTCGCTCGGTGTCAGGAAATCATGGGACGCTCATCTCTTGATCGAGCCAGAACATGGCCCGCGGCAGACCCAGGCTGTTGAACACCTGGTGCCAAAAGCCGTGCGTGTCAACGGCCCGGCCGAGTTCGGCAAAGCGCACGCGCAGGTGAAACACAAAGTCCTTTCCCCGCTCCTGCAACCAGTTCCACCAGCGCGCGCCCGTGTGCCGGTCAGGTGGACCGCCGGGGTGCTCTGCCGCGCCGTTCAGCCGCTGCTGCAGGACTTGCTGTTGCACCGACCAGTCATACCAGCGTCGCGGTGCGATACATTCCGGCAGGCGCGAACACGTGCGTCGGCATCCGGCACAACGGTAGCGAAGGATGGGGATCGGGTTGAGCCGTGGCGGCACGGCTCGGCGGTCGGCCTTTCGCTCATAGTGACCATGCTGATGGACCACTCCCAGCCCGCAGTGCGGGCACGACTTCGGTCGATACACTTCAGCGGCCTTTTGAGTCGTCTCAACGTGCTGCTCAAGCGTGGTGATGCCGGCTACAATTCGTTGCATGGGCTGGGCTCTTTTCTATCTCGGTCGTCTCGATAACTTCCCACGATAGCAGAGGTGTTCCAGCCCTTCTCCGTCCTTCTTCATTCCGCCTTCGCTCAGGAGATCCTTCGATCTTCCTGCTCAAAGTACGCGCGATATTCAAAGCCCTTCAATCCCGTTTAGGGGCGGACGTAACACCGGGCCACGCCACCGAGCGCCTCAAAGGCATGCTGGTGGCAGTCGATCAGCGTACTGACTTTCATGTCGGTGACGAATTCGACGTAACTCGCCCGGCTGTACCCAAGGGTCGCGCAGAAGGCGTACAGCGGATCAGCACCTTTACGAAACTCGACCCAGTCGATTTGCAACTGTTCGCCCGGTGCCGTTTCGAAACGCACCACCGGATCAGCAGCCCCCTGCGGCCGGATCGTACGCATGAAGGCGCGCAATTGGCTGACGCCGCCGGCGTAGCCCAGGGCCCTAATCTCCCTGAACAGAACCGTGGCCGGGATCCACTGCGGCTGCGCTGCAGCCTGTCGCTCGCACAGGTACGTTTCATGGGTCGAGAGTTTGGTGGCCCGCTTCTTCTGACGCTGGTAGCGGGGCTGTTTGCCCTGCGCCAAGTGGCTGCGAACCGTATTCACCGCGCAGCCCACTTCGGCTGCAATCTTGCGCAGACTGAATCCATGCTTCCTCAATACTTCAATTTCCACATACACCTCCTTCGTAATCATCGGCGCCCAAAAAAATCGCCGATCTTCTCAGTTCGGTGTATCAACTTTCAATCGTTGCGCTGTATCAATTTACTTCCGTTGCTGACATCCCGAGTACATCACGCCTGATATCCGGCTTTCGTTCATCGCCCTGCAGCTTTGGATTGGGCTTCCTTCAGACCCCGCCTCGCAGCGACGCCCTTGCTCTTCTCCTTGCCTTCGGCTCTGCGTAGCGGGGTTGGACGCACCGCAGGTGCGGCAAGACCTGGCCATAGGACTTCCACCTTTGAAGTAACGCGCCATGCCCGGCGCACACGTAGAGCTAACCGGCGCTGCGCGACTTTTCGCGCAGCGCCGGTGGAATGATGGGTTCGGCGTCGCCTCACGATGCGGCCCGATAGCATTTGACCAAGAACCAGCACATGCCAAGCGCAAGCGATCGACCAAGGCGAGCCATCTCCTCTTCGGAGATACCGACTGGTCGATGTGACCCAGGGCTAACAAAACCGTAGACACCAGCGAGACCCTTTTCCTCCTCCTGGGTGATGAACTCAACCAACTTCAGAAACGTGAGCACCGAGCCCCATTTCGAACTTTCGTAGGGCGGAGAATCAGCCTTCACTTGCGTAGCGGCGATAGCGCGGGCCAGTGTTTCGAGAGCGACCCGAACGTCATTGAGGCAGGCGTTGTAGTTTGGCGGGGATGACCGAAATGACTCAGACGAGGCATTGATCTTCCCGGCAATTTCTTCTGCGGCTGGGAGGCCAGAAGTCTTTAGCTCTTTGAGAAGATCATCATCGAGCGGTGGCGCGTCATTAATGGATGGATCAGTCTGCGTGAGTGTCTTGGCTTCCAGAAGATACCCATCAAGTTGAAGGCAACGGCACAGGTCGGAAAATCGCTCGTCGTGCCGGTACTTAGGATTCACGCGAGAACGAAGGTCTCCACTCGTTCGGGCGATTTCCTCAACAAGAGCCAGCAAGTGCTCATCGCTTGCAGAGCGCAAGCAATTGTTGAGGTCAAAGAGCACGCTTCCATTTTCAACAGAAATACGCATGCCATGTTTGCTCACCAGCACCACGACAAAATCTGTTTCATGGAGTGCGAGAAACTGTGCAAGCGAATGGCGGGTTCTTGATCCAATCATCGTATGCGCCCCGGTTATGGTGACGCCGAACGTCGAAGCTCAGGCGACGGCCGCGGCTTTATGCGGCCGGTCGCCTGGAGCGCAGGGTGTGCGCCCAGCATGGGCGCGATGTGATGGGGTGGAAGTCCCCTGTGGGAGTACCGACGTGACTTCATGATGAAGCCATGATAACCACTAGCCGAAGGCAAGGGCAAGGTCGTGAGGACTTGTCTGGAGGGTGAAAGCGGGGTTTGCAGGCGCACGCGCCTGCCCGCTTGAACGACGCGAGCGCTGTGAGCGGCTGCCAGCCGGAGCGCAAAAGTGCGAGGCGACGGACAGAAACTGCATAGAAGGCCTGGTCTGCGGGCGAGTTGGCACCCCATGACGAAGCCCACCGGATACGGCGGACAAGGTAAATGCAGCGCTTGTGCACGGAAACATCGCGTTCTTACCTGGGGAGACCTGATCGGCAAGCGATTGCCGACGTTTCGCAAAAGCAGTGGGGATCGCTGCTTAACAGAATGATCCGGGCGTTGCGGGAGGCTGCCGGCCGCAGACGAGCGAACAGGCAGCGAGCGAAGCGAAGGCCATAGCGCGACGGCGAGCAATCGCCAGCGTGACTGATCAGGAGTCAGCAGAGGCCATAGTAGCGACACCGAAAGGTAACGCGAAGGGCCGAACATGAACAGACAAGGAGGAGCCGTGAGTCACTCGAACCCGACAATGAACCCGACCGGGGGAGCCGGGGATCGGCGTGATCTTGCCCAGCCAGCCTTGCACGACGCCCCGAAGGAAGGTTGTATGGGGAAGGACTTGATGGAAGCCGTACTCTCACCGGCCAACCTGAAACAGGCGTGGCGTCGAGTGAAATCCAATCGCGGCGCACCGGGAATCGACGGACTGCGCATTGAGGACTTCCCGGCGTATGCTTGTGAGCACTGGCCGGCCATCCGCCAGACCCTGAGCGAGGGTCGCTATCAGCCACAAGCGGTGCGACGGGTGATTATCCCGAAGCCCAATGGTGGCGAACGCGCGCTGGGCATCCCGACCGTTGTTGATCGGGTCGTCCAGCAAGCCATCGCTCAAATCATGACACCGATCTTCGATCCGGAATTCTCCGAATCGAGCTACGGGTTTCGGCCCCGGCGCTCCGCCCACGGCGCACTCAAGCAGGTCAGAGCCGACCTCAAGGCCGGCTATCGCATCGCCGTTGATCTCGACTTGGCGAAATTTTTCGACAACGTCGATCACGACATCCTGATGGCCCGAGTGGCCAGAAAGGTGAGCGACAAGCGGTTGCTGGCCCTCATCGGCCGCTACCTGCGGGCGGGTGTCATGATTGGTTCCACGCTTCAACCCAGCGAGTTGGGAACGCCGCAAGGCGGACCCCTCTCGCCGCTGCTGGCCAACATCCTGCTTGACGATCTGGATCGGACTCTGGAAGGGCGAGGCCACCGCTTTGCGCGGTACGCCGACGACCTCATGGTTCTGGTCAAGAGCGAACGGGCCGGCCAGCGCGTCAAGGCCAGTCTCACCGCCTACCTCGGCCGGCAACTCAAACTGCCGGTCAACGAGAAGAAGAGCCAGGTGGCAAAGATCGAGCAGTGCGTTTTTCTGGGCTTCACCTTCAGGAAGAACAAACTGCGCTGGTCGGATGCCGCCTTCGCCGACTTCAAGCACCGCCTCCGGGAACTGACGGGGCGAAGCTGGGGAGTCTCGATGCCACATCGGTTCGAGAAACTCGGGCAGTACCTGCGCGGCTGGATGGGCTACTTTGGCATCTCGGAGTATTACCGACCGATTCCCGAACTGGATGAATGGCTACGCCGACGTGTGCGCATGTGCTACTGGAAACAGTGGCGTTTGTGTCGCACGAAGATCAGCCACCTTCTGGCGCTGGGGGTCGACCGGCGGACGGCGATCTTGACGGGCGTCAGCAGCAAGAGCTACTGGCATTTGTCTCGGTCAAAGGCCACGCAAGTCGGGATGACGAACGATTGGTTGAGAGCACAAGGTCTGGTGAGTATCCGGAATCTTTGGATGAAGGCTCACGGTTACGCTTAACAACGTCGTGTGCGCCCTGTTGATGAACCGCCCGGTGCGGACCCGCATGCCGGGTGGTGTGGGGAGGGCCGGTTAGACGCCGGCCCTTACCCGATTAGCCACCACCAGCGGTAACCATTTGGTAGTAGCTGAGATAGATTTGGCCTGTTTGGGCAGCATGGCGCTTTTTCCGTAGTAATAGGCTTATGAAGTCGATTCGTTCTTCAAAGACAGCCATTAGATCGCCCCCATCCACAAGCAGTAGTGACGCTCCGCCAGCTTGGTGTGCAGTGACTCCATCTTGTGAAAAACCATTGATCGAGAGAAAGATACCTAGGGTGTTTTCAAGCTTTGTCCTGACTTTGTCGGAGAACACTGCCAGGTCCGCTTTATTGACCAACTCTTTTTGCCACTTGGCTTCAAACAGGTACTCAGTGCCTTCAAGAGAAAATGCCCCGTCGATCTGCTCGCCGAGGTTCTTGAATGATGCTTTTGGATCAAGGTCGAATAGCTCAAAGAGTTCGTACATTACGCGCTCCAGTTCAAAACCTCTGCTTTGTGCATTGTCGAAGCCTACCAGCGCCATATACCGAGCTTTGATTGCTTCTAACTTTTGACGAACTGCTGCGTTCTCTCGTAGCTTTTTGGCCGCAAGTTCTTGCCGACGTTTGATGTCGTCTTGTTCTTTCTTGACGTCTTGGTGTGGCTCGACGAGTTGCTTTAGTTGGTTAACCGCGTTCCTAGCCTTTTCGACCTTTTGCGGGCCATCATCAAGAGGCTTTAGATGCGAAAAATCAGTTAGTTTGCAAAGTTCGTAGCAGACCTTCGTTAGATCTCCCAGATGCGCAGCAGGATCGATAACGAGGTAGTCGACGATGTCGGATGCAATCTGACGCTTGTAGTTTTCCCAATTGAATTTGTTCAGTATTCCCGGGTTGGATAAGCACAGTTGCAGAAAGCCTCGAAGCTCGGATTTGTACCAATAGACAGAACAGAGCGCTTCCTTGAGCGCCATAATACCAGCCGGTGATAGTTGCTTTGCCATGTGGCAATCCCTGTTTTGTGGTGGCTAACGTTTGAATTCACCGGACTGCGCGGCTTTTCGCGCAGGTCCGGTGGAATGATGAGTTAGATTTCCGCGTCGCATAGCTTAGCTCTTTGTATGAATTTGCTTGAGCTTGCTGACAACGTAGTCAGCCGATAGAAGTGTGGATGCCCGGCATAGTAAGAGATACACATGCAGGCCATATGCCATTTGTTTGACGTTAGTGGCGCTAGAAAATACAACGCTGAGATTCTGACCCTCAGACTGCCAATAGAAGCTGATTTCGCGTTTCTCGCTGGAGAACTCTCCACCAAATACGTGGTTTAGTTCAGCTAAGTTGCCCCAGTGCATTTCGTTGTGCTGAGAAAGCAAGTAGAGGCTACCTTCGACGGAGTGAACAAAGCCGGTAGCAATATCGAAGTAGCTTTCAAGCTCCAGTGATTCCGGGACCGCATACTCATGCTCAAGCTTGTTTCTAGCTTTGTTGAGTTTTCCAATCGAGCGAGACGAGAAGAGTCCTGCATCAGAGGCGAACTGAAGTTTTTGTGGCAAATTCTTAGCTACCGATCCAAGACCAAAGACCTGTAGAAAAGTATCGAGTTCGCATTCAATGGCTCGCTTCAGGTGTGCGATGCAGTTAATGCGCGCGGCAGATGTGTTCTTCTCAAGCTCCGCTTCCGCGAAGTCAAGATAGTCGAAAGGCATCAGATCATAGGTGGGGAAAGCTAAGGTGAAAGC
Source organism: Candidatus Accumulibacter phosphatis (assembly GCF_000024165.1). Taxonomy (NCBI): domain Bacteria; kingdom Pseudomonadati; phylum Pseudomonadota; class Betaproteobacteria; genus Candidatus Accumulibacter; species Candidatus Accumulibacter phosphatis. The sequence continues at coordinate 4,990,131 of NC_013194.1, read as the reverse complement.
CGTTGAGTCGATGAGGTGATGCCCCTCAAGCGTTTCTTCGAGGAAGCTCAAGAACGAAGCGTATTGGGATGGCCACATGGAAATCTAACGTGATGTAGCACACCTAATTGACGCAGAGTTTTGCGTCAGCATGCTGGATGCATGCACATGCATGGATGAAGTTCTAACGAAAACAGGAAGGTAGGGCATGGGCACGATCACTAAAATTCCGACAATTGCGTCAATGCCAACGGCGTTGCGCGGCCGCCAAGAGGGCTCCTTGAAGAACTCTCCAAAAGCATACGGCCTACGCGGCGGGGTCAGATCATTCCTCTTGTCTCGGTGCGGGTGTTGCCAGTGATTGCACCTGCTTCGGGGCCCTGGGAAAAAACAACGGCCCTCAAATGTGTTCACCCGTAACCAATCGACGCTCCGCTTCGCCGACACGTCACGTGGCGACCTCCCTACACTCAACAACGCTGAGGGTTGCGCTAATGGAGCCCGGTCTTCGCGAAGCCCATTGAGGTGAAATGCTATGCCATCGCCAACTGCACCTCCAACTTCCTGGAAAGTGTCCCCGGTTGCCACGCCTCCGGGAACGTCTGGGAGGGAGGCGGAATGCTTGCCTACAGCTCTCTCGATGTCTATTGCGTAGCGCATCAAATCCTCACTTTCCCAATCCTGCCTGCCTCAGGATGCTGCCCAGCGTGCCAGGCGCAAGATCATCACTCGGCCTGCCGGCAACGGTCACGCGGCCAAGCTTTGCAGAGTGCCTGACCTGGCGGTGGCTACCCCGGGGAGCGACGAGAAACCCCCCAGCCTCCGCGAGCAACCTGAGGATCTCGCTGACCTATACTGGCCGAGAATAGCAGGCAAGGGGTAATTCACCAAGTCCAAGCCGTGTCCAATGAGGTATCCGCGAAAGCTTTGAGAAAGCCGTTGGCCCGATGTTCGAGCAGATCCACACGCGAAGAAACAAGTCGCCCAACTCCGCCAAGCCCGCGACCTGCTCCTCCCCCGCCTGATCCCGCCTGATCTCCGGTCAGCTCCGTTTGTGACTTGCACCCCCCAAGGCATAAACGACGAATACACCCCAAAGGGTATATTTGTGCAATATCCCCCATACGACGTTTTTACGGAGCCTGCCGTGCCCTTCGTCATTGCCAACCCGCAACAGCTTGGCCCTACCTTGAAAGGCTTCCGCAAGCAAACAGGCCTGACGCAGGTTCAAATGGTCAGGCAGAGCGGGCTTGGCCAAAAGACCATCTCCCTGCTGGAAACCGAGCCCTGGCGCTGTAGCGTGGACAGCCTCTTGCGCTATCTGTCGGCGGTCGACGTCGCCATCAGCCTCGATCTTGTTGCCACTCTGCGCGGCAGCGGTAACGAGGCGTGGTGATGCGGCACACCCGGAAATCCGGCGCGCTTGGCCTGTGGATGAACGGCCAACCGGTCGGATCCTGGGTGGTCACCGCGCAGGGCGAGCATCAACTGCATTACGATGAAACCTGGCTCGCCTCGCCGCTCGGGCGGCCGATTTCGCAGTCCATGCCGCTGCGGCCAGCCGGCGCGCCCTACAGGGGCGAACGGGTCCGCAATTACTTCGAGAATCTGCTGCCAGACAACGACAACATTCGACAGCGCCTGGCCAGGCGCTTTTCAACAGGTACCGAAGCTTTCCGCCTGCTCGCTGAAATCGGCCGGGACTGTGTCGGCGCCCTGCAGCTTCTGCCCGCTGGCGAAAGCCCGCCAGAAACGGAGAGCGTCCAGTTCGAGCCGTTTTCCGACGAACAGGTGGCTGAACATCTGGCCGGCACGCTGACCGCCCCCGCCTTTACCCAGACCGACGACAGCTTCCGGATTGCCATTGCCGGCGCGCAGGAAAAGACAGCCCTCCTTTGGCACCAGGGCAGTTGGTGTCGCCCGCTCGGTGCCACGCCGACGACCCATATTTTCAAATTCCCAATGGGCCAGATGCCGGGTGGTATCGATCTGTCGACCTCGCTGGAGAACGAGTAGCTTTGCCACCGCCTGTTGCAGGCTTTCGACATTCCCGTCGCCAGGGCCGGGATCGTTCAGTTTGGGACCATGAAGGCGCTCTGCGCCGAACGCTTCGACCGCCGCTGGATGGCCGATGGTCGCCTGCTCCGTTTGCCGCAGGAGGATTTTGCCCAGGTTTTCGGTGTACCGCCGGACATCAAATATGAAAGCCAGGGTGGCCCCGGCATTCGGCCTATCCTCGATCAACTGAGCGGATCCAGCCAGGCGCCAGTCGACCGCCGGGACTTTTTCCGCACTCAGGTTTTGTTCTGGATGCTCGCCGCCATCGATGGGCACGCCAAGAATTTCAGTGTTTTCATCGAACCCAGAGGCTTTTACCGACTGACGCCGCGCTACGACGTGCTTTCCGCGCATCCGGTGATGGGCCACGGGGCCGGTTGCCTTTCTGCGCCAAAGGTCAAAATGGCGATGGCCATCGATGGCAAGAACCGGCATTACCAATGGGCTGACATCCGACGTGAGCACTTTGAGCAAACCGCTCTCGACTGTCGGCTGCCGGATGCGCCGGCACTGATTGACGAGCTGGTCGCCAGAACCCCCCAAGCCATCGCGGAGGTGGCTGACGATCTACCCGCAAGCTTCCCTGAAGACTTGGCCAGCACCATATTCGAGGGACTGAAGCAGGCTGCAGACACCTTGGAGCGTTCATGAACGCCAACGCCTAATCGCCTGTTCGCCCATTCCGAAGACCAGATGATCCAGGCCGGCACGGCCGATTGTTTCGAGCAACGTCTGGACAAACGCAAGAACATAGACATAGCGCTGATCGATCAAAGGCGTGGCAAAGCCCGCATGAGAGGAAAGGGCGAGGGAAAAGAAGGCCCGCTTCTTGACGGCGACCGAGGCGTTCGCACCGTTCGTTATCGTGGCGCCGCTGGAGGCGCCGGAACGCCGAGACCTTGTCCCTGTTTTCCCCGGCATTTGGGCACGCAATGGATGTGATCCTGACTATCAGATCTGTTTCATCTCGATGTTGAGGATCTGCACCCGGTAGGCGATCTGCCGTGGCGTCATGCCCAGCAGGCGGGCGGCGCGTGCCTGCACCCAGCCGGCGCGTTCGAGGGCAGCGATCACGCGCTCGCGTTCGCTGGGTTCGGCGGCGGGCTCGCCGTCGTCGTCGGCCCCAGCGGTCGCCAGGGCGCCGGCGCCCGGTAGCGCGACGGTGCTGCCCGGGTGACTGGGCAGAGGCGCCGGCGCCGCGCCAGCCGGGCGTCTGCCGCTGCGCTCGCGCGCCTTGTCGATACGAATCAGTTCGGCGTCGATTTCGCCGTTTTCCGACATCACTGCCGCGCGTTCGAGGCAGTTTTCCAGTTCGCGCACGTTGCCCGGCCAGTGGTGCTGCACCAGGCGTCGCTGTGCGCCGGCGGTGAGGCGCAGCGGCCGACGCTGCATGCCGCCGAGGCGCTCGAGCAGGTGGCTGGCGATTTTCGGCAGGTCTTCGAGCCGTTCGCGCAGCGGCGGCAACACGATGGGCATGACGTTGAGGCGGTAGTAGAGATCCTCGCGGAAGTCACCGCCATCGACCGCTGCTTCGAGGTCGCGATGCGTGGCGGCGATCAGCCGCACGTCGAGCTTGAGCGTGCGGCCCCCGCCGACCCGCTCCAGTTCGCCCTCCTGCAGGACGCGCAGCAGCTTGGCCTGAAAGGCCGGCGAGATGTCGCCGATTTCGTCGAGAAAGAGCGTGCCGCCGTCGGCCATTTCGAAGCGCCCCTTGCGCGAGTTGACGGCGCCGGTGAAGGCGCCCTTCTCGTGCCCGAAAAGTTCCGACTCGAGCAGGTTCTCGGGCAGCGAGGCACAGTTGAGGCGCACGTAGGGTCCGCGCGCGCGCGGCGAGTTGTAGTGGATGGCGTTGGCGATCAATTCCTTGCCGGTACCGGTTTCGCCGCGGATCAGGACTGTTGTCGACCATTTGGCGACCATGCGGATCTGGTCGAAGACGCGCAGCATGGCCGGCGAATGGCCAACGAGGTTGCCGAAGCCGGGGCGGTGGCGAACGGTGCGGCGCTGCGGATCGCGCTCCTGGTCGAGCGACCGGCGCTCCTGCGCGGCTTCGAGCGACAGGCGGACGCTCTGGCCGACCAGGTTGGCGAGCAGCTCGACGAAGCGGACGCGCTCGTCGAGCAGACCGTCGTCCTGCGCATCGGGCTGCACCGCCAGCACGCCCTGCAGCGTCCCGCTGAAATGGATGGGCACGGCGATGAAGGGCAGATCCCGCTCGTACAGGCCGAGCCGGTTGAGGAAACGTGGATCCTCGCCCAGTCGCGCCACCGCGCAGGGCCGGCCGCTTTCGAGGATGCGGCCGAGCAGACCCTCGCCGGCCCGGTAGCAGACCGCCTGGAAATCGTCATGATCGAGGCCATGCACGGCGTAAACATTGAGGTCGCCGCTGTCGGGATCGACAACGGCGATCATGCCCCGGCTCAGATGACCGCTGATCTCCAGCGTGCGCAGCACTTCGCGCAGGCTCTGCGGCGCATCGAGCGAGCGCGCGAGTAGCTGTCCGATGCGCGCGAGGACTTCGAACTGGAAGGGCAGCAAGGACGCCGAGGGAGTCTCGTTCATGGTCGTCGGTGCAACGGCAGGAGCACGCGCACACGGCAGCCGCGCGTCTTCGTCGGTTCGATCTCGAGGAAGCCGCCATGCTCGGCGGCGATCTGCTGTGCGGCCGACAGGCCGGTGCCGAGATGGCCGCCGCCGCGTTTGGTGGTATGGAAGGGCTCGAACACTTTGAGTAGCTGGGCGCTGGCGATTCCTGGTCCGCTGTCGGCGATATCGACTTCGATGCCGCCGAGACGCGCCTTGCTGGCCACCGTCAGCTCGCGCTCGCGGCAGCCACGCGTGTTCATCGCCTCGATGGCATTGTCGATGAGCGCCTTGAACAGCGAGCGCAGCTTGTTCGGAGCACCCTGCAGCGCCGGCAGCATCGCCTGCGGTTGCCAGATCACGGTGATGCCGGCGGCGAGCAGGCGGCCGGTGGACAGGTCGAGCACATCGCGCAGCAACTCGTTGAGGTTGACGGCGCCGATCGCTTCGCGGGTTTCGCCCGGGATCATCGAGCGCAAGTCCGCGAGCGCCTGCTGGCCGGCACCGATGGCCTCGGCGAGGGCGACCGACATCGGGTCCGTCTCGCCCTGGCGCCGTGCCAGCATGCCGACCACCGAAGCCATCATGTTGAGCGGTCCCTCGAGCCGGAAAGTGGCTGCCGCGAGGCTCTCGCGCAAGCCGGAGACGCGGTCTTCGTCGGCCATCAGCACCTGTAGCGCGGCGACGCGAACCTTTTCCTGCTGCGTGCGCAGGCTGGTAATCTCCTTGGCGACCAGCAGCAGATAGTCGCGCCCCTGGCCGGCGAGGAAGGCGTCGGCCGAGGTATCGTCCTCGCGCACGCGGCTTCCCGAGCACGAAAACCAGCGTGGTGAGCGGCCGCCGGGAGGGTCGAGCCGCACTTCGCGATCGAGGAACAGGTAGCCCGACGTGCGCCGACCGCGTGCCGAGTCGAGTTCGAGGCCGGCGCGTACCGCCGACATCAGCATCGGCGCCGGCTCGGCCATTCCCAGATCGGCCTGCAGCTTTTTGTATTCATGGTTGTCGAGAACGACCCGGTCGTCGACGTCGAGCAGGGCGATGACCATCGGCGCGGCATCGACCACCGACTCGATCAGCGCCTTCTGATTCTGCACCTGCGATTCCAGGCGGTGGAGTTCGGTTATGTCGCGATGCATGCCGAGATAGTTGAGGATCTCGCCGCCGGCGTTGGCCACCGGCGAGATGCTCAGTTCGGCAAGGTACTTGCTGCCGTCCTTGCGGCGATTGATCAGGCGGCCAGTCCACGGCTCGCCTTGGGAAATCGTTTGCCACAGATCCTGGTAGAACTCGCGCGGCATGCTGTGGTTGGAGACGAGCGACTGGTTCTGGCCGACGGCTTCCTCGCCCGCGTAACCGGTGAGGCGCGTAAACGCGGGATTGATATAGAGGATGTTTCCCCGCCCATCGGTGATCGAGATCGCCACGTCGGCCTGATTGACCGTGTGCTGGAAGACCTGTGGGTGAATGCTCGGCGGCAGCGCATCCCCTGCTCGTTGCTCGCCTTCGGTCGCTGCTCTGAGTTGTTGGCTGGTCATTGCGCGTCTCCCTGTCGACGTGTTTCCCTGCAGTGGAGCAGTTTTCGTGCCGCCCTTGATTCGGCTGCCGTTTGCGGCGCTTCTTGTGGCGTTTTGTCGGATTTGCGACAGGAGCGGAGGCTGCCGACGGCAGCCCGTCCGGTCTCTCCGGCGAACAAAAAACGCCATGCTGGTGCGCACTTGGCAACACCGGCACGGCTTTGGTGTGCAGTGCAGCAGGCGATGGCACGCTTCGTGCAGAGCGATGGTCGAGGAGCCTGCCGACAATGACCGCCTATTTCCTGCTGCTGCTTTCGACCGCGCTGGTGAACAACGTGGTGCTGGTGAAATTTCTCGGGCTCTGTCCGTTCATGGGGGTCTCCCGCAACATGGACAGCGCCTTGGGGATGGGGCTCGCCACCACCTTCGTCATCACCCTGGCGTGTGCCGCCACCTGGATGCTCGAGCACTGGCTGCTGGCGCCCTTCGACCTCGGCTACCTGCGGATTCTCACCTTCATCCTGGTCATCGCGGCGACCGTGCAGTTCGTCGAAATGGTCGTCAAGAAGTCGGCGCCGGCGCTCTATCAGGCACTCGGCATCTATCTGCCGCTGATCACCACCAACTGCGCGGTCCTCGGCCTGGCGCTGCTCACCGCCCAGGAGAAGATGAGTTTTCTCAAGAGCCTCGTGTACGGCTTCGGTTCGGCGCTGGGCTTTACCCTGGTGCTGCTGATCTTTGCCGGCCTGCGCGAACGCCTGGCGTTGGCGCGCGTGCCGGCCGCCTTTGCCGGGGCGCCGGTGAGCTTCATCCTTGCCAGCCTGCTGTCGCTGGCATTCATGGGCTTTGCCGGCCTCAGCTTTTCCTAGGAGACTGCCATGTGGCTCGCCATTTTCTCGCTGACCGTGCTGGGCACCCTGCTTGGTCTGGTCCTCGGCGTCGCAGCGAAGCATTTTCATGTCGAGGGCAATTCGCTCGCCGCCGAGATCGAGGCCCTGATGCCGGGCTCGAACTGCGGTCAGTGCGGCTTTGCCGGTTGCCCGCGCGCGGCCGCGGCAATCGCCGAGGGCAGCGCACCGGTGACGCTCTGCCCACCGGGCGGCAAGGCGCTGGCGCAGGCGCTGGCGGCCAAGCTGGGGATCAGCATCGATCTGGACGCCATCACCGATCAGGGACCCCAGATTGCCAGCGTCGCCGAGGAGATCTGCATCGGCTGCTGCCGTTGCAGCAAGGTCTGCCCGACCGATGCGATCGTCGGCGCGGCCAAGCAGATACACAACGTGATTCGCGAAGCGTGCACCGGTTGCGGCAACTGCATCGACCGCTGCCCGACCGAGGCGCTGCTGCTGCAGCCCTTGCCGGTCACCGTGCAGCACTGGGTGTGGCCGAAACCGGCAATGACGCCGGTGGCGCTCGCGGCCTAGCCGGCGAGCGACAGGAACCGACCGGAAACGAGGCTTAGAGTGGGCATCTTCGAGAAAATCTTCCGCCGCCACCCGCACTGGGGCGTGCACCCGGACGACCACAAGCTGCCGGCGGCCGACGTGCCGCTGCGCGCCTTGCCGCTGCCGGAACGGCTCTACGTGCCGATGCAGCAGCATGTGGGTGGTCCGGCGCGGCCGATCGTCCTGGTTGGGCAGCACGTCCTGAAGGGCCAGTTGATCGCCGAGCCCCAGGGCAACGTCTCGGCGCCGGTGCATGCGCCCACGTCGGGGGAGGTGAGCGCCATCGGCGAGATCACCGCGCCGCATCCTTCCGGCCTCGCGCAACTGGCCATCACGATTGCCCCCGACGGCGCCGACGCCTGGTGCGAACGCCTGCCGGTGGCCGATCCGTTCGCGCTGGCGCCCGCGGAGATCGCCCGGCGAACGGCGGCGGCCGGTGTCGTCGGACTCGGCGGCGCGACCTTTCCGGCGGCGGTGAAGTTCAATCTCGGCCGCCGCCTGAAGGTGAGCACGCTGATCGTCAACGGGGGCGAATGCGAGCCTTACCTCTCTTCCGACGATCGAATCATGCGCGATCGTGCCGATGAGGTGGTCGACGGCCTGCGCATCGTCATGTACGCCATCGGCGCCGGCGAGGCCCTGGTCGGCATCGAGGACAACAAGCCGCAGGCGATCGCTGCCATGCGGGTGGCCGCCGCCGCTTTCGGCAACGTGCACGTGCGGCCGGTGCCGGCGCGCTATCCGATGGGCTCGGACAAGCAACTGATCCAGACCCTGACCGGCAAGGAAGTGCCGGCCGACGCGCGTGCCGCCGAGGTGGGCGTGCTGGTGCACAACGTCTCCACCTGTGCCGCCGTGCATCGCGCCCTGCGCCGCGGCGAACCGCTGGTCGAGCGCATCGTCACGCTGAACGGCGGCGCCCTGACGCGGCCCGGCAACGTGCTGGCACCGATCGGCACGCCGGTGGTCGATCTCCTGCGCTTCGCCGGTGTCAGCGGCCGGCCGGCGCGGCTGGTGCTCGGCGGACCGATGATGGGAATCGTCCTGCCGCACGCCCGGGTACCCATCGTCAAGGGGGCGTCGGGAATCCTCGCCTTCGACGCCGCCGAAGCACGGACGCCGGCGGCCGGCCCGTGCATCCGTTGCGGCAGTTGCACGCGCGCGTGCCCGATGGGCCTGTTGCCGCTGGAGATGGCCAGCCGCATCGGCGTCGACGATCTCGATGGCGCTACCGGCTTCGGCCTATCCGACTGCATCGGTTGTGGCTGCTGCGCCTACGTCTGCCCGTCGCACATTCCGCTGGTGCAGTATTTCAGTTACGCCAAGGGCGAGCTGTCGGCGCGCGAGCGCAGCAAGCTGCGCAACGACGCGACACGGCGCCTGGCCGACGAGCGTGTCGCGCGGCTGGAACGTGAGGCGCGCGACAAGGCGGCTGCCGCGGCCAAGCGCAAGGCCGAGCGCGACGCCGCCAAGGCCGCCGCCGGAGCCGGCCTGCGGCCACCGCCGGTGCGCGTCGTCAACCCCGCCAGCGAGGCGGCGACGTGATCCCGCCGCGCCACGCGGCTCCCGTCGCGGCGCCGCATGCCGCCGGCGCGAACAACGTCACGCGGGTCATGCTGTGGGTTTCTGCCGCCCTGCTGCCGGCGACGCTTTTCGGCTTCTGGCTGTACGGCTGGCCGGCCATTCATCTGTGGTGGATCACCACCGCTTCGGCGATTCTCGGCGAGGCGTTCTGCCTGCGCCTGCGCCAGGAACCGGTCGCGTCGACGCTTCGCGATGGCTCGGCGCTGCTCACCGGCTGGTTGCTGGCGCTCTCGCTGCCGCCCTGGGCACCGTGGTGGGTGGGCGTCGTCGGCGGGCTGTTCGCCACCGTCATCGGCAAGCAGGTTTTTGGCGGCCTCGGGCAGAATCTCTTCAATCCGGCGATGGTGGCGCGGGTGATGCTGCTGATTTCCTTCCCGGTGCCGATGACCCTGTGGACGGCGCCAGTGCCGCTGCTCTCGGCGAACGCGCCGGGATTTGTCGATGGCCTGCGCATCACCTTCGGCACGCTGCCGGCAACGCTCGACGCGATGAGCAGCGCGACCCTCTTCGGCTACGCGCGCAGCGAGCTGTCGCGCGGCATCGACCTGTTGCAGTCGCTGGCCGCGACGCAGGCGCCGACGCTCAGCCTGCTTGGCGAGCGCGCCGGCAGCCTGGGCGAGACCGCGTCGTTGCTGATTGCTGCGGGCGGCCTGCTGTTGCTCGGCTTGCGCCTCATTACCTGGCATATCCCGTTCGCCATGCTGGCGACGCTTGCCTTGTTCGCCTCGCTGATGCACGGCATCGACCCGGCACGCTACCTGTCGGTCGGCACCCACCTGCTGTCCGGTGCTGCCATGCTGGGGGCCTTCTTCATTGCCACCGACTACGTGACTTCGCCAAATACCGCTCCCGGCCAGCTCGTCTTCGGCGCCGGTGTCGGCTTCCTGACCTACGTCATCCGTACCTGGGGCGGCTATCCCGAAGGCGTCGCCTTCGCCGTGCTGTTGATGAACGCGCTGACGCCGGTGATCGACCGCTACCTCAAGCCGCGCATCTATGGTCGTGACCGGCGCGGCACGCCGTTGGAGATCGAGTCGTGAAACTCGCCATCGCTGGGCTGCGTGACCACCTGGCCTACCAGGGGGTTTCATTGGGGGTGATCGCGCTGGTCGCCAGCGCCGCGCTCGCCTTCGCCGTCAGCGGCACGCGCGAGCGGATCGTCGCCGCCGAGGCGCGCGATCTCCAGGCCTCGCTGGCACAGGTGCTGCCGGAGCGTTTCGCCGACAACGATCTGCTCGCCGATACGCTGGAGATCGGCAACGGCGACGGGAGCAGCCGGCGGGTCTACCTCGCCCGCCGCCAGGGCGAGGTCGCCGCGGCGATCTTCCAGACCTCGGCGCGCGGCTACTCCGGCGAGGTGCTGGTGCTGGTCGGTATCGACCGTGCCGGCGTGCTGCTCGGCGCTCGCGTCCTCAAGCACGCCGAAACCCCCGGTCTGGGCGACAAGATCGATCTGGCGAAGTCACCGTGGATTCTGTCGTTCAACGGCCTCTCGCTGGCGACGCTGCCGGCGGAGAAGTGGGCGGTGAAAAAGGATGGCGGCGTCTTCGATCAGATGGCCGGCGCCACCATCACGCCGCGCGCCGTCGTCAAGGCGGTCAAGGAGGGACTCGATTTTTTTGCCGCGCACCGCGCGGAAATCCTGCAGGGAGGCAAAACACCGTGAAACAACTCGTTCAGACGCTGAAGGACGGTTTGTGGCTGCAGAACGTCGTCTTCGCCCAGATGCTCGCCCTCTGTCCGACCATGGCCGTCACCACCAGCGGCACCAATGGCCTGGGCATGGGCCTGGCAACCACGGCAGTGCTGGTCACGTCGAATGTTCTGGTGGCGTCGATCCGCTCGCTGGTCAGTCCGCAGGTGCGCATCCCGATCTTCGTCGTTTTGATCGCGACGCTGGTGACGCTCGTCGATTTCGGGCTCAATGCCTGGTTGCACGACCTGTACAAGGTGCTCGGCCTGTTCATCGCCCTGATCGTGGTGAACTGCGCCATCCTGGGCCGCGCAGAAGCCTTTGCCTCGAAAAACACGGTCGCTGCGTCGGCCGTCGACGGCCTGGCCATGGGCCTGGGATTTACCGGCGCCCTGACGCTGATCGGCTTGATCCGCGAGCTGCTCGGCAGCGGCACCCTGTTCGCGCAGGCCAGCCTGCTCCTCGGGCCGGCGTTTCGCGCCATCGAGCTGACGGTGATCCCCGGCTACGGCGGCTTCCTGCTGATGATTCTGCCTCCCGGCGGCTTTCTCGTCCTGGGCCTGCTGCTGGCGGGCAAGCGGGCGTTCGAGCTGCGCGCGCGGGAAGCCAACAAGGCCGTCGTGCCGGCACCGGCGCTCGCCTGAATCCGGTGCCTGACGCGAAAGGGGTTTTGCCATGCAGGTAGGAGTCGCGTATTCCGAAGCCGGGCAGCAGATCTGGATGACCATCGAGGTGCCCGACGAGTCAACCGTGCACCAGGCGATCGACCGCTCCGGCATCCTCAAGTCCTTCCCGACCATCGACCTGCAAACGCAGAAGGTGGGCGTCTTTGGCCGCCTGGTAAAGCTCGACGCGGCCCTTCGCCCGGGCGACCGCGTCGAGATCTACCGCGCCATTACCTGCGACCCGCAAACCGTCCCGCGCCGCGATGGCGAGGGTGATGATGAGGAGTAGGCGGGCTCTCCTGGTTGCGTGAAGGCTTGCTGTGAGGACGGTCCAAGTCCGTGACCAGGAGAACCGTCGTTCGTGCCGGCACAAGTAGCGAGATGCCGCTGGAGTCAGTGCCGTTGGTTTGGGGAGGACAGCCACGGCGATCAGCGCAAGGGTTCGCTTGGCTGCCCATGGCGCCATTGGCAAATGTCGAAGCTCGGAACCGCCCGATGGCCGCTTCCGATCTTGCTGAGTAACGGGTGAAGACCCTTATGGAAAGCTTTCCATAAGGGTCGGTGGCAGCTGGTGGCCTAAAAAGTCTGAGCGACTGCTTCCCGTCTGATCCAGCCGTTGATGCTCGGCCTCGGCGGTTTCCCATCGAGCTGGCCGCTCCGGGACCACAAGCGGCCACTGAGTTTGCGTGGTTTGCTGTCGGCAACCGACCCTCAACGGTCAGATGACTTTTTCATGGGCAATGTCGGCCTACTTATCACCAAGGTGACGTACACGGTGATCTGGGCGCCGGCTGCAGCTCGGCCTTAGCAGACAACAGAGCTGCACGGCCAAACGTCAGCCTTGATGAACATACCAGACCACCAGACTGAGTCGCGCCCGCCCTATTGACCTGTGTTGTATGGCTCTTCTGAAAGAGGGCGAAGTTGGCTCCAGGGATAATTACCAAGCAACCTATTCTCTTCTGCGGATTTTCTTTTCCGACCAAGCGCCCTGTAAACGTCCATCAGCGCCCAAGTAACCGATGCCGTGGTAATCCGCCCAAGCAAAGTCCTCTTCATCTCGACCTCCCAAGCCAAGATTCATGAATGCTCTGCGTTCGCCGCACCACCGCCAGATCAGCGCATATCCCGATGCACCCAGCAAGCCAAGGAATCTGGGTAAATTCACAAACAATGCACTTTCACCAAACAACCATCCCGCCAATCCAAATACTGGTTCACCTTGATGCAAAATCAAACCACGCCTCAAATCCAGCTCCAGCCCCCACTCGCGAAATAAAGATGGCATGGGTAGCAGTACGGGCGCATGATCATCGCGCCGATCCGGATGTCCGCATTCTCCAACCATTGGTCGCCACCTAACTGGCAACCAGAAGTCATGCCTGTTGTTAGGTTTAGATTTTCGAAATCCACTGTCCCAATCAGCCTGCGTGGCGGGCCACTGAGCAAGCGGGGCATGCCAATCATTCGCGGGGTCAATTCGTCCTACAGCGGCCAACTCTTTCTGCACCTTTGGCTCACTCACTTTTTCCAGCAACCTTGGCAAGTCGTCAGCATAAATAAGCATCGGCCAACATTGCCACCATAAGTCAGCGAAATAGTCTTTTCCAAGACCCCAACCACCAGGGGCGAATTTACTCTGCCAAATATGCTCCGCAGCCAGTCTCAGCCAAGGCCCGTCACCCCACTCTCGCGGCAAAGCAGGCGCACAACCAATGACATCCGCAGGTGGTAGGTCATAACTCAAAGATGCCACCCAAGCTTTCATTTCCTCCAGGTTGTGTAGGGGCCAGGATGGCAGGCTGGGGATGCACCAGAACTCCTGTTTGTCATTTCTAGAAATGGCCGGTGCAACAACTTGCAGCCAGCGCGCGGGATCATGAGGGTTGACATGAACTTGGGCTGGCGTCTCATATACGCGAGGCCCCTTGTTCCAGGCCGGCGTCATGGCATAGTTGTCAGAAAGGAAGGCCAGCAAGGTATACCAACTGATCCACTGGTATTTTTTACCGATACGCTCCGTACCTTCATCATCGCCCATCCGACTATGGCCTCGTGTGTAAAGACCAGTATCGAAATCTTCAAATCGTTCTGCCGTCCATCCCAAGGCCAAGCAATTCCAGGCTACAAAACGGGCTGCCAGCGCCAAGTCGAATATGCTTTCGTCAGCGCCTCTGGATATGAGACTTTCTGCTCGCGTAAACGGCCTTGCCGGTTCGGCAGAATCCGGTAGTGGCTTTGACAGGAAGTCAAGTGAGGCTGAGTTGCCGCCCATGATGTAGCGGTAAAAATCATTGCTCGTGCTGGAAAAAATTATCCTTCCAAATCCTTTCGATGCATCGAGTGCTTTCAAGCCTTTATTGCTTGGCACTTCACCCAACGGCAATTTGCTCCGATAAGGCGGTCTGACGCTGTTGGGGTCAATATCCGGCAGCCATCCGTTGCGACACGCTTCTTCCACGATTCGACGCGCGTAATGGCGCAAGGTGATATGACACCAACGCGCGTTCCCTTCCGGAAATTGGCTTTCATATACCTGCCGTGCCGCCAATGTCCCGGCTTGAGCATCGCTCCCGTCCTGCACCACACCCCATACAGCCACCAGCACCGCTTCCAGAACATACGCATCGTTGACGCCAAGAAAGTCGGGGAGGAATGCCTCCATCACTCGCGGGCAGGCGGCAAGCAAGCGAGTAAGTCCTTTCATGGCGGCCAGCCTTAAACCCTTCTGCGAGGTTGCGCAGATCCAGGCCAGTAACCGGGCCGCAGGCAAGGCTATGTCTGCGTGTGCGTCATGAAGGTTGGCATCCCGCGCCCAAATGACCAACTGGCGCAAATTGGAATGCTCATCACGCCATAGGGGAACCAGATTCACCGACCACATCGCATCGCGTGCACCAGGAGTTTCCTGAGCCAGCAATCGTGGATGGATGGCCTGTTCCATCGCAAATGGGTGGCCGGGAATCAGGGCAAAGCGAATGATTTCGTCCAGTTCTGACGCCGGATTACTCCTATCAGAGTAACGCCGCCACAAATCGCGCAATGCCTTGCCATCCATTCCAAACTCTTCGGGGCGGCAACGCCAGCGTAAACTGTCGCAGAAAGCTTGAGATAACTCCCAATCACGAAAATCCGCGTCATTGTTCGGCAACAGTGTTGGAAGCTCCGCCCCTGTGCATTGAGGAACAGCCAAACACAGCGCCTCCAGCAAACCGGCGCGGCGAAAATAGAGCGGGTGATCCACATAATCGCTAGATGCCAGCGGATGAAGGTCGCCGCCGGGGGCAAGGGCGGTGCGCAACACAACCAGCTTTTCCTCCTTGCTGACTTTCCCCTCGAACAACTTTGCCAACAACCGGTCAGCAAGGAAGGTGTCGGATAATCGCTCGAAGCCGAATTCGACGACATCCTCGTCATTCTCTAACCGGTCTATGAGCGCCCCGGAAGAGCAGAGAAAAGCAATGACGCCATCTATCCCCGTCATCTCTCTCGAGATATCATCCGCTTGGTTGCGCAGCAAATTGAAATGCCCATCTTCCAGCATCGCTTGCGCCAGCTTGCTCATTGTTCGGCGCATGACTTCCGGGCGTGACGCGTTATCTAGGCTCAACCTATCCTTGGAGTCCTCCTCCAGTCGCACCATCCATGCACGCCAAACTTCCAGCCAAGATGGCAGCCAGTGCTGCAATGGATGACCTCGCATACTTCTCGCCAGAAGCTGTACGTACAGTGGATTGCCAAACTCACCCAGCGGCGGCGCGACGGGAGCCTTGACACCATGGTGCTCAAAATAGCGCAGCAAAGCATCCGGTTCGATTCCGGAAAAACCGGGATGCTCCCACTTCACCCAAGGTGCATCCATACCATCGGGCAACAACGGCAAGGTTTGTTTCAGATAATCTGTGCGGACCGAGATAGCCAAAGCCAGATGTGGCCGTAATAATACTTCCTGAATCATTCCGGCCAACTCATTGCGCCAGCGCCTGCGATCCGGGGTCTCGTTAAGCGCATCCATCACCAACAAGGCGCGTTGGTTTCGGTTAGCGGCTTCGTTCTCTAGCTTGTTGAGCAATTGATCGTGCGTACCCAGCCAACCGGCGCGCCGACAAATTGCATCCCACAGAGTATCCGCAGTACTCAGGGTTTGCCCCAGAACACCCAAGGCAATCCCTTCAGCGGCCAGTATCTGATTAACCTCGTGAACCAGAGTATGGGTCTTGCCTTGCCCTGCTGGGCCGGTAAGCAGCATTACTCGTTGCTGGGACAGGCTCCAATAGTTTCGCAGGAGATCACTTGCTTCCCCTGCCATGTAGGCGGCTTGCCGCAGGGAATGTTCACGGTACCGCCAAGTATCATTTCTTGCCTCTTGCTCCTTGGCGCGTTCATGCATCTCGTGCTCCGCCCATGCATGGGCTTCCGCGCGAGCCAAGGTACCAAGCATGAAGGGGAAATCGGGAGTGGTTTGCCAATACATGTCGGCGCGCAATGCATCGGCAATCTGCTCCATGTCTGCACGGATGACGGAGAACGCATCGTCCCGATCAAGATGCTTCCAGACCTCTGACAATGCTTTATCCAACTTGGCTATGGCAGGCTGCCTGACCAATAACCAGTCGAACGCTTGGCTAATATTGGTTTCTACGTGAGCATCGCTGGTGTAGCGCGGCCCGGCGTTGGCGGTTAAAAGGGATGCCTGATTATTGAGCCAGTCCCTGAATCTCGGCAGAGACGCGGGCTGTCGTTGACTCAATAACCTGCGTAAGTGCCCCTCAACTTTCCGGGCGAACTCATCCAGGGATTGGTACCTGTCTACGGCGCCAGTCCATTGATCATTCTCCATGAATGGCGGCTGCTGAAAAAACGCCTCCAGCTTTTTCAATTGCTCATTATCCTGGCAGGTAGGCAATTCTTGCTGCCGCCGATACATGAGAATCTCGGGGCGCGACGCACCGCGTCTGCGCGCCTCCCATGCACGATGAAATTCATACTCACTGCCTGACTGATAAGGCGTGCCGTCGAGCTTCCTGAACTCCCGGCCCGGCAACGGCGTTCCAAAACGGCAGTTGAAGATGCCGAGAAACAGGTCGCAATCGTCCGGAGTACGAAGATGCCTATTTACAGATACTTGCGGCGAAGAAAGCGCCTCGAACGGAACACTCACCCCCCAATCCCAGGCTACAACTTCCAGACAAACAAATGAGCTTACCAATGGGTCGGCATTCACTCGCGTCACCACAGCATGAACGGCGCTACGCTCTTCGACACAATCTCCGGGAGAAGACAGAAATATGCGATATGGCATCATAAGTATGGGCATGGATAGGCAAGTTCGAGTTTGCATTTGATTTACCGCAAAGGCAAATCTAATCGCCCGTGACTGAATTGACGGGTCTGTCAGCTATCTTGTGCGCGGCGGACATTAGTGACCAAACGATAGACTTCCGTATTGGCCGAACAACTGTCAGAGTCCGCAGATAACGGGAGGTCCGGTTCAAGATCAGTTACCCGCCGTTCGCACCGGATCACATTGCGCGGCCGCTACGTCTGCTTCTGGCCAGCTGCCGCCACACGCTATCCTACACTCACGGGCCACTTTCCGGAGGGTAGCGGTCGGTCCGCCGAGGACACTGGCATCCGGAGCCGAATGGCGAAATTGCGTGGACAGTATACGTAATACACCCCTTCTTGGACTGGGGCCGGTAGTGTCAATGTGGCGACGTTGCCACCGCGGAAATTACTTATGCTGTCCCCAAAAGCATCAAATGATGTTGATCGTCGCGCTCACTGGCCTGGGCGGCTTCCTCGCCTCGTTTGCCATGCTGCGCTTGGGCGTGCAGTTCATGGTGCTGCGCTACCCGCTCGCCGTGGGCGCTGCCTATCTCGTCTTCCTCTTGCTGCTCTGGCTGTGGCTGCGCACCAAGTGCGACGACTACGACATCGATGACCCCGGCATCGACCTCGGCCGAGGGCGCAGCGGCGGCAGCAGCGGTGAAGGCGGCCCATCGTCCGGCTCGTCCGGCAGCGGTGATTCATCGGGCCTCGGCGAAGTGGCCGAGGCCCTGGGCGGCGCCGACGAACTCGCGCTCCCGCTCATCGCGTTGGCGCTGGCGGCTGCGCTCCTCTTCGCCGGCGGGTGGATCGTCTATTCGGCCCCGCTGCCGTTTGTCGAACTGCTGGTGGACGGCGTGCTTGCCGCCTCGCTCTACCGCCGCCTCACGGGCGCCGAACCGCGCCACTGGCTGGAGACCGCTTTCCGCCGCACCGTTTGGCCCTTTGCGGCCACCGCGCTGCTGTTCTGCATCGCCGGCGTCACCCTGCACCACCTGGCGCCGGAGGCCCGGTCGATCGGTGATGTCAAGCAAAATTGGACAGCGAAATGAGATGGTCTTAACATGTCTCACATGTTCGCACTTCGCTTCGCCAAGTCCGCCGCCAAAGGGCTCGCCAGGATGCCGCAAGGCACTGCCCGTCGGATGCTCGGCGAGTTGAAGACCATAGCCGCCGACCCGGCAGCGTATCGTGGCGACTGGAAGCCGCTGCAGGGCTCGCCGTTCTGGCGGCTGCGCGTCGGCGATTGGCGGGCGATCTGCGAGGTACAGCGAGGCGAATTGGTCTTGCTGGTGGTGAAAGTTGCACCGAGAGGAGATGTCTACAAATGAGCGCACAAATCATCGAACTGAACGGAACTCCCGCGTTTGCCGTCGTGCCGATGGACGAGTGGACGGCATTGCTCGAACGCCTGGAAACCTTGCAAGACATCGCCGACGCCAAAGAGGCTCGCCAAGAAGAATCGCTGCCCGTCGAGTTCGTCGAGCGACTTCTGTCGGGAGAGTCGCCGCTCAAGGTCTGGCGTGGGCATCGCGGATTGACGCTGCAGGCCCTGGCTGAACAGGTGGGCTGCACACGACAAATGCTGTCGATGATCGAGAACGGCAAGGCAACGCCCTCTGCCGACCTCTTGGCCAGGCTGGCTGCCGCACTCGGGTGCGACATGGACGATCTCCA
The DNA here is from genome assembly GCF_000024165.1 of Candidatus Accumulibacter phosphatis. NCBI lineage: Bacteria > Pseudomonadati > Pseudomonadota > Betaproteobacteria > Candidatus Accumulibacter > Candidatus Accumulibacter phosphatis. Next base: position 4,971,605 of record NC_013194.1, on the reverse strand, counting down.
CGCCGGCTGAGTGCCGCCGACCCAGCGGCGTATCGCAATTGCGGGCAATTGCGGGGACAGGCAATTGCGGGGACAGTATAGGTAATTCACCCTTCTTCGACTGGGGCCGATAGTGTCTATGTGGCGGCGTTGACACGGCGCGGCAAGCCGCCGCGGGAATTACTTATACTGTCCCCAAAAATCCGTCTTGAGACCGAGAACCCCAGAGCCGATCGACCGCTCCTTGGCCGAAGCAAGCTGAGCACCGCCAGACCAAAGGGATGGAAACAGACGGGCCGAGCCGACGGCGACCGCGCCACATCTCGACCTTACCGGACCTCACGAACCTCCTGATGGCCGCGGTCGTCCCCAGCAGACCTAGGCAAGATCAAATTCACACGGCCTGCTTTGCATCTACCAGCACTTCAATTGCATTTACTGAATCGACTAGATTCACGTCAAACTCGAAATCGGAAAAATCCAGGCCAAAGGCTTCCTCGAGATACATGACAAGAGTCATCATGGAGAAGGAATCCAGCCGGCCACTTACGAAGAGTGATTCGTCATCAGCGAACTCCTGGTGATCGCGGTGGTTTTCCAGGGCTTTCTTGAGAAAGTTCCGTAAATCCTGCTTGGCATTTGCTTCCATCAGGCTACTCCAAAAAGGCTCATCATGAACAACACACGTTCAAGCAGTGTATGGCGAAGACTCTCACCGCCAAAAACATGCAGGCAGACAACGAACGACCATACGCAGAGGCCGGAATACAATATCCCGAAATGGGTGGCCGAGGGGCGAATGCCGATACTCGCGCGGACCTGCGATATGCCGATCCCCGTCGCCAATATCACGCAGTAGAAGAGGTAGCTGGTGAAGCTGTCAATTGCCCCGGCCAGACCCATGGTGGCGACGTTATCGATCTGGCGGAGAAAATGCCACAGGGCATTGCCTACGCCGGCGGCCATGAAGGTGGCGAAGAACATCCTCAGGCGCGGGTAACCCCGGAAAACCGCGAAGAACGTTGGCAGGAAGAAGAAATCGACGAGAAGTTCCTTGAAATAATAGTGAAAGCGATTGAAGTACTCCATCAGCGTTCTCGATTCGAGCGGCCTCCAGCAACCACGTGGCAACCGATAGCCGGCCAAACGGGCGATGCCGATGAACAGAGCGGACCACAGCGCGATGGTCAATGCGTATTTCGCGGTCGACAGCAGCAGGCAAGTCCAGCCGACTGCAATCGGGTACGGCTGGCCGCGGAGGAAGGCATCCAGCGCGACTTCCACGCGCGGAATCTGCAGGTAGTCCTCGAACACCAGAGTCATGGCTGACTTCAGTGCGAGCAGCGCGTTTGACCAGATGAGCAATTTGATCGCCTTGAGCTGCGTGATCGCCACGTCCTCGGGTGTCTTCGACAAATGCTTGCGCAGGAATGCGGCTCCTTTACCGAACGGCAGGTAGGTCGGACTCCAGAACGGGCGCAGCACGGCCAACTGCATCAACCGGGGGCTGGCTTGCTGCGAGCGCTGGTCGACGATGGCAAAGGGCAGAAACCAGACGTACGGCGTCAGCACGATCAACATCGACCAGAGCATTACGCGCGGCAGTCCCTGCATGCCGTCCATGGTCGTCAGGCCGCACAAGACCACTTCCAGCGCCAAGAGGCAAAGCAAGGGCCGGCGGGCCAGGAGGCAATGCGGATGCCGGCGGACCCACTCCAGGCTGCCCCAGGCGCCGATCATGACGAACAGCAGGAACAAGCTCGCCAGAACCATCGGCGGGGGGCCAGCCATGTGCTCCTGCTGCATGACGACAGCGATATCTTCCAGGATGGAATTCTCGGCGAGTCCCATTTCAAGGAATGCCGCGGACCAGGTTGCCGTGAACAAGATCGGATTGCGGAACTTCGACATGTAGGCCGCTGCCATGGCTGCGCTGACGACCAGGAGGGTTTCCCACCAGGGGAAGTAGGTGGCGACGGTGGCAATCGCCGTGCAGTAAATGATTGCGCGGCCGCTCACCGCCTGCGACCACGCGATGCAATCCGCGCGTTCGTCGATGGCCAGGAAGCGGCGCAAACGGCTCCCTCGCGAGGCGTTGCCGCCTCCTCGCTGCGGCGGCAGTGCTGCACTGCTGGCTGCCGCCGGGCTCATCCCGCCTCCTTGTCGAGCAGTTGGTGCAACTCCCGCCGGTCGACCTTGCCACTCGAATTGAGCGGCATTCTTTCCAGGGCAATGACCCTGCGGGGCAGCATGTACGGCGGCAGCCGGTTTTTCAGTTCATCGATCACGCGATCGGCGTCGATGGCCGATGCGCCGACAAAACTGACGATGCCGCTGGCCATGCCGTTTGCCTGCGGCCAGGCGATGGAGCCGACGACATCGGCGCCGGAGACGATGCGAAGATGGGCGTCTATCTCTTCGAGTTCGACGCGATGACCGAGCACCTTGACCTGGTTGTCGATCCGCCCGAGGCAATGAAAGCAACCCGTGGCGTCGCGCTGGGCCAGATCGCCCGTCCTGTACCAGCGTTTGCCATCGAGCGTCGGAAACCGAGAGGCCGTCAGCTCGTCGGCTCCGAGATAGCCGTCAGCAATCTGGTCGCCGGCGATCACCAATTCGCCCGCGGTGCCGTCGGCGACAGGGTGACCGTGCGCATCGACCACCCTCGCCTCATTGCCGGGCAGCGGCGTGCCGATCGCCATGACGTTACGTCCCGGAGTCAGTGGCAGTGGCTTGCCAACCCTCTGAGCCAGACAGAAGACCGTTGCTTCGGTCGGACCATAGAGGTTGACAATGACGCTGTTGGGTGCCGCACTTTGCCAGGCGGTGACGGTGCTCGCGGGCAACTGTTCGCCGCCGAAAACGGTGACGCGCAAGCTGGCCAGGCTTTCTGGAGCGAGCGCCTTGATCTGGCGCAGCATCCCGGCCAGCGCGGGAACTGAGTTCCACACCGTCAACCCGGAACTTCGGACAAATTTGACGGCGTTCATCACCGTGGTGGCCGGCAGGATATGCAGTGCGGCGCCCACCTCCCAGGTGGAGAACATGTTGTGCACCGAGAAATCGAAGCTGAGTTCGCAGGTCTCCAAGGCTCGGTCGCTGGCGCGCAAATCCAGCCACTCGGTGATCGTCGTCAGGTAATGACGGGCAGAGCCGGCCGAAATCATGACGCCCTTGGGGACGCCGGTCGTTCCCGAAGTGAAAATGATGTAGGCCGTGTCTGACGCCGCCATCGGTGCCGGTTCTTCCGGGGTCACCGGCGGGAGCGTCGCCATGTCGACCATCTCGACCGCGCCAGCCCGCGGCACGAGCAATGACTGTCCGGCGTGAATCACCAGCCGCGGGCCGACGGTGAGCAAACGCTCGCTGAGCAGCTTCGCCCCCTCGTCATCGGCAATGATTGCCGACAAGCCACATTGGGCGAGCAAGGTCAAGACGCGCTCTTCCGGCTGTTTCAAGCTGATCGGCACATACGTGGCTCCTGCCCAGCAGGCGCCGAGCACCGCCACGCAGGCGTCAACTCCACGCGAAGCCAAAATCCCGACACGGAGCGCTTGCCCGTCAAGACGCTGCCAGTCAGGCCGGTGAGTCAGGCAAGCGGCGAGACGGGCGGCACGCTCAGCCAGTTCGGCGTAGGTCAGGGAGCGCGCCTGGCACACCACCGCCGGGGCGTCCGGATTGGCCATCGCGTGGTGATTGACGGCACACGCCAGGTTGTAATTCGTGAGCATTTTGTCTTCAAGAGGAGGGCTGTTGCTTGCCAGGGATCGATGCTGTTGCAGCCTGGGGCGCTGCTCTTGCCCAGGGTGCCTTCAACAAGAAATCTCAAGACCATCGATGCCGTGAAACGCTTGGGTCAGGAATGATCCTCGCGCCGTCGGTATCGTGTGATCCCGCAAGCGGCCCAGAATCGGACCAGAGAAGTCAAGCCTGTCGCGTCAGCGCCGGCCAATGGCCCTAGAACCGTTGTCGGCAAAGCACGGCTTCACAGCCAAAGTGCAGTCTTGACAAACCGGTTGCCCGGGGCACCTGCGCACAACTGCCGCATCGACCGGCAGGCCAGCCGAAAATTTCAGTAGTTGGGAAGGATCTTTCATGATCGGGTTGTGTCGAGAAGCTGCATCGCATTCTATCCGTTTCGACGGCGCATGGTGGCTTGACCGTCTTCTGCGGCCGCGCGATTGCTCCGGTCGATGAACGAACGGCGTGCCGCGGCTCACGCTCCCGGCGTGGCACCAGCGCGCGCGAAGGTTCGCGATGACTCGGCAAGCAAGCGGTTGACTGTGCGGCCGCCTAGCGGTGCAGGGCCTTGATCCAGGCTTTCTGGCAGAGAGCCTGCTGTTGCCCGTCGAGATGTTCGCGGATCGTCTGGCGGGCCTCCGCGAAGCTCAGCAGGCGTTCGTGCTGGATGGCTTCGCAGCGGATCAGGTGGTAGCCGAGTTCGCTCTCGATGACCTCGGAGAGCATCCCCTCGGCGAGGGTGAAGGCCGCCGCATCGACCTGCGGATAAAGTTGGCCGCGCGGCACGCGGCCGAGCAGGCCGCCATGGACCGCTGTTGGGCATTCGGAGTGCTTCAGCGCCTGCTCGGCGAAGCGTTGCGGTTCCCTGAGCAGGCGGGCGCGAATGGCTTCGATGCGGGCGCGGGCGGTTTGACGCTCGTTGCCCGCCAGGTTCTCGTTGATGGTCACCAGGAGGTGTCGCAGCACGCGCGTTTCGCCATGGCGAAAACGCTGCTGGTTCATGTACCAGAAGATCTCGACGTCGGTATCGCTGACCGGCGCCGCTGCTGCCGCGACCCTTTCCAGCACGGCCTCGACCACCAGGTCGCGCGCCACCGCCTGGCGCAACGCCGCCGCATCCAGGCCGACGCGTTCGAGCTCGGCGTGATACTCGTCATCGTCGGCGTAGCGACGGCGGATTTCCATCAGGCTGGCGTCGATCGAGGCTGCCGGGAGCATCACGCTGGCCGCTTCCGGTGTTTCCAGGATCAGCACCTCGATCTCCTGCTGCCGGGTCGCGACACAGGTCACCCGGTGCAGTTCTTCCGGGGCAAGTGCCTCCAGCGGCTTGCCGAACAACTGCGCGGCGAGCTTGATCGACCGGTAGATGCCACCCGCTTCAGGCATCGCCTGGCCGTCGCCATTCGCCCAGAGCGGCCTCGGGTACCCACAGGGGCATGCCGGCGAAACAGTCGAAGTGCGTCTGATAGACGACGCCCTGGGTCTCGGATTTTTCGAGATTCAGGACTTCGCCGCGACTGCCGGCGGGCACGCGAACCTCGCCGGCCACGGCCAGCGGGCGCAGCGCGCGCACCCGCTGGCGAACCTCGAAACGACTTTCGATCCACGCTTCGTCGACGCCGACCAGTTCGTCTTCACGACAACCGACCAGGCGTCCCTCGGTGAGGAAATGCACGGAATAGATTATCTGATCCTGGAGAAAGGTGCCGACATCGCGCACATGCCCGATGCGCCCGCGGCGCACCAGGAGGTCGCCGGTCGGCACGCCGGGGAAGGTGCCGTCGTTGCGCACGTTGCGCGTCACGCGTACCGCATCGCCGTAGTCCCAGCGCGGCAACACGGCCTCAGTCCGTCAGCGAGGAGAGGGGGACGAAGGACGACCCTTCGGCCTTCTGGAAAACGGCAAAGACCTTCTCGGCCTGCGCGGTGGAGCCGACGAAGTCGGCGTAGGCGCGCGCCAGCCAGTGGCGGTAGGCGAGGTAATCCGGCGCCTTGCCGGCTTCCTGCTTGGCCAGATAATCGTGAAAGCGTTGCAGGATGTGCAGGCGATTGACCTGCACCACGGGCACGGCAAAGTCGATGCCGAAGTAGTCGAGAAATTCTTCCGCCGAACTCAACTCGGCGAGGTCGTCCTCAAAAGTGTCGTTGGCGCAAGCCATGGCTCTTTCCTCCTTTAGTCCAAGGTTTCGGGGGTAGCGGCGTACTGGCGATCGATGACCTCGAGCAGCGGCAAAGCGCCGAGGGCATCGCGCCGGTCGACGTCGGCAATCGTGCGCAGGCGCGTGCAGGCCTCACCGACTCGCCCAAGGCGCAGCAGGATCACCGCCGACCCCTTGAGCGCCAGCAAGTGGAAGCGCAGCATGCCCATCGAGCGCATCGCCGCCTCGCCAAGCGTGCGCGGCCCCAGGCTGCGCCAACCGCCGGCCAGTTGCAGGCGGCGCGCACTGACCTCCAGCGCGCGTTCGGCGACGACCAGGGCATCCTCGAGGCGGTGCTGATAGAAGTAGTAGCGGTACAGCGCGACCAGGACCGAGAGCTGCTCGGGCGCCAGAAAGTAGGCGTAGAGCAGCCGTTGCTCGGCGACCGGCTGGCCGTAGTCATGCGCCGCGGCGTCGATCTGGGCGGCGACCCGCGGCGGGCAGGGCTCGTCGAAATAGAGCACGTCATCGCCAAGTTCAAGGAGTTCGAGTCGGTCGGCCATCGCCATCTTTCCGGTTCATCGGCTCAGGAGCCGAGCAGCTTCAACAGATCGGCCGCCGACGGCGAATGCTTCTTCTCCGCGACGAAGCTGCGCAGCCGCTGCAGGAAAGCGCGCGCAGAGGTGTCCGACAGTGCATGGCCGAGGCCCGCCATCACCTGTTGCACGGCGCGTGCTCCGGAATGCTTGCCGAGAACCACGCGGTGCCGGCGCCCCACCAGACGCGGATCGAAACCCTGGTAGTTGGCAGGATCCTTGAACAGACCGTCGACGTGAATCCCCGCCTCATGGGTGAAGGCGCCTTCGCCGACAACGCTCTTCTGCCAGGACAGGGGGCGCCCGGAAGCGACGGCCACGCGCTGCGAGATCGCGGGGAAGCCGGCGAGATCGATCCCCGTTTCGATCCCCTGGCACAGATGCAGGCCCAGCACGACTTCTTCCAGCGGCGCGTTGCCGCAGCGTTCGCCAAGCCCGTTGACCGTCGTGTTGAGGTGTGTCGCGCCGGCGCGGGCGGCTGCCAGCGTATTGGCGGTGGCCATCCCGAGGTCGTCGTGGGCGTGCATCTCGATCTCGAGATCGCAGCGCGAGCGCAGGTGGCGAATCCGCTCGAAGGTGGCGAAGGGGTCGAGCACGCCCAGGGTATCGGCAAAGCGGATGCGCTGCGCGCCGGCTGCCTGCGCGGCTTCGGCAATCGCCGCCAGCAGGTCCGGATCGCCGCGCGAGGCATCCTCGGCGCCGACGCCGACGGCGAAGCCAAGATCACGCGCCAGTTGGACGTGCACGCCGATTTCCGTCAGCAGCCATTGCCGATCGCGCCGCAGTTTCGCCTGCAGGTGTTGATCCGACGCGGGTACGGAGATGTCGATCAACTGCGCACCGAGATTTGCCGCCAGCGCAATGTCGGCGCGCTTCATCCGCGTCCACACCATCAAGCGCGCCTTCAGTCCCAGCGCCGCAACCGCCCGGATGCTTTCGCGTTCGGCCTCGCCCATCGCGGGAATGCCGATTTCCAGCTCGGGTATGCCTACCGCGTCCAGGCGACGCGCGATGTCGGTCTTTTCGTCGACAGTGAAGGCAACACCTGCCGACTGCTCGCCGTCGCGCAGGGTGGTGTCGTTGATGACGATGTCGGCTGGGGGCTTGTGGTTCATCATACTGGGGGACTAGCAATTCCAGTGCCAAGATTTAATGGTCTACAAATCAGTCTGTTGCAGCAGTGCGTGTACGAGTTGTCGGGTTTGCGACTGTGCGTTTGCCGCACGGGGGCAAGGACCGGGCGCGTACCAAAGCCCTGCCCGTCGCTGCCCGCTATTCGCGCTATCCCTCCTCGGGTCCGAAGCAGAGCGCGCGATCGCAGCACTCGGCGCAGTGCGGTGCCTTGCAGATCGGCACGCCGGCGCGTTCGCAGAGCTGCCGGTAAAAGAACTTCTTCCACTTCATGTCGCCGATGTTTCTCGCCGCCAGCCCGGGGAAGTTCGCGCGCACCAACTCCGAGAGGGCACCGCGGTCGGGCAGGCCCATGTCCTGCCAGAGGTGGTTCTCGCCCATTGCCGCGGTCGCGATCGCGTGACAAAGGCAGTTACCGGACTCGTCCGGCAGCGCCAGTTCTTCGCGCAGCAGTGCGAGCAGATCGGCAAATTCGTCGTCGCCGGGCGTCGCTGCCGGCGCGCTCGCCTCGGCCACGAAGGTTCCGTCGAAGCCGGCGGCGGCGAGCAGCGCCTGCACACGGTCGTCAGCAACTCCGCGAATCAGCGGCCGCCGGCCCGCGCTCAGGGACTGGCCGGCGACGCCGGCAATGGCCAGCGCACGCAGATCGGCGCCGAGCGGCAGCTTGCTGGCCGGCTGAGGCATGGACGGCTCCCGGGAATGGTAGATGGGCGGTACGACGCAAGACGCATGCCAGAGGCGTATCCCTTGCGCCACTCCCCGATGAGGTCGGTGGCGCCGGCCTGTCCTGGGCGCGCGTGCCCCACCCGGCGGCGCGGCGGTTGATGTCGCAATGTCGCAAACCCGACAAGCGCCCGGCCTGGTGCAAGGGCGAGGAATCAGGCGCTTAGCGTTGGCACGGCAATTGCGTCATGCCAGTGAACAAAGGACTGACGCCATGAAGACAGCCGAAATTGCCCAACTGCTGAACGAGCCCGCCTGTGCTCACAACAGGAACGAGAAATCCGGTTGCGCGCGCACCAAACCAGGCGCCACGGCGGGTGGCTGCTCGTTCGACGGCGCGCAGATAGCGCTGCTGCCGATTGCCGATGTCGCCCACATCGTCCACGGGCCGATCGCCTGCGCCGGCGCCTCCTGGGACAACCGCGGCGCGCGCTCGTCGGGCCCGACCCTGTACCGGATCGGCATGACCACGGACCTCACCGAGCAGGATGTGATCATGGGGCGTGGCGAGAAGCGGCTGTTTCTGGCCATCAAGCAGGCGATCGACGACTACGCACCGAAGGCCGTCTTCCTCTACTCGACCTGCGTTCCGGCGCTGATCGGCGATGACCTCGAGGCGGTAGCCCGGGCGGCCAGCGCGCGTTGGGGGGTGCCGGTGGTGCCGGTCGACTGCGCCGGCTTCTACGGCACCAAGAACCTCGGCAACCGCATCGCCGGCGAAGCCATGTTCAAGTACGTGATCGGCACCGGCGAGCCGGCACCGGTCGCCGCGTCGGCGCAACGGCCGGGTATCCGGGTACACGACGTGAACCTCATCGGCGAATACAACATCGCCGGCGAGTTCTGGTACCTCGCGCCACTGTTCGACGAGCTGGGCTTGCGCATTCTGTGCACGCTCTCGGGCGACGCACGCTTCCACGAGGTGCAGACCATGCATCGGGCGCAGGCGTCGATGGTGGTCTGCGCCAAGGCGCTGCTCAACGTCGCGCGCAAACTCGAAAGCGATTTCGGCGTCCCCTTCTTCGAGGGCAGCTTCTACGGCATCACCGATACCTCGCAGGCTTTTCGTGACTTTGCCCGCTTGCTCGGCGACAGCGATCTCGCGGCGCGCACCGAGCTGATGATCGCCCGCGAAGAGGCCGCCATTCGCGCCGCCCTCGAGCCGTGGCGGGCGCGGCTGGCCGGCAAGCGGGTGCTGCTCTACACCGGCGGCGTCAAGAGCTGGTCGGTGGTGTCGGCGCTGCAGGACCTGGGCATGACGGTGGTTGCCACCGGCACCAACAAGTCGACCGAGGAGGACAAGGCGCGCATTCGCGAGATCATGGGCGAGGCGACGAAGATGATCACCGACGGCAGCCCGAAGGCGCTGCTGCAGGCCTACAAGGACTACCAGGCGGACATTCTGATCGCCGGCGGGCGCAACCTCTACACCGCGCTGAAGGCGCGCATCCCCTTCCTCGACATCAACCAGGAAAGAGAGTTCGGCTACGCCGGCTACGGTGGCATGCTGGAACTGGTGCGCCAGCTCGCGCTGACGCTCGAATCGCCGGTGTGGCACAAGGTGCGGGCGCCGGCCCCGTGGCACGCCGCGCCGGCCGCGGGCGCAGCGCTGCCGGTTGCCGGAGAAGCCCATGCCTGAGATCCTCAAGCGCGCCAAGCCGCTGGCGGTGAATCCGCTGAAAGCCAGCCAGCCGATCGGCGCCGCCCTGGCCTTCCTCGGTCTGCGGCGGGCGATTCCGATGCTGCACGGCTCGCAGGGCTGTACGGCTTTCGGCAAGGTGTTCCTGGTGCGCCATTTTCGCGAGCCGATCCCGCTGCAGACGACGGCCATGGATCAGGTGTCGAGCATCATGAGCGCCGACGAGAACGTCATCGAGGGCCTGCGCGTGCTCTGCGAAAAGAGCGGGCCGGAAATCATCGGCCTGCCCACCACCGGGCTCTCCGAGACCCAGGGCTGCGACGTGCAGCGTCTGGTACGCGAGTTCCGTCGTCGTCATCCGGAATTCTCGAGCACGGCCGTGGTGCCGGTGAACACGCCGGACTACAGCGGCTGCCTGGAGACCGGCTTTGCTCTCGCCGTCGAGGCGATCATCGACACGCTGCTCCCCACCGGCCGCGGGCCGGCGCCAGCCGCGGACGGCAGCCGGCAGGTGAATGTCCTCGCGTCGTCGATGCTGACGCCGGGGGACATTGAAGCGATCAAGGAATCGATCGAGGCCTTCGGTCTGCTGCCGGTGGTTCTGCCCGACCTCGGCGATTCACTCGACGGCCATCTGATCGATCAGGACAGCACACCGCTGACCCTGGGGGGAACTCCGAAAGCGGCCATCGCCGGGCTCGGCGAGGCCGTCGCCACCCTCGTCATTGGTCGTTCGCTGCACAAGGCGGCCGATCTTCTGCGCGCGCGCAGCGGCGTCCCGGATTATCGTTTCGATCATCTGCTCGGCCTCGATGCCTGTGATGCCTTCGTCCTCGCACTGGCCGAAATCTCGGGGCAGTCGGTACCTCCCGCCATCGAGCGCCAGCGGGCACAACTGCAGGACGCGATGGTCGACACGCATTTCATGACCGGCTTCCTGCGCATCGGTATCGCTGCCGACCCCGATCTGCTGGTGGCGCTGGGTCAGTTCCTCACCGGCGTCGGCGGCGAAGTCGTCGCGGCGGTGGCGTCGACGCGCGCCGAGGTGCTCGCCGACCTGCCGGCGGTCAGCGTGCGCATTGGCGACCTCGAGGATCTTGAACGTGCGGCACTGGCGCAGCGCGCCCAGCTCATCGTCGCCAACTCGCACGCCGCGCCCAGCGCGCAGCGTCTGCAAGTGCCGCTGTTGCGTGCCGGCTTTCCCCAGTATGACTGGGTGGGTGGCTATGCGCGGACCTGGGTCGGCTATCGCGGCGCGCGCCAGGCCTTGTTCGATATCGCCAATCTCTTCCTCGGGAACCACCATGACATCCCTGTCCATCGATCGATCTACCGGGCCGGCAGCGAGAGCGACTCAGCGGCGCGGGCGCCGTCTGGCGCTGGCCTGGTCCGCCACTAGCGAGGCGCCGGGAATGCTCAAGGTAGCCTTCGCCAGCAACGACCGCAGCACGGTGAATCAGCACTTCGGCGCTGCCGAGGGCTTTGCCGTCTATACCCTGGATGGTGAGCGGGCACGGCTGGTCGAGATCGTCGAGTTCCCGCCGGCCGCCAGGGAGGACAACGAAGGCAGACTGCCGGCGCGGGTGGCGTCGCTGGCGGGTTGTGCCGCCGTCTATTGCCTGGCGGCCGGCGCCTCGGCAGTGAAGCAGTTGCTGGCCGTCGGCGTGCAGCCGATCCGCCTCGACGATGAGGCCGCGATCGACGTGCTGTTGCAGCAGCTCAGCCGGGCGATCTGCAGCGGCGGCACCGCCTGGGTCGACAAGGCGATCCGCCGGCAGGTGGGCGACAGCACCCGCTTCGATCGCATGCTTGACGAAGGCTGGGACGAATGATGCCGGGCACTCTCGAAGCCCGCGGCCGGGTGGTCGACGTGCGCGGCGACGTGGCTGAGGTGCGCATCGCCGTCGCCTCGAGCTGCCATGGTTGCCGGGCACGCGCCGTCTGCGGCAGTGGCGCCGAACGGTCGGTGCGCATCACCGCGCCGGCGAATGCGGTCGTCGGCGACCCCGTAGTGCTCAAGCTGGAGCAGACGAACTTCACGCTCGGGATGACGATCGGCTATCTGCTGCCGGCCGTGACTCTGCTGCTCGGCGCGGCATTGTTGTCTTTCGCCGGCGACGCCGCCGCCGCCCTTGGCGCCGCTAGCGGCCTGACCACCGGCCTGTTCCTGGTCCGCCTGCTGCACCGCCGGCTGTTCGCCGACCGCGTGCAGCCGGCCGCCTCCGTCACTTGTCCATCCCAGTCATTTCCTGGAGAAAGCCCATGACTGCAGGTCTTGCCCCCGTATCCGCGATCGAGCCCGCCGATGCGCCAATCTATGCCACCGACTTCATCAGGGAAATGCTGCGCCAGACGCGGGCGCTCGACAGCTACGGACAGTGGGACGGCAAGCCGGTGCCGACGATCCTCGCCGGCTACGTGCTGAGCAAGGAGCAGAAGCGCGCGCTGCCGACCATCGGCGATCCCGACGAGCTGACGCTGGCCCGCGTCAAGGCTTTCCACAACGCGATTGCGGTACTCATCGAAAAGGAATGCGGCCTGATGGCCGTGCCCTTCGTGCAGATCACCCACGAAGGCTTTGGGCGTGCGCTGATCACCGTCGGCAAGCTGGTGGTCATGGATCGGACGCTGCGCGACGTACATCGCTTCGGCTTCGAGTCCCTGTCGAAGATGAAGAGCGAGGCCGACAAGCACCTCGCCGTGGCGCTCGGCGTCATCGGCCGATTCCCTGAAGTGGCCGGCATGTGAGGCGACAAGCATGAGCGAAGACGACATCAGGGAACTCGATCGGCAAGTGAAGAAGCTCAAGCGCCTCGCCGGCGAGCAGGCCGCGCGACTTCACGATCTGGTCGAAGACAGGTTGCCTGCCGCCTGGCAGGAGCTTCCGGAAATTTCACAGGCAACGCTCGCGGCCTGCCAGGCGTGGGCGGAAGCCAACGCCCGCCTGCAGGCGGCACAGAAAGGATAAGCGTATGGGCATCATCACCGGACGCACCCGCGGTGGGGACGAATGGACCCCGCAGTTCGTCAGTTTTCTCGATCCGAAAAAGTGCATTGGCTGCGGCCGCTGCTACAAAGTGTGTCCGCGCAACGTCCTCGATCTGGTCGAGCGCAGTGAGCAGTTGCTGGCCGACGCCGACGAGGATGCCGATGACGATGACGAAATGATGGTGATGACCATCGCCAACGGCGCCGACTGCATCGGCTGCGGCGCCTGCGGTCGGGTCTGCCCGAAGGACTGCTACACCTACGAGGCTGCTGCCGCGTGAGCAGGGCGAGCTCTGCGCGCCTGCCGCTCGCCCGGGAGCGTGTCGCAATTCGGCGTGTCGCGTTTGCGACACCCATTAGAGACCCACTCCACTTCGGGTGAAATCGCGGAACGCGTGGAAATTCATGGTGTTGCGGGTTATCGGCAGGGCTGGTACGAAGCTTGCGAGGATGAACTCAGGGAACCCGCCCCATCTCAAGGAGAGCAGCTCATGATCCATCTGACCCCCGCCGCGGTGAAGGCAATCAGCCGCTTCGTCAAGGCCACCGAGACTCCGGTCGCCGGTCTGCGCATTTTTGTATCCGGTGGCGGTTGCGCCGGCCTGCAATACGGACTGCGTCTCGAACAGGACAAGGGCGACGACGACCTGGAGTTCGACGTCGGTGCCGCTGCCCGCCTGCTGGTCGATCCGTTGAGCAGTTCGATGCTCGACGGCCTGACCGTCGATTTTGTCGACAGCCTCACGCAGACCGGCTTCAAGTTCAACAATCCGAATGTCGCGGGTGCCTGTGCCTGCGGCCAGTCGTTCGCGGGCTGAGGAGATCGCCATGTGGGACTACTCCGAGAAGGTGCGCGAGCACTTCTTCAACCCGCGGAACTCCGGGCCGCTCGAGAACGCCAACGGCATCGGCGATTTCGGTTCGATCAAGTGTGGTGACGCGTTGCGCCTGATGCTCAAGGTCAACCCGGAAACCGAGGTCATCGACGATGCGCGCTTCCAGACCTTCGGCTGCGGCTCGGCGATCGCCTCGTCGTCGGCATTGACCGAGATCATCAAGGGCAAGACGCTGGATGAAGCGCTGCAAGTCAGCAACCAGGACATCGCCGACTATCTCGACGGACTGCCGCCGGAAAAGATGCACTGTTCGGTGATGGGGCGCGAGGCACTGCAGGCCGCCGTCGCCAACTATCGCGGCGAGAGCTGGAAGGATGATCACGAGGAGGGCGAACTGGTCTGCAAGTGCTTCGCCATCGACGCCGTGATGATCGAGGACACGGTGCGCGCCAACAGCCTGCGGACGATCGAGGAGGTGGCCAACTACACCAAGGCCGGCGGCGGCTGTTCGGCCTGCCACGAGAAGATCGAGGACATCCTGATCGCTGTCAATGGTCGGCTCTACGCCAATGAGGCGAAGCCGGTCAAGGCGCGCCCGGCGGCCGGCGAAGTGCCGGGCAAGCCGAAGCTGACCAACTACCAGCGAATCCGCAGGATCGAGGAGACGCTCGAAGCCATCCGCCCATCGCTGCAACGTGACCACGGTGATGTCACCCTGGTCGAGGTCGACGGCAAGAAGATTTACGTCGAACTCACCGGCGCCTGCCGCGGATGCTCGATGGAAGCCGCGACCCTCGGCGGCGTGCAGCAGAAGCTCATCGAAGCCCTGGGCGAACTCGTCCAGGTGCTGCCGGTCGCCGCGCTGGCCCGCGCCTAACCGTCATCCGAGAGGAAAAGCCATGCAACCGATCTACATGGACAACAACGCCACGACGGCCTGCGATCCCGCCGTCGTGGCGGCGATGCTGCCCTACTTTACCGAGCAGTTCGGCAACGCTTCCTCGATCCACAGTTTCGGCTCGCAGGTCGGCAAGGCGATCAAGCAGGCACGAATGCAGGTCCAGTCGCTGCTTGGCGCGGCCCACGACAGCGAAATCGTGTTCAATTCCTGCGGCACCGAGTCCGACGCGACGGCCATTCTCTCGGCGCTGAAAGCCAATCCCGAACGGCGGACGGTGATCACCACGATGGTCGAGCATCCGGCGATCCTGAGCCTGTGCGCCTACCTCGAGAAGGAGGACTACGTCGTGCATCGCCTGCGCGTCGACCGCAAGGGGCGGCTCGACCTCGACGAATACCGGTCGCTGCTCAACGAGCGCGTGGCGATCGTCTCGGCGATGTGGGCGAACAATGAAACGGGAACCCTCTTTCCGGTCGAGGAAATGGCCGAGATGGCGCACGCGAAAGGCATCCTTTTCCACACCGACGCCGTGCAGGCCGTCGGCAAGGTCGCCATCGATCTCAAGAGCACGAAGATCGATATGCTCTCGTTGTCCGGTCACAAGCTGCACGCGCCGAAAGGCATCGGCGTGCTGTATGTGCGCCGCAATACCCGCTTCCGCCCCCTCCTGCGCGGCGGCCACCAGGAGCGTGGGCGCCGCGCAGGCACCGAGAACTCGGCGTCGATCATCGGCCTCGGCGTCGCCTGCGAGCTTGCCCAGGAGCATCTGGTGGCCGAAAACACGACCGTCAAGCGCCTGCGTGACCGCCTCGAGCGAGGGATCCTCGGCAGCGTCAGGAACGCCTTCGTCAATGGCGACACGCTCTACCGTCTGCCCAATACGGCGAGCATCGCCTTCGAGTATGTCGAAGGCGAGGGCATTCTCCTGCTGCTGAACCAGCTCGGTATTGCCGCGTCTTCCGGCTCGGCCTGCACCTCGGGCTCGCTGGAGCCGTCGCATGTGATGCGCGCGATGGCCATCCCTTATACCGCGGCACACGGGACGATTCGCTTCTCGCTTTCGCGGTACAACAGCGAAGAGGAAGTGGACCGCGTCATCGCCGCCGTACCGCCGGTGATCGCGAAGTTGAGGAAACTCTCCCCGTACTGGAGCGGTGACGGACCGGCCGCGAATTCGGAGCAGGCCTTCCAGCCGGAATACGCCTGACCGGATCGAGGAAGTCGTCGTCGGTGCGGCGGTAGATCACGTCCACCGGTTGCGGGCCGAGCGTCGTGCGGAATTCGATGCCGAGGCGGAGGAGCGCTATACCCGCATCGTCGAGTCCGGCAAGACGATCCCGTGGAGCGAAATGCGCAGCTACTGAGCTCGGCTAAACCTGTTATCTTTCAGCGAACTGGCGTAGAATTCGCCGCTTTCCCGTTCGCACTGCCGTGCGCCAGATCCGGATTGCCAATGCTCTTCCCTGACCGTTTCGACGTGATTGTCGTCGGTGGCGGCCATGCCGGCACCGAGGCGGCGCTTGCCGCGGCACGCATGGGAATGAAGACCTTGCTGCTCACGCACAACCTGGAAACGCTCGGTGCGATGAGCTGCAATCCGTCGATCGGCGGTATCGGCAAGGGGCATCTGGTCAAGGAGGTCGATGCTCTCGGCGGGGCCATGGCCGAGGCCACCGACGAAGCCGGCATTCAGTTTCGCATCCTCAACTCGA
This sequence comes from Candidatus Accumulibacter phosphatis, assembly GCF_000024165.1. NCBI lineage: Bacteria > Pseudomonadati > Pseudomonadota > Betaproteobacteria > Candidatus Accumulibacter > Candidatus Accumulibacter phosphatis. The sequence continues at coordinate 4,955,221 of NC_013194.1, read as the reverse complement.
GCAAGGGCCCGGCGGTACGCGCGACGCGTGCGCAGGCAGATCGTGTTCTGTACCGCCAGGCGATCCGCAGCCGCCTCGAGAAGTTGCCGAATCTGACGATTTTCGCGCAGGCCTGTGACGACCTGATCCTCGACGGCGATCGCGTCGCCGGCGTGGTGAGTCAGCTGGGGGTGCGCTTTGCCGCGCGCGCGGTCGTCCTGACCACGGGAACCTTCCTCAACGGCCTGATTCACGTCGGCCTCACGAACTACACCGGCGGTCGCATGGGTGATCCGCCGGCGGTTTCGCTGGCCGCGCGTTTGCGTGAGCTGCAGTTGCCCGTCGGGCGGCTGAAGACCGGCACGCCGCCACGGCTTGACGGCCGGACCATCGACTTCTCGGTGATGGTCGAGCAACATTCGGATGATCCGCTGCCGGTCTTTTCCTTCCTCGGCGACGCGGCACGGCACCCGCAGCAACTGCCGTGCTGGATCACCAGTACCAACCCGCAGACGCACGCCATCATCCGCGCCAATCTCGATCGCTCGCCGATGTACACCGGCGTCATCGAAGGCGTCGGGCCGCGTTACTGTCCCTCGATCGAGGACAAGATTCATCGCTTTGCGGCCAAGGACAGCCACAATATCTTCCTCGAGCCGGAAGGCCTGGCGACGCACGAGATTTACCCCAATGGCATTTCAACCAGCCTGCCGTTCGATGTTCAGCTGGCCATCGTCCGGTCGATCCGCGGGCTGGAGAATTGCCACATCCTGCGTCCCGGCTATGCGATCGAGTACGACTACTTCGATCCGCGCGGGCTCAAGGCGTCGCTGGAAACCCGGGCGATCGGCGGACTCTTCTTTGCCGGCCAGATCAACGGCACTACCGGCTACGAGGAAGCGGCGGCACAGGGCCTGCTGGCGGGCGCCAATGCGGCACTGCTGGTGCAAGAGCGGGAGGCCTGGACGCCGCGCCGTGACGAGGCCTACCTGGGCGTGCTGGTCGACGATCTGATCACGCGCGGCGTCTCCGAGCCTTACCGGATGTTCACCAGTCGTGCCGAGTACCGCCTGTCGCTGCGCGAAGACAATGCCGACATGCGGCTGACCGAAGAGGGCCGCCGCCTCGGTCTGGTGGACGATCGCCGCTGGCAGGCATTCTCCGAAAAACGGGCGGCGATTGGCCGCGAACAGGAGCGCCTGAAGTCGACCTGGGTCAGTCCGCGCCTGGTCGCCGATGACGAGGCGACGCGCGTTCTCGGCAAGCCGCTCGAGCACGAATACAGTCTGCATGATCTGCTGCGCCGACCGGATGTGAGCTACGCGGCGTTGATGACCTTGCGTGCCGGCGAGGTGCCGGTCGCTGCCGGCCTGGGTGATGCGCAGGTCATCGAGCAACTGGAGATTCAGGCCCGGTATCAGGGTTACATCGAGAGACAGCAGGACGAGGTGGCGAGGAGCCTGGCGAACGAGCAGACGCGCTTCCCGGAAGGCTTCGATTTCAGCAGTGTCGGTGGCCTGTCGAAGGAAGTCCAACAGAAGCTCGCCGTGCAGCGGCCGCAGACGCTCGGCCAGGCGTCGCGCATTCAGGGGATGACTCCGGCGGCGATCTCGATCCTGCTGGTTCACCTGAAGCGTGGCGAAGCGGACGGAAGACGTCAGAGCGTCGCTGCGCAATGACGCCGGCGGCGCAGCTCGCGCAGGGCTTGTCGACCCTCGGCATCGCTTTGTCGGCGCCGGCGCAGCAGAAGTTGCTCGCCTACGCGACGCTGCTTGCCAAGTGGAACAGGACCTACCGCCTGACCGCGATGAGCGACCCTGCGCTGGCCGTCAGTCATCACCTGCTCGATTCCCTGGCACTCCTGCCTTTCGTCGAGGCGCCGCCACTGCTCGACGTGGGCAGCGGCGGCGGCATGCCCGGAATTCCCCTGGCCATTGCCCGTCCGGATCTGCCGGTGGTCCTTCTGGACAGCAGTTCGAAGAAGGCTGCCTTCCTGCAACAGGTGGCAATTGAGCTGGGTTTGGGGAATATTGCCGTACACTGCGGTCGCGTCGAAGCGTATCGACCGACCACCGGTTTTGCGGCGATCACTGCCCGCGCCTTTTCCCATCTGGCCGAGTTCGTGCAGCTATCGCGCCACCTGCTCGCTGAGGACGGCCACTGGCTGGCCATGAAAGGCGTCTGGCCGCAGGACGAGATCGCCGACCTGCCGGCCGGCGTGCGGGTCGATGGGGTGCATCGACTGGCGGTGCCGGGCGTCGAGGGCGAGCGGCATCTGGTGGTGATGAGCATTGGCCATGCTGGGAATTCGGGGGATAGTTGATTTGGCACAAGTCGATTTGGCAAAGATTCTCGCGGTAACCAACCAGAAGGGCGGCGTCGGCAAGACGACGACCGCTGTCAATCTCTCGGCGTGTCTGGCCGAACTCGGTCAGCGCGTACTGCTGATCGATCTCGACCCACAAGGCAACGCGACTACCGGCTGCGGGGTCGTCAAGCGCGTGGCGCTGCCGACCGTCTACCAGATTCTCATTGGTCGCTCGACGATCGCCGACACGCGTCTGGTGACCGAGTTCGGCTTCGACGTGCTGCCGGCGAATCGTGAACTGGCCGGTGCCGAGATCGACCTGATCGATATCGCGCAGCGTGAGTATCGTCTGCGCGATGCGCTTGTCGGCCTGCGCGGCGAGTACGACTTCGTCCTGCTGGACTGTCCGCCGGCGCTCAACATGTTGACCGTCAACGGCCTGGTCGCCGCCGATGCCGTGATGATCCCGATGCAGTGTGAATACTACGCACTCGAAGGCCTGACTGACCTGGTTGCGACACTCAAGAAGGTGCGCGGCAACCTCAATCCGGTCCTCGAGATCGAGGGCTTGCTGCGCACCATGTTCGACCCGCGCTCGACGCTGACGCAGCAGGTGTCGCGCGAGCTCGAAGGCCATTTCGGCGCCAAGGTCTACCGCACGATCATCCCGCGCAACGTACGCCTCGCCGAGGCGCCGTCCTACGGCAAGCCGGTGATCGCTTTCGACCGCAGTTCCAAGGGGGCGCAGGCCTACCTCCTGCTGGCCGAGGAGATTCTCGAGCGCCGTGCGAGCGCACGGGGACATGGCGCGAGCAGCGGCGAACTGGGAGTCGCGCCATGAAGATGAAGGGCTTGGGGCGTGGCCTGGATGCCTTGCTGGCCGGTAATGACGCTCAGAACAGGGAGCAACAACGGGCGCTGCCGGTCGGCCACATCCAGCCGGGCAAGTACCAGCCGCGCACGCGCATGGACGCCGCGTCGCTCGATGAACTGGCCGCCTCGATCCGCGTGCAGGGCTTGATGCAGCCGATACTGGTGCGCCCGCTCGGCGAGGATCGCTACGAAATCATCGCCGGCGAGCGGCGCTGGCGAGCGGCCCAGATGGCCGGCCTGAGCGAGGTGTCGACGCTGATCCGGGAAATTCCCGATGAGGCGGCGTTGGCGATGGCCCTGATCGAGAACATTCAGCGCGAGAACCTCAACCCGCTCGAGGAAGCGCTCGGCCTGCAGCGCTTGATCGACGAGTTCTCGATGACCCACCAGCAGGCGGCGGATGCCGTCGGGCGGTCGCGCCCGGCGGCTTCCAATCTGCTGCGTCTGTTGCAGTTGGCAGCACCGGCGCAGGAACTGCTGATGTGCGGCGAGATCGACATGGGTCACGCGCGCGCGCTCCTGCCGCTGGCGGGCGCCTTGCAGGTGCAGCTTGCCCAGCGCGTCGTGCAGAAGGGCCTGTCGGTGCGAGAAACCGAGCGCCTGGTTCAATACGCGCTCCGCGCACCGAAAGACAGCCCGCCGCCAAAACCGGACCGCGACGTGTTGCGTCTGCAGGAGGAACTGGCAGACCTGCTCGGTGCGCAGGTGGCCATTCGCGCCAACAAGAGGGGCGCCGGCAAGGTCCTGATCGAGTTCGGTGACCTCGATCAACTGGAAGGCATCCTGCAGCGCCTGCGTCATTGATGCGCCGCATCATAGAGACCCTCGCCAAGAGCCTCGATGGCGGCCGCAAGGCAGGTGTTATCAAGCGAGGACAACTTTTTTGCATGTGCGGTTTGATTCCTCTATACGAGTCTGGTATTCTGCCGGTGTTTTGGAGGGGTTAGCCGTGCATCCTCAGGTTCGCTGGGTGTTGCGTAGCCAGTTGGGAGTCACACTGGCCGCGGCGCTGGTAGCGGCGCTGGCAATGGGGTTCGACGCGGCGATCTCCGCTTTGCTCGGTGGCGGTATCGCCATGGCAAGTGCTCTCGCTTATGTCTGGCGAGCCTTGCGGGAGTCGAGGATGGCGGGACCTGATGCGAAAAGGGCGTTCAACGCTCAGGTGGCCGGTGAAGGGTACAAGTTCGCCGTCACCCTGTTGTTGTTTGCTCTGGTGTTCAAGGGCTACGCACAGCTCGTCGCCTTGCCGCTCTTCCTGACCTATGTTGCAACGGTTGTCGTTTATTGGATGGCGCTGCTCAGGCAGCAATAGTCAAATAGGGGAAAAATATGGCTTCGGGCGAGGCACTAACGACGAGCGGCTACATTGTCCATCACCTCACCAATCTATCGGTCGGGCAAGGTTTCTGGACTTTTCACCTGGATACTCTGATCGTCTCGGGGCTACTCGGTCTCTTCGCGTTCATCGGCATGGCCAAGCTGGCCGGTAAAGCGAGCGTGACGAATCCCGGCAAGATGCAGACCCTCGTCGAACTGGTGTTGTCCTTCGTGGATCAGCAGGCGAAGGATACGTATCACGGTCGCAGCCCCTTGGTGACGCCGTTGGCGATTACCATCTTCATCTGGGTCTTCCTGATGAATGCCATGGATCTGATCCCTGTCGATTTCATCCCGCTGCTGCTCGGCCTTACGGGAGTTCACTATTTCAAGGTCGTTCCCACGACCGACCCGAACCTGACATTCGCCATGTCACTCACCGTGTTCACGATAATGTTGGTGATGGGGGTCAAGGTCAAGGGTGTCGGCGGTTTCCTGCACGAAGTCTTCACCGTGCCGTTCGGCGCGAAACTGGCTCCCCTGAATCTCCTGTTCCGGATCATCGAGGACATCGCCAAGCCGATCTCGCTCTCCCTGCGTCTGTTCGGCAACATGTATGCCGGCGAGATGGTGTTCATCCTGATCGCCCTGATGGGCATCTGGCAATTGCCCCTGGCCTTGCCGTGGGCGTTGTTCCATATCCTGATCATCACCCTGCAGGCCTTCGTGTTCATGATGCTGACCATCGTGTATCTGTCGATGGCCAGTGAATCCCACGGTTAGTGGGCGAGTGCCGGGTCTTGTCACCAGTTTGATTCACGTTGTCCCCGTTTAACCCATTTAGCATGTTTTACTAGGAGAAACTAATGGAAGCCGCTCTGTCAATGTTGCTTGGTAATACCGCCATCGCCGTCGCCATCCTGATCGGTGCGGGTGCTCTCGGTACCGCTATCGGTTTTGGTATCCTCGGTGGCAGATTCCTCGAAGGAGCCGCTCGCCAGCCAGAAATGATTCCGACTCTCCAGGTCAAGATGTTCATCGTTGCCGGTCTGCTTGACGCCGTCACCATGATCGGTGTCGGTATCGCGCTGTTCATGCTGTTTGCAAATCCCTTCATCGCCGTTGTCAAGGCCGCTGGCTAAGCGCTTCTCCTTTTGGATCAACTCTTGACAGGAGGTTAGCGTGAACATCAACGCAACGCTGTTTGGCGAAGCGATCTGGTTCGGCGTCTTCATCTGGATCACCATGAAGTACGTCTGGCCACCGCTGCAAAAGGCCATGGCTGATCGCCAAAAACTGATCGCTGACGGGCTGGCTGCCGGCGAGCGCGCCAAGCATGAACTGGAACTGGCCGGAAAACGCTCCGCCGACGCCCTCCGTGACGCCAAGGCCAAGTCTGCCGAGCTCATCACGGCGGCCGAAAAGCGCGCCGCGCAGATGGTCGAGGAAGCCAAGCTGACGGCAAAAGTCGAAGCTGACAAGGTGGTCGCCTCGGCCAAGGCCGAAATCGCTCAACAGGTCGAACAAGCGCGCGCCGAACTGCGTGGCCGCCTTGCCGACCTCGCCGTTGCCGGTGCCGAGCGTATTCTGAAGCGCGAGGTGGATGCCAAGGCGCACTCCGAAATGCTGGTCGCGCTCAAGCAGGAACTCTGAGACCATGGCCGAACTCGTTACCATCGCGCGCCCCTACGCTGAAGCGGTTTTCCGTACAGCCCTGGAAACCAAGGCGCTGGCGGCTTGGTCCGAGCGGTTGTCGCTACTTTCTGCCATCGCCGGGGATGACCTGATGCGTTCATGCATCGGTAACCCCGAACTGTCTGCCGCGCAGAAGAGTGCACTCTTCAAGTCGCTGGTCGGCCGGACGGTGGACGCTGGCGAAGCCAATCTGATCGACGTCCTCGCTGCCAATGAGCGCCTGTCCGCGCTGCCGGAAATCGCCGGTCTCTTCGAGGCGCTCAGGTCCGCCCAGGAAGGCGTCAAGGAAGCCACGATCTACAGTGCCTTCCCGCTTGACGAGGCACAGCGCAAGGCGCTGGTCGGAGACCTGGAAGTGCGCTTCAAGACCCGGCTAACTGCCGAAGTGGTCGTCGATCAATCGCTGATCGGCGGCGTCAAGATTGTGGTTGGCGACCAGGTTCTCGACACCTCCGTACGCGGAAAACTCGAGAGCCTGAGGTTGGCGCTCAACAACTAGGAGAATTTCCATGCAGTTGAATCCTTCCGAAATCAGCGAACTGATCAAGAGCAAGATCGAGAATCTTGCGATCAGCGCCGATCTGCGTACCCAGGGCACCGTCGTCTCGGTGACCGATGGTATCTGCCGCGTCTATGGCCTGACTGACGTCATGCAGGGGGAGATGCTCGAGTTCCCGGGCAACACCTTTGGCATGGCCTTGAACCTCGACCGCGACTCGGTTGGTGCGGTGGTTCTCGGTGAATACGACCAGATCAGTGAAGGCGATACCGTCAAGACCACCGGTCGCATTCTCGAAGTGCCGATCGGCCCCGAACTCCTCGGCCGGGTCGTCAATTCCCTCGGCCAGCCGATTGACGGCAAGGGTCCGCTGAACCACAAGCTGACCGACAAGATCGAGAAGGTGGCGCCTGGGGTTATCTGGCGCAAATCGGTTTCGCAGCCGGTACAGACCGGTTTGAAGTCGATCGATGCGATGGTGCCGATCGGCCGCGGCCAGCGCGAACTGATCATCGGCGACCGGCAGACCGGCAAGACCGCCGTCGCCGTGGATACGATCATCAACCAGAAGGGCCAGAACCTGATCTGCATCTACGTTGCGGTCGGCCAGAAGGCTTCAACTGTCGCCAACGTCGTACGCAAGCTGGAAGAGAATGGCGCGATGGAATACACCATCGTCGTCGCCGCAACCGCTTCCGAATCCGCCGCGCTGCAATACATTGCTCCCTACTCGGGGTGCACCATGGGCGAGTACTTCCGTGATCGCGGCCAGGATGCACTCATCATCTACGACGATCTGACCAAACAGGCGTGGGCCTATCGTCAGGTTTCCCTGCTGCTGCGCCGTCCGCCGGGGCGTGAAGCGTATCCGGGCGACGTCTTCTACCTGCACTCGCGCCTGCTCGAGCGGGCAGCCCGCGTCTCCGAAGAATGGGTCGAGAAGTTTACGAACGGCGAAGTCAAGGGCAAGACCGGTTCGCTGACTGCCCTTCCGGTCATCGAAACGCAGGCGGGTGACGTTTCCGCCTTCGTGCCGACCAACGTGATCTCGATTACCGACGGCCAGATCTTCCTCGATACCGACCTGTTCAATGCCGGTGTCCGGCCCGCCATCGACGCCGGTATTTCCGTCTCTCGCGTTGGTGGTGCCGCCCAGACCAAAGTCATCAAGAAGCTCGGCGGTGGGGTGCGTCTGGCGCTCGCCCAGTACCGCGAACTGGCCGCCTTCGCGCAGTTCGCGTCCGACCTTGACGAAGCGACTCGCAAGCAGCTTGATCGCGGACGTCTGGTGACCGAATTGATGAAGCAGCCGCAGTATTCGCCACTGTCCGTCTCCGAGATGGCAATCACTCTGCACGCGGTGAACAAGGGCCTCTTCGACGATGTCGAGGTGAAGAAGGCACTGTCGGTCGAGAAGCAGATGCACGGCTTCATCAAGCAGAAATACGCCGACCTCATCAGCAAGATCGAAACGACCAAGGATCTTGACGCTGACAGTGAGCAAAAGCTCACCAAGGCGATTGAGGAGTTCAAGGCCACGCTGGCCTGATCGATCGAGGAGATTGCCATGCCTAGCGGCAAGGAAATCCGCAACAAGATCAAGAGCGTCGAAAGCACGCGCAAGATCACCAAGGCCATGGAGATGGTGGCCGCATCGAAAATGCGCAAGGCGCAGGACAGGATGCGAGCTGCCCGCCCCTACGGCGAGAAGATTCGCCAGGTAGCCGGCAATCTTTCGCATGCCTTGACCGACTATCGCCATCCGTTTCTGACCGTACGCGCTCAGGTCAAGGCGGTCGGATTGATCACAGTGACCTCCGACAAGGGGCTCTGCGGTGGTCTGAATACCAACGTCCTTCGTCTTGCCTTGGGCAAGATGAAGGAGTGGGATGCCGAAGGCAAGAAGCTGCGGGTGACCGCGATCGGCAACAAGGGACTGGGTTTCATGCAGCGAGCGGGCGCCAATGTCGTCTCGCAACTGACCGGTCTCGGGGATACGCCACATCTCGAGAAGCTGATCGGCCCGGTCAAGGTGCAACTCGACGCCTACATGAAGGGCGAGACTGACGTTTTGTACATTGCTTTCACCCGTTTCATCAACACGATGAAACAGGAGCCGACGCTCTACCAACTGCTGCCACTATCAGGAGAGCTTGTCGGTGGCGAGGGCAACCGCTGGGACTACATCTACGAGCCCGATGCCAAGACGGTGATTGACGATTTGCTGGTGCGCTATGTGGAGGCGATGATCTACCAGTCGGTTGCCGAGAACATGGCTTCCGAGCAGAGTGCGCGGATGGTCGCCATGAAGTCGGCTTCGGACAACGCCAAGAATGTCATCGGTGAGCTCAAGCTGGTGTACAACAAGGCTCGCCAGGCAGCGATCACCAAAGAACTTTCGGAGATCGTCGCCGGCGCAGCGGCTGTCTGACCACGGGATAGTTAGTTTATTGATTAGGGATACGACGATGAGTCAAGGAAACGTTGTTCAGTGTATCGGTGCCGTGGTGGACATCCAGTTCCCGCGTGACGCAATGCCCAGGATCTACGACGCACTCCAGCTCGACAAGGCTGAAGAGTCCGACATGTGCGAGGCCGAATTGATGTTCGAAGTCCAGCAGCAGCTGGGTGACGGTATCGTGCGCACGATCGCCATGGGATCTTCCGACGGATTGCGTCGCGGGATGAAAGTAAACAATACTGGCGCCGGCATCTCGGTGCCTGTCGGTAACGCAACGATTGGCCGCATCATGAACGTTCTCGGTCGGCCCATCGACGAGGCGGGACCGATTGCCACAGAAGAACGCCGCGAGATCCACCAGTTGGCGCCCAAGTTCGACGAGTTGTCGCCTTCTGTCGATCTTCTGGAAACCGGGATCAAGGTCATCGACCTCGTCTGTCCGTTCGCCAAGGGCGGCAAGGTCGGCCTGTTCGGTGGCGCCGGGGTTGGCAAGACCGTCAACATGATGGAACTGATCAACAACATCGCCAAGCAGCACTCCGGACTCTCGGTTTTTGCCGGCGTCGGCGAGCGGACTCGCGAGGGTAACGACTTCTACCATGAAATGAAGGAGTCCAACGTTCTCGACAAGGTGGCGATGGTGTTCGGTCAGATGAACGAACCCCCGGGTAACCGTCTGCGCGTTGCGCTGACCGGCCTGACCATGGCTGAGCGCTTCCGCGACGATGGGCGCGATATTCTTTTCTTCGTGGACAATATCTACCGCTACACCCTGGCGGGTACCGAGGTGTCGGCGCTCCTGGGCCGGATGCCGTCCGCCGTGGGATATCAGCCGACGCTTGCCGAAGAAATGGGGCGCCTGCAGGAACGCATCACGTCGACCAAGGTGGGCTCGATCACCTCGATCCAGGCCGTCTATGTGCCCGCCGACGACCTGACCGACCCGTCACCGGCGACGACCTTCCTGCACCTCGATTCGACCGTCGTGTTGTCACGCGATATCGCTTCGCTTGGTATCTATCCGGCCGTCGACCCGCTCGACTCGACGTCGCGCCAGCTCGACCCGCAAGTCGTCGGCGAGGAGCACTATGGCGTTGCCCGCGCGGTTCAGATGACCCTTCAGAAATACAAGGAGTTGCGCGACATCATCGCCATTCTCGGGATGGACGAGTTGTCTCCGGAAGACAAGCTGGCAGTCTACCGCGCTCGGAAGATTCAGCGCTTCCTGTCGCAGCCGTTCAGCGTGGCCGAGGTCTTTACCGGATCGCCGGGCAAGTACGTTCCGCTCAAGGACACGATCAAGGGCTTCAAGATGATCGTTGAAGGCGAGTGCGACAGCATCCCGGAGCAGGCGTTTTACATGGTTGGCGGCATCGAGGAAGTGTTCGAGAAAGCCAAGACACTCTAAAGCGGCACAGTGACCGTCGTCTTCGCACCGTGCCGGCGCGGAGACGACCCTTAGCAAGGGAAGAACAGCCATGTCCATCAGAGTCCATGTTGACGTTGTCAGCGCCGAGGAGTTGATCTTTTCGGGGCAGACCGACTTCGCGGTCTTTCCCGGCGAAGCCGGAGAACTCGGCATTTACCCGCGGCACACGCCGCTCTTGACCCGTATCAAGCCAGGGACAATCCGCCTGAAAATTCCTGACCGCGAGGAGTATGAGTTGGTCTACGTCTCGGGTGGGATGCTCGAAGTGCAACCGGCGTTGATTACGGTACTCGCCGACACCGCAATCCGTGCCCACGATCTTGACGAGGCCAAGGCGATGGAAGCCAAGCGTCGTGCCGAAGAAGCTCTGAGAGATCGTTCGTCGGAAGTTGGCTTGGCGACGGCGGAGGCCGAACTGGCACAGGCGGTCGCCCAGCTGCAGGCGATCAAGAAGCTGCGCAGTCGTCACTGACCGGTTTGGCAGCGGTCGCCGACCGTGAAGCGAGACAAAGGCAGCCGACAGGCTGCCTTTTTGTATTCTGTCGATCCGACGCCAGCCTACATCAGCGGTTCACGCGCCTACCTCAGCAACTCGGCCCGTGCCAGTCTCTTCTCGAGGCGTGAAGTATCGTCCCGCAAGACATCCACTGCGGCACAGAAGTCCTCCACATCGGGGCGGCAAGCGACCGTTGCTTCCTCCTGTGTGAAGAACTCCGCGGCAGCCAGTGCCAGACCCCTGGCGCTGCCCATAGGCCAGCCGGCGATGCTGCGGGCGACCTGCAGGACGCGGCGGGCAACGATGTCGCCAAGCAGACGCGACAAGTCGTGTTCGACGTCCCAACGGATGTTGCGAAACACGAACCCCAGTGTCTCGGCGAGGTCTGCAGACCCGGCGATCGTTGCCGAAGTGAAAAGCGAAGCTCGGTCAGTGAGAGCACGCACCGGTGCGTCCTCAGGCAGGCGAACGCATACCGTCGCCGCCGAGCCCGCTTCGACAAGATCGAGGAGCCCGGTATCGGATATCCTGACGACCCAGGCCGCCCTGGCCAACTCCAACCGCGCCGTTTGTCCGGCGAAGCCCGCGAGCCGGTCCCGTGCCCAGTCCTCTTCGCTCAATACGTGATTGAGCAGACCGAGCGCGGGTTGCATCAGCATCAGAATCCAGACAACTGCTGGATCCCGGCGACCACCCAGCCTTTGCCGCCTTCAACGGGCTTGGAGAGGTTCCAGACCTCGTCGAATGGGGCCGCTGCTGCACCTGCCTCCTCCCGAATCATGCCGCTGAAGCGGACACTCGCAATGTGGCGGGTGACCTCCGTCACCACCTCGAGAAGCTGTGCGTTCAATGTCACGACATCCGTCTGTTGCGGTGCTTTTGCCCGCTCTTCGAACTGCATTCTGATCTCGGCGAATAGCTCGGGACTGACGAACTCGCGGATGTCGTCAAGATTCCCGGCATCGTTGGCGGCCTGCAAACGTATGAAATTGAGTTTCGCGATGCGCAGGAAGCCGTCGCTATCGAAGTCGGCCGGGACGTTTGCTATCGGTGCGCCAGAGGGCTGGAGTGCCGCCGGACTATCGTCGCCATGAGCAGCCAACCCCGCCGAGGCTGGCCGGGGGTCGAACGGCGGTGGCGCCATGCCCGGCCCTCCTACGCCAGCATACTGCATCGCTTCCGAAGATGCCGAGGCAGGTGCCGCCTTGCGCCGAAACAGCAGCTTGAATACCACCACCGCGGCGACAACCAGTAGCGCGATCATGACAAAGTTGGCCAGGCCCTCACCCATGCCCAAATGCGACAGGAGCGCAGCGATTCCCAGGCCGGCAGCGAGTCCTGCCAGCGGCCCCATCCAGTTCCGCTTCGGCGCTGCTGCCGCCGCCGCCGGCGAGCCAACGGCAGACGGCGCTGGCGCGGCGCTCTGGGGCGGCGTGGCCGGCCTTTGGGCTACTGCTTCGCGCTGCATCCCCGACGACTTGCCACCGCCCAATCGCTTGGCGTCAGCGTCGCCAACCGTCAGCCCAAGACCCAGCATGCACATTGCCAGCGTCAGAAAAAATTTCTTCATGGACTCCGTTCTCCTGTCAAAACTTGAAACCCTGGTGAAGGGCGACGACGCCCAGCGCGAGATTGTCGTATTCGACTCGCTCAAATCCGGCTTGTTCCATCAGCAACCTGAGGCCATCCTGATCCGGATGAACGCGGATCGATTCAGCCAGATAACGATAACTGGCCTCGTCGTGGGTGATGAGCTGCCCGATGCGCGGGATTATCTTGAAAGAATAGAAGTCGTAGGCCGGAGCCAGGGGCTTCCAGACTTGCGAGAACTCCAGCACCAGCAGGCGACCTCCCGGTCGCAGGACACGCCGCATTTCGACCAGCGCCAGTTCCTTGTGGGTCATATTGCGCAGCCCGAAGGCGACGGTCACGCAGTCGAAGTAGTCGTCGGGGAACGGGAGCTTCTCCGCATCGCATTGTGCCACGGGGACTATGAAGCCCTCATCGCCGAGTCGGTCTCGTCCGCGAGTGAGCATTGACCTGTTGATGTCGGTCAGCCACACCTGGCCGTCCTGGCCAAGCTTCCGAGCGAAAGCGAGCGCGAGGTCACCGGTGCCACCTGCGACATCGAGGACGCGCCAGCCGGGACGAACACCGCTCTTGGCGATCGTAAAGGCCTTCCATAGGCGGTGAAGGCCACCCGACATGACGTCGTTCATCAAGTCATAGCGTTGCGCGACGGAATCGAACACGTCCGCCACCCGCTGTGACTTCTCGTCCTCCGCGACTTCCTGAAAGCCGAAATGAGTGGTGTTTCTGTTGTTCATGGATCAATCAGCGTGGGGATCGAGCGGCGAGAATCAACGCGTTCCGCAGCCGCCGTGGGTCTTTGACGGCACGGCCTGACTGGCTGACGGGTCACGGCTTGCCCCCTCTTTCTCAAGCCTGTCGACGTAGGCCTGCCACAACTCCTCACAGTGGGCGCCCAGATTGTAGAGCAGATCCCAGGAGTATAGCCCGCTGTCGTGACCGTCCGAGAACACTGGCCGGATGGCGTAATTACCTACGGGCTCGATGCGATCGATGCCAACGTCACGCTTGCCGACCTGCAGCGTTTCCTGTCCGGGCCCATGGCCGCGCGCTTCAGCCGACGGTGTAAAGACGCGCAGAAACTCGTAGGTCAGTTCAAAACGCTCGCCGCCCTCGAAACACAGTTCGAGAATGCGAGACTTCTGATGGAGCTTGATCTCCGTCGGGGTCTTCGTGTTTTCGTCCAAGCCAGCCATCGGCATCTCAGGGGGATGTTCGGCCGAACATCATAGCGCAAAATCCCTCTCGCCAGTCGCCTTGGTCAAGGTGGAACGCTGAGCAGGGCTGGGCGCCTGCAGGCAATGGGTGCGGAAATCGGCGGTCGGTTCCGGCCGTGTCGGATCTTCGGGACGACGGCATCGGCCGTGGCCTGCCGACGGGCAACCCTGTCGGCTTCGTCGTCGCTCTCCGCTGGCTGCGCCAGCCTTCGCCTATGGCTTGCGGTTGTTCGCCTTCTGTTCTTCCGGCATCGTGTAACCATTGAGTTCCATGAAGCCGACGCCGGTATGCGAACCACTCAGCTTCACCGCGCCTTCCCAGTAGACGTTCAGGGTCGTTGTCCGCGCGTCGAACTGGCTCCAGCGGATCACCGGGTCGACCTTGAGCTTCAGCCCACGGGACGGTACCGAGATCGTCCAGAGGATCGGATAAACCACCCCCGAGGACGGGCTCTTCCAGGTGCCACGCGACGTCGCTTCAAAGTCGGCGGCACCGAGAGCGCTCACCGCGCCATCCTTGACGTAGGTTCCCATCCGTAATACGGAGGCCCCACTGCGGCGTTCGAAGATCTCGAAGATCATCAGCTCGGCACCGTCCGTCAGTTGCAGCGCAAACCAGTTCCAGCGCAGCTCCGCCGCTTCGAAGTCGCCCCATTGATGATCGAACCACACCTCGCCGCGCACTGCTTTGGCTGTGCCGGCGATCGTCAGGGTGCCCTGAGCGCTCATCCGCGGACGCGATGTGTAATAGCTCGTGCCCGACGCTCCGAGATCGAGCAAGCCGGCAACCGGAGTTCCCGGGGCCTGGTGCAGCACCGGCGGTCGGTTGTCGCTCATTTGCAGATCGAGCGAAAAATCCTTGCCCGCCATCCTGGCTTTGTGCTGGGCGCCAACTCCCTGCAGCCGCCAGTCGCCAAAGCTGAAGTCAAAGCCGTCCCGGCGTCCATCCGATGGGTTGCCGGCGGTGCGCGCCTGTTCTGTGTACAGCTTCTCGTTCTGATGGTCGAGCAGCGAGCCGTGAAATGCCGCATGGGTAAAGCTGCCCTTGCGCATGAAGGAGGCAAGGTGAAAGGAATAGTGCTCGCCGGATTCGGTCTGCAGATGGCCGCTGTAATACCACCACTCGGTAAGGTTTTCGTGCGTGGCATCGTCTGCCGGCAGCTTGACGGGTGGCATCTTGTCGGGCCTGGCGGCTGACGGCGCCGAGCGCTCGGCCGCCGGGCCGCCAGGTAGTGGTGCTACCGACGCTTTGTCGGAGCGGACGAACAGCACCCAGCCGACCACCAGAAGGACGAGCAGCCAACCCGCGAGGATGAGCCAGCGATAGCGTCGGAACCAGCGGGGCGAACCCGGGCGTGCCGGGCCAGAGCCGGCGCGTCGCACTCTGTTGGAACTGCCTCTTCCTCGATCCATTTGCAGCGCTCCCATTTCTACGCTAGTGGCGCCTCGGAATCCTCGGCGTCAGCATCGCGCGTCAAGCCACCATCACCGCGCCAAGCCACGCCAGGGTGGCATCTTCCGCCTGCGATCGCCAGAGGCGTGACGAGAACGTATGATCGGCGTCAGCGATGTCGACCCGCCGTGTCTTTGCCGCCTCGATCAGGCCCGCCCAGGCGGAATTGGCACTGACGAACTCGAGAAACTCTTTCGCCGTGTAGTCCTGCCCACTCAGGATGAGCAGTACAGACCCCGGAAATCGCCGCCAGCCATCGGCCATGCGATCCTGGAACGAACGCGACCCCGAGTTGGCCGGCGGACCTCGGCGTGCGGTCAGCGCTGTCTTTACCAAGGTGCGCGCGGAGTTCAGTATGGCCATCCTGCCCCGCAGCAGCTTCCACCAGAACTCACGTTCCATGAGGCGCTGACCATAGTAGTGCTTGATGTGTGTCTGCGCCAGGCTCGTCTCCGAGCGAACCCACGGGTTGAGAACGACCAGGCCGGCGACCCTTCCGTCTCCTCGCGCCTCGACGTACAACAAGGCCGCCGATGCCGCGTCGCACAACCCCCAGAGGACGACACGCTGCACCGCTGGACAGGCACGCTGAAAGGCGTCTATGGCTGCGCCAATGTCGGTCGCGACCTCCTCGAAGCCGCGCATCGCGCCACTCGCGTCACCCATGCCGCGATAGTCGAAACGCATCACCGGGTGACCTTCGGCCGCCAGGCGGCGCGAGAGCAGCAGGAATTGCCGGTGGCTGCCGACCCGGTACTGCGGGCCACCGACAACGATCAGCACACCGCAGGAAGCTCGGCGGTCATCGTCGCTGGCCTGGGCGAACGCGCCCGGGTCAATGGCCGATGCCGCCGGAGCAGCCTGCGCGCCAACCCGGGCCGGACGCAGCGCCGCATGCAATCGGCCCGGCCAGGCGACGATTGCCGGCAACAGCTCGTCGGCGCAGGGAAACAGCAGGGCTTCTTCAACGACATTCATGTTGAATCGGCTCCCGCGATGGCCAGCATACTCGCTTCGATCAGCGCCGGACACTCGCTGATCTCGGCGGTCTGCCAGAACGCCGGGCCATTTACCGAAGCCCCGCGAGCGCTCTGGCCGGCGGCCTGCCATTGGGTTAGACGGGCGGCCGCTGCCGGTGACAGGCTGCCGTCGGTCTTGCTGGAGATTTCGATCCATTCGACACGGCCGCTGCGGTGGGGGAGCAGCAGTTCAGCCTTCTCCAGCCCGCTGGCGAGCGCAGGCGACAACAGATAGCCGGCGATCTCCACCGAGTCACCCTGACGCAGTTCGTTCCGTAAGCGCTCCATCACGCCCTTGCTATCGCTGCCAAGCATCTCCGCGGCCAGTCGCAGACGCAGAAACTGTTGCAGAAACTGTTTGCCGGAAAGCACCGGCTGCCAGAACAACAGGTTGACGGGGCGCTTCATCCGGTTCGCCGCTTCGTTTGCCAGCAGACAGCCGGTACGCTGTCCCCACAGCCACAGGGGCGTGCCTGGCCTGCGGCGTACCAGCCAGTCGCATGCAAACTCGATGTCGGCGAGCCACGCCTCCCAGGTGGCATCGCCGAAGTCGCCTGAGCTGTCACCACAACCAAGCAGATCGATCTGCAGCACGGCGAAGTCGGCGGCGGCCATCGCTCTCGCCTGTAAAGCTGCCATGCGCCTCGACTTGTTCAGTTCTTCGGCAAAAGGATGGACGTACACCACCGCGCCACGCAGTCTTGAAGGCTCGTCCGGGCCGTGCAGCAGGACAAAGCGTTGGCCCGGAGACGCCGAAAGGAAGAAGGCTTCCAGCGCCATGACTAGACGTTCTTCACCCCACCAGTTTGCCTTCGACGAAGGCAACCAGCGTCGCCAGCGTGGCAAAGACGCTGCCATCGATCTCGTCGTCGTCGACGGCAAATCCGAAGCGCTCTTCGAGCGTGGTGATCAAGGCGACTACCGCCATCGAATCCAGTTCGGGAATGGCACCGAGCAATGGCGTGTCGAGAGCAAACCCCCTTGCCCGGCCCTTGAGGCTCAAGACCTCGTCAAGGACCGATACCACTTCGTCTCTGATATCCATGCAGTCTCCTGTAGCCGGAACGTTTCCGGATTGCACCTGCCCGGCAAGCCGGGTCGCTAGAGGCGCGATTATACCGAGTCGCAGCAGCCCGTTCCGTGCGATCGATCACGGCGTCAGGCCCGCGAGCCGACGCTCAAGCGGCACCCTCCCTTGACCACACCGCCTGCATCTTGCCCCGTGCGAGGGGGGATGAGAGACTGTGGCTATTGCCAGCCGAGCAGCGTCTGCGCCCGTCGGTCGCACGTCCGGACGGCGACGCCCATGGAGTGACCAATGACCCAAGCAGTCCCGTGCTCGCCGATCGACTCACCGGTCTTCGAAAGCAGAATCATAGCGCCCGAAAAACTCGCCGAATGCGTGCTCGCTTTACCTCGCCCGCTGGTGTTTACCAACGGCTGCTTCGACATCCTGCATCGCGGTCATGTCACCCTTCTCGCTCAGGCACGGGCGCTCGGCGCCGCTCTGGTGGTTGCCCTCAACTCGGACGAGTCGGTCAAACGGCTGGGAAAAGGCGACGATCGCCCGGTAAATCCGCTAACCGATCGATTGGCGCTCATCGCCGCCCTGCACTCGGTGTCGCTGGTGACCTGGTTCGACGAGGATACGCCGCTGCAACGGATTCTCGACTGCCGGCCCGACATCCTCGTCAAGGGTGGCGATTGGCCGGTGGAGCGCATTGTCGGGAACCGCGAAGTGTGCGGCTGGGGTGGCTGTGTGCGCTCGCTGCCGTTCATTCACCAGACGTCGACTACCGCTCTGCTCGACAAGATCCGGCGGCTGTGACAGCGTGCGACGGCACCAGGGCAGCCATCGGCAGTTGGCGATCCCGGATGCAGTTCCCTGCCGGAAAAGACTCCCGCAGACCTCAAGTGCCGAGAGCGCTCTTCAGTGAGGCAACGTCTTCGGCCGACTCGACGAGCAAGGCGCCGAGGGCGGCGGCATCATAAAGATGCGCCAGGGCATCGGCGTCGACCGGCGCGGAGAACTGCAAGTCCCGCCATCCGTGCTCGACGTTGGCCAGCCTGTTGGCGACGAAAAGGACGTCCGCCAGCGTACCGATGGTGGTCAGCGTTCGCTCCTGTTCGTGTTCCTGGACGACGATCAGCAAGTCCTCGGGCAGGCCCATCGCCGCCAGCAAGGCGTGCCCGATGTTGTCGTGCCATTGCACCAGCAGCTGATGCAACTCGGCCGGGTCGGCGATCAGCTCCGGAAAATTCGCCGCCCGCGACAGCAGATAGAATACGCCGATGTCGTGAATCAGGCCGGCGAACATGGCCTCGTCGGGATTGATCTGAGGCACGCGCCGAGCAAGTACCCGGCAGAGAGCCGCGACGTGCATGGTGTGTTCCCACAGGCGACGCGAGAGTGCCTGAAACGGCGCCATCTTCTTTGAGTTGAGCAACTGCTCCATCGCCACGGCGAACGCGACACTGCGCACCGCTTCCATGCCGACCCGGGCGATCGCGCTGTTGACGTCGGCGATGGTCCGACCGGAGCGATTCATGGCCGCCGAGTTGGCGAGACGGATGATCTTGGTACTCATCAAGGGCTCGGCACCAACCAGCTTGCCCAGTTGATCGATACTCAGACTTGGGTTCTTGAGCGCCGTCCGCACCTGGAAGGTGATATCGAGAAAGGTGGGAAAACAGACGACCTCGCCGGAAAGGTCGCGAGCGATGTCTTCGAGAAGCTGGAAGCTGAATTCGTTGGCCATTCTATCGTGTCCCACAGCGCTGCGCGCTGGCGGTCGGTCGGGCGCGTCGCCGCTTGGTCGCGGTCAGAGCCGCAGGGGAAATCGGCATCATCCGGCAGCGAGCCGAATTCTGCCTGAAAACGCTGGCCAGCGGGTGGCCAAGTTAGTCTTCGTTGCGCTTCAGCAGGTCTTTCAGGTTGGCAAAGGGGCTCGCCGTCGCGCGCGCGGCGGGCCTCTCCGCAGACGAGCCGACGCCAGCCTGGCGGGCCGCTTCGGCGTCGAGTTGTCGGGCGTGCTCGTTATCGTGGCAGTAGAGGCAAAGCAGTTCCCAATTGCTGCCGTCGCCCGGGTTGTTGTCGTGGTTGTGGTCGCGATGATGAACGGTCAGCTCGCGCAGGTTCTGATGCGTGAACTCGCGGGCGCAGCGACCGCAGATCCACGGGTAGATCTTCAAGGCCTGTTCGCGATAGCCTGCCTCACGGTTGCGGCGGTTGCGGATGGCATCGGCGATCAGGCGGTCGGTGTGTGCGGACTTGGTGTTGTCGCCAGGCATGGGTGGACTCCTTGTCGGATCGATGTCCTGCCCATCGGCAGGGCTATCCCCGACAATACTACACGTGCACCGCGACCAGTGGTACGCGCATCTCGTTGGTGCTGATGCCGCCGTGCACGCCGACCATCGTGTAGCGTTTTTCACCCGGCAGCCAGTCCTTGATCGTCCAGTTGTCTTTCATGACCAGCGTGTAGTCGCCGACTCGCGCGGCAAGGCGCGGATGATGCGGTGGCGGGCCGAACCAGCCAGCGGCGATCAGTCGCTCGCTGGCGTACAGATGGGTCGCGCGGGCGAGGTGGCGGCGCACATAAGCTTCAAAAGCGGGCCGATTGTCCGGTGCCACGTAGCAATAGGCGGCGCGGCGCTCGCCGCACAGAGGGCGGAGGAGCAGCGCGGCGAGCTGCGGATGGTCCGCGAGATCGATCACCCGTCGAGTGGGCGAATCGATGAAACCGTGGTCGGCAGTGGCCAAGAGCCAGGTGTTGCTGCCCCGCAGCCGACGCAGCAGTGCGCCGAAGAGACTGTCGAGGTCGGTCAGCGCTTGCTGCGCCTGCCGGCTGTCGGTCCCGTAATGGTGCGAAAAACTGTCGAGATCGGGAGTGTAGGCATAAACATAACGCGGCCTCGCGTCGGCTTGCAGGAGCTCGCCCAGGCCGGCAAACATTCCGGGCAAACCGTTGTAGCCCAGCGTTTGCGCGCCGCGCGCGTGCCAGGCGTTGAAGGCGCTGCCGACGATGCTTCTCGGCGCGATCACCCAGCACTCGCGATCCAGCGTCTGAGAGAGCGACTGATGGTCGAACAGACGTGCCGGCAGTTCGTCCGGCAACATTCTGGCCGGTCCCAGACGGGGGGTCAGCGGCAGGATGGACAAGGTCTGGTCGATCTCGTCCATGTGCATGTGCCAGCCGGTGAGTCCGTGCTGTGCCGGCGCCAGACCGGTCATCAGTGTGGTGATCGCGCTCGCCGTGGTCGAGGGAAAAACCGAGGTCATGCTGCCGAGCAAGTAACGCTGCAGATGCGGGCTGGCCGTGTGTCTGGCCAGCGTGCGCAGGCCAAGGCCGTCGATGACCAGCAGAACCACATGCCGCGCCCGGGCCAGCTGCGCTGCCGACAGCGCAGCCAGTTCCGGGTAGCGGGCGCGCGTGCTGCCGCAGGCCGTCGCCACGCTTTGCATCAGGTTGACGATGCCGCCGCCGGCATAGTCGGGAAGCAGCGTCGAACTCATGGTCCATTTCTGGCCGCCTGGCCGGGGCTTGGCGGCTTGGCCAGGGCAGCCGCGTAGCGGCCCGGAGCCTCCTCGATCACCTCGAGCGGACCATCGCCAGGCGTGCGCGCCGGTACCCGCGCGCTGTCGCCGGCTTGCGCGAGCAGCCATTGCTGCCAGTCGGTCCACCAGGAGCCGGGATGCCTGGTAGCACCGCTGAGGAAATCGTCGGCTGACCCCGGCAGCGCAGTGTTGATCCAGTAGCCGTGCCGGTTGGCCGCCGGCGGATTGACCAGGCCGGTGACGTGACCGGCTCCGCCGAGAACGAACCTGACCTGTCCACCCAGAACTCGCGCGGCCAGGTAGGAGCTTTGCCAGGGCGAAATATGGTCTTCGATCGCCGACAGGAAATAGCAGGGGACCTTGACTCGGCCGATATCGATGGCCGAGCCGGCCAGCGACAAGCCTCCTGGCTGCACCAGCCGGTTGGCCTCGACAAGGTTCTCGAGAACGAAGCGGTGCAACGCGTCCGGCACACGCGTCGCGTCGGCACTCCAATAAAGCAGGTCGGCGGGAAAGGAACCCCTGCCGAGCAGGTAGCTGTTGATCACGAAAGACCACAGCAGCTCGTTGGCATGCGGAATCCTGAAGGTGTCGGTAGCGAGCGGGCTTTCGAGGTCGGCGCGCAACTTCTCATCGACTCCCACGGGTAGGTTCCGCGCGGCAAGTGTGCGCACCTCGCCGGTGTCCGAAAAGTCAACGATGCTCGCGAGGAAAGTCGCCGAGGCCGCCCGCCCGTCGCCGCGGGCGGCCATCCAGGCCAGTGTCGCCATCAGCAGCGTGCCGCCCAGGCAGTAACCGAGGAGATGAATCTCCTGCTCACCCGTCGCCATTTCGACCGCGTCGATCGCCGCCAGGAAGCCGTCGCTCAGATAGTCGTCAAAACTCCTGTGCGTCAGTTTCTCGCCGGCGCTGGCCCAGCTGATGACGAAGGTGCTCAGGCCCTGGTCAGTGGCCCACCTGACGAAGGAGTTGCTCTCGCGCAGGTCGAAGACGTAATACTTGTTGATCCATGGCGGCACGATCAGCAATGGCCTGCGGTGCTGTTCGGCGGTCGTCGGCAGGTACTGGATCAACTGCAGCAGCTCGTTCTCGAAAACGACCTTGCCGGGCGTGGCGGCGATGTCCTTGCCAAGATGGAAGGTGCCGCCGCCGGCCATCGGCAGGCGACCCTCGCCAGCGCCATGTTCGAGATCCTTGAGCAGTTCCCGGAGACCGTTGATCAGGTTCCGGCCATTGCTGTAGAAGGTTGCGCGCAGGACCTCGGGGTTGGTCAGCGCAAAGTTCGTCGGCGACAGCGCGGCGACGTATTGTTCGGTACGCGACTGCACCTGACGTTGTGACGCCGCATCGAGTCCTGCCGCACGGGCGACGGTGCCCTGCAGATGACGAGCCGTGATCAGGTATGACTGCTTGATGAAGTCGAAGAGGAAGTTCTCTTCCCAGGCCTGGTCGGCAAAGCGCGAGTCGCCGGGGCCGGGTGTGGCGACGGCGTGGAACGGCATACCCATCGTCTTCAGCATCGACTGCTGCCACAGATGGACATGGTCGCGCATCATCGCCATCTGCGTCTGCGCCAACCGGTAGGGGTTGGCCAGCAGGCGTGCCGAGACGTCCATGAAGGCCTTGGCGACGCGCAATTCCTCGCTGGGGAAGGCCATGCCTCGTCGACTCCACCGCCTCATGGTCTCGGCTAACAACCGAGAGGCACGTTGCGCGACCTCCACATAGCTGTCGGCGATGTCTGCGGGCGGGGGTAGAGACGGGCCTTCCGGGCCGTCAACGGGTGGCAACGTCATCATCGGCTGGCTGCCGGCTTGCCGGCTCGCTGCGCTGCTCCCGGCTTTCTGACGAAGCGGACCAGCCCATCGTCGTCCTCGATGCGCACGAGGCGTCCAGCGTGTTCGAGACGATTGAGATGCGCGATCGCTTCGCCCATGGCGAACATCGTCTGGTGCGTGTCGAGATCCCGGGGGAACAGCGCCATCAGCAATTCGGCAGCGCTGCGCGGCGTCGCGCAGTGCTCTTCGAGAACCAGCAGGCGTTCTTCATGGTGGGCGTGCAGCGCAGCCACCCGGTTTTCGATGCCGTGGAACGGCAGGCCGTGCGAAGGCAGCACCAGGGTCTCCGGCGGCAGCTCGCGATAGGCGTCGATCGACAACAGGAAGTCGGCAAGCGAGTCGGCGGTCGGTGTCACGGCAAAGACGCTGATGTTGGTCGAGATCTTCGGCAGCAGCATATCGCCGGAAATCAGCACGCCGAGATCGGCGCTGTAGAGGGCGGCGTGCTCGGGCGAGTGGCCAAAGCCGACGCGGATCTGCCAGCGATGCCGGCCAATCGTCAGCACGTCGCCGGCACGCAGACGCTCGTAAGCAGTGGGAATCCGGGGTACGCCGCGGTTGTAGCCACCACTGCGACGTTCGAGCGCCGCGCAACGCTCGGGGTCCAGCCCGTGCGCCCGGAACTGCGTCAACATCGGCTGGTTGCCGTGACCGCCGACCTCGTGCCAGACGGCATGGGCCGTCAGGTACTCGCCGAGCGTCATCAACAAGGGCGCCCCGGTCAGTTCCTGCAGCCAGGCGGCGAGACCGAGGTGATCGGGGTGGAAATGGGTGACGACGATGCGCGAGATGCGCCCGCCACACGCCGTCGTCGCCAGCCGCGCCAGGACCTGCTGCCAGCACTCCTTGACCGCATCCAGCGCGAAGCCGGTGTCGACGATCACCCAGCCGTCGTCGTCCTCGAGCAGCCAGAGGTTGATATGGTTGAGCGCGAAGGGCAGTGGCATCCGCAGCCAGTGGATACCGGGAGAAACCTGGAAAGTCTCGCCGGCAGCGGGAGGGGTGGCAAAAGGATAATCGGGCAGCATCGGGTAGCGGATTGTAAAAACCTCTGAAACCTATAAACTTGCCGGACGGAGGCGGCCGCGAACGGGTGTGCGGTGGTCTCCTTAGCGAACCATTGTACACGTGATCCGACGCCGAACAGTGCCGTGGTGGAACAGCCCAAACCGACCTTCAGCATTTCCCGGCTGGCGAGAGAGTGCGCTATCACGCCGCGAACGATGCGAATTTGAATGGTGCCCATGCACAAAGCCCAGGATCCTCATTTTGTCGAACGCGTGCGCGCCAGCTTTGCGCGGCAGCCGGCCATGGTGTTGATCGGTGCCAGCATGCCGGTGGTCGAGGCCGGCTACACCGAGATTCACCTGCCGCACAAGCCTCACATCACGCAGCAGCACGGCTACATCCATGGCGGAGTGGTCGGCATGATTGCCGATTCGGCAGCCGGCTACGCCGCTAGCACGCTGACCGCGCACGAAACCGGTGTGTTGACCGTCGAGTACAAGCTCAACCTGCTGGCCCCTGCCGAAGGGCAGTTGCTGATTGCCGAGGGGTCGGTGGTTCGCTACGGGCGAACGCTGATCGTCACCAGAGCCGAAGTGCTTGCCGTCAAGCACGGCAAGAAGACGCTCTGCGCGCTGATGCAGCAGACGATCATGGCCGTTCATGGCAAGAAGGAAAAAGCCCCACAAGATCCCCTCGAGGAGCGACAGACATGGAATATCCGAGCCTGAATTTTGCCCATGGCGAAACCATCGACATGCTGCGGGCGACGGTACGTGCCTTTGCGGCCAACGAAATCGCGCCACGGGCCGAGGCCATCGATCGCGACAACCTGTTCCCCGGCGACCTGTGGGGCAAGCTCGGCAGCCTGGGTCTGCTCGGCATAACCGCCGAGGAGGAGTACGGCGGCATCGGTCTGGGCTATCTGGCACATATCGTCGCCATGGAAGAACTGTCGCGGGCTTCGGCGAGCGTCGCGCTTTCCTACGGTGCGCACTCCAACCTGTGCGTCAATCAGATCCGTCGCAACGGCACGACAGCGCAGAAAGCCAGGTACTTGCCGAAACTGATTTCCGGCGAGCATGTCGGGGCGCTCGCCATGTCGGAAGCCAATGCCGGTTCCGACGTGGTCGGCATGAAGCTCGCCGCCGAGCGCAAGGGCGATCGCTTCATCCTCAACGGCAGCAAGATGTGGATCACCAACGGCGGTGATGCCGACACGCTGGTGGTCTACGCAAAAACCGACATTCACGCCGCGGCAAAGGGGATTACCGCCTTCATCGTCGAAAAGGGAATGCCCGGGTTTTCCTGTGGCGCCAAGCTCGACAAGCTCGGCATGCGTGGCTCGAATACCTATCCGCTGTTCTTCGACGACTGCGAAGTGCCCGCAGAAAACGTTCTCGGCCAGGTCGATGGTGGCGCACGCGTGCTGATGAGTGGCCTCGACTACGAGCGCGCGGTGCTTGCCGGCGGTCCCCTGGGAATCATGGCGGCGGCGATGGACCTGGTACTGCCCTATATCCATGACCGCCGGCAGTTCGGACAGGCGATCGGCGAGTTCCAGTTGATGCAGGGCAAGATCGCCGACATGTACACCACCTTCAACGTCTGCCGATCCTACGTTTACGCCGTCGGCGAGGCCTGCGACCGTGGCGAGACGACACGCAAGGACGCCGCCGGAGCGATTCTCTACGCGGCCGAGAAAGCGACCTGGATGGCTGGCGAAGCGATTCAGGCGCTCGGTGGCAATGGCTATATCAACGAGTATCCGGCCGGGCGTTTGTGGCGCGATGCCAAGCTCTACGAAATTGGCGCCGGCACTTCGGAAATCCGCCGCATGCTCATCGGCCGCGAGCTGTTTGCCGAAACCTCTTGAGGTGCCAGTGATCGGCGGCGTGCCGCATCCCGGCCGGGTGAACAGCGCGCGCTGCCAACGGCCTGCTCTTCTCCCTCAACCCACTTTCCTCCTGCCACCTGCTGAACGATGACCACCATTACACTACGAACGCTCACCGTCGACGACACGGCCGCCGTCGACCACGTCCGCCAGTTCTTCCGCAACTATGCGGCCTGGCTCGGCGTCGACCTGTCCTTTCAGGGTTTCGACGACGAAATGGCTTCGCTGCCGGGCGCCTATTCGCTACCGAGCGGTCGCCTCTTCTATGCTGAACACAATGGCCAGCCGGCGGGTTGCGTCGCGATTCGCGCCTTTTCCACCGGCCTGTGCGAAATGAAGCGGCTTTACGTCGAGCCCAGCCAGCGCGGCTTCGGCATAGGTCGTGATCTGGTCCTGGCGGCGATCCGCGCGGCCAAGGAAATAGGCTACCGCAAACTGCTCCTCGACACGCTGCCGGCGATGCGTTTCGCGGTTCGCCTCTACCGCGAGATGGGTTTCGTCGAAACGCCCGCCTACTACCAGACGCCCCTCGAAGGCACGATGTTCCTCGCCCTCGACCTGGAAAACTGGTCGGAGGAAGAGGTCTCCAACGAGAACCTGTTCCACCTGTTCGACTTCAACCGTGCCTGGTCGAGTCGCATGCAGGAGATCAACCCCGAGTATTTCCTCAAGCTGTCGCGCCTGCAGACGCCGCAGTACCTCTGGATCGGTTGCTCGGATTCGCGCGTGCCGGCCAACGAGATCGTCGGCCTGCTGCCGGGAGAGCTGTTCGTCCATCGCAACGTCGCCAACGTGGTCGTACATACCGATCTCAACTGCCTGTCGGTGATCCAGTTCGCGATTGATGTTCTCAAGGTCAGGCATGTCATGGTCGTCGGTCACTACGGTTGTGGCGGCGTCAAGGCGGCACTCAATCGCGACCGTGCCGGACTTGTTGACATCTGGCTGCGGCACGTGCGCGACGTGCATGACAAACACCTGGCACTGGTCGACGCGCTGCCGGCCGAGAAGCGGCACGATCGCCTGTGCGAACTCAACGTCCTCGAACAGGTGGCGAACGTATGTCAGACCTTCGTCGTCCAGGATGCCTGGGAGCGCGGTCAGCCAGTTACCGTACACGGCTGGATCTACGGCCTCAAGGATGGCCTGATGCGCGATCTCGGCTTCACGGTGCACCGTCGTGAGGACTTGTTGCCGCGCTACGTCGCGGCGCTCGAGGCGTTGCAGGTTTGAGCGCGCCTTACGCGCAGACGCCCGACGGGCTTGCTCCCGGGCGCGCGTGCCTGCGCCGCGTGGGCGGCGGCGCGGTCACGGGACCCTGCCCTTGAAGGCGGCGTCGGCGCCAGCGGCTGCGACACCGGCCACCTACGTCAAACTGGTCGCTACCGCCGTCGTCTGGGGGGCGACATGGATCGCCGGTCGGGTTGCCGTCAGCGAAGCCTCGCCGCTGGCGGTTGCCAGTTGGCGCTTCCTGCTCGCGGCGCTGGTGCTCGGCACACTGGTGGTCATCCACGAAGGGTGGCCGCGCTGGTCGCTCGCCGAGTGGCTGACTCTCGCGGCAATGGGTGCCAGCGGCATCTTTCTCTACAACCTGTGCTTTCTGTATGGGTTGAAGCTGATCGAGGCCGGCCGTGGTGCACTGGTTGTCGCGCTGACCCCCGCTGTCGTGGCCGCCGGCGACTGGTTACTGTTTGGGGCGCCGATGTCGCCGATGAAAGCGGCCGGCATCGGGGTGGCAATGTTCGGTTGCCTGGTCGTGGTCACCAACGGCGACCCGCGGCTTCTGTTCACCGGGCAGGTCGGTCTCGGCGAATGGCTGATCATCGGCTGCAGCGTGCTGTGGGCGGTGTATACCTTCGTCGGCCGGCGCGGTACCCGTTCGCTGTCGCCGCTGGCGATGACCTTCGGCGCCAGCGTCACCGGCTGGCTGATGCTGACGGCTGCCGCATTGTTGCAGGGATCGCTCTTCTCGCTGGCGGGAACTACCTGGCACGCATGGAGCGCGATCGTCTTCCTCGGCCTGTTCGGGACGGCACTGGCCTTCACCTGGTACGCTGAAGCCGTGCAGCGAATCGGTCCCACGCGTTCGGCAGTGTTCATCAATCTGGTGCCGGTCAGCGCCGTCATCCTCGGGGCGTTGCTGCTCGACGAGCGGCTCGAAGTCGCCGTTCTGACCGGCGGAGCCCTGGTCATTACCGGTGTCATCATCACCAATCAAGCCGGTGCGCGACCAGCGGCCGGCGTCAAGAGCAAGGAGAAAACCGCATGATCCTGACACAGGAACAGGAAATGATCCGCGAGTCGCTACGTGATTTCGCGCAGGAGCGATTGGCGCCCTTCGCCGCCGAGTGGGATCGCCATCACACCTTTCCAGCCGACGCGCTACGCGAACTCGGCGAACTCGGTGCCCTCGGCATGGTCGTCCCCGAGCAATGGGGCGGCGCCGGCATGGACTACATGTCACTGGTACTGGTGATCGAGGAGATCGCCGCCGGGGACGGCGCGACGTCTACGATCGTCAGCGTGCAGAACTCGCTCGCCTGCGGCATCACCATGAAGTACGGCACCGACGAGCAGAAGGAAACCTGGCTGAAGCCACTGGCGCGCGGTGAGATGCTCGGCTGCTTCTGCCTGACCGAACCGCATACCGGCTCCGATGCGGCGGCGATCAGCACCCGTGCCGACCGTGATGGCGATCACTTCGTGCTCAACGGCGTCAAGCAGTTCATCACCACCGGCAAGTACGCGCAGGTGGCGATCGTCTTCGCCGTCACCGACAAGGCCGCCGGCAAGAAGGGCATCTCGTGCTTCCTGGTGCCGACCACGACGCCCGGTTACATCGTCGCCCGCATCGAGGAGAAGATGGGCCAGCACGCCTCGGATACCGCGCAGATCCTTTTCGAGGATTGCCGCATTCCGGCTTCCTGTCTGCTCGGCAGGGAAGGCGACGGCTACCGGATTGCGCTGTCCAACCTCGAGGCGGGCCGCATCGGCATCGCCGCGCAGTCGGTCGGCATGGCGCGTGCCGCATTCGATGCCGCCGTGCAATACGCGAAGGAGCGCGTGACCTTCGGCAAGCCGATCATCGAGCATCAGGCCGTCAGCTTCCGTTTCGCCGACATGGCCACGCAGATCGACGCCGCCCGCCTGATGGTCTGGCGCGCCGCCACCTTCAAGGACGCCGGCAAGCCCTGCCTGAAGGAGGCGTCGATGGCCAAGATGTTCGCCTCCGAAATGGCCGAGAAGGTGTGCTCCGACGCCATCCAGATTCTCGGCGGCTACGGCTACGTCAGCGACTTTCCGGTCGAGCGGATCTATCGCGACGTGCGTGTCTGCCAGATCTACGAGGGAGCGAACGACATCCAGCGTCTGGTGATCGGCCGCGCCGTCGCCGGCGACTGACATGAGTCGTCACCTTCTGCGTCCCGACGTCAGCGTCGCCTCGCTGAATGCGCGTGCTCCCGGCCACCTGCCCGGCTGGTTCGGTATCGAGATCATCGGCATCGAGCCGGGTCGGCTCGATGCCCGCCTGCCGATCCGGCCCGAGATGCTGGCGCCGAATGGCTTCCTGCACGCAGCGACGATCGTCGCGCTCGCCGATACGAGTGCCGGCTACGCGACGATCGCCCATCTGCCGGAGGGCGCTGGCGGCTTCACGACGATCGAGTTGAAAACCAATTTTCTCGGCACGCTGACCGAAGGCTTGTTGTTGTGTACCGCCACGGCTGTTCACAGCGGTCGCCTGACGCAGGTGTGGGATGCCGAGGTGCGCAGCGAAGACGGCCGACGACTGGCACTGTTCCGATGCACGCAGATGGTGCTGTGGCCGAAGGCCGGAGTAGCGGAGTAGCCCGGATGCAATGAAATGGAATCCGGGGCACACCCCATCGCGAACTGGCCGGCGACCCCGGATTTCGCATGCGCTGCATCCGGGCTACGGTGCTGGTGGGCAAAGTCGGGGCCGGCCCATCTTGTATTCTTGGTCCGACTTGGCGGCGCCCCTCGCCGTTCAACCATAGGAATTCCGAGAAGATGAGCATCCTGGAAGACTTCACGCAAGCTGCCGGCGAGTCTGGTCGATCGCTGGCGACGCTTGTGGTAGAGGCCTTGAAACTGCGCGCGTCGCCGACGCGCCTTGGCCTGTCCGAGTATATCGACTTCAAGTTGTATCTCGATGATCTCACTTTCTCCGAAAAGGCGAGCTTCGGCGGACTGCGTACTCAGGGACTGCTCGAGGAGATTCTGATCGATAATTACTCCAAGTTCCTCAGCCTCGACAAAGTCACCATGTATGCCCTGCTGCGGGGTCATGGCATCCCGATTCCGGAGGTGCGCGCGATTTACCGGTCAAGCCGCCCGGATTCGGTACGCTCACTTGGCTCCGCGGAAGAACTGGAAGAGTATCTGAAAAGCCCGGGCTGCCTGCCCGTTTACCTCAAGCGCGCGTTTGGCGCCTATGGCCGAGGGAACCTGCTCGTTCAGCGCATTGATGGCAACAACGTCATCTTGGGGAATGGCGCGGCGGAGCCGATCGCGGACTTCTGCCGCTCGCTGGATGCCGGCAGAACCCTGGGCTGGATGCTGCAACAGCCACTCACTTCACACCCCGAGATTCGCGCGCTCACACAGTCGGCAAAGATCTCCGGTCTGCGCATACATTCCTTCCTGTCGGGCGGGAGCACGACAATAACCAAGGCGATCTTCAATATCAACGTCGGCGTGAAGGATTCGGACAACTTCGAACACGGAGCGAGCGGCAACCTGCTGGGCGCCGTGGACGTGGCCACGGGCAAGGTCTCACGGGTGATTGCCGGGACCGGACTCAAGCAGACAATAAACGCCGCACATCCGAGGACTGGTCGAGACATCGTCGGGTTTCAGATCCCCTACTGGGGTGATCTGCTGGCTCTCGTCGAGAACGCGCAAAAGGCGTTTCCTGGATTCATTTGCCCGGGATGGGATATCGCGCTCTGCGAAGACGGCCCGAAAGTACTCGAGGTGAACTTCTTCGGCGACATCGACCTCTCGCAGCATGCCTATCGAGTCGGCTTCCTGGACGAAAGCTTCTTGTCGCTGATGCGCGAGCGTCATCTTGACGGCCTGCTGCATACCGGTCCCAGGGCATCGGCGAGATCGCCTGTCAATCATCGCCTGGGGATCAGGCAGCATCATTGGCCCTGGTAGTCGCGCCAGGGCAATCGCGCCAGGGCAATCGCGGACAGGCCAGGTGCCGAGCCCTCACCATCGAAGCTTACCCGTCAGGAGAACGAAACCATGTCGCAGCCGATAGAGTTCTATTTCGACTTCTCATCCCCCTATGGCTACCTGGCGTCGGAAAAGATCGACGACCTTGCCGCGCGCCACGGTCGCAAGGTTAAGTGGCGGCCGATCCTGCTCGGCGTCATCTTCAAGCAGACCGGCGGCGCGCCGCTGACGACGCTGCCGCTCAAGGGCGAGTACTCGCTGCATGACTTTTCGCGCTCGGCGCGCTTTCTCGATGTGCCCTACACGCACCCGGCGACCTTTCCGATCAACACGATGCACGCGGCGCGTGCCTATTACTGGTTGCACGATAATGACTGCGAAACGGCGCGCGCCTTCGCGCACAGCGTCTATCGCGCCTACTTCCGCGACGGGCGGGACATTGCCGACGTGGCCGTCGTGCTCGAACTCGCGACCCGCCACGGCGCCGACCGCGCTACACTCGCGGAAGCGCTCAACAGCGTCGCGCTCAAGGAACGTCTGAAGGCTGAATGCGAGGCGGCGCTTGCCAAGGGCGTCTTCGGTTCGCCCTACATCAGCGTCGACGGCGAACCGTTTTTTGGTGCTGACCGACTGCCTCAGATCGAGCGCTGGTTGGCCGCCGGAGGTTTTTGATGCCGATCCTGCAGACCCAGCTCAACGCGCGCAGCGCCGACTTCCAGGCCAACGTCGGGGCGATGGACAAGATCGTTGCCGACCTGCGCACGACGGTGGCGACGATCGCCCTCGGTGGTCCGGAAGGGGCGCGACAGAAACATCTGGCGCGCGGCAAGCTGCTGCCGCGCGAGCGCGTCAATGCGCTGATCGATCCGGGCTCCTCCTTCCTCGAACTGTCGCAGCTCGCCGCGTATGGCATGTACGGTGAGGCAACGCCATTCGAAGTGCCGGCGGCTTCGTTGATCACCGGCATCGGCCGCGTGAATGGCGTCGAGTGCATGATTCTCGCCAACGATGCGACGGTGAAGGGCGGCACCTATTACCCGCTGACGGTCAAGAAGCATCTGCGGGCGCAGGAGATTGCCGGCGAGAACCGGCTGCCCTGCATCTATCTGGTCGATTCAGGGGGCGCTTTCCTGCCGATGCAGGACGAGGTCTTTCCCGACAAGGAGCATTTCGGCCGCATTTTTTACAACCAGGCCAACCTTTCGGCCGCCGGCATCCCGCAGATCGCCGCCGTCATGGGTTCGTGCACCGCCGGCGGCGCCTACGTGCCGGCGATGTCCGACGAATCGATCATCGTCAAGGAGCAGGGAACGATCTTTCTCGGTGGGCCGCCGCTGGTCAAGGCGGCGACCGGTGAAGTGGTGAGCGCGGAAGACCTCGGTGGCGCCGACGTGCACACGCGCATTTCCGGCGTTGCCGATCACTACGCCGAGAACGATGCACACGCGCTGGCGATCGCCCGCCGCATCGTCGCCAACCTCAACTGGCGCAAGCAGCCGCCGTTGAGCCTCAGCGAGCCACGCGAGCCGCTCTACGCGACCGAAGAGCTGTATGGCGTGATTCCGACGGACACCAAGAAGCCCTTCGACGTGCGCGAGATCATCGCCCGCATCGTCGACGGGTCCGACTTCGATGAATTCAAGGCGCGCTACGGAACGACCATCGTCTGCGGCTTCGCACGCCTGTGGGGCTACCCGCTGGGCATCGTCGCCAACAACGGCATCCTGTTCTCGGAGTCCTCGCTGAAGGCCGCACATTTCATCGAGCTGTGCGCGCAGCGCGGCATTCCGCTGCTCTTCCTGCAGAACATCACCGGCTTCATGGTCGGTCGCAAGTACGAGAACGGCGGCATCGCGCGCGACGGCGCGAAGATGGTGACCGCGGTGGCCTGCGCGCGAGTACCCAAGTTCACGGTCGTCATCGGCGGCTCTTTCGGCGCCGGCAACTACGGCATGTGCGGCCGCGCCTACTCCCCGCGCTTCCTGTGGATGTGGCCCAACGCGCGCATCTCGGTGATGGGCGGTGAGCAGGCGGCGAACGTGCTGGCGACCGTCCGCCGCGACGGCCTCGAGGCTGCCGGCAAGACCTGGAGCGCCGACGATGAGGAGGCCTTCAAGGCGCCGATCCGCGACCAGTACGAGCTGCAGGGTCACCCCTACTACGCCAGCGCCCGCCTCTGGGACGACGGCGTGATCGACCCCGCTGACACCCGTCGGGTGGTCGGCCTCGGCCTTTCGGCTGCGCTGAACGCCGACGCCGAAGCGACGAAGTTCGGCATTTTCCGGATGTGAAGGGAAGCGATGAGCGAGTATCAATCGATCATGACCGAGGTCGACGGCAGCGTCGGCATTCTGACGCTGAACAAGCCAAAATGTCACAACGCCTTCGACGAGCAGCTGATTGCCGAGATCACCGTCGGCTTGCAAGAGCTTGAGTCTGACGAGCGCGTGCGCGCCGTGGTGCTTTCCTCGACCGGCAAGAGCTTCTGCGCCGGCGCCGATCTCGGCTGGATGAAGCGGGCTGCCGACTATACCCCGGAGGAGAATCTGCGCGACGCCAACCGGCTCGCCGAGCTGATGGCGACCCTGAACGAGCTTGCCAAACCGACGATCGCGCGCGTGCAGGGCGCCGCCTACGGCGGCGGCGTCGGACTGATCGCTGCCTGCGACATCGCTGTCGGCACCTACGACGCCCTGTTCACGCTAAGCGAGGTGAAGCTCGGCATCGTCCCGGCGGTGATCAGTCCCTACGTGCTGGCGGCCATCGGCGAGCGCTACAGCCGTCGCTACATGCTCACCGCAGAGCGTTTTTCGGCTGCCGAGGCCTACCGGATCGGACTGCTGCACGAGCTCGTTCCGGGCGAGGAGCAACTCGACGAGGCGATAGCCGAGATTCTCGAGAGCCTTCTCGCCAACGGCCCGCACGCGCAGGCCGAGTGCAAGGAGCTGATTCGCGTCGTTGCCGGCCAGCCGATCGACGCGCAGACGATCGACGAGACGGCGCAGCGCATCACGCGCGTACGCGCCAGCCCGGAGGGCCGGGAAGGCCTGGCCGCGTTTCTGGAGAAGCGGGCGCCGAACTGGCTCGCCGAGTGAAAGGTGGCTGAATGTTTTCCAAGATTCTGATTGCCAACCGCGGCGAGATCGCCTGCCGGGTGATCCGGACGGCGCGCCGTCTGGGAGTGCGCACAGTCGCCGTCTATTCCGAAGCCGACGACAATGCCCGCCACGTCCGGTTGGCTGACGAGGCGGTGTGCATCGGTCCGGCCGCCGCTCGCGAATCGTATCTGGTGGGCGAGCGGATTCTCGATGCTGCCCGCCGAACCGGCGCGCAGGCCATCCATCCGGGCTATGGCTTCCTCTCCGAGAACGACCGGTTCGCCGACGCCTGCGCGGCTGCCGGTATCGTCTTCATCGGTCCGCCGGCAGCCGCGATCCGCGCCATGGGTTCGAAGTCGGCGGCGAAGACGCTGATGGCCGCCGCCGGCGTGCCCCTGACGCCCGGTTACCACGGCGACGATCAGGAACCGGAGTTCCTGCAGGGACAAGCCGATGCGATCGGTTATCCCGTACTGATCAAGGCGTCTGCCGGTGGGGGCGGCAAGGGAATGCGGGTGGTCGAGCGCAGCGAGGATTTCGCCGCCGCGCTCGCTTCGTGCCGGCGCGAAGCGGCTTCGTCATTCGCCTCCGAGCAGGTGCTGATCGAGAAGTACCTGAGCCGCTCGCGCCACATCGAGATCCAGGTTTTTGCCGACTCGCTGGGGCATTGTGTGCATCTGTTCGAGCGCGATTGTTCGGTGCAGCGCCGGCACCAGAAGGTACTCGAAGAGGCGCCCGCGCCAGGCATGACGCCGGCACGGCGCGCGGCGATGGGCAAGGCGGCGGTGGACGCCGCCAGGGCCGTCGGCTACGTCGGCGCCGGCACCGTCGAATTCATCGCCAGCGACAGCTTCGCCGAGGACGGCAGCTTCTATTTCATGGAGATGAACACCCGCCTGCAGGTCGAGCACCCGGTGACCGAGATGATCACCGGCCAGGATCTCGTCGAATGGCAGTTGCGCGTCGCCAGCGGCGAGCCGCTGCCCTTGCGCCAGGATCAACTCGACATCCGTGGGCATGCGCTCGAGGCACGCATTTATGCCGAGAATCCCGACCAGGACTTCCTGCCGTCGACGGGCCGCCTGCTGCACCTGGCGCGGCCGGCCGAGAGCCTCAACGTTCGCGTCGATACGGGGATCGAACAGGGTGACGAGATCACGCCTTTCTACGACCCGATGATCGCCAAGCTGATCGTCTGGGACGTCGACCGGCATGCGGCGCTGGCGCGCATGCGGCAGGCGCTGGCCGATTACCGCATCGTCGGCGTGACGACCAACATCGACTTCCTGTCGCGTCTCGTTGCCTGCCCGGCGTTTGCCAATGCCGATCTCGACACCGGCCTGATCGAGCGCAGCCGCGACTTTCTGTTTCCGGCCCGCAGCGAACCGCCGCACAGTGTTTTCTTCGTCGCCGCGGTTGCCGGTCTGCTGCGCGAGCAGGCGGCCGCCATCGCCCGTGCCGCCCATTCCGGTGACCCGTGGTCGCCGTGGAGCCTGCACGACGGCTGGCGCCTCAATCTCCAGCCGCGCCGCACGCTGACCTATCGCTGCGGCGAGACGCTGCATGAAGTCGTGGTCGCCTATGAGGCCGATGGCTGGCGGCTGACGCTCGCTGGCGAATCGGTGCTGGCCCGCGGACGCATTCTCGACAGTGGCCCGTTCGCCGGACAGGTGGCCGTCGAACTCGACGATCGCCGCCTGGTGGCCAGCGTCGTCGCGGTCACCGAGAAGCATGAGCAGAAGCGCCACGTCTTCCTCAACGGCACGAACTACGTCATCCTGCGCGACGACCCGCTGCATCTCGTCGAAGCCGGTGGCAGCCATGGCGGCGGTCTCACCGCACCGATGCCGGGCAAGGTCGTCGCCCTGCTGGCGGCTGTCGGCCAGCAGGTGGACAAGGGCGCACCGCTGCTGATTCTCGAGGCGATGAAAATGGAGCACACGATTACCGCCCCGAAGAATGGCCGGGTCAAGGCCTTCTGTTACGCCGCCGGCGATCAGGTGGCCGATGGCGCGCAACTTGTCGACTTCGAGGTCGAGGGCGGACGATGAAGCTGCCGCAGCGGGTGAAGCTGGTCGAGGTCGGACCGCGCGATGGCCTGCAGAACGAGAAGCAGATCGTTGGCGCAGCGATCAAGGTCGAACTCATCGAACGGCTGGCCGCGTCGGGGCTCTCGGTGATCGAGGCGGCCTCTTTCGTCTCGCCGCGCTGGGTGCCACAGATGGCCGACGGCAGCGAAGTCCTGCGTGCGCTGCTGACGAGTCCGCAAAGGCGTCCGACTGTCGCCTACCCGGTCCTCACACCCAACCTCAAGGGCTTCGACGCCGCCGTCGAAGCCGGCGCAGAGGAAGTCGCGATCTTCGCTGCCGCCTCGGAAACGTTCTCGCAGAAGAACATCAACTGCAGCATCGGCGAGAGTCTGAAGCGTTTCGCTGCCGTCGTCGACGCGGCCAGCGCACTCGACATCCGCGTGCGCGGGTATGTGTCCTGTGTCGTCGCCTGCCCGTACGAAGGCGCCGTCGATCCCGCGAAGCCCGCGTGGGTGGCGAAGCAACTGCGCGACATGGGTTGTCACGAGGTCTCGCTCGGCGACACCATCGGCGCCGGCACGCCGGCAGCGATCCAGCGGATGATCGAGGCCTGCGCGACGGTGGTGCCGCTTGAACGGCTGGCGGGTCATTACCATGACACCTACGGTATGGCGATCGCCAACATCTACGCCTCGCTCGAACTCGGGATGGCGGTATTCGACAGTTCGATCGGCGGACTCGGTGGCTGTCCCTATGCTGTCGGCGCCACCGGGAACGTGGCGACCGAAGACGTTGTCTTCCTCATGCACGGCCTGGGCATCGAAACCGGCGTCGATATGGAGCAACTCCTCAACGCGGGGCAGTTCATCGCGCGCCACCTCGGGCGCGAGCCGGGGTCGAAAGTGGCGCGCGCTCTGCTGGCCAGGTGCGACCATCGGCAAGACGGGTAGCGATAGCCATGCGCGCGGTTCGGCCGAGCATGGCGCGACAAACGAAGCGTCATCCATCCCGTACATCCGGCGCCAGAGCCGTTGGCGCCAGCGCCTCACGCCCCCGGTTGACGGGATGCTGGGTGCACCATCATTTGAAGGAGTTCCTCATGATTCAGGCGGTCGCCTCGCCGTGCATCAATGTCTGCCGGATGGACGACGACACTGGCCTGTGTCTCGGTTGCTTCCGGACGATCGACGAGATCGCGCTCTGGAGCAACGCGTCGAACGATCAGCGGCTGACGATCCTGCTGGCCGTCGAGCATCGGCGCTGCGAGCACGATCCAGCCGGCTGCGGAACGGGGGGAGAATTCCGTGGCGAGTGCGAGCGTTGAGCATGCCCATGAACGAGGACGATTATCTTTGCGTCGGCATCTGCATGGCCGACCCCGATTCCGGTTACTGCCTCGGCTGCGGTCGTCCGCCGCTGCCGGTATCGGAGGCCAGCCAGGGGATCGTTGCCGAGGAAGTACGCCCGCTGCGCGTCTACGATGCCGGGCCTGACGGCGACTCGCCAGGCTCGGGCTGATGCTGCCCCGGAATCTACTGGTTCTTGAGCGTGGCTGGCTGTCGTCGAACAACGTCCTCTTCTTCGAAGGCGATGAGGCGGCGCTGATCGACAGTGGCTACGTGACGCACGCCGGGCAGACGGTCGCCCTGCTCGAGCATGCGCTGGCCGGCCGCCGACTGACAAGGCTGCTGAATACCCACTCGCATTCCGACCACATCGGCGGCAACGCTGCGGTGACCGCGGCCTTCGGCTGCCGGGTGATCGTCCCCGAAGGGATCGACGCGACCATCGCCGAGTGGGACGAAGAGGCGCTCCTGCTATCGCCGCTCGGCCAGTCGGCAACGCGCTTCCGGCATGATGCGACGATCGCCGCCGGTGACGAGGTCGAACTCGGTGGCCTCAACTGGCGGGCGATAGCGGTTCCCGGTCACGACATGGATGCGCTGGCCTTCCACAATGCCGAGCAACGCCTGCTGATCTCAGGCGATGCGCTATGGCGCAATGGTTTCGGGGTCATCTTTTCCGAGTTGCTGGGCCATCCTGAGGACGCGGGGGGCTTGCCAGCGGCGCGCGCGACGCTCGACCTGCTCGCTCGGCTGCCGGTCGACATCGTGATTCCGGGGCACGGCGCGCCCTTCGTCGAGGTCGGCGACGCCTTCGAGCGCGCCTACCGGAAGCTTGCCGCCTTCGAGCAGGATGTGGAACTGCTGGCCCGCCACGCGCTGAAGGTGATTCTGGTCTTTGCCCTGCTGGAAAGACGGCAACTCGCGCGTGCTGATCTGCCCGATTTCCTCGCCGGCCTCAGCTTCTGCCAGAGCGTCAATGCGCGCTACCTCAACCACAGCAACGAGGTCCTCGCGCACTGGCTGGTCAGGGATCTGATCCGCGTCGGCGCGCTGAAGGACGAGGACGGACTGCTCGTCCCGCT
Source organism: Candidatus Accumulibacter phosphatis (assembly GCF_000024165.1). Taxonomy (NCBI): domain Bacteria; kingdom Pseudomonadati; phylum Pseudomonadota; class Betaproteobacteria; genus Candidatus Accumulibacter; species Candidatus Accumulibacter phosphatis. The sequence goes on along the minus strand of NC_013194.1, from coordinate 4,916,826 downwards.
CTAGCCGACGTCTGGCGCCTGGCCGACGATCCGACCGCGGTCGTCGCAGCCCAGCCGCCGCAGGTCCATGTCGTCCTGCCAGCAGCGCCGTTCGACGCTCGATAGCGCATATTCCCGACTCTCCTCCCCGGTCTGTTGCGCAAAGGCTTCCAGAGTGCGTTTCAGGTGCGCCGGCGCTGGCGGCATGGTGCCGTAGAAGAGGACTTTCTCGCCGCGTTTGATGAGCAAGGTGGGGAAGTTCTCGACATCCAGATCGCCCAGGTAATCGGCATGCACCTCGATGTCCAGCCAGTGAAATCCGGCAGCCGTGAACTGTCCGGCAAGGCTTCTGAAGCCGCTTGCGTAGTCCCGGCAAACGCCGCACCACTCGGCACACAGGCAGATGACCATAAATTCCGCGCGCACCGGGTCGGTCTGCTTCGCGCCATCGTCGGCAGGATGTCCTGGCATGGCTTTCAGTGGATTCCCGCTCGATCGGCTGGGCATGCTGCCGGAAGGCGCGGCGACACGCCGACGCGCGTCGGCTGTCCGGGTCGCCGCAGCAGGGCCGGAGCCGACGTCTTGATGCGACTCATCCGCCGGCCCGGCCGCTCATCAATCGTTGAATGTGTGCAATCAGCTGCTCTTCCGGGTACGGTTTGCCGAGAATCACGTTGACGCCCGCGGCAACGGCCTGGTCACGCAACTGCTCGCTGTCCGAAGTCACCATGATGATCGGAACGTGCGCGCTACGCGGATCGCCACGCACCTGGTGGGTCAGCTCGAAGCCACCCATGCCGGGCATGTCGACGTCGGTGATCAGCACGTCGGGCAATGAACTACCGATCTGCCTCGCCGCATCCAGGCCATCTTCGGCCATGCGAACCTGATATTGATGCGCGCTGAGCAGCCGCCCGGTCTTGATGCGCACAACTTTCGAGTCGTCGGCCACCATGACCACGGTCTCTTCCGGAGTCTTCACCTTTTCTGCCGCCGCCCGGCTGGCCGCGGCGAGGGCCTGACGCTGCGCTTCCTCGGCCGCCTGACGCTCGGTTTCTCGGAGGATGGCCGCCTCAACGACGAGGCGCTCTTCTTCCTCCAGGCGAAGGGCTTCCTCGACGGCCTTGCGTTCAGCGTCGAGACGAGCGGCCTCGGCGGCCGCCTGGCGTTCGCTTGCACGGCGTGCTGCTTCTTCGGCCGCCAAGCGCTCGGTCTCACGGCGGGCGGCTTCCTCGGCGGCCAGGCGCTCGGCCTTACGGCGTGCTGCTTCTTCGGCGGCCAGGCGCTCGGCCTCCCGGCGTGCTGCTTCCTCGGCGGCCAGGCGCTCGGCCTCACGGCGTGCTGCTTCCTCGGCTACCAGGCGCTCGGCCTTCCGGCGTGCTGCTTCCTCGGCGGCCAGGCGCTCGGCCTCCCGGCGGGCGGCTTCCTCGGCGGCCAGGCGCTCGGCCTCCCGGCGTGCTGCTTCCTCGGCGGCCAAGCGCTCCGCCTCCCGGCGGGCGGCTTCCTCGGCGGCTAGGCGCTCGGCCTCGCGGCGTGCGGCTTCCTCGGCAGCCAGACGCTCGGCCTTGCGGCGTGCGGCTTCCTCGGCGGCCAGACGCTCGGCCTCCCGGCGGGCGGCTTCCTCGGCGGCCAGGCGCTCGGCCTCACGGCGGGCGGCTTCCTCGGCGGCCAGACGCTCGGCCTCACGGCGGGCGGCTTCTTCGGCGGCCAGACGCTCGGCCTCGCGGCGGGCGGCTTCCTCGGCTACCAGGCGCTCGGCCTCACGGCGTGCTGCTTCTTCGGCGGCCAGGCGCTCGGCCTCGCGGCGCGCTGCTTCCTCGGCAGCCAGACGCTCGGCCTCCCGGCGGGCGGCTTCCTCGGCGGCCAGGCGCTCGGTCTCCCGGCGTGCAGCTTCCTCGGCGGCCAGGCGCTCGGCCTCGCGGCGTGCTGCTTCCTCGGCAGCCAGGCGCTCGGCCTCCCGGCGTGCTGCTTCCTCGGCGGCCAGACGCTCGGCCTCCCGGCGTGCGGCTTCCTCGGCGGCCAGGCGCTCGGCCTCGCGGCGGGCTACATCTTCGGCCGCCACGTGTTCGACTTCGGGTTGTGCCGCTGCCTCGGTCACCGGTGGTTCGGCGCCGGGGGCGGCCAGTTGACCCCCTCCTCGACCTTCGCGATCGGCCCTGGATCGACGGTTGATGACGAAACGCAACAGGAGGAAAGCCACGAACACACCAGCGGCGATCAACAGCAGGCTCTCATTGGTTGGCATTGATGTGATCCTTTGTGCCAGGTATCGACAACGACAAGAACGTGCCGACGCACGCCCGCCCAGTGTACAGCTCCCGCAACCGATGGATCTGGCCCATCGCTGTTGAGCATGATAAAACGAATGTTTCAGCAGTAGGGAGATGGATGCTGCTCGAGGAGGAATGGCGCACCGCTGCCAGCCTGTCCATGTTTCCCGCAAGCCGCCCCGGAAAGACTGTCCGGCTACCCCTCCGCACATGGACAGAAAGAGCGCAAACGGGAGTGTGCCGACGTGTGCCGACGGCCTGCGGATAGCGGTTGGCGGCGGAAACTGCGAGAATCGCGGATTCGGGAGCGCTACCTCGCCAAGCAGCCACAAGCTGGCGGGCAGGAACGCGGCGAGCAGACATAACGGTTTGCGGCAACTCTCGATAGGGAAACGGTGTGCCGACCCCGGCACAAGAGCACACGGCCGGTCGTATGTCGGGCGTGAGCCAAGTCGTACGAGGTCCTGGCGCGGAGGATGGATAGAGAATGGCACCCCAGAGCACGTCTGCTGATGTTTCGCCGATCGAAGAGATCATTGTCGAGATGCGTGCCGGACGCATGGTCGTCCTGGTCGATGAAGAGGACCGCGAGAACGAGGGCGATCTGATCCTGGCGGCCGAGCACGTAACGGCTGAGGCGATCAACTTCATGGCCCGTTTTGGCCGCGGCCTGATCTGCCTGACACTGACCGCGGCACGCTGTCGGCAACTGGGCCTGACGCAGATGGCGCGTGACAACAAGAGCCCGTACAGCACCGCTTTCACGGTCTCGATCGAGGCCGCCGAAGGAGTCACGACCGGCATTTCGGCGCAGGATCGCGCGTTGACCATCAGAGCGGCGGTAGCGAGGAACGCGCGGCCCGAAGACATCGTCCAGCCAGGACACGTCTTCCCGATCATGGCGCGGCCCGGTGGCGTGCTCGTACGCGCCGGCCACACCGAGGCTGGCTGCGATCTCTCCCTGCTCGCCGGCCTCGAACCGGCCTCGGTGATCTGCGAGATCCTCAAGGAGGACGGCAGCATGGCGCGCCTCGCCGATCTCGTCGGCTTTGCCCGTGAACATGGCCTGAAGATCGGCACGATCACCGATCTGATCCATTACCGGAGTCGGCACGAGACACTGATCGAGCGCACTCTCTCCAAGAGCGTGCAGTCCGTGCATGGCCAGTTCACGCTGCACGCCTATACGGACTGCACTTCGAACGAAGTGCATCTGGTCCTGACCAAGGGCGACATTCGCCCCGACCGGGAGACGCTGGTGCGCGTGCATGAACCGCTCTCGGTAGTCGACTTTCTCGACCCTGGCGGGGGTCGGCATACGTTTTCGCTCGACCTGGCACAGGCCGCACTGGCCAGAGTGGAGGCCGGGGTCATCGTGCTGCTGCACCGTCCCGAGAGTGGCCAGGACATTCTGGCGACACTGCGCGAGCCCGTGGCCGCCAAGCGGCCGGCGGCTCGTTGGGACCCGCGCACCTACGGCATCGGTGCGCAGATCCTGCGTGATCTCGGCGTCGGCAAGATGAAGCTCTTGTCCAGCCCGCGCCGGATGCCGAGCATGACCGGTTTTGACCTCGAAGTGACTGGCCACATTGCCACACCCGACGACCTTGAAAGACTCTGATGGCTATTCCGAAACCCGCGCGCAGCATTTCTCCCCTGGCACGTTACGAAAACATCCACGAGCATGACGCTTCGCTCGTCGGCGACGGGCTGCATGTCGGCATCGTCATGAGCCGCTTCAACCAGGACATCGGCGAAGGTCTGCTGAGCGCCTGCACGACGGAACTGAAGCGGCTCGGCGTCGCCGAGAACAGCATCACGCTGGCCAGTGTGCCGGGCGCCCTGGAGATACCGTTGGCGCTGCAGACGATGGCGGGCAGCGGGCGCTTCGATGCGCTGATCGCGCTCGGCGCCGTCGTCCGCGGCGAGACCTACCACTTTGAAGTGGTCGCCAACGACTCCTGCCGGGCGCTGATGGAAGTGCAATTGCGCAGTGGCGTGCCGATCGCCAACGGCATCCTGACTTGCGAGGACGACGATCAGGCGCTGGTGCGCATGCATCAGAAGGGCTCTGACTGCGCCCAGGTCGCGGTCGAGATGGCCAACCTGCTGCATGCCATCAGGGAGAACTCGTGATGGCCGGGCAGCCTCGGACGACACCCGGCGCCAGGCCAGCCAGCGTCAGATCGCCGCGCCGGCGCGCCCGCGAGTTTGCGCTGCAGGCGCTCTACCAATGGCAGCTGAGCGGCAACGACGAGGCGGCGATCGAGGCGCATCTCGGCGACAGCGAAGGCTTCGACAAGGCTGACCGCGAGTTCTTCGCCGGGCTGCTGCGTGGCGTCCTTGCCCAGCGCCGGACCCTTCAGGAACAGTTGCAGGCCTTCCTCGACCGGCCTTTCGGCGAATTGTCGCCGGTCGAGGCCTGCGTTCTGCTGGCCGGGGCTTTCGAGCTGAACAATCACCCACAAACGCCCTATGGGGTAATCATCAATGAATCGGTCGAGCTGGCCAAGGGCTTTGGCGGCACGGATGGCCACAAGTACGTCAACGGCGTGCTCGACAAGCTTGCCGCCCGCCTGCGTCCGGCCGAGGTGGAGGCCAAGCGCGCCGCACGCAACCGGGCGCGCTGAGTGGCAAGTTCGATGTGTGATGACGGTCGTAGAGAGAGGATAGGGCAACGGCGATGCCCGGCGAGTTTGAACTGATCAGGCGTTATTTTTCGCGGCCGACCCCGCAAACCGTCCTCGGTCCGGGTGACGACTGCGCCCTGCTGGCGCCGACACCGGACATGCAACTGGCGATCACCACCGACATGCTGGTCGAAGGCACACACTTCCTGGCCGACACCGACACCGACCCCGCCCAGCTCGGCTGGAAAGCGCTGGCGGTCAACCTCTCCGATCTTGCCGCCATGGGTGCGCGACCGCGCTGGACCCTGCTTGCCGGCAGTCTGCCGGAGGCTCGCGAAGCCTGGCTGGCCGCTTTTGCCGAAGGACTGTTTGACTGCGCGCAGCGCTATCAGGTCGATCTCGTCGGCGGCGACACGACGCGCGGTCCGCTCAATCTTTGTCTCACGGCAATCGGCGAGATCCCTGCCGGAGCGGCGCTGCGTCGCGACCGGGGAGTCCCCGGTGACGATCTCTGGATCTCCGGCCAGCCCGGGCTGGCGGCACTCGGCCTGGCTCACCTGCAGCGCCGGACGCAGCTTCCCGGCGCCCTGGCAGACCGTTGCATCGCCTCTCTGCAGCGACCGCTGCCGCGTGTCGAACTGGGGCTCGAACTGCGCCTGCGCGGCCTGGCGAACGCCGCAATCGACGTCTCCGACGGGCTGCTCGCCGATCTGGGTCATATCGTCGAGAGTTCGGCGGTCGCCGCCGAGATATTTGTCGCACAGCTACCATCGCTGCCTGCGGGCGCGGACCCGGTGCTGGCTCGGCGGTGTCAGCTCGCCGGCGGTGACGACTACGAACTGCTGTTCTCCGCCCCTCCGGCAAGCCGACCGGCCATCGCCGACCTTGCCGCCCGCCTCGAACTGCCGCTCTGGCGCTGCGGTCGGCTACGCGGCGCCGCCGCCATCGGTCTGACGCTGCTTGACGAGAACGGACAGGCGCTGACCATCGACGAAAGAGGCTTCGATCACTTTGGCTAACCCTCCTTCCGTGCGCTTCCTCCTGGCGCACCCTGCGCACCTGGTGGCCTGTGGTTTCGGTAGCGGACTGTCACCATGGGCACCCGGGACGATCGGCACCCTGTTTGCGTGGGCGTCATTTCCCTTGCTCCGCCCCTGGATGAGTGACTTCGAGTTCCTCGGCTTTCTCGTCGTCTGCTTCGTCGGCGGGGTGGTGGCGGTGCACAGGACCGGCGTCGACCTGGGCGTCATCGATCACGGCAGCATCGTCTGGGACGAGATCGTTCCCTTCTGGCTGGTATTGCTGTTCTGCCCGACGCACTGGCTATGGCAGACGACGGCCTTCTGCCTCTTCCGCTTTTTCGACATCACCAAGCCGCAACCGGCGCGTTACTTCGACGAGAAGGTGAAGAGCGGTCTCGGCGTCATGTGCGACGATCTGGTCGCTGCCGGCTATGCACTGCTGGTGTTGGCCACACTGCGTTTTGTGCTCGCATGAGTGCCTGCGATCAGCCTGCGCTCGAAGCGCTCGCCGCCGAGGTCGGCGGCCTGCTGTCGGCGAACGGCCAGCACCTGGTGACGGCGGAATCCTGCAGCGGTGGCTGGGTGGCACAGTGCCTGACCGCGATCGCCGGCAGTTCGGGCTGGTTCGATCGTGGGTTCGTCACCTACTCGAACCAGGCGAAGATCGAGATGCTCGGCGTCCCTGCCGCAACGCTCGCCACGCATGGTGCGGTAAGCGAAGCAACGGCGGCGGCCATGGCCCTTGGCGCGCTGCGCCACAGCCACGCCGACTGGGCACTCGCGATCAGCGGCGTCGCCGGCCCGGGCGGCGGCTCACCAAGCCGACCCGTCGGCACCGTCTGCTTCGCCTGGGCAGGGCCGGACGGACGAGTGGAAACCGACACGCGCCACTTTCCGGGAAACCGGGAAGCCGTTCGGGCGCAATCGGTCGGCCATTCCCTCGCCTGCCTTCGGCAACTCGCCGCAAGCGGCCTGGCCTGACGCCCGCCGTGAACGGGCCAGGGTGTCGAGCGCATCTGGCGACGCCTGAATGTCGCCCGCCCGATGGGCCAAACCCTGCCGCTTGGAATAGAATGGCTGACCCAAACGCGCCCTGCCTGCCTGCCGATGTGCCCGAGAAGCCTTAATACGCCATTCTTCAGACTTGCTCTTCTGTGTCTGCCGGTGGCGTTGTTGCGTGCCGGGAATGCCGAGGCGCTCGGTCTCGGCCGGATGACTGTCCTTTCGACGCTTGGCAAACGCTTCGAAGCGGAGGTGCAACTTGTCGACGGGCAGGCGGACCGGACGCAGCTTGCCCAGTGTTTTCGTCTCGGTCAGGGCAACGATCCCGACGTCCCGACCTTGACGCGTGGCCGTATCAATGTCGAGGAGCGTGCCGGCCGCCTGCGTCTGCATATCGTCTCCGAGCAGACGATTGGGGAGCCGGTGCTGCAGGTCAATCTGCGCATGGGTTGCGGTGCCGAGACCGCCCGCAACTATGTGCTGCTGATCGACCCTGCCAGGACGCGGACGGCACCGCCAGTCGTACAGTTGCCGGTTGTTCGCCCGGCCGCGGCAGCGGGCTCACCAGCGCGCGAGGCCAGCGTGAAGGCTCCCACCTCCCGCAAGTGGCGCGTCGGCAAGAACCAGTCGGCGCGCGACATCGCGCGCGCTGCCTTTCCACAGAAGCCGCGCGCGCAGGCTCGCTTCCTCAGGGACTTGCAGGCCGCCAACCCCGGAGTCGACTTCGGGCCGCGAGGTAGTGCCCGTCTCGCCCCGGGAAGCGTACTCAGTCTCCCGGCGGGTCGTCAGGTCCAGCGCGCCGGGGGCCGGACGAGCGAACAGGAAACGGCGCTGCGCACGGCGCGAGAGGAGCAACCGGCGCGCAAGGCACCCGCGAGAAGCGACAGGACCGACCGTTTAGTCATTTCCGGCGGCGCGGACACTGAGCCAATCCGACCGGACGGCGAACTGTCCCTGCGCCTTGCCACCAGACTATCCCCTCCCTCGTTGAAGAACACGACCGAGGACCAGCGGGCCGCTCTCCGCCACGAATACCAGCTGCTGTCGACGCTCCGCGCTCAGGCGGAGCAGCAGTTGGCGGTTGCCGAAAAGGTACGCAGCCTGGAGGCCACAGTCAGCGACCTGCAGGCGAAGATCGCCAGTCAGTCGCGGCCGGCGGAACAGACAACTGCTTCGGGAGCCGCGCCAGCCGCCGCCTCGCCTCCGCCACCACAAGCGGCGGCCCCGGCGACCGCGAACGCCACCGATTGGTGGCTGGAGATCGCCTTGCTGCTCGGTTCGATTGGCGGCTTGACTTGGCTCCTTCGCCGCCGTGCCGGCAGGCAGCCGCCTCAGGCAACTCCGCTGGAAGCGCAGGCAGGTTCAGCAACGGTGGCGAAAGCGGGCGACTCAAAGGCGGATACCGGCTGGCAACTGCAGCAACTCAGCCGCGCCGATTCGCCAGTGCTGACCGGCGACAGCATCGCCGCCTTGCCCGGTCTGCCGGCCGCCGGCCAGCCTGCAGACAGGTCGACCGAACCGTCGGCCAGCGGCGACGACGACGAGGTGACGTCAGTACTCGAACTTGCCGAGATCATGATCTCCTTCGGCCGCACAGCTGGAGCGGCGCAGGCGCTCAAGGAGTTTGTCGACCACAAGCCGGCGGCGGCAGTGACTCCCTGGCTCAAACTGCTCGAGGTCTACCGGCGGAGCGAGCAGCGCGAAGCCTTCGACCTCGTCGGATTGAAGCTCAAGCACCATTTCAATGTCGCTCCCCCCGACTGGGACAGCGTTGGCGAAGCGGACGTACCGGTCTTGTCGCTGCGCGATCAGGACGCGATGTCGATCGACCAGCTTCTGGAACATTTGCCGACGGTCAAGCAAATGCCACATATTGCCCAGGAGATTTCCCGCACCTGGGGTTCGCCCGAGTGTCCTGCCTACCTCGATAGACTCCTGCGCGACAACCGGGATGGGGAGCGCAGGGGATTCACGCTGCACGCGGTGCGGGAACTGCTGTTTCTGATCGACCTCCAGGAAAGCCGGCTGGCGCGCCGACGCTGACGCGGGGGCGCCGAGGGGGAACTGACGGCCGCCCGAACGTCAGCACTGAGCGTTTCCTCGAATGCTGTATATAATTACAGCACCAGTCCGTGCGCGCACCGTCATGTCGAGTGCGGTCGAACATGGGATAATCCCTTCAATCAAGGAAAAGGACAGGCAATGGACGACAACAAGGCAAAGGCGCTGGCCGCGGCGCTGGCCCAGATCGAAAAGCAGTTCGGCAAGGGCTCGATCATGAAGATGGGGGAAGGCAGCGTCGCGACCGACATCCCGGTCGTCTCCACCGGCTCGCTGGGCCTCGACATCGCCTTGGGCATCGGCGGCCTGCCGCGCGGCCGTGTGGTCGAGATTTACGGTCCGGAGTCGTCGGGCAAGACAACCCTGACCCTGCAGGTCATTGCCGAAATGCAAAAGCTCGGTGGTACCGCAGCGTTCATCGACGCGGAACACGCCCTCGACCCCGGCTATGCGCAGAAACTCGGCGTCAACCTGGAGGAGCTCCTGATCTCGCAGCCGGATACCGGCGAGCAGGCGCTGGAGATCGCCGACATGCTGGTGCGCTCGGCCAGTGTCGATGTGGTGGTCATCGATTCGGTGGCGGCGCTGGTGCCGAAGGCGGAGATTGAGGGCGAAATGGGCGATTCCCTGCCTGGTCTGCAAGCGCGCCTGATGAGTCAGGCGCTGCGCAAGCTGACGGCCAACATCAACCGTACCAACACGCTGGTGATCTTCATCAACCAGATCCGGATGAAGATCGGCGTCATGTTCGGCAGTCCGGAAACGACGACCGGCGGCAATGCGCTGAAGTTCTACGCGTCGGTTCGGCTTGACATCCGCCGCATCGGCAGCATCAAGAAGGGCGACGAAGTCATCGGCAACGAAACGCGGGTCAAGGTCGTCAAGAACAAGGTCGCCCCGCCATTCCGCGAGGCCATCTTCGATATCCTCTACGGTGAAGGAACGTCGCGCGAGGGCGAGATCGTCGAACTCGGCGTGCAGCACAAACTGATCGACAAGTCCGGTTCCTGGTACGCCTACAACGGCGACAAGATCGGCCAGGGCAAGGACAATGCGCGCGAGTATCTGAAGAGCAAGCCGCAACTGGCGCAGGAGATCGAGGCCAGGATCCGTGCTGCGGTCAATGTCGCGTCGGCGTCGCCGGTAGTGGTGGCGTAGGCGGCGGTGTGCAACGACTTGCGCGAACGAGCACTGCGCCTGCTCGCGCGTCGCGACTACGCTCGGCAGGAACTGTCGCGCAAGCTGGCGCCACATGCCGAGTCCGCGCAGCAACTTGCTGCCCTGCTCGATGATCTGGCGGCCGGATCGCTCCTTTCCGATCAACGTTACGCGGCGACACGGATCAGTTCCCGGGGCGCGCGCGTGGGCGACGCGCGTCTGGCTTACGAACTTCGCGGCAAGGGGGTCGCCGAGGACGTGGTCAGCGAGGCCCTCGCCGGTGTCGAAGACGAACTGACGCGGGCACGGCGGGTGTGGCAAAGAAAGTTCGCCGGCGGGCCGCCTGCCGCCGGGGACGCTGCCGAACGCGCTCGGCAGGCGCGCTTTCTGGCCGGCCGGGGATTCTCTGCCGACACCATTCGCCGCGTGCTGCGCGGCCACCTGGACGATGATTGAAAATGTCAGACACGCAAAGCACCCTGTCAGCCCACCAGCTCAAGAAGCGCTACAAGAAGCGCACGGTGGTGCATGACGTTTCGTTCGAGGTGGTCAGCGGCGAAGTCGTCGGCCTGCTCGGGCCGAATGGCGCCGGCAAGACGACCTGCTTCTACATGGTCGTCGGCCTGGTGGCCTGTGACGGAGGCGACATCCATCTCGATGGCCAGCCGCTTACCCACCTTCCGATTCACCGGCGCGCCCGACTGGGCGTCTCGTATCTGCCGCAGGAGGCGTCCGTTTTTCGCAAGCTGACGGTCAGCGAGAACATCAAGGCGGTGCTTGAACTGCAGGTGCTGCCTGTCGAAGACCTCGACGCGCGCACCGAAGAACTGCTCGAAGAACTGCATATCGGCCACCTGCGCAACAACCCGGCGACTTCGCTTTCCGGGGGCGAACGCCGACGTGTCGAGATCGCACGGGCGCTGGCGACGGCACCGAAATTCCTTCTGCTCGATGAACCATTCGCCGGCGTGGATCCGATCGCCGTGCTGGATATCCAGAAGATCATTCGTTTTCTCAAGGAACGCGGCATCGGCGTTCTGATCACCGACCACAACGTTCGCGAAACGCTGGGCATCTGCGACCACGCGTACATCATCAACGAAGGTGGCGTTCTTGCGTCTGGCCGGCCGGAAGAAATCATTTATAATGAAAACGTCCGGAAGGTTTACCTGGGCGAGAACTTCCGTCTCTGAGGCCAACGGCCCTGCAGCCACAATTCGCGAACCATGCGGGCAGTTTCCCATCGCAGCGCGGTGACTTACCCGGTTCCGTAGATGAAACCATCCCTCCAGCTCAAGCTCACCCAGCATCTAGCGTTGACCCCACAACTGCAACAGTCGATCCGACTGTTGCAGCTTTCGACGCTTGAACTCGAACACGAGCTGGAGAGTTTTCTGTCGGCAAACCCGCTGCTCGAACGTGACGAGGAGTATTCGCTGCCTGAGGCGAATTTGCGGGAAAGTGGCGTCGAGCAAGCCGCTGAGCAGAGCCAGACCGACGAGCGCGCCGATTCATCGCTGGCCGGCGACGATAGCTGGCTCGGCGAAGACGGCGGCTACGCTGGGTCGTCCGGTTCGTCGGGATCCTTCGACGACGACGACGACAGCGACTATCAGGACGTTCAGGCGGCCACCGTCTCGTTGCGCGAGCACCTGCTGGCGCAACTCGGGCTGATGACCCTGTCCAGTCGTGACAGCGTTCTCGTTCGTTGCCTGATCGAGGCACTCGACGATGACGGCTATCTCACCCAGTCCCTGGATGAACTCGCCGACAGCATGCCGCCGGAGCTCGAGATCGAACCGGAAGAACTGCAGATCGCGCTCAACCACCTGCAGCACCTCGATCCCACCGGCGTCGGCGCGCGCAGCCCGGTGGAATGTCTGGCGCTCCAACTCGAAGCCTTGCCGGTCGACCCGACCCGCACGCTGGCACTGGAAATCGTTCGCCAGCATCTGGAGCTTCTCGCCCATCATGATTTCCCCCGGCTCAAGAAGCACACTGGGTGCGACGACGACGAACTGCGCGCTGCGCACCTGCTGATCTGCAGCCTGAACCCCCGGCCGGGCGCACAGTACGCGTCGTCCGATACCCGCTACGTGACACCCGATGTGGTAGTGCGCAAAGTCCGCGGCCAGTGGGCGGTCAACGTCAACTCGGACGCCTTCCCACGCATACGCATCAACAGCCTGTACGCCCAGATTCTCTCCCGCCAGCGGGGTTCCGGTCTGGCCAGCCAACTGCAGGAAGCGCGCTGGCTGATACGAAATGTGCAGCAACGGTTTGACACGATCCTGCGCGTGGCGCAGGCTATCGTCGAACGTCAGCGTCAGTTCCTCGACCACGGCGAGGTGGCGATGCGCCCGCTGGTATTGCGGGAGATCGCTGACACGCTGGGACTGCATGAGTCGACGATATCGCGGGTGACGACACAGAAGTACATGGCGACACCACGCGGGATTTATGAGCTGAAGTATTTTTTTGGCAGCCACGTCAGCACCGATGCGGGTGGGGCGTGCTCAGCAACGGCCATTCGCGCCCTGATCAAACAGATGATCAGCGCCGAAGAGCCGACGAAGCCGCTTTCGGATAGCCAGATATCCGAGGTTCTTGGCCAGCAGGGTATTGTCGTTGCACGGCGAACAATTGCCAAATACCGTGAAGCGCTGAATATCCCGCCGGTCAATTTACGCAAGTCCCTTTAGAAGAAGGAGCCACATCATGAACCTGCAAGTCTGTGGACATCACCTCGAGATCACGCCCGCACTACGCGACTACGTCACTGGCAAGCTCGAGCGGATCACCCGCCATTTCGACAACGTCATAGACGTCAATGTGATCCTGTCGGTAGACAAGCTCAACCAGAAAGCCGAGGTGACGGTGCATCTCGCCGGCAAGGATGTCTACGTCGAATCGGTTGATGAAGACCTGTATGCGGCCATCGATGGCTTGGTGGACAAGCTCGAGCGGCAGGTTCAGAAGTACAAGCAGAAGCTGCAGGATCATCATCGTGGCAACAAGATCACCGATCACATCGTTGCCGAGTCCGAATAGCCAAGCTGCAGGAGGCGCATGGTGGCGGGAGGACCGCGACCATGCGCTGTTTCGATCAATCCACGTCCGCCTTTTCGGGTTATTGTCGCATGAGCCAGATCACCCAGTTACTGCCTCTCGAAAACATCATCCTTGACCTGGAGGCGAGCAGCAAGAAGCGCGTCTTCGAACATGTGGGGCTGCTCTTTGAGAATTACCTCGGCATTGCCCGGAGCACCGTCTTCGACAGCCTTTTCGCACGCGAAAAGCTCGGTTCGACCGGGCTGGGCCAGGGGGTGGCCATCCCGCATGGCCGCATCAAGGGCCTGAAGGACGCTACCGGCGCCTTCCTGCGCCTGGCTTCGCCGGTACCGTTCGATTCTCCCGACGGCAAGCCGGTCACCTTGCTGTTCGTCCTGCTCGTCCCGGAAGTGGCGACGGAACAGCACCTGCAAATCCTTTCCGAACTCGCCCAGCACTTTTCCGACCGCACGTGTCGCGAGGCACTCACCAAAGCCGCCGACGCGGGCGCTGTCCGCCGGCTGTTTGCCGACTGAGCCATGAACGCCCGGCGTCAGTTCAGCGTCGTCCAACTCTATGAGGACCACAGAGAGAAACTCAAACTCTCCTGGCTGATCTCGGTTGGCGTGGACCGACAGATCGAACTCAGGGAGCAGGGCAACTACGGCGCCGACGTGGTCGGTCACCTCAACCTGATTCACCCGGAACGGCTTCAGGTAATCGGCAGAGCCGAGCACGCCTGGGCCGACCGCGTTTCTGCGGATCGCCTGCGCAACCAGGTCAAGGAACTGATGGCAGCCAGGCCGCCGGCACTGATCCTCGCTGACGGCCTCGAAGTGCTGCCGGCGATTCGTGACGGCTGCGAGTCGACGCAAACCCCGCTGTTTGTCAGTCCGAAGCCCTGCTCGGCGGTAATCGAACTGCTGCGCATCTATCTCTCGCGCCGGCTGGCGAGCTCGACGTCAGTCCACGGTGTGCTGATGGACGTTTTCGGCATGGGCGTCCTGATTACCGGCGATTCCGGCGTCGGCAAGAGCGAACTGGCACTGGAATTGATCTCGCGTGGGCACGGCTTGGTGGCCGACGACGTCGTCGAACTGGCGTGCATCGCCCCGACAACCATCGAGGGACAGTGTCCGAGCATGTTGCGCGACTATCTCGAAGTGCGCGGCCTCGGCCTCCTCAACATCCGCACCATCTTTGGCGAGACGGCTTCGCGGCGGAAGATGAAGCTCAAGCTGATCGTCCATCTGCAAAGGCCGATGCGTGGCGCGGATGGCCCCCGCCTCCCCCTGGACGCCCAGGCACAGGAGATCCTCGGCGTCCCCGTGCGCAAGGTGGTCATACCAGTAGCCGCGGGCAGGAACATTGCCGTCCTCCTCGAAGCTGCAGTGCGCAACAGCATCCTGCAGTTGCGTGGTATCGACAGCATGGGCGATTTCATCAACCGGCAGCAGCAGGCACTGCTTGACGAAGACCTGTAGCAGTGGCCTAATCCGCAGACTTCCTAAACCCCAAGGAGAGACTACCCATGAAACCCATGATCGTGCTGCTCGCTCTGGCCTTCACTACCGGTGGCGCCTTTGCCGCCACCGAAAAGAAGGAGCCCTCGGAAGCTCAGCAGGCGCAGCAGGAAAAGATGAAGGCCTGCAACGCCGAAGCCGGTGAAAAGGCCCTGAAAGGTGACGAGCGCAAGCAGTTCATGAGTACCTGCCTGGGCGCCAAACCCGCGAAGGCAACCCAGCAGGAGAAGATGAAAGCCTGCAACGGCGAGGCCGGCAGCAAGCAACTGAAGGGTGACGAGCGCAAGAAATTCATGAGCGAGTGCCTCAAGGCCAGCCCGGCCTAGTCAGCCGCTCGCCCAGAAAACGCCGGCCGCCGAACTCAGGCCGGCTTTTTCTTGCCGCCGGCAGATGCCCAGGGATGAACTGCCGGTGACGCCTCGCGGCGGCTGCCGACGTCGCTTGCCTGCGCGTCCCAACCCGCCCTCAGGCCATGGCGAAGCCGGGCACCTCTTCCGGCCGGGTCTCCGCGGCGGGCATCCAGGCCACATAACCCCGGCGCCGACGCTTGAGCAACTTGTTCAGGCGTCGCCCGGCTGCTTCGGGAGTTGACGAAAGATCGCTGAAAAACGCATTGCATGCTGCCCAACGCCCTTCCGGCGTGCGCAAGACGACCACCGGGCGACCGCCGTCGAGAATGGCGACCAGGCAAATCGCTTCGCCAGACTGCCAGGAAGCGGCAACGAGGTCCATCGCTTCGTCACGCGGGACGGACAAGGCGAGAAGCGCGTCGATCGGCGAATCGTGTTCGGCACAGACAATCGCCGGAAAGTAGGCGCGGGCCGGCGGCCTGGCTGGTGTTCTCATGGGGGTGGACTTCTACCATTCTCGGCCGCACTTGTAAAACCGCGATCACGCACCGCACCAAAGGCACTTTCCTGAGCACGCAAGCATGCAACCGACAGAATACGACCTCGTGATTGTTGGCGGTGGCCTGGCAGGCCTGTCGCTGGCTTGCGCGCTGCGCGACACCCGCCTGCGGATCGCGCTGCTGGAGCAGCAGGCGCCGTGCCGGCCGGCTGGCTGGGACGCCCGGGTTTACGCCGTGTCGCCGGCGAACACGCGCTTCCTGCAGGAAATTGGCGCCTGGAAGCACATGGCGGCAGAACGGATTGCACCGATTCAGGCCATGCAGATTTACGGCGACGGCGGTGCCCGACTCGATCTTTCGGCGTATCAATCGGGCATCCCCGAACTTGGCTGGATTCTCGAATCGTCCTTGATGGCTTGCGAACTCTGGGAAAACGCCAAGCGGCAAGGCAACCTGACACTGCTTTGTCCCGGCACGCCGGCGCGGCTCGAAATGCACTCGGAAGCGGCCGTGCTGACCCTGACCGACGGCAGCGCCTTGTCGGCACGCTTGCTGGTCGGTGCCGACGGGCGTGACTCCTGGGTGCGCGAATCGCAGGGTCTGCAGGCGATCGACACCCCTTATGGCGAACTCGGGCTGGTCGCCAATTTCGATTGCCAGCGTCCGCACCGTGGTATCGCTCGCCAGTGGTTTCGCGCCGACGGCGTCCTCGCCTGGCTACCCATGGCAGGCGACCGCATCTCGATCGTCTGGTCCACCGCCGACGACCATGCACGCCAACTGCTGGCGCTGGCGCCGGACGATCTGTGCGAACGCGTCGCGGCAGCGGGTAATCACGAACTTGGCGTCCTGCGGCCGCTCACCCCGGCGGCGGCGTTTCCGCTGCGCCTGATGCGCGTCCCGCGCACCGTTGCGCCGCGACTGGCCTTGGTCGGCGATGCGGCGCACGGTATTCACCCGCTTTCCGGCCACGGAATCAACCTCGGCTACCAGGACGCGAAAGCGCTGGCCGACCTGCTGGCAGCGACGCCCGACTGGCAGGACATCGGCAGCGAGCGCCTGTTGTCCCGCTATCAGCGGCAGCGACGCGAGGAAACGCTCGTGATGCAGACTGCCACGCACGCGCTGCACGAGCTTTTCCGGAACGAGCTTCCCGGGCTCAGACCCTTGCGCAATTTTGGAATGAACGTGACCAATGGTCTACCGGTCTTAAAGAACCTGCTCGTGCGCTACGCCATCGGCGCCTTCTGAAACGCCAACCGATCCAACCCCCGGAGAAACCTGATGTACAAGAAACTCATACCATTCGCGCTCGCTGCATTCCTCAGCCTGCCAACCCTGGCAGATGAAGCCTCGGTGAAGAAAGCGGTTGAAGCCAAGATCGGTGGTCCGGTCACCAGCGTCACCAAGACCACCTACCTCGGACTCTATGAAGTCTACGCCGATGGCCAGGTTCTCTACACCGACGAAAAGGTTTCCGCGCTGCTGATCGGTTCGCTGATCGACGGCAAGACGATGAGGAACGTCACCACCGAGCGGATGCAAAAGCTCACCGCGATCAAGTTCTCGGAGCTGCCGCTCGCTAACGCCATCAAGCAGGTGCGCGGCGACGGCAAGCGTGTCTTTGCGAGTTTCGAGGATCCGAACTGCGGCTACTGCAAGAAGATGGCCAAGGAAATCGCCAAGCTCGACAACGTTACCGTCTACACCTTCCTGTACCCGATCCTGTCGCCCGATTCTCTCGAAAAGTCCAACCAGATCTGGTGCGCCAGCGACCGCGTCAAGGCCTGGAACGACTGGATGGTCGATGGCAAGGCGCCGGCAGGCAAGGGCGATTGCGACACCACAGCGATCAAGACGACCCTCGAAACGGGTCGCAAGCTGGCGATCAACGGAACGCCGACGATCTTCTTTGCCGATGGCGAAAGAGTTCCGGGCGCCATTCCACTGGCCAGGATCGAGCAGAAACTCGCCCAGACGCCAAGCTCGGGCAAATGATTCGCTCCGACGGCTCGCCACAACGGGCCTGAATGGGGCCGCCGGACGCCCGGGCGCGAGTACCATCAGGAAGGGGGATTTGGAAGGAGGGTTTCCGGAGTCGATCAGCCGGAAGAGGTGGCACGCCCGAGACGATTCGAACGTCCGACCCCTGCCTTCGGAGGGCAGTACTCTATCCAACTGAGCTACGGGCGCGTGCAGGGGGGGAAGCTTAACCGGTTTGTTCCGGGGAGTCCACACTCACTGATCGGTGCTTTTTGGCAAGGCGAAACGGCGGTACAATTCGCCCTTATCCCCGCACACCACCAAGGACTTTTGGCATGGCTCAGCAACAATACTCTTCACGGGCGATCCTGATGATCACCATCGTCATCGCAATCATTCTGATCGTTGTGATCTGGCCGCTGTCGATGATCGGCAAGGGGAGTGTGAAGGCCGGTGGCGGTGACGACGCCGATGCCCGTATTCAGCCGGTGGCGAAACTGGAACTTGCCAAGGCAGCCCCGGCCAAGTCCGACGGCAAGCCGCGTGACGGCGCTACCGTCTATAACTCGGTGTGCATGGCCTGCCACGCCAGTGGCGCCGCCGGTGCGCCGAAAGCGGGCGACAAGGCGGCTTGGGCGCCGCGCATCGCCACGGGTATGCCCGCCCTGATCAAGAGCGCCACCAATGGCAAGAACGCGATGCCGGCGAAGGGCGGTGCCGCAGACCTGACCGACGCCGAGATCAAGGCCGCAGTCGAGCATCTGGTCGGTCTGTCCAAGTAGCCTCCGGTCGGCCGGACAGAAAGCCGTCAGGCCTCTCCTTTCCGGTCAATCAACAACGGCGCTTGGCGGCGAGGCATCGAGCGCCTCGATGGCGCTGCGCAGCCAGAGCAGGATAAGCAGTGCCGGCGCCGCCAGCCAGGTGGACAGCATGAAGAAGGCGGGCCAACCGATGCTCTCGGCGGTCACGCCAGCCATCGGCCCCACCCACACCCGGCCGACCGCGCCGAACGCCGACAGCAGCGCGTACTGCGTGGCGGAAAAGCGCTGCTGGCACAGGCTCATCTGGAAGGCGACGTGTCCTGCGGTGCCCATGCCGCCCGCGAGATTCTCGCAGGCCACCGCCGCCAGCAGCGCCCCATCGACCGGCGTCGGCGCCGTGATGGCCACGAAGCCCCAGTCGAGGGCGGGCAACAGCAATCCGCCGAACGCACCCTTGCCACCGGCGGCGAGCCACCAGAACCCGAGATTGCTCACCGCCTGCAAGACGCCGAACAGCAGCAGCGCGCGCCACAGGCCCAGCCGGAACATCAGCGCGCCACCGGCGAGCGCCCCGGCGATCGTCAGCCACAGACCGATGACCTTGTTCACCACACCTACCTCAGCGGCCGTGTAGTGCAGGCCGGTAAGCAGAAACGGCGTCATCAGGGAACCGGCGAACGCGTCGCCCAACTTGTACAGCACGATGAAAGCCAGGAAGGCGAGCGCGCCGCGCTGGCTGAAGTAGCTGTGCATGCCGTCCAGCAGCGTGTCGAAGCGCGCGCGCCGGGCGGCCCAGGTCGCCAACGGCAGCGTGCAGGCGATTCCCGCCAGTAGCGCCGCCAGATCGGCCCAGCGCTCGCGGAGTGCCGGCGACAGCGACGAGCCGTTCAGCAGGGGAGCAAGCGCGGCGACGGCCAGCGGCTTGCCGACCACCTGGGTGAGAGCAACCCCCACCGCCACCGCGGCCACCAGCGCGGCGAAGCCCAGCAGGTCCTGTCGCCCGCTGCGGCGTGCCACCCCCGCACCCGGCCCTGCGGGTGCTGCCAGCAGGGCGGGCACGCCGGGCAGGAAAAGCGCCGAAAAGACCGCGGCGGCGACCATCAGCAGCGCCATCACGCGGTACACCTCGCTCCACGACCAGCCACTGCCCTGCGCCGCATCGGTCCAGATGAGGGTGATGCCGCCCGAGACGATCATCGCCATGCGGTAGCCCATCACCGCCAGCGACGCGCCCAGGCCGCGCTCGGCGGCCAAGAGCACGTCGGTGCGGTAAGCGTCTACCACGATGTCCTGCGACGCCGACAGAAAGGCGACGGTCAACGCCAGCAGTGCGAAGGCGCGCAGTGACTCGCGCGGCGACGTGGCGGCCAGGGCCAACAGCGCCACCGCCAGCGCCAGTTGCGTCAGCACCATCCAGCCGCGCCGCCGCCAGCGGCCGGACAGGTCGAAGCGGTCCATCAGCGGCGCCCAGAGGAACTTGAAGGTGTAGGGCAGGCCGACCAGGGTGAGGAAGCCGATGTCGGCGATGGCCAGACCGTCCATCGTCAGCCAGGCCTGCATGGCCTGCCCGGTGAGCGCCAGCGGCAGTCCCGACGCGAAGCCCAGCGCGGCCACGGCCAGCAGCCGGTGCAGCCGGGCCAGGCGCCGGTGCAGCGCCTGGCCGGCGACGCGCCCAGGCGGCGCGACCGGCGTACTCAAACCAGCGCCTTCTGCAGAAAGCTGCGGCAGAAGCCGGGGGGGTAGTCGGGCAGCGAGCCGAACACCGTGTAGCCCAGGCGCTCGTAGAAAGCGAGTGCGCCGAACTGCGTGTCGACCCACGCGTGTGTGCAGCCGCGCCGGCGCGCTTCGGCCTCGGCCGCGAGCATCAGATCGCGTCCCAGCCCGCGGCCGCGCGCCGGCTCCGGCACCACGAGCATCTGCGTGTACAGCCAGCCATACGCGGTCGCACCCCACAGGCCGCCGCACACGCCGCCGTCGGCATCGTGCACGACCAGTGCGAGCGGCCGATGCCCGCTGGGCCCGGCCAGCGCTGCGTTGAACGCCAGCAAGGGTGCGGCGATGGCACGGCGCAGCGCCTCGTCGGGTTCGGCAACGAGCTCGATATTCACGGCGTCTGCTTGCCGTCGCGCGCCGGCAACACTCCGGCTGCCTGGGAGAGCCTGACGAAGGTCAGCCCGCGACCGAGCAGGTCGGGCAGGGCAGCGGCCAGGCCGCTGGCGGTTCCCGATGCGGGCCGGTTCATGTGCGCGATGACGATCTCGCCGGGCTTCGCCTGACGCAGACGTCTGGCCACCGCGGCCGCACCGAGCGTCGCTCCCTGGTCGGCGTTGAGGCTGAAGCCGGCGACGCGGTAGCCCAGTTGCGCGACGATCTGCAGACTGGCGCGGTCGTAGGCGGCGCCCGCCCCGCGATACCAGTCGGGCCGACGACCGGAAGCCTGCAGCACGGCCTGCGCACCGCCCGTGATCTCGCGCTCCACACCGGCGCCGTCGGGCGCGCCCTGCATTCCGTAGAGGCGGCGACCAATGACGGCCGGAACATGCTGGCTGCCGTGGTTCTCCAGTTCGAACAACTCGGGATGCGCGCGCAGTTCGCGCACGGCTGCCGGGTGACGATCGAGCCAGCGCTTGGTGACGAACAGCGTCGCCGGCACGCGCAAGCGTAGCAGCGTGGCGATCAGTGCCTGGTCGTAGGCGCCGCCGCAGGCATCCAGCGTCAGCGCCACGTCCTGCGCGTGCGCCGGGCTGGCAACGTCGAGCCGCTGATGCGGTTCGAACGGCGGCGCACCGTCGGACGCCGCGCGCACGCCGCCCGGCACGAGCAAGGCCAGCGTCAGGACGGCAATGCGCAGCCCAGGCAAGGCGCCGGCAGTCACGGATTTCATGGATTTCAAGGGTTGGTGATCGCGAAGACCATGTCGCTGACGAAGCGCTTGAACGACTCGTTCTCGACGAACTGCTTGTAGAACTGCGTGAAGTCCTTCATGGACCCCTGGGCGGCCTTGCCGAGAGCCTGCTCGTGGGCCAGGCGGGCGGTGTGCGGGGTATTTGCCTTCGCGTTCTGAAAGGCAGCGTCGGCCGCCACCTTGGGGGCGATGTCGTCGCGGATGTGTTTGAAGATGCGGTCCGAGTCCACGAAGGTCGTAGCGAACTGTTCATTGAAGGTCTTGAGGATGTTGCTCAGCCGATCCATCTCCGGTTCCGGCTGGTGGCCGCGCGCACTGGTCGGCACCGGTTCGATCTCGGCGTCCGTGTCCGCGAGCGCGATGTTCATGGCCGCCTTCTTCTCGACGCGGTAGCTGTCCATGTCGATCGCGTCGAGGATGCCCCTGGCGAGATCCTCGTCCAGTGGCGCCGGCAGCTTGGGCGTCAACAGGTCGAGGAAGATCGACAGCTTCTCCCATTCCGCGTTGCTGTAAGGAATCACTGACGAAAGGAAAGCGTAGGTGCGGCAGAACACCCGCGCCTTGCCCTTGAAGTCGACCTGGCCATCCTCGTCGAGCGCGTCCACATAGACGGCGACGCACGCATCGAGGATCGGGTCGAGCTTGTCGCGGTCGGCGCCATCGAGAAACATCGTCACCACCTGCCGCACCTGCTCCGGCGAGTAGACCTGCGCCGCGTCCAGCGCCGCCTTCAGGTCGTGCAGCTTGTTCGGATCGGTTTCGTCGGCCAGCAGCGTCGTCCGGTAATAGTCCTGGAAGGCGTAAGTGATCGCCTCGCTGTTGTTCTGGAAATCGAGCACGAAGCAGTCGTGCTTCTGCGGGTGCCCGCGGTTGAGCCGCGACAGCGTCTGCACCGCCTTGATGCCGGCGAGCAGCTTGTCCACGTACATTGTGTGCAGCAATGGCTCGTCATAGCCGGTCTGGAACTTGTCGGCGCAGATCAGGAAGCGGTAGGGGTCGGTCTGGATCTTGCGTGCGATGTCGCCGCTCGCGAAGCCGTTGAGCGACGCCTCGCTCACCTTCGCTCCGCCGTACTCGTGCTCGCCCGAGAAGGCGACGATCGCCTGGTACGGGCTCTTGCGCTCGCGCAGATACGCCTGGAAGGCGTGGAAGTACTGTATCGCCCGCTCGATGCCACTGGTGATCACCATCGCCCGCGCCTGCCCGCCGATCTTCCCGGCCGCCAGCACCTGCGCGTGGAAGTGGTCCACCATGATCTCGGCCTTCAGGCGGATCGCGTGCTCGTGGCTCTCGACGTAGCGGCGCAGCTTCCTGTTCGCCTTGCGGGTGTCGAACTCCGGGTCGTCCTCGCTCTTCCTGACCAGCTTGTAGTAGCTGTCCACCGGCGTGTAGGCCTTGAGCACATCGAGGATGAAACCTTCCTCGACCGCCTGCTTCATCGTGTAGCTGTGGAAGGGCCGATGCCTGACGCGCCCTTCCGCGTCAGGCGGCAGCGGCTCGCCGAACATCTCAAGCGTCTTGTTCTTCGGTGTCGCCGTGAAGGCGAAGTAGCTGGCATTGGCCAGCATCTTGCGCGCCGCCATGCGCTTTTCGAGCGCCGCGTTCACCGTGTCCTCGGGGTCGGGCCCCGCGTCCTCGTCTTCCCCCGGTGCGCCGAGCGCCTGGCTCATCGCCGCCGAGGTCTTGCCGCCCTGGCTCGAATGCGCCTCGTCGATGATGATGGCGAAGGTCCTGCCGCTCTCGGTGGCGATCTCGTCGAGGATGAAGGGGAACTTCTGCACCGTCGAAATGATGATCTTCCGGCCTTGCTCGATGAAGCGGCGCAGGTCGCCCGAGCGCTCGGCGTGCCCGACCGTCGCGCCGACCTGCATGAACTGCTTGATCGTGGTCTGGATCTGGTCGTCGAGCAGGCGCCGGTCGGTCACCACGATGACCGAGTCGAAAACCTCCCTGTTCGTCCCCTTCGCCTGATCGCCATCGCGCTGCAGGCCGATGAGCTGGTGCGCCAGCCAGGCGATCGAATTCGACTTGCCGCTGCCCGCCGAGTGCTGGATCAGGTAGCGCTTGCCCGCGCCATGGGCGCGCACATCGGCCAGCGCCTGGCGCACGACGCCGAGCTGGTGATAGCGCGGCCAGACCTGCCGCCGCTTCTTCCTGCCCGTGCGCGGGTCCTTCTCCTCGACGATCTGCGCGTAGTTCTCGAGGATATCCGTCAGACCCGCCGGGGTGAGCACCTCCTTCCAGAGGTAGTCGGCCTTCAGGCCGTGCGGGTTGGGCGGGTTGCCGGCGCCGTCGTGGTAGCCCTTGTTGAAGGGCAGGAACCACGAGCCCCTGCCACGCAGCTCGGTGCACATCTGCACTCCGCTCTCGTCGACCGCGAAGTGCACCACACAGCGGCCGAACTCGAAGAGCCGTTCGCGCGGACTGCGGTCGCGCCGGTACTGCTCGACGGCATCCTCGACCGTCTGTTTGGTGAGACTGTTCTTCAGCTCGAAAGTGGCGATCGGCAGGCCGTTGATGAACAGGCACAGGTCGAGCGCGCGGCGCGTCTCGTCGATGCGGTAGGCGAGCTGGCGCGTGATCGAGAAGCGATTCTGCGCGTGCCGCGCTTCGGCCCGGGCGTTGCCTTTCGATGGCGTGCCGTAGAACAGGTCGAAGTGCAGCGGCCCGTGCGCCACGCCCTTGCGCAGCACGTCGATGACGCCGCGTTTGCCGATCTCGGCAGAAAGGCGGGCGAGGAACTTGAGGCGGTTGATGTCCCTGGCGTCGTTCGCGTCGGCCAGCGCCAGCTTCTTGAAGACGTCGGGCTGGGTGGCGCGCAGGAAGGCGAAGAGCTGCGGCACGTCGAGCGCGTGCGCGCGGTCGTAGTCCCGCGCGCTGCCGGCGATATAGCCGGTGCCGCCATAAGGTGCCTGTGGCCGAGCGACACTGTTCGGCGTAACGGCTAAGCCATCCACGCCGGTCATGTGCCGCATGATCAGCGTTTCGAGGCCTTTTTCGCTGGTGTCGGTAGTCGTCATGCACAGACCTGTGCATCGACGGGAGGCGTCCACCCCGTCTTCGCCAGCACACCTGCGGCAATGCCGATCTGGCGACGCGTGAACCGCCGTTTGCGAGAGTTCCAGGCATAGACAGCTTCGACCAAGTCATCGAGGGTCGTAACGCTCTCGTGCTTCATCACCCAATGCACCGTGGACAACAGCTCCAGTCCGAAAGACGACTCGAAGCCATCCACCAGCGCCGCCACTCTGTTGAAACGCTCGCGTGTCTCGGGATGTTGCGCGAGAAAGCTCGATGCGTCCTCGACCGCGCCCGGAACCAGGGTCAGGGGCTTGTCCGGCGCGTCACCGCCGTCGGCGTAGCCAGCGATCAGGTGACCCTCGATCAAGTGCAGCACATGCCGCAGGTTCTCGGCGTAGGGTCCGTAAGGAGCCTTGACGTACTTCAATTTCAGCGGTTCGCCCGCTTCCTGCATGAAGTACATCAGCTTATGCACCTCCAGCAGGGTGACAAAGGGGTCGAGCAGACCACCAAGATAACGGTGCATCAACTCCACCAGCGCTGCACGTCCGGCGGTCATGCCGGGCACTTCGCGGCTGTGCACCATGGCCTCGGAAGTCGGCGCACCCCTGGGTTCGAGGATCATCACCCGCACATCGGCAAGCCCCGCGAGCGCTGCTTCGATGCGCGGCCTGACCTCGACCCAGTCCAGCCCACCCAGGCCGCTACCCAGCGGGGGAATGGCGATCGAGCGAATGCGCCGGGCACGGATCACCTCGACCAGCGCGACCAAGCCGGCCTCGATGTCCTCGATGCGGCTCTTGCCACGCCAGTGGCGCTTGGTTGGAAAGTTGATGATGTAGCACGGCGCGGTGAGTTGCCCCGTCTCGAACACGAACATCCGGCCTGGCTGCACCTCACCGCGCCGGCAAGCCGCGGCATAGGCCCTGAAGTTCTCCGGGTAGGCGTGCTTGAACTGCAACGCGATGCCACGGCCCATCACGCCGACACAGTTGACCGTATTGACGAGCGCATCCGTCGCGCACTTCAGGATGTCACCGCTGGCGTATTCGATCATGGCTGACACCTCCTCTGTCAATAATACCAATCGCTCACTATGTCGACCGCTGGCCGGTATCCACTTGCCGGCAGCGCGTTGGACACCTGCTGGAAGATCGGTCGCGACTGCACGCCGATACGCTCAACCAGATGCCACGGCAAACTGTGCTCCAGCAAGAACTCCGCCTGCTTGCCTTCCTTGCACTGCCGCCAGTCGCGCGCCTGCACGGCATTCCAGTCGATCTCGCCGAGTTGGGCAAGGTCGCAGCGATCCTCGAAGAAGCGTGATCCCGCGTTCGACAAGGTGAACGCCCAGCGGCGGCCCTGCCGATCGGCCCAGTCGACCACCGCGCCAAGATCGGCCTCGAAGTGGATGATCGGACTCTGGCCCCCACGATAGGCGAGTTCCGGATGATTGGCCTGGTGGATCAGGTACAGCATCACCGAACGCGCGCAGAAATAAAACGGCACACAATCGCCGACGTGCAATCCCGGATGGCTGCTCAGAGTGAGCTCGCTCAAGCGTCGCTGCTTGATGCTGCTGATGCCGATCATCGTTCCCGCCGGTCCGCGCCGCGACACCTCCGAATCACACCACAGGCAGGCGTCCGTCACGATGGACGGCAGGCGGTCCACATGGGCGATATGGTAAAGCTTGGGCCGTGCCGGCAGGGTCATTCGTCAGCCGCCTCGTCGGCGAGTTCCGGGTCGAGGTCTGGTTCGCTGTTGCCACTCTCAAACGCGGCGTCCTCGGGCAGCCGCGCCACCGCTTCGCGCACGTCAACCTTGCCGGTCACTACGTCGGCGATGAGGCGCGTGCGGTATTCGCGGAGGAGTTCGATCTCGCGTTTGAGGCGATCTATCGCGACCTCAATCGGATGGGTTTCGGCCCCAATACGCTCGACGACTGCTTCCTGCTCTCGCTTCAGGGGCAACGCCAGATAGTAGTTTCTTATCGTAGAGATGTTCACGTGGGGCGCGGTTGCGCCCATCACATCCTGAAGGGCCTGCCCGTATGTGGATCGACTATTCAACAGCCACATTACAAACTTGCTGCAGTGTTGGGTCGCAATCCTGAAGACCATCATGCGCTGTGATATGCACAATTGGGTGGCCGCCGGTACGCACGCCGCGATTCCGAAACGTTCGCCCTCTCTTGAATAGAGAATATCTCCTTCTTGAGGTTGCAGCCGCGTCGTCCAACGCGCGTAGTCGCGTGAGGAGACCTTCTTCGCTTGGTCGACAAGGACAACACCAGCGACAATATCGGCGGTTCGGATCGCCGGATGCGTGCCGGCGTCTGAATACCTCGGCGTCGCATGGAGGCAGTCTACGATATTCAGGGCTACAAACTTCAGCCGCCATACACGCCAATGCCGCGGAATGTCGCCGAGCCAGGGGATGCCGGAGGGTTTGAGGGGGACGGAGGGGTCGAGGCCGCGGGTGACGGCGCGGTGGACGATGGCCTGTTTCTGCTCGTTGAGCAGCGCGATCACCTTCCGCTTCGCCCGAATGGCCCGCTCCAGACGCCCGTTCGCCCAGTTCAGAAACCGCACTATCGCTGCCTGCTCTGGCACAGGCGGAAGCGGAAAGACAAGGTGCTTGAGTTCATCGGGATAGACGTGCTTGACCGTTGTCCCGCGCCCCATCGTCGCTTTCTGATTCGCCAATGGACGACAATCCATCACGTAGCCAAGAAACGGTGCGTGCACGGGAACAGACGGTCGCAGGATGATGACATCACCTCCGCAGACAGCCGTACCGTCAATCAGATTGACCGCCGATTTGCCAATATCCTCCAAGGTTTCGCCCGAGGCAGCGAAGAGGACATCACCATAGTGAAGAGGCGTGTAGTCGGCGGCGCGATCGGCGTGGATGAACGTCTTTGGCCTGCGAACGAAATAGGCATGCGTCGTATAGAGTTCGCCGTACCGAACGCAGGGCACTCCAGCCGGCAAGGCATCTTCCTTCGTACCGCCAACGCCCTTGAGTAGAGACCCGATGTGTCTCGGTTTCCGCACGTCCCAATGCCCCGGCACCTGCCCGAGCCACAGCAGCCCCGACTCCTTGTACTCCGCATACGGCTTGAGGTCGGCGATCATGGCTGGTCCTCATCCATCACTCGCCGGGCGGCGCTCTCTCGCGCGTGTTCGATCGCCTGGTGGAGCCGCTCGCGCAGCAATGGCAGCGGCGGCAGCTCCGTGAGGTACTCGCTGACGCGGATGGACTTGGCATCGAGCTGCAGCAGCTCCACCTGCTCGGCATCGGCGGACGCGCAGAGTATGAGTCCGATCGGGGCTTCTTCGCCGGGAGCGCGTTCGTGCTTGTCCAGCCAGCGCAGGTACAGCTCCATTTGCCCGACGTGCGCGGGGTGGAAAGACTCCAGCTTCAGTTCGACAGCGATCAGCCGGCGCAGGTGGCGGTGGAAGAAAAGCAGGTCGAGATGAAAATCGTCCTTGCCGACGCTGATGCGCTTTTGCCGGGCGACGAAGGCGAAGCCGCTGCCCAGTTCCAGCAGCACCCCCTCGATCTCGCGCAGGATGGCGCTCTCGAGGTCGCGTTCGCTGTAGGCGCCTTTGAGTCCCAGCAGGTCGAGCAGGTAGGGGTCGCGAAAGACGATGTCGGGGCTCATCTGCCCGTCGCGAAGTCTGCCGATCTCGGCCGCGATGACCGCTTGCGGCTTCTTCGACAGCGCGGTGCGCTCGAACAACAGGCCGCCGATCTTCTGGCGCAGCGTGCGCACGTCCCAACGCTCGATACGGCACATCTCGGCGTAGAAGTCGCGGGCCAGCGGATCCTTGAGCGGCAGCAGCTCGATGAAGTGGCTCCAGCTCAATTGTGTCGACAGCGTCGCAAGAATCTGCTCGTCGGTCATCCACTCGGCAAACCGGGCCATCCGGGTCAGGGCGGTGTAGTTGAATCCGGCGCCGAACTCGGCCGTCAATTGTTGTGACACCGTCGCAAGAATCTGCTTGCCGTAAGCCGCGCGCCCGGCGTGCAGATTCTCACGCAGGAGGCGGCGACCCACTTGCCAGCAGAGATGCGTGTAGGTGGCGTTGGCAACGCTGGCCAGCCGCTGGCGGGCCGACTGGACGAGACTTCGCAGGTCGCTCAGCAGCACTGCTTCGTCAGCGAGAACTAGCGCGGCCGCCGTGGGCGCCGGCGGGGTCGCTGCCGGCTTCGCAGCGACCCTGCCCGGCCGTTCGATGCCTTTGTTCATGCGCGTTTCCCGCCGATCAGGAGGCCGTCCAGCAAGCCCTCAGCTTCCTTCTCGATGGCCAGGATGTCGGCGCTGATCTCTTCGAGCGTGCGCAGCGGCTGCGGCTTGTAGAAGTGGCGCGTGAAGCTGATCTCGTAGCCGATCTTGGTGGCGTCTTCCTTGATCCATGCGTCTGGCGTGTACGGCAGCACCTCGCGGCGAATGAAGGCCGCGATGCCGCCGTCTTCGAGCAGCGGCACCTGCTCGGTATCGCGCAGGTCGGCGTCGGGTTCGTACTCGACGATGGAGGACCTGCCGTCCACGGTCGCCTCGTAGAAACCGCGCAGCGGCTCGGCCCTGAGCTTGCCGGGCTTGTGCACCCTGGCGATGACCGGCGGTGCGCTCTCGTCGCGCCAGCTCACGACCTTCAGGATCTGCTTCAGATCGGCGGCGGCGAGTTTGATCCCGGCCGCCTTCAGTGCCGTATCCACGCGGTCGCGGAAGGCGTTGTGATCGTCGAAGAGCGCCTCGCCGAGCAGCACGCGCAGCCGGGTAGCCACGTCCACCAGGCGGCCGTCGCGTTCCCAGGTTCTGGCGTCGAGCAGCTTCTTCTTCTGCCGTTCGGGCAGACCCTTCTTCGTGCCGCCGCCCTCGTCGTCTTCGCCTTCGGAGTCGTCGCTGCTGCCCCAGTCGGCGAGGCGTTTCTCAAGTGCAGCGGAAACCGCGGAGAAACGGGTGAACAGGTCGTCGCCGAACTCCTCGTAGAGCGTGGCGCGCAGGTCCTCGTCGCCGGAGTTGAAGCGCAGCGTTTCGATGGCCTTGAGCGAAAGCTGGCTGTACAGGCGCAACGGGCGCTCGACGGTGACCTTCCAGTAGCCGAAGGCGGCATTCGGGAAGATCTTCGACTCGGGCGTTTCCGCGAAGTCGAGGAAGCTGCGGCTGATGCGCTCGATGTCCTCGGGCGAGAGTTCGCAGTTCTTCTTGCCGAGGTTCTTGCGCAGCGGCTTGAACCACTGGCTGGCGTCGATGAGCTGCACCCGGCCCTGGCGGTGGGCGGGTTTCCGGTTGGAGAGCACCCAGATGTAGGTGGCGATGCCGGTGTTGTAGAAGAGGTTGAGCGGCAGCGCGACGATGGCTTCGAGCCAGTCGTTCTCGATCAGCCAGCGGCGGATGTTGCTCTCGCCCTGGCCGGCGTCGCCGGTGAACAGCGAACTGCCGTTGTGCACCTCAGCGATGCGGCTGCCGAGGGCCGACTGACCGTTCATCTTGGACGCCATGTTGGCGAGGAAGAGCATTTGCCCGTCGCTCGAACGCGTGACCAGCGAAAGCTCCTCGCCCTGGTGCATGACCTTGAAGCGCGGGTCGCGCATGCCGTCCTTGCCGCCCATGGCTTCCAGATCCTTCTTCCAGCTCTTGCCGTAGGGCGGGTTGGCGAGCATGAAGTCGAACTCGCGGGCGGGGAAGGCGTCGTGCGCCAGCGTGGACCACTCGGCGCCACCGACGATGTGGTCGGCGCTCTCGCCTTCGCCCTTGAGCAGCATGTCGGCCTTGCAGACGGCGTAGGTCTCGGGGTTGATCTCCTGGCCGTAGAGCAGGCACCTGACCTGCTGGCCGCGCCCGGCGGCGATCGCCGTCAGCGTCTCCTCGGCGACGGTGAGCATGCCGCCGGTGCCGCAGGCGCAGTCGTAAAGCAGGTAGGTGCCGGACCGGATCGCGGACTCGATCGGGCGGAACACCAAGTTCGCCATCAGGCGCACCGCGTCGCGCGGCGTCCAGTGCTCACCCGCTTCTTCGTTGTTCTCCTCGTTGAACTTGCGCACCAGTTCCTCGAAGACGGTGCCCATCGAATGGTTGTCGATGCCGGCCGGCGAGAGGTCGATGTCGGGGTCGAGGAACTTGTTGATCAGCGTGCCGATGGCGTCGGCCCTGGACAGCGTCTGCAACTGGTTGCGGAATTTGAAGTTGTCGAGGATGTCCTGGACGTTGGCCGAGAAACCGTTGAGATAGTCCTCGAAGTCGGCCAGCAGCCGCTGCTGGCTGCCGCGCGACTTGAGGTCGCGCAGGGTGAAACGCGAGGTGTTGTAGAAGGCTTGGCCGGCGGCATCGCAGAGCGCGGCGCGCTGCTCGGTGATGCCCGCCGCGTCGAGCATCCTGCGCGTGTCGAGCACGCTCTGCTTGGTCGGTTCGAGGACCGCATCCATGCGCCGGATGACGCACATCGGCAGGATCACGTCCGGGTACTTGCCGCGCTTGAAGAGATCGCGCAGGACGTCGTCAGCGATGCCCCAGATGAAGGAGACGATCTTGTTGTGGGTCGCCTGGTCCATGCTCAGGCGGCCCGCCGGTCACGCGTGACCGCTGCATCGGCGGTGCTACCGCCGGCACCCGGACGCGTGCTATGTGACAACCGGGCGGCGGTGGCGTTACTGGCCGGCGAAGCGCCGTGCCGCGGGCGCCGCGCCGCGTGGTCAATCGCGGCAGCCTTGCTCCTGATCAAGTTCCTCGGTTGCTTGGGCACGCGTCGCACTTTCTCTGGTGTTGTTGATGATGCCGCGGCCTCGTTCCGGCCCCGGAGCAGCATAGCGCCCGCTTGGCCGCAAGGTCAATCGCAGTAACCGGAATGGGTTCGAGTGAAAGTGCCTGTTGCCATCGCCGAAAGCCTGCTGAAGGAGCCAGGCCGCCGACCGGTATTACTTGCTGACGGGCGCTGCTGCCGCTGGCGTGGGGGTTGCAACGGCGGGAGCCGCTTCCGTCTTCTTGGCCGCGCTGCCCTTGCTCTTCTTCGGAGCCTTCTTCGCCGCCGGCTTGGCGGGAGCTGCCTTTTCCTCGGCCATCGGCGCGGGTTTCGCGTCGACCTTCTTCTCGTCTGCCTTCATTTCCGGCTTGGCTGCCGGGGTCGTCGGCGCCGGCATGGTCGCTGCCGGTGCGCTGACGGCCGGCTTGCTGGCGTCGACCGGCTTGGCCGGGGTGGCGGCAGGGGCCTGGGCGAAGGCGGCGGTACCGAAAGCGGCGGCGACGGCGAAAGCGATGAGGTTCTTGAACATGGTGGTCTCCTGAGTGCGTTGCTGAGTGGGTTGAGTGGGTTGAGTGCGTTTGCTGCGTTCGCTCGGTCGGTTCGCTGGGTTCGTCTGGTTTCGTTCCGGCCTTGCACTCAACAACGCGTGGAGTCGGCGACACGATGTCAATGTTCTGGTAACGCGCCGTGACGCGCTGTAACCCGCTTGCTGGTCGGGCTCACTTGGGCTTGGCGAGCATGGCCTTCAGTGCCGCCAGGCGGTCGGCGCCGGCCGCCTTGTCGGGCACGCTGTCGTTCTTGCCGCCGGAAAAACGCAGATCCTCGCGACCCATCTCGTCGATGAAACGTGACGCCCGGCAGGGGATCAGTTCTCGCCCCTGCTTGCGTTTCTCGGCGTAGCTCAGGTGCAAGGAACGCTGCGCGCGCGTGATGCCGACATACATCAGGCGGCGCTCTTCCTCGATCCGGTTGTCGGCTTCGGCTTCGCGGTGCGGCAGGACACCCTCCTCGATACCGATCAGGAAGACGTGCTTGAATTCGAGACCCTTGGCGGCGTGCAGGGTCGATAGCTGTACGGCATCGATGTCGGCGTCCTGCTTGTCGAGCATGTTGATCAGCGCGATCGTCTGCGTCAGGTCGATCAACGTCTTCTGCTCCTCGTCGCCCTTCTTGCCCAGCCAGTCGCAGAAGTCCTGGACGTTGGTCAGTTTGATGCGTGCCGCGCGCGCCTCGTCGTGCTCGAGCAGCCAGTCTTCGTAGGCGATCGCGCGCAGCAGGTCGGGCATCACCTGCGCCGCCGGCTCGCGGGCGGCGCGCGCCTGCAGGCGGTTGATGAATTCGCAGAATTCGAGCAGCGGCGCCAGTTGGCGCGCCTGCACACGCGGCGCGAAGCCCTGTTCGAAGGCCGCCGCGAACAGGGGCAACTGGCGCTCGCCGGCATAACTGCCGAGGGCCTGCAGCGTGCTGGCGCCGACGCCACGCCGGGGCGTGCTGACGGCGCGGATGAAGGCCGGGTCGTCGTCACTGTTGGCGAGCAGGCGCAGGTAGGCGGTGATGTCCTTGATCTCGGTCTTCTCGAAGAAGGATTGTCCGCCCGACAGCAGGTAGGGGATGCGCTGGTTGCGTAGAAGCTGTTCGAGCGCGCGCGCCTGGAAGTTGCCGCGGTAGAGGATCGCATAGTCGCGGAAAGCGCCGCGGTGTTCGAAGCGGTGAGCCTGCAGCTTCATGACCACCGCCTCGGCCTCCTTTTCCCCATCCTGGCAGACGCTGACGGTGATCGGGTCGCCGTGGCCGAGGTCGGACCACAGCTTCTTGTCGAACAGCTTCTCGTTGTGCGAAATCAGGGCGTTGGCCGCCTTGAGGATGCGTACCGTCGAGCGGTAGTTCTGTTCGAGCTTGATCACCTTCAGGTTCAGGTAGTCGCGCGGCAGCCCGCGCAGGTTCTCGATGTCGGCGCCGCGCCAGCCGTAGATCGCCTGGTCGTCGTCGCCGACGGCCGTGAAGGCGGCGCGCGGCCCGGCGAGCAGCCTGAGCATGCGGTACTGGCCGGCGTTGGTGTCCTGGTATTCGTCGATCAGCAGATAGCGCAGGCGGTTCTGCCACTTGTCGCGCACCTCCGGATGGTCTTCGAAGAGGGTGACGGGCAGCGCGATCAGGTCGTCGAAATCGACCGCCTGATACGCCCGCAGCGTTGCCGCGTAACTCGCGAAGGCGTTGGCGGCAAGCGCTTCCGTTTCGTTGCGGGCGTCCTTGCGCGCCTGGTCGGGTGAGACCAGCGCACTCTTCCAGCCCGACATCAGCGACTGCAGCTTGCGGATACTGCCCTTGTCGAC
This sequence comes from Candidatus Accumulibacter phosphatis, assembly GCF_000024165.1. Classification (NCBI taxonomy): domain Bacteria; kingdom Pseudomonadati; phylum Pseudomonadota; class Betaproteobacteria; genus Candidatus Accumulibacter; species Candidatus Accumulibacter phosphatis. Next base: position 4,883,525 of record NC_013194.1, on the reverse strand, counting down.
GCTGCCGGCCAGCTCCGAGACGATGGCGAAGGTGTCGCTGGCGTCGAGGATCGAGAAGTTGGGCTTGTAGCCGAGCGCTTTCGCCTCCTCGCGCAGGATACGCACGCCGAGGGCGTGGAAGGTCGAGATCGTCAGGCCCTTCGCGGGCCTGCCGGCGAGCAGCCGGGTGACCCGTTCCTGCATTTCCCTGGCCGCCTTGTTGGTGAAGGTGATGGCGGCGATGTTGCTCGGGCTGAAGCCGCAAGACTCGATCAGGTAGGCGATTTTCTCGGTGATGACGCGCGTCTTGCCGGAACCGGCGCCGGCGAGAACCAGCAGCGGACCATCCAGATAGCGGATCGCTTCGCGTTGCGGGGGATTGGGGAGGGACATCGAGCGACGGGGCGAGAGCGGGGAGCGATTCTAGCACGTGGTGCCGGAGGGGGCCTGACAACGGAGCAGGCAGGAGGCGTAGGAACCGTAGGTTGGGGTGAGCCCGCGAACCCCAACACTTCGTCATCGCCCGCCACCACCTCGTCACCTTGCTCTGACCCGACCATGGTGCGTCGGGCAATCGTCGTCGACGGGCTTGGCGTTGGGGTTCGCGGGCTCACCCCAACCTACATGCTTTGCGCGCCGCTTGCCAGTCGGGTGGTTTCGTCGGACCATAGCGAGCCTCGATGCCGAGCATCCTCCACGATCCCGAGTCCCGCCATGCTGTCGCCCCTGCTCCGCCGCCTGCTCATCGCCCTGGTCGTCGTCCTTCTGCTTGCCGGTGGCCTGTGGTGGGCAACGCGGCCGAAGCCGATCGGCGTCGTCGTCAGGGAGATCGAACTCGGCACGGTCGAGTCGACGCTCGCCAACACGCGCGCCGGGACGGTCGAAGCGTGCCAGCGGACGAAGCTGTCCACGATCACCGGCGGCCGTATCGAGGTGCTGGCGGTGAAGGAGGGCGACCGCGTGCGCCAGGGCCAGTTGCTTATGAAATTGTGGAATGACGACCAGCAGGCGCAGAGCACTTTGGCCGTTTCGCAGGTGGCGACCGCCCGCCACCGCGTCAGCGAGGCCTGCGCCGTCGCCGCCAATGCCGAACGCGAGGCCGATCGCCAGGCCGCCTTGCGGGCCAGGGGCTTTGTCTCGGGCGCCCGCGAGGACAGCGCGCGCAGCGAGGCGCTGGCCAAGCGCGCGGGCTGCCAGGCGGCGATGGCCGACGTCGCGCAGACCGAGGCCAAGGTCAGCCTGACGCGCGTCGAGCAGGGGCGGACGGTGCTCTATGCGCCCTTCGCCGGCACCATCGCCAAGATCGTCGGCGAGGTCGGCGAGTACTCGACGCCGTCGCCACCGGGCGTGCCGACGCCGCCGGCAATCGACCTGATCGACGACTCGTGCCTGTACGTCAAGGCGCCGATGGACGAAGTCGATGCGCCGAAGATCGTCGCCGGGCAGCCGGTGCGCATCAGCCTCGACGCCTTGCCCAAGCAGTCGTTTCCCGGCCGCGTCAAGCGCGTGGCACCGTACGTGTCGGCGGTCGAGAAGCAGGCGCGCACGGTCGACATCGAAGCCACCTTCGACGACCCGGCGGCGCCCGGCAAGCTGCTGGTCGGCTACAGCGCCGACATCGAGGTCATCCTCGCCACGCGCGACAAGGTGGTGCGCGTTCCCACATCGGCGCTCCTCGAAGGCGGGCGGGTGCTGATCGCCGGTGCCGACGGCCGGCTCGTGGAACGCCGGGTGAAGACCGGCCTCGCCAACTGGGAATTCACCGAAGTGCTGGAAGGCCTGGCGGCCGGCGAGCGCGTCGTCACCTCGCTCGAGCGGGCCGGCGTGAAGGCCGGCGCGCCGTATGTGATCGACGACAAGCCGGCCGGCAAATAGGCGATGGGCGCCGCGCTGATCGAGCTTTCCGGCATCGAACGCGTTTTCCAGCTCGGCGACAGCGAGGTACACGCGCTGCGCCGGCTCGACGTCTCGATCAGCGCCGGCGAGTATGTCGCCGTGATGGGCCCGTCGGGGTCGGGCAAGTCGACGCTGCTCAACCTCCTCGGCCTGCTCGATCGCCCCAACGCCGGCGTCTATCGCCTCGAGGGACGCGACGTCACCACGCTCTCGGCCGAAGAGCAGGCGCGCGTGCGCAGCGAGCGCATTGGCTTCGTCTTCCAGAGCTTCCACCTGGTGCCGCGGCTGACTGCCGCCGAAAACATCGCGCTGCCGATGATCCTGGCCGGCATCGCACCGGCGCAGCGCAGCGCACGCGTCGCGCGGGCGCTTGCCGACTACGGGCTCGAAAACCGCGCCGACCATCGTCCGGACCAGCTCTCCGGCGGCCAGCGCCAGCGCGTCGCCATCGCCCGGGCGACGATCATGCAACCGGCATTGATCCTCGCTGACGAGCCGACTGGCAACCTCGACCGTGCCACCGGCGAGGAAGTGATGCGCCTGCTCGAAGAACTCAACGCGCGCGGTGTGACGCTGATCGTCGTCACGCACGACGGCGGCCTCGGCGCACGCGCACGCCGCCAGTTGCTGATGGAGGACGGCGCGCTGCACCACGACCATTGGCGCCCTGCTGATACGACGCCGGATCGATGCGCACTCCCGACCTGATTCGTTTCGCCCGCGACGCGGCGACCGGCAACCCTCTGCGCACTTTTCTGCTGGTGCTGGCGATGGCCATCGGCGTCGCCGCCGTCGTCGTCCTCACGGCGCTCGGCGATGGCGCGCGTCGCTACGTCCTCAACGAGTTCTCGTCGATCGGCAGCAATCTGGTGATCGTCCTGCCCGGCCGCTCGCAGACAGGTGGCTTCAGCCCGGGCAACGCGATCACCAGCACACCGCGCGACCTGACCGTGGACGACGCGCAGGCGCTGCTGCGCGCGAGCGCCGTACACCGCGTCGCGCCGCTCGCCGTCGGCACCTCGGAAATCAGCGTCGGCGGCAAGCTGCGCGAAGTGATGGTCGCCGGCACGACGGCCGAATTCATCGACGTGCGCCGTCTGGCGCTCGCCCAGGGACGTTTCCTGCCGCCGGGCGACTGGCGGCGCGGCGCTTCCGAAGCGGTGATCGGCGCGAAGATTCGCGACGAGATGTTCGGCCGCGAACCCGCGCTCGGCCAGTTGGTCCGCGTTGGCGACCGGCGCTTTCGCATCGTCGGCGTCCTCGCCTCGACCGGCCAGGGGCTGGGCATGAATACCGACGAACTGGTGATCGTGCCGGTGGCGCTGGCGCAGGCGATGTTCAACAGCAACACGCTGTTCCGCATCCTCGTCGAAGCCTCGAGCCGCGAGGCGATCGAGCCGGCCAAGGCGCAGGTCACCGAGATCATCCGGCTGCGCCACGAGGGCGAACTGGACGTGACGATCATCACCCAGGACGCCGTGCTCGCCACCTTCGATCGCCTGCTCGGGACGATGACGCTGGCCGTCGCGGGAATCGCCGCGATCAGCCTCGCGGTCGCCGGCATCCTGGTGATGAACGTGATGCTCGTCTCGGTCGCCCAGCGGACGGCGGAAATCGGCCTGCTCAAGGCGCTCGGCGCCACTGGCGCGACGATCCGCAACGCCTTTCTCACCGAGGCGGCAATGCTCTCGATTGCCGGCGCCGTTCTCGGCTTCGCGCTCGGCCACGCCGGCGCGGCGATCATCCGCCAGCTCTATCCGGCGTATCCGGCCTTTCCGCCCGACTGGGCGGTGCTCGCCGGGCTGGGAACGGCGTTGCTCACCGGCATCGTTTTCGGCGTCCTGCCGGCGCGCCAGGCGGCGCGCCTCGATCCCGTGCAGTCGCTGGCCAAGCGCTAGGTGCCGTGCTGACAGATGCCGACGCGACCATGAAGCACGCCCCGGGCCTCGAAGGAGACGGACTTCCGCGACTCGCCGCCGCTCCCGGCGAGCGGGCCCGAGTCCGCGTCCGCGTCCGAGTCTAGGGAGCCATGATGGAACTTTCCCAGATCAGCCAGGCCGTTCAGCAGGATGCCGTCACGGTCGTGTTCGTGAATGTCCTGCTGCAACAGGTGGGGTTGCCGGTCCCGGCCCTGCCGACTCTGCTGCTGGCCGGTAGCCTGGCGGCAACCCCGGGGCATCTGGGCCAGGTGCTGGCGGCCGCCATCGTCGCCTCCCTCATCGCCGACTTGCTCTGGTACCGGGCCGGGAAATTCTTCGGTTATCGCGCGCTGGCCGGGCTGTGCAAGCTCTCGATCAACCCCGCCTCCTGCGTCAGCCAGACCGAGGCTCGTTTCATCCGCTGGGGGGTCTCGTCGCTCGTCGTCGCGAAGTTCATCCCCGGCTTTTCGACGGTTGCGCCTCCCATCGCCGGCGCGCTGCGCATGCACCTGCCGGGCTTTCTGCTCGCCGCCGGCGCGGGCGCCTGCCTGTGGGCAGGGCTGGCGCTCGGCGCCGGCTGGCTGCTCAAGGACGCCGTCCAGGCCGCCATCGGTGCGCTCGACCGGCACACCGGCACGGCGCTTGCCGTCGTGTTGCCACTGATTGGCGCCTGGCTGGGGTGGAAACTGTGGCAGAAGTATCGTTTCAGAAAATCCTGCACTGTCCCGCACATCACCCCGGACGAACTGATCGAGGCCTTGCGCACAGAACAGCGGCCGCTGATCCTCGACCTGCGAGGGGCCACGATGATCGCCGAAACGGACGCTGTGCCTGGCGCCACGGTCGCCGAGCACGACCGTCTCGACGACGCGGTGGGCGACTGGCCCAGGAGCCAACCCATCGTCACCCTGTGCGCCTGTCCGGAAGACGCGGGAGCCATCGCGGCGGCACGCCGTCTGCTCAACGACGGCTACCTCTCGGTAAGGGTGCTGCACGGAGGCTACGACGCCTGGCTGGCAGCCACCGGCAACGACCCGCTGCCGCGTCAGTAACCCGGCCACGGCAGTGCCGGATGCGGCCATACGGAATCCGGGGCTTTGCCAAGACGGGTAGCAACTGCCCCACTGACGAAGTAAGATGAATCGTCTTGCCAATCAGGAGCGCCCATGGCAACGGTCAGACTCTCCAGCAAAGGCCAGATCGTCATTCCCAAGGCCGTTCGCGACCAACTGCATCTGCAGGCCGGCGCGGAGTTTTTCGTGTCCGCTTCCGCGCTGGGCGTGAGTCTGGTGCCCGTGCAAGCCTTTCCGGTCACCACGCCTGCCGCACTGCGCGGTGCACTCGCCAAGCCAGGCGGCAAGCTGCCTGACGAAGACGCGATCAAGGCCAGCATCAAGTCACGGCTCAAGGCACGCAACTCGCCATGATCGCGCTCGACACCAATATCCTCGCACGCCACCTGCGCAACGACTAACCCGCGCAGGCCCGGCTCGCCGAGGATTTGCTAAGCGGGCCGCAGAGCTGCACCGTACCCCTCCCGGTGTTCCTTGAACTCGTCTGGGTGCTGGAGTCCTGCGACTGTGCGCGCGAAGACATCGTGCAGGCACTGAGCCAGCTATGCGGCCTCGAACACTTCGCGCCGCCTCAAACCTGAAGCGCTGCTGGGCGCACTCCAGTGGTACGCCGCCGGCTTCGACTTCGCGGATGCGGTGCACCTTGCGCAGAGCGCCGATGCCGGTGTCTTTCAAACATTCGATAAGGCTTTCGCAAAGGCTGCGGCAAAAGCGGATACACAACCTGCCGTAGCATTGTCATGCTGAATGTTGGAACTAACTCTTGATTGATCCCGTCGCGGCTTCAGGCGGTCGCGGGAGCGACCTCCCAACTGCGCGACAGCTTGCCGTTGCTATCGACGCTTTCGAGATGCACCGGGAAGCCCCACAGGCGCGCGACATGCTTGAGCACCTCTTCGGCGCTGTCATGCAGCGGGCGGTCGTGGTGCTGCGTATGACGCAGGATGAGCGAGCGGTCGCCGCGCAGGTTCACGCTCCACACCTGGATATTGGGCTCGCGCGTCCCCAGGTCATACTGGCGTGACACGGCCTCGCGCAGGGCGCGATAGCCGGCTTCGTCGTGAATGGCAGAAACCTCCAGCGTTGGCGCCTTCTCGTCGTCGACGATGGCGAACAGGCGAAAGGCGCGCATCAGGCGCGGCGACAGGAACTGGCCGATGAAGCTTTCGTCCTTGAAGTTGCGCATCGCGTGATCCAGCGTGGCCAGCCAGTCGCTGCCGGCGAGATCCGGAAACCAGCTGCGGTCTTCGTCGGTCGGCGCTTCGCAGATGCGCTTGATGTCCGTGTACATGGCAAAGCCCAGCGCATAGGGGTTGATCCCCTTGTAGGCCGGGTGGCCAACCAGCGGCTGAAACACCACGTTGGTATGCGAGGTGAGCCATTCGATCATCAGGCCGTCGGCGAGATGGCCATCGTCATACATGGTGTTCAGCAGGTGATGGTGCCAGAAGGTCGCCCAGCCTTCGTTCATGACCTGGGTTTGCCGCTGCGGGTAGAAGTACTGCGCCACCTTGCGGACGATGCGTACGACTTCGCGCTGCCACGGTTCGAGGAGCGGCGCGTTCTTCTCGATGAAGTACAACAGGTTTTCCTGGGGTTCGGCGGGAAAGCGCATCGGCTCCCTCTCGGCGGCCTCCGTTTTCGGTCGCAGCGGCAGCGTGCGCCAGATTTCATTCACCTGCTGTTGAGCGTAGATCTCGCGGTCCTCGACGCGTGCCCGTTCCTCGGCCAGGCTCAACTTGCTCGGCCGGCGATAGCGATCAACGCCGTAGTTCATCAGCGCATGGCAACTGTCAAGCAACAACTCGACCGCGTCCAGGCCGTGGCGTTCTTCGCAGGTCGCCACGTAGTCCTTCGCGTAGACGAGATAGTCGATGATCGATGAGGCGTCGGTCCACATCCGGAACAGGTAGTTGCCCTTGAAGAAGCTGTTGTGGCCGTAGGCCGCATGCGCGATCACCAGCGCCTGCATGGCCATCGTGTTTTCTTCCATCAGGTAACTGATACACGGGTTGGCATTGATGACGATCTCGTAAGCCAGGCCCATCTGGCCGCGCCGGTAGTTCTTGTCGGTGGCAATGAACTCCTTGCCATAGCTCCAGTGGCGGTAGTTGACCGGCATGCCGACCGACGCGTAGGCATCCATCATCTGTTCGGCCGTGATGATCTCGAGCTGGTTCGGATAGGTGTCGAGACCGAAGCGCCTGGCGGTGGCGCGGATGACCTTGTGGTACTGGTCGAGCAGATCGAAGGTCCAGTCACTTGGCGCCGGCAGTGGCGCATGCGGGCGGCGGCCGGCATGCGCGTTCGGTGTGCTCGCCTGCCCAGCCTGCCGCTTGAACGTGTCGCTCATGTGCTTCGTCCTTCCTTGCTGAACAGGTCGCGAAAGACAGGATAGATCTGGTCGGCCGTGCTCGCCTTGCGCATCGCGAATGCATCGGCAGCCTCGGCCAGCGCCGCATACTCGTGCCACAGGTTCTGCTCCTGCTCGACCACCTGGATATAGGCAAAGTAGCGACACAGCGGCAGGATGTCCTTTTCCAGCAGTTCGCGGCAGCGTGCGCTGTCGTCATGCCAGTTGTCGCCGTCGCTGGCGTGCGCGCCGTAGATGTTCCATTCGCTGCTCGGGTAGCGGGCACGAATGATCTGTTCCATCAGGACCAGCGCGCTCGACACGACGGTGCCGCCGGTTTCCGTCGCGTGGAAGAAGTCGTGTTCGTCGACTTCCTGAGCCTGCGTGTGATGGCGGATGAAGACCAGGTCGATCTTCTGATAATGCCGGGTCAGGAACAGGTAGAGCAGGATGAAGAAGCGCTTGGCGAGATCCTTGCTGTTACGTCCGCCCCTAAACGGGATTGAAGGGCTTTGAATATCGCGCGTACTTTGAGCAGGAAGATCGAAGGATCTCCTGAGCGAAGGCGGAATGAAGAAGGACGGAGAAGGGCTGGAACACCTCTGCTATCGTGGGAAGTTATCGAGACGACCGAGATAGAAAAGAGCCCAGCCCATGCAACGAATTGTAGCCGGCATCACCACGCTTGAGCAGCACGTTGAGACGACTCAAAAGGCCGCTGAAGTGTATCGACCGAAGTCGTGCCCGCACTGCGGGCTGGGAGTGGTCCATCAGCATGGTCACTATGAGCGAAAGGCCGACCGCCGAGCCGTGCCGCCACGGCTCAACCCGATCCCCATCCTTCGCTACCGTTGTGCCGGATGCCGACGCACGTGTTCGCGCCTGCCGGAATGTATCGCACCGCGACGCTGGTATGACTGGTCGGTGCAACAGCAAGTCCTGCAGCAGCGGCTGAACGGCGCGGCAGAGCACCCCGGCGGTCCACCTGACCGGCACACGGGCGCGCGCTGGTGGAACTGGTTGCAGGAGCGGGGAAAGGACTTTGTGTTTCACCTGCGCGTGCGCTTTGCCGAACTCGGCCGGGCCGTTGACACGCACGGCTTTTGGCACCAGGTGTTCAACAGCCTGGGTCTGCCGCGGGCCATGTTCTGGCTCGATCAAGAGATGAGCGTCCCATGATTTCCTGACACCGAGCGAGTGGCGGACGGTGGGGACCCCGCCCGGGCGGGGTCCCCACACAGTTTGCTCGTGGCATTATTTCGGCCCTTTTGTTTTGATGACGACTCCCATTCACCCCGAGGAGTCGTCATGAATCGAATCAATCCGATCGCCTTGTTTCGCCTGTCCGTCCTGGGTTCGCTGACCAGCCGGGAACGGCTGGATCACGGCGAATTGCAGCAGACCATCCGCGCCCTGGCCGAGCGCGAATACACCATTCCCGGCACGCGTCGGCGCCATGTTGCCGAGAAGACGATTCAGGGCTGGTATTACACTTACCTTGCCCAGGGCATCGATGGCCTGACACCCAAGACCCGTATCGACCGCGGGCAATCGAAGCTATCGCAAGCCATTCAGACCGCGATCCTTGCCGCGAAGCGCGACAACCCGCGCCGCTCGATCCGTCAGATTCGCCAGTTGCTCGAAGCCACCGGAACGGTGGCTCGCGGCAGCCTGTCGCGCTCGACGGTCCACCGGCTGCTGCAACAGCACGGCCTGTCGCGGATCAGCGGCTCGGCCAGCCTGCCCGAGGAGAAGCGCAGCTTCGTCGCCGCTTCCGCGGGCGCCATCTGGTATGGCGATGTGATGCACGGTCCCCGCGTGCCTCACGAGGGCAAGCTCGTCAAGGGGTATCTCGTCTCGCTGTTCGACGATGCCTCACGTCTGGTGGCTCACAGCGCTTTCTGCCCCGGCGAAACGGCGCTCGACATCGAAGGGGTGCTCAAGCAGGCGCTGCTGAAGCGAGGCATCCCGATCAAGCTCGTCGTCGATAACGGCGCGGCCTACCGCGCTGAGACCCTGCAGGGGATCTGCGCCCGCCTGGGCATTCACCTGATCTATTGCCGGCCCTATGCGCCCGAGGGCAAGGAGTGTGCTGCATATTGCACCTCATGCGGTATGTGCGGGGAAACTTCCCTCGCGGGTGGTTGATTTGCCTGTGGTTTTGCCTTGATGTTGATGCTTGACCGGCGTGTCAGGACCAGGCGGTTCGAAGAGGTAGCCGCCCCTGTCGTCATACTTGTGGGCCTTGAGCAGGCCGGCGCGCCGCCAACGCTTGAGGCTGTCCGGACAGATGTTGAGACGCTGTGCCATTTCATGCAGGGTCAGCAAGCCACGCGCGCGCAGCCGATCGTGGCGACTGGGCAGCGCATAGTCGATCCGGATACGACGAACCATCGGGCGGTGGAAGGGCTTGCCGTCGCCGGAGATCAAGCCTTGGTCGTTGAGCCAGTCCGCGATTTCACTATCGGTGTGATCTTCGAGGAGTCGGTCAATCTCGGCGACCACGGTGCCTGGCGTCTGGCGCAGCATCCAGGCTGGCTTGGGCAGCGGGAGGTGCAGCGTGTGCGTCGCACCACCGCTGAAGCGTACTTGCGCCCTGATGTCGGCCTCTTTGAGCAAGGTGACATCCGCGATCAGCAACCGGGCCATCCGCTTGCGCTCCCGGTCAGCCGTATGGGGATCGTTCCACAGGCGTGGGAAGTCTTTCGCCAGCGCAAGGATGGCGGCGCGCTGCTGGTCATCGAGCCCGGTCTCGCTCTCGCGCTGTTTGTCGTAGTGCTCCTGGGCCGCCGTCTGGTTGCGCAGCGCCTGGTTCCATTCCACTTCCAGCGAATCGGCGACCAGACGGTTGTCGGGATCACAACGCATATAACGGCGGCGTGCCAGATCGGACTCGTAGCGCGCCCGCTCGACGGCTTGACGGCGCAAGCGGTCACTGTCTTCGCTTCGGCTCTCCAGTTCTTTCTGCACCGCCAGCGCCACCCCCAGGGTGATCGGAGTCACGACCTCCACCAGCAAGCGGCCAATGGCCGCGTCGAGTTCGCCACCGACAATCTGCTGGCAGATCGGCTGCGCATGCTCGACCCCCTCGCGCTGACAAACATAATCCGGCACGCGCCGTGTGCCGTTCACATGATAGCGAACGGTCATGCGATCACCACATTTGGCGCAGAGGGCCAATCCTTGCAGCAACGCCGGGCCTTCACGCGGCGTGCCCCGATCACGCCCGGTGGCAGGTGCCTGCGCATTGTCGCGCAGGATCCGGAGGTTCTCTTCGTACTCGTCCCAAGTAATGTATCCAGCATGGGCATCACGAATCAGCGCGATCCATTCCTCGGATGGCAGCCGTTGATGGCGATGAGAACCATCGGGCTGCTTGCGCACGCGCGTCCGCCCAAAGCAAAAGGCACCGGTATAGCGCGGATGATGCAGGAGCCAGAGCGCGCGCGAGTGTTCGAGATCAGTCCACAACAGCTCGCCAGTCTGCGGTCCGCGGTAAATCCGGTGCGGGAAGCTCAGCCCTTCGGCACGAAAGGCCTTGACCGTCGCCGTTGCCGAACCCGTACGCCGGAAGGTGCGGAAGAACTGCCGCAGGCTTTCCTGAACGCGGACATCGGGATCCAGCCGCACGCGCCCGGCCGGATCGTAATCAAATCCGATCGGCAGCCGAATCTCGAGTTCGCCGCGGCGAGCCTTGTTGAGGATGCCACCGCGCAGCCGGGCCTGCAAAACGTGCAGTTCGGCCTCGCTCATCGTACCCTTCAGGCCGAGCAGCAAGCGATCATTGAAGTGCGCCGGGTCGTACACACCGTCTTCGTCGAGGATCAGCGTGTCCGCCAAAGCGCAGATCTCCAGCAGGCGGTGCCAGTCCGTCGAGTTGCGCGCCAGACGCGACACTTCCAGGCCCATGACGATCCCCGCCCGCCCCAGACCGACCTCGCTGACCAGTCGCTGGAAGCCTTCGCGATCCACCGCACTCGCCCCGGACTGGCCGAGATCGGAGTCAATGACGACGACTTGATCGAGACGCCAGCCCAGTGCCAGGGCCCGCTCGCGCAAATCGTACTGGCGCTTGGTACTCTCGCTGTTCTCGAGCACCTGGCGCAACGTCGACTGCCGCACGTAGAGATAGGCATTTCTCTTCAGGTGTCGCGCCTGTATTTTTGCGTGCTGCTCACCCATCATGGCCTACTCTCCCGTGCCGTCGCCAGCGCCATGCTGGCGACCAGATTGATCAGGTGCTGTTCCATCCCCGCCGGTAACCTCGACTCATTGCGCAGAGCGGCGGCGGCCGGACTCGGGGCCGTTTCGCTGACGCCACGCATCCAGGCCGCCATCCCTTTGAACAGGAAGAGTGCACGCCCGGGCGAGCGGTGACGGCCGCCGGGCCTCTCGGCGGTCTCTTGCCGCAAGGACTCGTAACCCTCGGCCAAGGTCTGGCCATCGGTCATCAGCGTCGGCTTCATCGGCGTTTTTTTTTGCTCCGTGCCAGCGCGCGGTCGACCGTGCGCCGATGGACGGCCAGTCCGAAGTGCTCTGCGATCCGCTCCACCAACTCCTGTGCGTCCAGTCCTTCTTCCTGGGCACGTGCCGCCTCGATGAAGGCCATGACCTCGTCGGTGATCTTGTGCGGTCCGTGCGGCCCTCGCTTGACCGGCAACAGTCCGGCGAGACCCGCGCGTTCGAAATCTGCCTGGGCCTTGTAGAAGGTCGGCCGGGAGACGCCGAAGCTGCTGGCGGCATCGACAACGGTCTGACCTTCGGTGCGTACACGACGCAGCATCTCGTAACGCACCTGTACCAAGTCCCGCGGATCGAAGAACTCGCTGTCGAGAAAGGCGGCATCCTGAACGTCCTGCGCGTGCGGATTCACGGTTCCGCTCTCGGCGAGAGCGAGGAGTTTGGGGTCGGGCTTCGAGGGCGGGATCATTGTAAGCATAATTCTGCCACACAAAGGCCGATGCAAAGACCCATTTTTGAGTTGGAGCCGTAACGCACTGATTGGTAATGGTCTTGCCATATCGGAAACGGAGTCATGGCATCGAGTCCTCCGTCAGTTCTCCCAGCAGGGCAGAATTCACTTAACACTGCCGGCATTATTCTCTTGACACTTTGCGCTGCCGGGAGCTTGCCCCGGCCGACCCCTGTGCTGCGCTTTGGCGGACAATCAGCGCCACCAGGTGCAAGAGGTCGTCGACCCGGAAGTGCGAGCGGCCGGCCGACACGCTGGCGAACGGATCCGGCGCCACTGCACTGGTCCAGGCGGCTGTCAGGCGCCTCACCCGGCCGCTGTCATCGTGAAAGTAGACGCGCTCCTCGCCCCAGGCATTGCGCCGTTCGATCAGAACGAACTCGCGCCCAAAGAGGGGATGAAACGGGTGGGTGACCCGAAAAACTTGTTGCTGATCGACTGCATCATCTGCAGTTGGCTGCTCATGTGAAGGGCAAGTTGGAGCGCTGGCACCGGACCTGCCGCGACCAGTTCCTGTCGGAACTCGACGAGCGCCACATCAACAGTTTCGAGGACCTCAATGCGCGTCTCTGGGCCTGGCTGGAGCGGGTCTATCACCATACGCCGCATGCCGGCCTCGACGGGATGACGCCGCTCGCGCGCTACCAGCAGGATTTGTCGAAGATTCGTTCGCTGGGAGCGCTGGCCGCGCAGCTCGATGCCTTGTTCCGGTATCGCGTCAGCCGTCGAGTCAGGAAGGATGGCACGGTGTCGTATCAGGGGGCGCGCTTCGAAGTGCCTTTCGAACTCTCCGGCAAGACGGTGTGTCTGGTCGTCGATCCGCATAGCGGGGCGGTCATCGAGGTCGAGGACGAGCACGGCAAGGGGATCGGCGCCGCGACCCCGCTCGATGCCCTGGGCAATCTCGATCGCCAACGAAATAAATCCGACCCGACAGACGCCGCTCCCGCCTCGCCGTCTGGCCCGAATCTGATCGAACTCACCTATCGTCAGTATTACGACCGCAAAGGAGACTGAAGATGTATCTGCAACACTTTGGTCTGCGCCATCCGCCTCTGGGCAAGGACGCCGCCGAGCTGTGGGATGACGGTGCGCTGGCGCAACTCGCCGAGCGCTTCCAGTGGCTTCTGCAATCGCCGGGCCTCGGCCTGCTGACCGGCGAGGCCGGCGTGGGCAAGACGGCCGCCTTGCGCCTCGTGACCGCCAAGCTCAATCCGCATCGCTACCAAGTCATCTACCATGCCGAGACCGATTTCGGACGGGCAGACCTTTACCGGTGCCTGGCCCAATCCCTCGGCCTTCAGCCGAGTTATCGTCGCGCCCAACTGTGGCGCGACATCAAGGCGCATATCCATCATCTGGCCGACGCCAAGCAACTTCTGCCGGTCTGGATCCTCGACGAGGCGCAGAATCTGCCACCCGAATTCTTCCGCGATTTCCCCGCTTTTCTCAACTTCGCCTTCGATTCGCGCGATCTCATCACTGTCTGGCTGGTCGGTCACCCGATCCTCGCCCAAACCCTCGAACGGGCGTCTTACGCCGCACTCGCCGGCCGCATCCAGGCACGCGTGCATCTGCGACCGGTGCTCGAACGCGAGCGCTTTGCGCAACTCGTCGGCCATGCCCTCAAGAGCGCCGGGTGTGCGCATACCCTGCTCACCGATTCCGGCCTGGAACTCCTGCGCCAAGCCAGCAAGGGCCTGCCGCGCCACGCCGGGCGCATCCTGCGCACCGCCATGCGTCTGGCGGTGCCGCGCGCACTCAATCATTTGCCCGACGATCTGCTGCAAGCGGCTATCGAGGAGTTGCGATGAAACGCCGCCCTCACTCCCTCTTCCCCGACGGCCTCTCCGACGAAAGTGCGGCGGCGATCAGCGAGTTCCTTCACCAACTCGCCGCTGCTTGTGAGGCCCGCTACCTCGTCCAGCTTCGCCGCCACCGCAGCCGTCAGATGAACCTCTACGATCCCGAAGCCCCTTGGAGAATACCTCCAGGCGAGCCCTTCTAGCCCTCTCGTCCCACGCTGACGCCGGAACCTCTTCTTCCGGCGTCAGCGTGGGACTTTGCCATCATCTCAACCTCGAATGGCTCGGGTTGAAGAGTTCCAGATATCGCGGGACGTAACACTTGCGCGCCTCGTCCATCGAACCGGAGACATCCATCAGGCAGAACATGACCGCCCTGGCGATCGGTACTGGCGTACGGACGCGACTGCGATAGCGCAGGTCGATCGGGTCGAGGTAGGGAATGTGCAGGAGGCGTGCGCGCAGCGCGTCGATGTCGCGCGCGAGCACCGCCATGTCACGCCGCCGCGACGGGGTGTCGGCCTGCTCGCGCAAGGCCTCGAGAAGGTCTTCGAGATGGGCCAACTGGCGCCGCGACTCGCTGCCCAGAGCGATGCGCCGGCCGATGGCGCCGCGCATCGAACGGACGATGTGCAGGTTGTTCGGCGTCCCGTCGCTGGAAAAACCGGCGCGGTGCGTCGTGTACTCAGGAGTCTCGGCGAGCGTGGTGCGGGTCAGTCGGGGTAGCGCCAGGTCGTCGAAGAAGACCTGCATGAACTCTTCCTTCGTCAGGTGGAAGACGAAATCGTCTTCGCCCTCGCCGGAGTCGCCGGCCTGCCCCGGGCCGCCACCACCAGACGCGCCGCCCTGAGGACGTACGATGCGGTCTCCGCGCACGAAGTCCTTGTTACCCGGGTGCACCATTTCGCGCCGCCCGCCCTGGCCGTGGCCGAACACCGGCTCGCTGATGTCGCGGCGAGGTATCCGGATGTCCTCGCCCTGGGCGATCTCGCGGATCCCACGCCCGGCGACCGCGCGCTTCACGGCCTCGCGGATCTGCTCCTTGTGGCGGCGCAGGAAGCGCTCGCGGTTGCCGATCGACTTGTTCTTGCCGGCCAGCCTGCGATCGATGATCTGTTGCACTGGTGGATATCCTCTGGATCGTCAGCGACGCCGGGTCACGAATTCTTGCGAACCCGCAGATACCATTCGCACAGGAGGCGCACCTGCTTGGATGTGTAGCCCTTGTTGACCATGCGATTGACAAAATCTTCGTGCTTCTTGACGTCGTCGGCGCTGGCCTTGGCGTTGAAGCTGATCACCGGAAGCAGTTCTTCTGTGTTGGAGAACATCTTCTTCTCGATCACCGTGCGCAGTTTTTCATAACTGGTCCACAGCGGGTTCTTGCCCTGGTTGTTGGCGCGTGCGCGCAGCACGAAATTGACGATCTCGTTGCGGAAATCCTTCGGGTTGGCGATACCCGCCGGCTTTTCGATCTTTTCGAGTTCGGCGTTCAGCGAGGCGCGGTCAAAGACCTCGCCGGTGTCGGTGTCGCGATACTCCTGGTCCTGGATCCAGTAGTCGGCATAGGTGACGTAACGGTCGAAGATGTTCTGGCCGTACTCGCTGTAGCTCTCCAGATAGGCGGTCTGGATTTCCTTGCCGATGAACTCGGCGTAACGTACCGAGAGATGTTCCTTGATGAACGCCAGGTACTTCGCCTCGGTTTCGGCCGGGAACTGCTCGCGCTCGATCTGCTGTTCGAGCACGTACATCAGGTGCACCGGGTTGGCGGCGACCTCGGTCGAGTCGAAGTTGAACACCTTGCTGAGGATCTTGAAAGCGAAGCGCGTCGAGATGCCGCTCATGCCTTCATCGACGCCGGCGTAGTCGCGGTACTCCTGATAGCTCTTGGCGCGCGGGTCGGTGTCCTTGAGGTTTTCGCCGTCGTATACCAGCATCTTCGAATACAGGCTGGAGTTTTCCGGCTCCTTCAGGCGCGTGAGCGTTGCGAACTGCGCCATGATCCGCAGGGTGCCCGGAGCGCAGACCGCTTCGGCCAGCGAGGAGCCGCGCAGCAGCTTCTCGTAGATCTTCACCTCTTCGGAGACGCGCAGGCAATAGGGCACCTTGACGATGTAGATGCGGTCCAGGAAGGCCTCGTTGTTCTTGTTGTTGCGGAAGGCTTTCCACTCGCTTTCGTTGGAGTGTGCGAGCACGACGCCGTCGAACGGGATCGCGCCGAAACCTTCCGTCCCCTTGAAGTTGCCTTCCTGCGTCGCGGTCAGCAGTGGGTGCAGCACCTTGATCGGCGCCTTGAACATTTCGACGAATTCGAGCAGGCCCTGGTTAGCCAGGCACAGCCCACCGGAGAAGCTGTAGGCATCAGGATCGTCCTGGGCATAGGTTTCGAGCTTGCGGATGTCAACTTTGCCGACCAGACTCGAGATGTCCTGGTTGTTTTCGTCGCCCGGTTCGGTCTTGGCGATGCCGATCTGCTTGAGCACGCTGGGATAGCGCTTGACCACCCTGAACCGGCGGATGTCGCCGCCGAACTCTTCCAGCCGTTTTACCGCCCACGGCGACAGGACGCGGTTGAGGTAGCGGCCGGGGATGCCGTATTCCTTCTCGAGTATGGCGCCGTCTTCGCCTGGATCGAACAGGCCGAGCGGCGATTCGTTCACCGGCGAACCCTTGATCGAATAGAAGGGCACCTCCTGCATCAGCGACTTCAGCCGCTCGGCGATCGAGCTCTTGCCGCCGCCGACCGGGCCGAGCAGGTAGAGGATCTGCTTCTTCTCTTCCAGCCCCTGCGCCGCGTGGCGGAAATAGCTGACCACCTGCTCGATCGCGTCTTCGAGGCCGTAGAACTCGGCGAAGGCGGGATAGATCTTGATCACCTTGTTGGCGAACAGGCGTGACAGGCGCGGGTCGTTGCGGGTGTCTACCGTCTGCGGCTCACCGATTGCGCGCAGCATGCGTTCGGCGGCGGTGGCATAGCTCAGCGGATCCCGTTTGCACGCTGCCAGGTAGTCCTCCAGGGAGAGTTCCTCTTCGCGGGTGCGGTCAAAGCGGGCGGCAAAATGACTGACGATGTCCATACTGTTCTCCAAGAATCCTTGACTTCTCAATCCTGACAAGCGGCGGACGATCCTGCGCCGCCACTATTCCGAAACTGCCACGCCAGCACAGCGTGTCTCTCTCGGATCAAAGCAAATAGCGAGCCACAATTGCCCTTTTGGCTCCAGAACCCACTGCTCAACCGTGCGGTTTTTCCTGACAGCTGGCTCGGCCCATCGGTCATTGCGCTACCTGAGTCGCGTCACTTCGAATAGTGAAACGACTTTCACTCCAACGGGCGATCTGGCCGGCGCGCGTCGCTTGCCGATTCAGTGTTCTGTTTACATGCATTTTTTCGTTGTTTCACAGTAACCCGGCGGCTGGACGCCAAGATGCTGAAGCGGAACTGCCGGTTGCGTCAGGCAGGCTGGAAGTATCCCAGGTCAACCGGGTTTCCCCGGCTTCGCGCACCATAACGGGGCATATCAGGACGGTGCGTGCCGCATTCCGGAGCCTTGGGTCCATCGACGGAAAACGAGCACCGAACGGCGATCGAACTGCACGCACAACTGCTGCTCTGGCAATAGCACTCGATCGGCAAACCGGCAGACGTTCGACCGACACGCCCTAGCCTGGTGAAAAAAGCGGATTGCCGCTGGCGGGAGGAGCTGAGGGCCTTCGATCGACGGGGCAGCCCCATGTTCTGCGAAGCCCGACCAATTTGACTTGGTCAAATCGCGTTCGATGGGCGGATCCCATGGCTTGGCGCCGCCGTCGATGCCTGTCGATGACGCATGATCTCCACCAAGTCGCGACAGGAGAGAAGTTCGGCCGTCTCGCGATGGGCCATGCGCTCCTTGTCCAGGAACATGGTCGCGATCATGACCGGGGCCATGTGATGGTGCCACGCCCGCCAGCGGCCGACCTGATACTCGGCCATCAACTCGCCCTTCTCGGCAAATGCAGCTCACGAAATCACGAAAAGGTGAAAGGGAATCTGACAAAGTAGAATCAAGGACCCAGTCGCTCTCAATTCCACTCCGTACGCGGGATGTTCGCCCGTTTCGGCTTTCTCGGAGAGGCAGACGCAACAACCGGCAGCAACCTCAATCCGCGTGTTTGGCCCCTGGACCTCGAGAACGGGCTGTTGATCCTAGATCCGCAGGCAGGCTGCTGGAGCAGCACCAGGCCGAGCTGGGAACCATCCTGGCGCACACGCGCCGGCTTGAGCATTCCAGCGCACAGGATGCCACCGACACCTACCCGCGGTCCCGGTCCAGCGCCTACTCAAACGTCTCACCCGTACCCGCGCCGCCTGCTTGGTGAGTCAGGTACTGTGATGCGCGTCGTCGCCTTCCCTGGGTTCGCGAACTGGTCAGTCAGCCCAAGGCGCCGCCTTCGCCGTCGGCGCACTGAGCGCTAGCTGCGCCGACACATTTCGGGCAAAGCGCGCTGATTTCCACTTCAGGACTCTCCAGGCGATGCCCGGCCTCGGCAAGACTGGTCGACAGCGCACTCATCACCGACTGCTCCTGTAGTTCCGTGACCCCACTGCATTTTGGGCAGACCAGAAACAGACTGGGGATTTGATGCGACGCCTGTCTGCAAGCAACGAAGAGGTTCATGCGCTCGATCTTGTGCACCAGGCACTGTTCGATCAAGAAATCCAGAGCGCGATAGACCGTCGGCGGTGAAGCGCCGGGCCGAGCTTCCTTGATCCGGGCGAGTAGATCATAGGCCTTGACGCCGGTGGGGCTGCGGTAAAGGAGTTCCAGCACCTCACGGCGGATCGCAGTCAGGCTGGCGCCGCGTGCCCGGCATGCGGCTTCGGCCCGGTCAAGGGCTTCCGTAGTGCCAGTAGTGAATTGCGGACATTGATCGTCAGGAAGCGATGGGTTCATCAGGTTGGTCTTGGTAGTAAACATGCAATGTTATAACATTGCATTTCTGATATCCAGAAGACGCTATGTTAACCCGACTTGAAGGCGCACCCATCGGCGCAAGCTTACCTCTTTCCGAAGTGCTGGACGAATTGGCATTCGATCAGCAAGGGCTGGTCGCGGCCATCGCACAGCAATTTGACACTCGGGAGATGCTGATGCTGGCGTGGATGAATCGTGCCGCGATTGAAGAGACCCTGGCCACCGGCCTTGCCTGCTACTGGTCACGTTCACGCCGGTGCATGTGGCGCAAAGGGGAAACATCGGGCTGCCGGCAACGCGTGATTGAAACGCGCTTCGATTGCGATGGCGACGCCATTCTGCTGCTTGTCGACCAGCTCGGTGGCGCCTGCCATACCGGGCGGAGCAGCTGTTTCTACAACGCGGTCAGGAACGGGCGCGTTGAAGTGATATCCGCACCCGTTCGATTACTCGCCAATCAAGAGCAGGAATGACATTCCAACGCCCAACAAGAGACTCCCGCCTCCCGGTCACTGTCCTGTCCGGCTTTCTCGGTGCCGGCAAGACAACGCTGCTCAACCATGTGCTGAATAACCGCCAGGGTCAGCGCGTCGCCGTCATCGTCAATGACATGTCCGAGGTCAATATCGACGCCCGACTGGTCGCCGAAGGTGGCGCCAGGTTGTCTCGGGCCGAGGAGAAGATGGTCGAGATGAGCAACGGCTGCATTTGCTGCACGTTACGCGAGGATCTGCTGATCGAAATTGCCCGACTGGCCAAGGAGGAGCGTTTCGATTACCTGCTCATCGAATCGACCGGCATCTCCGAGCCGCTGCCGGTGGCCGAAACCTTCACCTTTCGCGACGAGGACGGCACCAGTCTTTCGGACATCTCGCGGCTGGATACCATGGTCACCGTGGTGGATGGCTTCAACTTCCTGAACGACTACAGCTCGCAGGACTACATCGCCGACCGGGGTGAGAGCCTGGGTGAAGGTGATGAGCGTACGGTGGTCAATCTGCTGGTCGAGCAGGTTGAATTCTGTGACGTGATCGTACTCAACAAGATCGACCTCCTGCCAGCGGAGGACCTTGCCCGCCTCGAAGCCATTCTGCGGACACTGAATCCGCGAGCCGACATAGTCCAAGCCTGTTTCGGCCAGATGCCGCTCGAACGCATTCTCAACACCGGCCGATTCGATTTCGAACGGGCGGCACAAGCCCCTGGCTGGCTGCAGGAACTACGCGGCGAGCACATCCCGGAAACCGCGGAGTACGGGATTTCCAGTTTCGTTTATCGCGCCCGCCGGCCGTTCCATCCGGCGCGCTTCCATGAGTGGATCAACCAGGAATGGCCGGGCGTCATTCGTTCGAAAGGTTATTTCTGGCTGGCTACGCGCCCCGGTCTGGTCGGCAGCTGGTCGCAAGCCGGCCCGGTGACCCGGCACGAGGTAGGTGGTCTGTGGTGGGTTGCCGTTCCCGAGACGGACTGGCCGCAGGATGAGGAAGGCCGCCGGATCATCCTGGATCGCTGGCTTGAGCCCTATGGCGATGCCCAGCAGGAATTGGTCATGATCGGTATCGAGATGGATGAATCGGCGCTACGCCACGCTTTCGACGCCTGTTTGCTGAGCGACACCGAGCTGGTGGCTGGCCCCGAAGCCTGGGTTCGGTATGAAGACCCGTTTCCGCAATGGTCGGTCGATGAAGTGGAGGAGGACTGAGTCGTGAGCAAGACGATCGAACTGCTCAGTGATGCCGAATTGCTGGCGGCACCGGAATCCGAGTACATGTCTGAAGCTCAGTTGGCGAGCTTCAGACAGCGCCTTCTGGCCGAGGAGAGTGCCTTGCGTAGCGCAGCCAATGCGACAACCCAGCACCTGCAGGAAACCGAAGCCGCCCCGGACCCGACCGACCGGGCCAGCGCCGAGGAAGAACACACGCTGGAACTGCGGGTGCGTGACCGCGAAAGAAGGCTGCTCAAGAAGATCGCCCAGGCACTGCACCGCATTGAGGACCGCAGCTATGGTTGGTGCGAGGAAAGCGGCGAGCCGATCGGCATAGCCCGCCTGCTCGCCCGGCCAACGGCCAGCCTGTGTCTGGAGGCGCAGGAGCGCCATGAGGCCAAAAAGCGCCAGTATGGCTGATCCTCGGCAGATCGAACGACGGCGCCTGCTGGCGGCTTACAGCCGAACACCCATGGGCTACAACTTCGCCGCCTTTTCCCAGGAAATGGACGGCAGTGTCGATTTCTCCACGATCCGCAGCCAGATTCGGGCACGCGGCAAATAGTCACAGTGAACGAGCAAGCCATGAGTGAAACAGACACCGACCGCCGTATCCCAGTCACCCTGCTCACCGGTTTTCTCGGCGCCGGCAAGACAACGCTGCTCAATCACCTGCTCGGTCAGCCGGAAATGACCAAAGCGGCGGTGCTGATCAACGAGTTCGGCAGTGTTGCCGTCGACCACCATCTGGTCACCAAGATCGATGAAGACCTGATCCTGCTCGACTCTGGCTGCATCTGCTGCACGGTACGCGGTGATCTGACGCGCAGCCTGACCGAGTTATTCATGAAGAGCCTGCAGCGCAGGATCGTGCCGGTCAACCGCGTGGTGATCGAGACCACCGGCCTGGCCGACCCGGCGCCGGTGATCTCCACGCTGATGGAGGATTTCTTCATTGCCGAGCGCTTCCGTATTGATGGTGTGGTGACCGTGGTTGATGCGACGCATGCGGCCGGGCAACTGGCGCAGCACCCCGAGGCAGTCAAGCAGGTGGCAATGGCCGACCGCTTGCTGCTCAGCAAGTGCGATCTGGCCGATGGCCCCGCCATCGAGGCGATCAGCCAGACCTTGCGCCGGATCAACCCGGCCGCGCCGCAGATTTTCGTGCGCCGCGGCGAAGTCGCGCTGGCTTCGCTTACCGGCTGCGGCCTCTATGATCCGGGCAGCAAGACGCCCGATGTCGCCGGCTGGCTGGCCGAGGAAAAAGTCCGCGAGGAACGACTCAAGGCGCATGGCCATCATCACCATCATCACGATGTGGACCGCCACGATGCCGAGGTTTACAGCTTCGCGCTGACTTTCGACCAGCCCCTGCTATGGGTCTGTTTCGTCGACGCGGTGAGCCTGCTGCTGCAGGGCATGGGCGATCGCATCCTGCGCATCAAGGGCCTGCTCAATGTGATCGGCGACGACAAGCCGCGCGTCGTCCAGTGCGTCCAGCACACCAACTACCCCTACGCCAGGCTCGACGACTGGCCGACCGAAGCGCCCTATAACGACCGGAAGAGCCGCCTCGTCTTCATCGTACGCGGTCTCGACCAGTTGTTGATCGAAAAGGCCTTCGCCATGTTCTGCGGCGTGCTCGACGGCGAGCGCCGCGAAGCGCTGGTTGCCGAAGGGCGGATGAAATGAGCATCCGTCTGCACAACACGCTCACTCGGCAGAAAGATGTATTCATGCCGGCCGACCCTCAGCGCGTCACGATGTACGTCTGCGGCCCCACCGTCTACAACTACGTGCACATTGGCAACGCGCGCCCGGTAGTCGTTTTCGACGTGCTCTACCGCCTACTGTCGCGGCATTACCCGCAGGTGATTTACGCCCGCAACATCACCGACGTGGACGACAAGATCAATGCCGCCGCAGCCGCCAACGGCGAGCCCATCCGCATCCTGGCCGAGCGTTACGCCACGGCCTATCGCGAAGACATGACGCAGTTGAATGCCTTGCCACCGACCATCGAACCCTGGGCGACCGGCCACATTCCGCAGATGATTGCGCTGATCGAGCGCCTGATCGAGCGTAGCCATGCCTATGTCGCGGAGGGCCACGTCCTGTTTCATGTGCCGTCGCTGCCCGACTACGGCAAGCTCTCGGGTCGTCAGCGCGACGACATGATTGCCGGGGCGCGGGTCGAAGTCGCACCCTACAAGCGCGACCCGGCCGATTTCGTGCTCTGGAAGCCATCGACCGCAGCACAACCCGGCTGGCACAGCCCCTGGGGTTTTGGACGCCCCGGCTGGCACATGGAATGCACGGCGATGATCCACACCCACCTCGGCCCGTCGATCGACATCCACGGCGGCGGCCAGGACCTCATCTTTCCCCACCATGAAAACGAAATTGCCCAGGGTGAAGGGGCCAATGGCGGGCAGTATTGCCGTTACTGGCTGCACAACGGCTATGTCACGGTCGACGGCGAAAAAATGTCGAAATCCCTTGGCAATTTCCGCACCGTACGCGACCTGCTGCAGTACTACCCCGGTGAGGTCATCCGTTACGCGCTGCTCGCCGGCCACTACCGCAAGCCACTTGACTTCTCGCTGAGTGCGCTCGATCAGGCGCGGGCGGCCCTCGACCGCTTGTACGGCAGCTTGCAGCCTTTTGCCGCGCCAGATCCAGCGCCCGAAGGCGTGCGCGCCGAAGCAGTCGAAGCCGCGCTGGCCGACGACCTGAACACGCCCCTGGCCCTCGGCTGCTTGCATGAAGCCGCCACGGCACTGCGCAAATGTACGGATCCGGCAGAACAATCTCGCCTCCTTGCCACGCTACGCGATGCTGCCGACTTGCTCGGCCTGTTGCAACAGAATCCGGCCACTTGGCGCCAGCAGGCGAGGGCGCAGGACAACTGCCCAGCGACCGAAACCATCGAACAACTGATCGCCGCTCGCCGCGTAGCCCGTGCTCGCCGTGATTTTGCCCGTGCCGATGAGCTGCGCCAGGAATTGCTGACCCTGGGCATCGGCATCGAGGACAGCGCGACGGGTACGAGCTGGCATCGCCTGCACGCACAGGCCGCGGCATGAAACGCCTGCTGACCCGTGCCATCCTGCTGATGATTCGCGGCTATCAGTGGTTCATCAGCCCGCTGCTCGGCCCGCGTTGCCGCTTTTACCCATCCTGTTCCCATTACGCCCAGGAAGCCCTGCAAATGCACGGCTTGCGTCGCGGCGGCTGGCTGGCCCTGCGGCGCATTGGTCGCTGCCATCCCTGGCACCCTGGCGGTGTCGACCCCGTGCCGCCAGCGCATGCCAGCGACACGCATCACCCCTGATCACGCTGCAAGAGAAACCCATCCATGCCCATCATCACGCTTCCCGACGGTAGCCAACGGAATTACCCGCATCCGCTCAGCGTCGCCCAGTTGGCCACCGATATCGGTCCTGGTCTGGCCAGGGCGGCGCTGGCCGGCCGTGTCGCTGGCCGGCTGGTCGACACCGCTTTCATTCTCGACCGGGATGCCTCGCTCAGCCTGATCACTGCACGCGATCCGGAAGGCCTGGAAATACTGCGCCATTCTTGCGCGCATTTGCTGGCCATGGCCGTCAAGCAGCTTTACCCGAGCGCCCAGGTCACCATCGGCCCGGTTATCGAAGACGGCTTTTTCTACGACTTCGCCTTCGAGCGCCCCTTTACGCCCGACGACCTGGTAGAGATCGAAGCCCGCATGCAGGAACTCGCCGCCGCTGACCTGCCGCTCGGCCGGCGCGAACTGCCGCGTGACCAGGCAGTCGCGTATTTCGAGCAATTGGGCGAGTCCTACAAGGCGGAACTGATCCGCGCCATTCCCGAGGGCGAAACCCTGTCGCTCTACGCCCAGGGCGACTTTGCAGACCTTTGTCGCGGCCCGCACGTACCGAGCACGGGCAGGCTTCAAGCCTTCAAGCTGACCAAGGTGGCAGGCGCCTATTGGCGGGGCGATGCCAGGAACGCCATGCTGCAGCGCATCTACGGCACCTGCTGGCCGGATGCCAAGGCCCTCAAGGCCTACCTGACCCGCCTCGAAGAAGCCGGTAAGCGCGACCACCGCAAGCTCGGCGCCCAGCTCGACCTGTTCCATTTCGACGACTGCGCACCCGGGTCCGTGTTCTGGCACCCCAAGGGCTGGGCGCTGTTCCAGCAACTGATCGGCTACATGCGCACACGCCAGGAGCGCGCCGATTACGTCGAGGTCAATACGCCCGACGTGATGGATCGCGGCCTGTGGGAAACCTCCGGCCACTGGTTCAACTACCGCGAGGCGATGTTCACGACGACAACCGAGGACGAGCGCGTCTTCGCCCTCAAACCGATGAACTGCCCCGGCGCCGTCTCCTTGTTTGCCCAAAGGCTGAAAAGCTACCGCGACCTCCCCTTGCGCATGGCCGAATTCGGCAAGGTCCATCGCTACGAGCCCTCGGGCTCCCTCCACGGCCTGCTGCGCGTACGCCATTTCACCCAGGACGACGCCCATATCTTCTGCACCGCTGCCCAGATGCAGGACGAATGTGCCAGCACCATCGCACTGGTCTTCGCCATCTATCGTGATTTCGGCTTCGACGATGTCGCCGTCAAGCTGTCGACCCGACCGGCCAACCGCATCGGCAGCGACGAAACCTGGGACCAGCTTGAAGGTGCGCTCTCCGGGGCGCTCGACCGGATGGGTATCGAATGCCGGATCAACCCCGGCGAAGGCGCCTTCTACGGGCCCAAGCTTGAATTCGTACTGCGCGACGCGATCGGCCGCGACTGGCAATGCGGCACGCTGCAGGTCGATCTCAACCTGCCGGAGCGCTTCGATATCAGTTACATCAACGAACGGGGCGAACGCGAACGGCCCGTGATGCTGCACCGGGCGCTGTTCGGTTCGCTTGAGCGCTTTACCGGCATCCTGATCGAGCACTACAGCGGCCTCTTTCCGCTCTGGCTGGCGCCGCAGCAGGCCGTGGTACTCAACATCAGCGAAGGTCAGAGCGATTACGCGAAAAGCGTTTTGCAGGCGCTGAAGCGGGTCGGCGTCCGCGCTACGGTCGATCTGCGCAACGAGAAAATCGGCTACAAGATTCGCGAGTACTCGCTGCAGAAAGTGCCGTACCTGTTGGTCGTCGGTGACATGGAAAAAGCGGAAGGCCGGGTCGCGCTGCGCGCACGCGCAGGCGAGGATCTCGGCAGCCTGCCGCTGGCCGACGTCATTGCCCGCCTGCGCGAAGAAGCGCGGCCCCCCGGCGGCAATGACGCATGCTGATCCGCAAACTGTTCAAGTTCGAGAACGCCCACATCGTGCGCGGTTGCAGCACGCGGCGCTGCTCGCACTCGATGCACGGCCATTCCTACAAGGTCGAGCTGCTGCTCGAAGCGCTTGCGCTCGATCATGGGCAGATGGTTTATGACTTCGGCCTGTTGAAGGACGGCCCGCGCGCGCTGATCGACGCCTTTGACCATGCCGTCGCTCTGTGGTCGGGCGACGATCCTGATTACATCGCCGCCTGCCAGCGGTTTTCCGAGCGCTGGATTCTGATTCCCGTTTCGCCCAGCGCCGAGCAGCTCTCGCGGCTGTTTTTCGTAATGATCGACCGTCTGCTGGATCTGACCGAAATGCGTAACGGCGAGGCCGACGTGCGCCTGCATTCGGTCATCGTCCACGAGACCGAAACCGGCTACGCCCAGTGCTTCCGCGAAGATGCCTGCAGCCCGCGCCTGGGCCTGATCGATCTGGAAGACGTTGAATTTTCTGAAGCCATCCGCAACGACTGGCCCAACCACGACCTGTTCGACAAGCTCAAACGCGGCGAACGAACGTTTCATCCCAACGGAGTGTAGACAATGATCCGCAAGAATCCCCGTGGCGACCTGCCGCAAATCGATGCATCCGCCTACGTCGACCAGACCGCCATCATCTGCGGCAAGGTCATCATCGAGGAAAACGTCTTCGTCGGCCCCTACGCGGTGATCCGTGCCGACGAGGTCAATGCCGACGGCGATCTCGAACCGATCCGCATCCGCGCCCATTCCAATATCCAGGACGGCGTCGTCATCCACTCCAAGTCCGGCGCCCTGGTCGATATCGGCGAACACACCTCGATTGCCCACCGTTCCATCGTGCATGGCCCAACCGTCATCGGCAATAACGTCTTCATCGGCTTCAATAGCGTCGTTTTCAATTGCCGTATCGGCGATGGCTGCGTCGTTCGACACAACGCCGTGGTCGATGGCAAGGACCTGCCGCCGGGCTTCTATGTTTCATCCACCCTGCGTATCGGCCCGGAGACCGACCTCGCCAGCGTTCCCCGCGTCAGCGCCGAGGCCACGGAGTTTTCCGAGGATGTGGTTCGAACCAATCACGAACTGGTCCAGGGCTACAAACGCCTGCAGAACGAGTTCTGAGCATGAGCAGGCTGCTCATCCGCAACGCCAGGCTGGTCAACGAAGGTGAAATCCGCGCGGCCGACCTCCTCGTTCGCGATGGGCGGATTGCCAGGATCGCCCCGGCAATCGACGCCTGCGCCGATGACGAAATCGATGCCGCCGGGCAGTGGCTATTGCCCGGCATGCTCGACGATCAGGTGCATTTCCGCGAGCCGGGGTTGACACACAAAGGCTGTATCGCCACAGAGTCGGCGGCGGCCGTCGCTGGCGGAATCACCAGCTTCATGGAGATGCCGAATACCATGCCGCCGACCCTGTCGATGGCGGCACTGGCGGAAAAGAAGGCGATCGCCGCCTGCGATTCGCGGGCCAATTACGCCTTTCACTTTGGTGTCGCGAACGACAACCTCGATGCCGTGGCCGCCCTTGACCCCCGTGAAGTCGCCGGTATCAAGGTCTTCATGGGCGCATCGACCGGCAACATGCTGGTCGATGATCCAGCGGTGCTGGAGCGCCTGTTCTCCTGTGCTCCGACGATTCTGCTCACGCATTGCGAGGACACCCCGTCGATTGCGGTCAACGAGGAAAAATGGCGAAAAGCGTATGCCGATGCCGTGCCGTTTTCGGCGCACCCGCTGATCCGCGATGCCGAGGCCTGCTACAGATCTTCGTCGCTCGCCGTGTCGCTGGGCAAGAAGCACGGCACTCGCCTGCATGTGCTGCACATCTCCACCGCCCGCGAACTCGAACTCTTCGAAGACAAGCCGCTGGCCGACAAGCACATCACCGCCGAGGTCTGCGTCCATCACCTCTTGTTCGACGACAGCGACTACACGCGACTCGGCAGTCACCTCAAATGCAACCCGGCCGTCAAGACCGTCGCCGACCGCAACGCCCTGCGCGCCGCGCTCAACAGCAACCGGCTGGACGTTATCGGCACCGATCACGCGCCGCATACGGCGGAAGAGAAAGCCGGCAACTATTTCCAGGCCCCGTCTGGCCTACCGCTTGTCCAGCACGCGTTGCCCGGCTTGATGGGGCTGGTGCACGACGGCCTCATCGACCTGCCGACGCTGGTCGCCAAGACAAGCCACCGCGTTGCCGACTTGTTCGGCATCGTCGACCGCGGCTACCTGCGCGAAGGCCATTGGGCCGATCTGGTGTTGATCGGCGACCGCGACATGGATCTCCCGGACGACCCCGTTCTCGCCCGCTGCGGCTGGTCGCCCTTTGTCGGCCGACGTTTCCGCAGCCGGGTGGCGACGACGGTCGTTTCCGGCCAGATTGCCTGGCATGACGGGAAATTGCGCCCCAACTGCCGCGGCCGGGCGCTTTCCTTTCTGCGCTGATTCTCCGGGTTGACCGTAACTGACAGGAGTTTTCTGATGAACGCCCCGCTACCGCGTACCGCCACGACTTGCGCCGCCATCTCGGAAGAGGCGCTGGATCTGACGCGCATCTTCGATCCGGGAATCCAGATCGCCCAGTGGTGGCGCCCGGTCAATGGCGCCATCGCCGACTGGCTGAACACCCATGCTGACCATCTCGGATCAGGTTTTCGCCAGATCCTGGCACCAGGAAAGACCCCGGATCTCGCCCGCCTGCCGGCGGGTGCCGGCCGCGACGCGCTGGCTGCCGATCTCACCTTGCTTGCCGAAATGCTTGGCGAGCTGCTCGATGCCAGGAGCATCGGCCTCCGCCTGGAAGTGGTCGGCCAAGCGATGTGTCCGCGTTTGCATGTCGATCGCGTCGGCATCCGCTTGCTGTGCACCTATCGCGGTCCGGGGACCGAATGGGTGGACGACGCGGCGGTCGATCGCGGCCGTCTCGGGGCCGGGGCCAGGGGACTGCCTGACGAAAGCTCCGGCCTGCTGGGCCCAGGCAGCCGCATCGAGGTGATTCCGCCTTTCGCCGTGGCCCTGCTCAAGGGCAGCCTGTGGCAGGGCAATGGCGGCCGGGGTGTCATTCATCGCTCGCCGGCCGTTACGCCGGGCGAGACGCCGCGCGTTTTGCTGGCGATGGATGCCGACTGGTGACCCAGCCATTGATCCAGTGCTGCAATGAAGTTGCATCGGCTGCCTTACGTGTCGCCTAACCTTTAGGGAGAACACTCATGAAAAGGCTCCCCGTCACCGTCCTCACCGGTTTCCTTGGCTCAGGGAAGACCACGCTCCTGAACCGAATCCTCTCCGAGAACCATGGCAAACGCATTGCCGTCATCGAGAACGAGTTTGGAGAGATCGGAATCGATCAGGCGCTGGTTATCAACGCCGACGAGGAGGTATTCGAGATGAACAACGGGTGCATCTGCTGCACCGTCCGAGGCGACCTCATCCGCATCCTCGGTAGCCTGATGAAGCGGCGGGACAAGTTTGACCACATTCTGGTCGAAACCACGGGCATGGCCGACCCAGGTCCCGTGGCGCAGACGTTCTTCGTCGACGACGACCTTCGCGAACTCTTCTCGCTGGACGGCATTGTGACCCTCGTCGACGCAAAGCACGTGCACCTGCACCTCGATGACTCGAGCGAGTGTAAGGAGCAGATTGCGTTCGCCGACGTCCTTGTCCTCAACAAGACGGACCTCGTGAGCGGGCACGAGCTCGAGGCGCTGGAGCGGCGCGTGACGAACATGAATTCGATGGCGAAGGTGCTCCGCGCCCAGAACGCGAGCGTGCCGATCGCCGCGATTCTCGACATCGGCGGGTTCGATCTCGATCGTGCAGTGGCAGCCAAGCCAACGTTCCTCGAGCCGGAGTATCCGTTCGAATGGGCGGGCACCTTCGAAGTCGAGGAAGGCGTGTACGAACTCGTACTCGAAGACGGCCCGGACCCCACAATGGACCTGGTTGCGAGCTTCCTTGGTGGCAGCGAGCACGCCGGTTCACGGGGTAACTCTGAACACGCCGCGCGCATCTGGTCTGAAGCGGCGCGTTCGGCCTTGCCGGGTGGACGCATCGAGATCGGGGCGCCCGAGCCCGTGCGGCTAAAACTTGATTCCGCAGGCGCCAAGCGGTTCGAGCTGCACGCACCGCGTGGGGGGCGTATCGGGTTGTACACGCAGCATTTGCCGTCCGAATTCCAGTTGCAGGTGCTCGGCAGCGGCGTCGCCGTTCGGCCAAGCAGCGAGCAGACCTTCGTGGCCGGACACTCGCACGATGATCAGGTGACCTCGGTCGGGATCCACCTCGAGGGAGAGATTGACGGCGATCGCCTCAGCCAGTGGGTATCGCAGTTGCTGCGAGATAAGGGAACCGACATCTTCCGCATGAAAGGCATCCTGAACATCAAGGGTTCGCCCAGCCGCTTTGTCTTTCAGGGCGTGCACATGCTCTTCGACGGGCGAGAGGATCGCCCATGGGGTATCGAGCCGCGCGCTAGTGATCTGGTCTTCATCGGCCGGAAGCTCGATCGCGACGAGCTCACGCGGGGGTTCGCGCGATGCCTGGCGTAATCGGGGATTTCACTCACGGCACGGCCGAACTCCGGCCGAGGTTTCGCCTCACGATGGGCGACTACGTATCGGCGCTCGAAATCGCGCGAGACGGGGGTGTCTGCATCGCGGGCCTCGGCGACGGGCGGCTGGTTGGCTTCGATCTGACGACGGGCGAAGAGAGATTCGCGATCGCAGCAGCGCATACAGGAAGTGTTCTCGATGTCAGCATCTCGCCTGACGGGCGCTGCTTCGCCACCTGCGGGCAGGACGAAGTGGCGAGAGTCTGGTCGGCGGAGGGCTCTCTGGTGCGCGAGCTACCGGGAGGTGGCAGCGCCTGGGTAGAGCACGTCGCATGGGCTCCGGCAGGCGGTCGAATCGCGACGGCCTCGGGAAAGAAGCTCTGTGTGTGGATGCCCGACGGAGAGCGGATCGTCGAGACCGAGCCGCTCGCCAGCACGGTGACCGCTCTTGCGTGGCGCTCCGACGGTAGCGGCCTCGCAGCGACCTGCTACGGCGGCGTACACATTCTGCCCTTCGTCGCAGGAGCGAAGATCCGCCACCTGGCGTGGAAGGGTTCGCTGATCTCGCTGGCCTGGAGCCCCGACGCCAACGTCATCGCCTGCGGCAGCCAGGACGGCTCGGTGCACTTCTGGCGATTGAAGTCAGGCCAAGACTCCCAGATGAGTGGCTACCCGTTCAAGCCGAAGGCGCTGGCATGGGACAGCGAGTCGAAGCTCCTCGCGACTTCGGGCGATGCCGCGGTCACGGTTTGGGAGTTCCGTGGCAAAGGGCCCGAGGGCACTCAGCCCCTGCAGCTCGAGGGCCACCAAGGCCTGTGCACGCGCCTGGCCTTTAGCCCACGCAGGGCAGTACTGGCGAGCGGCAGCCAGGACAGCTCGGTGCTGCTCTGGGAGCCGCGAAAGCACGGGAAGCCGATAGGCTTCGCCGTGCTCGAGGATGAAGTGACGGGTTTGTGTTGGCATCCGGAGCACCACACCCTCGTAGGCGCTGACGCCAGCGGAACCATCTGCGGCTGGGACGTCGCCTGAATGCAGGAGAGAAAATCGACATTCGCGGCCGGATGGACGCTTACGCCCTGACCGCTCCAGGTCGACGTCCACTTGGGAAAAGAGTCTCCACCGTTTGCTCCTGGTCGTTCTCCGGCAGTTGTGATGATTCTGGCATCAAGTCCTCCGAAAACCGAGTAGTCCCTGTCAACAATACGCGTCAGCATTCAGCGAGAACGACATGATTTGAAGACGCTTGTGGGTGAGGTGTGGTACGGATAGACCTTGTGCGCTGGGTGTCGCCGGCTCGTGTCCGGACCCGGCGCCATACCGGCCAGTCCCACCAGCCGCATCAACCGTTGAACCCGCTTGCGATTGACCGTGTGACCCGCTTTCTCGAGGAAGACCACCATCCTGCGGCTGCCGTAGAACGGGTGCCGGGTGTACTCCTCATCAATCAGGCGCCGGTGTAGCAACTCGCTTTCGTCGAGCATCGAAGGTTCTTGCTGAGCATAGATCGTCGCACGCGACACCCCGGCCAGGACGCATTGCCGGACTACTGCCAACGACTCCCCAGGCTCAATCCAGGCTCTTCGCATTACGACAGGCTTATCCCAGACTTTTCTTGAGCCAGTCCAGTTCCACCTTCAACTTGCCGATCTCGCTGTACAACAACTCCGGCTCCCGATACGCGGCGACGGGTTTGGGACCGCGCTTGCCCTCGAACAAGGTCTTGGCTTGCTCCTGGATCGCCTTCTTCCACTGCCCCACTTGGACTGGATGAACCCCGTGTTCCTGGCCAATCTCGTTGATCGTCTTCACCCCTCGCAAGGCCTCCAGACCCACCTTCACCTTGAACTCCGGGGTGTGCACCTTCCGCGTCTTCACATCGCTCATCGCTTGTCGTTCCTTATGACAGCGCCTAGCTTAAACCACAGCCTAGAATCCTGGGACCACTATACTGCGGGGTGTTCCTCCGCACCATCACCCGGATAAGGCAAGATCCTGACGCAAGGGAGTTGGCGACTGCATGGACAGACTTCAGCACATGAAGGTGCTCGTGGCCGTGGTTGATGCCAACGGCTTCGCCGGGGCGGCGCGCAAGCTCAACCTGTCGCCATCGGCGGTGACGCGAGCCATCAACGAACTCGAGCGGCAACTCGGTGTTCGTCTGCTGGCGCGCAGCACGCGCATCGTCCGGGTGACTGATGCCGGTGCACGCTATGCCGATGACTGTCGGCGCATTCTGGCCGACGTTGCCGAAGCGGACGAGTCGGTCGGCGGCACGCACAGGGCACCTCGCGGGCGTCTGACGCTGACTGCCCCGGTGCTGTTCGGTGCCCAGTTCGTCACCCCCATCGTCACTGAATACCTCTTGCGCTATCCCGAGGTCAGCGCCGTCTGTCTGTTTCTCGATCGCGTGATCAACATGCTCGACGAGGGTGTCGATGTGGCGGTGCGTATCGGCGAACTGGCCGACTCCTCGCTGCAGGCCGTGCCGGTTGGACGCGTGCGCCGGGTCATTTGTGCGGCCCCGGCCTATCTTCAACAGTGTGGCGAGCCGCGTACGCCCGATGACTTGTTCGCCCACCGGATCGTCTCGGCGGCGGGCGTCACGCCGACGCCGGAATGGCGACTGATCGAGAACGGTGCGCCACGCGTGGTCAAGCTGCAAGCGCGCATGACCACCACCAGCAACGACTCGGCGGTCGCGGCGGCATTGGGCGGTTTTGGCCTGACCCGTCTGCTCTCCTACCAGGTCGCTGAGCACTTGCGCAGCGGCCGGCTGCAGGCCGTGCTCAGCGACTTCGAGCTACCCGCGCTGCCCGTGCATGTACTGCACCGCGAGGGACAGCATGCCTCGCAGAGGGTACGCGCGTTTCTTGATCTGGCGGTCGAACGTCTGCGGGCGGACCCGGCGCTGAACTGAATCGGCGTTCGCCGTCGGTTCCCCGCTGCTTTGCTCCCGGGGCCTGATTCCCGGCCAGATCGGCACCATCTCCGGCCTGGTGTTCGGCTTCGCCATCGGCATGGGCGGCATCCATGCTGCGCCCCTGTAAAGTCATCTGAACGCGGGCGAACAGTACCCTGCGGCAGCGCTTGATCGATCGCCTCGCGTCGCTGCGAGCACAGCACTTGGCCCCTGACGATCGGCGACATCGGTGGACGCTGAACAGCGGGCCGTTTCCTCGACCTCAGGCGGCCATCGACGGCGTTTGCCGGCGCAGCGCCTTGAAATGCTGGTGCCGGCGCGCCGTCGCCTCGTCGCTGTAGAGTGCAACGATCATCTGGCGCAGGCCGGCTGCCAACTCTTGCGGGCTCATATGTGTCGGTCGGAAGTTAACGTCGAACAGGGTGCAGCGCTCCCAGGCCCGATCGGCCAGCAGGCGCCCTTCCCGCTGCAACTGCGCGAACATCGGGGTACCCGGAAAAGGTGTCGGCACCGTCACCTGCACATCGAACGGCAGGGCTTCGGCAACGAAGTCGAGTACCTGATCGAAGACGCGGGTCGTCTGACCGTCGAGTCCGAGCACGAAGCAGGCGTTGACACGGATGCCCTGGGCCTGAATGCGGCGGATGGCGTCGCGATATTGCGGCACCCGCGACAGCTTCCAGTTGCACTTCGTCTCCACCCCATCGAGTCCCTCGCTTGTTGGGCTCTCGAGACCGATCAGCACCTCCACGCAACCGGCTTCGCGCATCAGCCTCAGCAACTCGTCGTCTTCATGAATCGCGAGATCGCTTTCGGCGAACCACTTGATCTGGCGCTTGGCGATCTCGGGCAAGAGAGCCTTCCAGTAGGCGCGGTGACAAAAGCTGTTGTCGTCGGCGAACTCGATGAATGGCCGCGGCCAGAGCGAACGGATGTGGTCGATTTCGGCCAGTACCTGCGCCGCGGGTTTCTGCTTGTATTTGTGGGTAAGCAGGATCGAACTCGCGCAGAAGCTGCATCGCCACGGGCAGCCACGGCTGGTCTGCACGGTGATGCGGTTGTAGCGCGCAATGTCCAGCAGTTCGTAGGCCGGCATCGGCGCTGCTGCCAGGTTGAATTCAGCACCGCGCGCGTCGTACAAGGGGCGCAAGCGGCCGCGCTCGGCGTCGTGCAGAACGTCGCGCCACACGCTTTCGCCTTCGCCGACAACCGCGGCCGCACCGTGGGCAATCGCTTCCTGCGGCAGCGCGGTCACATGCAGGCCGCCCATCACCACCGGAATACGCAGGGTCCGATAATGTTCTGCCACCTGATAGGCTTCCTCGATCTGCGCGCTGAAGCTCGAGATGGCCACCAGATCGACGTCGCGCGGAAGCTGATCGATGCCGCTCAGGTCGGGCATTTCAAGGTAGCGGCGCTGGTGCTGGGCCGGCGTCATCCCGGCCAGGGTGAGCAGACCGAGGCTGGGTAGCGAGGCTATGCTGCGACTGCGTTCGACGAATCCGGGGAGTGTCAGGCCGAGCGCGGTCAGTTCTGGATCACAGGCGCGCAGTCCGCTCATGGCGATGAAGACGATTCGCAACTCCTTCGTCCTGGCGGCCACCGGCATGGGCTGACTATCCACGGCTGGCCATGCGAATGGCCCCTCAATCGACTGGCTCATGGCAGCACCTCGCCAGCGAGCAGGCTCACGGCGCCGCTGATCAGCGCCACCACTGGCAAGAAGAAAAGGTGACGGAAGCTCGGGCGCCATGCCGCAAGAAAACAAATGGCCGGCATCAGCACGGCGCCTGCCACCAACGACCAGGCAGCGAAGGCGGGTGCTGTCGCTCCAGCCAGGCTGACCGTGTTGGCGAACGCGAGGTTGAGAAACGCGATCCCGAAGAAGCTGATGTGACCAAGTCGCAGCAGGCGGCGACGCCAGCTGCCGTAGCCACCCAGCCACTCGTCGCGGTGGAAGAAAAGGCCGATCAGCGCACCGCTGAGCAGTCCCAGCAGGATGCCGATCCAGGCCATCCAGAGGTTGATGTGGTTGAGGGTAGGGTTCATCGCGTGCTCCTTCGTGGTTGTTAAGGCATCGGTCATCGAGCAGTTTGCGTGCCATCCGTAAGGTGTTGATCTACAATGCGGCTACCGCCGGATTCTTGCTGCTGATACGCGTTTCATGTATGCAGCAATTGCATTTTTTGTACATGCTTGTGAGGTGCTGTCATGGCTGCGTCGCAGATGCTGACGGCGCGTGATCGAGACTTCTTTCTGCGCGTCGGCAAGATCGTTTTCGCCAATCCCTTCTCGGACGCACGGGCGCGGCAGGTGCGCGAAGTCGCCGGGGACGTCATGCGGCCGGGGATGGCCGACGCCGAAGCCCTGATGACGGTCATCAGTCGCCGATTGCAGGCGCTGGATGCGCAGGGGACGTTCGCGTTGAGTGATTTGAGCGCCGAGGACGCCCGCTGCGCGAAGCCGGTATTCCTTTTCGACGTTTATCACCGCCATCTGGCAGGTATGGACGCCCTGATCGAGCGCCAGGCCAGTCGACGGGAAACGCGGGTCGACGCGACGCTGGCCGACCGACTCCTCGGCGAACTGGTCCGCCGAGGCTTTTCCGAAGAAGAAGCGGCTCGTTATTTCGCCCTCTTTCACCAATTGCGGCGGGC
The DNA here is from genome assembly GCF_000024165.1 of Candidatus Accumulibacter phosphatis. NCBI lineage: Bacteria > Pseudomonadati > Pseudomonadota > Betaproteobacteria > Candidatus Accumulibacter > Candidatus Accumulibacter phosphatis. Next base: position 4,847,424 of record NC_013194.1, on the reverse strand, counting down.
GTACTACTTCATCGAAGCCGGACTGGTGGGCGAGAGTCCATCGATGAAAAGCTTGCGGCGGGCTCTCTGGAACAACGTTTTCACCCATGACATGCAGTTGTTCGACACCCATCTGTGGAAACGGATGGAAGATTTCTCGACCCTGCTATTGGGGGAAACAGGAACCGGCAAGGGTCAGGCGGCGGCGGCGATCGGCCGTTCGGGGCACATCCCCTACCTGTGGCACCAGCGGCGTTTCGCCGCCAACTTCGCCGAGAGTTTCATCGCCATCAACCTGTCACAGTTCCCGGAGACCCTGATCGAATCCGAGCTGTTTGGCCATCGCAAGGGTGCCTTCACCGGCGCCATCGAGCACCACGACGGCGTTCTCGCGCGCTCGAGCGCGCACGGCACGCTGCTTCTCGACGAAATCGGCGAGGTCAGCATCCCGATTCAGATCAAGCTCCTGCAGGTATTGCAGGAGCGAAGTTTCACGCCGATCGGCAGTCACCAGCCACAGCGCTTTGCCGGACGAGTCATCGCCGCTACCAATCGACCCGTACATCAACTGATCGCGCGCGGCGAATTTCGTCACGACTTCTATTACCGCCTGTGCTCGGACGCCATCACGCTGCCGACGCTGCGCCAGCGACTCGCCGAGGCGCCGGACGAGCTGGCGAGACTGGTCGGGCTACTGGTGACGCGCATGCTCGGCGTTGCCGACGCAACGGTCGGCGGACGCGTCCTTGACGCGCTCGCCGGCTGCCTGCCACCCGATTATCCGTGGCCGGGCAATGTGCGCGAACTCGAACAGGCGGTGCGTCGCGTCCTGCTCACCGGACGTTACGATGCCGCCATCGAGGCGTCAGCCGGAGCGAGCAGCGAAGCCTTGCTGCAAGCGATCGACGACGGTCGGCTCGAAGCAAGCGCCTTGCTTGCCCGCTATTGTCAACTGCTCTACAAGCGCCTGGGCACCTATGAAGAAGTTGCACGGCGCACCGGGTTGGATAGACGCACTGCCAGGAAGTACATTCACCAGCAAGCGGGCACTACCGGTCCGGCGTAGCGGCCAGACGTGGGCGGACGGGTGGGGTGGCGGCTTCAACTACTTGCCAGGTGCTGCAAGCGGAACAGCCACCACGGTCCCGGCACGCTCGAGTGCAATGACGATGGTGCCCGCACTCGGTAGCGGGCGCCGAACTGAATCGGCGTTCGCTTGGCGCAGCGGACACTGCGCTGCTGGCCGCGCTTGACGCCAGTCGGCGCCTCGCCCGTGTGGACGCCGATCATGCGCCGGCTGCAGGCGCGAAGTTCACGCGCCCGGACCACAGTCCAGGCAATGCTCGATGGGCGGCGGCCCCATGCGCAGGGCACGCTGCAGCCCGCGCAGCGCCGTTCGCAGGCCCTCTTCGATGACTGGGTGGTAGAAGGGACTGTCGAGCATCTCCTGCACGCTGTCGCCTCGCTGCACCGACCAGGCGAGCAGATGCCCCAGATGCTCCGCCGCCGGACCGAGCATCTCGGCACCCAGCAGGCGACCGCTGCGCCGCTCGGCATAGAGATGCAGGGCACCGCGATTCTTCAGCATCACGCGGCTGCGCCCCTGATCTTCGAACGAGACCTCCCCCACGGCAAAGTCCGCCCCTGAGCGCAGCAACTGCGCGTGGCTCTGTCCGGCGAGCATGATCTGCGGATCGGAGAACACCACCGACAGCGGCGCGCGACGCGGACGCACGCGCACATCGGGGAAGCGGCCGGCATTGTCACCGGCGATGCGGCCCTCGTCCGCCGCCTCGTGGAGGATCTCCCGCTCATGGGTGGCGTCGCCGGCGATGAAGACGTGGCTGTCGGCGATCTGGCCCGTGCACGGATCGAACATGGGCACGCCACGCGTATCCAGCGGCAGCCCGCTCTGCGGCAAGCCGAGGGCCTGCAGATTCGGACGGCGGCCGCTCGCCGCCAGTATCCACGCGTAGCGTCGTTCAGCGGCAGGTTCTTCGTCACCGACGCGGACGGCGACCTCGTTGCCGACACGCCGAAGATGCAGGTCGGACACGCCCAGGCGCATCGGCAGTTCATCGGCGAAGATCTTGCGCGCTTCGGCCTGCAGGGCGGGGTCGGTGAGTGGGCCGACGCGCTCGCTGCGGCCGTAGACACCGACGCGCACGCCCAGTCGATGCAGGGCCTGCGCCAGCTCCAGGGCAATCACCCCGGTACCGAGCACGGCGACGGACTGCGGTAGCGATTGCCAGGCAAAGACGTCGTCGTTGACGATCAGCCGATCGCCGGCGGCCTCGCGCCATTCGGCCGGCACGTTGGGGTGCGAGCCGGTGGCGATGACGATGCGCCGCGCCTCGACACGCGTGTGCTCGCCAACCTGCAGCGTGTGACCGTCGAGGAAACGGGCGTGACCGCGCAGGCGGTGCTCGGCCGGCCAATGGTCCACCGCCTCGGTGACGAAGCCGACGAAGCGGTCGCGTTCATCGCGAACCCGCTGCATGACGGCGGCGCCATCGACGCGCAGCGAATCGACGACGACACCGAAGGCCTCGGCGTGCCTTGCCGCATGCGCAGCCTCGGCGGCGGCAATCAATAGCTTGCTGGGCATGCAACCGACGCGTGCGCAGGTGGTCCCGTATGCCCCTCCCTCGATCACCAGCACGCTACGAGTATGCGCCAGCGCGGCGCGGTAGGCGGACATTCCGGCAGTGCCGGCGCCGATAATGGCGACATCAACTTCCAGCGCGTTCATGGACAAACCCCTTTCCTCGAGTCATTTTTTGCCGATGCCCGCTGCCGGCGAGAAGCTGGCGTCGGTACGTTACAAGTCGAGCACCAGGCCAGCCGCGCCGCCGGCTTCCGCCGCCGGCACCGAACAGCAAATCAGAATCTCGTCGGTCCCCATGGCGACCGCCGGCGGCGACGTGTAGCTGACCTGGCCTGCCAGTATCCGGGTCTTGCAGGTGCCGCACGAGCCGCCCCGGCAACTGAATTCCGGCGTCAGCCCGCGCGCTTCCGCCAGCTCGAGCAGGCTGCCGCCACCCGGTTGCCAGCGGGCCTCCTTGGCGGTCCGCGCAAACACGACCGCGACGGAAGTTTCGGCAGCCGGCAGGGTGGGCGGGGCGGGTTCCGTGACCGCTTCCGTCACCCGCCGGCGTAGCGATGAGGGGCCAAACTGCTCGACGTGAATTCGCTCGTCGGCAATCTGCATCGCCCGCAAGCCGTCGTACAGGTCCTGGGCAAACGCCGCCGGGCCGCAGAGGTAGAAGTCAAAATCGTCGAAGGGCAGGATGGCCTTCAGCAAGCGCAGGTCGATGCGGCCCTGAACGTCATAGTCACTGCCAAGAACGGCCGTGGGTTCGGGCTGACTGAGAACGCGCACCGCCTCGACCGCACCATCGGCACGCTCGACCAGTTCCTGCATTTCGCTGGCGAAGGCCCGCTCGGCCAGGGTGCGCGACGCATGCACGAAGAAGGTCTGGCGTACGCGGCGGGTACGCACGCCTTCGTACACCACCTCGCGCAGCATGGCGAGCATTGGGGTGATTCCCACCCCGGCCGACAGGAGAACGAGCGGTCGGCGTTCATGCGGGTCCACGACGAAATTGCCCAGTGGCGCACGGGCCTCGATTTCATCGCCGACGGCTGTGTGGTCATGAAGGAACTGCGAAACCCGTCCTTCGCGTTTGACGCTGATGCGGTAGCAGCCATCCGACGGCGCCGCCGACAGGGTGTAGGTGCGAATGACCGGCGCGGCTTCCGCGGCGATGGCCAGCCGGATGGGCAGGTGCTGCCCGGCCTTGAAGAGCGGCAAGCCGGCGCCGTCGGCGGCTTCGAGATGGAACGACTTGATGGTCGAGCTTTCGTTGGTGATGCGTGCGATGCGAAAACGCCGCCACTGGTTGCGCAGTGCTTGTGCCTGCTGGCGGGCCAGGGCTTCTTCCCACGACCCGGTCATCAGCGAATTTGGCGAGACTTCGTCAAGACGCCAGCGCAGTTTCAGCACGCCGCGGCGGCGCACCGCCTTGTCGACGTGCAGACGCCAGAGCCGCTCGGCCCCCTGAAAACTGCTGACTTCGTCGCCCGCCAGGACCAGTTCGGTGCGGCCGGTGAGCTGCAGCAGGTCGCCATTGGCAAAGTCGATGAACAGCAGGCCGGCCCGCGGATTGACCTGCAGATTGCCCAGCGTGTTGAAATGCAGGTTACCGGCAAAGTCGGGGATGGTCAGCACATCGCCGTCGATACGCACGAAGCCGGCCTTGCCGCCGCGATGGGAGGCGTCGACCTGGCGTCTGCCGGCATCCCCCTCCGGATCCACATAGCTGGCGACGAAGAAGGTATCGGCAGCCCGGATCATGGCATTGGCCTCGGCGTCGAGCTTGACCAGGACTTCGGTGCGGCCGACGAAAGGCTCGGCGGGATCACCGGAAAACCTGAACTCTCGCGCCTGAATGTATTGCGGACAGTTGCCGAAGGCATGCTCGACCTGCAGCGTCAGCTGGCGGTCGTCGCGCGCAACGACTCTGCCATTGACGCGGTTGCGGCGGCGCGTTTGCAGCTCGATGCCGAGCACGCCGATGCCGTCGCCCGGCATCAGGGCATCGCCAGCGGGATCCCCTTGCCCTGGCAAGGCGTTGATCTGCAGGTGCCGCGCATCGGCTGACTGCGCCAGACCGGCACGCGCCTCGACGAGTGTCGCCCAGGGATCGCCGCTCGCGTCGACGGCGGCGATCACCAGGAACGGGAGCTGCCGGTAGAACGTGCGATGCTGCTCCGGCATGAAGTCGCGGATGACCTGGCGGCCGAAGACCTCCATGCGCTCGGCGACGCCGACGCTCTGTTGCAGCTCGCGTTCGCCGCGGTGCCAGGGGGACGCTGTTGCCGCGCTCATTCTTGCCGACTCCCGGTTCCGCTGATCACGTGGCCAGTCCAACGGCGGTCTTCTGCATGCCAACGAAGCCGGGCAGGCCTTCGATTCTGGCCAGCCAGTCGCGCACCTTCGGGTAAGCGTCCAGAGACACGTTGCCCTCGGGGGCATGCGCGAGGTAGGTATAGGCAGCCACATCGGCGATGGTCATCCCGTCACCAACGAGGAAGGTGTGCCGCGATAACTCATCTTCAATGACCTTCAAGACGGCGTGCGCAAGGGCAATCGCTTCGTCGGCATTCTTCTTCGCCCCGAATACCACCACCAGACGCGCTACCGCCGGCCCGAAAGCGATCTGGCCGGCGGCCACGGACAGCCACCGTTGCACCGCGGCTGCACCGACGGCGTCGCTCGGCAGCCAGCGCTCGCCGCCGTACCGGCGTGCCAGATAGACGAGAATCGCGTTCGAGTCGGCAACGATCGTTCCGTTGTCGTCGATCACGGGAACCTGGCCGAACGGGTTCAGGGCCAGGAACTCGGGCTGCTTGTGCGCGCCCTTCATCAGGTCGACGTCGACGAGTTGCGTCGGCAAATCGAGCAGTGACAGCATCAGTTGCGCGCGATGGGCGTGACCGGACAAGGGGTGGCGATAGAGCTTGATGGGGGTAGCGGGTGTGGCCGACATGATGATTCTCCAGAGAGTGAGGGACGAGGCGACGAGGCGACGAGGCGACGAGGCGACGAGGCGACGAGGCGGGGCAGTTGCCGGGAGACCAATACGAGCGCCAGTCACGGGTAGACATGGTCGGCGCAAAATCCTCTGAGGGGAATCACCGTGCGGCGCAAATCACCATTCCAGATCAGGCAATAATCCGCGCTGCGCCGCCACCCTTCGGTCGGCCGCCGGTCGCCATCAACGTCGACCCGCACGGGCGCCAAGTCTTCACGACATTGGCGTCAGCCGAGAACCGCTGGCGGCAGCAGCCACCACCAATCCATACCTGCGCTACCGTTGAATACATGCCCAGGGGCAACGCGGTCGCGATTACTAGGTGGCTCGCACCCGCGAGGCAAGGGTCCGTGCGAGGGGAGGATTGCCTTGCGTCGGGTTGTCGGAACGGCTTGAACGGTATCCATAACATGGCTACCATGCCTATCTCTTTGGCCAGTCGGGCGCGTCATGACCATGCATGTCAATCGATCTGACGACACTCCGGAAATCGTCGTGGGAGTGCGATATCGACGGCTCGACGGCGCGATGGACGCTGAATGATCCGCCCGCGCGATTCCCTGCAACTGGCGTTGCGCGCGATCACCGCGCACCGGCTGCGCAGCTTTCTGACACTGCTCGGCATCGCCGTCGGCATCGCGGCGGTGATCCTGCTGACCTCGATCGGCGAAGGCATCCATCGCTTCGTGCTCGCCGAATTCACGCAGTTCGGCACCAACGTGATCAGCGTCGCGCCGGGCAAGACCAAGACCTCAGGTCACTCGCCGACCGGCATCCCGACCTCGGTACGGCCGCTGACGCTCGACGACGCGCGCGCGCTCGAGCATCTGCCGCATATCACCGGCATGACCGCCACCGTCTGGGGCAACACCGAGATCAATGCCAATGGCCGCCTGCGCCGGACCACCGTGAACGGGGTCAGCGCCGAGATGCTCAAGGTGTTCAGCATCAGGGTGCGCAGCGGCCAGTTCCTGCCCGCCGAGGACGCCGACAATGCGCGTGCCTTCATCGTCCTCGGCGCCAAGCTCAAGGAGGAACTGTTCGGTGCCGACAATCCGCTGGGCGCACGCGTGCGCGTCGGCAGCCTGCAGTTTCGCGTCATCGGCGTTCTCGAAGCGAAGGGACAGTTTCTCGGCATCGACCTCGACGACGCTGCCTACATCCCGACGGCGCGCGCGCTCGAGCTCTACAACCGCGACGGAATCATGAAGATCGATCTGTCGTACGAGGAAGGCGTGCCCGCCGCCGCGGTCAGCGCGCGCGTCGTGGCGACGCTCAAGGCCCGCCACGGGCGCGAGGATTTCACGATCACGACGCAGGAGGACATGCTGCGCACGCTGTCCAATATCCTCGACGTGCTGACCATGGCGGTGGGCGCACTCGGCAGCATTTCCCTGCTCGTCGGCGGCGTCGGCATCGTCACCATCATGACCATCGCGGTCACCGAGCGCACTGGCGAAATCGGCCTGCTGGTCGCCCTCGGCGCACCGCGGCGAACGATCCTCGGCCTGTTCCTCGGCGAGGCCATCGCCCTGTCGGCGCTCGGCGGGCTGCTCGGACTGTTGCTGGGAATGGGTCTGGCGCAGTTGATTCACCTGCTCGTACCGGCGCTGCCGGTGCACACGCCGCTCAGCTTCGTCGCGCTGGCCGAGAGTATTGCCGTGCTCATCGGCCTGCTCGCCGGCGTGCTGCCGGCCAGGCGCGCGGCGCGGCTGGACGCGGTGGACGCCCTGCGCACCGAGTGAAATGAATTGACCGGAATCGCCATCACGGCGCCACTTTGCAGAACGAGGAGAACAGCGTGTTTTCGGTATATGGCTTGAGTGGTCCGATCTACCAAGGCACCTTCGAAGGCCTCAAGGAAGTCGCCGGCGTTTACCGCGGCACCCCTGTGCGGCCCATCGACCAGGATGAACCGCCACCGGTCTTCAGCGTTCCGGTGGCGCAAGCCGTCAGCGCCTACCGGGAGATGCTGCGCAGCGACCCCGAGCGGGGCCCGCTCTATCACGCCTACCAGATCATGCAACGACAGATCGTCTCGGTGACCAGCACCGATGCCGTCGAGCGGGCGTGGCGGATCCTGCTCGAACGGCGCATTCACCAGGCACCGGTGCTCGACCCGACCTACCGATTGGTCGGCATCGTCAGCGAGCGCGATCTGCTCACCGTGCTCAATGTCGAAGAAGGGCGCGTCCGCGATGCGTTGGCCAGGCAGGTGAGCGACGTCATGACGACGCCGGTGGTCAGCGCCGACCCGATCACCGACATCCGGCGGATCGCCTGGGTGATGCTCGAACACCAGGTCGACGGCGTGCCGATCGTCAACGACACGCAGGCGCTGGTCGGTTTCGTCTCGCGCAGCGACATCCTGCGTGCGATCATCACCGATCCGCCGTTGAGCCTGTGGCGCTAGGCCGCGCGCCGACCCTTCCTGCGATCACTCCCTGCCCGAGGATTACCGATGAGCCCGACCCTGCTGCGCATCTATCACAACAACCGCTGTTCGAAGAGCCGCGCTGCCTGCCAACTGATTGCCGAGAAAGGCGTCGCTGCCGAGATCGTCGATTACCTGAAGACCCCGCCAAGCCGCGACGAACTGCGCGAGCTGCTGGGAAAACTCGGCATGCCGGCCGCCGACCTCGTGCGCCGCGGCGAGGCGGCATTCAAGGAACACTACGCCGGACGTTCGCTGAGCGACGAGGAATGGCTGGACGCGCTCGTCGCGCACCCGATCCTGATCGAACGCCCAATCGTCGTGCGCGGCGACCGGGCGGTGCTCGGTCGCCCGCCGGAGAAGGTGCTGGAACTGCTGTAGCGGCGGCGCGCGCCGCTTACTTCTTCGCCCCGGGCTTGCTCGACCAGACGTCGCGGAGCGTCACCGTCCGATTGAACACCGGCGCGCCGGCGCGCGAATCGATGCGATCGGCGACGAAGTAACCGTGGCGTTCGAACTGGAAGCATTCTTCAGCCCGGGCGTTCTTCAGCGCCGGTTCGAGCCAGGCCGCGATCACTTGCATGCTGTGCGGATTGAGGTCGTCGCGAAAATCGCGTTCGAGGTCTTCCGGGTCGCCTTCGCGCCGGGCGCCCGGCGAGGGAACGGCGAACAGGCGGTCGTAGAGGCGCACTTCGGCGCGGCAGGCATGCGCCGCCGAGACCCAGTGCAGGTTCCCCTTGACCTTGTAGGTGTCGGCGCCCGGCGTACCGCTCTTCGAATCCGGCAGGTAGTCGCAGTGGACAGCGCTGACGACGCCGCTGTCGTCGACGTCGAAGCCGGTGCACTTGACGACAAAGCCATGGCGCAGGCGCGCCATGTTGCCGGGGTAGAGGCGATGGTAGCCCTTGCTTGGCTGGGCCATGAAGTCCTCCCGTTCGATCCACAGCTCGCCGCCGAAGGGCATCGCCCGCTTGCCCAGCTCGGGCTTCAGCGGATGGTTGGGCGCGAAGCAGTCCTCACTCTCGCCGGCCGGATAATTGTCGATGATCAGCCGCAGCGGATCGAGCACGGCGATGCGCCGTTCGGCCGATTCGTTGAGCACTTCGCGCATCGTGTCTTCGAGCAGCGAATACTCGATCAGCGAATCGGAACGCGAAACGCCGATACGTTCGGCAAACAGGCGGAAACCGGCCGCCGGGTAGCCGCGGCGGCGCGCGCCGACCAGCGTCGGCAAACGCGGGTCGTCCCAGCCGGCAACGTGCTTCTCGTCGACGAGCTGGATCAGCTTGCGCTTCGAGAGGACGATGTAGCTGAGGTTCAGGCGCGAGAACTCGATCTGTTGCGGCAACGGGCGCTGCAGCAGTCCGCCTTCGGCCAGGCGCTCGAGCAGCCAGTCGTAGAAGGGGCGCTGGTCGGCGAACTCGAGCGTGCAGATCGAGTGCGTGATGTTCTCGAGCGCATCCTCGATCGGATGCGCGTAGGTGTACATCGGATAGACGCACCAGCGGTCGCCAGTGTTGTGGTGACTGGCGTGGCGGATGCGGTAGATCGCCGGGTCGCGCAGGTTGATGTTCGCCGACCCCATGTCGATCTTGGCGCGCAGGACGTGCGCACCGTCGGGAAACTCGCCGCGCTGCATGCGCTTGAAGAGGTCCAGGTTTTCCTCGACGCTGCGCTCGCGAAACGGCGACTCGCTGCCGCCTTCGGTGAGTGTGCCGCGACTGGCACGCATCTGCTCGGCGCTCTGGCTCTCCACGTAGGCGTGGCCGCTGGCGATCAGGTATTCGGCAAACTCGACCATCCAGTCGAAGTAGTTGGACGCGAAATAGAGGTTGCACTCGCCCTCCGGCAGCGCCTCCGACGCCGGTTCCTCCCAGGAAAAACCGAGCCAGCGGACCGAATCGACGATCGAATCGACGTATTCCTGCTCCTCCTTCTCGGGATTGGTGTCGTCGAAACGCAGATGGCAGCGGCCGCCGTAATCCTGCGCCAGCCCGAAGTTCAGGCAGATCGACTTGGCGTGGCCAAAGTGCAGGTAGCCGTTGGGTTCGGGCGGAAAGCGCGTGCGGATCTTCGCCGGGTCGAGGGCCCCGGCCAGCTGCTGGGCGGCCGGACCGGGACGGCCGGACCAGCGGCGCGCCGCGTGCTTGCCGGCGGCGAGCTCGCTCTCGATGATGTTGCGGATGAAGTTGGTGCTGGCAAGTGCAGAGGAACTCGCAGCATTGCTTGATGACTCTTGGCTCACGGCGCTGTCCTTGATTCGCGAAGGCTCGCATTTTAACCGGCTGGCGCGACAAAACCGTTGGAATTCCGCGCTTGCCGCGGCCATCGCGCAAACGCGGTCAGCCGTGGGCACGCCGCAACAGCAGATGCGGTGCCCGCCGCGGGGGTTACTCCTCCCGGCCCGTCACCGGGAACGCCGCATCGCCAGCCAGCGCGTGCGCGCGCGCCTCGAAAGCGGCGACCATGCTGGTGGCCATCGGCAGGACCAGCAGTTGCACGATCGGCATCAGAAAGAACGAGCGCGTCTCGCAGTCGAGAGTGAAATCGACGTGGCAGTGGTCGTTGTCGAGTGGCGAAAACTGCCAGCGGATGTCGAAACGGCAGAACGATCGATCGTCGGAGGCGACGACGATACGGTGCGGGCGCTCCAGTTCGGTACGCGTACGGAAACGATGCATGAGCAGGCCCAGTGCCAGGCTCTGTTCGGTTTCGTAGGCCGTTTCATGGCGCCGGATGATCCTTGCGTCACGAATCAGTGGCAGGAACTCGGGGTAGCGCTCGACATCGGCGACGATGTCGAAGAGCAGTTCCGGTGAGCGCGCTATGGCGCGGCTCTCGCGATGACTTGCCATGGGCTGCGCCCTCCCGCTTGCTGTGTCGACGGTCTGCTGCCTCCTGGTCCGCCAACTCGGCGTGCCGGGCAGACCCTGTCGGTCTCCCGGCAAACCGCCGACCGGCGGCCGTGATGCCCGTGGACCAGCCCGCATGATAGCAATGCCGACCCTGCGCGGGAAATGGAAATCGCCGGCGCGCCGGTGACGCGCCGGCAGCGCTCAGAGGCCCTTGTCGTTGGGCGTCAGGATCAGCTGTTTGAGGGCCGCGCTCATCGGCATGTCAAGACTGGCGCCGCCAGGCGGGATCGGCGACGTGAACCACTTGCCGTAGAGGCGCGCGAACTCGCCGCTTTGCATCACGCCGACCAAGGTGTCGTCAACGAGCCTCTTGAACTCGGGATCCTGGCGGCGAAACGCCAGACCGTAGGGTTCGAATCCGTAGCTGTCGGCCAGGACGATCAGACGACCGCGTTCGGCTGGTGGAAGGTTCGACAGCAGGCCAGCCAGCAGCGCATCGTCGAGGACCAGCACGTCGGCATTCCCGCGCAACAGCAGGCGCAAGGATTCGGCATGATCGCGGCCGAAACGATAGTTGATGAGCAGCCCCTGGCGGACGGCTGCCGATTTGATGTAGGCCTCCGCCGTGGTGCCGGCCGTGGTCACGACGACCTTGTCCTTGAGATCCTTGAGCGCGCGAACGGACGAATCCTGCCTGACCAGGGCCTTGACGCCGGCGACGAAGATCGTGACGCTGTAGGCTACCGAGCGCTGCCGCTGTTCGGTGTTGGTCACCGGCCCGCAGTCGAGATCGATCGTCTCGGCTTCGAGCATGATCTGACGCGAACCCGGTGTCGTCGGCACCTGCACCACGCTCAGCGCGGGCAGGCCCAGGCGCGCCTGGATGGCATCGGTGACATGCCGGCAGAGATCGAGCGAGAAGCCAATGGCCTTCTGCTCGGGATCCAGATAGGCGAAAGGCGCCGACCCTTCGCGGTAACCGAGGTACACGGTCTCGGCGGCACGAATCTTGTCGAGCGTCGGCGAACCGGCCCGGCCCTGCGCATGCAGGCCGCCCGTCGTCAGCAGCAGACAGGCGCCGGCCAGCAGTGCCCGTAGTGGCAAGCTTGTGATCACCGTGCACCCTCCCTTTCCATCGCTGTCGCGGGGTTGACGAGCGACCGGGCGGCAGCATCGGGCGGCGCCACCGTCGTCGGCAGGTTGCGCGCGCCTATGAAGCTGTTCGACGAGCCTTCCATGAGTTCCCTGGCCTTGCGTCCCAGCGTCTCGCGATCCGGATAGATCTCGGCCGGCGCCGTCGGCGGGCATAGCTGGGCAAGATCGAGCGGGGCCATCTCCTTCTCGTCGGGTGCGCTCTCCGCCTCCGCTCGCTTCAGCCCCAGCTTTTCGAGCAGCCGTCCCATTCCCGCATAACTGCGCAGGTAGGCGAGCGACAGGTCGACATCGGCATTGACCTGTGAACGCCTGGCGTCGAAGAACTCGTTCTGGGTGTTGAGGAGGTCGAGCAGCGTGCGCTGACCGATGTTGAACTGATCCCGATAGGCGTTGCGCGTTCTTTCGACGAGGTCGACCTGGAGGGCGAGGAAGGATAACTGGTCGGCCAGGCGCACCGTGTCGTGGTAGGCGATCGACAAGGTCTGGCGAATGTCGCGGCACGCTTTCTCACGCTGGTCGAGCGCAATGTTCTTGCGCTCGCGGTACTGGCGGTCGCGCGCGATATCGGAGCCGCCGTTGAAGAGGTTGTAGAAGAGGCGCATTTCGACCACCGAGTTGTCGCGCGAGCCGTCCAGACCGAGGTAGTTGTTGATGTTCTCCTTGCGCGCGATCAGCTCGACACGCGGGCTGAAGGCGGCGCGCCGGGCCTCGAGGTCATATTGCGAGGCCTCGATGTTCTCGATCGTCGAGCGCAGGGCCGGGTTGTTGCGCAAGGCCAGCAGCAGGGCCGCATCGGCTTTTTCGGGAAAGGCGGTCGCGAGATCGGCAGGCGCAAACATCACCTTGGCCGGCTGCTCGCCGACAATGCGCAGGTAGCGTGCGGTGACGTCGTGCAGGTTGGCCAGCGCGGTGGTCAGATTGACGTCGGCCAAAGCCAGGCGGCTGGCTGCCTGGTCGACATCGACCCGCTTGCCGACGCCGGACTCGGCTCGCCGCCTGAGTTGCTCGTAGGCGGCCTGATGCTGAATATAGTTCTCTTCGGCGAGGTAGGCGAGGCGACGATAGCGCACCACGTCGAGATACGCCCGCCCCGCTTCGAGGGCGGTGTTCTCCGACGCGTCGAGCAACTCGAAGTAGCGGACCAGCTTGGCCTTGCCGAGCCGCTTGACTTCACTGGACGTGGCAAATCCATCAAAAATCATCTGCCGCAGGTTGATCAGCGTGTCATGGCGCGTGTAAGTCGTGTCGGCCCCGGCACTCCGCGGGGTGAGCCTTTCCCGGCCGATCCCGGCCGAGACATCCACCCGCGGCAGGAAGCCGCCCCGGGCGACGCCGACCTCCTCCGTCGTCTCGCGGAAGGCATGCCAGCGCGCCTGCACTTCCGGGTTTCTCAAGACGGCCGCCTGCGCCGCCTCCTTCAATGACAGGTGTTCAGCGACTTCGGCGGTGACCGGTGTCGTCCCGAGGGCCAGCAGCAGCAAAGCCGTATGGCGGGCCATTCCGCGGTTTCTGTTTTTGGTGGGCATCAAGACAAGGCTCATCCCAAGTAGATAGGTCGCGGCATTATACTCAGGACATCGCCTTGCGCCACCCCCCACTCCACACTCCAGCCCGCAGATCGTCCAGCCTTGCCGATTCTCGCTCAACTCTCGTTACTTACTGGCTCGGCCAGGTTGCCGCAGGCGTTTCCCGGATGCTGCCGGCCGCTGCTCTTGATGCTCTTCCTCCTGGCGCTGTGCTGCCCCGCTGCCGGGCCCGACCGGACGGCGCTCCAACAACAACTGGTGGCACGCTTCGGGCCGGGGCGAATCGGCCTGCTCGACGACTGGCTGCAACTCGTCGCAGCGGCGAAGCCACTCGACGAAGGCAGGAAACTGCAGGCGATCAACGACTTCTTCAACCGCCATATCGTCTTCGACGATGACTTGAACATCTGGCGACAAAGCGATTACTGGGCCACACCGCTGGAGACCATCGGACGCGGCCGGGGTGATTGCGAGGACTTCGCGATTGCCAAGTACTACTCCCTGCGCCTGGCCGGCGTGCCGGTCGCCAGGATGCGCCTGGTCTACGTGAAGGCGCGGCTGAGTACCGGCGCCGGCGAGGTCCAGCAGGCACACATGGTCCTTGCCTACTACGCGCAGCCCAGCGCCGAACCGCTGGTGCTCGACAACCTGCAGACCGCGATTCAGCCGGCATCGAGGCGCCCCGACCTGCAGCCGGTGTTCAGTTTCAATAGCGACGGCATTTTCGCCGGCGTCTCCGGCGCCTTGAAGGCCAGTTCCGGCGGCATCGGCCGGCTCTCGCGCTGGCAGGACCTGCTGCAACGGGCGCGCGCCGAAGGTTTCGAATAGCGTCGACCAGGAACGATTGACCGAGGATCACCACCATGTCCATGTATCGCCAGTTCTGGCTTGCCATCATCACCTGCATGCTGCTTGCTTTCGGCGGCAGCCTGATCGCCTCGATGCTGAGTGCGCGGGCCTATCTCGAATCGCAACTGTCGATCAAGAATTCGGACAACGCCGCGGCACTCGCGCTGTCGATGAGCCAGAGCAACCCCGACGCGGTGATGATCGAGTTGACCGTCGCGGCGCTCTTCGACAGCGGCCATTATGAATTGGTCCGCGTCGTCGATCCCGAAGGACGGACGATTGCCGAACGCGCCAGTGGGCCACTGGATCTCGATGCGCCGGAGTGGTTTGCGCGCTGGCTGCCGATTCGCGCCGTGCCGGGCCAGGCGCAGATCAGCAAGGGCTGGCAGCAGGTCGGTACGCTGACCCTGATCAGCGACAGCCGCCTGGCCTATGGTGCGCTGTGGGACAACGTCTGGCAAACGACTGGCGCCCTGGCGCTCGCCAGTCTGGTCGGCGGCTTCCTCGGATCGATCATCCTCGGCCGCCTGAAAGCGCCGCTGCAGGCGGTGATCGACCAGGCGACGGCGATCAGCGAACGCCGTTTCGTGACGATAGCCGAGCCCACGGTGCCCGAACTCAGGCGACTCGCGCTGGCGATGAACAGCACGGTCGGTCGCCTCCGAACAATCTTCGAGGAGGAGGCTGCCCGGCTCGAGATTCTGCGCCGGGAAGCGAACTGCGATCCGCTGACCGGCCTCGCCAATCGTGGCCACTTCATGGCCCGCCTGCGCCAGACACTCGACGCCGAGGACGCCGGCGAAGGCACGCTGCTGCTGATTCGGCTGGCCGACCTGGCCGGCATCAACCGCCGCCTCGGTCGCGCCGCCACCGACGCTTTCCTGCGGCAGGCGGCCGAGGTCATCGGCACATTCGCCAATCCGGACAGCCAGGGCATAGCCGCGCGCCTCAACGGCGCCGACTTTGCGATCGTGCTCGCCGCCGGACGCGACGCCCACGCCGCCGCGCACGTTCTCCTCGCGGCGCTCATCGAGGCCGGCAAACCCTATGTCGAAGGCGAGACGATCGTCTCGATCGGCCTCGGCGGCTATTGCCGGCCGACGGACCTCGAGACCCTGCTGGCCCGCGTCGATGCCGCACTGGCCGCGGCCGAAGCGGAAGGCGTGAACGCCATCCGGGAGGCCGTCATCGCTGCCGGCGACCACGGCCCTCGTACGGCCGAGCAGTGGGCACAGGCGATCACGCGCGCCGTCGACCGGGAATGGCTGCGTCTGGTCTCCTTTCCCGTGGTCGATGCCGCCGGCGGCCTTTCGCACCGCGAGTGTCCGCTGCGGCTGCTCGCGGAGGAAAACGGCGAGTGGCTGGCCGCTGGCCGCTTCCTGCCTCTGGCCGAAAGACTCCGGTTGACCCCGGCCCTCGATCTCGCTGCCGTGGCGCTGGGCTTGCAGGAGTTGACGGCGCGGCCCGACCTGCCGGGACTGGCCGTCAATCTTTCGGCCAGTTCCGTCGCCAACGCGAGCTTCCGGCAACGTCTGCTCGGCATGCTTGGCGCGCATGCGAGCGAGGCGCGTCGGCTGTGGCTGGAAGTCGCCGAGAATGGCGCACTCCGGCATCTGGCGGCGTTCCGCGAACTCAGCCGCGGCCTCAAGGCAGCCGGTTGCCGCATCGGTCTGGAACACTTTGGCCATCAGTTCAGCCAGATCGGGCTGCTGCATGATCTTGGGCTGGATTATCTGAAGGTCGACGCGAGCTTCATCCGCGGACTCGACAGCAACCGGGGCAACGCCGCTTTCCTCGAGGGGCTGAGCGGCATTGCCCACGGCATCGGCCTGCAGGTGCTCGCCGAGGGCGTGGAGACGCGAGCAGAGTGGCTGGCGCTCGTGGAACTCGGCTTCGACGGAGTAACCGGCCCGGCGGTTTCGCTATCCCGAACGAACGGGACACCGGAATGAGGCCGCCTAGTCGGTAATCAGCTTGCCTTTCGTGAGCAGGTCCTGAATGATCAACTGGTCGGTCGTCAAGCCGCCGGCAGACAGGTCGACGCCGGCCAATACCACCTGCTGATCAACGGCAGCAGCGCTGTAGCCGCTGGCGAAGCCACCACTGCTGCTGATCTGCACCGTGGTGCTGCCTGCCGAAACGTCGAAGTGCAGGTAGTTGTCGAGGCTGCTCAAGGAGGAGTTCTCCCCTTGCAGCAGGTCGCGAAGATCGAGGACGTCGCCACCCGACGCACGCGAGGAATTGCTGAAGTCGGTCACCGTATCGACCGCCGGCGCCCCGGCGGCGCCGCGATCGGCAAGACGCCACTGGAAGACGTCGGCACCGAGGCCGCCGCTCATCAGATCGTTGCCGGCACCGCCGATCATGGTGTCGGCGCCCAGACCGCCACTCATCGTGTCGTTACCGGCATCGCCGCGCATGCTGTCGGCGGCGATGCTGCCACTGAGCACGTCGTTGCCGCTGGTCCCGACGGTCCTGATCGGCGGCGCCACTTCGCCGGCGCCGTTGACCTGAATGGTCAGTGTCGCGGTATCCACGCCGCCATCGGCATCGGTGACCCTGTAGGTGAAGACGTCACTGCCGACCTCGCCGGCGCCAAGCCGCTGTACCGCCGCGCGGGAATTGTCCAGCGTGTAGCTGTAGCTGCCATCGGCAGCGATGACGACCTTGCCGTAGATCCCGTCGATAGCCGCCCCGACACCGGCCGCCGGGGGCACTGCAGGAATGCCCGCAGCGACGCCGGTAACCGTGAGGTTGGCACTGCTGTCGGGATCGTAGTCCTGACCAGGCGTTCCCGGCGTCACATCGCCGACAACCGTCACCAGTGGGCTGCCGACGGGCGCCGCCGCGAAGCCATAAATCTGCTGTCCAGCCGTCACCACCCCGGTCGCTGCGGCAGTCCCTGCGGCAAGGTCGATGCTGTACATCGCCCCACCTGCCGTACTCCCGACGAACGTCCCGACATCCGTCTGCGCCAGGTTGTAGAGGTCGGTGGGCAAGCCGCTGACTACCGTGGAGACGCTGCCGGTCGCCAGATCCAGCTTGCGGATCGTGCCGGCGGTCGTCGACAGATACAGCGCGTTGTCGAAGAACAGCAGATCGCCGGAGGACCCTTGGCCGAAACTGCCCACACGCGTCGCGGCGCCGGTGGTCGTTGACAACTGGTACACATCGCCGCCGCTGCTGGTGGCGGCGGCAAACAGGCGACCGTCACCACTGGCAACCAGCGAATTGACGAAGGGCGCACCTGTCACCGGCCCGATCCGGGTGGCCGCGGCGGTCGTCGGATTGATGCTGTACAGCGTATTGGGCGAGCCCGTCAGGGCGATGCCGAAAAGCGTGCCGGTGGGGCCCACGGCAATGTCTCCGAAGACGACGCCGGCATTGCCGACCAGCGTGCGCGCACCGGTCGCCGGGTCAAGGATGCCGATATTGCTTGCGGCATCGTTGTAATAGAGCGTGTTGGCGGTGAGTTCGGAAACCGAGTTGACGTCGGCGACGGCCACCGGTCCGAGCTTGTAGCTTTCGTTGTCGGTAGCGGTCGCGGTATTGCCGGCGGCGTCGGTGGTGGTGATGCTGGCGTCGATCGTCCGGTCGGGGTCGGCGGCGAGGTCGGCGCCGGGAACGACGATGGCAAAGGTCAGCACGCCGGCGGTGTCGACGACGGTGCCGGTGAAGGGCTTGCCGTTGATCGTCAGGGTGACGGTGTCGCCAGCCCTGGCGTCGCCACCCGCCGTCCCGGTAACGGTGACCGGGCTGCGGGCCTCTGCGGCGCTGATCAGGTCGTCAGCCGTGATGCTCGCGTCGAGGGTGATGGTCGGGACTGGCGGCGCGGTGTCGATGGTCACCGCGTCGCTGCCGCTCGTACCGGGGTTGCCAGCGGCATCGGTGTAGCTGCCCGTAGTAACGGCAACGCTGCCCGGACCGGTGAAACCATCGGTTGCCGTGAAGATGGCGGTGAAGACTTTCGGATCCGCGGTAGGCGTCAGGCCGCTCAGCGTGCCACCGACGGCCGTGGTGTCGGCCAGGGTAAAGCCTACCGGCGCGTCGCTGAAGGTAAAGGTGACGGTCGACACCTTGTCGGTGCTGTTCAGGCTGGGATCGACGATGTCGACGATGACGCTCGGAGCGACGGTATCGATGGGCACCGTGTCGCTGCCGCTCGTACCGGCGTTGCCGGCGGCATCGGTGTAGCTGGCGTTGGCGACGCTGACGCTGCCGGTGCCGGTGAAACCGTCGGTCGCTGTGAAGGTGGCGGTAAAGACTTTGGGGTCGGCCGTGGCGGTGAGGCCGCTGACCGTACCGCCGACAGCGGTGATGTCGGCCAGGGCGAAGCCCACCGGGGCATCGCTGAAGGTAAAGGCGACAGTCGACACCTTGTCGATGCTGTTCAGGCTGGGATCGACGATGTTGACGACGACGTTCGGAGCAACGGTATCGATGGGCACCGTATCGCTGCCGCTCGTACCGGGGTTGCCGGCGGCATCGGTGTAGCTGCCCGCAGTAACGGCGACGCTGCCCGGACCGGTGAAGCCGTCGGTTGCCGTGAAGGTGGCGGTGAAGACTTTCGGGTCGGCCGTCGGTGTCAGGCCGCTCAGCGTACCGCCGACGGTCGTGGTGTCGGCCAGGGTAAAGCCCACGGGGGCATCGCTGAAGGTGAAGGTGACGGTCGACACCTTGTCGGTACTGTTCAGGGTGGTGTCGACGATGTCGACGACGACGCTCGGGGCGACGGTATCGATGGGCACCGTGTCGCTGCCGCTCGTACCGGGGTTCCCGGCCGTATCGGTGTAGCTGGCATCGGCGACGCTGACGCTGCCGGTGCCGGTGAAGCCATCGGTTGCCGTGAAGGTGGCGGTGAAGACTTTCGGGTCGGCCGTCGGTGTCAGGCCGCTGACCGTACCGCCGACGGCAGTGGTGTCGGCCAGGGTAAAGCCCACCGGGGCATCGCTGAAGGTGAAGGTGACGGTCGACACCTTGTCGGTGCTGTTCAGGGTGGTGTCGACGATGTCGACGACGACGCTCGGGGCGACGGTGTCGATCGGGACGGTGTCGCTGCCGCCACCGCCGGGGTTGCCGGCGGCATCGGTGTAGCTGCCCGCAGTAACGGCAACGCTGCCCGGACCGGTGAAGCCGTCGGTTGCCGTGAAGGTGGCGGTGAAGACTTTCGGGTCAGCGGTCGGTGTCAGGCCGCTCAGCGTGCCGCCGACGGCCGTGGTGTCGGCCAGGGTGAAGCCCACCGGGGCGTCACTGAAGGTGAAGGTGACGGTCGACACCTTGTCGATGCTGTTCAGGCTGGGATCGACGATGTCGACGATGACGCTCGGGGCGACGGTATCGATGGGCACCGTGTCGCTGCCGCTCGTACCGGGGTTCCCGGCGGCATCGGTGTAGCTGCCCGCAGTAACGGCAACGCTGCCCGGACCGGTGAAGCCGTCGGTTGCCGTGAACGTAGCGGTGAAGACTTTCGGGTCAGCGGTCGGTGTCAGGCCGCTCAGCGTGCCGCCGACGGCCGTGGTGTCGGCCAGGGTGAAGCCCACCGGGGCGTCACTGAAAGTGAAGGTGACGGTCGACACCTTGTCGGTGCTGTTCAGGCTGGCGTCCACGATGTCGACCACGACGCTCGGGGCAACGGTGTCGATGGGCACCGTGTCGCTGTTGCCGCTTCCGGTGTTGCCGGCCGTATCGGTGTAGCTGGCGTCGGCGACGCTGACGCTGCCGGTGCCGGTGAAGCCGTCGGTTGCCGTGAAGGTGGCGGTGAAGACTTTCGGGTCGGCCGTGGCGGTGAGGCCGCTCAGCGTGCCGCCGACGGCCGTGGTGTCGGCCAAGGTAAAGCCCACCGGGGCGTCGCTGAACGTGAAGGTGACGGTCGACACCTTGTCGGTGCTGTTCAGGCTGGGATCGACGATGTCGACGATGACGCTCGGAGCGACGGTATCGATGGGCACCGTGTCGCTGCCGCTCGTACCGGGGTTCCCGGCCGTATCGGTGTAGCTGGCATCGGCGACGCTGACGCTGCCGGTGCCGGTGAAGCCATCGGTTGCCGTGAAGGTGGCGGTGAAAACTTTCGGGTCGGCCGTCGGTGTCAGGCCGCTGACCGTACCGCCGACGGCAGTGGTGTCGGCCAGGGTAAAGCCCACCGGGGCATCGCTGAAGGTGAAGGTGACGGTCGACACCTTGTCGGTGCTGTTCAGGGTGGTGTCGACGATGTCGACGACGACGCTCGGGGCGACGGTGTCGATCGGGACGGTGTCGCTGCCGCCACCGCCGGGGTTGCCGGCGGCATCGGTGTAGCTGCCCGCAGTAACGGCAACGCTGCCCGGACCGGTGAAGCCGTCGGTTGCCGTGAAGGTGGCGGTGAAGACTTTCGGGTCAGCGGTCGGTGTCAGGCCGCTCAGCGTGCCGCCGACGGCCGTGGTGTCGGCCAGGGTGAAGCCCACCGGGGCGTCACTGAAGGTGAAGGTGACGGTCGACACCTTGTCGGTGCTGTTCAGGCTGGCGTCCACGATGTCGACCACGACGCTCGGGGCAACGGTGTCGATGGGCACCGTGTCGCTGTTGCCGCTTCCGGTGTTGCCGGCCGTATCGGTGTAGCTGGCGTCGGCGACGCTGACGCTGCCGGTGCCGGTGAAGCCGTCGGTTGCCGTGAAGGTGGCGGTGAAGACTTTCGGGTCGGCCGTGGCGGTGAGGCCGCTCAGCGTGCCGCCGACGGCCGTGGTGTCGGCCAAGGTAAAGCCCACCGGGGCGTCGCTGAACGTGAAGGTGACGGTCGACACCTTGTCGGTGCTGTTCAGGCTGGGATCGACGATGTCGACGATGACGCTCGGAGCGACGGTATCGATGGGCACCGTGTCGCTGCCGCTCGTACCGGGGTTCCCGGCCGTATCGGTGTAGCTGGCATCGGCGACGCTGACGCTGCCGGTGCCGGTGAAGCCATCGGTTGCCGTGAAGGTGGCGGTGAAGACTTTCGGGTCAGCGGTCGGTGTCAGGCCGCTCAGCGTGCCGCCGACGGCCGTGGTGTCGGCCAGGGTGAAGCCCACCGGGGCGTCACTGAAGGTGAAGGTGACGGTCGACACCTTGTCGGTGCTGTTCAGGCTGGCGTCCACGATGTCGACCACGACGCTCGGGGCAACGGTGTCGATGGGCACCGTGTCGCTGTTGCCGCTTCCGGTGTTGCCGGCCGTATCGGTGTAGCTGGCGTCGGCGACGCTGACGCTGCCGGTGCCGGTGAAGCCGTCGGTTGCCGTGAAGGTGGCGGTGAAGACTTTCGGGTCGGCGGTCGGCGTCAGGCCGCTCAACGTGCCGCCGACGGCCGTGGTGTCGGCCAGGGTAAAGCCCACCGGGGCATCGCTGAACGTGAAGGTGACGGTCGACACCTTGTCGGCGCTGTTCAGGCTGGCGTCGACAACGTCGACGATGACGCTTGGAGCCACGGTGTCGATCGGGACGGTGTCGCTGTTGCCGCTCCCGGCGTTGCCGGCGGCATCGGTGTAGCTGGCGTCGGCGACGCTGACGCTGCCGGTGCCGGTGAAGCCGTCGGTTGCCGTGAAGGTGGCGGTGAAGACTTTCGGGTCGGCCGTGGCGGTGAGGCCGCTCAGCGTGCCGCCGACGGCCGTGGTGTCGGCCAAGGTAAAGCCCACCGGGGCGTCGCTGAACGTGAAGGTGACGGTCGACACCTTGTCGGTGCTGTTCAGGCTGGGATCGACGATGTCGACGATGACGCTCGGAGCGACGGTATCGATGGGCACCGTGTCGCTGCCGCTCGTACCGGGGTTCCCGGCCGTATCGGTGTAGCTGGCATCGGCGACGCTGACGCTGCCGGTGCCGGTGAAGCCATCGGTTGCCGTGAAGGTGGCGGTGAAAACTTTCGGGTCGGCCGTCGGTGTCAGGCCGCTGACCGTACCGCCGACGGCAGTGGTGTCGGCCAGGGTAAAGCCCACCGGGGCATCGCTGAAGGTGAAGGTGACGGTCGACACCTTGTCGGTGCTGTTCAGGGTGGTGTCGACGATGTCGACGACGACGCTCGGGGCGACGGTGTCGATCGGGACGGTGTCGCTGCCGCCACCGCCGGGGTTGCCGGCGGCATCGGTGTAGCTGCCCGCAGTAACGGCAACGCTGCCCGGACCGGTGAAGCCGTCGGTTGCCGTGAAGGTGGCGGTGAAGACTTTCGGGTCAGCGGTCGGTGTCAGGCCGCTCAGCGTGCCGCCGACGGCCGTGGTGTCGGCCAGGGTGAAGCCCACCGGGGCGTCACTGAAGGTGAGGGTGACGGTCGACACCTTGTCGATGCTGTTCAGGCTGGGATCGACGATGTCGACGATGACGCTCGGGGCGACGGTATCGATGGGCACCGTGTCGCTGCCGCTCGTACCGGGGTTCCCGGCGGCATCGGTGTAGCTGCCCGCAGTAACGGCAACGCTGCCCGGACCGGTGAAGCCGTCGGTTGCCGTGAACGTAGCGGTGAAGACTTTCGGGTCAGCGGTCGGTGTCAGGCCGCTCAGCGTGCCGCCGACGGCCGTGGTGTCGGCCAGGGTGAAGCCCACCGGGGCGTCACTGAAGGTGAAGGTGACGGTCGACACCTTGTCGGTGCTGTTCAGGCTGGCGTCCACGATGTCGACCACGACGCTCGGGGCAACGGTGTCGATGGGCACCGTGTCGCTGTTGCCGCTTCCGGTGTTGCCGGCCGTATCGGTGTAGCTGGCGTCGGCGACGCTGACACTGCCGGTGCCGGTGAAGCCGTCGGTTGCCGTGAACGTAGCGGTGAAGACTTTCGGGTCGGCGGTCGGCGTCAGGCCGCTCAACGTGCCGCCGACGGCCGTGGTGTCGGCCAGGGTAAAGCCCACCGGGGCATCGCTGAACGTGAAGGTGACGGTCGACACCTTGTCGGCGCTGTTCAGGCTGGCGTCGACAACGTCGACGATGACGCTTGGAGCCACGGTGTCGATCGGGACGGTGTCGCTGTTGCCGCTCCCGGCGTTGCCGGCGGCATCGGTGTAGCTGGCGTCGGCGACGCTGACGCTGCCGGTGCCGGTGAAGCCGTCGGTTGCCGTGAAGGTGGCGGTGAAGACTTTCGGGTCGGCCGTCGGTGTCAGGCCGCTCAGCGTACCGCCGACGGCCGTGGTGTCGGCCAGGGTAAAGCCCACGGGGGCATCGCTGAAGGTGAAGGTGACGGTCGACACCTTGTCGGTACTGTTCAGGGTGGTGTCGACGATGTCGACGACGACGCTCGGGGCGACGGTATCGATGGGCACCGTGTCGCTGCCGCTCGTACCGGGGTTCCCGGCCGTATCGGTGTAGCTGGCATCGGCGACGCTGACGCTGCCGGTGCCGGTGAAGCCATCGGTTGCCGTGAAGGTGGCGGTGAAGACTTTCGGGTCGGCCGTCGGTGTCAGGCCGCTGACCGTACCGCCGACGGCAGTGGTGTCGGCCAGGGTAAAGCCCACCGGGGCATCGCTGAAGGTGAAGGTGACGGTCGACACCTTGTCGGTGCTGTTCAGGGTGGTGTCGACGATGTCGACGACGACGCTCGGGGCGACGGTGTCGATCGGGACGGTGTCGCTGCCGCCACCGCCGGGGTTGCCGGCGGCATCGGTGTAGCTGCCCGCAGTAACGGCAACGCTGCCCGGACCGGTGAAGCCGTCGGTTGCCGTGAAGGTGGCGGTGAAGACTTTCGGGTCAGCGGTCGGTGTCAGGCCGCTCAGCGTGCCGCCGACGGCCGTGGTGTCGGCCAGGGTGAAGCCCACCGGGGCGTCACTGAAGGTGAAGGTGACGGTCGACACCTTGTCGGTGCTGTTCAGGCTGGCGTCCACGATGTCGACCACGACGCTCGGGGCAACGGTGTCGATGGGCACCGTGTCGCTGTTGCCGCTTCCGGTGTTGCCGGCCGTATCGGTGTAGCTGGCGTCGGCGACGCTGACGCTGCCGGTGCCGGTGAAGCCGTCGGTTGCCGTGAAGGTGGCGGTGAAGACTTTCGGGTCGGCGGTCGGCGTCAGGCCGCTCAACGTGCCGCCGACGGCCGTGGTGTCGGCCAGGGTAAAGCCCACCGGGGCATCGCTGAAGGTGAAGGTGACGGTCGACACCTTGTCGATGCTGTTCAGGCTGGGATCGACGATGTCGACGATGACGCTCGGGGCGACGGTATCGATGGGCACCGTGTCGCTGCCGCTCGTACCGGGGTTCCCGGCGGCATCGGTGTAGCTGCCCGCAGTAACGGCAACGCTGCCCGGACCGGTGAAGCCGTCGGTTGCCGTGAACGTAGCGGTGAAGACTTTCGGGTCAGCGGTCGGCGTCAGGCCGCTCAACGTGCCGCCGACGGCCGTGGTGTCGGCCAGGGTAAAGCCCACCGGGGCGTCGCTGAAGGTGAAGGTGACGGTCGACACCTTGTCGGTACTGTTCAGGGTGGTGTCGACGATGTCGACGACGACGCTCGGTGCGACGGTGTCGATGGGCACCGTGTCGCTGTTGCCGCTTCCGGTGTTGCCGGCCGTATCGGTGTAGCTGGCATCGGCGACGCTGACGCTGCCGGTGCCGGTGAAGCCGTCGGTTGCCGTGAAGGTGGCGGTGAAGACTTTCGGGTCGGCCGTCGGCGTCAGGCCGCTCAACGTGCCGCCGACGGCCGTGGTGTCGGCCAGGGTAAAGCCCACCGGGGCGTCGCTGAAGGTGAAGGTGACGGTCGACACCTTGTCGGTACTGTTCAGGGTGGTGTCGACGATGTCGACGACGACGCTCGGGGCGACGGTGTCGATGGGCACCGTGTCGCTGTTGCCGCTTCCGGTGTTGCCGGCCGTATCGGTGTAGCTGGCGTTGGCGACGCTGACGCTGCCGGTGCCGGTGAAGCCGTCGGTTGCCGTGAAGGTGGCGGTGAAG
Source organism: Candidatus Accumulibacter phosphatis (assembly GCF_000024165.1). Lineage (NCBI taxonomy): Bacteria > Pseudomonadati > Pseudomonadota > Betaproteobacteria > Candidatus Accumulibacter > Candidatus Accumulibacter phosphatis. The sequence goes on along the minus strand of NC_013194.1, from coordinate 4,822,166 downwards.
ACCTTCGGGTCGGCCGTCGGTGTCAGGCCGCTTAGCGTACCGCCGACGGCCGTGGTGTCGGCCAGGGTAAAGCCCACCGGCGCGTCGCTGAAGGTAAAGGTGACGGTCGATACCTTGTCGGCGCTGTTCAGGCTGGCGTCGACGATGTCGACGACGACGCTTGGGGCCACGGTGTCGATGGGGACGGTGTCGCTCCCGCCACCGCCGGGACTACCGGCGGCATTGGTGTAGCTGGCGTTGGCGACGCTGACGCTGCCGGTGCCGGTGAAGCCGTCGGTTGCCGTGAAGGTGGCGGTGAAGACCTTCGGGTCGGCGGTCGGCGTCAGGCCGCTCAGCGTACCGCCGACGGCCGTGGTGTCGGCCAGGGTAAAGCCTACCGGCGCGTCGCTGAAGGTAAAGGTGACGGTCGATACCTTGTCGGCGCTGTTCAGGCTGGCGTCGACGATGTCGACGACGACGCTCGGGGCGACGGTGTCGATCGGGACGGTGTCGCTCCCGCCACCGCCGGGACTACCGGCGGCATTGGTGTAGCTGGCGTTGGCGACGCTGACGCTGCCGGTGCCGGTGAAGCCGTCGGTTGCCGTGAAGGTGGCGGTGAAGACCTTCGGGTCGGCGGTCGGCGTCAGGCCGCTCAGCGTACCGCCGACGGCCGTGGTGTCGGCCAGGGTGAAGCCTACCGGCGCGTCGCTGAAGGTAAAGGTGACGGTCGATACCTTGTCGGCGCTGTTCAGGCTGGCGTCGACGATGTCGACGACGACGCTCGGGGCAACGGTATCGATGGGCACCGTGTCGCTGTTGCCGCTTCCGGTGTTGCCGGCCGTATCGGTGTAGCTGGCGTCGGCGACGCTGACGCTGCCGGTGCCGGTGAAGCCATCGGTTGCCGTGAAGGTGGCGGTGAAGACTTTCGGGTCGGCCGTCGGCGTCAGGCCGCTCAACGTACCGCCGACGGCCGTGGTGTCGGCCAGGGTAAAGCCCACCGGGGCGTCGCTGAAGGTGAAGGTGACGGTCGATACCTTGTCGGCGCTGTTCAGGCTGGCGTCGATAATGTCGACAACGACGCTTGGAGCCACGGTGTCGATCGGGACGGTGTCGCTGTTGCCGCTCCCGGCGTTGCTGGCGGCATCGGTGTAGCTGGCGTCGGCGACGCTGACACTGCCGGTGCCGGTGAAGGCGTCGGTTGCTGTGAACGTGGCGGTGAAGACTTTCGGGTCGGCGGTCGGCGTCAGGCCGCTCAGCGTGCCGCCGACGGCCGTGGTGTCGGCCAGGGTAAAGCCCACCGGGGCGTCGCTGAAGGTGAAGGTGACGGTCGATACCTTGTCGGCGCTGTTCAGGCTGGCGTCGATAATGTCGACAACGACGCTTGGAGCCACGGTGTCGATCGGGACGGTGTCGCTGTTGCCGCTCCCGGCGTTGCTGGCGGCATCGGTGTAGCTGGCGTCGGCGACGCTGACACTGCCGGTGCCGGTGAAGGCGTCGGTTGCTGTGAACGTGGCGGTGAAGACTTTCGGGTCGGCGGTCGGCGTCAGGCCGCTCAGCGTACCGCCGACGGCCGTGGTGTCGGCCAGGGTAAAGCCCACGGGGGCATCGCTGAACGTGAAGGTGACGGTCGATACCTTGTCGGCGCTGTTCAGGCTGGCGTCGACGATGTCGACGACGACGCTTGGGGCCACGGTGTCGATGGGGACGGTGTCGCTCCCGCCACCGCCGGGACTACCGGCGGCATTGGTGTAGCTGGCGTTGGCGACGCTGACGCTGCCGGTGCCGGTGAAGCCGTCGGTTGCCGTGAACGTAGCGGTGAAGACTTTCGGGTCGGCCGTCGGTGTCAGGCCGCTTAGCGTACCGCCGACGGCCGTGGTGTCGGCCAGGGTAAAGCCCACCGGCGCGTCGCTGAAGGTAAAGGTGACGGTCGATACCTTGTCGGCGCTGTTCAGGCTGGCGTCGACGATGTCGACGACGACGCTTGGGGCCACGGTGTCGATGGGGACGGTGTCGCTCCCGCCACCGCCGGGACTACCGGCGGCATTGGTGTAGCTGGCGTCGGCGACGCTGACGCTGCCGGTGCCGGTGAAGCCGTCGGTTGCTGTGAACGTAGCGGTGAAGACTTTCGGGTCGGCGGTCGGCGTCAGGCCGCTCAGCGTACCGCCGACGGCCGTGGTGTCGGCCAGGGTAAAGCCCACGGGGGCATCGCTGAACGTGAAGGTGACGGTCGATACCTTGTCGGCGCTGTTCAGGCTGGCGTCGACGATGTCGACGACGACGCTTGGGGCCACGGTGTCGATGGGGACGGTGTCGCTCCCGCCACCGCCGGGACTACCGGCGGCATTGGTGTAGCTGGCGTTGGCGACGCTGACGCTGCCGGTGCCGGTGAAGCCGTCGGTTGCCGTGAACGTAGCGGTGAAGACTTTCGGGTCGGCCGTCGGTGTCAGGCCGCTTAGCGTACCGCCGACGGCCGTGGTGTCGGCCAGGGTAAAGCCCACCGGCGCGTCGCTGAAGGTAAAGGTGACGGTCGATACCTTGTCGGCGCTGTTCAGGCTGGCGTCGACGATGTCGACGACGACGCTTGGGGCCACGGTGTCGATGGGGACGGTGTCGCTCCCGCCACCGCCGGGACTACCGGCGGCATTGGTGTAGCTGGCGTTGGCGACGCTGACGCTGCCGGTGCCGGTGAAGCCGTCGGTTGCCGTGAAGGTGGCGGTGAAGACCTTCGGGTCGGCGGTCGGCGTCAGGCCGCTCAGCGTACCGCCGACGGCCGTGGTGTCGGCCAGGGTAAAGCCTACCGGCGCGTCGCTGAAGGTAAAGGTGACGGTCGATACCTTGTCGGCGCTGTTCAGGCTGGCGTCGACGATGTCGACGACGACGCTCGGGGCGACGGTGTCGATCGGGACGGTGTCGCTCCCGCCACCGCCGGGACTACCGGCGGCATTGGTGTAGCTGGCGTTGGCGACGCTGACGCTGCCGGTGCCGGTGAAGCCGTCGGTTGCCGTGAAGGTGGCGGTGAAGACCTTCGGGTCGGCCGTCGGTGTCAGGCCGCTTAGCGTACCGCCGACGGCCGTGGTGTCGGCCAGGGTAAAGCCCACCGGCGCGTCGCTGAAGGTAAAGGTGACGGTCGATACCTTGTCGGCGCTGTTCAGGCTGGCGTCGACGATGTCGACGACGACGCTCGGTGCAACGGTGTCGATGGGCACCGTGTCGCTGTTGCCGCTTCCGGTGTTGCCGGCCGTATCGGTGTAGCTGGCGTTGGCGACGCTGACGCTGCCGGTGCCGGTGAAGCCGTCGGTTGCCGTGAAGGTGGCGGTGAAGACCTTCGGGTCGGCCGTCGGTGTCAGGCCGCTCAGCGTGCCGCCGACGGCAGTGGTGTCGGCCAGGGTAAAGCCCACGGGGGCATCGCTGAACGTGAAGGTGACGGTCGACACCTTGTCGGTACTGTTCAGGGTGGTGTCGACGATGTCGACCACGACGCTCGGTGCGACGGTGTCGATGGGCACCGTGTCGCTGTTGCCGCTCCCGGCGTTGCTGGCGGCATCGGTGTAGCTGGCGTCGGCGACGCTGACACTGCCGGTGCCGGTGAAGGCGTCGGTTGCTGTGAACGTGGCGGTGAAGACTTTCGGGTCGGCGGTCGGCGTCAGGCCGCTCAGCGTGCCGCCGACGGCCGTGGTGTCAGCCAAGGTAAAGCCCACCGGGGCATCGCTGAAGGTGAAGGTGACGGTCGACACCTTGTCGGTACTGTTCAGGGTGGTGTCGACGATGTCGACGACGATGCTCGGTGCGACGGTGTCGATGGGCACCGTGTCGCTGTTGCCGCTTCCGGTGTTGCCGGCCGTATCGGTGTAGCTGGCGTCGGCGACGGTGACGCTGCCGGTGCCGGTGAAGCCGTCGGTTGCCGTGAAGGTGGCGGTGAAGACTTTCGGGTCGGCCGTCGGCGTCAGGCCGCTCAGCGTGCCGCCGACGGCCGTGGTGTCGGCCAAGGTAAAGCCCACCGGGGCATCGCTGAACGTGAAGGTGACGGTCGACACCTTGTCGGCGCTGTTCAGGCTGGCGTCGACGATGTCGACGACGACGCTTGGGGCCACGGTGTCGATGGGGACGGTGTCGCTGCCGCCACCGCCGGGACTACCGGCGGCATTGGTGTAGCTGGCGTTGGCGACGCTGACGCTGCCGGTGCCGGTGAAGCCGTCGGTTGCCGCGAAGGTGGCGGTAAAGACCTTCGGGTCGGCCGTCGGCGTCAGGCCGCTCAGCGTGCCGCCGACGGCCGTGGTGTCGGCCAGGGTAAAGCCCACCGGGGCGTCGCTGAAGGTGAAGGTGACGGTCGACACCTTGTCGGTGCTGTTCAGGCTGGGATCAACGATGTCGACGATGACGCTCGGAGCGACGGTGTCGATGGGCACCGTGTCGCTGCCGCTCGTACCGGGGTTCCCGGCGGCATCGGTGTAGCTGCCCGCAGTAACGGCAACGCTGCCCGGACCGGTGAAGCCATCGGTTGCCGTGAAGGTGGCGGTAAAGACCTTCGGGTCGGCCGTCGGTGTCAGGCCGCTCAGCGTGCCGCCGACGGCCGTGGTGTCGGCCAGGGTAAAGCCCACCGGGGCGTCGCTGAAGGTGAAGGTGACGGTCGACACCTTGTCGATGCTGTTCAGGCTGGCGTCGACGATGTCGACGACGACGCTTGGGGCCACGGTGTCGATGGGGACGGTGTCGCTCCCGCCACCGCCGGGACTACCGGCGGCATTGGTGTAGCTGCCCGCGGTTACGGCAACGCTGCCGGTGCCGGTGAAAGCATCAGTCGCCATGAAGGTGGCGGTGAAGACTTTCGGGTCGGCCGTCGGCGTCAGGCCACTCAGCGTGCCGCCGACGGCCGTGGTGGCGGCCAGGGTGAAGCCCACCGGGGCGTCGCTGAAGGTGAAGGTGACGGTCGATACCTTGTCACCGCTGTTGAGGCTGGGATCGGTAATGTCAACGACGACGCTCGGGGCGACAGTGTCGATCGCAACGGTGTCGCTAGCGCCACGGCCAGGATCACCGGCGGCATCGGTGTAACTGCCCGTGGTAACGCCAACGCTACCGGTACCCGTAAAGCCGACAGCCGCCGTGAAGGTGGCGGTAAACACCTTCGGGTCGGCGGTGGGCGTCAGGCCGCTCAACGTGCCGCCGACGGCCGTGGTGTCGGCCAGGGTAAAGCCCACCGGAGCGTCACTGAAGGTGAAGGTGACGACCGACACCGCGTCACTTCTGGTCAAGCTGGTATCGACGATGTCGACAACGACACTCGGGGCGACGGTGTCGATGGACACGGTATCGCTGGCGCCACGGCCAGGATCACCGGCGGCATCGGTATAGCTGCCCGCGGTAACGCCAACGCTGCCGGTACCGGTGAAGCCGTCAGCCGCTGTGAAGGTGGCGGTGAAGACTTTCGGGTCGGCGGTTGGCGTCAGGTCGCTCAGGGTGCCGCCGACCACAGCAATGTCGGCCAGGTCGAAGCCGCTCGGAGCGTCACTGAAGGTGAAGGTGACGGTCGATACCCTGTCGCCGCTGTTCAGGCGGGTATCGACGATGTCGACGACGACGCTCGGGGCGACGGTGTCGATGGCGACTGGGGTATCGGCGACACCGCCTGGGTTGCCGGCGGCGGCGATCGAGCCAACGGCGGCCGCCGCAGTGGCTGCACTCTGCGCCGCCAAGCCAGCATCGATCAGGTCGATCAGGCCGTCGGCGGCGCTGCCCGCCCCACCAAGCACCTCGTCAACGGGAGCGGTTCTGGCAGTGCCAAACTCAAAAGCCAGCGGATCCACATTCTCGACGATGCGCAGCAAGCGAACAAACGTGGGTCCTCCGTCAGCACCTCCGGGCGTGCCCGCGCCAGCCGCCGTCTCGTCGAGTAGCGCGTCGAGGCTGCCGCCTTCGTTGATCGCCTTGATGACCCGGTCAACGTCCCTTGCCCCGCCGAGCAGGGCGGCGTCCGTGGCGTCCGGCTTCACCGAGGCGAACACTTCGGCATCGACCGTCAGCGTCTCGTTGGCGCGCAACACAAGCGACTGGCTGTCGGGGGTGGCCAGGTCGACGCGGCTGCCGGCGCCAGTGACGACGACGTCGCCCTCGTAGATCACATCGCCGATGCGCAATTGACGCAGATTGCCGTCCTGGTCCTTTGCGAAAGCCTTGCCCTGGATCGCCGAAACGCGTGCGAGAGGTGTCCTGTCAGCCATGGTGAAGCCTCGAAGCGGAGTTTGGAAGACCGCAACGATAGCCCACGCCGCCGGGGCCGACTACTGTACTGACGTACGGGAAGAAAGCGTGTCGGCGGGCGTTGAATCAGGCCCTGCTGCCGACGCCGTTGATGATCAGCGAGAGCTGCAGGCGATCGCGGGCGCCGAGCTTTTCGAGCACGGCGCTGACGTGGAACTTGACGGTTCGTTCGGTGATGGCGAGTTGCCGGGCGATTTCCTTGTTGCTCGCCCCGGCGGCCACCGCCACGGCGACCTCCTGTTCGCGCGCGGTAAGCGCGCTGCGCCAGGCATCGCCATCGCTCGGACGCTTGCTCAGCAAGGCCGCGCTGGCGACCAGCAGACGCTTCATCAGACCCTCGCCGATCCACACGCCGCCGTTCTGGACCACCGCTGCCACCTGTTGCAGCACCGTCGGTGCCGCATGCCCGTTGCAGTAAGCGGCGGCACCCGCCGCCAGGGCCGCCAGGGCGCCATCTTCATCGGGCTCGTCGGCCAGCACGATCAGCGAGCGCCCGGCCAGCCCCCGGCGCAGGCGCGCGACCAGTTCCTCGGGCCGCTGCCCGTTCGGCAGCAGTGCCCAGACCAGCGCCGGCGCTGCCGGCATGCCCTCCAGACGACCGACGATCAGGTTCGGGAACGCGGCTCGCCAGGAGTTGCGCTGCCGCGCATCGACGGAGAGAAAAATCTGCTGCAGCAACTCAACGCTCGGAAAAGGCGCGCGCCTTGGCACGCAGGACCGGCTTCAGCAGGTAGGAAAGGACGCTCTTTTCCCCGGTCACGATATCGACCTCGGCGACCATGCCGGGGATGACCGGCAGATTGTTCCCCAGCGTCGACTGATTGGTGCGCACGCGAACGATGTAGAACGCGTTGCCTTTGTCGTCGACCACGGTGTCGGCGCCGATATGTTCGAGCTTGCCGTCGAGCCCCCCGTAGATTGCGAAATCGTAAGCGGTGAACTTGACCACCGCCTTCTGGCCTGGATGCAGGAAGGCGATGTCGCGCGGATGCACGCGCGCTTCGAGCAACAGGTTGTCTTCGAGCGGGACGATTTCGACGATATCCTTGCCCGGTTGCACCACGCCACCGACGGTATTGACCAGCAGGCGCTTGACGGTTCCCTTGACCGGCGAGCGCAACACCGAACGACTGACCTTGTCGGACAGGCCGACGCCACCCTCGGCGAGACTGTTCAGCTTGGCCATCGTCTCGCCGAGTTCCTTGCCGGATTCATTGCGAAAAGCCAGCCCGACCTCCTCGATCTTGCGATTCGCTTCGTTGATCGCCGACTGCAGGCGGCCGATCTGCGCCGCTGCCATTTCGCGTTCACCGCGAAAACGCGAGACGTCGCGCTCGAGGCGCAGCAGTTCCACCTCGGAGACCGCGCCCGAACCGATCAGCGGCTTGGTCACCGACAGTTCGCGTGCCGCCAGTTCGTGCGCCTTGCTCGCCTGTTCGTGCTTGGCGCGCACCTCGACGAGTTCCTGCTGACGCTGCGTCAACTGCTGGCGGGCAATCGAGGTCGTCGTTTCGAGCTCGCTGCGCCGCGACTCATACAGGCGCCGCTCCTCTTCGGCAGTGCGCGGGTCCTCCTTGAGCACCTCGTCCGGGATCTTGAAAGGGACGCCCTCGGTCAGCGCCCGCAGACGCGCGGCCTTGGCGACCAGCGCCGTGTATTGCACGCGGCTCTCGCGCACCGACGACACGAAACGCGTCTGGTCGATGCGCAGCAGGATCTGCTCGGGTTCGACGACATCACCCTCGTGCACCAGAATCTCGTCCACGACGCCGCCGTCGAGGCTCTGCAGAACCTGCAACTGCCGCGACGGAATGACCTTGCCCTCGCCGCGCGTGACTTCGTCGACCTGGCTGACCGCCGCCCACATGACGAACAGCGCGAAGGCCACGCCGATCGACTTGAGCAGGACGCGCGCGCGCAAGGGGTCCTGTTGCAGGATGGCGTAGTCGCTGTCGGCGGCAAAACCCTGCTGTTCGCGCTCCTTCTCGACGTCGATCGCCCGGTTCATCCACGAGTCGAACCCGGGCTGCAGACGCACACGCAGCCACTCGAGGGCGCCCTGGGCACGGCGCGCGCTGGCCATCAGGCGTCCACTCATGGCGCTGCCCGCCCGACGCGCCCCGACTGCAGCGCTTCGACGACCTGATCGCGCGGCCCGTCGGCGACGATGCGCCCGTCGTCGACGACGATGAGCCGTGTCGCCAGGTCGATCAGGCTCGTCCGATGGGTGACGACGATCACGGTCTTGTGGGCGGCAAAGCGCATCAGGCGTTCCTTGAAACCCTGCTCGGTCGAAAAGTCCATCGCACTGGTCGGTTCATCGAGCAAGAGGATCGGCGGGTCCAGCAACACCGCGCGGGCAATCGCCACCTCCTGTCGCTGACCGCCCGAGAGCGATTCACCACGTTCGCCAATCAGCATGTCGAATCCCTTCGGATGGCGATTGACGAACTGCGTCAGGCCGGCGACTTCGGCGGCGGTGACGATCGCCGCGTCGTCGGCGTAGGGCGCACCGATGGCGATGTTCTCGCGCAGGGTACCGTAGAACAGGGTCGCGTCCTGGCCGACGCAACCGATGTTGCGCCGCAGGTCTGCCGGGTCGAGCTGGCGCAGGTCGATTCCGTCGATACGCACCACGCCCTGGCTCGGCTGGTACAGCCCGAGCATCAGCTTCTGCAGCGTCGTCTTGCCAGAGCCGGTACGACCGATGATGATGACGCGCTCGCCCGGCGCGATGCGCAGCGAGACATTGGTCAGCGCCGCTTCGCCCTGCTCCGGGTAGCTGAACGAGACATGGCGGAACTCGATCTCGCCGCTCAGTTCGGGCCGATGAATGAATGCCGTCGCGTCCGGACGCTCGACCGGCTGCACCATCATCTTGTCGAGCGTGGACAGCGCCAGGCGGGCGTTCTGGTATTGCATCAACAGCCCGACCACCTGCGCCAGCGGCGCGATGGCGCGGCCACCGAGCATGGTGACCGCGATCAGGCCGCCCATGGTCAGCAGGCGCTCCTGGATCAGGTAGACGCCGGCGATCACCAACGCGACATTGACCACCTGCGTGACGGCGGCCGCGCCGTTGCTGGCCGACGACGACAGCAGGCGCAACTGGACGCCGCTGCGCGCGAGGAAGGCCGTCGTGCGCTCCCACTTGTTCTGGACGACACCTTCGGCGTTCTGCGTCTTGATCGTTTCGAGCGCCGTCAGGCTTTCGATCAGCGCCGCATTGCGCTGCGCCGTGGCGCGATAGGTGGTTTCGGCCAGTTCGTGCATGCGGTGCTGGACGAGGTAGGCATAGATCACGCCGACGACCAGGCCGAGCAGGGGAATCAGGACCAGCGGCCAGGCAATCCAGACGATGACCAGCAGAAAGATCAGCGCGAACGGCAGATCGATCAAGGCCGAAACGGTTGCCGAGGCGATGAAATCGCGCACCGACTCGAACGAGCGCAGATTGGCGGCGAAGGAACCGACCGACGCCGGCCGCGCTTCCAGGCGCATGCCGAGCACGCGCTCCATGATCAAGGCCGACAGTTTGACGTCGATGCGCGCACTGGCGAGATCGATGAAGCGGCCGCGCAGCAGACGCAGCATGTAGTCCATGCCGATCACCAGCAGCACGCCCAGCGCCAGCATCCACAGGGTATCGGTGGCGTTGTTGGGGACGACGCGATCGTAGACGTTCATCACGAAAAGCGGCATCACCAGCGCGAAGATGTTGACCAGCAGTGCGGCGCCGAGAACGTCGCGATACAGCCCCGCCTGCTCGAGCAAGGCGCCCCAGAACCAGTGCCGTTCGGCGACCTGGCCGACCTCCGGCGTGCGCGCGTCGAAGCTGAAGCGCGGCCGGGCAAAGACGGCGATTCCCAGGTAGCGTTCGCTCAGCGCCGCGCGGCCGAGCAGGACCTCGCCCTGACCGGTCTCCGGAAAGAGCAGGCGCGCGGTCTCGCCGCTCTCGTCCCAACCGAGCAGCACGCAGGCGCCGTCGCCTTTCAGCAGCAGGATCACCGGCAGGAGGACGCTGTCGATGTCGGCGAGTTGCCGGCGCACGATCCGGCTCGACAGACCGGCGCGTGCCGCCGCGCGCGCAAATAAGGAAGGCGTCAGGCCGCCGCCCGCCAGCGGCAGACCCGCCGACAATGCCGCGCGCGTGCTCGGCCGACCATGCAGCCGCGTCAGCTCGACGAGGCAGGCGAGCAGCGGATCGTGATGGAGAAGATCCTCGCGCAAGCCCTCGCCGAGGCCGGGCTGCGGCGTGCCTGTCGGGGGATTCGGGGAGGTGTCGGTGGAAGTCATCCGGGAGCCTGCGTTGCCAGAGGTTTGAATCCTACAGCGCCATGACAGCATTTGGGTGTTCTGCACGGGCATGAAGCCTCAAAGCGTCCTACCTGTCGCCACTTTGCGGCAGATCAACTGAAAGCCTCGGCAGCGACTCACGAGTGGCTCCTGGCCGCAGGTGGACGAGCTTCGGGACGAGACCGGGAATGCGTCGAGCATTCGCGCTGTCCGTTGCGGCTTTCCGGTATGCAAGCCCTCGCCTGAGGAAACGACCGGCGAGGTCAGCTTTGCGCTGGCGCTGTGGGTCGGCGAGACCTGGCTGCTGACGGGCCAGACGGCTGAAGGGGAATTTCAGGGACAGGAATTTCAGGGACAGCATACTAAACTCATCCCTCAACAGGCCAAGGGGGAAAGGCGTCAATGCGGGTGCGTCGAGAAGGTGCGACAAGCAGCAGATAGAGTTCGATATACTGTCCCCAAAACTCCCCAAAACTCCCAGCTGTCCCCAAAACTCCCTGTCCCCAAAACTCCCGGATCGCCACCGGAAGAGATGTCGATACTCACCTCGCCAGCCACAGCGTACCGCTGGTTGTCCGGGCCAAGCTGATAGGTGAAGGACGCCGCGCCGGTCAGGCCAGCGCCAGCCGCGATGTGCGCCAGTTCGTGCGCACGCACGTTCCGGTCGGTCGCCCGCAGCACATCCACCTGCCGTTGTTCCTCGACGGATAGGCCATTCTGGACCGGGCTGCTCTGCTCAGCGTCGGCCGGCTGATCGCCCCCGCGGTCGCGCGTTGCGACTCCCGCGGAAAGGGCTGCCTGCAAACGGGAGACACTGCTGATCACGAGAACCTCGAAAGTCAGACGCCGACCCGCTGACTATAGCCCCGGCGGCACGAATATTCCAGTCGGCCGTTGCCGCTAGCGGCGTGCCCAAGCGACCTCGTACTTGCCGTGCGAATCATCTGTGATGCCCAGCATTTGCATGCTGGGCACTCTCGCAGACGTGCCAACCCCCCGCCGCGACCGTCGATTCGGTAGATCCAGTGGGCTTGCAGCGCGATCCCCGGAACGAAGGAGTAAACTGGCCGCCACCAACAACAATTCAGAGAGGGATGTCCCGCTTATGGACGCCAAGTCGGTTAGCCAGACAGGTGGCAGCGCTGAATATCGAGTCCGTCGTGGCTTGCGCTACCGGCTGCCAAGACGCTTTTGGGCCTGGCACGCGCCGGAAGTGTTCAGACAAGCTCCGCGTAGGATTTGAGGCTCCGAGAAATCCAACGATGACCACCGCGAGAGGAAAACCCTGGACCCGCGACGAACTCATCGTCGTCATGAACTTGTATTGCCGCATCCCGTTCGGGCGTCAGGACAGCGGGTCGCCTGAGGTGATCGAGCTGGCAAGCGCACTCGGGCGTACCCCTGGCAGTGTCGCGATGAAGCTCAACAATCTCACTTCGCTCGACCCGCAAGAAGCCGCGCGTGGCGTCAAAGGACTGAGGGGCGCAAGCCGGCTCGATCGGTCCGTTTGGGATGAGTTTCATGCAGACTGGGAAGCGCTGGCGATCGAAAGCGAGCAACTCAGGGAGCAAGTCCACCCGAGTCGGCAGACGGCAATGGCCGGTGAGGATCAGGAGCCACCCGGCCAAGTGCACATGGAAGGGGAACGAGCGGTCAAGGTCCGGCTGGCCCAGCGCTTCTTCAGGAGCATGGTGCTGACAGCCTATCACTGCGAATGCTGCGTTTCCGGCAATCCGGTGGCGGAACTGCTGGTCGCCAGCCATATTCTTCCTTGGGCGAGCTACCCTGCGCATCGAGTGAATCCGCGCAACGGACTCTGTCTTTCGCGGCTTCACGACGGCGCCTTCGACCAAGGACTGATTGCATTTGACGACGATTACCGTCTACTGTTGAGCAAGCGGCTCAGGGATCACCTGACGAGCCAGGCGATCCGCGACAACTTTGCTCCTTACGAAGCAAAGGCGCTGGACCTCCCCGAGAAGTTTTGCCCCGACCGGCGCTTTCTCGCTGAGCATCGCGAAGCCATCTTCGCGGGCTGCTGACGCCCCCACCGACACTCAGCCGATGACAAACACCCTGGCGTACTACGACGAGAACGCTGCGAGCTTCTTTGCCGAGACCGCGAATGTCGATATGTCCGCGCTGCACGCGCGCTTCCTTGCGCATGTCGTTCCTGGTGGACTTATCCTCGACGCAGGCTGTGGTTCAGGGCGTGATGCCAAGGCGTTCTTGTCGCGCAACTACCGGGTTGTTGCCTTTGATGCTTCGCCACGTCTGGCGGAATTGGCTGCACGCCATCTGGAGCAACCCGTCGCCGTCAAGACTTTCGCGGACGTTTCCGAAGAGGCTCTCTACGACGGTATCTGGGCTTGCGCCAGCCTTCTTCATCTTCCCGCGGCCGACATCCCAGTGACGCTGCAGAGTTTGTGGTCGGCGCTCAAGCCGGGCGGAGCGTTCTACCTCAGCTTCAAGGTCGGCGAGGGAGAGCGGCAGCACGCTGGTCGCCACTACACGGATGTCAACGAAACCACCCTGCGGGCGTGGCTGACCGCTTTGCCGAGCTTGCACGCACTTGATTGCTGGATAAACGCAGATCGACGGCCCGGCCGGCAAGAGCAGTGGATCAACGCCATTGCGGTTAGCCGCGCTGCTGGCGCGAGCAGGTTGGTTACCGGTGGCGACAACCCGTTCTTGCCGCACCTCTGCCAATCGATCAGCCGAGCGACGGAAGTTGATTTCGCTGTTGCCTTCATCAAAGCTACGGGTCTGCGCCTGCTCTTGCCGGACCTGCATGACACCCTCTCTTCTCCATTCCAAACCTCGAATCGTCCAGCGCGACTCCGCGTGGTAACCAGCGACTATCTGGATATCACCGACCCGGATGCGCTGCGTCTACTCCTGCTCTTGCAGGAGAAAGGCGCGCAAGTCCGCGTGTACGAAGCGGCCAACAGTAGCTTTCACCTGAAGGCGTACTTGTTTGCTCGCTATGCCGAGAGCGGGCAACTGCATGGCACGGCGTTTATCGGTTCGAGCAACATCAGCCGCCAAGCTCTGCAAGATGGTTTGGAATGGAATTACCGGATCGACTATCCCGGCGACGATGGCTTTCTCGAAGCTCAGCGGCAGTTTGAGGGGCTTTTCACGCACCCGAGAACAGTTCTGCTGACCGATGAGTGGATCGAACGCTATGAAGCCCGCAGAGTTACGCCCCCACAGGCAGTCGGGCCGGGCAGCCAGGAACAGGAGGCGCCACCGCGAGCAACGTGCGTACAACTGGCCGCCCTGGCCGCGTTGCAGGCGACTCGCGGGCAGGGGTTTCGGCGCGGTCTGGTCGTACTCGCTACTGGCCTCGGCAAGACTTGGCTGGCCGTCTTCGATGCGGAACAGCTAGGTGCCCGCCGCGTCTTGTTTGTCGCGCACCGCGAAGAAATTCTTGAGCAGGCAGCAGAAACCTTTCTGCGTATCCGACCCAAATCGCGCGTCGGCTTCTACGTGGGGCAACGACGCGATGTCGAGGTCGACGTACTGTGTGCTTCGGTTCAGACCCTCAGCCGTTCCTCGCACCTTGAGCGTTTTCTGCCAGGGCATTTCGACTACCTCGTCATCGACGAATTCCACCACGCTGCTGCCGCCACCTATCGGCGTCTGCTCAGCTATTTCACCCCCCGCTTCCTGCTCGGGTTGACGGCGACGCCCGACCGCACCGATCAATCCGACATCTTGTCGCTGTGCGATGACAACCTTGTCTTCACGCACGACCTCTTCGCGGGTATTGACTGCGGCTTGCTTGCTCCCTTTCACTACTACGGCATTTACGACGATTCAGTCGACTATCGGGAAATCCCTTGGCGCAATGGCCGCTTCGATCCAGAGCAACTTGCCAACAAGCTCGCCACTTTGGCGCGTGCGCGCCATGCCCTACGTGAATGGCGGCAACGCGGTCAGCAACGTACGCTCGCCTTCTGCATGTCGATCCGCCATGCCGAGTTCATGGCGGCGCACTTCCTTCAGGCTGGCGTGGCGGCCGCTGCGGTCTATTCCGGCTCGTCAATGAGTCGCGGCGATGCCTTGGCACAATTGCGCGATCGCCGCCTTTGGGTGATCTTCTCCGTCGATCTCTTCAACGAAGGGGTTGACCTGCCGGCAATCGACACGGTAATGATGTTGCGCCCCACCGAATCTAAAGTACTCTTCCTCCAACAACTCGGGCGAGGGCTGCGCAAGACCACTGAGAAGGAGCGGCTGGTCGTTCTTGACTTCATCGGCAACCACCACAGTTTCCTGCATAAGCCCGCAGCGTTACTCAACGTGGGCGCCAGCTATCGGCAATTGGCGGAATTTGCTCGCCAGGTCGAGCAGCAACGTTTGGTTCTGCCCGCAGGCTGCTTCGTCAACTATGACCTCCAATTGATCGAGTTCCTGAAGTCGCTCGATGGTAAAGGTACCGAGAAGGACTATGCAGCGCTCAAGGAAGGCCTTGGCCGGCGCCCCTGCCTCAGCGAGTTCTACCGATCGGGTGCCAACGTCCAGACGATGCGCAGGCAGTTCGGCAGTTGGTTTGAATTGTTGCAGGCAATGGGTGACCTAACCCAGGCAGAATCGGCAGCCGCCACGTTCCAGTTGCCCTTCCTGCGAGAAGTCGAGGCAACCCGTATGACCCGCAGCTTCAAGATGGTCATGCTGGAAGCCTTGCAGGAACTCGGGGGCTGGCTGAAACCGCCAACACTTTCCGCGCTGGCCGAACGCTCGTGGCGGGTCTTACAGCGTAGGCGTCCGCTGCTTGCCGATCTGCCGGCGGAAATGGCGGTGCTAGCCGACGGCACAGACGCCGCCTGGCAACGCTATTGGCTGGGCAATCCGGTCAACGCATGGATCGGCGGGAATCTGGCGGAGGCGACCAGTGCTTTCTTCAGAGTTGAAGATCAACGTTTGGCCCCGAACTTCAGCCTCCCTGCAGATCAGTTGGAGCCTTTCTCTGCACTCGTTCAGGAACTGGTAGATTACCGTCTCGCGGCGTACGAGACGCGACGCCCGCAGGAACAAGCCCCCGACAACGTAATTCACCTTCGGCGGCCTGCGGGTGGTGCCGCGCTGTCCCGCATCGAGTTGCCCTTCTTCCCCAACCTCAGGATCGCGTGCGGGCATTTCCGGACAGGCAGCGCTGACGCGCCGGAGTTCCGATCTGTGGGCTCGGGCCATGGTCGCCTTGACCCGGCACGCCACTTCATCGCGCGCGCCTCGGGCAACTCGATGGATGGCGGCAAGGAGCCGATTCGCAACGGCGACTATTTGTTGCTGGAACACCTCGGTGCCGGCAGCGCCGGGTCGATCACCGGCTGCGTCCTGGCGATCGAGCGCCAAGATGCGGCCGGCGACGACCAGTATCTCTTGCGTGTCGTGCACAAGACGGCGGATGGCCGCTATCTCCTCAAAGCCAACAACCCGGACTACCGCGATCTGCCTGCCAGCGATGAAATGCGGACGTTGGCTAGGTTCAAGGCAGTTATCGACCCACTGGAGATGGCCATTGGCCAAGCCTGGCTGCGCGAGGAGATTCCGCCGCTGTTTGGCGAGACGTTCAATCCCGGCAACTGGAACAGCGGGCATGTCGTTCTGACGGCGCGGAAGGCTCACATCCTATTGGTGACCCTCAACAAGCAGGGCAAATCCGAGGACCATCGCTACCTCGACCATTGGCTAGATGAGCACAGCTTCCATTGGCAAAGCCAGAACTCAAGTTCGCCGACGAGCAAGCGGGGCCGGGAGATCATCGACCACCAGCGGCTCGGCATGAGCATCCACCTGTTTGTGCGTGACGCGCGGTTGGCGGGCCGTACGGCGGCGAGATTCGTCTATCACGGATCGGTGAGCTACCGAAGCCACAGTGGTAGCGAACCAATGAGTGTGATTTTCGAGGTGATGTAGCCGCAGGCATCGGCAGTCGCTCAACCGCACCGGCATCCTTCTTCAGCCTAGTAGCCAGTTGTACAATTCGGAATCAATACCAGATCGGTTTCTGCGATGGCCCGAAGAGGCAGGAAAAGTGAGTCCCTGGCTGACGCTCTCATAGATCTGCCTTGGCAGGTGAGTATCGTCCTCGCGCTTCTCTGTTTTGTCGGTTTAAGGTGGATTCTGCCTGTCATGTGGTCATCAAGTATGTACCTCAAGCCGATAGCAATGAGCTTGTCGGGGATCGCGTGGCTTTTCTCCAGCGTATTCCTGCTGATCGGCATCGTGGCTTTGGCCATTCAGAAAAGGGCGGTAGCCAGGGAGGCGTCAACGGTTCGCGAGCCTTTCCTGGGCGACGCACCCCGTCCGGGGTCGCAGAGCACAGCCGAGGCCGCCAGCGACCGACCGCAGGAACGACGCGAACCCGTCGATATGGAATGGCCCAACGCGCGACCGAGTGCGCCAGTCGGACGAGGACTCTTGGGTGAGCCTCTCTACAGTCTTTCCGCACCTGCAGAATCGATCGCAACATCCAGACCAATGGAGTGGTCTTTGGACTTGCTGCGCGACATCGAATGGAAGCGGTTCGAAGATCTGTGCCAGCGATTCTACGCAGCCAAGGGAATACGAAGCCGAGCGACGAGCTTGGGCGCAGATGGTGGTGTCGATGTTCGGCTGTACCAAGGCGACGGCGAGGATGTGACAGCCGTTGTCCAGTGCAAGGCGTGGGGCGCGCGTTTCGTCGGCGTCAAGCCTGTCCGAGAACTCCTGGGGGTGATGACCCACGAGAAGATCGATAAGGCTTTTCTCATGACGAGTAGCCAGTTTTCCGAGGACGCGAAGGCGTTTGCCAGGAGCAACCGGATCACTCTCATTGATGGGCAGATGCTGTTGGTGATGATCAAGCGACTACCTGTCGAGTCGCAAGATGCTCTGCTGGACTTTGCGACCGCAGGTGATTACAACGTTCCGTCCTGTCCGAGTTGCGGCGTCAAGATGAAGCGAGTGTCGGGCAAGGCCGGCCGACACGATTTCTGGGGCTGCGGGACCTTCCCCAGGTGCCATCAGAAACTCGGAATGCGGCGCTCTGACTGGTAAGCGCGGCTGGTGTGCAGTAAGGCTCGTCCAGGTGCCGGTGATACCGGAATAGCAAGTCGCTTGCTCACTCGGGCGATTGACTTCTTTGCCGTTGCCCAGGGCCCGCAAAGCTGCCGCGCGCCAGTTCCGGCCTATATGCGTATTTCACGCCATCGTGACCGGTGATTTCACGAGAGCGTGACCGCCATTTCATCAAAAGCGTGACCGATTGAGGTAACATTCAACACTATCCATGCGGCATCTCTCCACCGGTCACGATGAGGCGAAACCACCGGTCACGTTCCGCGAAATACGCACCTATACTGTTCGCATGCGGCAGAGTTCATCCCTTGCGCGGTCCTGCTTCCCCGTCATCCACCTGCTCGGTGCGATCCTCTGGCTGACGGCGCTATGCGCGGGTCAGGCGATTGCGGCGGCGGAAGCGGAAGGAAGCGTGCTGCCGGAGATCGAGGTCTTCGTCAGGGAAGGCTGTCCGCATTGCGAGGCGGCCAAGCGCTTTCTCGCCGACCTAGAGCGTGAGCGGCCAGGCCTGCGCGTTACCCTGGTCGATATCCGGCGCGACCCTGACGCGCTCGCGCGCCTCGATGAGCTCTCGCGCAACGCCGGCATCACGCAACCCGGCGTACCGACGATCCGTATTGGTGCCGCCCTCATCGTCGGTTTCGATACGCCGGCGACGACCGGAGCGCAGATACGCGCGGCGCTCGATCAGGCGCGATTCCCCGTCGCCGCCGGCGAAACTTGCGGCCTCGCTGAGGCAGGCGAATGCAAGCCGGCAGCCGGCGATTCGGTCGACATTCCCTTTGTTGGCCGGCAGATCGGCGTCAACGATCTCGGCTTGCCGTTGTTCACGATCATCATCGGTCTGCTCGACGGCTTCAATCCCTGCTCGATGTGGGTACTGATCCTGATGATCTCGATGCTCGCGTCGCTCGGCGATCGACGCCGGATGCTGGCCATCGCCGGCACCTTCGTCGCCATCGAGGGAGTCGCCTATTTCGCCTTCATGGCTGCCTGGCTGAACGTGTTCCTGCTGATCGGCCTGTCACGCATCTCGGAGATCGTGATCGCGTTGCTGGCCATCATTGCTGGTGCGATCAACCTGAAGGATTTCGTGGCCTTCGGACGCGCCATCACGCTGTCGATTCCGGCAGCGGCCAAGCCGGGAATCTATGCCCGCTTGCGCGCCATCCTTCGTGCCGATCGCCTCTGGCCGGCTCTGCTTGGCACCGCGGTGTTGGCGGTGCTGGTGCAGATCGTCGAATTGCTGTGTACCTCGGGCTTTCCGGCTCTTTACACGCGCATACTCACGCTGCGCCAGCTCGACAATGCCAGCTACTATGGCTATCTGCTGCTCTACAATTTGATGTACATGCTCGACGATATGGTCATTCTCGGCGTCGGCGTCGCGACGTTGAGCCAACGCCGGCTGCAGGAAAACGAGGGACGATTGCTCAAGCTGCTGGCAGGACTGGTGATGCTTGGACTGGGCGTCTATCTGCTCATCCCCGCCTCGGCGTAGGTAGCCAGCAAGCGCTGCAGCCGAGAAGCCGAGAGCAGGCAGGGCAGGTACGCAGCCGGGTGAAGAGAGGTGGCGGTCTGTCGCCCGGCGATGGCGATTTATCTCGCTGCCGGCTGGCAGCGTCCGCCGGTTCGCTCAGGTCGCGCGCGTGCCGGTGGCTGCCGCGGAGCGGTCAGCGGCTGTACCCCGAGGGCTTGTTTGTCGTGCAGGGAGACGACTACTCGGAAACCAGTGCCGAGAGTTCGCGTTGCAAGAGGTCCGCGTCGCCGAGATTGAGTTCGACCAGGCGGCGCAGATGGGTGACGCTGTCGATGTCGATGGTGTTGCAGACGAGGCCAGCCTGCCGCGTATCGCCATGCGCGACGGTGGCCTGCATGGAAATCGCATCGCCGGTCTCGTCGAGTTGAACATGCAGCAGGCACGCGGCACCGGTTCGCAGATCAGCACCCTCCGGCAGGCTGATGAGCGCTCCCTTCAGGGAAATGTCGAGCAGACGTACCGCCAAGTGCTGTTGATCGACCAGCAGTTGCGCTGGCGACGCGAAGGCGATACGGGAATAGTGACGGCGGTCGTCGGTCATGGCGTTTGGCTCGCAGGGCTCACTTGCCTCGCATGTTACCCCAAAGCACCTTGTGCAGCTGCAACTGAAAGCGCACGGGCAGGCGATCGGCAAGAATCCATTCCGCCAGTGTCGACGCCGCAAGTTCCCCCGCGACCGGGGAGAAGAGCAGCGGACAGACGTCGGCCAAACGGCGCTCGACGATCACTTGCCGCGCCCATTCGTAGTCGGCTCGATGCGCGAGGACGAACTTGATCTCGTCGCCACTGTTCAGCAGCGACAGGTTCGCCCAAAGGTTGCGGTCTGACTCGCCGGAGCCGGGGGCTTTCAGGTCGACGATTCGCGCAACCCGTTGATCGACGCCGCCGATGTCGAGCGCGCCCGAGGTTTCCAAAGACACGGCATAGCCGGTGTCGCACAATTCGCTCAGCAAGGCCAGGCACGCCGGCTGGGCGAGAGGCTCACCGCCGGTGACGCAAACGTGGCGTACGTCGTGTCGCGCTACCTCGGCGAGGATGTCGGGCAGCGTCATCGTCCGGCCGCCGGCAAAGGCATACGCCGTGTCGCACCAGACGCAACGCAAGGGGCAGCCGGTCAGGCGAACGAAAACCGTCGGCAGCCCGACGCGAGAAGTCTCACCTTGCAGGGACAGGAAGATCTCGCTGATCTTCAGCGACAGCGGCTTGCCTGAGGCCTTCAACCGCCTACTTCTTGAGGCGTTGTCGGGCGGTAGTCGCCGCCGTGCTGTCCGGATACTTGGCCACCAGGGCCTCCAGCGTGCCTTTCGCCCCCTTGGCATCGGCGAGTTCCTGCTGGCAGGTGGCCACGTTGAGCAGCGCATCCGGTGCCTTGGGGTTGGCCGGCCACTTGGCGACCACCACACGGTGTGCATCGATCGCCTTCTTGCAGTCACGCAGCGCGTAATGCGCGTTACCCAGCCAGTAGTACGCGCTTGGCGTCAGCGCGCTGTCCGGGTGGGCGCGGGCAAAGGCGTCGAAAGCCGCGGCCGCTTCCTTCAGCTTGTTGGCTCTGAAGAGATTTAGCGCTGCTTCGTACTCGCGCGCTTCGGCGGCCGGATCGCTGGCGGCTGCCTTCCTGGGCGCTTCGACGGGTGGCTTGCTTTCCTCCGCGGGTTTTGCCTCGGCGCTCGTCGCCATCTGGGGCTCGAGCTTGCGCAGACGCCCGTCGAGATCGACATAGAAGTCCTGCTGCCTCTTCCTGGCTGATTCCAGCTCGTAGGTCAGCGTCTCGACCTGTCCACGCAGGCGAGCATTCTCGTCGCGTAGTGTCTGAATCTGGTTGGCGAGCTCGATCTGCCCTTTCGATACCGTATCCAGACGATCATTGGTCTTGATCGACAAGTCCTTGAGCTGGCGCCGCGCTTCGTCGTCGTCAAAGAGGCCGGCCTGCACCGGCGCCGAGCCGAGTGCGAGGAGCAGCAGGACAATCGTCTGGACGCGCTCCCTGCCCAACCAGCCAGCAATGGCCGTCGCTGGCATCCTAGAACTCGCCGCTGTAGAGCATGTCGCCGCGCCGGTTCTGTGCCCAGGCACTCTCGTCGTGCCCTTCATTCTTTGGCTTCTCTTCGCCAAGGCTGACCGACTCCAGCTGATCCTCGCGGGCACCGAGCAGGGTCAGCATCTTGCGCACCGCGTCGGCGCGCTTCTGGCCCAGCGCTAGATTGTATTCGCGACTGCCGCGTTCGTCGGTATTGCCCTGAATCAGCATCTTGAACTGACGATTGTCAGTGAGGAACTTGGCATGGGCGGTTACCAGATCCTTGTATTCGCTCTTGACTTCGTAGCTGTCGAAGTCGAAGTAGACGCTGCGCTTCGAGAGAATGCTCGTCGGGTCGGTCAGCACTGCCGGCAGCCCGCGGCTTTCGACACCGCCGGTGGTGACCGTGGTCACGCCTCCCGACCCGCCGCGCGTCTCGACGGGAGCGCCGCCTGCCTTGTCGCTGCTGTCGGGTGTAGAACTGCAGGCAGCAAGCAGAAGCGCGAGAGCCGCTGGGATGAGGAGTCGTTTCATGGTGTTTCTCCTGCGGAATATTCCGAATCAAAGTGAATCGCTGTTACTTGTTGAAGGGGCTCCACGCCGGTTCGCGAACGTCACCTGCCGAAATGGACAGGCGTTGTTTGATACGGCCGTCGATCGATACCGCAGAGAGTACGCCGCGGCCGCCTTGCTCGGTGGCAATCAGGATCATGCGACCATTCGGCGAAAAGCTGGGTGACTCATCCTTGTGCGAGTCGGTCAGCACCTGCACCTGCTTGCTGGCAAGATCCATCACGCTCAGGCGAAAGCTGCCGTCACGCCGGCTGATGAAGGCCATCGACTTGCCGTCCGGCGACAGCCGCGGAGTCACATTGTAACTGCCTTCGAAGCTCACCCGCTGTGCGTCGCCACCGCCGACGCCGACGCGATAGATCTGCGGGCTGCCGCCACGATCGGATGTGAAATAGACGTACTGTCCATCCGGCGAGAAGTTCGGCTCGGTGTTGATCGCGCTGGCTGTCGTCAGTCGCTGCACACCCGAGCCGTCGGCATTGACGGTGAAGATCTGCGAGCCGCCGTCCTTGCTCAGCACCACAGCCAGTTTGCGGCCGTCCGGCGACCAGGCCGGCGCCGAGTTCGAACCCTTGAAGTTGGCGGCGACAATGCGCTTGCCCGAGGCAAGCGAGTGAACGTAGACAATTGGCTTCTTGTTCTCGAAGGAGACGTAGGCCAGACGGCCGCCGTCGGGCGACCACGAGGGCGAGATGATCGGTTCCTTCGAGATCAGTGCAACCTGCGCGTTCTGTCCATCGGCGTCGGCGATGTGCAGTTCGTAGCGCGAGGCGCTTGCCCTGACCACATAGGCCACACGTGTCGAGAAGATGCCGGGCTCGCCGGTCAGCTTCTCGTAGATGATGTCGGCGATACGATGGCCGGTGGCGCGCAACATCGGCTTCGAGGTCACGAACGCCGAACCGCCGAGAACGCCCGCCTTGTTGACGTCGTAGAGTCGGAAGCGCGCCTCCTTGCGACCGTCGGCACCCTCGCCGATGCTGCCGGCAGCCAGGGCATCGGCGCCCCGGCTCTTCCACTCGTCATAAGCTGGCGTCGATGCCTCGGTCATCGCGGCACCGCTCGTGTCGATCATCTTGAAAAGGCCGCTGCGTTCGAGGTCGGCACGCACGACCGAGGTGACGATACGCGCAGCGCTGGCCTCACCGCCAAACTCGGCAATGGCAACCGGAATGCGGTTGGCACCGGCGCCGGTTATCTCGATCGTCAGTTGGGCCTGCGCGGATCCCTGCAACAGAGCCAGCGCAGCGACCGCCAGCAGGACGATCCGACGAATTGTGGGAACGATGGGAAACATGGGGGAGTCCAGGACAGAATGCGCGATTATATCGCCTCTGAATGTCCGCAATTTGTAACGAAGCGTGATCTTGTTGCGTCGCTTGTGGCAGACGGCAGGCATTTCACCCGTTGCCGGCGGTTGCGTCAGCGATGGCGGACGCTGCGCGAGCGCATGTAGGCGGCAAAAAACCGGGCATCGGTGTTGCGCAGGCGGGCGCGCAGGTCGACCAGAACGCGGCTGTGACCGTGCTTCTCGAGGTCGAGAATGCGTGGCAGCAGCAGGCAGGCCTGCCGCGCCGGGATTTCAACACGAGCGGCGGCATTGTCTTGGGCGAGTTGCGCGGCGACATCGCTGGCCGACTCTGGGTGAGCGACGAGATACCAGGCTGGAAACCAGCTTGCGTCGAGTTCCTCGACGTCCGCCTCAAATGCTTGCCAATCCTGGTCGAGCAGCGAGTCACCGAGGGTCTTGAGCAAGTCCGGGAAGGCGTCGGCAGCGTGCCAGGCGAGCAGGAAAATCGGCAGTCGCGCGCCCTTCAGGCCGACCAGGCGATAGCGGCCGATGGCGCGCCAGCGCAGGACGGCGCGCTGCGTCGAGTGACCGACGATGCTGTTCGCGGCGGCGTCCAGCTCATCGTATGCCTGCGCGCGCAGGAACAGGGCGGCGGCGTGCAGTTCGGGTCGGTCGGGGTCGAACGGATGATCTGCCGCGCGTGCCAGCAGTAGCCAGAAGCGCCTGAGAAAGCCTCCTGCCGCGTGGCCCAGTACCGTGGCAAGAAGTGTGACCCGGGTTTCGAGGAGTTCTCGCAGGGTGGCGATGACCTCCGGCGGCAGCCCCGAAGAACCTGCTTCCCGCAAGCTCTGCAGGAAGAGCGTGAGGAAAGCGTGAAGACTTTCGAATGCCGCCAGATCCCTTTGCGCCGGCGCTTCGGCACGCAGGCGGGAGATGCTCTGCGCGGTGCTGTCGCAGTCGTGCGCACACAAGGTGGTGATCACGTCATTGGCGAGTGTGGTCTCTCGTGAATCGAGGAAGATGTCGAGTTGCTGTGGGCTCAAGTCGATGGTCCGTTTGCAGAGCGCCGGCGCGTTTCGCTAATCGTCTTGCGGCTTGTAGGATAGCCGCAGAACACGCTTGAACAGTTCAGGCTGGGCAGGCTTCGGCAAGGGCGAAGACTTGCGGATAGCCCGCTCGACGGCAGCGTCGAGCGCGGGGTTGCCACTGGATCGGAGAAGCCTTACATCAAGTACGTCACCCGTTGGCAGCTGAGTCACCTCGAACTCGGATTTCGGATTACCCTGAATTCCGGGTGGCAGCGAGACGTTGCCGCGAATCTTGAGGCGAATGCTCTGCTTGTACGCTTCGTCGTCGAGCGACTGCGCGCGTGCCCTTTCTGTCGCCGCTTGTTCGGCCTGGAGTTGCTTGCGCTGTCGCGCCTCGGCTTCGGCGCGGGCACGCTGGTCCTCGGCTGCCTTCTGGTCGGCCTTCAGCTTTTGCACTTCCTTTAGCTCGCGTGCCGCCTCATCGCGAGCATCTGGTCGGCGCTCGGGTTCCGGTTTCCTGGGCTCTTCCTTCCGCGGTGGCTCCTTCGGCTTCGGCTCCTCCTTGCGTGGTGGTTCCTTGGCCTTGGGCTCCTCTTTCTTGGGCAGCTCCTTCGCTTTGGGCTCTTCCTTCTTCGGTAGCTCTTTGGGCTTTGGCTCTTCCTTTTTCGGCGGCTCCTTTGGTTTTCTGTCTTCCTTCAGCGGAATGTCCGGCTTGATCGGTGGTTTGGGCTCCACGCGTGGCTCAGGTTTTGGCAGCGCCTTGGCGATGGGTTTGGGTTCCGGCTTCGGTTCGGGCTTTGGCTCCGGAACAGGTTCCGGCTTCGGAGTCGGCTTCGGTTCAGGTTTGGGTTCCGGCTTCGGCTCGGGTCTTGGCTCCGGCTTGGGCGCGGGTTTCGCTTCCGGTTGCGGCTCGGGTTGGCTGGTGACCATCGGCGCCGGAGCGGCACGCCAGACCTCGACCTCGACCGAGCTTGGCGGCTTGCTCTTCCACTGCACGCCGAGAAAGAGCGCACCGATCAACAGCACATGGACGGTCGCCGAGAGCGCCAGCGATCGCCATTTCGCCGGGTCGTCCTGCGGTGGCCGGATGATGGGCTCGACAGCTTCCACAGATCAGGGACTCACTTGCCCGTCGGCTGAACGAGGAGGCCGATGCGTTTGACCTGTTGCTGCTGCAAGTCGTCCATCACCTTGAGGACGGCTTCATACCTGACCTTCTTGTCGCCGGCAATGACCACTGCTTGTTCGGGGTTCTTCTGCTGCGCGGCACGAATCGCCTGCGACAGCTCCTCGCGCGTCAGCGCGCGCTCCGGCTTGCCGGGGGCAAGCAACGCCAACGTCTGGTCGGCACGCACCAGCACCTGCAGCGCTTCGGCGGGCGGCTGTGCCGCCTTGCCGACCGAAGGCACATCGATGGTGGCGGTGGTCATCATCGGTGCCGTCACCATGAAAATGACCAGCAGCACCAGCATGACGTCGATGTAAGGGACGACGTTGATTTCGTTCTTCAGACGACGCGGACGCATGGCCTTACCTCATCTGCCGTTGCAGGATGTTCGAGAACTCCTCCATGAAGGACTCGAAGCGCGACGAGAGCCGATCGATCTCGTGCGCGAAACGGTTGTAGGCGACCACCGCCGGAATCGCCGCAAACAGGCCGATGGCCGTCGCCACCAGGGCTTCGGCAATGCCGGGAGCGACGGCGGCGAGCGTCGCTTGGCCGACGTTGGAGAGGCCGCGGAAGGAGTGCATGATTCCCCAGACGGTCCCGAACAGGCCGACGTATGGGCTCACCGAGCCGACCGAAGCGAGAAAGGCGAGGTGTGAGTCGATGCTGTCCATCTCGCGCTGGTAGGTCGCACGCATGGCGCGCCGCGAGCCGTCGATCACGTCCTTCGGGTCGAGGTTCTTCTGGCTGCGCAGTTTCGTGAATTCGCGAAAGCCGGCTTCGAAGATGCGCTCCATGTTGCCGGTACTGTGGCGATCGTTGATCGCGCTCTGGTAGAGGCTATTCAGATCCCCACCACTCCAGAAGTCGCGTTCGAACTGCTCGGTCTGCGCGCGCGCTGCTTTCACGGTGAACCACTTGCGGAAGATGTAGTACCAGGACATGAAGGAGACGCCGGCGAGCAGCAGCATGACGGCCTGCACGACGGCACTGGCATTGAGGATGAGGTGCAGAATCGAGAGGTCTTGCGAAACATTCATTGCAGGGCTTCCAGTTTGGACCGCAGGAGAGTGGGGATCGAAGTCGCTTTCATCAGCGCCGAGTTTACACAAACGATGTGGATGGCGGCGCTGACCAGTTCTTCCCAGCCGCCTGCGTTGGCCTCATCGGCGCGCCGGATGTGCTGGCGAAAGAAAATCTGCGCGCGGCTGATTCTCTCCACTTCGAGGCCGACGACCAGTTGATCGTCCAGGCGTGCCGGTTTCAGGTACTCGACGCTGACCCGGCGGACGACGAACGCGATCCCCGGGTCGCGCAGCAAATCCGCCTGCTGATGGCCGATCTCGCGTAGCCATTCGGTACGGCAACGCTCGAAGAATTTCAGATAGTTGGCATAGTAGACGACCCCGCCGGCGTCGGTGTCCTCGTAGTAGATGCGAACCGGAATGGTGAAGGCGTTGGGCTTCTGCTCGTGTTTCATGGCCGAATAGGATTCTAGTGCCGCATGCTGCTGGCGAATGTGAGTGTTTGTGACGACAAGCTTTCGTCGCTCCCGCTCAGGGTGACCGCCAGAGCTCGCCCTGCGCTTCGCCAAGCAGGCTGTCGAGGCCGAGGTGGCGGTAAACCGCCGCCGTCGCGACCCGGCCACGCGGGGTGCGTTGCAGGAAGCCTTGCTGGATCAGGAACGGTTCGAGAACGTCCTCGATCGTATCGCGCGCCTCGCCGATGGCGGCAGCCAGATTGTCGACGCCGACCGGACCGCCACCGAACTTGTCGATGACCGCCGACAGCAGCTTGCGGTCCATCACGTCCAGCCCGCCGTGGTCGACATCGAGCATCAGCAGCGCCAGATCGGCGACTTCGCGCGAGATCTGGCCGTTCGCCCTGACCTCGGCAAAATCGCGCACGCGGCGCAGCAAGCGGTTGGCGATGCGCGGCGTGCCGCGCGAGCGTCGGGCGATTTCCAGCGCTCCCTCCTGATCGATCGGTACCTTGAGGAGCTGCGACGAGCGGGTGACGATCAAAGTCAGTTCTTCGGGCGTGTAGAACTCGAGCCGGGAAACGATCCCGAATCGGTCGCGCAGCGGATTGGTCAGCATGCCGGCGCGCGTCGTCGCACCGACCAGCGTGAAGGGGGGGAGATCGAGCTTGACGGAGCGTGCTGCCGGGCCTTCGCCGATCATGATGTCGATCTGGAAATCTTCCAGCGCCGGATAGAGAATCTCCTCGACGACCGGCGAGAGACGGTGGATTTCGTCGATGAACAGGACGTCGCGCGGTTCGAGGTTGGTCAGAATCGCCGCCAGGTCGCCAGCCCGTTCGAGTACCGGGCCCGATGTCGAGCGCAGGTTGACTCCCATTTCGGCGGCGACGATATGCGCCAGCGTCGTCTTGCCGAGACCCGGTGGACCGAACAGGAGGACATGGTCCAGCGTGTCGTTGCGTCGCCTGGCCGCTTCAATGAAGATCGACAACTGTTCGCGGATTTTTGCCTGTCCGACGTAGTCCGCCAGGCATCGGGGGCGCAGGGCCCGCTCGATGGCTTCTTCCTGAGTCGACTTCGACACCGGCGAAAGCAGGCGGTCAGCGGGTACGCTATCGATGTCGTCGGTTTCGATCATTGGGCAATGCCCTCCCGACTCGCCGGCCGCTCGACGTCGGGACCAGCATGCGCCAGCCATTCACGGATCAGCACCTGACCGAGGGCAAGCAGGGTCGGACCGAGGAACAGGCCGATGAATCCGAAAACGAGAACGCCGCCAAAGACACCGACGACGATCAGCAGCAGCGGCAGGCTGGCAGTGCGTGAAATCAGCACCGGCTTGAGGAAGTTGTCTACGCTGCTGATGCCGAACATTCCCCAGAGCACCATGAAAACGGCCCAGCCGGCTTGGCCTTCGTTGTAGAGCCAGACGGCTGCACCCAGCCAGATCAGCGTGGCACCGACAACCGGGACCATCGAGAAGAAGAAAGTCGCCACGGTCAGGATGACGATGCCCGGCACGCCGGCGATGATGAAGCCGACCATTCCCACTACGGCTTGCGCCGCCGCGGTGCCGACGATTCCTGCCATGACGCCGGTGACCGTTCCCTCGACCAGCGCCAGCATGCGCTCGCCGAGATCGCCGGCGAGCATGCGACTGCCCGTATGCAATGCTTCCACATAGATGTGCGCGTCACGGAAGATGAAGAAAACGAAGAAGATGACCAGCACGAGTTGCAGCAAGCCCTGGGCGAAGAGTGCCACGGCAGCCAGCGCCAGCTTGCGCGTCGGATCGAGGAACTGGCGCAGGAGGTTGTTCATCTCCTCGCGGCTTTCGATCAGTTCGTGCCAGTAACTCGCGATATCGGTGCCGACGATCGGCATGCTGATCAGCCACGCTGGCGGGGTGGCGGGCAGACCATGCTCCATCAGGGGCTTGAGGTAACGAATGGCAATCTCGACACCGTCGGCGAGCGACCCCGACAGCAAGGCCATCGGTGCGACGAGCAGCAGCAGCAGCAAGATCGACACCAGCAGCGCGGCGAGGTTGCTGCGTCCGCGGCAAAGCCTGAGCAGACGGTTGCGGATCGGCAGCGTCGTCACGCAAATGACAATTGCGAAAAGCAGGGTGCCGGTGAACGGCAGCAGCACGGCGATGCAGCCGATCAGCAGCAGCGCGACGAGGGCAATCTGGATGAGTTGTTTATGGCCCGGATTCATTGTCGATTCAGACTCTTGACAGCAGCTTCAGCGCCTGGCGAATGCCGTCGGAGGTGGTCGTCTCATCGGGCAGAAGTTTCATCGCCGCGGCCGCTTCCCGATCATTGTAACCCAGTGCCAGCAGGGCATTGAGAATGTCACTGCGGGCTCCGTCGGCAGGCGCGATGCTCGCTGGCAGCGCGTCGGCGAGCTTCCCCTTGAGCTCGAGCAGGAGACGTTCGGCGGTCTTGGTGCCGATGCCGGGTACTTTGGTCAGGCGTCCGACCTCCTGCCGGGCGACCACCTGTGCCAGGTCGCTCACCGAGAGACCGGAGAGCACCGACAGCGCCAGGCGCGCGCCGACTCCGGAGATCTTCAGCAACTGGCGAAAGGCGAAGCGTTCGGGCTCGCTGGCGAATCCATAGAGAAACTGTCCATCTTCGCGTACGACGAAGTGGGTCAGCAAGCTGACCTGCTCACCGTTGGCCGGCAGGTTGTAGAAAGTGCTCATCGGCACGTCGAGCTCGTAGCCGATGCCGTGCACGTCCAGAACTACCTGCGGTGGGTTCTTTTCCAGGAGGATGCCGCTGAGTCGGCCGATCATGGTGTGTTCTCCTTCATTTTCCGACAATCAGTCGGCCGTTGCGGACGTGCAGACCCGTGCCCGGCAGTCGTCCAAGCCCCTGCCCGCCATGCGCGTGGGCGATCGCACAGGCGAGAGCATCGGCCGCGTCCGGGCTTGGGTCGGCCGACAGCGAGAGCAGGCGGCGCACCATGTGTTGAACCTGCAGCTTGTCGGCGTGGCCATTGCCGACCACTGCCTGCTTGATCTGCAAGGCTGTGTACTCGGCGACCTCGAGGCCGCTGCTGACCAATCCGGTGATTGCCGCGCCGCGCGCCTGGCCGAGCAGCAGGGTCGATTGCGGGTTGACGTTGACGAAGACGATTTCGACGGCCGCCTGGTCGGGTTGGTGCTCGGCCACCAACTCGCGCAAAGCCGCGTGGATCGTTCCCAGGCGGGCAGGCAGCGAAGCCTTCGCGTCGGTTCTGATGCAGCCGCTGGCGAGATAGCCTAGCCGGTTGCCCATCTTGGCGATCAGGCCAAAACCGGTAATGCGCAAGCCCGGGTCCACGCCGAGGATGCGTAGCACGGGCTTTCCTTCGCCGTTCATCGGACCGCCGTGCGCGCCAGATAGACCCCGCTCACCGCCATCACCATACCGGCGAGCGCCAGTCCGGACAGGGTTTCGTCGAAGACCAGCCAGGCGATGATGGCCGTGCTGGGTGGCGTCAGGTAGAAGAGGCTGGCGACGTTCACGGCGCTGCCGCTGCGAATCAGGACATTGAGCAGGCTGATCGCCCCGAACGAAAGCACCAAGACCAGCCATAGCAAGGCAAACGCGAACTGCGGCGTCCACTCGATGTGCATGCTCTCGCTTGCCCACGCTGCCAACGCCGTCAACAGGGCGGTCGGCAGGAACTGGATCAATGAGCCGGTACGCAGGTCGAAGTGCGCGCAGAAACGCTTCTGGTAGAGCGTGCCCAGGGTGATTCCAAGCAGCGCAACGAGCGCCGGCAGCAGCATCGCGGCCAGCGGCACGTGGCCGAGCTTGTTGGCGACGACCAGTGCCACGCCGACAAAGCCGAGGACCAGTCCCAGCCATTGCCGTGGCGACACGCGTTCGCCGAGCAGGAAGCCCGCACCGCAGGCCGTCAACAGCGGCTGCGTGCCGACCACCAGGGCGGTCACGCCCGCCGGCAGGCCATGCTTGATGGCCATGAACACCCCGCCCAGATAGAGCGCGTGCACCAGCAGGCCCGAGACGCCGATGTGCATGATCTGGCGCGGGTCGGCCGGCCAGGGAGCGCGCGTGGCCAGCACCAGAATCGTCATCAGTGCGAGAACCAGGAGGTAGCGGGCGAGCAGGAATGTCAGCGGTTCCGCATACGGCAGGCCGAGCTTGGCGCCGATGAAACCTGTGCTCCACAGGAAGACGAACAGGAGGGGCAGCAGTCGGGAGGGGTGGAGCATGGGGTCGGCTTCTTGACGCAGGGCGGAAGTGTAGCAAGCATCGTGGTCGTGGGGGGCGCCCGCTGCTCGTCGAACAGGCGATCATGGGCCGGTTTCAGCGACAAACCCCGCCGGGGCGGGGTTTGTCGGTGGTCCAGGTGAGTGCGGGAGAGCCGGGCTTACTTCTTCGCCGCGCCGGCATCGGCCTTCTGGGACGTTGCCTCGGCATCCTTCTTCGCTTTCGCCGTCGCGTTCTTGTCGTCGGCCTTGCCTTTCGGGGCTTCGACCTTCGCGGGCTCCGGCTTGACGGCGGGCTTGGTCGCGGCCGGGGCAGCCGGTGCGCTCGCCGCCGCCGGGGTCGCCGGCGTCACGGGTTTGGCCGCGGCTGGCGCAGCCGGCGCGTTCGCCGCCGCCGGGGTGGCTGGTGTCACGGGCTTGGCCGCGGCCGGGGCAGCCGGCGCGCTTGCCGCCGCCGGAGTGGCCGGCGCCATGGGTTTGGCCGCGGGCGGGGCAGCTGGCGCGCTCGCCGCCGTTGGGGTGGCCGGTGCCGCGGGCTTGGCCGGCTCGGTTTTGGCAGCGGGAGCAGGCACCGGTGTTGCTACGGTGCTTCCACCGGCAGCGGTGGGCTTGGCGGCCGCAGCAGCTGGTGCTGCCGCGCTGGTGGCTGCCGGTCTGGCCGCATCACCGGCCGCGGGCTTGGCTGCCGTCGGACCCGTCAGTGTCACGTCGCTCTTCATCTTGCCGAGAACAGCCGGACCAATTCCGGGGACCTTGATCAGATCATCGACAGTCTTGAACTCGCCGTTCTTGGTCCGGTAGTCGATGATCGCCTTGGCCTTCGCCGGGCCAATCCCGGTCAGCATCTGCAACTCCTTCTCGTTGGCGGTGTTGACATTGACCGCGGCAAAGGCGTTTACCGCGATCATCAGCAGACCGACCAACAGGGCAATGAGCTTGTGCATGGATTTCCTCCAGAGTAGATAGGAACGGCAAACCGGCAGGAAACCCTGCGCATGGTGTCCGGCAACTCCAGTCAACGCGCGCGCACCGCTTTTCGTTGACCCGGGCGGGCGAGTCCGTGCGCCAGCGTTGTCGACAGGTCACGGTCGCCTGCGCCAAAGCGACCAGCGTGGCCTATTTGCGCAGTGGTCGGCGATAGCCAAGGGCCTGTGAGATCTGGTTGGCGGTTGCCTTGATCGGCGTCACCCAGTCGGGGTTATGACGGTCGGTGGGCGCTGATATGGACAGTCCGGCGACCAGTTGACCTTCGTCGTTGCGAATCGGCGCGGCGACGCAGCGCAGGCCGACCTCGGCCTCCTCGTTGTCGTAGGCGACTTCGTGGCGACGGATCTTGTCGAGTTCCTTTTCGAGCGCATCGATACGGGTCAGCGAGTGCGGTGTCTCGCCCGGCAGACCGGTCCGCCGCGCGTAGGCGCGCACGTCGGCCACCCCGTCGGCCGCCAGAAAAAGCTTGCCAACCGACGTGAGGTGCAGCGGCGCGCGGCCGCCGACCAAGTAGACCACGCGCACCAGCGAGCGGCCGCTGGACGTGCGCTCGACGTAAATGATCTCGTCCTCGTGACGAATGCCGAGGTTGACGGCCTCGCCAACGACCTCGTGCAACTGCTGCATGTACGGCAGGGCGAGCTGGCGAATGCCGATCCGCGACTTGACGATGTTGCCCAGTTCGAGCAAACGGATGCCGAGGGAGTAGGTTCCCGCTTCGTGGCGCTCAACCAGTGCGGTGCTGGTCATCGCTGCCAGAATGCGATGGGCGGTCGATGGGTGGAGTCCGCTGGTCTTCGCGAGGACCTTGAGACTTGCCGGTTCCGGCAGGTCGGCCAGCACGTCGAGCAGCGACATCATCCGTTCGATGACCTGAATCGACGCCTTTTCTGCCTGTTGTTCGGCCATGGCCTTTCCGTCCAACCTTCCGTTTTGCTCGCTGGCGGAATACTATTGGGCGCTCCGCCGATCGCCCGCTGCACCTTGTGCGCCGCAATATCTTACCATCATGCGCGTATCGCTGTTCGTCACCTGCCTGGCACGCGGCCGATCAACGAGAGCCCTTGCCGAGGAGTGCCATGACCGAGAGTGACGAAATGCTGGCCATTCCGCTGTGGATCAACGGCCACGCCTATTTGACGATGGCGCCGGCCTTTTTCGATGTGCGCGATCCCCGTAGTGGCCGGGTGAGGCGGCGAACGCCGTTGTGCGGTGCCGCCGAAGCGCAGGCGGCGGTCGCCTCGGCAGGCAGCGCCTTGCCATCCTGGGCGGCACGAACGACGGTCGAGCGCGCGCAGTTGCTGACGCTGGTCGGCGATGCCCTGGCCGGATACGCGTCGCACTTTGCCCATTTGATCGCCGAGGAAACCGGCAAGCCTGGCGAGGCCGCGGCGGCCGAGGTGAGCGATGCCGTGGCCCTGCTGCGCACGACAAGTGCTGACGGTGGGGCAGCCGGTGGCATCGTCGCAGTCGTCAGCGACGATGCCGCGCCCTTGCTCGGTCTGCTGCAAGCTGCCTGCCCGGCGCTGCTGGCCGGCGCAGCGGTGGTCCTCAAGCCCAGCCCGAAGGCGCCGTCGGCTGCCTTCGCGCTCGCCGAACTGACCGCACGCAGCGGCTTCCCGGCCGGCGTCGTCAACGTCCTGCACGGCGATCTGGCGGCCATCGAGGGTCTCTGTGCGGCGACCGCGGTGAGCGTCCTGCTGTTTACCGGCGACCCGGCGCTCGGCGCCGCCGTCCGTGCTATCGCAGCCGGCCACGGCAAGCCTTTCAGGGGTTGAGTCATGCACCGCATCGTCTACCTCGAGCGTGAGTCGATTATCGCCGATGTCCGCCGGCCGGATTTTCCCCATCACTGGGTCGAACACGCGCAGAGCTTGCAGGTCCAGGTCGCGGAGCGGCTTGCTGGGGCGACGATCGCGATCGTCAACAAGCTCACGCTCGGCGGCGAATTGATCGCCGCGCTGCCGGCGTTGCAGATGGTCGCCGTGGCGGCGACCGGTACCAACAACGTCGACCTCGAAGCCTGCCGAGCCCGGCGCATCGTCGTCTCGAACATCCGCGGCTACGCCGAACATACGGTTCCCGAGCATGTCTTCGCGCTGCTGCTGGCGCTTTCGCGCAATGTGCTCGCCTACCGACAGGCGGTGGCCGCCGGCAAGTGGCAAGCGTCCGAGCAGTTCTGCTTCTTCGATTTCCCGATCCGCGATCTGCACGGCGCAACGCTGGCGCTGGTCGGTAGCGGCAGCCTCGGTAGGGGCGTTGCTCGCCTGGCCGAGGCCTTCGGCATGCGCGTCCTGCGCTGCGAGCGCAAGGGCGCGTCCGCGGTACGTGCCGGCTATACGCCGTTCGCCGAGGCCTTGCGCGTGGCCGACGCGATCTCGCTGCATTGCCCGCTGAACGCGGAAACGACGCATCTGATCGGCGAGCCTGAACTGCGCGCGATGAAACGTTCGGCCTTGCTGATCAACAGCGCGCGTGGCGGTCTCGTCGACGAGACCGCTCTGGCGAGGGCGCTGCAGGAGGGCTGGATCGCCGGTGCCGGCTTCGACGTGCTGAGCGTCGAACCGCCAGGCGCCGGCAACGTCCTGTTGGCACCGGACCTGCTGGCGCTGCCCAACTTTCTGCTGACCCCGCATGTTGCCTGGGCGAGTCGGCCGGCGATGCAGTCTCTCGCCGATCAACTGACCGCCAACCTCGAAGCCTTCGCGCGCGGCGAACCGCAGAACCGGGTCGCCTGAGGCGATGCGCCGCTGGTGGCTGTCGCTCTTGCTGCTCGCCTGCGTCGCGAGTGCGCGCGGCGCCGACACGACGACGGTCGCCGCCGCGGCCGACCTGACCTTCGCCCTCGGCGAAATCGCCGCCACCTACGAAAGAGACACCGGCAACAGGATTCGCATCTCGTTCGGTTCTTCCGGCAACCTCGCGCGTCAGATTCCCCAGGGAGCGCCTGTCGACCTGTTCCTGGCGGCCGACGAGGAGGACATCTTCCGGCTGGCGGCGCAGGGTTTTCTGCGCGACCGGGGTCGGCTGTACGCTATCGGTCGTATCGCGCTGCTGGCACCGCACGGCTCGCCGTTGCCTGTCGATGGCGAACTGCAAGGCCTGGCCGCCGCGCTTGCCGACGGCCGTCTGCAACGCCTGGCGATCGCCAACCCCGAGCACGCTCCCTACGGACGTGCCGCGCGCGCTGCGCTCGAGCGCGCCGGCCTGTGGCAGCCGCTGCAGGGGCGGCTGGTCCTCGGCGACAACGTGGCGCAGGCGGCCCGTTTCGCGCTCAGCGGCTCGGCGCAAGGTGGCATCGTCGCCTGGTCGCTGGTCCGCTCGCCGGAACTGGCCAAGCGCGGCCTGGCGGCGCTGATTCCCGAGAGTTGGCACCCGCCGCTGCGCCAGCGGATGGCCTTGACGCGCCACGCCAGCGAAGGCGCCGAGCGCTTCTACGACTACCTGCAACAACCGGCGGCGCGCGCCGTCTTCGAACGCTACGGCTTCTCGCTGCCGGCCAGGTGATCGGTCGCTGATGGACTGGCAAGCCCTTTCGCTGTCGCTGCAACTCGCTGCCGCCACCGTGCTGTTGCTGCTGCCGCTGGGCATCTGTCTGGCACGTCTGCTGGCGTGGTCGCGATTTCGCGGCCAGGGGGCGCTGGAGGCGGCGATCCTGCTGCCACTGGTCCTGCCGCCGACGGTTCTCGGCTATTACCTGCTGCTCGGTTTCGGCAATGCTTCGTCGCTGGGCCAGATCTATCATGCGCTGACCGGACGGGCGCTGGTGTTTACCTTCGACGGTCTGCTCGCTGCGTCTCTGATCTTCAATCTGCCCTTCGCCGTGCAACCGATGCAGCGGGCCTTCGCTGCGATTCCGCGCGAAGTGCGCGAAGCGGCGTGGGTTTCCGGGCTATCGCGCTGGCAGACCTTTCTGCGCGTCGAACTGCCGCTCGCCTGGCCGGGGATCGCGGCCGCATTGGCGCTTACCTTCGCCCACACGCTCGGCGAGTTCGGCGTCGTGCTGATGGTCGGCGGCAGTCTGCCGGGCGAGACGAGGACCATCGCCATCGCCATCTACGACCAGGCGCAGGCATTCAACGATTCGGCCGCCGCCGCCATGTCGGCGCTGCTCCTGGCACTCTCGTTCATCGCCGTTGCTCTGGTCAGCCGGCTGGGACGTTCGCTGGGCCGCCGATGAGCCTGCTCGCCCGCCTCGAGCAGTCGGCTCCGATCCCGCTGGCCGCCGACATCGCCTGCGAGCGGGGCGAACTGCTGGCGCTGGTGGGGCCGTCGGGCAGTGGCAAGTCGACCATCCTGCGTTGCCTCGCCGGGCTGCACCGACCCGCGGGTGGCTACGTGCGCTGCGGCGACGCCACCTGGTTCGACGCCGCGCGCGGCATCGATGTGACGCCGCAAGGGCGCCGCGTCGGCTTCGTCTTTCAACACTACGCGCTGTTTCCGCATCTGACGGCACTCGCCAACGTGACGCTGGCGCTGCAGCATCTGGCGCCGGGCGAGCGATCGGCAAAGGCACGCGAGTGGCTGGCGCGCGCCAATCTCGAAGGTCTCGAGGCACGCCGCCCGGCCGAATTGTCGGGCGGCCAGCAGCAGCGCGTGGCGATCGCCCGC
Source organism: Candidatus Accumulibacter phosphatis (assembly GCF_000024165.1). NCBI lineage: Bacteria > Pseudomonadati > Pseudomonadota > Betaproteobacteria > Candidatus Accumulibacter > Candidatus Accumulibacter phosphatis. Next base: position 4,785,639 of record NC_013194.1, on the reverse strand, counting down.
GCCTTGGCGCGCGATCCGCAGGTGCTGCTGCTGGACGAGCCGTTTTCGGCCGTCGATCAGGTCACCCGCCGCAAGTTGCTGCGCCAGCTCATCCACTTGCGGCGCTCGTTGCCGATCCCGATCGTTCTCGTGACCCACGACCTCGAAGAGGCGAGTCTGCTGGCCGACCGGATGACTGTCCTGCACCACGGCCGCACGCTCCAGACGGCGGCACCGGACGAGATGCTGGCGCGACCGGCAAGCGCACTGGTGGCACGCCTGACCGACCAGCCGAACCTGTTTGCCGGCAAGGTGCTCGAGCAATCGCCGGAGACCGCGACGACCGTCATCGACTGGCTGGGCCAGCCGCTGCTGGCGCCGTATCACGCGGGTTTTGCGGTCGGTGACACGGTCTCCTGGATGGTCCCCGAGGCGGCTGTCGTCCTCGTCCGCGAGCACCAGAGCGATCGTGAGAATACGGTCGCTGCATGCGTCAGCGAAAGACTCGCCTGGCGCGGCCACGCGACGGTGAGCGCGCGCGTCGCCGGTCGCCGCGACGCGACGCTGTCCTTCGCCATTGGCGCTTCGGTGGCGCAGCGGCGAGGGATCATCCCCGGCGCCAGTATCCTGCTGCAGTTGCAGAAATCCGCCGTGCGCCTGCTTCCTGCGGAGGAGGCGAGCCGCGCGCCAGCCAGCGGTCGAGGCGATGTTTCGCCATGACGCCTTCCGGTCACCCCGACCCTGCTGCGCCGTGACCGCAGCGCGCTCCCGCGTCGGACGCCGAACGCATCCCGCTGAATCGCGGCACACCTGACGCAAGCCGATGGAACAGCGAACGCCTCCCGGTCTCTCCGCCTTTGCCTTGATGATCCTGCTCTGCGCGACCTGGGGCTACCAGCAGGTCAGCATCAAGATCGCCAGCGAAGGCATCAGCCCGGTGCTCCAGTCGGGGTTGCGCTCGGCTATCGCCCTGCTGCTCCTGACGCTCTGGGCGCGCTGGCGTGGCCTGGCATTCTGGCAGCGCGACGGCACCTTGCGCATGGGTCTCCTCGCGGGGCTGCTGTTCGCGATCGAGTTCCTCTTCATCTACCTTGGGCTCGCCTACACGACGGCTTCGCGCATGATCGTCTTTCTCTATACCGCTCCGTGCCTGACCGTGCTCGGGCTGCACTGGTGCGTGCCGGGCGAACAACTGCGCTGGCGACATCTCGGCGGCATCTCGCTCGCCTTCGCCGGCATCGTCCTGGCATTTGCCGGCAAGGGCGGTGCTCGTCCGAACGCCTGGATCGGCGATGTGCTGGGAGTGCTGGCCGCAGTCGGTTGGGCGGCGACGACGGTTCTGATCCGGGCGAGCAAGCTGGCGAGCATCAGCGCCACCCGTGTCCTCTTCTATCAGCTCGCCACGTCGACCGCTCTCCTGCTGCCGATCGCCCCCTTGGTCGGCGAGGCAACGATCGGCGCACTCACCTTGCCGGTGGTGCTGGCGCTGGCCTATCAGGGCGTCATCGTCGCCTTTGCCAGTTACCTCACCTGGTTCTGGCTGCTCACCCGTCACCTCACCGGCCGACTGATGGTGTTCTCGTTCCTGACGCCGCTTTTCGGCGTCGCCTTCGGCGTGTTGTTCCTCGGCGAGCGGCTGACGACAAGCTTCATCGTCGCCGCCATCTGCGTGGCGACCGGCATCGTGCTGGTCAACCTGCCGGCAGCAGGCAGTTGCGACCATCGCCAGTGAGTGCGGGAGCAGTAGCGCCTGGCGGACGTTCCGACCTGCGCTGATGGCCCCAGGGGGCGGCCACCACTACCTTCGGCTGTCGTGAACCGGCGCCAATCGGCAAGACGGCGCCCGTATTTCCTGTAGACTCGTGAACGCAGCATCCACGGAGCGAGTTCATGGTCGAGGCTCACCATCAGGTGTCTTCGGTAGCACAGGTGATACAACTTGCGGTCGCGCCGGTCTTCCTGCTGGCCGGCGTCGGTGCGCTCCTGGCCGTTCTGACCAATCGCCTGGGACGCGTGATCGACCGATTCCACGTTCTCGACAAGGCCTTGCCTGCGGGATCGACCGAGGTGGAAAGTGCCGGCGATCTGGCAACCAAGATCTCCCTGTCGCGGCGGGCGAAACTCATTCACTGGGCGATCATCCTGTGCACGGTCTGCGACCTGCTCGTCTGCCTGGTCGTCGTCGCCCTGTTCGTTGGCGCCGAACTGCGGATAGATCTCTCGAGTACCATTGCCGTCCTCTTCGTGGCGGCAATGGCCAGCCTGATTGCCGGACTGGCCTGTTTCCTGAGGGAAATCGCTCTGGCCACCAGCTTCATCGAAAACCTACACGCTTCGCGCACTACCAACCGGGAGAAGAGCTAGTGTGTCAGATGCCTTGCCGACGGTGCGCCGCCAGACATTCGCAATGACCTGATTGGCGTTGGGCGCCGCTGTCATCCGACGACGGCCTGCGGCGTTACTTGGCTCATGAAAACGCCAATCACCTCTCTCTGCCTCGCGCTCTGCCTCGCGCTGGGCGCTTCCGCCCCCGCTTTCGCCGACCACCGGTATGACGGTGGTTACCGCGACGGGTATTACGAACCACCGCGGCATAGGCATCATCATGAGGGGCGCTACCGGAACGACTACCGCGCTGAGCGCTGGGTTGCTCCGGCGGCCATCGTGGCGCTTACCGGCATAGCCGCCGGCGTCGCGGCTTCGGCATACTACGCGCCGCGCCCGGTCTATGTGGCGCCACCACAGCCGGTCTACGTGGAGCCACCGCGGCCCGTTTACGTGGTGCCCGCGCGTCCGGTCTATACCGTGCCGGCGCAACCGGTGTACGCCGCGCCGGCAGTCGGCTATTGGGGCTACTGAGAAGATTGCGGGCCAGCCTGCGCCGTACGCTCGCCGACCGTCGAGGCGATGCTGGGGGATCAGGTACGGGCTGATGCCGCGTTGCCCCTGTTCCTGAGCGCGCCGGTGCAGCTTCCCGGCAGGGCCTCATGACGTCGGCGGCCTGCCGCCTGCTGTGCGGCCTCAGTGTCCAGGGCTCGCTGTCCGCGTGCGTCGCGGCCGCATCGGCCTACCCTTTCCTGGTGACGTTCGAGCACAGCGGCGGCGCCTACACTCTGTCGTCCAGAAACGGCTGGGCAGCGGCGAAGGCTTCACCAGGGTTTCGCTGCCGGTTCGCTTCTACACCGGCAATCCCGCTCGATCCTTCGTACCCCGCTACCGGTAAACGGTGACCGCCGACTACCAGTAACGCACCTTGCCGGTGTCGAGATGGACGAACTTGCTGCGCGGGTAGAAACCGACTCCTCCGGCCTGTAGCGACATTGCCGCATCGCGGACATCGGCCAGCGGCACGCCATCGATGCGGATGTCGATCGCCCGTCCTTCCATGTGCAGGCTCTGCCGGGCAACCCCGCCGCCGCCGGAGTTGCGCAGGCGGGTGTTGGTGGCGGCGCAGCGATAGCCGGAGATGACCTCGAAAGGCTGCGTGCAACCAAGTTCGCGCCGGGTCTCGAAAAGGAGATCGAAAAGTTGTGGGTCGATCGAGCCGACTTCCCCGGAATAATGGTCGCGCAGGAAATGGTTGAGCTTTCTCAACCCGTCGTCCACGTACCGGTCGCCGACGGCGAACACGACGGAAAGGCGTTCGCCGGTATGTGTGTGATCGAATTCGAGGCGGCGTGCCTGCGGCAGGGCGGCCAGCGCTGGTCTGGTCAAGGGTGTGATCGCCCCGGCAATGACCAGCCGGGTCGCGTGACCGAGGAAGATCCGCCGAGGGTGCTTGTTGGACTTCAACATGACTGTCTGGTACGGCTTCTAATGAACTGATTTTAGATCATTTGAAAGTGTATTGAAAGGTTTCCCGCGGAGCGTCGCCGAGCGCTGCTGGAGGGCGTCGCGGAGAGCCCGGTCAAGCCCATAGATGTCCGGGAAGAAATGGACACGACCGTCCCTGACGGTGGCGGTGCGGTAAGCGATGACCACCGGAATCTCCTCTTTCAGGCGGAGGGTTGCCGACTTGCCGCGTTTCATTGCCTGGATGATGCGTTGCCGCGTCCACTCCGGTTCTCCCGCGAGAACGAATTCCGCCAGATCTGCCGGTGCCTCGACACGGATACAGCCATGACTGAAGTCGCGCCGGTCGCGCTTGAACAACTGCGCGGTCGGGGTGTGATGGAGGTAGATGTTGTCGGTATTGGGAAAGACGAACTTGATGTCGCCAAGGGCGTTTCTGGCACCCGGTTTCTGGCGGATCCGCATCCGGCCCTGTGCGAGAGCATCGAGACCACCCTCGGGCAAGCTGCCGAGAACCCGGCCGTCACTGGTGACCAGTTCAAAGCCCTGCCGCTCGAAATAGCCGGGATCGCTGCGTAGCCTGGGCAGGGTTTCGCCGCGGCTGATCGAAGGGGGAACGTTCCAGTACGGACTGAATTCGACGAAGCGCATTTCGGCATCGAAGAGCGGGGTGCGGGTCTTGCGCGCGTTGCCGACGATCACCCGCATCACTGGTCCCGGGTCGCTTCCCTTGTCGTTCATCTGATAGGTGTGCAGCATGAACTCGGGAACGTTGACCACGATGATGCGGCCCTGACGCTGCAGCGGCGTCCAGCGCAGCCGTTCGAGCGCCAGTTCCAGTTGGCCGACGCGCGCTCCCGGGGACACTTTGAGTTGCTCGAAGGTTTCCTTGCCGATCACCCCATCCGGCGTCAGGCCGTGGCGCTCCTGAAACGACTTGATGCCGTCGACGAGGCTTCCCTCGTAGCGTGGCGGAGGCAGCGTTCCGACTGGGAGGTCGGCAAGCACGATCAGTCGCGCGGTCAGTCGCGAAACCCCGCTGTAGGCCTGGCCCGGAGCCAGCTTGCCGGACGGCAGCGGCGGCAGTTCCTGCTGCCAGGCCGGGTGGCCAGCCACTGCACGGTAAGCGGCAAGCGCCTGACGCAAACGCTCATAATCGGCTGAGCGCGGTGCGGCACGGCGCGCCAGGTCCGGCATCTGGTCGTCGGCCATGGCCGAGTGCAGCAGGGCATCCGGCGCAGGCGCGCTGCCAATGGGGCTGTATCTGGCGCCCAACTGCTGCGGGTCGACGCGTCCGTAGCGCAGGTCAGAGACATAGCGTCGCAATGCCGTATGCAGCATGGCATGCAAGCTGGCTGCGCCCTCTGCCGTCATTTCCGGACCGTCGCCGGGACCGGCAAGGCTGGCCCGCAGGGCCTCCACGCCGTAGTCGCTGGGCTCCAGTCCGTCGGCCGCCGCCGACGCCAGCAACTCGAAAGCCTGATGCGCGGCAGGCGTCGGCCCCTGCCGGTCGAACCACGACGAAGCGTCGGCGGCCGACGTGAACCCGGCACCAGTAATCAGCACCACGGCGAGGTAGAGGCTGGGGGCATTCCAGCGCCGGCAGCGCATGGCGGAAACAAAGACGACGAGCGGCGATCGGGCAGGCATGTGGACTCACGGGACGTTTTCTCGCATTATCGGGGAAACCCGGCCTCCCCGCACTTCGATCCGCCCGTCTATCGATGAACAGCCTTGCCGATGCACAGACCCTTGTGCGTGAAACCGAAGCCCTGCTCAGTCAACGCAGGCTCTGCCATCGCCCGCCGCCGCCTGTACCGACCGTTTGTTGCGGCCGCGGCTGCAATGGCTGTGTCTGGGAAGGGTATTACGCCGCGCTGGCTCGCTGGCGTGACGATGCCCGGGAACTCCTGCGATGATCGCGTGCGCGCGGGCACTTGAAGACTGGGGGCTAGCCTCTGCCGGCATTGCCGCACGCGCCCAGGCCGCCACTTTCCGAAGCCGCCGGTCGAGCCGCCACGAATGAGTCAGGAAGGTGGCGTCGCGCCGGGACGCCGGCGTCTGCATCTCCTGGCCGCGTTCTGCGCGCTCGGGACAGGGGTTGGCGTGACGAAGTATCTGGCGGATCGGTCGCGGCCGCCAGCCGGCAATGCGACGCCAGTCGATCTTGGCGATCTGCCGGCGGGCCGGCTGCGCACGGTCGACTGGAATGGTCGCACCGTCTGGATCCTGCGGCGAAGTGCCGCGGAACTTGCCGCGCTGGCAGACCGCGAAGGCGATTTGATCGACCCCGATTCGGCACAGTCGATCCAGCCGGTGGGTTGCCGCAACCGACATCGCTCACTGCGTCCGGAGGTCTTTGTCGCCATCGGACAATGCACGCATCAGGGCTGTCTGCCGCAACTCAGCCAGGGCCGTGGCGCCCACGGCGAGTTTCTCTGCCCGTGCCACACGTCGAGGTTCGACCTGGCGGGGCGGGTCTTCCGCGCGGGTCCGGCGCTCGCCAATCTGGTCATCCCCGAATACCGCCTGGAGAGCGATGCCCCTCTCCGTCTGGTGATCGGTGAGGCGTAGGCGCCGCTACCAAGAGCCAGCGCTCCGGCTGCGGCGCGCCTCAGGACGGCCGACTTGGCAGACCCGACCAGATCTCGTTGAGATCGGGAAAGTTCCACTTGGCCGGGTCCTCGCGGCTGACGATCTTGAATTGACCGCGCGCAAGGTCGACGATTTCCGGCCGCACGCGCGCGTTGCCTCGCGTCGAGAAGAAGATCTTGACCCGTGGCTGCAGAAGCGACTTCTCGCCCTGCTCGATGACCACCCCCAGTCGACCACAGCTGAGCAGCACCAGCGAGCCGATCGGATAGATGCCGACGCTCTTGACGAAGGCCTGGAACACTGCCGGGTCGAAATGCCCCGTGCTCCACTCGGCCATCTTGCGCAGGGACTCGGCCGGATCCCAGCCCGCCTTGTACGGGCGGTTCGAGGTGATCGCGTCGTAAACGTCACAGACGGCGCCCATCTTGGCGAAGATGCTGATCTCCTGATCCTTGAGCCGCTTCGGGTAGCCGGAACCATCGGTCTTCTCGTGGTGGTGCAGGACCACATCTAGGGCGACGGCGTCCGCGCCGCTCCCGGCAAGCAGCATCCGATGTCCTTCTTCCGGATGCGACTTGATGATCGTGAACTCGGCGTCGGTCAGCTTGCCGGGCTTGTTGAGCACTTCGATCGGCATGGCTGCCTTGCCGAGGTCGTGCAACAGGCCGGCAATTCCGGCGGAACGTGTCTCAGCTTCGTCGAGGCCAAGCTGCCTGGCAAGCGCGACCATCAGCGCGCATACGGCGACCGAATGCATGTAGGTGTAGTCGTCGGCAGTCTTCAGGCGGGCGAGGCTGATCAGGGCGCCGGGGTTGCGGCTGACCGAGTCGGAGATCTCTTCCACCAGGCGTTGCGCCCCGGCAGTATCGACCGCGTTGCCCATGCGCGCTTCCTCGAACATCGAGGTGACCGCCTGCCGGGATTTGGCGACGATCTTTGCTGCACGGGCGAGTTCGACTGAACTGGGGACACGCTCGATTTGCCGAACCCGACTGGCGGCGACGGCGAGCTCGGCCTCGACCTGGGCGTCCGATTCGGCGACCGATACCACCGTCTCGCCCGCTGGCACGTCGAGTCCCTTGCTGCAGTCGATCCAGACGTCCCGGATGCTGCTTGCGCGAACGGCTTCGATGTCCTTGGGGTCGGTGATGACGAAGGATGAGCGCCAGAACGGGTGCTCCATCCAGGAACCACAGAACTCCTTGAGGTACATGCCGACGGTGAGTTGTTGAACGCTGATTCGCTTGAGCATGGCAGTATCGTGGCTGACGCACCAGGGTGGCGATAGATGCAGTCTACACCCGCGACACCGGCGGGCAAACGAAAAGGGGGCCTGGCGGCCCCCGTCTGAATGTTGGGGGCAGCTACAGCCCCGCGTCTGCGCGCAATGCCGCTGCCTTGTCGATCGCCTCCCAGGTGAATTCCGGTTCGTCGCGGCCGAAGTGACCGTAGGCGGCCGTCTTGCGGTAGATCGGGCGCAACAGATTGAGCGACTGGATGATGCCTTTGGGACGCAGGTCAAAGTGCTTGTCGATCAGCTGGACGATGACCTCGTCGCTGACCTTGCCGGTGCCAAAGGTGTTGACCATCAACGATACCGGCCGGGCGACGCCGATGGCGTAGGCGACCTGGACCTCGCAGCGGTCGGCGAGGCCGGCGGCGACGATATTCTTGGCGACGTGGCGCGCCGCGTAGGCGGCCGAGCGGTCGACCTTCGACGGGTCCTTGCCCGAGAAGGCGCCACCACCGTGCCGGGCGGCGCCGCCGTAGGTGTCGACGATGATCTTGCGGCCGGTCAGACCACAGTCGCCGTGTGGGCCACCGACGACGAAGCGTCCGGTGGGATTCACCAGATAGCGCGTACTGGTGGTCATCAGTTCCTTCGGCAGAACCGGCTTGATGATCTCCTCGATCACCGCTTCGGCGATCTGTGCGTGTGATACGTCCGGATCGTGCTGCGTGGAAACGACGATGGTGTCGATCGAAACCGGCTTGTTGTCCACGTATCTGACGGTCAGCTGGCTCTTGGCGTCCGGGCGCAGCCACGGCAGTCGGCCGTCACGGCGGACCTCGGCCTGTCGCTGCATGACGCGGTGCGCGTAATGGATCGGCAGGGGCATCAACGATGCCGTCTCGTTGCAGGCGTAGCCGAACATCAGCCCCTGGTCGCCGGCACCCTGGTCGAGGTCGAGGCCCTGGCCCTCGTTGACGCCCTGCGCAATATCCGGTGACTGGCGGTTGATTGCTGTCAGAATGGCGCAGCTTTTGTAGTCAAAGCCGATTTCGGAGTTGTTGTAGCCGATGCGGCGAACGGCGTCCTGGGCGATTTCGCGATAGTTGATGTGCGCTTTGGTCGTTATCTCGCCCGAGATGACGACCAGACCGGTGGACACGAGAGTCTCGCAGGCCACCCGGGCCGGGGGGTCGTCGGCGAGGATCGCGTCGAGAATGGCGTCGGAAATCTGGTCGGCGACTTTGTCCGGATGGCCTTCGGAAACGGATTCCGAAGTGAAAAGGTACTCTTTGCTCACGCTGGGTCTGCTCCAAAAAAAACCCCGATAAGGCGGCGTTGCCGGCTCCGGGGTTCGAGCAGACGACGCTTTAGCAGTATTTTTCCGCCGCATTTGCGGCTACCCCGCCCTGCAAGTTGTCCTGATTAACTCGGCGGAGGGATAATTATAGTTTTTCTCGTGGCGGCTGGTCAAACCTTCCTGCCGTCACCCTAACGCGTACCAGCCTTGTGATCACTCTGTCTCGTCTTCTCAGCTTCCTGCCGTTGTCCTGGCTGCACGCGCTCGGCGTGCTGCTCGGCTGGCTGACATGGCTCTTCTCGCCCACCTATCGGCGGCATATGCGCGAGAACATGGTGCTCGCCCTCGGCGAGGCCGAGGCTGCGCGGATTCGCACGGCAGCCATCGGCGAAACCGGCAAGGGCATGCTCGAACTGCCGCGCATCTGGCTGCGGCCGCTTGCCGAGACCGCGTCTCGCGTCGTCAAGGTGTCCGGCTGGGAACTCGTCGAAGCGGCCTCGCGTCGGGGTAAGGGGATCCTCTATCTGACACCCCACCTCGGCTGTTTCGAGGTCACCGCACAGTACCTTTCTACGCAGGCGCCGATTACGGTGCTTTATCGGCCGCCGAAGCGTGCCTGGCTGCAGGCGATGATCGAGGCCGGGCGGGCACGCGAGCAGCTGCATCTGGCGGCCGCCGACCTGTCGGGTGTGCGCACCCTGCTCAAGGCGCTCAGGCGTGGCGAGGCCGTGGGGATGTTGCCCGACCAGGCGCCGAGGGCCGGCGAGGGTCGGTGGCTGGACTTCTTCGGCCGGCCGGCCTACACCATGACTCTCGCCGCTCGACTGGTCGAGAGTGGTGCGAGCGTGATCATGGTCTGGGCGGAACGTTTGCCCGCCGGTGCCGGTTACCATTTTCGCCTGCAGCCGCCGACGCAACCGATCAGCGGCACGATCGAGCAGCGGGCGCAACAAATCAACCACGAGATCGAGCATCTCATTCGCCAGTGCCCGACTCAGTACTTGTGGGGCTACAACCGCTACAAGCGACGCCGCGGCAGCGAACCGCCGCCGCCGGTCGAGGTCGGGCGGGCATGAGGGTGCCAGGAAAGCGCTGCGCGTCAACGGCCCTTGCCGCGGGACCGGCCTGATGCAGGTAGCCTTCTGTCTGTACAAGTATTTTCCGTTTGGTGGCCTGCAGCGCGATTTTCTGCGCATCGCGCTGGCCTGCCAGGCACGTGGTCACGCCATTCGCGTCTACACGCTGGAATGGCGCGGCGAGGTCCCGGCAGGCTTCGATGTTCAGTTGGTGCCGGTCAGGGCGCTGACCAATCAACGCCGCTATGCGCGGTTCAGCGGCTGGATCCGGGATGACCTGGCCAGGCGCCCTGTCGACCGAGTCGTCGGTTTCAACAAGATGCCCGAGCTTGACGTTTACTTTGCCGCCGATCCCTGCTTCGAAGACAAGGCGCGCACCCTGCGCCATCCGCTCTACCGATTGTCCGCGCGCTACCGTCATTTCGCGGCCTACGAGCGCGCGGTCTTCACGCGCGACAGCGGCACCGAGATCCTGATGCTCTCGCCACTGCAAAAACCGTTGTTTCAGAAGTACTATGGCACTCCCGACGAGCGCCTGCACTTGCTGCCGCCGGGAATTGCGCGCGACCGGCGGGCACCTGCCGATGCCGCCGAGATCCGGGCGACCTTTCGTAGCGAGTTTGCGCTGACGCGTGACGACCTGCTCCTGCTGCAGATCGGTTCGGGCTTCAAGACCAAGGGGCTCGACCGCAGCCTGAAGGCGCTGTCGGCGTTGCCCAAGTCTCTCGGCAGTCGTTGCCGGCTGATTACCATCGGTGACGACGATCCCAAGGCGTTCCTTGCTCAGGCAAGATCTCTCGGGCTTGCTGACCGCGTCCAGATTCTCCGCGGGCGCAGCGACATCCTGCGTTTTCTGCTCGGCGCGGATCTGTTGGTGCATCCGGCCTACAACGAGAACACCGGGACGGTGCTGCTCGAAGCCGTGGTCGCTGGCTTGCCGGTGCTTGCCACGGCCGTCTGCGGGTATGCGCACTACGTCGCCGAGGCAGATGCCGGTATCGTCCTTCCCGAACCTTTTGAGCAGTCACGTCTCGACCAGTCGCTCGTGCAGATGCTCAGTGACGAGCCGGCACGCGACCGCTGGCGGACCAACGGTCTCGCTTACGCTGAGCACGCGGACATCTACGACAACGCCGAACATGCGGCTGACGTGATTCTGAGGCATCGGCGGTGAGCGGGGACACTGTATTTCTCGACGAGCCGTTTCGCTCGTTGTGGTCGGGGAAGGATCCCTTCGCCGCTGTCGAAGCGCTCGCTGGCGAGGTGTTCCGTGAGCTGGAGGGGCGCCGGACGCTGCGTACCGAAGTGGCGGGGCGCGCTTACTTCGTGAAGATCCATCGCGGCATTGGCTGGGCCGAGATCGTCAAGAATCTCGTCTCGCTGCGCCTGCCGGTACTCGGTGCGCAGGACGAGTGGCGGGCGATCCGGCGCTTGACCGACGTCGGCGTCGACACCATGCGCACGGTTGCCTTCGGCCAGCAAGGCGCCAACCCAGCGCGCCAGCGTTCATTCATCGTGACCGAAGAGCTGGCGCCGACCGTCAGTCTGGAGGATTACTGCAGCGACTGGGCGACCCATCCTCCTCCGATCCTGCTGAAACGTGCGCTGATCGCCCGCGTCGCTTGGACGGCAAGAACCATGCACACGGCGGGGGTCAACCATCGGGACTTCTACATCTGTCATTTTCTTGTCCATCTTGATCCGCCACCAACGACGGATCGGCTCAAACTGTCGCTGATCGACCTCCATCGTGCCCAGGTCAGGCCGACGACACCCCGGCGCTGGCGCGACAAGGATCTGGCCGCCCTCCATTTTTCGGCGCTTGACATCGGCCTGACCCGGCGTGACCTGCTGCGCTTCCTGGTTGCCTATTTTGGCTATCCGCTGCGGCGGGTCGTAAGTGAGGAGGCAGCCTTGCTGGCTCATCTGGCGAACGAGGCGCGGCAGTTGCAGGCGCGCTTCGTTCGCAAGGTTGCGCAAGGCGAGATGACGTGAGGTGTCGGTGGTGCACTGCGCACGCCTTGGATGACGGCCCCCTGGGCGGCGGACGATGACGTCCCCCAAGCCGACCTCTGCCGCGGAATTGCGTACGGCCGGCCGCCATCCAGCGCTGCCGTTTCGCGTCTTCCTGGTCGATGGTCGCGAGCTCAGCATGCTGAGTCTGTTGCGCGTCTTGCCAGGAAAGCGAATTGTCGGCGAGGCGCAGCTGGACGGTTGCCGGGTGTTGGCCAAGCTCTTCATCGGGACGCGCGGCGAAAGGCACTGGCGGCAGGAATGTGCCGGTCTCGCGGCTCTCGCCGAGGCTGGCGTCGCGACTCCGCCGCTGGTTGCTGCCGTGGCCATGGCCGGCGGTGGCTACGCGCTGATGACCGCCTTTCTCGATCGTGCAGAAGATCTCGCTGAATGCTGGGCACGCGTGACTCGGCGAGCGCCTGGTGATGGCGAGGCACTTGCGGTCCTGGCTCCCGCCCTGAGCTTGCTCGGTAGACTGCACGCCGCCGGGCTGGTCCAGGAGGATCTGCACCTGGGCAATTTCCTCCGTCATGACGGCAGCGTGTTCCTTGTCGACGGCGACGGGGTGCGCGTCCTCACGCATGGGCAAGCTGTGCCGCGTGCGCGCGCCTGCGCCAACCTGGCAGTTCTGCTTGCGCAGTTGCCGCCGGTCTGGGATCGGCAGATGGCGGCGCTGCTGCCTGCGTACATCGCTGGCTCGGGGACGTCCCCACCCGACTTGCCGGCATTGGCCGAGCAGGTCGCGCGTGTCAGGGCATGGCGTCTGGGTGACTTTCTGGCGAAGAGCATTCGTGACTGCACGCTCTTCGCCGTCGAGCGAAGTGCTACCCGTTTCAGCGCCGTGGTGCGCGCGCAGGCAGAGCCGCTGGCCTCCCTGCTGGCAGCGCCGGATTGCGCCATCGATGCGGGCTCGCGCCTGAAGGACGGTGGTACCACGACGGTCGCCCGCGTGGTCGCCGCGGGTCGCGTTCTGCTCATCAAGCGCTACAATCTCAAGGACTTGCGTCACGCCTTCGGTCGCCTGTGGCGCCCCAGTCGTGCCTGGCATTCGTGGCGTGAAGCGCACCGGCTGCGCTTTCTCGGCATCGCCACTCCCGAGCCGCTGGCCCTGATCGAGGAGCGCGTCGGCCCGCTGCGCCGACGCGCCTGGTTGATCAGCGAGTTCTGCGCCGGGCCGAGTCTGCTGAGCCATCTGGCCGCCGATCGCGAACCGTCCGAGGACGAGGCGACGGCGATTCTGGCCCTGTTCGAGTCGATGTGTCGGCAGCGCATCAGCCACGGTGATCTCAAGGCGACGAATCTGCTCTGGGATGCCGGCCAGGTAATGGTGATCGATCTGGATGCCGTCGTGCAGCATCGATCGGCCGCGGCGCACGCGCGCGCCTGGCGGCGCGATCGCGCCCGACTGCTGCGCAACTGGCCAGCCGGTTCGCTGCTGCATCGCTGGCTGGACCAGCACTTGCCAGCCGCTTGAGGAGCACCGTCGCTGCCGCCACTTCTGGCGGCGCGCGCTTCGCTCAGTCCGTGGTGCTGGCTGTCTGCTCGCTGAACTGCATCGCGTGCAGTCGGGCGTAATGGCCGTTGCCGGCCAGAAGTTCGGCGTGGCTGCCGCGTTCGACGATGCATCCCTGATCCATGACGAGGATCTGGTCGGCCCTTTCGATCGTCGACAGACGGTGGGCGATGACCAGCGTCGTCCGCCCGGCCACGACATGATCGAGCGCGCCCTGGATGTGGCGTTCGGATTCGCTGTCGAGCGCCGACGTCGCCTCGTCGAGAATCAGGATCGGCGCGTCCTTGAGCAGCGCCCGGGCAATGGCCAGTCGCTGACGCTGCCCCCCCGAGAGCATCACGCCGTTTTCGCCGACCAGCGTCTCGAAACCGTTCGCCAGCTGGTCGATGAACTCGCGCGCGCATGCTGCCTCGGCCGCCTGTTCGATTGCCGCCCGCGGTGCCGTGGCCAGGTCGCCGTAGGCAATGTTGCTCGCCACCGTGTCGTTGAACAGAACGACCTGTTGGGTGACCAGGGCGATGTGGCGGCGTAGGTTGCGCAAGGTGTAGTCCCTGACGTCAACCCCGTCGATCAGGATTTGGCCTGAGTCGTGCTGATAGAAACGGGCGATCAGGCTGGTCAGCGTCGACTTGCCGCTCCCCGAGCGCCCGACAAGCGCGACCATTTGCCCGGGCTCTACCGAGAAGCTGACGTGGTCGAGGACGCGCTGGGTGTGCTCCGGATAGGTGAAGGAAAGGTCTCTCACCTCCAGGTGGCCGGTGACACGATCTCTTTCGACGCTGCCGTGATCCGGCTCCGGAGCTTCATCGAGCTGGGCAAAGATGCTCTCGGCCCCCGCCAGCCCTTTCTGTATGGTCGCGCTGACTTCGGAGAGCTGACGAATCGGCTTGGGCAGCATGCCGGCGGCGGTGATGTAGGCTACCAGATCGCCGGCCGACGCGTCACCACGCAGCATGAGTACCAGCAGGAGCACAGCCGCCATGGCGGTGAAGGTGACGAACTGCAGCGCCGGTGTGTACGTGGCGGCGGTCTTGACCATGCGTAACTGCTTGGCCTTGTTCTCCTCGCTCGCCGCTCGGAAGCGGGCCGATTCATAGTCCTCGCCGCCGAAACTGCGTACCACCCGGTAGCCCTGGATGGTCTCCGACGCGACATGTGTCAGGTCGCCCATCGTTGCCTGTATCTTCCGACTTTGTCGGCGAAACTTGCGGCTGGCGTGGCTCACCATCAGACCGATGACCGGCAGGATGGCGACCATGACCAGGGTGAGTCGCCAGTTCATCCAGAGCAGATAGCCGAACAGGAAGACGACCGACAATCCTTCCCGGATGACCACCTTGATCGCGTCGGTTGCCGCACCCGTCACCATGGTCACGTCGTACGTGATGCGTGAGATGAGGTGCCCCGAATTGTGCTTGTCGAAATAGACATTCGGTAGCCGCAGCAGGCTGTCGAAGAGCGCGCGCCTGAGATCGTCGATGAGACCGAGAGAGACCTTTGCCAGATAGAAGTTGCCGAGGAACGACCCGATCCCCTGCCAGGTGACAACCAGGACGAGCAGCAGCGGCACGACGTAGATCAGTTCCAGCGCGCCGACCAGAGGAAGTGCGTGCGGCGTCGTGTCGCTGGTCGCGTTGAGTCCGTCGACGAAATACTTGAGAATGCCCGCCATCATCGGCTGCGACGAGGCGAAGATGACGTAGCCCGCGAGGCTGATCGCGAAGAGGCCGGCCAGCGGCCGCAGATAGCCGAGCAGCCGCAAGTAGATGCGCCACGAGGAAACGCGAGATTGGCTGGCGGGTGGCATTCTTGGGCGGGCTCTCGCCGAGTTTTCTGACCCCCGAGTTTAACACGCGGTGCTCAACCGCCCGGCCTGCGCCGCTGGATGCCTGGATGCTCGACATCATCGACGAGGGGCCGGGCAGCTATCGGCCGTAGATCGAGTCATGGTCTCGCCATTACATCCACCACCAGAAGGTTGCCGCGCGTCCCCTGGCGGTGGGGGGACGCTGCCGACACTCGCCCGCGCGGCGGCACATCCTCCTCATTCGCGATGGCCCGGCAAGGCGAGCCGGTGTCCATCGCGAGTCTTCAATCAAGCTCCGCCGGCGTTCCCTCGTAGCACTCGATCAGGTCCTTCACGCCGCCGCTCTCCGCCGGCACTGGCCCGAGTCTTGTCTCGAAAACTCCCTTTACCCCGAAGCGAGCCAGCAGAGCCCTGCCTTCTTCATTCTCGGGTTCGATGCGCAGCGCGCAATCGTCGCCCTCGACCACCATCAGCACTTTCATTTCAGCCTCCATGTACGCCCAACTATCGTGTCAGGCAGACGGACCAGATGCCCCAGCGCCTTGTCAGCCGGCCCGGCGCCCGCTGTTGGCGCCCAGGTCGAGGGTCGCCAGCCGTAGACGGACTGGTGACCTCTGAAACGAAGTGTCGATCGAATACCCGGCCGACGGAAGGAACAAATGCACACCGCATGCGTCACCGTCGGCATGCTTTTGTCGTCGGCGTGCGGAAGTCGGCTGGGCAGGTGTGAAACGCGGGGAGCCTGCCTCGGCGTGGACCGGAGTTCAGTCCTCGGGTTTGACGGTTTCGTCCAGCGGTGGCGACGGCGCCAGTTCGGCAGGAGCGTTTTCCCGGTAGAACACCTCCTCGCTCGGACCCTTCCCGGGGCCTGGCGAGGCAACCGTTACAAGGCCCTCGGGAGCCGGGAGAAACGACTCCGGAACATCCTTGAGGACCTTGGCCATATAGGCAATCCATGTGGGCAGGGCCGCCGTGCCTCCGGTCTCGCCAGCGCCCAGGTTCTTCGGCTGATCGAAGCCGATCCACGAGCAGCCGACGACCGTTTGCTGGTAACCGCAAAACCAGGCGTCTACGTGCTCGTTCGTGGTTCCCGTCTTGCCCGCAAGATCCTTACGCTTGAGTGTTGCCGAAGCACGCGCCGCCGTGCCGTAGATGGTGACGTCGCGCAGCATGCTGTCCATCAGGTAGGCGTTGCGCGGGTCGATGGCGCGCAGGGTTTCGTCGCCGGCAGTGATGGGCTCTGCGCGAGCCAGTACCTGTCTCTTGTCGTCCTGGATCTCGCTGACGATGTAAGGTCGAACACGGTAGCCGCCGTTGGCAAAAACCGCATAGGCGGTAACCATCTGCCAGGGGGTGACCGAGCCGGCGCCAAGGGCCATGGTGAGATACGGCGGGTGTTTGCTGGCATCAAAGCCGAAACGGGTGACATAGTCCTGCACAAAGCGCACGCCGCTCGCCTGCAGGAGGCGAATCGAAACCATGTTCTTGGACTTGGCCAGCGCGGTGCGCATGCGCATCGGGCCCTCGTACTTCCCATCGTAGTTCTTCGGCTCCCACGCCTGACTACCGGTTACCGCCGCCGGAAAGCTGATCGGCTCGTCGTTGATGACCGAGGCTGGAGTGAAACCCTTCTCGAGCGCGCCGGAGTAGATGAAGGGCTTGAAGCTCGAACCGGGTTGCCGCCAGGCCTGAGTCGCGTGGTTGAACTGGCTGTGGTTGAAATCGAAACCGCCAACCAGGGCGCGGATCGCCCCGTCATGGGGATCCGCGGCAATGAAAGCCGCTTCCGCCTCCGGCATCTGCACTATCCGCCAGGTGCTCTTGTCGTCGCTCTGGATGCGAATGACCGCGCCGCGGCGGAGCCGCTTGTTCGCTGGTGCCTTCTCGTCGATCATGCGTGCGGCAAACTTCAGACCGTCGCCGCTGATGGTGACGACTTCGCCACCGCGTCGGTAGGCACGAATCTTCTTGCTGTCGGCTTGCAGGACTATCGCCGGATGCAGGTCCTCGGCATCGTGGAAATCCTGCAGCAGTTCGTCGAGGGCGTCGTCCTGCTCGGACTTGATGTCGCCTACATCGACGTAGGCCTCGGCACCGCGGTATCCGTGCCGCCGGTCATAGTCCATGACGCCCCGGCGCAGGGCGGCGTAGGCCGTTTCCTGATCGTCCTTGACGATCGTCGTGTATACCCGCAGGCCGCGGGTATACACGTCATCAGGGAAACGCTCGGCGGCAATCTGGCGCGCCATCTCGGTAACGAACTCGGCGTGAACGGGCGCTTCATTGACGTCGCGTTTGATCACCAGTGCTTGCTGAAGTGCTGCTTCATACTGCGCGTCGCTGATGAAACCGAGTTCGCTCATTCTGCGCAGCACGTACTGCTGGCGCACCCGTGCACGTTTCGGGTTGACCACCGGGTTGTACGCAGACGGTGCCTTCGGCAGTCCGGCGAGCATTGCCGCTTCGGCGAGCGTCAGCTCGGCCAACGGTTTGCTGAAGTAGGTCTGGGCTGCGGCCGCGAAGCCGTAGGCACGCTGCCCAAGGAATATCTGGTTGATGTAAAGCTCCAAGATTTGGTCCTTGCTGAGATTGCTCTCGATCTTGAAGGACAGGAGCGCTTCGTAGAGTTTGCGCGTATAGGTTTTCTCCGAAGAGAGGAAGAAGTTCTTGGCCACTTGTTGGGTAATGGTCGACGCGCCCTGACGCTTGCCGCCGCCCAGCAGGTTGGCGTGCAGTGCCCGCAGAACGCCCAGCGTGTCGACGCCGCCGTGCTGATAGAAGCGCTCGTCCTCGGCGGCCAGGATGGCCTGCTTCATGATGGGCGGCACGTCCTGGATGTTGACGATGGCCCGGCGCTCTTCGCCGAACTCGCCAATCAGATAACCGTCGGCGGTGTAGACCCGCAGCGGAACCTTTGGTCGATAGTCGGTAAGAATCTCCAGCGACGGCAGGTTCGGGTAGGTCAGGCTGAGGACCACAGCCGCCAGGGCAATGGCCATAGCGGTGAGGCCGACAAGAAAGACAATCGGATAGAGGAACCAACGAAGGGCAGTAGGCAACAGCTTGTCCGGGAAGAGTAGCAAATACCTACTATTATATTGGTGCGGCCACGAAAAGACGCGAACAGCAAGCGACCGACGGCCGTGTTGTTCCTCGGTGGCCGTGGCCAAGGCCACCACGGATTTTCCGACGGATCGGCAGCGGCTTGGCGCCACCATGTCAGCGGGGTGCGCGAGCCTTGGCCGAGTTGAATCCACGACGTCTGTCACCCTGTCTGATTCTGATGACGCTACGCCGGGAGTTCGCAGTGAACCCGGAGAAATTGCTTTACACGCCGGAAGCTTGTTGCTAGCATCTAAAGTAGAATATCTATAAGTACGCTAACTACAAATTATTGAAGGGTTTTTTGGCGAGGGGTGGCGATTTGACGTTGGATCTTTCGATCTTTAATCCCAAGGCGCGCTCGCTGATTGGTCTCGACATCAGTTCATCGTCGGTCAAGATGGTCGAGCTGGGGAGCGACGGTAGAGGGGCGTACCGCGTCGAACGCTACGCGATCGAGACGTTGCCGAGGGATGTGGTTTCAGACGGAAACATCGTCAACCTCGAGGCGGCTGCGGAGTCCGTGAGGCGTGCGTGGAAGAAGCTGGCGACGTCGACAAGGCAGGTCGCCATCGCGCTGCCGGCATCGCATGTCATTACCAAGAAGATCATCGTTGCTGCGGGGCAGCGCGAGGAGGACCTGGAGGTGCTGGTTGAGTCCGAAGCCAACCAGTACATTCCGTTTCCTCTCGAGGAGGTCAACCTGGATTTTCAGGTGGTCGGTCCGGCGCCCTCTTCTCCCGACGAAATCGAGGTGCTGATCGCTGCGTCTCGAAAGGAGAAGGTCGAAGACCGTGTGGCGGTGGCTGAGTCGGCTGGACTCAAGCCAGTCGTGCTCGATGTGGAGTCGTACGCGGTCCTGTCGGCTTTCGACCTGGTGCAGAAGCACCTTCCCGATGGCGGAAAGGGGCAAATCGTGGCCCTCGTCGACGTCGGCGCCAACGTGATGAACCTGACGGTGCTGCGTAACGGCCAACAGGTTTACGCTGGTGAGCAGGCCTTCGGCGGCAACCAGTTGACGCAGGATATCGCGCGCCTGTTCTCGATGAGTTTCGAGGAAGCTGAAGGAGAGAAGCGCCGCAACACGCTGCCGGAGAGATACGAAAGCGAACTCCAGCGGCCCTTCATCGAGGCGCTCGCTCTGGAACTGTCCCGCGCGCTGCAGTTCTTCTTTACCTCGACCCAGTTCAACCAGATCAACCACATCGTTCTGGCGGGTGGCTGCGCAGTCATTCCCGGCGTCGACGAAGCCGTCGCCGGCCGCACCCAGATCAACACGATCATTGCCAATCCCTTTATCGGCATGCTGCTTTCCGAACGCGTGCGCGAGAAAAGCCTCCAGGCAGATGCTTCGTCGCTCATGGTTGCCTGCGGTCTGGCGCTGCGGAGGTTCGACGAATGATACGTATCAATCTTCTGCCGCATCGGGAAGAGAAACGCAGGGCGCGACGGCAACAGTTCTACGCCTTGTTCGGGCTGGTTTCGGTGCTCGCCGGACTGCTTGTTTTTCTGGTTTATTCGATAATCGGCGGCTATATCTCGGCGCAGGATGCCAAGAACGAGTTTCTTCAAAAGGAAATTGCCGTACTTGACAAACAGATCGACCAGATCAAGAGGTTGAAGGAGCAGAGCCAGGCACTGATGGAGCGCAAACGCGTGATCGAGTCCTTGCAGCGTGATCGCGCGGAGGCGGTGCGCCTGCTGAGCGAGCTGGCCAAGCAGATGCCCGAAGGCGTCTTCATCCGCTCGCTCAAACAGGAGGGCCAGCGACTCAGCCTCGGCGGTTACGCGCAGTCGGGTGCCCGGGTATCGACGCTAATGCGCAACATTGAGGCATCGCCATGGCTGGAAAAGCCGCAGTTGGTCGAGATCAAGGCGGTAATGCTTGACAAACGTCGCCTGAATGAATTCAGCATGAATGCGTCGCTCAAGCGGGCCGCTCCTGTCGCACAGGGAGGGAAGAAATGAAAGCACCCGCGTTCCCGGTGATCGATTTCAGAGCCATCCTTCTCGATTTCCAGAATCTCAATCCTAAGGATGTAGGGGCATGGCCCGCTGCACCGCGGGTGACCATCCTGCTTGCCCTGTTCGTGGCGATAATGCTGGCGGGCTGGTGGTTTGTCTGGGTTGACCAACTGGATATGCTCGAAAAAAAGCAGCAGACGGAGCTGAAGTTGAGAGATGAGTTCGTTGCCAAGAAGAAGGAGGCAGTGAATCTCGACCTTTACGTCCAGCAGTTGAACGAGATTGACCGCTCGTTCGGGGCGCTGCTCAAGCAGTTGCCAAACAAGGCCGAAGTCGAATCACTGCTGGTCGAGATCAATCAGGCGGGCATGGGCAGGGGGCTCCAGTTCGACCTCTTCAAGCCCGGTGTCGAGCAGGTCAAGGATTTCTATGCGGAACTGCCGATCAACGTGCGCTTGACCGGGAGCTACCATGACTTTGGTGCGTTTGCCGGCGACATCGGCAAACTGTCGAGGATTGTCACCTTGAACAATGTTTCCATCGTCGCCAATCCGCAGGCCAAGGATGGGAGTCTGGTGATGGATGCCGTCACCAAGACCTTCCGGTATCTCGACGAAGAAGAGTTGGCAGCGAAGAAGAAGGCCGCCCAAGCCGCCAAGGGTGCGAAGAAATGAGCAAACTCGCTGTTCTCCTGTGCAGTTTCGTTCTGGTCGGCTGTGCCACGGGCGACCAGGAGGAATTGCGCCAATGGATGGCTACTGTCGCACAGGACGCCAAAGGCAAGATTCCGCCGTTGCCCGTAGTGGAACCCTACGAGCCCGTTCCCTATGATGTCGGCAACCTGCTGGATCCCTTCAAGCCGGGCAAGATGGCTCCGGAGGAAAAGAAGGGTGGCACTGGCTTCCGGCCTGACCTGGATCGGCCCAAGGAGCCGCTCGAAGCCTATCCTCTCGAGTCGTTGAAATACGTGGGCGTAATGACCAGGAAGCAGGCATCGTACGCCATCATTCAGGTTGACGGTACCTTGTACCAAGCCAAGATTGGGAACTACATGGGGCAGAACTTCGGTGTGGTGGTGAGCGTTTCCGAGCCGGAGGTAACTCTGCGGGAACTCATTCAGGATTCCGCAGGTGACTGGGTGGAAAGAACGAGCACCTTGCTGCTGCAGGAGAAGGGAGCGAAGTAAATGAGGCAGATCAGAAACTACCTGCTCGGTCTTGTCGGCGGCGCGTTACTGGCGCTCGGGACAGCCAGCGCACAGGACGCCGGAGCAAACTCGATCGAGGCGATGAACGTCGTGCAGCAAGGCCAGGTGCTCAACGTCAAGCTCACCTTCAAGGAGCCCTTGAAAGCCCTTCCCGCGGCGTTCAGCGTTGCCAAGCCGGCGCGGATCGCGCTCGATTTCGCGAACACGACGAACGGTCTCGGCAGATCCAGCCAGGCATTCAACGAGGGCGATCTGAAGAGCGCGAATATCGTTCAGGCCGACGATCGCACGCGCGTCGTCCTGAACCTGCACAAGGTCATGACCTACGAAGCGACAATCGACGGCAACAGTCTGGTGCTTGCGCTGTCGCCGAGCCGGGTCGCCGAAGGCGCGGTACCCGTGGACCACTTCGCGAAGGCAGTAGCTTCGTCTCACTTGAACAGCGTGCGTGACATTGCCTTCCGGCGCGGCAAGGACGGCGAGGCGCGCATCACTGTGGACCTAAGTGACTCGAATGCCGGCATCGACATCCGTCAGCAGGGATCGAGTCTGGTCGTGGACTTCGCCAAGGTGTCTGTCCCGGAAAGCTTGCGCAAGCGGCTCGACGTGGCCGATTTCGCAACCCCGGTGCAGACCGTGACCACCGTCCAGAAAGGCGAGAACGCCCGCATGACGATCGTCCCGCGTGGCCTGTGGGAGCACAACGCTTATCAGAGCGATACCCAATTCGTCATCGAAGTGAAACCGGTTATCGAGAACCCGAATAAGCTGGTTCAAGGGACGCGCGGCGGCTATCAGGGAGAGAAGTTGTCGCTGAATTTCCAGAACGTCGATGTCCGTCGTTTGCTGCAGGTCATCGGCGAGTTCACCGGCATGAACATGGTCATCAGCGATTCCGTGAGCGGCGCCATCACACTGATTCTCAAGGATGTCCCCTGGGATCAGGCGCTCGACATCATCATGCAGCAAAAGGGCCTGGACATGCGCAAGAATGGAAACGTCATTCTGATAGCGCCGCGCGATGAGATCGCGACCAAGGAAAAGCTCGAGTTCGAGTCGAAGGCGCAGATCAGCGACCTCGAACCACTGCAGACCGAGAGTTTCCAGTTGAACTATATCCGGGCCGAGGACATGCACAAGCTGTTCGACAACCCGGCCCAGCGAATGCTTTCCAAGCGTGGCAGCGCTGTCCTGGAGCCACGTTCGAACATGGTCATTGTCAAGGATACGCCGAGCCGTCTGGACGAACTCCGCGCCATCATCACCAAGGTTGATGTGGCGGCGCGGCAAGTCATGATCGAGGCCAGGATCGTTGAAGCTGGGGACAGTTTCGCCAAGAACCTCGGCGTTCGCCTCGGTTGGAATCAGAGACAGGGCTACCAGTTTGGCGGGCAGGGAGCCTCCGGCACCGCCATGGCTGGCGCGAGAGCGAACACTCCTGGCTTTTACACGACGCAGGTCAGGGACATTCCGAACTTCAACACCGACGCCTTCAACGTCAATCTTCCCGCCACACCGCGCACGGGTAATGCCGGTCTGTTCTCACTGGTTCTCTACAACAGCGCACTGACGCAGTTTCTGAACACCGAGATTTCCGCGCTGGAAGCCGATGGCCGTGGGAAGGTGATTTCCAGTCCGCGCGTGATGACTGCCAACAACATCGAGGCACTCATCGAGCAGGGCGTCGAGATTCCCTACCAGCAGGCGACGAGTTCCGGCGCGACCAGTGTGTCCTTCAAGAAGGCCGTCTTGTCGTTGAAAGTGACGCCACAGATCACGCCGGACGGTAACGTGACGATGAAGGTCGAGGTCAATAAGGACACGCCGAATACGCGTCTGAACACCGGTGCTGGTGTGGCCATCGATAACAAGCACGTGAAGACCGAGGTGCTGGTTGAGAACGGTGGAACGGTGGTGATCGGCGGGATTTACACGCAGGAAGTGCGCAACAACACCCAGCGCATTCCCTTTTTCGGCGACCTTCCCTATATCGGCTGGCTCTTCAAGAGCCGCGAGTGGATTGATGACAAGCAGGAACTGCTGATCTTCATCACGCCGAGGATCGTCGCCCAAGGCCTCGCCATACGCTGACTGTACCCCCTTGGGATCAGAATAGCGAAGCGCGACGCTCGCCCCGGTCTTCTGGTACGGGCCGGCAGCGCGGCCGCTGCGCTAGAATAGGGCCGTGAAGATCGAGTACGACGAACGCAACGTCTATCTGGTTGGCCTGATGGGGGCCGGGAAAACGACAATTGGCAAAGCCTTGGCCAGACGACTAGCCTACGGCTTTGTCGACTCCGATCACGAGATCGAGGCTCGCACAGGCGTCAGCCTGCCGACGATCTTCGAAATCGAAGGCGAAGAAGGTTTTCGCAGGCGCGAGGCCCTAGTGATAGCGGACCTGGCGAGACTTGGTGGTCAGGTCGTCGCCACCGGCGGCGGCGTCGTGCTGCGGCCCGACAACCGCGAAAACCTCAAAGACAGTGGCTTCGTCATCTACCTGGACGTACCGCTGCAAACCCTCTGCGAACGCACGCGGCACGACAAGGGCCGCCCGCTCCTGCAGGTCGGCAACCCTCTGCAAAAATTCCGGGAACTGCACGCGCAGCGAGACCCGCTCTATCGCAGCATTGCGAACTTGGTGATCAGTGGCAGCCGAATCACCGCGCAGTCTGTGGTAAACCAAATGATCAAGGAAAAGAAAGTGCCATGGAAACGCTGACCGTTGCCCTGGGAGATCGCGCCTATCCTATCTACATTGGGCGTGCACTTCTCGAGCGCGTCGACCTCTTGCTGCCTTTCTTGCGACAGCCGCGAGTTGCAATCGTCACCAACGGCACGGTTGCTCCCCTGTACCTGCCGCGACTGGCGGGCGCGTTGCGCCACGCGGGCACGGCAGTCATCGAGATCATCCTCCCCGATGGCGAGAAGTTCAAGGACTGGCGAACACTGAACTCGGTTTTCGACACCCTGCTCGAGCGCCGTTGCGAGCGAACCACCACACTCATTGCTCTCGGCGGTGGCGTGGTCGGTGACATGAGCGGCTTTGCCGCCGCTTGCTTTCAGCGTGGCATGCCGTTCATCCAGATCCCAACGACGCTGCTCGCGCAGGTGGATTCTTCAGTTGGTGGCAAGACGGCGATCAATCACCCGCTTGGCAAGAACATGATCGGCGCCTTCTACCAACCGCAGCTCGTGCTGGCTGACACCGATACCTTGACGACGCTGCCCGATCGCGAGTTGCGAGCGGGGTTGGCGGAAGTCATCAAGTACGGGCTGATCAGGGACTTGCCTTTCTTCGAATGGCTCGAGGTCGAGCTCGATCGCCTGCTGTCGCGCGAGCCGGCGGTGCTGGCCGAGGCCATTTACCGTTCCTGTCGGAACAAGGCAGAAGTGGTTGTCGCGGATGAGCGTGAGAGCGGCGAACGAGCCTTGCTCAACTTGGGCCACACCTTCGGTCATGCGATTGAAACCGGGATGGGTTATGGCCAGTGGCTGCACGGAGAAGCCATCGCAGCGGGGACGCTGATGGCTGCACAACTCTCGGCGCAGCTCGGCTGGATAGGCCAGCAAGACGTCGCTCGTGTCGAACGACTGTTGCAGCGCGCTGGACTGCCGGTGCGCGGGCCTGTGCTGGAGGTCGAACGCTACCTCGATCTCATGCAGCAGGACAAGAAGGTGCAGGATGGGAGGCTTCGCCTCGTTCTCCTGAAGCGGATCGGCGAGGCTGTGCTGACTGACGAAGCGCCTGCATCTGAGGTCCGACGCGCCATCGCCGCACGTTTCGCGCGTGCCTGAGCGGGCGCCCTATGCCGCCTCCGGCGCCAGTTCCCGGGGCCGCCGGTACCCGGACAGCGAGCCGGCGCATCGCAGCGAATTCCAGCGCGACCGAGACCGCATCGTGCACTCGACGGCCTTCCGGCGTTTGGAGTACAAGACGCAGGTCTTTGTCAATCATGAAGGTGACCTGTTCCGCACTCGCCTGACGCACAGCCTCGAGGTGGCCCAGATAGCGCGCGCAATTGCGCGTGCCTTGCAACTCGACGAGGACCTCGCCGAGGCCATCTCGCTCGCGCATGACCTTGGGCACACGCCTTTTGGGCACGCTGGCCAGGATGCGCTCAACGAATGCATGCGTGAGCACGGCGGCTTCGAGCACAATCTGCAGAGCCTGCGCACAGTCGACCTGCTCGAGGAGCGTTACGCCGCGTTCGATGGTCTCAATCTGTGT
Organism: Candidatus Accumulibacter phosphatis; assembly: GCF_000024165.1. Lineage (NCBI taxonomy): Bacteria > Pseudomonadati > Pseudomonadota > Betaproteobacteria > Candidatus Accumulibacter > Candidatus Accumulibacter phosphatis. Next base: position 4,759,828 of record NC_013194.1, on the reverse strand, counting down.
TTCGAGACGCGCGAGGGAATCGTCAAGCACTGTTCGCTCGCCAACGCTCGCCAGCTTGGCGACGTCGGCGAGCGTTTCCTCAAGCGGATGCAACCGTCACTCGAGGCGCAGATCTGCAATTTGGCCGATGAAATTGCCTACAACAACCACGACGTCGACGATGGGTTGCGAGCTGGTCTGATCAGTCTGGAAGATCTGGAAGATGTCAGCCTGTTTGCCAGGCATATCGCCGAAGTCCGTGGTCTATACCCGAATCTCCGCGGGCGTCGCTTGATTCACGAGACGGTGCGCCGCATGATCAATACGCTGGTTTGCGACCTGATCGAAGCAACTGCCGGCCACCTCGCCTGCCACAGACCACGCAGTCTCGACGATGTACGCAGTGCACCGCCGCTGGTCGCGTTTTCGGATGAGGTCTTTGCCGCCCAACGCGACATGAAGCGCTTCCTGCGAGGCCACCTTTACCAGCACTACCAGGTCTTGCGAATGGCCAGCAAGGCGCAGCGAATCGTCAGTGACCTGTTTGCCGCCTTTACCGCTGATCCGCGCTTGCTACCTCCGCAGTACCAGGTGGCTGCCGGTGGCGAGCAGGTACGCAGGGTTGCCGATTACATTGCCGGAATGACGGACCGATATGCGATCAGGGAGCACCGGCGCCTGTTCTCGGTTGGCGGCAGTTGACGCGCTCCAACGGCCGAGGATCATCGCTGCGGCCGGCGGCAAGTCTAGCGCCCTGCGTCAGGGCGCAGGCCAGTCCTTGATATAGGCCTTGAGCAGCTTGTTTTCCATGTTGCGCTCTTCGAGCACCGCTTTGGCAACGTCATGGAACGAAACGATGCCGACGATGGTATCGCCTTCCATTACCGGCACGTAGCGCGTATGCGTATCGACCATGATTCGGCGCAACTCATCGACGTCCATGTCCGGGTCCGTGGTCGGTGGATCGCGGTCCATGGCTTCGAGGACGAGGATCTCGGCAATGGGCGGGGTCGGCCCGACGCGGCGTTCGGTCTGGCGTTTCGCGAGTATGCTCAGAACCTCGCGGAAGGTCAGCATCCCTGCCAGCTTGCCACCCTCCATGACGATGACGGAGCCGATATCGTTTTCGGACATCATGATCACCGCTTCGGAGAGAGGCGAGTCGGGATGTACGGCGAACAGCGCGGAATCTTTGACCTGCAGAACTTCTTTGACCTCCATGTGACCCCCTAGAGATAGGATAGCTGGCTGATGCGCCAATTGACTTATCTGACCGATTCTATCAGATGTCGATCAACTTCCGAGGACTCGCCGCTTTCTTTTGATCGTCCAGGCTGCGCCCGGGAGTGATGGGGACTCTGGCTGGAGAGCGGTTTTCGGTCCGTCAGAAGGCACAACGCCCGCGAGAGCGGGCGTTGTGCGAGGTGGTTCAGAAGCAGCCGCTCAAGTCTTCAAGGCAACCAGTACCTCATCAAGCATCTTCTTCGCATCGCCGAAGAGCATGCGGTTGTTGTCCTTGTAAAACAGCGGGTTGTCCACCCCGGCGTAGCCGGAGGCCATGCTGCGCTTCATGACGATCGACGTTTTCGCCTTCCAGACTTCGAGTACCGGCATGCCGGCGATAGGGCTGGTCGGGTCATCCTGTGCCGCCGGATTGACGATGTCGTTGGCGCCGATGATCATGGCGACGTCGGTTTGCGGAAAGTCGTCGTTGAGTTCGTCCATTTCAAACACGATATCGTAGGGCACCTTGGCCTCGGCGAGCAGGACGTTCATGTGCCCGGGCATGCGGCCCGCCACGGGATGGATGCCGAAGCGAACGTTGACACCCTTTTCGCGCAGCAGGCGCGTGATCTCGTAGACCGTGTGTTGCGCCTGCGCCACCGCCATGCCATAACCCGGGACGATGATCACATTCTTGGCCTCGCGCAGCAACTCGCAAGTCTCAGGGGCGCTGATCGGAACGACCTCACCGGCCGGTTGCGCTCCACCGGCCGCCGGCGCGGGAGTTCCTCCGGTAGTCCCGAAGCCGCCGGCGATGACGCTGATGAAGTGGCGATTCATCGCCGCACACATGATGTACGAAAGGATCGCGCCGCTCGATCCGACCAGCGCGCCAGTGACGATCAGCAGGTCGTTGGAGAGCATGAAGCCGGTCGCCGCCGCTGCCCAGCCCGAGTAGCTGTTCAGCATCGAGACCACCACCGGCATGTCGGCGCCGCCGATCGCCATGACCATGTGGATGCCGAAGAGCAGGGCGACGACGGTCATCACGACCAGCGGGGTCATGCCGTCGCTGATTGAGCCGGCGTGCAGGAATTCGCGTCCGAAGTAGATGACGATCAGCAATCCGGCAAGGTTGATCCAGTGGCGTGCGGGGAGCAGCATCGGGTTGCCCGAGATCTTGCCGGACAGCTTGCCGAAGGCGATGACCGAGCCGGAAAAAGTGACTGCACCGATCAGGATGCCCACATAAACCTCGACCTCGTGGATTGCCTTTTCGGCGCCGGTCATGCCGGCGGACGTGACCGGGTCGATGTAGTTCGCAAAACCGACCAGCATCGCCGCAAGGCCGACCATGCTGTGCATCAGCGCGACCAGTTCGGGCATTTGAGTCATCTGAACGGTGCGGGCGGCGTAGATGCCGATCGTCGCACCAACAGCCATCGCGCCGATCAGCCACGCATAACCGGCGCTGCCGACACGCGGACCGAAGACCGTCGCCAGAACGGCGATGGTCATGCCGATGATCCCGTAGAGGTTGCCGCGGCGCGAGGTCTCCTGATTGCTGAGTCCGCCGAGGCAGAGAATGAAAAGAATCGTTGCTCCGAGATAGGAGACGGTTGCCAAGCTTTCAGACATGTTCATCAACTCCTATTTGCGGAACATTGCCAGCATGCGCTGGGTTACGGCGAAACCACCGAACATGTTGATCGTCGCCAGCACGATGGCACCGATTGCCAGCCAGCGAATCCAGTCTTCCGGACGATTCAGCCCAGCCTCGATCGGCGGTGCGATCTGTACCAACGCGCCGATGGCAATGATGCTGCTGATGGCATTGGTGACGCTCATCAGCGGCGTATGCAGCGCCGGCTTGACGTTCCAGACGACCATGTAGCCGACAAAGCAGGCCAGGACGAAGACGGTGAAGTGGCCCAGGAACGCGGGCGGCGCACTCGCACCGATAAACCAGAAGAGAACTGCCGCCGCCGCAAACATGACGGCCACACCGGCTCCCGAAGCGGGTTCGCTGGCCTTGCCGTGACCGTGCGATTTCTTCGCGGCAACCACCGGCTGGGCCGCCGCCGGTGGCGCAACTGGCGCTGCCGACTGCTTTGGCGCCGGGGGCGGCCAAGTGATACTGCCCTCCTGGATCACTGTCAGGCCGCGGATGGCTTCGTCTTCCATGTTGACATCGATGATGCCGTCCTTGGTCTTGCAGAGTTCCTCGGCGAGGCGGAACAGGTTGGTGCTGTACAGCGTCGACGACTGCCGCGCCAAGCGGCTGACCAAGTCGGTGTAGCCGATGATGGTGACGTCGTGCTTCACCACCGCTTGGCCAGGCTCGGTCAGTTCGCAGTTGCCGCCTTGTTCGGCGGCCATGTCGACGATCACGCTGCCCGCTTTCATCGAGCGCACCATCTCGGCGGTGATCAGCTTGGGCGCCGGCTTGCCAGGAATCAGCGCGGTGGTGATGATGACGTCCACCTCCCGGGCCTGCTTGGCGTACATGTCGCGCTGAGCTTTCTGGAAGCCCTCGCTCATCACCTTCGCGTAACCGCCGCCGCCGGAACCTTCTTCGTCGTAATCGACCTTGACGAACTCCCCGCCCAGCGACGCGACCTGATCGGCCACTTCGGCACGCGTGTCGTTGGCGCGAACGATGGCGCCGAGGTTGGCGGCAGTGCCAATCGCCGCCAGGCCGGCGACGCCAGCACCGGCAACGAAGACCTTGGCCGGCGGAACCTTGCCGGCCGCCGTGATCTGGCCGTTGAAAAAGCGACCAAAGGCGTTGGCGGCCTCAATGACGGCGCGGTAGCCCGCGACGCCGGCCTGGGAGGTCAGCGCGTCCATCTTCTGGGCGCGCGAGAGCGTGCGGGGCAGCGAGTCGATGGCCAGCACGGTCACCTTGCGCGCCGCGAGCTGCTGCAGGAGTTCCGGGTTCTGGGCCGGCCAGATGAAGCTGACCAGCGTGCTCCCCTCGCGCATCAGGCCGACTTCTGCCACTGACGGCGCACGTACCTTGAAGATGATGTCCGACGACGACCAGAGGCTGGTCGCTCCTTCGGCGATTGCGGCGCCCGCGGCCTGGTACGCGTCGTCCGAGATATTCGCGGCATCGCCGGCGCCGGATTCCACCAGCACGGCGAAGCCCAGCTTGATCAGTTTCTCCACGACCTCGGGTACGGTCGCCACCCGTTTTTCCTCTGCGGCGGTCTCTCTTGGAACTCCGATTGTTAGCGGCATTCAGTCCTCCATCATTCGTTTTCTAAGTCCTGGTGTTCAAAAAAGACCGGTTCCCGAAGCGCGGAACCGGCCTCCCCAAAAAGTGTCAAATTCCGGTCGTCAGCCCTGAAGATTTTCCCGGGATGCGCCTCTGGGTCCAACGAAAGAAGCGGCCTCCCTTCGTTTCGGCCCGCCCCTACGCTCAGCGACCTCTCCATCAGCTTACCACAAGCCTAAAGCAGACTTTACCATGGCGTTCAGGACAAGAAAAACGCGCTCGCCGTAACTCCAGGCGGTGGCGGTCACTCGGTGACCAGGCCCTCTCACACTCCCAGGCAAGTCCTGTTTGTAAGAACCAGCTCGAGGCCGGGACCCGCGGCGGATCCACAGCGACTCTTGTGACGCTATAGGCACGGAGCTTGCTTGTGATGTCAAGATTCTTGGGGGATCGGCTGTGTCGAGGCGTGGCGAAGCTTTCGCTGCCTCCTTTCGGTGCTGGAGAGCGTGTCCGGCGCACCCGCTTGGTGCGGCGCAGCATCTTGAACGGCCGGGGCATTCGGCGTATAGTCGCGAGTCCCGCGGAGTGACCTGCCGGCTGCTGTTGTGCCGGGTTTTTGTGGCGTTGCCGACCAGCGGTCGCCGGGCAAACGTCGTGGTTTTATGAGGATTCGAGCGTGATCGATTCGGCTATACCTGAACGGCAGGGGCTTTACGACCCGGCCAACGAGCACGACGCATGCGGCGTCGGTTTTGTAGCGCACATCCGGGGTACGAAGAGTTTCTCGATCATCGAGCAGGGCCTGCTGATCCTGAAGAACCTGGATCACCGGGGTGCCGTCGGTGCGGACCCTCTGATGGGCGACGGTGCCGGCATCCTGATCCAGATTCCCGACGCTTTCTTCCGTGAGGAAATGGCCAAACAGGGCATTCTGCTGCCGCAACCGGGTGACTACGGTGTCGGAATGGTCTTCCTGCCGAAAGAATCCGCTTCGCGTCTTGCCTGTCAGGAAGAGATCGAGCGTGCTGTGCGCTCCGAAGGGCAGGTCGTGCTGGGCTGGCGCGACGTGCCGGTCGACCATGCCCTGCCGATGTCGCCGACGGTACGGGCGCGTGAACCGGTGATCCGGCAGGTCTTCATTGGGCGTGGTGCGGACATCATGGTTACCGACGCCCTGGAGCGCAAGCTGTACGTCATCCGCCGTCGCGCTGCCAATGCCATTCAGGCGCTGGGACTGAAGCACAGCAAGGAGTTCTACCAGCCGTCGATGTCGGCACGCACGATCGTCTACAAGGGACTGCTGCTGGCCAATCAGGTGGGCGAGTACTACCGGGACCTCAAAGATCCCCGCTGCATTTCGGCGATGGCTCTCGTACACCAGCGTTTCTCGACCAACACGTTCCCGACCTGGCAGCTTGCCCACCCGTTCCGGATGATCGCGCACAACGGCGAGATCAACACGCTGCGCGGCAACTACAACTGGATGCGCGCGCGCGAGAAAGGCACCTCGTCACCGCTGCTCGGCGCCGACCTGGAAAGGATCTGGCCGCTGATCTATCCCGGTCAGTCCGATTCCGCGTCATTCGACAACGCCCTCGAACTGCTCGTGATGGGCGGCTATTCGCTTGCGCACGCGATGATGATGCTGATTCCCGAAGCCTGGGAGTCGCACACGCTGATGGACGAGAAGCGGGTTGCCTTCTACAAGTACCATGCGGCGATGATCGAACCCTGGGACGGTCCGGCGGCCGTGGCATTCACCGATGGACGGCAGATTGGCGCCACGCTCGATCGCAATGGCTTGCGTCCGGCCCGCTACCTCGTCACCGACAACGATCTCGTGGTGATGGCTTCCGAGGCTGGTGTCCTGCCGATTCCCGAGGAGCGAATCGTCAAGAAGTGGCGCCTGCAGCCGGGCAAGATGTTTCTCATCGACCTTGACCAGGGACGGATCATCGACGACACGGAACTCAAGGAGACGCTGTCGCGAACCAAGCCCTACCAGGACTGGCTCAGCCGGATCAACATCAAGCTCGACGAACTGCCGGTGCCGAAGAACATCTCGGCGCTTGCCTACTCGGCATCGCTGCTCGACCGGCAACAGGCCTTCGGCTACAGCCAGGAAGATGTCAAGTTCATTCTCGAACCGATGGCCACCTCCGGTGAGGAGGCGACCGGTTCGATGGGCAACGATTCCCCCCTGGCCGTTCTCTCGAACAGGAGCAAGCCGCTGTTCAACTATTTCCGGCAGCTCTTCGCGCAGGTGACGAATCCGCCCATCGACCCCATCCGCGAGCAGTTGGTGATGTCGCTGGTATCCTTCATCGGCCCCAAGCCGAATCTGCTCGGCATCAACGAAATCAACCCGCCTTACCGGCTGGAAGTCGCCCAGCCGGTGCTCGATTGCGACAACATGGCAAAGCTGCGGCGTATCGCGGCCTACACGGGCAACAAGTTCCATTCCGCGGAACTCGATATCTGCTACCCACTGGCCTGGGGCAATGAAGGCGTCGAGGCACGTCTGGCATCGCTGTGTGCCGAGGCCGAGGACCACGTACACAAAGGCTCGAGCATCCTGATCGTCTCCGACCGCAAGATCGATGCCGAGCATGTGGCGATCCCCGCCTTGCTGGCGACCTCTGCCGTGCATCACCACCTGGTCACCAAAGGGCTGCGCACGCGCGTCGGTCTGGTTGTCGAAACCGGTGCGGCGCGTGAGACCCATCATTTCGCCGCCCTGGCAGGTTACGGAGCGGAAGCGGTGCACCCTTATCTGGCACTCGAAACGCTGCGACAGTTGGTCGGTGGCGACGCAGAGAAGGCCGACAAGGCGATCAAGCATTTCATCAAGGGTGTCGGCAAGGGCCTGCTCAAGGTGATGTCCAAGATGGGCATTTCAACCTATATGTCCTACACCGGGGCGCAGATTTTCGAAGCGGTCGGTCTGCAGAAGAAGATGGTCGACAAGTACTTTACCGGCACGTCGACACAGGTCGAAGGCATCGGCGTCTTCGAGGTCATGGAAGAGGCGATCCGCTTGCACAAGCAGGCCTTCGGCAATGACCCGGTGCTCGCCACCATGCTCGACGCAGGCGGTGAATACGCCTATCGGGTGCGCGGCGAAGAGCACATGTGGACGCCGGACGTCATCGCCAAACTGCAGCACTCGACACGCTCCGGCAAGTACGAGACGTACAAGGAGTACGCGAAGCTGATCAACGACCAGTCGACGCGGCACATGACCTTGCGCGGACTCTTCGAGATCAAGGCGTCGGGGCCGGCGGTGCCCCTCGCCGAAGTCGAGCCGGCCAAGGAGATCGTCAAGCGCTTTGCCACCGGTGCCATGTCGCTCGGGTCGATTTCCACCGAGGCGCACAGCACCCTGGCGATCGCGATGAATCGTCTGGGCGGCAAGTCGAATACCGGCGAGGGTGGCGAGGATCCGGCACGCTTCAAGGTGCTGCAGGGTGGCGAGATGGTTTCCGACGTCGTCGGCAAGTCGCGCATCGAGCGCGACTACCAGTTGCAGGCAGGCGACAGCCTGCGCTCGGCGATCAAGCAGGTTGCTTCCGGACGTTTCGGTGTAACCGCCGAGTACCTGGTCAACGCCGACCAGTTGCAGATCAAGATGGCACAGGGCGCCAAGCCCGGCGAAGGCGGCCAACTGCCGGGCCACAAGGTTTCCGAATACATCGGCTTCCTGCGCCACTCGGTGCCGGGCGTTGGCCTGATCTCTCCCCCGCCACACCACGACATCTACTCGATCGAGGACCTGGCGCAGTTGATCCACGACCTGAAGAATGCCAACCCGCAAGCGTCGATCAGCGTCAAGCTGGTGTCGGAGGTCGGTGTCGGTACCGTCGCGGCCGGGGTGACCAAGGCCAAGGCTGACCATCTGGTGATCGCCGGCCACGATGGCGGCACCGGTGCCAGTCCGCAGTCGTCGATCAAGCACGCGGGATCGCCCTGGGAACTGGGTCTTGCCGAGACGCAGCAGACGCTGGTCCTCAACGGTCTGCGCGGACGCGTACGGGTGCAGGTCGATGGGCAGAACAAGACCGGGCGCGACGTCCTGATCGGTGCCTTGCTCGGCGCCGACGAGTTCGGCTTCGCGACGGCGCCGCTGGTCGTCGAGGGCTGCATCATGATGCGCAAGTGCCATCTCAACACCTGCCCGGTGGGTGTGGCCACTCAGGATCCCGTGTTGCGCCGCCGGTTTTCCGGCCAGCCCGAGCACGTCGTCAACTACTTCTTCTTCGTCGCCGAAGAGGTTCGCGAATTGATGGCGCAAATGGGGATTCGCAGCTTCAACGACCTGATCGGCCGCTGCGATCTGCTCGACATGCAGAAGGGCATCACCCATTGGAAAGCCCAGGGACTCGACTACAGCCGTATCTTCCAGCGCCCGGAGAACAGGGCGGGGACACCGGAATATCAATGCGAACACCAGGACCATGGTCTTGGCAAGGCGCTCGACATCAAGCTGATCGAACTGGCCGAACCGGCCCTCGCGAGGGGTGAACAGGTCAGTCTCGAACTGCCGGTGCGCAACATCAACCGCACGGTCGGGGCCATGCTGTCGGGCAAGGTCGCCGAGCGCTACGGGCACGCCGGCTTGCCGGACGGCACCATCGACATTCGTCTCAAAGGTACCGCCGGGCAGAGCTTCGGCGCCTTTCTCGCGCGTGGCGTGACCCTGGACCTGACTGGCGAGGCCAACGACTACGTCGGCAAGGGGCTGTCAGGTGGGCGGATCATTGTCCGCCCGAGTCCGGGCTTTCGTGGCGACACGCCGAGCAACATCATCGTCGGCAATACCGTGCTCTATGGTGCGACCGAAGGAGAAAGCTTCTTCGCCGGTGTCGCGGGCGAACGCTTTGCCGTTCGCAACTCCGGCGCCACGGCGGTCGTCGAAGGCGTCGGCGATCATGGTTGCGAGTACATGACGGGCGGGACGGTCGTCGTCCTCGGCATGACTGGCCGTAACTTTGCGGCCGGAATGTCCGGTGGCGTCGCCTATGTGCTCGATGAAGAGCGCAGCTTCGCCTCGCGCTGCAACATGGCGCAGGTCTCGCTGGAGCCGGTTGAGGAAGAGTTCGCCGCGCGCCAGGGCAGCGATGCCGGTGATGACCTGGAGGGCCATGGCAAGGTGGATGTGCGTCATCTCGGAGTAATCGACGAGGTTCTGCTCAAGGGGCTGATCGACAAGCACTACCGCTTTACTGGCAGCCGACAGGCCCAGCGCTTGCTGAACGACTGGGAGAGGTATCGCGGGCGCTTCGTGAAGATAATGCCGCATGAGTACCGGCGGGTGCTTACGGAACTGGCGGCGCAAAAGCAACTGGAGGCAGCGTAAGCATGGGCAAGCCAACCGGATTCATCGAGTATCGACGTCTGGCGGAGGCCTCCGAGCCCGCCGGATCGCGTCTGAAGCACTACCGCGAGTTCGTCAAGGTTCTCACTGACGAGCAGGCCAGCGTCCAGGGCGCACGCTGCATGGACTGTGGTATCCCGTTCTGTAATACGGGCTGCCCGGTCAACAACATCATTCCCGACTGGAACGACCTGGTCTACCGGGGAAATTGGGAGCAGGCTCTGGCGGTTCTGCACTCGACCAACAATTTCCCGGATTTTACCGGCCGGATCTGTCCGGCGCCGTGCGAAGCCGCCTGCACGCTCAACATCAACACCGAGCCGGTCGGCATCAAGTCGATCGAGCATGCGATCGTCGATAAAGGCTGGGAGCAAGGCTGGATCGTGCCGCAGCCGCCGCAGGTCAAGACCGGCAAGCGCGTCGCCGTCGTCGGCTCCGGCCCGGCCGGTCTGGCCGCGGCGCAGCAACTCGCGCGCGTCGGACATGATGTCGTGGTCTTCGAAAAGAGCGATCGTGTGGGTGGCCTGTTGCGCTATGGCATTCCGGATTTCAAGCTGGAGAAGTCGCACATCGATCGCCGCATCCAGCAGATGGAAGCCGAAGGCGTCGAGTTCCGGGTCAATCAGGAAGTTGGAGGCAACGGCAGCCACGGCGTTTCCGCCGAGCGCCTGCTGGGCGAATTCGATGCGCTCATTCTGGCTGGTGGCGCCGAGGCGCCGCGCGACTTGACCATCCCGGGCCGGGACCTGGACGGCGTCCTCTTCGCGATGGACTTTCTACCGCAGCAAAACAAGGTCAATGCCGGTGATAGCCTGCCCGGGCAGACTGTGGCGACGGGCAAGCGGGTGGTGGTCATTGGCGGTGGCGATACCGGTTCCGACTGTGTCGGCACCAGCAACCGGCATGGCGCCATCTCCGTAACCCAGTTCGAGTTGATGCCGCAGCCGCCGGAGCAGGAGAACAAGAGTCTCACCTGGCCTTACTGGCCACTTAAGTTGCGCACCTCGTCGTCGCACGAAGAGGGTTGCGCTCGCGATTTTGCCGTCTCGACCAAGGAGTTCATTGGCGAGAACGGCAAGCTGAAAGCGCTGAAGGTCGCTCGTCTCGACTGGGCGAACGGTCAGATGAACGAAGTTCCGGGTGGCGACTTCGAGATCGCGGCCGACCTCGTGCTGCTCGCCATGGGCTTCGTTTCACCGGTCAAGCAAGGGCTCCTGGAACAGTTGGCGGTTGCCCTCGACGCGCGCGGCAACGTCAGCGCGACGACTGACGGCGCCGGTTGCTACGCCACCAGTGTGCCCAAAGTTTTTACCGCCGGCGACATGCGGCGTGGCCAGTCGCTCGTCGTCTGGGCGATTCGCGAAGGCCGTCAATGCGCCCGCGAGGTGGACGTGTTCCTGATGGGGAGTTCCGATCTGCCGCGCTGAACGTTCATGAAACGCGCCTCGGCGCGTTTCATGACGCTACCCTGGCCGACCGGGGCTGGGGTCCGGCCTGCCCCGATGGGCTTTTGCCACGATGTTGGTGCGGGTGCTTGCGGGTCGCCCCGGCCCTGGGCTTGCTTGCGGCGTAGAGGCGACAGCCTCGCCAAGTGTCACGTCGGCCGGCATTTCCCAGGAGGGCAGCCAGTGTCGGCAGGACGCTCTGTCAAGCGTGACATTCTTGTGAGTTTCCGCGGCCGAACCTGCAATAATACGGCTTAGTGAAGGTGGCCGGTGGCGCGGCAAGGCGGAGTCAAACCAGCCTCGGATAGCGCCGGTGCCGGCGTATGTCGCGGGCGCCTCCTTCCGCCAGCAGGGACCAAGCTTACCGTCTGACTGAGTCTTAGCCATGAATATCGTGATTCTCGCTGCCGGGCAAGGCAAGCGAATGCATTCGAACCTGCCGAAGGTGCTGCATCCGCTGGCCGGCAAGGCGCTCGTCGCGCACGTCATTGATACCGCACGTAGCCTCGCTCCGCAGACGATCTGTCTCGTCTATGGACACGGTGGGGACGTCATGCGCGCCACCATCGATGCGCCGGACCTGGTCTGGGCGCTGCAGGAACCGCAACTGGGGACCGGCCATGCCGCCCGGCAGGCGCTGCCACATCTCGCGACCGAGGGGCTGACCTTGGTGCTCTACGGCGACGTACCGCTGATTCAGGCGGATACACTCAAGCGCCTGCTGCATGCGGCGCGAGATGCCCTGGCCATTCTCACCGTCGACCTCGCCCAACCAGGTGGCTACGGCCGTATCGTGCGCAGCGCGGCCGGCGAGGTGCTGCGCATTGTCGAAGAGAAGGATGCGACCCCCGCCGAGAAGGCGATCCACGAGGTCAATACGGGCATCATCGCGTTGCCGACCGTTCGTCTGGCGGAGTGGCTGGCTAGCCTGTCGAACGACAACGCCCAGCAGGAGTACTACCTCACCGACATCGTCGGCATGGCGGTCGCGGCCGGCGTGCCGATCCGGACCGCGCAGGCACACTCTGAATGGGAAGTCCTTGGCGTCAATAGCAAGGTGCATCTGGCGCAACTCGAACGCGTTGCGCAGCGGCGGATCGCCGATCATCTGCTGGAACAGGGGGTACGCCTGGCCGACCCGGCGCGCATCGACGTGCGGGGCGAACTCGTCTGCGGTCGCGACGTGTTCATCGACGTGAACTGTGTCTTCGAGGGCAAGGTCGTTCTCGAAGAGGCCGTCGAAATCGGTCCGGCCTGCGTTCTCAAGAACGCCCGCATCGGTGCCGGATCGCGTCTTGCTGCCTTCTCCCACATTGAAGATGCGGTCGTCGGGCCGGACGGCGTGATCGGACCCTTCGCCCGGCTGCGGCCCGGGACGGAACTGGCCGCCGGCGTGCACGTCGGCAATTTCGTCGAACTCAAGAACAGCAAGTTTGCCGCGCAGTCGAAAGCCAATCACCTTGCCTATATCGGCGATGCGATCGTCGGCAGCCGTGTGAACATCGGTGCCGGAACCATCACCTGCAACTACGACGGGGCCAACAAGTCTAAGACCGTCATCGAAGACGACGCCTTCATCGGTTCCGACACGCAACTGGTTGCGCCCGTCACCGTAGGGCGCGGTGCCACTCTCGGCGCCGGTACGACGCTGACCAGGGACGCGCCACCCGACACGCTGACCCTCTCGCGGGCCAGGCAAGTGTCGATCGCCGGCTGGAAGCGGCCGCAAAAAGTCAAGAAATAACATAAACCCCATCCCCGGCCGGAAACGGCCACAGAAGAAGTGATCTGACCATGTGTGGCATCGTTGCCGCGGTCGCCGACCGCAATATCGTTCCCGTTCTCCTCGAAGGCCTGCGCAAGCTCGAATACCGCGGCTATGATTCCGCCGGTCTCGCGCTCATCAATGGCGCGGGCCTGCAGCGCCTACGTTCCGTTGGCCGCGTTGCCGAGCTGACGGCGCAGGTCGACGAATCACCGCAGGCGGCGGGCAACAGCGGCATCGCGCATACACGCTGGGCGACGCATGGCGTGCCCTGCGAGCGCAATGCCCACCCGCACATCTCCCAGGGACTGGCGGTGGTGCACAACGGCATCATCGAGAATCACGAGTCGCTGCGCGGGCGCCTCCAGGCGCTGGGTTACCACTTCACTTCGGATACCGACACCGAGGTCGTCGCCCACCTGATCGCCCATGAACTCAAGTCCACGCCCGACTTCCTGACCGCCGTGCGTCAGGCGGTCGCCCAACTGCAGGGCGCCTATGCCATTGCCGTGCTTCGCGAAGCCGATCCGACGCGCGTGGTCGTGGCGCGTGAAGGCGCGCCCCTGCTGCTCGGGGTGACCGAAGACGGGTGCTACGCCGCCTCCGACGCGTCCGCCTTGCTGCAGGTGACGCGGCGAATGGTCTATCTCGAGAACGGCGATTGTGCCGAGCTGAAGCGCGACGGCTATCGCATTACCCGGGTTGACGGAATGCCGGTCGAGCGTGCCGAGACCGAGTCGCAGTTGACGGCCGACGCTGTCGAATTGGGCCACTACCGCCACTACATGCAGAAAGAGATCTTCGAGCAGCCGGTGGCCCTGGCCAACACGCTCGAGATGCTTGGCGCTGCCCGCAGCATCCAGCCCGGCGTGTTCGGCGCAGAAAGCGAGGCGACGCTCAGGGAGGTTCGGCAAGTCCTGATCATCGCCTGCGGAACCAGTTACCACGCGGGCCTGGTCGCCCGCTACTGGCTCGAATCGCTTGCCGGAATCCCGTGCTCGGTCGAGGTGGCCAGCGAATATCGCTATCGTGATTCGGTGCCCGACCCGCAGACACTGGTAGTGACGATTTCCCAGTCTGGCGAAACAGCCGACACGCTCGCCGCACTGCAGCATGCCAAGTCTCTCGGCATGACGCGGACGCTGTGTATCTGCAACGTTCCCGAGTCGTCGCTGGTGCGCGAGAACGCCCTGCGCTTCATTACCCGCGCCGGGCCGGAAATCGGCGTCGCGTCGACCAAGGCCTTCACCACGCAACTCGCCGCGCTGTATCTGCTGACCCTGGTTCTCGCCAAGGTGCGTGGTCGTCTCGACGAGGAGGCCGAGGCGGCCGAACTGCATGCCGTGCGTCACCTGCCGCTGGCCGTGGCCAAGATCCTCGAACTCGAACCCGAGATCCGCGAATGGGCCGGACAGTTCTCGATGAAGCAGCACGCGCTCTTCCTCGGGCGTGGCCGTCATTACCCGATCGCCATGGAAGGCGCGCTGAAGCTCAAGGAGATCTCCTACATCCACGCCGAGGCCTATCCGGCCGGCGAGCTGAAGCACGGACCCCTGGCCCTCGTCGACCGGGAGATGCCGGTGATCGCCGTGGCTCCCAACGACGCACTGATCGAGAAGCTCAAGTCCAATCTGCAGGAAGTGCGCGCGCGCGGCGGCGAACTGTACGTCTTTGCCGACGCCGACAGCGAGATGAAGGAATCGGACGGCATTCACGTGCTGCATCTGCCGGAGCACTACGGCGCGCTGTCCGCCTTGCTGCATGTCGTGCCCCTGCAACTGCTGGCCTATCATGTCGCCCTGGTGCGCGGGACCGACGTTGACAAGCCTCGCAACCTCGCCAAGTCGGTAACCGTCGAGTAGGGCCACGTCGTCAGGTAGCCCGACGGCCTGACGGCGGCGTCGGCCACGACCCGCTAGGATTCACAACCATCGCCCCGCGCGGACCCCGTCGCCGGGACGCCGTAGAGCGCCGGCCTTTCCTGACCGGGTCGTGACGGGGGATCCGGAGCGCGCATGGACTTTTCCATTTCGGCCGTAACGGCCACCGATATCGAGCCTGTCATCGCGCTCGCACGCCAGGTCTGGCAGCAGACCTACCCGGGAATCATCAGCCAGGCGCAGATCGATTTCATGCTCGAGCAGCGTTACAACCCGCCGCGCCTGCTGCAGGAACTGACGCTAACGCAACTCTGGTGGGACCAGATCAGGGTCGACGGGAAGCTGGCTGGCTTCGCCTCCTGTCTGCTTACCGAAGCTGGCGAAATGAAGCTCGACAAGCTCTATGTCGACCCGCAGAGGCAGCGAATGGGGCTGGGTTCCCGCTTGCTCGAGCATGTCAGCGGCCGCGCGCGCGCTGCCGGCTGCACGACGCTTATTCTGGCCGTGAACAAGCGTAACGAAGGCGCCATCGCCACCTATCGCCGGAACGGCTTCGCCGTCCGCGAGGCCGTCTGCGTCGACATCGGCGGGGGATTCGTCATGGACGACTTTATAATGGCAAAGTCACTGCTTGCACCGTCGCCAGGCGGCAACAAAAAATGAAGATGCCATTCGTCAAGATGCATGGATTGGGCAACGACTTCGTCGTCCTCGATGGCGTTCGCCAGTCCGTCGTGCTGACGGCGCCGCAGTTGCGCCACCTGGCCGACCGCCATTTCGGCATTGGCTGCGACCAGATCCTGCTCGTCGAACCCGCCAGCCAGCCCGGCATCGATTTCCGCTATCGGATTTTCAATGCCGATGGCGGCGAGGTCGAACAGTGTGGCAACGGCGCGCGCTGCTTCGTTCGCTTTGTTCACGAGCAGGGCCTGACCGCCAAACGCGAGATCCGCGTCGAGACAATGGGCGGCGTCATCGGGCCGCGTCTCGAGGATGACGGTACGGTGACTGTCGACATGGGCGTGCCGGTGTTCGCCAGCGCGCAGATCCCCTTCGTGGCGGCGACCGAAGACCTGGTGCAAACCCTGCGCGTCGCCGACGAGGACATAGCGATCACCGCCGTCGGTATGGGCAACCCGCACGCCGTTCAGGTGGTGGCCGACGTCGATCTCGCACCGGTCGAGCGCCAGGGCCCGTTGATTGAGGCGCACCCGCGTTTCCCGCAGCGCGTCAACGCGGGTTTCATGCAGGTCCTCGACCGGCACACCATTCGCCTGCGCGTTTTCGAACGTGGCGCCGGCGAAACGCTGGCCTGCGGCACCGGCGCCTGCGCTGCCGCCGTCGCCGGCATCGCCCGCGGCCTGCTCGATTCACCAGTGCGGGTTGCCACGCGCGGCGGGGAGCTGACCATTGCCTGGAATGGCCATGCCACCCCCGTCCTGATGACCGGCCCCGCCGTCACCGTCTTCAAGGGAGAAATCGAATTATGAAAGCGGAAGAAGTAGCGCATTACCTGCAGAACAACCCGCAGTTTTTCGAACTGCACGCGGACCTGGTCGCCAACATGGTCGTTCCGCATCCGCACAGCGGCCGCACCATCTCGATCACCGAACGGCAGATGCTGGCCTTGCGCGACAAGAACCGGCAGCTTGAAGGCAAGATGGGCGAGTTGCTGCAGTTCGGCGAGGAAAACGACGAAATCAGCCAGAAGATGCACCGACTGGCCGTCGGCATGATTGCCGCGCGGAGCTTCCAGGCCGTGCTGCACACCCTGAACCTGCATCTACGCGACGATTTCGACGTTCCCCACGTCGCCGTTCGCCTGTGGCGTCACCCCGAAGGCAACGACGACCTGCCCGAGTTTGCCGAAGTCAGCCAGGAACTGCAGGCCTTCGCGGAAACCTTGACACTGCCTTACTGCGGGTCGACCAGTGGCTTCGAGACCTCGTCGTGGTTCGGTGAGGCATCGCTGCATGTCCGCTCGCAGGCGCTGATCGCCATGCGCGACGGCGGTGGCACGATCGGCATGATCGCTCTCGGCAGCGAGGATCTCGAGCGCTTCTACACCCAGATGGGAACGATCTACCTCGAACGTCTCGGCGAAATGGCCTCCGCCGCGTTGGCGCGCGTCCTGCGCTGAAAGCGGAGCAATGAGCGCCAGCGCGCGCGCCGCCAGCGTCAATGCCTACCTCGACGAACTGGCTGGGCAACGCCGGCTGTCGCCGCACACCGTCAGCAACTATCGGCACGATCTCGAGACACTCTGCGCGCTGATCGGCGAATTGCCATCCGATTCCGGCTTCGCTGCCATCGAGACGCACCACATCCGCCGCTTCGTCGCCATCCTGCACACGCGTGGGCTCGGCGGCCGCTCGCTTGGCCGCACGCTGTCCGCGTGGCGCGGCTTCTATCGCTGGCTCGTCCAGCGCGGCATGACGACGCTGAATCCGGTCGACAGCGTGCGGCCGCCGAAGAGCCCGAAGGGGCTGCCGAAAGCCCTGTCGCCCGACGAAGCGAACCGCCTGTTGGCAGCGCAGAGCGAAAACCTGCTGGAAATCCGCGATCAGGCCATCTTCGAGCTCTTCTACTCGTCCGGCCTGCGCCTCGCCGAACTCGCCGCCCTCGACATCGGCTGCCTCGAAGACCTGCTCGCCGGCGAAGTGCGCGTCCTCGGCAAGCGCAACAAGCTGCGCATCGTCCCAGTCGGCAGCCAGGCCAGGGAGGCGGTGGCGCTCTGGGCCGGGCAGCGCGCCTGTCTCGCGGCAGCCGACGAAACCGCCCTCTTCGTCGGTCAGCGCGGCCGACGCCTGGGTGTGCGCATGATCCAGTTGCGCCTGCTGCGCCGGGGCCGCGCGCAGGGCTTGCCGGCGCGCGTGCATCCGCACATGCTGCGCCATTCGTTTGCCTCGCACGTCCTGCAATCCTCGGGCGACCTGCGCGCCGTCCAGGAGATGCTCGGCCACGCCAGCATCGCTTCGACGCAGGTCTACACCCATCTCGACTTCCAGCACCTGGCGGCGGTCTACGATCAGGCCCACCCGCGCGCCAAGCGCAAGCCGGAGTAGGTCCGTAGCCCGTAACCCGTAGGTTGGGTTAGCCCGCCAGGGCGTAACCCAACATCCGGCTGCTCGACAACCACGGCCTTCAAGTGGACCTCGATCCACCGGCAATGTTCATGCCCCAGCACCTGCTGCGCGCCAACAAGCAGTGGCTCGAACGCCGGCTGCGCGACCTCGGGCTGCTGGCCGGGGTAAACGACGCGGAATCGATGAGGCAATTGCGCGCACAAGTTGATGTAGCATGATTGGCTTCAATCGTATCGAAAACGGCTACCGGGGTGGAAACACCAGTCCTCGTTCCGGCGCATGCCAAGTTGGACAAGGCTGCTTCTTTACAAACACGCGCAGGCAATGCATCATCGGACTGACCAACCGGCGCTAGCCCGGACCTGATGGTTCATCCTGCGTTGCAGGGTCCTTTCGCGAAAAAATGGCTGCCAATCCGCAACAATCGCCGCTCAGCGGCCTCGCTCGTGCGCTGGTACAGGCTGGTCGGCTCAAAGAAGCCGAGGCGGAGTCCTTGCTTGTCCAGTCGATCGCCAGCAAGACGTCGCTGATCGAGCAAATGGTCGCCGCCAACAAGACGACCTTCCTCGACGTGGCGCGCTTCGCGGCAGACAAGTTCGGTTACCCGTTGCTCGATCTCGCCGCCATCGACGACGGGAATATCCAGAAGAATGCGGTGGACCGCAAGCTGATCGCGACTCATCGCGTCGTGCCTCTGCACAAACGTGGCAACCGCCTGGCCATCGCGATTGCCGATCCAACCAATCTGCGGGCGCTCGACGAAATCCGCTTTCAGACCGGCCTGGCGGTCGACCCGGTGATCGTCGAGGAAAACAAGCTTGGGCCGCTGGTTGCCAAACTGTCCGAGACGGTCGAAGAGAGCCTGAAAACTCTCGCCAGCGACGACATCAACCTCGAGTTTACCGATGAGCAGGCGCAGGACAAGGCCGATGAGGCCTCGAGTCTCGAGGTCGACGACGCGCCGGTGGTCAGGTTCATTCAGAAGATGTTGCTCGATGCCATCAATGAAGGGGCTTCCGACATCCATTTCGAGCCCTACGAAAAGAGCTATCGCATTCGCTTTCGAACCGATGGAATCCTGCGGGAAATCGCCTCGCCGCCGCTGGTCATCAAAGACAAGATCGCTTCGCGCATCAAGGTCATTTCTCGCCTCAACATCGCCGAGAAGCGTGTGCCACAGGATGGCAGGATGCGCCTGGTGCTGTCGAAAAGCCGGTCGATAGATTTCCGCGTCAGCACCTTGCCGACGATGTACGGTGAAAAGATCGTCTTGCGCATTCTCGATCCGAGCAGCGCCACCCTGGGTATCGACGCATTGGGTTATGAGCCCGAGCAGAAGAAGATTTTGCTCGACGCCATCCACCGGCCTTACGGAATGATTCTGGTGACCGGACCCACCGGTTCGGGGAAGACCGTTTCACTGTATACCTGTCTCAACATACTCAACCGGCCCGGGGTCAACATCGCCACGGCCGAAGACCCAGCCGAAATTCCCTTGCCGGGTATCAATCAGGTCAATGTCGACGACAAGGCGGGACTGACCTTTCCGATTGCCCTCAAGGCCTTTCTTCGCCAGGATCCGGACATCATCATGGTGGGTGAGATTCGCGACATCGAAACCGCGGAGATTGCGATCAAGGCGGCACAGACTGGCCACATGGTCCTGTCGACGCTGCACACCAACGATGCGCCGGCGACCCTGACCCGCCTGATGAATATGGGCATACCGACTTTCAATCTCGCTTCGAGCATCCTGTTGATCACGGCGCAACGGCTGGTTCGTCGGCTCTGCACCTGCAAGAGACCGCTCGAAACGCCGGTCGAGACACTCCTCAACGCCGGCTTCGAGGAGAGCGACCTCGATGGTACCTGGACCCTGTTCGGTCCGGGCGAATGCGAACGCTGCAAGGGGAGCGGCTACAAGGGACGGGTCGGCCTCTACGAGGTGATGCCGGTCACTGAAGCCATTCAGCGCATCATCATGGCCAACGGAACGGAACTCGACATTGCCATCCAGGCCAGGACGGAAGGCGTCAATGATCTGCGCCGCTCGGGCCTGCTGAAGGTCAAGCAGGGGCTCACCTCTCTCGACGAGGTTCTCGGCAGCACCAACGCGTGAAGATGAGGGAAGTGAGGGAAGAATGGCGACTGCACTGAAGCTGACGAAAAAGGCCGCACCGGAAGTCAAGGAGTATGTTTTCCTCTGGGAAGGCAAGAACAAGGCGGGCAAGGTCATCCGCGGCGAGCAGCGGGCCTCCAGCGTGACCGTCGTCCAGGCCACCCTGCGCCGCCAGGGGGTTGTGGTCAGCAAGATCACCAAACAGCGCTTCCGCGGTGGCAGGAAGATCAGCGAGAAGGACATCGCACTGTTTACGCGGCAGTTGGCGACGATGATGAAGGCCGGGGTGCCACTGCTGCAGACTTTCGAGATCGTCGGTCGCGGGCACGACAATCCAGCGGTTGGCAAACTGTTGCTCGACATCAAGGCCGACGTGGAAACCGGCAGTTCGCTGTCGCAGGCCTTTCGCAAGTACCCGCTGCACTTTGATCTTCTTTACTGCAATCTGGTTGCTGCCGGCGAACAGGCCGGCATTCTCGAAAGCCTCCTTGATCGCCTGGCGACCTACAAGGAGAAGATGATCGCCATCAAGTCCAAGATCAAGTCGGCTCTGTTCTATCCCGTGGCGATCATTGTCGTCGCCTTCATCATTACGGCCGTGATCATGATCTTCGTGATTCCGGCCTTCAAGGAGGTCTTCAAGAGTTTCGGTGCCGATCTGCCGGCGCCCACACAGATCGTCATTGCCATGTCCGACTTTGTCGTCGACTACTGGTGGGCGTTGTTCGGAGGCATTGCCGGTTCGGTCTTCGCTTTCTTCTACACGTGGAAACGCTCGGAAGCCATGCAGATCGCTTTCGATCGCATGTTCCTGCGAGTGCCTGTCTTTGGCGACATCATCCGCAAGTCGGTAATTGCCCGCTGGACACGCACGCTGGCGACCATGTTTGCTGCCGGCGTCCCTCTGGTCGAGTCCCTCGAATCCGTTGGCGGCGCCGCCGGCAACTATGTCTACAAGGTGGCGACCAGGCAGATCCAGAGCGAGGTCAGCACCGGTACGAGCCTTACCTCGGCGATGCAGAACGTCGAACTCTTCCCGAACATGGTGACGCAGATGGTGGCCATTGGCGAGGAATCCGGCGCCCTCGATTCGATGCTTGGCAAGGTTGCGGACTTCTTCGAGGCGGAGGTCGACGATGCGGTCGAGGCGCTCTCGAGCCTGATGGAGCCGATCATCATGGTCGTCCTCGGGGTGCTGATCGGCGGCATGGTGATCGCCATGTATCTGCCGATCTTCAAACTCGGCGCCGTTGTCGGCTGATGCCGGGCGCGCCGGCCGTCTTTGCGGACCCGCTGCTGTTCGCTCTCCTCAGCGGCGTCGTCGGACTGCTGGTCGGCAGTTTCCTCAATGTCGTCATCTATCGCCTGCCAAAGATGATGGATCGCGATTGGCGTGTCCATTGCGCCGAGCTGCGGGGCGAGGTGTTGCCGGAGCAGGAGCGGTTTTCGCTGGCCTGGCCCGGCTCGCGTTGCCCTGCTTGCGGGCACGCCATCACGGCCATGGAGAATGTTCCTGTCCTGAGCTGGCTCTTCTTGCGCGGCCGCTGTTCGGCGTGTCGGCAGCCGATATCGTCGCGCTATCCGCTGGTCGAGGCGATCAGCGGCCTGCTGTGCGCTTTCGCCGCGTTTCATTTCGGCTATGGCTGGGCGGCGGCGGGCGCCATGTTGTTGATCTGGTGCCTGATCGCCCTGACCTGCATCGATCTCGACACGTTGTTGCTGCCTGACTCGATTACCTTGCCCCTGCTGTGGGCCGGCCTCCTGTTCAACCTCTTCGGGACTTTCGCCGACCTGCACTCGGCGGTGATCGGCGCCGCCAGCGGCTATCTCTCGCTCTGGCTGGTCTACTGGGGCTTCAAGTTGACCACCGGCAAGGAAGGCATGGGCTATGGCGACTTCAAGCTGCTCGCTGCCCTCGGTGCCTGGTTCGGTTGGCAGATGCTGCCTCTGACGATCCTGCTGTCGTCCCTGTTGGGCGCCGTTGTCGGCATCGCAATGATCGTCGTCGCCAAACGCGGCCGCAGCGTGCCGATCCCGTTTGGTCCCTATCTGGCGGCAGCAGGCGGGCTTGCCTTGTTCTGGGGCAAACCGCTCACCCGCGCCTACGTCGGCCTGCTGTAGTCGTCCACGGGGTCGCCACCGGCTCCCTTCGCCCGCCTCCGGCGCGCGCGAAACGTCGTCGGGTCGCGTATAATCGGCGTCTTTTCAGCGTTTTCCGAAGGTTGTCCATGCCGATTTATGCGTATCGTTGCGCCGCTTGTGGTTTCGAGAACGATCACCTGCAGAAACTGAGCGACCCGGTGTTGCTCGTCTGTCCGCAGTGTGGGGAGGCGACCTACAGCAAGCAAGTGACGGCCGCCGGCTTCCAGCTTAAGGGCAGCGGCTGGTACGCCACCGATTTCAGGGATAGCGGCAAGAAGCCACCAAGCACGACGGAGCCGGCTTCGCCCGACAAACCGGCGAGTACTGAAAAGACGGCGAGCACCGAAAAGGCGGCGAGCACCGACAAGGCGGCGGTGCCGGCCTCCACGACGGGAGCTGGCGCGTGCGCCGACAATTGATCAAGCGCTATTTCATCACCGGCCTGCTGATCTGGGTGCCCTTGGCAATCACCGCCTGGGTACTGGCGCTGATCGTCGGCACGATGGACCAGTCGCTGCATCTCTTGCCGGCGGCCATTCACCCGCGCAATGTCTTCGGTTTCGACATTCCGGGCGTTGGTGCCGTCCTGACGCTTCTGGTCATCGTCGTCACCGGCTTGCTGGCGGCCAACTTCATCGGTCAGCGGCTGGTCGTCTGGTGGGAGCGCTTGCTGGCGCGCATTCCTGTCGTCAATTCAATCTACAACAGCGTCAAGCAGGTTTCCGACACTCTTTTCTCATCGTCGGGAAACGCGTTCCGCCAGGCGCTGCTGATCGAGTATCCACGTCGGGGCACGTGGACGATTGCCTTCCTGACCGGCACGCCGGGTGGCGAAGTGCTTCGCCATCTCGACGGTGAGCACGTCAGCGTCTATGTGCCGACGACGCCGAACCCGACCTCAGGTTTCTTTCTGATGCTGCCGAAGGCAGACGTCATTCCACTTGATATGAGCGTCGATACGGCGCTCAAATACGTAATCTCGATGGGCGTCGTGGCACCACCGGTTCGGCGGCAGTCCGCGACTGTCGCCACCACTGCCCCCACTATCTGATGCAAGGAAGCCTGGGAAACAGCATGCGTACTCATTACTGCGGACAAGTCAGCGCACGGATCATCGGCCAGGAGGTGACGCTCTGCGGTTGGGCACATCGTCGCCGCGACCACGGGGGAGTGATCTTCGTCGACCTGCGCGACCGCGAGGGTTTGGCGCAGGTGGTCTGCGATCCGGACCGACCGCTGATGTTCAAGACCGCCGAATCGGTACGCAGCGAGTTCTGTCTGCGCATCCGTGGCAAGGTGCGTGCTCGCCCGGAAGGTACCGTCAATGCCAACATCGCCAGTGGCGAGGTCGAGATACTCTGTCACGAGATGGAGATCCTGAATCCATCGCTGACGCCACCGTTTCAGCTCGACGACGAAAACCTTTCGGAGAATATCCGCCTGTTGCACCGGGTTCTCGACCTGCGCCGTCCGCAGATGCAGCAGAACATGCAACTCCGCTACAAGACCGCGCGTGCCTTCCGCCGCTTTCTCGACGATGCCGGTTTCATCGACATCGAAACGCCCATGCTCACCAAGAGTACTCCGGAGGGTGCTCGCGACTATCTGGTGCCGTCGCGAGTACATCCGGGACAGTTCTTCGCGCTTCCCCAATCGCCGCAGCTTTTCAAGCAGCTTCTCATGGTTGCCGGCTTTGACCGCTACTATCAGATCACCAAGTGCTTTCGCGACGAGGACTTGCGCGCCGATCGACAGCCCGAGTTTACCCAGGTGGACATCGAGACGTCGTTCATGGGCGAGGACGAGATCATCGAACTGATGGAGGAATTGATACGCGTCGTGTTCAGGGAAGCGATCGGCAGCACCCTGCCGAAGCCCTTCCCGCGCCTGCCCTATGGCGAGGCGATGGATCGCTACGGCTCCGACAAGCCGGATCTGCGCGTGACGCTCGAACTGGTAGACGTGACCGATGCGCTGAAGGACGTCTCTTTCAAGGTCTTTGCCAGCGTCGCCAACAGCCAGGGGGGCCGGATTGCCGCCTTGCGCATCCCGGGCGGGGCCAGCCTGACGCGCGGCGAGATCGACGCCTACACCCAGTTTGTCGGTATTTACGGCGCCAAGGGCCTCGCCTACATCAAGGTCAACGACGCGACGCAACTGAACGAGAACGGCCTGCAGTCGCCGATCGTCAAGAATCTCCATCCGGCGTCGCTGCAAACCATCGTCGGGCGGACCGGTGCGCAATCGGGCGATCTCATCTTCTTCGGCGCCGACAAGCGCAAGGTGGTCAATGATGCGCTGGGTGCCCTGCGCGTCAAGATCGGTCACGAGAAGGGTTTTCTCAATGGACACGCCTGGGAGCCAGTCTGGGTCGTCGATTTCCCGATGTTCGACTATGACGAGGAGGCGAGGCGCTGGACGGCCTGCCATCACCCCTTCACCAGTCCCAAGGACGAACATCTGCCTCGCCTCGAAACCGACCCCGGCAGTTGCCTCGCGAAGGCCTATGACCTGGCGTTGAACGGCTCCGAGTTGGGTGGTGGATCGGTGCGCATCCACCAGGCCGCCGTGCAGGAGAAGGTCTTCAAGGCGCTCGGCATCGGCGAAGAGGAGGCGCAGCAGAAGTTC
The DNA here is from genome assembly GCF_000024165.1 of Candidatus Accumulibacter phosphatis. Taxonomy (NCBI): domain Bacteria; kingdom Pseudomonadati; phylum Pseudomonadota; class Betaproteobacteria; genus Candidatus Accumulibacter; species Candidatus Accumulibacter phosphatis. Next base: position 4,734,966 of record NC_013194.1, on the reverse strand, counting down.
GGGTTCCTGCTCGATGCGCTCAAGTACGGTGCGCCGCCACACGGCGGTCTGGCCTTTGGCCTGGATCGCATCGTCACGATGCTGGCCGGCGCCGAGTCGATCCGCGACGTGATCGCCTTCCCGAAGACCCAGCGTGCCCAGTGCCTGCTCACCGACGCGCCGAGCGGAGTCGATGACAAACAGTTGCGCGAACTGCACATCCGCCTGCGCCAGAAGGTCGAAACGCAGGTCGAGGTTGACAAGGGGTAGGCGGTGATGTCGAGAAGCAGCGCATTTCTCCGGCTCGTCGTGCTGGCGTGGCTACTCGGTCTGTTCGGCCTTGCCGACGTGGTGCATGCTCGCGAGGGCCAGTACCTGCGGACCATCGCGGTTGCCGATTTGCCACCGGAGGCGCAGCAAACCTTGCGCCTGATCCAGGCGGGCGGGCCGTTTCCGTATCCGCGCAAGGATGGCAGCACCTTCGGGAACTTCGAGCGGCGCCTACCCCTGCAGGCGCGCGGCTACTATCGCGAGTACACGGTGCGCACACCGGGCAGTCGTGACCGTGGACCGCGGCGGATTGTCGCTGGTCAGGGTCGCGATGGCAACGTTGCTACCTCAGGTGAGTATTACTACACAGACGATCACTACCGCAGCTTCTGGCGGATACGCGGAAACCCATGAGCTTGAGACCTCTGCAGACACTGCTTGAAGATTCCGGCCAGGCCGGTATCTACCACCTGCCGGGGAGCGGCCGGGCGACGGTCAGACGCGCCGCCGAAGCAGGCGGCCTGGCCTGCTTCGAGGTCAATGTCGCCGACACTGACCGAATGGATCTTGTCCTCGCTACGCTGGGACGGGGCCTCGACTTTCCCGAATGGTATGGCAACAACCTGGACGCCCTGAAGGACTGCCTCACCGACTTCTCCTGGTGCGAAGCTGCCGGCTACGTCCTCATCATCTCGCACGCCGAGGCCCTGCAGGCTGCCGATCCGGCGGCGTTCAAGGCGCTCAACGAGGTTTTTGGCGCGGCTATTGCGGAGTGGCGGTCGCAGGATTTTCCGTTGTGGGTTTTCTACGATCTGCGTTCGGATGGACTGGCGACACTGCCGACGCTGGCATGACCCGGTTCAAGCGGCCGGTGTCGGTTCTCGTCGTGATACATTCGGCGGATCTGCAGGTTCTGCTGCTTGAGCGCGCGACGCATGTGGGCTACTGGCAGTCGGTAACCGGTAGTCAGGAGGGGTCGGAAACGCTGCTGGCAACCGCTGTTCGGGAAGTTGCCGAGGAGACGGGTATCCGGGCAGTACCGGCGGATTTGCGCGACTGGCAGCTCACCAACCGCTACGAGATCTTCGCCGAGTGGCGCCACCGCTATCCACCCGGCGTGCTGTACAACACCGAACACGTCTTTTCGCTGCAGCTTCCGGCCGTCCGTCCGGTGACGATTGCTTACGGCGAGCACGTGAACGCGTGCTGGTTGCCCTGGGACGAGGCGGCAGCAAAGTGCTTTTCGTGGAGCAACCGCGATGCGATTCTCATGTTGCCGGAGCGGACTGGCGAGCAGTGGCAATAAGGCGTTTCTCCAGGCAGACCGGGCAGTAGCAACGGCCTGCGCTTTCCGGGGCGACGCCTAGTGCTGGCTTGTCCATGCACCAGCACGACACCAGACCCGCCGCAGCGCCACAGAGGAACGGCGCTCCGCAGCCTACGCAGCAGGGCTTGTCCGTTTGCTCCCCAGGTGCCGTCATCTGCGTGCTCAACCTTTCGCCAGGAGTTCTTCGGCGACCCAGCGTCGGAGCAGGCCGGCCGCTGTCATGGCCGGTTCCGGATCGCCTGATTCGGCGATGAGCAGGCACCATTCGGCAAAGCTCATCGCCTGTGTAAGCGCCGTCAGCGCCGCCGCCTCGCCCGCGTCTGCGGAGCGCCAGCGGCAATCGAGCGCCGGGCGCCAGATCAGCAGGGCGTGCGGGAGCGCTTGCGGTTCTTCGGTCGTGGCGTCGGCATCGTCGTTGAGCGCCTTCCAGATCGGTTCGACGCTCCACGACAGGTTGACCACCCGCAGGGAAGGCGTCGGCTGCAAGCGCAGGGCCGGCCAGTCTTCAGGCCGTAGCGAGGCGAGATCACTCAGAGTAAGTGGCACAGCCTCGGTGGCGTCGAAAGCCGCACGTATCGTCCAGTCCATCCTCGCCAGATCGACCAGCGCCGGGTGTGGCAGTCGCTCGACTGTGCCGGCGAGAAAGTCTGCCAATGCGTGGCCGAACCAGCGGATCGAGCGAAAGGGTGACGGATGGCAGTCAATGTAGTCTTGCGCCAGGGTCGCGAACGCGTCGTCGCCGAGTGCCCGGTGGAGCACCGGGAAGTTGTCGCGCAGCGCAGCCGCCAGGCGCGCACGGTAAGCCTGGACGTACAGGTCGTAACCGCCGCCCAACTGGTGGGGCTCCCCGGCAGCGAACAACTCACCGGGGGTCGTCGCACACAAAACGGCTTGCTGGAAACGCTGCTGCAGTTCGGCGAGCGCGCTCACGCGGCATGCCTCCGGTCGCTGAGGGTGCTCCCTGCCAGCGCGCGTGCGACGTCGAGTTCATCGATCAACTCGCTCAAGGGCGGGATATTGTCGTCACGTTCGATCATTGTCGGCACCGGCCCGAGCCGCTGCAAGGTATGCGCGTAGAGATCCCAGACTGCTGCGCAGACCGGGTGATCGTGCGTGTCGATGATGTACGTTCCATGATCCTCGTGCCCGGCGAGATGGATCTGGCGAACGGCAGCGGCCGGCATTGCGTCGATGAAGCGGTGCGGATCGAAGCCATGGTTGACGCTGCTCACATAGACGTTGTTGACGTCGAGCAGGATCTCACAGCCCGTTCGGGCGACGAGTTCGCAGATGAACTCCCACTCGCTCATCTCGTCGGCACGGTAACGCACATAGCTCGAAACGTTCTCGAGCACCAGGGGGCGGCCAAGGACCTCCTGCACCTGGGCCACGCGCGGCGCCAAGTGCTGCAAGGCGGCTTCGTTGTAGGGCAGCGGCAGCAAGTCATGCAGGTTAACCGAATCGGTTCCCGTCCAGCAAAGATGGTCCGACACCCAGGCTGGCTCGATCCTTTCGGCCAGCGCCTTGATCTGACGGAGGTAGGACTGGTCAAGAACATCGTTGCTGCCGATCGACAGCGAGACACCGTGCATCACCATGGGATAGTCGCGGCGGATGCGATCGAGAAAATGGAGGGGTTTGCCGCCATCAACCAGATAGTTCTCCGAAATGATCTCCAGCCAGTCCACCCCCTGTGGCGCGGCGACGAAATCGCCGTAGTGGTCGGTACGCAAACCCAGGCCGAAACCTTCGATCACCTTGCTCACGGCGCTTGTCTCCTTTCGGTCGGCGGGTTCGGCGGCACGACCGCTCGCTGGCGGTCATGCCTGAACCTCGTTTCTACTTGACTACCTTGCCACCCGCATCCGTACATTCCTTGGCGCTGGCCTTGACGACCCAGCCCTGACCCTTGCAGGCGTTCATTCCCTTGCATTCGCTCTTGGCCGTCTTGCACTCGGAACTCCCCTTGCAGGAGTTGACTCCGGCGCAGTGAACGGGGCTTCCTTCTGCCGCGCTGACGGTTGGTGCCACGAAAGTGCCAGCGGCGAACAGGGCGGCCGCAGCGGCGGCGATGGCTACTCCAGACAGTTGATGTGACATCTCGCTTCTCCTTGTAGTGGGTTTGATCACGTCAGCGCCGGCGACGCCGGATTCGACAATCGCTTCCCTGACGCTGCTTAGACGCATCGAAGCGACAATTACTTACAGGCAACGAAAAAAAATCGGCTGCTGCTCGTTCGGGCGACGCGAAATCACCACGTAGGCCATCGGTCGATCTGGCGACCGAAATCGTCGTCGGCCTCCCGGCGAACTTTTTGCGGGATTGGCACTCTCAGGTGGCGAGTGCTAAAATTGCTATACCAACTCGCAAGGAGGAATCGATCCAAATGACGCACGCCCTGGCTTTACCGACCGTTTCGGCGGTCGGCAGCATTGATGCCTATATCCAGGCGGCCAGACAGTTTCCCATGCTGACGCAGGAGGAGGAGTTTCGTCTAGCCACCCGTTTTCGTGACGACAGCGATCTCGATGCGGCACGACAGTTGGTGCTTTCCCATCTTCGGCTGGTAATCTCGATCGCGCGAGGCTACCTGGGGTACGGTCTGCCGCACGCCGACCTGATCCAGGAGGGCAATATCGGCTTGATGAAAGCGGTCAAGCGCTTCGATCCGGCGCACGGTGTCCGGCTGGTGTCGTTCGCCATCCACTGGATCAAGGCGGAGATTCACGAGTACGTCCTGAAGAACTGGCGGATGGTCAAGCTGGCCACGACCAAGGCGCAGCGCAAGCTGTTTTTCAACCTGCGTAGCATGAAGGCGAACAGCGAGGCACTCAGCCCGGGGCAGGTCACTGACATTGCTCACCGCCTGAGCGTCAAGCCTGAAGAAGTGAGCGAAATGGAGGCGCGCCTGACGGGGCACGACCTGGCGCTGGACGGCGATAGCGATGATGACGAAGTGTTTGCCCCAATCTCCTATCTCGCCGACCATTCGAGCGAACCCGTGCATGTCCTTGAGGCGCGTGCGCGCGAGCGCTTGCACAATGAGGGCCTACAGGGTGCCTTGGCGAGCCTGGATCCGCGCAGCCGTCGGATTGTCGAGGCGCGCTGGCTGACCGACGAAAGCCCGGCAACCCTGCACGAGTTGGCGGCTGAGTTTGGTGTGTCCGCCGAACGAATCCGTCAGGTCGAAGTCAAGGCGATGCAGAAAATGCGCGCCAGTTTGGCGCCGTTGGTGGCCGACGCCTAGGACCGGGCGGCGCCAAGGACAAGAAAGGCCGGCTCGTCCGGCCTTTTTCGTGTGGGTTGTTCGCTGCAACAAGGTCCCCGCAAGCGCCTTCTTCATTGCGGCTGAAGGCCGCGTCAAATGGTCGCACCTGCGATTGCTGCGCTGCGTCATAGCGCCTTCGCAAGGCGAATGCAATCATAATGTTAGCCCTGTTTCTTGCCAACAAAGTCCGCATCCGTGTTAATCTTTCGGCCTCGATGCCTTGATGTGCGTCAAGTTCAGCCGGACTGCTCGCGAAGTCCGGCCATTCGGGAGGGGTGATGAGCTTGGTTGCAGTACAGACGCTTGCGGGCCGAACGTGGGTGGCCCGCCCGAACCACTCGCTCTCAGTGGTTGGACGCCGGCGGCTGTTTCTCGTCACGGCGGGGGTGTCCGGGGGTATCGCTTTCGCTTTTTCCTGTTTTGGCGCGTGGCCGGTGCTTCCTTTCGCTGGTGTCGAGCTCCTGTTCCTTTGGTGGGCGCTGCGCCGGAGTGAGTCGATGGCGGACGACTTCGAGAGAATCACCCTCGAATCGGGGCAGCTGACAATCGAGACGCGCCGCGGCGCGCAGGTGGAGCGCCATGAGTTCCAGCCCTACTGGGCGCGCCTGCAGTTTGTAAAGCCACCCGGACAGCATTGTCATCGCCTGCTGATCCGCTCGCATGGCAAGGAGGTCGAGGTGGGCAGCCTGTTGACGGAAGAGCAGAAGCTGGCGCTTGCCGAAGAGCTGCAACAAAACCTGGGTGCCGCCTAGGCCCGACCAAGTACTCCAAGGAGACAAATTGAAGATTCTTTATCGTTTCTGCCTGCGGGCGGGTATTTCCTTGTCAGGCCTGCTCTTGGCAGTCCTTCCATCGCTGGCGCATGCTGACTACAGCTGGAACTTTCCAACGCCGGTGACACCGATCGCCCGCGACACGCTGGAGATTCACAATCATTTCATGATTGTCATTACCATCCTGTTCGTTGTCGTCTTCGGGATAATGATCTATTCGATGGTCAAGCACCGGAAGAGCGTCGGTCATCAACCCGCCCGGTTTACCGGGCCGACCGGCACCGTACAGTGGATTTGGGCGCTGGTGCCGTTTGCGATATTGCTGTTTATCGACTACGTTCTGATGGGTATCCCCGCCTACCATGCCGTTCTCGACATGGAGGACACCCGCACCAAGGCGGACATGGTGCTCAAGGTCACCGGCATGCAGTGGAAATGGCAGTACGAGTATCCGGACAGCGGCATCAAGTATCTGAGCACCACGAGCACGCCGCGCGAGCAGATCGCCAACAAGGAAGCCAAGGGTGAGCACTACCTGCTCGAGGTGGACAATCCGGTGGTGCTGCCGGTGGGCAAGAAGGTGCGCATTCTGTTGACCTCGACCGATGTCATTCACACGTGGTGGGTGCCACAGTTCGGCGTCAAGCGCGACGCCATCCCGGGCTTCCTGCGCGAAACCTGGGTCAAGATCGAGCAGCCGGGCACTTACCGCGGTCAATGCGCCGAGCTTTGCGGCAAGGACCATGGCTTCATGCCGGTGGTCGTGCATGCCGTACCGGAGCCGGAGTATCTCGCTTGGGTTGACGAGAAGAAGAGCAAACTTGCCGCCGCGGCTGCCGGATCCGACAAGACCTGGAGCAAGGAAGACCTCCTGGCCGCCGGCAAGGATGTGTATGAAAAGCAGTGTGCGGTCTGCCACCAGTCGGAAGGCCAGGGTCTGGCTCCCGCCTTCCCGGCACTCGCTGGCAGCAAGATCGTGACTGGCCCGCTGCTCTCACCCGAGGGCAAACTGCTCAAGGACAGCCATGTTGACCGCGTCCTGAACGGCAAGGAAGGCACGGCCATGCAGGCATTCAAGAACACACTGTCCGACACCGACCTGGCAGCCGTCATTACCTACGAGCGCAACAGTTTTGGCAACAAGAAGGGTGACCTGATCCAGCCGGCTCAGATCAAGTCCCTACGCTAACGCCCAGGAATCAGGAGATTACCATGAGCACTGCACCCTCTATCGAGCACGAAACCGGTCACGGTCATCACGCCGAACCCTACCAGGGCGGGGTGATGCGCTGGTTGACGACGACCAACCACAAGGACATCGGCACGATGTACCTGACCTTCGCGCTGATCATGTTCTTCATTGGCGGTGCGATGATCCTCGCCGTGCGTGCCGAGTTGTTCCAGCCCGGCCTGCAGTTGATGCAACCGGAGTTCTTCAACCAATTGATCGGCGTGCATGCGCTGGTGATGATCTTTGCCGCGTTGATGCCGGCCGCCACCGGGTTTGCCAACTGGCAGATCCCGTTGATGATCGGGGCGCCGGACATGGCTCTGCCGCGCATCAACAACTGGGGCTTCTGGCTGTTGCCGCCGGCTGCCGCGCTGCTCACCCTGCCCTTCATCCTGGCGTTGTTCGGTATCGGTGACGGCGCGGTCAACACCGGCTGGACGCTCTATGCGCCCCTCTCGGTGCAGGGTGGCATGGGTGTCGACTTCGCCATCTTCTCGATTCACATCCTGGGTGTTTCGTCGATCCTGGGATCGATCAACATCATCGTCACGATCTTCAACCTGCGTGCCCCTGGCATGACGATGATGAAGCTGCCGCTCTTTGCCTGGGGCTGGCTGATCACCGCCTTCCTGCTGATCGCCACGATTCCCGTGTTGGCCGGTGCGGTGACGATGCTGCTCACCGATCGCCACTTCGGCACCAGTTTTTTCAATGCCGCCGGGGGTGGCGATCCGATCCTTTTTCAGCACTTGTTCTGGTTCTTCGGCCACCCCGAGGTCTACATTCTGTTGCTGCCGATCTGGGGTCTCATCCCGCACGTTCTCGGCACCTTCTCGCGCAAGCCGATCTACGGCTACAAGGCGCAGGTTTATTCCTTCATCGCCATCGGCGTGCTTTCGGTAGTCGTTTGGGCGCACCACTTTTTCACTGCCGGCATGCCTGTACCGGCACTCCTCTACTTCATGTACAGCACGATGTTCATCTCCCTGCCGCTGGCGGTGCTTTTCTTCTGCTGGGTGGCGACGATGTGGCGGGGTGCCATGACTTTTGAGACTCCGATGCTTTTTGCGCAAGGCTTCATCGTTCTCTTCGGCCTGGCAGGCCTGACCGGTCTGGTGCTGGCCGACGTCGCGGCGGATGCGCAGTATCATCACAGCTATTTCGTCGTCGCGCATTTTCACTACGCTCTTTTTGCCGGCGGTATCATGGGCGTTATGACCGGTGTCTACTACTGGCTGCCGAAATGGACTGGTCACATGTTCAGCGAAACGCTCGGCAAGTGGCACTTCTGGCTGACGGTCATCTCGTTCAACCTGACGTTCATGCCGCAGTTCTTCCTGGGTCTGGCCGGCATGCCGCGTCGGATTCCGGACTACGCCCTGCAGTTCGCGGAGTTCAATGCCATTTCGACGGTGGGTGCCTTCATCCTCGGTTTCTCGCAGCTGATTTTCGCTTACAACATCTGGAAGTGCGTCAAGGGAGGCACGAAGGCCACCGACAAGGTGTGGGAGGGCGCCGATGGACTTGAATGGGACCTTTCATCGCCGCCGCCACATCACTCCTGGGAAATCCAGCCGGTGATCAAGTGATCGCGACGAGACAGCAAGGGGACGTGGAGATGGATTTGCCGCAGGGGTTCACCCCCGAGGAACTCGGTCGTCGCCGGGCAGCGAGTCGGCGACTGGCCTGGATACTCGGCCTGGCGGCCCTGGCGATCTATCTTCTCGGCTTCATTTACTACAGGCCGTGAGATGATGGAAAACGGTATCGCTCGCAACGATGCTCCGCTGCCCATGCGCAACAACCGCGCCCTGGTGGTGAAGCTCCTGTTGGTCGTTGCCGCTGCCTTTGCCTTCGGCTTCGCACTGGTGCCGCTCTACGACGTGCTGTGTGCAGCGACCGGGTTCAACGGCAAGACCAGCCAGGGAAAACTGGGCGTCGGCGGGATCTCTGGTCCGGCGGCAGCGCCCTCGCGCATCGACGCGACGCGCATCGTCACTGTCGAGTTTACCGGAACGGTGATGCCGGGCTTGCCGTGGGAGATGCGTCCGCTGACCACCAGCCTCGATCTGCACCCAGGGGAGTTGCATCAGGCGAAGTTCCTGGTGCATAACAGTTCCGATCGGGCAATTGTCGGTCAGGCAGTTCCCAGCGTCTCTCCAGGCCAGGCCGCGCAGCATTTCGAGAAACTCGACTGCTTCTGTTTTTCGCAGCAAACACTCGCGCCGGGCGAAACCAAGGAGTTGCCGCTGACCTTCATCGTCAAGCCGGAGATCGACGAAAGTATCCGCACCGTGACCCTGTCCTACGCATTCTTCAATGTTGATGGCCAGAAATAAGCTCCTCAAGAAAGAGAGAGACGAATGACCACCTATAGCTCATCGCATCCACAGCATTATTTCGTACCTCAACCGAGCCCCTATCCCTTCATTCTCTCGGGCGGCATGTTCCTGCTGGCTCTTGGCTTCATTCTGAAGATGAACGCCTTCGCCGCGGGGAACTGGATCATGCTCGCCGCCACCGCCGTGATCGCCTTTGTGGTCTACAACTGGTTCGGCAAGGTGATCGGTGAGAACCAGAGCGGGTCGTACAGTGAGTGGGAGGACAAGTCGTTCCGCTTTGGGATGGTTTGGTTCATTGCCTCCGAGGTCGCTTTTTTTGCGGCGTTCTTTGGCGCCTTGTTCTACGTACGCAACATCTCGGTCCCGGCGCTGGCTGGCATGGACCCCGCATTTACACTATGGAAGGACTTTACCGCGGCCTGGCCGTCTGCTGGTCCAAAAGGTCCCGCTTTTACGCCGATGGGAGCCTGGGGAATTCCTGCGCTGAACACGACAATCCTGCTGACGTCCGGCGCCACACTGACCTGGGCGCACTGGGGGCTTCTCAAGAACAATCGCAGTCAGCTCAACCTGGGCCTGCTGCTGACCATCGTTCTCGGTGTCACCTTCCTCGGCTTTCAGGCGTACGAGTACTACCATGCCTACACGGAACTGGGTCTGACTCTCGGCGCGGGCGTCTATGGTGCGACCTTTTTCATGCTTACCGGTTTTCACGGGTTTCACGTGACGCTCGGTGCGATCATGCTGATGGTGGTTTATGGTCGTTGCCTGCAAGGACACTTTACGGCGGAGCGGCATTTTGCCTTTGAAGGTGTCGCGTGGTACTGGCACTTCGTCGATGTCGTCTGGCTAGGCTTGTTCATTCTCGTCTATTGGCTGTAGCCGGGTATCCAGCCAAAGCGGAAGCCAACCAGGAGCAAAGCGAAGATCAGGATCGACAGGCCGATGCGCAGCGTCAGCGCCTGCGCGGTGCGGACCCCGGTGCCGCGGTCGCGGTAGAGAAAGAAGAGCCCGGAAAAGAGGCTCCCCACCACACCGAACAGCAAGAGAATGACGATGAGCTTGAACATGGCTGACTCCGGTGAAAGGAGTGCCGATTATGCTCGCAGGGCTGGCAGCAAGGCAAATGCGGCCAATACGACGAGGTCGGTTCTGCGCTTTCGGCCGCGCTGGTGGTCGACGCTGCTCGTGCTGCTGCTTGTCCCGTTGTTCATCTCCTTTGGTCAATGGCAATGGAACAAGGCCAGTGTCAAAGAGGACAGACAGACCCTGCGCGATACGCGCAACGGCGAGTCGGCGGTCCACATGCCGAGCACGCCAGCCGATCTGGAATTGTTGCGCTACCGTCGGGTGGTTGCTCGCGGTAGCTACGAGCCTGAGTTCCAGATCCTGGTAGACAACCGCATCTACCGCGAACAGGCCGGCTATCACGTCATAACTCCCTTGCGACTCGAGGGCAGTGAGATGCGTGTATTGGTCAATCGCGGCTGGGTGCCGGCGCTCGCCGACCACAGCCGCTGGCCGCGCGTGGCGACTCCTGCTGGCGTTGTCGAGGTGTCGGGGGTGGCGACGGTGCCGGGAACACGCTATCTGATGTTGGGCCCCGATTCCCCGAATGCCGACGGTTCGGGTTGGCAGGTCGTCTGGCAGAATCTGGATCTGCCGCGCTACCAGAAGGTGAGCAAGCTGTCCCTGCAACCGGTGGTGATCGAGCTTGCCGCAGATAGCCCGTCCGGCGGTTTTGCGCGCGAGTGGCCACGCCCGGACGAGCGGATCGATCGCCATATTGGTTACGCCTTCCAGTGGTGGGGTTTCGCCGGCGCCACGTTGATCATCTGGGTGGTTGTCAACCTCCGCCGGCAGCCGTGAAATGCCAGCCATGAGGGTTGCCACACTGACTCCCGGGCGTCGGACCATGCTGCTCGTGACAGCTCTTCTCGCGCTGCCGTTTGCTGTTGCTTTCGGGCTCTACTTCTTTGAGTGGCGTCCCGCCAAACTGGCCAACCACGGCGAGTTCATCGTGCCGCCATTGCCGCTGCCGGAAACGGGCCTGTCGCTGGTCGACGGTAGCCCGCTGCCGACCGCCGATCTGCGGCGCAAATGGACTCTGGTGATGATCCAGACCGCACCCTGCACGATGGCCTGTCAGAAAGATCTGCACCAGATTCGCCAGGTGCAGGTGGCGTTGAACAAGGAAATGGTGCGTTTGCGACGTGTGCTGATGGGCAGCAGCGTTACCGGATTGCGCGCCGATCCGGCACTGGTGGACGTGCAGCGGAGTTATCCGGACCTGCTGATCGCCGCTCCCGACGTCGGCCAGCCGGGAGAGGCATGGCGGACGATTCTCGCCGCATCCGGCTATCGCTTCTATATCATCGACCCACTGGGCAACGTCATGATGCGCTACCCGCAAGAACCCGAGATGCAGGGAATGCTCAGGGATCTCGAACGTCTGCTCAAGTACTCATGGGTCGGATAGGACGGCGAGGCAAATGAGCGTGATCAGTACCAGCCCCCGGCGGTCGGCCGGGCAACGCCTGGCGGCCTTCTTTGAACTGTGCAAGCCCCGGGTCAACAGCCTGATCGTGTTCACCGCAATGATCGGGATGTTTCTTGCTGCTCCATCGTTTCCGCCCTTCGCTCTCTTCGTCGTGGCGTCGCTCGGCATTGCCCTGGTCGCGGGTGCGGCGGCGGCGATCAACTGTCTGATCGAGCAACAGATCGATGCGAGGATGGCGCGTACGCGCGCACGTCCGACGGCTCGCGGCGAAGTGTCCACGGCGGAAACGCTGACCTTGGCGACGCTGGTTGGGGGCTTTGGGCTGTGGGTGCTGCACGCCTTCGTCAATCCGCTGACGATGTGGCTGACGCTGGCGACCTTCCTCGGCTACGCGGTGATCTACACCGTGCTGCTGAAGCCGGCCACGCCGATGAACATCGTCATTGGCGGCGCTTCCGGCGCGATGCCGCCGCTTCTCGGCTGGTCGGCGATCACCGGCCAGGTCGGCCCGGAAGCGCTGGTCCTGTTTCTGATCATTTTCATCTGGACGCCACCGCATTTCTGGGCTCTTGCCTGCTACCGCTGTGCCGACTACGCGCAGTCCGGCTTGCCGATGCTGCCGGTAACCCACGGCATCCCGTTCACCTGCCTGCACAGCCTGCTCTACGTGGTGATGCTTTCCGGTGCGACCATCCTGCCTTATACCCTGGGCATGAGCGGTCCGTGGTATCTGGTTGCCGCGCTGATCCTCGACGCCATCTTCCTCGTCTACAGTGTTGCGCTCTGGCGCGACTACAGCGACAAGCTGGCCCGACTCACCTTTCGCTACTCGATCATCTATCTGACGCTGCTCTTCGCTGCCCTGCTGGCGGATCACTTCCTGCGCTGATCGTCGATCATCGCGCAAGCGCGGCCAGCAGTTTGTCATGGATGCCGCCAAACCCGCCATTGCTCATGACCAACACCTGATCACCGGGGCGTGCCGTGTCGGCAAGGCGTCGCACGAGCCGATCGAGGTCGTTCTCGACGACCGCCTTGTCGCCGAGCGGGGCAAGTGCCTCTACGACGTTCCAGCCAAGATCCGCGGCGTAACAGAAGACCAGATCGGCGTCAGCCAGACTCGCTGGCAGCATGCTCTTCATGATCCCGAGTTTCATGGTATTTGAACGCGGCTCGAGGACGGCCAGGATGCGTGCGCCGCCAACCTTGCGTCGCAGTCCGGCAAGGGTCGCGGCAATCGCTGTCGGATGGTGAGCAAAATCATCGTACACCTGGACGCCGCCGGCTACTCCGCGGAGTTCGAGGCGCCTCCGGACATTCTCGAAGCGTGAAAGCGCCGCCAGACCCCGAGCCAGCGGCACCCCGGCGTGTCTGGCGGCAAGGAGTGCGGCAACGGCATTGCTGCGATTATGGTCACCCGCCAGGCCCCAGCGGGTCGTGCCGACCACGGAGTCACCCCGTAGAAGCTCTAGTGAGCCATCGCTGTCGCTTCCCTCGGCCCGCCAGCCATCGGCGTCATTGAATCGCTCGATGGGTGTCCAGCAGCCTCGGGCCAGAACGTTCTCGAGCGAGGCTTCTGCGGCATTTGCGACGATCAGAGCGTTGCCGGGCAGGATGCGCACAAAATGATGGAATTGCGTTTCGATCGCTGCCAGATCGGGGAATATGTCAGCGTGATCGAATTCGAGATTGTTGAGGACGGCAGTTCGTGCGCGGTAATGCACGAACTTCGATCGCTTGTCACAGAAAGCCGTGTCGTACTCGTCGGCCTCGATCACGAAGAAAGGCGACTCGGCGTCTTTGCCCGCGAGGCGCGCGGAAACCCCGAAATTCATCGGCACGCCGCCAATCAGGAAACCAGGACTGAGCCCCGCATGTTCGAGAATCCACGCCAGCATGGCGGCCGTGGTGGTCTTGCCATGCGTTCCTGCTACAGCCAGCACCCAGCGTCCCTGCAGTACGCGCTCGGCCAGCCATTGCGGTCCCGACAGGTAGGGCAGGCCGTGCTCGAGAATCGCCTCAAGCAGCGGATTGCCGCGTGCAATGGCGTTGCCGACGAGGTAGCAATCCGGTTCGAAGGCGGTCTGTGCCGCATCGTAGCCTTCGACGACCTCAATCTCCGCGGCTTCGAGTTGCCGGTTCATCGGTGGGTAGACGGCGCTATCGCAACCGGTGACATGATGACCCGCGGCGCGCGCCAGCTGCGCTACCCCGCCCATGAAGGTCCCGCAAATGCCGAGGATGTGAATGTGCATGTGCCTATCCAAGTTAGAATTCGCGAAAGCGAGGCGCGATTGTAACGCTGCACCAGTGCCGCCGCGCATCATCCGTCATCTTGTCATGACCACGCCACGTCGGGACGCCTTTATGAGCAGCCGCCAGGATCGCCAGCGCAGTTCCCAGCAGCGCAGCCGAATTGCCGGACTCGCCGCACGCTTGATGGCCGAAGACGGCATCACTGACCTTGCTCTCGCCAAGCGCAAGGCGGCGCGCAAGCTCGGTCTGCCGGACTGCGCCGCCATGCCGGATGACAGCGAGGTCGAAGGCGAACTGCGAACCTACCACCGCCTGTTTCAGCACGCCGAACAGCAGGCGAGGAGCATTCAGCTGCTACGCGCGGCCGCGCGGGTAATGGAAACGATGCAGAGCTTCAATCCGTATCTGAGTGGCCCGGTCCTCGAGAGGACGGCGGGTCGCTATACCGAGATCGACATCCAGCTGTTCGTCGACAGCGCCAAGGACGTTGAAATCTTCCTGCTCAACCAGCACATCTCCTTCAGCCACAGCCCGCCGCGCAGCGATCGTGCCGAAGCGGTGCTGACGCTCGTCTGTGACGACGTAGTCGCCAACTTGGTGATTTACCCGCATGACGAGGAGCGCGTAACTTGCAAGACACGTGATGGCCGGGTTCGCGAACGCGCCCGCCTGGAAGCCGTGAACAAGTTGTTGGCGGAAGGTTGATGCTTCGGCGATGAGACGCAGCAGTGTCTTCCTGGTTGGCGTGTGCGCTGCCATCATCGGCGTGCTGGCCGGAAGCCGGGTCGGTTTCCTGCGCAGCAGTGCCCTGCCGCAGTCTGCAACGGCGGTATCGGCAGCGGGCGTGGCTCGGCTCTTTGCCAGCCACCTCAACGATCCCGCCGGGCATTCGAACTCCCTGCTGCAATGGCAAGGCAAGACTCTGGTCGTAAACTTCTGGGCGACCTGGTGCCCCCCTTGTCGGGAGGAAATGCCCGCCTTCTCGCGGCTGCAGGAGCGTTACGCGGCACAGGGCGTTCAGTTCGTCGGGATTGCGCTCGATTCCGTCGAAAACGTGCGAACCTATCACGCACTCTCGCCGGTCAGTTACCCTCTGCTGATCGGCGGCCCGGAGGGTGGCGCTCTGGCCCGGGATCTGGGGAACAAGAGCCTGAGCCTTCCCTATACCGTGGTCATCAACCCGCAAGGCGAGGTGCGCCTGATGCAGATGGGGGCACTGGCGGAGAGCGATCTGGAGCGGATTCTGGCCAGGACGGCTGACCGCTAGGGAAAGCCGTAGAGTAGACAAAATGAGGCGATTTGCGGCAAACTTGCGGCCATGAAGAAGGAAGACGACAGTTCGCCGGCGGGCGAAGATCTGCTGGCGGTGTCGAGGCGGCGCGTCCTGTTCAAACCCAATCGCCATCTCCTCGGGGTTCGCCAACATCGGCATCATGGCTCGCTGACGTGTCGGGTGCCGCTGGAGCTTGCCTGCTTGCCGGGCCAGATCGCCGCAGAGTGAGGCCTTCGACCATCGGCAAGGCCTGCCGATCGTCTGGGTACGGCTGCCAACAGGAACAATCGTCCGGAGGGAATCCATGGATCTGCGAAAACTGAAGAAACTCATCGACCTCGTCGAAGAGTCCAGCATCACCGAACTCGAAATCAACGACGCCGAGGAGAGGGTTCGTATCGTCAAGCATGGCGCCCCACCCGGCCAGCAAGTCTGGCCAATGCCACCGGCTGCGCACGCGCAGGCAGCGACCCTGGCGACAACGCCGGTTGCTGCCACTGTGGCGGCCGAACCGGAGCTTCCCGAGGGTGACGTACTCAAGGCGCCCATGGTCGGTACTTTCTACCGGGCATCCAGCCCGGGTGCCGAACCGTTCGTGCAGGTTGGCAGTTTGGTAAAGGCTGGCGATACGCTGTGTATCATTGAGGCGATGAAGTTGCTCAACGAGATCGACGCCGAGACTGCGGGGACGGTAAAGGCGATCCTTGTCGAGAATGGTCAGCCGGTTGAGTACGGTGAGCCGCTGTTCATCATCGGCTAGGGAGAATCATCGGCCATGTTCGGGAAAGTCCTCATCGCCAACCGTGGAGAAATCGCCCTGCGTATTCAGCGAGCGTGCCGCGAGTTGGGTATCAAGACCGTCGTCGTGCACTCGGAGGCGGACCGCGAGGCCAAGTACGTCAGACTTGCCGACGAATCGGTGTGCATTGGTCCGGCGCCCTCCGCGCAGAGCTACCTGAACGTTCCGGCAATCATCTCGGCGGCCGAGGTCACCGATGCGCAGGCCATTCATCCGGGCTATGGCTTTCTTTCCGAGAACGCGGATTTCGCCGAGCGTGTCGAGTCTTCCGGCTTTGTGTTCATCGGTCCGCGTCCCGAAACCATCCGTTTGATGGGCGACAAGGTATCCGCCAAGGAGGCCATGCGCATTACCGGCGTCCCCTGTGTTCCCGGTTCCGACGGTGCGTTGCCCGAAGATCCGATGGAGATCCTGCGTATTGCCAAGGCAGTCGGCTACCCGGTGATCATCAAGGCGGCCGGCGGCGGCGGCGGACGCGGGATGCGCGTCATCCATACCGAAGCGGCGCTGATCAATGGCGTGACGATGACGCGTGCGGAGGCACAGAGCTTTTTCGGCAATCCAAACGTCTACCTGGAGAAGTACCTCGAGAACCCGCGGCACGTCGAGATTCAGGTGCTTGCCGACAGCTTCCGGAATGCCGTCTACCTTGGCGAGCGCGATTGCTCGATGCAACGTCGCCACCAGAAAATCATCGAGGAGGCGCCGGCACCGGGTATTGCTAGCCGGCACGTCGTGCGCATCGGCGAGCGTTGTGCCGAAGCGTGCAGGAAAATCAACTACCGCGGCGCGGGCACGTTCGAGTTCCTTTACGAAAACGGTGAATTCTTTTTCATCGAGATGAACACGCGCATTCAGGTCGAGCATCCAGTTACGGAACTGATCAGCGGCGTCGATCTCGTTGCCGAACAGATCCGCATTGCTGCCGGAGAGAAGCTTCGTTTCCGACAGCGCGATCTCAGTTTCCGTGGCCACGCCATCGAATGCCGAATCAACGCCGAGGATCCTTTCACCTTCGTTCCCTCGCCGGGCAAGATCAGCTTCTATCATCCCCCCGGCGGGCCCGGCATTCGCGTCGACTCGCACATCTATCAGGGGTACACGGTTCCGCCACACTATGACTCGATGGTTGCCAAGGTGATTTCCTATGGGGACAGCCGCGACCAGGCTATCCGGCGTATGCGTATTGCCCTGTCGGAAATGAGCATCGAGGGTATCAAGACCAATATCGCCCTGCATCAGGAATTGCTGCACGACGCTCGCTTCATGGAAGGCGGTACGAGCATCCACTATCTCGAGCAACGCCTGGCGGCCAAGGACGAGGTCAAGAAGGGCGGCTGACAGGCAGATCATCGATGGCCTGGCTATCCCTCGGCATGGAAACCGACTGCCTGCACGCCGAGGCGCTTGCCGACGCGTTGCTCGAACACGGCGCGCTGGCGGTCAGTATCGAGGATGCGGACGCCGGGACGCCTAACGAGAGTCCTCAGTTCGGCGAGCCCGGATCGCTTACCCGCCCGGGCTGGGATCGCTCGCGGGTCGTCGCTCTGACCGCCGCGAACACCGACGCCGCTCGCCTGATCGCCGCCTGTGCAAAACAGGCCGGTCTGGCCACTTCACCACCCTACACACAGGAGGCGGTTGCCGAGCAGGATTGGGTGCGCGTGACCCAGGCCCAGTTTGAACCGATTCGTGTCTCGGCTCGTTTGTGGATCGTTCCTTCATGGCACGACGCGCCTGACCCCGAGGCGATGGTTCTCGTTCTTGACCCCGGGATGGCCTTCGGCACGGGGTCTCACCCAACCACTCGCCTGTGCCTGGAATGGCTCGAACGCAGCGTCACACCGGGGCTGTCGGTCCTTGATTACGGCTGTGGTTCCGGTATTCTCGCCATCGCGTCGGCGCGGCTGGGTGCCGCCGAGGTTGTCGGTGTCGACATCGACGAGCAGGCGGTGATCGCGTCGAGAAGCAATGCCGAGCGCAATGGCGTCAGCGCCCGCTTCCAGGGCTCGGGGCGCGAGTTGAACGGGCAGTTCGACCTCGTCGTCGCCAACATTCTCGCCAACCCGCTCAAGGTTCTGGCGCCGGCGATCTGCGGCCACGTACGTCGCGGTGGCCGGCTGGCGCTTTCGGGCATTCTGTCTGAGCAGACCGGCGACCTGATCGCAGCGTATGCGCCGTACTTGCCGCTGCATCTGGCGGATACCCGTGATGGCTGGGTGTGTCTTGCCGGCGTCAAGCCCTGATCCCCATGAAGACCGCCTGCCCAAATTGCCAGACGGTGTTTCGCGTTACTTCCGAGCAGCTCAGGGCGCGTGCCGGGAAAGTTCGTTGTGGACGATGCCAAAACGTTTTCAATGCGCTTGACAGTTTGCTCGACGACAGCGAACCGGTGACCAGCCCGGCCTCAGAGGCCAATCGCGAAGCGGTCACACCGCTTGCGGTTGGCGCCGCGCTGCCGCGCGATGAAGAAGCGCTCGCTGCCGAGACCGCGTCGATCGCCAACTTCCCTGGTGGCGCGCCGGCAGGCTCGTCGCCATCTGTGGGCTCGCCGGCCACAAGTCCCGAATGGACCGCTGCTGCTGCCGATGCAGAATCAGCAGCGGTCGGTGGTCTTGCGCCCCCCGAGTCGCCCGCCGAAGTTCCAGCTTACGGCAGCTGGCTGGCGCGGGTAAGCGGCAGCCCGGGCGTGCCGGTGCGTCGCGTCTTGACGAAGTCCCTGGCCCTCGCCGCCCTGTTGCTGGCGCTGGTGCTCGCCGGTCAGCTCGTTTTCCATTTTCGCACCGCCATCGCCATCGCGACGCCCGGCCTGCGGCCTGCGCTGGCGGCGCTCAGTGAGGCCCTGGGCAGCGAAATCCCGCTGCCTCGGCATGCCGAGATGATCAGCATCGAAGCCTCGGACCTGCAGAACGAGCCGGGGCGTGGCCGGCTGTTGGCCTTGCAGGCGACGCTGCGCAACGCGGCGACCTATGCCCAGGCCTACCCGGCGCTTGAACTTGCCTTGACCGACACCAGCGACAAGGTCATCGTGCGTCGCGTCCTCCTGCCCGTCGAGTATCTGCCAGCGGCCGTTGTCGACAACGGGGCCTTTGCACCGAATGCCGACGTCGAGGTCCGCCTGTGGCTCGAGGCCAAAGATATTCAGGCGGCAGGTTACCGGCTGTACGTCTTTTACCCCTGAGCGTTCTGCCGATCCGGCGGGACGGCACCTGCCGGTGGGGATGCTATACTTTTTCTCCACCCCCTTCGACTCCGGAAATACCATGTCCACGCTCATCTGCGGCTCGATCGCCTTCGATAACATCATGGTTTTCCATGATCGTTTCAAGAACCACATTCTTCCCGAGCAGATTCACATCCTGAACGTCGCCTTTCTGGTACCGGAAATGCGCCGGGAATTTGGGGGTTGCGCGGGCAACATCGCCTATAACCTTAAACTGCTGGGCGGCGAGCCAATGATCATGGCCACCGTCGGCGACGATGCGGATGCCTACCTCGTGCGGCTCGACGACCTCGGCCTGTCGCGCGCGCATGTGCGCCGGATTGCCGGGAGCTTTACAGCGCAAGCCTTCATCACCACCGATCTTGACGACAATCAGATCACCGCTTTTCATCCCGGGGCAATGACTTACTCACACCTCAACCGGGTTGCCGACGTGCCGAAGGTCACTCTTGGAATCGTCGCTCCCGACGGGCGTGATGGCATGCTCCAGCACGCGCATGACCTTGCGCAGGCGGGCATTCCCTTCGTTTTCGACCCTGGCCAGGGGCTGCCCATGTTCTCGGGTGATGAACTGATGAGTTTCATTCGGCTGGCCGACTACGCCTGTTTTAACGACTACGAAGCCAAGATGCTTTGTGATCGGACTGGCCGGTCGCTCGAACACCTGGCCGGCGAGCTTGAAGCGCTGATCGTGACGCTCGGCGGCGAGGGCTCACTCATCCACGCCAATGGTCGCCGCCATGAGATTCCCTGTGTTCAGGCGGATGCCGTCGTCGACCCCACCGGATGCGGTGATGCCTATCGTTCGGGTCTATTGCACGGGATTGCTGCCGGCTGGGACTGGGAGAAGGTTGGGCGTCTGGCGGCGGTGATGGGCGCGATCAAGATTGCGCATCGCGGCGGTCAGAATCATCGTCCGAGCCGGAGTGACATCGCCGAGTGCTTCAATAGGGCTTTTGGTACCACCCCGTGGTGAGAGGTCGAACGACGAAAGGCGTTTGGCCGGTCGTCGGCGTCGGTTTTCGGCTGCCTGCTCGCGGGCTGCGCTGACGGCAGACGGGGATCGTCAGGCTGAATGACGGCGAAGAGTCTGCCGTCATTCAGGAGCCCGATCAGCGGCTATTTTCCGCCAAGTTCAAGGACAGGTCTTTTTCCCGGGCGCTGCGCTACGCGCCTCACCCACTCGTCATCGACTGTCGGCCGGCCGCTGCCTTGCCCTGCGCGGCCTTGCACTCGTTGGCGAGCGGTCGTCCACTGTTGACGTCCATCAGGACGCTCTTCCAGGGCAGGTCAATCCAGAGCAGGCCATTCTTCCGGTCCTCGTAGCGGGGGAGGCCTGAGGTGGAGTCGTAACGCTGCAGCGTGTGACGACTTCCCTGCCAGTTCAGCTCGATCAGATTGGCGTTGCGCGCATCGCGCTGGATTTCCACGCGTTGGCCCAGCTCGCAACGGTACACGCCACTGGCGAGCTGGAATTTGAGTTGCTGCTGCTCCCTGGCTCGTGCTGCCGTCGGGCGTGACCCGGAAGCGTCAAGCTGTGGTTCGGTCGTGGCGCAGGCGGCCAGCATTCCGCACACGGCGGTCGCCGCGACCGTCTGGATCAGGCGATTAAGAGTCACGTTGTTTCGTCTCAGGTAGTTGACGGGGAGAGAAAAAATAGCACGACTGGTGAGCGCACGGAAAAAAACGACTTGCGTCGAGATGCCCAAGGCGGGGCCGAGGGCCAACTTCGCCGGCAGGCAGACTTCAGGTCCCCGGAGGAGATGGAATCGTGGAGGACAGGGGTCATGCGAAATGCTGGGCCCTTGCCGGCTCGGCGACCAACCTCTCGCCGTCTGGTCAGCAGATGACCGCTTCAGGTCGCCGTTTCTCCTGCCGAGCAATCCACCTGAAATATCGCTCGATCATCGAGGCGCACGGCCGTCAGATGGCGGCCCCAAAGGCAACCGGAATCCAATGCCAGCAAATTGTTTTCGATCTTCAGTCCAAGCGCCGACCAGTGGCCGGTGACGAGCACGTCACCGGCGCTACGCCTGCCCGGCACGTCGAACCATGGTACGTGGTCGGCAGGTGCGGCGCTTGCTTCACCCTTGGTCTTGAATTCCATGACGCCGTCGAGTGAACAGAAACGCATTCGCGTCATCGCGTTAACGATCACTCGCAGGCGAGGCCAGCCCGCAAGTTCGTCGCACCACGAGGCCGGCTCGCTCCCCCACATGTTGGCCATGAATTCCAGGTAGCCCGGGCCGGCGAGCGTTGCCTCGACCTCTGCTGCCAGCGCCCGCGCCCGCGTTACCGTCCACTGCGGCAGCAGGCCGGCATGCACCATGCAGAACTGCCCCTCGTGATGGCAGAGCGGTCGGTGCCGCAGCCAGTGAAGCAGTTCATCGCGGTCCGGCGCATTCAGGATCTCATCGAGTGTATCGCCCTTGTTGCGCCTGCCGAATCCTTCCGCGGCCATCAGCAGGTAGAGGTCATGATTGCCGAGGACCGTGATGGCCGTGTCGCCGAGATTACGCACGAAGCGTAAGGTGTCGAGCGAGCGCGGCCCACGATTGACCAGATCGCCCACCAGCCACAGGCGGTCGGCAGACGAGTCGAAACTGCATTCCGCGAGGAGCCGCTGCAGGGAGTCGAAGCACCCCTGGATGTCGCCAATTGCATAGGTTGCCATCGCCGGCGAGACTCAGGCAGCGCGTCGCTGCTGCCAGCGCCAGGCGTCCCGGCACATTTCATCGATGCCACGCCGCGCTGCCCAGCCCAGCAGGTCCTTGGCCAGCTGCGGATCGGCATAGCATGCCGCAATATCTCCGGGTCGGCGCGGCATCAGCGCATAGGGTACCGGCCGTCCGCTGGCTGCTTCGAAGGCACGCACCATGTCGAGCACCGAATAACCGCAACCGGTACCCAGATTGACAGTCAGCAAGCCGCCCTTGTCGAGCAGATAATTCAGTGCCGCCAGATGGCCTTCGACCAGATCCATTACGTGTATATAGTCGCGTACGCCGGTGCCGTCGGGTGTTGGATAATCGCTGCCGAAAACACTGAGCTGCGGCCGTTTGCCGGCGGCCACCTGCGCCACGTAGGGCAGCAGGTTGTTGGGTACTCCGCTCGGCTCCTCGCCGATCAGGCCAGTCTCGTGTGCACCTACCGGATTGAAATAGCGCAGGCGGGCAATTCGCCATTCCGGGTCGGCCCGCGTCAGGTCGGCAAGGATGTCTTCGATCATCAGCTTGCTTTGCCCGTAGGGATTGGTCGCCGAGCGGGGAAAGTCCTCGCGAATCGGAACCGAAGCCGGGTCGCCATAGACGGTTGCCGACGAACTGAAAATCAGCGTCCTGACCGCCGCTTCGGCCATTATCTCGCACAGGGCGACCGCTCCACCGACGTTGCAGTCGTAATAGCGCAGGGGTTGAGCGACCGACTCGCCAACCGACTTGAGGCCGGCGAAGTGAAGCACCGCATCGATGGGTGACGCCGCGAAGATCCGACGCAGCAGGGCACGGTCACGGACATCTCCTGCGAAGAAAGTGGGCAGTTGCCCGGAAATACGGGCGACCCGCGCGACTACCTCGGCCTGGCTATTGGAAAGGTCGTCAAGCACCGTTACCGAATGTCCCGCAGCCAACAGCGCAACGCAGGCGTGCGAGCCGATATAACCGGTGCCTCCGGTCACCAGGACGTTCATGTGCAGCTACGCAGGTAGCGGGATCAGGGCTTGTGGACCAGGAAGTCGTTCTTGTCGCGTCCATGAGCGACAAGACTGGTCAGCCAGTTCGGCGCCTTGCCGCGGCCGGACCACGTTTCGCCGTTGGGGCCGCGATACTTGACGGCGACAGGCGTCCTGGTCTTTCCAGCCATCTGCGCGGCGCTGGGTGTGAGTTTGAAGCCACAATCCGCTGCCGTCAGGCCGTATTCGGCGATAAGTTGTTTGGCCTGAACTACGGCAGCCGCCACCTCCTGGCTGCGCGTTTCCTCGATTTGTTTTTCCAGTTCCGCGCGTTGTACGAGTAGTTCCTTGTAAGTCGCCATGAGTTCCTCCTAGGGGTAAATTGTTCGGGGACACGAAAAGCCGCCAATTCCAACACGCGCGAACAAATCCGTCAAGCAGAATAGCGTCGCAATCGCGTTCGTCCGGCACATCCTTGGACAACGGTTGCGTGACGACGGCACGGGTTTTCCTGCGCCGAATGCGCACTTGCGGCTCGCCGGCTATCTCGTTAAGTCAGGCTGCCAACGAGGGTTTTCTCTACTCGCTGAAGATTAATCAATTAAAGTCGGCATGTGCACTGTTCGGAAGAGCGGGATAATCAAGTGCGGCCGCATCAATCGCGCACCCAGTGCCCGGACTTGCCGCCGGATTTCTCGACTAGTCTAATCCCCTCGATGCGCATGCCACGATCGATCGACTTGCACATGTCGTAGATCGTCAGCAACCCGATACTCGCGGCACAGAGCGCTTCCATTTCGACGCCGGTGCGACCGAAGCACTCCGCACGACTCAGGCAATGCACCGCGCCGGCTGGCGCATCAATCTCGAAGTCGATGGAAACCCTCGTCAAGGCCAGCGGGTGGCAGAGGGGAATCAGTTCCGAAGTGCGCTTGGCGCCCTGAATCGCGGCGATCCTCGCGACACCGAGCACATCTCCCTTGCTGGTTGAACCGGCGACGATCAGAGCCAGCGTTTCTGCTTGCATGTGGATGCTGCCCGCCGCGCTCGCCTGACGACGGGTCTCGGATTTTTCGCCGACGTCGACCATTTGCGCCTGGCCTCTGGAATTGAAATGCGTGAGTGGGTTGGCGGGCATCGGTATCGTGAATGCAGGGCAAGGGTTGGGAACCGGACCATCCCGCCGAACGTGCGGTTGATCACTGGTAACTCTTTGTAACAATTCGACAGCTAGCGATTGGGTATGATACGTCATCCTTCCCAGCATGGGCTGGAGTTGCCCGGGAGTTCCCTTGATCAGAATCACTCTTGCTGCCCTGTCGTTCGTCGTGCTGGCCCTGCTCGGTCGTCCCCAAGCGGTTCTCGCCGATGATCTTCCGGATCTGGGCGAGGCGGCGCGCTCCGAGTTTTCGCCACAGTTGGAGCGCAAGATCGGCGAACGGATCTTTAACGAAATCCGCCTGCGCGAGCCGAGCTATGTGGACGATGCCGAGATCAACGACTACCTGAATCGTCTTGGTAGTCGCCTGGTGGCAGCCAGTCCGAACCCGACGGTCGACTGCCAGTTCTTTGCCATCCGCGATAACACGGTCAACGCTTTTGCGATGTTTGGTGGATTCATCGGCGTGAACACAGGGACCCTGCTGACCGCGCAATCGGAGTCTGAACTGGCCGGCGTCCTGGCGCATGAAATCTCGCATGTCACGCAGAATCATCTTGCCCGGCAGATTGCCCGGGAGAAGCAGAATTCGATCGCCACGATGATCGCAATGGCGGTTGGCGTCCTCGCCGCCCGATCCAATTCGCAGGTGGCGAGTGCGGCGATCGCCTCGGCGCAGGCCGGTTCGATACAGTCGCAATTGGCCTACAGCCGAGATTTCGAACGCGAGGCCGATCGTATGGGATACCAGACACTGGCCAGTGCCTGCTACAACGTGCGCGGCATGGGCGACTTCTTTGGTCGCCTGCAACAGGCGGGGCGGGTTTACGAGAACAACGCGCCGGTGTATCTACGCTCGCATCCATTGACTGTCGAGCGCATCTCGGACATGCAGAATCGGGCAGATGGCTCTCCCTATCGGCAGGTCGCCGACAGCGTGGACTTCCACCTCGTGCGGGCGAGGATCCGGGTGCAGGCGAGTGGTGCTCGCGAGGCCGTCGGCGACTTCGGCACCCAGCTGCGGGAGAAGAAATACGCCTCCGAGGCGGCGACTCGCTACGGCCTGGCGTACTCGCTGCTGCGGGCGAAGGAGGTCGCCGCAGCGCAGCGCGAAGTCGAGGCCCTGCTTGCGCTGAAGTTGTCCTCGCCCATGATCGCCGGTCTGGCTGCCGAGACAAGACTGGCGTCAGGCGATCAGGCCGGCGCCTTGCTGATCTATCGTGATGCCTTGCAACGGTATCCCCAGTCGAGGGCGCTGGTCTATGGGTATGCCGAGGCGCTCCTTGCCGCTGGACAGTATGAGCAGGGCCAGCGCTTTCTTGACGCGCAGTTGCCACTGTATGCTTCCGATTACAGGCTGTACGGCTTGCAGGCCAGGACCTTTGCGCTCACCGGCAAGCGCCTGCAACAGCACCGGGCCCAGGCGGAGTTCTATCTTTTGCAGGGCCAGTTGGGGCCGGCGGTCGAGCAACTGCAATTTGCGCAGCAGGCCACCGACGGCAGCTTCTTCGAACAGTCCGCTGTGGACGCCCGGCTGCGCGAGTTGCGCAAGCTGCAGGCCGAAGAAGCCAAGCAAAAGAGGAATGGCGGTTAAAATATGCCCCCGCTTTCGTTCTGGAACCGACCATGCACTTCGACCGAGAACTCGATGTCAAGGGGCTGAACTGCCCGCTACCGATTCTGCGCACCAAGAAAGCATTGTCCGACATGTCACCGGGTCAAGTCCTCCACGTTCTGGCGACGGATCCCGGTTCGCTGAAGGATTTTCAGGCCTTCGCCAGGCAGACCGGCAACGAGCTGTTGTCCAGCGCCGAGGTCGACCGGGTGTTCGAGTACTTCCTCAAGCGCAAGTAAGGGCCGACTTCGCCGGGTGGAGGCTCCGTTGCCAAGGCTACGTCGGCCGTTCCCGGTGGAGGCACCCGAATGATGGCCGCGAGTGGCCAGCGCAGCCATTTCGCGCTGTTTGACGGCGACGCTGGCGGTGCCCTTCTGCTCACCGGCTGGCTCCGCTACTGGCAGGTAGAGGCGTCCGACGATCCGGTGCCGGTGTTCACCGCGATCGAAGCCGCGCTCGCTGCCGGACAGTGGGTGGCGCTGGCCGCCGACTATGGGCTCGGCGCCAGCTTCGAGGCGGCCGTGCCGCCAGCTCCCCGAGGCCGTCCGGTGTTGCGGGCCTGGCTTTTCGCCGAAGGCCAGCGGCTCGCCGCGGGGGCGGTGAATGCCTTTCTTGCGGAGAGGCTGGCGACGATTCCCGAGCATCTCCGAACGGCCGGGATTGCCGAACTGACGCCCGCCGTCGATGCCGCGACGCACACCTCGCAGGTGAGGCAGATTCTTCGCTGGATCGCGGATGGCGATTGTTACCAGCTCAACCTCACTTTCCCCTTGACTTTCCAGCTCTACGGTCATCCGCTGGCGCTCTACGCGGGCCTGCGCGAGCGACAGCCGGTTCGCTATGGTGGCTACGTCGATACGGCCGAGGCGACGATACTCTCGTTCTCGCCCGAGCTGTTCTTCGAGCGCTGCGGCGCTCGGGTGGTAACGCGCCCGATGAAAGGTACGGCAGCACGTGGCGATTCCCCTCTGGAAGATGAGGCGAGACGTACAGCCCTGCTGTCGTCGACCAAGGAGCGCGCCGAGAACATCATGATCGTCGATCTGCTGCGCAACGATCTGGGGCGTCTGGCGAAGCCGGGCGGAGTGAGTGTTACTACCCTCTGCGAAGCGGAGGCTTATCCGACGCTGTGGCAGATGGTGTCCACGGTGACGGCGGATGTGCCCGGAACCTGTCTGGCCGAATTGTTCCGCGCACTCTTTCCGTGCGGGTCGATTATCGGCGCGCCCAAGATACGCGCTATGCAGCGAATTGCCGAACTGGAAGCGTCGCCACGCGGGCTGTACACGGGTGCGCTGGGCTGGCTGGCGCCGGGGGGCGACTGCCGCTTCAACGTTGCCATCCGTACCATCGAACTGGGGTCGGAGCGCCAGGCCCGGCTCGGTGTCGGAAGCGGCATCGTGGCCGACGCCGATCCGCGCCGCGAATACGCGGAATGCCTGCTGAAGGCGAGCTTTCTGAGCGGCTTCGATCCGGGCTTTGAACTGGTCGAAACTCTACGCCTGCAAGCCGGCGCTTACCCTCTGCTGGCGCAGCATATCGAGCGCCTGCAGGCCTCGGCCAAGACACTTGGTTTTGCCTGTCCGCTGCCAGCGGTGTCGGCGAAACTGGCCAACGAGGCGGCGTGTCGGCAACGTGGTGTCTATCGCGTTCGTCTGACGTTGGCGCATGACGGGCGTTGCCAGGCCGTGTCCTCGCCAATGCCGAACGACGAGGGGATGTCATGGCGCGTCGTCCTGGCGGACGAAGTGCTGGAGGCAGACGACTACCTGCTGCGCCACAAGACGACGGCCCGTGCTCGCTATGATCGCGTTCTGGCAGCGCTGGCCGGGCGGGCAACGGTGTTCGACGCCATTTTCCTGAATGCTCGGGGCGAGGTGTGCGAAGGCGCCCGCAGCAACGTCTTTGTCGAGCGCGACGGCATCTTGCTGACGCCGCCAGTCGCCTGCGGCTTGCTCCCCGGGGTCTTGCGCCGAACCTTGCTGGACTCGGGTCGGGCCGTCGAAACGGTCTTGCGCCTGGAGGATCTGGTACAAGGGCCTGCGCTCTATGTCGGCAACGCCTTGCGTGGTCTGTTGCCCGTCTTCCTGGAATGTTGAATGCTGACGGCGACCGGCAGTGGCCGGCAAAGCCTAACGACGGCTGAGACGTTCGCGTTGCGGTTCGAGCTTGTCGAGGGTGGCGATGAAATCGTTCAGTCGCTTCCTTTCCTGCTCGACCACCTGCGCCGGAGCGCGCGCGACAAAACTCTCGTTGGCGAGTTTGGCTCGCGCCTTGCCGATCTCACCGACGAGGCGAGCGATTTCCTTGTCGAGTCGATCCATTTCAACGGCTGGATCGATCTGGATCTGCAGCATCAGCCTGGTCTCGCCGACGATGGCGATTGGTGCACTTGCCTCCGCGGGTAGTTCGTCGACGATCTGCACCTCGGCCAGCTTGCACAGGGCCTTCAGGTAGGGAGCGAATTCCTTGAGCGACTGGCTGTTGCCGCTGGCGAGCAGCGGCACGCGCAGCGCCGGTGAGAGGTTCATTTCGCCGCGCAGGTTGCGACCGGCGTAGGCGAGGGCCTTCAGTTGCTGAACACTGGCTTCGCTGTGCGCGTCGATCTTTTCCACTTGGGCCACAGGAAAGGCGGCGAGCATCACCGAGTCGTGGGTCTTGCGGCCGGCAATCGGTGCCACCGCCTGCCAGAGTTCTTCGGTGATGAACGGCAACAGTGGATGCGCCAGGCGAAGAACGGTCTCCAGCACCCGCGCCAGCGTTCGGCGTGTCGCGCGGATCTGTGGCTCGTCGCCATTCTGCAGCTGCACTTTGGCCAACTCGACGTACCAGTCACAGAACTCATCCCAGATGAACTCATAAGTTGCGCGTGCCAGCAGATCGAAACGGTAGTCGGCGTAGTGCTGGGCGACCTCGGCTTCGGTTCGCTGCAGCTTGCTGACGATCCAGCGGTCGGCGAACGAGAAGCTCAATGCGGTCGAGCAGCCGTCGCCCGTACAGGCAGCCAGACCGAGGTCCTGGCCGGCGGTGTGCATCAGGACGAAGCGAGCGGCGTTCCACAACTTGTTGCAGAAGTTGCGGTAGCCTTCGCAGCGGCTGAGGTCGAACTTGATGTCGCGCCCCGGGCTGGCCAGCGACAGGAAGGTAAAGCGCAGGGCGTCGGTGCCGAACGCCGGGATACCCGCGGGGAACTCCTTGCGGGTGCGCTTCTCGATCTGTTCGGCCTGTCGGGGATTCATCAGGCCGCTGGTTCGCTTATCAATCAGCGCCGCGAGGCCGATGCCGTCGATGAGGTCGATCGGGTCGAGGACATTGCCTTTCGACTTGCTCATCTTCTGGCCCTCTGCGTCGCGGATCAGGCCGTGAACGTAGACGTGGCGGAAGGGGATCTTGCCGGTGAGGTGCGTAGTCATCATCACCATCCGCGCCACCCAGAAGAAGATGATGTCGAATCCGGTGACCAGGACCGTGGACGGCAGGTAGAGGTCGAGGGCCGGATTCGTTTCGGCCGGCCACCGGGGTGTCCAGTCGAGCGTCGAGAAGGGCCACAGCGCCGACGAGTACCAGGTGTCGAGGACGTCCGCATCGCGCGTCAGTGGGCCGTCGTAGCCCTGTTCGGTGGCCTCGGCGCGGGCTTCCGCCTCATCATGGGCAACGAAGATCCGCCCGTCCTGGCCGTACCAGGCCGGGATCTGGTGGCCCCACCAGAGTTGTCGCGAGATACACCAGTCCTGAATGTTGTTCAGCCACTGGTTGTAGGTATTCACCCAGTTCTCGGGGAAGAACCGGATATCGCCCGTCGCCACGCAGGCCAGCGCCTTGCCGGCGATGCTCGTGCCGTCAGCGCCGGGCTTGCTCATGGCGACAAACCATTGGTCGGTGAGCATGGGTTCGATGACGACGCCGGTGCGGTCACCGCGCGGCACCTTCAGCGTGTGTGCCTCGACCTTGTCAAGCAGGCCTTCGCTCTCGAGGTCGGCGACCACCTGCCGGCGCGCGTCGAAGCGATCCATTCCCTGGTAGCGAGCCGGTGCGTTGTCGTTGATCCGGGCGTCGAGAGTCAGGATGGGGATCAGCGGCAGCTTGTGCCGCTGGCCGACGGCGTAGTCGTTGAAGTCGTGCGCCGGCGTTACCTTGACACAGCCAGTGCCGAACTCGAGATCGACGTAGGCATCGGCGATGATCGGGATTTCCCGCCCGCAAAGCGGCAGTCTC
This sequence comes from Candidatus Accumulibacter phosphatis, assembly GCF_000024165.1. NCBI lineage: Bacteria > Pseudomonadati > Pseudomonadota > Betaproteobacteria > Candidatus Accumulibacter > Candidatus Accumulibacter phosphatis. The sequence goes on along the minus strand of NC_013194.1, from coordinate 4,705,065 downwards.
ACCATTTTTCCCAGCAGGTGCCGGTAACGCTCGTCTTCTGGGTGGACCATCACCGCCGTGTCGCCGAGCATCGTTTCCGGTCGCGTGGTGGCGACGGTCAGCATCGCGCTGCCGTCAGCCAGCGGATAGCGGATGTGCCACAGGTGGCCTTGTTCTTCCTCCTGCACGACTTCGAGATCGGAGACCGCGGTCTGCAATACCGGGTCCCAGTTCACCAGGCGCTTGCCCCGGTAGATCAAGCCTTCCCGGTAAAGGCGGACGAAGGTCTGCGTGACGGTTTTCGACAGACCGGCGTCCATCGTGAAGCGCTCGCGGCGCCAGTCGGGCGAGGTGCCGAGGCGGCGCATCTGCCGGGTGATGGTGCTGCCCGAGAACTCTTTCCATTCCCAGACCTTCTCGAGGAACTTCTCACGGCCCAGGTCGTGGCGCGAGACTCCCTGCGCATCCAGCTGGCGCTCGACGACGATTTGCGTGGCGATACCGGCGTGATCCGTTCCGGGTTGCCAAAGCGTGTTGTCACCGCGCATCCGATGGTAGCGGGTAAGTGCGTCCATGATCGCCTGGTTGAAGCCATGGCCCATGTGCAGTGTGCCGGTTACATTTGGCGGCGGCAGCAGGATGCAGAAGGCTGCGGACTTCTCAGTATCGAGGCCGGCGTTGAAATAGCCTCTCGCTTCCCATTCAGGGTACCAGCGACGTTCGATTTCCGCCGGTTCAAAGCTTTTGGCGAGTTCCATAGCGAGCATTGGTGGATATCAGGATCGCGCATTATACCGGAACGTGCTCCGGCTCCGGGTCACACCGCCGGCTGGCTGTCGTGCGTCGCGGGTTCGTCGCCTCCGGGCTCGCCCAGGGGCAGGCGCAGTTGTCCTCGCTGGCCAAGGAAGTCACTCAATGCACTCCTGATCGTCGCCTCGAGGCCCAAGCGCAGTTCCCCGGTGGCCTTGACGAGCGTGGCTTCGAGCAGCGCCGGCACCTGGTCGGCCAGTTGCCGATCAATGACGTCGGCCAGGTCCCCGGCAAGCGTCGAGCGCAGCCCGGCGGCGATGCCGTGCGCGTCTTCTTCGGGGTCGCGCGGCGCGGGCAGGACCACGTCGGTGAGCACTGGCAGGTCGTCGTCGCTCGCCGTCGGGCGGCGCGCGGTGGCGTCCGGTCTGTCGGTGGCCGTCGCCGACGCGACGAAACTGCGCCGCCGGGGCATTCGTTGCGGTTGCTCGTGGCGCTCACCATCCGACAACTCAGCGTCCGCCTTGATCAGCGAGTCCGCACGACGCAAGAGATCCGTCGCGTCTGCCATCAGCCTTTCCCTGACAGATCGACATAGGTGATGTCGTAGCCACGATCCTTGTAGAACCTGGCGCGCTGGCGGCCGGCGGCGCGCTCCTCGTCCTGATGGCCGACGACTTCAATCAGGCTGGCAAAGCGGGAGAACCCCGGCGGCACCTCGGCTGCGAGATTGAAGAGGCGCTCGTCCTGGGGCACGACGTCCAGCTGGCTGGCGATCAGCACCGGCGTCTCGCCGGCCAGCGGCGAATCGCTGCGTACGTGCGGGAGGAAACCTGTTGGCGGGTGCATCCAAAGGTGGCGGTCCAGCGCGGCCGCCACCTCGGCATCCGGTGCGTAGACCAGCGCGGCTTTCTTCTGGGCGAACGCCTTGCCGAGCAAGGTGGCCGTCGCCACGATGCGGTCGCTGGCGCCATGGTAGAAGAAAACCTGGGTCAAGTCAGTTTCCCGGCCCGCTTCAGCAAGTAGTGCATGAGCAGCGGTACCGGCCGTCCCGTAGCACCCTTGTCGGTACCGGACTTCCAGGCGGTGCCGGCGATGTCCAGGTGCGCCCAGGCATACTTCCGGGTGAAGCGGGAAAGAAAGCAGGCGGCGGTGATGCTGCCGCCCCAACGACCGCCCACGTTGGCCATATCCGCAAACGGACTCTTGAGCAACTCCTGGTAGTCGTTCCAGAGGGGCATCTGCCATGCCCGGTCGTGTGCTTCATCGCCAGCATGGAGGAGTTCCCGGGCGAGAGTGTCGTTGTTCGCGAAGAGGCCGCTGGCGACGTGGCCAAGAGCGATCACGCAGGCGCCAGTCAGCGTCGCGACATCGATTACCGTGTCTGGGTCGAAGCGTGCCGCGTAGCTCAGAGCGTCGCAGAGAATCAGTCGGCCTTCGGCGTCGGTATTGAGGATCTCTATGGTCTGGCCAGACATCGAGGTGACGATGTCGCCCGGCCGGCTGGCGCCACCTCCGGGCATGTTCTCGGCGGTCGGCACGATTACCGTCAGGTTGATCGGCAGTTTCATCTGGGCCACCGCCTTGAGCGTTCCGAGCACGCTTGCGGCGCCGCACATGTCGTACTTCATCTCGTCCATGTCCGGGGCCGGCTTCAGCGATATCCCGCCGGTGTCGAAGGTGATGCCCTTGCCGACGAGCACCACGGGGCTGGCGTCGGCCTTGTCGCCCTTGTACTGGAGGACGATCAGCTTCGGCGGTTGCCGCGAGCCCTGGGCGACGGAGAGCAGCGAATGCATCCCGAGAGCCGCCATGTCGTCACGTTCCAGGACCTGGCACTCGATCTTGTGTTCGGCAGCCATGCGTTGCGCCGCTTCCGCGAGGTAGGTCGGGGTACATACGTTGGCGGGCAGATTGGCGAGATTCTTGCTGAGAGAGATGCCAGCGGCAATGGCCTGTCCCTGGTTCAGGGCCGCTTCGGCGGCGGCCAACTCGTTGCGGCGATCAACGACGAAGGTAAGCTTGCGCAGCGGTCGGCGAACCTTGTCCTTCTTGCTCTTGAACTGATCGAAACGATAGACGGCTTCGTGGGCGGCAATGCTTGCCTGCCGCACGCGCCACGCCGCGGAGCGCTTCTTGACGTTCGTTTCTGTGAGGAAGATGGTGCCGTCAAACGCACCGGTTTCATTGAGGGTGCGCACGGCACTGCGAATGGCGCTGCCGTACTCCTTGTCGCCGAACTCCTTCTCCTTTCCCAGTCCGACCAGAAGGACGCGGTCGCACAGGGTTCCGGGTACATTGTGCAGAAGTAGTGTGGAGCCCGACTTGCCCTCCATGTCGCCGCGGCGAATGATATCCGACAGGTGGTTGTGCGCCGCGTTGTCAAGCAGCTCGGCGGCCAGCGTCAGTTTGCGTGGTTCGAAAACGCCGACCACGACACAGGCGCTGCGTTGCTTTTCCGGGCTACCGCTTTTTATGCTAAATTCCACTCCCCCTCCTCGTGTGACGCGTATTTGCTGCAAAAGTCTGATTATCACTGCAGTTTTTCATCAAAGTCAAAAAATGATCTTTCAGCGCGCTGTCCGGCGCGAGTTCGCGCATGCGGCCTCCGGCATTTTCACGGCGCTTTTCGCCATCATGGTGACGACGCAGCTGATTCGCCTGCTCAACGAAGCCGCGCAAGGTGGCGTTGCGCCGGATGCCGTGGCCGCGCTCCTCGGTTTTGCCTCGCTCAACTATCTCCCGCCACTGTTGTCGCTATCCATGTTTGTCGCCATCCTGCTGACGCTTTCGCGCTGCTACCGCGATTCCGAGATGGTGGTGTGGTTCTCCTCCGGCTTGCCGCTGACCGCCTGGATCCGGCCGGTCCTGGTCTTCGCCATACCGTTGGTGGCGACGATCGCCGCGCTTTCCTTTTTTCTGTCGCCGTGGGCGGTGTCCCAGAGCGCCGAGTACCGTGGCAAGCTGAGTATTCGCAAGGATGCCGGCGAAGTTTCTCCGGGGACCTTCCACGAATCGTCGGCCGGTGACCGCGTGGTTTTCGTCGAAGGAATCGCCGAGGACACCAGCCAAGTCCGTAACGTCTTTGTCAGTGAAACGAAGGAAGGTCGTGTCGGGGTCACCATGGCCGTGACGGGTCACCAGGAGATAGCGGCGAACGGTGATCGTTTTATCGTCCTGCAGGATGGGCGCCGCTACGAGCTTGCGCCCGCTTCCCCGGAGGTTCGTATTCTCGAGTATGTGCGTTATGCGGTTCGCTTGGAAACCAAGGAGGCTCGAGGCATCACGCCTACTCCCAAGAGCATGCCGCTACGTGAACTGCTGCCGGTCGACCTGCCCGCCTATCGGGCCGAACTGCTCTGGCGTCTGAGCATTCCATGCTCGGCAGTAGTCATGGCCTTGTTGGCAATTCCGCTTTCGTTCGTCAATCCGCGCGCCGGTCGTTCGGCGAACATGCTGCTGGCCATACTGGTCTACCTCATCTACAACAATCTGCTGACGATCAGTCAAGGCTGGGTCGCCAGCGGGAAAGTGTCGTTTCCTGTCGGGCTGATGACGGTCCATCTTCTCATGCTGAGCCTCCTGCCACTCCTGTTCTATCATCGAATTGCCGTGCACTCCTTCGTGCGCCTGCCGCGATGAAGCTCTATCGTCGCTATGTGGGGCGCGAGGTAATGGGCGCCGTGCTGCTTGTCCTGCTGGGGTTTCTGGCGCTCTTCGCCTTCTTCGACATGCTTGGCGAGATCAGGAACGTCGGTCAGGGAGGCTATCAGCTGCATCATGCCTTTGCCTTCGTCCTGCTGCGGATTCCCGGGCGGGTCTATGAGTTGATGCCGATCGCTGTGTTGATCGGTACGCTGTATGCGCTGTCGACTCTGGCTCGCCATTCCGAGATCACGGTATTGCGGGTTTCCGGCTTGTCATCCGGCGGTTTGCTCACAGTGCTGTTCCAGGTGGCTGGTGTTCTTGCCGTGCTGACTTTCCTGATCGGTGAGTACGTTGCGCCGCCCTCCGAGCGGGCGGCGTTTCAGTTGCGCTCAAAGGAAAGAACCGGCATGGTCGGACAGGACTTGCGCTCCGGCTTGTGGGTCAAGGATGAGCGAAGCTTCATCAACGTTCGCATCGTCTTGCCGGATACGCGCCTGCGAGGAATCCGTATCTTCGAATTCGACGAGGATGCGAAGTTGCGCTCGATGACCGAAGCGGCGGAAGGCGAGTATGTCGTGCCGGACAGTTGGCGCTTGACCAACGTGGTGCAGACTGTCCTTGAAGGCGGGCGCGCCGAGGTGCGGAGCGTTCCGGACATGCAGTGGCGCTCGGCTCTCAACCCCGACATTCTTGCCGTTCTTCTGGTGTCACCCGATCGCATGTCCCTGCGGCATCTTTCGGCCTACACCAAGCATCTCGCGGACAATCATCAGACCACCAACCGTTACGACATCGCTTTCTGGAAGAAGGTGATCTACCCCCTGGCAGGCCTGGTCATGGTTGCGCTGGCGCTTCCCTTTGGCGGTGCGCACTCGCGGGTCGAGGGGGTCGGCCTCAAGATCTTTGTCGGAGTCATGATCGGCACCCTGTTCCACATGCTCAACGGCCTGTTCTCGAATCTCGGTGCGATCAACCACTGGTCGCCATTGCTCAGTGCGGCTACGCCGTCGATATTGTTCCTGCTGGCGGCAACGGCAATGATCTGGTGGGTCGAAAAGCGCTGATCGCTGCTCAGGTCATCACAAGCTGTGTGCCCGCCAAGCGGTCATGCAGGAATAGCCGGTCGCGATCGACAAGCGCCCACAGGATACCGGCACCGAGGAACACGAGACTTGGCCAACACATCAGGAAGCGCACGAAGGCCTGGGCCGGACGGACGGCCAGTCCGTCACGGGTTACCAGCCGGATACGCCAGGTTTTCATGGCCAGTGTTTGCCCGCCGTTGCTCCAGAACCAGAGAAAATAGATCAGCAGCACAATGAAGCAATGGGCCCAGCCGATGACAGGATGCAGGACGCCATGGCCGAAGGCACCGAGGAGGGCGTGCGGGAGGACCAGCAGTACCGCCAGGACGCCCAGCAGCAGGAGGGCTTCGTAGAACATGCTGGCCAGGCGGCGCAGAATGCTTGGCCGCCCAACGGGATCCGGCACCGCCATCAGCGCCTGGGTTCGGCTTCGCTGGACGGCGGCGCGGCGCTGCCGCTGGCGAGCGCAGGCGTATCACCCGCCATCGGGGGCGGGCTGCTGACCACGGGCGGCGGCGTCGATGGGGCCGGTCGAGCGGTCAGGGACGGCGGTGTGACACTGGTCGTCGTGCGCCCCGGTTTGGGTACCGGCTTGCTCTCGGCTTGCTGCTTGAGCCTCGCCTTTTCTTCCTCGGGCAGGTTGGAGTATTCCTCCCATTTCTGCTTGAGTTCCTGCTTCTGCTCAAGCGGAAGCTTGTTGGCAGTCTTGAAGTTCTCGCGCGCCAGACGCCGCTGTTCTGGGGTCAGCTTGCCCCACTCCTGCATCTGCACCTGGATTCGACGTTGTTCCTCCGGGGTCATGCTGGAGAAGCGGCGAGTGATCCCCAACCATTTCTTCTGGCGGTGATACTCCATGGCGTCCCAATCGTCGCTAAGCGGGGCGAGGATGGTCTTTTGCTCGACCGTCAACTCGCTCCACTGCGGCTGCGGCGGTGTGACAATAGCCGACGGGGTCGGGACCTCGGCCCAGCCGGTAGCTGCGATAAAGCCGATAAGGACTACTGCGAAGCGGAGCTTTTCAGCCATGCAGCAAAGCCCCTGTCGGTGTAGGCAGCAATCGGCAGGTCGTCGGCGAGCAGCGCGCTGTCGATCGCCTCGATTTCGGCGATGCTCTCGTCGGCGGACCAATAGGTGTAGGTGGCAACGCCAAGTGCAAGGAGCAGTGCCAGCAGAACCTGCCGCAGATGCAGGCCTTCGACTTGATGCTGCACGAAGTCGCCCGCCGTGGCCAGCGCCGAACGGCGCACCACGACCTTCTGCCGTGCGATTGCCTGCCTTCTGGCACTGGCGAGGCGATCGAGGGTCGTCGGCGGCAGTTCATGTAGCCCACGATTCAGGTATTGCCTGAGTTTGTACGCGAAATGTAGTTCATTCATAAGGAAATTCCTCTTGCCTTCAGTGCTGCCGCCAGCGTGTGGTTGGCACGCGAGCAGTGCGTCTTGACGCTGCCTTCCGAGCAGCCCATGGCCGACGCTGTTTCGGCAACATCCATATCTTCCCAGTAACGCAAGAGGAACGCTTCGCGTTGACGCGCTGGCAGCATTTCTATTTCTTTCTCAATTATGCCAAGGATTTGCGCCTGCTGAAGCTGGCCGTCCGGGGTCTGCGGGCTGTATGACCCCGACTCCCCGGCGATGGTTTCCAGCGGATCGTGATCCTCGTCATCGCTCGGCGAGAGCGAGGAAAGCAGGGTCGTCCACAGCGAACGTACCTTGCTGCGCCGGTAGTAGTCGCGAATCGTGTTCTGCAGGATGCGATGGAACAGCATCGGGAGTTCCGCCGGTGGGCGGTCGCCATACTTCTCGGCGAGCTTCATCATGGCGTCCTGGACGATGTCGAGCGCGGACTCCTCGTTGTGCACGGCGAACATCGCCTGCTTGAAGGCGCGACGTTCGATCTCGGTGAGGAAGTCTGACAGTTCGCGTTGGCTGGCCAGAGCGAAAATCCTTGCTGTTGTCGGTTTGGCACCTGTCTACGCAGGCGTCGTTTCTTGGGAATGCCTTGACCAATCGAGGCCGAAGCGTTAACGTTGCAGACTTTTTTCGAATGATTTGCGAGCTGGGGCGACGGCAATGACGATGATGACCGGTGCGGAGATTGTAATCAGGTGCCTGCAGGAAGAAAAGGTCGAATATGTGTTCGGCTACCCCGGCGGAGCAGTTCTGCATATCTATGATGCGTTGTTCAAGCAGGATCAGGTCAAGCATGTGCTGGTTCGCCACGAACAGGCCGCCGTGCACGCAGCCGACGGCCTGGCACGGTCGACCCACAAGGTCGGCGTTGCTCTGGTCACCTCGGGCCCTGGCGCGACCAATGCCGTGACCGGCATCGCCACCGCCTACATGGATTCGATTCCCCTGGTGATCATCTCCGGGCAAGTGCCGAACGAGTACATCGGGCAGGATGCTTTCCAGGAATGCGACACCGTCGGTATCACCCGGCCCTGCGTCAAGCACAACTTCCTGGTCAATGACGTGCGCAACTTGGCGGTGACGATCAAGAAAGCGTTCTATCTCGCCAACAGTGGTCGTCCCGGCCCGGTGGTGATCGACATTCCCAAGGACGTCACGGCCGCCAAGTGCAAGTTCGACTATCCGGAGACGATCCAGATGCGCTCCTACAACCCGGTCGTCAAGGGGCATCTGGGGCAAATCAAGAAGGCCGTGCACCTGCTCCTCGAGGCCAGGCGCCCGATGATCTACAGCGGCGGTGGCGTCATTCTCTCCAACGGAGCCGAGCAGTTGACCCGGCTCACCCGCCGTCTGGGTTTTCCGATTACCAACACCCTGATGGGCCTGGGTGCTTATCCCGCGACCGACCGGCAGTTCCTTGGTATGCCAGGAATGCACGGCACGGTCGAAGCCAACTTGGCCATGCAGCACTGTGATGTCCTTTTGGCCATCGGTGCCCGCTTCGATGACCGGGTGATCGGCAATCCGCAGAACTTTTCCTCGATACCCCGCAAGATCATCCATGTCGACGTTGATCCCTCGTCGATCTCGAAGCGGGTCCAGGTCGACGTGCCAATTGTCGGCAATGTCCCGGACGTTCTCGACGAAATGCTCAAGCTGCTCGAAGCCGGCAATGCCAGTCCGGATGCGGCGGGGCTCGCCGAATGGTGGCAGCAGATCGAGGAGTGGCGTGCCAAGCTGTGCATGAAATACCGCCGCAGGAAGAGCGTCATCATGCCGCAGTACGTGATGGAGAAACTCTACGAGGTGACTGGCGGCAACGCGATCGTGACCTCCGATGTCGGTCAGCACCAGATGTGGGCCGCGCAGTACTACAAGTTCGACCAGCCACGGCGCTGGCTCAACTCGGGCGGTCTTGGCACCATGGGTGTCGGCCTGCCCTATGCGATTGGCGCGGCGCTTGCCCATCCGGAGACACAGGTCGTCTGCGTTACCGGCGAAGGTTCGATCCAGATGTGTATCCAGGAGCTTTCCACGGCCAAGCAGTTCCGCTTGCCGATCAAGATCATCAATCTCAACAACCGCTACCTTGGCATGGTCAGGCAGTGGCAGGAAATGTTCTACGGCAGTCGTTACTCGGAGTCGTACATGGATTCGCTTCCCGACTTCGTGAAACTGGCCGAGGCTTACGGCCACGTCGGCATCCGCGTAGAGAAGCCGGAGGACGTCGAGGCCGCGCTGCACAAGGCGTTCGTCGATCACAAGGACGATCTCGTCTTCATGGATTTCATCACCGATCAGAAAGCGAATGTCTTTCCGATGGTGGCTGCCGGCAAAGGCCTTGCCGACATGATCCTGACTGAAGATCTGTAGGGGAAAGACAGCATGCGACACATTATCTCAATCCTGCTGGAGAACGAAGCTGGTGCGCTGTCGCGGGTGGCGGGCCTGTTCTCGGCGCGCGCCTACAACATCGAGACCCTGACCGTGGCACCGACCGAGGACGTTTCCCTGTCGCGCTTGACCATCGTCACCTCGGGCACGGACGCCGTTATCGAGCAGATCACCAAGCAACTGAACAAGTTGATCGATGTCATCAAGGTCGTCGATCTCTCCGAGGCGGCGCATATCGAGCGCGAACTGATGCTGATCAAGGTGCGCGCCATCGGTAAGGATCGCGAGGAGGTCAAGCGTCTGGCCGACATCTTCCGTGGCCATATCGTTGATGTGACCGAATCGACTTATGTCATCGAGCTTACCGCCAGCGGCGCGAAACTCGACTCCTTCATCCAGGCTATCGACGCCGGACTGATTCTCGAGACGGTTCGTACCGGGGTCTGTGGCATCGGCCGTGGCGAGCGCATTCTAAAGGTCTGATCAGACCGAACAGCAAGAGAGGATATTCCATGAAAGTTTATTACGACAAGGACGCCGACCTGTCCCTGATCAAGGGCAAGAAAGTCACCATCGTTGGCTACGGTTCGCAGGGCCATGCGCACGCACAGAACCTGAGCGATTCCGGTGTCAGGGTGACGGTCGGTCTGCGCAAGGACGGTGCTTCGTGGAGCAAGGCCGAGAATGCCGGTCTGACCGTGGATGAGGTTGCCAGTGCCGTCAAGGACGCCGACGTGGTCATGATGCTGTTGCCGGATGAAAGCATCCCACAGGTGTACAGCGCCGATGTCGCCCCGAACATGAAGAGGGGCGCTGCCCTGGCGTTTGCGCATGGTTTCAACATTCATTACAACCAGGTGGTGCCCCGCGACGACGTTGATGTGATCATGGTGGCGCCCAAGGGTCCCGGGCACACGGTGCGTTCCGAGTACCTCAAGGGTGGTGGCGTCCCGTCGTTGATCGCGGTGCACCAGGATCGATCCGGCAAGGCCCGCGACATCGCCCTCTCCTACGCCGCTGCCAATGGCGGCACCAAAGGCGGCGTGATCGAGACCAACTTCCGTGAAGAGACCGAAACCGACCTCTTCGGCGAACAGGCAGTGCTCTGTGGGGGCGCCGTCGAACTCGTCAAGATGGGCTTCGAGACCCTGGTCGAAGCCGGCTACGCGCCCGAGATGGCGTATTTCGAGTGCCTGCATGAGTTGAAGCTGATCGTCGACCTAATGTACGAGGGCGGCATCGCCAACATGAACTACTCGATTTCCAACAACGCCGAATATGGCGAGTACGTGACCGGCCCCGAGGTGATCAATGAACAGTCGCGTGCCGCGATGCGGGCGGCGCTCAGACGAATTCAGAACGGCGACTACGCGAAGATGTTCATCCTCGAAGGGCGAACCAACTATCCCGCGATGACCGCGCGTCGCCGCCTGATTGCCCAGCACGAGGTCGAGACCGTCGGTGCCAAGCTGCGCGACATGATGCCCTGGATCAAGAAGAACAGACTGGTTGACCAGAGCAAGAACTGATCGATCCTGTGATTTGCGGCAGGCGGGGGGCAGCCGCTTCCTCCCCGCCTGATCCCGATTTCAGTCAAGAGCGCAATGCCCGAAATCAAGCCTCGCAAGACCCTGTTCAACCCCGAGCTGCGGCGCCGAGGCATTTATGTCCTGCCGAACCTGTTTACCACGGCGGCGCTGTTCTGCGGTTTCTTTGCCATCGTCAAGGCGATGAGCGGCAGCTTCGAACAGGCGGCGGTGGCGATCTTCGTGGCCATGGTGCTGGATGGTCTCGATGGGCGAGTGGCACGCATGACGCGAACACAGAGCGCGTTCGGTGCGGAGTACGATTCGCTGTCCGACATGGTTTCGTTTGGCGTCGCTCCGGCGCTGGTCACCTACGCATGGGCGCTCAAGGACATGGGGCGACTGGGCTGGATAGCGGCTTTCATCTATTGCGCAGGCGCGGCCTTGCGTCTGGCGCGCTTCAATACGACGCTGGAAGTGATGGACAGACGTTACTTCCAGGGCCTGCCGAGTCCGGCGGCAGCCGCTGTGGTTGCCGGTTTTCTCTGGGTGATGATCGACAAGAACGTCGAAGTTGAGGATGTGCGTTGGCTTGCCTGCGGCCTGGTGATTTTTGCCGGCATCTCGATGGTCACCAACATCCGTTTCTACAGCTTCAAGGATTTCAACCTGCGGCGCAGCGTTCCCTTCATGTTCGTCGTTGCCATCGCCTTGGGGTTTGCCGTGGTCTCGTACGAACCTCCGGTTGCCCTGTTTGGTCTTTTTGTCGCCTACGCTCTGTCCGGGTATATCCTGGCCTTGACGCGTACGATCCGGTCGAGGACCTCACCACCGCCAGCTGCGTAGCGGAAGAGTGGCGATGAGAGGGGTGGTCGGCAGGGAATGCGCCGCGGGGTTGCGGCGTCTCGCTTGCTTGCCAAGTCAAAGCCGGCGCTACCGTTTGCTTACATGCTTTTTCCGGAGTCAGGACATGAAGGATCATCTGATAATCTTCGACACCACCTTGCGTGACGGCGAGCAAAGCCCGGGCGCGTCGATGACCAAGGAGGAAAAGTTGCGCGTTGCACGCCAGCTCGAGCGCATGCAGGTCGATGTCATCGAGGCGGGCTTTGCGGCAGCGTCGCCAGGCGATTTCGACGCTATCCGGTCGATTGCCAAGGCGATCAAGGGCTCGACCGTTTGCTCGCTGGCCCGCTCCAACGAGAACGACATTCGGCGAGCCGGCGAGGCGATTACCCCGGCGCCGCGTGGCCGGATTCATACGTTTATCGCCACCAGTCCGATCCACATGGAGAAGAAGCTGCGCATGGCGCCCGATCAGGTCGTCGAGGCGGCAGTCCGGGCCGTGCGCTGGGCGCGTGAGTACACCGATGACGTCGAGTTTTCGGCCGAGGACGCGGTGCGTTCGGACGTCGATTTCCTGTGCCGTGTTTTCGGGGCGGTCATCGAGGCAGGGGCGACAACCATCAACGTTCCCGATACCGTTGGCTACAGCGTTCCATCGGTATGGGGCGAACTGATCCGCACACTGATTGCGCGCGTCCCGGGCGCTGGCCAGGTGGTATGGTCCACCCACTGCCACAACGATCTGGGCATGGCAGTCGCCAATTCTCTTTCCGCAGTACTCGCTGGCGCGCGACAGGTCGAATGCACCATCAACGGCCTGGGTGAGCGCGCAGGCAACGCATCGCTCGAAGAAGTGGTCATGGCGGTGAGGACCCGCAGCGACATCTTTCCGGTCCAGACGCGCATCGATGCGACGCAGATCGTACCGGCTTCCAAGCTGGTTTCGCAAATCACCGGTTACCCGGTTCAGCCTAACAAGGCCGTGGTTGGCGCAAACGCTTTTGCGCATGAATCCGGGATTCATCAGGACGGCGTCCTCAAGCACCGTGAAACCTACGAGATCATGCGCGCCGAAGACGTTGGCTGGGCGCAGAACAAACTGGTACTCGGCAAGCATTCGGGGCGCAATGCCTTCAAGTCGCGGCTGTCGGCGTTGGGCATCGTGCTCGAGAGCGAAGAGTCGCTGAATGCCGCGTTTGCCCGCTTCAAGGAACTGGCTGACAAGAAGCACGAAATTTTCGACGAAGACCTGCAGGCGCTGGTTTCGGACGAAGAGATTGCTCCGGCCAATGAGTACTACAAGCTGGTCTATTCGCACGTTTGTTCGGAGACCGGCGAGACGCCGGCTGCCAATGTCACGCTGACGGCTGGCGGCGTCGAGAAGTCTGCATCGGGGATTGGTAGTGGCCCGGTGGACGCAACTTTCAAGGCCATCGAATGCATCGCCGAAAGCGGCGCGCAGTTGCTTCTCTACTCGGTCAATGCCATCACCACGGGCACCGACGCGCAAGGAGAGGTAACGGTGCGTCTGGCGAGAGGCGGTCGCATCGTCAATGGCAACGGTGCCGATACCGATATCGTGATTGCCTCGGCGAAGGCCTATCTCAATGCCTTGAACAAGTTGCAGTTTCCCGACCGTGTCGACCCACAGGGTGACGTTTGACGCGAATCCGCTGCGAATGCCGGGGCGACGGTTGGTCGTTCTCCTGGATTAGCTCGCCGCTGGACGGTTCAGCCTGGCGTAGCCAACCGCTGCGCAGAAGAAGACCAGCGAGAGGACGGTTTCGGCAACTGCCAGCCATTGGCTGAGCCCCTTCTCGGTGGTGGCGCGGACCACGCCTTCAGTGAAGTACAGAAGGATGAGCATCGACGCCCACTGGTACGAGTAGCGCCGACCGTTGAGGATTCCAAACAGTGGCGCGAGCAGCGGCAGGCACTTCAAAGCCAGCCACGAACCGCCGGTCTGTACCGGCGCGAGGCGCAGTTCCCAGGCGAGACAAAGGAAAATCAGGCCGATCAGGCTGCTGCATGCGGCCAGATAGAGGCTGCGGATTATCACGACGCGAGTTTCAGCGCAATGGCGGCAAGTCGGCGCCCCTGGGCGAACGCCAATCGGCGCTCTTCTTCCGTGAGCGTCGCGTTTCCCTCGCTGCCGGCGAGATGGCTGGCGCCATAGGGCGTGCCGCCGCTGCGCGTGCTGGCGAGATCCGTCTCGCCATATGGTAGGCCCAGGAGCAGCATGCCGTGGTGTAGCAGTGGCAGCATCATCGAGAGCAGCGTACTCTCCTGCCCGCCGTGCGCGCTGGCGGTGGAGGTGAAAACGCAGGCCGGCTTTCCGGCCAGCGTCCCGGCAGACCACTGGGCGGCCGTGCTGTCCCAGAAGTACTTCATCGCCGCCGCCATGTTGCCAAAGCGTGTCGGGCTGCCGAGCGCCAGCCCGATGCATTCCTCCAGATCGGCGGCTTCGACGTAAGGCGCCCCGCTTCCTGGGGCTTCCGGCTCGCTGGCCGTGCATACCGGAGAGACCTTCGGTACCGTCCGAAGACGAGCCGTGACCTGTCGGCTTGACTCAATCCCACGCGCGATCTGGCGAGCGAGCGCCTGTACCGAACCGCGGTGGCTATAGTAAAGAACGAGAATCTCGGGCATCGGGTTATTATAACGGCCTCATGGCCGCTGAACGTTTTCCCTGGCGTCGTTTCGTCCTGCGCGTTGCGCGTCGTTTCGTCGAGGAGAATTTTGACCAGATCAGTGCCAGTCTCGCCTTCACTACGCTTCTCTCGCTGGTGCCACTGGTTGCCGTAATTCTCAGCATAGTCGCTCTCGTCCCATTCTTTCCGAGCATGCTCGATCAATTGGCGCAGTTTCTGGCCCGCAGCCTCCTGCCCGAGCGCAGTGCCGGAATGATCATCGACTACGTGCTGCAGTTTTCCCATCAGGCAGTGAATGTCACTGCGGTCGGGTCGATCGCGCTGGTGGCGACGGCTCTGCTGTTGTTGCTGACCATCGAGCGGGTCTTCAACCACGTTTGGTCGGTCACCGAAACGCGTCCATGGTGGCACCGACTGCGGCTCTTTGCGGGCTTGATTGCCTTATGGCCGCTGGTGATCGGCGGTGTGTTGCTGGCCACGTCCTATGCGGTCACCACCTCGCTTGGCTGGCTGGACGAACCGCCGTGGCTGCGGCGCCTGCTGTTCAAGGCGCTCGGACTGATGGTTGCCAGTCTGTTTCTTGGTGGGCTCTACCATGCGCTGCCCAACACTCGGGTGGCGCCGCGCGACGCGGCGTGCGCGGGCCTCGTGGCGGCGCTCGGCTTCCTCCTGATGCAGAAGGCCTTCGAGCTGTACCTCTCCAATTTTCCCTCGTACGCCGCCGTGTACGGCGCTTTTGCCACCCTGCCGCTGTTCCTTCTCTGGCTCTATCTGTCCTGGGCCGTAGTCCTCATGGGGGCTCTCGTTGCGGCGACACTCCCTGAGTTCAGGGCGGAACGAGAAAGCATTTCGCCGGCCTAGAAGGGATTTTCGTCAGGTTCGATCGACAGGATGTCGACGCTGCCGGTCTGCTCGTCAACGTTGGTGCGCTTGACTTCGCGGACGACGAGATTGCCTTTCTCGATCACCAGAATCAGCTTCTGACGCTGCTTCGGCAAGGCGCCCGACGCGACGACCAGTAACTGGCTGGATCGCAGCAACGGTATTTCGGGCAGGATGAGGACTCGCAGGTGCTGGGTTCCCAGGGCATCAGACGGCTGCGCGAGGATAGCGGGAACAGCTCTTGGCGCGAGGATCTGGAGCCCCAACTCAAGATGTTCGGGGTTCTCCGATACCGCCCAGCGGACCAGACAGATCTGCCAATTCTGCTCTCCGCCCGTACGAACTGCGGCAATGTCACCGACCGACAATGCCCCGGTCTTGCCGGAGACGTGCATTACGGCGTAACCGTCGGGGCTTTCGTTGGTAATCATCCAGGTAGACAATTCCAGATCGGCCGCCTCTCCTGTCTGGCAGAGTTGCCAGAGGCCGTCGATGCCGGAACTCAGGATCGTGCGGTGATTCTGCCGGCGGCGCTGGAAGCGTCTCTTGCCAGAATCGCTCCAGCGGCCCGCCAGGCGGCGAAGGACGCCGAGTCCGGCCGGCGTGCCCGCGAAATCAGGCAAACCGATAGCTTGTGCCGGTGTTCCGTCATCAAGTTTTGCAATCTGTGTCTTTAGCAGCGCAGTG
Source organism: Candidatus Accumulibacter phosphatis (assembly GCF_000024165.1). Classification (NCBI taxonomy): domain Bacteria; kingdom Pseudomonadati; phylum Pseudomonadota; class Betaproteobacteria; genus Candidatus Accumulibacter; species Candidatus Accumulibacter phosphatis. Next base: position 4,689,208 of record NC_013194.1, on the reverse strand, counting down.
AGGCGGGCGCAGGACAGGCCGTCCAGAGCGACGGTCGGCGGGGCGAGCCGACGCGAACAGGAGATGGCGGGTAGATCGCGCTGCGGGTCGATCCAGAAAGTGCCAGGCTGGACCGCGGCGGCGGCGGCAATCGGTTCAATCTCGTCGGCAAAGCGGTCGAAGTAGGCAGCAAGGAACAGGACTTCCCGCGCCGTCAGTGAGGCGGGCTGGGCGCAGCCGAGCAGGACAGCCGCATGGTAGAGGTGCTGAGGGCTGCTGGCGGCACCTTCCGGAACGAGGGTGTGCAGCTTCTGTGCGCGCGCCACCGCAAAGGTCTGATGCAACTGTTGCCAGGTGCCGCTGCGCGCGGGGGCGGCGATCATATGGCCGATCAGCAACTGCCGAGCGAGCGCGTTCAGGCTTCGCCAGACTGCCAGATCGAGCGTCGTCATGCGCTCAATCGGATCAACCCGATCGACGCCGACCCCATTCGGCAGCACAAGGGTCTCGTCCGCGAGCATCTGCAGCAGATCCAGAACGCTGCGGACGACTCGTCGCGCCTTTGCCGGCACGGGCAAGGTCAGGTCGGTCAGCGAGGGCAGCAGGTCGTCAATGACTGAGCAACTACGCCTGTACAAGCCATCGAGAGCGCGGGCTCTCTGTTGCGGTGTTCCGCCGACGTCACGCCAGGCCTTGAGATTGGCTCGCAGCGACGGGAGTTCATCGGCGGGGTGCGGCGCAGGTGGTTCCGCCAGCCATTGCAGTATGGTTCGGATGCCCGAGTGCTTGGCAAGGTTGTCAGCGGTGCCGGTGGCGTTGAAAGTGGTGTTGGTCATCAGGCTACCTGCCAAAGAGGTCTTGCGTCGTCAGACGGTCGGCATCTCCGCGCCCTGACCCGGCGGCGCACTGAGCGTGCGGCGTCAGATCGGGGCGGGCATCATAAAATCAATATTTTGGCCTTTGGCTACCGTTTCCAGAATTATACCTTCGCGTTTGTTGGGGTGGCCAACTTCCTGTGGTAGCAGTCCGCCCGCTGGTGGAGTTCCTCCACGAACTCCGGCGGCGCAGAGCGATGCGAACATAGTATTTTCCAATTCAGGTATGAGCCTGAAGGAGCGACGGAGTGGGTGACGCGGTGATGTGGGCTGAGGGGTTGAAAAGGGCAGTCTAACGGATTCCGCCGGGGGCGTTGAGATGATCCTGGCGGGTTGGTTTTGATCTTGGGTGTTAAGGGAATATTTATTCCGGTTGTACGCTTTGCTGCCCGCAGGGCTTCCGGCGGGCAGATGGCGCAGCCATTCGTCCGTCTGTCAAGCGCAGCGCGGCAGGCTTTCGGCTGGCGTCGTCGCCGGTACGTGTCAGGCTCGGCGCTTGGGTTTGACGAAGCCGGCAAAGAGTTCGCGCTTGGCGGATTGCATGGCCTGGGCGGCCGCCAGATCGGTTTGTGACCTGGCCTGAATCTGCAAGGCCTCCAAGGTGATGCCCGGCTTGAAGGTGACCCGACCCAGTGGCGCCAGCTGGGTCAAACACTCGAGTGGCGTCTTCACCTCCTGAGGCTTGTAGCGCTTGACGGTCTTGCCCTTGTCATTGGTGATCAAGGTCGCGAACAGGCACGGGCGGTGCAGATTGAGCCAGGGATTGAAGGTATCCTGGTAGAACGCGTTGATCGGCTTGGCGTACGCCTGCGGGATATGGTCGTAGCCCATGTGCTTGCGGACCACGCTGGCATTCTTGCTCTCGGCCAGGGCGTTGTCGTTACTGTGCCGGGAGCGTGACTTGGTTTGCTCGATGCGCAGCTTCTCGAGTAGGCTCGCAACGTGATGATTGATGTACTCGGAGCCGTTGTCGGAGTGAAAACCGACAATGACGAACGGGAACTGATCGATGATCAAAGCCAGCACCGGCAACAGAAAGGCCTCGCTGATGCCTTCTACGCATGCCTCGACCTGCCACTGGCTGACGGCATCGACGCAGGTGATGTGATAGACGCCCTTGACGCCGTCCTGATCGCCCTGATGAACGGTATCGATGCGTACAAAGCCGGCGCGTCCCTCCGGGCCGGGGGCTTTGCGAACGCCGATCGCGTTGCACACCGGGCGGGTCTTGGTGAAGCTCCTGCGCCGGGCCTGATAGCCGGCGCTCTTGCGCAGGTTGTACAGGTGCGAGACGGACAGCTTGGCCAGGCGCTCGTAACGGGGATCGTCATAGTCCCGGTAGGCCCGTTGCAGAAGGTGCGCGATGGCCGGCCCGCAGACGTCTTCATGGGCCTGGTCCATCTCCACGAGCAACGCCACGTCGACGGCGGTGTACTTGCGTGCAAAGGGCGCGGCAGGCGCACGGTAGCGCTTGACCAAGGGGACCGCCGCCAGGCGGTTACACTGCCAACGGGTCACCAGGCGGGTCACCTGAGCCCGACTGTAGCCGCTGGTGTGCTGCAGGTACCTCAGCAGCACGCCGCGCTCGCGCTTGTTGCGACCGGGGTAGTCAAAACGTGCGAGGACGCGACTGATGTGCCCATACCGCTCGCCGTTGTCGTCTGCCGCCGAGAACTCTATCGAGCCGCTGGCGGTGAGAAACTGCTCGATCTGCTCGATCGTGGTCAGCCGTGCTTCGTTCATGTTGATCACCATCCTTGCGATGATCAACCCACACCTCACTTCACCCGCAATTTCTTTCGCTCAGGCTCATTCCTGGGTGGAAACACGATCCTCGTTCAGGCTCATACCACGTTGGACAAGGCTAACATCGGCCCCGACACTCACTTTATTGTTATAATCTCACCTTTTTTCTCGATTCGGGAGAGACTGTTCATGGTAGTAATTCGCTTGGCCCGTGGTGGCGCGAAGAAGCGCCCCTTCTACAACATGGTGGTGGCTGACGCGCGCGCTCGTCGCGATGGCCGCTTTATCGAACGTATCGGTTTTTACAACCCGCTCGCTTCCGACAAGGAGCAGGGTCTGTATGTTGCCACCGATAGGCTCAGCTATTGGCGGGAGCAAGGCGCTCAGCCGTCGCAGACCGTTGCCCGCTTGCTGAAGCAGTCGGCTGCGAAGGCGGCAGCCTGAGCCTTGTCGCCCAGTTCCCTGGTTGACGCGGCCGCGTCGGCGGTCGCCGCAGACGACGCGCCTGCTGACATCATTGTTCTCGGCAAGATCGTTGCTCCCTATGGAGTACAAGGTGCGCTCCGGGTCTGTCCCTTTGCCGACGATCCGTCAGGTTGGTCGAGGCTTACCCACTGGTGGCTTGCGAGCGAAGGCGATGCTCCCGAGGCTTGGCAACAGACGCGACTGCTCAAGTGCCGGCTGCACAATGACATGTTGATTGCCGAGCTGGCGGGTGTGGTCGATCGGACGGCTGCCGAGGCCAGTTGCGGTAAGCTGGTCGGCGTTCCTCGCGCGGCTTTGCCGCCGACGGCGGCCGGCGAATACTATTGGGCGGATCTGGTCGGACTCGCCGTCATCAATTCGCGCGGCGAGTCGCTGGGTCGGATCATCGGGCTGCTGGACACGCCGGCGAACGCCGTGATGCGGGTCGGCGATGGGCAGCAGGGCGAAAGGCTGTTGCCATTTGTTGCCGCCGTCGTCCTCGCTGTCGACCTGCCCGGACGATTTGTTCGCGTTGACTGGGAATTGGACTGGTGAGTTCGGCAGGAAGGGTGCCGCCCGAGGCGGCGCCGTTGGTGCTTGATGTCGTGACATTGTTCCCTGAAATGTTTACCGCGCTGACGCTTTCGGGAGTTACCCGACGAGCTCTGGAAGCCGGGCGCTGGACCCTCGATCTATGGAATCCGCGCGATTTCACCTGTGATCGGCATCGCACGGTTGATGATCGCCCGTATGGGGGAGGGCCGGGGATGGTGATGATGTTGGCTCCGCTGGAGGCAGCGATCAAGGCGGCGCGTGAGCGTCAGCAAGCCGCCGGAGTGTTTCGCAGTCGCGTCGTGTGTTTGTCTCCACAGGGTGCCTTGCTGACCCATCAGCGAGTGATGCAGTTGGCAAGTGTGGATCAGGCGTTGGTTCTGGTCTGCGGCCGCTATGAAGGAATTGACGAGCGATTGATCGAGGCGTGCGTCGACGAGGAGATTTCGATCGGTGACTTCGTCCTTTCGGGAGGCGAAATCCCGGCGATGGCGCTGATTGATGCCGTCGTCAGGCAATTGCCGGGAGTACTGAACGACGCCGAGTCGGCGCAACAGGATTCCTTTGTGGAGGGATTGCTGGACTGTCCGCACTATACGCGGCCCGAGGAGCATAACGGGCGACGGGTGCCGGACGTTCTGCTTTCCGGCCACCACGAGGAAGTACGACGCTGGCGTCTGGCACAGGCGCTGGGTCGGACATGGCAGCGACGCCCCGAGTTGTTGGCGAGGCGTTTGCTTTCGAAATCGGAAACGCAACTCCTGGTGCAGTTTCAGGAGCAATGCGGTCAGGACAATAAAACGTGATTCGCATGCATGGAGTTTACAAAATGAATCTGATCGAGCAACTTGAACAAGAGGAAATTGCCCGCCTGGGCAAGGTGATTCCGGTATTCGGGCCGGGCGATACTGTCGTCGTCCAGGTGAAGGTGAAGGAAGGCGCACGCGAGCGCCTGCAGGCTTACGAGGGCGTGGTGATTGCCAAGCGCAATCGGGGTCTGAACTCGAGTTTCATCGTCCGCAAGGTTTCCTCGGGAGAGGGGGTCGAGCGCACTTTCCAGACCTACTCGCCGCTGGTGGCCGCGATTGAAGTCAAGCGTCGTGGTGACGTACGCCGTGCCAAGCTCTACTACCTGCGCGAGCGTTCGGGCAAGTCGGCGCGGATCAAGGAAAAGCTGACGCGCAAACAGCGCTGACGGTTTCTGGCGGTGGCAATGCTGGACCAGCCGCTGCCGACGCAACACGGAATGTGGCGGAGTCGCGAGACTTCGCCACTTTGCTTTTGCGGGGTCAGCCGCTCAGGCAGCGAGCCGCTTGTCGTTCTCGATCAGCGCGTACGCCGAGTGGTTGTGGATCGACTCGAAATTCTCCGATTCGACGACGTAGGCGTCGATTCGCCGCTCGGCGTTGAGCCGAGCCGCCACGTCGCGCACCATGTCCTCGACGAACTTCGGGTTGTCATAGGCCCTTTCGGTGACGTATTTCTCGTCGGGACGCTTGAGCAGTCCGTAGAGCTCGCACGAAGCCTCGCCCTCGACGAACTGGACCAGTTCCTCGATCCACAGATGGTCGTTGATGAGCACGGTGACCGTGACCTGCGAGCGCTGATTATGCGCCCCGCGCTCGGAAATCTCCTTTGAGCATGGGCAGAGACTGGTGACCGGAATGGCGACCTTGATCGTCGATTCGATTCGTCCGTGCGCGATCTCGCCGATCAGCGTCACGTCGTAGTCCATCAGGCTTTGCACGCCGGAGACCGGCGCCGCCTTGTTGATGAAGTACGGGAAGCTCATTTCGATGTGGCCGGTCTCGGCTTCCAGTCGATCCACCATTTCACGCAACATGGCGGGGAAGTTTTCGACCGAGATTTCGCGTTCGTGGCTATTGAGAATCTCCACGAAGCGCGACATGTGCGTTCCCTTGAAGTTGTGCGGCAGGCTTACGTACATGTTGAACATGGCAATCGTGTGCTGTACCCCGCCGGATTTGTCGAGCACCTTCACCGGGTGGCGAATTGCCTTGATCCCGACCTTGTTGATGGCCAGTCGTCGGGTATCGGCCGAGCCCTGGACGTCGGCCATGACGGCTGGGCTGCGTGGGGTTTCGGGTGCGTTCATTGCTGCTCCTGGTGGTTATTCTGTGGGCGGATCGCTCTGCTGCTCCGCCGCTATGCTGTTCTGACGGGCGCGCACCGCAGCGACAATGCCGTCCCGGTCGAGGCCAACTTCCGCCAGCAGCAGCGCCTGATCGCCATGCTCGATGAAGTGGTCGGGGATGCCCAGCCGCAACAAGCGCGTTGGGCTGGCGATCTCCTCGAGAACCCGTTCGACCTCGGAGCCAGCGCCACCGATCACGGCATTCTCTTCGACGCTGACCAGCAGCGAATGTTCCGCCGCCAGGGCAAGGATCAGCTCACGGTCGATTGGCTTGACGAAACGCATGTTGGCCACGCTGGCGTCGATATCTTCGCCAGCCGCGAGGGCCGGCGTCAGCATGCTGCCAAAAGCAAGGAGCGCAACGTCGCGTCCGCGGCGACGGATTTCGCCCTTGCCGACCGGCAGCCCGACGAGTGCCTTTTCGATGGCGACCCCGGGACCGGTGCCGCGCGGGTAGCGAACGGCGCTCGGACCGTCGAGACGATAGGCCGTAGTCAGCATCTTGCGGCACTCGTCCTCGTCGGTCGGCGTCATGACCACCAGGTTCGGGATGCAGGTGAGAAAGGAAATGTCGAATGCGCCGTGGTGCGTTGGCCCATCGGCACCAACCAGTCCGCCGCGGTCGAGCGCGAAAACCACCGGCAGATTCTGCAGGGCGACGTCGTGCACCAGTTGGTCGTAACCACGCTGCAGGAAAGTCGAATAGATGGCCAGCACCGGCCGCAGCCCTTCGCACGCCAGGCCGGCGGCGAAGGTGACGGCGTGCTGCTCGGCGATCCCGACATCGTAATAACGCTGCGGGTAGCGTTCGCTGAAGCGCAGCAGGCCGGAGCCTTCACGCATTGCCGGCGTAATGCCGACGAGTCGCGGGTCGGCGGCGGCCATGTCGCACAGCCAGTCCCCGAAAACCTGCGTGTAGGTCGGCTTGGCACCAGTCGGCCCGCCGGCGATGCCGACCTCGGGCTTGAACTTCGAAACCCCGTGGTAGAGAATCGGGTCGACCTCAGCCAGCTTGTATCCCTGGCCTTTCTTGGTGATCACGTGCAGGAACTGCGGCCCCTTGAGATGCTTCAGGTTCTGCAGTGTCGGCACCAGCGACTCCAGGTCGTGGCCGTCAATCGGGCCGATGTAGTTCAGCCCCAGTTCCTCGAACAGCGTTCCCGGCGTCAGCATCCCCTTGACGTGCTCTTCGGCACGCTTGGCGAACTCGCGCAGGGAAGGCGAGAAGTCGAGGATCTTTTCGCCGGCCTTGCGGGCAGCGTTGAAGGTGCTCCCGGAAAAAAGGCGCGCCAGATAGCGGTTCAACGCGCCCACGGGCGGCGAGATCGACATGTCATTGTCGTTGAGGATGACCAGCATGTCGGCGTCGGCGACGCCGGCGTTGTTCAGCGCCTCAAAGGCCTGGCCGGCCGACATCGCGCCATCGCCGATGATTGCCACGACTTTGCGCGTCTCGCCCTTGATCTTGGCGGCCAGCGCCATCCCCAGAGCGGCAGAAATCGAGGTCGAGGAATGGCCGACGCCGAAGGTGTCATAGCGGCTCTCGCTGCGCTTCGGAAACCCGGAAACACCACCGTGCATGCGCAGTTTGGCCATGCCGGCACGACGGCCGGTGAGCACCTTGTGGGCGTAGGTCTGGTGGCCGACGTCCCAGACCAGGCGGTCGTGTGGCGTGTCGAAGACATGATGCAGGGCGACGGTGAGTTCGACCGTACCGAGGTTCGACGAGAGGTGCCCACCGGTGCGGGAGACCGAGTCGACGAGGAAGGCACGCAATTCGTCGGCCAGTTGCGGCAATTGTCGGCGGTCGAGCGCGCGCACTTGTGCCGGATCGCTGATGGTATCGAGCAGAGGATAACGGGTCATGGGTTCTCGTGGGTCCAGCAGAATTGCTCGGTGGTGGTCTGGCGCGGGGAGCAGAGATCTGAATTCAGAACTTGCGCCGGGTGATGAAATCGGTCAGTTCGACAAGGCGTTGGCTGCGTTCGCCAAAAAGGTTCAGCGCCTGCAGTGCCTGCGCTCTGAGATCCGCCGCAAGCTCGCGGGCACGTTCGAGCCCCAGCAGACTGACGTAGGTGGGTTTTTCGGTGGCGGCATCCTTGCCGGCGGTCTTGCCCAGCGTTGCCGTACTGGCCGTGCAGTCGAGAATGTCGTCCACGACCTGAAACAGCAGGCCGGCTCGCTTGGCAAAACGGTCGAGCGCTTCCCGCTCGGTCGTGGACAGCGGCGTTCCACAGAGGGCGCCAAGGATCACCGCTGCCCGGATCAAGGCCCCGGTCTTGAGGGCGTGCATCAGTTCGAGTTCGGGCTGGTTCAATGTCTTGCCGACCGACTCCAGGTCGATCGACTGACCGCCGGCCATGCCGCAGGAGCCACTGGCTCGCGCCAGCAGGCGTACCATCTCCAACTGTCGGGCGCCGTCACCGAAGTCTTCGCGTGCCAAAAGCTCGAAAGCCAGAGATTGCAGGCTGTCGCCAACCAACAAAGCTGTGGCTTCGTCGTACTCGACATGGCAGGTTGGTCGCCCGCGGCGCAGTACGTCGTCATCCATGCAGGGCAGGTCGTCATGCACGAGCGAGTAGCTGTGGATCAGTTCGACGGCGCTGGCGGCTAGCTCCAGCCGCTCGCGGGCAGCATCGGTCAGATCGCCCGCGGCGAAGACCAGCAGTGGACGGACGCGTTTGCCGCCATCGAGGCTGGCGTAGCGCATTGCCTGATGCAGGCGGCCCGGAATCGCCTCGCCGGGCGGCAGATTGCGGGCCAGCGCCGCTTCGAGTTGAGCCTGGACGCCGCGCATCCAGTCCGCGAAGGAAGGCTCCCGGGAATTCGCGTGGACGACGGTGGGCTCGCTCATCGTGCCTGCCCACCATTGGCATCGAAATCGCGTAGCGCACCCCCGTCGAGGATCTGGATGCGCTGTTCGGCGTCGCTGAGTTGCTGCTGGCAATGTCTGAGCAAGTCGCTACCGCGTTGATACGCTGCCAGCGACTCCTCGAGGGGCAGACGACCCTCTTCCATACTCTGGACGATCTGTTCGAGCTCGGCAAGTGCTGCCTCAAACTTCAGGTCGCCGATGGAAGATCCCAGCGTACCGGACGTTTCAGAATCTGCTGTGTTCCTGGAGTTCGCTCGTGGCATTGGAAAGGCTCGACTCAAACCAACAAAAATAGCCGATTAGGGGGCTTGTGGTCAAATGAAAAACATACCGGGATGTATGGTTCGGCGGGTCGCTGCTCTTGCCATGAGCGGCGGGTCTTCGCCAGGGCGGCAGGAGCAGGCGTCGGCAACGCGTCCCGGGGGTACTGGTGCTAAACTTGCCCAACGAGAAAGGGAGCATGCCATGATTGTCATTGAAGAACGCCCAAGACGGGTGGATGTTACGGTTTACGCGGAGTTCACCTTGGCCGACTATCAGGAGTTCGAGAACGCGGTCAATTACGCGATCCAGTTCGAAGGGCCGGTCGACCTCTTCTTCGATTTGCGCGAGATGGCTGATTTCACCCTCGATGTCGCGTGGGAGGATATAGTCTTCGCGCGCGCGCACGCCAGCGATTTCAGCCGGATTGCCGTCCTCACGCATAGCCAGTGGGTGGCCTGGAGCGCCTGGCTGTCACAGATATTCGTGCGCGCCGAGATGCGGATCTTCGACGACGAAGTCGAGGCACGTTCCTGGCTTGCGGCGGAGGCGGGCGAGGCGTCGGCGTGAGCTATACGACCCTGGTCAACGGCGCCGTGGTCGCCGAACGTCTGCACGACCCCGAGTGGCGAGTTTTCGACTGCCGACACCAACTGACCGACCCTGACGCCGGTGCTCAGGCCTATGCCGCTGGGCATTTGCCGGGAGCGTTCTTCCTGCACCTCGATCGTGACCTGTCGGGGCCGACGAACGGCCGTAACGGTCGTCATCCCCTGCCCGATCCGCTGCGGCTGGCCGACAAGCTCGGCGCTGCCGGCGTCGGTGCGGCAACGCAGGTAGTCGCCTATGATGACGCCGGAGGCATGTTGGCCAGTCGTCTGTGGTGGTTGTTGCGTTGGCTGGGGCATGACCGGGTCGCCGTGCTCGACGGTGGCATCGACCGCTGGCTGGCCGAGGACAGGCCAGTGACGACCGAATGGCCGCGCTCCGAGGCGAATGTGCTTGCGGTGGCTCCTCGCGATTGGGTGGTGGACAGCGAGGCGGTGCTCGGCAATTTGCATGACAACCGCCTTTGCCTGGTCGATGCTCGCAGCCCGGATCGCTTTCGCGGTGAGAATGAAACGCTCGATCTGGTGGGCGGGCACATTCCGGGCGCCCGCAACCATTTCTTCCGCGACAATCTGGGTGCGGACGGGTGCTTCTTGCCGGCAGCGGACTTGCGCCGCCGGTTCCTGGCATTGCTCGCCGGGCGAGCGTCGGACGAGGTGGTGATGTCCTGCGGATCAGGCGTCAGCGCCTGCCACAATCTGTTGGCGATGGAGATCGCCGGTCTGCATGGCGGCCGCCTTTATGCCGGGTCGTGGAGCGAATGGTGCAGTGATCCGGCGCGACCGATGATCCGTCGGGAGGCCTGAGTCCTCAGGCGAGCAAGAGTTCCGCTGCCGCGTCGGCGATCTCGTCGAGCGACAGCCCGCCGTCGGGGCGGTACCACTGGCTGCTCCAGTTCAGCATGCCGAAGATGAACAGCCGCAAGGGTGGCGCGGAACTGCGCAGCCGCCCCGCGGCAGCCAGTTCGTCGAGCGTCGCCTGCCAGACCTGCTGGTAGCGGTCGGTGACTGCTGCGATCTCGGCGCGCGCGCGCGCGTCGAGCGATCGCGACTCATAGAGCAGCATCGGCGCGTGGCAATCGCTTTCGAGCAGGTTGCCAAGATGCGTGCGGATCATCGTCCGCAGACGCTGTTCCGGGTCGGAGACTTCGGCGATGGTGGCGAGGAGCCGGCGGTAGCCGGCCTCCAGGCCTTCGATCATCGCCGTCTTGAGCAGATCCTGCTTGCTGCGGAAATGGTAGAAAGGGCTCCCGGAACGCATGCCCACAGCCTCGGCGATATCGCGCGTTGTCGTCGCGTCAAAACCTTTCTCGACGAACAGGCGTGCCGCCGCGCGCAGAATCTCGTCGCGGCGGTTGGCTTCGATCGGCGCACGCTGCCGCTTGCCACCAATGCGCCCGGCGTTCAGAGGGTCGCCGCCACGCGCGTGCCCTGGTCGATGGCGCGCTTGGCATCGAGCTCGTTGGCGACGTCGGCACCACCTATCAGCGACAGCGGCACGCCGGCCGCGCGCAGACCGTCCTCAAGCTCGCGGCGCGGCTCCTGCCCGGCGCAGATGATCACGTGATCCACCGGCAGGCACTGTTGTTGCCCATCGACAAGGACATGCAGGCCGCGCTCGTCGATGCGCTCATAGGTCACACCGGAGAGCATTTGTACGCCGCGTTTCTTGAGTAGCGTCCGGCGAATCCAGCCAGTCGTCTTGGCCAGCCCGTCGCCGACCTTCGCCGCCTTGCGCTGCAACAGCCAGACCTGGCGTTGTGCGACTTCGGCAACTGGCGTCTTGAGGCCACCGCGATTGGCGAACTCGGGATCGATGCCCCACTCGCCCTGGAAGCGTTCGAGTTCGTCGCGGTCGTCGTCGACGTGAGTCAGGAACTCGGCAACGTCGAAACCGATGCCGCCGGCGCCGATGATCGCCACGCGCGCGCCGGCCACCCGATAGCCTTCGATCAGATCCGCGTAGGAGATCACCTTCTCACTCTCGATGCCGGGCAACTCGGGTCGGCGCGGCACGATGCCAGTGGCGAGAACGACATGGTCAAAACGGCCGTCGGCCAGTTCCGATGCCTCACAGTTTCTACCGAGTTCGAGCGAGACGCCTGCGTTCTGCAGGCCGTGGGCGAAATAGCGTAGCGTTTCGCTGAACTCTTCCTTGCCGGGGATGCGGCGCGCCAGGTTGAACTGGCCACCGATTTCCGGCGCCGCGTCAAACAGTGTCACCTGGTGTCCACGTTCGGCAGCGGTCAGCGCGCACGCCATCCCCGCCGGTCCGGCGCCGACGACGGCGATCTTCCGCGGCTTCTCAGCTTTCTCGATCACCAGTTCGGTTTCTCGGCAGGCACGCGGATTGACCAGGCAGTAAGTCAGCCTCCCTTCGAAAATCTCGTCGAGGCACGCCTGATTGCAGGCAATGCAGGTATTGATCTCGTCGGCTCGTCCGGCTGCCGCCTTGTTGACAAAAGCCGCGTCGGCGAGGAAGGGTCGCGCCATTGACACCATGTCGGCACAGCCAGTGGCGATCACTTCCTCGGCCACGTCGGGCGCATTGATGCGATTGGTGGTGATCAGCGGAATCCGAACGTGACCCATCAGGCGCTTCGTCACCCAGGTGAAGGCGGCGCGCGGGACCATCGTCGCGATCGTGGGAATGCGCGCCTCATGCCAACCGATGCCGGTGTTGATCAGCGTCGCTCCCGCTGCCTCGACAGCCTTGGCGAGCGCTACGATCTCGTCCCAGGTGCTGCCGCCTTCGACGAGATCGAGCATCGACAGGCGAAAGATGATGATGAAATCCGGCCCGGTTACCGCTCGCACGCGACGGACCGTCTCGAGGGCGAAGCGGCTTCGGTTCTCGAAGCTGCCACCCCAGCCGTCCTCACGAAAATTGGTCTGCTGGGCGACGAACTGGTTGATCAGATATCCCTCCGATCCCATCACCTCGACGCCGTCGTAGCCAGCGGACTGGGCAAGGCTCGCGCACCGCGCGTAGTCGCCGATGGTCCGCTCGATGTCCTCCTCGCTGAGCTCGCGCGGTCGGATCGGCGAAATTGGTGCCTGCACCGGCGACGGTGCTACCGCGCCGCGATGGTAGGCGTAACGACCGGTATGGAGGATCTGCATGGCGATCTTGCCGCCAGCCTGGTGGACGGCATCGGTGACCTGCCGGTGCTTCTCGGCCTGGGCTTCGTTCTCCAGCACGGCGGCGCCGGGCATCACGACGCCGTCCTGATTGGGAGCGATGCCGCCGGTAACGATCAAACCGACCCCGCCTCGAGCGCGTTCCGCATAGAACGCAGCAAGACGGGAAAAGCCCTGGGGGGCTTCTTCGAGGCCGGTATGCATCGACCCCATAAGGACACGATTCTTCAACCTCGTGAAGCCGATGTCGAGCGGGGCGAGCAAGTGTGGATAAGGGTTGGCGGGCATTCTGACTGTCTCCTGGGAAGGCTTTTGCCGGGGGTGAGGGACGGAAGAAACGGCGATTAATAATTAAGCAAGCAAGCGCTTGTTGGATTATCCGTTATCACGGCAAGTCACGCAAGCCACTGCCACCTCTTCGTCAAACCGGTGGCCGGGATCTGAGCATCTGCATCGGAGTCGGATCGAGGGGGTGGAAACCAGGGACCACAGGATCAATGTGTGTCGCTGCTCGCCGCTATCTCGACTTCGCGCCCCGTCGTACTCAAGGTGGGGACGCGCGCCAGCGGCGGCGTCGAGTCACTTCTGTCGCGAATCTCTCCTCCACGGCAAACTGCCGGGAGCGTGCTTTTGGCATTATCCGCACGCATCTCGCATATGCATTGACGCGGCTTGTCATACGATGTATTGGTAAGAAGTGGCGTGTTGATGACGCGTCACTCCGCACATGCTCATTACACGAGGAGACCCACTTTGTCGAAGAAGAAAGGCAAGAAGACGTCCGCCAAGTCGGACGAAAAGAAGGCGCTGGACCCGGTTGTTGATCCGATCCAGGCACTGCAGGATCGCCTGGCTGCGGTGGAGGAGCAACTCGCCCAGTTCGCGCTCAGGGAGGGGCCGGTCGGGCCGCAAGGTCCAGCCGGTCCTGCCGGGCCCCAGGGCGATCCTGGGCCGGCCGGGCCCAAGGGTGATCCGGGTGCGCCCGGAAGAAAGGGCGATATTGGCTCGACCGGGCCGGCAGGTCCGGCAGGCGCCACAGGGGCCAAGGGTTCGGCCGGTCCTCAGGGCCCCAAGGGTCCGGCTGGTCCTCAGGGGCCCAAAGGTTCGGCCGGAGCTCCGGGTAGCAGCGGTGAAAGTGGCGTAACCACCTGACGGACAGTGTTTGGGCTACCTCACAGGGACGGGGACCCGGGAGATATACAGCCGTCAAGCTCCCGGGGTCCCGGTCTTCAGGCTCGGCGTCGATTGACAGCGAGCTTCGGAAATTCGGCGAGGAGGGTGAGTGGCACTCTTTCCAGGATAGATTACCCGACGTCGGGGCTCGTCCACCGATCCGCGCGTTGACGGTTGGAGCGCTGGCTGACATCCGCGCGAAGACAAAAAAGCCCATTTAAAAAATGGGCTTAAATGTTTGTCCTGGCGGAGACGAAGGGATTCGAACCCTTGATGCAGGTTTATGCCCGCATGCTCCCTTAGCAGGGGAGTGCCTTCGACCTCTCGGCCACGTCTCCTAGGACGGTGTAATGATATCGGTTTCACCCCGACCGGTCAAACCCAACGTTGCCTTCTGAGGTTTCTCCAGGCCGAAGGCCTTGTGCAGGACACGCACGGCGAGTTCGAGGTACTTCTCCTCGATGACCACCGAAATCTTGATCTCGGATGTCGAAATCATCTGCAGGTTGATGCCTTCCTTGGCCAAGGCGCCGAACATCTTGCTCGCCACACCGGGGTGCGAACGCATCCCGACGCCGACGGCGGAAACCTTGCAGGTGGTGGTGTCACCCGTGATGTCGCGGGCGCCAATCTTTTCCTTGACGGTCTGCAGGATGGCAAACGCCTTGTTGTAGTCGCTGCGATTGACGGTAAAGGAAAAGTCGGTGGTGTCGTATTGACCAATGTTCTGGATGATCATGTCGACGTCTATGTTCGCATCGGCGATGGGCCCGAGGATCTGATACGCGATGCCGGGGCGGTCGGGAACGCCGAGCACGGTGAGCTTGGCCTCGTCGCGATTGAATGCGATCCCGGAGATTACAGGTTGTTCCATGTTGCCTCTTTCCTCAACAGTGATCAGTGTGCCCTCGCCTTCATCTTGGAAACTTGATAGCACCCGGAGTTTGACCTTGTATTTGCCGGCGAACTCGACCGAGCGGATCTGCAATACCTTCGAGCCGAGGCTGGCCATTTCCAGCATCTCTTCGAAGGTGATGGTGTCAAGTTTGCGCGCTTCGGGAACTACCCGCGGGTCGGTGGTGTACACGCCGTCGACGTCGGTATAGATCTGGCATTCGTCCGCCTTCATCGCCGCGGCGAGAGCGACTGCTGAGGTGTCCGAGCCGCCACGGCCCAGTGTCGTGATGTTGCCTTCTTCATCGGCGCCCTGAAAGCCGGCGACGACGACGACGTTGCCTTCGGCAAGGGCCTGGCGAATCCGGTCCTGATCGATCTTGAGAATGCGCGCCTTGGTGAAGGTGCTGTCGGTCAGGACGCCAACCTGCGGCCCGGTGAAACTCTTGGCCTTGAGCCCTTCGGCATGCATGGCCATAGCCAGCAGGCCGATCGTAACCTGTTCTCCGGTTGCCGCGATCACGTCGAGTTCGCGCGGATCCGGGGAGGGAGAAATTTCCTTGGCGAGTGCGATCAATCGGTTGGTTTCCCCGGCCATGGCCGAGGGAACGAGAATGATGCTGTGTCCTTGTGCCCGCCAACGGGCGACGCGCTTCGCGACGTTCTTGATGCGCTCCGTCGAACCTACCGACGTGCCGCCGAACTTCTGAACGATCAGGGCCATTGCCAATCCGAGTAAGAAAACCAAAAAACCGAGATTCTAAAGCATTGCTCCTGGCGCAGCAAAACCTAGCCTTGTCCAATTGCGCAAGAGGCTCCCTGGGATGCGCAAGACGATTCCGAAAAATCGGCCGTTGGCGGTGGCAGCGATGATTCAGGCGAGCATGCCGAACGCTTTGGCCTGGTCGGCGCCGCTGCCGCTTGGCACGCAACGCAAAGCGCGAACACACGCGAGCAGTGGCTACGTGGTCTGCTGACGAACCGGCTGGTCGGTGGTGTTGGTGCGCTTGACTTCTTCGCTCGCCGGGCGCTTGAGCAAGCGGTGGCGGTTGGGCAGGCGATTCTGCTGTCGATGGACAGCGCCAGCTTGGCTGATCACTGCGCGGCACTACTGATCAGCGTGCGCCGCGCTGACCGACCTCTGTCGCTGCTCTGTGGGCCGACGGCGCCGAGGCCAATTCGGCTCTCGCCGGGCAGCGGATGCTGCTGGCGCAGGTGCAGGCCGGTTGCCCGCAGGATTGGGGTGATGCTATTGGCGGATCGATTCACCCTTCCGCCGCCCTGTTCGAGTAGATCATCGCGGCGGGCTGGCTTCATGAGCCGCGGTTTCGCCTGGAGGACACGAACCGCGAGGCGCCCAGGGGCCTCGATTGCATCATTCCGCTGATGGCGCTGGCCATGTACTGGTGTGGTCAGACCTGGCAAGGCGATGCCAACTGCAAACCCATCGCAGCGGAAAAGATTCTCGTGAGCAGGCTGGCCCCAAGCACTGGGGTATCCACAAGAGCTGTCGGAATCGCCGGTCATGATTCAAACTGGTCTCCCCCTTCTCTGGCGAGGTGCTGCCCGCGCACTGCTTCTGCCCGGGTGCTTCGAGAGGGCCGAAACTTCATGGGTGGTAGATTGGACAACGCTACCGCTTTACAGCAGGGATCACGGTCCCTATAATCGCGCCTTCTTTCGTGCGGGGGTATAGCTCAGCTGGGAGAGCGCTTGCATGGCATGCAAGAGGTCCGCAGTTCGATCCTGCGTACCTCCACCAACAAGCCGAAAGAAAAAACCGTTCCGGGTCCCCATCGTCTAGAGGCCTAGGACACTACCCTTTCACGGTAGGTACCGGGGTTCGAATCCCCGTGGGGACGCCAGCGATCAGGCAGTACCGCCTCAGATGCGCTAGTTGCGCGCGCGGCCAGCCTCTCTTCCTTTGCTGATCGTTGGGCGCTGCCTGTTCCGTCGCCGGGCTACTCCGGACAACGCGAATCGATGCTTATCGTCACGGGTCCGTCATTGATCAGGTGCACCTGCATGTCGGCACCGAACTCCCCGGTCTGCACACGACAGCCGAGCGCACGTTCGAGGGATCCGACAAAGCGGTCGAATAGCGGCTGCGCCACTTCAGGCCGCGCCGCGCGGCTCCAGGATGGACGATTGCCTTTCCGGGTCGAAGCAAAAAGCGTGAACTGGCTAACGGCAAGCGCCTCACCCTGAACGTCGATAAGGCTGCGGTTCATCGTTCCTGCCGCATCCGGAAAAATCCGCAGTCTGGCGAGCTTGGCCGACATCCAGGCAATGTCGGGATCCGCATCGGCCTCCTCGAAAGCCGCCAGGATCAGCAGGCCGCAGCCGATGGAAGCCAGCACCTGTCCGGCCGCTTCCACCCTCGCCGAGGCGACCCGCTGAACGACGACTCTCACGGCGGGGCCTCGCCGTCGAGTCGCTTGCGCATGCACAGCGCTGACGCCGGGCACAGGCTCCGGAACTCGGTCGTGGTGGCGATCGCCGCTGGAACAAGCTGACGCTCCACCGGCCGAAAGCCGCGGGCAGCGAAGAACCCCGGCACCGTCTTGGTCAGCAGGAACATTACGCGCTGCCGCTTCGCGCGTGCCCGACGTTCAAGCGCGTCGACCAGCCGCGTCGCCAGTCCGCGTCCACGATGGGTTGCCGCGACGGCCAGCGAACGCAGCAAGACTGCATCGTCGCAGAGTTCGAGTCCGGCAGTGGCGACCAGTCGGCCGCCGTCCCGGCAGACCAGAAACTCGCGCAGATGGGTCTCGGTCAGATCACCGAAAGGCAGGGCGCATTCCGCCAACAGTGCCACCAGCTCGGGCAGGTCATGCGCCTCGGCTTGCCTCGGCAGCCCTGCCGTCACGACGCTTCACCCAGCCTGTTGGCGGCGTTCATCGGGATAGGGCAGCCAACGGACGGCGCTGGTCAAGGGTTCGGGCTGCAGGGTCACATGCTCGATCCCCTGCTCGGCCAGCGCATGCCGGCTGGCGGCGAGTACCGTTGGCCAGCGTTCCAGCGATTGGACGACGAGGTGCGCCGACAGGGCGATACGGCTCGACGACAGAGTCCAGATATGCAGGTCGTGTACCGACGCCACCCCCGGGATAGCGGCCAGTAGCCGTCCGACCTGCTCGCTCGACAGACTGATCGGCACGCCCTCCATCAGGGCCTGCAGAACCTCGCGCAGCAGACGCAGGCTGGAGGCGAGCATCAGTACGCAGATCAGCAGTGAGAGTAGCGGGTCTACGGTCATCCAGCCGGTCCACATGATCACGGCACCGGAGACAAGCGCGGCCACCGAACCGAGCAGGTCGCCGAGGACGTGCAGCAGCGCGCCACGCGTGTTCATCGTCTGTTCGCCGTGCATCAGGAGCCAGGCGACACCGATGTTCAAGCCCAGGCCGAGCGCTGCGACCAGCGTGACTGCTTCGCCATTGACCGCCGCGGGGTCGAGGATCCGGCGCACGGCGACGACCGAGATGCCGACGACCACGAGCACCATGAACAATACGTTCGCCAGTGCCGCCAGAGTCTCGACGCGGCCATAGCCGTAGGTGTGACGCTGCGTCGGCGGGCGCTGTGCAAGCCAGGCGGCAAACGCGGCAAGGGCGAGCGAGGCGCTGTCGGTCACCATGTGCCCGGCATCGCCGAGGAGCGCCAGCGAGCCCGACCAGAAACCGGTGACCGCCTCGACCGCGGCAAACCCGAGCGTCAGCAGGAGGGCCCAGATCAGGCGCGGCCCGGCATCGGCATGGTGATGATGCACGTGACCCGCGTGCGCGCCGTGCGTATGCTGCGCATCCTCGTGGTGTTCGTGGTGCTCGTCGTGATCGTGGTGATGGTGGTCGCTCATGGTGCAGCCATTTTAGCCGACATCGCGGCGTCGATCGGCTCAGGCAGGCGGGCGGAAGATCGTGCCGCTGACGACAGCGCGCAGCGTTTGCGCCAGAGTCAGCAGCCAGAGCACCAGCAGCAGCCCCCAGCAGGCGATGCCGATCCACTCGACGCCGGCCAGGCCGGACATGCGGCCAAGCCGGAAGCTGCACGCCACGAAGGAGCCGAGCGGAAAGGTGAAGCCCCACCAGGACAGCGCAAAGGGCAGCATTCGCCGGCGCTGGGCAGCGGCAGTGAGCAGGCTGGCCATGACCACCCACCAGACACCGAATCCCCAGAAGAGGAGGCCGACGAGCAGCAGTCCGTTGTTCGCCACCGGCACGGGCAGCTGCTCGGCAAGGTTCAGCAGGCTGACGGGAATGACGCTGATCGGAGCCACCTGAATCCAGACGGTCGGCGCCAGAATGCCGAAAGCCGGCTTGCTTAGATACTTGCGCTGCAGCGTCAGAGCCAGCAGGCCGAAATACATCAGCGAGCCCGCGCCGAAACCCACGACATTGGTCAGCAATGCCAGATCGCGCGCGCTACCCTGCAGCTGGCCGACCAGCGGGCCACCAGCGATCGGGATCACCACCAGACCGACCGCCGGGATGAAGTTGGCCGGCGTCACGTGCTCGAGCCCGACATGCTCGCCGCTGAACATCGCGTACAGCACGGCGAAACTGAACGCGAAGGTGAGCGCCGCCCCAGGCCACCAGAACAGCAACGCCAGACCCGTTTGTGGTCCGAAAGCAACGAACTGTGCAGCGATGACCAGCAGGGCGATCGAAAAGGTCGGATAGAAGCTTGCCTGCACAGGATGCTGCAGCGTCGCCCGGGCGGCCTGAGGAAAAACGAGCCAACGGGCCAGCCAGGGAATCGTCAGCACCAGGAACAGGAGCAGATTGAAGTAGTGCAGCCCCCAGGCGAACGCTTCGATGCGCGGCCAGCGCGTGGCCAGCGCCAGCGTCGTGATGCTCAGCACGCCGCTGCCCATTACGGCAGCGAACCAGCCGGGAGCGAAGTTGCGGACGATCTGGGAGACACTCAACGGACTGGCGGAAGGCGTTACGGACATAGGTCCACCTTGTCGTATATCAGCAGACGCTGATTATCGCTCAGCGTGCCGACTGGCGGGTAGGCTCAGCCGCCGATTGTGACGATGAATTCGCGGCGCGCCCGACCAAGCGCGGGCAAGCGCAGCCGCTTAAGCCTGCCCTAACACTTGTCGTGCTAAAATAGCCTTTTGTTTTCCGGGACTTCCCCGCCGATGCACGAGCTGCCCTCGCGTGACAGAATCGACCGCTTCTTCCTCATCACCGGATTGTGGGTGGTGCTTCACGTCAGCGCCTTTACGACGGGCAAGGCTTACAGCGCGCCGGCCGTCGCGCTGTGGACGCTGGCCACCACCATCAGCTATGCGTTCCTGTACCTGCTGCCGGCACTGATTCCGGGCTACCTGCTTTACGGGTGGCTGAAGCGGCGACAGGCGACACGTGCCGGCGCAGCGGCGCTGGCCTGCCTGCTGGTCGGCCTGACCGGAGCGGTTCAGGTGCTCCTGTTCGCCGACCGGACGATCTATGGCATGTACGGTTTTCACATCAACGGATTCGTCGTCGACCTGGTCTTCTCGCCGGGGGGCATCGCCTCGCTTGGGGCAAGTCGCAGCACCGAGCTGACGGCAGCACTCATCGTCGTCGCCCTGCTGGCCTTGCAGGCGGCCAGCTATTACTGGGCAACGCGCCGCGTCGCCGAGCATCGTCCGCCGCGTGTGCTGCCACGCGCGCGCTGGGTACTGCTCGCTGTCCTTGTCTTGACGGTGGGCGAGAGACTTGCCTATGGCTTTAGCGCCGCCGTCAATTACCAGCCGATCCTTTTCGCCAGCGAGCGCTACCCCTTCTATCTGCCGATGACCTTCCGCCGGTTGGCGGCCCGCCTGGGCATCAACACCGCATCGGAAACTGTCGAGGGCATCCACATCAAGCCCAGCGGACTGAGCTACCCACTCGTGCCTTTGCAGGTCGAAGCGCCCGCACGGCCACTCAACATCGTCTGGCTGGTCGCCGAGTCGCTGCGCTTCGATCTGCTCGAGCCCCACCTCATGCCCAATCTGTGGGAGTTTTCAGGGCAGGCCTTGCGCCTCGAACACCACTACAGCGGCGGCAATGCGACGCAGATGGGCATCTTCTCGATGTTCTACGGTCTCTACGGCAACTACTGGTTTCCGTTGATCAAAGCCGGCCGGTCACCTCTCCTGATGGATGTGCTGCAGCAGCAGAACTACCAGTTCAGCCTGCACACCAGCCAGTCATTCACCTACCCGCCTTTCGACAAGACGGTCTTTCTGAAAATGAAGCCGGGCGACATGCACGCGCTGTCCGGCGGACCGCAACCGTGGGAGCGGGACCGCCAGAACATCGATGACATCCTCAGGTTCATCGACGCTCGCGACCCGGGCAGACCGTTCATGACCTACATGTTCTTCGAGGGAACGCACGCCAACTACACGTTCCCCGACGACAGCGTCATCGCCAGGCCCTATCTCGAAGACTTCAACTACCTGTCCGCCGATTTCGCTGGCCAGATGGAACCGATCAAGAACCGCTACCTCAACGCTGCCCACCACGTCGACCGCCAGATCGGGCGCGTCATTGCGCATCTGCGCGAAAAGGGTCTGCTCGAGACGACGATCGTCATCGTTCTCGGCGACCACGGAGAGGAGTTCAT
The DNA here is from genome assembly GCF_000024165.1 of Candidatus Accumulibacter phosphatis. Lineage (NCBI taxonomy): Bacteria > Pseudomonadati > Pseudomonadota > Betaproteobacteria > Candidatus Accumulibacter > Candidatus Accumulibacter phosphatis. The sequence goes on along the minus strand of NC_013194.1, from coordinate 4,667,878 downwards.
GGAGCGCAGCAACCGCTGGGGGCACGCGGCGGAGTTCAATCGCTACCAGACCAGCACGCCGGGCGTGCTATGGGTGCCCGGCGAGAAACCACGCGTCATCAGCGGCATCACCAGCCATCTCGACATCCCGGCGACGGTAATGCCGCTGCTCGGCGTACGCAATCCGCCGGGCGACTATTCACAGGGGTACGACCTGCTCAAGCCCGACTTTCACCGCGACTATGCCGTTGCGGCCGACTGGCATCGCATCGCCTACATTGGCGAAAAGTTCAAGATCGCCTTCCCGATCAACGCCACCGGCGTCATCCGGCAGGAAGTGCTGGACGACGACGACCGGCCGGTCAGCGATCCCGACCGCGCCAAGGACGAGATTCGCCCGGCGATGGTCGAAATCATGAACAACCTGACGCGCTTCAGTCGCCCCAAAGGGTGACCGCCAGCTAGCCTGGCGCACCCGGGCGAGCGGCCGGCGCCGACGGGGCCGGTCACTACCAAGAAATCCCGGGCGCCGGGTTGTTCATGCCCAGCAGCAGCAGGCGGTCCCTCCCGGGACGCTCACTTGCGCGCTGGAAAGACATACGGCGCAGTTGCCTTGGCTTGCATGCGGTAGGCCGAGCGTCCCCATGAGCTCTCTCCGGCGGAAACCTTCAGGACACCGCTGACCCACATCGCATCCATCGTCTGCACGTTCTTGAGTGGCTTGTCGGAGACCACATGGATGATCTGGTTGGCCGGTGGCGGTGGAACGTGAATGCAGGCGCCGAAGTAGGGCACCAGCAGGAACTCACTCACTTCGTCCTTCACGCGTTCGAGGGGAATCACAAAGCCGGCGATGCGGACGGCGGCACCGTTGAGCGAGCTTGCGACGGGTGCGTTGGCCCAGACGTCGCGCATCCGGGCGAGCGCGTCCATGGCGCGCGGGTCGCCATCCTCCATCTTCGCCAGGTCGACACCCTTGAAGGCGTCAGCGGGGTTCCAGTTCGGAGGAATGAGCTCCTCCCATTTGACTTCACGGAAATCGGAGGCTGGCTTGCCGGGCGCACTGCCGAGACGTTCGCCTACCTTGTAGGGGCTGCCTGGTGGGTCGGCAGTGTTACGTCCCGCGATATCTGGAACTCTTCAACCCGAGCCATTCGAGGTTGAGATGATGGCAAAGTCCCACGCTGACGCCGGAAGAAGAGGTTCCGGCGTCAGCGTGGGACGAGAGGGCTAGAAGGGCTCGCCTGGAGGTATTCTCCAAGGGGCTTCGGGATCGTAGAGGTTCATCTGACGGCTGCGGTGGCGGCGAAGCTGGACGAGGTAGCGGGCCTCACAAGCAGCGGCGAGTTGGTGAAGGAACTCGCTGATCGCCGCCGCACTTTCGTCGGAGAGGCCGTCGGGGAAGAGGGAGTGAGGGCGGCGTTTCATCGCAACTCCTCGATAGCCGCTTGCAGCAGATCGTCGGGCAAATGATTGAGTGCGCGCGGCACCGCCAGACGCATGGCGGTGCGCAGGATGCGCCCGGCGTGGCGCGGCAGGCCCTTGCTGGCTTGGCGCAGGAGTTCCAGGCCGGAATCGGTGAGCAGGGTATGCGCACACCCGGCGCTCTTGAGGGCATGGCCGACGAGTTGCGCAAAGCGCTCGCGTTCGAGCACCGGTCGCAGATGCACGCGTGCCTGGATGCGGCCGGCGAGTGCGGCGTAAGACGCCCGTTCGAGGGTTTGGGCGAGGATCGGGTGACCGACCAGCCAGACAGTGATGAGATCGCGCGAATCGAAGGCGAAGTTGAGAAAAGCGGGGAAATCGCGGAAGAATTCGGGTGGCAGATTCTGCGCCTCGTCGAGGATCCAGACCGGCAGAAGTTGCTTGGCGTCGGCCAGATGATGGATATGCGCCTTGATGTCGCGCCACAGTTGGGCGCGACGATAACTCGGCTGAAGGCCGAGGGATTGGGCCAGGCACCGGTAAAGGTCTGCCCGTCCGAAATCGGTCTCGGCATGGTAGATGACTTGGTAGCGATGCGGATTGAGCTTGGCGGTCACGAGGCGCAAGGCGGCCGTCTTGCCCACGCCGGCCTCGCCGGTCAGCAGGCCGAGGCCCGGCGATTGCAGAAGCCACTGGAAGCGCTCGGCGAGTTGCGCCAGCGCACCGTCATCCCACAGCTCGGCGGCGTCCTTGCCCAGAGGCGGATGGCGCAGACCAAAGTGTTGCAGATACATCTTCAGTCTCCTTTGCGGTCGTAATACTGACGATAGGTGAGTTCGATCAGATTCGGGCCAGACGGCGAGGCGGGAGCGGCGTCTGTCGGGTCGGATTTATTTCGTTGGCGATCGAGATTGCCCAGGGCATCGAGCGGGGTCGCGGCGCCGATCCCCTTGCCGTGCTCGTCCTCGACCTCGATGACCGCCCCGCTATGCGGATCGACGACCAGACACACCGTCTTGCCGGAGAGTTCGAAAGGCACTTCGAAGCGCGCCCCCTGATACGACACCGTGCCATCCTTCCTGACTCGACGGCTGACGCGATACCGGAACAAGGCATCGAGCTGCGCGGCCAGCGCTCCCAGCGAACGAATCTTCGACAAATCCTGCTGGTAGCGCGCGAGCGGCGTCATCCCGTCGAGGCCGGCATGCGGCGTATGGTGATAGACCCGCTCCAGCCAGGCCCAGAGACGCGCATTGAGGTCCTCGAAACTGTTGATGTGGCGCTCGTCGAGTTCCGACAGGAACTGGTCGCGGCAGGTCCGGTGCCAGCGCTCCAACTTGCCCTTGCCCTCGGGCGCATAGGGCCGGCAATAGATCAGGTGAATGCCCAGGCGGGCGCAGATCCCCTGCAGGGTCTCAGCGCGGTAGGCCGCGCCGTTATCGACGACGAGCTTGATCGGGATGCCTCGCTTCAGCAGCGCCTGCTTGAGCACCCCTTCGATGTCGAGCGCCGTTTCGCCGGGGCAGAAAGCGCTGTGAGCCACCAGACGTGAGGCATCGTCGAACAGCGAGACGAGATACCCCTTGACGAGCTTGCCCTCGTGAGGCACGCGGGGACCGTGCATCACATCGCCATACCAGATGGCGCCCGCGGAAGCGGCGACGAAGCTGCGCTTCTCCTCGGGCAGGCTGGCCGAGCCGCTGATCCGCGACAGGCCGTGCTGTTGCAGCAGCCGGTGGACCGTCGAGCGCGACAGGCTGCCGCGAGCCACCGTTCCGGTGGCTTCGAGCAACTGGCGAATCTGACGGATCGAGCGGCGCGGGTTGTCGCGCTTCGCGGCAAGGATCGCGGTCTGAATGGCTTGCGATAGCTTCGATTGCCCGCGGTCGATACGGGTCTTGGGTGTCAGGCCATCGATGCCCTGGGCAAGGTAAGTGTAATACCAGCCCTGAATCGTCTTCTCGGCAACATGGCGCCGACGCGTGCCGGGAATGGTGTATTCGCGCTCGGCCAGGGCGCGGATGGTCTGCTGCAATTCGCCGTGATCCAGCCGTTCCCGGCTGGTCAGCGAACCCAGGACGGACAGGCGAAACAAGGCGATCGGATTGATTCGATTCATGACGACTCCTCGGGGTGAATGGGAGTCGTCATCAAAACAAAAGGGCCGAAATAATGCCACGAGCAAACTGTGTGGGGACCCCGCCCGGGCGGGGTCCCCACCGTCCGCCACTCGCTCGGTGTCAGGAAATCATGGGACGCTCATCTCTTGATCGAGCCAGAACATGGCCCGCGGCAGACCCAGGCTGTTGAACACCTGGTGCCAAAAGCCGTGCGTGTCAACGGCCCGGCCGAGTTCGGCAAAGCGCACGCGCAGGTGAAACACAAAGTCCTTTCCCCGCTCCTGCAACCAGTTCCACCAGCGCGCGCCCGTGTGCCGGTCAGGTGGACCGCCGGGGTGCTCTGCCGCGCCGTTCAGCCGCTGCTGCAGGACTTGCTGTTGCACCGACCAGTCATACCAGCGTCGCGGTGCGATACATTCCGGCAGGCGCGAACACGTGCGTCGGCATCCGGCACAACGGTAGCGAAGGATGGGGATCGGGTTGAGCCGTGGCGGCACGGCTCGGCGGTCGGCCTTTCGCTCATAGTGACCATGCTGATGGACCACTCCCAGCCCGCAGTGCGGGCACGACTTCGGTCGATACACTTCAGCGGCCTTTTGAGTCGTCTCAACGTGCTGCTCAAGCGTGGTGATGCCGGCTACAATTCGTTGCATGGGCTGGGCTCTTTTCTATCTCGGTCGTCTCGATAACTTCCCACGATAGCAGAGGTGTTCCAGCCCTTCTCCGTCCTTCTTCATTCCGCCTTCGCTCAGGAGATCCTTCGATCTTCCTGCTCAAAGTACGCGCGATATTCAAAGCCCTTCAATCCCGTTTAGGGGCGGACGTAACAGCAGCCAGCGCCGACGCGCCGACAACGAGCAGCAAGCACGAGAACAGGAACGAGCGGGAGCGCGGGGTGTGCATGGTCAGGTCCTTGGGGTCAGGCCGTCGATCAGGGAAAGTCTATAGGCGCGCAAACCCGGCAAGAGGCTGGCGACACTGCCGGCGAGCAGGATCCAGCCAAGCAGCTCTGCCAGAGAAGTGGCGTCGTCGCCAGAGAGGTTCAGGCCATTGAGGGCAATGCCATAGTGGGCTTCGATCCAGGGCGTGGCAAAGAAGAGGACTGCGGACAGCAGGGCGACGCCCACCACGATTCCCCCGACAGTGACCGAAAAGCCTTCGAGAGCCAGCAGGAGCAGAAGTTCGCGCGGTCGCGCGCCCACCGAACGCAGGATCGCCAGTTCGCGCCGGCGGGCATCCAGGCTGGCGAGGATCACCGCGACCAGCCCCCCCAGACCGACCAGGGCGACCATCCACGAAACCAGCAGCAGCGCCTGCTCGCCCTGGCCAACGACTTCCCAAAGCTGATCGAGCGTCACCCCCGGCATGACACCCATCAGTGCTTCATCGCCGGCATCGGCGATGGCACGCTGCATGGCGAAGACATCACCACGCTGCTTCAGACCGATCAGTTGTGCGGTGATGGTCTTCGGTGTGAGATCGAACTTTCTGACGAGATCGGGCGGAATCGAGAACCCCGGCACCGGGGCGCCGCCCTGCCAATCGAGATGGATGGCCTCCATGCCGGCCAGGGTAATGTGCACAGTGCGATCCACCGGCGTCCCGGTGGGCGCCAGGATACCCACGACGAAGAACGGCTTGTCGCCATGCGCAGCGCCTTCCAGTCCGCTGCTACCATGCGTCAGCACGATCTTCTCGCCGAGTTGATAGCCCAGTTTGCGGGCGACCTCGGCGCCCAGCACGGCGTCGAAAACGCCGGCGAACGGCACGCCGGCCCGCATCCGCAGGGGCTGGCGATCGCCGTAGCGAAAGTGCGTGAAGTAGTCAACGGAAGTGCCGAGCACCGGAAAGCCGCGATGCGAGTCGCCCAGCGAGAGCGGGATACTCCAGGCTACGGCTGGATGACTGGCCAGTTTCTGCGCCGAGGTCCAGCGCATGTTCTGGGCTGCCTCACCGATCCTGAACACGGCATAGAGCATCAACTGGATGGGACTCGCGCGCGCACCGACGACCAGATCGGTACCCGACACCGACTGTGAGAAGCTCTCGCGCACATCCTGGCGCAGCCGTTCGACGCCAAGCAGCAGGCTGGTCGCCAGGGCGATCGAGAGCAGGGTGAACGTCAGGGGATAACGCCGGTTCCAGGCGCTGCGCACCGCCAGTACGATCAGATAGTGCATGCCGTCTCTCCATGACTTGCCCGGTTGAGCGCCGGCAAGGCGAGGTCGCGTACAAAATGCGACGCCAGGCGACGGTCGTGACTGACGAACAGCACGGTGGACCCGGCAGCGTTTGCCTCACGCAGGAGCAGATCGAGAAAGGCTTCCTGGCGCTCGGCATCGAGCGCCGAAGTGGGTTCATCGGCGATCAGCAGTTCGGGATGCCCGATCAGGGCGCGTGCTGCCGCCACGCGCTGTTGCTGTCCCACCGACAGATCGGTTGCCGGGCGCAGCCACAGGTCGCGCGCCAGATCGAGATGGCTCAGCAAACGTTCCGCTTCGCCGCGCAGCGAGGCGCCGCCTGCCTGCGCCTGCTCGCGTCGCCGTGCCGAGAAACGGCAGGGCAGCAGAACGTTGTCGATCACCGGCAGATACGGCACCAGATTGAACTGCTGGAAGACGAAGCCGATGTGGTCGGCGCGCAGTCGATCGCGCTGCGTCGACCGCAGGCGCCCCAGATCCTCGCCCAGAAGATCGATGCTGCCGCTGCCAGGCACCAGTACGCCACCGATCAGGCTGAGCAGGGTGCTCTTGCCGCAGCCGCTCGGTCCATGCAGGAAGGCGTGCTCGCCGCGTCGCAGGCGTAGCTCGGGCAGATCCAGGCAAACGGCGCTCTGGCGAGGCCAGCGGAAGACCAGATCCGTGATGGCGACGACCGTTTCGCTTTTCATGATGGGGCTACCAGTTCAAGGTGTTGGCCTTGGGCGAGAGTCTGGCCGCAGATTGTCGCTTGGCGGTAACCACTTGCGCGCGGATTTGCCGGTAACCAGGGAAAGCGTCGAACAGTTTCACCTCCAGGCCCTGCAGTGCCGCAGGCTGGGCGCATTGGAAGACGAATTCGCCATCCAGGTCGGCGTGCGCGGGCTTGGCGCCGGGTTGCGGGGTGCGAGCGGCGGCCTGCCCAGGGCTCGCCGCGGCAACCGGAGCCTCGCCGAGGAGTGCGGGGTCGAGGACCGCCGATTCCAGCTTTACGTTTACGAGCTTGCAGCCGGCGCCGGGCGTGGGCAGGAACAGCTTGTCAGCCTGGCGTAACTGGCTCGCCATGCGGCGTACCTTGTCCAGTTCCTTGTCGCTCTTGGGCACCCGCTCGAAACCGAGAAGATTTTCCAGAGGTGATTCGAGCGCGATGCGCAAGGTGTCTTTGTCGACGCCGACGTTGAGTTCGGCAACCCCGTGAACGTGAGCTTTTTCAGCGTGCGCGATGGGACTGACGATGGTCAAGGCGGCGGCAAGTGCAGAAAGAGTGCGAGAGAGCATGGGAAATCCTTGTAGTGGAATGATGTGAAACATAGCGCATGGTCGACAATGAATGGTCAGATGCATCATGGTTGCAAAAAAAGCCAAAGCGTCCGGTTGGCGACTATCGGCGCCGTTGACGCCAGCGTAACAGCGATCGCCTAGCCCTGCCCATCGACCATCGCGGCCCTCCTGGCGGTAGCCGCGTGCCAGACTAACGCCAGGGCGACCAGGACCCAGACGATGACCGGCCCCGTCGGCAGGTCGAGCGCGGTCGATAGCATCAGGCCTGTCGCGTAGCCGGCGACGCTGAGTAGCCACGCTGCCGGTAGGCGTCTGCGCGTCATCCGGCGTGTCGCCAGCGGTGGCACGATCAAGGTCGCGAACACCAGATAGAGTCCGACGAGTTGAACCGACAGGGTGACGGCGACCGCGAACAACGCGTAGAAGCCGATCTGCCCAAGCCGGTCGCGAGCACTGAACCAGAGTATCAGAATCAGTCCGTAAGCTGCCGCCACCCAGAGCAGGCGGGCCGGCTCTACCCACAGGATCTGCCCGACGAGCAGATCGCGCAAGTGTTCGCTGCCGTGGACGTTGCTTGCCAGCAACAGCACGCTGCCGGTTGCGCCGAGGACGAAGGTCACGCCGATCACCGCTTCCTGCACCTCGGGCCAGGCCTTTTCCGTCCAGGTGAGCAGCAGGGCGCCGGCCAGCGCCGCCGACAGCGCCGCCACCTGCACCGCAGCGCCCGCCGGCTCGAAGCCGAGCTGATCGGCAAGAAGCACACCACAACCGGCAATCTGCGCAATCGCCAGATCGATGAAGACGATGCCGCGGGCGAGCACCTGCATGCCGAGCGGCACGTGCGTGGCCGTCACCAGCAGGCCCGCCGCGAGCGCCGGCAACAGGATCGAGGCTTCGGCGCCAGCGAGGTCGAAGCTCATTGCGCTCCCTTCAGCAGGCGCTGGATGGTGTCGTCGAAGAGGCTGAACAGGTCCTTGGCCGCCTCGTCGCCGCCGACCGTGAACGGCAGGGCCACAGCGTTGATCCTGGCGCGCTCGGCAATCCACAGCGATGCACGGTCGTTCTGATAAGCCGCACGCAGGACCATCTTCACGGGCTGCTGTTGCAGCTTGGCGAGCACTTCCGACAGGTGAGCGATGGTCGGTTCGACCCCCGGCTTCGGCTCGAGAGCGGCGACCTGTTTCAGCCCAAGCCAGTCCTCGAGGTAGGCGAACGCCTTGTGCTGCACGAGGATCGGCACGCCTCGCAGCGCTGCGGCCTGCCTTTCCCAATTGGCAATCGCCGTTGTCCAGCGGCCGAGAAAGGCCTTGTGGCGCGCCTGGTAGACAGCGGCATTGGCGGGATCGAGTTCGCCGAGCCGTGCCGCCAGAGCTGCTGCCACGCGTGTGATGTTGCGCGGATCGGTCTGGATGTGTGGATTGCCGCCAGGATGCACGTCGCCGTCGGCACGATCGAGGCGAGCCGGCTTCTCGAGCATCCGCACGTATTGCGCAGCTTCGAAATAGCCCGCTTTTCCCGGCTGCACCCTGGCATTTCCAGACTGCTGCAGCACCAGCGGCAACCAGCCGACTTCGAGTTCAGCGCCGGTCGCGACAACAAGGTCGGCACGGCGTGCACGGGCGATCAGACTCGGCCGTGCTTCAATGTGATGCGGATCCTGCAAGGCGTTGGTGGCCGTGTAAACCTTGACCTGTTCACCGCCCAGTTCTTCGGCCAATGCGCCCCATTCGGGTACGCTGGCGAAAACGTTCAACACGGCGAGCGCCGGTGCCGCAAAGGCGGCAAAGGCCAGAGCCGCCAGGAGTTGTAGGAGACGATTCATGTGATGCCTTTCAACTTTCTCAGTATTTGTGAGCAGTGCGCACCCAGGGTCAGGACGTACTGCAGAAAGACCTGATTGTCGGTGAGGTCGGGCAGGAGCTTGCTCTGCTGCACCTGCAGGCGGAAACGGCCGAACTCGGAGGTCGTGTAGTCGACCATCGCCGCGTAGCGCTTCGGATTGAAGCCGGACGAGTCGAGGTAGGTGGCATTGCTGCCATAGTCTGGACTGCCGGGTTCGAGCTGGTCGTAGCGAACGCCGACACGCCACTCCGGCAGGAACTGGTAAACCCCTTGCAGATACCAGCCGCTCTGTCGCGACGAGTAGCTGGAGTCGTTGGTGAGACCCAGTGCGCCGTCGCGATCGTAGGTGAGGTCGCCACTCTCCTTGCGCCAGAAGTACTCGCCCTGCAGCTTGAAATTGGTGCTTTGCGCATTGCCATTGGGTGCGTACTTCCACACGAAGTCGGCGATGGCCAGCTGACTCCTGCCGCTGAAAGCCAATTGCGAATCGACGCCGGACGTATCGACTTGCACGTACTCGCGATCCTGTGGCTTCAGACCGAGATAGGACAGGCCGGCACGCCAACTATGGTTGGCACCGATATCGCCGCCGGCGTGTGCGTAGAGGGCATAGTTGCCGACGCCGTTGCGGTTGCGCTCGGTGCCCGGAAAGCTCGCGCCATCGCCGACCTCGGCACCGAGTTCGAGATACGTGTCGGTCGGCGCCACCCATTTCATTTGCAGGCCATCACTGCGGAACTGGCCACCAAAAAACGCCTGGTACGGCAGCGGCGCGTCGTAGAAATCCCAGCCATGCTGGTGCTGGTCGTTGAGGTAGCCGATGCTCGACAGAAAGCGCCCGAACTTGGGCCTCAGGCCACCGGGCAGGGCGGTCAGTACACCATAGGCTTCTTCGACCTCGACGCTGTTGTCAGGAGAGAGCGCCAGAATCAGGTTGGCGTAGATCTTGTCGTCGACATTGGCGCTGAATCCCAACTCGGACTCGGCGATGCTGAATCCGCGCTTGGCTGGCGCAATGTCGCCGCTCGGCACGAAGCCGTTGATCACGTACTTGTTGGGATCCTGCGAGAGGTTGGCATAGACACCTTGCAGCACCGCGTAGATAGCGGGATTGAAAGCGCTGGCCGAGGTCGTCGCGGCAGGCATCGGCGCCGCCGCCGCAGCGCTCTGTATGGCGCCGGCCTCGACCTTCGCCGCTGTCGTTTCGGCCTTGACAGCGGTCTTCTCGGCCTCGGCGAGGCGGCTTTCGAGAGCTGTTATGCGTTGCTCGTAAGCCTCCTTCATCTGTTTGACCTGGGCGCGGATCTCCGCCAGATCGGCATCTTTGGCGGCGTGCGCCGGCAGGGTAAAGCTCAGTGCCGCAGCCAGCGCGGCGGTAACGGCGGTAACGGGGGTATGCATGATGACTCCTCAAGAAAGCAGAACGCCTCCCTTTGCAGGGATTGCTGGCGGATCGACGATTCCGGTGGGGCGATCAGGCGGTGGGGGGAGCGCGGGCGCACGCCGGGCTCAGTCGCCGCGCACAGGAAAACCAGGCTTCCTGAGTCGGCGGTGTGACATGGAGCAATGGTCCGGCCAGGGTCGTGGCTGGTGTCGGCACCGGGGACTCAAGGTTGTGCGCGGCCAGGCAGAACACGCAGGCATGGCCGTCAGCCTCGTCGGCATCGGGCTTGAGATGATCGACATAGTGAAACAGGGCAGCCGACTGGGCGAGCAGCAGAAGCAACGCGAGAATGGCGAATCGCAGCCGCTTCATGGGCTGTCGGTCAGCCCGGCCGCCGCCGCCGAACAGGGCGCCGGCTTTTCTGCCGATCCCGCTATCGCCGATCGATTCGACAGTGCTCATCGCCATATTCCGCGCTACGCTCGAAGCAACGCCGCCGCCCCGGCGCGCGCACGTGTCCGGGGAAGCAGAAGTGCGCAGCTTGCCGTTTCCACAGACGTCTCGACCGGGGGTGGGACAGCAGTCAGCATGGTCACGAATTTAAGCACATGCCCGCCGCAGATGCAACTTTGTTGCAAATGCAGCGGCCCGGCATCCGTGACCGAGCCGATCTCGCTGCTCGATGCGCTGGCGCACCCCATCCCCCACCGAGCAGGTGAAGGTGAGATAAGATTCAGCTTTGCGCTTGCCTGCTCAGCCAGGTGTGCCAGAGGATCAGGGTCTTTTTGGGGAGGAGCTCCGATGCGCTGGAATGGGGTGGTGAACGCGTTGACGCTGGTCGCTCTGGCGGGCGGTGGCTGGCCGGTCCTTGGCGAGCCCTTACCCCTGTTGCTGGCCGAGACCGAGCAGGGCCAGGCCGACGTTCGGCTCTACCTGGTCAGCGAGAAGCTCGACGGCGTGCGCGCGTTCTGGGATGGGCAGCGTTTGTTGACGCGCAGCGGTCATGCGATTGCAGCTCCCGAGTGGTTTGTCGCGGGTTTCCCGAGGCAGGCGCTGGACGGCGAGTTGTGGATCGGGCGAGGCGAGTTCGAGCGGCTGTCCGGAATCGTTCGCCGACAAACGGCAGACGAGGCGGCGTGGCGCGACGTCCGCTACCTGGTTTTCGAACTGCCGCAGGCGCCGGGGACTTTCCGCCAGCGAGCGCGGGCCCTGCATGAACTGGTAAGCAGCGCCGGCGTGCCCTGGTTGCGCGCGGTCGAGCAAATCGAGATCGGCAGCCGTCAGGCGCTCGAACGAAAGCTGGACGAAGTCGTCCTGGCTGGCGGCGAGGGGCTGATGTTGCACCGCGCCGACGCCGCCTACGTCACCGGGCGCAGCGATGCCTTGCTGAAATTGAAGCGATGGCTCGACGCCGAGGCGACGGTGATCGGCCATCAGCCGGGGCGGGGCAAGTACGCCGGGATGCTCGGCGCGTTGCGGGTGCGTACCGCCGGTGGCGTCGAGTTCATGCTGGGCACCGGCCTGAGCGACGCGTTACGCCGCGATCCGCCACCAATCGGGACGCAGATCACGTTCCGCTATCGCGAACTGACCGATCAGGGGCGGCCGCGCTTCGCCTCCTTCCAGCGCCTGCGGGATCTGTAGAAAGGCAGTCGCTCCCAGTTGGACGAGATGCTGCCACCGCGTCGAGCGTATTTCGCTGCGGGGCCTCGCCTCGACGGCAACCAGGAGACCTTGCTGGCCGTACGGAACGGGAGACTGCTTGCGGTTCAGGTGCCGCGCGAGGCGGTAGCGAAGCCGCGGGCCAGTTCCAGGGTCAGTTCGGCAGCCGGAATCGCCTTGCAACCGCGTGTATTCTGACCTGCCCACAAGGGTGAAAAATCGTCGCGACCCAGGCTTTCGGCTGGAGCACGCAATGCTGCGATGGCCGAGGTGGCCAACGGAAATGGCGGTGCGGCGGCGCTCATTGGCCCGATTTCACGCATCAGGCGGTTGACGATGCCGCGCGCAGGTCGCCCCGTAAAGAGATTGGTGATTGCCGTGTTCTGCGCGGCTTCACTCTGCAGCGCCGCCCGATGCACTGCGCTCGTCGTCGCTTCCGGGCAGAGCAGGTAGGCCGTGCCGACCTGCACGCCTGCCGCGCCGAGCGCCATGGCGGCGGCGACGCCGCTGGCATCGGCAATGCCGCCGGCGGCGATCACCGGGACGCGCACTGCCGCGACGACCTGCGGTAGCAGCGCCAGGGTGCCGACCTGGGTGTCCAGGCTGGTGGCGAGAAACATGCCGCGATGGCCGCCGGCCTCAAGCCCCTGGGCGATGATCGCGTCGGCTCCGTGCGCGGCCAGCCAGCGCGCTTCTGCCACCGTCGTGGCCGAGGCCAGAATCTTTGCGCCCCAGCCACGCACCCGAGCGAGCAGGTCCGCTGCCGGTAGCCCGAAGTGAAAACTCACCACGGCGGGCCTGAACTCGGCCAGCAAGTCGGCGGCCTCGCTGCTGAAAGGCAATCTGCCAGGTCCGGTCGGAATCGCATCGGCATCGATCCCGTACTCCGCGAAATAAGGCGACAGCGCCGTTCGCCAGATCGTCTCCCGATCGGCGCACGGCGCCGGTGGCTGATGGCAGAAGAAATTGACGTTGAAGGGCCTTGTCGTCAACCGGTGGATCGTCGCCAGTTCTGCGCGCATGGTTTTCAGATCGAGGGCTGCACAGGGCAGCGAACCGAGCCCGCCGGCCGTCGATACCGCGACGGTGAGCGCACTTCCCTGTACCCCCGCCATCGGCGCCTGGATGATCGGCAGTGGCATGCCAAGAAGGTCGCAAAGAATCATCGTAGGAACCTCGTATCGCCGGTTGCCACGCGCCGCAGCGAATGGCGTGGGGTATGTGGAGCATCCTTCTGACACGCTGCTCCCTGGCGCGTTCGTAATGGTTCGTGATGCCCTTCCACTCAGTGGTCAGCGCGCCTCGGCTTGTCGGCGGGCGGCTGTGTGCGAAGGCAAGTGGCAGGCACCTGCCCGCCTGCCCAGCGCCGCTTGCACTTCAAGCGATCGTCGCCACATGGTAACCTCTAGGTCCCCGTCGTGGAGTGGAAGAAGATGATTGCAGATTCCGGTTTCCGCAACTTGCGGCGTGCCGCCAAGGCCGCTTGTTTCGCATTGCTGCTGAGCTGTGGAGGCGCCGGTGCGGACGAAGTGCCACTGGTTGATGGCACGCACTGGACAAAGTCCAGCGACGACGTGAAGAAGGCCTATCTCATCGGTCTCGCCAACGTGGTTCAGGTCGAGGCGGCATATTACGCCGACAATCCATCGGTGACCGAAACGGGTTTTTCGCCACGCGTTGCCAGGGGGATGAAGGGCCAAACGCTGGTCGGCGTGCTCGGCGCGCTGGACAAGTGGTATGCGGCGCATCCCGAGCAGTTGCAGCGACCGGTGGTGGAAACCATCTGGTTCGAGTTGGTCCTTCCAGCACTGCCCCCGACCAAGTAACGGAGATGAGAGATGAAGAAGACGGGATTGGCTTTGGTACTCGCTGTCACATTGGTCGGCATGGGGTGTACGAACATGACGCCGCAGCAGCAGGGAACCGTCAGTGGGGCGGCAATTGGCGCGGCCGCTGGGGCCGGCATTGCGGCGATCTCGGGCGGCAGTGGCTGGACCGGCGCAGCGATCGGCGGCGTCGTTGGCGGAACGGTTGGCAACATCAAGGGCAAACAGCAGCAGCAACGAGGATATTGAGGGCGTCGATTTCCCGGGTCGGACGGGGGACCGCCTGCGCGCTCCTTCTGCTCGGCTTGCGAGACCTGCGGACAGCCGCCTCGTTTCAAGGATCATCTCGGAACCACCAGGAGCAGCGATAGCATGCCCATCTACGAATACGCCTGCACGTCCTGCGGCAAGGAGTTCGAGAAGCTGGTACGCCAGTCCTCGCCCGCACCGGAGTGCCCGGACTGCCACAGCAAGGACCTGCACAAGAAGCTTTCGGCTTTCGCCGCCGTCACCGGCGCTGCTGCCGGCGCCAAGGATCTGCCCGGCCCCTGCGGAAGTTGCGGGCACCCTGACGGCCCCGGCGCCTGCCGCTTTCAGTAAGCGGGCCGGCCCGTTCTGCGCGCGGGCGGACCGGGCGGGGCGTTGCGCATCGACGCTCTCGCCACCCTACGGGCCGTGGCCGGGCGTGCGTGAAACCGGCGAGCGGACGACCTCCAGATTTCCTGAGCGAACCCAGTCGGCGACGGGCCGGCGCAACCAGCTGAGGAGGGCTTCGGGGGTTTCGTCACGCGTGCCGAGCGCTCCCATCCAGCCGTTGCGGCCGGCCAGCTTGACGGCGTAGAGCAGCGCATCGGCGATATTGACCGCCGCTGCCCAGGCTGGAGCGGCCGGATACTGCGTTGACAGTGGAAAACAGCAGAAGCCGATCGAGCAGGTCTTGCTCAGCAAGCGGCCATCGTCAAGCGCGAAAGGCTGGTCAGCGACAGCCGCCCGCGCCCGCTCGGCCAACTCGGCGGCATGCGTGCGCGGCGTCGCGCGCGCGACCACCAGGAACTCTTCGCCACCCCAGCGAACCAGATAATCGGTGTCGCGGAAAACGCTGCGCAGGCGAGCGGCCATCTGCACGATCACGGCATCGCCCCCCGCATGCCCGTAATCGTCGTTCACCTGTTTGAAATGGTCGATGTCGATGAGAAAGAAGATCAGCCCGGCATCGTCGCGCAAGCTTGCCCCGTAGCTTGCGTGGCTTGCGTACTCGCGCACCGCCAGGGCAGCATCGGCCTCGATGTGCAGGGCCACGAAGCGCCGGTTGCGCAAGCCGGTCAGGGGGTCGGTCAGGCTGGACTCCTCGAGTGCCGCCGACTCCCGCTGCAGCGCCTGCGTCAGCTTCTCCAGGTCGGCGGTGCGCTCGTGCACGGTACGTTCGAGTTCGATCTGGCGCGCCCGCAGATGGCGTGTGCGTAACTGCACCAGGGCATAGACCATTGCCGCCAGCAGGGCGAGCAAGCTCATGCGGAACCACCCGGTTTCCCACCAGGCGGGCTGTATGCGCACCCGGATGGCCAGTTCGTGCGGACTCCAGAAGCCGCTGCGGTTGGTGGCACGCACTTGCAGGACATAGTCGCCGGGGTCGAGGTTGCTGTAGCTGGCCACACGGGAATCGGCGCCGGTGGCGATCCAGTCCGTGTCGAAACCGTGCAAGCGGTAGGCGTAACGCAGGCGGCCGGGATCGCTGTAGTCGAGTGCCGCGAACGTCAGGGTGAAGCCGCGTTGCGGTGGCGCCAGATCCAGTCCGTCCTGAAGGCGGCCGGCCGGCTGGCGCTGGCCGTCAATGGTCAGCTCGGAAACCACCAGTGGTGGCGAGTAGTCGGAGGCGTCGAAGCTCTCAGGTTTGACCACCAGGATTCCCCTGCTGCCGCCGAACAGCAGTCGGCCGTCAGCCGTCTTGGCATGAGCCTGAAACCAGCCGGTGCCGAGATCCGCGCCGTCGGCGGCGGTCAACTCGTCGAGCCGGTCCGTCGCCGGGTCATAGACGTACATTTGCGTCCAGATGCGCCCTCGCTCATCCTCCAGCAGATTGCCGCCAAAGGGTCGTGTGACGATGCCATGGCGTTCGCTGATCCGCTCGAAGGTCGCGCGCTCGCCATCCCAGCGAGTCATGCGATGCAGACCGGTGACCGCGGTGTCCAACCACAAGGTCTGTCGCCGATCAAAGAGCAGCCCGATGACGATGATGTTGGCGAGGCCGGATCCCGTTGCCGCGTCGACGGGCTGCAGTTCGCTGGCCCCGGCGGCGACGCGATAGAGCCCTTTGGCACTGCCCACCCAGATGCTTGCGTCAGGCGCCTCGACGATGGCGTTGATTTCGGCGCGCAGTGGCTTCCCTTCCTGCTGGTTGATGCGGACAACTTCGCCTGTGCCGGGGCGCAAACAGTAGAGGCCATCCTGCGTGGCCACCCATAAGGAGCCATCGGTGCTTTCCAGGAAGCGTCGAGTTACCCCTCCTCGATGCGGCAGGCTTCGCAACTGCCGGCGCTCCCGACTGAACTGATAGATTCTTGAATCGACTCCCAGCCAGATCGTGCCATCGCGTGCTTGCAGCATCTCCTCGACGCGGACGAGCGGCTGGGACTGCCCGCTGGCGTGCCCGGCTAGCCGGGCTGGCTCAGGAGCCTGCGGCGATACGGCGCCGGTGACGCGTAGCTGTCGGTCGAGTACGGCGACACCACCCTTGTGCGAGGCGGCCCAGATCTCGCCGTTGTCGAGTTGCAGCAAGCTGCGCACGTCCGGCGAAGAAAGCGGGCTGCCCGGCTGAGTATCGGCACCGCGCAGCCAGATGCTGCGATTGGTGGGATCGTGCCGTTGCAGGCCCAGGCCCAAGCCGCCGACCCAGATCAGGCCGGCGTGATCGCGCATCAGCAGCGTCACCTCATTGCCCGCCAGACCCGCTGGCTTGCGCAGGTCGTGCTGCAGTCGCTGCACCAGACAGCCTCGGCGCGGGTCATACAGCTCGATTCCCGAGGAACGGCCCACCCACATCTGTCCACCTGCCTCGACCAGACTCGACACCGCGCCACGGTTGGCAACGCCCGGGGCGTGCTCGAGCAACTGACCCGTTGCCGTGGCTGGATCGACGATAGCCAGGTCACCTTGCTGCGTGCCGACCCAGATACGCCCGTCCGACGCCTCGAACAAGGCCTGCACGATGCGACCCGCCAGGCTGGCGCCGCCTCTGGCCGTCTTGCCCGAGAAAACGGGCTCAAAATGATCGCTGCCGGGTTGGCGGCGGCTCAAACCCGCCCAGGTGCCCACCCACAGTGTTCCCTGACGGTCGATCAGCAGTGCCTGCACCCGGTCATCGGGCAGGCCGCCCGGCTGGGTCGACTGCCGGTGGTGGGAAAAGCTGCCGCTGCGCGGATCGAAGCGATCGAGTCCGCCTCCTTCACTACCGACCCAGATGCCGCCGGCACTGTCTTCGACCAGAGCGCGAATGGTCGGCATCACGCCGCCGTTGTCGTTGCTGCCGCCAGTGAAGGAGGTGACGGTCTCGCTCGCCGGGTCATAGACCGTCAGTCCATCGGACTCGGTGCCGATCCACAGGCGGCCATCGCGTCCGGCCAGCAAGGCGCGGATCCAGCCCAGGTTGCGCGCGGCCGGGTCCGCCGTCTTGCGCTCCTGCGGGCGAAAGCGGTAGCCGTCAAAGCGAACCAGACCGTCGCCCGTCGCTATCCACAGGAATCCGGCGCGGTCCTGCGCCACCGTCGGCACCACGTAGCGCGGAATGATGCCGACACCGACCGACTCGAAGCGAGGCTCGAAAAGCGGGTTGTCGACATTCGGACAAGCCAGCGTATCGGCCAGGGCCGAAGTGGCGGCAATGAGGGCGACGAAGAGCAGCGGCAGAAGTCCCATTGCGCTACCTTCGTTGGCTGCGCTTACTGGCCAGGTGGCCTCGCCGGGATTGGGTGCAGCGATCTGGTCAACCAGTAGCCGACCGACAGTGCCAGCGCCAGTGCCGCCGTCGCATAGACGTAGTCCGGGCTGATTTCCTTGTAATCGAGGATGACGATCTTGCGCAGAACCGCCATGTAGGCGGTGGCGAGAACGATGTCGAGGTGCAGTCCGTCTTCCTGCAGGTAGCTGACAATGTTGACGAACACTTCGATGGCGATCAGCACGGCCATGAAGGCGCCGAAGGTGGCGAGAATGTCGCTGATTTCGAGCAGATAGTAGGGGTGCACGCTGACCCGGCTGTAGAGCACATAGACCACGTCGGCGACGCCCCACCAGATCACCAGGACCATCAGTACCGCCAGCACGCGCGCCGCATGGCGGATGCTGCCGCGCAGGTGGCGGATCAGCGGCTCGTCGGGAATGGCTTTCCCTGACGCTTCAGTGTCTGCTTCCTGGCCATTCATTGTTGCCTCCCATGATTCGAAAAACCTCCGTCCCGGTGAGCGTCGATGTCGTCGATCTGTTGTCCTTCGGCTCGCCGTGGGCATCCAGGCCCGCCATTATCGTCCACTGTCGCGGGCGTGGAAACGTTTTCCCAGGCACTTGCGTGCTTCGTCGAGAAACAGGAGCGTTGCCGCCACGGCCACCGCCAGTCCCCAGTCGCGCAAGCTTAGATCGACGGTATCGAAGACGCTCTGCGCGGGGCCCCAATGGACCACCAGCACCTGCAACGCGAGCACGCCGGCGAGCGCCTGCCAGAGCCTGCCGTTGGCGAAGAACGCGGCGTTGAAGGTGCTCCCCCGCTCGGCGCGGGCGTTGAAGACATTGAAGAACTGAAACAGCACGAAGGTGGTGAAGGCCAGCGTCAGTGCGTACGTCTGGTCGTGCGCGGTGAGCCCATGGCGGAACATGAACAGGGTGCCGACCATCATCGTCACGCCATAGAGCGCCAGGCGCAGCAAGCGGCCGCTGTCGAGGATCTGCGCGGTTTGCGATCGTGGCGGGTCGCGCATCAGGCCGGGGCGTGCCGGTTCGACGCCGAGCGTCATCGCCGGTGGGCCATCCATGATGATGTTGATCCACAGCAGGTGGATCGCCGTGAAAGGCGCGGGCCAGCCGAGCAGCGTCGCGGTAAGCACTGTGAGAAGGGCGCCGATGTTGGTCGACAGCTGGAAGCGCACGAACTTGACGATGTTGTCGTAGATCACGCGCCCTTCCTCGACGGCGCGGACGATGGTCGCAAAGTTGTCGTCGGTGAGGATCAGCGTCGCCGCCTCACGGGTCACCGCCGTACCGGTGATGCCCATGGCCACGCCGATATCGGCCGCCTTCAGTGCCGGCGCGTCATTGACGCCGTCGCCGGTCATCGCCACCACATGCCCGACGGCTTTCAGAGCGCGCACGATGCGCACCTTGTGGGTCGGCGAGACGCGCGCGAAGACGGCGATGGCGTTGATGCGCGCGGCCAGCGCCGCGTCGTCGAGCGCATCGAGTTCGGCGCCGCTGAGCACATCGCCGGTGAGGCCCAGTTCGCGGGCAATCGCCGCGGCGGTCGCCTTGTGGTCGCCGGTGATCATCCGGACCTGGACGCCGGCCTGGTGGCAGAGCGCGATCGCCGCCTTTGCCTCAGGTCGCGGCGGGTCCATCAGGCCGGCGAGGCCGAGGAAAGTCCACCCGCCGGCCCAGGCCATCAGATCGCCCGCCGGGTCGAATTCCTGGGCCGGAATGCGGCGCCGTGCCACCGCCAGAACGCGCAGCGCCTGGGCGGCCAGATCGTCGTTCCTGCTCTCGATGAGCTGGCGGGAGGCGGCGTCGAGCGCCTGCTCGCCGTTCGCGCTCAGCCAGCGGGAGGAGCGCGCGAGGAGAACGTCCGGCGCACCCTTGACGAGTACCTCAACCATTTCCCCGGCGTCGTGGAAGGTGGCCATGAACTTGTGCGCCGAGTCGAACGGGATTTCCGCAAGGCGCGGCCGCGCCTCCTGCTCGGCGGCGGGCGCCAGACCGCCCTTCTCGGCGAGGACCCATAGCGCGCCTTCGGTCGGGTCGCCGATCAACTGGCCGTCGCGGACGCGCGAATCGGTGCACAAGGCCATCGGCAGCAGCAAGGGGCGCAGATCGAGTCCGGGCGGCGCCTGCAGGCTGCCCTCGGCAAGATAGCCTTCGCCGCTGACTGAAAAGCCGTTGCCGGCAAACCAGCCGGCGCGGGCGGTCATCTGATTCAGGGTCAGGGTGCCGGTCTTGTCCGAACAGATCACCGTCGTCGAGCCCAGCGTTTCGACGGCGGCAAGCTTCTTGAGAATCGCCCGGTTCCTTGCCATGCGCCACATGCCGACGGCGAGAGTAACCGTCACCACCGCCGGCAGACCCTCGGGGATGGCGGCGACCGCCAGCGCGACGGCGGTCATTGCCGCCTCGGCCCACGCCTGGCCACGCAGGAAATCGACGACAAAGATGATCGTCACGACGCCGCCGGCGATGGCGGCCAGCTTCTTGCCCAGGGTGTCGAGCTGCCGCTGCAGCGGCGTTTCGCCCTCGGGCGCCTCGGCGATCATGCCGGCCAGTTTGCCCATCTCGCTGCGCATGCCGGTCTCGGTGATCAGCAGTTCGGCGCGACCGCGGGTGAGTACCGTATTCATGAAGAGCAGGTTCACACGATCGCCCAGCGGCAGATCTTCTCCGGCAAGTGCCGCGACGTGCTTGCCGACGGCGTGCGACTCGCCGGTCAGCGCTGCTTCCTCGGCCTCCAGGTTGTGCGCGACCAGCAGCCGGCCATCGGCCGGCACGCGGTCGCCCGCCTCGAGCAGGACGATGTCGCCGGGCACCAGTTGACTCGCGTCGATATCGGACACCAGCCCGTCGCGGCGCACCCGGGCGCGCGCCGCGAGCATCTGCTTGAGGGCCGTCAGCGTCCGCTCGGCACGATGCTCCTGCCAGAACCCGAGGCCGGCATTGAGCAGCACGACGACGAGGATCACCACCGCATCCTTGACGTCGCCGATGGCCCAGGCGAGCAGCGCCGCGAACACCAGCACGACGACCAGGAAGTTCCTGAACTGATCGAGGAACTTCAGCCAGAGGGGACGTGGGCGCGTCTCGCTGAGCCTGTTCTCGCCATGCCGGGCGAGCCGCTCGGTGACATCGGTCAGGCTCAGGCCGGCGACCGCATCGACAGCCAGCGCGTCGGCGGCGTCAGCGGCCGACAGGGTGTGCCACGGGCGAATTATCGGGTTCATGATTGCCTCGCCAGGGGATGCGGGCGCCGGTGACGCGCAGCAATGCGAGCGGCGAGCGGCGTCGCGGCGAGCGTTGGCCCGGTCATGCCGGCAGAGTTACAGGCTGCTCGAAAGCAAGAAAATTCCCACAGGCATGCGCTACCGATGGTCTCCATCAATGCTTGCTCCCAGTCAGAACTTGTCTCCGTTCAGCCTGCAGCGCCTGCGGAAGACAGAACTGCCTTTTCCGGCGAAGACGAAGGGCCGTGATTCCGACCGCTTCCCCTCGTCAGGACAGCGCCAGCTCTTCTGCGCCGGTTTCGGCGATCGGTGTCACCGTGACGGCGACATCGAGTTCGTGGTCGTCTCCGCCGAGAATGATGCCGCGCAGCGGCGAAACGTCGGCGAAATCGCGGCCCCAGGCCAGCGTGATGTGCTGGGTATCCGGCAGCAGGTTGTTGGTCGGATCGAAGTCCACCCAGCGACCGCCTTCGATTTCCGGGCAATACACCGACACCCAGGCATGCGAAGCGTCGGCACCGACCATTCTCGGTTGCCCGGGTGGCGGCTGGGTGAGCAGGTAGCCGCTGACGTAGCGCGCGGCCAGGCCCTGCGAGCGCAGGCAGGACAGCATCAGGTGCGCGAAGTCCTGGCAGACGCCACGTTTCTGCGCCAGCACCTCGAGTACCGGGGTGGCGACGGTGGTCGCTTCCGGGTCGAACTCGAACTCGTCGTAGATGCGGCTCATCAGTGCCTGGACGGCCTCCAGGACCGGGCGGCCGGGGGTGAAGCACTCGCGCGCATAGGTGGCGAACTCATGCTTGACCCGCACGAAAGGCGACTCGAACTGGAAGCGGCTGGCGTCGAGAAGGACCGGACGAGCGCCGTAGGCCAGCGCATCGCGCACCTTCTCCCAGGCTGGCGATGCGCACATGCAGGTCACCGACCTGACGGCGGAGCCGCTGCGACCAGCGGCCATCCGTGCCGCGGGCGCCGACGTTGCCAGCGTACCGGCGGGCAAGTGCGGCAGGACTTCGATGGTGCTTTCCGCGCGCACGGCGAGACTGCTGTGCGGGAACTCGATGGCCAGCTCGCGCACCGGATTGCCGAAGCTGTCGAAGCGCTCGCGCGTGGCGCTCACCTCGGGCTCGACCTTGATCCGGTGGGCCAGGCAACGCTGCCAGGAGCAGTCGCGCGGGGTCAGATGCAGCAACTGGCGCGACAGCGACACCGGGTTCTCGTAGGTGTAGATCGTTTCGTGCAGTACGTGGTAACGGGCGACGGGCAGGTTCACGGCGATCAGGAGGCGAGAGTGTAGTGGCTGACGTCGCTGACATGGCTGAAATGGCGCATCGCCAGGCGATCCGAGAGCGCTGCCCCGGCAAGCGCGATGTCGCCGAGGAGGTCCGCCAGATCGAGGCAGGGGTCGCAACTGCGGCAGTCGGTGAAGCTTTGTCCTTCGAAGCGTCCGAGGTCGAACATCTGCAGGCGCGCTAGCGCCGCCCGCAGCGCTTCCTCGCGCGGGCTACCGAGCAGGCGCGCCTGATTGTCCAGGTAGCGGATCAGGATCAGCAACTGGAAGGCCACCGAATGCGGGTTGCCCGCGTCGAAAACGATCAGGTCGAGTGCCGGCAGTACCTGCGGCTGGGTCATGTAGCGCGAACGATAGGTGATGATGCTGTCGGTCAGTTCGAGCAGCCATTCCAGGCTGCCCGGCGCGCGCGTCGAGTCGAGGCGCAGGAACTGGCCGATGGCATTGGCGAGGAAGATCAGCCGTTCGAGTCGCCTGCCGATGATCAGGAAGCGCCAGCCGTCGTCGCGGGTCATGTTGTCCATCGCAAAACCGGCCAGCGACGAGGAGGCGAGCAGCACCTGATCGAGAAAGGCCAGCGCTTCGCCGGGGTCCGGTCCGCCGCCTTCGTCCGCCGCCTTGCCGTAGCGCTGCAACTGTAGTTGCAGGCGATTGATGGTGTGCCAGTTGTCGACCGAGAAGCGCTCGCGCACCTGCCCGCCCACCCAGAGCAGACGGTGGATGTCGCCGGCCAGGCCGTCGCCCCACTCCTTGCCGCAGATGGCGCAGAGGAGTTGCGTCTCGCGCGATGCCGGGGCCTTCGCCACCACTTTCCTGGCGGCGCGGCTGTCGGCGGGCTCGTCTGTGGGCAGCAAGCGCAGCACGCGGCACAGATCGAGCGCGGAGATCAGGGCCGGCAGTGCGTCCGACCCCGCGTCGACGAGGCGCGCGAGGGCGACGCGCAGCAGGCGCGAGGTCTTGTCGCAGCGCTCGGCGTAGCGGCCGAACCAGAACAGGTTCTCGACCACCCGCGACGAGAGGTTGCGGCCGCCGCGCACGAGGTCGGCCTTGCCGACCGAGTGTTTGAGGAGACTGAAGGTATTGACCGCCTGCTCGGTGAGCACCCAGGTGTCCTTGCTCGAACCGCCGCGCTGCATCGAGATGATGCGCGCATTCGAAACGGCGGCGACGCGGGTCAGGCCGCCCGGCATGACCACGTGACCGGTTGGCGTTGCGGCGACGAAGACGCGCAGACCAACGCCGCGCGGCAGCAGACGCCGCTCGCCGTCCGTACCCCACGCCGGTGCCTGCGAGAAATTCACCAGTTCCTGGGCGACGTACGCCTGCGGCCTGGCGCGCAGGCGGGCGATCATTTCGTCGCGCTGGCTGCCGGCGAGTTCGTTGCCGAAGATCGGATCGAAGCGCTGCGAGGGGTAGGAGCCCTTGATCACCAGTTCGTCGAGGTGCTCGATGGTGAATTCGAGCGCGGCCCGTTCGCCACACCACCAGGTCGCCACCGACGGCATCGCCAGCGGCTCGCCGAGGAGCTTCTCGCAGGCACCGGGCAGGAATCCCGGCAGCGCCGCCGATTCCAGCAGGCCGCTGCCGAGCGCGTTGGCGACCAGAACGTTGCCGGCACGCACCGCCTGCAGCAGGCCGGGAATGCCGAGCGCCGAATCGCCGCGCAGTTCGAGCGGGTCGCAGTAGTCGTCGTCGAGCCGGCGCAGGATCGCATGCACCCGCCGCAGGCCGTTGAGCGTGCGCAGATAGACGCATTCCCGGCGCACCGTCAGGTCCTGCCCTTCGACCAGCGGGAAACCGAGATAGCGCGCCAGGTACGCGTGCTCGAAGTAGGTCTCGTTGTAGGGCCCCGGCGTCAGCAGCACGGTCAGCGGCGCCTCGCCGGTGCGCGGCGCCCAGGTGGCCAGGCTGTCCTGCAATTCGCGGAAGAACCAGGCGAGATGCTGCACGTGCAGGTCGCGGAACTGCTCGGGGAAAACGCGGCCGACGATGGTTCGGTTCTCGAGCGCATACCCGGCGCCCGAGGGCGCCTGCGTGCGGTCGGCGATCACCCACCAGCGACCGTCGGGCGAGCGCGCGAGGTCGGCAGCGTAAAGGTGGAGATAGGTGTCGCCAGCCGGCCGGATCCCCTGGCACGGCCAGAGGAAGTTGTTGTGACCGTAGACCAGCGCCGGCGGCAGCGTCCCGTCCTTGAGCAGTTCCTGCGGGCCATAGAGGTCGCCGAGCACGGCGTTGAGCAGGCGCGCGCGCTGGGTGACTGCACCGGCGAGCTCCTGCCACTCGGCCGCCGATAGGATCAAGGGCAGCGGATCGACCTCCCACGGCCGGTCGGCGCCCTTTGGATCGGCATAGACGTTGTAGGTGACGCCGTTCTCGAGGATGCGCCGGCGCACGTAATCGATGCGGTGCCGCATCTGCTCGGGCGTCGCCGTGTCCAGATGGGCCAGGAAAGGCTGCCACGACGGGCGAACGCTGCCGTCCTCGGCGAGCATCTCGTCGAAGCGATCGGTCTTCTTCAGGTAGTTGGACAGCAGGGGAGGTGGCATCAGGGACACGGGCGCTGGAGTTCAATCCTGCGCCGGGCTGTTGCAGGAGATCGCTGCAAGTCTAACGTAAACCGGAAGCCGAAACTCGCCGGCGCGGGCCGGCGAGGTGTCCCGCCAGACTTTGACGAGCGCGGCGGGACCCCTCCGTCGACGCCGCCGTCAGCGGCGGCAATGCTCAGGGCGTTCCGAACACCGCCTGCCACAGCGCGCTCACGGCTTCGCTGCGGCGGCTGACCGAGGCGCGTTCGACGCGCGCCCGGCGGCCGGCGTTGAGTCGCTGGACGTGCTGCATGCGGCGAAACTCGCGGTAGGCGCTGCGCACCGGTTCGGCGAGCCGGCTGGGGATCAGGCCGAGCTCGGCGGCGATGCCGAGCAGGGCGATGTTGCCGAGGTTGCCGCACAGCCTGGGGTGGCGGTGCGCGTGCCCGAGAACCAGGTACTGGACGATGAACTCGACATCGATGATGCCGCCGCGATCGTGCTTGATGTCGAAGCTGTCCTCGCTGCGCGAGGCGTGCTGGTCGAGCATGCGCTTGCGCATCGCCAGCACCTCTTCCCTGAGCTTGGCCAGGTCACGCGGCTGGCGCAGGATCTCGATGCGGATCGCCTCGAACTGCTCGCCGACGGCCGGGTCGCCGGCGCAGAAGCGGGCGCGCGTCAGCGCCTGGTGTTCCCAGACCCAGGCGTGCTGCAGTTGATACTCGCGAAAGGCGGCGATCGGACTGACCAGCATGCCGGAATCGCCGTTCGGGCGCAGGCGCAGGTCGACGTCGAAGAGCATGCCGGCGGAGGTCTGTGTCGACATCCAGGTGCTCATGCGCTGGCCCAGGCGCGCGTAGAGTTCGCCGGCATTGGCTTCGGGGTCGTCGTGCAGGTAGACCAGGTCGAGGTCGGAAGCGAAGCCGAGTTCCTTGCCGCCGAGCTTGCCGTAGCCGATGACGGCGAAGCGCGGCAGCTGCTCGGGATGCGGATGCCGGTGCTTGAGCTTCTGCCAGCAGAGATCCAGCGTCGTCTGCAGCATGATGTCGGCGAGCTCGCTGAGTCGGTCGGCAAGGTGCTCGACGGTGTGCAGGCCGGCGATGTCCTGCGCCAGGAAGTGGAAGACCTGGGCGTGGTGGGCTTCGCGCAGGATGTCCATTTCGCGTTCGGTGTCGCCGGCGTCCTGGGCCAGGCGTGCCTGCAGGTTGGTGCGGAACTCCTGCCAGTCGGTGCTGACGTCGAACATGCGCGAGTCGAGCAGTTCGTCGAGCAGGATCGGGTGGCGCGTCAGGTAATCGGCGGCCCACGATGAGCTGCCGATCAGCTCGGCGAGCTTCATCAGCGCCTGCGGGTATTGTTGCAGGAGAGCCAGGTAGGCGCCGCGGCGGCTGATCGTTTCCAGGAAATCGAGGCCGCGCCGCCAGGTGGCATCCGGCGTGTCGGTGGCGGCGGCGGCGTCGATCAGGCGCGGGCCGAGGGCGTCGAGGCGCTCGCGATTGCTGGCCGGCAGTTGCAGGTAGCGACTGCTGGCGCGAAAGCTGTGCAGACGCTCGAGCATCGCCTTCGGCTCGCGAAAGCCGAGCGTCGCCAGGGGTTCGAGCGAGTCGTCGCCGATCGCCGGTCCGTCCCAGATGCCGGCGAGCGGATGCGTGCCTTCCTCGGGTTCCGAGAAAACCTGCTCGAAGTGGCGAGCGACATTGGCCCGGTGCGCATCGAGAACGGCCAGGAAGGTCGTCCAGTCGGCAAAGCCCAGCGAAACGGCGATCTGCCGGCGCTCCGCGTCGCCCGCCGGCAAGCGGTGCGTCTGAGCGTCGTTCACGTATTGCAGCCGGTGTTCGAGGCGGCGCAGGAAGTCGTAGGCGGCCGCCAGTTCGCGCGCATGTTCGACCGGCAGCAGCCGGCGCTCGACGAGCAGTTCGAGGACCCGCAGCGTCGGTCGCGCCTGCAGCGCGGGATCGCGGCCGCCGCGAATCAACTGGAAGACCTGGGCGATGAACTCGATCTCGCGGATGCCGCCGGGGCCCAGCTTGATGTGCTCGGCCATTTCCTTGCGCGCCACCTCGCGGCGGATCTGCGCGTGCAGGGCGCGCATGGCATTGATGGCGCCGAAGTCGAGATACTTGCGGAAGACGAAGGGGCGGCCGATGTCCTGCAGCGCCGCGACCCATTCGGGCTGCAGATTGACGCCTTCGTTCATCACCCTGGCCTTGATCCAGGCGTAGCGCTCCCATTCGCGACCCTGCGCGATGAAGTAGTTCTCGAGCGACCCGAGCGAACCGACGAGAGCTCCGGAATCGCCGTTCGGCCGCAGACGCATGTCGACCCGGAAGACCTGGCCATCGCCGGTGGAATCCCCGAGGGCGCCGATCAGGCGCTTGCCGAGGCGCAGGAAGAAATCGTAGTTGTCGATGCGCCGGCCGGCGCCGGCCGTCTGCCCTTCCTCGGGGTAGATGAAGATGTAGTCGACGTCCGACGAGACGTTGAGCTCGCGTCCGCCCAGTTTGCCCATGCCGACCACCAGCAGGCGTTGCGGCTTGCCGCCGCTGTCAAGTGGCTCGCCGAACTGTTCCGCCAGTTGCCGATGCAGGAAGTCGAGGGCGAAGTTGGTGGTGATGTCAGCCAGTTGGGTCATGCTTTCGACGACTTCAGCCAGTGTCGCCACTCCGCCGAGGTCGCGGACGATCAGCGTCGCCATCACGCGCTGGCGCAGGCGGCGTAGTGCCCGCTTCAGTTCGTCATCGCTCGCCGGTGCGTCAGCGGCGAGCAGGCTGTGCATCTGCTCTGTGGTCAGCGCTCGCCCGGCGTGCTCGGCGAGCCAGGCGGCGATCCCGGGTCGGGCGGCGAGCAGATTGCGCAGATAGGGACTGTGTGTCTGAGCCGCCGCCCACGGGGGAGCGAGCGTGGCGGTCTGTGGGTTGCGGGGATCGACGGTGGGTTCCATTCGGCTCTCGTTCTCTGACCGTTCGCCGCGCGATGCATCGTCGGCGCTGATGAGTGAAGGCAAAGCCGCTACAATGGTCGCTTGCAGCGGCATCCCAATTATCCCGATATTCTAGTGACGGCGACCGTCTGTTGGCAAAAGTCTGTTCCAGGTGGCCGCCACTGATGCGGCAGGAGGACTTGCGCCCGGCGCTCTACCACCGCTTGCACTGGCTCGTGCCCATCGCTTCGCATCGGGTGGCACGCGCGATCTGGCGCTTCGTGGTGCGCGCCTTCTGGGTGTCCTATTTCGGTTTCGTTCTGCTTGTGCTGGCGCTGCGCTATCTCGTCTTGCCGAATATCGAGAGCTATCGGCCCGAGATCGAGCGCCAGCTCAGCGTCGGGCTCGGGCTGTCGGTTGTCATTGGCAAGATTGAGGCCAGCTGGGCCGGCCTCAATCCTGACCTGATCCTCTCCGACGTGCGCATTGCCGATGCACAAGGGCAGCCGGCACTGGCCTTTACGCGTGTCGAAGGCGTTCTCTCCTGGTCGTCGATTCCGCACTGGCAGTTGCGCCTGGGCTTGCTGCAGATCGCCGAGCCAACCCTGCATCTGCGCCGCGACGTGGACGGCCGCTTCTATGTCGCGGGGATCGCGGTCAGCCAGGATGGTGGCGACGGTAGCGTGGCGGACTGGATACTGGCGCAGCGACGCATCCGGGTGGAGGGGGCGACGGTGGTCTGGGAGGACGCCAAGCGAGAGGCCCCGCCACTGATTCTCGAAGACGTCGACTTCGCCCTCGACAACAATGGGCGACAGCATCGGTTCGGCCTGACCGCCATGCCGCCTGCCGAATTCGCCTCCCGAATCGATCTGCGCGGCGATTTCCGCGGCAGGAGTATCGAGCAGGCACAGTCCTGGCAGGGTCAGGCGTTTGTCCAGATCGACTACGCCGATCTGGCGGTGTGGCGTGCCTGGCTCGACTACCCGCTTGCCTTGCCACATGGCCGCGGTGCCGTGCGCGCCTGGGCGGGCTTTGCCGACGGCGGCTTGCGCGACCTGACCGCCGACTTCTCGCTGCACGATGTTAACCTGCGCCTGGCGAAGGACCTGCCGGAGCTCGACCTGGAGCGCATGTCGGGTCGGCTCGGCGCCCGTTTCCTGCCGGCCGGGATGAGCGTCGACGGTCGTCAAGTGGAACTTCTGACGCGTCGGCCGCGCGGCGAGCATGCTGAATCGGCGCCGGCCATTCACGTCGCACCAATGGATTTTCATCTTGACTGGCAACAGACGACCGGCAGCACGTCAGTGCGTGGCAACGCGACGGCCAACGTTCTCGATTTGGCCGCGTTTGCCGGGTTGGCGACGCATCTGCCGCTGGCCGGCGGAGCGCGCCAGTTGCTGAGCGATCTCGCGCCGCGTGGCCGCATCGACGAGCTGCGCGCCGCTTGGGACGGCAACGGCGACGGCTTGCAGACTTACTCCCTAAAGGCGCGCTTCGAGGATCTGGCGTTGCGGCCCAGGGCTTCCTTTCCGGGAGCGTCCGGGTTGTCGGGTTCGCTCGAGGCAAGCGAGCAGGGTGGCAGTGCCAGCTTGCGCGCGAAGAAGGTCAACATCGAGTTGCCGACGGTCTTCCCGGAGTCGTCCATCGCGCTGGATACGCTCAACGCCGAGGGCAAGTGGAAGATCAGCCAGGGCAGGATCGATGCCGAACTCGCGCGCGCCGAGTTTGCCGGGCCCGACGCTGCCGGCTCGGCACATGGGACCTTTCGCCACACCGGCGACGGGCCCGGCAGCATCGACCTTGCCGCCGCTCTCACGCGCGCCGATGCGCGCGCTGTCTGGCGCTACCTGCCGGGTGCCATAAACACCGACGCGCGTCACTGGGTGCGCGATGCCCTGAAGAAGGGGGCGGCCAGCGAGGGGAAGCTGGTTCTCAAGGGAGATCTGGCGAACTTTCCGTTTCTCGACAAGCGGCAGGGGCAGTTTCTGGTGACCGTCAAGGCGAACGACGTGACGCTGGACTACGGGACCGGCTGGCCGATCATTACCGGTATCGACGCGGATCTTCGTTTCGAGGGGAACGGCATGGTCGTCGATGCTCGGCGTGGCGCCATTCTTGGCGCCAGCCTGTCACAGACCCGCGCCGAGATTCCCGATTTCGATGCGCCGGTGTCGACGCTGAAGATCAAGGGCCGTGCCGAGGGAGAGACTGCCGAGTTTCTCAAGTACATCGTGCAGAGTCCGGTGGCTGCCCAGATCGACCATTTTACCGAGAACATGAGTGCCGGCGGCAAGGGCCGGCTCGATATCGGACTGGTGATTCCCCTTGAGGAAGCGCGTCTGGGCGAGTCGAAAATCGAGGGAACGTACGTCTTCCTGGCCAACGACGTGACTGTCGATGCGGCGCTGCCGCCGCTGCGACAGGTCAATGGCAGTCTGCATTTCTCCGAGAAGGATCTGCGGATACCGGAAATCAACGCCGTGCTCTTCGGTGGCCAGGTCAAGATCAAGGGCGGGGCGCAGGGCGGCAAGGTCATGGTGCTTGCCAACGGCTCGCTGGGCATGGACGAGTTGCGCCGTCGCCTCGAACTGCCGCTGCTCGACGCCTTGAGCGGAACCGCCGCCTATCGTGTCGAGGTGAGCAGCAAGAAGCGCAATGTCGAACTGGTCGTGGACTCGAACCTCGTCGGTGTCGCGTCGACCCTGCCGGCGCCGTTCGCCAAGAGCGCCAGTGAGGTGCTGCCGCTGCACTTCGAAAGCGCCGTCGTGCCGGCCGTGCCGCCGCGCAGCGGTCAGCCGGTGGCGCGCGACCAACTGCGCGCTACCCTCGGCAGCATACTGAGCATGCAATTGATCCGGCGCAAGCAGGGTGACGACAGCCAGCTCGAACGCGGTGCGATCATGATTGGTCGCCCGTTGGGCGCGCTGCCGGAGCGCGGCATCAACGTCGGCGTCACCACCAGGAGCATCGATCTGGACTCCTGGCAGGCCGTGCTGCGCGGCAGCGGCAAGGCCGGCGGATCGGCTTCGTCGCCCGCTTTGC
Source organism: Candidatus Accumulibacter phosphatis (assembly GCF_000024165.1). Lineage (NCBI taxonomy): Bacteria > Pseudomonadati > Pseudomonadota > Betaproteobacteria > Candidatus Accumulibacter > Candidatus Accumulibacter phosphatis. The sequence goes on along the minus strand of NC_013194.1, from coordinate 4,637,193 downwards.
CGTTGAACGTCGATGTCAAGGCCGACGAACTGCTGCTCCTCGGCAAGTACTATAACGACGTCACGGCGGCGGTTGCCGGTGCGGCGCCGCTATGGCGGGGGACGCTGCAGTCGCGCGAGGCGGCCGGCAGCTTTCAGTGGGATGGTACCGGCGCCGGAAAACTGGCGGCGCACTTCAGGAAATGGCGTCGCCCCGACAAGGAGAGCGCGAGCAGCCAGCCGTCCGAGGTGCTCAAGGAATTGCCGGCTCTCGATGTCGTCGTCGATGACTTCGTCATCGGCGCGCGTCGTTTCGGGCGCCTCGAAGTGCAGGCCCACAACGACGGCGGTATCTGGCGGCTCGACAAGGTCGACATCGTCAACCCGTTCGGCAGGCTGTCGGGCAGCGGGCAGTGGCAGCTCGCCAGCGGCAACCGCACGCAGCTCGACTTTGCCCTGGTCAGCACCGACGCCGGCAAGTTGCTCGATCGGCTGGGCTACCTCGGTGCCGTACGCGGTGCCAGCACCACGCTGGAGGGCAAGATCGGCTGGAACGGATCGCCGACCGCGCTGGACTACGCCACCCTCAGCGGCGACATGAAGCTCGATGTGGGCAAGGGGCAGTTCGTCAAGCTCGATCCCGGCGCCGCCGGCAAGCTGCTCGGCCTGATCAGCCTGCAAGGCCTGCCGCGTCGCCTGTCGCTTGATTTCGGCGATGTGTTCAGCGAGGGCTTCGCTTTCGACAGTATCAACGGGAAGATGACCGTCAAGGACGGCTTGATGCGTACCGACCGCTTGCAGCTGGACGGCCCGTCGGCGCGCGTCGTGATGCGCGGCGAAGCCGACCTGAAACACGAGACGCAGCGCCTGAACGTCACCGTGCAGCCTGAACTGGGCGGCAGTGCCGCCCTGGGCATCGCCGTCGTCAACCCCCTGGCCGGCGTTGCCACCCTGCTGGCGCACAAGGTGCTGCAGAATCCGCTCAACAAGATCTTCAGCTTCGAGTACCTGGTGACCGGCAAGTGGGACGATCCCAAGGTCGAGAAGGTCTCCGCGTCGGCCGTTCCGGCGGGGCCCACTCCGTGAACCCGAATTCCGACAGGAGCCAGCCATGAATCTGACTACAGGTGCTTTGCCGGGCGACTCGCAGAAGGTCGCTCGCCTGCGTGTTGCGGCGGTGCAGATGGTGTCGACCCCGCGCGTCGACGAGAACCTGCGTGTTGCCGCCGGCCTGATTGCCGACGCCGTCGCGCAGGGCGCCGAACTGGTCGCCTTGCCCGAATACTTCCCGATCATGGGCATGACGGATGGCGACAAGGTTGCGGTGCGCGAGTCGGATGGCCGCGGACCAATCCAGGACTTCCTCTCGGCGACGGCACTGGCGCATCGAATCTGGCTGATCGGCGGCTCGCTTCCCCTGTGGAGCCGGCACGCCGACAAGGTCCTCAATTCGAGCCTGGCGTACAATCCGCAGGGCGAGCGGGCTGCCCGCTACGACAAGATCCACCTCTTCGGATTCCGCCAGGGTAGCGAAAGCTACGACGAAAGCGCGACGATAGAGGCCGGTCGCCAGGTGGTGGCGTTTGCCACGCCTTTTGGACGCATCGGCCTGTCGATCTGCTATGACCTGAGATTTCCGGAGCTTTACCGGGCGTTTGGTGTCACAGACTTGCTGGTGATTCCGGCGGCCTTCACCGAGACGACCGGCCGGGCGCACTGGGAAATCCTGCTGCGCGCCAGGGCGATCGAAAATCAGTGCTATGTGCTGGCTGTCGCCCAGGGTGGCCAGCACGAGAACGGGCGCGAGACACATGGTAACAGCATGCTCGTCGATCCCTGGGGGAACATCATCGATCGCAAGCTGAAGGGGCCGGGAATCGTCATCGGCGACCTCGAGCGAGGGCGTCTAGACGAAGTCCGCGACAGTCTGCCCGCGCTCGCCCACCGCGTCATGTAAACGGCATTTGAGCGACAGCCCAAGGGCAGCCAACACGGATATCCAATGAACAGACAAGCCGCAACCCTCCTCGCGCAGGCCCAGAAGACCCTGCTGACGCCCTATGGCCTCGACGTTGCCGACCTGACGAAGGTCTTTGGCAAGATCATGGTGCATCAGGTCGATTATGCCGACCTCTATTTCCAGTACACCCGTTCCGAGGCCTGGAGTCTCGAGGAAGGGATTGTCAAGGCCGGCAGCTTCAGCATCGACGAGGGGGTCGGCGTGCGTGCCCTGTCGGGCGAGAAGACTGCTTTTGCCTATTCGGACGACATCAGCGCTCAGGCGCTCGGCGATGCCGCCGGCGCGGTGCGGGCGATTGCCGTTGCCGGCCAGCAGCGGCGCGTTCCGGCACTCAAGAAACGGAGCGGGCATGCCTTGTACGTGCCGCACGACCCACTGGCATCGCTCGACGCGGCCAGCAAGGTGAGCCTGCTCGAGCGGCTCGAGGCGATGGCGCGCGCCGAGGATTCGCGCGTGACGCAGGTCATGGCCCACCTCGCCGGCGAGTACGAGGTCGTCCTGATTGCCGGTAGCGACGGTCGACTGGCTGCCGACATCCGGCCGCTGGTCCGCGTTTCGCTGACCGTGATCGTCGAGGAAAAAGGGCAACGCGAGCAGGGCTCGGCGGGTGGCGGCGGCCGCACCGACTACGGCTACTTCACCGACGCCATGCTCGCCGGCTACGCACGCGACGCGGTGCATCAGGCGGTGACCAATCTTGTGGCTCGCCCGGCGCCGGCCGGCACCATGACGGTCGTCCTGGGTTCCGGGTGGCCCGGCATCCTCCTGCACGAGGCGGTCGGGCACGGACTGGAGGGTGATTTCAACCGCAAGGGTAGTTCGACCTTTGCCGGTCGCGTCGGCAGCCGCGTTGCCGCGCCAGGCGTTACCGTCATCGACGACGGCACGATCGCCGAACGGCGTGGTTCACTGAATATCGACGATGAAGGGAATCCGACGCAGCGTACGGTGCTGATCGAGGATGGCATTCTGCAGGGTTATCTGCAGGACGGCCTCAACGCACGCCTGATGGGTGTCGCGCCGACCGGCAATGGCCGCCGCGAGTCTTTTGCCCACCTGCCGCTGCCGCGCATGACCAACACCTCGATGTTGAACGGCGACAAGAGCGTCGAGGAAATCATCAAGTCGGTCAAGAAGGGAATCTACGCGGTCAATTTCGGCGGCGGACAGGTCGATATCACCAACGGCAAGTTCGTCTTTTCGATGTCCGAGGCCTATCTGATCGAGGATGGCAAGGTCGGTGCACCGGTCAAGGGCGCGACGCTGATCGGCAGCGGGCCGGAGGCGATGACGCAGGTGTCGATGATTGGCAACGACACCCGTCTCGACCCGGGTGTCGGGACCTGCGGCAAGGACGGGCAGAGCGTGCCGGTGGGCGTTGGCCAGCCCACCTTGCGCATCGACGGCCTGACGGTCGGCGGTACGGCGTAGTTCGCGCTCCGCGCAGCTCCAGCAGTTCGCCGGGCCCCCCAATACAGGCGTTGCGCGAGCTCTTGAGTGGGCGGTGCGAGTATTGAGGGGCGCTTGGCTCTTCCCGAGTACGGCGCGCAAGTCTGGCGCGGCTTATAATTCGCCGCAATCGTCGCTGTCGACCGGATTTTCCCATGACCCAAGTCTTCTCGAAGTTGTCCGCGGCACTGCTGCTGTTCTCGTGCTTCTTGCTGGCTGGCGCCGACGCTGCCGCTCTGGCAGCCGAAGAGAAACACGGCAGGGAGGCGACCCTGCACTACCACTTCCGGCCGATCGTCACCTTGCGGACGAGTCTCGTCGGTGCGAGCGCGGAGGATCGCGTGCGCCGCAGCCTGCTCCGCATCGAAAGTCTGACACCGAGCCAGATGGCGCAGCCGATCGAGCGGACGCCGTTTACCGTCGACGGTAAACGGGGGATCAGCCTGCACATCGGGCAGACAGTGCTCTTCAACGTCCTCGAAGGTGACCTCGACCCCGAGGAGAGGATTTCGCTTGAGGAAGCGGCGCAGCGGGCTGCTCAGGAACTCGCCGTTGCGCTGGAGGCGGCTGCTGCGCAGGGGCGTCCGCGAGTTCTCCTGACGGGAATAGGTCTGGCATGCCTTGCCACGGCAGTCGCCATGACCCTCTTCTGGCTGATTGGTCGTGCGAGGACCGTGCTGGTCGTTCGCCTGGAGCACTTCATCGATGCCCACAGCACTTCAAACAGGGTGCGCTGGGCGCGCCACGGCTGGCTGCTGGTGCAGCGGGTCACGCAACTGGTCATGGGTTTTCTCTGGCTGACCGTCGCTTATCTCTGGTTGACCTTCGTGCTGGCGCGATTTCCGCTTACGGAGCCGCTTGGCGACCGCCTCACCGAGTTCCTTTTCGGTCTGTTGGACACGCTCGGCACCGGCCTCGTGCATGCCATGCCGGCGTTGACGACGGCACTGATCATCCTGTTCCTCACCAAGGCCTTCAACGAAGCCCTCGGCAATTTCTTCAGGGCAGCCAAGGAAGGCCGAGTACAGGTTCCCGGCCTGCACCCTGAAACGGTGACGGCCACCCATCGGATCGTCTCGATTCTCGTCTGGGGACTCGGTATCGCCATCGCCTACCCGTTCATCCCGATGTCCGACAGCGACGCCTTCAAGGGCCTGTCGGTGATGTTCGGCTTCATGCTCACGCTCGGTTCCGCGGGGATCGTCAACCAGTTGATGAGCGGGCTGGTGCTGGTCTATTCGCGCGCGCTTTCGGTGGGCGACTTCGTCGATCTTGGCGAGACGGTCGGCGTGGTGAGCGAGGTCGGCGCGTTGTCGACCAAGATCATCAACATGCGCAACGAAGAAGTGACGATTCCGAATGCGGTTCTCGTCAGCAGCCCGATCAAGAACTACTCGCGCCTGGCCGGGGCGCGCGGCACGCTGGTGTCGACGAAAGTGACGATCGGCTACGACACTCCGTGGCGGCAGGTGCATGCGATGCTGATCGCCGCCGCCCAGCAGACTCCCGGCTTGCGAACGACTCCCAGCCCCTTCGTCTATCAGCGCAGCCTCGCCGACTGGTACGTCGAGTACGAGCTTTTCGCGCACATGGACAAACCGCTCGAGCGCGTGCCCGTGCTGTCGGCCCTGCATGCCAACATCCAGGACCAGTTCAATACCTATGGCGTACAGATCATGTCGCCGCACTTCGTTGTCCAGCCGTCCGGCAACGTCGTCGTGCCGCCCGAAAACTGGCGTCCGGCGCCGGCAGCCCCGGACACTCCGCACAGCGAGAGCTGAGACCCACGCCGCACCGCGGACCCTTTCCCGGGCTCCGCGGACTCCTGCCGCTGCGCGCCTTCCCAGGATTTTCCGATGCTCAGCTTCGCCGTTACCGTCTTCCTGTCAGCCTTTCTGCTGTTCCAGATCCAGCCGATCGTCGCCAAGATGATCCTGCCGTGGTTCGGTGGCTCCTCGTCGGTGTGGAGCATCTGCCTGGTTTTCTTTCAGGCCGAACTCCTGCTCGGTTATCTTTATGTACATCTGCTGCACGAGTCACTTTCGCCGCGGCGTCAGAACCTTGTGCATGGCGCACTGCTGCTGCTGAGTCTGGCGACGCTGCCGGTGATCGCCAGTCCGGCGGCGCAGGGGTCCGGGTTCGAGAATCCCACCTGGAACGTCCTGATCGTGCTCGCCGCCACAGTCGGCATGCCGTATCTGTTGCTGTCGACCACCGGGCCGCTGATGCAGGCCTGGTATGCGCGGTCGTTCAACAGCTTGATGCCCTACCGCTTGTACGCTCTCTCGAACCTGGCATCCATGGTCGCGCTGCTGAGCTATCCGGTGCTCGTCGAACCGTATTTTCCCGTTCGCTATCAGGGCTTGATCTGGTCGGTCGGCTATGCTTTGTTCGTTGTCGCCTGTCTGGGCAGTGCCTGGCAGTCATGGCAGGGTGTGGCGAGCGAGCGCGAAAGGACGGCGAGCCCCCCTGAGTCGACGCCTCGTCCTCCCTGGCGAGAGTGTCTGCTCTGGGTGGGTCTGGCGATGACCGCATCGATCCTGCTGCTGGCCATCACCCGGCATCTGACGCAGGACGTCGCGCCAGTGCCATTCCTGTGGGTGCTGCCGCTCAGCATCTACCTCCTGAGCTTCATTCTCTGTTTCGACGCGCCGCGCTACTACTATCGGCCGGGATTCCTGTGTGCGCTGCCGGTCGCCTTCGTGGCTCTCGACCAAGTGGTCGACAACCGCGGCATGTCGGTGCCGGCTCTGGTCGCGCTGCTGTCGGTCTCCTTGTTCGTCTTCTGCATGGTCTGCCACGGTGAACTGGTCAGGCGCCGGCCGCCGGTCCGTCACTTGACGCTGTTCTATCTGATGCTTTCGATCGGCGGTGCTCTCGGCGGCTCCTTCGTCGGGCTTCTCGCTCCAGCGCTGTTCAACGCCTATTTCGAGTTGCCGATTGGCCTGTTTCTCTGCGGCGCACTGGTGATCATCGTTCTCTGGCGTGAGCTCAAGCCGATGTGGCGCTGGTTGGCGCTTCTCGCCCTGCTCGCCTACGGCATCCGTCTGGGCGGGATCTCGGTCGATTACGTCGCCGATTACCGACGCGTTCTGCGCAACTTCTACGGCCAGCTGCGTGTCTCCGACGTCACTTACGAAGGACTGGGCGTCAGGCGGGCGATCTACCACGGCCGGATCAACCATGGCGAACAGTTCCTGGCGGTCGAGCACCGCCGACGGCCGACGGCCTACTATTGCGAGCTGTCGGGAATCGGTCAGGCAATTCGCAGCCTTGCCGGCGAGCAGCCTCGGAAGATCGGCATTCTTGGCCTGGGCGCCGGCACGCTGGCCACCTATGGTCGACGCGGTGATGAAATGCGTATCTACGAGATCAACGAGCAGGTCCTCGACCTGGCGCGCGAGGACTTCACCTACCTCGCCGACAGCGCGGCGCGGATCGTCCCGGTGCTCGGTGATGGTCGTCTGATGCTCGAGCGCGAGCCCGCACAGAACTACGATCTGTTGGCCATCGACGCCTTTTCCGGCGATTCGATCCCGACCCATCTGCTCACCCTCGAAGCCATGCAGGCCTACCTGCGGCAACTGAAGGACGACGGTGTGCTGGCGATACATGTTACCAATCGGTACCTCGATCTGCGACCTGTGGTCGCCGGTGCCGCCGCACAACTGGGCAGGACTGCCCTGATTGTCGATCTGGACCCGGATGACGGCGATCGCTTCTGCCGCCACTCGGTGTGGGTTCTGCTTGCCCAGCCCGAGCGAGCGGCGCAACTGGCGAAGGCGATGACGAAGGTCGAGCCGCTCCTTCCGCGGCCCGGCTTCAAGGTGTGGACCGATGATTTCTCCAATCTGTTGAACATTTTGAAGTAGGCCGTCCCGATGATCCGCTTTGCCACTACCGTTTTCCTGTCGGCCTTTCTGCTCTTCCAGATTCAGCCGATCATCGCCAAGATGATCCTGCCGTGGTTCGGCGGCGCCTCGTCGGTCTGGAGCGTCTGCCTGGTCTTCTTCCAGGCCGAGTTGCTGCTCGGCTATCTATACGTTCACCTGTTGCACGAGTCCTTGTCGCCGCGGCGCCAGAACCTGCTGCATGCCGCCCTGTTGGTGCTGAGTCTGGCCACCCTGCCGGTAGTTGCCAACCCGACTTGGGCGGCGACTCTGGAAAGCCCGACCTGGGGCGTTCTCGTCGTCCTTGCCGCGGCCGTCGGTATGCCCTATCTGCTGCTCTCGACCACCGGGCCGCTGATGCAGGCGTGGTACGCACGCTCGTTCGCGACGGTCATGCCGTACCGGCTGTATGCCCTGTCGAACCTCGCGTCCATGCTCGCCCTGCTGAGCTACCCGGTACTCGTCGAGCCGTATTTTCCGGTGCGCGATCAGGCGCTGGGTTGGTCGGCCGCCTACGTCGTGTTCGTGCTCGTGTGCCTCGCCAGCACCTGGTTGTCGTGGCAGCGGGCAGCCAGAGAGGAGATCCGGCCGACAACCACCAGCGACGAGCCGGCGCCACCTCCGGCGTGGGGTGAGTGTCTGCTCTGGGTTGGCCTGGCGATGACCGCTTCGATCCTCTTGCTGGCCATGACCCGCCAGTTGACGCAGGATATCGCCCCCGTGCCTTTCCTGTGGGTGCTGCCGCTCAGCATCTATCTGCTGAGTTTCATCCTCTGTTTCGACGCCCCACGCTATTACTACCGGCCAGGGTTCCTGCTGGCCCTGCCGCTTGCCTTCCTGGCCGTCGATAGGGTACTCACGGGCAGCAGCCTGCCGGTGCCGATTCTGGTCGCTCTGCTGGCGCTGTCGCTGTTCGTCTTCTGCATGGTCTGCCACGGCGAACTGGTCCGCAGGAGACCGGCCGTACGCCGTCTGACCTTGTTCTACCTGATGCTCTCGATAGGCGGAGCCTTGGGTGGAACCTTCGTCGGCCTGCTCGCCCCGGCGATCTTCAACGCCTATTTCGAACTCCCGATCGGCCTGTTTCTGTGCGCGGCGCTGGTGATCGTCGTTCTCTGGCGCGACCTGCAGTCGCGGTGGCGGTGGCTGCTTCTGGCGGCGCTGCTGGTCTACGGCTATCGTCTCGGCGATATCTCGGTCGATTACGTCAAGGAGTACCGACGCGTCTTGCGCAACTTCTACGGCCAGTTGCGCGTCATCGACGTCAGCGACGGCGACTTGGGCGTCAAGCGCAAGATGGTGCACGGCGTCATCTATCACGGTGAACAGTTCCTTTCGCCGGCGTTGCGCCGGCGACCGACCGCGTATTTCTGTGAGCTGTCGGGCATCGGCCAGACATTTCTTGGCCTGGCCGGCGATCAGCCCCTGAAGATCGGCGTCCTCGGCCTGGGAGTCGGAACGCTTGCCAGCTATGGCCGCAGTGGGGACGAAATGCGCATCTACGAGATCAACGAGCAGGTGCTCGATCTGGCGCGCAGCGAGTTCACCTACCTCGCCGACAGTGCCGCGCGGATCGTTTCGGTACTCGGCGATGCCCGTCTGATGCTCGAGCGCGAGCCAACCCAGAACTTCGACCTGCTGGTGATGGATGCCTTTTCCGGGGATTCCGTCCCCACCCACCTGTTGACCATCGAAGCGATGGAGGGCTATTTCCGCCACCTGAAACGCGACGGTGTGCTTGCTGTCAACATCAGCAACCGCTATCTCGATCTTCGACCGGTGGTCGCCGCGGCGGCCCATCGGCTCGGTCGGACCGCGCTGATCATCGAAGCCAGACCGGATCCGGGCGACCGCTTCTGCCTGTACTCGGTCTGGGTGCTGGTCGTGACACCCGAGGGCCTGGCGAGGCTGCCGGAGGAGATGAGAAGTGCCGAGAGGCTCGTACCCCGCCCCGGGTTCAGCGAGTGGACTGACGGCTTCTCGAATCTTCTCGGCATCCTGAAGTGAAGGGTGCGGCGACCGATCGGCAGCGGTAGACCTTCGATTGACGGTGCTTGATGGCGCGACATATACTGAAATCGGCGCTGTTGAGTTTCCTGTGCTTTCTCTTCTGGAGGAACGTCCATGCTGCCGCTGATTCCACTGGCTCTCTCCATCGTTCCCGAACTCATCAAGATGATTGCCGGCGACAAGGCCGGCGCGGTCGCCACTACGGTGGCGAACGTCGTGCAGGAAGTCACCGGAACTCCCGATGCGGCCGAGGCGCAGCGCAAGCTGGCCGCCGACCCGGCGCTGGCGGCGCAGTTGCGCGTGCGTCTTGCCGAAATCGCGCTGGAGACGCAGAAAGCGATGGACCTGGCGGCCGAGCAGCAGCGGCAGGCCGAGCTCGCGGCGATCCAGAAGGCGCTGGAGAATACGCAGGGCGCGCGCAGTACGATGGTGGACCTCGTCAAGTCCGGCAGCGCCATCGCCTGGGGCGCGCCGCTGGTCTCGGCAATCGTCACCGCTGGCTTCTTCATCTTCCTGATCGTCTTGATCCATACGGACCTCAGGGACAATCCGACGGTCGCCAACGTCATCAACATCACCGTTGGTGCGCTGGCCGCGGCCTTTGCCACGGTCGTGAATTTCTGGCTTGGGTCTTCGCAGGGGTCGCGCGACAAGGATGCGACCAATCGCTCACTCCAGGAAGCTGCGCTCAACCTGACGGCGTCGACGGCGGATCGGACCGAGCGTGCCGTGCAGGCGATTGCCGCGGCGGGGACGGCAAAGCAGGCCGCGCCGGCGGCGCCGACCGGCGACGCGAAGTTCGACAAGTGCTTGGCAGTGGTTCTCGATAGCGAAGGGGGCTTCAGTGACCACCCGCGCGATCGCGGCGGCGCCACCAATCTGGGCATCACGCTGCGTACCCTCGCCGACTGGCAGGGGCTGAAACTCGACGAACTCACCGCTGCCGACAGGGACAAGTTGCTTGCCGATCTCAAGGCGCTCACCCGTCGGGAGGCGGCCGAAATCTACCGCGCCAACTACTGGCTGCCGATGCGCTGTGGGGATTTGCCCGCAGGGATCGACCTGATGGTTTTCGACTTCGGCGTCAATGCCGGCTCGCGCCGGTCGGTGAAGCTGTTGCAGCGGGCAGCCGGGGTGACCGACGATGGCTCGGTCGGACCCAAGACGCTGGCGGCGGTGATGGCCGCCGATCCGCTGGCGATGATTGCCGAGATGGCGGACGAAAGGCTCGCCTACTATCGGTCGCTCGATAACTTCGATGCCTTCGGCGTCGGTTGGACCAATCGGACGCAGCAGGTCAGTGCTCTGGCGAGGGCGATGTCGGGCTGAGCGGCGCTTGCGTTACTGTTACTTCTTGTCCATTTCGCGCGCTGCCCGAATCATGTCCGCGTCAAGGACGGCAGTGTCGGTTCCATAGCAGCGGGTCATCTCGATTTCCTCGAACAGCGGCGCCTCGGCGCTGCGCTCGGCATGCGCAGACGTGCTCGCGCCGTAACGCTGCCCTTTCCAGCGGGCGATCATGATCTCCTGCTCCGTCAGCCCGGTCTTCATGCCAGCCGGGATGTCTGCACCAAGCTCGATGAGAACCTTGACGACTTCGTTGCGGCTGCCGCGAACAGCCATGGACAATGGGGACGTCGCTTGCGAGTTGTCCGGCAGGTTGACCTTGGCGCCGCGACTTACCAATTCGCGGACGATGTCGGCGTAGCCCATGAAGCAGGCGACGCCAAGCGGCAGGCCAGGGTCGCCGCGACCGTCGTCGATCTCGACTGAAGTGCCGGCATCAAGTACCGCCCGGACATCTTGAAGGCGGCCTGTTCGTATGGCTCTGAGCAGGTCAATGGCAGCGTTCACAATCGTTCTCCGATAAAGGCAACTTCAAGGCCGCAAGCGCTACAGCGTGTCGGTCCCGCCGGCAACCGCCGGCCGGCAGCGGAATCAGGTCAGAGGCTGGTCGCTGACGATAACGCCGTCGCCGTCAGCATAGATCCACTCCCCCGGTCTGAACGTCACGCCGCCGAAGCTTACGGCCAGATCGCGCTCGCCGACCCCCTTCTTGACACTCTTCAGGGGGTGCGTGGCGAGCGCACGGACGCCGATGTCGATCTGGCCGATGTCCCCGGAGTCGCGGATACAGCCGTACACGACGATTCCCTCCCACTGGTTCCTGTGGGCCAGAATGGCCAACTGGTCGCCGACCAGCGCGCAGCGCAGCGAGCCGCCGCCATCGATCAGCAGCACTTTGCCGTCGCCACTCCCGGCGAGCAGTTCGCGCACCAGTGAGTTGTCTTCGAACAGCTTCAGTGTGACGATCTGTCCGCTGAATTCGGGTCGCCCGCCGTAGCTCTGGAACATGGGCGCGACGACGCGCAGGCTGCCATCGCGAACCTTGTCTTCGTTGTTGTCGAGGAGGTCGGGAGTCTTGAAACTCATGGTGCTTGTCTCGTGTATTCAACGTCTTGGGGTAAAGGAAACGCCCCTGTATTCCTCCGCAGGGCGGCTGATGGTCGCTGCCTCAGGCGACGATTTCGGGTTCTTCCTCGAAGACCAGCCTGACGGTCTTGTCGTCGTTGAGGTCGACGGTGACGTGGCCACCGTTGGCCAGCCGACCAAACAGCAATTCGTCGGCCAGTGACGAGCGAATCGTGTCCTGAATCAGTCGAGCCATAGGTCGAGCGCCGAGGAGCGGGTCAAAGCCGCGGGCCGCGAGATGCTCCTTCAGCGCCGTGGTAAACACAGCTTCCACCTTTTTCTCGTGGAGTTGCGCCTCGAGCTGCATGAGGAACTTGTCTACCACCCGCAGGATGACGTCGTGGTCAAGCGCCCTGAAGGAAATCGTTGCGTCGAGGCGGTTACGGAACTCGGGAGTGAAGATGCGCTTGATTTCTACCATTTCGTCGCCGGCCTGCCGCGATGGCGTGAAGCCCATCGTCGTCTTCTGGATGGCCTCCTGCCCGGCGTTGGTGGTCATGATGATGACCACGTTGCGAAAGTCCGCCTTGCGCCCGTTGTTGTCGGTCAGCGTGCCGTGATCCATGACCTGCAGCAGGATGTTGTAGATGTCGGGGTGCGCTTTTTCAATCTCGTCGAGCAACAGGACGCTGTACGGTTTCTTGGTGACTGCCTCGGTCAGCAGACCTCCCTGGTCGAAGCCCACGTAGCCCGGCGGCGCACCGATCAGGCGCGACACGGCGTGACGCTCCATGTATTCCGACATGTCGAAGCGGATCAGTTCGTTACCGAGGCAGTACGCCAGTTGCTTGGCAACTTCGGTCTTGCCGACGCCGGTAGGGCCTGAAAACAGGAAGCTGCCGATCGGTTTGGTGGGATTGCCGAGCCCGGAGCGAGCCATCTTGATCGCCCTGGCGAGCGCGTCGATGGCGACATCCTGGCCAAAGACCACTGCCTTCAGGTCGCGATCGAGATTGCGCAGGTTGGTGCGGTCGTCGGTCGAGACGTGGGTCGAGGGAATGCGCGCGATCTTGGCAACGATTTCCTCGATGTCGATCTTGCCGATCAGTTTCTTCTGCCGCGACTTGGGGAGGATCCGTTGCGCAGCACCTGCCTCGTCGATGACATCGATCGCCTTGTCCGGCAGATGGCGGTCAGTGATGAAGCGCACCGACAGTTCGACTGCCGTGGTCAGCGCCGCGGCCGAGTACTTGATGCCGTGATGGGATTCGAAGCGCGACTTGAGACCCTTGAGGATTTCGATCGCTTCGGCGCTCGACGGCTCGTTCACGTCGATCTTCTGGAAGCGCCGCGACAAGGCGTGGTCCTTCTCGAAGATGCCGCGATACTCGTTGTAGGTGGTCGCACCGATGCACTTCAACTGGCCAGTGGAAAGCGCCGGTTTGAGCAGGTTCGACGCATCGAGCGTGCCGCCGGATGCCGATCCGGCACCAATCAGCGTATGAATCTCGTCGATGAACAGGATTGCCTGCGGGTTTTCGCTCAGTTGCTTGAGTACGCCCTTCAGGCGCTGTTCGAAGTCGCCGCGATACTTGGTACCGGCCAGCAGCGAGCCCATGTCGAGACAGTAGACATTGGCCTTGGCCAGAATCTCGGGGATGTCGCACTCGACGATCCGCCGCGCCAGCCCTTCGGCAATCGCCGTCTTGCCAACGCCGGCTTCGCCAACCAGGAGCGGATTGTTCTTGCGTCGCCGGCAGAGTGTCTGGATGACACGTTCCAGCTCCCGGTCACGACCGATCAGCGGGTCGATCTTGCCCTGCAAGGCAAGCGCGTTGAGGTTGATCGTGTAGCTTTCGAGTGGGCCGGCAGCGCTCTGCTGGTCACTTTCGGGCTCGCCCTCCTGCTCGCTGCGAGGCGCGCTCTGCGGCACCTTGCTGATCCCGTGCGAAATGAAATTGACCACATCGAGGCGCGTGACGCCCTGCTTCTGCAGGTAGTAAACGGCGTGCGAATCCTTCTCGCCGAATATGGCGACCAGGACGTTGGCACCGTTGACCTCCTTCCGTCCGGACGACTGCACGTGCAGGATGGCACGCTGGATCACCCGCTGGAAGCCCAGCGTTGGCTGGGTGTCGATTTCGTCCTCGCCGGAGACGGTTGGCGTGTGTTCGCCGATGAAGCGCACCAGATCCTTGCGCAGTTGTTCGAGGTTCGCGCCGCACGCGCGCAACGCTTCAGCGGCCGATGGGTTGTCGAGCAAGGCGAGCAGGAGATGTTCGACGGTGATGAACTCATGGCGTTTCTGCCGCGCCTCGACAAATGCCATGTGCAAGCTGACTTCCAGTTCCTGCGCAATCATTCAGTTTTCCTCCATTACGCACGCCAGCGGGTGCTGGTTGCTCCGTGCGAAGGTTGTCACCTGTTCAACTTTCGTCGCCGCCACGTCGCGCGGGAAAACTCCGCAGACGCCACGACCTTCGGTATGGACTTTGAGCATGATTCGCGTCGCGTGTTCTCGATCCATCCCAAAAAACCTCTGCAGAACCACGATAACGAAGTCCATCGGTGTGAAATCGTCGTTCAGCAACAGGACCTTGTACAGCGGAGGCGGTTTGAGTTGCGTAGGTCTTGCTTCGAGTAGGGAGCTATCCTGATGCTTTGTCGCCATGGGTCAATTCTAACCAGTCTTTCCGGATGCGCAATACCGACCTTGACCGATTTTGGACTGGGCGGCAGCGCGGCGAACGCTCGCTGCTCGAAAACACTTGACTCGTCTACCTGACTTAGCGTAAAAAGGCCGAATGTTTTTGGTCAGGCCACCGCGCGGAGCTTTTGTCTGTCTGTAGTTTCGGGTGTCGGGCGTTGATCTGGAAGCATGCAAGTCGGGCGTCGCCCGGATTCAGTCTTTTTTCAAGGAAGTGGCAATATGGCAACTGGTACTGTAAAGTGGTTCAATGACGCCAAGGGTTTCGGCTTCATTACTCCCGATGACGGCAGCGAAGATCTCTTCGCGCATTTCTCCGCGATCACCATGGGCGGATTCAAGACCCTCAAAGAGGGCGAGAAGGTTTCCTTCGACGTGACGCAGGGCCCCAAGGGCAAGCAAGCATCGAACATCTCGCGCGCTTGATTTTTTTCGGGTGTGCAACAGGGACCCGCCTCCGGCGGGTTTTTTTTGCCCGCCTTTCGGGCGGCGACCGAGATTCCGGGATTTCAGGCCATGTGCGAGCGCCCGGATCCCCGTATCGCAAGCTTGTGGCAAGCAGCCTCAGAGGCGGTAATAGTGGCCATCGGCGCTATCCTTGCGCATCGTGACGCAGCTTCCGATAGCGGCCGCCGTGGAAGATCAGCGGTTCGTCGGCATCCCCGCGGGAAAAACGGTGTACGCGGCCGACCAGGATGAGGTGGTCGCCACCGGGGTACTGCGCCTCGTTGGAGCACTCGAACCACGCCGAACAGCCTTCGATCAGTGGGACTCCGCCAAGCCCCTTGCTGACCTTCACACCGTTGAAGCGATCATTCTCGCGTGCCGCGAAGCACTCCGAGATCCACTGCTGATCGGCCGCCAGGACGTTGATTGCGTAGTGCCCGGCCTGTGCGAAGGCCGCAAGGCTCGGTGATGCGCATGACAGGCTCCAGAGGATCAGGGGCGGATCCAGCGAGACCGAGTTGAACGAACTGATCGTCACGCCGATTGGGCTGGCGTCGGGCGCCAGTGCCGTAACCACGGTAACTCCGGTAGGAAAGCTGCCCAAGGCGTCCCGGAAATCGCGGCAGACCAGATCCCTTGCCGTCAGCGTGAGGTCGTCAGCATAGGCCGTGGATGGCAACTCGGCGATCGCCGCCGCAGTGTCCGGACATTCCAGGAAGGCAACAGGGAGGCGCATCAGTCGATCCGAAGGCGTTGTTGAAGTAAGTGAAAACTCGCAGTCGACATGAACAAGCGGCCAGCGTTGGCGTCACGGACCCGATCCTTGCACCCGTGGACAACAATCCAAGCTTCGATGTTCGTGCGTGCCTGCTTAGCGCAGGCCTCGATTTCCATGGGCCCATACCCGACCGACCGCGGCTCCGATTATCGCCGCACAGCGTTTTTGTGTCGAGGCGATTCGAGTAGACTGTCATGGTGATCCTCTTGCCCGGGTGGCTGTTGCCATGGCTCTCGCTGACCGACAGCATCAGACCGTGACGCCTGCGCAGCCGGGTGTACTGCGCTACGGCTGGCGAGTCGTGTCGGGGTGCTGCCGCTGAACGGGCGCAGCTCAGGCAGATCGGACGGGGGACGCTGCCTGTGACGGCTGCTGCCGGCTTCCCAGATTGCCCGAGCTTTGCCGGTCGGGTCATCGCCTGGCAGGAAGCCAATGGTCGCCACGATCTGCCCTGGCAGCAGACGCGCGATGCGTATCGTATCTGGTTGTCCGAGATCATGCTGCAGCAGACGCAGGTGCAGACCGTGCTTCCCTACTATGCCCGCTTTCTTCTCCGCTTCCCGACGCTGGAAGCCCTTGCCGCGGCGCCGCTCGATAGTGTCCTCGAACTGTGGTCCGGGCTCGGTTACTACGCGCGGGCGCGCAACCTGCATCGCTGTGCGCAAACCGTTGTGGCCGAACGGGCGGGCACGTTTTCGGCCGATCCGATCGAAAACGCCGGGTTGCCAGGGATAGGACGCTCGACCGCGGCTGCGATCAGCGTCTTTGCCTTCGCTCGCCGGGCCGCCATCCTCGATGGCAACGTCAAGCGTGTCCTGGCGCGCTGTTTCGCTGTCGAGGACGCGGGTTCGACGGCGGCAGGCGAGCGCGCGCTATGGGCACTGGCCGAGTCGCTACTGCCGGACAGCCGTATCGAGAGCTACACGCAGGGGATGATGGATCTCGGCGCGACGGTCTGCAAGCGTCGCAAGCCGGCCTGCGACGCTTGTCCCTTGCGGGAGATCTGCGCCGCCTGGCGTGATGGCCGGCAGGCCGAACTGCCGAGGCGTCTGCCGGCAAGGACGCTCCCGGAACGGGCGAGCAGCGTCTTGTTGCTCACCGACGGCCGGTGTGTGCTGCTCGAACGGCGTCCGCCGGTCGGTATCTGGGGTGGTCTGCTGACCTTGCCCGAGGGGGGCGCTGACGCGGCTGAGGTCTTTGCGCTACGGCACGGCTGCCGTTTGCGGAGCATGCGAACGCTGGCGCCGGTCAGCCACAGCTTCAGCCATTTTCGACTCACCCTCACCGTGCTGTGTTGCGAGGTCGACGAGCGCAGGCCGGTTGCGGCGCAAGCCTTTCGGGAATGGCTACCCCTCGCGGACGTCGCCCGCGCCGCCCTGCCGGCGCCGATCAGGAAGTTGCTGCTGGCGCTGCCGCGCGGGGCGTGACGCCGCCGCCGCTCGGCGGGTGCCCCCATGGTCACGCCACGAAGCCCTGCAGGAAGTCTTCAAACGCGTCAACAGCCAGCGGGCGACTGAACAGGAAGCCCTGATACCCGTCACAGCCATGGCTGTCGAGGAACTGGCGCTGTGCTTCGGTCTCGACGCCTTCCGCAACCACCTTTAGTCCGAGACTGCGCCCCATGGTGACGATGGTTTGCGCGATGACCGCGTCACTCCGGTTCTCGGGGAGTCGGCAGACAAAAGCACGGTCGATCTTGAGTTGGTCGAGGGGTAGGCGGGTCAGGTAGGACAGCGACGAGTAGCCGGTGCCGAAGTCGTCCATCGAGAAGGTGACACCGAGCAGCTTGATGGCGTTCATCTTGTCGATCGTGTCGGCGACATTGTCCAGCACCAAGCTCTCGGTCAGTTCCAGCTTCAAGCGCGCCGGGTTGGCGCCGCTGTTGTCGATTGCTTGTCGAAGTAGTTCGACGAAGTCCGGCTGCCGAAACTGGCGTGCACTGACGTTCACGGCGACCTGCAGTTTGCGGGTCCGTGCGTCGACCGACCAGGCCTTGATCTGCGCGCATGCGGTCTCCAGCACCCATTGTCCAATCGGCACGATCAGGCCGGTATCCTCGGCCAGCGGGACGAACCTGGCGGGCGGAACGAGGCCATGGTGGGGGTGCTGCCAGCGCAGCAGGGCCTCGACGGCGAAAACGCGGCGCTGCGCGTCCACCTGCGGCTGGTAATGCAGGACGAACTGCTTCTGCTGCAGGGCCAGATGCAGGTCCTCTTCGAGCTGGCGCCGGTCACTGGCCGCCTCGTTCATGCTCGCGGTGAAGAACTGAACGTTGTTGCGTCCGGCCGACTTCGCGTGATACATCGCGGCGTCGGCATTCTGCATAAGGACTTCCACGCTCTCGCCGTCGGCGGGGAAGACGGCGATGCCGATGCTCGAGGTCGAGTGCAGAGCATGTCCTTCGATCTGGTAGGCCCGCGACAGCGCCTTGAGAATCTTGCCTGCCACGCGCTCGGCCGCCAACGCGTCGGCCCCGGTGAGCACGACGACGAATTCGTCACCGCCGAGACGGGCGACGACGTCGCTGTCGCGCACGCTGCTGCGCAGCCGCGCCGCAACCTCCAGCAAGAGTGCGTCGCCGACGTGGTGACCGAGGGTGTCGTTGATGTTCTTGAACCGATCGAGATCGAGGAACATCACGGCCACCGAACGACCGTGGCCCTCGCGTCGCGCCGAGGCCAACGCCTGATCGAGGCGTCCCTGCAGGTTCGAGCGGTTGGGGAGATCCGTCAGCGTGTCGAAATGCGCCAGGTGGCTGATCTTCTCCTCGGCCGCCTTGCGCTCGGAGATGTCGACGAAACTGCCGATGTAGTATTCAGTGTTCCCCTCGGCACCGCGAATCGTCGAGATCGATAGCCATTTCGGATAATAGCTGCCGTCCTTGCGGCGATCCCAGACTTCGCCCTGCCAATGGCCGGTGCTGTTTATCGCCTGCCACATGGTCCGGTATTCTTCCGCGCTCGTCCGGCCCGACGAGAGCAGACGAGGATCGCTCCCGCGCACCTCGTCGGCGGCATAGCCAGTGAGGCGGCAGAAGGCATCGTTGACCTCAAGGATGCGGTTGTCGCGGTCGCTGACCATGATGGCCTCGGCGCTGTGCTCGAAGGCTGCCGCCAACAGACGCAAACGGGTCTCGGTGACCCGGCGCTCGCTGATGTCGCGCCAGAGGGTGTGCAGGATGACCTCGCCGCGCAGGGTGATCGGCGTCAGCGTCACTTCAACGGGGACAGGGGAGCCGTCGGCGCGCTGGTGCGTCCACTCGAAGCGGTGATAGCCGATGCGCAGTGCGGCGGCGATCAATGCGGCCGCCTTTTCTCCGGAGGCCTGACCGTCGGGTTGCCTGGCTGGCGAGATGTCGGCCGCGTCGCGCCCGAGCAACTGTGCCTTGGATCCGTAGCCCAGCAGTTCGAGAGTGGCTCTGTTGCAGTCGATGAAACTGCCGTCCTTGAGCAGGAGCAGCGGATCCTTGGCATCCTCGAAGAGGCGGCGAAACGCTTCTTCACTTTCCTGGAGAAGCTTGTCGGCACGCAGGCGCTCGGTGACGTCCTCCTTGACGGCCAGATAATGTGTCACTTCTCCGTGGTCGCCAATAATCGGCGCGATCGACGCCTTTTCCCAGAACAACTCGCCGTTCTTGCGCCGGTTGTGGAAGAGCCCCGTCCACACCTTGCCTTCGAGCAGGGTTTGCCAGAGGCTTCGATAGGTGTCGGATGGCGCTTCGCCGGACTGCAGAATCCGCGGGTTCTGGCCGATGGCTTCGAGTCGCGAATAGCCGGTTACGCGTGTGAAGCTCGGGTTGACGTACTCGATCTCGGCATTGCGGTTGGTGATGACGATGGCCACCGGACTTTGTTCGACGGCTTGCAGCAGGTTGCGGGATTCCTCTTCGGCCTCGCGCCGCTCCGAGATATCGGCGAAAACCCAGATGCTGCCCGCATGTGGCTGGCTGGGGTCGATCGCCCGCCCGGTCAACGCTCCCCAGAACAGGCTGCCGTCCTTGCGGCGGAGCGTCAGTTCGCCACTGAAGTTCCGATTCTCGGCAACGACCGCGTAGGCGCGCGCGCCGATTTTTTCGAAGACCTCGATGGACGGGTAGAAGACTTGCGACGACTTGCCGATCAGTTCGCCCGGCGCATAGCCGAAGATCTCCTCAAGACGTCGGTTGCACGAAACGACGCAGCGTTGTCGGAGGTGTACGATGCCGACCAGAGCATTGCCGAGCAAGGTTTCCATTTCGGCAAGCAGTTGGCGGTTGCGCTCCTCCATCTCCTTTCGCTCACTGATGTCGGCAAGCACAGTGGCGATGACCGGCGGTTCGTCAGCCGTGTTGTGGACGACGAACAGCGTGTGGATGGCCGGGGTGGTCCGGCCGGAAAGCGAACGCAGCTCGATCTCGCCGGTCCATTGGCCGGCCGGGAGAAGCATCGGCAGCACCGCGTGCTGCAGTCGGTTGGCCTCCTCCCGGCTGTAGAACTGCTTGAATGAGTAGTCGCTGCAGGCGGCGCCCTGCGGCATGTCGATCATTCGCCGCAGCGCAGGATTCGCATACAGTAGGCTTCCATCGAGCTGCGCCATGCCGATACCCTGCCCGGCGTTCTCTGCCAGGCGCTGAAAGATCTCGAGTCGTTCGCTGTTGGCACGCAACTGTCTGTCACGTTCCACGAGGTCGGCCACGACCTTCGCTTCACGCTGCTCGCTGCGCCAGATCTGCAGCAGGAGTCCGGCCAACAGTGCGAGCAGCAGGCAGCCGCTGAAACCGACCACCAGCGCGCGCGTGCGCCAGCCGGCAAGGGCGTCGTCGTGGCTGATGCCGATGATGAAATAGAAGGGATAGTGCTCGATGCGTTGGAAGCTGTAGATGCGGTATACCCCGTCCGACTGCGCGGCGAACTGCAGCGTCGCCGTCCGCTCTCCGGAGTTCATCCGCTGGCGAGCGGGATGCTCGGGATTAAGGGGCTTGTTCACCGCGTCGGCCAGGTGTGGCCAGCGCACCACCAATCTATGGTCGTCGCTGCGGCGCAGAACGATCGAGCCCGTGCTGCCAAGATCGACGGCGCGAAAGAGCGCCTGGTACTGTTGGAGGTCAAGCACCGCCGTGACAGCGCCGAGAAAGTCCCCCTCGGCGGTGCGCAGGGCGCGTGCCACGATCAGGCTGGGCCGGTTCGTGGCACGCGAAACGAGCACCTCCGAGAAGACCAGTCCGGCGTGTGGGTCGTCGCGCAGAAGGCGAAAGTAGTCGCGGTCGACGACGTTGATGTGTGGCGTGTTGGCCCAGTCCGTGCTGTACAGCAGATCACCATGAGCGTCGAAAACCCGCAGACCGATCACTTCGCCGAAATTGAGCAGGTGGGAGTCGAGTTCGCTCGTCAATTCGCCCGATTGACGTTCCGATGCCTGGCGAGTCAGCCGGCCAACCGGGATGCCGCGTGCGAGTTCCTGGAGGACGGCATCGGTGCGTCGCAGCGTCGCGTCAAGGCGGGTTGCAAAGATGGTTGCATAGTTGCGAGTCGTCGTCTCGGCTTCGCGGATTTGTTCCTGATAGCTCAGCCAGACCTGCCACGTCAACAGCTGCAGCACCAGGAGCAGCAGAACGCCGAGGCCGATCAACAGCCTTCTGCGTTGCCTCAGGTTGCCGGTGAGTGACTTGGGTGGGATCATCGTACAAATACTGCAAGACTTCGTCGGCGAAGGCAAGGACGCCGCACGCTGGAGAACCGTCAGACCGCGGGCGACGACTCGCCGCTCAGGGCGGTTGCGTGCCGCTCGGGGACGTCTCCAGCCGGCCAATCGCCCAGCGTCCGCAGCCGACTCCGCAGGCCAGTGTCGCGAAGGCCGCCAGCCAGCCGGCCTGGCTGTTGCGGCCGAAGGCGTCGAGTGCCACACCGAAGGCCACGGGTCCGACGAAGGCACCGGCAAAGCCGATCAACGAGTACAGCGCGAGTGCCGTGCCGCGGATCCCCGCAGCCGTTTCGGTGAGCAGGCCAGCCGTCAGCGCGGCTGAATCGAGGTTCGTGCTCGCCGCGTAGATCAGGATCAAGGGCACCAGCAGGTGGCGCGACAGTTCACCCGCAAGGCCGACGGCGAGCGCCAGAGCGCACGACAGAGGCATGACACTCTTCAGCCAGCGACTACGCCCCCAGCGGTGCGCTCCTTCATTGCCGAGGATGCTGGCGGGCACCGCGAGAAAGGTCGCCAGCGCGGCGATCAATCCCGGTAGGCTCGTCCACGGGTGAGGCATGCTGGCGTTCAACCAGGTCAGGTAAGCGACCAGCCAGCCCCGGAAACCGAATAGTTCCCAGTTGTGGCCGAAGTAGCCACCGCAGAAGGCAAGGAGGCGGCGGTCGCGCAGGACCGTGGCCCAATGGCCGCCCGTCGCCCGCACGGTGGCCAGGACAGGGGCGGGCGCGACACCGCGCCAGACGAGCAACAGCGCCAGGGCTGCGCACGCCGCGGCGACGGCGAACAGCGATGGCCAGGGCAAGGCCGCCTGCACCACTTCGATCCAGAGATACGACAGGCCGGCGCCGACCCCGAAAGTGGCCGTGTAGAACGCCGTGCCACGCGATTGCGCGGCAACCGGCAGGCGATCGGTCAACGCCTTCAGTCCCGGCATGTAGGTTCCGGCGAGGCCGAGTCCAGCCAGCCACCACCAGCAGATCGCGGACCACAGGTCGTCTGCGAAGCCGCCGAAGCCGGCCATGGCGACACCGCTGAGGGCAGCGCAGGCGAGGTAGATGCGCCGCGCGTCGATACGATCGGTCAGGCTGACCAGCACCGGTACGGCGACGATGTAGCCGAGGAAGTAGATACCCGCGAGCCAGCCGGCTTCTGTCGCCGACAGCGACCACTGTTGCGACAGGCGAGGCAGCAGCGACGGCACCAGCGCAAAGCCGGCCATCGACACGGCTTCGGCACTACAGAAAGTGGCGATCAGCGTCAGCGACGAGCGCCCTCGGCTCATCACCGTGCATCGACGGGAGAGGCGGCTTCAGCGTCTCCCCAGCGCGGCATCAGCGAATGCCGGACCTGCAGTTGGTCAAGGATGCGTGCGACGACGAAATCCACGAGGTCCGCGACGTGTTGCGGATGGTGATAGAAGCCCGGGTTGGGTGGCAGGATGACGGCTCCCGCACGCACCAGACGCAACATGTTTTCGAGGTGAATCGCGGACAACGGTGTTTCGCGTGGCACCAGGATCAGTTGTCGGCCTTCCTTGAGGACCACGTCGGCAGCGCGCTCGATCAGCTTGCTCGCCAATCCTTGCGCAATGGCCGCCAGCGTGCCCATCGAGCACGGGCAGACGACCATCGCGTCAGGTGGGTTGGAACCGCTGGCAACTGGCGAGAACCATTCGTCACGGCCATAAACGTCGAGCCTGCCGGGCAAGGCGTGGTAGCGCTCGCGAAGGCTGGCGCGGGCCTCGCTGGCGCGCGCCGGCAACTCGAGTCCCATCTCCTGCCTGGCGACGATCTGTGCCACCTGTGAGTAGAGGAGTTGCACGCGGCAGCCGGCGGTGAGCAGGCATTCGAGCAGGCGAACGCCGTAGGGCATGCCGGAAGCACCGGTGAAGGCCAGGCAGACGGTTTCAGGCATTTTCGACCTCAGCGTTTTCGGTCTCGGTCGCGGTGGGCGGCAATTCGGCCAGCAGTCGCGCGGCAAGCAGGCCGTTGATGATACCGAAAACAAGCGCGGCCACCGCGAAAAAAGGCACCAGGAAGAACAGGCCATCATGCGGAATCAGCCATAGCCGCGCCAGAAGCAACTGTCCGCCGATGTGGGCGAAGGCAGCCAGGATGCTCCAGCTGACCGGCCCGAACCAGCGGCCCGGCAGTCGCCGCGCCAAGGCCAGGGCGAGCAGGCTGAACAGCGCGCCGGTGAGACTCATGAAGAAGCCGGGCGACAGAAAGTAGCCTAGTAGCAGGCTGCCGGCGAAGACGCGCAGGCCGCTCACCCATGCGGCTGCAACCCAGCCGTAACGCGCCAGGACAATCAAGGTCACGATGTTGGCCAGGCCCGGCTTGACGCCGGGCAAGGGAAGCGGAATGGCCGCGTCGATCAGTGACAGACCGATCGCCGCCGCGGCCAGTTGGGCGATGCGGTGGTCCTCGGGCGTCGTCGTCAGTTTGATCAGCCGGTGGGTATCGGGCATCGCGGGGTGTCGGTGGCAGGCGGGGGGAGCACGGACGTGTCTTGCGGCCTGCTCACGGATAGTGCCGGCGCGCGACAGTACAGCCGGTGGCCTCCGTGCGCCGGTCCGCCCAGCGCCGAGCTCGGTTCCCCGCCACGCCAGCTGTGTCTGCCGGCGGGGCTCATGGCTCCGAAATCGCTCTGCCGCGCGAAATGAAGGCCACCGAATAGCCGGCCTGGAATCGCGAATGGAGGGCCTCGATCGTCGGCGGGGAGACGGGCGCGGCAGCGTCCCACTTGATCGCATAGTTGGCACCGGAACCACCGGCGTTCTCGCGTAGTTCGACGAACAACTCGAAGGTTCCGAAGGGGGGTACGACCTTCGGCGTCGGAACCGAGTTACGAATCAGTGCGCCTTCGGTATTGTAATAGGGTGCGGCGACGATGCGGATCGGGTTGCTGGGGTCGGTGTTGCGGACACTGACCAGCACCGACATCAGGGTGCTGTCAGGGGTGCCCGAGGATCCGACGTTGCCGTGGCGAATGGCGGAGTAGATCGGCACATAGACCGTCTGGCCCTTGGTGGGAGCTTCGATGCCTTCGGCGAGAGCAGTCGGCAGCAGGCAAGCCAGGGTGAGGGCCGACGCCAGTCGGGCGCTGCAACCATAAACCTGGTGGCGGGATCGGGAGGAGTTGCGGGCAGGGTTCATGGAGAGCTCACTTTCTCGGGGTGGGTGGCACAGCAATTCTCGCTCAGGGGACAAACTGTGGGTAGCGGCGGCCGAAGGCCGGTCTGCCGGGCCGCCGGACGGCGACCCGAGGCTCAGACCGGCTGCTCTCAGACCAGCCTGACAGCCAGTTCGCCGACTCCCGCCACCCCCGCTGTCAGTACCTCGCCGCGTACCACCGCCGACACACCGGCCGGAGTACCGGTGAATATCAGGTCGCCGGCGGCGAGGGCAACATAGGTCGATAGATTGGCAATCACTTCGGCGACCTTCCAGGACATCTGTTCGAGATCGCCGCTCTGGCGCAAATCGCCGTTGACCTTGAGCCAGATCGCGCCGCGCGTCGGATGGCCAACCGCCGCGACTGGGTGAATGTCCCCAATCGGCGCGCTCTGATCGAAGCCCTTGGCCATGTCCCAGGGGTGCCCCTTGTCCTTGGCGCGCTGTTGCAGATCGCGTCGGGTCAGATCGAGGCCGACGGCGTAGCCATAGACCCAGTCGAGGGCTTGTGCCGGAAGGATATTGGCGCCGCCGCCGGCAAGCGCGACCACCAGCTCGACCTCGTGCTGGAGGTTGCCGGTGGCTGGCGGATAGCACACGTCACCGCCACCGGGGACCAGCGCATCGGCCGGCTTGCTGAAGAAGAAAGGCGGTTCGCGCGTGTCGGCGCCCATCTCCGCGGCGTGGTCGGCGTAATTACGGCCAACGCAGTAGACGCGGCGCACCGGGAACAGGTCGTCGGTGCCGAAGACCGGGACGCTGACGCGCGGGGGTGGTGGAAAGACATAGCTCATTGTGGCTCCTTGTGGTGGTTCAGATCGGGTTGTCGATGTCGACGAATTGACAGTCCAGGCCGAAACGCCCGGCCAGGTGTTCGGCGAGCGACTGGACGCCGTGGCGCTCGCTGGCGTGGTGACCGGCGGCGAGGTAGGCGACGCCGGACTCGCGCGCCAGATGCACCGTCTGCTCCGAGATCTCGCCGCTCAGGTAGAGGTCGACGCCCAGCCCGATGGCCTGCTCGAAAAGGCCCTGGGCGGCGCCCGAGCACCAGCCGACACGGCTCACCAGGCGTTCTCCGTCGCCGATGCGCAGGGGTACGCGCTGGAGTTCGTGGCTGACGCGTTGCGCAACCTCGGACAGCGTCATCGGCTTGGCAATCCGGCCCAGCCAGCCAAGGTCCTGCTCGCCGAAGCGAGCCTCGGCGAGCCAGCCAAAGCGCCGGGCGAGCTGCGCGTTGTTACCCAGTTCGGGGTGGCTATCGAGCGGCAGATGGTAAGCAATGAGGTTGATGTCGTGCCTGAGCAGCGTTTGCAGACGCGTCTTGCGAATGCCGGTGACGCGGCCATCCTCGCCGCGCCAGAACCAGCCATGATGGACGAGGACGGCGTCCGCGCCACGTTCGACCGCCGCGTCCAGCAGCGCCTGACTGGCCGATACGCCGGCGACCAGGCGCCTGACCTCAGAGCGTCCTTCCACTTGCAGGCCGTTTGGGCAATAATCCCGGAAGCGCCCTGCCTCCAGCAGATTGTCCAGGTAGCGTGTCAATTCGTCGCGTTTCATTCACTGGCTCCGGTTTTGTCCATGCGCAGGCTCTGGCTGATTTTTGCACAAACGGTAACGGTTGGTCTCGCCGTTCTCTTCGTGGTGAGCACGCTCAAGCCGGAGTGGCTGGGCAAGCGGCCGCTCGTCGGCGCCAGCGTCGTGGCTCTGCAGGAGTCGGCGATACCGACGCCGGCGTCCGCCGTGGCCACTTCGTTTCGCGAGGCAGCGAAAAAGGCGCTGCCTTCGGTAGTGCACATCTTCACCTCGCAGAAGATCAAGACGCGCCGTCATCCCCTGCTTGACGACCCGGTCTTTCGTCACTTTTTCGGTGACGGGGCGGAAGGCGACAACCCGCGAACCTCCGGGCTTGGTTCGGGTGTGATTGTCAGCCCGAGTGGCTATATTCTCACGAACTTTCACGTCGTCGAAGCTGCTGATCAGATCGAGATCGCTCTCAGCGACGGTCGCAATCTGAACGCCCGCCTAGTGGGCAGTGACCCCGAGTCGGACCTCGCGGTGCTGCAGATTACCGAGCAGAACGGCAAGGAACTGATCCTGCCGGCGATTACGCTGGGCAAGATGGAAAGCGTCGTTGTCGGCGACGTCGCGCTGGCCATCGGCAATCCTTTCGGTGTCGGCCAGACCGTGACGATGGGGATCATCTCCGCCCTCGGTCGCTCGCATCTGGGAATCAATGCCTTCGAGAACTTCATCCAGACGGATGCGGCGATCAACCCGGGGAACTCGGGCGGTGCACTGGTCGACAGCCAGGGTAACCTGATCGGCATCAACACGGCGATTTACTCGCGCTCGGGAGGCTCGCTGGGGATCGGTTTTGCGATCCCGATCTCGATCGCCAGGAACGTCATGGAGCAGATCATCCAAACGGGTAGCGTGACGCGCGGCTGGATCGGTGTCGAAGCACAGGAGATCTCGGTCGACCTGGCCGAATCCTTCGGCCTGCCGGATACCAATGGGGCACTGATCGCCGGTGTCCTGCGCGGTAGCCCGGCCGACGCGGGTGGAATCAAGCCGGGCGACATTCTGCTGGCTGTCGACGGCCGGCCGGTCAAGGATCCGCAGGGCATGCTCGACCTGATCGCCAGCCAGAAGCCTGGCGACACGGTGACGTTCAAGTTGCGCCGCCAGAACAATGTCCTCGACACCATGGTCAGGATCGGCAAGCGCGCGCCGCAGCGCCGCGAGCGCGAGCGCGAGTAGGCAGGGGCAGACCACGTATGTGCCAGCTGCTCGGCATGAACTGCAATGTGCCGACCGACATCTGCTTTTCCTTCGCTGGTTTTCAGGCGCGTGGAGGGGCGACTGACGTGCATGCCGACGGCTGGGGAATCGCCTTCTTCGAAGGTCGCGGCACGCGGGTCTTCCTCGACCCGCAGCCGTCGTGTGTTTCGCCGGTCGCCGAGTTGGTGCGCAGCTACCCGATCCATTCGAAGAACGTCGTTGCCCATATTCGCAAGGCCACCCAGGGCGCTGTCGCGCTCGAGAACACGCATCCGTTCATGCGCGAACTGTGGGGCCGCTACTGGATCTTTGCCCACAACGGCAATTTGCCCGACTTCTCGCCCGAACTCGACGGCAGTTTCACCCCCGTCGGTCAAACCGACAGCGAACGCGCGTTTTGCTGGTTGCTGCAAAACCTGCGGCAGAGCTTCGGCAGCCGGGCACCCAGTCAGCGCATGCTGTTCGAGACCCTGCATCGACTGACCCTCGATCTCGGCGCGCGCGGCGCCTGCAACTACCTCCTGTCGAATGGCGACTGTCTCTTCGCCCACTGCTCCACCCAACTCACCTACATCGTTCGCCAGGCGCCGTTTGCGGTGGCTCACCTGCGTGATCAGGATCTGAGCATCGACTTCAGCGCCGTGACGACTGTCGAGGATCGCGTCGCCGTGATCGCCACCGTACCGCTGACCGACAACGAGTGCTGGACGACAATGGACAGCGGCAGCCTTTGGCTGTTCGAAGAGGGGCGTCCGGTCAGGCATGAGGCGACCGTCGTCGGGTCGGCGTAGCGCCCTTACCCGGGTGGCGTCGTGGCGGCACGGCCGCGCTTGGCGGCCGGATCTGCAATCAGCTGTCCGGTTTCTGATCGCTTGGCTTCTGGTGGCCGAGATCCGCGATCGCCTTGTCCATTTCCTCGGCAGACATCGGCGTCCAGTCGGGCGCCGTGGTCGCGGTGTCCTCCGACGCGAGCGAGTCTCCTGGCGCGGCCGCGGGTGCCGCAGCGCGCGTACGCACGAAGCGCGCCAGGAACAGCCCAAGCTCGAAGAGCAGACACAGCGGAATCGCCATCATCAGTTGCGAAATCACGTCAGGGGGCGTGAAGATGGCGGCCACGACGAAGGCCCCGACAATGACGTAGGGTCGCCATTCCCTGAGCTTGGCGAGATTGACGATGCCGACCTGGACGAGGACGACCACCACTACCGGTACCTCGAAGGTCACGCCGAAGGCGATGAAGGTGGTCATCACGAAAGAGAGATATTTCTCGATATCGGTCATCCAGGCGACTCCCTCGGGGGCCACGTTGGCCATGAAGCCGAAGACCGTCGGAAAAACCAGGAAATAGGCGAAGGACATGCCGATGAAGAAGAGCAGAACACTCGCGGCGACCATCGGCAACGCCAGGCGCTTCTCATGCGTGTAGAGGCCGGGGGCGACGAAAGCCCACACCTGGTAAAGGACATAGGGAAGAGCGATCAGGAAGGCCACCATCAGCGCCACCTTCATCGGCACCAGAAAGACGCCGACGACATCCGTGGCGATCATCTGCCCGCCTTGCGGCAGCGTCGCCAGCAGAGGCTGCGCCAGCAGTGCGTAGAGTTCCTTTGCCCAGGGGAACAGGCAGACGAAGACCACCCCGATCGCGACGAGCGCCCGGATCAGCCGGTCACGCAACTCGACGAGGTGGGAAAGGAATGAGTCTTCCGGCTGGTTCATGGACCCGCTCAGGGCGTGCTCTTGGGCTGTTCCGCTGGGACCACCACCGGAGGGGCGGCCGCTGGTGCTTGCGCGTCGCCGGGCGAAGCCGGCTGCGCAGGCACCGCAGCCGGGGTCGGGGTCAGGCTCTCGGTGACAGACTGCGCCGTCTGGCGGACTTCCTGGACTCCGCTCGTCAGGCTTTGCTCGACGCTACGCGCCGAATCACGAATCTCCGATTGGAGTTTCTTCAGCTCGTCGAGCTGGATTTCGCGGTTGATGTCCGACTTGACGTCGCTGACGTAGCGCTGCAGGCGACCGAGCAGGAGTCCGGCGGTGCGCGCCACGCGGGGAAGTCGTTCCGGACCGATCACCACCAACGCCACGATGGCTATGACGATCATCTCGGAGAACCCGATATCAAACATTGGCGGCCGCTTGAATAAGTGACGGGGGGAAGGGCAGGCCGGGAGTTGGCTGCTGTCGGAAAACGCTATCGGAAACCAGCGGCTGATGTCGCCACTTCACGGGCGCCGCGCCTAGCTCCTGGTTTTCTCCCTGACCTCGCCTTCGATCGTTTGTCCGGCGTTGACCTGCGCGGGCGGCGCCGGCGGCGTGCCGCCCTCGGCCGGCTTGTCCTCGGCGGTCGCGTCCCGCATGCCATCCTTGAAGCCCTTCACCGCGCCACCGAGGTCGGAGCCGAGATTGCGCAGCTTCTTGGTGCCGAAAATCAGCAGGATGATGATCAGTACGATCAACCAGTGCCAGATACTCAAAGAACCCATGTCAGGCCTCCTCAAAGGTGAAACTCGGCGGTGTGCAGGTGGCGCGACTGCAAGGCGGGTAGCGCCCACGCAGCCCGTGGTCGGCGGTTCGTTCAGATCCGCTTGAGCATCGGCCCGACCGGGTCCGGGCCACCGACGATGTGTACATGCAGGTGCTGAACTTCCTGATGGCCGATCCGTCCGGTGTTGATGATCACCCGGAAGCCGTCCGGGCTGCCTTGCTCACGTGCCAGGCGGTCAGCAATCACGAGCATCTTGCCGAGAACCGGTGCGTCGGACTCGCTGACCGTTGCCAGCGACGTGATGTGGCGCTTGGGAATTACCAGCAGATGGACCGGACGCGCCGGATTGATGTCGTGGAACGCCAGGACGTCGTTGTCTTCGTATACCTTTCGCGCCGGGATCTCACCGCGGGCAATCTTGCAGAACAGACAGTCGTCCATGCTCAGGGTTTCCGCGATTTCTTTTCGTCGATGCCCGAGATCCCCTCGCGCCGCCGCATTTCCTGCAGAACGTCCTCGATCGACAGGCCATAGAAGGCGAGCAGGACCATCGTGTGATAAAGGACGTCGGCCGATTCCCAGACCACATGCAGGCGGTTGCCTTCCTTGCCGGCCATGATCAGTTCGGCGGTCTCCTCGCCGATCTTTTTCAGGATCGCGTCCGGGCCCTTGGCCAGCAGCTGTGCGGTGTAGGAAGTCTCCGGGTCCGCCTTGCGGCGTGCGAGCAGTGTTTCCGAGATCCGGTGCAGCATGTCCATGTTCATTTGCCGTAGATTTCCTTGGGTTCCTTGAGCACCGGGTCGGCCGCGACCCAGGAGTCCCCAGCCAGTTGATAAAAGAAACAACTCTCGCGGCCGGTGTGGCAGGCTATGCCGCCCACCTGGTCGATCGAGAGGAGAAGCACATCGCCGTCACAGTCGGCACGAATCGCTCGCACCCGCTGCAGACGGCCTGACTCTTCGCCCTTGCGCCAAAGCCGCTGGCGGGACCTGGACCAGTATACTGCGATCCCGCCGTCTACCGTCGCCTGCAGTGATTGCCGGTTCATGAACGCAAACATCAGCACCCGACCGCTGGCGGCGTCTTGCGCAATGGCTGGAATCATACCCTGCGCGTCCCACTTCAGGGCGTCGAGCCAGGGCTGGCGCGGGTCGAGATCGCTCACAGGCGGACCTCGATGCCGCGTTCTCGCAGGTATTCCTTGGCCTGGCGAACCGTGTACTCGGAAAAGTGGAAGATGCTCGCCGCCAGGACGGCATCGGCATGCCCTTCACAGACGCCCTCTGCAAGGTGCTGCAGATTGCCGACGCCGCCGCTGGCAATCACGGGAATATCGACCGCCTCGGCTACGGCGCGGGTCAATGGCAGATCGAAGCCATTGCGGGTGCCGTCGCGGTCCATGCTGGTAAGCAGAATCTCGCCGGCGCCGAGTTGTTGAACGCGGCGAGCCCAGGCGATCGCGTCGATACCGGTATTCCGGCGTCCGCCGTGCGTGAATACCTGCCACGCGCCCGGCGCTATCTGCTTCGCGTCGATGGCGACGACAATGCACTGGTTGCCGACCTTCGCCGAGGCTTCGGCGACGAGGTCCGGATTCTCGACAGCGGCGGTATTCATGCTCACCTTGTCGGCGCCGGCATTGAGCAGGCGGCGCACGTCGGCGACCGAGCGTACACCGCCGCCTACCGTCAGCGGGATGAAGACCTGCGCCGCGCAGGCCTCGACGATGTGCAGGATGATATCCCGCTGATCCGAGGATGCGGTGATGTCCAGGAAGGTGACTTCGTCGGCACCCTGTTCGTCGTAACGGCGGGCGATTTCCACAGGATCGCCGGCATCGCGCAGGTCAATGAAGTTGGTGCCCTTGACGACGCGACCGGCGGTCACGTCAAGGCAGGGGATGATCCGTTTCGCCAGGCCCAAGGTCAGTTACCGCCTGGCGCCTGGCCGTCGGCAGCGCTCATCGCTGCGTTGCACGGTCGGCCTCGGCCTGCGCCAGCGCAAAGTCGAGCGAGCCATCGTAGATCGCACGGCCGGCGATCGCCGCGCTGATGCCCTCCTGTTCGACGGCGCAAAGGTGCCGGATGTCATCGAGACTCGACAGGCCGCCGCTGGCAATCACCGGAATCAGAAGCGCTTGGGCAAGCTTCACCGTGGCCTCGATGTTGATCCCCGAGAGCATCCCGTCGCGCCCGATGTCGGTATACACGATGGCTTCGACCCCGTAGTCCTCGTACTTCCTGGCCAGGTCGACAACGTCGTGCCCGGTCATCTTCGACCAGCCGTCGACGGCCACCTTGCCGTCCCGGGCATCGAGGCCGACGATGATGTGGCCGGGAAAAGCGCCGCAGGCGTCGTGCAGGAAACCGGGATTCTTGACTGCCGCCGTACCGATGATCACGTAACTGACGCCGTCGTCGAGACAGCGTTCGATCGTGTCCAGGTCGCGGATGCCGCCGCCGAGCTGCACCGGAATGTCGTCGCCGACGGCCTGCACGATCTCCTTGATCGCCCGCTCGTTCTTCGGCTTGCCGGCAAAGGCGCCGTCGAGATCGACCACATGCAGGCGGCGCGCTCCCTGCGCCAGCCAGTGGCTCGCCTGCTCTCCGGGCGAACTGGAGAAGATGGTTACCTGGTCCATGAGACCCTGTTTGAGGCGGACGCACTGTCCCTGTTTCAGGTCAATCGCGGGAATGATCAGCATGTTGGAGGCGAAGGCAGAAGTGAGAAATTGAAACGATCAGAATGAAACGATCAGGACTCGGGTGGTCGATCACGGTTTCCAGGCGACAAAGTTGCCCAGCATGGCAAGCCCGGCCAGGGCGCTTTTCTCCGGGTGGCACTGAATGGCGAAGATATTATCCCGCGCCACCGCACTGGTAAAGGGGAGGCCATAATCCGTCGTGCCGACGACGCAGGATGCGTCGACCGGGGCGACGAAATAGCTGTGCACGAAATAGAAGCGGCTGCCGTCGGCTATGCCCTTCCACAAGGGGTGCCCGCGTGTTTGCCGCACCTCGTTCCAGCCCATGTGCGGCACCTTGAGCCGGTTTCCGGCGTCGTCGACCATCCGTGCCGCCGGGAAGCGGCGGACATCACCCTCGATCACTCCCAGCCCGGTCACATCGCCCTCTTCGCTGTGCTCGAAGAGCATTTGCTGGCCGATGCAGATGCCGAGGAATGGCTTGTTTCTCGCCGCTTCGAGGACGGCTGCGCGCAGGCCGCGCGCCTCGATCTCGTGCATGCAGTCGGGCATCGCCCCCTGGCCCGGGAAGACGACTCGTTCTGCACTGGCGACCACGGCCGGATCGGCCGAGACAAGTACCTGGCGGTCAGGGGCTACACGCACGAGCGCCTGCCAGACGGAACGCAGGTTGCCCATGCCGTAATCGACGACGACGATAGCCGCGTTCGCCGCCCCGCTTGTCGACATCAGAGAGAGCCCTTGGTCGATGGGATGCTGCCGGCGGCGCGTGCATCCGGCTCCACCGCCATGCGCAGGGCGCGACCGAAAGCCTTGAACACCGTCTCCGCCTGGTGGTGGGCGTTGTCGCCGCGCAGATTGTCGATGTGCAGGGTCAACAGCGCGTGATTGACAAGACCCTGGAAGAACTCGTGCACCAGGTCGACATCGAAGGCACCGATCATCGCGCGCGTGAAATTGACATGAAAGTCGAGGCCTGGCCGCCCCGAGAGGTCCACGACCACACGCGACAAGGCCTCGTCGAGAGGCACATAGGCGTGCCCGTAGCGACGCAGTCCCTGCTTGTCGCCGAGTGCGCGTGCCAGTGCCTGCCCAAGGGTGATGCCGATGTCTTCCACCGTGTGGTGCGCGTCGATGTGCAGGTCACCGCTGGCTTCGACGTCCAGGTCGATCAGTCCGTGCCGTGCAACCTGTTCCAGCATGTGGTCGAGGAAGGGTACGCCGGTGGCAAGACGGCACCGACCGCTGCCATCGACATCGAGACGAACGGTGATCCGGGTTTCTAGCGTGTTCCTGGAAACTTCTGCTTGCCGCATCGAGAGTCCATCGCAGGGTGGCGTGTCGGGTCTGGAAAAGCTTCGGCCGGGGGCTGTGATGACGGGGGCAGCAGCGCGCGGGCCGACGAACGCGCATGATACCATCTCGTGCTTCCCGTGCACCCCACCTGAGCCGCCTTTCATGAGCCGATACTGGAGTTCCCTCGTCCACCGCCTGACGCCTTATGTCCCTGGCGAACAGCCGAAGCTGCCGAATCTGGTGAAACTCAACACCAACGAAAATCCTTATCCACCGTCACCGCGGGTCGTCGCGGCGATTGCCGATGAACTGGCGAACGGTGGCCAGGCGCTGCGGCTTTACCCGGATCCGAATGCCGACCGCCTCAAGGAGGCGATTGCTGCGCGCTTCGCCGGGTTCGGCATCACGCCGCAGCAGGTTTTCGTCGGCAACGGTTCCGACGAGGTGCTGGCGCACGTCTTCATCGCCCTGCTCAGGCACGAACTGCCGATTCTCTTTCCCGACATCACGTACAGCTTCTACCCGGTCTATTGTGGTTTGTACGACGTCGCCTGGACGGCGGTGCCGCTCGACGAGAATTTCGCGCTCCAGGTCGACGACTACGCCGGCGCGAACGGCGGCATCATCTTCGCGAATCCGAATGCGCCCACCGGTTGTCTGTTGCCCCTCGCGTCGATCGAGCGCCTGCTCGCCGTGCATAGCCAGTCGGTCGTCGTCGTCGATGAGGCCTACATAGACTTCGGTGGCGACTTTGGCACCGACTCGGCGATAGCGCTGGTCAATCGCCATCCGAACCTGCTG
Organism: Candidatus Accumulibacter phosphatis; assembly: GCF_000024165.1. NCBI lineage: Bacteria > Pseudomonadati > Pseudomonadota > Betaproteobacteria > Candidatus Accumulibacter > Candidatus Accumulibacter phosphatis. The sequence goes on along the minus strand of NC_013194.1, from coordinate 4,602,577 downwards.
GTGGTGCACACACTGTCCAAGTCGCGTTCGCTGGCCGGCTTGCGTGTCGGCTACGCGGTTGGCCACCCTGACCTGATCGAGGCGCTCGAGCGTGTCAAGAACAGCTTCAACTCATATCCCCTCGACCGCCTGGCAATCGCCGGCGCCGTCGCCGCTCTGGCTGACGAAAGACATTTCGAAACGACGCGGCAGGCGGTGATACACAGTCGCGAGACGCTGTGTCTGGCGCTGCGGTCGCTCGCTTTCGAGGTTCTGCCGTCGGCCGCCAACTTCATCTTCGTTCGTCATCCGCAGCGTGACGCCGGCGACCTCGCCGCCGCTCTGCGTCAGCGCGGCATCATCGTTCGCCATTTCCGGCTGCCGCGCATCGACCAGCACTTGCGCATCACCATCGGCACCGATGCGCAATGCGAACTCCTGATCGTGGCGTTGCGCGAGATCCTGAACTGATCGGCGAGTGCAGGTTTCAGGCTTCAGCCGTCGACGCGATACTCGGCCGAGCGGGCGTGTGCCGGCAGGCCCTCGCCATGCGCCAGCGTCGCCGCGATGCGGCCGAGGATCCGGGAACCCGCCGGCGAGACGCGGATCAGGCTGGTCCGTTTCTGGAAGTCATAGACCCCGAGCGGTGACGAGAAGCGGGCGCTGCCAGAGGTCGGCAGGACGTGGTTGGGCCCGGCGCAGTAGTCGCCGAGCGACTCCGAGGTATAGCGGCCGATGAAGATCGCGCCAGCGTGGCGGATTTTCGCTACCCAGGCGTCGGCATCGGCCAGCGACAGCTCGAGGTGTTCGGGGGCGATGCGGTTGGCGATGCGGCACGCTTCGTCGAGGTCGCGCACCTCGATCAGCGCGCCGCGGTTCTCCAGCGCGGCACGAATCACCTGCTGGCGCGGCATCGTCGGCAACAGTTTCTCCAGGGATGCGGCGACGCGCTCGATATAGACAGCGTCCGGACAGATCAGGATAGACTGCGCGAGTTCGTCGTGCTCGGCCTGCGAGAACAGATCCATGGCCACCCAGTCGGGCTCGGTATGGCCGTCGCAGATGACGAGGATCTCCGACGGGCCGGCGACCATGTCGATGCCGACGACGCCGAAGACGCGGCGCTTGGCGGCGGCAACGTAGGCGTTGCCCGGACCAACAATCTTGTCCACCTGGGGAACCGTCTGCGTGCCGTAGGCCAGCGCCGCGACCGCCTGTGCTCCGCCGATGGTAAACACGCGATCGACGCCGGCGAGCGCGGCAGCGGCGAGGACCAGCGGGTTGTGCTCGCCGGCCGGTGTCGGCACGACCATGATCAGTTCGGCGACGCCGGCGACGCGCGCAGGAATCGCGTTCATCAGCACCGACGACGGGTAAGACGCCTTGCCACCGGGCACATAGAGGCCGACGCGGTCGAGCGGCGTCACTTTCTGGCCAAGCAGCGTCCCACACGCGTCTGCACCGTCATCCACATATTGCCAGCTCTCCAGCGTTTGCCGTTCGTGGTAGCTGCGCACGCGTTCGGCGGCGGCTTCGAGTGCCTGCCGCTGGTCTGCCGGCAGACCGGCGAGTGCCGCCTGCAGTTCGTTCTGCGAGAGTTCCAGTTCGGCCATCGAAGTCGCACGCAGGCCGTCGAAACGCCTGGTGTACTCGATGAGTGCGGCGTCGCCGCGTGTCTTCACGTCCGCCAGGATGGCGGCGACCGTCTGTTCGACGGATGCGTCCTGCGCAGACTCGAAGGCCAGCAGGGCATCGAGGCGCGCGCCGAAATCGGCGTCGCTCGTGGTCAGGCGCTTGATGTTGATCATCGCTCCACCACGCCGGCAATGGCGTCGAGAATCGGCACGAGAAGCTCGCGTTTCAGTTTCAGCGCCGCCTGATTGACGATCAGGCGCGAGGAGATGTCCATGATGTGCTCGACGGCGATCAGGTTGTTGGCTTTCAGCGTGCTGCCGGTGGACACCAGATCGACGATCGCGTCAGCGAGACCGGCCAGCGGCGCCAGTTCCATCGAGCCATAGAGCTTGATCAGGTCGACATGCACCCCCTTGGCGGCGAAGTGTTCGCGCGCGATATTGACGTACTTGCTGGCAATCTTCAGGCGTGCACCCTGGCGTACGGCGTGGGCGTAGTCGAAACCGGCAGGGACGGCGACCATCATCCGGCACTTGGCGATGTTCAGGTCGATCGGCTGGTAGAGGCCGTCGCTGCCATGTTCGAGCAGAATGTCCTTGCCGGCGACGCCGAGATCGGCGGCGCCATATTGGACGTAGGTCGGTGCGTCGGTGGCGCGGACGATGACGACACGCACATCGTCACGGTTGGTCGGGATGATCAGCCGCCGCGAGGTCTCGGGATCTTCGAGCGGCGTGATTCCCGCTGCCGCCAGCAGCGGCATGGTTTCCTCGAAAATCCGGCCCTTCGAGAGAGCGATGGTGATGCCGTTCACGGCGCTTTTCCTGCGTGGCAAAGCCGGCATTCTACCGCAATGCCGTCGGCGGGGCTGCCGGCGCAGCGGTGGCAGCAGCCGGTGGCTGGTGCTGGTGGCTAGCGAACGGTTGTCCGAGGCCCTAGAGTTTGGGCATAAATGGCGTATGATTCGCGCGCAACGGCGCAAACGGAGTCCAAACCTCGTAGAAAAGCAAGAAGTATGCTGAGTGCTGGGCCACGTCGGGGGGCGTCCAGTCGTTCGCACGCGGTGAAACCGAGCAGCACCCATGCTCTTGCAGTCGCCGAAGACACCGGAGGAGTACTGAAAAATGGAACAAATGAGTCTTTACATGAACCTGGTCCTGATCCTGGTTTTCGTGGCCGGCAATGCCTTTTTCGTCGGCTCGGAGATCGCCATCTCATCGGCCCGGCGCAGTCGGATCAGGCAATTGGCGGAGGAGGGCGACAAGCGGGCGGCGCGCGTGGAGATGCTGCACAACGAGCCGGAGCGCTTCTACTCGGTGACCCAGGTGGGCATCACGCTGGTCTCCCTCGGTCTCGGTGCCGTCGGCATGGAGACGATCAGCACACTGACCGATCCGACCTTCGTCACGATTTTTTCGATGTTCGGCGACAGCGCGGCCCTGCTCAAGACAGCGCATACCGTGTCCTACGTCTTCGCCTTCATCGTCATTTCCTTCCTGCATGTGGTGGCCGGCGAACTGGCGCCCAAGGTTCTCGCCTTCCACAAGGCCGAGCAGTTGAGCATGGCCGTCGGCTGGATCATCAACTTCATGTACCTCACGTTCAAGCCATTGATCTACATCATGAAGCTGTCTTCGAACGGTCTGCTCTGGATCTTCGGGCAAAAGGATCTGCGAGGCCATGGGGAAAGCCACTTCACCATGTCGGTCGAGGAAATCCGCATGATCCTCTCGGCGAGCGAGAAGGACGGCACGCTGGACCCCGAGGAAACACAGATGATTCGGGGGGTGTTCAAACTCGATGAGCACACGGTGCGCGAGGCAATGGTCCCGCGGACGCGTATCCGAGCCCTGACTCAGGAAGACACGCTGGCCGATGCGCTACGGGTCTTCCGCGACGTGCCGCATGCCCGCTTTCCGGTCTGTGACAAGAGCCTCGACCGCATCACCGGGGTCGTCGCGATCAAGGAGTTGCTGACCGTGATGGCGGAAAGCAGCGGCCAGACGCTCGAAGAGGTGAGCCGGCGCCCCGTTGGCGAGTTCGCACAGGCGCCGTTCATCGTCCCGAACAGCAAGTCGCTGAGCGACCTGCTCAAGGAATTCAAGCATACCCGGCAACAGATGGCGATCGTCATCGACGAGTACGGCGGTACCGAAGGAATAATCACGCTCGAGGACATCCTCGAGGAGATCGTCGGCGAATACGAGGACGAGTTCACGCGCCAGGCGCGGCGTGTCAAGAAACTGGTCGGCAGCCAGTACGAGATCGACGCCTCGATGCGCGTCTCCGATCTCGAAACGCTGATCGACTTCCCCTTCCCGACCGACGACGACTACGTCACCCTCGCCGGATTGTTCTACAAAAAGCTCGGCAGCGTCCCGAAAGTCGGGGACACGGTGAAACTGGAAGGTGGCCAACTGACGGTGCTCGAGATGGACAATCACCGGATCACCCTGCTGAGGTTTGAAGACACGGCAGTCGGCGAGGACGGGGTCATCCGCCTGGTTGAAAACTCTTCAGCGCCGGATGCCAGCCCAGCGCCGGACGTCGGGCCACGCTCCTCATGATCGTTGCTCGAAGGAGCCCGGGGGGCGTCGCCCAAGCTTCACTGCCGCGGAGTTTGGGCAACGGCGCAGTGCTGCAACAGACGCTTCCGTTGGGGTCGGGGAATCAGGCGCTTTCAGGAACCGGCCGGGATCCTTCCGTTGACCGTGGATTGCGCCCGTGTCAGCGAACGCAGTCCACGGAGTAGACCGCCTTGCCGTCGACGATCGCCTTCACCAGGCCGTGAACGTCGGTTTCGAAGCCCGGGAACCGTTCGTTGAAATCGCGGGCAAACTGCAGGTAGCGAACGATCGTCGCGTTGAAGCGCTCACCAGGAATCAACAAGGGGATTCCCGGCGGATAGGGGGTCAGCAGCGTACTGGTGATCCGCCCTTCGAGGTCGTCGATGGGGACCCGGTCGATCTCCCGGTGCGCCATCTGGGCAAAGGCGTCGGTTGGCTTCATCGCCGGTTCCATGTCGGAGAGATACATCCGGGTGGTCAGGTGCGCGACGTCGTTGGCGGCATAGATGCCGTGGATCTGGTTGCACAGGTCCTTGAGCCCCAGTCGCTCGTAGCGCGGATTCTTCGCGAGGAATTCCGGCATGACCTTCCACAGCGGCAGGTTCTGATCGTAGCCATCCTTGAACTGCTGCAGTTCGGTGACCATCGTATTCCAGCGGCCCTTGGTGATGCCGATGGTGAACATGATGAAGAACGAATAAAGCCCACATTTCTCGACGATGATTCCGTGCTCGGCCAGATACTTGGTGACGATCGCCGCGGGAATTCCCCAGTCGGAGAATTCGCCGTCGACATCGAGCCCCGGGGTGATGATCGTCGCCTTGATAGGGTCGAGCATGTTGAAGCCTTCGGCGAGCATGCCAAAGCCGTGCCAGCGCTCGCCGGGCTTGAGGATCCATGCGGCGCGGTCTTCGATCGTCTCTCCCGAGAGATCGTCCGGCCCCCAGACCTTGAACCACCAGTCGGTGCCCCACTCCTTGTCGACCTTGCGCATCGTGCTGCGGAAGTTGAGCGCTTCGGCAATCGACTCCTCGACCAGCGCCGTGCCTCCCGGGGCTTCCATCATCGCTGCGGCGACGTCGCAGGAGGCGATGATCGCGTATTGCGGTGACGTCGAGGTATGCATCAGGTAAGCCTCGTTGAAGACATCGCGATCGAGTTTTCGCCCTTCGGAGTCCTGAACCAGGATCTGTGACGCCTGCGACAGGCCGGCCAGCAGTTTGTGCGTCGACTGCGTCGAGAAGATCATGGCGTCCTTGCAGCGCGGACGATCCGCACCGATGGCGTGGTAATCGCCATAAAAGTCATGAAAGGCGGCGTGCGGCAACCAGGCCTCGTCGAAGTGCAGCGTATCGATCGCGCCGTCGAGCATTTCCTTGATCTCCTCGACGTTGTAAAGAATGCCGTCGTAGGTGCTCTGGGTGATGGTGAGGACGCGTGGTTTTGCCTTCACCGCGCGGGCGAACGGGTGCGCGGCGATCTTCTTCTGAATGTTCTCCCAGCGGAATTCTTCCTTCGGGATCGGGCCGATGATTCCGTAGTGGTTTCGCGTCGGCATCAGGAACACCGGTATGGCGCCGGTCATCATGATCGAGTGGAGCACCGACTTGTGGCAGTTGCGATCGACGATGACCACGTCACCCGGCGCGACGGTCGAATGCCAGACGATCTTGTTCGACGTCGACGTGCCGTTGGTGACGAAGAAGAGGTGATCGGCATTGAAGATGCGCGCCGCGTTGCGCTCCGAGGCGGCCACCGGTCCGGTGTGGTCGAGCAACTGCCCGAGTTCCTCGACTGCATTGCAGACGTCCGCGCGCAGCATGTTCTCGCCGAAGAACTGGTGGAACATGCGCCCGACCGGGCTCTTCAGGAAAGCGACGCCACCGGAGTGACCCGGGCAGTGCCAGGAATACGAGCCATCCTCGGCATAGTGCGTCAGCGCGCGGAAGAAGGGAGGCGCCAGGGTTTCCAGATAGGCCTTGGCTTCGCGTATCACGTAGCGGCCGATGAATTCGGCGGTGTCCTCGAACATGTGGATGAAACCGTGCAACTCGCGCAGCACATCGTTCGGGATGTGGCGCGAGGTGCGCGTCTCGCCGTACAGGAAGATCGGGATGTCCTCGTTGCGGCAGCGAATCTCCTTGACGAAGGCGCGCAGGCCGGCGATCGTCCCCTCGCCCTTGCCGTCCCGGAAGTCCTCGTCGTCGATCGACAGGATGAAGGCCGATGCGCGGCTCTGTTGCTGCGCAAACGACGTCATGTCGCCGTAACTTGTGACTCCGAAGACGTCAAAGCCCTTTTTCTCGATGGCTTTGGCCAGCGCCCGGACACCCAGCCCGCCGCTGTTCTCCGAACGATAGTCCTTGTCGATGATGATTATCGGGAAATCGAAATGCATGGGGAATCCAGTACCAGATCAAGAGTGAGGGGACAGAAGCAGGAGCCGTGCCACACGTCCGGCAGCGGTGGCGATTGGCCGGCCGGTCGCCGTGCGGTGCTCCTGTCGTCGCACATGGGTCACATCTTCGGCAGCGTAACGCCCTGCTGACCCTGGTATTTACCGCCACGATCCTTGTACGAGGTTTCGCATTCCTCGTCGGATTCGAAGAAGAGGACCTGCGCAATGCCTTCGTGGGCGTAGATCTTGGCCGGCAGCGGCGTCGTGTTCGAGAACTCCAGCGTCACGTGTCCTTCCCATTCGGGTTCGAAGGGCGTGACATTGACGATGATGCCGCAGCGGGCATAGGTGCTCTTGCCGAGACAGATGGTGAGCACGCTGCGCGGAATACGGAAGTATTCGACGGTGCGTGCCAACGCAAAGGAGTTGGGCGGAATGATGCAGAAATCGCCTTTCACCTCGACGAAAGAGTTGGGGTCGAAGTTCTTCGGGTCAACGATCGTCGAGTTGAGATTGGTGAACAGCTTGAAGTCGTCCGAGCAGCGAATGTCATAACCGTAGCTTGATGTGCCGTAGGAGACGATCCGTCGACCATCGACCTCGCGCACCTGGCGTGGTTCGAAGGGATCGATCATGCCGTGCTGTTCCGCCATGCGGCGGATCCACTTATCCGATTTGATGGACATTGCTGGTCATCCGAGGTCCGGTCGTGCAGGAAAGGTGCCCATTCTACGGTGTCCGGGCAGCGGAAGGAAACTGCTGTCAGGCTTGTACGCGTTCGCCACGCGCCGCAGTTCCGTCAGGGTTGCCGACATACGCTTGTCACATTTCCGCCGCACCATGTCGGCCTGATCCCGCGGGTGACCAAAGATGACAGACAAGACGCGCATCATTGACGCGCTCGGCGAGCCGAAGCTGCTCTTGCCGGCGCTGGTCAACGAAGCATTGGCCGCCAACGACCGTGCCAAATTCTACTTTACGCTGCTGCAGATGGCGCAGGCGCACGCCGACGATCCTCAGCGCCGCACCTCGGAACTCGTTGCCGAACGTACCGCCGCCGGCGTCGATGAAGATACGCTGGATTCCCTGCCGATCCACAGCGCCAGGCTCGGACCGGGTCGCTACTGTGTTCCAGACGTCATGATCACTTCCCAGCGAGCCCTACAGGAATTGTTGAGCAAGCAAAAGCTGTACGAAGGCCTGCTTCATAGTCAGCACGGTGTGCGCCAGCCGATCGTCCAATCGCTGGTGCACCGTAAGCACGTGGCGGAAGTCGCCAGCCGACTGGCCGGCATGCCCAGCCAAGCGATCGACAGTCTGTTCTGTTCACCTACCGCCACGAGGATCTGCCGGTATTCCGCCTGCCCGGGCAACGCGCCCGCAGCCAGGTCGGCTACGCCTCCGGCTGTCTGGACCTCATCCTCGACCTTTACGGCGCTGACGTCGAGTACTCGGCTGATGTGCTGGAGAGTATCTACAAACGGCTTGGGGAAGTCGGCCGTCAGGTACTCAGCGAGAAGAGGAGCGACGAGGACGCTGCGACCGTACTCGCGGGCATCGCGGAGGTAGAAAACCTCAACGGACGCATCCGCGGCAACATCCTCGACACCCAGCGCGACCTACCTGATGCTGAAGAACCTCAAGACCGGCAGGAAACCGAAAGCGGGTTGACTGCGTGTCCGCTTGCCGCTGCGGTCGGCTCGGCGCGGCTTGCTCGTGGACGGCCAGCGGCATCGCCTGCCACGCGCGGATCAGATCCAACCGGCCGTCGAGGTGTTCGACGACGGCGGTGCAGCTATCGACCCAGTCACCGCAGTTGGCGTAGGTCAGCCCGTCCCGGGCTCCTGCTCAGCCGTAGCGTCCGCGTCGGGACGCGAACCGGCTGGCCGGGACGCAGGACACGGGTCGCGTGTTTGCTCATGGTGTGCCTTCCGCTTTGATCGCCCGTGTTTCAATACGCGGCGTCGCCTCCCCCAGCTGCGGGCCGAGCGACGCGCGGCGAGCGACCAGAGTTCCATACAGGCTGGCCAATTGTTGCGCCGGCCGATCGGCACCCCATTCGTGGGCAAAACGCAGGGCCTCGGCAGCGAGTTCGGCAAGCCGCTGCGGGTTACCGAGCATATCGATCAGTTGCTGCGCGAAGGCGTCCGGTGTCGTCGCGGCGGCGATGGCGCCGCGTCCCGGATCGACAATCGAGCGCGTGCCGAGGGCCGCGATGGCCAGTACCGGCAGGCCGCTGGCCAGCGCTTCGAGCAGCACGAGGCCCTGCGTTTCGGTTTGTGAAGCGAAGACGAAGACCTCGGCCGCAGCGTAGCAGTCACGCAGTGCGGTGTTCCGATCGAGGCAGCCGACAAACAGCACATGCCTTTCGAGGCCAAGCGCTATCGCGCGCGACCGCAGGTCGGGAAGCGTCGGTCCGTCAGCGGCGACGACCAGCAGCAACTCGGGGTCCGTCGCGCGCGCCCGCGCCAGCATGCTGAGCAGGAAGTCGATGTTCTTCTCATGGGCAGCGCGCCCGACGAAAAGGACGACGCGGCGGCGCGGCGAGATGCCGTGGCGAACACAAAAGCGCATGCCGTCGCCACGCGCGAACTGCGACTCGGGCAGTCCGGTGGGAATCACCTGTAGCGGTACGCTGACGCCGTAATCGCGAAGCGTGTCGAGCATCGGCGCCGAGGGCACGACGACCGCAGCGAGCGCGTTGCACTGCTGGCGCGCCAGGGTGCGGGCCGCGGTTCTGAGCCAGGTGCGCGGCAAGAGCGGGATGTAGTGAGAAAGATACTCCTCGAAATGCGTGTGTTAGGTGGCCAGACACGGCAGGCCGCGCTGACGCGCCAAACGCAGCGAAGCGTAGTGGGCGGCCAACGGTGTCTGGACATGCACGAGATCGAAGGTGGTACCGGCGAGAGCGCGATCGAGGTGATAGAGCGTGCTCGGCGACATCAGGCGATCTTCCGGATCGCCTGGCACCGCTCGCGATGGCACCCGGATGACGCGCCATTCGTCGCCACCGATCTCCCTTTCGGGGTAGTCCGGGACGACCAGCGTGCCCTGAATGCCGAGTTTCGCCAGGGCGGCGCGAAACGTCTGGATCGACGTCGAGACGCCATTGACGCGTGGGAAATAGACGTCGCTGACCATCAGCACGTGTAGCCCAGGTGTGCTCGGTGAGCCGCTTGCCGGCGGCGCAGAGTTGACTGCCGTCATCGCGCGCCCCCGGCCATGCCGATCGAGGCTCGGCCGCGCTGCTGCGCGTGGCCTGCGCCCATCTCGGGAAAGCACGCTCGCGGCAGCGGCAGCGTCGACCGAGTACGGTGACTGCGGTGTCTACAGTGATCGGGATACCTGCGCGAGCAGGTCCCGAACAGGCGGCAGGCCGGTTGGTCGCTCGCCCGCGGGCGGCGCCGGAGGAACTGTTGTTCCATGCGGTTCTCCATTCGTGTCTTCATGAGTTCTCATTCTCGAACCCCTGCGTGACGAATGAATGACCTTGCGGTTACGGAACGGTGGCAGCTCCTCGCGAAGCCGTCGCGCGCGCGCGGACGGCGGACCGATGTGGCGTTGCGCTGCTGTGCCGCCGGGCTCAGGTATTCTGCACGACAATGTTGGGAAACTTGGCGCTCATGTCCCTGGCGCGCTCGGCAACCTTGACGGCAATGCGGCGGGCAATCGTCCGGTAGATCTCGGCGGCGGGTGAGTCGGGAGCGCCGACCACCGTCGGGCGGCCCGCGTCGGTCAGTTCGCGAATCGCCAGCTCCAGAGGCAGGGCACCAAGGAACTCGGTGTCGTAATCCTTGCACATTTGCTCGCCGCCGCCTTCGCCGAAGATGTGCTCTGCATGGCCGCACTGCGAGCAGATGTGGATGCTCATGTTCTCCACCAGGCCGATGATCGGAATGCCCACCTTCTCGAACATCTTCAGGCCCTTGCGCGCGTCGATCAGGGCGATGTCCTGCGGTGTCGTGACGATCACCGCGCCGGTCACCGGCACCTTCTGCGCCAGTGTCAGCTGCGTGTCACCGGTTCCCGGCGGCATGTCAACCACCAGGTAATCGACGTCCTGCCAATTGGTCTGCTTGAGCAACTGCTCGAGCGCCTGAGTCACCATCGGGCCGCGCCAGACCATTGGTGAATCGATGTCGATCATGAAACCGATCGACATTGCCTGCAGACCATGCGCCAACAGGGGATCCATCGACACGCCGTCGCTCGACTCGGGTTTCTGACCGACCAGACCGAGCATTTGCGGTTGCGAGGGACCGTAGATGTCCGCGTCCAGCAGACCCACCACCGCTCCCTCCTGGGCCAGCGCCAGTGCCAGGTTGACGGCCGTTGTGCTCTTGCCGACGCCGCCCTTGCCCGAGGCGACGGCAATGATGTTCTTCACTCCGGGCAGCGGCTTCAAGCCACGCTGCACGGTGTGGGCGACGATCTTGACCGTGACATTGGCGCTGACGTTGCCAATGCCGGGGATCGTCCGCAGTTTCGCGATCACGGTACGCCGGATCTCGTCGACCTGGGTCTTCGCGGGATAACCCAGTTCAATGTCGAGCGCGACATCGACGCCCTCGACCTTGATGTTTCTTGCCGAGCGGGTCGAAAGAAAATCCTTCCGGGTATTCGGGTCGATCAATTCCCTCAGTGCCGTCTGCACGGCTTCAAGCGTTACGGCCATTCGTTGCAGCTCCTCTCATGGATACTTGAGTGATTTACTATAGTTTATCCGAAAATGCCGCACAATGCACGCGCTGACTACACCGGGCAGTGCGTTGACTGCGGCGATTCGTCTGCTAAGCTCCGGCCATGACAACGACCATCGCCCTGTCGCGCCCCTTCGACAGAACCTGGGTACTCGGCGCCATTCGGCAGATCGAGGCCGATTTCCAGCGTTCCAGCGATACCCACCTGATTCCTTTGCCCGTGCCCGGTTTTCCAGGCATCGACCTGTACCTGAAGGACGAGTCCAGCCATCCGACCGGCAGCCTGAAGCACCGGCTGGCGCGCTCGCTCTTCCTGTACGCACTGTGCAACGGCTGGCTGCGTGAGGGCAGCACGGTGGTCGAAGCCTCGAGCGGCTCGACGGCGATCTCCGAGGCCTATTTCGCGCGCCTCATCGGCCTGCCGTTTATCGCCGTGATGCCGGCGGCAACCTCGACCGAGAAGGTGGCGGCGATCGAGTTCCAGGGTGGTCGCTGTCATCTGGTCGAAGACGCGATGGCCATCTACAGCGAATCGCAGCGGCTCGCGGAAGAGTTCGGCGGTCACTACATGGACCAGTTTACCTACGCCGAGCGGGCAACCGACTGGCGTTCGAACAACAATATCGCCGAATCCATTTTCGAGCAAATGCGCCTGGAAAGGTATCCCGTTCCAAGCTGGTTGATTTCCAGTGCCGGCACGGGCGGTACGGTGGCGACCCTCGGCCGCTACGTCCGCTACCGTGCGCGGCCAACCCGCGTCTGCGCGGCCGATCCCGAGCGTTCGGTCTTCTTCGACCACTACGTGAGTCGCGCTCCCGGCCTTTGTCTGCAGGAAGGTTCGCGCATCGAGGGTATCGGCCGGCCGCGCGTCGAAGCCTCGTTCCTCCCCGCGGTGATCGACGCCATGGTCCAGGTGCCGGACGTCTGGTCGATAGCCGCCATGTACGAACTGTCGGCGCGACTGGGTCGTACGGTCGGCGCCTCGACCGGCACCAATCTGGTGGCGACGCTGGCCTGCATGGCGCAGATGCGGGCGAACGGCGAGGCAGGCTCGGTCGTCACGCTGCTTTGCGACTCCGGTCAGCGTTACGGGCACACCTACTACAGCGAGGACTGGCTCGAGCGGGCCGGCTTGAACTGCCCGCAGGAGCGCGCCGCTGTTGCCGCCACCCTCGATTCCGGGGAGATCGCCGAGGCTCTCTCGGCCAGTTGGCGTCTTGCCGGCGAACTGGCCAGCGCGCCTTGATGTAGGGCGCCGGTTCAGCCGCTCGCCGGCGGCGTATTCTGGCGCACCCAGTTGCGCCAGGCGGTAAAGACGGCCGGGTGTAGCGCGGCGATGACCGGGCGGCGCCAAACGTCGTCTGCGTCATAGTCGTCGTGGGCCAGGGTGCACATGCGCCCACCCGCTTCGCGCAGGATCAGGCTGCCGGCGGCGTAATCCCAGAGCATCTGACCACCGTGCAGGTAGAGATCGAGTCGACCGGCGGCGAGGTTGCACCAGTCGAGAGTCGAACTGCCGAAGTTGCGCTGCGAGTAGAAGGGCGGGTTGACGGCGATCTGGTCAGCCAGATGTTTGGGGATTCGCTTGAAGTCGACGCCGCCGACGGCACGCCCGATGTCCGCGTGCACCTGGCGCAGAGGCAGGCGGCGGCCATTGAGGTAGGCGCCATGGCCCTCGCGGGCATAGAACATTTCGTCGGTGATCGGGTTATAGGTTACCGCCAGGCGCGTTCGTCGTGCCCTCATCCAGGCGATGGACACGGCAAAGACGGGCAAGCCATTGATGAAGTTGGTCGTCCCGTCGATCGGGTCGATGCACCACAGCCCAAGGTTGTCGCTGTTGCCAGCGTGCCAGATGGCCTGTTGCTCGGCCGCCGTCATTTCCTCACCGATGATCGGGCAACCGTGAATCTCCGTCAGGCGTTCGAGGAGGAAATGCTGGGCGGCGAGGTCGGCCTCAGAACACAGCGAGCCGTCGTCCTTGCGCTGCCCGTGCCTGACGCGCAGGAAGCGCGGCATGATTTCTCGCTGCGCGACTTCGCGAACCAGCGCGACAGTGGCGTCGAGCATGCTTTTTAGTTCACTGTCAGCACTTGGCGGCTTGCTCCTGCGGTCTGGCTCGCTCATGATCAATCAGGAGCGCCACTTGATCGAGCAGCCCATGCTGGCGACCTGCTCCGCGGGTCCGCGGCCGCTCTCGGCAACCAGCCGCATTGCCTCGACCAGCTCGCGTCGCGCGTCAGGTGCGGCCGGCATACGGCCGCTGGCATCCAGACGCCCGCGGTACTGGAGTTCGAGCTGGCGGTTGAAGCCGAAGAAGTCCGGGGTGCAGACGGCGCCGTAGCGGCGGGCGACGTCCTGCGTCGCGTCGTACAGATAGGGGAAGGGGAAGTCGAGTTGTGCGGCGACGCGCTGCATGTTGTCGAGGGAGTCCTCGGGGTATTCGGCAGGATCGTTGCTCATGATCGCGGCGACGCCGATCCCCTGCGCCTGTAGCGCGCGCGCGTCGCGGCAAATGCGGTCGATGATGGCCTTGACGTACGGGCAGTGGTTGCAGATGAACATCAGCAAGAGCCCGTTCGGGCCGCGCAGCGTGGACAGCGAGTGACGCGCACCATGGGTGTCGGCGAGTTCGAAGTCGACGGCCGGCCAGCCGAAATCACAAACGGGGGTATTCAAGGCCATGATCGGCATGCCTCCAAACACAGCGAACGGGGAAGCTCTTATAATACCATGGTGAGTGCGCCCCGCTTTCATTGCCCCGTGCCCTTGGCGGTCGGCGCGCAGGTCGACCTGCCGGAGGTCGTCGCGCAGCATGCGGTCAAGGTTCTGCGGCTGCGACGTGGCGATGCGGTGACCTTGTTCACGGGCGCCGGCGGCGAGTATTCGGCGCGGATCGCCGGCATCGAGCGCTTGCGGGTCAGCGTGGAGATCCTGCAGTGGTTGCCCACCGAGCGTGAATCGCCGCTTTCGATCACCCTGGTACAGGCGCTGCAGGCCGGGGACAAGATGGACATGACGGTGCAGAAAGCCGTCGAACTTGGCGTCGATCGCTTCGTCCCGGTGATTTCGCGGCGCAGCGTGGTTCGCCTTGCCGATCAACGTGCCTTGCGCCGGGCCGAGCATTGGCGTGGAGTTGTCGCTGCGTCCTGCGAACAGTGCGGACGCAACCGCTTGCCGGAGGTCGCGATTCCGGAAAGCCTCGAACATTGGTTGATGCGGCCGCCGCCGCCGGGCGTTCTACGCCTGCTGCTGGCGCCGGTGGCAAGTTACTCGTTGGCGATGCTGTCGGGTCCGTCGGCGGACGGCCATATCGAACTTCTGGTCGGCGCCGAAGGTGGGCTGGCGCCGGAGGAAGTCCGGTTGGCGGCGCTGGCCGGTTTTCTGTCCGTACGTCTCGGGCCGCGTATCCTGCGCACCGAGACGGCTGGCCTGGCTGCCCTGGCGGCAATCCAGTTTTTGTGGGGTGACTTGAAGGAGGGAACTACTGATGTTTGAATCGGCAGAACTGGGACACAAGATCGACAAGGAAACGTTCAAGGCGGAAGAGCCCAAGTTGCGCGCGGCCTTGCTCGAAACGCAGGAGCTATTGCGCGAGAATGGTTCGTTTCCGGTGGTCATCCTGATCAGCGGCGTTGACGGGTCGGGCAAGGGCGAAACCATCAACGTCCTCTACGAGTGGATGGATCCTCGCTACATGTCGACGCATGCGTTTTACGCGCCGACTGCCGAGGAGCGCGCGCGTCCGTCGATGTGGCGCTACTGGCGGGCGTTGCCGCCGAAGGGCCGGATCGGGATCTTTGCCGGTTCCTGGTATTCGCAGCCGATCGCCGAACGGATCACCAACAGTCTCTCGCGCTCTGATTTCGACCAGCGCATGGATCAGCTCAATCGCTTCGAAGCGATGTTGGTCAATGAAGGTGCGCTGGTACTCAAGTTCTGGATTCACCTTTCCAAGGACGCGCAGCGCGAGCGGCTGAAGGCGATCGAAGCCAACCCGTTGACCAAGTGGCGAGTGACCAAGGCGAGCTGGGATCGCCTGAAGACCTACGACAAGCTGCAGGAGGTTGCCGGCCACCTGTTGCGTACGTCGAATACGCCCTGGGCACCGTGGATCATCGTCGAAGGTACCGACGACCGCTATCGCCACCTTACCGTCGGCAAGACGATCCTCGAATCGCTGCAGAAGCGCCTGGCCGACAAGCGTGACCAGAACTCGCCGGTAGCGCCGCCGTTCTCGCCGCGCATCGACCGGCTGGACGTGCTCAGTTCGCTCGACATGACGCAGAGCTTGACGAAAAAGGTTTACGAGACCGAGCTTTCGCTGTGGCAGGGGCGCCTGGCGGAACTGATGCGCCACGCCGAGTTCCGCAAGCGCGCCTTGATCCTCGCTTTCGAAGGTTCCGATGCGGCCGGCAAGGGAGGCGCCATCCGGCGCATCACCTCGGCGATGGATGCGCGGCAGTATCAGCTCGTGCCGGTTGCCGCACCGACCGAAGAGGAGCGTGCGCAGCCGTACCTGTGGCGATTCTGGCGGCACATGCCGCGTCTTGGGCGGGTCGTCATTTTCGATCGCACCTGGTACGGGCGCGTCCTCGTCGAGCGCGTCGAAGGGTTCTGCACTGATGCCGACTGGTTGCGCGCCTACTCCGAGATCAACGATTTCGAGCATGACCTCTGGCGAGCCGGCGGTATCGTCGTCAAGTTCTGGCTGCAGATCAGCGACGAGGAGCAACTCAAGCGCTTCGACGAGCGCGCGAAGATCGAGCACAAGCGTTTCAAGATCACCGAGGAAGACTGGCGCAACCGCGAGAAAGCCGGCGCCTATCATGAGGCGGTCTGCGACATGGTCGACCGGACCAGTTCCGGAACCGCGCCGTGGACGCTCGTCGAGGCCAATGACAAGCTGTTTGCCCGGATCAAGATCTTGCGGACGATCTGCGAACGGGTGGAAAAGGAGCTCAAAGTCGATCCGATGAAGCTTTCGCCGGTGGCTCCGCCGAAGGCAGTCAGGGCGGCGAGTTCGGCCGATGCCAAGGTCGAGGAGGTTAGTGAGGCCAAGGAGTCGAAGACCGAGGTGACCAAGGAATCACGCGCCGACAAGGCGAGAGAGGCCAAGGCCGCCAAGGCAAGAGAAAAGGCACGACCCGCGGCGTGATATGTCCGACGACCTGAGTTCTGCACACTTCGTCGCCTGGTTCCGGTCGGTTGCGCCGTACGTCAATCTCTTTCGCGGCAAGACCTTCCTCATCGCCTTTGGCGGCAAGGCCATCGCGGGCCAATTGGCGCGCACGCTGGCGTATGACGTCAACCTGCTCGCGGCGTTGGGTGTGCGGCTCGTGCTGGTCCATGGAGCACGGCCGCAGATCGAGGAATTGCTGCGCGAACGCGGAATTCAGTCGGTCTATCACGGCAACTATCGGGTCACCGACGCCAAGGCTCTCGATTGCGTGATCGACGCGGTGGGCAGCATCTACGTCGAGATCGAGGCCCTGCTGTCGCAGGGCCTCGCCGATACGCCGATGGCCAACAGCACGATTCGCGTCGTTGGCGGTAACTTCATTACCGCCAAGCCGGTCGGCGTGGTCGATGGGGTCGATCTGCAGTACTCGGGTCAGGTGCGCAAGATCGATGGTGAGGGCATCCGTGCGCAGTTGGGGCTTGGCAACATCGTTCTCCTGTCGTGCATCGGATCGAGCCCGACCGGCGAGATCTTCAATCTGGCGATGGAAGAAGTCGCCGAAGCGGTGGCCACCTCGCTGCTCGCCGACAAGCTGATTTTCCTGACGGACAGCCAGGGTGCGACCGATATCGACGGTGCTCTGCTCGACGAGTTGACGGTGGAAGCGGCCGAGCGTTTGATCAGTCTCGGCGACTGGTTGTCAACCGATGTCAAGCGCTACCTTCCGTGCGCGGCGCGGGCCAGTCGCGCCGGTGTCGGGCGCGTACACCTGCTCGGCTACGACGAGGACGGCACGTTGTTGCGCGAGCTGTTCACGCGCGATGGCGTGGGCACGGTGATCACCCGCGAGTCGCTGGAACAGCTGCGCGATGCCCGGCCCGACGACATTGGCGGCCTGGTGGCGCTGATCGAGCCGCTCGAAGAGGACGGCACACTGGTCCGTCGTTCGCGTGAACTGCTCGAGCGGGAGATCACGCGCTTCTCGGTGGTCGAACACGACGGCCTGATCGTCGCTTGTGCCGCGCTCTACCCTTACGGTGAGGAACAGGCTGAACTTGCCTGCCTGGCCGTGCATTCGCACTATCGCCGCTGGGGCTACGGCGCGCTGCTGATGAAGCGTATCGAGGCAAGAGCCCGCGCATCGGGGGTCAGGCGCCTGTTCGTTCTCACCACGGTGACCGCGCACTGGTTCAAGGAGCGTGGCTTCAGCAAGCGCCGCGTCGATGATCTGCCGGCCGAGAGACGTTTGGTCTACAACCTGCAACGGCGTTCAAGCGTATTGATGAAGGAGTTGTAGTTTACTGGCGGTTCCGGCGCTTTTCATGGTGCACCGGCGACGGTGACCGACCGCCACGGACGAACCGCCGAAAAATCACTGAGGAGTTGATTGCATGGCAAGAATGGTTAACTGTGTCAAGCTCGGTCGCGAGGTTGAAGGTCTCGACTTCCCACCGTATCCCGGCGACCTGGGTAAGCGGATCTATGAAGGGGTATCCAAGGAAGCGTGGCAGCAATGGGTGCGCATGCAGACGATGATCATCAACGAGAATCGCCTCAATCTCGCCGATGCCGCGCATCGCAAGTATCTGGCCGAGCAGATGGAGAGGCACTTCTTCGGCGATGGCGCCGACAGGGTGCAGGGCTACGTTCCTCCCTCCGCCTGATCGGCTGCACGCCGGCGGGCGGGTCAGGCGGCGGTCAGGGTGCGCACGCCGTCAGCCGTGCCGAGCAGGCAGACGTCCGCTGGTCGGCAGGCAAAGAGGCCGTTGGTGACCACGCCGACGATCTGGTTGATGCGCGTTTCCAGTTCGACCGGATCGGCAATCGGCAAGCCGCCGACATCGACGATCAGGTTGCCGTTGTCGGTGACGAAGCCCGCACGCCGAAGCGGCGTGCCGCCGATCTTGGCCAGTTCGCGGCGGACATGGCCAAGAGCCATGGGAATGACTTCGACCGGCAGAGGAAAGCGACCGAGCACCGGTACGAGTTTCGATCCGTCGGCAATGCACACGAACTTCCGGGCGACTGCCGCGACGATCTTCTCGCGCGTCAGCGCGCCACCCCCGCCCTTGATCATTTGCATCGCTGCGTTGATCTCGTCCGCGCCGTCCACATAGACGGGCAGTTCCTCGACCTCGTCGAGGTCGAAGACCGCGATGCCATGGCTGGCGAGTCGTTGCCTGGTCGCCTCGGAACTTGCGACGGCACCGCCGATGCGGTGCTTGATGGCCGCCAGCGCATCGATGAAGCAGTTCGCCGTCGAGCCGGTCCCGACGCCGACGATCTTTCCGTCGACCACGTGCGCGAGGGCCGCGTGCGCGACCGCCTTCTTCATTTCGTCCTGGGTCATCGCTGTCCTGTAGCGTGGTGGAAGGCCGCCATTGTAACCATCCACGGCGATCGAGGACAGCCGGCCCCAGCGAGCAACGCGGCCGACCGGGATGACGCGTCGACTCGCTATACTGGCCGGCCTCGAACCACGGCAAGGAGCAGCACGTGACTGATGAAAGCCCTTTCAAGGGGCAGACGGGTTTGCGGCGGGTCTGGAACGCGTTCCACTATTCGCGGGCGGGCTTGCGCGCCGCCTTTCTCGCGGAGGACGCCTTTCGTCAGGAGGTGCTGCTCGCTGCAGTGTTGGTTCCGCTCGCGCTCTGGGTGGCCCCGGACGGCGTCGGGCGGGCGCTGATGATCGGTAGTGTGTTGCTGGTCCTCATCGTTGAACTGCTCAACTCGGCGATCGAGGCCACCGTTGATCGGGTCTCGCTGGACCGGCACCCCTTGGCCAAACGTGCCAAGGATATCGGCAGTGCTGCGGTGCTGCTCGCCTTGCTCAACGTGCTTGCTGTGTGGGCCTGCGTTCTCCTCGGCTAGGACCAGATCTGCTGCGCCGGCGATCGGCAGGTGGCTTTGTGCCTGGCCGCTCGGTTGCCGTTCAGGTAAGGCGGCGCAGGTGCATCATGACCGAGATCCTGGCGCCCAGCCAGCCCAGGGCACCGCCGATTGCGGCCAACCTCGCGACGTCGCCCGGCGACAGGCTCTGCAGCGTGAAGCTGGCCCCATAGAGCCGCGTCAGCTCGCTGACCGGCGGGATCAGCAACTGGAAGCCGCCGGTTACCAGGAGCGCCGCGCATAGCCCGCCGAGAGCACCCTGCAGCATGCCGAAGTAATGGAGTGGTCGTCGGACATAGGTGTCGGTCGCGCCGACCAGCCGGGCAACCTCGATTTCGGCCGCCTGGGCGAGGATCTGCAGGCGAATGGTGTTGAAGGTGATGGTTACCAGGGCTCCCGCGAAGAGCGCGCCGAGCAGCATGACGACGAGTCTGCCGAGCCGCAGCAGAGCATCGAAGCGTTTCACCCACTCCGAGTCCAGTTGAACATGTGCCACTTTCGGCCAGCCAGCGAAGACCTTGGCCAGGTGTTCGAGCGACTCCGGCTGCGGGTCCGCTGGGGTGATGACAAAGGCGTCCGGCAGAGGATTTCTCGGCAGGCTGGCGATGATCTCCGCCATTCCTTCGGATGCCTGCAGGCGTTTAAGCGCCTCGTCCCGCGGAACGAAACGCCAGTTGCCGACGCGTGCCTCCTTGAGTCGTGACTCGATCTCGCTGACCTCGCGTTTGCCGGCCTCGAGGCTCAGGAAGATGCTGATCTGTTGCACGCCGGGCGTGTCGCTGGTCAGTTGGCGCAGGTTTTCGAGAGCCAGCCAACCGGCCGTCGGCAGGGTCAACGCGACGCCGACGACGAGCAGTGACAAGAGCGTGTTCAGCGGTGCCGCGGTCAGGCGGCGCAGCGCGTCGCGCAGGGCGGCCAGATGCTGGGCGAACCAGGCCTTCACGGCACGACACCGTCGGCGGACGGGCACGGCGGTTGTTCGGTCATCTGGCCGTGTGCCAGGCGGAGAACCCGCGGCCGCATGCCGGGCGGGCACAGCGGGTCGTGGGTGACGATCAGAACGGTCACTCCGACCTGCTGAAAGGCGCGGAAGATTTCGAGGATCTCGATCGCCGATGCGGCGTCGAGATTGGCAGTGGGTTCATCGGCAAGAATGATGGCCGGTCGATTGACGACGGCGCGAGCGATCGCCAGGCGTTGCTGCTCGCCGCCGGAAAGCGCGATCGGCAAGGTTCTTTCGCGGTCGTGCAGACCCACTTTGGCGAGTGCGGCCTGTGCTCGGCGCTGTGCCTCCTTCGCCGGGTGACCGGCAATGGCCAGCGGTAACAGCACGTTATCGAGTACGTTGCGATCGAAGAGCAGCTTGCGGTCCTGGAAGATCAGTCCGAGCTTGCGACGCAAATAGGGAATGGCGTTCCGGCGCAAGGCCGCAAGGTTTTGACCGTTGATCACGATGCTGCCCGAGGTGGGCCGTTCGATCGCCGCCAGCAGCTTGAAGAGCGTCGATTTGCCGGCGCCTGAGTGGCCGGTGAGAAAAACCATCTCGCCGGCGGTGATTTCGAAGCTGACTCCCTTGAGCGCTTCGCGGCCTTCCGGGTAGCGCTTGGTGACCTCGTTGGCGGTAATCACTCGAAGAGCGCGTCGACAAAATCGCGGGCACTGAACGGTCGCAGATCGTCGATGCCTTCGCCGACGCCGATGAAGCGGACGGGTTTCGGGCACTGGCGAGCGATGGCGGCGACGACGCCGCCCTTGGCCGTGCCGTCGAGCTTGGTCAGCACCAGGCCGCTGACCTGGATCGCCTTGTCGAAGGCCATCACCTGCTGCAAGGTGTTTTGGCCGAAGGTCGCGTCGAGGACCAGCAGCGTCTCGTGCGGAGCGGTGGGGTCGGCCTTCTGGATGACCCGCCGCACCTTGGCAATCTCGTCCATCAGATGCAACTGCGTCGGCAGGCGGCCGGCGGTATCGGCCAGTACGACGTCGATGCCGCGTGCTTTGGCCGCCGCGATGGCGTCAAAGATCACCGCCGCCGGATCGCCGGATTGCTGCGCAATGACCGTTACGTTGTTGCGTTCGCCCCAGGTCTGCAGCTGCTCGCGCGCCGCCGCTCGGAAGGTATCGCCGGCGGCCAGCAGGACGGACAGGCCATGAGCCTGAAAGTGCTTGGCCAACTTGCCGATCGAGGTCGTCTTGCCGGCGCCGTTGACGCCAGCAATCATGATGATGAAAGGCCGGTGCGAGGAAAGGTCGAGGGCCTCCTCGAGCGGTCGCAGGAGTTCGTACAGGGCTTCCGACAACGCGTGCTGAATGGCCTCCGGCGTTTCGAGCTTGTCGCGTTTGGCACGCATCTTGAGTTGATAGAGCAGGTGCTGGGTTGCGTCGAGGCCGACGTCGCTGGTCAGCAGCAGGGCTTCCAGCTCTTCGAGCAGTTCGTCGTCGACTTTGCCGCGCGAGAAAAGCGACTTCAGCTTGCCGCCAAATTGGGCGCGCGTGCGTGCCAGGCCGGACTTGAGACGTTGTCGCCACGAGCTGGCAGTCGGCGCCTCTGTGGGTTCGGCAATGGTTGGGTCGGCCGTGGGAGCTTGAACAGGGGATTTCTTGAGGAAACCAAACATGGTGCTTCCGTGTCTGAAAGGCGCTCGGGTGGGCAGGCAGTGGTAAGATGCCGGCGCGATTGCCCGACAACCTCAAATTCTATCAGAAGCGATTCATGCCCATGCGTCACGCGAGACTGGTTCCCTGGCTGCTGGCTCTGGCGCTGCCGGTAACGGTACTGGCCAACCCCTATGAACGTCAACTGGCGAATGGCCTGCGGATCATCGTCAAGGAGGACCGGCGTGCGCCGACGGTGGCGCACATGGTGTGGTACCGGGCTGGCAGCATGGACGAAAAGAACGGTACCACGGGTGTGGCACATGTCCTCGAACACATGATGTTCAAGGGGACGCCAGCGGCCGGACCCGGCGAGTTCAACCGCCGCGTGGCGGCGGCAGGCGGGCGTGACAATGCCTTCACCAGCCGCGATTACACGGCCTATTTCCAGCAGGTGCCGAAGCACAAACTGTCCGACATGATGCAGCTCGAGGCGGATCGCATGCGTCACCTGACGCTGGATTCCGGTGAGTTCGCGCAGGAAATCAAAGTGGTCATGGAGGAGCGCCGACTGCGCACCGAGGATCAACCGCAAGCCCTCCTCTTCGAGCAGCTGATGGCTACGGCATTGCAGGCGCATCCCTACCGGGTACCGATCATCGGCTGGATGAACGACCTCGAGAACATGACGGCCTCGGACGCGCGCGTCTGGTACGAAAGCTGGTACGTCCCCAACAATGCCTACGTCGTGGTCGTTGGTGACGTCGACCACGAGGCCGTATTCGAGCTTGCCGAGCAGCACTACGGTCCGCTGCCGGCGCGTGCCCTGCCGAACCGGAAGCCGCAGGATGAGCCCGCGCAAACCGGCATCCGGCGGTTGACCGTCAAGGCGCCGGCGGAACTGCCGATCGTGATGATGGCCTACAAGGTACCGGTCATCCGCGATGTCGCCCAGGACATCGACCCCTACGCGCTGGAAATGCTGTCGGCAGTTCTCGCCGGCCATGAGGCCGCGCGCTTTTCCAAGAACCTGATTCGCCAGCAGCGTCTGGCTGTCGAGGCGACCACCAGCTATCGTACGACGGCGCGTGGTCCGGGCGTTTTCTACCTCTATGGGTCGCCTAGCGAAGGGAAGACGCGTGCCGAACTTGAAGCGGGTTTGCGTAGCGAAATTGCCGACGTGCAGGAGAAGGGCGTGGCTGCCGACGAACTTGCGCGTGCCAAGGCGCAGCTGATTGCCGGGCAGATCTACAAACTCGATTCGATGTTTGCGCAAGCGATGGAAATCGGTCAGCTGGAGTCGGTGGGAATTGCCTACGCGGAGAACCGGCGCATCATCGAGAAGCTGCAGGCGGTGACCGCCGAGCAGGTTCAGGCGGTGGCCAACAGGTATTTTCGCGATGAGCATCTGACGGTCGCCGAACTCGACCCGCAGCCCCTGCCCTCGGCGCCACGTGCGCGCTCCGCTTTCGCCCCGCGTCATTGATTGAGAGCCTGACGATGAATCCTTGCCAGCTGCTGGTGTGCACGTTTCTCGCCCTGGCCGCGCAGTTGACCCAGGCCGGCCCGAAGATCGAGTTCTGGCAGGCGACTTCCGGCGCGCGCGTGTTCTTTGTCGAGAATCACACGCTGCCGATTCTTGACGTTCAGGTCGATTTCGCTGCCGGCACGGCTCGTGAAGCCCAGGGCAAGGCCGGCGTCGCCCAGTTGACGCGCGCGTTGCTCGACCTCGGCGCGGCGGGGATGGACGAGACGCAGATTGCCAGCCGGATGGCTGATCTGGGTGCGCAATTGTCGGGAGGAGTGGACCTCGATCGGGCGTCAGTCTCACTACGTACGCTGTCGATGGCTGACAAACGGGGCCCGGCGCTCGCCATGCTGCGCGCCATCCTGACCAGTCCACAGTTCCCGACGCAGGTCTTCGACCGCGAGCAGGCACGTTCCGTGGCCGCTCTCAAGGAGGCGCTGACGCGGCCGGACACGATTGCCAGCCGGGCGTTCTGGTCGGCGATGTATCCCGCGCACGCCTATGGCAGGCATGCGACGCCGGAGTCGGTGAACGCGCTGGGGCGGGCCGATGTCCTCGCCTTCCATGCGGCGAATTACACCGCGCAAGGTGCTACCGTCACGATCGTCGGCGATCTGTCGCGTTCGCAGGCCGGGTTGCTGGCCGAGGAACTGACCGGCGGCCTGATGCCCGGGGCGGTGGTCGGCCCCGTCGCTGTGCCCGAATTGCCCCTCGCGGGTGAGCAGCGGATTGCTCACCCGGCAGCGCAGGCACATCTGCTGCTCGGGCTGCCGGCACTCAAGCGCGGCGACCCGGACTTCTTTCCGCTGGTCGTCGGAAACTATTCGCTTGGCGGTGGCGGCTTCGTTTCACGTCTGATGAAGGAGGTGCGTGACAAGCGCGGACTGGCCTATAGCGTGAGTAGTTTCTTCCAGCCGCTGGGGCAGTTGGGGCCCTTCCAGATCGGCATGCAGACCAAGAAGGCACAGGCCAACGATGCCCTGAAGGTGACGCGTGAAGTCCTCGCGGCCTTCCTCGCGCAAGGGCCGAGCGAGGTCGAGTTGCAGGCCGCAAAGCAGAACCTGATCGGCAGCTTTCCTTTGCGCCTCGACAGTAATCGCAAGCTTCTGGACAATGTCGCGATGATCGGTTTCTACGGGTTGCCGCTCGACTATCTCGACCGCTATCCCGAGAACATCGAAAAGGTGACCGCGGCCGACATCCAGGCGGCGTTTGCGCGGCATGTGCGGCCCGAGCACTTGGTGACCGTGGTGGTCGCCGGGGAATAGTCTCCTGAACTCGGTGCGGATCATCGGCGGTGAATGGCGGCGGCGTGTCCTGCGCTTTCCCGCTTTGCCGGGATTGCGGCCGACGCCGGACCGCGTGCGCGAGACCCTGTTCAACTGGCTCGGGCAGGATCTGAGCGGGTTGTCCTGCCTGGATCTGTTCGCCGGCAGTGGTGCTCTGGGTTTCGAAGCCGCGTCGCGCGGAGCGGCGAGGGTGGTCATGGTCGATACGTCGGCAAAGGTGCTGGCGGCGCTGGCGGACAACGCCACTGCGCTGGGAGTGGGCAAGCGCGTGGAGATTGTCCGCTCGGATGCGGTAAGATTCGCGAGTTCTGCCGGGTTGCGCTTCGACGTCCTGTTTCTCGATCCGCCGTTCCATCAGGGCTGGATGGACCGTCTGGCACCCCTGACCGCAGACGTCCTGGCTGAGGATGGGGTGATCTACGCCGAGGCGGAAATGTGCCTGGAGAGCTGCGGGGTCTGGCGGACGGTACGCCAGGGCAGAGCGGGCCAGGTTTTCTATCACTTGATGCGGCGAGGCGAAGCTGATGGCGCTGAATAAGCGGGTGGCAATCTATGCAGGAACCTTCGATCCGATGACCCGCGGTCATGAGGATCTCGTTCGCCGCGCGGCCTGTCTGTTTGACCGGCTGATCGTGGCGATCGCCGAGAGCCAGCCGAAGAGGCCCTTCTTTTCGCTCGCCGAGCGAGTGGAAATGGCAGGGGAGATCCTTGCGCCCTACCCGAATGCTGAAATCTGCGGTTTCAACGGTCTGCTCATGGACTTCGTGCACGCCAAGGGAGCCAAGGTGATTATCCGCGGCTTGCGCGCCATTTCCGACTTCGACTATGAGTTTCAGATGGCGGGGATGAACCGGAATCTCTACCCGGAGGTGGAAACTGTATTCTTGACGCCGGGTGAGCAGTATCTGTTCATCTCGGCGACGATGGTGCGCGAGATCGCTCTTCTCGGCGGCGATGTCAGCAAGTTCGTCCAGCCAGCCATCGGTGGCCGACTGGCCAAGCGTGTGCGAGAAATTTCAACGACCTGAAGGAACAGCAAGCATGTCTCTGATTATCACCGACGAATGCATCAACTGCGACGTCTGCGAGCCCGAGTGCCCGAACGAGGCAATTTTCCAGGGTGCCGAGATCTACGAGATCGACCCGAGCAAGTGCACCGAATGCGTCGGTCACTACGATACTCCCCAGTGTGTCGAAGTCTGCCCGGTTGACTGCATTCCGAAGGATCCGGCACACGAGGAAAGCGAGGACCAACTGTGGGTCAAGTACGAGAAGCTGACCGGCAACACGGGGCGTGCGTGAAGCGGGGAGCCAGGTCTTCGCCACACTGTGTCGGACGACGGCCAGAAGTGCTGCGTCAGTCGCCCGCGGTGTTCTCGGTCGGTGTTGTCATTCCATCGCGGCCAGGGTGACGTCCCTGACCAGATTCAGTTGCGCGCGTCGTGCTCGGGAGGAGTTCGTATGGCGGGCAAGCTGCGCGCCGTCAAGCGGGCGCGACTTCGGCAGCGTGGCTGCCAACGGATCGACCGGCTCGTCGTTGCCCCGGAACTCATAATGTAGGTGCGGTCCGCTCGCCAGACCCGTCTGGCCGACAGTACCGATCGTGTCCCCCTGACGGATGCGTGCTCCTGGTCGGATTCCCGGCGCAAAGTCATCGAGGTGACCGCAAGCGGTCGAGTAAGCGCCCTGGTGCCTGAGGACGATCAGCTTGCCGTAGCCATTGCGAAAGTCGGCGGCCTCGACGATACCGTCGGCGACGGCGAGGACTCTGGTTCCCGTGGGCGCAGCGTAGTCGACCCCCTTGTGAGCTCGCCAGGTTTGCAGGATCGGGTGCAAGCGAGCGTCGGCAAATCCTGAAGTGACCCGCGAGAACTCGATCGGCGAGAGCAGGAAGGCCTTGCGCAGGCTCCGGCCGTCTGCCGTGTAGTAGCCGGTTGTTAACACCCCATACGCATATTCCGCACTTTCCAGGCAGGAGCGAATCCTAAGCTGTTGATTTGCTTGATGCTGGATTTTTCCGACGTTTTGTAGTGCCATAATAGTTCCGCCAGGGCCGCTGGGCCTCTTGCTTTTGTTGTACGATCGTGTGCATGTTCATCCGACAGACAAGAACGAGCAACAAGGCGACAGGAGAAGGCTACGTCACCTACCGGCTGGTGCGTACCGAGCGCATCGGTGGCAAGGTCCGTCAGATCACGGTGTTGAACCTCGGCCGCCATTTTCCGATCAAGTCGGAAGACTGGCCGATCCTGTGCAGCCGCCTGGAGCAGTTGCTCAATCCGCAGGCTCTGATCATGCCTTTGGAATGTTCGGAGTCGATTGAGCGCGCGGCGCAGCGCTACCACGCGCAGCTGGTTGCCCGCGCGCCGATGTTGGTGTCGCCGGCTGACGAGGCGGCCGGGTCGGCGGGCGAAGCTCGCCCGCCGGCTGATTTCCAGGAAGTCGATGTGGACTCCCTGCAGATGACGCAACCGCGGTCGGTAGGCGTCGAACACGCCGGTCTGCATGCGGCAAGCGAGCTGGGATTGATCGAGACGCTGAACGACCTGGGCGTCAATGGGGTGATGCAGGCCTCGATCCTGGGCAACCTGATCGGGAGAATGGGCCAGCCGGGGTCGGAACTGGCGACCTGGAACTGGCTGCAGCAGCACAGCGCCCTGGGCGAGTTGATCGACGTCGACTTTGGGTCGATGTCCCACATGAGCCTGTACCGCGCCTCGGATGTGCTGATGAAACATCGGGAGGTGATCGAGACGCGTTTATTCCGCACCGCTCAGACACTTTTTGATCTGCAGGAAACGGTCACCCTGTACGACCTGAGCAACACCTATTTCGAAGGCGAAGCCAAGCGCAATCCAAAGGCCAGGCGCGGACGGTCGAAGGAGAAGCGCAGCGACTGCCCGTTGGTGACGCTCGGTCTGGTGCTCGACGGCAGCGGCTTCGTCAGGCGTTCAGAGACCTTCGCCGGCAACGTTTCCGAGCCCGGCACGCTGGCGTCCATGCTGGCCGGACTGGGGGCGCCGGCGGGCGCGCTGGTGGTCATGGATGCCGGCATTGCCACCGACGCCAACGTCGTCTGGCTGGTCGAACACGGCTACCGCTATCTGGTGGTGCGTCGCGGCGGCAGGCGCCAGTTCGATGCGACACGCTCGGTGAGCATCGAGACGGCTGGTGAGGAGTGGTTACATCTCCAGAAGGAGCTGAGTCCGGATGGCCAGGAGCTCTGCCTGTATTGCCATTCGCCGAGTCGGCAGCTCAAGGAAGAGGCCATGCTCGCGCAATCCTGTGGGCGTTTCGAGGCCGGCTTGCAGCAAATGAGCGATGGACTGCAGAAGCCGCGCAGCGAAAAGAATCACGACAAGCTGCTGGAACGTCTTGGCCGACTCAAGCAGAAGAGCCGCGGTGCCAGCCAACACTACCAGGTCAGGCTGGTCACCGAGGAGTCCGGCAAGACGGTGACGGCGATCACCTGGCAGAAGGTGCCGGTTCCCGGCACGATGGCCACACATCCCGGCGTCTACTGCCTGCGGACCAACGAACTCGCCTGGGATGAAGAGAAACTCTGGCGCACCTACACGATGCTGACCGACCTGGAGAGTGTCTTTCGCAGTCTGAAAGGCGAGCTCGGCTTGCGGCCCATCTACCACCACAAGGAGGTCCGCTCGGACGGCCACTTGTTCATCACCGTCCTCGCCTACCAGTGCGTGCAGTTCCTGCGCGTGAAACTCAAGGCGGCGGGAATTACCGACAGTTGGGCGACCCTGCGCGATATCCTCTCGGTTCAGCGCCGGGTCACCGCCACCTTCAGTCGGCGCGACGGGCACTCCCTGCATGTCCGCAAAGCCACCGTCGCCGAACCCGATCTGCTGGCCATCTATCGCGCCCTGGGCATCAGCGCCGCACCAGGAGGGACCAGAAAACTCATCAGCTGAATCCGCGATTACGGGCTTGTAGTGCCACTTGAGTTCTTCTTGGCTCGCAACCAATTGATTCAGTTATGGGTTTCATGGGGCTTGTTAAAGATGGGGTAGGCCCCCTCCGCGTGTTCCGGCTGAAACCAGTAGGCTTGCAGAAGTCTCTGGTTGTTTCTGATCTCGGCCGCCAGCAGGCGGCCACTGCGGATCGTCTGGCCGCGGTGGGTCAGCGTCTCGTAGATCAGGGCGAATCGGTCCCCCTTGCGCAAATCGCGATGAAAATCGATTTCGCTGCCAAGAGTCTCGATCAGCTGGTTGGCGACGGCGTCGGGAATACCGGCGTGGTCGGTTGCGGCAAAAAGGGAGCCGTGGATCTCGCCGGCAGCCACGACAGTCCGCGACGCGAATTCGACAGCCTCTTCATGTGCCAGGAAGCCGCTGTCGCCACGTCGGATCACCAGCTTGGCATCCTTGCCGCTCCGCAGGACTTCGAGCGTGTGCAGTTCCCCGTTGGCTCCCGCCTCGGCTGTCACGATGGTGCCCGGCCGCAGGTACTGCGCCAGTCTTCGCGCTTGGCTGTCGCTCCGCAGAAAGGTGAGCGCGTCGCGTTCGGTAATGCCCAGACGGTCCAGCAGGCTGACGATCGTATCGCCCCGCCGCACGCGGTCTTCACGATGGAAGCGGGTGTTCGCCGCTTCGAGCAGGCTTACGGCCGGTGGCGGCAGCCGGTCGAGATCCGTTCGGATGTCGACACGAGTCTTCTCCGTGGCCGGTGCGACAGCAAACGCGGCGACCATGCCGAGCAGCGACACAGCACCGATGAAGGTTGCAGCCCAACGATGGCGCACGAGCCGATCGATGGCGGGATGCGAATGCGGTAAAATCGAAAACGCGTTGTTTTCCATAGGCAGATGGCGGGAAAGCGCCGCAGTCTAGCAAGAACCCCCCCACCAGAAGCCATCCAGGCAGAAAAGGTTTGCATGCGCGCTGTCGAAGAAGACCTCAAGCAGATCAAGCGCGGGTCGGAAGAACTGCTGATCGAGGCCGAGCTGGTCGAGAAGCTGAAGTCCGGGCGACCGCTGCGGATCAAGGCCGGTTTTGATCCGACCGCGCCTGACCTGCATCTGGGCCATACGGTGCTGATCAACAAGCTCAGGCATTTTCAGGATCTCGGTCATCACGTGATGTTCCTGATTGGCGACTTCACCGGAATGATCGGTGACCCGACCGGGAAGAATGCTACGCGACCGCCGTTGTCGCACGAGCAGATCCGCGACAACGCAACTACCTATCGCGAGCAGGTGTTCAAGATTCTCGATCCCGCGAGGACTGAGGTCTGCTTCAATGCAAGCTGGTTCGAGCCACTTGGTGCCGCGGGGATGATTCGCCTCGCTGCCCTGCACACGGTCGCCAGAATGCTCGAACGCGACGATTTTGCGAAGCGCTACCGTGGCGGGCAGCCGATTGCCATCCACGAGTTGCTTTATCCGCTATGTCAGGGCTATGACTCGGTCGCCATGAAAGCCGATGTCGAGCTCGGTGGCACGGATCAGAAGTTCAACCTTCTCGTCGGGCGCGAATTGCAGAAGCACTTCGGCCAGGCACCGCAGTGCATTCTGACCATGCCCCTGCTCGAGGGACTCGACGGCGTGAACAAGATGTCGAAGTCGCTCGGCAACTATGTCGGGATCGACGAGCCGCCTGGCGAGATGTTCGGCAAGCTGATGTCGGTTTCCGACGAGTTGATGTGGCGATACTTTGAGCTGCTGTCCTTCCGCAGCAGCGAGGCCATCGCGGGCTTCCGGCAGGATGCCGTCGACGGTAGGAATCCGCGCGAGATCAAGGTCCTCCTTGCTCAGGAGATCGTCGGGCGCTTTCATGGTGCCCAGGCAGCGCTGCAGGCGCTTGCGGACTTCGACGCGCGTTTCCGTCGGGGAGCGATCCCCGACGACATGCCCGAACTCAGCTTTCCCGCCACCGACCAGCCTTTGACGATCGCGCAGGTCCTCAAGCAGTCGGGATTGACGGCGAGTACGTCCGAGGCGCTGCGCATGATTGAGCAGGGCGGCGTCAGGATTGACGGTACTCGGATTGACGACCGCAACCTCGTCTTCTCGGCCAAAGCTTGCTTCGTCCTGCAGGTCGGCAAGCGCAAGTATGCGCGAGTCAGTATTGCCTGATTGACCGCTCGCCGCGCCGGAGTCGGCAGTAACGCGGCAGCGCACATTCAAATAGTCTTCCGATAGGGTTGACGCCCGCATCCTGGCCTGTATAATTCGCACCTTCGTTGCTCGACACGAGAATAAATCTGAGTAAAATCAGATCGTTAGATCGTGTTGGCGGAGGCTGAAGTGGCCCTTTGGGGCCGCGCAGGTGGTCAGGGGTGATTTCGGCGGATGTGTGAAAAAGAAGTGTTGACGCCGCTGGAATCGACTGTATAATGCGCCCCTCTCGCTGCTCAGGCAGCGCCGCAAGCTGGTTATCCAGTCTGTTGGCAAGCTCTTTAAAAACTAGACAACCGATAGGTGTGGGTTCTTGATCTGGGGTGATCTGCGCAAGCGGATTGCCGAGCAGATGGAGTAACTCGCACGGAAGTAAAGCCTGCTGGTCTGGAGGAATCTGGGCTGGTGGGACGTCGAGCGAGGGTTTGAGGATTTGAACTGAAGAGTTTGATCCTGGCTCAGATTAAACGCTGGCGGCATGCCTTACACATGCAAGTCGAACGGCAGCACGGGGGCAACCCTGGTGGCGAGTGGCGGACGGGTGAGTAAAGCATCGGAACGTATCCTGGAGTGGGGGATAACGTAGCGAAAGTTACGCTAATACCGCATATTCTGTGAGCAGGAAAGCAGGGGATCGCAAGACCTTGCGCTCTGGGAGCGGCCGATGTCGGATTAGCTAGTTGGTGGGGTAAAGGCCTACCAAGGCGACGATCCGTAGCGGGTCTGAGAGGATGATCCGCCACACTGGGACTGAGACACGGCCCAGACTCCTACGGGAGGCAGCAGTGGGGAATTTTGGACAATGGGCGCAAGCCTGATCCAGCCATGCCGCGTGAGTGAAGAAGGCCTTCGGGTTGTAAAGCTCTTTCGGCGGGGAAGAAATTGCACGGGTTAATACCCTGTGTAGATGACGGTACCCGAATAAGAAGCACCGGCTAACTACGTGCCAGCAGCCGCGGTAATACGTAGGGTGCGAGCGTTAATCGGAATTACTGGGCGTAAAGCGTGCGCAGGCGGTTTGGTAAGTCAGATGTGAAATCCCCGGGCTCAACCTGGGAACTGCATTTGAGACTGCCAGGCTGGAGTTTGGCAGAGGGGGGTGGAATTCCACGTGTAGCAGTGAAATGCGTAGAGATGTGGAGGAACACCGATGGCGAAGGCAGCCCCCTGGGCCAATACTGACGCTCATGCACGAAAGCGTGGGGAGCAAACAGGATTAGATACCCTGGTAGTCCACGCCCTAAACGATGTCAACTAGGTGTTGGGAGGGTTAAACCTTTTAGTGCCGTAGCTAACGCGTGAAGTTGACCGCCTGGGGAGTACGGCCGCAAGGCTAAAACTCAAAGGAATTGACGGGGACCCGCACAAGCGGTGGATGATGTGGATTAATTCGATGCAACGCGAAAAACCTTACCTACCCTTGACATGTCAGGAATCCCGAAGAGATTTGGGAGTGCTCGCAAGAGAGCCTGAACACAGGTGCTGCATGGCTGTCGTCAGCTCGTGTCGTGAGATGTTGGGTTAAGTCCCGCAACGAGCGCAACCCTTGTCATTAATTGCCATCATTCAGTTGGGCACTTTAATGAGACTGCCGGTGACAAACCGGAGGAAGGTGGGGATGACGTCAAGTCCTCATGGCCCTTATGGGTAGGGCTTCACACGTCATACAATGGTCGGTCCAGAGGGTTGCCAACCCGCGAGGGGGAGCCAATCTCAGAAAGCCGATCGTAGTCCGGATCGCAGTCTGCAACTCGACTGCGTGAAGTCGGAATCGCT
Organism: Candidatus Accumulibacter phosphatis; assembly: GCF_000024165.1. Lineage (NCBI taxonomy): Bacteria > Pseudomonadati > Pseudomonadota > Betaproteobacteria > Candidatus Accumulibacter > Candidatus Accumulibacter phosphatis. The sequence goes on along the minus strand of NC_013194.1, from coordinate 4,569,906 downwards.
AGTAATCGCGGATCAGCATGTCGCGGTGAATACGTTCCCGGGTCTTGTACACACCGCCCGTCACACCATGGGAGCGGGTTCTGCCAGAAGTAGTTAGCCTAACCGCAAGGAGGGCGATTACCACGGCAGGGTTCGTGACTGGGGTGAAGTCGTAACAAGGTAGCCGTAGGGGAACCTGCGGCTGGATCACCTCCTTTCTAGAGAAAAACCGGATCGAGAACTCACAACCTATCGGTTGTCACAGGCTGCACAAGCGGATGGGTCTGTAGCTCAGTCGGTTAGAGCATCGTCTTGATAAGGCGAGGGTCGTTGGTTCGATTCCAACCAGACCCACCAGCGAAACGACGGAGGGGCCGTGCGAAGGCAGGCAGTAAAGCATTTCTGGCGTCGGCTGGGGGTGTGGTTGCCGGTCAGCGGGGGATTAGCTCAGCTGGGAGAGCACCTGCTTTGCAAGCAGGGGGTCGTCGGTTCGATCCCGTCATCCTCCACCATCCGCGCCGAGTGAACCGTCAGGCCTGCGGGGTAGTGATCTACCCTGCAGGCCTGACCCTTTACCGGGTGAGTGCTCTTTAAAAAACTGGAAGAAGGTTGTATTGCTGGCGCCCCTGTGGGGGTGTTGGTAATACGGTTGTGATTGCATCGATCCCCCGCAAGGGGGAGCACACATGAGTTGCCTGTAGCTTGGGGTCTCGGAAGAGAGCTCAAGGTTATAGGATCAAGCGAATAAGTGCATGTGGTGGATGCCTTGGCGATTACAGGCGACGAAGGACGTACAAGCCTGCGAAAAGCTCTGGGGAGCTGGCAATGAAGCTTTGATCCAGAGATATCCGAATGGGGAAACCCACTCCGCAAGGAGTATCCCACGCTGAATACATAGGCGTGCGGAAGCGAACCCGGCGAACTGAAACATCTAAGTAGCCGGAGGAAAAGAAATCAACCGAGATTCCCAAAGTAGTGGCGAGCGAAATGGGAACAGCCTGCAAGTGATAGCGATTGCGTTAGCGGAAGTCTCTGGAAAGTGGCGCCGTAGTGGGTGAAAGCCCCGTACGCGAAAACCCGATCGTAGTACTAAGTTTGCGACAAGTAGGGCGGGGCACGAGAAATCCTGTCTGAACATGGGGGGCCCATCCTCCAAGGCTAAATACTCGTAATCGACCGATAGTGCACCAGTACCGTGAGGGAAAGGCGAAAAGAACCCCGGGAGGGGAGTGAAATAGATCCTGAAACCGCATGCATACAAACAGTGGGAGCCTCCTTGAGGGGTGACTGCGTACCTTTTGTATAATGGGTCAGCGACTTACGTTCAGTAGCGAGCTTAACCGAATAGGGGAGGCGTAGGGAAACCGAGTCTGATAAGGGCGCCTAGTTGCTGGACGTAGACCCGAAACCAAGTGATCTATCCATGGCCAGGATGAAGGTGCGGTAACACGCACTGGAGGTCCGAACCCACTAATGTTGAAAAATTAGGGGATGAGCTGTGGATAGGGGTGAAAGGCTAAACAAACTTGGAAATAGCTGGTTCTCTCCGAAAACTATTTAGGTAGTGCCTCAAGTATCACCGACGGGGGTAAAGCACTGTTATGGCTAGGGGGTCATCGCGACTTACCAAACCATTGCAAACTCAGAATACCGTTGAGTGCGAGCTTGGGAGACAGACATCGGGTGCTAACGTCCGGTGTCAAGAGGGAAACAACCCAGACCGCCGATTAAGGTCCCAAAGCCATAGTTAAGTGGGAAACGAGGTGGGAAGGCTTAGACAGCCAGGAGGTTGGCTTAGAAGCAGCCATCCTTTAAAGAAAGCGTAATAGCTCACTGGTCGAGTCGTCCTGCGCGGAAGATGTAACGGGGCTCAAACTATGCACCGAAATCGCGGATATCCGTAAGGATATGGTAGGAGAGCGTTCTGTAAGCCGTTGAAGGCGTCTTGTGAAGGATGCTGGAGGTATCAGAAGTGCGAATGCTGACATGAGTAGCGATAAAGGGAGTGAAAAGCTCCCTCGCCGAAAGCCCAAGGTTTCCTGCGCAACGTTCATCGGCGCAGGGTGAGTCGGCCCCTAAGGCGAGGCTGAAAAGCGTAGTCGATGGGAAACAGGTCAATATTCCTGTACCTCTTTGTAATGCGATGGGGGGACGGAGAAGGTTAGGTCAGCCGGGTGTTGGACGTCCCGGTTCAAGCGTGTAGGAAGACCTTTTAGGCAAATCCGGAAGGTCAATTCTGAGGCGTGATAACGAGTGGTCATTGACCGCGAAGTGATTGATACCATGCTTCCAAGAAAAGCCTCTAAGCTTCAGTTACAAGGAGACCGTACCGCAAACCGACACAGGTGGGCAGGATGAGAATTCTAAGGCGCTTGAGAGAACTCAGGAGAAGGAACTCGGCAAATTTGCACCGTAACTTCGGGAAAAGGTGCGCCCTGATAGGTTGTAGCCCCTCGCGGGTGAAGGCTGAAAGGGTTGCAGTGAAATGGTGGCTGCGACTGTTTAATAAAAACACAGCACTCTGCAAACACGAAAGTGGACGTATAGGGTGTGACGCCTGCCCGGTGCCGGAAGGTTAAGTGATGGGGTGCAAGCTCTTGATCGAAGCCCCGGTAAACGGCGGCCGTAACTATAACGGTCCTAAGGTAGCGAAATTCCTTGTCGGGTAAGTTCCGACCTGCACGAATGGCGTAACGATGGCCACACTGTCTCCTCCTGAGACTCAGCGAAGTTGAAATGGTTGTGAAGATGCAATCTCCCCGCGGTTAGACGGAAAGACCCCATGAACCTTTACTGTAGCTTTGCATTGGACTTTGAACCGACTTGTGTAGGATAGGTGGGAGGCTGTGAAGCCGGGACGCTAGTTCTGGTGGAGCCAACCTTGAAATACCACCCTGGTTTGTTTGAGGTTCTAACCACGGCCCGTGAATCCGGGTCTGGGACCGTGCATGGTAGGCAGTTTGACTGGGGCGGTCTCCTCCTAAAGTGTAACGGAGGAGTACGAAGGTACGCTAGGTACGGTCGGACATCGTGCTGTTAGTGCAATGGCAAAAGCGTGCTTGACTGCGAGACTCACACGTCGAGCAGGTACGAAAGTAGGTCATAGTGATCCGGTGGTTCTGTATGGAAGGGCCATCGCTCAACGGATAAAAGGTACTCTGGGGATAACAGGCTAATACCGCCCAAGAGTTCATATCGACGGCGGTGTTTGGCACCTCGATGTCGGCTCATCACATCCTGGGGCTGCAGTTGGTCCCAAGGGTATGGCTGTTCGCCATTTAAAGTGGTACGTGAGCTGGGTTTAAAACGTCGTGAGACAGTTTGGTCCCTATCTGCCGTGGGCGCTGGAAATTTGAAGGGGGCTGCTCCTAGTACGAGAGGACCGGAGTGGACGAACCTCTGGTGTACCGGTTATGACGCCAGTCGTATTGCCGGGTAGCTAAGTTCGGAAGAGATAAACGCTGAAAGCATCTAAGCGTGAAACTCGCCTTGAGATAAGATTTCCCTGGGGACTTGATCCCCCTGAAGGGTCGTGGTAGACCACCACGTTGATAGGCTGGGTGTGGAAGCGCAGCAATGCGTTAAGCTAACCAGTACTAATTGCCCGTGAGGCTTGATCCTATAACCTTGAGCAGCAACTCCGCACCGGACATCGGTTCCCCAGGAACCGTCAAAAAGCCGGTTCGAAAAGCAATCACAACTCCCCTTCTTCCTGCGCACCCCGCTTCAACGCGGCGTGCGAACCCCTTACGCTTGGCGGCCATAGCCCTTTGGACCCACCCCTTCCCTTCCCGAACAGGACCGTGAAACGAAGGCGCGCCGATGATAGTGCATACTTCATGTGTGAAAGTAGGTCACCGCCAGGCTCCCCTTCTACAAAGCCCTCACCGCAACCGCGGCGAGGGCTTTGTGCTTTGTACCGCCGACGATGCTGGTCGGTCGTCGACGCGTCACCGCCATGAACGATCCTCGCTTTGTGGACAGAGAACTGGTCGTTACCGGTGACGGCTCGCACTCGCTCTACCTGCCGGGCTGCGATGAGCACTATCATTCGGTGCATGGCGCGCTGCGCGAGTCGCTGCATGTGTTCATCCGGCATGGCTACGATCACGTGATCGCTGCTGCCGGCGGTCGAGTGCGAATTCTTGAAGTCGGGTTCGGTACCGGGCTTAACGCCCTGCTGACTTGGGAGCGCACCAACCAGGGCAGCGCCGATGTCGAGTACACCGCTGTCGAACCCTTTCCACTTGCAGCCGAACTCGTGCTCCGCCTGAACCATGCCGATAGCACCTCTACGCCGCTGGGGGGCGGCGTCTTTGCCGCCATGCATGGCTGCGCGTGGGGAACGGGCGTTCGTCTTGGGGACCGCTTCTCGCTTGTCAAACTGCAGACCCGAATCGAGGACTTCTCGCCTGGCGACGACTACGATCTGGTCTACTTCGACGCCTTTTCTCCACCGGTGCAACCAGAGCTCTGGACGCTGGAAATCTTCGACAAATTGCAGCGCTGCATGCGGCGCGGCGGGGTGCTGGTGACCTACTGCGCCAAGGGTGCAGTGAAGAGGAATCTCCGGGCTGTCGGCTTCGCCATCGAGAACCCGCCCGGACCGCCGGGGAAGCGCGAAATCACGCGGGCGACGAAGCGCTGAGCCATGCTCAGTGCGTCAGGTGCACGTCGCATGTCGTGTGCGCCAATCGCTGAGGCCGTCGAGTGCTGCGGGAAGATTCGGCAGCAGCAAGGTGCCGCTGGGTGATGCGGGCGCTCGGTGGGCGCCCGCGCCGCCAACCCACAGTTCGATGTGCGTCGGGAGGAGTTCACGCAACTGGTTGGCCAGGGGGCCTACCTGCCTTGCCGGAAAGGCTGCCGAAAACGACACGGCCACGATGTCCGCCTGATGAGCCACGGCGGCCATCTGGATGTCGAACAAAGGTGTCTGGGTGCCCAGCGAAATGCAGGTTGCTCCCTCGAGGACCAGCAGCGCCTCCGCCATCAACAGCCCAAGAACGTGCTGTTCGTCAGGGACCGTGGTCAGCAGGATGCGTGGTCGACCACCACTTTGCGGTAGGCTGCCGATCGCCTGGCGCAACAGCGCCTTCATCTGTTCCGTATAGAGATGCTCCTCGAAGACGGCAAACTCGCCGTTCATCCACGCTTCACCGACGGCGTGATTCAACCGCGCGACGACGTCCATGACGAAGCTCTGCAGTCCCAGTCGCATCATCGATTGATTGAGCGCATGGCGCAGTGCTGGCACGTCGTTGGCTTTCACGAGCCTGATCAGCTGCCGGATCAGGTCTTCACTCGGTCCCGGTTCGCCGTCCCTGGCTGGCGCAGACGCATTGCACAGACGAGCGAGTTCTTCGTCGCTGGCCGCACACAGCTTGCCGGGACGGTAACCCTGATCGATCAGACGCTTCATCAAGCGCAAGCGCTCGACCTGCTCCGCCGGATAGACGCGCTCTCCGTTGTGGTCCCGCTCCGGTTGCGGGAAGCCGTAGCGGCGTTCCCATACACGCAGCGTATCTTTGCCGAGGCCAGTGTCGCGCTCGACGGTACTAATAGTCATTGCTGGTCGAGCGCACATATTGTCCTGGGCAAGGGTCATGGATATTCCATATGAAGCTCACTATTCGCAAATAATAGCCAGAATCTACAACTATGTCCAGGACAAACTATTCATTCTTGCCGGGCAAGCGCGCTCCCGACACGTGCTTGCCGAGTCTTTGGCCGTCGCTGACGGGCGACACTGGGACGCTGCCCTTCCGGGACGCTGGCACGACCGCGGGTCTTGTGCGAGCTTTCTCCTGCACGCATTGCGGCTGTCCTATTTCGCAACTGCCCAGCATACAATACGGCCTCTGGCCAGACGGTCGGAGCTCTGGACGTTCGTCATCCCCGACGATGCGCAAGGTGCGCAGGGGCGGATCGAGCGGTTTGCCGGCAGCAAGAGAGGACTTGACATGACGAGCGCTTTGCCGCGGCTACCGCGGGTCGGTTTGCGACATCGGACGCCGGCTTTTGCTGGCCGTCAATGCGGGCAGTGTGCGCGGTGGCAGCCACCGCGCACACGTTGTTTCGCTGGTTGCCTCTGATGGTGACCCTGTCGGTTTCGCCTGCCCTTCGCCAACGCCGCCCGTGGCTCTACGCCTGCCTTGGCCTGCTGGCGGTCATCCTGGCGATCGGCGCCTACCGCTATTGGCACAAGGCTCCCCGTTACAAGGGTGTGTCCCGCCTGCAGGTCGACCTGCGCCAGCCTGAAATGCTGCTGGCCACCCGCAATCTGGCGCAAGTGCCCAAGGATGTCGCGGCGGCCCCCATACTTGCCGGCCTGGTGGACGAACAACTGGTCTTTCACTACGAAGAGGACGAGGCGCGGCTATCGTTGGAGGGCAGCTTGCGTCGTCTCGCCTACGAGCACAAAGTCGGCATCGAGGACCGTTTTCTCTCGATGCTGCTGGCCGGACCCGCGGAGATCGGCATATGGCGTTCGGGCAAGGGGCGCCCCGAGCACTTCGTCGCCAGGCTGGAACGTGGCGTGCTCGCCCGACTGAGCGAAGCGTTTGCCCGGATTGCGCTTGACGATCGGCAGTTGAAACTCGTCGGCAAGTTTTCCGTGGCTGGCGACGAGATCAGCTTGTATGCGCTCGATTACGGCGGCGGCCGCCAGTTGGCCTTTGCCGGACACGGCGAAAACTGGGTGTTTCTTTCCGATCCGGCGCTTGCCCTCGACAGCGAAGGCACATTGACCGGCGACGCCGAGACGGTTCTCGGCGAGTTGCTGCGCGGCGCCCACCCGTGGCAGGCGAAGCTGCCCGCGTCGGTGACCGCACAGCACTCCTTCGTGATCGGCCAGCAGGCCCTGACGCTCGGCTACGCGCACTTCCTGCCGGCGCTCGCCGGCCTGCGCTTCGACCACGCAGACGGCAATTGGCAGGCCAGTCTCCGCCTGAACCAGACCAGCGCCACCGCTGCTCTCGACACCGCCGGCATCTGGCGGGCTGTACCGCTGGGCGCGGCCTTATGTACTGCCCTGCCCGTTGATTGGCCGGCCACTGCGGCGCCGCTGGCCGTGTTGCTCGGCAAGGACGCCGTGCTGCCGGCCACCCTCGCTGCCCTGGACCCGATCGCCGCCGTCTGCTGGTTTGCCGGTTCCCGCCTCTCGGCGCCCCTCTTCATCGCGCGTGCGGCGACTGCCATGCCGCTCGATGCCGGGCAGTTGCTGGCCCGCCTGGCGGAAAAATCCTGGTCTGCCACGGGCGCCAAGGCCGCGGGCAAGGATGCCGAGAGCCAGATCCATGCCGTCACCGTTGCCTCCCGTCACGGTATTCGCCCACCGGACGGCGGCGCGCGTGCCTTCGAGCCCGCCCTGGCCTGGCGCGGCGGGCTGATCTTCTTTTCTCCCGATCGTCGCCAGGTGGATACGGCGCTCGATGTGGCCGGCAAGCGGGCGGCGGCACTCGGCGACGAGCCCGGCCTGCACGGACCCGGGTGGCTGGTCTTCGACCCGCCGCAGCTGGCCCGGCTATTGCGTTCGGAAGTGCAGGAAGTGCTGCCGGCGGACGAAGAATCGTATTTTCGTGAGGTCGCCCGCAACCGGCTCTGGCCACGCCTCGATGCCTGGGGGCAACAGCACCAGGCGGCCGTCGCGGTTCCTGGTGCCGGCGGCACAGATGGTTTCGTTACTCTCGACATCAGACCGCTGCAGGAGAGCGCCCGCTGATGCAACGCCGGCGATTCATCACCGCGCTCGGGGGAATGATCCTCGGCAGCGCATGGCGACCCGCGGCAGCACTCACTGCGGAGCCGTCGACACCATCCTCAGCTGGCGCGCTTGACGGCACACAATCCGACCGCTTTCGCGCCTGGATGGCGTTGATCGTCGCCGACCAGATTCGCCATGGCCCGTCGCCGCGCTGGTTTCATCGCGACTGTGCCGGCCTGGCGCGTTTCGCCGTCGGCGAAGCGCTGCGTCCGCACGACACTCGCTGGCGCCGCGCCAACGGCTTCACCGGCCGCCTGCCGCCGGAAGTTGACCTGCGCCCGGAACAGGCTTCTTTGCTCAAGGGATGGACGACGCTGGCGGGAGACCAACAGGCTTTCGTCACCGCCCTGGCCCTGGTCCAGAAGAACAGCCACCGGCTCGGTCGCGAAAGCGCCATGAGCAAACCTGGAGATCTGCTTTTTTTCGATCACGGCGATGACCAGCACCTGATGATCTGGATGGGTAGCTGGATCGCCTATCACACCGGCCAGCCACCTGCCGCCGCGGAGCAAGGCGCCGGCAGACGTCGGCCATCTCCCGAAATGGGTGAAGACAACGGCCTGCGTGCAGTCACGCCGGCTCAATTGCTGCAATGGAAGGACACACGGTGGCGACCACGCGACGACAACCCGAATTTCGCCGGCTTCTATCGCCTGGCCTTCTTGTCGCGCTGATCCTGGCGCTGCTCGGCCTTGCCGGACCCGGCACGGCTGGCGAGATGGCGGCCGCGAACTCGAACTATCGCCCCGCCGCCGGCGAGGAGTTCTTCCTGCTTGCCGAAACCAGCTACGCTTCCGACGAACAAGCCTCGGTACGCCTGGAAATCCAGCGCGACTCGGCCGAACTCGAGGAGTACGGCGGCGTCGATATCGCCATCTACCGTGTCCCCGATCCGCTCGCCTTCCTGCGTGCCCAGAGCAACCTGCACCGCGTCAAGGTGCCGGCCAAGCCGCAGCCCGAGGGCATGGCCAACATGCTCAAGCTTTCCTGGGACAAGATCTGGGCCAACACCCGCTTCGCCTGGAAGCGTCTATTCTCCCCGGCAGCGCGGCTGGCGACGACCGCCGCGGCTCCCGATCTGAAGACGCCGAACCAGATCCTGACGCCGACCCGCCTGCGCCATCCGCCAGCCTACGCGCCCCTGCCGGGCATGACGCTGAGCGACCGTTTCCGCTACCCCGTGCATCGCGCCAAACCGATCGTGCCGCCTGCCGACGTCAAACTGGCCGGCAGCAGCAGCGAGTTCCTGCCCAACAACGAGGGCAATGTCCGGGTTCCCCTCGGCCAGCGGGCGCCCGGCCTGTATCTGGTCGAAGCTTCGGTCGGCAAGCACCGGGCCGTGACGCTGGTTTTCGTCTCCGACAGCGTTGCCGTGACCAAGAACGCGGCCACGGAGATGCTGGTGTGGACCGCCCGGCGCAAGGATGGCGTCGCCGTCGCCGACGCCGATGTCGTCTGGAGCGATGGCGTCGGCGTCCTGAAGAGCGGCAGGACCGCTGCCGACGGTGTCGTCCGCCTGCCCGCCGCCAGCCCGGAGACCAGTTACGTTTACGGTCAGGATCCGGCGGGCGGCGTCTTCATCTCGGAAAACTTCTACCACGACAGCGAGATCTACAACGCCAAGATCTATGCCGTCACCGATCGCCCGCTCTACCGTCCGGGCGACCTTGTCCAGGTCAAATTCCTTGGCCGTGAATTCCGTAGCGCCCGTCGCTCGGAACCGGTTGCCAGCAGCGACATCAGCGTCACTGTCGTCGACCCGGCGGGGACTGAAGTCCTCACCCGCAAACTGCGCTACGACTCGGTGAAGGGCGGCGAGACGGACTTCCGCCTGCCGGCAGCGGCACAGGCCGGCGGTTGGGAACTCGTCTTCGCCAGGGGCGACGACAGCTACGGCGCCGCCTTCCGTGTCGCCGACTACGTCAAGCCGCATTTCGAGATCGACGTCGTCGTCGACAAGAGCGAATTCAAGACCCGCGAAGCGGTCACCGGGCGCATCCGTCTCAGCTATCCCGACGGCAGGCCGGTGGCCGGCGCGCTGGTGCGGCTCACCGCACGCGCGCAACCGCTGACCATGGTCGAGGGCGAGTTGCGCTACGGTGGACAGTTTCCGGTCGCCATCAAGGCCGACGAACTGAAGACCGGTAGCGACGGGGTGGCGGCCTTCAGCCTGCCGCCGGCCGACGATCCTGCCCGCTACATCCTGAGTCTGCTGGCCCAGGACGGTGCCGCCTACCGCGTCCGGGCGACCAAGGAAATCCTCATCGAGCGCGGCGCCACGCTGTGGCAGTTGAGCGCGCCCGCCTATTTCTCGCGTCCCGGCGAGAGCGTCGATTTTCGCTACACGCCGCAGGGCAACGCCAGTCCGGCCAGCCGGCCGACGCGCTGGGAGATTCTCCGTCTCGAGGACAGGCAGCGGCGCGACGGCGCACTGGCCGAAGGTGACAGCGCCCGGCTGCCCTTCCCCGAGCCCGGTTCCTACACCGTCAGTCTGCGCGACGCCAGGGGCAACCTGCTCGCGGCGACCAGCCACTGGGTTTCCGGTGAGGGCATGAAAGCGATTCCCGGCAGCGTCGAGATCGTCTTCGACAAGGAAAACTACCAGGCCGGCGAGACGGCGCACGCGCTGATCACCTTCCCGCAAGCGGTCGGCGATGCGCTGCTGACCCTCGAGCGCGATCAGGTCGAGGCGCACGCGCTGCTCAGCGGCAAAGCCGCCTGGCTGAGCGTCAGCCAGGTGGCGCCGGCGCAGTGGCGGGCGGACATTCCGGTTCGGGAAGAATACGGTCCGAATGTCACCTTTTCCGTCCTCTACCTGGCCAACGGCGACTACGTTTTCCAGAACAAGGGGCTGCGCGTCGCCGTGCCGACCGTCGACGTCGCCATCCGCACACCCCGCGAACGCTACGCACCGGGAGAAACCGTCACGCTCGAACTGGAAACGCGGGTCGGCGGACGGCCGACACCGGCACTGGTCAATCTCGGCGTGGTCGACGAAATGATCTACGTGCTGCAACCGGAAATCGCTCCGAGCATCGGCAACTTCTTCTACCACCCCCGCCGCAACAACGTGCGCACCACCGTCAGCCTGTCGTTCATCGGCTACGATCTGGCGCGACTGCCCGGCAAGGGCAGCGCGCCGGTTCGCCGCTCACCGTCGGAACGCGGCGTCAAAGTGCTCGAGCGCCCGCGCCGCGACGATACCGACACCGCCGGCTGGTGGCCCAGCCTGATGACCGGTCAGGACGGCAAAGTCAGCGTCAGCTTCCGCATGCCCGACGCGCTGACCCGCTGGCGCGTCACGGCGCGCGCGATCACCGCGGCTGGCGTGGTCGGCCAGCAGACGCGGCATGTCGAGTCGCACAAGGATTTCTACGCCAAATGGACCGGCCCGGCGAGCTTCCGTCTCGGCGACCGGCCGGCCGCCACTGTCGTCGCCTTCAACCAGACCGGCGCCGCTGCCAAGGTGCAACTCGCCGCCAACGGCGGCGGCCTTGCCCTACGCCGGGAGATCGACTTGCAGCCGGGGGCGAACAACATCCCGCTGCCGATCGACAAACCCGTCTCGGGCGACGTGGCGATCAGCCTGGCCCAGGGCGGCAAGGAGATCGACAGCCTGCGCCAGGCGATCAGCGTCCTGCCCGTCGGCTGGCTCTCTGAGCGCAGCCTGTCGCTCGATCTGCGGGATGCCGAAACGCGGCTCGCCCTGCCGGCCGATGCGCGCGACCTCAGGGTCAGCCTGGCGCAGGGGAGTGCCGGACAGTTTGCGCGCATCGCTGAAGATCTGCTGGAGTTTCCCTGGGGTTGCGTCGAGCAGACGGCCAGCCGTCTGCTGCCGCTCAGCTTCGCCTATCGCGGTCTGCCCGCCGACGCGCCGCGTGTGCGCGAGATTGCGCAGTCGCTGGCCACGCAGCGCCTGCGTCTGGTGCAGATGGCCGGACCGGAGGCAGTGTTCGGCTGGTGGGGGCCGGGCACCACCGACAGCGGCTGGCTCACCGCCTACGCCTACTACGCCGACTGGCACGCCGCGCGCGCGCTCGGCCTCAAGCTGCCGGCGACGCACTGGCGGCAGAGCCTGGAAGCCTACCGCAAGCACTCGGCCAAGGAGCCGCTGCCGCTGCGCGTGCTGGCCGTCTGGTTCATGGCCGAGATGGAGCTGCCGGTCCGTACCCTGGTCGAAGGACTGCTCCAGGAGGCCGCCTCGCTGCCCGCCGTCAAGCCCGTCAGCCGGGGTCGCGACAGCCTTTGGCTGAGCAACACGGCGGCTGCCGACGGCCTGAGTCTGGTGCTGATCGGCCAGATGGCGCGCCAGCAGCAGATCGGTATCGTGCCCGAAACGGCTCAGGCGATCGATGGCGCGCGCGAATCCCTGCGCGCCCAGCCGGAAGCGCTGGGCCAGGCGCTGCTGGCCATGGAAGGCAAGGGCGCCGCCAAGGAAGACGCGGCACGTTGGCTGGCGACGCTCAGCCCGGGTGCCGCCACCCTCGATCGTGCCCTGGCGCTGGCCTGGTGGAACAAGGCGCTCGGCGGCAGCGCACCGGCCGAAAGCGCAGCGCTGGGCCTTGCCGGCAACTGGCAGCGGCAGGGCGGCCCGCTCGGTGCGCCCACCTGGCGGTGGACCGACAAGACACTGCCCACCGCCATCACCCTGGCCAGCCCGCCGACGGCGCCGCTCACCGCTTTCGTCCGTTACCGCTCGGCCGAGCCGGAAAAGGGCACGCTGCCGGTGAAGATCGAACGGCGCCTCTATCGCCTGGTGGCGGTGCCGGTGGTCAAGGCGGACCCGGCCGCCGCCAAGCCGTCCGGCGAGCGGCGCCCCGCCAGCGCCGCTCTCGCCGGCGAAGCGGTCGAGTTCCGGGCAGAAGCCGCAAGCGACGGCGATCTGCGCGCCAACGACCTCTATCTCGAAGAGATCCGGCTCAGCCCCGCTGCTGGCCAATCGCCGCGTTACGGCCTGGTCGAGGTGCCGCTGCCGCCGGGTGCCGATGTCGAGCGCGGAACCTGGGGTATCCGCGTACGTGGGCTCGATGGCGACGCCGTCGTGCCGATGGAGAAGGCCCGCTACCAGCCGGGTGAGTTGTCCTACGCCGTGCCCGTCGACCAGCTTGCCGAAAGCCGCGTTTTCCGCCACCTGCTGCGCTTCGGCAGCCGCGGCAGCTTCGTCGTGCCGCCGGCGCGCTTCCAGCGCATGTATCAGCCGGAAGAGAAGGCTTTCGAGGCGGTGGCGGAACGGCGCCTGCAGGTGAAGTGATGCGCGGATTGCAGCCGGCGTCACCCCGCCCATCGCCTGCCCGGCAGCTCCTTTGCTGCCTGGCAGCGAGCTTGTCGCTGGCGGCCGCCGAGGCCGCCGCCGGCCCGGCGGTGGAACTGGTTTTCGGCGATCCGGAAGCGCCCACGGCCGTGCGCGTATCGGCGAGCGGCAGCGAATCGATGCCGGTGCCGGGAAACACGCCGCTCGGCAGCCTGTGGAAGCTCTTCGTGCACGTCTACCTGAGCGCTGGTGCGCGCAGCGTCGCCGACTACCGCTGCACGGGTGGCGACCCTGGCGAGGAATCGTATTGTTGCGCGCCCGGCGAAAGCATCGGCCGCGACGAAGCGCTGGCCAAATCCTGCGGGCTCTACTTCAAGCCGCGTCGACTCGGCGTCTCGGCGGCGGCTTGGCGTGCCTGGTGGACGCGTCAGGCGCCAGGTGCTCCCGCGTGGTTGTTGGATCTCGACAAGCTGCAGCCGGCGACCGAGGTCTCCGTCGCCTCCCTGCTCGCCGCGCTGGCGGCGATCGACGGTGAGCATCGGCGGACGACGATGGCGGCGCTGCAGCGCGTCAGCCTCGAACCGCGCGCGCGTCCTCTGCTCTCGCATCTGGGCAACGGCCTGCGTGTCAAGACCTGGAGCTGGCACGACGGCAAGGGACGGCGAATCGGCGGCTTCGCCGGCTGGCTCAGCGACGGCACCCCGGTGTGGCTGCGCGGCAGCGGCAGCAGCGCCCAGGTCATCGAGCAGGCGGCGCCATGGCTGGCTGGCCAACTGCCGCAAACGACTCCGCCCGACGAGGCCTGCGTGCGCGTCCGTTTCTTCAGCCGTTACCCCCTCGCCGAGGTTCTCATCGACGGCCGTCCGGCAGCCGAAGGCCCGCTACGCGGCCGCGTCGAGGCCCGCTTTGTCAACTCCCGGCGCCTGCTCTTCGCCAGTAGCGGCGAGCTCGGATTGAGCCGATCCGGTGGCCGGCCAGTCATCACTGGCCGCGTCGGACTGAATGACTACGTCGCCCGTGTCATCCAGCGCGAGGCCGGCGCGGAACCACCAGCCGCCGCCCGCGCGCTGGCGGTGGCCGCGCGCACCTATCTCGTCCGGCACGCCGGGCATGGCGGCGGTTGCTACGAGATCGACGACGACAGCCGCGCCCAGCGGGTTTCGCCGGCGCCGCCGGAAAGCGCCAACCTGCGCGTCGCCGAGTGGAGCGACGGCCTGGTCCTCAGCGGCGTTGCCGGTCGCTACCACCAGACCCGCAGTGCGCCGCAACAGCTCTCTTGGCAGGCCGCTATTGCCGGCGCTGCCGAGGGTGCGCGCTGGGACCAGATCCTCGAACGCGCCTATGGTGGCGCCGGCTTCAGTGTCGCCGGCGAGGCCGATGCCGGCGAATGCCAGCCGCTGGCCAGTGCCGAGAACTGGCTGGCTGGCCGCCAGGCGGGATGGAAGCGGCGGCTGGCCGGCATCCCCGGCTTCGAAGCGCCGGTGCCGTTGCCGCGCGTCTGCCGCCTCGAGCACGGCAACCCCTATGCCGATATCGAGCGTGGCCGCATCTACGCGACTGGCATCGGCAGCGCCAACGAGCGGCTGACACTCGCCCACGAATACCTGCATTTCGCGCTTGCCAACCATCCGCGCGGCCGCGACGAGGACTTCGTCGAAGAGACGGCGCGTTCGCTGCTCGGCACCCCCTGACCGCGATGCCCATGCTCACCATCACTCGCCACTTCGTTGCCCCGCTTCTCCTCGTCGCCGCCACTTGCATGATGGCTTGCACGGCTTGCGCGGCCGCCGACGGCGGCATTGCGCTCGACGGTCCGCGCGGTGGCTGGCGCAACGGCGCGCTCGCCGAGGACAGGGAATCAGCCATCGCCGCCGCCTATCCGAAGCCGCCGGTCGACCGCGGCGGCCAGAAGAACCGCACGCTGATCGAGGGGCAGCTCCGGCAGGCCGGCAAGAATCGCCAGCCCGGCCGGCTGATCGTCAACGGCATCGACATGCCGCTGTACACCGACGAACAGGGACGCTTCGTCAAGCCCTGGGCGTTCGGGCCGGGCAGCAACAGCGTCGAGATCGTCGCCCCCGGCGGCACGCGCCGCCGTCTGCAGTTCTACGAAACCCACGCCGAGAAGACGCGTAGCAAACTGCGCATCGTCCTCGGCTGGGACGATGCGCGCGCCGAGGTCGACCTGCATATTCTGACGCCCGACGGCGAGCACGCCTTCTGGGCGCAACCGCTGCTCCGCCGGGGTGGCGGTCTCGACGTCGATAGCGTCGATGGCGGCGGTCCGGAGATCTTTTCCACCGCCACGCCGCTCCCTGGTACCTATCTCGTCTATGTCAACTATTGGGGCAACTTCAATGCCGCCGGCTACAACTTCGACGCCGATGCGCACGACAAGCCGTTGATCACCACCCGCGTCACCATCGTCAGCAACGAGAACACCCCGGACGAACGGCAGGAAACGCTGGTCGTCCCCTTGCGTCGCGTCGGCGACCTGACCTTTGTCCGCGCCGTGCGTTACGGAGAGAAAAGATGAGCCGCCTCGCCCTGCCGCTGCTCCTGGCCTTGTGCGCGCTGCTCGCCGCCGCTGCGGCGCCGGCGCAGGTGATGCTCGACGCGCCACGCGGCGGCTGGCGGCACTCCGGCGGCGAACCGGCGCAGCACATGCAGGACGTCAATTACCCGGCCAGCCGGGTCAATGCCGGGAGTACGCGCAGTGGCGAGGACGGCGGCGAACTCGGCGCGGCGATCCGCGGCAGGATTGCCGGCGCTACCGCGGCAAAGCGGAAACAGCCGCACCTGCTGGTCGTCAATGGCGTCGCCATGCCGCTCAGCGTCAACCCGGACGGCTCCTTCGCGCGTCCCTACGCGTTTCCGCCCGGCGCCAACAGCGTCGAAGTGCGCACCCCGGACCGCAAGCTGGGGCGGCGCGTCAACTTCTACGACGCCAACCCGGCGCGCCAGCGCGTCGGCCTGCGCATCGTCCTCAGTTGGGACAGCGACATGACCGACATCGACCTGCACGTCATCTCGCCGGACGGCCAGCACGTCTTCTTCGCCGAGCGCCTCGGCAGGAACGGCGGCGCGCTCGACGTCGATGTCACCGGCGGCTACGGTCCGGAGATCTATGCGATCCCGTCGCCGCCGCACGGCAACTGGCAGGTCTACGTCAATTACTTCGGCGGCGGCATGAGCGGCATGAGCGGCATGGGCGGCGATGGGCAACAGGAAGGCCAGGAAATCACCATCGCCCAGGTCGCCATCATCACCCGCGAAGGCACGCCCGATGAAAAACTGCAGGTCTTCCGGGTTCCTTTGCGCCGCCCTGGCGAACTGACGCTGGTCAAGTCCTTCGTTTACCCGTGAGCTCGTGTCGCCTGCCGGTGGCCTGGCTGGCGGCCGTGTTGCTCGCCGCCTGGCGCGGCAGTTGCCCGCCATCCCGACAACTGGACAATCCCTGCTCGAAATCATACGCTTGGCACGGGAGTACACGGTGTTCGGGTCGACTTGAGGGGATGAAAATGAAAAATGCATTTCTTGTGGCTTGGCTGTTCTGGGCCGTTACCGCTTCGGCGGCCGTGCTGAATGTCGAATTCCATTTCTCGCCCTACACCGGCGACCGCAGAGCGGACAAGGTGGAGCAAGTCGCCGGCCAGGCGCGGGTGTTGGTCAACGGCGTTCCGGTTGCCAGACAGGACGTGGTCGCGCAGCAGGTGCCGGTGTTGTTCGAGCAGCGGGAAGTGGCCGCTGCCGTATGGGCACCGGCGGCTTCTCTCGGCAGCTCGGTGCGCAAGGGCAAGAACCGCCTCCGTATCGAATTCACGCCCGCCGACGGTAGCAAGCCTTATCGTGCGCTCTTTCGCTACGCCACCGTCACGGACCAGGTGATCCGCACGGAGACTTCGCCGGGGCATTTCTCGGAAACCAACCAGATAGGTGTGGGTGAAGAGGAGAAGAGCGTCACCGGCCCGGTGAGCTTCGAAAGGGAGTTCGACGCCGATTTTGTCGAAGATCGTCCCTGGCATCATCAGCCAGCGGTGACTTCGCTCAGCGACGCCGACCGCCAGTCCCTCAAACAGCTGGTGCGCGACCGCGCCGCCGCCTTCAAACCCGGCTTTCAGCCCATCTACCAGGAATTGTCCGGGATCACGAACAGTTCCATGCAACTCAATAGCGAAGCCATCAGGAAGTCCAAATGCCTGGACAAGGCCTATGCTGCCGGGGTGCGCATCGTCCCAGCCGCCGACCTTGACATCGTGACGACCGGCAACCCGGAAATCGTCGTCAGCGCCAAGTCCGGCCAATTGTTCGGTCCTGAAGACAGCAAGGCCTTCTCGCGCATCAAGGGCAACGACATGCAGATGTGCATCGGTGTCGTTCTCGGCGTCTACTACCCGCAGCAGATGTTGGTGGTGCGCGGCAGCGAGGACAAGTGGATGGTGGTCCGCTGAAGACCGCGCATGCCTGTCACCGTCGCGACGGATCAAGCCACCCTTGACGCCGCTGCGGCGGCACAGGTGTCGCTCGGCGCACCACGCGGGGGCCGGCGGCACCCCGGCGGCGAGCCGGCGCAGCACAGGCAGGACGTCAATTTCCCGGCCAGTCGGGTCAAGTCCTTCGGTTACCCGTGAGCGCGCGCTGGCTGCCGGTGGCCTGGCTGGCGGCAGTCTGTCTCGGTGCCTGCGGGGAGAAGCCAGCACCGATGCCGCTCGCGCACGACGCCTACGTCTGGCAGCGCCGCTGGCAGCCCGCGCTGAGCGCGGCACTGCGCGATTCCGCCGACCTCGTGGGCTCGTGGCGGATCCTCGCCGGCGAGGTCGATCGCCAGGGTCGATTCGAGCCGATTGCCGTCGACCGGGTGGCGATCGTCGCCAGTGGTCGCCCGGCGATTCCCGTTGTGCGCATCGCCGCGCCGCTGGCAACGCTCGACGGCGCGACGCTGATTGCCGATCTCGTCACCCTGCGCGGCGACTGGCCGACATCGGCGACGCTGGAAATCGACCACGATTGCGGTAGCCGCCAACTCGCCGACTACACGCGTTTCCTCGTCGCCTTGCGCCGAGCCCTGCCGCCCGGGCAGCGCCTGTCGCTCACCATACTGCCCGATTGGCTGGGCGCGCCAGAGCTGGACGACCTGCTGGCAACGGTCGACGAAGCCGTGCTACAACTGCATTCGCTCGACAAGCCGGCCCGCCGCCTGTTCGATGCCGTCGGCGCGCGCGCCTGGACGGCGAGCCTCGCCCGTCGCACCGACAAGCCCTTCCGGGTGGCGTTGCCGAATTACGGCTCGCGCGTCGTGCTCGACGGGCAGGGTCGTATCGCTGCCGTCGAGAGTGAAGTGCCGTTAGCTGCAGGGCAGGTCGGCGAAGGGCCCGGCGAAGGTCGCGAGCTGTTCGTCGCGCCAGCCACCGTCGCGGCCTTCCTGCGCTGGCTCGAGAAAGCGTCGCCGCGGCAGCTCGCCGGCGTCGTCTGGTTCCGCCTGCCGCTTGCCGGTGACCAACGCGCGTGGACGCCGGCCACCTGGCGCGCCGTGGTCACCCACCGCGAAACAGCGGTGCGCCTGACCGGCGAACTGCAGCCGGGCGACCGGCCGGGGCAGCAAGTCGTCGTGCTGCACAACGCAGGCGCCATGGATGGCACGCTGCCGGCCGCCCTGATCGTCAAGGCACCTTGCCGCGGCATGGCGGGCCGCAACGGCTATGTCCTCGAACGAGAAGGCGACGACAGCGTCTTCCTGCGCAGCCAGCCGGCGCTGTTGCGCGCCGGTGGCGAGGTCATCGTCGGTCTTGCAGAGTGCCCGTCGGGGAGTGGCGGGGTTCGCATCGATGAGTGAGCCGTGGCGAACGAGCCGAGCCTGGATGCTGCCTCGTTTCTCCCGGTAGCGGCCGGTCAGTCAGCGCGACGCGCGAGCGCCAGGTAGCGTTCCGTAGCGTCGTCGATAGACACAAGGCGCCAGCCAGCGCGTTCGAGCAGCACTCGCAAGCGTCCCGGCGCGATGACGTCGTCGTCGGATGGGGTTCGCCGATGGATCGCGGCCAGTGCGATGCGACCGATGGCATGGAAGATGGCAAGTTGAGCGTGCGGGCGCGCCACTCGTGCCCATTCCCGAAGGGCCCGCTCGGGGTCAGCCAGATGCGGCACGATGCCGCCGGCGTGCAAGGCGTCGACGCTGCCGGCGGCAATCGGCAGGCTGTGAACGTCGGCGAGCATGAGTTGGGCGACATCTGCACGACCAAGCACGCGCGCTGCTTCAATCATCTCCGGGGTGCAATCAAGCGCGACCACGCGGCCACCAGCGCCCACGGCAGCACGCAGGTACGGCGTTGCCGGGGCCGTGCCGCAGCCCAGTTCGAGCACCGTCATACCCGGCTGCAACCTGCTGTCCTGTACGGCGCGGGCGATCTGCGCCGCGTCCATGGCGGTGTATTGCTCCCAGCCCGCCGCACGCGGCGCAAAGAAGGCGCGAATACCGGTTAGATCAGCGATGCTCATGGCGTCAACCCGGCTTTCAGGCGCTGCGTGTTGCGCCCCAGAACGTCCAGTAGGCCCTCGTCGGCCTCGGGGAAGTTGATCAGCACCACCCTGCGTGCTCCGGTGACCTCGGCGAGTGCTGCAGCGGGTGCGGCATGGGCATTGTCGATGATCAGCGTCGGGGCGAGAGCCTTGATCCGGAGCAAGTCCGCGGGCGACAGGGGGCCCGGTCCGAAGATGGCGGCCGGATCAACGCCGAGGAGGCGTGCCCAGGGCACCATGAAGCGCTGTACGACGACCACCGGCGGGCGGTTCCCGGCCCGCAGCCGCAGCCGCGCGCTGCTTTCGCGCCAGACGGCATCATAGGCGTCGGCGAAAGCACCGGCCTGGACAAGGTTTCCCAGCACCGCGGCGATCGCTTCGACCTCCTTGCGGACGACCTGCGGATCGTACGTCGTGTTGATGGTCAGCATCTGCCCCCTGGCGCCAAGCGCATCGCGTAGCCGTGGGACGAAAGCCTCATAGCCGCCGACCAGCACGAGGTCGGCCCGCGATACCGCCATCAGGTCCGAAGGCCTCGGATCGTAGTCCGGTGGGTGCGTCAGGCCAGCCGGCGCGATCACCGTGAGATCGGTGCTACCCGCTGCACGCGCGAAGGCGGCAACCCAGGTCGTCGAGGCAACGACCGCGGCGGCACTCTGCGCAGCCGGAACAGCGACGAAGAACAGTGTCAGCGCGGCGACCAGGATGCGCATCATCGTTTACCTCGAACGACGTAGCTGGCAAGCGTGATCGCGGTCATGGTCAGGATCAGTACCGGGCCCGGTGGCTGGTCGCTCCACAGAGTGAGCAAGAAGCCGCTGACAGCGCCCACGGCACCGATCCCCACGGCCCATGCCAGGATGCCGTCGAAGGACTGCCCGAGATTGCGCGCAGCCAGCGCGGGGAGGAGTGTCACCGCGTCGACCAGCAAGGCACCAGTCAGCTTGATCGACGCGGCTACGGCGACCGACATCAGTACCAGCAGGCCAACCGTCAGTGCGGCCACTGGCACGCCGGAGCACAGTGCGAGTTCGCGATCATGCAGCAGCAGCTTCAACGAGCGATGAAAACGCAGCTCAAACGCTGCCAGCAAGGCCACGACGACTGCCAGTGCGACGATGTCGGCCGGTTGCGTGGCGAGTACCGACCCCCAGAGCCACTCGAAAGCCCGCGTCGCGTTGCCCCCGGCGATTGATAGCACGAGTAGCGCCAGCGCGATGGACAGTGTCATCAGCAGCCCGAGCGGACCGGCCAGTCCCTCAGGGCGGGCGGCGAGCGGCGCCAGTGCTGCGCCCGAGAGTGCACAAAGGGCCAGTGCAACAAGCAGTGGCTCGATCCCCAGAAGGGCACCCAGGGCCACGCCGAGCAAGGCGACATGCATCATCGCAAAGCGCAGAGGGACGACTTCCAGGCCGAGGATCCATACCCCGGCGATGGGCAGCCCAGCGCCGGCAATCAGGGTTGCGGCAAAGCCTCGCTGCACCGGGGCGAGGCGCAATAGCTCGGCGATGTCGTTCACGGCGGCAGTCCCCGCAACTCGCCGCCGGCGATTTCAATGATCCGGTCGCAGCACTCGGCGAGCGCCCGATCATGCGTAACGATCAGTGCCGATACCGGTACGCTGGCAAGCAGTGCGCCGATTTCCGCGCGGCCCGCGAAATCCAGCGCGGCGGTCGGTTCGTCGGCGAGCAGCAGTCCGGCACCCCGAGCCACGCAGGCAAAGGCGCGCGCCAGCCAGGCACGTTGCAGTTGGCCCCCGGATAGCCCCGACAGCGGGCGGTGCAGAAGAGTTTCGACGCCGGCCTGCAGCGCGGCTTCTGCCGCATCGGCCGCGCTGACCCTGCCGGCACTGGCGATCAACTCGTCGACCCGTAGCGGAAACCTGCCACCGTTCTGGCGCTGCGGAACAAATGCGATACGCCGCCGCCAGGCTCGCCAGTCGCCAGGGTCGCGTCCGTCCAGACGCAGCGTTCCCTGGGTCTGCGGGTGCAGGCCGAGCAGGGCACGCAGGAGAGTCGTCTTGCCCGAGCCATTGCCGCCAACCAGGGCGACGCGTTCTCCGGCAACGATCCGCAGCGACGCGTTCGCGACGACCGCTCGCGTGCCGACGTTGCAGCTCAGTCCGCACACCTCAAGCGTCGCCGCGTCCATGTTCAGAAGCTCGCTGATAAGCCGAGCTGTCCCGAGGTGCCCGGCATGGGATAGCCGGGACGATAGGCATAGGAGGCGTCGAAGAGATTCTCGACAAAGACGAAGACTTCACCCTTCTTGCCCAGGGCTGGCAGCGGATAGGAGAGGCGCAGGTTCGCCACCGTGAATCCATCGACCTTGTCGGTGTTGATGGCACCGGCCGCACGAGCGCGGTTCAGGGCCCATACTTCCGATTGGTATTGGGCATCGAAAGCAACGCGGATCGGTCCGGCCTGCCCATTGACACCGACAGTGAACGCCCGATCGGGCGTGTACGGCAGGTTGTCGATGCTTGGGTCAAGCAGAGTCAATCCTCCGAATACCGTCCAATCGGCACCAATCGCCTGGCGGATCGCCAACTCCGCTCCCCTGATCCGATACGAGCCGAGGTTGACGAATTGCGGTGGCGGCGGCACAGCCGGTGGGAAGCCGAAGACATAGCGATTTTTCACCTTGTCGTTGAAGATACTGGCGTCAATCTGAGTGGCTGATGTCGGCGAGAATTTCACGCCGATTTCGGCATGATCGAGCTCTTCTGCCGACAGCTGCTCCCAGCTCTTGCCAAGCGGCTTGATCAGATTGGACAGCACCGTGGTTTCCAGACCGGGATAGTTGATCCCGCGCGACACGTTGGCAAAGACCGTCAGCTTCTCGGACACCAGCGAAAGGCCGGCAAGTGGTGCGGTCTTGGACTCGAACTGGTTGGAATCGTAGAAACGGAGCGCCGCCGACGGTAGCAGAGCCCAGTCCTGGTTCAGCGGAACCTGCTGGCTCAGCGCCACGTAGGGCGACGTAATCCTGAATGTGGGCGTATCAAAAGTGCCTCGCGGGGCCGGAGCGACGCGCTCGTACTTGACGTCACCGGACGTCTGGTCATAGTCGACACCCGCCACAAGCTTGCCGCCTGTCCACGGAGAGAATTGCTCCTTCCAGCGCAGCCCGCTCATCTGGAAATTGGTCAGCGTGTCGCCATCAGGTGACGGTTGATCCAGCCAGTTGCCCTCGCCGCGGTTGGTATAAACGCGAAATTCCCCTCGCCAGTTTTCATGGACGTGCGACAGCCCGGCGGAGATCATGCCGGCCTGGGTATTGTACTGAGGCGCAATCGCCGGGGCGGCGAGGCGGTTGTCACCAGGATCGCGCGCCTTGTTATCCACATACACAAAGCTCGCGCTCGCAGTCCAGTTGTCGTTGAGGCGCAAGCCAATACGCCCGATCGCGTTGTTCAGTTGTCCGTCGGAATTGGCGCGCTGGCCGTTGGACTGGGCATGACCCTGGGCCAGCATCCAGTCGACGTTGCCCTGGCGGCCGAACAGGTTGGCTTGCTCGATGAAGGTGCCGAACGATCCTGCGGAAAGCCTGGCATCGCCATGCACCCCTTCTTCCGTGGCGCGCCTGGTTTCCAGATTGATCGAGGCAAAGTTGTTACCGTTGATCTGTGGTTGAGGGCTCTTGTAGACCGTGATCGACTGCATGCCATTGACCGGCAGCAGATCAAGCAGGGGGTGATTCCAGACGCCCATGTAGAACGGTAGTCCGTCGATATAGGTCTTGATTTCACTGCCTGGACGGCTGCCGCCCATGCCCCGGATGAAGATGGCGCCGCCCTCGGCACCACCGAACGCGCCGACCGGGTTGAAGCGGGATATCTCGACACCAGGCGTACGGCGCAAGGCAGAAGCGAGATCGACTGCATTCTGATCGCGCAACTGGTCCTGGGTGACAACCGCCGAGACGCTGGAGAAGGCGTCCACCCGCACTTCTTCGATTACCGGATTGGCCGTGATGACAACGCTGGGCAAGGTTGTCGTTTGAGCGGCAGCGGCACAAGAAAAGGCAAGCGAAATGGCCAGTGCGAGCTTTTGTTTCTTCATTTGGACGCTCCAATAGTAAGCAAATTATCAGATTTGTCTTACATGGCTGGACAGAAAAGCCGGCGGAGCCGGCTCCAAACAACGGCTACTTCCCCTGCAGATGATGGCAAGCCGCTGGACGAAGTGTGAACCAAATACTTATTTTCATACGACAACCCATTCCAGATCAATCCTTTTCGTTGGTAGTGTTCCGGATTGGCTCGCCAAGTGGCGCTATGACTTGTGGCAGGAGCTAATCAGCGGGCCGGACGGTAGTGAATGTGGGCTTCGCCATCCTCGTCGTGGGCGTGGTGGTGGTCGGCCTCCAGAGCGATCACGTTCAGCTTCCCGTGACGAACGCCGCTTTCCGCCATCAAGGTATCGGCAAATTTGCGGACGTCCGCGGTCAAGCCTTTCAGAATGACCGATTCCAGGCAGTTCTCGTGGTCAAGGTGGCTGTGCAGGAGCGCCACCGTCAGGTCGTGATGATCGTGCTGCAAACCTGTAAGACGTTCAGCGAGTTCGCGTTCGTGATGGTTAAAGACGTAGCAGAGATTGGCAACACAATGGCCCGCCGGCGGGTCGCGCTGGCGGTCGCTCTCGATCGCGCCACGGATCAGATCGCGCACTGCCTCCGAGCGGTTGCGGTAGCCGCGCGCGGCAATCAAGTCATCGAACTGTCTTGCCAGAGAGTCGTCCAGTGAAATCGTGAAGCGCTCCATGCCGCTTTCCCCCAGAAAACGCCGCACACCCGCGGCGGCATCACGATAATAACCTCGTAACGTCAGGCCGGCGCAAGCGGACGTGTTGGACGGCAATTGCCCCACTGGCGATCCCGGTGGCGGGGTCAAAACGTATAGACGAGGCGGACGGCAAAGCGGTCGCCGACAGATCCGGTGACGATGTCCTGGTTGCGGGTTGCCACGGACGCATTGTTGATCGCTGCCGGCGTGTTGGCGACCGGCTGGACGGCAGTAGGTGCCTGGAAGTCTCGAAACTGATAATTGGCGCTCAGTTGCAGGTTCGGCATGAAGAAGTGAGTAACGCCGAGCGTCCACTCCTCGACTCGGCGCTCATCCGCCGGCTGCCAGACGCCCGCCGTCGAGTAGAGCGTCTGATTGAGGCCCCAGCGCAGATCGAACCGCCACTTGTCGCCGAGATAGTAGCCGTAGTCGATGGTGTAACCCCGCGCCTTGTTGCCACGCTCGGCGGCGATGCTCAGATTGCCGTCGCCAAAGTTGCCGTCCACCACGTTGCCCGAGGGCGTGGTGAAGATCATGCCTTGACCGTACATGGCGTCGAAGCCGACCCGGTGCCGTCCATTGCCCTCGCCGAACAGTTCGCCCAGTGCCCGTACGCCCACACCGTAGCGGATCCGGTCGAAGGCCTCACTCTCGGTACCCGCGGCGTTGATCTCGAACTGGCGCTGACCCTGCTGGTAGTATCCGTAAGCCTTGATGCCGTGCTTGTTCGGCCCTTGGCCGCCTGGCAGGTCGTACTCAGCAACCAACTCGGCGTTGACATCCTTGTGCGGATTCAGATTCTCCCGCAGATGGATGCCATTGCCCCAACCCCACATCAGCGCATAACTCAGCGTCCAGCGGTCCAGCTTGAACGAATCGAAAGCCTGCACCCCCCAGTCGCGTCCCAGGTCGGCATCGTATCCGTAGGATGCGACACCACCGAGATAGCCCTGTCCCGGGATAGGCAGCCCGGTACGGAAGTAGGCGTTACTGCGGACAAAGATCTCCTGCTGCCATTGGGCCAGCGACGCGCTGACGAAGATGAACTCCGGTGGCGCGGCGCGCTGGATTTCCTCCGGGCCCGGCTTCTTGAACAGGCCGACGCGTACGCGCGCACCGGGGATGTAGCTGAAAGTGAGACTCGCGTCCTGCACCGAAGCGACCACATGGCGGCTGGTCTGGAACGGCAGGTAGTTGAAGAAGTTCTGTCCAGCGTTGGCCGCGAAAAAGTAGTTGATGCGTCCGGGAATCAGGTTGCCGCGGATGCCGGCCGTCAGATTGTCGAGGTTCGTTTCGCGGGTGTCGCCGAACTCCGGCGGCACGACGCAGGCGTTATGGTACTCGCCGTTGTTCAGCGCCGGACCGCCGGACGGTGAGCCGTTAGGCGTGCCGTTGGGCGCGCGCAGGCCGGAGAACGCGTCGCAGCCGTAGTTGTTGGCGTAAGTCAGCCAGCCAGCGCCGAAGAACCGGTACGCGCCGGTGTCTGCCGGTTCCGTTCCCTGCTGCATGATCCAGTCGGCCGCCTGCACCGCCGATGCGCCGCAGGCCAGCACGAATGACGCGGCCACAACAAACTCACGTGCCTTCCTCATTGTTCTCCCCCTTTGCAATTCAACCGCATCACTTTCACAGGGCTGGAAGTCTAGGCGCCCTTTCGGAGGCGAACAATGTGGCAAATTGTCTCAGTGGCGGGAGCGCATCAGCCATGCTGGGCCCTGTCTGGTGGCGTCTACGAGGACAGGAGCAGCGCGCGGGTGATGAGCGGAACATGACATGAGGGTTGATCAGGGAGTTGCTGCGACAATTTGCCGCATTCAATGAAGTGGAGAAGCACACTAAGATTCGGCCATACCATTCGAAGACGCGTAAACGTCAACCGTGCCGGGGGAGGCCATCATGCAAGACAGCCAGCAAGACTGGAGCGAAGAAGACGGGGAACTGACCTCACTGCTGCTCGGTGCCGGGTTCGCTCTTGCTTCCCTGATCATCCTGCCGGCGTTGGCGCAGCGGGTTGGCATCGGCAGCAGCCTGACGATCGCCCTGCGCGGCGCCTTGATGCGGGCTGCGAATCGGGTTTGAAGCCATGCCGCGGCGAGTTTTCGCCTGAAGCCATGCCCGTTGCTCGCCTCAGCCATCTCGCCCTGGTCACCCTCGCCTGTGCCGCGAGTTTGGTCGCCGCTACCTTCGCTGACGCCGCCTGGCTTCGTCAGCAGCGCGCCGGCGGCATGGCGCAAATGCGCGATCTGGTTGAGCAGCTGCAGCTCACCGATCTTTGCCTGTTCACCGAAGCCCGCTACACTCGCCATCTGTCGCAGGCCGACCTGCATTCGGCGTTCCAGGATCACCCGCTCGGCCTCGAACACTTCCCAACGGGTTCGCTGGTCTTGCCGCCGACCCGTCTGACTGCCAGCCATGAACGCCTGGATCGAGAAACAGAAGTACCTGATTGACTTCACGCTGTCTTCGCTGGCGCGGCGCAAGGCGAAGAACCTCGGTCTGCTGCTGGTCTATACGCTGATCGTTTTTCTGCTCGCTTCGGTGATGCTGTTCACCCACGCGCTGCGCCAGGCCGCCGCCGAAGTGCTGGTCGGTGCGCCGGAAGTGATCCTGCAGCGGATGGTGGCCGGTCGCCACGACCTGATTCCACCCGGCTATCTCGAACGCATCGGACGCATCCGCGGTGTACAGCATAAGGAAGGCCGCCTCTGGGGCTATTACTATGACCCGGTGGTCAAGGCCAACTACACCTTCATGGTCCCTGGCAACCAGGACATCGCGGCCGGCACGCTGCTCGTCGGCGCCGGCATGGCCAGGGCACGCGGGCTTGCTGTCGGCAACCTCATTTCCTTCCGCTCGTATTCGGGTAAGCTCTTCAGCTTCACGATCGCGCGCATCCTGCCCCACGACTCGGAACTGGTCAGTGCAGACCTAGTGCTGATCAGCGAAGCCGACTTCCGGTCCTTTTTCGCGATTGCTCCCGGCTACTTCACCGACATCGCGCTGTCGGTGGCCAACCCGCTCGAGGTGCGCAATGTCGCCGCCAAGCTGTCGCAGCAGTTCCCCGACTCGCGGCCGATCCTGCGCGAAGAAATCCTGCGCACCTACGAATCGATCTTCAACTGGCGTGAGGGCATCGTCCTGGCCCTCGCCTCGCTGGCCATCCTGGCCTTCGCCATCTTCGCCTGGGAGAAGGCTTCCGGCCTGTCTGCCGACGAAAAGCGCGAAATCGGCATTCTCAAGGCGATCGGCTGGGAAACCGGCGATGTCCTCAAGATGAAGTTCTGGGAAGGTGCGCTCGTCTCGCTGGCGGCTTTCCTGATCGGCTACCTCGCTGCCTACCTGCACGTTTTCCGCTTTTCTTCGTCGCTTTTCGCACCGGTCCTCAAGGGCTGGGCGGTGCTCTACCCGCGCTTCGAGTTGAGCCCCGTGATCGATGGCTTCCAGGTCGCCACGCTGTTCTTCTTCACGGTCTTCCCTTACGCGGCGGCGACGCTGGTGCCGATCTGGCGGGCAGCGATTGCCGACCCCGATGCCGTGATGCGCGGCTGAGCGAGACATGATCGAGCTGAAAGGCATCCACAAGGCTTTCAACACCGGCAGGGAAAACGAGTTCCATGCCCTGAACGGCATCGACCTGCATCTGCCGACGCAGCGCGTTACCGCGTTTCGCGGGCCGAGCGGCTCGGGCAAGACAACGCTGCTGTCGATCATCGGCTGCCTCTCACGGCCGACCAGCGGCCGCGTTCGCCTCGGCGAAAGGGACATCTCGGGGCTGCCCGAGCGTTTCCTGACCCACATCCGCCGCCAGACCTTCGGTTTCATCTTCCAGCAGTTCAACCTGATCAAGGGCCTGTCGGCACTGGAGAACGTCATGCTCCCCGCCTACCCGCTCGGCGGCAACTGGCGCGCATTGCACGAGCGGGCCGAGTCCCTGCTCGGCGATCTGCGTCTGGCGCATCGGCGGGCGGCCGCGATCGAGCACTTGTCGGGTGGCGAGCAGCAACGCGTGGCGATCGCGCGGGCGCTGATCAACGACCCGCAGATCATCATCGCGGATGAACCGACCGCCAACCTCGACACCGGGCTGGCCATGGAATTCATGGCTATCCTCGAGAATCTGCACGCCGTCGGCAAGACGGTGATCCTGACCAGCCACGATCCGCTGGTCGTCGATGCGACGATCGTTCATCAGGTGATCGACATGCGCGACGGCCGCATCGTCACGCCCGTGCCGATTGCCGAAGGCTGTGCATGATTTTCCAGCCGGCGATCATTGCGCTACTCCTGGCCTCGCTGGTCTGCGTCGGATTGCTGCTCGCCGCGGCGCCGCTGGCCATCGACATCATCCGCCACTGGGATATCCACAGCGGCAGCGAACGCCAGTTGCTGCTCGAACGCCGTACCTACCTGCTGTCGACGCTGCTGTCCTTCATCTTCGCGACCCAACTCGTTGCCCTGCTGCTCTTCGTCTTCAACGCCGACCGAATGTCATCGCTGTTCGTCGGCGCCATGTGCGCGGTCGGCACGCTCAAGGTCAATGCCTTCGGTTTCCCGGCGCTGATCGCGCAGATCGTCGTTTTCTTTCTCGCTTCGAGCTGGCTGGTGATCAACCACGTCGACACTCTCGCCCATGATTACCCGCTGGTACGCGTCAAATACCTCCTTTTGCTGATCCTGCTGCCCTTCCTGGTTGCTGCCGCCATGCTTCAGTTGCGCTACTTCCTCGGGCTCAAAGCCGATGTCATCACCTCCTGTTGTGGCAGCCTGTTTTCCGAAGAAGCGCCAGGCCTCACCGCCGATGCCGCCGCCTCGCCGCCTCTGCCGACGATGATCGTTTTCTACCTCACGCTGACGCTGGCCGCCGGCGCCGGGGTCCTCTACCGCCTGCGGCAACGCGCGGCCTGGCTGGTCGCGCTGCTGTCCGGCGCCGCCTTCGTCGTGACGATCGCCGGCGTCCTCTCGTTCGTCTCGCTCTACGTCTATGAACATCCGCACCACCATTGCCCGTTCTGCCTTCTCAAGCCCGAATACAGCTATCAGGGTTACTGGCTGTACCTGCCACTGTTTCTTGCCACGGCGGCCGGACTCGGCGTGGGTGCCGTGCAGCCCTTCGCCCGTGTTCCCAGCCTGGAGAGCGTCGTCCCGGCCGTCGGCAGGAGATTGGCGACGGTTGCCGCGGCGATGTTCGTTCTCGTCGCCGCCGTCGCTTCGCTGATGATCCTGAAGTCGCGCCTGATTCTGCTCGAGGGCTAGCATGCTCCGGAAACCGCTCGCCTTGCTGAGCTTCCTTGCGGCCCTGGCCTTGACGGCTTGCGATGAAGGCAACACCAACCGGCTGAACACCGGCGACATCGCTCCCGCTTTCGCGGCCAGCAGCCTCGGCGCCGTCCCTTTCAGGTTCCCCGACGACCTGCGCGGCCAACCGGTCGTCATTCGCTTCTGGGCCGACTGGTGCCGTTTCTGCGAAGGCGAAATGAAGGCCATCGAACGTGTCTGGCAGCGTCACAAGGATCAGGGACTGATGGTCATCGCGGTCAACGCCGGCCAGAACCGGCAGGACGTGGCCGCCTTCATCAGCAAGATCGGCGTCACCTACCCCGCCCTGCTCGACGAGAAGGCCGCGATTTCGCGACAATACGGCGTCGTCGCGCTGCCGACGACCTACTTTGTCGGCGCCGACGGCAGGATCCGTGGCAAAGTGCTCGGCGAAGCCGATGAAGCCACCTTTGAGCGCCTGACCGTGGACCTGTTGAAATGAGCGACAACCAGAGCTGTGACCTGTGCGGACTCGACTGCGGCGCCAAACCATTCGTCCTGCGCACGCCAGAGCGGAACCTGCGGTTCTGCTGCGAAGCGTGCCGCGGGATCTACCAGATGCTGCACGAGATCAATGAAATGCCGGCCAGATCGGCGTGCAATGACGACCGGAAAGTCTGAGGAAGAAAGGGAGAATCATGAACATGATGATGAACGAAGGAACGATGGGAGCTCTCGGGCACATGATGAGCAAACCGGTTGCGCAGGGCGCAGCGACAAGCGGCGGCCTTGCCGCTGGCGGGGTCGTCGGCCGCTCGCTGCTGCTCAATCCGCTGACGGTGCTGGTGGTCGGCGTGGCGGGCGGCGTCGCCGCCGGCTACCTGCTGCACCGCTACCGCAAGGAGATCGTCCTGGCCGTTTCGAAGGCCTGCAGCATCGGCAAGGACTTTGCGCTGCAGCAGAAGGAGAGCCTCGCCGATCTGATGGAAGAGGCCAGGGAGCGCGAAGCAGGGACGGCGCAGCCCGCCGGTGATGCTGCGGGTACGGGCGAAGCGGCCGCACCGGCAAACTAAGTGTCGTGAACACCGCCGGAGCGATACGATGACTTCGACCGCCGATCCCGACGCCCTGTCGAGACAGATTCTCGTCCGCCACCGCGAGCCGGGCCATGTCCGCTTTGCCCTGCCGGCTGAACTCTGCTCCCTGCCCGCGGCACGCACTATTGAAGCAGCGCTACGCCTTCAGGACGGTGTCTATCGGGTGACCATCCACGCCGCTGAGCACAAGCTGTCGGTGTTCTACGACGAGCATGCCTGCGATCTGCATGCTGTCGCGCGTCGGCTGTTCGCGGCGCTCGGCGAACTGCCCGCGGGCGACGATGCGAGAGTCCTGGCGTCAGGCGATGCTCTCGCCACTCCAGCGTCGGCCGCGAAGAAGGGGCGGGCCGGCGGCGGGCTGAACATCGAAGCCCGCGCCAGGCGAGCACTGCGCCGGATGATGCAGGCAATGGCCCGCCACCCGCAGTTGCGCGGCGTCCAGGCGCGCGTGCAACCGATCCTTGAAAGCGCGCTGACCGAGAAGGCGATCATCAACTTCCTCAACGACCTGCTTGCCTTCTACCTGATCCGCGTGCATTGGGACCTGATCACCCAGCGCTGGTTGCGCGAGCCGCTGAAGTTCCGCTACGCCTGGCTGACCATCTTCTACCTGGTCTTCCTGCTCGTTCGCTATCGCAAGAGTGGCGACGGCAGATGAGCGCCGAGGCCTACCGGAACTTCCGCGTCGCGCACCGGCTGATCCGGCGCGTGCGCGTGGTCGCCCCGCCGCTGGTCCGGAACGTCGAGCGCTGCTACATCCTCGAAATCCTGCTGCGCAAGCGACCGGAAATCAGCGAGGTGCGGGCAGTGCCCGAAATCGGCTCGCTGGCGATTCACTACGACCCCGGTCGCTTGCCCGAGCAGCGCCTGCTGGCCATCGTCGATGGCGTGCTCGGCAATCTGATCACCTGCCCGCCGGCGAGGCCGGCCGCGTCAGTCATCGACGGTGCGCCATTGCAGGAACACTCGCTGGCCATAGAGGGAATGAGCTGCGCCTCATGCGCGCTGCTGATCGAACTCTCGCTGCGCCGTGATCCGCGCGTGCAACTGGCCAACGTAAACTTCGCCGCGCAGACCGCGATCGTGCGCGGCACGCTCAGCCGCGACGACGTGTTTGCGCTGGTCGGCCGGCTCGGCTACCGGGCGCAGCCGATGGACACGCTGGCACAGCGCCGTCTGCTCGTCGAGCGCGAAAAGGGACAACTGATGCTGGCCAGAAAGCGGGTGATCGTGGCTGCGGCGCTGACCGCACCCGTGATGCTGCTCGGCATGGCCATGCATCGCTCGCCGACACTGCGCGTACTCGAATTCGCGCTGGCAACGCCGGTGTTGCTCGGCCCAGGCAGAGAGATCTTCGACCGGGCCTGGCGGCTCGCGCAGCAGAAAAGCGCGAACATGGACTCGCTGATCGCGCTAGGCGCGGGTGCGGCCTACCTGTACAGCCTGCCGGGCCTGTGGCGACCGAACCATCACGTCTACTTTGAGGCGGCTGCCGGGATCATCAGTTTCGTCCTGCTCGGCCGTTTTCTCGAAGAACGTGCCAAAGGGCAGGCCAGCGAGGCCATCCGCAAGTTGATCGAGCTGCAGGCGGAGACGGCTGTGCTCCTGTGCGACGGTCAGGAGCATCGCGTAGCGATCGATGAGGTCGTCCTTGGCGACTTGCTGCGCGTACGTCCCGGTGACCGCGTACCGACCGACGGCGTACTCGTCGACGGCAGCTCGGAGGTCAACGAATCGATGCTCACCGGCGAATCGCTGCCGGTCGGCAAGCGGGCAGGCGACAAGGCATACGCCGGCTGCCTCAACGGCAACGGCACGTTCACCTTGCGGGTCACCGCCGTCGGCGTAGACACGGTACTCGCCGGCATCGTCCGCCTCGTCGACCACGCACAGGGCAGCAAGCTGCCCGTCCAGAAACTTGCCGACCGCATTTCGGCGCGTTTCGTGCCGGCGGTCGGCGGCATCGCCGCCTTGACCTTCGGCGGCGGGTTGCTGGCGCGCAGCCACCCGACGACAGCCCTCGCACACGCCATCGCCGTGCTGCTGATCGCCTGTCCCTGTGCCCTCGGACTGGCGACACCGACAGCGATCATGGTCGGTACCGGTCAGGCGGCTCGGCGTGGTATCTACATCCGCAACGGCGAAGCATTGGAAACGGCCGCGAGGCTGACGACGGTGGTGTTCGACAAGACCGGTACGATCACCGAAGGCAAGCCGGTGGTCACCGATTTCATCGCCGTCGAAGGCGTCGATGAAACGGCGCTGCTTGCCCGCATGGCCGCGGCCGAAGCCTGCTCCGAGCACTTCCTGGCGCGGGCCATCTCTGCCTGGTGTCTGGCCCGCGGTGCGGCGCCAGCCGCCTGCAGCGATTTCGCAGCGATCCCCGGACGCGGCGTGCGCGCCAATTGCGAGGGTGTGCCGATGCTGATCGGCAACGCCGCACTGCTCGAGGAAACCGGCGTTGCCTGCATCGCCCAGGCGCAGCAGGTCGCGGTGCTCGCCGAACAGGGCAAGACACCGGTCTTCGTCGCCATGGGCGGCCGCGTCGCCGCGCTACTGGCGATCGCCGACCAGCCGCGCCAGGGCGCGCGCGACGCGATTGCCAGGCTCCATCGCCTGGGCATCGAGACGGTGATGGCCACCGGAGACCTGCGGGCCGTCGCACAGCACATTGCCCGCCAGGTCGGCATCGAGCGGGTGATCGCGCGTGCGACACCGGCGATGAAGCTCGAACTGATCCACGAACTGCAGCAGCAGGGCAAGCGCGTCGGCATGATCGGCGACGGCATCAACGATGCGCCGGCACTGATTGCCGCCGATGTCGGTCTGGCCATCGGCGGCGGTGCCGACATCGCTGTGGAAGCAGCCGACGTCACGCTGCTCGGCGGCGACATTGCGCGCGTTGCCGCAACCGTCGAACTGTCGCGGCGCACGATGAGCATCATTCGTCAGAACCTGTTCTGGGCACTCGGCTACAACGTCGTCGCCATCCCGATCGCTGCCGCCGGGCGCCTCAACCCGATGATTGCCTCGGCGGCGATGGCCTTCTCGTCGGTATCGGTGGTCAGCAACTCCTTGCGCCTGCAGAAGCACTGAGCCTTGGATCACAGCCAGCACCAGATGATGGTCGAGTTCTCCTACGGGCTCGCCTTCATGACCGGCGTGCTCGGCAGCGGCCACTGCCTCGGCATGTGCGGCGGCCTGGTGTCGGGCTTCTTCATGAAGCTTGGCGCCAAGACCTTCGCCCCCTACCTGGCCTACCATTGCACGCGCGTTGCGGTCTACGCCGTGATCGGCGTGATCGCCGCCGCCCTGGGTACCGTGCTGGTGCAGACGGGCTCTTTCGGAAAACTGCAGGGTCTGCTGCAGATCGTCGCCGGACTGGTCGTGACCCTGCTCGGCCTCGACCTGCTCGGCGTCTCGCCGTGGCGCAACTCGCTGGGCTTCGCGCCGCTTGCCTGGTTGCGCCGGCAGTTTGTCGCCGCTACCGCGCGGGGTGTCTTGCCCGGCGCGATCATCGGTGGCGCGATCAACGGCCTGATGCCCTGCTCGATGACCATGGCCATGGCCGTCAAGGCGACAACCGCCCCGTCGGTCCTCGAAGGTGGCCTGCTGATGCTGGCCTTTGGCGCCGGCACCCTGCCTTCGATGCTCTCGGCGAGCTTCCTCTTCGGCAAGCTCGGTGCCAGAACGCGCGGCTGGCTGCTCAAGGGCGCCGCTCTGTTCGTCATCGTTCTCGGCCTGGCGACCGTCTGGCAGGGCATCGCTTACTACCTGGTGATGCAGCGGCTGCTGGGTTGAACCAGAGGCGGTGCGACGATTTGCCGCAAGACGCAAGCAAGCGGGAAACCTACCGTTCCGGATGACCGCCGAGCCCGCTGGGCCGTGCGCCCGCCTACCTCAAGGAGCCTCATCGTGAACTGACGTGACTTGCTGAAACTCTCGCTGGCCACCACTGGCCTTGCCGCCGCCGCAAGCACCGCCCATGCTCAGCAGTCGTGTGCCATCGACGGCACACCGGCACAGTTCCTGCCCAAGATGGCGGTCGACCCCAGGGCCTGGGAGAACGACGTCGAGAAGTTTCCCAAGTGTCCGTACTGCGGCATGGATCGCCGACAGCATCACCACTCGCGGATGTTCATCGAGTACAGCGACGACCTGCACGACGGCGTCTGCTCCCTGCACTGTGCCGCGATCAGTCTGGCGGTGAATGTGGACCGCGAACCGAAAACGATCTGGGTCGCCGACAACGCCTCGATTGCGGAAATCAAGCCGCCGCTCGAAGTCGACCAGGCCACTTTGCTGATCGGCAGCCAGATCAAGGACCTCATGACCAAAGGCAGTAAGATCGCTTATTCGAGTGAAGCATTGCCGGCATCTGGGTCACCCGAGTTCTATGGGCTGACCCGGGTCGATGCGCACCAGGCGTTGAACTAAAGCGCTCCGCGCTGGTGTAGGCACCCCACCGCTTCTTCTTCCTTCGCGGTCACTCCCTGAGTTCGCTTTCCCCTTCACCCTCACCCTGACCCTCTGACGGCTCGGAACCACGCTTCCCACGCCGTGCGCAAATCCTCGATCCTCCTCGCTGCGGGGGACGTCCCCGCAGCAACCGAGGAGATTGTCATGAGTGAGCTGCGTGAAAGAATGAGCAACGCCATGTGCCTGCGGGGAATGGCGGCACGGGCCCAGGAAGCCTACATCGATGCGCTCGTCGGATTGGCGAAGTACTACCACCGATCACCGGCGGATTTGCGTGTCGAGGAAGTCCAGGCCTACCTGCTGCACCTGATTCGCGACAAGAAGCTCGCCTACGCGAGCGTCAATCAAGCCTCGTGTGCCTTCCGCTTCCTCTATCGGCGGGTACTCGGTCGCCCGGAAGCCGGCTTCGACATCCCGATGGCCAAGGTCCCCCAGCGCCTGCCGCAGATCCTCTCGCGCGAGGAAGTCGCGCGCCTGATCGACTCGGCGCGAACCCTGCGCGGACGAACGCTGCTGATGACCACCTATGCCGCCGGCTTGCGGGTGTCGGAAGTCTGCGCCCTGCAGGTGGGAGACATCGAGAGCGCCGCCGACCGCATGTGCCTCAAGGTCCGCCAGGGCAAAGGCGGCAAGGATCGCTACACACTTCTGTCGCCCCACCTGCTCGCGGCCTTGCGCACCTACTGGCGCGACACCCGGCCGCGGCTCTGGTTGTTCCCCAACCGGGCCGGCACCGGTCCGATGGAAATCCAGACCGCCCAGCGGATCTACTATGCGGCGCGCAACGCCGCCGGCATCGCCCCCGAAGGCGGCATCCACGGTCTTCGCCATGCCTTCGCCACGCACCTGCTCGAAGCCGGGGTCGATCTCTACAGCATCGGCCGACTCCTCGGCCATGGTCATCTGTCGACGACCTCGCGCTATCTGCATCTGGCGCGCTCAAAGCTGACCGGCCACCCCTCGCCTCTGGATCTGCTCGACCCACCCAGTTGAGCCAGCGCCAGTGACCCTGGCCGAGGTCTTTCGCCGGCACGGGCCGGCGTACCTCGCCAAGCACGCTTTGTCGTCCGTCAAGGCCAAGGTCTGGCGAGCGATCATCGCCTGTCGCACGGCCATCCTCGGCGGCCACGTCGAGACCTGTGACAGCTGCGGGGTGACGCGACACGTCTATCACTCGTGCCGCAACCGCCACTGTCCGCAGTGCCAGACCCGAGCCAAGGAGCACTGGCTGGCGAAACGGCGCCAGGAACTGCTGCCGGTGCCCTACTTCCACCTCGTGTTCACGCTGCCGCACGCGCTGCACACGCTGATCGCGCTACGCCCACGGGTGATCTACGAGGTCCTCTTCGCCGCCGCGTCGGCCACCCTCGCCGAATTCGCCGCCAACCCCCGCTGGCTGGGCGGCAAGCTGGCGTTCTCGCTGGTCCTGCACACCTGGAAGCAGAACCTCGGGCGGCATGTGCATGTGCACGCCCTGGTCGCCGGCGGGGCACTGACGGCCGAGGGAGAGTGGAAGTCGCCCAAGCGCGGCTTCCTGTTTCCGGTCAGAGCGTTGTCGCGGGTCTTCCGTGGCAAGTTCATGGCGGCACTGAGTGAAGCCCGAGGCGCGGGCCAGCCCCTGGCCGCCGCGCTGGCCGACGACAAGGTCTGGCGCGCCCTGCGCCAGCAATTGCTTGCGCACGACTGGGTGGTCTACGCGAAACAACCGCTCGGTGGCCCGGAGCAGGTCCTCGAATACCTGGGTCGCTATACCCATCGGGTGGCGATCTCGAACGAGCGTCTTGTCGGGATGGACGAGACGACCGTCCGTTTCCGCGTGCGCGCCACGCCGGGTAAGCGCGTGCTCAGTGTGCCGGCGGAGGAATTCATCGACCGCTTCCTGCTGCACGTCTTGCCGAGCGGCTTCAAGCGGATTCGGCACTACGGCCTGCTGGCTCCGGCGGCGAAGGCGACACAGCTATCCCTGGCGCGGCAGGCCTTGTCGGTACCGGAACCCGATCCGGTGATCACGGCGACGGTGGAGGACTTCCTGCAGCGCATCGGCGGCGCCGAGTGGGCGCGCTGCACGCATTGCCATGAGGGCCGCTTCGTTCCGACGGCGGCGATTCCGCCCCAGCGTCAGGCGACGCCGCCGAGCACATCCGTTCGCGCACCGCCATGAGCACGGCTGAACAGGGGCGCGGAGCCTCGCGGGTGACGCTGGGTGACGTTTGGCGGTCAAGGCCGCCAGGAGTGGACGCGTCGACGAGGGGCCCAACTCACGGTTCTGATCCGGGGTTGCGGCAACCCGACGGCTTGCTTGACTCCGCTGAGGCTCCCGCGACGATCCGGAAGGCTCTCGTGAACCCCGCGCCAGCGCGTCCGAACCCTATCCGCGGCTTGACCCAAGCCGCGGGACGCTTACAATCCCCATAAGTACCGCCGTCGAGGCGCTTCAGTCCAACGAGGTTTATCTGCCGCGGATGCGCCAGAGCTTGGACCCGGTGCTTTCGGCGCGGCCGATAAACGCTATTCGTTCTACGTCATCGACGACGAACGCCTGGCGGGGTGCGGCCCTTGAGGTAGAGCGTCTCGGAGGTGTCGCTCTTCATTGTTTGCGCAGCATTGGGGTTGGATCGGCCGATGATACGTCAAGCGAGGTTTGCCGGATTTCGAGCTTGCCCGAGTGCGTATTCGCTGCCCGGCTTTGGCCAAACTACCTATGGCGAGCGAGTTGTACCTCGCATGGGGTTCTTCATTTCGATTTAACGTTGATCGTCATCGTCGTAAAGGTACTTTCCCAATCCCCGTCAGCTTGCGGAGCACTTCGCAACTCCGTGCCCCGTAATAGCCAGCGGCCCGCCCGGTCCAGGCGAAACGTGACGCGCCCTTGCGAGTCAGTCTTGCGTATCAGGCCCCGCGATTTACCTTCATGGACGATCCCCAGCGGAAACATCGGCAAGGGTTTGCCCGTTTTCAGAACCCGCACCGGCAACGTATCACCTGCGTGAAAAGTGGTGGGGTCCTTCTCGGGGACGATCTCCAGCGCCAGGCCGACCGGCTCGGCCCACGAATTGTCGGGTCTTGGCGCGCCGACGCGGAGGAACGTCTTGGCTTCCTTTGTGTAAGCCTCGCGCCAGCGTTTCGGTTGTGCGGCCTTGTTCCATTGCTGCCTGACTGAGTCCGCAGCGCCTATCTCGTGAAGATATTCCTGCACCTGTCTCGGCGTCAGTTCGATCGTTCTTGGCTTGAGTGCTACCCAGCATGTTGCGATGCTCAGTCCAGGCATACTGGCGTGCAAGCGCAGTGACTTTGCTTCGGGCGAAAGGTCCGCAATGGCAAATCGCTGTGCTGAAAGCCGACAGCCTGCGCGATCGACTCGATCCGGCTTGATGGCCGCAGCGAGCGCAGGAAACGACATACCGCTGGTGAGGTCCAGTTGCACAAGGGACTCCGTCGGAACTGCGAAGCGGTTGGGAATCAGCCAGGTGTCGTGCGCCAGAGCGGGTGCTGAAGTCAGGACGGCCAGCCACAAGGTGAGGCCGGCATCGCGAAAATTCATGGCAAAAATCCATAAGGTGACCGGTGCAGTCTGGGGCAACCGGTCACACGCTACAACAGGGTTTTGTCCTGTGCGACGATTTGCCACATTCTTGCCACCGCGCCCGCGCTTTATCATCCGCGTCCAAATCCACGGTTGCCCGTCCTGCCTTTCGCAAACGGCCAACGATCATTCGACCCGCTAGGGTCATTCAATACCGGGGGTAGAGATGTTGCGAATAGAGCGGGTCGACTGTCTGATAATGGAGCGCCCGTTGGCTACGCCAATTTCCCTGGCCGTGTTCACGCTCTTTGCACAAGGCGCGCTGGCTCAGGAGGCGGTTGCGAACAAACCTGCCGTGCTGAGCGAAGTGGTGATCTCCGACATGAGCATCGATCCGCTGGGCCTCGACCAGAAGGAGCGGACGGGCAGCCGACTTGGCCTGACGCCACGGGAAACGCCGGCTTCGGTAACAGTCATCGATCGCGAGGTCTTCGAGCAGCGCGGCGCGCAAAATACCCAGGAAATCCTGCAGGGGGTACCGGGCATCACCACCTCGTCGGCGCCGGGTTCGCCGGGGGCGGTGTTTTACCGGGGTTTTTCCGGCGGTAGCGTGACGCAACTGTTCAACGGGATTACCGTGCAGTACGACGTGATCGCCGCGCGCCCGGTCGATAGCTGGATCTACGACCGGGTCGAGGCCATCGGCGGGCCATCGTCGTTTCTATTTGGCGCTGGTGCGGTAGGCGGTTCGATCAACTATGTGACCAAGCTGGCCAATCGTGACGGCAACCTGATTGAGGGCAAGGCGCGTTACGGCAGCTACAACGATCGGCAATTGGCGGCTGGTACCAATCAGAAACTGGGCGAGAGCAATTACCTCCGGCTCGACGTCAACGGTAGCGCGATGGACGGGTGGAGCGACGGTACCGAGCGTAAGGCTTGGCAGGCCGCCGGTTCGTGGCTGGCCGACCTGACGCCGCAGTTGAGCAGCACGGTGGCCCTGGAATACCAATACGAGAATGTCGACCGGCCGTACTGGGGAACACCCGTATTGAGACCTTTTAGCGGCGAGGTTGGCATCGACAATGGCACCCGCTTCAAGAACTACAATTCCCAGGATGGACTCTACAAGCAGACGGTTAAGTGGGGGCGCTGGATCCTGGAATATCGGGTGGATGACACCCTGAGTTTACGCAACACCTTCTATCATTACGATGCCCTGCGCGACTACCAGAACGTCGAGACTTACACCTTCAACGCCAACAACACCCGCGTGGTTCGGTCGAACGCGCTGCTCCAGCGCCACGACCAGAACCTGAATGGCAACCGCACCGAACTCAACTGGAACACCCAGATCGCCGGCCTGCCCAGTAACTGGCTGGGCGGGATCGACTACAGCCTCAACAAGCAGACTCGCTACCCGCTGTCGGTCGCCGGCCCGTTCGGTTCGGTCGATCCGTACCATTTCGTGACCGAGAACTTCTTCTCGTTGCCCGGGGTCAGCCAGGTCTACAACCCGGATCGCAGCAACCGGGTGACGACGCTGGCTCTGTTCGCCGAGAACCGGACCTTCCTTACCTCGCGACTGTCGCTGCTCACCGCTTTGCGCTGGGACGACATTGATCTGGAAGTGACCAACCACCGCACGCCGACCGCGACCAATCCGGCGTACTTTGAACGAAATTACAAACCCCTGACCGGCCGCGCCGGATTGATTTACGATTTGACCCCGGCCGCCAACGTCTACGTGCAATACAGTACAGCGGCCGATCCCCCGGCTGGTATCCTGGCCACCGCCTCGTATGCCCAGGTCGAGAACTTCGACTTGACCACCGGACGGCAGGTCGAGATCGGCAGCAAGCTCGGTTTCGACGAAGGCCGGGGTAATGCCACCCTGGCCCTCTATGACATCACGCGCAAGAACCTCTCGATGGCGGACCCCAGCAGACCTGGTACGACGATCCCGGTTGGCGAGCAATCGTCGCGTGGACTGGAGCTGGCAGCGACCTGGTTGATGACCAACAATTTGCGACTGTCCGGCAACTGGGCGCTGGTTGACGCCAAGTACGACAAATTTGTCGAAAACGTTGGTGGCGTCGGTGTTTCGCGCGCCGGTAACCGGCCGACCAACATACCGAAGCAGGTCGGCAATCTCTGGGTG
Organism: Candidatus Accumulibacter phosphatis; assembly: GCF_000024165.1. Lineage (NCBI taxonomy): Bacteria > Pseudomonadati > Pseudomonadota > Betaproteobacteria > Candidatus Accumulibacter > Candidatus Accumulibacter phosphatis. Next base: position 4,529,099 of record NC_013194.1, on the reverse strand, counting down.
GCTTACACGCCGATTGCCAATCTCGAAGTGGGCGGCGATCTCCGTTATGTATCGTCGCGCTACGCCGACACTGCAAATACTGTCTACGATGACGCCTATACGCTGCTCGGCGCCTACGCCGCGTATACCTTCGACAAACGGACCCGGGTGACCGCGCGCATCAAGAACCTGACCGACAAGGTGTATGCCGAAAGTTTCTCGGGATCGAGCATGATGTACCTCGGTGCGCCGCGCATGCTCGACGTCTCGATCCAGACTGCATTCTGAGCCACGCCGGCGCAGGGGTGGCGCGATGAGGCGGCCGGTCAACGTCAAGCGGACTCTGTTCATAACCCACCGCTGGGCGGGCATCCTGCTCTGCCTGTTCATGGCGCTGTGGTTCGTTTCGGGCGTTGTCATGATGTACGTCGGCTATCCGAAGTTGAGCATGGCCGAGCGTTTGCGCGTGTTGCCGGCTCTGGATCCGACAAGCTGCTGCTTGCCCGTGGGGTCTGTGATTGGCGCGCTTCCGGCCGGCGATTCGCCCCGGACGGTTCGTCTGACGTCGATCGGCGGCTTGCCGCACTACGTGGTCGGACTGAGCAAGAACCGCGAGCTGGCGATCGACGGCCGCAGTGGCACGCCGGTCGCCGCGGTCGACGCCAAATTTGCCCTGAAATCCGCAGCGGCCTTCGCGTCGCCTGCCGAGGCACGCTACCGAGACCTTGTCGACGAGGATGCGTGGACGCATTCCAAGGCGCTCGATGGGCATCGTCCGCTGCACCGGGTCGATATCGACGACGAGGCGCGCACCCTGCTTTACGTTTCCGGCCGCACCGGTGAAGTCGTGCGTCGCGCCAGCGCAACCGAACGGCAATGGGGGTGGATCGGCGCCTGGCTGCACTGGCTGTATCCATTTCGCGGTGGTGCCGTCGACCGGTGGTGGACGGAAATCATAATCTACACTTCGCTCGCCGGCGCCTTGCTGGGGGTAACCGGACTCGTCTCTGGCATTCTGCGCTGGCGCCGCCGCCCTTATCCGCACGGCAGCCGCAGCCCCTACCGGGACTGGTTGATGCGCTGGCATCACTGGTTGGGCCTGGCTTTCGGTCTGCTGCTCCTGACCTGGATCGTGAGCGGTCTGCTCTCGGTGAATCCGTGGCAGGTCTTTGACTCGGGGGCGCCACGACCGCAGTTGGCCAAGCTGGTGCTTGTCACCGACGGCCAGCATGACGAAACGCGGCGCGCCCTCCACTGCTTCAATGCCGCCGGACTACAGGTTCGGGAACTGGAATGGCGGCCCATGGGCGGCGAGACCTTTGTGCTCGCTCGCGATGGCGCCGGGCGTGGCCGCCTGCAGGGCGCCTCGGCTGATTGCGCACCGTTCGAGGCGCATGAACTCGACGCCCTGCGCGCTGCGGGGGAAAGCATGTTGCCGGATGCTCGGGTCAGTGGCGCCCGGCTGCAGAGCGCGTATGACTGGTACTACTATGATCGGGCGACGCACTCGATGACCGGGCACGTCGGGCGACCGCTGCCTGTTCTGGTGCTCGAATTCGATGATCCTGCGGCGAGCTGGCTGTACCTCGATCCGAAAACGGGGGCTCTGGTGCAGCGCCTCGATGACCATTTGCGGGTCAAGCGCTGGCTCTTCGCGCTACTCCACAGTTGGGACTGGAAGCCGCTGCTTGACCGGCGACCTCTTTGGGACGCGCTGCTCATTCTGGGCAGCGTGGGCGGGTTGCTGGTCAGCCTGAGCGGAGCCGTGCTGGGCTGGCGTCGGCTGCGCCGACAGTGAGGGCGACCTGCGATGCTGTCCGCGTTCGTCGCCTCTCCACTAGTCATGCGCTGATGATGCGTCCTCAGCCGGAAACCCTGGCCGGTCTGGCTTTCGTCCTCGCCCTGCACGCTGCCGCGCTCCATGGCTTGTGGAGTCATCGGCTGATTCCCTCGCCGCTCGAGGCGACAACCTTGTTCGTCAATTTCATCGCCCCGCCGGCACCGGAAAAAGCGGCAGAGCCGCAGCGCCCGCCGCCGCCCGCGCCAAGACCCGTCGAAAAGCCACGTTCCAGGCAGTTGGTGGCGCAAGCGCCGGTGCTCAAGGCGACGGACAGTACGGCCCCGCCGCCGCCGGAAACACCCGTCCCCGAGCCGGTCGTCCAGGCGCAGCCGATGCCGCTGCCCGCCGGGCCGCTGGCCCTGTCCACGGATCTGGCGACGGACTGCCCGGAGCGCCCGGCGCCCATCTACCCGCCACTTTCCCGTCGCCTTCGTGAAACAGGTCAGGTGGTGCTGCGCGTGGAACTGAACGAATCGGGAAAAGTGGCATCCGCCCACGTTGACCACAGCAGCGGCCATTCCCGGCTTGACGAAGCCGCCCTCAGCGCTGTGCGCGCCTGGCGCTGCACCCCGGCGACGCGAAGCGGACTCCGGGTGCGCGCCGTCGCCCTGCAACCCTTCAAATTCATCCTGCACGGAAACTGATCCATGGAACATGCCGCCATCAATAGCCTGGGCTTCGCCCATTTCCTTACCGAAACCGACGGGGTGGGCAGGAGCGTGCTCGCCGCCCTGCTGTTGCTCTCGATTGCCAGCTGGTACCTGATCGTTACCCGGGCCTTGGCCAACGCCATCGCCCAGCGCAGGGCGGAAGAGTTTCTCAGGCGCTTCTGGCAGGCGTCGTCATTGTCTGAAGTCGAAACAACGCTCGGCGCGCATGCTGCCGACAATGCCTTTGCCGCGCTGGCGCGCAAGTCTCTGGACGCGCTGGCCGACAGTAGCCGGGAGAGTCTCGCTGTGGCCGGCGGGATGGCCGAATACCTGACCCGGACCCTGAACAACGAAGTCGACCGCGAAGCGGCAAAAGCTGAGTACGGTCTCACCGTCCTCGCCTCCGCCGGTTCCGCCGCGCCTTACATCGGGCTGTTCGGCACGGTGTGGGGTATCTACCATGCCCTGGTCCAGATCGGCCTCTCCGGCCAGGGGACGCTGGACAAGGTGGCCGGGCCGGAGGGCGAAGCACTGATTATGACGGCGCTCGGGCTGGCCGTCGCCATTCCTGCCGTGCTCGCCTACAACGCCTTCAATCGGCGCAACCGGGTATGGCTGGCCCGCCTGGAATCGTTCGCCCACGATCTTTACGTGCTACTGACGGTGAAAGCTGGCAGTGGCCAGGCGGCCGCCCCTTCCGTGTCAGAGTGGCGCTGAGTCATGCCCGGGGGAAGCTTCAAGCGCTATCGCGGCAAGACGGCGATGGCGGAGATGAACGTCGTGCCGCTGGTCGATGTGATGCTGGTGCTGCTGGTGATCTTCATCGTGACCGCGCCGCTGCTGACCCATTCGGTCAAGATCGACCTGCCGAAGGCTTCGAGTAGCGTGAATATCACCAAGCCCGAACATATCGAGTTCGGCATTCGTGAAAGCGGGGATCTATTCTGGAATGGCGAGGCGGTGACAATGGATCTTCTAGCGTCACGCTTCGCTCCTGAGGCCGCCCGAGAGCCGCAACCGGAATTGCATATCAGGGCGGATCGTCACGTACATTACGAAAAAGTGGCACAGGTGATGGCGCTGGCAGCGAAGAGCGGGCTGGTCAGGATCGGCTTTGTTTCCGATCCCGCGCACTAGCAGCCTGTCGGACTTAGGGCGGGGGAAATCCGCAAACTTCACAATGCGGGATGAAAAGGCCGGGTTTCCCCGATTTTCCGGCTTTTTCGAGGGCGTTCCCCTGGTTTTTGCCTACTGTGGACGCAATGCGGCCAGGCGCTTCAAATTCCACGCCAGGCAGACCAGCGTCCACTCGCCAGTGACCTTCTTCAGACCGCGGAGCGAGAACTGGCGGAAACCCATCACCGATTTGATGATGCCGAAAACCGGCTCGACGGTCTGCTTGCGTAAAGCGTAGAGCGCCCGTCCGGCCTTGGTCTTCAGACGATGGGACAGGGTCTGCACGGGTGTGGCATTCTCGGGCAGTGGCGCTGGCTCGCTGTGGCGCTCCCGCCAACCCGGATGATGCTCGTCGCGAGCCACCGCGATCAGCGGCTCGATGCCGGCCGCCTCGCACGCCTGGATGTTCTTCTCGCTGCAAAAGCCGGTGTCGGCGATGAAGCAGTCCACGGCACCGAGCACCTCGGCCTGTGCCTTGAGCGCCGCCAGCATCGGCTCGACCTGCTCCTTGTCATTTGGGGCTTGCGCGACCCCGACCGCCACGACCAGCATCGTGGCGGCATCGACCCCGGCCTGGGCGTTGTACGCTTGTTCACGCCGCCACCGGCCACCGGCATGATGCGCGATTCTTCGTCGGTCAGATCTTGGCGACCGTCTGGCAGGGCATCGCTTCCTACCTGGTGATGCAGCGGCTCCTGGGTTGAACCAGAGGCGGTGCGACGATTTGCCGCAAGACACGAGCAAGCGGAAAACCTACCATTCCGGATGACCACCGAGCCCGCTGGGCCGTGCGCTCGTCTACCTCAAGGAGCCTCATCGTGAACCGACGTGATTTGCTGAAACTCTCGCTGGCCACCACTGGCCTCGCCGTCGCCGCAACCACCGCCCATGCTCAGCCGTCGTGTGCCAGCGACGGCACGCCGGCACAGTTCATTCCCAAAAGGGCTGCCGACCCCAAGGCCTGGGAGAACGACATTGAGAAGTTTCCCAAGTGTCCGTACTGCGGCATGGATCGCCGGCAGTATCATCACTCGCGGATGCTGATCCAGTACAGTGACGACCTGCCCGACGGCGTCTGCTCCCTGCACTGTGCCGCGATCAGTCTGGCGGTGAATGTGGACCGCGAACCGAAAACGATCTGGGTCGCCGACAACGCCTCGATTGCGGAAATCAAGCCGCTGCTCGAAGTCGACCAGGCCACTTTCCTGATCGGCAGCCAGATCAAGGGCGTCATGACCAAACGCAGCAAGGTCGCTTATTCGACTGAAGCGGCGGCAAAGGCGGCGATGGCCGCCAACGGCGGCGAACTAGGCCGCTTCGACAAGGCACTGCTTGCCGCCTACACCGACATGTCACAGGACGTTTCAATGGTTCGCAAGAATCGCGAAGAGCGACGCCAACGCGCCGCCAGGCAAGACAAGGGCTGAGGCTACCGGCGGTGATGACGTTCTACCGCTGGCTACTGATCACGCTTGGCGTGCTGATGTTGCTTTCCGGTGGCGCATCGGCGGCGCCAACGGACAAGCTCCCGAAACCCGGCGATCGCGATCTCTGCCCGGTCTGCGGGATGCTGGTGGCCAAATACCCGAACTGGATTGCGATCGTCGTTTACCGGGATGGACACGCCCACTTCTTCGACGGAGCAAAGGACCTCTTCAAGTACCTCGGCAATCTCCCCAGGTATGCGCCCGGACACAAGGCCGCTGACATTGCCGGCATCTGGGTCACCGAGTTCTACGGGCTGACCCGGATCGATGCCCGCCAGGCGTTCTACGTCATCGGTTCCGATACGCTCGGACCGATGGGGCACGAGTTCGTGCCCCTGGCCAACCGTACCGATGCCGAGGATTTTCTCAAGGACCACAAAGGCAAGCGGATTGTCAGCTTCGCCCAGACCACACCAGAATTGGCCGCCCGACTCGACAAGGGTAGCTTCGACTGAACGCAGGAACGGCTTTCTCGACACACGAAAAGGGATTTCGACATGACGAATGTGATCATCAAGCTCCTTGTGGCCAGTGTCTTCATCGGCGCGTTGGCTGGCTGTCAGAGCACGCAGCAGATGCTGCAGTCGCGCCAGCCGGTGGCGATGGATGAGGCCGTCAGCCGCGCGCGCTTCGAGATGAACTGTCCGTCCGCCACCGGCAGCGTGCTGAGCGAGACCGTGATCGAGCCCGCGCTCCAGTGCTTCCGCTGCAACGGCGTGCAGCGCGCGGAGTACACCGTCGGCGTGGCCGGCTGCGGCCAGCGAGCCACCTACATGGTTATCTGCCCGCTCGACGGTAGCGGGTGCTGGAGCGCAGGCGCGCGCAACGAGATCCGCTGAGTCTGTTGCCGGCAGCGGGCACCGCCCACCCACCCTGGCACCGCCTGCAGCGAAAGAGGGCAGGGTGGCACGCCCGCTTCCCAATCGGGCAGGTGCCTGGCCGACATCCCGGCGCAGGCGGAGCGCGGACGCTGTTGGCCTTTCTCCAAACCCCGGTGGCGACCAAGCTGCCCCAGGCCGAAGCCGACTATCTCGCGACCTTGAACGCGGTGCCCGGGCTCACTCTCTTCCCCTTCGCCGCTTGGTTCACATTGGACCGCTAGATCCCAAGGGCATCTTCAATTGTACGCAGGACCCGGTCGGGCCCCGAACAGTCACCACCCTTCAGACGCATCACCAGTTGCCGAAGGCGGCAACTGATCAAGGGAGCGTTCACCCTGCAAGGGAGTTGTTACTGTAGCGGGGCTGCCCGGTGACGCGCGTCCGTGCCGACGGCGCGCGCCTGCTGCAGTGGACCGGGACGGCGCTGCGGCCGTGGGACGAGGGCTTACCGAGCGCCTGACCCGACCACACACGCGATGGCGCTGTTGGGCGGGGCAGCGACGGAGTGTGTCTGCCAGATCCCGCGACAGTGCCGCAGTCCCACTGCGGCCGGCGAGGGCGGTAAAGGCGGCGGCGAGCGGCGCGTGGCTGCGCCGATCTGCCTGTCGCGCTCGCCGGCAGGCCTGGGTCCAGGTGGACAAAGATCGCCTGTTGTCCTGGACAAAATAACAAAACAGCTTGACATCCCCGGAATGCGAGCTTATATTTGAGCCAGCTTCTCAATTTGTCCAGGACAGATATATGTCTCACCTGCTAGCCCTCAGCTTCGCCGATGCTGCTCCGACCCTGCAAAACGCTTGTCCACGGCTTGCAAGCCTCGTTGACCGGAACCTGGCCAGGAGCATTGCCAAGGAGCTAGACACTGCGTCTTCGGCCCCGGCACGCCGGTCGACCCGTCATGTCCTGGACAGCCCGCAAGCCCCGGGGCTGACCCGCCTGCGTTCTCTGCTGCTGCCGGCGGTCGTGCTCTCGGTCGTTTTTGTCCTCGCGTCGCCCGCCTTGGCCGCCGACTCCTGCCCAGCTCTCCTCAACCACAGCTTCCCTTCGCTGCAGGACCAGAAGCCGCAATCGCTCTGCCAGTGGCAGGGCAAGGTACTGCTGGTGGTGAACACGGCCAGCTACTGCGGCTTCACCTCGCAGTACGACGGTCTCGAGAAACTCTACGCCCGGCTCAGGGATCGCGGCTTGGTCGTCGTCGGCTTTCCGTCGAACGACTTCGGCGACCAGGAGCCGGGCAGCAACAAGGAGATCGCCGAGTTTTGCCGGCTGACTTACGGGGTGCAGTTCCCGATGTTCGCCAAGGCCACCGTCGTCGGCAAGAACGCCAGCCCGCTGTATGCGCAACTCGCCAAGGCGTCCGGCGACGCGCCGCAGTGGAATTTCCACAAGTATCTGATCGACCGCAGCGGCACGCGGGTGCTGAGCTTCGGCAGCCGCGTCAAGCCGGACGACCGGGAACTGGTCGCCAGGATCGACGAGTTTCTCGGCAAGTAGGAATCCGGCTGCCACTCTCACCGATCACCCCGCGAACCCCGATAGCCCATTCTTTCGCTTCCCCGGAGAACATGCCATGAACGCACCAGACAGATTCTTCCTCGCCGATGTGCAGGCCAGTGCCGACCAGCGCCAACTGGCGATCCACAAGGTGGGAGTGAAGGGTTTGCGCTACCCGCTCGCCCTGCTCGACGCCGAGGGCAAGGTTCAGCACACGGTCGCCCAGGTGGCGATGTCGGTCGGCCTGCCGCCGGAGGTCAAGGGAACGCACATGTCGCGCTTTGTCGAGATCCTCGAACAGCAGCGGGCGCCACTGAACGTCAATCGCCTGTTGCGCATGTTCGAGGACATGCTGCTGCGGCTCGACGCCAGCAGCGGTGAGATCGAACTCGCCTTCCCGTACTTCATCAGCAAGGCGGCGCCGGTATCGACCGTCGAGAGTCTGCTCGACTACGACGTGCGGATGATCGTCGCCAAGCGCGCAGGGCAGGCGGCCGAACTGACGCTCGAAGTCGTGGCGCCGGTGACCAGCCTCTGTCCGTGCTCGAAGGAGATCAGCGAGTATGGTGCGCACAACCAGCGTTCGCACATCACGATCATCGCCAGGCTACGTTCGGGGATGACGCCCGACGAACTGGTGCGGCTGGCCGAGGAGGAAGCGTCGTGCGAGGTCTTCGGGCTGCTCAAGCGGCCGGACGAGAAGTGGGTGACCGAGCGTGCCTACGACAATCCGAAGTTCGTCGAGGACCTGGTGCGCGACATCGCCTTGCGTCTGATGAGCGAGCCGCGCATTGCGCAATGGACGGTCAAGTCGGAGAACTTCGAATCGATCCACAATCATTCTGCTTACGCCGAGATCAGCGGCGACAACGCCTGAACCGGGAGGATCCGAGGATGTATCGACCACAATCAGCGCAGCGCATCGCCGTCGTCGGTGCGGGTATTTCCGGTCTGGCGAGCGCCTGGCTGCTGTCGCAGAGACACGCGGTGACGCTCTACGAAGCCGGCGATTATCTTGGTGGGCACACCAACACCGTCGATGTGACGCTGGATGGCGTGTGCCATCCGGTCGATACCGGTTTTCTCGTCTACAACACGCACACCTACCCGAACCTGACGGCGTTGTTCGCCCATCTGGGCGTCGCCAGTGTGGAGACCGAGATGTCCTTTGCGGTCAGTCTCGAAGAGCCCGCGATCGAGTGGGCGGGGAGCAGCCTGGCGACCGTCTTCGGGCAGAAGCGCAATCTGCTGCGCCCCGATTTCTGGCGCATGCTCGCCGACATCCTGCGCTTCAATCGAGAAAGCGTCGCGTGGATCGAACAGCATCCGGACTACGGCGGCAGCCTGCGCGAGTTTCTCGCCGCCGGTCGCTACTCGCGGCCCTTTGCCGAGTGGTACCTGTTGCCGATGGCGGCGGCGATCTGGTCGTGCCCGGCCGGGCAGATGCTCGACTACCCGCTGGCCAGCTTCGTGCGTTTCTGTCGCAATCACGGCCTGCTGCAGGTCTTCGACCGGCCGCTCTGGCGCACCGTCAAGGGCGGTGGTCGCGAATACGTGAGGAAGTTGGCGAGCCACCTCGCCGACATCCGCATCGCCACGCCGGTGCGCGGCGTGCGGCGTACCGACGATGGCCTGCAAGTCATCACCGATGGCGCCGTCGGCCACTACGATCAGGTCGTTCTCGCCTGCCACAGCGACCAGGCGCTGGGCCTCCTCGCCGATGCGGCGACGCCTGCCGAGCGCCGCCTGCTCGGGGCGATTCGCTACGAGCCGAACCGTGCCGTGCTGCACAGCGACGCTGCATTGCTGCCACGCAATCGGGCGCTGTGGTCGGCGTGGAACTACCTGTCGAGTGCTCAGGAACTCGACCGCCGTCCGGTCAGCGTCTCCTACCTGATCAACCGTCTGCAGCCGCTGCCGTTCAAGACGCCACTGATGGTCTCGCTGAATCCGCAGCGCGAGCCGAAGGCGGAGTCGGTGATCGCCGAATTCGACTACGAGCACCCGATTTTCGACGGCCCGGCGATCGCTGCTCAGCGCGAGTTGCCGGCGCTTTCCGGGACGCGCGGGGTGTGGTTCTGCGGCGCCTGGAATGGCTATGGCTTCCACGAAGACGGGCTGAAATCGGCATTGCAGGTGGCCAACGGCCTGGGCTGCCATGCTCCCTGGCAGGGCGGCGAAGCGGCGGCGGCGCCGGCGCCCGCTTTCCGGCAGAAGACGGAACTCGCCGCATGAACGCGACGCCGGCTCGCCTCTTCTTCGGACAGGTCATGCATCGTCGCTTGCGGCCGGCGGCCAATCGTTTCGTCTATCCGGTGTACTTCTGTGTGTTGCCGCTCTCCGGCGTCAGCCAGTCGGCGAGCGCGCTGTTCTCGGTCAATCGCTGGAACCTCTTCAGCTTCCACTTCGCCGACCACGGTGCCCGCGACGGCTCGCCGCCGCTGCCCTGGATACGACGTCTGCTGGCGCAGGAGGGCATCCGTGCCGACGGCGAAGTCTGGCTGCAGTGTTTCCCGCGCGTTCTCGGTTTCGTCTTCAACCCGATCAGCCTGTGGTTCTGCCACGACCGCGCGGGCGACCTGATCGCCGTGCTCGCGGAAGTGAACAATACCTTCGGCGAGCGGCACAACTACCTGCTCGCGCATGCCGATGGCCGGCCGATCCGCGACGGCGAGACGCTGGAGCGCAGCAAAGTCTTTCATGTTTCGCCGTTCATGGCCGTTGCCGGCCACTACCGCTTCCGCTTCCATGCGCGCGCCGGCGAAGACGGCATGGCCACCTGGCGGCTGGCGCGCATCGATCACGGTGACGCCGCTGGCGACCTGCTGCATACGGCGATCTCCGGCAACGCCGAGCCGCTGAGCAGCGGTCCTCTGCTGAAAGCCTTCCTCCGTTTCCCGCTGATGACCCTGGGAGTGGTACTGCGCATTCACTGGCAGGCACTGAAACTGTGGGTCAAGCGCGTTCCCTTCTTTACCAAGCCTGAACCTCCACTTGAGGAGACGTCGCGATGAATGCCATGGAATCAACCCTTTCATCATCCCTTGCCCTGCCGGGCACGCGTGCGCGCACGCCGCGTAGCGCCAGGGTCGTGCTCGCCCTGCTGGAACGGATGGAGCACGGAACGCTGGAACTTCGTCTGCCCGACGGATCGCAGCATCGCTTTGGCGAGGCGGGGCACGCGCCGGGGCACGCGCAGGGGCACGCACACGCGACGCTCGATGTCGGTGCCTGGTCGATGTTCGACAGCGTTGTCGAACGCGGCGATGTCGGCTTTGCCGAGGCGTGGATCGCCGGCGACTGGCACAGCCCGGATCTCACCGCGCTGCTCACCCTGCTGGCGAACAATCGCGAGAGTCTGGCGCAGGCGGTTTATGGTCAATGGTGGGGCCTGCTGTCGGCGCGCCTGCGCCACTGGTTCAATGCCAACACGCGCGCCGGATCGCGCCGCAACATCATGGCGCACTACGACCTTGGCAACGACTTCTACCGGCAATGGCTGGACCCGACGATGAGCTATTCGAGCGCTCTCTACTCGAGCGACGCACCGCGCTCGATGGCTGCCGCGCAACTTGCCAAGTACCGGCGCATCCTGAGTCGTCTCGACTCTCGGCCCGGGCAGCGCGTGCTCGAGATCGGCTGTGGCTGGGGCGGCTTCGCCGAAACCGCGGCGCGCGAAGCCGGGCTCGAGGTCGTCGGCCTGACGCTCTCGCCGGCGCAACTGGAATTTGCGCGCGAGCGCATGCAGATCGCCGGGCTGGAACGGCAGGTGACCCTCGAGTTGCGCGACTATCGCGAACTGGCCGGCGAGCCGTTCGACCACATCGTTTCGATCGAGATGTTCGAGGCGGTCGGCGAACGCTGGTGGCCGACCTACTTCGCGACCCTGCAGCGGCTGCTGGCGCCCGGCGGGCGAGCCGTCGTGCAGAGCATCACCATTCGTGACGACCTCTTCGCGCGCTACCGTCGTGGGACCGATTTCGTTCAACAACATGTTTTCCCCGGCGGCATGTTGCCGAGTCCCTCGGTTTTCCGCCGGCAGGCCGCCAGGGCGGGGCTGGTGGTCGGCGACGCCTTCGCTTTCGGGCGCGACTACGCGCGCACGCTGGCCGAGTGGTCGGCCAATTTCGAACAGCGCTGGCCGACGATCGAAACACAGGGCTTCGACGAGCGCTTCCGCCGCCTATGGTGCTTCTATCTGGCGTATTGCCAGGCCGGTTTCAACAGCGGCTGCACCGACGTTCTGCAGGTCGAACTGGCGCACGCCCGATGAGAACGCTGATCGCCCTGCTGTTCCTTGCCTGCAGTGGCCTGGCGCAAGCCCTGCCGGAAGCGGTGCGCAAATCCGAAGCCGGTTGGCGGCAGTGGGGGAGCGGCGAAATGAGCTGGCTCGGCTTCTCGCTCTACCGCGCCACTCTGTGGGTCGTCGGCGAGCCGACGCCGACCCTGCCGGCGACTTCGCCTTCGGCGCTGCAGCTCGACTATTTGCGCGACATCCCGCGCGACCGGCTGGTGCAGACCAGTGTGGATGAAATGCGCCGGCTCGGCGCCAGCGAGGCGCAGTTGCAGCGCTGGGAGCCTGAGCTGCGGCGCGTTTTCCCCGACGTCAAGGAGGGCGACAGCATCATCGGTGTGCATTACCCGGGGCGCAGCGCTGCCTTCTACCACCGCGGCCGGGCGACCGGCGAGGTGGCGGATGCCGAGTTCGCGCGCCTGTTCTTCGCCATCTGGCTCGACCCGCGCAGCCGCAGCCCGAGCCTGCGCTCGGCGCTCCTCAAGCGGCCGGAGATCTGACCGTGCCTCCCGCCCAGGGCGTGACGCTCCCCAACCGGCAGTTGCTCGCCTACGGCGCACTCGGCTTGCCGCTGGCCATGGCGGCACTGCCGGTGTACGTGCATGTGCCGCGCCTGTACGCCGAATCCGCGGGCATGAGCCTGAGCCTGCTCGGCTCCTTGCTGCTGGCCGCACGCCTGCTCGACGCGGGCATCGATCCGCTGCTCGGCGGCTGGAGCGACCGGACGGCGAGTCGGCAGCGGCTGATCGTTCTGGCCCTGCCGTGCCTAGCACTGGGCATGCTCGCGCTGCTGCACCCGCCGGCAGTCGCGGCGCCGTTGTGGCTGCTCGCATCGATGCTGTGCACCTACTTCGGTTTCTCGCTGGCCAGCGTCGCCTATCAGGCGTGGGGCGCCGAACTCGGCCGCGATGCCGGCGAGCGGACGCGGCTGACGGCCAGCCGCGAGGGCTTCGGCCTGATCGGCGTCGTTCTCGCGGCAGCGCTCCCGGGGCTGCTGGCTAAGGATCTCGCCCAGGGACTCTCCGGGTTGGCGCAGCTTTTCCCCGTGTTGTTGCTGTTCCTGGCGAGTTGGACCCTGCTCGGCACGCCGCCGTCGGCCGCGCGCCTGCCGGCGAGCGGCGGCTTGCTCGGCAACTTGCGTGCTGTCCTGAACGATGGCCGCTTTCGCCGCCTGCTGGCCGTTTTCGTCGTCAACGGCATCGCCGCCGCCTTGCCGGCAACGCTGGTCCTCTTCTACGTCGCCGATGTGCTGCAGGCCGAAGCCTGGAGCGGTGCCTTTCTCGCGCTCTACTTCGTCAGCGGCGTCGCGTTTCTGCCGCTGTGGGTCGTCTTCGCCAGGCGTTTCGGGCGCGTGCGCACCTGGGTCGCCTCGATGCTCGTCGCCGTTGCCTCATTCGCCTGGGCCTGGGGATTGGGTGCCGGTGACGTCTGGCCGTTCGCCGTCGTCTGCCTGCTTTCGGGGGCGGCGCTCGGTGCCGACCTGACGCTGCCGGCAGCCTTGCTCGCCGACCTCTGCGAACGTCCGGCGAGCGATAGCGTCGCGGGCGGCGGTTCGGCGCAGGCTGGCGCCTACTTCGGCTGGTGGAACCTGGTCGCCAAGCTCAATCTGGCGCTGGCCGCCGGCCTGTCCCTGCCGTTGCTCGACCTGGTCGGCTACCGGCCGGGGGTGGCGGCGACGACGGCCGGTCTCGCCGCCGTCTATTGCCTGCTGCCGCTGGTCTTCAAGTCCATCGCCGCCGTCCTCGCGTGGCAATGGCGCAGCACTCTGGAGGTCTCTCGATGAAAACCCTGTGGCTCGCCTGCTTCACTTGCGGAATCCTCGGTCTCGGCGGTTGCGCCGGCACGCCGGTCGATCGTTACCAGGCCCAGCAGCCGGCGCTCGATCTCGCCCGCTACTTCAACGGCACGATCGACGGCTGGGGAATGTTCCAGGATCGTTCGGGCGAAGTGATCAAGCGCTTCCATGTCGTCATCGACGCCAAGTGGGAGAAGCGTGACGGGGTCGATGTCGGGACGCTCGACGAGAACTTTGCGTGGTCGGACGGGACGACGTCGCGGCGGGTGTGGACGATTACCCGCGTCGATGCGTCGCGCTACGTCGGCCGGGCCGACGACGTGGTCGGCGAGGCGCAGGGCGAAGCGGCCGGCAACGCGCTGCGCTGGCGCTACGTGCTCGCCCTGCCGGTCGATGGCCGCGTCTGGAACGTCGACTTCGACGACTGGATGTTCCTGATCGACGACAAGGTGATGCTCAACCGCTCGGCGATGCGCAAGTTCGGCTTCCACCTCGGCGAGGTGACGCTGAGCTTCACGAGGCGGTAAAGCGATGAATCCACGCATTACCGACTGGTCGGGAAAACGCGTCTGGCTGCTCGGCGCCTCGACGGGCATCGGCGCGGCGCTCGCCAGCGTGCTGCTGGCGCGTGGCGCGCGCGTGGCGTTGTCGGCGCGCAACGCCGCTCGCCTGGCGGAGGTCGCCGCTGCCGGCGGTGGGCAGGCGCTGGTCGTTCCCTGCGATGCCGCCGACGAAGCGAGTCTGCGCGCTGCCTGGGACGCCGTGCTCGCCGAATGGGGCGGTGTCGATGTCGCCCTGTACGTGGCGGGCGACTATCTGCCGATGCGCGCCTGGGAGCTCGATATGGCCAAGGCGCGGCGGATGATCGACGTCAATTTCGTCGCCGCCGTCTCCTTCGCGGCCTGCGTCGTGCCGCAATTGCTGCGTCAGGGCAACGGCCAGATCGGTTTCGTGGCCAGCGTCGCCGGTTATCGCGGCCTGCCGAAGTCGCTGATCTATGGTCCGACGAAGGCCGCGCTGATCAACTTCGCCGAGTCGCTGTACCTCGATCTGCAGCCGCGAAACATTGGTGTGCGGGTGATCAATCCGGGCTTCGTCGCAACGCCGCTGACCGCGCAGAACGATTTCGCGATGCCGGCGCTGCTCACTCCCGAGCAGGCGGCGCTGGCGACGATCGCCGGTCTTGCCGGCGGCGCATTCGAAATCCACTATCCGAAGCGTTTTACACGCGTGATGAAGTTGCTGGCGCATCTGCCATACCGCCTCTACTTCCCGCTCGTCCGCGTTCTCGGCGGCGCCAAGGGGAGTTCAGGATGAGCAGTACGACTGCCGTCGACGCTCTGGTCGCCTTCTTCGAGGGCTTGTGCCTCGAGACAGTGGTCCGTTTTCCCGAGTACTACGCGGACGATGCGTATTTCAAGGATCCGTTCAACGAGGTGCGCGGCGTCGCGCCGATCCAGCGCATTTTCACGCACATGTTCGGTCAGGTTGACGAACCACGCTTCGTCGTCCTCGAGCGCGTGGTCGCCGACAACGGCGCGTTGCTGGTATGGGAACTGCACTACCGGCTGAAGGGCTCGCGGAAGACGGCTGCGCCGCAAGTGATTCGCGGGGCGTCGCACCTGCGCTTCGACAGCGCCGACAAGGTGACCTGGCACCGCGACTACTGGGACGCCGCCGAAGAACTCTACGCCAGACTCCCCGGAATCGGCTGCTTGATGCGGCTTCTCAAACGTAAGCTGGCGGCCTGAACCCGCGCTGTGGTCGGCAGGCGGTGCCGCCCGGTGAAAGTCCAGCCGCGCACGGGAAGCGGAGGTTCATGTTGCAGCCGCCCACATTCAAGCTATCGGACTTGGCGCGCGACCTCGTCCTTCACCCGCTTGACGGCGGAGGAAGCCATCAAGCCTCTGCGTACGCAGGGATATGCCAAGGATGTGCTGCCCCGGGAGCAGCAGGTCGGCAGTGCATCCGTGAGGGGTCGCGGTGGCGTCCGGTGCTCAAGGGCAAACCCCAGGAAAAGTCCCCGAAACCGAGGCCATCTTCGCCAATATCCGGGAACATGACCGCGCTCACTACGCGCCGAGCAGCCTTCTCGCCAACACCGACTGCATATCACGACGCCCGTCAGCAATCAGATAGATGATGACTTGGCTGCCTGTGACACGGTAGATCACGCGGTACGGCTTGAAGAAGATCTGGCGGTACTCTTTGATGCCGAGGCCGACCAGTTCCTTCGGGTAGCCGCCGCGCTCCGGAAACCTCGACAAGCTCTCCACGGCCTCCATCAACTCATCCAGTACGTAATTGGCGTTGGCCACGCAGTCGACTTCGGAGATGTAGTCGTGGATGGACTCCAAGTCGTGCTCCACGCCCTCGGTGAGCAAAACCTCGAACTTGGCTGGTGCGCCTGCCATCAGGCAGTGGCTCGCTTGGCGCGCAGACGGGCGACGACATCGGCCACGGGCTTGAGCTTGCCAGCGGCCACATCCTGGTTGCCGAGTGCCAGGATTTTCAGCAAGGCCAGCGTTTCTTGGGTCTCTTCGAACGAGGCCACGTCCTGCAGGACGGCCTTGGCCTCACCGTTCTGGGTGATGATGAGGGGCTCACGCTGCTCAGCGAGGTGCCTCAGGACTTCGGCAGCGTTGGCCTTGAGGTAGCTGATCGGCTTGACTTGAGATGAGTAGCGCATGGCAGTGCTCCTGAGTCGTTTGAGACTGAATATAGTCTTTATATGGTCTTATCACAAGAGGCCTGAATCGGGCAGGTGGGTGCCATCAACGAGTTGTTGAAGGCGATGGGCCAGCCAGCAGCGTCACCAGTCGCCGACAACGGCGCGTTGCTGGTATGGGAACGGCACTACCGGCTGAAGGGCTCGCGGAGGACGGCTGCGCCAAAAGTGATTGCCGAGGCGTCGCATCTGTACTTCGACAGCGCCGGCAAGGTGACCTGGCACCGCGACTACTGGGACGCCGCCGGAGAACTGTACGCCAGACTCCCGGGAATCGGCTGCTTGATGCGGCTTCGCAAACGCAAGCTGGCGGCCTGAGCCTGCGCTGCGGCCGGCAGGCGTTACAGTCAGTTCGCGCGGATAGGGGGCTCGGCGAACGCGAGCACGACTTGCCGGGTCATCGCCGATTTTTTCTCGATCCGGGCGATGACGGCGCCGATCTCCGCGGCCAGGACTTCCTTTTCGAGCGGTGCGGCCATGTGAAAGCCCAGCCGCGCATAGTTGCATGTTACCGAGCAGCCGTTGACCGGACTCATGAGGTCTTTCTCCTCTTCGGCCCACGCGGCGGCGCCGAGAGGCGAATCATCGCTTTCATGGGTTGCCGGGACCCAATCCGAGACTGACGCTACTTCAGGCGAGCTCCTATACGCTCGCTGGTGCCGTTGGTTTCCCAATCCATTGTTCAAACCCCGCCAATGGCAATGGCTTGCTGAACAGGTAGCCTTGATAGGCGTGGCAGCCGCTCTCGGCGAGAAAATTGCGCTGTTCTTCGGTTTCCACTCCCTCGGCGATCACCGCCAGCCCAAGACTCTCTGCGAGGGCGACGATCATCTTTGCGATCGCTGCATCGTTGGCGTCGGTGAGCACCTCGTTGACGAAAGACTGATCGATCTTCAGTTGATCAAGCGGTAGGCGCTTCAAGTAAGACAGCGACGAATAGCCGGTGCCAAAGTCATCGAGAGAGAAGCCCACGCCCCTGGACTTGAGCAAGGTCATTTTGGCGATGATGTCCTCCACATTGCTTACCAGCAGGCTCTCGGTCAGTTCCAGCTTTAGCCTCTGCGGATTCGCGCCGGCGTCAGCGAGCACGGCCAGTACCTGATCGACGAAGTCGGTCTGGCGGATCTGATGGGCGCTGACATTCACTGCGACGGTAAGCTGGGCCATCTCGGGCTGTGACGCCCAGGTCGCCAGTTGGGCGCAAGCGGTCTCCAGCACCCATTGGCCCAACGGTAGGATGAGCCCGGTCTCTTCGGCCAGCGGAATGAACTCGGAGGGAGGCACCATGCCTCGGCGGCTATGATGCCAGCGGAGCAAGGCTTCGGCGCCCGTCAGGCGATGGCTTTCGCCAACGACCTGGGGCTGGTAATAAAGCTGGAATTGCCCCGCCTCGACTGCTTCGCGAAGGTCAGCCTCCAGCGCAACGCGGCTGGTTATCGCGGCCTGCATTTCCGGATCGAAGAATCGAATGGCGTTGCGTCCCGAGTCCTTCGCCTGATACATGGCCAGATCGGCCTGTTTCAGCAGTTCATCGACATTTGTCGAATGAGCCCCGAAGAGCGTGATGCCGATACTCGCCGTGCAGTGATAGTTCAAGGCATTGCGCCTACCGAGTTCGGCGTCGAATACAAGCCGGTACGGGCAGTCGAGCGCGGCGAGAATCTTCCCTGCCACTGCCTCGACCTGCGCAACAACCATACTGTCTGCGGCGAGGTCCTGGACCATCACCACAAATTCATCGCCACCGAGACGGGCCACCGTGTCGCACTGACGAACCGAGGATTTCAGGCGCTGCGCCACCTCAGCGAGCAGGCGGTCGCCCACGTCATGGCCTTGTGTGTCATTCAGAGCCTTGAAATTGTCGAGGTCGATAAACATGATTGCGCCTTGGTTCCGGCTGCGCGTACTGCCGGCCAGCACGTGACCCAACCGATCCAACAACAGCCGGCGGTTGGGCAACTGGGTCAGCGGGTCGTAGAAAGCCAGCTTGTGCAATTGATCTTCCACCGCCTTGCGCTGAGTAATGTCGATATGCGTAGCGACATAATGGGTGACAAGACCGCCTTGTCCTTTTACGGCGGAGATCGTGAGCCAGACGGGATACACCTCGCCATTCTTCCGCCGGTCCCAGACTTCGCCTTGCCATGCTCCGCAGCGCTGGACGGTCTCCCACATTGCATCGTCAAGGGCGGCGTCCTCGCGACCTGACGTGAGCATAGTCCGCTTCCGGCCCACGACGTCCTCGGCCGAATAGCCGGTCTCTTCCACAAACGCTCGATTGACCCGCAGGATCACGCCATGGGCATCGGTGACCATCATTCCCTCTTGGGAATCGAAGGCGATGGCGGCGATGCGAAGTTCCGCTTCCGCTCGGCTGCGCTCGGCAATTTCGCGATTCAACTCCTGGTTGGCTGACTCCAATCTCGCTGTACGTTCAAGAACCCGCTGTTCCAACTGTTCATTGAGCTCGCGAATGCGCATCTCCTCGGCCAAGCCTCGATCCATTACTCCGCGCGCCAGAACCCAAGCGCCGCCAAATACCAGCAACCAGACGGCGAGCAGGATGGCCAGCGCCTGAACCAGATTCCTGTTCGCCGCCGCGAGCAGATCTTGCTTCGATACGCCAACCACGACATGCAGCCCCACTTCGGGAAACTCGGGCAATGTGCTGACTGCCCATATCCGCGACACACCGCCAAACTCGAGATCCTCGCGTACCGCCCCAGCCGTTTGCTCCCGGGCAAATCGAAACAACGGCGAATCCGCAATCGACCTGCCACGCAACTTCTCGGTGTCGGGATGCCACGTAAAAACTGTTCCCTTGTTGTCCACCAGGGCGATCACTGCATTTCTTCTTGGCAGAGTCCGCGAGCGGGATTGCATGGTCTTATCCAGGTCCAGCGATGCGAGCAGAATAAACTTCAACTCGCCCATCTTGTTCCGCGCAGCATAGGCGATCTGTAGCACCGCGGTTCCAGTCAGGCGGCCGAAGGCCGCCTCGACGGCGAGTGGATTACCAGGGTTGAGGGCGTTCTGGAAATAACGCCGGTCGGCGAGGTTCATCGTCCTGCCACTGCGCAGCGAATCGCAGAACAGGTCGCCGCTCGGCTTTATCGTGAGTATCCCCGTGTACTGAGGATATTCGTTGAGTACGTCGGCGAGAAAGGCGGAGCAGGCCGCCTGGTCCCGCGTATCGAGCTCCGGCGCGCGCGCGAGTCCATAGTGAAGCTGGGCGGTGGCCCGAACTATATCCTTGAGATCCAGCGCAATCTCTTGCACTGACGCCGCCAGGTCTTCGCTCGCACCGGAAATCTCCGTATCACGGCGTTCGATAAACTGGATCCCAGCCACCAGCGCAGGGATCAGCGTCGCGAACAGGATCAGGAGCAAAAGCCGAGCGCGGATGCTCACAGGCCCCCCTCATCACTCGCCTCATCTATGCTGTTATCCGATCGTCCCTCGTTCTTTGCGACTGAGTTCCTCGCCAACGAACAGTGATCAGCCAGAAGCGACCGCCGGGGATCGGCCATGGCAAACCGGGTAACGACGGCGTCAATGGACAAGGCGACGGGCATGGCCTGACGCAGGGCCGGATCTCCCTTCAGAGTACCACCTTGCTGCATTAATTCAGTCGCTAACATAATCGCCTCAAAATCATAGCCTATTCCCAATCACTCTACACGATCGAGAGATCTCATCATCGGCCGGACTACTGTGGGACCCCTCGGTCCGTAACCCAAGATCATGGATTCCCGACCGTCTCGTACTGACCGGATGCGCACAGTCGATTCGAGGTCCCGGCGGGGAGCTGAAGCTGATGGGCCAGGCGCTTGGCGTGATGGGTGCAGGCTTTTCGCTTGCGCGCAACACACGCTGAATGGAGCGTGCAGCGCAACGGCATGCTCTGGCGCAATCCTCAACGGATATTACTTGTCAATCTCAAGACGGCACCAGGCGGCGTTGGCGACGATCGCCGGGTTCCCCCGCGACGCATTGGAAGTCAACTCAGCTATCCGAAGCAATTTACGCGCGTGATGGCGGCCTGAACCCGCACCGTGGTCGGCAGGCGTTACCGTCAGTTGGCGATGGTAGCGGGTTCGGCGAACGCGAGCACGACTCGCCGGGTCATCGCCGACTTCTTCTCGATCCGGGTAACGACGACGGCGCCGATCTCGGCGGTGTTGGAGACATGCGTGCCGCCGCACGGTTGCAGGTCCACGCCTTCGATTTCGATGACTCGGACCCGGCCCAGCCCACGTGGCGGCTGCACGCTCATACTGCGTACCAGGCCGGGGTTGGCATCCAGTTCGGACTCGGCAATCCAGCGCTGGCGGACCGGGCGTGCCTCGCCGACAAGGCGCGCCAAGCCGGCGGTGAGGGCTTCCTTGTCGAGCGGCTCCGCCATGTGAAAGTCCAGCCGCGCATAGTCGCAGGTTATCGAGCAGCCGTTGACCGGATGGGGGATCAACGCGCACAGCAGGTGCGTCGTGGTGTGGAAACGCATGTGGCGCTGCCGGCGGTGCGCGTCGAGGCGGGCGTGAACGATCTGGCCGATGCTGATCTGCGCGAGCCGGGCCTCCTGGCCGGCCGCCGGCACATGCAGGATTTCGCCGGCCTGCGCACCCTTGCGCGTGTCGGCGATTTGCAGATCACTGCCGTCGGGCAGGATCAGGGCGCCGCGGTCGCCAGCTTGGCCACCCCCCAGCGGGTAGAAGATCGTGCGTTCGAGTTGTACGCCGCGTTCGTCGATGCAAGTGATGCGCGCTTCGCAAGTGGTGAGCGTGGCGTCTTCGCGGAAAAGTTCGTCGGTCATGGGCGTTTCCATCTGTGCGTTGGCATGGGCTGTGCGACTGGTCGGTGCAACAGGGCTGCCCATCTGATCGATGCAGTGGCACGTCTGGCGAGCTGCGTCGGGCTATCCGGTGCGATCAGCGACACAAGACGCTACGCATCGTACTTCCCCAGCGTGCTGCTGATCGCCCCGGAGGGATCCGCGTAAGATTGACTTCGTTCGACAGCCATTCGAATACGCTGGATCGTGTCGCTGACCGACGCTCGTCGTGGCACCTCCAGCCCCAGGTCCCGTGCGATCGTGTTGATCGTTGCCGGATTCAATGGAATCCCGCCCGAGTCTATGGCCGCGATGACTTCTTTGGCTCGCTGTACCTCTGGAGGCAACTTGGCTCGGGTCACAAACAAGCCCTTCAGCCACTTCAACAGTCTTGGCCTTCGGTGAGGTATCACGATGCGTGGCCTGCTGAGATTGACAATTCTGTCGCTGACATCCGTTTTGGCACAATTGCTCGCGTATCCGCTGATGCCTGCCTGGTGTCCGGGCGGCAACAACGCAAACTGGAGGAACTAGTAGTTCGTTTCAACAATAGACATGAAGATTCGGCGATACTGACATGATTTCAAGACGTTTGTGTGTGAGGTGTGGTCATGTCGGGAAAGACGAGTCGGGTGGCACTGGCCTTGACGGCGGCGGAAGAGGAGATGCTCGGGGATCTGGCCCGGTCGAGAACGGCGCCGGTACGTGAAGCCGAGAGGGCGAAGATTCTCCTGGCGTACGTGGAGAACCGGTCGATTACTGAAGTCATGCGTCGAGTGGGAGTCGGACGTTCGACGGTGTACAAGTGTATCGACAAAGCCCTGGCCGATGGTGTGGCGGCTGGCCTGAAGGATGCCTATCATCGCCCGCATGAGCCTGAGATTGGCGAGGAGGCCAAGGCTTGGGTCGTCAGTTTGGCGTGTACCAAACCGAAAGATCATGGACGGGCAGCGGAAGTGTGGTCGATTTCGGCGTTGGCGGAATTTGTCTCGAGCCATGCCGAGGAGGTCGGCCATCCGCGTTTGGCGCAAGCGGGCAAGAGTACCGTCTGGCGGATTCTCAACGAGCGGCAGATCAAGCCGCACAAGATCCGCTATTACCTGGAGCGGCGTGACCCGGATTTCGACCGGAAGATGCAAGAGGTTCTGATGGTTTATCAGGATGTGGCTTTGTACCGGGAGGGGGCTGTTCATGATGCGCGTCCCAATCCGATCTACTCCGTGAGCGTCGACGAGAAGCCAGGTGTTCAGGCGCTGGGTCTGACGGCGCCGGACTTGCCCCCGGTGCCTGACAAAGCGGCCACCCTCGGGCGTGATTACGAGTACGTTCGCCATGGCACCGTCTCGATTCTGGCTGGCATCGATCTGCACTCCGGTCATATCTTCGAGCGAGTCGAGGATCGGCACCGTAGCGCCGAGTTCATTGAGTTGCTCAAGGATATCGACGCCCACTATCCTCCAGAGGCGCTTGTTCGTCTCGTCCTCGACAATCATTCGGCACACATCTCGAAGGAAACCCGGGCGTTCCTTGCGACGCGTCCTGGGCGCTTCGAGTATGTCCACACCCCCAAACACGGCTCGTGGCTCAACCTCATCGAGTGCGCCTTCTCGAAGATGGCTCGCACCTTCTTGCGACATATCCGCGTCAGTTCTCTAGACGAACTCAAGACACGCATCCGCCAAGGGGTCGACGAGATGAACGCGGCCCCAGTCGTCTTTCGTTGGAAGAAGTTCGATCTCGCCATAGCCTAATCTGTATAGGTTTTAACGGAACGCACTACTAGCATGGACATGAGCATCACTTCAGATGCGTTCGATCACAGCGCATCGGTCCCCAAGCTGTACACCTGCGAGGGTAAGGATGTTCCGCCGCCACGGGTCTGGAGTGGTGCAGCTGCTCGCGCAAGGAGTCTAGCACTGATCGTGGCCGATCCTGATGCGCCGAATCCTGCCGCACCATGCATGACTTGGGTTCATTGGGTGCTGCACAAGCTGCCGGTCAACAGCACAGGGCGGCCCGTGTCCGCCCATCGGTAGACACCGCTATTTCGACAAGCTGTACGCACTTGACGCCGTGCTGCCCGACCTGAAAAGACCGACCAAGAAGGCCTTGGAGGAGGCGATGGAGGGGCATCTCGCCGGGGAAACGCCATGGTGAATCGTTGCGAACCCGACGACTGAGCACGGTTCACGTTCGTGATGGAATTCGGCGCCTGAATGATCAAGCAGAGTGGTGCTGGAGAGATCTTGGCGCTCGCCACGATCGACCCGCTTGTGCACACCAGAACCGATCCGCTGCCCCGCCCTGCCGCGTGGCGTGGCAAGGAATGTCCGCTGTCGACTGCCAAGCCGAACGGCGACGGCATTGGCAGGTATCAGCCGGTGCTGAAGATCCGCTGATCGTAGGCGCGCAAAGCTGGCGGAGGATGCTTGACGGCTGGAGTCAACGAAAATGGGTCCGATAAGCGGCCCTTGAGGTTTGACGCGTCGGTGCCGGTCAGCATGGCGATCGCTCAGGCGAGCCGTCGGCTACGCCGCGGTGAGCGGGTCCGCATGCGACGCGCCGCACGGGGCTCGCTTGTCGGTAGCGTGATAGAGGTACGCGAGATGCGTAAGCTTGGCGACACCGGTCGCCAGCTTGCCCCGATCAGCATTGCTCTGTCGAGACAAAGAGGGTACGGTGCGCACGTCTCCGTGGCCCTGAGTCTGGACGCGGATCGTTTTCTGTTGTTTACGGCTTCCCCGCATGGCAGTCGGGCTGTGTTGGGCTTGCGGCCTGGCGCCGGCTGCTCCTTCCCTCCCCTGAATGAGGAAACCACCATGGCCATTACGCTGAAGCAGTACTGGAAAAACCGTGACGTCGAGTACGCCAACGAACTGACACCGACCATCATGGCCAACGCCAAGGAAACGGTGCGGCGCGCCAACCTTTTTCTCAAGCGCTATCATGATGCGACCGGCGCGACGGCGCCGGACGGCGTCAACAGTGGTTGGCGACCGCCTTCGGTCAATGCGGCGACCAAGAACGCGGCCAAGAACTCGCCTCACCTGACGGCGCAGGCGGTAGATCTGTCAGACGACGTCGAGGCGATCGACCGCTGGATCGCCAGTCCGGAGGGCCTGCAAGCCTTGGTCGATTGCGATCTGTATGCCGAGGCGCCCAAGGCCACTCCGCGGTGGGCGCACCTGCAGACGCGAGCCATAGCGTCAGGCAAGCGGGTCTTCAACCCCTGATCAACCGCCGATCGTCCTGGGGCGCGCAGCGCTGGAGCAGGAAATCCACCTGCTGCGCGCAACGAAGCTGGGTCAGTGCGCGCCTGCCGCGGCGCGCTGTCGCAACACTGCCGGGCCGGCGAAATGCGTTGGCCGCTGGCGTCCGCCCTGTCACGGGTCTTCGAGCCCCCAGGAAAACGTTGAACGCAAGGCGCCAAGGCTGACCTGCCCCTCGCGGCTGGGGACGCAGCCATCAAGCGCTTTCCGCAAGGCCGTTTCGCGTGTGCGGAGCCGGCGCGGAGCCGTACGGACAAGGAACCCGGGATGGTGGAGCGTCCATCGTTGAGTTCGTGAGGATGGGCAAGTATGGCCACCCTTGTTGCGACTTTCGATGATCTGGACGACTGTTTTCATTGACGATCTGACGATCGCTGAAGAATTTTCGGAGGCTTGCCAAGTATGACGAAACAAGCGTTTGCCGGAGTCCCGGTCTGGAGCGTGGCCGTCCCGGTAGCGGCATGCGGCATGCTTGTTGCGATCTGGGGGCTGGTGCCCGGCGCTCTCCTTCTCGCGTGTGCCGCGACGGCCTTGATCGCCTCGGTGCTCGTTGCGGTACACCACGCAGAAGTGATTGCACATCGTGTCGGGGAGCCTTTTGGCACCCTGGTTCTGGCACTTGCCGTCACGGTCATCGAGTTGTCGTTGATCGTCTCGATGATGCTGTCGGGTGGTGTGGAGTCGAGTGCCCTGGCGCGGGATACGGTATTTGCGACCGTCATGATCATCTGCAACGGGGTGGTTGGCCTGTGCCTTCTGGTCGGCAGCCTGCAGCATCGCGTCATCGACTTCCGTGTCGAGGGCACGACACC
Source organism: Candidatus Accumulibacter phosphatis (assembly GCF_000024165.1). Lineage (NCBI taxonomy): Bacteria > Pseudomonadati > Pseudomonadota > Betaproteobacteria > Candidatus Accumulibacter > Candidatus Accumulibacter phosphatis. The sequence continues at coordinate 4,503,863 of NC_013194.1, read as the reverse complement.
CGCTCTGGCGGTGTTGGCGACGCTGACGACGTTGACGCTGGTACTTCCCAACTTTACCTCGACGACGGCTGGGCCGACGCTGTCGGGCTCGCAACTCGTGTTTGCCGGCGTGGTGTCACTGGTCCTTTACGGCGTGTTCGTCTTCGTGCAGACCGTTCGTCATCGCGATTATTTCCTGCCGGAAGGCGATGGATCGACTGGTGAGCATGCGCAGCGGCCCAGCCTGTTCGCCACAGTGGCGAGTCTCGTCCTGCTGCTTGTTTCCCTGGTTGCCGTCGTTGGCCTTGCCAAGATTCTTGCACCAGTCATCGAAACGGCCGTCGACGGCGCAGGAATGCCCAACGCGGTCGTCGGCATCGCCATCGCCATGATGGTGTTGCTCCCCGAAACCATGGCTGCGGTACGCGCCGCGCGTCGCAACCTCATGCAGATCAGTTTCAATCTGGCGCTGGGATCCGCTCTCGCCACCATTGGTCTGACCATTCCCGCGGTGGCCGTGACGGCCATCGCGCTCGATCTTCCCCTGGATCTTGGTCTCCCGGCCAAGGAGATGACTCTTCTTGCGCTCACGCTCTTGCTCACGTCGATGACCCTCGCGGGAGGGCGTGCCACGGTCTTGCAGGGATCCGTTCATCTGGTGCTCTTTGCCGTGTTTCTCTTCCTGTCGATGGTGCCATGAATGCACGCGGGCGTCGGCGCAGGCTTCCCATACCCTTCCCGATGTCGGCCCTGGACTGACCACGTCATCCCGTCGCTGGCGTTCGCAGCAAGCCACCCCTGGGCGTCGATGTGTTGCCGGCAGGCGTTTCGGCGATGCGCGCCAGGGAAGATGCGGATCTGGCGCTGGAAAAACCTGCTGTTGCTGTGCATACTTGCGGCGCCCGCATGACCCCCTTTGCAGCGGACCCTTTCCTCCTCACCACTCGATAGGACGCACCATGATCAAACGAACTCTGCTTCTCGGCGGGCTTGTCGCAAGCCTTGTCATCGCCATGCCGGTCATGGCATCTGAATCGGTACTGGCCAGGATCAAGCAGTCGGGGACGCTGAAGCTCGGCTACCGCGAGAACTCGATGCCTTTTTCCTTTGTCGGCGACGACAAGCAACCGCGCGGCTACAGCGTGGACCTGTGCCGGATCGTCGCCGAGGATCTTGGCAAGCAACTGGATCTGCCTAAGCTCGACGTGCGCTGGGTACCGGTGACTGCGCAGAGTCGCTTCGAAGCGCTGAAGAGCGGCGCGATCGACCTGGAATGTGGCAATACGACACAGACGCTGGCGCGTCGGGCCGACTTCGATTTCAGTCTGATGACCTTCATCGATGGCGCTGGCCTGTTGTTTCTGGACGGTGAGGTGCCTTCCTCTCTGGAAGCGACCAAGGGTCAACGGGTCGCGGTGGTCGCGGGAACGACGACCGAGAAGACGCTCGAGGACTTGATCGCAGCAGGCAAGCTCGGCGTTTACCTGATCAAGGTGCCGGACCACGATGCCGCCTTGCGGGCCTTGAAGGACAAGACCGCCACCGCCTATGCCGCCGATCGCACGGTACTGATCACCACTGCGCTGGTGCGCGGGCAGGGGCAGGCCTTCGCACTGGCCACACTGCAGTTCAGCTACGAACCCTACGGATTGGCAATGCGTCGGGATGCCGACTTCCGTCTCGCCGTGGACCGGACCCTGGCCAGGCTCTACCGTTCCGGTGAGATCAGCCCGATTCTCGGCCGCTGGTTTGGGCAACTCGGCAAGCCGAACGATGCCCTGCAGGCCATGTTCCTCCTCAACGGCCTCCCCGAGTAGCTTACAGCGACTGGTGGCGGTCGCCCGATGCTTCGCCGTTGCCACGTACACGAAGGAGCGCGTTGGGCGACGCCAGGGCCGGGAGCGCTGTGCTTGGAAGCGGGCCGTGACTGGCCGGGGAGCCCCGCGGCAAGTTGCGAACAGGCGTGTTAAGCTGGCATTGATGCGGATCGACGTGGAGGAATGTCATGAGTGTACAAGTTCAGCGCCCAACCGGAGCCTTCATCGGCGCATCGTGGGCTGCCCTGCTGGTGGGTGCCGCCGCCTATCTGGTCGGCTTGTGGAATGCCAGCATGCAGCTGAATGAGCAGGGTTACTATTTCACGGTCTTGATGTACGGGCTGTTCGCCGCCGTATCGCTGCAGAAATCGGTCCGCGACCGGCTTGAGGGCATACCGGTTACCGGGATCTATTTTGGCCTTTGCTGGATCTCGCTGGCGTTGGCAATTCTCCTGCTGACGGTCGGACTCTGGAACGCGACGATTGGCTCGAGCGAAAAGGGATTCTATGCCATGTCGTTTCTCTTGAGCCTGTTCGGTGCCGTTGCCGTACAGAAGAACATACGGGACCTCGCTCCGTTCAGGTCGCTGGAGTCCGAGTCTGGCAGCGATCAATTCGGCGCCTGACCGACACGTCGCTAGCCAGGCGCACGAGGTTCGGCCACGCGCACCGTCAGCCGCCAGAATGGACGAAATGACCGGATGTGTGAGAGCCGGAATCGGAAAGTGCTCTGGTGCGGCGCTCCGGCCGTACCGGCTGGCGATCAGCGGCGGCGGCTGGGCCCGGCCGCGCCGGTGCGCTCGACCGCATGGGCAGCCACAGCGGCGCCTTTCTGCAGGAGTGCTACTCCCGACCGAACTCATGAGGGCTCCAGACGAGTCCGCACGTGCGACAGTCGGCCAACTCGTCGGGATCGCGCCGGCCTCGACCGGGCCGTGTCCCGCGCAATCGCGGGGTCGGTAATGGAACATCGTCTCGTCGAACTCGAGATTCGCCTCGGCCTGGCCGAGAATCTGGTGGACGAACTCAATCTCACGGTCTATCGGCAGCAACAGCAGCTCGATCTGCTGCAGGAGCAACTGCGGCACCTTCACCGCCAACTGGAGGAGGGCCTGGCCGCAGGCGGACGACGCCCCGCCAGCGAGGAGATTCCACCGCATTACTGACGGTCGAGACGGCGCTATGGCCCGCGGCTGTGGCTTTCTTGACCCTTCCTGTCAACCGCCGGCAGGAGCGAGCGTTATCTCCTGCAGGTATGACGAGCACGGATACTTCGACAGGAGAACAAAATGGGTAGCCTGAGCAACGAGTCTTTCGACCAGTTTCTGGATTCACTCAAGCAGGCGGGTGTTGAAATCAGCAATGAGTCTGAACTGCGTGAGCGGTTGGCCGAGGCGCAGCGCTGGCGGTTTGCCTTTGCTACTCTGGCCGCCAATGGCCGGCCGCTGGGGATTTCTTTCCATGATGCGACCAGGGGCGTCAACGAGGCAGACATTCACCGTGCCTTTGCGCGCTTCCAGTTTCCCGAGAGCTTGCAGAATTCGTTCGCTGTAAGCCTGCGCGCCGGCCACTGATTTTTCCCTTATCTGTCCGTCGCCACGACCGGCATCGCCGAGTCAGCCCATTCCTGTGTGGCTTCGGCTGTCGGGGAAGCCAAAGGCCCGCAATAGTGCGGGCCTTTTCGTCACCAGCTCTGCGTAAACCACGCAAGCCTGTTGAACGACGCCTCCTGTGTGCGTCATAATGGGAGCATGAACGATTCACCTCCCCAGGATCCGCGTCGCCGGCTCCGAGAACTTCTTGCCATCCCCGAGCGCGATCGAAGCGACGAGCAATGGGATGAGATCATCGAGCTCGAGATCACCATGGCTCCGGGCAACCGTGAGTCGGAGCGCCCGTCGGACAGGCCGCTCGAGCGGCAGCCGGACAAGCGCCCCGGTGTTCAGGGGCCCGGTCGACGTCCGGATCCGCGAAAAGTCGGACCGAGGCCCGTCGCCGGGCCGCGTCCCGACCCACGGCCGCCCGCTGCCCGGCCGGAAGTGGGAGCGGACGGGCAGTCCGACGCGCGCACGCCGAAGCGGCACGGCCGACGGCCAAGGCGTCCGCCGGAGACGCCGAGCGAAAGCTGAGCGCTTCGCCACCTCAGTTTTTCGCCGCCCTTCTTCTGATGCGCCAGGGCCTTTGGCGCTTCGATCTGTAGGGTGCGCGTGATGCGCGCCGAAATCCCTAGCGTTGTGCCATCTGTTGCTGAATCCGAGGCGTCGTCGCGTCTGGCCGCGACACCGGTTCGGGATCGCGCAGTATGAGGGTCGGCAGGGCAAAAGGCGCAAGCCGCTCGAAAAAGTCGAGCAATTCGAGTGCCGGCGAGTTGCGGAAGAACCTGGCCATCGGCGTCTCTAGCCAGATCTGGTCGGCGTGGGCCCAGATTTCGTAGGGCGTGTCGCCGAAGCCATCGTCGTTGCGGTCGAATCCTTCGTAATTGTCCCAATAGTTTCCTCGCCATTCGTTGCCGTCGATGTCGCCGCTCGCGCCGACCAGCGCTTGCCACAGGTTGTGCTCGAAGGAGTTGAACAGAACCAGGTGACCACCTCTCTCGCCGTAGAAGCTGATGCCGGTGACGTTGTGCGCGATGCGGTTGTCGATCACCGTGATGCGATTGAGTGCGTGCATCGGCGAGTCGGACAAGATGCCCACCGCACAGTGAATGATTTCGTTGCCATGGATCAGCGTCGTGCCGCTCTCCTTGAGGGCGATACCGGCACCGCTGGCATCGCCGGCATGCATGATCCGGTTGTTGCGTATGGTGAGGCCGTCGGAGTTGAGGGCGGTAATGCCGGTCGAATTGCCGGTCAACAGATTCTTCTCGATCAGCGTGCGGTGTGAGAACAGGAGATTCAGCGCTCGGCGGCTGTCGCTGACGCTGTTGGCGACGAAGCGGTTGCGCAAGGAATTGGTGATCGTGATGTCCCGGATGCGCGAGATGTCGTTGTTTTCCACGCGGTTACCCATGCTGTACCAGAGGCGGATGCCGTCGCCGCGATCGGCAGGCTCGTCTGGCCGGGAACGAATGCGATTGCCGATGATACGGTTGTCGTTTGCCCGCTGCAGGGTGATGCCGAACAGCACGTCATCGATGGTATTGCCTTCGATCACGTTGTCGCTACCGCTGTCGATCAGCAGACCCGAATCGATGGCGTCGTGCGAGCCTCCCGAGCGGGTAATGTGGAGTCCACGCAAGCTTGCGCCGCTCGTCCGTAGCGTCAGCACGGTTCCCTGGCCTCCACCGTCGATGGTGATCGCTCCCTTGCCATCGATGACCATCGGTCGACTGATCACGACGGGTCCAGAGTACGTGCCGGCTGGGGCATTCAGGGTGCCGCCCGTGGCGGTGGCGTCGATCCATGCTTGCAGGGGAGGCGGTGCGCTGACGGTGGCGCGCACCTCGCGCGACGACGAAACGAGTGGGTTCAGCAGCGCTGTGCCAAGCAGAAGGCCAGCCGACAGCACCAGCAGCGGTGGGGCATCGGCAATCAGTCGCCGGCGGACCGCAACCACAGGCACTTGCCCTTGCTGGCTTCCTGGATGGCGGTCAGCACCTGCTGGTGTTCAGCCAGTTCTTCCGGGCTGGCTCGCTTGACCTGCAGTGTCTGGCGCCGGCCTGGCGATGGTGTTCTGCCGGCGGTGTCCAGTCGACCGCCGTTGTCATCACCGAGGTCCATGATCAGGCTTTCCTGGCCGCGAGTCATCGCCAGGTAGACCTCGGCGAGAATCTCGGCGTCCAGCAAGGCGCCGTGCAAGGTGCGGTGCGAGTTGTCGACGCCATAGCGCTCGCACAGCGCGTTGAGGTTGTTCTTCTTGCCGGGGTGCAGATCCTTGGCCATCCGCAGGGTGTCGCAGACCCCGTGGCATACGGTGTCCACCGGGGCCATGTCGAGCAGTGCGAGTTCGGCGTTCAGGAAACCGACATCGAACGCGGCGTTGTGGATGACCAGTTCGGCTCCGCGCACGAAGTCGAGAAACTCGACGGCCACATCGGCAAAGCGTGGTTTGTCGAGCAGGAACTCCCGGCTGATGCCATGCACCGACAGGGCGCCGGCATCGATATCACGGTCCGGATTCAGGTAGCGGTGGAAGTGCCGGTTGGTGAGCCGCCGATTGCGCATCTCCACGCAGGCAATCTCGATGATGCGATGGCCGAACTTGTGTTCCAGCCCGGTGGTTTCCGTATCGAGAAAGATCTGGCGCATCGACGCTGTGCTCTGGGTGAACCTGATGATCGGTCTGGTGCCGCTTGCGGGCGACGTCAGCTGCCGTCGCCCGCAAGCGGGCGGCGGTTGGCGGTGCGCTGCAGTTCATCCATGCCGCGATTGGCGAGAGCGTCGGCGCGTTCATTGCCGCTGTGCCCGGCGTGCCCCTTGACCCAGCACCACTGAATGCGGTGTTCACCGGCGAGTTCATCGAGGCGTTGCCAGAGGTCGGCGTTCTTCACCGGCTTCTTGTCAGCGGTACGCCAACCGTTGCGCTTCCAGTTGTGAATCCATTCGCTGATGCCTTTCTGCAGGTACTGCGAATCGGTGTGAAGACGCACGCTGGCTGGCCTCTTGAGGGCCTCCAGGGCACGAATCGCGGCGGTCATTTCCATACGGTTGTTGGTGGTGTCCGGCTCGCCGCCCCATAGTTCCTTCTCGTGTTCGCCCGCCTGCAGGACGACCCCCCAGCCGCCTGGGCCCGGATTGCCACGACAGCCGCCGTCAGCGAATATGGTGATCACCACTTCATCGGTCATACGATTCGGCGTCCTTCTGGCTGACTACGGACAACACCTTGCGCGGCGCCTTCTGCTGCTTCCAACTCGGCAGGATCAAACGCATGGCATGGACGCGCTTGATCGCGCGCATCAGGTAGACGCCACCGGCGAAGCTCCACCAGCGTGCGCCGGTGGCTTCCATGAAGTGCCAACGCTTCAACCAGCGTTCATGTTCGCACGGTGGCACGTAGCAACCGAAGTCGACGAGATCGACAGCAAAGCCCAGCAACTGCAGCCAGTCCTTGAGACGCAGGACCGACAGGTAGTGACCATTCCAGGGAAAGTCGCGCGGGCAATTGGGGAGTCGGCGGCGCAGACCCCAGATCGAAAGCGGGTTGAAGCCGGTGATCAATACCTCGCCCTCGGGAATCAGCACGCGCTCGACTTCACGCAGAATCTGGTGCGGGTCGTCATGGAACTCGAGGACATGCGCCATGACCAGGGCGTCGATGCTGTGCGCGGCGAACGGCAGCTGACGCAGATCGCAGATGACGTCGACTGGACCCGACGCGTCGGCGACCTGGCGTAGCGGGATGCGGTTCTGGGCGAGCAGGTCGAGTTGCGGAAGGCCGAGCTGGATCGCGTTGTAGCCGAAAACGTCGGCAACCGTCGCGTCGATGCGCGCTTGCTCCCAAGCCATGACGTAGCGCCCTTGCGGGGTTTGCAGCCAGGCATCGAGGCCAGCAATTGACATTTTCCGCAGTTCTTCCAAAATTGACCAATGTTTGACGTCATCCGGATTCCGGCCTTCAAGGACAACTACATCTGGTTGCTGCGCAAAGGCGCATCGGCCGCCGTTGTTGACCCCGGCGATGCGCGCCCAGTTCTCGCCGTGATCGAGCGCGAGGGCCTGTCGCTGACCACAATTCTCGTCACTCATCACCATGCCGATCATCAGGGTGGGGTGGCGGATCTTCTGGCGCGCCATCCGGCCGAGGTCTTCGGACCGGCGGCCGAGTCCATCACCGGCATCAAACGCTCTCTGTGCGGCGGCGAAACCGTTAGCGTCGCGGGCTGCGCTGCCGACTTTCAGGTGATCGCCGTTCCCGGGCACACGCTGGGGCACATCGCGTATTATGGCTCAGGCTGCCTGTTCTGTGGCGATACCTTGTTCGCCGGCGGCTGTGGTCGGCTCTTTGAGGGAACTGCCGCGCAGATGCTCGAATCGCTGGCCCGGCTCAGCGCCTTGCCTGACGACACGGCGGTCTATTGCGCGCACGAATACACTCAGGCCAACCTGCGCTTCGCGCTGGCGGTGGAGCCTGGAAACCCCCGTCTGCAAAGGCGCGCGGAGGAGGTGGCTGTGGCCCGCGCGGCGGGTTTGGCGACCGTACCATCGACAATCGCGATCGAGAAGGCGAGCAACCCCTTCCTGCGTTGCCGTGAACCCGAAGTGGTGGCGGCTGCCCAGCGCAGAGTGCCTGGCGCGCGCGACGAACTGGCTGTCTTTGCCGCCCTGCGGGAGTGGAAGAACACCTTCTGAACCCGTCATCGGGCCAGCTTGCCGTGGGCCCGTGCGCCGAGGTCGTTGCGTGAGCCAGGCGTGACCAAGTCTATTGGAGCACGGCACGTCCACTTGATTGCCAGGCCCGACTGAGGGTGTCGACGACCTTGCCGGCATTGAAGGGCTTGATGATGAAGCCACCGGCACCGCCCTGAATCGATTCGCGGACGTTGTCGACGCTTGGGCTGCCAGTGACCATCACGACGACGGTTTCCGGGTGCATGGCCTTGATCGCCTGCAGCGCTTCGAGCCCGCCCATCTCCGGCATCATCACATCCATGCAGATGATGTCCGGCCGCAGGCGCTCGGCGAGTTCAAGCGCGACAACCCCGTTGCGGGCCTCGCCGACGACATCGTACTGGCTGCCGCGCAGGATGCTGCGCAGCAGCGTCCGCATCAAGTCGTTGTCGTCAACGAGCAACACTCTCGGTGCGTACGCAACCCTGCCTGTCGCATTTTCGATCACGAGTCTACCTCGGTACGCCGCCAGTTGCAGGGATCGGCATCGACTGGTTCATGGCCCGTCTTCCCGGCAGTCGGTGGCGCCATCTGACTGATGCTGCCCGGAGAGTCGACCGGCAAGCCAAGCCTTGCGCTCGCCGATAGCGTGGGCAGACTTCCCATCTCGTGGCACGGATGCTGCGTGTGCACGACAGCCGTGGCCGGCGATGGGCACGCTTTGGCTGACCGGCGCCGTCGCGAGTGCGGCCAGTGCTTCTTCGTGCTAAATTCAGGCTTCCTCCAGACAGCTCGCGGGCTGCCGCCATGACTGAAAAAAGCGATCCTCCCAAGGCAACTGCCTCCATGCAAACCAGAAAATACGCACTGGGTGCCATGCTCGTCGTGCTCGTCATCGGCGCTCTCGGTTTCCTTGTTCTTCCGCCTCTCGTCAAAACGATGCTGGTCGACAAGCTCTCGGAGGTACTGCACCGACCGGTGACCGTACAAAGCATCAGCATAAACCCCTACACGCTGTCCGTGCAAGTTGCCGGATTGGCTATCCAGGAGAAAGGTGGGGGCGAGACCGTTGCGGGCTTCGACAGCCTGTACGTCAACGTCGAATCGAGTTCGTTTTTCCGTGGCGGGCCGGTGATCAGCGAACTCAGACTGGTGGGTCCGGTATTCAGGATCGTGCGCCTGACTGACGGACGCTTGAACTTCTCGGACCTGATCGACGAGTTCATCGCCCGGCCGGCCTCGGACGACCCGACACCGGCATTCTCGGTCAACAACATCCAGATCAGCGGCGGCAAGATCGAACTCGACGACCGAGCGCTCGCCGAGAAACACCTGATCAGCGACGTCAACATTGCCTTACCGTTCATCTCCAGCTTGCCCACGGCCACCGAGATCTTCGTCGAGCCGGCCTTCTCGGCGTCGATAGACGGCTCGCCGCTGGTCGTCCAAGGCAAGAGCAAGCCTTTCGCCACGTCCCTGGAGAGCGAGTTGGCGCTCGATCTTCGCGACGTGCAACTCGCCAAATACATCGATTACTCACCCGTTCGCCTGCCCGTGCAGGTCGTCTCGGGGGCCCTCGACAGCGACCTGAAGCTGCACTTTCAACGCCATGGCAGCGGTCACTCGGCGCTTGCTCTGTCGGGCAGCTTCGTGATCAGGGACGTCGATGTCAAGGATTCGGCCGGCGCGCCCCTACTGTCCCTCAAGCGCCTGGAGGTGCTCGCCGGCACGCTTGACCCGCTGGGCGGGAAATACGCGATCGACCGCGTCACGGTCGATTCCCCGGACATTCATGCCCGGGTGAGCCGGCAGGGAGCGATCAACTGGATCGAGTTCTTCAGCCAGGAGCTGGCGGCCCGGAGTGCGTCGGTCCCGGAAGCGAAAGCGGTACCTGTGGAATGGTCGCTCGGCGAAGCCAGAATCACCGGTGGTGCCGTACGCTGGCTTGACGAGTCGCAAGTTCAGCCCTTCAACGCGAATCTTGATGGGCTCGAGTTTGACCTGAAGAATCTCGACAGTCGCGGCACTTCGCGGGCGCAGTTCAATGTGGCGTGGCGGCTCGAGGCGGGCGAGTGGCTAAAGAGCGCTGCCGTTTCGATCAAGGGCGGGCTGCTCGACTTGGCGAAGCGGGACGTGCTCATCGAGCAGTTTACGCTGAGCGGCACCAGAGCGCTGATCCGGCGTGCAGCGAACGGTCGCATCGAGTTCTTTCCAACGCCGCAACTGAAGGTGGTTGCGGCCTCGCAGAAGGATCCGGCGGGTCCATGGAAGGTGAAGGTCGTCAAGTATCGCGGCGAGGATCTGGGAGTGCGTTTCGAGGATGCTGCCGTTTCGCCGGCGGCGACACACACGCTTGCCGGGATGAATCTCGAAGCCGAGAACCTCTCGACCGAGCCTGGCAATACAGCCACGCTGGCCATTCGCGGCAAGCTCAATCGCAAGGGCGAAGTGGCAGTCAGTGGGACCGCGAAGATCCTCCCGCTGGCGATGGATCTCAAAGTTGACGCCAGGACGCTGGAACTGTTACCGCTGCAACCGTACTTCACCGAGCGGCTGAACATCGAGGTGACGCGTGGGCAGGTGACGATGAGCGGCGATGTCCAGTTGCGTCAGGCGGGTAGCGGGGCGGTCGAGGTGGCAAAGCTGACCGGCGGATTCTCCGGCCAGGTGACCGTCGGCGATCTCTACGCGATCGACAAAGTGAACTCGGCCGACTTCCTGAAGTGGAAGTCCCTGTACCTGGGGCACCTCGACGTGCGCCTGAACCCGAATTCGGTGTCCATCGGCGAGGTGGCATTGGCCGATTTCTTTGCCCGCGTGATCCTCAGTCGCGAGGGCAAGCTGAACCTGCTGCAGATCGTTCGTCAGCCGGATGCGGCGCCTGTTTCCGTGACAGCCAGGGCTGCCGACCAGGCGGTGGTTGCGGGCGACGGCAAGGCCGTCGCGCCGGTGGGCACCACTGACCAGCCACTGCTGCCCATCAAGATCGGGAAGATCACCGTGCAGGGCGGCGACATCAGGTTCACCGACAACTTCATCAAGCCCAACTACTCGGCGAACCTGAAGCGGATTGGCGGCAGCATCAGCGGGCTGTCGTCGGCCGCCGGCAGCGTCGCAACCCTCGCTTTGCGCGGCAGCTACGACAACATCGCGCCACTTGGCATCACGGCCAAGCTCAACCCGTTGGCGCCATCGCCATACCTGGACCTGGAGGCCGACATCAAAGGCATCGAGATGACCTCTCTGTCACCGTACTCGGGCAAGTACGCGGGTTATGCAATCGACAAGGGCAAGTTGTCGCTGTTTGTCAAGTACAAGATCGAAAGTGGGCAGTTGACTGCCGAGAACCGGATCTTCCTCGATCAACTCACCTTTGGCGATCCGGTGGACAGTCCGGAGGCGACCAAGCTGCCGGTGACGCTGGCGGTTGCCCTGCTCAAGAATCGCAGCGGCGAGATCGACATCAACCTGCCGATTTCCGGCTCGCTCAATGATCCCGAATTCAGCGTTGGCGGTCTGGTGGTCAAAGTGATCGTGAACTTGCTGATGAAGGCAGTCACCTCGCCGTTTGCCTTGCTGGGGTCGGTTCTCGGCGGCGGGGAAGAATTGTCGAACGTCGAGTTCGATTTCGGGCAGGCGGTGATTACCCCGCCGAGCCAGCCGCGTCTGGAGAAACTGGCCAAGGCGCTGCTTGACCGGCCGGCGTTGAGGCTCGAAATCGAAGGGCGCGCGGACCCGGAGAGCGATCCCGAGGGCTTGAAGCGTGATCGCCTGGCCACCAAGGTGCGGGCGCTGAAACGTGAGGATCTGACGAAGAAGGGTCTCGAAAGCGGGTCGACTGACGCGGTCGAGCTAGGTGCGAACGAGTATCCGGCCCTCCTCGAGCGCGTGTACCGCGCCGAGAAGTTTCCGAAGCCGCGCAACCTCGTCGGTATGGTCAAGGGGCTACCGGTTGAGGAGATGGAGAAGCTGATTCTCGCCAACTCGCCGGTCGATGAAGAGGATCTGCGCGACCTTGCCGATCGGCGGGCCAAGGTGGTTCGCGACTGGCTGCTGGCGCACCAGGTTCCCGGCGAGCGCTTGTTCATGCTGCCGGTCAAGCTCGCGAAGTCGGAACGCAAGGCAGACTCCGCCGAGCAGGCCAAGGGCAGCCGAGTCGTTTTCTCATTGAAGTAAGCCCGACGGCGCTACGGGCGCAGATGCCCACCGCCGTTACCGGAAAGCGTCGCCCATGAGTGAGGCCTGGTGGTACGTAGCGATCTTGACTGGCGTCGCGATGGTGGCGCTACAACTTCTCCTGTTGCTGCGCGCGGCGCTGGCCAGGGAGAGGCTGGACACGCGTTTGCGCGAGTTGCAGGGCGGACTCGAGCGGCTTGAAAGGGAATTGCGGCAGGAGATGGCCCTCGGACGACAGGAAGCGGCCAGCGCGGCGCGCGGCGATCGGGAGGAGCAGTCGTTGTCGGTAGGTCGACTTTCGCAGACACTTGCTTCGCAGATGGCCCAACTGGGCCATCTGCAGGCGCAGCAGCTCGAGTCTTTTGGCCAGCACCTGGCGCACCTGACGAACAGCAATGAGCAGCGTTTCGAGCAGTTGCGGCTGGCCGTCGAAGCACGCCTCGGGGTGATGCAGGCCGATAACGCAAGCAAACTGGAGGACATCCGGCGTACGGTCGACGAGAAGCTGCACGCCACGCTCGAGCAGCGCCTGGGCGAATCGTTCAAGCTGGTCAGTGACCGGCTCGAGCAGGTGCATCGTGGCCTTGGCGAGATGCAGACGCTGGCCACCGGCGTCGGCGATCTCAAACGTGTACTGAGCAATGTCAAGATCCGGGGCACTTGGGGAGAAGTGCAGTTGGCAGCACTGCTCGAACAACTGCTGACCCCCGAGCAATACGTCAAGAACGTGGTGACCCGGTCTGCCGGGAGCGATCGCGTCGAGTTCGCCATTCGTTTGCCCGGACGCGATCTGGGCGACGATGACCAGCGTCCCGTCTGGCTGCCGATCGACGCGAAGTTCCCGCTCGAAGACTATCAGCGCCTGCTCGACGCGCAGGAGCGCGGCGACCCGGCGGCACTCGACGCGGCCGTCCGGGGCCTCGAACTGCGACTGCGTGAAGAGGCGCGCAAGATTCACGACAAGTATGTCGAACCGCCCTACACGACGGATTTCGCGATTCTCTATTTGCCGACCGAAGGTCTTTATGCCGAGGCGCTGCGCCGACCTGGGCTGGTTGACGTCCTGCAGCGCGACTGGCGGATCTGCATCGCCGGACCGACGACGCTGTCGGCGCTGCTCAATAGTCTTCAGATGGGCTTCCGGACGCTCGCGATCGAGCGCCGGTCGTCGGAAGTCTGGGCCGTTCTTGGCGCCATCAAGACCGAGTTCGGCAAGTTCGGCGAGATCCTCGAGGCGACGCGCCGGAAGCTGGAACAGGCCAGCCGGAGCATCGAGTCGGCGGGTGTCCGGACGCGCCAGATCGAGCGCAAGCTGAAGAGCGTCGAGGCGCTGCCGGTGGCCGAGGCACAACTGCGGCTGGGAGACCTCGAGGAGATGGAGGCGGCTGACGAAGAGGTCTGAACGGGTGTGCTATCGCGGTGGGAGCGAGGTGCGAGCAAGGTGGCTGCCTCGCCACGCCGTCAGATGCGCTTAGAATGCGCTTTTCGGGAGGATGGTCGCACACCGTGAGCAAGCGCGTTGGACGTTTCGAGATCATTCGCGAACTCGGCCGGGGGGCTCAGAGTGTCGTGTATCTGGCGCGTGACCCGCATCTGCAGCGGCAGGTCGCGATCAAGACGCTGCACTTCTCGCGGCCTGATGCCCGCCAGAATCGCCAACTGCTCGAAGAGGCGCGCGTCGTCAGCCAGTTGCGCCACCCGAGTATCGTGCCAATCTTCGAGGCTGCCGAAGAGCAGGGTGATCTGTATCTGGTGTTTCAGTATGTGCCTGGCAAGAATCTGGCCGAGTACCTGCAACTCAGCGCTGGTTTGACGCCCGCCAGGGCGATCGCCATCATGCAACCGATCCTCGACGCCCTGGCGCATGCGCACGCTGCGGGAATCATCCACCGTGACCTGAAACCGAGCAACATCCTGATTGACGACGATGGAGTGCCGCGAGTGATGGACTTCGGCATTGCCACGCGCGCCGAAGGGCTGGCCACCGATGGAGGACAACTGGTCGGCACGCCGGCCTACATGGCACCCGAGTACATCCTGCAGCGCACGAGCAGTGAAAGGTCGGACATCTTTGCTGCCGGTCTCGTTCTGTACGAACTGCTCAGCGGGCAGCGTGCGCTTCCGGGCAGCGACATCAAGCAGGTGATGCGCCAGATTGCCGGCGAGGACATCAAGTTGCCGCCAGCGGCGAGTGCGGCGCTCGACGAGCGCCTGGTGCACCTGCTCTACCGGGCGCTGGCCCGCGATCCGCAGGAGAGATACGTTTCGGCGGTTCAGATGCGTGAGGCACTGGACGACTTCCTGTCGCCGGAAAGCCCGGCGCCGTCGGCGGACGGCCGGCAAAGCACGATCGAGTTCCTTCTCCGCCGGATGCGGCACAAGAGCGATTTTCCAGCTCTGTCCGAGTCAGTTGGCGCGATAAACAGGATCACTTCCTCGGAGACGCAGAGCATTTCCGATGTCTCGAACACGATCCTCAAGGATTTCTCCCTGACCAACAAGATTTTGCGGATGGTCAACTCGGCCTACTATCGGCAGGCCGGTGGTGGCAACATCAGCACCGTGTCGCGCGCGGTCGTTGTTCTCGGTCTGGACGCGGTACGCAACATTGCCATCACCGTGATGCTGTTCGATCACTTGCAGAACAAGACCAATAGCAATCAACTCAAGGACGAGTTCGTACGCGCCAATCTGGCCGCCATCCTGGCCAAGGACATCGGCAGCAAGATATCGGTACGGGCCGAAAATGAGCAGGTGTTCATCTGCGCGATGTTTCACAACCTGGGGCGTTTGCTGAGCCAGTACTATTTCCCCGAGGAAAGCGCCGAGATCAGACGCTTGATGCAGCAGAAGAGCTGCTCAGAAGACGCCGCAGCGCTGCAGGTGCTGGGTATTTCGCATGAGGATCTCGGTATCGCCATCGCCCAGACGTGGGGCTTTCCGCGGCTGATCGTGAACAGCATGCGCAAGCTGCCGGCCGGCAGCATTCGCCGCCCCACCAACTCGGAAGAGAGTTTGCGTGCCGTTTCTGCCTTGTCCAACGAACTGTGTACGCTGGTTGCGGAGGCGACGCCCGAACAGCAGCAAAGGGAGCTGCGCCGGCTCGTGACGCGTTTTGCGGAGGTGGCTCCTCTCAATGAGCCGGACCTGCGGCGGACTCTCGAGAGGTCGTTCGAGCAGGTGTCGCAGTTTGCCGCGACGATTCACCTCAATCTGCAACAGACGCGTTTCGGCAGGCAGATTCGCGCGTGGGGAGGTGCCACCGTGATTGCGTCGGTGGACGCGATCGATGCGACGCACGTGGACGGCTTGGCTGGGGCGGTGCTGTCCGATGTCGGACCGGACACCGAAGCTGACGACCCACTGGCCGACGGCGGTCGCGGCGACGTCCTTCTGCAGGCGGTGGCAGCAAGCAGTGAGGTCATTCTCCTGGCAGGGATCCAGGACGTCAGCAATGCCCTGGTCAGCGATTTCAAGCTCAATGACGTGCTGCGCATCATTCTCGAAACCATGTACCGGGCGAAGGGCTTCAAGAATGTCATCCTGTGCATTCGCGATGGGCGCAGCAACACCATGCTCGGGCGTTTCGGCTTTGGCCCCAATGCTCAGGAGATTGCCAGGCGCTTCCGGTTTTCGCTGGTCTTTGCGCCCGACATCTTTCATGCGGCGCTGGCGAATGGCGTCGACATCCTGATCAGCGACACCAATGACCCCAAGATCGCGGCGCGCATCCCGTCATGGTTCCGCCAGGCGGTTGACGCCGAGACCTTCGTTGTCTTTCCGCTCTGCCTCAAGAGCAATCCGGTGGCCATGATCTACGCCGACTGTGCGCATGCTGGCGAGATCGTGATTTCCGAAAAGGAACTGTCCTTGCTACGAACCCTTCGCAATCAGGCTGTGCTGGCGGTCAAGCAGTCGATCTGAGGCGGTCGTCGGCAGTGTGCTGCCCAGTGTGCGGGCGCCAGCTTTGGCGGGTAGTCATGCTGCGCGCCTACCAGAGCTTCCACCACGGTTCCCGACGATCGAGGCCACGCCGGTAGTAGTCGCTGTTCGGATAGTTCGTGCGCATGACCCGTTCGGCGTCGTCGCGCAGATCGTTCAGACCGAGCGAGTCGTAGGCCTTGACCATGATGAACAGCGCTTCTTCGGTAGCCGGTGCGTCCGGGTAGTTCTTGACCGCGTACTGGGCGCGGTTGGCGGCGGCAAGGTAGGCTCCGCGTTTCATGTAGTAGCGGGCGACGTGGAGTTCGAGCGAGGCCAGCGCATTGACCAGATACTTCATGCGCAGGAGCGCATCGGGCGTGTACTTGCTGTCGGGAAAGCGGGTCACCAACTCCCGGAACGCGTCGAAGGATTCGCGCGCGCCCTTCGGGTCGCGTTCGGTCATGTCCTGGTTGCTGATGGTACCCATGATTCCCAGGTCTTCGTTGAAGTTGATCAGGCCGCGCAGGTAATAGACGTAGTCCACATTCGGGTGGTTCGGATGCAGCTTGATGAAACGGTCGCAAGCGGCTACCGCCGAAGCGGGTTCCTGATCTTTCCAGTAGGCATAGGCGATCTCGATCTGCGCCTGCTGGGCGTAGCGGCCGTAGGGATAGCGCGACTCGAGCTTTTCGAAGTACTTGATCGCCTTGGCGTAGGAGCCGTCGTTGAGTGCGTCCTTGGCTTCGGCGTAGAGCTTGTTGGCCGACCAGCCTATGGTTTCATCCTTCTCCGCCGGCAGAAGACCGCAGCCGGCAATGAGGGCGGCGACAATAAGCGCTGCGATAACCGCTAAACTACGCATGATGGAAAACCCACAGAAGAAAAAGGCGCCGGCGGATGCGTCCATCAAGGACAGCGGGCCGGCCGATTATAGCGCAAACGCCGGAATCGCCCTGCGCGTGCCCACCGCTTGTGGCGGTCAGCGCCTGGATCAGGTGCTGGCCCGCCTGCTGTCGCAGCACTCGCGCAGTCGTTTGCAGGACTGGATCCGCGAGGGACGCGTTGCCGTTGGCGGCGCGGTAACTGTGGAGCCCCGCTTCCGGCTCTGGGGTGGTGAGACCATCGCTCTCACCGAGTCGACTGACGAGCGTGCCGAAGCCTCGGCCCCGGAGGAAATCCCATTGCGGATTGTCTTCGAGGACGACACCCTGATCGTCCTCGACAAGCAGGCAGGCTTGGTGGTGCATCCCGGTAGCGGGAACTGGCGCGGAACACTATTGAATGGCTTGTTGCACCACGCGCCGCAACTCGCCAGGGTGCCGCGGGCGGGCATCGTGCATCGACTCGACAAGGATACTACTGGGCTGATGGTGGTCGCGAAGACACTGGAGGCGCAGACCGACCTGGTACGGCAGTTGCAGGCACGCAGCGTGAAGCGGTGCTATCAGGCGCTGGTGCGCGGCATCGTCGAGGGTGCTGGAATCGTCGATGCACCCATCGGCCGCCATCCGACGGTACGCACCAGGATGGCCGTGGTGAGCGGCGGCAGGCCGGCGCGCACGCACTATCGGGTGCTGGAGCGCTTCGTTGCCTGCACGCTGATCGAATGCGCACTGGAGACCGGACGGACCCACCAGATACGTGTGCACATGACGTCGATCGCCCATCCGCTGGTGGGTGACCCGATCTATGGTGGCGGCGCCAGCCGTGTGCCGCAAGGAGCCGTATTTCCTCGCCAGGCACTGCATGCCTGCCGTCTGGCGCTGGTACACCCGGCGTCCGGGAAGGCGATGCTCTGGAGATCAGGCGTACCCGCCGACATGGCGGCGCTGATCGACAGGCTGCGCCTGGAATCGCTGGCGGCGCATGGCGCTGAGCAGTTAGCCGAGGGCGCGGACGACGAGGACGACTGGGATGAGGGCGACGATCGCGCAGAGATGATCGACCTGGGTGACGAGGATCCTGACGATGGGGACCTGGGTGAGCAGTGAGCACTGGATCGTCCCCGACTGGCCGGCGCCGGCGTCTGTTCGTAGCCTGATTACCACGCGTCACGGCGGCGTGAGTGCGGCGCCTTACGGCAGCTTAAACCTCGGCGATCATGTGGGTGACGATCAGGGAGCGGTCCACGAGAATCGCCGGCGGCTTGCCCTGAGCCTGCCGGCGCCGCCGTCCTGGCTGAATCAGGTGCATGGGACGAGGGTAATCGATATTGCCGATGTCGGTTCGACGCCGGTGCCGGCTGCCGATGCTGCCATCGCGCGCAGTGTCGGCGTCGTCTGTGGGGTGATGACCGCAGACTGTCTGCCGGTGCTGCTCTGCGACCGGTCGGGCAGCGTCGTCGCCGCCGCGCATGCCGGCTGGCGCGGCTTGCAGGCGGGCGTCATCGAGCGGACCGTAGCGGCGCTCGGCGTTGCCGAGGGGCAAGTGCTTGCCTATCTCGGGCCGGCCATCGGTCCGCTCGCCTTCGAGGTCGGCGACGAGGTGCGCATGGCCTTCGTCGACGCCCGCGCCGAGGCGGCAGCGGCGTTCACGCCGCTGAGCGATCGCCAGAGACGCGACAGAGAGGACTGCGGCGAGGGCCCTGTTCCTCAACCGGCGCTGGGGTTGCCGAAGCATTCGGGCAAGTGGCTGGCTGATATCTACCTGCTGGCGCGGCAGGCACTGGGCAGCGTTGGCGTCGAGGCCGTGTACGGTGGCGGTTACTGCACCGTGCATGAAGAGAACCGCTTCTTTTCGTACCGGCGTGACGGCGTGACCGGGCGGATGGCGTCGCTGGTCTGGCTGGCCGGCGAGTAGTCAGCGATCGGGCGGGTCGGCGTCGGCGTCGCGAGTCGATTCGGGGTTCTTGCGGGCGGCACGGCGGCGCCTTCCAGGGCCGCCGAAGAGCCAAAGCAGCAAAGCAAGCGGCAGCAGACCGTAGAACAGCAGGGTCAAGATCCCGCCAATGACGCTGGTTTCGGTCAGCGCCATCAACACGGTGACGTACAGCCAACCGATGGCGACGATGTACATCAGGGAATTATAGGCGGATGCAGCATTGTGCTGGTGGCTCCGTCTGTGCCGTGCGACATCCCATGCGCCGCAGGCAAGTGAGAGAGGCATGGGCAGGACAGGTCGGCATGTTGGCATTGACAGCGTGGATGCTGCAATACAGAATCACGGGTCGGGTTGCTCGGCAGATGCTGTAATCGTGGCGGTATGGTACCGTCCATTGTTTCAATCGTCCTAACAGAAAGGGAAGAGCTATGACGCAACGTGTTGCTTTGGTTACGGGGGCCATGGGTGGGATCGGTACGGCCATCTGCCAGGAACTGGCGAAGGCCGGTCACAAGGTGGTCGCCGCTTACCATCCGGAGTTTGACAAGCCGGAAGAATGGACGAAGGCCATGGCAGAAGCCGGTTTCAACGACTTCATCTGTGTTGCCGGCGACGTCTCCGACTACGATTCCTGCGTCGCCCTCACCGCCGAAGCCGAAGCCAAGGCGGGTCCGATCGATATTCTGGTCAATAACGCCGGCATTACCCGTGACAAGATGTTCGCACGCATGGAACTGGCACAGTGGAATGCCGTGATCTCGACGAACCTAAGCAGCCTCTTCAACATGACGAAGCAAGTGTCGGCGAAGATGGCCGAGCGTGGTTGGGGTCGCATCATCAACATCTCGTCGCTCAACGGCCTCAAGGGTCAGGCGGGGCAGACCAACTACTCGGCGGCCAAGGCCGGTGTGATTGGTTTCACCAAGGCGCTTGCCGCCGAGGTCGCGGCCAAGGGTGTGACGGTCAACGCCATCTGCCCGGGTTATGTAGCGACGCCGATGGTCATGGCGATCAAGCCGGAGATTCTGCAGGGCATCGTCGACACGGTGCCGATGAAGCGTCTGGCCAAGCCGGAAGAGATCGGTGGTGCGTGCGCCTATCTCGCTTCCGACATCGCCGGCTTCATGACCGGTTCGACGATGAACATCTGTGGTGGCCTCTACTATCAGTAAACGTTCTTCCTGTTGCAGGGTGTGCAGAACAGGCTCCGAAAGGGGCCTGTTTTTTTTTGCTGGAGTATAATTGTGTTGCACCGCACCAATGAGCGTCAAAGAGCGCCCCCCGAGTCATCTGCCCATGGAGGAATGATCGTCATGCCCGAGCAGCTACGACTGATCAAGAAATACCCGAACCGTCGTCTTTACGACACCAAGACAAGCGCTTACATCACGTTGAGCGATGTCAAGGATCTGGTGTTGTCGCGCGAGAATTTCAACGTCCTCGACGCCAAGACCGGCGAAGACATCACCCGCGCCATCCTTCTGCAGATCATCCTCGAAGAGGAAGCGGCCGGCATCCCCCTGTTCACGACCGACCTGCTCGCCCAGATGATCCGCTTTTACGGCCACGCGATGCAGGGCATGCTCGGCAAGTATCTGGAAACCAACATCAAGTCATTTGTCGACTTCCAGAAGAAGCTGCAGGATCAGTCGCAACAACTCTACGGCGAGAACAGCAGCCAGATGCAGAGCGACATGTGGTCCCAGTTCATGAACTTCCAGGGGCCGGCGATGCAGACGATGATGGCGACCTACATGGAGCAGAGCCGGAAGATGCTGCACCAGATGCAGGACCAGTTGAAGACCCAGACACGCACTCTTTTCACCAGCATACCGCTGCCCGGCTTTCCGTCGGATGCCGGGAAACAGTCCACTGACGCCGAGAAGTAGTTCGTTGCCCGGGAGTTCCGGGTCGGTCTCAGTTGCTGCCTTTCAGCCGTGGATTCGTGTGTGCTCCACCTTGCCACGCCCATTCGACAAAACGGCCCGCCAGCGCGTGCGCCGGACAGGCCGTGCCGAAACCAGCAGCGCCGCTGCGCTGCCTAGAGCTAGCTAGCGCAACAGTGCCACATAGGTCGCCGCGATGATGGCGGTGGTAATGACGCCACTGATGTTGGCGCCGAGTGCCTGCGGCATGACGATCGCTCCGGCGTTGGCCGAACTGGCGACCTTCTGGACGATCTTGGCAGTCGTCGGGACGCAACTGACTCCGGCAATTCCAATGATCGGGTTGTACTTTCCACCGCTCCAGAAATACAGGATGTAACCACCCACCAGGCCGCCGAGAGCCGAGATCGTCAGCGCCAGCATACCTAGCAGCAGCAGCTTCAATACCGTCGGCTCGAGCAGGGTATTGGCTTCGCAGAGAACGCCCAGCGTCAAGCCGAGGAAGAAGGTCGCTGCATAGAGAAAGACTTCGCCGAGAAGCTTGGTGAAAGGCTCGATACCGCTCTCGCGCACCGCGACGCCGAGGAACAGCGAGAAGAACAGGGGGGCGGCCACCGGAAAAAGCAGGCACAGCAGCGTACAGGCGACCACGGCGAAAGTGAGTTTCTGCGAGCGACTGATTTTCGGCCCACGATCGGAGGCCATGCTGATGCCGCGGATCCGCTCGGGTACCAGCCACTTGATCAGGTACGGATAGGCACCATAGGTCAGGCCTAGGTAGAGGTAGCCGACGACCGTGATCGGCACGAACAGATCCTTGGCCAGCACCAGCGAGGTGAACAGGACCATCGGCCCGTCGGCGCCACCGATGGTGGCGACGGCTGCGGCCTGGCCTGGATTGAGACCCAGCCAGATGGCGATCGGGAAAACCGCAATGGTCCCCAGTTCGGCGAAGAGCGCAATGAAGATGCTCTGGAACGGCCGCGCCATCACGTAACCGACATCGAGCAGGACGCCGATGCCCATGAAGACCAGGCAGGCGATCAGGCCGTTGCTGAAGGTCAACGTGTAGATGGGCTGCAGCCAGTCGATCTGCATGATGTTCATCAGATCGAGTGGATCGGACATCAACGGGTCGACGAACAGCGTTCCCATCTTCTTGGCGTCGAGGAACATCACGCCAGCGTTGACCGACGACATGCCCAGTCCCATCGGGATCATCAGCAGAGGCTCGAGAACGTTCTTCGAGCCCAGGTAGATCAGCAAGAAGCCGAGCAGCATCAGGAAGATGCGCCCGAACATGATTTTCGGTTCGGAGGCAACCAGCGTGGCGATGCCTTGGAACAGATCAAGAAAATGAATGCCTTCCATACGCTTCAGTCCTCGCGCCAGGCGGCAGGAATCGTCTGCCCGCGCATCGAGTTGCAAACGACAGGAACTCGTCGCTCCTGCCTATGGGCTTGGCTCAAGCGATGGTCAGCAGCGGCTGACCGCCCTCGACCGCGTCACCGGGTGCGACCAGCACGCGTGTGACCTGACCGGCGCGAGTCGCGATGACCGGGGTTTTCATCTTCATGGCTTCGAGGACCATCAACCGATCGCCGACCGCCACCGCCTGGCCGACCTTGACGTCGACCTCGACTACCACGCCACCCATCCCGGCAACCTCGTCGCCCGCCCCGGCGGAAGCCGTGGCTGGTCGCGGTGCTGCGGCCGTCGGCGCGGCGCTGGTGGCGCTGCCTGCGGCGGCTACCGCCATGGGGGCGGCAGGGGCGGGTGATTGCGGCGCCTGGCCGGAAGTAAGTTCGAGAACGCTGACCTCGTACTCACGTCCGTTGACGGTAACCTTGAAATGTCTGGGCATATCGTGCTCCTTCTATCTGGGGCCTCGGCCCGTGGGCCCCGGCGTATGGGAATGCTGGGAGGCGCGTGCGCCGGCTGCCCAGCCGTGACTGGTTGGTGCAATGTGCAGGATGCGGTGCGGTCCCATGGCTGCGAAGATCGCCGCAGACAGCGCGGCGACATCTTCATCGGGAACGCCGAGGCCGACCGGACAAACGGTTCCCGTCGGGATATCGAGCGGTTTCGTCTTTTCCATCCGGCCGGTCACCGAAACCATTATCTTGATCAGCACGGCAACCAGCACCGAGATGACGATGGATATGCCGTAGACCTGCAGCGCCTTGAAGATGGCGTCAGTCACCATGGGGTGTTTTCCTTCCGTTGCCGATTACATGGGAATGTTGCCGTGCTTCTTCGCCGGCCTGAGTTCGCGCTTGTCGAGAGTCTTGCGCAGGGCGAGGGCAACCATCCAGCGCGTATCCTGCGGTTCGATGACATCGGTGATGTAGAAATTGCTGGCCGACACGTAAGGCGAGGCGAACTCGTCACGATATTCCTGCGCCAGTTCCGCCGCCCTGGCCTGACGATCATCGGCCTGTTCAAGTTCTTTGCGATAGAGGATCTTGACGGCGGCCTCGGCGCCCATGACGGCGATTTCGGCCGTTGGCCAGGCGTAAACCATATCGGCGCCCATTTCCTGGCTGCACATGGCGAGATACGAGCCACCGTAAGCCTTGCGCAGGATTACGGTGATCTTCGGTGCGGTGCACGAACCGTAAGCCGAGAGCATTTTGGCGCCGTGGCGGATGATGCCGCCGCGTTCCTGCTCGACGCCGGGCAGGAAGCCCGGGACATCGACCAGGGTCACCACCGGGACGTTGAAGATGTTGCAGGTCCGGACGAAGCGGGCCACCTTGTCGGCCGCATTGAGGTCGAGCGCGCCCGCCATCACCATCGGCTGGTTGGCGACGATGCCGACGACGACGCCGCTGATGCGGGCGAAGCCGACGATCACGTTGCGGGCAAAGCCGGCATGTACTTCGAGGAGCTCGCCATGGTCCACCACCCGGCGAATTACGGAATACATGTCAAGCGGCTCTGACGGGCTGTCAGGAATGCAGTCGTTGATCGCCGGGTCTTCCATTTCCTCGATCGGCACGGCGAGATTGTGCGGCGGATCCTCGGTGTTGTTGGCCGGCAGATAAGACAGCAGTTGCTTGACCAGGGCGATCGCGTGCTGGTCGTCTTCGGCGACGAAGTGGGCATTGCCGCTGATCGTCGAATGCATCTCGGCGCCGCCGACCTCCGCCATCGTCGTCGCCCGACCGGTCACCGCCTTGATCACCTCGGGGCCGGTAAGGAACATGTGCGCGTTGTTGCGCGTCATGATCACGAAGTCCATCAGCGCCGGCGAGTAGGCGGCACCGCCAGCGCAGGGACCACAGATCACCGCGATTTGCGGGACAACGCCGGAGAGCAGGACATTGGCGTAGAAGACGTCGCCGTAGCCGGAAAGCGCATCGACACCCTCCTGAATACGCGCACCGCCCGAATCCTTGAACGCTACCACCGGCACGCCGATCTTCAGCGCATGACGCATGATGCGGGTGATTTTCCGGGCTTGCATCTTGCCCAGCGTACCGGCGACGACGCTGAAGTCCTGGCTGAATGCCGCCACCTGCGTGCTGCCGACGTAGCCGTTGCCCGCGATCACCCCGTCGGCGGGGAGCACGCGCCCAGCCATGCCGAAGGCAGTGGCGTTGTGCGCCGCATAGAGGCCGAGTTCCTGGAAAGTGCCCTCCTCGAACAGCGTGTCGAGCCGCTCGCGAGCCGACAGGAGGCCCTTGGCGTGTAGCGCTTCCAACTTCTCGGGACTGACGTTTTCAGTCAGTTTTGCACGCTTCGCGCGCAGCTTTTCGATCAACTCCGGTCGTATCGTCATCTGGATTCCTAACACGTGGCTAAGTTTGAACTAATTCTCATTCTCGCGGCAGCGGACTGCTGGCGACCTTCCGGCAGCGTAGTATCCATATTTTCGAATGTGTTGGCTAGTGTCAGGCGAAATTTTCTGCGCAGCTCGCAGCCGGCCTGCCGGCGTCTGGCGAAGCGGCTGACGGGCGGCGATTCGCTCGCACCACAGGGGCAAGACGTGCAAGACACGTCGGCCGGCCGCGGTGGCGACCGGCCGTGGCGCGACAAGAGCGGCGTGGGGTGGCAACCGTGTGGCGAGGTGGCCGCGTGCTCGATCGTCGCGAAGGACGGCGCCTGAGGGCGTACAATGCAGCCTGGCTGAGTGTCGCCCCGCCGGACCTCCGGCCAGCGCCCTCTTGCTACCGAGCAAATGGCCGGGGCAAAAAAAAGCCCTGATTAATCAGGGCTTGTCTTGATCTGGTGCCCAAGAGAGGAATCGAACCTCCACGGTGTTGCCACCACTAGGACCTGAACCTAGCGCGTCTACCAATTTCGCCACCTGGGCATTTCCAGCGAAGGCCGGATTCTATAGGAACACGAGTAAATGTCAATAAAGAAACTGTCGGCGATCCGGCGCAGCGATCCGTGGCTCGAGCGCGAAATGAAGAGATACGAACACCCGCTACCCTCGCGCGAATACCTGTTGCAGATCCTGGCGGAGCAGGGCAAGCCGGTGGGTTTCGAAGCGCTGTGCGCGCTGCTTGACATCGAGGGTGCCGAAGTCGATACGTTCCAGCGTCGCCTGCGGGCGATGGAACGTGAGGCACAACTGCTGCGCAACCGCAAGGGCTCTTACATCCTGCCCGAGCGCGCCAGTCTGATCGCCGGGCGCGTCGAGGGACATCCCGATGGCTATGGCTTCCTGATTCCCGATGATGGTGGTGAGGATCTGTTTCTCGAGGCTCGGCAGATGTCGAAGGTCCTGCATCGCGATCGCGCGCTCGTACGCGTCGTCGGTGTGGACCGCCGTGGCCGCCGCGAGGGGGTAATCGTCGAAGTCCTCGAACGGGCGAATAGCAGGATCGTCGGGCGCGTGCTGGTCGAGCACGGCATTACCTTGGTCGTTCCCGAAAACCGGCGTATCAACCAGGACATTCTGGTTGCGCCTGGTGGCACGAGTCTTGTCCGGTCGGGGGAGGTCGTGACGGTCGAGATCATCGAGCAGCCAGACCGGCATGCGAAACCCATCGGTCGAATCGTCGAAGTGCTCGGCGCCTACGCCGACCCTGGCATGGAGATTGAAATCGCGCTGCGCAAGCACGAGTTGCCATTCGAGTTCTCGAGCGCAGCCCTTGCTGAAGCCGCAGCGCTGCCCGACGGTCTGACGAGTTCGGAGTCGGAAGGCCGCACCGATCTGCGTGCGCTGCCGCTCGTCACCATCGACGGCGAGACGGCAAGGGATTTCGACGACGCGGTCTTCGCCGAAAAGACGGGGCGTGGCTGGCGACTGGTGGTGGCGATTGCCGACGTCAGTCACTATGTGCGACCGGGGATGGCGCTCGATCGTGAAGGACTTCAACGCGGCAACTCGGTGTATTTTCCGCGCCGGGTGATTCCGATGTTGCCGGAGAAACTCTCCAACGGCCTGTGTTCGTTGAATCCCGACGTCGATCGCCTGGCCATGGTTTGCGACATGAACATCGATGCGGGCGGCGAGATTGTGGACTACCGGTTCTATCCGGCGGTCTTCCGCTCGCAGGCGCGCCTGACCTATGACCAGGTATGGCAGTGGCTATCGGGATCTGCACAGCCGGAAAGCGACCGGGAACGCGCCCTGCAGCCACGCCTGCAAGCGCTGTATGGCTTGTTTCAGGTTCTCGGTGAGGCGCGCGGCAAGCGCGGCGCGATCGACTTCGAGACGATCGAGACGATGATGGTCTTCAATGACCAGGGCAAGATCGAAAGGATCGTTCCCACCCACCGTAACGATGCGCACCGCTTGATCGAGGAGTGCATGCTGGCCGCCAATGTGTGTGCTTCGGCCTTTCTGCAGGCGAATCGGCAGCCGTGTCTGTACCGGATCCATGAGGGGCCGACACCCGAGAAACTCCAGGCCTTGCGCGATTTTCTCAGGGAGTTCGGCATCAGCCTCGGCGGTGGCGACGACCCGACCGCCAGGGACTATGCCAGCTTGTTGGACAGTATCAAGACCCGTCCGGATGCGCAGTTGCTGCAGACGGTGATGCTGCGCTCGCTGCGCCAGGCGATGTACAGCCCCGACAATGTGGGTCACTTTGGTCTGTCGTACGAGCACTACACGCATTTCACATCGCCCATCCGGCGCTATCCCGACCTGCTGGTGCATCGCTCGATCAAGGCGCTGCTGGCAGCGGGGCGATACGCGCCGGGCAACTGGGAGGAGATCGGCTTGCACTGCTCGATGACCGAGCGGCGTGCCGACGAAGCGACGCGCGACGTCAGCAACTGGCTCAAGTGTTACTACATGCGCGACCGGATCGGCGAAACGTTTGCCGGCACCATTGCCGCGGTGGTGCCGTTTGGCGCCTTCGTCGCGCTCGACGAAGTCTACGTCGAAGGTCTGGTACATGTCTCGGAACTTGGCGAGGACTATTTTCAATACGATAGCGTCAAGCACCAGATGCTTGGTGAGCGGACCGGCAAGCGTTTTCGCTTGGGCGATCGCCTGAGCGTCAAGCTCGTCCGGGCGGATCTCGAGACCGGGCGCATCGACTTCGTACTCGCCGACGCGGCGTGAGCGGGGCGGCGGCGACCATCGGCCGTGGTCACCGCGCGCCGCGCAGCCGGTCTGGCCGGTCTGGTAAGCTTCGCCCTTGAGGATTCACCCCCTGGAATTGCTGGAGAGCGCGGACTACATCATGAGTGATCATCGTTATTCGTCGGCGGATATTGCCGTGATCGAGCGGGTCATCCGCGAGCGACGCGATATCCGGCACTTCGTTGCCGGGAAGCTGCCCGATGGCCTGCTCGGCCGCCTGCTGGACGCGGCCCATCTCGGGCCCTCGGTGGGCTACATGCAGCCGTGGCGTTTCGTGCGTATCGCCAGTGGCGACACGCGCGAGGCTCTGTGGCGCATCGTCGATGCCGAGAGGGTGGCGACTGCCGCCAGTCTGCCGACACGCGCCGCCGATTTTCTCAAGCTGAAGATCGATGGCATTCGCGAGGCGGCCGAGGTCCTCGTCGTCGCGCTCATGCCGGGCCGCGAAGCGCACATCTTCGGTCGGCGCACCTTGCCCGAAATGGACCTCGCGTCGACCGCCTGCGCGATCCAGAACATGTGGCTGCTGGCACGCGCCGAGGGAATCGGCCTGGGCTGGGTCTCCTTTTTCGATCCCGATGCGGTCGGCGAATTGCTGGCAATGCCAACGGGAAGCCGGGCGATCGCCATATTGTGCCTCGGACCGGTAGCCGAGTTTCCATCGGCACCGGTCCTCGAGACACAGGGCTGGGGTAGTCGCCTGCCGATGCACGAGGTGCTCTTCGAGGATCGGTGGAAGGCCGGTGCCGGTGCGACGCCCACAGCCTACTGACGAATCGGTGCTGTGGGAGAGCGACCAGTGACCGCGCTGGTCAGCCGACGCAATTTCCTGCGTGGCCGCTTCTCGCCGCGAACGGCGCCCCTGCGGCCGCCGTGGGCGCTCGCCGAAGCGGTTTTCCTGCAGGCTTGTACGCGCTGCGGCGATTGTCGAACGGCCTGCCCGACAAGAATCATTGTCGGTGACAGCGATGGCGGCGGCTATCCGGTACTTGATTTTGGCGCCGGCGAATGCACGTTCTGCGCCGCCTGCGTCAGCGCCTGTGCCAGCGGTGCCCTGCACAGGGTGGATGAGCAGTCCGCCTGGCGGGTGCGCGCCAGCATCACTGCGCCCTGTCTGGCGCAGCGGCAGGTCGAGTGCCGGATCTGCGCTGACCAGTGCGCCGCCGGCGCCATCGCCTTCCTGGCACGACCTGGCGGCATTGCTGCGCCAGTTGTCGACACTTCCCGTTGTACAGGCTGTGGTGCGTGTGTCGCGCCCTGTCCGACGCGTGCCATCCGTGTTGCTTGAGACGATCTCCTGCGCCTCGGGGCGAGGCGCCGCGGTACGCGAACCAATCACCAGGAGGTGACCATGACGAGCGGAGAGGCGCGCGAGGCTCGGTTTGACGAGCGGTCGCCCGAGATATCGACAAGGCTGCTGCGTGTGGTTACGGCGATGGTCGAGGAAACTCGTCCAGGGCGGGCCGGGCGCGTGAGTCTGACCAGCCACCTCGAACGCGACCTGGGCCTGGACAGTCTGGCGCGGGTCGAACTGCTGTTGCGGGTTGGCAGCGAGTTTGGCCGGTCGCTGCCGGACGCCGCACTGGCCGAGGCCGAGACGCCGCAGGACTTGCTGCGATTCGTGGCCAGTGCGGGTGTCGAGGCTTTCTCGGGCGAACTCGTCGAACTCGCGACAGCCAGCGGTCTGACCAGCGTTCCTGCCCAGGCAGCGACGCTGGTCGAGGTTCTCGAGTGGCACGCTGAACGCAATCCACAACGGACGCACGTCCTGCTTTACGGCGATGGCGGGAGCGAACAGGGCTCCTTCCGGGCGGAAGCGATTTCCTACGCCGAACTGCTGGAGCAGTCGCGCCGTGTCGCCACCTCTCTGGTGACGCGTGGTTTGCTGCCACGGCAAGCCGTCGCGCTGATGCTGCCCACCGGGCGCGACTACCTGACCAGCTTTTTCGGCGTGATGCTCGCCGGCGGCATTCCGGTGCCGATCTATCCGCCGGCCCGGCTCGCTCAGCTCGAGGACCACCTGCGACGGCACGCGCGTATCCTGGCCAACGCGGAAGCCGCGTTCATCATCACCGTGCCGCAGGCGAAAGGGGTGGCCGCGCTGCTGCGTGCGGAGGCTCCCAGCCTCACAGAAGTCCTCACCCCGGCAGAACTCGACAGCGAACCGATCGGCCTGCTTTACCGGGCTGCACCGGCAGACATCGCCTTCCTGCAATACACGTCGGGCAGTACCGGCGAGCCCAAAGGCGTTGTCCTGACTCACGCCAATCTGCTGGCCAACCTGCGCGCGATGGGCGAGGCGGTAGCGGTGACCAGCGACGACGTCTTCGTTTCCTGGCTCCCCCTTTATCACGACATGGGACTGATTGGCGCGTGGTTCGGGTCGCTCTATTTCGGTATGCGGCTGGTGTTGATGTCGCCGCTGGCCTTTCTCTCCCGGCCGGTGCGCTGGCTGCGTGCCATCTCCCATCATCGTGGCACCCTCTCCCCGGCGCCGAACTTCGCCTACGACCTGTGCGCGCGAAAGCTCGCCGACGCCGACCTGCAGGGGCTCGACCTTTCCTCGTGGCGGCTGGCGCTGAACGGTGCCGAACCAGTGAGTCCCTTGACACTTCAGGCCTTCGCGGAGCGCTTCGCGCCCTACGGCCTGCACCCCGAGGCGCTCACCCCGGTCTACGGTCTGGCGGAGTGCTCGGTCGGTCTGGCTTTTCCGCCGCTCGGGCGTGGCCCGCGCGTCGACCGGGTCCAGCGTGCAGCCTTGGTCGGCAGAAAGCACGCTCGGTCGGCCGACAGTGGCGACACTGATGCGCTGTGCGTGCCAGCCTGTGGGCGTGTCCTGCCGGGGCATGAAATCCGCGTTGTCGACGAGCAGAACGGCGAGTTGCCGGACCGCTACGTCGGGCGCCTGCAGTTTCGCGGGCCGTCAGCGACGGCCGGCTACTATCGCAATCCGGTGGCGACGCAAGCCCTGTTTCGTGACGGCTGGCTCGATTCGGGTGATTTCGCCTATACCGTCGACGGTGAGATCTATCTGACCGGCAGGGTCAAGGATCTGATCATTCGCGGCGGGCGCAACCTTTATCCCTACGAGCTCGAGCAGGCGGTGGGCAGCATCCCGGGCGTGCGTCGGGGCTGCGTTGCCGTATTTGCCAGCAACGATCCGGTCAATGCGACCGAACGCCTGGTGGTGATGGCCGAAACGCGCGAAGAGGACGCGGATCGGCGCGAGATTCTCCGGCAGAAGATCAACGAAGCGGCTGTCGCAGCGGTCGGCATGCCGGCCGACGAGGTGGTCCTGGCGCCGCCCAATTCGGTACTCAAGACGTCCAGTGGCAAGATTCGTCGCAGTGCCTCGCGCGACGCCTTCGAGCATGGCCTGATCGGCGCTGGCCGCGCGCCGGTACGCCTGCAGTTGCTGCGCCTGGCGGTCGCGGCGCTACGCGCCCGCTTGGCCGAATCGGTACTACGCGTCGCCCGGGGTGCCTACGGTGCCTGGTGCTGGACGGTGTTCACGCTGCTCGCCATACCGGTGATCGGGCTGGTTATCGCTTTGCGCGCGCCGCCAATCGGCCGCCGCGTGGTTCATCGCGCGGCGCGCATCTTCCTGTTTCTGGCGGCTATGCCGGTACCGCGTACGGCGACGGCGAAGCTCCCGTCATCGCCACACCTGCTGCTGGCCAACCACTGCAGCTATCTTGATGCGCTGGCTCTCTGTGCGAGCCTGCCACCGACGTGGGCCTACAGCTTTGTCGCCAAGCGCGAGTTCGTCGGACAGCCGGTGGTCCACACTTTTCTGCGTGCCCTCGGCACCCTGTTCGTCGAGCGCTTCGAGGCGTCGAAAAGCGCGGAGGACGTGGGCGAGATCGTCGCGGCGCTGGGGCGAGGCCAGAACCTTGTGATCTTCCCCGAGGGTACTTTCTCGCGAGAGGCAGGCCTCAAACCCTTCCGGATGGGGGCGTTCGTGAGCGCCGTGCGGGCGCATGTGCCGGTACTGGTCGGCGCTCTGCAGGGGACCCGCGCCATTCTCCGCGATCGGACGTGGATGCCGAGGCACGGGCAGTTGTCGCTCCACATTGGACAACGGCTCGTCCCGAGCGGTGACGACTGGGGTGCCGCGGTCCGGCTACGCGATGCTACGCGCCAGGAGATGCTGCGGCTCTGTGGCGAGCACGATCTCGAACGTTAGGTGCGCGGTCGGCGCCGCGCCAGGCAGGACGGCAAGTCTTGCCCGCGGCGGCGGCCAGCGTGCTTCAGTTCTTCCTGACCGGTTTCTTGACCGCGTCGCCCTTGAAGGTGTTGTCGACCAGGGGTGGCGCATCGACCTGCGGGACGTGACACTGAACACAGTTGTAGCGTCCGCCTGTGGCTTCGGCGTGCTTCTTGCCTTCGCGGTCGAGGAAATGGCTGTCACCGATCTTCGGCGCCTTCTTCTTCTGGTAGGTTGCGGCCGAGTGGCAATCGAGGCACTGGTTGCCTTCCAGGTTGATCTCGTCGAAGTTCTCGACGGCATGCGGGATCACGGGTGGCTGGGTGCTGAAAGTGCGTGCCACCGGCGCCTCCGTCCCCGGGCGCTTGCCGGAATAGGTCTTGACCTCGGGTGCCTGGTCAGGCGCGGCGACGTCGCTGCCGCGCATGGAGTTGGCGCCGTCGGCGGCAAGGGCCAGTGACGCCAGGCAACTCGCCACGATGGCGACGGTGAATTTCAGTGACTTGTGCATGATTGGCGCTCCCTCCACGTCAAAGGATGATGATTCTCGAGTACTTCAGTTGCCGCGAGTCGCAGCGTGCCGGGTGATCTGCGCACCGTTGTCGGGCGGATTCTTGTAGCGCAGGTCGAAAGTGAAAACGTCCTTGGAACAAACATCGATACAGCGCCCACAGTTGGTGCAGTTGGCGGCGAGAATGACCGGGCCGATCCCCTTGCCGGCGCCCTTGAGCGCCGGGCGAATGACTTGAGGTTCGGGGCAGACCTCGAAGCAATCCATGCAATCATTGCAGGCAGCGCGTTTCGACGCCGAGATGCGCAGCGGGCTCCATTTGCCGAGGACGCTGTAGAAGGCGCCGACCGGGCAGAGATGCCCGCACCAGCCGCGGCTCATCACGAACAGGTCGAAGGCGAAGACGGCCAGTACGACTGCCGACGCGGCCCCCAGTCCGAAGAGCAGGCCACGATGCAGCATCGACACCGGATTGACCAGTTCCCAGGCAATCGTACCGCTCAGCCCTGCCAGCAGCAGCGTCATCGCCAGTATCGCGTAGCGACTGCTGCGCGAGACATGCGCGCTCCCTTTGATGCCAAGCCGCAACCGTAGCCAGCCGGCGAAGTCGGTGACCAGATTGACCGGGCAGACCCACGCACAGTAAGCGCGACCGCCAACGAGAAAGTAGAAGACGGTAACGATCAGGGCGCCGATCAGTCCGAGCCTCGCGGGCACATGTCCGGCAACGAGCGCCTGCAGGACGACATACGGATCGCTCAGGGGCAGCGTCTCGAGCGTCAGGCTGTACGCAAGGTTGCCCTTGACGATCCACAAGCCGGCGAGCGGCCCCAGGAGAAATAAGGCGAGGAGCGACAACTGACTGGCCCGGCGTGCCAGCAACCACCTGTGCGCAGCCAGCCACCCCTTGGCGGCAACTGCTTCGGCGCCGATACGCTTGTTGTTCATCGCGCGTCCTTGCTGGACAGGCGCTTGCCCTGCTCAGTCCCCGGTTTGCGTAACGCGCTGTCGCCCTGTGCGGTTGGTTCGCCACCCAACCCGGGTGGCAGGCTGGGCAGCGGCGGGCTGCTACCTGGATCGAAGTGTCCTTCCAGTTTGACTCCCTCGGGCAGGCGGTCCGGTAGATCCACGAGGCCCTGGTCTTCGACCAGCGAGTGCCCGCCAGCCTTGGTCTTCTCTTCCCAACCGAGGCGGTAGTGCTCGCCGAGCGCGCCCTTGGCCAGTTTTGCCGGCAGTACCCGGATCGATGCCTCGTCGGTGACGCAAGCGTTCTCGCACTTGCCGCAGCCGGTGCAATGCTCGGAGTGCACCGTCGGAATGAACATCGTGTGGCGGCCGGTGCGGGTGTTCGGGCGTAGATCGAGTGTGATCGCCTTGTCGATCACCGGGCAGACGCGGTAACACACGTCGCAACGCATACCGAGGAAGTTCAGGCAGGTTTCCTGATCCGACAATACGGCGAGGCCCATCCGAGATTGGTTGATGTCGGTCAGGGCATGGTCGAGGGCGCCGGTCGGGCAGGCCTTGATGCAGGGAATGTCCTCGCACATCTCGCAGGGTCCGCTGCGTGCCGTAAAGTAGGGTGTGCCCGTGGCGACCGGCGATTCCGGTCGGGCCAGATCCAGAATACTGTAAGGGCAGTCGCGCACGCACATGCCGCAGCGGATGCAGGCGCCGAGGAAATCGCCTTCGGCGCCTGCCCCGGGTGGGCGAATCGCCAACGGCGGCCGGGCCTTCGCCTGCTTGGTGTAGGCCGCCAGCCCCAGGCCAAGTAATCCGACGCCGCAAAGCAGGCGGGCGGAATCGAGAACGAACTGACGCCGTGCCGGGCCTTTCAGGGCGCGGGGCGTCGCCTGGCTGGCGGTGGTTCCTGGCGTGGGCATCGCGTGAGGTGGCCGAAGCAGGTGGTCAGCCCGGGGCGGGCGATGCGCTGCCCGCCTAGGCACTCCCTGATTGTTCTGGGCGGGTCGATCAGGCCTTGATCACCTTGCACGCGCATTTCTTGAAGTCGGTTTCCTTCGAGATCGGGCAGGTGGCGTCAAGCGTCAGTTTGTTGACCAGGCGATGTTCGTCAAAGAAGGGCACGAAAACGAGCCCGACCGGTGGCTTGTTGCGCCCGCGTGTTTCGACACGCAACTGAATCTCGCCGCGCCGGCTGGCCACCTTGGCGACATCGCCACGCTGCAGTCCACGCTTCTTCGCGTCATCAGGATGCATGTACATCCAGGAGTCAGGCATCGCCTTGTACAGTTCGGGGACGCGTCGGGTCATTGAGCCGGTATGCCAGTGTTCGAGCACACGTCCAGTGCATAGCCACAGATCGTAGTCCTTGTCGGGCATTTCGGCGGCCGGTTGGTAGGGCAGGGCGAAGATCACCGCCTTGCCGTCCGGGTGGCCATAGAATCTGACCCCCTCACCCTTCTTGACGTAGGGGTCGTAGCCTTCGCGGAAGCGCCACAGCGTTTCCTTGCCGTCGACCACCGGCCAGCGCAAGCCGCGCGCCTTGTGGTAGGTGTCAAACTCGGCCAGATCATGGGCGTGGCCGCGACCGAAAGCCGCGTACTCCTCGAACAGTCCCTTTTGCAGATAGAAGCCGACCGCCTTCGATTCGTCGTTGTCGAAACCCTTGTAGGTCTGGCTGAGCGGGAACTTGTTGACCTGGCCATTGGCGTAGAGCACGTCGTACAGTGTCTTGCCCTTGTACTCCGGATTCTTGTCCAGCAGCGCCGCCGGCCACACTTCGTCGGTCTTGAAGCGCTTCGAGAACTCGATGTACTGCCACAGGTCCGATCTCGCCTGACCAGGCGCCTTGACCTGTTGACGCCAGAATTGCGTGCGCCGCTCGGCGTTGCCGAACGCTCCTTCCTTTTCCATCCACATCGCGGCCGGCAGAACCAGATCGGCCGACATTGCCGAGACGGTCGGGTAGGCGTCGGATACGACGATAAAGTTGTCAGGATTGCGCCAGCCAGGAAAGATTTCGTCGTTGACGTTCGGCCCGGCCTGCATGTTGTTGGTTGTCGTCGTCCAGTAGAAGTTGATCTTGCCGTCCTTGAGCAGGCGGCTTTGCGCGACTGCGTGCGCGCCGATCCAGTCCGGGATCGTGCCGGGTGGCAGTTTCCAGAGTTTCTCGCTGGCTTCCCGATGTTTTGGATTGGTCACCACCATGTCGGCCGGCAAGCGGTGCGAGAAGGTGCCGACTTCGCGAGCGGTACCGCAGGCGGATGGCTGACCCGTCAGCGAGAACGGGCTGTTGCCGGGTTCGGAAATCTTGCCGACCAGAAGATGCACGTTGTAGATCATGTTATTGACCCAGGTGCCGCGCGTGTGCTGGTTGAAACCCATGGTCCAGAAGGAAGTGACTCGGGTCTTGGGATTGGCGTAAGCCTGCGCCAGCGCCTCCAGCTTGTCTTTGGGTACCCCCGAGATCGCGTGCGTCTTGTCGAGTGTGTATTCGGCAACAAACGTCTTGAACTCGTCCAAGCTCATCGGGCTCGCGGCGGCGGGATTGCCTTTTGGCTTGCCGTCTTCGCCGGGGTAGCCGTTGTTCATCGCCACCTTCTCGAGTGGATGATTTGCGCGCAGGCCGTAACCGATGTCGGTAACGCCCTTCTTGAAGTTGACGTTGCGAGCGACGAATTCCTGATTCACCGCGTTGTTCTGGATGATGTAATTGCAGATGTAGTTGAGGATGGCCAAGTCACTCTGCGGCTTGAAGATCAGTTCGTTGTCGGAGAGTTCGGTCGAGCGGTGGCTGAAGGTGGACAGCACGTGGATCTTGACGTCCTTGCCGGTGAGTCGCCGATCGGTGACGCGTGACCATAGGATCGGATGCATTTCCGCCATGTTCGAACCCCACAGCACGAAGGCATCGGCGTGCTCGATGTCGTCGTAGCAGCCCATCGGTTCGTCGATGCCGAAGGTGCGCATGAATCCGGCGACCGCTGACGCCATGCAGTGGCGCGCGTTCGGATCAAGGTTGTTGGTCAGCAGACCGGCCTTCATCAGTTTCGCGGCGGCATATCCTTCCCAGATGGTCCACTGCCCGGAACCGAACATGGCGATGTTGCGCGGACCACCCTTCTTGAGTGCAGCCTTGCACTTGTCGGCCATGATGTCGAAAGCCTGGTCCCAGGAAACCGGGGTGAACTCGCCGTTCTTATCGAACTTGCCATCCTTCATGCGCAGCAGCGGCGTCGTCAGGCGATCCTTGCCGTACTGAATCTTGGACAGGAAATAGCCCTTGATGCAGTTCAGTCCCTTGTTGACCGGGGCGTCGGGGTCGCCCTGGGTGGCTACGATGCGTCCATCCTTCGTTCCCACCAGGACGCCGCAGCCGGTGCCGCAGTAACGGCAGGCGCCCTTGTCCCAACGCACGCCGTCATCCTTTCCCGGTGCCGCCTGTGCAAAGCCGGGAAGGCTGATGCCGGCGACACTGGCGGCGGCAGCCACCGCATGGCTCTTGATAAAGTCACGACGTGTCAAAGTCAATTTCATCTCATGCTTCCTCATCAGGATCGGGTTCGAACTGGTGGTAGACCATGGACGCCGAGAGCACGCCCGGCTGCTCATTGATCTGCGCAAAAAGCTTGGTCACTGCTTGAGTCGAGTCGGCCTCGATGGTCACGATCATTTGCCCGGATTCGGTTGCCACATGCACCTCGACGCCACCGAGCGCGCAGAGACTTGCCTTGACCCGGGTAATCGCTTCGGGCCGGGCATTGACCAGTACGCTGGAGATATTCATGAATTCGCGACGCTCCTGTGCACAGGTCGGCCGGTTGCTGTGCCGGTACCGTCCGGCACGGACCGTTACAGTCCTGCGTCAGACGGACACTCTAAGCCTCTCGCAGAAGCTTTTTCTTGATACAAATCAAGCGGAAAAAATATGAGAGCGGGATTCGCCGGGCGACGATCCGCGGTTGGCGGCGGGCGGGCGCAGGGGCCATGCACCGGCCCGGTCAGGGCTGCCGGAAGGGGACGCTCACGCAGCGAGCGGTCGCCGTCAGCGCAGTGATTGGTGCCGGGAAGCCTGCGGGCATTCCCTGCAGGAAGCCGCGGGCCAGATGACTGGGCACGCCGACGATAGCGAAAAAAAAACGCGGAACCGAAGTTCCGCGTCTTCCCTTTTCCTTGTCCCCGCGAGTGCCGTCAGGCCGGCATCCTGAACCTGGATTCAGTTGGGTCACTTTCCTCCCGCATCAGGTATGCCCGACATGTGGGGCACACACAACAGCAGTTTCGATGGTCGGCGACCGATGCCAATAAGCATTGGTCCAAGGAATCTATGACCTTAACAAACACCGCAGGGAACTCTCTCGAAGGCTGGGAGGAACTTTACGTTCCAGTCACTCCCCGGTTTGCTGCGGCTTCAGCACCGCCACAAGTTCCGCCTCCATGAAAGAAATTCTACGCCGAACGTCGTCGATGTCCAGCCCTATTTCAGATTCAATTTTCTGATGCTGCTCGGGGCTTTCCTGATTCCGGTGAAGGTGCTCGTGGGCAATATTCAGGGCGGCCATGACGGCGATCCGCTCGGATAGATTGCTTCTGGTCTTCTCGGCGATGTCGCGCATCTTGCCATCGACGTAGGCGGCGGCGTTGAGCAAGGCCGCGCGCTCCTCGGGTGGGCAGGCAACACGGTATTCCTTGCCGAGCAGGGTGATGTCGAGAAAGCTGGCTTCGTTGGGCATCAGATGCGGATTCTTCAGGCCTTGGCCTCTGGCAGTTGCAGGGCAAGCGCTTCCAGCCGGGCGAAAGCGGCTCCCATGCGCTCGGTGAGGCGGTTCTTGTCGGTTTCGGCGGCAGCGAGACGTTCGCGGAGTCCGTCATTCTCCGCGCGCAACGTCTGGCAAAGTGACACGACCTCGGTGATCCGGCTCTCGAGCGCATTGAGTTCATCAAGCATGGGCCAGACTATAGAGTCAAAAAGCTTGTTCGGTCAAGGCGTAAGAGGCGGTTCTCAAGGTGGTTTGTGCCGGCACCGGCGCTTTGTCTCGTAATCACGTAGGCGTCTGGTCCGAAGCGAGGTTATACTCCGCGCTTCCGCGGACCTCGGGTCGCGGGAGAGATCGTGCAAGGTGCCGCAATGCAGCTTTGCTGCAGCGGTTAAACGGGAAACAGGTGCGTGTTCATGCAACATCATGCCTGTGCTGTCCCCGCAACGGTAAGCGAGTGTGGGCGTGTCGATAGGCCACTGGGCGAAAGCCTGGGAAGGCGACATGTCAAGACTTGCAAGCCCGGATACCGGCCTTCGCACACATGGACGGAGGTGCCGCGGGGATGCGGACACGCAACGCTCGGCGCGCTCGCGCCTGTTGATGGTATCCCTGTGCAGTTCCGTATTTTTGCTCGCCGACCTGCGGGGACGCTCGTCGGCAACAGGGAGAAACCCATCATGCATCCAAGCCAGGCGCGCGCACATTCTGCCGCGAAACTGCTCACTCTTGTCGCCGTATTCTTGTCGACCGCGGCAAGCTCCGCTGACCTGCCCCTTGATCCCATTGTCGTCACCGCGACTCGCCAGCCAACACGCAGCAACGAGTTGATGAGTGACGTGTCGGTCATCACGCGCGAGGAGATCGAGCAGGCCGGCGAAACCTCGCTCGCACAACTGCTGGCAAGGCAACCGGGAATTCAATACATCGCGAACGGCGGTGCGGGGAGCAATAGCGGCGTCTTCATTCGTGGGGCGGCGAACAATCAGTCGATCCTGCTGATCGATGGTCAACGAGTCGGCTCGGCGACCACCGGCAGCCCAGCGCTCTCGCGCATCCCGCTCGACCAGATCGAGCGCATCGAAATCCTGCGCGGCCCGGCGTCGTCGCTCTACGGTGCCGATGCCATCGGCGGCGTGATCCAGATCTTCACCCGGCGCGGCGAGGGGCCGCCGCGTGTGAACGCCAGCACCGGCTATGGCTCCTACCAGACGAGCGACAGCACGGTCGGCGTGTCGGGCGGTACGGATCTCGTTTCCTACAGCGTGCAGGCCGGCTACATCGACACACGCGGTTTCAGCACGGTTCACAACAAGCAGGACAGCAATTACAACCCCGATCGCGATGGCTATTACAACAGGAACTTGAGTGCCAGCTTCGCCGTTCGCCCGGCCAAGGACCAGGAAATCGGTGCGAACCTGCTGGCCAGCCAGGGTACCAACCAGTACGACGCGAATGACTTTGGCCCTCTCGGTGCGGCGCCGAACTACAACAGCGACCAGACCGTCAGTTCCTACTCGCTTTGTTCGCGCAACCGCGTGAATGCGACGTGGACCAGCACGCTGCGTGTCGGGCGCAGCACGGACGATGCCAGGGACTATGCCGGCGCTGTCAGAAGTGCCTCCTTCCGCACCGACATGGATCAGGCGTCCTGGCAGAATGACATCAAGTTGCCGGTCGGCGAAGCGCTGCTGGCGGCCGAGTACACCCAACAGAAGGTGTCCGGTACGACCGACTATGCGGTCAGCGAGCGGACCATTCGTTCCTTGCTGGCTGGCTGGAACGGCCGCATCGACCAGCACCGCCTGCAGTTCAACCTGCGACGTGACGACAACTCACAGTTCGGTGGTGAAACCACCGGTTCTGCGTCGTACGGTTACCAGTTTACGCCGGAGTGGCGTGCGCACGTCTCCTACGGAACGGCGTTCCGCGCCCCGACATTCAACGAACTGTACTTCCCCGCCAGTTTCCTTTTCGCGGGTGGTAACCCGGATCTGAAGCCGGAGAGAGCGAAGAACGCCGAGGTGGGCGTCAACTGGGAACACGCCAGCCATCGCTTTGGGGCCGTCTTCTACAACAATGATCTCACCGACCTGATCGAATTCCGGCCACCGACTTTTGCGCCGGTGAATGTCAGTAAGGCCTTGTTGCGGGGCGCGACGCTCACCTACGATGGGCGTTTGTCGGGCTGGGGGTTGGGGGTCGCCATCGACTTTCTGGATCCGCGCAACGAGGAGAATGGGCCAAACAACGGCAATCGCCTGGCGCGTCGCGCCGAGCAGCAGATGAGCAGCTACCTCACGCGAACGTTCGGTAACTGGGAATTGCGTGGCGAGTGGCAACTCGTGGGCAATCGCTACGACGACCCGGCCAACCGCGACCGCCTCGGGGGCTACGGTCTGATCAACCTCTATGCGGACTATCGTCTGCAGCGTGACTGGACATTCTTTGCGCGCGCCAACAACATCTTCGACAAGTATTACGAGACGGCCGACAACTACGCGGCAGCG
This sequence comes from Candidatus Accumulibacter phosphatis, assembly GCF_000024165.1. Taxonomy (NCBI): domain Bacteria; kingdom Pseudomonadati; phylum Pseudomonadota; class Betaproteobacteria; genus Candidatus Accumulibacter; species Candidatus Accumulibacter phosphatis. The sequence continues at coordinate 4,463,497 of NC_013194.1, read as the reverse complement.
GGAGCGAACGTTTTTGTCGGTATTCGCTACGCGCCGAAGTAGGATACGGCATGCCCACCCGTCGCCGTGCCGTGCTGATTCTCGCTGCCCTCACCGGGCTGTCGCAGTTGAGCATCATCCTGGCATTGATGGTGGGCAGCATTCCGATCAGCCCGGCAGAGGTCCTGTCGACGCTTGTCGATCCCGGCGGCAGCATTGCTGCCGATGTGGTGCGCAATCTGCGTCTGCCGCGAGCCCTGACCGGGTTCGCCTGCGGTGGCTTGCTGGCGCTTGCCGGCGCGCTCCTCCAGGTCCTGTTGCGTAACCCATTGGCCGACCCTTACGTCCTGGGTATTTCGGGCGGCGCCGGCATCGGCGCCCTGCTGGCGATCATTCTGGGATTCGGGGTGGTGGGCGTCAACGGCCTGGCTCTTGGCGGCGCGCTCGGCGCCATGTTCCTGGTGTTTGGCCTGGCGCATGGCGACGGCGGCTGGACGCAGTCGCGCTTGTTGCTGACCGGCGTCATCGTCGCCGCCGGCTGCGGTGCCGTCGTCACGCTGATGCTGGCTGTCGCTCCCGACGATCGCCTGCGCGGCATGCTCTTCTGGTTGATGGGTGATCTGTCGCAAACCAGCGACCCGGCACTGACCCTGATCGTGCTCGCCGCGATCCTGCTGATCGCGCTGCCTTTTGCGCGCGAACTGAATCTTCTGGCGCGCGGCGCCGACGTCGCTCAGGCGCTCGGCGTCGCCGTTCGCCCCTTGCGCCGCGGCGTATACCTTGTCGCTTCGCTGGCGACCGCCGCGGCGGTGACGCAGGCGGGCGCGATCGGCTTCATTGGCCTGATCGTACCGCACCTCGTTCGCCTGACCATCGGCAACGATCAGCGCTTGCTGCTTCCTGCCTCGGTGCTCGCCGGCGGCAGCCTGCTGGTGATCGCCGACACCCTGGCGCGGACGATGCTTGCTCCGCAACAACTGCCGGTTGGCGTGCTCACGGCGCTGATTGGCGTGCCGGCTTTTCTCTTCCTGCTTTCCCGTGCGACACCCGGCCGGCACTGAGATGACTCGCCCCGCGCCCCTGCTGACAACCCATGGTCTACGCGTCGGTATTGCCGAACACACCTTTTGCCGCGACCTCGCTCTCACCGTAAGGGCCGGCGAGTGCTTGGCCATTCTCGGCCGCAACGGCGCTGGAAAGTCGACCCTGCTGTCGGTGCTGGCGGGCTTGCGCGAGCCGCAAGCCGGTGAGGTGCTGCTCGCTGGCGAGACCTACGCGAGGCTCGGCGCTCGGGCGAGCGCGCGCATGCGCGGTTGGTTGCCGCAAAGCCGAAGCGAGGCTTTCTCGTCGACGGTACTCGAAACGGCGCTGGTCGGGCGTCACCCGCACCTCGCACGTTGGGAATGGGAGTCCGCGACCGACGCGCGCATCGCCCGGCAGGCGCTAGCCGCCGTCGGTCTCGGCGATCTCGCGCAGCGCGACGTGCACACGCTGTCCGGCGGCGAGCGGCAGCGGCTGTCGATCGCCAGCTTGCTGACCCAGGCGCCGCGCCTCTACCTGCTCGACGAACCCCTGGCGCACCTCGATCTCAATCACCAGATTGCGACTCTCGAACTGCTGGCCGAGCTGACCCGCGACGGGCAGACAGCCTGCGTGATGGTCCTGCACGAGCCCGGCCTGGCGGCCAGGTTCTGTTCGCGCGCCTTGCTGCTTTTCGGCGACGGGACGACGCAGCAGGGCGCTTCTGACGAGGTCATTACCAGCGATTCGCTGAGCCGTCTTTACGGCTATCCTCTGCGCGAAATCGGTGACGGGCGGCAGCGCTGGTTCATGCCGGCGTAGGGACTGCTGGTCCGCTGGCCTGTCGACAATCGCCGGGGTGACGCCTGATGCTGCCAGCGGGGCGACGGTTGCGCGCCGTGGCCGGCCCGCCGACGTGCGTTCAGCCGAGGGAGCCGGACGCCTTCCTGCGGGCCGTCTGCCTGGCCTGTTTGCGTCGGTACATGTCGGCGTCCGAGCACTGAAGCAGGGATTCCACGTCTTGCCCATCGTCCGGGTAGATCGCCAGGCCGACCGCGGCGCCGGCTCTTGCCCCCGTCGCCGTCGGTGCCAGCGACAGCAGCGGTGTCTCCAGCAGGTGCTCGAGTTTGCTGCGCGCGCTCTCGGCGTCCTGGCGATTGTGCACGGCATCCAGCATGACGACAAACTCGTCGCCGGCGTAACGCGCCACCATGTCTCGACTGCGCAAGCCGCCGAGCATGCGCTGCGCTGTTTCCTGCAGCACCTTGTCGCCGACATCGTGGCCGAAACTGTCGTTGATATGCTTGAAATCGTTGAGGTCGATGAAGAGGATGGCGAAAGGGCGGGGGTCGGCGACGGCGTGCTGCTGGACGAGGCGGTCGTCGACCCGGCGCAGGAAGGCCTCGCGGTTGGCCAGACCGGTCAGTCGGTCGCTCAGCAGTTTGCTTTGCATCGCCCGGAAGCTCTTGGCGAGATCACCGATTTCGTCACGCCGAGTGACGTCCAGTGTCGCGTTGAAGTCGCCGTCGCCGACGTTGCGCGCGGCGGTCGCCAGCCGTTTGAGGTCGCCGGCGACCACCGACAGGACCATCAGGCCGATCACCACGGTCATCAACGATGCCAGCAGGGCGAGTCCGACGTTGCGCTGGTAGCTCTGCGTGACACCGCCAAGGAAGTCGCTGCGCGGGACAGCGATGACGATCGTCCAGTCCAGTCCGGCGGCATCCTGAAGGCGGGCGTAGGCCGCTTCCACCGGTTGGTCGTCGGCGGTGGCGAAAACGGCCGTACGGGGATGGGTGGCAGCCGCGGAATCAGGCAGCAGCTTGCGGATCTCGCGGTAGCTGTCTACCACCAGCGGATCCGCACTGGCCTCCGCGTTGAGTCGGGCGTTGCCGCCGGCGGCGTCCTTGCGCAAGTGCGGGCCGCGCGACGTGCCGATCAGGTTGCCGTCCGGTTCGACCACGTAGGCGATGCCGTTGGCGGTCAGTTTCAGCGAGCGCAGGAACTGGTTGACCTGTTGCAGCGACAGATCGGTAGCCACGACGCCCTGGAACTCACCCAGCGCGTTGTTGACCCGGCGCGCACGCGTGGCGACGAGCTCCTCGGTCTTGAAATCAATATAGACCGAGGTCCAGGTGTGCAGGGCTGAACTCTGTCCGGACTTGAACCAAGGCCGCTCACGTGGTTCGAAGACGCGGGTTTCGCTTACCGGCTCGCGCAACTCGCCAGCGATTCCGCTAAAGCGATAGATCCTTCGCGGGCCCTTGCCGCTGGTCCGCAGGCGCAGTTCGGCTTCCGTCTCCGAATGTCGCCAGAGGCCGAAGAACTCGCCGTTCCGATCGCCATAGTAGGCATAGTGATTCGGATCCCGATGCACCGAGGTGGCCAGCCAGAAGCGCGTACGCAGATTGTCCAGGTCGGCCCCGATGTGCTCAGGCGCGGCCACGCCACTGGGAAAGGCAGTTTCGAGAACGGCGCTGGCCCCGAACACATGCCGCTCGGCCGCCTGAGCGATACGGTATACCATCTCCGAGAGCAACTGGTTCGACAGCGTATCGACAGCCACGCGGCCTGCCGAATAGGACAGTCCGCCGATGGCTGCGGCCAAGAACAGAACCAGGACCACGTACGGCACGGTCAGCATCTGCCGCAGTGAAAGAAATTGAAGCAACTTCATTGGCTTTCGCCCGGAGCGGGTCGGTGGAAGGCGTGCGGGGGAGGGTGAGCACGCGGCGCTTGGCTGAACTCCCGTCAGTCGAATCGGCAGTCAGACAGCAGGTCTGACGAGGGACCCGGTCACGCAAATGCTATCGCCGTCGGCATCACGCCGCGGTGACTAATGTCACGCCGCAAGGCCGGCCGCCATTGGCTCCCGGCCGTCATCAGGGGGCTGGTGGCGAGACCCGCTCGCCCAGGCGGGATCGTATCCCCGATCAGTGGGCAGGCAGGGACTGTTCCGGCTCAGTCCGGTTGCCGCGGCAGGTCAGAAGCTGCCCTGACACTCGGCACATAGGCGAAGTCGGCGATCAGGATATGATTGTAAAACCAGCCGTTGATCAGAAACTTGACCGCCTCGGCAATCTCGTCGAGCGTCATCTGCTTGGCGTTCTCGAGCAGGTCGAAGAGCATTCGACGGAACTCGGCGTGCAGGCGCTTATGTGCCTCCAGGCCGGGGTAGCGGCACGCGGCCATCATTTCCTCTTCCTCGCGAAGATGCACCTTGACGTACTCGGTGAGCATCGCCAGGGACTTCAGCACCCGGATCTGTTCGCCGTCGCCCGCGAAGGTGGCGGCAAGCTCGAACAACTGCCGATGTTGCGCATCGATCTCCGGCAAACCCACTTCGATCTTCGATGACCACTCCGCCAGCTCAAATTTCATCTAACCTGCTCCATGCGTTTCAGTAAGGGTCACGCCAGCCGCTCATGAAGGGATCGGGCGCGTTGCCATGTCGATCTGATCGGAAAGCGTGAGCCACTGGTTTTCCAATGTCGTCATTTCGTCAGCAAGTTCCTTGAGGCGCCGGCCAATCACCGCCAGATCCTGTGGCGATAATGAGATGGCCAGGCGGGCTTCGAGAGAACGCTGCTCGGCCTGCAGCACGAGGAGGCTCTGCTCTATCCGTTGTTGGTCGCGCGCGAGTGCCTTGAGGTTCCCCGATGTCTTCTTTCCCGCGCTGACGGGGGCCGCGTCGCGGCTGGCTGGTTTTTTCGCATTCCTTGCCGACTCCCGCAGGCTCTCACGGTTGCGTCTGGCTTCGTCAAGCAGATAACGCTGGTAGTCATCGAGATCGCCGGCGAAATCCTGCACTCCCCCGCGCGTGACCAGCCAGAACTCGTCACACACCGACCGCAGCAGCGAGCGATCATGACTGACCACGATGACGGTCCCCTCGAATTCGTTGAGCGCCAGCGACAGCGCCTCGCGCGTCGCCAGATCCAGGTGGTTGGTCGGCTCGTCGAGCAGCAGCAGGTTGGGGCGTTGCCAGACGATCATGGACAGTACGAGACGCGCCTTCTCGCCGCCGCTCATCGTCCCCACCGTCTGCTTGACCATGTCGCCGCTGAAGTTGAACGAGCCCAGGAAGGTGCGCAGATCCTGTTCGCGGTCGCCCTGCCCGGTCGCCCCACTCTCTCTGGCCAGTCGCAACAGGTGTTCGAGAGGGGTGTCGCCGGGGCGCAGGACGTCGAGCTCCTGCTGGGCAAAGTAGCCGATGTTGAGTCCTTTCCCTTCACGGATGCTGCCGCCGGTGCACGCCAGGACGCGGGCTATGGTCTTGACCAGCGTTGACTTGCCTTGGCCGTTGGCGCCCAGGATGCCGATGCGCTGGCCAGCCATCACCGATCGTTTCACCTGCCGGACGATCACTGTTGCCGGTGTGCCGGCGGGTGAATCGCTCGCCGGCGGGTAGCCGAAGCAGGCATCCTCCATGACCAGCATCGGGTTGGGCAGGCTGGCCGGCGCCTTGAACTCGAAGTTGAACTCGGCGCTGGTCAGTATCGGCGCCAGTCGCTGTATTCTGTCGAGTGCCTTGACTCGGCTCTGGGCCTGTTTGGCCTTGGTTGCCTTGGCCTTGAAGCGGGAGATGAAGCTCTGCAGATGGGCAATCCGGTCCTGCTGCTTGAGGTAGGCGTTCTGCTGCAGTTCGAGTTGTTGGGCGCGCAGCTCTTCGAAAGCGCTGTAGTTGCCGCCGTAGCGTGTCAGCTTGCCATTCTCGAGTTGCAGCGTCACCGTGCTGACGGCATCGAGAAACTCCCGGTCGTGACTGATGACCAGCATCGTGCCTTCATAGCGCTTGAGCCAGGCCTCGAGCCAGACGAGAGCGTCGAGATCGAGGTGGTTGGTCGGTTCGTCGAGGAGCAACAGGTCGGACGGACACATCAGCGCACGCGCGAGCTGCAGCCGCATCCGCCAGCCGCCAGAGAAACTGTCGACCGGATTGTCGAGGTCGGTGGCCTTGAAACCCAGGCCGAGGATGAGCGCTTGCGCGCGCGCCTGGGCGTCGTGCGCCCCGGCGTCATGCAAGAGCATGTAGGCGTGTGCCAGGGCTTCGCCATCGCCCTTGGCTTCGGCCAGGCGCAGTTCGTCCTGGGCGGCCAGCAGGGCGGTATCGCCTGCGATCACGAACTCGGTCGCGCTGCATTCGCTGGACGGCATCTCCTGCGCGACCTGTGCGAGGCGCCAAAGAGCGGGCCGGAAGAATTCTCCCGCGTCCTCGTGCAGACTGCCATCGAGCAGCGCGAACAAGCTGGATTTGCCGGCACCGTTGCGACCGACCAGACCGACTTTCTCACCCGGGTTGACCGTCACCGACGCGCCATCCAGCAACACTCTGGCGCCGCGCCGCAGGGTGACGCTGTTAAGGGTGATCATGCAGGGGAACTCCAGTCAATTGTCCGGCGGCAACGGTTGGGCAGTACGCAGCGATCGGCTCTGCATCCGCGTCGGCGTGCCTCAGCGGAAGATCACGGTCTTGTTGGCATGCACCAGAACACGGTCTTCGAGGTGGTAGCGCAGCCCGCGCGCCAGGACAGCTTTCTCGATGTCCTTTCCGTAGCGGACCATGTCGTCGATCGTGTCGGAATGATCGATGCGAATGACGTCCTGCTCGATGATCGGCCCCTGGTCCAGGTCCTTGGTGACGTAGTGGCAAGTCGCCCCGATCAGCTTGACGCCGCGCTGGTGGGCCTGATGGTAGGGGCGGGCACCGACGAAGCTGGGCAGGAAGGAGTGGTGAATGTTGATCATCTGCCCCGGGTAGCAGTCGCAGAGGTCGGGGGGCAGAATCTGCATGTAGCGCGCGAGGACCATCGTGTCACCCTTGACTTCTTCGTAGATGCGGCGGATTTCGTCGTAGGCGGCTTGCCGGTTGTCCGGGTTGACCGGCACGTGGTGGAAGGGTATGCCGTGCCATTCGACCAGGGCCTTGAAGGCGTCGTGATTCGATATCACGCACGGGATCTCGATGTCCAGTTCCTTTGACTGCCAGCGTGAGAGCAGGTCGTAGAGGCAGTGCTCCTGCTTGCTGACCATGACCACGACGCGCCGTTTGACTGCCGAATCGGTAATTCGCCAATCCATCGACAAGGACTCGGCGAGTGGCCGGAAGCGTTCGCGGAATTCGGCGAGGTGAAAAGGCAGCGAGTCAGCTCTGACTTCCATGCGCATGAAGTAGCGGCCGTCATTGCCGCCGCCGTCGTCTGCGTGGTAGCTCGACTCGAGGATCCAGCCCTGATGCTGGGCAATGAAACCCGAGACGCGTGCGATGATGCCGACCTGATCCGGGCAGGATCCCGACAAGGTGTAGAAACGTTTTGAGTGCATCGAGTGGTTTGTCTAGGCTGGCGCGCGAGCCACGAAAGCTTTGTCGATCTCGCTACGCAGTTCGCTGTAGGAACGCGTCACCGGGAACTGCGGGAACTCGCGGATCACGTTCTCGGGTGGGTGGAAGAGGATGCCGGCGTGCGCTTCGCCGAGCATTGCCGTGTCATTGTAGGAATCGCCCGCTGCGACGACCGTGAACCTGAGATCCTTAAGGCGCCTTACGGCCTCACGTTTCTGGTCAGGCATGCGCAGCCGGTAGTTGACCAACCGGCCGCTGGCATCGGCTTCCAGGCTGTGGCAGAAGAGCGTTGGCCAGCCAAGTTGCCGCATCAGCGGGTGGGCGAACTCGTAGAACGTATCCGAGAGAATGATCAGCTGGTAGTTCTCACGCAGTCCATCGACGAAGGATCGGGCACCTTCGAGCGGGCCCATTTCAGCAATGACTCTCTGGATGTCGGCGAGGCCAAGCCGGTGCTCGGCCAGCAGACGCAGCCGATACTTCATCAGCTTGTCGTAGTCGGGTTCGTCTCGGGTGGTCAGCCGTAACTCGGGAATTCCGGTCCGGGTAGCGAACTCGATCCAGATTTCGGGGACCAGTACGCCTTCGAGGTCGAGGCAAACGATGTGCACGGGCGAACTCCCAGTGGCCGAGCATTGGCCGAAAGACGCGATTCTAACAAACGGGCTTGGCTTTGTCAGACTACAGCCCTGCTCATGCCTGCCTTGAGGCCTCCGCGTCCTTGAGTTTTGTCGGCCGATTCCGCATAGTGCGCGCTCTCTTTTCTTGCGCCTGTCCACTTTCAACTGTCGCCACCGATGCTGCCACCAATGCTGCTACCGATCGAAGAACGAACGAGCGAGAGAATCGCCCGGAGAATTGCCGAGGAAATCGGCTGCCGTCCACCCCAGGTTCTGGCCACCGCCGCGCTACTCGACGAAGGCGCCACGGTGCCCTTCATTGCCCGCTACCGAAAGGAAGTCACCGGCGGTCTCGACGACATCCAGCTGCGCCTGCTCGACGAACGCCTGACCTACCTGCGGGAGATGGAAGAACGTCGGACAGCCATTCTCCACTCGATCGACGAACAGGGACAGCTCAGCCCGGAACTGGCCGCCGAGATCAAGGCCGCTGAAACCAAGCAGCGCCTTGAAGATCTCTACCTGCCGTACAAGCCCAGGCGACGCAGCAAGGCGCAAGTCGCTCGCGAGGCCGGTCTTGCGCCGCTCGCCGAAGCCTTGCTTGCCGACCCGGGCTTGTCGCCCGAAGAAGAAGCGGAGCGCTACCTGAATGGCGAAGCCGGTTTTGCCGATGCGCGCAGCGTCCTCGACGGGGCCCGCCAGATCCTGATGGAGCAGTTCGCCGAAGACGCCGAACTGCTCGGCGAGCTACGTGCTTACCTCGAAGCGCACGGGGTCGTGAAGTCGACGGTCGTCGTCGGCAAGGAAAGCGAAGCGGCCAAGTTCCGGGACTATTTTGCCTACTCGGAAGCGATCGCCGCCATCCCCTCCCATCGCGCCCTGGCGCTCCTGCGCGGACGCAACGAAGACATGCTGCAACTGGCTCTGCTACTCGACAGCGATGTCGACGACAAGGCCAGTGGCGGCCCCAACCCCTGCGAAGCGCGCCTGGCGCGGCGCTACGGCATCGTGGACCGGGGCCGGCCGGCCGACCGCTGGCTCGCCGACACGGTACGCTGGGCCTGGCGAATCAAGATCTCCTTGCATCTCGAACTGGAACTGATGAACGCGCTGCGCGAGCGCGCCGAGGCCGAAGCGATCCGCGTCTTCGGTGCCAATCTCAAGGACCTCCTGCTTGCCGCACCCGCCGGCAAACACGCGACCATGGGTCTCGATCCCGGACTGCGCACGGGCGTCAAGGTCGCCGTCGTCGATGCTACGGGCAAGCTGCTCGACACCGCCACAATCTACCCGCATGAACCTCGCCGTGACTGGGACGGTTCGCTGCACACGCTGGCCGGGCTGGCGGCTAGACATCGGGTCGACCTGATCAGCATAGGCAACGGCACGGCCTCGCGCGAAACCGACCGCCTCGTCGCCGACCTGATCCGCCAGCAGCCGGCACTGCACTTGCGCAAGATGGTGGTTTCCGAGGCCGGCGCTTCGGTCTATTCCGCATCGGAGTACGCCTCGCGTGAATTCCCGGACATCGACGTCAGCCTGCGCGGCGCCGTTTCGATTGCCCGCCGCTTGCAGGATCCGCTGGCCGAACTGGTGAAGATCGATCCCAAGTCGATCGGTGTCGGCCAGTACCAACACGACGTCAGCCAGACCCGGCTGGCGAGAGCGCTCAACGCTGTGGTCGAGGACTGCGTGAACGCCGTCGGTGTCGACGTCAATACCGCCTCGGCGCCGCTGCTGACCCGAGTCTCGGGACTCAGCCCGACGCTGGCGGCAAACATCGTTGCCCACCGCGACACGCATGGCGCCTTCGCCAACCGGCAGGCACTCAGGGCGGTGCCTCGCCTCGGCGAGAAGACCTTCGAACTGGCCGCCGGCTTCCTGCGCGTCAACGAAAGTGACAACCCGCTCGACGGCTCGGCGGTACACCCGGAAGCCTATCCGCTCGTCGAACGTATTCTCGCCGACCTCAGGAAGAGCATCCGCGACATCATCGGCGACTCGCGCATGCTCAGAACGCTGGAACCGGAAAGATTCATCGACGACAAGTTTGGCCTGCCCACCGTCCGCGACATCCTCCGGGAACTCGAGAAACCCGGCCGCGACCCGCGCCCGGAGTTTCGGGCGGCGACGTTCCGGGAAGGCGTCGAGCAGGTCAAGGATCTGCAGCCGGGAATGATCCTCGAAGGCGTCGTCACCAACGTCGCCAACTTCGGTGCCTTTGTCGACATCGGCGTGCATCAGGACGGTCTGGTGCATATCTCGGCCATCGCCGACCGCTTCGTCAAGGATCCGCGCGCCGTCGTCAAGGCCGGCGACGTAGTCAAAGTCAAGGTGCTCGAGGTCGACCTGGCGCGCCAGCGCATTGCGCTGAGCATGCGACTCGCCGACGAGGTGCCGACGGCTTCGACGGCTGCTGCCGCACCGGCCTCGGCCAGGGCCCGGCAGCACCAGCACAGCCAGCCTGCGCCGACAGGCGCCATGGCCAGTGCCTTTGCCCGGCTGAAACGCTGAGCCGGTCGGCACTCGCCCGCCTCCGCTACAATAGCGAATCCGCCAGCCACCAGCGCGGTCTCCCGCAGAACCCTCCGACCAGCCCGCACGCTTACCGACACCATGCCCACGACACCCGGAAAAGCCAGTACCCGAGGCCGCAAGGCGGCCGCCCGAGGCGCTGCCGAACCTCGCCTCTCTCGCCAGCGCAAACCCGCCGACCTGCCGGTCGACGAGTGGCAGCGGGCGTTGCGCCGACAGTTCGGCCGCGAGCAGCCGTTTGCCCTCGAGAACCTCGGCGACGACCCGGTGTTCTCCGAGTTCGCGGTGTTCAACCCGGCCAGCCGCCGACGCTACCGCGTGGTGATTCGCGGCCGGCTTCCCGGTGACAACCACTGCTCGTGTCCGGACTTCGCGACCAACGACCTGGGCACCTGCAAGCACGTCGAGTTCGCCCTCGCCCAGTTGACGGCCCAGGCGGGCGGCAGCAAGGCCCTCGCCGCCGGCTTCCAGGGATCGTTCAGCGAACTCTTCCTGGACTATGCCGGGCAGCGACGGGTTCGCCTGCGTCTCGGCAGCGAATTCCCCATCGCCCTGCAGCCGATGGTGCGGCAGTTGTTCGATCACGCCCACGGCTGGCAGCTCTCGCCGCAACACTTCGCCGATCTGCCGGCCCTCGTCGACCAGGTGCGCGCAACGGGCCACGAGTTACGCTGCGATGAGGACGCGCTCGCCTACGTTGCCGAAGTCCGCGACGCCGAGATACGCCGACAAGCCCTCGCCGACGCCTACCCACAGGGCGCCGACAGTCCTGGGCTGGCGACACTGCTGAAAGTCGCGCTCTATCCCTACCAGCGTGCCGGCGCACTGTTCGCCGCGCGCGCCGGGCGTGCCCTGATCGGCGACGAGATGGGCCTCGGCAAGACCGTCCAGGCGCTCGCCGCGATGGAGATTTTTGCCCGTCATTTCGCCGCCGCACGCGTGCTGATCGTCTGCCCGACCTCGCTCAAGCACCAGTGGGAGCGCGAGATCGCGCGCTTCACCGAGCGCCGCGCGACGGTCATTGGCGGCCTGCGCGCCATTCGCCAGGCGCGCTACGCCCAGGACGACTTCTGCAAGATCACCAACTACGAAACGGTCAGCCGCGACCTCGACCTGATCGAAGCCTGGGCACCGGACCTGGTGATCGTCGACGAAGCCCAGCGCATCAAGAACTGGAACACGATCGCCGCGCGAGCGCTCAAGCAGATCGACAGCCCCTACGCGGTGGTGCTCACCGGCACGCCGCTCGAGAACCGGCTCGAAGAGCTGATCTCGATCGTCCAGTTCGTCGATCAGCACCGCCTGGGGCCGACCTGGCGTCTGCTCGACGAACACCAGCAGCGCGATGAGCGTGGTCGCGTCATCGGCTACCGCGACCTGCACCGGATCGGCGAAACGCTGGCACCGATCATGCTGCGCCGGCGCAAGGCGGAAGTTCTCGAACAACTCCCCGAACGTGTCGACAACACCCTGTTCATGCCGATGACGCCTTTGCAAGCCGACCACCACGAGGAAAACCGTGCCCAGGTGGCGCGGATCGTTCATCGCTGGCGGCACACCGGTTTCCTCTCGGAGAAGGACCAGCTGCGTTTGCACTGCGCCTTGCAGAACATGCGCATGTCCTGCAACAGCAGCTTTCTGCTCGACCACCAGACCGACGACGGTTTCAAGGCCGACGAACTGATCGCTCTGCTCGACGACATTTTCAGCGATCCGCAAGCCAAGGTCGTCGTCTTCAGCCAGTGGTTGCGCACGCACGAACTCATCATCCGCCGCCTCGCCGGCCGTGACTGGCAGCATGTTCTCTTCCACGGCGGCGTCCCGGGCGACAAGCGCGGCGCGCTGGTCGACCGCTTCAACAACGATCCTGCCTGCCGGGTATTTCTCAGTACCGACGCCGGCGGCGTCGGCCTCAACCTGCAACACGCCGCGGCTGTGGTGGTAAACATGGACCTGCCGTGGAATCCCGCCGTGCTCGAACAGCGCATCGGTCGCGTTCATCGTCTGGGTCAGACACGCGGCGTGCAGGTGATCAACTTTGTCGCCAGGGGAACCATCGAGGAGGGCATGCTGTCCGTGCTCGCCTTCAAGCAGTCGCTCTTCGCCGGCGTCCTCGATGGCGGCGACAGCGACATCGTCCTGCAAGGCACCCGCCTGTCGAAATTCATGGAGACGGTCGAGCAGGTTGCCGGCGCGATGGAAACCGAGGCGGCCAGCGAAGACGACAACCAGGGTGTTCAACCGCTGGACGCGATGCCGGAAGCAGAACCCGGCGGCGAGGCCGAGGAACTCGTCGAGGCGAGGGCGGCGGCCCCAACCGGCGCCGCTGCCGGCCAACCCACCGCCGACCTCGGCAGCGTGACGCCGGATCAATCGGCCACCGCGAGCACGCCCAAGCCGGTCGCCGCCGATCCGTGGGCGCCGCTACTGGCAGCCGGCGCGCAACTGCTCGGCGAGTTGGCCGCAGCCGCGCAGGGCGAGCGTCAGTCGCCCTGGATACAAACCGACCCGGCCACCGGGCAGCGCTACCTCAAGTTGCCCATGCCCGAGCCGCAGAGCGTGCAACGCCTCGCCGAAGGACTGCTGAGCCTGCTGGGCGATCGGCGATAGGCGCGATCCGGGAGACCGATTACCGTACCTGCCCGGGCCGGCGCGATCGCAACAGCGCCCGCCGTTTCACTCGCAAGTGACGCTCCAGGCCAGATCGGCGCCACCCTCGGTGCTGCTGTGGCCCAAGCTGATACGCCCACTGCCACGCAGAATGAAGTCCTCCCGGTTGAGGACCACCTCGCCGTCGGCGTCGGCCTGAACGTAGGTCCCGTTGGTGCTGCTGTCGGTCAACACGAACTTGTCGCGCCGGAACTCGATTCGCGCATGCGTGCGCGACGCGCATCGCACCTGCAGGGTGATGGTGCAGGCGGAGCCGCGGCCGATCGTGACGGCCTCGTCGCCGGGCCTGAAGGTCAGCGCGCCATCGACGTAGTCGAGTTGCAGCAACATCGTCGCCGCGCTCAGGTTGGGCACACTGCCGGTGATCACCGTCAGGTTGTCGACCTGCCAGATGACCTCGCAGATGGCGATCGACTCGGTCTTGCCGCGCACCGGAAAGCTGCCCATGCCGCGCGTCGAATCGCGTAGCTCGGGGGACATCATGTGCGCCGCCGCCTCGGTGGTGATGATCTGACCGGCCTTGGCCAGGTCGGTAATCCGCGCCGCCGTATTCACGGCATCGCCGAACACATCCCCGCTCTCCTCGATGAGGGGGCCGGCGTGGAAACCGATGCGGATCGACAGGCCATGCTGTGTCGCCGAGTCATCCTCGGAAATCCGGCTCTGCATCTCGCATGCCGCCTGCGCCACCGCGTCCGGGCTCGGAAAGACGCACATCAACTCATCGCCGATCGTCTTGATGACGCGCCCGCCGAACTCGGCGGTGACGGCGCGAAGCACACCGAGACAAGCGTCCACCAACCGCTTCGCAGCGCTGTCGCCGATCGTTTCGTAGAGCCTGGTGCTACCGGTGATGTCGGCGAAGAGAACCGCCTGTTCCATTTTTGCCCTTTGACCTCGTATCGGCAAGTATCATAGCGCCTGGCGGACGCGAAGCAAGTACGGCCCGCGCGCCAAACGCCCGGCCGGCCACTTCGGGATACCGCAGCTTGTCGGCCACCTCCGCATGCCAAACCAGGCGAGGCGTGGCGCGATTATAGTTCAGACGCCGTCGCTCCCGGACGCTCCCGCGAAAACGAACCTCCGACCGTCCCATGGCACGCAACACCATCGAAGTCAGCGAGCAGGCTGGCGTACGCTATCTCCATTTCGCTTCCACGTGGGTGCAGGGAGCGATGCGCGTGCAACGCCCGTATGCGCTCGAACTGATCTACACGCGCGAGATGATGGCCGGATTGCTGCTGCGCGACCCGCCCTGGCCCCGCGCGGCCCTGCTCATCGGTCTCGGCGCCGGGTCGCTGGCCAAGTTCATTCATCGCCAGTTGCCGGCCACGCAGATCACCGTGGTCGAGATCGATCCGCAGGTCGAACTCGTCGCCCGACTGCATTTCAAGTTGCCCGACGACCCATTGCGACTGCGCATCGTCATTGCCGACGGCGCCGAATACATGCTCCGGGGCGGCGCACTCTACGACTACATCCTGGTTGACGGCTTCGACCGGAACGCGCGCGCCGGGGTCCTTGACACCCTGCCATTTTACCAGGCCTGCCGCGCTCGCTTGAGCGACGAGGGACTACTGGCGATCAACCTGCTCGGCCGCGAGCGTGGTTTCCAGGCCAGCGCCGAGCGTATCGGCCGCGCCTTCGACGGCCGCGCAGTGCTCTTTCCCTCCTGCGATGGCGGCAATACGATCGCCTTCGCCACCGCCGGCGATCCGGTGGATCTTCCCTTCGTCGACTTGCTGGCCCGCGCCACGCAGTGCAGGCAGGCCACCGGGCTGAACCTGTTGCCGACCATCGCCGGCCTGCAGAAGGCCCACTGTCTGGCCAGCGATCGGCTTACCCTCTGAGGTCCATGCGCCTGAAGCGTTGCCCGGGACCCGGACAACGCCATGTGGACAGGCATGACGAGTATACTTGCGGCCTTTGCGTGCCCCGCAGACCCGTTCAAGAATCGGCCAAGCCATGACTCGACCCGATCTTTCATCCGCGTTGCCAGCGGCGACCCTTGGTGGACCGTCGCCACCGGCGCTGCCGGCCGACTGGTCGGCACGCCTGCAGGCTGCCGGCATGGCACTGGCCGAAGACGAGAGACTGCTCGCCTGGCTGGCGATCGACCTCGATGCATCGTTGCGCTTCGCTCCCGGGATGATCATTGTCACCAGCGAGCGGCTGCTGGCGATGTCGGCCGACGACACGCAGTGGCAGGCCTGGAACTACCGGCGCGGCCTGACGCTGGCGCGCCGCGATCACGCCGGTGTCGGCACCCTCGAACTGTGTGACGCCAGTTCGCTGCTCGGGCATTGGCGCTACACCCTCGGCAGCGATGTTGCCGCCGGGCGTCTGGTCGATCACTTCGCCCGCCAGCTCAGCTTCCGACTGACCGGGGAAATCCCGGCCGTATCCGCGCTCGCGCTGTGCCCGAACTGTGAGACACCGCTGCTCGCCGGCCAGGAAGAGTGCCCGGTGTGCAGCAAGGAGATCCACGAACCCCCGTCGACGTGGACCCTGTTGCGCCTGGGACGCTTTGCCCGCCCCTACCGGGGGCAACTGCTTGCCGGCTTCCTGCTGTCTCTGTTGACCACGGCAGCGACCCTGGTGGCCCCCTATCTGACGATGCCGCTGATGGACAACGTGCTGATCCCTTACCAGAACGGCAAGGCGATCGACCCCGGGCTGGTCGCGCTCTATCTGTCGGGCCTGCTCGGCTCGTCGCTGGTGGCCTGGGTGCTCGGCTGGGGCCGCACCTACATACTTGCGCTGGTGTCCGAGCGCATTGGCGCCGACCTGCGCACGACCACCTACGAGCATCTGCTGAAGCTGTCGCAGGAATACTTCGGCGGCAAGCGTACCGGCGACCTGATGGCGCGCATCGGCTCGGAGACCGACCGCATCAACATCTTCATTTCGCTGCACCTGCTCGACTTTGCCACCGACGTGCTGATGATCGTCATGACGACGGCCATCCTGGTATCGATCGACCCCTGGCTGGCCGCGGTGACCCTGTTGCCGCTGCCGATCATCGCCTGGCTGATCCATGTGGTTCGCGAACGGCTGCGCACCGGTTTCGAAAGAGTAGACCGAGTCTGGGCGGAGGTGACCAACGTGCTCGCCGACACGATCCCCGGCATCCGGGTGGTCAAGGCCTTTGCCCAGGAGCAACGCGAAGCGGCGCGCTTCCGCGCCGCCAATGCGCACAATCTGGACGTCAATGACCGGGTCAACAAGGTCTGGTCACTGTTTTCGCCGACCGTCACCCTGCTTACCGAACTCGGCCTGCTCATCGTCTGGGCTTTCGGCATCTGGCAGATCGCCAAGGACCAGATCACCGTCGGCGTGCTCACCGCCTTCCTCGCCTACATCAGCCGCTTCTACCTGCGCCTCGACTCGATGAGCCGTATCGTCTCGGTGACGCAGAAGGCAGCCGCCGGCGCCAAGCGAATCTTCGACATCCTCGACCACGTGTCGAGCGTTCCCGAGCCGATCAATCCGGTGCACCTGCCCAGCGTCTCCGGCCGCATCGAACTGCGCAGCGTCGGCTTCCGCTACGGGACGCGCAGCGTCACCCGCGACATCAGCATCGTCATCGAGCCGGGCGAGATGGTCGGCCTCGTCGGCCACAGTGGCTCCGGCAAGAGTACCCTGGTCAACCTGATCTCGCGCTTCTACGACGTCACCGAAGGAGCGATCCTGATCGACGGCGTGGACGTCCGTTCGATACCGGTCGCCGAGTACCGCAAAAACATCGGCCTGGTGCTGCAGGAGCCCTTCCTGTTCTTCGGCACCATTGCCGAGAACATCGCCTACGGCAGACCCACGGCGACGCGGTGCGAAATCATCGCCGCCGCGCGCGCCGCGCACGCCCACGAGTTCATCCTGCGTCTGCCGCACGGCTACGACTCGCTTGTCGGCGAACGCGGCCAGGCGCTGTCGGGCGGTGAACGCCAGCGCATCTCGATCGCGCGGGCCCTGCTTATCGACCCGCCGATCCTCATCCTCGACGAGGCCACCTCGTCGGTCGACACGACGACCGAGAAGGAGATCCAGAAGGCGCTCGACAACCTGGTGCGCGGCCGCACGACGATTGCCATCGCGCACCGCCTGTCCACCCTGCGGGATGCCAACCGCTTGGTCGTTCTCGACCGTGGCCGCATCGTCGAAGCCGGCAGCCACGATGAATTGATGGCTCGCGAGGGCCACTACTACCGCCTCTACCAGGCCCAGGCACGCAACGTCGACACCGAAGACCAGTTGCACACCCTTCGCGTCGACCCCAAGGACGAGGGAGACCGCGAATGATGGACCCACCCCCCTATCGATTGTGCCGCAACGCTTTCGGGCGGCTGGAGTGCACCGGCACCGACGGCGAAGTGCACGAGGGCGTCGTGCCGGTCCGCGCCTTTCCGATCACCGCCCCCGAGCACGGTATCGCCCTGGTCGATCCGCACGGCCGGGAACTCGCCTGGATCGACCAGTTGAGCGACTTGCCCGACGACTTTCGCATCCTGGTGGAAACCGAGCTTGCCCGCCGCGAGTTCATGCCCGAGATCAGGCGCATCGTCAGCGTCTCGAGTTTCGCCACGCCGAGTACCTGGGAGGTGCAAACCGATCGTGGCAGCGCGCATCTGATCCTCAAGGGGGAAGAAGACATCCGCCGCCTGACGGCGCCGGCACTGCTGATCGCCGACAGCCATGGCATTCACTACCTGATCCGTGACCGCCATGCACTCGACCAGCAGAGTCGGCGGTTTCTCGACCGTTTCCTGTGAGGCCAGGTCCGCCACCGGCATCGCCTGCCGGTCAGCCGATTGCCGGACCGGACGTTATGCCCACGAAGATCCCGGCCACGGCCCCGACGACCGGCCGCCCATTTCTCGCCAATGCGCGCCACCTTCCCGTGCCTGGACTGACGACATGAAGACAAAAGACATCAAGTTTCTCGAGATCCGCTACCTGCGCGGCCCGAACATCTGGACCTACCGTCCGGTCATCGAGGCGATCGTCGATATCGGCGAACTCGAAGATTTTCCGTCGAACACCATCCCCGGGTTCTATGAGCGTCTGACCGCCCTGCTGCCGTCCCTGGCTGACCATCGCTGCAGCTACGGCGAACCGGGCGGGTTTTTGCGACGCGTCCAGGAAGGCACTTGGCCGGCGCACATCCTCGAACACGTGACCCTCGAACTGCAGAATCTGGCCGGCATGCCTGGAGGCTTCGGCAAGGCAAGGGAGACGTCGACACGCGGCGTCTACAAGGTGGTCGTTCGCGCGTGGCACGACGATGTCACCCGCTCCTGCCTGCACGCCGGCCGCGACCTGTTGCTGGCGGCCATTCAGGACACCCCGTTCGACGTTGCCGCGACCGTCGAGCGCCTGGCCGACATGGCCGAACGCAAGCTGCTCGGACCGAGTACGGGCTGCATCGTCGAAGCGGCGACCGCCAAGGACCGTCGCATTCCGGCGATCCGACTGCTGGCCACCGGCAATCTCGTGCAACTCGGCTACGGCGCGCGCAGCCGACGCATCTGGACCGCCGAGACCGACCGCACCAGCGCGATTGCCGAGGGCATCTCGCGCGACAAGGACCTGACCAAGACGCTGCTGCAATCCTGCGGCGTGCCGGTTCCCGAGGGACGTCTGGTGGAGAGTGCCGAGGACGCCTGGGAAGCCGCCGAGGACATCGGCGTTCCGGTGGTCGTCAAACCATCCGACGGCAACCACGCGCGCGGCGTGTTTACCAATCTAATGGCGCGTGCGGAAGTCGAGTCCGCCTATGCGGCGGCCGTCGTCGAAGGCAGCGGCGTCATCGTCGAACGTTACGTGCGCGGCTCCGAACACCGGCTGCTGGTCGTCGGCGGCAAGCTCGCCGCCGCCGCCCGTGGCGAGATCGCCAAGGTCGTCGGTGACGGCAAGGCAACGATCAACGAACTGATCGACCAGCAGATCAATTCGGATCCCCGCCGGGGTGCGGCCGAAGAGTTTCCGCTCGACATCATCGATCTCGCCGACAACCCGGTCGCCCGTCTCGAGGTGTCTCGCCAGGGGTTCGCCCCGGATTCGATCCCGGCGGCCGGACGTGAAGTCCTCATCGTGCGCAGCGGCAACCACACCGACGATGTCACCGACCTCGTGCATCCGGACACCGCGGCCACGGTCTCCCTCGCCGCACGCATCGTCGGACTCGACATCGCCGGCGTTGACCTCGTTTGCGAGGATATTTCCCGGCCGCTCGACGGACAGCGCGGCGCCATTGTCGAGGTCAATGCCGGTCCGGGCCTGTTGATGCACCTGAAGCCCGAAACCGGCCAGCCTCGCCCGGTCGGTCGCGCCATCGTCGATGAACTGTTTCCCAATGGCGACGACGGCCGGATTCCCATCGTCGGGGTCACCGGCAGCTTCGGCAAGACCACCGTTGCCCGCCTGATCGCTCGCTTTCTGACGCTTGCCGGCCAGCATACGGGTCTCGCCTGCAGCCAGGGGCTGTATGTCGATCGGCGCTGCATCGCCCAGGGAGACAGCGCCAACTGGGGCTCCGCGCACCGCATCCTGATGAACCGCGCCGTCGACGCGGCCGTCTTCGAGAACGGGACGGACACGATTCTCGGCGAAGGCCTCGCCTACGACCGCTGCCAGATCGGCGTGGTTACCAACGTCGACGCCGCACAGCACTTCGGCCGTCACGACATCGGCACCCCCGAGCAGGTGTTCACCGTTCTCCGCACACAGGTCGATCTGGTGCTGCCGACCGGTGCGGCAGTACTCAACGCCACCCAGCCGATGCTGGTCGACATGGCGTCGCTGTGCGATGGCGAGGTCATCTTCTTTGCTGCCGACCCCGACTTGCCGACGCTCGTCGAGCACCGGACGCAAGGCAGGCGGAGCGTTTTCGTGCGCAACGGCAAGGTGGTGCTCGCCCGCGGCTTGGACGAGCAGGCGATCGTCAACCTCGAAGGTGTACCACTCACCGGCATCGAGCCTGGCAGCGGCCAGGTCGAGAACATCCTTGCTGCCGCCGGCGCGGCATGGGCGCTCGGCATCGCACCCGAGCTGATACGCACCGGCCTGGAAACCTTCACCATCACCTGAGTCGGCACGCCGTCGATCATTCCGCCGATCCCCAAGCCGCTCCGGGCTGAACCCGAAAGAGGAAAACGTCAATGCAAGTTTCGCGTATCCGCGCTCTGCGTGGTCCCAATCTCTGGAGCCGCCATACGGCGATTGAGGCGATCGTCTGCTGTACCGAAGATGAGCGCAACATCGACAACCTGCCGGGTTTCGAAACGCGACTGCGCGAGCGCTTCCCGGAACTCGCCATGCTGCGACCGCTCGGTCATGACGAAGCGGTCTCCATGGCGCAGGCGCTCGAGTTTGCGGCGCTCGGCCTGCAGGCGCAGGCGGGCTGCCCGGTGACGTTCAGCCGCACGGCACAGACCGTCGAGGTCGGCACGTATCAGGTGGTTGTCGAATACAGCGAAGAGGCGGTGGGCCGGTTGGCTTTCGAGCTCGCCGAGGATCTCTGCCGGGCGGCCGGCGAGAATGCCGCCTTCGACCTCGATGAGGCGCTCGACCGTCTGCGCGAACTCGACGAGGATGTCCGCCTGGGCCCGAGCACCGGGGCCATCGTCTATGCGGCGGTGGCGCGCCGGATTCCCTACCGCCGGCTTACTGAAGGCAGCATGGTCCAGTTCGGCTGGGGCAGCCGCCAGCGGCGCATACAGGCGGCGGAAACCGACCGCACCAGCGCGGTTGCCGAATCGATCGCCCAGGACAAGGAACTCAGCAAGGTTCTGCTGCATGCGGCGGGTGTGCCGGTTCCGAGCGGGCGGCCGGTGCTCAGCGCCGAGGACGCCTGGGCCGCTGCCTGCGAGATCGGTTGCCCGGTCGTCGTCAAGCCGCAGGACGGCAACCAGGGCAAGGGCGTCGCCGTCAACCTGGCCACCCGCGAACAGATCGAAGCCGCCTACGCGATCGCCTTCGAGGTCAGCGACGAAGTCCTCGTCGAGCGCTATCTGCCGGGTCACGACTACCGCTTGCTGGTGGTCGGCGACAAGGTCGTCGCCGCTGCCCGCCGCGACCCACCGCTGGTTATCGGCGACGGCGTCCACAGCATCCGCCAGTTGGTCGAGCGTGTTAACCTCGACCCGCGGCGTGGTGAAGGCCACGCCACCTCACTCACCCGGATTCGTCTCGATGAGGTGGCGCTGGCCCGCCTGACGAGCGCCGGACTGACGGCGGAGTCCGTGCCTGCACGGGGCAGGCGCGTGGTTCTGCGCAACAACGCCAATCTGTCGACCGGCGGCACCGCGACCGACGTGACCGACGACGTCCATCCCGAGTTCGCGGCCCAGGCGATCGCTGCTGCCCAGACGATCGGCCTCGACATCGCCGGCGTCGACGTGGTTTGCGACAGCGTCCTGCGCCCCCTCGAAGCCCAGGGCGGCGGCATCGTCGAAATCAACGCGGCGCCAGGGCTGCGCATGCACCTGCAACCGTCGTTCGGCAAGGGGCGCCCGGTCGGTGAAGCCATCATCGCCAGCATGTTTGCCGATGGCGACGACGCGCGCATTCCTCTGGTTGCTGTGGCGGGAACCAACGGCAAGACGACCACCGTTCGCCTGATCGCCAGCATTCTGGGCGAGCAGGGCCTGCGTGTCGGCATGACGACGACCGACGGCGTCTACGTCGAGGGTCGGCGCATCGACACCGGCGATTGCAGCGGCCCGAAGAGCGCCAGGAACGTCCTCTTGCACCCCGGCGTGGACGCGGCGGTGCTCGAAACGGCGCGCGGCGGAGTGCTGCGCGAAGGCCTCGGCTTCGACCGTTGCGATGTCGCGGTAGTCACCAATATCGGCCTTGGCGATCACCTTGGGCTTTCCTACATCAGCACGGTCGAAGACCTTTCGGTGGTGAAACGCGTCATCGTCCAGAACGTCACGCCCGTGTCCGGCGTCGCTGTCCTCAATGCCGCCGATCCGATGGTGGCGCGGATGGCCGATTCCTGCCCGGGAACCGTCACCTTCTTCGCCTGCGACCGCAATCATCCGCTGATGGCCATGCACCGAGCGCAGCGCAAACGCGTCGTCTACCGGGACGGGGATGCGCTCGTCGCCTCAGGCGGCGGTGTCGAACATCGGCTCGCGCTGGCCGCCATCCCGGTCACCCAGAAGGGCGCCATCGGCTTCCAGGTGGAAAACGCCATGGCGGCGGTCGCCGCCGCCTGGGCGCTGGGCGTGGACTGGGCGACGATTCGCAGCGGCCTGGCCAGCTTCGTCAACGATGCACAGACCGCACCCGGCCGCTTCAACGTGTTCAGTTATCGCGGTGCCACGCTGATTGCCGACTATGGCCACAACCCGGACGCCATTCAGGCCCTGGTCAACGCCGTCGACAACCTGCCGTCAGGCCCCGGCAGCAAGCGCTCGGTGGTCATCAGCGGTGCGGGTGATCGGCGCGACGAAG
The DNA here is from genome assembly GCF_000024165.1 of Candidatus Accumulibacter phosphatis. Lineage (NCBI taxonomy): Bacteria > Pseudomonadati > Pseudomonadota > Betaproteobacteria > Candidatus Accumulibacter > Candidatus Accumulibacter phosphatis. Next base: position 4,440,871 of record NC_013194.1, on the reverse strand, counting down.
ACATTCGCCGACAGACCGAGATCCTTGGGAGCGCCTTCGATCGGGTCGTGCTTTATCAGGATCAGTGCCAACGCGGTCGCGCTGACGGCGAAGTCCTGGCCTTGCTGCAACAGGGCCTGCAGAGCGCTCGGCGAGCCTCCGAGATACAGGAAATCCACGGCGAGTTTCTCGCCATCGACACGGCGCTGGCGGAATTGCAGGCGGGTGACCTGTGCCTTATCCTGATCGATCAGATCGAGGAGGCTCTCGACCATATCGCCAGGCGGCTTGCCGAGGGGTAGGAGGCGTCACGACCCTCACCTGCGGCACGGCGCTCACCCTCGTCGCTTGCCGGCCGCCGCCGTGCATCAGGCCGGCGGCGTTCGCAATGCCCAGGCAAAGCTACCCGTCGCTCCGGTAAAAAGAAGTCTCGTCGCGCCGTCGGTGCGCCGCAACCGGGCCTTCAGATCCTTGCCCGTCAGCGCCGTCAGCGGTGTTTCGGCCAACCGGATGAGCAGCGTGCTGACGCGTGTTTCGCCTTCCACGCTGTCGACGGTACACGCGACCCCACTGCACGCATTTTCCTTGCTGACCCCCACCTCATCGATCTGCACGGCAAGGCCGCTTGCCTCTGCCGCCATCTCGTTCACCACTTCGCTGAGCTGACTCAGAGTACGCAGGAGAGGTGCGACCTGGGCCGAGAGCCTGCGCCAGCCGACCTGCTGCTCGGCGCTCAGGGTCAGTTCGTGGCGTCGCAACTTGCCGGCCAGCGCAAGATAGCTGGCCAGTTCCTTCTCACCGCGCAAGGCATCGATCTTCTGGCGATGTCCCGCCACCTGCGCCGTCACCGCCGCGCGTTTCTGTTGCAGGGCGGCAATCTTCGCCTCGTAGCTCGACAGGTCCGGCAAGAGAACCAGCAGGACGCTGTCAAGCTCCCGACGCGACTGGGAATGCCGTACATGGAGGGTCTTCCCGGCCAGCGCGCAGGCTTCGGCAACATCGATGCTGACGTCGTCGGCGACGATTTCGCAGTTCGTCGCGTGGCCGATGATTACCTGGCTGCCCATGATCACACAGTTGTCCGCCCGCTTGACGTTGATGCAGCCGTGCTGCGCGGTCAGCGTCGATCCCGAGGCGACGCCATCGACGAGGATGTCGCCGTCGTCGTTGCTGGCGCTGCCGCCAACCAGATTGTGCTTCAGATGGACGACCCCGCCGGCCGACACGATGTTGCCGAAGACGTCGGCGTAGGCCGTGATGCTGCGGCACTTGACGATGCGTTTCTCCTGGATCTCACCGTGCTGCTCGTAGATTTCGCCGGTGAGCAGGAGATCGCCGGTGGTGCGCGCACTGACCCCCTCATGGCTGACGATCTTGTCGGCGACCGAGAACTGGTTGGTGCGCGTGTCGATGTGGAGAAAGCCATTCACGGAAGTCACCAGGAACTCGCCATCCTTGTCGCGGCTGACGCACGTGCCGGGACCCGCCATGCTCTCCAGGTCGAAGTCCCTGGGTGCGGGCGCCGGCAGGACTTCGCCACTGATGTCACGCCCGTCGACCCCGGGAGTGCGCGGCACCTTCTTCACCAGGCGTATCCCGGCGGCCACTTGCGGATAGCGGGTTTCGAACTGGCGGAGATCGACGCGTCCCCCGAGAAGCCGGCGTGGGGCGTTGTTGCGACGCAGGCCCGCCGCCTGCTCGACCATTTCGGCGTCCTTGCCCGGCACGAATGGCCGACTGCGCGCCACCACCCGCCGCACCGGCTTGTCGAGCTGGATCGCCTCCTGAACCGCCGCGACATCGATGCCGAAGCGCACGCCCTTTTCCCAGGCACTGGCGATGAACTCATCGATGTCGAGTTGGGTGCGCGCCTCGCTGGAGTGCTGGCCGCCACCACTCACCACCTGGCGGCCATCCTCGCTTTCCTGGATCACCGTCCGATCGATCACCGATTCGAGGTAGACCGGCTGAAACATGTACGCAACCTCGCCATTCTCGATCCGCAATCCCTTGTAGAGCGCCTGGCGTTCGGGCTGAAAACACGTGATGTCGGCAGCGACGAAGACTTCGTCGGCCACCTCCTTGCCGTCGCCCGGCGGATCGTCGTAAAGGAGCGCGATGAACTGGGAATAATCGAGAGCCCGGAAGTAGAGGCCGACGCCCACCACACGATTGACGAAATCGAGGAAGTCCGTTGCCGACTCGAGGCGCGACCGCTTGACGTACAAACCACGCTCATGCTGCACGATGAATCGCGACAGCGCGATCTGTCCTTCCTCGAGGTCGGCGAGATTGCCGATGGCACTTGCAGGATGTTCTGGCATGGCGGCAAACAGATCATGGTCGGGGCTGACCCGGCACGCTCACGAGCGTCCGCTGCGTCCGCGCAGCCGCCGGTGAGGCCTGTCGAATCAGGTCGAGGGAGGGTGTCGCGCCGCACCCCGCGAGCTGCCGCGAAAACCAGTCAGGGCAGGGCACCCGGCTGATCGGTGACGCTCGTCGCGACGACACCTCCATCGCTGCGAGCGTACCAGAAACGGCCGCCGACAGCACGATCTGTGCCCGCAATCGCCTCAGAACGGAAAGGTGCAGACCTCCTGAGGGGTCGCATGTGCCAGCTGACTGCAAAAGAGACGAGCATCGGCTGCGCGCGATGAAGTCCTTGCCGCACGTCAGCCTGTCGGCGGCGGCTGCGTTATGGGAAGGATGCCCGCCGCAAAACACGTGCGACTCGCTGTGTCCTCAGGGCAAGGGCGTCGTCAACCAGAAAGTCGACAGATCCTCTTGATGAGACTACCCATGCCCAGCCCATGCCGATTCGCGCCCCTGTTGCTCTGTGTGCTCGCCGGCTGTGTCAGCCTACCGCCGGAGGGCCCGAGCGTCACTGCCCTGCCGGGATCAGGCCAGCGCTTCGAGACCTTCCGGGCCGACGACGCCATGTGCAGGAGCTACGCCCGCGAGGCGATCGGACCGCAGAGTCCTGCGCAGGCGGCCGTCGATGCCGGTGCGGCGAGTGCCGCGATCGGCACGCTTGTCGGGGCGGCGCTCGGAGCAGCCATCAACGGTTCGCGGGGAGCCGCCGTCGGTGCCGGCGTCGGCCTGCTGGCGGGCAGCACGGCGGGAGTTGGCGCTGCCAACGCATCGAGTCAGGCGCTGCAGCAACGCTATGACCAGAGTTACGTACAGTGCATGTACGCGCGCGGCCACAAGGTTCCGGTGATCGGAGGCGTCGCCGTGAAGGACGGGAGTGCCGACGGTTACCAGCCGCCCCCCCCACCACCGGCCGGCCCGCCGCCACCGCGTCCGCCCGCGGGATCCCCGCCACCGCCACCACGTTAAGCTCCCTTGCGCCTGCGCTCGCCAGCGGTCCACCACTGCGCGGCCGCCGCGCCCGCCGGGCCAACGGAACAGGCTCGCCGCAAGGAGAGCGACCGCCGGTTGCCGCGGCGAGTGGGAGAAGGGACGGCTTCTGGCGTAAACTACGCGGCCAGCCCGCCGGAAAGACTCGCCATGCCCCGCTCGATACTGAAACTGCCGCGAAACACCGTCACCACCCATCCGGTCGACCGGTCGCCAACCCGCAAGCCGATCCGCGGGGGCAGCAAGGCGACGACGAGGTGGCCACAGAAAGTGGATCGCGACAACCGCGTGCCGGCCAGCGCGGGGCAACGGCCGCAGCGCACTGATGCACCAGACAAGGGAGCCGAGGACAGCCCCACCGGCGCTCGCGTTGCCGATCAACCGGGCAAGACCGCCCGGCCTGCCCAGGTTGCCCAGGCTGCCCAGGCTGCCCAGCCTGCCAGCCCTGCCAGCCCTGCCAGGCCTGCCAAAAGTTATCCTCCACGCGGCATCGCCCGCAGTACCGGCGTGCGCGCGGCGCCGCCGGTTCGAGTTGCGCAGGACGCAGTGGGCGAGCCCTTGCCGGCGATGCTTGAAAGCAGGCCGCCACCGGCGCCGGCCGAACCAACTCCACCTGCCACGGCCATGCCGGAAGCGGCGACTGCCGGCGACCGCCAACGCGGCCTGGCGAAGGAGCCGCCACGGCTGTCGAAGCTGGTGAGTCAGCTGGCCCTCTGCTCGCGGCGCGAAGCCGACGAATGGATAGAGAATGGCTGGGTGACAGTGGACGGTGTCGTCGTCACCCGCCTGGGCGCACGCGTCAGCCCCAAGGCGAAGATCGAGATCACGAACGCCGCCAGCCAACACCAGACGGCCAGCGTCACCATCGTGTTCAACAAGCCGATCGGCGACGCGGCAGCGCCCGACGCTGGCCTTGCCGCGATCGCCACGCTCATCCGCCCTGACACGCACTGGGCTGAAGACGGCACGTGCCGTCGTTTTCAGGCGAGTCACCTGCGTGGTCTGGCCGTCGCCGGCAAACTCGACACCGAGGAACACGGAATGCTGGTGTTCACGCAGGACGGCAGCGTGGCACGCCGCCTGACCGGCGGTGGCGCGCGCCTGGAAAACGAATACCACCTGCGCGTGCAGGGCGAGCTGTCGCCCGATGGTCTGCAACTGCTCCGGCACGGACTGTCGCTGGACAACGTCAGACTCGAACGAGCTCAGGTGTCATGGCTCAGCGAACAGCAACTACGCTTCGTCGTGCATGAGAACAGAAAGCGACAGATCCAGCGCCAGTGTGAACTGGTTGGCCTGCAGGTGACGGACATCAAGCGCGTTCGTATCGGCGGCGTATCGCTCGGCAAGCTGCCGCCGGGGCAATGGCGCTACTTGCGGCCCGACGAACGCTTCTGAAGCGGAGCCTGCCGCTGTGGACCCCACGGGGGGCCCAGGCGGCGGCTGCATTGGCCAGCGAGCGGCGTTGGCAGTCAGCACTTGCGGGCGCGCAAGGCTGCCGCTACCATCTGCCGAACCCCGTGCGCGCCGTCCGGCACCTTTTGGTCGACGCGCTTGTCTGACGCCTTTGCGAAGGCAACGTCAATGCTCAACAAGCGTTTGCCACAGGACCTTGCCGGCTGGCTGATGCTCGTCAGCGATGCCGAGATCCCGATTCTTCGTCAGACGGTGCGCCGCCTGGACAAGGCTCGGCAACAGGTCGAGCGGGTCAATGGCCGCGACATCACCGACATCGTGCTGCAGGATCCACTGCTCGCCGTGCGCGTAGTGGCTTTCATCCAGTCCGTCGGCAGCAAGCACCTGCGCAGCGACATCACGAACATCGCCAGCGCCGTCATGATGCTCGGTGTCGAGCCCTTCTTCCGCACGTTCGAGAAACCACTTGCCATAGAGAGCATGCTCAGCCAGCAGCCGCAAGCGTTGCTGGGCATGCTGCAGGTCGTTCTACGCGCGCAGCGCGCTTCGCGCTATGCGCACGAGTGGGCGTTCGCCCGCCACGACATGAACGTCGAGGAAGTGGCACTCGCTGCGCTGTTGCACGACCTCGCCGAGATCCTGCTGTGGTGCTTCGCACCCGAACTGGCCATGGAGATTCGCTCGCTGCTGCACGCCGACCGAAACCTGCGCAGCGCCAGCGTCCAGCAGCAGGTCCTTGGCTTTCCGCTGGCCGACCTGCAACTGGCCCTCTGTGAGGTCTGGCACCTGCCTGCCTTGCTGACCACGTTGATGGACGACGGCAACGGGCAGTTGCCCAGGGTGCAGAACGTCAAGCTGGCCGTCAATCTGGCGCGCCACTCGGTCGACGGCTGGACCGATGCGGCGATTCCCGACGACTTCGCCGCCATCGAGAAGCTGCTTCACATCAGTCGCGAAACGCTGCTCGCACGCCTGCAGCTACCGCCCGAACTCCTTCCCGGATTGATGTCCGGGCCGGCGGCCGGGCGAAGCGCGTCGCCGAATCGCCTGGCGTGACGGCTGCCGTGCCGGAGCGTCAGCGCTGACGCACGGCCGCGCGTCCGGGCAGTTGGGCGGTCATGGCTCCGCGTGCGCCGGTTGCGCCAACGACAGGTTTGTCATCTCGCGCCGGCGGATGCCGAAATAGAGCTGGCGCGGCCGGGCGATCTTGTATTCGGGATCGGCCAGCATCTCTTCCCACTGCGCCATCCAGCCAACCGTGCGGGCCAGCGCATGGATGGCGGTGAACATCGACGGCGGCACACCGATCGCCTTGAGAACGATGCCCGAGTAGAAGTCGACGTTCGGGTACATTCGCTTGTCGACGAACCAAGGATCTTCGAGAGCGATCCGTTCGAGCGCCATCGCCAGCCTGAACAGGCGATCGTCTTCGAGATCGAGCTCCTTCAGCACCTCCTGGCACACTTCGCGCATCAACTGCGCGCGCGGATCGTGGTCCACGAACACCCGGTGACCAAAGCCCGCCAGACGAAAGCCATCGCTGTCCGGATGGGCCCTGGCCCTTGCGCGGGCCCGCGAGATGTATTCACCGAGATGCGACGCGTCGCCGATTTCTTCGAGCAAGGCCAGGCTCGCCTCACTGCCGCCAGCGTGCGCTGGGCCAGACAGGCAGGCAATCGCCGCCGACACGCAGGCAAACGGGTTGGCGCCTGAGGAACCGGCCATGCGAACGGTCGCCGTCGACGCATCGAGGCCGTTGTCGGCATTGAGCAGCAGAAGCCGGTCCAGAGCGCGCACCAGTACCGGGTTCGGCCGATACTCCTCACACGGCGTCGCGAACATCATGTGCATGAAGTTGGCGGCGTAGCCGAGATCGGCGCGCGGATTCATGAACGGATCGCCAATCGTGTACTTGTAGGCCATCGCCACGATCGCCGGCATCTTGGCGACCAGCCGGTGGAAGCTGAGGCTGCGCTGCGCGGCATCGGAGAAGTCCGCCGCGTCATGATGAAACGCCGACAGGGCTCCGACCACGCCAACCATCACGGCCATCGGATGCGCGTCACGCCGGAAGCCCTGGTACAGCTTCACCATCTGTTCGTGCACCGGCGTGTGCTCGCGAACGGCCGACGCGAAGGACTGCAGTTGCGCGGCGTTCGGTAGCTCGCCGTTCTTGAGCAGATAAGCTGCCTCGAGGAAGCCGCACTGTTCGGCAAGTTGCTCGATCGGGTAGCCGCGATAGAGAAGTTCGCCCCGCTCGCCGTCGACGAAGGTGATCGCTGTCTTGCAGCTTGCCGTAGACGCGAAGCCCGAATCGTAGGCAAAGAAACCGGTCCTGGCGCCCAGGGTGCGAATGTCGAGGCAGTCCCTGCCATGCGTGGGCGCCAGGACGGAAAAAGACACGGGGTCTTCCCCGGCAACGGTCAAAATGGCCTTGCGCTCGCTGTTCATCGCTTTCCTTTCTTTCGGTTGATCAGCATCACAGCAGACGACGGCCAGCGTGGTAGCCGGCGCGCGTCCTTACCACTCGCGGGCCAAAGCGCACCCGCTGTCAACAACCGCCAGGGCGGCTCGACGCAACTGCCGGTAGCCCTGCCAGTCTGTGGCTGCGGGCAGCGCCGGAACCTGCCGCCCCGTCTTGGGGATTCCCGCACAAGCCGCGCACCGGCTTTGTGCCGTCGATCGGTGGTGCCCTGCACCCACTCGGCGACGCCAAGCCAACGCCGACCCGTCAGGACGACGATTCCGCCCGCGACACGCCGCGCTGGCATCGCTCGGCGGACAGGCAGCGCGCTGCCGTCGGACAGTGTCAAGCAAGACGCATGCCTACCCAGACGCAAGCCTTGCACGAATTTTGCTTGGCAGTCCTGTCTGTCCGAAATGGCTTTGCGCCCAGTCGCCCTGCGAGGGCGGTCGCCGAGGTGTCATCTGCCGCGAAGCCGGTGCGGACCCTGATCAGAGGAGTTAACCGATGAGAATGCCCAAGATTCTTCCCTGGCTTGCCCGTCGAGCCACCGTGAGCGATTCCCGTGCCGCCGTGCTGTGGGACGAGGCCTGCCGGCAGGCGGCGGCAGTGACTGGCGAGCGCGACACGTCGTGCTACTGGGGCGCTGCCCAGCAGAACCTCCTGTATCTGCTGGAGAAGGAACGCTGGCGCAGCAACCCGCCGCTGGTCTGGCCCTGGCTGCTGCTGCATGACGGACTGGCATGCTGGTCACGGCTGGCGAAGCGCTGGCTGGCGCCGGTCAGCTCCGCTGTCTCGGCCTGGCCGGCCTCCGCCGGCGGTACCCGGACTGGCGGCCGTGGCGAAGGGCATGGCAGGGCCCTGTCACCCATGCCTTTTCTACCGCGCCTGGCTCTGTCCGCAGCCAGGCCGCGCGCCGCGGTAGACGCGCGATGAAAGTGGAAATGGCGCTGCACGGCACGCTCATGGCTCGCTTGCGGAGCCGCCTGCAGGATGAGCAGAAAGCGCTGCGCGATCGCTTTCTCGCCGCTGGTGATGCACCGCTGCTGCTGCACGAGCGCTGCCGTCTGGTCGACGAAATCCTGCAGGAACTGTGGAGCGAGCTTTCCTTGCCGCCCTCGCTGGCGCTGGTGGCAGTCGGCGGATACGGTCGAGGCGAGCTGTATCCGGCGTCAGATGTCGATCTGCTGATCCTGCTGCCGGAGCTACCCGGCGAGGTGCTGACGGCACAACTCGAACGGCTGGTCTGCCTGCTCTGGGACATCGGACTGGAGACCGGCCACAGCGTGCGCACGCTCGAACAGTGCCTGGAGGAGGCAGCCGGCGATACCACCGTACAGACCGCGATGATCGAGGCGCGACTGCTCGCCGGCAGTAGCACCCTGTTCCAGGGGTTTCGTTCGCTGCTCAAGGGAAGTCTTGATGGGCGCGCCTTCTTTCAGACCAAGCGCATGGAACAGGAAGATCGTCATCAGCGCTTCAGCGACACGCCCTGTAGCCTCGAAGCCAACTGCAAGGACGGACCGGGTGGCTTGCGCGACCTGCAGGTCATTCTCTGGATTGCCCAGGCAGCCGACTACGGCAGGTGCTGGCACGATCTCGAGAAGCTCGGTTTCATCACCGACGAGGAGGGGCAGCTTCTCGAACAGAGCGAGGCCTTCCTGCGCCGTCTGCGCATACACCTGCACCTGCACGCCGGGCGCCGCGAGGACCGCCTGCTCTTCGAGTACCAGACCGCTCTCGCCGAACGCCTCGGCTTCACCGCCACTGCCGCCAGCCGGTCGAGCGAGCAACTGATGCAGGAGTACTACCGGACCGCCAGGACGATCGCCCAGATCAACAGCATCGTCCTGCAGAACATCGGTGCCGCGCTTTTTCCGCTTCCGGACGAACCGCCACAGCCGATCAACGAGCGCTTCCAGAAGACGCACGATCTGCTCGACGTCGTCCACGAAGGCGTCTTCGTCGACACGCCGGAGGCCATCCTCGAGGCCTTCCTGCTGCGCCAGCAACACAGCGACCTCAATCAGATGAGCGCACGCACGCAGCGCGCCCTCTGGCGCGCGCGCGATCTGGTGGACGACGCGTTTCGCCACAACCCGGACAACCGTTCCCGCTTTCTGGCAATCATCAAGCAAGGGCGCGGCCTGGTCCTGGAACTCCGCCGCATGCACCAGTTCGGCATCCTGGGCCGGTACCTGCCCGCTTTCGGACAGATCGTCGGGCAGATGCAGCACGACCTGTTTCATGTCTACACGGTCGATCAGCACATCCTGCAGGTAACCCGCAACCTGCGCCGGTTCACGATGGAGGAGTTCGCTCACGAGTATCCGTTGTGCACACGCCTGATCAGCGATCTCGGGGATCCGTGGATCCTTTACATTGCAGCGCTCTTTCACGACATCGCCAAGGGCCGCGGCGGCGATCACTCCGAACTCGGCGCGGTCGATGCCAAGCAATTCTGCGACGAACACTCGCTCGCCCCGGAGGACACGGAACTCGTCGTCTGGCTCGTGCGCCAGCACCTCGTGATGTCCCGCATCGCCCAGAAGCAGGACATCTCCGACCCTGCTGTGGTCGCCCGATTCGCCGTCATCGTCGGCGACGAACGTCACCTGATCGCCCTCTACCTGCTGACCGTTGCCGACATCCGCGGTACCAGCCCGAAGGTCTGGAATGCCTGGAAGGGCCAGTTGCTCGAGCAATTGTTCTCCGCCACGCGGCGTTTCCTGCTGTCGCGCGAGGCACCGCCGCTGCCCGAGGGTGCCATCGCCCACCGCCAGCAGGAAGCGTTGCGCCTGATGCGCTATCTGGCGCTGCCCGACGCGGCACACGAGCGTCTGTGGAAGGAGGTTGACACGGTGTATTTCCTGCGCCAGACGGCCGAGGAAATCGCCTGGCACGCCGATACGCTGCACGACTGCGTCGACAGCGCGCAGCCGGTCGTCAAGGCCCGCCTCAATCCTTTCGGCGAGGGACTCGAGGTGATGGTCTATACGCAGGATCAGACCGACCTCTTTCTACGCATGGTCGGCTTCTTCAGCCGTGCCGGCTACAACATCGTGGACGCCAGAATCCACACCACCCGCCATGGCTACGCGCTCGACACCTTCATCCTCTTCGACATCAGCGACCGTGACAGCGATCGCGCAATGATCACCTACGTCGAGCACGAACTCGCCGAGCGGCTGTCTCACCAGGCGCCGGTAGACGTGCCGGCGACTGGGCGCATCTCCCGGCAGGTAAAGCACTTCCCTTTGCAACCCCTGGTGAGCATCCAGCCGCTGGTCAGCCTCGAACCCGACGAAACCGGGAAACTGTTCGTGCTCACCGTCGTCGCTGCCGATCGCCCGGGATTGTTGTTCATCGTCGCCAAACAGTTGGCCGAGCACCATGCCAATCTGCACACCGCCAAGATCGCGACGCTCGGCGAGCGGGTGGAAGACACCTTCCTGATCAGCGGTAGCGAACTCGAGGAAAGCGCTGGCCGGGTCCGCCTGGAGACCGATTTGTTGAAGCATCTGCAGATCTGAGTCGGCCAGCCACCGCTGCGCTGCGCACCAACGAAGGGCATGCATCGCCGCCAGACCGCTTTCAGGACGGATCCGGCGTGGTAAGCTTTTTGCTTTGAGTATTCTGATCATTTGCCCTGGAGCCGACCGTGTCCATTCATGTAGCCCTCAATCACGTTACCCACTATCGCTACGACCGCCTGATCAGTCTCTCGCCGCAGGTGGTCCGCCTGCGGCCGGCGCCGCACTCGCGCACCCCCATCCTCAGCTACTCGCTGAAGGTCACGCCGGCACAGCATTTCATCAACTGGCAGCAGGATCCGCAGGCGAACTACCTGGCGCGTCTGGTCTTCCCGGAGAAGACGCGCGAGTTCTGCGTCGAAGTCGATCTCGTTGCCGAAATGTCGGTGATCAATCCCTTCGACTTCTTCCCCGAGCCCTACGCGACCAACTTTCCTTTCAAGTACGAGGACTGGCAGCAGGAGGAACTCGAGCCCTACCTGCACCGCCTGCCGCTGACGCCGCTGTTGCGCCACTTTCTCGATACGGTTCCGGCGGATCCACGCCCAAGCGTGGACTTCCTCGTCGATATCAACCGGCAAATCCAGGGCAAGGTCGGCTATGTGATCCGCCTCGAGCCCGGCGTGCAGACGCCCGAGGAAACGCTCAAACTTGCCCGCGGCTCGTGCCGTGATTCGGCCTGGTTGCTGGTGCAGGTGCTGCGCCATCTCGGGCTGGCCGCGCGTTTCGTTTCCGGCTATCTGATCCAGTTGGTCCCCGACGTCAAGTCGCTCGACGGACCTTCCGGCACCGACCACGATTTCACCGACCTGCACGCCTGGTGCGAGGTTTACCTGCCGGGCGCCGGCTGGATCGGCCTCGACCCGACCTCCGGCCTGTTCGCCGGCGAGGGGCATATTCCGCTCGCCTGCTCGCCGCAGCCGTCTTCGGCTTCGCCGATCACCGGCTTCACCGAGAAATGCGAATGCGAGTTCGAACACCGCATGCGCATCGAGCGTGTCTGGGAAGCACCGCGGGTGACCCGGCCATACAGCGAACAGCAGTGGCAGGCCATCGAGGCGCTTGGCCACCAGATCGACGCCGACCTGATCGATGACGATGTTCGCCTGACGATGGGCGGCGAGCCGACCTTCGTCTCGATCGACGACCACGATGGTGCCGAATGGAACACCGAGGCGCTTGGGCCGACCAAGCGTGTCCGGGCGGCCGAGATCTTTCACCGCCTGCGCGAGAAGTACGCGCCGAATGGCCTGCAGCATTTCGGCCAGGGCAAGTGGTATCCCGGCGAACAGCTTCCGCGCTGGTCGCTGAACTGCCTTTGGCGCTGCGACGGGGAGCCGGTGTGGAACGATCCGGCGCTCTATGCCGACGAGACACGCGACTACGGTGCCGACGAGGTGCTCGCCGGGCGCTTCCTGAAGCACCTCGCCGGAGCCCTGGCGATCGACCCCAAGTACGTCTTCCCGGCCTACGAGGACGTCTACTACTACCTGTGGCGCGAACACCGCCTGCCCGCCAACGTCGATCCTTTCGACGCCCGCCTCGAAGACCCGCTCGAACGGCGACGGCTCGCCCAGGTCTTCCGCCAGGGGCTCGATCAGGCGATCGGTCACGTGCTGCCGGTGGTACGCGCACAAGGTCGCTGGCAGAGCGGACCGTGGTTCCTGCGTGATGGCCGCTGCTACCTCGTCCCGGGTGACTCACCGATCGGCTATCGGCTGCCGCTCGATTCGCAGCCCTGGGTCGCCCGCGACGACTATCCCTACATCCATGCCCCCGACCCGACCCAGAGCTTCGCACCCCTGCGCCCGCACGCCGAGATCCGCGCCCAGTATGCCGTCAGCCACAGCGAGAGTCTGGCTGCCGAAGAGGCCGCGGTCACCGGCGAAGGCTTTGCCAGGCAGGCGCTCGACCGTGACGCAAATTCCCGCGCGCACGCCAGCGACGGCATCGATCGCCCGCCACAGCACCTGGAGTCGGCGGCGCTGGTCACGCGCACGTCGATCTCGGCACAGGCCCGCAACGGCGTTCTCTACATCTTCATGCCGCCGACAGAAACGCTCGACGACTACCTCGAACTCGTCACCGCCGTCGAGGCCACCGCCGCGGCGCTCGCTTCACCGGTGATTCTCGAAGGTTACGAGCCGCCGCGTGATCCGCGACTGACGAACTTCCGCGTCACTCCCGACCCGGGCGTCATCGAAGTCAACATCCAGCCGTCGGCTACCTGGGACGAACTCGTCGCCCGCACGACCCATCTCTACGAAGTCGCGCACCTGTCGCGGCTGACGACCGAGAAGTTCATGCTCGACGGTCGTCATACCGGCACCGGTGGCGGCAACCATTTCGTCTTCGGCGGCCTGACGACGCTCGACTCGCCCTTCCTGCGCCGACCCGATCTTCTGCGCAGTCTGATCAGTTACTGGCACAACCACCCGTCGCTCTCCTATCTTTTCTCCGGCCTGTTCATCGGCCCGACGAGTCAGTCGCCGCGTGTCGACGAGGCGCGCAACGATTCGGTCTATGAACTCGAGATCGCCTTCAGCCAGTTCCCACCGCCGGCCGCCAGCGGTGGCGAGTGTGTCGCGCCCTGGAGCATCGACCGAGCCCTGCGCAATCTGCTGATCGATTCGACCGGCAACACACACCGCGCGGAGTTCTGTATCGACAAGCTGTACTCACCCGACGGGCCCACCGGCCGCCTCGGCCTGCTCGAGATGCGCGCCTTCGAAATGCCCCCGCACGCGCAGATGTCGCTCGCTCAGCAACTCCTGCTACGCGCGCTGATCGCCCGCTTCTGGCGCACCCCTTACGCGCCCGAACGACTGATGCGCTGGGGGACCGAGCTGCACGACCGCTTCATGCTGCCGCACTTCGTGCAGCAGGACTTCAACGACGTCATCGACGAGTTGCGCGCCGCCGGCTATCCGTTGGAGAGCAACTGGTTTGCGCCGCATTTCGAGTTCCGCTTCCCGGTGCACGGCAGCATCTCGGCGCAGGGGATCGCGCTGGAAGTCCGACATGCGCTCGAACCGTGGCACGTGATGGGCGAGGAGGGTGCGGTCGGCGGTACCGCGCGCTACGTCGACTCGTCGCTCGAACGCCTGCAGGTCAAGGCGACCGGGATGGCCGGCGATCGCTACGTGGTGGCCTGCAACGGCCGCGCCCTGCCGCTGCGGTCGACCGGCAAGGTCGGCGAGTTCGTCGCCGGCGTCCGTTACCGGGCCTGGAACCCGCCATCGGCGCTGCATCCGTCGATCGGCGTGCACGCGCCGCTGGTTTTCGACCTCGTCGACACCTGGATGAAGCGCTCGCTCGGCGGCTGCCAGTACCATGTGGAGCATCCCGGCGGGCGTAACCCGGACCGCTACCCGGTCAACGCCAACGAAGCCGAGGGTCGCCGTCTGGCGCGCTTCACGCCGTTCGGCCACAGCCCCGGCCAGATCGACGTACAGCCGGCGCCAACCAACGCCGGCTTCCCGTTCACACTGGACTTGCGACGAAGCTGAAAAGCGACATGGGGCGAGTGGTCCGTCGCCTGCTCGCGGCCGGCAGCCGTCGGCAAGCGGCGGCAAGCCGGGCTACATTGGCGGCGTCTGCCGCGACGCCTGCTCCTTGACTGCCGCTTCCGAAATCGGCACACACCGGAAGAACACCTTCGGGTAGTCCGGCGTATTGACGCTTCCGTAGGACGAGCTGCTTGCCACGGGGATCATGTCCTTCTTCTGATCCCGGCAGTAGTCGACAGCCCGGTGGTAGTTCACCCAACCAGCCGTATCCGACATCATGTAGGTGTCGGGGCCGGTGGGAACGATGTTCGTCGAGCAGCCCGCCAGGATCAGTGCGGACAGCAAGCCAGCGCAAAAGCCCTTGTTCGCCTTCACAGACTTTCCTCCAGAGCTGACAACAAAACGGCACGTCGGACCGGGCCCGCGGGCGCCTCTCCTGCGCAGCCACCGCCGGCGACGTCCTGCCGGGAGAGATGCGGAGCCGGCCCAGGCACCGATGGGGTTGCAGGCAGCAGACCGTGTGATGGTAGCAAGAAACCGGTCTCTTTTCACTCGGCAGCGTGGCTGTCGCTCATGGCTAGAGTTACCGACATGCCGTCGTCGTCGTCAGGGGCGTGCCTGACCGGCCGCCGCCTGAGCGCCGCGCTTCTCCACTTCCCGCCGATACGACTCCAGAATACGCGCTTGCTCGGCCTGCAGGCGACGCAAGGCCTGCGCCAGGAGAGGCGTCCGCGTTTCGCCGATGCGCTCCGGCGCTTCGCGTGCGACCTCGTTCTGCGCCGCAACCCAGCGCCGTCCCGCCGGCGTCCGGAACAGCTTCAAGGCGGCGTCCATATCGCGCTCGGCCAGCTTTTCCCGCCACAGGTCGCGGTAGACGTCGCGTAACGCCGTTTCGCTGTTGGCGGCAGAGCACAGTCCTTCGGCGTAGCGCTGATAGGCAGCGACCAGCTCAACCCAATAGGGGGAGTCCGGGCCGAGTCCGCCGAAGTAGTCGGGCTGCGACTTGACCAATTGCCCGGGCGCCACCAAGCTCATCTCGTGCAGGCAGTGCCGGCCCAACTGCCGAGCCTGATCGGGCACGGCGAACAAGCTGAGCAATTCGTCGTACTTGCCGCCCGCCACGGCCGGCAACCTGGCGTTGGCCGCCGTCGGCTGGGTTGACGCGACCTGCCGTGCGAGGGCAAAGGCGGCGAGCGGTTGCCGGATGGCCTCGCCAAGAGAAAGGCGAGGGTCCGACTCGGGGAAATCCTCCCGGGTCTCGCGCGCGGCGATGAGCGGCCGAGCTCTTTCGAAGGCTTCGACGAAGGAATAGGTCTGGCGCAACGCTTCATCGAAATAGGCTTTGCCGAAATAGGTGAAATCGGCCTCGTTGCTGCAGCCGAAGGAGTTCCTGTCCGGTGCGGCCGCCGCGATCACCAGGGTGTTGTCGTCTTTCAGGGCGTCGATGAAGCCGCCGGAATAGCAGGCCGAGATGACGACGACGCGGCGCTTGATCCCCGCTTCGTCGAGCAACTCGCGCAAGCGTCGCGGATCGAGCGTGTTGAAACGCATGGGCCAGAAATCGAGGGCAAACTTGTGATCCTTCGAACCATGCGAAGTGAGGAAGAGGAACAGGATGTCCTCGTCGGGATCCATGATCGCGCCAATCCGCCGCAGCGTCAGGCCCAGGCTCGTGGCACTGGCGATCGGCGACTCGGCGACACTCTTCGGATTGTTGATCAGGAGCACCGAACGCCCCTCGGTGGCGAAGCGTTCGCGGAACAGCTCGGCGACCGAGCGCACTTCCCGCATGAAGACGTCCTGCCGGGAATAACCCGCCGCGCCGACGAAGTACAGATCGGTGACGCCCGGCCGCCCTGGCTTGAGGGCAGCCAGTTCGCGCTCGAGGAGCCGTGGTTGCAGGTAGAAAGCATCTTCGGCGACCAGCGACAGGTGCTTCCGCTCGAAGTCGCCGCTCGCTTCCTCGTCATGCGCCTCGATCCACAGCGAGCGGTCGTGGTAGACGACGCTTGCCGGCAGACCGAGGAGCAGGCCGGCAACGGCAACCACGGCCAGGCTGCGGCCGGCCGGCAGCCCCAGGAAACGGATCGCCGCGCCGGCAAAGGCCAGGGCAACCCACCACGGCGGCAGGTAGTCGATGGCCTCGCGCCATTCGCGCGGCAGGAAATCCGTCGCCGCGCCGACGGCGTGGAAGAGGAGCAGGTAAAGGGCCTCGACCGCCACCTGCACTGCCGCCAGCAAGGTCAGCAGCGCCAGCGTCTGCCGCTGACGGCGGGCCAGGCAGGCGACACCCCAGGCGGCGAAGAGCATCATCGGCACATGGAACAAGGCGCCGGGCAGACCCTCTTCAGAAAACACGCCGTCCGGTCCGACGCGAAGCAGCGCCTCGACGACGGGCAAGACGATGCCGAGCGCCGTCAAGGCGATGAACTGTGACCACGACGCTGACGGAAGGCGCGACGGCAGGGGCAGGAACGCGGCCAGACGCAGGCCCAGCCGTAGATACTGGAGGAAAGCGCGCCAGCCGGAAGGTCTGCCGGCCGACCCGACGCCGGCAACGGGCAGGTCGCGCGGCACGGTGGCGGCGGGTGTGCCGGTCGGCACCGCCGCGCCGCCGATCCGCTGCCGCAGCAGCGCAACGAAATCGGCCTGCTCGGCATGCGAAGCGAAGGCACTTGCCGGGACAGGGATGAAGCTGACGTCGTCGAGGTAGATCAGAAGATCGTCATTGGCCGTTTCCAGCGAGCGGATCGCCGGCCAGGCCACGAAGCTCGTGCCGTCGTCGCTGGCCCAGCGCAGGCCGTCGTCCTTGACTTCCAGGACGCGTCGCCCGCGGACAAAACAGCTTCCTTCGGCGATCCTGCGAAGCATGCTCTCCTGGAGCAGTGCCTGCTGGACACCGAGAACGACGACCCCGACGAGCAGCGCCAGCGCCGGCCACTTCCCTTCGCCGCCGCCCAGCCAAGCCTCGCTGACCAGCAGACCGACGGCCACAAAGACCATCCTGATTAGCAATGAGCGTCAGCTGCCCGAATCGAGCGCTGGGGCCGCGGCGCGCAGACTACCGCGGCGACCAGGAGCCGCTCGTTCAACGTACTGAGGTCGAATCGGCGGTTGAATCGGTAGGTGAAAGCCGCGAGGTACTGAGCGCCATACTTTCGAAAGGCAAGCGCGTGGTAGCAACCCGAAAAGCTGGTCTTGAGATTGCCCAAGACCGTGTTGACCCACTTGAACTCTGGCAGGTCCTTGGGCTTCCGCCCGGCGACGACGGTCGGCTGATGAACGCAGCCGGCGTCGGTGACGGCGTTGAAGCAAGCCAGACCATCCGACAGCACCGTCGATCCCGGTGCGAGGTTGCTCTTGGCCCACTCGGCAATTGCCTTCAGGGTAAAACCGGGAACCAGCGTGAGTTTGGCACGCAGGGGGTGGCCCTCATCGCTGAACGAAACCGCTGCCACGAACGGGACCTTGTTCTCCGAACCCCGCCCTGCCTTGCCGCCCGTTCGTTCGCCGCCCAGGTAAGCGTCATCGACCTGCACCTGGCCATCGAGCACATAGCGTTCTTCCCGCTGTTCCATCGCCCGCATCAGCTTGTGGTGGATAAGCCAGGCAGTGGGATAACTCACTCCCAGATACCGCTTCAGAGCCAGCGCCGACAGACCCGTCTTGGCCTGGCTGATGAGGTAGATCGCCAGGAACCACACGGTCAGCGGCAGCTTGGTGCCCTGAAACACCGTTCCGGCGATCAGCGAGGTTTGATGCCGACAGGCGTTGCACTGAAACACCTTGCACGCCCCCCCGCGCAGCACACAGTGCGCCCGCTCACCGCAGCGCGGACAGGAAAACCCGTTCGGCCAACGTGCCGCCTCCAAGGCTGCTGCGCACTGCGACTCGCTTCCGAAGCGCTGGGTGAACTCCGGCATCGACAAACCCGGTTGAAACTGGATTCGATTCATGGCCATGGCGCTGCTCTCCGTGTGGTGACGGAGTGCAGCATAAGCGTCGCCGGGCTCACCCGATGCGCCCGGCTGACGCTCATTGCTAATCAGGAAGACCATTATCAGGGTCGCCTGATACACCACCCGGCGAGTCCACGACGATCGCTGGCGCATCAGGCGCTGCTGATTGCGCTTCAATAACGTCGCATAGTGATCGGCGTCGAGTTCGTAGGCTATCGTGGTAAGCATTCGCTTCCTCGCCGGCTTCTTGGCAGGTTTGCCCGGCGGCCACTTCCAGGGGGTCGTCTGTTCGGTGGTGCCGCCCAACCATGTTAGCACGCCGGGAACTTCGAGCTCTGCCGGCGCTTGGCGTTGCGCCTATTCCTCACCAGCACCCGGTAGTTCGCCTGCGGTGCCCAGCACACCTCGTTCACACGAAGGATCACCACGAAGGCGAAGGGGGCCCTCACCATCACTGTCGGCAGCAGATGGTGCGGCTGTTCGGGGAGCGATTTCATGTTGGTGGCCTACGGTCCCGCGCCCGGCAGAACCAGCGGAACGAGAGGCGCCGTCCGACCCGCGCGGTGGC
This sequence comes from Candidatus Accumulibacter phosphatis, assembly GCF_000024165.1. Lineage (NCBI taxonomy): Bacteria > Pseudomonadati > Pseudomonadota > Betaproteobacteria > Candidatus Accumulibacter > Candidatus Accumulibacter phosphatis. The sequence goes on along the minus strand of NC_013194.1, from coordinate 4,422,083 downwards.
AAGCCGCCGCAACGCCAGTACGAGCCAGACGCGGGGCGCCAAAGGGACGAAGCCATGCTAGCGGCGCTGCAGCGTTTTCATTTAGTATCGTCACGACACGTCGACGAGCCCTATCAATGACCGCACGCCTGCTTAATCGCATCGCCATCGACGCCGGGGACCACTGGCGCAAGCCGCCCTTTCCCGGCACGAGCATTCGGGGCAGCCGACATCGGTCGCGAGAAAGTCAAGTAACGCTGCGGTGCCAAGGAGGCCTGACATGACCACGATTCAGATTGATTTGCCCGATGCGACCGTGCAGGCGGCGCGCGATGCGGGGCTACTGACGACGCAGGCTCTGGAGCGTCTGCTCAACGAGGCCATCCGTCGCCAACAGGCCGCCGATGCGCTGCTGTCCATCGCCGATCGTGTAGCTGCTGCGGGTATCCCACCGATGTCGATGGAAGAAATCAACGCGGAGGTCAAGGCGACACGTGCGGAGCGCCGACAGCGTGCTGCGGGTAGTCATTGACACCAATGTAATGCTCTCTGGCCTGCTCTGGCACGGCGCGCCGCACGTCTTGCTCGAGCATGTCCGCGCGGGCACGCTTGGCCTGGTAAGCAGTCCCGCGATCCTGGCCGAGTTGGAGAATGTCATCGCCCGCCCTAAGTTTGACGTGATCCTCGCACGCTCGAACACCTCGCGCGAAATCGCCTTGGCAGAACTGCGGTAATTGGCCGAGGTGATCGAACCGCCACGTCTGGATACTCCAGTCTGCCGCGACCCCGATGACGATGCCGTCCTCGCCCTGGCTCTCGCTGCTCAGGTCGGCATCACGTGCGAGGAAAAACACACGCCGTTTGGTGTCGTCAATGAAGGCAGTCGGTCCCTCCATCGGCCCTTCGGAAGCTCGGCGAGGACCAGGGATCTCGTCATCGACAGTCTCTATGCGTGGTGGGAGCGTCAGGCACCGGAGGCGTGTGCTCGCTTCACGCACATCCAGAACAAGGGCGATAACGAACTGGAGAGCAATTGTTGGCGCACGCAATGCATCAAACGGTTGATCGAGTTCGCCGATTACATCGGCAAGTCCATCCGCGGTCTCTACTATCCGCCGTACCACAGCAGATACGATCCGGTGCAGCGTTGCGGGGGAATCCTGGGAAAGCACTGGATCTGCGCCAAACTGACCAATACCCAAACGATGATGGAGTGGACGAAGAGCATGACCTCGGAAGGCGTTCATCCTGTCGTCGAACTGAGCCGTACGGCCTATGAAAAAGGAGTTGCCGTCGCCAAGGATGCCATGCAAGAGTGTCGAGGCCAGGCTAGAAAGAAATGCACTTTCCCCAAGCGGGACATCTTGATCCGCCTAGCCTGCCTGGTATGACTATTCGTGGCATTCACCTATCGCCATAAGGGAGAGACAGGAATGGACGAGGCGATCGTTGTCTTTTCTCGGAAAGGGATTTTCCAGACCACCATTGTCGCGCGCGACGTTCGCAGCCGGGAACATGCGCGCAAGCTGTGGCCCCTGGTGTCTCCCGGCGCATCACGGCAGATGGTGACATGGGTAGGTCCCTCCTTTGCAAGCGGGAAGTTGCGTCGACGATCCCATTTCCGCGTACTTCCTGCTCAGCACACCTTTAACCCCAAGGCGCACTTTGACGCCGAAGAAGCCAGCCGGTGGCGGGCCGTGCAGGAAAGTCGCGAACACCAGCTAGCGAAAGAACTTATCGCGGCCGAAATCTCCCGACGCCTGAATGCCGGGCTTGCGATGCCGTGGGCGTTCAAGGATATGGATGCGTCGGACTATCCGCTGGAAGGCAACCTCTTGCTGGGCGCCGATAAGGTGGAAACCGAGCACCCCCTGGACACGCCGTTCGGCAGTCAATTCCGGCTTGACGTTGCTGTGCTCGGACCGCCAGTCCAGGCCGAGCCGATGGTGCTGGGCGGCGTGGAAATCGAACTCGGCCACGCCTTCGACGGGCGCAAGGCACTGATCGGGAAATCGCTCGGATTTCCACTGATCTCTATCGACATCGCCGAGATGACGCTGGCCGAACTCACGTCCGAGTGGGCACAGCAAGTATTGACGGCGACTACGCGGAGCCACGAGCAAGGGCGTCGGCAGACCTACATCTATCTCCACGACTTGCTGTACCCCCTCCACGCGCAACTGCCGACGTTTCTCGACGACGAGCAGCGGCATCAGTTTCTTGTGTTTGCTAACGATGAAACCCTGAACAAGCTGGTGCGCTGGATGAACCTGCTCGCCGAAAAGCTGGAGTACCCGAAGGGCACGGTCGCCGTTGCCCTAGTCAATGGCAAGAACGACCAGTCACGCAAGATGCTAGAGCGTGCGGGACAGGTCGTTGGACCCGACTGGAGGGAATTCAACGGCCAGCGGTGCCTACGGCTGACCCTACCGCGCCCCAAAGGCCCAGCGGATCTCCAGGCCCATCGCTTCCACATGACGATGGCGCGCATCCTGCTGTCACGCACAGATGCACTCGTTGGATACAAGTATCGTAACGGCGTGGACAACAATCACCCCGAAGAAGACGTGTGGGTCGCGCATTGCTGGGTCGCTGACCGGAGAACCCATACCCAGTTCCGCGTATTGCCGAAACGGCTGGCCGAACCGGTCAATAGGTTGATGGCAGTCGTCTCGGACTTGCATCGTAACCACGAAACCCTCTCGCTGAGGGAGTCACGATGCAAGAAGAAGACGAGCTGAAGGTCTTCAGAACATTCGCTTGCCTGGTTTGACGTGTCTGCCAGGAAGATCTCGATGCCCCCAAACAGAGTTCTTGACAGCTCAAATAGGCAGCGATAGAGATGGTTTGTAGCCGCCGTCATTCGCACCCTCGAAGTCGTACTCGTACAGCGTGCACCTGCCCAGGCCAGGCTGTCTTTGTCCGAGAAAGAACGTGAAGGCATTCGGTGCCGCAACGAATAGATGCAGCGGCGGTCGATGTCCAATGCGCCTCTCATTGATCTGCAGCGCCAACGCTTCGGCGAGATCAAAGGCGTGCTGTCCACACCCAACGGACCGCGCGCCAGCGCCACAGGTCGGGCGCGCAATCAGCAGCGAACTCACCTCCGGCGACGAAACTGCAAGATGTGATTTCACGGCCTGAACCACATCATGGGTAAGGCATACCGCCACAGCCATGTCCCCTCCGCTCCCGTTCAGTGTCTCCAGCTCGAACGCCCATCTTGGCCACGACGGATCACGTGGCATGTCGCTGGAATGCCAAACATTGCGGTGCACGGTCCTCTGCTCGATCTCGACGCTTCGGCCAGACTTGATGTTCAGCACCGTACCGGCAGCAAAGGCCAGCGTGATGTGGGCATCGAGGATCAGACGCAGATGCTGGCTGTCTGTGGCCGCAGTCTGCAAAAAGCTCTTGAGCATCGGATAGAGCGTCGTTGCCCACGCGGCCTGGTCGCGGATGGCGCGCTCGTCGAAATGGGGAATCAAATCCAGCACGACCGCGCACCGATCCTCCAGCCGATCAAAGGGGTGCTCGAAGGATTTCACGCCGAACACCATATGTGTGCGGCCGTCTCCCGCCAGTAGCCCCTCCCTCTTGCAAGCTTTTCGGAACGTTTGTCGATCGAACTCCAGCCGACCTTGAGCGAGCCACTGGAACACCACGTCGTCATAGACGAAGCTGCTCTCGTTCACGGGTATGCGTCGCAGGCCACGGTTCTCGAACAGCAGGTCCAGGTTGTCCCGATGATCGTCAAGCGAAGTAGAGTCTGTGTCCAATGACAGCGTTCGAGCCAGAAGCATGAGTTCCTGATCATCAATGCCCAAGTGTTCGCGCCAGAGTTTCCGGACCTTGCCGGCTGCAGAGCGGTCCGTCGAGCCGTCGAACAGGTCCTTCAAACGTAACGTCTTCGATTTCTGGTGGATGTAGCTCCGCAGCGGATCAGTTTGTCCAATGCGCCAATTGGTGAGGAGCTTGAACCGGGCCCCAACGCCGTCACGTGCGTGAGCGACCTGCGCTGTACGGGCTCGCTGCAACAACGAGAACTTGTTCGCGTTGATCCACTCCGGATCGATCAGGTCGGCGTAGCCGAAGTCGCTGATGGATACGTGCCACTTGCACTGGATATGTTCTCGCAGGATGGGCCTGCCTTCTTGATCGCCGGGCGCACGATCAGCCGCATAGGCAACCCATACATCGTCGAAGCCCTTCGGACCCGACTCAAAGCCCACCATAGCTACAGGACTGGCCGGGTCCAACAGGCAAGCGGCCTTGCGCCAGAAGATTCTGGCCTGAAAGGCATCTCCGTCTCTGCGGACGGCTACGGCTTGGGTCATGGTAAATCCTTGTGAGAGAGACAGACAGGCCTAAGATCGTCCACGACGTTTTGTTACGTATCGCGAAACGGTGGCGTCGGCGACATTGACCGCGCCAGTTCGATGGCACGCGATGGATCAATTGGACCATCTGGGTACGCATCTAACACGATGGCGGGCAGCAACCGCTGCGTGATATCCGAATAAGTGAATCCGTAGGCGCACTTAGGTAGCTCGCCGGTTGCGGCCACGAGCGCCTGCAAGTCCGTGTTGCCAAACCCTGCATTCCCCAGGCGACGCGAGAGCACATCATACCGTTGCAAGGCATCTGGGCGCTCGAACACAAGGATGTCCGCTGCTCGACGACGCACAGCCGGGTCCAGTGCATTCAACCGATTGGTGCACATCAGCACCACCGCCGGAAGTCCTCCGTTCGCGAACCTGTCGATGCCACGGATGAACGCGTTAACGCCCGCCCGATCTTCATGGTGCATCTGATCGGATTCACGCGACTGGGCCAGTGCGTCGGCTTCATCGATCAACAGGATGACTCCCCCGCGTGCGGCGCCTCTGACCGATTTGAATTTACTGGCCTCATTAAATGCATGCTCAAACGCGGTAGAGACGAGTTGTGTCATCTCGCCGACGCGACCCTGGCCGCGGGAAGAAAGACTCAGTGGCAGCAGAGTGATGTCGATGTCTTCCTGGCGCGCCACCTTGTCGCCGATGGTCTCCGCCAACTCCGTCTTACCCGAACCAACATCGCCAGCGAGGACCACCAGCGGCGGGCGGCGGATGACGGCATCAAGCAGGCCAGCTGCATCTGCATGGTGCTTGTCTTGCCATTTCCGAAGCCCAGTCGGATTGATCAGGACGCCCAGCACGTTGGCAAGGCGCTTGATTTTTCCGTCCATCCCAACGAGACGCGCGAGGCGGCTCTGGGCGTCTGGGTCAGGTAGTGTTGTTGGGCGTTCAAACAAGCCTTGAAGGTTAGGTTGCTGGCTCATCAATAGCTCCTGACACTGGCGCGACCAAGTGAGCGGCCGCCAGATGAATAGGTCTTGTCGTTGGCGAAGTAGCCATTGCTGACAGCGGCTTCTGATCCACTTACACGCTGCAGCGGAAGCTGCTGCTTGATCGCTACACGCTGGTCCGCGGTTAGGGCGTGCCAATCTGCGCTGTACGTCAAGTAGCTGTGAAACTGCGCGCCACTGATGTTTTTACGCGGGAGCACGCGTCCAGGATCATCATCTACGCTGCCACCTGCCAGCTCGCTTGCGGTGTATCGTAAGGTGGGTTCAATCCACTTGTCGTCACGCTGAAAGCCGTAGGTGACGGTTCCGAGATAGCCCTGGCGCAGCAGTTCAGTGACTTCCCCCTCAAACTCCGCAATGCGTTCGTCGGTGAGATGCCCGTACAGGCGTTGCAAGCGTTTGAGGTCTGCCGACACTTTTGCAGCAAGGTGTCTGGCATGCGTCAGTGTGAAGGTCCGAGTTGCGGTTGCAGTAAAGCTGTAGCTCATGATGTTCAACCTTGAAAAGATGGGCCAAAGACTTTCTGCCAGTAGTGCAGCGTCAGTTCTTTGTTCGGCGCGGACAGCGCAGAATCAATGGCGTCACCTGCATCCAAAGCAGCATCGACGATGGCGTCGGCAGTTTCTGTCGTATATAGCCGCGAGACGTTGTTGATGGCGTTGATCGGATCGATGATCTGCACAGGATCGTCGATCTTGGCCACACTAGAAGCCTTGTAGTGATCCTCGAAGACAATTCGTTCGCGGAGGTTGGACTGCGCCACGTATGTGAAAAACGACTGTAGTGCTTCGGGGTAGTCGGAAAAGTCCACTCCGTCATCGCAAAGCTTGGCGAGGATCATCTCGATCATGAAGGACTTGAATCGGAAGTCGTCGCGCTCCAGCTTCATACGCCGTGCCCAAAACTTCACTAGGCGTACCACCTGCGCGAAACGGATCGGCTGAGCCCGCTTTCGCTTCGTGGCGAACTCGAGATGCAGGGGGATGCTGGTCTCCAGGAAAGATCCATCGTCCTGGCTGATCAGGTCGCCGCGCCAGTCGGGGAGTCCTGCATACAGGATCGGGACCACATCCACATCCAAGCCCGATCCCTGAAAAGATACAGTGACAGAGTAGGTTTGGGGCTTGACCTGCTCCGGACGGAAATTGGGGAATGCCTTGCGCAGGCGCTCTGCCAGGTAGTTCAGCAGTGCTCGGATGTCATGAGGAACGTCCGAGCCGCTGACGTACAGCGCCATGTCAATGTCGTTGAGCGAGCGTAGCGCGGTACCCTTGGCGAGGCTGCCCGACAGTTGGATTCGCTTGAGCGAGAAGTCCGGGTGCTCCGAAATGTAGCCCTCCAGCTTCTCGCGCAGCCGGCGCGCTTGCGCACGGTATTCATCCGCCTTGTCTTTGGGCAGATTGACCCGATCTTCCGCGAACCGCACAAGGTCGCGATGGTCGATATGGGTTCGGGACATCTCAAAGGCTCCTTATAAGGCAATGATGGCTCGTATCAGTGAATCATGATGATAAGTTCGGAATCGTGAACACGCAGAGATCTTACACCAGTCTTCTCGGATGTCAAACAAAAAGTTCGGTATCGTGATATTGTTCGTCCACGCATTCTGGATAGGAGACCGACCATGGCGACACGTCTCGGCGAGAAGCTGCGCGAGCTTCGCAAGGAGCGCGGGCTGACACTCGAAAAGCTGGCCGACCTTGCGGGACTCAGCAAGAGCTACCTCTGGGAACTTGAAAACCGCGAGTCCCAACGGCCATCAGCAGAGAAACTAACGGCACTGGCCGACGCACTAGACGTCGCTGCTACCTACTTCCTAGAAGAAGATGTTCGCGCGCCGGAGGAGCGGCATTTGGATGAGGCCTTCTTTCGTGGCTATCAGAAGCTTCAACCCGAAGCGAAAGAACAGCTTCGCAAAATACTGAGCACCTTCAAGAAGTCCTCGCAATGACCGAGGTCTGGACTCCACAGCGTGCAGCCAATCGGCTTGTGAAACTGGCTGAACTGTTCAGCGCAGCACATGGTGTGGACCGCTTTCCTGTGGAGATTCCGCCGCTCGCGATGGAGGCTGCCCGCATCTTTGGTTGGGCCGACCCGATTACTCAGGTCCAGGCAGCCAACATCAAGGGTTTCGACGGCGCACTGTTTCCTAGTGATGGACGGACGGAATGGCTGCTGCTCTACAGCGAAGCGGTGTCGTCGCCAGGTCGGGTGCGGTTCACTCAAGCCCATGAGCTTGGGCACTACATCCTGCACCGGCAGATCAGAGAATCCTTTCAGTGCAGCGATGCCGACATGCTGAACTGGTCCAAGGATGACAAGAACATCGAGGGACAAGCCGACCTGTTTGCGTCCTACCTGTTGATGCCCCTCGACGACTACCGTAAGCAGGTCACTACCACGGTTGACTTGGATGTGCTCGCGCATTGCGCTGATCGCTATGGGGTGTCACTGACGGCGGCGATACTGAAATGGCTGCAGTACACGGAAGAGAAAGCCGTGCTGGTGATGTCAACCGATGGCTTCATCAACTGGGCTTGGTCAAGCGAGCCGGCGGTCAAAGCCGGCGCCTTCTTTCGCACCAGCAATAGCGTTATCTCGGTACCCGACGGAGCGCTCGCCTCCAATCCCGAAATCAAGCATGATCGGGCAGGCGCTCAAATCTCTGCCTCCGTCTGGTTTCCGCATGCTCGGGGCGACACGTCGCTGCGGGAGATGAAGATTCATGCCAAGCAATATGACCGCACATTAAGCCTGCTACACTTGCCCCGCTCTGTTGATGTTTGGCCACCATGGGCCAAAGAAGAGTAAGTGCTACAGGGGTCTGGACGGGCCACCTTGCCGAGTAGCTGGTCTGAGCGGCGGCGGACTGCAACGGGGGAAGGCAGTGGACAGAGTTGTAGATTGAGCACCGCAAGACGGGTAACCAATAGTCCTGCCCCAAGGATCTGAGGGCCCCGGCGTGCCGCCGTCGCGCTGTGCATCGAGCCTCACTGCGCGAGTCTCGCCCCCGTCGGGGCTTCCATCGCTCCCTCCCTTTGCTCGGCTGGCGCCTCCGGCCCGGCTCGTTGGTCCGAGCCGTTCAGCATGGTCATTGCCCAGCAAGCGTCCATCAGTGTCGCGTGACCAGGCAGCTGTTCTTCCGCTAACCGTACCAGTGACAGGTGTTGCCGCAGACTACAGCAGCCCCGCCAGCGCCGCCACCCACGCCTCGGCGCTCGGCCGCAGGAGTTCGAGCAGCGGCAGCGGATAGACGCCGATCGCCAGGATCAGCAGCGCCGGCAACAGCAGCAGCGCCGTCTCCCGCGGCAGCAGGTCCGCGGCTTCGGCCACGTCGGAATTGTGCACCGGCCCGAAAAACGCCTGCCGGAACGGTGCCAGGAATGCCGCCGCCGCGAGCACCGTGCCGAACAGCGCTGCCAGTCCGGCGCCGGTATGGCTGTGCAGCGCGGCGACGATGATCAGCAGTTCGGCGGGGAAACCGCTGGTGCCGGGCAGGCCGATGCCGGCCAGGCCGAAGAGGAGGAAGAAGCCCGACAGCAGCGGCATGCTGCGCATGACGCCGCCGAGATGACCGATGTCGGTCGAACCGGTGCGGCGCTGCAGGAAGGAGAGGATCAGGAACCCGCCACCGGTCGACACACTGAAATTGAGCATCAGCAGCAGTGCTCCCTGCAGCGCGGAAACCGAGAATGAGGCCAGTGCGAGCACCACCAGCCCGACGTGCGACAGGCTCGCATAGGCGAGCACGCCGCGCAGATTGCTTTGCGCGAGCGCGGCGACACCACCGTAGAGGATCGCCAGGGTACCGAAGCCGGCGAGCAGCCAGTGCAGGTCGCGCGCCGCCAGCGGCGCGAGGGGAATGGCCAGGCGGATCAGCCCGTAGGCGCCGAGTTTGAGCCCGACGAGCAGCGCGGTGACCGCCGCCGGTGCACCCATGGCGATCGACGGTAGCCAGGTGTGGACGGGGACCAACGGCACCTTGACGCCGAAACCCACGAGCAGCAACAGGAAGACCACGAACTGCACACCCTCGGGCAGCGGCGTCGCCAGCAGCGTCGGCAGGTCGAAAGCCAGCACACCGCCTTTCGCCTGCCCGAAAACGGCGGCCAGCAAGCCGAACAGCAAGGGCACGCCGCCGGCCAGCATGACCAGGAAATAGCGCACCGCTGCCGCCTGCCGGCCGTTGCCGACGCCCCACAGGCTGACCAGGAAGTACAAGGGGAGCAGCGTGAATTCCCAGCAGAAGAAGAACAGGATCGTATCGAGGGCACAGAAGACGCCGAGCGTCGCCGCTTCGAGCAACAGCAGCAAGGCGAAATACAAGCCCGGCGACAGGGGCGATGCCGCAGCGGTGACGCGCCAGCCGGCGACGACCGCACCGCAGAAAAGCAGTGCCGTCGCCGGCAGGAAGAGCAGCGAGATGCCGTCGACGCCGACCAGATAGCGGACCCCGAGCCCGGTGATCCACGTCGCCGACTCGAGGAACTGAAAGTCGGGATTGCCAGCGTCAAAGGTGAACACGATCAGCAGCGACAGCAGCAAGGTCAGCACGCTCGTGCCGAGCGCCAGCCGCGCCGCCCAGGGCGGGCGCCGCCACAGCGCCGTCGCCACGGCGCCTAGCACCGGCAGCGCCAGGAGGGCAGTCAGCAAGGGCCAGGAGTTCAGCTCAGCCATGATGGAAATAGGCCGACAGTGCCTGCGTTGCGCTATCGGTAAGCTTCAGCCACGGCTCGGGCCAGAAGCCGGCGGCGAGCAGAACGACCAGCGTCGCACCGCCGACGAGGTACTCCATCGGCCGGGTACGCGCGATCCTCGCCGCCGGCACGTCGCGTGGCCGCGGTGCCAGGAAGGCGCGCTGGAAAGCCCAGAGCAGGAAACCGGCCGCGGCGACGTTACCCAAGGCCGTAGCAATCGTCGGCAGCGCGCCGAAGGTTTCGATCGACGCCTCGAGGACGAGGTGCGCGGCGTCGAAGCCCGGCGTCCCGGGCATGCCGAGGATGGCCAGGCCGCCGATCAGGAAGGCGACGGCGATGAAGGGGACGCGATCGAACAGGCCGCCCAGCCGGTCGAGGCTGGTCGTGCCGGTGCGGCGGTACACATAGCCGACCATCAGCAGCATCACGGTGATCGCCAGGCCGAAGTTGACGGCCAGCAGCAAGGCGCCCTGCAAGCCGGCCGGATGCAGCGTAAACAGGCCGATGACGATCAGGCTGGTATGGCTGACGACAGCAAAGGCCATCAGGCGGCGCAGGTTCGCCTGCCGGAAGGCCATTGCCGCCGCGAAAAAGACGCCGACCATGGCGAAGGCGACCACGTATGGCTGCCAGAGCATCACGGCATCGGCGGTCAGCGGCAGCAGGAAGCGCGCCATTCCGTAGATCCCCACCTTGACGCCGAGCAGCAGCACCGGACCGACGGCGATCAGGCCGTAACCGGCCGAGTTGGGCAACCAGCCGTGCAGCGGAAACAGCGGCGTGCGCACCGCCAGCCCGTAGAACAACAGGTAGAAGGCCGCCGACTGGTACTTGCCGATCTGCGGCGTCTGCAGCAGTTCGAACAGGTCGAAGCTCCAGTGACCGCCGACGACATCGACGTGGCTCCAGGCGAGGACGACGGCGCCGGCCACGAACAGGCACCAGCCGAAGAGCTGATACTGGAGGAAGCGCGACAGCGCGAGACTCTCCTCCGGCGACGAGGCCCAGCGCCAGAGCAGGTAGCCGACGAGTGCCAACTGGACGGCCGAGGCGGCGGCAAACCAGAGCAGGTTCATCGTGGTCAGCATCGTCATCAGCGACGCTTCGGTGAGCAGCAGGACGCTGAGCAGGCGCACCGGCGTGATCTGCTGGCGTGCCATGCCATAGAACGACAGCAGGGCCCCGAGCAGGGCCGTGAGCAGGATGAAGAGCACGCTGACGCCGTCGGCCGCCGCGTGATAGGCGAGCTGATCGACACGCTCGGCGAACTGCAGGACGCTCGTCGACACGTCGATGCGTGCGTACAGGTCGATGGCGACGACCAGTTCGCCGACGGCAAGAACCCGACCAAGGATGAGCGCCAGATCCTGTTCGCGCATGATCAGGAGCAGCAGCGCACCGGCCAGCGGCAGCCACTGCAGGGTCGCCAGCGGCGGATAGCCGACCTGTGCGGCCCAGAGCACTTCGTTCACAGGATCACCACGAAAGTTGCCATCACCATCAGCATCAGATAGCGCGGTTGTTCGAGCAGCGACTCGATCACATCGACATAGTGTCCGACGCGCTGCAGGCCGCGGGTCAGCACACCGTCGCCGCTGAGCAGCAGGCGGTCCTCGAGAAGCTGCAGCCGGTCGGCAAAGGCAAGCAGCGCCCGGCCGGCGATGCCGTGGCCACGAATCAGCGTGTTCGCCGTCTCGCCCGCAAGCAAGCTCGCAGCGCCGTGCGGCGCACCGAGAGGCGCCTTTTCATCCTCACGCGGCGCACCGATCAGCGGATCGATGAAGCGTTCATCGAGCGCCCGCACGTCGCGTCCAAGCGCCAGCGTCGGTCGCGTCAGCAGGTTGCTGGCCAGCGGCTCGATCCAGAAACGCTGCAGCGTCGCCGTATAGAGCCAGCCCTGGTTGGCCAGCCAGCGCGGCACTGGGCGTGCCGGGCGACGCACCATGTGCATGTACGCCGGCGCCAGCAGGAACTGGTACGCGCGCCAGGCCGCATGCAGGCCCGAATAACAGGCGGCCAGCCAGAAGAAGCCGAGGCCGCAGAGCAGGAACATCAGCCCGACCTGCGTCACGGTCGAGAAGATCAGTGCCGACTTGACGTCGCTCTGCACCAGCGCACAAAGGCCGCCGTACAGGGCCGTCGCCAGGCCGGCGACGGCGAGCAGCGCCAGCATGTCGGGCACCTGCACGAGCAGGCCCTGCAGCCGACAAAGCAGGTACACGCCGGCGTGCACCATCAGCGATCCGTAGAACACGGCGGACGACGGCGTCGGCCCTTCGAGCGCCCGCGCGATCCAGGGTGTGAACGGCAACTGCGCCGACTTGACCAGCGCCGCGAGCACGAAACCCAGCGCCAGCAGGCGTGCCGTGACCGTAGACAGGGTTCCGTCGCCGGCCAGCGCCGCCCACTCGACGCTGCCCACCGTCCACACGGCGAGGCCGATGCCGAGCAGGAAGCCGGCGTCGCCGACCCGGTTGGTGAGAAACACCAGCAGGGCATTGCCGGTGGCCAGTGGCCGCTCCCAGGCGTAGGCGATCAGCAGCCAGGAACTGAAGCCGGCCAGTTCCCAGCCGACGAAGGCCAACACCGCGTTGCCGGCGAGGACGATCAACAGCATGCCGGCAAGGAACAGGCTCATGCCGAAGAAAAAGCGCTGGAAGCCGCTCTCGCGATGCAGGTAGGTCGCCGAAAAGCGCAAGGCGATCCAGGCGATCAGGGCGACCAGTGTCGCCATCGGCAGGCTCCAGGCGTCGACGACGAACGATAGCCGCACCGGCACCGCACCGATCCACAACCATTCGCCCGCCACCACCGAGGTTGGCGACAGCCCGGCGAGCGCGGCCGTGTCGATGATCAGTAGCAGCAGCAAGGCGCCGAGCGCCGCGCCGCTGGCCAGCCCGGCGGTGCGCGGCTCCTGCGCGTCACCACCCCCGCGGCGCCGCAGCCGGCGCAGTCCGATTGCCGCCGCGGCAAGCAGCGGCAACACCGGCACCAGCCAGATCAAGCGGCTTGACGCCATGAGCGCGCCGGCGAGCGTTGCGAGTCCGTCGTTCATCGTGCCATTACTGGGCGGCGCAGCAGTGCCGGTGGCAGCGGTTCGTGGTGACCGGAGAACCAGTCGATCGAGCGCTCGACCTCGGCCAGTGGTGGCGTCGGCTCCGGCTGGTCGGCGTTCCAGAGTTGCCAGCCGCTGGCCGGGTCGAAGAGGTGAATCGTCGCCGTCTCCGGGTGCTTGGCGGCGAGAAGGATCCAGCCGTTGCCGATCAGCTCCTGCAGCGGCGGCTGTCGCTGATAGACGGCGGTGACGATCTCGAGTGTCTGCTCGACGATCACCAGCAGGCGCATCGGCTCGTGGACCTCGACCATCTGCAGGGGCAGGCCGGTGCGCAGGTCGGAACTGGCGCCCTGCATCACGCCGAACAGGCCGGCCAGATTGTGCATGACCTTGGAACCGCAGCCGAAGTGCTCGTTGTTGACGGTCGAGAAGTAGTATTCGAGGTTGATGCCGGCGCCGACCGGGCCCGCCGCCAGCAGGGTCGCCTCGAGCACGCGTCCTTCGACGTCGGGCAGCGGGTCGTAGGAGATCAGGAAGACGCGTCGATCGAAGAAGGCGCCGCGGCTGAGCGTACGGCGACCGACAAAGGCCGCGGCAACGGTCGCATGCCCCAGTTCGGGCCGCGCCTGGCCGATGTCCTGGCGGCGGTCGGCGAGATGTCGCTGCGCCCGCTGCGGCGAAGGCTCGCGCGGTGCCGAAGCGAAGCGCCGGCAGCGCTCGACGGCATGCAGCCGCGCGGCCTGCTCGCAGTCACGACGCAGCGCCGCAAACGCCTCACGGTGGCTACCGGGGATCCGGTCGACGTCGTACCAGACGAAGGTTTCGTCGCAGGTATTGTGCTCGGCGCCGATGAAGTGCGTGCCGTCACCGACGACGATTCCCTGCACCGCCAGTCCGGCGCGCACTGCCGGCCGGTTGGCCATCGCCGCGAAGACGCGCGCGTTCGGCCCGCCATGCCGGCCGGAACAGGCGCCGCAATCGTAGGCGGCGAGATGCGGGTTATTGCGACTGTCGGAACCGTGACCGACGATGACTACCAGCGGCGCCAAGTCCCTGGTCAGACCGATGGTGCGCAGGAAGCCGGCGACGCGCGCCGCCTGCTCGTCCTCGCTGAAACCCAGTCGCGGCGCCGCGGCGCTGGCGATGCGGGCCGCCTCGGCCGGCTCGGCGGTCAGCTTCAGCTCGCCCGCCGGCCGCTGCTCGAAGCGATCGCGCCAACGCCCAAGGAGTCGCCCGAGCCTTCCCGGGGCGAGCGTCCGCGCCAGCAGTCCGAGCAGTGCCGGCGGCGCGGCGACGATCGTCAGCAACGCCGCCTGCAGCCAGCCGCGCCGGCTACCCTGGTGCAGGCGTTCGCGCCAGACCAGGCGCGTCTGCCGACGCCGCTGATGCCGCTGTGCGGCCACCGCGGCAACGGCCGGCGCGGCCTCGCGCACCGCGTTCTCGGGCCGTACGACGATTGGGCAAAGGGCCGTCGGCACCTCGTCGTCGAGGCCTTGCCAAAGCATCGGGACACCGAAGAAGCCGGCGGCGCCGAAAGTCTCGAAAGCCGGATTGACTTCCTCGAGATGGCGGCGCGTTCCCTCCTCGCGATCGTCCATGCACAGCACGAACTGCGCCTGTGCTCCGCCCGCGAGCGTCGGTGCCCGGCCGTGATTGGCGATCAGGGCCGCCAGGATCTGCTGCCGATAGTGGTGCTCGTAGGCGAGCAGCCAGACCCGACCACGCTCGTCGGCGCTCAGCGAGACGGCGCAGGCGTGCAGCGCGGCTGCGCCGACCGCCCCCATTTCCCGCAGTTCGCGAGCGCAGAGTCCCAGCCTTTGCGCCAGCGAGAACAGCGGCCAGGCCGCCAGCGCCTGACGATCGCCCGCTGCTTCGGCAGCACGGCGCGCGTCGACCAGTTGCACGGCGAGCCGTTGCCAGTCATCCCCTTCTCCTGCCCCGCCCGGCAGGGCGAGGCGCGGCCAGACGAGATCGAGCATCTCCTCCGGCACTTGCCGGCTGCCGCAAGCGTGCCGCACCGACAGTTCGGCCGGGTGACGGACGAAATGCTCGCCGAGCGCCGGCAGCCGCAGCGGCAGACCCCAGACGCGGCGCACGAGTTGCTCGCCATACAGGCGTTCGAGGACGACCCGCACAGCGAGAAAGTCAGCCAGGCCGACCGGCGGGTCGCCAGCCACCGGGTGCGCCTCGCGCCAGCGGCACATCCCCGCCCAGCCCGGCAACTCCAGCGCCAGTCGCTGCAAGCAGGCGCACCACTGCGACTCCTCGACACCGAGCCGGAGCAGTTCGCCGGCAATGGCCTGCAGCGGATCCTCGGGCAGTTGCTCGATGTCATGCCGCGCCCAGGGAACTTCGTCGAGCTCCCATGCCCAGTCGCGACCGGCACTCTGTCGCCATGCCGCATAGAAACCCTGGCCGCGCGCCGGATTCCGCCAGGCCGCCAGGCCTTGATCGAGATGGGCGCAGAGGTGACGAATCAGCGTGGCGTGCAGCACTTCGCGTCGGTCCTCGCCGGTCAGGTGAGCGAGCAGGGCGCCGAGCGTCCACTCGCGGCCGAGACGCCCGAGCAGGTCCTGCCACAACACGGCGGCAGCCTCAGGCGAGGGCTCGCCAGGATCGCCCCCCTCGGCTTCGCGCCACCCCGCCGGTGCCACCGCGTGCAGTTCGCGCGCGGCCGCCCAGAGGTCGGCGACAGCGGCTCTTTCGTCGTCGCCGTCAAGCGCTGCGGCAGCCAGCAGACGTTGGCGCGCCGCCGCGTCGAGATCCGGCGGCAGCCGCTCGAAGGCGGCCATTTCCTCGCCCCGCCAGCGCAAACGAGCCGGTGAGGGCTTGTCCTGCGGGGTCAACAGCGCCGCCCGAATAAGCTGACTGCGGCTCAGTGGGCACGTCGCCTCGGCGAACATGGGGTCGTCGACGCCGCTGCCGAGAACTTGCCGCAGGGCCACGGCGAGATCGACTGCGGTCACCCGCCCCCGCCGGAACAGCTCACGGCAACGCTCTTCGGCCAGCCACGGACGCGCGCCGGCAAGGCGGGCAACCTCGCCCAACGCCTCGGCAAAGGGCAGGTGCTGAAAAGCGTGCAGAGTGTTGTGATGGACGAAATCACGCAAGGGCGCCTGCGCCGGCAGGAGGTGTCCCAGTCGGTGCACACAGGCCTCGATCTGCGCCCGGTGATCGGTGGCCGGCGCTGGAGAGTCGGCGCTCGATGCGGTGTTCGCTGGCGGCAGGTGCGAAGTCATCCGCAGTCTTCCCGCTCAGGCGCCGACCTGGCGCACCAGCCTGGCCACCGACGACGCCATCAGGCTGAGCAGTGGCGCCGGGTAGAAACCGATGCCGAGAATGCCGGCAATCAACAGTCCGGCCGCTGCCGACTCCGATCGCTTGAGGTCGGCGAAGGCGGTGACGCCCGCCGCTGCCCCGGCGAAAGGTCGTTCCGGCCCGGTCGACAGGCAGCGGATTGCGCGCAGGGCGTAGGCTGCCGAGATCAGGATGCCGATCGACAGGAGCACCAGCCAGCCACCCCAGCGGGCATAGGCGCCCACCAGTACCTGCAGCTCGGCCATGAAACCGGCGCTACCCGGCAGGCCAACCGACGCCAGCAGGGTGAACACGATGGCAACGGCAAAACGCGGCGCGCTGCGATTCAGGGAACCGTAGGCGCCGAGATCACGCGTATGCGTGCGCTCGTAGAGCAGGCCAATGAGCAGGAAGAGCAGGCCCGCCGCCAGCCCGTGCGCGACCATCTGCGTCACCGCGCCGCTGAGTCCGGCCGGGTTGAGCGCGGCAATACCGAGCAGGACGACGCCCATGTGCGAGATCGACGAGTAGGCGATCATCGCTTTCAGATCGGTCTGCCGCCAGGCCAGCACCGCGCCGTAGAGCAGGCTGATCAGCGCCAGCAGGGCCAGCCAGTCCTGCAGTGCCTGGACCGCCGCCGGCAGCGTCGCGGCGGCACGGATCAGCCCGTAGGCACCCATCTTGAGCAGAATGCCCGAGAGCAGAATCGAGATCGGGCTCGGCGCTTCGACATGTGCCAGAGGCAACCAGCCGTGCAGCGGCACGATCGGCATCTTGACGCCGAAGCCGAGCAACAGCCCGAGAAAAACGAGAATCTGCGTTTTCACCGGCAGCTCGGCGCCACCCGCCGCCATGTCGGCCATCGCGAAACTGTGGCCGGGTGCGGCATCATAGAGCAGCAGCAGGGCAATCAGCATGAACACCGAACCACCGAGCGTGTACAGGACGAAATTGAGAGCGGCCCGGTGTCGATTGGCTCCCCCGAGACGGTCGATCAGAAAGAACAGCGGGATCAGCGTCAGTTCCCAGCAGACGTAGAACAGTGACCAGTCGCGAGCGGTGAAGACGATCAGCAGCGAGGTTTCAAGGACCAGAAGCAGAGAGAAGTAGAGTCTCGCGCCGCTGCGGATGCCCGTCGAGGAGACGATGGCGACGAAACTCAGGAGCGTCGCCAGGACGACCATCGGCAAGGAAATGCCGTCCAGCCCCAACGCCAGATGTGATCCGACGCGCGGATTCCAGGGGCGTGTTTCGAAGAACTGGAACTCGGCGCCGGCCGGATCGAAATCGGCGACCAGCAGGCAGGCGCAGAGCATCGTCGCCGCCGCGACGATGCTGGCCAGGTGGCGCATGAGATCGACGCTGCGAGTCGGCAGCAGCGACAAGAGAGCGGCGCCGACCAGCGGCAGGAGCAAGAGTATTTTCAGCACGGGCAGGTGGCAGCAGCCGGCGACAATGGAGACCTCTGCCATGAGCCCCTTGAAATTCTTCTTCTCATGGACGACGATTATGCCAGTATTGGCGGCGCTCGCACCGCCCGATCGACAGTCCGGAGACCGTATTGAGCGAAGCCATCTGCCGAAAACTGCGTATTCGCGGCCGTGTCCAGGGCGTCGGCTACCGCTGGTCCCTATGCTCGGAGGCACAAAGACTCGGTCTCAGCGGCTGGGTCCGCAACCGGAGCGACGGCAGTGTCGAGGCACTCGTGCGGGGACCCGTCGAGTCGGTTGACGCGCTGATCGACTGGGCGCACCGCGGATCTTCGATGGCGCGGGTCGACGAGGTCCTCAGCCAGACAGGCAACGCTGCCGAGATTGCCGTGGGCGCCGGCTTCGTTCAGATCGCCAGCCGCTGATGCATCCGCCAACGCTGCCCGCGCGCGATGCCGGACGGCTCCTGCAACCAGCCGATCGCTCGGCCACCTCGAACAGGCGCTACCGAGCCGATCCAGGCACCGGCGGCCCGGCTGGCGAGGGGCGCTCATCCGGCTTCGGCAATCCGTACTTCAGGAGGTAGTAAGTCCACTTCAGGTATTCGTTGAAAACCCCGATGAAGGCGTATTCATCGGTCCACCACTTGGCAACCCACTCCGGTCGCGCGGCAGCGGCATCAACGTCGATTCCCGAACCGGCAAAAACGCGGCGGAATATCCATCGCGCCCGGCTGGTGTGGAACCAGTCGGTGACCAACAGGATCTTGCGCGGTTCCGTCCCGGATTCCGGCGCCCCAGCCTGCAGGTAGGCGAGGTGGTAGCGTGCCTCCTCGAAGGATGAAGTCGCGCGCGCCATGTCCTTGCCGTAGATGATGTGGATGCGGTCCTCCGGCACACCAAGGCGTACGGCCAGGTCTCTGGCCAGGAAGGCCTGACCGCGCAGTACGCCATACTCCTCGTAGAGGCTGGACTCGGGTTGCACGATGTTGATGCGCTTGGCGACACCCCGCCTGAAATACTCTGCCGCAGCCTCGACGCGGCGGCCCTCCACCTCGCCCATCATGATGACGATCGCCTCGTAGGAAGCGTCCGCCGGGGCCTCGCACACGCATAACAACTGGGCGGGGAGACGCAGAATCGGCGGCAGCCCGCCAAGAAACGCAACCATCGTCAACACCAGCGCCGCGACGATCGCCGAAGCCATGACGGGCCAGCGCCTTATCCAGCCCTGGGGCGAACGGTGGCGCGCACGGCGAGCGGAATCGTCATCCATGATCACTGGCCTTCGTTCGCGACCGTCAGCGGCAATTCGGGCAGCTCCCGTAAAAGGTCAGCTCGGCGCGTTCGCAACGGAAGCCCGCCGGAAGCGTCGCCGCGATCGTCGGCTGCAGCGACTCCAGGCAGAAGACGGAGCCGCAGCGGGCGCAATGAAAATGCGCGTGCCCGTGCCCTTCATCGACTGCCGCATTGAAGCGCCAGACGCGGTCGGTACCGGAGACGCGGTGGGCGAGCTCGTGCGTCACCAGCCAGTCGAGCGTTCGGTAGAGCGTTACCCGATCGTGCTCGACACCGCCGTCGTCGAGTGCGACGCCTACCTCGTCGTGGGAAAGTGGCCGACCGGCACGGCTGAGGATGTCGAGGACGGCAACCCGCGTGCGCGTGGCGCGGCCGCCGCGTGCGGCAATGCGCAAGGCACTGGCGGTCGGGGTGGTTTCGAGCGATGAGGTCATCGGTGAGGCAATCGCGGAAGGGTCAAAGCTGGTGTCGACCAGGGTGGCCGGCTTGCCGATCGCCGATCGATGATGCGACGCAGTTGCGTCCCGAGTCGTTCATTCATTCTCTCCAGAGAAACCATTCGCCATGGCTTGTCGACGTGCTGTGCTGTCGGTCGCCAGCTTTTCGGCACCCAATGTCCCATTATGCTGCCATCCGAGGTCAGCGCTCAATCGAGCCACGCTCACTTCAAGACGCCACGCCGCGGAATTGGCGACGCCGGCGATGGCAACGAAGCGAGCGTCGCGCTCGGGAACCCGGTCGACAAGCGATCGGCTTCGAGCAGGCGCCGTCTTGTCGACCAACTGCACGCCGGAAACGGGCGAAAGGAAGACCTGATTAGCAACAATCGTCAGCTGAGCGCATCTGGTGAGCCCAGCGGGGCTTAGCCTGGACTCCGTCACCACACGGAGAGCAGCACCATGGCCATGAATCGAATCCAGTTTCAACCCGGTTTGTCGATGCCGGAGTTCACCGAGCGCTTTGGAAGCGAGTCGCAGTGCGCCGCCGCCTTGGAGGCAGCCCGTTGGCCGAATGGGTTTTCCTGTCCGCGCTGCGGTGAGCACGCTCACTGTGTTCTGCGCGGGGGGTCGTGCAAGGTGTTTCAGTGCAACGCCTGTCGGCATCAAACCTCGCTGATCGCCGGGACGGTGTTTCAGGGCACCAGGCTGCCGCTGACCGTGTGGTTCCTGGCGATCTACCTCATCAGCCAGGCCAAGACGGGTCTGTCGGCGCTGGCGCTGAAGCGGTATCTGGGAGTGAGTTATCCCACCGCCTGGCTTATCCACCACAAGCTGATGCGGGCGATGGAACAGCGGGAAGAACGCTATGTGCTCGATGGCCAGGTTCAGGTCGATGACGCTTACCTGGGCGGCGAACGGACGGGTGGCAAGGCGGGGCGCGGTTCGGAGAACAAGGTCCCGTTCGTGGCAGCGGTCTCGTTCAGCGATGAGGGCCACCCCCTGCGTGCCAAACTCACGCTGGTTCCCGGTTTTACCCTGAAGGCAATTGCCGAGTGGGCCAAGAGCAACCTCGCACCGGGATCGACGGTGCTGTCGGATGGTCTGGCTTGCTTCAACGCCGTCACCGACGCCGGCTGCGTTCATCAGCCGACCGTCGTCGCCGGGCGAAAGCCCAAGGACTTGCCAGAGTTCAAGTGGGTTAACACGGTCCTGGGTAATCTCAAGACCAGCCTTTCGGGTTGCTACCACGCGCTTGCCTTTCGAAAGTATGGCGCTCAGTACCTCGCGGCTTTCACCTACCGATTCAACCGCCGATTCGATCTCAGGACTCTGAACGAGAGGCTCCTGGTCGCCGCGGTAGCCTGCGCGCCGCGGCCCCAGCGCTCGATTCGGGTAGCTGACGCTCATTGCTAATCAGGAAGGAAGATGCATGGCGTTTCACGAATGGGGATTTCTTCCCACAATGCGGGAAGAAATCCCCAACTATCTGTTCCTGAAACATAAAAAATACATCTTATGTCTTATATAAGACTGTTGCCCACAAGGGAAAAGGTCTTTATACTTTCACTCCATTGGTCGCCCCGAGTCGTTGCTCCACCGCTGTCTTGATTCGACTCCCCGGCGTCACCATTGCCCCACCCACATTCAATATTCTTGGAGAGGTAAACATGAGCACGAGAGAGCAGCAGATCGCCGAACTGGAGAAGGACTGGGCCGAGAACCCCCGTTGGAAGGGCATCAAGCGCGGTTACTCCGCCGCCGATGTCGTCCGCCTGCGCGGCTCCTTCCCGATCGAATACACCGTGGCCCGTCGCGGCGCCGAGAAGCTGTGGAATCTGGTCAATAGTGAGCCCTACGTGAACTGCCTCGGTGCGCTGACCGGTGGCCAGGCCATGCAGCAGGTCAAGGCCGGCGTCAAGGCCATCTATCTGTCGGGCTGGCAAGTGGCTGCCGATAACAACTCGTACGCGGCGATGTACCCCGACCAGTCACTGTATCCGGTGGATTCGGTCCCCAAGGTCGTCGAGCGCATCAACAACTCCTTCCGTCGCGCCGACGAAATCCAGTTCTCCAAGAACATCGACGCCGGCGACAAGGGTTACATCGACTATTTCGCGCCGATCGTTGCCGACGCCGAAGCCGGTTTCGGCGGCGTGCTCAACGCCTTCGAACTGATGAAGGCGATGATTCGCGCCGGTGCTGCGGGAGTGCACTGGGAAGATCAACTGGCTTCGGTCAAGAAGTGCGGGCACATGGGTGGCAAGGTCCTCGTGCCGACGCAGGAAGCCGTCCAGAAGCTGATTGCCGCTCGCTTCGCGGCCGACGTGTGCGGTGTGCCGACGCTGGTCATCGCCCGTACCGATGCGGAAGCCGCTGACCTGCTGACTTCCGACTGCGACGCTAACGACACGCCTTTCGTCACCGGCGAACGCACCTCGGAAGGCTTCTACAAGACGAGGAAGGGTCTCGACCAGGCGATCTCGCGCGCCGTCGCCTACGCCGAATACGCCGACCTGGTATGGTGCGAGACCGGCACGCCCGATCTCGAATTCGCCCGCAAGTTCGCCGAAGCCGTACGCGCCAAGCACCCGGGCAAGATGCTCGCCTACAACTGCTCGCCGTCGTTCAACTGGAAGAAGAACCTCGACGACGCGACTATCGCCCGCTTCCAGAAGGAACTCGGCGCCATGGGCTACAAGTACCAGTTCATCACCCTCGCCGGCATCCACAACATGTGGTACCACATGTTCGATCTGGCACAGGACTACGTCGCGCGCGGCATGACTGCCTACGTCGAGAAGGTGCAGGAGCCCGAGTTCGCAGCGCGCGACCGCGGCTACAGCTTCGTCTCGCACCAGCAGGAAGTGGGTACCGGCTACTTCGACGAGGTGACCACGGTGATCCAGGGTGGAACGTCGTCGGTTACCGCGCTCACCGGGTCGACCGAAGAAGAGCAGTTCCACTGAGAGTCGCCTGCAGGCCAACCGAAAGCCGCGCCCTGGCGCGGCTTTTTTCTTGCAGCAAGGCCTGAAACCTGCAGCCGTTTTCCCGCTATCCTTGGTCGTCCGCAACTCGCCAAGGGGCCAGGCACATGCGCCGTCGTTACCCACTGCATCTCCACATCTCGACGCTCTTCCTGGGACTGATCCTCGTCGTCTGCGCCGTCCTCGGAGGAATCGGCTACAAGCTCAGCCGGGATCTGCTGGAAGCATCTGCCAGCGACCTGACGACGCGGATCGGTCGTCAGGCTCTGGCGGAAATGCAGCACCTCATCGAACCTGCGGAGATGGCGACGCGCCTGCTGAGCCTGCAGCGGCTGACCGGAGCCAGCTCGTTGAGCGAACGCCTCGACAGCCTGGAATTCCTGCGCCAGGCACTCGACAGCTCGGCGGCCCTCTCGTCGCTGTATGTTGGTTACGCCAATGGCGACTTCTTCCTCTTCGGTCGCATCGGTCACGGCAGTGAGAGCGAGGCTTCGCGCGTACCGGCCGGCGCCACCTACGTCGTACAGAGCATCGAAAACACTGCCGGCGACGTACGCGGCCACTTCTTGTACTTCGACGCGGCGCTGAGGAAGCTGCGCGATGACCTCCGACCCGACTACGCGGCTGCCTACGATCCGCGGCAGCGGCCGTGGTACACGCAAGGACTGGCGTCCTCGACGCAGATCAAGACGCCACCCTACCTCTTCTTCTCCAGCGGCAAGGTCGGCACGACGCTCGCCAACCGCGCCGCCGACGGGCGTAGCGTGGTCGGCGCCGACATTCTGCTGCACACCCTCGGCCAGACGCTCGCTGGCCAGAAGGCGACGCCGGGCAGCCAGATGGTCCTCGTCAATTCACAGGGCTATGCGCTGGCCCACGAAGAGCATTCCCGGCTGCTGCTCAGTTCCGTCGCCAGCGATGGCCGACCATCGCTGGCGCGTATCGACCAACTCGGCGTGCCAGCCCTTGTCCCGCTGTTGGAGACCGTCCGCAACATGGCCGGTACGGCCACCCGGACGCTACGTGTCGAGGCCGGCGGCAGCATCTGGCGCGCGTCGGTCAGCCCACTGCGGCTCGAAGGGGTGCCGCCGCTCTACCTCGTCGCGGCGATTCCCGAAGACGAACTGATGGCGGGCGCATTGAAGCTCATCCACCACTCTGCACTCGCCACTCTGGCCGTCCTGCTGTGCACGATCCCCCTCACCTGGCTGCTCGCGCGCAGTATCTCGCGGTCTCTGGGCAGCCTCGCCAACGAGGCGGAAGCCATACGTCACTTCGAGTTCTCGCAGCCAATCAACGTCGAGTCGTCGATCAAGGAGGTCGGCCAGCTGGCGCTGACGATGGACCAAATGAAGCGCACGATCCGCCGCTTTCTCGACATCAGCCACGCGGTCGCCGCCGAGCAGAATTTCGACCGGCTGTTGCCGCGCCTGCTCGGCGACACCCTATCGGCTTCCGCGGCGCATGCCGGGGTACTTTACCTTGCCGAGGGGCAGCAACTGAACCCCGCCGTCGCGCTGTCGGCCGACGGCTCGCCGCTGGCCGGACGACTGCCATCGCTGACCCTGACCGCCTGCGGCCCTCTGCTCGACGCGGCGCTTGCCGCTGGCGCGGCGCGCGCCGCTCCGCTCGAGCCCGGCGATCGCAGCCGCCTGGGCTTCGCCGCGGCGGAGCTACCCGACCTCAGCCACGCCATCGCCGTCCCGCTGCTTAACCGTCAGGCCGAACTGGTCGGCGCGATGCTCCTGCTGTGCGCAACCGCTACCGACGACAGCCGGCTGAGCTTCGTGCAGGCGCTATCCGGTGCGGCCGCGGTGTCGCTCGAGAGCAAGGCGCTCATCAAGGCGCAGAAGGACCTCTTCGAAGCTTTCATCCAGCTGATCGCCGCTGCCATCGATGCCAAGAGCCCATACACCGGCGGCCACTGCGCGCGTGTCCCCGAGCTGACCAAGATGCTGGCGCGTGCCGCCTGCGCAGCCGACAGCGGTCCCTATCGTGACTTCCAGTTGAGCGAAGACGACTGGGAGGCAGTACACGTGGCCGCCTGGCTGCACGATTGCGGCAAGGTGACTACACCCGAGTACGTCGTGGACAAGGCGACCAAGCTGGAGACCATCCATGACCGCCTCCACGAAGTGCGCACGCGCTTCGAAGTGCTCAAACGCGACGCGCAGATCGCCTGCCTGCAGGCAATCGCCAATGGCGACAACGCACAGTCGGCGCGCCAGCGTCTGGCTGTCGAGTGGCAGCAGATCGATGACGATTTCGCGTTCGTCGCCGCCTGCAACGAGGGCGGCGAGTACATGCCGCCGGAGAGCATCGACCGTCTGCAGGCGATCGCCCGCCGAACCTGGTTGCGCACCCTAGATGACCGCATTGGGATCTCCCAGGAGGAGAAGTTGCGCAAGGCCGCGACACCAGCCGCAACGCTGCCGGTCGTCGAACCGCTGCTCGCCGACAGGCCCGAGCACCGCATCGCTCGGCCCGCGCGTGACGGTCTGGCCGACGACGACCCCCGCGGCTTCAGGATGCCCGTGCCGGCACTGCTGTACAACCGGGGCGAGTTGTACAACCTCTCGGTCGGCCGTGGAACACTGTCCGAAGAAGAGCGCTACAAAATCAACGAACACATCGTGCAGACCCTGATCATGCTCTGGCAGCTGCCCTTTCCCCGGCACCTGAAGCACGTTCCCGACATCGCCGGCGGGCACCACGAGAAAATGGACGGCAGCGGCTATCCGCGGCGACTGCGGGGTGACGAGATGAATCCTCTGGCGCGCATGATGGCGATTGCGGACATTTTCGAAGCCTTGACCGCCATCGACCGTCCCTACAAGAAAGGCAAGACCCTTTCAGAGGCGATTGCCATCATGTCACGCATGCAGCAAGAGCAGCACATCGATGCCGATCTCTTTGCGCTGTTCCTGCGCTCTGGCGTATACCTCGACTACGCCAGGGCATTCATGCGGCCGGAGCAGATTGACGCGGTGGACATCGACCGCGTTCTCGGCCGTAGATAAGCGTCCCTTCGCCTCGCCTGAAGCGTGCGACAGTCCTCGGCGCATGGCGACTGGTCACCACACTTCGTCGCATTAGAACCCACACGGTCAGGCCACGCCACAAACGGCAGGCCGGTGTCAGGATTCTTTACAGCCGTGGTCCGGATGCCAACCGCGTTGTGATAAATGCAACACTAAACGACTGTATCAATAAGCCATCCTTATTGCTCGGCACGCTCTTTGCTTATCCGGAAGCGTATCGCAGACCCACTCGCGGGCCGCCGTGACGGACCAAGCGCTGCCGGCGCGCGTGTTGTCGGCTGTGTGCCGCGCCAGTACGGGCCGCTTTTGGGCCGCCGGCGAGCCACCAGGGACGGCACGGCACCCTGGCGTGGGATTGGCACGGCAAGCCCAGCCGCCGCAAGGCCGAGTGCCGTCGCGAGTCGGAGGCTGTGCGGGCGAGGCGACGGCTTTCGGCGAGCCGAGAGTCCGTGTTTGCGAGCCGCTTTCGCCGGCAGTGTCGGAATGTCCGGTGAGCCCGCTCGTCCCCAACGCCAGCAAGACCGGCAGCAGCGAACAAACTGGCCAGAACGAAAAGAGTGTTCGAAAAGCGGAAAAAGATCACTACCCATCAAGAGAAACTAACCAATAATTTCATTTATTCATCGCCCAGATGGATACGCCCTCATCTCCGGGTTCGCGACACCAGCGCATCGATTCGCCAGCCCACTCCTCCGACCGTGAGTTTCCGCACCTTGAATTGGGAACACGGTTTGCCGATGGTCGAGCCTGCTGGAAACGGCGGCCGCTAACCGTCGGAGCACCCAGTTCAGCCGTCTGGTAGCCGCTTGCTACCCAACCGTCTCTTTACCCGGTTCCCCCCATGAGCACAAAAGTATGCGTCAAGTGCAAGCAGGAAAAGTCCGTGCTGGAGTTCCACAAGAACTCGCGCAGTTCGGATGGCCTGCACTCCTATTGCAAGGAATGCAACAGAGCGCAGGCTCTCGCGCATATCAAGGCCGAGAAAGCCAGAAAAGCGCTGCTGCGAGCAGCGAAAAAAGCGGCGGCCACCGCTGACGAATGACGCGTGCGTCTTCGGGACCAATTCAGCACCCCTCCGCAAATCCTCACCTGTCATCCGCCGAGTTGCCAAGCTCCCAATAGTGCGGATCACCAAACGTGGTCTTGAGCTGATCGATGAATAGCCGCACCCGCAATGGCAAATGCCGGCGTTGCGGAAACACGGCATAAATGCCTACCGGCGCCGTAGCGTAGTCATCGAGCAAGGACACCAACCGGCCGCTGCGCAAGTCGTCGCCAACCTCCCACATCGATCGCCAGGCCAGGCCCTTGCCGGCGAGCGCCCAAGCGTGCAGGACAGCCCCATCGTTGCACTCGAAACTGCCGGATACCTTGCGGTTTGCTCCTTCGCCAGCGGGTGATTCGCGCAGGGTCCAGCCGCGTTGCTGATCGAGTGACAGGCAGTTGTGGTGGGCCAGATCGGCCGGGGTGCGCGGTACCCCGTGGCGGGCGAGGTACACCGGGCTGGCGACGACGACGCGACGCATCTCGCCGAGCTTGCTGCTCGCCAGACTCGAATCAGCCATGTCGCCAATCCGCACCGCACAGTCGACCCCTTCGTTGAGCAGATCGACCAGGCGATCGGTCAGATCCAGACGCACCGTGACGCCGGGATTGGCATCCATGAAGGCCGCCACCAGCGGTGCCAGATGCCGGCGCCCGAAACCTGCCGGTGCCGACACCTTGAGATGCCCGCTGGCACGGATGCCACCCAGCGACACCGCCGCCTCGGCGTTCGCCAGTTCATTGAGAATCCGCTGACAGTCTTCGAGAAAAGCCTGCCCTTCAAAAGTCAGCGACAGTTTGCGCGTCGTGCGCAGCAACAGCTTGACACCGAGGCGGGCTTCGAGAGCATCGAGCCGACGCCCGATCACCGCCGGAGTGACCGACTCCGCCCTTGCCGCCGCCGACAGGCTGCCGCGCGTCGCCGAATCGACGAACGCCTGAATCTGCTTGATCTGATCCACGACGGTGATTTGATACCTCAGGTAAAAGATACTTTGATTCTATTCGCTCTTATCTTTCACTGCAGCATTTAATACAATCTCTTCATCGTCTCTCAACCCCTCGACTGGAGTCCTTCATGAGCCTGAACCTGCCCGCTGGAATGCAAATCAACGCGCCGATCCAAGCCGCCTACGAAACCATTCTCACCCACGACGCTCTGGCTCTGGTGGCCAAACTGCACCGGGCCTTCGAGAGCCGGCGCCAGGAACTGTTGCAGGCGCGCGTGGCGCGTCAGGTGCGCATCGACGCCGGCGAAATGCCTGACTTCCTGCCCGAAACGAAGCACATTCGCGAAAGCGACTGGAAAATTGCGCCGCTGCCGAAGGCCCTCGAACGTCGCCGGACGGAAATCACCGGCCCGGTGGAAGCCAAGATGATCATCAACGCCTACAACTCGGGCGCCGACTCGTACATGACCGACTTCGAGGACTCGAACAGTCCGAAGTGGGACAACCAGATCCAGGGCCAGGTCAACCTCTACAAGGCGATCCGCCGGCAACTGTCGTTCACCAACGAAGCCGGCAAGGAATACGCACTCAACGACAAGATCGCCACGCTGCAGATTCGCCCGCGCGGTTGGCACCTCGACGAAAAGCACGTGACCGTCGACGGGCAGCGTGTCTCCGGCGGCATTTTCGACTTCGCGCTGGTCCTCTTCCACAACGCCAGGGAGCAGATCGCGCGCGGCGCCGGCCCCTTCTTCTACCTGCCGAAGATGGAATCGCACCTCGAAGCGCGCCTGTGGAACGACATCTTCATCATGGCCCAGGAACACATCGGCCTGCCACGCGGAACGATCAAGGCCACCGTGCTGGTGGAGACCATTCTCGCCACCTTCGAGATGGAGGAAATCCTCTACGAATTGCGCGAGCACTCCGCCGGTCTCAACGCCGGCCGCTGGGATTACATCTTCTCGTGCATCAAGAAGTTCAAGAAGAACCCGGACTTCTGCCTCGCCAACCGCGGCGCGATCACCATGGAAGTCCCCTTCATGCGCAGCTATGCCCTGCAACTGGTGAAGATCTGCCACAAGCGCGGGGCACCGGCGATGGGCGGCATGAGCGCGCTGATCCCGATCAAGAACGATCCGGAAGCCAATGAAAAGGCACTCGCCGGCATCCGTCACGACAAGACGCGCGACGCCAACGACGGTTTCGACGGCGGCTGGGTTGCCCACCCGGGCCTGGTCGGGATCGCCGCGGAGGAGTTCCAGAAGGTGCTCGGGGAGCGCCCGAACCAGTGGGAAAAGCAGCGCGACGAGACCTTCACCGCCGCCGACTTCCTCAACTTCCAGCCGTCACAACCCATCACCGAGGCCGGCGTGCGCAACAACATCAACGTCGGCATCCACTACCTGGGCAGTTGGCTGGCCGGCAACGGCTGCGTGCCGATCCACAACCTGATGGAAGACGCCGCGACAGCCGAGATCTCGCGCTCGCAGGTCTGGCAATGGGTGGTTTCGCCAAAGGGTGTGCTCGACGATGGTCGCAAGGTCACCGCCGAGATGGTGCGCGGCATGATCGCCGAGGAACTGGCCAAAGTGAAGGCAACGGTGAGCGCCCAGGGCGAAGACACCGCCAGTTACGACCAGGCGGCTGTCATCTTCGACAAGATGTCGCTGACGCCGGACTACCCGGAGTTCCTGACCCTGCCGCTGTACGAGGCCATGGATTGATGTTGTCGGTCGGTTTCCGGGCCAGGATCCGGCGGGAACCGACCCACGCGGCGCACGCCGCCCTCGCGGAGCCGCGGCGGCGTCCGGCGGCGCCCGTGCGCCGAGCCATCTGGCCGACCAGTTGTGAGAGAATGCCGGACTTTCGCTTCCCGCTCGTCGCGCGCCAGGGCCGCTGATACTCCTGGCGCCGGTGCGGCGATGGGCAGCCGACGCGTTCTGCAAGGATGAGCCAACCGCATGCCCGATCTCGCTTCGCCGGTTTTCTGGGTGTCCGTATTCCAGATCATCGCCATCGACATCCTGCTCGGTGGCGACAACGCCGTGGTGATTGCTCTCGCCTGCCGGAAACTGCCCGCGACGCAGCGCAACAAAGGCATTTTCTGGGGCGTCTTCGGCGCCATCGGGCTGCGCGTCGTCCTGATCTACTTCGCCCTGCAACTACTGGCGATTCCTTATCTGAAGATCGTCGGCGGACTGCTGTTGTTCTGGATCGGCGTCAAGCTGGTTCTGCCCGAGCACGAGGACGCACACGGCACCGTGCAGGGCAGCACCACCCTGGCGGGAGCAATCAGGACGATCATCGTCGCCGATGCCGTGATGAGCGTCGACAACGTCATCGCCGTCGCCGGTGCGGCACACGGGTCGATCATTCTGGTCATTTTCGGCATTTCGGTTTCGATCCCGATCGTCGTCTGGGGGAGCAAGCTGGTATTGACGTTGATGGATCGTTTCCCGATCGTGATCACTGCCGGCGGTGCACTGCTCGGCTGGATTGGTGGCGGCATGCTGGTCACCGACCCGGCATTGCCCACGGCATGGCGAGACCTCATTCCACACAGCAACTACCTGGCATCAGGTCTTGGCGCGTTGCTGGTCATCGGCGTCGGGAAATGGCTCGCCAGCCGGCAGAGCGCAGCGCATTCGACCGTTGAGCTCGCCAGCGCGGCTTCCGAAACGACAAGGGAAGGAGATCGGAAATGAACCCTCTATGGTTGGTTCCGGTCGACGGTTCGCTGCATGCGCTGCGCGCCGTCGACCATGTCATTCGTGAAGCAGCCAGGAACACCATCGCACCGGCAATGATGCTGGTCAACGTGCAGGCGCCGCTGCCGTCCGATGTGACCCGATTCGTGGACAGCGGCGTCGTTCAGGATTACCACCGCGAAGCCGGCGAGGCGGCACTGGCGAGCGCGCGCGCCAGGGTCGAAGCGGCCGGGCTGTCTTGCTCGGCACATGTTCTGGTCGGCGAGACGGCACCAACGATTGTCGACTTTGCCAGGGAACAGCGCTGCGCCTTGATCGTCATGGGCGCGCGCGGCCTCGGCTCGGTGGCCGGCGTGTTGCTGGGTTCGGTCACCAATCGCGTCGTCCACCTCACCGACCTGCCGGTCCTGGTCGTCAAGTAAGGGTAGGCAAGGCCCGCTACAGCACGTAGCGCGACAGGTCCTCGTTTTCCGCCAGTTCGGCCAGGCGGCTGTCGACATAAGTGGCATCAATGGCCACCAGATCGCTTGCCTCCTTGCCAGCCGAGAACGACACTTCCTCGAGCAGCCGTTCCATGACCGTGTACAAGCGGCGAGCACCGATGTTCTCGGTACGCTCGTTGACCGACCAGGCAATCTCCGCCAGCCGCTTGACCCCCTCCGCGGCGAAGTCGAGAGTGACCCCTTCAGTCGCCAGCAGCGCCTGATACTGCTTGGTCAGACAAGCGTCGGTCTGCGTCAGAATGCACTCGAAGTCGGCCACCGAAAGCGAGTCGAGTTCGACGCGAATCGGGAACCGTCCCTGCAACTCGGGAATCAGATCCGAAGGTTTGGCCAGGTGGAAAGCTCCGCTGGCGATGAACAGCACGTGGTCCGTGCGAATCATCCCGTACTTGGTCGATACCGTGGTGCCTTCGACGAGCGGCAGCAGATCGCGCTGCACACCCTGACGCGAGACGTCGACGCCGTGTGTGTCGCTGCGCGAAGCGATCTTGTCGATTTCATCGAGAAAGACGATGCCGTTCTGCTCGACATTCCGCACCGCTTCGAGCTTGACTTCCTCGTCGTTGACCTGCTTCGCGGCTTCCTCATCGATCAAGAACTTGCGGGCCTCGGAAATCTTCAGCTTGCGTGATTTCTTGCGACCACCGCCAATGTTCTGGAACATGCCCTGAATCTGCGCAGTCAACTCTTCCATTCCCGGCGGCGCAAAGATCTCGGCCTGCATCGACGGCGCGGCGACCTCCACCTCGATCTCCTTGTCGTCGAGTTCCCCCTCGCGCAGGCGCTTCCGGAATTTCTGCCGTGTCGCACTGTCCTCGCTCGATTGCGCGTCGTTGAAGAAGTTTCCGCGCGCTGGCGGCAGCAGGACGTCGAGGATGCGATCTTCGGCAGCATCCTCGGCACGCGCACGCACCCCTTTCACAGCCTGCTCGCGGCCGCTCTTGACGGCGATCTCGACCAGGTCACGGATGATCGTCTCGACGTCGCGACCGACGTAGCCGACCTCGGTGAACTTGCTCGCCTCGACCTTGATGAAGGGAGCGTTGGCGAGTCGTGCCAGACGGCGTGCGATTTCCGTCTTGCCGACTCCGGTGGGGCCGATCATCAGGATGTTCTTCGGCGTGATCTCCTGCCGCAGCGGCTCGGCCACCTGCGCGCGCCGCCAGCGGTTGCGCAGCGCGATAGCCACGGCCTTCTTGGCCTTGCCCTGGCCAACGATGTGTTTATCGAGTTCGTAGACGATTTCCTGCGGGGTCATGGCCGACATTATGGTTCCAACACCTCGATGGTGAAGTTCTGATTGGTGTAGATACACAGCTCGCTGGCAATCTGCAAGGACTTGCGGACCACCTCGGCGGGATCGAGTTCGCTGTTTTCGACCAGCGCGCGTGCCGCTGACTGCGCAAAGGCGCCGCCCGAACCAATCGCGACGATGCCGTGCTCGGGCTCGACCACATCGCCATTGCCGGTGATGATCAAAGAATTATCGCGATCAGCCACGGCCAGCATCGCTTCAAGCCGACGCAATGCGCGGTCGCTCCGCCAATCCTTGGCCAGTTCGACCGCCGAGCGCAGGAGGTTCCCCTGGTGCTTGTCGAGCTTGGCTTCGAAACGTTCGAAGAGCGTGAAGGCGTCGGCCGTGCCGCCGGCAAAGCCGGCAAGGATCCGCCCCTGATGGATGCGCCGGACCTTGCGTGCGCTGGCCTTGATCACCAGATTGCCGAGAGTCACCTGTCCGTCGCCGCCCATGGCGACCCGACTACCGCGACGAACCGACAGGATCGTCGTACCGTGGTACTGCTGCATGCGTGACTCCGAATGGTTGCTTTGATCAGTTTCTGGCGAGAACGATTTCGGCGACGTTCTTCAGACCGACGACGCGAAACAACTCGGCAAGCAGGTGGTTGGGGTGGCGGAAGATGATCTGCCTGCCCGTGCGCTTGACCGTCGCCAGCACGTTGAGCAGGGCTCCGGCACTGAGGAAATCCATGCGCGTGACTGCCGCGCAGTCGATCAGGACCGGATCGTTCGCCGCTGCGTAGGCGAGCAGGTCGGCAAAGCGCGACGCTTTGACGTCACCCTTGACCACGTACACCTCAGTCACCAGTTCATCCGCTACCGCCAATTGCAGCGGTGTCTGTTCGCCCGCCTGCACCCGCTCAGGCTCCCAAGATGGCGGCGAAATCTCGAAAGTCACGGCGTAGTTGATCGCCACCTCCTCGAAGGCCTCGAGTTGCCCCCTTAGCTGGCAGAATTCGAGTTTCAGCAGCCAGCAGCCGCGGTCCTCCGCACAACCGGGTACCACCCGGCTGTCAAGCAGCGCGGAGATGTAGTCCCGACTCAGCAACTCGATCTCGCGACGACTTCTGCGTGCCTGCTGAAGCAGCAGGAGAAACCGCTCGCAGCCGGCCGCATCCAGACGACGCACCTTCGCCAGGTCGAGTCGAAGCTGCGGGTTCTTCTCGATTGCCTGACGCGCTGCCTCAAACCCAGCATCGTTGTCGCCAGTCAACTCGCCCTTGAACAACACAGTTCCCGCCGCCCTGGTGCGCGCGGGCGATACGGCAGCCGCCTCCCGCCAGCCAGGCGGCGATTTCTCGAAGGCTTGCGCGTACTCGATCTCGAGCGCCTCAAAAGCGGCCTTCTGGCCCGTCAGCCGGAAGAAATCGAAGAGCATCAGCCAGAGGCGCTCACCCGCGCCGGAACGGTAGAGGCGCGTCGACTTCTCCAGCAGTGAGCGTACCGCCCGATCCTGGCCATTCGCATACAGCATCGCTGCCTCTTCGGCGTCGGCATCGATCGGATCAACCTCGGCTTCGACCTGATACTCGGTCGCCACCTCACTGAAGATGAATTCGCTCAGTTCGAGTGGCGGCTCGTCAGGCTGCACGACCGGGCTGGCGAACGGGATATCCCCGCGCGCCAGCCCTGCGGGCGGGCGGGTTGCGGGCGGCTTGAGCTTGTCGTCAGGCACTCCGCCCGGCGCCGAGCGCGTCTCCTCGCGCGCGCGCGGAACGGCGGCTGGCCTCGCCGTCATCTTCTTTTCCGGCTTCTTGAAAAACGAAAATACCATCGGCGTGAAGGATTGCGGATAGATTCGCGATAAACTCGTCTTTTAACACATCGCCCGACACACTGCAATTTGAATGCGGCCAAGCGACGGCCCGCCCTTCAGGCAGTAGCACCATGCCTGCGCGTGCGTCACGACGTCCCCGTACGCAAGCTCGGTCAGGCAGAAATCCTTGCCGCTGGTTCTCCACGAACGCCTGGCAACGATGCCCGGCCGGGGCGACCGGGCATCGCGTCAACCGGCTGGTCCGGCGGCCGCCTTGCGCTGTTCGTCGGCAGTCTTCTTCGCCGACCGCTCGGCATCCTGCTTGGCCCGCTTGTCGAGCTTGGCTTGCCGGCTGGCTTGCTCCGCCACGGCCTTTCTTCGTCCCTCCTCGGCCTTCCGGGCCTTGTCGGCCAGCTTCTGTTCGCGCGCCGCGGCCTTGGCGGCCTCGTCGGCTCGGTAGATCTCGGCGCGCTCTTTCTGCTGGCCTTCGCGCAGTGGCAGATCCGCCGCGTGTTGCCCCTCTTTCGCGGCGAGCTCCTGCCTCTTCGCTTCACGCTCGAAATCGCGCGCCGGCTGATCGAGCCGGCGCGCTTCGACGATCGCCTCCGTGTAGCGCTTCTTGGCGGCGGCAAGACAATCGTTGACCAGGAACTTGCTGTAGCATCGGTCCTGGGCCTCCTTCTGTTGACGCTCGGCCTCGGCGCGCATCGCTTTGGCGCGCTCGCGCTGCGCGCTCGCCTGTTCGAGCGTTTGCGGAACCTCAGGCGGCGGCGTGGACTCAGCCCAGGCCGCACAACTCATCCACACCGACACAGCCAGCACTCGACAACCTCGCATTGAATCCTCCTCTCACACCTGCCAGTGGACTTGCCTGATGGCAGGGCACCAGCCAGCGCGCCGGCCCGCCCACCGCAAACACCCGTACACTATAGTCGAGGCGGGTTCCCCGGCACATCTTCCCGGCCCAAGGCTGGCGTTGTGCGCCCTCTGGCTCCTCTTGACGCTCCTGGCCAACTTCGCTTCCAGCCCGGTCTCGGCTCAGGTTCGGATCGGACCAACGACGACCGAGGTTGCGTTGCGTCCTTTCATCGAGGTTCTCGAGGATCCGGACGGACAGTTGACCATCAGTGACGTCG
Source organism: Candidatus Accumulibacter phosphatis (assembly GCF_000024165.1). Lineage (NCBI taxonomy): Bacteria > Pseudomonadati > Pseudomonadota > Betaproteobacteria > Candidatus Accumulibacter > Candidatus Accumulibacter phosphatis. Next base: position 4,387,113 of record NC_013194.1, on the reverse strand, counting down.
AGCAGCCGGAGATCGCCAGCCGGTTCCGCTACGTCGCCGGCAGCGGCGACCTCAATTTCGGCTATTCGGCTTCCGCCTACTGGCTGCGCATGACGTTCGCGCCCGAAGCGGGCGCGGCCAGGCGCTGGCTGCTGGAGATCGCCTACCCTTCACTGGATCAGTTGGCCGTGTTTGCCGACCATGGCGACGTCCGACGGCGACAGGACGCCGGCGATCTGCAGCCATTTTCGGCGCGACCGTTCACACACCGCAACTTCGTCTTTCCGCTGGACCTGCTTGCCGGCAGCGAGCAGCGCGTGCATGTGCGCATCGCCTCGAGCGGCAGCCTGACGCTTCCGGTGACGCTGTGGTCACCCGCCGCCCTGCATGGCAACGATCAGGTCGTCTATACCATCCTCGCCATCTACTTCGGCATGCTGCTGGCGCTGGGTCTGTACAACCTGCTGCTCTACGTCTCGCTGCGCGAATCGATCTACCTGGTCTACGTTGCCTTTGCTGCCGCCATGGTCATCGGACAGTCGTCGATGTTCGGGCTGGCCAACCAGTTTCTCTGGCCCGACTGGCCTACCTGGGGACACGTCGCGCTGCCGCTCGGCTATTGCCTTGCGGCCTACTTTGGCGCGCTTTTCACGCAGATGTTCCTGGGTACGAAACAGACGACACCTGTGCTCCACCGCTGGATTCACGCCTTGCAGATCGGTTTCCTGCTGACCGCGCTGACCGCGATCTTCTACGCCTATCGGCCGGCGGGAATCGCGACGGCGCTGCTCGGCACGGCGTTCGCAGTAACCGCGGTTGTCACGGCCGGTCTCTGCGCCGCGCGTGCGCAGCCCGGTGCGCGCCTGTTCCTGGTCGCCTGGAGTCTGCTGCTCCTCGGCGTGGCCATGATCGCCCTGCGCACACTCAACTGGTTGCCGAGCAACCTGCTGACGCTGTATGCGATGCCGGTCGGATCGGCACTGGAAATGTTGCTCCTGTCGTTCGCTCTGGCCGACCGGATTCATGTCGTGCGGCGTGAAAAGGAACTCGCGCAGGCCGAAGCGCTACGGGCCAAGGTGGCGGCGATGGACGCCCTGCAGCAGTCGGAGAGAACACTTGAACAACGGGTTGTGCGGCGCACTGCCGAACTGGCCGAAGCCAACGAGCGCCTGCGGCAGAGTGAGGCCGAACTGCGCAAGCTGGCGCATCACGATCCGTTGACCGGCCTGGCCAACCGCTCGCTGCTCTACGACGAACTGCGGCGGAGCATCGCGCGCGGGAAACGCGGCGGCGAAACGTTCGCGGTGCTGATGATCGATCTCGACGGCTTCAAACCGGTGAACGACACTTACGGTCACGCTGTCGGCGACCGCCTGCTCGAAGTGATCGCCCCACGCCTGCAGGAATGTGTTCGCGTCTCGGACGTCGTTGCCCGCCTCGGTGGCGACGAATTCGTCGTCGTTGTCGAGGGTGTGCTCGACCAGCATCAGGCGCTGGCCATCGGCGCGAAGATCATCGCCGTTCTCAGCCAGCCCCTGCACATCGGAGCGCACGACATCCAGGTCGGCGCCAGCGTTGGCGTCGCCCTGTGGCCGCAAGATGGCGACGACACCCAGCACCTGCTGCAATCCGCCGATCGGGCAATGTACTTGGCCAAGCAAGCGGGTCGCGGCTGCTGTCTGCCGGCCTCCGCCGCTGACGAGGCATGAGCGTCCCAAGGCGGCTCGGATTGCTGCTGCGCCCGGAATCGGGTTAAATTGGTGTACTTGGTGGCCGGTTGAAGCTGCCGTTCGGGGGGTCAGATGAAAATCGATATCGAACACTTCGGTCTCAAGGATGTGCCGGTTGATCCGGAGACCGTATTCACGTTTGCCGACGGAGTCGCGGGCTTTGTCGACTGCAAGCGTTTCAAGGTTTTCCACGAGGAAGGCAAGCCGACCGTCTTCTGGTTGCAGTCGCTCGACGATCCGTCGGTGATGTTCCCAATCGTGGCGCCGGAGACGCTCGATCTCGAATACCAGATCGAACTCGCCGATACCGACTGTGCTCTGCTTGGCCTGGAGAGGGCTGAGGATGCAGTGGTGGTGGTCATCGTCTATCGCGACGAGGCGGAGGGCGGGAAGATCGCCGCCAACACGCGTTCGCCGATCATTCTGAACCCAATCAACCGCCGGGCGATGCAGAAGGTCCTGCAGGAAGTTCATCCGACGCTGCTCTATCGTGCCCGCTGATTGCGACGTGTCGACAGTCGGCCACAGCCTGGGCTTGCGGTGCCAGATTCGCGATCATGGCTGAGGCCATTCGCGCATCGCGCCAGCGTGGACTATGGCATTGGCGCGAGGATCTGCTTGGCGCTCGGCGACTGTCGTTGCCCATCCCTCGACTCGGTGATCATGCGTGGGCAGATGGCGCCGGCCACCAACCATGAATCGCTGCCGGCGGCATTCGCGGGTCGTTGACCGCGCACGCCCTTGCGGCGAGGAATCTCGCCAGCCTGTCGGCCCGCGTGGCCTAAAGATTCGCCGCCGCATGCCGTATACGTTTCTTATGAGAAGAAATACAACGAGGGACGACCACTGACGAGGAGGAACTGGCGATGAGCGGAGTAGCCTGGAGGATGCGTGCGGCACTGGCCCTGCAGGTGGCCGCGGCGGCGCTGCTTGGCTGGTTGGGGAATGGCGTCTTCGGTGGCGGCCTCTACGGCTGGCTGGCGGCGCTAGGGCTTCTGGCGGTGGTTACCGTCGTGCTCGCCGCTTTCCTCGAGATGAGCGTGGTCGGCCGTCTGAAACGGCTGCAACGCGTGATTGCCACGATGTATGCCGACGGTGACCTGACACGTCGGGCAATCGTCGAAGGAAAGGACGAAATCGCTGCGCTGGCCGCCGACTTCAACCGCCTGATCGGGAGCTTTGCGACCATCGTCGGCAAGGTGCTCTTCAACTCGGTCGAAGTCGCCAATGCTTCCGGACAGCTGATCGACGACTCGAAGCGGGTGGCCTCGGGCTCGAAGCAGCAACGTGACGCGGCGCTGGCGACGGCCAGCGCGATGGGTGAATTGACCGAGAACATGAATCAGGTCAGTCGGAATGCCAGCGAAACGGCCGGGATTTCGGAGACATCGAACAGCCTGTCGACCGAGGGCATGCAGATCGTGCACAGCGCGGCGGCGGAAATGGAGCGGATTGCCGCCTCGGTGACGCAGTCGGCGCGGGTGGTATGTGCGCTCGGCGAACGCTCGAAAGCGATCAGTGGAATCGTCCAGACGATTCGCGAGATCGCCGACCAGACCAACCTGCTGGCGCTCAATGCCGCGATCGAGGCGGCTCGCGCCGGTGACCAGGGGCGCGGCTTCGCGGTGGTTGCCGATGAAGTGCGCAAACTTGCTGAACGCACGGCGCAGGCAACCGGCGAAATCAGTCAGATGATTGGCGCCATCCAGGGCGAGACGGAGAGCGCCATCACCAGTATCGAAGCCGGCACCGGGCAGGCCCGCAATGGCGCCGAACTCGCCCGGCAGGCGGCGCAGTCGCTCGAGCGTATCAATAGTGGTGCGCGCGAGACGATGGAAAAGGTCGAGGCGATTGCGGCCTCGGTTGGTCAGCAGGGTCGTACGGGGCAGAGCATTGCCGAGCATGTGGGCCGCATCCGCGAAATGGCGGAAACGAACAACGCGGTTACGGAGCAGGCGCTGGTCGCCGTTGACCACGTTCAGTGTCTGGCCGAGAACCTGCGCGAGATCAGCAACGTCTTCAAGCTCGGCCAGGCCGGCGAGCAGGCCGTCGCTACGCACGCCAGAATGCCCGAGATCGTTGGCCAGGCCGCGTTGGGCGTGGCGCGGATCTTCGAGCAGGCGATCGACGCGGGGAGAATCAAGATCGACGATCTCTTCGACGACCGATACCAGCCGATTCCCAATACCCGGCCGGCGAAGTTCAAGACCCGTTTCGACGACTACACCGATCAAGCCATCGCGCCGCTGCAGGAGAATCTGGTAGCGCAACACAACTGGCTGACCTACGCCATCTGCATCGACCGCAACGGCTATGTGCCGACTCACAACCGGAGATTCTCGCAGCCGCTGACCGGCAATGAAAAGGTCGATTTCGTGAACAACCGCACCAAGCGGGTCTTCGATGACCCGGTCGGCAAACGTTGCGGCACGCACCGGCAGCCGTTCCTCCTGCAGACCTACCGGCGCGATACCGGCGAGGTGCTGCACGACATCTCGGCACCGATCTATGTCAAGGGTCGCCATTGGGGTGGCTTCCGGATTGGCTACCAGACCGCGATGTGAACCGGCGTGCGGCGCTGCACGTGCAGCGTGCCATCAGTACGCAGCGGTGCCTGTTTGGATTAAGATGTCTTGAGAGACGCTGCTGCGGCTTTCGCTGCGAGGGAAAAGAGAAATGTCCGATCTACTGAAGAATATCGATGCTCGCACGAAGCTGGCGGGTACCAACAAGCTGGAGATTCTGCTGTTCATGCTCGGGACCGACGCCCGCACAGGCCGACGCGAAACCTTCGGGATCAATGTTTTCAAGGTTCGTGAGGTGATGCGCACGCCGCCGATCACTGCGGCGCCCGAGATGCCTCCGTCGGTCGAAGGGATGGTCAGCCTGCGCGGCGCGCTGGTCCCGGTCGTCGATCTTGCCCGTTATGCCGGCGTCGATACGCAGACCCCTCGCTCGATCATGATCGTCACCGAATACGCCGGGCATACGCAGGGTTTTCTGGTCGAGGGGGTGGATACCATTCTGCGTCTCGACTGGAGTCAGATGCGGGTGCCGCCGGCGATGCTCCTGGCCGAGATGGGTGGCCTGGTAACGGCGGTCACCGAATTGCCTGACGGTCGCCTGGTGATGCTGATGGACGTCGAGAAGATTTTGTCGGAAACGACCAACTACGACGACGAGAGCGTTTACCGCAATATCAAGCCGCTCGATCATCCGGGCCTGACGGTCTTCTTTGCCGACGACTCGACGGTGGCACGCAAGCAGATCCAGCGCACTCTGGACGCCATGGGCGTGAAGTCGCAGGCAGCGATCAACGGCCGCGAAGCCTGGGATGAACTGGAGAAGGTGGCGGCCTACGCGCAGGCGTCCGGCCAGAAAGTCACCGACCTGATCAGTCTCGTCCTCACCGACATCGAAATGCCGGAGATGGATGGCTACATTCTGACCAAGAGGATCAAGTCCGATCCGCGTTTCGTCGGCGTACCCGTGATCATGCATTCGTCGTTGTCCGGGATGTCCAACCAGCAACTGGGCAAGTCCGTCGGCGTCGATGAGTATGTGCCAAAATTCGAACCGCAGCGCTTGTCGGAAACGCTGACGCGCAGGCTGCTGGTGGGTACCGTGCCGGCGTTGCCAGCGGACCTGACCTAGGGATTTCTCGGGAGCGACAAGATGGATTTGGCTGAAAAGAAAAACCTGCTCGAGGGCGTGGACGCACGGACGCGGCTTGCCGGTTCGAACAAGATGGAGATCCTGCTGTTCTCCCTCGGTACGCGCGAGACGTTCGGGATCAACGTCTTCAAGGTGCGCGAGGTCGGGCGGACACCGCACATCACCAAGACGCCGAACATGCCGCGCGGCGTCGAAGGCCTGATATCCCTGCGTGGCAACGTCATACCGGTCCTCTCGTTGATTTCGTTTCTCGAGCATCAGGATCAACCGCATGAGTATGGCAAGACGATGATGGTCGCCGAATACTCCAAGCGCACGCTGGGTTTTCTGGTGCATGAAGTGGACCGGATCATTCGCGTGGATTGGGAGAAGGTCAAGGCTCCCGAAAGCGTCTTGTCGACCAATCAGGGTCTGATCACGGCGATTACCGAGCTCGACGACGGCAATCTGGTCTCGATTCTCGATGTCGAGCAGATCCTGGCGAATGCCTTCGGCGAGGCGATCATCGTCGATATCCCGCCGGTCAACATCGCTGAGGATCTGAGCATATTTTTCGCCGATGATTCGATTGTTGCCCGACGCAAGATCGGCGAGGTTCTCGACAAGCTCGGCGTCAAGCACAAGCATGCCACCAATGGCGCGGAAGCCTGGAGCCGCCTCCAGGCAATCGCCGCCCATGCTGCGCAGACTGGCCGGGCAGTGCGCGACGAGATCCGCCTGATCCTGGTCGACGCCGAGATGCCGGAGATGGACGGCTATGTGCTCACCAAGAACATCAAGGGCGACGCACGCTTTGCGGGAATTCCCGTGGTCATGCATTCGTCGCTGTCGTCGCAGGCCAATCACGCGATGGGGAAAACGGTTGGCGTCGACGCCTACGTCGCCAAATTCGACGCCGAGATCCTTGCCGACACGCTGCGCCCCTGGCTCGAGCGCTGAAAGGACAAAATGCAACCGGGAGTGAAGAATGGCTGATCCAAAGATGAGGATTCTCGTGGTGGATGATTTTTCGACGATGCGCCGTATCGTCAGGAATCTCCTCAAGGAACTGGGCTTCGCCAACGTCGACGAGGCCGAAGACGGCGTGATGGCGCTGCAGAAGCTGCAGAACGATTCATTCCAGTTCGTCGTCACCGACTGGAACATGCCGAATATGGACGGCCTGCAACTCCTGCAGGCAATCCGCCAGTCACCGGCGCTCAAGCACCTGCCGGTCCTGATGATCACCGCCGAAGCCAAGCGCGAAAACATCATCGCCGCCGCCGGGGCCGGGGCCAGCGGTTACATCGTCAAGCCATTCACGGCCGCGACTCTGGCGGAGAAACTGCAGAAGATTTTTGACAAGATGGGTGGCTGAAATGAGCGACGCCAACATGTCTGGTGATTCGAAGGATCTCGAGGATCTCTTCGACAGCATTGCCTCGGGAATCAGCGTCACGGCCGCACCGGCACCGGCGGTACCCTTGCCGCAGAGACCGTCGGTGATTCAGCAGTTGCGGGAAGGTGGCGGCGATCTGGACGACAATGACGAGTTGCAGGCCCTGTTCGATTCGGTTGCCGCGACGCGCGCCCCGAAACCTGCCGACAGTGGCGCTGACGCGTCCGAGGCTGGCGATTCGTGGCCGGGTCAGGACAAGGTCTTCCATCGCGTGGGGCAAATGGCAAGGCAACTGCACGACACGCTCGGTCAACTCGGTTACCACGAACTCCTGGAAAGCACTGTAGCGGCCATACCGGACACCCGGGACCGGCTTACCTATGTCGCCAACCTGACCGAGCAGGCGGCGTGCAAGGTTCTCAATGCGACGGACATTGCCAACCCTCTGCAGGAGGCTTTGGAGTCCGGGTCGGCCGCTCTGGCGGCGAAGTGGGACGCGCTGTTCGCCAATCAGATCGGCGTCGAGGACTTCAAGCGTCTGGCCGAGGAGACTCGATCTTTTCTCAAGCAGGGCCTGCCCGAGAAGACCGCGGCGACCAAGGCGCAACTGCTCGAGATCATGATGGCGCAGGACTTCCAGGATCTTACCGGGCAAGTGATCAAGAAGATCATCGCCGTCGCCCAGGAACTGGAGGCGGAGCTGATGGGGGTGCTGATCGAGACCATGCCCGGCGAACGGCGAACCGACTCGGTGATCAGTCTGCTCAACGGGCCGGTGATCAACGCCGACGGGCGTAGTGACGTCGTTGCGTCGCAGCAGCAGGTCGACGACCTGCTTGGCAGCCTGGGATTCTAGGAGCTTACGATGAGTGATTTTGCCGGGATGGAAGACCTGCTGCAGGATTTTCTGCAAGAAGCCGGTGATCTGCTGTCGGACGTCGACAACAAGCTCGTTGATCTCGAGCGGAGTCCCGATGATCATCGCTTGCTCAACGAGATCTTTCGTGGCTTTCACACGATCAAGGGTGGGGCCGGTTTTCTCAACGCCGTCGAACTGGTCAAGCTCTGTCATCTGACCGAGAATCTCTTCGACAAGCTGAGGAATGCCCAGATGACGCTGACGCCGGCCTTGATGGATACCATCATGGCGGCTACCCAGGGTGTGCGCAACATGTTTGCGGTGATCGCCCAGGGCAGACAGCCGGAACCTGCACCCGCGGACGTGGCGGCTACCCTGCGTGCCGCGCTCGAAGGTGAAGTCGAGGGGAAGCCCGATTCTCCGGCTCCCACGCCGGCGACCGGGACGCCAGCACCGGTGCCCGCGCCGACGGCCAATGTTCCAGCCGATGGCCCTGACTGGCAAGCGCTGCATGGGGCACTGACCGGTCGGCCGGCGGCGCTTCCGGCCGTAGCGGCGCCGGCCGCGCCGACGCCTGCGCATGAGACGGCCGGGCTGCAGCCGCATTTCCCGCCCGAAGGACGCCGCTCCACGGACAAGCCGGGTGCTGCGGTCAGCGGTGCGCCCTCGGGTCGGCGAGCTGACGAGAAGGCGGCTGCACGCGAGACCACCATCCGGGTCGACACGGCGCGGCTGGATCAGGTGCTCAACCTGTCCGGCGAGATCGGTCTGACCAAGAATCGCTTGACCAGCCTGCGCGCGGATATTCTCGCCGGCAGAACCGATACCGAAACGCTGCAGGCTCTCGATCAGGCGGTCAGCCAACTCGATCTGCTGGTGTCCGATTTGCAGAATTCCGTGATGAAGACACGGATGCAGCCGATCGGTCGCTTGTTCCAGAAGTACCCGCGGATTGCCCGGGATCTGGCGCGACAGTTGGGCAAGGATGTCGAACTGGCGCTGGTCGGGGAAGAGACCGAAGTAGACAAGACGATGATTGAGGATTTGGCCGATCCCCTCATTCACCTGATCCGCAATGCGGTCGACCATGGCGTCGAGTCGCAGGAGGAGCGCCTGGCCGCCGGCAAGCAGGTGAAGAGCATTGTTCGTCTGGAAGCGCGGCAGGAGGGCGACCACATCGTGTTGATCATTGCCGACGACGGTCGCGGCATGAGTCCCGAGCGGATCAGGGCGAAGGCGATCGAAAAGAACATCATCAGCGAAGAGGAAGCCAATACCCTTGATGAACGGCAGAGCCTCAACCTGATCTTCCTCCCCGGCTTCTCGACGATGGCTCAGGCATCGGCGGTATCGGGCCGCGGCGTCGGCATGGATGTCGTCAAGACGAACATTCAGAAGCTCAATGGCTCGATCGAGATCCGCTCCGAGCCTGGCAAGGGTTCGGTGTTCGTCATCTCGCTGCCGCTGACGCTGGCCATCCTGCCGGTTCTGCTGGTTTTGCTGGGCGATCAGCCGTTTGCGCTGCCGCTGTCGATGGTCAGGGAGATCCTGCCGATCGATCATGCGCGGATGCAGGAAGTCGGCGGCAAGGAAACCCTGGTCGTGCGCGGCGAAATCCTGCCGGTGATCGCCCTCTCGCGTTTGCTCGGCTGGCCGCAGGTGCAACGGCCCGAGTATGGCGTCCTGATGCAGACCACGGAGCGCAGTCTGATTCTCGCCGTCGACAACTTTGCCGGACGTGATGACGCGGTGATCAAGGCGCTCGACGATTTCCGTCCGCGCGGCGTCGCCGGTGTGACGACGCTCTCCAACGGGCAGATCGTCCTGATCCTGGACATGAAGGAATTGCTCTCCGATCTGGCCTCCCTAACGGATCGCGATGCGCGCACCGGCCATGCGCGGGCGCTGGAGTTCTTTGGCTGAAGCACCTTGGCGAACCCAGCTACCCAGGGAGCCGCGGCTCCCTGTTTTTTTGGGTTGCCGCAACAACTGTTGCTCTTCTGCCACTATCCAAGAATCCGTCTAAATAAACCCACATACGACTCTATTTTTTATGGTTTTTTCCTATAATAGCCTCGAGTACACTGGAAGCTCGAAATGGCTGAGGAAAGCGACCTCGAAAGAACCGAACCGGCGTCGGCAAGACGCCTCGAAAGGGCGCGCGAGGAGGGGCAGGTCCCTCGTTCGCGCGAGGTTGGCGCGTTCCTGATTCTGATCGTTGCGGCGGCGGCGTTCTGGTTCATCGGTCCTTGGATGGTGCAGCGGATGGCCGCGGTTTTCCGGCGAGGTCTGGCTTTCGATCACGGCCTGACGCGTGAGCCGCAGTTGGTGTTGGTTCGCCTGGCCGACCTGTCGGCCGACGCCTTGCTGTCGGTCGCCCCCTTGTTCGTGGCGCTGCTTGTCGCCGCCCTGCTGTCGCCATTTTTTGTCGGCAGCTGGAACTTTTCCGCCAAGGCACTGCAGCCGGACCTGTCTCGCCTGGATCCGCTGAAAGGCTTGTCGCGGCTCGTTTCCTGGAGTGGACTGGCGGAGTTGGTCAAGGCAGTCGCCAAGGCCCTGCTCGTCGGCGGGGTTGCCGTCGGCGTCCTGTGGAGCGAGCGTGGCGATCTGCTCGCCATGTTCGCGCAATCGGGCCAGCTTGGCCTGGTGAGTGCCGGCCACTTGCTCAGTTTCAGCTTTCTGGCCATCGTCTCGGCGATGCTGCTGATCGTTGCCATCGACGTTCCCTTCCAGTTGTGGCAGTACCATGACAAGCTCAAGATGAGTCGCCAGGAAGTCAAGCAGGAAAGCAAGGAACTGGAGGGTAACCCGGAGATCAAGGGTCGCATCCGCCAGTTGCAGCGGGAGGCGGCACGCAAGCGAATGATGGCGGCGGTACCGGCCGCCGACGTGATCGTAACCAATCCGACTCACTATGCGGTGGCCCTGGCCTACAGCAGCGGCATGCGGGCGCCCAAGGTGCTGGCCAAGGGAATGGGCGAGGTGGCCCTCAAGATACGCCAGGTCGGCGCGGAGAACGGGATTCCGATGATCGAAGCGGCGCCGTTGGCGAGAGCCCTGCATCGCCACGTCGAACTCGATCGGGAGATCCCGGCAGGGCTTTACGCGGCTGTCGCCGAAGTGCTGGCGTATGTCTATCAGTTGACCGCCTGGCGCCAGACCGGAGGCAGTCAGCCGCTGCCACCGCAGACCATCGCCGTCCCCGCAGACCTGCTCCCGGAGGCCCTGAATGGCTAGCGCGAGCATGGTCCTCCAGGATGTGTTCGTTCGCTTTGGCCAGCGGCAACTGGCCGGCCCGGTCCTGATCCTGCTGATCCTGGCGATGATGGTCCTGCCGCTGCCGGCGTTTGTCCTGGATCTCTTCTTCACCTTCAATATCGCCATTTCGGTCATCGTCATGCTGGTCGCGATGAGCGTCATCAAGCCGCTCGATTTTTCCGTCTTTCCGACGGTGCTGCTGGTGACGACGCTGCTGCGCCTGTCTCTCAACGTCGCGTCGACGCGCGTCGTCCTGCTCGAGGGACATACGGGTCCCGGTGCCGCCGGCCGCGTCATCGAGGCGTTCGGACACTTCCTGGTGGGCGGCAACTATGCCGTGGGACTGGTAGTGTTCACGATTCTGGTGGTGATCAATTTCGTGGTCATCACCAAGGGCGCCGGACGCGTCGCCGAAGTCGCCGCACGCTTCACGCTCGACGCCATGCCGGGCAAGCAGATGGCCATTGACGCGGACCTCAACGCCGGTCTGATCGGCGAAGACGATGCCCGCAAGCGGCGCGCGACGATTGCCGAGGAGGCGGATTTCTTCGGTTCGATGGACGGCGCATCCAAGTTCGTTCGCGGCGACGCGGTCGCGGGCATCCTGATCATGCTGATCAACGTCATTGGCGGTCTTTTCGTCGGTGTTCTCCAGCACAACCTGGACATCGGCACGGCCGCCAAGACCTATACCCTGCTGACCATTGGCGATGGCCTGGTCGCGCAGATCCCGGCGCTCATCATCTCGATTGCCGCAGGCATGGTGGTGACCCGCGTCGGCGATGCGCAGGACGTCTCGCAGCAGTTCATGGTGCAGCTCTTCAGTGATGCGAAGCTGCTCTATCTGACGGCGGCGATCATCGGTCTCTTGGGCCTGATTCCGGGTATGCCGAATTTCGTCTTTCTGCTCCTGGCCGCTGGTCTGGCGGCGATGGCCTGGAAGATCGAAAAACGCTCGCGGACGAGTGCTGCGCCAGCGCCGGTGGCGGTGGCGCCGGCCGCACCACGGGAAGCGCAGGAGGCCAGTTGGGCGGACGTGACGCCGGTTGACGTCCTCGGGCTGGAAGTGGGCTATCGGCTGATACCCCTGGTCGATAAAGGGCAGGATGGCGAACTGCTGCGTCGCATACGGGGCTTGCGCAAGAAATTCGCCCAGGAGGTGGGCTTCCTGGTGTCGCCGGTGCATATCCGCGACAATCTGGAACTCAAACCAAACGCCTACAAGATTCTCCTCAAAGGTGTCGAAATCGGCGATGGAGAAGCTTTTCCGGGAAGCCTGCTGGCCATCAATCCCGGTCGGGTCGCCGGGCAGGTTCCGGGTACGGCAACCCGGGACCCGGCTTTTGGCCTGCCGGCAGTCTGGATCGAGCCGACACTGCGGGAGCAGGCACAGGCTTATGGTTATACGGTGGTCGATGCGAGTACGGTCACCGCGACGCATCTCAACCACCTCATCCTCTCGCATGCTGCCGAACTTCTGGGGCGGCAGGAAACGCAGGCCTTGCTCGATCACCTGGCCAAGGAGATGCCCAAGCTGGTCGAGGACGTGGTGCCCAAGGCGATGCCGCTTGGCGTACTGCAGAAGGTGCTGCGCAATCTGCTCGAGGAGAGTGTGCCGATTCGCGACATGCGGACCATCATCGAAGCGCTGGCTGACAGCGCACCACGTTCACAGGATCCGGAGGTGCTGACGGCACAGGTGCGCATAGCGCTTGGTCGTTCGATCGTCCAGGATCTCTATCCAGGTGGCGCGGAAATGCAGGTGATGTCTCTGGATCCGCAGCTCGAACGCGTCCTCGTGCAGGCGGTGGCCGGAGGCGGCGATGGCGCGGGCATCGAGCCGGGGCTCGCCGACACGCTGCTGCGCGAAGCGGTTGCCGCGGCACAGCGCCAGGAGAGCGTCGGCCTGCCATCCGTCCTCCTGGTCCCGGCCAGTCTGCGGACGCTGTTGTCCCGCTTCCTGCGGCGCAGCATCAACCAATTGAAGGTCATCGCGCACAGCGAAGTGCCTGAAAACAGAATCATCAAGGTCACCTCGATCATCGGAGGCAGGGTATGAACGTCAGGAAATTCATCGCCGCAACGACGCGCGACGCGTTGCGAAAGGTCAAGGAAACTCTCGGACCGGACGCGATCATTCTGTCCAACCGCGCCATCCCGGGGGGCGTCGAGATCATGGCGGTCGCCGCCCGCGACATGGAGATGATAGTGCCCATCCCGGAGCCTGAGGCGGCACCGCGGGGTAACGAGAGCCCATCTGCAGTGTCCGTCGAGGCGAAGCCGGTGCGTGTGGCGCCGCCGCAGTCACCACAGCGGGCTGCCGCGCAAACGGCCGGGCAGCAGGCTGCCCAGCAGCCGTCCCGGCCGCTGCCGCCGCCAGCCGCGCGACCGCTGCCGCCACTCGTGGCGCGACCGCTACCACCACTCGATGCGTCACGGGCAGCCCGCGCGAGTGCTGCCAAGCCAGAGGCGGAAGTGGTTCCGGTGGCGGTGATCGACGAGATTCGCCAACTGCGCCGGATCGTCGAGCAGCAGCTCGCCGGCTTCGCCTGGGGGGAGTCCGCGCGTGCCGAGCCGGTCAAGACGGAGATGTTGCGGCAGATGCTCGACGCCGGTTTCTCGCCGCGATTCGCGCGCGAGTTGCTGGCTGACCTGCCGCACGATCTCGATGCCGGGCAGGCCCTGGGCTGGGTCAAGGGTGGGGCGGACCGTTCCCTGCTGACCATCAACAGCGAAACCGACATTGTCGACCGGGGCGGCGTGTATGCGCTGGTTGGGCCGACCGGTGTTGGCAAGACGACCACCACGGCGAAACTGGCCGCCCGCTGTGTGCTGCGCCACGGCGCCAGAAAACTGGCGCTGGTGACGACTGATGGTTACCGGATTGGAGCGCACGAACAGTTGCGCATCTATGGACGGATCCTTGGTGTCTCGGTGCACCTGGCCAGGGATGCCGAAGATCTGCGCACGACACTGACCGATCTCCAGCACAAGCACATGGTGCTGATCGACACGATGGGCATGAGCCAGCGCGATCGCCTGGTCAGCGAACAGGTGGCGATGTTCGGCGATAGCAAGGTCAAGTCGCTATTGCTTCTCTCGGCGACGAGCGGCGGCGATACGCTCGATGATGTCGTCCGTGCCTACAGCGGCCTGCATCTCGCTGGTTGCATTCTGACCAAGGTCGACGAAGCCGCCGGCCTTGCCGCATCGCTGGACGTGATCATCCGCCAGCGGCTGCGCCTGTTCTATGTTTCGAACGGGCAGCGGGTGCCGGAGGATCTGCATCTGCCCAATCGCACCTATCTGCTGCATCGCGCGTTCAAGGATCTGCCGGAGACTTCGCCGCATCGTCTGGATGGCGTCGAGCCAGGATTGCTGATGGCCACCTCGGCTGCCGGCATGCGCTCGGCGGGAGGCCAATGTGGCTGACTTTCGCGGAGACCAGGCGGCCGGGTTGCGCCGCCTTTTCGGCTGTCCGAGAGTACCTATCGTGACCTTTGCCGCGGGCAGTATCGGCGTCGGCAAGAGCGTGACGGTGGCCAACCTGGCCGCGGCGCTGGCTGCTCAGGGTCGGGAAGTCCTGGTGCTCGATGAGAACGCCGATGACAACATCGCCGCCTGCTTTGGCGTTGTCGCTTGCGGTGATTTGCAGGAGGTGATTGACCGCGAGCGATCGCTGGCGGAAGTGATCGTCTCGCTGGCGCCACGGATCAGTCTCTTGCCGGCGGTGCGCGCTGTCAGGCAACTCGCCCGGTTGGACGCCAGCCAGCAGCGGATCCTGCTCGACTGTCTCAGCGACATCGGGCGGCCGGCCGATGTCGTCCTGGTCGACGCGTCGCCTGATCATCCACTGGGTTTCTCGCCGCTCGGTCTTGCCACACACGAGACCGTTGTCGTCGTCGAACCCAACGTTGCGGCAATCACCGAAGCCTACGCGCTCATCAAGAAGGTCAGCCTGGGCTATTCGCGCAGACACTTCCGCCTCCTGGTGAACAAGGCCCGGGCCAGCGTCGAGGCGAAGGCGATACATGACAACATGGCACAGGTGGCCCGCAGCCGCGGCCTTGCCCGTCTGGACTACGCGGGCTGCGTGCCGATCGACGAGCATCTGCGCCATGCCTCAAGGCTGTGCCAGCCGGTTGCCGGGTTGTTTCCGGATTCGCCGGCAGCGCAGGCCTATCAGGCGCTAGCCACCGATCTGCTGGGCTGGCCAACGGCCGACGACGATGTCGGTGGGCTCGAACATTTCATGCAACAACTGCTACACTTGAGCCAACACATAGATCCGACCGCTATCTACGCCTGATAGCCACACCCATACGAATGTATAACGCTGCTGGTCAGCTCAACAGGGATCAGCTGGTCCAGCACTTCGTTCCGCTGGTCAAGCGCATCGCCTGCCATCTGATGGCTCGCCTGCCGGCCAGCGTCCAGGTTGACGACCTGATTCAGAATGGAATGCTCGGGCTGCTTGACGCCATCAGCCGCTTCGAGGCGACGATGGGCGCGCAGTTCGAAGCCTATGCGGCGCAAAGAGTGCGCGGTGCGATGCTTGACGGCCTGCGTGAGAACGACTGGTTGCCGCGCAGCCTGCGGAGCGATTGTCGGCGAATCGAGGTTGCCATTGCCCGACTCGAACAGGAACATGGCCGTGCGCCAACCGAGAAGGAGCTCGCGGATTCGCTGGGGATGGCGCTTGCCGACTATCAGAAGATGCTGCAGGATGCGCGGGGTCATCAACTCGTCTATCTCGAAGACATGGTTGCCGAGCGCGGCGAGGATTTCCTCGAGCGGCATCTCGTCGACGCCGATGCCGATCCTTCCAAACTGCTCGAGGAGGAGACCTTCCGCCGCTTGTTGGTGCAGGCGATCGATGGCCTGCCGGAGCGTGAGAGGTTGCTGATGGCGCTCTATTACGAGCAGGACCTCAACATGCGCGAGATCGGCGAGGTGATGGGGGTCACGGAATCACGCGTCTGCCAGTTGCACAGTCAGGTCGTGCTGCGGCTGCGGGCCCGCTTGTTTGGCGCTGATCAAGAGAAGAAGGCGAAACGCGAGACCCATGGATAGGATCAGCGTGCTTGGGCTGCTCATCGGCTTTCTGGCCATCGTTGGTGGCCAGCTCCTCGAGGGCGGCCATGTCGGATCACTGTCGCAGCCGACGGCGTTGCTGATCGTCGTTGGCGGTACCCTTGGCGCAGTCATGTTGCAGAGCCCGTATGCCACTTTCGTGCGCGGCATGCGGATGGTGAAGTGGGTCTGGTATCCCCCGGTCGTCAATCACCTGCAGCTGATTCAGCAGGTTTCCAGCTGGAGTCAGGTGTCGCGCCGCGAGGGCCTGCTGGCCCTCGACGCGATCGTCAACGAGCTGAAGGACGAGTTCATCCGCAAGGGCCTGCAACTGCTGGTGGATGGGGCTGAGCCGGAAAGGCTGCGGGAGGTTCTCGAGGTCGAGATCAGCACCTTCGAAGAGGAAATGAAGCTGTCGGCAAGAATCTGGGAAGCCGCAGGGGGATATTCGCCGACCATCGGCATTCTCGGCGCCGTCATGGGATTGATCCACGTGATGGAGAACCTCTCCGATCCGTCGAAACTCGGTGCCGGCATCGCGGTCGCGTTTGTGGCGACGATCTATGGCGTGGGCTTGGCCAATCTGGTCTATCTGCCGATGGCCAACAAGCTGAAGACGCACATCAATCGCCTCGTCGTGCAGCGCGAGATGATTGTCGACGGGCTGGTGGGTATCGCCAACGGCGACAACCCACGGATCATCGAGAGTCGTCTCCGGGGTTATATCTTCTAATCGATGGCACGTCGAAAGCGCGCAGAGGAGCATGACAACCACGAGCGCTGGCTCGTCTCGTATGCGGATTTCATCACCCTTCTGTTTGCCTTCTTCGTTGTGATGTACGCGCTTTCTTCTGTCAATGAGGGCAAGTACCGGATTCTCAGCAGTTCCATGGTCAGCGCCTTCCGCAACGTTCCGGTCAACAGCTCCGGGCAAACCCCGATGGTCGTGCCGACGCCCGCTTCGGTGACCAAGGCGAGTCTGGCGAGCAAGGCGCAGGAAGCAGTCAAGCAGAAGCAGCGCGAGAAGATGCGCAATGTCGCCAAGGAGATTCTTGAAGTCATGGCGCCGCTCATCGAGCAGGGGAAGGTGCGTGTGCTCGAAACCAGTCGCGGCGTCACCATCGAGATCAACGACAGCATCCTGTTCTCGCCGGGGCAGGCCGTGCTTCAGCCACAGCTCATCAAGGCCATGCAGTCGGTGGCGGAGGTGCTCGTCGCCGCAGACTTCCCGATCACCATTGAGGGACATACGGACAACGTCCCGATCAAGAATACGCAATTCCCTTCGAACTGGGAACTCTCGGCAGTGCGCGCGACCACGGTACTGCGCCTCTTTGCGGATGCGGGGATTGCTGCTGGACGCCTGACGGCGATCGGCTACGCCGACACCCGGCCGGTGGAGCCCAATCTGCTGGCTGACGGGCGGGCACGCAACCGGCGGGTCAGCATTCTGATCGACTCGGCTATTCCGGAGAAGGGCACCGAGGTCAATCTCCAGGGTCAGGCCGGCGTGCCCGGCGAAGCGCGCGCTGCAGGCGGGGAGGCAGCTGCAGCTTCTCCGCGGTAGACTGGGCTACGCGCTGTCGCTGATGCGGCGACCGCTAGCTGGGGTGTTTTGCCCGTCCGGGCCGTAAAGAGTGAGCGAGGCGTTGCTGCCGAGCAGTGCTTCCAGCGCCTGCGCGTTGTGCTGCATGCGGATCTGGATGAGTTCGCCATTTGCACGATTGACCTCGTGTGCTTGGCCGGCAAGCGACATCAGCAAGTTCCAGGCATCCCGGGCCCGGGTTTCCGAGGGGTGAACTGCCAACCAGGCGTCGATTCCGCGTCGATCCGCTGGCAAGCCGGCGGCGGCGAGCGCCTCGGTGCGCCCACTGCCGAGCGCCGTGATCTGTGCAGCGAGCTCGTTTTTCTGGCGTGCAAGGTCAATGAGTTCATCGACCTCGCCCTTGACCAGCAGGTCCTGTTCGAGTTCGAGGAGAGCGAGAAAACGCTGTACCGCAGTGACTTCGGCTTCGACTGCGTGCACCAACTCGAGGGTTGCTGCGGCCATCCGGCTTCCGGGAATCAGGCTTGCCGCTGAGAATCGACGAGTTCGCTGGCCGAACTGATCAGGCGGTCAGCGATTGCCTCGGGATTGATCGTGAAGCGACCTTCGGCGATCGCCTGCTTGATTTCCGAAACGCGGGCAGCGTCGAAAGACGCGACATCCCCGCTGCCCTGCAATTGCGCGGCAAGCTCACTCAGATGAACCTCTGCGGCAGCGCCAGCCGCCGGTTTGGCGACGGTCGTGCGTGGGCGCGCCTCACCGATCGTGCTGGCAGTGCTGGTTGTGCTTTCGATCTTCACGGTTGTGCCCCTTCAACGTTTGTACTCAATCTCTGTATCGGCATGCAGCAGAGGAACTTTAGCATTTTTTTGCCGCCCGACGGAATGCGCGTCAGTACGTCACCTCAACGATGCCCAGGCCCCGCGCGACACCGCTGACGACCTGTCCGGAAGCCGTGCGAACTTGTGCCACCTGGCCCTCGGAGGCGTTGTTCAAGGCCTTGCCCTCGTTGCTGACGGTGAAGCCGGTACCTGTCGACACCAGTTTGACGCTTTGCCCTTGCTGAACGGACCACGGAGCGATCAGCAGATCGCCCCGCAATGGCTGGCCTGCGGCGACGCTGCTCCGCACTGTCTTGCCTCTCGCCTGTGCCGGGTCGGTCAGGACGCCCGCCGGCAGGGCCCCGAGGTCTCCGCCCTGCATGAGCACGTCGCTGTCGGCGACGATCTGGCCGGCGGTGAGTTGGCGTGCGGTGAGCAGGTAGGTTCCGGCGACCCTGACCTGTACGGGCACATACACGGTCCACGGAGTCGGGCCCAGGCAGCGGATGCCGACGGTCGTCTTTCCCCACAGCCGGCTGCCGACAGGCAGGAACGGCTCGAAGGCGCTGCACGGTCCGCGTTTGGCGAACTGGTCGAGCGGGCCGACGCTGTAACTTACCTTGCCCGGCAAGCCCTGGGTCTGGCTGGTCAGGTACTGATCCAAAGCCACGGCCAGGGATGGTTCGGCAACAGCGCTGTGGGTGACGGCTGCCAGCAGCGCACAGAGCAGGTGCGGGAGTTTGCTCAGGGGGCTGATCCGGTTTCGAGTACTCATCCTCGCATTCTGCCTGATTGCGGTCCCATCGCGAAGACTGCCGGCCCGCTTCGCTCGTTGCAGGCAGCGGCCAGACCGGGGACCTTGGTCGGGCGACGAGCTGGACTGTCGGCCGCCCGGCAAGATTTGCCGGCAATCCGGCAAGTGACGGCCCTGCGCGCTGGCGATTTGCGACCGAAGGCTTGCCGGAAGCTGTTTTCTGGGTGTGGCACGCCAATTGCTTCGGTATCGCACATCCGAACTGCAGGTGAGGTCCCCATGGTCAGCATGCTTGACAGCGCGTTGTCGTTCCAGCAACAGGCGTTGACGCTTCGTGCCCATCGCCAGCAGGTGTTGGCGGCGAACATTGCCAACGCCGATACGCCGAATTACCGGGCGCGGGATTTCGATTTCGCAGCGGCGCTGCAGAATGCGGTCAGCGGCCGGAGTCAGGGCCAATGCGGGCTGACACTTGCCACCACCGCCGCAGGCCATCTGCCGGGTGACGCAGAGTTGGGGCAGATAGCCCTGAAGTATCGTCAGCCTGCGCAAGCCAGTGCCGATGGCAACAGCGTCGAGATGGACGTCGAACGCGCACAGTTCGCTGAGAATGCGTTCTTCTACGAGACGGGAACGACGTTTCTCACCGCGCAGATCCGAACGATGCTGACGGCACTGCAGGGGCAATAGCGGTGAGCATTCTCAACGCCTTTCAGGTCGCCGGCAGCGCTCTGACCGCGCAGTCGCTGCGCCTCAACGCGGTGGCCAGCAATCTTGCGAACGCCGACAGCGTGGTCGGTTCAGACGGCAAGCCGTATCGCGCCAAGCAGGTGGTGTTTGTCGCCACCCCGATGGGCAGTCCTGCCGCAGAAGGCGTACGGGTCAAGCAGGTCGTTGAGGACAGTAGTCCGGGGCGGCGGGTGTATGACCCGCGCAACCCGGCGGCCGACGACCGAGGGTACGTGACGATGCCCAACGTCAATGTGGTGGACGAGATGACCAACATGATCTCGGCCTCTCGTTCGTACCAGACCAACGTCGAAGTGATGAACACCGCCAAGCAACTGCTGCTCAAGACGCTGACGCTTGGCCAGTAGGCATACTCAAGGAGCGACTCATGGCAACCGTAGGAGCAACCTCTTCAGCCAGCGACGTTTTCGCCTTGCTCAACAGCAAATCTGGCGCGAGCGACGCGATGTCGACCAGTGAGGAAGTGCAGAACCGCTTCCTCAAGCTACTGGTGACACAGCTCAAGAATCAGGATCCACTCAACCCGCTGGATAACGCCGCAGTCACCAGCCAGATCTCGCAGATCAGTACCGTGACCGGAATCGAGAAACTGAACACGACGCTCGAGACTTTGCTCAACACCTTCAACGACGGGCAGTCGATGCAGGCGGCGGGGCTGCTCGGCAAGAGCGTCCTCGTGGCAGGTTCGCAGCTCGCTTTGACTGGCGGCAGGGCGAGCGGCGGTGTGAATCTCGGCGGGCCCGCCGACAGTGTCAAGCTGTCGATCATGGATGCGGCGGGCAGGGTAGTGCAGAGTCAGGAACTGGGCGGGCATGAGGCGGGCAACTTCAGTTTCGTCTGGGATGGCAAGAGCGATTCCGGCGCGGCGGTGCCTGACGGCAAGTACAGTTTCGTGGTCAACGCCGTGCGCGGTGGTGACAAGGTGCCGGCCGAGACACTTCAGGTTGGCACGGTTTCTGCTTTGGTAAGAGACAAGAATCAGTTCCAGCTTGACCTCGGTGTGCTGGGTAGAGTGGATTTCGACAAGGTGCAGCAGATTCTCTAGGGATAGGGGCAGGCATGAGTTTCCAACAGGGTTTGAGCGGCCTCAGCGCCGCGGCGACGGCGCTGAACGTGATCGGCAACAATGTGGCCAACGCCAGCACGGTCGGTTTCAAGGGCGCGAACGCGCATTTTGCGGATGTCTTCGCGTCTTCGCTGGGTATCGTCGGTGCCTCCCAGGTCGGGATCGGCGTGGGCGTTTCGTCGATCCAGCAGCAGTTCACCCAGGGTAACCTGACGACAACCAACAATGGCCTCGATCTGGCACTCAACGGCGGCGGTTTCTTTCGCATGAGCGACGATGGGGCCATCACGTATACCCGCAACGGTCAGTTTCACATTGACAAAGAGGGGTACGTGATCAACGACCTCAACCTTCGCCTGACTGGATACCCAGCCGATGCGCTGGGAGCCATCTCACCTTCCAGTCCCGTGGAACTGCAACTGTCTGCCAATCAGATTCCCCCGCGGGCGACGAGCGATCCGCTGTCGGGAAACCTCACGGCGGTGCTCAATCTCGACTCTCGGGACAAGGTTCCGCCGATTACGCCGTTCAACTTCGCCAATCCTGACACGTACAATTTCTCCACCGCCACCTCGGTGTACGACACGCTGGGCGTTGCCCACAACCTGACGACTTTCTACATCCTCAATGCGCCTACCGACCCGCCGGGTGGGGAATGGACGGTCTGGGCAACACTTGATGGAGCGGATCCCCAGGTACTGCCTGGCGGGAATCTGATCTTCGATACCTCGGGTGCACTGACGGCGGCGTCAGCCAAGCAGACGCTACCAACCTGGGCCCTGACCAGTGGGGCGGTGACGCCGTGGTCGCCAGGGCTTCTCGACTATACGGGAACAACACAGTACGGCAGCGAGTCGAGCGTCGACCGCCTGACGCAGGGAGGTTACAGCGCGGGCAGCCTCACGGGAATGGGTGTCGGCAGCGACGGTATCATTCAGGGGCGTTACAGCAATGGCCAGACGCGCAACCTCGGGCAGGTGGTTCTCGCCACGTTTGCCGATCCGAATGGCCTGAAGAATCTCGGCAACAATCAGTGGAGTTCGTCGTCGGCATCGGGTCCTGAACTGGTCGCCGCGCCGGGGTCAGGAAGCCGGGGTGTCATCCAGTCCTCCGCGATTGAGGATTCGAACGTCGACCTGACCAAGGAACTCGTCGACATGATTACCGCTCAGCGCAATTATCAGGCCAACGCCCAGACGATCAAGACCCA
Organism: Candidatus Accumulibacter phosphatis; assembly: GCF_000024165.1. Taxonomy (NCBI): domain Bacteria; kingdom Pseudomonadati; phylum Pseudomonadota; class Betaproteobacteria; genus Candidatus Accumulibacter; species Candidatus Accumulibacter phosphatis. The sequence goes on along the minus strand of NC_013194.1, from coordinate 4,365,014 downwards.
GGATCAGGTCTTGCAGACCCTGGTCAACCTGCGCTAGTTGGTGTGGCCGATTGAGAGGCGCCTGGAGGCCGTATGGATCGCCTGATCTACACTGCCATGAGCGGCGCCAAACAGGGCCTGCTCCTGCAGGCCGGCGTGGCGCAGAACCTGGCCAATGCCACGACCGTCGGTTACCGCGCGATGGAAAACAGGTTTCGCGCCGTGCCGATCCTCGGCTCCGGGCTGGCGACACGAGCCTTTGCCGTCGACGCGTCGGTGGCCAACGTCTTTCAGGAGGGCGCGCTGACGAGCACGGGCAGACCGCTCGACGTGGCGGTCCGCGGACAGGGCTGGATCGCCGTGCAGGGGCCGGACGGTCGCGAGGCGTACACACGTGCCGGCAACCTCAAGGCCGATGCGAATGGTGTGCTGCAGACCAGTTCCGGCCTTGACGTGCTGGGTGAGGGTGGGCCAATTGCGCTGCCGCCCGACAACAATATCGCGATCGCTGCAGATGGGACGGTCTCGGCGATTCCGCGCCTCGGGGCGGGAGCAATCAACAACGTCAATGTCGTCGGCAGGATCAAGCTGGTCAATCCGCCGGAAAGCGATCTGGTACGTGGGGACGACGGACTGTTCCGCACCCGAGACGGTGTGCCGGCCGTCGCCGACGAGACCGTCACGCTGGCTCCGGAAGCCCTCGAGGGGAGCAACGTCAATTCGGTGGACGCGATGGTCCGCATGATCAGTCTGGCGCGCCAGTTCGAAATGCAGATCAAGATGCTGCAGACGGCCGATGGTAACGCACGCGCAGCTACCCAACTGTTGACGATGAACCGCTGATGGAGACGATAACCGCATGATCCGCTCGCTATGGACGGCCAGTACCGGTCTCACCGCGCAACAGGTGCAGATTGACATCATTGCCAATAATCTGGCCAACGTCAGCACCAACGGCTTCAAGCAGGCGCGCGGCATCTTCGCCGATCTCCTCTATCAGACCTTGCGCCAGCCGGGAGCCCAGTCGTCGCAGACGACGCAGATCCCGGATGGTCTGCAGATCGGCCTCGGGGTGACGCCGGTGTCTACGGGGCGCATCTTCACGCAGGGCTCGCTGCAGCAGACTGGCAACGCTCTCGACATGGCCATCGACGGTGCGGGTTTCTTTCAGGTGCTGCTGCCGGACGGGACGACCGCCTATACGCGCGATGGGTCATTCCAGAAGGACAACCAGGGGCAGATCGTCACCGCCAATGGCTATCCCCTGCAGCCGGCGATCACCATTCCTGCGCAAGCTTTGACGGTGACCGTGGCAACCGATGGCGTCGTCAGCATCACACTGCCGACGACGACGGCACCGGTACAGATCGGGACCATACAGGTGGCCACCTTCGTCAACAACGGTGGGCTGCAGAGCGTCGGCGAGAACCTCTATCTGGAGACCGCGTCAAGTGGCACGGCGACCCCGAACACCCCCGGAACGAATGGTTCCGGCGTCGTCGTGCAGAACTACGTCGAGGCCTCCAACGTCAATGTGGCGCAGGAGTTGGTGCTGATGATCCAGACGCAGCGTGCCTACGAGCTCAACGCCAAGGTGGTCAGCACCTCGGACCAGATGCTGGCGCGTCTGACCCAACTATAAGGGGCCGATGATGCGTCGCCGTTCAATCCTCGGCAAGCTGCTGCTGCCTGCACTGCTCCTCTTGGCGGCATGTACGACCGTGCCACCCACCAACGTGCATCAGCCGATGACCGCGCGGCCCCAGTACCGGCCCGAGACACTGGCCGCCAGTCTCGCCGCGACCGGCAGCATCTACCAGGCTGGCGCCTCGCGGACCCTCTTCGAAGACCGACGGGCGCGTTACGTGGGCGATACGATCACGGTGACGATTACCGAGAACACCTCGGCGGCGACCAAGTCCAACACCGCCGTCAGCAAGACCGGCAGCATCAGTGCCGCGGCCGGACCGATCGTTGGTTTCCCCGGCAAGTCGTTCCAGGGTGGAGAACTGAAGGCCAACAGCAGCAACGTCGCCAGTGGCAAGGGCGATGCGGCCGCCAATAATGTGTTTACCGGCACGATCACGGTGACCGTGATCGAGGTGCTGCCCAACGGCAATCTGCTCGTTTCCGGCGAGAAACAAGTGGCGATTGGTCACGGGCAGGAATACATCCGCTTGTCGGGCGTTGTCAATCCCTACTTTGTCAACGCTGCCAACACGGTGGCCTCGTCGCAGATCGCGGATGCCCGTATCGAGTACAAGGAAAGCGGTACCATCAGCGAAGCGCAGGTGATGGGCTGGCTGGCGCGCTTCTTCCTTACCTTCCTGCCTTTTTGAGGAGAACGGCACGTGCCACAGATCATCAACGGTCAGGCTGTCGCGGGACTTCGGCGAGCGGCCGGGCGTCCCGGTCTGATCCTCGCCCTGATCCTCGCCCTGATGAGCGCTTCGGCGTGGGCCGAACGGATCAAGGATCTGGCTTCCGTGCAGGGGGTCCGCAACAACCAGCTGGTCGGCTATGGCCTCGTCTTTGGTCTCGATGGTACCGGCGACCAGACGACCCAGACGCCGTTTACCCAGCAGAGCATCATCAACATGCTGGCCCAGCTTGGCACGACGCTGGCGACGACCCAGTCCCTGCAGCTCAAGAACGTGGCGGCGGTGATGGTGACGGCCAGCCTGCCGCCCTTCGCCAGAATCGGGCAGCAGATCGACGTCACCGTCTCGTCGATGGGCAACGCGAAGAGTCTGCGCGGCGGCACACTGGTGATGACACCGCTGAAAGGCGCCGACGGCCAGATCTACGCGCAGGCGCAGGGCAGCCTGCTGGTTGGCGGCGCTGGTGCTTCTGGAGCGGGCAGCAAGGTCGCGATCAATCATCTTTCCGCAGGCCGCGTGATCGGAGGTGCCACTGTAGAGCGCGAAGTGCCGACCGCGCTGGGTCAGGGTCCCTTCATCCACTACGAGATGGCGACAACCGACTTCGGTACGACCCAGCGGGTAGTCGACGTGATCAACCGCGAGATGGGTCCGGGAACGGCACAGGCCGTCGACGGGCGGGTGGTTCGAGTTGTCGCGCCTGAGGAGAACGATCGCCGCGTCGCCTTCCTGGGGCGGCTCGAAAACCTGGACGTGCTCCCGGCCAAGTCCGTCGCCAAGGTGATCATCAATCCGCGTACGGGTTCGGTGGTCATGAACCAGACGGTGACGATCGAGTCCTGTGCAGTTGCACATGGCAATCTGTCGGTGGTGGTCAACACCGAGCAGAAGGTGAGCCAACCGAATCCGCTGGCTGGCGGACAGACGGTGACCACGACGCAGAGCGAGATCGACATCAAGCAGGGGGGTGGATCGCTACTCCAGTTGAAGGCCGGGGTCAAGCTCTCCGACGTGGTCAAGGCCATCAATGCATTGGGTGCCGGACCGCAGGATTTGCTCTCCATCCTGCAATCGATGAAGGCCGCCGGCGCTCTGCGCGCAGACCTCGAGATCATCTGAGCCAGCGGCCCCCAACAGCGCGAGGCAGCCCATGAAATCCACCGACGCCGTCAACAATCGCCTGGTTCTCGATCCGGCCGCCGCCGCGGATCTGCGCGTCAAGCTTCGACAAGATCCACAAGCCGGCCTCAAGCAGGCGGCGCAGCAGTTCGAAGGCATGCTGCTGCACTTGATGCTGAAGAGCATGCGAGACGCAACGCCGAGCGATGGTCTCCTGGACAGTCAGGAGAGCCGTTTCTTCACCACCATAGGCGATCAGCAACTGGCGCAGAATCTCGCCGTGCAGGCCCCGCTGGGCTTTGCCAAGCTGATCGAGAAGCAGATGGCGGCACAGATCAGCCCTGGTAGCGAACTCGCCGGGAATGCGTCACTGGACAGCTTGCGGCAGTCGCTGCTGACGCGTTACGCGGCGCCTGCCGTCTCCGGTCCGGCGCGACCCGGCGGTCAGCGCGTGCTTGCCGAGCCGGCGGTGAACCAGGCGGCACCAACGGGCGGGGCCGCGAACACGGCCGCCCCCTTGCCCGGCGCGCGGGCCTTCGTCGACCGTGTCTGGCCGCACGCCGTCGAGGCGGCAGCGATGACCGGTGTGCCGCCACATTTCCTGGTCGCCCACTCGGCCCTCGAGAGTGGCTGGGGAAAACGGGAGATCAGGACGGCTGATGGTTCGCCCAGCTACAATCTGTTTGGCATCAAGGCCGGGCGTGGCTGGTCGGGACCGACTGCCGAGGTGCAGACTACCGAGTTCGTCAATGGAGTGGCGCAAAGCGAACGCGCGAAATTCCGTGTCTATGGCTCCTACGCCGAGGCGTTTCGCGACTATGCGACGCTTCTCAGCAGCAAACCACGTTTCTCCGGCGTCATCGGCCAGCAGGATGGCCTGCAATTCGCGCGCTCGCTGCAGCAGGCAGGCTACGCCACTGACCCGATGTACGCCGACAAGCTGGTTCGCATCATTGGCGGACCAACGCTGCGGCAGGCGCTGGCCGTGGTTTGATGCGCGCCCGCCGCAGCGACTAAAGATCTGCGCCGAGCGACCGTTTACCGATTAATCGCAAAGGATCTCAGCCATGGGCACAGGAATGATCGGTAGCAGTCTCACTGGCATCAACGCTGCTCAGCTCGGCCTGCAAACCACCGAGCACAATATCGCCAACGCCAGTACCCCCGGGTTTTCTCGCCAGCGGACCGTGCAGGCGAGCAACCCCGGGGTGCAGTCGGGTGCCGGCTTCATTGGGCAGGGCACCCATGTGGCGACGATCGAACGAATGTACAGCCGCTTTCTCAGCGACCAGGTCAACCGCTCGCAAGCGAGCGCGAGCGAACTTGCCAGCTACTCGGCGCAAATCGCGCAAATCGACAACATGCTGGCTGACACGAGTACCGGCCTGTCACCGGCCTTGCAGGGTTTCTTCAAGGGCGTGCAGCAGGTGGCGGCCAATCCCACAGACCTGCCGAGCCGGCAGGCGATGATCTCCAGCGCGCAGGCGCTGAGCGGCCGCTACCAGGCGCTTGGCGTTCAACTGGCGCAGATGTACGACGGCGTCGACGCCGAAGTCGCCGCGAGCGTCACGGCGATCAACTCGTACGCCGAGCAGATAGCCTCGCTGAACGAGAGGATCGGGGTTGCCGCGGCGTCGACCGGGCAACCGCCGAACGATCTGCTGGATACTCGCGATCGCCTGGTACTCGATCTCAACAAGTTGGTGAAGGCGACGACGACGGTCAGCAGCGATGGCAACCTCAATGTCTTCATTGGCAGCGGCCAGCAACTGGTCGTCGGCTCCCAGTTCACCGCGTTGACGACCACACCATCGGCCAGTGACCGGTCCCGACTGGTGGTGGCGCTGAAAACCGCGATCGGCGTTCAGGAGATGCCCGAGCGTCTGATCAACGGCGGCAGTCTGGGCGGTCTGCTGGCGTTTCGCAGGGAATCGCTGGACAAGGTGAGCAACGAACTGGGGCGGAACGCGGCGTCCCTGGCCTTGACCTTCAACGCGCAGAGCGCTCTCGGTCAGGATCTCCTCGGTCAATCACAGCTGTCGTCTTCGCCAAGCAGCTTCACGCCGGCCTTTTTTTCGCTTCCCGCGCCGACAGTATTTGCGAATGCCACCAATCCGGCGGGCAGTCCGACGCTTACTGCTGCCTTCGTCGACCCGCCGCCTTACAGCGGCAACTTCTACACCGATCTCGGCAGCAGCGACTATCGCCTGAGCGGTGATGCCGCCGGCGTCACGCTGACCCGCCTGTCCGACAACAAGGTGTGGGCGGGGGCAGACCTGGCGGCGATCAATGCCGCCCTGGTGACCGACCCGCAGGGCTTCACACTGACAGCCTCGCTGGGTGACCTGACGGGCTCGAGCTACCTCATCCAGCCCACCCGTAACGCTGCGCTCAACATTTCGGTGAATCCGGCGGTGGTCGCCGACGCACGTCTGATTGCGGCCGGCGGGCCCGTCCGCACGTCCGTGGGAAAGGGAAACAGTGGCGCGGCGGTGATTTCGGCAGGCAGTGTCGGCCCCGGCTATCCTGGCGCCGTGCCGCTTGCCACGGGGCCGATCACGCTGCGCTTCCAGGACGGCAAGCTGCTCGACTTTCCGGCAGGTGCGCAGGTCTCCATCAATGGCGGCGTTCCCGCGGCCGTTCCGGTGGCTGGTCTGGACTACCGGAGCGGCGACAGCATCACGCTGGTCGACCCGGCGGTGGTGAGCACCCCTCCCGCTGGGTTCAGTTTCACGATCAGCGGTCTGCCCAACAATGGCGACACCTTCGTGATCTCGCGCAACACCGGTGGCACGGCGGACTCGCGCAATGCGCTGGCCCTCGGTCAGTTGCAGGTGCAGAACACGATGTCGGGCAAGACAGCGACTTACCAGGATGCCTACGCGCAGTTGGTCAGCCAGACCGGCAGCAAGACGCGCCAGATCCAGGTCAGTGGCGAGGCGCAACAGGCGCTGCTTGAACAGGCCCAAGCGAGCCGGGACTCGCTCTCGGCGGTCAATCTCGACGAGGAAGCGGCCAATCTGATTCGCTATCAGCAGGCCTATCAAGCGTCGGCCAAGGCTCTGCAGATTGGCGCCAATCTGTTCGAAACCATCCTGCAGCTCGGTTCCTGAGGAGCAAGCCATGCGTATCAGCACGAATCAAATCTACAGCGCTGGCGTGCGCAGCATTCAGCGGAACCAGGAGCAACTCGCCAAGCTGCAGAACCAGATTTCGAGTGACCGCCGGATGCTGACTCCAGCGGATGATCCCGTGGCTTCTGCGCGGGCGCTGACCATAACGCAGGCCAAGGGGCTGACCGCCCAGTACGTGGAGAATCAGCGTGACGCGAGCGATCGCCTCGGTCTGGTGGACAGCCAGCTCACCTCCTTGACGGACCTGCTGCAGAGCGCACGCAGCCGGGTCGTTCAGGCGAGCAATACGATCCTCGGCGATAGCGATCGCCAGGCAATTGCTGCCGAACTCGCGGCACGCTTTGACGAGATGCTGGGTATCGCCAATAGTCGGAATGCTCAAGGCGATTACCTGTTCGCCGGCTACCAGAGCGAGACGACGCCGTTTGCGCGCAGCGCCGCCGTGTCGCCGGCGTCGTCTTCGATCAGCTATTTCGGTGACGACGGCCAGCAACTCCTGCAGGTGGCTACGTCTCAGCAGATGGCGACGAGCGTCGCTGGTAGCGAGCTGTTCATGAACGTTCCGGAAGGCAACGGTACCTTCGCGATGACGGCCGGCCGCACCGTCACGGGTTCTCCCAACCTAGGCTCGGGGCTGATGGACTCGGGCTCAGTGCTCGACCAGGCGATGTGGCGGAACGCCTTGAACACCTTTCCCTGGCAGGGCACCGAGAGTCGTGGGCTGCAGATTCAGTTTTCGTCGGTCGCGGGCGTCAGCCAGTACCAGCTGTTCGATACCTCGACCCCGGCGCCCCCGGCAGCCGCCTTGCCTCCCATAGCCGTTAGTGACCCGCAACCCTTCACTCCCGGTATGGCCGTGCGCCTGGCCACGACGGCTCCGCCGGCGGCGGTGGCGACCGATTTTGGCGCTCAGGTCGTCATCAGCGGTTCGCCCGCCGATGACGATGCCTTCACGATCAAGCCCAGTATCAACAAGAGCGTCTTTCAGACCATGCAGGAGATCATCGATCTGCTGCAGGCGCCGCTGGCTTCGAGCACGGCGAGGACGGCCTTCTCCGGAGACCTAGCGGCGCACTTGACCAATCTCGACCAGGCGCTTGGCAATGTGAGCCGCGTGCAGTCCAGCGTCGGCGCCCGCCTGCAGGAACTGGAAGCACTGAGCAGCAACGCGTCGGCCGTGGACATTCAATACCAGCAGACGCTGTCGGATCTCCAGGACCTCGACTATGCGCAGGCGATCTCGGACTTCACCCGCCAGCAGGTCGCGCTTGAAGCGGCGCAGAAGTCGTTTGTCGCGATCAGCGGCCTGAGTCTGTTCAAGTACATCTGATCCACGGGAGGGAATGGCATGCGCGTCCTGGCGGCTTCTTGGGCTGCACTCTTGCTGGCCGCCTGTGGCACGATCGACTGGAACCCGCCGCCGCGTGTCGACACCAGCCGGCCTGACTACGCGTATGCCCAGTCGCCAAGTCCAACCGTCAGTGTGGAGCCAGCCAAGGCCGTCGCCCTCGTCGGCGCGGTGGGCTACGCGGTCAACCAGTATTCGGGGGGGGCCAACCTGGGGCTGGCCGCTGCCGCCGTGGTCGCCGCCTATGTGATCTACGATCCGCTGGCGCCCAACTGGACCATTGAGGAAAGGATCGTCGACGGCACGACCTACATGCTCTCGATGCGTGCAAAGAGCTTTCGCATCGGCGGCGATGGCGAGTCGGGGTTGATCCTGCGGCGGCGAGCGCTGCAGCTGCAGCGCGAACGCGGGTTTCCGGGCTTCCGGATTCTCGACTACGCAGAGGGGATCGAATCGAGCACGCCGTTTACCCATCGTTACGCCGAAGGAACGATCCAGCTCGTCCGCGCGGATCCCGGCAGGACGCCCTAAGGGGTGACGACCGCAAAATGGCCGAGCATTGACTGCAGCCCATTCTCGAACAGCTCCTGCAGGGGCGTTCCCATATACGACAGGCCGAAGAGCAGCGCGGCAAAGCCGAGGGCGATGGTCAGCGGAAAACCGATGGCCATCAGGTTGAGTTGTGGCGCCGCGCGGCTCAGGATAGCCAGCGCAAGGTTGCTGATCATCAAGGCGACGATGATCGGCAGGACGAGGAAGAGTCCTGCCGAAAAGACGATCGCCGCGGAGTTGGCCAGACTCGACCAGGTGGTGGCGCCCAGCCTTGGTCCGCCGATGGGGATCACAGAAAAGCTGTGTGTCAGGGTGGCGATCACCATCAGGTGGCCGTTGATGGCCATGAACACGAGCAGGGCCAGCAGACCCATGAATTCCGAAACGACGGCTGTCTGACCGGCGGTTTGCGGGTCATAGGCGCTGGCGAAGCCGAGACCCATCTCCAGGCTGACGATGTTGCCGGCCATGTCCACCGCACTGAAGACGAGACGCATGGCGAAGCCCATGGCCGTGCCGATGATCAGTTCCTGCGCGAGGATCAGCATGCCTGCGCCCGACGCCGGGTCGAGCGCAGGCATAAGCGGCAGTACGGGGGCAATCCCAATGGTGATGGCCAGGCCGAGCGCCAGGCGGACGCGCGCTGGCAGGGCTGGGTTGTTGAATGGCGGCGCGGCGGCGAGCAGGGCGAGGACGCGTGCCAGAGGGAAGAAAAAGGCCACTACCCAGGCGTTGATCTCGGCCGTGGTCAGGCTGATCATTCGCCAGTCAGCCGATGAGCAGCGGAATGCTCTCGAACAGCCGGCGAACGTACTCGACCATCAGCTGCAGCATCCACGGGCCGGCGAGCAGAAGGATCAGGAACATTCCGACCAGTTTGGGAACGAACGCAAGCGTCTGCTCGTTGATCTGTGTTGCCGCCTGGAAGACGCTCACGATGAGGCCGATGACCAGGGCGGCCAGCAGCAACGGCGCTGACAGCAGGAGGGTCATCTCGACCGCTTGCCGTCCAATATCCATGACCAGTTCAGGCGTCATGAGCCGAAACTCGCGACCAGCGACCCGAGCAGCAGATGCCAGCCGTCGACGAGGACGAACAGCATCAGCTTGAACGGCAGCGCCACCATTACCGGCGACATCATCATCATGCCCATCGACATCAGCACGCTGGCCACCACCATGTCGACGATCAGGAAAGGAATGAAGATGATGAAGCCGATCTGAAAGGCCGTCTTCAACTCGCTGGTCACAAATGCCGGGATCAGTAGACGCATCGGAATGTCGTCGGTCGACTGAAAGCGGGGGGCGTTGGTCATGCGGGCAAACAGGGCGATGTCGGCCTCACGCGTCTGCTTGAGCATGAACTTGCGCAGCGGCACGGCGCCGCGTTCAATGGCCTGGAGGTAAGTGATCCGGTTCTCCGACAGCGGCAGGTAGGCCTCCGTGTACACGGTGTCGAGCACCGGCGACATGATGAAGAAGGTCAGGAACAGCGACAGGCCAAGCAGCACCTGATTGGGCGGCGAGGTTTGCGTACCCAGCGCGTGGCGCAGCAAGGAGAGCACGATGATGATGCGCGTGAAGCTGGTCATCATCAACAGCGCCGCGGGGATGAAGGTGAGTGCCGTCAGTGTCAGCAGCGTCTGGATCGACAGCGTGTAGGTCTGGCTGCCACCGACACCCGGCGTGCTGGTCACCATCGGCAGCCCGCCAGCCTGTGCCCAGGCAGCCAGCGGCGACAGCAGTCCGAGCAGGAACAGCCAGCCGAAGGACCTAGCCGCCTTCACTCTTGCGCTCGACAATCTGCTTCAGCCACTGCGCGAAAAGTCTGTCACCCTCGCCGGTGGCTTTGAGTTCGCCCTTCGGCAGCGTATGCAGGGTACGGATCTGGCCGGGAACAAGTCCGACGATCAGCCAGGTGTCGCCCACTTCGACGAGAACTATGCGCTCGCGCGCCCCGAGCATCAGGCCGCCGACTACCCGCAGAGGTCCGTGGCTGCCAAAGCCCCGGCCGCCATTGAGCTTGCGCAGAAGGTAAGCAGCCAGAAAGAGGACGCCGATGACCACGGCCAGGCCGAGTACTGTTTGCAGCATGGTCGTTGCCGAAACGCCGGGCAATTCGGCGGCGGTCGTTTGGGCCACGGCGCGGCCCGAAAGAAGGGCGACGAGGATCTGCACGCCGAGCGTACCCGTGGAGCTGATTGATTTGAGGTGTCGAATCAAGATCGTCCGCCAACCGTTGGTACCGCTCGCTATCTTAAACCGAAAACCGCGGCTGAACGCTGCTTTCGCTGCGCAATGGCCGCTCACCACCCGGTCACGGGCCGACCCTCGGCCGGATCGCCGGACGGGGCGTCAGAGAAGCTCAGTGTCCGATCTTGCGGGCCCGTTCGGCCGGGGTAACGATGTCGGTCAGACGGATGCCGAACTTGTCGTTGACGACCACGACCTCGCCTTGCGCGATCAAGGTGCCATTGACGAACACGTTCAGTGGTTCGCCTGCCATCGCGTCAAGCTCGACGACCGAGCCATGGGCGAGCTGCAGGAGGTTCTTGATCGTTATCCGCGTGCGCCCGAGTTCGACCGCGAGCTGGACGGGAATGTCCAGGATCATGTCGAGTTCGTTCATCAGCGAGCCGCTGTTTCCCTGTTCGCCGAAGCTGGGGAAGATGTTGGCTGGCTGCGCGTTGGCTGCCGGTGCGGCGTCAGCCAGAGCCTGCTCGGCCATCGCCGCGGCCCAGTCGTCTTCGGCCGCACCGTCGTCTGCGGCAGGACTTCCGTAATCGTCTGGTTGTTTAGCCATTGCTTTCTCCCTGAGGAGTCTCCTGGTTCTCGATGGTCATGAAGTGATCGATCTTGATCGCGTACTGCCCGCCCTGCTGCCCGTAACGGCATTCCATCAGGGGCACATCGTCGACCTGGGCGATCACTTTCTCGGGAATGTCGATGGGAACGATGTCGCCGACCTTCATTTCGAGAATCTGACGAAGGCTGACGGTCGCTGTCGCGAGTCTCGCCGTGATCTCGACTTCAGCGTTCGTCAACTGTTTGCGCAGCATGATGACCCAGCGCCGGTCGGTCGACAGCTGGTCACTCTGCATCGTGCTGAATAGCAGGTCACGGATTGGTTCGATCATCGAGTACGGAAAGCAGATGTGCAGATCGGCAGTCGAGCCGCCGAACTCGATCGAGAAGGTCGTCGCGACGACGATCTCAGAGGGGGTCGCGATATTGGCAAACTGCGAGTTCATTTCGGAGCGCACGTACTCGAAGGTCAGGTCGTACACCGGCTTCCACGAGCGCGAGTATTCGGTGAACACCACCCCCAGCAACCCCTTGATGATGCGCTGTTCCGTAGCCGTGAAATCGCGACCCTCGACGCGCGTGTGGAAGCGGCCATCACCGCCAAACATGTTGTCGACGACGAGAAAGACCAGGCTCGGATCAAAGACGAACAGGGCCGTGCCGCGCAGCGGCTTGGCGTTGATGAGGTTGAGGTTGGTCGGTACCACGAGGTTGCGGGTAAACTCACTGTATTTCTGGACCCGGATCGAGCCCACCGAGATCTCGGTACTGCGATGCATGTAGTTGAACAGGCCGATGCGTAGGTAGCGGGCGAAGCGCTCATTGACGAGCTCGAGCGTCGGCATGCGCCCGCGGACGATCCGTTCCTGGGTTCCCAAGTCATACGGGCGCGGGCCATCGTCACCCTCGTCGGCCGCCTCGGGCTCGCTCGCCTCGCCGCTGACGCCCTTGAGCAGGGCGTCGACTTCATCCTGAGAGAGGAAATCGGCGCTCATCGACGCTCACTGAATGATGAACGATGTGAACAGAACCTCCTTGATGGGTCCGTCACGCTTCTTCCCCTTGCTGGCGGGCTCGATAATGCCGTTGATCTGTTCCTTGATCTCCTGCGCCAGGAGCTCCTTGCCTTCCTTGGAGATCAGTTGCGACGCCTTCTTGCTGGACAGCAGCAGGGTCAGGTCGTTGCGCAGCTTGGGGGTATACATCTTCAGGTGGTCGGCGACCTGGGCATCTTCGACCTCGAGTGACATAACGAGCTGCAGAAACTGGTCGCCGTTGTCAGGTACGAGGTTGACGGTGAATGCATCGAGGGCAACATAGATTGGCACTTCCCGATCAACCTTCTTCTTCTTGACCGGCTTGGCCTTTTCGACTGCGACTTCGCCGTCGTCATCCTGTTCCGGAGCGTGGCGCAACAGCAGGAAGGCAGTGACCGCGCCAAGGCCGAGAACGACCACCACCACGGCGATGATGATGATCAGCAGCTTCTTGCTGTTCTTCGCGGGTGCCGTTTCCACGCCTTCAGTTGCCGGCTTTGCATCCTTGGCCATTACGCGCTTCTCTCCCTGGTTTTTTCAGTCCGCCGCTGGTCTCGGCTCCGGGATCAGCTTGTCGTACCCAAGCCAGACGACAGGGGGCTAGGCGAAGGTGTCCACCAGCGAGCTGCCATGGCGCGTGATGGCGGCCGCCCCCGGAATGCCGCCAGCCGATCCGCCGCCAAGTATAGCCTTATCAGCCAGGATGCGGGGTCGTTGCGACGTGTCCTGCTGCCCGTCGGAGTGCTGCCGGAAGGATTCGCCGCCGACGCTGACCTGTCCCAGATCGATCCCCGCGCCGGCGAACATCTCGCGCAGTCTCGGCACGGCGGTTTCGATGGCGCCACGAACGTCCGGGTTCGGCGAAGCGAAGTGCGCGTTGGCGCCGTTCTTGTCCATGTGGATGGTGATCTCTATCGAGCCCAGTTGCGGCGGATTGAGAGTCAGTTGCGCGCCCTGCTTGTCGTTGCTGACGAACCACAAGAGCTTCTGGCCGAGATCGGTGGCCCAGGACCGGTCGTGTAGCGGCTTTTCGAGGGCTGGCACGCCCTGCAGGCGCGGAAGGCCGTGCAGGCTCGGCGGCGGCTGGACGTTGTTGCCGAAGAGGCCATCGCTGACTGTCGTCTCATCCAGAGCAGCGGTTACCTGCACCGCCGGCGTGGTGGCGACCTTGTCTGTCGATGCCGCCAGTTCCGGGAGCTGCGCGGTAGAGGCCGAAGCCCATGCAGTGGCGGCAAAATCTGCCGGTCGGCCGCCGCTTGCCTCCGTCGCCGGTGGTGGCGCGGCCGCGTCCTTGCCGGTCGCGGCCGGCACACCCCCAGGCGGTGGCAGCTGCGCTCCCGGCCCCGCTGCGGCGGGTATCCCCGCGCGGGTCTGTTCTGACAGCGTCGCTGCGACGCCCTCACTGGCATCAATGCGGGTCGGCTGCGGCGGCAGTGTCACGCCGAGTGCCGCCAGAAGTGCTGGATCGGTGGTTCCCAGGCCGGCGTCTGCTGAAGCCGGTTCGCCGTCATCCGGCGTCTCGCCGGTGGGGGACGTTCCGGTGCCGGCAAGCGGCAGACGCAGCAGAAGGCTGTCGACCTCCAGGCGATTGCCTTCCTGGCTGGCTGGCGATGGAACTTCTGCCACACTGAGCGGCAGCCCCAGCAGAATGCTGGCAAAGTCTCCGCCGACGCGCGCGCCGGCCGGCGCCGATGTTTCCCGTATTGTCGCCTCGCCGGGCGTCGCCGCGATCGGTGCCCGGGCGAGCGTTGGCACGATGGCAATGCTCATGATCGATCCTTTCTGCGGATGCAGGTGCAGCCAAGATCAAAGCAATTATCGCGCCAGATGAGGATCAGAGCCCTTGCTCGTGGTCCTTGGCGCGGGTGGCAAACTCATCCTGCGCCTTCTGCTCCTGTCGGAGTTCGCTCCTCACCTCACTGGCGCGATGCCGGTCGGCCAGCGCGTCGAAGGCTTTCAGTCGCGTCCGCTGCTGTTGCCAGGCTGTCTGACCGGCGGCCGTACAACCCTGTTGTACAAGGACGCTCTGCCGCTGCTGGTCGATGGCCTGGTCGAGACGATTCATGAACTCCTGGTAGTTCCGCCACTCGGGCTGTCCCAGGCCATCTTGCGCTGCCTGTCGGAAGCGGATCGAGTACTCATCGCGATACTGTTGCAGCATGAGGAGCTTGTTCTGCGCATCGCGCTCGGCAGCAATCAGGCGCGCGAGGCGTTGCGTCGCCTCGTCCGAGCGACTCTGCATCAGTTCGAGTACGGTTTGCAGGGAGAACGGTCTGGCCACGGCGAACTCGCCTAGTCCGGGTTCATGAGACGGGTTGTCATTCTAGCGCGCCCAGCGTCAGGCAGCGACGCCAAACAGTGCCTGCAACTCACGCAGACTGCTGGCGAAGTCCGCGGGTTGGGCCAGACTCTGCTGCAGGAATGACTCGAAGCGCGGATAGATGGCTATCGCCTGGTCGAGTTGTGGGTCGGACCCCGCGGCATAGGCGCCGACGCTGATCAGATCGCGTGAGCGCTGGTAGCGCGAAAACAGTCGCTTGAAATTTCGAATCTGTTCCAGATGACCGGGGCTGACCAGGTTGACCATGGCCCGTGAAATCGATTGCTCGATGTCGATTGCCGGGTAGTGGCCGGCATCGGCCAGGGTTCGCGACAGTACGATGTGTCCGTCAAGGATCGCTCGCGCGGCATCGGCGATCGGATCCTGCTGGTCGTCGCCTTCGGCGAGAACGGTATAGAAGCCGGTGATCGAGCCGCCGCCGTCGGCGCCATTGCCCGCCCGCTCCACCAATTGCGGCAGGCGCGCGAAAACCGATGGGGGGTAGCCGCGGGTGACCGGCGGCTCGCCGATGGCGAGCGCTATCTCGCGTTGCGCCATGGCGTAGCGCGTCAGCGAATCCATGATCAGCAGGACATGCCGGCCCCGGTCACGGAAATACTCGGCAATGCACGTCGCATAGGCCGCACCCTGCAGCCGCATCAAGGGACTGACGTCGGCCGGTGCGGCGATGACGACGGATCGGCGCAGGCCTTCCTCACCAAGGATCTGCTCGATGAACTCCTTGACCTCACGACCGCGCTCGCCGATGAGGCCGACGACGATGATTTCCGCCTCCGTGTAGCGGGCCATCATGCCGAGCAGTACGCTCTTGCCGACACCCGATCCGGCAAACAGGCCCATCCGTTGTCCCTGTCCGACACAGAGCAGGCCATTGATGGCACGCACCCCGACGTCCAGCGCCTTGTCGATCGGCGCCCGCGACATCGGGTTGACCGGCCGGCTCTGCAGCGGGCGCAGTGACCTGGCATGCAACGGACCAAGCTTGTCGAGCGGCCGGCCGGCCCCATCGAGGACGCGGCCAAGGAGGGATTCGCCGACCGGCACCAGTTTGGCGCGGTCGATCGAGCGTCGCCGTGCAGGCGGCAGACGACCGATCTGCGGTGGCGGGTGGCGCGTTTCGAGGGCGACGACGCGGGCCCCTGGCGACAGGCCATAGACATCTTCCGACGGCATCAGGAACAGCCGCTCGCCGTTGAAGCCGACCACTTCCGCTTCGATCGGCGAGCCGCCAAGCGGCGTGATGCGGCATGAGCTGCCGAGGGGCAGTTTCAGTCCGGACGCCTCCATCACGAGGCCGTTGATGCGCGTCAGGTGGCCGCTCGGCAGCAGCGAATTCACCTGGCCGGCGGCGCCTCGGCAACCATCGAGGAAGTGGCGCCAATTGGCGAGATGCGGGTTGGCGGCGGGTTCACTCATCGTGGGTTAACCTTGCCGTCCCGGTCGGCACTCGTCAGCCATTCGTCGCTGATGCCGATGGCCTCGACGACGCGTCGCCAGCGCGTCTCGAGCGTCGCATCCACCTCGCTGGCGCCGAGTTCGACCCGGCAGCCGCCCGGCGTCAACGCCGCATCGTCGATGATTCGCCAGTTGTTGTGCGACAGTTGGTCGCCGAGGCGACTGCGTATCAGCGTCGCGTCGTCGGGGTGGACGAACAGCAGCGGCTGTCCGTGATGGGCGTGCAGCGCCGTCACCGCCTCTCTCACTATCGGCAGCAGCAACTCCGGTTGCAGGCGTAGGCTCTGCCGCAACACCTGATTGGCAATCTCGACCGCGAGGACCAGCAACTGATCGGCGACGCCCTGATCGATCGTTGCGAGGGCCTGCTGCAGGTTGTCCAAAAGTGTCGCGAGTTGGGCCACCACCGCCTCGCCGGCAGCCAGTCCCTCGCGATGGCCATCGGCATAGCCGGCAGCTTGTGCCTCGCGATGCAGGCGCTCGATGTCTTCAGCGGTCGGCAGGGTGACCGCAGGCGGCGGCTGGCTTGCCGGCTCGGACGCGACTTGGACGGGGGGGTCCGTGGGCTCTGCGATCGGCGATGGCTGGGCGGCAGGCGACGGAGTGGGCGGAACCGTCTTGTCCTCGTCGAAGGCCGCAAGCTCCCAGCGCTGATAAGCGGTAAGCTTCTCCTTCGGGATCCACTGGGTCATGACCTTGGCCTGCTCAGACCATTTCCTCGCCGCCCGCGCCACCAAGGACGATCTGGCCTTCGTCGGCCAGGCGACGGACGATCTTGAGGATTTCCTTCTGTTCGCTTTCGACTTCCGAGAGGCGTACCGGGCCGCGCGACTCGAGATCTTCGCGCAGCATCTCCGACGCACGTTGTGACATGTTCTTGAAGATCTTCTCGCGCAAGGGTTCGGTAGCTCCCTTCATGGCCAGGATCAAGGATTCGGACTGAATCTCGCGTAGCAGGAGCTGGATCGCCCGGTCGTCGAGTTCGAGCAGGTTCTCGAAGACGAACATCTCGTCGAGCACTTTCTGCGCCAGATCGGGATCGTACTCGCGGATCGAGTCCAGGACGGCGGTTTCGTTCGCGCTGCCCATGAAATTGAGGATCTCGGCGACCGTTCCCGCGCCGCCCTTGGCGGCCTGTTTCATGCTTGCAGAGCCCGAGAGCAGGCGCAGCATGACGTCGTTCAACTCGCGCAAGGCCTCCGGCTGAATCCCTTCGAGAGTGGCAATGCGCAAGATCACGTCATTGCGCAAACGCTCGGTAAACTGATTCAGGATTTCGCCTGCATGATCATGGGCGAGGTGTACGAGAATGGTCGCAATGATCTGGGGGTGCTCGTTCTTGATCAGTTCGGCGACTGTCGGTGCGTCCATCCACTTGAGGCCTTCGATGCCGTTGGTTTCGCCCGGCTGCAGGATGCGCGAGATCAGGTTCGATGCCTTGTCGTCACCAAGCGCCTTGGTCAGCACCGAGCGGACGTAGGCGTCGGTGTCCACGTGCACCGCCGCCGATTCCTCGGCCGTTCGGTGGAAGTCGGCCAAGACCTCTTCGACGCGGGTGCGCGGCACCGACTTGAGGGCCGCCATGGCGTGCCCCAGTTTCTGCACCTCTTTCGGGCCGAGATGCTTGAGCACCTCGGCAGCGTAGTCCTCGCCGAGGGCAATGAGCAGAATCGCGCTCTTTTCGATACCGTCCTCAGCCGCCATTGGCACCCGTCCATTCCTTGATGATGTTGGCTACCAACTGCGGATCCTGCTGAGCCAGCGCGCGCGCCGCGGCGATTCTCTTTTCCAGCAGTTCGGCGGCCGTGGGCAGGTTCTCCGTGGCTTCCTCCTCACCTTCCTCTCCGGCAACCACGTCTATGCGGCCACCGACGCCGCTCTCGGTTGTCGCTGGTTTCTCGAGCATGGTCTTGAGCAGCGGGCGAACGACGCCGAGCAGCAGATAGGCGATGATGGCGGCAATCACACCATACTTCACGAGGTCCTTGGTCAGTGACACCGTTTCCGGGTCACGCCATGGCGGCAGGCCCTCGTCCTTGTCGATGACCGTGAACGGCGCGTTGGCGACCGAGATGGTGTCGCCGCGCTCCTTGTTGAAGCCCATCGCCTCCTTGACGAGGTCGCTGATCTGTTTCACTTCGGCGTCCGGTAGCGGCTTGTTGACCGCCTTGCCGTCCTTGGCGACTTCCTTGCGCTGATTGACCACGACGGCGGCAGACAGACGCTTGATCGTGCCCACTGCCTGGCGGACGTGCCGGATGGTCTTGTCGACCTCGTAGTTGACCGTCGAGTTCTTGCTGGTACTGATCGGTGGGCCGACGCTCGCGACTGGCGCCTGAACCCCGGCGACGTTGATCTGGCCGGGTACGGGAGGCGTCGCCGGGGCGGCACCACCGGCACCGGGTACCGGCGGTTGCGTCAGTGGCGCGGTCGCCGGTACCGGCGGCTGATTGCTGAGGGCGCCCGGAACGCCCTGCGCCGCTGGGCTGGTGCTTGCCGTTTCGCTGCTCTGCTGGCTGCGGATACTGATCTCCGGCGGCGTCGCGTTCGGTCGATGCGTCTCGGCGGTCTGTTCGCTCTGCGAAAAGTCGATGTCGGCGGCGATCTGCACGCGCGCATTGCCGGGGCCAACGATAGGCGCCAGGATGTCTTCGACGCGCTTGATGACGCTTGCTTCGACTTCCTGGATGTACTTGACCTGCGTCGGATCGAGGCCGGCTTCCAGCAGCTTGCTCTTCATCTGCGAAAGCAGCGCGCCGCTCTGGTCGAGCAGGGTGACGCTGGTCGGCGCCAGTTGCGGGACGCTGGCGGCAACGAGATTCTGAATGCCGGCGATCTGGCGTGGCTCGAGCGAGCGTCCCGGGTAGAGGTTGAGGAGAACCGACGCCGATGGTTTCAGCTCCTCGCGCATGAAGACGCTCGGTTTGGGAATGGCCAGATGCACGCGGGCCGCCTGAACCGCCGCGATCGACTGGATGGTTCGCGACAACTCGCCTTCCAGACCGCGCTGATAGTTGACCTGTTCGGCAAACTGGCTGACGCCGAACTTCTGAGCTTCCATCAGTTCAAAACCGACGGCACCGCCCCTTGGCAGTCCCTGCGCGGCCAGACGCAGGCGAACATCATGGACTCTGCTGTCGTGCACGAGGATGGCGCTGCCCGACTCGCTGAACTTGTAGGGCACGTTCATCTGTTCGAGCGCGGCGATGATGGCGCCGCCGTCCCGCTCGCCGATGTTCGAGAACAGCACTTTGAACTCGCCTTGTCTGAGCAGGGTAGCGGCGGCGATCAGCAGGGTGACGACCGCCGCGACCGAGACGATCAGCAGCACTTTCTGCCTGTTCGTCAGGCGCGCCAGTGCCTCGCGCGCGCGATCCAGCGGATTGTCCGCGCCTGCCGTCTCTGTGGTCTCGATTCCCGCTGCCGCCATGCTCGTGATACGTGACAAACCTGCGATAAAGCAGGAAAAAAGCAAAAAAAGGCTGATAATTGCTCGGCTATTGTAGCGGTTAACTGCAGCGGACTTTCCACTGGATGAGCGAAGTCACACAAATACCGGGCCCCGAACGCCAGGCGCAGGAGCTTCAACGCGCTTTCGACGTTTTCAATCAGGTTTCGCTGGCCTTGACGGAGTCTTACCAGGGGTTGCAAGGCCGCGTCGAGTCATTGACCGCCGAACTGGCCGTCGCCAATGGCGAGCTGCGACGGCAATACGAGGCCAAGGAGGCGCTGTCCGAGCGTCTGTCACTGCTGCTCAACGCCCTGCCGGCCGGCGTCGTCGTGCTCGATTGCGCGGCCTGTGTCAGCGAGGCCAATCCGGCGGCGTGCCGGATGTTCGGTCGGACGATCATCGGCGAGACCTGGTTGGCGCTGGCGCAGGCGAGACTGGTGGCCACCGAGGCACCGGACGAATGGCAGCTTGATGAGCGGCGGCTGTCGATTGTCGAAAGTCCGCTCGACTCGGCCGGCGGACGCATCCTGTTGATCCACGATGTGACGGCGGCGCACGCTCTGAAGGCCGAACTCGAACGCAATCAGCGCCTGGCGGCAATGGGCGAAATGGCGGCTTCACTGGCCCACCAGTTGCGTACCCCGCTGGCTACCGCCTTGCTCTACAGTGCCAACCTCTGTCAGCCCGACCTCGACGACGCGGCGCGCGTCCGCTTCGCCGGCAAGACCGCCGCGCAGCTCAAGCGGCTGGAACGTCTGATACAGGAGGTGCTGCTCTTCGCTCGCGGCGAGAGCATCGGCCGCGACACGATTCCAGTCTGGCAACTGCTGGCCGACGCTGCACAGACGGTCGAGCCGCTGTTCGCCGACAGGAAAGTGGCCTTCCGGGTCAACTGCGCTGCCGACGGTGTGGTCGTCACCGGCAGTCGCAAAGCCCTGGCCGGCGCCTTGGTGAATCTGCTCGAAAACGCCTTGCAGGCCTGCACGGCGGACGGCAAGGTGACGCTTGGCGCCAGTGTCGCCGATGGAGCGTTGCTGCTCGCTGTGCGCGACAGCGGGGTCGGTATCTCTCCCGAAATCCAGGCGCGTGTTTTCGAGCCCTTCTTCACCACCCGAGGGCAGGGCACCGGCCTGGGTCTGGCGATTGCGCTCGGTGTGGCGCGTGCCCACGGGGGTACGATAAAGGTGAGTTCGCTGCCGGAAGACGGGTCCGAGTTCGTTATCATGCTGCCTGTCGACGCGGTGGCAGGCCGAGAAGGTTGAGGAAGAGTGGAGCGTATGGCGAGTAGATTGCCGATACTGGTGGTTGAAGACGATCTTGCCTTGCGCGAGGCGGTATGCGATACGCTCGAGCTGGCCGGGCAAGCGGTCGTCGCTGCGGCAGGCGGTGAGGAAGCGCTGCAATTGCTGGCCAGGCAGACCGTCTCGCTGGTGGTCAGCGATGTGCGCATGCTGCCGATCGACGGAATCGCCTTGTTGAAGGAGATCCGCAGTCGCTTTCCGCACTTGCCGGTGGTCCTGATGACCGCCTTTGCCGATGTCGACCGTGCCGTCGAAGCCATGCGGGCAGGTGCCTGCGATTTTCTGCTCAAGCCCTTCGAGCCGAAGGCGCTGCTTGATCACGTGCAGCGTTATCGTCTGCCGGAGACGCTCGACGACGAGCGGGTTGTCGCCGGCGATCCGCTCAGCCGCAACCTCTTCGGCCTGGCCACGCGCGTCGCGCAGAGCGATACGACGGTTCTCCTGACCGGCGAAAGCGGTGTCGGCAAGGAGGTGGTGGCACGCTTCATCCACCAGCACTCGGCGCGGCGAAAGGGGCCGTTCGTCGCCATCAATTGCGCGGCGATTCCCGACAGCCTGCTGGAAGCGACGCTCTTCGGTCACGAAAAGGGCGCCTTCAGTGGCGCTCAGCACGCGCAGGTCGGCAAGTTCGAGCAGGCGCAGCATGGAACATTGCTGCTCGACGAGATCACCGAGATGCCGCTGGCGCTGCAGGCCAAGCTGCTGCGCGTCCTGCAGGAGCGCGAAGTCGAGCGGGTCGGTGGGCAGAAACCCGTGTCCCTCGATATCCGCGTCGTCGCGACGTCGAATCGGGACATGGCCGACGCTGTCGCCAAGGGCCTGTTTCGTGAGGACCTGTTCTATCGGCTCAACGTCTTCCCGTTGCTGATCCCGGCCCTGCGGCAGCGAGTCCAGGACATCATCCCGCTGGCCCGCCATTTCCTCGCCGAACATGGCGGTCGCGCTGGCCGCCCAGGGCTGCGTCTCGCCGCCGCTGCCGAGGAGGCGTTGCAACACCACACCTGGCCCGGCAACATCCGCGAGCTGGAAAACGTCATGCAGCGTGCGGTCATACTGGCGACGGGCGACGTCGTCGATGTCGATTCTCTCCACCTGTCAGCCGCCGTTCCCGCCGCAAGGCCGGCCGCGCAGTGGCCGCCAGCGGCCGTGCCGGAGCCGGCCTTCGCCGTGCCGCCGCCGGAGGCTCAGAAAACCGACAAGCTGCGGGAAGTCGAGCGCGAACACATCCTCGAGACGCTTGCCGCTGCCGGCGGCTCAAGAAAGCTGGCGGGTGAGCGACTCGGAATGCCCGAGCGAACGCTGCGCCACAAGTTGCGGCAGTACCGCCTCGAAGGTTTTTTGAAAGGCTGATCGCGGAGTTGGTCAGAATCTGGCCCACTTGTTGCTTTGATAAGCCAGAAAGCGTTTGGAGGAACGAATGGACACCAAGGGTATCGACCAGATGTTGAGCATGTTGCGCGCGACGTCGGCAGCAACCGGCGGCCGCCTGGCCGAGGCGCCGAGCGCTCCGGCAGCCGGGACGGACTTTGCCCAGGTACTGGAGAACTCGATTGCGCAGGTCAACCAGACACAGCAACAGGCGCAAGCGATGGCGGCAAGTTTTGCCGCCGGCAACAACACCGAGAACCTGCACGATGTGATGATCGCCCTGCAGAAAGCCAACATCTCTTTTCAGGAGATGGTCCAGGTTCGCAACAAGCTCGTTTCGGCCTATCACGACGTAATGAACATGCAGGTTTAGGGCGCCGCCCGGACGCTGGTGGCGCGGTCACGCGGGAGCCTCGCCCCGAGCACCGTGCGTTGCCGATCATCGGCAGTCCGATCCCGGCGCTGTCTGGCAGGCGAGGCGGAGCTCAGGCGATGCGCGCGGCGGTCCATGCCATGCCGTCGGCCATCGCCAGAATGGCGGCGATCAGCAGGGCCACGCAGAACGTGTAGTACGTCCTCGGGTTGTCGGCGCGGTCGGCGATCGCCAGGATGTGCAGGGCGCCCCAGGCGACGGCGAGGGCGGCGAACAGCGAAACGCCGAGCACCTGCATCTCGATGCTGTTCAGCGACAGCAGGCGGCCCGCCCGCCAGGGTGCGGCGAGAAAGACGCCGAACGTCCAGAACAGCGCGAGACTGCCGGCGGCGCACAGCGCGGCGCCGCCACGGGTGATCCATTTTTCCATTGAAGGTCCTTGTCTGGCCACGGCCGGATCAATTTGGCATGCGCCGGCACTGGCTCGGCGGTCAGTAGATGAAGCGATCATGCAACTCGCCCAGATTCAGCGCCAGCAGGATTTGTTCGAGGCGCGCGGCCGCGTTGCCGCGCTCTTCGCCACGCCGCCTGGCGATGATCAACTCGTTTTTCAGCGAGTGCTCCCAGCCGACGAGTTCGGTGACCGTCAGTTGATAGCCGTGCGCCTCGAGTTGCAGGCAACGCAGGGCGTTGGTCACCTGGCTGCCGAATTCGCGGGTGTGGAGCGGATGGCGCCAGAGTTCCGAGAGCGGCGTCGTCGCAAAGGACTCGTTCTTCTTGCGGCGCAGCAGCGCCGCGACTTCGGCTTGGCAGCAGGGGACGAGAACGATGAACTGCGCCCGCTTGTGCAGGGCAAAGCGGATGGCGTCGTCAGTTGCGGTATCGCAGGCGTGCAGGGCGGTGACGATGTCTACGCGCGCGGGCAGGGCCGGCGAATCGATCGCGTTCGCGACGCGCAGATCGTGAAAGCTCATGCGTGCGAAACCGAGGCGGGCGGCAAGCTCGCGCGAGCGCTCGACGAGTTCGGCGCGTGCCTCGACGCCGTAGATGTGCCCGGTGTCCCTGGTCCTGAAGAACAGGTCGTAGAGGATGAACCCCAGGTAGGATTTGCCCGCGCCATGATCGGCCAAGGTCAGGTGGCGGTCCTTGGCGAGGACTTCCTCGAGCAGCGGCGCAATGAAGTGGAACAGGTGATACACCTGCTTCAGCTTGCGCCGGCTGTCCTGGTTGAGTTTGCCGTCGCGCGTCAGGATGTGCAGTTCCTTGAGCAGTTCGATCGACTGTCCGGGCCGGATTTCGGGGATCGCCGACAAGCGTGTCCTGGGTTTGCTGGGGGAGAGGACGACATTCTAGCGCTTTGTCGGCTGTCGGCGCTTCGGCAAGGGTCGCAGGGGGCCGCGCAGGTGGGATAATGTCAATATCTTCCAGGAAGTCGGAGAAAGCATGGCCATCCAGTGGTATCCCGGTCACATGACCTCGGCGCGCAAGAAAGCGGCCGAGACCATGGCGTCGATCGACGTGGTGATCGAGGTGGTCGATGCGCGCCTGCCCGAGGCGAGCACCAATCCGATGGTGCGCGAACTCCGCCTGTACCGGCAACGTCCCTGCCTGAAGGTGCTCAACAAGGCCGATCTCGCCGATCCGCTGACCACGCGCGCGTGGATCGAGTATTACGGCCGCCAGGACGGCGTGCATGCCGTCGCGCTGTCGTGCAAGAAGCCTGGCGACGTGGCGCGGCTGCCCAGTCTCTGCCAGCCCTTGGCGCCCCACCGCAAGGACAACGGCAAGCCCTTGCGGATGCTGATCATGGGCATTCCGAACGTCGGCAAGTCGACGCTGATGAATGCTCTGCTCAAGCGCCGGATTGCCAAGGTCGGCGACGAGCCGGCAGTGACCAAATCGCAGCAGACCTCGCAGCTCGACGTTCGCCACTGGTTGACCGATACGCCCGGGCTGCTCTGGCCGAAGATCGAGTACCCCAGCGATGGCCTGATGCTGGCCGCCAGCAATGCCGTCGGCCGCAATGCGATCATCGACCAGGAAGTGGCGATCTTTCTCGCCGATCTGCTGCTCGCCCGCTACCCGGCAGTCCTGGCCGCTCGCTACGGTCTGTCGGTCGAGGCGGCTGACGATGTCGATGCGGTACATGTCATCGAAGCCATCGCCAGGCGCCGCGGCCTGCGCATGCGGGGCGGCGAAGTCGACCTCGAGAAAGCCGCGAAGGCCCTGCTGCAGGACTATCGTAACGGCGTTCTCGGTCGC
This sequence comes from Candidatus Accumulibacter phosphatis, assembly GCF_000024165.1. Taxonomy (NCBI): domain Bacteria; kingdom Pseudomonadati; phylum Pseudomonadota; class Betaproteobacteria; genus Candidatus Accumulibacter; species Candidatus Accumulibacter phosphatis. The sequence goes on along the minus strand of NC_013194.1, from coordinate 4,340,108 downwards.
ATCAGCCTCGAGACGCCGGTCACGCGCAGCGTCATGCTGGCCGGCGCGCCGGCGACGGCCGGTTGACCGAAGCAAGATCGCCACCTCTCCGGCAGCCGCCTCGCTCATGCTCAGTTTCCTGCCTGCCCCGCTGATCGGCCTGATCGCCGCACTTCTGCTCGGGCTCAACTCCCTGTTCTGGGTACCCATCCTGCTGCTCGTGGCGCTGCTCAAGCTGATCCTGCCGTTCCAGGCCGTTCGTCGGCGCCTCGATCCGATTCTCGTCCGGATTGCCGAAGCCTGGATCGTCTGCAACAGTGGCTGGATGGCCCTGACCCAGAACGCCACCTGGGACGTCCAGGGTATCGCCGGGCTCGATGCGGGCGGCTGGTATCTGGTCAACTGCAATCACCAGACCTGGGCCGACATCCTGGTACTCCAGCACCTGCTGACGCGCCGCATTCCGCTGCTCAAGTTCTTCCTCAAGCGGCAACTGCTCTGGGTGCCGGTGATGGGACTCGCCTGGTGGGCGCTCGATTTCCCGTTCATGCGCCGGCACAGCGAAGACGTGCTCAGCAGGCACCCGGAACTGCGCGCCAAGGACCAGGCCGCGACCCGCCTGGCGTGTGAGAAGTTTGCGCTGATCCCGACCAGCGTCATGAACTTCTGCGAGGGAACTCGCTTCACGGCGCTCAAGCACCAGCGGCAGCAGTCGCCCTATCGCCATCTCCTGAAGCCGAAGGCGGGCGGCATTGCCCTGGCCATGAACGTGATGGCGGACAAGTTCCAGGCGATTCTCGATGTCACCATCGTCTATCCCGACGGGGCACCCAATTTCTGGCAGTTTCTCTGCGGCAGGATGAAGCGTGTGCGGGTGCGGGTGCAGACCTTGCCGGTGCCGACGGAACTGGCGAGAGCCGATTACGCGCGCGACCCGGCGGTTCGCGAGGCCTTCCAGCAGTGGTTGCAGCGGCTCTGGCAAGACAAGGATCGGCAGATCACGGACCTGCTCGAGGCGCGCTGACGATGATCGAGAACCCGCCGCTGGCATCCGTCCAGATCGTTCGCAGCAAGCTTCGCCGTCCGCGGGTCGTCGCCGACTTCGTTGCGCGCAGCGAGTTGCTGCGCCTGCTTGATGCCGGCAGCGAACTGCCGCTGACGCTGCTGTCGGCACCCGCCGGTTACGGCAAGACTTCGCTTCTGGTCCACTGGCTCGAGGGTCGGGACGCAGCTGCCGCCTGGCTGTCTCTCGACCGCGATGACAGCGAGCCGATGATTTTCGCCAGTTATTTCGTCGCTGCGCTACGCAGCGTTTTCCCCGCCGCCTGCGCCGAGACACTGGCCTGCCTGAATGCCTCGCCGCCGCCCTCTCTGGCCACTCTGGCGGGCAGTCTGAGCAACGCGCTGGAAGCGCTGCCCGCACCCCTGGTTCTCGTGCTCGACGGCTATCAGCACGTCGATTCGCCATCCACCCAGGCCTTGCTGGACCGCTTGCTGGCGCACCCGGCGAGTGGCCTTCGCCTGGTGATCAGCACGCGCCAGGACCCCCGCCTGTCGCTGGGCGCGCTGCGCGTGCGCGAGGCGATGGTGGAAATCCGCGTGCCGGACCTGCAGTTCGACGAACGGGCAAGCGCCACGCTGATCGAGCGCTGCGCCGGACGGGCAGTTTCCGGCGAGGACCTGCTCCACCTGCAGGCATGCACCGAAGGTTGGCCGGTGGGCGTGCGTCTGGCGGCGTTGGCGCTACGCAACGGTGATGACGCGGCCGCGGGTCTGGCGCGCAGCTTGAGCGGCGAGTCGCCGCAGTTGCAGCAGTACTTCGTCGAAGAGTTGCTCGCAGACCAGACGGCTGGCACGGTCGACTGCCTGCTGCGCACATCGATCCTCGACCGCTTCTGTGCCCCGCTGTGCGACGCGGTACTCTGGGAGGGTGCCGCCCTGGGGGAAACGCTGGTCAGTCAGGCGTTGCTGCGGGTGGTGTCCTCTGGCGCGATGCTCTGTACCGTCATCGACGATGGTCGCCACTGGTATCGCTACCGTCGCCTGTTCCGGGAGTTCCTGCAACGGCAGCTCAGCCTGCGCTGCACGCCGGCCGACATCGCCGAACTGCACCACCGGGCGGCAGCCTGGTTGGCGACGCAGGGTCTGCTCGAAGAAGCCATCCCGCATGCGCTGGCCGGTGACGGTGGGGCGGCGGCCGGGCAACTGCTGGCACGGCATCGCAATCTTCTTCTTGGCCGCGAGCAGCGCTGGCGTCTCGACCGCTGTCTGCGGCTGCTGCCGCCCGATACTGTCGAGGGCGATCCCGAACTGCTGGTTATGAAGGCCTGGCTGATGTATCACCAGGGGCGTCATGTCGAGATCTCGGCAGTCGTGGACCGCATCGAGGCGCTGATCGACAGCACGGTGGCCGGCATACAGTTGCCGGGCAGCGAGGCCTTGCGTGGCCACCTCCTGGCCTTGCGCAGCCTGCACGCCTACCTCGAGGGTCAGGCGGGCAGCGCCGTGGCGCTTGCCGAGCAGGCCTTGCAGCGTCTGCCAGTGGCGTGCGTGCACGCCCACGTCACGGCACAGGCGCTTCTCGCCGGCGGGCGGCAGGCCGCCGGCGATCTGGCCGGCGCGCGCGACGGCATCCGTCAGGCCCTGGCGCACGCCGCCGGGCCCATCGACGCCTGCCAGGCACCGCTGGTGGCCACCTTGTGCCTGATCGACTGGATGGCTGCCGACCTGTCGGCGCTGCAGTGGACGGCCGACCAGTACTACAACCTGGGCGATGCCCGCTTTGCCAGCGAGGCGAACGCCGCTCTCGGACGTTACTTCCTGGGCCTTGTCCAGTACCAACGCAACGAGCTGAGCCTCGCCGAGGCGACGCTGCTGCCGGCGCTCGCGCCGGAGCAGGCGCCGCGCCTCGGCTATCGCACCGAGATGTCATTCCTTCTGGCGGCAGTCTATCAGGCGCTCGGGCAGGCCGACCGGGCGCGCGCGATCGTTGATGCTGTGTGCGAGCGCCTCGCCGAGAAAGCCGATCTGCCGGCCCTGTTTCGCGCCCGCGCCTGCCAGGCGGATCTGGCGCTGCGCCAGGGCCGTCTGGCCGAGGCTCAGGATTGGGCGCGCAGTTTCGATCCGGGCCCCGTCCAGTTTGTCTACCGCTTCTTCAGTGCGCCGCACCTGACGCTCGCTCGGGTGTGGATAGCGGAGGGTAGCGACGAGAGCCGCAAACAGGCCGCCCGCCTTCTGCAACTGCTCGAAGCGCAGCTGACGTCCCGCCACAACGTGCGTTTTCTCGCCGAAGCGCTGGCCCTGCAGGCGCTGCTCGAGTATGCGCTGGGCGACGAGAGTGCCGCCGTCGAGCGTCTCGGACGCGCGCTCGCGCTGACCCGGACGGGAGGGTTCATTCGACTCTTCGTCGACCTTGGACAGGAACTCGTCAAGCCGCTGAAACTGCTGGAGGCCAGTATCGGCAATGCGCGCTACGCCGGGCAGATCCTCGCCGCGCTCAACGATGACTGGCTGGTGACCGCGGGTCGCCAACAGGTGGGCGCCGACCTTACCCGGCGTGAACTGAAGATTCTCAAACTGCTGGCGGTGCGCCTGAGCAATATCGAGATCTCGGAGGAGCTATGCATCTCGCGGGCGACCGTCAAGCGCCATACGCAGAACATCTATCGCAAACTGCGTGCCTCGAGTCGCCGCGAGGCGGTCGTCAGGGCCAGGACGCTCAACATCCTGGTCGACGGCTGAGCGGCGCTGCGCGAGTCGCCTGCCGGCGCCCTGGCTGGCCGTCACGGCCGGGTCGTGAGCGAGTTTTGACGAAGGCCTTCCACCGTAACGGCAAGGCCCGGCGGGGGTTTTCATTGACTTACGTCAGACATTCGCCCAGTTGCAAAAAAATGGCCCATTTCATGGCCCTTTCCGAGCCATTCCAGGCTTGTCGCTTTTCCGCATGATGGCATAATTGATCGTTATGCAGAATTTTCACATCAATCTTCACATCAACCGATTCTTTGCGAAAAGGGTGGACCGTCAATGGCGCTAGGCCGCGTGATCGCTGTCGTCTCGCAGAAGGGCGGCGCCGGCAAGACTACTGTCGCCATGCAAATGGGGGGGGGCTTCCATGCGATCGGCGCCACCGTGCTGCTTGTTGACCTCGATCCGCAGGAGAGTGCGTTTCGCTGGGCCGAATCGGCGCCACTGCTCGACTCGGACCTGCAACTCGACGTGCGCAAGATGTCCGGGCTGGAACTGATCAAGCACATCGGCGATTTGCAGGGCGAAGCGGACTACATCGTGCTCGATACACCGCCCTCGATCTACCACCCGTCGACGCTCGCCGCGCTGGCGGTGGCCCATCTGGCGGTGGTTCCGGCCGTGCCGAGTCCGACCGACCTGTGGTCGACGCTCGCCGTCGAGCGACTGATCCTCAACCGTATGGAGCAAAGCCATCGCCTGCACGGCTGCATTGTCCCGAACCGCGTACAGAACACCGCACTGGCAACGGATGTGCTTGAATTGTTGCATGAATTCACCTTGCCGATCCTCGATGCGATGCTTTGCCAGCGCAACGCCTATGCTCAAAGCGCGGTCATCGGGGCGTCTGTTTTTCAACTGGGCTCTGGTGCCGAAGCCGCGCAAGGCGAGGTCCGCAAGCTGATCGCAGCCGTTCTTAAACAACTGGGAGACACCCGATGACGACACCGACAAGTGCCAGCACCAACAAGACCGCTCTGCGGGCCAGCCTCAAGAAGGAAGACGAATCGCTCGCCGAGCGTCTGGTCGCTACCGATATACCGCTGGTCGCCACGCCCGAACCCGAGGCTCCGGTCGTCGCCCCCGTCGCCGCGCCGGCCAGTCCGCCGCCACTTGCCGCGGCACCGGCCCGCAAGGCCGCCGCCAAGCCCGCCGCCAAGCCCGCTACCGCCAAGCCCGCTACCGCCAAGCCGGCAGTGGCCAAGCCGGCTGCTGACGTGGTGCCGACACCGCCCGCGAAAGCGCCCGCCAAGGCGGCGAAAAAGGTGGCTGCCGTGACGGCGGCGACGACGAAAGCAGCCGAGCCGGTTACCGCAGCGAAAGCGAAGCCCGTGAGCCGGAAAGCGGCCGCCGCGGCCAAGCCGGTGGCGGCCAAGCCCGCCAAGCCCAGCAAACCTGTGAAAGTGGCGACGAAGGACAGCGCAGCCGCTGCACCAGCGACGGCAACGGAAGATGCAGGCAAGAAAGCCGCCAAGCTGGCGGCAACGGTAGCGAACATCGAGAAGGCGGCCAAGGAGAAGGGCGACAGGATCGTGCGCTACACGGTCGAGTTGCTGAAGAGCGAGGAGGCCGCCATTGAAGCCGTGCGTGCCGAACTGGCCAAGGGCGCCGGCTGGGCGGCGAGCAAATCCGACATCCTGCGCGCCGGGGTACGGGTGTTTGCCGAACAGCGGGTCGAGCAGATGAAAGAGTTGCTGGGCGCGCTGGCCACCCTCTCGAAGGGCAAGAAGAAGGGCTGATCGCACCAGATGTCTTTGGGCACGCTCGATGCGGCCGCGGTCGAACCGGCGCGCAGGCGATCCTCGGGAGTGCCCCAACGAGCGTGGGTAGTTATTTGGTAGTAGTTGGGGGGTGCCGACCATCGATCGGCGAAGACGGTTTTAACTGTGAACTGCTCGAAGGAGCAGATAACCAAGGGAGGTCGTATGTTTAGTAGTCTGATGCCGAATCGCAGTGAATTCTTTGAGCTTCTCACCGCGCACTCAGAACAGGTGGTGGCCGGGGCCAACGCAACCTTGCGTCTGATCAATGGTCTGGGCGATGCGGGCGCCAATCTTTCGGTGCTGGTCGACGAAGTCAATCAACACGAGCAGACCGGTGACCAGATCAAGGCCAAGGTGATCGGGCGGCTGCACCAGTCGTTCACGACGCCGATCAACCGCGACCAGATCCACGCGCTGATCAGTGATCTCGACATGACGCTGAACATCCTGCAGAGCGTGGCTAATGCCGTAGGCATGTACAGCATCAAGCAGTCGACGGTGGAGGCGCGCGAAATGGCCGCACTTAGCGCTGACGCGTGCCTGCGCCTGAATCGTGCGGTGGCGGCGCTGGGCGACAAGTCGCGTGGCGCGGAAACGCTCAACCTGTGCAAGGAAATCGAGGAAATCGAGTCGAAGGCCGACAAGATCCAGCACAAGGCGATCACCGCCCTGTTCCAGGACGGCGCCAACATCTGGCAGACGATGAAGTTGCGGGAGTTCTACTCGCTTCAGGAGGCGGTCCTCGACTCTTGCCAGGAAGCGGCCAAGATGATCGAAGAGATCCTGATCGAAAACTCTTGAGGGGCTGCGGAAAATGGAAGGCCTAAATATGAGCATCTGGACGCTGGGCTTGCTGATCGCAATCGCTCTGGCGTTCGACTTCATGAACGGGTTTCACGATGGCGCCAACTCGATCTCGACGATCGTCGCAACCGGTGCCCTGACCCCGAAACAGGCGGTGCTGTTCGCCGCGTTCTTCAACTTTGCCGCGCTGTGGGTGTTTGAACTCAAAGTGGCGGCGACCATCGGCAAGGGCACGGTCGACCCGAGTTTCGTTGATTACTACGTGATCTTCGGCGCCTTGATGGGGGCCTTGATCTGGAACATCATCACCTGGTATTACGGCATCCCGTCGTCGTCCTCGCACGCGCTGGTCGGCGGCCTGGTCGGAGCGACGGTGGCCAAGGCGGCTTCGGGTGCGCCGATCGTCTGGGCTGGTTTCGGCAAGATCCTTGCCTTCATCATCATTTCGCCGCTGGTCGGGGTAATCCTGGGTGGCTTGCTGATGGTGCTGGTCGCCTGGATTTTCCGAGGGACCTCGCCGTATCAGGCCGGCAAGTTCTTCAAGGGCGGGCAATTGATCGCCGCCGCCTTGTATAGCTTGGGCCATGGCGGCAACGATGCGCAGAAGACGATCGGCATCATCTGGCTGTTGATGATCACGGCCGGTGTAGCGACCAAGGACGTCGCGACGCTGCCGACTTGGGTGATCTACTCCTGCTACTTCGCGATCGCCTGGGGAACCTACCTCGGTGGCTGGCGGATCGTCAAGACCATGGGTACCAAGATCACCAAGCTCAATGCGGTCAGCGGTTCGTGTGCCTCGATGGGTGGCGCGATCGCTCTGGGGCTGGCGACCCTGGGCGGCATTCCGGTGTCGACGACGCATACCATCACCGGCGCGATCATCGGTGTCGGGGCGGCCACCGACGTCAAGGCGGTGCGCTGGGCGATCACTGCCAACCTGATGGTCGCCTGGGTGCTGACGATTCCGGCCGCGGGTCTGGTCGCTGCGATCTTCTGGTACCTCGGGACGAAGTTCCTGTAGCTCGGGAGCGCTTGCCTCACTGGCGCCCCGGAGACAGGGCGTCAGTGAGTGCCGGCCATCGGAACCAGTCAATAGTCGTCACCACAGTCAATCAAGGGAGTTACTCATGTTACCCAAGCGGTCCGAGTTTTTTGAGCTTCTCGCGGCACACAGCGAGCGCGTCCTGGCGGGGGCTAATGCCATGCTCCGCCTGGTCAACAGTCTGGGGGTCAGCAAGCAGGACGTTGCCGCGCTGGTCGAAGAAATCAACATGAACGAGACCAGTGCAGACCAGATCAAGGCGGATCTGCTGCTGATGCTGCACAAGTCCTTCGTCACGCCGCTCAACCGGGACCAGGTTTACAAATTGACGCTGGACATCGACAGCGTCATGAATGCTGTCCAGGATGTCGCGCAGGCCGCCAGCATCTACAACATCACCGAGGCGAATACCGAGTCGCACGAACTGGCATCGATGACGGTCGACGCCTGCACCCGCTTGACGCGCGCCATCGCGGCGCTGAAGGACCGGCAGCGCAGCCAGGAAACCGTCGATCTGTGCGTCGAAATCGAGCGCATCGAGGAGAAGTCCGTCGCGGTCATGTACAAGGCCATCAAGAGCCTGTTCGAGACCGAGGGCGACGATGTGGCCGCCTTGCGGGCGATGCGCCTGCGGCAGTTCTATGCGCTGCAGGAGAAGGTTCTGCGCGCTAGCAAGAAGTCGGCCCAGACGGTCGAAGAGATCCTGCTGCAGAATGCCTGAGCGATGACCAGGCGTGGCAACGCCTGGGCCGGAAGCGCAGCAAACGGGCGCCCCGAAGTCGGGGCGTTTCGTTTTTCTGGATCGGCAGCCGCGGCAGTCGCCCGCGGCTGCCTTGCCGAGCAGCGAAACCGCACCGCGTAGCCTGACGGGCGCCGAACTTCGGAATACAATTCGTGCGGGAGGCGGCAAGTGGCGCATTCGTTGCCGGGGTCGATGTCTACCCCTCCCACCCGTGCAGGATACCTTCAGTTGTGTCAGCGGAGACGCCCGATGTCGCTCACCAATCCGATTGCTGCCTTGTTCGGCAAATCGCCGTTCAAGCCCCTGCAACAGCACATGCGCATCGTCATGGAATGCGTCGGCGAAGTGCCTGCTTTGTTCCAGGCCCTGATTGACGACGATCAGGAACAGCTTGGCGAGTTGAAAAACCGGATTTTCATCAAGGAGGGGGAGGCTGACGCTGTCCGCGCGGATATGTGCGATCACCTGCCGCGCAGTCTGCTCCTGGCGGTGGACCGGCAGGACCTGCTCGAGCTGTTGGCGATGCAGGATGCCATCGCCGACACCGCGCAGGATATCGCCGGTCTGCTGGTCGAGCGCAGGATGGAAGTCCCGGCAGGCATGGCCGAGCCGCTGATGCGACTGGTGGCCCGTTGCGTCGACACCTGTGCACTGGCGCACAGTATCGTCGAGGAGCTTGATCAGTTGCTGGAGACGGGCTTCCGGGGTCGTGAGGCCGAGCGCGTGCAGGCGATGGTCGTCGAACTCGGGCACATGGAGAGCGACACGGACGTGATGGGAATGGACCTCGCGCGCGCCCTTTTCGCCGAGGAAGACAACCACAAACCGGTCTCCGTCATGTTCTGGTATCAGTTGATCCAGTGGGTCGGAACGCTGGCCGACTACGCCGAAAGAGTAGGCGAAACGCTGCGCCTGCTGATTGCCCGCCGATGAGCAGGGAGTCGGCAGCGTGACCAAGGCGGCCTGCCGGCGAGATTCGTCGGCGTCCGAGTCCGGATGCCGCACCTTCCCGTTCCGCCCTTGGACCTGCCGGTGAGGCGTTGAGCATGGAAATCATCGCTCAGCATCAAACCCTCTTCCTGGCGCTGGCTCTCGCCTGCGGCCTTTACATGACGTGGGGGATCGGCGCCAACGATGTCGCCAACGCCATGGGCACCACGGTCGGCTCCGGGGCTATCACGGTCAGGCAGGCTGTCGTTCTGGCTGCGACGATGGAGTTCCTCGGCGCCTATCTGGCGGGCGGCGCCGTGGCCGACACCATCGCCAAGGGCATCATCGATGGCGAGCTTTTCCGACCGGTGCCGCATTTGCTGATGTTCGGCATGATCGCCGCACTGCTCGCCACCGGCATCTGGCTGATGGTCGCCACGCTGCGTGGCTGGCCGGTGTCCTCGACCCATACGATCGTCGGCGCCGTGTGCGGCGTCGGCGTTGCTGCGCTGGGTGTGGACGCGGTGCAATGGGAAATGATGGCTGAGATTGTCGCCAGCTGGTTGATTTCGCCGGTGCTTGGTGGCCTCGTGTCGCTGTTGTTGACGCTGAGCATTCGCCGATTCATTTTCAATACCCGCGATCCGGTCGGCGAGGCGCGCAAGTGGGCGCCAGTGTATGCCTTTCTGGTCGGCTGGATCGTTTCGCTGATCGTCGTCGTCAAGGGGCTCAAGCACGTCGACATCACACTCGGCAACCTCGAAGGGCAGGTGCTCGCCGTGGCGATCGGTGTCGTCGTCGCCATCGCCGCCAGGTTGATCATGAACGGTGTGCAACTCGATGCGCGCGCCGACCGAGCCTTCCAGTACGCCAGCGTCGAGAGGCTGTTCATCCCGCAGATGGTATTCACCGGCGCGGCGATGGCCTTCGCGCACGGCTCCAACGACGTGGCCAATGGCATCGGCCCAATGGCGGCGGCGATTCAGATCATCGAAACGCAGGCGGTGTCGGCCACCTCACCGGTGACGCCGTTGATGTTGTTCATCGGCGGCCTGGGCATCGTCGCCGGTCTGGCGACCTATGGTTACAAGGTGATGGCCACCCTCGGTCACAAGATCACCGAGCTGACGCCAACCCGCGCCTACTGTGCCACCATTGCCGCCGCCTTTGTTACCGTGGCGGCTTCCGGCTTGGGTCTGCCGGTGTCGACTACGCATATCGCCGTCGGCGCCGTGATGGGCGTCGGCATTGCCCGCGGCATCGGCGCCCTGGATCTTCGTGTCGTCAGCGGCATTGTCGTTTCCTGGCTCGTCACCGTTCCGGTTGGCGCTATCCTGGCGGCGATCACCTTCCACATCCTGCGCGCGTCGTTTTCCTAGAATGGCGGCGACCCATCCAGCCGCCGGCGCGGCGTCAGGCGGTGCAGATCACCCCGGGGCGAGCGAAACCGGCGCCATTCCGGATCTGTCTACCCGACCTGTCGAGTCGCTGCAGAACTACAAGGGAATCGACTTCCCCGGTGACATCCGCTATCGCCAGATTCTGGTGACCGGTCCGCCTGGTGCCGGCAAGAGCACCTTGATCGTGCATCTTGGCGGCTGGTCGGAGGAAGGTTACCTCGACCTCGGCAAGAAGCATTGGTGGCGATCCGAGATTCTCTCGGTGCGGCCGCGGGAGATCCATCTGGGCATGCCTTTCGTGGGTCTCGACAACGCTGTATCGGTTTTTGATGCCGAGTTCCTCGATCGTGACCCGCTGCCGCCGGTGGATTTCGCTCGCCTGGTGTTGCCACCTCGCAAGCGCTTCTTCTTTTCCGTCGACTGGTATCGCCGTTACGTCTTCGAGTTCCTGCTCCCACCCGCGGATCTGGTCTTCGAGCGACGTCGCGAGCGGGCGCGGCATTGTACGCATCCGGTTGACGCGCAACTCAGCCTGGAGATCTGCGCCGCCCAACTCGAGGTGTTTCGCCAGGTCGCCTCGTTCCTGCATCGGCAGGGCTTCTACGTCTATGTCCGTGAAGGGACGGACAGCATCCCAAGGCGCTTTCTCGACGCACCGTTGCAGCCGTGAAGAGGCGCGCCGCCCGACGCCCGTTCAGAATTGCGAGCCTCTTCGCCTGGCTGAAGGCGTTGTCCGCGCGTTTGGGCTTCGGATGGGGCCATAACCTCAAACTCGGCGATGGCTATCGGCTCGGCAGCACCAAGGTGCGTATCCCTCTCGACGGCATTCCGATCGAGATCACCCTCGGTCTCAACGACAGGCGTCTGCATCTCTACCCCGAAACCCGCCTCAACCCGCGTGGCGAGACGGCTCGGCTCGGCAGCTTCATAATTTTCGATCCGCGTACCCACCTTCGCCGGATCGGCGGCTTTCTGCGCCTGAGCCCGAAAAACTGGCTGGCCCTCGGCTCGGGAGACGAGGTTCAGCAGGCGATTTTCGACTACCCACCGGCGGTGGACGAGCAACACCTCGTGGTGATCTATGGCCGCGACGCGCTGGTGTTTCGCAATCTGAGCGATGCCGGCACCGCTATCGCACCCATGCTCGATGAAGTCACATCGCTGCGGATGAGCAAGCTGCGGCGGCTGCGCGATATCTTCGGTGGTCCGCTTGAGCTATTGCCCCGCGATGAGGCCTTGCTGCTCATCGAAGCGGTCAATCTGCTCCTGCACGAGGAGATCTATCGCCCGCGGGACAGCCGGGGTCTGCCGGGCGGCTTGCTGGAATTGCCGCATACCGTGACCCCGATTCTGGTTGCCGACCTGCATGCCCAGGTCGACAACCTGCTGACGGTACTGAGCCAGAATGCCTTTCTCGAGGCGATCGAGGAAGGCAGTGCGGTCCTCGTCATCCTTGGTGATGCGGTGCATAGCGAGGTCGATGGGCAACTCAGAGAGATGGTTGGGTCGATGCTGCTGATGGATCTGATCTTCCGGCTCAAGCTGCATTTTCCCAAGCAGGTGTTCTATGTTCGCGGCAACCACGATTCGTTCTCCGAGGACATCGCCAAGGACGGCATCCCGCAAGGCCTGCTGTGGGCCAAGGAACTCAGTGAGCGCCGTGGCACGGCATATCTGAAGGCGATGGGCGAGTTCTACCGGCTGTTGTCCTACGTCGTCGTTTCCGAGGACTTCATCGCCTGCCATGCGGCGGCGCCGAAGACCAAGGTCAGTCGGGAAATGCTGGTGCAGATTCACGACCACCCGGGGCTGATTCTTGAACTGATCAACAACCGCCTGTACCGGGCGAATCGTCCGCAGGGCTACAACCGACGTGATGTGAAACGCTTCCGCCGCGCCCTGCAGGTCGAGCCCGGCACGCCCTTCATCGTCGGCCACACGCCCATAGATCGGGAGCAGACCCTGTGGCTGAACGTCGATGCGATTCGCAACCACCATGTGCTGTTCAGCGCACATCCCGACTGGGTAGGCGTTTTCACGCGTGTCGACGACACCATGATTCCTCTTGTTTACCCGGTGGATTCCCTGACGCCGATCATCAACGCATTGGCCGCGGAGCCGGGCTGAGTGCCGGGTCCGCTGTTCCGGTTGGCGCTGTCGACGCCCCGTCGTGCAGGCTCTCCTTGTGGTTTTGGGGCAACAGCCGATTGACCGCAGCCGCTGACACTGGCTATACTCCAAAAGTTTTTCTGGAATGCCGCCCGTCGCCACGGGGGGTGGCGAAAACGACCAAGAGGCCATATGGATTATCTTTTTTCAGCGGTGCTGGTAGTGCACATCCTGGCGGCGATGGGTGTGATAGGGCTCGTCCTGGTTCAGCACGGTAAGGGCGCCGACATGGGCGCGGCCTTTGGCAGCGGTGCCTCAGGGAGCTTGTTCGGGGCGACCGGGTCGGCAAATTTCCTTAGTCGCGCCACCGCCGTGCTTGCCACGGTGTTCTTCGTGACCAGCCTGTCACTGGCCTATATTGCTTCCAGCAAGCCAAAAACGACTGGCAGTGTGATGCAGGATGCGGTAAACTCGACGCCTGTTCCAGTACCGCCGGCGGGCAGCGTTGACAAGCCTGCGAGCCCCGCGGATCCTGATTCGAAAGCGAAAGATATTCCAAAGTAATTGGCTTTGACGGCCGCGGCGGGGAGTGCACTTTCCCTCGGTTGACTCGTCCGCTGGCTGTGGTAGTGCCGACGTGGTGAAATTGGTATACACGCTATCTTGAGGGGGTAGTGACTTCGGTCGTATGAGTTCGAGTCTCATCGTCGGCACCATGAGGAGCCAGCCGCAGCGGCTGGCTGCAGTCTGAAATGAAGTGCTTGTGGGGCGGATCATGCTGGAAAGCTATTTCCCGGTATTTGTCTTCATCCTGGTAGGCGTTGCGTTTGGTTTTGCGCCCGTTCTGACGGGTCTGATCGTGGCACCGCACCGGCCCGACAGCGAAAAGCTCTCTCCCTACGAGTGCGGTTTCGAAGCCTTCGAAGACGCGCGCATGAAGTTTGATGTGCGCTACTACCTGATCGCGATCATCTTCATCCTGTTCGATCTCGAAGTGGCCTTTCTCCTGCCCTGGGCGACGATCTTCAAGGAGATCGTGCACACCGATTCGGTCCGCTGGTTCGGTTTCATCGAGATGCTGGTTTTTATCGCCATTCTGGTCGTCGGCTACGTGTATGCCTGGGCCAAGGGCGCTCTGGATTGGGAGTGAGTAATGGGCATTGAAGGCATTCTTCAAGAAGGCTTCGTTACCACTACAGCCGACAAGCTGATCAACTACGTGCGTACCGGCTCCTTGTGGCCGATGAGTTTCGGACTGGCCTGCTGCGCAATCGAGATGATCCACGCCGGTTGCTCCCGCTACGACTTGGATCGCTTCGGCATCGTCTTCCGCCCAAGTCCGCGGCAGTCCGACGTGATGGTGGTTGCCGGAACCCTGACCAACAAGATGGCTCCCGCGATGCGCAAGGTCTACGATCAGATGGCGGAGCCGCGCTGGGTGATCTCGATGGGTTCCTGCGCCAACGGCGGTGGCTACTACCACTATTCCTACTCGGTCGTGCGTGGCTGTGACCGCATCGTCCCGGTCGACATCTACGTGCCGGGCTGTCCGCCGACCGCCGAGGCGCTGATCTATGGACTGATTCAGTTGCAGAACAAGATCCGTCGCACCAATACCATCGCCCGCTGAACCCAACCGACCGAGAGTGAGCCATGTCGTCCGCCACGCTGGAAGCGCTTAGCCATACCCTGCAAGAGCATCTCGGTGATCGCGTAAAGTCCCTCAAGGTAGCCCTCGGCGAAGTGACCGTCGAGGTGGATGCCGCCGACTACCTCGCCGTGATGCAAACGCTTCGCGACGAACCGGCATTGTCGTTCGAAGAGTTGATCGACCTTTGCGGTGTCGATTATTCGACCTACGCCAATGCGCCGCGCGCAGGCAGGCGATTTGCCGCGGTCAGTCACCTGATCTCCATCACCAGGAACTGGCGCCTGCGCGTTCGCTGCTTCGCGCCCGACGACGACTTCCCGTCGGTGCCGTCGGTGACCGGTGTCTGGAACGTTGCCGACTGGTTCGAGCGCGAAGCTTTCGACCTGTTCGGTATTGTCTTCCCGGGGCATCTCGACCTGCGTCGAATTCTCACCGACTACGGCTTCATCGGCCATCCTTTCCGTAAGGACTTCCCGATTTCGGGGTACGTCGAGATGCGCTATGACCCGGACCAACAACGGGTGATCTATCAACCGGTGACCATAGAGCCGCGCGAGGTAACGCCGCGGATCGTTCGCGAAGCGACCTACGGGAACGTCGAAAATGCCTGAGCTGCGTAACTTCACCCTGAATTTCGGGCCGCAACACCCGGCCGCGCACGGCGTCCTGCGGATGGTGCTCGAACTCGACGGCGAAGTGGTGATGCGTGCCGACCCGCACATTGGTCTGTTGCATCGGGCGACCGAGAAGCTCGCCGAAACCAAGACCTGGATTCAGTCGGTGCCTTACATGGACCGCCTCGACTACATGTCGATGATGTGCAACGAGCACGCCTATTGCATGGCGATCGAACGACTGTTGCAGATCGAGGTGCCGATCCGCGCTCAGTACATTCGGGTCATGTTCGACGAGATCACGCGCATTCTGAACCACCTCCTGTGGGTCGGCTGTCACGGCCTCGACGTCGGCGCGATGACCATGGTGCTGTACGCCTTTCGCGAGCGCGAGGATCTCGTCGATGCCTATGAGGCGGTTTCCGGTGCCAGGATGCACGCCGCCTATTACCGGCCGGGCGGTGTTTATCGCGATCTGCCCGATCGCATGGCGCAGTACAAGGAATCGAAGTGGAAGAGTGCGGCCCAGATCAAGCCTTTCAACGAGGCGCGCGGCGGTTCCCTGCTGGACTTCCTCGATGATTTCTCGAGCCGCTTTCCGAAGTTGCTCGACGAGTACGAAACGCTGCTGACCGACAACCGGATCTGGAAGCAGCGCCTGGTCGACGTCGGCATCGTCACGCCGGAGCGCGCACTGCAGCGCGGCTTTACGGGGCCGATGCTGCGCGGTTCGGGAATTGCCTGGGATCTGCGCAAGAAGCAGCCCTACGAAGTCTATGACCGCGTCGACTTCGACATACCGGTTGGCAAAACCGGCGACTCGTACGACCGCTACCTGGTCCGCATGGAGGAGATGCGTCAGTCGAATCGCATTCTCAAGCAATGCATCGACTGGTTGCGGCAAAACCCGGGTCCGGTGATGTCCGACAACCACAAGGTTGCGGCGCCGAGCCGCGAGGCCATGAAGTCGAACATGGAGGAACTGATCCACCACTTCAAGCTGTGTACCGAGGGCATGCATGTTCCGGAAGGGGAGGTCTATTCGGCGGTTGAGCACCCCAAGGGAGAGTTCGGCATCTACGTCATCTCCGACGGCGCGAACAAGCCGTACCGCTTGAAGATCCGCCCTCCGGGTTACGTGCACCTGTCGGCGATGAATGAGATGGTCTGTGGGCACATGCTGGCCGACGTGGTGACCATCATTGGTTCGCAGGACGTAGTTTTTGGCGAGATTGACCGCTGATGCTGACTTCAGAATCCCTCAAGAGAATTGACCGCGAGATTGCCAAGTACCCGGCTGACCAGAAACAGTCAGCGGTAATGGCGTCTCTCGCCATTGCCCAGGAAGAGCAGGGTTGGCTTTCCAGTGAAGCCATCGAGTTTGTTGCCGGGTATCTCGGCATGGCGCCGATCGCTGCCTACGAAGTGGCGAGCTTCTACAACATGTACGATCTAAAACCTGTTGGCAAGTACAAGGTATCGGTGTGCACCAACCTGCCGTGCATGCTTACCGGTGGCGTCGACGCCGGCGAGTACCTCAAGCAGAAGCTCGGAATCGATTACAACGAGACCACCCCGGACGGCCTGATCACCCTGAAAGAAGGCGAATGCATGGGGGCCTGCGGCGACGCGCCGGTGATGATCGTCAATAACCGTCGCATGTGTAGCTGGATGAATCCCGAGCAAATCGACAAACTGCTGGCGGAGCTCAAGTAATGGCGATCCTCGGTGCGATCAACCCGATGCTCAGCGTCGGTCTCGATGGTGACAATGCCTGGCGTCTGGCCGATTACGTCAAGCGCGGCGGCTACACCGCCCTGCGGCGCATTCTCGAAGAGAAACTGCCGCAGGAGTACGTCATCAACGAGGTCAAGAAATCCGTTCTGCGCGGTCGCGGTGGGGCGGGTTTCCCGACCGGCCTCAAGTGGAGTTTCATGCCGCGCTCGTTTCCCGGTGACAAGTACGTCGTGTGCAATTCGGATGAAGGCGAGCCTGGCACTTTCAAGGATCGCGACATCCTGCGCTACGACCCGCATTCGGTGATCGAGGGGATGGCCATCGCGGGTTTTGCGATGGGGGCAGGGCGCGGCTACAACTATATCCATGGCGAAGTGTGGGAGATCTACGAGCGCTTCGAAGAGGCGCTCGACGAAGCACGCGCAGCGGGCCTGCTCGGCAAGGACATCCTCGGTTCGGGCTTCAACTTCGATCTCTTCGCACATCACGGCTACGGCGCCTATATCTGCGGTGAGGAAACGGCCCTGCTCGAGTCGATCGAAGGCAAGAAAGGTCAGCCGCGCTTCAAGCCGCCGTTCCCCGCCTCCTTCGGGCTTTACGGCAAGCCGACAACCATCAACAACACCGAGACTTTTGCGTCGATCCCCTACATCATCAACCTGGGCGGCGAGCACTATCTGGAAGCCGGCAAGGCGAACAATGGTGGCACCAAGCTCTTCTCCGTGTCGGGTCACGTCAATCGGCCGGGAAACTACGAGATCCCGCTCGGCACGCCGTTCGCCACCCTGCTCGATATGGCGGGCGGCATGCGCGGCGGCCGGCAACTCAAGGGCTGCATTCCCGGTGGCTCGTCATCACCGGTGGTCCCGGCAGCGACGATGATGGACTGCACAATGGACTACGACTCGATCAGCAAGGCTGGTTCGATGTTGGGATCGGGTGCCGTCATCGTCATGGACGAGACGACCTGCATGGTGAAGGCGCTCGAGCGGCTTTCCTTCTTCTACTACGAAGAATCGTGCGGGCAATGCACGCCCTGTCGGGAAGGGACCAACTGGCTCTACAAGATCGTGCATCGTATCGAGCACGGCCAGGGGCGCGCCGACGACCTCGACCTGTTGGCGAGCGTCACGACCAACATCATGGGCCGCACCATTTGCGCGCTTGGCGACGCGGCATCGATGCCCGTCCAAAGCTTCATCAAGCACTACCGCGATGAGTTCGCCTACCACATCGAACACAAGAAGTGCCTCGTGCCCGTTGATGTCCAGCGTGCCGGCAGTGGCTTCTTCACGGCAACGGTTTAGGGTCCGACACGATGGAAATCGAAATAGACGGCAAGATGGCGCACGTGCCTGATGGCAGCACCATCATGGATGCTGCCCAGCAGGTTGGCGCCTATATCCCGCATTTCTGCTACCACAAGAAGCTCTCGATCGCTGCCAACTGCCGCATGTGTCTGGTACAGGTCGAGAAGGCGCCGAAGCCCCTGCCTGCCTGCGCGACGCCGGTGACCAACGGCATGAAGGTATTCACGCACTCCGAACTGGCTGTCAAGGCGCAGCAGGGCGTGATGGAGTTCCTGCTTATCAATCATCCCCTCGACTGTCCGATCTGCGATCAGGGTGGTGAGTGTCAGCTGCAGGACCTGGCGGTCGGCTACGGCGGTAGCGCGTCGCGTTTCCAGGAAGGCAAGCGCGTGGTCTTTCACAAGGACGTCGGCCCGCTCATCTCGATGCAGGAGATGGCGCGTTGCATCCACTGCACGCGTTGCGTCCGCTTCGGTCAGGAAATTGCCGGAGTAATGGAACTCGGCATGGCCAACCGCAACATGCATTCGGAGATCATGACTTTCGTCGGTCGATCGGTTGACTCCGAGCTTTCCGGCAACATGATCGACCTCTGTCCGGTTGGTGCCCTTACGTCCAAGCCGTTTCGCTATGCTGCGCGTAGCTGGGAACTGGGGCGGCGCAAGTCGATCAGTCCGCATGACAGCCTCGGTGCCAACCTGACGGTGCAGGTGAAAAACAACGTGGTCATGCGCGTTCTGCCACGTGAAAACGAAGACGTGAATGAGTGCTGGGTATCGGACAAGGACCGTTTTTCCTACGAAGCGCTGAGTTCACCGGCGCGGTTGACGAAGCCGATGGTGCGTATTGATGGCTCGCTGCGCGAAGTCGCGTGGAACGTCGCGCTCGACTACGTCACGCATGCGCTCAAGGATGTTGTCGGCACGAGCGGTGGCGAAGCGCTGGCCGCGCTCGCTTCACCACATGCCACGCTCGAAGAGCTCCATCTGCTGCAGAAACTGATCCGTTCACTCGGTTCCGGTAACGTCGATTTTCGCCCGCGGCGACGCGACTTCTCGACTGACGGCAGACTTGACGGCGTTCCGTGGCTTGGCCTCAAGTTGTCGGAAATCAAGGACCTCGATGCGGCGCTGGTGGTGGGCAGCTTCCTGCGCAAGGACCACCCCCTGTTTGCGCAGCGCCTGCGCCAGCTTGCCAAGAAATGGGGCAAGGTGAGCCTGCTGGCACTTGGTGCCGACGATCCACTGATCAACCTGCACGCCCGGATGAGCGTGTCGCCCGCCCGCTTGCCGCTCGCTCTGGCGGCTGTGGTCAAGGCCGCGGCCCAATTGAAGGGCGAGGCCGTTGCCGCTGAACTCGCCTCCGTCGAACCTTGCGCGACCAGCCAGGCGATCGCGAGAAGCCTGCTCGATGGCGAAAGGCGCGCGATATTCCTCGGCAACGCAGCCGAGCAGCATCCGCAGGCGGCGCAACTGCATGCCCTGGCGCTGGAGTTGGCGAGGCTGACGGGTGCCTCCTGCGGCTTCATCGGCGAGGCTGCCAACAGTGCCGGCGGTTACGTTGCGAAAGCCTTGCCCACCGCACTCAACGCTCATTCCATGTTCGCGCAGCCACGCCAGGCCTACCTCCTGCTCGGTGTGGAACCGGAACTCGATTGCCATGATCCGCAACTGGCCGTGTCCGCCCTCAAGGGTGCCAGGCTGGTGGTCGTGCTCACCCCGTTCAAGGACGGAGCGGCCGGCGACTACGCCGATGTTCTGCTGCCGACCGCACCATTCACCGAGACTTCCGGATCCTTTGTCAACAGCGAAGGCCGCTTGCAGAGTTTCACGGGTGTCGTCCGCCCTCTCGGCGACGCGCGTCCCGGCTGGAAGGTGCTGCGTGTGCTGGGCAACCTGCTTGACCTGCCAGGGTTCGACTACGACTCGAGCGAGCAGGTGCGCGACGAGGTGGCCCCGGGCGGTGAAGGTTTTGTCCAGGGTTTGAACAACGGCCTCCACAGTCTGGCGGTGTCGCTGCCGGCACCGACCGAGGCTCTGCAGCGTGTTGCCGATGTACCGATCTATGCCGCGGACCCGCTCGCTCGTCGCGCCGCCGCGTTGCAGAAGACCGCCGATGCCATGCCGCCGACGGCGCGCATGAACACGCAAACTCTGGCGGCAGTTGGCGTCGGCGACGGCGCCGCGGTGCGCGTTCGGCAGGGGAACGGTGAGGTTGTTCTCGAGGCCAGGCTCGACGACACGGTGCCGGAGGCCTGTGTTCGGGTCGCTGCCGCACATGTTTCGACCGCCGCGCTGGGCGAGATGTTCGGCGCGATCAATGTGGAGCGTGCATGATGGTGGATGCGCTGCAAGGACTGCTGCAAGGTCTTTTTGGGTCGCTGTTTCCGCTCGTCTGGACACTGCTCAAGATTGTTCTGATCATCGCCCCTCTGCTTCTCGCAGTCGCTTACCTGACTTTCTGGGAACGCAAGGTCATCGGCTGGATGCAGGTGCGCATCGGGCCGAATCGCGTCGGACCGTGGGGACTGATCCAGCCGATTGCCGACGGCGTCAAGCTGCTGCTGAAGGAAGTGGTGATACCTACCGGCGCCAACAAGGGCGTGTTCCTGATTGCACCGATGTTCGCTTTCGCGCCAGCTCTTGCCGCCTGGGCGGTTATTCCTTTCAACGACACGCTGGTGTTGGCGAATGTAAACGCCAGCCTGTTGTACATCATGTCGATCACTTCCATTGGCGTCTACGGGATCATTCTTTCGGGTTGGGCGTCGAACTCCAAGTACGCGTTTCTTGGGGGCATGCGTTCCGCGGCGCAGATGATCTCCTACGAAGTGGCCATGGGCCTTGCCCTGGTGGTGGTTCTGATGGTTTCGAACAGCCTGAACCTCGGCGATATCGTGAAAGCCCAGGGTGAGGGCTATTTCGCCGACAAGGGCTTCGGGTTCCTGTCCTGGAACTGGTTGCCGCTGTTGCCGATGTTCGTCGTTTATCTGGTGTCGATCGTTGCCGAGACCAACCGCGCGCCATTCGACATGGCCGAAGGCGAATCCGAGATCGTTGGCTTCCACGTCGAGTATTCGGGAATGGCGTTTGCCGTCTTCTTCCTTGCCGAATACGCCAACATGATCCTCGTATCGACACTGGCGTCGACCCTCTTCCTGGGCGGCTGGCTATCGCCAGTGGGCTTTCTGCCTGATGGCATCCTCTGGCTTTTCCTCAAGATCTCCGCTGTCCTGTTCTTCTTCCTCTGGATTCGCGCCACTTTTCCCCGTTATCGCTATGACCAGATCATGCGTCTGGGTTGGAAAGTGTTCATCCCCTTGTGTCTGATCTGGCTGGTCGTCGTCGGCTGCTGGATGATGTCGCCGCTGAACATCTGGAAGTGAGAGGCTAGTCATGGGTTCGATGAAGGAAGTTTTCAACAGCCTGCTGCTCCGGGAGCTTTTCAAGGGGATGTCGGTGACCGGGCGCTATATGTTTGCCCGCAAGATCACCGTCCAGTACCCGGAAGAGAAGACCCCGCAGAGCTTCCGTTTCCGCGGTTTGCACGCGCTGCGCCGCTATCCGAACGGCGAGGAACGCTGTATCGCCTGCAAGTTGTGTGAGGCCGTCTGTCCGGCGATGGCGATCACGATCGAATCGGATCAGCGCGACGATGGTTCGCGCCGCACGACGCGTTACGACATTGACTTGACCAAATGCATCTTTTGCGGTTTCTGCGAAGAAGCCTGCCCGGTCGATGCGATCGTCGAGACACGGATCTACGAGTACCACGGGGAAACGCGTGGCGACCTCTACTACACCAAACCGATGCTGCTGGCCAACGGTGATCGCTACGAAGCGCAGATCGCCGAAGACCGCGAGCTCGACGCGAAATACCGCTGACAGGCCGACACGATGGAATTCAAGACCTTCGTTTTCTATTTTCTCTCGGCGATCCTGGTTTTTGCCGGGCTGCGCGTGATTACTGCACGCAATCCGGTGCATGCGGCGCTCTTCCTCGTTTTGGCCTTCTTTACGGCGAGTGGCGTCTGGATTCTGTTGCAGGCCGAGTTTCTCGCCATGGCGCTCGTCCTGGTCTACGTCGGTGCCGTGATGGTGCTCTTCCTGTTCGTGGTCATGATGCTCGACATCAACCTCGATCGTCTGCGCGAGGGATTCTGGAGCTACCTGCCGCTGGGTTCGATCATTGCCCTGCTGATGGTCGCCGAGATGGGGCTGGTTCTCGGCGGCAATTACCTTGGCCTGTTCGAGAGCAGCGTCCGGCAGACGGGCGCCGACGAAAGCAACGTCCAGGCGGTCGGTCGCCTTATGTTTACCGAGTACGTCTATCCCTTCGAGTTGGCGTCGGTCATCCTCCTCGTCGGGATTGTCGCCGCCGTCGCCCTGACTCAGCGTGGCAAGCGAAAGAACAAGGCTGTCAATCCCTCCCAGCAGGTGTTCGTCAAGGCAGGGGAGCGCGTCCGCGTACTCCAGATGCCTGCCGAGAAGAGAGACTGACCGCGCTTGACGCGATATCTACACCGAGAATAAGACGGAGCGGCCGGGCAACCGGCCGCGCCATGCAGAAGGAATCAGGGAGGTACCTTGCTTACACTGTCCCATTTTTTGATCCTGGGCGCGATCCTTTTCGCGATCAGCGTCGTCGGTATCTTCCTCAACCGCAAGAATCTGATCATCATTCTGATGTCGATCGAGTTGATGCTGCTGGCGGTGAACATGAACTTCATCGCCTTTTCCCACTACTTGCAGGATCTTGCCGGGCAGGTTTTCGTTTTCTTCATCCTGACCGTCGCGGCTGCCGAATCGGCAATCGGGCTGGCGATTCTCGTGGTGCTGTTCCGCAACCTGAAGACCATCCATGTGGATGATCTGGACAGCCTGAAGGGTTGAACATGGAAATGCAAAAGCTCTACCTGCTGGTTCCTCTGGCGCCGCTCGTTGGCGCAATCATTGCCGGCCTGTTCTGCCGGGTAATTCCTCGCTGGGTGGCGCACACCGTAACCATCGCCGGTGTTGCCATCGCCTGTCTGGCCTCGTTGGTGATCTTCAAGGACGTGATGGCGGGCAACACCTACAATGGACCCGTCTACCAATGGCTGACTTCGGGCGAGTACCGCTTCGAAGTGGGTTTCCTGATCGATCAACTGACGGTGACCATGATGCTCGTCGTCACCTCGGTCTCCCTGATGGTACACATCTACACCATCGGCTACATGCAGGACGATCCCGGCTATAACCGCTTCTTCAGCTACATCTCGTTGTTCACTTTCTCGATGTTGATGCTCGTGATGAGCAACAATTTCATGCAATTGTTCTTTGGCTGGGAGGCCGTTGGCCTGGTTTCGTATCTCCTGATCGGCTTCTGGTACACGCGGCCGACGGCAATCTTTGCCAATCTCAAGGCCTTCCTGGTCAACCGCGTCGGTGACTTCGGTTTCATTCTCGGCATCGGTCTCGTTCTTGCCTACTTCGGAACGCTCGACTACGCCGCTGTTTTTGCCCTCGCACCGGCCG
The DNA here is from genome assembly GCF_000024165.1 of Candidatus Accumulibacter phosphatis. Classification (NCBI taxonomy): domain Bacteria; kingdom Pseudomonadati; phylum Pseudomonadota; class Betaproteobacteria; genus Candidatus Accumulibacter; species Candidatus Accumulibacter phosphatis. The sequence continues at coordinate 4,316,761 of NC_013194.1, read as the reverse complement.
TGGCCGCCGATACCACCATTGCGCTGTTCGGTGAGAACCGCATTGCGCTGATGACCGCCATTTGCATCCTGCTGTTCATCGGTGCCATGGGCAAGTCGGCGCAGGTTCCACTGCATGTCTGGCTGCCCGATTCGATGGAAGGCCCGACGCCAATCTCGGCGCTGATCCACGCGGCGACGATGGTGACGGCCGGCATCTTCATGGTGGCGCGCATGTCTCCACTGTTCGAGCTGTCGGATACCGCGCTGTCCTTCGTCATCGTCATCGGCTCGATCACCGCGCTGTTCATGGGCTTCCTCGGCATCATCCAGAACGATATCAAGCGCGTGGTGGCCTATTCCACGCTCTCACAACTCGGTTACATGACGGTCGCGCTGGGCGTCTCCGCCTACTCTGTGGCGATTTTTCATCTGATGACGCACGCCTTCTTCAAGGCACTGCTGTTCCTCGGCGCGGGTTCGGTGATCATCGGCATGCACCACGATCAGGATATCCGCAACATGGGCGGTCTGCGCAAGTACATGCCGATCACCTGGATCACTTCCCTGATCGGCTCGCTGGCGCTGATCGGGACGCCGTTCTTCGCCGGCTTCTACTCAAAGGACTCGATCATCGAGGCGGTGGCGCTGTCGCACCTGCCGGGTGCCGGTTTCGCCTACTTTGCCGTAATGGCCGGCGTCTTCGTGACGGCCTTCTATTCATTCCGCATGTATTTCCTGGTCTTCCATGGCGAAGAGCGGTTTGGCAAGGCGGCATCGCATGGCCACGGCGCCGCCCATGGCGCGGCAGACAGCCATGCCAGCCATGATGATGACCATGCCAAGGCGGGCAGTGATCACGGCGCGCACGCCGACGACGAACCCGATGCGCACCACCATGGTCTCGCGCCGGGCCAAAAGCCGCACGAAACACCCTGGGTGGTGACTCTGCCGCTGATCATGCTGGCGATTCCATCCGTGATCATCGGCTACATCGGCATCGAGCCAATGCTCTTCGGCGACTTCTTCAAGGATGCAATCTTCGTCGACTCCGTCGCGCATCCGGTGATGAAGGAACTCGCCCACCATTTCCACGGGGCTTTCGCCATGGCGACACACGCCGTGACCACTGCGGTGTTCTGGCTGGCGTTCTTCGGTGTAGCTCTGTCGTGGTTCCTGTACATGAAGCGCCCGGACATCCCGGCAGCGATCAAGAGCCGTTTCGGGGGGGTGTACACCCTGCTCGACAACAAGTACTACTTCGACAAGTTCAACGACGTGGTTTTTGCCGGCGGTGCACGGCTGCTTGGCCGCGGTCTGTGGAAAGGCGGCGACGCCGGTCTGATCGATGGCATCATCGTCAACGGTTCCGTGCATCTGGTCGGCTGGTTCGCGGCCGTGGCTCGGCTCTTCCAGACCGGTCACATTTACCACTACGCTTTTACGATGATTATCGGCGTGTTTGTCTTGATGACCCTTTGGGTCACGCGCGCCTGAGCTAGAGAAAGACTGGGAACGATATGTCAGGCACGCCGCTTCTCTCTCTTGCCATCTGGATTCCGATTCTCGCCGGTCTGGTTGTCCTGGCGACCGGATCCGATCGCAATGCACCGCTGGCACGAATGCTGTCCCTACTCGGTGCTGTCGCCGGCCTGTTGGTGACGATTCCGCTCTATACCGGTTTTGACATGCTTACCCCGGCGATGCAGTTCGTCGAGCTGAAGACCTGGATTCCGCGTTTCAATGTCAACTACCATCTCGGTGTTGACGGTATCTCGATGCTGTTCGTGATCCTCAACAGCTTCATAACGGTAACGGTCATCCTCGCCGGCTGGCAAGTCATCGACAGCAAGGTGGCACAATACAACGCCGGTTTCCTGATCATGTCCGGTTTGTTGAACGGCATATTTTCAGCGCTCGACGGCCTGCTGTTTTACGTGTTCTTCGAGGCCTCGCTGATCCCCTTGTACCTGATCATCGGCATCTGGGGTGGCCCGCGACGCGTTTATGCGGCTTTCAAGTTCTTCCTGTTCACCCTGATGGGTTCGCTGCTTTTCCTGATCGCCCTGCTCTACATGTTCATCCAGTCGGGCGGCAGCTTCTCCATCCTCGACTGGCATCAGATGCCTCTCGGCAGGACGCCGCAGACCTGGCTGTTCCTCGCCTTCCTGATTGCTTTCGCTGTCAAGGTGCCGATGTGGCCGGTACATACCTGGTTGCCGGACGCGCACGTCGAGGCGCCGACCGGTGGTTCGATCGTCCTGGCGGCGATCGCGCTGAAACTCGGTGCCTACGGCTTTCTGCGCTTCTCGCTGCCGATTGCGCCGGATGCTTCGCATCAACTCTCTGGCCTGGTGATCGGGTTGTCGCTGATCGCCATCATTTATATCGGCTTCGTGGCGCTGGCACAGGAGGACATGAAGAAGCTGGTTGCCTACTCGTCGATTGCCCACATGGGCTTTGTTACCCTCGGCTTTTTCATGTTCAGCGCGCTGGGTGTCGAAGGCGCGCTGGTGCAGATGATTTCGCACGGCTTCGTTTCCGGTGCGATGTTCTTCTCGATTGGCGTGATGTACGACCGGGCGCATTCGCGACAGATCGCCGATTACGGTGGCGTTGTCAACAGGATGCCGAAGTTTGCGGCGTTCTTCATGCTGTTTGCGATGGCCAATGCCGGACTGCCCGCCACGTCCGGCTTCGTCGGCGAGTTCATGGTCATCCTGGCTGCCGTCGAATACAATTTCTGGGTGGCCTTCGCCGCCGCCTCGACGATGATCGTCGGTGCCGCCTATACCCTGTGGATGTACAAGCGTGTGGTGTTCGGAGCGGTGGCCAACCACCATGTCGCCGAACTCACCGACATCAATGGGCGGGAGTTCTTCATTCTCGCCCTGTTTGCCGTTGGCGCACTAGGCATGGGTCTCTATCCGCAGCCCTTTACCGAAGTCATGCACAGCTCGGTGAACGAGTTGCTGCGTCACGTCGCCCTCAGCAAGATCCAATAATTGGTAGCCGCTATGACTCTTGCCGACATGCAGTTCCAGACGCCTGATCTCCGCCTCGCGAGTGCGGAGATCTTCATGCTGGTGATGGCTTGCCTGATCCTGATCCTCGATCTCTTCGTCAAGGACAAGAAGCGGACCTTGACCTTCGTCGCGACGCAGTTGACCCTGGTCGGCGCCGCCGTGGTCACCTTTGCAACGACTTCCGGCGACATCGGCTATACCTTCAGCAACATGTACGTTGGCGACCTGCTGAGCGACTTGCTGAAGTTGCTGCTGTACCTGACGGTGATCGTGGTGTTGTTCTATTCGCGCGGCTACATCCTCGAACGCGAACAGATGGCCCGGGGCGAGTACTACACCCTGGCGCTTTTCGCCACGCTCGGGATGATGGTGATGATTTCGGCGAATCACTTCCTGACCGTCTACCTGGGTCTGGAACTGCTGTCACTGTCACTCTATGCCATGGTGGCGATGAATCGTGATTCGGTGCCGGCGACCGAAGCGGCGATGAAGTATTTCGTCCTTGGTGCGCTGGCCTCCGGCCTTCTCCTGTACGGCATGTCGATGATCTACGGCGCGACCGGTACGCTCGAGATCACGGGTGTCGCCGAGCGTCTGTATGCCGGTCAGGCAGACCGGACCATCCTTGTTTTCGGTTTGGTGTTCCTGGTGTCGGGTATCGCTTTCAAGCTGGGTGTGGTTCCATTTCATATGTGGATACCGGATGTCTATCATGGTGCACCGACCGCCGTCACCCTGTTCATTGCCACGGCACCCAAGCTGGCCGCTTTCGCAATCGTCGTCCGTATGCTGATCAACGGTCTGATCGTGCTCGCGCAGGATTGGCAGTCGATGCTGATCCTGCTTGCGGTGTTGTCGATGGCGATCGGCAACATCGCGGCGATCGCCCAGACCAACCTGAAGCGTATGCTCGCTTATTCGGCGATCTCGCACATGGGCTTCATGCTTCTCGGCCTGGTTACCGGAGTCGTCGGCGGGGATGCTCGTTTCGCGCTCAATTCCTACAGCTCGTCGATGTTCTATGTCATCACTTATGTCCTGACCAGCGCGGGCACCTTCGGGATGATCCTGCTGCTGGCGCGGGGTGGGCTGGAGTCAGATGAGCTTGATGACCTCAAGGGACTCAACAAGCGTAGCCCCTGGTTCGCCGCGATGATGATGATGATGATGTTCTCGATGGCCGGCGTACCGTTCTTCGTCGGCTTTTTTGCCAAGTTCTCGGTACTGCAGGCAGTTGTTGCAGCCGGTTATCTGTGGCTGGCCATCGTCGCCGTATTCTTCTCGTTGATCGGTTGTTTCTACTACCTGCGCGTGGTCAAGCTCATGTACTTCGATCAGCCGGCGTGCAGCACGCCGCTCGAAGCGCCATTGGACATGAAGATTCTGCTCTCGGCGAACGGCCTGGCCGTGGCGCTGCTTGGTATCTTCCCGCAGGCGCTGATGTCGCTGTGTGCTTTCGCACTGCTGCGTTCCCTCTGACCACCCCCCGATTGATCAGGACGCGCCCCGCCAGTCGGGGCGTTTCTTCTTTGGAGTTCCCGATGGACGACGCTAACGATCACCTTCGCGAGGAGTCGCTCGAGAGTACCCAGGTTTTTCGCGGCACGCTGCTTGACGTTCGCTGTGATCGGGTGCGCTTGCCGGATGGTGAGGAACGCCTGCGCGAATACGTGAAACATCAGGGAGCGGCTGTGGTCATCGCCGTGCTCGACGATGGCCATCTGCTCTTTGTGCGCCAGCATCGCTATCCCTTGCACCGTTCCTTCATCGAACTGCCCGCCGGCAAGATCGATCCGGGTGAGGAAATCCTCGACACCGCCGCCCGGGAACTGCGGGAAGAAACTGGACACCAAGCGGCTGAGTGGCGCCATCTCGGAACGATGCACCCCTGTGTCGGCTACTCGGACGAGCGGATCGAGATCTTCCTCGCTCGCGCCCTGCATCGGGAGTCCGCCCCGCATCCCGACCAGGGCGAGTTCCTCGACCTGTTGAGCCTCTCGTTGGATGAAGCGCTGGCGGCGGTCAGGAGCGGCGCCATAACGGACGCGAAGACCGTTACCGGCCTGTTCTGGGCCGAGAAGGTAGTCCGCACGGGCTGGTGATCAGCGGCTGGCAAGTCCGATCGCTGCCCGAAGCTCAGCGACCTCGAGTTCCAGACGGGCGACGCGTTCTTCGAGGCCGGTGTCTTCCTGAACGGTTTGGCGCCGCACTGCTTCGGTCGGCAGGGCGGCTGCGCCGCACAGCAGGTGCGCCCAGCGCTGCTCACGCGCCCCTGCCTGCCTTGGCAGTCGGGTCACCAGAGGGCCGCTGCTGCGGGTTGCCAGTTCCTCCAGATACGCCTCGACCGAGGACGCATCATCAAAGCGGTACAGTCGCTCGCTGTTGGCGCGTAGCTCGCTGATGGTCTGCGGGCCACGCAGTACCAGGACTGCCAGCAAGGCGACACTCGCTGCCGGCACCCCGTACACCCGGCCGAAGTTCTGCGCGTAACGCAGGACGCGCCCGGAAGCACCGTAGGTTTCGAGCACCAGAATGCGGCCGCGCAGATCCTCGAGCGCCGCTTGCACTTCGCTGTCAATAACGCTCGTCACAGGATTGTCAATTTGCGGCACATTAAGGCCAGCGAATCGCGGCGTAATGTGGCCAGCAGAAGTGGCTGTTTTAGCGGTTTCGGACGGGTCGGTTTTACGCCGTTTTCAGTCTTTTTGCAACGTGGCAAGTGGCGACCGGAAGGGTGTCCAGGGGACCGTGGAATAAATGCCGGCTGTTTGGCGTTTATGCCGCGAAAGCCCCTTGACACCCTGGAGGTCGCAGACGCTGACGGCAGTTGTCGGGGATGTTTTTTCATCCCCGGCGGCTGCCTCACGGCGAGTGCGGGGTCTGGGGCAGCGCCCCAGGGTTTGCTCGCCGCTGAGGGTCTAACGTGCGGCCGGGGGAGGCTTGGAAGCGTCCCTGCCCGCCGTGGCCTGGACGGGCGAGCGGACTTCCGGCAGGGGCCGCGGTTTGCGCCGGGTCTCGCCGTCGAGAATGATCTGATAAGCACGGTCGCGCAAACGGTCGAGCGTCGCCGCCCCCATCAACTTGTTGGGAAACGCCGCGCCCCACTCGTCGAAGTGCAAATTGCTGGTCAGCAAGGTGGTCGTGCGCTCATAACGGGCATCAATCAGATCGTGGAAATCCTCATCCTGCGGCGAGCGCATAGGACGCAGCCCGAAGTCATCAATTGCCAGCACATCGACGCGGGCCAGTTGACGCAGCTTGCGCTCAAAGGAATCGGTCGCCCGCGCCGCGTGCAGCTGAGCCAGTAGCTTGGCGTGCGAAATGAACAGGACCTCATGGCCGGCGCGCAGTGCGCAATGGCAGAGCGACTGGACCAGGTGAGACTTGCCCGTACCGGTCGGACCGGCGATCAGAACCGGCGCCTGTTCGAGGACGAATCGGCAGGTTGCCAGCTCGGCAATCAAGGCGTGATTGACCGACGGACTGTGGCTGCAATCGAAACGTTCCAGAGTCTTGTCGCCGACCACCTGCGCCTTGCGCAGGCGCTGGGCAAACTGACGCTGATCACGACGGGCGACTTCGTCCTCGACCAGCAACGCCAGGAAGTCGGTGTAGGCCAGCTTGGCCTCGATCGCCTGACGGTTTCTCGCCTCGAGCGAGTCGAGGATGCCGGACAGGCGCAGTTGCTTGAGCAGGGGTTCAAGTGGGAGCATGGGATTCATGAGAGGATTCCAGATAGATAAGGGATGAGCAAGGAGCGGCGCGCCGTGCGGCGGCTCAATGCAACAGATCGGAGGGTTGGCGGCGGAAGTGGCCGCCACTCAGATAGGGCGCTTCCAGCGTCGGCGCGTCGATCAACTCCGGCTGCTGGTCGAGTCCGGTCTGGAGGATCTGCTTGATCGTGCGATAGCTCGGCGTACCAAAGTTCAGCGCGCGGCTACACGCCGCGTCGAGTCGGTTGCGACCGAACTGATCGGCCAAGCGCAGCAAGCCCTGGACGGCGCGCAGCTGATCGAGCACACGCTTCGCGAACAAGCTCTCGACGACCGCCCGACAAGCCGGCCCGACCGCCGTGGCCTGGGTCAAGCACCACTGCGGATCGCGCATGAAGTAAGCCTGGGCGTCGGGTGGCAGATGATCCGCGACGGTCGACCGCGTACCCGCTTTGAACAGGCGCGGATGGATCGCCACCAGCTCGTGCTCGTGATAGAGGCGTACGACATCCGGCGTGATTTCCAACCACAGCGTCTGGTGGATCAGGCGAAACGGCGCTGAGTAGTGGCAATACGCATGCTGGACGTGGCCGTTGCCGTGCAGCTTGGCCTTAGCCCAGGTTGGGCACGTTGGCGCGACGGCGGGCAGCGGCTGCAGCAGCGCTTGCTCGGTTTCGTTGAAGCGCATGAGCGGCCGCTCACGCGTACTGCCGTGGAGGCGATTGCCTGCCTCGCCCTGAATCCACGCCTCTAATTGCGCATTCGCGTGCGCCAGGCTATGAAACTCGCGCAGCGGCATGAAGTTGCCCTTGACATATTTGACTCCCGACTCCACGCGGCCTTTCTTGGCCGGGTCCGCGACCGGACAGGGGTCGATTACAAAGGCATAGCCGAGCGCGAGTTCGGCGTAGGCGCGCTGCACCGTCGGCTCGTAGTAGCAGGCGCGCGTGATCGCGCACTTCGGGTTGTCTATCCGTACCTTGCGCGGGACGCCGTTGAACCACTCGAAGGCGTGCCGGTGGCAGGCCAGCCAGGTCTCGACGCTCTGGTTGCGCACCACTTCGGCGTACTGGTGCCGACTCCACGACAAGGTCATGACGAAGAACCAGGTCTTGAACACCTCGCCGGAATGGCGGTCGGTGATCAGCGGTCCCGAACCGAAGTCGACCTGCGCTTGTTCGCCGACGGCAAAGTCGAGCATCACGGTCGCCACCGGGGCGGGGGCCGCTTCGCTACGCAGGAAGCGATAGACGGCATGCACGCTGCCGCCGTAGCCGTACCGGCGGGCCAGCGCCTGGCGGATGCTGCTCACGGCAATGCCCTGACGGTGCCACTCGAGAACGTTCTCGCGAAAGGGCTCCACAGTGGACAGGTGGCTCGCGTTCTTGACCGCCCCGCCGCCCGCCGTCTGGTAGTAACGCGCCATCGTCGCGTCGTCCGGCAGCGGGCTCGTCGCCTCCAGCCAGTTCTGCGCGGCGGCGATGTCTCGCACACGTGCGACGGTGTCGCGCCCGACCCCCTGTGCTCGGGCGACCGCCCGATTGCTTTCGCCCAGTCGCAGGCGTTGAATCATTTGTCGTATTTCGTACATTTCGAACTTCCTGTTAGCCATTGCGCCTGCCCCCGGCAAAATTGCCAGAGGTTACACAATCGGAAGTCCAAAACCGCCTCTACTTGCCTTCTACGTGGCCTTATTGTGCCGCGATTGCTCTGGCCTCATTGCGCCGCGAGTCCAGTGGCCTCATTACGCCGCCACCGAAATGGCCTTATAGCGGCGCGAACTAACACAGGATCACGTGCAGATTTCTGATTGCACCCGGCAGTCAGGCTGTTGAGCGTCAGCGGATAGGCGTCGGGGGTCGTCTTCTCTTTCTCGATCAGTACGCCGAGGATGCGTGCTTCGAGGAAACTGAGAGTCGCTTGGTTGTCCGCCATCGGTAGTTGGGCTCCAGTGGATTACTTGGCGCAGGGGTCGGAGTACGACACTCAGGCGAGTCGCTGACCATGCTCCCGCGAGTCGAGAAAGCCGACACGGGGCCATTTCTCGCTGGTCACCTCCAGGTTGTAGCGAGTGCTGGCCAGGTAGACGGCATTGCCGTCGACATCCTTCGCCATTCGGTAAAGTTGCTCACGCTCGAAGTTGCGGCGCGTCGTCTCGTCGGGAAAAGTCAGCCAGCGGGCCGTGTAGATGTCGGCCGACTCGAAGATGGCATCGACCTTGTACTCGGTCTGCAGGCGCTGGGCGACGACTTCGAATTGCAGATTGCCGACGGCGCCGAGCAACAGCGCGCCGCTGGCAAGGTTCTCGAAGACCTGGATCGCGCCCTCTTCGCCGAGTTCCTGGAGCCCCTTCAGCAATTGCTTGCTCTTCAATGGGTCGCGCAGCCGGGCCACGCGGAAGAGTTCGGGCGAGAAATAGGGAATGCCCTTGAAACCCAGGTCTTCGCCCTCGCTCAAGGTGTCGCCGATGTGCAGGTTGCCGTGGTTGTGGATACCAATGATGTCGCCGGCGACGGCGTCCTCCATCAGCAGGCGCTCGTTGGCCATGAAGGTCAGCACGTTGGCCAGCTTCATGTCGCGATCGAGGCGAAGGTGCCTGACCTTCATCCCCGGCGTGTACCGTCCCGAACAGACGCGGAAGAAGGCGATGCGGTCACGGTGCTTGGGATCCATGTTGGCCTGGATCTTGAACACGAAACCCGAGAACGTCGCCTCGCCGGGCTGCACCATGCGGGCACCGCCGTCGCGCTCCTGCGGTGGTGGAGCCCAGTCGAGCAGCGCCTGGAGAATCTCCTGAACACCGAAGTTATTGATCGCCGAGCCGAAGAACACGGGCGATTGGCTACCGGCAAGAAAGCCGACCAGATCGAAGGGGCTGCTCGCGCTCTGAATGAGGTCGACGTCTTCGCGCAGCTTGCCGACCTCACCGGGAAACTGGGCATCGAGCAACGGATTGTCCAGTCCCTGGAGTTGCTCCGACTCACCGCGCCGCTCCTCGCCGGCAGCGAAGTGCAGCAGCCGGTCGTTCAGCAGGTGGTAGACGCCGCGAAACGTCTTCCCCATCCCGATCGGCCAGGTAATCGGCGCACATTCGATGCCGAGTACCGACTCGATCTCCTCCAGGAGGTCGAAGGGCTCGCGCACCTCCCGGTCGAACTTGTTGACGAAGGTAATGATTGGCGTGTTGCGCATTCGGCAGACGTTGAGCAGCTTGATGGTCTGCGCTTCGACGCCTTTGGCGGCGTCGATGACCATCACGGCTGCATCGACAGCGGTCAGGACGCGGTAGGTATCTTCCGAGAAATCCTCGTGGCCCGGGGTATCGAGGAGATTGATCGTGTGTTCCTGGTAGTCGAACTGCATGACGGAACTGGTTACGGAAATGCCGCGCTGCTTTTCCACTTCCATCCAGTCGGAGGTGGCGTGGCGGGCACTCTTGCGTCCCTTGACGGTGCCGGCGAGCTGGATGGCGCCACCGAACAGCAGCAGCTTTTCGGTGAGAGTCGTCTTGCCCGCATCGGGGTGGGAAATTATGGCAAAGGTTCGCCGCCGTGCGATGTCACGCAGAATCTCGGGCGGAAAGTGGAGATTGCTCTGGGTGGTGCTCATCAGGAAACTTTCGCCGGCAGGAAAAGAAAAGCCGCCGGCCGGGAAGATGCAAGCTGACCCGCTGGCGGTACGCAGCACGAACTATAGCAAGACTCGGGCCGAGCTGGAACCGCGGCGCCTGCCGCGCGGATTGAGCAAAGTCGCGCGTGATCGCGGTTCGCCCGCGCGCCGGCCGCGTCGGCGAATGTTCAGACGCGGCAGCGCTTTGTCAGATAAGGTGACGGCTCGCAAGTTCGTCCTTCAGCCACGCGTAACAGATGGGCGCCGCGACCAGACCGGCGAGGCCGAAGCAGCCTTCCATGACCAGCATCGCGGTCAGCAGTTCCCAGGCGCTCGCCCTGATCTGGGCGCCGACAATACGCGCGTTGAGGAAATACTCGAGTTTGTGAATCACGACGAGAAAGGCAAGCGAGGAGATTGCGACCCCCGGCGAATGCGCCAGACTGACGACGAAGATGACGCTGTTGGAGATCAGGTTGCCGACCACTGGCAGTAGTCCAGCCAGGAAAGTGACGACGATCATGGTCTTGGTGAGCGGCAGATGGACGCCGAACAGGGGCAGCAATACACCCAGATAGAGCGCGGTAAACAAGGTGTTCAGTGCCGAGATGCGCACTTGCGCGAAGACCACGCGCCGAAACGCCTCACCCAGACGAAAGATTCGTTCGGCGAGAGCCAGTGCCAGCGGCCCACTCGTGCCGGAGGCAGCACCTTCGCGCAGCGACACCATGCCGCCGATGACCATGCCGATCAGCACGTGGGCGAGCATGTGCCCCGTCTCCTTGCCAATCAGTTGCAGTTCGGCGGCATGCTCGCGCAGCCAGTGGCTGGCGCGCTCGCGTAGTGCCTCAACGTCCCGTGGCAGCAAATCGGCCAACCAAGCGGGCAAGGTCGAGCGTGAGGTCTCGATGATCTCAGCCATCTTGGCCAGCAGGGCGGCGAAACTACCGCCCTCGCTGCCCATGAAAGCCAAGACCCCGAGCACGGCCCCCGTCACGGCACCGACCACGACCAGCACCACCAGGCCGACGGCCAGACCCCTGGCGCGGGCGTTCGAGAGATGGCGCGAAAACAGTGGTGCCAGAACATGGACCAGTTCATAGACCAGCAGTCCCGCAATCAGGGCCGGCAGCAGGTGAATGCTGATCACCGTGACCATCGCTGCCACGGCCAGGATCCAGGCGGCGTAGTCTTGTGGGCCGGCCGGCCGGAGCGCGTTCAGGCGAGCCATCCTGGCGGCGGCTCATCGGTCAAGCGGGAGCCCGAGGTGAGCTCTTGACCCGTGGTCCCCAACCAGGCCAGCACGCCTTGACCGGCGGCGCGGCCGCTGGCCAGACACGCGGTGAGCAGGTAGCCGCCGGTGGGTGCCTCCCAGTCGAGCATTTCGCCGGCGCAAAAGATGCCGGGAAGACTGCTGAGCATCAGCCGCTCGTCGAGTGCCTCGAAGCATACGCCACCGGCACTGCTGATCGCCTCGTCGAGCGGCCGCGGGGCGAGAAGGCGCAGCGGCAGGCACTTGATGGCCGCCCCCAGGCGCTGAGGATCGACCATAGTCTCTGCCGAAAGGCATTCATGCAGTAGTCCGAGCTTGACGCCCTTGAGCCGCAGGCGGCTTTGCAGATGGCTCGCCAGCGAGCGCGCGCCACGCGGACGCGCCAGTTCCCTGATGACCCGCTCCTGGTCGTAGCCAGGCAGCAGATCGAGGTGCAGCGTCGCCGACCCACGCGCTTCGATCTCGTCGCGCAAAAGCGCCGAGAGAGCGTAGATGCCGCTGCCTTCCACGCCGGTTGCGGTGAGCACGAACTCGCCAAGCCGCTGGTGCCGAGCCCCGGTCCGGTCGAGGAAAGAGAGCACCACCGGCTTGACCGGCTGACCGGCAAAGCGTTCGCGAAGGTGCTGACTCCAGCCAACATCGAAACCGCAGTTTGCCGGACGCAGCGGGGCGAGCGCTACTCCGGCCTCGGCGAGGAAGGCGCACCAGCGTCCGTCCGAGCCGAGTCTGGCCCAACTTCCACCACCGACCGCCAATACCACCGCGTTCGCCTGGCAGCGCCGTTCGCCGTTCGGAGTGAGGAAGAACAAAGCAGTGCGTTCGCCGGTGCTGCGCGTCCAGCCGTGCCAGCGGTGGCGAACGTGAAACCGCACGCCGTTTGTGCGCAGGCGCTGCTGCCAGGCACGCAGCAGCGGTGCCGCCTTCATGCCGGCAGGGAAGACGCGTCCGGAACTGCCGACGAAGCTGTCGACCCCAAGGCCGCACATCCAGTCGCGTACGGCAGTGGGCCCGAAGGCGGCGAGCAAAGGTTTGAGGCGGTCCTCGCGGCCGCCATAGCGGCTGCAGAAGGCGGCGTCTGGCTCCGAGTGCGTAATGTTGAGGCCGCCCTTGCCGGCCATCAGAAACTTGCGGCCGACTGAGGGCATGGCATCGTAGAGATCAACGCCGACCCCGTGGCGGCTGATGGTCTCGGCTGCCATCAGGCCGGCCGGTCCGCCACCAATGACCGCGACCCGTTGTGCCGACGTCGTGCAGTCAACGCTCAAGCGACCACCAAGCGCGTCGGATCACTCAGGCGATTGCGTAGCCAGGTCAGCCCGAGGGCCGGGAGGGCGGCATCCAGTCGCTCCGGTTGCGCGGTGGCGAGTAGCCTCAGCTGGCCCCGACCCCGAGCCGATGCTCCGGCAAGCCGGACGCACTGGCGGGCGACCGCGTCGGCGACATCGACCAGCGACGCCCTCTGGGCGACGATCGGTTCGAGCGTCGGGCAAAGGAAGGCATAGTGGGTACAGCCGAGGACGATCTGGTCGACGCCGGCGGCGAGCAGCGGGGCGAGATGCTGGCGCGCTTCCTCGACAAAATCGGGATCCTCGAGGCGCAGGCTCTCCACTCGCGTGGCCCACCCCGGGCAGGGCTCCACGTCGACCCGTACCGATCCGGCATGTTGCCGGATAAGCTGCGCCAGGCGTTGGCTGCGCGCCGTCGAGGCCGTGGCGAGCACGGCGATCCGGCCGCTGCGTGACGCGGCCGCGGCCGGTTTGACGCCGGGTTCGACGCCGACCACGGGCAGCATGGGGAAGCTTTCACGAAACGCAGCGACGGCGGCGGCGGTCGCAGTGTTGCAGGCGACGACAATGACGCCGCAACCCTGGTCGACCAGGTGACGGCCGATACGCAGGACGCGGCTGCGGATGAACGCATCGTCCTTGTCGCCATAGGGAACGTGGGCGGTATCGGCGAGGTACACCAGGTCGGCTCGCGGTAGCGCGCGGGCGATGGCCGCCAACACCGAGAGCCCGCCGAGTCCGCTGTCGAAAACACCGATCATCCGCTAGCGTACAGCGCTAGCGGGCGGCAATCACCGCGACTTCCAGCAAGAAGTCGTGATGGGCCAGCTTCGCTTCGACGCAAATCCGGGCCGGAGCGGTGCCACGCGGAACCCAACGGTCCCAGACGGCGTTCACGGCGATGGCATCGTCGATATCGCGCAGGTAAATCGTTACCATGAGCAGCCGCGTCTTGTCGCTGCCGGCCTGCTCGAGGAGCTTCTCGACTCCGGCGAGGACTTCGCGTGTCTGCGTGGCGACATTGGCGTCAAGCGTTTGCGGCGTCTCGACGAGATAGATCGTGTTGCCATACGCACAAATGTCGGAATACCGTTGTGTCGTGCCGTGCCGCTCTATCGCCATGGGCTTTCTCCAGGAAAGGCGAAGCCGGCATACGGCCGGCTTGCTGTCCGTTAGGTAGGGGTATTCAGGCTACAGCGACCGGGATCTTGCCGATCCTGGCCTGCCATTCCTTGGGTCCGGTGTTGTGCACCGACGTGCCGGCCGAATCCACCGCAACCGTGACCGGCATGTCCTTGACGTCGAACTCGTAGATCGCTTCCATGCCGAGATCCGCAAAACCGACCACCTTTGCGGTCTTGATCGCCTTGGCCACCAGATAAGCGGCACCGCCGACGGCCATCAGGTAGGCCGACCGGTGCTTGCGTATCGCCTCGATCGCGGTCGGGCCGCGTTCCGCTTTGCCGACCATCGAGATCAGTCCGGTCTGGGCAAGCATCATTTCGGTGAACTTGTCCATGCGTGTGGCCGTCGTCGGACCTGCCGGGCCGACCGCTTCGTCGCGAACGGGGTCAACCGGCCCGACGTAGTAGATGACGCGGTTGGTGAAATCGACGGGCAGTTTCTCGCCTCTGGCGAGCATTTCCTGGATGCGCTGGTGGGCTGCATCGCGGCCGGTCAGCATCCTGCCGTTGAGCAGCAACGTCTGGCCGGGCTTCCAGGCAGCGACTTCGGCGGGTGTCAGCGCGTCGAGATTCACCCGCGTCGAGGTCTCTGTGTCGGGTGCCCAGTTGACCCTGGGCCACTCGGCAAGATCGGGTGGGGTCAGGACGGCTGGCCCGGAACCGTCGAGATGGAAGTGTGCGTGGCGAGTTGCGGCACAGTTCGGGATCATCGCCACTGGCAGGCTCGCGGCATGCGTCGGGTAGTCGAGGATCTTGACGTCGAGTACGGTAGTCAGACCACCGAGGCCCTGGGCACCGATGCCCAGCGCGTTGACCTTCTCGTAGAGCTCGAGGCGCAGTTCCTCAACGCGGTTGGCCGCGCCACGGGCGATGAGTTCGTGGATGTCGACCGGCGCCATCAATGATTCCTTGGCCAGCAGCATCGCCTTCTCCGGCGTGCCGCCAATGCCGATGCCGAGGATGCCCGGCGGACACCAGCCCGCTCCCATCGTCGGCACCGTCTTCAGCACCCAGTCGACGATCGAGTCGGAGGGGTTGAGCGCGTAAAACTTCGACTTGTTCTCCGAGCCCCCGCCCTTGGCCGCGCAGATGACTTCGACGTGGTGGCCGGGAACGATCTCGTAGTGGACGACCGCCGGCGTGTTGTCGCGCGAGTTCTTGCGCGCGCCGGCCGGGTCGAGAAGTACCGACGCGCGCAACTTGTTGTCGGGATTGTTGTAGGCCCGACGAACGCCCTCGTTGCACATTTCCTGCACCGACAGCGCGGCGTCCCAGTGCACGTCCATGCCGACCTTGAGGAAGATCACGGCGATGCCCGTATCCTGGCAGATGGGGCGGTGACCTTCCGCGCACATGCGGCTGTTGGTGAGAATCTGGGCGATCGCGTCGCGCGCTGCCGGGCTTTGCTCCCGCTCGTAGGCCGCGCCAAGCGCCTTGATGTAGTCGAGCGGGTGATAGTAGCTGATGTACTGGAACGCGTCGGCGACGCTCTGAATGAAGTCTTCCTGCTTGATAGTGGTCATTTCAGGCTCTCTTTGGTGGGTAGCGCGGGAAGCCCCGCTGCGGGTGTTCCGTCGTTCCGTCAGTGCTGCGCTCCGTGCTGCGACCTGCTCAGCGCGAGCGTCTGGGTCATTACTCGATCGACCCAGACCATGGACAGCGCGGAGAGGAGAAATACCGCATGGATGACGACCTGCCACTTGATCGTGTGCTCGTTCATGTTGCCGGCGTTGATGAAGGTTTTCAGGAGGTGGATCGACGAAATGCCGATGATGGCCGTCGACAGCTTGATCTTGAGCACGCCGGCATTGACGTGCGACAGCCATTCCGGCTGGTCGGGATGGCCTTCGAGGTCGAGTCGGGAGACAAAGGTCTCATAGCCGCCGATGATGACCATGATCAGCAGGTTGGCGATCATTACCACGTCGATCAGGCCGAGGACGACAAGCATGACCTCCGTCTCGCTGATGCGCGTGCTACTGAAAAACAGGTTGTGAATGAGGTGCCACAACTCGCTCATGAACAGATACACGTAGGCGCCCTGGGCGATGATCAGGCCGAGATAGAGTGGCGCCTGCAGCCAGCGGCTCCAGAAGATGAACATCTCGAGCTTGTCGACGGTGGGTTTCATTGATGCCATTTTGCTTCGGCTTCGTGGGTTCCTGGACGCTGAATTCTAGCATCAATGAAGGCCGGCTTTCGCTTGTGCCCACGCGCTGTGGCGTAAGTGGTGTGTAAGATTGGCGGCGTTTAATCGGCGGCAGTTGACGCGACACGGAGCGGCACTCTGGGGTATTGTCTAGCCGCCGCGCGGCGAGGTCGCCAACACTTGCTCACTTTCGCTGTCTGCCGCATTCGACGTCTTGAATCCTCTAACAAAATACTGCACAGGAGATCGAACATGTCACTGAACGAGGCCGTAACTTTCATTGAGCCATCCGCCGAGTTTGTCAAACAGGCAACGATTTCCGGCATGGATGCCTACAAGGCCTTGTGTGCCGAGGCAGCCAAGGACTACACGGGCTACTGGGCACGGCTGGCGCGTGAACACGTGTCGTGGAAGCAGCCGTTCACCCAGGTGCTTGACGAGTCCAATGCCCCGTTTTTCAAGTGGTTTGCCGACGGTACTCTGAACGCTTCCTACAACTGCCTCGACCGCAACATCGAGGCGGGTCTCGGCGACAAGGTGGCGATCGTCTTCGAAGCCGATGACGGCGCCGTCACCAGGGTCACCTACAAGGAATTGCTGTCCCGCGTCAGCCAGTTCGCCAACGGCCTGCGTGCGCGCGGTATCAAGAAAGGGGACCGGGTCGTCATCTACATGTCGATGGGTGTCGAGGGAATTGTCGCGATGCAGGCCTGTGCGCGCATCGGCGCCATTCACTCGGTGGTCTTCGGTGGTTT
The DNA here is from genome assembly GCF_000024165.1 of Candidatus Accumulibacter phosphatis. Classification (NCBI taxonomy): domain Bacteria; kingdom Pseudomonadati; phylum Pseudomonadota; class Betaproteobacteria; genus Candidatus Accumulibacter; species Candidatus Accumulibacter phosphatis. The sequence continues at coordinate 4,299,788 of NC_013194.1, read as the reverse complement.
CTCCGCGCAGTCGGTGCGCGACCGGATCAACGACGCCGGTGCCGTCGCGGTGATCACCGCCGACGAGCAGTGCCGGGGTGGCAAGAAGATCCCGCTCAAGCCGGCCGTCGACGAAGGTATCGCCCTCGGTGGTTGCGAGTCGATCAAGGATGTCATCGTCCTCCAGCGCACCGGCGGCGCCTGCAACATGGTCGCCGGCCGTGACATCTGGTGGCACGACGTGATCGCCGGCCAGTCCGATGTCTGCGAGCCGGAATGGGTGGAAGCCGAGCACCCGCTTTTTCTGCTCTACACCTCGGGTTCGACGGGCAAGCCGAAGGGCGTGCAGCACTCGACCGGTGGCTACCTGCTGCATGCGATCGTGACGATGAAGTGGACCTTCGACCTGAAGCCCAACGATCTCTTCTGGTGCACGGCGGACATCGGCTGGGTGACCGGTCACACCTACATCACCTATGGGCCACTCGCCTGCGGCGGTACCGAGATCGTTTTCGAAGGCATCCCGACCTATCCCGATGCCGGTCGTTTCTGGAAGATGATCCAGGACCACAAGGTCAATATCTTTTACACGGCGCCGACCGCGATCCGCTCGCTGGTCAAGGCGGCCGATACCAATCAGGCGGTTGCGCCCACGCAGTACGACCTGTCGTCTCTGCGCCTGCTCGGGACGGTTGGCGAGCCGATCAATCCGGCCGCCTGGCAGTGGTACTACGATAGCGTCGGCGGCGGCCGTTGCCCAATCGTCGATACCTTCTGGCAGACCGAAACCGGCGGCCACATGATTACCCCACTGCCGGGCGTCACACCGCTGGTGCCGGGCTCCTGCACCCTGCCTTTCCCCGGTATCCAGGCTGCCGTCGTCGATGAAACCGGCACCGAGCTCGACTGGGGCAAGGGTGGCCTGCTCGTTGTCAAGAGGCCGTGGCCGGCGATGATTCGCAACATCTGGGGCGATCCCGAGCGGTTCAAGAAGTCCTACTATCCTGACGACTTCAATGGCAAGCTGTACCTTGCCGGCGACGGTTCGATACGCGATGTCAATACGGGCTATTTCACGATTACCGGGCGTATCGACGATGTGCTCAACGTCTCCGGGCATCGGATGGGAACGATGGAAATCGAGTCCGCACTGGTTTCACACCCGATGGTCGCGGAAGCGGCGGTGGTTGGCCGGCCGGATGATCTGACCGGCGAGGCGATCTGTGCCTTTGTCGTGCTGAAAGGGCCGCGGCCAACCGGCGAGGCAGCGAAGAAGATGATCAAGGAATTGCAGGATCATGTTGGCCGTGAGATCGGGCCGATTGCCAAACCCAAGGATCTGCGCTTCGGTGAGAACCTGCCGAAGACACGATCCGGCAAAATCATGCGCCGTCTGCTGCGTTCTCTGGCCAAGGGGGAAACCGTCGCGCAGGATGTGTCGACGCTCGAGAATCCGGCCATTCTCGAACAACTGCGCGGCTGATGTGGTGGCCGGCGGTGGTCCGCGTTGTTCTGCAACGCGCGACTGCCCGGCCGGTTCGTTGTCGGTAACGTGACCAGCAGGCCTGGCTCTGCCGCTCGACGGCAGAGCCAGGCAATCCGTAACAACTCCAAGAGGGTGAGCAGGAGTCGCCTGCCAGGCCGGCGTGTGCCGGCCTGTTCGTTTGCCCCGTTCGAGGAGCAGGGATGAGTAACAGTGCGACGGAGATGCTGGTCTCTGCAACGATCACCTTCCTGAGGGGCTACCCGCCTTTTGATCGCATGGAAGCGGAGGCGCTGCGCTTCCTCGTCGAGCACGTCAAGCTCGCGCACTATCCGAAGGGGGCGAGGATTCTGGCGAGTGAGATGGGTGTGGCGCGGACCCTGCACATCGTCCAGCGCGGCAAGGTGCGGGCCAAGCCCGGTGGCGGCGCCGGCAATGCCGAGCACTCGGCGGTCACTCTGGGTCCGGGCCAGTGCTTTTCGATTGGTGCGCTGATGGCCCAGCAGCCTTCGTCCACAGCCTACGTGGCGCGCGAGGATGTCTTCTGCTACGAGTTGCCGGCCGACGAGTTCTTCAGCCTGACGCAGCGGAGCACTGTTTTCAACCTCTTCTGCACGCAGTACATCGCCGGCCTGCTCGACCAGTCGCAGCAGCAGTTGCAGCTTCAGTTCGCCCAACGGGCGACCGAACAGAAAACGATGAATTCGCCGCTCAGCGCGATCGTCAAGCGCGAACCGGTGGCGGTGGCGCCGGAAACGTCGATTCGCCAGGTGGTCGAGTTGATGGCGAGCCGGCATCTCGGGTCGATGGTTGTCGTCGATTCCGCCCAGCAGCCGATCGGCATCTTCACGCTGTCGGATGTTCTCAAGCGTATCGTGCTGCCGGGGGTGTCTCTTGAGCAAACGATCGCCTCCGTGATGTCGCCCGCACCGCTTACCCTGCCGCTTGCTGCGAACGCCCACGATGCGGCACTGACCATGGCCATGCACGCTGTCCGGCATGTGCTGGCGGTCGACGAAGGAGGGCGCCTGAAGGGCGTGGTTTCCGAGCGCGACCTGTTCAAGCTCCAGGGTGGCGGCCTCCGGCAAATCCGCCACTCGATCGATTCGGCCGGGAGTATCGAGGTGCTGCGGCACGCCCGCGAGGATGTCCGCCAGTTGTCGCTGACCATGCTCACCGAGGGCGTCGGCGGCCAGGAGATCACCCAGTTCATCTCCACGCTGAACGATACGGTGACGCGTCGGATCATCGAGCTAAATCTCGATCGCCACGACCTCTACGGGATCGATTGGGCGTGGTTGTCCTTTGGATCGGAGGGGCGTGACGAGCAGACCTTCACCACCGATCAGGATAACGGCATCGTCTATCTTCTGACCGACCTCATGGATCGCGAGCAGACGCAATTGCGTTTTCTCGAGTTTGCCCGCGACGTCAACGACGATCTGGACAAGTGCGGCTTCCCCTTGTGCAAGGGCAACATCATGGCCAGCAATCCTGACCTCTGCCTGACGCTCGAGGAATGGGAGGAGCGCTTTGCGCGCTGGGTGCGCACCCCGGAACCGCAGGCGCTCCTGAACGCGACAATCTTCTTCGACTTTCGTCCGCTCTACGGCAGGTTCAACCTGGCACACCGCTTGCGGCTGTCGCTGTTCAGACAGACCCAGGGCAATCCGCTCTTCCTGCGCATGCTGGCGCAGAACGCACTCGGTGTGGCACCGCCTCTCGGCAGGATCCGGGACTTCGTCACCGGCGCCGATCCTGAGCATCCGGGCACTATCGACGTCAAGAAGTACGGTGTCCGCCTGTTTACGGACGCTGCACGCGTTTTCGCCCTGGCGCGTCAGGTCGAGGCGACCAATACGGTCAGTCGCCTCAAGAGGGCGGGCGCCTTGATGAACATTGCCAGGGATGATCTTGCGGCGAGCATCGAAGGTTTCAACTTCCTGCAACTCCTGCGCTTGCGGCACCAGCACTTTGAGCAGGAGCATGGACGGGCGGGCGACAATCTCATCAGGCCGGATGAACTGAACGAGATCGAGCGGCGCATTCTCAAGGAAGCCTTCCGGCAGGCGCGCAAACTGCAGGCGCGCCTGAAACTCGATTATCAGCTGTGATCATGGCCTGGTACTCGCGACTTTTCACCGCTCAGGAAGGACGCAAGCCTGGCTTGACCACGAGCCAGCAGCAGTCGATCGATGCCTGGCATGAGTTGCCTGCTGCCGACCTGCGGCGTTCCCACTACCGAACTCGCTACGTGGTGGTGGATGTCGAAACGACCGTGATCGGGGGGGACGCCGATCGCCTGGTGTCGCTTGGCGCGCTGGCGGTCGTTGATGGTCTGATCGACTTCAAGGATGTCTTTCAGGCGTGTCTGGCGAACGAGTCGGCGGACGGCGAGGCTGCATCTGACGGTCGGCCGCAAATCGAAACCGCTCGCATTGCTGCGGTCGATGCGATGCTCGCATTCCTGCGCTTCGCCGGCAAGGCGCCACTGATTTCTTTCCACGCTTCGTTCGCTGCGCAGCAGGTCGATCGCGCGATGGGCGAATGCCTCGGCGTCGCGTTGCGGCAGCCGTGGATCGATCTGGCCTGGGTGATGTCCGATCTCTTTCGTGATGTCGGCGATGACAGTCAGGGAGGTCTCGACGGCTGGCTCGCCCATTTCGACATCGAGAGCATCAAGCGCCACGACGTGGTATCGGACGCCTACGCGACGGCCAAGCTGTTGCAAATCACGATTGCCCGGGCGGCGCGCAAGGGTTTCGATAGCCCAAGCAGTCTTCTCGACCTTGAGAAGGCACGTCGTCATCTGCACCAGAGCGGCTAGACCTGCGACGAGCGATGGCCGACTACACCGTCCCGCTGCGTCGCTATTACGGTTCCTACACCGCTGGCTTCTTTGTCGTCATCGTCGCGCTGGCCGTACTTGAACGCTACGGGATGCCGCCGCGCTGGATCGGCTATTCCTTTCTTTTCCTGACCATATTCCTGTACGCCACGATTGGCGTACTGGCGCGGACGGCGAGCGTTTCCGAATACTACGTTGCCGGTCGGCGCGTCCCGGCCGTCTTCAATGGCATGGCTACCGGCGCCGACTGGATGAGTTCTGCGTCGTTCATGGGGCTCGCCGGGACGCTATATTTGTCGGGCTATCAGGGGCTCGCCTACGTGATGGGCTGGACCGGCGGCTATGTCCTGGTGGCCCTGTTACTGGCCCCCTATCTGCGTCGCTTTGGGCAATACACCATCCCGGACTTTCTTGCTGCCCGCTATGGCGGGAACCGGGCGCGTCTGGTCGGAGTCTTTGCGACAGTCCTGGCATCCTTCGTCTACGTGGTGGCGCAGATCTATGGCGTTGGCCTGATCACCAGCCGCTTTGTCGGCCTGCAGTTCGAGATCGGTGTTTTCGTTGGCCTGGCCGGCATACTGGTGTGCTCATTCCTTGGCGGCATGCGGGCCGTCACCTGGACACAGGTCGCCCAGTACACGATCCTGATCGTTGCCTACCTCGTGCCGGTCACCATTCTGTCGTACCAGGTCACCGGCGTTCCGGTGCCACAACTGACCTACGGCATGGTCCTGCAGAAGGTCCAGTCTCTTGAGGAAAAACTCTTCGATGAGCCTGCCGAAGTCGAAGCGCGCCGCCTTTTTCGCGAACGCGCCGATGGCTACCATGAGCGGATCCTGACGTTGCCGGCGTCGCTCGAAGAAGAACGACAACGTCTATCCGAGCGAATCAACGAACTGAAGACGGATAACGCTCAGATGCGTGAGGTGGTGGCCATCGAGCGCCAGCGCCGGGAGTTGCCCACGACCAGCGAAGCCGCCCGGGATTACTGGGAGAGCCTGATGCGACAGGCGGCACAGCGCGGGGCAGAACCCGAGCACCATGTCACCGCTTACCCGGGAGAGGGGGGCGCGGTGAACGATACTGCACGCCTCAATTTCCTTACCCTGGTCTTCTGTCTGATGGTCGGTACCGCCGCGCTGCCGCACGTTCTGATGCGCTACTACACGACTCCCAGCGTGCGCGAGGCACGCAACTCGGTTTTCTGGTCGTTGCTTTTCATTCTGGTGCTCTATCTCACCGCACCGGCGTACGCGGTCTTTGCCAAGTACGAGATCTACTCGACCCTTGTCGGCTCCTCGATGGCGCAGTTGCCCGTCTGGGTGAATGCATGGGGCAAGATCGGGCTGGTGTCGATCGAGGACGTCAACGGCGACGGCATTCTCCAGCTCGCTGAACTGTCGCTCAACCCGGATGTGATTCTCCTGGCGACACCCGAAATCGCGGGTTTGCCGTACGTGATTTCGGGGTTGGTTGCGGCGGGCGCTCTTGCCGCCGCCCTGTCCACCGCCGATGGGCTTTTGCTGACGATTGCCAGCGCATTGTCGCACGACGTCTACTACAAGGTATTCCGCCCGAACGCGACAACACAATGGCGGTTGGTGGTCTCGAAGTCGCTCCTTCTGGTAGTTGCCGTGCTGGCGGCGACCGTCGCGTCGCAGAAGCCGGCGACCATTCTGTTCATGGTCGCCTGGGCCTTCTCTCTGGCGGGTTCGGCGTTCTTCCCGGCACTCATACTGGGCATCTTCTGGAAAAGAGCCAATCCGACGGGGGCGGTCAGCGGCATGGTGATCGGCCTTCTGGTCACCATCTACTATATGGTGCGCGTCCAGTTCGATACCATCCCGTGGCTGGGAATTAACGGAATCGGCATGGAGCCCTGGCTCGGCATCCAGTCGACCTCTGCCGGTGTGTGGGGTGTCGCTGCCGGCTTTGTGACCATCATTGTCGTCAGCCTGTGCGGCAAGCCACCCAGCAAGGAAACACAGGACTTTGTTGAAAGTGTGCGTTACCCAGAGTTCGAACGCCCATGAGGGATGTTGCCATGAAGCAGAGGCGAGTCCAGGGCGCCAAGAGACGCGGCAAGGCCAGCTTTGGCGTCCATGGAATGGTGGAGCACATCCGTCAGGACGACGTTGGATGTTGCGCGCAGGGTAAGCACCTTTCGGTGATGCAGGCTGGCTGAATGCGACTCGCGCAAAAGCATCGTGATTACTGGCTGCGCAACCTGAAGCTGACGGCGGCCCTCTTGACGATCTGGTTCGTCGTCACCTTTGTCGTCAGCTACTTTGCCCGCGATCTTGGCGCCTTTACCGTCCTCGGCTTTCCCCTGGGTTTCTACATGGGCGCCCAGGGGGCACCGCTGATCTATGTGCTGATCATCTGGTGGTATGCACGCTACATGAACCACCTCGATCGTGAGTACGGTGTGAGCGAGGTGGATGGCGACGAGTGACGGTCTCAGGGCAGTTGTCGGCTGGCGTGTTGGCCGCGTCGCCGCTGCGGCCAACCGGGACTCGGCCGATCGTTACTACGATGATACCGCTTCACGCACAGCCGCCGCCAGCCTCTCGGCGGCTCTCAAGACCACGCTGGCGTCCTGGCCCTCGACCATTACGCGCAGCAGCGGTTCCGTTCCCGAGGCACGCAAGAGGACTCGACCGCAGCCATTCAGGTCGCTTTCGACTTCGCGCTGCACTGAGCTGATCAAGGGGTGCTCTTGCCAGGGGAAACCCTTGCTCAGGGCCACGTTGATCAACTTTTGCGGGTAGAGCTTCAAATCGCCAAGCAGTCGCTGCAGGTCGCCGCCCTCTTCGCGCAGAGCCGACAGCACCTGCAGGGCAGAGACGATGCCATCACCGGTGGTGTGCCTGTCGAGGCAGAGAATGTGACCGGAGTTCTCTCCGCCATACAGCCAGCCCTTCTGCTGCAGCATGTCCATCACGTAGCGGTCGCCGACGGCGGTGCGGACAAAGGGCACCTTGAACGCTGCCAGCGCATGTTCGAGGGCAAGGTTGGTCATCAATGTGCCGACGACACCGGCGACCGTGCCCTGGCGAAGACGGCTGCGGATGACGGCAAACAGCAGTTGGTCGCCGTCGTAGAGATTGCCTGCCGCGTCGACCATCATCACGCGGTCGGCGTCGCCGTCAAGCGCGATGCCGATGTCCGCACCCTGGGCGAGGACGGCTTCGCGCAGCGCCGCCGGTGCCGTCGCGCCGACCTCCTGGTTGATGTTCAGGCCGTTGGGATCGGCGCCGATGGTGGTCACTTCGGCGCCCAGTTCATGAAAGACATGCGGTGCGATGTGGTAAGCCGCGCCATTGGCACAGTCGACGACGATCTTCAACCCCCGCAAGTCATGCTCGAACGGAAAGGTGCCCTTGCAGAACTCGATGTAGCGACCGTCGGCGTCGTCGATCCGTCGCGCGCGTCCGAGACCGGCCGAAGGAACGCAGCTCAACGGTTCGTCCAGTGCCGCCTCTATCTCGGATTCGAGTTCGTCCGGCAGTTTGGTGCCGCGCGCCGAGAAGAACTTTATCCCGTTATCGTAGTATGGGTTGTGTGACGCGGAGATGACGATGCCCGCCTGCAAGCGCAGGGCACGGGTCAGATAGGCGATTGCCGGCGTTGGCATGGGTCCGACCAGACAGACATCGACGCCGGCTGCCGAGAATCCCGCCTCGAGGGCAGCTTCGAGCATGTAGCCTGAAATCCGGGTGTCCTTGCCGATCAGGACCGCCGGACGCTCACTTCCCTTGGCGTGATGGCGCCCGCTTTCGCGGGCGGCGAGCACCCGCCCCGTCGCATGGCCGAGACGCATAACGAAATCCGGCGTAATCGGGATTTCCCCGACACGCCCGCGCACGCCATCCGTACCAAAATACTTTCTCGTCACGATCTTTCTCTCCCCTGAGTCGCAGAGCAATGGCCGTCTGCCTGATGCTCGTTATTCTACGCAAACGCCGGGCATGGGGTTGAGAACAAACGCACGTGTCGTCAATCGGGGTCCAGGGCGGCCCGCACCGCCAGAGCATCGCGCGTCTCCTCGACGTCGTGAACGCGTACGATGTTTGCACCCCGCTGCACGGCCAGCACGGCGGCGGCGACACTGGCCGCGAGTCGACGGTCGACCGGACGCGAGGTGATGGCGCCAAGCATCGACTTGCGAGAGATGCCTGCCAGCAGAGGCAGGCCGGCAATCGACAACTGAGCGAAGTGGCGCAGGAGTTCCAGATTATGTTCCAGCGTCTTGCCAAAACCGAAACCGGGGTCGAGTATCAGACGATCTTTGGCGATTCCTGCTGCTCCAGCGACCGCCACACGGGATTCCAGGAAGGCTCGCACCGTGCTCACGACGCTGGTATATGCCGGTCCGTCCTGCATGCCAAGCGGGTCGCCTTGCATGTGCATCAGGCAGATCGCGCAGTCGCTGCGGGCGACCGCATCGAGCGCGCCAGGCATGCGCAGCGCGTAGATGTCGTTGATCATGGAGGCGCCGTGCGCCAATGCTTCGCGCATGACTTCAGGTTTGTAGGTGTCAACCGAAATCGGGATCCCGCAATCGCCAAGAGCCTCCAGGACCGGCATCAGGCGTCGTCGCTCCTCTTCGAGCGACGTCGGGGCGGCACCTGGGCGCGAAGACTCCGCGCCGATGTCCAGCAAATCGGCGCCTGCGTCAATTTGCTGGCGAGCCTGCCCGACAGCCCGATCAAGGTTGCCTGCCAGACCGTCGCCGGAGAAGGAGTCCGGGGTCAGATTGACAATGCCCATGACCAGTGGGCGGGTCAAGGGAAGCTCGAAAGCGCCGCAGCGCAGAATCGCCATGCAAGTCTTGTTGGCCGTTCACTGTCGCCGCGGCCGTGCGCTTCCTTCAGGCAGGAGCCGTGGCGCTCGGTGCGGCGTCGGGGGCGTTGTTGTCCGGCCTGCTCGAGGACCTGCTCTGCGGTTGCTTCGGTGGCCGCGGCGGCTTGCCGGCCATGATGTCGTCAATCTGATCGCTGTCTATGGTTTCGAGCTCGAGCAACGCCGTAGCCATGGCCTCGACCCGGCTACGGTTCTCTTCGAGGAGCCTGCGTGCCAGCGCATACTGCTCGTCGATGATTCGGCGAATCTCCGCGTCGACCTTCTCCATGGTCGCTTCGGACATGTTCTTGTGTGTGGTCACCGAACGACCAAGAAAGACCTCGCCTTCATTCTCGCCGTAGACCATCGGACCCAGTGCATCGGACATGCCATAGCGAGTGACCATGTCGCGGGCCATTTGCGTTGCCCGCTCGAAGTCGTTCGACGCCCCGGTGGTCATCTGGTTCATGAACAGTTCTTCCGCGATACGACCACCAAAAAGAACGGCTATCCGGCTCATCAGGTACACCCGGTCGTACGCGTAACGATCCTCTTCCGGCAACTGCATGGTCAGGCCTAGTGCCCGCCCGCGTGGGATGATCGTCACCTTGTGAACCGGATCGGATTTCGGCATCAGTTTGGCGACCACCGCATGACCGGATTCGTGGTAGGCCGTGTTGCGTCGCTCGTCTTCGTTCATGACCATGCTGCGTCGCTCGGCACCCATCATGATCTTGTCTTTGGCCTTCTCGAAGTCCTCCATGTCAACCAGGCGCTTGTTGCCGCGTGCGGCAAAGAGAGCGGCCTCATTGACCAGATTCGCAAGGTCGGCGCCGGAAAAACCGGGCGTACCGCGAGCGATGATGTCAGCCTTGACGTCGGGCGACAGCGGCACCTTGCGCATGTGGACGACGAGAATCTGCTCGCGACCGCGGATGTCTGGGAGTGGCACGACGACCTGGCGGTCGAAGCGCCCCGGACGCATCAGCGCCGGATCGAGGACGTCGGGACGGTTGGTGGCGGCGATCACGATGACTCCGACACTGCCTTCGAAGCCATCCATCTCAACCAGCATCTGGTTCAGTGTCTGCTCACGCTCGTCGTTTCCGCCGCCAAGACCAGCCCCACGCTGGCGGCCCACCGCATCGAGTTCGTCAATGAAGATGATGCACGGAGCGTGTTTCTTCGCGTTCTCGAACATGTCGCGAACACGGGCCGCGCCCACACCGACGAACATTTCCACGAAATCCGAACCGGAGATGGAAAAGAAAGGCACCTTGGCCTCGCCGGCGATTGCCTTGGCGAGCAGCGTCTTGCCGGTACCCGGGTTGCCGACGAGTAGCACGCCTTTCGGGATCCGGCCACCGAGCTTCTGGAATTTCGAGGGATCGCGCAGAAAATCGACGAGTTCGGACACTTCTTCCTTCGCCTCGTCGCAGCCCGCAACGTCGGCAAAGGTGATGGTGTTTGTCGATTCGTCGAGCAAACGCGCTTTGCTCTTGCCGAACGAGAAGGCGCCACCGCGGCCGCCGCCCTGCATCTGGCGCATGAAGAAGACCCAGACGCCGATCAGCAGCAGCATCGGGAACCAGCTGACGAAGATGCTCATCAGGAACGACTGCTCTTCTTCGGGCTTGGCTTCGATCTTGACGCCGTGCTTCAGCAGATCAGAGACCATCCACAGATCCGGCGGCGCGTAGCTGGTGAGCTTGCGGCCGTCGGTGGTCGTTGCTTTCAGCACGCGGCCCTCGATCACCACTTTGGCGATTGTTCCCTTGCCCACCTCCTCAATGAACTGCGAGTACTCCATTGACGACTGGGCTACCTGGCGCGTATTGAACTGGTTGAAAACCGTCATCAGCACGAGGCCGATTACCAGCCATATTGCCAGATTCTTGAACATGTTATTCAATGCTTCACCTCTTCTGCGTAGCCGGCGTCGGGACGTCTCCGGAAGCTTGACCATCTACCACGAAAACAGCATTCTAAACCGATTCAGGTGCGCTGAAGCAATCATGATCTCGGCACGCGGATCAGGTCTTCAGTGTCTTGCCCAGCAAGTAAATTTCCGGACTGCGGTCACGCGACGCATCCGGCTTGCGTGAGGCAACGCTCTTGAACGCTTTTCGCATCGCCGCGAGAAAATCGTCGAAACCATGCCCCTGGAAGACTTTGACCAGAAAAGCCCCTTCTGGTTTCAGCCACTTGCAAGCAAACTCCAGACCGAGTTCCGCCAGATGCATGCCCCGGGCCTGATCGCAAACCGCGATACCCGAGATATTGGGCGACATATCGGAAAGCACAAGCCCCACCTTCTTGCCGGCGAGTATGGTTTCCAAGCGACCGATGACGTCCGGTTCGCGGAAGTCGCCTTGTAGAAAGGTGACGTCTCGCAGGGGCTCCATCTCCAGCAGGTCCACCGCGATGACACGACCTCCGCCCTGCAGCCGCCTGGCCGCCACCTGCGACCAGCCGCCCGGGCTGGCGCCGAGGTCAACGATCACATCGCCCGAGCGCAGCAGATGATCCGTGTCGTCGATTGCCATCAGCTTGTACGCGGCACGCGAGCGGTAGCCTTCTGCGCGGGCGCGCTGTACGTAGGCGTCGCTGACATGTTCGCGCAACCACCTGTTGCTCGATGCGCTTCGATTCATTGGCCGAAACCCGCTAGAATGCGTTCCTCAAGAAAAAGGTGCCCAGCATGCTCACTCTCAGTTCCACCGAGCGCCGCAGTTTGCGCGCGCGCGCGCATTCGCTGCATCCGGTTGTGGCGATCAGCGACAAGGGCCTCTCCGAATCGGTCGTCAGGGAGATCAACGCCAGTCTGATCAGTCACGAGCTGATCAAGGTGCGCGTCCATAACGCTGACCGGCAAGTGCGCGAAGCGTTTCTCAACATGCTGTGTGAGCGCCTGCAGGCGGCGCCCGTACAGCATATCGGTAAACTGCTCGTGCTCTGGCGCCCGCAGCCCGCTGAACAGGTGCGCACTGTCCGACGCCATGCCGCACGCGCCGCGCCGCGCCTCAGCAAGCGTAGTTTCCAGGGGTCTGTGGAACGCTGAAGGATCGCGCAGCCGCTTCCCCGGGCTGACCAGGGCGTGCTTGCCTACTTGCTGCCTCGCCGGGAACTGAGCACGAGCAGCAATCCGAGCACGCTCTGAACGAGGTAGAGGATGCTCGACACGCCGTGCCATGTCGCGAAGCGATTACGCAATACACTTTCCATGACTTCCCGTGGTAGCGCGTCTGCCTTCAGTTGGGCGAGCAGCGGCTGGACGCCGAAGAGGCTGACTGCGCCGAGCACCAGCATCAACACCACCAGCCAGAACGTCCAGCGGCGCAGGGCGGCCATACCTGCGCGCAGGAGCATGTAGAGCAACAGGTACGCCGCGCAGCCCAGCCCAAGCCAGCCGATCAATTCGAACAGCTTGCCGGCGAGCCCGCCCGCCAACTGGCGGTCGGCGCTCAGCGCGGCGAACAGCGTCGGCGCCACCAGGTAGCCGATCGTCCACAAGCCCCCGACCCACAGCGTCAGCACTACGTCGTACAGGGCGTCGGTAAGGCGTCGCATCGCGAGGCCTACTCGTAGCGCACGTTGAGGACTTCGTATTCGCGAACACCGCCGGGCGCCTGGACCTCGGCGATATCGCCGGCAAATTTGCCGATCAGCGCCCGCGCGATTGGCGAATTGATCGAAATCTTGCCCGCCTTGATGTCGGCCTCATCTTCGCCGACGATCTGGTAACTCACGCGAGAGCCGGATTCCTGATCCTCGAGTTCGAGTGTCGCTCCGAAAACGCAACGGCCATCGGCGTCGAGCAGTTTCGGGTCGATGATCTGGGCATTGGCCAGCTTGCTCTCGACCTCCTTGATGCGTCCCTCGACAAAGCCCTGCCTTTCCTTGGCCGCATCGTACTCGGCGTTTTCGGAGAGGTCGCCATGGGAGCGTGCCTCGGCAATCGCCGCGATCGCGCGCGGGCGCTCGACAGTCTTCAGATGATGCAGTTCGGCTCGGAGTTTTTCCGCGCCATGGACGGTAAGGGGTATCTTGCTCATATCATTCGCGGCCAGCGGCACGCCATCGAAACCCCGGAAAGGGCCGCCGATGCGCGTCGGGGAGGTTAATCAGCTCAGTTGTGCGTGCAAGTCCTGTAGCGGGTAAACGACCAGCTCGCCGCGATTCCTGATCCCGGCTGTGGCGGCTTCGGCACCCCAGATCGTCGTGTAGATCGTCACACGTGCCGCCAGACCGGATGTCCGGATCGAGCGCGAATCGCTGATTGCCTTGCGCTTCTCGTCCACGGTGTTGATGATCAGGACAATCTCGTGGTTCTTGATCATGTCGACCACGTGCGGGCGGCCTTCGGTCACTTTGTTCACCGCCGTGACGGTAATGCCCGCGGCGGCGATCGCCGCGGCCGTGCCACGTGTTGCCAGAATAGTGAAGCCGCTCGCTCGCAGATCCCTGGCAATAGCCACCGCCTTCGGCTTGTCGGATTCCTTGACGCTGATGAACACCTGTCCGGCAGTCGGCAAGCGCACGCTGGCTGCCATCTGGCTCTTGACGAAGGCTTCGGAAAAGCTCAGTCCGATGCCCATGACCTCGCCGGTTGACTTCATTTCGGGGCCCAGGATCGTATCGACGCCGCGAAACTTGACGAACGGGAAGACCGCTTCCTTGACCGAAAAATAGTGCGGAATGACTTCCCTGGAAAGGCCCTGGCTGGCCAGCGACTTGCCGACCATGCAGCGGGCCGCAATCTTTGCCAGTTGCAACCCGGTTGCCTTGGAGACAAAGGGTACCGTCCGCGAAGCACGGGGATTCACCTCGAGAACGAAAACGACGCCGCTCTGGATCGCGAACTGCACGTTCATCAGACCACAGACCTTCAGTCCCCTGGCCATCAGTCGCGTTTGCCGGCGCAGTTCGTCCTGCAACTCGGCCGACAGCGAATAGGGAGGCAGCGAACAGGCCGAATCACCGGAGTGAACGCCGGCCTGTTCGATGTGCTCCATGACTCCGCCGATGAGCACTTCCTCGCCATCCGACAGGGCATCCACGTCCACTTCGATGGCGTCGTTCAGAAAACGGTCGAGCAGGACCGGGGAATCGTTGGATACCTTGACCGCTTCGCGCATGTAGCGTTCGAGGTCACGCGGGTCATGGACGATCTCCATGGCACGACCGCCGAGTACGTACGACGGGCGAACGACCAGCGGGTAGCCGATTTCGGCGGCCAGCCGCAAGGCTTCCGGTTCGGTGCGTGCGGTGCGGTTGGCCGGCTGCCTGAGGCCCAGTTGCTGCAGGAGCTTCTGGAAGCGCTCGCGGTCCTCGGCAGCGTCGATCCTGTCCGGGCTGGTGCCGATGATCGGTACGCCGTTGGCTTCGAGGTCGCGCGCGAGTTTGAGCGGCGTCTGGCCGCCATACTGGACGATCACACCCACAGGTTTTTCGACGGCGACGATTTCCAGCACATCCTCGAGCGTCAGCGGCTCGAAGTAGAGGCGATCCGAGGTGTCGTAATCGGTCGACACGGTCTCGGGATTGCAGTTGACCATGATCGTCTCGTAGCCGTCTTCGCGCATCGCCAGCGCCGCATGCACGCAGCAGTAGTCGAATTCGATTCCCTGGCCAATCCGGTTCGGGCCGCCACCGAGGACCATGATCTTCTGGCGGTTGCTCGGGTTCGCTTCGCACTCTTCCTCGTAGGTCGAGTACATGTACGCGGTGTCCGTCGCAAACTCGGCGGCACAGGTGTCGACGCGCTTGTAGACCGGACGCACTCCCAGCTCGTGACGGCGTTCGCGCACCGCCGTCTGCGTTGTCCGCAGCAGCGTCGCCAGGCGCTTGTCGGAGAAGCCGGCACGCTTCAGGTGCCAGATTTCGTCGCGCGACAGGGAAGCGAGCGGCCGGCTACGGATTCGTTCGGCTTTCGTGTAGAGGTCTTCGATTTGAGCCAGGAACCACGGGTCGATCGCCGTCAGTCGCTGGATCTCGTCGAGGTGCATACCAATGCGGAAGGCGTCGGCGATGTACCAGAGTCGTTCCGGGCGCGCTTCGCTGAGCGCCATCTCGATTTCCTCGCGGTCGACACTGCGTTCGTCGAAGCCATCGACGCCCACTTCCAGGCCGCGCAGCGCCTTTTGCAGCGATTCCTGAAACGTACGCCCGATGGCCATGACTTCGCCGACGGATTTCATCTGCGTCGTCAGGCGCGAGTCGGCCTCCGGGAATTTCTCGAAGGCAAACCGGGGCACCTTGGTGACCACGTAGTCGATCGACGGCTCGAACGAGGCCGGCGTCTTGCCGCCGGTAATATCGTTGGCGAGTTCGTCCAGCGTATAGCCGACCGCCAGTTTGGCGGCCACCTTGGCAATCGGGAAACCGGTTGCCTTCGAGGCCAGCGCCGATGAGCGCGAGACGCGCGGATTCATCTCGATGACGATCATGCGCCCGTCGCTTGGGCAGATCGCAAACTGCACGTTCGAACCCCCGGTGTCGACGCCGATCTCACGCAACACCGCTACCGAGGCGTCGCGCATGATCTGGTATTCCTTGTCAGTCAGCGTCTGGGCCGGCGCGACGGTAATCGAATCGCCGGTATGGACGCCCATCGGGTCGAGGTTCTCGATTGAGCAGACGATGATGCAGTTGTCGTTCCTGTCGCGCACCACCTCCATCTCGAACTCCTTCCAGCCGATCAACGACTCCTCGATGAGCAGTTCACGGGTTGGACTGGCCTCGAGGCCGCGCTTGCAGATGTCGACAAACTCTTCCTGGTTGTAGGCAATGCCGCCACCCGAACCGCCCATCGTGAAGGAGGGACGAATGATCGCCGGATAGCCAATCATCGCCTGCACCTGCAGGGCTTCCTCCATCGAGTGCGCGGCGGCCGAGCGCGCCGACGCCAGACCGATGCCGGTCATCGCCGTCTTGAACTTCTCGCGGTCTTCGGCCTTGTCGATGGCCTGTCGGGTGGCGCCAATCATCTCGACGCCGAATTTTTCCAGCACTCCGTGGCGGGCCAGATCGAGGGCGCAGTTGAGTGCCGTCTGTCCACCCATGGTCGGCAGCAGTGCGTCAGGACGTTCGCGGGCGATGATCTTCTCGACGACTTTCCAGGTAATCGGTTCGATGTACGTTACGTCGGCCATTTCCGGATCGGTCATGATCGTCGCCGGGTTGGAGTTCACCAGGATCACCCGGTAGCCTTCCTCCAGCAGCGCCTTGCAGGCCTGCGCACCGGAGTAGTCGAACTCGCAGGCCTGGCCGATGACGATCGGGCCGGCACCGATGATGAGAATGCTCTTGATGTCTGTGCGCTTAGGCATGTTGCGCCTTCGTATCGTGCATCATCGTCACAAACCGATCGAACAGGTAGGCGATGTCGTGCGGTCCGGGGCTGGCTTCCGGGTGGCCCTGGAACGAAAAGGCCGGCAAGTCGCTGCGCGCAATGCCTTGCAGGGAGCCGTCGAACAGCGAGGCATGCGTCGCCAGCAGGTTGCCGGGCAGACTATCACTATCCACGGCAAAGCCGTGATTCTGGCTGGTGATCAGCACCTGGCCGGTCCGCAGGTCCTTGACCGGGTGGTTGGCTCCGTGGTGTCCGAATTTCATCTTCAGTGTCCGGGCACTGGAAGCCAGGGCCAGGAGTTGATGGCCGAGGCAGATGCCGAAGGTGGGGAGGCCGGCGGCGAGCAGTTCCCGGATCGCCGTGATGGCGTAGTCGCAGGGTTCGGGGTCGCCGGGGCCGTTGGACAGGAAGACGCCATCAGGCCGCCGGTCGAGCACCTCGGCTGCCGAGGTCTGTGCCGGTACGACCGTCAGCCTGCAGCCGCGGGCGGCAAGCATGCGCAGGATGTTGTGCTTGACGCCGAAGTCGTAGGCGACGACGTGCCATTGCGCCACAGGCACCGGGCGATAGCCGGTGAGGCTCCACTTGCCGGCGGACCACTCGTAGGGTGTGGCGGTGCTGACGACCTTGGCCAGATCCATCCCGGCAAGACCGGGGAAGGCGCGAGCCTCGGCGACAGCCCGCGTTTCATCGACTTCGCCGGCCATGAGACAACCCGCCTGCGCGCCTTTTTCACGCAGGATGCGGGTGAGCTTGCGTGTATCGATGCCGGCGATCGCGACAATGCCGTGCTTCTGCAGATAGCCTCCCAACGTTTCCTGCAAGCGCCAGCTCTCGGCGCGAATCGGCAGATCACGAATGACGAGTCCGGCGGCATGGTTGCCCCGCGACTCGAAGTCATCGGCGTTGCAACCGACGTTGCCGATGTGGGGATAGGTGAGGGTGACGATCTGGCGGCAGTAGGAGGGGTCGGTAAGTATCTCCTGGTAGCCGGTCATCGCCGTATTGAAAACGACCTCGCCGCTCGTGCTGCCTGCCGCCCCGATGGCCTGGCCACGAAAAATCGTGCCATCGGCGAGGGCGAGGATCGCAGGCGGGAGAGTGGGTAACAAGGACACGCAAGACTCCTGTTGGTACTGCTGATGAATGCGTTGCCGGTCCGGGCTTCAGATACGCAAAAGCGGGACGGGCGTACGGCCCTCCCGCTCGGATACTCGCAAGCCGCAGGATTATACCGGAGCGCACCCCGCTTTTGGGCAATTCCACGCTGCGCATCGACTTCGGGAAGAGGTCGATGGCGTCATCGCCAGCCGCTACCAGGCGTTCCAGACCCCTTGTTGCCGGCGCGCAAAGCGCTCGATCTCGGGCTTCAGGCGATCCATTTCCGTGGTCAGCGAGTCGACAATCCGGGTGCAGCGTGTCCAGTCAACCGTATGCGCGGACTCCTTGGCGGCGCTTTCGAGTTCGACCGCCATGCCGCGCGCCTTCTCGGCGTGAAAAATGGCCAGCAGGCTCTTCAGCGTATGGGCGGCCAGCGAAAGCTGTGCACCCTGCCGGCCGTTGAGGCTCGATCTGATCTGGGTCAGGTGGTGATTCCACTCATCGAGCAGCATCTGGGCCATGGTCAGCAACAGATCACGGTCGCCGAGGTCACGCGCTGCCGCTGCCAGATCGAGCGAGGTGGCTGTGAGCGTGATGCCGCTCGGAGGCGGCGCTCCCAGGTCAGCGCTGTCTGCTGGCGCCAGGCAGCGATCCATTGCCGCATACAGGTCCTGCGGCCTGATCGGCTTGGCCAGGTAATCGTTCATTCCCGCCTGCAGGCAGCGGTCTCGATCCCCTTCCATGGCGTTGGCTGTCATGGCAATGATGCGCACCGGCCGGATCTCGTCAGCCATCACCCAACTGCGCCTCATTTCGCGCGCCCGAATCGATTCCGTCGCTTCGATACCGCCCATGACCGGCATCTGCATGTCCATCAGAATCACATCGAAACGCTTCTGCTCGAACTGCTCGATCGCTTCGGCACCATTATTGGCCAGCGTCACCCGGTACGCACGCTTCTCGAGCAGACGCCGGGCCAGTTCCTGATTGACCGGATTGTCTTCGACCAGCAGGACCTCGATGGCGCGCGCGCGACTGTCCACCGGATCTGCAGGGAAGTCGAACGACGCGAGAAATGGCGTCGCATCGTCGGCGGTTCCCGACACGAGTCTCAGGGCTTCCAGCAGATCGTCGGCGGCGATCGGCTTGACGAGATGGGTGCCAACACCGAGCGCCCGCAGGCGGCCCAGGTCCTGGCGCTGCTGTTCGGTGGTCAGCAGAACGATCAGTTTTTCCGGACAACCGCCTCCCTGCCACGATGTGGCCAGCGCCAGCCCTCCGGGCGGCGGCACCAGCGCGTCGATCAGCACGAAGTCGAAGGCGGCACCGCCGGCCCGCGAGTGGTCGATGATCTTCACGGCCTGCGCTGGATCCTCGACCACCGATGGTTCGATCCCATACTTCTGCAACGTTGCAGCGAGTTGCGCCGCGACGATGGGATGCTGTTCGAGCAGCAAAGCGCGCTGACCGGCGAACGACCGGCTAGTGGGTGCAGCGACGGCTGTCGGCTCGGCCGCAAAACGGCTGGTAAAGTGGAAACACGAACTCTGGCCCTCGACACTCTCGACCCCTAGTAGTTCGTTCCGTTAAAACATATACATATTAGGCTATGGCGAGATCGAACTTCTTCCAACGAAAGACGACTGGGGCCGCGTTCATCTCGTCGACCCCTTGGCGGATGCGTGTCTTGAGTTCGTCTAGAGAACTGACGCGGATATGTCGCAAGAAGGTGCGAGCCATCTTCGAGAAGGCGCACTCGATGAGGTTGAGCCACGAGCCGTGTTTGGGGGTGTGGACATACTCGAAGCGCCCAGGACGCGTCGCAAGGAACGCCCGGGTTTCCTTCGAGATGTGTGCCGAATGATTGTCGAGGACGAGACGAACAAGCGCCTCTGGAGGATAGTGGGCGTCGATGTCCTTGAGCAACTCAATGAATTCAGCGCTACGGTGCCGATCCTCGACTCGCTCGAAGATATGACCGGAGTGCAGATCGATGCCAGCCAGAATCGAGACGGTGCCATGGCGAACGTACTCGTAATCGCGCCCGAGGGTGGCCGCCTTGTCAGGCACCGGGGGCAAGTCCGGCGCCGTCAGACCCAGCGCCTGAACACCTGGCTTCTCGTCGACGCTCACGGTGTAGATCGGATTGGGACGCGCATCATGAACAGCCCCCTCCCGGTACAAAGCCACATCCTGATAAACCATCAGAACCTCTTGCATCTTCCGGTCGAAATCCGGGTCACGCCGCTCCAGGTAATAGCGGATCTTGTGCGGCTTGATCTGCCGCTCGTTGAGAATCCGCCAGACGGTACTCTTGCCCGCTTGCGCCAAACGCGGATGGCCGGCCTCCTCGGCATGGCTCGAGACAAATTCCGCCAACGCCGAAATCGACCACACTTCCGCTGCCCGTCCATGATCTTTCGGTTTGGTACACGCCAAACTGACGACCCAGGCCTTGGCCTCCTCGCCAATCTCAGGCTCATGCGGGCGATGATAGGCATCCTTCAGCCCAGCCGCCACACCATCGGCCAGGGCTTTGTCGATACACTTGTACACCGTCGTACGTCCGACTCCCACTCGGCGCATGACTTCAGTAATCGACCGGTTCTCCACGTACGCCAGGAGAATCTTCGCCCTCTCGGCTTCACGTACCGGCGCCGTTCTCGACCGGGCCAGATCCCCGAGCATCTCCTCTTCCGCCGCCGTCAAGGCCAGTGCCGCCCGACTCGTCTTTCCCGACATGACCACACCTCACGCACAAACGTCTTGAAATCATCTCAGTATCGCCGAATCTTCATGTTTATTGTTGAAACGAACTACTAGTCGGCCGCCCATCATTTGCACCAGATGGCGGCAGATCGTCAGGCCCAGTCCGGTGCCACCGAAACGTCGCGTCGTCGAATCGTCGCCCTGGGAAAACGCTTCAAAAATGGCGGCCTGCCGGTCAAGCGGTATGCCGATGCCGGTATCGCGAACGCTGAAGCGCAGGATGACTGACCCGCCGGCGCTTTCCTCGACCTCGACGGCCACGGCGATCTCGCCACGTTCGGTGAACTTGATGGCATTGCCGATCAGATTGGCGAGCACCTGCCGCAGCCGCGCGGGATCGCCGATCAATCTCCCGGGTACCGCGTCCGCCACCGCGACGATGAGCTCCAGTCCCTTGGCGTGCGCCATCAGCGCCTGCGCGCGCGCGACGTCATAGACCAGGTTCGACAAGGAGAATGGCACTTCCTCGAAGCGCAGCTTGCCGGCCTCGATCTTGGAGAAGTCGAGAATGTCGTTCACGATCGCGAGCAAGGACTCCGCCGAGGATTTGACCGTCTTCAGATAGTGGCGCTGCTCGGCGTCAAGCCGCGTATCGAGCGCCAGATCGGTCATGCCGATGATCCCGTTCATTGGCGTGCGAATCTCGTGACTCATGTTCGCCAGGAAAGTGCCGCGGGCCCGGTTGGCCGCTTCGGCAGCCTCCTTGGCGACTACGGCGGCTTCTTCGGCCTGCTTGAAGTCGCTGATGTCGCGTTGCAGCAGCAGCATGCGCAGCGGCTCGGCGCGTTCGTTGCGGGCGACTATTCGCCCTTTGAGCAGCAGCCACTGCCAGCCGCCGGTCCGGGTGCGCAGACGGCACGTCGTCCGGAAGAAACCGCACCTGCCGAGTGCGTGAGCGGCAAGCGCCGTGTCGAAGGCCTTCAGGTCACCAGGGTGGGCCTGCGCACGCCAAGCGACGATGCTGTCGGGCAGTTCATCCTTGGCATAGCCGAGGAGCGTCTTCCAGCGCCGGCCGGCGACGATCCGCCCGTCCTGCAGATGCCAATCGGAAAAGGCGTCACCCGACAGCGCGCTGTGCGCGCTGCGCTCGCTGACATACTGTTCGAGCAGGCGGTTGGCCGCTTCCAGCACGTGCGTCAGCGGCGCCGCGAGTTCGGGGGCACGGCTGGCCAGCGTCGACATCAACAGGTCCAGTTCACGCTCGCCGGCACCGCCAAGTGCCCCGGCAAGCTTTCTGGCAAGCGACGCGGTCTTCACTCCTAGTGCTCGCGGATGCGCTTCGGCCGGTGGTCAGCGCAGGCCGAGTACGTCCTGCATGTCGAAGAGGCCGTGCGACCGGTCGGAGAGAAAGCGCGCCGCGCGCAGACTGCCCAGCGCATAGGGCATGCGGCTGCCGGCCTTGTGACCGATCTCGACGCGCTCACCGACACCGCAGAACATTACCTGGTGATCGCCGACGATGTCGCCCCCACGAATGGTCGAGAAGCCGATGGTCGACGCCGGTCGCTCGCCGGTGACGCCCTCGCGACCGTAGATGGCACACTGGCCGAGGTCCCGGCCGAGGGCGTGCGCGACCACCTCACCCATGCGCAGTGCCGTCCCGGAGGGAGCGTCGATCTTGTGCCGGTGGTGTGCTTCGACGACCTCGACGTCGTAGCCATCGCTCATGATGCGGGAGGCCAGGTCGAGCAGCTTGAAGACGACATTGACGCCGACACTCATGTTTGGGGCGAAGACGATCGGGATGTCCTGCGCCGCGTTCGCAATGGCCGCCTTGCCGCTTGCCGCGAAGCCGGTGGTACCGATGACCATGCCGACGCCGTGGCGGCGGCAAGCTTCGAGGTGTCTGAGGGTGCCCTCGGGACGGGTGAAATCGATCAGGCAGGTGGAGCCGAGGATTCCCGCATCGAGATCGCTGTCCACCAGGACGCCGCAAGGCATGCCGACGAGTTCGCCAGCATCCTTCCCCAGCACTGCCGAGTCGGGCTGGTCGATGGCAGCCGTCAGCAGCGCTTCCGCGTCCTGCAGCGTTGCTTCGATCAGCATGCGTCCCATGCGGCCGCCAGCGCCGGCAATCGCAATTTTCATTCGCTTCATGTCAGAGCCCCACGCTTTCCAGCATCCTGCCAAAGAAACCCCGCTCGTCGGCCGGGGGCAGCGTAGCGCTGCCGTCGGTCGGCAGCGAACTCAGGTCGATCTCCCGCTTCCGCGACTCGGATGCGCTGGGTTGGTCGGTCGGCTGCGCCGGCGTCACGTCGCCGGCGACCCGCGTCAGCTTGCCCTCGGCATCGAAAAACACCGAAAAGCGGCGTGTCTCGACCTCTCCGGTGCGCCCCTTCTGCAGCCAGAAGAAGTAATCCCAGCGATTGGCATGGAACATGTCCGCCAATACAGGTGTGCCGAGTATGAAGCGCACCTGATCCATCGAAAGCCCGGGGCGCAACTGCGAAACCATTTCCTGGCTCAGGACATTGCCCTGCTGCACATCGATCCGGTACTCCTTGACGATGCGAGGTATCGACGAGCACGCAGACAGCATGCAGAGGACGATGGCGGCGCTGGCGAGTCTCGGGAGGATCATGTTCTGGTCGGAGCATGGTAAGGGATCAATAAGCCACGCGCGCTGAAGGTCGCGAGCCCGTGCCGGCTGCCGGATCGAAGGTGGCGCCGAGGGAAAGCTGGCGCCGATTCCGCGTAGCCGCCGACGAAGGTATATCATAACCGAAAATGCCACCCTTCCTTCGCCGCCGATCAAGGTAAGCCGATGAGCAATTCCGAAGACCTCAAGAGCATGGGGTTGAAAGCCACCCTGCCTCGCCTCAAGATCCTCGCCCTGTTCGAGAAGACCGAGGTTCGTCATCTCACCGCAGAGGACGTCTATCGCTTGCTGCTCGCGGAAAACCTTGACGTTGGGCTGGCAACCGTTTACCGCGTGCTCACCCAGTTCGAACAGGCAGGATTGCTCGAGCGCCACTACTTCGAATCGGGCAAGGCTGTTTTCGAGTTGAGTGCGGGACAGCACCATGATCATCTGGTCTGTATCGACTGTGGTCGCGTCGAGGAGTTCTACGATGCCGAGATCGAGCGCCGGCAAACGCGCATCGCCAAGGAGCGCGGCTTCCTCATTCGCGAGCATGCCCTTTATCTTTACGCCGAATGTACCAAGGCCAACTGCCCGCACCGCGGCACCGCATTCAGGAACGCCAGCGAGCGCAAGGTCGTGCCTGGCAACTGATTCTGCCTGCGGTTTGCGAGGCCGGCCGCTCGGCGTCGGGTGGGTCTGGGCGCTCGGCGCCGCCGCCCGGCATCAGTAAGGCCTGCCCGCCCGGGAGACAAACAGCTCGGGATTGACCATTGCGCCATTGAGAATGACGCTCCAGTGGAGGTGAGGTCCGGTCGCTCTGCCGGTCATTCCCGACGCGCCCAACGGCTGGCCCTTGACTACGGCCTCGCCGGGCAGGACGTCGATGCGATCGAGGTGGCAGTACATGCTGATCAGGCCGTTGCCATGATCGACGAAGACCGTCCTGCCGTTGAAGAAGTAGTCGTCAGCGGCAAGTACCGTGCCGTGGGCATTCGCCCTGACGGCAGCGCCGCGTGGGACGGCGATGTCGAATCCGGCGTGCGGCGCGCGTGGCTCGCCATTGAAGAATCGGCGGACGCCGAAACGCCCGGTCAGTCGCCCCTCCGCCGGCAGGACGAAGCTCGTATCGGTATCGGCGGCCTCGCGCCAGTGACGCTTCAGGCGCTGGATGGCGGCAACTTCGCCCTCGACCCGCGCCAGGTCGCCGGGCGACAACTGCACCTTGCTGCTGTCCTTCATCGTGATGCGCTGTTCCGGGTAGTCCTTCGCGCTGACCACGAAACGCACGCTGTGAGATTCTCCGGCCGCCTCCACGCGAAGCTCGTGCGCACCGGGGGGAGTGTCGAGGGCGAGGCCGGCGACGGCAACCCACTGGCCGCCATCGGCGGCGACCAGAACCTGCTGCTCGCCGAGCCAGGCACGCGGCTTGCCGTCGCCGGCGGCTAGCGGGCCAAGGGGAATCAGTGCCACGCCGCCGGGGACGCTGGCTGCCCTGGGCAGGCTGGCGAGTGCCAAAGACGGCAGCAGCAGGGCGAACAGCACGCTTCGGTGCCAGGAAGCGATGGCGGACAGGCTCGGCATGGTCCTGCTTCCTCAGAGCGCTGCGGTGTTGAAGGTGTCGCACTGGCGGATGTCGCCGCTGTCCATGCCGCGCCTGAACCAGCGCACGCGCTGCTCCGAGGAACCGTGGGTGAACGATTCCGGCACCACCTGGCCGCGCGTCTGCCGTTGCAGCCGATCGTCGCCGATCGCGGCGGCGGCCGTCAGTGCCTGCTCGGCCTCGCCAGGCTCGAGCATCTTCTGCATGCTGTCGGCGCGGTGGCCCCAGACGCCGGCGAAACAGTCGGCCTGCAGTTCGAGTCGCACCGACAGCGCATTCGCTGCCGCCTTGTTGCCGCTGCGCTGCTGCGCCGCGTGCACCTTGTCGGAGATGCCGAGCAGGTTCTGGACGTGATGACCGACTTCGTGCGCGATCACATAGGCCTGGGCAAACTCGCCGGGT
The DNA here is from genome assembly GCF_000024165.1 of Candidatus Accumulibacter phosphatis. NCBI lineage: Bacteria > Pseudomonadati > Pseudomonadota > Betaproteobacteria > Candidatus Accumulibacter > Candidatus Accumulibacter phosphatis. Next base: position 4,274,823 of record NC_013194.1, on the reverse strand, counting down.
GCGTGGAAGCGTTCCCTGAGGTCGCGGTAAAAGGCCAGGTCGATATAGACCTTCTGGTCGCCCGGGCAATAGAAGGGGCCCATCGCCGTCTGGCCCGTTCCGCATGCCGTCGGTGTTGCGCCGGAGAACAGGACCAGTTTCGGTTCCTGGTAGCGGCGCCCGACCTCGCTGAACACCGCGTGCCACGTCGTCTCGGTGCTGCCGAGCACCTTGGCGACGAAGGTCGCCATGTCATCATCGGCGGGCGGCTTGTGGGCCGGTCGGCTCGCTGCCGGCTGGCCGCCAGTGTTCGACGCCAGCCCGAGGATCACCGCCGGGTCGATCCCGAAGAAATAGCCGGCGGCCAGGGCGATCACCAGCGTGCCGATACCGACGCTGCCGCGCCCGATGCCGCCACCGCCGCCCCTTCTGTCCTCGATGTTCTGACTCTCGCTCTGATCCTCGATACGCATGGTGTGTCCCCACTGCATGTTTTCAATGCCCCAGATGTTAAGCATTAACGGAACGTTCTGCTAGCCAGGCGTCAGAGGGGAGGGAGAGGTGTTTGCTGGACGTTCGCGCTGGGGGAACCCGCGTTTGGTGTCGCGGTTGCCGCCACTGTGTGTGGTTGGTTGCGCAGCCCAGGTACTCATGCTGGCGCGACGCTGAACCGGGGATTGCCCCTGTTCCTGTGAGACAAAAGGATCGGGCGCTCACAAGGGCCAAGGCTCGCAGCGTTATCGTCGTTGCCGTGCCATGAGCTGATGGCCTCTTGCTTTCACGCCGGAAAAAAAGCGGTGAGGCCTTTGAAGCTCCTCACCGCTAGTCCAACAATAGGTTGCCGTACTTCCCGGCTCACTTTCCCTTACTTCATCTTGGGTGTGTAAGTGTCCATCACAATGTCTAGGCTCTTCTGGATCTCCTTGTTGTACGGCTTGTTGAGGACTGTCTTGTCCTTGAGCTGCCATCTCGGCGTACCGTCCGCCAGCGCTTGAACCAGCTGCCAACGATAGGTGAAGGTCTTGCCACTCAGCTTTTTCAGGGCGTCAAGCTGTTCGCTGTCGAGCACCTGCATCTTTTCAAGGTCCTTGAACTTGGCCGGATCGACCGTGATCCCCTCCACCAGGGCGTCGTCGATCAGCTTTAGTTCAGCCTTGTAATCGATATCGGGGAGGGCCGCATCGATCGCGCTTTTGAGCTTCCCTGAGCTGGGAAAAGCCTTGTCGCTCAAAACATCAAGCTTTGTGACATCCATCTTCTCGGCGTGCCGGGCGAGCACCTGCTTTGAGAGGCGATACTCTACCGGGTTGTACACCGTCTGGCCGAAGACATTCTGCAGGACGAACAGGAAGACGTAGCAGACCAGCGCCGAAACGATCGGCGTCTGTACCCACGCCCACGTGATTCGGCCGACGACGCCCCACTTGATGTTGCGCGCGTTCTTGATGAGGCCAATGCCAATCACCCCACCGACGACCGCCTGCGAACTCGATACCGGCACGAGCGGGATGGTAGGTAGCCCCATCGACGCCAGTGCAAACTCCAGATCTTCGGAGGCGAAGAGGAGGAGGACCAGCGACGTGGCGATGACCACCACGAAGGCTCCCACTGGCGTCAGCGGAGCGATCTCGCTGCCCACGGTGAGCATCACCTTCTTGGCGTAAGTGAAAACACCCACCGAGATGGCGACGCCGCCGAGTAGGAACAACTGCTGCAAGCCACTGAAGTCGAACAGGCCGAGGTCCAGATCCTTGAACGGATTGGCGCCAATAAACACCCCCATCACGTTACCGATGTTGTTCGCGCCCAGCGAGTAGGATCCGAGAACACCGGCAACCAGAAGCGCCATGCGGGTCCAAGCATCTTGGCGGATGATGTGAATTTTCGAGCGCGTCAGTACCTTCATCACGCCTAGATAGATCACGTAACTGAAGATGCAGGTCAGCAGCGGGCTGAGGACCCAGGTGGCGCAGATGGTCTTGAACACCGTGAAGTCGGTAGCCGATCCGGTAAAGAAGTTCCAGCCGATGATTGCCCCGACGATGGCCTGGGTGGTGGAGACCGGCAAACCCAAGACCGTCAGCCAGGCGACGACCGCCGCTGCCGCAAAAGCGGCCATGAAGGCGCCGCCCAGGGCGTTGATCGCACCGAGCTTGGAGAGGGTGTGCGCTGCTCCGGCGCCGCTGATCACCGCACCGATGATCACGCCGACGGTGATGATGATCGCGGCTGTCCTGAACTTGATCATCCGCGAAGCCACGGCCGTACCGAAGACGTTGGCAGCGTCGTTGGCTCCGAGTGACCAGCCTAGGAACAAGCCACTGGAAAGATAGAGGAATATCGTCAGATCCATGATGTCGAGTCCCCCTGGGCCTTAGTCCGAGCGCTTGATCGTGTAGATCGACAGCCAGTCGGCGACGTCCTCGGCCTGGTCGGCAATCTGGTCGATCTTGTCGACGAAACGGCGCAGGTGGGACTTTTCGGCGAGCGGCAGGGCCGAGGCAAAGATAGCTCGCTTGAGTTTGTCGGCGTGCTTGTCGGCTTCCTTCTCATAGAACATTACTTTGTGCAGGTGATCCCGAACGGACTGAACATCGCGCAGAAAGGCTCGGGAGGCGAGCACGGCACTCTCCACGGCGGAGCCGACATCTTCGGCCAGCTGATGAACGTCTGAATGCCACTCCTTCGGGAAGTTCGGCGCCTCGGTGCCGATGGACACCATGTTTTCCTTCATCACGTTTAGCAGCGCGTCCAGATCCTCGAGCATGCTCAATACGTCGCCGCGAAAGTCGGGGATGAGCGCCAGAGTGTAGAGTTGGTGCTCGATCAGGCGACGCAGTTCGTCGCCCTTGTGCTCGAGATCGATGATCTGCTGCTGCTTGCCCGCAAAATCGCTATGGCCCGATCCTGTCTCCAAATAAGTGGTAACGCCTGCCCGGAAGGAAATCGCCCCGTCCGAAAGGGTGTCCAGAAACGAGTCAAATTGCATCTCGACGTCTTTCGTTGTGCCGAACAGGCGCATTCTTTTCTTTTCCATCCTATCCCCCTCGCAAGATGTGGGCCGCGTTGCCCACCTGATTAAAACTGACTGAATACCCCAGTTCCGGCGGGCTTTCCACGCTAGCCGGATAAATGATTGAGCCGTAGCATCAACGGCTGACCGAGCAGTTTAAGGCCCCTTCCCGGCGTGTCAACTGGTTCAAGAGTTGTTCATTTCTGGCGAGGATGAAGATTTTGGCGATTTGCAAAACAATTCGCCAAGCAATAACCCGTTGTAGTAGGGCAAAAGTACATCACAGTGGGACTGTTTGAACGGTATGGCATAGTTCCCCGCACGACCTGCCGAGGGGCGGTTTTCGTGCGTCAGGCGGAGGCGGGTCGACGTGCTGCTAGCGCTGCAGCCCTGGCTGGTGGGTTCGCTCCGACTACCCTTCCGCCCGGTCGTTGCGCACTCGCCACCCCGCATGCCGCGGATAGCGTTGCTTATGGGTGTCTACACACCGAGGGCATTGACCGAAGCGACGCGGTTCCCGGCGATGGTCAGGCCCCGGTTGCGGAAAAGTTCAGTACTGCCACGGCGATCGATGGATACCTTGCCCATGTCGAAGCAGTGGCAGCGTACGCGGGGTGAGCACGCAAAGCACCTTCAGCCCCCGGTGAGCTGGCGACTGAGCTACTTGACGACGGTGACCGGCACCTGCGCAAAGTGGATGACCTTCGTCGTCACCGAACCCAGCAACAGGCCGGCGATGGCGGAGGCACCGCCGCTGCCCATGATGATCGTGTCGCAACCGATCTCCGCGGCGTGCCGGGCGATGGTCTGGGCGACGTCGCCGACCAGGATCTTGGCCGTGTAGGCAATGCCGGCCGCCTCGAGGCGCTGCCTGGCGGCCTGCAGCGTGTCTTCGCCTTCCGAGAGTTGCAGGGCGGCGATCTCGTCGGCCGTCAGTACGCGCCGGATCTCCCAGGAATCGATGGGCTGGCGCACATGCAGCAGATGTACTTCCATCGGTTCGCGCGCCTGCACCAGACTGATGAGATGATCGACGGCGCGCAGCGCGTTGTCGGAGCCTTCGAATGGAATGAGTGCCTTGAGCATCTTCTGGGTCCCCACGGAGTGTTCTGATGGTCAGGCGGCAGGCGCCGGGCGGCGAACGAGGTTCGGCACAGGTTGACCGCCTGCCCAAGCCGGGCTGGCAGCGAGCAAGGTCGGTCTGACGGCGTCGATGCCCTCGGCCTTGAGCCTGGGATGTGGCTGCCAGCCGAGGATGAAGAGCGGCGTGAGAAAGCCGACCACATAGCCCAGGGTGACGTGCCAGCCGTGCAGCAGCCAGCGTCCCGCCGACTTGGCCTCGGGAAACATGTTGGCCAGCGCGACGCCGGCCGAAGAGCCGAACCAGATCATCGAGCCGCCGAACTCGACGGCATAGGCGAGAACGCCCCAGTCGTAGCCACCCTGGACGAGCGCCAGCGCGGTCAGCGGGGTGTTGTCGAACACCGCCGAAACGAAGCCAAGCCCCATCGCCGTCTGCCACGACGCGGCGGGCAGCTTCTCGACCGGCATCATGGAGGCGCAGAGCACCAGCGAGAGCAGGAAGATGCTGCCCTTCAACCTAGATTCCTCTGTTGAAGCCGAGAACGGCGGCTAACCCGCTATGAACATTGGATTTTTCGAGCGCCCCCGAGCCACCCAAAGGGAACTGAGGCGCAGTTGCGAAAATCGGTCGCAAACCCTTGCCAATGCTAGCTTCCACCATTTTCAGTCGAGGCCCAACAGAGGAATCTAGGTTCAAGGCCTCCGGCAACAGGCTCCATTCCGGTCGGCGCAACGGCGTCGCGAGCAGCAGCGCCAACCAGACCGCCGCACCCAGGAAGGGGAAGCGGTCCGAAACCTCGGGAAAGAGCACATTGACCGTCACGTTGGTGACGATGGCGGAGAGCAGGATGAAGCCGACGATGGCCACACGCGCCCAGTCGATACGCGCAGCCTCACCGGAGTGCGCGACGATGGGCGAGTAGCGGTGCTGCTGCAGCGCCGCGGGAATCCCGCAGAACACCAGCGCCACTCCGGTAGCGACATAGGCGTGTGTGACGTCGAGCGGGCTGACGCCATCAATCCACATCATCGTGGTGGTGTCGCCGAGGACGCATCCCGAGCCACCGGCGTTCGAGGCGGCGACGATGGCGGCCAGATAGCCGATATGGAGGCGGTGGCGGAAGACGATACGCGCGACCGTGCCGCCAATCAGGGCGGCGGCGATGTTGTCGAGAAAGCTCAAGAGGACGAAGATCATGACCAGGAGGACGAAGCCTCCCTGCCAGCCGCCAGGGAGGTAGCGCGGCAAGGCGTCCGGCACCCGGCTTTCTTCGAAATGGCGTGCCAGCAACGCGAAGCCGAGCAGCAGCCCAAGCAGATTGCTGAGCATCACCGATTCATGCTGCAGGTGGATCGCCAGTCCGCCAAGCCCGGCGCCAAACTTGAAGCCGGTGAACTGCAGTCTGTCGACGGTGATCGTGGCCAGCCCGGTGAGCGCGACCTGCAGGGTGTAGTGGTGCAGTAGCGCAACGCCCAGAAGCGTCAGCGCAAAAAGGATGAAATCGACCGGGATGCCGAATAGGACGGGTCCTTCCGGGAGCGTTTCGGCGGCCCAGGCAGGGGGCCAAGAGCAAGCAGCAACAACAGGGCGTCCCCCGGACGGAGGCGGCTAAAGGGGTGCGCATGACAAGTGGCTCCTCGAAAGGGTTTGCAAGCGCGGTGTTCCGGCTGGCGAACAACGGCATCAGAAGCGGCGAATTCCAGCACCGAGCAGACAGGCGGGCAGTGAGTTGCCCTGCAGTCCGGGGCTCGGGTCAGTTAGAGTCGCGGGTCGATCGACCAGCCCAGCGCGTGGTCAGGAGTTCACCTTCCGGGCAGCAGAGAGTGCCTTGCCGCAACAAGCAAGGTGGCGCAAAGCGACAGCCTGCGGCCCGTCGCAGCCCCGATCTAGTCCTGCATGGCCATCAACTCCTTGTCGGAGTAACGCAGGCGCATAGCGAGGACCTTGGCGAGCGCTTCCACCAGATGGCAGGCAAGCCGCTTATGCTCCTCCTTGAGTCTTTCGAATTGCTCGCGCGGCAATACGTAGAGTTCGGTGTCTTCCAACGCCGTCGCATCGTTGAGGCGTGTCATTTCTGAAAGAAACGCCATTCCTCCGAAGAAATCGCCGCGTCCGTAAGTGAGCGCATGATGCGCAGCTGCTGGTCCGGCGCTCGGCAGTGTGATGCGGACTGCGCCCTTGAGAATTAGGTATAGTTCGTTTCCCGGGTCGCCAAACGAGTACACCTTCTCGTCCTTGAGCAGCGAGCGACGCTCCATTGATGCCTCGAGGTCCGCCAGCGTTTCGTCCTTGTGGTCGCTGAAGAGTTCGAAATCTTTCAGTTGTAGGGACGCGACCTCTGAGGGCTCGACGCTGCTTTCGCGAAGGGTCTGGTCTTCAATCCACTCCAGCGCGTCGTCAAGTTCCGGAAACACTTTGACAGAGTTGGTCATCTTGGTAAGTGCCATCTGGTCGAAGAACTCGCCGATATTCCGGCCATTGGGCAAAGTGCGAGACACGCCGCTGAATACCAGGACGGCGTCACGTTCGATCAGCGAGTCGCGGATTTGGCTTAACAGATGCACCGCCGTTACATCCACTGACTGTACGCGCCGCATGTCCAGTACGATGTACTTCCGTTTGCCGAGTTCCGGCTCGAGTGCGGTGTAAAGTTGGTCCTTGGTGCCGAAAAACAGGCTGCCCTGCAGTTCGAGTATGGCCGTTTGGGCTCCCTTCTTCTCCAGAAGGTCCATGTCCCGGGGCAAGCGGACTCTCTTCGAAAACCTGTTTCCCCCGTCCGTCGTGCCACGGATGACCGTGCTGCCCAGTTGTTCGCGGATGAACAGGAACATGGCCAGAGCAATTCCGACCCCCGATGCCGCGATCAGGCTATAGCCGACCGCCACGGCTACCACTGTCACGATCACGATGAAGTCGGACAGGGTCCACGGCGACTCGAGTAGGCGAAGACTATGCCGGTCTATCATTCGCACGCCGACAACGATCAGGATGCCGGCCAGCGCGGCGACCGGAATCCAGGCAATGAAGGTTCCGAGAAGAAGAAACGCGATCAACGACAGTACGCCCTCAAATACCCCCGAGACGCGGGTCTGGCCACCACTCGCCAGATTGACCAGTGTCGCGCCCATCTGTCCGGCTCCCGGCATACCGCCAGCGCAAGCCGATGCCACGTTGCCGAGACCCTGCGCGACAAGTTCACGGTTCGAGTCGTGACGGCTACGCGTCATCGTATCGAGAACGACTGCGGTCTTGAGCGTGTCGATCGACAACAACAACGCCAGGATCAAGGCTGTTCCGAATAGGCCTGCGATTTGACTGAGCTTGAGTTCGCCGATCTCGCGCCAGCGGCTTGTGACCGCCTCAAGCAGGCTTGAGGCGGTACCGCCCAGCGGACCGATGATCAGCTTGTTCCCTTCGATAACCAGCAGCTTCTCGTCCACTCCATAGGCCAGTGCGAAATAGGTGAGCACTCCCGACAGCAAGCCGAGAATGGCCGCCGGCACGATTCGCGTGATCAGCGGTGCCCCGAGCATTACGAGGATCGTCACGGAGCCGATGACTGCGCTCTGCCACTGCCACCACTCAGGCGCAATCAGGACCCGCCACCAGGAGTGGCCGCCGGGATCCCCGAGAAACTTCGGAATCTGACTGCCGATGATGATCAGACCGACACCTGTGAGATAGCCGCTGACCACTGGGAAGGGGATGTACTTGATCAAGCTGCCGATACCCATGAAACCGAGGAGCAACTGCATCATCCCGCAGATCACGCCAACGGCCGACAACATGAGTACGATGAAGGCAGGTTCGACCCCACGCTCCACGAGTTCAATAGCAAAGGCGGAGAGAAGCGCCGCGGCCGGCGCACACGGTGCGGTAATCAGGCGGTTGGTACCGCCGAGGGCCGGCGTCACCAACCCCAGAGCGGTCGCCCCGAGAATCCCGGCCATCGCCCCCAAGGCGGCGTAAACGGGCCCGATCGATGCATAGATCGTCACGCCGAATGCGATCGCCGACGGCAGCGCCACCAACATGGCGGCAAGACCACCCCAGAAGTCACCGACAAGCTTGTTATTGTTCGACGTCATGGTAAGTTCCACTCCACTCGCTCAGACTGCAATCCAGCCGTCAATCCTCCCCAACGCAGACGGTCCAGCCTGCCGCAACGAGAGCTATCCAATCCTGGACGAAAACAGCAGGCCGGCGACATGCTACCACCACCATCCCCGCCGAATTTCCAATGGAAGCCTGAGGAGTGTGCGGCATCTAACCGGAACCGGCCCATAACCGAGTGATGCGACCTCGTCAGAGTGTGACCGGCCCACCATGGCTTGCGCAACTATCGCCGATCGTCGAGTTAGCGCGAATGTCTGCGACGCCTGTTACCGGCACTGGCACGACCACCTCTCTTTCCGGTACGTACGTTCCTGTCGATAGATTCGGCGTGGTCCGCCAGACGATCGATCTCTTCGACGAGTTGCGCCAACGGGAGTTGCACCTCAAGGTTCAGCGTGCCGTCTGCGAAGATCTTCTTGATGAGTTGCGTCGACAGACGGTCTGCCTGGCTTTCGTACCGACTCACATACCGCTTGGTACCGCCGGCCGATCCCTGTTCCCACCACCGCGTACTCGGGCGATAACTATCGACAAGGGCGCCGACCGTGGCGCAAACTTGGTCGCTCAGTTCCTGCATGTCGAGAAGCAGATGCGAGGGTACCCGCCGCCCGGGGTTCGAGAAGCCGGCTTCGATGGCGAAAGCGGTAATTTGCCGCCTCATATCCTTGAGCAGACGGGTCACCCCGATGGTCAGTTCCGCCATTGCGGGAAACGGTCGTCCCAAAGCCGAGACCGAACTTCCACCGGTCTCGATCCGCGCCTGTAGGTCTTCGAGCGTTCGCAGGTGCTCGGTGATCAGTTTGGCCTGGTGCCAGCACGCACCGACTGCACCATTCTGCAGGTACACGTCCACGGCCGACCTGAAGACGGCGGTTGCGTCGGTAGTGGTATCTAGATAGCTATCGAGATCGCCTTCGATCGATGGCGAGACAGGGGGCCTGCTCGGTGTCTCGCGCATTTGCGTATTCACAATTACTACTCCTCCTTCAATTAAGAGATCTGGTGTCGGGCCAGCGCGGACGAAATTGCTCACTCATCCCGCCGGCCTTGCAAGTCCGTGGCGAGTCGTTGCGACCAATTCCTCAAGATGATGCCGGCGCCTACAAGCTCCTCGACGATGTCGTTCAGGTTCGCATACAGATCTTCCTGGCAGGAGGCGCCCACAACCGACGTGGGGTCAGGCTTCGGGGCGACTTGAGCCACAGGTGGCAAATGGCATTGTTGGTCGCTGGTTGTCGTTTCTCTGAGAGCAAGAGGATGGTGGCGGTCTATCGCGTCCTTGCAGCCGATTGCTTCGTGGGCATCAAACTCGGCGGCCGACGAGCCTTTCCTCAGTTGCGCGTAGCCATGCTGCAGGTTCCCAGCCGCATTCCGAATGACGGTCATCATCCGGCGAATGGCTTCGTCGGACTCCGAGCTCCACTCATGGAAATCCCGCCCAGTCACGAACAGGCGGGCAGCGGCCCGATCAATGGCGTCCATCGTCGAGCGGATCTCGTCGATACGCGGCGTGGGGTTGGGAATCGAGTCCAAGGCGGCGTAGTTACGTCGCTTCAGCTCTTCGCGGCGCTGTTCGAGTTCCAACAGTCGAACAGCATGCGCGGACTCCTTGCCCTCGATGATTTCGCTCGCTGTTGTGGCCACTTTGACCAGCAGTCGTGCCTGCCGATCGATCATGGAAACGAAATCCGCCAGTTCTGGCACGCTGACCACAGGACGTACTCGGCGCACAATTTTTGAAATGGGGGTCAGGGCCATGGTATTCACCTGTCTTCTGCTGCGATGATGGTCAGTGGGATGGCAGTCTGGACCCGGTTGGTTGATGCCCAGCAGGTCAAGCGCGACCTTCCGCCGGCTGCGAGACGATCTGTGTAAGCTACTGCCTTGGCCCGTTTCGAGCATCAATCGTGCCACTTGGTGACAACCAGCCGTTCTCGAATGAAATCAGCCCTGTTCAGGTGCAGGGCAGGCTCATGCAACGGACGGTGGGGGTGCAACAATATGCAACGATAAGCCCCTCTGCGCCCTGGCGAAAGCCGGTATTACGCAATTAATGCAGTGCGTTATGAAATATCACGAGCTAGCGCGCGAGACAACGAAGCGTTACACCTTCGGCGGGCAAAGGGCGCTGGACAACAGCGTCTCGGCGCTTTGCTGAGAGCCATCGCTGCGAGCGCGGTTGCATTTGCTGCAGGATCGGTCTAAATTGACGTCGCCAATCTCGGCAGCCACAAGGAGAAGCGTATGGGGAAACTGATCGCCGGCCTGATGGCCTTGGCGCTGGCGCTATCAAGTGCAACTGCTGTCGCCTGCTCGGCTGAGAAAGCCAAGGATGGCAAGAGCGAAATGAGCACCCCGGCGCAACCCAAGAACTGACTTGTCGGTGTCCGTAGCACGCGCGGCGCGTACCTCTGGTATCGCGCCGCGTTAGTTTTTGGCCGCCAGCGGCAGCAGTTGCGAAGTCGCCGGGTCAGGCGGCAGCCACCACTCCGGCGGCTTCAACCCCTTCCAGATCTCCAGTCCTCCGGTTCTACTCGCAGCTTGCCCGGCAAGCCGTGGGGTCGGCAGCGCAGTGGCCATCGCCGACGACCGTGCATTCGCGGCGTGACCGGTGCGTGAAGGTGATTCCCTGGTCATAGTGGCAGGCCAGTATGATGATCTTCCCCTGTCGCGAGACCGCGACTTGCGACGCGCGTGCGGCCTTGATCCGGTCGGCCGGCAATTCGCAGGACAGATAGGCCATGAAGGCGCCGTCCGCCGATTCCCAGGGAACGACGTTCTTGAGCTTGCGGTATTCCTGGTAGTCGGTGCACACCGCGGTGTCCTGCTGGTACATTCGTCGGTCGTCACTGCAGTAGCCGGTGAACGTGTATTGGAGATCGCTTTCGCGCGGGCAGTTGCCGACCGGCGTTGCGGTAGCGAGATCGGGGCAGGTCAGCCTTTCGCCGGCAGTGGCGGCGACCGCGCCGGTGAAGAGCAGACAGAAAACGAGTCGGCTTGGGTTCATGGAGTCGTGCTCCGATGGAAATCGGTGGCCCGCTGATCTCCGGCAGCCATGATCTCGCGAATGCGTTCGCCGATCTCGGCCGGTGGCACGGCATAGGCGAACTTGCGGATATAGCTGCCATCAGGTCCGAGCAGGAACATCCCCGCGGAGTGGTCAACGGCGTACTCGTCCGGTGGCGCACCGGGCTCCCGCACCTTCTCGTAACGGACCCGGAAGTTGTCGGCAGCACGTCGAATCAGCGCCGGCGAGCCGCGCAGGCCGATCATCCGTGGGTGGAAGAAGGTCACATAGGTGCGCAGGACGCTCGCCGTGTCGCGTTCCGGGTCGACGGTGATGAACACCGGCTGCAGCCGCTCGGCGTCGCTGCCCAGGCTGCTCATCACCAGCGACATCTCGGCGAGTGTCGTCGGACAGATGTCGGGGCAGAAGGTGTAGCCGAAGGAGATCAACTGGAAGCGACCGAGGAAGTCCTCATTGCTGACCGCGCGTCCGTTGGTATCCATCAGCAGATAGCGGCCGGTGATCCCCGGCGGTGGCAAAGCGTGCTCCTGCTCTGGGTCCAACTCGGAGGCCAGGGCCAGCACAGTCAGCAAGGTCGACAGCAGCGCGACGAGCAGACGCGTCAGCGGCATGCTCACCGCTCCGCGGCCGGCTGGCTGCCAGGCAGGATGGCCGGAAGGCGCTTCGCCAGACCCTCGAGTCGGATGGCGAAATCTTCGGGCGGTGGGCACCTGTCCGTATCCTTGCCTTGCGCAAGGAAGGCGGCGTTGGTTTCCTCCTCGAAGATCCCGCCGTAACGGCGGGTTTTCGGCGCATGGCGGATCATCAGCGCCTTGGCTTGACCGGCGATGGCCATCTGACCACAGGCCAGCGCCTGCCCATTGAGCTGTCCGAGTTCACGGATGGCGGATGGCGCGGCTTCCGGATCGGCAGCGGCCGCAGCCAGGAACAAGCTCAGGGTGACCAGCAGGGACAGGCGTTTCATCGGGGCTCCAGCGCTGATGGTTGATGCGGGGCGCCCGATTATAGTGGGATTGGCGGACGGCATTCCTTGATCGGCCTCAAGACGCGCCGCGGCCGCTCTCGCGCAGGTGGCGGTTCGCCATCCACTGTGGCGAAGCGCATGGAGTACATGGAGTACACTGCACGGTCCAACCTACCCCTGTCCGGTCATCGCCGGGCGCCGGATACCTGCAATGGCTCAACTCGTTCTTCTCCCCGGCAAGGATCGCTCGCTGGCCCGTCGGCACCCCTGGATTTTTGCCGGGATCGTTGACCGGCTGAATGGTCGCGCCCGGCCGGGTGACACGGTCGACGTCGTCGCCGCCAACGGTCGGCCCTTGGCGAGGGCGGCGTGGAGCCCCGAGTCGAAGATACGCGCCCGGGTATGGACGTTCGACCCCGACGAGATCATCGACGACGTCTTCTTCAAGCGCCACGTTCACGCCGCCGTCGCACGTCGTCAGGCGATGCCGGATTTGCGGGGGCAGGACGGTCTGCGGCTGATTCACGGCGAGTCGGATGGCCTGCCGGGCCTGATTGTCGATCGCTACGGTGACACGCTTGTGGTGCAGCTGACGGCCACCGGTCCCGAGAAATGGCGCCGGGCGATCCTTGCCGCGCTGCGCGAGGCGAGCGGCTGCGCACGCATCTACGAGCGGTCGGATTCCGATGTGCGCCGGCTCGAAGGACTCGAGCCGGTGACCGGCTGGGTGTTTGGCGAGGCGCCGGCCGAGCCGCTGGTGATCGTCGAGAACGGCGTGCGTATCGGGGTCGACGTCGTCGCCGGCCACAAGACCGGCTTCTATCTCGACCAGCGCGACAATCGCCTCTTGACGCGCGAGCTGGCCGGCGGCCGCACGGTGCTCAACTGCTTCTGCTATACCGGTGGTTTCTCGCTACAGGCCTTGGCCGGCGGCGCCACCAGCGTACTTTCGATCGACTCCTCCGGGCCGGCGCTGTCCACCGCCGTGGACAACCTGGCACGCAACCCCGAGCTTGCTGCCGATCGCGCCGAATGGCGCCAGGCCGACGTCTTCAGCGAGTTGCGGGTACTCAAGAGTGCCGGTCATCGTTTCGACTTGATCATTCTGGATCCGCCCAAGTTCGCGCCTTCCGCCCAGCACGCCGAACGCGCCGCGCGTGCCTATCGGGACATCAACGTCTGCGCGTTTCGTCTGCTCAATCCCGGTGGCCTGCTGATGACTTACTCCTGTTCCGGCGGCATCCGCAGTGAGCACTTCCAGCAGATCGTTACCGATGCGGCAATCGATGCCGGGCAGCAGACACGCCTTCTGCACCGCCTCGCCGCGCCTGCAGACCATCCGGTGGCGCTCAATTTCAGCGAAGGCGAGTATCTCAAGGGTCTCCTCTGTCAGGTCGATTGAGCCTGCTGCCGGTAGCACCGGCGCCGCCTAGCCGCCTCCCCAGATCTGCTGGACGCGTGCGTCGCGGCCGCAGCCCTGGCGATAATAGGCATAGCGGATCGGGTTTTTCTTGTAGTAGTCCTGGTGGTACTCCTCGGCCGGGTAAAAGGCCGACGCGGCGACAATCTCGGTCTCGATGCGCGGCAGCTTGCCGCTCGCCAGCAGGGTATCGCGGCTGCTCTCGGCGGCCTTGCGCTCGGCTTCGTTCTGCCAGTAGATGCCGCTGCGATACTGGCTGCCGACATCGCAGAACTGGCGGTTCTTCACCGTCGGATCGATGTGGCGCCAGAAGTAGTCGAGCAGTTGCCGATAGCTGACCTTCTGCGGGTCGTAGGTCACGCGAATCGCCTCGGTGTGTCCGGTACTGCCGGCGCTGACCTGTTCATAGGTGGGATTGACGGTGCGGCCGGCGGTATAGCCGGATTCCGCGGCAATGACACCCGGCAGTTTTTCGAAATCGGCCTCGATGCACCAGAAGCAACCCCCGGCGAAAATCGCCGTGCGAACTTCCGGCGTCCTCGCGTCCGGTGCGTCGGCCGCGCCGGCACCGGCGCTGGCGCCGAGGAAAAGCAGCGCCAGCGCGGTGGCGAAGCGGCGCCCGATCACGCGCGCAACTCCGGCAGTTTTTCGCTACGCGCAACGAACTGCAGAGCCACGCCATTGTTGCAGTAGCGTTTGCCGGTCGGCTTGGGACCATCGTTGAAGACGTGCCCCTGATGGCCGCCGCAGCGGACGCAGTGATACTCGGTGCGCGGATAGATCAGCTTGAAGTCGGTCCGCGTGGCGACGGCTCCGGGCAGGTAGTCCCAGAAGCTGGGCCAGCCCGTACCGCTCTCGTATTTCTTCGCGCTGTCGAACAGCGGCAGATAACAGGCGGCACAGATGAAAGTGCCGTCACGCTTCTCCTGGTTCAGCGGACTGCTCCCCGCACGTTCGGTGTCCTCCTCGAAGAGGACGCGATACGCCGGGAGCGGCAGCAGAGTCGCCCATTCGGCCTTCGATTTCTGCAGGCGGTTGCCGGTGCTGTCGCTCGCCGACGCGTGGCCGGGAGCGGCCATGGGCAGTACGAAGGCGGACAAACCGCCCAGCCATTTCAGTGATTGACGACGATCCATAAGGTTCTCCATAGACATGACATGTTCGGACTCTGCGTGTTGCCTGCCGGTGCCTGCCGGCCTGCCACCGTGAGTTGAAGGGCAGGGCCAGAGCCCTCCGCTGTTCGGCTGCAAAGCGTTTCGACAGTTCCCTGAGCCAGTGCTCCTTCTGATGCATTGTCGTTGCCGGACGCGCAAACCTTACGCCTTTCGCGTCGCCAAGGCAGGCGGACGTCGACTGTGTTCTAATCTACAGCCATGATGATCGTTCCTCGACTCGTCGTCGCGACGCCAGCCACATTCGAGGCCCAGGGCTGGGCGCTGCGGACGGCGGCGTCGGCAGCCGACCGGGGTCTGCATCCATGCCGGCGCTGAGCGCCGAACGGGCGATCCCGGTAACTGTCCTCACCGGCTTCCTCGGAGCCGGCAAGACGACCTTGCTCAACCATCTCCTGCGGCAGCCGGCGCTTGCCGACGCGGCGGTGCTGATCAACGAGTTCGGCGAAGTCGCCGTCGATCACCATCTGGTCGACAAGGTCGACGACAACATCGTCGTCCTCACCACGGGCTGCCTGTGCTGCAGCGCGCGCGGCGATCTGGCGCGCAGCCTGCGCGACCTGTTCATGCGCCGCTGGCGACGCGAGATCCCGGCTTTTTCGCGCGTGCTGATCGAAACGACCGGTCTGGCTGATCCGGCGCCGGTGCTCTACACCCTGCTTGAGGATTTCTTCATCGCCGAGCGTTTTCGCATCGACGGCGTCGTTACTGTGGTTGACGTCACCCACGCCAATGGCCAGTTGGCGCGGCATTTCGAGGCCGTCCGCCAGGTCGCGATGGCCGATCGGCTGCTGTTGAGCAAGTGCGATCTGGCAGTTCCCGACGCCGTTGCGGGGCTTGCCAGGCGCCTGGCGCGTATCAACCCCGGGGCACCGCAGATCCCGGTGTGTAACGGTGCGATCGATGCAGAACAGGTCATGGGCTGCGGTCTCTACGACCCGACCACCAAGACGGCCGATGTGCGCCGCTGGCTGGCCGCCGAGAAGGTCGCCGCGCAGGCGGCCCTGCCGCCGCTAGCGCACGGCGAGGACGTCAACCGGCACGACGCGCAGGTGCATGCCTTCGTGCTGCGCTTCGCCGAGCCCTTTGCCTGGCCAGAGTTTGCCGAGGCGATCGATGTCCTGCTCGCCACCTGCGGCGATCGTATCCTGCGGATCAAGGGCCTGATCGAAGTCGTGGATGAACGTGGACCGCGCATCGTGCATTGCGTGCAGCACATGCGCTATCCGGAAGCGATGCTGTCCACCTGGCCGGACGAGGACCGTCACAGCCGCCTGGTGTTCATTGTCCGCGGGCTCGCGCGTGCGATCGTCGAGAAGGCTTTCGCCATGTTCTGCGGGCTTTCCGTGGTGACCGACGCTGAATCGGTTCCGTCAGCACGCTAAGCTGACTGGTGCCATTGGGTGGGCGGTCGAAGTGGCTGCGCCAGCGAAGACGGAAGACATCGGGGCTGATGGCTGGCCGTCGGCGTTCTCCGCCGCCGCGAAAAACGCGCGATTCTGACGATCGCCCGTTTCGCCGCCCGATCGTCGGGCAGCGCGCAAGTGACCGCCTGCAATGCCGTGATGGCCTGCTGATAGCGTCGCAGGCGGAACAGTATCAGCCCCATGTCATACCAGGCGCTGGCCAGTGCCGATCCTTGGGTGCGGGCCGCCCGTAGGCAGTGAGTCGAAGCGTGCAGGCTGTTGGCGACGCCGGGTGGGGCTGGGCTATCGGCGTCGTCGCCAGCGGCGGCGATGAATGCCCGCAAGGCGTCGGCGCGGCGCCCGGTGCGGTAACAGAGCAGGCCCAGGAATTGCAGGGATACGACGTCGCCGGGGATAGTCTGTTGAATGCCGTTGGCAACCCGTTCGGCCTGTGCGAAATCTCCCTTTTGATACAAGGTACCGAGGAGCTCGAACAGTGCGTCGATCACCGGGAGATCCCCGTCAGGGAGTCGGCGCGGTAGCCGACCATCGCTGAGGGTGCCGGGAGGAGTTGACGCCTGGATGCCATGTCTGAATTCTGGAGTGTCGTCGGCGTTGCGGATAGTGCAAGACTTCCCGTCATTGGCGGGAATCTTTCCCGGTTGGTCTGCTGCGCGAGCATTCGCGATGCGCTGGTGTCTGGGTCATAATGAAGTCTGCGCGCGTCCCCACGTCCGGCCAGCCACCACAGTCGGGCGCTCACGGCGAGTCCCCGCCGGGCACCCTGCCGATGACCTTGCGACGCCATCTCCGGCAATGAGGCTACCATGTCCACATTGATCGACCCGTTGTGGGATACGATCGCCGTGCTCGACGAGCACGGCGTGATCGTCAGCGTCAACAAGGTATGGCGGGACTTTGCCGAGAGTAATGGTGGTAGCGCCGTGCTGGCGTCAGGGGTCGGCCTGGACTACCTGGCAGTCGTGCGTCGCGCCGCTGGCAGCGACGTCCTGGCGGCGGCGGCTCTTCAGGGGCTCGAGGAAGTCCTCAACGGGCAGCAGTCGATGTTCACGCTCGAGTACCCTTGCCATTCTCCCGACCGCGAGCGCTGGTTCGAGCTTTACGCCACCCCCTCCGCCACGGGTGTCATCGTCGGCCACCGGGACATCAGCACGCGCAAGCAGGCGCTTGTGCAGAGCGCTGCCCAACGCGGGCACCACCGGGACAACCTGAGTGCGGTGCTGAACAGCGTGTCGTCAATGATCGGCTACTGGGATCGCCATCTGCGCAACCGTTTTGCCAATCACGCCTATCGCGACTGGTTCGGCATCGATCCGGCGACGATTCCGGGCAAGCACATACGTGAAGTGATCGGCGAGGAGCGCTATCGCCTCAACCTGCCCTACATTGAGGCGGCATTGCGCGGCAGCGCGCAGCAGTTTGAACGGGCGATTCCTTCGCCGGATGGCCGCTCGGTGCGCCATGCGCTCGCACGCTACATCCCGGACATGGTGGATGGCGAGGTGGACGGCTTCTTCGTCGAGGTCACCGATGTCACCTCGGTCAAGGCAGGCGAGGAAGCCTTGCAGCGGGCTCAGGAGGTCGGCAGGCTGGGCAGCTACACGACTGACCTGTCCTCGGGCGTTTGGGTCGGCAGCCCGATGCTCGACCGGATCTTCGGCATTGGCCCCGAGTACGAACACAACACCGCCGGCTGGGAGCGGCTGCTGCATGCCGACGATCGGCAGGCCACCCTCGATGGTCTCCGGCACGTGGTCGCCACCGGCGCGGCATTCGACATCGAGTACCGTATCGTGCGCCCCGGAGATGGTGCCGTGCGCTGGATGCACGGCCTCGGTCGGGTCGAACGTACCGAGATGGGCACGCCCCTACGCCTGCTTGGCACGGTGCAGGACATTACGGAACGCAAGCTGGCCGAGCGGGCAACGCAGGTACTGCTGGACCAGAACACGCGTCTGGTACGGCAGTTGATGGATACGCAGGAGCGTGAGCGGGTGGCGCTGGCGCGCGAACTGCACGACGAACTCGCCCAGCATCTGACCGCGATCCGCGCTTTCGCCGCAGCTATCCAGCGCGACAAGGCGACTCCACACGAACGAATCCTGGCTGCCGCGCGTGCCATCGACGTTTCGGCGCGCGACATCTACGAGGTGTCGCACCGCTTGATGGAGGGCCTGCATCCGAGCATTCTCGACGCGGGCTGTATCTCCGAGGCTGTCGGCAGCCTGCTGGCGGGCTGGGGCCAGCAGCATCCGGAGATCGAATGGCGTGCGTCGTTGGCGGCCGGACTGATGTGCGACGGACCGCGTCGGCTGGCCATCTATCGCATCGTCCAGGAATGCCTGAGCAATATCGTCCGGCACGCCCGGGCCGAGCGTGTGCGCATCGTCCTCGCTACACGCCGAGGCCCGGATGGCGGCAGGCTGCGACTGGTGATTCGCGACGACGGCATTGGTATGGACGTCGGTGCTGCGCAAACCGGCTTTGGCCTGCTGGGCATGCGCGAACGGGTCCTAAGTCTGGGCGGCTCGCTGCAGATTTCCAGTGGCCGGGGAGCGGGCACGCGCGTGCGCGTGCTTCTTCCCGGCCACTGAGTGGATGTCCGACGCGTCGTCGCCGCCTGGCGAGCAAACCTTCAGGGTTCGACGAGGCCCTGCCGGATGGCGATCCGTGCCATCTCGGCAGGGCTGTCGACACCCAGTTTGGCTCGGATCTGGGTGAAATGATTGCTCACCGTCTTGCTGCTCAGGTTCAGGATGTCCGCGCATTCGGGCAGTGCGTGGCCTTCGCTGAGCAGCTTGAAGACCTGGAATTCGCGCTGGGTCAGCCGGTCGAACGATACACCGCCCGCGGGGAAATGGCGGTCCAGCAGTGCCGGCAGCATGTCGGGGCTGACGAAGGATTCCCTGCTCGCTATCCTCTTGATCGCCTGCAGCAGGGTGTCGATGTCGCTGCCTTTTGTGACGAAGCCAAGCGCGCCGGCCTCGAGCGCCCGTTCGAGCAGTACCCGGGAATTGTGCACGGTATAGACCAGGATGGCAGCTTGCGGGTCGCGACTGCGGATGCGTCTGATGGCCTCGATGCCGCCGAAACCCTCCATGCTCAGATCCATGACCACCGTGTCCGGACGCAGCGTCTGGTACTGGGCGTACGCCACCTCGCCGCTGGGGACGTCCAGTACCACCCGTAGGCCGGGATCGGAATCGATCACGCTTCGCAGGCCGGCGCGCAGGGCCGCGTGGTCGTCGACGACCATTACCGTGACCTGTTTGCCTGCTGCCTTCAAGACGTTGCCTCCCGCATCCGTATTCCCCGTCGATGTCGTTGCCAGCAGCGGATGCGCGGAGTCATCCCGTTGCGAGTAGCGGACGGGCGAGCCTGGCGCCCAGTGTGCCTCCATGTGCTCCCCCGGCGCCGTCATTCTAGCGCCCATGGCGGCTCATGGCAGCCCCTGGCGAACTGATCAGTGGGCGAGCCTGGGTTGGCGCGTCTGTTCTTGCCGACCGACAGCCATGTCGTTGATTGGCGGGTGCCCGCTGCAAACTGTTCAGCCACTACGGGTGGGCCGAGCAGATTGCCCTGTGCCTCATCGCAGCCTCGCGCACGCAGGAAGGCCATTTGCGCGGCGCTCTCGACTCCCCCGGCGACCGTCGGCAGGCCGAGATCGTGCGCCAGGCTGAGGGTAGCTGCGACGATCGCTGCCGCATCCGGATCCGTTGGCAGGCCGGTGACCAAGGAGCGATCGATCTTGAGCCTGTCGACGCGAAGGCGCCTGAGGTCGCTCATCGACGAACGCCCCGTTCCGAAGTTGTCGAGCGACACGCCGACGCCCAGCGTGCGCAACTTGTTGACCGTCGCGATGGCGGCCAGAGGATTGTCCATGACCAGGTTCTCGGTCAATTCGAGCTCGAGAAACGGCGGTGGTAGTCCTTCCTCGTCGAGAATCCGGGCGACCCGCTCGCTCAGGTTTGTCTGACGGAACTGCGCGGCCGAAAGATTGACCGCCACCCTCATGGGCGGCAGGCTGCGGTTTTGCCATCCGCGCATGTGGCGGATCGCCGTGCGGAGCACCCATTCGCCGAGCGCCAGACTGAGCCCAGACCCCTCGGCGATGGGGACGAACTCGAGCGGCGAGACCATTCCCAGTTGGCGGTGCTGCCAGCGCAGCAGCGCCTCGGCGCCGACCGGGCGGCGAGCGGCCATGGCAAAGCGCGGCTGGTACTGAAGGTGCAACTCGCCGTTCGCGATGGCGCGGCGAAGTTCGTTGCGGATCTGCCGGGTACGTGCCAATCGCTCCTGCATCTCTGCCGTGAAGAAGGAGTAGGCGTTGCCACCACGCGCCTTGGCACGATACATCGCGGCGTCCGCAGAGGTCGACAGGCTCGCGACGCTGTCTCCATCGGTCGGGTACATGGCTATCCCTGCCGATACCGTGCAGGTCAGCACATGTTGCTCGAGGCGATAGGATGGCGCAGTGATTTTCAGCAGTTTTTCCGCCACGTTTGCGGCGCCGTCCGCATCGGTATTGGGCAAGACCAGGACGAACTCGTCGCCGCCGAGTCGGCAGAGGGTGTCTTCGTCGCGGACGATGCTATCGAGTCGCGCGGCGACCTGGATCAGCAGTTCGTCGCCGATCCGGTGACCAAGCGTATCGTTGACGTTCTTGAAGCGATCGACATCGAGGAAAATCAGCGCCAGTGGTTCGCGAGCCCGGTGAGCTCGGCTGAGATCCTGCCGCACGCGCGCGTCGAGCAAAATCCGGTTGGCCAGACCGGTCAGGGGGTCGGCGTGCACCAGACGCTGGATACCGTCCTCGGCTTCCTTGTGCCGGGTGATGTCGACGAGGGTGTGCACGTAGCCGCTGACGAGCCCATCAGGGTCATGCATCGGGATCGTCGCCAGGCGAACGGCGATCTGCTGCCCATCCTTGCGCAGGCAGGTCGTGTCGCGCTCGCCTGCCGTACTGCCGGAACCGGCTCTGGCGAGCTGTGCATCAAGTCCGGCGTCCCCGGTGCGGTGGGGTGGCTGGCTCGGTCTGTCGTTGGGACCGGCTGGGTCGCCACTGTCGCGAAAGATTACTGGCGTCAGCTTGCCGATCAGTTCGTCCGCGCGGTAGCCAAGGATGGCTTCAGCGCATGGGTTGCAGGCGGTGATCACCCCTTGGGGGTCGGCGGCGACGATGCCGCAAGCGAGGCTGGCCAGGATCGAGGCTTTCAGCGCCTCGCTCCGCCGCAGCGCTTGGTCTGCCTGCCGGCGCTCGGCCGTTTTGCGGGCACGGCTGACAAGGCGCGGCGCCTGGCCGACCCTGGGGGCTGAAAGGAATGTGACGGATGGCGGCATGGCAGCGATTCAGTGTTTGAAAACCATCGGCCAATTCTCCCGTGGCGGTGACGCCGCGGATAGAGGGGAAACTCCCGCGAGTGACGGGAAAGTTTCCCGGTGCGGCGATGGTGAGCCGCCGCCGGTTCAGCCGATACCCTGGCTGGCGAGATACTCTTCGTAGTTGCCGAGGTAGTTGACGATCTTGCCGTCAAGGCGGATTTCGAGAACTCGTGTCGCCAGCGACGAGACGAACTCGCGGTCGTGCGAGACGAAGATCAGCGTTCCCCGGAATTTTTCCAGCGCCGTGTTGAGCGACTCGATCGATTCCATGTCGAGGTGATTGGTGGGTTCGTCCATTACCAGCACGTTCGCTCGCATCAGCATCAGCTTGCCGAAGATCATGCGCCCCTGCTCGCCGCCCGAGATGACCTTCACCGGCTTGCGCACTTCGTTGCCCGAGAACAGCAGACGTCCAAGCGTGCCGCGGATCAGCGTTTCGAGGTCGTCGCCGTCGGCCGCGTTGGCACGGGCGTAGCCGGCGATCCAGTCGGTCAGGTTGGTGTCGCTGCTGAAATCCTGCGCATGGTCCTGGGCGTAGTAACCGAGGCGTGCCTTCTCGGCCCACTTGATGGTGCCGCGCTGTGGTGTCAAGTCGGCCATCAGCAGCTTCAGCAAAGTGCTCTTGCCGACGCCGTTTTCACCGATGATCGCCAGCCGATCGCCGCCGTTGATCGTCAGGTTCAGCTTGTCAAAAATCTTGCGCGCGCTGCCCGGATAGGCGAAAGTCAGGTTCTCGATCTCCACTGCCTGCCGGTGCAGCTTCTCCTTGTCGTCGAACTCGAAGCGGATCCACGGATACTGGCGCGACGAAGGCTTGACGTCCTCGGGCTTCAGCTTGTCGATCAGCTTCATGCGCGAAGTGGCCTGTTTGGCCTTGGAAGCGTTCGCCGAGAAGCGGCGAACGAAGTTCTGGAGTTCGGCGATCCGCTCCTTCGCCTTAGCGTTGGCGCTCTGCTGACGTTCCCGGGCCATGGTCGACGCTTCCATGAAGTCGTCGTAGTTGCCTGGATAGACGGTGATCCTGCCGTAGTCCAGATCGGCCATGTGGGTACAGACCTGGTTGAGGAAGTGCCGGTCGTGCGAAATGATGATCATCGTGCTGTTGCGTTCGTTGATCACGTTCTCCAGCCAGCGGATGGTCGCGATGTCGAGGTTGTTGGTCGGTTCGTCGAGCAGCAGGATGTCGGGGTCGGCGAAGAGCGCCTGGATGAGGAGTACGCGCAGCTTCCAGCCGGGAGCAACGTCGCTCATCGGGCCAAAGTGCTGTTCCGCAGGGATGCCGACGCCGAGCAGGAGCTCGCCGGCGCGCGACTCGGCCGTGTAGCCGCCATACTCCGCAAATCGCGCCTCCAGGTCGGCAGCGTGCAGATAGTCATCTTCGGTGGCGTCCGGATTGGCGTAGATCGCATCCTTCTCGAGCATGCACGCCCACATGTCCGCATGCCCCATCATCACCACGTCGATCACGCGCTGATCCTCGAACGCGAACTGGTCCTGGCGCAGGTAGGCCATGCGTTCGTGCAGGTCCTTCGAGACATTGCCGGCGGTCGGTTCGAGTTCGCCGTCGAGGATCTTCATGAAGGTCGACTTGCCGGAGCCGTTGGCGCCGATCAGTCCGTAGCGATAGCCCTCGCCGAACTTGACCGAGACGTTTTCAAAAAGGGGCTTGGCCCCGAACTGCATGGTGACATTGTTGGCGACGAGCACGAAGAAACCTCGGTAAAATCATCAGGTTGCGAAAGGGCAATATTGTACCCCAGGGACTCCCCGTTTGCCCGTTTCGCACCGCCTGAAGAACCCGCGCGGTGTGGCTGCCGGGTCTGCCTTCGCCGGACCTTACCTGGGGATCGCTGCCTGCGCGGTGGGCTTGCCCGCTGACAGGAAGGAAAACGCGGCGGGGTCGGCAAGCCATTCGAGATTGATGCCGTCGATCAGGATCGTGATCGGCACCTCGTAGGTCCTGCCGGCGTGCAAGACGCTGGCAACGGCCTCGAAGCGCTTGTCGCCGCCTCCGGTCACCTGCACGCGGACGACCTCGGCACCGCTATCCTTGAACTGCGGATCACTGCGAAAGCGTTGCTGCATCGAAGTCCGCGTCAGTTCTCCGAGTTTCTCCGGCCCGGGGTAGCAGCCGGCGAGCACGAAAACAAGGGTCAGCAGCGCTGCTCTGAGCCGTAGGGTCGCGGGCCGCAACTACGTATCTCCTGTCGCTGCGGAGACGCACGTTGTCGCCGCCGCTTCCAGCAGGGTATCGAGTTCCACCCACAAGGGTTCGCACAGGCCCTCGCGATAGGCCGCGCGTCTGAACGCCGGATGTTCCCGGCTATAGACCTCGCGCAGCCCGCGCCGGTCGTCGATCAGGCAGGTGCGGACGTTGGCCAGGCGGTCGGCGACCTTGACCACCAGGGCCAGTTCGGCCGGGCCATCGACCGTCGCCAGCCGGGCGTAGGTTCGCGCCTTGCGTTCGGCGCGATTGGCGCCGGGGGCATCGGTCAGCAGGCCGACGCATTCGGCGATCAGGCGCCCGAAGTGCTGCCGGATGTCGGCTTCGCTCACCTCGGTGTCCTCGACCACGTCATGCAGATAGCCGATGACCTGCGCCTCGATGCCGTAGGGTGACAGCAGCCTGACGACGGCGTCGAGATGGAAGGAATACGGACGGGCGCCGTACATCTGGTCGCCATGCGCCGCCAGGGCGAAGGCGCGAGCTTGTTCGAGCATCTTGATGTCCCTTGTTTGTCATCGCCTAGCGGCGGTGCGGATCCGGGCGAAAAGTCGCCAGCAGCGCCTGGATTCCCTCCCACTGCTGTCGCCAGAAGCCGCTCTGTGCAGCGGATTCCGGCAACGGGCCGTGACTCAGTCCGGTCGCAGGCATTTCCTGTGCAAGGTACTGGGTACCGAAAATCTGGTCCCAGACCGGGAAGAGGACGGCGAAATTGCAGCCAAAGCGATATTGTCGGCCGGTTGGCAGCTCGAGAGCGTGGTGCCAGCGATGGTAGCGCGGGCTGACTAGCAGCCGTTCGCCGAGGCGCCCGAAGGACAGTCTGGCGTTCACGTGCGACAGGTTCTCGACGGTGCGGACGGCGATCAGGATGCCAACGAACTGACCCGGCGGTACGCCGATCAGCAGCGCCATGAGCGCGAACCAGAAGCCGCTGCTCAGGTCGTCGAGGAGGTGGTTGCGGCTGTCGGTCCATAGCGTCATCTGGCGCTGGCTGTGGTGGATGGCGTGCAGTGCCCACCACCAGCGCAGCGTGTGCGAGAGACGGTGGCGCCAGTATTCGGCGAAGTCGATCAGGATCAGGTAGGCGAGGAAACTCGCCAGTGGCCGAGTTTCCAGCGCCGGAACCAGGTCTTCGAGCTGTGGCGGGATGATGCCCTCGAAGCGCAGCCAGCCATCCACCAGGACGAACAGCGGCGCCAGCAGGGCGAACATCAGCAGGGGAATCACGCCGAGCCGGTCGAGGAACGAGTAGAGAACGTCCACCCGCACAGCCTGTCGGTCGGTCCACACCTCGATCGGTCGCAGGGCCTCGAGTGGTCGCAGCAGGAGGTAGGCGGCGGCAAGCTGCAGGACGCCGCAGAGGAAGAACTCGACGCCGTCGAAAGCCATTTCCAGATGGCTGCCCATGCCCATCGCCAGCAACGGCGGCTGCACCACCCGGTCGAGCAGCCAGCCCTGCAATTCGACGAACCCGTCGACGAAGGCGCTGATCATCGCTGCGCTCCTCGCGTGGCAAAGCAGAAACCGCGCTCCTGCAAGCCGCTGATCAGTGGTTCGAGCATCGGCGCAAAGGGGTCCTTGCGCGACCAGATGCCGAGATGGGCCATCACGATGTCGCCGTCCTTCAGCGTGTCGAGCGCGCGGCGGAGCAGGGTGGAATTGGGATAGGTTTCCGAAGGCAGTTCGTCGCCGAGAAAGCCGGCGGGCGCCCAGCCGACGTGCTGGTAGCCGCAGGCCTGGGCGGCGGCCAGCGTGTTGGCCGTCGTGCGGCCACCGGGAGCGCGCCAGAGGGGATCGAGCCGGCGTCCGGTGAGTTCCTGGAAGCGCGTGTCGGGGCGCTTCAACTCATCGCAGACGGCGCGCGCGTCGAGCGTTTCGCTGCGGCCATCCATCAGCCGGTAGCGCACCAGTCCGCCGCTGTCCTCGCGAAAGCTTCCGTGCCGCCAGGTATGGCTGCCGAAAGCGTGGCCTTCGGCGACGCGCGCCTGCCAGTAGGGCGCCCAAGTCGCATCGAGCGCCTGGTCGCCGCGGAAGGTCTTTTCCTGGGCCACGAAGAACGTCGCCTTGACCCCGTGCCTGGCCAGCGTCTCGGCAATGAACTCGGCATGGCGCATGTTGCCGGTGTCGAAGGTCAGGTAGAGCGTGCCCTTGCAGGCCGTCGCTGGCGCCGCCAGTGCCGCCGCAGCGGTCAGCATCAGGGCCAGGCCCTGGCCAAGGCGGGTCATGAAGGCGTTCATCGGAGACCGGCGTGGTTGAGGAAGAAGACGCCGTGCGGCGAACTGCCGACCGGGATCGAGACCTTCAGCTTCTTCGTGGTCAGGTCGATCACCTGCACCTTGCGGGCAAACCGTGCCGTCGCCCAGAGCTCCTTGCCGTCGGCGCGGACCATCATGTCGTCGGGTCCGCCGGGCACGTCGAACTTGTCCACGACCGTCATGGTCTTCGTGTCGAGGACGGAGATGCTACCGTTGACGGTGCGGTTGGAGACGAAGAAGTGGCGACCGTCGCCGCGCGGCTGGAGATTGTGGGCAGCGGTATCGGTGGCCACCTTCCTGACGCTGGTCTGGAAGCGCCATTCGATGACTTCGACGACGCCTTCGCCCATGCTGGCGACCAACAGATGCCGGTTGTCCGGCGCCATGACGATGCCCGCGGGCGTTGCGGCAACCGGCATCACCCAGGCGATCTTCTGTGTTCCCAGGTGAATGGCCATGACTTGATTGGAGTCCTGGAGGGTCACGAAAACGAACTCGCTGGCGTTGTCGAAGGCCATGTGCGAGGGCGCGCGCGGCGCCGGCAGGCGGGCCTTGAGCCGGAAGTCCACGGGGTCGTAGAGATCGACCCGGTCGAGACGTAGCGAGGTGGCGACGAACCACTTGCGATCGGGCGAGTAACCCAGTTGATACGGGTCGGAGATGTCGCGGATGCGCTTCTGCTCGCGACCGCTGACCGGATCGAAGAAGACCAGTTGATTGGCCGCGGCACAGGCGACGATCACCGACCTGTCGTCGGGAGTCGGCATCAGGTGGTGCGGTTCCTTGCACACGGTCGCCTTGCCGGTGACCTCGTAGGTTTCGGTATCGATCAGGCTGATCGTTCCCTCGGCCGAGTTCAGGGCGATCGCCAGGCCGGCCTCGGCGGCGATGTTCCAGGCGAGCAGCAGAACGACCAGCAGTTTTCCTGTCAGGCGGCGGATGGAGCTAACGGGGCAGGGGATCATCACGGCGGAAAAGGTGAAAAATATGCCAAGTATAAGGCCCTTCGCCCGCCTTCATGCAGCGTTCGCGCGGGCCTGATCATGCACGTCGAGGAACGCGGCACAGCCGACGAGCGAGTCGACCGGGCGAGATTCTGCCGCCGGCCTCTTACGCCACGCTGACAAGCGGCGAATCGGCACCGCGCCCGGGCAAGTGACGACGCCAGGGCAGGAAAAAGCGAGGGCATGCGATGTTTCCCTGGCCTTCTTGGTTACTGGGGCAGGCTGCTGCGGGCTTGCGGGTGGCCCCAGAAATTTCAGCCGGCGCCGGTGCCGGGATGCGCCTCCAACCAGCGTTGCCCGAGGGTGGTCAGGCGGTAGCGCTGGTTGCTACTACGTGGTTTGTCGGGCAGGGTCATCTCGATCACCCCGCGGGCCAAAGCCGGCTTAAGGTAGGCATTGCGGAAATGATCCTCGTGCTTTAGCGCCAGCGCCTCCTGAATCTGCTGCCGGGGCATCTCACTATCCAGGACGCGCAGTAGGCGCTCAACTTCCCCGGTGACTTCCCCGGTAACTTCTTCGGTGGCCGTGATGCCCCCCCCTTGCCAGAGGATGACTCGGCAAGCGGATGACAAACGAAATGCGGTCGTCATCCGGTTCAAAGAGTGGTGCAGGCGAGCCGTTGGCGGCCATCACCTTGAGGATTTTGGGGATGCCCGTCGAGCGGCATTCCGTCAGGTCCAGCTCCTTCAGGAATTCGCCGATCCCGGTTGCGGTAGCGGCGGCTGACCGCTCGGCCTGCCTGAAGGTCCTCCAGCTAGATGGATCGATCTGGGCCGGGGAAGCTGACGACGACCAACTCGTCATTGCTGATGCGCACTTCGATGGGCTCGCGCTCTTCGTAGGAACGGTGATAGACCGCGTTGACCAAGGCTTCCTCGATGGCGGCATAGGGAAAGTTCCAGACGCGCGTGGCCTCGGCCCGGTCAGGATGCTTGATGACCGTCTCGCGCAAGTAGTAGCGATCACCGCCCGCGCCTTCGGGAAACCAGATCACATCAATCTGCACGCCGAGGAAGACCCGCTCCGGTGTCTCATATGGCGCCCGGCAGTTCGACGTCCTGGAGCACGACTGTGCTGGGTGCTTATCGAGCGATGGGTGCACATAAGCTGACTGCGTCCAGCGCGGCCTCGCGCGGCGAACACGAATACCTGCGCGGGGAAATCCGGGTCTAC
Source organism: Candidatus Accumulibacter phosphatis (assembly GCF_000024165.1). Classification (NCBI taxonomy): domain Bacteria; kingdom Pseudomonadati; phylum Pseudomonadota; class Betaproteobacteria; genus Candidatus Accumulibacter; species Candidatus Accumulibacter phosphatis. The sequence goes on along the minus strand of NC_013194.1, from coordinate 4,246,582 downwards.
CTCACCGACCGCTTCACCGTCGCCGGCAACGTGCGGCCCTGGCCGACCTCATGCGCCAACGCGCCGCATGCGTCGTAGCACCACTTTCTGAGAAGTTACTGGCATCTGCGCTAACTATCGTCTTTAATGTGGCTTGTGTCTGGCGGGTGGCGCCCTCGGCAGGTCGGGTGGGCAGGCCGGCCGCGGCGTTTCGGCCCGCTCGCCGGGACGGCCGCGGTGAAACCGGTCGGACAGGGTGTTCCTCGTGCGTTCTCACTGACAACCGTTTCCGAGAAGGAGTTCACGCCATGCAGTTCGCCAACCAGGCCCTCAAACAGCCGCGGCCAGCCAGTGTCCGCCGCAATGTCCGGCTGCCGCGCCGGCAGCACTATTTCCGGTCGCCGACAGACTGGCGAGACCAGGTCCTGTACTTCCTCCTGGTAGACCGTTTCAGCGACGCCGCCGAACCAACGCGCCCCCTGCTCGACCGGCATAATCTGGCCGCCGCCCGGCCGGCCCTCCCGAACGGGCAGACGTGGCGCTGGGACCGCTGGGCCGAATCGGGTGCTGATCGCTGGCAGGGTGGCACCCTGGCGGGCGTGCGCTCGAAACTGGGATACCTGAAACGGCTCGGGGTGACGGCGCTGTGGCTGAGTCCGGTCTTCAAGCAGCGCGCTCACCTCGACAGCTATCATGGCTACGGCGTCCAGGACTTTCTTGACGTCGACCCGCGCTTCGGTAGTCGCGCCGACCTCGTGGCACTGGTGGCCGAGGCACACCAGGCCGGCTTGCGGGTCATCCTCGACATCATCTTCAATCACTCGGGTTGCAACTGGGTGTATCCGGCGGATGCGCCGGGTGGGCCATCGACACCCTACTACACGCAGGGGCGCTACGCCTTTGGGGCGTGGCTTGGCGACAATGGACAGACGGTGGCGGCGATCAGCGGCGCCGAAGACGGTGTCTGGCCGAGCGAACTCCACAACCCGGAGTGCTACACGCGCGCCGGCAGCGGCAGCCTCGGTGCGGGCGACATCGACGATCCGTCTGCCGAGCACAAGCGCAGCGACTTCATCACCCTGCGGGATTTCCGGCAGGAGACGGTGCTCGGCGACCTGGCGCAGTGTTTCAAGTACTGGATCGCGCTGACCGACTGCGACGGTTTTCGCATCGATACGCTCAAGCACGTGTCGCTGGAAGACGCGCGCAATTTCTGCGGTGCGATCAAGGAGTTCGCCAGCAACCTGGGCAAGGACGACTTCTTCCTGGTTGGCGAGGTGGCGGGTGGCGACTACGCCGAGGACCGCTATCTGGACGTTCTTGACCGCAACCTGAACGCCACGCTCGACATCGGCGAGATGCGTCCGACGCTGAACGGCGTCGCCAAGGGGCTGATTCCTCCGAACGCCTACTTCGGCGGTTTCGACGCGCGCTCGGCGGGTATGGGTTCCCACCGCAATCTCGGCAATCGGCATGTTTCGATCCTCGACGACCATGACCACGTGTTCGGCCAGAAACTGCGCTTCGCGAGCGAAGCGGCTTCCGAGCGGCAGATCGCCGCCGGCGTCGCCATCCAGGCGTTTACGCTGGGCATCCCGTGCATCTACTACGGCACCGAGCAGAGCCTCGCCGGGCCGGAGCCGGCGGAGCGCTTCTGGCTGCCGGGCTGGGGAGGGTCGGATCGCTACCTCCGCGAAGCCATGTTTGGTCCTGCGCACCCACGCCGCAGCGGGCGAGACAGCCTGCTGGCGACGCCGGATCCCGACTTGCCCGGCTTTGGCCCGTTCGGAACCGCCGGCCAGCATTGCTTCGACGAGCAGAGTTCGGCCTTCACACGCATCGCCGCGATCAACGCGCTGCGCGCGCAGTATCCGTGTCTGCGTCAGGGCCGCCAGTATCTGCGCCCGATCTCCGTGCTCGGAGGCGCGTTCGAAATCCATGGGTCGGGCGAGTTGATCGCCTGGTCGCGCATCCTTGATGACGAAGAGCTGCTCTGCATCGTCAACGGCCATGGCACGGACGCGCGTGGCGCCGATGTTCTCGTGGACGCCTCGCTCAGCCCCACTGGTTCCGCGCTGCAAGTGGTCCTGAATACGGCTCAGGCCGGCAGCGGGGCCGCGTATGCCGGACCGCATGCGGTGGGTTCGAGTCTGCTGGTGAAGCGGACCGGCGGTGGCATAGCCTTTGTCGAGATACGTGACTTGCCGGCGTCGGAAGTCCTGGTTCTGGCGAACCATCCGCAGGCGGGTGGCGGCGATATCGTGCCGTAGGCGGCGCCGAGGCGGTCGGGTCAGGGACCACGGGTTCTCACCCGACTGCCTGCGCGTAGCTACCCCATCCGCAGCAGGGACAGTCCGCCGTTTCAGGCCTTCTTCTGGATCAACTCGATCTTGTAGCCATCGGGGTCCTCGACGAAAGCGATCACCGTCGTGCCGTGCTTCATCGGCCCGGCGTCGCGTACCACCTTGCCGCCACGCGCCTTGATCTCTGCGCAAGCCGCGTAGGCGTCGGCAACTTCGATGGCCACGTGACCGAAGCCGGTGCCGATTTCGTAGGCTGGCGTGTCCCAGTTGTGGGTGAGTTCGAGGACCGCTCCTGCCGATTCCGGGCCGTAGCCGACAAATGCCAGCGTGAAGCGCCCGCTCGGGTAGTCCTGGCGACGCAACTCGCGCATTCCCAGGACCTCGGTGTAGAAAGCCAGCGAGCGATCGAGATCGCCGACGCGCAACATCGTATGCAGGATTCTCATGTCTTCTCCTTACCAGTGTGGGCAATCGGCCGCGAGGCGCTTCAGTTCGTCGCGCGCGCTCCGGTAATCCGGGTACAGCCGCGCAACGATGGACCAGAAGCCAGGGCTGTGGTTCATCTCGCGCAGGTGCGCCACTTCGTGTGCCACCACGTAGTCGACCACCGGCGGTGGGAAATGGATCAGCCGCCAGTTCAGGCGAATGCCGGTCCGTTGGCTGCAACTTCCCCAGCGCGTACGCGCCGCCGACAGCGACAGACGCGGCACGCCAACGCCAAGCAGCGGCGCGTAATGGGCCATGCGTTCGGCAAAGAGTGCGCGCGCCCGTGCGCGCAGTACCTGCTCGAGCACGCGCGGCGCCTCTTCGGGGGAGCGCAGGCAGAGGGTGAGCGTCGGCTCGGCCATCTGGAGGTTCCACACGCAGCGATTGGCGCCGAGTGCGAGGCGGATTTCGACCGGGCTGCCAAGTACCGGCAGGCGTAGCCCATCGACGATCTGCAGCGGTGCCGAAGTCGGCCGAGTCCGCCATTCATCGAGCTTTTTCCGGATCCACTCGCCGTGCTGCAGGATCGCGGACTCGACTTCGCGCAGCGAGGCGCGGTGGGGTGCGCCGACGCGCAAGCCGCGATGATCGATGGTCAGACCGATCGTCCGGCGTCTGGCCCGGCGCAAGACGTAGGGGACTGTGCTCTCGCCGAGTTCGATCGTACGCGCGCTTTCGCCGACGGCTGGCCGGGTGCCTGACGGCAGTGTCTCAGGCCGCCACGGCATCGCCAGGAGCCGGGTAGCGGTGCGGCGAGAGACGCCGCATCTCGCCTTCGATCCAGGCGGCAGCCAGGGCATTGATCTTCGCCGCCGTCTTGCCGGCCGGGTCGATCGGCGGGCCGATGCTGACCGTGATCAGTCCGGGTGAGATGCTCAGGGCGCCGCGTCGCCACCGTTCGCCGGCGTCGTGCGCTACCGGTACGACGCGTGCCCCCGCGCGTACGGCGAGATGGGCGCCGCCCGGCTTGTAGCGACAGGTCTGTCCCGGCGCGACGCGCGTACCCTCGGGGAAGATGACGACCCAGTAGCCCGCCGAGAGGCGGTCACGTCCCTGGTCGAAGACCTGCTTGAGGGCATCCTTGGCGGCCGCCCGGTCGATCGAGATCATTTTCAGCGCCGCCAGTCCCCAGCCAAAGAAGGGCACGCGCAGCAACTCCTTCTTGAGCACGAAGACCAGCGGCGGAAAAATCTCCTGCAGGCCGACCGTCTCCCAGGCCGACTGGTGTTTGGCGAGAACCACCGACGGTTCGGCGGGAATGTTCTCGCGGCCGATCACCTGGTAGCGAATCCCGAGGACGTAACGGCAAAGGGCCATGAAGCCGACTCGCCAGACGGCGATGATGCGGTAGCGTACGGGCATCGGCAGCACTGCCGCCAGGGAGACGAGAACGCCGAAAGGCATTGTCAGTAGAGTGGCCAGCAACAGGAAAAGCGCAGAGCGAACGGCGACCATCACGACCGCAGGATTTCTTCGGCGGCGGTGGCCAGATCGGGGAAGACCTGCGTGCCTTCCGGGAGACAGTCCTCCGCCTGGGTCTGCGTGCCCTTGCCGGTCAACACGAGCAGTGGCCTGGCACCGACGGCCGCAGCGGCTTGCAGGTCGCGCAGCGAGTCGCCGACCGACGGCGTACCCACCAGGTCGACGTTGAAGCAACGGGCAATGCGCTCGAACATGCCGGTTCTTGGCTTCCGGCACTGGCAATCGGCTTCGATCGCGTGCGGACAATAGAAAATCGCGTCGATCCGTCCGCCGGCCTGCTGTACCGTGCGATGCATCTTTTCGTGGATGGCGTTCAAGGTATCCATGTCGAACAGGCCGCGACCAATGCCGGACTGGTTGGTGGCAATGATCACCCGATAGCCGGCCTGGCTGAGCTTGGCGATGGCATCGATGCTGCCCGGGATGGGCCGCCACTCGGCGGGCGACTTGATGAACTGCTTCGAGTCGTGGTTGATGACGCCGTCGCGATCGAGAATGACGAGTTTCATACGGCGAGCTTCGCGATGTCGGCGACCGCGTTGAGCTGGTCGAAAAGCGTTTTCAGGAGGCCCAGACGATTGCGCCGCAGCAGCGGCTCGTGCACGTTCACCATCACTTCGTCGAAAAAGCGGTCGACCTCGGGACGTACCGAGGCCACCACCTTGAGCGCATCGGCATAGTCCTCGTTGGCGACGTGCGAGCGGACCAGGGGGGCGATCAGGAGCACCCGCTGGAACAGGTCCTTCTCGGCGTCCTCCTCGAGCAGCGCGATGTCAGGCTCGGGGAAAGCCTCCTCGGTCTTTCTGAGGATGTTGCCGATGCGCTTGTTGGCGGCGGCCAGCGCCAGCGCTTCGGGCAGCGCCTGGAACCCGCTCACCGCCGCCAGTCTGGCGGGAACCAGATCGATGCGTGTCGGGCGCTGCGCGAGCACCGCCTCGACGACGTCGACCGAATGCCCGGCGTCCCTGAGCATTCCGCGCAGCCGGTCGAGCATGAAGGTGAGCAAGGGTTCATCGACTGCCTCGAGCTGAACTCCCTGCTGGATCAAGGTGCTCTTCGCTTCGTCGATCAGCTCGGCCAGGTCGAGCGGCAGCGGCGTCTCCATCAGGATGCGTAGCACGCCGAGCGCGGCGCGGCGCAGACCGAAGGGATCCTTGTCGCCGGTCGGCGGCTGGCCGATACCGAAGAAACCCACCAGCGCGTCGAGCTTGTCGGCCAGCGCGGCGGCGCAGGCGATGTTTCCCGCGGGCAGCGCGTCGCCGGCAAAGCGTGGGCGGTAGTGCTGTTCGATGGCGTCGGCCACCACCGGCAAGCCGCCTTCGTGCAGCAGGTAGTAGCGGCCCATGATTCCCTGCAGTTCCGGGAACTCGCCGACCATGTCGGTGAGGAGGTCGATCTTGGAGAACAGCGCTGCCCGCTCGGCCAGGTTGGCGTCGGCATGAAGTTTCTCGGCGATGCTGCGCGCGACCCGGCCGAGGCGCTGGGCGCGGTCGCCGAGCGATCCGAGCTTGTTGTGGTAGACCACCGAACCGAGACGGACGACGCGTGTGGCAAAGCCGTTCTTGCGGTCCTGGTCGTAGAAGAAGCGTGCGTCGGCGAGGCGCGGCCGCACGACCCGCTCGTTGCCCTGGATGATGCTGGCCGGATCGTCGACCTGCATGTTGGAGACGATCAGGAACTTGTTGAGCAGCTTGCCGGCGGCATCGAGCAGCGGGAAGTACTTTTGGTTCTGCTGCATCGTCAGGATCAGACACTCCTGCGGGACGTCGAGGTATTCCGCCTCGAAGCCACCGACATACACCGCCGGCCACTCGACGAGCGCCGTCACTTCGTCGAGCAGGCCGTCGGCCGGGTTGATGCGCGCCCCGAGCTTGCCGGCGGCAGCCGCCAGTTGCTCGGCGATCGCCGCACGTCGGTCGGCGAAGGAGGCGATGACCTTGCCGGCCAACAGGCTGGGCGCATACGCGGCCGGGTTGTCGACGACGATGTCGCCGCTCGCCAGGAAGCGGTGACCGAGCGTGCTGCGGCCACTGGCCAGGCCGAGCACCTCACCGGGGACGATGGACGTTCCGTGCAACAGGATCAGTCCGTGAACCGGGCGCACGAACTGGTGTTCGGAATCACCCCAGCGCATGACCTTCGGGATCGGCAGCTTCTTCAGGGCCTGCGCGACGATCTCGGCAAGATGCGCAGCCAGCGGCTCGCCCGCTTTCGCTTGCCGGGCAACGAAATACTCCGCTTTGCCGTCGCTCGTCTTATGCAACTGGTCGAAGGTGACCCCGGCAGCGCGCATGAAGCCTTCCAGCGCACGCGTCGGCCGGCCTTCCCCGTCCACGCCGCTGGCTACCGCCGGGCCTTTCCTTTCCAGAATGCGGTCGGGCTGTCGCGCGGCAACGTGGGTAATCGTCATTGCCAGCCGGCGCGGCGTCGCGTAGGGCGTACACACGCTGTCGTCGGCCGTGAACTGCTGGGCTGCGAGGGCGGAGAAGACCGTGTCGGCAAACGCCTCCGACAAGAGTTTGAGCGATTTCGGCGGCAACTCTTCGGTGCGCAACTCGATCAGGACGGTATCATTCATGGCAATTTCCCCTCGCCGCCGGCGGCCGGCCGGCACATCGGGAAGCCGAGCGCCTGGCGGGAATCGTGGTAAGCCTGCGCGACTTCACGGGCGAGCGCACGCACGCGGCCGATGTAGGCCGCACGCTCGGTGACCGAAATCGCGCCGCGCGCGTCGAGCAGGTTGAAGGTGTGCGAGCACTTCATGACCATTTCGTAACCGGGCAGGGCGAGGCCGGCAGCGATCAGGCGCCGCGCTTCCGATTCATGTTCGTTGAAATGACGGAACAGCATCTCGACGTTCGAGTGCTCGAAGTTGTACTTTGACTGCTCGACTTCGTTCTGGTGATAGACGTCGCCATAGGTGACCCGATAGCCGGGGCCTTCACCCCAGACCAGGTCGAAGACGTTCTCCACTCCCTGCAGGTACATCGCCAATCGCTCGATGCCGTAGGTGATCTCGCCGAGAACAGGTTTGCAGGGCAGCGAACCGACTTCCTGGAAATAGGTGAACTGCGTTACCTCCATGCCGTCCAGCCAGACTTCCCAGCCGAGTCCCCAGGCGCCCAGCGTCGGGCTTTCCCAGTCGTCCTCGACGAAGCGGATGTCGTGCCGGCTGGTGTCGATTCCCAGCGCCCGCAGCGAGTCGAGATAGAGATCCTGGATGTTGGCCGGCGACGGCTTGAGGACCACCTGATACTGGTAGTAATGCTGCAGGCGATTCGGGTTTTCCCCGTAGCGACCGTCCTTGGGTCGCCGCGAGGGCTGCACATAGGCCGCATTCCAGGGTTCGGGACCGATGGCGCGCAAAAAGGTGGCGGTGTGGAAGGTGCCGGCACCGACTTCGATGTCGTAGGGCTGCAACAGCGCGCATCCCTGTTTGTCCCAGAAATCCTGGAGACGAAGAATGACTTCCTGAAACGTGGGCATGGGAGAATTTCGGAGGGAAGCAGAAGACGCGATTTTACTTGGTTTCGCTGCGGACAAGCATTTGCTTGGGCGGGCCGGCGCAAGTGGGTCGGCGCGGCGCGCGAACCCCGCTGATTGCGCGGACGCCACCCAGGCAGGCGGGCGCTAGGTTTCGTCGGGCGCCGCCGGCTTCGGGCGCCGCGCAACGTAGTCGGAGAACTGCAGATCGTGCTGGACGATGTGCGTCACCAGCCAGCTGCGGATGAAACGGACGGTCTCCATGTCGACCCGCAAGGAGCCGGCGGCGAGCTCTTCCGAGAGACGGAAGATCGTCAGATAGAGATCTTCGTGCAGCGCGCAGTGCTCGACGAAGGCGGGATAGGCTTCCGCCTTCATGATGGCCTCCTCGTGCCGAAAATGCTGTTCGGCATAGTGAACCAGGCGATTGAGAATCTGCCCCAGGGCGCTGCGGTTCGTGCCGCCAACATGGGTGTCGTGGAAGGCGTTGATCAGGTCGAACAGGTAGCGATGCTCCTCGTCGATTTGCTCGACGCCAACCCGATACTCGTTCCGCCAACTCAGAAAGGCCATGGCTTCTCCCACTCGTCGCCGGCATCTTGCCACAAGAATGGTCTGCCGAGCCACCCAGGCGATGCGCCCATCGCCTGGGCCGGGATCGAGCCGTCGGTGGCGCCGGCGGGATGGCGCGGGATCGAGCGATAATGGCGGTTTTGCTGCAGGCGTTCGGCGCTCGCGAGGCGGCCGTCACAGAGCGCAAACCGTTGTCGCCATGAAGATCGTCTTTATCCACCAGAATTTTCCCGGTCAGTTCAAGCACCTCGCGCCGGCACTGGCCGCTGGCGGTGACGAGGTGGTCGCGCTCGCCATCAACAAACCGGCGTACGCGACACCGGGCGTCAAAGTGATCCTGCATCGGCCGCCAACGGCGGGCGCCGAAGCTCTCCGGGAGGCGCCGGTCGAAATTCAGGAAACTTTCGCCAAGACCGCACGCGGCCATTCCGTGGCCCGCTGCCTGATCCGCCTGAAGGAGGAAGGATTCGTTCCCGACGTGATCTGCGCGCACTCGGGGTGGGGTGAAGCCTACTTCATCAAGGACGTCTTTCCCGCAACGCCCTTGATCGTCTATGCCGAGTACTTCTACGGGACAGAAAACGGTGACGCCTACTTCGATCCGGAGTTCTCGCGCCCCAGCCTGGAAGGTCTGGAACGTCTGCGGTTGAAGAATACGCATCTTCTGCACGCGCTGGTGGCGGCCGACAGGGGGCTGTCGCCGACCACGTTTCAGCGCAACCGGCATCCGGAGTTGCTCCGGCAAAAAATCGCGGTCATTCACGACGGCATCGACAGCGAGCGCCTGCAGCCCGATCCGGCCGCCCGTGTGCACCTGCGCGGAGCCGGGCTGCAGCTGGGGCCGGCCGATGAAGTCGTCACCTTTGTCGCTCGCGAACTGGAGCCCTATCGGGGCTACCACATCTTCATGCGTGCGCTGCCGGAGCTGCTTGCCCTGCGTCCGCGGCTGCAGGTCGTCGTCGTCGGCGGCAATGGCGTCAGTTATGGTGCCGCACCACGCGCCGGGACGACCTGGAAGGACGTCTTTTTCAACGAAGTGGCCGATCGCCTCGACCGTCGCCGGGTGCACTTCGTCGGCAGGCTGCCGCACCCGGTGCTTACCCAGTTGATGCAGGTGTCGACCGTGCATCTCTACCTCACCTACCCGTTCGTCCTGAGCTGGTCGTTGATGGAAGCGATGAGCATCGGTTGCCTGATCGTCGCCTCGCGCACGGCGCCGGTCGAGGAGTTGATCGTGCATGGCCAGACCGGATTGCTGGTCGATTTCTTCGATACGCATCAGATCGCCACCACCGTCGCTGATGCGCTGCAGCGCCGCAGCGAGCTGGTGCCGCTGCGGCGGGCGGCACGCCAGCACATCGTGCAGGGATACGATCTGCAGACCCACTGCCTGCCGGCGCAGGTCGATCTCCTGCGCAGTGTTGCCCAGGCGAACGGTTCCTGAAGGGGAGAGTCTTGGCAAATTTCCTGCATGTCGGTTGCGGCAGGCAACGGAAGGACCGGACCACGGCCGGCTTCAACACGCCCGCCTGGCAGGAATGCCGGCTCGACATCGACAGGGCGGTGCAGCCCGACATCGTCGGAACCATCACCGACATGAGGCTGGTCGCCGACGGCAGCATGGACGCGCTCTATTCCTCGCACAACATCGAGCATCTCTACCCGCATGAAATCCCGCTAGCGCTCAGGGAGTTCCACCGCGTTCTCTGTCCGGACGGGTTTGCCGTCATCACCTGCCCCGACCTGCAGTCCGTTGCCGAACTGATTGCCCAGGACAAACTCATGGAACCGGCCTATCACTCCCCGGCCGGTCCGATCAGCCCGCTGGACATCCTCTACGGCCATCGCCCGGCGGTTGCCGCCGGCAACCTGTGGATGGCGCACCACAGCGGCTTTACGCTGCGCAGCCTGATGGGAGCCGTGCGCGAATCGGGATTCGCTTCCGTCATCGGCCGCCGCCGGCCGGCGCCGGCCTACGCGCTCTGGGTGATCGCCACCAAGACGCAACAGCCGGAATCCGCCTTGCGAACCCTGGCTGCTCTGCATTTCCCGCCCTGAACCGCAGCGCCCCCGTCGGGGCGCCGCGCTTGGCGTCTACTGCTCCAGGAATCCGCCGACGATCAGGAGGTCGATCCCCAATGTTGCCGGATGGGTCCCGGTCCCGAGTGTCGCGAAGGTCACCCCGTCGGCCCCGCCGGCCCCGTCGGCATCGTAGGCCAGTGTCCCGGTGTCGCTGTCGTAGCTCAGGTGATCGCTGAGACCCACCACGTCCCCGACACTGCCGAGCCCCGTGAACACGCTCGCCTTGAGCGCGATCCGGTCGACGCCGCTGACGAAGTCGGTGATCAGATCGGCATGCACCAGCGCGTCGGCGGTGTCGAAGACGAAGCGGTCGGCCCCCGAGCCGCCGGTCAGCCGGTCGCTGCCATCGCCGCCGCTGAGCGTATCGTTGCCCGCGCCACCGGCGATCGTATCGTTGCCCGCCAGTCCCGCCAGCGACTCGCTGCCCAGATACCCGGTGATCTCGTCGTCGCCGGCCGTCGGCACCAGCACCTTGGCGAGAATCGCCGTTGCCGACCAGGTGCTGCCGTCGGCAAAGCTGAACTGCTCGATCTGCCGGTTCAGGCCAAGCCCGCTGAAGGTCTCGTCGAAGAAATCGGTGATGCGCACCCCGTCGCCAGGCGCCCCGGCGAAGCGCACCACGAGATCGTTGCCGGCGCGCGCGACGCCGACCTCCGCCGGCCGGATGCCGACGTTGAACTTCAGCGTATCGACCTCGCCGACCGCCCCCAGGTCCTCAATCACCTCCTGGCCGAATCCCAGCCCGAAGGCGTAGGTGTCGCTGCCCGCCTCGCCGCTCAGCGTATCGTTGCCACCGCTGCCGGTGAGCGTATCGTTGCCATCGCCGCCGACGACCCGGTCATTGCCGGCGCCCCCGTCGAGCGCGTCGGCACCGGCATCGCCCGACAGCGAATCGTTGCCCAGGCCGCCGATCAGCGTGTCGTTGCCGGCCGCGCCGCCGAGCGTGTCGTTGCCGCCGCTACCGTTGATACTGTCGTTGGTGTTGGCGTAACCGCGCAACCAGTCGTCGCCGCTCGTTCCCTTGAGCAACTCGGCAAGAATCTGCGTCTGCGTCAGGGTGTTGCCGCTGCCGAGCCAGCGAATCTGGTCGATCGTGCCCAGGTTGATCAGGTCGTTGGTCAGGAAGTCATGCACGACCAGATGATCGACCACTTCGGCACCGGGCGTGCCGGAATTGACGGTGATCACCAGATCGTCGTAACTGTGCCAGCCGCGCGTCAGCGTCGTTTCACCGGAGCCGAGACCACCGATCGGGCTGGCCAGCACGACCGTGTCGAGCGAGCCAGCGAGGGGGTCGTTCTGCTCGATGATGTCGTCGCCGCCGCCGATGGCGAACTGGTAAACATCGCTGCCCGCCCCGCCATCGAGGAGGTCGTTGCCGGCGCCACCGGCGAGGGTGTCGATGCCCTCGCCGCCCTGCAGGTCGTCGTTGCCGGCACCGCCGCTCAGGCTGTCGTTGCCGAGACCCCCGGCGAGCGTGTCGTCACCACCGGTGCCGTTGAGCACATCGTTACCCGGCGAGCCGATGCGGGCAATCAGGTCGGCCAGGGGCTGCGGGCTGCCCCCACCGGCAAAGCGGATGACTTCGACGTTGCTGATCACGACCGTGTTGCCGCTGGGCAGATGCGTGAAGCGCGTCTGCGTCGTCGACGGGCGGCTGATGGCGTAGTCGATGAGTACGCCCTGCAGGATGGCGGTGTCGCTGCCGATGCCGCCGTCGAGCGTGTCGTTGCCGCCGCCGCCGTCGAGGGTGTCGTCGCCGTCGAGGCCGACGAGGAGGTTGGCACCGGCGTGGCCGGTGAGGGCGTTGGCCAGGGTGTTGCCGGTGACATTGACGGCGAAGGTGTCGCCCGCCGAGGTGACGATCGCCTCTTCGACGTTGGCTGTCAGCGTGTAGCCGGCGGTGCTGGTGAAGGCGATCTTCACCAGATCGAGGCCTTCGCCAACGGCTTCCGTGACGACGTCGCTGGCGATGTCGATCTGGTACTCGTCGTCGCCGCTGCCGCCGATGAGCGTGTCGCTGCCAGCGCCGCCGATCAGGGTGTCGTTGCCGGCCAGACCGCTGAGGAGGTTGGCGGCGGCGCTGCCGGTGAGGCGGTTGTTGAGTTCGTTGCCCGTGACGTTTACGGCGACTCCCGCGCCGGCGGTGACGGTGGCGTGTTCGAGCTGGGCGGCGAGCGTATAGCTGCCGGGAGCGGTGAAGGCGATGTTGACCTGGTCGGTGCCTTCCGTGTTCTGCTCGATGATGACGTCGGCGGCGATATCGACGTCGTAGATGTCGTCGCCGGGTCCGCCGATCAGGACGTCGTTGCCAGGGCCGCCAATCAGGGTGTCGTCGCCGGCGAGGCCGGCGAGGGTGTCGTTGCCGACCAGGCCATTGATGTTGTCGTTGCCGGCGGTGCCGGTCCAGTCGTTGCTAAGATTGTCGATGACGTTGTTCCAGTACTGGCTTCGCGTCTTCCCGCCATCGGCAAACGCGATGAACTCGATGCTACGCAGCACGATGTCTTCGCCGGTGCCGGCGTTGACCAGTCGGGTGTCGGTTTCGTTGACCCGGGTGATGCTGTAGTCGGCGAAGTTGGCGAGGACGACCAGTGTGTCGGCATCGGCACCGCCATCGACGGTGTCGAGCCCCGGGCCGGCCGCCAGCGTATCCGCGCCGGCCGCGCCGAACAGGCTGTCGTTACCGAGGCCGCCGAGGAGGCTGTCGTTGCCGAGGCCGCCATCGAGGGTGTCGTTGCCGGCCATACCGTCAAGGGTGTCGTCGCCGTCGAGGCCGGCGAGGAGGTTGGCCTGGCTGTTCCCCACCAGGTTGTTGCCGAGGCCGTTGCCGGTGAGGTTGACCCCCGGCGTGGAATTGCCGATCTGGGCATTCTCGACGTTGGCGGCGAGGATGTAGGTGCCGGCCGAGGCGAACAGGACATTGACCTGATCGGTTCCCTCGCCGAGGAGTTCGGTGATGACGTCCGCCGGAACATCGACCGTGTAGCTGTCGTTGCCGAGGCCGCCGACGAGGGTGTCGATGCCGGCGTTGCCGTCGAGCGTGTCGTTGCCGCCGAGGCCAGTGAGGAGGTTGGCGGTGGCGTTGCCGAGCAAGACGTTGTCGAGGGCGTTGCCGGTGACGTTCACGCCGGCCGTGCCGTTGGCGATGGTGGCCTTCTCGACGTTGGCGGCGAGCGTGTAGGTACCGCCGGCCGTGAAGACGACGTTGACGCGGTCGCTGCCGCTGCCCGCTCCGTCGCCCTCGGTGACGACGTCGCCGGCGACATCGACGACGTAGGTGTCGTCGCCGTCGAGACCGACCAGCGTGTCGGCACCGGCCAGGCCGTCGAGGGTGTCGTTGCCGGGGGTGCCGACGATCACATCGTTATTGGCGCTGACGATGTTGAGGTGGACGTCGGCCAGTGTGCGGGTGCCGTCGAGGAAGACGACCGACTCGACGTTGCGGAAGGTGATGTCTTCGCCGGTGCCGGCGAAGACCAGACGGGTGTCGGTGGCGTTCGGGCGGGTCCGCGTGTAGTCGGCGAAGTTGCCGAGGACGACCAGTGTGTCGGCATCGGCACCGCCATCGACGGTGTCGAGCCCCGGGCCGGCCGCCAGCGTATCCGCGCCGGCCGCGCCGAACAGGCTGTCGTTACCGAGGCCGCCGAGGAGGCTGTCGTTGCCGAGGCCGCCATCGAGGGTGTCGTTGCCGCCCTGGCCTTCGAGTTTGTTGTCGGCCGCGCTGCCGGTGAGGCTGTCATTGAAGTCGCGTGAGCCGAGGACGTCTTCGATGTTGTTGAGCGAGTCGGTGCCGCCGTAACCGTCGCTCGCCGTGCCCGTCGCCAGGTTGACGGTGACGCCTGCTTTGGAGGCGGTATATACGACCCGATCGGTGCCGCCCATACCATTGATGTTGTCGTTGCCTTCGCGTCCTTCGAAGGATTCGAAGATGTCGGCCGCGTTGCTGCCGGTCAGGGTGTCGTTGAAGGCCGAGCCTCTGACGCCTTCGATGCTGATCAGGGTGTCGGTGGTGCCGTAACCGTCGCTGGCGGTGCCGCTGCCTGCGCCACCCAGCGTCACGTTCACGCCTGCCGTGCTCAGGGTGTACTCCGCACGGTCGTAGCCGCGGCCACCGTCGATGGTGTCGTTGCCTTCGAGGCCCATGAAGAATTCCAGGGCGTCGTTGGCGGCGTTGCCGCCGCTGAGGGTGTCGGCGAACTTCGACCCGCGCGCGCCTTCGATGTTGCTCAGGGTGTCGGTGGTGCCGTAACCGTCGCTGGCTGTCCCGCCGGCCAGGTCGACGTTCACGCCTGCCGCGGCGTTGTCGTAGCGGACGAGGTCCAGGCCGCCGGCGCCATCGATGGTGTCGGCGCCAGCGCGGCCTTCGAATTGTTCCGTCAGCACCAGGTCATCCGAGCCGGTGAGTGTATCGGCATGGCTGGAACCGCGTACCTGGTTGATGTTGATGAGAGTGTCGTTGCCATCCGAGCCGGCGCCGGTATCCGCGGCGCTCGTGGCCGTGCCGGTGGCGAGATTGACATTGACGGCAACGGCGGCATTCTGGTAGCTGACCCGGTTGCTGTTTTCTCCGTTCAGGGTATCGGTGATGGCGCCGCCATTGATGGTGTCGTTACCCGCACGTCCTTCGAATACCTCCAGTGTCAGCGCCGCACTGCCAACCAGCGTGTCGTCTTGTGACGAGCCCTGTACATAGAAGATGTTGGCCAAGGTGTCGGTACCGCCCAGACCGTCGCTGGCGGTACCGGTGCCGGTGCTGCCGGTGCCGGTGATGCCGGAGAGGTTGACGTTGACGGCACCTGTGGAGTTGGCATAACTGACGGTATTGCCGTCGGTGTAGTTGATGCGGTCGGCTATGACGCCGCCGTCGATGCTGTCGTTACCGGCATCGCCCCGGAGAAAGTCGCTGCCGGCGCCGCCGAGTAGCGTGTCGTTGCCGGCGTTGCCGTAGAGCGCGTCGTTACCCGTCGACCCATTGAGCACGTTGGCCTGCGAATTGCCCTGCAGCGTGTTGTCCAGGGCGTTGCCGGTGAGGTTGACTCCCGGCGTGGCGTTGCCGATGCCGGCGTTCTCGACGTTCGCGGCGAGCGTGTAGGTGGCGCCGGCGGCGAGCAGGACAGCGACCCCGTCGTTGCCTTCGCCGGGGTTCTCGGTGACGACGTCCGCCAGGGTATCTATCGCGTAGAAGTCGTTGCCGAGGCCGCCGACAAGGGTGTCGATGCCCAGGCCGCCGTCGAGCGTGTCGTTGCCGCCGAGGCCAGTGAGGAGGTTGGCGGTGGCGTTGCCGAGCAAGACGTTGTCGAGGGCGTTGCCGGTGACGTTCACGCCGGCCGTGCCGTTGGCGATGGTGGCGTTTTCGACGTTGGCGGCGAGCGTGTAGGTACCGCCGGCCGTGAAGACGACGTTGACGCGGTCGCTGCCGCTGCCCGCGCCGTCGCCCTCGGTGACGACGTCGCCGGCGACATCGACGAAGTAGGTGTCGTCGCCGTCGAGACCGACCAGCGTGTCGGCACCGGCCAGGCCGTCGAGGGTGTCGTTGCCGGGGGTGCCGACGATCACATCGTTATTGGCGCTGACGATGTTGAGGTGGACGTCGGCCAGTGTGCGGGTGCCGTCGAGGAAGACGACCGACTCGACGTTGCGGAAGGTGACGTCTTCGCCGGTGCCGGCGAAGACCAGACGGGTGTCGGTGGCGTTCGGGCGGGTCCGCGTGTAGTCGGCGAAGTTGCCGAGGACGACCAGTGTGTCGGCATCGGCACCGCCATCGACGGTGTCGAGCCCCGGGCCGGCCGCCAGCGTATCCGCGCCGGCCGCGCCGAACAGGCTGTCGTTACCGAGGCCGCCGAGGAGGCTGTCGTTGCCGAGGCCGCCATCGAGGGTGTCGTTGCCGGCAGTACCGTCAAGGGTGTCGTCGCCGTCGAGGCCGGCGAGGAGGTTGGCCTGGCCGTTCCCCGCCAGGTTGTTGCCGAGGCCGTTGCCGGTGAGGTTGACCCCCGGCGTGGGATTGCCGATCTGGGCATTCTCGACGTTGGCGGCGAGGATGTAGGTGCCGGCCGAGGCGAACAGGACATTGACCTGATCGGTTCCCTCGCCGAGGAGTTCGGTGATGACGTCCGCCGGAACATCGACCGTGTAGCTGTCGTTGCCGAGGCCGCCGACGAGGGTGTCGATGCCGGCGTTGCCGTCGAGCGTGTCGTTGCCGCCGAGGCCAGTGAGGAGGTTGGCGGTGGCGTTGCCGAGCAAGACGTTGTCGAGGGCGTTGCCGGTGACGTTCACGCCGGCCGTGCCGTTGGCGATGGTGGCCTTCTCGACGTTGGCGGCGAGCGTGTAGGTACCGCCGGCCGTGAAGACGACGTTGACGCGGTCGCTGCCGCTGCCCGCTCCGTCGCCCTCGGTGACGACGTCGCCGGCGACATCGACGACGTAGGTGTCGTCGCCGTCGAGACCGACCAGCGTGTCGGCACCGGCCAGGCCGTCGAGGGTGTCGTTGCCGGGGGTGCCGACGATCACATCGTTATTGGCGCTGACGATGTTGAGGTGGACGTCGGCCAGTGTGCGGGTGCCGTCGAGGAAGACGACCGACTCGACGTTGCGGAAGGTGATGTCTTCGCCGGTGCCGGCGAAGACCAGACGGGTGTCGGTGGCGTTCGGGCGGGTCCGCGTGTAGTCGGCGAAGTTGCCGAGGACGACCAGTGTGTCGGCATCGGCACCGCCATCGACGGTGTCGAGCCCCGGGCCGGCCGCCAGCGTATCCGCGCCGGCCGCGCCGAACAGGCTGTCGTTACCGAGGCCGCCGAGGAGGCTGTCGTTGCCGAGGCCGCCATCGAGGGTGTCGTTGCCGCCCTGGCCTTCGAGTTTGTTGTCGGCCGCGCTGCCGGTGAGGCTGTCATTGAAGTCGCGTGAGCCGAGGACGTCTTCG
Source organism: Candidatus Accumulibacter phosphatis (assembly GCF_000024165.1). NCBI lineage: Bacteria > Pseudomonadati > Pseudomonadota > Betaproteobacteria > Candidatus Accumulibacter > Candidatus Accumulibacter phosphatis. Next base: position 4,229,275 of record NC_013194.1, on the reverse strand, counting down.
ATGTTGTTGAGCGAGTCGGTGCCGCCGTAACCGTCGCTCGCCGTGCCCGTCGCCAGGTTGACGGTGACGCCTGCTTTGGAGGCGGTATATACGACCCGATCGGTGCCGCCCATACCATTGATGTTGTCGTTGCCTTCGCGTCCTTCGAAGGATTCGAAGATGTCGGCCGCGTTGCTGCCGGTCAGGGTGTCGTTGAAGGCCGAGCCTCTGACGCCTTCGATGCTGATCAGGGTGTCGGTGGTGCCGTAACCGTCGCTGGCGGTGCCGCTGCCTGCGCCACCCAGCGTCACGTTCACGCCTGCCGTGCTCAGGGTGTACTCCGCACGGTCGTAGCCGCGGCCACCGTCGATGGTGTCGTTGCCTTCGAGGCCCATGAAGAATTCCAGGGCGTCGTTGGCGGCGTTGCCGCCGCTGAGGGTGTCGGCGAACTTCGACCCGCGCGCGCCTTCGATGTTGCTCAGGGTGTCGGTGGTGCCGTAACCGTCGCTGGCTGTCCCGCCGGCCAGGTCGACGTTCACGCCTGCCGCGGCGTTGTCGTAGCGGACGAGGTCCAGGCCGCCGGCGCCATCGATGGTGTCGGCGCCAGCGCGGCCTTCGAATTGTTCCGTCAGCACCAGGTCATCCGAGCCGGTGAGTGTATCGGCATGGCTGGAACCGCGTACCTGGTTGATGTTGATGAGAGTGTCGTTGCCATCCGAGCCGGCGCCGGTATCCGCGGCGCTCGTGGCCGTGCCGGTGGCGAGATTGACATTGACGGCAACGGCGGCATTCTGGTAGCTGACCCGGTTGCTGTTTTCTCCGTTCAGGGTATCGGTGATGGCGCCGCCATTGATGGTGTCGTTACCCGCACGTCCTTCGAATACCTCCAGTGTCAGCGCCGCACTGCCAACCAGCGTGTCGTCTTGTGACGAGCCCTGTACATAGAAGATGTTGGCCAAGGTGTCGGTACCGCCCAGACCGTCGCTGGCGGTACCGGTGCCGGTGCTGCCGGTGCCGGTGATGCCGGAGAGGTTGACGTTGACGGCACCTGTGGAGTTGGCATAACTGACGGTATTGCCGTCGGTGTAGTTGATGCGGTCGGCTATGACGCCGCCGTCGATGCTGTCGTTACCGGCATCGCCCCGGAGAAAGTCGCTGCCGGCGCCGCCGAGTAGCGTGTCGTTGCCGGCGTTGCCGTAGAGCGCGTCGTTACCCGTCGACCCATTGAGCACGTTGGCCTGCGAATTGCCCTGCAGCGTGTTGTCCAGGGCGTTGCCGGTGAGGTTGACTCCCGGCGTGGCGTTGCCGATGCCGGCGTTCTCGACGTTCGCGGCGAGCGTGTAGGTGGCGCCGGCGGCGAGCAGGACAGCGACCCCGTCGTTGCCTTCGCCGGGGTTCTCGGTGACGACGTCCGCCAGGGTATCTATCGCGTAGAAGTCGTTGCCGAGGCCGCCGACAAGGGTGTCGATGCCCAGGCCGCCGTCGAGCGTGTCGTTGCCGCCGAGGCCAGTGAGGAGGTTGGCGGTGGCGTTGCCGAGCAAGACGTTGTCGAGGGCGTTGCCGGTGACGTTCACGCCGGCCGTGCCGTTGGCGATGGTGGCGTTTTCGACGTTGGCGGCGAGCGTGTAGGTACCGCCGGCCGTGAAGACGACGTTGACGCGGTCGCTGCCGCTGCCCGCGCCGTCGCCCTCGGTGACGACGTCGCCGGCGACATCGACGAAGTAGGTGTCGTCGCCGTCGAGACCGACCAGCGTGTCGGTACCGGCCAGGCCGTCGAGGGTGTCGTTACCGGGGGTGCCGACGAGGGAATCGTTGTTGGCGCTGACGATGTTGAGGTGGACGTCGGCCAGTGTGCGGGTGCCGTCGAGGAAGACGACGGACTCGACGTTGCGGAAGGTGACGTCTTCGCCGGTGCCGGCATTGACCAGGCGGGTGTCGGTGGCGTTCGGGCGGGTCCGCGTGTAGTCGGCGAAGTTGCCGAGGACGACCAGCGTGTCGGCATCGGCACCGCCATCGACGGTGTCGAGCCCCGTGCCGGCCGCCAGCGTATCCGCGCCGGCCGCGCCGAACAGGTTGTCGTTACCGAGGCCGCCGAGGAGGCTGTCGTTGCCGAGGCCGCCATCGAGGGTGTCGTTGCCGGCCATACCGTCAAGGGTGTCGTCGCCGTCGAGGCCGGCGAGGAGGTTGGCCTGGCTGTTCCCCACCAGGTTGTTGCCGAGGCCGTTGCCGGTGAGGTTGACCCCCGGCGTGGAATTGCCGATCTGGGCATTCTCGACGTTGGCGGCGAGGATGTAGGTGCCGGCCGAGGCGAACAGGACATTGACCTGATCGGTTCCCTCGCCGAGGAGTTCGGTGATGACGTCCGCCGGAACATCGACCGTGTAGCTGTCGTTGCCGAGGCCGCCGACGAGGGTGTCGATGCCGGCGTTGCCGTCGAGCGTGTCGTTGCCGCCGAGGCCAGTGAGGAGGTTGGCGGTGGCGTTGCCGAGCAAGACGTTGTCGAGGGCGTTGCCGGTGACGTTCACGCCGGCCGTGCCGTTGGCGATGGTGGCCTTCTCGACGTTGGCGGCGAGCGTGTAGGTACCGCCGGCCGTGAAGACGACGTTGACGCGGTCGCTGCCGCTGCCCGCTCCGTCGCCCTCGGTGACGACGTCGCCGGCGACATCGACGACGTAGGTGTCGTCGCCGTCGCCGCCAAGAAGACTGTCGTTCCCGGCGCCGCCATCAAGGGTATCGTTTCCTTCGTTGCCGGCCAGCCAGTTGGCGCCGCTGGAGCCCAGAACGAAATCGCTGCGCGCCGAGCCGAAGATGTTCTCGATGCTGTTCAGGCTATCGGTGTCCCCGAACGAATCGCGCGCCATCAGGCTGCCGACCGTAACGCCACTGCCGTAGCCTGTGACTCCATTGACCGTGATACTGCTCGCGGAAAGGTTGACGATTGCGCCGTAGATTCCGCCATCCGTACCATCGGAATCGTTGTCATAGGCAGCCGTATCGGCAAAAGCGCCGCCGACGATGGTGTCGTTGCCATCGGCGCCGTCGAGCCATCCGCTCCTGTCGTCCCGGCCGCGAATGTAGTCGTCTTTCTCCGAACCTTCGATGGCAAGTTGTCCCGCCCCGAGAACGAACGAGTCCGTGAACCCGAAGCCATCACGGGCTGTCTTGCTGGCTAGCGTTACCCCGTTAGCGGTAATGCTGCCGTTGCTCAGGTTGACGATGATGCCCTGCGGCGTATCCCAGTATTGGGCCCAGACCCACGAAGCGGGGTCCGCTCCTCCCACGATGGTGTCATTGCCTCGACCACCCCGGAAGCCGATGAAGCCCGTCGTCCGCCCGGCGAAGAACACGTCGCCGTAATCCGACCCTACCACCCCATCCTCGATGCTGGTCAGCATGGTCTCGGTTACACCGTCGGCGTGCAGCACGTTCCCATCCGCCAGTGGGTGACCCAGGACATCCTGCGTCGTGCCGCTGAGATTGACAGCCACGCCAGCGGCTTCCTGGTAAAAGGTCGCCTCATCTTGCCCTGCGCCGCCATCGACTACGCTGTCACCCTTGAGCACGTGCAGTTCGTCATTTCCGGCGTCTCCATAAAGCGCATCGATGCCCGGGCCGCCGCTGAGTTCGTCATCGCCCTCGCCCCCGAAGAGCGTGTCATCGCCTTCGTTCCCGAAGATCAGGTCGTCGCCACCGCCCCCATTGATGACTTCGCCAGACGACGTTCCGATGAGGACATCGTTGCCTACGGTACCGGTCAGAAGGTTGGAGAAGGAGAAGGAGTACAGCGCGCTGCCATCGGCGAACGCCAGGGTTTCGATGATCGGGGCGCCGAGGAACTGATTCGTGACCGTGAGTTGCCCCTGTCCATTGAAGTCGATGACCAGGTCGTCGCCACTGCGGTAGAAGTTCCACCCGCTGTAGAGGTGCAGAGGGTCGGCAAGCTCGATCGTATCTGCGCCGCCGGTGTCGGAAATGACATCGTTGCCCGATCCCAGGCTGTACCGATAAATGTCATTTCCCAGCCCGCCGTTGAGGGCGTCATCAACGCTTCCTGCACTGCCGACCAGCGTGTCATTACCATCTGTCCCGTTGAAGATTGCCATGGCGAGTTCCTTTACGCGAAAACGATGATTTGCGGGAGTAGGGGCTTGTTACCATTCACGATCAGAGGGTAATCATAAGGCCATGTGCAGGCGGGCAGGGGATCAAAAAGCAAGAAAAAACCGCCCGCAGGCGGTTTTTTCTTGCGGCACAACGTGCCTTTTTCGGTCCTGTAGGCGAAGCTCTCGCCGTGACGTGGCCGTGACGGGTGCCGTCTTGCGGCAACCGCCTAGAGATTGGCCGAACGCCACCAGTTGCTGAAATCCCTCCGCAGAACGGCCTGCGAGAGCATCGGGTAATGGACGAGTTCACTGCCGATTCCCAGGTAGAAGCCGTTCTTGACCATTCGATACGGGAATTCGAGCGAGTGCACGCGGTGCACGAGCTTGTTCTGCTTCGACACCGGCCGCAGTTCCAGTAAGGCCTCGCGCAGGTGTTGCAGGAAGGAGTACGGCAGGTCGCCCTCCTGGCCGTTCGCCGGATCGCGCGCCAGGGGGCCGAGTCCGAGTTCGACAAAGCACATCCCGGGGAAGCGGAAGAACTTCGATGGCTTGGTGGTCACGTCGGCGTAGTAGGTTGCCGGGTCAAGGATGCTGACCACCAAGCTGTTGATGGGTGCCAGATCCTGGTACATGTGCAGTTCGGGTTCCGGTTTCGGCAGCCCGTTGCCACGGCTCAGACCCAACGTCGCGCCCATCGCGGTGGTCAGGTAAAGCTGGCCGATGGCATTCATCGTCAGGTGCTCCATCACCCGATACATCGAGATGTATACGGAGTTCTTGGGCGTGCCATCGGCCTTCGCCGCACAACGCGCATAGGCACCGTCGATATCGAAGTACTCGTGGCGGAAGGAGGGGTCGATCTCGAAGAACAGCGCCTGACCCTTCGACTTGAACTTGTGGCCCGTCGCGTAGTATTGCCCGAACCGCTCCGGCGGCAGCATGGAGGCGATCAGTGCTTCCGGAATCAGCGAGAAGTAAAGATGCATGGACATGGTTGAATCTCCCTGGAAATAGTCGACTTGGTTCGACATTCGTCATGTTCGGCGCGGCGGCGACTGCCCGGGGCGTTGTTGCGCCCTGGGCAGCGTCGGCGCGCGGATGCGGCGGACTGCCTGATGTTATCCATTCTCCTTCTTGGCGAGGATTCGCATCCCGTAAAAGCTGCGGAAGACGAAGACCAGATTCACGGCCAGGAACAGCGCCGCCAGAGCATAGACGAGTACCTGCTGCCCCTGCACCTCAAGTCCTACCGCCATCTCGACCGCCAGCAAGCCGAACAGCGTCGTGAACTTGATGATCGGGTTCATGGCCACCGAGGCGGTGTCCTTGAACGGGTCACCGACGGTGTCGCCAACCACCGAGGCATTGTGCAGGTCCGTTCCCTTGGCGTGCATTTCGGTCTCCACGATCTTCTTCGCATTGTCCCACGCGCCACCGGCGTTGGCCATGAAAACGGCCTGGTAAAGACCGATGATGGCCAGCGAAATCAGGTAACCGATGAAGAAGAAGGGTTCGATGAAGGCGCAGGCCAGGGTGCCGAAAAACACCGCCATGAAGATGTTGAACATGCCTTTCTGCGCGTAGATGGTGCAGATCTCGACGACCTTCTTGCTGTCCTTCTGCGACGCCTTGACCACCTCATCGAGCCGGATGTGCGTGCTGATGAACTCGACCGCACGGTAGGCACCGGTCGACACGGCCTGTGTGCTGGCGCCCGAGAACCAGAAGATGGTTGCCCCGCCGGCGATCAGGCCGAGCAGGAAAGGCGGATGCAGCAGCGACAGCTTGTCCAGATTGTCCGTCAGGCCGGCGGTGAGCAGCATGACAATGGAAAAAACCATGGTCGTCGCGCCGACTACCGCGGTGCCGATCAGCACGGGCTTGGCCGTTGCCTTGAACGTGTTGCCGGCGCCGTCGTTCTCTTCGAGCAGGAACTTGGCGGAACGAAAGTCGAGATCGAAACCGAAGTCCCTCTTGACTTCCGCCTGGATGCCGGGCACCTGTTCGATCATCGACAGTTCGTAAACCGACTGCGCGTTGTCGGTGACCGGCCCGTAGCTGTCTACCGCAATCGTCACCGGTCCCATCCCCAGGAAGCCGAAGGCGACCAGACCGAACGAGAAGACCGCGGCCATCATCGCTGCCTTGGCGTCGTCCGGATTGATCACCGCCGTCAGGTCGAACTGCGACACGACGTAGGCGCCGGACATCAGGCCGACGATGATGACGCCGATCCAGAACGCGGAGAAGTAGCCGGCGACGATGCCGGACAGGATGTTGAGGCTGGCGCCGCCTGCCTCCGACGCCGTGACCACTTCGCGTACGTGCCGCGAGTTGGTCGACGTGAACACCTTCACGACTTCGGGAATGATCGCGCCGGCGAGCGTGCCGAGCGTGATGATCAGCGAAAGCTGCCACCAGAGGTTGCTGTATGGCTTCCCGTCGAGGGCGAAGCTTCCCATCAGCAGATACGAGACGATGAAGGTGATGACCACGGAAACCACCGAAGTGATCCAGACCAGCGAGGTCAGCGGCGCCTCGAAATTGAAGCGCTGCTTGTTGCCATAGCGGCGCCGCGCGACCATCTGATTGCCGAGATACGAGATGCCCGAGGCGACGATCATCATCACCCGCATGACAAACAGCCAGACCAGTAACTGCACCTGGACGGCCGCTTCGGGTACCGCGAGCATGATGAAGCTGATCAGCGCCACGCCGGTGACGCCGTAGGTCTCGAAGCCGTCGGCCGTCGGGCCCACCGAGTCGCCGGCGTTGTCGCCGGCACAGTCGGCGATTACCCCGGGGTTGCGCGCATCGTCCTCCTGGATGCCGAATTCGATCTTCATCAGATCGGAACCGATGTCGGCGATCTTCGTGAAGATGCCGCCGGCGATACGCAGCGCCGCGGCGCCCAGCGACTCGCCGATGGCAAAGCCGATGAAGCACTTGCCGGCCAGGGCCGCCGGGACGAACAGCATGATGCAGAGCATGATCAGCAGTTCGGTCGAGATCAACAGCATGCCGATCGAGATTCCCGACTTGATCGGTATGGCGTAGACCGGATAGGGCTTGGCAGCCAGCGACGCGAATGCCGTGCGGCTGTTGGCCAGGGTGTTGATGCGTATGCCGAACCAGGCCACTCCGAACGAGCCGGCGATGCCGACCAGGGAGAAGGCCAGGATCATCGCCACGTCGGGGACGGGAAGCTCCTGGACGACATAGAAGTAGCCGATCATGATCACCGCGGTGAAGGCTTCCAGGATCAGCAGGAACTTGCCCTGCGTGAGCATGTAGGTCTTGCAGGTTTCGTAGATCAGTTCGCTGACTTCGGCCATCGAGCGATGTACCGGCAGGCGCTGAATCTGGCTGTAGATGACGGCGCCGAAGACCAGGCCGCCGAGGGAAACCAGCAGTCCCCAGGACAGGAGGGTCCATCCGGAGATCCCACCGAGGAATGTCACCAGGGAGACATCGCCAAGGTCGGGTAGAACGAGATTGGCCTCGGAGACGTGCTCCGTGGCCGCGAGCGCTGGCAAGGTCGCGGTGCCGATGGCAAAGATGAATGCCAGCAGCAGGTGACGGGCCAGGGAGCGCCATGGTGGCGCCAACGCAGAGTAACTGAAGGTCATTGGTTTTCTCCTTGAAAAAGAGTCGAAATCGTCTCGGTGGCTGCCGCCGAAGTCCGCGCACGGCAGACGGAAGCAGTGGAAATCCACTGGCGCCCCTTGGCCAGCCTATCCAGCCACCTTGCAAGTGTCAACGGTGCTAAAAAGCAAGTCTCGTGCCCGCAGCCCTTGGTCAGCTGAGTAGCGCATTGGTGAGGCGGCGCCGCGCTCCTCGCCGGCCAGGGGGGCAACGCATGCGGCCGAGACGCCAGCCGTCGTTGTCCTCTGACCGGCTTCCGGTGGTATGTCGAGCCGCCACCGCGACATGCCACCAAGCCGCGCCATTGCTGGCGCCGAGCCCATGACCAAGGCCGCTTCGCGGCGCATGGCGGGCATCGAGATGATGTGGCCTGGGCAGCCGTTGCGATGCCCGGCTCTCAGCTGATCACACCTTCTGTAATGAAAACGATAGAATCCAGACCGCAACCCAAAACGCCGCATTGCTTCACCGGAACCCTCCGCATTTTGTGGCGAGGGTACGTTTCCCGACAATTCATTATTTGAGAAAGCACACAACCATGACGATACATCTTTACTTCTCGCTGATTCCCGAGGCGCTGATCGCCTCGATGCTGAGCCCGGAGGAGTTCGGGCAATATTATTCGACCGGGCACCAGTTCAAGTCGAAGGGGCAGGCGATCTTCTTCGAGGTCGACCCCACCTTCCGCCACGAGTTTTTCAACATCGACGAGGGCTTCAAGCGCTGCACCCCACATCCCGACGGCACGCCGAAAAACTCGGTCTATATCTCGGTCTACCGCGTGCTCGAGCACATCCCGGTGAGCGCCCTCGGTAAGCTGTATCTGAGCACCGCCTATGGTCACACCCTGGCATTGAGCCAGGCCGACGCGCTACCGGCGAAAGACAGGGGCCTGCACATGTATCAGGACCTGACGCCGATCAACAGCCTGGTAGTGAGCGCCCAGGATCCGCAGACTTACTATTCGAGCATCACCAGCCAGCCAGCCAAGTTCATTCGCTTCCCCGGGCTGTGTTTCGTCGAGCTGGGGCTGGGCTCGCTGGCGACCGATCCCGCGAATGGTGCGGTTGGCGATCTGCCGTACTCGTTCATGCACCACCTGCGGGAGGCGTTGCTGGAAGTGGACCCGACCGGCAAGCAGAGCAAACTGGTGCATCGCGTGCATTCACTGGACTTCCCATATCGCATGGTCAAAAGCGGTTTCTATACGGGTAACGGCCCCGATCTGGCGTTTTACCCGATGCCGTCGCACGAGGTCTTGCGTCGCGATCACAACAGTTGGTGGCGTTCGGCCAACATGTAAGCTTCTTCCGCAAGGCGCCGCCGGCGAGGCCGTTTTCGGCGGCGGCTCCTTGTACGTCATTGCGCAGCCTGGGTCCCGGCTACCCGGCGTCAGACTCGTCGGACAGCGCCAGTTCTCCCTGGCGGGGTGGCTGTTCAGTCGCTGCGCCCTCTAGCGTCGACAGGGCGGTAACGCGCACACCGAGCAGGCGGATCCTGCGCTCCAGGCGGACACGGCGCACGCATTCGCCGGCAGCGCGGCGGATCACTTGCGCATCGGCGGTGGCGCTGGCGAGCGTCAGGTCGCGCGTGAGCGTCTGGAAGTCGGCGAAGCGCAGCTTGATGCCGATCGTGCGGCCGACGTAGCCCTTGCGCCGCAAATCCTCGGCGACACGCGTGCACAGGTCGGTGAAGATTTCGCTCAGTGCCGCGCGATCGTCGCGCGCATGCAGGTCGCGTTCGAAGGTCGTCTCGCGACTGATCGACTTCGGCTCGGAGGAAGTGACCAGGATGCGATCGTCGATGCCGTTGGCCGCAGCGAGCAGCCACGCGCCGTACGACCGACCGAAGTGTTGCTGCAGGCTGGCGCTTTCCGCCTGCGCCAGTTCGCCGATCGTGTGGATCCCCAGCACGGCGAGCCGGTCACTCGCTTTCGGGCCGATGCCGTTGATCTTGCGGACCGGCAAAGGCCAGATCCGCCGCGCCAGATCGTCGGCGCCGAGCAGGGTCAGGCCGTCCGGTTTGTCGAGGTCGGAACCGATCTTGGCGAGCAGTTTGTTGGCGGCGATGCCGATCGAGCACGACAGCCCGGTCGCCGCGCGCACGGCGTCCTTGATGCGCTGCGCGAGAGGTCGGGTCGGCTCCGGCAGTTCGCTCAGATCGACGTAGATTTCGTCGATGCCGCGGTCTTCGATCTGCGGGGCGATGGCCGCGACAGCCGCCTTGAACAGGCGCGAGTAGTGGCGATAGGCGGCAAAATCGACCGGCAGCAGGATCGCCTCGGGCGCCAGTCTGGCGGCTTTCATGATTCCCATCGCCGAGAATGCGCCAAGCGCGCGCGCTTCGTAGGTGGCGGTGGTGATCACGCCGCGACCGGCGTAGTCGCGCAGGCGGGCGAAGCGGCGGCTGCCATCGGCGAGCAGGACCGGTTGCTGGTCGCTGCGACCGCCGATCACCACCGGCTGTCCGCGCAATTCCGGGTAGCGCAACAACTCGACCGAGGCGTAGAAGGCGTCCATGTCGAGGTGGGCGATGCGCCGTGGCGGAGGGTTCACCCTTGCCTCCCGGGCGTCTGTTTCAGTACAGCAGGAATTCCTTGCGCTCCTGCTCCCAGGCTCCCTCGTCGGCCCGGCTGAGCGCGTCGAGGTCGGCCGGCGTCGCCGTCGGATCATCGACCCATTCGCGCAACAGCGGCGAGCCGTTGATCAGGTCGATTGCCAGCCGCTCGAACTCGTATTCGTAGGCGAAGTCGCGCCACAGCGGGTAGTCCGGCTGGAGTTGCCGAAGCGCCTTGAACGCCAGGCTCTGCAGGCGCCACGGGCGAAACGCGGTATGCCCGTAGTGGGCATCCTCGACATGAATCTGAATCCCGTTGCACAAGCGGCCCGCGTGTTTGTGGAAGGTCGGCTCGAACCAGCATTCGCGCAGCCGGCAGCCGTCCAGCCAGTCCGGAGCGAGCTCGTGCATGCGTGCAATGAGCCGGCTGGCGTCGAGGTCCGGTGCACCGAAAAGCTCGAGCGGGCGCGTCGTGCCGCGGCCTTCGGAGAGCGTGCTGCCTTCGAGCATGACCGTGCCGGCGTAGCAGCGTGCCATCGACACATTCGCTGCGTTCGGGCTCGGGTTGATCCAGGCGCGCTCGCCGAGCGGCCAGCCGTAACCGGGCGCCGCGTCGGGATTCCAGCCGTGCATGCGGACCACCGTGCAATCGACGTCAAGGCCGAGCGTGTTGATGAACCAGCACGCCAGTTCACCCATCGTCAGGCCGTGTCGCATCGGCAGTGGGCCGGCGCCGACGAAGCTTTCCCAACCCGGCCGCAGCCGCAACCCCTCGACTGGTCTTCCCGCCGGGTTGGGGCGGTCGAGGATCCATACCGCCTTGCCGTGCCGCGTGGCGGCCTCGAGCAGGTAGCGCAGGGTCGTGATGAAGGTGTAGATGCGGCAGCCGAGATCCTGCAGATCGACGAGCAGCACGTCGCAGCTGGCCAGCATGGACGGCGTCGGTCGGCGCACCGTGCCGTAGAGGCTGAACACGGGGATGCCGTGTACCGGATCGAGGAAGTCCGGCGACTCGACCATGTTGTCCTGCTTGTCGCCGCGCAATCCGTGCTGGGGGCCGAAGGCGGCGCTCAGCTGCAGATCGGGGAGGGCCGCCAGGGCGTCGATGGCGTGCGTCAGGTCGGCGGTGACCGACGCCGGGTGCGCGACCAGGGCGATGCGGCGGCCGCGCAGCGGCCGGCGCAGGTCCGGGTCGGCGAGCAGGCGGTCAAGTCCGGACTGCAGGACGGGCATTGGCGTTTCCTTCAGGCAAAGGCTGGCGGTGGTGCCAGTTCGAGGGCAAAACCAGCACGCTGGTGAAAGTCGGGCAGGGCCACCGGGTGGTGGAGCGCCCAGTAGCTGTGGCTGCCGTCGATGGTGTCGATGGCTTCGACGACGGCCGACAGCGCGATCTGCAGCGTCGCGTTCCCGGAAGTCGGTGGCAGGCACTCATGGGCAAGGACTGCCTCGAGTTCGAGCCGGCCGGCGGTCAGCGTCGCCCGCATCTGCGGTGGCGTGCACAGGGCTCGCGTCGTGTCGCGCTCACGGTACCCGGAGAAGGCGTAGGCAGCCCATTGGCCGGACGGCGAGAAGTTGAACTCGTGGTAGGCGGTTTCCCCGGCGACGCCGACGAATGCCTCGAAACAGGTATGTTCCCACAGCCCGTCGGCGCTGCCGGATGTCTCGGGTGCCGGGATCAGCAGGCGGGCCATGTCGCCGCGCAGACAGTAGGCCAGGTGAAGACCGCCGTCGGCAGAGCGCGCGGCGTGCACCTCGATCAGGCGCACCACGGGCGCCGGCGTGCGTGGGTGACGGACGAGGGTTACTGTAGACTGGCTGGGGAGCATCGGGTGGAGTCCGGCGTTGCGGGGGAGGCGATCGTGGATTCTAGCGTCTTCGACGGTGTTGTCGCTGCACCTTGTGGTCGATCGGTTCGCCTGTTTGGCGCACGCCGTCGCCGGTGCCGCGCCGAGCTCGCGTGGCGCCGCCTGTTGGCGGTCCGCATCGGCGAAATCAGCACGCCGCCAACCCGTTCCATTGGCAAAGAACGCGCTTGGCGTAGGCGAGCAGGATCCACAGCCAGAACACCAGGAAGAAGGCCAGCACGGGTAGGTGCCGATCGAGGATCGCCGTCGGCGCCAACCAGCGCGTGAGCCGGATCACCGGCCGGGTGACGACCTGGAACAGCCGGTAGATCGGATTGCTTGCGCGTCGGGCGCCGGCGAGCAGGCCGACGGCTCCCTGTCCGAGCAGCGACAGGAGGGCGACCTCGACCAGCGTTCGGACGATCGAGACGAGGAACAAGTCGGGGTGGTTCATGGGCTCGGCGCGGGGGAGTCACCGCCGTGCTGGTGTGCGCTCGGCGCGCGTGCGCGCCGGCCGTGCGACCCGAAGTGATGGTGGAGTGCGCGGCGCGCGGGCTTGATCGGCGTCACGGCCTCGGGCTCCAGTCGCTCAGTAGCCAAGCCGCCGTGGCAACCAGGTTGCCAGCTCCGGCACGGCGGCCACAGACAGTAGCGCGAGCAGCATCGCGGCGACCATCCAGCTCACCCAGCGCACTGTCGACTCGATGCTGACACCGGCGATGCGGCTGGTGACCATAAGGTTGACTGCCATCGGCGGCGTAAACTGGCCGATCGCCAGGTTCATCGTCATCAACACGCCGAACCACACCGGGTCCCAGTTGAAGGTGCGCATGATCGGCAACAGAATGGGCAGGAAGACGAGGAAGATCGAGATCGCATCGAGCAGCATGCCGGCGATCAGCAGCATCAGCATGATCATCACCAGCATCATCGTCTCGTCGTCGGTGAAGCCCAGCAGCAAGTGCGCGAACGCGTCGAAGGCGCCGAGCGTCGAACCGGCGTGCGCGAAGACGCTGGCCAGGGCAATGATGAGCATGACCACGGCGGCGATTTCCGCCGACTCGACGAGCACCTGGTACACCAGGCGCAGGGTCAGTGTGCGGTAAACGAAGAAGCCGACGCAGAGGCCGTAGAAGGCGGCAACCACGGCTGCCTCGGTGGGCGTGAACAGGCCGAGGCGCAGGCCGCCGAGAATGATCACGGGAGCGATCAGCCCCCACACCGCCTCGCGAAAGGTCTGCCAGAGGCTGGCCTCGCTGGCCCTGCTCTCGGCTCCCCAGCCTTCACGGATCGAGAAGTACAGTACCGGGATCAGCAAGGAGAGGCCGGCCAGCACGCCGGGAATCAGCCCGGCCGCGAAGAGCGCCGGCATCGATGCCTGCGGCACGAGGATGTTGTAGACGATGAAGGCCAGCGACGGCGGGATGAGGATCGCCGTGGACCCGGCGGCGGCGATCAGGCTGGCCGAGAACTCGCGCGGATAACCCTGCGCGGCCATGCCAGGAATCATCACCATGGCCACCGCCGCGGCATCGGCCGGACCGGACCCGGAAATGCCGCCGAGGAACATGCACACCAGCACGGCGACGATCGCCGGGCCGCCGGCGCGCTGGCCGACCAGCGCCGAAACGAAGCGGACCAGCCGCTCGGCAACTCCCGCGCGCTCGAAGATCATGCCGGCGAGGATGAACACCGGCAGCGCCAGTAGCGGGTACCTGGCGATCCCGGTATACACGTTGGTCGGCACCGACATGATGCCGAGTCCTTCGCGCTGGATGACGATCGCGCCGACCAGGCCGAGTGCGACGGCGAGCGGCGTGCCGAGCACGAGCAGAAAGGCAAAGCCCAGAAGGAGGATGAGGCTGCCTTCCGCGAGCATGTTCAGGCACCGCCCCTTTCGCTCGCGCCGCGCAGCAGCCGGAGCAGCCGCCCGCCGAGGCGCAGGGTGATCAGGGCGCAGAGCAGCGGCAGCCAGACGGTGTAGATCCACTGCGGCACGCCGATGCCGGGCGAGGTCGTTGCGTACTGCCAGTCGTCCAGGAACAGGTGGAAGCCGTAGAACGCGAGCAGGCCAAACAGCGCCATTCCGCAAAGCGTCACCAGCACCTCGATGCGGCGATGCGCGCGCCTGCCCAGCTTGCTGACGAAGTACTCCATGCGGATATGCCGGTTGCGGGCGAACGCCGCCGACGCGCCGGCGAGCGTCATCACCACCATCAGAAAGACCGAAACCTCTTCGGTAAAGGCGAACGACACGTTGGTCAGGTAGCGCACCAGTACGTTGGCGAAAGTGATGACGCAGATCAGCGCCATGGCGATGGCGGCAACGCCTTCCTCGACGCCGGTGCCGACGCGCGGCCTGTCCTCTGGCCGCGCGTCGGCACTGCCAGGGTCGGCCGTCGCTTCGCCGGTCAGCGAATCAGTAGCCGGCCGCGCGGCTGCTCCCGTCGGCGGCGCCTGCCGCGCGCTCACTTGCGGCGTGCGGCGACGGCCGCTTCCGCCTTCCTGACGAGATCCGGTCCGATCGTCTGCGCCCACTTGTCATAGACCGGGCGCGTTGCCCGGACGAAGGCCTCCTTCTCGGCGGGCGTCAGGCGCGTCAGCGTCGCGCCCAGCGCGGTGACCTCCTTGTACATCGCGTCGTCGCTCGCGGTCAGCCCCTTGCGGGCCAGCGCGATTTCCTGCCGGCCCGCGTCGATCGCCGCCTGGCGAACGAGCGCCCGATCCTCCGGGCTCCACGACTCCCAGACCTGCTTGTTGACGACGAAGATCAAGGGGTCCGCGAGGTAGCCCCAGAGCGTCACGTATTTCTGTCCGACGGTGTTGAGCTTTGCCGCCGTGTAGATGTGTAGCGGATTCTCCTGGCCATCGACGGCGCCGGAAGCGAGTGCCGGCTGCGCATCTGCCCAGCTCATCTGCGTCGGGTTGGCGCCGAGCGCGCTGAAGGTGTCATTGAAGATCGGCGAGCCGACCACGCGGAACTTGAGCCCCTTCATGTCGTCCGGCCTGCGGATTTCGCGCTTCGAGTTGCTGAGTTCACGGAATCCGTTCTCGCCCCAGGCCAGCGGCACGACGCCGGCCTTCTCGACCAGTGCGAAGATGTCCTTGGCCACTTCGCCGGAGGTCAGCGCATCGAGACCGGCGTGATCCTGCGTCAGGAAGGGTAGCGCGTACAGGTTGAGTTCCTTGACCTGTGGCGACCAGTTGATCGTCGAGCCGATCGCCAGGTCGATCGCCCCCTGCCGCACCGCGGCCAGTTCCCGCGTCTGGTCGCCGCCGACCAGCGAGGCGCCCGGATACATCTTGATGTTGATCCGCCCCTTGCTGCGTTCGCGCACCAGTTCGGCCCAGATCTCGCCGCCCTTGCCCCACGGGAAAGCCGGTCCGAGCACCGTCGACAGCTTGTACTCCGGCTTGTAGGCGGTCTCGGCAGCAATCACGGCGGCCGGCAGTGCCATCGCCGTCAGGGCGATCGCGAGGGTCTTGAGGATTCTTCGGCGCATCAGTTTCTCCTTTTGGCGGCGTTGGCTGAGGAAGCGGGCAGCGGACGCTTTCGATGCGGCTGCCAGCCAGCCGGAATTCTAGCGTGTCCGGCATGGTCCCGGACGCGCTCGCCTGCTGGACCGGGCGCCGGCAGCCCTGAAGCATGAGTCCTGCGACCCTGTGTTTCTGGGGCGTGGCGGTGGGTAGGAAAAAAAAGGTTTCGCACAAGGGGACTAGACAGCCGCGAGGACTTCTGGCAGGATAGGCGGAGCGTCATGGATCCACGTCTTGGCCGGAGGAATCACGGTGGTTGCAACGAGTGCCGGAGAATGGGTGCACTGTGGTCGCGTGTTCAGCGCCGCGGAGATCGCCGATCTCTGCGCGACGGTGGCGTGGCTGCCGGGATTGGCGCGCAAGGAGTTGGCGGCGACGGTCTGCGAGCATTTGGGCTGGACCACGCTGACGGGGACGGCGAAGATCAGTGCCTGCCTGGAGTTTCTGGAGCGTCTGCAGGCGGCCGGCCTGCTGGCACTGCCGGCGGTGAGGCCATCGCCGGCACGCCGTAGCGCACCCGCCGCCGCACCGGTCGAGCCAGTCGCCGAGCCGCCGGTGCACGGCACGCTGTCGGCACTCGGACCGGTGTCTCTGCAAGTCGTCCGCGACCCGCCTGTGGTGGCGCTGTGGGATGCGCTGGTGGCGCGCTGGCATCCGCTGGGTTTCCAGGGCGCCTTCGGCTACCGGCTGCGCTACTTCATCACGGCGGGTGAGCTGCGGCTCGGTTGCGTCCTGTTGTCCGGTGCCGCTCGGGCGGTGGCCGTGCGCGACGACTGGATCGGCTGGACGGCTCAGGCCCGCCGCGAGAACCTGCCGCGGGTGCTCAACAACAGCCGCTTCCTGATCTTCCCGCACGTCCGGGTGCCGCATCTGGCCAGCCATGTGCTTGGACAACTCGCGCGTCGTGCGCGCAGCGACTGGCTCGAACACTGGGGCTTCGAGCCCCTGCTGCTGGAAAGCTTCGTCGACCCGCGACAGCATGCCGGCACCTGCTACCGCGCTGCCGGTTGGCAATTGCTCGGAGAGACCAGCGGACGCGGGCTGGCCCGTCCTGGCCGGACCTATCACAGCACGCCTCGGCAAGTATGG
This sequence comes from Candidatus Accumulibacter phosphatis, assembly GCF_000024165.1. Classification (NCBI taxonomy): domain Bacteria; kingdom Pseudomonadati; phylum Pseudomonadota; class Betaproteobacteria; genus Candidatus Accumulibacter; species Candidatus Accumulibacter phosphatis. The sequence continues at coordinate 4,212,522 of NC_013194.1, read as the reverse complement.
GTCAAGCCGATCGGCCGCGACGGTCGGGACCGGCTGAACGCGCTGACCGGGCTCAGCCGGCCATGAGCACACCCTGCCGTCGCCCGACGCGTGCCGGCATCCGGGAGCAACGCCGCAACAAGAGACGGCAGGAGAAGGCACTGAACGCGAAGCGGCGCGCGAGGGGAGCCGTGGCCCACTCGCCCGCACCCTTGCCCAACGGATGCTCGGCCTTCGCGACCATCGCCGAAGAAACGGAGGCCCGCGAGGACGCCGTGAGCAAACAGGCGCGCCTCCTGCGCAACGAACTGCCGGCCTTGCTCGGCCAGCTGGAACAGATTCCCGACCCCCGAGACCCCAGGAAGCGCCGGCACAAGCTGACCGTGCTGCTGCTCTATGGCCTGCTGATGTTCGTCTTTCAGTTCGCTTCCCGGCGCGAGACCAACCGCGAGATGACCCGTCCGCAGTTCCTCGCCAACCTGCAACGGCTGTTCCCGGAGATCGAGGCCCTGCCGCACGCCGACACCCTGTATCGGCTGCTGCGCGACATCGACCTCGCCCACTTGGAACAGGCGCACGTCGACCTGGTGCGCCGCCTGATCCGCGGCAAGAGCTTCCGGCGTTATCTGATCAATCACTGCCATCCGATCGCCATCGATGGCTCGCAGAAGCTCGCGGGCGACACCCTCTGGGCGGAGGAACTCCTGCAGCGCCACGTCGGCAAGGACGAAACCCGCCATACCCAGTACTTCGTCTACGTGCTCGAGGCCAGCCTTGTCTTCCACAACGGTCTGGTCATCCCGTTGCTCAGCGAGTTCCTCGAACACGCGCTGGGCGACAGCGAAGCACAGAAGCAGGATTGCGAGCTGCGCGGCTTTGCGCGCTTGAGCGACCGGCTCAAGAGGCTGTTTCCCCGCCTGCCAATCCTGCTTCTGCTCGACGGCCTCTATGCCAACGGGCCGGTGATGCAGCGCTGCTTGCGCGCCCACTGGCAGTTCATGATCGTGCTCAAGGACAAGGATTTGCCCACGGTCTGGGAGGAGTTCCGCGCGCTGCAGCCCCGGCAGTTACCAACCCTGCAGCAGGACTGGGGACGACGCCAACAGCACTTCAGCTGGGTCAATGACATCGAATACGCTTACGGTTCCAACGGTCGTTGCCGGCTCAAGCTGCACGTGGTCGTCTGTGAGGAGCGCTGGCAAGGTGTCGATCAAGAGGCCAGGATCGTCACCGAAACGGCGCGCCACGCCTGGCTCTCCAGCCAGCCGCTCAGCCGCGAGAACGTTCATGAGCGTTGCAATCTCGGCGCCCGCCACCGCTGGGGCATCGAAGCGGGCTTCCTCGTCGAAAAGCACCAGGGCTACCACTACGAGCATGCCTTTGCCCTCGACTGGAATGCCATGCGGGGCTACCACCTCCTGATGCGCCTGGCGCATGTCTTCAATACCCTGGCGCGCTTCACGCGACAGCTCCGCGATCTGTATCGCCAGTTCGGCGTGCGCGGGGCCATCGCCTTCATCCGAAATTCCTGCGCTGGCCCCTGGCTCGATTCCGCGCGGATGCGCGCGCTCCTCGCCAAACCTTTTCTCCTGCAACTCGAGTGACCTGCCCAGGACGGCCCGAGAAACCACCCCAAGCCGCGTCCCCCGTGCCGGGACAGGCTCGCCCAGCGATCGGACCGGAGCTCCTGCCACCTATCGACACCCTCTTCACGCACCCCATACCACACGCGCATCCAGCCCTCACTTGCCGCCAGCCCCCCGCGATCTGACCGCTCCAGCGGCGAAAGCACGGGCCTCCGGCAAACGACCCCGATTCGGCAGGGTCATGCGTCAGGGCTGGGGCGCCGGCAACGAACTTTCCGCTGGTCGGCGACAAGCGGTACCATGCCGTGACTGGCGCCTGCCCAACCTTTCCTGGAGACGGAGAATGATCTACATCAGCTTTCACGGTGGCGATGTCAGCCCGGCGATCAACAACGTGTTCGTGTATGACGTGGTCGGCGGCAAGCCGGTCCGAGTGACGACGGCGGCTCTGCAGACGCCGGCGGGATCGCCGCCGCTGAGCGAATTGCGCGATCTGGTTTTCGGCCCGGCGGGTCATCTCTACGTCGTGAACGGTTACCGCAACGAGAGTCAGGTCCTCGTCTACGACGGGACTCCGGACGCCGATGGCAGCCACCCCTACCTCGGAATCTACGCTGATGCGAGCGTATCGAAGGCCGTCGCGCATCCCTTCGCCCTGGCGTTCGACGCGAGCGGCAACGGCTATCTGTCAAGCCAGGACAGCAATGTCGTCACCGGCCTGAAGCCGCTGGCCAGGAAGAAGCCAAGCGCTGCCCTGCCCGTTGCCGCTTACCTTGCCGGTTTGAAGAAGACGATGTTTCTCCGCGGAACCATGGTGGCTTCCTCGGTCGGCAAGCTCCCGGCCTCGCCGAAGCACGCGCCGTCGAGCCTGGGTAGGCCCCAAGGCCTGGACGTCGTCCTTGCCGCGGATGCGTCGAGGAAGCATCCGAAGCGGATGAAAGTCGCCCATTCCGTGCGCGATGTACTGGTTGTCGGTGACTCGCTCTACGTCGCTGACGAGCCTGGGAACTGCGTCAAGATCTACGATCTGCGGAGCGGTCCGGGGCGCGGTCAGTTGCAGGGCCAGATCGCTGCCGGCGCGTTTCTGCAGGCGCCGGTACACCTCCTGGTCAACGGCGATCACCTCTACATCGGCAGCTCGGGCACCGACACCGTACTGCAGTATCACCTGACCACAGGGGCTCTCGAGACCGTCGTACGGGGCGTCAAGACGATCTCGGGCATGTGCTTCGATTCCTCGGGAACCTTCTATCTAGCCTCACGGGATGACAAGGCCATCTACACCTGCGGCCAGGATTTCGGCACACCAGAGCTGTTTGTCGGCGCAGCGACCGACAGCGAGTTCATCGATTGCCCGGAGTTCGTCGTCTTTGGCGGTGCTCGGGCCTGATCCTCGTCAAGGAGATCCGCATGGGAACTTTCGACCATCTGAACGCTGGCCTGTCGGCCGTTGCCGACCTCGGCGAACTGGCCCGAGCGCTGCGCGAGTATCCGCACTTCTTTGGTCCGCGGATCATCGGCGCCGAAGTGACGCAAGCCATCCAGTACTTTCGCTCGCATCGCCACCTCACCGACCCCCTCGACCGTGCGCCCGACAACAGCGCCCGCCTGGTGGCCTACAAGCCGGCCTGGGTGCGGGTCTACGTACGCGGCAGTGCGCACGGCAGTGTGCAGATGACCGGCAAGGTGAAGGTCGAGCGGCGTGGGCCGGGCTACCTCGGCCTGTGGCAGGACGCCGGCGAGTTGGCGCCGGCCGCTCCCGGCGTCGTCACGGCCGAGGTCGCCCCCGACTACGCCGACGAACGCAGTACGCTCAGTTCGACGCTGAACTTCGTACTGCCGTCGGACATGGTGCGCGGCCTGATGCGGCTGACCGTCACCGTCTGGGTTGCCGGGCAGACGGCCGATTCCCCGATCGACAGCGAAGTGATCAACATCGATGCGACGCTGTTGCAGACGCTGTCGGTGCGTGGCCTGATGGTGGCTTACAACGGCCCGAACGCCGCCGCCACCATGACGCTGAACATTCCGGCGCCGACGGTTGCCGACTTGCAGGCGACGGCGGCGTGGACCCACACCACCAATCCGGTGCAGTCCGAGGGGGTGTTCTCGAGCGCCGGCACCGTCACCCTGACGACGCCGCTGACCGGCGCCGCGACCACGCCGGGCGGTTGCTCGACGGGCTGGTTCACCCTCAACGCGCTGCTCGCCGCCGCCAAGGCGAACGACGGCAACCGCAGCGATGTCATCTACTACGGCCTGCTGCCGAACGGTGTGCCGATGGGCCCGGTGATCGGCTGCGCATCGGACGGCGTGACCTCGGGTTCGATCAATGACGGCGTGACCATGGCGCATGAAATCGGTCACTTTGCCGGTCAGGCGCATGCCCCCTGCGGTACCCCCGGCGACGCGAACTACCCGGCTTACGAACCCTACGACCCGGCGGGAACGCCGCAGGCCTCGCTCGGTGAGTACGGGCTCGACATCAATAGCGGCACCATCCATCCGCCGACGCAGAAAGACTACATGTCCTACTGCAGCCCGCGCTGGATCTCGCTGTACACGCACGCGCGGCTGATCGACAATGCCGTTTTCTCGCCGACCTCGACGCACTCGCCGCTGCGCATCCCCGAACTCGTCGACCCCTGGTTGTGGCCCTGGGAATACATCCCCGATCCGCCGCCGCCCCCGTGGTGGTTCTGGCGGGACCACCTGCAGGTCTACCAGCCGCGCCCGGTCATCGTCATCACCGGCACGCATCGTCGCGACCGCAGCGTCGCCGTCGAGTCGGTGATGCGAGTCGACGCGCAGCCGACCGTGCACCGCGGACAGAGTGCCGACATGGTCGCCGAACTGATTGGGCGCGACGGGAATGTCGTCGCCTCGGCGCCGGTCATGCGCCTGCCTGCGCATGCCCACGGCGGTGGCTGCGGCTGCGCGTGTGGTCATGACGGCGGACCGGACGGTGAGGCGAGCGACTACAGCTTCCAGGCCCTGGTGCCCAACGTCGAGCCGGGTGCCGCCCTGCGCATCCAGCGCCCGGGCCGCGACGGCGCCGGCCAGGACAGTGTCGCCTGGGAACGCAAGGCCGCCGAGACACCGCCCCGCTTGCTGCGGGTCGATGTCAAGCTGCGCAAGGTCGATGTGCTGGTGCAGTGGTCGGTCGAGCCCGGCAGCGGTGACTTGCCCCTGCAGTTTTCCGTCCAGTTCTCGAAGGACGGCGGGCGCTCCTGGAACGGCTGTGCCGCCGGTCTGCGAGACTCCAGGCTTGCCGTTGACCTGGCCGCCCTGCCGAGCGGGTCGATCACCTTCCGGGCCCTGGTGCACGACGGATTCAACACGGTGGCAGAGAAAGCCAGGCCAATCGTGCTCAAACCGCGGGCGCCGGGCGTCACCATCATGAACCCGCCGGCCGATGGGTCGGCACTGCTCGAAGGCTCGCCCTTGCGTCTGTGGGTAGCCGTTGCCACTGCGAGCGGCAAACGCATCGAGCCCGAGGCCTGTGCTTGGACGCTCGACGGCGAGCCGGTCGGCAGCGGTCTCGAACTGTGGATAACGGCGCCGAAGGCCGGCTACCATCAATGTAGCGTGACAGTGCGCGATGTCGTCCCACTGACCGTCGGACGCCGCTTCATGACCTGGGACGGAGTGGAGTACCCCGGGCCGGACACCGGCGAGCCGACGCGCGGCAAGGGTGAGGGCGGAAGGCGAGGCAAGTGAGCCGAGCCGATGCGCCGAGCGGCGAGTGAATCCTGGTCAACCGATCGCCGGCACCATTCAGACAGTTGATTGGACGCCGCCGCGGATCTCTTGCTAGTGTCGCATTTTGACCTTCGACGAATCTGGTGCCGACGTTGGCGCCAGCCAGGGGGGCGAGCGATGAACGAGTTGCCGGCAGTGAATGGTTTCATCGGCGAATCTGCCGCTTTCCGGGCGATGCTGGCGATTCTCGCCAGGATCGCCCGCTACGACACCACCGTTCTGATCACCGGCGAAACGGGCAGTGGCAAGGAAATGGCGGCGCGTGCGATCCATTACCAGGGCCAGCGTCAGGACCGCCCGTTCATACCGGTCAACTGCGGAGCGCTGCCGGATCATCTGGTCGAGAACGAACTGTTCGGCCATGCTCGCGGCGCCTACACCGATGCTCGCGAGAGCCAGATCGGCCTGATCGCGCAAGCCGAGGGCGGCACGCTCTTCCTTGACGAGGTGGATGCGCTGACCGCCAAGGCCCAGGTCAGCCTGCTGCGCTTCCTGCAGGATGGCCAGTACCGCCGGCTGGGCAGCAGCCGTACCGAGAAGGCCGACGTGCGGATCGTTGCCGCCTGCAACAGCGATCTCCTCGAGAGTGTCGGGCAAGGGCAGTTCCGGGCCGACCTCTACTATCGACTGGCGGCCATGGACCTGCAGGTGCCGCCGCTGCGGCGCCGCGAGCATGACCCGGTGTTGCTCGCCCGCCACTTCATCGCCGAAGCCGCGCATCAGTACCAGCGAACGGTCCAGGAACTGCATCCGGATACCGTGCACTGGTTGCTGACCTACGCCTGGCCGGGCAACGTTCGCGAACTGCAGAACCGTATTCAGCGCGAATTCCTGCTCTGCGACGGGCCGGACATCCTGGTGCGAGACCTGGCTCCCGACAGCGATCGACGATGCCAGCCCGATCGCCGCCTCGGCTGCCCGACGACGCTCAATTTCAACGAAGCCAAGCAGCAGGTACTGAACGCTTTCGAGCGCAGCCAGTTGCAGCGCCTGCTCTCGGAAACCGGCGGCAACGTTTCGAGTGCAGCGCGTCTGGCCGGCAAGGAGCGGCGCGCGCTGGGCAAGCTGCTCAAGAAGCACGGCATCGAGCCGGACCACTTCCGGCGCAGCTGAAAACGCACGCGTAGCGCTCCCCCAGCGCTTCCCGGAAGCGGCTCGTCGCGACCTCGCCTGCATCCGCGCGCAGAGTCGGCGCGTATCTGCGATCAAGGGCTCCGAACAAGGACACCCGAGGCCACCGCAAATACCCCCTCTCTGAAAGGACGCTCCATGTTGATCAAGACCACTCCCGCCCAGTACAGCGCGCGCCGCAACTTTCTCGGCAGAAGCACCAGCATCGCCCTGTCGGGTGCCGCCGTCGCGCTGCTCGCCGGCAACTCGCGCCTCGCCGTCGCCGCCACCGGCAACCCGTCCGGCGACGTCAACATCCTCAACGTCGCGCTCGGCCTCGAGCACGAGGCGATCGCCGCCTACCAGGTCGGCGCCGAGAGCGGGTTGCTGCAGAAGCCCGTGCTCGACACCGCCGTCCTCTTCCAGAGCCATCACAAGCAGCACCGCGACGCACTGGTGGCGACCATCGAGAAACTCGGCGGCAAGCCGGTGATGGCCAAGTCGAACAGCGACTACGCGGCGAGTCTGGGAGCCGGCGGGCTGAAGTCGCAAACGGACATTCTGAACCTTGCCGCACGCCTGGAACTGGGTGCCGCCAATGCCTATATCGGCGTCATACCGGCTTTCTCCGAGAAGGATCTGGCCAAGGTCGCCGCCCGCCTGGCCGCCGACGAGACGATGCACTGGTCGCTGCTGGCGAATGCGCTCGGCAAGCCGGTGCCGATGGCCGCCCTCAGTTTTGGCGCGTGAAATGATCGTTGCCGAGCGACTGCTGCCGGCGGTTCTGGGGTTGGCCCTGGCGGGTGCCGCCGCGGCCGCCGACCCCGGGCGCGGTGCCGGTCTCTACGAGGCGCGCTGCGGTGCCTGCCATAGCCTCGATGCCCATCGCGTCGGGCCGCTGCACCGGGGCGTCGTCGGTCGCCGTGCCGGATCGGCTCCCGGATACGACTACTCACCGGCGCTGGCCGCTGCCGCCTTTACCTGGGACGCGGCCCTGCTCGATGCCTGGCTGAAGGATCCGGAAGCACTGGTTCCCGGCCAGCGCATGGGCTATTCGGTTGCCGATGCCAGCGACCGGGGCGACCTGGTGGCCTTCCTGCTGTCGGTATCGCGGCGCTGAAGCCGCCGCGGGGGGGCGGGTGAGCTGACCGGCCAGCGCCCACGTGCCTCCGCAGGTGGGCATAGCACGATGATTGCTTGCGGATTCCTGTCGCTTCAGGGGAGAGGAGACAATGGATCCGCAGCCGCGCCTCAGCGAGGTGGTAGACGCCATCCTGCGCTATCTGCACCACCACCCGGATGCTGCCGACACCGTGGACGGTATCTGCGAGTGGTGGCTCCCGCCATCCTGGTGCGTCGACAGTCAACGCGTCGAGGCGGCTCTCGCCCGTTTGCACGCGCAGGGGCTGGTGCGTCGGCGCGAGAATGCCGACCGGCACGTCGTCTATTCCGGCACCGGTGACGATTCCCGGCGGTTTCCCGGGCCGGGGTAGCCCGGCCGCGGCGGTAAGCGCCGACTGGTGCTGCAATTCGCCGTCGCAGTGGGTCAAGCTCAACCCACCCGGGTCGTCACGGACCCGGCCTTGCGCGCCTGTCCTGGCAGGCCGCCAGCCGCATGATCCACGGGCGGCGGTGGCGAGCCGGCGGCCATCAGGCCGCGAGCGCCATCGGCAAACCCCGGGTCGTCCTTGACCCGGGTCGGCGCGGCTACCACCAGCGAGGCGCGGAAAGGCGCAGCGATACAGGCAGTTGAAGCGCTGCCCAGCGCTGGCACGCAGCTTGCTGCAGATGACCGGCAATAGCCACGGGAATGGAAAACGCATGGCAGGCTTCACAGGCATCGCCGCGGTCGGGAAAAGCATCGAGCGGGTGCTCGCGCGCGCCTTTCTCGAACGTGAGCCGGTCCCCGGCAAGAAGACCAAGGCCGTGCTGATTCGCACCGAGGACCTCAGCGACAGCCAGTCGAAGGACAAGATTGGTGACAACGCGCTGTCGATCCTGCTCTACCGGGTGGACTTCAACAACACCATGCGCGCAGCCTGGTCGGCGGTCGGCAACGCCGATGGCCGCGGTCATCTGGCGCTCGACCTGCATTATCTGCTGACACCCTGGGCCGAGAACGCCGAGTACCAGCACATGATCCTCGGGCGGACGATGCAGGTGCTGGAAAGGGCGCCGGTCCTCTCGGGGCCGCTGCTCTATGCCCCGAGCCTGCCGGCGACCGTCGAATATGCCGGTGAACCGCAGGCGGCGCCGACCGACGCCGTGCAGCTCCTGCTTGAGGAGATCTCGACCGAAGCCCTGATGCGCACCTTCGACTCGCTGCCGAGCGATTACCGCTTGTCGGTGCCGTATCTGGCGCGCGTGGTACGCATCGATACCGCCGAAGCGTTGATCACGCCGCCGGTCACTGACGCCGATATCCGCCTGCGGGTCAGCACGTGAACACCGTCGCGACCGCCCGGCCGCTGGGCATCGAGGATACGGCCGAGGTCAGCCGCGTCAGCCATCGTTTGGCGCTCGGTATCCAGTGGCTGGACGCACTGACCGGGGCGCCGGTGGCCGGTGACTGGGTCAACGACCTCGAAGCCATCGGTACGCGTCCTGCGTTGTTGCGCTTCGAGCGCCACGCGCAGGCGCGCCAGGCCGTGCGGCACGCCGGCCGCTTGGCGAAAGTGCTGCGCCTCGCCGCGGCCGACAAGGTGGCGACGCCGCCGGTAGACGTCGCTGATGACCCGACCAATTTCGTCGTGCGGGCCTTTGCCCGCCGTGACCCACGCCATGCCGACTACCGGACCGACAACGACCCACGCCAGTACGTGCCGCGCCGGCTGTCGCTGACGCCGGTGCAGAGCGGCGGCGTGCCGCCGTCCTCGCTGGCCAACATCCGCACCGCCTGGCTGTGGCCCGGCGCTACCTACCCCTTGGCCGCCAACGCGTCGGCGATTCGCGGCTGCATCCGGCGCGGCGCTTCGCTGGCGAGCGCCTTGCCTGCCGCCTGGGCGCGCGTCGTGGTCACCCGCCCGGGCGCCGGGGTGGCCGACTTCGCCAGCGAAACACCACTTGCCTGGGCGCATGGCGACGATCGCGGCGAATTCCTGGTCGTCCTCGGGACGCAGGCCGTTCCCGGCGGCGTCATCCTGCCGGCGACCATGGCACTGCGCCTGTGGGTCTTCCTGGCGCCCGCAGTCACCCTGGATGCGGCGGATCCGCTGGCCAGCCTGCCACTCGAGGTCGCCGGCAGCGATCCGCTGAACGAGGTTCTCAGCGGCAGGGCGATTCCGGCGGGCTACATCATGCAGCCCGATTTCGTCGACATTACGCTGCCGCCGGGCGTCCTGTCAGGAGTAAGCGATGCCGACCTGCTCTTCGCCTAGTCGGCAGAATCGTCGGCTAAAGCAGGCGTTGCGGTCGATCCGCGGCGCCTTTTTGTCTCGTGACCACACCGTAGAACAGAGGGGAACACCATGCCCGAGTATCTAGCACCTGGCGTCTATGTCGAGGAGGTCAGCTTCCGCTCCAAGTCGATCGAAGGCGTGCCGACCAGTACCACCGGTTTTGCCGGCGTGACCCGCTTCGGGCCGGTGCAGTACTCGGCCGGGGCGACGACGACCAAGCCGCGCCTGATCACCTCCTACACCGAATTCGAGCGTGTCTATGGCAGTCTGGCGCCGCTCGACCTGGTGACTGGCGAGCGCACTGCCTACCTGGCGCACGCAGCGCGCGCATTTTTCAACAACGGCGGTCGCCGTCTGTATGTTTCGCGTGTCTTCGCGCCGGCGGCAGGTCAGCCGGTCGCCAACTACATTGCCCACCTGACCGTCCCGACGACGCTCGGAGCGGCGGCCTGGCGGGCGCGCTGGCCTGGCCAGGACGGCAATGCGCTGGTCGACACGCAGGTGCAGCGCAGCAAGAATCTGGCTTTCGAATACCCGATGGTCGTCGGCGACATTCTTGCCAGGCATACCTGGGGCGTGCAGGTGAAAAGTGTTCGCGCCGGCGCTGTCGTCGAAGTCAGCGCGCCCTTGCCGGTCGTTGCACCGAGCGGCAACGCGCCGCTGGTTGCCGGCAACCTGCGCGTCATCAGTGTCGACAGCGACGGCCGCCAGACCTTCATCGACAGCACCGGGCTGGCCGTGCCGGTCGCCGCCGGCTCGCAGATCGCGCTCGTCGAACTGCGCGTCATCGTCTACGGTCCTGAGGGTCGTATCGACGCCTATGACCAGCTCGGTGCGCACCGCGACCAGCGTCGCGACATCGCCAAGGTACTCGAGCTCGACGACCCGGAAGACGAGAACGCGATCGTCTACCTCGACTGGCTGCCCGGGGCCAACGCCTTCGCGCCGGCGGCGCTGATGGTCGGTCTGCAGGCGGCCGACAAGCGGCTGACCGGCGGCGGTGACGGTACGCTGCCAAGCCCTGACGACCTGTGCGGCAAGGAAGCCAACCCCGACGTCGTCGCCGAGCGCGCCACTGGCCTCGAAGCTCTCGGCGAACTCGACGACATCGCCATTGTCGCGCTGCCCGACGCCGGCGCGCTGCTCGACGACGACTCGATCCAGGCGGCGGCCGACCACCTGATCGCGCACGCCGAGAAGTATCGCTACCGGATCGCCGTCGTCGACGCCAAGGCCAACAGTTCGATCTCCGAGATTCGCGAGTTCCGCGGCAAGTTCGACAGCAAGTACGCGGCGCTCTATCACCCGTGGATCGAGATCCTCGATCCCCTGTTCCCGACGGTCCCCGGCACGCCGCCGCGCAAGCTGACGCTACCGCCGTCGGGCTTCGTCTGCGGCATCTACGCGCGTAACGATATCGAACGCGGCGTGCACAAGGCGCCTGCCAACGAGGTCGTGCGCGGCCTGACGAAGTTCGAGATCAACATCAACAAGGCGCGCCAGGACGTCCTCAACCCGGAGGGCGTGAACTGCCTGCGTTTCTTCGACGGCCGTGGCAACCGCGTCTGGGGTGCGCGGACGATGAGTTCCGACCCCGAATGGAAATACGTCAATGTCCGTCGCCTGTTCATCTACGTCGAGCACTCGATCGACAAGGCCACGCAGTGGGCGGTCTTCGAGCCCAACAACGAACGGCTGTGGACCAACATCCGCAGCATGGTCGAGGACTTCCTCTATGTCCTGTGGCGCGACGGCGCATTGATCGGCGCCAAGCCCGAGGAAGCCTACTTCGTTCGTTGCGATCGCACGACGATGACCCAGAACGACCTCGATAACGGCCGCCTGATCTGTCTGGTCGGCATCGCGCCGAGCCGCCCGGCCGAGTTCGTGATCTTCCGTGTCGGGCAATGGACTGCCGACAGCAAGAGCTGATTGAGGAGAAACCCAGATGGCAACCCAACGCAACAATCCCTACGGCGCCTTCAATTTCCTGGTCTCGCTCGGCAATGGCAGTGAGACCAGCGTCATTGCAGGGTTTTCCGACGCCTCCGGCCTCGGCACCGAGATCAACTACTCCGAATACCGCAACGGTAACGACATGGTCAACACGGTGCGCAAGATCGCCAATACCTTCAAGCAGGAGGACGTGACGCTCAAGCGCGGCCTGATCGGCTCGACCGACCTCTTCCAGTGGGTCAAGGACGTCCGTGAAGGCGGTGATGGTCGCCGCACAGTGACGATCACCGTCCTCGACGAGGCGCGCAATCCGGTCGCCGCGTTCAAGCTGACCAACGCGCAGCCGAAGAAGTGGGTCGGCCCGACCCTGGCGGCGAAAGGCGGCGGCGAGGTGGCGATGGAAGAACTGCACCTGGTCCACGAAGGCGTCGAGTACGTCTAGGGCTGAGGCGCGAGGCGCTAACCCTCACCGACCTGCGATCGACACGCCATGCTGACCCCGGTCCGCTCACCGCTCGGCGCTCCCGGCGTCTTCGCGCTACCCGACGTGCGCGTAACGGCGCTGAATCCGCAGCGCATGGATGTCTGCGCCTTCGTCGGCGTCGCGCCGCGTGGCCCGGCGCGCGTTCCGGTGGTCGACGAGACCTGGCCGCCGGGCTACCGCATGGTCAGCGACGTCGCGCGGCCGCTGCGGCGCAGTCAGGCGGTGCCGGTACGCAGTTTCGACGAGTACGTGCATCACTTTGGTGGTTTCGAAGGGCCGGGACTGTTGCCGCACGCCGTCGCCAGCTATTTCGAGCAGGGCGGTCGGCTGGCGTGGATCGTCCGCATCGTGCATGCGCGTGCCGGCGTACTTGCCGATGCCTGCGCGGTCGGCAGACTGAGCGGCACTTTCACGGCCGGTCTCGATTTCGTCGCCCGCAACGAAGGCGCGTGGGGCAACCAGCTCAGCGTCGCCGTCGGTTTCTCGACGACGGCGCTGGCCTTCACGCTCGACGCGCTCGACCGCTTGCTGGTCGACCCGCGCAGCCCGTTGGCGGTGGGCAGCTGTCTGCGCCTGACCAATGCGGCCGGCGCGGCGACGCTGGCTTTCTGCACGGGAATGCAGCGCGTCCGCGACCGCGAGCGGGCCCGCGAGCGCTGGTTGCTGACGCTCGACGTGGCGCCCGCGGCGCCGGCGGTACGTGCCGAGCTGGTCGGCGTCAACGTGTCGATCGGCGATGGCGCGGGCCGTCACGAGCTGTTCGAGAATCTGGCGCTGTCGCCTGACCATCCGGAGAGCCTGGCGAGCGTGCTCTGCGATCGTTCGACACTCGTCTGGCCGCACCCGGACTGGGCGGCGACGCGAGTCATGCCGCTCGACGCGCGCGTCGAGTCGCTGCGCGGCGTCAGCGCTGCCTTTGCCGGCGGGCGCGACGACTGGCCGACGATCGTCGCCGACGACTTCTTCGACAGCCTCTGGTCGGTCGCCGACGAGCATGCCGGCGCCGGCATCGCCGCGCTGGCGCACGCCGACTCGGTCACCCAACTCGTCGTCCCCGATCTCTACGTGCCGGCGCAATGGGCCGGCCCGGAGATCGTCGAAGAGCGGGTGACGAGCAGCGCCGGTGCCGAGTTCGCCGCCTGCATGGACGTCACGACGACCAGCAGCGCCAGCCGGGTGCCGCCGAGCGCGTTGTCGGGGCTGATCGTGGACCCGCGCACGCAGGCCGGGTTGGCGGCGATCATCGGCCTGCAGCAGCGCGTGCTCGAGTTCTGCGAAAGCACGCAGGCGCTGATCGCGCTGTTCGACGTGCCCCCCGGCCTGTCGCAGGCGCGCATCGAACAGTGGCGGGCGCAGTTCGACAGCGGCTGGGCGGCGGCTTACCACCCCTGGCTGGTGCCCGCCCGCCGGACTGCCGATGCGGCCGATCCGGCGCAGGCCCGCCGCGATCAGTTGCCGCCGTCGGCGGTTGCCGCCGGCATCATCGCCCGGCGCGAGTTCGAACGTGGCATCCAGTTCGGCCCGGCCAACGAGATCGCCCGCCAGATCATCCATGTCGCCGAGGCGCAGCCCGAGGGGCGTGCCGACGCGCTGCATCCGCAGGGAATCAACTGCTTCGTGCGCGGGCCTGACGGCATCGCCCTGGTTGCCGCGCGCACGCTGTCGCGCGAGCGTGACTGGCGTCAGCTGTCGGTGCGTAGGCTGATCCTGATGCTGCGGCGAACGCTGCTGGCCGAGATGCAGTGGGCGGTTTTCGAGCCGAACGGTCCGGCGCTCTGGCGTGACCTGCAGCACGCCATCGAAAGCCTGCTGCGCGGCCTGTTTCGCGCCGGCGCCTTCGTCGGGCGCAGCGAGTCGGAATCCTTCTTCGTGCGTGTGCATACGGATACGCCACGCCTCGATCGAGGCGAACTGCTCGTCGACATCGGCGTCGCGCCGGCCGAGCCGCTCGAATTCATTCTCGTCCGCCTGCGCCGCGACGGCGACGGCACGCTCAATCTCGAGGAGTGAGGCGGCCATGGCCGAGGTTCTGATCCTGCCCGCTTTCCGCTTCGAAGTGAAGCTGCTGCGCTCGCCCGACATCATCGCCGGCCGGCAGCGGCTGCCCGGCGCCGGTGACGGCTACAGTCCGGCGCAGGGCGCGACCTTGCTCGGCACCGGTGCTTTCCAGGAATGCAACGGTCTCGAGATCGAGATGGACATCCAGGAGTATCAGGAGGGCGGTCGCAACAACGGCACGATACGGCGCGTCGGACGCGCCAAATACCAGCCGCTGTTGCTCAAGCGCGGCATGTTCCATCAGCTCACCGGCGACGGCCAGGCGAATACCGACCTCTGGCACTGGCTGCAACGGATCGTCAATGGCGAGCGGCCGGTCGCGCGCTACGACGGCATCGTCTATGTGATGAGCGCCGACAAGACGGTGCGCGCCACCTGGATGTTCGATCGCGGCCTGCCGGCGAAGATTCGCGGCCCCGAGCTGAACGCCAGAACCGGCGAGATCGCCATCGAGGAGCTGTCGATCGCACACGAGGGGCTGCGCCTGCTGCCCGCCGAGGTGCCGGCATGAGCGCGCTGGTCAAGGCCCGGCTGGCCGAGATCGGCTCGGGCGAGCGCCCGACCGAGACGCCGAACACCTCGGTGGACGTGCAGTTCAACCCGACGACACTGCGCGTGCAGATCTCGAATCGCACCGCCGGCGGCACGCAGGCCGGCGCCCAGGCGCGCCAGCGGCCGGGTACCGGCGAGATGCAGGTCAGCTTCGACCTGATCTTCGATACCGCCGACGAAGGCAGCAGCGAAGCCGGCGTCAGCGTTCTCGACAGGACGGCGACGGTCGAGCGCTTCGTCCGTCCGCGCGGACCCCGTCCCGGCCAGGAGGCGCCGCCGCGCGTGCTCTTCGAATGGGGCAGCTTCCTGGTGCAGGGGACGATGGAGAGCGCCAACATCGACCTCGACCTGTTCGACGCCAACGGCGTGCCGTTGCGCGCCAAGGTGTCGGTCAGCATCAAGGGCCAGGATCCGCGGTGGACCTACACGCCGGCGCCGGCCAACGCCGCCGCCGCGCCCGGCAGTTCGCCGGCGCGGCCGGGTTCCGGCAGTGCGTTGCCCGCCGGGTCGCCGGGGACGCAGGGCAACAGTCAGTCGCCCGAGCGCATCGCCCAGGCGATGCCCGGCGAGAGTCTGGCGCAACTCGCCGCGCGCAACGGCTTCGATCCCAAGGCCTGGCGGGCGCTGGCCGAGGGGCTGAGCAATCCGCTGCAACTGACGCTCGGCCAGGAGGTGCCGCTTCCCGCCGGTGCCGGCCGCGGCGTCGCCGGCGGCAGCAACGGGCAGGGCGCCGACCCGGCACAGGCCGCCGCCAGCCTGCCGCTCGTCGCGGCGCCCGACAAGCCCGCTGGCGGTAGTCAGGCGCTGGCTCCCGGCAGCGCCGGCGGCATCGACCCGGTGCGCCAGGGGCAGGCGCTGGCCAGCCAGGGCGGCCTCGGTGGCGCGATCGCCGAGGTCAGGAGCGAAGCCCATCAGCAGGGTGCGAGCCGAAGCCTCTCGGCGTTCGGGCTGACGAGTGGCGAAGTCGCCGGCAGCGCCGACCGTCCGTGGGGTGCCGGCGTGCCGCTGCGACCGCGCTTCGGCAGTGCCCGGCCGGCAGCGCACCGCGACCCGACGCAACCAGGCTGGGCGACGGCCGGGAAGTCGCCGGCGAGCGGCGCGGCGCCGGTGACGACGGCCAGCGTCGCGCGCAGCACGATCTCCGGCGACTGCGGTTGCCGGGGCAGGCGCGCGCGCCGCAACCCGTGACAAAGGAAGAGACATGCCAATCGAAATCGGGGAAGTCAACGCTGAAATCGAGGTGGACGCGGGCGGTGCCGGCGCTGCTGGCGGCGAGCACGCGCGCGACGAGGCATCGGCCGAGGCCCTGCAGCGCTGGCAGGAACTGGCGCGTCGCGACGCCCAGTTGGCGGCGCGCGTCGAGGCCTGGGGTTTCGACGACTGAGTCGAGAATCGAGAAGCGGACCGCGAGACCGAGAACATGCCACTGATCCCGACTCCCCTGCAGGCATCGACGATCCCCGAGATCACGGTCGATGGGCGGGCGAACGCCGAACTGGCGCGCGACGTCTGTCTGCTGCAGGTGGACGAGGACCAGCATGGCCTGCGCCGTCTGCTGGCGACCTTCGTTGCCGTCGGGCCGCGCGCCGGTGAGCAGAACGAACAGCTCAACTGGCTCGACGGCCTTGTCCTCGACTTCGGCAAGGAGTTGCGCGTGGCGATGGGTCCGAGCGACGCGCGCACCGAGATGTTTGTCGGCAAGCTCAGCGCGCTCGAGCTGTCGATGGCGCAGGGCAGGGCGCCCGAGGTCGTCTGCCTGGCCGAGGACCGCCTGATGGACCTGCGCATGACGCGCCGTTTCAAGACCTACGAGAACGTCAGCGAGGCCGACCTCGTGCAGCAGATTGCCGGCGAACACGGCCTGCGCGCGCTCGCCGACGTCGCCGGGCCGACCTGGCCGCTGGCGCAGCAATGGAACCAGAGCGACCTCGCTTTCCTGCGCGAGCGTGCCCGGCGGCTCGCCGCCGAGGTCTGGGTAGACGGCGATGCCCTGCACATGGCGACGCGCGACAAGCGCGGCGGCAATGCGCTGACGCTGATCCAGGGCAGCAATCTGCTGCAGGTACGTCTGCGCGCCGATCTGGCGCAGCAGCGCAGCAAGGTCGTCGTCGGCGGCTTCGACGACGCCGACCAGGACGCCATCGACGAGGACGCCGACGCTGGCGCGATCGCTGCCGAAGCCCAGGGCAACACGCATGGCGCGCAGGTGCTGCAGCGCGCCTTCGGCGAGCGCGTCAGCTACCGCGTGCGCGACGTGCCGCTGGCCGACGCCGAGGCCAGCGCCATGGCGAGCGCGGCACTGCTTGGGCGGGCGCGGCGCTTCGTCAGCGTCAGCGGCGTCGCCGACGGCAATACGGCGATCCGTGTCGGCAGCCTGCTGCGCCTCGAGCGCGTCAGCCCGCTGTTCGAGGGCGACGGCTTCTACGTCACGCGCGTGCGCCACCAGTACGATCAGACGAGCGGTTACCGGACGCACTTCGAGGCCGAACGCGCCTGGCTCGGGAGGGCGACATGAGCGGTGACCCGCGCTTCCCGCGTGACGGCGAAGGGCCGCGCTGGTTCGGCCTGTACCCGGCGGTGGTCAGCGACCTCGTCGACCCGGACGCCAAGGGCCGTATCAAGGTCAAAATCCCCGCCTTCGGCGCTGCCGGCGAGGCCGTCTTTGCCTGGGCGACGCTGCTTACGCCCTACGCCGACAAGGACCAGGGTCTCGAGATCCTGCCGGAGGTCGATTCGCAGGTGGTGCTCGCCTTCGAGGCTGGCGACCCGGCACGTCCCTACATCGTCGGCGCCTGCTGGAACGGCAGCCGCTCGCTGCCGGAAGCGGCGGCTGCCGCCAACAACCTGCGCACGCTGAAAACGCGTGCGGGCAGCATGCTGCAGTTCGACGACACGGCTGGAGCGGCGAAGGTCACCGTGTCGATGGAGAGCGGCCACCGCATCGTTCTCGATGACGCCGCGCAGGAAGTCACCGTCGAGCACAGCAATGGTTGCCGGATCAACATCAACATCGCCGGCCAGGTGACCATCACCGCCAACGCGACGGTCGAAGTGAACGCCTCGGCGGTCAATGTGCATGCGCCGATGGTCAGTTGCGACGGCATCGTCCAGTGCACGACGCTGATCGCCTCGACCGGCGTCGTTTCGCCGAGCTACACGCCGGGCGCGGGGAACGTATGGTGATCACGCGCCAAGCCACCCATCCGGTGCCCAACTGGCGCCTGGTCGGGCCGTGGTATCGCTGGCCGCGCCCGGGCCTGCCGGCCGACGGCCGGGTCAGCCGGCCGGTGATCCAGAAATTCGCCGGCGACGACTTCATCAAGGACTTCCTGGCGCACCCGCAGCGTTCGCTCAAGTACGATGAAGTGATCGACGTCGTGAACAGCTACCAGCTTGCCGAGGCCGGATCGTTTGCCGCGAAGGTGCTGTGCATGCTGCCGCTGACCGCCGCCGGCAAGCCGGCGCCAAAATACGAAGCCGACGGTACGACTCTCGCCAAGGCGGCGGTCTACCGCGCCCGCCTGGCGCCGACCAGCCTGCGCAAGCTGTACCAACCGGCGCACGACCGCCACTACCTGGTCACCTGCGAACTGCATTGCGACGAGCCGGGTTTTCCGCGCGTTGCCCGCAACCAGGTCTGTCAGGCCGGCTTCGTCGTGCGCCGCCGGCGCAGCATCCTGCCGTCCGGGCTGAGCGCGCAGACCGTCACCGAACAGGCGAAGGCCGCACAGGCGATGGCCGCCGAGCTGCACGAGCTGCTGACGCTCGACACTAGCGCGACCGACCCGCAGGCGAGCGCCGGCCTGCGTGCCAATGCACTGCGCCAGCAGGCGCTGCTCGCCGAGCAGGAGAAACAGGCGAACTGGGCGGCACTGCTGGCCGACAAACGCGACAAGCTCGAGGCGGAACGTGCGCGCCTGCAGCGGTGGTACGACGAGCACGGTGTCACGGTGGACATCGACGCTTGGTTTCCGACGCTGCAGGAGGGCCGGACGAGCCGCGTCTACGGCGAGTGGCGGCATCTCGACAGCCCCGACGAACTCGTCGCCGACGTCACCGGCGGCGAGCAGTGGTACCCGCTGTTCCCGGTGGTCCCCGACCCGCGCGAAGCGCAGCATGACGCCGCCGGCCGCACGCTCTACTACGGCACGGTACCGACCGGTGGCCTGCAGCACGACGCCGGCGGCGCGGCGCGTTTCGACGACCTGATGACCTACGAGATCCGCTGTTTCGTGCGCGCGCACCATCCCTGTCCGCCGCGCGTCGGCAAGAGTCCGGACTGCCATGGCCCGCTGGTCTGGAGCCTGCCGAGCGAAGCCTTCCGCGTCGCCGCACCGTTCGACGTTCTCGGCGCCGCCAATCGGCCGATCACCATCAAGATGCCCGACCTGCGCGAACTCGCCGCGCAGGCGGCGACGCGGCCGCGCGGCAAGCTGTCGCCGATACGTTTCGTGCAGCCGCAGCACCTGTCGCCGAAAGTCAAGGACAACGCCGCAGACGGCGGCGAAATGGGCGGCGAGGCGATCTGCAGCTTCTCGATTCCGCTGATCACGATCATCGCGATGTTCGTCCTGAGCCTGTTCCTGCCGATCGTCGTCTTCATCTTCAACCTCTGGTTCCTGCTCGTTTTCCGTTTCTGCATTCCGCCGCAGATCAAGGTCGCCGCCGGCCTCGACGCGGCGCTGGCCGTGACGCCGCCGAAGATCGACCTCGACGCCGAGTTCAGCGTCAAGATCGAAGGGCTCGACACGCTGGTCGACCCGGACGACCTGCACGATGCCCTGACCACCGGCAGCGATTCGATGAAAACGCGGATCAAGAGCGATGTCGGCGTCGATGAAGACCCGGCCATCGACGACCTGAGCAACAACAGCCTGGGGCCGATCGACCAGACGCTGCAGGACAACGCCGCGCGATTGCCGGCGAGCGACGGCACGCTGCCGCCCCTGCCGCCGGTCGGCACGCCGCTGATCTATGAGGATCCGGTCGTCCCGGTCTGGCCACCTGCCGGAGCCACCCAATGAGCAGCCCAACGAGCAGTCAACTCAAGCGCTACGAACGTCTCGGCCAGGGGCTCGGTCAGCCGATCGTTCCCGACGATGCGGGGCGCCTGCCGCTGGTCGCCGGCCCGGAGAAGGTCCGCCAGGCGATCTTCACGATCCTCGACACCGAACCGGGCGAGCGCGTCATGCGCGCCGATTTCGGCTGTGGTCTGCGCCGCTTCCTGATGGCGCCGAACAACCCGGCGACGCGTGCCGGCATCGAGCGCGAGATCGCCCAGTCGCTGGCGCGCTGGGAGCCGCGCGTGCAGGTGATTGCGGTCAGGGTGTCGCCGACCGACGAGCGCGCGACGGTGCTGATCGAGATCCACTACGCGCATGTACTGGACGGTCGCCAAGACGTCCTTGTCTATCCCTTCTATCTGGAGCAGGCGTGATGACTGTCAACGCTTGCCCCAGCGCCGCCTTGCCGGTCGGAGATGAACCATGCCACTGATCGCCCCCATCCTGGACGACCGCAGCTTCGAGGACCTGTTCGCCGAGCTGCGCAACCGCATTCCGGTGTACAACCCGGCGTGGACCGATCACCTCGATAGCGACCCCGGGATCACCCTGTTGCAGCTCTTCGCCTATCTCGGCGAGGGACTGCAGTTCCGCTTCAACCAGATTCCCGAGGCGACGCAGATCGCCTTTCTCAAGTTGCTCGATCTGCCGATGCAGCCGGCACGTCCGGCACAGGCGCTGGTCCGCTTCGAGAGCAAGGTCGCCAACGGCGTCGTCCTCTACGGCGGCGATCAGGTGAAGGCCGGCAAGGTGCTGTTCACGCTGACCCAGGACGCGACGATCTGGCCGCTCGATTGCGTGACGGTCGCGCGCCGCAGCCTGCTCAGCGACGAGGAACTCGCCGACACGACAAGAGTGCGCGGTTTCATCGACGGACTCGATAGCGAACTGGGCGCCGCCGTTCAGGGCAGCGTAGACGCGGTCAGGCTGGCTCTCGGTGCGGACCAGCAGGTGGCGCCCTACGATGTGCTGACGCTCGCTTCCGACGGTCTGTCGGCGCCGGTCGATTTCTCGGCGACGGTCGATGCCTGCGTCTGGATCGGCGTGCTGAAGAACGCAGGCGTGATCGGCGATCCTCTCGCGGACCTCAAGCGCGTCGCCGGCCGAACGCTGCCGCTGTCGCTCGGCTTCGCGCCGGCGGCCTGGTATCCCGACATAGACCAAGTGGCCGCCTGCGGCGCCGGCGACGGCCCGTCGCTGATCTGGCAGGCATCGCTGGCGAAGCTCGCCAAGGACGGCAGCCCCGACTACACACCGGTGCGCGTCGCCGGCGACACCACCGCCGGTTTTACGCGCCAGGGCGTCGTTCGTCTCGAACTGCCGGCCGACCTGACGCCGCTCGGTGTGCCGGCGGCGCCGGTCGGGCTGGCGGGAACCGGTGACTTTCCGCCTGAACTCGACGACGACCGCGCCGAGCAACTCTGGTTCTGGTTGCGCGTCTGGCGCGGCGACGGCAGCCGCATCGGCGAGGTGCGCCTGCTGACGCTGAATGCCGTTGCCGCCGAGCAGACCGTCGCGGCGGCGGGCGAATTGCTGGGCAGCGGCAACGGCCAGCCCGGCCAGGTCTACCAGCTCGCCAACGCACCGGTGCTGCGCGATGCGCGCTACCCGGTGCACCTGCAGATCGAGGAAAGCGGCGTGTGGACCGACTGGACGCAGGTCGACACGCTCGACGCGTCGAGCGGGGCCGACCGGCACTTTGCGCTCGACGCCGAAGCCGGCACGCTGCACTTTGGCGAGCGCGTACCGCAACTCGGCGAGCGACTGCGCGTCGCCGGTTATCGCTGGGGCGGCGGTGCCGCCGGCAATGTCCCGGCGGCGGCGATCGACAAGCTCGGCGCCACGCTCAACGGGCCGCTGCCGCCCGAACCGCTGCGCCGGCCGGGGCAGGTGACGCTCAAATGCAGCAATCCGCTGCCGGCCAGCGGCGGTGCCGACAGCGAGAGCCTGGACGCGGCGCTGCGCCGTATTCCGAGCGAATTGCGGCGCAACCATCGGGCGGTGGCGCGCGACGATTTCGCCGAACTGGCGCTACAGACGCCGGCCGTCCTGCTCGGTCGCGCCGAGTGCCTGCCCCTGTTTCACGCCCCGAGCCGCAAGCGCCGGCCGGGAACGGTCAGCGTCGTCGTCTGGCCGGCGCGCGACGCGCAGCACCCGAACGCGCCGCTGCCCGATGCCTGGGAGTTGATGCAGGTATGTAGCTGGCTCGACCGCTGGCGCCTGGTGACTACCGAGCTGTACGTGATCCCGCCGACCTACCGGCGGATCGCGCTGGCGATTTCGCTGAAGGTGCGCGACGGCTACGGTCTCGATGCCGTCCGCGACTGGCTTGACATCCTGCTCCGCCAGTACCTGGCACCGCTGCCCCCTTACGGTCCGGACGGGCAGGGCTGGCCGCTCGGCCGGCGGCTGCTGGCGCGCGAGCTCGAAGGCGTGGCGATGCAGGTCGAGGGGGTCGAATACCTCACCGAGCTGCGTCTCGACGCCGCCAGTACCGACGCCGACGGCAAGGTGAGCTGGGCGGCGACCGAAATGCTGCAGATCGACGATTGGGAAGTCCCGGAAGTGGCCGGCATCATCGTTGTCGATGACGCGACCGCGCTGCCGGCACCGGGGACCGGTCTGGCGCCGCCACTGGCGCGGCCGCCGGTTCCCGTGCCGGTACTCAGGGATGTCTGCTGAGGGAACGCCATGCGCCTGATCCCCGATTCCGGCCTCCGGATACTGCGCGGCACTGCCCACTGGCAGTTGTGTGCGCTACGCGACACGGCGCGCGTCGACGACGTGGTGATGCTGGCGCCGGCTGCCGCGGTCGCCGACGACGGGGTTGCGGCCGCCGGACCCTTTGCCGGCGGCTATGCCGGAATGGTTTTCGACCAGCACTGCCGGCTCTTCCACCCGCGGCCGGAGGACGGCAAGGTCGACAGCGTGCTCTGGGGCGAGACGACTTCCCTCGGCGTCCATGCCGGCACGCCGCAGCCATTCGTGATTACCGCGGCCGGCACCGAAGTCGACGGCAGCGTCACCGGCGAACTGCCGCAGCGGCCGCTGGCGCTGGCGGCCGACAGCGCGGACTATCTGTACCTCGCGGATCCGGACAGCAAAGCGGTCTGGCTGGTCGACACCTGGCAGCAGGAAGTGGCGCGGCGAATCGAATTCGCCCACGCGCCAGTCGACCTCGCCGGTTGCGGTGGCGACGTCTTCGTCCTTCTCGCCGACGGTACGACGTGGCAACTGGCGGCCTGCGCGGAACCGCTGCGCACACCCTGGCCGGCGCTTCCCGGAGCCGAGCGGCTCGCCGTCTCGGCGGCGGCGCGCGGCGGGCATCTGGCCTGGGTGCTCGAGCGTGCCGGCCAGTTCGACGCCGCGCTGCACGCGCTTCACCTCGGCCAGTCGATCACCTTGCCGTTCTGTACCGACATCGCCAGCGAGGCCGAGCACCCCGAGTTCGGCGCCCTGCTCGTCGTCGCGCAACTGCCTGGCGACAACTTTCTGCGCCTGCGCCTGCTCGGCAATCAGCCGACGCTGCTGCCACCGCTGCTGGCGCCGCACTATGACGGACGCGGGATCGCGCTGGCGCCCGATTGCCGCATCGCCTACTGGACCGCGCAGGGCCTGCGCCATGCCGCACCAGCGCGCGCGCAATATCGTCAGCGCGGCCAGGTCTTTGCTTTCGCACTCGATTCCGAGCACGATCAGACGCCATGGGGTCGCCTCGTCGTCGAGGCGTGTATCCCCGTCGGCACCGGCATCCGTTTCCGCGCGTTCACTCGCGACGACCTGGAATTCGCCGACCCGATCGACGGCAAGGGCCTGGGCGGCGAGACGCCGGTGCTCTCGCAGCACACCTGGGACAGCGACGCGCGCGCAACGCAGGCGCTGTTCCGCGACCCCTCGCCGCGGCCTCTGACGCCGGCACCGGCCGACGGTTTCGCGCTCTACGACGCGCCACTGATCGCCTTGCCCGGTCGCTACCTGTGGCTGGTCTTCGAGTTCACCGGCACGCGCAGCAAGAGCCCGCGCCTGCGCAGCGCGCGCGTTGAGTATCCGGGCCACGACCTGCTGAAGAAACTGCCGCGCACGCTGTGGCGCGAAGCGGCGGCGCGCGACTTCCTCTACCGCTACCTGATGCCGCCGGCAGCGCTGCTCGACGAATGGCAGGCGGTTGCCGGCGACCGCCACCGCCTGCTTGATTCCCGGATTGCGCCCGAGTCCGCCTTGTCGTGGCTGGCCTCCTTCCTCGGTCTGGTCCTCGACGCGTGCTGGGCGCCGGCGGTGCAACGGCAGATGATCGCCGAAGCCGCGACGCTGTTCCGGACCCGCGGCACGCTCTCCAGCCTGCAGCGGATGGTCGAGATCCTCACCGGAGCAGAAGTCGTGATCATCGAGCACTTCCGCCTGCGTGGCGGTGGCGTCGTCGGCAACCCGCACGTAAATGCCTCGCAGGCCGTCCTCGGTGTCGGTTACCGGGTCGGCGGCGCGATCGGCGACCCGCGGCGACAGGCACTGGCCAGCGACAAGCCCGCTGCCGGCGATGACTTCGAGAACTTCGACGATTTCGCGCATCGCTTCACGGTCAGCGTCGTTGCCGCGCTCGACGCACCACAACTCGGCTGCGTTCGCCGCCTGCTCGAGTTGCACAAGCCGGCGCACACCGATTTCA
The DNA here is from genome assembly GCF_000024165.1 of Candidatus Accumulibacter phosphatis. Taxonomy (NCBI): domain Bacteria; kingdom Pseudomonadati; phylum Pseudomonadota; class Betaproteobacteria; genus Candidatus Accumulibacter; species Candidatus Accumulibacter phosphatis. Next base: position 4,187,911 of record NC_013194.1, on the reverse strand, counting down.
CCCTGTGCACTGCCGACAGCGGCATCCGCGCCGGGCTCGGCGCGCACCTCGGCATCTCTTCGGTGATCGGCAAGTCGGCGGGCTTCGCGGCGGGCGTGCTCGGCGACGCCGTGCTCGGTGCCGGCACCCTGCTCGGGCGGCCGGAACTCGATCGGGAGGCGACATGAGCCTGGCCATCGACCGCCTGCGTACCCGCTTCCACAGTTCGCTGCCGTTGCCGGCAGGACGTCGTGACGACTGGCTGGGGGCTTTCGCGGCAGCAGATGGCGACGCGCTCAGCGCCGGGCTGGTCGGCAACGACGAGTGGTTGTTCATTGCCCGCCTGCCCGTGGCCATGCGCTGGTCGTTCGATACCGAGGTGAGCGCGGTCGGTGCGCAATGGCAGGACGAACTGCGGCGTGCGATCGCACAGGCGCTGGCCGGCGAAGACGACTCGCTGCTCATCCGCTATGCCAGCCGGCGCGCGGCGATCGCCGACATGCTCTACCGCAGTGCGCTTGGCGAGTGCAGCCGGCAATGGGCGTGGCAGCGCATGCAGCTGATCGCGCGCGCCGGCTGCAGCGCCGACGCGGCGCTCGCCGCCGGGATTGCCCTGCTCGCCAGCGAGCCGCAGCAGGTGTGGCCGGTCATGCATCGGCTGCTCCTTGGCGAGCGCGCGACGGCGGCGCTCAGCGCGCTTTTGCGCGCCCTGCCGGCAGCGGCCTGGAGTAGTCTGCTGGCCGCCAGTCCGCGCACCGCTGCCTACGCCAGCGCCGTCAGCGCCGCAAAGTTCAGCGCCAGCGTGGCAAGCAGCAGCGAGTCGGCAAGCGCGCTGGCGGACGACCCGGCTACCCGCGACTGGCTGTCCTGGGCCGCGACGCGGGCGCCTTTTGCTGCCGAACATCTCGACATCCTGAGCGTTCTGCTGGCGGCACTCCGCTGGCCGGCGGCGGGGACCTCGGCGACTGTGGCGGGCCAACGCCTGGCCGCCGTGCGCGCCGAACTGAGGGCGGCGATCGGTGCCACGGAGCCGCTCAGGCTGGCCGTGCGCACGCCCACAGCAGGCGAAGCCGCGCGCCCTGCGACGGCGCCGCTGGCGGTTGCCGGCGCCGAGGTCGCGGGCAGCAGCGTCAGACCCTTGCCGCCGTTGCCCGAATTGCCGGATGTGTGCGCAGCGAGTGTCTGGCAGGAGACCGGCTGGGGTGGCCTGTTGTTCTGGCTCGCTCGCCTGCCGGCGAGCGGCGCGCTGACCTGGCTGGCCGAGCAGCCCGAGCTGCCGGCTGATGCCTTGCCGATGCTGCTGCGCGCGCTTGCCGATGGACTCGGGGTGCCCGCCGACGAAGCGGTGCGGCGGGCTTTCTGCGGCGGTGAGGAGCCTGCCGGCGAGATGCCGCCGCGGTTGGCCGAATACGCCGCGACGCTGGCCGACGCCTGGGCGGCCTGGCTCGCCGAGGCGGCGCCCGAGCTGGCCATCCCGCGCTTGCCCACGGTTTGCCGGCGGCGCGGCCGGATTCGCTGCGAGCCCGGCTGGATCGAACTCGCCTTGCCTCTCGATTCTGTGGACACCAGTACGCGTCGTCTCGGGCTCGATCTCGATCCCGGCTGGCTGCCCTGGCTGGCCTGCGTCCTGAGGATTCGCTATGACTGATCAAACCGCGCCGCGCGACAGTGCGCACCAGGAACTGGTCGGCGAGGTTCGCGCACACACCCGCCGGGAGCTTGCGCAGGTCGGCCTGCGCCTGGCGCGCAGCCTGACGCAGCGCTTCGTCGCCGACAGCGAAGGGGCGCCGGCGACGGGTCTTGGCGACCCCGCGCGCGACGCCGTGCTGCCGGCTCTGGCCTTCGCCGAGCGCTTCGCGCGCGAGCTGCCGCCTGCGCTGCAGCCACCGCCCGCGGCACACCCCCTGCTGCGCCTCGCCGGCCTGGCGCGCGCTCGCCAGTCGGCGGCGCTGTTCGAGGGTCTGCTCCTGCTCGCCTGCCTGCCGGAAGCGCACGAGGGTTTCGCGACGCTCTGCCGTCTGTTCCACCCGGCCGGGCTGCCGATGCCGACCGGCACGCTGGCCTTGCACTGGCTCGAATCGGAGAGCGCCGCCGGTGCCCGTGCCGTTCCGTTTGGCGTCCGTGACGCGGTCGAGGATCTGCTCCATTACTCGCCGTTCGCCAGCATGGGCCTGATCCGCCTGGTGGGGAGCGGGCCCTGGCACGGGCGCAGCCTGCAGGCTGGTCCAGGCGTCTGGGAGGCACTGATGGCGCGGCCGCCACAGCTCGACAACGGCGAACTGGTCGGCGGCTACGCGCAGGTGCCGGGGCTCGACGACTGGCTGGCGCTGCCGGCGGTCACCCAGGCGATCGTCGCGCTGCGCCGGGCTCTGCCTTGCCAGATCATGCTCGTCGGCGGCGATGCGGCGATGCGCGTGACACGCGTGCGCGCGCTCCTCGGCGCGGCGGCGGTGGTCGCCGTGCGCACGCGTAGCGACGGCGTCGAGGCGGACACGCGCGGCAGCGCGTGTGTCGACGGTTACGCCGCGGCGTTCATGCATCAGGCGTGCCTGTGGCTCGAGGCGCGCAACGACGAGGCGGCCGGCGATTCGGCAAGCGAACGGCTGAGCGCCAGGCTGGCGGCGGCACTGCCGAGCCTTCCCGAGCTGCCGCTGATTACCAGCGGGCATTCCGAGCAGCAGTCGCCGCTGCTCGGGCTGCCGCTGATTCGCCTGCCGGTGCAGGCGCTCGCGCCGGTTGCCCGCCGCCGCCTGTGGCAATGGCTGCTGCCCCAACTCGGCGAGCAGGCCAACGTCCTCGCCGCACGCTATCCGATCGACCCGGACGACGCGCGCGACGTCGTGCGCGATCTCGGATTGCGCCAGAGCCTGTCGCCACAACCGCTGGTGCTCGAGGAGGTTGGCGAATGCATCCGCGCCCGCACCACCTGGAGCAGCCGTCCGGGAATTCAGCGTGTGCTGCCGCGCGCCGGCTGGCCGGCGCTGCTCCTGCCGGACTCGGCGCGCCGGCAGTTGCAGCGCGCCGTGCGGCGGGTGCTGCAACAGATCACCGTGCTCGACGACTGGGGCTTTGCGCAGGGCCGTGGCGAGCGGCGCGGCGTGCGCATGCTCTTCTTCGGCACGCCGGGGACCGGCAAGACGCTGGCGGCCGAAGTCGTTGCACGGGCGCTCGGCGTCGACATGCTGGTCGTCGACCTGGCCAGCCTGGTGTCGAAGTGGATCGGCGAGACCGAGAAGAATCTCGCCGCGGTCTTCGACATCGCCGAACGTTCGCGGGCCCTGCTGCTCTTCGACGAGGCCGATGCCCTGTTCGCCAAACGCACGGAGACGCAGGACGCGCACGATCGCTACGCCAATCTGGAAACCGCCTATCTCCTGCAGCGGCTGGAGCGCTACGAGGGTGTCGCGGTATTGACGACCAATCTGCGCTCGAACCTCGACAACGCCTTTGCCCGTCGCTTCGAATTCATCGTCGAGTTTCCCGAGCCCGACGCGGCTGCGCGCGAAGCGCTCTGGCGGCTGCATCTGCCGGCCGGCGCACCGCTCGCCGACGATGTCAGCCTGCCCGAGCTGGCCGCGTGGTATGCGCTGTCGGGCGCGCAAATCAAGAGCGCGGCGCTGGCGGCGGCCTTCCTCGCCGCGGCAGCGGCCTGCCGGATTCATCAACGTCATTTCCTGCTCGCCGTCGAGAATGAATTCGACAAGGCCGGGCGTGCCCACCCGGGCTTTCCGCCGCATACCGTCTGGCCGGCCGAAGACGACGCCGACGACCTCGCCCCGATCACCCCGCAAGCACGCTGACAGGAGGAATTTCCATGCCCACGCTGACCCAATACTGGAACGACGAAGCCAGTCGTCTCGACCTCGCGCTGGTCGCCGAGCAAGCGTCGCTGGCGACGCTGCGCAACGCCCTGACGCTTGCGCAAGCGTCGCAGCGTGCGGCTGCGGATGCGGCGCGCAGCCAGGCCGATGCCGTCGCGGCGGCACGCCGGGCTTTGGCGGCGATCGCCATGCCGGCCGACGGCGACCCGCTGCTGGTGCGCATGGAGGACGCCTTGATCGGTTTGGCGGCAGCCCGCGTGGCGCTGGCCAATGGCGAACTCGCGGTGCAGCGGCTGCGCGCCGACCTGGCCGCTCGGCAGGGGCGTGCCGGCGCGCTCGCCAGCGAACTCGCCGAGGCACGACGGATGCTGGCGCAAGCCACCCAGGACGCGGCAACGCGTACGACAATGGGCGACGCGCTGACCACCGGCAGCCTCGCCGGCCTGGCTGCCGATGCCGCCGCGGCGCTGACCGGCTTCGGCGCCGATGCGCGCGCCCGCGTCGAGGGCGAATTCCCGGCCAGCGGCACGGCGGCCAAAGACTTCCTCAAACGCGTGCGGGCGCGGCGGGCGATCATCGAGGCATCGGCGACCAGCGCGGCCGGCGTCGAGACGGCTGCCTTCACGGCCAGCCACGCTGCGCTCGCGCAGGCGCAGCGCGCCTTCGACACGGCGCTGCAGGCGGTGAGTGCGCGCTTTCAGGCGGGGTCGGCGCTGGCCGCCGACGTGGCGACGCTCGAGCGCCTGGCGGCATTGCCGGTGGCGGTGCCTCCGACCAGCTTCCCGGTCCTGACGCCCTGGCAGCATGCCCGCCTGCACGACGCGAGCCGCAAGTCGGCGCGCGAAGCCGCTCTCGCCAAACTCAAGGCCGTCGATGACGCACAACTGGCGCTGCGCAGCGCGCAGGCCAGCTACGACCAGGCGCTGCACGCGGCCATGCAAGCCGAGCCCGACGCGACGCCGGCCCAGCTCGACGCGACGACGCTGAGCGTGCAGCGCGCAGCGCTCGACGGCAAGGCGGCCGATCTCGAAGCGGCGCGCACGGCAGTCGACGCCGGCGAGAGGGCAAGCCTGCAGGCCTGGTTCGCCGCCGTTCCAGACGCGCTCTGGGAAGCGCTGGAAAGCCTCGACAGCGCTCTGGCGCGGCTGACGCTGTTGTCCGGGCCGCCGGCAGCGGCCACGCTGCTGGCCGACCGGGATGCTGCCGAGGCCGCCCTGGTGAGTGCGCTCAGCGCGGCACGGCTGACGCAGCGCAAGGCGGCCGGGGCCGGCGCGGCGCACCTGCGGGCCAGTGCCGCGCAGTTGGCCGAAAGCGAAACGCAGCGGCAGCGTGCCGATGCGGTCGCCCGCAGCGCGTCCTTGTTCTGAGCACGGAGAAGACCATGAATGCGAACGACACCCCCGGACTCGGTTGCAGCGGGCTGCCGCTGATCGACCGTTGTGCGGCGAGCCTGCCCGACAATCCCCAGTGCGCGCCGAACTACCACTTCGGCATGCTGCTCGGCGTCGCCGACCTGCGCGCCGAGCAGGGTTTCCACGTCGGCCGCCTGCGCCGCCATCAGCGCCTGCTGCATGGCAGCGGTGTCGTCGCCGGCTATCCGGTGCGTTTCGACGCCGACGACTTCGAACTGCACGTTGGTCCCGGCTACGCGATCGACGCGTTGGGGCGCGACCTGCTGCTCGACAGCGAGCAATGCGTCAGTCTGCCCAAGTGGTGGGAAAAACACGCCGGCGACGACGAATTCGACGATATCGCCTCGGCCAAGGATGCCCGTTTCGACCTCGATGTCGTCGTCTGCTACGGCAGTTGTCTCGACCAGCCGGTCCCGGCGATCGCCGAGCCCTGTGCCGGCAGTGCGGCCGACATCGCCTACGCGCGACTCTGTGAAAACGCGCAACTGGCGCTGCTGCGCCATGTCGACGCGCCGCCTGCAGCCTCGCCGGCCCCCTATCACCTGCTCGGCCGCTGGCTGGGTCTGACCGCCGCGGCCACCGGCAGCGAAGGCAAGCCGCTGCCTGCCGAGCAGTGGCTCAACGACAGCCTGGCCGGCGTGCAGGCCTTGCCGGCCGCCGAGCAGGCGGCGGCGCGCGCCACGCTGCTGCGCGAGGTCAGCGCGCGCGCTGTTGCCGACATCTCGCCCTTCGCTCCGGCGCACGCGCCCGACGAGGCGGATCTCTGCCTGACCCTCGCCCGCCTGCGCGAGGTCCATGTCTGGCAGGACGCCAGCGGCTGGCAGGCCACGATCGGCAGCGTCGAACTCGCTACGCGCAACTCGCTGTTGCCGACGAGCCTGCTGCAGACCTTGCTGCTTGCCGAACCGCCGCCGGCAACGGCCGCCGCTGGCGCCGTCGTCGTCGCCGATGGCGCGACGCTGAGCGGCAGCGACGTCAAGCTCGTCTTCAGCCAGAAGCTGGCGCCGGCCAGCGTCCAGGCGGCGGCTTTCGGTGCCAGCGAGTACATCGACGACGAAGGCTGGAAGACCTTCACGCCGGCAGCGCCGGTATATGACGAAAGCGATCCCGCGCGACCCGGTGTGACGCTGACGCTCGACCGGGCGCCGGCCGGTTCGCGGTTGCGCATCACGGTCGTCGGCACGGGCAGCACACCGCTCCTCGGCGCCAATCTGATCCCCGCCGGTGCGCTGCATCCGGGCAGCGACGGTCGCAACCTCACCACCACCATCTTCAGGGGCTAGTCATGGGCAAAAACGAAATCACCGGCGAGACCGTCGAGATCAGCGTCAAGGACGGCGTCGCCTTCATCGAGCAGGCGAGCCCACTGACCCGCCTGCATTACTTCGACGGCCAGTTCCTGCGCGCCGACGCCTTCGCGCTCGAACAGGATTACCACCGCACACGCACGCGCCTGGCCAATCTTGCCGGTGGCTGGGGCGTGGTGCATGGCCTGGGAGTCGCCATCAGCGGCGCGCAGCTCACTGTCGGCGCCGGCTTGGCGGTGACCGCCGCGGGCAACTTCGTTCTCGCCACGGGCGAGATGCAGGCGGCAATTGCCGACTTGCTGGCCACCGCCGCGCCGGCGCCGGCGAGCGGCAACGCCGACTTCGCCGATTGTCTGGAAGCGGGCAAGGGCGGGGTCACGGAAACCACCGGGCTGGCCATCTACGAGATCACCGTCGGCCCCGTCGAAGGGCAGTGCGGCAACGAGCCGGTCTTCGGCAAACTGTGCGAGAGCGCCTGTGCGAGCGACTCGCGGCATCCGTGGTGGCGCGAAGGCGTCGTCCTGCGCCTGCGCCCGGTCAACCTGAAACTGCCGGCGAGCAGCGCCGTGGCGATGTCGCTGGTGCATCTGCGCAATCGCGTCGCTTCCGGTTATTTTGCCGCCGAGCCCTGGCTGACGGCGAGCGCCGTCAGTGCCGCGGGTCTCGCCGGCAATCTCTGGTGCGAGCCGGCCGCTCTGTATGGGCGCGACGAAGTGGTGATCGGCCTGCTCGTTCGCGAAGCCGGCATCAATCGCGTTCTCGACGCCTGGAGCGGCCGCCGCGAGCGCATGGATACGCAGGCGCGCGGCTACTGGCAGGGACGCATGACGATGCGCCCGTGGAACGTCTTCGTGGCGCAGATCCTGCAATTCCAGTGTCAGCTCAGCAGCCTCTTCGACGCCGGCAGCGTGGTCATCACGCCGGCCGACGACTGCGCCGAGTTACGCCTGCTGCTCGACAAGACGCGCAAGGAACTCGAAGCCCTGCAGAAGAAGTATCGTGACAGCGCCGAGAAGATCGTCCAGTCGTTTGCCGACAAGCCCAGCAAGAAGGGCGCGCTGGAAGCTGCCAACGAGGTGAAGATTGCCTATTCCGAGCTTTACGACCTGAGCAGTCAGCTTGCCGGGGCCGAGTTGGGCAAGGGCGTCCTGCCGGCGCAACGCATGCTCATCAACGCTGGCTTCATCGAGTTGCCGCCCGCCGGTTACCTGCCGGTAGCGGCCGGCAAGGTGGCGCTCGAGGAGCAACTCGCGCGCATCTTCGGTGAGGGGGTTGCGCTCCACTACCACGCGGTGCGTGCCGACGAGATTGCCCACTTGTTGAGCGAAGCGCAGCACCTGCAGCGCATTTCACTGACGCATGGCATCGACCGACCCGGTGAACTCGAGGAGGTCGAGATCTTCGTTCCCGACGGCCAGGTGGTCGACCTGCAGGCGCAGGCTGCCGGCACCTGGTGGCAGGTCGATATGCGGGCAGCGGCGCTGACGGTCTTCGACTTCGGGAGTGACGACGGCAAGTACGAAGCCGTGGACAAGGCATTCGCCGCGCCAGCCGAAGCCGCGGCGGCGGCCGATGGCACCACCGGTGCCGCCGCCGCGAATGCGGACTTCCAGGACCATGCCGGCAGCAAAGCCGACACGTCGCTGGCTACCCTGACGCTCTCGGGAATGGCGCGCAGCGAAGCGCGCGACGATGGCAGCTATGGTCTGACGCTGACCACCTCGACAGATCCAGCGGAGATTGCGGATCTTGCCCTCGACCGCAAGCAGAACCTGGGACGGCGTGTCGGTGGTTTCAGCGTCTATGTCGCCGGGGACGTGAGCGGCGATCCTTTCGATCTTGGCATCGGCGACGCGCTTGACGTCAAGGCGGAGCTGCGAGTGATCGCCGATGGCCGGGGCACCGCCGGCGCGGTGGCTGGCCAACTGACGGTCCTGTCGCGCCGGTCTGTGGACAGTTATGTCGAGTTGCTGGTGCAGATCGACATGGTGGCGATTACTACGGTGCATGGCGGAACGGAGACGCCGCGGCCGGACACCCGCCGCAGTACTTTGCGCCTGGCGATGCTGCGTCGGGGCGACGGCGACACCGGCAGCTTCATCCTCGACGATCAGCGGCACGACCCGGCGAGTTCGCCGGTGTTCGTCGACTGGCAGGACTCGCCGCGCCGCGCCACCCTCTCGGTGAGCACCGCCAGCGAGGCCGGCAAGGCCGTGTTGCAGCAACTGGTGCGCGCGCTGGTGAGTACCGATGCTTCGCTTTCCACCAGCGCGATGCTGGTGGCGCGTCAGGAGTTGCTGGTGATGAGCGCCCTGGCCGGCATGCCCTCGCCGGCGAGCGCGCTCGGTGTGTCGGTGATGAACACGCTGCTGGCCATTGCCGAAGTGACCGACGATGCCGCTTTCCTGGCTCGCGCGCGCCGGCGCCTGTTTCCGACGCTGGGCGTGCTGCCGGCGCAGCAGGTGCGCGCGGTGCAGGACTGGGTGATGTTCCGGCGTGCGCGTACGCATCTCTGCGGTCCGCTGTGCGCGCCGCTCGTCGTCCCGGCGGTCGAGGCCTTCCAGGTCTGGCACCTGCGGCTGGAGACACTCAAGGATGTCGACCTTTTGAAGGCCGCCCTCGACAAGGGCGATGCCGAGATCCTCGCGCGCTTCAAGTTCCAGCGCGTGGGTATTCTGCGCTTCCGTGACGAGAGCACCTTTGCCGAAGAGTCCGCCGACCGCGTGTTGGCGATGTGGCGGCTGGCGGCGCCGGCGCCGCAGGTGGTCCTCGGGCGAGTCTGGGAAAGCGCGCCGGCGACCGGGCAGGGCTGGCAGAACCACTTCCGCCTGCGCAACATGCTGCAGCAGATCGCCAGCCTGACCAAGCCGCCGGCGGCCGGCGAAGGGGCGCTGGCGGCTGTTCCGCCACCACCGCCGCCGCTCGCCGATCGCGCGCTCGATGGCGGCATGCTGGTGGTCAGCGTGCTCAGCGGCGAGACACGCAACGCACTGCTGATCTACGGTAACTGGGATGCCCCGAACCATTACCTGACCAAAGAGGCTCCGCGCAGTCCCATGGAGTTTTCCGACAACGCGCCGCAAGGCTCGGCACTGGCCAACTTCATCGCCTCGCTGAACGCCGACCAGCCAGTGCGTGGCGTCACTCTGGCAACGACCAAAGCAGCACCCGATGCCGGCGCTGCGGCGCGCCTGAAGACCGTGGTCGAAGCACTGGTGGCCGCCGGCAAGCCGGCTCCGGCAGCCGCCCGTCAGGTCGTCGAACAGATCAACACGCACGACCGCGGTCAGCTCAGCGAGATCGGGCTCGTCCCCGACGACTACGACGAAGTCATCTTCTTCGAACTCAACGACGGTTGATGAGGCCGACCAGCGATGCCTGCCGCCGCCCCGCCCGCTGCTGACTTCAAGAAACCGGCGACGCCGTCCGCGGCGGCCGGCCAGGCCGAACACGGCAAGAACCCGGCGGCCGCGGCAAGCAAGCCGGGGGAGCGGCAGGCCGACGCTGGCAAGCAGGCTCGGCAGGGGCCCGCTGGCGCGCCGCCGGCAACGGCGAAAGCCGGCGCGGCGGTACCTGCCAGCGGCAACCAGCAACGCTTCGACCGCATGGCCGTGCGCGCCAAGCTGGCGGTCAGCGAGCCGGGTGATGCCGTCGAACGCGAAGCCGATGCGGTTGCCGAGAGAGTCATGCGCATGCAGGAGTCGGTGGCTGCGCCGGCAGCGGCGCGTGGCGCTGCCCCGGCGAAACCGGCGGAGATCAAGCGCAAGGAAGATCCCCGGGCACGCGACCCCGCGCAAGGTGCTGCGGCGTCTGCCCCAGGCACCGGAGCAGCGGCGGCAAAGGTACAGACCGGCGCCGGTGGCCAGATCGCTCCAGGGAGCAAACCGGAAAAGGCGGCAGGACCTGGCGTGGCGCCTTCACTACAGCCGCCAGCAAACGGCCCCGCTGGCCGTCAGGAGGCGGCACCGATCTCCCGTGCGGTCGCCCAGCAGGAGCCGCAGACCACAGGCAGCACGCCACCCGCCGAGGAAACCGGGGGTGCCGAGCCGGTACGTGGTGCCGATGTCGGCAGTTCCATCAAGGACCAGCGGGGCCAGGGCGAGCCCCTGAGTGAGGACGTGCGTGCCCGCATGGAAGGCCAGCTCGGGCACGACTTCAGCCAGGTACGCATCCATCAGGACTCACGCGCCCACCAGTTGTGCAGGCATTTGGGCGCGCTCGCCTTCACCACCGGTAACGACATCTTCTTCGCTCGCGGCCGCTACCAGCCGAACAGCAAGGCAGGGCTGGCGCTGCTCGCCCATGAGCTCGCGCACGTGGTGCAGCATCAGGATTGCGGCCCGGTGATCGCACGCAAGATCGATCCGGAGATCGAAGACAAGTACAAGCCACGCAACCAGACGGCGACGGATGCCGCGCTCAAGGCGCTTGACCAGCTCGACATTCCCGCCGTAAAGGCGCGCCACCTGCCGCTCTACCAGGGCAATGCCTCAAGTGGAAACCTCAAGCGCAAGCGCGGCTACAGCCGTGGCAATCCTGCTCAGGTCGGCGTCTGGAATTCGGGCATCACGATCAGCGAAGCCACGATTCGCCAGAAGCTCAAGGACAGGGGCCTCAAGAATGTGCCCGACGATGCCGGCGAGTCTTTCAAACTCCAACTGGGCAACAAGAAGAAACCACAATCCAAGAGTATTGCGCAGTTGCAGAAGCTGCTGAAGATCCCGACCTGGACACGCCATGGCATGCCGGTGACGAATGGCTTCCAGGTCGATCACATCGTCGAGCTGCAGGTCTCGGGCGAGAATGGTACCGGCACGGGCAACAGCCTGGGGAACATGGAGTTGCTCGACCAGCCCAGCAACAGCAGCTCTGGTGGCGCGATTCGCGGCGCGATCTACAGCAAGGTTGACGCCTACCTCAACAGCTTCAAGGCCCCACAGCCCAAGCGCAAGACCTTCCTCAAGCAGCACGATCTCGTTTTCGGAGGCGTCGGCGCCAAGCTCAAGTCGGGCGCCAGCGCAGCCGACAGCGCCTGGTGGAACCTGACGGAGATCAAGGAAGCCAAACCGCTGGAAACCGCCGAGGCGACGCCGGATGTAGACGAAGAGGGCACCGACAAGGAATTCCTCCTGGCCGATGCGCCTGGGGGAATCATCATCCAGCGCATCAGCCACAAGAGCGGCCCGGGCAGCTTCGCGATCAGCGGCACGGCGCAATCCGCCATCTCCGGCCTCACCCTCAAGACCATCAACATCACCGAAGCAGCCAAGCAAGGCAGCGGAAATGTAGGCTCGATCGACGCCACCTGGAAGCTGCCCAAGAAGTGGTCCCACGCCAAGCCGGATGTGGCGCTCACGCTCAGCGGTGACGGGAAGTATCGCGGCTACCCCGCCAAGCTCGGCAAGCAATCGCTCCACTTTGAAAACCTGAGCCCGGTCGAGTTCGATGATATCCAGATCGATGATGGCAAGATCCTGGGCGAAGGGAAGCTGACGCCCTCGCTTCCCCTGCTCAATGCCCCGATCATGGTGCGGCTCGATGGCGACGACATCGAGTTCTACATCGAATTCAGCTCCGACCAGATCAATCTGAGCGCACCGGGCGTGACGGTCGATGAGGCCACGGTGCAGGCCGCCTACTCCGTAGCGCAAGGCTTCAAGCTGGGCGGCGAGATATTCTTCACCATCACCAATGTGGCCGACGGCTCGCTCAAGGCCACCTTCGCACAAGGCAGCGGCCTGTCGGTCGAAGGCAAGGTCGACTTTCAGAGCGAACTGTTCGACAAAGCCACCATCGCCGCCTCGTGGAGCGAGAAGGAGAAGTTCGGCGCCAGGGGCGAACTGGAAATCTCCAAGCCGGGCAAGATCAAGGGCATCAAGGCGGCCAAGCTCACCGTCGGCTACACCCAGCAAAGCCAGACCTTCACGGCCTCCGGCAATGCCGAGACCGATATCCCCGGCGTCAAGAACTTCACTGCCGACGCCAGGTTTCAGGACGCCGAGAACTTCAGCATCACCGGCAAGGCCGAGCTGGAAAAGCTGCCCGGCATCAAGAGCGGCAATCTCGACATGACGCTCGCCAAGGCCAAGGGTGCGTGGTCGCTGGAAGGCAAGGCCAGCGCCGTGCCCGACCTGCCCAAGGGTCTCAGCGGCAGTTTCGAAGGTAGCTACAAGGATGGCCTGGTCGACCTCAACGGCAAGCTCGGTTATGAAGACAGCAAGGTGTTCTCGGGTAGCGAGATATCGGTCGGCGTCACCAACGGTGGGGCGAGTGACGACGGCAAACCGCTTGCCAAGGGTGGTGGCAAGACCTACGTGGTGTATGGCAGCGGCAAGCTCAAGGCCAAGCTGACCGACACCATCACCGGTGAGGCCAACATCAGGCTCGACAAGAGCGGCAGCGTCTGGATCAGCGGCACCATTACGAAGGCCGAGGCCAAGCTCTTCGAGCGCTTCCCCAAGGAAGAGGATTCCCGCAAGACGCTCTTCGAAATGACCTCACCCAAGATCCCGGTACCGGGCTTGGCCATCTCTGTGGGTAGCGTGGCCGTAGGCCTCAATCTCTCGCTCAAAGGTGGCCTGTACAGCGATGCCTGGGTGGGGCCGGGCGGCTTCAAGAACATCAGCATCGGAGTCAAGGAATTCAATCCGGCCGAGACGACGATCGACAAGCTCAAGCTGTTCGGCGATGCGAAGTTCGAGGTGCCTGCCTATGCCGGGCTGGCCGCCGACCTGGATGCGCGACTTACCCTTGATGCCGGCATCGCCTCGGTGGGTGGCAGCGTGGGCGTCGAGGGCAAGGCGGGGATCGCACCCAAGATCGAGGCCAGTCCGAAGTTCTCCTGGAGTTACGACGATGGCCTCGACGTGGAGAGCGCTGTCACGGCCTCGCTGACGCCCGTGCTTTCGCTGGGCATCAACGGCAAGCTGTTCGCGGAAGCCAACCTCATGGTCAAGACCATCACCTTGTGGGAAAAGAAGTTCGACGGCCGCAAGTTCACGCTGGATCCCAAACTGTCGCTCTCCGCAACGATCTCGGCGGGCTACAACACCAGTGCCGGCAAGGTGAGATTCGGCCGGCCGGAGTTCAAGACGCCCGACATCAACGTCAGCGAACTGATGGGCAACATCATGGGCAAAGGCGACGAGCGCGTCGAAACCCATTATGACGAAGAACTCGGTATCTGCCGCCGTCGCGAATCCGGAGCGACCTCCCTAGCGGGAGCCGCCGATGCTAACCCAAACGGTGTACCAGCACCGCGCGATGCCATTGCCGCCCCCGGCATGCGTAGCGCCGCGCCAAACCCCCACGCCACTGCGCAACAACTCGATCGCGCCCAGCTTCTCGAACAGATCGGCGAAGGTGTCCCCCTGCCCGACCGCATTCGCAATGACTTCGAGCAGGCCATGGGCGTCGACCTGAGCCCGGTACGCATCCATACCAACCCTGGCGCCTTCGACACGGCCCGATCGCTGCAGGCGCGCGCCTTCGCTTTCGACATCCACATTGTGTTCGCGGCGGGTGAATTCCAGCCGCACAGGCCCGAAGGCAAGTCACTCCTGGCGCATGAGCTGACCCACGTACTGCAGTCGCGTGATGGCCTGACCGACATTGCGCGCGCCGTCGATCCGGAATCGTCGACCACGCACGAGGGCCGAGAACCGATCGCCCATGAGCTGGCGCACGTAGCGCAGCAGCAGGGCGGCGGCGATCCGATCGTTCTGCGCTGGCCGGCGGTGACGCGCACGCCGGCGCAGACCTCCGAGACGCCGGCGAGCATCCGGGCGATGACGCTGTCCGGCTTCTCGATGCTTACCGAGAGCCAGCTCGATTGGGCGACGAGCCCGGCCTTGCAGGCCGATGCGGCGGCGCTGGCGGCGTTCCGCGACCTCGATCGCTTTGCCGAGCGGCCGAACGTCCTCGCGGGGGCCGGCGATCTCAATGTCGGCGACATCATCACCAAGGGCATCCCGGCGATTTACGCGCCGCTCGAAAAATACGCCGAAGGAGCGGCGACCGACCACACCGCGTGGCTGCGTTCGACCAGCAACATCAACGAGGCCGAGAGCTGGGGGCGCGATCTGACGACGCTGGAAGCCGCCTGGCCGGCGGCCAACCTGTCGCTGGTCATGCGCGCGCCGCCGAATCCGGCAGCGAGCAAGGGACCGTTCGAGAAGCTCGTAGATCCGGCGGCGCCCGAACTGACTAATTTCGTCAGCTACCTGACGAGCTGCACGCCGGTCCTCTCGGCCAACGACGGCAGCGAAGTCGATTCGTTTCTGGATCTGCGTCGCGAAGGTGCCCTGCCGCATACCTATCACGGCCGCATCAACTATGCGCGCACCTATCACCATTTCACCAAGGGAACGCTCGACGGTCTGGTCGGCAACGAGGCTTGGCCGCCAGTGGCACAGTGGTCCTGGTCGCCGTTGCGGCGGCCGTTGACCGTCGTGCTCTACCCGGCAGTCGATGACAACGGGGCTTTCCATCGCAATCTTGGTCTGCAGGCGATGGTCACGAGCAGCGACATCCTGACCATCGTCATCGAAGGGCATGCGACGGTCGGCGGCTATCAGTCGCAACTGGCGCCGGTCGCCGCGCGCTATGGCATTAACGGCCAGATCCACCAGGCTCTGATCGGCGGGCACGGCAACTCGACGGTACTCAATCTGGCCGGCAGCGCCGGCGCGGCGATGACCGTCGACGCCCTCGGCACCAGCGGTGCGACGGGCGCCAACACGACGGCCCTGATGACGGCACTGACCGGCTTGATGAGCGGTAATCCGGCGCAGCGCCGGATCGTTCTCGATGCCTGCCTGACCAACTCGCACGCCGTCGGCACGGCGCTGCGGGCCTTGCCGGCGGACGCCGCCGCCGACGTCAACACGGCGATTGGTGCCGACCCCAGCCTGCGCGACGTGGTAGCGACAGCGGCCGGTCCAGGCGCCACGGTGCTTGGCGCCGACGCGTCGTTCGCGCCCTCGCAAACCACCTTCCTCACCCCCGGATCGACCGACATCGGCCTGAGCGTGCCCGGCGACCCCGATCTGGTCGCCGACAAGCTGGTTTACGTCGAATTCGGGACCGAACCGACCGGCTGTCTGCGCGCCGTACTCGAGTGCTGGGCCCGCGACCAGATCGCCGGCACGCACGCCTGCCGCGATGCCATGTTGCGCCGGATCGGCGCCGGGCGATCGACGCACGTCGCCGCGGCGGCGACAGATACCTGGCGCGAAAGCGTCATCCAGCCGCTTTACGATCTGGCCGCCAACCACTATTGGGGCAGCGGCGAGGCCATCCGTCAGCTTGGCGAACTGGCCGACCGGATTTTCGTCCTGTACATGGAGAACCACTCGTCTGCCGCCCAGATCGACAACGCGCTGGCGGTGATCGCCGGCAATGTCGCGCACGTCAATCAAGTATTCGGCCGCGTCACCGCCGACCCGACGAGTACCGGGAACATGCGCGTCGCGATCACGCTCGAGCAGGTGTGGATGCAGTACAACCACGCGCGTCGCGGCCAGTTCATGACCGAACTGGCCCGTTACGGCAGTTGCGCGCTGGCTTCCCCACACGTCGACATGAGCCTCGTCATGCCGCAACTGGCCGATCTGTTGCTCTTGCCACCGGTGGCGGCCCAGCTCAAGGTCGCCTTGCTGGCGGCACGTCATGCGCCGGTGAGCTCGCCACCGCCGTCGCCGCTGCCGGCGCACATCGCTTACCTGCGCGGCCTGCTCGGCGCCGGTCCGACGTTCCCGGCGGCAGCCGGTATTGATGCCGCGCTCGGTCCGCTGGGCTCCGAGGAAGACATCCTCGCGGCCATCGGCCGGCCGCTCGCGGGGGCTCCCGATCCGACCCGCCCACCCAATGCCAACATCAATCTCGGGCGTGCCGACGTGCCCGACCAGAACGAGTTCGCGGTGACGCCCCTGCGCCGGAACGGTGTGGTAGCGACGGTGCGCGACGATCTGATGGTACGCAGCCGCCCCACCACCGCGACGAACGCCAACATCTTTGCGCGCCTGCCCGGCGGTACCCGCGTGCAGGTCATCGGTGAATTCCAGACCTGGTACGTCATCGAGCAACCGGGCAGCACCGGCTTCGTGGCCAAGCGCTACATCACGCTGCTGCCCTGACCGGTCTGCGAAACGCCCCGGGTCCGGCAGGCCAGCGGGAGGAGAAATCCGGATCGGCCCCGCATCGGCACGCGCTCGCCCGGTAGCGGGATGTGCGTGCCGCCCTTGCGGCGTTCGCCGGCCTCAGAGCCGTTCGAACGGAATCGGCTTGCCGGTGAGGAATCCCTGGATGAGCCGGAAGCCCATGTCGCGGCAGATCTCCGCCTCGGCTTCGAGTTCGATGCCTTCGGCCAGTGGCACCGAGCCCAAGTCGAGCACCAGCTTGACGAGATCGCTGACGACGCGCCGCTTGCGGTCGCCGGCGAGGTGGATGTCGTGCAGCAGTCCCATGTCGAACTTGACGAAATGGGCCGGCGCTTCGCCGAGTTCGCTCAAGCGTGCCTGACCGGCGCCGAAATCGTCGTAGGCGAAGCGCACGCCGATATCGCGAAAGCGTGCGGCGAGATCGATCAGGCGCGCGGTTTCGGTCACCGCGGTCTCATGGATCTCGATCACCAGATCCAATTCTGGCTGGTGGCGGCGCAGATGGACCAGCGAGGCGAAGAACTCCCTGCTGAACGTTTCTTTCGGATGCGTGTTGGCAAACAAGGGAAAGCCCGGCAAGCGTGGTGCAATCTCCGCCAGGCTGAAGCGGCGGAAGGCGACGCTGAGCTCGACTTCGCGATCGAGTGCGGTGGCCAGCGAGAAGAGGCGAATCGGTGCCGACGGCAGTCGCGGGTGGTTGGCGCGACCGAGCAATTCGTAGGCGACGGTCTTCCTGCTGATCGAATCGACGATCGGTTGCGCGGCGCCCGACACGCCCTCGCCATCAAGGAGATCGAGGAACTCGGGCTCGTTGGGAACGAAGAGTTCCGAAAGCGCCAGGCCGTTGGGCACCAGCATGGTTCCCATCTGGTCGATGCGCGTCTGATCCAGCGCACGCATGCGCACGCGGAATTCGGCGGTTCCGAAATGCACGATGTCGTTCTCGTCGAGCAGGCACGAGCCTTCGATGCGGCGGCGACCGACGAAACTGCCATTGGTACTGTTCAGATCGGTCAATCGCAGGCGACCACTGATGTCCGCCGTCATTAGCGCGTGATTGCGGCTCAGGCCACGCGAAGCCAGCACCAGATCGTTCTTGGCATCACGGCCGATACGGAACGGCAATGGCGTGATCGGATAGGTGAAATGCGAGCCATCCGCGGCAATCGACTCGAGGAACCACTGCCTTTCCACGCTAAGCTCCGCTGATCATTGTGAAGGGGTAGTGACGGTTCCTGCAGTTGATCGTGAAGGCCATGTCAGGGTGTTGGGCTTCCGGTGGATGACGTACCGCTCGCGTGGCTGGCGGCACTTTGCCGGACAGGTGCCGGTCCGCCAGCGCCTGCCGTGATCCATGTCACCCCGATAGGGCTGCTGCCTGGCTGATCGCCGACCGACGGGAAGGCGGTTGTCCTGACGCGCGCCAGTATATTCGGCCCTGTCGACCGCCGTCAATCGCTAACTTGCCGACGCTTTGCGGGGAACCGGACGGGGGGGCAATACCGGGGCGCCTGAGCGTCCCGTCTGGCCATGATGGCGGTTTGACGTTGGGCGATCGTCGCTTACAATCCGGCACGCTTGCACGCTGTCGGCGCTCCCCCGCTGCCGTCGCTCTTCCCCAACGTTTGGTGACGCTTTCGCATGCAAAGACTCCTTGCTCTCGCCGGCCCGCTGCCGTTCATCGCCCTCGCCATCGTTGCTGCGGGCTTGTCGCTGGGCGTCGCGGCCTGGCTGTTTGCCGAGGTCTTCGCGGCGCCACTCGAGCCGCTGGCCGCCGTCTGGCGCTACCCGCTGACCGGCCTGGCCCTGGCCACCAGCTACTTTGCCTATGGCCTGACGTTGCTGCTGGTTGCCCCGGCATTGAACCTCCTGCTCGGGGGACGACTGCAACCGTATCGGGGCTCGGCGGTGTCGCTGACGGCACTGCGCTGGTATGTGCATTGCACGCTCACCCTGGTGGTTCGCTACTCGTTCCTCGAGTTCGTCACCCCTTCGCCGTTTGCGCAACTCTACTACCGGCTGATGGGAATGAAGATCGGGCGCAACGTCACCATCAATTCGACCGCCATTGCCGACCCCTCGCTGATCACCCTCGGGGACGGCGTCACCATCGGTGGCAGCGCCAGTGTCATGGCCCACTATGCGCAGGGCGGCTACCTGGTCATTGCGCCGGTCCGCCTCGGCGCCGGCGCGACGATCGGACTGCGCGCGATCGTCATGGGCGGCGTCGAGGTCGGCGACAAGGCCAAGGTGCTCGCCGGCTCCTTCGTCCTGCCGAACACGCGGATTCCTGCCGGCGAGACCTGGGGCGGGATTCCCGCGCAGCGGCTCGAACTCGAGCGCGGCGAGGAAGCGCGCGGCAACGGCCCAGGCGCCAGCTAGTGTGATGCCGGAACTGCCGTCACTGGAGGCCATCGGCCTGCGCTTGCTGGCGATCGCCGGCGGTCTGATCGCCTGGTTCGTCAGCCAGCGCCTGATCGGCGAGCGCCAGCTCGCCGCGGACGGGGGCATCTACGACCACCTCCACCGAGTCACCGCTGGTGCGAATGCCTGGCTGCATGCGCATCGCCGCACCGCCAACGCGCTGCTCATCGGCAGCTCGCTGGGCGTCGATGCGGTGACCCTGTTCGTTCTCGGCTACGCTGTCCTCGGTCCGAGTTTTGCGCCGTTCTGGGGCCTGCTGGGACTCTTCGTCCTCCGCCAGCTCAGCCAGGCCGTGGTCGCCCTGCCGGCACCGCCGGGAATGATCTGGCGCCATCCCGGTGTCCCGTCGCTGTTCGTCACCTATGCTGTCGGCAACGACTTCTTCTTTTCCGGGCACACCGCGCTGGCGGTCTACGGAGCCCTGCAGTTGGCGACGCTCGGCATCCCGGCTCTCACCGTTATCGGCATCGTGCTCGCCGGACTGCAGATGGCCGTCGTGATCGTGCTGCGCGCGCACTGGACTCTCGACGTGCTCGCCGGATTGTTTGCCGCCTTGTTGGTCGGCGCACTGGTCTGGCCGGCGTGAGCCACGAGGGGAAGCTGCCCGTTTCGCCGCTCCCGGAAGGCGCACGGCGCGCCATGGTCGTCCTGTACACGGATTTCGGTAGCGATGATCCTTATGTCGGGCAGATGAAGGCGGCCCTGTTGCACCATGGCCAGAGCACCCTCCCCATTGTCGACCTGCTGCATCGCGTGCCTGACTTCGATGTGCGGGCCGGCGCCCACCTGCTGGCGGCCCTGGCGACGAGCTTCGATTCCGGAACCGTCTTTCTCGCGGTCGTTGATCCGGGCGTCGGCAGTGATCGCCCGGCGGTAGTGATCGAGGCCGACGGCAAATGGTACGTCGGCCCGGACAACGGCCTTCTCGGTGTCGTTGCGGCGCGGGCACGCGTGCTGCGTACGTGGTGCATCGTCTGGCGTCCTCCCGGGCTCTCGGCGTCTTTTCATGGGCGCGACCTGTTCGCGCCCATCGCCGCACGTATCGCCACCGGCGATCCCCTGACGACAGAGCTCGTCGAATGTGCTGGCCTCGAGCACCCGCAAGCGGCCGACGATCTGGCTGCCGTCATCTACGTCGACCACTATGGCAATGCGCTGACCGGCCTTCGGGCGGCCACCGTTGGGCGGCAGGCGTGGCTCGCCGTCGGGACGGCGCGAGTCCCGCCGGCGCGGGTGTTTGCCGAAGTGCCGGTGGGGCAGCCGTTCTGGTACGAGAACAGCGTTGGACTGGTGGAGATTGCCGTCAATCGGGGCAGTGCCGCGTCGGAACTGCGTCTGGCCGTGGGATCCCCGGTGGTGCCGGAGGCGTGACCGCTGCGTGCAGTCACACCGTCGCTCCGATGGTGCCCGCCTGCGCCGTGAAGATTGGCGACGAGTCCGTGGAGAGGCTCTCGAGTAGATGACATCCGGGCGCGCCGCTGGGCGGTTGTTGCCGGCGCGACGCGGGGCATCGGCCGTAGGCAGCAGTCCATCGTCCCCGGTTCGTCGGGCTCGCGCCAGTTGATCGACGGGCTGGCACGACATCAGCGGTGAGGCCGGGCGGCAACTTTCGGCGACGGCATAGCGACGCGGCGTCGTCTGTGGCACTGTCAGACAAGGGGTGATCTGCGGTGCGGCTGAACCCTCAGCCAATTCCCAGTGCCTCCTGCACGACGTGCGCGGCGCGCACCGCGAGTTGCCGCGTGTCCATGCCTGCGAGCGAAGATTTCGTGAGCGCGCCAATCGCCCCCAGGCTGTCCTTGGTGTTGTGCTCGAGGTCTCCATGCGCACGGGCGCCGGCCACCGTATTGGTCACGTCCACGCCCTCTTGCCTGAGCGTGATGGCCATGAAGGCATCGCCCATGTTCTCCTGGAAGTTCCGATAATCGGCGCGGGACTTGATGGCCTGGAAGGACTGACGCACCGCGTCCGCATCGTAGTAGAGGCCATCGTCGCCGGCGCGAACGCACGCCTGCAGCGCATCGAGCTTGTCCGCCTCGCCGAGCATGAGCCGGCGCACGTCGGGATGTGCGATGGCACCCTCGTCGCTGCCTGCCCATTCGCGAATGGCGTCGCCGGCCTTCCCCGTGCGATCGTCGAGCGCGGCGACCGCGACGCCCCAGGCGTCGGCGCCGGACTGTTCGGCGTGGTGTACCACCATGTGGCCCGCCTCGTGCAGCAGTGTCATGCGCTCGGTCTGGCGGAGCTCGTCAGCGCCAAAGAGGCGGCGAAGGTCGCCGAAGGCGCCTTGCATGACGTGGTTGTTCGCGGTGTTGAAGGCGATGAGCGCGAAGCGTTCCTTGTTGCCCGTCTCCGGATCGACGCCGGTTGCCGCCAGAGCGGCCGCCGGCGCCATGTCCTGGCCGACGAGCATCTTGTTTCTGGCCACGCCACGCCCGAAACGGCTGCCCTCCTGGGCGCTACCGTTGACGTGCGCACGCGCGAAGCGTTTCGCCAGAGTCGAGACGCTTGCCGAATCATTCACGTCCATGTCCACGAACGTCAGGCCGAACTGCGCACCAACCGTACGTTGGAGCTCGGCGAGTTCCCGCTGGCGTGCCGCCGGCGAGAAGAGTCGCGCGGTATCGAGCGGCGGCGGCACCCTCCGCCGCGCTGGCGGACCGATGGTGGCCGGAGCCGGTGCGCCGGTGTCGGGCCTGGTGGCGGACACTCGCTTCATGCGCGGGCGGCCGCCGCTGGGGCGACGCCGGGCCGGCCGTGTTTGCCTTGTCGGCACGGCGCGCGCTGCGCGGGGAAAGCGGGGCAAGCGGGGCAAGCGGGGCAAGCGGGGCAAGCGGGGCGATGGCGGGTTGGACCCGGTTTCTGTGGGGGCCGTGCGCGTGTGTCCCTAATGGACTCGGACCTCGGAAGCAAGGTGGTCTCGTGGCGGGGCCCTGGCGTCCTACTCGGAATGCGCCGAGAGGAGGACTTTCGGTGCGAGTTCGACATGCTGCCTTTCGTTGCCCAGCCAGATCACACCATCCTGAACGGTGCATTGCAGGCGCATGGTACGTTCCGCCAGACCGGCCAGCGATTGTCCTTCCCCGGGACTCAGGGAGAGCACGCGCAGATTCTGTTGGGTCGTGAGCTTCTCGGAATTCTGCCGCCACCAGATGTCGGCGGCCCGACCGCCATAGCTGACGACAGTCACCCTGCGAGAGCCGTTGCAGGCGCGGCGAATGCTCTTCTCGGCCGGCAGGCCAACATCGATCCAGCACTCGATGTTGCCCGTCGCATCGATATCCCAGAGGTCCGCCTCATCGTCGGTTGACAGGCCACGCCCGAAGACCAGCGTTGCAGAGGCGTGCAGGATGAAGGCCAACAGACGGATCATCATTCGCTCGTCGGTTTCCGACGGATGACGGGCGATCGTCAGCGCATAGTCCGAGAAATGCCCTCGGTCGAGGTCGGCAAGTTGAAGATCCACCTTGAAGACGGTTGATTTGATTGCCATGGGGCACCCGGGAAAAAGTCAAGTATCGCATGTCGGGCTGCCCGCGCCGGGGACAGTCGCTGCAAGGATCGTGGCGGCTTGGCTCGTCTGCACGCTTTCGGCACCCTGCCGGGCAGCGTTCCGGTCCGTGCTTCACTGAGGCTTGCGCGTCTGCACCTCAGCCCACAGGGCCCTAGCAAACGCCTTCCAGGCCGGACCGCCGTGACTTTCGATGCCGACGCCCGCACTTTCCTCCATCGTCCTCAGCATGAGTGCCGCGAGACCGAACAGGTCGACCTTGGCCATCAGCCTGTGGTCGACGGGGCCGGACTCGGCGAGTCTGATGTCGCTGGCCGAGTGGTCCAGGGCTTTCCTGGCCAAGGCGCGCACCTGAACGTCGTCCGTCCAGTCGACCCCGAGAGCAAGGCCCTTCCTCTCGATCTCGAGCTCGATCTCCCTGGTGTCTGCGGCATAATCCTCGAAACCAGCCATCGTGTTCTCCATTCAGTCGAAATCCCTACTCTCCAGGGGACCGGTGTGGCCCCGGATCGTTCGCAATGGCCATCAATGCGGCGGCCCTGCGGCGCCGATCGGCTGAGTAGCGGGGTTCGATCGGCGCGGATGCCTGTTGCGGCGCTGGTTACGTACGGCGCAGCAACTCGGCCTGTCAGCAGACTACACCGGCGGCGGTGCTTCGCGGTCGCCTTCGCCAGCATGCGGATCGCCGCAACCGTCATGTCCGAGCGTCGGAGTGTCTCAGTTTTGCATCGTCGACACGCAGGGGAGCGTGCAAGCCGCCAATCGGGGTTGACAGGGCTCCCTCAACGCGGGGAACAATAGCACAAGCTTACATGGCCTTGGCCGACATAGTTGAAGTTGCTTGTGACGATTGGTGGCCGGGGGTGAAGCTCGTGCTGATCAGCACGCTGGGCGCTCAACAACTGCGCCGGCATGGCCGGCGCCAACGCGCTTGCTGGCCGCCAGTGGCCAGATGGGCTCGCTTCAGTGGGAGAAAGTCATGGATTTTCTGGATGACCCCGCAGCTCGGTTCTCTCCCGGTTCGGCAGGCAACTTCTCGATTCCCGATTCCTCGGAGATGGAGTTCCTCCGCCGGCAGGTGGCCACGATCGAAGCGTATGTGGAGCACTTTCCCTCGGATGAGCGGGACTTTCACGCGTTGGCATGGATCGAAGCCCATGCCAGCGAGTATCGCCATGAGTGGCAGACGCAGGCGGCGGCCGGACGGCCAGTGCCAGCAGAGCCTCCCCGTCGGGTACCCCCTTCCTCATCGACAAGAGTGTGATGGCAGCGAGCCAAATCAAGGACCGACTCGACTGTTCGATGCGACGGCGGCGCAAGCGAACTGCTCTGCGCAAGGCGCCCGATCAGTGCATCACGTTCTCGGGCGCCTGCGGTATCAGCGCCATCCGCCATCCGCCATGCGGCAATGCGATGGGCTGGCCTCCTACTTGGTCATGACGAGAGCCGGCGGCTGCCAGGTACCCTCTCCTGCCGGCAGGATCGACGGCGGCGTTTCCTTCGGCCAGTAGAGGCGCATCACCAGATAGATTTCGCCGTCCGGCGCCGGCAGCCAGTTGGCTTCCTTGTCCTTGCCCGGCGAATCCTTCTGGATGTAGAGCGTAAGCGAACCGTCCTTGTTCTTCTTCATGCCCGACATCATCGGCGAATTGATCAGGTAGCGGTTGATCGGGTTCTTGACCAGCAGCTGGTTCTTGGCGTCGTACATGGTGACTGACCAGAAGGCGTTGACCGGCGGGAACTGATCCTTGGCGAAGCCCAGGGTGTAGTTGTGCTTCGAACCGTCGAGCACCGTACCGTCTGCCAGGGTCTTGGCCATCGGATACATGGCCTCTTCGGCGTTGTTGCCGTAGATGCCGGCCCGTGCCGCGGCTGCCCGCAGCAGCCAGTCGCCGTTGTAGAAGGCGCGGTCGCCGAACAGGGAGCTTATATGCCAGCCGTTGATCGTCTTGCCGAGGCTGGCGACTTTCTCGCTGACCTTCTTGTCGCCTTCCTTCATGCCGAGCAGGATTGCGGCCTTGTGTTCGAGCGAGAGATCCTTGAAGGCGAACTTCTTGCCGGGGCCGATGCCGATGCTGGCCAGCTTGGCGCGGATCGCTTCTTCCTCAGGGCCGGCCGGGGCGAACTGCAGCGCGAGGTCGAGATAGTCGAAGAACTCGGTCTTGACCAGATCCTTGTCGAACTTCGGCCAGTCGACCGCAGCGGCGGCGGGCGGTGCCGGCTGGTTCAGGAATGCCGACAGCGACTGAATCTTGTAGCCGGCCTGGACTGCCTCGACGTTGGGCATGTCCTTCCCGTCGACAAGCTGCGTACGGAACGCGGCGAGCGAGAAGTCGGTGGTCGAGTGGAACACCCTCTTGATCCCCTGCGGGGTCTCGCCCTTCCAGCGCGGGCCGACGATCAAGTAATCGCCGGCTTCGCTGCCGGTGGCGCGGCTGCCGATGTAGCCGTAGTTGAAGGTGTTGCCGTCGTTGAGCATCACCGAGTAGTAACGCTTGGGATCGACGGCCGGCACCGAAATCACGACCGGTTCGGCACGCAGATCGAGCCAGGCCAGCGAATACGGAGTGTCGCTGTTGGGCGTCGGGATCGCCGTGTCTTCATAGGTGAAGACACGATGCTCGTTGTAGATGTTATTGAAAGGCGCCTTCCATTGCCCCGAGTTCTTGTCGAGGACGTACTCGTACATGACGCCGTAGTTCATGATGAGCGGCAGGCCGTAAACGAAGCCTTCCTCGGCGATGGCCTTGACTTCCGCGATGCCGGGGACGTGGATTTCGGCCTTCTTGTCGGCCACTTGGGCGGCGGTGACCGGGTCGGCCTTCTTTGCGCAGCCGGGAAGCCCGATTGCGGCGATGGCGCCGCAAAGCAGGGCGGTTAGCGTGATGTGCCTTGCTGGATGTGGATGCATTTGATTTTTCTCCATGGTTGCCTGCATGCGCGACAGATGCGGTCGATGACGCCGTTGAATACTGCCAAATCCGTTGCGTCCTCGCAATTGGCGTTCGACACTGGTGTTCGACACTTGGCTGGAACTTGAGCTGACCAACAGCAACCATACTCTTTTGACTACCGATGGCGGAGCAATGAATGCCGGATAGCAGCCGATCTTTCGCGGGTTGTTCTTGGGTCAGCTTGGCCGAGTCGCTGGCTTGGGCTTTTCGGCAGGTCTCCGAAACAGGCCGCCTTTCGGATGAATGCCCGGCGGGATAGGCGACCGTCCGCAACTGGCCGCAAGCTGCCCCACATCGATACGCCTTGGGCACCAACTTGCGCAGCCTCTGCCTTGCCTCCGCAACAAACGCGAGACCGGCGTCCTGTGTCTTGGGGCAGCGGCTCGCCCGACAGTTGGGATCTGCTAACACCGCGACCATTACCTTGCCAATCCTTGCCAATCATTGCCAATGATGCGCTGGTAGCGGCCACGGTGGACGGCGTCGGTCAGGGCTTCGGCCGTGGGCGTGAAGGCGCGGCGGAGCAGGGCGCCAGAGTGCGACTGGCTGTCGGTGCGACACGAAACCACATGAAGCGGCGAGGCGGCATTTCGACGATCGCACTCGACGGCAGCCTGGCGTCAAGATGCGTTCCTGACCTGCATTGCGACGGCAGCAGCCCATCCTTCGTCACGACTCGCCGATATCGGGCCGATCGGTCTTGCCGGCCCGGGGCACACCGTCATGACGCGCGTCCTCAGCTCCCGTACTGCTGGTGTGTAGCCCCGGCAGTTTCTGATCTGTCAGCCTCGAAAGACCACTCGATTTCGCCCTTCTTCCTTGGCCACATACAAACGCCGATCGGCTACCCGTACCAGCTCTTCGACAGTGATCTCCCCCACCGCCGCCAACTGGCTGGCCGCTACCAAGCCGACCGAGACGGTCACCGGAATCCGCTCTCGATTGAAAACAAAATCGGCGTTGGCCACCGCCAGCCGCAGCCGCTCGGCAAACTGCAGGCCGTTCTGCAAGCCGCCGATGGAGAATCCGTAAAACTCCTCGCCTCCATAGCGGCCGATCTCATCCTCATGCCGCTTGGTGGCCCGCATCACTTCCGCGAAGCCGAGCAAGACGTGGTCCCCGGCCTGATGGCCATGGGTGTCGTTCACCGCCTTGAAATGATCCAGGTCCAACAACAGAAAGACAAAGTCGTTGATGTGACCGCGGCGGAGATTGCCGATATTGATCTCGATGATCCGTTGGAGGATGGTGCGTTTCGGCAGCTTGGTCAGTTCGTCGAAATAGCCGATTTTCTCCAGCAGATCCTTCTGCTCCATCTCCTTGGTGACCTCGGTCAGGCAGCCAATGGAGAGACAGATCCGGTCCTCGACAAAGACCTCGATGTTGGCCTGGTCCTTCAGCCAGATCGTCTTTCCTCCCGGCAAGGCCAGCTGATAGACGAACTCGACCGCCCCCGCCTTCTTCACCTCCTCGCGCAAGCCGTCCTGAGCGCCACGCAACTCGGCCCGCGTGACGATCTCCTCCTCGACCTTGTGCTCCCGCTCCGCGTACCGGTAGAGCCGCCGATCGACGATACTCTGCCGAAAGACCTCGTCGACTTCCCCCCGATTGCAGCCGAGAAGGGCGAGAAACCGCGCTCCGACATGTTCATACCAGATGATCTTCTCGTGCTCGCGCCAGGCGGCGATATAGGGGATGATCGGCGAGGAAATCTTCTCCAAGGCTGCCATGGCGGTGACGCATTCCGTCAGCCGCTGGCACAGCCGCGGCGAAAACCCGCCCGCGAGAATCTTGCCGCCCGGCCCGGCCAAATCGCTTGCCCTTGTGTGCCCTTCGCTGTTGCTCATGATCATCCCCTCCGTTTCCTCGCCGGCTCCGGCTGCCAGGGCGGCGCCGGCCTTGAAGAGTATAGCGCCCACGGTCGATTACCTGCCGGCCGCCATCAGACGTGCGTTCAGCTTCGACCAGCGCCATAGCAGGGGCTGTTCAATCTCTGGCGCCTGTCGGCCGGAAACCGTTCGGTGAACTCCACGTCTGCACCATTGGAAAAAGCCGAGCACAGAATTCTTGTTGCACGCGCGCGAGGTGCGGCGAGTAGCGGCCGACGACGGCCAGATCGCCGATGGCGAGTTGCAGCGTAACCGGGCGCGAGAGCGTTATGGCGTCACGGAGACGTGGTGACCCAGGGTAACGCGATGCTTCTGAATCTGCTTCACAAAAATTGCGTCTGCGCTGCAGCCAGCAGGCGGAATCATCGGACTCTCTCCAGAGCCTGCGGTGTAAAGTAGCAAGCCTGCGCCGTCTGGCATCACAAACCAAGAAGCCGGCTCATGGCCATCAAGAAATCCGACTGGACAAAGTGGGGCGGCTGCAGCCACCGGAGCGGGACCATTCGCCTGAATACCGAGTTGGTCAAGAAGCCCAGGGACTTGCTTGAGTACGTCGTCGTACACGAAATGCTTCATCTCCTTGAGCCGACGCATGGCGAGCGCTTCGTGGCGCTTCTGGATCGGCACTGCCCGAGTTGGCGGGAGGCGCGTGCGGAACTGAATGAGTTGCCGCTGGCTGCGGAACGATGGAATGAGAGGTAGCTGAAGGCGGCATTTTAGCGGGCAAGCAGGCGTTGGCGGGCTGGCCGCTCCAGACCATGAGCGGCCGCTGAGTTCTGGTGTCTTGCTGACGGACACCGCGCCGCAAAGGTCATTCGTCACTCGAACGACTCAACGGCCAGTCTTTGTGTCAAGCGGTCGCCTGGGCAGCCAGATCACTGCCAGCCTCTCGGCCAATTTCGTCACACAAGCAGCGCTGAGCGAGGGGTAGGTGTCCAACAGCCAGCAGACCATGGGCGATTGAGCGGATAGCTCATCGGCTATTCCGGTCTGAGGAAACTACCTCGCACTTCAATTGTCGCAGTGTGGGAACTGACCCTATTGTCATGCAAGCCAAGCCTTGCAGTTCAATCGGACAGATCGACATGAGGGACAGTGTGCGAGTTTTTGACCTCGAGGGCTTATCTTGGAAACGACCTTCTTATGGATTTTGTCTGCTGCCCTGATTTTGTTGGGCCTGGCGGGCACCGTGCTGCCCGTGCTGCCGGGGACCGTGTTGGTTTGGGGTGGCATCGTGCTCGGCGCGTGGATAGATGACTTCACTCGTGTGGGCATGACCACCGTGGTGGTGGTCAGTGTGCTGGCAGTATTGGCCTGGGGTCTGGACTATGTAGCCGGGCTCATGGGAGCCAAGAAAGCCGGTGCCAGCAAAATGGCCCTGATGGGCGCGGCGGTGGGCACGGTGCTCGGACTTTTCATGGGTTTGGTGGGTGTGCTCTTCATGCCCCTGGCCGGTGCCGCCGTGGGCGAGTACCTGGCGCAGAAAGACCAAGCGCGCGCCGTCAAAGTCGGCGTCGCCACTTGGGTCGGGATCATGGTGGGGCTCATCGCCAAAGTGGTGCTGGCTTTCATCATGGTGGGCATTTTTGGCGCGGCCTTGCTGATTTGAATCCGCGTCCCGAGGCCAGCGGCCGTTCAGCGCAGCAGTGTGACGAGCAGTACCAGCACGCCAAGCGCCAGATTGATGGAGACCCAGTTGCGGATCTGTGCCAAGGCCGTACCACCAGCGACCCATTCAGACGCCGCAACCGCACGGTCCAGCGTCTTGTAAAGGACGAAGCGGATGTGCATGAAGATTGCCACCATCGCGACGCCAAGCACCGCCATGAAGGTCCAGGCCAGCGGCATTTCGAAACTGCCACCGGACTGGACCACTTGCTTGGCCACGCGGCCGAGCATCCACACACCGGTGGCCAACGTCAGCAACGAGGCGGCAAGTACGGCCTGGAAAAAGCGGCCGAGTACAGCGTGCATGAGTCGTAGCCGCACCGCCGGTTCGAACTGGGCGACGGCGGGGCGCAAGAAGAAGTGCGCAAACACCATGCCACCGATCCACACGATGATGGACAGCACATGCAGAGTCTTGAGGGTCGCATAGATCATTGAAGAAGCCCTTTCAAATTGAGACCCCGTGCCGGATCTACTCGCTCCCCAAAATCCATACCACGAGCCCGATCGGCGCTGCGGTCCCGCGAGCTTGCGCCAGGGTGTGCATCGACACCCGCTAGTTAGTCAAGGTCGCTGCTGCTTCGCATGGCCGCTGCAAGATCGGCGCCGTCATGTGTGCTCGCTGGCTGCGACCGGGCGGAGGATCACCATCACCACCAGCGTCACCACGGTCAGCGGTACGAAAAAGCCCATCATCACGCTCGAGAAGACCGGCAGCGCATCGTGCTGCTGCGCCGCCAGGATCAGGTAGGCCACGTAGGCAACGTAATAGCCGAGGAACACCCCGCCTTCCCAGCGCGCGATCTCGCGGCCAGTCATGAAAACCGGCAGGCAGGCCAGAGCCACCGCCAGCATCACCCAGATATCGAAGGCCAGCAGCGATGGCGCCATCGCCAGACCCAGGTTGCCCGACACCAGCCCCGATAAGCCCAGGCAGCCCAGGATGTTGAAGGTGCTGCTGCCGACGACGTTGCCCACCGCGATGTCGCGTTCGCCCTTGATCGCGGCTGCGATGCTCGTGGCCACCTCGGGCATGCTGGTGCCGGCGGCGACGATGGTCAGGCCGATGACGAGGTCGCTAACGCCCATGGTCTTGGCGAAACTGACCGAGGCCTGTACCAGGTAGTCCGAGCCAAACACCAGCGCCACCAGGCCGGCGGCGATCAGGCCGATCTGTGCCGCCCAGTGGCTGTCCCAGGCACCGGCCTCGGCGGGCTGGATCTCCTCGGCAAACTCGTCCTTCGCGGCCTGGGTCTCGCGGCGAGACTGGACGACCAGGAACACGGTGTAGGCCACCAGCAGGGCGAACAGGAAACCTCCGTCCAGGAACGAGAGCCTTCCATCCAGCGCGAGTGCCAGCAGCAGGAGGCTTGCGCCGAGCATGATCGGCACCTCCTGCCGGATCAGCTGGATATTGACCACCAGCGGCGCGATCAGGGCGCTGATTCCCAAAATGAACAGCACATTAAAGATGTTGCTGCCCACCACATTGCCAATGGCGATGTCGGTCTTGCCGTCGAGCACGGCGCCGAGGCTCACCGCAACCTCGGGCGCGCTGGTGCCAAAGGCGACGATGGTGAGCCCGACGACGAGCGGGCTGATACCGAAGGACATCGCCAGTTTGGACGCGCCGCGCACCAGCGTGTTGGCGCCGATGACCAGCAAGATAAGGCCGCCGAAAAACATGAGAAGGTTCATGATCGATCACCGGAGCTATAGACAGTGGTCCAACGCAGTGCCGCCCGCCTGACGCAGACAGCGACAAGGGTCGAGTTCCGCGCAGTCATCGCGTCGCACCAGTACGAGGACAGTATATCCGTCATGCGATCACCTGACTTGCCGGCTGAGGACCGGAACCGCTGCCGCGGCGGTGCCACATCGCGATGAGCAGATGCAGCCCTGCGCCCAGCAGGATCAGCAGCACGCTGCCAAGGCCCCAGATCACCCAAGTCAGCACGGTCAGGCCGCCGGCCAGCGCCGGCGCGGTGTGAAGCAGACTCTCGACGACCGGCGCGAAGCCCGAGAGCAGCGAGGTCATCGTCTGTGCGACCTCCGGCGGTACCCAGGGCGCCAGCCACTCCGGCAGACGCAGACCCTCGACAGCCGATGCGACGCCGGTCACCGCGCCGACATTCGAGACCGACCACATGGCGACCGCATGCACCGCCCAGGCCGCCAGCGACCATAGTGCAAAAAGGCCGAACACCAAAAACCAACTGAGTGCGTAGGACACGATCGCCTCCTGTCTGTAGAGCAGCAGTTCCTATTCTTGCACTATTCGAAGTTCGAATAAATCAGTTACAGTGCGATGAATTCATCCGTTTTTTCGATGTAAGTTCGAAGGCAGCGCGGCTGGCAGTGCTTGCTGCGGCACTGACCGCTACGGGGCTGCGTGCGATCAGCCGCGCTCCGGCTGCACGGGTTTCACCGCGGTGCGGACGAAGACTCGATCGTGGCGCGCAAAGTCTCATTGTTCGATGAGGCAGCACTCCACCGCCTCGGACCCGGTCTGCGTCTGGTCGCCCCGCACGCCGGACGTCTCGCGCAAGCGCAGGATATTCACCGAGTTGGGCACGTCAGGGCGTGTGCGCCCACGACACGGCGGTTGCGGCCTGGACCACCCATAGTCGTCGCGCCAGACCGTGTTACGCCAGCATGTAGGGTAGATGGATGTGCCCACCCAACACGAGGTCGGCCTCGAACACCTTGGCGTAGCACGCGTACGGGCGGGTCAGCCGCGCCCAAAGGTCGAACAATGCAATGTCGTGGTTGCCGGGGATAGCCAGAACTGGTGCCCCCAGTCGGTCGACGAAGACCTTGGCCGCGCGAAACTGGGCCGGCCGCGCACGCTGCGTGATATCACCCGACAGCACCACCATCACCGGCCGCTGCTGCGCTGCCAGGGCAACCAGAGCTTCAACCACCTTCGGTTGTTCGGTGCCGAAATGGGTGTCGGAGATCTGCAGCAGGACGCTCATGGCGCGGCCTCTGGCGCGTCTGTCGTGTTCGCTGCGCCAGTGGCCTGGAGCAGGTACAAGGCCTTGTCGAGGACACGAACGTCGATCGGCGCGCGCATGTGTGCCACCTCACCGTCAAATGCCACCACGACCTTCCTGCGGCCGGGTGCCAGCGTGGGCTTCACCACCATGCGGTGGAACTTGAAGCCCTCCACACCGGCAGCTTCCCCCAGCCTGCCCATCGCGCCATGCAGCATCAGCCCGATCATCGACAATGTGTCGACGGGCCGCAGCATCAGCGCGGCCATGCTGCCTTTGCCGGGCGTGCCGGCCGGGGTATCCACCGGCTCTGCACCGAACTGCTGAAGTTGCAGCCGGTTGTTACCCACGAAGAGCGTCAGCGTCTGCACGTCGCGAACCGAGGATGCTGTCTCGATAGGCGGGCGTAGTCGTCGCTGTGCGCGCAGTAGCGTGGCACAAGCCGCCACGAACGCCACCCAGCGGCTACGGCCGAACGGCCGCTTACGCGCTGACCGCCCCAGCCTTGCGCCGCCCGGGCGTGGGCAGCGCCGCAAGGGTGTCACGCTGCCGGATGTGTCACCAATGACCGAGAAAAGCACTCAGGCCAATCCGAAGATTGGCCTGAGTGCTTGATTCTGTTGGCACGCCCGGAGCGATTCGAACGCCCGACCCCTTGGTTCGTAGCCAAGTACTCTATCCAGCTGAGCTACGGGCGCCTTGCCGTGGTGAAGGGCGCCATTATACAGAGCGCCTGCGCCTGCCTCAAGTACTATGTTGAGGATTCCTGGCCGGCCAACGCCATGGCCAGTTAATGGTGACGGCGCCCGCCTCGCCAGTCAGTCGAGCGCGCGCCCGACGATCTCGAGGACATCCGCCGACAGGCCATTGGTCGCGCGCAGGGTTTCCAGCGTGCCGCGTGCGTGCTGCTGTCGGGTGGCGTCAAACCGGCGCCAGCGATCGAAACGCCGCGCCAGGCGCGCCGCCACTTGCGGATTGATGGAATCGAGCTGGGCGATCTGTTCGCCGAGGAAGTGGTAGCCGCTGCCGTCGGCGGCGTGAAAATGGACGTGGTTGTTGCCGAAGGTGTTGAGCAGGGCGTAAACCTTGTTCGGGTTGCGCAGATCGAAGCCGGGGTGAGCGAGCAAACCCCGGACGATCGTCAGCGTCGCCGGAAGACGGCTCGCCGCTTGCACCGACAGCCACTTGTCCACGACCAGCGCCTCGCCGTGCCAGCGCTCGTAGAAGGCCGCGAGCGCCTGCGCGCGCTCGCCGCAGTCGTCCTGCGCGAGTGTTGCCAGCGCCGCGAACTGGTCGCTCATGTTGTCGGCCGATACGAACTGGCGCATGGCCAGCCCTCTTGCTTCGCTGTTCTGCAACTCGCCAAGGGTGCTCAGGCAGAGGTTACGCAAAGCCCGCCGGCCGGCGGCTGCGGGTGTCGGTCGGTACGGCCCGCTCATGGCGAGCGCGTCGTAGCATTGCCGCAGGGGGGCGGCGAGTTTTTCGGCGAGGAAGCGGCGCAGTCCGTTGCGGGCATGGTGAAGTGCATCCGGGTCGACCACGGCCATTTCCTCGGCGAGGGTCGCTTCGCCGGGCAGCGTCAGCACTTCGGCGGCGAAGGCTGGATCCTCGGGGCCGCGCGCGAGAACCTGCGCGGCGGCGTCGACGAAGCTTGGCGGCCAGTGCACCGGCCGTCCCGCAGCGATCTCCCCGGCCGCGGCAAGGATCAGCCGACCGGCCAGGCGTTGCCCTGCCTCCCAGCGGTTGAACGGGTCGCTGTCGTGGGCGAGGAGGTGGGCGAGATCTTCATCCCGCCAGGCGTAATCGAGAATCACCGGTGCCGAGAAGTTGCGCAGCAGCGAGGGTACCGGCGGGCTTGCCACGTCCTCGAAGACGAACCGCTGTTCGCTCTCCGTCAGCGAGACGACGCGCGTCGTCGCGTCGCGTCTGCCGCCGTCGCAGTCCGAGGCCAGGTGCAGCGGCAGATCCTCGCCGGTCGGTCCGACCAGGCCGATCGCGATCGGGATATGGAATGGCTGGCTGCTCGCTTCCTCGACGCCGGTCGGTCGCGACTGCGCGAGGGTGAGGACATAGCGCCGTGTCGCCGGGTCATGGCTGCCGACGGCCCGGACGTGCGGGGTGCCGGCATGCGCGTACCAGCGCTTGAACTGCGTGAGGTCGACTTCCGAGGCGTCGGCCATTGCCGCGACGAAATCGTCGCAGGTCACGGCCTGCCCGTCGTGGCGCGCGAAATACAGGTCCATGCCACGCCGGAAGGCTTCCTTGCCGATCAGCGTGTGGATCATGCGCACGACCTCGGCGCCTTTCTCATAGACGGTGCTGGTGTAGAAATTGTTGATCTCGATGTACGAGTCGGGACGTACCGGATGCGCCATCGGGCCGGCGTCCTCGGGAAACTGCGCGGCGCGCAGCCCACGCACATCGCGAATCCGGGTGACCGCGCGGCTGTGCATGTCAGCGCCAAACTCCTGGTCGCGGAAGACGGTCAGCCCCTCCTTGAGCGACAACTGGAACCAGTCGCGGCAGGTGACCCGGTTGCCGGTCCAGTTGTGGAAGTATTCGTGGGCGACGACGCGGTCGATGTTCTGGTAGTCACCATCGGTGGCGGTGTCGGCGCGCGCCAGAACGTACTTGGTATTGAAGACGTTCAGCCCCTTGTTCTCCATCGCTCCCATGTTGAAGTCACCGACGGCAACGATCATGTAGTGGTGGAGGTCGCACTCGAGGCCGAACACTTCCTCGTCCCAGCGCATCGCCCGTTTGAGCGCGTCCATCGCGTGCGCGCACTGATCGAGCTTGCCGGGTTCGACGAAGACCGCAAGCTGGACGCTGCGCCCGCTGCAGGTCGTGAAGCTGTCGCGCAGCACGTCCAGTCGCGCGGCGACCAGCGCAAACAGATAGCAGGGCTTCGGGAATGGATCTTCCCAGCGCGCCCAATGACGGTCAGTCCCTTCGTCGCCACTCGCCACAGGATTGCCGTTGGCGAGCAGCACCGGCAGCTTGGCCTTGTCGGCGTGCAGGGTGACGGTGTAGCGCGACATGATGTCGGGGCGATCGGGGAACCAGGTGATTCTGCGGAAGCCCTGCGCCTCGCACTGCGTGAAGTAGCCGTCCTTCGAGCGATACAGTCCGCAGAGGCTGCTGTTGTGGTCGGCGTCGATACGCGTCAGCGTACTCAGCAACAACGAGTCCGGAGGCTCGGCAATGTTCAGTATCGTATCGGTGCAGCTGTAGGCGTTCGCGGCGAGGGGTCTGCCGTCGATGGCGACCGAGATGGTTTCGAGGCCGTGGCCATCGAGTTGCAGCGCTTTTCCGGGCGCGGCGGCCGGATTTCGCCGCAACTGCAGGTGGCTGTTGACCAGCACCTCGTCGGCGAGGAACTGCACGTCGAGGTCCACGGCATCGACCAGGAACGCGGGCGGCGTGTAGTCTTGGCGACGGACGATCTGCGGGGTTTCGGTTTTCATCGGTGGGTTCCTTTTTTCTGCCGGTCGCGTCTCCCCGGCGCTGCCGATCTGCCAAGGCGCCGGCGAGCACCCGCGGTCAGGGCTTTTTCAGCAAGCCGGCTCGGCTCAGTTGTTCGGCAACACCTTCCGCAAGTTTGCGGTAGCCGCTGGCGTTCGGATGAATGGGGTCAGCTTTCAGTGCCGGGTCGGAGAGGACGGCGGCAAGGACACCCTCGACGACCGGCAGCTTTTCTTCCCTGGCCAATTCGGCGTAGATCGTCGAGTCGGGCAATCTGCTGGTCGCCACGCCGATCAGCGACAGCTTCGGCACGGCGACCAGAACGACCGGGATGCCGGACTGCCTGATGGCGGCCACGATGGCGCGCAGGTCCTCCTTGACGGCTTTTTCCGGCCGCCGTCTCAGGAAGTCGTTGCCGCCCAGTTCGACGATCACCAGCGCTGGCCGGGTTTCGCCCAGCGCCGCCCGAATTCGCGCCTGCGCCGCTTCCGCGGTGTCGCCCGGGATGCCGGCGTTATCGATCTGCCAGCCGCTGATTGCGGCCAGGCGAGCCGGATAGTCCTCGCCGGGAGCCGCGCCACTGCCAAACGTGATGCTGTCGCCGAAGGCGAGAACCCGGCTGCCCGGTGGCAGCGACGCCAGCCGCGCCGAATCGTGGCAGCCGGCCAGCAGCAGGACGGCAAGCAGCAGCAGGCGCAGGCTACGCATCGCCGTTCAGTCGCGCGGGTAGCGTCTTGCGCGACTCACGGCAACTCGTCTCGATGCAGAAGGAAGACATACTGGTCGCCGGCGCTGGTGTCGAGCCACGTGAAGGGGGTGGTCGGGAACGCCGCCTCGAGTTCCTCGCGGTTGTGGCCGATCTCGACGACCAGCAGACCGTTGGCCTTGAGATGCTTGCGCGCTCCGGCGAGGATAGCGCGCGTCAGATCGAGGCCATCTTCACCGCTGGCCAGCGCCAGCTCGGGCTCCCGCCGGTACTCGTCGGGCAGGGTGGCCATCGAACTCGCCTTGACGTAGGGGGGGTTGGCGATGATCAGGTCGTAGCGGCGCTGCTTGAGGCCGGCAAAGAGATCTCCCTCGACGAGTCGAATTCGCGTCGCCAGGTCGTAGTCTTCAACGTTGCGCCTGGCCACCACGAGGGCGTCCGGCGAAACATCGACGGCGTCGATCCTGGCGGCGGGGAAGGCGTGCGCCGCGATGATGGCCAGGCATGCCGAGCCGGTGCACAGGTCGAGAACGGCGCCGACTGCCTCGGGATCGTCGATCCATGGCGCCAGTTGCTCGCGCAACAGCTCGGCAATGAAGGAACGCGGCACGATCACCCGCTGATCGACGTAGAAACGGTACTCGCCGAGCCAGGCTTCGTTGGTCAGGTAGGCGACCGGCAGGCGTTCACCGATGCGGCGTTCGATGATGCGCAGGAGACCGGCGCGCTCGGCGCTGGTGAGCCGCGCGTCGAGGAAGGGCTCGAGTCGATCGAGCGGCAGGTGCAGGGTGTGCAGCAGCAGATACGCGGCTTCGTCCCAGGCGTTGTCGGAACCGTGACCGAAGAACAGTTGCGCCTCGTTGAAGCGGCTGACGGCAAAGCGCAGCAGGTCGCGCAGTGTCGCGAGTTCGGTTTGCGCCTGGTCAAACATTGGCGGGCAGCAATTGCTCGAGGATCCGCCGATAGATGGCGGCCAGTTGCGGCAGGGCGACCAGGTCGACGCATTCGTTGACCTTGTGGATGGTGGCGTTGACCGGGCCGATCTCGATCACCTGCGGGCAGATCTCGGCGATGAAACGACCGTCCGAGGTGCCGCCCGCGGTCGACAGCTCGGCCTCGATACCGGTTTCGGCGCGGATGGCGGCGAGCGAGGCGTCGAGCAGGGCGCCGTGGCCAGTGAGAAAGGGCCTGGCGCCCAGCGTCCAGACGATGTCGTAGTCGAGCCCATGCCGTTCGAGGAGCGCACACAGTCTGGCCTGCAGTTCCTCCGGCGTGCTGGCGGTGGCGAAGCGGAAGTTGAAATCGATGTCGACGCTGCCGGGGATGACGTTGCCGGCGCCGGTGCCGGCGTGGATATTGGAAACCTGCCAGGTGGTCGGTGGAAAGAATGCGTTGCCGCGGTCCCATACGGTCTGCGCCAGTTCGGCGATGGCCGGCGCCGCCAGGTGGATCGGGTTCTTCGCCAGGTGCGGGTAGGCAATGTGTCCCTGAATACCCTTGATGGTCAGCTTCCCGGAGAGCGAGCCGCGGCGACCATTCTTGATCATGTCGCCGAGGGTGTCGACCGCAGTCGGTTCGCCGACGATGCAGTAGTCGATTGTCTCGCCGCGTTGCCGCAAGGCGTCGGTGACGACGACAGTGCCGTCGATGGCGTCGCCTTCCTCGTCGGAAGTGAGCAGGAAGGCGAGCGAGCCGCGATGATCGGGGCGGGCGGCGACGAAATCTTCCGCGGCAGTGACGAAGGCGGCCAGTGAACCCTTCATGTCGGCGGCGCCGCGCCCGTAGAGGACGCCGTCCCGGCGTACCGGTCGAAATGGGTCGCTGTGCCATTCGTCGAGTGGTCCGCTGGGAACCACGTCGGTGTGACCGGCCAGACAGAGCAGCGGCCGCTGGCTGCCGCGGCGTGCCCAGAGGTTGGTGACGCCGGCGCGGTTCATGAAATCGCATTGAAAACCGAGGGCTTCGAGGCGCCGGACGATGATCGGCAGGCAACCGCCGTCGTCGGGGGTAAGCGAGCGACAGGCAATCAATTGCTCGGCCAGCGCAGCGGTGGGGTCTGGCGGCGCTGCGCGCGTGTTGTCGGTAGTCATGGTCGGACCCCGTCTATGGCTCGTCACTGTCGTTGAGGCTGAGCGTGAACTCTTTGTAGGAAGGGCCGTCCGGGTCGGTAATCGATAACTCATAGGGTGTTTCGCTGGCCTTCTCTTCCCTTCGCGGATGGGTAGGCACCAGCTCGTTGTTGTTGATCAGCCACGACAGGTTCGTCGGTGAGTCGGCATTGTTGAGTGCTTCCTCGAGCGTGATCACGTCCGAGCGGTAGAGCCGGAAGAGATCCTGCTCGAAGGTCTGCGAACCGGGAGCGAGACTCTGTTCCATCGCTTCCTTGAGCGCCGGGATGTCGCCGTGTTCGACCAGTTCCTGCACGTGATAGCTGTTGAGCAGCACCTCGACGGCCGGCACCAGCTGGCCATCCTTGCGCTTGACCAGGCGCTGCGAAACGATCGCCTTCAGGCTGACCGAGAGGTCCATGTACAGCGAGGTGCGCGTGTCGATCGGGAAGAAATTGATCATCCGGTTGAGCGCGTGGTAACTGTTGTTGGCATGCAGCGTGCCGAGGCACAGGTGGCCCGTCTGCGCGTAGGCAATCGCCGCCTGCATCGTTTCCTGGTCGCGTATCTCGCCGATCAGAATGCAGTCCGGTGCCTGCCGCATGGCGTTCTTCAGGGCCTGGTTCCAGCCCAGCGTGTCCATGCCGATCTCGCGCTGATTGACGATCGATTTCTTGTGCCTGAACAGGTACTCGATCGGATCCTCGATGGTCAGGATGTGCCCCGTGCAAGTGGCATTCCGGTGGTCCAGCATCGACGCGATGGTGGTCGATTTCCCGGAGCCCGTCGAGCCGACGATGAGGATCAGGCCACGCCGTTCCAT
The DNA here is from genome assembly GCF_000024165.1 of Candidatus Accumulibacter phosphatis. Classification (NCBI taxonomy): domain Bacteria; kingdom Pseudomonadati; phylum Pseudomonadota; class Betaproteobacteria; genus Candidatus Accumulibacter; species Candidatus Accumulibacter phosphatis. The sequence goes on along the minus strand of NC_013194.1, from coordinate 4,148,688 downwards.
CACCAGGTCGCCGAGAACCGGCGGCAGCGACAGCGAATCCAGCGGTGGGATGTTGCCGAGGATGTAACGCACGACGATGGAGATCGAGGCGCGCTGTCGAAACAGGTTGACGCGGAAGTTGCCGAGCTTGGCGACGCCCAGCGAGAGGTTCATCTCCTTCGTCGCTTCGAAGATCTCGATCTGCTCGGCGTTCATCAGTTCGCCGGCGATCTTCTCGATCATCGCCGGCTCCATCACTTGCTGATTGACCGGCACGATGGTGCCCCGGATCTTGATGTGGATCGGCGCGCCGGCGCTGATGAAGATGTCCGAAGCCTGGCGCTCGGCCATCACCTGAAAGAGCTTTTCGAGGATCATTCGCTTGCCGCTGGTTCAGGTGGGTCGATCGGGGCGAATTCAGTCGCCACGCAGCAGGTCGTTGATGCTCGTTTTGGCGCGCGTCCCGGCGTCGACCTTCTTGACGATCACGGCGCAGTAGAGGCTGTAACTGCCGTCCTTGGCGGGCAGGTTGCCGGACACGACGACCGAACCCGGCGGCACACGCCCGTAGCTCACCTGGCCCGTTTCGCGGTCGAAGATGCGGGTGGACTGGCCGATATAGACACCCATCGAAATGACCGAGCCTTCGCCGATGATGACGCCCTCGACGACTTCCGAGCGAGCGCCGATGAAGCAGTTGTCTTCGATGATCGTCGGGTTGGCCTGCAGCGGTTCGAGCACGCCGCCGATGCCGACGCCACCCGAGAGGTGCACGTTCTTGCCGATCTGCGCACAGGAGCCCACCGTCGACCAGGTGTCAACCATCGTACCTTCATCAACATAGGCGCCGATGTTGACGTAGGAAGGCATCAGCACGACGTTCCGGCCGATGAAGGCTCCGCGACGGGCAGTGGCCGGCGGCACGACCCGGAAGCCGCCGCGCGTGAAGCGCTCGCTGTCGTAGCTCGCGAACTTGCTCGGCACCTTGTCGAAGTAGCGGAGCGGTCCGCCGTCGACCAGCACGTTGTCCTGGAGTCGGAACGACAGCAATACGGCTTTCTTGATCCACTGGTGGGTGAGCCACTCTCCGTCGATCTTTTCGGCAACGCGCAGGCTGCCCTCGTCGAGTCGGCCGAGGACTTCGGCAACGGCTTCGCCGATGGCAGCCGGAGCGCTGCCCGGCTGTAGTGCGGCGCGGTCTTCCCACGCCTTTTCGATGGTCTGCTGGATTGCCTGCATAGGTGTTGTTCCTAGAGTTCTGAAATGAATGAACGGATCCGTTCGGCGGCCTCGACGCAGTCTGCGAGTGGCGCGACGAGCGCGATTCGCACGAAGCCATCGCCTGGATTGACGCCCTGGGCGGTGCGTGCCAGATAACTTCCCGGGAGAACGACCACATTATAGTCGGCCAGTAGCCGGCGGGCGAAGTCGCTGTCGCTGATCGGCGTTCTCGCCCACAGGTAGAAGCCGGCGTCCGGCAGCGCGGTGTCCAGCACGTCGGCCAACTGCGGGACGACCGCCGAAAACTTCTCCGCGTACTGGCGGCGGTTGGCAACGACGTGCGACTCGTCGCTCCAGGCAGCGACACTCGCCGCCTGTACTGCCGGATTCATCGCGCTGCCGTGGTAGGTCCGGTAGAGCAAGAAGGAGTGCAGCGTCGCCGCGTCGCCGGCGACAAAGCCCGAACGCATGCCGGGAACGTTGGAGCGCTTGGACAGACTGGAGAACATCACCAGTCGCTCGTGACCGCGGCCGAGCAGCCGAGCCGCCTGCAGCGCGCCGAGTGGCGGCCTGTCTTCGGCGAAGAAGATCTCCGAGTAACACTCGTCCGAGGCGATGACGAAGCCGTAGCGGTCGGCCAGCGCAAACAGCTGTTGCCAGTCGTCGAGGCTGAGCACCTTGCCGGTCGGATTTCCCGGCGAGCAGACATAGAAGAGCTGCACGCGTCGCCACTCGGCCTCGCTCAGTGCCGCGAAGTCGAACGCATAATCATTGGCCGGCAGGGTATTGAGAAAGCGCGGTTCGGCTCCCGCCAGATAGGCCGCTCCCTCGTAGATCTGGTAGAAGGGGTTGGGGCTGACGACCAGCGGTGTGTAGCCGCGGGAGGGATCGATGACGGTCTGGGCAAACGCGAAAAGGGCCTCGCGCGAGCCGTTGACCGGGATGACCTGCGTTTGCGCGTCGATCCCGCTCAGAGCGTAGCGGCGTTCGAGCCAGGCGACAATGGCGGCGCGCAGTTCGCCACTGCCGAGCGTGGTAGGATAACTTGCCAGCCCGCCGAGGTTGGCCGTCAGCGCGTCCCGGATGAAAGCCGGTGTGGCGTGCTGCGGCTCCCCAATCGACAGCTTGATTTCGTGCAGGCGTGGGTTTGGCGTCACGCCGGCAAAGAGCTGTCGCAGCTTCTCGAAGGGATAGGGTTGCAGCTTGCTGAGGTGGGGTTTCACTGGCGCATGCTTCGGGTGGCGGGACGCTGGATTATAAGGGGCATCGAGTGGTGGTGAAAGGCATCCGGCGGCCATGAAAGACGCCAGCATGCTGCCGGCCGCGAGCGGCGGCGCCGGGCGCGAGCAGCGTCGGGCCGTCGCCGCCTTGCTGGTCGGTGCGCTGATCTGGGGCTTGATCTGGTATCCGTACCGGGTCTTGCGCGACGCCGGCGTTGATGGTGTTGCCGCCACGACCATCAGTTATGGGCTGGCCTTCCTGCTTGTCTGGCTGGCGCGTCGTTCGTCGACACCCGTGGTGCCGTCGTGGCCCCTGCTCTGGCTGGGACTGTCTGCCGCTGTCTGCAACCTCGGCTATGTACTGGCGACGCTCAGTGGTGATGTGCTGCGCGTTCTCCTGCTGTTCTACCTGGCGCCGCTGTGGACGGTTGTTCTGTCGCGCCTGCTGCTTGACGAGCGACTCACCGGTGCTGGTGCGCTGGCCATCGCGCTGTCGCTGGGCGGCGCGGTGACGATGCTCTGGCAACCGCGGCTCGGTCTGCCGGCGCCGCAGGACGCGGCCGACTGGCTGGGTCTGGCGGCTGGCTTCGCGTTTGCGTTGTTCAATGTGGTCTCCCGCCGGGCTTGCAACATCAGCGTCGAGAACAAGGTGCTGGCCGCTTTCGCCGGGGTGGTGACGCTCGGCGTGCTGCTCCTGCTGGCCGGCGTCGGCAGCGCCCGGGTGCCGCCCTCGGCGTCGCTCTGGGGCCTGCTCGCTCTGCTCGCCGTCGTCCTGGTGTTGGCCAATCAGGTGGTCCAGTTCGGCCTGGCGCGGGTCGCCGCCAACCGGGCGATCGTCATCATGCTCAGCGAAATCGGTTTTGCCGCCGTTGGCGCGTGGTTGCTCGCCGGCGAAGCGATGGCGCTGCGCGACTGGCTGGGCGGCGCGCTGATCATCTCCGCCAGCCTGATAACGGCGTGGCGCGGGGAGGATGGCACGCGGGCCTGAGGCGGAAGTCCGCTGCGCTGCGGCAAGGCGTACGGCCTACGTCGCCCCGCAGCACTTCTTGTATTTCTTGCCGCTGCCACAAGGGCAGGCGTCGTTGCGGCCGAGCTTGGGCGTTTCGTGCCGGATGGTCTTTACACTGCGCCGTGCGATCCAGAAGCGGTAGATGTCGGTAACCACCTGCGGCAGCCTTGCCTCGCACTCCTTGCGCATCTGCTCGAGTTCGGTGCCCGCCAGCCACTCCTCGCCGGCGGCGGCGGCCGCCGCTTCGGCGTCGCCGGTGAGCATGAACAGCGGGAAGAGTTGCTCGTCAAGGTAACAGATCTCTTCGCTGTCTTCCTTGTCGTCTGCTGCACCCAGGGCGTCGAACCAGTCGATCGGGGCGCTGTCGACCCCGTGCAGATAGGCCTGACACCAGGGGACGTAGTCGCTGTCATCGCTGGCGTCGCCTTCCTTGGCGTAGAGCAGTAGCACGGGTGGTTCGCCGCACGCCAGCCCCGCCGCCAGTTCGGCCGCCAGGCGGCGCAACAAGTCGGTCGCCTCGCGGCCAGTGTCGTCGGCGCTCGTTGCGGCATCGCCGAGCACTTCGCCCAACCACTGTGCCTCGGCCATCGGCTGTGGGCCCGCGAGGGCGGCGCACAGGTAGGCCTGCGCTTCATCGAGGCGCATCGCCTGCTGCAGAGAAGGATCGGCGAGCAGTTGTTCGAGGCGCAGGAGGTCGGCGTCGTTGAGGGGTGCCGCTGAGGTCATGTTGTCAGCCCCGGGTGCTGTATTGACTGGGAAGGTCGGCGAGTTGAACCGTCGCTGTCGGCGCCCAGCCTTCCTGGCGATACTCCGCGACGACCGTGGTGAAGATGCCGCCGCGCACGTAGAACTTCGCCGTCAGCTTCATGTAGCGTGGCCGGGTGGCGCTCACCAGATCGTCGAGGATGCGATTGCTCACTTCCTCGTGAAAGCAGCCGGTGTTGCGGAACGACCAGATGTAGAGTTTCAGGCTCTTCAGTTCGACGCAGGCCTCGTCCGGAACGTAATCGAGAAGCAGCGTCGCGAAGTCCGGCTGGCCTGTCTTCGGGCACAGGCAGGTGAATTCCGGGATTTCCATGTGTATGTGGAAATCTCTCTGCGGCGCCGGGTTCGGAAAGGTATCGAGAGTTTTCGCCGGCTCTGTGCTCATTGGGGCTCCGGATGCTATCCTGCGGGAAACGAATCGGACAGCCACAATGCTATCATAGCTGTTGATGCCTGAGTCTCGTACGTCTGTTCGCTTGTCGCCGCCTGCTTGGGTGTGCAGCATTGCCGGGCAGAGTCACCGCGTTTTCCGATTTCTCCCGGCGCGTTTGCGCGGACCGCGCTCCAGTTCTCGTTCATGCGCCTGACCAAACTGAAACTTGCCGGCTTCAAATCCTTCGTCGACCCGACGACGATCGCCCTGCCCGGTCAACTCGTCGGTGTGGTCGGTCCGAACGGTTGCGGCAAGTCGAACGTGATGGATGCCGTGCGCTGGGTGCTCGGCGAATCGAAAGCCTCGGAGCTGCGTGGCGAGTCGATGCAGGATGTGATCTTCAACGGTTCCGGCAGTCGCAAGCCGGTGTCGCGGGCAGCCGTCGAACTCGTCTTCGATAACTCGCTCGGTCGCCTCGGCGGACAGTGGTCGCAGTATGCGGAGTTGTCCGTCAAGCGCTTGCTGACGCGCAGTGGTCAGTCCGAGTATTACATCAACAACCTGCACGTTCGACGCAAGGACGTGACTGACCTGTTTCTCGGCACCGGTCTCGGGCCACGGGCGTATGCGATCATCGGCCAGGGGACGATCTCGCGGATCATCGAGGCCAGGCCGGACGAGTTGCGGGTCTTTCTCGAAGAGGCGGCCGGTGTGACCCGCTACAAGGAAAGGCGGAAGGAAACCGAGAATCGGCTGGCCGATACGCGCGAGAACCTGGCGCGCGTGGAAGACATCCGCCTCGAGCTGGGTTTGCAGATGGAGCGCCTCGAGGGTCAGGCCAGCGTTGCTCGTCAGTATCGTGAGTACAGCGACGACCTGGTGCGTCGACAGCACCTGCTCTGGCTGCTCCGCCGCAACGAGGCCCAGGCCGAGCGCGAGCGTCTGGCGCGCGAGGTGGCCCAGGCGGCGAACGATCTCGAGGCGCAGAATGCCGCCCTGCGTGACCTCGAAGCGCGTCTGGAGGCGGCGCGCGAAGCGCATTTTGCTGCCAGTGACGGCGTCCATGCGGCGCAGAGCGACCTGTTTGCGGCCAATGCCGAAGTCGCGCGGCTGGAGGCTGAAATCCGGCACCGCCGTGAATCCCAGCGCGAGTACGAGACGCGTCTTGCCCAGTTGACCGACGACCGCACGCACTGGCAGGCCCAGGCCGAGAAACTGAGCGACGACGACGAACGCTGGCGGAGCCTGCTGGCGCTCGCCGAGGAACGTGTCGAGCAGGGGCAGGCGCGCCTGGCGGCGCGGCATGAGCGCTTGCCGCTGGCCGAGGAGAGCCATGCCGTGGCGGTCGAGGCGGTGACCCGGCAGCGCGCCGAGATCGCCCAGGCCGAACAGCGGCTGCAGGTCGAGCAGGCCAATCGTGGACACGCGCAGCGTTCCCTGCAGATCATCGGTGGCCGGCGAGAACGCCTGGCCCTCGAGCGTCAGGCGATGCCGATACCCGATGACGTGGAGTTTGCCGACAAGCAGGAGCAGGTGCATGGCTTGCGTGAGCGGATCGGCGAGTTGCAGGAGATTCAGCAGGCCCAGCAACAGGATCTGCCGCGTCTTGAGCAGAACCGACGTGCGGTGCTGGCTGAGGTGCAGCATGCACAGAAAGAGCGCGCCGAGGCGAATGCCCGCCGGATGGCGCTGCAGCAGTTGCAGCAACGCCTGCAGACCAACGGCAAGCTCGACGAGTGGCTGCGCCGGCATGGATTGCAGCATGGCGCGCCGCTCTGGAAGTCGCTGCACGTCGACGCGGGCTGGGAGGATGCCGTCGAGGCGGTTCTCCGCGAGCGGCTCGGAGCGCTGGTGGCGACGCAAGCCGACCCGGCGTGGAGCAAGGACCGTCCGGGCAGCAAGTTGACTCTGCTGCTACCGCTGGCTGACGGCGAAGCGCGCGACGGCCACGGCGGTGCGCGCGACGACCGCCTGCTGGCGCGCGTTCGCTGCGACCATCCCGAGCTGTCGGCAATTCTTGCCGACTGGCTCGATGCGGTGCTGGCCAGCCCCGATCTGGCGACGGCCCTGGCGCGTCGGGCGGATTTGTCGGGGAATGCCTGTTGCGTGACGCCGGGTGGTGACATCGTCACTCGCCAGAGTGTGACGCTCTTTGCCCCGGACAGCGGCGAGCATGGCCTTCTCGAACGTCAGCGGGAGATCGACACGCTGACCGGGGTGATTGCCCAGCGCGAGGAGACGGTCGATCAGGCGCAGGCGCGGCTGGCGGCGATCGAGCAGAGTCTGGCCGATGCCCAGGACGCCGTGCAGGAGTCACGTCAGCAGCTGGGTTTGCTGCAGGATCGCGCGCATGCCATTCAGGTCGAAGCACTGAAGCTTGCGCAGGCCCGCGAACGCTTCCGCGAACGGCAGGCGCAGATCGACGAAAGTCTGGCCGAGATGGCCGTGGAGGAGGAAAGCGAGAGCGAACGCCGGTTCATCGCCGAAGCGGCGATCGACCTGCAGAGCGAGCGGGTGCGCGAGTTGCAGGCGGTGATGGTCGGCGCACGGGCGCGCCTCGAACAGGCCGAACGGGCACTGCGTGACGAGCGTGACCAGATCAATGCCGAAGAACGCGAGTTGCGCGAGGCGGAATTCTCGCAGCGGGAGTGTCGCAACAAGCTGGCGGAGCTGAGCAGCAGCCGCGCACTGGCGCAGCAGCAGCTGGAACGGATCAGCGATGATTTGGCGCGTTGCGAGGAAAGTGCCACCGCCATGCAGGCCGAGGATCTCGAGCCCGGGCTGCAGGTCGCGCTCAACCATCGGGTCGCTCGCGAGCATGCGCTGGCGCAGGCACGCGATGCGCTGGAAGCGGCGGCGAACGGCCTGCGCGCGCTCGACGAGGGGCGCATGAAAGTCGAGCAGAGCCTTGATCCGCTGCGCGATCGGATTGGCGAACTGAAGCTGCGGGAGCAGGCAGCGAGTCTCAATTTCGAGCAGTTGGCGAGCCAGCTGGCCGAGGCGAATGCTGACGAGGAGTCGTTGGCGGCCGACGTCGTAGGGGCGCGTGCCGGTCCCCTGCAGGCCGCGATTGCTGCGTTGCAGCGTTCGATCGACGCTCTCGGCGCCGTTAACCTGGCTGCCCTCGATGAGCTGGCGGCGGCGAGCGAACGCAAAGGCTACCTCGATGCCCAGTCGGAGGACCTGACCCAGGCGATGGAGACGCTGGAGAGCGCGATCCGGCGCATCGACCGGGAAACGCGGGATCTGCTGCAGGCGACCTACGATTCCGTCAACCGCAGCTTCGGCGAGTTGTTTCCGACGCTTTTCGGGGGCGGCGAGGCGAAGCTGATCATGACCGGCGACGAGATCCTGGACGCTGGCCTGCAGGTCATGGCGCAGCCGCCGGGCAAGAAGAACTCGACGATTCATCTGCTTTCCGGCGGCGAGAAGGCTCTGACGGCAATTGCGCTGGTATTCTCCATGTTTCAGCTCAACCCGGCGCCCTTCTGCCTGCTTGACGAAGTCGATGCACCGCTGGACGATACCAATACCGAACGTTTCTGCGCGATGGTGCGACGCATGTCCGGCCACACGCAGTTTCTGTTCATCAGCCACAACAAGTTGACGATGGAAATGGCGCAACAACTCGTCGGGGTGACCATGCAGGAATCCGGCGTTTCGCGCATCGTGGAAGTCGATATGGAAGAAGCGCTGCGCCTGCGCGAGCAGCTCGTTTAGGAATTGAAATGACCGACTTGCAAATGGGTCTGATCGGCCTCGGTGGCGCCGCCGTGATTGGCGTGCTGGGCTACAACAAGTGGCAGGAGCACAAGCATCGCAAGCTCGCCGAGCAGTTGCTGAACGTCCGCCAGGCGGACGTGCTGCTTGACGAGTCGCCACCCGGCGGCGCCAGCGCCGACGACTACGCCGGTGTTGATGGGGGAGCCGAGGCAGCCGACCCGGGCGCCGGCGGCGGGGCGAGGTCTGCCGGATCCGGTCACGAACGGGTCGAACCGCTGTTGCGGGTGGAACCTGCGCAGGACGACGGGGCGTACGAAGCGTCGGCGCCTTTCGCCGAGGACTCGGCGCGCGTCGCCCCGGCCTTCCTGTCGCCGCGCGAGGCACCGGTCGCGGGCCGCTCGGCGTCGCCACAGGCCGTGCCCGGTCGCCCTGACGATGCGCCGGCCAACGCCGGGGGTCAGGCGGCGCCGCTGTATCTGCTGTCGCCGATGATCGACTACATTGCGGCGATCGAGGTTGCTGAGCCGGCAGCCGCCTACCGGATTCGCGAGGGGCAGCGTGCGGCCCTGGTACGGATTGGCAAGGCCGTGAACTGGATCGGCTACAACGAAGACTCGCGCGAGTGGGAGCCGATCCTCGAGGACAGCGACAATGCCTACCGGCACATTCGAGCCGGGCTGCAGCTTGTCGACCGCAAGGGCCCGGTTCGCGACGGGGATCTCTCGGTTTTCCATGTCGCCCTGCTTGACCTGGCGACCGAACTGATGGGGGTCGCCGAGTTGCCGTTGCGCGAGCCCGCCTTGCAGGCGGCAGCGCAGCTCGACGAGTTCTGTGCTGGGGTCGATATTCAGATCGGTGTCAACGTCATCAGTCAGGGGCAGGTCTTCCCGGGTACCAAGCTGCGCGCCCTTGCCGAGTCGGCCGGCATGGTCATCGACGCGGACGGCCGCTTCGCCCGTTGTGATGACGAGGGCAACGTGCTCTACGTGCTGATCAACCAGGAGACGAAGGGCTTTTCGAGCGAGTCGATGCGGACCATGACTACGCACGGCGTGACCTTCCTGCTCGATGTGCCGCGCGTGGCCAACGGCGATCGCGTGCTGACGCAAATGGTCGAGCTGGCGCGTCGTTTTGCCGAAGCCCTGCACGGTGCGCTGGTGGATGACAATCGGCGCCCCTTGTCGGAAAGTGCTATCGAACCGATCCGTCGTCAGGTGGTGCAGTACCAGACGGCGATGGCCCATCGCCAGCTGCCGGCCGGTGGCCCGTTGGCGTTGCGCCTGTTCTCCTGAGGCAGAACCCGCCCGATGGGTGTCAGCGAACGTCTTCACAGCCTGCGCGCGGAGATCGAGCGGTACGATCACGAGTACTACGTCCTCGACGCGCCGTCGATCGCTGATGCCGACTACGACCGCCTCTTCCGCGAGTTGCAGGCGCTGGAGGCCGAACACCCCGAACTGGTGAGCAGGGACTCTCCGACGCAGAGGGTTGGCGGTGCGCCGCTGGCGGAGTTCGCGGCGGTCACACATGCGACAGCGATGCTGTCGCTGAACAATGCCTTTGCGGACGACGAAGTGGCGGCGTTCGACCGCCGTGTGCGTGAGGGGCTGGCGACGGACGGTGAGGTCGATTACTCGGCCGAACCCAAGTTCGACGGTCTCGCCGTCGGCCTGTCGTACGCAAAGGGCATCCTGGTCTGCGGCGCGACGCGTGGCGACGGTTCGACCGGCGAGAACGTAACGGCCAATCTGCGCACTCTGCGCAGCGTTCCGCTGCGTCTCCGCGCCAGCGACTGGCCGGCGGCCCTTGAAGTGCGCGGCGAAGTGCTGATGTGGCGCAGCGACTTCGAACGGCTGAACGCGCGCCAACGCGAGAAGGGCGAGAAGGAATTCGTCAATCCGCGCAACGCCGCTGCGGGCGGCCTGCGCCAGCTCGACCCGCGCATCACGGCTCAGCGTCCTTTGCGTTTTTTTGCCTACGGGATTGCTTCCGGCGAGCGTGCCGGCTTGCCGGCAACGCATTCGGCCCAGCTCGACCAGCTCGAGCGCTGGGGTTTTCCGGTTGCCCGGGAGCGGCGCCGGGTCACCGGCCTGGCCGGTCTTCTCGCCTACTATGCCGACATGGGCAGCCGGCGCGCTTCTCTGCCCTACGATATCGATGGCGTGGTCTACAAGCTCGACGATCTGGCTGCCCAGGAACGCCTTGGTTTCCTTTCGCGCGCGCCGCGCTTTGCCGTCGCGCACAAGTTTCCCGCCGAGGAGGCGGTCACCGAACTGCTCGATATCTCGATTCAGGTCGGCCGTACCGGGGCGCTGACGCCGGTGGCGCGCCTCGCGCCGGTCTTTGTCGGCGGCGTCACGGTGAACAACGCCACGCTGCACAACGAGGACGAGATTCGGCGCAAGAACGTGCGCATCGGCGACGTGGTCGTCGTGCGCCGCGCTGGCGACGTCATTCCCGAGGTCGTCCGGGTAGTTCCGGATAGGCGTCCCGCCGGGGCGCGCGAATTCGTCATGCCGACAAGCTGTCCGGTTTGCGGCTCGCGCGTCGTGCGCAGTGCCGACGAGGCCGTGGCACGTTGCAGTGGCGGTCTCTATTGCCCGGCACAGCGCAAACAGGCGCTGCTGCATTTTGCCTCACGGCGTGCCCTCGACATCGAAGGCCTCGGCGACAAGCTTGTCGAACAGCTCGTCGACAGTGCAATCGTGCGCACGCCGGGCGATCTCTACCGGCTCGGCTTGCTGGCTCTCGCCAGTCTCGAACGGATGGCCGACAAGTCGGCAGGCAATCTGCTGGCGGCGATCGAGAGGAGCAAGAGGACGACCCTGGCGCGTTTCATTTTCGCGCTCGGGATACGCAACGTCGGGGAAGCCACCGCTCGGGAACTGGCGCGTCACTTCGGTAGCCTGGATCGTCTGCTGGCTGCCGATGAGGATTCGCTGCGGCAGGTTCCTGACGTCGGTCCGACGGTTGCTCAAAGCATCCGCCAGTTCTGCAGTGAACCACACAATCTGGAAGTCATCGAACAGCTGCGTGCCGCCGGTCTCGTGTGGAGCGAAGGTGAGCCAGCGGTGCCGGCCGGTGGCGTCTTTGCTGGCCAGGTCTTCGTCTTGACGGGAACTCTGCCCTCGCTGACACGCGAAGCAGCCAAAGCGATGATCGAAGCGGCGGGGGGCAAGGTCAGCGGTTCGGTGTCGAAGAAGACGAGTTTCGTCGTCGCCGGCGCGGAGGCCGGCAGCAAGCTCGAAAGGGCGCTGCAACTGGGCGTGCAGGTAATCGACGAAGGCCAGTTGCTGGGCCTGCTCGAACAGACCATGGGTCCGTCGACGCCATGAGGCTGCCGCGCAAGGCTTCCGCTGCTCGGTCGCGCCGCCGCGGCAACGGCCGGCGCGAGCATCCGCCAAGTCAGGAGAAGACATGATCGACCCGCAGCAGGCGATGGCCATCCTTGCCGCCGCCGACCTCGTCCACTCGGCCGAGAGGGTCGCCGCCGCGGTCAACCGTGTGGCGCGCGAGATCAGTGAAAGACTTCGCGACAGCAACCCACTGCTGCTGTGCGTCATGCAGGGCGGCGTCCCCCTGGCCGGTCAGTTGATGACGCGACTGACCTTCCCACTCGAGTTCGACTACGTGCACGTCGGGCGCTACGGCCAGGCGACCAGCGGCGGCGAGCTGGCCTGGCGTGTCGAGCCGTCGATCCCGGTCAGGGGAAGAACCGTGCTGATCGTCGATGACATTCTCGATGAAGGAGTGACTCTGGCCGCGATTCGCGAGCGACTGCTGCAACTTGGCGCCGACGCTTGTTACACGGCCGTGCTGGCGGAGAAGATGAATGGCAGGCACAAGCCGATTCAGGCCGATTTCGTCGCGCTGACGGTTCCCGATCGCTTCCTCTTTGGTTACGGAATGGATGTTCGCGGCGCCTGGCGCAACCTACCGGCCATCTACGCCATTCGGGAGGACTGACATGCTTGCGGTGATCGGTGGCAGCGGTCTGACCCAACTCGCAAGCCTTGAGCTGGTGGAGCGTCAGCGGCGACGCACCCCTTACGGCGAGCCGTCGGCGGCCCTGAGCTTCGGCCGGATCAGCGGCTGTCCGGTCGTCTTCCTGGCGCGTCACGGCGACGACCATGGCATCCCGCCGCATCAGGTGAATTATCGGGCCAACATCTGGGCGCTGCGGGAGTGTGGGCCGGTGGGTATCGTCGCGGTCGCCGCCGTCGGCAGCATTCGTGCGAACCTCAGCCCTGGCGATCTGGTCATGCCGGATCAGATCATCGACTACACCTGGGGTCGCGAGTCGACCTACCATGAAGGACCGGAGAGGGCGGTCCGACATGTCGACTTCACCGAACCCTTTGATCGGCGGCTGCGCCAGCGTCTGGCCAGGGCCGCCGCAGCGATCGGTATCGACCTCGCTCACTCGGCGGTCTATGCCGCGACGCAGGGCCCGCGGCTGGAGACGGCGGCCGAGATCAATCGGCTCGAGCGCGACGGTGCCGACGTGGTCGGCATGACCGCCATGCCTGAGGCGGTTCTGGCGCGCGAACTGGGTGTTCCGTATGCGGCGATCAACGTCGTCGCCAACTACGCCGCCGGGCGCGGCGACAGTCGCGAGGGCATCAGCCTGGAGGCGATCCATGATGTTCTGGGGGAGTCCATGCATCAGGTCCTGGCAGTCATCGAAAGGCTTCTGACCAGCGATGATTAGACCCGTCCTCAGGATGGGCGACCCGCGCTTGGCGCGCAAGGCCGCTCCCGTCGAACAGTTTGCGACGCCGGCGCTGCACGCGCTGATTGCCGATATGGAAGAGACCATGCGCCATCTGGACGGTGCAGGTCTGGCCGCGCCGCAGATCGGTGTCGGTCTGCGGCTGGTGATCTTCGGGGTGGATCGCAATCCTCGTTATCCGGAGGCCGAGCCGGTACCGCGGACGGTATTGATCAACCCGGTGCTCTTCCCGCTTTCGTCGGCGACTGAAGAAGCCTGGGAAGGCTGTCTGTCGGTGCCCGGCTTGCGCGGCTGGGTGCCGCGCTGGAGCCGCCTGCGTTATACCGGCTTCGACGCCCGCGGCCGTCCGATCGATCGTAGCGTCGCCGGCTTTCATGCGCGCGTCGTGCAGCACGAATGTGACCACCTGGACGGCATCCTTTATCCGATGCGGATCCGCGACATGAGCCGTTTCGGTTTTGTCGAGGAGCTGTTTTCCGAGGGCTCCACCGGTGCAGTTGAATAGCAACTTCTTGAGGAGGGGGCCAGGCGTGGCGCCGCGATACCGAATTCTCTTTGTCTGCATGGGTAACATCTGTCGCTCGCCAATCGCCGAAGCGGTTACCCGCGCCATCGCGCAGCGCGAGGGCCTGGCGACGGCCTTCGAGCTGGACTCTGCGGGCACGCACGGGCATTACCACGCCGGTGAGGCGCCCGATGCGCGCGCCCGCCGGGTAGCGGCGAAGCGCGGCTACGATCTGTCGAGGATGCGCGCGCGTTCGGTCATCGACGCGGATTTCGGTCGTTTTGACCGGATTCTGGCGATGGACGAGGCCAACTTGTCGCTCCTGCGGCGCCAGTGCGCAGAGGAAAGCCGCTCGCGACTCGGTCTGTTTCTTGACTACGCTACCGGACTCGGGATCTCCGAGGTGCCCGACCCCTACTACGGTGCCGAGTCGGGTTTCGAACGCGTGCTCGACCTCTGCGAGTTGGCGGCAACTGGTCTTCTGGCGGCCTACAAGCGCGGAGAACTATCCCGGTAGTGCCGGCAGGCGGCGCCCACTTGTCGGCTGGTTTCGGCGAAATACTGACCAGTGGTGAACGCGCGGTGCCCTTGCTTTGGGCCGTGCCAGGAAACTTCCTGGTGCACCGCAGCAAATCCTGCTATAGTGAGGTGGCTGGCTTGCCGGCTAACGGTCTTGCAGGATCCATATGTACATCGTAGACGACCCGACCCTTGCGCTCCTTACCCGTTTCGTAGGGGAATCCTCCGATCATGGCCTCTCGGATGCGGAGTTCTTTCGCCGGCAGATCGCCGCGATCACAGAATACGTGGAGGCCTTTCCCGCGCACGAGCGCGAAGAGCGGGCGCTTGCCTGGATCGAGGCCAACGCCCGCCAATACCGTCAACACTGGCAGAAACACGCCGTGATCGACATTCTGGCGAGGACGCGCTGTCCCGATTGTCCTCTTGCCGGCGGTAAAGAGCGTCATCCGTGTGCCATCCACACTCGCTGGCTGAAGCTGTTGCAGCGCTACGCTGCGGATGAATTGTCTTCACACCAGTACGTGGAAAGCAGCCTGACGCTGCTGCGGGCACACAAGGACCTGCTCAGGGTGAGTCGACTGCATGCGTCGCTGCGGTCGTTGCCTTCGACGACGTTCTGTCGAGGCTGACAGGCGGCACGCTTCCCGGCAGGTGCCGGGTCTTCCACTCGCCAATCCACGGTTCCTTCCAGTGACGCCTGCCCCAGGCGTCTGGCACGGGTCAGCGGCGTGCACAGGGCACACATGCGCGGGCAGCATTGGCGGTGCGTCGGAGAACCGCGGCGCCTGACTCCGGCTTGCTTCCTGCACGACCGCCGCGGCAGAACTTCGATCACGCGGGCTCGTTTTCGGCTACCATGTTCCTGCTGGGGTTTCCCCTGGCTTTTTCGGCAGGTCAGCAACTCACCGTTGTTATCCGATGACTTTGACAAGGAGGTTTTTTGATGCTACGTCGATTGGCTGTTGTTTCAGCACTGGCCGTTGCCGGTCTTGTTGGTACGGCCTCGGCCGCTGAGTATGGTACTCCGGCGGAGGCCAAAGCCATGCTCGAAAAGGCGGTTGCCGCCGTGAAGGCTGACAAGCCCAAGGCCTTGGTGATGTTTACCAAGGGTGAAGGCGGCTTCAAGGATCGTGACCTGTATCCGTACTGCGGTGGTCCGGACGGGAACTTCACTGCGCATCCGACTCTGCTCGGCAAGAGCCTCAAGGATCTCAAGGACAAGGCCGGCAAACCGCTGGGCGAGGAAGTCTACGCCGCCGCCAAGGAGGGTGCGATTGCCGAGGTCAGCTACATGTGGCCGCGTCCCGGTCAGACCGATCTCGTCACCAAGGTCGCCTACGTCACCAGGATTGGCGATCAGGTCTGTGCGGTGGGCTACTACAAGTAAGCCTTCGCCAATGTCGTGGGCATGCTCGCGCCTGGTCCGGGCCGGCGACCCACAACGGTGGATCCGCGAGATCGTCCCCGAACGGCGGGGCGCTGCTTGCAGCGTGGCAGTTGCCGTTCGGGGAGGTCAGTAAGCAAGGCCGGTTACGTCGGCGCACGCGTAGCGCGGACCGCCGATCTGGCAGGCCCGGCACCGCGGTGCCTCAATAGACTTCGGGGATGAAGGTCTGGTCAGACAGAGGTGGGCGCACGTAGCCGCGCTCGTCCTGACGCGGCGGCAGGACGATTGGTTCGGGTGTCAGGTCCTCATAGTCGATCATGTTCAGCAGGTGCGTGATGACATTGAGGCGAGCCCGCTTCTTGTCGTCGCCATCGACCACATACCAGGGTGCCTGCTTGATGTCGGTGTGCGCAAACATGGCGTCCTTGGCTTTCGAGTATTCCACCCAGCGCGCCCGCGACTCGAGGTCCATCGGACTGAGTTTCCAGTGTTTCTCAGGATGGAAGATCCGCTTCTGGAAGCGGCGCTCCTGCTCCTCGTTGCTGACCGAGAACCAATACTTGATCAGGATGATTCCGCTACGCACGAGCATCCGTTCGAATTCCGGACAGGTACGCAGAAACTCGCGATATTCCTCTTCCGTACAGAATCCCATGACCCGTTCGACGCCGGCCCGGTTATACCAACTGCGATCGAACAACACCATTTCGCCGCCGGCGGGGAGGTGTTGGACGTAGCGCTGGAAGTACCACTGGCTCTGCTCCCGATCCGTCGGCGCGGGCAGCGCCGCCACTCGGGTGACCCGCGGGCTGAGGCTCTCGGTAATGCGTTTGATCGTACCGCCCTTGCCGGCTGCGTCGCGTCCTTCGAACAGGACCACCACTTTAAGCTTCTTGAACTTGATCCACTCCTGCAGTTTCACCAGTTCGATCTGCAGTTTCGAGAGAGTCTCTTCGTACAGCTTGGTCTTGAGCGCCGGCTTGCGGACGTGTACGGTCTCGCTCTGGCTGGCCTTGGCCTGGGCTGCGTCTGCCTTCTGCCCTGCCGGTGCTGCCTTGGCCACCTTGGGATTGGGAGTCTTGGCCTTGGTCGCTTTGGCGGGCGTGCTGCGCTCCCCATTCTTGCCATCGCCTTTCACAGCGTTCTTGCTTGCCGTCTTGGCGGGGACTTCCTTGACGGGCTCTGCTTCCTGTTGCGCGGTCACGTTCTCGATCTTGGCTGAATCGCCTTCCGGTACGACCTCTTCCTGGACAGTCTTGACTTCACTCATTGATGCCTCCTTGGTGTGGCTGAAAACGGGTAATAGATAAAACGGCGTCGTGGCAGAGCAGCGTGGCGCAACTGGCTGGTGCGGATGTCGTGCGGAGCTGCACGTCACGGTGCCCGGTGGAGGGGTAGGGCGCGACCGCGCCACATCCCGCCACACCGTAAGCTCACGGTTCAGTGAACGACAGGGACGCGCTGATCGCTGAAAAGGCGCACAGTACCCACGCTGGCACGGTCGGATCGCCGGCACACGCGGACGGGCAATGAACTGTCGGAGATCCCACCGCCTGGCGAGACGCCAGATTGGGTAGACGGGTGGGCTGTGGGGGACGGGAAACGGTCACGCCGCGTCAGGGTGGCGCGCGCCAAGGGACTGCAGGGGGTGGGCAGCCCCTGGTGTCCGGGGGGGCGAGCTTGCGGCCGTACTGTCGATGCGAGCGGCGGCCTCGATAGGTTCCTGAGTCGTTGGCATGGTTCCATTCCTCTTTGCGCCGGATGGTCCGGGGGCGCCAATTATCGCGCATTTTCTCGCAGGAATGCACAATTCTGCGCACGAAACGTGCAGTCCGGCGGGTTCTGCCGGCGACCGCCGGTGGTGCCGCGGGCGCCAGACGATTCTGCTGGCGACGCGTCGAACGACAGTAACGGATTGGTGCTTACGCGCGGCCTTGGCGCTCACCAGAGTTGACCCGCTCCTGCTCACCCGGACTGACCCACTGCCCGGGCTTGCCGCGCCGCATGTGAAAGAGAGAAGAGGTCCTGCCACAGGTAGGACGGTCTGGGCTGCTGAGATGGCGAGAGACGTGGCCCCGTTGATGCGCAACGGCTCCCGGTGGCGGTCGGTGTTCCTCGTGTGTTATCCGGAGCGATAGCGCCTCAGTCCGAAGGCGCGTCTTCCTGACGGTGCGGCAGAGAAGCCCCTCGCGGCGCGCGCAGTCCCCAACAAATTCGTCCCGGACCTCATAAGCCCTCCCACAGTCAGGAATCACTCCGGCCGCCGTATCTTCCCGCGCGACATCACGACCTCGTGCGGGGAGAACTCACCATGGAATTCCGGCAATGCCAGGCGTGCCAGGCCCCCTTTCGGCCACGCCCGCAAATTGCAGAGCAACGCTTTTGTTCCGCTGCCGCCTGCCAACGTGAACGGCGACGGCGTTGGCAGGCAACCAGGCGCCAGAACGATCCGGACTATCGCGAGAACCAGAAGCGGGTGCAACAGGCCTGGGCGGAGCGCCACCCGGACTATTGGCGGAACTATCGACGCCAACACCCGGAGTACGCCGAGCGCAACCGCGCCCAGCAGCGGCAACGCGCGCAGGACAAGGCGGCCGGGCAGATTGCAAAGATGAACGCGTCAAAGGTTGAAATGCCCCTTCCTTCAGGTACTTACCGTTTATCCCCGGTGGTGGACGCGTCGCTTGCAAAGAGTGACGCGTGGATGGTCGAAATCACTTTGATTACAGCAGCTTGCGCTTCACCGTGAAGGCCTGCTGAGATTGCAAAAGAAGACTCTCTCGCCTTGCCGCCGCCTGGCCGGTACGCTAGGTCCGACAGGAGGTATCTCGCATGGATAAGTTGGCTGCTGCGGGGGTTCTGAGCCTCGACTTGCACCGCCTCGATTTGCGCTATGCATCGCTTCGCTTGCCGGACCCTCCGGCGATCACGCGTCTGGCCAGGTCAATCGCGGCCGATGGTCAATTGGTTCCCTGCATTGCGGTCGCCGGGGAGGGCGAGGCGTTCATCCTGGTCGACGGCTATCGACGCATCGCCGCGTTGCGTCACCTCGGGCGCGATACGGCCGAGGTCGAATGCTGGCAGGCGGATCTCGCGCAGGCGCTGTTGGGCGTGTTGGCGCGGACGCGCAGCCGATCGTTTGCGCCGATCGAAGAAGCCTTCCTGTTGCGCGAGTTGATTTCGGGCGGGCAGTTGAGTCAACACGAAGTCGCCCGGCGTTGCGGGCGCGATGTGAGCTGGGTCAGTCGCCGTCTGCAACTGCTCGGGGGGCTGTCGGACGCCTTGCTCGAGGCCGTACGCCAGGGGCAGGTGTCGACCTGGGCGGCGGTCCGCATCCTCGGACCGTTGGCGCGCGCCAATAGCGCGCACGCCGAACAACTGCTCGCGACCCTGCGCACGACGCCCCTGTCAACTCGGCAATTGGCCAACTGGTTTGCGCAGTATCAACGCGCTGCGCGACCGGTGCGCGAGCGCATGGTCGAGTCGCCGCAGCTGTTGCTCGAAGCCGTCGCCGCTCGGCAGGAAGAGAAGGTTGCCGAACGTCTGCGCGAGGGGCCGGAAGGCGAGGTGCTCGCCGACCTGCGCATCCTGGAAGCCGTCGGTGCCCGTCTGAAGCGGCGTTTGTCCGCCTTGAGTTCGCCATCGACCGCTATGCCGCCCGCCGTCACGGCGGCGGTGGCTTCTTTGCAACCGGCGCTCGCGTCGCTTCAGCGCCATCTGACCAGGATTTGCCCGCATGATATCCCCCGAGATTCGTCAATCCGTCCAGACGCTGCATCAGCAAGGCCTGGCTGTTCGCGAGATCAGCCGGCTCTTGAAGCTGTCGCGTAATACGATTCGCCGCATCCTGCGAATGCCGGTTCTTGCCGACGCGCGCGAGCCCGCGTGCCCGGCGCCGGTACGCCTCTGGCTCCCTGCCGCTTTTGCGCGCGTGCGCGGCTATGGGGTCCGCCTACAGGAGATGCTGCAGGCGGAACTGGGCCTCCATCCCGGCTACAGCACGCTCACCCGATGGATCCGGGAAGCCGGTCTGCGCTCGCCGCCCAAACGCGCTGGCGAGTATGTCTTCGCGCCCGGCCAGGAGATGCAGCACGATACCTCGCCCCATCGCGTGATCCTGGCCGGCAAGACGCTGACGGCGCAATGCGCGTCGCTGATCCTGGCCTATTCGCGCTGCCTGTTCCTCCAGTACTACCCGCGCTTTACGCGCTTTGAAGCCAAGCAGTTCCTGCTCGAGGCCGTGCGCTTCCTGGCCGGCTGCTGCCCGACCTGCGTCATCGACAACACCAGCGTGATCGTCGTCGACGGCGCCGGCGACGATGCCGTGTTCGCGCCCGAGATGGTGGCGTTCGCGCGCACGCTGGGATTCGCCTTCCGTGCCCACCCGGTGAACCAACCCGACCGCAAGGGGCGCGTCGAAAGACCTTTTGCCTGGGTCGAAGGCAATTTCCTGGCCGGGCGGACGTTCGCCGATTTCGCCGACCTGAACCAGCAGGCGCGAGCCTGGTGCGAGAAGGTGGCGAATGCCAAGCCGAAGCGTGTCCTGGGGATGGCGCCAAGCGCGGCCTACGCGATGGAGAGGTCCTGTCTGCAGCCGCTGCCGGCGGTGTTGCCGCCGGTCTATCAGGTGGCCGAGCGGGTGGTCGATCTGTACGGCTTCGTGTCGATCGAGACCAATCGCTACTCGGTGCCCGAACGTTGGGTGGGCAAGACGCTGACGGTTTATCTGTACGCCAGCGAACTCAGGATCTGTGCCCGCGAGCAACTGGTCGCGGTCCACCCGCGGCTGATCGGCGTACGCGATGCCAAGCAGAAGCTGCCCGGGCATCACCCGACGCCGCAGCGTCAGGATCGTACCCCGCCGCCTGAAGCCACCTTGCTGCAGGGCCACCACCCTGTGCTCGACGCGTACGTCGCGGCGCTCGTCAAGCAGGCGCACGGGCGCGGGGTGCGGCCCCTACGCCGCTTGCTGGGGTTCCGGCGAAGCTACCCGGAAAGTCCCTTCCTCGCGGCGGTCGCGCAGGCGCTGAAGTTTGGTCTCTTCGACCTCGGCCGCCTGGAGGCGATGATCCTGCAGCAGGTGGCCGGGGACTTCTTCCGCCTCGACCGCGGAGACGACGATGCGTGAGCCGCTCAAGGCGCTGATTGCGCAGATGCGCTGGTCCGGAATGGAGCGCGTCCTCGACGAGGAACTCGACCTCGCCGAACGGCAGGGGACGCCGGTCCCCGAGGTGCTCTTTCGCCTGCTTCGCGCCGAAGAAGCGGCGCGGCGCGAGAAGAGCCTGGCCTATCGTCTGGCCCAGGCCCATCTACCCTGGCCGTGGACCTTGCAGTCGTTCCCCTTCGCCCGTCAGCCGAGCGTGAACAAGGCGCAGGTCCTGACCCTCGCGGGGCTCGACTTTCTGCGCCGCGGCGAGAACCTCCTGCTGATCGGCCCGCCCGGCACCGGCAAGTCGGGAATCGCCATCGGGCTCCTGCGCGAAGCGTGTCTGAATGGCTACCGCGCCCGTTTCTATAACGCACAGGCCTTGCTCGACGAACTGTATGCTTCGCTCGCTGACCGCTCGACGATTGGGCTTCTCAATCAGTTGTGCCGCCTGCCGTTGATCGTCATCGACGAACTCGGCTACCTCAACCTAAAGCCCGAGCAGGTCAACGCGTTCTTCCGCCTGATGGACCAGCGCTACAATCTGCGTCTGTCGACGATTGTCACAACGAATGTCGACCTGCCCGATTGGTACGAGTTGTTTCAGAAGAAACCGCTGGTCGATGCGCTGCTCGACCGCCTGCAGCATCGCTGCACCCTCCTGCGCTTGAGTGGTGCGAGTTTGCGCAGCGAGCCGGCTGGCTCCCAGGCAACCCAAACGACGGCCCCGACAGCTGCCTCCACCCGCGCGACGTCTCGCAGGAAGACCTCGCCAGACGACTCCGCGTAGCGCTTGAAGCCACCGGTGAACGGCGGTCGCTTGCTCGCCCAGCATCACCGTTGCTCCTCGATGACCGCCGCGTGGGTCGGACGCCTCAAACGCCGGTCTGCATGGCAGTAAGCGCGATACTGCCGCCCTTACTGCCACGCCCCAGCGTATCGCCCCTCCGCTGCGTCAAGGGACGCTGCGCCAGGCTGCGAAAAGCCGCAGCCTGCCCTTGACCCAGCTCCGGGGCGCCTCTCCCTCACCCCCCAAGGCTTCCGCCAGCCACGAAGAAAAAACCCTCCGCACGGCTTGGCGAAGGCCACTTCTTCAACAGCTTCAACCCTTGCACGCAGCCGCGCTTACCACCTAGGCCTGCGCTACCGCTGGCTCAATTCTCGTGAGCAAAAAAGGGTCAGGTTTCGTGAGCGTCAAGGCGCGCGGCGACGAAGATCGCGCCCGGGCGTTCGTCGGGTGGCTTGCGGCCTGCTGCTTCGCGCGCGCCAGTGCGGTCGGTCAGGTCGGAGTGTTGTGCTGCCAGTTGAGGACCCGCTTCCCGCTCCGCTGGCGGTGTTCGCGGCGAACCGACAAGGACGCGATCGCAGATAGGGGTGGGCGACTAATGGGTGACTGGTGGGCGGCCACCTGCCGCCACACTACGCAGGCGCAACAAAAACACCGCATCGGCGAAAAGCGCGACGCGGTGTTTCGGGGGATTGCGGGTTTGCGGTGTCAGCCCAGCTTGGCAAAGGCCTCGACGACTTCCGGCGGCGCTTGAACCATTTCGATCAGCACACCTTCTCCGGCGATCGGAAACTCGGGGCTGGCCTTCGGATGCAGGAAAGTGATGTCGAACCCGGCGGCACCCTTGCGGATGCCACCCGGCGCGAAGCGCACGCCATTGGCGGTCAGCCACTCAACCGCCTTCGGCAGGTCGTCGATCCACAGGCCGACGTGGTTGAGGGGTGTGGCGTGAACCGCCGGCTTCTTCTCGGGGTCAACCGGTTGCATCAGATCAACCTCGACCTTGAACGGGCCTTTGCCCATTGCGGCGATGTCTTCGTCAACGTTCTCGCGTTCGCTGACGAAGTTGCCGGTGATCTCGAGGCCGAGCATGTCGACCCACAGCTGACGAAGCTTCATCTTGTCGGGGCCGCCGATGGCGATCTGCTGGATACCCAGGACTTTGAATGGACGTTGTTGCATGTGATGTTCTTTCTATTGACAGGATCGAAATAAACGTTATGCCCGTGTTGTCTCAGTCGCGGGCAGAACGGCGTATTGCGGGGTTCGCAGCCATCTCACCACCGCGTGAAAAAGCCTCGACGTTCGCTTCGATAGTATCAGGGTCGTACAAATAATTCACCATCAGTCCATACGACTGTCGCCGGCCGCGCGCCGAGGTGTCCGCCAGATAGTTGAGGCGCTCGATGCGCGCCCCGTTGCCCAGATGGAAACGGGCAACCGGGTCGTAAGGACGTCCGCCTTTGTCGGGAGTCAGCAGGTAGCGCGCGGCAAGCCGCATCAGGCCATGCTGCAGGGCGCGTGCCAAGCGGTCATCATCGGCCCAACCATCGTCGGCGAGCAGCGTCGCCAGATCGCTTGCGTTGTCGATCTTCGTCGTCCCGGCCGCCTGGTGTCGCCTGATCCGCTCCAGATCGGCTTCGCTGAAAGCCTTCTGCCAGGCTTCCGGATTCTTCTCGGCCCAGCGACGGAAGGAGGGCAGGGGGGATAGGGTCGCAAAGTTGATGAGACGCGGGTAGTCGCGCTTCAGATCGTCGACCACGCGCTTGAGCAGGAAGTTACCGAACGACACGCCGCGCAGACCGACCTGCGTGTTCGAGATCGAATAAAAGATCGCCGTATTGGCGCGTGGCGCATCGAAGACCGGCGCATGCTCATCGAGCAGGGTCTGGACGTTGTCGGCGAGCTTGTCGGTCAGCGCCACCTCGACGAAGATCAACGGTTCCATCGGCATGCGTGGGTGGAAGAACGCGTAGCAGCGGCGATCGGAATCAAGGCGGTTCTTGAGGTCGCTCCAGGAACGGATCTCGTGCACCGCTTCGTACTCGATCAGTTTTTCGAGGAGCGTTGCCGGCGAGTTCCAGGTGATCCGTTGCAACTCGAGGAAACCCACGTCGAACCATGCGCTCAGACGGGTTTCGAGTTCTCGGTCGAGCGAGCGCAGGGCGGGATCCTGGCCAATCAGACGGAGCAGATCGGCGCGGAGATCGACCAGGAACTTGACGCCTTGCGGCAGGGCGGTGAATTGCGTCAGGACGCGCAGGCGAGACGAACGCATGGCATTGCGTAGCGCCGACTCGGCAGTCCACCGGTCGTTGCTGTCGATGGCTGCCTGGTAGTCGGCATGTGCCTTGGCGACCAGCTGCGGATCGGGGCCGAATTCGGTGGCAATGACGCGCAGGAACGTCGCGCGACCTTCGTCATCAAGACGCAGATAGGCTTCCGCGAGCCGCCCGGCGCGCTGCCTCGCCGAGATTTCGCCGCCGACGCCGCTGGCGCATTCATGCAGCAACTCGCGGATTCGCACTAGTTGCTTGCCATCGAGACCGCGGAGGCCGGGACCTTCGGCGAGCAGTGTGCGCACCTTGCGCAGCCCCCGGACAACAATTCCTGCAGGCATTTTCTTCTCCTCCATCCGCGACCGGCGGCGCCTTCGGGTCAGATGCGTCGGCGATGCGCGGAGACGACAAAAACGATTCCGAAGAGGACCATCGGCAAGGACAGCCACTGCCCCATGCTGATGGTGTGAGAGAGACCAAAGATACCATCATCCGGCGAGCGGAAATACTCGGCGACCCAGCGCAGAAGCCCATAGCCGATGAGAAACACGCCGGAAACGGCGCCGCGCGGCTGCGTGTTCCCTGAATACAACCAGAGGACGACAAACAGCGCGAGGCCTTCGAGGCCCGCCTGATAGATCTGCGATGGATGGCGCGGCAAATCGTCGACCCAGGGGAAGACCATGGCCCATGGCAAGGATGAATCCGCGGGACGGCCCCACAACTCGCCGTTGATGAAATTGCCGATACGCCCGACGGCGAGGCCGAGCGGCACCAGCGGCGCGATGAAGTCGGTGATCTCGAGCCAGCTCCTCGCGGTCTTGCGCGCGTACAGTGCCATCGCGACGAGCACGCCGAGGAAGCCGCCGTGAAACGACATGCCCCCTTTCCATACGGCGAGGATCTGCAGCGGGTGCGTCAGGTAGTAGCCCGGCTCGTAGAACAGCACCTGACCGAGCCGCCCGCCGATGATCACGCCGAGGACGCCGTAGAAGAGCAGATCGTCGAGTTGCTGGACGGTCCAGGATGCCTGCGAAAGCTGCGGATGCGTGCGGATGCGGTGTCGGCCGAGCCACCAGAACTGAAGGAAGGCCAGCAAGTACATCAGCCCATACCAGTGCACGCTCACAGGGCCCAGCTTGAGTGCGACGGGGTCGAACTGCGGATGAATCAACACGGCACCAACACCCTGGGGGCTTTCGGATAGAATCTCGATTATACCGCGCCACCCTCTGGCGTGTTCTCGATTGGAGATCGGCAATGCCCCACTATCGTTCCCGCACCTCGACCCATGGCCGCAACATGGCCGGCGCGCGTGCCCTGTGGCGGGCGACTGGAATGCAGGACGGCGATTTCGGCAAGCCGATCATCGCCGTCGTCAATTCCTTCACCCAGTTCGTTCCCGGTCACGTGCACCTCAAGGATCTTGGTCAGCTGGTTGCCCGCGAAATCGAGGCCGCCGGTGGCGTCGCCAAGGAATTCAATACCATCGCCATCGA
Source organism: Candidatus Accumulibacter phosphatis (assembly GCF_000024165.1). NCBI lineage: Bacteria > Pseudomonadati > Pseudomonadota > Betaproteobacteria > Candidatus Accumulibacter > Candidatus Accumulibacter phosphatis. The sequence continues at coordinate 4,123,541 of NC_013194.1, read as the reverse complement.
CGACGGTATCGCCATGGGGCACGACGGAATGCTCTACTCGCTGCCCTCACGCGACCTGATTGCCGATTCGGTGGAGTACATGGTCAATGCGCACTGCGCGGACGCCATGGTGTGCATCTCCAACTGTGACAAGATCACTCCGGGAATGCTGATGGCGGCGATGCGGGTGAATATCCCGGCGATCTTCGTTTCCGGCGGCCCGATGGAGGCCGGCAAGGTCAAGTGGGGCGGCAGGGTGATTGCTGTCGATCTCGTCGATGCGATGGTCAAGGGCGGCGACAGCAACTGTTCGGACGACGAAGTGGACGCCTTTGAACGGTCCGCCTGCCCGACCTGCGGTTCGTGTTCCGGCATGTTCACCGCCAACTCGATGAACTGCCTGACCGAGGCGCTCGGCTTTTCCCTGCCGGGCAACGGCAGCCTTCTTGCCACCCATGCCGATCGCCGGCAACTGTTCCTCAGGGCTGGCCGCCAGATCGTCGACCTGTGCCGGCGCTACTACGAGCAGGACGACGTTTCGGTCTTGCCGCGGTCGATCGGCTCGTTCGCCGCGTTCGAGAACGCCATGGCGCTCGACGTGTCGATGGGTGGTTCGACGAACACCGTCCTGCACATTCTGGCGGCGGCGCAGGAGGGCGGGGTCAACTTCTCGATGGACGACATCGATCGCATTTCGCGTCAGGTTCCGTGTCTGGCCAAGGTGGCGCCAGCCACGCCCGATTACCACATGGAGGATGTGCATCGCGCCGGCGGCATCTTCGCGATTCTCGGCGAACTCGATCGTGCTGGCCTGATTCATCGTGAGGTGCCGACCGTGCACGTGCGAACCCTTGGCGAAGCGATCGACGTTTGGGACGTGATGCGCACGCGCGACCCGGACGTGTTCGAGTTCTTCAAGGCGGCGCCGGGAGGCATCCCGACCCAGACGGCTTTCTCGCAGGGCCGCCGCTACCCGGAACTGGATCTGGATCGGACGCACGGTTGTATTCGTGACAAGGCCAGTGCCTATTCGCAGGAAGGCGGGCTGGCTGTGCTCTATGGCAACATCGCGAGCGACGGCTGCATCGTCAAGACCGCCGGTGTTGACGAGAGCATCTGGGTGTTCAGCGGCAAGGCGCGGGTATTCGAGAGTCAGGATGATGCCGTGCAGGCGATTCTCGGTGATCAGGTCAAGGCGGGAGAGGTGGTCGTCATTCGCTATGAAGGTCCGAAGGGCGGACCCGGCATGCAGGAAATGCTTTACCCGACGTCCTACCTGAAATCGAAGGGTTTGGGAAAGGTCTGCGCGCTGCTCACCGACGGCCGCTTTTCGGGCGGTACGTCGGGGTTGTCGATCGGGCACGCTTCGCCGGAGGCGGCGGAAGGCGGGGCGATCGGGCTGATCGAGGAAGGGGACGTGATCGAGATCGACATCCCGCGTCGCATCATCCATCTGGCGATTGCCGATTCGGAAATGGCCAGGCGCCGCGCCGCGATGGAGTCCACGGGCGAGGCCGCCTGGCGGCCGGCGGTCGAGCGCCGGCGGCTGGTTTCGCGGGCATTGCAGGCTTATGCCCTGATGGCGACTTCGGCGGCCACTGGCGCGGTCCGCGATCTCGATCAGCTGCACAGACGCTGACCAGAGGTGGCGCTGTCAACGCGCCTCGTTCTGGTGGCGTTCAGCGAGAGGTCACGTGTGCTGCCACCAGCCAGGCGGACAAGACGCTTTCCAAGGCGGCGAAACTGAAATAATATCGTGGCGTTTCAAACCACCTACCTGAACGGAGTTAAGAGCATGAAAGCAATCTACGTGAGCCTGCTGGCTGCTGCCGGCATTATGTCCGCTGGAGCTGTCTCGGCTGCTGACGAATCGGCGCTGGCCAAGTCCAAGGGTTGTCTGGCTTGTCACGCCGTGGACAAGAAGGTCGTCGGTCCGGCGTATCAGGAGGTTGCCAAGAAATACACCGCCAAGGATGAAGCCATGTTGGCCGAGAAGGTCATCAAGGGTGGCAAGGGTGTCTGGGGTCCGGTACCGATGCCACCAAATGCCTCGGTGACACCCGAAGAGGCCAAGAAGCTGGTCGGCTGGATTCTCAGCTTGAAGTGATCGCGTGACGAAAAGAAGACCGGCCAAGCGCCGGTCTTCTGTTTCAGGGTGGGCCGCGGCAACCAATGATGCATGCCAAGTGATCATATGCCGGTTGACAAGCTCCTGATGTGCTTGGACAATCCGCCGTTCGCCACCCCAACATAAACACAATATCGGAGATTGAACATATGAACCATTTACGTGTACCGGGTGTTCTTGTCGTTCTGGCCGCATCTGTGGCCGTGATTGGCTGCGGCAAGAAGGAAGAACCCAAGGCTGCGGCACCTGCTCCGGCCCCCGCCGCGGCGGCACCTGCGCCGGCGCCGAAGCCGGAGATGGTGGTCAAGATTGGCCACGTTGCACCGCTCACCGGAACGATCGCCCACCTCGGCAAGGACAACGAGAACGGCGCGCGCCTGGCGGTCGACGATGCCAACGCCAAGAAGATCGAAATCGACGGGAAGGTCGTCAAGTTCGAACTGCTCGGTGAAGATGATCAGGCCGACCCGAAGACCGGGACGGTCGTCGCCCAGAAGATCGTCGACGCCAAGGTTGCCGGTGTCGTCGGCCACCTGAATTCGGGCACCACCATTCCCGCTTCGGCGATCTACAGCCAGGCCGGCCTGCCGCAGATTTCGCCTTCGGCAACCAACCCGAAGTACACCCAGCAAGGCTTCAAGACCACGTTCCGGGTGATGGCGAACGACATTCAGCAGGGCTCTGTGGTCGGCACCTACGCGGTCAAGGACTTGGGCACCAAGAAGATCGCCATCATCGACGATCGTACGGCCTATGGTCAGGGGCTGGCGGATGAGGTCGAGAAAGCGGCCAAGGCCGCCGGTGCGACAATCGTCGCACGCGAGTTCACCAACGACAAGGCTACCGACTTCAAGGCGATTCTCACCAAGATCAAGGCCAAGAACCCGGACCTCGTCTTCCTGGGTGGAATGGATGCCGTCGGTGGTCCGATGCTCAAGCAAATGAAGGAATTGGGCATCAAGGCCAAGTTCTCGACGGGTGACGGAGGCTGCACACCCGAGCTGATCAAGCTCGCCGGTGCGGCGTCGGAAGGGGTGATCTGTACGCAAGCCGGCCTGCCGCCCGACAAGCTGCCGAACGGTCAGAAGTTCGTCGAGGACTTCACCAAGAAGTACGGCCAGATCCAGATCTACTCGCCGTACAGCTATGACGCTGTGATGGTCCTGGTCGACTCCATGAAGCGCGCCAACTCGGCCGACCCGGCCAAGTATCTGCCGGAAGTTGGCAAGACCTCCTATGATGGGGTCACCGGCAAGATCGAGTTCGACGCCAATGGCGATATCAAGAACGGCGCGATCACGGTTTTCGAGGTCAAGGACGGCAAGCTGGTGACCCTGAAGACCGAAGGCGGTGCGTCAGCGGCGGCTGCACCTGCACCTGCGCCGGCCCCTGCGGCTCCTGCGGCTGCTCCTGCTCCCGAAGCCAAGAAGTAAGGTATGGAAGGTTGCGAGGGGATGGCAGTTCGACTGCCATCCCCTCGTTCATCCTGCATCCGCTCAGCATGAACCGGGCCTCGCGTCCGCACGGCCATATCCCTGGTGCCATGAGTCGGAACCTTTGGTTCGCCACCAGCACCTTGTTGCGGAAAGCCTGACCATGGACACTCTCCTACAGCAGCTGATCAACGGCCTCACCCTGGGCGCCGTGTACGCGCTCGTCGCGCTTGGCTACACAATGGTGTACGGGATCATCGGCCTGATCAACTTTGCCCACGGTGAAGTGGTGATGATCGGGACGATGGTGGCCTTTACGGTCATCGTTTCTCTTGCCGGTTCCGGCATGTCACCACTGCTGGTTCTCGGGGTCGGCCTGCTGGTGTCGGTGGTGGTCTGCATGATTCTCGGTTGGGCCCTCGAGCGCGTGGCCTATCGTCCCTTGCGGCATGCGCCGAGACTGACGCCGCTGATCACCGCGATCGGTATGTCCATCGTGTTGCAGAACGTGGCGATGATCATCTGGGGCCGGAATTACATCACTTTTCCGCCGATGATCGACAAGAAGATCTATGAGCTTGGCGGGGCCAGCTTTACCAATGTGCAGGTCGCGATCGTCTCGCTCGCGGCGCTGATGATGCTGGGCCTCATTTATCTGGTGCACCGGACGCGCATCGGCATGGCCATGCGGGCAACCGCGCAGAACCCGCACGTTGCCTCGCTGATGGGCGTCGATATCAATCGCGTCATCGCCATGGCCTTTATCATCGGTTCCGCGCTGGGCGCGGTGGCCGGCTGCATGGTCGGTTCGTACTACGAGATAGCGCACTACCAAATGGGTTTCATGCTCGGCCTCAAGGCCTTTACGGCGGCCGTTCTCGGCGGCATCGGCAATCTTGCGGGAGCCATGGCCGGTGGCCTCCTGCTGGGCGTGATCGAGGCGCTTGGAGCCGGCTACATCGGCGATCTGACGGGAGATTTCCTGGGCAGCCACTACCAGGACATCTTCGCCTTCATCGTCCTGATCATCGTGCTGATGTTTCGTCCCTCGGGTCTTTTTGGTGAGCGCACGGGAGATCGCGCATGAACGGCCGCGTCAGGAAATCCATCCCTTGGCAACAGCACTGGCTGGGTCTGGTGCTGATCGGCGTTGTGCTTCTGGCCGTACCTTTCGTGGCGGCCCTGGGGGGCCAGGCATGGGTGCGCATCGCCAACTTTGCCATCCTGTACGTCTTTCTGGCGCTGGGCCTCAACATCGTCGTCGGCTACGCGGGTTTGCTGGATCTCGGCTATGTCGCCTTCTACGCCGTCGGTGCCTATGCCTATGCCTTGCTGGCGTCGCCTCATTTTGGCATTCACCTGCCGTTCTGGGTCATTCTGCCCGTCGGTGCCGGTCTGGCGTGCATCTTCGGCGTCCTGCTCGGTGCGCCGACGCTCAAGCTGCGGGGCGACTACCTGGCGATCGTGACCCTCGGCTTTGGCGAGATCATCCGCATCTTCATGAACAACCTCAACGCGCCGATCAACGTCACCAACGGGGCGCAGGGGATTACCCTGATCGATCCGATCCGTATCGGCGGCTTTTCGTTTGCCGATACCAGTACCATCCTGGGCGTGACGGTTTCCGGGCCGCAGAAGTACTATTTTCTGCTGGTCACCCTGGCGATCATGATCATCATGATCAACGTGCGCCTGCAGGATTCGCGAATTGGTCGGGCCTGGCAGGCCATTCGTGAGGACGAGGTCGCGGCCAAGGCCTGTGGAATCAATACCCGCAACATCAAGCTGCTGGCTTTTGCCATGGGCGCTTCCTTTGGTGGCGTTGCCGGCGGCGTTTTTTCAGCCATGCAGGGCTTCGTCAGTCCGGAGAGCTTCTCTCTGATGGAATCGATCACCATCCTGGCGATGGTCGTCCTCGGTGGCATGGGACACATCCCGGGGGTGATCCTTGGTGCTGTCCTGCTGACAGGTCTACCCGAGGCCTTGCGCTACGGCATCGAGCCTCTGCAGCGGGCGATCTTCGGGCGCATGATCATCGATCCGGAGAGTCTGCGGATGCTCGTTTTCGGCCTGGCGCTGGTGCTCGTCATGCGCTTCCGGCCGGCGGGCCTGTGGCCATCGTCGCAGCGCCGCCGCGAACTGGCCGAGAGCGCGGACTGATCATGAGCGAACACCAGATTCTTCTCGAAGCGCATGCGGTCGCCAAGCATTTCGGCGGCGTGAAGGCCTTGCATGACGTCTCGTTGACCATTCGGCGCGGCGAGATCTACGGACTGATCGGGCCCAACGGTGCCGGCAAGACGACCTTCTTCAACTGCCTCACCGGTCTTTACCGGAACGAAGGTGGACACTTCGTTTTCGACGGTGCCAGGCTGGCCGCCGATGCGCCGCACAAGGCGGCTGAAGTCGGGATTGCGCGGACGTTCCAGAACATTCGCCTGTTCGGCAACATGACGGCGATCGAGAACGTGATGGTGGGGCGACATCTGCGCACGCATGCCGGCGTGCTCGGGGCGATCACCCGCAATTCGGCGACGCGTGCCGAGGAGGCGGCGATTGGCCGTCGCGCCGAGGAACTCCTGCACTATGTCGGCATCCACGAGCGGGCGCACGACTATGCGAAACATCTTTCCTATGGCGACCAGCGGCGCCTCGAGATCGCCCGTGCCTTGGCTACCGAGCCGAAGCTGTTGGCGCTCGACGAACCGGCGGCCGGCATGAACGGTACGGAAACCGAGGCCCTGCGCCTTCTCGTCGAGGGTATCTGCCGCGATGGCGTAACGGTCTTGCTGATCGAGCACGACGTCAAGCTGGTCATGGGGCTGTGTGGACGCGTTGCTGTGCTCGACTACGGGGAGAAGATCTGCGAAGACGTGCCGTCGGTCGTACAGAGGGACCCGCGGGTTGTCGAGGCTTACCTCGGTGGCTCGGTGGCCTGAAGGGAACGGATGAATCATGCTCGAAGTTAACGGACTGCGCGTCTCCTATGGTGGTATCCAGGCCGTTCGCGGGATCACCTTCCACGTCAATGAAGGCGAGATGGTGGCGCTGATCGGTGCCAACGGTGCGGGCAAGAGCAGTACGCTACGGGCTCTCGCTCGGCTTCTCGACCCGGCCGGTGGCAGCGTCCGCTACCGTGGTAAGGAGCTTGTGGCGCTGCCGCCGCACCAGCTGGTTGGCGAAGGGATCGCGCTGGTCCCCGAGGGCAGGGGTGTGTTTCCGCGCATGACGACTGTCGAGAACCTGCGCATGGGTGCCTACGCCCGCAACGACAAGGTGGCGATCGAGCGTGATCTCGAGCAGGTTCTCTCGCACTTCCCTCGCCTCAAGGAACGCGCCCAGCAGTTGGCGGGTACCCTCTCCGGGGGCGAGCAGCAGATGCTGGCGATCGGCCGCGCACTGATGAGCAAACCGCGGCTGATGCTGCTCGACGAGCCGTCGATGGGTCTGGCGCCGATCATGGTGCAAAAGATTTTCGAAGTGATCTGTGCGGTGGCGAAGGACGGGATGACCATTCTCCTGGTCGAGCAGAATGCCAAGCTGGCACTCGAGGTAAGTCAGCGTGGCTACGTCATGGAGAGTGGCGAGATCACCGTTACCGACGAGTCGAAGAGGCTGCTTGCCGACCCCAAGGTCCGCGCCGCCTATCTCGGGGAATAGCCGTTGATCCTAGAGCTCCATCGCGTCGGCGAAAGTGAGGGCTTGTAGTTGGGCACGGTTGAATTGATCGGAGGTCAGGCCGAGCATGGCGGCCTGGTCGGCAATTGCCTCACCATCGTCGGCCTCGCTGGCCACTGCCAGGTCGAGGAAGGGCTGATAGCGACCCCCGTTACTCAGCAAAGCATCGCAGATCGGTTCCGGTAGGCGCATCGCCTCGAGCGCCTGCTCCATACCGACGCCAAGCAGCACGTCGAGCAGGGAAAAGGCGCCGGTGATGAACAGGTTGTCGTACTCCGACTTGTCAACCAGCCCGCTCGCCAGCAATTCCATCAATCGCGCTCTTAGCAAGGCGGTGTGCATCAGGGCCGGGGCCATCGGGTCCTTGCTGGCCGTTCCCAGCAGCAGTGACAACCAGCGATTGAGCTTTTCGTAGCCGAGCATATTGACGGCGTGCCGGAAAGACTGGATCTCGCAGGAGAGCCCAAAGCCGGCGGCATTGATGTAGCGTAGCAACTTGTAGGAAATGGCGACATCGAGCTTGAGTGCCGCCTCGATTTCCCGGATGTCAGCATTCTGGCGCACCAGATTGAGCACCCGCACGATGTTTGCCTGCCCGGGACTGAGGGCTTTCGCCGGCGCGCCTGTCGGTGACGTGAAGAACCATCCCGCTGCCGCTGTGATACCAGCTTCCAGGCAGGCTCGGAACTGCTCGCTGGTTTCGACATTGAAAGCGATACCGATGCCGTACGTTCGCGTCCGGGCGGTCAGCAGCTTGAGTTGACCGAGTTGGAACTGCTGCGCGTCGAAACCGATGAAGCGGAACTGTACGCCGGCGGACAGAGCCTGTGCCGCCTGCGGATCAAAGTGCAGGCAGATGGTCGGTTGGAAGGTTTGCAGAGCGGCAATCACGTCGGGCCCGGCCTGGCCGACCAGCGTCGTCGCCGGCAGTTCTATCGTCGCGTTGTCAGGTGCCGACCAGTCGAGGATGCCCGCCTCACAACCGGTCCGGCCACAACTGATGAACACCGGTTTTTCGCTCTGCGGCCAGACGTTGGCCAGTGCGCTCAGCGTGCTCACCGCATCGACGATGCTTGCCTGATCCCCAAGATGCAGCGTCAGGCGCGTGGCGATGATTTTGCTCTGGCGATTGACCAGAGGCTGGCGGGACATGAAAACTTCATTCATGCGGGTCAAGCCTTGTGTTCAGGTGGGTTGGGGCATCGATTGCATCGAGCGTATCGGCAGCAAAGTCGAACGAATCGGCAAAGAACTCGTCTGCCGGAAGATCGCAACGTGCCAGGAAATCCTGCCTGGCGGCGGCTACCATTGCCGGTGATCCACAGACATACGCCTGATAGTCGGAGAGATCGGTATGGTCTGCCAACGCGACGTGATGCACGAGACCTGTTCTGCCGTCCCATTGGGCCTCTGTCGGCAAGTCGGACAGCACCGGGGTGAAACGGATGTTGGCATGCAGCAATGGCCATTGTTGGGCAAGTTTTAGCAGGTAGAGGTCGGCGCGGCCACGTCCTCCCCAATAGACGTGCATCGGCCGCTGGCTTTCTTCCGCGATGGCGTGTTCGACGATCGCCTTGATCGGCGCAAAGCCGGTTCCACCGGCAACGAGCAACATCGGTTTGGTGGAGTCCTCGCGCTGAAAGAAGCTGCCCTGCGGCCCGCGCAAACGCACGATGTCGCGCTCCTTCATGGTGTTGAACACGTGACCGGTGAACTGCCCTCCCGGCACATGGCGAACGTGCAACTGCAGGACGGCATCGTCGTGTGGTGCATTGGCCAGCGAGAAAGCGCGTCGCCTGCCCTCCTTGAGCAGAATGTCAACGTACTGGCCGGCGAGAAACCGTAAGCGCTCATTGGCGGGCAGCTTGAGTTCGACGATCATGACGTCAGGCGCCGCGCGTGTCAGCTTGTGCACACGCGCCGGCAGTGTCCTCACCGGAATGTCCGCGAGCGAGCGGGCTTCGCGGCTTTCGATGCACAGGTCGCTCCTGGCTTGCGCGCAGCAGAAGAGTGCAAAGCCGGCCCGGCGGTCGGCATCGCTGAGAACCTCGAGTTGTGCCTTGCCGTGCTCGAACTCTCCGGTCAACACTTTGCCGCGACAGCTGCCGCAAACGCCATCGCGACAACCGTAAGGAAGGCTGAGTCCCTGACGCAGTGCTGCCTCAAGAATCGTCTCGTCAGGCTCGGCCTGAAAACTGTGCCGGCTCGGCTGGATGCTGACCTGAAAACTCATCGCCTCTCCGCTGATGTCCGAATCCGGTAAAATTGCGCAGTGCAAAAACTCTTGATCGTCGGTTGCGGTGACATCGCGCGCCGCATCCTGCCTCGCCTGCTGGGCCACTACCGCGTTTTCGCGCTCGTCCGCGACCCTGCGCAGCGTCTCTTCTGGCGCGATCTGGGCGCCCGCCCTGTCCTTGCCGATCTTGATCAGCCCGCAAGCCTGCGGCGTATCGCAGGTCTGGCCGACGTCATCCTGCATCTGGCCCCGCCACCAGCGGCTGACCAAGGGCGCGCGGCCGGTGAGCAACGCGATCCCCGCACACGCCGCCTGCTCGCCGCGCTGTCCCGCGGCCGGAGTCTACCACAGCGAATCGTCTACATCAGTACCAGCGGTGTCTACGGTGACTGCGCAGGCGCCTGTATTGACGAGACCCGTGCTCCGCAGCCGGGCACTGCCCGGGCTCGCCGGCGGCTCGATGCCGAGTACCAGTTGCGCGCTTTGGGGCGGCGTGGCGTCGTCGTCAGCATCCTGCGCGTTCCCGGAATCTATGCTGCCGATCGCCTGCCCATCGAACGCTTGCAGAGGGCATCCCCAGCGTTGCGGAATGAGGACGACGTCTATACCAATCATATCCACGCCGAGGATCTGGCGATGTTGACCTGCGCGGCGTTGCGCTACGGGCGCAGCAACCGAACGTACAACGCGACCGACGATTCGCAGATCAAGATGGGCGATTATTTCGATCTCGTTGCCGATCGCTTCGGGCTGCCCAGGGTGCCGCGTCTGTCGCGTCATCAGGCGCAGGAGCGGTTGTCGGCGCTGCAACTGTCATTCATGGGTGAATCGCGGCGACTGCTCAACCAGCGCGTCAAGACGGAACTGCGGGCGAAGCTGAACTATCCCCGCGTCGAGGATGGCGTCGCTGCGGCGTGGGCTGAAAGGAAGAGTTCGTGTTGATTGTCAAGGTGCTGCATCTGTGGCTGGTGGTCAGTTGGTTTGCCGGCCTTTTTTATCTGCCGCGTATTTTCGTCAATTTGGCGATGGTCGAGGCCGACAGCGTTGCCGAGCGTCAGCGCTTGCTGTTGATGGCTGGCAAGCTCTATCGGTTCATCACCCCGATCGGCATTCTGGCGGTTCTTTTCGGCTTGTGGCTGTGGTTCGGCTTTGGTTTCTCGGGCGGCTGGCTGCACGCCAAGACGGTTCTGGTCGTCGGGCTGCTTGGCTATCACGCCTATTGTGGTCGCCTCCTGCGCGATTTTCAGACCGGTCGGAATGTGCATGGCCACGTCTGGTTCCGCTGGTTCAACGAAATGCCGGTGCTCGTGCTGCTGGCGGTTACTTACCTCGCCGTCGTCAAGCCGTTCTAGACCACCGACCGGGAGTCAATCGTGGAAACGTTTTTTGCAAGCTGCCCGCGCGGTCTTGAATCTGTGCTGGTGGAAGATCTCATCGCGGCAGGCGCTGCCGATCTGAAACAGATACCGGGTGGCGTGCATTTCCTGGGCGAGTGGCCGGTTTGCTACTTCGCCAGTCTACATTCGCGGATTGCCACGCGTATCCTGTGGCGCGTGGCGCATGCCTCGTATCGCAAGGAGGACGACATTTACCATCTGGCGCTGGCAACGCCATGGCCGCGATGGTTTTTCCCCGAGCAGACCATTCGCGTTGACGTCAATGCATTGAAGAGTCCGCTGAAGAGCATCGACTTCGTCACCCTGCGCATCAAGGATGCCATCTGCGACCGCTTTCGCCGGGAGTCGGGTAAGCGCCCCATGGTCGACAGGCGTGAGCCGGAGGTGCGCGTACAAGGCTTCGTCAGCAGCGACGAGTGCACGCTCTATCTCGACACATCGGGCGCGCCACTGTACCAGCGCGGTTTTCGCCAGAAGACCGTAGACGCGCCGCTGAAGGAAAACCTGGCCGCCGGCATCCTTCGCCTCAGCGGTTGGCAACCTGATGTGCCGCTGTTTGACCCAATGTGCGGCAGTGGCACCTTTCTGGCCGAAGCTGCTCAGATCGCACTGGGCATCGCGCCGGGCGCCAGACGCGACTTTGCGTTTCAGCGGCTACGCCATTTCGACGCCGTGCTCTGGAACCAACTGGTCGATGCCGCTCGCTCCGCGGAGAAGCCGGCAAGGAATACAGGCATTTTCGGCAGCGACATCTCACCGGTTGCCGTGCGCGCCACGCTGGCCAATCTCGATCGCGCCGATCTGTTGCCGGTGGTTACCCTGAGTTCGGGTGACCTGCTGGCGATCGACGCGCCTGCCCCGGGCGGCATCATGGTCAGTAACCCGCCCTACGGCGAGCGGGTGTCCAGCGATGATGAACTGGCGGCATTCTATCCGCTGCTGGGCAGTGCGCTGAAACGCCGGTTTGCCGGCTGGAACTGCTACCTGCTGAGCGCCGACACGCGATTGCCGAAGCTGGTCCGCTTGACACCCAGCAAGCGGACGCCGCTTTTCAACGGTGCGCTGGAATGTCGCCTGTACGAGTTCAGGATGGTGGCCGGGACGAATCGAGCCACCGAGCAGGCGCGAGTGGCGAAGCAGCATCCGGAGCCGATGGGCTGAGTCGCGGCCCGGGACAAGGCGGTTCGCCAGGTGGCCTCGCGTGCAAATCAAGCATGCCGTGCGAGTGCCGCACGGCAGCTTGTCGGGCTACTGGACGATATCCAGATGACCGATGCCGGCGCTGAGATCCCGGTCTTTCGATTCCTTGCCATGCAGCTTGATCTGCAGGCGCAGGTCATTCAGCGAGTCGGCGTTGCGCAGGGCATCCTCGTACCTGATCTGCCCGCCCTCGTAGAGATCGAACAGCGCCTGGTCGAAAGTCTGCATACCCAGTTCGCGCGATCGCTTCATCACTTCCTTGATCTCATGCACCTGACCCTTGAAAACGAGGTCGGAAACGAGTGGTGAATTGAGCATGACCTCAATCGCCGGCACCCTTCCCTTGCCATCCTTCTTCGGCAGCAGGCGCTGGGAGACGAACGCACGCAGGTTGAGAGAAAGATCCATCAGCAACTGATGGCGCCGTTCCTCGGGGAAGAAGTTGATGACCCGGTCGATGGCCTGGTTGGTGTTGTTGGCGTGCAGCGTGGCCAGGCACAAGTGTCCGGTTTCGGCGAAGGCGATGGCGTAGTCCATGGTCTGGCGATCACGAATCTCTCCCATCATGATCACGTTCGGCGCCTGACGTAGCGTATTCTTCAGTGCTGTCTCCCAGGAGTCGGTGTCCACGCCGACCTCGCGCTGAGTGACGATGCACTTCTTGTGCTCGTGAACGAACTCGATGGGATCCTCGATCGTGATGATATGACCGTGGCTGTTACGGTTGCGGTGATCGACGAGTGCGGCCAAAGACGTGGTCTTGCCGGTGCCCGTGCCGCCGACAAAAATCACCAGACCGCGCGCGGCAAGCGAAATGTCCTTGAGTACCGGTGGCAATTCGAGTTCGTCAAGGGTCGGTACCACCAGGTTGATCGTCCGGCAGACCACCGCGACGCGCCCCTGCTGTACCAATGCATTGACGCGAAAACGGCCAATCCCGGTAGGCGAGATGGCAAAGTTGCATTCCCTCTTTTCTTCGAACTCGGCGGCCTGACGGTCGTTCATGATCGAGCGCGCCAGTTCCGCGGAGTGCTGGGGGAGGAGCGGTTGGTTGGACACCGGCATCACCTTGCCGTCAATCTTGATGGCCGGTGGAAAATGGGCCGTGATGAAGAGGTCCGACCCATTCTTCTGCGTCATCAGACGCAGCAACTCGTGCATGAACTTGAGTGCTTGATCGTGTTCCATGCTTTCTTTCTGCCCGCCAGACGGGCCCTAAGCGCCGGGGAAGACGTCCTTGTTGGCCGCCTTGCTGCGAGCCTCGCTTGCCGCAACGAGATTTCGCTTGACGAGCTCGAGCAGGTTGTGGTCGAGGGTCTGCATGCCATACTGCTGGCCAGTCTGCAGGGTGGAATACATCTGGGCGATCTTGTTTTCGCGGATCAGGTTGCGGATCGCTGGCGTGCCGATGAGGATTTCGTGCGCCGCGATTCGCCCCTGACCGTCCTTGGTCTTGAGCAGCGTTTGCGAGATCACGGCGCGAATCGACTCGGACAACATCGATCGGACCATCTCCTTCTCGGCAGCAGGAAACACGTCGATGATCCGGTCGATCGTCTTCGCAGCGCTGGAAGTGTGCAGGGTGGCGAAGACTAGGTGGCCGGTCTCGGCACCGGAGAGCGCCAGACGGATCGTTTCCAGATCGCGCATCTCGCCAACCAGGATGACGTCCGGGTCCTCGCGCAGGGCCGAGCGCAGCGCATTCTGGAACGACAGGGTGTGGGGGCCGATCTCGCGCTGGTTGATCAGGCATTTCTTCGACTGGTGCACAAACTCGATCGGATCCTCGACCGTCAGAATGTGGCCATACATCGTCTCATTGACGTGATTGATCATTGCCGCCAGGGTTGTTGACTTGCCCGACCCCGTCGGTCCGGTGACCAGCACAATCCCGCGCGGGTATTCCGAGATGTCCTTGAAGATCCTCGGGCAGTTGAGATCTTCGAGCGTCAGTACCTTTGACGGAATGGTCCGGAATACGGCAGCAGCGCCGCGGTTCTGGACGAAGGCGTTGACGCGAAAGCGCGCGAGGTTGGGAATCTCGAACGAGAAGTCGCATTCGAGCGTGTCTTCGTAGTGCTTGCGCTGGCCGTCGTTCATGATGTCGTACACCATGCCGTGCACGTCCTTGTGTTCCATCGCTGGCAGGTTGATGCGGCGCACATCGCCATTCACGCGGATCATCGGCGGTAACCCGGATGACAGGTGCAGGTCGGAAGCCTTGTTCTTGACGCTGAAGGCGAGCAGTTCCGTGATGTCCATCCGGTTCGGTCCTCGGGCGGTGAGCAGGGCGCAGTGCTATACTATGCAGAATCTGCGCAACGCCTGATTATGACCACACTTCCCGCCAAGCTGCAAGCCGTTCTCGCGCGAATCGCCTGCGCTGCACGGCGGTGGGGACGTGATCCGGCGGACGTCCTCCTGCTTGCCGTGAGCAAGACCTGGCCTGCGGAGTGCTTGCGTGAAGCCGCCGCCGCCGGACAGCGGGCGTTCGGCGAGAGCTATCTCCAGGAAGGCATTGACAAGGTCGCGGAACTGCGCGCCATGGGCCTCGAATGGCATTTCATCGGTACGCTGCAAGCCAACAAGACGCGCCCGGTCGCTGAGACGTTCGATTGGGTACATTCGCTCGACCGACTGCGGGTCGCCGAGCGCCTGTCCGCACAACGCCCGCTCTCCTTGCCGTCGCTGTCCGTCTGTCTGCAGGTGAATGTGAGCGGTGAGGCCAGCAAAGGGGGGGTTTCCCCGGCTGAAGCGCCAGCCTTGGCGCATGCGGTCGCCAGACTGCCAAAGCTGCGTCTGCGCGGTCTGATGGCTATTCCCGCGCCCAGCGACGACTTCGTTGAACAGCGCCGCCCTTTCCGCCGTCTGCGGGAGTTGTCGGAGCAACTGCGAGCCGACGGACTGGTGCTTGATACACTTTCGATGGGCATGTCGCAGGACCTGGAAGCGGCAATTGCCGAAGGTTCGACGCTGGTGCGCGTCGGTACGGCAATTTTTGGCGAGAGACACACAGCATGAGAATCACTTTCCTTGGTGGCGGCAACATGGCCAATGCGCTGATCGGCGGCTTGGTGAAGACGGGCTTTTCGACAGCCGACATCGCGGTTATCGAGTTGGGCGCGCAGGGACGTGCCAAACTCCGTCTGGTCTATGGAGTTCGCTGCTACGAGGCGCCGAGCGCGGCCGCACTGGACTGCGATGCCGTTCTCCTATCGGTCAAGCCGCAACAGATGCGGGAGGCCTGCGTCCCCCTGCTGAATCACCTCAAGCAGCAACTGGTCATCAGCATTGCTGCCGGACTGCGTTTGGCCGACGTTTCGCGTTGGCTGGGTGGCTACGGCAAGGTCGTGCGCGCAATGCCCAATACGCCGGCGCTGATTGGTGCCGGCATTACCGGTTTGTGTGCGATGCCGGCGGTATCGATGGCTGAGCGTCTGGGTGCCGAGCGCATCCTGCAGGCGGTTGGCAGCACCCTGTGGATCGCCGACGAGGTGCATATGGACGCCGTTACCGCCATCTCCGGTAGTGGTCCGGCGTACGTCTTCCTGTTCATTGAAGCCCTGCAGCAGGCGGCACGGGAACTTGGCCTGACGCCGGCACAGGCGCGCCAGTTGTCGATTGAAATGGTTCTCGGTTCGGCCAAGCTGGCCGCTCAGTCCGATGAAGCGGCGGGCGTCCTGCGTGAGCGTGTCACGTCGAAGGGTGGGACCACCGAGGCGGCCTTGCGGACCATGGAGGAGCGTGGCGTCAGGGAGGGTTTCATCGCCGGAGTCCTGGCGGCCAATGTGCGTGGCCGTGAGTTGGGTGACCTGCTGGGCAAGGACGATTGATGATCGCGCAGGCCGGATTGTTCCTGCTCGAAGTGCTGACCGGTTTTCTCAGCCTGGCCTTGTTGCTGCGCTTCTACATGCAGGCTTTCCGGGTTTCCTTCAACAATCCGGCCGGGTCTTTCGTGGTGGAAGTCACCAACTGGCTGGTCAGGCCGCTGCGCAAGGCGCTGCCGGGGCTCCTCGGCCTCGATCTGGCGAGCCTCGTGCCGGCCTATCTGCTGCAGTGCCTTTTCCTCTTCGTCGTCGTGTGGCTGGGCAGCGGCGCCGAGACGTGGTCGCTGTCGAGCTTGCTTCCCCTCCTTGGCTGGCGGGCTGTACTCGCTACCTTGCGCCTCAGCATCTACCTGTTGATCGGTGCGCTGCTGCTGCAGGCCGTTCTCTCCTGGGTCAGTCCCTATTCGCCGCTGAGCCAACCGGTGTCACAGCTCACAGGCCCCTTCCTGCGGCCGATCCAGCGTTTTCTGCCGCCGATTGCTTCCGTCGACCTCTCGCCGCTGATCGCCATTGTTCTTGCGCAACTCGTCCTGATGTTTCTCTGAGCCGTGGTTGACTGGCTGCGCGACGGCGGTGGTGCGATCACCGTGACGATCCATCTTCAGCCCGGTGCCAAGGCCAACGAAATCGCCGGGCGGCATGGGGATGCGCTGAAAGTGCGTATCACAGCGCCGCCGGTGGACGGTCGGGCGAACGCGGCGCTCGTCGATTTCCTCGCACAACGGCTGGGTCTGTCCAGATCCGCGGTCGAGCTGAAGAGCGGCCTGACGTCGCGGCGCAAGGTGTTGAGAATCAGCGGTGCGTCGGCCGAGGCGGTGCTCTGCCTGCTTGCTGAGTAAACCGGCAGGCGCCCCAGTCAGCCCTCGAAAACGATGCGTCCGCCGACCAGTGTCATACGCACCCGGCCGTTGACGTCACGACCGAGGAACGGTGTGTTCTTGCCCTGGCTGCGCAGCGCTTCCGGTGTAACGTGCCAGGCCTCGTCGGCATCGAAGATGCAGACATCCGCCGCACTGCCAATGCTCAGCGAACCCGCTGCGATGCCGAGGATGCTTGCCGGATCGGAGGTGATGCGGGCAAGTGCGCCGATCAGGGGCAGCTTCGCTTGTGTCGCCCACAGCAGGGTCAGTGGCAGTAGGAGTTCGAGGCCGCTTGCCCCGGGCAGAGCCTCAGCAAAAGGCAGTTGCTTGCCGTCGGCGTCGAGCGGAGTATGGTCCGAACAAATCGCGGCCAATCCGTCACTCGCGGCGGTGCGCAAGGCCTCGCGGTCCGCCGCCGAGCGGAGCGGCGGGTCGAAGCGCGAATTGCTGTCGAAGTAGCCGATGTCCGTTTCCGAGAGATGCAGGTGATGGATCGACACATCGCAAGTGACCAACACGCCCGACTGCCTGGCGGTTCGGATCAGGTCAACGCCGGCGCCAGAAGACAGGCGGGAAAGGTGCAGGCGGACACCTGTTTCGCCGGCCAGATGGAGGGCCGTGGCGATGGCCACGGTTTCAGCAGACACCGGAATGCCGGTCAAACCCAACCTTGAAGCGACTTCGCCATCGTGAGCGACCCCCTCGCGCGCAAGAAAATGATCCTGTGGGCGCAGGCGGACCGCATAGTCGAAGGTGGCTGCGTACTGCATCGCGCGCAGCAGGAGTTGGGTATCGATGATCGGATGCTTGGCCTGTGAGAAGGCGATGCAACCGGCGCGCGCCAGGCCGTTCATCTCGGCGAGTTTCTGGCCGGCCAGTTCCTGGGTCAGCGCGCCGATCGGATAGACCCGCGCCAGGCCAAGCGTTTCGCTGCGCCGGACGAGGCGCTCGACGAGTCCCGCTTCGTCGAGTGGCGGTTTGGTGTCCGGTGGGCAGGCCAGCGACGTGACTCCGCCGGCGACAGCGGCCTTGAGTTCCGATTCGATGCCGCCCAGGCGGGCCGAGAGATCGACCAGACCGGGGCAGACGATCAAGCCGCTGGCGTCGATCTGTCTATCCGCCGAGAAGCCCGCCGGAGGCTGGCCGATGGCCGCGATACGGCCGTCGGCAACGAACAGGTCGATCTGTTGGTCGAGGCCGCCGGCCGGATCGATCAGGCGGCCGTTCCGGATGTGTAGGTTTTGGCTGTGCATCGCTCAGTTCCCCGCGAGAATTCCCATGACCGCCATTCTGACGGCGATCCCGAAGGTGACCTGCGGCAGGATCACCGCCTGCGGTCCGTCGGCGACGTCGGAGTCGATCTCGACGCCGCGATTCATCGGTCCGGGGTGCATCACGATGGCGTCCGGCTTGGCCAGCGCCAGCATCGCCGGCGTCAGCCCGTAACAAGCGAAGTATTCGCGGGCGGACGGCAGCAAGGCGCCATTCATGCGCTCGTTCTGCAGCCGCAGCATGATGATTACATCACAGTCGCGCAGCCCGGCACGCAGATCGTGGCACACGCGAACGCCCATGGTTTCCATGGCCGTCGGCAACAGGGTCTGCGGCCCCACCGCACGCACCTCGGCGGCACCCAGCGTGGTCAGGGCGTGCAGATCCGAGCGGGCGACCCGTGAGTGGAGAATGTCGCCGACTACCGCTACCACGAGCTGGTCGAAATCCTTCTTGTAGTGGCGGATGGTGTACATATCCAGCAGGCCCTGGGTCGGGTGCGCGTGGCGTCCGTCGCCGGCATTGACGACATGCACGTCGTTCCGCCCGAGTCGGCGCAGGTGGTCGGCGATCAGGTGCGGCGCTCCGCTGGCCGCGTGCCTGACGACGAACATGTCGGCGTGCATGGCCACCAGGTTGTCTACCGTGTCGAGCAGGGTCTCGCCCTTGGCGGTCGAGGAGCGCGTCACGTCGAGGTTGATGACGTCCGCCGACAGCCGCTTGGCGGCGATCTCGAAGGTCGTGCGGGTACGGGTCGAGTTCTCGAAAAACACATTGAACACACTCTTGCCGCGCAACAGGGGCACCTTCTTGACGTTACGGTCGGAAACCTTGAGAAAGCTTGACGCCGTATCGAGAATGTGGATCAGCACATCACGGGGCAAGCCCTGGATCGACAGCAGGTGGGTCAATTCGCCATTGGCGTTCAGTTGGGGATTACGCATTCTCGGCGACACTCCATCGCAGACGGCCGTCGCTGTCTGCCGAGAGGATCAGTTCCTGCGCAGAGTCAAGCTGCACACGCCAGGGGCAGAAGTCGGCGCAAATGGGCAGCTCCCGCCGCCCGCGATCGGCCAGAACCGCGAGTTGGATGCTGGCTGGACGACCATAATCGAAGAGTTCGTTGATCGCCGCGCGTGTCGTGCGTCCGGTATACAGCACGTCATCGACGAGGATCAGTGGCCGTC
This sequence comes from Candidatus Accumulibacter phosphatis, assembly GCF_000024165.1. Lineage (NCBI taxonomy): Bacteria > Pseudomonadati > Pseudomonadota > Betaproteobacteria > Candidatus Accumulibacter > Candidatus Accumulibacter phosphatis. The sequence continues at coordinate 4,104,344 of NC_013194.1, read as the reverse complement.
CTTCGACGTCAAACGGCATCGAACTCGGCTTGACGCGTGCATGCAGGCCGCGTTCGCCGTAATCGTCCCGATAGAAGGACACGTCGATCAGGCCAATGTCGTTGGCCTGATCGAGCAGGTCGCGCAGACGCCGGGCAACCCAGACACCGCCACTGTGGATGCCGACCAGGAGCGTGCCGGGTCGGAGGTGGGGACGAATCAGCTCGGCCAGTTCGGCACACTGTGCTTCGGCGTCGGGGAGGTCAATTGAGGGCATCGGGATGGGCGTCGTCAGGGTTTTCGGGGTGGGTGGAGACGGGTGTCCGGTCCTCGCTAAGCACGCTATCGAAATAGCTCTGGAGGATCAGTTGCGCGGCTACGGCATCGAGATGTTTCTTTGCGCTGCGGCCATTGAGGCCGCTGGCGCGGAGCCGTTCCTGCGCATCGAACGAAGAAAGTCGCTCCTCGGCAAGGTCGACACCGAGACCGAAGCGACCGCGCAACTGGTCGGCGAAGCGTCGGCAGCGCGCGGTCATCGCGTGTGGCGTGCCGTCAAGCGAGGTCGGACGACCAACGACCAGATGGGTTGGCCGCCATTCGCCGATCAAGGCAGCAATCGCCGCAAAACGCTCGGTGTTGGCTTCGCCATGAATCGTCGTCAGCGGGTGCGCCTGACGCAACTGCCATTCACCAACGGCGACGCCGATACGCTTCTCACCGAAGTCGAACGCGAGTACCGTACCTGTCTGCGTGTCGGCTGGCTCAGGCATGCCCTGCCTCATCGGCAAGGTTGGTCAGATTGACTCCGAGCAGCTCGAGGGCCGAGGCGAGTCGCTCCTCGTACGGCAATTCGAACAGGATGCGCAGTTCGGCCGGCACGGTCAGCCAGGCGTTCTGGGCCAGTTCGTGTTCGAGTTGACCGGCAGACCAACCGGCGTAGCCAAGGGTTACCATCAGGTCGCGTGGCTGTCCGTGGCGCGCAACTGACTGCAGGATGTCGCGCGAACTGGTGAGGCCGACCTGCTCATTGACCGGCAGTGTCGATTGCCATTGGCCGATCGGCCGGTGGAGAACGAAACCGCGGTCGGTCTGCACGGGGCCACCAAAAAGTACGGGCAGATTGGCGAAGCTCTGGGCTTCGAGGGGAACGTCGATCTTCTCGAGGAGCGTGCCCAGGCTCATGTCGATAGGCCGGTTGACGATCACGCCCAGCGCACCTCGATCGTTGTGTTCGGCAATGTAGACCAGGGTCCTGGAAAAATACGAGTCCACCATCGCCGGCATGGCAATGAGAAAATGATGGGTCAGGTTGATGCTTTGCATGGCCTTATTCTAATCGGCGGTGACGGCCGACACAAAGGTAATCCACGGTGGATTCAATTCTTGTCTGGTTTCGTCGCGACCTACGTGACAGCGATCACGCGGCGTTGTGTGAAGCTCTGCGTCGCGGACGACGCGTCTTCTGTGCTTTCGTCTTCGATCGGGAGATCCTCGATGCTCTGGACCACGAGGCCGATCGACGGGTCGAGTTCATTCGCGAGTCGCTGGTCGAGCTTGATGCAGCACTGCGCACACGTGGCGGCGCGTTGCTGGTGCGCCATGGCTGGGCGACCAGGGAGATTCCGGACCTGGCTCGGGGGCTTGGCGTTGCTGCGGTGTTCGTCAATCGAGACTACGAACCGGGGGCCAAGCAGAGGGACGCGGCGGTCAGCGCGGCGCTGAAGGCCGACGGAATCGCTTTCGAGTCGTTCAAGGACCAGGCGATCCTTGACGGGGATGAGGTCTTGAGTCAGGCGGGACGGCCCTACACCGTTTTCACACCCTACCGCAATGCCTGGCTGAAGCGTCTGACGGACGATGATTGGTACCCACATCAGGCCGGATCCGGGGTGCTGGCGGCGACCCCTGCCGCCGATGGCGTGCCGCCACTGGCCAAGATCGGCTTCTCCGGCACGGATTTGCGGCGCCTCGGCATCGTGCCGGGTATGCGTGGCGGACGCCAGTTGCTGGCCGACTTTCTCGGGCGCATCGGGCGCTACCGGCAGCAACGCGACTTTCCGGCCGTCAAGGGGGTTTCCTACCTCTCGGTTCATCTGCGCTTCGGGACGGTCTCGGTTCGCGATCTGGTCGCCAAGGCGATTGCCGCTGGTGCCTTTCGCGAGGGTGGCGAAGGCGCCGCTACCTGGTTGTCCGAACTCGTCTGGCGGGATTTCTATTTCATGATTCTCGACAGGTTTCCGCACGTCGTCGAGCGCGCCTTCAAGCCCGCTTATGACTTGATCAATTGGCAAGCGGGCGCGCAGGCCGAGGACGCATTCAGCGCCTGGTGCGCCGGCCGTACCGGCTATCCATTGGTCGATGCCGCGATGCGACAGCTGAACAGCTCCGGCTACATGCACAACCGCCTGCGCATGCTGGTTGCCTCGTTCCTGACCAAGGATCTGGGAATCGACTGGCGGCTGGGTGAGCGCTATTTCGCAAGGCAGTTGAACGATTACGATCTGTCCGCCAACAACGGCGGCTGGCAATGGGCAGCGTCCACCGGCTGCGATGCCCAACCCTACTTCCGCATCTTCAACCCGGTGACACAGTCCGAGCGCTTTGACCCCGCCGGCAAGTTCATTCGCCGCTATCTGCCGGAGCTTGCCAACGTTCCGGACCGCTTCATCCACGCGCCGTGGCGAATGAGCTCCGTGGAGCAGTCAGCCTGCGGCGTGCTGATCGGCCGCACGACACCTGCGCCGCTGGTTGATCATGATCAGGCGAGACAGCGCACCCTCGAACGCTACGCGATCGTCAAGTCCCCCGCTGTTCCCTGATGTGCTGAGCTACCAGGCGCAGCAGCTCATCCTCCTGATAGGGCTTGCCGAGGTACTGATTGACGCCAAGTTCGAACGCGTACTGACGGTGCTTCTCGGCGGTTCGCGAGGTGATCATGATGACCGGCACTCTTTGCAGGCGCCTGTCGGCGCGGACGTTCCTGGTCAGTTCGAAGCCGTCCATGCGCGGCATTTCGATGTCGACCAGCATGACGTCGGGGACGAAGGCGACCAGCTGCTCGAGCGCGTCGATGCCATCCTTGGCAGTCATGATCTGGTAACCCTCCCTTGCCAGCAACCGGCTGGTGATCTTGCGCACGGTCAGTGAGTCATCGACGATCATCACCGTCGGCAACGTGGCGGTAACCGAGTCAGTCGCCATCGGTTCGCGTACGGTCGGCACCGGCGCCACGGGGGCGCCGCCGCGAGTGCGACTGGCCAGGGCTACCGGGTTGAGGATCAGCACGACCTGGCCGTTGCCGAGTACCGTTGCACCATCGACGCCGATCACGCGGGCGAGTTGCTGGCCGACGTTCTTGACGACGATTTCCTGATTGCCCAGCAAGCCGTCGACCTGCAAACCGATCCGGCCGGTACCGCTGCGCAAGAGCAGAACCCAGTACTGCTGGTGCTTTTCGGGTAGCGCTTGCGAGTCACCAAGCAGGTGGGGCAGGTAATGGAAGGGATAGGGATTTCCCGACCAGCTGGCAACCTTGGCATCCCGAATCCGGGCCAGCCCCTTTTCCTTGAGGTCGAGTACCTGCTCGATCATCGCCGACGGGATGGCGTACTCGCGCTTGCCCGAGCGTACCAGCAAGGCTTTGGTCACCGCCAGGGTGAGTGGTAGGTAGAGCCGGAAAGTGGTTCCCTGACCGATATTGGAAACGACTTCAATTCGGCCGCCCAGGCTTGCCACTTCGCTCTTGAGGACGTCCATTCCGATGCCGCGGCCAGACAGGCGTGAGACCTCACTGGCCGTCGAGATACCCGGAGCAAAGATGAGGTCGACGACCCGCGTCGGGTCCGCTGCCTCTTCCCGGGTCAGCAGCCCGGCTGCCAGGCCACGCTCGCGCAGTCGCTCCAGGTCGAGACCGGCGCCGTCATCCGAGAAACAGAGAATGACCTCATTGCCTTCCTGGGCCAGCGTCAGCGACAGCTCGCCGATCTCCGGCTTGCCCTTCGCCAGACGAACATCGGCCCTTTCCAGCCCGTGTGCGACGGCGTTGCGCAGGATATGTTCCAATGGCGCCAGCATCTTGTCGAGAACCGTTCGGTCGAGTTCCAGTTCGGCACCGCTGATCTCCAGGTTGGCCCGCTTGCCGATCTCCTTGGTTGCCTGCCGGACGATGCGGTAGAGGCGGTCGGCAATGCTGGCGAACGGGACCATGCGAACGGACATCAGCTCTTGCTGCAGTTCCCGGTTCAGGCGCGACTGCGCGAGGATGGCTGCGTTGGCATCGTCCAGATTCTTCAACAGACTCTGCTGTGCGGTCGCGACATCGTTAACCGATTCGGCCATCATTCGCGTCAGTTCCTGGAAGCGCGTGAAGCGGTCGAACTCCAGCGGATCGAAATCGGTGTGGCTCTCGTCGGTCAGCGCGGTGCGGGACTGCATCTGCAACTCGGCGTGCAGTTCGATGTCCCGCAACTGTCGGCGCAGGCGGATGACGTTCTCGGTCAGGTCGAGCAAGGACCCCTTGATGGAGCGCATCTCTCCTTCGATCCGCGAGCGGGCAATCGACAGCTCGCCAGCTTCGTTTACCAGCCGGTCGATGAGGTCGGCGCGGACGCGCAGAATCGCGCGCTGTGTGGCGGCATCTGTCTCGCCCTCCTGGGCTTCACGCTGGCTGGCGGGTGCCGCCTGTTCAACCGCGCCGGCCAACCCGCCGGCACTTGCCACCGATTCGACGTCAGCTTCGGCGACCACGTCGTCAGGCACTTCGACGAGTGCGTCGGAAGATTCGCCGCGCTGCAGGCTCTCGACGGCTTGCACGATGACGTCGAAGACGTTGTCGACATCGTCGATCAGTTCCGGTGCTGCCGGGCCGGCACGCTGCGCTTCCTCCATGCGCGTCTCGATGGCGTGCGTCAACTCGCCGAGATTCATCGCCCCGGCCATGCGCGCACTGCCCTTGAGCGTATGGAACAGACGAGCCAGTCGACGGACTACTTCGCTGTCGGCCGGGTTGCTGCGCCAGGCGCGCAGCTGCGTGGCAATGCCCTGGTTGAGTTCGAGCGCTTCCTCCAGAAACAACGGCAGGAGTTGCTCGTCAAGTTCGTCCTGCAACTGCGGAATCGGGATCGCCTTGGCATCGAATCCCGGCATGGCCTCGGCGCGTGCTGGCGGTGACGGCTGCCTGGCCTGTGGGAAACGCTCTTGCTCGCTGTCCGAATCGCCGGCAGCGGGAAGCTCTTCGGCCACCTGTTCGGGGTAAAGAGTGCCGAGCGCGTCGACGAGCTCGGGCGTGGCTTCGGGCTCGTGTTCGCTGGCCACGTCAGCGAGCATCAAGGCCAACTCGGCGATGGTCTGACGGATCGTCTCCAGCGCTTCGAGACTGTCGGGATGTGCCGCCTGATTGCGGCGTACCAAGCTGTGTTCGAGGGCGTGCGCGAGTCGGTTTACCGCTGCAATGCCAAGCGTCGCGGCGATACCGGCGAGGGTGTGGGCGGCACGATACATCTCGTGCTTGGTGGGTGCGTTCGGGTCGGCTTGAAGAGGCTCCAGCTCGCGCTGCAACGTGGCAAGATGAGCACCTGCCTCGGCGTTGAAGATTTCGACCAGGTCTGGAGCGAGGGCAAGGCGGCGCCGTGTCTTGGCTTCCTGATAGGCGACGGGCGCCTGTTCGCTGGTGGACTCTGGTTCGCTGTCTGACGGCAGTTCGCCTGCCTCCTCGCCGGCGGCGCCCATCGGCGCCACGACGGCGTCGCCGGTCCGCGGCAACTCGGTGGCGGCCTCGCTGCCTTGTCTGAGCGAGTCGGCGTGAGCGATCATGCTGCTGGCATCGGGCGCGCGCCCCTGGCCCGTTTTCAGGTGATCGACCCAGGCCAGGAAGACGCGGTAGGTCTGGGCAAGCAGGTCGAGAATTGCTGGCGTGACTTCCTGTTCTTGCCGGAGCCAGAGGTTGAGAACCTGCTCAATCGACCACGCCGCTTCACCCAGATCCTTCAGCCCGACCATTCGCCCACTACCCTTGAGGGTGTGAACTGAACGGCGGAGCGCAGCCAGCAGATCCGCATCATGGGGACGGGTCTTCAGGAGTTGGAAGTTCTGATCAATGCTGGCCAGTACCTCATCGGCCTCGTCAAGAAAGATGCCGAGCAGTTCGGCATCGACTTCCTCGCTCGTGGCCTGCGAGAGCTGCAGGGTTTCGGCCGATGGCTGTGGCGCTTCCGCCGTCTGTGGCTTGAGCGTAGCCATTGCTGCGTCGATCTGCTGGCCCGCGTCGCCACCGGCTGCGAGAGCCGAGAGGACGTGCTTTGTCTGCTGCCCGAGCTTCTTGTCGGCGACCAGATCGGCATCTTTTTGCAGCGCGGCGAGATTCTGCTGCACTTCCTGGAGCAGACCGGCGTCTGTGGGCTGCTCCTTGAGTGCCGCCAGCAGGCCATGCGCTTCACGCTTCTGCTGCTCCAGTTCCTGCTCGACCGTCGCCGCCGGTGCGTCGGCGGCCGCCTGGCGGGCGTTGCCGGACTGCATTTCGCTGACAAAGCTTTCGAAGTCGGTAGCGCCGTGGTGCAGTGCGTCGACGAAGAAACCGACCAGCGCGAGACGATCCGCCACACGGGCAAAATCAGCCTCCTGTGGGACATAGTCGGGTTCCGAGAAGGCTTTGACGTCGCTCGTGCACTGGCGGAGCACTGCCGCTGCACCATCGTGCCGCATCATCGTCAGGGCACCGATGACCTGACGCAGCGGAGTCTCCAGACCATCCAGGTCGGCGGGCTTCTCGGTATCGCGAAAGAACCCGTCGAGAACCTGTTCGATTTGTGCCAGATTGTTCTGAATTTCCCTGGCCACCTGCCCGACCAGCAGCTTTTCATGCGCCAGGCGGGACATTTCGTCGAGCGACGGGATCTCCGACTCAGGCTGCGGAGGCGTTCCGGAAATGCAGCCACGGAGCCGATCGACCATGACGTCAACCTGGTGCGAGAAACTCCGGTCGAGGTGCTGTATGTTTTCCTGAGCGTTCTGGGCGAGGAGAATCGCCGTGGCGGTTTCCATGGCCAGCGCTTCGTTGTGCCGTGCGGGTGTCTGAGCGAGCAGGCTGGCCACTTCGCCAATGGCCTGTACCAATCGACGATAGTCGGTGTGGTTGAGTTCGTCGACCAGTGCCGACAAGGTGCTGGCGTTGGCGCGAAATGCGGGTAGAGCCTGCGTCGTGCCGGCGCAGAACTTGTTCCAGCTTTCTTCGGTGGCAGCGATCGCTTCGCGCAAGCGGCGGCGCACGGACTCCAGGGCAACCGGCGTCTCCGGTGCTGCGCCAGGCATCAAGGCGGCCAGCGCGTAGGCCTCCTTGACGCGCAGCACCGCACGATCATTGCTGTCGGCGCTGCCTACGAGATACAGCGCATCGCGCATCAGGCGCTCGGCGACGTTGCTTGAGCCTTCGATGAGCCGACGAATTTGCAGGTCGATGCGGGTACACAGTTGTCTGGCATCGGCATCCGGCGGCAGGCTGCCCTGCGACAGTGCCGTCAGGAAGGCAGTGGCGACCCACCAGAAGGCACGCGCCGACGGCATCTCCTGGATGGCCTCGATGCGCTTGACGGCCTCGAGCATTTCCGGGACGCCGGCACAGTCCTTGGGCGCACGCAGCCAGCACAGGAGGCCGCGCTGAAAATGTGCCCGTTGTTGCCGTAGGGCCTGCTGCCGTTGGTTGCGGCCGATCTGCAGCGGCGGGCCCGCGCGGCGCTCGGGCCCGACCAGCAGGTTGGGGAAGAAGAGGTCGGTGGGCAGGACGCGCTCCTGGCCGCGCGCCAGTTGCACTTCCCGGTAAAGCGGCAGGAGCCGCAATGGCTGGTTTGGCTGGCCGGCGAGCAGATCATCCAGGTAGTGACGGAGCACGCCCATCGCTCGTTGAATCAGTTCCAGAGATGACGGTGCGGCTGGGCGCTGCTGCACTTCCATGGCCTCGAGCAGGGCCTCCATGGCCTCGCTGAACTGGGTGACACCGTCCAGTCCGACGATGGTCAGAGCTCCCTGCACCTGATGCAGATGGGTGCGGCAGAACTTGATCTGGGTCAGATCACCGGTGCCGTCGGCAGCACTCGCCGTAAATTGTCGCAGCGCTTTGTCGGCACGCTCCAGCGCGAGATCGATCTCGCTCTTGACCCAGGTCAGCGGGCCGATATCGAAGTCCGTTGCGGCATTCATCGGGGACAGTCTCTCCAGTCCAGTCTCGTGGCGCTAGTGATCAGGACACTTTGAAGCCGGCTACCGATCCTTTCAACTCCGTCGCCAGACCCGCCAGTTCGCCAACTGCCGTGGCGGTCTTCTCCGTGCCAGCGGTAGTCTGTCCCGTGACCAGAAGGATCTCCTGCATCTTGCGGGCCGCCTTGGTTGCCGAATCGGCCTGTTGGCGGGTCGCCGCCGCGATGTTTTCGATCAGCGCCGTCAGCGCTTGTGAAACCTCGCCAATTTCGGCAAGGGCCTTGCCTGCCGCGTCGGACAGTCTAGCCCCTTCGACGACGCCGCGGGTTGATTCTTCCATTGCCGAGACGGTGTCCTGGGTGTCGGTCTGAATCGTCCGGACGATCGCACCAATCTGTTTCGTCGCTTCGCCGGAACGTTCGGCAAGGCGCTGCACTTCCTCGGCGACCACCGTGAAACCGCGTCCCGCTTCACCGGCAGACGCCGCCTGAATGGCGGCGTTGAGAGCCAGTACGTTGGTCTGCTCGGTGATGTCCGAAATCAGCTCCACGATCTCGCCGATCTCCTGAGAGGATTCGCCGAGCCGCTTGATGCGCTTTGAAGTCTCCTGGATCTGCTCGCGGATCTTGTTCATGCCCTTGATCGAGGCCTCGACCGCCTGTGCTCCCTTGTCGGCGGCGGCCAGCGACTGTCGAGCGACGGTCGACGACTGCTTGGCATCGGCCGAGACGTTGGTCATCGACGTGGCCATGGCCAGCACCGACTGGCCAGTGGCCTTGATTTCGGTGGCCTGACGTTCGGCGGCGGCAAGCAACTCGGTGGAGGTTTGCTGAGCCATTCCAGTAGCCACCGTCACCCGGCTGGCGGCATCATTGATGCGGCCGACGAGCACGCGCAGTTCTTCGATGGTGTAGTTGATCGAGTCGGCAATGGCGCCCGTGATATCCTCGGAAACAGTGGCGGTGACCGTAAGGTCCCCGTCGGCGAGGTCGCCGAGTTCGTTCATCAAGCGCAGGATTGCGCCCTGATTCTGGCGGTTGAGCGATTCGGTCGCCTGCCGGCTCTGCTCGGCTTCTTCGGTCTGCCGCTGGCTTTCGGCAAGGTAGGTTCTGGCCAGCAGGAACAGCAGGCCGATGGCCAGAAGAATCAGCACAACCAGGACAATGCCATAGGCGGTACGCTTCAGCGCACCCGTCTGATAGGCTTGAGCGAGTTGGTCGGTCACCTCAAGCAGTTCTTCACTGTCGTGGAAGATCTGCGAACCTGCCTGCTTGGCAATCACCAGCCGCTGCATGTTGCCGAGAATCCCGCCAACTGCCGTCCGATACTCGGCGAACCGCGTTTCAAGTTCGACGAGTTTCTGTCTGGTGTCGGGGTCCGTTGTTGCGGCGATGCGCAGAACATCGCTGCCTTTGGTCAGACCTTTGAGCGTGTCGCGAAAGGTGTTGGTGTCCTTGCCCAGCAGGAACGCAATTTCCGGGTCGATGGCATTGCCGACCAACAGCGCACTGGCATTCTTGGCGATGCGTTGCGTCAGCATGACCAACTGGTTGGCGGCGGCGATTTCGCGGACACCTGCGTTGCCCTGCAGCTTGAGTGCGGCGATCTGTTCGGACAGCTCCAGCAACTGCGGATTCTTGTCGTTGATGGAGCCGACATCCTTGCCGAGCGAGATAAGATTGACTTCCATCTCCAGCAGCCGCGCGGCGCTCTTGTCGGTCTTGTCCCAGATCTGCGTCAGCGCAAGCAATTGTGGCTGTACGCCATCGGGCGAAGGAGGTACTCGCGTCCCGGCCAGTTCGCCGCCGTTGGTCAGTACTTCAAGGTTGGTCGCGAAGCTGTCACGTGAATCCTTGAGTTGCTTGAACGCTCCCGGGTCGCCCAGCAGGGCCAGCGTGGACGCTTTGGCCAGGCGCTGCGAGAGCATGCGCATGTCACCGGCGGCGGCGATGTAAGCGGTGCCGTAGGTCGCCTGACGGCTGTCGCGATAGACGACGGTGGCAATGATCAGCATGACCAGCAGCAGAGCGCCACCAAGGATCTGCAGTTGTTTGGCGACCGGGTACTTGCCCAGTATCGCCGACACCAGCGGAACGTGGCCCCTGCCCGTCGGCTCGTCCGCATCGACGGCGGAGCGCGCCATGAGAGTTTCGCCTGTCGAGTCCTTCGCACGGGACAAGAAACCTGGCAGCTTGGGTTTGAACTTCATCTTGCTTCTCCGGTTACCCTGGTTCGACAGTCTGGCTTGCGGTCGTCGAGGAGTGTTTGATGCCAAAGCGATTCAAGCGCCAATATCCATGAATGCATCGTCGGCCAGCAGTTCCCGCACCTTGAGCTTGCGCCAGCGACGGCCTTCGTTGTCGCTGTAGGTCTGCTGCGCCCAGGGCGGTGCCTGCAGATCAGGCGCTTCGGTATTCAGGGCCTCGGCATTGCGCAGTCCGATCATGCGCGTCACCAGCAGGGCGGCGTTGCTGCCATGGCGCGTACCGATCAACAGTAGGCGCGAACTGCCGTTCTGGGGCGTCGCTTCCTTGCCAAGAAAGGCGGACAGGTCAACGACCGAATACAGATTGCCGCGAATGTTGGCGATCCCCGCGAACCATGGCTTGGTCAGAGGCACGTCTGTCAGAGGTGACAGGGGAACGATCTCGCCGGAATCCGCCAAGTCGAGAAGCCAGTAGTCCGAGCCCGACTGCAGGCCAAGCAGGCCTGCGGCACTTCGGTCGCCCGTGCCGGCGAGTCGCGACGCCAGGTAGGACTGGAATTCGTGCAGGCGGATCTTTTTGGTCATGCCCTTTCTACCGCTCAGAGCGCCGCAATCTTGGCCAGCAGTTCCTGGCCGTTGACCGGTTTGACGAGATAATCCTGGGCTCCCTGCCGCAAGCCCCATATCTTGTCGGTTTCCTGGCCCTTCGTGGTGCACACGATGACCGGAATGTTGCGGGTGGCTTCGTCGCGGGTCAGGGTTCTGGTCGCTTGGTAGCCATTGAGCCCCGGCATCACGACGTCCATCAGAATCAGGTCCGGCAACTCGCTCTTCGCCTTGGCAATTCCTTCTTCGCCACTCTCGGCGGTAATGACCTCATACCCGTTGCTGCTCAGCAGCGTCTTCATCACATGCCGTTCTGTCGGCGAATCGTCGACGACGAGAATTCTCTTGATGGTCATGGCCTTTGGCTCCCTCCGCTGTCCGTCACCACGTCCGCTCCTCTCAGGCGGACGGAGGCGCAAAAGACGCCACCGTCTGCAGCAGGCTATCCTTGGTAAAAGGCTTGGTCAGGTACTGATCCGAGCCGACCATGCGACCACGCGCGCGGTCGAACAGGCCGTCCTTCGAGGACAGCATGATTACTGGCGTTGATCGAAAGCGCTGGTTCTTCTTGATCAAGGCACAGGTCTGGTAACCGTCAAGGCGCGGCATCACGATGTCGCAGAAAATAACTGCCGGCTGGTGGTCGGCAATTTTCGCCAACGCATCGAAGCCGTCCTCGGCAAGCAACACCTGACAGCCAGCCTGGACAAGGAAAATCTCAGCGCTGCGCCGTATCGTATTGCTGTCATCGATGACCATGACCTTTACGCCGCGCAAGTTTGCAGCTTCAGCCAATTGTCTCCTCCAGAGCGTTCCAGATAATTATTCTATGCGTCCCACCGAAGCGACGCTTTCGCCTTCTGGCGAGTACTATACCGCATTGTTTTCAGATCTCGACGATTTCAAAGTCTTCCTTGCGCGCTCCACACTCCGGGCAGGTCCAGTTGATCGGTACGTCCGCCCACCGCGTACCCGGCGCGATGCCTTCGTCGGGCAAGCCTGCGGCCTCGTCGTAAATGAAGCCGCAAGTCAAGCACATCCAGGTGCGGTAGGGCAGGTCGCGAGCTGTGTTCATGGCCAGTGTCAATTTTCGGTTAGAATCGGGTGGAAAAAGCGGAGATTCTAGCTAAAGGGGTCTCGCGCTGCCAAGACATTCTTTTCCCAGCCAAGTGCTTTGCTGACCACGCTCCGCCTTCATCTCCGCCTTTATGACTCCCCCATTTGCCGCGCCGTGCCGGCCCCTTGTTCTCACCTTCGCCGGCAGCGATCCGTCGGGAGGAGCGGGACTGCAGGCAGACCTGATGGCCATCTCGTCGATCGGCTGCCATCCGCTCTCGGTGACGACCGCGCTCACGGTGCAGGATACCGTCGGCGTCGTCGGCATCATGCCGGTTGAGTCGGAATGGGTGGAGGATCAGGCTCGGGCACTGCTCGAGGACATGCCGGTGGCCGCCTTCAAGATCGGCCTCTTGGGCAGTATCGACAACGTTGTGGTGATCGCCGGGATTCTCGCCGACTACCCGGGCATACCCCTGGTCCTTGACCCCGTTTTGGCGTCCGGACGTGGCGACGAACTGGCCGACAAGGAAATGATTGCCGGCCTGCGGGACCTGCTGCTGCCATTGACGACGATTCTGACGCCGAACACCTTCGAGGTCCGACGATTGTCGGCGGCGGATGACGACGATCAGGCAGGCGACCCGAGCCTGGGCGAGTGCGCGCAGCGACTGCTGCTCCTTGGCTGCGAGTACGTGTTGGTGACCGGCACGCACGCCAATACTGCGCGGGTGGTCAACAGCCTGTATGGGCAGCCGGGAGGCCTGCTGCGCAGCGACACCTGGGATCGGCTGCCCGGCAGCTACCATGGTTCGGGTTGTACGCTGGCTTCGGCCCTGGCCGCCCATCTGGCGCGGGGATGGTCGGTGGACGAATCCGTCTGCGCGGCGCAGGAGTACACGTGGCAGTCGCTGGCCGCCGGCTTTCGGCCGGGAATGGGTCAGTACATTCCCGATCGTTTTTTTCAGTGGCGCCACTACGATGGTACTCCGGATGGCTGAGCCGGCGAGCCACGGCTTGCGCGGTCTGTATGCGATCACCCCGGGAGGCGTGGCGCCGTCTGCTCTGTTGGCGCGGGTCGGAGCGGCATTGGCGGGAGGAGCTCGCCTGGTCCAGTATCGCGACAAGGACGCGGACGCGGTGCAGCGCGGCGAACTGGCACGCGCTCTGCGCAGTCTCTGCAAGCGGTTCGATGCGTTGTTGCTGATCAATGACGATCTCGCGCTGGCGCTCGCCGTCAATGCCGACGGCGTGCATCTCGGAGCCACCGACGGTGACCTGCGGGCGGCGCGCCAGACGCTGGGTCCTGGCCGCCTGCTTGGCGCCTCGTGCTATGCCGACTTCGAGCAAGCGCACGCAGCGGTGTCGGCGGGCGCGGACTACGTTGCTTTCGGAGCCGTCTACCCCTCCTTGACCAAGCCTCAAGCCGTTCGCGCGCCACTTTCGCTGTTCCGCCGCTGCCGAGCCGAACTGCGCGTACCGGCGTGCGCCATCGGCGGCATCACTTTGGACAACGCCCTGCCGCTGCTGGCCGCGGGTGCCGACCTGCTGGCAGTCATCACGGACCTTTTCGAGGCGGCCGACATTGCGTCGCGTGCCGCGGCCTATCAACGACTCTGCAAGGAAGCCTCCGCGTGATCTCCCGCAATCAGCAGCTTTTCGAACGCGCCCAACAGCGCATTCCGGGTGGCGTCAACTCACCGGTACGAGCCTTTCGTTCGGTCGGTGGGACACCACGCTTCTTCGTGACCGGTTCGGGTGCGCGCGTCACCGACGCAGATGGCACGAGCTACATCGATTACGTCGGCTCCTGGGGGCCTCTGATTCTTGGCCACGCCCATCCGGCGGTGGTCGCCGCCGTCTGCGATGCGGCAGCCCATGGGCTTTCCTTTGGCGCGCCCACCGAAAGTGAGGTGGAGATGGCCGAGTTGCTTTGCGACTTGCTGCCGTCGCTGGAACTGGTTCGCCTGGTGAGTTCCGGAACCGAAGCGACGATGAGTGCCATTCGGCTGGCGCGTGGATTCACCGGGCGCGACCTGCTGGTCAAGTTCGAAGGCTGTTATCACGGCCACTCGGACAGTCTGCTCGTGAAAGCCGGCTCGGGAATGCTCACTTTCGGCAATCCGAGTTCCGGGGGGGTGCCCGCCGATGTCGCGCGGCATACGCTGGTGCTCGATTACAACGATGCCGACGGACTCGCCGCAGCGTTTGCCGAGCATGGCGCGCGGATCGCTGCCGTGATCGTCGAAGTGGTGGCCGGCAACATGAACCTCATCGCGCCGCGGCCCGCGTTCCTCCAGGAGATGCGCGACCTGTGCAGCCGGCATGGTTCAGTCCTGATCTTCGATGAGGTGATGACCGGTTTCCGGGTCGGCGACAAAGGCGCGCAAGGCCTCTACGGCGTCACGCCGGATCTGACGACGCTCGGCAAGGTGATCGGCGGTGGCATGCCGGTGGGCGCCTTTGGCGGCCGGCGAGAGATCATGGCCAGGATTGCGCCGCTGGGCCCGGTGTATCAGGCGGGGACGCTGTCCGGTAATCCGGTGGCGGTGGCTGCCGGGTTGGCGACGCTGAAGCTGCTGCAGATGCCCGGCTTCCACGAAAGCCTGGCGCGGCGTACCCGTCAACTCTGCGACGGACTGCTGGCCGCCGCTGCCAAACACGGGGTGGTATTCTCGGCGCAGTCGATAGGCGGCATGTTCGGGCTGTATTTCCGCTCACAGTGCCCGCAGACCTACGCTCAGGTCATGGAGTGCGACACGGACGCCTTCAACCGGTTTTTCCACGGCATGCTCGATGCCGGTCACTACTTTGCTCCGTCGGCCTTCGAAGCCGGCTTCGTTTCGGCAGCCCATGGCGAGGCTGACATCGCCAGCACCATTGCCGCTGCCGATGCCGTTTTCCGGGCCTGGTGACGCGCGCTCCGGTTTGCCTGCTGCTGCTGGGGGACTTCACGGCACCTCCGCCGCAGGTCAAAGCGCGCCGCCGTGGCTCCGGCTGCGCGTCTTGCGATTCGAGAAGAACCGCAGACCGGCATAGGTAAGTCCGCCGACCGCGACCATGGCGGCGACAAAACCAGAGTAGGCGATCGGCCAGGGGATGCCCTGGGTCATCATCGAGAACTCGGACATGCCGCCCATGCCGGCCAGCACATTGATCGGCATGAAAACGACGCTGAGGATGGTCAGGCGTTTGATGTCCTTGTTCTGGTTGATGTTGATCGCGCTGTCGGTGGCGTCCATCAGGAAGTTGATCTTGTTGAACAGGAAGGCGGTGTGCCCGTCCAGCGATTCGATGTCGCGCAGGATCTCGCGCACGTCGTTGTGCTGCAGGTCGGACAGCACCTTGCCGCGGAGCAGGAAGGACAGCGCCCGCCGGGTGTCGAGAACGCTGCGGCGGGTGCGGCCATTGAGGTCTTCGGCTTCGGCGATGGCCGCGAGGATCTCTGCCGCCTCGCTGTCGCTGATACGCGAGCGCAACACTTGCGTGCCGACCTTCTCCAGTCCCGCATAGACGTCCTCGAGCGCATTCG
Organism: Candidatus Accumulibacter phosphatis; assembly: GCF_000024165.1. Classification (NCBI taxonomy): domain Bacteria; kingdom Pseudomonadati; phylum Pseudomonadota; class Betaproteobacteria; genus Candidatus Accumulibacter; species Candidatus Accumulibacter phosphatis. The sequence continues at coordinate 4,088,778 of NC_013194.1, read as the reverse complement.
CCGAGTATTCCACGTCGGCTGCATACAGGTCGAGGAGAACGTCCTTGCCGTCCGTGACGTAGCCAGGCCGGGTGCGCGCGCGTGCGCGCTGCAGGCGAAACACCGGCAGTTCCTCGCTGCGCACCGTAAACAAGACCTCGTTGTGCAGAATCAGGGCCACCGGGACGTTGCGCGATTCCTCTCGCGTGTCGAGCAGGAAGTCGGAGTGCAGATGAACCTCGCCGTCGTCTTCGACATAGAAGCGAGCGCTCGCTTCCAGGTCGGTCAGGCCGCCCGGATCGGGTATCTCTACGTCATACATGCTGCCGATCCAGCCGCGGATTTTTTTCGTTGGCGCAATCAGGTCCACCCAGATCGGGCTGACGCCCTTCAGATCGTCGGGGCTGGTGACCGCGATCTGACGCAGTCGGCCATCGCGGAGTTCGAAGGCGGTAATGGACGTCTTTTCGTTGCGGTAGTGGCTGTCATCGATCAACTCCTCGAGAACCTCGTCGGGAAGCAGTGCCAGGATCGGGTCGGCGCCTTCCTTGACCTCATCCCACACCACGAGGCGCTCATTGGAATCGAGCGCCTCGATGATGTAGGCAACCTCCCTCGCCGGCATCAGCTTGAGCTTCTGCCGAAGCTCCTTGCGATACTGGTGCTGGATCTCGACGCTGGCCTCATCGAGGTTGGGCGTCCCCTGCTCACGCACGAGTGGTGCCACGAGTTCTTCCACCCGCTTCTGTAGCGAGAGCAGCGAACGAACCTCGCTGAGGTGGACGTCGGCAATGCCCTGTTGGAGCGCTTCCGGGGTGGTGAATCGCTTGTTTTCTTCGCCCATGGCACTAACCCCTGTTGACGATCTGAATCCTCGAAGGGCTGGATTGTACTCCGCGTGAAGGGCGAAACCTACCGTTTCGAGGCCATTTGCGCCGTTCGCGAGGAGTTCGGGCGTTTCCTGGAAGCAACTTCCATTTAACGCGTGCGCTGTCGCCTGCGCGGGCAACGCCGGTACGCGCTGGTCTTTCCGGTCGGTCGGACGAGGGCATCCCGGATGGCGCGAGCCGCTGGCCGCAAGCCAGCTTTCGCGGCCGCCGATCTGTGAGAAGATGCTCGTCTGATCGAGTGGTCGTCAGAAACGGATCGCGGGTAGCCGGCCTTGCTGCCGGCAGGCAAGGAGTGCATGAGATGAGCTACGGAGCGCTTGCCGTGGCAGCCCTGGCGCTGGGTTTTCTGGTTACCGATGTGCTGGCGGACCGATTGCCACCGGCACCCACCGAACTGGGCAGCGTTCGTCGCAACGAACAAGGCAAGCTGGAAGCGGTCACGGTGCCGCCGGACAGTCCGTCAGCGTCGGGAGGAGCAACGCCAGGCTCTGCCCTGTCCAGGGAGCGGGGGCTGGGCAAGGCGCCGGAGAAGGGATCCGCGACTGCTGCCACCGCTACGACGATCGTCGTCGGTCCCCTGGAACGGATCCGGAGCATCAAGGAAGCGGCGCGGATCGCCCGCGATGGCGACACCATCGAGATCCTGTCTGGCGAGTACCGACAGCAGGCCGTGGTCTGGTCACAAAACCGACTGACGATCAGGGGAATCGGCAGGCGACCGGTGCTCATCGCCGACGGTGACAGCGCGGAAGGCAAGGCGATGTGGGTGGTGCGCAACGCCGACATGCTGATCGAGAACATCGAGTTTCGCGGTGTCCGCGTCCCGGATGGCAACGGTGCCGGAATCCGTTTCGAAAAGGGGCATCTGAAAGTCCTTCGTTGCGCGTTCTTCGACAACGAAATGGGCATTCTCACCGGCGGCAATACCGAGTCGGTGCTCGAGGTCGAGGACAGCGAGTTCGGCGATGCGCCGCGGCACGCCGGCGGCTTGCATCACCTTCTCTATGTCGGCACGATCGCTCGCCTGAGCGTCAGCGGCAGCCGGTTGCAGCAGGGCTTTCGCGGTCACCTGATCAAGTCGCGCGCGCGCGCGAGTTCGATCGTGTACAACCTGCTGGTCGACGGTGTCGGTGGCAGCGCCTCCTATGAACTCGAGTTCCCGAACGGGGGCCTGGCGTGGGTGGTCGGTAACATCATCGGCCAGAGCCCAACGACCGACAATCGCGACCTCATCTCATACGGCGCCGAAGGCCAGCGCTGGCCCGACAATGCCCTCTATCTGGCGCACAACACGCTCGTCGACGACAGGCTGGGGGGGCGCTTCCTGCGGGTCTGGAACGACCGGATGCCGGCAGGGACCGAGGTCTGGGCCATCAACAATCTTCTTGTCGGTCACGCCGAGTTCTCGCCGCAGGCTCCCGGTCGCTACGCCGGCAATCAGCAGGTCGACCGGTCGGCACTGGTCGATGCGGACGGCCTCGATTTCCGCCTGCCCGGCAACTCGCCGCTGCGCGGCAAGGCGATGGCGCCCGGGTCTGTACGTGAGCGTAGTCTGACGCCGGCTGCCGAGTTCAGACTTCCCGCCGGCACCCGCCCGCTGGTTGTCGGCAAGCCGCTGTCGGCGGGGGCGCTGCAGTGACCCGGGGACGTTCGCTGTCGCGGCTGCCCAGCCGCTGCCGGCCAAACTCCAGGCGATCGTTGGCGGACGCTAGCCGAGGCGCGCGAGCAGGCTCAGGAACTCTTCGGCACTCTGGAAGCCGACGACGCGTACGCCCTTGATCTCGTTGCCACCGGCATCGAAGAAGATGATTCCAGGCGGACCGTAGAGGCCGAAACGCTGCAACAGCGATCGGTCTGCATCCGAGTTGGCGGTGACGTCGGCCTGCAGCAGCGTCCAGCCCGCCAGTCTGGCCCGCACGCGCGGATCGGCGAAGGTGAATCGCTCCATTTCCTTGCACGACACGCACCAGTCCGCATAGAAATCCAGCAGCACCGGTTTGCCCGCCGTCCTGATCATGCTCTCGAGATCGCTCAGAGAACGCACGCGCGTGAACGCCAGCGGCCGGTTTTCGCTGCTCGCCGCAGTGCCGCGCAGCACCGACAGCGGCTGCAAGGGGTCGCGAGAACCCGCCAGCGTGCCGACCAGCATCGCCGCCCCGAAGAGCAGCATGACGATGCCGATGCCCTTCCAGAAACGCTGCCAACCCCTGGCATGTGGCGGTAGCGGGTCGAGTGCGTGCAGGTAGATCGCCGGAACAATCAGCAGCAGCCCCCAGGCCAGCATCTGCGCCACCACGGGAATCACCGGTGAAACCAGCCATACGGCGGTGGCCAGCAGGATCACGCCAAAGGCCTTCTTGACCGCTTCCATCCACGCGCCGGAGCGCGGCAGCAGCGTGCCGGCGGACAGGCCGACGGCGAGCAGGGGTGCGCCCATGCCGAGCGCCATCGAGAACAGCGCCGTGCCGCCGAGTATCGCGTCTCCGGTCTGGCCGATGTAGAGCAGTGCCCCGGCCAGCGGCGCGGCGACGCAGGGGCCAACGATCACCGCCGAGAGCGCACCCATCGCCGCCACGCCGGGTAGCGAGCCACCCTTCAGGTGGCCGGCTTGCTCCGATACCCGGCTCTGCAGGAAGGTTGGCAGTTGCAGTTCGTAGAAGCCGAACATCGACAGCGACAGGGCCACGAAAACCGCCGCCAGGATGCCCAGAACCCATGGATTCTGCAGCGTTGCGGCGAGCAGTGTGCCGGTCAGAGCCGCACTGACCCCGGCTGCGGCGTAGGTGACGGCCATGCCCAGGACATAGGCCAGCGACAGCAGGAAACCGCGCAGATGCGAGACGCCATGACCGTCGCGGCCAGCACCGACGATGATGCTCGAGAGAATCGGGATCATCGGAAAGACACAGGGCGTCAGCGACAGGAGCAGCCCGAAACCGAAGAAGCTGCCGACGAGCAGCCAGAAACCGCTGCTGCCGAAGAGTTGCGCGATCCGCCCCGATTCGTCGGTAGTCGTGGCCGGGGCAGGGCTGGAGGGCGCGGCCACCGCCTCTGTCGGGTCCGGGAGTTGCAGCGTCAGCTTTTGCTGCTGCGGCGGATAGCAGACGCCGGCGTCGGCGCAACCCTGCGATGTGACTTTCAGCGTCAAAGGCAGGGGTCCCGAACTGTTGCGCTCGACGGGCAGACGAATGCTGACCGAGTGGTAGTAGACCTCGACCTTGCCGAAGGTCTCGTCGCTTTTCTCCTTGCCCGGCGGCAACAGCGGCGTGCCGAGTTGCACCGTCGCCGGCTCGGCCGCGAAACGGAACTTGTCACGGTACAGATAGTAGCCCTTGGCGATCTCGAAACGCACCTCGATGCTCTGCCCGTCAATGGCGTGCGCCGTCGGCCGGAAGGCGACTGCCGGGTCGAGGAACTCTTCGCCGTGCACCAGGGTGGTCAGCAGGAGGAGGACGGTGAATAGCCAGCGGGTCATGAGTCGAGGCGGCGCGGGTCAACCGGTGCTGCGGGTTTCGCTGGCGACCCAGGCGAGATAATCGGGCAAGCCGCCGACGATCGGCAAGGCAATCAGTTCCGGGAGATCGTAGGGGTGGCGGCTCCGGATTGCCGCTTCGAGGTCGGCATAGCGCTCGCTGGTGGTCTTGATCAGCAGGGGAATCTCTTCGGCGGTCTCGACCACCCCCTGCCAGCGATAGAGCGAGTGGCATGGCGCCATGATGCTGACGCAGGCCGCCAGACGCGCTTCGACGAGTTCCGTCGCCAGCGCTTCGGCGGTCGGTCGGTTGGGCAGGTTGGTCAGCACAAGGAGGGCGGTCACGGGGCGCATTCTACTCCTCCCTGCCGCCAGCGAGCGACGACCACAGCGATCGTTGGCGGTCCGGCTGGCGTCGTCGAGGTTGAGCGCGTGGCGCCGGGGCAGGCACGCCACGCCGGAGGCATCAGGCGAGTAGTCGCCTTCGCGTCAGGGCGACGGCGATGCAGAAGGAGACGCCCGCCATGATGGTCAGCGCGGCCAGATGCAAGCCGATGGCGTCCGGCACCTGACCGAGCAGCAGCGGGCGGGCGAGCTGGATGGCGTGCGCCAGCGGCAGCCAGAACGCGGCGGCTTGCAGTGCCGCCGGCAACTGTTCCGTCGGAAAGAAGACGCCGGAAACCAGCAGCATCGGCGTGATGAACAGCGTGAAGTAGTACATGAAGAAGTCGTACGAAGGGGCCAGTGCGCAGACGATCAGGCCGAGCGCGGCAAAAGCGAGACCGGTCAGGAAAACGACCGGCACGATCCACGCGGCCAGTGGCCAGGAGGCCAGTCCTAGGCAGCCGACGACCAGCAGGATCGCTCCTCCCGCCAGCAGGCTCTTGCTCGCCGCCCAGACCAGCTCGCCGGTCACGACATGATCGAGCGACAGCGGCGTGTTGAGGATCGCCTCCCAGGTCTTCTGCACATGCATGCGCGAGAAGGCCGAGTAGAGGGCTTCGAAGGTCGCCGCGTTCATGGTGCTGGCAACGATGATGCCGGCAGCCAGAAAGCGCACGTAGTCCACGCCCTGCACCGCCGGCAGCATGCCGCCGAGACCGTAGCCCAGGCCGAACATGTAGATCAGTGGGTCGGCGAGATTACCCAGGATCGAGGGGATGGCGAGTTTGCGCCAGACCAGGAAGTTACGGCGCCACACCGGCAGCCAGTGCATGCCGGGGCGGGGCAGGGCCAGGAGGTTTCTGCGCATGTCTCAGTCCCTGAGGTCGCGACCGGTGAGCTTGAGGAAAACGTCTTCGAGGCTGGCGGCGCGATGGACGAAGCGCAGCGCCGTTTCGCCGGCTAGCACGGCGAGTAGTGGCGCGGCGTCGCGGCAGTAGAAGAAGGCCGTGTCGCCGGCCATCTCCATGCGCTCGCCAAGCTGCTCGTGAGTCTGGGCCCAGTTCGCGACGGCTTCGCCGAAGACTTCAACTACCTGCGGTTCGATGTGGCGCCTGATCAGCTCGCGCGGCGCTCCCTCGGCGATCAGACGGCCGTGGTCGAGAATCGCCAGGCGGTCGCACAGGCGCTCGGCTTCGTCCATGAAGTGCGTCGTCAGGATCAGGGTCTTGCCAAGGGCGATCAGGCGCTTCAGCCGGTCCCAGATCAAGTGGCGTGCCTGCGGGTCGAGGCCGGTCGTCGGTTCGTCGAGAAAGACGATGTCCGGGTCGTTGACCAGGGCGCGAGCCAGCGTCAGGCGCCTCTTCATGCCGCCGGAGAGCGACTGGATCGGCGCATGTTCCTTGCCGGTGAGTCCGGCGAAATCGAGCAGTTCGGGGATGCGGGCGCGCATCGCCGCTTCGCCGATGCCGAAGTAACGACCATAGACGGTCAGGTTCTCATGGGCAGTGAAATCCGGGTCGAGGTTGTCGAACTGGGGAACGACGCCGACGCGGGCGCGTGCCGCACCCGCGTCGGCCGGAACGGCCCGCCCGGCGAGGCGGATCGTGCCGCTATCGGGGATCGTCAGTCCCAGGCAGCAGCGCAGCGTCGTCGTCTTGCCGGCACCGTTCGGGCCGAGGAGCCCGAAACACGTGCCTGTGGGAACCGCGAAGTCGATGCCGGCGACCACCGCCTGGCCAGCGTAGGACTTGCCCAAGGCGACGACCTCGAGTGCCGGGCCGCCGCCAGCGGGGTTGAGCGCGTGGTTCGCGATCAGTGCCGCCATGCGCGGCTGACGATCTCGCGGATCACATGCAGGCGACGGTGGAAGAAGTGGTCGGCGCCGGGAACGACGATCACCGGCAACTCCAGCGGCTTTGCCCATTCGATGACGTTGGCCAGCGGCACGGTGGTGTCTTCGGATCCGTGGATGACGATGGTGTCTCCGGGCACGGCCTTGGTGTGGTAGCGGCGCGCGCCCTCGACGAAACCCGAAGCGGTGCCGACGAGAACCAGGCGCTGGGCTGGATGTCCGGCTTCCAGGAGCGCTTCGGCGACCCGCGTCTGCACATAGGCGCCGAACGAGAAACCGGCCAGCGCGATCGGCAGATTGCCATAACGGCACTTGGCTTCGGCAAGTACGGCCAGCAGATCTTCGGTCTCGCCCCGACCGTCGTCGTGCGTTCCCTCGGTGAGGCCGATGCCCCGGAAGTTCGGACGCAGCGCCACGTAATCGAGATGATTGAAGGTGCGCGCCAGCGTCTGCACGACCTTGTTGGTGTTACCGCCGCCGAAGAGCGGATGCGGGTGGCCGATCAGGGCGATGCCGCGTGGCGCGCCGGGGTTCTCGACGGTGATGTCGATCTTGCCGGCAGGTCCGTTGATCAGCAGTTGCTCCGCGTGCAGTCTCATCGCTTGCAAGTCCTTTCGCTGGCTCGGACGCGGCGACCCGGCGGGCGTCGGCGTGGCCGAGCGGGTGAGTAATCGCTCAAATGCGCAGCCGTTCGACGACGCGGCCGTGTACCAGGTGCTCCTGGATGATCTCCTCGATGTCCTCGTTGTCGACGTAGCTGTACCAGACGGCGTCCGGATAGACGACCAGCACCGGCCCGCTGTCGCAGCGGTCCATGCAGCCAGCCTTGTTGATTCGCACCTTGCCGGCGCCCTTCAGCCGCAGTTCGCCGATCCGATCCTTGGCGTACATCTGCGCTGCCGTCGCGCCAGCGTTGTTGCAGCAGGTCTCGCCCTCGCCGCGTTGGTTGCAGCAGAAGAAGACATGATGTCGGAAATGGCTCATGCGAAGGAATCCTCCAAGTGGTGGGCTGGCCGTGGCGTTCGATTCTAACCTCGTTTCGACAGTCGCAAGCCGGCGAGCGCGGCGACTGTTGGCGCTTTTTTTACACAGTGACGGTCGCCGGATCGCGTAGAATTCTGCGTTGCTGTCGTATTCGCTGTCTTCTGTCCTGTCCCTTGACGCGCCGAGCCGCGCTGGCTCTCACAGTGACAATCCCATGAGTAGTTGCGACGATCCCTTCACCGTTCTTGGCGTGCGCCGCGAGGCATCGCTCGATGAAGTCAAGCGGGCGTATCGTCGCCTGGCCATGCAGTGGCATCCGGACCGTAATTCGTCGGTGGCCGCCGAGGCCGAGTTCCGGCGGGTGCATGCCGCCTACGAGTTGTTCCTCGATCCGCAGCGAATGGCCGAATGGCAGCAGGCACAGACGACGATGACTGACGCCGGAGAGCCGGCGGGAACCGTCGGCGATGACTGCGTACTGCCGCTGGAACTTACCCTTGAGGAGGCGGCGCTGGGATGTCGCAAGGACATCGAACTGGTGGACAGCGTCGGCTGCCGGCGCTGTTGCGGCAGCGGCAAGCTGCAGCACGATCACCTGGTGCCCTGTCCGCGCTGCAGTGGCTGCGGCCGGGTGTCACGTGGCCGGGGCGGCACCAGCCGCTGTACCAGCTGTGCCGGGCGCGGCTACCTGCGCGAGACCGATTGTGCCGATTGCGCGGGCAGCGGCTACCGCCAGGAAACCCGCAAGCTGACGGTGACCGTGCCTGCCGGTCTGGTCGACGGCGAACGCCTGCGGCTTGCCCGGCAAGCACCGGTGAGCGCGACGTCGGGCCGGGAGACCCCGGCCGCCGGAGACCTGTACCTCGAGATCAGTCTGGCCGAGCACTCGCTCTTCGTCCTGCACGGGCGCGACCTCGTCTGCGAGGTGCCGGTAAGCGTCTTCCGCCTGCTCTGCGGCGGTCAGGTCGAGGTGCCGACCCTGAATGGCACGGCCTTGCTCGAGCTTTCTTCCGACCCCGGGCGCCCGTTCGAGTATCGCTTGTCCGGACTGGGCTTTCCCGACAGGCAGGGGCGTCACAAAGGTGATCTGGTCGTGCGCCTGCAGACGGTCGTCCCGGATATCGTCGGGGCGGCGGACGCCGTACTCCTCGAGCGCATCGAAGGACGGCAGGCGGCCGACCTGGCGCGCCGCGCGCCGCCTTTGGCGGCCTGGGACGCGCAGATGCGAACGCGTCGCCAGCCGTCTACACGCTGAGCATTGCTAGAGACGTCGTCCGAGTGCCGTCAGGTAGGGCAGGGCGACAAACGGCCACAGGCTGGCCACCCAGCGCGTCAGGCCGTTGAAGTTCAGGAAATGGCCTTGACGCCAGGTCGCCAGTGCCGCTTCCGAGTAGGGGTTGGCGGGCGTCAGGTTGACCAGCGCCGTGCCGGCCATCAGCGCAACACCCGCCAGCGCCACGCGCATCGGCGCCGGCAGCATCAACATCAGTGCGAGCAGGACGCCACCGATCAGCAGGCCAAGCTGGGCACCGGGAGTCAGCCAGGCGAGTGCCTCGTGCGGCGCGATCAGTACCGCCGCAGCGAGTGTCCTGATCGCCAGGGCCAGCACCAGGAAGGCGACCAGAATCAGATGCGGATGCGTCCGTTCGGCGAGCAGCGTGCGGGCAAAAAGCCCAATCACCAAGGTATTGCAGGCGATGACACCGGTTTCCAGGGCGAAGAACGCCGGCGCCGCATAGGGTACCGCCGGCGGCAGGCCGAGCACGCCGCGCAGGTCGCCGGTGCCGAAGAGCAGGGTTTCCGGCGACAGCTGGCTCATCAGCCAGAGGCCGATGAGGACCAGCCCGAGCTCGGCGTCGGGAATCGGCGCCAGCAGCTGCTGCTGGAACTGGCCGATGCGCCGGAAGATGCGCTTGCCGTTCCAGGCGCCGACGACGGCGCCGATCGCGGTTCCCAGGGTGTTGCAGGCCAGATCGACGTTCGACGGCACGCGTGAGGGCAGCCAGTTCTGCACGCATTCGAGCGCCAGGCTGAGCAGGCTGCCAATCAGCAGGGCAGCGATTGCCGGTGTCCAGCGCCAGGGCAGGTGGCGTAGCGCCAGGACCAGCAGAAAGCCCAGCGGCACGTAGACTGCGACATTGACCGACAGGTCGAAGACGGTCCAGTAGCGAGGCCAGCCGGCGTCGAGAAAGGCCAGCGGCGAGAGGCCGAGATCGCGCCAGTTGGCGAATGGGTAGAGGCTCGCGTAGGAGATCAGGACCAGGTAGGCGAGGGCCAGATAGAGGGGCAGCCGCGTTGGCCGGGGCAGCGGCAGCGGCAGCGGCTGCGGCGGTGTCGAGGGGTCGGTGAAGGCGGTCGGAGTGGGTGGTGATTGCTCCATCAAATGACCGCCGAGCGAAGGAAAGCGGCCATTCTATCGCTGCCGGCGACCATGACGCCGCCTTGAGTGGCGCCGATGCTCATTCGCCAGTCGGCCTGCGACGATGTTGATGCAGGGGTTCGGCGTGGTGAGTCTGGGCGGCGGCGCGGTGGTGGATCGCCGCATGCGCTTCGATGCCGGGCGTCGGCCGGCCGACCTTTTGTGGCAGCAGCGAGCCGGCAATCATGCCGACCAGACTGACGCCCAGGCCGATCAGCTGCGGGGGCACCAGTGGCTCGGCAATGAGCGCCTCGATCAACAGCCACGACGAGAGACCGCCGAGGATGGCGGCAAGTGCTCCCTGCGTCGTTGCGCGCCGCCAGTAGGCACCGAAAAAGAGCGGCACGAAGGCACCGGCGAGGGTGACCTTGTAGGCATTCTCGACCATCTTGAAGATCGACGCTTCCGAGTTGAGGGCGAAGCCGAGGACGATGGCGGTGAAACAGACCAGCGTCACGCGCATCATCCGCAGGAAGGCATGGTCGCCGGCATCCGGGAAGAAGCCGCGGACGATATTTTCCGAAAAGGCCACCGACGGCGCCAGCAAGGTCGCTGAGGAGCAGCTCATGATCGCCGAGAGGACGGCACCGAAGAAGATCGCCTGCGCGAATACCGGCGTGTGCTCGAGAACCAGCGTCGGCAGGACGAGTTGCGAATCGGTTTCGATCAGGGCATTGAACTGCTCGGGTGCGATCAGCGTTGCCGAGTAGGCAATGAACATCGGCACGAAGGTGAAGCAGAAGTAGAGCGAGCCACCGAGGACCGACGCGCCGATGGCGATTTTCGCGCTTCTCGCCGAGGTCACGCGCTGGAAGACATCCTGCTGCGGCACCGAGCCGAGCATCATCGTGATCCAGGCGCCAAGGAAGGTCAGCCATTCGGCGGCGCTGCCGGCAGGAAAGAAATCGAGCTTGCCGGCTGCCGCTGCCTGACTGACGACCACCTCGACGCCGCCCGTCATTCCCGAAACCAGGTAGCCGATGTAGAGCATGCCGCCCATCACCACGCCCATTTGCACGAAGTCGAGGATGGCCACCGACAGCATGCCGCCAAAGCTGGTATAGGTCAGCACGATCAGCGCCCCGAGGATCATGCCTGCCTGGGTCGGGATGGCGCCGGCGGTGACGACGTTGAAGACCAGCCCCAGCGCCTTGATCTGCGCCGAAACCCAGCCGAGGTAAGAGGCGACGATGCACACCGTGGTGAGCACCTCGACGGTCCGGTTGTAGCGCATGCGGAAGAAATCGCCGAGGGTCAGGACATTGAGCCGATACAGTCTGGTGCCGTAGAAGACGCCGGCAATGATCAGGCACAGGCTGGCGCCGAAAGGGTCGGCGACGACACCACGCAGGCCGTCCTTGACGAAGGTCGCCGACACCCCGAAAACCGCCTCGGCGCCGAACCAGGTGGCGAACACGGTCGCCGTGACTACCGGCAGCGGCAGGCTGCGGCCGGCCACCGCGAAGTCCTTGGCGTTGTGTACGCGCGTTGCCGCGTAGAGGCCGATGGCGATCGAAACGAGCAGGTAGACGACGACGAACCAGATCAGCATCCCGGTACTCCTGGTGCGAGTTCTCGGATTTTCGGATTTTTCGGACGACCCGTCCGCTTGCGGCCTCCCGAGGGAGGAACTGCGGCAGCCGGACGAATCGCTCCCTTCCGGAATTGACGCGGTCGTAGACCGGCGTGCCCGGAGCACTGCGCAGGGCGCGCCAGGAATTATGTCACGGCGAGGTGTGGCGCGTGAACGGGCAATCGCCGAGCGGGCGCGGGCGGCAGAATCAGCTCCCCGATCGCGGGCAGCTGTGCACCCCGAAGCGGCGCCGTTCCTCGTCGGTCAGGCCACGGCGCACGCGCTTCGCCACCTCGCTGGCAATTTCCTCGATCGGGCGACACTCGGCGCAATACCACAGGCGAACCGTCTGGTCCTTGCTGGTGGTGACTGCCGTCTTGCCGTCGGCGGAAAACTGCGCGCTCCACACTCCCCCCGAATGCCCGCGCAGCACCGGCAGCTCGCCGCCGCTGGTCGCGTCCCAGAGGCGTGCGGTCATATCGCCGCTGGCGGTCAGTACGCTCTTGCCGTCGGGGGAAAACTGCGCGCTCTCGACCGAGTCCTCGTGCCCGCGCAGGACATGCAGTTCGCGGCCGCTGGCCACCTCCCACAGGCGCGCGGTCTCGTCGAGGCTGGCGGTGAGGACCGTGCGGCCGTCGGGGGAGAAGCGTGCGCTGCGCAGGGCTTCCTCATGCCCGCGCAGGACGTGCAGCGCGCCGCCGCTGGTCGCGTCCCACAGGCGGGCGGTGGCGTCCCAGCTGGCCGTGAGCACCCGCTTGCCATCGGCGGAAAACTCGGCGCTGATGACGGGTGCCTCATGCCCGCGCAGAACCTGCAACTCGCGGCCGCTGCTCATCTCCCAAAGGCGTGCGGTTCTGTCGGAACTGGCGGTGAGCAGCGTGGCCCCGTCCGCCGCAAGCTGCACGCTGACTACCGGGGCTTCATGCCCCTTCAGGGTCCGCAGCTCACGGCCGCTGGCTGCCTCCCAGAGCCGTACGGTCTGGTCCTTGCCGGTGGTCAGCACCGTCATTCCATCGCGCGTAAACTGCCCGCTGAGGACCGCGCCATGGTGACCACGCAAGACGCGCAACTCGTGCCCGCTGACCACATCCCAGAGACGCGCCGTCTCGTCCAGACTGGTGGTCAGCACTCGCTGACCATCGGCGGAAAACTGCGCACCGACGACCGGCGCCTCATGTCCGTGCAGAACCCGTAGTTCGCGGCCGCTGGCCACCTCCCACAGACGTGCGCTGCCGTCGTCGCTGGCAGTGAGCAGCGTCCTGCCATCGGCTGAGAACTGCGCCAGCGAAACCGCGCCTGCGTGCCCAAGCAAGACGCCCAGTTGGCGGTTGCCCGAGGCTTCCCACAGCCGCGCGGTATGGTCGCCGCTGGCGGTGAGGACCGTCTTGCCGTCGCCCGAGAACTGCGCACTCCAGACCGCGCCCTCATGCCCGCGCAGATTGCGCACTTCCTGGCCACTGGTCATCTCCCACAGCCGCGCCGTCTTGTCGCCGCTGGCCGTCAGCACCGTTCCGCCGTCGGCGGACAACTGCACGCCCCACACCGGGCCCTCATGCCCGCGCAGAACGTGCAGTTGGCGGCCGTGGGTGGCGTCCCAGATCCGGGCTGTCTTGTCCCGGCTGGCGGTGAGGATGAACTGGCCGTCAGCAGAGAAGCGCGCGGCACGCACCGAGCCTTCGTGCCCGCGCAGAACGTGCAGTTCCCGGCCGCTGGCGACGTCCCAGAGGCGCGCCGTCCGGTCGTAACTGGCGGTGACCGCCCGCTGGCCGTCAGCGGAGAATTGAGCGGCCCACACCGCCCCCTGATGCCCGCGGAGAACCTGCAACTCGCGCGCGCTGGCGACGTTCCACAGGCGCGCGGTCCCGTCGTCACTGGCGGTAAGCGCGAACTGGCCATCGGCGGAGAACTGCGCACTCCAGACCGGCCCCGCATGTCCGCGCAGCACGTGCAACTCGCGGCCGCTGTCCACGTCCCACAGCCGCGCGGTTCGGTCGTCGCCGGCGGTGAGCGCCGTCTTGCTATCGGCGGCGAACTGGGCGCTCCAGACCGGGCCTTCGTGCCCACGCAGGACGTGCAGTTCGCGGCCGCTGGCGACGTCCCACAGCCTGGCAGTACGGTCTTCCGCGGCTGTGATCACCGTCTGCCCATCGGGGCTAAACGCCGCGCTCCCGACCGGGGCCGTATGGCCGACCAGAACCTGCAGCTCACGGCCGCTGGCGACATCCCACAGTCGCGCAGTGTGGTCTTCGCTGGCGGTGATGGCCGTTTTTCCGTCGGCGGAGAACTGCGCGACCCAGACCTTGTTGGCGTGCCCGCGCAGCACGGTCGAGTAGGGAAAGGCGTAGCCGGCCGCACGCAGGAGCGCGTCGGCCTTGCCGTTGGCAGCCACCTGCCGCGCCGCCAGGGCGACCAGGACGCTCTGGTCCGGATGCTCCCTGGCGAGACTCTCGGCGGTGGTCGCCAACTCGCCCGCAAGAGCCGCGCAGGCCATCGCTTCGGCTTCTACCTTGGCGCGTTCGGCCTGCCGCCAGGACCAGACGGCGACAACTCCCAGGGTCACGGCCACCAGTCCGACAGCGATCGCCACGCGACTGCGGCGACGCAGGACGACGTTGAAGGCCAGAGCTTGCTGCCGCTCGCGTTCGGCGCGCTGACGTTCCGCTTCGGCGCGTTGTGCCGCCGCCCGCTGCAACTGCGCCTCGGCTTCGAGGCGGGCGGTTCGCTCCTGCTCGGCCTGGTGTCGCAGGGCAGCGTCGTGCTCCTGCTCTTCCCTGAGCTTGTCCCGGCTCGACTGGATGTAGTCGTCGACCAGCGCATAGGCCCCAGCACCTTCGTAGCGCGCGGCCCAACCCGGCGGATGCACGCGCTCCTGCAGGCGCGCCCGCCAGCGCTGCGCCCGCTCGCAGTCGTTCGCGTCGAGCCAGCCGCCGCCCTCGCTTTGACGGCGGGCCGCACGCTGCCGCCACTCGCGCAGTTCGGCGAGGTCGCGGTCTTCCTCGGCGAGCCACTGGCGGAAGAGTTGCCACTGGCGAAACAGGCTCTCGTGGCTGATATCGATCAGATCGTCGTCGCCGATGTTGCCGCTGCCGCGCGGCAGGACGAAGCCCGCGTCCTCGGCACGGAAGGCGTCGATGACCGCGCGCAGGGCAGCGTACTGCGACTCCGGCACCTGCTGCTGCAGCTCACGCATCGTCTGCGGACGGCGCACCTCGCGCCCTTCGCGCCGCTCGACGAGGGCCAGAAAGAACTGGCGAGCGACCGCGCTCTGCTCGGCAGTCAGCGCGCCATAGATGTCCCAGGCGTGGTTGTCGATGGCGTGCGAGAGCAGCGGACCGCTTGCCGTCGCGACGCCATCGGCGTGGCGCGGAGCGCAGATCGTCTCGAAGTCGCCGGCGTCGATCTCGCGGCGTCCCAGCGCGCGCGCGCGCTGCCACATGCGCAACAGCGCGTGTTCGAGAATCGGCAGTTCGTCGTCACCGCCGAGTGCGTTGACCATGCGGTTGGCGAGTACTGGGTCGATGCTGCCGCCGACCAGGGCGAGCGGCGACACGATCACCGACCTGATCTGCTCCGGGCCGAGGCGTGGCGTCAGGTAGAGGCCGCTGTTGATCGCCTCCGGCAAGCCATGGAAGGCAACACAGTGGCCGAGAAAGTCCGAGCGCATGGTGATCACGATGTAGATCGGCAACGCTTCCCTGGCCGAGCGCAGCAGCAGGGTGATCAGGCTGTCCGCTTCGTCGGGGTTCTTCTGGCGGTAGCGGAAAATCTCCTCGAACTGGTCGACCACCAGCAGCAGCGACTCACCGACGAAATGCTCCGCCTTCTGGCGGTACAGGTCGCTGAGCGCCAGCGGGCTGGTGCCGAGGACCGCCGCGAGCGACGAGACGGCGGCGGCGCGGTCGGCGTTGTCGGCCCAGCGGGGATCTTCGGTGAGCGCTCGCGCGAGGTTGGCGAGAGGCGCATCGCCGGGCTGGAAGATGCAGACGTTCCAGGCGACTGGCGGCGTCACCTCGCCGCCGCCGCGCGGGTGCAGTGCGCCCCGGTGCAGGGCCGGAATGAGGCCGGCGCGCACCAGCGACGACTTGCCCGTGCCGGAGGCGCCGAGCACCGCGGTAAAACGCTGTTCCCGCTCGAGACTGGCGAGCAGATCCCGTACATGCGATTCGCGGCCGAAGAAGAGCAGCGACTCGTCCTCGGTGAAGGGCCGCAGGCCGACGTAAGGGGCGGGCAGGGTGAGCGTGATGCGCTTCATCGCCTACAGTCCGCGCAGAAACTCGCCGAGGCCGTCTTCGTCGACGGCGACGACATCGTCCGATTCGATACCGAACTCGCTGGCCACGGTGCCCTGTTCGAGGTACACGCCCCAGCGCTCGACCTCGAGACTGTTCTCGGCTACCTGGTTGAGAAAGTAGACCAGTCGGTTGTAGGCGGTCGCGTACTTGCTGCGGTCGGCGTAGATGGTGATACCGGCGCGGCACGGCCGCAACAGTTCCTTGACGTCGATCCCGTCGTTGCCCAGAGGCGCGCTCGGCGGCAGGCCGCGGACGTCGAACTGCTGTTCGCGGATGATCGTGCGCAGGCGGCCACTGACGACCGGCAGGCTCGCCAGATCGTCGAGGAAGACGAGCTTCCGGTGGGTGCGGGCCGCCGTCGGCAGCATCTGCGCGGTGGCCGCCACGCGCTCGCGGCGGGCCCGCTCGGCGCGCAGCCGTTCGATGATCTCCGCCTTGAAGGCCGCGAGGTGAGTGACGCGAAGGAACTCGGTGTCGAACAGACCGGCGTGCGCCGGGTCGCCAATCTGGTCCTTGTCGGGGAGGCGCTCGCACCACTGCATGATGGGCAGGCGCGCCTCCTGGGCGCGTTGAAACTGCAGTTGCGGCAGCGGTGCCGCAAAGCCCTTGCCCTTGCGGCCGGCGGTGGGCGAGAGCAGTTGCACGAACAGTCCGCTGCGCGCGATGTCTGCGGCCAGTGCGGTATCGAACTCGAGGGGCGTGAAGCCGACATAGTCGCCATCAGGGAGCACGACGATGCCTTCGGGTTCCAGCGCCAGCCTGACGGCTACGCGTTGCAGTTCGAGATCGTCGGTGGTATCCGCCAGGAGAACGGTTCCCAGCGGTGCCACAGCGGCTCTTGCTGAGCCGTCGGCATCAGGTCGGCGCGTATCGGCTGCCGGCGATGCGGGCAGTACAGTCGTCCGCAGGGCGCGCAGCCGGCTGTCGATGGCCATGCGCAGCTCGTTGAGGACGCTCCAGTAGTGAGCCGCGACTTCCTGGCCGCTGTCCTTCGGGCTCGGGTAGCCCGACAGCACAGGCGATGCCGCAGTGGCCGGCTGGTACCAGAACTTGGCATGGATCAGCCGCTTGCGCAGCGCGTGGATGATCGGTGGAACGGCAGTCAGCGACTCGAAGGGAAAAATCTCCACCACGAAGACGTCGGCCGGCTTCTCGGGGTCGCCCGAATGGGTGCGCACAAAGTGTTCGATCTCCCTACCGCACCAGCTCGAATCGACATAGTTCTGCGACAGCAGGACGAGCAGCAAGCGGCTCCGCTCGACCTTGGCCAGCAAGTCGCTGTCGAACTCGTCGCCCGGCTTGAGCGCGTGATCGATGAAGATGCGTTTGCGGAAGACGTTCGGGCCTTCATTGAGGTTGGCCGCCAGAGCGGTGACCCAGCCGACCGGGCTGGAGGTGCCGAGGGCGACGCCGTTGTCGGCATGAGCGTAGCTGACGAAGACGTCGAGAGATTCATCAGCGGGCATCGTTACCTCGACTGGCTGCGGGTGGTTGGCGACCCGTCAGCCGGTTCTGCGGCTGCGCGGCACGCTGGTGCAGGACAACGAGCCAGAACACCATCTCGGGACTCCAGGTACGAACGATCCCATTGTCGGGATGACCCGCTCAGCGGTGATCGGCGGTTCGCCAGTCGGCTGCAGGCAGGCGAACCACCTTGCGGCGACACCTGCGCCCTGGCTGGGCGACTATCCGGAACCGTTCGAGCGATATTATCTATACTATATCAATCCATGACGCACGCAGAGCACTTTCCGCCGCTTGCCGGGTCGGGTCAAGCCGATCGGGTGGACGCCGATGGACCCGCCTGGCGGCAGGAGGAGATTCCCGTTGCGCAAGGGACGATGGCGAGAAACCATTCGACGCCGGCCCCTGGCGTTGTTATTCTGAGAGACGCAGCGCCTGTCTGTTTCCTAACGAAGTGGAGCACTCAAATTGGGCAAGAAGCTTTATGTCGGTAACCTGAGCTATACCGTTGATCAGGGCGAACTCACCGCCTTGTTCGCCGCCCACGGCACCGTTGCCTCTGCGCAGGTGATCACCGACCGTGAAACCGGCCGCTCGAAGGGTTTCGGTTTTGTTGAGATGGGCTCCGATCAGGAGGCGCAGGCCGCCATCGCGGCACTCGCCGGCGCTAGCGTCGCTGGTCGCAATCTGACCGTCAATGAAGCACGTCCCCTCGAAAGTCGCGGCGGTGGCGGTTTCGCTGGGAGCCGTCGTGGCGGTACTGGCGGTGGCGGCGGTCGCGCAGGGGGCGGCCGCTACTGATTCACTCGGTCGCCTCACTGAGCCATGACCGTCTGGCGAAGTGAGGCGACCCTTCCCGAATTCCAACCGGTGTAGCCGCTGTCGCGGCAATGAGAGGACACGCCTTGGCAAAACCCAACTATCAGTTCGAAAAACGTCAGAGGGAACTCGAGAAGAAGAGAAAGCAGGAAGAAAAGCGGCAGCGCGATGCCGCGGCGAAGAGCCTGCCAGAGGGCGGCGCTTCCGAAAGTACCGCCGACGCGCCGGAATCGGCAGAGGCCGGCGGGCCGGCCAGCGTCGGCTGAGCAGCGCGAAAGCGCGTTCTCACCCGGCTTGACGCCGGCTGCTCCTGGCGCATCGGCGCTTGGGTTGACAGCGAGGGGGCACGGCAGGGATACTCGCCCCCTGCTGTTCGACCTCCTGCCAGTCGCCCCAATGCCCGTTGCATCGCTTCCCACCAATCGTTCGTTCGGCCTCCTGTTCACCGTGGTGTTCGCGTTGGCGGGCGGCTATCTGTGGTGGACTCACCTGGCGGGGCATGGCTGGTTCTTCGCTGCCGCCGCGCTGACCCTGCTGGTCACGCTGACGGTCCCGGACTGGTTGGCGCCGTTCAACCGCGCCTGGATGAAGCTGGCGGAACTGCTTAACCGCATCGTTTCGCCGCTGGTGCTCGGCCTCATTTTCTTTGGCATCTTCACGCCGATTGCCTGGGGCATGCGCTTGGCCGGGCGTGACGTGATGCAGCGGCGATTCGAACCCGAGTCGCCAACCTACTGGCAGGACCGCGATCCGCCCGGGCCCGATCCCGACGGTCTGCCGAACCAGTTCTGACAGGAAGCAACATGGGATTCATGGGCGAGTTGTGGCAGTTCCTCAAGGTGCGCAAGAAGTTCTGGATGTTGCCGATCATCATCGTCATGGTTCTCCTCGGCGGGCTGCTGGTCCTCGCGCAGGGGTCGGTCATTGCACCGTTCATCTACACGCTGTTCTAGACATGCGTGTTCTCGGCCTGTCCGCCTACTACCATGACGCGGCGGCGGCCGTCGTCGTCGACGGGCGCATCGTCGCCGCTGCGCAGGAAGAGCGCTTCACCCGGATCAAGCATGACCCGGCTTTTCCGCTCAATGCGGCACGCGAGTGCATCGCGCTTGCCGGGCTGCGTGCGCACGAAATCGATTTCGTGGCCTTCTACGACAAGCCCTTTCTCAAGTTCGAGCGTCTGCTCGAGACTTACCTGGCTTTTGCGCCGCGCGGGTTTACCTCGTTCCGGCACGCGCTGCCGCTGTGGCTGAAGGAGAAACTGTTTCAGAAGAGCATGCTGATCAAGGAGTTGTCGCAGCTCGACGCGAGTGTGGACTGGACTCCCCGCCTGCTTTTTTCCGAGCATCACCTCAGCCATGCGGCGAGCGCGTTCTTTCCGTCGCCGTTCGAGAGGGCGGCGGTACTGACCATGGATGGCGTCGGCGAGTGGACGACCACCTCGCTGGCGATCGGTTCGGGGACCGAGCTGAAAGTGATCCGCGAGATTCATTTCCCGCACTCACTCGGCTTGCTCTATTCGGCATTCACCTACTACACCGGCTTCAAGGTCAACTCCGGGGAGTACAAGGTGATGGGCCTGGCGCCGTATGGCGAGCCGAAGTACGCGGCGCTGATCCTCGAACACCTGATCGACGTCAAGGACGATGGCAGCTTCCGTCTCAACCTCGACTACTTCGACTACTGCACCGGCTTGACGATGACCAATCGCCGTTTCGCGGAACTGTTTGGCGGCCCGCCGCGTCAGGCGGACGCCTTGCTCGGACAGAAGGAGATGGACCTCGCGGCGTCGGTGCAGTCCGTCACCGAGGAGGTGGTGCTGAAGCTTGCACGCTCGGTCGCCCGCGAGACCGGTGAGAAGAACCTGTGCCTGGCGGGTGGTGTGGCGCTCAATTGCGTTGCCAACGGAAAACTCCTGCGGCAGGGCAGTTTCGAACGGCTGTGGCTGCAACCGGCGGCCGGCGATGCCGGCGGTTCGCTGGGCGCTGCGCTCGTCGCCGCGCACATGTACAAGCGTGAGCCGCGCCAGATCGCCGGTGGCGGCGATCTGATGCAGGGCTCCTACCTCGGTCCGCGCCATGACACGGCAGACAGTGCGCGGCGCCTGACGGTGCTCGGCGCGAAGTTCGACGTGCTCGGTGATGACGAGATCGTCGAGCGCTGCGCGCGTGCATTGGCTGACGGCCAGGCACTCGGCTGGCATCAGGGGCGCATGGAGTTCGGCCCGCGCGCCCTCGGCGGACGCTCGATCCTCGGTGACGCGCGCTCGCCGACGATGCAGAAACTGCTCAACCTCAAGGTCAAGTACCGCGAATCGTTCCGGCCGTTCGCGCCCGCCGTGCTGCGCGAGGACGTCGGCGAATGGTTCGCCATTGACGAGGACAGCCCCTACATGCTGCTGGTGGCCGACGTACTCGAACGGCATCGCATCGCGATGACGCCCGAGCAGCAACGACTTTTCGGGATCGACAAACTCAACGTGCCGCGCTCGTCGATTCCGGCCGTCACGCACGTGGACTACTCGGCGCGCATCCAGACCGTACACCGCGAGACCAATCCACGCTTCCACGCGGTGATCAGCCGCTTCAAGGCGCTGACTGGCTGTCCGGTGGTGGTCAACACCAGTTTCAACGTGCGCGGTGAGCCGATCGTCTGTACGCCCGATGACGCCTTTCGCTGCTTCATGGGCACCGAGATCGAGGCTCTGGCGGTGGGCAACTGCTTCCTGCGCAAGGAAGACCAGGATCCGGCGCTGAAGGAGCGCTACGAAGGCAAGTTCGATCTGGATTGACGCCGGCGCGACCAGCCGGGCGCAGCTCTGTCCGTCGCCGCACGTAGCTCGCCGGGCCGTCGGCCTGCCCGCACTTTCGGCCACCGGCCTGCCGGCGCGACCGCCCCTACTTTGACGAGACCGTTGCCCATGAAGAAAACCGCTCTGCTCAACGTCCTCCTGGTCGTTGCCAGCGTCCTCGCCACCCTGCTCGTGCTCGAAGTGGTGATCGAGAAGACGCTGCTCACGCGCATCCCGGTGAAGTTTCATTTTGCCCTCCCGTCCGGTCTGGCCGTACTCGCCCAGAGTTCGAAGGCCGAACGTCTGCCGGTAAACTACGTCGCCCTGGCCGGCGATTCCTATGCCCATGGCAAGGGCGACTGGCTGTTGCAGATCAATCCGCGCAGCAACGACCCCTTTCATTCGGCGCATGTCCTGCAGCAATTGACCGGCTACGACGTCATCACTTTCGGCAGGAGCGGTGCCAGCAGTGCCAAGGGCTGGGTGCGCGAACCGCTGTCGAAATACCGCTACATCCACGATGTCATCGACAGCGACCTGCAGCCGCCGAGGTTCATCCTGGCTTTCTTCTATGCCGGCAACGATCTCTCGGACAATTTCCTGCAGGTGCGCGACAGCTTCATCCCTGCCTACGGGGAAGCTGCGGTGCACGACGACGCGGCCTGGGACAGGTTCTTCAGCAAGGAGATTCGCACGAACAATGTTGGGCCGCACGGTTCCGCGCAGATCAATCGTGGCTGGCTGATGACGGCGGTGTTCAGGATCATCAAGCGCGAACTCACCGGCAAGGATGTCGAAACGGAAGTCGAACTGGCTGAGGAAATGGCGGCCCAGGGCAAGGACACCAATCAGGTCGTCATCGACGGCGTCTCGACGATGATTCCCGGCGGCCTGCAGGCACCGGGGATGGGACTCGACCGGCAGCAAACCGAGATCGCCTTCCTGGCCATGGCGAAATCACTGGCCCGCCTGAAGCAGGCTTTTCCGGCCAGTCAGGTGGTGGTGGTGTATGTCCCGTCGGTCATGGAGGTGTACGCTCTCGGCGCTGAGCAGGTCAGTGTCTTCAGTTCCCTGCCGCGCGAGGGCCAGTACGTGCAGGAACGCTTCGCAGCGGCCGATCTGGTGGCGCGCAGCACCGAAGTCGCCGCGCGTGTGGCCGCCGAAGCGCGCGCACAAGGGCTGCCGTTCATCGATACCCGCCAGGATCTCCGGGCAGCGGCTGCGCGCCACATCCTGCACGGCCCGAAAGACTGGTTGCACTTGAATCGTCTGGGCTACGAGGTGTTTGCCCGCTCGATGGCCTGCGGCATGGTCGCCAACAAGCTATGGCCCGAACAGGCCTGCCAGTCGGGAGTTGTGGTCAGCCAGTAGGGGAGCATTCGCCGGCCGCCGGCGGCCCCGGGGTCAGTCGTCGAGGACGACGCTGGTATAGACCTCCTGCACGTCGTCGAGGCCCTCCAGCGCGTCGATCAGCTTCTGCATGCGCAGCGCCTCGTCGCCGCCGAGCTGCGTTTCGTTTTCAGCCTTCATCGTCACGCCGCCGAACTCGACCTGGAAACCGGCAGCGGTGAGCGCGTCCTTGACCGCCATGTAGTCGTTCGGCGCGGTGATGACTTCGACCGATCCGTCATCGTTGGTCAACACGTCGTCAGCGCCGGCTTCGATCGCCGCGTCCATCAACGCGCCTTCGTCGGTGCCCGGCGCGAACAGCAATTGCCCGCAGTGCTTGAACTGAAAGGCGACGCAGCCGTCGGTGCCGAGGTTGCCGCCGTACTTGTTGAAGGCGTGGCGGACGTCGGCGACGGTACGCGTCTTGTTGTCGGTCAGGCAATCGACGATCACCGCGGCGCCGCCGATGCCGTAGCCTTCATACCGGATTTCGACGTAGTCGACGCCTTCGAGTTCGCCGGTGCCCTTCTTGATCGCGTTGTCGATCTTGTCCTTGGGCATGTTGACGCCCTTGGCCTTGTCCACGGCCAGGCGAAGGCGCGGATTGAAGGCCGCATCGCCGCCGCCCATCTTGGCGGAGACCGTGATCTCCTTGGCGATCTTGGAGAAGGAGGCGCTGCGCTTTTCGTCCTGGCGACCCTTGCGGTGCTGGATGTTGGCCCACTTCGAATGTCCTGCCATGCTGACCTCTTGTGATTGCTGGTGACGTGCGGGCCTTGCCGAAGGCAACAAATGGGCCCGCAAATGGTCGATAATCGAGCCCCGCATTCTAGCACTTCCCGCAATTTCGTCCGTTCCCGTTACCACTTTCCGGAGTCGATCATGGTTGCACCACTTGTCATCGCCAGACACGCAGACAAAGAGCTCGCCCTGTTGCCGGCGCTGGCCAATCGCCACGGCCTGATCACCGGCGCCACTGGCACCGGCAAGACGATCACCCTGCAACTCCTTGCCGAGCGCTTTTCGACGATCGGTGTGCCGGTGTTCATGGCCGACGTCAAAGGCGATCTGTCGGGTCTGGCGTCCGTCGGCAGCCTGACGCCGAAGATGGAGGCACGCCTGGCCACGCTCGGTGTCAAGGATTTCGCGCCGGCGAAATGCCCGGTGGCCTTCTGGGACGTTTTCGGCGCCCAGGGACACCCGGTGCGCGCGACGATTTCGGACATGGGGCCGGTACTTCTGGCGCGCCTGCTCAACCTCAACGACACGCAGGCCGGCGTGCTGCAACTGGTGTTCAAGATCGCCGATGACAACGGCCTGTTGTTGCTCGATCTCAAGGACTTGCGGGCGATGATCCAGTATGTCGGCGAGAACGCCAAGACCTTCACCAACGAATACGGCAACGTCTCGGCCGCGTCCATCGGCGCCATCCAGCGCGGCCTGCTGACGCTCGGCGAGCAGGGTGCCGAGGCGTTCTTCGGCGAACCGATGCTCGACATCGCCGACCTGATGCAGACCGACGACGGCAAGGGCGTGGTCAACATCCTCGCCGGCGACAAGTTGATGGGGTCGCCGCGTCTCTACTCGACCTTCCTGCTGTGGCTGCTTTCCGAACTGTTCGAGCAGTTGCCGGAAGTCGGCGACCTCGACAAGCCCAAGCTGGTGTTCTTCTTCGACGAAGCGCACCTGCTGTTCAACGAAGCGCCGGCGGCCTTGCTCGAAAAGATCGAGCAGGTGGTCCGCCTGATCCGTTCGAAGGGGGTCGGCGTCTATTTCGTCACCCAGAACCCGCTCGACATTCCCGACACCGTTCTCGGTCAGCTCGGCAACCGCGTCCAGCACGCGCTGCGCGCCTTCACGCCGCGTGACCAGAAGGCCGTCAAGGCCGCCGCCCAGACCTTGCGCGCCAATCCGAAGTTCGATGCCGAGACGGCGATCACCGAGCTTGGCGTCGGCGAGGCGCTGGTTTCCTTCCTCGACGAGCAGGGTCGGCCAGGCGTCGTCGAGCGAGCCTTCATCCTGCCGCCGGCATCGCGCATCGGCCCGCAGACGGCCGAGGAGCGCCAGGCGGTGATCAGGAACTCGGCGATCTACGGGCACTACGAGAACATCGTCGATCGCGAGTCGGCCTACGAAAGACTCAAGGGCTCACCTGCCGCCGCTCAGCCGAACGGTGGCGCACCCGCGCCTGGCGGTGAGCCGGCGCCGACGGCTACGGGGGGCGGCTGGCTGGGGGGCCTCGGCGATCTGTTCGGCGGTGGTTCCGGCAGCGGGCGGGCGCGCGGCGGCGATTCGGTGATCGAGACGGCCGCCAAGAGCGCCGCCCGCGCGATCGGCTCGCAGGTCGGCCGCGAGATCATCCGCGGCGTCCTCGGGTCCATCCTCGGCGGCGGTTCGCGGCGGCGCTGAGCCCGGCCGGCGGCATCGCCAGCCACGCTTTCAGCGGACCGTCAAAGCGTGATCTCCGTCTCCATCACCGTTACCGCCGAGCCGGACAGGATCACGCGCTCGCCCTGGATGGCGCAGCCGATCCTGCCGCCGCGTCGCGAAACCTGCCGCGCGGTCAGCGTGCGCTTGCCGAGTCTGGCCGCCCAGTAAGGCGCCAGCGCGCAGTGCGCCGACCCGGTCACCGGGTCCTCCGGAACGCCGTACTTCGGCGCAAAGAAGCGGCTGACGAAATCGACATCGCTGCCCGCTGCCGTAACGATGACGCCGCGCAGGTCGAGCTGGCTCAGCCAGGCATGATCGGGCGTGATCGCGCGCACCGCGGCCTCGCTGTCGAACACCGCCAGATAATCGCCGCCCGCCAGCACCTTGAGCGGTTGCCGGCCGAGGCCGGCGACCAGCGCCTCGGGGATGGCGCAGGCCTGCGCCGGGGTGGCCGGGAAATCCATGGCCAGCAGGTGGCCCTGGCGTTCGACCGAGAGGTCGCCGCTGCGCGTCGCGAAAGTGATCGTGCGGCCCGCATAGCCGAGGATGTCGAACAGGACATGCGCCGCGGCGAGCGTTGCGTGGCCGCACAGGTCGACCTCACTGACCGGCGTGAACCAGCGTAGATCGAAACAGTCTCCTGAAGGCACCAGAAACGCGGTCTCCGAAAGATTGTTCTCCTCGGCGATCGCCTGCATGATCCGGTCGTCGAGCCAGCTTTCGAGTGGGCAGACCGCCGCCGGGTTGCCTTCGAAGGCCCGCTCGGCAAAGGCATCGATCTGATATTGCTTGAGTTTCATCGTGTTCTCCGGTGGCATGAACGATGGGCGTATCTTACCCGCACGCAGGACGTTCAGCGACGGGCGCCTTTCCGCCTCGGCCGGCGATGGCCGTTTTTGTCCCGTCATTGTCCGAGCGCGGTATCGTTCATTTTTTCGCCTGGCTCTACGATGGCGGCAGGTCAAACAAAGGAGGTCTGGAAATGTCCGAAAAAGATGTCGTCGGGGGTTGTCGTGCAGCGCTGGTGGTGATCGATGTGCAGGAGTCCTTCCGGCACATGCCCTTCTGGTCCGAAGCCGATCTGCCGGCGTTCAGGGACGCCGTGCTGCGGCTCGATGCCGCTTGTCGGCAACGTGGTGTGCCGGTGGTGCACATTTTTCACGTCGGTCAGGCCGGGCCGTTTACCGAGGCATCGGGTCATGTGCGCGCGCTCGACTGGCTGCCCGGCTCGCCCGACGTGTGCTTCTTCAAGCACACGCACAACGCCTTCTCGGACACCGGCCTCGATCTGTGGTTGCGCCGCCACGGCATCGAGCGCCTGATCATTGCCGGCATCCGCACCGAGCAATGCTGCGAGACGACGACGCGGGTCGGCTCCGACATCGGCTACCAGGTCGATTTCGTCAGCGACGCGACGCTGACCTTCCCGATGACGCATCCGCTAAGCGGCCGCACCTACTCGCCGGCCGAGATCAAGGAACACACCGAACTCGTGCTGGCCGGGCGCTTCGCGCGCATCGTCGGCGTCGACGATTGCCTCGCCGCGCTGGGAGAAGCACATGCTTGAACTGCGCCCGAACTGCGAGTGCTGCGATCGCGATCTGCCACCCGACTCGCCGGCAGCGATGATCTGTTCCTTCGAATGCACCTTCTGTGCCGATTGTGCCGATACCCGGCTCGCCGGGCGTTGTCCCAATTGCGGCGGCGAGTTGCTGCGCCGGCCGATTCGCCCGGCGGACAAGCTGGCACGCTATCCGGCTTCGGCGCAGCGCGTCCGCCAGCCCTGCACCAGCCAGCCAGCGCCCGCCAGTTCAGCACCGGCAGGGCAGGACTGAGCGGATGCGTCCGCGCGATCTCGCTCTCGCCTTGCTGGTCGTCGCCGTCTGGGGCGTCAACTTCGCGGTCATCAAGACCGGCGTCGCCGAGGTGCCGCCGCTGTTGCTCGGCGCCCTGCGCTTCCTGCTCGCTGCCTGCCCGGCGGTCTTCTTCCTGCGCGCACCGAAAGTGCCCTGGCAGCTCTACCTCTCTTACGGGATGACCATTTCGGTCGGGCAGTTCGCTTTCCTGTTCTCGGCCATCCACGTCGGCATGCCGTCCGGGCTCGCCTCGCTGGTGCTCCAGTCGCAGGCTTTTTTCACGATGCTGTTCGCCGCCCTTTGGCTCAAGGAGAGCTGGCGCACCAGCCAGCTCGTCGGGCTGCTTCTGGCCGCCTGCGGCCTGGCGCTGATCGGCTCGGCGCACGGCGTGTCGATGCCGCTGCTCGGCTTTCTGCTGACCGTCGCCGCCGCTTCGCTGTGGGCGGCCGGCAACATCGTCACGCGTGCGGTCGCCGCTTGCGGACCGATCAACCAGCTCGCTTTCGTCGTCTGGGCGAGTCTCGTGCCGCCGCTGCCCTTCCTCGCGCTGTCACTACTGATCGAGGGCCGCCCAGCGATGGCCGCCGCGCTGAGCGACTTCAGCCTGCGTTCCTTCGCCGCCGTGGCCTACCTCGCCTGGGCGGCGACGCTGCTCGGCTACGGCTTGTGGACGCGCCTGCTGTCGCGCTACCCGGCCAACCAGGTGGCGCCGTTCAGCCTGCTCGTGCCGGTGGTCGGGCTGACGACCGGCTGGCTGGTGTTCGACGAGGTGCTGCGGCCGGTGCATCTCGCCGGTGGCGCGCTGCTGATGCTCGGCCTGGCGGTCAATCTGTTCACCACCCGCCTGCTCGGCTGGGCGAGGGCGCGGCCATGACACTGTCGGTCTGGTTCGTCCTCACTC
This sequence comes from Candidatus Accumulibacter phosphatis, assembly GCF_000024165.1. Classification (NCBI taxonomy): domain Bacteria; kingdom Pseudomonadati; phylum Pseudomonadota; class Betaproteobacteria; genus Candidatus Accumulibacter; species Candidatus Accumulibacter phosphatis. Next base: position 4,061,283 of record NC_013194.1, on the reverse strand, counting down.
CCAACGTGCTGATGCTCGATTATGCCGGGCCGGCCGAGGCGCTGCGCATGGCCGGCGAGATGGGGGCGGACATCGCGGTCCACACCTGTGCGCCGGTGGCGCAACTGCGCACTTCGCTCGGCGTCGAACTCGCCGGCCTCGCCGCGTTGCCGGCGCGACTGCCGCCCGACAGCTTGGTGATCGTCACCGGCAACGCCTGCGAAGCCGAGGATTACGCGCGCCCCGAGGCGCATGCCGTCGTCGCCTGGCTGCGCACGGCGGTGCAGGCGGACACGCAGTTCGCTAGCATCTGTTCCGGTGCGCTGCTGCTCGCCGCCGCCGGGCTGCTCGACGGCCGGCGGTGCACCACGCACCACAGCCTGATCGACGCCCTGCGTCTGGCCGCGCCGGCGGCGAAGGTCGAGGAGAATCGCGTCTTCGTCGACGACGGGCCGCTGCTGACCAGCGCCGGCATCACTACCGGCATCGACCTCGCGCTGTACCTGATCGAGCGGCACGCCGGCGCCGAACTGGCGGCGCGTGTCGCGCGTCGCCTGGTCGTCTACCAGCGCCGTGGCGGCAACGATCCACAACTCTCGCCGTGGCTCGCCCACCGCAACCACCTGCACCCCGCCGTCCATCGCGCGCAGGACGCGATCGCGCTGGATCCGGCGCGATCGTGGTCGGTCGACGAGCTTGCCGCGCAGGCCCATGTCAGCGCGCGCCATCTGACGCGCCTGTTTGCCGAGCACGCCGGGATCAGCGTCGTCGGCTATCAGCAGCGGCTGCGCGTCGCCCGGGCGCGCGAACTGCTCGCCGAGCGGCATCTATCGGTCGAGCGCGTCGCCGAGCTGGCCGGTTTTGCCTCGGCACGCGATTTCCGGCGTGTCTGGCAGCGCTATGAAGGCGGCACGCCGAGCAAGCGGCGCGCTGCGGATCGGCGAGGCAGCACCATCGGCGATTGCCAGCCGTCCTGACCCGCAGAGCGGCAAGGCCATCATGAAACTTCCCGGAATCAACGGCGTTTCCCCGACGACTTTCGGGCGTGCCGGGAGTCTGAGGCATCATTCGGCAGGCGTCTGCAATTGACTTGCATGCCCAGGAGTATGATGCTGGCTGACTACTTGCAGAGGGCCAAGTCATGAAAACTGCGACCATCGCCGATACCAGATCGCACCTGTCCGCGCTCCTTGACGAGATTGCCGGTGGCGGAGAGATCGTCATCACTCGCCGCGGAAAGCCCGTGGCGCGTCTTGTAGGCGAGCCGCCATCGACCCCTTTTGATTGGTCAGACCTGCGCGATTGGGTGGTGGCGGCGCCAGCAGCCTATGGTTTGAGCGTGGCCGAGATGCGTGAGCAGAATCTGTTGTGATCTATCTCGACGCGTGCGAAGTGTCACTGCCGATAGCAGTGCCCAATGGCGAAAGGAAGAGGCACGGCCACTGCCTTCCACCACGTCTACCGTCGTCGCGGCGCTTCGAGTAGCTCGCCACGAAGTTGGCACGCTGCACACGCGGCGTGATGCGGAGGGCCGGGGCGCCACGGCCGGCGATCGCAACCGCTCGGAAGAGCACAACGGCAAGGCCGCCAGGCCTTGCCGTTGTGCATGTTCTGTCCGTCACCTAGCGGTTCACGTCGACGACGACCCGGCCGCGCACCTTGCCTGCGAGCAATTCCGCAGCCACGGGAATCGCCTCCTCGAGGCTGATCTCGCGCGTCATGGCGTTGAGCTTGCCGAGGTCGAGATCGCGCCCGAGGCGCTCCCACGCTTCCTGACGCACTGCCAGTGGCGCCATGACGCTGTCGATGCCGTAGAGGGTGACGCCGCGCAGGATGAAGGGGGCGACCGTCGCCGGAAAATCCATTCCCCCGGCCAGGCCGCAGGCGGCAACGGCACCGCGGTAACGGGTCGTCGCGCAGGCATTGGCCAGTGTGTGGCTGCCCACCGTGTCGATGACGCCTGCCCAGCGCTCCTTGCCGATCGGCTTGCCGGGCGCCGACAATTCGTCGCGGTCGATGACCGAGGTGGCGCCGAGCGCTTTCAGGTGTTCGGCCTCGGAGACGCGGCCGGTCGACGCCACCACCTGGTAACCGAGCCCGGCGAGCAGCGCGATGGCCACACTGCCGACGCCGCCGTTGGCACCGGTGACGAGGACCTCTCCGTCTGCGGGTTTGATGCCGTGCTTCTCGAGTGCCAGCACGCAGAGCATCGCGGTGTAACCGGCGGTGCCGACGGCCATCGCCTGGCGCGGCGTGAAGCTGGCCACCAGCGGCACCAGCCATTCACCCTTGACACGTGCCCTCTCGGCAAGGCCGCCGCAGTGCGTCTCGCCGACGCCCCAGCCGTTCAGCACCACCTCATCGCCCACTGTCCAGGCCGGGTTGCGGCTGTCGACCACCGTGCCGGCAAAGTCGATTCCCGGAATCATCGGGAAGCGGCGGACAACCGGCGCCTTGCCGGTAATCGCCAGACCGTCCTTGTAATTGAGTGTCGACCGGGCAATGCGCACGCTGACATCGCCTTCCGGCAGGACGGCATCGTCGATGTCCTCGACGCGCGCCTGATAACCGGCGTCGTCCTTGGTGATCAGGATTCCCTTGAACATGGAGACTCTCCTTGGCTGTAGGTAATGGGACTGGGTGAGCAGAAGCACCGGAATCAACGCAATCAGCGCAATCAGCGCAATCAACGGCATCCCGGCGACAACTTTCGAGCCTGCCGACATTCTGAGGCAACAATCGCCGGAGGTTCACAAAATGGCCCGCTCGCCCAGGAGTATGATGCGGCCTGACCATTTTCCGGAGAGCTCAGTCATGAAGACAGCGACCATCGCCGATAGCCGATCGCACCTGTCCAGGCGCCTCGACGGCAGCGTCAGCGCCCACATGAGCAAGGTCATGGCCACGGGTTCGACGAGGAGCGGGGCAGCCAAGACGGGCAGCGGCCATTGCCATTCCGCTTGCCAGGGTCTCGCCGAGGCCAGGCCATGAAGCGGCGTGCGGCGTTGCAGCAACTGTCGCGGGAACACCACGGGGCGCTGGTGCTGACGCAGCGCATCGCCAAGGCTCGGGATGTCGCCGCGCTTGCTCGCCTGCTCGAAACCGTGCCAGCGACTTTCCGTCGCGAACTCGAGCCGCATTTCCGCGCCGAGGAAGAATCGCTACTGCCGCGCCTGGCGGCGGCCGGCGAAGGCGATCTGGTTCGCCGTACGTTGGCCGATCATCGCGAACTGCGCATTCTCGCCGCCGAGATTGCCGCTGGCGACGGCAGCCGTCTGCAGACCTTCGGCGCGGCGCTCAGTGCGCACGTCCGTTTCGAGGAGCGCGAGCTCTTCGTCACCGCCGAATCCGTCCTGCCGGCAGAGTACCTCGACGACGCCGGGCCGGCGCCTGCCACCGACCCGAGTACAGCACCGACAGAGCGATGAAAACGCCCGACTTCTTTGCTGCCATTCCGTGCATACGCCTGCGCGACCCGCTGGCCGACTTCCTCGGCGCCTGCGACGGCGGTCTCGTCGAATACAGCTACCTCGACGCCGTCAAGCTTGCCGGGCATTCGTGCCCGACCGTCGCCTCGGCCTACTGGCTGACCCGGCAGGCCTTGCGGGAACTATACGGTGAGGCGCAGCCCGAACGCGGCGGGCTGCGCGTCGAATTCGCCGCGGCCGCGGCAGATGGCGTCAGCGGCGTGATCGCCAACGTCGTCTCGCTGCTCACCGGCGCCGCCGGCGAGGGCGGCTTCAAGGGACTGGCCGGGCGCTACACACGCCGCGCGCTGCTCTCGTTCAGCGCCGACATCCCGCTCGAGATCCGCTATACGCGCCTCGACGGCCATGGCCAGGTCGATGCCGCGGCCCATCCGGCGCGCGTTGCCGCCGATCCGGCGATCGGCCCGCTGATGCAGCGCTGCCTGGCCGGACTCGCCGATGCCCACGAAATGCGGCGGTTCGGCGAACTGTGGCAGGAGCGCGTGCGTCGCCTCCTGCTCGAGCACGGCGACGATCCCGAGGTGTTCACGATTCGTCGTCGCGTCTGACCGGCACGCCACTCGCCGGCGGCCGCACGACTGGTCAGCGGCAAGCCGGTCATTCCTCGAGCAGGCTGCGCAGCATCCACGCCGTCTTCTCGTGGACTTCCAGGCGCTGCGTCAGCAGATCGGCAGTCGGTTGGTCGTTGGCCGCATTCACCACCGGGAATAGCTCGCGCGCGGTACGCGCCGTCGCTTCCTGAGCGGCAACCAGGTGGCGGATCATCTCCGTCGCCTTTGGCACGCCTTCCACCTCCTTGATCGAGGCGATCTTGACGAACTCCTTGTAGGTGCCGGGAGCCGGGTGGCCGAGCGCGCGAATCCGCTCGGCAATGACGTCGAGCGCGTTCCACTGTTCCGTGTATTGCCCCATGAACATCAGGTGCAGGGTGTTGAACATCGGTCCCGTGACATTCCAGTGGAAGTTGTGCGTCATCAGGTAGAGCGTGTAGCTGTCGGCGAGCAGGGCGGCAAGGCCTTGCGCAATCTTCTCGCGTTCGCCTGCGCTGATGCCGATGTTGATCGCGGGGGCGTGGGCTTTCTTCGTGTTCATCGTCGATTCTCCTTGCTTGCAGCAATGGGTCCGGGGTATTCGACATTGTCCGTTTCGGGAAATCATCGTGGTCGATGGCGTTGTCCCATTGTCGTCCCCCACCTGCCGGGAAGCCGCTGGTCGGCGTGCTCACCGGGCGAATGAAGTCTATGAACGGCAGCTTCCCGCGTCCAATTGATTGTCGGTATACGCTCGATTAACTTTCGACTACCGCGACTCGGCGGCTAAGGAAGGTCGCGCGTGCGCCTCGAAGACTTGACTTACCCTCGCGGAGCGTGATGAGTGAGTGTCGAAAGCTCGACGTCATCTCCTCGAGAGTGCTTGCAACTCTCCGACAATCGGCTTCACTTCGCTGAGAGTCGTCGCTCGGTCGCTTCCACGGACGGGCCGGCAACGCCTTACGACTGGCTGGACGACCGGCGCGCCCCTGATCCGCCGGACGTTCCGATGTTCTTGCGAAGACGGCCGTAGCGCCGGCTGCTCATCGGCGTGCACAATGCATCGAGCGCCGCGCCTGGGTCGGCCCCTTGGCCAATGCATAGCCTTCGGACGCGGCACTCACAACCTCGCGGGGAACGCCATCTCGGTGTCGTCGGCCTTCTCGTCAAGCCCGCGCCTACGCGCGACTGACGATCCGCGTCTGTCGGGCGGGGCACGATCGCGCTCGGGGTCGGCCTGATCCAAAACCGACGGGGATGGACGGGGTGAGGTTTCTCCCGTTTTCCCACAGCTGCTAGGCGAGAATGGGGGAAAGGAACGAAAGACTGCTCGCGTAGACTGAGCTTTCGAGCCGGCACCCATCCGTGGGTGACATACTGTGCTTCGCTTCGGATACTATAGTGCTTCGCTTCGGATACTATAGTGCTTCAGCCGGATCCGGTCGCGAAGCTGATCGAGCAACTTGGGTTCCGAAGGTGTGTTTTGCGTCGCGTCAGGTGTGTTCATCGTCGGTACCGTTCAATAAATCAAGAGGTTACAGAGGGTGATCCGTAGTATACACCTTGCCCTGTATGGTTATACACCTTTCTTGGTGTCTACTTCACGTTGGGCGTCATGTCGTTTATCCGCTTGGCTTCGCTCTCTGCCGCTGCTCGTTCGGAGAATGGGCCTGCGTGGTAAGTCATGGCGAGATCGTCAATCAAGCGAAATACACACCACCCGTTTCTCTCTCTGCTAAATCCTGCAACAAACATCTCAGTCATCTCCTGGCGTCAGCCGCCCAACAGGTCGCTCAAACGGACGGGCCTACGGCCCGCCGTTTAGCTTCGTCGTTAGGTCTTTCCCATGCCGAAAATTTCACCAGAGATCGCCTTCATCGTCGCGCTGATCGCGCTCGTCGGAGTCTTGATAAAGACTCTCGTGGACGTGTACATCGCCAGAAAGCGTGGGGATACCGATGAAAAACTTGTTGCGCTGAAGACGGAGCTAGAACGAAAGAACGCAGAGGCGCTAGAAACAGTTCGAACGGATTTCGCCGCACGCCTCGCCCGGTTGGCGCACGTGCATAGCGTGGAGCTAGAGCGCGTCAAAATGAGTCCGGAGCGGCTTCGACTATTGCTACCCAAACTTGAGGAGTTTCGGGGTCGGCTACAAGATCCGCGACTGAATGCGTTTCTGAACCTTGCCCACCTCCACAAGGCAGGGGTCTTCAACCCTATTGGTGCAAGCCCGGAGCAGATGCAGGCCCTGCCAGATTCCCTTGATGCCCATGCTGAGATCAAGAGGCTCTACGTTACCGACTACCGTGCTTACTTTCTTAGCAACTACGTGGAGCCGGTCGATCTCGCCGCGCGTCACGTTGAAGAAGTCGCCGATCGGCTCCAGGTAGTCCACCGCTCTGGCAACGAGGACGAGAAGTTCATGGCTACCGGCAATCTCTTGATGGCTCTAATGGCTTTTACCGAGAACCTGTCGAATAGCCTAGATGCGCAAGTCCGTGAACTCAGGACGATCTAGCGGCCTAACCGGCGCTTCCAGGGGACCGCCAACCGGCGGCGCTTCGCTTCGCTGGTTGGCGGTCCCTGAAGCTACACGTTAGAAACCATGAACCAAGCACAATCGCGGACATTTAGCATCGCCCAAACCATCTTCGCTGTTCCCGTGGCCATTGCCATTTGGCTGGCGGTCTATACAGCCGCCTATATGGCGCTTGGGCTACTCGACAGCGTGCGCGGACTCGGTGACGACTGGCTACAAAAGATATTCCGCGAACTGTTTACCCCCGGTGTCGGTGGTTATGTCGCCATTCTTGCCACAAACTCTTGGCTTTCTCGTGCCAATCGAAAAACGGTCTTCTGGGGCTTCTCCGTTCCCGTCTTTCTGTTCATGATCGGCTTGCCAATCGTCATGATCTTTTTCCTGCCTGACACCTTGACGTTTGTTTGGAGCGAGCAAATCATCCGTTGGTTGGGGGGGGCAGCCACACTCTTTGGCGCATGGTTTGCGCAAAAACGCATTGCCCAGCATGGTTTCTAACCCTACGCTCAACCTCGCGCCCTTCGGTCGCTGGACGCTGCGCGATAAAGCCGCGCAGCGCCGGTTAGCTTCACGTTAGGCTGTTGTAGAAAGAACCTTACTCAATGACTTTATTTCGTGGTGGCTGTCTATGTGGGGCCGTGCGGTACGAAACGACCTCTGATCCTTTGAACCAGAGGATATGCCACTGTAGGGCTTGTCAAAAAGTTATCGGCGCTGCCTTCAACGCTCGCGTGCTCATGCGCATCGAACATGTTGCTATCTCTGGCCCAATCAGCACATTTCACTCTTCAGAAACTCTTGAGCGCGGTTTTTGTTCGCATTGCGGTTCAAGCATTTTCTCGCGGCGTGTTGCTGCAGGAGTCATCGGCTTAACAGCCGGTAGTCTCGACGAACCGTCACTATTCAAACCTGACATGCATTTTTGGATATCTTCAAGACAACCGTGGCTAATAATTGCAGATAACCTGGCTCAATACCCAGAAGGCCCGCCATCTTTGGGCGATAAGCCATGAGTATTTACTGTAGTTGGCCTAACATTGCATTCGAAGCGACCTGCGCAAGAAGCCGCGCAGGCGCCTCAACTTTGCGTTATGCATAAGCCCACAGGAGACACAGTGTGGTGACAAAAGTTAGCAACCCACTTACCGTGGTAGCAATATTCGCAACCTTGGCTGAAGGTTTTGCGACCATTTCGCTGATTAACCTCTCCCCAGAGGTACAGGCCACTTTCATTTATTTCGTGATGGCATTTCCAATACTTATTGTCGGGGTGTTCTTCGCAATTCTGAACTAGAACCATACAGTCCTGTATGCGCCTAGCGATTTTGAAAACGAGGAAATGTATATCGAATCACTAAGAATTAAAGACGCCCTAAAATCACAGGTGATCGGAACCGTCACATCCGCTGTATCTGCTGAAGTCGCGCTATCGGCTGAACAGATTCAGCGCATTTCAGAGAAGGTTGGTGGAGTCGTTGAGCAAGCTTCGATGGACTCAAGGAAGGAGAAAATTCTTAGCATCCTTGCTGAGGGAGAAAAACCCACGGCAGAGATTTACGAGCACATGGGTGTCAGCAAGGTTTATGTATATCGCCTATTGAACGACCTGCTGGTGGATGGTCAGGTTGTTCAGCGAAAAGATGGTCGGCACGCACACTGGTCCCTTTCTTCTGCCGCGCACTAGGACCCATATGCATAACAATTCCGTCGAGCGGGACGGCCACAAGCTGCGCTTGTGGTTCCCTCCGCCTGCGGCTCCGGCCGCCCCTCACGTCAAACGTTAGGCGTCATGAACTCTCCGAGGCCCGATAGGCGGAAAGGAGGCAAGAATGAGATCCGCTGTCAACATTATGGAAGCAGCCGATGTGCTCGAGTCGAAGCACCGCCGTCTGTTCTTCTGGAGGCAACGACCGCCCGGATTCGACTCTGTTCGCGCTGAGATCGAGCAGCGCGCGCGCAGCCAAATGTCGAATGGCAGTGCCGCATGTAGGTATCAGGACCTCAGCGGTCAAGTTGCGCGCAAGATTGACAGACTCGTATTTCAGGTTCTGGCGATTCGGCAGACTGGCCGACAGTTTGATCTAAAAGTCACCTATCACCCACGAGTTTCGCAATGGGTCAGCGACGGCGGAAAGCGTGACTCCTGGGAGAAGTTTGAAGACTGCCACACTGAGCACGTGCAGTCATACGAATGGTATGGCGTCGAATTGCTGCTTCGCGAGGAGGTCCTCAAGTCAGATGGCGCCTAACGAATAAGGATAGATCGTGCGAAGCCACGATCTGATCCGTTTGTTGGACGAGCCCGGTCCCGGCTGCTCGATCTGGGAGGCCCTAGAAAACAAATCTTTTGGAATAATCTTACGGAATATGTTAAGCAGAGATTGCGCTGGCAAAACATGCGCTTGACCTGTCATATTCACCGTTGTCGCAGACGACAGGCAATGCCTACTGGACAAGAGAAAGCCGCAATTGTCAACGTTGAAGGCAGTTGCACTTCAGGCGCTTAGGGCGCCTCATATGGAAAGTGGCGATCCCGATTGAAACTTGCTTCAGAACGTGATTCCATCTTACATCTGTTATCAGAAGTGTTGAGGAAGTATCTTGACCCGACTGCCACGGACCGCCATCCTCCGCGTAGCGGCTTCGTCCAACGAATAAGGATAGATCGTGCGAAGCCACGATCTGATCCGTTTGTTGGACGAGCCCGGTCCCGGCTGCTCGATCTGGGAGGCCCTAGAAAACAAATCTTTTGGAATAATCTTACGGAATATGTTAAGCAGAGATTGCGCTGGCAAAACATGCGCTTGACCTGTCATATTCACCGTTGTCGCAGACGACAGGCAATGCCTACTGGACAAGAGAAAGCCGCAATTGTCAACGTTGAAGGCAGTTGCACTTCAGGCGCTTAGGGCGCCTCATATGGAAAGTGGCGATCCCGATTGAAACTTGCTTCAGAACGTGATTCCATCTTACATCTGTTATCAGAAGTGTTGAGGAAGTATCTTGACCCGACTGCCACGGACCGCCATCCTCCGCGTAGCGGCTTCGTCCAACCCCTCGCTCAAGCTGACCCGCTAACGCAGCTTAGCTCGAACGTTCGGCATCATGAGAGGCGACACGCCACATGCTCAACCAACGACTTAACGAGACATCGGAATGCAACTGAGATTGACGTATCAGGGATTGCTTCTTGGTGCAAATGGGAAAAACACTCGTGCCGCACACAAACACGAAATTCGTGTCGCACTTCATCAGCAACTCCGACATCATTGGGAGATACATCCATACCTGTCGAAGGTGGCGCTTCAGGATGCTGAAAACCCAAGCAAGTATCACATGATCCTTCCGTTTATGGAGGAGAAATACAGCCGGTTCGGCTGGCGCTTCGTGCCGCTTGTCACCGAGTTTTTCAAGGTTCGATGCTCGATTCAGATACTCCTACTAAGACCTGATCTCCCGGGAAGTATCATTCTATCCGGTGATATTGATAACCGACTGAAAACACTGTTTGACGCATTACGTTTGCCTCATAGTGTTGATGAGTTGGGTGGCGCGGACGCACCTTCTACGGAAGAGCTACCGTTGTACTGCCTCTTGGAAGATGACCGCTTGATCGATCACGTGTCTGTCGAGACGGATGTGTTGCTTCAGCCGGTGTCAACTACCAATCCAACCAAGAATGATGTCCGAGTTATCATCACGGTTAACTTGCGTCCGTATGTAATGACCACTAACAACATGGTGTTTGGATAGTGGTGCGCGACACAGAATCAGTGCGAATGATGCCGAACCCTACATACGAGAGGGACAGCCCAAAAGCAGGCTGCCCCTCAATTCTACGTTAGCGAGCTTATGGAACCGTACGAGCAAAACATCCTCCAGCACATCGAAAAGCACGGGTGCAGCGTTACCTCAGTGTTCGACCCGAAAGAAATAGATCCCCCATTTTCGTACTCCATCGGGATCGCCAAGTCATCCAGCGCACCGGAACTCATCATTGTCGGCCTCGGTTCCAAACTATCGCACTGGATGGTCAATGAGTACAACCGCCGGGTTCAATCGGGCGAAAGGTTTCTCCCCGGCGTTCACTACTTGGGTTTCCTTGAGGACTTCGCGGTTCAATTCGGCCCCGTCGCGCGTGAGCACCGGGAGGAGTACATGCGATCCGCCTGCTGGCTGCATGGCGGCTCCGAGTTCGACGCGCTACAACTGATCTGGCCCAATACTTCCGGTGTTTGGCCTTGGGACGCGGAAGCCTCAGAGTGGCTCCGCGCTAACCAGCCTTTGCTTTCGGGAAAGGTCGCGTGACGCCCGCTAACACTGCGGTCAGGGCCGCTCCCTCCGGTCGCTGGGCGCTGCGCGATAAAGCTCTGCGCAGCGCCCCTTACCTACAACGTTAGAGAGCAGTAGCTATGCCATCGCCCATAGATATCAACGGCAGCCCGGTAGCAGTTGGCTCAACGGTGCGACTCCTATCCCTTTCCGGTCAGTGGCTCGAAGATTTACCCACCGAGGAACGATCCGACGTTATGTCTATGGTTGGCGAAATCTTCGTAGTCGAGGAGATCGACGAGTACGGCCATCCATGGGTGCGTAAGTCCTGGCCCAATGAGGCCGAAGGCAAGTGCCACTCTCATTCAGTTGCACTTGAGCAGCACGAAATGGAGGTCGTTCAAAATGCTCTCTAACATCCCGGCGTTCTAGGGACAGTATATATTTCCCGCGGCTGTTTTCCGCGCCCTTTCAACGCCGCCACTTTGCCCTTTCGGGAGTTCTAGGGACAGTATATATAATTCCCGCGGCTGCTTGCCGCGCCCTGTCAGCACCGCCACTTTGACTTCTTCGGTCCTAATCCGTTAGGATCAGTTTCGTGTGCTGTCCCTGAAGTTTTGCCTTAGGAGGCTCTTCTATGTCGCCGCTCGAAGCAAAGAGAATCGTTGAGGCTCTCGCAAGTGGCATTGATCCTGAGACGGGAGAAGTTTTACCAGCGCAAAGCACGTTCAATAGTCCGCAGGTAATTCGTGCGCTGTTTGTCGCCGGGAAAGCTCTCGATAGGGCGGCAAAACGTGCAGAGCGCGACAATTCACTCCCCGGCAACGCTGGGCGTTCTTGATCCGATGAGGAAGACAACGAGCTTCTCGCCGTCTTTGACTCGGGTGCTCCTGTCAAAAGCATCGCGGCAAAGCATGGTCGAACCCAGGGAGCAATTGCCGCTCGCCTCGTTCGTCTTGGGAGAATCAAAGACCGTGCTGAAGTTTACGCCGAGGCCCAACTCATCGATCCACCGGACGCCGCGCGATAAACCCGCGCAGCATCGCTGCGAGCGAGTGCGAGGGGCAGTATATGTAATTCCCGCGCCTGCCTGCCGCACCGCATCAACGCCGCCATCTTGACCCCTTCGGCGCTAGTCCATAATGGCGTGTTTCGCATGTTGTCCCCGAAATGCCCATTCTTTAGAGCGCTTCACATAGCTCCACAACAAACGATGCGAAACGTCCTGTTCATCTGTAGCCAAAACCGACTTCGAAGCCCCACAGCGGAACAAGTCTTTTCTTCGCACCCGGGCATTGAGTGTGCATCGGCTGGTCTGAATCGCGATGCAGAAAACCCGGTGACAGGAGAGTTGGTCGAATGGGCAGAGCTGATCTTCGTCATGGAAAAGGCGCATCGAAACAAACTAAGCTCGAAATTCAGGAAACACATCAAGGGTCAGCGCATCATTTGTCTCGATATAACCGACGACTACGAGTTCATGGATCCACTTCTCGTCAAGCTTCTCAAAGCGAAAGTCACGCCGGACCTTCCATCGTTGAACTCATCAAGCTAGTGCGCTCTGACGCTTCCGTCGAGAGGGGCGTTCAAAGCCACGCTGTGCGTTCCCTTCGCGCTTCGCGTTACGGAACGCATCACATCGAGTGTTGAGCGACTCCGGTTATCTGCATGAAAGATCAATAAAGACGAGGGCTACCACGCCGATCCGTGCAACCGACGAAATAGTGATCGGTCTTCCAGCGACCAAAGTGTGGCCGCTGTTGGCTGACGTAGGAGGGTATCCTCGATGGTGGCCGAAGCACCTCGGAATACGGTTACTCTCCGGCGGCGAAGAGCCGCTTGGCACGGAGGTCGAAGTACGCCCCTCTGGTGGGCGGCATTTTCGCTGTCGGGTCGAAGCGGTGGACGTGCCGAAGCGCATACGGCTTCGCTATTACGGCGGGTTCATCGATGGCTACGGTGAGTGGCGCCTGGAGCCGCTGGGCGACAAGACGCGCGTGATCTACAGGCTCGAGGCGCAGGCACACGGCTGGCTGGTTGTACTCCTTGGCAAGGTGCTTGATCTTGGGCGCCTGCACTCTCGGTCAATGCGGGATGTTCTGCAAGACCTCAAACAGGTCTTGGATCAGGAACAGCGCCTCAGAACACAGGTCCAGTAGACGTGCGGCCCAACCCGGCGCTCAAGCTTGCTCCCTTCGGTCGGTGGACGAGTGCGATGAAGCCCGGCAGCTGCGGTTCGCTCTACGACAAGGCCGCATTCAGTCGATGCCTGCTCGACACGATGACTGAGAAGACGGAGATCTCGATGAGTGCTTTGGAAGCACCCTACTCGGTGGACGACATCGAGGCGCGAGTCCTGGCCGCCATACGAGTCGCCGGTTTTGACCCCGATCGATGCTTGGCGCCAGTGGAACTTGCGGCGCTTGGCCACTTTCGCCCGGGCGGACTTCGCGCTTCTCGCGTACCGCGAGATCTGGCGAACATTCGAGCCGAAGATCGTATTCTTGCTATTGGCGCCGGGCTGGCAGACCCTGCCAGGATGCTGGCTCCGTTCCCAGGTTGCCAGGTTGCGTGCATCGATTTGTCGTCCGACTATGGCGTCTCGGCGTTGCTGCTGAAGCGCGTCACCGGCCTTGAGGAGCGAATCGAAGTGCGCGTGAGTAGCGCTCTCGATACTCCGTTTGCCGGCAAGTCGTTTGATGTGGTGTGGATGCAGAATGCGGCAAGGACATCGGGGACACGCGGAAGCTCTATGAGGAAGTCCACCGCGTCCTCAAGCCGGGGCGGCCGATTCGCTTTCCAGGAGACGGTCGCCAGCGAAACCGCTGCCACCTGCTTTCCGCTACCTTGGGCGACGGGTCCGGCTGGAAATTCCCTGGTTTGTGCCGGGGAAATGAGAACCGTACTTGCCCAAAGCGGCTTCCCCGCAGTTTGCTTCGCGGACCTTGGTGAGAAGCTCTTGCCGCCGGCCAACAAGTGGAACTCCGGAAGGTGTCGAGCAGGCGGCTCGGAGTCTGTCGGTGTTTTCGTAGACAATCTCGCACGGAAGGCGGCGAGCGCGAAGCGCCGCCTCAGAGAAGGCGAGATCCGCCTTGTTTTTCGAGCTGTGTTCAGCGTCAAATAACGGGCCGCTCAGTACGGCCTGACGGGCTGGTCAACCGGAACTGTCGTCGACAGACCGGTTACCAGCAGGGTTGGATAAGAAAGGAAGCTCCTCATGAATCTTGGCTACCGCATTTTCGTTGTGGGTGACGACAACTCGATCACTCCGATCTCGCAGCGATCGTTTGATGACTTTTATCTGAAACAGAAGCCTTCCATGCAACGGTTTTCCGGATGCACGATCAACGTCGCGACCGTCGTCTACACCCTGGAAAACAGGAAACCCGAGCAGATCGTCGAAATCGATTATATGCGCGTAATGGTCGATAAGGACGGCGCATTCGATCAGGAGCACCATGCCGATGGTTTCCGCCTGATGGCCAATCGTCTGGAGAAGATTCTTTGCGAGAAACCGCCGGTCGGTGAGTCTGGCCCGGTAGTCAATGCGATCGAGAAGTTCGATGAAAGGCGTTGGTCTCAACTCCATCCGCAGTTACCTGGGCCTGCGCACAAGCGGATACTCGAGGTTCTGTTTGGCTCCAGGCATGCCATCTAGCATGGCGCTCGAACTCGCCCCTTGCCGTTGCTGAGCGGGCATGGCGCGGTCCAGGCATCGCTGCCCGGACGCCGATCCGCTGCGCCTGACGGTAGATCCAACCTGGCGGCGTATGACGTATGACGCCCTGCAGATACGGCAGGAGCGCGATCGTTCGGCGCCATGAAGCGGGAGTTCCTGGGCTTCACGGCCAGACGCAGCGGCGCCGAACGCAAGGAGCGTGTGCGGCAACTGGGCCGTCGGAAGAGAAGTACCAACTTTGCCGCCGTCGTCGCCGCGCTGCGAGAATCCCTGTCTGGTTGACAGGCGTAGTGCGGAAGCACCGAGGTGCTGAGCACTCGGCGCAACCTCGACAAGTGGGTACGCCGCAAGTTACGCTGCCACCTCGGGAACAAGTGGGGTCGAGTAGGCTAACGGGAACGGCGCAAGCGCTGCGTTGGGCCAGGGGAGGCGTGGAATGTCGGCAAGTCGGCGCACGGTCCATGGCGGGCGTCACAGCAGTCGGCCCCGTCGATCGCGCTCCCGATGCGCTGCTTTGAACAAGTGGGACTGCCGAGCCAGACGCCGCGGCAGGAATTCAATTCAACGAACCGCCGAATACGTGACGCCTTCGTGCGGTGGCGGGGGAGGCTGCGAGGCGTTCTCCTGTGCCGGTCGGGCGTCCTGAAAGCAGGTAAGCAATGGCCAAGCTCGGAAGCAAAGAAAAGCCCATCGTCGTTCGCGTAAGAAGCGAAGAGCGCGGTCGGTACGTCGCCCACGTTTGTGCACAGCATGGATGGGACTACATCATTGGCTTCGCGAACACCGAGGATATTTCGGATCTGGAGAAAGCGTTGAACCCTCCTCAGCCAGTACGGTCGGTCAAGGTCGGCCGCAACGACCCATGCCCGTGTGGGAGTGGAAAAAAACACAAGCAATGCTGTGGCTCAGGCTAGGGCAAGAGGAGTCACCGCCGTCGCATCCCTCTGTATCGAGATGCCCAACGCTTCATTGCCGCGGCGCGCGCGTGAATTCGGCCGTGTCGAGCAGCCGTGGGCACACCCGACAACGCTTCCCGCGAATGCTGGCAACCAGCTCCCTTCAGCGCAGCGCATCGTCACATGTTCGACGTAAAGGAGCCCCTATGCCTCTGCGCGCCGTGAGTGTCTCTATTCTGCTGATCTTCTGCGTTGCCTGTGGCGACGCATCAGGGTTTCGCCAACCCACCCTCGAGCAGCGCCTCGTGTCCGGAAGGGTGATCCAGGTAATCTCCTGCCGTCTCGTGTGGGGTATCGAGCATGGGGAGCGACACGCGAAGCAGGATTCGTTTGCCCTTGAGTACGTCACTTCGCTATCAGCTTCGGCACGAGACGAGCTGGATCGTGAAGTCCTCGACGTGTTCGAGTTGATCCGCCCGGTTTCCGAGCAGTGGGGCTTCTCTACGGCATCCGTGGCCGCCTTTCCTTCGCCGGAACGATCCGGGAAGTACGATGTCTTCACCTTTTCGCGGTCGACCGATGGGCGCTGGTCGGTCAGCCGGACGGCGGCCAAGGTCTTCAACACGGAATCCGGTCACAAGCTAGGGCACTCATGAGGGGCGTTCTAGGGGGCGTTCTAGGGACAGTATATAATTCCCGCGGCTGTTTGCCGCGCCCTGTCAACACCGCCACTTTGACACTTTCGGTCTTCGTCCGTTAGGGTCAGTTTCGTATGCTGTCCCTGAAATTTGTGATGGTGTCGCCGTCGGCAACCGAGACGACGGTACCGGCGAGGGTGTCGGCGTGGGTGGGGAGGGAAAGGAGGACGAGAATCATGAGGAACAGTCCGTGCTTCACTATCACCGTGCCCTCTTGTTCTCAGTTGTTCTAACAATCGCTGTCACGCGCCCATTCAGTCAGTGTCGCCTTGGTCACTAACCGCACACTAGAAGTCTCCCTTTGCCAATATTGCCCTGCCCGAGCGCACTTCCAGATACCCTCTGGGCCAGTACTCACCTCGTGCCGAACTCATTAACAAAGCGGGAAAACCCTCTTCTGCTGAACTCTCAAGGGCCGTCTAGCGGGGCTTGGCCAAGCAACCTTAGCTACCTTGCTTGAGCCATCGTGCCTTCGTCCCGGCCCAAGAGGACGGCGAGCTCACTCCTTTCGCTGACGTGCATCTCCCCGTGGGAGACGCTGTCGGCTAGTTGCTCCACCAGAGTGTCCATCGGAGGCAGAATGTACCGATCATGCAACGCCAGACGCGTCCCGTCATCTGGCAGGTTCCTGTTGAGGAACAACATATCTCGATCGTGCGCTGCCCGAAGATGACGGCAGACGAGACATACGGTGCGAATCATTGACGCGTGGAACAGACGAGGGGGTAGCCTACGGTGTACGAATGGGTTGGCAATCCTCGCGGGCGGCTCGGCGGGAGTATCGGCGAACTTGGCGCCAGTTGCCATCAGGTAGAGTGCCGCTGCGTCCTCGAAGATCAGGCGCTCGATCAAAGCACCTTTCTCCGTCTTGAACAGCGCCAACGGGTGACTGTCGGACTCGTCGTCTCTGATGGGCTCTCCAAGGCAGAGCAATCCGTACTCTAGGGCCGTGTAGACCCCCACTTGAACACAATGTGCGCTGTAGCCGAGGAGGCCAAGATCTCCCTGCACCGCCCGCATCACTATTGGTTTCCGAGTCGCTTCACGCAACGAGCAAGACTGAAGAACTCTTAGCAGGACCAATCCGTCCCATCGCGATGTGGTACTTGCCTCAAACTCGAAGACGTTCGGACACCAACGACCTTTAGAGCCCTCATCAAAGTTCAAGCGCATGAACTGGCTACCAGCGACGACACTACCCTCAAATATAAGGCGGCGGTTTTTCTTAAGAAACTCTAGTCGATCTTTTCCGGACTGGAGCTGCTTGTCTTCCAGATGGGTATCAGCGTACTGCTGCAGATACTGGAACGACCTAATCAGGTTCCGCGAGAAGCTCCTGACATTCCCGTTAAACACTTGATCCAAGACATCCCTTGCGGAGAGTGCCTTGCCCCGAGTCAACAGCGGGCGCCGCAGAGCTGAGATGTGCGAAGAACAGAACTCATTGAAAAACCAAACGAACAGATCACGGATTTCATCTGATGGCCTCGCCGTTCTATCAACGTCGCTATGGGCGGTATCTTCGTACCAAAAATTCAGTTTCCGCCAGAACATTCGCTCAATGTCCGGCGCCACGACTTCGAAGCGCCGCACCACGGGCATTGGCCTCTGCTGAAGGGCGCCGGTCAACAGCTGCCTAAACTCCGTTGCAGTGTCGTCGCGGAATACGAAGACACAGCGATCGAATGGAAGGCAATGGCCACCCCCACAACGATACTGCGTCAGTTCCCTGAGATAGTCTAGGTACCACGAGCGCGCGCAGCGCTCGCCCAGCCACATCGAACGCGGCGCGTGCTCATCTGCCCGGAGGTTGTCGACACCATCAAAAACAAGGATCAGCCGCGGTCGCACTCCTGCATTTTTTTGGTACGTCGTCGTCACGAAATCCCAGGCAGCCCGAAAGAGCTGGCACGCTTCCACCGCAGAAACGTCGTTCTGGAGCACCCCGAAATACCATTTCAGATCTTGGTCCTGCCCCACAGAGAACATGTTCGTCTCGACTTGTCGCCTTCTTCGTTGCTCAGTGAGTCGCACCAGCTGCCATTTTGGCAGCAGTTCCGGAGCTGCCTCAGTGAGGTAAGCCTCAAAGGGGGAGAGCAGCACACCTGGCGGCCAAGTGGCCTCCCTGCCAAAAGCGGGTTGGAACACTACGTCATTCACAGCATAACTAAGGATGACCGAGAAGGCGTGAAGCGCCATGTACTCGTTCACAGTCAACGCTGGCAGTCTCCGTGCGTAGCGAATGCGTTCGTCGTTGAGGGCATGCAACTTCGCTATATCGGCACGGAGCCACGTGGTGTGCGCCATCTGCAGATCCCCGTGATTGACCGTAAGAACATAGTTTGTCAGCGCAGTCTTCCCTGATCCCCGTCTACCGACAACTTCGGCAAACCGTTCGCGACCTGATTTCAGAAAGCCCTTGAACTCTCCAGCCGATCGAGCCATCAAGCTTGGCTCGACGATGGTGTCGCCGTCACTCGAGGGCAACTCTTCGTCTTGAACAAATAGCTTCTTCAGTAACGCAGCCTTAGAAGGGTCGCTTGGGTTTGCAGACTGCCAGCCAAAGACCTTGTCCAGTTGGATAAGCAAGCGGCTCGGAGACTCGACAGGATTGTCGCGATCCTGGTCCACTAGTCCGCTATAGCCAACTCCTTCCGTGTCAACTGGCGCGGCCATAAGCCGCCTGATTGCGTCGCGCACCGGCATGACAACCCCCCATTTTCTTGTCTTCGGGCATGGGGCCCATGATGATCACTAGGGCCCGACGAGTAGTAGCGTTATAAGTGAAATGCCACTTAATGGTAGCATTCTCCCAGCGATCGATCACGAGCGTCAAGACTGTGCTCCCGAAAGATACCTGACTGGCGCCGCTGCCCAGACCCATCTAAAGGATAATTGAGTATGAAATGGCAGCATGTTCGCCGATCCGTATCAAAGCCAGCGATCCTCTGGTCTTGCCTTGCAATTGTTGCGTGGCTACTGTTCGTCGTAGCCGCGCTTAGCACGTCATCACCAAGTTGGTTGCCGGACGTCGTGTGGTCTATCCTCGCTCTACCTGCTGATGACGGAGTCCTGGAGGCGAGGGGGCAGTTCGGCGACTCGTTTGGCCCTTTCAATGCATTGGTTTCATCTTTGGCATTGGTGGGCGTCATCTCGACGCTCGCGCTCCAACAGACAGTCGCCAAGCAACAGCAGTTTCAGGAGCAACTCTTTCACGCCGTAGCGGCGTATCAATCTCTCCTGGAGAGTTTTGAAACCAACTATCGTACCAAATCTGGGGAGCCAGGCTCTCTCAGAGGTCGCTCAGCGTTACAGAATGCGTGGCAGCACTATGTTGTCGGGCCCTTCTTGAGAAGTTGCAAGGCGCCGGGTATGGACGACGTTGCCCGCAACGTAGGTAGCCTCTTTTTTGGCGAGACAGTGGGCTTTGCAGCGACTCAGGGCGCGATCGAGTCAGTCGACCGACAGGTTGCTGGCTGGCTGTCCACGGACGGGGCGACGGCGGCACTGGAGGTGCTGGGGCAAGCTTGGTGGGCTCTCTATTCCTCCCATAGACACCATCTCGACGCACTGTTTCGCGCATGGTACACCGTACATCGGATACTCAATGAAGCGCCCAACTACAGTGTGACCGTCGATGCACAGCGCCTATACGCGGCTAGTTTCCGGGCTCAAATATCCTGGATAGAGATGGTGTACATGCTAGCAAACCAAAGTGCCTTGCCGCACAACGCGATGTTTCCACGCGCATGCCGATACGCCAACTACTTTTGCGCGTATGACAACCTCGCCACCACAGGCGATGTCACTGTGACCCTGCTTGTGGAGGTGGCGAAAGCACGAAAGGCGAACCCATCCGGCAATGAGCTGACTCGCGCCGCATTCTCGCGCTAACACCGTTAACTTGAACCCAACCAGGTCCCTTCAGCGCAGCGCATCGTCACATGTTCGACGTAAAGGAGCCCCTATGCCTCTGCGCGCCGTGAGCGTCTCTATTCTGCTGATCTTCTGCGTTGCCTGTGGCGACGCATCAGGGTTTCGCCAACCCACCCTCGAGCAACGCCTCGTGTCCGGAAGGGTGATCCAGGTAATCTCCTGTCGTCTCGTGTGGGGTATCGAGCATGGGGAGCGATACGCGAAGCAGGATTCGTTTGCCCTTGAGTACGTCACTTCGCTATCACCTTCGGCACGAGACGAGCTGGATCGTGAAGTCCTCGACGTGTTCGAGTTGATCCGCCCGGTTTCCGAGCAGTGGGGCTTCTCTACGGCATCCGTGGCCGCCTTTCCCTCGCCGGAACGATCCGGGAAGTACGATGTCTTCACCTTTTCGCGGTCGACCGATGGGCGCTGGTCGGTCAGCCGGACGGCGGCCAATGTCTTCAACACGGAATCCGGTCACAAGCCAGGGCACTCATGAGGGGCGAACGCCGATGGGCGCCCTGCCCGGCATGGCAGCGGACTGTCTTCGCTCGCCGCCATGCATGATCGCCCGCATGTCATTCGATAGGAGAGCAGACGATGAGCACAGGCACGATTCGACTTCACCGGGTTCTGCGCGCGCCTCCCGAACGCGTCTACCGCGCGTTTCTGGACGCTGACGCGGTCGCCAAGTGGCTTCCGCCATACGGTTTCACCTGCACGGTCCACCACATGGATGCAAGTGTTGGCGGCGCCTACAGGATGTCGTTCACCAACTTCGCGAGCGGCCGCGCTCACTCCTTTGGCGGCGAGTATCGCGAACTGGTGCCCGCCGAGAAAATCCGCTACACGGACAAGTTCGACGACCCGAACCTGCGCGGTGAAATGCAGACGACGGTAACCCTGAAACCGGTGTTGTGCGGAACCGAACTCGAGATCGTGCAGGAGGGGCTTCCCGAGGTCATCCCGGTCGAGATGTGCTATCTCGGTTGGCAAGAGTCGCTCGCGCAGCTCGCCAAGCTCGTGGAGCCGGAGATCCCGGACCAATAGGCTGACGCCTGGCGAACTTCGCTGGCGACGCGTCGCCGGATCTCAGGCGAGCTTCCGCCGGCGCTCGATGACGAGGCGAATCTGCGAGACGATCGCCGAGACCGAGCCGATGCGGTCCGGCGCAATCTTGCCGTCCACGAAGCGGGAGAGCAGCCAGGCGGCTATCGTGTCGAGTTCTTCCTCGATGCCGTCCAGGCGCTCCAGCGGGACCTCTTTTGCCTCGCGCAGCATGGTCGAGAGTCGCGCGAGGTTCTCACTGCAGGATTTCCACTTCCTCGTAGACCCGGTGGTGCATCGCAATCGCCTTCGCTTCGTCGAGGGCGACGAACTTCGGTGGTTTTCTGGTCGCCTTGACGATCGTCTTGACGGCGTCGCTGATCGCTCCCGGACCGGCCGGTCCCATGACGACGACGGCAGCCACTTTCCTGTCGCGAAGCTCCACACCGAGGTCTGCCGGAGCGATCGTGACGAGATTGGCCGTTTGCCGGCCATACGACTCGACCACCGTGGCGAGGAGAGGATCGATCGTCGCCGCATCACTCGCAATGCCGATCTTCTTGCCGACGAGATCCTTCATCGCCGTCACTGACGAGTGTGCCGAAGCCATGAAAACGAGATTGATCCGTCTGACGATCAGCAAGGTTCCGCCGCTGGCCGCCGCCGGGTGATCGCTTCTGACGACGGCCAGATCGACCTTGCCGTCTTGTAACGCTTCGGCGCTTTCCTGGAGGTTCGCGGTCTCGGTCAGAGCCAGACGGACGCGTGGGCGCTGCTCGGCAAGTTCGCGCCGGAACGCGGCAATGAACTTCTGGCCATCGCTGTCGATCGGGCCGGTGGCGATGCGAATCGTGTAGTTGGGCGAGAACATCCAGGGAGACCAGGTCCACGCGGCGATGACGGCACCGGCGACGAGGATCAGGAATCCGACAATGGCGAGGGTTCTATTCATCGCGATTGTCTCCGGGAGGCGCTGGTGATGCGTTGCCAGGAACCACGGTAGCTCCGCCGTTCACGAAGACAGCAGGCATGGTCGTCAGCGCTCGGGAAACGGCGCCAAGGTCCTACCGGCGTTCGCCACGCAGAATTTGGCGGCCACTCTTGGGGCTGACGAGAGTCTGGTTTCCAATCGTTGACGGTGGAATTCGCCGGCAGGCCTTTCCCTTGTCCCGACAGCCAACTAGAATTGCCGGCAAAGGGCTTCCTTCAGAATAGCGAAAAACATGAAACGTCTCATCATTCTGCTGATCATCGCCGCAGTGGGTTGGTACGGCTACGGCAAGTACCACGACCGTCTTGCGGCACAGCCTATGGGCAAGGCGGAAGCGCAAGGGACGCGCTTGCCGGCGCAGGCTTCTGCGAACTTGGAGAGCACTGGCGCCGCCGCATTCAAGTGCGACGGCCGTACGCACTGTTCGCAAATGACTTCCTGTGCCGAAGCGACGTACTTTCTGAGGAACTGTCCCGGCACGAAAATGGACGGGAACAATGACGGCATCCCTTGCGAACGGCAATGGTGCAAGTGATGGCTCGTGCTCTGTCGAGTGCGTCATCCAGTGCAGGTTGCGGGGAAGCCGCGTAAGGCAGCGGCGGCGTCGAGCCCTGTTGATCGCTGGATCCGGCAATGAAGTGTGCCTCGCGGTCGCGCCTCCGGCGACAGTTGGCGAAGATTGACCTTTATCGACGTTCCCCGGAGCCCTTGCAAGGAAATCCACCGATGCTCGAAGTCACCTGGTTGTTGTTTGTCGTCGCGTCGCTTGTCCTGATCGTCACGCCGGGGCAGGACATGATCCTCGTCATGTCCCGCTCGATCGCGCAGGGGCCAGCCGCGGGGGTGGCCACGGCCGCCGGCGTGAGCGTTGGCCTCGTCGGCCACACGGTGCTTGCCACCCTCGGGCTGGGGGCCATCCTGCGCGCATCCGAGTGGTTGTTCCTGGCGCTCAAGCTCGTCGGTGCAGCCTATCTCGTCTATCTGGGGTCCCAGCTCCTGCGTACGAGGAGCCACGAGTTCGCGGTTTCTGCCGGTGCGCCACGCTCGTTGTGGCGGCTGTTCTTCGACGGCGCGCTGTCGAACGTCTCCAACCCGAAGATCGCCGTCTTCTACTTCGCGTTCCTGCCGCAGTTCGTCCTGCCCGGCGCCGCGCACCCGACGCTGTCGGTGTTTACCCTGGGACTGGTGTTTGCCGGCCTGACGTTCCTCGTCAAGGGGCCGGTTGGCCTGGGCGCCGGCTTGCTTTCCGGTTGGCTGCGGTCGCGTCCGCGTGTTCTTGTCTGGCTGTATCGCTTCAGTGGCACGGTGCTGGTCGGACTGGGCCTCAAGCTGGCGTTTGAGCGCCGGGCCTGAGGGCGGCCAGAGGTCATGTCGAGTCGGCCATCTCCGGCAGGCGCGTTGCCTGTGCCGAACGCCACCCCGTTGGCTGAACCAGCGGCGCTGGTCGCCTGTCTGTTGCGGGCCGGTGGTCCTGCAGCCATCCACTTCGCTTCGTGCTCTTGAGGAGAATGAACCATGGGAATCAGTAACGAAACGGTTCGCCGGATTTTCTCGCACCTGGAGTCAGGATCGGGAGACGCGTTCTTTCGGCATGTTGCCGACGATGTCGACTGGACGGTCCAAGGGACGCACCCGCTGGCCGGCCGATACCGGTCGAAGCAGGACTTTCATGCCCACACGTTTGCGAGACTCAACCGGGTTCTGCCGGGTGGGACGCAACTGCATGTCGAGAGCGTGCTCACCGATGGCGACTGGGCGGTGGTGGAACTGCGGTCGCATGCGACGGCGATGAACGGGATGCGCTTCGACAACCGGTATTGCTGGGTGATGCGCTTCGCCAATGAAGTGATCGTTGAAGTGAGAGCCTATCTTGACTCGGCGCTCGTTCAGGAACTGATCGACGAGAATGAGGGCTGAACGCGAAGCCTGAGCGGCCTTGCCTGCCCGCCGCCTGCGAAGCGCACCGCCCGAGTTGCGGCGGCACGCAGGCATGCGCCTACCCGAAGCGGATCGCGTGGTCTTCGCCGCTGGCCCGGAGCTGTTCGGTGATGTCGTACTGCACGCCGAGGTAGTAGATGACCTTGCCCTCGCGATCCACGAGTGGCCGAATCGACAGCCGGTTGAAGAACAACTCGCCGTTCTTGCGGTAGTTCCGCAACGTCACCACGCAACTCTCCTGCTTCGCCAACGCGGTGCGGATCGTTGTCAATGCCTCCTGTTCACGGTCGTCGCCTTGCAGGAAGCGGCAGTTGCGGCCCACGACTTCCTCTTGCGAGTAACCGGACAGATCCTCGAAGACCTTGTTGGCATAGACAATGGGATTGTCGGGCAGGTCCGGATCGGACAGGGTGATGCCATTCACGCAGGCATCGAGGATCTGCGTAAGAACGTAGGGAATCAAGCCATCGTCTTTTGCCGTCGTGAACATCAGAGTCTCCGTAAGTCTCAAAACCTGCAGGCAATGCCGGTCCTCCGGCATTGCTAGCCGTTGTCCAGCATTTGCTTCTCGATGAGCAGCTTCAGCTTGCGTACGGTGCGCCTGGCGCCGTCCTGTACGGCGATGCGCACCAGTTTCTCGAATGGGCGAATACGTGGCTCCAGCGCTTCCAGTTCGAACGTGAAAGACAGCGAGGTGGCCGAGCCTTGATCGGCGAATTCATAGATCGAGCGATAGGGAGCCGAGACGCCCTCAAAACAGATCCGCTTGAGCGGTTCGAGCTGGACCACCGCGAAAACAGATTCCGACTTGTGGCCCTGATCGACGCGCACCTGGCGGGCCTGGAAACCGGTTCGCACCGGCCCGGCCGAAAGCGGTTCCAGACTCACCACTTCCGGCGACCAGCGAGGATAGTTGGTGACGAAATCGAGGGCGACGAACTGGTAGACCCGGTCAATCTCCTCAAACACCAGAACGTCAGCTGTTGCGGTGATCATTACTTGTCCTCCGCCGTCGGGGCGCAGTGCGGCGTCATCGAGTCGGCAGCGCTGGCTTCGATCCTCGTGCCGAATCGGCAGGGGTTGGGCCGCGACGCGCCCTGAATGGTAGACGAAATGCCGCGGCATTGCCCGGCAATCGACGGCCTTTCCAGGTTCGGCCACGGCAGGTCAGTCGCTGCGTCTCGTGCCGTGCGTCCCGCCGTCGGGCGCGTGGGCGCGGTGCCGGCAGCAGCGCCGCCCGCCAGCGGCCCCGCCTCGCGCGCCCTGCGTTCGCCGCCAAACGCCGATCGGCAGGCCCACATGGTATAAATGCCAGGATGCATGACCCACAACCCTTGCCGCCGTCCGGTCAGCGCGGCGGCTACCGCTACTACGATCTGGTGATGGTGGCCTTCGTCGCCGTGTACCTCTGCTCGAACCTGATCGGGCCGGCCAAGGCCGCGCAGGTGACGCTGCCTGTCTTTGGGCCGCTGACGTTCGGCGCCGGTGTCCTGTTCTTCCCCATCTCCTACATCTTCGGCGACATCCTGACCGAGGTGTATGGCTATGCGCGTGCCAGGCGAGTGATCTGGGCCGGGTTTTCCGCGATGGCCTTTGCGTCGCTGATGGCGGCGGTGGTCGTGCATCTGCCGCCGGCGCCCGAGTGGCGCAATCAGGCCGCCTACGAGATTGCTTTCGGATCCACCTGGCGGATCGTGCTGGCCTCACTGACGGCTTTCTTCTGCGGCGAGTTCGTGAACTCCTTCGTCCTCGCCAAGATGAAGATCCTCACGCGCGGGCGCTGGCTGTGGACGCGCACCATCGGCTCCACCATCGTCGGCGAGGGTGTGGACTCGCTGCTCTTCTATCCCCTCGCTTTCTATGATTCGGGACTGATCCCGAACGAGATACTGTGGAAGGTGATGGTCTCCCAGTTCGTCGCCAAGGTGATGGTCGAGGTGGTGTTTACACCGCTCACGTACAAGGTAGTCGGCGCCTTGAAGCGCGCCGAGCGCGAGGACTACTACGACGTGCGGACCAACTTCACGCCATTCAGCCTGAAGGCCTGACTGGTACGGGATTTTTTCGCCGTTTTTCCGGGAGGAACTCTGATGCTCGATCCACGTGGAGCGACCGGGCGCCTTCAGGGCACATCTGGGCTACACTGACAAATGATGCAGCCATCCCGGCTGCCACGTGACGCGAGGTCGGTGCCGTTCCGGTAAGCAAGAACGTCCTGCGAGTGTTCCTGTCCTCCCCGGGCGACGTGGGGCGGCAACGCGACATCGTCCGCGGCGTGATCACCGCGCTGAACGCCGATCCCCTGATGGCCGACCGCTGCTGCGTGCTGGAGGTGGTCGCTTGGGATACCGAGGGTGCTGCCGTGCCCCTAAGCGCCAACCGCTCGCCGCAGGAGTCGGTGAATGCCTACCTGTCGCTGCCGCGTGAGTGCCATCTGACGATCGTCCTGCTCTGAGGGCGCCTCGGCACACCGTTGCCGCCGGAAAACCGGCGGGCCGACGGGACGGTCTATGAATCGGGCACGGTCTGGGAACTTGACGACGCTCGCAGCGCCGGCCGCGATGTGTGGATCTACCGTTGTTGCGAGGCACCCAAGGTCGCGTTGAATGACCCCGAGAAAACACAGAAAGAAGAGCAGTATCGCTGCCTTGAGGCCTTTGTGGCCGGTTCGCGGGCGCCGGATGGGTCGCTGCGTTTCGGCGTCCACGAATTCCTCCACGACCAGCAGTTCAGCGGTCTGGTGCGCGAGCACCTGCGGCAGTTCGTCCGCCAGGTGGCACCGTCGACGGTGCCCACGCCCAAGCCGGCGGTGATCGCATCCGTAGTTGGTATCGAGCCGCAGGTCAGCGCGGCGGACCTTGCCGATCGCCTCGACCGCCTGATTCAGTTGTGCGACCGGGAGGATGTAAGCGACCTGTTTACCGCCAAGATGCGCCAGCGGGTCAAGCTCGCGAAGCCTGGCGGCGGCCTCCTGTGCATCCTGCCGGGAGGTGTCAATTTGCGGCACATTAAGGCCAGCGAATCGCGGCGTAATGTGGCCAGCAGAAGTGGCTGTTTTAGCGGTTTCGGACGGGTCGGTTTTACGCCGTTTTCAGTCTTTTTGCAACGTGGCAAGTGGCGACCGGAAGGGTGTCCAGGGGACCGTGGAATAAATGCCGGCTGTTTGGCGTTTATGCCGCGAAAGCCCCTTGACACCCTGGAGGTCGCAGACGCTGACGGCAGTTGTCGGGGATGTTTTTTCATCCCCGGCGGCTGCCTCACGGCGAGTGCGGGGTCTGGGGCAGCGCCCCAGGGTTTGCTCGCCGCTGAGGGTCTAACGTGCGGCCGGGGGAGGCTTGGAAGCGTCCCTGCCCGCCGTGGCCTGGACGGGCGACCGGACTTCCGGCAGGGGCCGCGGTTTGCGCCGGGTCTCGCCGTCGAGAATGATCTGATAAGCACGGTCGCGCAAACGGTCGAGCGTCGCCGCCCCCATCAACTTGTTGGGAAACGCCGCGCCCCACTCGTCGAAGTGCAAATTCGGCATTATGGAGCAGCCACCCCCAGCGGCTGACGCTCAGCCCGGCGAAAATTCTCTTGTTTTCAACGAACAGGAGCATTGTTCATGGCGGAGAGCCACGTGGTTACGGCCCTGATCAGCAAGCGCGCCGAACTGGCTGGGCTGATCGAGCATCATCAGAAGGAAATGGATCGTCTGGCGGATGATCTGGCCCACCTTGACGCCACCCTCAAGCTGTTTTCCCCGGAGATCGACCTGCGGACGATCCGGGTCAAGGCCCACCGGATGCGGAACCGTTTCTTCCGCCCGGGGGAATGCCAACGCCTGGTTCTGGACATCTTCCGCGAGGCTCAAGGCGCAGCGCTGAGCAGCCGCCAGATCGGCGAAGCGCTGACGGCACGCCGGGGTCTGGAAGCGACCACCGTCATGATCGAGCAGATGCGGAAGAACGCCATTGGCGTCGTGCATCGCCTGGAGCGTAGCGGCACCCTGATCCCTGCCGGCCGTGACGGGCACGGCGCCACCTGGGCGGTCGCCTGACGCTTTCACACCGCCAGGCTTTCCCCCAGTCGGTGGTTGCCCTGCCAGTACCCGCACCAATCCCGACTCACCAGGGCACGGGCGCACTTGCCGAGGATGTCCCGGAAGATGTCGCCGTTGCTCCAGCGCCGGGTGTCTTCCCGGTAGGCCATCTCGTTGGCGTAGTTGTCGAGGTACTTCGGAGCCGCCTTGTGGATCTGGCCGATGTGGAAACGGCGGAAGCGGGAGAAATACGATTCCGCCAGGTTGTTGGTCGTGCCGTCATCGGCGCGGTACTCCTTGCCGTGGTTCACCCGGCGAACCTCGTACTTGGCAGGGAGCCGGTCGTAGGCGTCCGATTCGTCGGCACAGATCACCGCACCTGGCGCGATGTAGGCTGGCGCCAGTTTGCCGAGGTCGGCCTGGTTCTCATTCTTGACGATGAAGGTCAGCGTCTTCTTGGCCCCGGCGTTGCCGGCCTCTACCTCCGCCTCGGTGTGCGCCTGACGCATCACCAGGATGCAGCGCTTGTCCGGGTCTTGATTCTCTGCCAGGCGCCGGTCTACCCGGTCTTCCTTCTTGTTCTCCGGCCGGACCTTCCCGCCGACATACGCGCCATCCACGTGTATCTCGCCCTGCAGAGCGGATTCCTCCCGGCCCACCAGCAGGCTCTCCCGGATCTTGTGCAACAGCACGTAGGCAGTCTTGTGGGACACGCCCAGGTCGCGACCCACCTGCAGCGCGGAAATGCCCTTCACGGCGTTGGTGAACAGGATCACGGCCGCCAGGTACAGGCGCAGCGGCAGCTTGTGGAAGGCGAAAATCGTTCCGGACGTGACCGAGAAATCCTCCTGGCAGCCCGCACAACGCCAAATCTTGCGGGCCGGGCGAAAGTAGTGCCGGTGCGCCATGCCGCAGTGCGGGCAGACCACTTCCTCCCCGTCGCCCCAGCGCGCCTCGCGGAACAGGGTAAACGCGTCGTCGTCACTCATCGCCAGGACCTGAACCACGGACAGGGTACGGGCTTTGGCTTTCAGGAGGAAATGTAAACTCATCGCACGGGCTCATGGGGTTGGGGCATGAGCCGCAGTGTAGGGCGCTATAGGCTCACAGAATGAGCTCGCCAGAAAGAACAGGGGCGGCGGCGTCGCCAAGCCCGGCGGACGAGTGGGGTGGCTGCTCCATAATGTCGTGCAAATTGCTGGTCAGCAAGGTGGTCGTGCGCTCATAACGGGCATCAATCAGATCGTGGAAATCCTCATCCTGCGGCGAGCGCATAGGACGCAGCCCGAAGTCATCAATTGCCAGCACATCGACGCGGGCCAGTTGACGCAGCTTGCGCTCAAAGGAATCGGTCGCCCGCGCCGCGTGCAGCTGAGCCAGTAGCTTGGCGTGCGAAATGAACAGGACCTCATGGCCGGCGCGCAGTGCGCAATGGCAGAGCGACTGGACCAGGTGAGACTTGCCCGTACCGGTCGGACCGGCGATCAGAACCGGCGCCTGTTCGAGGACGAATCGGCAGGTTGCCAGCTCGGCAATCAAGGCGTGATTGACCGACGGACTGTGGCTGCAATCGAAACGTTCCAGAGTCTTGTCGCCGACCACCTGCGCCTTGCGCAGGCGCTGGGCAAACTGACGCTGATCACGACGGGCGACTTCGTCCTCGACCAGCAACGCCAGGAAGTCGGTGTAGGCCAGCTTGGCCTCGATCGCCTGACGGTTTCTCGCCTCGAGCGAGTCGAGGATGCCGGACAGGCGCAGTTGCTTGAGCAGGGGTTCAAGTGGGAGCATGGGATTCATGAGAGGATTCCAGATAGATAAGGGATGAGCAAGGAGCGGCGCGCCGTGCGGCGGCTCAATGCAACAGATCGGAGGGTTGGCGGCGGAAGTGGCCGCCACTCAGATAGGGCGCTTCCAGCGTCGGCGCGTCGATCAACTCCGGCTGCTGGTCGAGTCCGGTCTGGAGGATCTGCTTGATCGTGCGATAGCTCGGCGTACCAAAGTTCAGCGCGCGGCTACACGCCGCGTCGAGTCGGTTGCGACCGAACTGATCGGCCAAGCGCAGCAAGCCCTGGACGGCGCGCAGCTGATCGAGCACACGCTTCGCGAACAAGCTCTCGACGACCGCCCGACAAGCCGGCCCGACCGCCGTGGCCTGGGTCAAGCACCACTGCGGATCGCGCATGAAGTAAGCCTGGGCGTCGGGTGGCAGATGATCCGCGACGGTCGACCGCGTACCCGCTTTGAACAGGCGCGGATGGATCGCCACCAGCTCGTGCTCGTGATAGAGGCGTACGACATCCGGCGTGATTTCCAACCACAGCGTCTGGTGGATCAGGCGAAACGGCGCTGAGTAGTGGCAATACGCATGCTGGACGTGGCCGTTGCCGTGCAGCTTGGCCTTAGCCCAGGTTGGGCACGTTGGCGCGACGGCGGGCAGCGGCTGCAGCAGCGCTTGCTCGGTTTCGTTGAAGCGCATGAGCGGCCGCTCACGCGTACTGCCGTGGAGGCGATTGCCTGCCTCGCCCTGAATCCACGCCTCTAATTGCGCATTCGCGTGCGCCAGGCTATGAAACTCGCGCAGCGGCATGAAGTTGCCCTTGACATATTTGACTCCCGACTCCACGCGGCCTTTCTTGGCCGGGTCCGCGACCGGACAGGGGTCGATTACAAAGGCATAGCCGAGCGCGAGTTCGGCGTAGGCGCGCTGCACCGTCGGCTCGTAGTAGCAGGCGCGCGTGATCGCGCACTTCGGGTTGTCTATCCGTACCTTGCGCGGGACGCCGTTGAACCACTCGAAGGCGTGCCGGTGGCAGGCCAGCCAGGTCTCGACGCTCTGGTTGCGCACCACTTCGGCGTACTGGTGCCGACTCCACGACAAGGTCATGACGAAGAACCAGGTCTTGAACACCTCGCCGGAATGGCGGTCGGTGATCAGCGGTCCCGAACCGAAGTCGACCTGCGCTTGTTCGCCGACGGCAAAGTCGAGCATCACGGTCGCCACCGGGGCGGGGGCCGCTTCGCTACGCAGGAAGCGATAGACGGCATGCACGCTGCCGCCGTAGCCGTACCGGCGGGCCAGCGCCTGGCGGATGCTGCTCACGGCAATGCCCTGACGGTGCCACTCGAGAACGTTCTCGCGAAAGGGCTCCACAGTGGACAGGTGGCTCGCGTTCTTGACCGCCCCGCCGCCCGCCGTCTGGTAGTAACGCGCCATCGTCGCGTCGTCCGGCAGCGGGCTCGTCGCCTCCAGCCAGTTCTGCGCGGCGGCGATGTCTCGCACACGTGCGACGGTGTCGCGCCCGACCCCCTGTGCTCGGGCGACCGCCCGATTGCTTTCGCCCAGTCGCAGGCGTTGAATCATTTGTCGTATTTCGTACATTTCGAACTTCCTGTTAGCCATTGCGCCTGCCCCCGGCAAAATTGCCAGAGGTTACACAATCGGAAGTCCAAAACCGCCTCTACTTGCCTTCTACGTGGCCTTATTGTGCCGCGATTGCTCTGGCCTCATTGCGCCGCGAGTCCAGTGGCCTCATTACGCCGCCACCGAAATGGCCTTATAGCGGCGCGAACTAACAGGAGGCACGCGCGAGGGGCACCGGGGCTTCCTGGAGCGGGTGCGGGAGTACGAGATGCGCCACCAGATTCCCGGCGTGCAGCCGGAGCAGGTGGTCCTGGTACAGGTGGTCGGCAAGCTGCCGCTGACCACCCCGGAAACCCTTGGCGTTTCGATCCTGCGCGGGATTCGCGAGGGCGTGCGCAATCCGGACCTGGAATCGTGGAGAGACCTGCAGCGCTGGATGAACGCGGAAAAGTGCCGTATCTTCATTCTCGCGCTGGAGCCGACTACTGAGGTTATCCGCGGCAGGGAGCGTGTGTTCCTGGACAACGCCGCCGTCTGGTTGGGCCGCTGGGTAGACAAGGCCGCCAGCCATCTCTTCGTGCTCGTCGCCTGCCTCCGCTACGAGCCCGCCGAGCGTGGAGCGGGGCAAATCAGCGAGCAGGAGCGCGTGCGCCAGGAAGTGGAAGACTTTACGCCGCCGCTGCCGATCGCCGGACTCATGCCGGAGATCGTCAAGCTGCCCGAACTGCCGCCGATCACCTTTGACGAATGGGACGCCTGTGTCGCTGCTGGCGGCTGCCGGTACAAGGGTGATGATTCCGGCTGGGGCCGGGGCAGACGGCCGGTCATCAAGGTGACTCCGACCGACGCCCGGAACTACGTCGTGTGGCTATCCAAGAAGACCGGTGAAAAATATCGGCTGCTGTCGGAAGCTGAGTGGGAGTATGCGGCGCGAGCAGGTAGCACTGACGCCTACCCCTGGGGCAAGGAGCCAGGGACGAATCGGGCAAACTTCTACGGATCGGGTAGCCAGTGGAGCGGTAAGCGGACAGCTCTGGTCGGCAGCTTCGCGGTGAACAAATTCGGGTTGCACGACATGATCGGCAACGTGGTCGAATGGGTCGAGGATTGCTATCACAATCGCTACTTCGGCGCGCCGGCCGACGGTAGCGACTGGGGGGGGCAGAGAATGTCGGACTGGGGAGCCAAGCCACGAGGGGTGGGCCGTTGCTCCGGGTGATACCGAATTCTGGTACTACGTTCAGCGCGGAGGGAGTTGGCACGATAACTCCAGGCGCGCACGTTCGGCCAAGCGTGGCTGGGGTGAACCCGGCGACCCCTTTTGCGTCCAGGGTTTCCGTGTGGCCAAGACGCTTCCCTAGCGCAGCGCAGGATGCATGGCTTTTTGCGCTTTGCCCCTTTACCCCTCCACACTCTCATGGGCGGCGAATCGCCCCAGCGCCTTTGCTTTGCGGCCGCGATCTGGTCGTCGGACAGCGGCGGCACACTGGGCAGCGCTTGCGACGCGCACCGAGTTCAACGGGCGCGCCGCAAGGACAGCGTGTGTGTAAGGTCTGCAATCAGGCGTCTTGTAACGTGCGCACATCCGGCGTACATTTTGGTGTTCGTTTTCTTGTTCATTTCCGGAAATTCGCCATGACCAGCACCGCCATCAAGGAAAGCCGCCTCAACATCCGCTGCGACAAGCGTGCGCGCGAACTGCTCGAACGCGCGGCCGCTTACTCGCACGTCAGCATTTCGGAGTTCGTGCTCTCGCAGGCCGTGGCTTCAGCCGAGCGAGTGGTCGAGGCAAACGCGTCAATCACCCTGCAAGCGGCGGATTTTGAGGCTTTTCTCGCCGCTCTCGACGCGCTCGATGAGCCAAACGCTGCACTGCAGCGCGCCTTCCAGCGCCATGCAAGTAGCCTCCGGAAGTGAGTGCTTATCGCATCAGGCCGCTCGACACCGCACTGGATGTCGCTGCTTTTCACTGCGGCAGCTCGCCGCTCGACGAGTACATTTGCCGCTATGCCTCGCAAGATGTGCGGAAAGACGTGGCGCGTGTTTTCGTTGCCACGCCCGACGATCAGCCGGAGCGATTGGCGGGGTTCTTCACCCTGAGCGCCGGCAGCGTCGCTTGCGGCGATCTGCCGCCTGCGCTCGCGCGCAAGCTGCCTCGCTATCCGGTGCCGATCGCCCTGATAGGTCGGCTTGCCGTCGATACGCAGTTTCAGGGAAAGGGCCTGGGGTCAATTCTGCTGGCCGACGCCTGCGCGAAAGTCGTGCAGGCCGGTGCGGTGCTGGCCGTCGCCGGCATTGTCGTCGATGCCAAGGATCAAGCCGCCGCTGCGTTCTACACACATTTCGGCTTCGTTCCTTTGCCCGGCCGACCCGACCGCTTCTTACTGCGCGCGAGCCTGCTGCCGAAAGACCAGCGTCGTGGATCGGGTTAACGCAGCGTAGCTCGACGTGGTTGCGGGGGTTGTCGGGTTACGGCCTGCGGCCTGGCCCGACCTATGGGGCGATGGCGCTCCGACGCTCGCTCACGCCGCGTTTTCCTGGCCGCCGGCCGGCGCGCGCAGTTGCTGGCGCAGCGCGTCGCGTCTGGCGCGGGCCTGCAGCACCGACGCCGCCTTGACGTGCCCGAAGCCTCGAATCTGCTCCGGCACGCTCGCCAGTTCGATGGCGCCGGCCAGCGTTTCGGGTTTGAGTTGCGCCAGGATCAGTTCGATATCGGCCTCGTAGTCGGTGATCAGTTGCCGTTCCATGCGCCTTTCCTCGGTCCTGCCGAAGGGGTCGAGGAGCGTGCCGCGCAGGCCCTTGAGCCGGCTCAAGCAGGTGAACGCGGTCATCATCCAGGCGCCGTAGCTGCGTTTGCGGATTCTGCCTGTCTGCGGATCCGGCCGGGCGAGCAGCGGCGGCGCGAGATGGAAGCGCAGGCTGAAGTTGCCTTCGAAGGCTTCGCACAACTGCCGGCGGAATGCCGGATCGGCATGCAGTCGCGCGACTTCGTACTCGTCCTTGACCGCCAGCAGCTTGCAGTAGGCGCGGGCGACGGCTTCGGTCAACGCTGTCGATTGCAGGGGCGCTTCGGCAGCGCGGACGCGCTCGACCAGTGTGCGGTAGCGTTCGGCGTAGCGTGCGTCCTGATACGCGGTGAGGGTTTCGACGCGGCGCTCGATCGTCTCGTCGAGGCTACGCGAGATCGGCCGCGCCGTCGGCGTGCCCGCCGGTTGCAGCAGGCGGCGGACGGCTTCCGGGTCGTGCGCGGCGCGCCGGCCCCAGAGAAAGGCCTGGCGGTTCTTCTCGACGGCGGCGCCGTTGAGTTCGATGGACTGGTCGATCGCTGCCAGCGAGAGCGGCACCAGTCCGCGTTGCCAGGCGACGCCGAGCAGGAACAGGTTGCCGTAGAGCGCGTCGCCCATCAGGCGGCGGGCCATCTCGGCGGTGTCGAGGAATAGCGTCCGGCCGGCGCCGCAGGCTTCGTCGACGCGGGCCTGCATCGCCTGCTGCGGAAACTGCCAGTCGGGGTTGTGCGTGAATTCGGCGGTCGGTGTTGCGGCGACGTTGACGACTGCCCGCGTCTTGCCGGCAAGAACCTTCGACAGGGCTTCGGCGCCGGCGGTGACCACGAGGTCGCCGCCGATCACGGCGTGCGCTTCGCCGGTGGCGATGCGCGCGGCATGCAAGTCCTCGGGTCGGTCGGCAATGCGCAGGTGCGAAAAGACGGCGCCGAATTTCTGCGCCAGGCCGGTCATGTCGAGAACCGAGACGCCCTTGCCGTCGAGGTGCGCGGCCATGCCGAGCAGGGCGCCGAGAGTGACGACGCCGGTACCGCCGACGCCAGTGATCAGGATGTTGAAGGGGTGCCGGGTGTCGGCGAGTACGGGGTCGGGAAGCTTGGCAAAAGCGGTGGCAAACGCGTCGTCGAAAGCGCTGGCCGAGGCGCCATCGTCGGTGGCGATGGCGCGGCCGGCGCGCAGTCTGCCGCCTTCGACGCTGACGAAGCTCGGACAGAAGCCATTGACGCAGGAGAAATCCTTGTTGCACGACGACTGGTCGATCGCGCGCTTGCGACCGAACTCGGTCTCGACCGGTATCACCGACAGGCAGTTCGATTGCACACCACAGTCGCCGCATCCTTCGCAGACGGCCGGGTTGATGAATACCCGCCGCGCCGGGTCGGCGAGCTTGCCGCGCTTGCGGCGACGGCGCTTCTCGGTGGCGCAGGTCTGGTCGTAGATGAGCACCGAGACGCCGCGATGTTCGCGCAGGTCGCGCTGAACCGCATCGAGCTGGTCGCGGTGGTGGATCGGCGTATGCGGAGCCAGGCCACGCACACCCTCGTACTTGGCGGGTTCGTCGGTGACGATGACGATCTTGCTGATCCCCTCGGCTTCGAGTTGCCGGGTGAGCTGCGGGACGCTCAGGCTGCCGTCCACCGGCTGGCCACCGGTCATCGCGACGGCGTCGTTGTAGAGGATCTTGTAGGTGATCGAGACTCCGGCGGCGACCGATTGGCGGATGGCCAGCAGCCCGGAGTGAAAGTAGGTGCCGTCGCCGAGGTTGGCGAAGATGTGCTTGACGTCGGTGAACGGCGCCTGGCCGACCCAGGTGACGCCTTCGCCACCCATATGCGTGAAGGTGGCCGTGCTGCGGTCCATCCAGGTGACCATGTAATGGCAGCCGATGCCGGCGACGGCGCGCGAGCCTTCGGGGACGCGCGTCGAGGTGTTGTGCGGGCAGCCGGAACAGAAGTAGGGCGTGCGCTGAATCGTCGCCAGCGCTGCCGCGCCGGTCGGGGCGGTGCTCGGCGCGGGCGTCGTCGGGCTGTTCTGCTTGGCTTCGAGCAGCGCCAGCCGTTCGACGATCGCCGGCGACGTGAAGAAGCGGTCGATGCGGGAGGCCAGCGCGCGCGCGACCTGGGCGACCGACAGTTCGCCGGCAGCGGGCAGCAGCCAGTCGCCGTGCGTCAGGTGGCCGCTGCCGGTGGGCAGCAGCGACCACTCGCCCTTCTCGTCGAACTTGCCGACGACGCGTGGCCGGACGTCCTCGCGCCAGTTGTAGAGTTCCTCCTTGAGCTGGTACTCGATCAGTTGCCGTTTCTCCTCGACGACGAGGATCTCTTCGAGCCCCTCGGCGAAACGGCGGACGCCGTCGGCCTCGAGCGGCCAGACCATGCCGACCTTGTACAGGCGAATGCCGATGCGCGCGGCCAGCTCGTCGTCGATGCCGAGTTCGGTCAAGGCCTGGCGCACGTCGAGGTAGGCCTTGCCGGCGGTGATGATTCCGAGACGGGCAGGCGACGCCGGGTCGGCGCTGTCGATGACGATGCGGTTGAGCTGGTTGGCGCGGCAATAGGCGAGCGCCGCATAGAGCTTGCGGTTGAGCAGGCGGGCTTCCTGTTGCAGCGGCGGGTCGGGCCAGCGGATGTTGAGTCCGTGCGCATCGTTCTCCGGCATCGCGAAGTCGTCGGGCAGGCGGATCACCGTCGACAGCGGGTCAATCGCCACCGAGGCCGACGTCTCCACCGTATCGGCCAGGGCTTTCATCACCACCCAGCAGCCCGAGTAGCGGCTCATCGCCCAGCCGTGCAGGCCGTAGTCGAGATACTCCTGGACGTTGGCCGGGTAGAGTACGGGCATCATCACTGCCTTGAAGACGTGCTCGGTCTGGTGTGGCAGCGTCGACGACTTGGCCGCGTGGTCGTCGCCGGCGATCACCAGAACACCGCCGTACCTGGCCGTGCCGGCTGCGTTGGCGTGCCGGAAAACGTCGCCGCAGCGATCGACGCCTGGGCCCTTGCCGTACCACATGGCGAAGACGCCGTCGTAGCGGGCTCCCGGAAACAGATTGAGCTGCTGCGTTCCCCACACCGCGGTCGCCGCGAGATCTTCGTTGACCGCCGGCTGGAAGACGATGCGCTGGGCGTCGAGGTGTTGCCTGGCTTTCCAGAGCGCCTGATCGAGCCCGCCGAGTGGGCTGCCACGGTAGCCCGAGACGAAGCCGGCGGTGTTCAGTCCGGCGGCCTCGTCGCGCAGGCGCTGCAGCATCGGCAGGCGAACGAGGGCTTGTGTACCGGTCAGGAAGACGCGTCCCGAGGTGGCCGTGTAGCGGCTGTCGAGCGTGGTCGCGAGATCGCTCATTGCTTCTCCTCCGTAGTTGTCAACGCCTCTGCCGCTTTTCGTGGGTTCCCGGTGAGCCGACAACCCGTCTGACCGCTGCCGTGCGCCGAGGTTGCGCGGTGCCGGCTGGGCCGTGGTGCTCAGCCTGCGGGCAGTATCTTGCCGGGATTGAGCAGGTCGTGCGGGTCGAGCGCCGCCTTGATCGCCCGCATCACCGCCACCGCGTCGGCACCGTGCTCGCGTAGCATGAAGCGGGTCTTGCCGATGCCGATGCCGTGTTCGCCGGTACAGGTTCCGGACATCTGCAGGGCACGCTCGACGACGCGTTCGTTGATCCACTCGGCCTCCTGCAGGTCTCGCGGGTTGGCCGGGTCAACCAGGACGACCAGATGAAAGTTGCCGTCGCCGACATGACCGAAGAGGGCGATCGGGATGGCTACCTGGGCGATGTCTTCGTTGGTGCGCTGGATGCACTCGGCGAGACGCGAAATCGGCACGCAGACGTCGGTCGGAAAGGCGCGGCAACCCGGTTTCAGGCGCAGGCAGGCAAAGTACGCGGCGTGCCGCGCCTGCCACAGGCGGCTGCGCTCTTCGCTGCGCGTCGCCCACTCGAAATCCTGGCCGCCGAGGGCGCCGGCGATTTCCTGCACGGTCTGTGCCTGTTCGCCGACCGCAGCGGGGCTGCCGTGGAACTCGAAGAAGAGCGTCGGCAGTTCCTTCAGCGCCGTATGGCTGTGGCGATTGACGGCCGACAGGGTCAGCGCATCGAGCAACTCGACGCGCGCCACGGGAACGCCGAGCTGGATCGTCTGGATCACGGCCTTGACCGCCGCATCGATGTCGGCGAACACGCAGACCGCCGCGGACATCGCTTCCGGGATCGGGTGGAGCTTGACCGTCAGTTCGGTGATGATGCCGAGCGTGCCTTCCGATCCGATCAGCAGGCGTGTCAGGTCGTACCCGGCCGAGGACTTGCGCGCCCGGCCACCGGTCTGGATGATGCGACCGTCAGCCAGGACGACGGTCATGCCGAGGACGTTGTCGCGCATCGTTCCGTAACGCACGGCGTTGGTTCCCGAGGCACGCGTCGCCGCCATGCCGCCGAGCGAGGCATCTGCACCGGGGTCGATCGGGAAGAACAGGCCGCTCCCCTTGAGCGCAGCGTTGAGCTGCAGGCGGGTAACCCCGGCCTCGACCGTCGCGTCGAGATCGTCGGCGTGCACGGCGAGGATCCTGTTCATCCCGGCGAGACTGATGGTCAGGCCGCCGTGAATCGCCAGAACCTGTCCTTCGACCGAACTGCCCGTGCCGTAGGCAATCATCGGCACGCGATGACGATGGCAGAGGGCCGCCACCTCGGCAACTTCCTGCGTGCTCTCGGCGAGCAGGACGCCATCCGGCAGGGCCGGCTCATGAATCGACTCGTCGCGCCCGTGCTGGAGGCGGATCGAGTCGCCTTGCGAAAAGCGCGAGCCGGCTCGCTCACTGAGCAGCGATGCGACTTCTCCGGATAGTGGCCGGTGGGTAGGCGACGGGACGCTCATCATGGTCTCTGGCTCCTCTCAGGGCGATTCGCGTGCGGGCAGCTGCCCGATTCTACGGCGTTGTCTGTCGGAGGGTGTCGAAAAAGCTGGGGCGGGCTCGGTCTTGTGCGCTAGAATACTGCCCGGCTCCAAAAATCGTTTGACAGCTCGGCCCAAGGGCGTCAGAATCGAGGGTTCTTAGTTGGAGGGATACCCAAGTGGCCAACGGGATCAGACTGTAAATCTGACGGCTCTGCCTTCGAAGGTTCGAATCCTTCTCCCTCCACCAAAATCGCCGCTGTTGGTTACGTTTTTCAGGCGTGTACGGGTAATGGTTTTGCGGGTGTAGCTCAATGGTAGAGCTGAAGCCTTCCAAGCTTATGACGAGGGTTCGATTCCCTTCACCCGCTCCACGTAGCGGCCGCAAGATTGCTTCAGGCTTCTCGAACGACGCCCATGTAGCTCAGCGGTAGAGCACTCCCTTGGTAAGGGAGAGGTCGACAGTTCAATTCTGTCCATGGGCACCACCGTTTGGTGCTGCAGATTCATTATTTAACTTTAACGTCTTGAGGTACCGGTAATGGCCAAGGGAAAATTTGAACGTACGAAGCCGCACGTGAATGTGGGGACGATTGGGCACGTTGATCACGGAAAGACGACGCTGACGGCGGCGATCACGACCATTCTGGCGAAGAAGTTCGGCGGAGTGGCGAAGGCCTACGACCAGATCGACGCGGCGCCGGAAGAGAAGGCGCGCGGCATCACGATCAACACGGCGCACGTCGAGTACGAGACGTCGAAGCGGCACTATGCGCACGTCGACTGCCCGGGTCACGCGGACTACATCAAGAACATGATTACCGGTGCGGCGCAGATGGACGGCGCGATCCTGGTGGTGTCGGCGGCGGATGGCCCGATGCCGCAGACGCGCGAGCACATTCTGCTGGCGCGGCAGGTGGGCGTGCCGTACATCATCGTCTATCTGAACAAGTGCGACATGGTCGACGACGCCGAGCTGCTCGAGCTGGTCGACATGGAGGTTCGTGAGTTGCTGTCGAAGTACGACTTCCCGGGCGACGATGTGCCGATCATCCAGGGTTCGGCGCTGAAGGCGCTGGAAGGCGACACCGGCGCGCTCGGCGAACAGTCGGTGATGGCGCTGGCGGATGCGCTCGATGCGTACATCCCGACGCCGGAGCGGGCGGTGGACAAGCCCTTCCTGCTGCCGCTGGAGGACGTTTTCTCGATTTCCGGCCGGGGCACGGTGGTGACCGGGCGGGTGGAGCGCGGGGTGGTCAAGGTCGGCGAGGAAGTCGAGATTGTCGGCATTCGGCCGACGATCAAGACGACCTGCACGGGCGTCGAGATGTTCCGCAAGCTGCTCGACCAGGGCCAGGCCGGTGACAACGTCGGTGTTCTCCTGCGCGGCATCAAGCGTGAAGACGTCGAGCGTGGCCAGGTTCTTGCCAAGCCGGGTTCGATCAAGCCGCACACGCACTTCACGGGTGAGGTTTACGTGCTGTCGAAGGAAGAGGGTGGTCGTCACACGCCGTTCTTCAACAACTATCGCCCGCAGTTCTACTTCCGGACGACGGATGTGACCGGCGCGATCGCCATGCCCGAAGGCGTCGAGATGGTGATGCCGGGCGACAACATCCAGATGACCGTCAAACTGATCTCGCCGATCGCCATGGAGGAGGGCTTGCGTTTCGCCATCCGCGAAGGCGGCCGCACCGTCGGTGCCGGCGTCGTGGCCAAGATCATCGAGTAGTTCCTTTCAGGCTTCGTGGTGGCTCCGTTCGCGGAGCCACCACAGTCTCTGCCGCAGGGGCATAGCTCAACTGGCAGAGCGTCGGTCTCCAAAACCGAAGGTTGGGGGTTCGATTCCCTCTGCCCCTGCCATCAACAATCATTGCGGACCCCATGGCCGATAAGTTCAAGTTTGCGTTGGCGGTATTGCTGCTTGCGGCCGGCATTGCTGGCTTCTACCTTCTCGCCGGGCAGGCGATGATCCTGCGCGTCCTCGCTGTTCTCGCCGGTACCGGCCTGGCCGCCGCCGTTGCCTGGCAGACCGAGCAGGGCCGCCTGTTCTTCGGCTTCGCGAAAGAGGCGTCGACCGAAGCCAAGAAGGTTGTCTGGCCTTCGCGCAAGGAAACCATGCAGACCACGGGTCTGGTGTTTGCCTTCGTGGTGGTGATGGCTCTCTTCCTGTGGCTGACCGACAAGGGTCTCGAGTGGGTTCTGTACGATCTGGTGCTGGGGTGGAGAAAAACATGAGCATGCGCTGGTACGTCGTACACGCCTATTCTGGTTTCGAGAAGAGCGTGCAGCGCGCCCTCCTGGAACGTATACAGCGCCAGGGCATGGAGGAGTCCTTTGGTCGCATCCTGGTCCCCGTGGAGGAGGTTGTCGAGCTCAAGATGGGGCAAAAGAGCATTTCCGAACGCAAGTTCTTCCCCGGCTACGTGCTCGTGGAAATGGAAATGAACGACGACTCCTGGCACCTCGTCAAGAGCACTCCGAAAGTGACCGGGTTTGTCGGCGGTACTGCCAACAAGCCGTCGCCGATTTCCGAGAAGGAAGTCGCCAAGATCATGCAGCAGATGCAGGAAGGCGTGGACAAGCCGCGTCCGAAGGTTCTTTTCGAGCCGGGCGAGGTAGTCCGTGTCAAGGATGGCCCGTTCACCGATTTCCATGGCGCCGTCGAGCAAGTGAACTACGAGAAGAATCGTCTGCGCGTGTCGGTGACCATTTTCGGCCGTCCGACGCCGGTTGAACTGGAGTTTGCCCAGGTCGAGAAGGCCTGACCCTGAATAATCAGCGCGGTGCGTGCAAGCTTTCTTGGCGTACCGCAGTAGGGCGGCTCCCGGGCCGCGTTTGTCGTTTGGGGAGCGCTCTCGAGAGCGCGTTTGCACCCGTCTAGAGGAGTTGCATCGTGGCAAAGAAAATCATCGGCTATATCAAGTTGCAAGTGCCGGCGGGCAAGGCCAACCCTTCGCCGCCGATCGGACCGGCGCTGGGCCAGCGCGGTCTGAACATCATGGAATTCTGCAAGACCTTCAACGCCCAGACGCAAGGGCTGGAGCCGGGTCTGCCGATTCCTGTGGTGATTACCGCCTTCGCGGACAAGAGTTTCACCTTCATCATGAAGACGCCACCGGCAACGGTTCTGATCAAGAAGGCGATCGGTATCCAGAAGGGCAGTGCCAAACCTCATACCGTCAAGGTGGGTACGCTGACGCGTGCCCAGTGCGAAGCGATTGCCACGCAGAAAATGCCCGATCTCACCGCTGCTGATCTGGAGGCTGCCGTGCGCACGATCGCCGGCAGCGCGTACACGATGGGCGTCACGGTGGAGGGCCTCTGAGATGGCAACCATCAGCAAGCGTCAAAAGGCCTTCAAGGGAAAAACCGATCGCAACAGCAGCTTTGCACTGGTCGATGCGCTGAAGTTGGCCAAGGAACTGGCGACTGCCAAGTTCGACGAATCGATCGATGTTGCCGTCTGCCTGGGTGTCGATCCGCGCAAGTCGGATCAGATCGTTCGTGGTTCGGTGGTGCTGCCGGCCGGTACCGGCAAGACGGTCCGCGTGGCCGTCTTCGCGCAGGGCGAGAAGGCGGCGGCGGCCCGGGAAGCGGGCGCCGATATCGTCGGCTTCGAGGATTTGGCCGCCGAGATCAAGTCCGGAGTGATCAACTTTGATCGCGTGATTGCCACCCCCGACGCGATGCGAGTAGTCGGACAACTCGGTCAGATTCTCGGGCCGCGCGGTTTGATGCCGAACCCGAAGGTCGGCACGGTGACCATGGATGTGGCGACCGCCGTCAAGAACGCCAAGGCGGGTCAGGTGCAGTACCGCACGGACAAGGGCGGCATCATTCATAGCACGGTAGGCCGCGCCTCGTTCGAAGTCGATCAGTTGGCGATCAACGTCAAGGCGCTGGTCGATGCCCTGATCAAGGCCAAGCCGGCGACGTCCAAAGGTCAGTATGTGCGCCGGATCGCGCTGTCGAGCACGATGGGTCCGGGCATTCGCGTGGATTCGACCACGTTGTAGTGAGCATTAGCGGATCGCTCTTGCCATGAGAGCGGTCCGGCAAGGAACTTTGTTGGGCTGTCGACGGTGCCATCCGGCCGTGCCGGCAGATCGTCAAAGACCGCAGGTGTCGAGGGCGGTTGCCTTGGACTTAAGTGTGCAAGCGGCCTGCGTAGACGGTGCGCCCCGAAAAGGATTTTGCAGCGACGAGCGTCATGCTGCCAGCCCTGATCCAGGTCGCCGTGGGTGCGGCGCTTCCTGCCGGAAGCGCCGTGTGTTGACTTGATTGGAGGAAGGGCCTGTGGGTCTCAATCTTGAAGAAAAGAAAGCCGTCGTGGCTGAGGTGTCGGCAAAGATCGCCAGTGCCCAGACGATCGTCGTGGCTGAGTACGCCGGCATGCCGGTGGCTCATCTGACGCGTCTGCGCGCGCAGGCTCGCGCCTCGGGTGTTTACCTGCGCGTGCTGAAGAACACCCTGGTGCGGCGAGCGGTTGAAGGGAGTGTGTTCGCCAGTCTGGGCGAGCACATGACCGGGCCGCTGATTTACAGCATCTCGGAGGATCCGGTTGCGGCGGCGAAAGTGCTCAACGATTTCGCAAAAACGAATGACAAGCTGATCCTCAGGGCCGGCAGTTATTCCGGCGACGTCCTGGACAAGGCCGGTGTGCAGGCGCTGGCCTCGA
Source organism: Candidatus Accumulibacter phosphatis (assembly GCF_000024165.1). Taxonomy (NCBI): domain Bacteria; kingdom Pseudomonadati; phylum Pseudomonadota; class Betaproteobacteria; genus Candidatus Accumulibacter; species Candidatus Accumulibacter phosphatis. Next base: position 4,017,582 of record NC_013194.1, on the reverse strand, counting down.
TTCCGAGTCGCGACGAACTGCTTGGCCAGTTGCTTGGCATCATGCAGGCGCCGGTGACCGGTTTTGCCTGTGCGCTCGCGGCTCTCGCCAAACAACGAGAAGAAGCAGTTGCCTGATCGCGCTGTCGGTTCTTACGAGTCTAAAGATTTAGGAGTTTACTGATTATGGCTATTACCCAAGAAGACATCCTCGAAGCCGTCGGTTCGATGACGGTCATGCAATTGAACGATCTGGTCAAGGCGTTCGAAGAGAAGTTCGGGGTCTCCGCCGCCTCCATGGCGGTGGCTGCGCCCGGTGCGGCTGCCCCGGTCGTCGAGGAGCAGACCGAGTTTACCGTCATGCTGATGGCGGCAGGGGAGAAGAAGGTCGAGACCATCAAGGTCGTTCGCGCGGCTACCGGTCTTGGTCTCAAGGAAGCGAAGGATCTTGTCGACGGGGCACCGAAGGCCGTCAAGGAGGCCATCTCCAAGGCCGATGCCGAAGCCCTCAGAAAGCTGCTCGAGGATGCTGGAGCCAAGGTCGAGGTCAAGTAGTTCCGGTCACACAAGCTGGGCTGACAGCCTTTCGGCTGTCAGCCCTTTTGTGCTTTTCCGGAAACAGCTTTGCGTCTTCCCACTTCCCGGACGCCAGGCTGAGCAGCGTGCAAACGCAATGATGAGTAGCCCGAGCAGAGTCGCCACCGGCCTGCTCCTTGCTGTCCTAATCGTATTGCGTTTGTCCGTTGCGGTCCGGCGGGTCTTGCGACTGTCGCCGGTGCATGCTAGAGGATTTGCCTTCTGAGTTCGGAGCGACCATGACCTACTCATACACCGAGAAAAAGCGTATCCGCAAGAGCTTCGCCAAGCGCGCCAGCGTTCTTGACGTGCCGTTCTTGCTGGCCACCCAGCTCGAGTCCTTCACTGCTTTCCTGCAGGCCAACGTGCCGGTGGCGCAGCGCAGGAACCAGGGTCTGCAGGCGGCGTTTTCCTCGATCTTTCCGATCGTCAGTCACAGTGGCAACGCGCGCCTCGAGTTTGTCAGTTACGCGCTTTCCGACCCGGCTTTCGACGTCACCGAGTGCCAGCAGCGCGGCCTGACCTTCGCCTCGGCTCTGCGCGCCAAGGTGCGTCTGGTCATTCTCGATCGCGAGACGCCCGACACCATCAAGGAAGTCAAGGAGCAGGAAGTCTACATGGGCGAGATTCCCTTGATGACCTCCACGGGTTCCTTCGTCATCAATGGTACCGAGCGAGTCATCGTCTCGCAGCTTCACCGCTCGCCGGGAGTGTTCTTCGAGCACGACCGGGGCAAGACGCACAGTTCGGGCAAGCTGCTCTTCTCCGCACGCGTGATTCCCTATCGCGGTTCGTGGCTGGATTTCGAGTTCGATCCGAAGGACCTGCTCTTCTTCCGTGTCGACCGGCGCCGCAAGATGCCGGTGACCTCGCTGCTGAAAGCCATCGGTTTGACGCCGCAACGGATCCTGCGTGAGTTCTTCGAGTTCGACACCTTCCATGTCGGCGGGAAGATCATCGAGTTTGCGCTCGTTCCCGAGCGTCTGCGTGGCGAAGTGGCTCGCTTCGACTTCAACGACCCGTCCGGGAAGCTGATCATCGCCAAGGACAAGCGCATTACTGCCAAGCACATCCGCGAACTGGATGCCGCGGGTATCAAACAGGTCGCGGTGCCGGATGACTTCCTGATCGGTCGGGTGGTTGCCGAGGAAATCGTCGATCAGAACACCGGCGAGATCCTGGCCAATGCCAACGAAGAGATCACCGAAGGCTTGCTGGCGAAGCTTGTCGAAGCCGGTGTGGCGACCTTGCAGACCCTCTACATCAACGACCTCGATCGGGGCGGCTTCATTTCGCAGACGCTGCGTACGGACGAAACGGCAACCCGACAGGCGGCACGCATCGCCATCTACCGCATGATGCGACCGGGTGAACCGCCAACCGAAGAAGCCGTCGAGATCCTCTTCAATGGCCTGTTCTACTCTGACGATCGTTACGATCTCTCCGCCGTCGGCCGCATGAAGTTCAACCGGCGAGTCGGCCGCAAGGCCGTCGTCGAGCACAAGGTCATGCTCAAGCATGTGCCGTCGAAGCGCGAAGGTCTCGTCAAACTGGTCAATGAAGTGGTGAGTGACTCGGTGCCTGTGGTCGACCAGGTCATGGCCGAATTGAGCTACGGGCCGCGCGCAGTTGCCGAAAACCTCACCCAAGAGGCTGCCGTAACCCTGTTCGAGCAGTTGAAGGCCATGGGTGCCACCGGCGAGGTGCGCGAACAACTGACGCTGTCGCCGCGCGACATCGTCGAGGTGATCAAACTCCTCGTCGAACTGCGCAACGGACGGGGTGAAATCGATGATATCGACCACCTCGGCAATCGGCGCGTTCGCTCGGTGGGCGAACTGGCGGAGAATCAGTTCCGGGCGGGTCTGGTGCGCGTCGAGCGGGCGGTGAAGGAGCGCCTGTCGCAGGCCGAGTCGGACAATCTGATGCCGCACGATCTGATCAACGCCAAGCCGATCAGCGCTGCCGTCCGCGAGTTCTTCGGATCCAGCCAGTTGTCGCAGTTCATGGACCAGACCAACCCGTTGTCGGAAATCACCCACAAGCGTCGCGTTTCGGCCCTCGGTCCGGGCGGCTTGACGCGCGAGCGTGCCGGCTTCGAAGTGCGCGACGTACACCCGACGCACTACGGCCGAGTTTGCCCGATCGAGACGCCGGAGGGTCCGAACATCGGCCTCATCAACTCGCTGGCGCTGTTCGCGCGCACCAATGAGTATGGTTTCCTCGAGACTCCCTACCGGAAGGTGGCGGATGGTCGAGTCAGCGATCAGATCGAGTACCTCTCGGCGATCGAAGAGGGGGCCTACATCATTGCCCAGGCCAACTCGGATCTGGGCGAGGGTGGGGTGTTGATGGATCAGCTGGTGACCTGTCGGGAGAAGGGTGAAACGATCCTCGCCGAACCGGCGCGTGTGCAGTACATGGATGTAGCGCCGAGCCAGATCGTGTCGGTGGCGGCGTCGCTGATTCCCTTCCTCGAGCACGACGACGCGAACCGTGCCCTGATGGGTGCCAACATGCAACGCCAGGCGGTTCCTTGCCTACGCCCGGAGAAGCCGCTAGTCGGCACCGGCATCGAGCGTACGGTTGCCGTCGACTCGGGCACGGCGGTGCAGGCCAAACGTGGCGGCAAGGTGGACTACGTCGACGCCTCGCGCGTCGTGGTGCGCGTCAACGACGATGAGACAGGACCCGGTGAAGTCGGTGTCGACATCTACAACCTCGTCAAGTACACCCGCTCCAATCAGAACACCAATATCAACCAGCGGCCGCTGGTCCGCGTTGGCGATCTGATCGCGCGCGGTGATGTGGTCGCTGACGGCGCGTCGACCGACAAGGGTGAGCTGGCCCTCGGCCAGAATATGCTGGTCGCGTTCATGCCGTGGAACGGTTACAACTTCGAGGATTCGATCCTGATCTCGGAGCGCGTCGTGGCGCAGGACCGTTTCACCTCGATTCACATCGAGGAACTGACGGTGGTCGCCCGCGACACGAAGTTGGGTCCGGAGGAGATCACCCGCGACATCGCTTCTCTTGGCGAGTCGCAACTGTCGCGTCTCGATGAATCCGGAATTGTCTATATTGGCGCCGAAGTCGAAGCCGGCGACGTTCTCGTCGGCAAAGTGACGCCGAAGGGCGAGACGCAACTGACGCCGGAAGAGAAGCTCCTGCGGGCGATCTTTGGCGAGAAGGCGTCGGACGTCAAGGATACCTCGCTACGCGTGCAGTCGGGAATCGCCGGTACGGTCATCGACGTCCAGGTGTTCACGCGCGAGGGGATCGAGCGCGACAAGCGCGCGCAGTCGATCATCGACGACCACTTGCGCAGCTACAAACTCGATCTGGCCGACCAACTGCGGATCGTCGAGCGCGATGCCTTTGCCCGCGTCGAGCGACTGATCGTCGGCAAGCCGGCCAACGGCGGGCCGAAGCGACTGGCGAAGGGTACGCTGGTCGTGCAGGAGTATCTCGACGGCATCGAGCCGCATCACTGGTTCGACATCCGGATGGCCGACGAAGAAGTTGCCCATCAGCTGGAATCGCTGCGCGAGGGCCTGGAACAGACCCGCAAGGGCTTCGATATTGCCTTTGAGGAGAAGCGCAAAAAGCTGACCCAGGGCGACGAACTGCCGCCGGGCGTGCAGAAGATGGTCAAGGTCTATGTCGCCGTCAAGCGCCGCCTGCAGGCGGGTGACAAGATGGCCGGACGGCATGGTAACAAGGGCGTCGTCTCACGTATCGTGCCGGTGGAGGACATGCCTTACATGGCCGACGGCCGGCCGGTCGATATCGTCCTCAATCCGCTTGGCGTTCCTTCGCGGATGAACGTCGGCCAGATTCTCGAGGTGCACCTCGGACTGGCCGCCAAGGGCCTCGGCATCAAGATCGGCGAGATGCTCAGCCGACAGGCCAACGCCAACGAGGTGCGTGGATTCCTCGAGCAGATCTACAACGGCACCGGCAAGTCCGAAGACCTCGACCAGCTCAATGACGTCGAGATCAACGAAATGGCCGGCAACCTGGAGGCGGGAGTTCCCTTTGCGACCCCGGTTTTCGACGGCGCCAAGGAGTCGGAGATCAAGTCGATGCTGGCGCTGGCCGGCATGCCGGAATCCGGGCAGATGACCCTCTACGATGGTCGTACCGGCGAACAGTTCGAGCGTCAGGTGACGGTGGGTTACATGCACGTGCTGAAGCTTCATCACCTCGTCGATGACAAGATGCACGCCCGCTCCACCGGTCCGTACTCGCTGGTTACCCAGCAGCCGCTCGGTGGCAAGGCGCAGTTCGGCGGCCAGCGTTTCGGCGAGATGGAGGTCTGGGCGCTGGAAGCCTATGGCGCCTCCTATGTGCTGCAGGAAATGCTCACGGTCAAGTCCGACGACGTCAATGGCCGGACGAAGGTCTACGAGAACATCGTCAAGGGCGACCACAAGATCGACGCCGGCATGCCCGAGTCCTTCAACGTACTGGTCAAGGAAATCCGCTCGCTGGCGATCGATATTGATCTCGAACGTTTCTGATTGTTTGCCAAGGGGTGAGCGCTGAAGGTTTTGGTCCGACCCGCCTCGCCGCTATTTGCCCCCGACGCCTCACTCCTTACTGGAGCAAAAGATGAAAGCACTGCTTGATTTGTTCAGACAGGTGACGCAGGAAGAGCAGTTCGATGCGATCACCATCGGTCTCGCATCGCCGGACAAGATCCGCTCGTGGTCCTACGGCGAAGTGAAGAAGCCTGAGACGATCAACTATCGTACCTTCAAGCCGGAACGCGACGGCTTGTTCTGTGCCAAGATTTTTGGCCCGATCAAGGATTACGAGTGCCTTTGCGGCAAGTACAAGCGGCTCAAGCATCGTGGTGTGATCTGCGAGAAGTGCGGCGTCGAAGTGACGCTCGCCAAGGTTCGTCGCGAGCGCATGGCGCATATCGAACTTGCCAGCCCGGTCGCGCATATCTGGTTTCTGAAAAGCCTGCCCAGTCGGCTGGGCATGGTTCTCGACATGACACTGCGCGACATCGAGCGCGTCCTCTATTTCGAGGCCTTCGTCGTTTTCGATCCGGGCATGACGCCGCTGGCGCGCGGCCAGTTGCTGACCGAGGATGACTACCTGGCCAAGGTCGAGGAGTATGGCGACGACTTCTACGCCGCCATGGGGGCCGAAGGGATTCGCGAGTTGTTGCGCTCGATCGATCTCGGACGTGAAGTCGAGGGTTTGCGCTCGGAGCTCGAGACGACCACCTCGGAGACCAAGAGCAAGAAATTCTCGAAGCGTCTGAAGATTCTCGAAGGCTTCCAGAAGTCGGGGATCAAGCCCGAGTGGATGGTGCTCGAGGTGCTACCGGTCTTGCCGCCCGATCTCCGCCCGCTGGTGCCGCTCGACGGCGGACGTTTCGCTACCTCGGATCTCAACGACCTCTATCGTCGGGTGATCAACCGCAACAACCGCTTGAAGCGTCTGCTCGAACTCAAGGCGCCGGAGATCATCGTACGCAACGAGAAGCGCATGCTCCAGGAAGCGGTGGACTCGCTGCTCGACAACGGCCGGCGTGGCAAGGCGATGACCGGTGCCAACAAGCGCCCCCTCAAGTCCCTGGCGGACATGATCAAGGGCAAGGGTGGTCGTTTCCGCCAGAACCTGCTCGGCAAGCGCGTCGACTACTCGGGGCGTTCGGTGATCGTCGTTGGGCCGCAACTCAAGCTGCACCAGTGCGGTCTGCCGAAGCTGATGGCGCTCGAGTTGTTCAAGCCCTTCATTTTCAACCGTCTCGAGGTCATGGGCTTGGCGACGACCATCAAGCAGGCGAAGAAGATGGTCGAGACGCAGGAAGCGGTGGTCTGGGATATCCTCGAAGAGGTGATTCGCGAGCATCCGATCATGCTCAACCGTGCGCCGACGCTGCACCGCCTTGGCATCCAGGCCTTCGAGCCGACGCTGATCGAGGGCAAGGCGATCCAGTTGCATCCACTGGTCTGTGCCGCCTTCAACGCTGACTTCGACGGCGACCAGATGGCTGTGCACGTGCCCTTGTCCCTCGAGGCCCAGATGGAGGCACGGACGCTGATGCTCGCCTCCAACAACGTCCTGTCGCCGGCAAATGGCGAACCGATCATCGTTCCCTCACAGGATATCGTCCTCGGTCTCTATTACGCCACGCGGGAGCGCATCAACGCTACCGGCGAGGGCATGCTCTTCCCCGATCTCGCGGAAGTGACGCGCGCCATGCAGGCCGGTTCGCTTGACCTGCACGCCCGCATTTCGGTTCGCATCACCGAATACGAGCGCGATGGCGAGAGCGGCTGGCAGGAAAAGGTGACGCGCTACGACACTACGGCCGGCCGCGCGCTGCTCTCGGAGATCCTCCCGAAAGGCCTGCCTTTCAGCCTGATCGACAAGCCGCTGAAGAAAAAGGAAATCTCGAAGCTGATCAACGCCGCTTTCCGCCGCTGTGGTCTCAAGGAGACCGTCGTTTTCGCCGACAAGTTGATGCAGAACGGCTATCGCCTGGCCACTCGAGCCGGCATTTCGATCTGTTCCGACGATATGCTGGTCCCGGCGAAAAAGCGCGAGATCGTTGCCGAAGCGGAAGCCGAGGTCAAGGAGATCGAGAACCAGTACACCAATGGTCTGGTGACCAATGGCGAACGTTACAACAAGGTGGTGGACATCTGGGGCCGCACCGGCGACAAGGTTGCCAAGGTGATGATGGAACAGCTCGGCCAGGTGGAAGTGACCAATCGTCAGGGGGAAAAGGAAAAGCAGGATTCCTTCAATTCCATCTTCATGATGGCCGATTCCGGCGCGCGTGGTTCGGCAGCGCAGATTCGCCAGTTGGCGGGCATGCGGGGTCTGATGGCCAAGCCGGACGGCTCGATCATCGAGACGCCGATCACGACCAACTTCCGTGAGGGCCTGAACGTTCTTCAGTACTTCATCTCGACGCACGGAGCACGCAAGGGTCTCGCGGACACCGCCCTGAAGACGGCCAACTCGGGTTACCTGACGCGCCGACTGGTCGACGTGACGCAGGATCTGGTGGTCATCGAGGATGACTGCGGGACGACCAATGGCGTCACCATGAAAGCCCTGATCGAGGGGGGTGAAGTGATCGAGGCGCTGCGCGAGCGCATTCTCGGTCGGGTCACGGCGTCGGACGTCGTAGACCCCGACACCGAGGAGACGGTCATCGAACAAGGGACCCTGATCAGTGAGGATCATTGTGATCTGATCGACCAGGTCGGCATCGACGAAGTCAAGGTGCGTACGCCGTTGACCTGCGACACGCGCTACGGCCTGTGCGGCAAGTGTTACGGGCGCGACCTCGGGCGCGGTTCGCCGGTAAACGTCGGCGAGGCGGTTGGCGTGATCGCCGCACAATCCATCGGCGAACCGGGAACGCAGTTGACCATGCGCACCTTCCACGTCGGCGGTGCGGCCTCGCGTGCCGCAGTTGCCAGCCAGGTCGAGACGCGCAGTGCCGGTGTCGTCCGCTTCACCGCCACGATGCGCTACGTGACCAGTGCCAAGGGCGAGAAGATTGTCATCACGCGCTCCGGCGAGATCCTGATCACCGACGACAACGGTCGCGAACGGGAGAAGCACAAGGTTCCCTATGGCTCGACACTGCAGGTCGTTGACGGACAGGCAGTTAAAGCCGGCGCCAGACTGGCCAGTTGGGATCCCCACACGCGCCCGATCATCGCCGAGTACTCGGGTCTGGTGAAGTTCGAGAATGTCGAGGAAGGCGTCACCGTCGCCAAGCAGATCGACGAGGTGACCGGGCTGTCGACGCTCGTCGTCATCGATCCGAAGCGGGGCGGCAAGGCTCCGAGCAAGGGCCTGCGTCCGCAGGTGAGACTGTTCGATCCCGCGGGTGACGAAGTGAAGATGCATGGCAGCGATCACCCGGTGACCATCACGTTCCAGGTGGGCGCGATCATCAATGTCTTCGACGGGCAGCAGATTTCCGTTGGCGACGTGCTCGCGCGCCTGCCGCAGGAATCGGCCAAGACGCGAGACATCACCGGCGGTCTGCCACGTGTGGCGGAACTCTTCGAAGCGCGCACCCCCAAGGACGCGGGCATGCTGGCCGAGTTCACCGGCACCATTTCCTTCGGCAAGGACACCAAAGGCAAGCAGCGGTTGGTGATCACGGACCTTGACGGCATCACCCACGAGTACCTGATCCTCAAGGACAAGCACGTCCTGGTGCACGACGGCCAGGTGGTCAACAAGGGCGAGTCGATCGTCGACGGTGCGCCCGATCCCCACGACATCCTGCGCTTGCTGGGGGTCGAGGCGCTGGCCATCTACATTACCGATGAAGTGCAGGACGTCTACCGCCTGCAGGGCGTGAAGATCAACGACAAGCACATCGAGGTGATCGTTCGCCAGATGCTGCGGCGCGTCAATGTGCTCGACCCCGGAGACACCAAGTTCATCAAGGGTGAGCAAGTCGAGCGTGCTCACCTGCTCGACGAGAATGACGGGATGCTTGCCGAAGGCAAGCTGCCCGCAACCTACGAACACGTGTTGCTGGGGATTACCAAGGCCTCGTTGTCGACCGATTCGTTCATTTCCGCGGCCTCCTTCCAGGAAACGACGCGGGTGTTGACCGAGGCGGCCATCATGGGCAAGCGCGACGAGTTGCGCGGACTCAAGGAGAACGTCATCGTCGGTCGTCTGATCCCGGCCGGGACGGGCCTCGCCTACCACGCTACGCGCAAGAAGAACGCGGCGGGCGAGGACATCGCAGCGGGAAGCGGCTGGCTGGAAGAGGACTTGGCGCGCAGCGAAGAGAATGCTCAGGACGCGCCTGTTGGTTGACTTGCAGCCCGTTAGTCCCTAAAATCGCCGGTCTTTGTCGCCGACGCGAACGCCGCGTTGGTTTGTCGTGAAAATCGCCAAGGCGGCCTTTGGTCCGCCTTGGTTTTTTGCAGACGCCCCGTGGTCTCCATGGTGGTTTCTGTACAGAACATAGGGGTGGGAACATGCCAACCATTAACCAGCTCGTGCGCAAGCCTCGTGAGGCGATTCGCAGCAAGAGCAAAGTGCCGGCCTTGGGGAATTGCCCGCAGAAACGCGGCGTCTGCACACGGGTGTACACCACGACGCCGAAAAAGCCAAACTCGGCGCTGCGGAAGGTTTGCAAGGTACGACTGACGAATGGCTTCGAGGTGATCTCGTACATCGGCGGCGAAGGCCACAACCTTCAGGAGCACTCGGTCGTTCTGATCCGCGGTGGCCGTGTCAAGGACCTGCCGGGCGTTCGTTATCACACGGTGCGTGGTTCGCTGGACACCCAGGGAGTCAAGAAGCGCAAGCAGAGCCGTTCCAAGTATGGCACGAAGCGGCCGAAGGCTGCCTGAGTCCCCGTCCGAGTACGGGCCGCTCCTGGTGGGCGGCTGGGAGGGAAGGTCGCCCGACCCTTCGACTGAATTGTGACTATGAGAGGTTGTTATGCCACGTCGTCGTGAAGTACCGAAGCGCGATATTCTGCCCGATCCGAAGTTTGGCAATGTCGAAGTTTCGAAGTTTGTCAATACGATCATGAAGTGCGGGAAGAAGTCCGTAGCCGAGCGCATCGTGTACGGTGCCTTTGATCTGATCGTCAGCAAGACCAGCAAGGATCCTCTTGAGGTCTTTGGTCTGGCGCTAGGCAACATCAAGCCCCTGGTCGAAGTGAAGAGCCGTCGCGTCGGTGGTGCCAACTACCAGGTGCCGGTCGAGGTCCGCCCGAGTCGTCGGATGGCGCTTGCCATGCGTTGGCTGCGCGAGTCGGCGCGCAAGCGTTCCGAGAAATCGATGGGTCAGCGCCTCGCCGCCGAAATGCTCGAGGCTTCCGAGAGCCGCGGCGGCGCCGTCAAGAAGCGCGACGAAGTCCACCGTATGGCCGAGGCCAACAAGGCGTTTGCGCACTTCCGGTTCTGAGGCGTCAGCATCGCTGTCTTCCGACGACGATCGTTCTTTCTTAGTGAAGGTTTATTACCGTGGCACGCAAAACCCCCATCGAGCGTTACCGGAACATCGGTATCAGCGCGCATATTGACGCCGGCAAGACGACGGCGACCGAGCGTATCCTGTTCTACACCGGCATCAACCACAAGATCGGTGAAGTGCACGATGGCGCCGCGACCATGGACTGGATGGCTCAGGAGCAGGAGCGCGGAATCACGATCACTTCGGCGGCGACGACCTGCTTCTGGAAAGGCATGCAGCTTGATCGCCCGGAGCACCGCATCAACATCATCGATACTCCTGGGCACGTTGACTTCACGATCGAAGTCGAACGTTCCATGCGGGTGCTCGACGGGGCGTGCATGATCTACTGTGCCGTCGGTGGGGTGCAACCGCAGTCGGAGACGGTGTGGCGTCAGGCGACGAAGTACAAGGTGCCGCGGCTTGCCTTCGTGAACAAGATGGACCGTCAGGGCGCAGATTTCTTCAAGGTCGTCGACCAGATGCGGATTCGCCTGAAGGCCAATCCGGTGCCGATCGTCATTCCGATCGGTAAGGAAGACTACTTCGAAGGTGTCGTCGATCTCATCAAGATGCGGGCCATCTACTGGGATGAAGCCTCGCTGGGAATGAAGTTCGATTATCGCGACATCCCCGCCAGCCTTCAGGCCGAGGCGGACGAGTGGCGGAGCAAGATGGTCGAGGCCGCCGCCGAATCGTCGGAAGAGCTGATGGACGCCTACCTGGAGCAGGGTGAGTTGAGCGAAGCTCAGGTCATCAAGGGTCTGCGTGATCGGACGATTGCCTGCGAGATCCAGCCGGCGCTGTGCGGCACCGCCTTCAAGAACAAGGGCGTGCAACGCATGCTCGATGCGGTGATCGACCTGCTGCCGTCGCCAGTCGATATTCCGCCGGTGACCGGAGAAAAGGAAGACGGCGAACTCGCTACGCGTGAGGCGTCCGACGATGCCAAGTTTTCCGCGCTGGCCTTCAAACTGATGACCGACCCGTACGTCGGTCAACTGACCTTCATCCGGGTCTACTCCGGTGTCTTGAAGACGGGCGATACTATTTACAACCCGACGAAGGGCCGCAAGGAGCGTATCGGTCGCGTGCTGCAGATGCACGCCAACAACCGCGAGGAAATCAAGGAGGTGCTGGCTGGCGACATCGCTGCGTGCGTCGGCCTCAAGGAGGTGACGACCGGTGAGACGTTGTGCGACCCATCGGCGGTGATCACCCTTGAGCGGATGATCTTCCCCGAGCCGGTGATTCACGTGGCTGTCGAGCCGAAGACCAAGCCGGACCAGGAGAAGATGGGTATCGCCCTGGGTCGCCTGGCGCAGGAGGATCCGTCGTTCCGCGTGCGTACCGACGAGGAGTCGGGGCAAACGATCATTTCCGGCATGGGCGAGTTGCACCTCGAGATCATCGTCGATCGGCTGAAGCGCGAGTTCGGCGTCGATGCCAACGTCGGTGCGCCGCAGGTGGCTTACCGCGAGTGCATCAAGAAATCGGTCGAACAGGAAGGCAAGTTTGTCAAGCAGTCGGGCGGGCGTGGTCAATACGGTCATGTCTGGTTGAAGATCGAACCCAATGAGCCGGGCAAGGGCTACGAGTTCGTCGATGCGATCAAGGGGGGCACCGTACCGCGCGAGTATATTCCGGCGGTGGACAAGGGCTTGCAGGATGCGGTCACCAGCGGTGTACTGGCCGGTTTTCCTGTGGTCGACATCAAGTTCACGCTGTTCGAAGGCTCCTACCATGACGTGGACTCCAACGAGAACGCTTTTCGCATGGCCGCCGCCATAGCCTTCAAGGACGGTATGCGGCGGGCCTCGCCGACTCTGCTGGAGCCGATGATGGCGGTCGAGGTCGAGACGCCGGAAGACTACATGGGCAACGTGATGGGCGATCTGTCGAGCCGCCGGGGCATGGTACAGGGTATGGAGGACCTGCCCGGCAACATCAAGGCGATCAAGGCCGAGGTGCCGCTGGCCGAGATGTTCGGTTACTCGACCACCCTGCGCTCGCTGTCCCAGGGTCGCGCGACCTATTCGATGGAGTTCAAGCACTACGCCGAAGCGCCGAAGAACGTCGCCGAGGCGGTAATCAACAAGAAATGACCATGTTACTGAGGATACGCTGATGGCCAAGGGAAAATTTGAACGCACGAAGCCGCACGTGAATGTGGGGACGATTGGGCACGTTGATCACGGAAAGACGACGCTGACGGCGGCGATCACGACCATTCTGGCGAAGAAGTTCGGCGGAGTGGCGAAGGCCTACGACCAGATCGACGCGGCGCCGGAAGAGAAGGCGCGCGGCATCACGATCAACACGGCGCACGTCGAGTACGAGACGTCGAAGCGGCACTATGCGCACGTCGACTGCCCGGGTCACGCGGACTACATCAAGAACATGATTACCGGTGCGGCGCAGATGGACGGCGCGATCCTGGTGGTGTCGGCGGCGGATGGCCCGATGCCGCAGACGCGCGAGCACATTCTGCTGGCGCGCCAAGTGGGCGTGCCGTACATCATCGTCTATCTGAACAAGTGCGACATGGTCGACGACGCCGAGCTGCTCGAGCTGGTCGACATGGAGGTTCGTGAGTTGCTGTCGAAGTACGACTTTCCGGGCGACGACGTGCCGATCATCCAGGGTTCGGCGCTGAAGGCGCTGGAAGGCGACACCGGCGCGCTCGGCGAACAGTCGGTGATGGCGCTGGCGGATGCGCTCGATGCGTACATCCCGACGCCGGAGCGGGCGGTGGACAAGCCCTTCCTGCTGCCGCTGGAGGACGTTTTCTCGATTTCCGGCCGGGGCACGGTGGTGACCGGGCGGGTGGAGCGCGGGGTGGTCAAGGTCGGCGAGGAAGTCGAGATTGTCGGCATTCGGCCGACGATCAAGACGACCTGCACGGGCGTCGAGATGTTCCGCAAGCTGCTCGACCAGGGCCAGGCCGGTGACAACGTCGGTGTTCTCCTGCGCGGCATCAAGCGTGAAGACGTCGAGCGTGGCCAGGTTCTTGCCAAGCCGGGTTCGATCAAGCCGCACACGCACTTCACGGGTGAGGTTTACGTGCTGTCGAAGGAAGAGGGTGGTCGTCACACGCCGTTCTTCAACAACTATCGCCCGCAGTTCTACTTCCGGACGACGGATGTGACCGGCGCGATCGCCATGCCCGAAGGCGTCGAGATGGTGATGCCGGGCGACAACATCCAGATGACCGTCAAACTGATCTCGCCGATCGCCATGGAGGAGGGCTTGCGTTTCGCCATCCGCGAAGGCGGCCGCACCGTTGGTGCCGGCGTCGTGGCCAAGATCATCGAGTAGTCGGCAAAACCTCGGGCGGGGCTTGAACCCCCCCGTCCATCGCTCTTTGGAATATGACATGCAAAGCCAGAAAATCCGAATCCGCCTGAAGGCCTTTGACTATCGCTTGATCGATCAGTCCGCGCAGGAGATTGTTGAGACCGCCAAGCGTACCGGTGCAGTCGTTCGCGGCCCGGTGCCGTTGCCGACCCGTATTCAGCGCTTCGACGTGCTCCGCTCCCCGCACGTGGACAAGAGTTCGCGCGACCAGTTTGAAATGCGTACCCATCTCCGTTTGATGGACATCATCGATCCCACCGACAAGACTGTTGATGCGCTCATGAAGCTTGACCTGCCAGCGGGCGTTGACGTCGAAATTAAGTTGCAGTAAGGGCGTTGTAGCGGCTATAATCGCCGCCTTTCGTCGGGCAGCTGTGCTATTGACACTGCCCGTTTTTGTTAGTATCGCTCGCCGGCCAATCGTAGCCGGTCTGAGGAGAATAACCATGAGTCTAGGCCTTGTTGGGCGCAAGGTTGGCATGACGCGCATCTTCACCGACGACGGAATAAGTGTCCCGGTGACCGTGCTCGATGTGTCCAATAATCGCGTTGCCCAGATCAAAACGCCCCAGAACGACGGCTATTCGGTCGTTCAGGTAGCCTTCGGCAAGCGTCGCGCGTCGCGGGTGAGCAAGCCCCTGGCGGGGCACCTCGCCAAAGCCGGTGTCGAAGCCGGCCACGTCCTGAAGGAGTTTCCTGTATCGGTTGCCGAACTCGCCACGCTCAAGCCTGGCGACCAAATCAGCGTCACCATCTTTGCGGTCGGTCAAAAGGTCGACGTGACCGGCAAGACGATCGGCAAGGGCTTTTCCGGCGGCATCAAGCGGCACCACTTTTCTTCACAGGGCGCCGCGCACGGCAACTCGGTTTCGCATCAGGCGCTGGGCTCCACCGGCATGGCGCAAGACCCCGGTCGCGTCTTCCCGGGCAAAAAGATGGCTGGTCACCTCGGTGCTGTCAAGCGCACGCAGCAAAATCTCGAAGTCGTTCGGGTCGACGTGGATCGTCAGTTGCTGTTGCTCAAGGGCGCAGTGCCCGGCTCCAAGGGGTCGGATGTGATTGTGCGTCCTGCAGTCAAGGCGGGGGCATAAATGGAACTCAAGCTGATCAATGAGCAAGGCCAGGAAGCCAGTCGTCTGGAGGCATCCGACGCACTGTTTGGCCGTGAATACAACGAGGCGCTGGTGCATCAGGTCCTCGTTGCCTATCAGGCGAACGCGCGTAGTGGCAATCGCGCGCAAAAGGATCGTCAGGATGTGCGGCACACGACCAAGAAGCCGTGGCGCCAGAAGGGCACCGGTCGGGCGCGGGCGGGCATGTCTTCATCACCGATCTGGCGTGGCGGCGGCCGGGTCTTCCCGAGTTCACCGGACGAGAACTTCAGCCAGAAACTGAACCGCAAGATGTATCGCGCCGGCATGGCAGCAATCCTGTCGCAGCTTGTTCGCCAGGATCGGCTGGCCGTTGTCGACACGCTGTCGATAGCTGCTCCGAAGACGAAGCTGTTTGCCGCAAAGATCAAGGATATGGGCTACGAGTCAGTGCTCGTGATCACCGACGATCTTGACGAAAACGTCTTCCTGGCGGCGCGCAACCTGCCGAATGTGCTGGTGCTGGAAGTCAGCCAGACCGACCCGGTGTCGCTGATCCACTTCCCGAAAGTGCTGGTGACCAAGGGTGCGCTGGCCAAGTTTGAGGAGATCCTGGGATGAATCACCAACGTTTGATGCAGGTGTTGCTCGCTCCGCAGATCTCCGAAAAGGCCACCTATGTGGCAGACAAGTATTCACAGGTGATCTTTCGTGTGACGTCCGACGCAACCAAGCCCGAAGTAAAGGGTGCCGTCGAACTGCTGTTCAAGGTTTCCGTGGAATCTGTCCAGATTGCCAACGTCAAGGGCAAGCAAAAGAAGTTCGGTCGTGTCATGGGCCGGCGCAGGAACTGGAAGAAGGCCTATGTGTGCCTCAAGCCCGGTCAGGAGATTAACTTCGTCGATGGGGGGGTCGTCTGATGGCGCTCGTCAAAGTCAAGCCGACTTCACCTGGCCGCCGTGCGGTCATCAAGGTCGTCACTCCGGGGTTGCACAAGGGCGCGCCCGTTGCCGGGCTGATCGAGTCCCAGTCCAAGCACGCCGGCCGCAACAACAATGGACACATCACGACTCGCCACAAGGGTGGCGGCCACAAGCAACACTATCGGCTGATCGATTTCAAGCGTAACAAAGATGGGGTTGCCGCCCAGGTGGAGCGCCTCGAATACGATCCCAACCGTACCGCGACGATAGCTTTGCTCTGTTACGCGGATGGGGAGCGTCGCTACATCATCGCTCCCAAGGGTCTGGTGGTCGGGCAGCAGGTGGCGAGTGGTTCGGAGGCGCCGATCAAGGTCGGTAACACCCTGCCGATACGTAACATCCCGGTAGGTACCACGATCCACTGTGTCGAGATGGTTCCGGGCAAGGGTGCGCAACTGGCGCGTTCAGCAGGCACCTCGGCGCAGCTGCTGGCCCGGGAGGGCGTGCACGCCCAGCTGCGCCTTCGCTCCGGAGAGATCAGGCGGGTGCACGTCGAGTGCCGGGCGACTATCGGTGAGGTAGGTAACGAAGAGCACAGCTTGCGCTCGATTGGCAAGGCAGGCGGCAATCGCTGGCGCGGCATTCGTCCCACGGTTCGTGGCGTCGCGATGAACCCAATCGATCACCCGCACGGTGGTGGCGAGGGCAAGACAGCGTCCGGTATGCACCCGGTCAGTCCTTGGGGTACCAAGACCAAAGGCTATCGTACTCGTCGCAACAAGCGCACGACTTCGATGATCGTGCAGCGCCGTAGTAACAAACGCTAGGGGATAGAGAACCATGGGACGTTCCGTTAAGAAGGGCCCGTTTGCCGATGCCCATCTGCTGAAAAAAGTGGGCGTGGTGCGCGCCACGGGCGACAAGCGCCCGATCAAGACTTGGTCACGCCGGTCCACGGTGCTGCCGGATTTCGTTGGTCTTACCATTGCCGTTCATAACGGCAAGCAACACGTTCCGGTCTACGTGACCGAGAACATGGTTGGGCACAAGCTCGGCGAGTTTTCGCTGACTCGTACCTTCAAGGGCCACACGGCTGGCAAGAAGGCAAAGAGATAGAGGAATGAATATGGAAACTCGTGCTGTCTTGCGCGGCGTGCGCCTGTCCAGCCAGAAGGGGCGATTGGTGGCCGATCAGATACGCGGCCTGCCGGTCGACAGGGCGCTGAGCATTCTGACGTTCAGCCCCAAGAAGGGTGCTGCGATCATCAAGAAGGTCCTCGAATCGGCCATCGCCAATGCCGAGCACAACGATGGTGCTGACATTGACGAACTGACGGTGAAGACGATCTGCGTCGAGAAGGGAACCGTTCTCAAGCGCTTTACCGCGCGGGCGAAGGGTCGCGGTAACCGGATCGTCAAGCCGACCTGTCACGTATTTCTGACCGTCGGCAACTGAGGAACTAGAATGGGACAAAAGATTCATCCTGCCGGGTTTCGTCTGGCGGTCACGCGTGACTGGTCGTCGCGCTGGTATGCCAACAAGAAGAACTTTGCCGGCATGCTCAATGAAGACATCAAGGTTCGCGAATACCTCAAGAAGAAGCTCAAGCATGCGTCCGTCGGGCGCATCCTGATCGAGCGGCCGGCCAAGAACGCGCGGGTCACGATCTTCTCCGCCCGCCCGGGCGTCGTCATCGGCAAGAAGGGCGAGGAGATTGATCACCTCAGGGTCGCCCTGCAAAAGATCATGGGCGTTCCGGTGCATGTGAGCATCGAAGAAATCCGCAAGCCGGAGCTGGATGCCCAACTGATCGCCGACTCGATCACCCAGCAGCTTGAGAAGCGCATCATGTTCCGCCGCGCCATGAAGCGCGCGATGCAGAACGCGATGCGTCTGGGTGCGCAGGGCATCAAGATCATGAGTTCTGGTCGTCTGAACGGTGCCGAAATCGCACGCCGCGAATGGTATCGCGAGGGTCGCGTGCCGTTGCACACGCTGCGCGCCGACATCGATTATGCGACCTCGGAGGCGCTGACCACCTATGGTCTCATCGGCGTCAAGGTATGGGTATTCAAGGGAGAGATCCTGAATCGCCAGGAGCAGGCGGCCCTGTCGCCAGAGGCGGCGGCCGATGAGCGCAGGCCGCGGCGTACGGCGCGCCCCGGGGAGACGACGGACAGACCGGCTCGCCCACCGAAAGCGCGGATCGATGGTGCTGAGGAAGCCGTAAAGTCGGATGGGGTGGCTGGAGAAGCGAAGGCGCCGGTGAAACGAGTAAGAAAGGCAGGAACAACAGATGCTGCAGCCAGCTAGAAGAAAGTACCGGAAGGAGCAGAAGGGTCGCAACACCGGGCTCGCGACGCGTGGGGCCAAGGTAAGCTTCGGCGAGTTCGGCCTCAAGGCGATCGGTCGCGGGCGGTTGACCGCCCGACAGATCGAGGCTGCTCGTCGGGCAATGACCCGTCACATCAAGCGCGGGGGCCGTATCTGGATTCGTGTCTTTCCCGACAAGCCGATCTCGAAAAAGCCAGCCGAAGTCCGGATGGGCAGCGGCAAAGGCAACCCCGAGTACTGGGTTGCCGAGATCAAGCCAGGCAAGGTTCTGTACGAGATGGATGGGGTCAATGAAGGCTTGGCGCGCGAAGCGTTCGCCCTGGCCGCCGCAAAGCTGCCGATTCCGACGGTTTTCGTTACGCGTATGGTGGGTTGATCATGAAAGTCAGCGAACTCAGAGCAAAAACCGTGGACGAGCTGAATCTGGAGCTCCTGGAGCTGCTGAAGGCCCAGTTCGGGCTACGGATGCAGCTTGCCACCCAGCAGCTGTCGAACAACAGTCAGATTGGCAAAGTGCGTCGGCAGATTGCGCGCGTACGCACGCTTCTTCGTGAAAAGGCAGTGCAACAATGAGCGAAACCACCACCAACAAGCGTACCTTGGTAGGGCGCGTCGTCAGTGACAAGATGGACAAGACCGTCACGGTCGTGGTTGAGCGTCGCGTCAAGCATGCGATGTATAACAAGATCATCGTGCGCTCAAGCAAGTACCATGCACACAACGACGACAATCAGGCGAAAGCCGGTGATCTGGTGGAAATTCAGGAGTCTCGTCCGCTGGCGAAGACCAAGGCCTGGATCGTGACCCGCTTGCTCGAACGCGCAGTTGCGGTCTAACGCTTGCGTTTTTGCTATTGGCCGCTATAATAGTCGGCTTTCCCCTGCCCGAGTAATCCTTTCACGCTTGGGCGTTCCTACCCCTACGGGTTCCAAGACTGACCGCCAACGCGGGCCAAGTTGGAGTGACAGATGATTCAAGTACAGACGATTCTCGACGTCGCCGACAATACTGGCGCTCGCTCGGTGATGTGCATCAAGGTGCTCGGCGGCTCCAAGCGCCGTTACGCCGGCATCGGTGACATTATCAAGGTCACGATCAAGGATGCAGCGCCGCGTGGGCGTGTCAAGAAAGGCGATGTCTACAGCGCGGTGGTCGTGCGTGCCGCCAAAGGTGTGCGCCGTGGCGACGGTTCCCTGGTCAAGTTCGACCACAATGCGGCCGTCCTCCTGAATAACAAGATGGAGCCGATAGGTACCCGTATCTTCGGGCCGGTAACGCGCGAACTGCGCGGCGACCGTTTCATGAAGATCGTGTCGCTGGCGCCAGAAGTGCTGTAAGGAAGGTCATGGAAAAGATTCGCAAAGGCGACGATGTGGTCGTCATCGCTGGAAAAGACAAGGGTAAGCGCGGCTCGGTGGTTCGCCGTATAGACGCCGAACATGTGCTCGTTGATGGTGTCAATCGGGTCAAGAAGCATGTCAAGCCGAATCCGGTAAAGGGTGTCGTCGGCGGGATCATCGAGAAAGAGATGCCGCTGCACATTTCGAATGTTTCGCTCTACAACCCGGCGACCAAGAAGGCCGACCGCGTCGGTTTCAAAACCCTTGGAGATGGCACGAAGGTGCGGTTTTTCAAGTCGAATGGCGAAGTGTTGGGGGCCTAAGGAGCAGTCATGGCGCGTTTGCTGGATTACTACAAGACCACGGTGGTCGCCGAGCTGACCCAGAAGTTCGGGTACAAGTCGAGAATGGAAGTGCCTCGCATCACCAAGGTAACGCTCAACATTGGTGTGGGCGAGGCCGTTGCCGACAAGAAGGTGCTCGACAACGCCGTTGGCGATTTGACCAAGATTGCCGGTCAGAAACCGGTGGTTACCAAGGCTCGCAAGTCGATTGCCGGCTTCAAAATCCGCACCGGCTATCCGATCGGGTGCATGGTAACGCTGCGCGGGCCACGTATGTTCG
Organism: Candidatus Accumulibacter phosphatis; assembly: GCF_000024165.1. Taxonomy (NCBI): domain Bacteria; kingdom Pseudomonadati; phylum Pseudomonadota; class Betaproteobacteria; genus Candidatus Accumulibacter; species Candidatus Accumulibacter phosphatis. The sequence continues at coordinate 3,997,380 of NC_013194.1, read as the reverse complement.
AGTTCATCGATCGGCTCGTTACCGTCGCGCTGCCGCGGGTGCGTGATTTCCGGGGTATTTCGGGGAAAGGCTTTGACGGCCGTGGGAACTACAACATGGGCCTCAAGGAGCAGATCATCTTTCCGGAGATCGAGTACGACAAGATCGATGCGTTGCGTGGCATGAACATCAGTGTCACTACTACTGCCAAGACCGACGCCGAGGCGCGTGCCTTGCTTGGCGCGTTTAAATTTCCCTTCAGGAACTGAGACGAAATGGCGAAACTCGCTGTGATCAACCGCGGTGAAAAGCGGCGCAAGATAGTTGAAAAGTATGCCAAAAAGCGTGCCGAGTTGGTCGCAATCATCGGTGACGAAAGCCGGCCGCTCGATGAACGCTTTGAGGCGCGCCTGAAGATGCAGTCACTGCCAAGGAACTCAAGCCCGGTCAGGCTGCGTAACCGTTGCGAGATGACGGGTCGCCCTCGTGGTGTCTATCGGAAGTTCGGTTTGGGTCGTGGCAAGCTGCGCCAATTCGCGCTGCAGGGCGAGGTCCCGGGGATGATCAAGGCTAGCTGGTAGGCAGGAGAAAACGAAATGAGTATGAGCGATCCGATCAGCGACATGCTGACACGCATCCGAAATGCCCAGATGGCAAGCAAGGCCTCCGTCGCCATGCCGTCTTCAAAGGTAAAGATTGCCATCGCCCAGGTCCTCAAGGACGAAGGCTATGTCGAAGACTTCGCCGTCAGCGAAAACAGCGGCAAGCCGCTGCTCGTGATAGGGCTGAAGTATTACGCTGGCCGGCCAGTGATCGAGCGGATCGACCGTGTGTCGCGGCCGGGTCTCCGTATCTACAGGGGGGCTGACAACATCCCTCAGGTCATGAACGGACTTGGAGTGGCCATCGTGTCAACTCCCAAGGGTGTGATGACTGACCGCAAAGCCCGCGCCAGCCATATCGGCGGCGAAGTGCTGTGCATCGTCGCGTAAGGGGTAGCCATGTCCCGCGTTGCTAAGAACCCAATCGTCGTCCCGGCCGGTGTGGCGGTAGACATCACGACGGAACGTATCTCTGTCAAGGGCCCTCTGGGAACCCTTGAATTTTCCGGTAACTCGGCGGTCTGCGTCGAGCAGGAATCGGGTAGCCTGCTGTGCAAACCGGTGCCAGGTGCCGCCAATGCCGACGCGCTGTCAGGTACGGTTCGGGCGGTGGTGAATAATATGGTGGTCGGCGTGAGCAAGGGTTTCGAGCGCCGCCTCAATCTGGTTGGTGTGGGCTACCGGGCACAGGCGCAGGGTGACACGCTCAACCTGACCCTTGGCTTTTCGCACCCGGTTGCGTACAAGTTGCCCAAGGGCATAAGTGCCGAGACGCCGACGCAGACCGAGATCGTGATCAAGGGAGTGGACCGCCAGCTCGTTGGTCAGGTCGCGGCCGAAGTTCGTGCTTATCGCAAACCGGAGCCCTACAAGGGCAAAGGCGTGCGCTATAGCGACGAAGTGGTCGTGATCAAGGAAACGAAGAAGAAGAAATAAGGGTGCTTAGATGATTGAGAAGAAACAGGCGCGTTTGCGCAGAGCTCGCAAGACCCGGGCCAAAATCGCCGAACTCAAGGCCGTGCGCCTGTCGGTTCACCGCAGCAACTGCCACATCTATGCCCAGGTGATTTCGGCGTGCGGTTCCAGGGTTCTGGCTGCGGCTTCGTCCCTCGAACCGGGGTTGCGCAAGACCTTGAGTAACGGCGGCAATATCGAGGCGGCGAAAACGATCGGTCAACTGATCGCGGAGCGCGCCAAGCAGGCCGGGATAGAGCAGGTGGCGTTTGACCGTGCCGGATTTCAGTACCATGGGCGGATCAAGGCGCTGGCTGATGCCGCCCGTGAAGCCGGTTTGAAGTTCTGATCAGACCGCAAAGAACTGGAGTAATCAATGGCTAAACCGCAAAGCAGAAAACCTCAGCAAGCTGAGAAGCCCGACGACGGTATGCGCGAGAAGATGATCTCGATCAACCGTGTGACGAAGGTAGTCAAAGGGGGCCGCATCCTTGGTTTCGCGGCGTTGACCGTCGTGGGCGATGGCGATGGTCGGATTGGCATGGGTAAGGGCAAGTCGCGCGAAGTTCCGGTGGCGGTTCAGAAGGCGATGGAAGAAGCCCGGCGAAATCTGGTGAAGGTGAGCCTCAAGAACGGCACCTTGCAGCACACGGTAGTCGGTCATCATGGCGCATCGCGCGTGATGATGCAGCCAGCGCCGGAGGGTACGGGAATCATCGCCGGCGGCGCGATGCGCGCCGTTTTCGACGTCATGGGGATGGCCAACGTCGTAGCCAAGGCGCATGGCTCGACCAATCCCTACAACATCGTTCGCGCGACGATCAACGGCTTGCGCGCGATGACCACGCCAGCCGAAGTCGCGGCCAAGCGGGGCAAGACCGTTGAAGAGATCCTGGGATAAGATATGGCCGAAAAGACAGTAAAAGTGACGCTGGTCAGAAGCCTGATCGGTACCAAAGAGTCGCACCGTGCCACCGTGCGGGGCCTGGGCCTGCGTCGTCTGAACAGCAGTTCAACTCTTGAGGACACCGCGGCGGTGCGCGGGATGATCAACAAGGTTTCCTATCTCCTGAAGTGCGAGGGCTGACATGAAACTCAATACTGTCGAGCCGGCCGAAGGCTCCAGACCGGCCAAGAAGCGTCTGGGCCGTGGCATAGGCTCGGGTTTCGGGAAGACTTGCGGACGGGGGCACAAAGGTCAAAAGTCACGTGCCGGCGGTTTCCATAAGGTGGGCTTTGAGGGCGGCCAGATGCCGTTGCAGCGCCGCTTGCCGAAGCGCGGCTTCAAGTCCTTGACCAACGCCTTCAACGTGGAGGTGCGGCTGTCGGAACTCAATTCCCTGCCGCTGGAGGAGGTGGATTTGTCGACGCTGAAGCAAGCGAACCTGATCACGCAGCATGCGCTGTCGGCGAAAGTCGTTCTGTCGGGCGAGATCACCCGCAAAGTCGTTCTCCGGGGCGTTGGAGCAACGGCGGGTGCCCGTACGGCGATTGAAGCCGCCGGTGGCAGCGTTGCTGAATAACGAGTCCACAGAGGTGATCTTTCTTGGCAACTAGTCCAGCTACGGTCAGCAAAGGGGGGAAGTTCGGCGATCTGAAACGTCGCCTGTGGTTCCTCCTGGGGGCTCTGGTTGTGTACCGGATTGGTTCCCACATTCCGGTGCCGGGGATAGATCCGCAGGTCCTGAGCGAACTGTTCAACAAACAGCAAGGCGGCATCCTCGGCATGTTCAACATGTTTTCGGGGGGCGCACTCTCACGCTTCACGATTTTCGCGCTCGGCATCATGCCCTACATCTCGGCCTCGATCATCATGCAACTGATGACGCATGCTAGCCCGCAACTCGAGGCGCTGAAGAAGGAAGGCGAAGCCGGGCGACGCAAGATTACGCAATACACGCGTTACGGCACCGTCTTTCTGGCGCTTTTCCAGGGAATCGGTATCGCCGTGGCTGTGGAATCCCAGCCGGGACTCGTGCTCGATCCTGGGATGATGTTCCGGTTCGTGACGGTGACCACCCTGCTCACCGGTACGATGTTCCTGATGTGGCTCGGTGAACAGGTGACCGAGCGTGGTCTCGGCAATGGGATATCGATCATCATCTTTGCCGGTATTGCCGCTGGACTTCCCAATGCCATCGGTGGTCTGCTGGAACTCGTGCGGACCGGTGCCATGCATCCCCTGACGGCGATCGTCATCAGCCTGCTGGTCGTGGTGGTCACCGCGTTTGTCGTGTTCGTCGAACGAGGACAGCGCAAGATTCTCGTAAACTACGCAAAGCGGCAGGTCGGTAACAAAATCTATGGCGGGCAGAGTTCGCACCTGCCGTTGAAGTTGAACATGGCGGGGGTGATTCCGCCGATCTTCGCCTCGTCAATCATCCTGTTCCCGGCGACGATCGCTGGTTGGTTCGGCTCGGGAGAATCGGTGCGCTGGCTCAAGGATATCGCTGGGGCGCTTTCGCCTGGACAACCGATCTACGTGATGCTGTATGCGGCGGCAATCATCTTTTTCTGCTTCTTCTACACGGCGCTCGTCTTCAATTCTCGGGAAACGGCCGACAATCTGAAGCGTAGCGGCGCCTTCGTTCCCGGGATTCGTCCCGGTGAGCAAACCGCACGCTACATCGACAGAATACTAATGCGGCTGACACTTGTCGGTGCCGGGTATATCACGATCGTTTGCTTGCTACCGGAATTCCTGATCCTGAAATGGAATGTGCCGTTTTATTTTGGCGGCACTTCCCTGCTGATCATTGTGGTAGTGACCATGGACTTCATGACGCAGGTTCAGGCCTATGCCATGTCACACCAGTACGAGAGCCTCTTGAAGAAAGCGAACTTCAAGGGTTCCGGATTACCGGCGAAATAGGATGGCCAAGGAAGACTTGATTGAAATGCAGGGTGAGGTGATTGAAAACCTTCCCAACGCTACGTTCAGGGTAAAGCTGGAGAATGGGCATGTCGTGCTGGGGTTTATTTCCGGCAAGATGCGCATGCACTATATTCGGATCCTGCCCGGCGACAAAGTGACGGTGCAACTCACTCCTTACGATCTGAGTCGCGCGCGCATCGTCTTCCGCGCCAAGTGAAGATTCTCGACGCAACAATCCGGCGTGGGGTCGGCTGGCCCGGCTGTCGGGGAATCAGGAGTTAATCATGAAAGTGCTGGCATCTGTAAAACGCATCTGCCGGAAGTGCAAGATTGTCCGGCGGCATGGCATCGTGCGCGTGATCTGTTCGGATCAGCGTCACAAACAGCGTCAAGGTTGACCGCGGCGACCCACTTTCGTGAGTCGTGAGTCGGTTGAAGGCAATAACTGTAAGTTTCGATTAATTGGGGTGAAACGATGGCCCGCATCGCAGGCGTAAACCTACCGAACCATCAGCATGCCGAGATTGCGCTTACCGCGATCTACGGTATCGGGCGTCCGCGCGCGCAGAAGATCTGTGATGCCGCCGGCGTTACACGGTCCACAAAGATGAAGGACTTGACGGAAGCCGAACTGGAACGTTTGCGCGACCAGATCGGAAAGCTCTCGGTCGAGGGCGATCTGCGCCGCGAAGTCACGATGAATATCAAGCGCTTGATGGATCTCGGCTGCTACCGCGGTCTTCGTCATCGCAAGGGGCTGCCGTCGCGTGGGCAGCGTACGCGAACCAATGCGCGTACCCGCAAGGGGCCGCGCAAGCCCATCGCCGGCAAGAAATGATTAGGAGCTAGATCCAGACTATGGCCAAGACTGCTGTAAAAGTTCGCAAGAAAGTCAAGATCAGGAAGAACGTGGCGGAGGGAGTCGCTCACATTCACGCGTCTTTCAACAATACGATCATCACCATTACCGATCGCCAGGGCAATGCGCTTTCGTGGGCGACCTCGGGCGGCGCCGGCTTCAAGGGCTCGCGCAAGAGTACGCCTTTCGCTGCCCAGGTTGCAGCGGAGGCTGCAGGAAAGGTGGCGGTGGAGTGCGGAGTGAAGAACCTTGAAGTACGCATCAAGGGACCAGGTCCGGGGCGGGAGTCTTCTGTGCGTGCGCTCAATGCACTCGGGATGAAGATCACGGCGATCACCGATGTGACGCCGATCCCCCACAATGGTTGCCGGCCGCCCAAGAGGCGTCGGATTTAAGGAGAAGAAAAAGTGGCTCGCAACCTCGACCCAAAGTGTCGTCAGTGTCGCCGTGAAGGCGAGAAGTTGTTCCTCAAGGGAGAAAAGTGCTTTACCGACAAGTGCGCTATCGAGCGTCGCTCGTACGCACCGGGTCAGCATGGTCAGAAGTCTGGGCAGCGACTGTCCGACTATGGCGTCCACCTCAGGGAGAAGCAGAAGATTCGTCGTATTTATGGCGTTCTTGAGGGGCAGTTTCGCAAGGTCTACAAGGAAGCCGACCGTCGTCGGGGTGTCACTGGCGAGGTGCTGCTGCAGTTACTGGAGTCTCGTCTCGACAGTGTGGCTTATCGCATGGGTTTCGCGGCTTCGCGTTCCGAGTCTCGTCAGGTCGTCCGTCACAATGGCGTGCTGGTCAACGGTCGCCGCGTGAATATTCCGTCCTATCAGGTCCGTCCCGGCGACGTCGTTGAAGTCTGCGAGAAGGCTAAGGCTCATCTTCGCGTCAAAGCAGCGCTCGCGGCCGCCGAAGCTCGTGGCTTTCCAGAGTGGGTCGAGGTCGACGCGAAGGCTGCCAAGGGTGTCTACAAGGCGCACCCAGAGCGTAGCGAACTGCCGCCGACGATCAACGAGAGTCTCGTCATCGAGCTCTACTCGAAGTAGTCGCGGTGAGGCTTGACGGAATCAGGCAAAGGACAGTACATGCAAAGCAGTGGACTATTTAAACCGCGCATCATTGATGTGCAGAGCTTGTCGCCGGTGCATGCACGAGTGGTGATGGAACCGTTTGAGCGGGGCTATGGCCACACTCTCGGCAATGCCTTGCGACGTATTCTGCTTTCGTCGATGCCTGGTTATGCGCCGACCGAGGTGAGCATTGACGGCGTGCTGCACGAGTACTCGACGATCGATGGCGTTCAGGAGGATGTCGTTGACATCCTCCTGAACCTGAAGGGCGTTGTCTTCAAGCTGCACAACCGGGAAGAGGTCGTTCTCCACCTGCGGAAGGAAGGTAAGGGGGTCGTGCGGGCTGCCGACATCGAGGTGTCGCATGACGTCGAGATCATCAATCCCGAGCACATCATTGCGCACCTCTCCGCGGGTGGGAAACTGGCCATGGAACTAAAGGTCGAGAAGTCGCGCGGTTATCTGGCGGGTAACCTGCGCGAGTTTGGCGACGGCGGCAAGAGTATTGGCAAACTCGTCCTGGATGCCTCATTCAGTCCCGTGCGGCGCGTCAGCTATGCGGTGGAGAGCGCGCGCGTCGAGCAGCGGACCGACCTCGACAAGCTGATCATGGACATCGAAACCAATGGCGCGATCGAACCTGAAGAGGCGATCCGCACCGCGGCCCGGATCCTGATGGAACAACTTTCGGTGTTTGCCGACCTTGCTGGCACGGCAATGCCCATCGAGTATCAGAAGACTGTTCAGGTGGATCCGCTGCTCCTGCGCCCGGTTGATGACCTCGAGTTGACAGTTCGCTCCGCGAACTGTCTGAAAGCCGAGAACATCTACTATATCGGCGACTTGATCCAGCGGACGGAGAACGAGTTGCTGAAAACGCCAAACCTTGGCCGAAAGTCGCTCAATGAAATCAAGGAAGTCTTGGCGGCACGCGGACTTACCTTGGGCATGAAGCTCGAGAACTGGCCGCCGGCCGGGCTCGAGAAATAGTCTGCCGGAAAAGAACAGGAAGGAATTGATATGCGTCACCGTTTGGGTCTCCGCAAACTGAATCGTACCAGCGCCCACCGCTTGGCGATGTTGCGCAACATGACCGTCTCGCTGCTTCGCGAAGAGACCATCAAGACCACTTTGCCGAAGGCCAAGGAACTTCGTCGGGTGGTCGAGCCGATCATTACCCTGGGCAAGAAGCCGAGCCTCGCCAACCGCCGTCTGGCCTTCGACCGTCTGCGCGACCGCGATATGGTCGTCAAGGTTTTCGACGAACTCGGGCTGCGCTACGCCACGCGAAATGGCGGTTATCTGCGGATCCTGAAATGCGGTTTCCGTGACGGCGACAACGCACCGATGGCGTTCGTCCAGTTGCTCGACCAGCCCGAGGCCGCCAGCGATGCTGGCTCCGGAGGCAGCGACGCCTGACGCGGGTTGTCGTCAGGACGGCGAACAGCCAGGCAATGCCTGGCTTTTTCGTGCTCAGTTGGGCAGGGGCGGGTTGACTGGCAACCCGCCTGCCGGCAATTCGTTGGATGTTTCTTCGAGCTGCTGCAAGGCCCACATTTGGGCATAACGACCTCCGTCTTCGAGTAGTTGAAGGTGTGATCCTCTTTCGACGATGCGCCCGGCGTCCATGACCAGGATCTGGTCCGCATTCATGATCGTGGACAGGCGGTGGGCAATTACCAACGTGGTTCGGCCACGCGCGGCGTTGTCGAGACTCGCCTGGATTGCCTTCTCCGTCTTCGAGTCGAGGGCGGATGTGGCCTCGTCGAAAATGAGTAAGGGTGGGTTCTTCAAGAGTGCGCGGGCAATGGCGACGCGCTGTTTCTCGCCGCCGGAGAGTTTCAGGCCGCGTTCCCCGACCCGGGTTTGGTAACCATCAGGGAGCAGTTCGATGAATCCGGCGAGTTGCGCCGCTTCGGCCGCCGCCACCACTTCCTCGTGACTTGCCTCTGGGCGACCGTACTGGATGTTGTAGTAAATAGTATCGTTGAACAGCACGGTGTCCTGCGGCACGATACCGATCGCGGCGCGCAGGCTGGACTGTGTCAGTTGGCGCAAGTCGGTACGGTTGATCGAGACGCTTCCGGCACTGACATCGTAGAAGCGGTAGAGCAGGCGTGCCAGTGTTGACTTCCCGGAACCGGACTCGCCGACGACAGCGACGGTTCGCCCGATCGGGACGTTGAAGTCCACCCCGTGCAGGATCTGCCGGTTCGCGTCGTAGAAGAACTCGACCTGGTTGAAGCGAACCTCGAGTGGCCCGGTGTCCAGGGTGAGGGCCCCTGGAGCGTCGGCGATCTCCCGGTTGACGGCAAGCAGATCGAACATACGCTCGATATCGGCGAGGGCTTGCCGGATCTCTCGGTACACTACTCCGAGGAAGTTGAGCGGCATGTAGAGCTGAATCAGGAAGGCGTTGACGAGCACGAGGTCGCCGATCGTCATCGTGCCTGCCACGACGCCGCTGGCCGCTCGCCACATCATTGCCGTGACACCAAGTGCGATGATGATCTGCTGCCCCAGGTTGAGCCAGGAAAGCGAGACCTGACTTTGCGTTGCGGCGTCCTCCCAGTGGCACATCTGAGCGTCGTAGCGGCGCGCTTCAAACTCCTCGTTGTTGAAGTACTTGACGGTTTCGTAGTTGAGCAGACTGTCGACGGCGCGCGTGTTGGCCGCGGAGTCGGCTTCGTTGGCCTTGCGTCGGATGCCGATACGCCAGTTGCTGACCTTGACAGTGAACACGATATAAGCGGCGAGTGATGCCACCGTTATCAGGACAAAGGAAACGTCGTAGCGAGCAAGAAGGATCGCCAGGACTAGGGTGATTTCCACCAATGTCGGCAGGATGGAATAGAGCGTGTAGCTGATAAGGCTCGATATTGACCGGCTACCACGCTCCACATCGCGCGAAACGCCGCCGGTCTGTCGTTGCAGATGAAAGCGCAGCGAGAGCGCATGCAGGTGCCGAAATACCTCGAGAGCGATCCGGCGCACTGCGCGTTGTGTGACCCGGGCAAAGAGAATTTCGCGCAATTCTGCAAACAGGGAAGTGGAGAAGCGTAGGGCACCGTAGAGCAGGAGCAACAGCGCCGGCAGCGCCATTGCTTGCTGAGGAGCGCTAAGGCCGTCGATCATTTCCTTGAACACCAGCGGTACGCCAACGTTGGCCAGTTTCGCGGAAAGCAGGCACGACAGGGCCAGGAGCACTCGCCACTTGTACTGCCACAGGTACGGGACGAGTTTGTTCAACGTCAGCCATAAGTGGTTGTCGTCCGTGGGCGCACGATCGGCGGCAGGGTAGGGGATGGCTGAGCGGCGCATGATGATGGCTTGTCGATTGGGTGGTTGATCTGGTGAGTATGCCCTGTTGCCAAGGTCGCTCTCAAGCCCGATGCCCAAAGATGCACAAAAGTCTTGCATTCGCGGGCGTATGACCTTAAGATTCAAACGAACGTTTGAGCGAAGTCAGGTTGTCGGGTAGCTCCGCTTTTCGTGTCTCAACTTTCCAGGGTCAGCAAGTGCATGTCCGATCAGAAAACCACTCACGACACCCGCGACCGCATTCTTGATATCGCCGAACGCCTGTTCATGGAGAACGGCTATGAAGCGACGTCAATGCGGATGATTACCGGCGCCGCTGAAGTCAATCTGGCCGCCGTGAACTACCATTTCGGATCGAAGGAAGCCCTGCTCCGCGAGGTGTTTCGCCGCAGACTATCCTGGCTCAACCGCGAGCGCCTGCAGGCGCTCGACAGGCTAGAAGGGCAAGCTGGAGGGGCCCCGCTCAAGCCATCGCAGATCCTCGAAGCCTTTTTCGGAACGCTGCTGCGCATGGGCGAGGATGAGGCGCTCGGCGGGATGACCTTTCTGCGCCTGCTCGGGCGGACCCTGACCGACCCGGCCGAGTTCATTCGCAACTTCTTTGCCGGTGAGTATGCGGAGGTGATTGATCGCTACAAGCTGGCATTGTTTCGCGCCTTGCCCGACGTTCCGAAGGCGGAGATCGTCTGGCGCCTGCATTTCATGCTCGGCGCGATGTCCTATGCCATAGCCGGTACCGACGTGCTCCAGGTCGTGACGGGTTGTGGACTGGGGGACCTCGCCGGCGAGAGCGGGAGCGATGGTCCGGGCGACCTGGTCGTGGCCAGGCGCCTGGCCCAACGGCTGATGCCCTTCCTCCTCGGCGGACTGCGGGCACCACTGCCGCAGTCGATCGATTTGCCTAGCCAACAACAAGAGCCGTCGCGCTAGATGGCCATGGATGTCAGTAGCAAGCTTCACGATGCACGATTCAACACCCAAAACCAATGACAGGAGAAACAGCAATGATCACAACGGTCATCTCGGTACTCATCGGGATCACACTGGTGAGTATGATCGTGCTGTTCAGCGTTCGGCCGCTGCGGCGGGCGCTGATCAGCCGGTCAGTTTTCAAGACCTACAAGCGCATCTTGCCGCAAATGTCCGACACCGAGCGTGAGGCGCTTGAGGCCGGCACTGTGTGGTGGGATGGCGAGTTGTTCCGCGGCAACCCCGATTGGCGCAAGCTGCTGGCCTACCCGGTGCCGAAACTCACCGCCGAGGAACAATCCTTCATGGACGACGAGGCCGAACAGGCCTGCGCGCTGGTCGACGACTGGCAGGTAACCAGCGAACTGTACGATCTGCCTCCGCAAGCGTGGCAGTTCATCAAGGACAAGGGTTTCCTCGGGATGATCATCCCGAAGAAATACGGCGGCCTGGAGTTCTCTGCCTACGCCCATTCGCAGATCGTGACCAAGTTGTCCACCCGGTGTTCCGCACTGTCGGTGTCAGTGATGGTGCCCAACTCGCTCGGCCCTGCCGAACTGCTGCTGCACTATGGGACAGAGGCGCAGAAGAACCACTACCTGCCGCGATTGGCCAAGGGTCTAGAGATTCCCGCTTTCGCGCTGACCAGCCCGTGGGCTGGTTCCGACGCGGCATCGATCCCGGATGTCGGCATCGTCTGCAAAGGCATCTGGCAGGGCAAGGAAGTGATTGGCATGCGAGTCACCTGGGACAAGCGGTACATCACCCTGGGGCCGGTGTGCACCATCCTTGGGCTGGCGTTCCACCTCTTCGATCCGGACGGCCTGCTCGGTGGCAAGAAGCATATTGGCATCACCTGCGCCCTGGTGCCGCGCGACACCCCGGGTGCCGAGATCGGTCGTCGTCACTTCCCCTTGAACGCCATGTTCATGAATGGACCGACGCATGGCAAAGACGTCTTCATGCCCCTGGACTACATCATCGGCGGCCCGGCAATGGTCGGGCAGGGCTGGCGCATGCTGATGGAGTGCCTGGCGGCGGGTCGCTCGATCTCGCTGCCGTCATCGAATGCCGGCATGGCGCAGCTGACGGCACGCACGGTCGGTGCGTACGCGCGCGTGCGCAGCCAGTTCAAGACGGCAATCGGCCGCTTCGAAGGGGTGGAAGAGCCCTTGACGCGAATCGGCGCTTACACCTACATGATGGACGCGGTGCGCAAGATGACAGCCGGCGCCATCGATCTCGGGGAGAAGCCATCGGTGGTCTCGGCGATTGCCAAGTACCATGTTACCGAGCGTGCCCGTCAGGTCGTCAACGACGGCATGGACATCGTCGGTGGCAAGGGCATCTGCCTCGGACCATCGAACTTCATCGGTCGCGCCTATCAGCAAATACCGATCGGCATCACCGTCGAGGGAGCGAACATCCTGACGCGCAGCATGATCCTCTTCGGGCAGGGGGCGATCCGCTGTCATCCCTACGTGTTGAAGGAAATGAAGTCTGCCTTCAATGCGGATGGCGCTCAGGGTCTGCGAGACTTCGACGAAGCGTTGTTCGGTCACGTGGGCTTCACCGTCAGGCATGGTGTCGGCGCGCTCTGGAAGGGGCTGACCGGCTCCCACTTCGTGTCGGTGCCGGACAACGTCGCACCCGAGACCAGGCGCTACTACCAGCAACTGACGCGGTTCTCGGCCGCCTTCGCCTTTCTCGCGGATATCTCGATGCTGGTAATGGGTGGCGAGCTGAAGCGCCGCGAAAAACTCTCTGCACGCCTGGGTGACATCCTGTCGATGCTCTACCTGTGTTCGGCCACGCTTAAGCGGTATGAATCGGAAGGGCGCCAGCAAGCTGACGCGCCGTTGATGCACTGGGCCATGTGGGACGCGATGTACCAGGCACAAATGGCGTTTGACGGTGTGATCGCCAATTTCCCGGTGCGCTGGATCGGTCGTTTTCTCTATCGCATCGTCTTCCCGCTCGGCCATCCCTACGACGTCCCGTCGGACCGGATTGGCCACAAGGTCGCCAAGCTCCTGATCGAACCATCGGCTTCACGGGATCGGCTGACGGCCGAGGCCTACATACCGAAGACCGAGAGCGAGGCGGTCGGCGCCCTCGAACTGGCGCTCGTCGCAACCATCGAAGCCGAGCCGATCGAAGCCAGAATTCGCGCGGCCGAGAAGAGTGGGGCGCTGGCGAACAACCCGGATGCCAACGTGCGCGACCTCGCGCATGCCGCGTTCGCGGCCGGCATAGTCTCGGCGGCGGAATATGCCGTGCTCAAGCGGCGCAACGAACTGCGTGATATCGTCATTCATGTCGACGACTTCCCGCACGATCTCGGCCGTGCCCGGCAGCAGCCGCTGCTGCACAAAGCAGCCTAGATCGTCATCAGCTGCGGACAGAGGCACGGATCTTCCGTGCCTCTGTCTTTCGCTGACCAGCGCAAACGGAGGATAGCAAGTGGAATTCCCGGCCGTGTATGTCGTCGATGGCGCTCGGACGCCATTCCTCAAGGGGCGCAATGCCCCGGGGCCATTCAGTGCGAGCGATCTGGCAGTACAGGCTGGACGCGCGCTCCTGATACGCCAGGCTTTCGCGCCAGATGACCTCGATGAGGTGATTCTCGGTTGTGCGAGTCCGTCGCCCGACGAAGTGAATATCGGCCGCGTCGTCGCGTTGCGTCTCGGCTGTGGTCACAAGGTGCCGGCGTGGACGGTGATGCGCAACTGCGCCAGCGGCATGCAGGCGCTCGACTCGGCAATAGCCAACATTCAGAACGGGCGCTCGCAACTGGTCCTCGCCGGTGGCGTCGACGCGCTGTCGCATGCGCCCTTGCTCTACTCCGAGGCGATGGTGCGCTGGTTCGCGCAGATGATGCAGGCGAAGACGATCGGCCAGAAGATCGGCTCCTTCGTCCGGCTGCGCCCGTCGCAATTGCTGTCGCCGGTGATCGGTCTGCTCAAGGGGCTGACGGACCCTGTCATTGGCCTGTTGATGGGACAGACCGCCGAGAACCTCGCCTGGCGCTTCGGAATCTCTCGCGAACAGATGGATCAATACAGCGTCCGCAGCCACCAGCGGGCCGTCGCCGCGCGCACCGCCGGCCATCTCGGCGAGATCGTGCCGCTGGTCGACGCCAGGGGTAAGGTCTACGGCGAGGATGATGGCGTGCGTGCGGATTCGAGCCTGGCCGGGCTGGCCAAGCTGAAGCCGTTCTTTGACCGCAAGTATGGCCGCGTCACCCCGGGCAACAGCTCGCAAATTACCGACGGTGCGGCGTGGCTCATCCTGGCGTCGCAGGCCGCTGTCGACAAGTGGGATCTGCAACCGCTCGGTCGGATCATCGACAGTCAATGGGCCGGCCTTGACCCGGCGCAGATGGGTCTTGGCCCGGTGCACGCGGCAACGCCGATCCTGCAACGCCAGGGGCTTGCGTTGGCCGACGTCGACCTGTGGGAAATCAACGAGGCCTTTGCCGCACAGGTGCTCGGCTGCCTCGCCGCATGGGAGTCGGACGAGTACTGCCGAGAGCAGCTTGACCTGCCGGCTGCGCTTGGCACAGTTTCCCAGGAACGTCTCAACGTCGATGGCAGTGCCATCGCCGTCGGCCACCCGGTCGGCGCTTCCGGTGCTCGCATCGTCCTGCATCTGTTGCACGCCCTGCGCACTGCCGAGGCCAGGCGCGGCATGGCGGCCATTTGCATTGGTGGTGGCCAGGGTGGGGCCATGCTGGTCGAAAGCATGGCCTGAGCGCAAGCGGCCGGCAACAACAAGGGAAACTGATGAACATCAATTCGAACAGTTATCGGCACTGGCAGCTCGAAGTCAACGCCGAAGGCGTGGTCTGGGCGACTCTCGATAAGGTCGGCGAGTCCACCAACTCGCTATCTGCCGCGGTGATGGACGAACTTGCGCGGATCCTCGATGAACTCGACAGCCACCCACCGAAAGGGCTAGTTTTTCGTTCCGGGAAGCCTGCCGGCTTCATCGCCGGTGCGGACATCCAGGAGTTCTCGCTGGTCGATAGCGCCGAGAGAGGCATCGAACTGGTCGCGCGCGGCTGGCAACTCTTCAACCGTCTGGCGGCAGTCTCCTATCCGACGTTGGCGCTGGTGCGCGGCCACTGTCTCGGCGGTGGTCTCGAACTGGCGCTGGCCTGTCGTTACCTGCTGGCGGTCGACGAGCCGACGACGCGGATGGGCCTGCCGGAAGTCATGCTGGGCATTGTTCCCGGCTGGGGCGGAATGTTGCGACTGCCCGAACGGATCGGCCCGCAGGCCGCGCTCGACATGATGCTCACCGGCAAGACCATCGATGCGAAGAAGGCCAGGCGCCTTGGTCTCGCCGACGATTGCGTGCCGGCGCGGGTCATGGACAACGCGGCGGCCTCCCTGGTGCTGGCGGAGCAGCCGCGCCGCCGTCCGCCAATGTTGCAACGTTTGCTCAACGGTCCTTTCAAGGGGCTGGTCGCCGCAGGTGCCAGGAAGCAGGTGGCCAAGCGTGCGCGCGCCGAGCACTATCCGGCACCCTATGCGATCATTGACATCTGGGCTCGTTACCAGGGCAATGCGTTGGCCGCCCCCGAACTGATCGACAACATTTTTCGCTCAGCGACAGCGCGCAATCTGGTGCGCGTGTTCTTTCTCCAGGAGCGTCTCAAGGGCTTCGGCAAAGGTACCGAGTTTCGGGCGCGACGCGTGCATGTCGTTGGCGCCGGTGTGATGGGTGGCGACATCGCCGCCTGGTGCGCGCTGCGCGGGCTGAGCGTCACGCTGCAGGATCAGGGCATGGAGCGTATCGCTCCAGCGCTGCAGCGTGCCTATGCGGTCTGGCGCCAGCGTGTCCGCGATGCGCGCGAATTGCGCAACATCATGGACCGGCTGATACCGGATCCCGACGGACATGGCGCCCGGCATGCCGACGTGGTGATCGAGGCCATCTTCGAAAACCTCGACGCCAAGCGCGAACTGCTGGCGAGCCTCGAACGCGTGATGAGGCCAGAGGCGCTGCTGGCGACCAACACATCGAGCCTCAAGATCGAAGATCTGCGTGGCGTGCTGACCCGGCCGGCGCGGCTGATCGGCATTCACTTCTTCAACCCCGTCGCCAAGATGCCGCTCGTCGAGGTGGTTGCCGCCGAGGGCTCCGATCCGGAGATTGTCCAGCGTGGCAACGCCTTCGTCAGACAAATCGACCGTCTGCCGCTGCCGGTGCGCAGCGCGCCGGGCTTCCTGGTGAACGCTGTCCTCGGCCCCTACATGCTCGAAGCGATGCGCGCCGTCGACGAAGGGCTGACACCGGAGACCATCGACGAAGCGATGCTCGCCTTCGGCATGCCGATGGGTCCGATCGAACTCATCGACATGGTCGGACTCGACGTCGCCATGGCCGCCGGCAGCAGCCTTGCCGGCGCCGGGGCGACGCCGCCGGCGTGTCTGCTTGCTCGCTTCAATGCGGGTCACCTCGGCAAGAAGGTCGGCAAAGGCTTCTACGACTATCCCAATGGCCGACCGGCCAAGGGGCCAGCCGGGGCAGTGCCGGCCGGTCTGGCGGCACGCCTCGTCAAGCCTCTGCTCGAACGTACGCAGCAATTGGTCAGCGACGGAATCGTCGCCGACGCCGACCTCGCTGATGCCGGAGTCATTTTCGGCACCGGCTTTGCTCCCTTTACCGGCGGACCGCTCAACTACCTGAGGAATCAACATGCCTGACACGATCAGCCAGTTGCCGGACAAACAACCGATTCTGCGTGTCATGCCGATGCCGGCGGACGTCAACCCGCAGGGCGACGTCTTCGGCGGCTGGATCATGGCGCAGGTCGATGTGGCCGGCGCGATTCCTGCGATGCATCGGGCACGCGGTCGCGTCACAACCGTGGCGGTGAACTCCTTCCTGTTCAAGCAACCGGTGTCGGTCGGCGATGTCGTGAGCTTCTTTGCCGAAGTCATCGACACGGGCCGCACGTCGATCAAGGTCAGGGTCGAGGTTTACGCCGAGCGCCACCCGGCACAGCCGATCACGGTGAAAGTGACCGAAGCTGTATTGACTTATGTTGCGATAAACCAACACGGAGAGAAGCAGCAGTTACCAGGAGTCATGTAGTTAGAGATTTTTCTTGCAAGTGGTTCTAGGATGGTCGGGCAAATCGCTTGTAACGAGTGGTAGAAAAGCCACGAACCGATCACATCCTAGGGGGAGTTGAACATGTCGCGACAGATCTCGATGAAATTGATTCCAGCGCTGCTGCTGGGAGTCTTCTCCGGCGCGGTGGGCGCCTCAGGCTTTCAGTTGCTGGAGCAGGGGAGCGGCCTGGGCAATGCCTACGCCGGCTCGGCAGCGAAGTCCAACGATGCCAGCACAATCTTCTGGAACCCGGCGGGGATGACGCAACTTGGGCCGCGCGCAGTCTCCGGCGGCTTGACGGCGGTCAAGGCCAGCTTCAAGTTCGACGACAAGGGTTCCCAAGTGGGCGAGTTCGGCCCCGGCGGGCGGATGGGTGCCGGTGACGGTGGCGACGCCGGCAACTGGGGTTATATTCCGAATGGTTATCTCTCCTGGGCGCTGACCCCAAATCTTTATGTTGGCTTGGGGATTGGCGCGCCGTTCGGGCTGAAAACCAAGTACGACGAGCCCTGGCGCGGAAGTGCGCAGTCCAATGAATTCGACATCAAGACGATGAACATCAATCCGTCGATTGCCTTCAAGGTGAACGACATGGTGTCACTGGGTGCCGGTGTCAGCTGGCAGAAAATCGAGGCCGACTATTATCGGCGGCTAGCCATCAACAGCTCGCCGCGCTTTGGGGCCCTGCCGCAGGTGACATCGCATATGAGCATCGATGATGACGCCTGGGGCTGGAACATTGGCGCGCTGTTTACGCTCTCGCCGGCGACCAAGGTCGGTCTCTCGTACCGCTCGACCATCCAGTATCATACCGAGGGCAAGGTGAAGCTGACCGGTGACGGTACGCGGGCGGGTGACGCCACAGCGGTTGCGCTCAGAAATGCCGGCGGAGCCAGTGACGTCAAGGCCGACCTCAAGGTGCCGGACACCTTCATCCTGAGCGTGACGCAGAAGCTGAGCGATCGCTGGGAACTGTTGGGCGACGTCTCCTGGACGGGGTGGAGTTCGATCAAGAATGTCGACATCTACCGAACCTCGGGACCACAGAGCGGCGCACTCGCTCAGACTCTCGATGCGAACTTCCAGAACACGTACCGGATTGCCCTGGGGGCGACGTATTCCCTTTCCGAGGCGCTCAGACTCCAGTTCGGACTGGCCTACGACCAGACCCCGGTCAAGAATTCGACATCTCGCCTGACTTCGCTGCCGGACAACGACCGTACGTGGTTCACCTTCGGCACACAGTGGAAGCCAGCCAAGGAACAGACTCTGGAACTTGGCCTGGCTTATCTCTATATTTCGGATACGAAGATCAACAAGAACGAAACGACAGCCAATCCGCTGACGAATCGTGGCACCGTGATCGGCGACTACGATTCCAGCGTCTGGATTCTTGGCGCGCAGTACTCGCTGGCTTTTTGATCGCAGCGCACACCTCCTGGCAAAAAAAGCCCCGGTTTCCGGGGCTTTTTTTTTGCCTGACAAACCTGCCTCCCGGAAGTCACCAACGCCGATTACGGCTTGACGCGCCAGCCCAACGGCGTATAATTCAAACGTTCGTTTTAGCGGTTTTGTGCAGAGCCGCTGCGGGGTGTTCCCGGCGAGCGTAGACGACCCAGACTACAAAAGGAGGACAGCTTGAGCAACTTCATCGTACGCAAGGCCGCCGTACTCGGAGCGGGCGTGATGGGCGCGCAGATTGCCGCGCACCTCGCAAATGCCGAAGTGCCGGTGGTGCTTTTCGACCTGCCGGCCAAGGAAGGCGATCCCAGCGGAATCGTCAGGAAAGCCATCGACGCGCTGAGAAAGCTCGAGCCGTCGCCGCTGGCTACGAAGGACCGCGTCACCTACATCGACGCCGCCAACTACTCGCAGCACCTCGATCAACTCCAAGACTGCGACCTGATCATCGAGGCGATCGCCGAGAAGATGGAGTGGAAAGACGACCTGTATCGCCAGATCGCGCCGTTCATCGCGCCGACCGCGATCATCGCCTCGAATACCTCGGGCCTGTCGATCAACCGCCTGTCGCAAGGGTTGCCGGAGGCGCTGCGTTCGCGCTTCTGCGGCATTCATTTCTTCAACCCACCGCGCTACATGCACCTTGTCGAACTGGTCGCGACCCGCAGCACGGATCCGTCGCTCCTCGACAACCTCGAGTCGTGGCTGGTCTCGCGCCTCGGTAAGGGTATCGTGCGCGCGCTCGACACGCCGAACTTCGTCGCCAACCGTGTCGGAGTTTTCTCGATGCTGGCCGTCATGCACCACACCCAGCGGCTCGGACTCGGTTTTGATGTCGTCGATTCGCTGACCGGCCCGATCATCGGTCGTCCGAAGAGCGCCACCTACCGCACCGCCGACGTCGTCGGCCTTGACACCCTGGCGCACGTCATCAAGACCATGCAGGACACCCTGCCGGAAGACCCGTGGCATGGCTATTACGGTGTGCCGGGCTGGTTGGCTGCGCTGATCGGCAAAGGGGCCCTGGGGCAGAAGACGCGCTGCGGCATCTTCCGCAAGGATGGCCGCGCGATCAAGGTGCTCGACCTTTCACTGCAGGACTATCGCGACAGCGCTGCCGATATTGATCCGACGGTGCTGGCCATCCTGAAGAACCGCAACCCCGCCGAGAAGTTCGCCCAGTTGCGAGCCAGCGAGCATCCGCACGCACAGTTTCTGTGGGCGATCTTCCGCGACATCTTTCATTACACCGCCTTCCACCTGGCCGACATCGCCGACAACGCGCGCGATGTCGATTTCGCGATGCGCTGGGGCTTCGGTTGGGCGCAGGGTCCGTTCGAAAGCTGGCAGGCTGCCGGCTGGCAGGCGATCGCCGACGCCGTCAAGGCCGACATCGACGCGGGTCGGGCGATGAGTCCGGTGCCGCTGCCGGCCTGGGTCTTCGGCCCAGTGGCGCAGGCAGGCGTGCATACCGCACAGGGTTCATACTCGGCGAGCGCCGACGCCTACCGGCCGCGCTCGACTCTGCCGGTCTATCGGCGACAGGTCTTTCCGGAGCGCGTCCTCGGCGAAAAGGCCGTCGCCGGCACGACGGTGTGGGAGAACGAGGGCGTTCGCCTGTGGACCTTGCCGCAGGTCGACGATGGCATTGCCATCGTCAGCATCAAGACGCGCAACCATACGCTGGGGCGCGACGTCATCGTCGGTCTGCAGGAAGCCGTTGCCCGTGCCGAGACCGGTTACCAGGGATTGGTTCTCTGGCACGAGGCGCCTTTTGCCTTCGGCGCCAACCTCAAGGAAGTTGCCGAGGCGATCGCCGGCGGCGAGTTCGAGCTTCTGGAAAGATACGTCGCCGAGTTCCAGAACGCATCGATGTGCCTCAAGTACGCCAAGGTGCCGGTGGTCGCGGCCGTGCAGGGAATGGCCCTCGGTGGCGGCTGCGAGTTCCTGATGCACGCGGCTAAACGGGTCATCGCGCTGGAGAGCTACATCGGTCTGGTCGAAGCCGGCGTCGGCCTGATCCCCGCTGGGGGCGGCTGCAAGGAGTTCGCCATCCGCGCCGCGCAATACGCCGCGAAGACTGGCGGCAACGATCCCTTCGAGTTCATCCAGCCGGTGTTCATGACCATCGCCATGGCGACGGTGTCGAAGAGCGGCGCGCAGGCCAGGGAACTCGGCTTCGCCCGCGAAACGGACAAGGTCGTCTTCAACGCCAACGAACTGCTCTACGTCGCGCTGCGCGAAGCACGCGGCTTGGCCGAAGGCGGCTACTACCCACGCCTGTCGCCGCGCGCCATCAAGGTCGCCGGTCGTACCGGCATTGCCAACTGCGAGATGATGCTCGCCAACATGAAGGAAGGCGGCATGATTTCGGCGCATGACTACGCAGTCGCCAAGGCGGCGGCAACGGCGCTGTGCGGCGGTGACATCGAGACCGGCTCACTGGTCGATGAGCAGTGGTTGCTGAGCGTCGAGCGCAAACTCTTCGTCGAACTGCTGAAGAACCCGAAAACCCAGCAGCGTATCCAGCACATGCTGGAAACCGGCAAGCCGCTGCGTAACTGAGCGAGCAAGGAGAACAGATCATGAACAAACAGATTCAGGACGCTTACATCGTTGCCGCGACGCGCCTGCCGGTCGGCCGGCGCAAGGGCATGTTGGGCCATGTTCGCCCGGACGACATGCTGGCGCACGCCATCCGCTCGGTGATGGCGCAGGCGCCTGGGCTCGACCCAGCGCTCGTCGAGGATGTCATCGTCGGTTGCGCGATGCCGGAGGCGGAGCAGGGGATGAACGTCGCCCGCATCGGCCTGCTGCTGGCCGGACTGCCGAACTCGGTGCCCGGCATCACCGTCAACCGCTTCTGCGCTTCCGGCGTGCAGGCGGTGGCGATGGCGGCCGACCGCATCCGCCTTGGCGAAGCCGATGTGATGATCGGCGCCGGCACCGAAACGATGTCGCTGATGAACCAGATCATGGGCAACAAGATCGCCCTGAACCCGGCCATTTTCGAGAAGGAAGAGAACTACTCGATCGCTTACGGGATGGGCATCACCGCCGAAAAGGTCGCCGCGCAGTGGAAGATCTCGCGCGACGATCAGGACGCCTTCGCCGTCGCCTCGAACCAGAAAGCCTGTGCGGCGATCGCCGCCGGCCACTTCCGGGCCGAGATTTCGCCCTACGCCGTCAAGGCACGCGTTCCCAACCTGCGTACCAGCGAAGTGGCCGTCAAGGAGTACTTGGCGGAGAATGACGAGGGGCCACGTTCCGACAGCAGCCTCGAGGGCCTTGCCCGGCTGCGGCCGGTTTTCGCTGCGCGCGGTTCGGTGACTGCCGGCAACAGTTCCCAGATGTCCGACGGTGCGGCCGCCGTGCTGGTCGTTTCGGAAAAGATCGTCAAGCAGTTCGACCTCAAGCCGCTGGCTCGCTTTGCCGGTTTCTCGGTGGCCGGCGTGGCGCCCGAGATCATGGGTATTGGCCCGATCGAGGCGATTCCGCGCGTGCTCAAGCAGGCCGGAGTCAGGCAGGACGAGGTGGACTGGTTCGAACTCAACGAGGCCTTCGCCGCGCAGTCGCTGGCCGTGATGCGCACCCTCGACCTCGATCCCGCGAAAGTCAACCCGCTCGGCGGCGCGATCGCCCTGGGTCACCCGCTCGGTGCCACCGGCGCCATCCGCACCGCCACGCTGGTGCATGGGCTGCAGCGTACCGGACAACGTTACGGCATGGTGACCATGTGCATCGGCACTGGCATGGGGGCCGCCGGGCTGTTCGAAGCGATCCGCTAGATCGCTGCTGCCCGTCGCCCGATCCTCGTCCGGTTTCCGGACGAGGTTTTTTTTCGTCCGGCCGCCGTGTGGTCGAGATCCGGTCGAGTCCTCGACGCCCGGCGACGAGCCGGGCGCGAGCGCCGGCGGCGGCAAGACGGCTGTTGAGGCCGGGCAGGTGTCTGGCATAATGTCTCCCCGAGACAGTCACGAAGGCGCGCAATGGATATCGACCTGCTGAGCAGTCTGGGCTGGCGCGAAGGCTTGATCGCGATCATCGCACTCCTGGTGCTATACATCCTGGTCATGTTCTTGCGCATGCGGCGCCTGCAACGTGAACTGCGCGTGGCCGGCGTATCGCCGCGCGTGGCGCAGTCGGCTGTCGCTGCCTATGCGGCGGCCCAGGATCCGGAGTCGATCCCCACCGTCACGCCGGTGGAACCGGTCGCACCGGAAGCGCCGGTGGCGGCCGCTGCCGCCGTCGAGACCACCCCCCGGGTCGCTGCCGACGCGCCCGAGTTTCCCTGGAACGAGCCGCCGCCGGAGATTCCCGGGCAGGTGCTGATTGACGCGCTGCAACGGGAAGTCTATCAACTGCGCTGCGAGGTCGACGAATTGCGCGGCGAAGTCCTGGCGGCGCGCGAGGATTTTCGGCGCCAGTTGGCGCAGACGGAGGGCGCTGCGTTGGAGGCCAGCTCGCCGGTGTACAACGGCGCGATGCAGATGGCGGTTCAGGGGCACGACGCGACCACCATCGCCCATCACTGTGGCATTGCGCGGGCTGAGGCGGACCTCGTCGTTGCGCTCGCACGCAGTCGCAACGAAGGCATCTGAGAGGAAAGCGCGGGCAGGTCATGGCAACCCGACAGACAGGCAAGGCGCCGCCGCCGCTCGCACAGCCGGCACCAGCACCCATTGCGGGCGCTGACGAGAATGGCCCGTCCGACCTCAAGCGCCAGTTGCTTTGGCGAATGGGTCTTGCCGGGCTGATGATCCTGGCCTTGCTGGCGGCGCTGGCGGTGTTCGACGCGGTAAACACGCCCGATGAGCCGGTGACACCCCAGTTCAGCGAACCCGTTCCGGTCAGAAAGCGGGAACTGGTGCAGGCGCTGACGCCCGCCGCAGCACCTGCCGAAGCACCCGCCGAAGCACCTGCCGAAGCACCCGCGGCCGTCCCGGTGCCGGCGGAGCCGGAAGCGACCGCTGCACCGCTTGACCGATCGCGAACGGCCGTCGCCCTGGTGCCGCGTTCCGAAGGCATCGCCAGGCCAGTGCCGCCGCCGCCCGCGGCAGAGTCGCCGAAGGCGCCCGCCAGCGGCGGCGTTCCCGCGGCAGGCGAAGCGCCGCCGGCAGCGCCGCGTCCGGCGACCGGTTATGCCTGGCAATCGAGCGTCTTTCCGGACCTCGCCCGGGCCGAGGAAGTGCAGGCGAAGCTGGCGCAGGAAGGTATTCCCGCCTCGCTCGAGACGCGCTTGCGGGTGGGGCCGTTCCGCAGTCGTGCGGAAGCCGAGGCGGCGCGCCGCAAGCTGAAAGCACTCGGGCTCGACGCACTGACGCTGGTGGGTCCGGGCGGCAAGCCCTGATCGATCAGCCGCCGTTGGCCGGCGTCTGACGGCGCAGCCGCCGCGCGAAAACCGCCATCTCCTTGGCCGCCTGGATATCGCCCTTCGCTTCGGCGACGACGATTCCCTGCGCGTAGGCGGCGAGCGCTTCAGTGCTTTGGCCGCTCTCGGCGAGGGCTTTGCCGAGCAGCTTCCAGGCCGCCGAATAGCCGGCGTCGCGCTCGACCGCTGCCCGCAGATGACTGGCGGCGACGGCGGCGTTGCCGGCCTTGAGATACTCGTTGCCGAGTGAATAGCGCAGCAGGGCCCCATCGCGCGGGCCGCCGAGCAGTTTTTCCAGGTTGGCGATGATCGCGGTCGTCATTTACTATCTCCCGTTTCAATCCCATTGTAGAGGACAGCACCATGGCCAGAACGATCATTTCAAGCACCTTGGCGCCGGCGGCAATCGGCACCTATTCGCAGGCCGTCAAGGTGGGCGATACCGTCTATCTTTCCGGGCAGATCGGCCTCGACCCGACGACCATGCAACTCGCCGAGGGCATCGACGCCCAGATCGTGCGTGTCTTCGACAACCTCAAGGCGGTGGCGGAAGCCGCCGGCGGCTCACTGGCGGATGTCGTCAAACTCAATGTCTTTCTTACCGACCTGGCGCATTTCAAGACGGTCAACGAGGTCATGGGCTGCTACTTCTCCGAGCCCTTCCCGGCACGCGCCGCGGTCGGGGTCGCGAGCCTGCCGCGCGACGCGCTGGTCGAGGCCGACGCGGTGATGGTGGTCGGCGGCTGATGCCGACGGCGGACGAGATCGACGCGCCGCCGGCAATCAGGAGCAGGTTGCGCAAGCTCGGTATCGAACGACCGGACGACCTCGTCCTCCATCTTCCCCTGCGCTACGAGGACGAGACGCGCGTCACGCCGATCGCCGAGGCGCCCGTCGGCTGGCCGGTGCAGGTCGAAGCCGTGGTTCTCGACGTCGCGCTCCGGCAGGCGCCTCGACGTCAGCTTGTGGCACGCGTCAGTGACGCCGGCGGCGAAGGCAGCACGCTCTTTCTGCGCTTCCTGAGTTTCTACGGCAGCCAGAAGAGCGGCCTGGAGGCAGCGCGCGACGCCGGGCGCCGGCTGCGCATCTTCGGCGAGATACGCGACGGCTTCCTCGGCCGCGAGATGGTGCACCCGCGCTACCGTTTCCTGTCCGACGACGAGAACGGGGGCGAGAGCGACGTCGACGCGCTGCCGCCGTCGCTGACGCCGGTTTACCCGAGCACCGCCGGCCTGGCGCAGGGCACGCTGCGTCGCCTGATCGCGCGCGCGCTACGGGCTGCCGATCTGGCCGAGCTGCTGGCAGACGGCTGGCGCGAGCAGCACGCGCTGCCATCGTTGCCGGCGGCGGTCGCGTTTCTGCACTCGCCGCCGCCGGCCGTCGACGAATCGGCGCTGCAGGCGCGCGCGCATCCGGCCTGGCGGCGAATCAAGTTCGACGAGTTGTTGGCGCAGCAACTGGCGCTGCGTCGCCTCTCGCTGGCGCGTCGGCGTCAGGGCGCGCCGGTGCTCGCCGTAGCCGGCGAACTCGCCCGTCGGCTGCAGGCGGCGCTGCCCTTTGCCCTGACCGGCGCCCAGCGGCGGGTCGCCGCCGAGATCGCCACCGACCTCGAACAAGCGCACCCGATGCAGCGGCTGCTGCAGGGCGACGTCGGTTGCGGCAAGACGATCGTCGCCGCACTGGCCGCCTGCCAGGCGATCGAGGCCGGCTATCAGACGGCCTTCATGGCACCGACGGAGATCCTCGCCGAGCAGCACTACAGCAAGCTGCGCGCCTGGCTCGAGCCGCTCGGCATCGAGGTAAGCTGGCTGGCCGGCAGTCTCGGCGGCAAAGCCAGGCAGGCGAAGCGGCAACAGGTCGCGACGAGCGCGCAACTGGTCGTCGGTACGCACGCGCTGATCCAGGAAAGCATCGATTTCGCCCGTCTCGGCTTGGCGATCGTCGACGAGCAGCATCGCTTCGGCGTCGTGCAGCGCCTCGAGTTGCGACGCAAGGGCGTCAATCCGCACCAATTGATGATGTCGGCGACGCCGATCCCGCGTACCCTGGCGATGAGCTACTACGCCGACCTCGACGTCTCGGTGATCGACGAACTGCCGCCGGGTCGCTCGCCGGTGAAGACCCGGTTGTTCTCGGACACGCGCCGGGCCGAAGTCATTGCGGCGGTACGCGCCGTCGTCGCTGGCGGCCGCCAGGCCTACTGGGTCTGCCCGCTGGTCGAGGAATCCGCGAAGCTCGAACTGCAGGCGGCACTCGACACCTGGGCTGCACTCACCGCCGAACTGAGCGATCTGCGCGTCGGTCTCGTCCATGGCCGCCTCAAGGGCGACGAGAAAGCAAGCGTGATGGCCGCTTTCGTCGCCGGCGAGATCGACGTGCTGGTGGCGACGACGGTCATCGAAGTCGGCGTCGACGTGGCCAACGCCAGCCTGATGGTCATCGAGCACGCCGAGCGCTTCGGCCTGTCGCAGCTTCACCAGTTGCGTGGGCGAGTCGGTCGCGGCGCCGAGGAGTCGGTTTGCGTGCTGCTCTACCAGCAACCGCTGTCACGGACCGCACGGGCGCGGCTGAAGATCATCTTCGAGCACACCGACGGCTTCGAGATCGCCAGACAGGATCTGCGCCTGCGTGGCCCCGGCGAGTTCATCGGCAGCCGCCAGTCGGGCGTGCCGTTGCTGCGCTACGCCGACCTCGAAAGCGATGCCGACCTCGTCGAACTGGCGCAGCAGATGGCGGTGCAGTGGCTGCGCAACGATCCCGAACGCGTCGGGCGTCACCTGCGGCGGTGGTTCGGCCAGCGCGAGGAGTTGCTCAGAGCCTGAGGCTGCTCAGAGCCTGAGGCCCGGCGAACTCAGGCGACGCGAAAATAGGCCACCGCTTCGCGTAGCTGGTTGGCGAGTTGCTTGAGTTCGACCACCGAGGCGGCGTTGCCGCGCATCGTCGCCGTCGTTTCCTCGGTCATCGACGCGATGTGCTGGACATGGCGCGCGACGTCGTTGGCGACGGTGGCCTGCTCTCGGGTCGCCATCGCCACCTCATGCACGCGCTCGCTCGACTCCTGCGCTTGCCGGTGGATCTCCGCGAGCACGCTGCTCGCCGCACGTGCCTTGTCGAGGCTCAGGGTGACTTGCGGGGCGGCCTCCGCCATCGCCTCGACCGCCATTTCGGTATCCGCCTGGACGCTGACGACCATGGCGGCGATTTCGTTGGTGGCCTTGCTCGTACGTTCGGCGAGTTTGCGCACTTCGTCGGCGACGACGGCAAATCCCCGACCCTGTTCGCCGGCGCGCGCCGCCTCGATGGCCGCGTTCAAGGCCAGCAGATTGGTCTGTTCGGCAATCTCCTTGATCGCGCTGGCGATGCCGCCGATATCCCGCGAACGCGTCGCCAGTTGCCCGATCTGCTCCGAAGAGCGGGCGACGATCGCCGAGATCTTCTCGATCTCGTCGGCGGAAGCACTGACCAGCACTCGTCCCTGCTCGGCGCTGGTCGCGGCAGCGCTCGAGTTCTCGCCGGTGGCGTGCGCGTTCTGCGCCACCTCGTTGATGCTCACCGTCAGTTCCTCGATCGAAGCGGCGGTGGCCGACGTCGAGTTGGCCTGCTCCTCGGCAGCGCGGCTGGTTTCCTCGGTGGCCACGGAAATCTGGCTGGCGCGGCTGGCCAGCGCACCGGCCAGCCGGTCGATGTCGGCGATCAGTCCGCGCAGGCGGTTCTGCATCTGCGTGATCGACTGCATCAGACTACCGCTGGTGAGCCGGTCGGCGTGCAGCTCCTGGCTCAAATCGCCGGCGGCAATGCGCAGCGCGATCGCCGAGGCGTCCGCCGGCTCGCCGCCAAGCTGGCGCAGCACCCCGCGGCCGATCACGAAGGAAACGCCGGCGAGCAGCGCAACGACCAGCGCGATGATCAACGACGAGTTGATCGCCTGGCTGCGGAAGGCCTGGTCGACGTCGTCGAGGTAGATGCCGGTCCCGTAAACCCAGCCCCAGGGCTTGAACTGGGCCGCGTAGCTGACCTTGGCGACAGGTTTGTCGCTGCCGGGCTTGGCGAAAGCGTAGTCGACGGCGCCGCCACGCTCGCTGGCCAGAGCCGTTCGCACCAGTTCCTGGATCAGCGGCTTGCCACTTGGATCGCGCATCTCGGCGCCGCTCTTGCCTTCCAGTTCCGGCTTGACCGGGTGCATCACGAAGTGGTGTTGCGTATCGAGGATGAAGAAGTACTCGCCGCCGCTGTAGCGCATCTGGCGCAAGGTCTCGGCAGCGTGCTTCCTGGCTTCGTCCTCGCTCAGCGCGCAGCTCCTGGCGAGATCGTGAAAGCGGGCGATGACGCTGCCGGCGAACTCGGACTCGTCGGCGCCGTGCGCCGGTTCTTACAGGCGCAGCGCCGCCGTCAGGGACTGCACGTCCTCGGCCGACTCCTGCATGATTTCGCTCAGCGTTTCCTCGCCGATCAGCATGTCGATCGATGCCGCCATGCCTTCGCGCGGGCAGCCGTCGAGGTCGCGCAGCGGGCTTTCGACGGGCGCCAGCTCGTCGGCGAGCAGCAGCGTATCGCCAAGCGACGTCGGCGGCATGGCCAGGAAGCCCTGCCAGCACACCTCGATCGCGTCGATGACCGCCTGCGGGACAGACAGCGCCTTGAGCACGGCACGCCCGACATCGGCTTCGCCCGTTTCCGTCCACGCCGAAAAATCCTCGTCGAGCAGGCCCGGATACTCGCCGGCGCGCGAAATCAGGTAGAAGGCACCGACTTCGTGGACGATGCCGGCGAACATCGCCGTCTCCGGGTCGAGATGCGTCACCTTGCGGGCGATGACATGCGCCAGCGCCGCCACGTGCGCGGTGTGCTCCCACAGTCGCGCTGCCAGTTGGCGGTCGGCAGCCGATGTGGTCACGGCCAGCTGGCGGGTGACGACGGCAGTCGCCAACGAGCGCAGGTAGCGAAAACCGAGCCGCAGTACCGCGCTGCGGACGTCGGTGATGGCCCGGCCGGAGGCGCCGAAGGCCGTCGAGTTGGCGAGTGCCACGACCCTCGCCGCCAGCAAGGGCTCGGCCTTGATCAGGCGAGTCGCCTCGTCCACCTGGCAATCGGGATCGCCAAGGGCGCGCTGCAGCTTCATCGCGACCAGCGCATGCGTTGGGAAGCTCACCTCGCCACGCTCCAGTTCGGCGGCGATCTTCCGGAGGATCTCATAACGTTCCATGGCAGCGTTCAATCCTTTCCTCGGCGCTCACCGGGGTTTCTGGTAGATCGTCGGCTTCAGTCCCGTCAGCCGGTCGGTGATGCCATTCAGCGATTCCGAATGGCCGACAACGAAGTAGCCGCCCGGTTTCAGGCAGGGCAACATGTTCTCGATCACCTTGCGCTTCGTTTCCGCGTCGAAGTAGATCATCACGTTGCGCAGGAAAATGACGTCGAAGTCGCCGACGCCGCTGATCGGCAGTGTCAGGTTGACCTGCGCGAAGCTGACGTGCTGCTTGAGCCGGCTGTCGATCAACAGCCGGCCTTCCTGCGAGCGCACCCCCTTGAGGCAGTACTTGCGCAGGTAGGCTTGCGGAATGCCGGAGATCCGCTCCTGCGAATAGACGCCGGCTTGCGCCCGGGCGAGAACGGTGAGGCTGATATCCGAGCCGAAAACCTCCCACGCTCCTGCGCCGCGATGCTCGGCAAGCACCATCGCCATCGAGTAGGCCTCTTCACCGCTCGAACTCGCGCCGCTCCAGATCCGGAAAGTGCCCGGCCCACGCTGTTCCTCGACCAGGTTGCGCAGAAAGTCGAAGTGCTGCGGTTCGCGGAAGAAGTAGGTTTCGTTGGTGGTCAGCAGATCGACCATCTGCTGGACTTCGTCGGGATCCTGGCCGGAGGCCAGCAGCCGGTAGTACTGCGTGTAGGTGGCAAAGCCGTGGTGCGCAAGACGGCGGCCGAGCCGGCCGACGAGCAGAATGCGCTTGGCGTCCGACAGGCTGATCCCGGCCAGCCGGTAGATCAGTCGCTGGAAGAGCGCGAACTCCTGGTCGGTGATCGGGGATCCGGAATCGTTCATGTTCTCTCAGAAGAGTTCGATGTCGGTCTTCTTCGGCGCGACGACGAGCGTGTTTTCGTAAGCGCTTTCGGCCTCGGCGATGCTCTGGTTGGTCTGGCCGCGCTTGCAGAAGGCCTCGCCGGTCTGCGGGTCGAGAATCACCTTGCGCGACCACGGGCCCATCAGGTCCGAGGCCAGCAGGGCAATCTGCTCGCGCGCCAGCCACTCGCGCGCGAACTCGGCGTTGCGCTGGCCGATGCTGACGCCGGTCAGCGACGAGACGACGTTGCCGCCGCCGAAGGCCTTGCCCTGCAGGCGCTTCTTCTGGGCGCCACGGGCAAGCATGCCGTTCATCAGTGCTTCCATGCAGTAGTTGCCGCAGAGCAGCATGTCGAGGTCCTTGTTGGCCGATCGCTCGAACTTGGGCAGCATGAAATGGTTCAGACCGCCGATCCTCAGTTTCGGGTCCCACAGACAGACGGCGACGCACGAACCGAGGAGGGTGGCAATCGGCCGATCGGTTTCGATGGCCCAGCCGCCGGGATTGATGTTGCGCGCCAGGCGCTCGAGATCGCGCGGGTTGCTCATGCGGCGCTCCCCGGTGACGGCTCAACAACTGGCTCGGCAAGTGGTTCGGCAACTGGCTCGGCCGGCGCCGGCCGCGTGATCGTGGTCACGTCGTCGTAGAGCACGGCGAACTGGCCGGGTTCCGGGCAGTAGACGGTGATCCGGTAATGGCGGCCGAGGTCGTTGCTGAAATCGTCGAACTGCGCGCAGTCGCCGGTCAGTGCCACGTTGGCGTAGCGCGCGAGCCAGCGGCTGTCGGGCGGCTGCAGAAGTGTGCGGGCGCAGCGCCCGAGGATCGCGGAGCGGGTCAGGCCGGTGATCGCCTCGAACGCCGGGTTGACCTCGAGAAAACGGTAATCGCAGGCCTGGCCGTCAGCGTCGAGGACTATCTCGTGCAGCGCGAAGCCGGCCGTCAGCGACTCAAACAGGCCGCGGAAGCGGCGTTCGCCGGCGTGCAGGGCGGTCTCCGCCGGATCGCGGTCGGCTGCCGCGGGGTGGGCGGCGTTCGCGGCCGCCGGCACGCCACCGAGAAGCGGAATCGTCAGCACCAGGTAGCGCGTCGTGCGGGTCGGCGTATCGTCCGCGAACGGCGTCAGCGACCAGCAACACGCGCCGATCTCTCCGGTCGCGCCGAGGTCCGCGGTGCCCGGCCGACGCGTAACGGCCTGGGCGATCCCCGAGTCGCGGACCCGGCGAAAGATCGCCTCGACAGTGGTCTGCGGGAAGATCTCGAAGTAGTTGCGGCCGGGGAAAAACTCCGGCGCCTGGTCATTGGCTGCCGCATAGCGCGAATTGACGCGCAGAAAGACGAAGTCCGCATTCAGGACGGCGACCGCCAGACCGGTGTTCTCGAAAACCGCTGCCCACGGCGAGGCGGCATCGAGGCCGTCGAGGAGTTGAGCTTCGCGGTCAGCGCGGGAGGCGGTGGCGGAGGCCATGTTCAGGGTCTTGGCAAAGGTCGGGATGGCGTCGTCGCAGCGGAGCTCACGCCGGCCGGTGGGCAGACGCCAGATGGCCGTCTTCCTCGATCTGGAAGAAGGTCATCAACTCCTGCAATTGTGCCGCCTGGCCGCCCATCTCCTCGGCCGTCGCGGCAAGTTCCTCGGAGGCCGAGGCGTTCTGCTGCGTCGCCTGATTCAACTGGCCCATGGCGCCGTTGATCTGGCCGACACCCGAGTTTTGCTGGTGGCTCGCCGAAGCGATCTGCTGGACGAGATCGGAAGTCTTACGGATCGACGGCAGCATCGCCGTGAGCAGCGAGCCGGCGCGCTCGGCGAGTTTCACCGAATCTTTGGCGACGTTGCCGATCTCCTGCGCGGCGACCTGGCTGCGCTCGGCGAGTTTCCTGACTTCGGCTGCGACGACGGCGAAACCCTTGCCGTGTTCGCCGGCGCGCGCTGCTTCGATGGCCGCGTTGAGCGCCAGCAGGTTGGTCTGGTAGGCGATGTCGTCGATGATGCCGATCTTCTCGGCGATGCTCTTCATCGCCTCGACCGTACTCGCCACCGCCGTGCCGCCTTCCTCGGCTTCCCGCGCGGCTTGGCTGGCGATGCCGTCGGTGATGCGCGCGTTCTCGGTGTTCTGCACGATCGACGCGCCCATCTCCTCCATGCTGGCGTTCGTTTCCTCGACCGAGGCCGCCTGTTCGCTCGCCGACTGCGACAGCGACTGGGCGGTCGCCGAGACCTGCCCCGCGGCATTGCCCAGGTTGTCGGCAGCGGCGCGTACATCGCCGATGATCTCGCGCAGCTTGCCGACCATCGCCTGCATCGCCGTCATCAGTTGGCTGACTTCGTTGCTCCCGCGCGCTTCGATGTCCACCAGCAGGTCGCCTTCGGAGAGTCGCTGCGCGGCATCGGCGGCAACGCGCAGCGGCTGCACGACGAGGCGATTGATCAGCAGCAGCAGGATCGCCGACAAGGCCAGCGAGAGCACCAGCGTGGCGCCGATCATCAGCTTGCGCACCTTGTCGGCCAGGCTGAACAGCTCGTCGGTATAGACGCCCGCGCCGACGATCCATTGCCAGTCGGCGAATTCGTTGAAGACGACGATCTTGTTGCGTGGCGACGTTTCGCCGGCCTCCTTGTTGATCCACGGGTAGACGATCTCGCCGTTGCGCTTGTCGAGAATCTCCTGGATGAAGCGGCGTCCGTCGCTGTCGGTCGCCGCGGCGATGTTCTTGCCCTCCTGCGCCGGATGGATCACCAGCGTTCCCGCCGTTTCGCCCGGTCGAGCGTCGAGGACGTACACGTAGCCGGTGTCGCCGAGCTTGATCTTGCGGATCGTGTTCTTGAGCTGATCAAGCGAGGCCATGATGTTCATCCCGACGAACAGGGCGCCGACGACGCGGCCCTGGGCGTCCTTGACGGGCCGATACTTGGCCATGAACTGGCGACCGAACAGCGTCGCCTTGCCGCTGTAGTCCTGTCCGGCAATCAGGCTCGCGTAGGCGGGGTGATCCTTGCCGAGCAGGGTGCCGGTCATGCGTTCTCCCTTGTCGTTCTTCAGCGACGTGGCGATGCGCAGGAAGTCGTCACCCTGGCGAGCGAAGATCGTCGCAACGCCGTTGCCGCCCGGGGTCGCGGCGACGATCGCGTCAACCTCGGTCGTGCGTCCGTTGAGGAGCTTGTCGGCGACGCGCAGTTCCGGTGTCTTGGCCGCCGAGTCACCCGCGGTGAAGCTGCCGGGAAGCGCTGCCGCCAACTGGGCCAACCAGGTGTCGGCCTGTTCGCGCAGCAGCGCATCGGTCTGCGCCAGCATGTTCAGAATGAACTTGTTCGTCTCGTGCAGCTTTTGCGTCTCGACTTGCCGATTGATCGAGGCGACGTAAGACGAAACGAACCAGCCGAAACCGCCGAGCAGCAGCACCGTGCTGACGAGGACCAGGGCGGCGATTTGCAGACGCAGCGATCGGTTCAAAAAACCAAGCATGCTGACTCCCTCGGGTGAAGACGGTCGGTGACTTCGGTTGGCAGACCAAGGCGGCAGCGCCGATCCGGGTCATCGACGTCTGTCGCTCAGAAGCGTTCGAAATCATGTTCGGAAGGGGCCACGGCGGCAACGCGCCCTGGTGCCCGGGGACGCGCTGCCGGCGCGGCAGCGCGCGCGGGGCGAGTGGCGCGCGCGGCGGGGGCGGTCCTTCTCGCGGCGGCCGGCGAGCGGCCGGCGTCGGCGAGCTGGAAGAAGGTCATCAGTTCCTGCAACTGGCCGGCCTGGCCGCCGAGTTCCTCGGCGGTGGCGGCGAGCTCTTCGGAGGCCGAAGCGTTCTGCTGCGTCGCCTGGTTGAGTTGGCCCATGGCGCCGTTGATCTGGCCGACGCCGGAGGACTGCTCCTGCGAGGCGGCAGCGATTTCCTGCACCAGATCAGAAGTCTTGCGGATCGACGGCACCATCTCGCCGAGCAGCGAGCCGGCGCGTTCGGCGAGTTTCACCGAGTCCTTGGCGACGTTGCCGATTTCCTGCGCGGCGACCTGGCTGCGTTCGGCGAGCTTCCTGACTTCGGCGGCAACGACGGCGAAACCCTTGCCGTGCTCGCCGGCGCGCGCCGCCTCGATGGCGGCATTGAGCGCCAGCAGGTTGGTCTGGTAGGCGATGTCGTCGATGATGCCGATTTTCTCGGCGATGCTCTTCATCGCCTCGACGGTGCGGCCGACGGCTTCGCCGCCTTCGACGGCCTGCCGGGCGGCGGTCGACGCCATGCCGTCGGTGACGCGGGCGTTCTCGGTGTTCTGCACGATCGAGGCACTCATCTGCTCCATGCTGGCGGTGCTTTCCTCGACCGACGCCGCCTGCTCGCTGGACGACTGCGACAGCGACTGCGCGGTCGCCGAGACCTGGCCCGAGGCGTTGCTGAGCTTGTCGGCAGCGTTACGGACATCCCCGATGGTTCGCCCGAGCGTGTCCCGCATCTGCGCGAGGCTGGCGAGCAGACTGGAGCCGTCGCCATCCTGGAGACGAATGTCGACGGCCAAGTTTCCCTCGGTAATCGCGCGCGCCACGGCCACTGCGTCAGCCGGCTCCCCGCCCAGAAGACGCAGCAGATCTCGACCGATCCAGGCAAGCGCGGCGACGGAAAACAGGGTCGCCAGTGCGGCGACGACGATCAACGCGTAAACCCCGCGCCGCGCGGTATCCTGAGCGATGATCGTTGCTTGCTCGTTGCGCTTGGTCTGTACCTCGATCAGCTTCGTCAGAGCCTTGACGGTCGCGGCTCCCGACAGGAGGATCGTGCGTGCCCGGAATTCCTTGGCCTCGTCCGTCTTACCCTGTTCCATCAAAGCCAGCCACTTGGGTCTATCGCTCCGGTATGGCTCATACGCGGAGCGGAATTCATCGATAGCGCGGCGTCCTTCCTCGTTAACCGCTGTCTTGGCAAAGCGGCCGATCGCGTCCTCGAGCTGTCGGAACTGCTCGGGACTGTCGTTCACCACCTTCGTCCGAGTTGCCGCGTCCGTGCTGCCGGCGTATTGCGACACGCCGAAGCGGAGTTTCCACATCGCGTCCTGCGCCGAAGCCAGCGCGGCATTCCCCTCGACTCCGCCCTGCTGGGTATCGGTCAAGGCCGCACGCAGGGTGGACTGCATGTACCATGCAGCGCCTCCGATCGACGAGGCGAGAACGACGATGAGCAGGCCGATGACTACCAAGCGTTTTTTTAGCACTGCGATTTCTCCGTATATGGTGAGCGGTTTCTCTCGGCACGCCGAGCGGTGCGGGGTGGATCAGACGTTGCTTCCAGCATGGTCGGCGAGCGCGGCGAGCGTCGCAATCTCGTCGACCGACAGTACTCTGACTATGTTGAGGATGATGACGAACCTGCCGGCGACCTTGCCCATTCCCTGGATGAAGTCGGCGCGGATGCGGGCGCCGAAGGAGGGTGGCGGCTCGATTTCGCTGCCGGGAATCTCGATCACTTCCGAGACCGCATCGACCATGATGCCGATGTCGTGGCGAAAATCGCCTTCGCTGACCTCGAGGATGACGATGCACGAGCGTTTGCCGATCTGGCTCTCGGCACCGCCAAAGCGGGCGGCGAGGTCGATCACGGGCACGACGCTGCCGCGCAGGTTGATGACGCCGCGGATGAAGGGCGGCATCATCGGGATCTCGGTGAGGTTGCCGTACTCGATGATTTCCTTGACGTTGAGGATGGCGACGGCAAACATCTCGCCGCCGAGCAGGAAGGTGAGGTATTGCTGCGGGCCGTCGGCGGCGGCCTGGTGGGCTTCGAGCGCGGCTGCCGCCTGTCTGGCGAGCGCGTTGACGGGGCCGCCAGCGGGACGGTTCTGGGCGATCTGGGTCATCGAGGGCTCCTCAGAAACGTTCGAAATCGTGTTCGGAAGGCGCCACGGCGGCGACCCGCCCCGCTGTCCGCGGACGCGCTGCCGGCGCGGCGGTGCGCTGGGCGCGCGCGGCGGGGGCAGTCCTTCTCGCGGCGGCCGGCGAGCGACCGGCGTCGGCGAGCTGGAAGAAGGTCATCAGTTCCTGCAACTGGCCGGCTTGGCCGCCGAGTTCTTCGGCGGTGGCGGCGAGTTCCTCGGAGGCCGAGGCGTTCTGCTGCGTCGCCTGGTTGAGTTGGCTCATGGCGCCGTTGATCTGGCCGACACCCGAGGACTGCTCCTGCGAGGCGGCGGCGATTTCCTGCACGAGATCCGAGGTCTTGCGGATCGACGGTACCATCTCGCCGAGCAGCGAGCCGGCGCGTTCGGCGAGTTTCACCGAGTCCTTGGCGACGTTGCCGATTTCCTGCGCGGCGACCTGGCTGCGTTCGGCGAGCTTCCTGACTTCGGCGGCAACGACGGCGAAACCCTTGCCGTGCTCGCCGGCGCGCGCCGCCTCGATGGCGGCATTGAGCGCCAGCAGGTTGGTCTGGTAGGCGATGTCGTCGATGATGCCAATTTTCTCGGCGATGCTCTTCATCGCCTCGACGGTGCGGCCGACGGCTTCGCCGCCTTCGACGGCCTGCCGGGCGGCGGTCGACGCCATGCCGTCGGTGACGCGGGCGTTCTCGGTGTTCTGGACGATCGAGGCGCTCATCTCTTCCATGCTGGCCGTGCTTTCCTCGACCGACGCCGCCTGCTCGCTGGACGACTGCGACAGCGACTGCGCGGTCGCCGAGACCTGGCCCGAGGCGTTGGAGAGATTGTCGGCGGCGGTGCGTACCTCGCCGATGATCTCGGATAATTTGGCAATCATCGCCTTGATGCCGGCCATCATGCTGCTGGAGTC
Source organism: Candidatus Accumulibacter phosphatis (assembly GCF_000024165.1). Classification (NCBI taxonomy): domain Bacteria; kingdom Pseudomonadati; phylum Pseudomonadota; class Betaproteobacteria; genus Candidatus Accumulibacter; species Candidatus Accumulibacter phosphatis. The sequence continues at coordinate 3,960,985 of NC_013194.1, read as the reverse complement.
GTCGGCACGGGTGTCGACGTGCACTGCCAGGTTGCCCGCGGCCACTTGCGCGACGATTTTCGCCACATGCGCCGGCTCACCACCCAACTGCGCCAGGATGCTGCGCGTCAGCAGCACGCCAAGCAGGGCCGAGACGAGGATGGCGCCGGCGATGAGGCTGCTGGTGATGATGAGGGTACTGTGGTACTTGGCGGTGGACGCGTCGTATTCCTGCTTCGCGACAACGAGTTGCAGGTCGATCAACTCGCCGATCTTGCCGCTGATGGGGTCAATCGTCGCGTACAGCGGGCCGTCGAATTCGCCCGCGCGGCCGGCCAGGCTGCCGCGCTTGTCGGCGAGAAATGCGGCAAGGCGCGCGACGTCCCGGTTGGCGGCAGCGAAAAGCGCTTCGGCTTCCTTGGCCAGGCGGGCTTCGTCGGCGGTCAGCGTCGTCGCCATATAGGCTTTCCATTCCTGGGCGATCAGCGTGCTTGCTTCACGCACGCCCTTGGCCGCTTCCTCGGCGTTCATCCGGCCGGCATTGAGTTTGTTGGCGGCATCGATGATCGCCACCGCGTAGGCGTCGGCGATTAGCTTGAGCTGCTTGAGTGGAACGACGCGGTCGTTGTAGACCCTCGCCAGACCGTCATTGGTCGCTCGCATGCCGAGCAGCCCTTGCGCTCCCACCAGGAACAGGAGGAGGCAGAGAAAACCCAGGACGGCGATCAGCCTGAGCTTGATGGTAAGACGGCCTGACATGGGTTACCTCGTCTTGATAGTGGCTGGTGATGGAAGGCTGCGAGCCAGGGCGGGCTTGCCGCGTGCCCTGGCCATTACGGGGAAGCGATCGACCGGCCAGCGCCGTCATGCCGCGCCGCTGCTCGTCTCGGCGCTGGCGACCTGCGCGAGCAGCGCAATCTCGTCGACCGACAGCACCCTGACGATGTTGAGGATGATGACGAACCTGCCGGCGACCTTGCCCATTCCCTGGATGAAGTCGGCGCGGATGCGGGCGCCGAACGAGGGTGGCGGCTCGATTTCGCTGCCGGGAATCTCGATCACTTCCGAGACCGCATCGACCATGATGCCGATGTCGTGGCGAAAATCGCCTTCGCTGACCTCGAGGATGACGATGCACGAGCGTTTGCCGATCTGGCTCTCGGCACCGCCAAAGCGGGCGGCGAGGTCGATCACGGGCACGACGCTGCCGCGCAGGTTGATGACGCCGCGGATGAAGGGCGGCATCATCGGGATCTCGGTGAGGTTGCCGTACTCGATGATTTCCTTGACGTTGAGGATGGCGACGGCAAACATCTCGCCGCCGAGCAGGAAGGTGAGGTATTGCTGCGGGCCGTCGGCGGCGGCCTGGCGGGCTTCGAGCGCGGCTGCCGCCTGTCTGGCGAGCGCGTTGACGGGGCCGCCAGCGGGACGGTTCTGGGCGATCTGGGTCATCGAGGGCTCCTCAGAAACGTTCGAAATCGTGTTCGGAAGGCGCCACGGCGGCGACCCGCCCCGCTGTCCGCGGACGCGCTGCCGGCGCGGCGGTGCGCTGGGCGCGCGCGGCGGGGGCAGTCCTTCTCGCGGCGGCCGGCGAGCGACCGGCGTCGGCGAGCTGGAAGAAGGTCATCAGTTCCTGCAACTGGCCGGCCTGGCCGCCGAGTTCTTCGGCGGTGGCGGCGAGTTCCTCGGAGGCCGAGGCGTTCTGCTGCGTCGCCTGATTGAGTTGGCTCATGGCGCCGTTGATCTGGCCGACACCCGAGGACTGTTCCTGCGAGGCGGCGGCGATTTCCTGCACGAGATCCGAGGTCTTGCGGATCGACGGTACCATCTCGCCGAGCAGCGAGCCGGCGCGTTCGGCGAGTTTCACCGAGTCCTTGGCGACGTTGCCGATTTCCTGCGCGGCGACCTGGCTGCGTTCGGCGAGCTTCCTGACTTCGGCGGCAACGACGGCGAAACCCTTGCCGTGCTCGCCGGCGCGCGCCGCCTCGATGGCGGCATTGAGCGCCAGCAGGTTGGTCTGGTAGGCGATGTCGTCGATGATGCCGATTTTCTCGGCGATGCTCTTCATCGCCTCGACGGTGCGGCCGACGGCTTCGCCACCTTCGACGGCCTGCCGGGCGGCGGTCGACGCCATGCCGTCGGTGACGCGGGCGTTCTCGGTGTTCTGGACGATCGAGGCGCTCATCTCTTCCATGCTGGCAGTGCTTTCCTCGACCGACGCCGCTTGCTCGCTGGACGACTGCGACAGCGACTGGGCGGTCGCCGAGACCTGGCCCGAGGCGTTGGAGAGATTGTCGGCGGCGGTGCGTACCTCGCCGATGATCTGCGAGAGCTTGCCGACCATCGTTTGCAGCGCCGCCATCAACTGGCCGACCTCGTCCTTGCTGTCGACCTTGATGTTGACCGACAGGTCGCCTTCGGCGAGCGCGTTGGCGGCGCTTACCGCCTCACTGATCGGTCGCGTGATCGAGCGTGTCACCCAGAAAGCGAAGCCGATGCCGATGAGGAAGGCACTAATCGCCAAGACGAGGACAATGACCTCTGCCTGTTCGGCCGACTTGTCGGCCGCCTCGCCGCTCTTCTTCATCAGATCGACCTGGAAGTCGATCAGTGCGGTAATTGTCGCGACATAGTCGTTGTGAACCTTGCGGAATGGGCCCATCAACTGCGTGATGGCCTCCTCGCGCTTTCCCGACTTGGCGATCTCAATGAACTTGTCCAGCTCGGCGCCGTAAGCCTTGCCCTTGTCAACTACCGCGGCGAGTGCTTTCTTGTCCGCTTCCGAGGTGCTGACCTTTTCGAGCTTGGCAAGCGCTTCGCCGGCCGCCTTGCGCGCTTCGGGAATGCGTTCGAGTTCCTTCTGGATGTCGTCCGGCTTGCTGGAGAGCATCGCACCGCGCGTCGCGCGTGCGACGACATTGACCTGGTCGATCACGTCGTTGGCCCAGACCGTCTTCGGGAAGCGATCTTTGAGCATGCCCGTGATCGCCCCGTTGAGATGGTCAAGCCGGTTGTATGATGTCGCCGCGAGGGCGGCCATGAGGACGAGGACGAGGCCGAAGCCCAGGCCGAGCCGGGCGCCGATGCGAAGGTTCTTGAACATGATTTTTCCTTACGAGTGGCAGTCAGTCTTGGGTGGAAAAAGCGAAACTTGCTGGCGACGGCGGGCGGCCGCGTCAGGGCGAGACGGCGACTTCGCGGCGTGGCGGCGCCAGTCGCCGCTCTTCGCTGCTGCCGACGAGACTGACCAGCGCCGGCACGTCGAGGATCAGTGCGACCTCGCCGGTGCCGAGGATGGTCGAGCCGCCGATGCCGCGCAGGTGCTTGAAGAGAACGCCGAGCGGCTTGATCACCGTCTGGAATTCGCCGAGCAGCGTATCGACGACCAGGCCAGCCTTCTTGCCGGCGTACTGGACGATGACCACGTTCTGGCGACCGGGCACCTCGCCACCGATTTCGAACAGCTCGCGCAGGCGGACGAAGGGCAGGACTTCGCCGCGCAGGTTGAGGTAGTTGCGGCTGCCCGGCGCGTCGGCGAGTTCGATGCATTCGACGACCGATTCGAGCGGCACGACGTAGGCGGCCTTGCCGACGCCGGTCAGGAAGCCGTCGATGATCGCCAGCGTCAGCGGCAGGCGGACGGTGAAGGTCGATCCCTCGCCTTCGACCGTACTCACCTCGACGCTGCCGCGCAGGCTCTGGATGTTGCGGCGGACGACGTCCATGCCGACGCCGCGGCCGGAGATGTTGGTCACCTGGTCGGCGGTCGAGAAGCCGGCCTCGAAGATCAGGTTGATGATCTCGTGGTCGGAAAGCGTCGCTGCCGCGTCGATCAGCCCCTTGGCGATGGCCTTGGCGCGGATCTTCTCTTTCGGCAGGCCACCGCCGTCGTCGATCACCTCGATGATGATGCTGCCCGAGTCGTGGTAGGCGTTGAGCTGCACGGTGCCGTTCTCGGGTTTGCCGCGCTCGGCGCGTAGCGCCGGCGCTTCGATGCCGTGGTCGATGGCGTTGCGCACGAGATGCATCAGCGGATCGCCGAGTTTCTCGACCACCGATTTGTCGAGTTCGGTGTCGGCGCCGGTGATCACCAGGTCGATGCTCTTGCCCATCTCGCGCGCGTTGTCGCGCACCACCCGGTTGAAGCGGTTGAAGGTTTCGCCGATCTGCACCATGCGCAGTTGCAGCGCCGAGTCGCGGATGTCCTCGACCAGACGCAGCAGTACCGAGGTCGATTCGCTCAGCTCGGACTGGCCGCTGCGCTGGGCCAGCAGGTTGGCGCCGGCGCCGGCGATGACCAGTTCGCCGACCAGATCGATCAACTGGTCGAGCTTGTCGGCGTGCACGCGGATCATGCGCGCTTCGTTGGCCTTCTTCTCGCTGACCACGGCCTGGCGGCTGGCGGCAGCCTCGACGATCTCCTTGTGCACGACTTTCTGGCCGACGAGAATGTCACCGAGCGGCGTCTGCGGCGCCGGCGTTCCCTCGACAGCCGTCGGCAGGGATTGCGCGGTGAGGCCGGCGTCGAGTTCGGCCTGCGTCAGCGCGCCGGAGCGCACGAGGATCTCGCCGAGGCGCATGTTGTCCTCGGGAAGTTCGTTGATCAACTTCAGGTACTCGTCGATCTTCGAGTTGGGCGGCAGGATGTGCAGCGTGCAGTCGTCGCGGACGAAGTCGAAGACGTTCTCGATCTGGGCCTTCGAGGCGCGCGTCTGGAAGCGCATCTCGAAACCCAGGTAGCAGCATTCGGGGTCCATCTCGTCGGCCGCGGGCATGGCGTCGGCGAGGGTGGTGATGGCGATGATCTCGCCGAGCGAGGCGAGGTAGTGCAGGAAGGATAGCGGGTCGGTACCGTTCCGGAGCACGCCGGGACCGAAGCGGACGGAGATGTGCCAGGCGTCGGTGACGACCATGCCGCCGCCGGACGCGGCCAGTGCGGCCTCGCGCTCGATGGGCATCGCGCTGGGCGCTGCGCCGCCGCCGAGGAACTTCTCGGTCAGCGCCGCCAGCAGCGCGTCGCCGCGTGCCTGGACGGCAGCGTCGGGTAGCGGCAGGCCGGCGACGAGGACGTCGAGCAGCGCGCCGAGGTGGTCGCAGCATTCGAGCATGACTGTCGACAGTTCGCCGCTGACGGCGATTTCGCCGTTGCGCAGCTTGTCGAGGACGTTTTCGACCTTGTGCGTGAAGGCTTCGATGAAGTGGCATTCGACGACGCCGGCGCCACCCTTGATGGTGTGTGCGGCGCGGAAGATGGCGCCGAGATTGTCGGCGTCGTCGGGCGACTGCTCGAGCTTGAGCAGGCCGTCTTCCATGGCGAGCAGCTGGTCGCGGCTCTCGGTGACGAAGGTGCTGGTCAGTTCGTCCATCGGGTTCTCTCCTCGTTCTTGCGTTCGATCGTTGTCGGCGGCGGTTTCAGGCGTTGGCGGAGATGACCATCGGGTCGCCGAAGACGCCGACCAGATTGCAGAAGTCGAGGATCTGCTGGACGGCCGGGCTGTGGCCGCTGATCGTCAGGCGCTTGCCCTGCTGCAGCACTTCGCGCTTGAGCAGCATCAGCAGTTGCAGGCCGGCGGTGTCCATTTCGGCGACGCCGGAAAGATCGAGTTCGAGGTGATCCGCCGCCGCCAGCGCGGCGAGCAACTGCTCCTTCTGCGCTTGCGCCTGGTAGATCGTCATGTCGTCGTCGATGACAAGGCGGTTGGCCGGGGAAGCCTTCATGGTGATTTCCTCCTGGGTGCGCCTGCGGCGCGGTTCAGAACAATTCGACGTTGTTCGACTTCGCCGGCGCGGCGGGCGCCGTGGCGGCGGTGCCGGGCCGACTGCCGCCAGCGCTGCTTCTGCCGCTGCCGCTGCCCGTATCCATGGCCTGGTGGTGAGCATGGCGCTGCTGGTCCATCACGTAGGTCGAGAACACCTCCTGCATCTGCTTGGCGAGGGGTTCGATGGCGTCTTCGCGGCGGACGTCGATGCCGCGTTCGATGACTCCGGCCAGCGCGTCGGCGTGCGTGTCGAGGCGCTCGATGCCGCTGATCACCTGTTCGATCTGCTGCCGCGTCACGTCCTGGAACTGCACGCTGGCCAGCGTATCCATGAACATGGCGCCGAGCTTGCCGCTGCTCTGGCTGATTGTTGCGAGCAGCGCGCGCTCGCGTTCGGTGAGGGTCGCGTAGCTGTTGCCCAGCAAGGCGAGTTGCTGCGCGAAGCGTTCGAGGCTGTCGCGTTCCTCGGCGATGTGCGAGTGCGCGAGCTTGTCCTGGGACTGGCTCTCGATGATGCGGGCGACGGCGGCGATGCCGTCGTTGATCTTCTTGACTGCGGCTTCGGTTTCGTGCGAAAGCTTGCGTACTTCGTCGGCGACGACGGCGAACCCACGGCCAGCCTCGCCGGCGCGGGCGGCCTCGATGGCGGCGTTGAGCGCGAGCAGGTTGGTCTGGCCGGCGATATGCTTGATCAGGTCGACGAGGGTCTGCAGCGCCTTGGCTTCGCGAACGGCTTCGGCGCTGCGCGCCTGGTCTTGCGCCGTCTCGTCAATGCGCTGGCCAATGAAGGCCTTGAGCTTGTCGATCAGCTCCTGGTTGGCGCCGAGGGTTTCTTCGGAAGCTTGCGCCATCGTTTCCGCGTCGCTGGCGGCGTCGGCGACGAAGCGGTTGAGATCGGTGACGACGTCGTCGATGGTCTGCAGGCGCGAGGTGACGTCGTAGGCGGCTTGCTCGGTCTGCTCGACGACGCTGCGCAACTGGCCGACGAGAACCTTGTTGAAACGCGGCATCTCGCGCAACTCGGGCATGGCGACGCGCTGGCAGACCTTGTTCGATGGGCAGGGCGGGCGCTCGTCCTTGAGCTGACTGTCGATGCCCATGTGTACGTCGTGGTAGAGGGCGCGCGAGATGCTCTGCTGAACGGCGACGAAGAGAAGAAGACCGCACAGCGTCATCAAGGTATCGATGCTGCGATCGCCGAGTCCGAACGTGCGCGCGAGAAATTCGTTGTACAGATCGTGGATCAGGAAGACCACGATGACGGCCACGACGGTCGCGGCGATGCCGGTGATCAGCGTGCGCTGGTGGTACTGCCGATAGAGCGGCGTGAGCGGGGTGGCCATCGTGCCGGCCTACTTGATGACCAGCTTGATCGTGTTCAACAGGTCGTCGGCGGTCGCCGGCTTGACGATCCACCCGGACGCGCCGGCGGCTTTCGCTTCGACCTTGCGGCTCTGCTGCGATTCCGTGGTCAGGAAGAGGATGGGCAGGAAGCGGTAGGCGGGCAGCGCGCGCACCTTCTTGATCAGTTCGATGCCGTTCATGCCGGGCATGTTGAGGTCGGTGATCAGGAGGTCGACCTTGACCCCGGCGCTGAACTTCTTCAACGCCTCCTCGGCGTTGGCGGCTTTCTCGACGGCGAATCCGGCCTTGCCGAGAATGCTCGAGACGCTGAGCAGGATGGTCGCCGAATCATCGACGAGGAAAATCGTTTTCGCCATGGTGAGCCTTCTCCGATGCGGTGCGGCCGGCGCTGGGGCAGCGCTGCCGCTGGGATGACAATCTGATGGGGGCGGAGAATAGCGGCGCCGGCGGGGTTCGGCTATCCGGAAATACACCCGGGCGGGTCGGTAGAAATACGGAGGGAGACGGCGTCGTGGGTCGGCCGGGCGCCGCGCAACCCGACAGGCCGTGCGAGAAAGCGGCAGACGGCGAGGCGCCGGCTGCCGGCGGCGGCTATTGGGCGCTGGGCTTGCTGCCGATGACCTGGCCGACGAGGTCGATGACGCTGTTGGCGCCAGACTTTTCCATGATGCGGGCACGGTGCGTTTCGACCGTGCGCTCGCTGATGCCGAGGTCGGCGGCGATCACCTTGTTGCGCTTGCCGCTGACGATGCCGTCGAGGACCTCGGTCTCGCGCGCGGTCAGCGATTGCCGCCAGTCGTCGGTCACGGCGCGGCTGCCAGCGCGCCGCTCCTCGGCCAGACGCAAGGCGGCGTTGACCCGCTCGATGAGCTGCTGGACGTTGAACGGCTTCTCGAGGAAGTCGAAAGCGCCCAGGCGCATGGCGCGCACCGCCGTCGGCACGTCGGCGTAGCCGGAGAGAAAGATCACCGGTACATCGGGGCTCTGCTGCCGCAGCCAGTCATGGATTTCCGGGCCGGTGATGCGCGGCATGCGGATGTCGAGCAGCACGCAGCCGGTGCCGCCGGGTTGCCAGCGACGCATGAAATCCTCGCCGGAGGCATATTCCTCGGCGACCAGGCCGATGCTGGCGAGGATTTCGACGAGGAAGCGGCGAACCTGTACGTCATCGTCGACGATGCAGACGGTGTGTGTGCTGGGGGATGTCATGGGCTTCGTGCAGGCTTGGCGAGGCGATATCCGACGGTGGGAGAGGGATATTCTATCCGCAATCGGTAAAAATACGGAGAATGCACGGGAAAGTCCGTATGCCCCGGCGGCGCCTGGCGCGCTATCGTTGGGGCTCTGCGCGCCGTAGCACACCTTTTGGGCCGAGCGATGAAAGAATCTGCCACAACACCCCGCGTTCTCTCCCCGCCGGCCGCGGGTGGGCAGGGGAACGCCTGATGGCGCGCGCGCGCGCCTTTCGGCCGCGTCGCTTCCGCTTCGAGTGGTTGCTGCTGACAGCCGCCCTCCTGGTCCTGGGGGGCTCGATCGGCCTGTCGCTCGCCCTGCAGTACCAACGCGTCGAGCAGGAAGAGAGTGACCGGCTGCGCGCGGCGGCGCAGGTTTTGGGCGAGATGATCGGCCAGCGACTGGCCGGCGCGGAACGTGCCTTGAGCACGCTCGACCGGGAACTGGCGCCGTCGAATGGGCCGGCGCACGCTACGCCGATGCTGCCGCTGAACGCCATCGCCAGCGCCCTCGATGGCATCCGCGTCGTGCGCGTCGTGGACGCGCGCGGCCGGGTAGTCGGCTCCAGTCGTGCGGAGCCTCTCGGCGAGGATTTCAGCGCGCGCGAAGCGTTCAACTCGGCGCGCCAGCGGCGCGAACCGGCAATGGTTCTCACCGCGTCGCCGGCGCCCGCCAGGCCTGGGGGCCAGGTGTTCGAACTGTCGAGAGCGATTCCGGACGGCCGCGGCGGCTTCGCGGGTGTGGTCGTCGCCGAACTCGACGCCGACTACTTCAGCGTTCTGGTCGATTCGCTGCGCTATGCGCCGGACGTGTCGGTGTCGGTCGCCGATGCGCGGGGCCGGGTGCTCCTGCTCGTGCCACCATCGCCCGGGGACGCGGGCCGGCGCCTCGACGGGACGGCGGCGGCGTTCGCGCACCATCGCGCCAGCGGCCAGGTGGCGACGCTGATGCGCGGTGTCAGCGCGTCGCTCGCCGAGGCGAGTGGCGACGACGTGGTGCTGGCGATGCAAACGGTGCGGCACGCCGCCGGCGGGCTCGATGAGGATCTGGTCGTCGGCGTCGCCCGCAGGCAGTCGCTGATGCACGTCAACTGGCGCCTGGAGGCAGCAGTCGAGAGCGGCCTGTTTCTTGTTGTGGTGCTCTCGTCGGTATTCGGCCTGAACGTCGTGCAAGGTCGCCAGCGCCGCATCGATGCGATCGCGGCGGAGCGCAGCGCCGAGCAGCGAGCGGCGGCCGAGCGCCTGCGTCTGGCGGCCGATGCGGCGGGTCTCGGCGTCTGGGAGTACGATCCTGTCGGCCGGCGCCTGACCTGGGATGCGTCGATGTACGGGCTCTACGGTGTGGCCGAGGGGGATCCGGTGAGCCAGTACGAGGACTGGCGGAAGCGTGTGCTGCCCGACGACCTGCCCCTCGCCGAAGCCGCGTTTCAGGCATCGATTGGCGATCGCGCCCAGTTCCGTATGGATTTTCGCATCCGCCGCGGCGACGGAGCTATCCGCATGATCAGTGCGCTGGGGCGGCCGTTCTGCGCCGCCGAAGGGGCGCCGCTGCGGGTTATCGGCACCAATCAGGATGTGACCGAACGCTGGCAGGTCGAGGCGGCGGTGCACGCCAGCGAGGCGCGCCTGAAGGCCGTTTTCGACGTTCTGCCGGTGGGTATTTCGGTGACCGACGCGGCGGGGATGATCGTCGACTGCAATGCGGCGTCCGAGCGGCTGCTCGGTATCAGCCGCGAGGCGCATTTCGGGCGTGGCTACGCGGCGTGTTTCGGGCGCATGCGGCGTCCGGACGGCAGCCGCATGGACAGCGACGAGGAGCCGGCGCGACGGGCGTTGAACAGCGGCGTCGCGGTCTTCGACGTCGAGATGATCGTCGAAACGCCGGACGGCGAGCGCTGGCTGTCGGTGAGCGCCGTGCCGGTCGGGTCGCCGGCGCCTGTGCTCGGTCGGCGCGAGGACGCCGCCGGCGGTGCCGGACCCGAAGAAGCGCGCGGCGTGGTGATCGCCTATGTGGACGTCGGTGCGGCGCGGCGCAGCGAGACGGAGTTGCGCAAGCTCTCGCGGGCGGTCGAGCAGTCGGCGGCAGCGGTGCTGATTACCGATGTCGATGGCGCGATCGAATACGTCAATCCGGCAGCCTGCGAGGCCTACGGGTATTCCGCCGCGGACTTGCTGGGCGCCAGTCCGCGCGTCTTCGCATCGGGCTTGACGCCGCTGGAGACGTATCAGTCCTTGTGGTCGACGATTCTCGCCGGCCGCGTCTGGCGCGGCGAACTCGAGAACCGCCGCCGCGACGGCAGGCTGATTCACCAGGCGGTATCGATTTCGCCGGTACGCGACCGCGGCGGGTTGATCACCCATTTCGTGGCGATCACCGAGGACGTGTCGGCGCGCGTCGAAGCCGAACGCATGAAGGACGACCTGAAGACGCGGCTGAGCCGGGTCGAACGGATGGAGGTGATGGGGGCGATGGCCGGCGGCGTTGCCCACGACTTCAACAACATCCTGGTCGCCATTCTCGGCTTCTCCGGTCTCGGCAAGACGGTGTTGCGGGCGGCGGGCGGTCCCGAGCGCGTGGTGTCGTACTTCGAGGAGATCGAAATCGCCGGCGAGCGCGCGCGCGCCCTCGTGCAGCAGTTGCTGGTCTTCTCGCGTGGCGGGTCGCTGAAGGTGGATACCATCGACTTGCCCGACGTGGCGCATGAAGTGGTGACGCTGGTGGCCTCGTCGTTCCCCGCCTGCGTGACGCTGTCGGCGCGCATGGCCGATGATCTGCCGGCGCTCGAAATGGATCGTTCGCACCTGCATCGCCTGTTGGTCAATCTGTGTGTGAACGCCCGCGACGCGATGGACGGTCCGGGATCGGTCGTCATTTCGGCGCGCCCGGTGCACGTCGAGGAAGCGCAGATTTGCGCTTCCTGCCATGCGGAGTTTTCCGGCGAGTTCCTGCGTATTGCTGTCGTCGACCAGGGCCACGGTATCCCGGAAGCGATTCGCAACCGCATTTTCGAGCCCTTCTTCACGACCAAGGACGTGGGCTCGGGGTCAGGCATGGGTCTGGCGGTGGTGCACGGCGTTTCGCATCTCTACGACGGGCACTTGCAGATCGTCGCAGCGCCGGACGGCGGGACCGAACTGGTGGTTCTGCTGCCGCGCCGCGTCTGGCATGTCGACGCGCCGCTTGCCGGCGCAGCTCAGCCGGCGAGCGGCCTGTCTCCGGCCAGCGCCAGCCAGCCGCGTACGACGCGGTAGGCGACCCACAGACCAAGGATGACGATCAGAACCCAGGCGATCGGAATGCCGATGATCGTGATCACCAGCAGGCCGTAGACGAGCAACCACAGCAGCGTGAACCAGAAGGTCCGGATCTGCCAGCGGTAGTGGCTGTCCAGCCAGGTTCCCGCGACCTCGCGGCGCTTCAGGTAGTTGAGAACGACGGCAATCAGCGACGGCACGCCAAAAACGAAGGCGCCGGCCACCGTCGCCGCGCCGGTGACGCCGACCACCACCGCCAGCGCGTGCAAACCGTAGATGACGTGGCACCAGGCGCGCGCACCGTCGAGGTTTACGTGCGGAATCAGTTCGTCGTTCATTCGTCTCTCCAGGATCGCCGGTGCCGTGCCGACAGAGCGGGATCGCCACGCCCTTGCCGAGGCACCGGCAGGCTGCTGCCGCTCACAGTCCCAGCTCGCCCCACAGCGCATCGACCCGCTGCTTCACCGCCGCGTCCATGACGATCGGCGTTCCCCATTCGCGACTGGTCTCGCCGGGCCATTTGTTGGTCGCGTCGAGACCCATCTTGCTGCCGAGACCGGCGACCGGGCTGGCAAAGTCGAGATAGTCGATCGGCGTATTCTCGGCGATCAGCGTGTCGCGCGCCGCGTCGACGCGCGTCGTCATCGCCCAGATCACCTCTTTCCAGTCGCGGATATTCACATCGTCATCGACGACGATGATGAACTTGGTATACATGAACTGGCGCAGGAAACTCCAGATGCCGAACATCACGCGCTTGGCGTGCCCCGGGTACTGCTTGCGGATGCTGACCGTCGCCAGGCGATACGAACACCCTTCCGGCGGCAGGTAGAAATCGACGATCTCGGGGAACTGCTTCTGCAACAGCGGCACGAAAACTTCGTTGAGCGCGACGCCGAGCATCGCCGGTTCGTCGGGCGGCTTGCCGGTATAGGTGCTGTGGTAGATCGGCCGCGCGCGCATCGTCAGCCGCTCGATGGTGAATACCGGAAAACGCGCCTGTTCGTTGTAGTAGCCGGTATGGTCGCCATACGGTCCCTCGAGGGCGCTCTCTGCCGGATCGATGAAGCCTTCGAGAACGATCTCGGCGGAAGCCGGTACCTGCAGCTCGGAACCCAGGCATTGCACCAGTTCGGTCTTGGCGCCGCGCAACAGGCCGGCGAACTGGTATTCGGAGAGCGTGTCGGGCACCGGCGTCACGGCGGCCAGGATCGTCGCCGGGTCGGCACCGAGAGCCACTGCCACGGGAAAGGGCTGGCCGGGATGGGCCAGGCAGTGCTCGCGGAAATCCAGCGCGCCGCCGCGATGCGCCAGCCAGCGCCATGATCACCTTGTTCGCGCCGAGCACCTGCTGGCGGTAGATGCCGAGATTCTGGCGCGTCTTGTGCGGTCCGCGCGTCACCGTCAGCCCCCAGGTGATCAGCGGCGCCGCGTCGCCCGGCCAGCACAACTGGATCGGCAGGCACGCCAGGTCGACCTCGCGGCCCTCCCGGACGATCTCCTGGCAGGGCGCCGACGAGCGCAGTCGCGGCGCCATGTTGAGCACCTGCTTGAGGACCGGCAGCTTGTCCCAGGCGTCGCGGAGTCCCTTTGGCGGTTCCGGCTCCTTGAGGTAGGCGAGCAGCTTGCCGACCTCGCGCAGCGCCACTACCGACTCCTGCCCCATGCCCAGCGCCACCCGCCGCGGCGTGCCGAAGAGATTGGCGAGCACCGGCATCGTGTGGCCGCGTGGATTCTCGAAGAGCAGCGCCGGTCCGCCGGCACGCAGCACGCGGTCGCAAATCTCGGTCATCTCGAGCCGCGGGTCGACCTCGACGGCGATGCGCTTGAGTTCGCCGATGGCTTCCAGTTGCGCGATGAAGTCGCGCAGGTCGTGATACTTCATCGAATGCGGTAGGCGTAGTGACAGCCGACGCAGGCAGCGGTCAGCGAGGGCAGTGCGGCGATCGTCCGCTCGCGGTCGCCAGTGGCGGCAATGCGCGCAAAGGCGCTCGCCGCCTGGTGCCCGTCCATGCCGATGGCGTGCATCGCCGGCGGCATGTGCGGTCCCGGTCGGGCGTCGAAAGGCTGGCTGCGATGCTTGCCCATCGCCGAGACGCCAAGCTCCTTCTCGGCGAGTGCGCCAGCCTCGGCGAGCTTGCCGGCCGCGACCAGTCCGAGGATCTCGTTCAAGGCCAGCAGGTTGGCACGCATTTCGGCGCGCAGATTGGCTTCCGCGGCGGCAGGCATCGGCGCCAACTGGCGCGCGTCCTCGGCAGCGTGCAGAGCCCCCACCAGCAGAAGCAGGGGCAGGAAAAGCGCAGATCTCATCGAAAGAACCCCTTTCGGACCAGGGAATCGAGGGCGATGCCGGCAAAGACGCTGGCCCCGAACCAGTTGTTGTGCAGGAAGGCCTTGAAGCAGCGCGCCGGATCGCGCTCGCGGATCAGCGTGTAGTGGTAGGCGGCAATGCCGGCGGCGACCGCCAGTCCGGCCCAGAAGCACCAGCCGAGGCCGATGCGGTAGGCGACCGCGCCGATCAGGCCGAGCGCCAGAGCATAGCAGATCATCACCACCGCCACGTCGGCCTTGCCGAAGGTGATCGCCGACGTGCGGATGCCGATGCGCAGGTCGTCGACGCGATCGACCATGGCATATTCGGTGTCATAGGCAATCGCCCAGAAGACGTTCGCCAGCAGCAGCCACCAGGCTTCCGGCAGCACTCGCCCAAGCTGCGCGGCGTAGGCCATCGGGATGCCGAAGCCGAAGGCAACGCCGAGATAGGCTTGCGGAATGGCCAGGAAGCGCTTGGTGAACGGATAGCTGGCCGCCAGAAAGAGTGCGGCCACCGAAAGGCCGATCAGCAGCCAGCTCTCGAACAGCAGGACCAGCGCAAACGCGCAGAGGACGAGCCCGGCGAAGAGGAACAGGGCTTCCTTGGTAGACACCTGACCGGAGGCCAGCGGCCGGTTTCGGGTTCGTTCGACGTGCGGATCGAAGTTGCGGTCGGCAAGGTCGTTGATGACGCAGCCGGCGGAACGCATCAACACCGTCCCGAGAACGAAAATCCACGCCACCATCCAGTGCGGTTCGCCGCGCGCCGACAGCCAGAGACCCCAGAGCGTCGGCCAGAGCAGCAGCAGGATGCCGATCGGCCGGTCCAGACGCATCAAGCTTTCGTACAGGTCGATGCGTTCGCGCAGGCGTGACCACGAGATTCCCATGCGCGGTATTCTAACGCCAGTCGCCGCGCATGCCGGCGACGATCTCCTGCAGGTGCTCGGGAGTCGCTGCCGCCGGTGGCACCGGCGCGCCGACGCTCAGCGCGATCTTCGAGAACATGCCGCGGCGCAGCGGCTTGCTCATCGCCGGCCCGTCCTTGCGGCTGAAGAAGCTGCCCCACAGACCTTGCAGGGCCATTGGAATCACCGGCGCCGGGGTGCGCGTGACGATCCGCTGCACGCCCGGGCGGAACGGGTAAAGTTCGCCGGTGTCGGTGATCTTGCCTTCCGGGAAGATGGCCACCAGTTCGCCAGCAGCGAGCGCCTTGGCCACCTCCTCGAAGGCCGCCTCCATCATCGCCGCATCCTCGCGCGCCGGCGCAATCGGGATCGCGTGCATGTGGCGGAAGACGAAGCTGATCAGCGGTGTGCGGTAGATCCGGTAGTCCATCACGAAGCGGATCGGCCGCCGACTCGCCGCGGCAATGACCAGCGGGTCGACGAAGCTGACGTGGTTGCAGACGAGGACGGCCGCGCCCTCTTCGGGGATGTTTTCCAGCCCCTTCTGCTGCAGGCGGTATACCGAGTGGATCAGCAGCCAGGCGATGAAGCGCAGCATGAACTCGGGTACCAGGCTGTAGATGTAGATCGCCACCGCCGCATTGCAGACGCCGGCAACGCCGAACAGCGCCGGAATCGACAGGCCGTCGCCGAGCAGGCCGGCCGCCGCCAGCGAGCCGACGACCATGAACAGGGCATTCAGGATGTTGTTGGCGGCGATGATGCGCGCGCGCTGTTCCGGCGCGCTGCGGATCTGGATCAGGGCATACAGCGGCACGATGAAGAAGCCGCCGAAGAGGCCGAGCGCGAAGAGGTCGAAGAGCACCCGCCAGGTCTCGTGCAGCGCCAGCAGCCCGAGCAGCGGCAGCGGCGCGCCGGCCGGCAGCAGCGTCGGCGAGGCAAAAGCCAGGTCGATGCCGAAGATCGTCAGGCCGATCGAACCGAAGGGAACCAGGCCGATCTCGACGTGTCCGGCCGACAGCCTTTCGCAGAGCAGCGAGCCCAGGCCGATGCCGATCGTGAATATCGCCAGCAATAGCGTCACGGAGGTCTCGGTGCCACCGAGAACGTTCTTCGCGTAGGCCGGGAACTGCGCCAGGAACAAGGCGCCGTAGAGCCAGAACCAGGAGATGCCGAGGATCGACAGGAAGACCGTGCGGTTCTCGCGCGCAAAACCGATGTTGCGCCAGGTCTCCGCCAGCGGGTTGAGACTGACCACGAGTTCCGGCGCCGGCGCCGGCGCCGACGGGATGCCGCGGCTGGTCAGGTAGCCGAGGACGGCGATCACCAGCCCGGCATAGGCCACCCAGGTCGGATGGTCGGCGGCACCGGCGAGCAGGCCGCCGGCGAGCGTGCCGATGAGGATGGCGACGAAGGTGCCGGCCTCGACCAGCGCGTTGCCGCCGACGAGTTCGTTCTCGCGCAGGTGTTGCGGCAGAATCGCGTACTTCACGGGGCCGAACAGCGTCGAATGCAGGCCGAGCAGAAACAGCGCGGCGAGCAGCACCGGCAGGCTGTGCTGTGTGAAGCCGAGCAGGGCGACGCCCATGATGACGATCTCGAGCAGCTTGACGAGGCGCGCCAGCTTCGCCTTGTCATACTTGTCGGCCAGTTGTCCGGCGGTGGCCGAGAAGAGGAAGAAGGGCAGGATGAAAATCCCCGCGGCCAGGTTGGTCAGCACCTCGGGCGCGATCGCCGTCCAGCTCGCCGCCTGAAAGGTCAGCAAGACGATCAGCGCGTTCTTGAACAGATTGTCGTTGAACGCCCCGAGAAACTGCGTGCCAAAGAACGGAGCAAAGCGACGGGCCTTGAGCAGGTCGAACTGGGAACTCATACGGTCTTCCTTTCAAAGAAGGCGCGCGTCTCGAAGATGGCCGGAGCAAAGCGCTGACCCCGCGAAGACAGGTGTCGCTTGAGCACGAAATCGAAGAGCAACGGATTATGCTGCCTGACAAGCTCGAGCACCACTACCGCCGACGGCGGCAGCAGACCACGGGCGGCAAAGTCGGCGGGCGAAATCAGTGGCACGATGCCGGGCAGCGGGTAGTCCGAGCCGTTCAGCAGGCGGGGATGCCATTCGCTGCGCTCGATCAGGACGCGCAGGATTTCCTCGCTGCGGTTGCGCTGCGTCAGCGCCGAGATGTCGGCAAAGAGGAGCTTTTCGTAGCGCGCCTCGCCCATCAGCCGCGCAAAGAGGTCGAAGCAGGCCACCTGCGGGCCGTTCTCCCCCTGGTCCAGGTCGACGGCACTGCCGAGCGAAGCGCAATGCGCCGCCACCACGCGCACGCCGTGGTCGAGCGCCCGGCGCAGGAGCAACGGGTTGCCGTAGGCCTCCTGATCGCCGCCATGTACCGCCTTCTCTTCACCGGCGTGGCTGATCAGCGGCAGGCCGGCGGCGGCCAGGGCGGCATAGAAGCGGTCGCAAAGCGGCGACGACGGATCGATTCCCATTGCCGGCGGCAGCCACTTCACCGCCAGCGCGCCGCCGGCGACAGCCGCGGCGAGTGCCTCGACGCAATCGTTGCGATACGGGTGAATCGAGGCCGCCCACGCGAAGTACTGCGGATGCCGGGCAGCAACCGCCTGGGCGTAGGCATTGGGCGTGTAGAACGAGCTACGTTGCCGACTGGCGCGTCCGTCGACATCGTGGAAGCGGTCGAAGGCGAAGAGCAGCAGCCGTGCTCCGGGCCGCAAGCCGTCGACGAGGTTCTGCATGCGCTCGACGTAGCTGTCATCGACTCTTCCGGGCGCGTCATGGACGCAGCCGGCATTGAGATAGAACAGGCGTTGTGCATACTGCAGCGGATGGAAAAGGCTCTCCATCTGCGGATTCACCTCGATGCCGCTGCCCGAGTCGCCGGTGCCGACCAGATGCACGTGGCAGTCGAGGAATTGCCGCGCGTCGACTCCCTCCCACGCCCAGCGAATCAGCTCGTCCACGGCCGGAGTGGGCGGTAGCAACGCCTGGCAGCTGTTGAAGAGGCTTCCTGAACGCTGCGCGACGACCCCTGACAGGGTCAGGCCACCCAGGGCCAGGCCACCGAGCAGCAGGCGGCGCCGCGCCGGTGTCATCTCAGTGTCTCCGCTTGCCGCAGAACACGCTCAGCTGCCGCAGGCTCACGCCGACTCCTGCAGATAGCGCAGGACATTGCCGAGGCACTCTTCGAGGAACGGCGTGTTGACCCAGAAAAAGACTTCCTTGCCGACCTTTTCGGAGCGCAGCACTTCGGCCTCCCGCAAGGTTTTCAAATGATGCGAAACCGTCGACCGGGCAAGCGTCGACACCTCGGCTATCTGGCCGACGTTGAGGCGTTCGCCGCCCTCGAAGAGCAGCAGAATGCGCTGCCGATGCTCGTCGCCAAGCGCCGAGAAGACTCTCGACATGGCCTGCCATTCGCAGGGAATCTGCCGACCGTAATCGCGCCTCATGCTCTGCTCCCGCTGACGACACACTGAATATCATATCGACAAGTGTAGTTATGTCGATATGGAAGTCAAGGGAAATCTCGCTCGTTCGCCTGCCAGGGCAATAGGCAAGGGCACGCATTCGGCCTATAGTTCAGCGTTGGCGGCCACCGCGCATCGGCCGTTGGTCGCCTGGATGGCCTGCACTCATGAGACGGTTCCTTCGCTGTTTCCTCCTCCTCCTCGGGCTCGCGACGCCGCTCCTGCACGCCGCCGTGACTGCCGACCAAGTGCCGTCGCCACGTGTGCTGCGGGTGGCGATCGACGACAACTACCCGCCTTACGTGTTCCGCGATGCGCGCGGGCTGGTGACCGGCTACCTGGTCGATCTCTGGCGCCTGTGGGAAGAAAAGACCGGCGTGCGCGTCGATCTGCTGGCCAGCGACTGGGCGACCGCGCAGCAGCGCATGAGCGACCGCCAGGCGGACGCCATCGACACCATCTTCCGTACCCCGGAACGCGAACGCACGCTGGATTTCTCCCCAGCCTATGAATCCATTCCGGTGTCGATCTATACCCATAGCAGCATCGGCGGGATTGTCGATCTCGATACCTTGCGGGGTTTCCTGGTCGGTGTGAAAGCCGGCGATGCGTGTGTCGAGACGCTGGCGGCTGCCGGGATCACCAGCGTCCAGGCGTTTGCCAGCTACGAGGATCTGGTGGGCCAGGCCGTGGACGGAAAGGTCCGGGTGTTCTGTCTGGACGAGCCGCCGGCCAACTACCTGCTCTACCTGTACCAGGCCGAGCGTGAGTTCAACAAGGCGTTCTCGCTTTACTCGGGCCAGTTTCACCGGGCCGTCCAGAAAGGCGATGCCGCCACGCTGGCGCTGCTGCAGCGCGGCTTCGCCGCCATTTCCTCCGACGAGGAGCAGGCTCTGCGGCGCAAGTGGATGGGAATTCCCTTTGTCCTGTCGCCGCATACGCGCTATCTCGGCTACGCGCTGCTGGCCGGGTCGCTGGTAGGAGCGCTGTTGCTGATCTGGGTGGTGACCTTGCGGCGCCTCGTGCGGCAGCGGACGGCGACGCTCGAAGCCACTCTGGACGCGATTCCCGATCCGCTGTTCGAGCTCGGACTCGATGGCCGTTACCACGATTGCCATACCCCGCGCGCCGATCTGCTCGCCGCACCGCCCGATGCGCTGATCGGCAGATTGCTTACCGATGTCCTGCCGGCGGCAGCGGCGGCCACCTGCCTGTCGGCCCTGCGCGAGGCACAGGCCACTGGTCACTCGGCCGGCCAGCAGTTCGAGCTGCCGCTGCGGGGGGGCAACTTCTGGTTCGAACTGTCGGTGGCCCGCAAGCCGACCGGAGTCGGCCGCGAGCCCCGTTTTGTCGTGCTTGCGCGTGACATCAGCGAGCGCAAGCGCGCCGAGGCCCGCTTGCGCATGGCGACCGAAGCCACGCAACTGGTCTTCTGGGAACTGGATCTGCTCAGCGACCAGCTTCGTTACGATACGAGCATGTTGCAGGTGCTGGGGCTCGATCACGGCGAGGATCCGGGGAGTACGGGGGCGCTGATGGAACTGGTGCATCCGGATCACCGCGCGGCGTTGACGGAAAGCTTCCGCGCGGCGATGGCCTCGGCCGAGCCGGTCTTCAGTTTCGAGCATCAGATCGTCACGCATTCGGGCGAAGGCGTCTGGCTGCAGACGCGAGGCCGTGTTGCCCAACGCGATGCGGCGGGGCGGGCGGTACTGGCGGTCGGCACGGCAATGAACATCACCGACCGCAAACGAGCGGAGGCCGCCTTGTTGCGGCGCAGTGAACAGCTCGTGCAGCTTTCGGCTGCCAGTCAGGAGATCAACAGCGAACTCGACATTCCGGTGATCCTGCGCCAGCTCATCGCCGCTGCCCTCAAGGTCACCGGCGCTGGCGGTGGCGCGGCGGCGCGCATTGCCGGCGGGCAGATGGTCTTCGCCGAGTACAACCGCGGTGGCCAGTTGCTGCCGGTCGATTACCGTTTTTCGCCGGGCTACGGCGTGCCTGGTCGGGTGATGCAGACGCGGAGCTTTCATCTCAGCAACGATGCCGAGCACGATCCCTGGGTGATCCCCGAGATTCGCCAGGCGATCGGCTTCGACTGTCTGCTCGACATGCCGATCATCAGCCGCCATGGCGAGTTGCTCGGTTGTTTCGAGATTCACAACAAGCCCGGTGGCTTTGGCGATGGCGACGTGCGCCTGCTGCACGGGCTGGCGGCGAGCGCCGCGGTAGCCCTCGAGAACTCCGCGCTGCTCGCCGAACGCCGGCAGGTGGAGCAAGCGCTGCGCGAGAGCGAGGCGCTGAAGGCATCGGTCCTGGCGAGTGCGGCGTGCGGCATCGTCGCCACCGATCCGCAGGGGCTGATCACGGTCTTCAACCCCGGCGCCGAAGCGATCTTCGGCTATGCCGCGCACGAGGTGGTGGGCAAGGTGACGCCGACGCTCTGGCACGACGCCGAGGAGATCGCGGCGGCGGCCGTGGCGCTGAGCCGGGATCTCGGTTGCCGCGTGGAAGCCGGCTTCGACGCGCTGGTCGCGCGGGCGCGCTGCAGCGGTCAGGTGGATGAGCGGGAGACGGCCGGCGTGCGCAAGGACGGACGCCGCATCACCATTCGGCTGGCGGTTACCGTGATGCGCGATGCCCAGGGCGCGCTCGCCGGTTACCTGGGAACCATCGTCGACATCACCGCCCAGAAGCAGGCGGCGGCGCAACTGAATCTCGCTGCCAAGGTCTTCGAGCAGGGTGGCGAAGGGATCGCCATCACCGATGCCGCGTGCAACATCGTGATGATCAATCAGGCTTTCACTCGTATCACCGGCTACAGCGAGGTCGAGGTCCTCGGCCGCAATCCGAGCCTGCTCGCCTCGGGGCGACACGATCAGGCCTTCTACCAGAGCATGTGGGAGTCCATCGAATCGCTGGGCCATTGGCAGGGCGAGATCTGGAACCGGCGCAAGGATGGCAGCGTCTATCCCGAGTGGCTCCTGATCAGCCGGGTCGACGGCGATGGCGCGCCTACCCACTATATCGGCACCTTCATCGACATCACCCAGCACAAGGAAGCCGAGGCCAGCATTCAGCGTCTGGCGCATTTCGATGCACTGACCGGTCTGCCCAACCGCAGCCTGCTCGAGGAGCGGGTCAGGCACGACCTTGCGCGTGCGCATCGCGGCCGTGAAGCGCTGGCGCTGATGTTCGTCGACCTGGACCGTTTCAAGAATGTCAACGATTCGCTGGGTCACCGGGTGGGCGACGCCCTGCTGATTCAGGTGGCCGAGCGACTCCGGCGTGCCGTGCGCGACGAGGACACTGTTTCCCGCCTCGGCGGCGACGAGTTCATCGTCGTTCTGCCGAGCACCGACGCCGACGGCGCGGCGCATGTCGCCGCCAAGCTCCTGGAGGTGATGGCGCCGGCCTATCGTATCGAGCAGCATGAGCTGACCTGCTCGCTGTCGGCGGGAATCGCCATGTACCCGGCCGACGGCGAGAGCTTCGAGGCGCTGTCGATGAGTGCCGATACGGCGATGTATCGTGCCAAGCAGAGCGGCCGCAATGCCTACTGTTTTTTCACGGCCGAGATGCAGGAGCGCTCGGCACGCAACCTGCAGATCGAGAACGACCTGCGGCGGGCGCTCGAAAACGGCGAGTTGCGCCTGCATTACCAGCCGCAGTTCACGCTGGCCGACCGGCGTCTGGTCGGTGCCGAGGCACTGCTGCGCTGGCAGCATCCGCAACTCGGCATGGTCTCGCCGGTCGAGTTCATCCCGATCGCCGAGGAGTGCGGACTGATCCTGCCGATCGGCGAGTGGGTGCTCAGGGCGGCGGTCAGCCAGTTGCGGGTCTGGCAGCAAGAGGGTTTGCCGCCGATGACGGTTGCCGTCAACCTGTCGGCGGTGCAGTTTCGCCAGGCGAGTCTGACCGATGTGGTCTCCCGCATTCTCGACGCCGAGGGTCTGGCGGCGCAGTTTCTCGAACTCGAGTTGACGGAAAGCGTCGCCATGGACAATCCGCTGGCCGCCATCGCGACCATGGACAAACTGCGCGCGCTTGGCGTACGCATGTCGATCGACGACTTCGGCACCGGCTATTCGTCAATGAGCTACCTCAAGCGCTTTCGCGTACACAAGCTGAAGATCGACCGCTCGTTCGTCGCCGATCTCGCCGCCGACCCGGAAGACGAAGCGATCGTCACGGCGACGATCAGCCTGGCGCGCGACCTCGGCCTGCAGACGATCGCCGAGGGTGTCGAGAGCGAAGCGCAACTCGCTTTCCTGCGTGCGAAGGGCTGCGATGAAGCGCAGGGCTATCTGTTCAGCCGGCCCTTGGCGCCAGCCCAGTTCGCGGCTTTCGTGCGCGCTCACGCTTAGTCATCGTGTGGCGCTGCCCGGGAGTTCGCCGGGAGCACCCCGGCGGCCGCGTGGTCGCCGTTTCCTGCGGGGGTTTGCCGGCGGCAACTCAGCGCTTCGTCACCCAGAGCAGCAGGGCATCGATGGCCGGTTTCGCGAGTCGAGCCTTCGGGTCGTTGATCAGGCAGACGACGATCCAGCGCCTGCCGCTGTTGTCGAGCGCGTAACCGGCGATTGCCCGCACGCCCTCGAGATAGCCGGTCTTCAGGTGCGCGCGGCCGGTCGCGGCGCCGTCGTTCAGCCGTTTGCGCAAGGTGCCATCGACGCCGGCGAGGGGTAGCGAGGCGATCAGTTCGGGCATCACCGGGCTTTGCCAGGCGGCACGCAGCAGTTGAGCCAGCCCCTGGGCCGAGATGCGCTCGCTGCGCGACAGGCCCGAACCGTTGTCGAGCACCAGTTCGGGCAGCGTCAGTCCCTTGCCCTGCAGCCAGCCGGCGATCTGGCGGCGCGCTCCCTCGGCCGTCGCCGGGCGTTCGCCGTCGAGGCTCAGAAACAGTTGGCGGGCCATGACGTTGTTGCTGTACTTGTTGATGTCGCGGACGATCTCGCCGAGCGTCGGCGATTCCTGGACGGCGACGGGGCGCGCGGTCACCGGCGTGCGTCCTTCACGGACGCGCCCGCCGAGGCTGCCGCCGAGTTCCCGCCAGAGGGCGCGGAACAGGCTCTCGACCTGCACGTCGGCCGTCCACGGCGCGAGGTGCAAGGCCTTCTCCCCGCAGGCGGCCGAAAAACTGCCGGCGAGCTCGATGCTGAGGCCACTGATCACGGGCTTGATCTGTTCGCGCCAGTCGCCGCAGGCTTCGCGGCCGAGAGTCAGGCGATTGACGATTCGCAGGCCCTCGGCCGGCGTTTCGGCGATCACCTTGACTGCCTTGCGCGCCGGGTCAGGCTGCAAGGTGAGGCGCACGCTCTTGAGGTTGACGAGCAGGGCGTCGGGGCCGGCATTGTAGGGACGCAGCGGTTCGTTGTCGAACTCGCCCGGATCGTGCGCGGCCAGCGCAAAGGCGCTGCGATCGAGGACTAGGTCGCCACTGATCTCGCTCAGTCCGCGCGCCCGCAACTGGCGCAGCAGCAGCCAGAACTGCTCGAGCGCGAGTTTCGGATCGCCACTGCCGCGCAGATAGAGGTTGCCGTCGAGTCGGCCGTTGTTCGGTACGGCTTCGGTAAGGATCTCGGTCCGCCAGGTGTGGGCAGGCCCGAGCAGTTCGAGGCTGGCGTAGGTGGTGACCAGCTTCATTACCGAGGCCGGGTTCATCGCTTGCCTGGCATTGTGGCTGAGCAGTGCCGGCCCGCCATCGACCGGCTGCACGACGATGCCGAGCGAACGCGCCGGGATACCTGCTTCCTGCAGCGCTTCGCTGACGGTAGCCGGCAAGTCCGTCGTCTGCGCCGCCGGCGCGCCGCCGCCAAGGACGGCGAGCAGCGCCAGGAAGATCAGGCGCGCGGCGGTGGCGACGAGCGCTTGCCGCGTCGGCGCCGGCGGCCGGGGGGCGGCTGGCCGCGTGACGAGCGTGTCTTTCCGGTCGGCGCCCGCCGTCGTCGGCGCGCGCGAATCGTTCAGCCGTGCTCCCAGGGTGGCTGGTGGCGGAGGAACTCGCCGAGGAGCGGGCCGAGTTGTGCGAGCATCAGGTCGCTGCGTCCGGCCAGCCAGGCGCGCACGAGGTCGCTGTGGTGGCCGGGGAGGGCCTGCATGGCAAGCTGCTCGGCGACCACGATATCGTTCATCTGGCCGAGCAGTTCGAGCAGGCCGGCAGCGCTCTGGTGATAGCGCTGCATGCGCCGCAAGGGAAACAGCGGCGCGAAGAACTCGAGTGCGTAGCGCAGACGCTTCAAGGCCACGCGCAGGGCATGCCGGGCTTCCGGATTCGCATCGCGGGTTTCGGTCGCCAGCGCCGCCACGCGCTTGGCGCGCTTGTTCAACGAACGCGGCGCGAACCCGCCAATCGGTGGCTTCTTGCTCTCCGCCAGGGCGACGCTGGCGGCGGTGAATTCGAGCAGTAATTGCGAGTAGGTGGGCGAGGTCATCGCCGCCCTGGCCTGCTTGCGGCAGGCGGTCAGGTGTGTTCTGGCCTCGTTCTCCAGCCGCCGGATGTCGCTGTGTTCCGGAAACGCCTTGCTGATCGGCGGCAGGATCTCGGTGATCAAGACGTCCCAGTTGCGCGTGTCGCCGAGCTGATTGGCGAGCGTGCGCCAGCGCGGATCGAAGTTGCTGACGTAATCGGCCGGCAGCAACGGTCGCCACAGCCGAATCGCCGAACGCAGGCGGCGCATGGCCACGCGCGCCTGATGGATGTACTCGGGGGCGTCGGTGTCGCGGACGCCGCGTTCGTTGCCCTGCAGTTGTCCCAGGCAGGAAAACACCGTGCTGCGGAAGACCGCGATGGTGGTCATGCCCATTTCCAGTACCGCATTGGTCGCCCTGACCGGTGCCAGCGCCGTGTCGGCGGCCAGCCGGTAGCCGCGCTCGGCCTTGCTGGCGCCTTCCGGATGCAGCGGCAGCTCGGCCTGCAGGGCGACGGCGGCGGCGAACAGCTCATCGACGCTGCCCTCGAGTAGTTCGAGTTCGACCTCGCAAATGGGGTCGCTACGCTCGCCGGCGATGATCTTGCCGCGGTCGAGCGCGACCTCGATGCGCGTTCCGTCCTGCGGCGTGAGAATCCAGAGGCTGCGCATGAAGTCGGTGGTAAACACCGGCACCAGCTCGGACGTCACCGATTCGAGAAAGCGGCGGAGCTTCATGTTGTCGACATGCGCGAAATCGAACTCGCCCGGTTGGCTGGCAACCTCCCACTCGCGCCGTTGTGCCAGCCCCCCGGGGGAGGGCGCGTCGCTCTTCACGGTCAGCAACCACTCGCTGCCCTTCTGGCGGTAGCGTACCGCGAGGCGCTTGCGCTGAAGGCGCAGGTCGGCGGTGTCATAGTAGGTATTGACCAGTTGCTGCCGCAGCGGCTTGCTGTCGGCGAGCAGCGGGTGTGCCGGCAGGCGGCGGGCGGCGCCTGCCGGCAGGCTCATCTTGATCTCGGTTTCCAATGCCATTCCGGGTGTCTCCTCGTGAGGTATTGTGGGTGCGACAGACTTCAGTGATCGTAAAGGCGCAGTTTCTCGACATCCGGGATGTGGATCCTGCGGCCTTCGACGACGATCAGTCCCTTCTCCGACAACTCATGCAGTATGCGCGAGAAGTGCTCCTGCGTCAGATTGAGGCGCGAGGCGATCACTCCCTTGTTGGTCGGCAAGGTGACGGTGATCACTTTCTCGGCGTCGCCGAACTGCTCCCGCAGCAGGTAGCCGATGATTCGCTGGCGACCCGAGTGCAGCGAGTACGATTCCACGTCGGTGATCAGGTGGTGCAGACGCATCGACAGGCCGGCGATCATCTTGCGACCGAGCTTGGGGTCGCTGTTGAGTTCCTCGATGATCGCCGTCTTCGAAATGTGCAACAGCAGTGAGTCGGCCAGCGCCTGTGCATAGACCATGAACGGCCGGTCCATGAACATCACGGCTTCGCCGAAGGTCTGACCCTGCCCGAGGATGTCGACGACCTTCTCGCCGCCCTGGGGCGACGTGAAGGCCAGCTTCACCTGTCCGTACACGATCAGGTGGAAGCCGCTCGGGGTGTCTCCCTTGTGGAACAGGATGTCGCCGCGCGCCGCCGCGACTTCGCGCGTGCCGCGGGCCAGACGCGCGATTTCTCCCGCGTCCAGTTCATTGAACAGCGGCACGTGCGCCAGGAGCGCCAGGAGCGCCTCGATGTTCATGCCGTGCTGGTGTGAGTGCATGTCGCTTCCGCAAATGTCGGCCAGAAAGCTGCCGAAAGTCGGCAATATTCGCATCTGTGATGGTCAGGGGCAAGCCTGTCGCCAACTCCGGGCGGTACATGCCGTTTTGATACCCGCAAGCCCATCCGCCAGGCGTGGTCCGGGAGGGAACGGCACCAGCGGCTGCAGTTGTCATATGCCGCTGCCCGGCCTTATACTCATACGATTTTTCGCGCGCGAGGCAGCTTTGGATTCGCCACAGACAAGGGTTTCTCCGGCAGCCTCCGCTGCCCCGGCAATCGCTTCGGGAACGCCAGCGGGTCTGGCGCGCGCCTGGTTGTGGCTGGGCGTGCTGGCACTGATCGGTTCCGGCGTCCTCGCCGTGCTTTTGGTCTTGTCCAGAACGCCCGGCATTCAGGATGTCTTTCCCTTGAAGGATCTGTTCCGCGCGGCACTGGTGGTGCACGTCGACCTGTCGGTGGCCGTGTGGTTCATGGCCTTTGCCGCCGTGATCTGGTGCGCCGTCGGCGGCAGCGGCCTGGCATCGCTGGGCTGGAGTGGCGTCGGCCTGGCGGCGCTGGGGACGGCGCTGATGAGCGTTTCCCCCTTCTTCCCGGGGGCCGAGCCGGTGCTCAACAACTATATTCCGGTGCTCAGGCAGCCGCTGTTCTTTGCCTCCCTCTGGATCTTCGCCGCCGGCGCGAGCCTGACCGTGCTGCGCGCGCTGATCACCACCTGGCCGCGGCCTTTTCTGGGCGAGCCACTGCGGCTCGGCGCTTTTCTGGGCGCCGTCGCCGCGTTTCTGTCACTCGCCGCCTTCTTCTGGTCCTGGGCGATGGTGCCGTGGATCGAGGAGACGCACTATTACGAAGTATTGTTCTGGGGTGGCGGACACACGCTGCAGTTTCAGCATGCGCTGCTGATGGTCGTCGCCTGGCTGTGGATCGCCGCGCAGGTCGGGCGGCCGACGATGGCCTCGTTGCGCGCGGTTTCGGTGCTGTTCCTGGTTGCCGCTGTGCCGCTGCTCGCCGTGCCGGCGATCTACCTGCTCGTCCCGGCCGGCTCGTTGCCGCACATGGAGTTCTTCGCCAAGCTGATGCTCTGGGGCCATCCCTACATGGCGCCGCTGATCCTGCTCGGTGTCCTGTCGCTATGGGGCCTGCGCGGCGTGCCGGCCGATCCGGCCAAGTCGGCCTTCGTCGCGTCCTTCACTCTGTTTGCGCTCGGCGGCGTGCTCGGCTACATGATCCAGGGCGTCAACGTGGTGATTCCGGCGCACTACCATGGTTCGACAGTCGGCGTGACGCTGGCCTTCATGGGGCTCGCCTACGTGCTCCTGCCACACCTGGGCTTCCAGCCGGCAGCAGGCCGGATGGCGCTCTGGCAGCCCTACGTGTATGGCTTCGGCCAACTCGTGCATGTGCTCGGCCTGGCATGGTCGGGCGGCTACGGCGTCCAGCGCAAGGTCGCCGGCGCCGAGCAGTTGCTGACGACCTTGCCGCAGAAGATCGGCATGGGAATGATGGGCCTCGGCGGCCTGATCGCCATCATCGGCGGCTTGATGTTTGTCGTCGTTTGCCTCAAGGCGATGTCGCGGCGCACGCCGGGATGAAGCCGCAGCACGCGCTTGCTCTCGCCGTGGTGGCCGGCGTGCTGACGCTGGCAAGCATCGGCTTCCTCGGCTACCGTCTGCTTGAGCAGAGCCGTTCGGTCACCGATGGCGTCCCTGCCGGTCTGATCTCGTCACAACAGTTGACGCCCGAGGACGCTCAGGCAGCCGCCGACGCAGTCATGCGGTTGACGCTGCCCGACCTCGCCGGGCGCCAGCAAGCGATGGCGCAATGGCGGGGCAAGGTGCTGGTGGTCAATTTCTGGGCCAGTTGGTGCGCCCCCTGCGTCGAGGAAATGCCGGCCTTTGCGCGTCTGCAAAGCGAGTACGTGGGCCAGGGTGTGCAGTTCGTCGGCATCGGCATCGACGAGGTCGAAAACATGCAGTCCTTCGTCAAGACCCGGCCGGTGACCTACCCGCTGCTGGCGGCCACACCGGCGATCAGCGACACTCCGGGCCTGCGCATCAAGGGCCTGCCCTTTACACTGGTCATCGCTCGCGACGGGCAGTTGGCGATGAGCCGCCTGGGGCGGCTTGACGAGGCAAAGCTGGAGCCGATCCTGCGCCGGTTGAGCGGGCAGTAAGCCGGCCGGCGCGCCGCAAGCTCGGCCGCCGGCCCATCGCCGGTCGCGAGTCCGCTCAGTGCCTGCCGTGCGCGGATGCCTGCTCCGCTTCAAGGAGCGCCTGCGGCTTGCGCACCGGCGCGTCGACCCTGCTCATGCTGCCGTCGTCGAAGGTGAGTGTCAGCGCTACCGTTTCACCTTCTTTGAGAGGCTGTCGCAGGTCGATCAGCATCACGTGGTAGCCGCCGGACTTCAGTTCGGTTCGACTTTTCGCCTTGATCTCGATCGCGCTGACCTGGCGCATGCGCATGAGGCCCTGCTCGTTGGTGTGGGAGTGCAGTTCGACGGCGCGCGCCACCGGGCTGTCGGCCTTGACCAGTCGGCGGTCGCTCGTACCGTTGTTGGCGATGGTCATGAAGGCGGCGCTGTTCGGGGTGCCCGGTGGCACCATCCGCACGTACGGGGCGACCACCGTCAGGTCGGCTTCGCCGGCCAGGGTGGACAGCGGCATGGCCAGTGCGGCGGCGAGGGTGATGGCTGAGCTGCGGAACTTCATGGCCTTGAACTTCTCCGGTGGGCAAGTGCTGGTGGGGTCGGGACAGCCGTGGCAGGTGGGGCCGATCATCGGCTGGCTGCGCTCGCCAGTTGCTCTCGCACGGCGGCGACGATCTGTGTCGGCGTGGAGGCGTGCGGCAACGCGCCGGTCAGCCGGCCCTGTGGGTCGACCACGTAGGTCGCCGACGAGTGGTCTACGGCGTAG
Organism: Candidatus Accumulibacter phosphatis; assembly: GCF_000024165.1. Taxonomy (NCBI): domain Bacteria; kingdom Pseudomonadati; phylum Pseudomonadota; class Betaproteobacteria; genus Candidatus Accumulibacter; species Candidatus Accumulibacter phosphatis. Next base: position 3,931,592 of record NC_013194.1, on the reverse strand, counting down.
CGCCCCTCGGCGTCGGGCGCCTGCTTGTGGTAGCGGGCTCCGTATTGTTCGGCGACCCTGGCGATCTGCGCTGCCGTGCCGCTCAGGCCGACGATTTGCGGGTGAAAGAACGGCGTGTATTCCTGCAAGCGGGCAGCGGTGTCGCGCTCGGGGTCGACCGAGATGAAGATGCCCTGGACGCGTTCGCGTTCATTCGGTGCGAGTTCGGAAAGCGCCTGCGCCAGCAGCGACAGCGACGTCGGGCAGACATCCGGGCAATAGGTGTAGCCGAAGTAGATGAGAACCACCTTGCCGCGAAAGTCGCTCAGCCTGACGTTCCCCTGCGCTCCCTGCAGGGTGAACTCGCCGCCCGCCGGCGGGGCTGTCGCCGCCGGCAAGCGCTCGTGTGGCGCAATCCTGGCGATCGGCCGCGGTGGCACCGGCTCCCAGAAGACGGCGAGGAGGATCAGGATGGCACTCAGCGCGGCGATCAGCGCCATCAGCAGGGTTTTCGTGGGCATGTCGGTGCGGCCCTCGCGTCAATGGCCGGTGACGAAGCGGAACGGTACTGCCACCACGGCCAGGGCGGTGTGCACGAGGAGCGTCGCCTGCCATTCCATGGTCCCCGTGATACAGACCGGCAGGCTCGCCTGGCCGCGGAAGTGCATGCCGTCCGCCTGACGTTCTAGCTGCGGTCGGTTGTAGCCCATCTTCATCTCGGTGCCGGCAAAATCGACTTCGACCTTGCGCACGTCGCCTCCCCGGAAGGTGGCCTCCACCTGCAGCGGCTTGAGCGCCGGGATCGGCCGCGGGTCGATCGAGAACTCGAGTTGCGTCCCGTCAGGCAGCGTCGCCATGCAGGGCTGGCGACCCGGATCGCAACTCGACAGCGGCAGGGCGACATCGGTTTTCGGGTTGAGCAGGGGCGCCAGCTTGTAGCCGATGACGCCGAGGATGGCGAGTCCCAGCAGGATGGCTGCATCGATCAGCAGGTTCTTGGTCATCAGGTCGGTGTGGCGTGTGTTGTTGCGGTCGTTGACTTGGGGGACTCCATTGTCGCCGAGAGCCAAGGTCTCCCGGACAGGAGGGCAGACACCGGCGTCGAGCGTCGGTGGCAAGTGGGCGCAACTGCGATTGTGCGGCGCAGCAGCTTGGCAAAATTTTGATCCACCTTAAATTATCCGCCAGCGCTTGCGACCACAATGTGCGGCATATTGCCGCAGTGGCGGATTGTCGCAGGGCGATGGGGATGATGAGGGTACAACCCGAACCGACAACAGGGAGAGTCAAGATGAAATTCCGCACCAAGCAGGTCGCGCCATTGCTGCTCGCAGCAGGGTTCGGCTGCGCCGCCGTCGGCATCGCGTATGCCGCCGAATCGCTGCAGGACGTCATGAAGCGCCGCAACCTTTCACAGCAGGATCTGCTGGCCGCTTCGAAGACCTATGTGCCGACCGGCAAGCGCGACGAGTTCGTCGCCTTCTCGTCGGGCGGTCAGTCTGGGCAGGTGATCGTCTATGGCATTCCCTCGATGCGCATCCTCAAGTACATCGGCGTGTTCACGCCCGAGCCCTGGCAGGGTTACGGCTTCGACGAGGAGTCGAAGGCGGTTCTCCGGCAAGGCAGCATCGACGGCAAGGAAATCAACTGGGGCGATACGCACCACCCGGCGATATCCGAGACGCAGGGCAAGTACGACGGCCAGTTCCTGTTCATCAACGACAAGGCCAACCCGCGTCTGGCGGTGATCGACCTGCGCGACTTCGAGACCAAGCAGATCGTCGTCAACCCGATCTTCAAGTCCGAACACGGCGGCGCCTTCGTCACGCCGAACACCGAGTACGTGATCGAGGCCGCGCAGTATGCGACGCCGCTCGAGAACAAGAAGTTCTACCCGCTCGAGGAGTTCAACGAGAAGTACCGCGGCGGCGTCACCTACTGGAAGTTCGACCGCAAGGCAGGACGCATCGATCCCAAGCAGTCGTTCTCGCTCGAGTTGCCGCCGTACAGCCAGGATCTCTCGGATGCCGGCAAGGGCCCGTCGGACGGTTGGTCGTTCACCAATTCCTTCTGCAGTGAGCGCTACGTCGGCGGCATCGAAAAGGGACGGCCTCCTTATGAAGCGGGCTGCTCGGCCAAGGATACCGACTATCTGCACGTGATCAACTGGAAAAAGGCAGCCGAACTGGTGGCTGCCGGCAAGGCGAAGAAGATCAATGGCCACGACGTGCTGATGATGGACACCGCGATCAAGGAAGGCATCCTCTTCCTGGTGCCGGAACCCAAGTCGCCGCACGGCGTCGATGTGACTCCGGACGGCAAGTTCATCACCGTCGCCGGCAAGCTCGACACGCACGTCTCGGTGTATTCCTTCGAGAAGATCCAGGCGGCGATCAAGGCCGGCAAGTTCGAATCGAAGGATCCCTACGGCATCCCGGTGATCAATATGAAGGACGCGCTGCATACCCAGGTGCAGCTCGGCCTCGGGCCGCTGCATACCCAGTACGATGCCAAGCCCTGCGTCGCCTATACCTCGCTGTACGTCGACTCGCAGGTCGTCAAATGGAACTTCTGCGAAGGCAAGGTGCTCGACAAGATCAGCGTCCATTACAACATCGGTCACCTGATGACGATGGAAGGTGATTCGGTCGATCCCAAGGGCCGCTATCTGGTTGCCCTCAACAAGCTGGCGATCGACCGTTTCGTGCCGGTCGGGCCGCTGCATCCGCAGAACCACCAGTTGATCGACATCAGCGACGACAAGATGCAACTCCTCTACGACATGCCCTTGCCGCTCGGCGAGCCGCACTACGTGGTCGCCATCGAAGCCGGCAAGCTCAAGCCAGGCGTTCGCTACAAGGTCGGCACCAACAGCCGGACCGACCAGCCGAACCCGGGTGCGGTACGTGCCGGTGAAGAGAAGACGGTCAAGAAGGGCAACAAGATCGAAGTCTTCGGGACGCTGATCCGCTCGCACATCACGCCCGAAACGATCGAAGCCGAAGTCGGCGACGAAGTCACCATCCACCTCACCAACCTCGAGAGGGCACAGGACGAGACGCACGGCTTCACGGTTTCGACCTACAACGTGCACGCCTCGGTCGAGCCCGGCAAGACGGTCACGGTCAAGTTCAAGGCCGACAAGGAGGGCGTCTACCCGTACTACTGCACGGAGTTCTGCTCGGCGCTGCACCTCGAGATGCAGGGCTACCTGCTGGTCAAGCCGAAGGGCTGGAAACCGACCAAGACCGCCGGTACGGCGGGCGCCAACTACACCGAGGCCGACTACAAGACGCAGCTGAAGAAGGTGGCCGATACGCAGGCGGTGATCGACTCGGTCGTCGGCTACATCACGAGTGTCAATTACAAGGACTTCCCGGACGTGGTCAACATGATGGACGACGCCGTCGATCAGCTGGGCAAGATCAAGGACGCCAAGGCCAAGGCTGACGAAGCAGCCGGCAAGAAGGACTGGAACAACGCCGCGCTGTGGACCGAGCAGATCTGGCAGTACCAGGTCAAGGCTGCCGACCTCGGCCTGCGCGCCAAGACCTACCTCGAGCAGAACGGCGCCAAGAAGGTCAAGTAAGCCAGGTCATTCGTCTTGATGCAACTCAAGGCAACTCGGCGGGGAGCAGAGTTACTCTGGTCCCCGTTTTCTTATCAGGAAGGAATCGCCATGAACAAGCTGATGGCTCTTGTCGCACTCGCCGCACTCGCCGCGCCAGCCCTGGCCGCACCGGCCGTCGACGGAGCAAGACTGTACACCGAGAAGACCTGCAACGCCTGCCATGGTCCGGCCGGCAACAAGGCCTTGATGCCCGACTATCCGAAGATTGCCGGCCAGAATGCCAAGTACATCGAGAGGCAGATGCTCGACATCAAGAGCGGGGCGCGCGCGAACGGCAACTCGGCGGCGATGAAGGGCGTCATGCACCTCGTCAGCGATGACGAGATCAAGGCGCTGGCCGACTACATCTCGAAGCTCAAGCCCTGAGACGGCACGCGCGCGCTGTCTCCGCGGCAGGCACGCATGACTTGACAATTATCAACGTCAGACACCGGGGCGCTTGTTAGATTGGCACGTATCGATCCTCAAACAGTAGGGAGTGAGCAATGAAAAAACTGATTCTGGCGGTTTCCCTGGCGATGTTTGCCGCGGCCGCCGCGCACGCTGCGCCACCGGCACCCAAGGCGCAGGGCATTGAGGGCAAGGACTACAAGTGGAACGCCCAGGAGGGCGAGAAGAGCGAGGCGCTGAAGCTCAAGGGCGACAAGAAGCGCGGCGAGGAAGCCTACGAGGTATGCGGTGCCTGCCACCTGCCGTCGGGCGCCGGTCGTCCAGACGGCACCTTCCCGCAACTCGCCGGCCAGCACACTACCGTGCTGATCAAGCAGATGGCCGACATCCGGGCCGGCCTGCGCGACAACCCGACGATGTATCCGTTTGCCGCGACGCTGACCGACCCGCAGGAACTGGCCGACGTCGCCGCCTATATCGAGCAGCTATGCATTCCCGTCGAGCACGGCAAGTACGACGGCAAGGATCTCGACAAGCAGCTGGCGACCGGCAAGGAGCTGTACGAGAAGGAGTGCAAGGAGTGTCACGGGCAGAACGGTGAGGGGGTCAAGGACAAGTTCTACCCGGTGATCGCCGGCCAGCACTACAAGTACCTGCTGCGCCAGATGACCGAGATCCGCGACGGTCACCGGCGCAATGCCAACCCGGACATGGTCAAGATCATCAAGAAGTACAACAACGATCAACTGGTTGCCATTTCGGCCTACCAGTCGAGCCTGGTGATGCCGGGCAACATGTGCAAGGCCAAGGCACCGGCCAAGAAGAAGTAGCCCCGAGGATCGAAGCATGTCAGCAGCACCCGCCAGCAAGTCGAATCTGATCGTCACGGCACTCACCGCCGTGGCGACGGTACTGATGATCGTCGCCTACTTTTCGCCGATCTGGTGGGTCTCGCTGACGGCACCGAACTACCCGCCGGACGCCTTTCCAGACGGGATCCGCATCCATTTCCACTTCAACGGCGTCTTCAACGGCTGCAAGGCCGCCGGCAAGGGCACGCGCATGGCTGGCGAGATCATCCAGAAGGATATCTCGCACGAGGACGAACGCTACAACCCGATCACCGACAAGGGCAAGGACATCGATAAGGGTGCGCAGGGACTCGACTGCGTGCACGAAATGAACACCATCAACCACTACGTCGGCATGTTCCCGATCGCCACCGGCGCGCCGGTCGAGAAGCCGCTCGCCAAGTTCTTCTTCGGCTTCTTCACGGTGATGCTGCTCGGCTTCATGGTTCCCCGGCGCAAGACGCGCGTTCTCGTTCTGGCCGCCGGTTTCACGCTCGTCGCCGCCTGGATGCTCGTCGACCAGTACGTGCTCGGCGGGTTGGCGACGCACGTCGCCAACTACGTCAGCGAAACCGCGACCTTCTTCAACGAGCCCGAGAAGATCCGCGTCTGGGGCGACAACGTCACCAAGGTCACGCATCTGGTCATCGCCGGTACGCTCCTGGCGATGCTCGTCGTCGTCATCGGCGTCGCCCGGATTCGCGGCTTCTCGTTGCTGTTGGCGCTGGTTCCGGCGCTGCTGCCGGTCTTCTTCGTCATCACCTACGCCGGCTGGCTGTGGTTCTTCGGACACAACATGCATCCCTGGGGCGCTTTCACGGTCAAGCCTTTCATGCCGACGGTCTTCGGCGAGGGCAAGGTGGCGCAGTTCTCGACCTACTCGTATCCCTACTGGGGCTACGCGCTCCTCGTCGGCGTCATGGTCTGCCTGCTGCTGGCGCTGCTGATCCGGCGCAAGCAGGTGCGCGAGGGGTCGGCGGAGTAGGCCATGTTCAGCCGTCTGCTCGCGGCCGGGCTGGCTGGCGGGCTCGCCCTGTTCGTCCTGCCCTCACCGGGCGCCGAAGACGCACTGACGGCCCTGCAGCGCAGTGGCGCGCGCGGTAGTGGTCGCGTCGATGTGGCCGAGTCGGGCCGTAACGGCGCGATGGGCGCGCCGGCCGCCGCCGGCTGGGGCAGCATCGACGAGACAGCGACGATCCCGACCGTGCCACGCGTCCCCGGATTGCCTTTCCTGCAGGATCTGATCAACGCGGCGCCCGCCGGCTCGCTCCTCAAGCTCGACCCGGGACGCTATTCCGGGCCGGTGGTGGTCAACAAGACGCTGACCATCGACGGGCAGGGCGCCGTGACCATTGATGGCGGTGGCAAGGGAACGGTCTTCGTCCTGGAAGCGAACCAGGCCCTCGTGCGTGGCCTGCACCTGACCAATTCGGGCTCGTCGCACGATTCGGACGATGCCTGCCTGAACGTGCGCGGCGACCACAACGTGATCGAGGATCTGCGCATCGACAACTGCCTGTTCGGCATCGATCTCAAGAAGTCGAACGACAACGTCGTGCGCGGCAACACCATCCGTTCGAAACCCTTCGACCTCGGGACGCGCGGCGACAGCCTGCGGCTGTGGTACAGCCACCGCAACCTGATCGCCGGCAATGTCATCGAGGATTCTCGCGATATGGTCGCCTGGTACTCGAACGACAACCGCTACCTTGACAACGCTGCCCGGCGCAGCCGCTATTCGATCCACTTCATGTTCGCCGCCAACAATCTCGTCGAGGGCAACCGCTTCTACGACAACGCCGTCGGCGTCTATGTGATGTATTCGGGTGGCGGGGCGATCCGCAACAACCTGTTCTCGCACGCCAACGGGCCGACCGGCATGGCGGTCGGCTTCAAGGAAGCGTCCGACGTCGTCGTCGAAGGCAACGAGATCGTCTACTGCGGCGTCGGCGTCGGCCTCGACATGTCGCCTTTCGAGCCCGACAGCACGATCACGATCCGCGCCAACCGGATTGCCTACAACGGCGTTGGCGTCAGCTTCCTGGCCGACAAGGAAGGCACGCTCGTCGAGGGCAATTCCTTCGAGGGGAACCTGACGCAGGTCGCCCTGGGCGATGCCGGCAGCGCACGCCACAACGTTTGGCGTGGCAATTACTGGGATGACTATCAGGGCTTCGACCGCGATCGCGACAATGTCGGCGACCGGCCGCACGAACTCTACGCGTACGCCGATCAACTCTGGATGGAGGTGCCTTATGCCCGCTTCTTCCGCAATGCTCCGATGATGGAGATGCTCGATTTCCTCGAGCGCCTGGCGCCGTTTTCGACGCCGGTGCTGTTGTTGCGTGACGTTCGGCCCGTATTCGAGAAATCCCGCACGAGCAGCGAGAGGGCTGGCCAATGAGCGATCCGAAAAGTGACGACAAAACCCTCGAGGCGACTGCCGTGACGCCTTCAGAGAACCCGCCCGCCGGCAGCAAGCGAGCGCCGGTGCGCAGGCAGGCCAACCGGCGCCGCTTCATTCGCTCGGCGGTCATGCTCGGTGGCGTGCTTGGCCTGGCCATGTTGGGCTACATCCCGGTGGCCAACGCCCGCAACCGGCGTCTGCGGCCGCCGGGCGCCCTCGAAGAAGGCGATCTCCTTTCGTCGTGCATCAAGTGCGGTCAGTGCGTGCAGGTCTGCCCGGTAGCGGCGATCCGGCTCGACGACATCGCCAGCGGCTTCGGTCTCGGCGTGCCCTACATCGATGCGCGCGCGCAAGCCTGCGACTTTTCCTGCGATGCGGTGCAGTGCATCCTGGCCTGTCCGACCGGCTCACTGACCTACCGCAAGCCGGGCTCGCTCGGCACGCGTGCCGGCATGCCGCTGGCCCGGCCGCCGGTGCTCAAGGCCAAGGAAGCCGACGCCGAGCCGACGCTCAACCTTGCCGAGCGCATCGGCGTGGCGCGCCTGTCGCGGCCCGACGCGTGTCTGGCGGTGCAGGGCAGGCGCTTCAGCGGTCAGGCGCGCGGTGCCGACTACCGCGGGCGCTTGCGCTACGTGGCGGTCGATCGCTGGAAACCGATCGGCGTGCGCGACCATCCCTACGAGCGCGATCTCTGCAACCTGTGCGTCAGCGAGTGCCCGATCAAGGAGGCGATCACCATGGCCGAGACGATCGCTGCCGACGGCAGCAGGCACTACCGCCCGCAGGTGCTCGAGCAGTGCGTCGGTTGCGGCGTTTGCGAAATGATCTGTCCAGTCGAGCCGACGGCGATCGTCATCGATCCCCGTCAGCCCTGGAGCGCGTGATGAGCCAGTTCGAGCGCCTACGCGTGATGTTCGGCGCCGCACCGCGGAAGTCTGTCCTGGTGACGCCGGAAGCGCAGCAGGTGCACAGCCTGAAGCGGATGACCAAGGCCGATTTCGAGGCGCTCAAGCAGCACGCCCGCGATCACCAGCTGGTGACCCACAAGTGGCGCAATCGCCGCTGGGCGGTGCTGCTCCTCGTCAACCTGTTGTTTACCTTATCGTTCTGGCTCGACATCCAGATGCTCGAGGGAGCGCTGACCGCCTCGCGTCTGGTCGGCTTTCACCTGATCGACCTCAACTCGGCGCTGCAGGTGATGCTCGCGCACAAGCACATCATCGTCAATCTGTTCATCGGCACGGCGACCGTTTTCGTCATCTGGGCGCTGCTCGGCGGGCGCTCGTTCTGCTCCTGGGTCTGCCCCTACCACCTGTTGGCCGAGTGGTTCGAGTGGCTGCACCTCAAGCTGGCGGCCCGCAAGCTGGTCAGCGACCACGAGTTCCACCGCGGTGTGCGCTCCGTGTTCTGGGTCGTCTTTGCGGCGCTGGCGGTGCTGACGGGCTACACGGTTTTCGAGACCATCTCGCCGACCGGCATCCTGTCGCGGGCGCTGATCTACGGGCCGTCACTGGCGCTTGGCTGGGTCTTGCTACTGCTGGTCTTCGAGGTCGTCTACTCGCGCCGCGCCTGGTGCCGCTATGTCTGCCCGATCGGTTTGACCTATGGTATGGCGGGCGCCATTTCGCCGCTGCGGGTCGACTACCGGCTGGAGAAGTGCTTCCACGAAGGCGATTGCCGCAAGGTCTGTCTGGTGCCGCATGTCCTTGACGTGGTCATCAAGGGGCGGGCCGCCGCGTTGACCACGCCGATCGGTCCGGACTGCACGCGCTGCGGTCTCTGCGTCGACGTCTGTCCGAGCGGGGCGCTGGTCTTCGACGTCAAGGGCTTGCAGAAGCTGCTCTGAGGAAGCGCACCCATGATCCGTTTCGCAAATGTCGGCAAGGATTTCAGGAAGCATCGCGTCCTTGACGGCGTCACGCTCGAGGTCGCGCTCGGCGAGCGTATCGCGCTGATCGGCTCGAACGGTGCCGGCAAGACGACGCTGATTCGCTGCCTGCTTGGCGAATACACCCACCAGGGAACGGTGACGATAGCCGGCGGTGCGCCGCGCAGCGAGCGGACGCAGGTGCTTGGCAAGATCGGCTTCGTGCCGCAGTTGCCTCCGCCGCTGAAGATGCCGGTCGGCCAACTGGTCAGCTTCGCCGCCGCCGTCTGCCGGTCGGACGCCGGGCGCATCCATGCCGTTGCGCGCCGGCTGGGACTCGCGGTCGACGAGATCCTGACCCTGCCGTTCAACCGCCTGTCGGGCGGCATGAAGCAGAAGCTCCTGATCGCCATTGCCCTGGGGCGAGATACGCAGGTGCTGGTGTTGGACGAACCGGCAGCCAATCTCGATCCGGAAGCGCGCCAGATCTTTTTCAGCCTGCTCGCCGAGCGGCTCGACAACACGACGATGATCATTTCCAGCCACCGCCTCGACGAGGTCGCGTCGCTGGTCAATCGCGTCGTCGAGATGGACACCGGCAGGATCGTCCTTGATGATCGCGTTGCCGAGGAGTCGAAACTGTCGGCGCTGTTCCAGGTGCACCTGACGCTGGCACGCGCTGATGCGGCGATTGCCAGGACGCTGGCCACGTGGCAGTTTGCCGACCGGCGCGCGGGGGTCGAGTGGCACGGCACCGTTTCCGGGCCCGACCGGCTCCGCTTCCTGGGCATGGTTGCGCGTTATGTCGGGCTGCTGTCGCGCATCGAAATGCAGGAAGTGGACGCGAAGGTCGTCTTCCAGTGAGGCGGCGAAGCGCATGAGGCGACGTCGTTTCCTTGCCGCCTTGCTCGGGAGTGGCGTTGGCGTTTCGCTTGCTGCCTGCAGCCGCGAGCCGGAGAGCGGACCCGTCGACATCAAGTGGGACCGCGATACCGACACGCGCTGCGGCATGGTGATCAGCGACAGGCGCTTCGCGGCACAGATTCGCGATCCTCGGCGCAAGGTCTGGAAGTTCGACGACATCGGTTGCGCCGTCTTCTGGCTGGCCCAGCAGGCCTTCAACGAGGAGACGCCGCAGACCGAGTACTGGGTGGCCGACCAGCGCACCGGCGCCTGGCTGGACGCCCGCCAGGCGCATTACCTGCCAGGCAGGAAGAGCCCGATGGGCTACCATTTCGCGGCGGTAGCCGCCCCCGAAGCCGGTACGCTGTCGTATACGGAAATGAAGCAGCGCCTCCTGGCGCGCGGCAAATGAATCGACTCCCATGAATGCACTGCTGCTGACCGCCCGCCTGGACATCGTCGAGTCGCTGCGCGCGCGCTGGTTCCTGATCTACAGCCTGGTTTTCGGCGGTATCGTCGCGCTGCTCTTCGCCTTTGGCCTGACCGAGTCGCGCGTGCTCGGCTTCATCGGCCTGTCGCGCCTGCTGGTGACCTATATTCAGCTGACCATGGCGATCCTGCCGGTGTTCGTCCTGATCACGACGGTGCGCTCGGTGGCCGGCGACCGCGAGGCCGGCGTTTTCGAGTACCTGCTGTCGCTGCCGGTATCCTTGTCCGCCTGGTTCTGGGGAAAGATTGTCGGTCGCTACGTCGTCATCTTCCTCCCGGTGTTCGTCGCGATGTTCGCGGCCGTGTTGTGGTCGCTGTTCAAGGCGATCGAAGTGCCCTGGGGGATGTTCTTCTACTACACCGGGTTGCTGGCGGCCATGGCCTGGTGCTTTCTCGGCATCGGCATGCTGATCTCGACGCTGGCGCGCAGCACCGATGTGGCGCAGGGTGCAGCGTTCATGGTCTGGCTGTCCATGTTGTTGTTTCTCGATCTGATCCTGCTCGGGATCATGATCCAGGGGCGGGTCGCGCCGGAAGTGGCGGTCGGCATCGCGCTCCTCAACCCGCTGCAGGTCTTTCGTACCGCGGCGCTGGCGATGTTCGACCCGCAACTGATCGTCCTGGGTCCGTCGGCTTACGTCATTCTCGATCTCTTCGGCAGTAGCGGCTATCGTGTCTATGCCTTGCTCTATCCGTTGCTGATCGGTTCGTCGTGCGCACTGATCGGCTATCTGACGTTTCGTCGCAGTGATCTGCCGTGAGCCGAGGACGGCGATGAAGCGCCTGCTCGTCGCGCTGCTGTTTGCCCTGCCCGGCGCGACCGGGGCGGCCGACGGACTGGCGTCGGCCGCCCCCCTCTTTGCATTGACGCTGAACAGCGCCGATGGCCAGTCGGTCGCGCTGGGCTCGCTCAAGGGAAAACCGCTGCTGGTCAACTTCTGGGCACGCTGGTGTCTTCCCTGTCGGCGGGAGATTCCCGATCTCGCTGCGGTGCACGCCAGATACCGCGGCCGCGGACTGGTCATCGTCGGCATCGCCGTCGAAGACGACGCCAACCGTGACAGCGTGCGCGAGTTCGCCACGGCCTACGAGTTGAACTACACCTCGCTGATCGGCGGCATGCCGGCGAGCATCGACCTGATGCAGACGCTGGGCAACGGCAAGTCCGGCCTGCCGTTCACCGTCGTCATCGACCGGGGTGGCAGGATCCGCAGCAGCAAGCTCGGCGCGATGAGTCAGGCCGAGATGGTTGCCGCGATTCAGTCGGTCCTCTGAGCGGCGGCGCAGCGATGGTGCCGCGCCAGCGACGATGTCTCGCCGATCGGCGATTCGCACGATCCGGCGGAACGTGCTTGCGACAAGGCCGCCACTGTGACGATAATGGCCGGTGCGAAGTGAGCCGAAAGCGGGCCGAAAGCGGGCCGATTTTCTGCGCCACGGGCGCTGGATGGATGACGATGAACAGACTGTTTGCCCTACTGTGGATTGCCCTGCTCACCGGTTGTGCGGCGCCGCCCTTGCGCGGTACCGGCGACCTCGGTCTCGTCATCGAGCGTGCCAGCGGTCAGGTCACCCTCGTCGACACGAGTCGGCGCGAGCCCTACGCGCGCATCGGTGGATTCGGCGACCTGTCGCATGCTTCGGTGGTCTATTCACGCGACGGCCGCTATGCCTATGTCTTCGGCCGTGACGGCGGCCTGACGAAAGTCGATATGCTGACGGCGCGAATCGTCAGGCGCGTGCTGCAGTCGGGCAATGCCATTGGCGGCTCGATCTCGCAGGACGGCCGCATCGTCGTCGCCCAGAACTACACTCCGGGCGGCATCAAGGCTTTCGATGCCGAGACCCTCGAACTGCTCTCCGAAGTGCCGGCCGAATATGCACCCGGGAGCTTCTCGAAAGTCGTCGGTCTTGCCGACCTGTCGGGCAACCGCTTTGCCTACGCCCTGTTCGATGGCGGCGAGATCTGGGTGAGCGACTTCTCCGATCCGCGGCGGCCACGCACGCAGCGCTATCCGGCCGGGCTGCAGCCGTATGACGGACTCGTCACTCCCGATGGCCGCTACTATCTGGCTGGCCTGTTCGGTGAGGACGGCGTCGCCCTGCTCGATACCTGGCAGCCGGAGCAGGGTAGCCGCCGCATCCTGGCGAACTACGGGCGCGGCCAGGAGAAGCTGCCGGTATTCAAGATGCCGCACCTGCGCGGCTGGTCGCTGGCGCAAGGCAATGCCTACCTGCCGGCAATCGGCCGGCACGAAGTGCTGGTCGTCTCCGGCAGCAACTGGCGGGAAGTCGGCCGCATCAAGGTCAAGGGCCAGCCGGTGTTCGTCATTGCCCGGCCCGACGGCCGGCAGGTGTGGGTCAACTACGCGTTCCCCGACAACGGCTGGGTCGAGGTGATCGACACGCTGACCGGGCAAGTGGTGCGTACTCTCGAACCGGGGAAAGCCATCCTGCACATGGAGTTCACGCCGCGCGGCGAGCAGGTCTGGATCTCGGCACGCGACGACGACAAGGTGCTGATCTACGATACGGCGACCTTTGCCAGGATCGGCGAGTTTACGGCGCAGGCGCCGAGCGGCATCTTCTTCACCAGCCGCGCGGGGCGGACAGGATTCTGACCGCGATGACCGACGACGCGCTCGACTTCCGTCTGCTCAACGATTTCCAGCGCGATTTCCCGCTGTGTTCGGCGCCGTTTGCCGAGCTGGCCTCCCGCCTGGGTGTCGCCGAGAGTGCCGTCCTGCGCGTTCTCGAGGTGCTGCGCCGCGAGGGCAAGGTGGCGCGCGTCGGCGCGGTCTTTGCCCCCAAGCGGATCGGCGCCAGCACTCTGGCGGCGATGGCCGTGCCGCCGGAAAAACTGGATGCGGTGGCGGCGGCAGTGACGCGCTTTCCCGAGGTCAACCACAATTACGAACGTGAGCACCACTACAACCTCTGGTTCGTCGTCACCGCCGGTTCGGAAGGGCGCCTGCAGGCGGCGCTGGGGGCGATCGAGTTGGCGGCGGGGCTGTCGCTTCTCCAGTTGCCCCTGCTGCAGGAATACCACATCGACCTCGGCTTCTCGCTCGACGGGAAGACCGACAAAGCGGTGCCAGGCAACGTGCTAAGGCGGGCTTTTGTGCCTCCGACACCGCTCGGCGAGATCGAGCGTCGTCTGGTGATGGCCCTGCAGGAGGGCTTGCCGCTGTTCATCCGGCCGTTTTCGGTCCTCGCCTCGCGTGTCGGCTGCGACGAGAGCGAGGTGATCGAGCGTATCCGTCGCTGGTGTGCCGAGGGAATCATCAAGCGCTTCGGCGTCATCGTCAGGCATCACGAGCTGGGCTACACGGCCAATGCCATGCTGGTGCACGATGTCCCCGATGAACTCGTCGGCCAGATCGGCGAGACCCTGGCGCGCGAAGCGGGCGTCACCTTGTGCTATCAGCGCCCGCGCGTTCCGCCGGAGTGGCCCTACAACCTGTTCTGCATGCTCCACGGCCAGGCACGCGCCGAGGTCGAGGCGCGGATCGCCGAGCTGCGGGCCCGCCTGCAGCTCGGCGAGTATGCGCACGATGTGCTCTTCTCGCTCACCCGCTTCAAACAGGGCGGTGCGCGCTATGCGTGAGGCGTTGGCGGCAGCCATCATCGACGCCACCGATCGCGCGATCATCGATCACCTGCAGGGTGGTTTCCCGATCTGCGAGCGGCCTTACGCGCAAGCTGCCGCTGCGCTCGGAATCGGCGAGGACGAGTTGCTCGAGCGCCTGCAACGCCTGCTCGACGCACGCGTGCTGACGCGCTTCGGGCCCATGTTCCAGGTGGAGCGGATGGGCGGTGCCTTCGTTCTCGCGGCGATGCGCGTTCCCGAGGCCAACTGGCAGCAAGTGGTCGACATCGTCAACGCGTTTCCGGCGGTTGCCCACAACTATCGGCGCGAGAGCGACCGCGCTTGCCCGTTCAACATGTGGTTCGTTCTGGCGACCGAGACCGCCGACGGCATCGCTGCCGCTGTGCGCACGATCGAAGCCGCCAGCGGTCTGCCGGTTTTTGCCTTCCCGAAGCTCAGGGAGTACTTCGTCGAGATGAAGCTCCCGGTACGCGCATGAGCGAATCCTTCGACGCCGTCGATCGCCGGCTCGTGCAGGCGACCCAGGCTGGGCTGCCGCTGGTCTCCCGTCCCTACCATAGCCTGGCCGAGCAGCTCGGGATTACGCCCGCGGAGGTGATGGCGCGGCTGGCCCGCCTGCTGGAGAGCGGCATCGTCCGCCGTATCGGGGCGGTTCCCAACCACTATGCCATCGGCTATACGGCCAACGGGATGAGCGTCTGGGACGTGCCCGACGAGCGCATCGACGAACTCGGCGAACGCGTCGGCGCGCTCGATTTCGTCACCCACGCCTATCATCGGCCGCGTCGGCTGCCCGAATGGCCGTACAACCTGTTTGCGATGGTGCATGGCGGATCGCGTGCCGAGGTGTTGGCCAAGGTGGCGGCGATTGCCGAGCTTCTCGGGCCCGTTTGCCGCGCGCACGATGTTCTGTTCTCGACCCGGATTCTCAAGAAGACCGGCCTGCGGCTCGGCGCCTGACGCGCCTCGGGCAGGATCGCTGCGGGCCGCGCCGGTACGTCAGGGGTGAGCCGTGCCTGGTCGGCCAGTTGCCGACAGAAGCGACGCTCGACTCAAACGAGTTCGCGGTCTCTGCGATCGCGCAGTTCAGGAATCTTCTGACGCTCCCTGAGCCAAGCGGAGAACTCGCCACCGAGTTCGGGGTGAATTTCCGCCAGGACAACACTGGCCTGCATCAGCCCCAGCTTGCTGCCGCAGTCGTAGCGCTCGCCGTGATAGCGATAGGCGAGTACCTGCTCGGTCGCCAGCATCGCCGAGATGCCGTCCGTCAACTGGATCTCGCCACCGCTACCGCGTGGCTGCTCACGGATCATGTCAAAAACCGCCGGGGTCAGGATATAGCGGCCAGCAATCGCCAGATTCGATGGGGCGACGCTCGGGTGAGGCTTCTCGATCAGGCCCTCGACGTTCACCAGATCGGACGACACGGCCTTCCCCTTGACGATCCCGTAGCGCCTGGTCTGGTCCTTCGGCACCTCCTGAACGGCCAGGATGCTGCACTGATGCTCGGCGAACAAGTCGGTCATCTGGCGCATGATCGGCGGCTCGCCGAGCATCAGGTCGTCGGCGAGCAGCAGCGCAAAGGGTTCACCACGAACCACACGTTCGGCGCATAGCACCGCGTGGCCCAGGCCGAGGGCCCGCGGCTGGCGTACATACACACAGTCCATATCGTCCGGCTTGATCGAATGCAGCAGGGCGATCAGCGCGTCGTTGCCAACGGCGCTCAGTTCGGCCTCGAGTTCGTAGGCCGTGTCGAAGTGATCCTCGATAGCGCGCTTGTGCCGCCCAGTGACGAAGATCATTTCCCGAATTCCAGCCGCGTAGGCTTCCTCGACAGCATACTGAATCAGGGGCTTGTCAACCACCGCCAGCATTTCCTTCGGGCTGGCCTTGGTCGCCGGCAGGAAGCGCGTGCCGAGACCGGCGACCGGGAAGACTGCTTTCTGAACGTTCTTTCGGACCATCATTCGGATTTCCCCTGCATTCGTCCGGGCCCGCTACCTGGACGAGTCGTCAACTCGTTGGCGTGCTCGCCCGCAACCCATTCTACTCCGGCTCGTTGTGCAGGCCGCGACCTTTCAAGCAGTCCTGGTCGCCGGCCCGCCGCGGGGGCGCCTCGACGCGCTGGTCACCGATCCTGTGAGCATGGTCACCGCAATCGGTCGGGCCACTCGCTACGGGATCCGGCAGACGGATCAGCGCGGATTCCCGGGGTCGGTCTTCGCCTGCCTGGCGTCCTCGATGGTCACGTGCAGTGGCGAACTCGGGTCGAAGTGCAGGTCACGCTGCGGGAAGGCCATGGCGATTCCCGCCTGCTCGAACTTGCGGTTGATGGCCTTGTGCAGGTCGGTCACCGTCGCGCTCCGGTGATCGATATCGTCGACGAAGGCGCGCAGGGTGAGCGTCAGCGAATTGTCGCCGAAAGCATCGAAGCTCACCCCGGGCTTCGGGTCGGCGAGAACGTGTTCGTGCTCGTCCGCCGCCTCGCGCATCAGTGCGTGTGCACGGTCGATGTCCGTGCCGTAGGCGACGCCGACGCTCACCTTGACGCGCGTCACCGGGTCCGACAGCGACCAGTTGAGCAGGCGGCCGGTGATGAACTCCTTGTTCGGCACCACCAGTTCCTGGCGGTCGGCGTTACGAATGGTGGTGGCGCGAATGCGGATCTTGGTGACTACGCCATCGGTATTGCCGACGGTGATCAGGTCGCCAACCCGCACCGGCCGCTCGAACAGGATGATCAGGCCGCTGATGAAGTTGGCGACGATCTCCTGCAGGCCGAAGCCGATGCCGACGCTCATGGCGGCCGCCAGCCACTGTACCTGTGACCATTGCGCGCCGAGGGTGTAGAGCGTCAGCAAGGCGCCGCCGGCGACGATGCCATAGGTCGTCAGGGTGGTGGCGGTGTAGCGGCTGCCGGAAGACATGCGGAAGCGCTCGAGCAGGATCATGTCGAGTACGGCTGGCAGTCGCTTGGCCAGTGTCACCGTGCTGATCAGATAGATCAGGGCGACGCCGAGATCGGCGAGTGTGATCGGCAGGCGTCGATCCTCGCCATCGACGGTCGCCGAGCGATACCACAGCGTGATGTCGTCGAGGATCGTCAAGGCCGGGAAAACTGCAGACCAGATGGCGTAAAGGCCGGCCAGGGCGAGCAGCGTGGTGACGATGCCCAGCAACTCGCGGCTGTCCTCGTCCACCGCCGTCAGGTCGAGCTCGGCGTATGCGGTTGGCGGGGCGTTGCCGTCAGGTTCGTCCGGCGTAACGCCTACCGCTGCGTCGGTTGCGGATTCGCCGGCGCGTTCGTTGCTGGCGATCTGGTAGCCGGCGCGTTGGCGCAACAAGGTCAACCAGCGCCAGACGAGCCCATGCAGCAGGATCAGGCCGCAGGCCAGCCAAAGGCTCAGGAGCAGGGAATGCATCATGATCATCGCCGAGTAGACGTAGCCGTTCAGGGTCGTGGCGAGGATCACAAAGGGCGTCGCGACCAAGGCGGGGAACCATAGCGGCTGCAGGCGGAAGATCAGCGCCGGCTGGGCCTGGCGGCGCAGGTGCGCCACTGCGCCACGTGTGGGGTGAAACACGCGGTAGAAGAACACGGCCACCGTCAGGGTCAGGAACAGCAGCGCCAGCCGTGCGACGGCACCGCCGGTGTGTGCTGGATTCAGGTCTACGGCCAGTCGCCCGACGACATAGGCCGGAATGAAGACCCACAGCAGACGTCCGAGTTCGACCCGCAACTGGTGGGTGGCCGGCTCGGGCCACCGCAAGTGCGCCGTGGCCAGTCCTCCGGGGAGGCTGATCTGGCGCAGCGCGAGAAGCATGTAGAGATTGATCGCGACCGCGTTCAGGCCGCCACCGACGGCGTGCGCGAGTGCTGTGCTGTGCGTATGCCCTTGCAGGAGCCCGCCGGTGACGGCGACCAGCAGGGGCAGTGGGCCCGCTTTCAGTAGCGTCCAGCCGCAGGCGCGCAGGGTGTGCCGGAAGCTGTCGGCGCCGGGTTCGCCGACATGCCGCGCGGTGCGTTCGATTGCCGCGGTCAAGGCGCCTTGCTTCCACGTCAGGACGAGTGCGAGCAGCACGCTCAGCCAGAACACGGGCGAGGGAAAGACCTGTTGCTCGAAGGCGCGCACGACATCCGACCGGCGTGCGGGCGCGAGCAGCAACCGTACCTCATCCGGCAGTCGAAGAACGTCATCTGGCTGCGTTCTCGATTGCGTGCCGAGCCAGAACAGGTGCTTCTCGAGAAAGGAGTCGTAGCGGCGAGCCGCCTCGCGCATCTGGTTCTCGGCGGTGTGCAGCTTGCGCAAGCGGTCCAGATAGATCGCCTCGCTCTCCAGTTGCTGGGCGAGCAGAGTCCGCCGCTGCTCGACCAGGGCCTGCAGCGTGTCGTGCAGGGAGTCCGTCTGCCCGGCGGGAAGTTCGGCGGCGAGTGCGGCGACGGCTGCCGGACCATTGGCGAGGCGCGCCGCCTCATCGAGCGAGCGCAGGCGTTGCACGTTGACCTCGGCAATCTTCTGCGCGAGTTCGCGGCCCTTGCGTTCGTACACCTTCAGGTCCGGCAGTGCCTGGCGATGGGCGAGCAGCAGCGGGCCGAGGCCGGCACTGAGTGCGCTGATCTCCGTCGCCGCCTGTTCGCGCCTGTGGTTGGCCCGAATCTGTTCGGCCAGTTGCACTGCCTGCGCCTGCTCCTTGTCCAGCGCCGCGAGCGGGTGGGTTACGGCGTTCAGATCCCTGGCGAGTACGAGGTTGTGCTCGGCAAAGGCGGCCAGGGTCGGGCTCAGCCCGCGCACGGCGTCCAACATCCGTTCCGCTGCCTGTTCGGCCTGTTCGGCCTGTGCCACCCGCCAGGCGTTGTTCAGTGCCTTCAGATCCCTGACGTGCTGGCCGATGCGCTCGATCTTGGCGGTCTTCTCGTCGCGCGTCGCCGCGAGGAGATCCCATTTCATCGGCAGGCTGAGGAGTTCCTGGTCAAGCGCCTGGATCTGCGTGCTGAGGGCGGCATAGCGGGTTTCCAGGCTCCAGCGCCTGGCCTCGCTCAGTCTCTCCGGCTCGTCCGCAGGCGGTGGGCTCTGCAGGGCGGCGGCAATCGCCCGCTGCTGCTCCTGCGCCGTCGCGAGAGTCTGGCGGATAGCCGTCGGTCGGTTTTCCTGATAGGCCAGCTGTCGCTCGATGTCGGCGCGCAGGGCCTGTACCGCCGCGAGGTCGGCCTCCTCGCGCTTGAGATCGCGCGCGATCTGCACTCCGCCGGCGGCCGCGTCGGCGACCTTGGTGGCAGACGGCTGGGCCGCCTGCAAGGCGGCGGTCCGCTGGCGGACGAGATCCGTCTCCTGCGGTGCCGTGCGCATGATCTCGGCGAAAGCGTCGGCGCGCGCCGCGTGGGCGTCGATCTTCGTCAGGTTGCTCAAGCTGTCGCGGTAGAGGGCGATGAGATCGGCGCGACTCTTGGCGTCGAGTTCGGGGTTGCCTTCCGCCTCGCTGATCTTCGCCTGTAGCACCTCCCCAGTCACCAGCAGCGGCGCTGCGCTGCGACGGCCGGCTGGCGCTGTCGCGTCGCTGGCCGCCAGGGCGCCGCACCACAGCGCGAGGATGAACAACAACGACAAAGGCCGCAGGCAGGCTGGCACGGTTTTCGACATGCAGCGCATTCTGGCACAGGCAGTTAGGTCCGCCAAGGAAAAGGCGATTACGGCATTAGCCGTCGGCGTCAGCTCTGGAGCGGGCGCTTTCGGGCGCCCGTCGGGGGTCAAGGGGGGAGTCAGCGGCAGCGTTTGAGCACGGGTGGTTTGACCACGTCTGAAACGGGCTCCTATAATTGACAGGACGTCATGGGAATCCCTGGCCTGACTACCGCTGCGTCCTCCGGGCAAACGTCGCGCAGAAGCCGGTAGACTGCGCGGTCGTCGTGGGAACCCGCAATTGGTGGATGCGGGCCAGCCGCGCCGCCGGGTACAAGATATCGCTGCCGCCACACCGAGACCAATCGATGTCCAAGATCACCGCCCTGTGGCTGTTGCTTTGCCTGTTTCTGATTCCCGGCTGCGTGACGGCGGACGACGTCACTTTGAGTGCGCTCATGCAGAAGGGTGAGCACCATGCGCTGATCAAGGAAATCCAGCCGCGGCTCGACAAGGGCGGCGAAGTCACCAGTTTTCAGCTCTTGCTGCTCGGCAGCGCCTATTATGAAGTCCGCCGCTACCAGACGGTGCTGACCGTCGCCGACCTCATGGACAAGCGGGTCGCCGCCGGCGATGACAACTTTTTCGGCGGGGATTTGTCCGTGTATCCGGCGATCTTCCGTGCGGCGACCTATCTCGACCAGGGCGAATACGCCAAGGCCATCGACTTCGCGGCTCGAGCGGGTAGCCGTCTGAAGCAGAACCAGATCTTCTACCGAGCGCAGCTGATCCAGATCAGCAACATCCTCGGCGTGGCGAACGCCTTTCTCGGTCATCGCGAGGTGGCGCGCGAGCACCTGGCAGTCATCAGCCGGGTTGACCTCGAGAAGAGCAACCTGGGCCCCGAGAAATTCATCGCCATGGCGCGCATCCACATGGCACTGAAGGAATACGGGAAGGCCCTGCTGAGCGTCGACGACCCGCGCGCAGAAGTGCCGGCAAGCCTGAAGATCCATTACGACCCCACCTTTCAGGCGGTGCCGCGTTTTTTCATCCGTTGCAAGAGCCTCTACGAAACCGGCAAGCAGGCGCAGGCCAAACAGGGTTACGACCAGTTGCTGACGCACCCGCAGATCAGCCAGTTCGGTGGCATCCACTGGCGTGTATTGCAGGACCGGGCACGCATTGCGCAGACCGAGGGTGCCATCGCCGAGGCCATCAAGATGCTCGAAAAGGCCATCGAGATCATCGAGCAGCAGCGATCGTCGATCGACAGCGAATCCGGTCGCATCGGTTTCGTCGGCGACAAGCAGTCGCTCTATCACGCGCTGGTCCCGCTGCTGCTCGCGCACGGGCTCGAGGCCCGCGCCTTCGAGTACGTCGAACGTTCGAAGGCGCGGGCACTCGTCGATCTGCTTGCCACACAGAAGTCCTTTGCCGCGCGGCCGCGCGAGGCGCAGGGCGGCGACATCCTGCTCAGGCTGATGGGTGCCGAGTCGGATCTGGTGGCGCTCGCGGCCCCGGAGCAAGTTGCCGCGACGCGCAGCGTCGCGGCTTACGAAATTCGCAGGAGCCTCAAGGCGCAGGCGCCGGAACTGGCTTCGCTGGTCAGCGTGGCGAGTACGCCCTTGAAGGAGATTCAGCAGTCGCTGCAGCTCGACGAGGCGCTACTCGAGTACTACTATACCGACCAGGATCTGGTGGCGTTCGTCGTCGGCAGAGAGGGTCTCAAGGCGGTCAGACTGGAGCGTGCTGGCCTCGAAGACAGGGTCATCAAGTTCAGGGCATCGCTGAGCAACGCCGATTCCCGCGATTACCTGCCGCAGTCCGAGCAGATCTACAACCGCCTGTTCAAGCCACTGCTCGGCTCGCTGAAGGTCCGCAAACTGGTCGTCGTCCCGCATGGCGTCCTGCACTACCTGCCGTTTTACGCGCTGCGTTCCGAGCGGGGGTTCCTGATCGACGACTACAGCCTGCGCGTCGAACCGAGCGCCAGCGTTCTGCAGCTCATTGCGGGGCGTCGGGACAAGGCCGTGACCACCGCCCTCCTGCTCGGCAACCCCGATCTCGGCAACGCGCGCCTCGACCTGCAATTCGCGCAGGAGGAGGCAAGCTCCATCGCCCGCATCCTGCCCAACGCCAAGGTCCTGCTGCGGCGCCAGGCGACGCCAGATTTCGTCAAGCAGCAGGGAGGGCGGTTCCCGATCATCCACTTCGCCGCGCATGGCCTCTTCAATCCGGCGGAGCCGATGAACTCCGCCGTGCTCCTGGCGCCGGACCGGAGCAGCGACGGTCGGCTGAAGGTCAGCGACCTGTATTCGCTTAGCCTGGATGCGAATCTGGTGACGCTGAGCGCGTGTCAGACGGCGCTTGGCAAGGTGACGACCGGCGATGACGTGGTCGGTTTTGCGCGCGGTCTGCTCTACGCCGGCGCCAGTTCAATCGTCTCCAGCCTCTGGGATGTGGACGATCTTGCCACGCGCGACCTGATGGTCGGCTTCTATCAGAACCTGGCCCAGATGGACAAGCAGGAAGCGCTGCGCCAGGCCCAGATCAACACCCGGAAAAAGTATGAGCATCCCAATTACTGGGCTGCTTTCATCCTCACCGGCAACGCCCGCTGAGAAAACCCGCGGGTCGCTCGGCTCCTTGCCGTGCCGTAGTTGTTCGGCGCTCGCGTATGCGCTCAGGCGCATTCCTGGGTGGACAGGCGACCTCGTGCAGGCCCATGTGACGCTGGACCAGGGTGGGGGGTCAGCGCGAGAGCGGACGCGGTAGAATGGCAGTCTTCCCACTCCTCTGGCCTGAACCGATGATTCCATTTCGCGCGCCATTCCTGCTGGCCATTTTCTTGTTGCTCACGCTTGCCGGTTGTGCCACCCGCCCAGTCAATCCGCCGATCACGCAGGCCGACCCGAAGACGGGTTACCGCTTCGAGGTGCGTCAGGCGCACGCCAGGGAAAAGGAAAACCTTGTCATTCTCGCCTTCTCGGGCGGCGGTACGCGCGCGGCGGCCTTTTCCTACGGAGTCCTCGAGTTTCTTCGCCGCACCGAGGTAACGGGAGCGCAGGGCCAGACTGTGCGCCTGCTCGATGCCGTCGACGTCATCACCGGCGTCTCCGGTGGCAGCTTCACCGCGCTGGCCTACGGCCTGTACGGCGACAAGCTGTTCGCCGAGTACGAACAACGCTTCCTGAAGCGCGATGTGCAGGGCGAGATCATTGCCCGTACGTTCAGCCCGCGCCATTGGGGAGCGCTGTGGTCCCTGGGCTGGGGTCGTTCGGAACTGGCGGCGCAGTTGTACGACGAGATTCTCTTCGATGGGGCCACTTTCGGCGATCTGGACCGCGGCCGGGGCCCCCTGATCCTGGCGTCGGCCACCGACATCTCGACCGGCGCCCGTTTTGTCTTCAACCAGACTACCTTCGACGTCCTCTGCTCGGATCTCAATGCCGTGCGGTTGTCGCGCGCCGCTGCCGCGTCGTCGGCCGTACCGGTGGTGCTCTCGCCGGTGACGATCAACAATTATGGCGGCGGTTGCAACACGCAGTTGCCCGGCTGGGTGAAGGTGTTTTCTTCAGCCGCGGAACCGCCGCGGCCGGCGGCGCGCGCGATCCGCTCGCTGAAGGACCTGCAGGCCTACGGGGACGGCGTCCACCGGCCCTACCTTCACCTCGTCGACGGCGGCGTCTCCGACAACGTCGGCATGCGCGCGGTGCTCGATGCGCTCGAAATTTCCCAGGCCCTGCACGAGGTGGGCGCACCGACGCCGCTCGACCGCGCCCGCCGGATCATCGTCTTCATCGTCAATTCACTGTCGTCGCCGCCGACCAACTGGGACGAGTCCGAAGTCCCGCCCGGCACCATCAGCGTCCTGCTGAAGTCGGCCGGCGTGCCGATCGACCGCTACTCGTACGAAGCGGTCGAACTGCTGCGGGACATGGCGGCGCGCTGGCAGACCTTGCGTCTGATCGGCCAGTCGCCAGGCATGGCCGCCAACAAGGATCCCGTGGTTGCCGCCGCGCTGCGCGTGCCGAACGCCGAGATCTATGCCATCGATGTCTCGTTCCCAGCGCTGAAGGACAAGGACGAGTTGGCCTATCTGAATGAACAGCCGACGTCGTTCGTGCTGCCCGACGAGGCTGTCGATCGCCTGCGCGCGGCAGCCGGAACGATCATCATGGACTCGCCGGAATTCCAGCGCCTGCTCAAAGACGTCGGCGCGCGGATCGTGGCCGAGCCGCCGCGCGCGCCGGCAGCGTCCGCCGTGAAATAGCGCACCCCGTTACCGAGCGCGCTCCTGTGATCGCATCTGGCCGGCCCGCTGGAGATCCGCAGAGCGGGTGACCAACAGCCATGCCTGAGCCGAACGCACGCGACTCCTCGCTGGTCGCCTGTCCCGACTGCGATCTGCTGCAGCATCTGCCACCGATTCCGCCGGCTGGCTCGGCACACTGCGCGCGTTGTCATGCGCGCTTGTGGCGCCACAAGGTCGATTCGCTGAATCGGACGTTGGCGCTGGCGGTTGCCGCCGCGTTTCTGTTGCTGATCGCCAACAGCGTGCCGATGCTCGGCCTGGCAGTGGCCGGTCGCGAAGCCTTCACGACGGTGATCGGCGGCGTGCTGGCGATGTGGCGCGACGGTAGGCAGGAGGTTGCCATACTGGTGCTGTTCACGGCCGTGATCGCGCCGGCGTTCGAGATCGCCTGCCTGCTCGCCGTCGTGCTCGCCGTACGCCGGCCGCCGGCGCCTGCCTGGGCGGGCAGGCTGCTGCGCGCCTACGAGATCCTGCGCGAGTGGAGCATGATCGAGATCATGCTCCTCGGCGTTCTCGTGGCGCTGATCAAGATCGCCGAACTGGCGACGGTGATTCCCGGCCTGGCCATGTTCGTCCTCGGCGCACTGGTCTTCCTGCTCGCGGCGATGGCCGCGGTCTTCGACCCGCGCGATGCCTGGGCGCGTGTCGGCTGGGTCGCCGGCGCCTCGACACGGCCAGGGGAGGGCGGACGATGAACGCCCAGCCGGCGACCGCGATGTCGCTCGGGCTGGCCGGCTGCGAGGTCTGCGGGCTGGTCTCGCGACCGCTGGCGGGGCAGCCTCCGCACTGTCCGCGTTGTGGCGAGAGGCTGCATTTTCGCCGCCCGGCGAGTATCGAACGTTGCTGGGCGCTGGTGATCGCGGCGCTGATCCTCTACCTTCCGGCCAACCTGCTGCCGGTACTGACCACCTACACGCCGCTCGGCAGTCAGACCGACACCATCATGCAGGGCGTCGTCGAGCTGTGGTCGCCAACGTCGTGGCCCCTGGCGATCGTCGTCTTCGTCGCCAGCATCACCATCCCGCTCGGCAAGCTGATCGCCCTGGCCTACCTGCTGATCACGGTGCAGCGGGGTTCGCCCAAGTCGAGCCGGCAGCGGGTACGGCTCTACCGCATGGTAAAGTTCATCGGCCGCTGGTCGATGCTCGATGTCTTCGTCGACACCTTCGTCGTCGCCCTGGTACAGCTCAAGCCGCTGATGTGGATGGCCCCGGGCCCCGGAGTGATGTTCTTTGCCGGTGTCGTGGTGGTGACCATGGTCGCGGTGAACTGCTTCGACCCGCGCCTGATCTGGGATCTGCCGCAGAAGGAATGCCATGCCTGACCACGAGACGCTGCCCGATCTCCCCGAAGCGACGTCGCTCGCCAAGCGGCGAACACGCCTCTCGCCGGTGTGGATCATTCCGATCATCGCCGCACTGCTCGGCGGCTGGATCGTGGTGCAGAAGATTCTTGCCGAGGGGCCGACGATAGAAATCAGCTTCAGCTCGGCGGAAGGCCTCGAGGCGGGCAAGACAACGGTCAAGTACAACGGCGTCGACGTCGGCACGGTCGAATCGCTGAAGGTTGCCGCCGATCGCCAGCGCATCAATGCGCGTGTGCAGATGGCACCGGAAACCCGCGACTGGCTGCTCGAGGATACGTCCTTCTGGGTGGTCCGCCCGCGTATCGCCGGTGGCAGCATCACCGGGCTGGGGACGCTGCTCTCCGGCTCCTACGTCGGCATGGCGATCGGCAAGAGCGATTCGCAGGCAAGGTCGTTCACCGCGCGCGACGTGCCGCCGGTGGTGGCCGGCGGCACGCCGGGACGCTTCTTTCGCCTCAAGGCGGCGACGCTCGGCTCGCTCGACTACGGTACGCCAATCTATTTCCGGCGCATCCAGGTCGGGCAAGTCGCCTCCTACAGCCTCGACCAGGACGGACGCGAACTCACCGTCAGGATCTTCGTGAACGCGCCCTACGACCAGTTCGTCAAACCCGAGACGCGTTTCTGGCAGGCGAGCGGGCTCGACTTCTCGCTGAGCGCGAACGGGCTCAACGTCCAGACCGAGTCGCTCGCGTCGCTCTTGATCGGTGGGCTCGCCTTCGACACGCCGGACCTGAACGTCCAGTCCGAGGCCGCCGCGGCGGAGACCAGTTTCGAACTGTTTGCCGACCAGGCCGTGGCCATGAAGGCGCCGGAACGTGGGGCGACGCAGTACGTTCTCTACTTCGACGAATCGGTGCGCGGGCTGTCGGCCGGCGCGCCGGTGACCCTGCTCGGGCTGCCCATCGGCGAGGTCGTCTCGGTGCGTCTCGATGCGGGTGATCGGAAGAAACTGCAGGTGCGCGCGCGCGTGCTGGTTGCCGCCTATCCGCAACGTTTCCTCGATGTTCTCGCCGACCCGCAGGAACTGACCGGCGGCAAGGTGCTGACACCAGCGCTCAGGAAATCAATCATCGAGCAACTCGTCGCGCGCGGCTTGCGTGCGCAGTTGCGCACCGGCAATCTGCTCACCGGCCAGCTCTACGTCGCGCTCGACTATGCTAGCAACCCGGCCAGCGCGAGGATCGACTGGCTGTCCGAGCCGCCGGTCTTCCCGGTGATGAAGGGCGGGCTGACCGATATCGAGGCGAAACTGACGAGCATTCTCGGCAAGCTCGAGCGCCTGCCCATCGACGCCATCGGCAGCGAACTGAAGCAGTCGCTGGCGGCGCTCGGCGCGACGCTGAAGAACGTCGACACGCTCGTCAAACGCTGGGACGGCGAACTGACACCCGAATTGAGCGCGACGCTGGTCGAAGCGCGGCGCAGCCTAGCCGCCGCCGAAGGTGCCTTCGCTGCCGCCGGCAAGACGATGGCGCCAGGCTCGACAACGCTTGAGGACCTGCGCGCCACGCTGACCGAAGTGAAGCGCGCCGCGCAGTCGATGCGCGGGCTGACCGATTATCTCGAGCGCCATCCCGAGGCGCTGATCCGTGGCAAGAGCGAGGAGGGGCAATGATCAAGGCTGCTCGGCAGGGATTCTCCTGGCTGACCGTTCTGCTCGCGGCAACGCTTGCCGGCTGCGCGTCGCCGCCGTCGCGCTTCTACACGCTGGCCGCCATCGCCGGGCCGGACGGCGGCGCCCCGGCCGCCTATGCGGTTGCCGTCGACAGCGTCAGCATCCCGGCGATCGTCGACCGGCCGCAGTTCGTC
Organism: Candidatus Accumulibacter phosphatis; assembly: GCF_000024165.1. Lineage (NCBI taxonomy): Bacteria > Pseudomonadati > Pseudomonadota > Betaproteobacteria > Candidatus Accumulibacter > Candidatus Accumulibacter phosphatis. Next base: position 3,904,348 of record NC_013194.1, on the reverse strand, counting down.
GTCCAGAAAGGGCCGAACCGCGTCGGCATCGACGAGTTCAACCGTTGGGCGGCGCCGCTGGCCGCCAACATCGCGAGCACGCTCGCCGCGAACCTCGGCGTTCTGCTCGGCACCTCGCGTGTGGTCGCCGGGCCCTTGGCCGCTAACGTCGATCCGGCGTACCGGGTGACCGTCGACGTCCAGCGCTTCGAGTCGGTGCCCGGCGAAACGGTCAGCTTGGATGCCGTCTGGCTGTTGCGCCGGCCGGGCGCCGCGGCGACCACCGGCGGCCGCAGTACGCTGCGCGAAGCGGTCCAGGGTGAGGGCTACGAGGCGCTCGCGGCGGCGCATAGCCGGGCGCTCGCCGGCATCAGTCGCGACATCGCCGCGGCCATTCGCGTCGAGGCGGGCCGCAGCGCCGCGCAATGATCGTCGGTGGCCCGCCGACATCGCCCGGGCTGGCGTAGCGCCCCGGCTCGCCGGCGTCCGGCGCGGCGCCCGTCGGCCTTGCCCTTTGTGGGTGAATCGTTCATCATCCGGCGCGCTATCGGGAAGGCATCGTGAGGGAACGCCAGTACATTGCTCGTCGGCAGTCGGAATGGGAGGCCTGGGACCGCTGGCTGGTGCCGGGAAAGCGCGCTGCGGCCGCCCGCCCGGCAACCGACGCGATCGCCGCCGCCGACCTGCCGCACCGCTTCCGCTGCCTGTGCCATGACCTCGCCCTCGTGCGCGACCGGAATTACTCGGCGGCGCTCGGCGACGATCTGCACCGGCGGGTGCTCGCCGTCCACCAACGTATCTACGGTGCCGGCAAGCCGGAGGGCGGCGCGGTTCTGCGCTTCCTCGCCGGTGGTTTTCCGGCACTGGTGCGCCGCGAGTGGCGGGTCGTCACCGCCGCGTTCCTTCTCCTGCTGGTGCCGCTGCTGGCGATGCTGGCGGCGATTCAGATCTGGCCGGATGCCGCCTACCTGCTCCTGGCGCCGGAAACCGTCAGCGAGATCGAGGACATGTATTCGCCGTCGGCCCGTCATCTCGGCCGCCCGCGTGCGGCGTCGAGCGAATGGGCGATGTGGGGCTTCTACATCGCCAACAACGTGCGCATCGATTTTCAGGCCTTTGCCGGCGGCATCGCCTTTGGCCTGGGAACGATCTTCTACCTGCTCTACAACGCCCTGTTCATCGGCGCGGTCGCCGGCCACCTGACGCAGATCGGCTTCACGGCGACCTTCTGGGGCTTCGTTGCCGGCCACAGCGCCTTCGAACTCACCGGCGCCGCGCTGTCCGGCGCCGCCGGTCTGAAACTCGGGATCGCGCTGGTCGCGCCGGGTCGGCGCAGCCGCCTGGCGGCGCTCAAGGAGAACAGCCGCGTTGCCGTCCAGCTCCTCTACGGTGCCGCCCTGCTGACTTTTCTCGCCGCTTTCGTCGAGGCCTTCTGGTCGCCTCTCCAGGGAATGCCACTGACCCTCAAGGTCGGTGTCGGTATCGTTCTCTGGCTGCTTACCGGCGCCTACCTGTTGTTCGCTGGACGCCCATCGCGTGCGGCTTGAGGACATCGCCCTCCACTTGCGCCGGCGCAGCCCCTGGGAGGCGCTCGACCTCGGCCAGGCGATGCTGCTGGCCTGGTCGCGGCAAGTGTATGGCGCCTGGTTCGCCACCTACTGGCTGGCCGGCATCGTCATCGTGCTGCTTCTCTGGCCGTGGCCCGAACTGGCCATGTTCGTTCTCTGGTGGCTGAAGCCGCTGTTCGACCGGGTTCTCCTGCTCGTCTTCAGCCGCTCGGTATTCGGTGCCGCGCCCAGCGTGCGCGAGGTGCTCAGGGAAGTGCCGCGGCTGTGCCGCGGCCCCGGCGTCCTGTCGGGCCTCAGCTTGCGTCGTTTCAGTCTGGCGCGTTCCTTCCTGCTGCCGGTCTGGCAGCTCGAGGAGCAGCGCGGCGCCGACGCACGCGCGCGTTTCCGCCTGCTCTCCCGCCGCTACCGCGGCTATGCCGTCTGGCTGACCTTTTTCGGCGCCAACATGTCCACGGTCCTGCTCTTTGCCAGCCTGGCCACGCTGCTCGCGCTGGCGCCGGCAGACAGTCACAACCTGTCGCTCTGGGATTGGTTCAGCGACGACGCCTCGCGCACCCGCGGACTCGTCGGCAACCTGGCGTTCATGCTCGCCGAGACGGTGGTCGAGCCGCTCTACGTGGCCTCGGGATTCTCGCTCTACCTGAACCGGCGCAGCGAGCTCGAAGCCTGGGACATCGAGCTCGGATTGCGCCGCCTCGCCGAACGCCGGGCGGCTTCGCCCGTACTGCCGCCACTGCTGGTCGTCCTCGCCATTGCCCTGTTGTCGCCGTTGTCGGCGTCGCCGCCGGCGCGTGCCGCGGAGCCACCGCCGGTCGGCGCTGCCGCCAGCGAGCAGGAGGAGCCGCCCGTCGACGAGCCGGACGACGATCTGTCCGACGAGCCGCCCGCCGCGCCGGCCGCTACCGGCGTGCCGCCCGGTAGGCGCGCGCCTTCGCCGAGTGCGGCCAGGCAGGCGATCGACGCGGTCCTTGCCGACCCGGTCTTCGGGCAGCAGAAGGACGACTGGACCTGGCGCTGGCGACGGCAGCAGCAGGACGCGCCGAAGGACGACGCGCGCCCCTGGCTGAAGGCGCTGGGCCAGGCGATCGAGTTCCTTGCCGAGGTGCTCAGGGGTCTGGTCTGGATTGTCGCCGGTCTCGGCCTGGCCGTGGCCGTCTACTTCGTGATCCGCTACCGCGAGCGGCTGCTTCCGGCAACCGTGCGTACGGCACCGGAGTTCCTCTTCGGGCTCGACCTGCGTCCCGACTCGCTGCCGGCGGACATCGCCGCGGCGGCGCGCGCGGCCCTCGCCCGCGGCCAGGCCGTCGAGGCACTGAGCCTCCTCTACCGGGGCGCCCTGGTGGCCCTGATTCAGCGTCAGCAGATCGAGTTCGCCGTCGGCGACACCGAGAGCGAGTGCCTGTGGCGCGTCGCCGGGCGGCTGCCCGAGGCGGCCGAACGCTGCTTCGCCGATCTCGTCGACACCTGGCGCCTGGCCGCCTACGGCCGCCGGCCGGTGGCGGTGGCGCGCGTCGAGGAACTCGTCGCCGGCTGGGATAGTCATTTCGGCCAGGCGGCGGCGCGGCCATGACGCGGCGCGTCGTCTGGACCTCGCTTCTGCTGGCGGCCGTGCTGGCGGTTTTTGCCACGTGGCTGATGTTGAACCTCGAGCGGGTGCCGACGCAGAAGCGCGAACCGCCGCAGAGCGAGGCCAGGCGCAATCCGTGGCTGGCCCTCGAGCGCTTCACCGCGCGCATGGGCGGCCAACTGACGCGCGCGTCGGACGCCCGCATCCTCGACCGCCTGCCGGCCGGCAGCCTGCTCCTCGATCGGCAGCGCGCTCACCTGTTGACGCCCGAGCGCCTGCACCGGTTACTCGCCTGGGTCGAGGCCGGCGGTTACCTGATCGCCGTCGCCGAGCATCCCGGCGTTGCCGATCCGCTGCTCGACAGCCTGGGCGTCAAACGCGTCGCATCGCCGCGCAAGCCGGCGCGTCAGGCGCCGGCTGTCGTCGATGTCCTTGTCCCCGGCGCGGCGCAGCCGCTGAAGCTGGCCGCCGGCGGCTATCTGCTGGCTGCCGGCGAGCGACAGCCGGCGTGGAGCGCCGGGCAGCGCGGGCGCGGCGAGCAGGTGCTGCATTTTCACCTCGGGCGTGGCGAGGTGACCGTCGCCGCCGCGTTCGACGGCCAGTTGAGCAACCGGCACATCGGCGAAGAGGACCATGCCGATCTGTACTGGTCGCTGCTGCGCCGCTACGACCCGTCACCGCAACCGCAGGTTCTCCTGCTCTCGCGCCTGCAGATGCCGACCCTCTTCGCCTGGCTCTGGGAGAACGCCTGGGCGGCGTGCACCGGCGCCGCGCTGCTGATCGTCCTGTGGCTGTGGCGAATCATCCCGCGCTTCGGCAGCGTGCGGCCGGAGGCGCCGGCGGGGCGCCGCGAGCTGCGCGAGCATCTGGCGGCGATCGGCCGCTACCAGTGGCGCTCGGGCGGCCTGGCGGCGCTGCTGACGGCGGCGCGCGAGCATTTTCACGCCCGGCTGCTGCGCCGCCAGCCAACGATCGCCGCGCTCCCGGCGACGGCGCAGCCGGCGGCGCTGGCGGCGCTGAGCAATCGGCCGGCGGTGCGCATCGCCGCCGCCCTCGACGGACCCGTCGACAGCCCGCACGCCTTTACCGACGCCCTGCGCACCCTGCGCAACCTGGAACGCGACCTCTGAGATCCTCGACATGAATACACCCGCTTCGCCCGCTACCATTCTTCCGGAAGAGAAACTGCAGCAGGCGCGCCAGCTCCTCGAGGCACTGCGCGGCGAACTTGCGAAGGCCGTGATCGGCCAGCGCGCGGTCATCGACGAAGTGCTGATCGGTCTGCTCGCCGACGCGCACGTGCTGATCGAAGGCGTCCCCGGTCTCGGCAAGACGCTGCTCGTCAAGGCGCTGGCGCGCAGTTTCGGCGGCCAGACGACGCGCATCCAATTCACTCCCGACCTGATGCCTTCCGACGTCGTCGGGCACACGCTCTTCGACGCCGCGACGGCGCGCTTCGTCACTCGCCAGGGGCCGGTGTTCACGCACCTGCTGCTCGCCGACGAAATCAACCGGGCGCCGGCGAAGACGCAGTCGGCGCTGCTCGAAGCGATGCAGGAGAAGCAGGTGACGCTCGAAGGCAAGGCCTCGGCGCTGCCGCGCCCGTTCATGGTGCTGGCGACGCAAAACCCGATCGAACAGGAAGGCACCTATCCGCTACCGGAAGCGCAGCTCGACCGCTTCCTGCTCAAGATCCGCATCGACTACCCGAGCGAGGCCGAGGAAGTGGCACTGACCCGCCAGGTGACGCAAGCGAAGACCGGCGCCGACCTCGATGTCGAGGCTGTGGCGACGCTGATCCAGCCGGCGACGGTGGTTGGCCTGCAGCAGTGGGCGGCGCACGTCAGCGTGGACGAGCGGGTCGTCGCCTACGCCGTGGCCATCGTGCGTGCGACGCGCGAGACGCCGGGCCTGGCCAGCGGCGCTGGCTCGCGCGGCCCGATCGCGCTGGTGCGCGCGGCGCGCGCGCGCGCGCTGATCGCCGGGCGCGCCTTCGCGACTCCCGACGACATCAAGGCCGTCGCCCTGCCGGCCCTGCGTCACCGCGTGACGCCGGCTGCCGAGGCCGAGATCGAAGGCCTCGGTGCCGACGAGCTGTTGCGCACGCTGCTCGAGCGCGTGCCGGCACCGCGCCTGTAGATGCTGCTGCTCCCCGCCCGCCGCCTGCTGATCGCCGCCGCGCTGTGGCTGGCCCTCGGGCTGGCCGCCAGCTTCGCGCCGGCGCTGCTCGGCGTCTGGCAGGCGGCCGGCGCGGCACTGCTCGGCCTGGCGCTGGTTGATGGCCTTGCCGGCCGGCGCCGCCGCGGCCGCGTCAGCGTGCGCCGCGAGCTGCCGCACAGCATGCCCGTCGGCACCTGGCAGACGGTCGGCCTGCGCCTGAGCAGCGAAGCCGGTGCGGCGCGCGGCTGGCTGGTCGACGGCCACCCGGCCGCCTTCGTCAGCGAGGGGCTGCCCGTGCCCTTTGCCCTCACGCCGGGACGCTGGTTGCGCGTCGCCTACCGCGTCTCGGTGAGCGAGCGCGGACGGCAGGTATTCGACGGCGTCAGCCTGCGCCTATCGTCGCCACTGCGCCTGTGGCAAGTGCAGGAGAGCGTCGCCGTGCGCGACGAAGTGCGTGTCTTCCCGAACTTCGCACGCATTGCCCACTACACGCTGCTGGCGACCGACAACCGCCTGTCGCAGATCGGCATCCTGCAACGCCGCCGTCGCGGCGAGGGCATGGAGTTCCAGCAACTGCGCGACTACCGTCAGGATGATGCGCCGAAGCAGATCGACTGGAAGGCGAGCGCGCGCGTCGGCCGCCTGATCTCGCGCGACTACCAGGACGAGCGCGACCAGCAGATCGTCTTCCTGCTCGACTGCAGCGCGCGCATGCGCGCCCGGGACGGCGACCTGTCGCACTTCGATCACACGCTCAACGCCCTGCTCTTGCTCGCCTACGTGGCGCTGCGCCAGGGCGACGCCGTCGGCCTGGCGACCTTCGGCCATCCCGGGCCGCGCGTCCTGCCGCCCGGCAAGTCGGTGGCGATGGTCAACTCGCTGATGAAGGCGGTCTACGACCTGCAGCCGTCGCGGCAGGTGCCCGATTATCTGGCTGCCGGCGAAACGCTGAGCCGCCATCTACGCAAGCGCGCGCTGGTGATCCTGGTCACCAACCTGCGCGACGAGGACGACGATACGCTGCTGCCGGCCGTTCGGCACTTGCGGCGCCGGCATGCGCTGACCGTCGCCAGCCTGCGCGAGCCGGTACTCGACGAACTGCTGGCCGCGCCGGTCGGCGATTTCGACGCCGCCCTGACGCGCGCCGCCGGCCTCGAATACCTGCAGGCTAGGCGCCGGCAGGTGATGCGCCTGCAGCACGGCGGTGTGCATGTCCTCGATGTCGGCGCCAGCGAGTTGCCGGTGGCGCTGATCAACCACTACTGGGCCAGGAAGCGTGCCGGGGCCTTGTGCTGATCGCTTGCCGCCAGTACGCAACTGTACGGAAATCGAGGCGCTCGGAGACTCGCTTGCCTGTTTCGGAGAATCGCCTGCGACTCTCCAGGACTCGACTTCATCCCCCGGGAGAAGGGCGCTAGCCGGCTGACGGCGACGACCGTCGAGTTGTTCAAGACCTTGGCGCAGCTCGCCAAGACCGAGGTCCTGGTCATCGACGAGTGGGCGCTGGCGCCGCTGACCGACGAGAGCCGCCGGGATCTCCTCGAGATCTTCGATGACCGCCATGGCACCCGCGCGACGATCATCACCAGTCAATTGCCGGTCAAGCACTGGCATGCCGCGATCGGTGACCCGACGCTCGCCGGCGCGATTCTCGACCGTCTGGTGCATCAGGCGCACGTCCTGGATCGCGATGGCGACTCGCTACGCAAGAACGGCAAACCCGAATGAACCGCCGGGCCCATCTGACGAGTGATGGGTTGGTGTCGTGGCGTGGGGAAAGCGCTCTGACGACCCGAGCGCCCTTGCCGAATCGAAGGGCTTCCCTCACTCCTGACCCCGCCCCCGAGGGCGGGGAAGTCTTCGCCGCCGGACAGGCTCGGGGGCGGGCCGCGAAAGTAAGTATTCGGTGAACCCGTAGTCGGAGGCGGCGGCCGATAGTCGGCGACTGAGCAGATGGCGGAGGGCTGAACACAGAAGCCGAGTTTGGGTAGACTTCGACGTATGGGCTCTGGATCGGACATCTCGTACGCAGGACCATCGACAAGCAACGGCAAGCCGACGCCGTTTGCCCAGGTGATGGTGACGCTGAGCAAGGAAGCGGAGATCAAGCTCCGGTCCGAGGCCAATTACTGGAAGAGTCAACATCAACAAGCGCTTGCCCGTTTGGCGCAGCGGGAGGCTGATCATCGCCTGGCGATGGCGCAAGCAGCGGCGCGTGAGGCGGCTTTGCGCAGCGAGTTGGAGAAGGCCGAGGGCAAACTCCGGGACTTGCAAAAGCGCCTGTTTGGCCACAAGTCCGAGCGTCGTTCGAGGACGGAAAAGGACGCCGCATCGAATGACCAGAAGTCGGTGAGGCCGCGAGGCCAGCGGCCGGGAGTCGCCGGTCACGGACGGAGGCTCGAAAGCCACTTGCCGGCACAGGTCGAAACCATCGAACTCGACTGCCCCCATTGCCCGGAGTGTGGTCTCGGCTATGCCGACTTTCCCGGCACGGAAGACAGTGAAATTCTCGAAATAGACGTCAAGCCGTACCGGCGAGTAATCCGCCGGCGGCGCTACCGGCGGACCTGTCGGTGCCCCGGGACGCCGGGCATCCTGAGCGCACCCCCCCCCGGCGCGGTTGATCACCCGCGGCAAGTACGGGGTGTCGATCTGGGTGCACCTTCTGCTCGCCAAGTTCTCGTACGGCCAGCCGACTCATCGGCTACTCCGAGACTGGTCTGACTACGATCTGACGCTCTCGCCCGGAACCCTTACTGGCGGACTACGCGCCTTGGCCCCGCTATTCGAGCCGCTGGAAGACGCGCTGCGTTGCCGACTGCAGAGCGAGAATCGCTGGCACGCGGATGAAACCCGCTGGATGGTGTTTGCCGAGACCGAAGGGAAGATCGGTCATCGCTGGTACCTGTGGGTGTTTCACTCCGAATCGGTGATTCACTTTGTGCTTGACCCGACGCGATCGGCGCAGGTGCCGATCGCAGAACTGTCCGCCAGCCAAGGAGGGATCGTCATCTGTGATCGCTACTCGGGCTACAAGAAGCTCGCGAGAATCCTTGGGACGATCCTTCTGGCCTTCTGCTGGGCCCATCAACGGCGTGATTTCATCGAGTTGGCCAACGCCCATCCGGAGCTCTCGGAATGGGCCCTGTCCTGGGTCGAACGGATTGGCGAGCTCTACCTCTTGAACGACGCGCGCCTTGCCGTGCGCGCCGATCCGGTTCAGTGGGCCGCACGTGACGACGGCTTGCGGCAAAGGGTCACGCAAATGGCGAGCCAACGCGAGGCCGAACGGGCGAACCCGGCGCTCAAGGCCCCGGCCAGGAAGGTGCTGCAGAGCATGCAGAAGCATTGGTCCGGCTTGACGGTGTTTGTCGACCACCCTGAGGTGCCGATGGACAACAACGTCGCCGAGCGGGACCAACGCACGCCCGTCGTCGCCCGCAAGAACTTCTACGGTTCCGGCAGTCCGTGGTCGGGCGCCCTCGCGGCCACGATGTTCAGCTTGCTGATGACGATGCGCCTGTGGGGGATCAATCCCCGCACGTGGCTGACGGCGTATCTGGACGCCTGTACGGCGAATGGCAGCCAGCCGCCGGCGGACCTGAGTGTCTTTCTGCCCTGGGCGATGGACGCTGACCTGCTGGCACAGAGGCGTCGTGCCGCGATGGACCCGGCCGACCCCATCGACAGCTCATGAAGCCTTATTGCGGGCGTCAGTTCACCCTTGACGAACTGCAGACCCTCCGCCACCTGATCGAGGCCAACCCCAGTGCCAGCCGCGCGCAGCTCTCGCGTCAGGTGTGCGCGCTCCTCGACTGGTTCAAGCCGAATGGCGAGCTGAAGGACATGACCTGCCGAGTCGCCATGCTACGCATGCAAGCGGACGGCCTGCTCACCCTGCCGGCGGCACAACGGTGCGCCCCTCGCCAACCCGAGTATCTCGCCACCGCCGCTACCGATCCCCTGTTACGTCCGCCCCTGTGAAAGGCCTGTAGTGGGTTGGCTATCCCGCTAACGGCGAGGAAGAAAGCAGGAACGGAGCCGGAAGGAGAGTGGGACGGGGAAGGTCAAGGAAGGGCTGGGACAGCTCTGCTATCGTGGGAAGCTTGACGACCACCCGGAGAGAAAGGAGCCCAGCCCATGCAACGAATTGTAGCCGGCATCAGCACGCTTGAGCAGCACCTGGAGACGGTGAAGGGGAAGCGCGAGGTCTATCGACCGCCGTCGTGTCCGCACTGCGGAATCAAGCTCCTGTGTCAGCACGGGTACTACTACCGGAAGGCCGATCGGCGAGTGCAGCGGCCCTCGCTCAACCCGGTGCCGATCTGCCGTTACCGCTGTGGCGGTTGCCGGCGCACCTGTTCGCGCCTCCCCGAGTGCATTGCCCCACGGCGTTGGTACGACTGGTCGGTGCAACAGAACGCCCTGTCGGCTCGACTCGACGGCCGGCCTGTCGGCGGCGGTGGCGACGACGGACAGCCTGCCATGCGCAGTACCGGTCGCTGGTGGGCCTGGCTCCAGGCTCGCGGACCGATCTTCGCGTTTTCTCTGCGTTGCCGCTTTCGCGAGCTGGGTCGGGCGAGTGACTTCACGGGGTTCTGGCGCCAGGTGTTCGCCACGCTCGGCCTGCCACGAGCCATGGCCTGGCTGGACCGGGAGATGAGCGTCCCATGATCGGCTGATCCCCAAACGGCGGCAGACAGTGGGGGCCCCGCCCGGGCGGGGCCCCCACACACTTTGCGACTGTCATTGACGCGGCGATTGCGCTTTGATGGCGACTCCCATTTTTCACGAGGAGTGGTCATGAACGAAATCGATCCGCAAGCCCTGTTTCGCTTCTCCGTCCTGGGTCCGCTGATCAGTCGGCAGCGGCTGGCGCGGGGTGAGCTGCAAAAGAGCCTGCGTGAGCTGGCAACGCGCGAGTACGTCATCCCCGGCACCGATCGGCGCTTGCTCGGCGAGAAGACGATCGAGGGGTGGTACTACCGCTACCGCGCGCGCGGCCTCGATGGGCTGATCCCGAAGGTGCGTGCCGATCGCGGCCAGTCGAAACTGTCGGCGTCCGTCCAGGCGGCTATTCTCGCCGCCAAGCGCGAGAATCCCCGGCGCTCGATTCGCCAGATCCAGCGCGTGCTCGAGATCGGCGGCATCGTCGCGCGGGGCACCCTGTCGCGCTCGAGTCTCCACCGCCTGCTCCAGCAACACGGTCTGTCGCGGCTCCCCGGCTCGGCGAGCCTGCCCGAGGAGAAACGCAGCTTCGTCGCCGCCTGCGCCGGTGAGCTCTGGTACAGCGACGTGATGCACGGCCCACGCGTGCCGATCGGCGGTCGTTTGGGCAAGAGCTATCTGGTGTCGCTCTTCGACGACGCGTCCCGGCTCGTCGCTCACGGCGCCTTCTGCCGCGGCGAGACGGCGCTGGACATTGAAGGCGTCCTCAAGCAGGCGCTCCTCAAACGGGGCGTACCGGTCAAGCTAGTCGTCGATAACGGTGCCGCCTATGTCGCGCAGACGCTACAGGGGATCTGCGCGCGTTTGGGCATCGTCCTGGTCCATTGTCGGCCCTACGCGCCCGAGAGCAAGGGGAAGATCGAGCGCTGGCACCGGACCTGCCGCGATCAGTTTCTCAGCGAGGTCGAGGAACGCCATGTCCTGAGTCTGGACGATCTCAACGCGCGGCTGTGGGCCTGGCTGGAGCAGGTCTATCACCGCACCCCGCATGACGGCCTTGAGGGCCAGACGCCGCTCGCTCGGTATCAGCAGGATCTGCCGAAGATCCGTTTGCTGGGGCCACTGGCGGCGACGCTCGATACGCTGTTCCTGCACCGCGTCCGCCGTTTGGTGCGCAAGGATGGCACGGTGTCGTATCAGGGCGGGCGCTTCGAGGTGCCTTTCGAACTGACGGGCAAGACCGTTTGCCTGCGCGTCGATCCGCACACCGAGACGGTGGTCGGCGTCGAGAACGACGCCGGCGAGTTGATCGGCCGGGCGACACCGCTCGATGCGTTGGCCAATCGCGATCGGCGGCGACGTCAGCCGGACCCGGTGGCGGCCGTACCGGTCAAGCGCCCCGCTGGGCCGAATCTGGTCGAGCTGGTGTATGAGCAGTACTACGGCCGCCAAGGAGACTGAAGATGGAACTGCAACACTTTGGGCTGCGCCACTCGCCGTTGGGCAAGGAGACCCGCGAGTTGTGGGACGACGGGATGCTCACGCGCTTGCGCGAGCGCTTCCAGTGGTTGCTGCAATCGCCGGGGATCGGGCTGCTCACCGGCGAGGCGGGAGTGGGCAAGACGGCAGCGCTGCGGGCGGTGACGGCGACGCTCAATCCGCATCGCTATCAGGTGATCTACCACGCGGAGACGGACTTCGGCCGCCTCGATCTGTATCGGTGCCTGGCGCAGTCGCTGGGCCTGGCACCGAGCTATCGGCGGGCGCTGTTGTGGCGGGAGATCAAGGCGCATATCCACCATCTGGCGGATGGCAAGCAACTCCTGCCGGTGTGGATCCTCGACGAGGCACAGAATCTACCGCCGGACTTCTTCCGCGATTTCCCGGCCTTCCTCAACTTCGCTTTCGACTCGCGCGATCTGATGAGTGTCTGGCTGGTCGGTCATCCGGTGCTCGCGCAGACGCTGCAACGCGCCCCATATGCGGCGCTCGCCGGACGCATTCAGGCGCGCGTGCACTTGACGCCGGTGTTCGAGCGCGAGCGCTTTGCGCGACTGATCGAGCATGGGCTGAAGAGCGCCGGCAACTCGTCTACGCTGCTCACCGATTCCGGCATGGAGATCTTGCGCCAAGCGAGCAAGGGGCTGCCCCGGAATGCGGCGCGCATCCTGCGCACCGCCATGCGTCTGGCGCTGCCGCGCGGGCTCAATCATCTGCCCGACGAACTGTTGCAACTGGCCATCGAGGAACTCCGATGAGCCGCCGTCGTCACGCTGGCTTCCCCGAGGGTCTCTCCGACGACGCCGCCGCGGCGCTTTGCGACTTCCTCTTCCAACTCGCCACCGCCTGCGAGAGTCACTATCTCGTGCAACTGCGCCGCCATCACGATCGCCAAAGGAATCTGTACGATCCCGAGGACCCCTGGCGCTTTCCGCCTAACGCTCCCCGATCCCGATAGGCCCCTTGTCCCACCCTGTCGCCGGAGCCAGTCCTCCCGGCGACAGCGTGGGACTTTCGGCTTGTCTCACCCCGAAATAGCTCGGGACAAAGAATCCAGAATAGGGCGGGACGTAACATCCCCAATCGCTGCTCGTGCGGCCAGTGCATGAGCTGCCGCCGCTCCACTTGCGCCAAGTCTCCGGTTCGGCCCACTCCCGGCTGTGGAACGAGTACATCGCCCGTTACCACTATCTCGGCTACACGCCCATGGCCGGTAGTCAGAGCCGCTACTTCGTCTTCGCCGGTGAGCATCGGGTTGCCTTGTTGAGCTTCGGCGCCAGTGCCTGGAAGCTCGCCGCACGCGAGCGCTTCATCGGCTGGCAGGAGGACGAGCGGCAAAGAAACCTGCCGCTCGTGGTCAACAATGCCCGCTTTCTGATCTTGCCCTGGATCCAGTCCAAGGGCTTGGCCTCGAAGATCCTCGCGATCATCCACAGGCAACTGCCCAACGACTGGCTGGCGCGCTACGGCTACCGCCCCGTGCTCCTCGAAACCTTTGTCGAGACTCCCCGTCATCGCGGCACCTGTTACCAGGCCGCCAACTGGATCAAGGTCGGTCAAACCACCGGACGCGGCAAGAAATGCCCCACGTCCAAGCCTATCCTGCCGATCAAGGATATCTGGCTCCATCCCCTGCACAGGAACTTCCGCTCAATTCTGTGTCGCTAGCGCCGATCGTCAAGGTCAGACTTGGCCCACGGGTTCACCGAATACTTACCCGCGAAACGCCGCAACGCACCCCAAGCCCTTGAGCGTACTCGCGTCTCGGCCCCGGTAAAGGGTTCGCTTCGCCGGGCTGCGCCCGCCCTTGACAGGCCCCTCAACGCACTCTCTCTGCTCGCGACTGTGCTCATGCCAGTCCCTTCGCATCGCTGCCAGGCCTCGCGAGTGGCGGCCCCTTCCACACCAAAACAACATCGCGGCCGAGTCATCCCTCGCCGCCCTCCTGCACAAGCCGCGCCGTCTGGCGGGCGCCCGTGGACAACTCTGCGCTTTGCTCCTGCCAGGCGTCAGGCACGCCACCACCGACGCCTCGGTTTCAGGGGTTTCTTGCGCGCCAGCGCACAAGCAGTGCGTTACTGCGTAACGCTCACCAGGAGGTAAAAATGGCCAAGACCAACGCGCAACGCCAGTCGGAATACCGGGAACGTCATCTGAAAGGTCAGGACGGACAGGGGAATCGGCTGAATGTCGTTATTGATTTCCACGCCAAACGTGCCCTCGAACGCCTGGCATTCAGTTACGGCGTAACGCAAAAAGCATTCCTCGAGAGGCTACTGCGTCAGGCCGATGGTGACGCCGCGGACCAGGCGTCGAGGCTTCCCAAGGGTCTCGCCGAGGACTACGAAAAACAACGCCCACTGGGTCCGGAACTCGTTACGCCGTAACGAACCTTGCCTCTACCAGCCGGCACCAAAAAGACCAGAGACATTTGTTCGGGTGAGCTACAAACTTGACCCAAGCAAGCGTCCTGGAGTACAACCCTTTCACCCCGCGTTGCTACGCTGCGACTGTCCAGTTTGCGTGGAATACACAGTTCTGATCATGAAGCCGTCAGAGGAAGACAACGCTAATTCAATGACCATCTACTCACAACGTCAGCGATGCCGCCGTGACCCGGCAAGATTCTCACCCTAGAACCTCATGAAAGATCCGCGCTGGACAGCGATCTCGGAATCAAACTTTGCCTGGGAAAAGGCGGCGCTCGATTGGCTGCGTGATCGACTCTCGGATCGCGATCCCTGGCACGTCTGGTCGAACTTTGAATTCATCGACGACGAAGGCAAGGTCAATGAGGTGGATGCCTTGGTGCTCTCGCCCGTGGGCATCTTCCTGGTCGAGGTCAAGAGTCGCCCCGGCGTTCTCACCGGTGATGCGCATACCTGGACGTGGCGTACTGACGGGCGTGACTACGCCTACGACAACCCCTTGATTCTTGCGAACCGCAAGGCCAAGCGACTGGCGACGCTGTTGCGTCGGCAATCGTCGGTGATCAAGGCGAGGTCCCGGGTGCCGTTCATCGAGCCACTGATCTTTCTCTCGGCGATCAACGCTGACGCTTTCAGGCTGTCAGGTAACGGGCGCTCCGGCGCCTTTCTCAAGGGTCGTCCCGACACCAGCAACGACGACGGGATCATCGCCCGCCTGGAGGGCACCGGGAATTACCCACCCACTGGACCGCTGCTCGGTCACGAACTGGGGCGTGTGGTTTGCCGCGCCGTTGTCGAAGCCGGCGTGCGCCCATCCAACAAACACCGGCGCATCGCTGACTATCAGTTGGGCGCCCTCATTCAGGAGGGCGAGAATTATCAGGACTGGGCGGGAGAGCACGTTTCGGCCGGTGTCCGCCGTCGCGTCAGGATTTATGGCTACGCCCTGGCGTCGACCGTTGACGCCCGGCAATCGCTGGTGCGGCAGGCGACGCGCGAGTTCCAGATTCTCGAGGGCGTGGATCATCCCGGCATCCTCAAGGTGCGCGATTTCAAGGAAAGCGAACTCGGCCCGGCCCTGCTTTTCGACTACAACCCGCAGGGCCGACGACTCGATTTCCTGCTGCGCGAGCAAGGCAATCAGCTCAACGCCGACCAGCGGCTGTCCATCCTTCGGCAACTGGCGGAAACCCTCAAGTATGCCCACCAGAAGAAGCTGATTCACCGGGCACTATCACCACAAAGCATCCTCGTCCAGAACCAGGATGGCGCCCCACTCAAGCTCGCCATCATGAACTGGCAGCTCGCCGCGCGCGGTGGGCAAGGGACGGAGCAGTCGAATCTGACGGCTCTTGGCGCATCGGCTGGAACATTGGCGCGTACCGTCGGAACCCGGCACGTTGAAAATTACCTGGAAGATCCGGCGAGAGTATTTCTCGCACCGGAAGCCCTCTGGGATGGCGCGCCAACTGGACCCCACCTCGACGTCTTCTCGCTCGGCGCCATCGCCTGGCAGGTGTTCACCGGCGCGCCGCCGGCAACCAGCGCCTCCGAGCTGCAACAGAAACTCCGGGCCGGCAACGGATTGCGCATCTCCGATGTGCTGGATGGCGCCGGCCGGGCGCTGCAGGACCTGATCCAGTTCTCGACCTGCCCGGACGTTTCTGCCCGCCTCGGCTCGGTGACGGATTTTCTTGAATACCTCGAACTTGTCGAGGATGAACTGACTGCGCCGGCCGAGTTGGCCACAGTCGATCCAGCTTCCGCCAAGTCAGGCGACCCCATCGATGGCGGTTTCACCGTCGTCCGTCGTCTCGGCAAGGGCTCGTCATCCGATGTGCTGCTGGTCACTCGCCGCGGCAACGCCGAAGAGCTGGTCCTCAAGGTTGCCCTCGACGCCAGCCACAACAGGCGCCTGCTTGCCGAAGGGGAAGCGCTGCGCAAGCTGCGCCACGCCAATATTGTCGAGTGGCGCGAAACGCTGACCGTTGCCGGCCGCACGGCGCTGCTGATGAGCAGTGCCGGCAAGGACACGCTGGCTCATCTCCTGCGCAACAACCGCCCCTCGCTGGATCTCGTCCGGCGTTTCGGCGAGGAACTGCTGCAGACAGTCGTCTATCTGGAAAACGAAGGCATCTATCACCGCGACATCAAGCCCGACAACATCGGACTTTGCCCGTCGTCGCATAGCGGTCGCCTGCAACTGGTACTGTTCGACTTCTCCCTGTCGAAAGCTTCCGTCGACAACATCCAGGCCGGCACGCGCCCCTACCTCGATCCCTTCCTCAGCCTGCGCAAGCCGCCACGCTGGGACATTTACGCCGAGCGCTTTGCCGCAGCCATGACGCTCTACGAGATGCTCACCGGCACACTGCCGGGCTGGGGCGACGGCGTCTCCGACCCGGCCGTGATCGAGCCCGAAGTCACGCTCGATGTCACCCTCTTCGACCCCAACCTGCGGGAAGCCTCGGCCGCCTTCTTTGGCAAAGCTCTGCGTCGTGATTTCCGCGAGCGTTTCGACAACGCAGAAGACATGCTGCGTGACTGGCGAAAGATTTTCGACCAGGCCGACACGCAAACCGCAGCCGATCCCTTCGAGGTCATCGCTCTTCGTGCGACGCGGGAAACGGCCATTGGTGAGCTCGACTACAGCGTTGAAGCGCAGAACGTTCTCGACCGCATGGGGATCCACAGCGTTCGCGAACTGCTCGCCGTCGACCGCGTCCGTTTCCGCTACCTCAAGAGCGTTGGCGACAAGGTGCGCAAGGAAATTCGGGGCACCGCCAAGCGCCTCGCCCAGATTCGTCCCGATCTCGTTGCCGGCACGCCCACTGTTCTCGATACCGATGCCGGCAAGAGCGGCATTCGCAGCCTCGACGAACTCGCCAACCACCTCTTCCCGAAGCGCGCCGCAGCCGACGAGCGCCCGGATGACGATGCGCTGGCGATCTACCTGGGCCTGGAGACAGCCGAAACGGGCACCGAGAATGAACGAAACGCCACACTCTGGCCCACTCTTGGGGACGCAGCGCAGGCAGCGGGAATTGCCCGGCCGGCCTTGACCCATGCGATCGTCGCCTCGCGCGCGCGCTGGATCAGGTCAATCGCCATCAGCGAAGTGCGCGAGGAACTGGCCATCACGCTCAGCGCCAGTGGCGGCGTCATGGCCGTCACCGAAGCAGCCAGCTCGCTGCTGGCGAGCCATGGCTCGATAGAGCAGGACGACGCCAATCGCCTGCGGCTCGCTGCTGCCGTGCTGCGCGCCGTCAGCGAAACCGAAGCCGACCTCGCGCAACCGCGCTACCAGGTATTCCCCGGCGCTGCAAAGGGCGCCGTACCGCTGGTCGCGGCCAGTGTCGACCATGCCGACTACGCACTCCGACTCGGCGCCGCCGCCGACAGCGTCATCGCCGCCGATGAAGAAACATCGGCTGGCGAAAGCCTGCCGACACCGCAACAGGTGATTGAAAGGCTCGAAGCGGTGGATCGTCCCCACACCGTTGCCGCCGTGTCCACGCAGCGGCTGGTGAAGCTTGCGGCAGGTTGCAGCCAGCGCGCGGCAGTTTCCAGTCGTCTGGAACTCTATCCCCTGGCGATGGCTGCCCAGCGCGCCATCCGGATCGCCATGGGCTCCCTGATCGGCCCGCGTGTCCTCACCGAGAGCCAGGTACGCGAACGCATCATGGGGCGCTACCCCGATGCGGAGCCCCTGCCCGGCCGGCCGTCGCTGGACAGCCTGCTCGGCGCAGCAGGTTCCGATCTCGTCTGGCGCCATGACGGCGAAGACGGTCCCGGCTACTACTCCGCGCACAGAGGCTTTGGCCCTTCGGCGGGAACGACCACCTTCCTGCACCGTCCCGACACGGTGGCCGACGACGACCAAAGCGAAGAAGTCCTCGCCGCACGCCAGTTCGACGACAGGCTCAAGCACGCCATCAAATCGGGGGGATTTCTGGTGTTGACCGCCGCACCGCGGCTGGCGCGCCACGCCGAGGCGGCACTGCGGCGCACCATTGCCGGCGCCGACTTCCTGCCGATCAGCCTCGACCGCATCGTGCTCGAATCACTCAAGGAAGAAGCACTGCAGCGCAAGGTCGGCTGGAGCAAGGTCCTCGAAGCCGACATCGGCGGACCGGGCTCGCGCGACTGGAGCAACCTCATCCGCCTTGCCTCTTTCGCCAGGGCGCGTATCAGAGGAAAGCTCACCGCTCAGGGCAAATCGCTGCTGCTTCTCGATCCTGGCCTGCTGGCAAGGCTGGATTTGCTGGACCTGATCAGCGACCTGCAAAGCATGGCCGGCAGGGCCGACGGGATTTTGTCGGTCTGGATGCTGGCGCCAATGGCTGGCCAGGGCATGCCAACGCTGGATGGCGTACCGATTCCCGTGATTACGCAGGCCCAGTGGGCAAGGGTTCCAGACCGATGGCCAGGCCATTCTTCTCGCACCGCTGCCTGAATGACGAATCAACGACCCATCATCGAGCTTCCTGCCGTTCCCGGGCAAAGCCGGGAACGGCAGGAAGCGCCGAACCATGAAGGAATCCCCTCGTGATCAACGCCGCCGCCCTCCTGCGCGACCTCAAGCGCCTGACCACGACGATCGAATCCGACCTCCGCGAGCGGCTGGCCGCGACGCCGGACCTCGATGCCTCGTTGGACAACGAATGGCAGGCCGCCCGCAACGCCGGGCGAATGGCTGCGACGCTGCACGACTTCAAGGAAGAAGCCATCACCCAGGCCGCCGTGCATTGGTTGCTGATGGGCGTGTTCATCCGTTTCCTGGAAGACAACAGCCTGATCGATCGCCCCTGGTTGAGTGCCGCCAGCCCGGCCCAGCGGGCGCTGGCGCAGGACCGGCACGAAAGCTACTTCCGCGCCCATCCGGGCGACAGCGACCTCGAATACCTGCTCGCCGCCTACCGCGACGTCGGCCGGCTGCCCGGCCTGGGGCCGCTGTTCGACGAGCGGCACAATCCGCTGTTCCGCCTGGCCGTCTCCGGCGACGGCGCGATGGCCATCGTTGGCTTCTGGCAGAAGATCGACCCGGACACCGGCACGCTGCTCCATGACTTCAGCGACCCCGAGTGGAGCACGCGCTTTCTCGGCGACCTCTACCAGGATCTTTCCGAAGCGGCGCAGAAGAAGTTTGCGCTGCTGCAAACGCCGGAATTCGTCGAGGAATTCATCCTCGACCGCACGCTGAACCCGGCCATCGCCGAGTTCGGTTACCGCGAAGTGCGGCTGATCGACCCGACCTGCGGTTCCGGGCACTTCCTGCTCGGCGGTTTCGCCCGCCTGCTCGAATGCTGGCAGAAGAACGAACCCGGCCGCAACGCGCGCGATGCCGTGCAGCAGGCGCTGAACGGCATTTACGGCGTCGACCTCAACCCGTTTGCCGTCGCCATCGCCCGCTTCCGTCTGTTGATTGCCGCGCTCAAGGCCTGCGCTGAAACCAGTCTCGCCGAAGCGCCGAACTTCAGGTTCAACCTCGCCGCCGGCGACAGTCTGCTGCATGGCCCGCGCCTTGGCCACGGCCAACTCGCACTCGGCGGCGAGGCCGAAAACCTCGGCCGTGGCGCGCTCGCCCACGCCTTCGCCAGCGAAGACCTGCCTGATCTCAACCGCATCCTCGGCCAGCGTTACCACGCCGTCGTTGGCAATCCGCCCTACATCACCGTCAAGGACGCGGCGCTGAATGCTGCTTACCGGGCGCGCTACCTCACCTGCCACATGAAGTATTCGCTTGGCGTGCCCTTCACCGAGCGCTTCTTAGAACTCGCCATTCCCGGTAGCGAGCGCGAGCCGGCCGGCTACGTCGGCCTGATCACTACCAACAGCTTCATGAAGCGCGAGTTCGGCAAGAAGCTGATCGAGGACTTCCTGCCGCGCATCGACCTCAGCCACGTCATCGACACCTCGGGCGCCTACATTCCCGGCCACGGCACGCCAACGGTCATCCTCTTCGGTCGCAACCGGGCGCCGCTGACGTCGGTGGTGCGCACCGTCATGGGCATCAAGGGCGAACCCTCGACCCCGGACGACCCGGCGCTGGGACTGGTCTGGCGGGCGATCGTCGAGCAGGTCGATGTCGCCGGCAGTGAATCGGCATTTGTGTCGGTGGCCGATACCCCACGTTCGACCTTTGCAAAGCATCCGTGGAGCATCGGCGGCGGTGGCGCGGCGGATTTGAAGGAGATGCTTGAGTCGGGTAGTGAACGCACTTTGGGCGATGTTGCGAATGTTGGTGTGGGTGTTGTTACGCTCGAAGACGACGCCTATCAGATTCCAAGCGATCTTGTAGGCCGCAGATCTTTTCCAAAGGAATTCGTTCGTGGATTCGTCGTGGGTGACATTGTTCGAGACTGGTTCTTCAACACGCATTCGGTTGCCGTGTTTCCCCATGTGGACAAATCATTCCAAGCATCTCTTGCGCCGGAGATTTATCGTTGGCTTTGGCCGTTGAAGACTGGTTTGTCCAACCGAATATGGTTCAAGAAAACACAATTGCAGCGTGGTTACGAATGGTTTGCCTATGGCCATATCTCAGCGGAAAAATTCAATACTCCACTCACCATCACCTTCGCCTTCTACGCAACTCACAACCATTTTGTTCTTGACCGAGGTGGCAGGGTTTTCAATAGAACAGCGCCAGTTATCAAGCTGCGGGCGGCGGCGAGCGAGGGGGAGCATCTGGGCTTGCTTGGTTTACTCAATTCGTCGGTAGCATGTTTTTGGTTGAAGCAAGTCGCTCAAAACCGAGGAAGTACCGTCGATGGCAAGGGGGCACGACAAAGAACTGACCCTTTCGAGGATTTCTATGAGATCGGTGCGGGGATAGCAGCTAAACTCCCTCTCGTAACGCTAGATTGTTATGACCTTACTCGTCGACTCGATGATCTCTCTCAGCATTTGGATGACAATAGCCCCGCTGCCATTGTTTCCGCCACACGGACGAGAGCGGCACTTGTCGCCGCAAGATGCGAGAGCGTTTCTCTGCGACGGCAAATGATCGCGACCCAGGAAGAACTGGACTGGCGCTGCTATCAACTTTACAGCCTGACGCAGACCGAACTCACCCACCCGCAGCCGCCAGACATTGCCCTCGGCGAGCGCGCCTTTGAAATCGTCCTCGCCCGGCGCATCGCCGCCGGCCAAGCCGAAACCACCTGGTTTGCCCGCCATGGCTCAACACCGATCACCGAACTGCCCGCCCACTGGCCGGCCGATTACCGCTGCATCGTCGAAGCCCGCATCGCGCTGATAGAATCCGACAAAGTCATCGGCCTGATCGAACGCCCCGAGTACAAGCGCCGCTGGGCGTCGACCGCGTGGGCAGAACAGGAGCAGACCGCCCTCAAGGGCTGGCTGCTCGACCGCCTGGAATCGTCTCTGAAAGACGCTGCGGCCGACACCCCGAGCCTGACCAGCACCAACAAGCTGGCCGATCCGTTACGGTCCGACACCGATTTCATGCAGGTTGCCGAACTGTATGCCGGCCGCTCCGATTTTGACGTGGCGCTACTGGTGGCAAACCTCGTGGCCGGCGAAGCAGTGCCCGTGCTGCCCGTTCTGCGCTACAGCGAAGCCGGCCTGCGCAAGCGCGCCGAATGGGAGCGCACCTGGGACTTGCAGCGCCGGGAAGATGCGGTCGACGCCGAGACAAGCGACGAATCGGAACGCCGGCGGCGCAAGACCGCCGAGATCGGCGACATTCCGGTGCCGCCCAAGTACAAGTCGAGCGATTTCCAGAAGACCGACTACTGGCGCCTGCGCGGCGGGCTCGATGTACCGAAGGAACGTTTCGTCAGCTTCCCGCACTGCAGCCGCGACGCCGACGGCAGCCTGCTGATCGCCTGGGCCGGCCTCAACCCGCTGCAACTCGGCACCGCCATCGCCACCTGCTATCTCGACATGAAGGACAACGAGGGCTGGCATGCCGAGCGGCTGAAGCCCTTGCTGGCCGGCATCGCCGAACTGGCGCCCTGGATCAAACAGTGGCACAACGACCCCGATGCCGAACACGGCACCCGCATGGGCGACTATCTGGATGGCTTCGTCGATGAAGAAGCCCGCGACCTCGGCTTGACCCGCGAGGCCGTAGTGGGCTGGCGGCCGCCGGCGACTACCGTTCGTCGCGGTCGACGGCCGGCGATTTGAGGAGGATGACCATGAATGATCCTGCAAGAGGCAGCGGCAAAGGAGTCTTGTGCCATGCGCCTTAAGAAAATCACCTTGAATAATTTCCGCTGCTTCGAGTCCTTCGAGGTAACGCTCCACCCAAGACTGAGCGTGTTCGTCGGCGAAAACGGGGCCGGCAAGACCGCCGTCCTTGATGGCATCGCCACCGCATTGACGCCTGTACTGAACTATCTTTCGTCGGCAAACCAGCGGCTCACCGGTCGGGGTATTGCGGATGCGGATTTCCGCGTTGAACCGGCGACAGTCCGCTCGGGCAAGGAGCGCTGGAAATTGGCTGACTTCGCGCAGGTTGTCGCGGAAACCGTTGACGGTCTGAAATGGGACTATTGGCGGCCTTCTGGTACCAAAGGACAGGAACCGAAAACCAAACACGGCCTGACTGAACTCAAGAGTCGCCTGCAGACCATCTCGGAAAGCTACAAATCTTCGGCGCCTGCACTGACGCCTGTGTTTGCCTATTTTGGCGCGCGGCGAGGCTATATCGAGGTGCCGGAACGCTTGCGCGAAAGCAAGGAAAATTATGCCTATCCAACCTCCGCGCTGATCGGTGCGCTCGATTCCTTGAGTGATTTCAAGGAACTGCTGAAATGGTTCGACCGAGAAGAAGCCTCCGAGTTACGCGCCAACAAAGGTGTTGCAAGCGATGATTACGCTCCTTCTCAGGCGCTTGATGCCGTTAGAGAAACCATCAAGACATTACTCGATGGAAGTTACCAGAATCCCTGTTTCAATCGGGACCACAAATTTGTCGTGGAACCATCTGACGGCGGCGCCCCCTTGCTGGTGACTCAACTGAGTCAGGGGTATCAAAGTATGTTGGCACTTGGCGTTGATTTCGCGCGCAGGCTGGTTTTGGCCAACGGTCACATGAATTATGGCGACCAGAATTCGATTGCCATCGCTCTCGAAGAACTTCATACCTTGCGCAGACCCGATGAAGTAGCTGAAGATCTCCCCCTTTCCGCACCGCTGATCGCCCCCGCCATCATGCTGGTGGATGAAATCGACCTACATCTTCACCCCTCGTGGCAGCAACGCGTGTTAGATGATTTGATGCGTGCTTTTCCGTCGACGCAATTCATTGTGACCACCCACAGCCCGCAGGTTATCAGCACGGTCAGGCGAGAAAATATCCGCGTATTCAGTACAGACACGGACGGCAGGACCGTGGCGACCGAACCACTGGCAAACCCCTACGGCCAGCCCAGCGGCGATGTTCTGCAGAGTGTGATGCTGGTTAACCCCCAGCCCCCAGTGGATGAAAAAAGTGACCTTGATCGCCTGACGAATCTTGTCGATCAGGGGCGTTACGAGTCAGACGAAGCCAAAGATTTGTTTCGCCGGCTTGGACAAGCCTTGGGGCCCGGACATCCTCAAATGCTGCGCTTACAGCGGAGCGTCAGCCGCCAGACTTTCCTGGTGCAAAGGGACGGTGAGGGATGAGGCATGTTGCACCGACAGGCGCCGGGCCCGTAGCACTTTCACAGGCAAATCAAACGCCCCCAGAATCATCAGATGAAGTAACGCGTCGCTGGCATGAGTTTGCACCGAGCAAGCAAGCAGTCATCGATCGCCTTCTGCAAGATCAGTACATGCTTTGTTGTTACAGCGAGTTGCGTGCGGATTTGTACGGGCTGGGTTATCACATCGAACATATTGAAAATAAGAGCCAGAATCCGCAACGAACCTTTGATTGGTCCAACCTTGCTGCAAGTGCCTTGAGTAGTGACGAGGGCTTGCCCAAGCTGGCTTCGTACCGCGCTGCCATCCCAGGCAAGGTTGAAGTGAATTTTGGTGGCCATGCTCGAGAAAAGCAGAATCAAGTTGATACGGTGCAGTTCGTTTCGATCCGTGACCCGCAGTGCGCTTCCTATTTCGCTTATCTGTCCAATGGCGAAATGGGGCCGAATCTGAATCGCAGCCTGGCAGATCAAGCCAGGGCCGAATACACAATTCGGCTGTTGAACCTGAATAGCCCCTATCTCGTCACCTTGCGCCGAAATCTTTGGGACGAGCTGGATGCGCTTTTGGCGCAACATTTGGATAAGGGATGGAGTATTGAGCACTTGTGTCAGGGAGAAATGACTCCTCATGGTCGCCATACAGCTCCCCATTATCTCCCGGCACTTAACTCTTTTTTTAGTCTGACGCGCCAGTTCTTCGGCCCTGTAGCCGAGCAAACCTTGCGGCAATACGCGCCAGGACTTGTATGACATTGAAAGTTTCTTCGTCAAGCAAGGCGGGCGGACCTGCGCTCGGCATTTCCCGGGATGAGCGGGTTTTCGCCGCAGAACCTGTGTTCGATGCGTCAGTTCTTTGTGATTTGTCGGGATGCGCTAATTCTCCAACAGATTGTTGGAGAAATGCCCAGAGACTGGATTGAGCAGCGCCTCTGTTCGACAAGAAAAGGAGTAGCACATGCAAGCTTATAAAACCTATGCACGGGTACAGCCAAGCGGGGATCTGGCCCTCAGCCACTTGCCCTTTGCTCCCGGTTCGCTGGTCGAGGTGCTGGTTGTCGGGTCGGAGCGGAATTCCGCAGAGCGTGAGCAGGAATGGAGCCGGTTGATGCAGATGGTTCAAAGCCTGCCACAGGCCGCGACGATCCGTGATGCCGATATTGCGGCGGAAACCGATGCGACCCGGGCCGCACGATGAAGGTGCTTGTCGATTACCTGATTACCGGCGATAGCGACTTTAGCGAAGCGCGCCGTCTGATTCCGCAGGTCAAGATCGTCAGCGTGCGTGACTTTGCCTTGGCTGTTGGACTGGATTCGACATGACGCTGATTCGTGAACTGATACCGATCCCCGAGCGGGTCCATCAAGGGGACTTTGTCCTCAAACTGTCCGATGGCGTCCGGGCCGCGGACGAAACACTCGGCAATTACGTGGTCACGCCGCAGTTGGCACAGGCTTTCGACAATGCCCTGGCCTTCATCCAGTCGGCACTGGCGACGCGCCAAAGCAAGGCAGCCTACCTGCATGGCAGTTTCGGTTCAGGCAAGAGCCATTTCATGGCGGTGCTGAACCTGCTTCTGGCCGGAAATGTTCGCGCCCGCTCGATCAAGGAACTGGCCAGCGTCGTGACCAGGAGCAACGCCTGGACCGAGGGCAAGAAGTTCCTGCTGGTTCCCTATCACATGATCGGTGCCCGCAACATGGAGTCGGCCATTCTCGGCGGCTACGCCGACCATGTGCGCAGCATCCACCCCGATGCGCCAGTGCCCGGCTTCTACCTGGCCGAGGGGCTGTTTCGCGATGCCCAGCAACTGCGGGCGCGCATGGGCGATGACGCCTTCTTTGGCAAACTGAACGAACACGCCGGCAGTGCCGACGGCTGGGGCGAGCTTTCCGGCGGTTGGGATGCCGGCAGCTTCGAAGCGGCGATGCTGGAATCACCTCGGGGTGACGAGCGTAGCCGTCTGGTCGGTGACCTGATTTCGTGTTTTTTTAGCGCCTACGCCTCGGTGGCCAGCAGTAGTGGCGGTGGCCAGGGCGAGGCGTTTGTCAGCCTCGACGATGGACTCGCCATCCTTTCCCGCCACGCGAGCGAACTCGGCTACGACGGTGTAATCCTCTTCCTCGACGAGCTGATTCTCTGGCTGGCGAGTCGGGCAGCGGACGTCGCGTTTGTCAGCAGCGAAGGGTCAAAGCTCTCGAAACTGGTCGAGGCAGCCAATGCCGATCGTCCGGTGCCCTTGATCAGCTTCGTGGCGCGTCAGCGCGACCTGCGCGAACTGGTCGGCGACAACATGGCCGGCGCGATGCAGATGCAGTTTGCCGACGTGCTCAAGTACTGGGAGGCGCGCTTTCACAAGATCATCCTGGAGGACCGCAACTTGCCGGTCATTGCCCAGGCCCGCGTTCTCAAGCCGGCGACCGAATCAGCCCGTCAGGTGCTGGACGCGGCTTTCGAGGATTTCGCCAACAGGTCGAGGACGGTGACCGACACGCTGCTGACATCGAACGCCGACCGCGAGATGTTCCGACTGGTCTACCCGTTCAGCCCGGCTCTGGTGCAGACCCTGGTGGCGGTGTCGAGTGTGCTGCAACGTGAGCGCACAGCCTTGAAGCTGATGCTGCAACTGCTGGTTGACCGCCGCGACGACCTTGAACTGGGCCAGATCATCCCGGTAGGTGACCTGTGGGACGTGATCGTCGATGGTGACGAGCCCTTCTCGGACGCCATGCGTCTGCATTTCGACAATGCCAAGCGCCTCTTCAGCCAGAAGCTGGTGCCGCTGCTCGAACGGACACATGGGGTCGTCTGGCAGGATCTGCGCAACCCGCAGGCCCATGCTGCGGTCGACCCTGTGCGGGCACGGAATTTCCGTAACGACGCCCGCATCCTGAAAACGCTGCTGCTGGCGGCCCTGGTGCCCGAGGTCGAGTCGTTGAAGGCCCTGACGGCGCAGCGACTTGCCGCCTTGAATCATGGCTCGGTGAAGTCGCCGATTCCTGGCCGCGAGGCGCAGGACGTATTGAAGAGGTGTCGTGACTGGGCGGGCGAAGTCGGCGAACTCAAGATCACCGACGAGCAGAATCCGGTAATCTCGATTCAGGTCACCGGGGTCGATATCGAGCCGATCGTCAAAGGCGCCGAGGGGCACGACAACACTGGCAACCGCCGGCGCAAGATTCGCGAGATGCTGTTCGGCGAACTCGGCATTCCGGATAGCAACGAGCTGTTTACCCGTTTCTCGTTCTGGTGGCGCGGCACCCTGCGCGAGGTCGAGGTACTGTATGAGAACGTGCGCGAACTGGCCGATGATCGGCTACGCGGGCGTGAAGGGGCGTGGACGGTCATTCTCGACTTCCCTTTCGACGAACCCAACCGCACCCCGGCCGATGATCTTGCCCGCCTGGACCGCTACACCGGCGAAGGCTCGCAGACGCTGGTCTGGCTGCCAGCCTTCCTTTCGGAAAAGGCCCTGAAGGATCTTGGGCGCCTGGTGGTGCTCGACTACATCCTGACGGGCGAGCGTTTCAACGACTACGCCGCGCATCTGGCGCAAGTGGACCGGGCACAGGCACGTTCCCTGGCCAAGAATCAGCGCGATCAACTGCAGCAGCGCCTCAAGCAATACCTCGAGGTCGCCTACGGAATCGCCCAGGATCCGCGCGAAGCCGTCGACCAGAAGCTCGGAGTGGCCGACCAGTTCCGCACGCTCGACCGGACATTCCAGCCGCAGGCGCCGGTGGGCGCCAATCTGCGCGAGGGATTCATCAACCTGCTGGACCAGTTGTTCACCCACAGGTATCCGGCACACCCGCAGTTCGAGACCGAGATCAGGATCGCCGTGCTCAAGAAGGTCGAGGCGGAGCTGGTTCGGGCGCTTGAGGACAAAGACCAGCGCGTGCATGTGGCCGATCGCGCGCTGCGGCAATTGACGCTTGCAGTGGTCAATCCCCTGCGCCTGGGCAACATGGGTGCGACCCATCTCGCGCTGGAGAATCACTGGCGCACTCATTTCCTGCAAAGACAGGCTGCGGATGGTGACCCCGGCGCGCCGATCACGGTCGCCCGAATGCGCAAATGGATCGACGATCCGAGCCCGATGGGCTTGCTGCCGGAAGTCCAGAATTTGATCATCCACGCGTTCGCAGCGATGACCAATCGTTCTTTCTTCCTGAACAACGGCCCCTATCCGCCGACGCTTGAAAACACACCGAACGAGCTTGAGTTGCGCGAGCAGGCACTGCCCGGTGAAGACGATTGGAAAGTGGCGATCCGGCGCGCTGGCCTGTTCTTCGGACTGACGGTGGCGGAATCGTTGAATGCGGGCAATGTGGCCCGACTGAAGGATCAGTTGACCACCGAAGCAAGCGCCAGGCTTGCTCCGCTGCAGGATTACGCCAAGGCACTGGCCGTGAAGTGGCGGAGTCTTGGCAATGCCGGACGGGATTCCGATCGGCTCAGGACAGCCGAGGGTGCTGCGGCTCTGCTCCTCGGCATGACATCCGCCAATGCCGACGTGATCAGCACCCTTGCGGGCGCGGCAATGGCGACGACAGAGGCAGCTTACGGGCAGACCATAGGCAAGGCGAAAGCGCTTGACGAGGCTTTGAAGACGACAGACTGGGAACTCTTCACCGCCGTGATCGCGCTCGTGGATCACCGCCGGGTTGCCGCCCAATCGATGCGGGAACGGCTGGCGGAGATACTGGCGAGTGACGAGCATGCAATTGGCCTGAAGGCGGCCCTGGCCGAGCAAAAGAACAAGGCTTTGAAGCTGCTGACTGACGCGCCGCCGAGGCCAGAGCCTGAGCCACCAAAACCAGGGACTCGAGTCATTCGCGAAGAGGTCAAGAAGGACCTGGCCGTATCCGATGCGATCAACTCTCTTGATGAAATTCGTGCGGAACTTGTGAAGGATGCCGACTACCGACTGAGCATCTCGTGGAAAATCACGAAGAAGGGCTAAGCAGGTGAATGTATTGCTCAACCCGTCGGCCCGCCAGATCGTCGCCCAGGTCGATGCGGTTCTGCGCCACGATAGAACAGCAGCGGTGATCGCCATTCGTGCGCAGCACAACGAAGACTGGCCATCGACGTTGGCGGTTGGCGATCGGGAGTTTTCAGTGGCCTGGTGTCCGTCGCCGATTGCGGTTCGGGAACGACTGCTGGCGCTTGCTGACGGGGCGATGGCCGATGCAGGCCAGGTATCCAGCGAATCGCCAGGGAAATTGCCTGGTCTGGTGGTATTGACGCCTCTGTCCGATCATGTGCTGGGCGCCGACGTGCTTGCACGGTTTTCGCGTGGCAAGGTTTTTTCGGTTGAAGCGTGGGATATGTTGCGCCATGCGTTTCAGGCCAAGGCAATCGATTCGCGGCTTGCTCGCTGGTCCTGGGTTGCCGAGGCACTGTTGGAGAATCTGCCGGCAGGCGGCTATCCACCAGTCGCCGGCGGCGTTCTCGATGTTGACGCGGCCTGGTCGCAGGTCTTGCGCTGCGTCCTTGGGATGACCACCGAACATGCGGGGCGTCCCGACCTCGCTTCGGTGTTGCGCTGGACCCTCTCACCCGAGGCAACACGTCGCTACGGCGATCTTCATGAGAAGGCACGCCAACAGGTCGGTGAATGGTTGATCGAGATTCTCGGTTCCTGTGGACGGTTGGTCGCGCAGGTGCTGGAGGCGGGCTACGGCGGCGAGTTGCTGCCGATCGCCCTGGTATGCGGCATGGTCCTCAAGCGGCCTGACGACACGCCGCTTGCACCGGAATTGCTGGCCGCGGCCGTGCGGCTGGAGCGCTACACCGGCGGGACGCCAATTCCGCAGCGTGAGGGACTGCGTTTGCATGCGGCGGCCGTTCAGGTCACAAAAGCCATGGATGCTTCGACTTTGATGCCCGTCCTCGATGTGGCAGACCAGCTTGTTGCATCCCTTCACCTGATGGCGTTCGCCGAAAGATCCAGCGACTTGTCTTCAGGGTTCAGCGCACGCCTGAGCATTTTCGCCAACGCAATTACAGAATTTCTCGCAACAGGGTCCGAGAAGAAGCCGGCTGCTCGCTCGGCTGCCACGGCTGCGGTGCTGGTCGTGGGAGGCTCCGTCAAAGAGCATCGCCTCGCGGTTCATCAGGCACACGGGGTGCGCCGTGTCGAGATGGCCATGCGGCTGGTCCGCTGGCTGTCGAACGCTGAGCCTGGCCAACACATCGGGCTGGATTCGTTGGCGAAGTCCTATGCCGACGAAGGCGCATTTGCCGACTGGGCACGCCTTGCCTTGATGGGAAGCGATGACCTGGCGGTCGTGACTCGTGCCTACAGTGCTTTGCGCGAAGCGGCCCGGGCGAGACGCGAGTCGTCAAACAGGCAGTTCGCGCTGGCTCTGTCCGCCTGGAATCAGGGGGGATGCCCAAAGCTCGACCATGTCGTCCCGGTAGAGCAGATCATCGCCGACGTGCTCGCTCCCGTGGCAACGCTGGCGCCGGTGCTGCTGCTGGTCGTCGATGGCCTGTCGTTTCCGATTTATCGGGAATTGCTTGAGGATGCACAGCGACAAGGCTGGAATGAAGTTTTGCCGAGTGCGCAGGAAAAGGCATCGGTTGGCTTGGCGACCATTCCATCGATCACCGAGATCTCCCGCACCAGTCTGTTTTGCGGAAAACTGCTGCAAGGTCAGGCAGCCAACGAGAAGACCGGCTTTGCCCAGCATCCCGCACTCATCCCCCTCGTACCATCGAACCGGCCTGGTGCAAGACCGGTCTTGTTCCATAAAGGTGACCTGACATCGGCCAGCGATGGCGTCGCCCTGTCCGAGGTGGTGCGCGATGCCATCGGCAGCCGAGAGCGAAAGCTTGTGGCCGTTGTCTTCAACGGTGTCGATGATCACTTGTCGGGCTCGGCTCAACTGAACCACCGCTGGGCGCTGGATGACCTGCGCCTGATCAAGCCACTTCTCTACGAGGCACGCAACGCCGGGCGCCTGGTTCTGATCACTGCCGATCATGGTCATGTGATCGACGAGGCCACACATGCCCTTGCGAATCCGGCGCAGGACAAGGCAGTTGCGAGCTATTCAGATCCCGCAACGGGTGATCGCTGGCGAACTGTTGCCGGCGCTCCTGTCTCTGCCGAAGAGATCATGCTCTCCGGCGGGCGGGTGATGACACCGCATGGGCAACGGCAGATCTTCGTTCCGTGGAGCGAAACCCTGCGGTATGGCTCGCGGAAGAACGGCTACCACGGCGGCATCAGTCTCCAGGAAATGCTGGTCCCGATCACGCTTCTGACTACTGGCAGTGTGCTGCCAGAGGGTTTGCGCCATGCACCCAGCGCCGCACCCGCCTGGTGGGAGCTTGCTGCCGAGACAAGCCCCGCGTCCCCCGGCTCTCAGGCTCAGGCCAAAGCGCTCAGCAGGAAAAGCAGGCCGCCAACACCAATAGCCGCGGGACAGCAGTCCTTGTTCGAACTGCCAGCGCTTGGGGTGGTTCAGGCCACGGCAGTCGAGCAGGACTGGATTGCTGCATTGCTTGAATCGACGGCATTCCTGTCGCAGAAACAGTGGGTGGCTCGTGCTGGTGTGACGGATGAAGAGATCCGGGCGCTGCTGGAAGCCTTGTCGGAGCGAGGCGGAAAAGTGTCCAAGCAAGCCCTGGCTGCACGCTTGGGCATGCCTTTGCTGCGGGTTTCCGGCTTCGTCAGTGCAGCGCGTCGCCTGTTGAACGTAGACCAGGCTCCTGTGCTTAGCCTCGATGAAGCGGAGGGGACGGTCGGGCTGAATCGAGCGCTCCTTGAGACGCAGTTTGGTGGGCGCACCGGGAGAGCACAATGATCAGTCCAGCCCGTCGCTCGGAGATCATCGATGCCTTGCGTCGGGGTACGGTGCCGCGGAATGGCCTGGATGCTTTCGCAGTCGGCGTTGACCGCCTTCAGGCGACGCTCGACAACGAACTCTCGTCGGTCAGTTCGGGGGGCGCTGTGTTCAAGGCGCTGCGCGGCGAATATGGCAGCGGCAAGACGTTCTTCGGTCGCTGGTTGCAGGAACGGGCGCGTGCCGCCGGCTTCGCCAGCAGCGAGGTGCAGATCTCGGAGACAGAAACTCCTCTGCATCGAATGGAAACGATCTATCGTCGCCTGATCGAGCGGCTTGCCACGGCCGACGCCGGCGAAGGGGCATTCCGCGGGATCATTGATGGCTGGTTTTACGTTCTCGAGCAGGATGTACTTGCCGATGGCCAGCTTGACCCGAACGATGCGCAAGGGCTGATGGCCGCTACCGGCGTGCTCATGGAACAGCGACTGGCAAGTATCAACAAGGTGGCTCCCGCGTTTTCGGCAGCCCTGCGCGCGTATCGCGAAGCGGTGGCGCGCGGGGAAACGGCCTTGGCCGAAGGCCTGGTGAGCTGGGTATCCGGACAACCGAACGTGGCAGCACAGATCAAACGGACGGCAGGCCTCAAGGGCGATATCGATCACTTCGGTGCTGCAAGTTTTATCGCTGGGGTCTTGGCAATCCTTCGCGATTCGGGCTACCAGGGATTGATCCTCGTAATCGACGAGGTCGAAACTTTGCAGCGAATGCGGGCTGACACCCGGGAAAAAGGGCTCAATGGTCTGCGCCAATGGCTCGACGAGATTGATGCGGGTCGCTTCCCCGGGTTGTACCTGATGATCAACGGCACGCCTGCGTTCTACGATGGTCCGCAAGGGGTGCAGCGGCTGGCGCCCCTGGCGCAGCGCCTGCATGTTGATTTCAGCACGGAGGCTCGATTCGATAATCCGCGCGCGGTGCAAATCCGCTTACCCAACTTTGACCTTGGATTGCTGTCGCAGGTTGGTTGCAAGGTTCGCGACATTTTTGCCGAGGGTGCCGTCGATGCGGATCGTGTTCGGTCCCTCGTAGACGACAGTTATGTGCATGACCTGGCCGTCGCCGTCGCGGGAAAGCTTGGTGGAAAGGTTGGTGTCGCGCCACGGATCTTCCTGAAAAAACTGGTCGCTGATGTTCTGGACCGTGTAGACCAGTTTGCTGATTTTGATCCCCGCCAGCACTACGCGCTGACGCTTGCGCCCAACGAATTGACACGTTCCGAGGCGGCAGCCTCGGGACTTTCCAGCATTGATGCCATTGAACTCGACGTGGAATGAGCGAAGAGCAAGCAGCCTTTGATCGCTTGCATCCAGCCGTTCAGCATCACATCGTCAATTCGCTGGGGTGGAACGGGCTGCGTCCTACGCAGCAGGCGGCAGTAGCCCCTATTCTCGATGGGCAGCACTGCATCCTTTTGGCCCCCACTGCCGGTGGGAAGACCGAGGCGGCGATATTTCCTGTTCTCTCGCGGATGCTGTCGGAAGACTGGCGCGGCTTGTCCGTGCTGTATGTTTGCCCGATTCGCGCGCTCCTGAATAACCTGGAACCTCGCCTTTCCTGCTATTTCGGCTTGGTAGGACGACGTGTCGGCGTCTGGCATGGCGACATCAGTGACTCGATCAAGAAAAGAGCGATCAAGGATCCTCCGGACCTTTTGCTGACGACACCCGAGTCTCTCGAAGGGATGTTGATTTCGGCAAACGACGACAAGCGAAACCTGCTTCTTGGCGTCGGCTTGATTATTGTCGATGAGCTGCACGCCTTCTGCGGTGACGATCGCGGGTGGCATGTGCGGTGCCTGATTCAACGAGTTCAGCGACTTGCTGGGCGGCGAATCCAGGTACTGGGATTGACCGCTACCGTTGGAAATCCGAAATTTTTGATCGACTGGATGCTTCCCGGCCAGCCAACGACTGTCATTGGAGCGGGCCATTCCGGAATCGACGCTGACCTAACTATCGACTTTGTTGGTTCGCTCGAAAATGCGGCGACAGTCATCTTCAAGTTGCATGCTGGCGAAAA
This sequence comes from Candidatus Accumulibacter phosphatis, assembly GCF_000024165.1. Taxonomy (NCBI): domain Bacteria; kingdom Pseudomonadati; phylum Pseudomonadota; class Betaproteobacteria; genus Candidatus Accumulibacter; species Candidatus Accumulibacter phosphatis. Next base: position 3,870,936 of record NC_013194.1, on the reverse strand, counting down.
GCGCCTGGTTTTCTGCGATAGCCGGGCGAAGACGGAAGAACTCTCGGCAGTCCTTCGCGGTTTTGGGGTCCGGACGTTTGTCTCTCATTCCTCGCTATCCGCAGATGAGCGGAGACAAGCGGAAAAAGCATTTGCCGAAGAGCCGAATTGCGTCATCGTTGCGACATCCACGCTGGAACTTGGGATAGATGTCGGTGATCTGGATAGGGTCATCCAGATCGATGCACCTGGTTCGGTAGCGTCGTTTCTGCAGCGTATGGGGCGAACAGGCCGGCGCAAGGGAGAAATGCGGAACTGTTTGTTCCTTGCGACGGACGACGAGGGGCTCATGATCGCCAGTGCAATCGTTCGCCTCTGGCGCGAAGACTTTGTCGAACCGATAAATCCTCCGGTAGCGCCATGGCACTTGGTCGCACAACAGGGAATTGCGCTGATCCTTCAAAGCCGTGGGCTGGAGAGAGCAAGCCTTGAATCGCAATTGACTGACATCTTTTTCGATCTCGACTCGAACAAGATTTCACAAATTATCAGTACGATGCTTTCTCGTTCCATTCTTTGGGAGGACGAAGGAATTGGTGGGCTGATTGGCTTGGGGGAGGTGGGTGAAGATGAATTCGGCCGTCGCCACTTTGAGGCCATCGTTTCCACCTTCAATTCTCCGTTGCTACTGACAGTCCTACATGGTCAGCGTGAATTGGGTTTTGTTGACCCAATGAGCATTCGGACAAATGACGAATCGGCGCCGACGCTGATTCTGGCGGGCAGATATTGGCGAGTGGTGACCTCGGACTGGAGGTCGCGCGTGGTCTATGTCGAGCCTAGCGAAAACAGGGGGAAGGCTTCATGGCTAGGATCGTCACGAGCGCTTCGTCTTGAACTTTGCCAGAAAATTAAGGCGCTATTGATTGATCGCAAAGTCCCGGCTGTTCTTTCGAACCGTGCGAAAAATCGACTCGACAATCTGTCATCCTCGTTTGCTTTTCTTGAGGTTGGCAAGACCACTGCTGAAAAGACTGTTGGCGCCAACCAACCGGAATGGAGATGGTGGACGTTTGCTGGTGGCGCGGCCAATTTCTTGTTAGCCGAGATGATGACCCTTTCAGGGAACAAATCAATTGGCCACGACAATTTTTCTATCAGGCTAACTTTCCCGCCAAACGTGGCAGAGGGAATGGCATTACCTGTTGAGCTTACTCAACAAGGAGAAAAGCGGATAAGGCAAATCGGTAAGGACCTAAAATTTAGTCGATGCCTCGAAGATGCCGACGTTGCCGCAGTGATCAAACCTCGACTACTAGATCGGGGAGGTGCGGCCTCGATTACGGCACAGGCAATAGTGGCATCGAACGAGTATTTCGCGCCACATCAGTCACGGGACGCGCCCTGAACAGGGCTCCCGCGCCTTTGCTCTGCTCGCCAGCCTTATCGAAACCTGTCGCCGTCGCGCCGCTTCTGCCTGGCAGTACCTCGGCACCGTCATCGCCGCCGCTCGCAAGGGTTTGCCGCTTCCCCCCATCCCTGTTATCCCGGCAACAGCGTAGGGGAGTGAACGATTACCCTGTCCCCATATTTTCTGTCTCGAAGTTCTCTACCTCGGTCGTTTCGGGGAACGTTTGCCATTTCAAGGAGGCACTATGCCATTTGATACGTCTGTTCTGCCAGTCTTCCTCGCCGCCTCCTTCGTGCTGCTCATTACGCCCGGGACGGATGTCGCATTTGTTGTGGCTACCGGTGCGACCCAAGGTCGCCGTTCGGCCCTCTGGGCCTCTGCTGGTATTGCATTGGCCATGTTTGGGCATGCCGTCCTTGCCGCTGTCGGTGTTGCGGCAATCGTCGCCACGTCGCCGTTGGCGTTCGATGCCATCCGCCTTGGGGGCGCCGCCTACCTGGTGTTTCTCGGCTGCAAGTCGCTTCGCGCCAAGCCTTTCGAAGCCGGCGCTCAAACTACCGTGCGTTCTCCATTCGAGAATTTCCGCCGTGGGTTCCTTACGAATCTTCTGAACCCGAAGGCCATCCTGTTCTCGGGTGTGTTTCTGCCACAGTTCGCGTCTCCGGCCTTCGGGCCGATATTCGAGCAAATTGTTGCTCTCGGTGCGGTGTTGGCGCTTCTTGGCCTGCTATTCCAGGCGGCCGTGTCCGTCGCCAGCGGCAGCCTTGGGCAATGGTTGCTGTCGAGTCCTCGTCGTCAGGTAATGCTTGAACGCCTGATGGGTGTCGTCTTCTTGGGGCTTGCCGCCCGCCTTATCGTGATGGAGCGCAAGGGCTGACGAACAGGCTTGGATGGCAGGCGCCACAGCAGCGGGTGATGACTGCCGAGTGGCGAGGCCCTGGTCTTGTGGGTACGCATGGCCTTCTCCTCCCTCTGCCGGTTAGGCGTCGCAGTTCAATAGCGGTAGCGCAACTGAGCAAGAAGCAATGCATCAGCTTCAACTCGATACACCATGCGGTGTTCGTCAGTGATCCTTCTTGACCAAAACCCAGACAACGCATGTTTCAGTGGCTCCGGCTTGCCGGGTCCAGAAAAAGGTTCGCGTTTAACTTCTTGGATCAACTTGTTGATCCTCTCGACAATCTTGCGATCATTATTCTGCCAATACAAATAGTCGTCCCATGCATCGTCAGAGAAGATCGACTTCACTGTGGCAATTCCCGCTCAATGCCTTTTCCAGAGGTAAGCTGCGCAACGGACGAGAGAAGACGCTTTGCATTGGCAGGACTTCGCAGAAGGAACGCCGTCTCTTCAAGTGCGTTGTAGTCCTCAAGAGACAGCATCACAACGGATTGTTCTCCATTGCGAGTAATGATCAGCGGCTCATGATCATCACAAACACGATCCATTGTCTTGGCCAGGTTGGCGCGAACAGCGCTGTAGGTGATGGCGTCCATCAGAAGGCCCCTTTGTACATGTACGCGCTATTGTGCAGCAACACCATTTCTCTACAAGCGTGGCGTCGCGCCGCTTAACCATTCGCGCAACGGGATACATTGCGGCGTGCCGCCATGTGAGGCATTGATCGAAGAATCGGGTTTCGACATCCGACGCATTGCCGCAGCGATTCGCAAATCTGAAGTGCAAGGCGAAGCAGAAGGTTGGAAACATAGCCCTGCGCCGTTACAGGCGTTGCCCGGTTCTGCATTCCGACGCACTCGCTTCGCTTGCCACTGAGTTGCGAAAGCTGCGAACGTACCAGGGTTTGTCTCCGCAATGTCGGCGCAGCGCTTCGAGAGACCCTGGCTGGTCGGATAGCGTGCGGCGAACGCCTATGCGACCCAAGTGGCAGCAAGACGAGCATCGCTGGTGACCGAAATTGCTTGGTGACTACTGTCGCGTACCGGAATGAGTGGAAGCAACTGGCGCTGGCGGCTAGCAGCGAGGGAGCGGCAATGGGAGGGGATGGCGGGTTTTTGACCGTCCAGCCCCCGCCTTTGGGTAAGATGCTGGTGATGATCCGGACAGCGGTGCGGCTGGATGATGTTGCCCAACGACAGGATCCGTGGCAAAGCCTCACTGAAACCGCTGCTTTCCACCCTTTTCGCATAATCTCTGGAAACCCATGAAGACCGTTCGGGCGTACGGCTTCACTTCCCGCTGGCGAATCGGCACGGTGCTCCTCTGGCTGGTTCTCGCTTGCCTGCTGCCCGGAATACTCGGTGTCGCGATCTTGTTCGCGCGCGAGTACCTGAACGGCCGCGCTCAACTGGAAAGGGACATGATCGCCACGGCGCGTGCGATGGTTCAGGCCGTCGATAGCCAATTGTTGAAGGCCAGGACCGTCGGCGAGGTCCTCTCCACGTCCAGTGTGCTTGCCCGGCGTGATCTGGCGGGATTCCATCGACGGGCGCGCGAGGTCGTCGCAGTGACGAAAGTCGGCATGAATGTCGTGCTCAGCGACGAGGGTGGCCAGCAACTGGTCAATACGCTGCGGGAATTCGGCGAACCCTTGCCACGCCACGGGAATCCGGAGATTCTCCGTCGAGTCCTGGCGACCGGCCAGTCGGTGATTTCGGAAGTCTACATCGGTGGGGTGCTGCACAAGCCTGTAGTGAGCATTGACTTGCCGGTGATCCTCGACGGCAAGGTGGCGTATGTCTTGAGCATCGGCCTGGTGCCGGATGATTTCAACGCTATCCTCGCCGCGCAACGCTTTCCGCCGGGCTGGGTATCGGCGATATTCGACAACACCGGCACGATCGCCGCGCGGACTCACGCGCCGGACGAGTTCGTCGGCCGGAAAGGAACGCTCGAGTACATCCAGCGAATCGGCGAGGCCCTGGAAGGCTCGATGAAGACAGTCACACGCGAGGGAATTCCGACCTTGTCCGTCTGGAGTCGCTCATCGGTCACCGGCTGGAGTGTCGGCATCGGCATTCCACGGGAGATTCTCGAACGCGATCTGATGCACACGATGACCTGGTTGTCCTTGGGCCTGGCGACCTTGCTCGTCATTGGGCTCGGTTTGGCGTGGATGGCGGGGCGGAAAATAGCCGCTTCGGTGCGCGCACTCACCGCACCGGCAGTAGCCCTGGGCAAGGGGCAGTTGGTGCCTGTTCCCGAGGTGTCTATCCAGGAGTCGGCCGAGCTTGCGGCGGCGATCGGTCAAGCCGGCGAATTGTTGGCAGCACGCACCGCCGCCTTGCTGGCCGCCAATCGGGAACTCGCACAACTTGCCCAGGTGGACGCGCTGACCGGCCTGCAAAACCGCAAGTCAGCCAATGAGAGGCTACGACTGGAATTTCTACGCTTGCAGCGGTCGAGCAATCCTTATGCCGTTCTGTTCATGGATATCGATTTCTTCAAGGAGATCAACGACACCTATGGCCACGAAACAGGCGATCAAGTGCTTCGGCACATGGCAACTGTCCTCACAGCCTCATTGCGACAAACCGATTTCGTCGCCCGCTATGGTGGGGAAGAATTTCTGGCCATCCTGTCGGAGACGAATGCCGAGGGAGCACTGACGATAGCCGAGATCGTCAGGAGCTCGGTTGCCCAGCAAGCTTTCCCGGGGGCAAGGCAAGTCACCTTAAGTATCGGCGTAGCCATGGCGCTGGGCGAGGACAAGGATGAGGAAAGCGCAGTGCGGCGGGCAGATACGGCGCTCTATCGGGCCAAGGAAGACGGTCGCAATGCGGTTCGCTCTTGCTGACCGAATCGGGTCTGCTCACGAAACGGCAAAAATCGTACCCGAAACCTCGCGACTTGTCCGTAGCTCAAGTGGACCGCTGACTTCATCGGGAACGTCGTCGACGACGGGCTACGTGATGCGCTTTTCACTTTTCGCCCATCAACATCAAGGCGCCGGAGTGAATGGAATAGCGAGTCGGCGCCGACCTGCCGCTGGAATGCCTCACGGATCCTCCGGCCGGATGCACCAGGATGTCGGTGGGCAGCGTCGCCAGGATGAAGCGCGCATTGCGGCTCGCCACATCGGTGCGAAACATGGCCAACAGGTCCTCGGTGATCGCCCACGCCTCGATCCAGTCGACGTCCAGGCCCCTCCGACTCGTCCGCGTGCTCAGGGTTGGGGACGCACCATGAACCAATCCGGTGCGTCGGCGACACGGCGGGAAGATCGCGGGTCAGCAGGCGCGCCACGCCGTCGGGTGCTCGCGGCGATAGTCCGCGTCAATTGCTGATGGCGCTGACCAGGTACTGCCGGGCCGCAGAGCGGGCCGGCGCGCTATAGTACGCGCTGCGTCGTCGGTCTCTGAACCTGGGCGGGCGCGGCGGCAGACGTTCCTGCCGTATCTGGACTGCATGGGGGGCAACAATGAGTATCGACAGCAATCCGTTCAAGGCACCCGTGGCGCGGGTGCATGACCACATCGAGTCGATGATGGGGAACTTCATTCCCGAGGGGCGGCGCGTGCCGACCGGCAACGGCTACCAGTGGCTGTTGCGTGGCTGGCAGATGTTCCGGAGTGCGCCGGGTACCTGGGTCGGCATCAGCGTCGCCTTGATCGCCATCATGATGGTCATCGGCATGATTCCGGTCGTCAATCTTGCCGTGAACCTGCTCGGTCCGGTGTTCATCGGCGGCATCATCATCGGTTGCCGGGCGATCGAGGAGGGCGAGGGTCTGCGCTTCGCGCACCTCTTCGCCGGTTTCTCGACCCGGCTTGGTGGTCTGCTGCTCGTCGGGCTGCTCTATCTGCTGGCCGTGCTGGGCGCCGCGGCCATTTTTGGCATCGTCGTCGCCGTCGGTGCGTTTGCCGGTGCCGGTGCTTCGGAGCCGACCTTGGCGGTCATTATCGTCGCCGTCTTGGTCCTGATGGTCGTCTTCGTGCCGCTGGCGATGGCCGTCTGGCTGGCGCCGCCGCTGGTGGTGTTTCACGACTTCTCTGCCTTTCAGGCGCTCAAGGCGAGTTTCTTCGCGGCTTTGCGGAACTCGCTGCCTTTTCTGGTCTACGGCTTGTGCGTGCTGCTCGCGGCCATCGTCGCCTGCCTGCCGCTGTTTCTCGGCTGGCTGGTGCTGGTGCCGGTGCTCTATGCGTCGATGTACGCCTTCTACCGGGACGTGTTTTTCGAGCCGTGAACGCCGCTGCTCGCCTGGACACCATCCAGCGCATCGCGACGCCGGAAGGCTGCGAGATCGACCTGCGGGTGGCCGGACCCGTGGCGCGCGCGCGCGCCTGGTTTCTCGATTTCCTGGTCCGCTTCGGCGTCTGGCTGCTGCTGGCGATCGCCGGGTCGGTGATCGGTGATTTCGGGATCGGCCTGCTGCTCGTCGGCGCTTTCCTGCTCGAGTGGTTCTATCCGATCGTCTTCGAGGTGTACCGGAACGGCCAGACGCCGGGCAAGAAGGCCTGCGGGCTGGCGGTCGTCCATGACGACGGTCGCCCCGTCGGCTGGAGCGCCGCGTTCATCCGCAACACGCTGCGCGGCATCGACTTCCTGCCGTTCTTCTACGCTACCGGATTCGTCGCCAGCCTGCTCAACGCCCAGGGCAAGCGCCTGGGCGACCTCGCCGCGGGCACGCTGGTGGTGCATGTCGAAGCCACGCCGCGGCAGGTCGTCGGCGCGCACCACGATGTGGGCAGCGAAGCGCCGCCCTTCCCGCTGACGCGGGAAGAGCAGCTTGCCATCATCGAATATTGCCAGCGCGCCGCGCTGCTGACGCCCGAGCGGGCAATCGAGGTGGCCGCCGCCGCCGGCCCCTTGATCGCCGGCCTGGGCGGCGAGGCGGCACAGCGCCGCCTGCTGCGCATCGGCAATTTCCTGCTCGGCAGCCATGCCGCAGCATCCAACTCCTGACCCAGGAAACGTATCGACACCATGAACAGCTACCCCGGACCCGCTCTGGTCACTCTCGCCACTTCGTTTCTGCTCTTTGCCTGCGCCGCCTATGTCGGCCGCTGTCGAATGCGCCTGGGCATCAAGGCGCCGGCGACCACGGGTCACCCGCAGTTCGAGATCGCCTATCGGATCCAGATGAACACTCTCGAGAACACCGTGCTCTTCCTGCCGGTGCTCTGGGTATGCGCACTCAGTCTGTCGAGCCTGTGGGCGACCGCCCTCGGCGCACTGTGGCTGGCCGGTCGCGTGTGGTACGCACTGGCTTATGCGCGCGACCCGAAGACGCGCGGCAGCGGTTTCCTGCTGTCGATGCTCTGCTTCGGCGCGCTCGGGGTCGGCGGCGCCTGGGGTGTGCTGCAAGGGCTGCTCGCCTGAGCGCCGACGCGTCCCGGGCGGCGGCTCCGGAAGCGCCGGCAGCGGCGGACGTGGGCGACGCGGGCGACGCGAAAGCCCAAGGCCAGGTGGCCGAGCGCCGGCTGCAACCGCTGCGTGCGTTGCTGCCTTATCTGGCGCCCTACCGCGGGCAGATCGCCCTGGCCTTGCTGTTCCTGCTGCTGGCTGCCGCTTCCACGCTGGCGCTGCCTTACGCGGTGAAGTTGCTGGTTGACGGCGGGCTCGCGCTGCCGACAGCGGTGGACCTCGGCGAGCGGCGACTTGCGATTCGCGACTACTTCCTGCTGCTCTTTGGCGTCGCGCTGGTGCTTGGCCTGGCTACCGCCGCGCGTTTCTACATGGTGAGCTGGATCGGCGAGCGGGTGACCACCGATCTCCGGCAGGCCGTGTACGCGCATGTGCTGCGGCAGAGTCCGCAGTTCTTCGAGACGCTGAAGACCGGCGAGGTGTTGTCCCGGCTGACCACGGACACGACGGTGATTCACCATGCGGTGGGCTCGAGCGTCAGCATGGGCTTGCGCAATCTGGTGCTGCTCGCCGGTGGCTTGACGATGCTGTTGACGACGATGCCGCGGCTGATTCTCACGGTTGCCGGCATCGTCGTTCTCGTCGTGCTGCCGGCGGGGATCATCAGCCGCCGCGTGCGCAAGCTCTCGCGCGCCAGCCAGGACCGCCTCGCTGATACCAGCGGCATTGCCGGCGAGATTCTCAACGCCATTCCCGTCGTCCAGAGCTATACCCGCGAGGCTGCCGAGGCGGCACGCTTCCACGTCGCCAACGAACAGGCATTCGCTACCTCGCTGCGGCGCACCGGAACGCGCTCGGCGCTCACCGCTTTCGTCATCGTCGGTGTCTTCGGTTCGCTGCTCTACGGCATGTACGGCGGTGTTCAGGCCGTTCTCGCCGGCGAGATCACGGCCGGCGAGCTGAGTCAGACGGCGCTCTACGTGATGGTCGTCGCCGGCAGCGTTGCGGTGCTGGCGGAAGTCTGGGGCGACTTGCTGCGCGCTTCGGGAGCGACCGAGCGTCTGATGGAGCTGCTCAGCGCACGTTCGCCGATCGGCGAGCCGGCGCAGCCGGCGCCGCTGCCGGTAGCGGCAGGTGGCCTGCGGGTGGCTTTTGCCGGAGTGCGTTTCGCCTATCCGTCACGGCCGGCGCAGGCGGTGCTGCGGGGGCTCGATTTCACGATCGAGCCCGGGCAGAGCGTCGCGCTCGTCGGGCCGTCCGGTGCCGGCAAGACGACTGTCTTCCAGTTGTTGCAGCGCTTCTACGACGTCGGCGAGGGAGCCATCCGGATCGACGACGTCGACCTGCGGCGCCCGCGCCTGGCCGAATTGCGGGCGCGCATCGCCGTGGTGCAGCAGGAGGCGGTGATCTTTTCCGGCAGCATCGACGACAACATCCGCTACGGAAAGCCCGATGCGGCCGATGACGAGCTGCGCTCGGCCGCGCGCGCGGCTTTTGTCGACGAGTTCGTGCAGCGACTGCCCGAGGGCTATGCCACTTTCGTCGGCGAGCGCGGCGTGCGCTTGTCGGGAGGGCAGCGCCAGCGCATCGCGATCGCGCGCGCGATCCTCAAGAATGCGCCGCTGCTGCTGCTGGACGAAGCGACGAGCAGTCTTGATGCCGAGAGCGAGCGCGTCGTGCAGGCCGCGCTCGAGGCGGCGATGAGCGGCCGCACGACGATCGTCATCGCCCACCGTCTGGCGACTGTACAGGGGGCCGACCGGATACTCGTCCTCGACCACGGGCGGGTGGTCGAGGATGGCACGCACCCGGAGCTGGTCGAGCGTGGCGGCTTGTATGCGCGCCTGGCCGCGCTGCAGTTCAGCGCCTGAGAGCTGCCGTCACGGCGCCGCGCTGCCGCTGCGCCGCCGCGCCGCTGTCCATCTACTGGTTTGGCTGGTCGCTGCGGGCCACGGCGAGGTCGCCGTCGGGCGGGCGATAGAGAGCGGCTTCCTGGAACAGCCACTCGCGAAAGGCGACGACGGCGGCGTGCTGCTCGTCAGCGAGGCGACAGACGAAAAAGTACGAGAAGGGCGACTCGATGGCCATCGCGAAGGGACGCCGCAGACGTCCGCTCGCCAGATCGTCGACGGCCAGCGTGTGCCGGGCCAGGGCCACGCCCTGGCCGGAGGCGGCGGCCATCAGCATCAGGCTCGAGTCGTCGAACACCGCACCGCGCTGCGGCTCCTCGACCACCACGCCGGCGGCACCGAACCACGGTTGCCATAGTTCATCGTTCGAGCGCAGCAACGGCAGTCCGGTCAACTGCGCCGGGCTGACCAGCGCGTGGCGAGCGATGAACTCGGGCGAACAAACCGGGTAGTACCAGTCCTTCATCAACAGTCGGCAGCTCAGTCCCGGGTAACGGCCGTGGCCGAAACGCAGGGCGACGTCGGCTTCGCCTCCCTTGATGTCGGCCAGCCGGGCGCTCGATTGCACTTCGACATCGAGTTCGCGATGGCAGGAAATGAAGCTGCCGAGCCGCGGCAGCAGCCAGCGCGCGGCGAACGATGGCATGCAGGTCACCCGCAGACGGCGGTAGTCGCGTGCGGCGATCAGTTGTTCGGTCGCCTTGCCGATCTCGGCGAGTGCCCGCGAAACCCGTTCGGCATAGGCGGCGCCCTGCGTCGTCAGTTTCAGGCCGCGGCCGCTACGTTCGAACAGGGCGACGCCGAGGTAGTCCTGCAACTGTCGCAACTGGTGACTGACCGCGCCATGCGTCAGGTGCAGCTGCGCGGCTGCCTTGGTGACGCTCTCGCTGTCGGCGGCCGCAACGAAAACGCGCAGACTGCCCAGCGGTGGACTACGTCGACTATCTGTCAATTTGCTTCACATGTCACGTGAGAACAATTCGATTGTACTTGCTCCGCCCGACGATGAAAATGCTCCTGTCTGTTCAAGACAAGACCGGACAGAAATCATCGCCAGCAAAGGAGACCCCCATGCAAGATCTGCTACCCTACATCGAGTTTGAAGTGCGTGCCGCCGAGGCCGTTTCCCTCGACCGGATCGCCGGCTGGACAGTCATCTCGCTCGGCACGCGTGTCTGGCTGACCGAAGAGAAGGGCGGCCGAGATATCTGGCTGCTTCCCGGCGACCGCCATCGTGTCGCGGGTGTCGGCAAGGTCGTCGTCGAGCCGTGGCCAACAGCCGACGCGAACGCCGATCTGCCGGCGAGGATTCGCCTGGCACCGCCGGCGGGAACCTTTGGCCGGCGCTGGTGCCTGCCCAAGCTCAGGCTGGCGCGTGTCGCTGCGGCCTGGATGTGAGCGTCCGGACGGATTCCCGGATCGCATCAACCATTGATGATTGGAGAAGAACCATGACGGACTTGACGGCAGGCGAGCCGCACCAGTTGCTCGGTCTCTACGATTCACCCTTCGTGCGACGAGTGGCGGTGACGATGCATCTCTACGCGATTCCCTTCACGCACCTGTCGCTGTCGGTGTTCCGGCACATGGATGCCATGCGGCCGCTCAACCCCCTCTTCAAGGTGCCGATGCTGACCTTGCCGAACGGCGAGAAGCTCTTTGAAAGCGCCTACATTCTCGACTATCTCGACGAACTGGCCGGCGAACGCGATATCTTGCCGCTCACCCCGCGCAGCGGCCCCGAGCGGCGGCAGGTGCAGCAACTGATGGCGCTGGCGATCGTCGCGACCGAGAAGGCGGTGGCCATCGAATATGAGCGCAAGCGCCCCGGCGAGCTGCAATGGGCCGACTGGACGGGCCGCCTGCGCGGCCAGATGCGGCAGGCATTCGCCATGCTCGAAGAACGGCTCGCCGGCGACTTTCTGGTCGGCGGTCGCCTGACGCAGGCGGACATCACCACCGTTGCCGGGATCGGTTTCGTTCGTTATGTCCTGCCGCACGAGTGGCCGGCGGGTGATTACCCGGCGCTCAGCGGGCTCGCCGACAGACTCGAAGCGAGCGCCGCGTTCAAGGCCGTGCCGATCGAGGAATGAGTGGCAGCGCGCCGCCGACGGATCAGACGAGGATTTGGACTGGCCAAGTGAACCGTCGGCCGGCGTGTCTCCGCAAGCTGTTGGCGGTTCATGCCAATGGCAGGGAAAGTGTACATTTGCAGCAATTTCGGAGGATGGGGCTGATTTCCCTCGCGGCTGGCAAGAGCACGCTTGCACGCGCGCGCCGGACCGTATCCACACCACGCGCCGGTTAGCGGCAATTTCTCGCGGCGTCCATCCGCGGGACGGTGGGCGAGCTAGCGTTGCGGGAAAACCACGTTCCACCCGGCGCCGCGCGAAAAACTTCTTCTTGGCGACGTCAGAGGCGTATACTTCACTTGCGGTTGACGCGTTGGGCCGTTGAAATATCTTATCAACCTTGCTACTGGAGCTGAACATGGCCACCAAGAAAAAAGCCAAGAAGCCGGCGCCGAAGTGATGGCGCCTGACAGGCAAGTCCTGTCTTGAGAATGACACCGAAAGCAGACGTGAGTCTGCTTTCGGTGCTTTATGCGGCCAACATTGACTTGCCTGGTGTTGGCCCTGATAGTCTTCCTGCGGCGGGAAGGTAGCGCGTCCCGTCAGCGGTTCACCGGCCAATTCGCGTGCCGCCTTCGACGACCTTTCAGCCAAGAGACTTCCTGCGCTATTTCGTGAGTCCGGCTGCCTTTGGCATGCTGGTCCTGATCATCGTCCAGGAAGCGGGCAGTGCGACGACCACCTGGCTGGTCATTCAGATCGCGCGCGACATTGCCGAGGAGCACATTACGGCGAGGGACTTCGTCGAGATCGTTGTTGTCCAGACCGTCTCCTACATCGCAGGCGCGGTGAGCTGGATCTTCGCGGAGCGGGCGGGCTTCGCGGCCTATGCGCGCTACATGCTCGATTTCGCGCGCCGCAACCGCTCGCGGACGGCCTTGCTGGCCGATGGCGGGGCACGCGAGCAGGTCGAACCGTTCCTGACCAATGAGACCTTCGATGTCAGTTTCGATCTGATCTACAACCTGCAGTACTACTTGCGGCTGTTCTTCCAGCTGCTTTTCAACGCGCTGGTACTTGGCTTCGAAATAGACGCCGGCTTGCCGATTGCCTTTGCCGCCGTGTTCGTCATCCTCATCACGCTGCAGTGGCTGCTGCAAAAGCCGCTCGCCGCCGCCTTCCTGCATAACCAGCGCATGACCAACCGCATGCGGGCGCGGACCTACAATGCCTGGGACAACATTTTCAGCGGCAACCGTTACAACTTCACCCTCTGGCACCGGGATTTTCGCCAGCGGGTGGGTAACGCCGTGGTCGCGCAGATCAGGGCGATTCTGGCGCGTGAGGGCTGGAGTGCGATCAGCGGCGTCATCGCGCTGGTCGTCGTGCTGTCGACGACCGCCTGGGTGGCCATCCAGGACGCCGGCAACACCACGCTGTTGATTGCCCTGGCGGCGACGCTGCCGCGCCAGATCGAGATGACGCTGGACATGCATCAGCTTACTGGCGGTCTGACCGATCTCGTTGCCGTATGGACGCGTATCCGCGGCGTTTGCGCCCACATGCATCCGGCGGCGGACACGGAGTTCGTCGCGCGCATCGACTTCGAACGCCTTGTCCTCAGGGAAGGCGAGCGGGAGTGGGTCTGCGATTCGCTGGCGGATGCCGTGCATCGCGTCCTCGCCGTGCCGACCGGCTTGGTCGGTGTGCGCGGTGGCAACGGCAGCGGCAAGTCCACGCTGCTCTCGGCGCTGAAGTGCCGTCTGCGCGGACAGGCCTACTATTGGCCGACGCACGACCGGCTGGTATTCGAGTTCAATGCCGGCGCGCCGGCACCGGGTCTGTCACCGGCCGATTCGACGCTGGATCCGGATGCCGACGCCGAGGACGCCAGCGAGATCAGTGTGGCGGAAGAAATCGAACAGAAGAAGGGCTACTCCTCGGGCGAGCGCCAGTTGCGCGTACTCCAGGAAATCGTCGCGAAGACGGATTGCCAAGTCTATCTGCTCGACGAGTGGGACGCGAATCTTGACCTTGCCAATCGTGCCGCGGCCAGCGCACTGGTCGGGCAACTGGCGCAACGCGCGCGCGTGGTCGAGATTTCCCATCGCGATCGGCACTAGGCACGGCGACGGCATCGCCGCAGGAAGTCTGCTTGCGGGCGTTACTACGGGTCACGACTCCGCTGCGCTTTTCCCAGCAGTTCCCCCATTGACGCGCCCGGCCAGGGCGGTGCCAGGTCAGGGCGCCATCAATGCGCCCAGGCGCCGTACCGCGTCATCGATCTCCGGCGTGTGCGGGTTGCCGCAGTTCAGGCGCAGGCAGTTCCGGTACATGCCGCTGGCGGAAAAGAGTTCGCCGGGCACGTAGGCGACGCCAGCGGCGATCGCCCGGGAGTGGAGGGCCGTGGTGTCGATGTCGTCGGGTAGCTCGAGCCAAAGGACGAAACCTCCCTGAGGCTCGGTGACGCGTGTGGCGGCGGGAAAATGCCGCGTTACGGCGGCGATCATGGCCTCGACCTGGCGCTCGTAGGTGCGCCGCAAACCACGCAGGTGACGCTCGGAAGCACTGGATTCAAGGTATTCGGCGAGGACGAGCTGGGTGATCGAATTGGTGCCGCCGCTGGTGATCGTCTTCTGCAGGGCGATCTGCGGCCGGTAGCGGCCGCCGGCGACGAAGCCGATGCGTAGCGCCGGCGACAGGCACTTGGAGAACGAGGAGCAGAGCATGACATTGCCTGTCCTGTCGAAAGCCTTGATCGGCCAGGGCCGCTCGGCGCCAAAGTGCAGATCGCCGTAGATGTCATCCTCGATCACCGCCACACCGCGTTCGGCAGTCAGCTTGGCCAAGCGGCGCTTGTTCTCGTCGGGCATCATGCTGCCAAGCGGATTGCTGGCGTTGGGTACCAGCAGGCAGGCGGTCACCTTGCCGTCGCGGGTAGCGAGATCGAGCGCCTCGATCGACAAGCCATGGCGCGGATCGGTCGGGATCTCGAGGGCCTTCAGCCCGAGGGTCTCGATCAGTTGCAACATCAGGTAGTAGGCGGGCGATTCGACCGCCACCGTGTCGCCCGAGCGAGTCGCGGCGCGCAGGCAAAGGCTGAGGGACTCGGTGCAGGAGTTGGTGATCACGAACTCGTCGGCGGCCAGCGGTCCGGCCCAGGCCACTGAGCGCAGCACCAACTGCCGCACCAGCGCCGGTTCGTCCATGTTGATGTGACTGCCGCCCTCGAGCAGCCGGGGATGGCGCCTCGCGACACCCCCGTAGAGCCGCTGCAGGGCCGCCAGCGGCAACAGGGTAGAGGCAGGCAGGGCGGCGGCCAGCGGGGCGACGCCGGGCTGCATACCGCTTTGCAGCACCCGCATCAGCCGCTGGCTGACGTCCACCGGCACCGGCTCGTCGGGCGTCGACCGCGCGTTGGGCGACGGGCGCCGCGTGGCCGCATGGCGAACGAAGTACCCCGATTGCGGCCTGGCCTCGACGAGGCCTCGATCTTCGAGTTGCCGCAGCGCCTGCAGCACCGTCGATACCGACAGTCGCCGCTCGCGCGACAGGCGTCGTACCGAAGGCAGACGTTCGCCGGGCCGCAGGTTGCCGGCGACGATGATGCCGCCGAGATCTTCGGCCAGAGTTTCATAACGTAACAGTCGAGTTTCCATAGTTACCTACCAGCACAGTTCTTGCCGCAGCGGGACAGCACAGTTGAGCATTGACAAGACTGTGCTGATTACAATTCGTCTTTTCTGTCACTGTACCACTACTCGCGGTCGCCGTAGACTGCTCGCTGTCAAGACAACGAACGGAGAGAATGTCATGGGCCTCGATTTTTTCGACAGCGAACTGTGCCTTGCGGAGAACACACCGATCCGGCTTCGCTCCGCCAAGGGCGTGCGCGTGATCTGTACGGCCGGACGGCTCTGGCTGACCGTTGAGGGCGAAGCCGGCGACATCCTTCTCGCGCCGGGCGATAGTCATCTCATCCGCGGCCGGGGCCTGGCCTTGCTGGAGGCGATCGGCAGTGGGCGTGCGCGGTTCGCGCGCCCCGTCTCGCGGCCGGCCAGACTCTCGGCGGGTCGCCTTGCGGCTCTCTGGCGTGCCAGTCGCGACTTCGTGCGCATCCCGAATCGCGTGGCCTTGCCGCTGCGTGCCTGATTGGCGAAGCGGCGGTGCTCGCCGCCGCCGCGCTTGCCGGCGCCTGGCTTTTTCGCACGCCTGCTGCACGCGTCGCTGCTCAAGGTATAGTATTGGTGCCTGATCTGGCAGTGGCAGGTGCGTCGGCGGGCCGCGAATCTCCTCGGGCTCGGCTGGCGGCGCCAAGACCCGGTTGACGTGGAGTGCCGGGCCTGAGGGCGCCTCCTGCGTACCCGTCCGCGGGTACCGGTGTGCACGTCGGTCCTTTCGGGGAACGCCCGGGCGGGGTCGTGGAGCGTACCCTTGAGGCGCCTGCAATCGCCGTTCCGGTTGATCTGACGGGCACGGCGGGCGCTTGCCGGCCGCAGGTCTGTCGCCTCGAAAGGATTCTCGATGACCGATCCGTCTTCGCCACCACCGAAACGCAAGCCTCCCGCTGCCCGGCGGGTAGCGGGCAAGTCTGCCGCCGCTGCGGGCGAGAAGGCGAGTGCGCCCGCTGCCGAACCTGGATTGGTGGATCAGGTACGGGCGATGGCAGGCAGGCTGCTCGACATCAGTTCTGCCGCCGGCGTCGCCGGGCGGGCGCTGCAGACCGCAGGCAAGGTGTCGCGCGCGTTGCGCGAAGGGCAAGCGCTGGAGGCGGCCAGCGAGGTCGTCAGAGCCGTGTTGCCGAGCGTCGGCGAGCCCGCTGCCTGGGCCAGGACCGGCGCGAGCATCCGGGGGATGCGCGAGGCCGCGGGGCTGACCATCGCCGAGGTCGGCGCGGCGATAGACCTCAAGGACCCGTCGTTGATCGAGGCCCTGGAGAACGGCCGGATGGCGCTGTCGTTCGAACTGATTCTGCGTCTGGCGGCGGTTTTCGGGCGCAGCGACCCGATCGGCTTCGTCATGGGTCTCACGCGCAGTTCCAATCCGGATCTGTGGAAAACCCTTGAAGGGCTTGGCGTCGGCAAGCTGGTCTTGCAGACGGTGCGCGAACACCAGTTCGTCAATGTTTACCGTAGCAACGACGAGGCCCGAGGACTTACCGACGAGGAGTTCGCCGAGATCCTCAGCTTCACCCAGGCGGCCTTCGAAATGGCGATGGCGCTGCGCAGCCGCCATGCGAGCGGGAGCGCAAGACCTGTCGGCGAGACCGGCGGGTGACGCAGGCACTACCTGCCCCGGCGCATAGCGCAGCGGCCGCCTGTCGAGAGGCTGGGTCGCCGGCGAACTCCGGTGGTGGCCGGGCGCGTGGCGGCTGCTTGCATGGCGGGACTATTTCTGATATTTAATCGGGTTTTTCGCAATCAGAAGAACAGGGTCCTCCGATATGGCTGAAGACGTGCTGCAGAAGCAATTCTCCCCTTACGTGCCGAAAGCTGGCGAGGAGTTCATGAGCAGCGCCCAGTTGGCGCATTTTCGCGGCATTCTGGAAGCCCTCAAACAGCAGTTGATGGAAGACATCGAGCGCACGGTGCATACGATGAAGGATGAAGCGACCGTCTTCGCCGATCCCAATGATCGCGCGAGCCAGGAAACCGACATTGCCATCGAGCTTCGTAACCGTGACCGTGAGCGCAAGCTGATCAAGAAGATCGAGGAAACCATTGATCGCATCGATAGCGGCGACTACGGCTATTGCGCGGCCTGCGGTGTCGAGATCGGTATCAAGCGTCTGGAGGCGCGTCCCACGGCGACGCTGTGCATCGACTGCAAGACGCTCGAAGAGGTGCGCGAGAAACAGGTCGCCAAGTAGCCCGCTCAGCGCGGTCGGCCAGCGGCCGCGCTGAATGACCGGCTGGATAAGAAAAAGGACGCC
This sequence comes from Candidatus Accumulibacter phosphatis, assembly GCF_000024165.1. Classification (NCBI taxonomy): domain Bacteria; kingdom Pseudomonadati; phylum Pseudomonadota; class Betaproteobacteria; genus Candidatus Accumulibacter; species Candidatus Accumulibacter phosphatis. Next base: position 3,853,365 of record NC_013194.1, on the reverse strand, counting down.
AAGGCGTCCTTTCTCATGCTGCCGCGGTTCGCTGGAACGTAGCTGGTTATGGCGCCGGGGCAGCGGCGGTGGCACCGCCTTCTTCAGCGGTAAGCGCTTTCATCGACAGCCGAACGCGGCCCTTTTCGTCGGCTTCGAGCACCTTGACGCGGACTTTCTGGCCGTCCTTGAGGTAGTCGGCAACCGCGTTGACGCGCTCGTTGGCGATCTGCGAAATATGCAGCAGGCCGTCGCGTCCCGGCAGGATGCTGACGATGGCACCAAAGTCGAGAAGCTTGAGTACCGTGCCGTCGTACACCTTGCCCACCTCGACATCGGCGGTGATCGACTCGATCCGGGCTCGCGCGGCACTCGCGGCTTCGCCGCTGACCGAGGCGATGGTGATCGTTCCATCGTCCTTGATGTCGATCGTGGTGCCGGTTTCCTCGGTGATGGCGCGAATCACCGCGCCGCCCTTGCCGATCACGTCGCGAATCTTCTCGGGGTTGATTTTCATGGTGTACAGGCGGGGCGCGTAGGTTGACACCTCCTCGCGGTGCCCTGACATCGAGCCCTGCATCTGCTTGAGGATGTGCAGGCGGGCTTCGCCGGCCTGCGCCAGCGCGACCTGCATGATCTCCTTGGTGATCCCCTGGATCTTGATGTCCATCTGCAGCGCCGTGACTCCGGCCTCGGTTCCGGCTACCTTGAAATCCATGTCACCCAGATGATCCTCGTCGCCGAGGATGTCGGTCAGCACCGCGACGCGATTGCCTTCCTTGATCAGCCCCATCGCGATTCCGGCCACGTGGGCCTTCAGCGGTACGCCGGCGTCCATCAGCGCCAGCGAGGCGCCGCAGACGCTGGCCATGGAGCTCGAACCGTTCGACTCGGTGATCTCGGAGACGACGCGAATCGTGTACGAGAAGTCCTCCGGCGCCGGCAGCACGGCAAGCAGGGCCCGCTTGGCAAGACGACCGTGACCCACCTCGCGGCGCTTGGGCGTGCCGACGCGTCCGCATTCACCCGTCGCGTAGGGCGGGAAGTTGTAGTGCAGCATGAAGCGCTCGCGGTACTCACCGGACAGCGCGTCGATGATCTGCTCGTCGCGACCGGTACCCAGCGTCGCCACGACGATCGCCTGCGTCTCGCCGCGCGTGAACAGGGATGACCCATGCGCACGTGGCAGCACACCCGAACGGATCGCGATCGGTCTGACCGTGCGCGTGTCGCGCCCGTCGATTCGCGGTTCCCCGGCGAGGATGCGGCCACGGACGATGCGTGCCTCGACGGCGGAGACCATGTTGCGCACGGCATTCGCGTCAGGAGCGTCGTCATCGGCGGTCAGGGTTTCCACCGCATAGGCGGTGACCTCCTTGAGCCGCTGGCTGCGCAGTTGCTTGCTGGTGATCCGGTAGGCTTCCTGCAGTTCGGCCTCAACGAGTTGATTGAGCTTGCCGTGTACCGCCTCGTTGCGCGCCGCCGGCGTCCAGTCCCACTCGGGTTTGCCGGCCTCATCAGCGAGTTCATTGATCGCGTCGATCACCACCTGCATCTGCTGGTGTCCGAAGACCACGGCACCGAGCATGACCTCTTCGGACAGTTCCTTGGCTTCCGATTCAACCATCAGGACGGCCGCCTGCGTGCCGGCGACAACCAGATCGAGCAGGCTTGATTTCAGCTGCGTGGCGGTCGGATTGACGACATACTGACCGTCCACGTAGCCCACGCGAGCCGCACCGATGGGTCCGTCGAAGGGAATGCCGGAGATCGTCATCGCGGCAGATGCGCCGATCAGCGCCGCGATGTCGGGGTCGATTTCCGGGTTCAGCGACATCACCGTCGCGACGACCTGCACTTCATGGTAGAAGCCATCGGGAAACAGCGGACGCAGAGGACGGTCGATCAGGCGCGAAGTCAGCGTTTCCTTTTCGGAAGGGCGCCCCTCGCGTTTGAAGAAGCCGCCAGGAATCTTGCCGGCCGCATAGGTCTTCTCGATGTAATCAACGGTCAGCGGGAAGAAGTCCTGGCCGGGCTTGGCCGTCTTGTTGCCGACGACGGAGACCAGAACGACCGTGTCATCGATGGAGACCATGACGGCACCGCCAGCCTGGCGGGCGATTTCGCCGGTTTCCATGGTCACCTGGTGGGCGCCGTAAGCAAAGGTTTTCTTGACGATATTAAACATTGTTTCCTTTCTCAATTGTCTGGCACGTGCCTGCCCACGACTCCGGCAGGCATTGCAGCCGACGTGCCCATTGGCCGACGGGGCCGCCGCAGCAAGAACAGCGGCACAGCCCGAAAGGGGGCTGGCCGCTGACGGCTTCTTCGAGTTGCCCGCATCTCCGACCGCAGCGCGGATCGGCGAGCAGGCTTATTTGCGCAGGCCGAGACGCTGAATCAGCGCGCGGTACGAATCAACGTTGGTGCGCTTGAGGTAGTCCAGCAGTTTGCGGCGACGACTGACCATGCGCAGCAGTCCGCGCCGCGAGTGGTTGTCCTTCTTGTGTTCCTTGAAATGGCCGGTCAGGTCATTGATGCGTGCCGTGAGCAGGGCTACCTGGACTTCGGAAGAACCGGTATCGCCGGCCGCACGCTGGTAGTCAGCCATGATTTGCGCTTTCTGCGCAACATTGATCGCCATGTCAAACTCTCTTTCGTGAATAACGGCGCAGCCCCGGTTTGATAGAGCGAACGCCAGATGGATGAAGGTGCTTATTCGCTTGGCGAAGCGAGGGCGCGATTCTAACTTGCGGTCAGCCTTGCGGCAAGCGGAAGAATTCCTCCCGCGTCCGCAATTGCGCCCTGGCACGGGGCACCTGCGCCAGGGCGCCGCCTATTTCGTCTTGTGCGCGCAGCGAGCCAGTTCGCCGGAGGTGTTGATATTGCGGAACGCTGCGGCCTCATCGTCGAAGGCGACGTGAACTGCCCGCAACGTTCGGTACCAGAGAGCCATCTTGTGCTCGCCACCGGCAAGGAACTCAGCCAGTTGCGGGAGAAGCTCGCGGCGGCAGAGACAGAAGGCCGGTTGTGGCTGGTCGAAGGTTCGCGCCGTGGCGACATCACTGCCGGTCATTACCATCGCGGTGTGCAGGCGAGCCACAAGATCGGCCGGCAGAAAGGGCGAGTCGCAGGGGACGGCAGCCACCAGCGAATGGCTGGCGTGCGCCAGGGCGGCATGCAGACCGGCAAGCGGACCCGCGAAGCCGGGGACCAGGTCAGCGATTACCGAATAGCCGAGAGTCGCGTAGTCGGTGGCGTTCTGATTGGCGTTGACCAACAGCTGTTCGACCTGGGGCGCGAAACGTTCTGCTACCCACTGGACGAGCGGCTTGCCGTCCAGTAACTGCAGGCCCTTGTCGACTCGGCCCATGCGGCGGGCCAGACCACCGGCAAGAATCACCCCGGTGATCGGTTCGCGCGGCGTCCGCGGACTTCCGTCTGACTCAACCAAAGCCGGGGAGCCAGCCGCTCTGCTGGCCAGGGGCGACGGCTTCCAGCGTGCCCTGGAAAAGGGCTTCGATCACCGGCGGCTCGCGCCAGCGCTCATTCATGAAGGTCAAGCCCGCTTCCTCGACCAAGGCGCCTTTCCAATAGTGGTTGGCGATCGTGTCAAGCGTAGACAAGCTGAGACTGTGCGGGAGGCGCAGGTAGTCGAGCCAGCTCGAATCATGAAACGAGCACAGATAGGCGCCCTTGCTGCGTGCGCACACGAGCGTCCGTCCAAACACCCGTGCTGGATGCTTGGCGCGGAATGTTTCTGCGTCCACGCGTGTCGCGAACAGCAGCAGGGCGTGCAGGCGGCTCGGAAAGTGCCGATAGAGCCTCTGCCGGAAATACTCCAGGTGATACTCGGCAAAGTAGTTCTGTACGGTGGTGAACTGGTCTTCGGGCAGCGACTTGCCGAAGGGATTGCCGACCAGGACATCCCAGCCGGGCAGTTCGGCATCCTCTTCCAGCCAGGCGTACAACTCGAGGGTGGTGTTGTCCCTGAGCAGGTGGTCCATCAACGGCTGCCCGCCTTCACTCTCGGCTCACTTGCTGCGGCTGAACTTCTCGACGAGCTGTCCCAGTTTCTGCGCGTGCTGACGCGCCAGCGCCTCGGCCTCGCGCTGCGTTCTGCGCTGTTCCGCCTGTTTCTTCAAACGGTCCTTGACCAGCTCGGCGGCATGGGTACGGTGTGTGGCCATGATCTCGCCGGCGGGGTTGCCGTCGAGGTCGACCCTGGCGGTCGCCTTTTCGGTCGTCTTGAGGTAGCGCAAGGAGTGCGTATGGATCCCCAGTGCAATCCGTAACTCCTTGCGATTGAGGTCGGGCAGCCGCGCCAGGAGTTGCTTGTCGATACCGATCGCCAGCGGCAGGCAGTCGCGGAAGACCGGGAACTGCTCCTGAAGTTGCTTCAATAGCTGGCGGGCGTTTTGGCCAGGCAAAGGGCCAGGGGTGGGGGTAGTCATGAAGTACGGTGGGCTCGTGTCAGAAGTGAATGCCGCGCATGATCTGCGAGAAAGCGATCTGGTCAGCGGTTTGCTCGGCGGACTCCGGTTTCTTCTGCGCGGCGGCGCTGGAGTCCGGGAACATCCGGAAGCTGGTATTCATCATGATCTGGGCCGCTTTCGGCGTCAGCGAGTGGAGCAGGGCGCCGAAGATCCCCAGCCTGGTGGCGATGCGCACCGGCTTGTGGATGATCGCTTCGACGATCATGTCGGCCGCATCGTCCGGAGACAGCGTCGGCACCTGGTCATAGAGTTTGGTCGGCGCAATCATCGGCGTCTTGACGAGTGGCATGTTGATCGTCGTGAACTCGATGCCGCGATCGGCGAACTCGGACGCGGCACAGCGTGCCCAGGCATCCATCGCCGCTTTCGAGGCAACATAGGCCGAGAAGCGCGGGGCGTTGGTCAGTACGCCGATCGATGAGATGTTGATGACGTGTCCCTTGCGCTTGGCGATCATTCCGGGCAGGAAGCCCATCGTCAGGCGCAAGGCGCCAAAGTAATTGACTTCCATCGTCCGTTCGAAGTCGTGGAAACGATCGAATGAGTTCTCGATACCACGGCGAATCGATCGCCCGGCGTTATTGACCAGGATGTCGACGCCGCCATACTCCTCGGTCATCAGCTTGACGAAGGCCGCACATTGTTCGGGGTTGGCAACGTCAACCGCATGCGTGATCAGGCGCAGACCGTTTGCTTCGAACTCGCGTCGCGTTTCGTCGAGGGCCTGCGCATCGCGGGCGATGGTGACGGCGATCGCGCCACCTTCGGCCATCTTGCGGACCGTAGCCTTGCCGATCCCGGAGGAGCCACCGGTGACGAGAACGACCTTGCCTTCGATCTGGCCGCGTAGCGTCTGATCGATGAACAGATCCGGGTCGAGGTGGCGCTCCCAATAGTCCCACAGACGCCAGGCGTAGCTGTCCAGCGGTGGTACGGCAATGCCGGTGCCCTTGAGCGCGCGTTGCGTTTCCCGGCAATCGAAGCGGGTCGGGTAGTTGACGAAGTCGAGAATGTCGTCGGGCAGGCCGAGATCCTTCATCACCGCGTTGCGGATGCGGCGAACCGGCGTCAGGGCAAACATCGCCTTGCGCATCGAGCGCGGAATGAAGCCAAGCAATGCGGCATTGACGCGCATCGCCATTTCCGGCGCGTGTGCCGCACGCGCGAAAGTATTGAGCAAGTCGCCGACGCGCATCGGCGTCGGGTCGGTGAGGTGGAAGCAATTGCCGTCTTCGTTCTCCAGATGGGCAATGTGGTCCATGGCGGCGACGATGAAGTCCACCGGTACGACATTGATGCGACCGCCTTCGATGCCGATGGTCGGCATCCACGACGGGAACATCCTGCGCATTTTCTGGATCAGCTTGAAGAAGTAATAGGGGCCGTCAATCTTGTCCATTTCCCCTGTACGCGAGTCGCCGACGACGATGGCCGGACGGAAGATGCGCCACGGCACCTTGCACTCCTTGCGCACGATTCCTTCCGAGTCGTGCTTGGTGCGGAAGTAGGGGTTGTCGAGGTTCTCCGCCTCTTCGAACATGTCTTCGCGAAACAGTCCTTCGAACAGCCCGGCAGATGCTATCGAACTGACCAGGTGAAAGTGTCGGGCGCCGATTTCCTCGGCCAGGCGAACCGTGTTGCGGGTACCGTCCACGTTGGCCCGCTGCTGGTCTTCGGCGCTTGCCTTGAGGTCGTAGATGGCCGCGAGGTGGAAAAAGTGCTCGATGGTGCCTTTGAGCTTCTCGACGTCGGCTTTGGCCACGCCAAGCTCAGGTTGCGTCAAGTCGCCGACGATCGGGATGACGCGCGTCGCGTCGGTGCCCCAGTACTCGTACAATTCCTGGAGTCGCGGTAGCTCGACGGCGCGTGTCAGGAAATGCACGACGGCATCGGGGCGGGTCAACAGCTTTGCGACAAGCCGCTTGCCGATGAAACCGGTGGCGCCGGTCACGAAGTAATTCATTGCTGTCTCCTCGAATTCATGGTCATCTCCCCGGTAGCATGTTTTTGGTAGACTGCCGCAATCTAGAGGCGGTTACCCAGACCTTTAGTGTGCGTCCTCTAGATATTGTCACTACACTGGCTTTCTAGGGCAAGCGAAAAACTTGTTGACCTTTCGATCACGACGTTCAAGGAGATGAAAATGGGCAAGAAACTCAAAGAATTGGCTGGTGGGCTGACGGAAAACCAACTGGCATCGACGGTCAAGGAATCCGCACAGCAGATCTGGCTGGCCGGTCTCGGTGCCTTTGCCAAGGCGCAGGAGGAAGGCGGCAAGGTATTCGACGCGCTGGTCAAGGAGGGCGAGAGCATTCAGTCGAAGACGCGCCAGATGACCGACGAGAAGATCGCACAGGTTGCCGGCAAGGCGGCGGGGACCTGGGATCGCCTCGAGCAGGTTTTCGAGGATCGCGTCGCGCGTGCCTTGGGGAGCCTCGGCGTACCGAGCAAGCAGGATATCGACAGCCTGTCAAAGCGCGTAGTCGAACTGAGCGCCGCGGTGCAGGCACTGACGGAGGGGAAGGCAGTGGCCAAGACCACTGCCAAGCCAGCCGCAAAGGATGTTGCGGCGGCGGCTGAGTCGGTGGCCGCCAAGCCCGTCGCCAAGCCCGCTGCTGCCAGACCAGCGGCCCGGAAACCTGCCGCCGCGAAGCCGGTTCCGCCGGTGACGCCGGCCGATGTGCTGAGCACCCTGCCGCAGACCAGCGAGTGATCCTGGCGTCCAGAGACCCGCTTGCCGACCCGCACGGCTTGTGTCGCAAAGGTGGCCAGCGCGTCATGCTTGACGCTTGCGCCGGCGACACAGCGGGTGCGGGTTGTGCGGGGGCCTGAGGATCTCCATCGGGCGGCGCACGGCGCTGCCGACAGTGGCATGTGAGCATGCCGACACGCGCCAAGACGATGCTGCCGGGCGTGGCTGTGATGCCGCCGCCGGCACGGCTTTCCCAGACGAGAGGGCTTCATGGCTGCTGCAACCAGATGTTCGAAAGTCGGGCTGGCGCTTGCCGGCGGTGGTCCGGTGGGTGGGATTTACGAAGTCGGGGCAATGGCGGCGCTGGCCGAGGCACTCGATGGCGTGGACTTCAGCGCTTTCGACATTTACGTCGGGGTCAGTTCCGGTGCCTTCATCTCGGCCGCCGTGGCCAACGGGCTGGGGCCAGCGACGCTGGCGCGGATGCTCGTGGAGAATGATACGGACGAGGTTTTCGATCCGGAAATGCTCCTCCGTCCAGCGTTCGGTGAGTACTTCCGGCGTGCGCTATCGCTGCCGGTGCTGTTCTGGTCCTCGCTCCGGCAGTATCTGTCCGACCCTTGGCATCTGCGTTTCGTCGAGGCTTTTCAGGGCCTCAGCCATGCGATCCCAGCCGGGGTTTTCAACAGTGCCGGAATCGATCAACTACTTCGGAAGCTGTTTTCGACGGGCGGCCGATGCAACGATTTCCGGCAGCTCAAACACCGTCTGTTCATCGTCGCGACTGATCTCGACACCGGCGAGTCGGTGGCCTTCGGTTCGCCGGGGCATGATGACGTGCCGATTTCGGTTGCCGTGCAGGCGAGCGCCGCCTTGCCCGGCTTGTTCCCGCCCGTGCGCATCGGCGAGCGCTATTTTGTTGACGGTGCCTTGATCAAGACCCTGCATGCGTCCGTGGCGCTGCACGAGGGCGCCGACCTGGTGATCTGCCTCAACCCGCTGGTACCCTTTGATGCCCGCCTGGCGGCCCAACGTCCGCCGCAGGAAAAACCGACATCGGCTCCTGCGCATCTGGTAGATGGAGGGCTGCCGGTCGTCCTGGCGCAGACCTTTCGCGCCATTATCCACTCGCGAATGCGCACCGGCATGGACCGCTACCGGCTTGAGTTCGCAGGCAAGGACGTGATCCTGTTCGAGCCGACGCGCGACGATGCGGCGATGTTCTTCACCAATGTATTCAGCTATCGTGGCCGCAGCCGCCTTTGCGAGCATGCCTACCAGCGCACGCGCAGCGATCTCTACCGGCGTCGCCATGAACTGAGGCCGATCCTCGAGCGCCACGGTATCCACCTCAACCTCGGGGTGCTGAAGGACCACAGTCGTTCGCTGCTGTCGCGCAAACGCCGCCCGGATCTGGCGAGCAGCGCCAGCGCGCTGGATTCGTCGCTGCGCGATCTCGAGGTCTGGCTGCAGACCCGGCGGGCGTGATCCGGCCAGCTCGACAACCCCATCCTTCTGGCTGGCATTCCCTGACCTGATCAGCAATGCTATGCTGGTCGCCGACGACGGCCAAGGAGAGAGAGTCGATGGAAGGGAAACCAAAGCGGCGAACTCGCGAGCGAATCATCGAAACCAGTCTGCGGCTGTTCAACGACTTTGGTGAGCCGAACGTGACGACCACGGTCATTGCGGATGAGATGAACATCAGCCCGGGCAACCTCTATTACCACTTCCACAACAAGGACGAGATCATCGAGGCGATCTTTGCCTCCTTTGAGCGGGAAATCGAGGAAACACTTGCCGCGCCGACCCGCCGCCAGGCGAACGTCGAGGACATCTGGCTGTTCCTGCACCTGCTCTTCGAACAGATTTGGAAGTATCGCTTCTTCTACCGCGACCTGAACGATCTGCTGACTCGCAATCGCGTCCTGGAAATTCACTTCAAGCAGATCCTGGCGCACAAGGTGAGAACGGCGACGAGCCTGTGTGAAGGTTTGGTGACGGCAGGAGCGATGCGTGCTACCACTGACCAGATGCGCGCGCTGGCAACGAACATGGCGGTGATCGCGACCTACTGGCTGTCGTTCGAGTACGCTTGCGACCCGCGCGGCAAGGTCGAAAGCGGCCGTCTCGGGCGCGGCGTGTATCAGGCGATGGCCATGTTGTCGCCATTTCTGCTGGGCGAGGCGAAAGGCCTGCTCGACAAATTGTCAGGCGAGTACGTCGGCTAGTGGGACTCTGCGTTGCACTTTGTTCTTGTTAAAAATATTAAGGATATTCAATGGCCTGGAAGAAATTTCCCTATTCCGATACGGGTTTTGCCTACCCTGGTGCGGCTCTGCAGAAGAACTGGGCGCGTCTGCATCGTGGCGACTGTGAGCCGTTTCCCGAGGATGCGAAGGTGCAGGATGCATGGCGTAGCTATCACGCCGGGGAGTTCGGCAAGGCGGTCGAAACAGGTCTCGCCTGCGGTATCGCCGGTTACAACGTGGCCAACAAGGCGGCGACCATCTATGCCAATTACCTGGAGAGCGACGACGAGCGAAAACGCAGTCTACTCATGGAGGTCGCTCAGCGTTGCGAGGAGCAACACGAAAAGACGCCGCACGACGCCAACGCCTGGTATCTCCACGCTTTTGCGCTGGGTCGTTACAGCCAGAGCATCTCGGTGGTCAAGGCGCTCGCCCAGGGTCTCGGTGGCAAGATCAAGAACAGCCTGACGCGGGCGCTGGAGATCGAACCAGGACACGCCGACGCGCATGTGGCGCTCGGTGCCTATCACGCCGAAGTAATCGACAAGGTTGGGGCGCTGGTCGGTGGGCTGACCTACGGGGCCAAGAAGACTACCGGCAACGAGCTTCTCGAAACCGCCCTGAAGCTCAATCCCGACTCGGCGATCACGCGCATCGAGTATGCGAACGCGTTGGTGATGATGTTCGGCAAGGCGAAAATGAAGGACGCCGAGCGTCTCTACCAGGAAGCCGCAGCGTTTACCCCGATGGATGCCATGGAACGTCTCGACGTCGAAGCGGCCAAGGAAGAACTGGCGGACTGACTGTCACCCCGCGCGTGCGCGCCGTCCGCTGCCGCGCCGGGTTGGACAGGGTGCCCGCGGGGTCGTCAGGCTCCGGCCAGGGCGAGCATGTCTTCTTCCACTGCCTCCGGCCAGCCAAGCCGATCCCAGGGTTCGAGAAGGACCAGCCAGAGGAGTTTCTCGAACTCGTCGGCAAAGCGGCCAACGATTTTCTCGGGGTCATCGACCATGTTCTTGTCGGTGATCAGTCCGAATTGCACGCGGCCGTCGTAGGAAAGAATGCTGACGCCCATGCCGATTTCGCCCGCTTGCGGAACCCACACCATCTGTTGCTCGATCCGGCTGCCGGCAAAGAAGCGGCCCTGCTGAAAGCCGGGGACGTTGGTCATCACCGCTGTCGTCTTGTCCGCAAGTTGGTTGAGTACCTTGTCCTGCACGAATTTTGGCGCCATGCCTGCCGCGCCGATGAGCGAGAAGGTCAGCATCGCCTGATGCGAGCCCTTCAATGCTGCCATCCTGGCGCGTGTCGCGTAGAGCCGGGCGAGGGGATTCTCGATACCGATCGGTAGTTCGAGGGTGACGAGGCCAAAATGGTTGCCGAGCTCGCCGATGTCGCTGGCTGTCCGCAGATTGACCGGAACCATGACGCGAATCTCGGCCCGGCCCACCGCATCGCCTTGCGCCGCGAGGTAGCTACGCAGGGCGCCGCCAACCGAGGAGAGCAGCGTGTCGTTCACCGAGCAGCCGAGAACTTTGCCGACGGCCTTGATGTCTGCGAGCGAGATGGGCTCGGACCAGGCCACGCGTTTGACCGTGCCGGCCTTGCCTTTGAAGCGTGTGACGCTGTCGCTGGGAAGCAGCGCGAGTTTGCCGACTTCCTGGGCGATCGCTCCGGCAAAGCGCGCGTAATCGCGCAGCGTTCCCGGATCCTGACGCAAGCCGAGGTAGTGACCCCAGAGATGGCCGCCCACGCGGATCGAGGCCAGGGCGACGTCGCTGAGCGGTTCGAGAACCAATCGCCAGAACGGGTCGCCAGCGTCGCCCTGATGCTCGTCAGTGTCTCTCGCGGCAAGCGCGCTGGCGTCCGTCTCCGCCTCCGGTCCGCCATCCTCGCGAGCGTTGGCGCGCTCGTCGGTGAGCGAGTTGATGACGCCAATCAGGGCGATACCGTCGGCAATCGCGTGGTGGATGCGGACGACCAGTGCCGAGTTGCCTTTGGCGGTGTCGACGAGGTTGAATTCCCAGCGCGGTCGCGCCGGGTTGAGCGGCGTGCTGGCCATCTCGGCAACGAACTTCTGCAACTCCGCTTTGCCGCAGGGGGCGGGGAGCAGCGAATGACGGACGTGTGCATCGATGTCGAAGTCGGGATCATCGACCCACCACGCACCTTCCGCATCGAGTATCGCGATCTGCTGGAAGCGTCGGTATCGGCGCAGCCGCAGGGCGACCGTACGCTTGAAGCGCTCAGCGTCAATGCGGCCCCTGAACAGCATCACACCGAGGATCTGCATCAGGTTCTCGGGCCGGTCCATGCGCAGCCAGGCCGTGTCGACGTGGGACATCGGTTCGCGCGAACTCATGGCGTCTGCTCCCGGAGGAAATGGCAAGCTCATATAATAGCAAGTCATTTCATCGCATCATCGACCGGAGGAGTTTTTCATGAGCGATCTACACGCCCAGTTCGAGACGGCTGTTGCCCGTTCCAAGACCTTGCGCGAGCGTCCGGACAATGCCACCTTGCTCAGGCTTTACGCGCTTTACAAGCAGGCGAGCGACGGTGATGTAGACGGCCGACGGCCCGGGTTTACCGACATGGTTGGTCGCGCCAAGTACGATGCCTGGGCTGCGCTCAAGGGAACAGCTTCCGACGACGCGATGCACGAGTACGTCTCCCTCGTCGACAGGCTGCTCGGCGGTTGACGCCCTTCCCGCCGCGCTTGCGCTCCGGCGTGTTCAGGTCGGGAAGTTCTCGTCGAAGAATCTGTGAACCTCACGCTCTATGGTCGGCTTGAGCGCAAAGAGCAGGAATCCGAGGTGGATGTGGAGGGTGACTTCGCTGTCGTCGAGCGACAGTTCGCCGGTAAGCCCGGGCCGCTTGAACCGCATGACATCGCCGTTCCAGGCGTAGTCCAGGTCGAACTCCTCCTTCAACTCGGAGGCCATGTGTTCAGCTGAGCTGCGGGCGTCGGCGCGGGTCTTGCCATGTTGGCGGCGAATGTTGATGTCGCTCATCGGAGATGTCCTGTCGTGTTAGCCGATTTCGGCACAGAGTGAGCGGAATGCGGCGAAGCGCCGCGGGTCGATGTCGCCTTGGTCGAGTGCCGCGTGGAGGCTGCAGTCCGGTTCCCGATTATGGCGGCAGTCGCGGAAACGACATCGGCCGAGCAGCGGGCGGAACTCGATGAACGCCTGCGCCAGCTCGTCCGCCGACAGATGGCGCAGGCCGAAAGCCATCAGCCCCGGTGAGTCAACCAGCGCGGATCTGGCGTCAAGGTGATAGAGTCTGGTGTGTGTCGTGGTGTGCTTGCCCGCGTTGAGGGCTTGCGAGATCTCGCAGGTTGACGCTTTGGCGCCGGGAATCAGGGCATTGATCAGGGTCGACTTGCCCATTCCGGACTGGCCGATCAACAAACTCGTTTGCTCTTCCAGACAAGGCAGCAGGAGCGCGCTCTCGGTGCGGGCGCAGAGCTTCAGCACCGGATACCCCAGTTTCTCGAATGGCGCCAGTGTCCTCGCGGCGCTGGCCACAAGACCGGCAAGATCACACTTGTTGAGCACGATCACGACCCGGATCCCCTGGGTTTCCGCGGCGACGATGCAACGTGTGAGCAACTCATCGGAAAATGGCGGCTCGGTGGCGACGACGATGACGATCTGTGTGACGTTGGCGGCAATCAGTTTTTGCCTGAACTTGTCGGAGCGGTAGAGCAGGGTCTTGCGCGGCTCGAATGAGCTGACTACGCCTTGGGCGGCATTTGTCGGCTGCACGATCACCTGGTCGCCGCAGGCGAGTTCGCTCTTCTTGCCGCGCGGAAAGCAGAGCAGCGTCGTACCGTCGGCCAACTCCACCCGATACTGTCGGCCATACGCGGCGACGACGGTGCCCGCGCGTCTCAAGTTCCTGCCAGTGCCTCGACGTGGGCAGCACAGATGAAGTCGTTTCGCGACAGGCCGCCGACGTCATGCGTGCTGTAACTTACCCTGACCCGACCGTAGCCGACTTCCAGGTCGGGATGGTGGTTCTGACGTTCAGCCAGCCAGGCCACGGTGTTGACGAAGAGCAGCGTGGCAGCATAGCTGGGAAAGGTGAAATCCTTCCGGAGAACGCCGGTGTCGGCAATGCTCCAGCCGGGTAGCGATCCGAGCAGGGCATTTGCCTGGCCTGGATCAAGCAAGTGCTGGCTGCCGCGCAAGGGACGGCAGTGTTCGAGGGCAAGCGACGGTTCGGTGTTCATGGTCGAGGTCTCCGGTGCTCGGTTCAGGCCGCCTGCAGGCGGGCGATACGCAGGGCGGCGGGCGGATGCGAGTCGTAGAACAGCGAGTGTAGCGGGTCGGGAGTCAAGGTTGCGGCGTTGTCTTCGTAGAGCTTTACCAGCGCGCTTGCCAACTGTTCGGCCGAGGCGTTCTCGGCCGCGTAGCGGTCGGCTGCAAACTCGTCGCGGCGCGACAGGAGGCTGAGCAGCGGCGTCAGCAGGAAAGCGAAAACGGGCCCGACCAGGAAGAAAAGCACGAGCCCGAGTGCCGTATTTCCGGTGACCAGTCCCAGGCCGCCATAGAACCAGGGGGCATCGATCAGTTGGCCGAGGAGGGCGAGAAAGGCCAGCGACAGCGCAAAGAGCATGCCGATTCGCTTGAGCACGTGTCGGTGGCTGAAATGGCCAAGTTCGTGCGCGAGCACCGCTTCCACCTCCGCAGCTTGCAGGCGGCAGAGCAGCGTGTCGAAGAAGACAATGCGCTTCGTCTTGCCGAAGCCGGTGAAATACGCGTTTCCGTGGTTGGATCGCTTCGACCCGTCCATCACGAAGAGTCCCGAACTGGCGAAGCCGCAGCGCGTCAGCAGCGCCTCGATGCGTTCTCTCAGCCCGGCGTCGTCGAGTGGTGCGAACTTGTTGAACAGGGGCGCGATCCAGGTCGGATAGACGAACAGCATCAGCAGATTGAAAGCGCACCAGAAGACCCAAACGTAGAGCCACCACAGGCTACCCATTCTCTCCATCAGCCAGAGCACGGCGAGCAACACTGGCGTCCCGATGAGGATGCCCAGAGCCAACTGCTTCACCAGGTCGACAAGAAAGAGTCCGAGCGTCATGCGGTTGAAGCCAAACTTCTCTTCGATGACGAACTGACGATAGAGCGCGAGCGGCAGATCGAGGAGTCCGGAAATGGCGATGACGCTGAAAATCACGACCACGCCGTAGACGAGGCCGTCGAGTCGCGTCGACCAGAAGTCGTGCAGCGCCTGGAGGCCGCCACCGAGGGTGAGGGCGAGCAGGACGGCGACCTCGGCGACAAGGCCTGCACGACCGAAGTGGGTGCGTGCCACGGTGTAGTCAGCAGCCTTCTGATGCGCGCCAAGTGCGATCCGTTCAGCAAATCCGGGGGGAACCTTCTCTCGGTGCGCGCTGACGTACGAAATCTGACGGCGTGCCAGCCAGAGGCGCAAGGCGGACATTACCAACAGGGCGGCAAGAAAGGCGAGAGTCAGAATGTTGTCCATGGGTCTGTGACACAATACTGCTTTTCAAGGTTCAGACGGATTATATGGCACAGGATGCGAATCACCTCGTTTGGCTGGACATGGAAATGACCGGTCTTGATCCGGAGCGCGAGCGGATCATCGAGCTGGCCATCGTCATTACCGACGGTCAACTCGCGACGCTTGCCGAGTCGCCCGCATGGGTCATCCATCAGGACGACACCTGTCTGGATGCGATGGATGAGTGGAACCGGAAGACGCACGGTCGCTCGGGACTGATTGAGCGGGTCCGCGTGTCCGCACTCGACGAGGTGGCAGTCGAAGCAGCAGCGCTGGCCTTCGTTCAGGAATGGGTTCCGCAGGCAAGCAGCCCGCTCTGCGGCAACTCGGTCGGGCAGGATCGCCGCTTCATGGTGAAGTACTTGCCGCAGTTCGAGGCCTGGTTTCACTATCGCAACCTTGACGTGAGCACGCTGAAGGAATTGTGTCGGCGCTGGAAGCCGGAATTGGCGAAAGGTTTCGTCAAGAAGGCGGATCACACGGCGCTTGGCGACATCCGGGAATCCATCGAGGAACTGAAATACTACCGCGAGCATTTCATCAGGCTCTGAGCAAGTAGCGCCCGCTGCCGGCGAACCCCCCCTCAACCGGCGAGCTATGGCGCTTTTCTTACGTCACGCCGGTAGAGTTGCAGTTTTTCGGCGTCACGCCGGTCGCTGGGGCGTCCGCCCTCCCACACCTTCCGCCAGCCGCCAGCGGCGATCGCACCCTTGTCCCTGGGCAGGCCATGCATCAGTAGCCAGTCACAGTCGAGACCGGCTTCCGACCGGGTGGTGAGCGTGCGTATTCCGTCAAAGTAGTCGAGAGAAGCGAGAATGGAGTCGGCAACATTGGTACTGGCGATGCAATTGCGCGTCTCGGGCAAGGCTCTGGCGAGCGATGCCGACACCGGTCGGTAGGTCTTCCCGTGGTCTACCCACGGCATCAGCAGTGTCGCAGTCAACAGCCAGAACAGGGTCAGGCCAGCCATCCAGTGCATGATCCCACGCATTGGCGAGCGCGGACTGGTGGCGATCAGCCAGCACCAGACGGCAGTCCCGAACAGGGCGAGGCCGACAGCGGGGATGCTCAAGTGACCGATGAAACCTGGCTCGAGTCGGCTGGCCTGACGGGCGAGCCTTTCCGGCCAGCCGAACACCGTCGCGCACCACGCAACCCAGACGACTCCGGCGAAGACGCTGAAGGTGATCATGCCGAACCAGTCGAAGGCGTTCGCGGCGCCGCGCCGCAGGGAGGTGATGCCGGGAACGGCGAGCAGCACCAGTGGCGGCAGCAACAGCAAGGCAGGCGCGCTGCGCGCGCCAAAGCAGTAGCTGACGCCCAGAAGTACCATCAGGAAGGCAACCACCGGCAGAGCCAGTGGCCGCGTCGTAAATTGGCGGCGCTTTGCCCAGAGCGTCCAGCCGGCCAGGGGAAAGGCGGGCCAAGCGTACCATGGGAGCATCATCACGAGGCCCCACAGGTTGACGAGAGGTTGGGCGCT
The DNA here is from genome assembly GCF_000024165.1 of Candidatus Accumulibacter phosphatis. Taxonomy (NCBI): domain Bacteria; kingdom Pseudomonadati; phylum Pseudomonadota; class Betaproteobacteria; genus Candidatus Accumulibacter; species Candidatus Accumulibacter phosphatis. The sequence goes on along the minus strand of NC_013194.1, from coordinate 3,836,925 downwards.
GGCGTGCAGTTGTGTCGACTCGCTTCGCCAGAAGGCCGCCAGGTAGTCAGGTGAGTTTGCCAGCAAGGCGATCAGCCATGCGCCGCCAAGAGCGGCGGCCAGGAGCAGCGAACCGACGAGCAGTAGCGCCGCTTGTTGCCGCTTTTCCGATCGCCAGACGACGAAGGCGGCCAGTGGCACGAGCGGCAACATGGGGGGCAGGCCGTTGGCAAGAAAGCCGAGTCCCAGTGCCGAACCAAAGTAGCAGGCGCCCGCGACAGGCTTTCGGCCGAGCAGGAAGAGCCCCCAGTAGGCGGCGGTGTGCGCCGTCAAGGCAGCGAGCATCGGCTGCGCTTCGTGCGCGTGGAAAAGGAAACCAATGCTGCCGGCCAGCAGTAGCGGTGCGGCCGGCGCTGCCTCGCGGCCATGCAGTTCGCGTGCCGCGAGCAGTATGAAAGCAAGTGCGAGCAGGGTGCATAGGCCGCTGGCCAAGCGGGCTCCCGCATGTACCGGGAGCAACCAGGAAAACACGTGGCTGCTGGCTGCCGCCACCCAATAATAGAGGGGGGCGTCGGGATAGGGACGGCCGGCAAGGCCAGGCGTTAGCCAGTTACCGTTCGCGACGATGTCGTGGACTATGCCGATGGTCAGGGCGTCGTCGTTCTTCCAGGGGTCGTGGCCGACCAGACCGGTGAAGATGTAGAGGGCGAGCAGCACCGCCAGGGTCCAGCCGCTGGGCGGCAGCGGAATTCCCTTGAAGCGGGGATGCTCCGGGTGTGCTGGCATCTGCAGTGGGTGTGGCGGGCGCGCTGGCTATGCGAGCGAAACGAAAAAGGCAGCCGCGGGGCTGCCTTCTCTATCGACTCCTGTCGGCCTAGCGGGCCGGCTCAAGCCGACTTGCGAATGGCCCCGTACTTCTGGTTGAACTTTTCGACTCGCCCGGCCGTGTCGATGATCTTCTGCTTGCCGGTGTAAAAGGGATGGCAAGCTGCGCACACTTCGACATGCAGAGCCTTCTTCATCGTCGACCGGGTGGTGAAGGTGTTGCCGCAGGAGCATGTCACCGTGATTTCGTTATAGGCGGGGTGGACGTTGGCTTTCATCTGGTGCTTTTCCTGTATGTTGAATCAGGCGGCCCATCGTCAGGCGTTGACAGCCGGGACATGGCGCCCTGAGAAAAATCCCGATTATCGGCGATTTTTGTCGCATCTGCAATTGCGAGTCGTGGCAGAAAAGTTGCCGACTGCGTCGGCTTCCTTGGCCGACGAGGAACGGGCAGCGATGGCGCTACCGCTCAGCGGCGCATCGAGTCGAAGAACTCGCCGTTGTTCTTGGTGGCCTTGATCTTGTCGAGCAGGAACTCCATTGCTTCCAGATCATCCATGTTGTACAGGAGCTTGCGCAAAACCCACATCTTTTGCAGGACGTCCGGCTTGAGCAGGAGTTCCTCGCGGCGGGTGCCGGACCGGTTGACGTTGATCGCCGGGTAGACCCTTTTCTCGGCCATTCGACGATCAAGGTGGATCTCCATGTTGCCCGTGCCCTTGAACTCCTCGTAGATGACGTCGTCCATGCGGCTGCCGGTATCGATGAGCGCAGTGGCGATGATGGTTAGCGAGCCGCCTTCCTCGATGTTCCGTGCCGCACCAAAGAAGCGCTTTGGCTTCTGGAGAGCGTTGGCATCGACGCCACCGGTGAGGACCTTGCCGGAGGCTGGTTGCACGGTGTTGTAAGCGCGTGCCAGGCGCGTGATCGAGTCGAGCAGGATGACCACATCGCGCTTGTGTTCGATCAGGCGTTTGGCTTTCTCAATGACCATTTCGGCCACCTGAACATGACGGGTCGCCGGTTCGTCAAAGGTCGAAGCGACGACTTCACCACGGACCGAGCGCGTCATTTCCGTAACTTCTTCGGGGCGTTCGTCGATCAGCAGCACGATCAGGGTGACGTCCGGGTGGTTGGTGGTGATGGCGTGTGCGATGTGTTGCATCATCACGGTCTTGCCGCTCTTTGGGCTGGCGACAAGCAGACCTCGCTGGCCTTTGCCGATGGGTGCGATGATGTCGACGATGCGACTGGTAATGTTCTCTTCGCCCCGGATGTCGCGTTCGAGCTTGAGGTGTTCGGAGGGGTGCAGGGGCGTCAGGTTCTCGAAGAGAATCTTGTTCTTCGACGCCTCCGGGGCCTCGCCATTGATCTTGTCGACCTTGACCAGAGCGAAATACCGCTCACCGTCCTTCGGCGTACGGATCTCACCCTCGATCGTGTCACCGGTATGCAGATTGAAACGCCTGATCTGGCTCGGGCTGACGTAGATGTCGTCGGTGCTGGCGAGGTACGAGGTGTCCGGGGAGCGCAGGAAGCCAAATCCATCGGATAGCGTCTCCAGGGTGCCATCGCCGAAGATGGTCTCGCCTTTCCTGGCCTGATTCTTGAGCAACGCGAAGATGAGTTCGTGCTTGCGCAGCCGGTTTGCTCCTTCGACGTTATTGGTGATGGCCATGTCGAGAAGCTGGCTTACATGGAGTGCCTTGAGTTCGGATAGGTGCATGTGCTGAAGACGAAGAAGGGAAGGGCCAGGCGGGCGGCGGGAGCCGCGACGAAAACACGTGCTGAAAAATTGCCTCGGACCGGGCGGGAACAACTATGGGGGGAGGACGCCTGAAGGTTCTGCGCGGGTTTGTGGTTCGCGATGGGTCAGGTGCCGTCCCATCGAACCTGCAGGCGGAGGGTAACGACTTTACAGATTGCTGTCAATGAAGGTGATCAGTTGTGACCGCGACAGCGCGCCAACCTTGGTGGCTTCGACATTCCCGTTCTTGAACAACATCAGCGTCGGAATGCCGCGGATCCCGTAGCTGGCCGGGGTCTTCTGATTGTCGTCGATGTTCAACTTGACCACCTTCAGCCGTCCGGCATAGTCGCTGGCGATGTCGTCGAGGAGTGGCGCAATCATCTTGCATGGACCGCACCATTCGGCCCAGTAGTCGACGAGAACCGGTTGGTCGGATTGCAGTACATCGATACCGAAGTTGTCGTCTGTGACGTGATGGATGTGTTCGCTCATTAAGAAGCCTCTTGCAGGAACTGGGGTGAGATGCGCGTGGTTGCGGGTCGAAAGGCGAACTCAGTGGCACGCCTGTCCAGCCAGCCGTGCAATGCTAGCGAAAAAAACCCGTCAAGGGAAGCCGCCGCTCTGTCTCGTCGGCGGCAAATGCGCTATAGTTTCCGTGTTTCATTTTCCCGAATCGAGACAATGGCCTACGTCGTTACTGAGAGTTGCATCAAGTGTAAGTTCACGGATTGTGTTGATGTCTGTCCTGTTGATTGTTTCCACGAGGGTCCGAATTTCCTGGTGATCGATCCCGACGAGTGCATCGATTGCACGCTGTGTGTTCCCGAGTGCCCGGCGGAAGCCATTTTTGCCGAGGACGACGTTCCCGACACACAGCGCGCCTTCATCGCGCTCAATGCCGAGTTGGCCAAGGCCTGGCCGACGATCGTCGAGCGTAAGGATCCCTTGCCTGACGCAGACGAGTGGAACGGCAGGGCAGACAAGCTGAAGTATCTCGAGCGATGAGGTCCATGGCCGACTGACTTTGCGTCTTCATCGCCTGTGCCTGCAGGAGGCGACCCTGCCCGCTCGTCTGGTACAGGTTGACTGTCGCGACAGGCTGTCGGCAGATGACGGGTAGTGCGATGCACAGACATACACACACATACAATATGACTCAGGAGGAGAGCAAGTGGAGAAGATTTGGCTGAAGAGTTACCAGAAGGGCGTGCCCGCCGAGATTGACCTGCAGGAGTTCCAGTCGCTCGGGGAACTCTTCGAGAAGAGCGTCGCGCAGTATCGCGACCGGGTCGCCTATATCAACATGGGTGTCGAGGTGACCTTCGGAGAACTCGACAAGCTGTCAAGAGATTTCGCCGCGTATCTGCAGTCGGTGCTCAAGCTGCCCCGCGGCGCGCGGGTGGCGATCATGATGCCGAACGTGCTCCAGTACCCGATCTGCATTTTCGGCGCCTTGCGCGCCGGCTATGTGGTGGTGAACGTCAACCCGCTGTACACGCCGCGCGAACTCGAGCACCAGCTGAAGGACTCGGGGGCAGACGTCATCGTGATACTCGAGAATTTTGCCGTGACCCTCGAGCAGGTTCTGACGAGGACGCCGGTCAAGCACATCGTCATGGCGCGCCTCGGCGACATGCTCGGCTTTCCGAAAGGTGCCGTCGTCAACTTTGTCGTAAAGTACGTCAAGAAGATGGTTCCGGCGTGGAGTCTGCCACGTGCCGTCAATTTCCGCACGGCTCTCGCCAAGGGTGCCTCGGCGGAACTCAAGTCGGTCGCCGTCTCTCAGGAGGATCTGGCTTTCCTGCAGTACACGGGTGGCACGACTGGTCTTTCGAAAGGGGCGATGCTTATTCATCGCAACATCCTGGCGAATCTGGCGCAGGCGCACGCGTGGATTCAGCCGGCACTCGGCAGCGAGCAGCACATGGTCGTCACGGCGCTGCCGCTTTACCATATCTTTGCCTTGACGGCGAACTGCTTCACCTTCTTCAAGATTGGTGCCAGCAACCTGCTGATCACCAATCCGCGCGACATTCCTGGCTTCGTCGCCGAAATCGGCAAGTATCCATTCACGGTGATCACTGGCGTCAACACCCTGTTCAATGCGCTGCTCAACAATGATGCCTTCTGCGCCCTCGACTTCAGCAAGCTGAAGGTTACACTCGGTGGCGGAATGGCCGTTCAGAGGGCGGTCGCGGAGCGTTGGAAAGCGGTTACCGGCAAGCCGCTGATAGAGGCCTATGGTCTGACCGAGACATCGCCGGCGGCGACCATCAATCCGCTCGACATTCCCGAGTACACCGGCGCGATTGGTGTGCCGATCTCGTCCACCGAAGTCGCGATTCGCAATGATGCGGGTGCCGATGTGCCGCTCGGCGAGCGCGGTGAGCTTTGCATCCGTGGGCCGCAGGTGATGAAAGGCTACTACAATCGCCCTGAAGAAACCGCGAAGGTCATCATGCCAGACGGTTTTCTCCTTACCGGTGACATCGCGGTCATGGACGAGCAAGGTTTCGTTCGCATCGTCGACCGCAAGAAAGACATGATTCTCGTCTCCGGCTTCAACGTCTACCCGAACGAGGTCGAGGACGTCGTCGCCCAGCATCCCGGGGTACTCGAAGTCGCCGCCGTCGGCGTGCCGCACGACAAGTCGGGCGAAGCGGTCAAGATCTTCGTGGTCAAGAAGGATCCGTCGCTTACCGCGGAGGGCCTGATCGCACATTGCCGCGAGCATCTGACGGGCTACAAGGTGCCGGGGCAGGTCGAATTCCGCGCCGAGTTGCCGAAGACCAATGTCGGCAAGATTCTGCGCCGCGAACTACGTGACGAGGCGCTGAAGAAGGCCTGACTGGCCGGCCTTTGGGGGCGCTGCTGGGGCTCATCGCGCGGCAGTGCCTCCGGGTGATTCCGGTTGCCAGGTGGACGACAGTGCTCGATCTCAATCCTTGGTTGCGTACTGCTGCAGAACTTCGGTGGTCATCGGATGCTTGTTCCTGGAAGCATAGAACAGGGGCGTTCTGTCGTCCTTGTCCTTGCTTCGCGGATCGGCGCCACGTTCGATCAGCAAGCGGGAGATCTTGGGCTGGCCGGTCGCAGCCGCCAAGTGGAGTGGTGTTTGCCCGGCATCGGTCGCCGCATTCACATCGGCCTTCCTGTCGAGCAGAAGTTCCATCTCCTGGCGGGCGCCAGCGAGCACCGCTGCATGCAGGGGTGTCATGCCGACACGGTCCCTGGCATGAATATCCGCACCGCTGGTCAGCAGACAATCCGACACTTTGGTACGGCCATAAAAGGCTGCCATGTGCAGCGGTGTCCTGCCCAGCGCGTCGGTGACGTTGACGTTTGCACCCGCCGCGACGAGCGCCTTGACTTCCGGCAGATCGCCACGGCTCGCGGCGCGCGCGAGTGGCGAGGCCGCTGCAAGCACTTCGACGGTCGCTGCTGGCGCGGCTGGGGGCTTGGCTGTCGCCGAGGGTTCTTTCTCGGCCTGCTTGCTGCAACCGGCGATGGCGAGCGAAAGCATGGCAAGGCCAAGGAGCGTGGCGCGGGATGCGGCTATGTTCATATGCGAGACTTTCCTGCCCGATGAAGCTGCAGTTCGTGTGATCCCCGGTCTTCGATGCGACGGCGTGGGTGTCGTGACGGTGACTCCAAGACATCCCGGCCGGGTCATGCCAAGGCGGTTCGGGACTCCGCCTAGCTACGGCTCCACGCCGGTCCGTCACATCTTCGCGGGTTCCCGGCGCGTGCCGATGTCGCATTCGTGCTTGGCGACCCGCGTTGCGCATATTACCATCGCCGCTGATGTCAGTTCGCTTCCTTGCGTGCGACGCTGGCTGGCCATCACGTGGCGGGTCGCCTCCGGCGATGATCGCGCGGTGGTCGCTGCCGGTTAAGGCAGCGCCTCCATCAGGGGATAGGGGATACGCAGGTCGCCGACGCTTACCACCCATCACTTTTAATGTAATCTCTCATTACTACGAGGCAACACATTGAGAGACGATGGGAAAGACAGATAAGTTAGCGGATGAGGTACGGTTTGGTCTGGAAGAGGCCCTCCCTGGGATGCGCAAGACGATCCTGAAAAAGCTACCGCTAGCGGTGGCGGCGATGATTCAGGCGCGCACACCGAACACGATGGAATTGTCGACGCTACTGGCGCTGAACACGGAACGTGCGGACATGCGCGAGCAGTGGTTGCGGCGACTGCTGACGAACCGGCTGATCCGCAGTGCGGGGGTGCTTGAACCCTTCGCTCGCCGAGCGCTGGAGCAAGCGGCGGCGGGAGGACAGACGATTCTGCTGTCGATGGACCAGACCGACTTGGGCGATCGCTTCGCGGTATTGATGATCAGCGTGCGCCGCGGCGACCGATCGCTGCCGCTGGTGTGGCGGATCGAGGAAGGCGAGGCCAATATTGGCTTTGCCGGGCAGCAGGTGCTGCTGGAGGAGGTACGGGCGTGGTTGCCCGAAGGCGCGGCGGTGATGCTGCTGGCGGATCGATTCTACCCCTCCGTGGCCTTGTTCGAGTGGCTCCTCGCGACGGGCTGGCAGTATCGGCTGCGCCTGAAGGGGAACCTGTTGGTTGATGTCGGTTGCGCTGGCATCGGGACCACCGGCGAGTTGGCCGCCGGCGTGCGTGAGCGCTATGAGGCGAATGCGCGTCTGTTCGAAGCGGGCATCCCAATGGCGATTGGCGTGCTGCATGAGCCTGGACACCCCGAGCCCTGGATCATCGCGATGGATTGTCCGCCCAACCGGGCCGCGGTCCGAGACTACGGCGCGCGCTGGGCCATCGAACCGATGTTCTCGGACTTCAAGAGCCGCGGCTTCCGCCTGGAGGATACGAAACTCGAAGCGCCCAAGCGTCTCGATTGCCTTATCCTGATCATGGCGCTGGCCATGTACTGGTGTGTTCAGGCCGGGCAGGAGGACGCCCGCTGCAATCCCACCGCCACTGAAAAAAAGCCCGTGAGCAGACCGACCCCAACCATTGGAGTGTCCGCAAAGCCTATCGCAGTGCCCTTTCCTGGTTCAAACGCGGCCTCCGCCTTCTCTTGAGACGCGCTGCCAGCGCACTGCCTCTTCCCAAGTTCTTTCAGGGGGCCGAAACATGATAGGTGGTAAGGTCGCCGACGCAACACGCTTGACTGCCTGGAGGGTACTGCCATGTTGATCCGTATCGATCGTTCGACCTTGCTGATGGTCGACTTGCAGGAGCGTCTTCAGCCGGCCATTCACGAGGCTGAACGGGTACTTGAAGCCAGTCTGTGGCTCACCCGACTGGCACAGCGGCTGGGTGTCCCGGTGATCTGCACGGAGCAGTATCCGAAAGGTCTGGGGCCGACCCTGCCGGTCTTGCGGCGCTTGCTGCCGGACGCATGCGTGGTCGAGAAGCTTCATTTTTCGGCCGTTCCGGAGGGAGGACTGTGGAATCGTTGCGGGGGCGATCGTGCGCAGTTCGTTGTGATCGGAACGGAGGCGCACGTCTGTGTGCAGCAGACGGTGCTCGACCTGCTTGCTGCGGGTCGCCGGGTTTTCGTCGTCGAGGAGGCCGTCGGATCGCGGCGATCTGCCGACAAGGAACTGGCCCTGGCACGCATGCGTAGCCACGGCGCGGACATCGTGTCGCGCGAAATGGTGGCCTTCGAATGGTTGCGACAGGCGGGCACCGACGTTTTCCGCGAGATCAGCCGCGAGTTCATTCGCTGAGCGGACGTGGTAGCGGCAAAGTCGGCCGGCACGTCCGGCTGGCGTCACTGCGAGCGTTGGAGAGCGGCTCTGTTTTCGGCTACAATCTGGATTTCCCGCTGCAGTCATCTCCATGATCAAATATGTATTCGTCACTGGCGGCGTGGTTTCATCCCTTGGCAAGGGAATCGCAGCCGCGTCGCTGGGAGCGATCCTCGAGTCGCGCGGCATCAAAGTCACCCATCTCAAGCTCGATCCCTACATCAACGTCGATCCCGGAACGATGAGTCCGTTCCAGCATGGTGAAGTGTTTGTCACCGAAGACGGCGCCGAAACCGATCTCGACCTGGGTCACTACGAACGCTTTACCAATGCGCGCATGGAACGGCGCAACAACTTCACGACCGGCCAGATCTACGATTCCGTGATCAAGAAGGAACGGCGCGGGGAGTATCTCGGCAAGACAGTTCAGGTGATTCCGCACATTACCGACGAGATCAAGGCCCACATCCGGCGTGGAGCGGAGGGGGCAGATCTGGCGATCGTCGAGGTCGGTGGCACGGTTGGCGACATCGAGTCGCTTCCCTTCCTGGAGGCGATCCGCCAGATGGGTCTGCAGGAAGGGCGAAGCAACGCCTGTTACATGCATCTGACACTGGTTCCCTACATTTCGACCGCGGGTGAGCTGAAGACCAAACCAACGCAGCACTCCGTCAAGGAGTTGCGGGAGATCGGCATTCAGCCCGACATCCTTCTGTGCCGCACCGATCGACCGATTCCCGAGGACGACAAGCGGAAGATGGCCCTCTTCTGCAACGTTCAGCGTGAGGCCGTGATCGAGGCACGCGATGCGGATTCGATTTACAAGATCCCGGCCATGCTGCATGACCAGATGCTCGACGAGATCGTCTGCCATAAGCTCGGGATCCTGGCCAGGGCCGCTGATCTGAGTGTTTGGAAGACGATCGTGCACGCGCTGGAACATCCGGAACGGGTGCTCAATGTGGCCTTTGTCGGCAAGTATGTCGACCTGACCGAATCCTACAAGTCGCTGACCGAGGCGCTGGTCCATGCCGGCATCACCACGCGCAGCAAGGTCCAGGTCAGCTACATCGATTCCGAAGAGATCGAGAGAAACGGCTGTGCCGCCTTGCAAAGCATGGACGCGATCCTCGTTCCTGGAGGTTTCGGGCGACGTGGCACGGAGGGCAAGATCGCGGCGATTCGCCATGCCCGCGAGCACAGGATTCCCTTTCTCGGCATCTGCCTCGGCATGCAACTTGCGGTCGTCGAGTTTGCGCGCGATGTGGCCGGCATGAGCGGCGCTCACAGTACCGAGTTCGACCAGGATTCGCCGTACCCGGTGGTCGGCCTGATCACCGAGTGGCAGGACGCGTCCGGCCGCCTGGAAAAGCGGGACGAGAACTCGGACCTCGGCGGTACGATGCGGCTGGGTGGTCAGATCTGCAAGCTCGTTGACGCGACGCTGGCCCGCGCCATCTACGGCCAGAGCGAAATCATCGAGCGCCATCGTCACCGCTACGAGGTCAACAGCCTGTTGCTCGGCCGCCTCGAAGAGAGCGGCCTGGTGGTTTCCGGGCGGGCGCCGGTAACCGACCTGTGCGAGATCATCGAATTGCCAAAGGACGGAGCGACCGCTCACCCGTGGTTCATCGGCTGTCAGTTTCATCCCGAATTCACCTCCTCCCCGCGGCGCGGACACCCCCTGTTTACCTCGTTTGTTCAGGCGGCAGCAGCGCACCGGGCCAAGGCATGAAGCTGTGCCACTTCGAGGCCGGGATCGACCAGCCGTTGTTTCTCATCGCCGGTCCTTGCACGGCAGAGTCTCTGGATTTGTGTCTCGAGGTTGCCGGGCAGATGCACGAGATCTGTAGTCGCCTCGGCCTGCCGTACATTTTCAAGGCCTCCTACGACAAGGCCAACCGTAGTTCAGGCCGTTCGCCGCGCGGACCGGGCCTTGACGCCGGCCTGCAGATCCTTGCCGAGGTGCGCCGTCAGATTGGCGTTCCGGTGCTTACCGACGTGCATCGCGAACAGGATATCGCTGCCGTGGCGTCCGTCGTTGACGTGCTGCAGACGCCAGCCTTTCTCTGTCGTCAGACCGACTTCATCGAGGCCGTTGCCGCCTCCGGCAAGCCGGTAAACATCAAGAAGGGGCAGTTCCTCGCGCCGGGCGACATGCGCAACGTCGTCGCCAAGGCCAGGGAGGCCGCGGCTGGTGCCGAGTCAATCATGGTTTGCGAGCGCGGTGCATCGTTTGGCTACAACAACCTCGTTTCGGACATGCGCAGTCTGGCGATCATGCGCGAAACGGCTTGTCCGGTCGTCTTCGATGCTACGCACTCGGTGCAGCTACCCGGTGGACTGGGGAGCGCATCCGGCGGCCAGCGCGAATTCGTTCCGGTACTGGCGCGGGCTGCGGTCGCGGTGGGGATTGCCGGGCTTTTCATGGAAACCCATCCGCGCCCGGAAACGGCCCTGTCCGATGGGCCGAACAGCTGGCCACTGGCGCGAATGGAAGGTTTGTTGACGACGCTGGTGGCGCTCGATCGAGCGGTCAAGTGCGCTGGCTTCGAGGAACTCGTCTGACATGAATGCGCCGGACGTTGAGGGATCATCACTCCAACATTATTGACAACAAGGGAAAAATCATGAGCTCTGTCGTTGACGTTGTCGCCCGCGAGGTTCTCGACTCGCGCGGCAATCCCACCGTCGAATGTGACGTTCTGCTCGAGTCCGGAGTCATGGGGCGGGCCGCTGTGCCTTCCGGCGCTTCGACGGGGTCGCGCGAGGCCATTGAGCTGCGCGATGGTGATTCCGCCCGCTACCTGGGCAAAGGCGTGCTACAGGCCGTCGAGAATGTAAATACCGAGATCTCCGAGGCGATCATTGGTCTCGACGCGCAGGAGCAGGCGTTCATCGATCAGACGCTGATCCATCTCGACGGTACCGACAACAAGGCGCGCCTCGGTGCCAATGCGATCCTTGCTGTCTCGATGGCGGTGGCCAAGGCTGCTGCCGAGGAGTCGGGATTGCCGCTGTACCGATACTTTGGTGGGTCCGGGCCGATGCAGATGCCGGTGCCGATGATGAACATCGTCAACGGTGGCGAGCATGCCAACAACAGCCTCGACTTTCAGGAGTTCATGATTCTGCCGGTGAGTCAGAACTCGTTTCGCGAGGCACTGCGCTGCGGTGCCGAGGTCTTCCAGGCCTTGAAGAAGCTGCTGCACAAGAAGGGGTTTTCGACGGCAGTGGGTGACGAGGGTGGTTTTGCACCCAACCTCGGTAGCCATGCCGAAGCGTTGGAGTTGATCATGCACGCGATCGAGAATGCCGGTTATGCTCCTGCCGAAGATGTCCTGATTGGCCTGGACTGTGCCGCCTCCGAACTCTACAGAGACGGACGGTATCACTTGGCTGGCGAGAACTTGCAGTTGAACTCGCACGAACTGGTCGATTATCTCGCCAATCTGGCCGATCGCTTTCCGATCGTCTCGATTGAAGACGGCATGGCCGAGGGCGACTGGGATGGCTGGAAAGTGCTCACCGCTCGTCTCGGGAAAGGCATCCAGATTGTCGGTGACGACGTCTTCGTCACCAATACCCGGATCTTCAAGGAAGGTATCAAACAGGGCATCGGCAACTCGATCCTGATCAAGATCAATCAGATTGGCACCCTCTCGGAAACCTTTGCCGCGATCGAAATGGCCAAGCGGGCTGGCTATACGGCAGTGATTTCCCATCGCTCCGGAGAAACCGAAGACAGCACGATCGCCGACATCGCCGTCGGTATGAATGCGCTGCAAATCAAGACGGGTTCCCTGTCACGTTCGGACCGAATCGCCAAGTACAATCAACTGCTGCGCATCGAGGAAGATCTCGGTGATACGGCAGGTTATCCTGGGCGTGACGCTTTCTACAACCTCTCCTGACCGAACCGCCCGCTGCTGTGCGCTGGCTGGCTGTTACGCTACTCGTGCTGATTGTCCTGCTGCAGCATCCGCTGTGGCTGGGCAAGGGCGGTTGGCTGCGGGTCTGGGATGTCGATCGGCAGTTGCGACAACAGCAGGATACCAACAAGCAGCTGGAGATGCGCAACGCTGGGCTCGACGCCGAGGTGCGAGACCTGAAACAGGGTTACGACGCGATCGAGGAGCGTGCGCGCTTTGAACTCGGTATGGTCAGGCAGGACGAAGTCTTTGTGCAGATTCCCGACAAGCCGGCGTCCGGACAGGTTGTTGCCCCAGTCGCCGACAAGGCTGCGGCCAGGCCCGCGACGGCGAAGGAAGCGGTGAAACCAGCGGCGCGATAGCCCGCTGGCGTCGCCTGTTGGCTACTCGCACGGCGTCGGCCTGTTCGCGCCCTGTGGTCGTGCCCAAAGATGCTGTCGCCGAGCTGCATGCTGTGCGCTTCGCCGGACATCGATGCCGCTGCTCCTCCTGTCCGCTGGTCCTGGTCCGGCCCGACCGCGGTGATCGATCGCCCCGCAGTCGCCAGCTTGCCGTGTGCTTCCGTTGTCGCGTTGTTGTAGTCAGGTGCCGGAACCTTGGTAGAATCGGCGTCACCCGCTCGCTTCCGTGCGATCGGGAAGGGTCTTTGAGGGGGCACCATGCTGAAAGCAGGAGAGGTAGCTCCGACGTTCGTCCTCCCCGATGCGGATATGGAACTTATCGATATTGCCCAGTTTCAGGGCAGGAACAATGTCATTCTCTTCTTTTATCCCAGAGATGACGCACCGTGCTGCACCTTGCAGGCCACCGATTTCTCCGATCATGAGGATGAGTTTGCGCGGCTGGATTGCAGGGTCATCGGCATCAGCCGCGACGACTGCATTCAGCATGCGGAGTTCCGGGACAAACACGGGATTTCCGTGTCCCTTCTGTCGGATGCGGAAGGGTCGGCTTGTGAGCAGTACGGTGTCTGGCAGGCGAAAGAAGTGGCCGGTGTCAAGAAGTACGGCATCCTGCGCTCGACTTTCGTCATCGACAAACAAGGTGTCCTCCGCCTCGCGCTCTACGGAGTGAACGCCAAAGGCCATGCGCTCCAGATGTTGCGCGCGGTTAAGGAACTGAATTCATGAACATGCATGTTGCCAAGAATACCGTTGTCACGCTCGACTACAGCGTCACCGATGTTGATGGTGATCTGGTCGATGCCGGTCAGGAGCCGCTCGTCTATCTGCACGGGGGTTACGATGACATTTTTCCGCTGATTGAAGAAGCTGTGCACGGCAAGACCATCGGCCAGTCCGTGATCGTGAAGATGCAGCCAGACGATGCCTTTGGCGAGTACGATGCGGCGCTGGTCCAGGTCGAACCGCGCGGCCAGTTTCCCGACGAGTTGCAGGTAGGCATGCAGTTCGAAGGCGTGCCGGAAGGCGCCGACGATGACGATGATGATGAGGACGTGCTGATCTATCGCGTGACGGAAATCGCCGAGGACAAGGTGGTTCTTGACGGTAACCACCCGCTGGCCGGAATGGCTCTGGTGTTTACCTGCACCGTGACCGATGTTCGACCGGCCACCGCTGACGAGATCAGACACGGGCACATGCACGACGACGAATGCGACGACGACGATTGAGCATCACTTGCGGAAAGCCGGCCGATCACGCCGCTTGCCGTCGGGCCTGCCGGCGGCCCCCAGCTGGCCCGTCGCCGTTGTCCTTTTGCCCGCCACGACCGCTGGGCGTTCGCTGAAGGCCAGGCAGGGAGAGGCTCGTCGCCGCGCCTGCGGCTGGACAGTCGGCGTGATGCTGAGGCCGTGATGTGAGATCGGGCCTGTCGACGGTTGCTGTACCGCGGGTTCTGTTGCGTGGCGATCGGGGCCCGCGCGTTGCCTTGGTCGGGCGGCCGCGCACTGGCAAGAGCGCTCTGTTTCTAGCCGCGTCGAGTGCTTCGCCGCAGCACCAGAGACTGCTGCGTGACGGCGATGCCTATGACGAATGCCTGGTTGACGTCGGTCTGGAACAGGTCTCGCTGGTCGATCTGCCAGCGCTCGTCTCCTTGCACTCGCTGAGCGTGGCCGATCGCGTGGTCATCAAATACCTCCTCTGGGGCGATCACTGGCCGCCGGTGGCTGCACACGAGGCCGATCAACCCGTGGTTGCTTTCAACCCGCCCGATGTGTTGATTCATGTCGTCGATGCAACGACGCTGCAGCCGGATCTCGAGCTGTGCTTCGAACTGAGCCTGCTCGGCAAACCACTGGTGATTGCCCTCAACCGTGTCGACGAGGCGCGTCACAAGGGCTTGTACATCAACGCCCGCGCGCTGTCGGATCGACTCGGCGTGGCCGTGGTGCCGACGGTCGCGCACATGGGCCTGGGTGTCGCCGATCTGTTTGCGGCGGTGCTGGCGGCGGCCCGCAGCAAGGCACCGGCAGTTCCGCAGTTGCCCAGCGCCCACATCGATGCCAGTCTCAGGGATTTGCGCTCGCTGCTCGCCCGCTGCGAGGTCGAGGAGGCTTTTCGCGTACCCTGGCCGTTCCTGCTGATGCAACTGGCCGAGAACGATGACTACTTCCTGCAGGAACTGGCCTGCCATTTCCCGACGCTGCTGCCAGCCGTGATGGCGGCGCGCACCGACGCAGAAATCCATCTGCCGCGCCCGCTGTCCGAGGAGTTGCACGCTGACCGTCATCATCGTGCGGCTGTCCTGTTCGAGAACGTGACGCGCTTCGGTGGGGCGGCCGACGCCGATCGCTGGCAGCGTTTGCTCGACGGCGTGTTCCTGCATCCGCAAGGCGGCCTGTTCGGGAGCATGGCGGTTTTCGCTTTGGTGCTGTTGATGGTGTTCAGGGTCAGCTCGATCCTCGACGCCTGGACTGCGGCGCCACTGATGGAGTGGGTACAACAGTGGCAGCCGGAGTCGACCGCAGGTGTTGTCGGGCGTGCTGTCGCTGACGGTCTGATCGGTCTGGTCGGTATTGCCGTTCCCTACATGCTGCCGCTGGTGTTGCTGCTGGTCGCGCTCGAAGAATCCGGAATCATGCACCGTGTCGCTTTCGTCGTTGACCGCGGCTTTCACCACATCGGCTTGCACGGCAGTGTCGCCTCGTCGTTCCTGGTCGGTCTGGGCTGCAACGTACCGGCCATATCGCTGGTGGCCACGACGACCGGTGGCAAGGACCGACTTGTCGCCACGCTGCTGCTCGCCTTCGTTCCGTGTTCGGCGCGCTCGGCCATCATTCTGGCCATGGGTGGCAAGTACCTGGGCTGGCTGGGCGTGATGGCGATCTTTGCGCTGACCGCCGGCGTCCTGGCGGTTCTGGGTCGACTGCTCACCCGGCGCTACCCGGAAGCGGCTGTCGGGCTGATCCAGGAGATTCCACCTTATGCGCTGCCCGACTGGCGTGGCGTGCTGCGCAAGACCTGGGAACGGACCCGGGACATCGTGACCATCGTCACGCCGCTGCTGGTCGCCGGCAGCGTTGTGCTGGCCCTGCTCAATCACTTCGCTGCCGACAAGGTGATCAACTTTTTGCTGCTGCCGGTCACGACCTGGTGGCTCGGCCTGCCGGCACTGCTTGGCGTGCCGATCCTGTTCGGTATCCTGCGCAAGGAGCTTTCGCTGCTGATGGTCTATCAGGCGTTGGGAACGCTGGAGATCGTGCCGCTGCTCGACTGGGTGCAGATCGCGACTTTCCTGGTTTTCCTCACCTTCTACATCCCTTGCGTGTCGACCTTCGCAGTGATGATCCGGACGATTGGCTGGCGCGAGGCCTGGTTCTCGATCGGTCTCTCGGTGAGCGTCGCCCTGCTGATCAGCGGTGCCGTTCGCCTGCTGCTCGAGGTCTGGCGCGCGTTGTTCCTCTGAACGTCGCTCGCTAACGCAGCAACTTGCCGGCGCGATTGAGGATGGTGATGTCGACGAAGCGCGATCCTGCGTGTCTGTTGGCCGAGAAGGTGATGAAGACGCCGCCGGCGTCGTAGTTCTTCATCGCCTCGAGGGTGTCGCGCAGCTTCTTGCGTGTCGGGTTTGGACCGGCACGGCGCAGCGCTTCGACCAGCACCTTGGCGCCGAGGTAGCCCTCGACAAAGGTGTGATTGGCGGTCACTTCCTTCGGGGCGAACTTTGCGAAGTTGTCCTGAACTTCCCGGATCAAGGGAACGGCGCGACTGTTCGGATCGGGAACGACCTGCGTGAGGACCAGTCCCTCTGCTTTGTCCGCACCGATCCGACTGACCACCTGAGCGGCATCGGTCACCGACAGCGCGACGAACTGCGCGAAGTAACCCGCGGCGCGTGACTGTTTCACGAACTCAGCACTGGCCGCCGTGTTGGCGATCATGATCACTGCCTGCGGTTTGGCTGCCCCGATGGTCTTGACGGCGGCTTCGACTTCGGTCGTGTTCTTCGCGTAGGAACCTTTGGCGACCAGAAAGCCGCCGGCTCTGGTGATGGCCTGTTCGGCGCTGGCCAGCACGTCGAGCCCGAAGGCATCGTTCTGGAAAAGGATCGCGAAGCGCGTGTAGCCAGTGGTTACGTACTGCTCGGTGATCTTCTCGACCTCTTCAGCATAGCTGGCGCGGGTGATGAACAGAAATGGGTCGTTCCTGCGCACCAGCGACGCGGCGCCGCTACGGACGGCGATCAAGGGAATACCGGCTTCGCTGAGGACTTTCTGCTCGAGCATCGCTTCAACGTTGCCGGTGCCGACGAAACCGATGAATGCCAGTGGCTGCGACTCCTTGAGCATGGCGCGGGCGAGACGGACGGTCTCGTCGCTCTTGTAGCCGTCGTCCTTCGCGATCAGGCGAAGCGTGGCGCCGTGGACTCCGCCCTCCGCGTTTACCGGGTCAAAGCAGAGCTGCGCGCCGGCGCGCATGTGGCTTCCGGTCGGGGCCAGGGGGCCGCTGAAAGCGGCGATCTGGCCGATGACGATTTCGCCGGCGGCCGACGTCAAAGGCCCCAGGCCAAGCAGCAGCAAGGTCCAGGTGCTGCACAGAAAAGAGATGAGCTTCATGGTCCCGTCCTCACGACGCCGTCTAGCGTACCAGTCTAGAGCCTGTCGTGTTGCGTGTCGACAGGCACTGCTGCCGTGCGAGCGTTCCATGGCGCTGGTGCGGGTAGATCTCGAAGCGAAAGAGCGGCGGATGGTCGGTGTCGATGATGACCTTCACCCACCCCATGAACGGGTAGCCAAAGGTCTCGAGGCGGGTGAAGTTGGCAATTGGCAGACGCGATGTCGGATGGCGAAGCGGTTGGTCGATACGCTGCCGGTGCGTGTCGCCATGCACCAACAACACCTGACCGGAGAAGTCCAGGGTCTCCTGGCGTAGCGCTGCAAGCAATTGCCGATAGCCAGCGTGCGTCAAGCCTGCGGCATGCTCCTTGAAGCCGGGGTTGCCCTGCATGACGATGACGATTCCGAGTGACTGCTCGTGCCGGGCGTCGGCAAAGCCCTGCCGGAGCCAGTCGATGAGCACCGGGTTGCGGGCGACAAACTCGTTGCTCGGCACGCTACCGATACCAACCCAGTACCC
Organism: Candidatus Accumulibacter phosphatis; assembly: GCF_000024165.1. NCBI lineage: Bacteria > Pseudomonadati > Pseudomonadota > Betaproteobacteria > Candidatus Accumulibacter > Candidatus Accumulibacter phosphatis. The sequence goes on along the minus strand of NC_013194.1, from coordinate 3,819,169 downwards.
AGGCGGCGGCAGTCGACCCATTCGTTGTCGCCGGGGACGTAGATCAGGGGGGCTGGCGAGGCGTCAAGAAGGCTCCGACGATTTTCGAAGAGTTCGTCGCTGCAGACCGCCCCGCTGTCCTTGAAGTCGCCGGCGTGGACGATGGAGCTGACGTGGGCGGCGGCAACATCCTCGAGCATCGGCCCCAGCTCGCGCGCTTCGTAGCTGTTGTACGGCGTGTCGCCGATCACGGCGAAGCGCCATGTTTCGGCCCCGACAGGGTGGGCAAGGAGTAGCGCGATCGCCAACAGCAGCGCTGTGATCATCCAGCGAAGGCGCGTCACGTGAGTAGCGACTTCAGCTCGTAGAGGGCGTCGAGTGCCTCGCGTGGCGTCAGTTGATCGGGATCGATCGACGCCAGGCGCTCGACAGCCGGGTGGATCGGAAGCTCGCGCTCGTCGGCGGCGTTGGCCAGTGCCGTCGCGAAAAGATCCGGTTGCAGAGGGTTGATCGACGCACGTTGCTCGAACTCGCGCAATTGGCGGCGCGCCGCCCTGACCACCGGCGACGGAATGCCGGCGAGTGCGGCGACCTGGATTCCGTAACTCTGATTGGCCGGGCCTTCTTCGACCGCGTGCAAGAAGACGATTCGCTGGCCATGTTCGACCGCATCCAGATGGACGTTCGCCAGTTCTCCATACTCGTTGGCCAGCAGTGTCAGTTCGAAGTAGTGGGTGGCAAACAGCGTCAGACAGCGGTTCTTTTCGATCAGGTGGCGGCAGATGGCGAAAGCCAGTGCCATCCCGTCGAAGGTCGAGGTTCCGCGTCCGACTTCGTCCATGAGTACCAGGCTGCGTTCGGTGGCGTGATGCAGGATGGCCGCCGACTCGGTCATCTCGACCATGAAGGTCGAGCGTCCGCCGGCGAGATCATCGGCTGCGCCGATGCGGGTGAAGATCTGATCGAGGGGGCCGAGAACTGCACGCGTCGCCGGTACATAGCTGCCGACGTGGGCGAGTAGCGCGATCAGGGCGGTCTGCCGCATGTAGGTCGACTTGCCGCCCATGTTCGGGCCGGTGATCAGCAGCAGGCGACGCTCGTCGGTGAGGCGAGTTTCGTTGGCGATGAAGGTTTCTCCACCGGCGAGTTGGCCTTCTACCACCGGGTGCCGCCCGCCCTCGATCAGCAGCCCCGGCTCCGAGGAAAAGAGGGGTCGGCAGTAGTTGCGCAGGCGCGCCGACTCCGCGAAGCCGGCGAGCAGATCGAGCGAGGCCACGGCGTGCGCAATTGTCTGCAACTGCTGTAGATCTGCCTGCAAGCTCGTCAAGACGCCTTCGTAGAGCAGCTTTTCGCGCGTCAGAGCGCGCTCCTGTGCCGACAAGGCCTTGTCTTCGAAGGCCTTGAGCTCGGGAGTCAGATAGCGTTCAGCGTTCTTGAGGGTCTGTCGGCGCCGATAGTCGTCCGGCACCTTGGTGGCGTTGGCGTTTGTCACCTCGATGTAGAAGCCGTGCACGCGGTTGTACTCCACCTTCAGATTGGCGATGCCCGTGCGTTCCCGTTCGCGCGCCTCAATCGCAAGCAGATAGGCGCCGCAGTTGTCGTTCAGCGTACGCAGTTCGTCGAACTCGGTGTCGAAGCCGCCGGCGATGACGCCGCCGTCGCGTATCAGGGCAGCGGGTTCGGGCAGAATGGCACGGCTCAGCAAGTCGAGCGCGAGCGCGGGGGTGGTCAGCTGCGCATGCAACTCCGCGAGCATCGGCGCCGCTGTCGCGGCGAGTGGCGCGCGCAGTGGGTCGAGACGATGCAGGCTGTCGCGCAGGCTGGACAGGTCGCGTGGGCGTGCTGTAAATAGTGCGATGCGACCGGCGATCCGTTCGATGTCGGCAAGACCACGCAGGCTCTGCCGCAGCTCGCGCAGCGTGCACCCACCGTCGTCGAGGAGCATCGCAATTGCCGCATGACGGGCGCTTGGGATTGCCGGGTCGCGCCACGGGTGATGGAGGGCGTGGCGCAGCAGTCGCGAACCCATCGCCGTGCTGCAATTGTCGAGCAGGCTGTAGAGCGTCGGCGCCGGCTGACCGCGCAGCGTTTCGGTGAGTTCGAGGTTGCGGCGCGTCGCCGTGTCCATGCCGAGAAAAGTGGCATCACGTTCGACGATCAGCGCCTGCAGGTGGGGGAGGGCGCGTGCCTGTGTCGCCTGCGCATAGCGCAGCAGGGCGCCGGCAGCGGCGATCGCCGGCCGCAGGCCGTCGGTCCCGAAACCGGCAAGCGAACTGGTGCCGAAATGCGCACAGAGTTCGCGCTGCGCGGTTTCGCTGTCGAAATGCCAGTCGGGCCGCCGCGCCAGCACGGCGTCCGGCGCGAAACTCGGTACCAGGCTTTCCGGTACGATGATCTCGGCCGGGCGAATGCGCTCGAGGGTGGCCGCGAGTTTCCCCGGGGCCACCTCACAGACACGGAAATCGCCGCTCGCCAAGTTGATCCAGGCCAGGCCGGCGAGCTGTCTGGTCACAGACAGGGCGAGCAGCAGTGTGTCGCGTTTCTCGTCGAGCAGTGCGGCGTCGGTCAGGGTGCCGGGTGTAACGATACGGGCAACGGCGCGCTCGACCGGCCCCTTGCTGGTTGCCGGGTCGCCGATCTGCTCACAGATGACTACTGATTCGCCGAGCCTGACCAGTTTCGCCAGATACTGCTCGACCGCATGGTAGGGCACACCGGCCATCTTGATCGGTTGTCCGGCCGATTGACCGCGCGTCGTTAGCGTGATGTCGAGCAGGCGCGACGCTTTCTCTGCGTCGTCGAAGAACAGCTCGTAGAAGTCGCCCATCCGGTAGAAGAGGAGGAGGTCTGGGTGCTGCGCCTTGATACGCAGGTACTGCTGCATCATTGGCGTGTGGGCTGCTTCTGGCCCTCTTGCTACGTCTTGATTTGTGTGCATATTCCTGTCGCGTCGCTGAGTTGCTTCGGGTCAGTGGTCGTTTCTCCACAGCTTCAAGGTGCAGCCACAGTTTGCTGCGCTCAGCTACGCGCGGCCTGTCGGTCCAGCTTGCGGGCGCAGTCGCCGTAAGCTGAACGGGCGCGATCGACGGTCCCGACAGTGCGACCGAGAGGGTACCCCGGCGTTGGCTGCGAGATTACTTTGCTGCTGCGTTGGCAGTATCTTAACAGCGCGGACGCACCCGGCATCGGTCGCGCAGCGTACGGGAAGCGCAGGACGGGACCTTGACTCACCGAGACGATGCTGCGCGAGATGCGACGCTGGGGGTCGAGCCACGCGCAGCCGGCAGGCTGCGGGGGTCCAGCGTGGACGACGCCAAAGCCGCGCAAGCTGTCGTTTTGACGGGGGACTACCGTCGGGTACAATTCCCCGGGTGTTATCCTCTTGCCGTCACAGGTCGGTTGTTCCCGTGGCTGCAGCTTTCGTTCTCGGCGCGGGAGACAACGGCCATGGGACAGGTTTCAGGCGACTTGTCGGCGAGCTTCCATTGCCGCGATGCAAGCTTTGGATCACAAGTCAATCATGATGCAGACGTCTGCCGGGCGATGTGGTCAACCGGCGGCATCCGCCCGGCTGTTTCCGCAGACCGCAAGACGACTGGCCTGCCCGCGCGGGGCGCCGCATGCCCTGCACCGTAGTAGCCATACCTACTTTATCATCGCCATGCAAAGGAGATTGTCATGCCGAAGAAGGCCGCTTTGCTCACGGTCCACGGAATGGGTCGCACCGAGGAGGACTACAACGCGCAGATCGTCAGTGACCTGCGTCATCGACTGGGCCAGTTGTTCGGCAGCCTGCATGTTGGCAAGGTCTACTATCAAGACGTCCTCCAGCCGAATGAGGACCGCGTCTGGAAGTCGGTGGCGAGCCGCGTCAAGTGGGACGATCTGCGAAAGTTCGTGTTGTTTGGTTTTGGTGACGCCGCGGGACTCGAGAGCGGCAAGGAGCCGATAGGCAGCGATTACGCAAAGGCGCAAATCAAGATTGCGCGCGAGCTATTGCTTGCCCGCGAGGCGATGTCCATGAGCGGTCCCGTCTTGATCCTTGCCCAGTCTCTGGGATGTCAGGTGACGTCCAACTATTTCTGGGACGCACACCAGGCAGCGATGGGGAATCCTCCACGGGTCGGCATCTGGCAAGACATCGGGCGCGTTCAAGCGCAGATCACCGGTGGCAGACCGCTGACGGGCGAGGAGATTTCCTTCCTGCAGGGAAAGTCGTTCCGGCTCTTCATCACCACCGGCTGCAACATCCCGATTTTTGTCGCCGCTCATGCCAAGGAGGATATCGTACCGATCCGGCCCAACGAGCACTTCGAGTGGCACAATTATTATGACCAGGACGACGTCCTCGGCTGGCCGTTGGCCGACATGTCCGACGAATATGCCAGGGTGGTCACCGATCATGCGGTCAACGCTGGCAGCGGGATCATGGGTTGGCTCCTGAAGAGCTGGAATCCGATGTCGCACACGCAGTACTGGGGTGACACCGAGGTTCTGGATCCGCTTGAGGCCAGACTCCGTTCACTGCTTGCGTAGCTGGCATGCTTGCCCGCTGCTCGACGACGTCCGTGACCAATGCCCCGACTGGCAGGTATCCCCGCGAAGTCCGCGCCAGGTGTGCTCGCTCCCCCCACGCGTGACGCCTCGCTGTGCGCACTTGTTCCGATAACGTGAGGTGTACGGCAGGCAGCGGTGCTGCAAGCGGGGCAAGCCGCAGGTTGTCGCTATGCCGACTGCTGCCGTCGCTCGCTCCGCCGATCAACGTTTTCCCCGACCACGCACGCCTGCCCGGTTCCTTGCGGGCGACGCACGGCGCCGACACGACGTACTGGCGGCACGCCCGGAATCGGCCGGGATCCTCGCCCTGGTCCCGTCAGAAACGCCCGCTTCCCGGCACCGATCTTTCGTGACAAATGCAACTTCGCTTCGTGAAATGCCAGGTCGGTGGCTGCTCGGACCGTTGATCGCTCCCTACCCGGCGGCGGTGGCTGTCAATGGCTGCGAAACCGACCGAGGGTTGCTTTCAGGGCGCTTGCCTTGGTGGTTCGGTAGAGGATCGAGCGAGGTGGGCACACGTCAATGGTCTACTCGCCCGCTTGGTTGGTGGCGCAACGGGAGGGTGAGGGGAGTCGGGCTTGTCGTGCAGGCGTGGCTGCTGCTATCCGTTGAGGTCGGCGCCGGCGAGCAAGACGTCTTCGTCACTCGCAGCGCCGGTGGCAACCCGGTTTTCTCGGATAAGGCAGCGCCCGGTGCTACACCGGTAACGCTGTCCCCGCTCAACGTGATCGAACCGATCCCTGTCGGCAAGACACTCCCGGCGGTCAGCGTGCCCCATGAAACCGCCAAACCAGCGGCGGCAGCGCCTGCCTACCGGCGCTTCACGATCGTCTTCCCGGAAGACGAAGGTAGCGTCGCCGCGAACACCGCGCTCTTTGAAGTGCGGGTCGCTCCGGAACCCCCGCTGCAATTGGGAGAGGGCCACTCGATTGCCGTCAGCATCAACGGTCGGTCGGTCGGGCAGCGCTTCACCGCCACCGAGTTCGTGATAGCACCGGAGTTCTGGGGGGATGCGTTGCCGCCAGTCAACCAGCGCTATCAGCTCGATGCAGCGATCGTCGACCGCGATGGCAGGGTGCTGACGCGCGCCCGACCGGTGAGTTTCTACCTGCGCCAGGTCGCTGGCATCTTTCCCCGTCCCTATATGCCGCCGCCGGTGGGGCGGCCAGTGCCGCTACCCATGCCGGGCCAACTGGACCGGGCGCAGCCGCCAGCGGTGCGTATGGAGAAGACTCCGCCTGCCAAGCCGCGCCAGACACAGGGGCTGCTCGATCGTTGAACCGCCACCGCATTGGTGTCGGTCGTTCCTCGACTGTGGCGGTTGACGCATGCCAGTGACCGCATGAGTGAATCGCTGTCGAGGACGCGTAGTCGGCGCGCCTGTGTGTGTACTGCTCATCGGTGACCAATCTCGGTCGGCCATCATAAGAATGTTCGATTGACTGTTGTGCCGACGCTGTGGATACTCGGGACGATGCGGTTGAACTGCATATCCGTATCAATTCCATTCCCCATTTTGGTAGACAAGGAGGACACGCATGCGTACGCTCAATATAATGCTATCAGGATTGCTGATGACCGGCTTGGCGGCGACGGCAAACGCTAGCGGTGGCAAGGATGACTGGCAAAAGCGGATTCCCGAGTGTGGCAAGGACACCAGGGTCGTCAAGCTTGTTGACTATGATGAGGGGATGAGTGCCGCGAGCGGTGACGCGACCGACGTTCCACCGGTCAAGATCGTCACCTTCAAAGAAAAGAAGAAGAAGGGGTGCTGGATCGACGTGAAAGATCTCCACCCAACACAGTCGGCGGTGGGAATGGGCGCAGCGGCGTGCAAGTCGGGCAAGATCACGCGCAAGGCCAAGGACGGCAAACTCAACGACTGGCTGCTCGAGGACAATCGCTGGGTTCCCCTCGTGCGAGGCCCGGGCGGGAAGTTCTACCTGACCGACCATCACCACCTGTCGGCCGCCGTGTACAACGCGGACATCCCCGACAAGCAGAAGAAACTTTACGCCTACCTGCTCAGGGATTGGTCGACCATGAAGGAGGATGCCTTCTGGAAGAACATGGAAAAAGAAAACCTGACGTGGCTGAAGAGTCCGGACGGGCTGGCAATTTCGCCGAAGGATCTGCCGTCGAAGATCAGCCGCTTGCAGGACGATCCGCTGCGGACTCTTTCAGCCTGGGTGCGCGGCAGTTGCGGCTATGTCAAGTGCAATCCGCCCGGGGTGACCGATGAGGATGCCGAAGGCACCTGCGCAGCCCAGTATTCGGATGTCGCGTGCGCCAGCGCCTACTTCCTCGAGTTCAAGTGGGCAGCGCATCACGCCACTGTCCCGGAGGTGAAGGCGGCTCTCAGCGAGAGTGGCGCGTGTTCGCAACAGGCTCCCTTGAATCAGGAATGCCTCGATCGTCAGCGCGAAAAGCTGGCCAAGGCCCTGCCTGCGGCGATGACGGCGGCGGCCGCACCAGCAGCGCAGGCCATCGTCGGCCAGGGTGCCGGCTATAACCCGAAGGCGCACGAGGGCGTTGTGCCACCGTGCGAATGAGCGGCTGCCGCTTTGACGCTTGACGCCGCGGCGCGTCGCGCCTAGATTCCCTGACTTGGGCCTTGTGTTCAGGTCAGGGAAATCCTCATGAGAATCGGTACTCCGCTTTCCCCCGGCGCCTTGCGCGTCATGCTCCTCGGTGCCGGCGAACTCGGCAAGGAAGTGATCATCGCCTTGCAGCGCTTGGGCGTCGAGGTGATCGCCGTCGACCGCTACGCGAACGCTCCCGGGCAGCAGCTTGCGCACCGCGCGCACGTGCTCGATATGACCAACGGCGCGACCTTGCGCGCGCTGATCGACAAGGAAAAACCACACATCATCGTTCCGGAAATCGAGGCCATTGCTACCGACACGCTGGTCGAGGTCGAAGCCGAAGGGCTCGCCGAGATCATCCCGACGGCACGCGCTGCCCGGCTGACGATGAACCGCGAAGGCATTCGCCGGCTGGCCGCCGAGCAGCTCGGCCTGCCCACTTCGCCGTACCGTTTTGCCGATTCGCTGCCCGAACTGCGGGCGGCGATCGACAGCGGCATTGGCTACCCGTGCATCGTCAAGCCCGTGATGTCGTCGTCCGGCAAGGGGCAGTCGATGCTGCACGGTGCCGGGGACGTGTCACCGGCCTGGGAATACGCTGCCAGCGGTGGCCGCGTCAATCAGGGACGCATCATCGTCGAAGGCGTGATCGACTTCGACTACGAAATCACCCTGCTGACCGTGCGTGCGCGCAGTGAAGATGGTGCCATCCAGACGGCGTTCTGCGAACCGATAGGTCACATCCAGGTTGCCGGCGATTACGTCGAATCCTGGCAACCGCAGCCGATGGCGCCGCTGGCGCTGGCACGGGCGCGCGAGATCGCCGCGGCGGTTACCGGCCAGCTTGGCGGACGCGGTGTTTTCGGCGTCGAGCTGTTCATCAAGGGCGAGCAGGTCTGGTTCTCGGAAGTCAGCCCCCGTCCGCACGACACCGGGCTGGTGACGCTGTGTTCGCAGCGCTTCTCCGAGTTCGAGCTGCATGCGCGCGCCATCCTCGGGCTGCCGTGCGACACTGGCCTGCGCGAGCCGGGGGCTTCGGCCGTGATCTACGGCGGCCTGGACGCAAGCGGAATCGTTTTCGACGGCATCGCCGCCGCGCTGGCGGTCCCGCGCAGCGATCTCCGGCTGTTCGGCAAGCCGGAGTCGTTCCGCAAGCGCCGTATGGGCGTTGCCATCGCCAACGGCGATGACGTGGCGCAAGCGCGCGAGCGTGCCAAACGAGCGGCGAGTCTGGTCAGGCCGGGATTGGCCGCCGCTGGTCGGTAGCGGACGTCGACTTGCCGGAGCGTTCCGGGATCTTGCCGCGCTTGCCCGCGTTGACTTGCCGTCGCTGTCGTGCATCCAGGGAGGCAGGCAGTTGCCCCACGGTTGGACATGGCCACACGATAGCGCATGCCGTGTGGCGGCCGACGGCTCCGCGGTCGCCGTAAGCACGTGTGTTCCATCTTCCGGCGGTGTCCTATAATTCGCGGCTTGCTCAACCGCGACGAGGACGTTGACGATGCGCTTCACCGCTTGCTTTCTCATGGCCCTCCTTGTTTCGACGCTCGCTCGTGCCGAACTGCCCTTCTGGGGGAACAAGGCCTCCGATGCGGCGGAAACGGCGCCTGCCGCCTTGCCCATCGGGCATTTCGTATGGGCACCGCAGGTGGCGCCCGAGGGACCCATCGTCGTCGTCGTCAGCCTCGACGAACAGATTGCCTACGCCTACCGCAACGGTGTCCGTATTGGCTATGCCAAGGTCAGTACCGGAAAGAAGGGCTACGCGACGCCGACTGGCGTGTTCACGACGCTGCAGAAGGACAAGGATCACCATTCGAAGACCTACAACAACGCGCCCATGCCCTACACCCAGCGGTTGACCTGGGACGGCGTCGCTCTCCACGCTGGCGGCGTGCCGGATTACCCTTCCTCGCATGGCTGCGTCCACCTGCCCTCAGAGTTCGCCCGTCTGCTTTTCGAGGCAAGCCCCCTCGGCATGACCGTCGTTGTCGGTAACGCGCACTCGGCGCCGGTGGACGTCGCTCATCCGGCCATGCTGGCGCCGGTCGATGCCCATACCGGCCAGCCGGTCGAGACGCCGAAGCTCGCCGTCGCGGAAGAGTCGCGCTGGGAGCCCGAGAAAGTGCCGCATGGACCGGTGTCGCTCTTGCTGAGTGGCGCCGATCGCCGGCTATTGGTGTTTCGTAACGGCGTCGAGATCGGCCGCAGCAGGATCGCCGTCCGGGACCACGGGACCCGCCTTGGGACGCACGTCTATACAGTGACGGGTATGCAGGCCGACGGGCGGCCGAAGTGGACGGCGGTAGGCATTCCGGGTCACGCCGGCGATGCGAATGCGTCACTCGATCCCGAGCAGACGCGGGGCGTGCGCATACCCGACGAGTTCGTCCTCAAGCTGGGTCCGCTGCTGACGCCGGGAGCCACGCTGCTGGTCACCGACGCGGAGATCCTACCGCACCACACGGGCAGCGCCCTCACGGTGTTGACCGACAAGGCTCCCGAGGCCGCGCTGTGATAGTGGCGGCTCGTCGGCTGCAGCATCCGGTGAGTCGTGGGGAGAGCGAGTGCACATGGCGTGGAGGCGGCGCTCTGGCGCGGCGTGTGCTGATCGTCGCCACCGTGTTGGCGGCCAACGCCACGATGGTTCGTGCCGAGCCCGCTCTGGCGGGCGCCTTGGCGACGGCGGCGCCAGCGGTCGACAGCCGGGTGCTCGAACTGGCCGTTGCGTCGCTCGACTGCGCCCAGCGCAGTACGTCGGCAGCGGCGAAGCGTCTGGCGGTGATAGATTACTCGCTGCCGTCTACCCAGCCACGGCTGTGGGTCTTCGACCTGGGAACACGCACTCTGCTGCGCGAGGAGCACGTCGCGCACGGCCGGGGCTCAGGTGACAATCATGCGAGCCGTTTCTCGAACGAGCCGGGCAGCCTGCAGTCCAGCCTGGGGCTGTTTCGCACTGCCGAGAGCTATGTTGGTCGCAACGGTTACTCGCTTCGCCTCGAAGGCCTCGAACCCGGCATCAACGACCGCGCTTTCGAGCGGGCGATCGTCATGCACGGTGCGCCCTACGTCAGCGACGAGGCGATGCGTCAACTAGGCCGCTTGGGAAGAAGCCTGGGTTGCCCGGCGGTGCGTCCGGAGATTGCGACGGAACTGATCGACGAGATCAAGGGTGGCCAGTACCTATTCGCCTATTACCCGGATCGCGAGTTCCTTGCCGCGTCGAGCCTGCTCGCCTGTCCCGCTGCCACGGCGCCGCTTTCCGATGGTGGTGCCTACGCCGGCTGGTCGGAGGCCGCCGCGCCGTCCGAGCTACGCTGACAGGCAGGCGGCGCGAGCTGACATGACGTCGCAAGACATGCTGGAGCGACGCTTCGTTCGGCATCCGGTGGACATACCGATCGAGATCGTTGCCGATGATTTGAATCGGGGGACGCTGCGCCGGTTGAAGGACGTCGGTCTCGGCGGGCTGGCGTGTCGGTCGGATCGTTCGCTGCCGATCGGCGCGCGCGTGGTGATCACGATTCCTCTTGTGCAACCCCCTTTCAGCGCGCCGGCTGCGGTCGTCTGGTGCCGTCGCGGCGAGCCCCATTTCGAAGTGGGTATCCGTTTCACCGATTCTGCCGACCTCTTCGCGGCTCGCATGGTGGAGCAGGTCTGCCAGATCGAGCACTATCGCCGGGAAGTGCGGCATCGGGAAGGGCGCGAGCTTGATGCCGAGGCGGCGGCGCAGGAGTGGATTGCGCGTTACGCCGACCAGTTCCCGTCGTTGGGTAGCCGTCACTGAGCGGAGATGGCATCCGGCATATGGCGCGCGAGAAGATCCCGGTCACTGCGGCGGTGCGCGTATTGCGGGCTGGCCGCGTGGTGTTTACCGACCACTGCTACGCCTACCAGGCGCGCGGAGGTACCGCGGTGAGCAGCCGCGAGCTGGGTGTGGACGAGCGCGTGATAGTCAAGACGCTGGTCATGGAGGACGAGCGCAGGCAGCCGCTGATCGTGTTGATGCACGGCGACTGCGAGGTATCCACCGGCAAGCTCGCCCGGCACCTCGGCGTCAAGACCGTCGCTGTCTGTCATCCGGATGTTGCCAGTCGACACTCGGGCTATCTGGTCGGTGGCACCAGCCCCTTCGGCACGCGCAAGGCGATGCCCGTCTACCTCGAGCGGAGCATCCTCGACCTCGAGAAGATCTACATCAATGGTGGCAGGCGAGGCTATCTGGTAGGCATCGCGCCGCAGGTGCTCGTCGACCTCCTCGAACCCGAACTGGTCGATGTTGCCGTCTGATAGCGTCCGACACTCCTGCCCCCGGGTATCACGCTTGCCTGATCCATTCTCAGCGCGACCGCATGAACGTTGTGCACCGAGGTCGTGAAACCGATGCGGCATCGTGCCTGCCGACCGCTCGAAGGCGCTGACCAAGTCCTTGATCGACTCGGCCAGTGCGGACCACGGCAAGTCTGTTCTCTCCCCAGTCTACGCTTTGAGATTGCCGACCGAGTTCCTGGTCAACCGCAGATAGTCAAGGACCAAGTCGAGATTGCGGTTCAGGTGGGCCATTTTCTGCGCGATGCTGGTGGGCCCAGCGAGCATGGACAGCGCCCCGAGAAATCGGCCATAATCGCGAAATCTGTCCACGGCGCCGGTCATGAAGTTCCTTTTCGATCTTTTTCCCGTCATCCTTTTCTTTATAGCCTACAAGTTTGCCGGCATCTACGCGGCGACTGGCGTTGCCATGGCGGCCACCTTTGCGCAGATCGGCTGGTTGTGGTTCAGAGGCCGCAGGATCGACACCATGCTGTGGGTCAGCCTGGTGATCATCACGGTCTTCGGCGGTATGACTTTGGCGTTGCATGACGAGACCTTCATCAAGTGGAAGCCGACGGTGCTCTACTGGGCCTTCGCGGCGGTGCTGCTTGGCGGCACCTTGTTCTTCAAGAAGAATCTGATGCGCACCTTGCTGGCCGAGCAGATGGAACTGCCGGAAGCGGCCTGGAAGACTGTCAACTGGTCATGGATCGGCTTCTTCCTGTTCATGGGCGTCGCGAATCTCGTTGTCGCCTTCAATTTTTCCACCGACGACTGGGTCAACTTCAAACTGTTCGGCGGTATGGGGCTGATGCTGGTTTTCGTTCTTGGCCAGGGGCTGCTGCTTTCGAAATACCTCGAGGAGAACAAATGATGCTCTACGCCATCGTCGGCGAAGATCGACCGGACTCGCTTGCTCAGCGCCTCGCCGCGCGGCCGGCGCATGTCGAGCGCCTGAGGGCGCTGCAGGACGAAGGCCGCCTGCTGCTCGCCGGTCCGTTTCCTGCGATTGATTCGCCGGACCCGGGGCCAGCCGGCTTCTCGGGCAGCTTGATTGTCGCCGAGTTCGCGTCGCACGAAGCCGCCACTGCCTGGGCTGATGCCGACCCATACGTTGCGGCTGGCGTCTACCAGAAGGTCATTGTCAAGCCATTCAAGAAAGTGCTGCCAGCGTGAGTCTGCCTGCAGCTGCCGAAGCTGTCGATGCGACGGTTCGCGAACGGCTCGCGCTGCTGTCGCCAATTCGCCTGGAACTGATCGACGATTCGGCCCGGCACGCTGGCCACGCTGGTGCGCGAGGCGGTGGCGGTCACTATCGGCTGCTCATCGTCGCCGCCGTTTTCGCCGGTCAGACGCGGCTGGCCCGTCATCGGGTCATCAATCAACTGCTTGGCGACCTTATTCCGGCCAGGATGCACGCCCTGAGCATCAAGGCAATGACCCCCGAGGAAGCCGCCTCGCCGGCTTCGGTCGCTATCTGATTCCCCAGCTTCACCTCATCCACCCCAACAGAAGGAAATCCAGAAAATGCACAACCTCTCCAAGCTGGCAGGCGCACTGCTCCTCGGCGCGCTGATCTCGTTACCGGCGACTGCCGCCGAAAAGGCCAAGAGCGCGGGCGCGGCCGGCGCCGTTGCCACCGTCAACGGGGTCGCCATCTCGCAGACCGTCGCCAATGCATTTGTCGCCGAGCAACAGGCACAGGGCGCTCCCGACAGTCCGGAACTCAAGAAGGCCGTGCGTGAAGAGCTGATCCGCCGCGAGTTGCTGGTCCAGGAAGCGAAGAAACTCGGCCTCGACAAGAAGCCGGACGTTGCCGCACAGGCCGACCTCGCACGCCAGGCGATCTACATTCGCGCTTTCGTTCAGGACTACGTCAAGAAGAACCCGATCAGCGACGAGCAGGCCAAGGCGGCGTACGAACGGATGAAGAGTCAGATGGGCAGCACGGAGTACAAGGTGCGCCATATCCTCGTGGAAAAGGAAGACGACGCCAAGACGATCATCGTCAACCTGAAGAAAGGCGCCAAGTTCGATGAACTGGCCAAGCAATCGAAGGACCCGGGTTCGAAGGAGAAAGGTGGCGACCTCGGCTGGAGCAGCACGGCCAATTACGTGAAACCCTTTGGCGATGCGGTGGCCGGTCTGGCCAAGGGCAAGTTCACCGAAACCCCGGTGAAGACCGATTTCGGCTATCACGTGATCCTGGTGGAAGACAGTCGGCCGCTGACGCCGCCGCCGTTCGACCAGATCAAGCCGCAAATCAATCAGCGCCTGCAGCAGGAGCAACTCCAGAAATACGTCGCGGAACTGCAAAAGAAGGCGAAGATCGACTAGGCAGACTGCTGCAGCGAGAAAAGGCGCCGACCAGTTCGGCGCTTTTTTTGTGCACGGGTCGGCACCGGCAGGCGTGCCTGGCGGTGCTCTTTCGGCGAGTGCCTGGTCGCCTAGGCGACCCACTGCCGCGCATTGCGGAACATGCGCAGCCACGGCGAATCGTGCCAGCCGCGCGCGTCCCAGTCGGCCGGGTGCCAGGACATCTGCACGCTGCGGAAGACGCGTTCGGGGTGCGGCATCATGATCGAGAAGCGACCGTCGTCGGTCGTCAGGCCGGTGATTCCTGCCGGCGAGCCGTTCGGATTGTACGGATAGGTTTCCGTCGCCTTTGCCGCCGAGTCGATGAAGCGCATGGCGACGAGCGCGCGCGCCTGTTGCTCGGCAGCCGCGAAGACGGCGCGTCCCTCGCCATGCGAAACGACCACCGGCAGGCGACTACCGCCCATTCCGGAAAAGAAGATCGACGGCGACTCGGCTATCTCGACCATCGAAAAGCGCGCTTCGAACTGCTCGACCCGATTACGTTCGAAACGCGGCCAGGCGTCGGCGCCGGGAATGATGTCCTTGAGCGCACTCATCATCTGGCAACCGTTGCAGACGCCCAAGGCAAAGCTGTCGGCGCGCGCAAAGAACGCCGAGAAGGCGGCACGCGCCCGTTCGTTGAACAGGATCGTCTTCGCCCAGCCCTGACCGGCGCCGAGCACGTCGCCGTAGGAGAATCCACCGCAGGCGACGGCACCCTTGAAGTCGTCGAGAAGGATGCGGCCGGTGAGGATGTCGCTCATGTGTACGTCGATGGCCGCGAAGCCGGCACGATCGAAAGCGGCGGCCATCTCGACGTGGCCATTGACGCCCTGTTCGCGGAGGATCGCCACGCGCGGGCGAGTCCCTGTGTTGATGAACGGTGCGGCGACGTCGTCCGTGGGATCGAAGCTCAGCGTCACCGACAGGCCGCCGTCGGTGGCGTCGCCGATCCGGTCGTACTCCTGCTGGGCGCACTCCGGGTTGTCGCGCAGTTGTTGCATGCGGAAGCTGGTCTCCGACCAGGCACGCTGCAGATCGACGCGCGTCTCACTGAGCACGGCCCGGGCATTGCGGATGATGCGGATCTGGTCCCAGCGATTGGGCGAGCCGATGAATTGCGCGCAGCTTCCCAGTCCGGCTGACCGGAGCACGCCCATGACCTGGCCGCGCTGCTCGCGCCGGATTTGCACCACGGCACCGAGTTCCTCGCAGAACAGGGCGCGCATCAATATCTCGAAAGAACGGCCGTTGAGCAGTTCGGGACGCTTTTCGTTGCCATCGACGTCGCTCATCAGCGGGTCGTAGCACAGACCGTCGGTGTCGATCGAAACGCCGCAGTGTCCGGCAAAGGCCATCTCGCAAATGGCGGCAAACAGCCCGCCGTCCGAGCGATCGTGGTAGGCGAGCAGCAGGTTGTCGGCGGCGAGTTGGCGAATGGCAGAGAAGAAGGCGACGAGGCGCGCCGGATCATCGACATCGGGTGCGTCGCTGCCTGTGGCGTTGTGGACCTGTGCCAGCGCCGACCCCCCGAGGCGGTTGCGGCCGGCACCGAGATCGATGAGCAGGAGATCGGTCTCCCCGGCATCGAGGACCAGTTGCGGGGTCAGCGTCCGGCGCGCATCCTGCACGCGCGCGAAGCCGGTGACGATCACCGACAACGGCGATACCACCTGCTTCCGGCAATCGCCTTGCTCGCCGTCACCTTCCGTCCAGCCGGTTCGCATCGACAGCGAATCCTTGCCGACGGGTATCGAGACACCGATCGCCTGGCAAAGATCGGAAACTGCCCGCACCGTGTCGAACAGTCGCGCATCTTCGCCGGGGAAGCCGGCGGCGGCCATCCAGTTGGCGGACAGTTTGACGTCGCCGAGCGTCGCGACGTCGGCGGCGGCGAGATTGGTCAAGGCTTCGCCAAGCGCCATCCGACCCGAAGCGGGCGCGTCGATCACCGCCAACGGTGCGCGCTCGCCGATCGCGAAGGCCTCGCCGAGATGCCCCTGAAACGACATCAGAGTGACTGCCACGTCGGCGCACGCTACCTGCCAGGGGCCGACCATCTGGTCGCGCGCGGTCAGGCCGCCGACGCTGCGATCGCCGATGGTGATCAGGAAGTTCTTGTCGGCCACGGCCGGCAGACGCAGCACGCGATAGGCGGCTTCCTGCAGGTCGACCGCGGTAGCGTCGAAGGGCACCGTCAGCGGCGGCAGGCGGTCGACGGCACGCGTCATGCGCGGCGGCTTGCCGAGCAGGGCGTCCATGTCCATGTTCACCGGTTCATTGCCGAAATGACTGTCGCTGACCACCAGGCGCGTTTCCGCGGTGGTGACGCCGACGATTGCCGAAGGGCAGCGCTCGCGCTCGCACAGCGCCGAAAACTCGCCGAGGCGGCCGGGCGGCATGGCCAGCACGTAGCGCTCCTGTGCCTCGTTGCACCAGATCTCGGCCGGCGACATGCCGGGCTCCTCGATGTTTACGGCACGCAGTTCGAAGCGCGCCCCGCAGCCGGCGCCGTGCGCCAGTTCGGGCAGGGCATTCGAGATGCCGCCGGCACCGACGTCATGCACCGAGAGGATCGGATTGCCGTCAGCGGCTGCCGAGCCGTCACCGCTCGGCGCACCCATCTGCCAGCAGCGGTCGATGACTTCCTGGGCACGCCGCTGCATTTCGGGGTTGCCGCGCTGCACCGAAGCAAAATCCAGATCCTCGCTGTTGCTGCCGGTGGTCATCGAACTGGCCGCGCCACCGCCGAGGCCGATGAGCATGCCGGGGCCGCCGATCTGTAGCAGCAGCGTGCCGGCCGAAAGCGTTTCGGCCTTGAACGACTGGCTGGCCGAGATGTTGCCGACGCCGCCGGCGATCATGATCGGTTTGTGGTAACCACGCACCAATTGCTGGTCACCGGTGAACTGCTCGTAGGTACGGAAATAGCCTGCCAGGTTGGGCCGGCCGAACTCGTTGTTGAAGGCGGCTGCGCCGAGCGGACCCTCGAGCATGATGGCCAGCGGCGAGGCGATGCGTGCCGGGCGTCCGTAGGTGGCCGTCGCGCGCTCCCACGGCTGGAGTGCCTCCGGAATGTTGAGGTTGGACACCGAGAAGCCACACAGGCCGGCTTTCGGCTTCGAGCCCCGCCCGGTGGCGCCTTCGTCGCGGATCTCGCCGCCCGAGCCGGTGGCCGCGCCTGGGAAGGGCGAAATCGCCGTCGGGTGGTTGTGCGTTTCGACCTTGGCAAGGATGTGGGTCAGCTCTTCGTGATACGCGTAGCGACCATCCGCCCCAGCATGGAAGCGCGGCACGCTGGCGCCTTCGATGATCGACGCGTTATCGGTATAGGCGACGATCGTTCCTGCCGGGTGCGCGCGGTGCGTTTCACGGATCATGCCGAACAGCGTTTCGCTGCGCGGCTGCCCGTCGATGACCCAGGACGCGTTGAAGATCTTGTGCCGGCAATGCTCCGAATTGGCCTGCGCGAACATCATCAATTCGACGTCGGTCGGGTTGCGCCCTGCCCGCACGAACAACTCGACGAGGTAATCGACTTCGTCGTCCGACAGGGCCAGCCCAAGCCGGGAATTGGCGTCGATCAGGGCTGCGCGACCGCCACCCAGCAGATCGACACCGGTCAGTGGTCGCGGGGCAAAATGGCGGAACAGATCGGCGGTCTGTGCGGGGTCGTCGAGCACCGTCTCGAGCATGCGGTCGTGCAGCAACGCCGCGATATCGCGCCTGTCGGTGGCCGACAACTTGCGCCGTCGCGCATGCAGGAGGTAGGCGACGCCGCGTTCGATGCGCTCGATCGTGTGCAGACCGCTGTTCCAGGCGATGTCGGTGGCCTTCGACGACCAGGGCGAGATGGTCCCGATGCGCGGCGTGACGAGGAACAACTGGCCGCGCTCGCTGTTCGCTTCCGGGCGTTCTTCGAGGAGTGCCGAGAGTTGCCGACGCTCGCTGTCGGTCAACGGCTGCCGGGTCGCCACAAAGTGCCAGTACTCGGCGGTGATGATGCGTACCCCGGGCACGCCGGCGGCCAGAGCCTGCTGCAGACGCTGCAGGCGGAAAGAGGACAGGGCGGGGGCTCCGCGGAGGGTGAGGATGTCGGCCATGGCGCGCTGCAGAGAAGGGCAGGCAAGCCTGCGTTAAGGAAGCGGAGGCGCGATTATAGCCGACGCCGGCAGAGCAGCCCCTGGACAGGTCAATTACAATTGGCGCGAAACTCGCCCATGCCGCGCGTGAAACTCTTCTATACCGACACTTTCGTTTTGCCTTTGCCGCCTGGCCATCGCTTCCCGATGGAGAAGTATGCGCGCCTGCGGGAGCGCTTGCGCGCCTCCGGCCAGTTTGCCGACGCGGACTTTCGCAGCCCCATGGCGGCCAGCACCGAGCAGCTTTGCCATGCCCATGTCGCCGAGTACGTCGCGCGCGTCTGCCGCGGTGACCTGAGTGCGGCCGAGATCCGGCGTATCGGCTTTCCCTGGAGCGAAGGCATGGTCGAGCGGTCGCGGCGTTCCGCCGGTGCAACGATCGCCGCCTGCCGGATAGCGCTGCAGGAGACCTGCGCGATCAATCTGGCCGGCGGTACCCACCACGCGCATGCCGACCATGGCGAGGGTTTCTGCGTGTTCAACGATGCGGCGGTCGCCGCGCGCGTGCTGCGCGCCGAAGGATGCGTGCAGCGGCTGGCCGTGGTCGATTGCGACGTCCATCAGGGCAACGGCACGGCGAGCATCTGCGCCGAAGATGCCTCTGTCTTCACCTTCTCGATCCATGCCCAGAAGAACTTTCCTTTTGCCAAGGCAATCAGCGACCTCGACGTCGGGCTACCCGACGGTACCGGCGATACCGTCTACCTGCAACAGCTGGCCTGGGCACTCGACCAGGTGTTCGCGCGTGCGCGGCCGGACCTCGTCATCTATCTGGCTGGCGCCGACCCCTACTGCGATGACCGTCTGGGTCGCTTGGCGCTGACCTTCGACGGCCTTGCCGCACGTGATGAAATGGTCTTCGCGGCGTGCCGCGACCGGCGCGTGCCGGTCGCGGTGGCGATGGCCGGCGGTTACGCGCACGTGATCGACGATACGGTCAGCATCCACTGCCGGACGGTACTTGCCGCACGGCGAATCTTCGACCCCTTGTTGGGCTAGGATCTGTCAATGAACACACGCACCCGATCACAGGCGCTGTATCGCGCCGCCGACCTGCGGACCATCGAGACGCTTGCCGTCGATCAGCCGCTGATGCAGCGTGCCGGTCTGGCCGCCGCCGATCTGGCAACATCGCTTTGTCGCTTGCAGGGGGCGGCAGTGCTCGTTCTCGCCGGGCCGGGCAACAACGGCGGCGACGCTTTCGTTGCCGCACGGCACTTGCGCGAACGCCGATTCACCGTGAGCGTGGTTTTTGCCGGGGAAGTCGGCCGCCTGCCGGCTGATGCGGCGACGGCCTACCGGCGCTTCATCGACGACGGCGGTAGCGTTCTCGACGGCATACCGAATGGTCTGCGCTGGTCGCTGATCATCGACGGGTTGTTCGGCATCGGGCTACAACGACCGGTCGGCGGCCGCCATGGCGAGCTCGTCGCGGCGGCCAATGCGCTCGCCGTTCGCGACCACTGTCCCCTGCTCGCTCTTGACTGCCCGAGCGGTCTCGACGCGGACACCGGCAAGCTCTGCGGCACGGCGATTCGGGCCAGCCACACGATCACCTTCATCGCCGGCAAGCCTGGCTTGCTCACCGGTGATGGCCCGGACCACTGCGGTACGGTTTCGGTCGCCGCCCTCGAGCTCGATGCCGAGCGGCTGGCGAATGCTAGCGCGCATACGATCGGTACCGACTTGTTCGTCGATTACCTTTGCCCACGCGCCAGGAACAGCCACAAGGGCAGCTACGGCAGCGCCGGTGTTCTCGGCGGGGCGAGCAGTATGGTCGGCGCGGCCTTCCTGGCGGGACGCGCTGCCCTCAGGCTCGGCAGCGGCCGCGTCTACCTGGGATTGCTCGACCCGCAGGCGCCGACGATCGACCCGGTACAGCCGGAGCTGATGCTGCGCCAACCCGCTGCCTTGCTGGCTGTCGGGCTGACGGCCCTGGCCTGCGGGCCGGGGATGGGCGGCGGCGAGGTCGCGCTGGGCCTCCTCGAGCGGGCCTGCGCGCTTGATCTGCCGTTACTGCTCGATGCCGATGCACTGAATCTGCTGGCCGCCGAGAGCCGGTTGCAGAGGGTGCTCGCTGAACGCCGCCAGTGCCCGTCTCCGCTGCTGCTGACGCCGCATCCGAGCGAGGCGGCACGCCTGCTCGGCGCCGATACCAGCGTCGTCCAGGCCGACCGCGGCGCGGCCGCGCTCGAACTCGCCAGCCGCTACCAGGCTCTGGTGGTGCTCAAGGGTTGCGGCAGCATCGTCGCCACGCCTGACGGGCGCTGGTTTGTCAACACAACCGGCAATCCCGGCCTCGCTGCGGCCGGCACCGGTGATGTCCTCAGCGGTCTGGTCGTCGCACTGCTCGCACAGGGCTGGCCGGCCCTCGAGGGCCTGCTCGCGGCCGTGCATCTGCACGGCTTGGCCGCGGACGAGCGCGTTGCCGCTGGCTGCGGACCCGTCGGCCTGACTGCCAGCGAAGTCATCGATGGTGCACGCACCTGCTTCAACCGCTGGGTCGCGCAGGGGCGGTAGCGCTGCGGCGGCCGCCGTCCTTGTCTCTCAAGCCTGGGCAAGCCGCAGTTCGGCAGCGAAGCCTCGATCGACCTCGGGAAGCGACAGCCTGCCGCCGTGCGCACGCGCGACCAGATCAGCCAACATCAGACCGAGTCCGGTGTGGCCCTCGTAGGCTTGCGCGGCGATCGCCTCCTGGAGTTCGCCGCGCTGGGCAGCGCTGACCCCCGGCCCGTCGTCGTGTACGCGCAGCGCAGCGCTCGCTGGCGTCGACACGATGACATGGCTCGCACCGTTGCGCAGCGCGTTGTCGAACAGGTTCAGCAGTGCCGCTGCGAGCAGGTCACCGTCGGCGGAAAGCGTCTGCGATGCCTCCACGGTGATGGACAGTCCTTCGATCGGCAGGCGCCCAACCAGGGACGCGAGATCCAGGGGCTGGCGTCGCAGGTCAACGCCGCTGCGGAACAGCGTCAGCAGCGCCGTCACGACGCGCTGCAGGCGGGCGGCAGCGCTACGCACGCGCTGCAGGCGGGGTTGCAGCTGCGCTGGGCATTCGCGCAAGGCCACCGCGAGCTGGGCATCGATACCGGCCAGTGGCGTGCGCAGCGAGTGTGCCGCATGCGCGGTGAAGGCGCGCTCATGCGCCAGACGACGCGCGAGTCGGTCGGTCAGCGCGTCGATGGCGGCGTGCACGGGTCGCAGCTCGGCGCGCTCGGCCGCGCCGAGAGTGGCGCCGAGGATCAGGGGATCGTGCCGGGCGAGTCGCTCAGCCAGATGCTCGAGGGGCAGCAACTCCTGCCGGAGGCGCGCCCGCAGCCACAAGTGAGCGAGCAGTGCGATGGCGAGCGTGGCGAGTGCGGCGCTCAAGGCGACCTCGATTTTCGCCTCACGACGTTCGTCCTGACTCTGGGCGACATAGAGCAGGTGCGTGCCACCCGCCAGGTGAGTGCCGAAGACGCGCCACGCCGGTACGTCGGCGAAGCCCGTGGACGGAGTTGTCCGTAATGGGTGGGTGGGCGCCAGCGGTGAAGCGAGAAGAATACGTGCCCCGCTGCTTGGCGAATACTCCACCACCTGCCAGGTGAAGCGGCCGCTTGGCGCTGGCGTCGTCGCTTCGTTCGTCTCCTTCGGCGTGCCGGCCACCGCGCTCGTCTCGCTGGGAGTGGGCAACGAGGCGTCAAGCACCTGGGCCGCCGCCAGCAGGGTATCGTCGAGCAGTTCGTCTATCTCCTGCTGCACCGCCAGGCACACGGCAAGCGACACCGACAGGGTCCATAGTACCGACCAGCCGAGCAGGGCGCGCGTCACGCGTGTCCGGATCGACGGCAGGCCTGATTTCATGCCTGTGCCGCAATGCGGTAGCCAAGCCCGCGTACGGTTTCGACGAGATCAAAGCCGAGTTTGCGTCGCAGGCCCGACACATGCACCTCGATGGCGTTGCTCGCCAACTCCGCTTCGAAGCCAAGCACCAGTCGCTCGAGGTCGGCTTTGGGGACGATGCGTCCGGCGCGCAGGACCAGAGCTTCGAGGATCGACCACTCGCGGCCGGTCAGCTCGATGCGTTGGCCGGCCAACCAGGCGCTGCGCGCCGTCAGGTCGACCTCGACCCTGCCGAAGGACAGCCGCGACGCCGCGCCGCCGGCGCTACGCCGGCACACCGCCCGCAACCGAGCCGACAGTTCTTCCGGGGCGAACGGTTTGACGAGGTAGTCGTCGGCGCCGCTGTCGAGGCCCTGAACACGGTCGCTGAGCAGGTCGCGCGCGGTCAGCATCAATGCCGGAGTACTGTCGCGGGCACTGCGCCGCGCACGCAGCCAAGCGAGGCCGGAGCCATCCGGTAACTGCCAGTCGACGAGCAAGGCGTCGTATGGCTCGCCGCGGTAGGCCGTTGCTTCGTGCAGGCTGCGGCACCAGTCGACGCGGTGGCCCTCGCCGCTCAGGAAGTCGCGCAGGCCCTCGCCGAGCAGTTCGTCGTCTTCGATCAGTAGCAGTCGCATGGGTGTCGGAACGGCCGCTTTGTCGCGGATGGTCAAGGCCGGACATTGTGCCGAAGAATGCTGTTCATGGCCATCGGTGGCCGGCCGGGGAGCGCGCCGTGCAGGGCCCACTTCAGTTCGCGCGACGAGATCGTCAACGCCTTCGACAACGCTGTTGTACAGCGACCACGTTCTGGCCTGCCTGCTGCGGCGTCATCACCCGAGCGGGCCGCACCGTGGTGACGTTGGCGTCGCCAAAGACTCAGCGGCATCGCCTACAAAGTGGAGAACATCGCCGCAGCCTCTTGCTGGCCCAGTTCAAAATAGCGCTTCTGAGCGCTCCGGTCCTTTAGCGAAATGGTCATGCTCTCGAGGTCCTTCGGCCGCAGAACGTGCAAAGGCTTCGCGTAATAGCGCCGGCCACCGATCTCCGCGCTTTGCTGGCCCATGGCCTCGAGCATTTCGTTGATCAGGGTCGCCTGCGCGAAGATGCGGGCGTTGGGCAGCGTCAGTTGCATATCGCTGACCAGCAGATGTGTGTCGATGCCGTTGAACGGCAGGATGAACGACTTGGCGTGGTAAAGCTTGTCAAGTTCCCGGTGGTAGTCGTAGTCGGTGAAATCGACGGCAATGATCTCGTCGACGTCGTCGTCCTCGAACAGCGTTCGCAGCGGCGTGTTGTCGAGATAGCCACCCTCGATGTAGTAGTCGCCGTCGATGGTGATGGCCTTGAAATAGGGAATGGTGGTGATCCCGGCGAGGAAGGCGTCCATGAAGACGTCCAGGCTGGCATCGTCGATGGTGGGCAGGATCTCATTGACGTTGAACGACCTCCCTTGCCGCCGGCTGAGATTGGTCGCACGGATGTCCCAGCGCATCGCCTTGAGATGCTCGGCCAGCAGTTCGCGTCGTCGGGGATCGTCGAGGAGGAGCGATTTGCGGCAACTGTCCTTGTCAACAGTGAACAAGTGCGTGCCGGTGGGCAGCAACTGGGGGCGCAGACCCAGAAAGTTGGAAAAGATCTGGAAAATGTCGGTGACGTCAAGGCGGACCGTACGCGTCAGGACCGGTGGCAACTCTTCGCTCTGCCAGTCCCAGAGGAGGTAGTCGATAACGATGTTGTTGCCGGAACTGGTCGACGTGAGATGCACGACCGCGACGTCGTTCTTCTTCAGCCAGACCAGCACGCCTTCCGTATAGAAGCTCCGATAGCCGCCACCCGATGCCACGAAACCGTATCTGGTCATGCGCATTTCCTTCGCGTGTTGGTAAGGTTCTGGCGAGCCTGAAAGTCATGCTCAAGTGCTCGTGTATAATACTCCGCCTATCCGCTGGGCAATGCGCTTCCTGTCCCCGACTCTCCCCTGAAACAGTCCTTCCCGAATGAGACTTCAGCGCGACATCCAACGCGGTCAGTCTGCGATTGTCGTCTGCGGCAACGGCCATGCGCGTCCTGGTGACTGGCGCTGCGCAGGCGGCTCGACCATCCCGCGGCGCCAGTGAGCGAATGAGTCGCCGCGTGACCTGGCTACTCTGGATCGTCCTCGCGGCGGTCTGGTTCGGCACGCTCGGCCAGCGCGCGCTGACACGCCCGGACGAAGGTCGCTACGCGGAAATCCCGCGGGAAATGGCAGTCAGCGGCGACTGGCTGACACCCCGCCTCAACGACATCAAGTATTTTGAAAAGCCCGCTCTCCAGTACTGGGCGACAGCCGCCGGCTTCAAGGTTTTCGCTGACAACGAGTGGACAGCACGCCTCTGGCCGGCGCTGACCGGCTTTTTCAGCATCGTGCTGGTCTGGTGGACCGGGCGCCGGCTCTGGGGGGCGCAGGCGGGCCACCTGGCGGCCGCTATCCTCGCGAGTTCGCTTCTCTTCGTTGGCATGGGCCATATTCTGACCCTGGACATGGGGCTATCGTTCTTTCTGCAGGTGGCGTGGACGGGCTGTCTTTTTGCCCAACAGGAGGACCGTCTGACCAGTCGGCGCTGGATGCTCCTGGCCTGGGCAGGGCTGGCGCTGGCGGTCCTGTCCAAGGGTATCGTCGCCCTGGTCTTGACTGGCGCCACGCTGGTCGGCTACACGCTGCTCAACCGGGACACCTCGCCATGGCGGCGGCTTTCGCCCCTGGCCGGTCTGGCCTTGTTCCTGATCGTCGCCGCCCCCTGGTTCGTCGCGGTTTCCGTGGCGAACCCCGAGTTTCCCCATTTCTTCTTCATCCACGAGCACTTCGAGCGATTCCTCAGCACGGTCCACCGCCGCGACGAGCCGCCCTGGTTTTTTCTAGCGGTATACAGCCTCGGCGCCCTGCCATGGACACTGCTCCTGCTGCAAGCCGTGCCCAGGGCCTGGAGTCGGGGTGTTGCCCGCACGTTCAGTCCGGAGCGCTTCGTGCTGCTCTGGGTGTTGACAACTTTCGCCTTCTTCAACGTGTCCGGTTCCAAGATGGCACCCTACATCCTGCCCATTTTCCCGGCGCTGGCCTTGCTCGGCGGACGTCATGTTACCGACTTGTCGCGGCGAGCCTGGCTGATTCACCTGGCACTGCTGGCCGTGGTGGCGCTCGCCGGCCTGGTGCTGGCCCCCCGGACAATGGACCTGGTGGGCCAGGAGTACACGCCGGCGATGCTGCAAGGCGTAGCCACGTGGCTGAGCGGCGCCGCTGCAGTTTTTCTGGTGGCCATCATGGGCGCGGCGGCGCTGGTCTGGCGACACCGCCAAGCGGCTGCGGCGATCGTCCTGGCCGTTGGCGGATGCCTGGGCAGCAGCGCGCTGCTTCTTGGCCACGACCATCTCTCACCCTACACGTCCACCCGGGACCTGGCCGCCCAGGCATTGCCCCGGATCAAGCCTGGCCTGCCCTTCTACAGCGTTCTCTCTTACGAGCAGACGCTGCCTTTCTATCTCAAGCGGACACTGACTCTGGTCGCCAACCAGAATGAGATGGACTTCGGCCTCGAGCACGAGCCGCAGAAATGGATTCCCACCGTTGACGAGTTCAAGGCGCGCTGGCGCGAGGACCGAGGGGCCTACGCGGTGATGAAGATCGATGTCTTCGAGAAGCTTCTCGCCGAGGGTCTGCCGATGGCCGAGATCGCCCGCAACCGGCGCTACGTCATCGCCGAGAAGATCAGCACGCCTTCCGCGCCTCGCTCGAGCGAGGGGTGCGCGACAGCGGTGTCCGGCGCGCCGTCCCCGTCGGCCAACCCTTCGCTCGGCGAGCGAGCATGCGACGGAGCCATACGTTGAGATGACCACGATAGCCTTCATCCTGATCCTCACCGGCGTGCTGCTCAACGCCGCCGCGCAACTGCTGCTCAAGGCGGGCACCAATGCCATCGGCCATTTCGATTTCCAGCTCGACAACGTCATCCCGATCGGCATGAAGATCGCTGGCGAGCCGTTCATCATCGGTGGCATGGCTTGTTATGCGGTCAGCGTGGTGGTCTGGATCATGGCCCTGTCGCGGGTGCCGGTGAGCATTGCCTACCCGATGCTTTCGATCGGTTATGTAGTCAATGCGGTGATTGCCCACTACTGGTTCGGCGAGGTGCTGGTCCTGCAGAAGCTGTTGGGTATCGGCTTCATCATCATCGGCCTGCTCCTGGTGGCCAACTCGTGAGCGCAACGTTTCTCCCCTTCACCCGTCCATCGATCGACGAGGAGACCATTGCCGCGGTTGCCGACGTCCTGCGCTCCGGCTGGATCACCAGCGGTCCGCAGGTACAGGCCTTCGAGGCTGCTCTCTCGGATTTCTGCGGCGGCCGCTGTGTGCGTGCTTTCAACTCCGGCACTGCTGCCCTCGAAGTGGCACTGCGCCTGGCGGGGGTCGGTGCCGGTGACGAGGTGATCAGCACCCCCTTGACCTGGGTGGCCACGGCCAACGTGATCCTCGAAGTGGGCGCCACACCGGTGCTGGTGGACATCGATCCGGCGACCCGGAACCTTGACCTCGATTTGCTCGAAGCCGCCATTACGCCGCGGACGAGAGCCCTCATCCCCGTGGATCTCGCCGGTCTGCCCGTCGACCGTGATCGCCTCTACGCCATCGCCGCTCGGCACAGCGTGCGGGTAGTCGAGGATGCGGCGCAGTCCCTCGGCGCGTCCTGGAACGGCAAGACGATCGGCAGCACCGGCGACTTCGTCGCCTTCAGCTTCCACGCCAACAAGAACCTGACCACCGGTGAGGGCGGGGCGCTGGTCCTGCCGGCAGACATCGGCCCTGAGCGCTGCGAGCTTCTGCGCCTGCAGGGCGTCAAACGCCAGCCCGATGGCAACATGGACGTGGACGTGCTGGGAGGCAAGTTCAATCTCACCGATATCGCTGCCGCCATCGGCCTGGGCCAGCTCAAGCGCCTGCACGGGTTCACCGAGCGGCGCCGGGTGCTGGCCCGGCGATACTTCGAACGGCTTGACCCGGCCCTTGGCCTGGAACTGCCGCCAGCGGACTTCGCCAACAGCAACTGGCACATGTTGCAGCCGCTGTTGCCGCCGGGCACCGACCGCGGGGCCTTTATCGCGGCGATGAAGGAGCAGGGCATAGGCGTTGGCGTGCATTACCCGGCCTTGCACCGGTTCACCCTGTATCGCGGCCTCGGCTTCCGGGCCGGTCAGTTCCCGCATGCCGAGGATGTGGGTGCCAGGACGGTTAGCTTGCCGCTGTTTCCGGCGATGACCGAGGCTGACGTGGAACGTGTCTGCATGGCCCTCGCCAAAGCACTCGAGCGTTGAGCCATGCGCACCCCTGAGATCTCCGTGGTCATTCCGGTTTACGACGAGGAAGCCGGCCTGCAGACCCTCTTCGACCGCATCTACCCGGCGCTTGACCGGCTCGGCGAGTCCTACGAGGTCATCTTCGTAAACGACGGCAGCCGCGACCGCTCGGCGGCCATTTTGCGCGAGCAATACCAGAAGCGACCCGAAGTGACGCGCGCCATTCTCCTCGCCGCCAACGCCGGCCAGCACATGGCGATCCTCGCGGGTTTCGAGAAAGCACGTGGCCAGATCATCGTGACGCTGGATGCCGACCTGCAAAACCCGCCGGAAGAGATCGGCAAGTTGATCGCCAAGATGCGCGAAGGCCACGATTACGTCGGCAGCATCCGCCGCCGGCGCCAGGACAGCCTGTTCCGCAACTGGGCGTCGAAGGCCATGAACCGCCTGCGCGAGACGACCACGCGCATCAAGATCACCGACCAGGGGAACATGTTGCGAGCCTATTCCCGCAGCGTGGTGGATGCCATCAAT
Organism: Candidatus Accumulibacter phosphatis; assembly: GCF_000024165.1. Classification (NCBI taxonomy): domain Bacteria; kingdom Pseudomonadati; phylum Pseudomonadota; class Betaproteobacteria; genus Candidatus Accumulibacter; species Candidatus Accumulibacter phosphatis. Next base: position 3,791,517 of record NC_013194.1, on the reverse strand, counting down.
TCCTGCCGCGAGGTCAGCACCTTCATTCCGGCGCTCGCCTACACCTTCGCCCGCCACCCGACCGAGGTGATGGTGGAGCACGCCGAGCGGGCCGCCGGCGAGTCCAAGTACTCGCTGTACAGCCTGATCCGTCTCAACTTCGACCTGATGACCGGTTTTTCACTGGTGCCCCTGCAATGGTTCTCGATGCTCGGCATCGTCGTCTCCATGGGGTCGGCGGCGCTGTTCGTCCTGCTGATCGTGCGCCGAATCCTGCTCGGCCCGGAAGCCGAGGGGCTGTTCACCCTCTTTGCCCTGGTCTTCTTCCTGATTGGTCTGGCGTTGTTCGGCATCGGCCTGCTCGGTGAATACGTGGGACGCGTTTATCTGCAGGTGCGCCACCGTCCCCGCTACCTGATCGAAGCCGTGCTGGAAGAAGGCGAATGAGCGCTGCCCCACGCGCCGTCGTCTTCGCCTACCACAACGTCGGTGCCCGTTGCTTGCGGGTGCTGATCGCGCATGGCGTCGACGTGGCCCTGGTGGTCAGCCACGCGGACGATCCTGCGGAGAACCTGTGGTTCGAGCGGGTGGCGGACCTGGCGGGCGACTACGGCATCCCCGTCGTGACGCCCGAGGATCCCGGCACGCCCGAGTTCGTCGCTCGGGTGCAGGCCCTGCGACCCGATTTCCTCTTCTCCTTCTACTACCGCCTGATGCTTTGTCCCGCCTTGCTGGCCATCCCGCGCGGCGCCTACAACATGCATGGCTCGTTGCTGCCCAAGTACCGCGGCCGGGCACCGGTGAACTGGGCGCTGATCCACGGTGAGCGGGAAACCGGCGCCACCTTGCACCGCATGGTCGACAAGCCGGATGCCGGCGAGATCGTCGCCCGGCAGGCGGTGCCGATTCTGCCCGACGACACGGCGCGCGAAGTTTTCAACAAGGTGACGGTCGCCGCCGAACTGGCCCTGGACCGAGTACTGCCGGCGCTGCTCGCGGGCACCGCGGCGCACGCGCCGCTCGACCTGAAAGCGGGAAGTTATTTCGCTGGGCGCAAGCCGGAGGATGGTCGCATCGACTGGGCCCAGCCGGCCGCCGTCGTGCACAACCTGATCCGCGCCGTTGCCCCGCCCTACCCGGGTGCCTTCTTTGACCTGGATGGCCGCCGCATCGTCATCACGCGTAGCCTTTTCCGGCCGGGCGAGACCGGGCCGGCCGGGCAGCCAGCGCTGTATGCGGACGACACGCGACTGCTGGCCCGTTGCGCCGACGGTGGGGTGCTGAGAATTCTCTCCCTGGAAGTCGACGGCGAAGCCATTCCTCCCTCCGCGCTGCCTGCACGAGTGGGCCAGCATCCTATTCCCTTGCTCTGAATCCCATGAAAAAAGTCCTCATTCTCGGCGTCAACGGCTTCATCGGTCATCATCTCTCGCAAAGCATCATCGCCAGCACCGACTGGGAGGTCTATGGCATGGACCTCAACAGCGAGCGTGTCGCGGACCTGTTGGGCCACGAGCGCTTCCATTTCTTCGAGGGCGACATCACCATCAGCAAGGAGTGGATCGAGTATCACGTGCGCAAGTGCGATGTGATTCTGCCGCTGGTGGCGATCGCCACGCCGGCGACTTATGTCAAGGAGCCGCTGCGGGTTTTTGAACTGGACTTCGAGGCCAACCTGCCGATCGTCCGCCAAGCGGTCAAATACCGGAAGCGCGTCATCTTTCCTTCGACTTCCGAGGTGTACGGGATGTGCCAGGATCCCGAATTCGATCCCGAGAATTCGCCACTGGTCTACGGCCCGATCAACAAGCCGCGCTGGATCTACGCCTGCGCCAAACAGATGATGGATCGCGTGATCCACGCCTACGGCCAGCAGGAGGGTTTGCAGTACACGCTGATCCGCCCCTTCAACTGGATCGGCCCCGGCCTGGATTCGATCCACACGCCAAAGGAAGGCTCGTCGCGGGTGATCACGCAGTTCCTCGGCCACATCGTGCGCGGCGAACCGATCAAACTGGTCGACGGCGGTGCGCAGAAACGTTCCTTTACTTACGTGAGCGACGGCATCGACGCCCTGATGAAGATCATCGAGAACAAGGACGGCGTCGCCAACGGCAAGATCTACAACATCGGCAATCCGAAGAACAACTACTCCATTCGCGAACTGGCGACGCTGATGCTGGACCTGGCCAGGGAGTACCCGGAATACGCGGCCTCCGCCGCCCGGGTGAGGGTCCTGGAGACCTCCTCCGCAGAGTACTACGGCTCGGGCTACCAGGATACGTTTCACCGGGTGCCCAAAATCGACAACACCCGGACCGATCTGGGCTGGGAGCCGAAGGTCCGTTTCGAGGACGCGCTGCGGGGGATTTTCGAAGCCTATCGGGGTGACGTGGCCGAAGCGCGCAAGTTGATGGATTGACGATAGTCACGGCGCATGCCTCAACTCGTCCTCAAAGTCGACGTCGACACGTACCGCGGCACCCGGATCGGCGTGCCGCGCCTGGTGGAACTGCTGCGCCGTTACGCTGCCGACGCTACCTTTCTCTTCTCCCTGGGTCCCGACCACACCGGCCGCGCGATCAAGCGCGCCTTCCGTCCGGGCTTCATGCAGAAGGTGTCGCGCACGTCGGTGCTCTCCCATTACGGACTCAGGACTCTGATGTACGGTACCCTGCTGCCGGGACCGGACATCGGCCGGCGTTGCGCCGACCTCCTGTGCGGCGTCCGCGATGCCGGCTTCGAGACGGGCATCCACTGCTGGGACCACATTTCCTGGCAGGACGGCGTCCGCGGCGAGGGTCCGGCTTGGACGGAACGGGAGATGGTGCTGGCCGCTGACCGCTACGCCGCTCTCTTCAAGGCTGCTGCCACCGTCCATGGTGCAGCCGGTTGGCAGATGAATCTGCACGCCCTGCGCCTGATCCGGGATCTGCGCTTTACCCACGCGTCCGACTGTCGCGGCTGGCGGCCTTTCATCCCGGTGTGGAATGGCGAAGAGGTCAACGTCCCGCAACTGCCCACCACCCTGCCGACGCTGGACGAACTGATTGGTGTGGATGGGCTCGACGAGACAAACGTCCACGAGCACCTCCTGTCGCTGACGCGGGAAGCTCCTGCCACCGGCCACGTATTCACGCTGCACGCCGAGCTGGAGGGCATGAAGCTGTTGCCTGTGCTCGAAAAGCTGCTCCTGGGCTGGCAGCAGCAGGGCTATACGCTGGCTGCCTTGCGCCAACTGCGCGCGGAGCTGGACCCGGTGACGCTGCCTCGCCACGAGATAGTCTGGGGCACGGTGCCGGGTCGCTCTGGCGAACTCCTGGTGCAGGGAGCCGAGATACGCCGAGAGGCTTTGCGTTGATTCGCAGCGTTCGGCTGCAGGAGGGGGATTGACATGAAAATCACGGTCATCGGTACCGGCTACGTGGGGCTGGTTTCCGGCACCTGTTTGGCCGACGTCGGCAATGACGTTCTCTGTCTCGACCTCGATGCTGAAAAGATTCGCCTGCTTCAGGAAGGGAGTATCCCGATTTTCGAGCCAGGCCTCGAGTGGATGGTCAAGCGTAACGTGGCGGCTGGTCGCCTGCGCTTTACCACCGATATCGAAGAAGCCGTGGACCATGGTTTGCTGCAATTCATCGCCGTCGGCACGCCCCCGGATCAGGACGGTTCTGCCGACCTGGATAGTGTGATGGCGGGCGCGCGCAATGTCGGTCGCTTCATGACGGAGTACAAGGTCGTCGTGAACAAATCCACGGTGCCCGTGGGCACGGCCGAACAGGTAAGCGCCGTCATTGCCGATGAGCTTGCTCAGCGTCGGCTGACCATCGAATTCAGCGTCGTTTCCAATCCCGAGTTCCTGAAAGAGGGCGCTGCTGTTGACGACTTCATGAAGCCGGACCGTATTGTCGTCGGCGGTCAGGACGCTCGTGCCCTGGACCTGATGCGCGAGCTATACGCCCCCTTCCAGCGTAACCACGAGCGTTTGCTGATCATGGATGTGAAAAGCGCGGAGTTGACCAAGTACGCCGCCAACGCGATGCTGGCGACACGCATCAGTTTCATGAACGATCTGGCGAACCTGAGCGAAAGTCTGCAGGCGGATATTGAACTGGTGCGCAAGGGCATTGGTTCCGACCCCCGGATAGGTTTCGACTTCCTGTACCCCGGCGTCGGTTACGGCGGCTCATGCTTCCCGAAAGACGTACAGGCCCTGCTGCGCACGGCGCGCGCCGCGGGTCATGAACTCAAGGTGGTGCAGGCGGCGGAGGAAGTCAACCAGGCCCAGAAGGCGGTGCTCACGCAAAAGATCGTCAAACGCCTCGGCGAGGACCTGTCGGGCATGACGATCGCTCTCTGGGGCCTGGCGTTCAAACCCAACACCGACGACATGCGTGAGGCGCCCAGCCGCGTGCTCATCGCGGACCTGTTGGCGCGGGGTGCGCGCGTCCGGGCCTATGATCCCGCAGCGACGCGTGAGGCACAGCGCATCTTTGCCGGCGAAACGCGCATCGAGTTTGCCAGCATGCCGATGGAGGCCCTCAAGGGTGCCGATGTATTGGCGATCGTCACGGAGTGGAAGGAGTTTCGCGCCCCGAATTTTGCGGCGATCAAGTCGCTGCTCAAGACGCCGGTGATATTCGACGGCCGCAATCTCTACGATCCCGCAGTGCCCCGCCGGGCGGGGCTTGAGTACTTTTCGATCGGTCGTCGGTAGCGCTGGTCCGCGCCTGGGCCGTCGCACTCGTCCCGCCTGGGATTGGCCGACGGCAGCGACGCTACTTTTCGTTGCGCCAGTCGCGCAGGGTGTCCCGGCGTGGCAGGGGAGGCGCCTTGTCGCCGCCGCGGGTCCTGATGAGGGGGATCGCGGCGCCGAGAACGAAGACGACACACAGACCAAAGACGATCCACCCGGCGTTCATTGCATCGCGCCCGGGAGCAAAGTTCCTGCCCGGGACGGGCGGCAGGTCGTCGCGGTGAACGCGGTGCGCTCGACGACCCAGGTGGCCGCATCGCCACAGCGGCTCACGGTCCGCTCCCGGGCAAGCGCTGGAAGAGTCCGCGCAGGGTACTCTGCAGATCGGCCGGCAGGAGCACGAGCTTGGCGTTGTCGGACTCGGCGATCCGCGTGAGGCTGGTTATGTATTTTTCGCCGAGTAGGTACAGCATCGGCAGTTCGTTGTTGCCGAACGCCCCATTGACCTTGGTGATAGCCTGCGACGATGCCTCGGCGAGGGTAACCTGGGCTTCCGCATCACGCTTGGCCGATTCCAGGCGCGCTTCGGCGGTCAGGATCATCGACTGTTTTTCGCCTTCGGCGCGCGTCACCATGGCCTTGCGCTCGCGCTCGGCCGAGGCCTGCATTTCCATGGCGCGCTGCATCGACTGCGAGGGTTTGATGTCCTGGATCTCGACCGATTTGACGGTCAGACCCCAGTCCAGCGCTTCGTCGGCGACCCCGGCTTTCAGGCGTGCCTTGATGGTGTCGCGTGACGACAGTGCCTGATCCAGCTCCATGTCGCCGACGATCGAGCGCAGGGTGGTCATGATCATGTTGCGAATGGCCTCCGAATAATCCTGGACGCCGTAAACGGCTTTCACCGGGTCGGTGACCTTGATGAAGGCAATGGCGTTGACCACGATCACGGCATTGTCGCGCGTGATCACTTCCTGTTCCTGGACATCGAGAATGATGTCCTTGGTGGTCACCTTGTAGGAGACGATGTCGACGTAGGGAATGATGAAGCGCAGCCCCGGCAGCAGTGTCATGCAATACTTGCCGAGGCGCTGCACGATCCACTCCTCGCCCTGCGGAACGATGCGCACGCCGTAGGCGACGGTGACCGCGACGAACACGAGAAGGACGAGTGAAAAAACGGTCATGCCGGTCATCTTGCTTTCTCCACTTTGATGTAGCTCCCTTCGACGGCGACGGCGCGAACGCGTTCGCCGGCCTGAATCGTCGTTTCCGAATAGCATTCCCAGGAATCGGAGCCGAGAATCGGCTTCTGAAAACGCACCTGACCACGGCTATCCGGGGTGATGCTGGCCACCAGGATGCCGACCTCGCCGGCTACGGTTGCCGCCGAGGTGCCGACTGCGGTCATCGTGCGAGGCTTCAGATAGCGGAACCAGATGGCGACCAGCGCCGCCGACAACGCCGCCCAGAGCAGGATCTGGGTCGAAAAGCCGATGTCGGGTGCGGCTAGCAGGATCAGTCCGACGCCGGCCGCGGCAATCCCGAACCAGACGACAAAGAAGGCGGGGATGGCCATCTCGGCCATCGTCAGGGCGAGTCCGAGGACGATCCAGTGCCACCATTCGGGCGAAAACACGTGCGGTTCCTCCGTTTGCCCGCGCGCGACTGTCGGCGGCAGCGCATCGGCGGAGCGCCTGGATCCGCGGAGCCACGGAGCGGGAAAGCCTGGCGATTAGACGCCATAACGTCGCCGCTGGCAAGTGATGCGGGCGATCCCGGTGGCGGTGGCCACCGGCAGGTGTTCCCGCCGACCGGGGCACCGCGACGCTGCGGTGGGTCGTGTTGGATTGACAGAAACGACCCCGAAAGACAGAATCGCCGAAGGACACGCAGGAGCCAACGCAGGAGCCAACTTTCGGAGCAGCGCATGAACAGTCAATTTGCATCGGTTGCCGATCTGGACGAGAAGCGCACGACTTTCGTCCGGCTGTCCGAGCACTGCTGGGGTTACACCGCCGAGGGTGACCCGAACACCGGCGTCATCATCACCGACGAAAGCGTCCTGATCGTTGACACCCTCGCCACCCCGGTGATGGCGGGGCGCCTGATCGCCGAGATTCGGCGGCTTACCGACAAGCCGATCAAGTACGTCGTGCTCTCCCACTACCACGCCGTACGCGTGCTCGGGGCCGCAGCTTACCGCGGCCAAGGCCTGCAGGAGATCATTGCCAGTCAGGGCACCTACGAGTTGATCGTCGAGCGAGGTGCGCAGGACATGCAATCGGAGTACGAGCGCTTCCCGCGCCTGTTCCAGGCGTTCGAGTCGATCCCGGGACTGACTTGGCCAACGCTGGTCTTCCGGGAATCGCTGACGCTGTGGATGGGCGGCCTGGAGGTCTGCGTGATGCATCCCGGTGCCGGCCATACCCGGGGGGACACCGTCGTCTGGGTACCGTCCGAACGCGTGCTGTTCTCCGGGGACCTCGTGGAATGCGATGCCGCGTGCTATACCGGCGACGCGCAGCTGGCGGACTGGCCGGCGACGCTGGCGGTGATCCGCGCGCTCGGCGCCGATAAGCTGCTGCCGGGGCGCGGACCGGCGCTGACGAGCCCGGGCGAAGTGGCCAGGGGTCTCGACTACACCAGCGATTTCGTCGGCACCCTGTTTGCGTGTGCGAGGGAAGCCGTCGCCGCCGGAATGAACCTCGAGCAGGCGATGGCGCATACACGCCGGGCGATGGATCCGAAGTTCGCGCATGTCTTCATCTACGAGCATTGCCTGCCCTTCGACGTGGTCCGCGCCGTCGATGAAGCGAGCGGCATCAGCCATCCGCGGATCTGGACCGCCGAGCGTGACAAGGAAATGTGGCACGCACTGCAGGCAAAGGGCTGAGGCGCGACGCCGCCGCCGAGCGATACAGAAAGATCGGAACCGATCCGTGCTGAGTACCTACGGGCATCCGCAGTACGCCTATGTGCCGCCAGTCGAATTGCGTGCAGGGGCGACGCGACGGTACGCGGTGGTTGTCGTCGGCGCCGGCCCAGTCGGTCTGGCGGCGGCGATCGATCTGGCGCAGCGCGGAACCCCCGTGCTGCTGCTCGACGACGACGACACGGTTTCGGTCGGCTCGCGCGGCATCTGTTACGCCAAACGCGCGCTCGAAGTGCTCGACCGGCTTGGCGTCGGCGATGGCTGTGTCGCCAAGGGCGTCAGTTGGAACGTCGGGCGAACCTTCTTTCGCGACGACGAGGTCTACAATTTTCAGCTGTTGTCGCAGCCGGATCACAAGCGTCCGGGAATGATCAACCTCCAGCAGTACTACCTTGAAGAGTTTCTCGTCAAACGCGCACAAGAGCTGCCCCTGGTCGATCTGCGCTGGAAGAACAAAGTCGTCGCCGTGTGCCAGAGTGACGACCTGGCGACGCTGCAGGTGGAGACGCCGGACGGGGTTTACGCGCTCGAGACCGACTGGTTGATCGCTGCCGACGGGGCCCGCAGCAGCCTCCGCCGGATGCTCAACCTCGAGGTCGAGGGCAAGGTCTTCATGGACCGTTTCCTGATCGCCGACGTAGTGATGAAGGCCGATTTTCCTGCCGAGCGCTGGTTCTGGTTCGACCCGCCGTTTCACCGCGGGCAATCGGTGTTGCTGCATCGGCAGCCCGACAATGTTTGGCGTATCGATTTTCAGCTCGGCTGGCAGGCCGATCCAGAGGAAGAGAAGAAGCCTGAGCACGTGATCCCGCGGATCAAGGCGATGCTCGGTGACGATCGTCAATTCGATCTCGAGTGGGTCAGCGTATATACCTTCCAGTGCCGGCGGATGCGGGATTTTCGTCATCGGCGGGTGCTGTTCGTCGGCGACGCGGCGCACCAGGTCAGCCCTTTCGGCGCGCGCGGCGCGAACTCGGGAATCCAGGACGCCGATAATCTGATCTGGAAACTCAATCTGGTCCTCGATCGTAAGGCACCCGAAACGCTGCTCGACAGCTACGCCGAAGAACGCGAGTTGGCCGCTGACGAGAACCTGATGAACTCGACGCGATCGACCGAGTTCATCACTCCGGGTAGCAGTGCTTCGCTGACGTTTCGCAACGCCGTGCTCAGCCTGGCGGGCAGGTATCCCTTCGCGCGCGCCCTGGTCAACTCGGGCCGCCTGTCGGTGCCGTCCGTCCTTGAGGGGTCGTCGCTGAATACGCCTGACTCGGAATGCTTTCGCGGCGAGATGATCCCCGGTGCGCCGATGGACGACGCACCGCTGCGTGAGGCCGGACGCGAACTCTGGCTGCTCGACGCCGTGCGCGACCGCTTCATGTTGTTGTGCTACGTCGATACGCCGGCTGCCGTCGATGCGACGACCCTGGCGGCGCTGGCACCACTCGGTGCGGCGCCGGTCGCCGTCGAGGTCGTGCTGGTGGCCGCTCGCGACGGCGTGGCACCGGGGGGCTTGCGCGTCCTCGAGGACAGCGCCGGCCGTTATGCCGAACGTTACGATGCCAGGAACGGTACGGCCTATCTGGTGCGCCCCGATCAGCATGTCAGCGCGCGCTGGCGCACGATCGACAGCGAACGGGTTCTTGCCGCCCTGGCGCGTGCAATCGGCAGGGTCTGAGAGGAAGTCCCCATGGCGACACTCAACACGGCGGCGAATTTCAGCGATCCGGATAAACGCTACTTTCGCGCCTTTTCTCCCGGTGACGACTTCTATGAGGCATTGATCGACGCGCATCGCGAGCTTTCCGACGCGCAGAGCGCGCTGCTCAATGCGCGCCTGATCCTTCTGCTCGCCAATCACATTGGTGATCTCAACGTAGTGCGTGAGGCCCTGAGTATCGCCCGCGAAGACGTCTAGGAGCCACCGTGATGGCCTGGGCGACGACGGCAGCGGGCCGGCGGGGGCCGTGCGGGGTTGGCTGGTGAACTGGTGGCAGGCCTTGCTGGCGGCACTGGTCGGCGTGCTGGGCGCATTCATTGCCCTTCATCATCCTCTGGCGCCGGTCTTGCTGACCTTCGTCTTTGCGGCCTGGTCGCTGGCGGTTTTCCTGCGTCCGGCGATCTGGCCCTTTGTCTTGCCCGCGCTGCTGCCCGTCGCCGGCTTCGCCCCCTGGACGGGATGGGTCGGCGTCGAAGAGTTCGACGTGCTCGTCCTCGGTGCGGCAACCGGAGCGCATGCGCGCCTGGCGATGGGAGCTACGGGGGAAGGGCAGGCATTTCGCCTGACGCGGATCTGTCTCGGTCTGATGGCCTTGTCCTGGCTGCTGGCGCTCCTGCGCGGCCTCCTGGGCGCGGGCAGCTTCCGCCTGGAGTGGTTTCAGGCCTACGAGGACCCCTTGAACAGCCTGCGTGTCGCCAAGAGCTTCCTGTTCGTTCTGCTGCTCATGTCACCCTTGCGCCAGTTGCTGCAGAGTGCACCGGCGCTGCTTGCCGGGCGTCTGGCGGCAGGAGTGGCGACCGGTCTGGGGCTGGTCAGTCTGTCGATCGTCTGCGAGCGTACCGGCTATCCCGGACTGTTCGACTTCTCAACCCCCTATCGCGCCACCGCGCTATTCTGGGAAATGCACGTCGGCGGTGCAGGACTCGACGCCTTCCTGGTCCTGGCCGTACCCTTTGCGGCCTGTATGGTGCTGCGCGCGCCGACCGCGCTACGCTGGCTGCTCGGTGCGCTGCTCGCGGTCGTCGCCGGCTATGCGTGTCTGACGACCTTCTCGCGCGGGGTCTACCTGGGAGTCGCGGTGGCGCTGACGGCGCTCGCCTGGCGGCTGTCGATAGCGCGGCGGTTACCGCAGGCATCCGTGCCGACTGGGCAAGCAACGCCCGATGCGCCGCTAGCGGCGCCGGAACCCTGGCGGCTATGGGGTGGGCGCGGGTTGCTGCTGGTGCTGGTCCTGGAAGGTGTCGTCGTGCTTGGCTTTGGCGACTTCATGAGCCGCAGACTGGCGGCGAGCGAGAACGATCTGGGAGGGCGCCTGCAGCACTGGCGAGAGGGCCTCAGCCTGCTGCGCGGGCCGTCTGATCTCCTGTTGGGAATGGGGCTCGGGCGGTTTCCGACAGACTATTCGCAAAGCGTGCCGGGGCGCGAGATGCCGGGTCGACTGCGCATCGTCGGCAAAGGCGACACCCGGCACCTGCTCATCTCCGGATCTCGCGACGACACACGCCGTGGGACGTTCGAACTTCTCCAGCGGGCGCCGACCGGCGGCGGGGTGTACGCCGTCGCGATGGACATACGTGCGCCACGAGCAGTCGGACTGAGCATCGGTGTTTGCCGAAGGCATCTGCTGCGTGATGCGGCCTGCGTGCGCACCGGCTTTCTGGTGCCCGATGCGCGCGGCGAATGGCGACACGTCGCCGCATCGTTCACAACTCCGCACGGCGTGGGCGGGGCGTCGCAGCGATTCGGGCTGGGATTCCTGGTGCTGCGCCTCGAAGGGCCGGGCGATCTGGTCGAGATCGACAATCTGAGCTTGCGCGATGCGGCGGGCAACGAACTGCTGCGCAACGGTAACTTTTCGGGTGGGCTGGCGCACTGGTTCTTCGGGGTTCGGCACTACTATCTGCCCTGGCATGTCGACAATCTCTTTCTCGAGGCGCTGATCGACCAGGGAGCAATCGGGCTGCTGTTGCTGCTGGTCCTCATGGCGACGGCGTTTGCCAACCTGCTGCGCGGTCCGGGACGCGAGCACGTCCTTGCGCCCTATCTGCTGGCCGCGCTGGCCGGTGTCGCGACCGTCGGGACGTTTTCCAGCGTGCTCGACATGCCGCGGTCCGCGTTCCTGTTCTTCCTGCTGCTATGCTGTGCTCTGTTCCTCGACGGGCGCGTCGGCACAGATCCCTCTCACGTTCGCCCACTGCCTCGAGAGCACCCTAATGGGTGCTCCGCATAGTATAATAATAGCATAATTGAATTTCTGGTTAGGCATTAAGTAGAATGATTTCAATGTGTTGCGAATGTTTCCTCAAGTTTGTCGAATCGTTTGGATGGCCGGCCAGAGGGCCTGCGTCGGCCGCTTTCCGCAATCGTCAGGTGCTTGTGCATTAGGTCACGGTCTGCAGTTCTCCTGAGTGATAGCCTTCGTTGTGTGAGATTCACGAAGTTTTCTTGACGTGAAACGGCAAGAAATCCCGCCGAGAATCGATCATCAACGAGAAGTTTTCAGGTTCGTACTTGCAAGGGGTCCATCGTGATCAAGGTATTCAATCATTGGTTTCATCGGAAGACTCTTGCCCAGGTTGCCGTCGACCTGATGTTCCCGGTGGTCTGTGTGATGCTTGCGGCCATGTGGATCGGGCGGGGAGGGCAGCCTTCTCTTGACAAGGTGAGTTTCTATGCCGTGGTTTTCGCGCTGACGATGATCATCCTGAACGCCTGGCTGGGTATTTATCAGCGGGTGCATGACCGCACGCGGACGGAGACACAGGCGCGCGCTGTCTTGTCGCTGTACCTCGCCATTCCGCTTGCCTACCTCGTGTTTTCCGTGTTGGCGGTTGCCGAGGTTGATCGCGGGTTCATGCTGCTATCGGGTCTGGCAGCGCTTTTCGCGACGCTGGTGCATCGTGTCCACTCGGCGCACAGCCGCACGGGCTCGCTGTTGAGCCATCGGGTCTTGGTCTTCGGTGTCGGCAAGGAGGCCGAGAACGTCGGCCGTGTGCTGCGCAAGTCGGATCCCGACATTGAGATCGTCGGCTTCTATCCCAGTCCCACAGATACCGAGATCGTTGTTCCTGCCCAGGTTATCCTGTCGCAGGCCATGTCGTTGTCCGACACGGCACATTCCCTGAAGGTCGATGAGATCATCGTCGCGGTGCGTGAGCGGCGGGGTGGCGCGCTGCCCTTGCGCGAACTCCTCGAGTGCAAGCTTTCGGGAGTCAAGGTGCTCGATCTGGCCAGCTATTTCGAACGGGCGCTCGGGCAGATCCGCATCGATTCCCTGCGGGTAAGCTGGTTGATCTTTGGCGAGGGCTTCCGGCAGAGCTGGCGCCGGGCGAGTGTCAAGCGCCTGTTCGACATCGTCGCGGCTTCCTTCCTGCTGCTGCTTTCCCTGCCGGTGATGCTGGTGACGGCGATCCTGATCGTTCTGGAAGACGGTTTTCCGGTCTTCTACCGCCAGGAACGGGTTGGTCTGGACGGGCGCCTGTTCAAGGTCATCAAGTTTCGCAGCATGCGCAACGACGCCGAGAGCGACGGCAAGCCACGCTGGGCGACGGCCGATGACGACCGCGTGACGCGCGTTGGCCGCTTCATTCGCAGGGTGCGGATCGACGAATTGCCGCAACTGTATAGTGTGCTCACGGGCGACATGAGTCTGGTCGGACCACGTCCGGAGCGCCCGTTCTTCGTCGACCAGCTGACCCGTGATATCCCCTTCTATGCCGTGCGCCACAGCGTCAAGCCAGGTGTTACCGGCTGGGCGCAGGTGAGCTATCACTACGGTTCAACGGTCGATGATTCCATCCAGAAGCTGCAGTACGATCTGTACTATGTCAAGAATCACTCGCTGTTCCTCGATTTGGTGATTCTCTTTCAGACGGTCGGCGTTGTGCTGACGGGCAAGGGCGCTCGATGACTCTTCCGCAGGGGGCTGCGGTGCGTCGGCGGGTGGCGACGCGGGAGGATTGCAGGTCGTGATGGACAGCAAAATGGCGATGGTGGCGGCGTGGAGCTACGGTATGGCCGGATTCCTCGCGGCTTTCCTCATGCTCTATCTGGCGTCCGGTTGGCGAACCGGTGGGCGCAGTCGCGCGATGTTTCTTGCGGTTGCCATCTCGGCGGTGTGGGGGATGCTGGGTCTGGCCTTCGCGCTGACCCAGCAAGGCGTCTTTCTTGCCGGCAGCCTGCTCACTGACGCGCTGCGCTTTGGTGGATGGTCGCTATTCCTGCTGATTCTGATCAAGCCGGAGTCCACTGAAGCCGAGCCATGGTCGCGGCGCCTGGGTTGGCTCGGCGGCATGGCCATGCTGCTGACGGTTGCCGGTTTCGGCTCGCAGGCCCTGGTTGTCTTCGGCATCGACTTCCCGGTGCCCACACAACGCGCTGCCTTGTTCGTCTCGCTGGCGATGAGCGTCTTCGGTCTGCTGCTGATCGAACAGCTGTTCCGCAAAGTGTCGCCTGACTTTCGTTGGAGTATCAAACCCCTGTGTCTGGGCCTGGGTGGTGCCTTCCTGTTCGATCTCTACCTGTACTCGGATGCCCTCCTGTTCAACCGGGTGGACGTGGACGCCTTCAGCATTCGTGGCTTTGCGCATGCCCTCGGTTTGCCCCTGGTGGCGCTTGCGGCGGTCCGCAGCCATGACTGGAAACGAAGGTTGGTGATGTCGCAGCGCGCCGCGCTGCAATCGGTGACGCTCCTGATCGTCGGTGTTTACCTGTTGTTCATGGCCTCAGCTGGCTACTACGTCCGTTTCTTTGGTGGCGAGTGGGGGCGGGCCGTACAGATGGCCCTGCTCTTTGCGGCCCTGCTGGTCCTGGTGGCACTGACCTTTTCAGGTTCCATGCGAGCGCGTTTGCGCGTGCAGGTTGGCAAGCATTTCTTCAGCTACCGCTACGACTATCGCGAAGAATGGTTGCGCTTCACGCAGACGCTCTCCGCGCAGGGTGGCTTCTCCGCCATGGGACAGCACGTGGTGCGCGGGTTGGCCGACATGGTCGAGAGCCCTGGTGGTGCGCTGTGGCTGAAGGATCCGTCGGGGCGCTTCTTCGCGCAGGCCGCTTGCTGGAACACGCCAATTTCGGCGGCGACCGAAGATGACGGCAGCCCTCTGTGCAACTTCCTGCTCGATAGCGGCTGGGTGATCAATCTTGAGGAGTACCGTTCTCTGCCACGTCGCTATGATCGCCTCGACCTTCCCTCGTGGCTCGTCGAAGTCCCCAACGCCTGGCTGGTCGTGCCCCTGACGACCGGGAACGAACTGATCGCTTTCGTCGTGCTGGCGACTGCGCGAACCAGGATCGACGTGAACTGGGAAGTCAATGACCTGCTGAAAACTGCTGCGCGGCAGGCCGGCGCCTTTCTCGGGCAGATGCAGGCCAGTGAAGCGCTTCTCGAAGTCCGGAAGTTCGATTCCTTCAACCGCATGTCGGCGTTTGTCGTTCATGATCTGAAGAACATCATTGCGCAGTTGTCGTTGATGCTCAAGAACGCCGAGCGTCATCGCGACAACCCGGAGTTCCAGAAGGACATGCTGATGACCGTCGAACACTCGGTCGAGCGCATGCGGCAATTGATGATGCAATTGCGCGAAGGCGCGACACCGCTCGACGGACCGCGCGGTATCGATCTGGCTGATGTGATGCGTCGGATCCAGAACGCCAAGTCCGGCCAGGGGCGGGATGTGGAACTGAACATCGAGGAGCGCCTGGTCGCGCGCGGGCACGAGGACCGGGTCGAACGGGTGATTGGCCATCTCGTGCAGAACGCTCTGGACGCCACCGATCCCGATGGGCGCGTCTGGGTCAGGCTGGCGCGGCAAGGAACGAATGCTCTCGTCGAAGTCGGCGATACCGGCCATGGAATGAGTCCGGAATTCGTCCGCGAACGTCTGTTCAAGCCCTTCCAGACGACCAAACCGACAGGGATGGGAATTGGCGCCTACGAGAGTTTTCAGTACGTCCATGAACTGGGCGGCAAGCTGTCGGTCGATAGCGCCGTTGATGTCGGAACGCAGGTGAGCCTGCTACTGCCACTTTTTGATGCCGGCAGCGGAGCAAAGTCCGCCAGGCCACCTAAGGAGTCTGAATGAGTTCGGAGAAGTTGCCTCACCTGCTCATCGTCGAGGACGATCGAGCGTTGCAGAAGCAGATCCGCTGGGCGTTCGACCAGTACGAAACACTGACCGCCGATGACCGTGAGAGCGCACTGGTGCAGGTGCGACGTTATCAGCCGCCGGTAGTGACGATGGATCTCGGC
The DNA here is from genome assembly GCF_000024165.1 of Candidatus Accumulibacter phosphatis. Lineage (NCBI taxonomy): Bacteria > Pseudomonadati > Pseudomonadota > Betaproteobacteria > Candidatus Accumulibacter > Candidatus Accumulibacter phosphatis. Next base: position 3,775,937 of record NC_013194.1, on the reverse strand, counting down.
CTGCCCCCGGACGCCGATTCCGTCTCCGAAGGCTTCAAGTTGCTCGAAGAAATGCTCACCCTGGCGCCGGACACCAAAATCATCGTCCTGACCGGCCAGAACGATCGGGCCAACGCGCTTCGCGCCGTTGCGCTCGGTGCCTATGACTTCTTCGCCAAGCCGTTCGAAATCGAGATGCTCGGTCTGACGATCCAGCGTGCCTATCGGCTATACGAGTTGCAACAGGAGAACAAGCGACTGCAGGCAATGCAGCAGCCCGATGTCCTGTCGGGTTTGCTCACCCGCGATCCGGAGTTGCTGCGTGTGTGTCGCACGATCGAGCGAGTGGCGGTTACCGATGCGACGGTCCTGCTGCTCGGCGAGAGCGGAACCGGCAAGGAACTTCTCGCGCGCGGCGTGCACGAGTCATCGCCTCGGCGTCGCGAGCGGTTCGTGGCCATCAACTGTGCGGCAATTCCCGAGAACCTGCTCGAGAGCGAGCTTTTTGGCTACGAAAAGGGGGCGTTTACGGGTGCGGCCAAGACGACTCCCGGCAAGATCGAAACCGCCAACAACGGCACGCTGATGCTGGACGAGATCGGCGACCTGCCGCATTCGCTGCAAGCCAAGTTGCTGCGCTTTCTGCAGGAGCGCGTCATTGAACGCATCGGTGGTCGGCAGGAAATCCCGGTCAATGTGCGCATCGTTTGTGCCACGCACCAGAATCTCAAGTCCCTGATCGCCGAGGGGCGTTTCCGCGAGGATTTGTTCTATCGACTGGCGGAAATTGTGGTAAATATCCCCCCGTTGCGCGCTCGCTCTGGCGACGCCGCATTGCTGGCACACGCTTTCGTAAGACGCTTTGCCGAGGAACAGAATCGTGGTGGCATCAGTCTGCGCGAAGATGCCCTACGGGCGATCGACGCACATTCCTGGCCGGGCAATGTGCGGGAGCTTGAGAACTGCATCAAGCGCGCGGTCATCATGGCCGACGCCAACCAGATCACTGCCGATGACGTGGGCTTGTCTGGCGCTGGGGACAACGAGAAGGGCGTGCTGGATCTGCGCCATGCCCGCGACGACGCGGAAAGGCGGGCAATCATCGCCGCCCTGGCGCGTGCCGACGGCAATGTCGTCAAGGCCTCGGAGCTGCTGGGGGTTAGCCGTCCCACGCTGTACGACCTGATGCATCGATTTGGACTCAAGTAGGGTTTTTCCAGAGCACATCCATCCACTCCACGAGGGCAACCATGAATACTGGTAACTCCATGAGCGGGCTGCGCAAAGCAACCGTCTCGGCACTGCTGGCGACTCTTCTCCTGGTGGGCTGCGGGGGAGAGAAGCCGGAGGCGATGCTGGCGTCGGCCAGGGAATACCTGGCCAAGCATGATCACAAGGCGGCCGCCATCCAGCTCAAGAACGCGTTGCAGAAGAATCCCGAACTGGCCGAGGCACGTTTTCTGCTCGGCAAGGCGCTGCTCGACGGGAGCGATCCAACGGGTGCCGAGATCGAGTTCCGGCGGGCGCTGGAGTTCAAGTATCCCGCCGACCAGGTGACACCGCTGTTGGCCAGGTCCATGCTGATGCGGGGCCAGGCCGACAAGGTGATCAAGGAATTCGGCAAGGCTGAACTCTCTTCGCCCGAGGCCAGGGCCGACCTGCAGACCGCGCTTGGCCAGGCCTATCTGATGCAGAGCAAGCCGGACCTGGCGGAGGCGGCGTTTGCGGCGGCGCTGCTTGCCCAGCCCGGCTATCCATCGGCATTGATGGGGCAGGCGAGGATGAAGGCCGGCCGGGGCGACTTGCCAGGGGCAGTGGCGCTGCTCGACGTGAGCCTGGAGAAATCGCCCAAACTTTACGAGGCCTGGCAACTCAAGGGCGACCTGCTGGCGGCACAGGGTGACAGCGCCGGGGCGATGGTCGCGTATCGGAAGGGTCTCGAGATCAAGCCGGACAATCTCTCGGCGCACTCGGCAATCATCCGCGGACTGCTCGCCGAGGGCAAGCTCGATGAGGCCGTGAAACAACTCGACGCGATGAAGAAGGTCTCGGCCAATCATCCGCAGACCCAATACCTGCGGGCGATGGTAGCTTACCAGCAGAAGAACTATCCGGTCGCCCGGGAAGCCGTCCTGCAGATGCTCAAGGCGGCGCCGGAGAGCCCTTATGGTCTGCAGCTGGCCGGGCTGATCGAGTACGAGCTGAAAGCCTATCCGCAGGCCGAGGCCTATCTGCAGAAAGCGCTTCCGCGAACACCCGAACTCGGCATTGCGCGGCGCGTGCTGATTGCCAGCTACCTGCGTGATGGCCAGCCGGGCAAGGCGATGAATGTCATCGAGCCGGTCCTCGACAAGATCGACAAGGATTCGAACATGCTGGCACTTGCCGGCCAGGTATTCATGCAGAATGGTCAGGTCGACAAGGCCGGGACCTACTTTGCCAAGGCGGCCGCCCTCGATCCCAAGAACACGGGCAAGCGCACTTCTCTGGCGATGGTCAATCTGGCCAAGGGTGACAGCGATGTGGCGTTTCGCGACCTCGAACAGGTGGCGGCTGCCGACACCGGTAATCGCGCGGATCTGGCGCTGATCGCCGCCCACCTGCAGCGCCGCGAGTTCGATCAGGCCCTGAAGGCAATTGCTTCCCTCGAGAAGAAGCAGCCGGACAACCCTCTGACGCACAACCTGCGGGGTACGGCACTGCTCGGCAAGCGCGACATGGCCGGCGCCCGCAAGAGCTTTGACAAGGCCGTGGCGCTTAATCCCGCCTACTTCCCGGCAGCGGCCAATCTGGCCAACCTGGATCTGGCGGAGAAGAAGCCCGACGAGGCCCGGAAGCGTTTCGAGGCGGTGCTGGCCAAGGATCCGAAGAGCATACAGGCGCTCCTGGCGCTCGCCCAGATGCGTGCCAAGGCGGGTGGCAGTACCGAAGAAGTGGCCAGTCTGATCAACAAGGCAGTGACGGCAAATCCGACCGAGCTGGCACCGCGTCTGGCGCTGATCGGCCTCTACCTGGGCAAGAACGAGGTCAAGAGTGCCCTTTCAGCTGCCCAGGATGCCGTTGCGGCGCTCCCGGACAAGCCGGAGATCCTCGACGCCGCCGGACGCGTTCAGCAGGCGGCCGGTGACTTCAATCAGGCGCTGGCGACCTACGGCAAGCTGGCCGCGCTCAAACCGGATTCCCAGCTGGCCTACCTGCGCATGGCCGAAGTCGAGGTGGCGGCGAAGAACAAGGATGGCGCGCGGCAGAGCCTGCAGAAGGCGCTCAAGGTGAAACCGGATTCGCTCGAGGCACAGCGCGGAATCATCATGCTCGACCTCGACGCCGGTCGTCTCACTGACGCCCTGACCGTTGCCCGGGACGTGCAGAAGCAGAGGCCGAAAGAAGCCATCGGCTACATCTTCGAGGGCGATGCGCAGGCCTCGAAGAAGGCCTGGGCGGAAGCCGTCAGCGCCTATCGCGCCGGGCTGAAGTCGGCGCCTGCCGACGGCGGCGAACTGGCGCCGAAGCTCCACTGGGCATTGCTGGCCGGTGGCAACGCCGGCGAGGCCGACAAGTTTGCCGAGACCTGGCTCAAGGATCATCCCAAGGATGGACGTTTCCGTCTCTATCTGGCGGAGTCGGCAAGCGGCCGCAAGGATTACGCCGGCGCGGCCAGGCAATATCGCGCCCTGCTCGAGACGCAAGCAAACAACCCCGCGGTGCTCAACAATCTGGCCTGGGTCGCCGGGCAGCTCAAGGACCCGAAGGCGATCGAGTATGCCGAGAAAGCGAACAAGCTGGCGCCCAATCAACCGGCACTGATGGATACACTCGCCACTCTGCTGGTCGACAAGGGGGACACGGCGCGCGGCCTCGATCTGTTCAAGAGGGCCCTGGAGACGGCTCCGCAGGCCGCGGCGATTCGTCTCAACTACGCCAAGGCCCTGATCAAGGCCGGGCAGAAGAACGAGGCCAAGAACGAGTTGGAACAGATCGCGAAGCTTGGCGACAAGTTCCCGGCGCAGGCCGAAGTCGCGCAGTTGCAGAAAGGCCTGTAGCCGTCCAGGACACCGCTGCGGGTACAACAACAACACTCTCAGGATGGGAAGTTAATGACTATAGTTGCTGTGGTTGGTTTGGGGTACGTTGGTCTGCCTCTCGCCGTCGAATTTGGCAAGAAGGGTCGGACCATTGGGTTCGATCTGTCGGCAAGCAAGGTGGCGCATTATCGGCAGCATGTCGACCCGACGGGCGAGGTAAGCAGCGCCGATCTGGCGGCAGCGGTGCACCTCGAGGTCGGCACGGATCCGGCCGCCCTCGCCGAGGCGGATTTTCTGATTGTCGCCGTGCCGACGCCGGTCGACCAGGCGCATCAACCCGATTTCGCACCGCTGATCGGCTCGTCGGAAGCGGTCGGCAGGAACCTGAAGCGGGGCGCCACCGTGGTCTTCGAGTCGACGGTCTATCCCGGCGCGACCGAGGAAATCTGTATTCCGATCATCGAGAAGCATTCGGGAATGAAGTGGAAGAAGGATTTCTTCGTCGGCTATTCGCCTGAGCGGATCAACCCGGGCGACAAGGAGCGGACGCTGACCAGGATCGTCAAGGTGGTCTCCGGGGATACCCCGGAAACCCTCGAACGGGTCCGCGAGGTGTATGCCAGCGTGATCACCGCCGGCGTCTATCCGGCGTCCAGCATCAAGGTGGCCGAGGCCGCCAAGGTCATCGAGAACACCCAGCGCGATCTCAACATCGCCCTGATGAACGAGTTGGCGATCATCTTCGACCGCATCGGCATCGACACGCTCGAAGTCCTCGAAGCCGCCGGCAGCAAATGGAACTTCCTGCCTTTCCGCCCTGGCCTCGTCGGCGGCCACTGTATCGGCGTCGATCCCTACTACCTCACCCACAAGGCCGAGATGCTCGGCTACCATCCGGAGGTGATCAATGCCGGGCGTCGCATCAACGACGGGATGGGCAAGTTCATCGCCGAGCAGACGGTCAAGCAGATGATTCGCAATGGCTGGCAGGTCAAGGATGCGCCGATCATCGTGCTCGGCCTGACCTTCAAGGAGGACTGCCCGGACCTGCGCAACTCGCGCGTCATCGACGTGATCCGCGAACTCGAGTCGTATGGCGCCAGGGTGTTCGTGCATGAACCGGTTGCCGATGCCGACGAAGCTCGGCACGAGTATGGCGTCGCATTGACCGATTGGGACGATCTGCCGCAGGCGGCGGCAATCGTGGCCGCCGTTGGCCACCGCCAGTTCAAGGAGCGGCCGCTGACGGATTATGTCGGCAAGTTGCAGCAGCGTGGTGTCCTGACGGACGTCAAGAGCATGTTCAACGAGGCCCAGCTGGTATCGCAAGGGGTAACGGTGTGGCGTCTCTGAGTTCTTCTCTTTCCCCCTTCGCGGTCCTCGGCAAGCGGCTGACGGCGCAGCCGGCGCGCTGGCTGGTGACCGGAAGTGCCGGCTTCATCGGCTCGCATCTGGTCGAGTCGCTGCTTCGACTCGACCAGACCGTCGTCGGGCTCGACAACTTCGCCACCGGTCATCGCCGCAACCTCGACGAGGTTCGCTCGCTGGTGACCCCGGCGCAATGGTCGCGCCACCGTTTCGTCGAGGCCGACATCTGTGACCTGGACGCCTGTCGCGAGGCGTGCCGCGGCATTGACTTCGTGCTCCATCAGGCGGCGCTGGGCTCGGTTCCGCGCTCGCTGGCCAATCCCGTGGCGACCAATGCCGCCAATGTGGACGGCTTCCTGAACATGCTCGTCGCGGCGCGTGATGCCGGGGTCAGGCGTTTCGTCTATGCGGCGTCGAGTTCCACCTACGGTGATCATGAGGCGTTGCCGAAGATCGAAGAGCGCATCGGTCGGCCGTTGTCCCCGTACGCGGTGACCAAGCTGGTCAATGAGCTCTACGCCGAAGTGTTTGCGCGCTGCTATGGCCTGGCGCCGATCGGTTTGCGGTATTTCAACGTTTTCGGCGCCCGCCAGGATCCGGAAGGTGCGTACGCCGCGGTGATTCCACGGTGGACGCGGGCGATGCTTCTTGGCGAGGAGGTGAAGATCAACGGCGACGGCGAGACCAGCCGTGACTTCTGCTTCGTCGACAATGCGGTGCAGGCAAACCTGCTGGCGGCGACGACCGACGATCCGGCGGCGGTCAATCAGGTCTATAACGTCGCGGTCGACGATAGAACATCGCTGAATCGGCTGTTCGACATGCTTCGCGATGCGCTGTCCGACTTCCGGCCTGACGTACGCTCGCTGCGGCCGGTGTACGGCGGCTTTCGGCCCGGCGACGTCCGTCATTCGCAGGCCGACATCGACAAGGCCAGGCGTCTGCTCGGCTACCTGCCGAGCCACCGGCTCGAAGACGGGGTACGCGTGGCGATGCCGTGGTATGTTTCCCGTTTTGCTGTCGCCGACGAGGTCTGTCGATGATACCCGCCTGCTTCCGCTGCCCGGCCCTGGTGCGCCAGGGTTCTCTGCTGCTCTGCGGCCTGCTGAGCATGGCAGCCTTCGCTGCCGGAGAAGCTCCCCGCGAGGCGGATGCCGAGCGCTTGCTGGCGCTGCGCAAGGAAGCCCTGGCGCACGAGCATGGCGAAGGCGTCGCCAAGGATCCCGCACGCGCGGCCAAACTGTACTGCGACGGCGCCCGTGCCGGCGATCCCGAAGCCCAGTTCAGTCTCGGCTGGATGTATGCCAACGGCCGTGGCCTCGAACGCAATGACGCGCTGGCTGCGTACTTTTTCGATCTGGCGGCGAAACAGGGACACGCGCAGTCGCAGAAAATGAAGCGTTTCGTCGGCGATCCGACCAGCGAGGTGCCGGAGTGCATGCGACCGGCACTGCCTGTCGACGACGGCCAGGATGTCATCGTGCCGAGCAGCGAAACCCAGAGGCAGGTCGTTGGCCTGGTCAACCAGTTGGCGCCCGAGTACGGTGTCAGTCCGCGGCTGGCCCTCGCCGTCATCCGGGCCGAATCCAACTTCAACCCGGCGGCACTGTCGAACAAGAATGCACAGGGCCTGATGCAGTTGATCCCCGATACCTCGGCGCGCTTCAACGTCAAGAAGCCGTTCGACCCGGAGCAGAACCTGCGTGGTGGTCTGGCGTACCTGCGCTGGTTGCTGGCCTATTTCGAAGGCGATGTCAGCCTGGTGGCCGCGGCATACAACGCCGGCGAGGGTGCGGTGAATCGTTACCGTGGCGTGCCTCCGTATGCGGAGACGCGTGGCTACGTCAAACGGATCATCGGCCTGTTCAAGCGTGACGATCATCCTTACGACTCCAGGGTCACGACTCCCTCTCCGGAGTTGCCGCGGATTCGCTTGACCAAGGGCTCCTAGAGCGCATGCGGACGCTGAAATGCTTGCTGATGGCTGCCTGGATCGCGGCCTCGACCCTGTTGGCCGGCGCCGCGTCGGCGGAACTGGCGGAGGTGATCGAGCGGGTGAAGCCCTCCGTCGTTGTCATCGGCACCTATCAGCTGACGCGCAGCCCGCAGTTCGTCATGCGGGGCACCGGTTTCGTCGTCGGCGACGGGCGTCAGGTGGCGACCAACTCGCACGTGCTTCCCGAAGTGCTCGACACGGCCGCCGGTGAAACACTGGTCGTCGCGTCACGCGCGGGGCCAAGCGGCGCGCAACAACGGTCGGCCAGAGCGGTCGCTGTCGACAAGGCGCACGACATCGCCCTGTTGCGAATCGACGGCCAGGCCCTGCCGGCCCTGACCCTGCATGACTCGGCGCCGGTCAGGGAGGGTCAGTCGATCGCCTTTACCGGCTTCCCGATCGGCAGCGTGCTGGGACTGACGCCGGTGACGCACCGCGGCATCATCTCGGCGATTACGCCGATCGTGCTGCCGGGGGCGAACGCACGCCAGCTCAATGCCCGGGTCATCCAGCAGATCAGGAGCGGCAGCTTCGATGTCTACCAGCTCGATGCGACGGCATATCCCGGCAACAGTGGTGGTCCCCTTTACGAGGTCGGTCGCGGCGAAGTGATCGGGATCATCAACATGGTGTTCGTCAAGGAGAACAAGGAATCCGTCCTCAGCAAGCCATCGGGGATAAGTTTCGCCATCCCCATACGCTTCCTGCGCGAGCTGATGGAAAAGCCGAATCCTTAGTCGACCGGCGCCGCCTCGTTGGCGGTGGCGATGCGCCGACAGCCTCCGGGTCTCCCTGGCTTGTCGACCGGTTCGCCGCAGCGGGGCGGCGACCGGCCACGAATGTCGCGGCCCGAGCGGGTCGGCAGGCCGGACGGGCCAGCTTCTGGTAGCATGCGTGCTGCTTTCGACGAACAATCCATGACCGCCTCGCTTTCCGAAGTCTTTGCCGCCGACGGCCCACTGGCGGCAGGTGTTCCCGGCTACCGCTTGCGTAGCCAGCAACTGGCAATGGCCGAGCACATCGCCGCGGCGATGGCCGACAACCGTGTGCTGGTTGCCGAGGCGGGGACAGGGACCGGCAAGACCTATGCCTACCTCGTGCCGGCAATGCTCTCGGGTGGCAAGGTGATTGTGTCAACGGGGACGCGCAACCTGCAGGATCAACTCTTCGCGCGCGACATTCCGACCATCCGCAAGATCCTCAAGTCGCCGATCAGGATCGCACTCCTCAAGGGGCGAGCCAACTACCTGTGCCACTACCATCTCGCACGGTCGCTGGCCGACGGTCGCTTCCTCTCGCGCGAGGATGCCGGGTATGCACAGCGCATCGCGCGCTTTGCGAAGAAGACGCTTACCGGTGACAAGGCGGAGTGTGCCGATGTGCCGGAAACTGCCAGCGTCTGGGCAATGGTGACCTCGACGCGCGACAACTGTCTCGGCCAGGACTGTCCGAATCACAAGGAGTGCTTCGTCCTGGCGGCGCGTCGCGATGCTTTGGCTGCCGATCTGGTGGTGGTCAATCATCACCTGTTCTTTGCCGACGTGATGCTGCGCGACGAAGGTACGGCGGAACTCCTGCCGGCATGCAATGCGGTGATTTTCGACGAAGCGCACCAGTTGCCGGAAGTTGCCAGCCTGTTCTTCGGCGACAGCGTCTCGTCGGCGCAGCTTCTCGAACTGGCCCGGGATACCCGGCTCGAGGGCGTCGCCTCGGCGCGTGATTGCCTTGATTTGCCGGGTCTTTGCGACCAGCTCGAAAAAGCGACTCGCGAGCTGCGCCTGACCTTGCCCCTCGAACCGGCCCGCTACGCGCTGCTGCAAATCGAGGCACGCCCGGGTTTCGCCGGCGCTCTGGCGACGGTCATCGGCGACCTGCAAGCGCTCGCCGCGTTGCTGCAGACGCAGGCCCAGCGTGGTGAAGGGCTCGAAAACTGCTGGCGGCGTGCTGGCGAGCTGCTGGCGCGCCTGCAGTCCTGGCAGAGCGGCGCCAGCGCCGACTTCGTCCGCTGGGGCGAGACCTTCAGCCACTCGCTGCAGCTCAACGCCACGCCGCTGGTGATTGCCGAAATCATGCAGAAGCAGATGAGCGGGCATCCGCGCGCCTGGATCTTCACGTCGGCGACGCTTGCCGTACAGGAGGATTTCGCCCACTACTGCAGCGAGATGGGACTGGCGGAGGCCTGCTCGGCGCGCTGGGAGAGTCCCTTCGACTACCCGCGACAGGCCTTGCTGTACGCGCCACGCAACCTGCCCGACCCGAATAGCCGGGACTATGCCGAGGCGGTCGTCGCCGCCGCGTTTCCCGTTCTCCAGGCGAGCGGCGGCAGAGCCTTCTTCCTGTGCACGTCCTTGCGGGCAATGCGCCGGACGCATGAGTTGCTGAGCGAGCAACTGCAGCGCGCCGGGCTCGACCTGCCGTTGCTGCTGCAGGGTGAACGCAGCAAGAACGAACTGCTCGAGCGCTTTCGCCGCCTCGGCAATGCCATCCTGATCGGCAGCCAGAGCTTCTGGGAGGGCGTCGATGTGCGCGGCGATGCACTGTCGCTGGTCGTCATCGACAAGCTTCCCTTTGCGCCGCCGGACGATCCGGTGCTGTCGGCGCGCATCGAACGGCTGCGCGGCGAAGGTCGCAACGCCTTCATGGAGTATCAGCTGCCGCGCGCCGTGATCAACGTCAAGCAGGGGGCGGGGCGCCTGATCCGGGACGAAACGGACCGCGGCGTCCTGATGATCTGCGATCCGCGGCTGATCGGCAAACCCTACGGCAAACGCATCTGGCGCAGCCTGCCACCGATGAAGCGTACCCGCGAACTCGCCGAAGCGGTGGCCTTCTTTGCGCCGGAAGCGGCGCCCTGATACGCATGGACAATGAGCGCCTGCGGTCGCTGACCGATCTCTTGCCGGCTGACTGCCGCGCTGCCGCGGAACTGCTCAATCGCGGTTGCGCCTGCATCTCGGTGGATCATCAGTCGCTGAAAGCCGCGCTCGAGCACGGTGAAGGAGCGATTTCACACGCCGACCTGCTGGCGACGCGACCGCATCTGTTTTCCGACAGCATGGTTTTCGTCAGCGAGGCACACCTCTTGCGGATGGCGAAGACCGTCGCCGCGCTCGACCGCGTGGTCGCCTTGCCGGCTTACCAGGAAAGAGTGCTGGAGTACGCGCCGCCGGTCGCTCGCCACTCGCCCGGAGCTGCCGGCGTCTTTCTCGGCTACGATTTTCATCTCGGCCCGGACGGTCCCTGGTTGATCGAGATCAACTCGAACGCCGGTGGCGCGCTGCTGAACGCGTGCCTGCTGCGCGCCCAGCGTGCCTGCTGCGAACCGGTGGCGAGGATGATGCCGGCCGCACTGCCGGACGCAGCGGCGTTCGTCGCCATGTTCCGCGAAGAATGGCGTCTGGCCGGTCGCGATTCTCGGCTCCGACCGCTGACGCGCATCGCCATCGTCGACAGCCTGCCGGCCGAGCAATACCTGGCACCCGAGTTCGAACTCTTTCGCCAACTCTTCGAGGCGAACGGCATCGCCGCCATGATCGCGGACCCGGCGGAGCTGTCGTTCGACGGCGAACGCCTCGTCTGTCGTGGGCAAGCGGTCGACCTCGTCTACAACCGGCTCACCGACTTCGCTCTCGAAGAGCCGCCCCAGGCGATGTTGCGCGCGGCCTATCTGGCCGATGCCGTGGTCCTGACACCGCATCCGCAGGCGCATGCGCTGTTCGCCGACAAGCGCAATCTGGTCGCCCTCGGTGACGACGCGTGGCTCGCCCGCATCGGCGTCGACGACGAGGACCGACAGTTTCTGGCGAGCAGCATCCCGCGCACCGAGGAAGTCACCGCGGAGAGGGCGGAAGCCTTCTGGACCGGCCGCAAGCGCTGGTTCTTCAAGCCAGCCGCGGGTTTCGGCAGCCGGGCGACGTATCGTGGAGACAAGATGACCCGGCGCGTGTTCGAGGAAATCGCACGCGGCGGCTACGTTGCTCAGGCGGTGGTGGCACCGTCGGAGCGGCGCCTGCTGATCGATGGTGTCGAACAGGACTTCAAGCTCGATCTGCGCAATTACGTCTATCGCGGTGTCGTTCAGCTTGTCTCGGCCCGCCTGTACCGGGGCCAGACGACGAACTTCCGGACTCCCGGTGGCGGTTTCGCCGCCGTCGTTCCGGTGTCCTGCAACGCGCAGCCGGGAAACTGCCGATGAGACTTTTCGGCATCGCCGGCTACTCCGGCTCCGGCAAGACGACGCTGATGGAAAAGCTGCTGCCACGCCTGACGGCCCGCGGACTACGCGTATCGGTAGTCAAGCACGCGCATCATGATTTCGATATCGATCGCCCGGGGAAGGACTCGTTTCGCCATCGCCAGGCGGGCGCCACCGAGGTCCTTCTCGCCAGCAGCGCCCGCTGGGTGTTGATGAGCGAGCTGCGCGCGGATCCCGAGCCGTCGCTGGCGGAATACGTCGCGCATTTCTCGCCCTGTGATGTGGTGCTCGTCGAGGGGTTCAAGCAGGAAGCGATCCCGAAGCTCGAGGTCTATCGGCCAGCCAACGGCAAACCGCCGCTGTGGCCCGAAGACCCGGACATTGTGGCGGTGGCGTCCGACCAGAGGCCGTTGGCAGATCGTCCAGGCGACCCCGTCTGGCTGGATCTGAACGACACGGAGACGATCGTCCGTTTCATCCTCGATACGCTGCAACTTGCTACGCTCCAACCTGGAGGAAACCGGCATGCTGTCCTTTGAAGAGGCGCTTTCACGCTTGCAGCGTGGTGCACCGACGGTTGCCGAAGTGGAGTGGCTACCGACCCTGGCGACGGCTGGGCGAGTTCTCGCCCAGGCACAGCACGCCACGGTCGACGCGCCGCCGCTCGACAACTCGGCGATGGACGGCTACGCGCTCGCCGTTGTCGACGTGCCCGCTGCGGCGACGCGCTTGCCCGTGTCGCAACGGATTCCGGCCGGCAGCGTCGGCACCCGGCTGCAGCCGGGGACCGCCGCACGCCTGTTCACCGGCGCGCCGATCCCGCCCGGTGCCGACGCGGTGGTGATGCAGGAGTTGTGCGCGCACGCCGGCAACGAGGTGGTGATCAATCACCTGCCGCAAGTGGGCGAGCACATCCGGCGCGCGGGAAGCGACATCGCCGCCGGCAGCGAGATTCTGCCGGCTGGACAGCGCCTGCGGCCACAGGACACGGCCCTCGCGGCGTCCGTGGGGATCGCGCAGCTGCCCGTCTTTCGCCGCTTGCGCGTCGCCGTGTTGTTCACCGGCGACGAACTGCGCATGCCTGGCGAGCCACTACCACCGGGAGCGATCTACAACGCCAATCGCTTTCTCCTCACCGCCCTGCTCGAGCGTCTCGGCTGCGAGGTTCGCGACCATGGTCAGGTGCCCGACGATTTCGCGGCAACACGGGCGGCGCTGCGCAAAGCGGCGCGCGACAGCGACCTGATTCTCACGTCGGGCGGCGTTTCCGTGGGTGAGGCAGATCACGTCAAGGCAGCCGTCGAGGCGGAGGGTCGGCTCGACATGTGGAAGATCGCCATCAAGCCAGGCAAGCCGCTGGCGTTTGGTCAGATCACTGCGGACGTGGGCGAGGTGGCCTTCATCGGTCTGCCCGGCAACCCGGTGTCGAGCTTCGTCACTTTCCTGATGCTGGTTCGGCCCTTCGTGCTCAGGCGGCAAGGGGTTGGCCAGATCACCCCGGCGAGCTATCGGCTGCGTGCCGATTTCGACTGGTTGCAGCCGGATGCGCGACGAGAATTCCTGCGCGCAAGAAGCGGCGCCGACGGCAGTGTCGAACTCTTCGCCAACCAGAGCTCGGGCGTCCTGACTTCGGCCGTCTGGGGTGACGGTCTGGTCGACAACCCGCCGCAACAGATCATCCGGCGTGGCGATACGGTTCGCTTCCTGCCGTTTAGCGAGTTGCTTGCCTGAGGAGGGCTGATGAAGCTGAAGATTCTTTACTTTGCCGGCCTGCGCGAGACGCTTGGCGAGAGTGGCGAGGACGTGGACCTGCCGGCAGCGGTGGGCGATGTTGCCGGCCTGATTCGTTTCTTGACGGCGCGTGGTCGCCAGTGGGAAGCCCTGGGCACGTACCGGAACCTGCGTTACGCGGTGAACCAGGAAATGGCGCGACTCGATACGCCAGTCGTCGATGGTGACGAAGTGGCCTTCTTCCCGCCGGTGACCGGTGGCTGAAATGGTCGTTCGCGTCCAGGAAGCCGATTTCGACGTTGGCGCCGAGTTGGCGGCGCTGCGCGGCAAGGATCCACAGATTGGCGCACTGGCTTCCTTCGTCGGCCTCGTGCGCGAGTTGAACGACGGCGCCGGGGTATCCGAACTGACGCTCGAGCACTATCCGGGAATGACCGAGAGAGCGCTGCAGGCGATCGTCAGCGAAGCCTGTCGGCGCTGGGCGATCATCGACGCCCTGGTGATTCACCGTGTCGGCCGACTCTTGCCGACCGATCAGATCGTCCTGGTAGCCGTTGCCGGGGCGCACCGGGGCGACGCCTTTGCCGCCTGCCAGTTCATCATGGACTATCTGAAGACGCGCGCGCCGTTCTGGAAGCGCGAACTGACGCCCGAGGGTGCGCGCTGGGTCGCGGCGCACGCAGCCGACGACGAGGCCGCGGAGCGCTGGCAGACCTGACACGGGCGTTCTCGGCAAGCATCGAGAACGCCCCTGCGGATCATCTCGCGCCGGCCCTTTGGCTTCTCCCGCCCAGCGCACGGCTGAGCCTGCCGCGGTGGGATGCGGGGCGCGGACGCGACCGACGCCGGTGAGTCGCCGCCGCACGTCCTTCGCACGGGAAGCTCGCTGCACCGGGAATTTGCGGCGAGCACGTTGATTTGGCGCTGGCCGTCCCCACTTGCGGTGCATGACCACACTTCCCTGGAGGATAGCAGCATGCGCCTGGACAAACTGACCACCAAGTTCCAGCAGGCTCTCGCCGATGCGCAGAGTCTCGCCGTCGGACATGACAACCAGATCATCGAACCGCAGCACCTGCTGCTCGCCCTGCTCCAGCAGGATGACGGCTCGACGACTTCGCTGCTGGCGCATGCCGGAGCCAACGTGCCGCCGTTGAAGGCGGCGCTCGTCCAGGCCATCAACCGCCTGCCGAAAGTCGAAGGGCACGGCGGCGAGGTGCAGGTCGGGCGCGATCTCACCAACCTGCTGAACCTTACCGACAAGGAAGCGCAGAAACGGGGCGACCAGTTCATTGCCTCGGAAATGTTCCTGCTCGCCTTGTGCGACGACAAGGGCGAGTGCGGTCGCCTGCTCCGGCAGCACGGACTGGTCAAGCAATCCCTGGAGCAGGCCGTCGCCTCGCTGCGCGGCGGCCAGGCCGTCGATAACCAGGAGGCCGAGGGGCAGCGCCAGTCGCTGAGCAAGTACTGCATCGACCTCACCGAGCGCGCCCGCCTTGGCAAGCTCGACCCGGTGATCGGGCGCGACGATGAGATTCGCCGGACGATCCAGATTCTCCAGCGGCGTACCAAGAACAATCCGGTCCTGATCGGCGAGCCGGGTGTCGGCAAGACGGCGATCGTCGAAGGCCTGGCGCAGCGCATCGTCAATGGCGAAGTCCCGGAGACGCTGAAGGGCAAGAAGGTGATGAGCCTCGACATGGCCGCGCTGCTCGCCGGCGCCAAGTATCGCGGCGAATTCGAGGAGCGCCTGAAGGCGGTGCTCAAGGAGATTGCCCAGGAAGAGGGGCAGATCATCGTCTTCATCGACGAGTTGCATACGATGGTCGGCGCCGGCAAGGCCGAGGGCGCGATCGACGCCGGCAACATGCTCAAGCCGGCGCTGGCGCGCGGCGATCTGCACTGCGTCGGCGCGACGACACTCGACGAGTACCGCAAGTACATCGAAAAGGATGCCGCGCTCGAGCGCCGCTTCCAGAAAGTGCTGGTCGAGGAGCCGACGGTCGAATCGACGATCGCCATCCTGCGTGGCCTGCGCGAGCGATACGAGCTGCACCACGGCGTCGACATCACCGACCCGGCCATCGTCGCCGCGGCCGAACTGTCGCATCGCTACATCACCGACCGCTTCCTGCCGGACAAGGCCATCGACCTGATCGACGAGGCGGCGGCGCGCATCAAGATGGAGATCGACTCCAAGCCCGAGGTGATGGACAAGCTCGACCGCCGCATGATCCAGCTCAAGATCGAGAGGGAGGCCGTGCGCAAGGAGCGCGATGACGCCTCCAAGAAGCGCATGCATCTGATCGAGGAGGAGCTCGTCAAGCTCGAGCGCGAGTATAACGATCTCGACGAGGTCTGGAAGGCCGAAAAATCGCAGGTGCAGGGCAGTGCGCACATCAAGGAAGAGATCGACAAGCTGAAGCTCGAGCTGGCTCAACTGCAGCGCGAGAACAAGTGGGACAAGGTCGCCGAGATCCAGTACGGCAAGCTGCCGCAACTCGAGGCGCAACTGACCGTTGCCGAGAAATCGGGCGACGGTGGCCAGCACAACAAGCTGCTGCGCACCGAGGTGGGTACCGAGGAGATCGCCGAAGTCGTCTCGCGGGCGACTGGTATTCCGGTATCGAAGATGATGCAGGGCGAGCGCGAGAAGCTGTTGCAGATGGAAGAACGGATGCATCAGCGCGTCGTCGGGCAGGACGAGGCGGTGCGTCTGGTCGCCAATGCCATTCGCCGCTCGCGCGCCGGCCTCGCCGACCCGAACCGCCCCTACGGTTCCTTCCTGTTCCTCGGCCCGACCGGGGTCGGCAAGACCGAGCTGTGCAAGGCCCTGGCCGGCTTCCTCTTCGACTCCGAGGAGCACCTGATTCGCGTCGACATGAGCGAGTTCATGGAGAAGCACTCGGTGTCCCGGTTGATCGGTGCGCCGCCCGGCTATGTCGGTTACGAGGAGGGCGGCTACCTGACCGAAGCCGTACGCCGCAAGCCCTATTCGGTAATCCTTCTCGACGAGGTGGAGAAGGCGCACCCGGACGTCTTCAACGTGCTGCTGCAGGTCCTCGACGACGGGCGGATGACCGACGGGCACGGGCGGACCGTCGATTTCAAGAACACCGTCGTCGTCATGACGTCAAACCTCGGGAGCCAGATGATCCAGCAGATGGCTGGCGACGACTATCAGCTGATCAAGCTGGCTGTAATGGGTGAAGTGAAAACGTATTTCCGGCCCGAGTTCATCAACCGGATTGACGAGGTGGTTGTATTCCACGCACTGGACGAGCAGCATATCAAGGCGATCGCCAGAATCCAGCTCGCCTACCTCGAAAAGCGCCTGGCGCAGCTCGAGTTGCGGCTGGAAGTGGCGGATAGCGCGCTGGCCGAAGTGGCGACGGCCGGCTTCGATCCTGTTTATGGCGCGCGCCCGCTGAAGCGCGCGATCCAGTCGCAACTCGAGGATTCCCTCGCCATGGCCATCCTCGAAGGCCGTTTCGCCGCAGGCGATACGATTCGCGTCGCCTGCGACAGCGGCATCATGCGCTTTGACAAGGCCTAGAGGAGAAGGCGGTGAAATGGCGCGGAACTTGCTTCAAGTTTACGTGCCTAGAAGATTCGGAAGGCTTGTGTTGAACGAATCGGGACGCTGTGGAGCATTGAGCCCGCCACCTGGAAAGGAGTACGCATGAACATCGTATACAACAGTCAGCACTACGCGATCGTCGCCTACCCGGTGCAACAGGGCTTTGAGCTGGTGGACAAGGCGGCCAGCCGCAGTCTTTTCGTACAGGGGTCGGTGGCCAGGGACTTGCGTCGGGCGATCGACGGCATTCCCGACAGCGAGCGCGACGAAGAGTCGATCGACGCGCTGCTTGACGAGTACTGCGCTGGTGCGGCGCGGCCGATCGTCGTGCACTGAGTTGGGGCGTGCCCGTCGGCCTGTGGCGTTGAGCCGGCCGGCGGGCACGGGCGTATAATGTGCGCCTTGGGCAGCACAGTCTGCAGGCCGTTTTCTAACCTCTGGGAGCAGCAGCGATGGCTTTGTACGAATCCGATCACACCGTGTTCATGCGCGAGATGATGGCCAAGAATCCAGAATGGCTCGAGGACCAGCGCCGGGGCCGGGCGATCTGGTGGGACAGGAAGGTCGACCTGAACGAGGAAAAGTCCCGCCGGGAGTCTACCGAGGCGGCACGTCCCTATCCCTACGACGTGAACTTCGAGCAGTAACTCCGCTTCGAGCAGTAACTCCGCCGTACGCCGTACATAGCGCTCCACACAAGAAAGCCGCCGGGCGATTCTCGCCCGGCGGCTTTTCTCTGCCTGTATGGCGGGGCCGGAGACTTCGGCTTCGCTGAACTGGACGCGTTGCCTGTCTCCCCGGCCCCTGGAAGCGCTGGCTAGTTGTTCAAGGGTTTGATGACGCGCTTGACGGCGGGGTCATCGGGGTGTGGGTGAATCGTGAAGCCAAGCTTGCTCATCAGGTTGAACATCTTGGTGTTCATCGACAGCACGTCGCCAACGACGGTACGGTAGCCCTTGGCGCGCGCGCATTCAATCAGTGCGCTCATCAGCTTGCGACCGACGCCATGTTTCTGCCAGTCGTCGGCAATCGCGAGGGCGAACTCCACCGATTCGCCATCCGGGTTGGTGACATAGCGCGCGACGCCGATCTGCACTTCTTTACCTTCCTCGTTGTGGAGGGTCGCCACCAGGGCCATTTCGCGGTCGTAATCGATCTGGGTGAAGCGCACCAGCATCGTCTGGGTCAGTTCGCGGATGGTGTCCATGAAGCGGTAGTACTTGCTTTCATCGGACATGGAGATGACGAACTGTTGCTCGCGCTCGGCATCCTCCGGGCGGATCGGTCGAATCGTCACGACGCGGCCATCCGGGAGCTCCCAGTCCTGGATCAGATGGACCGGGTAGGGGTGGATGGCCATGTGCGAATAGCGGTCGCCGGATGCCGCGGCATGATCGATCATGATGCGCGCGTCGGCGGCGATGGCGCCGTTCTCATCGACGATCAACGGATTCAGATCCAGCTCCTGCAGCCAGGGCAGTTCGCAGATCATCTGCGAGACGTGCAGCAGCACATCCTCGAGCGCCTCGAGGTTGACCGCCGGCATGTTGCGAAACTCGCCGAGCAGTTTCGAAGCCCGAGTGGACGAGATCAGGTCGCGCGCCAGGAAGCGGTTCAGCGGCGGCAGGGCGACCGCGCGGTCGCTGAACACCTCGACCTCGGTGCCGCCGGCGCCGAAAGTGATGATCGGGCCGAAGATCGGGTCGCGTGAGACGCCGATCATCAGTTCGCGGCCGTTCGGGCGGGCGAGGTAGGGTTCGATCGACAGACCGTTGATGCGCGCCGTCGGGTGCCGCTTCTTCACCGTCTCGATGATGTCGTGGTAGGCGTTGCGCGCCGCTGGAGCATTGGTGATGTTGAGGCGAACGCCGCCGACCTCACTCTTGTGCAGGATGTCGGGCGAATCGATCTTCATGCCGATCGGAAAGCCGATTTGCTCGGCCAGCAGCAGCGACTCGGTAGGCGTGTGCGCCACCATGGTTTGCGCCACCGGAATGCGGAAGGCGCGCAGAATCGCCTTCGATTCCATTTCCGAAAGCAGCTTGCGGCGTTCCTGCAATACCGCCTCGATCAGCATCTTCGCACCTTCGGTTTCCGGGCGCGCATGCTTCGACAGGGGGGCCGGCGTCTGCAGCAGCAGCTTCTGGTTCCAGTAGTAGGTCGAGATGTGGTAGTACAGCTCGACCGCCGTTTCCGGCATCCGGAAAGAGGGAATGCCCGAATCCTCGAGCAGCGCCCGCGCCTCATGCACCTGATCCTCGCCCATCCAGCAGGTGAGGATCGGCTTGGCGGTCAGCAGGTCGACCTCGATCACCGCCTTGGCGACTTCCATCGGCTGCGTCATCGCCTGCGGCGAAAGCATCACCAGGACACCATCGACTTCCGCATCCTCGGCGACCGCCAGGATGGCGTCGTAATAGCGCTTCGGGGTGGCATCGCCCTCGATGTCGACCGGATTGCGTTGCGACCAGGTCGGCGGCATGGCGGCGTTGAGCGTCTGGATGGTCGCGGTGGACAATTCGGCGAGCGGAATCTCGAGGTCGCCGGCACGGTCGGCGGCCATTGCGCCGGGTCCGCCGCCGTTGGTAATGATCGCCAGTCGCTTGCCTTGCGGGCGGAACTTCGAGGCCAGAGCCTTGGCCGCGTAGAACAACTGCCCGATGTTCTTGACGCGGACGACGCCGGCCCGGCGTACCGCCGCTTCGAAAACGATGTCGGAACCGGCGGCCATGCCCGAATGCGTCTCGACCGCGGCCAGGCCGCCGGCGTGCCGCCCGGCCTTGAGCAGCACGATCGGCTTGATGCGCGCGGCCGAACGCAGGGCACTCATGAAGCGGCGCGCGTCACGGATGCCTTCGACGTAGAGCAGGATGTAGTGGGTGAGGTTGTCGTAGATCAGGTAGTCGAGGATCTCGCCGAAATCGACATCGGCGGTGCCGCCCAGCGAGATGACGCTGGAAAAGCCGATCCGGTTGCTGGTCGCCCAGTCGAGGACGGCCGAGCAGATGGCCCCCGACTGCGAAACCAGCGCCAGATGACCGATGTTCGCATGCACGCGCGCGAAGGTCGCATTCAGGCCGAGATTCGGACGAATGATGCCCAGGCAGTTGGGGCCAAGGAGGCGGACGCCGTAGCTGCGGGCAATCTCCATCATCTTGCGCTCGAGCGCGGCACCCGAGTGCCCTGCCTCGGCGAAGCCGGAGGTGATCACGATGGCGTTCTTGACGCCGCTGCGGCCGCATTGCTCAATGATCTTCGGGACCGTCTGCGGGCGCGTGACGACCACCGCCAGTTCAACGCGGGCACTGATCTCCTCGATCGACTTGTAGGCCTGCACGCCGGAGATCGTGTCGTGGGCGATGTTGATCGGGTACAGGCGCCCCTTGTAGCCGGAATCCAGGATGTTCCTGAAGAGGACGTTGCCGACGGAATGTTCCTGGTCCGAGGCGCCGATGACGGCAACCGACTTGGGTTCAAACAGGGTAGTGAGATAGTGGTGTTCTAACATGATGGGGTCCATTCACCTCTGGTTGGCGAGGCGCGGTACAGGTGCGATGTTGCACCGCATCAATTTACCACAGGCTGCCTGAAAAGTCTCTAAGCCGGCGCGTGTAATGACCCACAGGCGTGACATCGAGCACACTCGGAGCACTGCTGGTTCACCGGTGTCGTTCAGTCGACGGGTGCCGGTCTACCCGTGGCCAGGACGCTCTCGATCCGGATATCGGATTGCAGCGTGCGGTACATCGGGCACTTGTTGGCGATCGCCAGCAGGCTGCTGCGTTGTTCCGATGTCAGATCGCCCTGCAGGGTGATCGTGCGCGAGATCCGGTCGACCTTGCCGTGCCCTTCGACGTCGATGCGATCGTGGGCCAGTTCGACGCTGATGCCGGTGAGCGGCAGTTTCTTGCGCTCCGCGTACATGCGCAGGGTGATCGAGGTACACGACCCGAGGCTGGCGAGGAGGAAATCGAAGGGAGCCGGGCCGGTATCGGCGCCGCCCATGGCGACCGGCTCGTCGGCGATCAGGTGGTGCTTGCCGACACGAATGCTCTGCTGGTATGGTCCCTGGCCACTCTCGCTGACCACGACGGGTTGGTCGTGCTTGTCGTGTTTTTCGTGCTTGTCTCTTGCCATTGAGCAATCTCCCGAGGACGCCGACCATGATAAAGGAAGGATTGCCGCCAATGACGGTTTCTTGCGCCGAATCCGCCACTTCGGCCTGGGTTCGCCGCTTTCTGCGGCTGATTCCCGAGGGCGCCGAGGTGCTCGATCTCGCTTGCGGCGCGGGTCGACATGCCCGCCTGCTCGCCGCAGCCGGCTACCGCGTCGAGGCGGTGGACCGGGATGCGCAGGCGCTGGCCGCCCTGCACGACGTCGACGGGGTGAACGTCCGTCAGGCGGACCTCGAGGCCGGCGCCTGGCCCTACCACGGGCGCCTCTTCGCCGGCATCGTCGTCACCAACTACCTGTTTCGTCCGCGGCTCGACGAACTGCTGGCGGCGCTGGCCGAACCAGGCGTACTGATCTACGAGACCTTCATGGTCGGCAACGAGCGTTATGGGCGCCCCAGCAACCCGGAGTTCCTGCTGCGCTCGCAGGAAATGCTCGCTTGGGTGCGGCAGCGCGGCTGGCGGTTGCTGGCTTTCGAAGAAGGCAGCGTCGAGTTGCCGAAGCCGGCCATGGTGCAGCGCCTGTGCGCGGCGCGCGGTGCGATCGCCGGCCGGCTCTGACTAGCCGCCGCAGATGCGGCGCGCCACCGCCTCGACCCCTGCCGGCGTCAGATCGTCGGTGGTGACGGTTTCCGGCGAATCGAATCCCGCGTAATTGCGGCTTTGCGAACGGCTGTAAAGCGGGTCGTAGTGCTGTTCGAGCAGTTCGCCGACCAGTGGGCGCCATTGGCCGTCGCAGGCGTAGTCGCGCCAGCGCAGGAAGGTTTCCGTACTGTGCATGCCCCGCAACGGCTGCAGGCAGGCGTTCAGCCACTCGGGCGCCGCCAGGAAGTAGTCGTAATCGCGCAGAAGAAAGTCGACGCGCGCGGCGAAGGACGCCTCGATGTTCACGCACTCGCCGGCGCGCATCGTTTCGATCAGCGCCGCCGGCAGATGCAGCGAGCCGATCTTGCGGCTCTCCGCCTCGACATAAACCGGGCGCTCGAGGTCGAAGGCCTGGATCGTCGTCAGCAACCGCGATTCGAACATCCTCTGCGACGGCTGCGGCGCGTCGGGCAGCACGCCAAGTACCGAACCCTTGTGACAGGCGAGTTCCTCGAGGTCGAGGATCTGCTCGCCGAGTCGCCCGATGGCCTGCAGGATGCGGCTCTTGCCGCTGCCTGTCGCCCCACAGATGACCTTCAGGCGCAGCTGGCGCGGCAGCACCGCCAGGCTCTCCATGACCAGCCGGCGATACGTCCGGTAGCCGCCTTCGAGTTGTTGCGCATCCCAGCCGATGCGCCGGAAGATGTGCGTCAGCGAGCCGCTGCGCTGGCCGCCGCGCCAGCAGACGACCAAGGGCCGCCAGGTCTTCGGCCGCTCGAGAAAGCGCGCCCGCAAGTGCCGGGCAATGTTCTCGGCAACGTGCGCCGCGCCGACCTTGCGGGCCTCGAATGGCGAAACCTGCTTGTAGAGCGTGCCCACTTCGATGCGCTGTTCGTTGTCGAGCACCGGACAGTTGATCGACCCCGGAATGTGATCGTCGGCAAACTCCGCCGGCGAGCGCACATCGATGATCTCGTCAAAGGAAGACAGCTCGCCGAGGTGCCCGACGCAAGTGATGTCATGTTTCATGCCGCGGCAGCCCCTGGGTCAACGGCCGGTCATTTTAGCAGCGGCGCCAGCCCGCGCCAGACATTGTCGAGCAGCAGCGGTTGCGCCTCGGCGGTGGGATGGAGATTGTCGGCCTGAAAGAGCTGTGCCTGTGTCGCCACGCCGTCGAGCAGGAAGTCGACCAGCGCCACCTTGCGGGCCTTCGCCACCTCGCCGAAGGTGTTGTGGAACTGCACCGCGTAGGCGCCGTAGTTGGGCGGTATGCGCTGGCCGACCAGCAGCACCCGCGCCTTCTTCTGCTGGGCGCTGGCGACGATGGCGCTGAGGTTGTCGCGCAACTGCGTCACCGGCAGGCCACGCAGGCCGTCGTTGGCGCCGAGTGCGACGATGACCACCTGCGGCGCGTGCCGCTCCAGCGCCGCGTCGATGCGCGTGCGCCCGCCGCTGGTGGTTTCTCCCGAGATGCTGGCATTGACGACGCTATAATCGAGCTTCTTCTCCTGCAGGCGCTTGCCCAGCAAGGCTGGCCAGGCGGCATCCTGGCGAATCCCGTAGCCCGCCGAGAGCGAATCGCCGAAGACCAGAATCGTTCGTGCCGCCTGGGCCGCCGGGGCGAGCAGCATCAGTCCGGCGAGCAGCAGCCAATGAAAGGTGGGAAAACGGAGCATGGTTGGAGACGCATCGATGGTCGTTGAGGTTCGCGATCTTGCCAAACGTGTGGATAACGGTGGCGAGCCGTTGACCATTCTGCACGAGATTTCGTTCGCCGTCGCTGCCGGCGAGACGGTGGCCATCGTCGGCGCTTCCGGTTCCGGCAAATCGACGCTGCTCGGCCTGCTGGCCGGCCTCGATCTGCCGAGCAGCGGCTCCGTCGCCCTCGCCGGCGAGGATCTCGGCGGTCTCGACGAGGATGCGCGGGCCGTCCTGCGCGGGCGCCTGCTCGGCTTCGTCTTCCAGAGCTTTCAGTTGCTGCCCTCGCTGAACGCCGTCGAAAACGTCATGTTGCCGCTGGAACTCGCCGGCACGCCGAATGCCCGTGCCGGCGCCGAGTACTGGCTGCAGCGCGTCGGCCTTGCGCAACGCCTGCGCCACTACCCGAAGCATCTCTCGGGCGGCGAGCAGCAGCGCGTCGCGCTGGCGCGTGCCTTTGCGCCGGGACCGCGACTGGTGCTCGCCGACGAGCCGACCGGCAATCTCGACGCGGCGACCGGGCATCAGATCATCGAGCTGATGTTCGCCATCAACGCCGAGCGCGGCACGACGCTGATCCTCGTCACCCACGACGAGGAGATCGCGGCGCGTTGCGCGCGCCGCCTGCGCATGCACGCCGGGCAGCTCGAAGAGATCAAGTGAGCAGGATCCCCCTGGCGGCGGCGACGCCGCTGCGCACCGCCGCCTCGAGCGTCGCCGGGTAGTCGGCGCACACATAGTCCCCGGCCAGCCAGAGTCCGGCCAGCGCGGTTCTCGCGGCTGGGCGCGGCAGCCCTGGGCGGCACGAAAACGTCGCGCGCCGCTCGCGGATCACCTGCTGCCAGAGGACCGGCGGTAGCCGGGTACCCAGCGCCGCCGCCAGCTCGTCATGCAGTGCCGCGACCAGCGTTGGATTGTCGGCATGTTCCCAGGCGCCGCTGCCGCTGAGGACGAAAGCGATCACTCCCGCCGTGCCGCACAGCCCGCCGCGATCGAAGGCCCACTGCCCGAACCGGCCGTCGCCCTGTGCCGCGAGACCGAGCATCGGCAAGGGCAGGCGCACCTCCGGCGGATAGCCGCAATAGACCGTGCCGATCGGCTCCCAGCGGTAGTCGGCCAACAGTCGTGCCACCGGCCCGCTTTGCTCGTTCCCGGCGAGCAAAGGCGCCGCCTGCTGCGGGCCGGTGGCGAGCACCACGGCAGCAAAACGCTCACCGCCGACAACGAAGCTGGCGTTGATGCTCGCCACCCGCGTCGACAGGCGGATTTCCCCGCCGTGCGCCGCGATGAAGCTCGCCGCTGCCGCCGGGAACAACTGGTCGAGGTCGGCTGCCGGCAGCAGCAGGTCGGTCGCCGCGCGATCACTGCCGAGACTGTCGCGCAACGTATTGACGAAAATCTGCGCCGAAGCCTGTTCGGGCGCGGTGTTCAGCGCCGCCAGACAGAGCGGCTCCCACAGGCAGCCGCGCAGGTTCCCGTGCTGCGCGTGGCGATCGAGCAGCGCCGCTACCGTGCAATCGTCGCCCAGCCGATAGTTCGTGGCCTGCAGGAAGCGCATGAAGCGCACGGCCCGGAGCTTCTCGGCCAGGCTGGCGCCGCGCGTGCCGAGCAGGCCTACGGCCAGGTGCCACGGTGCCGGCAGGCGCGGCAAGCGCAGCCGGAAAGGAGCCGGCTGGCGGCCCGGGAAGGCGATCTCGAGCGGCATTCGTTCGAGCAGACGATCGGGATGGTTGCCGACCACCTGCATCAGGCGCAGCGTCTCGCGATAGGCGCCGACCAGGATGTGCTGGCCGTTGTCCAGCCGGCGTCCGTGGGCCGAGACGCTACGCGCGCGCCCGCCAAGCTGCCTTGCCGCCTCGAAGACGGTGACGCCGACCCCGGCGCTCACCAGTTCGACGGCAGCTGCCAGACCTGCCCAGCCACCGCCGATCACCGCCACCCTCATCCACTCACCCAGGTCCGCCAGGCGATCCACAGCTTGCGGATCGGCGTCAGCGACGTACGTTGCGTGAGCACCTGGCAGCCGTCCCGCCGGATCTCGTCGAGCAGCGTGCGGTAGATCGCCGCCATCATCAGGCCCGGGCGCTGGGCGCGGCGGTCGATGGCCGGCAGTTCGTCGATCGCCTGTGCGTAATAGCCTTCGGCGCGCTCGATCTGGAACTCCATCAAGCGGCGGAAATTGTCGCTGTGGCGGGCATTGAGGATGTCGGCGGCGGGTACCCCGAAGCGCTGCAGCTCGTCGATCGGCAGGTAGATGCGGCCCATGCGTGCATCTTCGCCGACATCGCGAATGATGTTGGTCAACTGGAAAGCGAGGCCGAGATCGTGTGCGTACTTCTGAGTCTTGCGGTCCTGATAGCCGAAGATCTCGGCGGCGAGCAGTCCGACGACGCTGGCGACGCGGTAGCAATAGAGCGACAGCGCCTTGAAGTCGAGATAGCGCGTCTGCTGCAGATCCATCGCCATGCCGTCGATGATTTCCTGCAACTGTTCCTCCGGCAGATGGAATTCGCCGCTTGCCGCCTGCAGCGCCTGCGTCACCGGATGTTGCGGCTTGCCGGCGTAGAGGCCGCTCAATTCCTGCCGCCACCACGCCAGCTTGGTGGCGGCGATCTGCGGATCCTGGCACTCATCGACGACATCATCGACTTCCCGGCAGAAGGCATACAGCGCGGTTATGGCGCGCCGCTGATTCTGCGGCAGGAAGAGGAAGCTGTAGTAAAAGCTGGAGCCGCTGCGGGCAGTCTTCTCCTGGCAGTACTCGTCGGGTGTCATGGGTGATCTCGGGGTTTCCACAGGGCCGCAATTCTGGCATGAATTACATGAATTACATGAACAAGACGCGTTTGCCGATGTGCAGCCAATCGCCCGCACCGAGAACCGGGCGCTGCCGGAAAACATCGCCGCGAACCTGGCGAATCCTCTCCAGGATGCGCAGGCCGCCCTGTACGGTCAGGCGGATTTCCCAGCCCATGCGCCCCGGCAGTTGATGGACCAGCGGCGCGCCGGCGAGCATCAGGCGGCGCGTGCGCTCGCACTCGAAATCGAGCAGCGCCGCCCATTCGGCACTCGAGCAGCCGTCGGCGATCTGCGCCTCGGCAATGGCGAAGCGCGCGAGGTCGGTCTGCGGCAGATAGACACGATCCTTCCGCCAGTCGATGGCCACGTCCTGCCAGAAATTGACGAGCTGCAGGGCGCTGCAGATCCAGTCCGAGCGCTGCAGGTTCTCGTCACTCGTGGTCCCCACCAGATGCAGCAACAGGCGGCCAACCGGATTCGCCGAGCGCCGGCAGTAGTCGAGCAACTCCGGATAGTCGGCGTAACGCTTCTTCACCACATCCTGCGCAAAGGCGTCGAGGAGGTCGCGCAACAAGGGCACCGGCAGCCGCCACTCGGCGACGATCGCCGCCAGTTCCGTAAAGGCCGGCCGCAGTGGCGGCTCGCCGCGTTCGATACGCGTCAGCTCGTCGCCGTACTCGGCCAGGCCCTGGAGCCGGACGGCATCAGGGGAATCGCCCTCATCGGCGATGTCGTCGGCAGCGCGGGCAAAACGGTAGATCGCCTCGATCGGTCGGCGCAGGCGCCGAGGCAGCAGCAGCGAGGCAACGGGGAAGTTTTCGTAATGGTCGACAGGCATCTGGGCGGGTAATGGCAGTGGATCGCTCGGCGTCGGGCTGGAAAGGGAAAGGGAACGGTGAGAGAGCTCGTTACGAAGCCGAGGCGGCGGCATCGACCAGTGAGCATGACCGCAGCAACGTCGACTCTATTTTTGACCCGCCCGGACGCGGGACAACAGTGGCAGAATGCCCTCACGTGCACCACCCCCCTAGCCTCACCTCAGCCCGGCGCAACCTCCATCGAATCACCGTAGGTTTCGATCCCCAGCCGCTGCGCCACCTGTTGCGCACGCGCATCAATCATCGGCGAAACCACAATCAGCCGGTCGGCCTGGCGCTGGTGCCGCCGCTCATAGAAGCGGGCCTTCCTTTCGAAGATATACATTGCTGCCTTGTCGATTGAGGACTTCAATTCGCAAATCAGGAGCAAACCGTTCTTGATGATCACGTCCAGTTCCACCTGGTCAGGACGCCCAAACACGACGCCTTCATCATCGTACTCGTTGATATTCAACACCTGCACCCCGAAGGTCTGTTCAAGAATTCCGGCCAGCGCATCGCGGAAAGCCTTTTCCGATTGTGTGCCCCATCGCGCGCCCAAGGCCCCGATGGTGCGATCATGCCTTCTGGCCTGCGCCATGATCTCTTCGTGAACGCGGTTGAAGCGTTGCTCAGATTCTTCCCACTTGCGGTTCTGTTCGTGCCACTGGCGCGCGTCCTCGTCCCACTTGCCCGACTGCTCGTCCCACTTACGCGACTGCTTGTCCCACTTGCGCGCCTGCTCCTCCCGATCACGACGCAATTCGGCCAGAATCTCGTAGAACCTGTCCTGGGTATCCGCCCGGGCGGCGTATTCCTGACGAGTGAGTTCCAGGATGTAGGCTCGCAACTCGGGATCTTCCCGCAGCCAGACCGGCAACTCCCGCTTGATCACTTCCTTCAGAGATTCCGTGTTCATCGATCACCTTCCTCATGCGCTGCCCAACGATGAGCCTCGGTGCCATGGCATCATGGGGGGACGAAATCTAACGGCACCTGCGAAACGAGTATAGGTGCGCAGCGCAAGCGCGGTCAATGCGGGGAAGTCCGCGCTTCCGAAGAGTGATCTGCTTAGCTGAGCAAGGCGTTCACGCCACGTCAACGCCAGCCCATTCGCACTGGCTGGCATTGTCGAATCCGTTACCGTACGGCACAGAACCTGAGCAAAGTCCAGGTTCCATAGGCAGGGTTCGGGTAGAATGAAACGCTTTCTGTCAGCCGGGGTTGCAGGGGGCAGTGTGATAGCCAGTTACGAATCGGCTGTGGTGGTATGGGCCAGCGAGCAGGCCAGTCTCATTCGTGCCGGGCGGGTCGAGCTGCTCGACCGCGAGCACGTCGCGGAAGAGATTGAGAGCGTCGCCAGGAGCGAACAACGCGAATTGGCGAGCCGCATGGCGGTCCTGCTGGCGCATCTGCTCGAGTGGCAATACCAGATGGATAGGCGGCGAGCCAGTTGGGAAAAGACCATCCTGGCGCAGCGCAAGGAAATTGCCTATGGGCTGCATGACACCCCCCAGCCTCGTTCCCAAGCTCCAGGAAGCGCGATGGCTGGAGATGGTCTGGGCCGAGGCGCTTGCCCAGGCTGTCGGGGAAACCGGCCTCGACTGTTTTCCCGACGCCTGCCGGTGGGCGATGCGGGAGGTCCTCAACGAAGGGTGGTTACCCGACACCGCGGAACACAGCCGTCACAGGTAGCGGACTTGCTGCTGCTACAACCGAACATCCCTTGCGAGACGCGTGCTCTCGCTCTTTAGCCAATCGACCATGAACAAAATCATCCAGGGCAGAAAAATCCGCATCGGCATCGTCGGTTGCGGCCGTATCGCCAGGAACCATTTCGCTGCCGTCGAAACCCATTCGGATAATCTGGAACGTGTTGACCCTCGCAGGCCGAGTGGCCTGCACCGCAAGCAGGCAGGAACCGCCGCCCGTCACAGAGTGAACCTGATCACCGAGCCCCCTCTCGTGGCCCGGCGCGCAGAATCGCGCCGGTCTGGCCAGAGCGTGTGACGAAGCCAGGGTGCACTGCTTCGTCGTCAAGGAGAACCGCCACAATGTCACGCTTCGTCTGCTCAATTGGAGCGTTCTGGAAACGCGTATCGGGAAGATCTCGGAGGTGCCGCGCGACTTCGTCTGGACCCGCCCGGGAAGGTATGGCAACTCCGTCAAGTGGCCCGGCACCGGCGAACGCGTCGGCGGAACGGCCATGAAGCAAGCCCGCCATTGGCTCGATAGGACCGACGTCCTCTGTGGTGAACTCGAATCCCGCGCCGAGCGTCGCGAAGCGCCGGGTTCGCGGGCGGTATCGATCGGCGCCTGCCGCTCACCACACGGTGGTCGCACCGGGTTGCTGCCAGTGGAACGCCGGGAGCGCTGCGGATGAGGATTGCAGTCATCGGCGGCGGCATCAACGGCCTGTGTTCAGCCTGGCGGCTGGCCAAGAGTGGCGACGACGTTACCGTGTTCGAGCGCGCTCGCGTGATGGAAGCCACCAGTGCTGCCTCGTCGAAAATGCTGCATGGTGGGCTGCGCTACCTCGAGACGGGTCAGTTCCTGTTGGTACGCGAGGCACTGCGCGAGCGCGACGCCTGGCTGGCGCGTGCGCCGCGCCTGACCCGGCCACTGCCAATACTGTTGCCGGTCTACCGGAGTAGCCGTCGGCCGATGTGGATGCTGGCGGTAGGCATGAAGCTCTACGACCTCCTGGCTGGCAAGTCGAGGCTACCGAAGAGCGAAGCGCTGACAAGGGAACAGGTCGTGACACTGGCGCCGACGCTGAAGACCGACGATCTGCTCGGCGGCTTCCGCTACCACGATGGCCAGATGGACGACCGGCGCCTCGGACTTTGGGTAGCCGAGCAGTGCCGACAAGCCGGCGTCGTCATCAAGGAAAGAGTAGCCGTAGGCTCCGTTTCTCCAGACGGAAGGCTGACGTTGGCGACAGGCGAGCCGTTGGCGTTCGACCAAATTCTCAACATCGCCGGCCCGTGGGCGGAAAAACTCCTTACCGACAGCGGTATCGAGCCCCGGTATCGTCTCGACGTGGTTCGCGGCAGTCATCTCGTCGTCGCCTGTCCCTGCGAGCATGCCCTGCTGCTCGAAGTCCCCGGGGACAAGCGAATCTTCTTCGTGCTACCGTGGAAGGGTCGCACCCTCATCGGCACCACTGAAGTCCGTCAACCTCTGGACGCGCCGATAGCCTGCAGTGACGAAGAAACCGACTACCTTCTCAAAGCCTACAATCACTTCCACAGCCGGCCGATCTCAGCGGCCGATATCGTTGAAACCTTTGCCGGAATTCGGCCGTTGGTCAAGTCCGCCGGCGATCCAACCCGTGCGCGTCGTGATTACGCCTTCCAGCGCAACGGGAAGCTGCTGAGCGTCTTCGGCGGCAAGTGGACCACTAGCTTGGCCCTGGCTGACAAACTAAAACGAAGGTTACATTGAAAGTGACAGCACAGATCCCGACTGCCGCGATCGGTGAGCATTATGTCAAGCCCTCCGCGCCCATGACCGGCGTCCCGGCCCGACAGACCGGTTGGAGGCGCGAGAGTGGAGAGTGGCTATCGCTGCCCGCCGTTGGCGAAGGTGGGGCGGTCTGCCTGTACACCGGCACAGGAAATCGCCGAGTGGCCGGTCATCGACGGTGGGAGGAGAACCATCTATGCAAGTAGAAGCCATATATGACCACGGTTGGCTTCAACTGCTACCGGGAGTTAATGTGAAGCGTTCGAGAATCCGACTGACGGTGATCATTCCCGATCATAAAACGGTACCCGAAGCAACCACTCAAGCGGATCCATTCCCGGAAGACAGCTATTCCAGCGGGGGAGACTCTAAAGGAGCACCCCAACCGCGGCGCTCTGTCCGCGAAGCCGTCAAGGAAATCCTTGGGTCTTGGAAACGAACGATCGTGAGCGGGCTACCTCCGAGCGACGAAGAGCACGATCGCCTTCGCGACGAGCGGTGGTAGGAAGAGTGGCGTGACCGTCGATGAGCGTTTCGTGTTCGATGTCCGCGTCCTTATCGATCAAGGGCTGACACCGGAAGGTGCGGACGCTGTACGAGGTGCGTTAGCGCATTCGTGGGAATCGAACCTTTGCAGATTGGCGAGTTCCGCGATTTCGGCGAGGCTAAGATTAATCGCAGTTCACCGCGTCAAGGACGAGGGTGGCGTTGACGCGATCGCATGGTCGCTTTTCAGGCGGCTGACCATGGACCAGTTGAACCGGGCCAAGGGGCTAAGTAACCGGGGTTACAAACAGAGCAATCGTTACCCGCGAGCCAGTGATCTTGAAGCCCCTCAGATGGCTGCCAGTGAGCGCTTCCGCGCCGAGGGGGCTGCGGCTGGTTTCTGCTTACCCGCGCGCCACGGGCTCTTACGGGTCGGCTTCCATCGAAGCCTTCTTGGTATCGCCGGTCTCACCGCCGCTGCGTGGTGCTATCGATTCGGGCTCGCCCTCGTGCCCACCAGGATCGTGTTTTATAAGCGGGCTGTATAATGAACGCGGGACTGCCTTGGCGATTGGGCCCCGTGCTTCTACAGCTCTTGATAAACGGTTTCGGCAAAGCGTTAGGCTTCGTCCGCGAAGTGCTCATATCGAGTGTTTTTGGAGTCTCGGGGGTGACTGACGCCTTTTTTGCTATTCAACAGTTGCTGGTCTTTGTTTCTAGCTTCATGATGGGGGCGTTCAACCTTGCATTTGTACCGCATTACATAAGGAGTGAGGCAGCTGGCGGTGGTCCGAGCTTCCTCCGGCCGGTGATGTGCTGGCTTGGCGGGCTGGCACTTCTGCTGACTGTCGCCTTAGCAGTGCTGGATTCCACACAGCTGGCAGTGGTTCTTGGTTTTGCGCCGCCCAATGAACTGCTCAAGCGTTTCGCCAGCATTCTTGCATTCTCGATCCTGCCTACTGTCTTAGTTGGCCTTGCTTTTGGTGTCTTGCATGCCGACCGCCGCCATAATGAAGCCACTTTGCTAAGTGCCACGGCGCCGGCGACTATGCTAATTGTTCTCGTGGTGTTCTACTCCGTTTCGTCCACACGCGATAGCATGACTGCTGCTTTGCCGTGGTCGTATCTCTTCG
This sequence comes from Candidatus Accumulibacter phosphatis, assembly GCF_000024165.1. Lineage (NCBI taxonomy): Bacteria > Pseudomonadati > Pseudomonadota > Betaproteobacteria > Candidatus Accumulibacter > Candidatus Accumulibacter phosphatis. Next base: position 3,743,868 of record NC_013194.1, on the reverse strand, counting down.
GAATGGCCTTCGCTGGTTTCATTGGCCTTACGGTCTTGCTGCGCCGTTTGGCAGGGGGGGGTACTAGCGATGCGCCAAATTTATCATCTTTTATGCGATCACTTGGATCAGCATCTCTCGAAAACGTCGGGTTTAACATTAACCAGCTCTCCAATTTTTATTTTGCGGCACGTCTTGGAGATGGCCTAGTGGCGATTAACGCGTTTGCGCTGCGAATTGGGATGCTGCCGCTCAATTTGATAAGTTCGCAACTGGGGCAGATTTATCAGAGTTGGGCTGCTCGGTCACTGAGTGCAGGCCGGCGGCCGACGGGATGGGTGTTCCTGTGCCTTTGCCTGCCTAGTGGACTGATCGCCCTATTGATGGTCAGCCTAGACGACGCTATCGTGCGGTTGGTCTATGAGCGCGGCCATTTTGGTCCAACCCAGACACGCTTGGTTGCGGACCTTCTGGTTCCGTACTCAGCATACTTCTTTGTGATGTCGACTAATCAACTCGCGGCTCGACACTGCTTTGTGCTTGGGCGTGGAGCCTTGTACATGAAGCTGATGCTCTTGGCTTACGGGGTTGCCCTCGTTGGGAAACTAGCGTTTTCAACCAGCCTAGCTAATGTCATCTGGGTTTGCGTGATCTCGGAGGGAGCTGTAGCTCTATGGCTGACCACCCGAATCCTCCTCAAAGGAAGTGAAGTGTGAGTGTTCTAATTTCGCTGATGTTCATGATGTCTCTTGCGCTCGTGGTGCTCCCCGGCAGTGTGTACGGGCTTTTGGCTCGAGGCCTAATCACCGGGGCGTCCATCCTGACTCTCGCGGGCCTCGGGTCCTCAGGCTGGCGGATCAACCACGCTGAGAGGCGCTGGCTTGTCCTCGGAATGACCTACGTGATCTGCGGAGTTTTTTCGACAATGGACTCATCTCGCCCGGAATTGGGGTGGCTTGACGCCGCTCGCCAAGCTTTCATGGTGGCTACGACATTTGTCCTGATGGTCCATTTTAGGCGCATGGGAAACAGCCGGGTCTTTCGGAAACTGTTGGTCATCCCCGCATTGATTGGTGCAATCACGCTGATCGGCGGTTTCTTGTTAATTATGGGTCCTCCAAGCCCGGCCAACCTGATGGAGTTCGCCGCTTACAAGTTTGAGATGGACGCCCGGTATGGCCTCAACCCGAATCCATTATCCTTTGCGATGTTGCTTGCCTTTGTGCTGAACTGGCAAGGGTACGGACGGCGCTGGTGGTTTTACCCTTATAGCCTAACAGTTCTCCTGGCCTTGGTACTGAGTGGCGCCTTGACCAGTATCCTAGCGTTGGGAGTCGCCGGTGGGATTGCGTGGCTTCTACGGCGTCCGCCGTCGAAGATGGTGGTCCTCTTCATGTTACCCATCGCTGCTCTTGCCTTCGTGGCCGGCGCGACGATTCTTGACGATCAAGCACTACTCCAAGCGTTGTACTGGCTCAGCGACGTTACGACGGGCCGCTCTGAGCTGTGGAGCGGCGCTTTGGCTAAGTTTATGGACAAGCCCTTTCTTGGGTGGGGGGCGCTTACCTGGGACACTGATCTAACACGCTATCTCACGCTATACTCAAGCAACCTCGAACGTTTTACGAGCCTCGATTCAGGCGCCTTCCATAATGCCTACCTCACTATATTGACCGAGAAAGGGCTTCTGGGATTTTCCGTCAGCATGATTATGCTAATCTATGTGTTGAGGGCAAGCCTGTGGCTATTCTGGAAGCGACAGCAACTTCACGGGGATGACCGACTCGTTGCAGCTCTTGCCCCCACGTGGGTGTTGCTTCTTGTTGTACGTGGCTTGTCGGAGCACGGTGGGCTGCTTGGGTATGCAAACGGAGGTGTCGACTTCATGGCTTATGCAGGAGCAGCGCTCGTGTTGGCTGCTTCAGTGCGAAGTAACACAATGCAACGGACAAAGAGGGAAGTGACGTGTTAGAGGGCCACGAGGTGCTATTGATTCAATGCACGCAAGCCAGCAAGTCAGGGGCTGCGAAATACGTGAGTGAGCTATTCGGCGCTATTCGTTCGAGTTATCCGGATGCGGTGTTGGTTTGCCCGGAGGATTTCGAGTATCTCGGGACGTTCCCGAAAGACAAACTGAGGGTGTTCTGTTCACTACGGGCACGGCGGCGATTCGGTAAGCTTCTTGAGATGGGCAAGCAGTTTTTACAATGTTCAGCTATAATTCTTGACTTGAAGCACGCCGCAAAATCAGCCCATACTCTGGTGCATTTCAACTTTCCGGGAATACCATTTCTTTCGCTTCTTCAGATGTGGCAGTTGTCACGTAGGCATGTTCGTCTCGTGCTGACCGTTCACGACGTCTACCCACATCGGTGGCTTCTGCCTGTTTGGCTGCGCATAATTGAGATCAAGATCCTGACCGCTTTGTATCAGGCTCCCGACGCATTGGTAGTCCATCATTCCAGCCAAAAGGAGACATTGATAAGAGATTTTGGTGTTCCTGCCGATTCCGTGACAGTCACTTCCCATGGCGTTTTTTCTCTGTGTGATCGACCGTTACCCTACACACGTTCGGAGGAGTTTCGCGTTCTATGTTTTGGGGCCATACGCAAGAACAAGGGAATTCATCTCGCTATCGAGGCCGTGCAGAGACTGCGGGCAGAAGGTTTGCCGGTGACTCTTGTGATCGCTGGTGCTGTGAGTCAGGGAGAAAGGTTATATTGGGGTGAATGCGAGGCGTTGGTTGCGCGTGCACCGCAAGGGATTGATGTCGTGGCACGCTTTATTGGGGAAGAAGAAGTTCGCGGGTTGTTTGAATGCTCGCATCTGGTCGTGCTCCCTTACACGGATTTCTACTCGCAAAGTGGTGTCGCAACCATGGCCCTTTCAAGTGGCCGGCCAATTGCCAGTACGACGGCAGGGGGGCTCGGCGAGTTACTGGGCGATGGAAAGTTCGGTTTCGAGATTGGCGAACCGACCGTAGGTGCGTTGATGAGAGCAATCCGTGAGGCTACGGATGTCGGACACGATCGGTTGCAGGCAATGGGTGCTGAAGCTTTCATGACGCTGCAACGAGACTATTCGTGGCGTGAGGCTGCTAAGACTCAGGCGAAGTTGTACGCTGCGGTTGTCGACGGGTCGGCAATTGGCAGCACTTGTACATCGTAGGTGTCAAACCTATCCGGGATGCTGAGTCGTCGAAAAAGGAGGGTCGTGACGCCTCTTGCCCCGGCTGGTGTTAGTGTTGGCTCAGTGACAGATCGCAGTCACGGTTTCAGAAATAACGTGCTGCGAGCGCGCTTTCAGTAGGCGGTCGGACTGGCGCTTCGAGGTGAGCTAGGAGTGCTGTTGACCCATAGCGTTGGCGTGTCCCAACTCTTGGCGCCGCAGAAGTGTTCAAGGAAGTAGCCCTAGTGGAGAGTAGGGAGGCGATGGAAGCTGATTCACGGTACCGGCGCCCCTGGTCGGGGAGGTTTGCTTTAGCTGCAGCACTGGCCATTCTGGGGCTTTCGGTAGCCTCTGCCGCGGACTTCGTTTCTCGGCAGAAGCCTTACCAGTTAGATCCAGAGCCGAACTACAAAACCTACTCGAAGGAGACAGTAGCGAAGGCACTCACGGACCAGCAGTTCACAAAGGGAATCTTATGGACGTCCGATGGGAGCCTTGGCTGGAAGGAGACGCGTGGGGTGGCGATCACCGTAGATCTTGGGCACATCGTCCCGGTTGAGTCAGTGGCGATTCGAACTGCCCGACGTTTCGCTGCTGGCGTAAGCTTTCCCTATCGCGGAATGGTCTATCTTAGTGCAGATGGAGAGCGGTACGAGTTTGTCGGCGATGTCGTTAACGATGTGGGTGGGCACGAAGGACCCTACGAGGAGAGACGGTTTAGCCTTTCTGGGTTGGGACGCTTGGCCCGCTATGCCCGTCTGGAAATCATTTTGCGGGGCCGTTATTTTTTTACCGACGAGGTGGAAATCGTCGAAGCGGTAGCCGGAACAGAACTGAAATCGACCATTGATTTGGGAGAGATTCCTGCCGACGTTTCACGCCGCGTCACTGCTTCGCGTACCGTCGACGCAAGCCGTCGTGCGATGCGCGCTTTGGATCGGCTGGGCCTTCCCTCGGGCCCAGATACCGTCGCGCGGCGAGCCGCCGCATTGGCTAAGCGCTTTCCCAACGAGGAGTTCGTGATCGACACGGTTAATCCTCTGGCGCACATTTCGCCTCTGACGTTGCCGAAGGGTCAGGCAGAGGCAGATTACAAGATACTTATACCCCAGGGGAGTTGCGATTATCGCGCGTTCACGTTAAGCAATCCGGCTTCCATACCGTTGCGCGTTCGGTTCACCGAATCAGCGCAACAAGCGGCCCTGACAGCAGCTCTCTTTGAAGCCAAGCCAGTCTTGACAGCAAGCTTAGAAACGGTTTTCGACCCACTGGTACCTGTGGGCCCCATCTACGACATCGCGCCGGGAGAGACCGTGATGCTGTGGCTAAAATTGTGCGGTGAGGGAAGGCATACCCTTCGGATCGACGGTTCTCGTAAGCGCTTTATCGCTACCACCGACGTGGAAAGGGCTGCAACCATTGACAACCGCTCCTTTCTGGCATCGGTTGTTTGGGCATATCCAGGCCATGGCATGTTGGCTATGCGGGGCGACTTAGCTCGCGCAGACCTGTTGGCCCATCATACAAGTGTTGCAGTCATTCCTCCAGCCATGCTTACGCCGTATCGGTCCGTCGACTTTAAGGGGTTTTCTAAAGTCATTGAGAAATATACTGGCGTGAGCATCGTCCTGCTGTTCCTGGATTTTCGACGAAATGCCCCGCAACTTGCTGATCCTGTTTGGCGTCGACAATTTGTTCAGTGGTACCATGGGATTATCGATAGTATCCGGAGCGTCGGAAGGAGCGATGTACGGGTTTTCTTATACCCGTATGATGAGCCTGTTGGTGAAGAGATTGTGATGGCGCACGAGGTAATTCGGTGGATGCGTAGCGAGTTGGCTGGCGTGAGACTTTTCGCGACGATTGACAACCGATCCGCCTTAGCTCTGGTTTCACTGGTGGATATTGCATGCGTGGCTGAAGGTCTATCCAGTGACCCTGCTGTCGTTGAAGGTTCCAAGGTGTGGCTCTATAACATGCGGGGACCCGGGAAGGACAATCTGGCTTATAGTTACTATCGGCTTATGCCTTGGCGTGCTTATGCTAGAGGTTTTGGTGGCGTCGGCTTTTGGAGTTATGGCGATATATATGGAAGCGCCTGGGACGATTTTGATGGGCGACGTCCCGATTTTGGCGTTGTGTACGAAGAAGGTAACCAGTCTCTGCTTAGCAGCAGGCGTTGGGAAGCGTGGCGACTCGGTCTAGAGGATGCGGCACTACTTGCGCGGTATGCCTCGATGTTCGGCAATCAGGCGGCAAGGAGACTTGCCGTTGATGTCATTTCTAGCCCAAACGACGAATGGCGTGCCACATCCACGCGCCGTCTAGTGTTGGAGAGCATTAAGGGAAGCCCGCCAGGCAATCGCTAGGTCGCTCGGTGGGACGTGCCGTTACCAAGGAGTGCGAATTCTCTTCGGGCATTGACGCACGCATAGTGTACGGCTACGCGGCTTTAACTAGTTGGTTATCCTGCTACTTTCTGGTGATTCCTCTCTTTCCATTGGGATAAGTTGCCTCGCGGACGATCACAGTTTTTGATACCGGGCTGCGTCTGTAGTACCATCGACGCCACCGAGTATATGATAAGGGTCGAAATCGCTCGTAGATGGGTTAAGAGCGGTAAGTCGGTGTCTTCTTCTGGCCTTGTATTCGACGGCAGTCGTCAGGATGCTTCGGCGTGTTGCTGTGTGACTTCATCTGAGTATTTTAAATGAAGGATCTGTTGATAGTTGGCAAGATTCCCCCGCCAATTGGCGGAGTTACAATTCATGTTAGTCGTCTATGGGCGTATTTTTGTTCTCGTCGCGATTGCTCGTTCCTGCATTTGAAGGATTTGTTTACTGGTAGAGGGATTAGTTCCGTTCTCGGTCATCGGATAATTCACCTGCACACGTCTAATGTCTATTTGCGGCTTGTATTCGCGGTTGTTGGGCACATCCTGGGGAAGCGTACGATAATTACATACCACGGTAATCTGTCGCGTTACTCCTGGCTGAAAAACGAGGCGGATTATTTGTCATTACGTTGGTGTTCGGTGCCAATCGTAATCAACAGGGGCAGCCACACGTTGGCACGCGGTATGAATCCTCGAGCGCAACGGGTTTCAGCCTTTATCCCGCCTTCTGATGTGCAGCCACTGCCGTTGGCGACCTTGGAAGTCATTGAGAGAATTAAATTGCGGCAGAGAGTGTTTTGCACGAATGCCTTTAATGTGACATTCGACAAGCACGGCTTAGAGATTTATGGAATTACCAATCTCTTGTCGCGCTTCTCCCTGCGATCAGATTATAAGCTGATCATTTCGGACCCAACGGGGAGCTACAAAGCGTTCGTCAGGGTCAATGCTCCAGATCTGATCGATGTTCCACATTGGATCTGCTTTCCGCATGATTTTTGCGAGGTGATAAAGCTTAGCGAAGGATTTATCCGGAACACGAGCACCGACGGCGATTCTATTTCAGTCAGGGAGGCACTTTACCTGGGCAAACCCGTTTTCGCCACCAATGTGGTAGATAGGCCAGAAGGGGTCCTTGCGTATCGTGACCTCGACGAGTTATTTGCTTTACTACAGTCGGGTACAACGTCGAACGTAGGTGCTGTCGAGCCGAACACCATCGAGGTGCTGATCGACATTTATAAGGAGCTTGGGTTGGGCAGAGAACCGTAGTTCTAATTTGCAGTGCGCTGGTGATTCATGGGTTCGGTGTCAAGAGAGATTGGGCAATGTGGGTCAAGAGGGGCGTTTGCGACGATGAGAGCGGTGCCGCCGGGAGCAGAGAAGGAATAGGTGCTAACGAGGACATGGAGATCAATGAAATGAGCAGTGCTGTAGACTGGTTAAATCGCAGACTTTATCCATCTTATTCGCGAAACTGGGATGACGAGCTTTTCCGCGAGAGGATTATCGCGTATTTGCATCCTAGCTCAGTTGTGCTCGACCCTGGCGCCGGTGCGGGGATTGTACCGCAAATGAATTTCCGTGTAGCCGTGGGGCAGATGTGTGGGGTTGATTTGGATCCAAGGGTGATCGACAACCCAATGCTCGACGAAGGGCGCGTGGCTAAGGCGGCTGGCATACCCTATGAGGATGGCCGGTTCGATGTGGTGTTTTTCTGTTCAAGACGCGGAACAAGTGGCACTACATGCCGACCATAGCGCGGTTTACGCCACATGGATTTCACCAGTATGTCAATCGTTTGCGCGGGCGACCCGAGGTCGCTACGTGTCCGACCCGTTACCGCGCCAATACGCGGCGCGATGTGGCCCGGCTGGCTGAGGACTCCGGGATGTTGTTGGAGCGAGTTGAGCTTGTCGAGGGTCGCCCTGAGTATCTGCGCATGACCTGGCCTTTGTACTTGCTGGGTGCAGCGTATGAGCGATTAGTGAATTCTTGCGGGATATTCTGGCCGTTACGTGTTCTTCTGGTCGGGACGTTGCGCGAGCCCGGGTGGAAAGAGTACCGGAGCGTGTAGTGTTCGGATCTGCGGTGAGCGGTTTGACATGTCGCGCTGGTACAAAACTGGGGGTGAGTGCGGGAAGAAATTGGGGTGGCCGACTGTGGGGTCGCGCGCATGAGTCTATGCTGGCCGCGAGCGTGCAGGTGGGTCGCCTACGTCGGGCTGTCGGATTGCATTTCGCACGGTTCGTGAGCTGAATTGTTGGTGGTCATAGGTAAAGAGATGAAACAGATTCTTCAAGACTTGAAAACCGGCGCCACCTGTGTGGCGGAAGTACCGTGCCCGCGTGCGACCACCGGTCAGTTATTGATCCGCACTTCACGCTCGCTGATTTCCGCTGGCACTGAACGGATGCTGGTGGATTTCGGGAAAGCAAACCCGATTGAAAAGGCTCGTCAGCAGCCGGACAAGGTGCGCATGGTCCTGGAAAAGATCAAGACCGACGGATTGATGCCGACGCTCGATGCGGTGCGCAACAAGTTGGGGCAACCCGTGCCTCTGGGTTACTGCAACGTCGGCGTGGTACTGGAGGTTGGCAGGGGCGTCGAGGGCTTTGCCGCAGGCGATCGGGTGGCGTCCAACGGGAAACACGGCGAGGTCGTGAGCGTACCGGTGAACCTTTGCGCACGCGTTCCCGACGCGGTGAGTGACGACGCCGCAGCGTTTGCCGTCATCGGCGCGATTGCGTTGCAGGGTATCCGCCTCGTGCAGCCAACGTTGGGTGAGGTCGTGGTGGTGACTGGCCTAGGCTTGATTGGCCAGCTTGCGGTGCAACTGCTTCGTGCGAATGGCTGTCGCGTCTTGGGGATCGATTTCGACCCGGCCAAACTGATGATGGCCAAGGCGTTCGGCGCCGAGGTAGTTAACCTGAGCGCCGGGGAAGATCCCGTTCGAGTGGCGGAGCGGCTTTCCCGGGGAAGGGGGGTCGATGCGGTGCTGGTGACAGCGGCTACGAGGAGCAGCGAGCCGATACATCAGGCGGCTCTCATGTGTCGCAAGCGCGGGCGCATTGTGCTGGTGGGAGTTACCGGGCTCGACTTGTCTCGTGACGATTTCTTCAAGAAGGAATTGACCTTTCAAGTGTCTGCTTCCTATGGCCCTGGCCGTTATGACCCAAACTATGAGGAGAAAGGACAGGACTATCCGGTTGGATTTGTGCGCTGGACTGAGCAGCGGAACTTTGAAGCTGTACTGGATATGCTGGCCGATAGCCACCTCGACGTTCAGCCGCTGATGTCGCATCGCTTCAAGCTGGATGAGACTGAAGCGGCGTATGCGGTGGTTGGCGGTAGCGAGCCTTCCCTGGGTATCTTGTTGGAGTACCCCACCCGTGAGGAAAAGAGTGACGCGGAGATGAGGGCGGCGACGGTTTGCGTGGGGGCGCACAAGCCAGTTGCCGGGACCGGGCAGGCTCCGGTGGTGGCGTTTGTCGGGTCAGGCAACTACGCTACGGGCGTGCTGATCCCCGCCTTCAAGGAGGCTGGCGCCCACCTGCAGTCGGTTGCATCAAGCACCGGGGTGAGTGGGGTGCACGCTGGTAAGAAGCATGGCTTTGTCGAGACCACCACGGATACCGACAAGCTGTTCAGCGACCCGACGGTGGATGCTTTGGTAATAAGCACCCGTCACAACAGCCACGCGGCGTTTGTCTTGCAGGCATTGCAGGCCGGCAAGCATGTCTTTGTGGAAAAGCCGATTTGTCTGACGTTGCGAGAGCTGGATGAGATCGAAGTGGCGTATTCCCGGCTGCATGAGCTGGGCACTGCACCGTTGCTGATGGTTGGTTTCAATCGGCGTTTTTCGCCACAAGTGGCTAAGGTCAAGTCGCTTCTGACCGGGGTGACCGGGCCGAAGTCATTTGTGATGACTGTCAATGCGGGCGAGATTCCGTCGGACCACTGGACGCATGACCGCGAGATTGGTGGCGGGCGTGTCATCGGGGAAGCATGCCATTTCATTGATTTGCTGCGATTCTTGGCCGCTAGCCCCTTGGTAGCGCACACTCGTATGGCGATGGATTCAGCGAATGGGGATACCGTGAGCCTACAGTTGGGCTTTGCTGACGGTTCCATCGGTACAGTTAACTATTTCGCGAATGGTTGTAAGGCGTTTCCAAAGGAGCGCCTGGAAGTCTTTGCAGGGGGTCGGGTGTTGCAGCTTGACAACTTCCGAAGACTGAAGGGCTACGCCTGGCCAGGGTTCAAGGACATGAATCTGTGGCGGCAGGACAAGGGGCAAAAGGCGTGCGCCGCAGCTTTTGTCAACGCGATTCGCGGTGGGGCCGTTGCGCCGATTCCGTTCGCAGAGATTGTCGAGGTGAGTCGAGTGTCGATCTTGTTGGCTTCGTAGACTTTGGGTGTGGATTGGGCGCGCCTTGTTGGGCCAACCGACTGGCCACTGGGTATCTATGGTGCCGTCGAGTCGGTCTGGGCGCTTGGAAATGGGGTGCGGTTGCGTGGACAACATTCGGTGGCAGGTCAGCGGGATAGCCAGGGGCTCGGACCCAGGATGGTGGTGATAGCGTTGCGATGGCGCGCTCAGTTACCCAAAGGAGTCCCTTGAGAGATGGGTATCGGGCGTATCTTGCTGTTGCTCCGTACGATTCGTCACCTGCGGACCGAGCAGGTGCTCTATCGCCTCTATTACCGTTTGGCCAAACCGCTGGTCGCGCGGCTCGCGCTGGCACCCATTAGGGTGGCAGTTCGACGGTCTTGGTCCGAACCGTGGTCGGCTCCGCTTACTTCACCGCGTAGCCACTTGACGGCAGGGGTTTTCGAGTTTCTCGGGGAGCGTGGCGAGGTGAAGGAACCCTCTGACTGGAATTCGGATAAGCACGCGAAACTGTGGCTCTACAATCTTCACTATCTCGACGATCTCAATGCCGTCGACGCGGACACACGTGCCGAGCAACAGGGATGGCTGATTGAGCGTTGGATCCACGACAATCCATCTCTCACCGGGAACGGCTGGGAGCCCTACACCCTTTCCTTGCGGCTGGTGAATCTGGTCAAGTGGTGTGCACGGCAGGAGCAGGTGCCTGCCGAGTGGCTCGACAGCATCGCTAGGCAAGCCCAGGCTCTTGCGGCACAGGAGGAGCGCCACATTCTGGCCAACCACCTATTCGCCAACGGCAAGGCGTTGACGTTTGCCGGCACCTTCCTTGGGGGCGATTCGGGGAGCCGCTGCTTGCACCGGGGACTAGGTATTCTGGACCGAGAGATCCCCGAGCAGTTCTTGGCTGATGGCGGTCACTTCGAGCTATCGCCGATGTATCACGCGACCCTGCTGTGGGATCTCTGCGACTTGCTGAACCTGGCCCAGAGGAGTGGATTGCCCGAGCTTTCTGAGCGCGCTCCGGCCTGGCATGGCGCTATCGAACGCGGCATGGCGTGGCTGGGGCACATGTGCCATCCCGACGGTGAGATTGCCTTCTTTAACGATGCAACGTTCGGGATTGCCCCACGCTCCGCGCAGATCACAGCGTATGCGAGGGCATTGGGTTGTCCCGGTGACGAGGCCGTGGTGCGACCACTTCTGCTGAACCATCTTGTGGACACGGGTTACATCGTCGTCGAACTTGGCTCGGGTGGAAAGGCCTTGCTGGATGTGGCCAACGTGGGTCCGGATTACCAGCCGGGTCACGCCCACGCCGACACTCTCAGCTTTGAGTTGAGCCTCTTTGGTGAACGCGTTCTGGTTAATTCAGGGACATCCCGATATGGCGAAGGCGCGGAACGTCAACGCCAACGAAGTACGTCAGCACATAACACCGTTGAAGTCGACGGGGAAGATTCCTCTGAGGTATGGGCTGGCTTTCGGGTCGCTCGGCGCGCCCGACCAATCGCGCTGGAGTTCTGGCGAGATGTCTGGCAGGACGGTGAAAGAGTGGTGGTACGCTGTTCCCACGACGGCTATCGGCGGCTCTCAGGATCCCCCATCCATCGCCGCCAGTGGGAATTCCGTACCGGTGGTCTGCGGGTCATCGACGCGATAACCGGAGGTTTCCGCCAGGCCGTTAGCCGCTTCCACCTTCATCCGGATGTCCGGGTGACAGGCGATCGAGAGCTACGCTTAGCGGGCGGACAAGTAGTTCGCTGGTCGGTTACGGACGGACACGCGCAGATGGTGCCATCAACGTGGCATCCAGGATTTGGGGTTTCCGTATCCAACCAATGCATTGAAGTGCTGTTCGAGGGCGCTGCGGTGGTGGTTGATTTCGATTGGGCATGAGATGCATATCCTCTTCTTGACAGACAATTTTCCGCCGGAGGTAAATGCCCCCGCGAGTCGAACCTTCGAGCATTGCCGTGAGTGGGTCAAGGCGGGCAATCAGGTGACGGTCATCACCTGCGTCCCAAACTTTCCGATGGGCCGAGTCTATGACGGATACCGAAACAAAGTCTGGCAGGCAGGGGACATGGACGGAATTCGCGTCGTCCGGGTCTGGTCCTACATCACGGCCAATGAGGGCTTCGTCAAGCGCATCCTGGACTACCAGAGCTTTATGGTTGCAGCCACTTTGTCTGCCCTTTTCGTCCGCCACGTCGATGTGGTGATCGGAACCTCTCCCCATTTCTTTACCGTCTGCGCGGCATGGGTAGTCAGTGTCCTAAAGCGGGTACCGTTCGTGTTTGAGCTGAGGGATTTGTGGCCCGAGTCGATCAAAGCCGTAGGCGCCATGCAGGACTCAGCGGCTATTCGATGGTTGGAGCGGCTAGAGATGTTCCTGTATCGGAAGGCGAGTCTGATTGTTACTGTCACACACTCTTTCCGTGACAGGTTGATTGCGCGGGGTATCAGTAGCGGCAAGATCAGCGTGGTTACCAACGGGGTAGATATGTCCCGCTTCAGACGGATGCCCAAAGATCAAGGTCTGGTGGCCGAGTTAGGCATCGCGGGCAAGTTTGTTGCCGGTTACGTCGGAACTCATGGAATGGCGCATCACTTGGAAACGATCCTGGATGCCGCCGAGAAGCTTTGCGCCGAGGGCTTGGGAGAGGATATTCACTTGGTCTTGCTTGGCGACGGTGCTCGTAAGGGGGCACTGAAGCAAGATGCCCGTCGGAGAGGACTCAGCAACGTGACGTTTGTGGACTCCGTGCCCAAGGACCAAGTCGCCCGCTACTGGTCCGTGCTCGACGTGTCGATCATTCACCTGAGGAAAACGGATCTGTTCACGACGGTCATCCCTTCAAAGTTATTCGAGTGCATGGGAATGGGATTGCCCGTTCTACACGGTGTGGCCGGCGAGTCTGCGGATATCGTACGCATGGAAGATGTGGGAATCGCTTTCGAGCCGGAAAACTCTGCCCAACTGGTTCTGTATCTCAAGCTTTTGCGACAGGATCGGCAAGCCTATGAACACTACCGGTCAAATTGTTTTGTCGCTGCCGAGAAATACGACCGAAAAATCTTGGCTGTGAAGATGGTCGAATTGCTCCGCGGCCTGAAAACCGATCCCGATTAGCAATAATCGTCAGATGAGCGCATCTGGTGAGCCCAGCGGGGCTTAGCCTGGACACCGTCACCATACGGAGAGCAGCGCCATGGCCATGAATCGAATCCAGGTTTAAACCCGGTTTGTCGATGCCGGAGTTCACCCAGCGCTTCGGAAGCGAGTCGGAGCACGACGAAGGTGCCGTCTGTGGTAGCACTTGTGAACTGTAATCATTCACTCCCCTACGCGGTTGCCGGGATGGCGGGGATCGTGGGGAGCTGCAAGCCTTTGCGGGCGGCGGCGATGACGGTGCCGAGGTACTGCCAGGCGGATGCTCCGCGACGGCGACAGGTTTCGATGAGGCTGGCGAGGAAAGCGAAGGCGCGGGATCCCTCTTCAGAGCGTGTGCCGTGGCTGATGGTGCGCGAAATCACCCAGTGCCGAAGCGCCTGTTCCGCGGCGTTGTTGGAAAGCGGCAGGTGGGGCTCGGCAACGGGACGCAGGATCACGTCCCAGTCGTAGAGGAATTCGCGCACGACGCTACGCAGCACCGAGTGGTCATCCATCCGATGGGCTTCGCACAGGTGCCGCAGTCGCTCAATCTCGTTCGCGTAGCGGGCCGGGAGTCCTTCCGGCGGCGGATCGATCCGCGCCGCGTAGATGGCGGCCATCAGCGTCTTCATGATGCCTTCCATCTCTTGCCCCACCCCGGAGACTCGCGCGTCGCTCGATTCGGCCAGCCCTCTCAGTTTGCGCAGCAGGTGCGGCCAGCAACGCAAGCGGTTTGCCCAGGCGCGATAGACGCCGTAGCCATCGCTGATGAGCAGGCCGGCAAAGCCGTCCTGCAGGGCGTTCTCCAGCATTTCCCGGCTGCGTGGGCCGATCAGGAACAGCACCGTGTGGGTCGTCACCAATGCCCACAGCCACAGCAGCGTGCCGGACTCCGGCCACGAGGTCTCATCGACATGCAGTTGCGCTGCCTGCACGATGTCGGCCACCAGGGCGTCCTCCAGCGGCAGACTGGCGCGGCCCGCTTCCCGGATGGTTTCGTCGATGACGCCCGTACTCAGCGTCAAGTCGAACAGTTCCATCAGCAATTCGCGAATGCTCGCCCGCGACAGGCGCATGCGCACCGCCAGCAGGACGATCACCCCGGCCAGCCGGGGACCCACGAGACGCCATTCCCCGAGCTCAACCTTCTCCCATTGCCCGTCGGCCGGCGCCCGCCAAGCTTGCGCACGGCTGACATGGCCGCAGGAGCAGCTCACTTCAAGCAGCGTGTGACGGGTGACGCTGAACGTCAACCCGATCAGGCTCTCGACCGGCGGCGCAATGTCGACTTCGTCCCAAGCCGTGTAAGCCTGCGACGCGGCATCCGCCGACAACACTGCCGCACAAGCGGCGCAGATCTCGGGACGGTGCTCGCACCGGGCGGTGATCGCCAGCTTCTGACTGCGACCATGACCTGGACTGCCCGGTTGCTTGCCGGGCCGCTTCCCAGACCCCTTCTTGGCCGATTGCCGCTGCCCATCAACCGGTGGAGCCTGTTCCGTCTCTTCCGTAGAGCTTCCAGCCGTCTCCGCGGCGACGTCGGCATTGCCGCGCTCGTCCGCCGCGCCATTCTGTTCCTCCGAGCCACCTGTCTTCGCCCAGGGCGGTTGGCTGGTCGGCGGACGCGAGCTGTTGTCCGGGTTCTGATTCAGCCGATCCTGCAACTCCTTTACGTCGTGCAACAGCCGCTTCGACACTTCCAGCAAAAGCTCCGCCGGCAGCTTCTTCAGCCACTCGTCGTTCATCTGGAACAGGTCATGTTTGCTCAGGTGCATCGTGCCGCGTCTGTCAGGTCGTCTGCAAGTTCCGCAACTATGCCATACAAATCATCAGGCTGGCAGCTTTTCTTAAGGGGGTGTGAACGATTACTGTGAACTCATGCAAAGAAGAAATCATTGCCGTGCAAATGCGACTGGCCGACGATCTGGATCTGGTTGCTGCCAAACGCCAACACCATGTCCGCACCGACAATCTGAACGCCGGCATCGCCGTTATCCAGGGTGCCGTCGATGTTGGTGTCGAGCGCGGAAAAACCCGTGACGCCGAGCGCGCTGCTAAGCTGGATCACATCCTCCCCCGGCGTGAAGTCGTTGATCCGGTCTGTGCCGAAAGCGGTGTCGAAGACAAACCTGTCGCTTCCGCCACCGCCAAAAAGAATGTCGTCACCGACCCCGCCCTCCAGTATGTCGTCGCCGAGGCTCCCATCCAGCGTGTCGCGGCCAGCGAGGCCGATCAAAATATCGTTAGCGATGTTGCCGCTCACCCTGTTTGCGAGTTCATTGCCGGTGAGCGCCGCAGCGGTGCTGTTGCTGAGGTAGAGGTTTTCGATGTTGTCCAGAAGGCTGTAGTCGCCGTAGCTGTACACGCTGTCGATCCCTTGCTTCGCCATTTCGATAGCAGTATCCCCGGCGCCCGCGTAGTAGGCGTCGTCGCCGAGGCCGCCGGCGAGGACGTTGGCGGCGCTGTTGGCACTGCCGTAGAGGGTATTGGCGAGGTCATTGCCGGTGCCGGCGATGGCTGAGCTGCCCGTCAGGTACAGCCGTTCGACATTGGCGCCGAGCGTCCAGCTGATATCGCTGTACACGATGTCGTTCCCCTCACCTGAAAACTCCACGACGGTGTCGCCAATACCCACATAGTAGCCGTCGTCACCAAGGCCGCCCGCGAGGACGTTGGCAGCGCTGTTGGCATTACCGTAAAGGGTGTTGGCAAGCGCGTTGGCGGTCCCGGTGATTGCCGCGCTGCCCGTGAGGTATAGTCGCTCGATGTTGCTACCCAATGTCCAACTCATGCTGCTGTACACGATGTCGTTTCCCTCGCCGAGTAGTTCCACGACGCTGTCGCCGCTGCCCACGTAATAGCCGTCATCGCCGAGGCCGCCCGCGAGGACATTGGCGGTACTGTTGGCATTGCCAGCCAGTGTGTTGGCAAGTTCGTTACCAGTGCCGGCGATAGCTGCGGTCCCCGTTAGGCACAGTCGCTCGACATTAGCGCCGAGCGTCCAGCCGACACTGCTGTAGACGCTGTCGTCTCCTTCACTTGCCAATTCAACGATGCTGTCGTTGAGGTTGTCAATGTAGTAAGTGTCATTACCTGCCCCGCCGATCAGAGTGTCGGCACCCAAGCCTCCGTCGAGTGTGTCGCTGCCGAAAAGACCGATCAGGATGTCGTTACCGATGTTGCCGCTCACTCTGTTGGGCAGTTCGTTGCCCGTGAGCGTCGCGGCAGCACTGACGTTGAGGTACAAGTTTTCGACGTTCGCCGAGAGACTGGCGTCGCCGTAACTGTAGACCTTGTCGCTTCCTTCGTCTGCCATTTCACTGATCGTGTCGCCCTCGCCAGCGAAGTACGTGTCACTCCCGAGCCCGCCGATGAGTACATTGGCAGCGCTGTTGCTGTTGCCATAGAGCGTATTGGCAAGTTCGTTGCCGGTTGCGTTGATGGCTGCGTTACCGGTCAGAGAGAGCCGTTCCAGGTTGGCGCCGAGCGTCCAGGCGACACTGCTACAGACGATGTCGTTTCCCCCGCTGGCCAGTTCAACGATCGTGTCGCCGCTGCCAACATAGTAGGTGTCATCACCGAGCCCACCACTGAGGACATTGGCAGCGCCGTTGCCGTTGCCGTAAAGCGTATTGGCAAGCTCGTTGCCGGTTGCGCTGATGGCCGCGTTACCGGTTAGGGAGATCCGTTCAAGGTTGGCGCCGAGCGTCCAGGCGACAGTGCTATAGACAATGTCGTTTCCCTCGCTGGCCAGTTCAACGATCGTGTCGCCGCTGCCAACATAGTAGGTGTCATCGCCGAGCGCACCACTGAGGACATTGGCTGCGCCGTTGCCGTAAAGCGTATTGGCAAGTTCGTTGCCGGTTGCGCTGATGGCCGCGTTACCGGTTAGGGAGATCCGTTCAAGGTTGGCGCCGAGCGTCGAGGCGACACTGCTGTAAACAATGTCGTTCCCCTCACCAGCCAATTCGACGACGTTGTCGCCGAGATTGTCCACATAGTAGCTGTCGTCACCAACCCCGCCGATCAGCGTGTCCACGCCGATGCCACCGTTGAGGCTGTCATTGCCAAAGCCGCCGGTAATCACGTTCGCTGTTCCATTGCCGGTTCCGCTGAAGCTCCCCGTCCCGACAAAGGCCAGCTTCTCCAGGTTGGCGCCGAGGACGTAGGCCGCCAGGGTCGTCCGGACGGTGTCGTTGCCGCCTGTAGCCGCTTCCACGAGCACATCGCCGGCCGAGTCGACGACATAAACGTCATCGCCCACCCCGCCTTCCAGGGTATCGGCCCCCGGGCCCCCATCCAGCAAGTCGTTGCCCCGCCACCCGCGCAACGAGTTTGCCGCGTCGTTGCCAATCAGCACGTCATTGCCATCGCCGGTGTCCGCATTCTCGATCACGGTGCCTGCGGAGATCACAACGGTTTGCCCGTCAATCGACGACGAGTAGCCGGGTCGCAGATCCAGGAGGGTGTCCGAGGCGATTGAAGCCGTGTTCACGTTGTCCGTCCCGCCCAGGTCGGAGAGCACTCGCCGCGCAGGGTCGGCCGGCGCGAGAACGCTGAACTTGTCAGTATAGACGTAGGTATCGTTGCCCGGCGCGTCGCCGTAGGCGCGAAGAGTCCAGTTGGTGAGTATTCCCGACGCGCCAGACTGTGTATCGGCAATCGTCAGCGTCCAGTCTCCAGCCGAGAATTCGCCCCAGTCACGAGTTGTGGAGAAGGTGAAGGCGATATCTGCCTGCGAAGTGGCGGGGTTGTGGAACAGGAGACTCTGTGTGCCGTCGGGGGCGGTCAGGGTGATCTGCAACTGGCCGATGCTGGCGTGCGTCAAGAAGACATCGACCTCGACGTGGTCGATGCGCAGGTTTTGCGTCAGGGTGATGGTGCGCGAGAGGCTGCCGACATCCGGAATGGCGACGGGCCCGGACGCCGCGCCGCTCGTCACCGATTCGTTGCGCGAGGTCGATACGCCACGCCAGCTCTCGGCGACTCGCACGGCGGCGAACGCATCGACCAGGCCGAAGCCGTAGTCGTAGCTGACGTGCATGGGGCCACCATTCCAGTTGTCCGCGCCGTTCAACGACCATCCGGTGGTGGCGCCGGTCTGGACCGCGGTGGCGGCCAGGATTTCCTGGACATCCCGCCAGCCGAGTCCCGGGTTGGCATCCAGCATCAGGGCGGCCACGCCACTGACGATCGGCGCCGAGAAGGAGGTTCCGCTCATCGTGGCGTAGTCCCCGCTCGAGTAACCGGACGCACCGAGTCGATCGGTAGTAGGGACGCTCTGGCCGGGTGCCGCGACGAGGAGGGCGGCTCCCGGCGTCGAGAACCAGGTGACGTTACCGGCGCTGTCCGTGGCGGCGGCCGCGATGATGCCTCGATTGTTCTGGAAACCGTGGTAATTGACGTCCTGACCGGAGGTTCGCCCGTTGCCTGCGGAGAATACGACGATCGTGCCCAATCCGTTGCGTCCCACATCCAGTGCATTCTGGAGAGCGTTGCGAATTGGCGCGAAGCCCGGATAGAGGAAGCTGTCCTCCAGGAAGCCGCCAAAGCCCCAGCTATTGTTGGCGATGTCCACCGCGGCCATCCACTGGAACGCGTCCAGGACTTGCTGGTCGGTGCCGTTGCTGCCAAAGCCGATACGGAAGCCGGCGACGCTCGCCTCGGGCGCTACCCCGGCGCCGCCGGCCGAGTTGTTCAAGGCGGCAGCGATCACTCCCGCCACAGTGGTGCCATGCATGTCGGTCGGGTCGCTCGGGTAGGCGTCGGCATCGCCGTCGCGCCCGTCGTAATCGAGGGAGCTGGCGTAGTTGCCTGCGAGTTCCGGGTGGTTGTAGTCGACGCCGTCATCGATCACGCCGACGATTACGCCGCTGCCACGGTAATCGTCCCACACCTTGACGACGTTGACGCCTCTGGTCCCCCCGGTGCTTCCCCAGAGGTGCCAGTAGCCGGAGAGCGAGGGGTCGTTGTACGTGGCTTGCGGCGTGCTGCCGGAGATGGTGGGCAGGGGGAGCGGGAAGACCGCGTTTTCTTGAGTCATCGCCGGATGTCCTTAGCGCTTGTCGATGATGCTGGGCTGATGCCAGAGCGCGCGCGGGCCTGGCGGAAACGTCGAGTCAAGGTGCCTGGTACTTGCCGCCGCGCGCGTCGGTAAGCAGGTAGACAGTAATTGTAGGATGCCGTCCGCACTCTTGCGCGAACATTGAGGCTGCTCTTGCGCCGAAGACGTTTGGGTTCTCGGTCCTTCGGGCCAGGCCCGCAGGCGATGTTATACGACCGCGACCGATTGATTGGCGCAAGGGAACGAAGGCATCCGGGGCGACGCGCTGGTGACCGCGCCGCCGCCTCCTTGGTCGCCGGGCTGCCATAATTTGGCACGACTCATTCTCCTGAGAAACCCCCCGGCTCTGCCGGCGGATCGTTACTCCGTGTCCCCTTGATCCTCAGGGTGCGTAAGCACTATTGCGCGCATGTTGTGAAAATGGTAGGTTCTTAGGCGCCTAGGTTCTTACGTTCTTACGTGTATAGATGCTTACGCGGCGAGGTGAAAGCATGTCCAATGAAGAGACTACCCGGCTGACCGTCACGTTCTCACGGGAGACTGACCTGGCCTTGCGCGCCTTCCTCGGTGCTCAGGGGATGCGTAAAGGTGATCTGTCGAAGTTCATCGAAGACGCAGTCCGCTGGCGGATGTTCGACCAGGCGGTTCAGGGTGTGAAAGCCCGCAACGCCGATGTCGACGTCGGCGACCTGCAGGCAGCGATCGACGAGGCCTGTGCGGCCGTGCGCAGCGAGATGTGGCCGGCCGCGCCAAAGGCATCGTAGTCGAAGGCGTCGTAGTCGGAATGCGCTTCATCCTCGACACCAACATTCTGGTTGCGGCGCTGATCGCGCGAGGAACGCCCCCGGATCAGCTTTATGAGGCGTGGCGCGACGGGCGCTTCACCCTGATCACATCTGAATTGCAAATCGAAGAAATCCGCCGCGTCACTCGGCGTGAAGGCATCCGCTTCCGCATTCACCCGGCCGAGGCCGGACGACTGGTCAACGACCTCCGGCGACTGGCAACCGTCGTGGGCAACCTGCCGACGGTGGACGCCTCTCCTGACCCCTACGACAACTTTCTGTTGGCAATGGCACAAGCCGCACAGGCCGACATCCTCGTCACAGGCGACAAGCGCGACCTGCTCGCCCTTTCCCGCCATCAGGGAACACGCATCCTAACAGCGCGAAACGCCCTTGACCTGCTGCGAGGCTGAAGAGATTAAAGGGACAGTGAAGAGATTAAAGGGACAGTATACTTAACTTGTCCCGATTCAGTCAGGAGGAACGAAGTGGCGAGGCTTGCACGCGTGGTTGCATCGGGCTATCCGCATCATGTTACCCAACGAGGTAATCGTCGCCAGCCGATCCACTGCATCCATTGGCCGCCGGCTCGTTACATCGAGAACAATCCGGTTCGTGCAGGGCTGTGCGCGCATTCCGAGGATTGGCCGTGGTCCAGCGCCCGCGCGCACTTGAACGGCGAGGACGACGCGCTGGTGCGGGTTTCGCCAATGCTCGCGTTGGTTTCAAACTGGCGTGAGTACCTGGGCGAAACGGCCGAAGAATCCTTTGCCGCCCAAGTCCGTGCGCACACGCGGACCGGGCGTCCCTTGGGGGACGATGCGTTCATCGAGGAACTCGAAGCTCGCCTCGACCGCAGTCTGCGACCGAGGAAACGCGGACCAAAGCCAAGGCTCGAAGTCTCGGAGGATGTTGATTCGCTTTCAGTAATATCGTCTGCGGCCAGTTCGATAAAAGATATACTGTCCCCTTAATCGTCCCCTTAATCGCTGTGTCCCCTTAATCGCTGCACAGCCGCGTCGGTGGTCGCCGGGCTGCTATAATTTGGCACAAATGATTCCTATAGGAGATGGGAATGAAAGTGGTGAATGTGAGTAGCTTGAAGAACAACCCCACCGAAGCACTGCGCACGGCGCATGAGGATATGGTGCTTGTCATGAATCGTGATCGGCCGGATGCCCTGATAGTGGGCCTGAACAAGGATGGCGCGCTGGCGGCGCCGGGCGTCAAGGCGGCTTTGGCGACAGTGTTGTTCCGTGAAGGGCATCTTTCGCTGGCTCGCTCGGCGCGCTTGGCCGGGATGACGATGTCGAACTTCGCCGCGCATGTTTCACGGCTCGGCATCGCGGTTATCCAACTGGATTCCCAAGAGGCTGCCAACGATATGGATACCCTGGATCAATGGCTCGCCTCGTCCTGACTGACGCGAGTCCGCTGATCGGTTTGTCGCTGGTGGATGGTTTGCCCTGGCTGGCCGCATTGTTTGGTGAAGTATGGATGCCCGAGGAAGTCAGGAGTGAGGTTCTTTCAGGCAGTGGCTTCCCTGGCGAGCAAGCGATCCGGGGCGCGATGGGGAGGGGCTGGCTGCGCCTGTGGTCGCAACCGGTTGGCGAGCTGCCGTTGCCGGACCTGGACGAGGGAGAGGCGGCCTGTATCCGTATTGCCATGGGTCATGGCGGCGAGTCGCTGGTGCTGATGGATGAGCGGGCCGGGCGAGCAACAGCGCTGGAAATGGGCCTCCAGGTAGCCGGCACGGCTGCGGTCATCGGCATGGCCAAGACACGGGGACTCGTTGCTTCCGCCCGAGACGTGTTCGCCTCCCTGCACCAGTCCGATTTCCGCATTTCCGCCGAAGTGATCCGGACGGTGCTGACCCGAGTGGGTGAGTGGAACTAACGAATTTAAAGGGACAGCGAATTTAAAGGGACAGTATACTTAACTTGTCCCGATTCAGTCAGGAGGAACGAAGTGGCGAGGCTTGCACGCGTGGTTGCAGCGGGTTATCCGCATCATGTTACCCAACGAGGTAATCGTCGCCAGCCGACGTTTTTCTGTGACGATGATTACCGGGAGTACCTGCGCCTGATGGCGGCTTCCTGCGCTGCTTCGGGGACTGCAGTCTGGACGTACTGCCTGATGCCGAACCATGTTCATTTGATCATGGTGCCGCAACAGGGCGACGGGCTGCGAAGTGCCATCGCTGAAGCTCACCGGCGCTTCACGCGTCGGATCAACTTCCGCGAAGGGTGGAGGGGACATCTCTGGCAGGAGCGCTTTCACTCTTTCCTGCTCGATCCGCTGCATCTATTGGCCGCCGCCCGTTACATCGAGAACAATCCGGTTCGTGCAGGGCTGTGCGCGCATCCCGAGGATTGGCCATGGTCCAGCGCCCGCGCGCACTTGAACGGCGAGGACGACGCGCTGGTGCGGGTTGCGCCAATGCTCGCGTTGGTTTCGAACTGGCGTGAGTACCTGGGCGAAACGGCCGAAGAATCGTTTGCCGCCCAAGTCCATGCCCACACGCGGACCGGGCGCCCCTTGGGGGACGATGCGTTCATCGAGGAACTCGAGGCTCGCCTCGAACGTAGTCTGCGGCTGAGGAAACGCGGACCAAAGCCAAGGCTGGAAGTCTCGGAGGATGTTGATTCGCCTTCAGAAATATAGCCTGGGGTCAGTTCGATAAAAAATATACTGTCCCCTTAATGGCTCGATAAAAAGCATACTGTCCCCTTAATGAGCTTAATCAGTCTCAAGTCCTGGGACCACTCTGCCTTCGGGTGATCCCAGACCGGCCGCGACCTCGTCAGCTTTCCGCCGCCAGGGCGTCGCGCACGCTTTGGCGCTGTCCGACACGTTCCAGGAAAGCGAGCAGCGGCGGCCACTGGCCAAGGTCGATGGCGACCGCGTTGCCCCAGCCGAGGACGGTAAAGAGGTAGCCGTCGGCGACGGTGAAGCGGTCGCCCAGCAAGTAGTTCCTGCCTTCCAGACGACCGGCGACGTAGCCCAGGTGGCCGGCAAGGTTTTCCTTGATACTCCGCTTGTAATCCTCCGGCGTGTCGGGCCTGAACAGCGGGACGAAGGCCTTGTGCAACTCGGAGCTTATGAAGGCGAGCCACTCCTGCAACTGGTAGCGTTCGAGCGTGTAGGGTCGCGGTGCCAGACCGCATTCCGGGATGCGGTCGGCGATGTATTGCACGATGGCCGGGACTTCGGTCAGATACCGGCCATCCTCGAGTTCCAGCACCGGTACGTAGCCCTTGGGGTTGATGGCGAGAAAGTCGCTGCCGTCGGTTAGCGTACGCTGGCGGATATCGACCCGCACGAGGTCGAAATCGAGTCCGGCTTCGCGGAGTGCGATGTGCGGCGCCAGCGAACATGTTCCGGGAGTGAAGTAGAGCTTGACGTCCAGGCTGCCGGGAACCGGTTGATGAGTTGGCGAGGTCTTCTGGTCGACATCCGTCGACCAGGGGAGGCGGGTGACTTCGACGGAAAGGAAGCCGCGGTTGTTGCTGTAGGAAAACGGCGAGTCGTTGGCGAAGAAGTACAGGAAACCTGGTTCGATAATCTCGATCTCGCAGCCACTCGGAGTCGCCAGCAGGCAGCTCTCGTCGTCGATGCGCGCAACGCCGCTGATCGTGCTTTCGATGAGCCCGGTAAGGACATTCTCGGAGTCGGGGTTGTTCGCCTCGAGGTCGGGCCGGGGATGGATGGCGGCGACCAGCGAGAACCACGGGCGTTCCTCCATGCGGCGGCTACCTTCGGCGAGGTGAAGGAGCCAGGCCTTGGATTCATAGCCGTCGGCACCCGCGTGGATCTCCTTGTCGATCCAGGCGCCGCTCGCCTCGATGCGGTAGCGTTCGCCGACATCCACCTCGACGCCGGAGGCATTCCACCATTTGTG
This sequence comes from Candidatus Accumulibacter phosphatis, assembly GCF_000024165.1. NCBI lineage: Bacteria > Pseudomonadati > Pseudomonadota > Betaproteobacteria > Candidatus Accumulibacter > Candidatus Accumulibacter phosphatis. The sequence goes on along the minus strand of NC_013194.1, from coordinate 3,720,026 downwards.
GGCATAGGCCGGGAAGCACGTCGAGCCGTCCACCGGCAGCTTGCGGAAGGGCAGGGCTTCCCGCTCCGGCTGCAGTGTCTCGTCCGGGCGCGGCGCCTCGTCCAGGTAGAAGTCGGTGCAGACCGGAATGTCTTCGAGCGCCTTCGGCCGATAGTCGGCGCGCTCGCGCAGGCGCTGCACTACGCTGGGATGGAGTTCGGCAGCGTCGGGGATCTTGCGTGCTTTGCTCGGGCGCGTCCGCCAGACTGGCCCTCGGGTTTCGTCGTGTCGGTCCTCCAGGCTGTCGGGCGCCAGCGCCTCGCTGAGTTGGTCGGGCGCGAGCTGCAGGCCGGCATCCAGGTCGTTGATTTCCTGCATCATCCATTCGAGGGCGATGTCCGAGAGACCGTGGTTTTCGTAGCCGCCCCCGACATCGGCATGCGCACCGGCGAACCACACCTGCTTGACCCCTTCGCGCTCGGCCCACGGCGTCGGCGTGAAGTCGGCGCGGTGCTCGTCGATGGCCAGGGCCTGGCGGCCGTGCTCGACGCGCGGACTGAGTTCGCGGTCGGCAAATCGCAGGAAGCGGAGTTCGTCCCGGTCGGCCAGACGCAGGCCGTTGAACAGCGGCACGCCGAGTTCGCCGACCGTCTCCCAGACGCCGATCATGCGAATCGGCGTTTCGTCGTGGTGCTTCCAGAAGCGGCCGCCGCGTTTCATGCCGCGCCCTTCCTTGTAGTCCAGCCAGATCTTCTCGGCCTTGTCGGCGGCGTCGTCGTCGTCGGCATGAACCGCCGGGATGAGGCCCGAGCGGGCAATGAATGCCCCGAGGCTGCGCGCCGCCCAGGCGCCGCGCGAGAAACCGAAAAGCCAGATCTTGTCGCCGCTCTGATACACCTGCGAAACCAGCAGATAGGCATCGATCATGCAATCGTGCAGGCCGATTCCCTGCGTGCCGCCGAGCAGTCCGCGCGCGCGTCCGCCCCTGCCGATGCTCTCGAAACAATAAGCGATGACCTGGTCGCTGTTCTTGACGAGATGCGAACGGATGGGTCCGGTTTCCTCGATCTGCCGCTCCTCGCCGGGAAGCATCTGGAACAAGCGGTAGACATTGGTGTGCTCGACGGGGTCGTTCCAGGTGCCATCCATGCAAACCACTATCTGCTTGGTCATCGTTCTTCCTCGTTGTCAATGTGCTGTCAGCCGATGCGCGTGCGAATACCGACGGTGGCGCGCAGCGGGCTCGGATCTGCAAGGATACTACGCTCTGCGCCTGTATTGGGTCAGCGCAGGCCGCTGTGGAGATGTCCGATTCCCACGCCGGCGGTGGGCGTCGCTTCGTGCGGCAGACGCGCAATCGATCGCTGCCACACCGCGCTGCGGCGCTATGCCTTGCGTTCGCCGCCAAACGCAGCGCGGACGGCGGCAAATGCCTTGACGCCGATGAGCGTCAAGCTGCCGCCGACAATGCCCACCAGCGCGTCGAGAAGGAGCGACGTCGATGGCGCGAGGAGGCCGCCGACTGCAGGCACGCCGCCGGCCAGCTCGGCAGCATGCGCGATCCCGTGATGCACGGCCGGGATGCCGTGCGCGAGGATGCCGCCGCCGACCAGGAACATCGCGGCGGTACCGATGACGGTCAGGGCCTTCATCAGGCGCGGAGCCGCCAGCAACAGGCCTCTACCGATGCTGCGTGCGACGCTCCCGCTCCTGCTGAGCAGGTGGAGGCCCAGGTCATCCATCTTGACGATGCCGGCGACGATGCCGTAGACACCGACGGTCATGATCAGCCCGATACCGGACAGCACGGCCACCTGCGTGGCGAAGGGGGCGTCGGCGACGGTGCCCAGGGCGATGACGACGATCTCGGCCGAGAGGACGAAGTCGGTGCGGATCGCTCCCTTGATCTTTTCGGCCTCCAGTGTCGGCAGGTCGATAGTCGCGTCGGCCGGTTCCACGGCTTCCACGGCGTCCGCGGCGGCGTGCGGCGCGTCATCGGCGGCGGCGTGGAGCCATTTGTGGGCCAGCTTCTCGACGCCTTCGAGGCACAGGTAAAGGCCGCCGAGCATGAGCAGCGGCGTCACCGCCGCAGGCAGGAAACGGCTGATCGCGAGGGCCGCCGGCACGAGGATCAGCTTGTTCTTCAGCGAACCGACGGCGACCGCCCAGACCACCGGCAATTCGCGCTCGGCACGCACGCCGGACACCTGCTGGGCGTTGAGCGCGAGATCGTCACCGAGGACGCCGGCGGTCTTCTTGGCGGCGACCTTGGTCATCAGGGCGACATCGTCGAGGATCGTGGCGATATCATCGATCAGGGCAAGCAGGCTGGCTCCGGCCATCGCGGTTTCCCGTCCTTTGCGTGGTGACTGCCGAGTCGACGACAGCCAAGGTTGAATGGGCCGAATTCTAGAGGATAAGTGGCTGCGCGTTGCGCCTGTGGTAGCCGCCGGTCGCGCCTGATCGCTGCCGGGCGGCCGCCAGGGAAGTGGTGGGAGCGGCATCGCCGCGCTGCAACTGCCGTACGACTGGCGCGCCGCCGTGACTTGGCGTTATCCTCCGGCTCTCGCGCGCGTGACGCGCCGATCGCCCGCCATCAACCCACAGGAGACAACCGTGCCCGCCCTGCTACCCCAACCCGATCCGGATGGACTCCTCGAATACTCGGTCGTGTATACCGACCGCGCCCTGAACCACATGTCGAAGCGCTTCCAGGGCGTCATGAAGGACATCGCGCGCATCCTCAGGACGGTTTACAACGGCAGCACGGCGATCGTCGTGCCCGGCAGCGGCACCTTCGGCATGGAGGCGGTGGCGCGGCAGTTTGCCACCGACCGCAAGTGCCTGGTGATCCGCAACGGCTGGTTCAGCTTTCGCTGGACGCAGATTTTCGAGATGGGAGGAATTCCCGCGGCGAGCATCGTCATGAAGGCGCGGCAGCTTGCCGAGGGAGCGCAGGCGCCGTTCGCGCCGCCGCCGATCGACGACGTCGTGGCCTGCATTCGCGAGGAAAGGCCGGCGGTCGTCTTTGCGCCGCACGTCGAGACTGCCTCGGGGATGATTCTGCCCAACGACTACCTGCGCGCCGTGGGTGAGGCGGTACGGGCGGTGGACGGCCTGTTCGTGCTCGATTGCGTGGCTTCTGGTGCGGTGTGGGTCGACATGGTCGCCAACCAGGTCGACGTCCTGATCAGCGCCCCGCAGAAATGCTGGGCGGGCTCGCCCTGTTGCGCGCTGGTGGTGCTCGGCGAGCGAGCGCGCGCCCGGATCGACACGACGACCAGTAGCAGCTTCGCTTGCGACCTCAAGAAATGGATGCAGATCATGGAAGCCTTCGAAAGCGGCGGCCATGCCTACCACGCGACGATGCCGACCGACGCGCTGGCTGCCCTGCGTGACGTGATGCTGGAAACCGAGAGCTACGGCTTCGAGCGCGTCAGCCAGGAGCAGCAGGAACTTGGCCGGCGAGTGCGCGAGATGCTCACCGGCAAGGGCTTCCGGAGCGTCGCCGCCGAAGGCTTCCAGGCGCCGGGCGTCGTCGTCAGCTACACCGACGATCCGGAGATCCAGTCGGGTCGGAAGTTCGTCGCCATCGGTGTCCAGACTGCCGCGGGTGTGCCGCTGCAGTGCGACGAGCCGGCCGACTTCCGCAGTTTCCGGATCGGCCTGTTCGGACTCGAGAAGCTACACAATCCCGAGCGCAGCGTGCGCAGTCTGGCCGACGCGGTGGATGCGGTGTTGCGCTGATCGTCGTGGCCGGGGAGCGGTCATGATTCGCTGCGGCTTGCGCATGGTGCGCCTCCTGGGCGCTGCGCTGCTCGTTGCCGGCCTTGGCCTGTTGGCACCGGCGCGCGCCGGCGCCGCCTACAGCTTCGGCGTGGTACCGCAGTTCGAGGCCCGCGAACTTGCCGCGATCTGGATACCCATCCTGGCTGAGCTCTCGAAGCGTACGGGTCTGGCACTGACCATGAAAGGCTCGCCACGCATTCCCGAGTTCGAGATCGCTTTCGAGGCCGGCGAGTTTGATTTTGCCTACATGAACCCGTATCACGCCATGATCGCCGCCCGCAAGCAGGGCTACCTCCCGCTCGTTCGCGACGCCCAGCCGCTCTATGGTGTGCTCGCCGTACGCAAGGACAGTCCCTACCAGGCGGTCAAGGATCTTGCCGGCAAGAAGATCTCCTTTCCAGCGCCAAACGCCTTCGGCGCCTCGTTGCTGATGCGCGCCGATCTCGAGACGCTGTTTCATATCAAGGTGATACCCCTGTACGCGCAGACTCACACGTCCAGCTACCTCAACACTGTCCTTGGCATCAGCGAGGCCTCGGGCGGCGTCAAGGGGAGCTTCGACCGGCAGAAGCCGGACCTTCGCGAGAGTCTCCGCATCATCTACGAGACGCGCAAGGTACCCTCGCATCCGATCCTGGCGCACCCGCGCGTACCGGAAGCGCATCGGGATTTGGTGAAACAGGCTCTGCTGGACATGGCGGCCACCCCCGAGGGTGCCGCATTGCTCAACAAGATTCCCATGAGCCAGCCGACATCGGCCAGCACGGACGAGTACGCGCTGATGAGCAAGCTGAAGCTCGATAAGTTCTACGTGAAGTCGGGTGATTGAGCCGATCATCACGCCGCCGCCGGGAGCGACACAGATGCGCCGCACTTTCACGCTCCGCAAGAAGATTTTCGGCCTTCTGCTGAGCATCGCGCTGGCGATACTGGGTGCCTTCGTGCTCCTGATCCAGCCCATGCTGCTGGACTCGGTCGACCGGATCGTGGAACGTGAATCGCGGCACCAGATGGAGATCGTTGCCGACAGCCTGCTGCCGCTGCTCCTGCAGAACCAGTTCGCCGGAATCCACGAGAACCTCGACCAATTGCGCACGCGCCAACGGAACTGGCGACGCATCGAACTCGTCGGCGAGGGCGGTCGGCGTCTTTATCCGCTTGGCCGCTTGGCGACATCGACCTTGCCGGATACCGAGCGGTTCGTGCAGGAGGTGCGCTTTCGCGACACCACCCTGGCAACACTCACGGTCGACATCGACTTCAGCGAAGACCGCGCCAAGGCCCGCCAGCTGGCGCTCGCTGCTTTCCTCATCATCGCCGCGATCGTCACTGTCGCCATGGTGCTGGTGGCGTTGTTCCTCGAATTCACCGTTGGTCGGCGTGCGCGCGAACTCGGCCGAGCGGCGGACCGTCTCGCCAATCGCGACTATGCGGCGATCCTGCCTGCCGCCGGCACGGACGAGATCGGCGATTTGGTGCGCAGTTTCGGCGAAATGCGCGATGCCGTGCGCAGCTACGACATCTCGCTGAACGACGCCCGCGAGGCGGCCGAGGCCGCCAACCATGCCAAGTCGGACTTCTTGTCGATGATGGGCCATGAGCTGCGCACGCCGCTGAACGGCATGCTCGGCATGGCGCAGTTGCTGCTGATGCCGAACCTGACAGAACGCGAGCGGCAGGACTACGCAAGGATCATCCTGACGTCGGGCCAGTCCCTGTTGACCCTGCTCAATGACATCCTCGACCTGTCAAAGATCGAGTCGGGAAAGCTGCGGATCGAAAGCGCTGAGTTCGATCCCGACGATCTCATCCGCGAAACGCTAGCCTTGTTTTCCGCTTCCGCCACGAACAAGCAACTCGTGCTCGCAGGCCAATGGCGTGCGTCGTGCGGGCAACACTATCGCTCTGACCCCCAGCGGCTGCGTCAGATGCTCTCCAAGCTGATCGGCAATGCCATCAAATTCACCGCACACGGCAAGATCGTCGTCGAGGGAGTCGAAGTGGCACGCGACGCCGACTCGGCCGTGCTCGAGTTCTCGGTGAGCGATACGGGGATTGGCATTCCTGCCGAAAAACTCGATTTGCTGTTCCGGCCATTTTCGCAGGCCGACAGTTCGAGCACACGCAAATATGGCGGCTCCGGGCTCGGACTCTCGATAGTACGCAGCCTGACCGAACGGATGGGTGGCGACGCCGGAGTCGACAGCGTTGCGGGTAGCGGGTCACGCTTCTGGTTTCGCATCCGCGCGGGAATCGGTTCCGCTGGCGACAACGCCGATGGCGTGGCCACCCCGGCGCCGGGCGAAGTACGGGCGGTACCGGTCCGGGCGGGTTCGCAGGCACGCGTGCTGGTCGTCGAGGACAACATGATCAACCAGCGGGTTGTCGAAGCGCTGCTGCGTAAGCTCGGTTTGAGCGCTGCCCTGGTGCAAGACGGCCAGCAGGCGGTGGACGCGATAACGCGTGGCCACGCCGCCGACATCGTCCTCATGGACGTCAACATGCCGGTCATGGACGGCTGCACGGCCACCGAGCGGATACGGCGCTGGGAAGTCGACAACAGCCTGCCGCGTCGGCCGATCATTGCCTTGACCGCCAATGCGTTCGCGGAAGATCGCGAACGTTGCCTGCGCGCCGGCATGGACGATTACCTGGCCAAGCCGGTTACCTTCGCCACCCTGCAAGCGGTACTCGGCAAGTGGCTGCGCACCGCCCCCGAATTGCCACCGGCGACTTCCTCAGCGGTTCACGCCCGCCAACAGGTCGATAGGGAGCAGTTTGTTGGACTGGTCGATACGATTGCTCCCTTGCTCGTGCAGAACCGTTTCGATGCCATCGATCGCTTCAAGGACCTGCAATCCCTGGCCGCCGGTAGCGACCTGGAGGCGGAGATCGACGAGATCGACGGAATCCTGAATGCCTTCGATTTCGACCTGGCCCTCGAACGCCTGCGCCGGATGGTAGCCATCCAGCTTGCGAAAGACCCGAAATGACCCAGCAAAGACTCAAGCTCCTGGCCATCGACGATACGCCGACGAACCTGATGATGTTGGGGCGAGCCCTGGCACCGGACTTCGATCTGCAGATCGCCACTTCCGGCGCGAAAGGGCTGGAACTGGCGATCGAGGCACCCCCGGACCTGATCCTGCTCGACGTGATGATGCCGGAGATCGATGGCTTCGAGACCTGTCGCCGGCTGAAGGCCGATCCGCGTTCGCAGGCCATCCCGGTGTTCTTCCTGACCGCTTTGAGCGACGGCGAATCCGAGGCCAGGGGTCTGGCTCTCGGGGCCGCCGACTACATTACCAAGCCGATCAACGTCGCCATCGCCCGGCAGCGAATCAGCAACTTCCTCGAGCGCGAAGGCTTGCGCAAGGAGGTCGAGGCCCAGCGCGATCGATTGGCGACGCTGGTCGCCGAACTCGAGCGGGCTGAAGGCGAGTTGAGCATCGCCGCCGTTGCCTTCGCCAGCCAGAACGGGATGGTGATCACCGATCCGAAGGGGGTCATCCTTCGGGTCAACCAGTCGTTCACCCGCCTGACCGGCTACTCCGCCGCGGAAGCCATCGGGCGGACGCCGGCAGTGCTCAAGTCGGGGCGTCATGACGATCCGTTCTATCAGCGGATGTGGAACTCGCTGGTCGAGAAAGGCTACTGGCAGGGCGAGATCTGGAACAAGCGCAAGAGCGGCCAGATCTACGCCGAGTTGCTGACGATCACGGCGATTGTCGCGTCAGGTGGGATCACCACGCATTACGTCGCGAGCTTCAGCGACATCACCGAAGACAAGCAGGCCGAGGCCGAGATTCACCGCCTGGCGTATTACGACGCCTTGACGCGCCTGCCGAATCGCCGCCTGCTGCAGGACCGCCTGGGCCAGGCGCTGGCCGCCGCGGCACGCCACGGGCTCTACGGCGCGCTCTTCTTCATTGGCCTGGACAATTTCAAGACACTCAACGATACGCGCGGCCATGATGTGGGCGACCTGCTGCTGGTCGAAGTGGCACAGTGCTTGCGCGCCCAGGTGCGCGAGGGCGACACGGTGGCGCGCCTGGGGGGTGACGAGTTCGTGCTCCTCCTCGACGGTGTGAGTGGCAATGCCGACGAGGCGGCAGCCGTGGCCAAGGAAGTCGGCGACAAGCTGCGCGAGGCCACCAGCCGTCCCTTCAGCCTCGACGGCCAGGAATACCGTTGCAAGCTGAGCATCGGTGTCAGCCTGTTCGCGGCGCTGGATACGGTCGAGGAGCTGTTCAAGCGTGCCGATCTCGCGCTCTACCAGGCGAAGAACGCGGGCCGCGACCGCCTGCGCTTCTTCGACCCGGCGATGCAGGCGGCAATGGACCTGCGCGGCGCGCTCGAGAGCGATCTGCATCAGGCGCTCGCACTCGATCAGTTGCGCCTGCACTACCAACCGCAGATCGATACCGCCGGTCGCGTCATCGGCGTCGAAGCGTTGCTGCGCTGGTGGCATCCGCAACGCGGGCTGGTCTCGCCGAATGAGTTCGTCCCGCTTGCGGAAAGCACCGGGCTGATTCTGCCGATCGGCCGCTGGATACTCGAAACCTCCTGCGTGCTGATCAAGAACTGGGAGAGCGATGCATGCACTCGCTCGTTGCAAGTCGCGGTGAACGTGAGTGCCCGACAATTCCGACAGGCCGACTTCGTCGAGCAAGTGAAGCGGTCGCTCAAGGCCAGCGGCGCCAACCCGGCGCGCCTGAAACTCGAGCTGACCGAAAGCGTGCTTCTCAAGAACGTCGAAGACACCATCGCCAAGATGCTCGCGATCAAACGCCTGGGCGTCGCCTTTTCCCTGGACGATTTCGGTACCGGCTATTCGTCCTTGTCCTACTTGGCGCAGTTGCCGCTTGATCAGCTCAAGATCGACCAGTCCTTCGTGCGCAAGCTCCCCGGCGCCCGAAAGGAAGAGACGATTGCGCGAACCATCATCACCATGGGCCGGGAACTCGACATGAACGTCATTGCCGAGGGTGTCGAGAGCGAGGCACAGCGGCAGTTCCTCGAAGCGCATGGTTGCCACGCCTTTCAGGGCTATCTGTTCAGCCGGCCGTTGCCGGTGGAGCACCTGACCGTGTTCCTGCAGGAGGCCGACAGGTGACCACCTTCACCTCCAGGACCTGCCCGTCGCAGTTCATGGGTCGTCCCGGCTGTCGAGTAGCAGAGCCTCGCTCGCTGATGGCCGCTGCCGGCGATCGCTTGAGCGGCGGCCTGTGCGCCGAGCTTCCCGGGGGCCGCTGTCGCTTGGCGATGGTCCGGGACCAGCGCTGGGAGCGGATCGAAGCGTCGCTGGCATGACCCTCGACTACGCCACCCTCGAACTGCTCCGCCAGAGCCATCCGGCGTGGCGCCTGTTGCGCTCGGAGCACGCGCCGCTGGTGGCGAGCTTCCTGCAACGGGTGTTCATCGTTCCGAATGTCCGGGTGATCACGCAGGCCGATCTGGCCGAGGCGCTCGAGGACGAACTGTTCGTCCTGCGCGACCGGCTTGGTGCCCAAGCGTTTCCAAAATCGGCGCTCGATTACCTCAACGACTGGGCGGCCAACGACAAGGGCTGGCTGCGCAAGTTCTACGCGCAAGCTTCGGACGAGCCGCATTTCGACCTGATGCCGGCGACCGAGAAGGCGATCGCCTGGCTGGGGACGCTCGCGGAACGCAGCTTCGTCGGTACCGAGTCGCGCCTGTTGACGCTTTTCGAACTCCTCAAGCAGATGAGCGAGGGCAGCGAAACCGACCCCGAGGCGCGCATCGCCGAGCTGCACCGGCGGCGCGACGAGATCGATGCCGAGATCGCGCGCGTGTTGTCGGGTGACCTGCCGCTGCTCGACGACTCGGCGCTGCGCGATCGCTTTCAGCAGTTCGTCGCCATGGCGCGCGAACTGCTCGCCGACTTCCGCGAGGTCGAGCACAATTTCCGCCGGCTCGACCGGCGCGTGCGCGAGCGCATCGCCCTTTGGGAAGGTGCCAAGGGCGCCCTGCTCGAAGAAATCATGGGCGAACGCGATGCGATTTCCGACTCCGACCAGGGCAAGAGCTTCCGCGCCTTCTGGGACTTCCTGATGTCGAGCCGCCGGCAGGACGAGCTGACAGCGCTGCTCGAGCGGGTGCTGACGCTGCCGGCAGTGGCCGAACTACGACCCGATGCGCGCACCCGGCGCGTGCATTACGACTGGCTCGAAGCCGGCGAGCACACCCAGCGCACGGTCGCGCAACTCTCGCAGCAGTTGCGGCGTTTTCTCGACGATCAGGCGTGGCTCGAAAATCGGCGCATCATGGACATCCTGCACGGTATCGAGGCGAAGGCACTGGCCTTGCGCGAGACGCCGCCGGCGGGTGAGGTGATGAGCATTGCCGATACCGCCGCCGCTATCGAACTGCCGATGGAGCGGCCGTTGTATTCGCCGCCGATCAAGCCGTCGATCGCCGACCTCGAGCTCGAGTCGGCCGACGACGACGAGGTCGACGCCGCCGTCCTGTTCTCGCAGGTAGTCGTCGATCGCGCGCAACTCGTCCGCCACATACGGCAGGCCTTGCAGGAGCGCTCGCAGGTGTCCCTGCGCGAGCTTTGCGAGACGCGGCCGCTCGAACACGGCCTGGCCGAGCTGGTCGCCTACCTGCATCTGGCCGGCGATTCCTTCAAGTCGGTGGTCGATGAAGGCGTGAACGAGTTGATCGTCTGGAGTGGGACGACAGCGGATGGTCAGCCCTATGCCAGGCAGGCGCGGCTGCCGCGCGTGATCTTCGTGCGCTGAATGAGGCAAAGCTCACCCCGGTCAACAATGCTTGAGCGAACTGGGCGTTGACTTGAAGAACGCGGTCCTGCTGGCGAATTTTCAACAACATGACAACTGGGCAGGCACGACCCGAGCGCATGGCTTGTGTCGAGTGGTGTGTTGTGCTAAAGAACAGGCAAGCCTGCCCCTGGTGGCAGACCGGGTTTGCAGTCAGCCCGAGTGCACGCAGCGGAGAAAGGCCATGGCGCTACCTGTTGGAGTTCCAATCCTCAGTCCCGAGGAATACCTGCGCTGGGAAACGATTCAGCCGGAAAAGCACGAATATGTCGGTGGAGAGGTATTCGCCATGGGCGGTGCTTCAAGACGGCATGTGACGATTTTCGGCAACCTGTTCTCAGCACTCGACGAAGCCCTGTTCGGCACGCCCTACCGCGTCTACATGGCTGACATGAAAATCGAGATCGCCACCACGAGCAGTTTTTTCTACCCTGATGTCTTCGTGAGCTGCCAACCGGACGACCATCGCGCTGAACTGGCCATGCGCCATCCGGTGCTGGTCGCCGAAGTCCTTTCCCCATCTACCGCCGCCTACGATCGCGGCGACAAGTTCATCGCCTACCGTCGCCTGGCGCCCCTGAAGGAATACCTGCTGATCGACCCCGACCAGCAGCAGCTTGAGCTATTTCGCAAAGGTTCAGACGGTCTATGGGAATTGCACGACTTCGTCCCTGGCCAAACGCTGGAACTGGTCAGCGTGGAGGCGACGATTTCATGGGAGCGTTTGTTTCGTAATGTCGATTGAGGGCGTCGGAGTCGACACATCGCCAGGACCGACATCGGCCATGGCCAGCCCCGACCTGTCGGCGCTGGTGATCCCGCTGCTCAAGGGCGTGATCTATCAGGAGGCCGACGCCGGCCAATGGAATGCGCTGCTGACGCTGCAGGCGCGCGTGCGCGACTATGTCGCGGTGCTCGACCTCGAACTGGTCCTCGATGAGGCCGAAGGCTATGCTTTCCTGCGCGCGCGGCCGGAACCCGAGGAGGGCGCGGCGACCCGGCTGCCGCGGCTGGTAGCCAGGCGCCCGCTGTCGTTTCCGGTGAGCCTGTTGCTGGCGCTCCTGCGGAAGAAACTGGCCGAGTTCGACGCCAGCGGCGGCGACACCCGCCTGGTTCTGGCGCGCGACGAGGTCGCCGAGCTGATGCGCGTCTTCCTGCGCGAAGGCAGCAATGAGGCCCGGCTGATCGATCAGATCGACTTCTACCTCGGCAAGGTCGTCGAACTGGGTTTCCTGCGCCGCCTGAAGGTCGAGCACGGCCAGCCGCCGATGGTCGAGGTGCGGCGAATCCTCAAGGCCTTCGTCGACGCGCAGTGGCTGGCCGAGTTCGACCAGCGGCTGGCGGCCTACCGCTCGCTGTTGCCGGGACGCCAGGAAGCAGCCGATGAATGATCCGCAGAGCCTCGGTCTCGACTTCGTCGCCGACGATACGCTCTCCGGCTTCCGGCTGCAGCGCCTCGAAGTGTTCAACTGGGGAACCTTCGATGGCCGCGTCTGGACGCTCCATCCGGAAGGCAAGAATGCACTGCTGACCGGCGACATCGGCTCGGGCAAGTCGACCCTGGTCGATGCGGTGACGACGCTGCTCGTGCCGGCGCAACGCATCGCCTACAACAAGGCTGCCGGTGCCGACAGCCGCGAGCGCACGCTGCGCTCCTACGTGCTTGGCCACTACAAGTCCGAGCGCAACGAGATCAGCGGCACGGCGCGGCCGGTGGCACTGCGCGACCACAACAACTACTCGGTGATCCTCGGCGTCTTCCACAACGCCGGCTACGACCAGACGGTCACGCTGGCGCAGGTCTTCTGGATCAAGGATGCGCAAGGGCAGCCGGCCCGCTTCTTCCTTGCCGCCGAACGCGACCTGTCGATTGCCGGCGATTTTGCCCATTTCGGCAGCGACATCGGCGCGCTGCGCAAGCGGCTGCGGCGACCGGGCAATGATCTCTTCGACAGCTTTCCGCCGTACGGCGCCTGGTTCCGGCGGCGCTTCGGCATCGACAACGAGCAGGCGCTCGACCTCTTCCACCAGACGGTGTCGATGAAGTCGGTCGGCAACCTCACCGACTTCGTGCGTAGCCACATGCTCGAGCCTTTCGACGTGGCGCCGCGCATCACCGCGCTGATCGGCCACTTCGACGACCTCAACCGCGCCCACGAGGCGGTATTGAAGGCCAAGCGCCAGGTAGCCATGCTCACGCCGCTGGTGGCCGACGGCGAGCGGCATGCGGCGGTGGTCGCTCAGGTCGAGGAACTGCGCGCCTGCCGGGAAGCGCTCAAGCCCTATTTCGCGGGTCTCAAGGTCGGCCTGCTCGACAAGCGGCTCGCCGGATTGGCGGAGGAGTGGCGGCGGCAGGACGCGCAACTCCGGCGCCACGCCGATCAGCGTGACGCGCAGCGCGTCGAGGAGGCGGAGCTTCGCCGCCACATCGCCGAGAACGGCGGCGATCGGCTGGAGCGCCTGGCGGCCGAGATCCGCCGGTTGGAAAACGAGCGCCAGGTGCGTGCGCGCCGGGCGCAGCGGCGTGCCGATCTGCTGCACGCCATCGGCGAGGAGGCGGCCGAGGACGAGGCCGCTTTCCTCGACCAGCGACAGCGCCTGGCGGCGCTCGCCGAAACGGCGCGCGGACGCGAAGCCAGCCTGCAGAACGACCTCACCGAACTGGGCGTCAGCCTGCGCCAGGGCAAGCAGGAACACGCCGAGCTGTCGGCCGAGATCAGCAGCCTGAAGGCCAGGCGCAGCAATATTCCGGCCGAGCAGATTCTGATGCGCTCGGCCCTCGCCAAGGCCCTGTCGCTGCCCGAAGAGCGGATGCCCTTTGCCGGCGAACTGCTGCAGGTGCGCGACGAAGAGCGCGACTGGGAGGGCGCTGCCGAACGTCTGCTGCGCAACTTCGGCCTGTCGCTGCTGGTTCCCGATGACGATTACGCGAAGGTCGCCGAGTGGGTCGACAAGACCCAGCTCCGCGGCCGCCTGGTGTACTTCCGGGTGCGGCACAGTGCGCGCAACGAGATGGCCAGTCTGCACCGGGATTCGCTGGTCCGCAAACTGGCCGTCAAGCCCGACTCGGCCTGCTACGACTGGCTCGAACGCGAGCTGTCGCACCGTTTCGACGTCGCCTGCTGCGCGACGCAGGAGCAGTTCCGGCGCGAGACGCGGGCGATCACGCGTGCTGGCCAGATCAAGGCCCCCGGCGAACGGCACGAGAAGGACGACCGCCATCGGCTCGACGACCGCAGTCGCTACGTCCTGGGGTGGACCAATGCGGCGAAGATCGACGCCCTCGAAGCCAAGGCGCGGGCCCTCGAGCTACGGCTGGCCGAGCTGGGCGGCCGCATCGGCAAGATCCTTGCCGAGCAGAATGCGCTCAAGGAACGGCTGACGGCACTGTCGAAGCTCGACGAGTACGGCGACTTCCAGGAACTCGACTGGCAGTCGCTGGCCAGCGAGGTGGCCAAGCTGGCGGAGGAAAAGCGACTCCTCGAAGCGACCTCCGACGTGCTGCAGAACCTCGCCGTTCGCCTGACCCGCCTGCAGGCTGACCTCGCCCAGACCGAGGCGGCGCTTGCCGAGAAGACCCGCGACCTCGGCGCGACGCAGGCCAGGCGCGAGGCCGCCGAGGCTTTGCGTCAGCAAACGCTGGCGCTGGTCAGCGAGGCGGCGCAGGATACCGCACATTTCGTCCGACTCGGGGAGATGCGCGCCGAGGCACTCGGTGAGCATCAACTGACCGTCGAGTCGTGCGAGAACCGCGAGCGCGAGATGCGCGACTGGTTCCAGAAGCGGATCGATGCCTGCGACGACAAGTTGCGGACGCTGCGCGACCGGATCATCGACGCGATGCGCGCCTATTGCCTCGTCTTTCCGCTTGACGCCCAGGAAGTCGACGTCGCCATCGCGGCGATCGGCGAGTACCGGGCGATGCTCGACAAGCTGCAGGCCGACGACCTGCCGCGCTTCGAAGTGCGTTTCAAGGAGTTGCTCAACGAGAACACCATCCGCGAGGTGGCCAACTTCAACGCGCAACTGGCGATGTGGCGCGAAACGATCCGCGAGCGCATCGGCCGCATCAACGGCTCGCTTACCCAGATCGACTACAACCCCGGCCGCTACATCGCTCTCGAAGCGCAGGCGACGCCGGACGCCGACATCCGCGATTTCCAGGGCGAGTTGCGCGCGTGCACCGAAGGCGCGATGACCGGTTCGGAAGACGCGCAATACTCGGAAGCGAAGTTCCTGCAGGTGCGCCGGATCATCGAACGGCTGCGTGGCCGCGAGGGACTCTCCGAGCAGGACCGCCGCTGGACGGCCAAGGTCACCGACGTCCGCTACTGGTTCGTCTTCGCTGCCAGCGAGCGCTGGCGCGAGGACGACAGCGAGCACGAGCACTACTCCGACTCGGGCGGCAAGTCGGGCGGTCAGAAGGAGAAGCTGGCCTACACCATCCTGGCGGCCAGTCTGGCGTATCAGTTCGGCCTCGAATGGGGCGCCGTGCGTTCGCGTTCCTTCCGCTTCGTCGTCATCGACGAGGCTTTCGGGCGTGGCTCGGACGAGTCGGCGCAGTACGGGCTGCGGCTGTTCGCCCAGCTCAACCTGCAATTGCTGATCGTCACCCCCTTGCAGAAAATCCACATCATCGAACCCTTCGTCGCCAGCGTCGGCTTCGTTCATAACGAGGAAGGCCGCACCTCGAAGCTGCGCAATCTGTCGATCGAGGAGTACCACGCCGAGAAGGCGCGGGCAGCCGGATGAGCTGGACCCGGCCTGCCGGCCTGCGCGCCCAGGTGCAAAGGCTGTGGGATCGCGGAGAATTGCTGGCCAGCGTGGTGACCGGCGAGTCGCTCTTCCCTCGCCGCCTGCTGCTCAAGGGGCCGACCTCGGCCGAGATGAGCGAGCGTTTCAACGAACTGCGTGCGTGGATCGGCGAACTGCAGGCGATGGCGCACTGCCGGGTCGAGTTGCGCGAGTTCAGGCATCGCCTGTTCGGCACCAATGCCGTGCCGCAGGAAGCCTGGGTCGACAGCCTCGACGACGCTCTGGCACTGATCGGCAAGCGGCGCGACGCCAGTCGCTTCGGGGCGCTGCTCGATCTGACGCGCCTGCGCCAGCCGGCATTGCTCGACTGGCTGGCGAGACGGCCGCTGCGCGCGCTGGAACTTGCCGACGCCTGGGGTCGGCTGCTCGACATCGTTGCCTGGGTGCACGCGCATCCGCGGCCCGGCGTGTACCTGCGGCAGGTGGACGTCCCCGGCGTGCACAGCAAGTTCATCGAGGCGCATCGCGGCGTCCTCGGCGAGTTGCTCGATCTCGTCCTGCCGGCCGAGGCCGTTGTCCTTTCGGCTGCGGGAGCGAGCCAGTTTGCCCGACGCTACGGCTTTCGGGAAAAGCCGGCGCGCCTCCGTTTCCGCATTCTCGACCGCGAGCACGCCTTGTTGCCCGGCGATCCCGAACAGGACCTCACGCTCGATGCGCGCAGCTTTGCCCGCCTCGATCCCGGCGTGTCACGCGTCTTCATCACCGAGAACGAGGTCAATTTCCTGGCTTTCCCCGAGGTCACCGACAGTCTGATCATTTTCGGCGCCGGCTACGGTTTCGAGCTGCTCAGCGAAGCGCGCTGGCTGTCGCGCTGCCGCCTCCATTACTGGGGTGACATCGATACGCACGGCTTCGCGATTCTCGACCAGTTGCGCGCGCAGTTCGAGCATGTCGATTCCTTCCTGATGGATCGCGCGACCTTGCTGGCCTTCGAGTCGCTGTGGGGCGAGGAGGACAAGCAGACGCTGCGCGACCTGCCGCGGCTCTCGCCAACGGAGAGCGCCCTCTACGACGACCTGCGCGACAACCGCCTGCGCAGGAACCTGCGCCTGGAGCAGGAGAGGGTGGGCTTCGCCTGGGTCAAGGCGGCGCTGGCGGCGTTACCATGACGATGAAAACACCAATGGCTGGTGGCGATGACCGTAGCCCGGATGGAATGCAATGAAATCCGGGGAAACACACCGAAGCGCCTCGCGGGCCCCGGATTCCGCTGGCGCTGCATCCGGGCTACGGGGCTACGGGTCAGGCGGGCCGGGCGCATGGGGCAGGTCGATAGAGAGAGGGGTCGCGAATGGTGCATTACCGGCGCATCAGGCTCGAGGGTGGGACCTGCTTCTTTACCGTGACACTGGCCGACCGCCGTGCACGGGTGTTGACGGATCACGTTGACCTCCTGCGATCGGTGCTTCGGCGAGTCCAGACGGCGCGGCCGTTCGCGATCGTGGCGATGGTGGTATTGCCCGACCACTTGCACGCGATCTGGACCTTGCCGGCGGGCGACGCCGACTACTCCGGCCGCTGGCGGGCGATCAAGGCAGGTCTTACACGCGAACTTGTCACCAGCGGCCTACCGCTGGCGCGCAACGACAAGGGCGAATACGACTTGTGGCAGAGACGTTTCTGGGAACACACCGTACGCGACGAGGCCGACCTCGCCGCGCATGTCGAGTACATCCACTTCAACCCGGTGAAACACGGCCTGGTGGAGCGAGTCAAGGACTGGCCGTGGTCGTCGTTTCACCAGTACGTGCGGCGGGGCTGCCTGGCAGGCGATTGGGGATGCATTTCCAGCGGCCCCGCGGGCCCGTCGCGATTGACGCCCGAGTAGCCCGGATGAAATGAAATGGAATCCGGGGCAAGGTTGGAGGTTCCTGGGGATCCCGGATTTCGCTGGCGCTGCATCCGGGCTACGGGATTGGTGGGCGAGTATCGCGGATGAAATGAAATGGAATCCGGGGCAGGGTTGGAGGTTCCTGGGGATCCCGGATTTCGCTGGCGCTGCATCCGGGCTACGGGATTGGTGGGCGAGTATCGCGGAGGAAATGAGATGGAATCCGGGGCAGGGTTGGAGGTTCCTGGGGATCCCGGATTTCGCTGGCGCTGCATCCGGGCTACGGGATTGGTGGGCGAGTATCGCGGATGAAATGAGATGGAATCCGGGGCAGGGTTGGAGGTTCCTGGGGATCCCGGATTTCGCTGGCGCTGCATCCGGGCTACGGATTGGGGGTCGAGTAGCCCGGATGAAATGAAATGGAATCCGGGGCCCAAGCCACGCGCCCTGGGGTCCCGGCTCGGCGTTGCCGCGTTACCGTGTCAAGGCGCTACGGCGCGGGCGCCGGCGCGGGCGCCGGCGCGGACGCCGGTTCGCCGCCCAGCGCTTCGATCAGGTCGTCGAGCAACTGCGCGACTTCGCCGGTCATCAGCGTGAAGTCGATATCGAAGCGTTCGTCGGCGTTCTCGGATTGGCCGTCGGACTGTTCCTTGAGGATGTCGAGGAAGGCGAGGCGTTTGAGCTGCAGGTTGTCGTCGAGGACGAAGGAAATGCGGTCGTTCCAGGTCATGGCGAGGCGCGTGACGACCTTGCCGGCCGCGATGTGCTGGCGAATCTCCTCGCCTTCGAGCGAGTGCTTCACGTAGCGTACGGTTGCCTTCTCCGCCGAGCGCAGTTCGAGATCCTGATCCAGGGTGAAGCCGGCCGGCGCTTCGCCCTCGGCTACCCAGCCGGTCATCGCCGCCGATGGCGATTGCGTCACCTTGAGCACCTTCGCCGGCAGAGACTCGAGCGATTTGCGCAGATGTTCGAGGAACTCCTCGGCCTTCGCAGGTGCGGCCGAGTCGATGACCAGCCAGCCGTTGCTCCTGTCGATCCAGGCAAAGGTGGTACGACTGCGGATGAAGGCGCGTGGCAGCAGTTCGAGTGTCATTTCCTCCTGGATTTCGCGCATCTCCTTGCGACCGATGCGGCGTCCTTCGGCCTCCTCGATGGCCTTGGCCTTGTCGCTGGCGAAGCGCTTGACGATCGACGCCGGCAGCAGCTTCTCCTCGATGCCGAGAGCGAGCAGCCACTGCTGATTCACCGAATGGATCAGCGGGCCGCCTTCGCGTGGCGGCACCCAGCCGATGCTGCGCGGGTCGGTGGCGTTGCAGCCCTGCAGCGTCAGGCCGGCGAGTTGCTCTTCAAGCCCGGCGGCTTCGACTGCCCAGTGCTTCGGCAGGCGGTATAGGTAGAGATTCTTGAACCA
This sequence comes from Candidatus Accumulibacter phosphatis, assembly GCF_000024165.1. Classification (NCBI taxonomy): domain Bacteria; kingdom Pseudomonadati; phylum Pseudomonadota; class Betaproteobacteria; genus Candidatus Accumulibacter; species Candidatus Accumulibacter phosphatis. The sequence continues at coordinate 3,701,395 of NC_013194.1, read as the reverse complement.
CATGGACGGCCTCGAAAAAGTCGGGAATTATAGGCTTGAATGGGTGCGCGAACTCGCTGATGCGCCGATGCGCTGCACCGGGCGACAGGCGGTAGGCGCACGCCGGGAGTTGCGGCGCCGCCGAGCACACGATCGGCGGTCATGCGGCCGCCGTGATCGGCCTCAAGAATCCGCCGGATATGCCGTAGAAGCAGGTTCACGGTCAGCAGATCACGGGAGCTTGGAAATCATGGACGTGTCAGCCATCGCCAGCCTGGCGACCGAGATGAGTCAGGAGAGAACGGCGCAAGCGGTGCAGATCGCTGTGCTGAAGAAGGCTCTCGACCTTCAGGAACAGGGCGCCATGCAGCTTGTTGCGGCGGCCTCGCAGGTCATTCCCAGCAATCCGCCGCATCTCGGCAACGCCGTCGACACCTTCGCGTAGGAGACAGCGCTTCCTGCGTCGTCGCGGTCGTCAATCGGGCATGCCCGGGCCGGTACAGTTGTACTGGCGCGTCGTCGACGCGTCGGCCTGTCCGAAGGCCTGAAACGGTCGGGCCCTCTGGTCGACGGCGACACCGACTTCGTGCGACTCGTCGACCATCGGCCCGCTAGCTCGCTAGCACGGCGTTGCTCGGTCATCAGCGGTTGCCGGCAGCGAAGAGCACGCAGCCCCTGCTTCCCTGGACCATCAGCATGAATCCTGACGGAGTCTCGTGCCGTGACGCCGGCCATCGCCGATGTCGCCGGGCACCAGTGGTTTGCTAGAATGAACCACCTACCCGCCGGTTACGTCGCTCGCCATGGCCTCTGCGGACAACCCCCTCCTGAGTTTACCCCTGCTCGACATTGACGCCGAAGCCTTCGACCGACTCTACGGCTTCGTTTCCCATCCCATTCCCTTCCGGGCCGGCAGGCGCGTGGCGGTACGCGTGGTCAGCCAGTTCGGCGAGGAATCGACCAAGGTATTGCAACCATGAACGCAACAGCGAAGAACGCCGGTGGCCGCCTGCGCCTCAAGATCAACCTCGACTACTGGGAACCGTCGATCTGGCGCCGCGTCGAGGTCGACAAGGACCTGACCTTTGCGGAGCTTCACCGGGTCATCCAGGTGGCCATGGGCTGGGGCGACGACCACCTGCACGAGTTTCGCGCGGCCGGCCGGGTGGTGGGCAATTCCAGCCTCGACGACGACATGTTCGGTGGGCAGCCGGCGCTTCCCGAAGATACCACGACGCTCGGCGAGTTGCTGGCGAGGCAGCGCAAGTTTCGTTACTGGTACGACTTCGGTGACGACTGGTGGCACAGCATCGCCATCGAGGCGCGCCTGCCGGCCGACCCGGCGGCGCCGCGCGCCGTGCTGGTCGCCGGCGAAGGCGCGTGTCCGCCGGAGAACTGTGGCGGGGTCTATGGCTACGCGAATCTGCTGGATGCCCTGAAGGATCCGGAGCACGAGGATCACGAGGAGATGAGGGAGTGGCTGGGCGACGATTTTGACCCGAATGCGTTTGACTTGGCAGCGCATGCCGAAAGAGTCACCCTTGTCGCGCAGCGGTCAAGAACCGGACTGAGCAGGGTGAAGTAGGATTCGCACTTTTTTCACAACCCTGGCTGGAACCGACAGTGAAGATTCTCGAGTACACCGGCCTTGACACCTCGCGCGTCAAGGCCAGCTACTGCAAGGTGGCCGATGCCATCGCCCGGCACGATTTCCGTGCCGCCCAGGTCAAGAAGCTGGTGAATCTCAGCCACGGCAAGTTTTACCGTGCCCGGCTCGGCGACGCGGACCGGCTGCTGTTCTCGCTGGTTCGCCACGGCGACGAGGTCTGCGCGCTGATGCTCGAAGTGATCGCCAACCACGACTACGACAAGTCGCGCTTCCTGCGCGGTGCGGCGATCGACGAGAGCCGGATCCCCGACATCGGCGCCGACGAGGCGATCGGCGAAGCACTGCCGGTTCGCTACCTGCATCCGGAACGGACGGCGATTCATCTGCTCGACAAGCCGATCTCCTTCGACGACACGCAGGACGCCGTCTATCGCCAGCCGCCGCCCTTGATCGTCGTCGGCAGTGCCGGCAGCGGCAAGACGGCGCTGACCCTCGAGAAGCTCAAGCACGCCGAGGGCGAGGTGCTCTACGTCACGCACTCGAGCTATCTGGCGCAGAGCGCCCGCGATCTGTATTACGCCAACGGCTTCGAGCACACCGCGCAGGAAGCGGTTTTCCTCTCTTACCGCGAGTTCGTCGAGTCGATCCGCGTGCCGCCGGGTCGGGAAGCGACCTGGCGCGACTTCGCCGGCTGGTTCGCGCGCATGCGGCAGACCTTCCGGGAGTTCGACGGCCATCAGGCCTTCGAGGAGATTCGCGGCGTGCTGGCCGCCGGCGCCGCCGGCGTCGTGTCGCGCGCCGACTACCTGGCGCTCGGCGTGCGCCAGTCGATCTTTCCGGTCGATCTGCGCGACAAGCTCTACGATCTGTTCGAGAAGTATCGCGGCTGGCTCGCCGAAGCCAGGCTCTACGATCTCAATCTCGTCGCCCAGGATTGGCAGGCGCTGGCGGCGCCGCGCTACGACTTCGTGGTCATCGACGAAGTCCAGGACATCACCACCGTGCAACTGGCGCTGGTCCTCAGGACGTTGAAGAAGCCGGGCCATTTCCTGCTCTGCGGCGACTCGAACCAGATCGTGCATCCCAACTTTTTCTCCTGGAGCCAGGTCAAGAGCCTGTTCTGGAAAGACCCGAAGCTCGCCGAGCGGCAGGAGTTGCGCGTCCTCACCGCCAATTTCCGCAACGGGCTGGAAGCCACGCGCGTCGCCAACCAGTTGCTGAAGATCAAGCACCGGCGCTTCGGTTCGATCGACCGCGAGAGCAACTTCCTGGTGCAGGCGGTCGGCGGCGACGCCGGGCAGGTTGCCTTGCTGCCCGACAAGGACGTCACCAAGCGCGAACTCGACCAGAAGATTCGCCAGTCCACGCAGTTTGCCGTGCTGGTGATGCGCGACGAGGACAAGGTCGAGGCGCGGAAGCATTTCGCGACGCCGTTGCTGTTCTCGATCCATGAAGCGAAGGGGCTGGAATACGAGAACATCGTCCTCTATCGCTTCGTTTCCGATCACCGCGCCGAGTTCGGGGAGATCGTCGACGGCGTCGCGGCGGCCGACCTTGCTGTCGACACGCTCGACTACCGGCGGGCGAAGGACAAGAGCGACAAGTCGCTCGAGGTTTACAAATTCTTCGTCAATGCCCTCTACGTGGCGCTGACACGCGCCATCAAGAACGTTTACGTGATCGAGTCGGACACCGGCCATCCGCTGTTCGGGCTGCTCGAGCTGAACCTCGGCCAGGTCAAGGTCGAAGCCCGGCAATCGACCCTCGAAGACTGGCAGAAGGAAGCGCGCAAGCTCGAACTGCAGGGCAAGCAGGAACAGGCCGAGGCCATCCGCCGGACGATCCTCAAGCAGACGCCGGTTCCCTGGCCGGTTTTCGGCGAGGAAAGAGTCACCGAACTGCTGGTCAAGGTCTTCCGCGAGCAGGCCCCGGGCGCCAAGATGAAGCAGCAGCTCTACGAGTACGCAACCTGTCATGATGAGCCGCAGCTCGCCGAGTGGCTGGCCAGCGAAGCCAGGTTCGAGCAGGCGGCAAACTTCACGCAGCAGCGCGCGACCTTCGGCCGGAAGACCTACGTCCCCTATTTCGCGAACCACTTCAAGGACATCCTCAAACAGTGCGAGCAGTACGGGCTGGAGCATCGGCTGCCGATGAACCAGACGCCGCTGATGGCCGCGGCGGCGGCCGGCAACCTGCCGCTGGTCGAGGCGCTGCTCGATCGCGGCGCCGACCGCGACGCCGTCGATCAGTACGGCTACAACGCCCTGCACTGGGCGCTGCGCGAGGGTTTCCGCGAAGCGAAATTCGCGCGCGGCCCGCTTGCCGCGCTCTACGAGCGGCTTGCCCCGGCCAGCATCGACGTCAATACCGGCGAACGTCTGGTGCGCCTCGACCGGCATCTGTCCGAGTACTTCCTCTTCCAGACCCTGTGGGTCCTCTGCAAGTCGCGCTTCACCCACCGTCAGCGGCGCACCAACGGCGCCTTCGAGGCGCAGGCCATTCTCGACGCCTGGCAGTTTCTGCCGGCCAACATCGTCCGTCCCGAGCGCAACAAGCGTCAGCATCTTTCCAGCGTCCTGGCGCGCAACGAGATCGACCGCGACTACGCCTACAACCGGGCGCTGTTCAAGCGCGTCAGCCAGGGCTGGTATCAGTTCAATCCGAAGCTCGCCGTGCGTCGTCGCCAGGGCGACGAGGAGACGTGGGCACCGATCTTTGCGGCGCTCAACCTGCCGCTGATCAACGAGTTTTCCCGGCTGAACGACTGGGGATGGCCTGAGCCGATCCCGAAGATCATCGACCGCTTTCTTCTCCTGACAGGCCTGCCTGGATGGCGAGTGCCGATCGCCGCCGAGCGCTCCGTCGCGCGTGCGCGGGCACTCGAGGAAGAACGTCTGGTCGAAGCACGAGCACTGCAGGCGCAACGCGAAGCAGAGCAGGCCGCCGCGGCGCAGAGGCCGGTCAGGTGGGACGGTCCGCAAGCGAAGCGGCTCGAGATCGAACGTATCCGGCGCGAGATTGAGGCGCGCAAGAACCGCTGAGCGAGGCGCGCAAGAAGCGTTGAGCGAGGCGCGCAAGAGGAGCTGGATGAGCCGCGCAAGAAGCATTGAGCGAGCCGCGCAAGAAGCGCTGATGAAAGGAGATCCTGATGTCCAAGACGACCAGCCAGCCAGCCAGCGGGGCGCGCGCTGCCGCTACCCGTTCAGCGTCGCACGCCCTGCCGGCACGCCGGGTGCTGCTCCTCGTCGCCACGCGCAAGGGCGCCTGGCTCTACGAAAGCGATGCGGAGCGAAAGACGTGGCGCGTCGACGGACCGCACTTTCTCGGTCACATCATCAATCATCTGGTCCTCGATCCGCGCGACGGGCGGACGCTGCTGGCTGCGGCGAAGACCGGTCACCTGGGTCCGACGATCTTCCGCTCGGAGGACCTGGGCCGAACCTGGAAGGAGGCGGCGCGGCCGCCGGCTTTCGCCAAGTCTGCCGCGCATGGCCGGACGGTCGACCACACCTTCTGGCTGACGCCGGCGCACGCCAGCGAGCCGAACACCTGGTACGCGGGCACCTCGCCGCAGGGTCTCTTCCGTTCGCAGGACGGCGGCGTCACCTGGGAGCCATTCTCGTCGGTGAACGACGATCCGCACTACCGGACCTGGATGGGTTCGGCGCAGGACGGCACGCCGGACGGGCCGAAGCTGCACTCGATCCTCGTCGACCCGCGCGATCCCGCGCACCTCTACTTCGCCATGTCCGGAGGGGGCGTGCACGAATCGGTCGACCACGGCGGCAACTGGGCGCCGCTGGTGGACGGGCTGGAAGTCGTCGAAGGCTTCGACCCGGCCAACATCACCTTCCACGACCCGCATTGCGTCCGCCTCTGCCCGAGCCATCCGGACCGTCTCTATCAGCAGAACCACTGCGGCATCTATCGTCTCGATCGGCCCGGCAGGCAGTGGCTGCGCATCGGCAAGGCCATGCCGCAGGCGGTCGGTGACATCGGCTTTCCGCTGGTGGTGCACCCGCACGATGCCGATACCGCGTGGGTGTTGCCGATGGACGGCAGCAACGTCTGGCCACGGACCAGCCCGGACGGCAGGCCGGGTGTTTACGTGACTCGCGATGGCGGCGAGAGCTGGCAGCGACTGGCCAGCGGTCTGCCGCGGCAGCAGGCGTGGTGGACGGTAAAGCGCCAGGCGATGAGCGCGGATGCACAGACCCCCGTCGGCCTGTACTTCGGGACCACCAGCGGCGAGTTGTGGATGAGCCGCAACGAGGGCCGCCGGTGGAAGTGCCTCGCCCGGCATCTGCCGGAAATCTACGCCGTCGAAGCCGCCGAACTGGCCTAGGGAGGGGCCCCGATGAAGGTGCTGATCCCGACGCCACTGCATTCGTACACAGGGCAACGCGAGGTGGAGGCGACCGGGTCGACGCTCGCGGCGGTTCTCGCCGATCTCGACCGCCAGTACCCCGGAATGCGCTTCCGCATGCTCGATGAGCAGGAGAGACTGCGCCCGCATGTCCGCTTCTTCGTCCGCGGCGAGGCCATCTTCGATCTGGCAACGCCCTTGCGGGCGAGCGACGAACTGGTGATCGTGCAGGCGCTGAGCGGCGGTTGATTGCCGAGGGAAGAGACGAGTCGAGTTGCTGTCGCTCTCCGCCGGCGGCGTGAGCGAGCCGCGAGCGGATTGGTCGGAAGCCGCGCTGCAACACGTGCACAGCGCGCTGAGGGCGAAGGCCGCCGTACTCGGTCTCAAGGTCCGCATGCTTGCCGACGACGAAGCCGACGCTCTGGCCGAGGTCAATACGCTGCATGCCGCGGTCGCCCGTTCGATCGCCATTCACCACAGGTGGGGTGGCAACAGTGCGCTGCCGACCAAGGAGGGCAAGCTGGACTGGTCGCTCGGTGACGCTGTGCTGCCAATCCATGCGGCAACGGGTGGCGATTATGCCTTGTTCATCTGGATATATCGCGGAGCTTCGTCAATCAGCAAGTTGTGCGTCGTCGCGCTGGTCTACCAGGCTCCCCGACTGACGTTCTTCCCTCGCCACAAGGAACGCGTCGAGGCGATCGCAAAGAGCGCCGTCATCAAGACATCGCCGTGAGCATTACCGATCACTGGCCAACGAGCAACGTGATCGCCAGTCCCGCCATGATCAGGGCAATCAGCGTGTCGAGCACGCGCCAGGCGGTGGCCTGGCTGAAGATCGGCGCCAGCAGACGCGCGCCGTAGCCGAGAGCAAGGAACCAGACGAAGCTGGCCGCGGCCGCACCGGCGCCAAACCCCCAGCGTCCGCTCTCGCCGCGCTGGCTGGCCAGGGAACCGAGCAGGATCACGGTGTCCAGATAAACGTGTGGGTTGAGAAAGGTGAAGGCCAGGCAGGTCGCCATGGCGGCGCCGATCGACATGCCGGCGTCGGCATCGATGCTCATCTGCTGCGGGCGGCTGGCTCGCCTCGCCGCCGCCAGCCCATACGCCAGAAGAAAGGCGGCGCCACCGTAGCGAGCCGCCGTAAGGATCTGCGGAGCCGATTGGAGCAAGACACCCAGCCCGGCAATCCCCGCCCCGATCAGCAAGGCGTCGGCGCTGGCGCAGACGAGGACAACGGGGAGAACGTGCTCGCGGCGAATACCCTGGCGAAGCACAAACGCGTTCTGCGCGCCGATGGCGATGATCAGGGCGGCTCCGGACAGGAACCCGGCGATTGGATCGGCTGGCATGGCGCGACGGCGTGGGTGGCGATGGGGCCAGCTTAACTGGCGAAGATGCGTGAATACAGCTAAAGTTCCTAATGAATCATTAGAATCGCTAACGTATGCGCATCGACAATGCCCAACTCGCCGCTTTCGCCGCGGTCCTCGGCGAAGGGTCGTTCGAACTGGCCGCCCGGAAATTGAGCGTGACGCCGTCCGCCGTCAGCCAGCGGATCAAGCTGCTCGAGGATCGCCTGGGCCAGGTGTTGATCCAGCGGAGCACGCCTTGCCGGGCGACTGCTGCCGGACGACGCCTGCTTCGGCATGCGGAACAAGTTGCCTTGCTGGAATCTGAGGTGTTGTCCGAGCTGGGCGTTGTCGAGGGCAGTGGGCAAACGAACGTGCGCATTCCCATCGTGGTCAATGCCGACTCTCTCGATAGCTGGTTTGCCGAGGTCTTCGACGCCCTTCCCGGGGTGACGTCAATCACACTGGATATTCGCAGCGAGGACCAGGATCACTCGGTGGCATTGTTGCGCGAAGGAACGGTGATGGCTGGGGTCAGTGCCAGCGCCGAGGCGATCCAGGGGTGCCGTGTCGAAGCGCTCGGGGCGATGCGCTATCTCGCGGTGGCATCGCCAGCTTACGTCGACAGGTATTTTGCCGCCGGGGTAAGCGCCGATACGCTGAACGCGGCGCCGGTGCTCATGTTCAACAAGAAGGATGCCTTGCAGCGGCTTTTCGTGGCGCGTCTCACCGGCACCGTTCTGCAGGCGCCCACGCACTGTGCTCCGTCCACGCGCTCCTTCCTCGAAGCGGCACGACGCGGTGCCGCGTGGGGCATGATGCCCGAGCAAATCGTTGCCGCGGCTTTGCGGAATGGCGATCTGCTCGAGATGGTCCCGGATCACTGGCTGGACATACCTTTGTACTGGCACTGCTGGCGAATCGGCTCGTCAGCGCTGGACGTGCTGAGCAAGCTTGTCTGTCAGGCGGCAGGCCGGAGTCTGCACGTTCCGGAAAGCGCCTAGCGCGTGTCGACCGAGAGCCGCCGCGCCGTATTGCCGGGCACGCGGTAATCCGCTTTGTGCCCTGAAGCGTTAAGAGACTGTTGGCGACCGCGGAAACGCGACGATGGCGTGAGCAGTCGTGTCAGACTTGCGTTCTGGCGGCGGATCGTACGCGTGAGGCAGAGGAGTCAAGGTGATGAAGCGAGGCCCGGCAATACTTGCGGCACTGGTGCTGTTTGCGATGGCAAGCAGCACGGAGATGGCCCACGCCTATGGGGGCGGCTGGTACCGCGGCGGCCCCGGCGGTGGCTGGCATGGCGGCGCCTACTATGGTGGCCGTGGCTATTACGGTGGCTGGGGAGGTCGTTACTGGGGTCCCGGCGTCGGCGTCTATGTTGGCGGACCGGCCTATTGGGGTGGCGTGCCTTATGCCTACAGCTATCCGTACGGCTATGGCTACGCCCCCTACGCCAGCTACGTGGTGACCGATCCTGTGGTCGTCGTTGAACGGGAGGTCGACGTGGTCACGCCGCCCACCCAAAGCAACGTGAGTCAGCCTGCTGTACAGGACAGTTCCAGCCCGCCGCCGACGTTCTGGTTCTATTGCACCGACCCGGCGGGTTACTACCCCTACGTGCAGAAATGCAGCAAGGACTGGTTACCGGTCGTACCGCAGGCGAACACGGGTTCGCGGACGCGGCCCAAGCTGGCCCGATAAACCGATCGCCGAACCGTGACGGGAACTGACATGCAAAAGAGAATCTTGTGGCTGCCGCTTGTGGCCACCAGTCTACTGCTCGTGGCCGGGTGCGTGAGCGTGCCCGCCGGTCCGACGGTACTGGTCCTGCCGGGACAACAGAAATCCTTCGACCTCTTCCAGTACGACGACATCGCGTGCCGGCAATACGCGCAGTCATTGGTGGCGCCGGCCGGTCAGGAGGCGGTCAACAATGCGGCCGGCACGGCGGCCGTGGCGACCGTGATCGGTGCGGCGGCGGGTGCGATCATCGGTTCCGCATCGGGGCAGGCAGGCCAGGGGGCCGCGATCGGAGCGGGCACGGGATTGCTCTTCGGCAGCGCCGCCGGCGGGAACACCGCTTACCTGTCGAGTTACGAGCTGCAGCGACGCTACAATGTCGCGTACATGCAGTGCATGTACGCGCGCGGCAATCAACTGCCGGGGCAGGCCGTGTATCGGCAGGCGCCGACGCCCTCACGAGCACCTGGCGCGCCCCAGTCCGCCTATCCGCCGGCCAATACGCCGGCGCCTTCCTCCTCGTCACAATCGCCAGCGAGCTATCCGCCGCCGAACACCCCGGCGCCGGCGGGAGTGTCTTCCACACGCAGGTAGGTCAACCGGCGTGTCGGCGAGCGGGCGCCGAGACGACAGCGTGATGCGCCCCTTTCTCCTGGCTGGCTCGCGATTGGGTTCGCCGATTCGTTCGCCGTCTGCGCTCCACTGCGGCGACTGACCGCGCGCAATGCGGCCGCCTGAAACCGGCGAACGTCTCGCTGGCCAAGTCCGGTGACGGACCGAAAAAGGGTTGCGGCTCGCTATCGAAACCAAACACGGCGGTTGCCAGGAAGACGCCATTGGGCTGCGGGCCATGCGGGACTTCGGCGTAACTGGTGGTGCCGACGCCGTTGGTCGGATCGATGGACTTCGGCGAATTCAGGAATGAGCCGTCGAAGACGTGATTCGCCGGCGCCGTGTTGTAAATTCCGGTAAAGCGATTCAGGTTGAACCAGCCGGCCACCTGGTCTACCTGCTGCAAGATGAGGGCCCCACTCGCGTCGTCGGCGCCGCGCAGCACGCCGCCACCGGCGGCCGCCAGCTGAACAGCCACATTCTGCGAGAAGCGTTGCTCATCGATACTGAGGTTGCCACGCCACGACAGACCGTCGAGGATGGAGTTTCAATGCGTCGCCCCAAACGCCGTGGGCGCGGCCTGATCCGCCGCGTTGAAGGCCAGTGATGGATTGGCGGGGCTGACAACGGAATTATGCACGACGGACTCGGTCGAAGAGCCGACGCCATGGAGATCCGCATGTCTCATTCAGCCAATCGCCGCATTCTGCTCGCCAGTGCCGCCGCCGGGCTCTCGCTGGCTCTCCCTGCCTGGGCGGGGCTGTTGCGCACGCCGTCGCAGGCATTGGGGCCTTTCTATCCACGCCAGCTGCCGCTCGACAACGACAATGATCTGGTCAGCGTCGCCGGGCGAACGGGCATCGCGCGCGGCGAGATCTGCAACCTGCATGGCCGCATCCTGGATGAGGCGGGCCAGCCGGTGGGCGCAGCCCGGGTGGAGATCTGGCAGTGCGACGCCTTCGGCCGCTATCACCACCCCGACGATCGTGGTGACCGCCCGCTGGATCCGGATTTCCAGGGCTACGGAAGGTTCACGACGGGTGTCGATGGTGGCTACCGCTTCCGTACCATCAAGCCGGTTCCTTATCCCGGCCGTGCGCCACACGTTCACTTCGCCATCACGGTTGCCGGCCAGGCACCTCTGGTTACCCAGATGTACGTCGCCGGCGCCGCGGAGAATGCCGGCGATGGGTTGCTGCAGGGTGTGCGAGACCCGCAGGCGCGTGCCGCCCTGCTCGCGACATTCGTACGGCCGGCCGACGGGGGCGATCTGCTCGCACGCTTCGACATCGTTCTCGGACCGGCCACGCCGGGTAGCCGCTGATGGCTTCGTCGGCGTGGGCCGCGCGTTTGGCGCGCGTCGTCGACTGCCGCCCGGGCGAGGGGCGATTGCTGTTCTGGGCGTTTTCCGGGTTCTTCCTGCTCCTTGCCGGCTATTACATCCTGCGCCCGGTGCGCGAGGAGATGGGCGTCCAGATCGGGCCGGACAGGCTGCAATGGGCCTTCACCTTGACGCTGGCCGGCATGTTGGCCATCGTTCCGCTTTATGGCTGGGCGGCTGCCCGGCTGCCACGGCGCGCGCTGCTGGCGACGGTGTTCGCTATCACGGCGCTGGTGCTGGGCGGTTTTCAGGCGTGGATCGCCGGTGGCGCCTCGCCGGCGGCGGCACTTGCCTTGTTTGTCTGGGTCAGCGTCTTCAACCTGATCGTCGTCTCGCTGTTCTGGACCGCCATGGCCGACAGCTTCTCGCACGGTCAGGCGCGGCGACTGTTCGGCATGATTGCCGCCGGCGGCAGCACCGGCGCGCTGGTCGGCCCGACGATCACGGCTTTCTCGGTGCACGCCGTCGGCGTGCACGGCTTGCTGCTGGTTTCGGCGGCATTGCTGCTGTTGTCGCTGCTGTGCATCCTGCAGGTCGCCGACGGCCATGCCACGCCCGAGGCGGGCCAACCGCTGGGCGGCAACGTCCTCGCCGGGTTGGCCGAGGTCGCCGCTTCCCCCTACCTGGCCATGATTGCCCTGGTGATCGTGCTGCAAAGTGTCGTCGGTACCTTCGTCTATTTCGAGCAGGCGCGTCTGGTCAAGGCAGCCGCGCTGGCCGCCGAGACGCGTACGCAGCTCTTCGCGCTGATCGACCTGGCGGTGAACCTGCTCGCGCTGGGCCTGCAGGCGATGGTTGCCGGTCGCCTCATGCAGAAGGTGGGCCTCGGCATTACGCTGGCGGCCGTGCCTCTGCTGCTGGTGGTGCCTCTGGCGGTGCTGGCGGCAATACCGGTGCTGACGGCAGTGCTGGTCATCCAGGTCATTTCGCGCGCCGGCGGCCATGGCCTGCTGCGCCCGGCGCGCGAGGCCCTGTTCACCGCCGTCCCGCGCGAGCCGCGCTACAAGGCCAAGAACGTCCTCGACACGGTGGTGTCACGCGCGGGCGACGCCTTCGGCGGCTGGTTGCACGCGGCCGCCGGGCTGGGCACTTCGGGAGTCGCCCTGGCGGCAGTTCCGGGTGCCCTGGCGCTTGCCTGGCTGGGGCTGCGGCTCGGCCAGCGTTACCAGCAGCAGGTGGCAGAGACGTTGCCGCCAGGCGAGGGTGGGGCAAGGGCGCCAGATGCGCTGGCCGCGGCGCCGGTGCAGCGATGAAAGGGAGAGGTGATGAAGGCAGGTAACCAGGATTCGGCCGCCGTCGGGCGGCGCGCTGCGCTGAAGACGATTGCCGCAGGCGGGCTCGCCCTGGCCGGTAGCGCGCTCGCCGCGGCCCCGGCAATTCCCGGCGGCGGCCCGCTCAGGCGGCCTATCCCGGCGTCCGGTGAGTTGATCGCCGCCGTCGGGCTGGGCACCTACGACAGCTTCGACGTCGCCGACCCCGCCAGTACGGATCTCGAGCAGGTGCTCGCGCGCTTCGTGGCGCTGGGCGGGCAGATGGTGGACAGCTCGCCGATGTATGGGAACGCGGAATCGGTGGTCGGCAATCTGGCGGCGACGCTGCGTTTGCGCGACCGCCTTTTCCTCGCCACGAAGGTGTGGACTCACGGGCGCGCCGAAGGTATCCGGCAGATGGAAACCTCGTTCAGCCGGCTGCGCACGCAACGCCTGGAACTGATGCAGGTGCACAACCTGGTCGACTGGCAGGTGCAGCTGCCGACGCTGCGCGAGTGGAAGCAGCACGGTCGCCTACGCTATTACGGGGTCACGCACTATCACGAAGGCGCCTATCACGAACTCGAAACGGTGCTGCGCGCGGCCCGGCCGGATTTCGTGCAGCTCAACTACAGCCTGGCCGAACCCGCCGCCGCAGTGCGCATGCTGCCGCTGGCCCGGGACCTGGGCATCGCCGTCATCATCAACCGGCCCTTCGCCAAGGCCTCGTTGTTCGGGCGGGTACGCGGCAAGCCGCTGCCCGAATGGGCGGCCGAGTTCGACTGTGTGAGCTGGGCCCAGTTCTTCCTCAAGTTCATCCTCGCCGAGCCTGCCGTGACCTGTGTCATCCCGGCCACAGGCAAGGTCCACCACCTCGAGGACAATCTTGCGGCGGCCCAGGGCCGCTTGCCCGATGCCCAACAACGGGCGAGAATGCGTGAAACGCTGGCGCGGCTGTGAGGAACGGCCAGCGAAGGAAAGCGGGTCGCCGGCATCCAGGTCGGCGGCGCGCACAGTTGCCCGCAAGCCGTCGCCAGCTCTCCCGTACATGCCTGTTGATCCGTGCCAGCAAGGATGAGTGCTCTATCCCTGACCCAGCTCCACGCCGACATCGACGCACGCGTACTGGCGATCCGCGAAGATCGCCCCGAGTGGCCGTGCGCCAAGGGCTGCGACGGCTGCTGTCGGCGGCTTGCCGACGTCCCGCAACTGACGCCGGCCGAATGGAACCAGATGCGCGAAGGTCTGGCGACGCTGTCGCCGGAGAGTCTTCGACAGGTCAGCCGTAACATTGCGGGGCTGGCTGCCGTTGACGGCGAGCGGCCGCGTCACATCGTCTGCCCGCTGCTCGACCGGTCCGCCAACGCGTGCCTGGTCTATGCCCAGCGCCCGGTGGCCTGCCGCACCTACGGCTTCTATGTCCAGCGCAGGCTCGGACTTTACTGTCACGACATCGAATCGCGCGTCGCCGCCGGCATGCTGGTGGACGTGGTGTGGGGCAACCACGAGGCGATCGACCGGCAGCTCGCCAGTTTCGGCGAAGCCCGCCCGCTGAGCGAGTGGTTCGAGGGCTGGGACGTTCTCTAACAGGAGTCAGGTCATGATTCAGTTCACCGTCAATGGTCAGCTTCGCCAGGTCGACATTGCTCCGGATACCCCGCTGCTCTGGGTCCTCCGCGATACCCTCGAGTTGACCGGAACCAAGTACGCCTGCGGTCAGGCGCTATGCGGCGCCTGCGTCGTGCATGTCGATGGCGCTCCCGTGCGCGCCTGCATGACCCCGGTATCGGCGGTCGCCGGGCGACAGGTCACGACCATCGAGGGAGCCGAGCGGTCGCGCGTCGGCAGGGCCGTCCAGGACGCCTGGCGGAAGCTCGATGTCGTGCAGTGCGGCTACTGCCAGTCCGGCCAGATCATGAGCGCGATGGCGCTGCTCGCCAGCAACCGCAAGCCGACCGACGCCGACATCGACAATGCCATGGCGGCCAACCTGTGCCGTTGTGCGACCTATCAGCGCATCCGGGCGGCCATCCACGCGGCCGCCAAATCCCTTGCCTAGGAGCCCGGACATGCTCAACACGACGATTGAGAACGCCAGCCGCCGCAGCTTCATGCAGGGGGCCGCCGGGCTGACGCTCGGCTTCTGCCTGCCGGCGACCGCCGCCGCGCCTGTCGCCGGACAAGCCGCCTCGGCGCCGCCGGTGTTCGCACCCAATGCCTTCCTGCGCATCGCCCCCGACAACACGGTTACGGTCATCTCGAAGCACCTCGAGATGGGGCAGGGTACCTATACCGGACTGGCGACGATCCTCGCCGAAGAGCTCGACGCCGACTGGCAGACGGTACATATCGAGGGCGCGCCCGCCGATGCGCAGCGCTACAACAACCTCTTCTGGGGGCCCAACCAGGGCACCGGCGGCAGCACGGCGATGGCCAATTCCTGGGATCAGCTGCGCCAGGCCGGTGCCAGCGGCCGGGCCATGCTGGTCAGCGCAGCGGCCAAGCGCTGGCGCGTGCCGGCGGCGGAAATCACCGTCCGCGACGGCGTCGTCAGCCATGCGGCGTCGAAGAGGCAGGCGCGCTTCGGCGAACTTGCCGCAGCGGCGGCCGCGGAAGCGGTGCCGGCCAGCGTCACGCTCAAGGAAGCGAAGGATTTCCGCCTGATCGGCAGGTCTGCGCCACGCCGCGACAGCGCCGACAAGACCAATGGCAAGGCGGTGTTCACGCAGGACATCCACTTGCCCGGGATGCTCGTCGCCGTGGTCGCGCATCCACCGCGTTTTGGCGCCACGGTGCGCCGATTCGATGCGACGGCGGCCAGACGCGTCAAGGGTGTCGTCGATGTCGTGCAGATTCCCTCGGGGGTCGCGGTGCTCGCGCGCGACACCTGGAGTGCCAAGAAGGGACGCGATGCGCTGAGCGTCGATTGGGACGAAACGCGCGCTTTTCGGCTGGGCAGCGACGAAATCCTCGCGCGCTACCGTGAGATGGCGAAGTCGCCCGGCCTCGTCGCCCACCGCACCGGCGATCCCGAGCAGGCCTTTGCGAATGCCGCAAATATCGTCAAGGCGACCTACGACTTTCCCTATCTCGCGCATGCGGCCATGGAGCCGATGAACTGCGTGATCCACTTGACCGAGCAGGGCTGCGAGGTATGGAACGGCGAGCAGCTCAATACCGGCGACCAGTCCCGGCTGGCGGAAGTCTTCGGCCTCAGGCCGGAGCAGGTGAAGATCAACATGCTCTACGCCGGCGGCAGCTTCGGCCGGCGCGCCAACACCCATTCCGACTATGTCGTCGAAACCGCCCGCATCGTCCAGGCGATTGGCGGCAAAGCGCCGGTCAAGCTGGTCTGGATGCGCGAGGACGACATGCGGGCCGGCTACTACCGACCGTTGTTCCACCACGCCCTGGAAGCCGCCCTCGACGCGGGTGGCAGGCTCAGCGGTTGGCGACACCGGCTCGTCGGCCAGTCCATCCTCGCCGGCTCGCCTTTCGAGTCGATGATGGTCAAGGACGGCATCGATGCGGTCTCGGTCGAAGGCGCGGCCAACCTGCCTTACGCCATTGCCAACCGGCTGGTCGATCTGCATACGCCGAAGGACATTGCTGTACCGGTGCTCTGGTGGCGCTCGGTCGGCTCCTCACACACCGCCTATGCGACCGAGGTGTTCCTGGATGTGGTGGCGAGAGCGGCAGGCAAGGATCCGGTCGCCTGGCGCCTGGAACTGCTGGCCGAGCATCCTCGCCACCGCGGTGTTCTCCAGCTCGTCGCCGAGAAGTCCGGCTGGGGCACGCCCTTGCCGGTCGGCAGCCCGGGCAGTCGGCGGGGCAGGGGTGTCGCCGTCCATGAGTCCTTCCAGTCCTACGTGGCGCAGGTCGCCGAGGTTACGGTTGCTGCGGACGGCACGCTCAAGGTCGACCGCGTCGCCTGTGCCGTCGATTGCGGTATCGCGATCAACCCGGACAACATCCGCTCGCAGGTCGAAGGTGCCGTCGGTTTTGCCCTGTCAGCGGCGCTGTATGGCGAGATCACTTTGCGCGAGGGGGCCGTCGTCGAGGGTAATTTCGACACCTATCCGCCGATCCGGATCGGCGAGATGCCACGGGTCGAGGTGCACATCGTTTCGTCGGCAGCCAGGCCGACAGGCATCGGCGAGCCCGGCGTTCCGCCTCTGGCGCCGGCGGTGGCGAACGCGATCGGCGCGGCGACCGGCAAGTATCCCGATCGCCTGCCGTTCCGCGCTGAAGACCTGCGCGCCTGAGCATGGACAGCATCGATCGGCAGGTGCTCGCGACGGCACGCCGATGGGCGGCTGCGGGTCAGCGTTTCGCGCTGGTGACCGTCGCTCGCACCTGGGGGTCGGCACCGCGCCCGGCCGGTGCCTGGATGATCCTGCGCAGCGATGGCGTGGTCTGCGGCTCGGTTTCCGGCGGCTGCATCGAGGACGATCTGATCGGCCGCATGCAGTCCGGCGAACTGGCTGGCGATCGCCCGACAACGCGCGTCTATGGGGTAACCCGCGACGAAGCGCAGCGCTTCGGCCTCCCCTGCGGCGGAACCCTGGAGCTGGTCATCGAGCCCGATCCGGGTGTTGCCGCGCTCGCCGAACTCGAGGCCAAGCTGGCGCAGGGCAGGGTGGTCGTCCGCTCGCTGGATCTGACGACCGGCCAGGCAAGGCAGACCGACGCGACACGCGGCGAATCGATGTGCTGGGACGGCAGGTTCCTGCGCACCGTGCACGGTCCCGCCTGGCGCCTGCTCATCATCGGTGCCGGTCAGACTTCGCGCTATCTGGCCGAAATGGCGCAGGCGCTGGACTACGCGGTGACGATCTGCGACCCGCGCCAGGAGTATCGCCGGGAATGGCGTGTGGCGGGTGCCGGGCTGGCCGACGGCATGCCCGACGATGTCGTCCAGGCGATGCCTCCCGACGCGCATCTGGCCGTCGTCGCCCTGACGCACGATCCGAAGCTTGACGATCTGGCCCTGCTCGAAGCACTGAAGTCGCCGGCCTTCTACGTTGGCGCGCTCGGCTCGCGCAGCAACAACGCCCGGCGCCGGGAGCGCTTGCGCCAGTACTTTGGTCTCGGCACCGACGAGCTTGCCCGCCTGCGCGGGCCCGTCGGGATTCCGATCGGCAGCCGCACGCCAGCCGAGATCGCCGTGTCGATTCTCGCCGAAATGACCGCGGCGAAGTACGGCGTCGTGCTTGCGAACGCTTCGCAGGATGGCCTGCGCGACCACTCCACGTCAGCCGCGAACGAGGTTGCCGGCGCCTGCCAGGAGAGCTTCTAAATGCCGGGAGCCGATGCCGGGATCGTCGGCATCCTGCTCGCCGGCGGGCGGTCGACGCGCTTCGGCGCCGACAAGCTGTTGCACCCGCTGGCTGACGGCACGCCGATGGCGCTCGCTTCCGGCAGGCGCCTGCTTGCGGCCTGTCCGCACACTATGAGCATTCTACGTGCCGGGCAGACGAAGTTGTGCAGGCTGCTGACCGAGATCGGTGTCGATGTGCGCGTCGATGCGGCGTGCGAACTGGGAATCGGCAGCAGCCTGGCCTGCGCTGTGCGGGCTACCCCGGCCGCGGCGGGCTGGCTGGTGGCGCTCGCCGACATGCCCTTTGTCGGGGCTTCGACCGTGCAGAGCGTGCTCGGGGCCTTGCGGAACGGTGCCGAAATTGCCGCGCCCGCCTGCCGTGGTCGGCGCGGCCATCCGGTGGGGTTTTCCAGGGGCTGTTTCGCGGCGCTCGCCAGTCTGCATGGGGAGGCGGGCGGCAGGCGAATCATCGAGGATCCCGCGCGATCGCTGACGCTGATCGA
Source organism: Candidatus Accumulibacter phosphatis (assembly GCF_000024165.1). Lineage (NCBI taxonomy): Bacteria > Pseudomonadati > Pseudomonadota > Betaproteobacteria > Candidatus Accumulibacter > Candidatus Accumulibacter phosphatis. The sequence continues at coordinate 3,683,283 of NC_013194.1, read as the reverse complement.
GGTCGACGACTTGGGAGTCATTCGCGATATCGATCGACCCGGTGATCTGCTCGCTGTCGCGGCCAACGTGGCGCGCCGCTGATCGTCGTCGGGCGGCCGGCAAGGCCGCCGGCCCAGCTTGAGGAGGATTGCCACGCGAACGGCGCCGTCCCGCCGTGATTTTCTGAGGACTTCCGCCGTGCTCGGCGGCGAACTCGCTCACCAGTTCGGCAGCTCACCTTTCCGGATCTCGGCGGGGGATACGGGTACAATTCAGCGATTCTAGGTAGCCCTTTACTCGACTGATCGAGAGGTGGCTCTGAGCACGTTCGGGCACCGCACGTTTTCAAGGCGTGCGGAGGTCTTGAGGCCGTGCTGGACGGGACATCAAGCGGCCGTGATCACGACCGCCCGGCAACTCGGAAAGACCGCCATCGGCGGGCGGACGTTCGCCCGTTGGCGCCAGGAAATCTACGATTGTTGCCCGCGCATGCAAGAGATGACACAAGACCCATACCAGCCACCGGCGTCTGCGGTCGCCGATCGCGCCCCTGCGCGCATCTCGCTCAAGGCGGCGTTCATTGGCGCGTGCTGCGCGCAAGGTGCGCCATTTTTCCTGAACACATGGTCGGCGCCGCTTCTCCCGCTCTTGGGATCGATCTTCTCGCGCGGCGATGCGGCGCCACAATTACAGCAGGCGCCACCTCACGCACTCGAGTACGTGATTCCCGGATTGATCGCCGGCGCCATCGGCAACTGGCTTTGCGGCTACGTTGCAGCCTCCGTGGCCGGTCGCCAGCCGATGAAACACGCCATCGCCGGAGCCATGATCTACCTTGTCACCTATCTAGGCCCGTTCCTGAACAGTCCGCGGGCGCTGTCGCCACAGTGGTATGAGCTGGTCGCCTACGCGATCATCATTCCGTGCGCAATGGCAGGTGCTTTTGCGTATCAGCGACGCACGCGGACGGCCATTCCGTCCTGACCAGCACGAGCGCCGGCCGGCGCCGGGTCAATCGCCTTCGCGGGACAGCGCCTTGAGGCGCGCGACGCTCATGGACGCGATGGCGAGTGCCACCGCGAGTCGGTTGTCGCGCGCGAAACCGCGCTGACAAGAACCACGTAGGCATCCAGCGCTGGACTGGCTACGCCGCTCGGGCGTGCCGCAGTGGCGTAGAACGCCAGGCTGTCGGGTAGCCTGCGGTGATGTAGCGCGAGTCACGGGCGACGAAACCGATCTGGCCCTCGTCCTGAGGCAACCGTCGCGGGACGAAGCAGGCAGCGAACGGCACGGCACCGCCGGAGATCACGTCGATTGCCTGGCGCGCTGGCCAAAGCGCCAACCCGGTGTCCTCGGAGATCAGTTCGTCGCCCGTTGGTGGCGCGCCAACGAGGCCCTGAACTCAAGCACGCGACCATGGAGCCGCAGGCCTCTACCGCGTGGTTCAGGCCGGATGACAAGACCCGTCGGGTTCTCGAAGCGGTGGCGAAAGCCGCGGCCCGAAAGCCCGAGTGCCGCCGGAAAAAGGCCAGTGGCCATCGTTGCCGATGGCCACTGGCGACGCGATGCAGCCTGGCGCTCAGCCGATCTCGAACATCAGCGAATCCGCCGCGGAGTTCAAGGCGACGCTGATCGGTAGCTGATGAGTCGTCGGCCCCCAGAACTGAGCGTGGGCCGGGCGACGCGAACAGGTCATTGCCGGCCCAGTCGTCGCGGCGGGCCGCGAAGTACTGCATGGCCGGGGAGTCCATCCGGACGAGCGCCTTCTCGATGACGAATTCGTCCTTGCCGTGGCGGCGTTCGATGTTGAGCAGGCCGGCCAGCGGGATCGCCTTCGGCGTGCCGCCGCTGGTCAGATCGGTGATCGTCGCCATGTAGCCGGTGCGGCCGTCGAGAATCAGCGATCCGGCAGTCAGGCCGAGGTTGTAGGTGTAGGCGGCGTCGAACAGCGTCGGCGCTCCGCAACGACCTTCGTAACCGAGGAAGTGGTTGTGGGCGGCAAAAGGAACGGCGGGATCGATTTCCTTGACGCGGCTCTTGGCCATGTCGATCAGCAACTGCTCGGTCGGGATCAGCGACACCTGCAGGTTGCCGTGCGAATCGCGCTCGGCAAGCAGCATCTTGACGATGTAATCGGGCAGCGAGGCCAGCAGGCTCGCGTTGTCAGGGTTCAACTTGCTGCCGATGAAGGCTGCTTTGGCGTCGTCGGCGAGAGCGGCGAACTCGCTGGCGTGATGCGCGAGGACGTCATTGAGTTCGGCGATCATCGCGTTCATCTCCGGGATGAACTCGATAAGACCTTCGGGTGCGAGCAGGACGCCGTAGTTCATCCCCTTGTGCGACCGTTCGACGATCACCTGCGCGATGTGATCGATGATGCTGGCCAGAGACATCTTCTTCGTCGCTACCTCCTCGGAGATCAGGGTGATTGCCGGCTTGGTCTGCAGCGCCACCTCGAGAGCGACGTGCGAAGCGGAACGGCCCATCAGCTTGACGAAGTGCCAGTACTTGAGCGACGAACTGGTGTCCTGCAGGATGTTGCCGACCATTTCGCTGTAGATGCGCGTAGCGGTGTCGAAACCGAAGGAGATCGCCAGCAGGTCGCCGATCTGCAGGTCGCCGTCGATCGTCTTCGGCACGCCGATCACCTGCACGCCGGAACCATCGGCCTTGACGCCGCTGAACAAGGACTCGGCGAGGACGGCCGCATTGGTATTGGAGTCGTCACCACCGACGATGACGATCGCGTCGAGCTTGTGTTTGATGCAGGTTTCGCGAACCTGCGCGAATTGCTCGTCGCTCTTGATCTTGGTGCGGTCCGAGCCGAGGAAATCGAAGCCACCGGTGTTGAGGATGAAGTCAACATTGGCGTCGGTGATTTCGAACAGTGATCCCTTGAGCAGGCCCTTGGGTCCCGCCTTGACGCCGAAGAGCGTATTGCCGGCGCCGAGCACGCGCTTGAGACCGCAAACGACGTTGTGGCCACCGGCGGCTGGGCCACCCGAGAACAGGACGGCGACGCGCTTGCCCTGGACCTTGGCGGTGCTGGGACCGGCGGAGGCGAGGACGATGTTGCCCGATGCGCTGACGGTCTGCGGAAACTGCGCACGCACGTTGTCACTGTCCTTGGTGCCCAGGACGCGGTCGCTGCTGCGGAAGCTGACCGGCTGCGGGTGGTCGGATGAGCCGAACGCCGCGCAGACGGGGAGGGGATTCTGGCGCACGGCTGACTCGAAGATCGACTTGTGTGCTTCGGTGTTGCGTAACTGTTCTGCCAGGGTGCTCATGGTTTGCTCCTCGGTGTGGAAGTAGTGGAAGGTGGGAAACAGGCAGGCTTGCGTTGGTGGTCCGGTAGGTGCCCAGGTACTCCGCCGGGCCGCGAGCGCGAAGTATCCGTGGCCCGGCCGGCCGGGTCAACGCTTCGCTGAAGGGTCATCTGCGGACAAAAAAACGGGCCGGCCCAGACCTGGGCCGGCCCGTTGTCATGCCTTCGACAAACGGTCTGTCAGCCGAGCGTCCCAACGTTGTTCAGATCGGCAAAGGCCTGTTTGAGTCTGGCCCGGAAAGCATCTTCACCCTTGCGCAACCAGGCGCGCGGATCGTAGTACTTCTTGTTCGGCTTGTCGTCGCCCTCCGGATTGCCGATCTGGCCCTGGAGATAGCCTTCGTTCTTCTTGTAGAAGCCCATCACGCCATCCCAGAAAGCCCACTGCAGGTCGGTGTCGATATTCATCTTGACGACGCCGTAGCCGATCGCTTCGCGGATTTCCTCGAGTGTCGATCCCGAGCCGCCGTGGAAAACGAAGTTGACCGGGCGATCCTTGGTGGCGAACTTCTTCTGCACGTAGTCCTGCGAATTCTTCAGGATGATCGGCTGCAGCTTGACGTTGCCCGGCTTGTAGACGCCATGCACGTTACCGAAGGCGGCGGCGATGGTGAAGCGGTCGCTGACTTTGGAGAGTTCTTCGTAAGCGAGTGCCACGTCTTCCGGTTGGGTGTAGAGCTTGGAGCTATCGACGCCGGAGTTGTCGACGCCGTCTTCCTCGCCGCCGGTGACGCCCAGCTCGATTTCGAGCGTCATGCCCATCTTGCTCATGCGCTCGAGGTAGCGTTTGCAGATCTCGATATTTTCCTGAATCGGCTCTTCCGACAGGTCGAGCATGTGCGAACTGTAGAGAGGCTTGCCGTGGGTCTTGAAGTATTGCTCGCCGGCGTCGAGCAGGCCGTCGATCCACGGCAACAGCTTCTTGGCCGCGTGGTCGGTATGCATGACGACGGTGGCGCCGTAGAGTTCGGCCAGCAGATGAATGTGGTTGGCACCGGAGACGGCGCCGGCAACACAGGCGCGCTGGCTCGCGTTGTCCAGGCCCTTGCCGGCGAAGAACTGTGCGCCACCGTTGGAGAACTGGATGATCGCCGGCGCATTCAGTTCCTTGGCGGTCTCGATGACGGCGTTTACCGTGCTGGTATTGATGACGTTGACGGCAGGCAGCGCGAACTGCTTTTCCTTGGCCAGATCGAAGATGGCCTGCAACTGGTCGCCAGTGGCGACGCCCGCTTTGATTTGTGTACTCATGATTTACTTGTCCAGATTCGGTTGATCGAGAGGGTCCAGCAGCGAGAGGAGAACGGGCGCAAATACGACCGCTTCAGCCCAAGTATCTCCGGCGTTCAGCGACTCGTCAAGCTCCGTCTGCCGGACGCCGTCGTGTGCCGCGCCGCGCACCCGAATGGCGTCAAAACGAGCTTGTCCAGGGTGCTCGGCAGCCACCCGCAGTCTTGGAAAGTTATTAACTGTCACTTACTAAAAAAAGCGTGCAACTCTCAGATTGGCGTGCTATCGTTGCTGTATGGGAAATCGACTTGCACGCTATGAATTCAGTGAACGACTCGCCGACGTCCTCGGTGAGTCACGCCGCGACCTGCGTTTCCGGGTCACGCTGATGGTCACCGAGGGATTGGTGGCACCCGGCCCCCGTGGGCGTGGTTCGCCGCCGGCGACGCCGCAGTACGCGGCGCAGTTGCTGATCGGGGCGATGGCGGCGCCGCAGCAGGCACAGACCGTCGAGGCGATACGCTGCTATAGCGATCTGCAACCGGTTGCGGTAGCAGCGGGGGGTAATACCCCGCGCGTGATCTTTGGTCCAGCGATCGTCGGGCCGGATGCCGAACCACAGCTTGCGCCCACCATCCGCCTCGACGGCCTGGCCTTCGGCGAGGCCTTGGCCAACCTGCTGGAGCTTGCCTGCGCCGACGAAACGCGGGCGCTGGTCGCCAGCGAACTGTTCGGTGTCTGGATCAACCGCGGCTGTCCTGTGGCCTCGCTGCAGTTCAGCGCTTGGTGGCAGGGCCGTCGAGCGGTGTTCAGTCACACCTATGGCCTGGCGGCGGGCGCTGCGCCGCCGGCCTGGCTTGATCCGCAACGAGGTGGGCTGGTCGATCCAGGCTTGTTCCACACCGTTTTTCTGCCGGTCCGAAAGTTCATCGAGATCGGTCTGCTTACCACCTTGTCAGACGACAGGAGTACTCCAATGCTGAATAAACTGGGCCACCAAGTGGCCGCTATCGCCAAAATGGCCAAACTCGCCGCCAAGACACCACACGGCAGCCGCTGGGAGAAACTCCTGTCGACGCTGACCGCGGTGAAGGCCTGGTCGGATCAGGTGGACGCGCAGGAGCACCGCTTGGTCGAGGTCACCGCTTTTGGTTCCAACCCCGGTGAATTGCGGATGTATGCGTACGTGCCGGATGACCTGCCGGCCAACGCGCCGCTGGTCGTCGTCCTGCATGGCTGCACGCAGAGCGCCGGTTCGTACAACAAGGGCGCGGGCTGGTCGACCCTGGCCGATCGTCACGGCTTCGCGCTCCTGTTTCCGCAGCAACAATGGAACAACAATCCCCTGCGCTGCTTCAACTGGTTCAAGCCCGAAGACAACGAGCGCGAACGTGGCGAGCCGCTGTCGATCACGCAGATGGTCGACCGCATGGCGATTGACCATGGCATCGATCGCCGCCGCGTCTTCGTCAACGGGACGTCGTCAGGGGGGGCGATGACGACGGTGCTGCTGGCCACCTATCCGGAGGTGTTCGCCGGCGGCGCGGTACTTGCCGGCGTTCCCTACCGCACGGCCAAGGGTCTGCAGGAGGGTTTGGAAAGCATCTTCCAGGGACGTTGCCGGTCCGGGCGCGAATGGGGCGACCTGGTCAGGGCAGCATCGTCACATCAGGGACCGTGGCCAAAGCTCTCGGTGTGGCATGGCGATGCGGATACGGCGGTGAAACCGGTTAATGCCGAAGAGATCATCAAGCAATGGACCGATGTGCACGGTCTCGATGCCAACCCGACGATGCAGATGACGGTCGCCGGCTACCCGCGGCGCGTCTGGCAGGGACCTGACGGCGAGGAGTTGATCGAGTCTTACACGATCACCGGCATGTCGCATGGCGCCGCCCTGGACCCTGGCGCCGAGCCGCATCAGTGCGGCACGGCGGCGCCCTTCTTCAATGCTGTTGGCATTTCATCGACGCACCGGATCGCTGATTTCTGGGGCTTGCTTGCCGGGCGGCCGGCGAGCGCGCGAACTGCCGCGGCTGCCGCGGCTGCCGCGGCAGCGACTGAAGCGACTGCCGGTGGCGCGCACGCGGCGTCGACGGAGCAGACGGTCGGCGACGCGCGGCCGCTGGACGCTGCTGTGTCACGTCCGGAGCCCGGCGATGGCGCGCGTCAGGCGCACGAGTCGGCGGCCGATGATCGGCGCGGGGCCGCCAGCCGACCGTTCGGTCTCGATGTGCACGGCATCATTTCGGCTTCGCTGGAGGCGGCAGGCCTGCTCAAGGGCGACAGGCCGCGCCGCGCGGCCAGCAACGCGCCGCTGGGCATCGACGTCCCAGGAATCATTTCGACGGCGCTCGAGGCGGCTGGCGTGCTGAAAGGGATCGCTCCGCGGTCGGCTTCCGGCGATCCCACCGAAGCGCTGAAGACCTCGGGCTGGCAAGGCGCCGGCTGGGAACTGCTGCTCGACGACCCGCGCGCCTTCCGCGGAGGCTCGATGCTCCATGGGCAGGTGTCGTCGGGTGAGGGGGGTGCCGTCGGCCCGCGAGCGCAGTCGACGTCGCGGCGGATCAAGCTGGGAGCGCGGCCGGAGTTGAGCTATGTGCGGCGACTCGATCTCAGCGCGGCGGTCAACGATTACACCAGTGCGAGTTTCCGGGTTCTCATCGATGGCGTGGTCGTCGATGAAGTCACCGCCATCGGCATGGCCCACCAGGAGAGCGAGTGGTTGCGCCCGCCAGCGATCGATCTATCGCGCTTCGCCGACCGTACGGTAACGCTGACGCTCGAAGTGGCCGCCTACTCGAACCTTTACAGCACGGTGTACGCCAAGGCATGGGTGGATCAGATCAGCATTCACAATGCCGTCGATCTGGCGCCTTGCTGAGGGCTCGCCGACCCTCCCGGATCCCGCCGCACAGGCGGGCGAGGCGGGAGGGCGGCAGAAACGGCGGTCAGCGGTTGGTGAAGGAGGCTTTGCGCTTTTCGACGAAAGCCGCCATGCCTTCCTTCTGGTCCTCGAGGGCGAAGGCAGAGTGGAAAGCGCGACGCTCGAACAGCAGACCTTCGGACAGCGAGCTCTCGTAGGACCGGTTGATGCATTCCTTGATCATCATCACCACCGGCAGCGAGAAGCTGGCAATGCGGGTGGCTGTGGACATCGCCTCTTCGAGCAGTTTGTCGGCCGGCACGACGCGCGAAACGAGGCCGGCGCGCTCGGCTTCCTGAGCGTCGATGTTGCGCGAGGCGAGGCACATTTCCATCGCCTTGGCCTTGGAGATGGCGCGCGGCAGGCGCTGGGTGCCACCGGCACCGGGCAGGATGCCCAGGCGGACTTCGGGTTGGCCAAACTGCGCATTGTCGGCGGCCAGGATGATGTCGCACATCATCGCCAGTTCGCAGCCGCCGCCGAGGGCGTAACCGGCCACCGCCGCAATCACCGGTTTGCGGCAGTTCTTGACGCCTTCCCAGTTGCGCGTGATGAAGTCGCCCTTGTAAGCCTCCATGTAGGTCAGTGACTGCATCACCGTGATGTCGGCGCCGGCGGCGAAGGCCTTGTCGGATCCGGTGATGACGATTGCACCGATGTTCTCGTCGGCCTCGAAGCCGGCGAGTGCGCAACCCATTTCATTCATCAGGTCGTCGTTCAGGGCATTGAGCTGCTTTGGCCGGTTGAGGGTGATCAGGCCGACCTTGCCGCGCACTTCGGCGGTGATGTTGAGGTAAGTCATGAGGAAAATCTCCGTACTGAAATGTAGATGGATGCGAGCTGCCCCCGAGCAGGGAAGCTTCCTGGCGTTGCGGCCATGAGTCGCTGCGTGCGCAGGCGGCCCGGGCCATTATGACGAGGAAGCGCCGGCCTGAACAGATGGCGTCCAGCCGGCGCGTCGCTTGCTGTCGACTACGATGTGGGCGTTGGCGGCAGGGCGTCTCCGGCTCCTGCTTGACGCCGCATGCCGATCGCGCTTACTTCGAAATGTCGATCTGGAACTTCACTGGTCCGCGCGAAGCCTTGCCGTTGGCGTCGGTGAAGGAACCGGTGACGGGAGCCTTCTTGCCGTAGGGGCTGGTCAGGATGGCCACGTGACCACCGAAGAAGGCGACCGACTCGAGGCCATCCCAACCTTCGAGGAACTTGTTGCCGGCGGTAGCGCACGGAGGCGTGACGAGGTCGTCCTTGATCGCGTAGTTCTGGTACCACGGCACTTTCAGATCGATCAGGCTCTTGATGTTGAGCGGCTTGTCGAAAAGCTTCACCGGCAGGCTGCCGTCGTCGGCGATCGGATCCTGGAAGGTGTGCGAACTCATGTTGGCGACGGCCAGCGGCAGATGGACACGTTCCTTGAGCAGCCAGCGGAACAGCGCTGCCGGCGTCTTGCCCGGATTCATGTCGGTGGCCCGTTGCAGCGACGCCTGATCGAGCACCTTGACCAGCGGCGTTTCGCGGTCGATGGCGACGAAGCGCATGCCGAGGCTCAGCAGGTAGCCGTTGGCGACCTTGTTGCCGCTCGGTAGCGTGGTGGTGATGAAGTCGTGGTGCATCGTCGGCATGCCGCTGATGGCGTCACTGTAGGTCCCGTCAACCGGCGTCACGTTGGTGATCAGGGCATCGCAGACATCCTTCAGCTTGCCCGAAAGAATGTTCATCAGCGAGATGTAGCCGCCCTGGCAGGTCCCGTTCAGGGTTACCTTCTTGCCGTCGTTGAGTTCCATGACCTTGGCGCAGAGCTGGCGCGTCTGTTCGCAGTCGTCTTCCGGCGTCATCGTCTGGACCTTCTCATTGGTCATGATGTCTTTGACGACGCGCACGTAGGTGGGAATGCCCTCGTTGGCGAAGGAGTGGCTGTAACTCTTGTTCTCGTAAGGCAGGAAGGCGAGGATGTGCACACCAAGCATGTACGGCGGGACGAGAATGATCGGCTTGAGGTGCGGGTTGACCTTGACGCCTTCCTTGATCGGCAGGACCTGGTAGAGCTCGAAGGAGTCGGTTTCGTGGACCAGCTTGTAGGCGGGGGTATTGAAATGGAAACCGAACTCCTCGCCGATCGCCTCGATCTGCTCGTGAAAGTTCGACACAGCTTCCATGATTTCGGCTTCGCGCTTCATGTAGCCGCCCAGCTTCTCGCCATCGGTCTTCAGGACCGTGTTCAGCAACGCGCGCGTGGCCTCTTCAATCTGGTCGAAGGCGTAGTCGGCCATCTTGCTCTGCGTGCCAGCTAGCCCCTTGCGGGCCATGCCGACGTTATGCTCCATGACCTGGAAGGCTTCCATCACGCTGAGCGGATTGTCGCGCGCGGCGGTCATCGCGATTTGCGCGGCAATGTAGAGGTTCTCATTGAACTCGCTCATTTCGCGGTTGGACGAGCGCATCATCGCCATCGTGTAGCGCATCCAGCTGGTTGTGAAATCGGGCATCTCTTTTAGCAGTGAAAACATTTTTCCAACCTCCAACAAATCAACGTCAGTCAAAACGGGCCAGCCCGCAGCGAGCGACCCACGATTACCTTTGAAGGGCTATGCACCAGACTCCGGCGGGCGAAACCACGGCCGCGACTCAGCCAGCCTATCGCGCTGCCCAAGCGCCTTGCCGGTTCGTCCCGGGAGCCATGTACGCGTACGGGACCGACAGGCCCACGGGAGCGTGTCGCGAACCGCAGCGCCCCGCGGGAACCCACTGTGCTCGCTACCGGCAGGTCGTGCCATTCGCCGCAGGTGCATGCCTGAACCCATCTCGTGATCCGTTCCGAACAAGCCGCGCGCCACAACCCGTGTTCCGTGAGGCCGGCGCCATCCGGTTTCCCGAGCCTTCCCGACGAATGCGGGAGCGAACCGGCGACTATCCCTCGAAGGTGCGACATTCCGCACCGCACAATTCATTCTACTCCTCTGTGTGGGATTTGTTCACCCCGCTTTGCCGTTCGTCGAAGGAATATTTGTCGGGTCGCTGGAGCTCTCCTTAATTGCTCATTGAATGGTTCTTCAGGCTGGGTCGCGCCGACCCTGGCAAGGCCTCGTCGAGCGCTGGCCAGTGGTCTCGCCCCGGGCCAGCCCAAGGGACGGTATACTGCGGGTTTGTTGCGCTGCGATAGGCGTGCTGGCGTGCCGATCGGCTGTCGTTGGCGCGTGCTGCGAGCACGCTGCGGGAACCGTGGATGGGGGAAGACATGCTGCAACTTGCGAACCTGATCGAGCATCACGCCCAGTTTCGACCGAATCAGATAGCCGTCGTCTTCGAGCACGAGCGCCTGACCTGGCGCCAGTTCGGCGCCCGCGTCAGCCAGTGCGCGCATTTGCTGAGCCGGCTCGGTGTGCGCAAGGGCGATCGCGTGGCAACGATTCTTGCGAACTGCCGGGAATTGCTCGAGATCTACTGGGCCGTTCCCGCGATCGGCGCTGTCCTGGTGCCGTTGAGTCCGCTGCTGATGGCTTCCGGCCTGGCCAGCCTGTTGCGCGATTCGGGTGCGGTGTGCCTGATCACGCAAACCTCGATGGCGCCGCTGATCGATGCGGTTCGTGATCAACTTCCCGGGTTGCCGGCGGACCGCGTGCTGATGATCGACGCTCCGGCTGCCGACTACCCCGACTACGCGGCGCTGCTCGGCGCGTGTTCCGAGGGACCTGTCGACCGCGTCAGCGTGGGCCAGGATGACCTGTTCAACATCATGTACACGAGCGGCACGACCGGCTTGCCGAAGGGGATCATGCACAGTCATTTCGTGCGCGCCGTGTACTGTACGCTGTTTGCCTCGGCGTGGCGGATGCACCCGGAGTCGGTCGTTCTGCATACTGGTGCAATCGTTTTCAATGGTGCTTTCGTCACCTTGATGCCCTGCTTCTATCTGGGCGCGCGCTACATCCTGCAGCGTCAGTTCGACCCCGACGAGGCGATCGACATCATTTGCCGCGAGCGGGTCACGCACACCATGATGGTGCCGGCACAGATCATCGCCTTGCTCCATTCGCCGAACTTCTCCCCGGAGAAGCTCTCTTCGCTGGAGATGATCCTGTCGCTGGGAGCGCCGCTTCATCAGGAGCAGAAGGACCTGCTCAATCGCGTCTTGCCTGACCGGTTTTACGAGCTCTACGGGCTTACCGAAGGATTCTGGACGATTCTCGACAAGACGCAGTCGTTGCGCAAGGCCGGTTCGGTCGGGTCGCCACCCTGCTTCTACGCGATGCGCATCGTGCGCGACGATGGCAGCGATGCGCCGGCTGGCGAGGTTGGCGAGATCGTTGGCCGCGGTCCTTCGCTGATGCTCGGTTATCACGGTCGGCCCGACCTGACCGAGCAGGCGATTCGCGACGGCTGGCTGTTTACCGGCGACCTGGGGTATGCCGACGACGAGGGCTACCTGTATCTGGTCGATCGGAAGAAAGACATGATCGACAGCGGCGGAGTCAAGATCTACCCCAGGGACGTCGAAGAGGTCGCCGCACGTCATCCGGCGGTCCGCGAGGTTGCCGTCTTCGGTGTCGCGCATGAGAAGTGGGGCGAGACCCCCGTCGCGGCGGTGGTTCTGCACGCCGACGCCTCGGTGAGTGCCGACGATTTGCGCGACTGGATCAACGAGCGCGTTGGCGCCCGCTATCAGCGGGTGCACGCCGTGCAGATCATGGACGACTTCCCGCGCAACGCCGCCGGCAAGACGCTCAAGCGGGAGATGCGCGACGCTTACCAGCGTCCGTCGCCCATCCCCAGGACATAGAAGCTACCGCCATCGCTTTCGAGAATGCCCCGGTAGCGATCGACGCCAGGAGCATTTCCCTCGCCGACGGTCGACCTGCTCGTTCTGCCCACACGCGCAGGATCCGGGCGCCGGGTCCTGCCGCCGACGGGGCGGCCGACTCCAGCCGCTACTGCTGAAAGATGTAGGTGCCCGGGGCGTCGCAGAGGGCCGTGTAGCCTTTCTCCGGCGCACCCATCGGTGGCGCGGCTTCGCCGCCCGAGGAATGCCGCACCAGCCATTCCTGCCAGACCGGCCACCAGGAGCCCTCGAATTTCGGTGTCCGTTCCTTCCAGGTTTCGGCATCGAGGAAGCGCTCGCCTTCGCGGCAGACGCTGAGCTGGAAGGACCGGCGCGGGTGGCCCGGTTCATTGACGATGCCGACGTTGTGCCCGCCGCTGGTCAGGGCGAAGGTCAGCTCGGCCGAATCGCTCTGCAGGTGCAGCTTGTAGACCGAGCGCCACGGAGCGACGTGGTCGGCCACGGCGGCGACGGCGAACATCGGGCAATGGATGTTGCTGATCGAAACTGCACGTCCGCCGACCATGTATTTGCCCTGGAAGAGTTCGTTGTCCACGTACAGTCGGCGCAGGACTTCGGAGTGCTGGCGATAGGGCATGCGCGTTCCGTCGGCATTCCAGGCCATCAGGTCGAACATCGGTTCGCGATGTCCGAGGTAATACTCGCGAACCATCTTCGACCAGATCAGGTCTGCAGACTTGAGCAGCTGAAAGCCCCCGGACACCTGCTTGTGGCCAAGATAGCCCTTCTGCCACATCATGTCCTCGAGCAGGGTGACTTCACTGGCGTCCATGAAGACGTTGATTTCGCCGACGTCGGTGAAGTCGGTCATCGTCGTGAACAGGGTGACGCTCGCCAGACGGTCGTCACCGTCGCGAGCCATCGCCGCCGCGGCAATGGTCAGCAGGATGCCGCCGAGGCAATAGCCAACGGTGTGTATCTTGCGTTGCGGCAGGATCTCGGAAATGGCGTCGATCGCGGCCATCGTTCCCGACTTGCGGTAATCCTCCATGCCGAGATTGCGGTGTTCGGGCCCCGGGTTGAGCCACGAGATCATGAATACCGTATGACCCCGGTCGACGAGGTACTTGACCAGCGAATTGTGGGGGGACAGATCGAGGATGTAATACTTCATCATCCAGGCGGATTGCATCAGAACCGGTTCGCGCTGGACCGTGTCGGTGCTCGGTGAGTACTGGATCAGTTCGATCAGGTGGTTCCGGAAAACCACCTTGCCCGGGGTGATGGCGAGGTTTTCCCCTACCCGGAAAGCCTCGATGCCGGCGGGTTTCTCGTCGCGCAAGGAGCGGCGGACGTCCTCGCCGTAGAACTCCGCCCCGCGCGCCAGATTGGCGCCCCGTTCCTTGACCGTCGCCTCGACGATCTCGGGATTCATCGCCGGTACATTCACTGGCGACATCATGTCGAGGATCTGCTTGGCCGTGAACCAGACGGCAGCCTCGCTGTGCTTGGAGATGCCGCGCACGCCGGTGGTCGCGTTGTGCCACCATTGCTGATTGAGCAGGAAGCCTTGGTAGATCACGTTGTAGGGGAAACGCTGCCATCCTGGATGGTCGAACCGATGGTCGCCGGGCAGCGGCTTGATACAGGGTTCGGCGTTGCCCGTGACCGCCGAGGTCAGCGCGTAGGATCCCAGGCGCAGCGCCTTGCGGGCCGCCTTGGCGCCGAGCTGAAACTGTTTTCCGGGCGATGCCGAGAGGTGCACCATCCAGTCAAGATAGGCCATCGCCAGCGATGCGGGCGAAACGCCGCCGCTCAACTGGCCCAGCGCGATGTTCGTCATGCGGTCGATGTTTTCGAGCGCATCCGAGTCGAGCAGATGGCGGTCGCTGAGTCGGCGCGAATACCCACCGTGTGGCGACGCTACGCTGCTCGGCGCCGTCTCCGGCGCCGAGCTTGCCGGCGTGGGCGCGTCCGGTCGCGGGGCCGTGGGCGTCTGGGGTTTGGCGGCTGACTTCTTGCGCGGTGCGCTGGTTCGGGTGCGCGGCTTCGCTGCGTCAGCAGTGATCGATGAGTCGGCGACTGCAGTGGCGGTGGCCGACGTTTCTTCAGGGGTCTGAACCATGGTTGTTCTCCGTTGTGCGCTGAAACAATCTTCAGCCCGGCACGCCGAAGCGACCGAGTACGCCGCACTCTAAAGCATCCCCCGAGCGAGGGGCTGATCCAGGTCAACTCCGCGTCGTCTTGGGCCGCTCGAATGCCGTGAAGCAGCACCGGATGGTCCGCAAGCTCCCCGTCGAGCCGATCGCGTGCGGCGGCCTGAGCGCAGGCGCTACGCCCGATGCTTGACTCGGTAGCGCTCTGCGTTCGACAATGGCGAGGTTGCTCGCCGCCGCCAACCAGGCAAACTTGGGCGGGGCAGATGCGACGGAGTCGGCGGGTCCGATCTGCCCGGATTCTTGCGGTGCAGCATCTTCCGGTGCCACCTGGTACCAGTGTCCGTCTTGCCAAGAGGACCTTCGCAGCGTAGTGAGAGGGTCGGATTTTCCTGTGACGATGCAGGTCCATGATGATCGCCGTCGGCACAGACCAGTAGCGCGGCATCGCGTGATGTCGCGATATTTTTTTGGGGGTTAAAATGCAAATCAACGGTAGTGTGTTTGTGGTGACGGGAGCAGGCTCCGGATTGGGAGCAGCCACGGCGAGCAACATCGTAAATGGTGGCGGCAAGGTGGTCATTGTCGACGTCGACGCCGGTGCCGGCGAGGCGCAGGCCGCGCAGCTGGGTGCGAACGCGCGCTTTGCCAAGACCGACGTGACCGATGAAGCGAGCGCACGTGCTGCCATCGACCTGGCGGTCAGTGAATTCGGCGCTCTGCACGGACTGGTCAACTGCGCGGGTGTCGCACCGCCCAAGAAAGTGCTCGGCCGTGATGGCCCGCATGACCTGGCGACCTTTGCGCGTGTTGTCAGCATCAACCTGGTCGGCACCTTCAACATGATCCGCCTGGCGGCCGAGGCGATGAGCAAGAACGAGCCGAACGAGGGTGGCGAGCGCGGCGTCATCGTCAATACGGCGTCGGTCGCCGGTTACGATGGTCAGATTGGTCAGGCGGCCTATGCCTCTTCGAAGGCGGGGGTCATCGGCTTGACGCTGCCCGTGGCGCGCGAACTGGCGGCGCATGGTATCCGCGTCGTGACCATCGCTCCCGGCATCTTCGAGACGCCGATGCTCAAGGGATTGCCGCAAGCGGCTCAGGACTCCCTGGGCAAGATGGTGCCGTTCCCATCGCGTCTCGGCAAGCCTGCCGAGTATGCTGCGCTGGTCCAGCACATTTGCGAAAACGGCTATCTGAACGGCGAGGTCATTCGCCTCGATGGTTCGATCCGGATGGCGCCGAAGTAATTCGCGGCAAGCCGAAAACTTCAATCTCGCAGTATCCGTTGGAATAAAGGAGTGTGGTATGAGTGAATCCGTTGTTATCGTCGGTGCCAAGCGGACGCCGGTCGGCGCCTTCCAGGGCCAGTTCGCGGGTGTGACGGCGCCGCAGCTCGGCGCCGTGGCGATCAAGGCCGCTGTTGAACAGGCGGGTGTCAAGGGTGAGGATATCGACGAAGCCCTGATGGGCTGCTGCCTGATGGCCGGCCTGCGCCAGGCCCCTGCCCGCCAGGCGGTGTTGGGAGCCGGGCTGCCGAAATCGGTGCCGTGCACGACGCTGACCAAGATGTGTAGCTCAGCGCAGAAGACGGTGATGATCGCGCATGACGAACTGCTGGCCGGTTCGATCAACATCGCCATCGCTGGCGGCATGGAGTCGATGACCAATGCGCCGCATGTGCTGACCACCGCTCGCACGGGCTATCGCTTGGGTAATGGCGTGCTGCATGACCATATGTTCCTTGATGGTCTTGAGGATGCGTATGAGCAAGGCAAGCCGATGGGCGTGTTTGCCGAGCTATGCGTTGACAAGTACGCTTTTTCGCGCGAAGAGATGGACGCCTACGCCGTTGAGTCGGTAACGCGTGCCCAGAACTCCGTCGCCGCCGGGGTGTTCAAGGACGAAATCGCGCCGGTTACCGTCAGCACGCGCAAGGGTGATGTCGTGTTTGATTCCGACGAAACGCCGATGAAGTGCGATGCGTCGAAAATCTCCAAACTGAAGCCCGTGTTCAAGAAGGACGGCGCCGTGACGCCGGCCAACTCGTCGTCGATTTCCGACGGGGCGGCGGCGTTTGTCCTGATGCGCGAATCTGATGCGAAGAGCGCCGGTATCACGCCACTGGCGCGGATTGTCGGACATTCCACCTTCGCCCACGATCCGTCGTGGTTTACAACGGCGCCGGTGTTCGCTTTCCAGAAGCTGCTTGCCAAGCTCGGCTGGCAGGCCGAGGATGTCGACCTCTGGGAAATCAACGAGGCTTTTGCGGCGGTCACGATGGCGTCGATGCGTGACCTCAAGCTGCCGGCCGACAAGGTCAACGTCAATGGCGGTGCCTGCGCTCTTGGCCATCCGATCGGCGCCACGGGTTCGCGCATTCTGGTGACGTTGCTCTACGCCCTCAAGGCACGTGGGCTCAAGCGCGGCATCGCCGGCCTCTGCGCTGGTGGTGGCGAAGCCACCGCGATTGCCATCGAAGTTCTCTGATCGAGTCGCCAACGAGCGTTCCCACCCCGTTGTTCGGGGTGGGTAAGGAGTGAATCGGATGTTGATTGACAAGAAACACATAGGCATGAAAGTGCCGCCACATTCCGTCAATTTGACGGCGTGGCAATTGAAGTGGTTTGCCAAGGCGACGGGAGAAACCAACCCCATCTACTTTGACGAAGCCGCCGCGCACAAGGCCGGGTTGCCAGGCGTTCTGGCGCCGCCGACCTTCTTCTTCTGCATGGACATGGACAAGGAGCATCCCTTCGATTACCTCGAAACCATGGGCTGCGACCTGATGAAGATGCTGCATGGCGAACAGTCGTTCACCTACCACAAGCCGGTGTATTCGGGTGATGTCCTCGACTTCGACGGAGAGATCACCGATATCTACGACAAGAGGAACGGTGCGCTGCAATTCGTCGTCAAGGAGGTCAAAGTGCGTCGGCAGGGCGAATTGGTGTGCGATGTGCGCTCCGTGATGGTCATTAGGGCATAGGGGAAAGTCGATGACAAAACCGAATTTTGATGCGCTGAACGTTGGCGACGAACTTCCGTCGTTCACGACTGAGCCGGTGTCGCGACTCACGCTTGCCCTATATGCCACAGGCTCGGGTGACCACCACCCGCTGCACCTCGATCAGGACTACGTGCGCGCCAACGGCATCCCCGATGTTTTCGCCCATGGCATGCTGGGCATGGCGTATCTGGGCCGTCTGCTGACGCAGTGGGTGCCGCAGGCAGCCATTCGCAGTTTTGGCGTGCGTTTCACGGCCATTACGCAAATCGGCGAGCGCATGGTGTGCACCGGCAAGGTGGTTGAAAAGCTGGAGCAGGGTGGCGAAAAATGCGTTCGCCTGGAACTCACCTGCGCCAACGAGCAGGGTGAGGCGAAGCACAAGGGAGATGCAGTCGTGGCCCTGGCCTGATACGTCAAGAGCCCTAATCTGCGTCATCGCGGCCGTCGCCAGACGGCCGCAGTTTTGTTGTAGAGTGCACGCAGCCTGCCGCTGGGCATCCGCCTACCGTGGCGGTAGGCGAGTCTGACACACTGAAAGGAGATCACCGGAGTGGAAAACAAGAATCCGAATGAGCAATTGGGCGGCGTCGTCAACGCTTGGGCTGATATGCAGAAGCGCATGTGGGGCGATTGGTCCTCGCTGTTGCAGAATCTCCCGGGCGGCAGCGAAGGCCCAGTCGAAGCCGCAAAGAAGGGCGTTGCCGCCGCCAGCAAGGGTACCAACGAAGCAGCGCGCATGCTGATGGATCGCATGACCAGCAGCCAGGGCGCCATGAATCGCGTCATGGACTTCTTCTTCAAGTCGATGAAGATCGTGGCGCCGAATCTTGAGGCAAACAAGGACTGGCGCCCTGATCTCAAGGGTTTCGCCGAGCAGTGGGCCAAGGAGTCGACCGCCATGCTCGAGCGCAGTTTTGGCATGGGTTCGCACCTCGGTAACCTCAGCAGCACCTTGAGCAAGGACTTGCCCGATGCCATGGGCCCCTGGCTGTCGTTCCTGATGCAGGCGGCTTCCTCCGGTCACGTCGGCGAAGCGATGCTCGGCGGCACCTCGGGAATCAATCGTCTGTTGTCGATGGAAGGCGATGCCGCCCTGGCCGGCGTCGGAGAAATCCCCCTCTTCGGTGCGTCGCGTGAAAAGAACGCCAAGCTCTTGCGTTTGGTCGACGCCGTCGTCGATCTGCGCAAGAACAGCCTGACGTTCCACACCGCGTTTGGCGACGCACTGGCCAAGGCCGTCGAAGCGACCGTCGAGGAACTCGGCAAGGTGGCTGCCAAGGGCGAGAAGATCACCGCGGTGCGTCAATTGATGAGCCTCTGGTATCGGACAGCCGACAAGTCGTTGCTGGTGACTTTCAATACGCAAGAGTTCCTCGACAAGCAGAACGCGTTCACCGCGGCGCAGCAGCAATTCAAGCTCGCACAGCGGGCAGTCGTCGAGGACATCTTCCGCGGCCTGGACATGCCGACTCGCAGCGAACTCGACGAAACCTATCAAGTCATCCACGAACTCAAGAAAGAGGTCCGAGCTCTCAAGAAGGCACTGCTTCCGGCAGCACCGGCTGCCGTCGCCAAGAGCAGCCCGGCGCCTCGCAAGGCTGCGGCAGCGCGTGCCAAGAGCGAATGAGCCGAGAAGCCTGAAATTCGTTATCCGGCTGATAAGCTAATAGACCTTTAGGAGGGTGCTACCGATGTTTTCTTTTCCAATCCAGATTCTTCCCGCTGACGTTGCGGCTGAAACCGCAGCCCTGAACGAGAAACTTGCCAAGGGCATCAGCAATCTCACCAACCTGACGGACGACGATATCGATATCGGCAGTACGCCGAAGGATGTGGTTTTTGAACAGGATGGGATCAAGGTCTACCATTACCACGCGCTGGCCGAGCCCTCGCAGATCATGAAGACGCCGCTGCTGATCGTGCCGCCGCTGATCAACGGCTACGAGGTGGCCGACCTGCAGCCCGATCGTTCGCTGGTGCGCAACTTGCTGAACCAGGGCATCGACGTATACCTCAATGACTGGGGCTACCCGCGTCAGGTCGACAAGTACCGCACACTCGACGATTACATCAACGGCTACTTCGACGATACGGTGGACTTCATTCGCAAGCACCACGGTGTCGACAAGATTGCCCTGTTCGGGATCTGCCAGGGCGGCGCCATGTCGACCACCTACTCGACGCTCAATCCAGACAAGATCAGCCACCTTGTCCTGACGGTTTCGCCGATTGATTTCGACGCCTACAAGGCGAATCACAAGCCGCACGAGGGCTTGATGTTTACCATGGGTGCCGACGCCGACGTCGAAAAGATGGTCGCCGTGCATGGCAACGTGCCGGCCACCGTGCTCAACGAGTCGTTCATGATGGCGTCGCCGTTTATCCTGAACTACGGCAAGTACGCCGACGTGATCGATATTCTCGATGACCGTCTGGCGTTGCAAAACTTCCTGCGCATGGAGAAGTGGCTGTTTGGCGGTCCCGACGCGGGCGGTCAGATGTTCAAGGAGTTCATCCGCGACTTCCTCAAGGGAAACAAGCTCGTCAAGGGTACGCTCGAAATAGGCGGCCGCAAGGTCGACCTCAAGGAACTGACGATTCCGATCCTCAACATCTTTGCCGAAAAGGACCATATCGTGCCGCCACCGTGCACGGTCGCCCTCGGCAAGCATGTCGGCAGCAAGGACTACACCGAGTTCGCCATTGCAACGGGGCACATCGGTATCTACACCGGTGGCCTGTCGCAAAAGGTCTTGGCGCCGACGGTCGGCAAGTGGATGCGTGAACGCGGCGCCTGATGCCGGTTGAGCTTCGCGTTCGCCAGGACGCGGAGCGGTAAGCTGCAAGCAAGGTGGGAACGCGCGTCAATTCGCTGCGCGGTGACGGTTTCGGCAGTCAGGAGCCGCGCAGCCCGTTCCCACCGGTTTCACCAGTTCGGCGATTCGCCGAGAAATGAGCCGGTGGGCGTCTGGTTGAGCCAGCCGCCACGGATTGCGAATCCCTGGCTGCGTCGTGTCCCTGGCCAGAGGGCGGACGTTCGCGGCCGACACCGTTGCTTCGATTGCCCGCGCCGTTGGCCCCAGGCTCTGCGCGGCGGGAGGAGCAGTATTGCTGGTCGAACTAGCGCGGGTTCCTGTGCGCGACCACCACCAGACAACCCAGGCCAGGGCCAGTGTCGCCATACCCCAGAGACTCTCGATCGGTTGCAGGGCGACGGCGCTTGCGGTCATCCACGATACACCCCCCAGGAACAGCAGCGGTGCCACCGGCCAGCCGATGACCCGGAGTCGAACGCCCTCGTTCAGCTTGAGGCGGATCAGTCCAACTATGGTGGCGGCAGCGCACAGGTTGAGGGTGAATCCGATATAGGTGAGCAGGCTCTTGAAGCTGGCGCTCCATAGCAGGACCAGCGCCAGAGCGCACTGCAGGGCAATTGCGCGGTGGGGTGCACCGGCATGTGTCGCCAACATTCTCGGCAGCATTCCGTCACCTGCCATCCGCGCATAGACGCGTGCGCCGGCTATGGTCATCGCCGAGACCGAAGCCGCCAGCGTCAGAGTGATCAAAACCGTCAAGGCGTCGGCCCAGGCCGTTCCCCCCAGAGCCTCGGCGGCAATACGGCCAATCTCCACCTTGCCGGCCAGGGTTTGCCAAGGCGCGGCGAACACGAAGGCGGCGTTCAACGCCAGATAGACCGTCGTCACCAGCGCGGTACCGGTGAGCAAGGCCCGCGGCAGGACGTGCTGCGGATCGCGAACCTCGCCAGCGACATAGACAGCGGCATTCCAGCCGTAGTAGCTGAAGGACACCCAGATGAGCCCGAGGGCAAACGCTGCTGGGCCGCCGCCGTTGGGAGTTGGTTGCCGCACCACGTCGGCGGGAAGTCGCGACCAGGCCAGGACGACGAAGACGACGATCAGCATGATCTCGATACTGACAGTGACATTGTGCAGCCACGCGCCGCTTTCCATTCGCAGCGCGTGGATCAGGGCGAAGCTGCAGAGCAGCCCCGTTCCCAGCCATTGCGGCGAGCAGCGCGGAAACCAGTCCTTACCGTATTCCCCGAAGCCAAGAGCCGCCGCCGCCAGAGGGGCGGCGAAACCGACGATGATCGACACCCAGCCGGCGATGGCCCCGGCGGCCGGATGGAGGGTACGTGACAGGAAAACGTACTCGCCACCGGACTCGGGCATCCGCTGCGCCAGCGCGCCATAACTCAGGGCACCGCAACTCGCCAGGGCGCCACCGACCAGCCAAGCGAGCAGCACCTGCCAGGGTGACTGCAGACTGGCCAACAGGAAGCCGCTGGTGGTGAACACGCCGCTCCCCAGCATGCTCGCCACCACCAGCGTTGTCGCCGAGAACAGCCCAAGGCGGCGGGGTGCGGGCGAAGACATCACAGGGTGGATATCGCGCCAGCAGTAGTCATCGGCATCAGACGCAGCGGCAGCAAGCGCACACCTTGGATGGCTTCCTCTCGGAGCCGGTACCTGCGCGCGAGTGACTCCCGCTCACCGATCAGCAGAGCGGGGCAGGCGGAAGACGAGCGCAAGCGCGATGTCCATCGCCCCGGCGATGCGACCTTGCCATTCTCACGGCAGTCCCTTCGATGCCTCTTGCCGCTCCTCAGCATGGGCAATGACTCTGCTGCAGCTTCCGCGCACCTTCGAGCACCGCCTGAGAAGGCAGTTCAGCCGTCACCTGAAGACGCTGCATGGTCTGCAGGTGGGCGCCCATCTTCTTCAGCGCCTGAAGCGACGCAGGGTCAACGGTATTGACGTCGGGTCGCGACGTGTCTGCCGGCGTTGGCTCGCCGAAGATACCGGGTGCAGCGCGCGAGAGTGACGGCCAGCGGACCAGCACCCGTGTCGCTGCCGGAGAGTGCGCTGATTGACGCGTACCAGGCGACGGCATCACGGTGCGGGCTTCCTACCGGCACGGGTCATCGGCACGAAGCGTACCGGCAGCACGCTCTCACGTTCCAGCTTTGCACCACGCTTTCTCAGCAGACTGAAGTTTAGACACTCGCGATCGCCGGCGGATGCCGAAGGCATCCCGGCGCCGTGAAAAAACTTTTTTTAAAAAATGCAAAAAAAGACTCGACGTGACACGGGAATCGTGAGGTCGCCGCGCGCTGCTTGCGCATGGTTCTCGCGCAAGCAGCGCGCGGCGACCAATGAGGGATCGTTTTCGATCTCGGACTTTCCCTCATGTCGCTCGCTGCCAACGTTGGCTTGCTGCTCTCGGAATGGATTTCCTTTCTCCTGGTGGCCGTACCACCGCGTTCCCGCCGAACTTTCGTCGAACTCCTGATCGGCGGCATGCTCAACCCGGAGGGCTGGGTTACGCGGGCCATCGGGGCCATTCGCCGAGAGGCGCACTGGACGACCTATTACAAGCTCATCGAGCGGGCAAACGTGTCGGTCACGGAACTGTCGTTGCGTTTGTTGCAGCTGGTGCTGACGGTGTGCCCGACCGAACTGGTCACCCTGATCCTCGACGATACGCTGGTTCCGCGCGGCGCGAAGGTCGGGCCGGGGATCAGTATCAAGCACGATCACAGCCACAAGGCCAATCGGCCGACCTTTCTGAACAGCCAGTGCTGGGTCACGCTGGCTCTCGTTGTTCGCGTCCGGCTGGGCTCGGCGCTGACGGTGCCCATTCGCTCGTGGCTGCTCGAAGAGTCAGGCCAACGGGGCAAGCTCTGGGTGGCACGGCAGTTGATGGACTCGATCCGGGGGCAGGTCAAGGGGGTACGCTTGTTGATCGATGCCTGGTTCATGCGCAGCACCCTGATTCTTCCTTTGCTCGAACAACAGGTCCGGATCATCGGACAGGTGCGCCGCGATACGGCCTTGTTTCTGCCGCCCGAGCCGGAGCCGAAACGCCGAGGACGCAAGCGCAAGTACGGCCTCCGGATCGATGCCGCGGTACTCGAAGCCTTACCGGTGCAGGAGATGGAACTGGTGCTGTACGGCAAGGTGCAGCGGGTTCGGGTGCGCTCGGCCCTCGCCGTGGCGCGATTCTTGAAGGGTGTCCCGGTACGGGCAGTGTGGTGCGAGATGTTCCTGTCCGACCACACCTGGTCGCGTCGGCGCCTGATTCTGGCGACCGAGACCGAGCTCTCGGCGCAACAGGTGGTGGAGATCTACGCCGAGCGCTGGGGGATCGAGCCCTTGTTTCACAACCTGAAGCGCTGGTGGGGAGTAGCCAATCTGTGGCAGCGGTCAAAGGCTGCCCTGGAACTGTGGATGCAGATTCGCTCCACGGCCTATGCCTTGATGCAATTGCTGGCTCTGCAGTTGTGGCAGTCCTTTCCGCTGATGGCCATCGCGCCCTGGCGAAAGGGCGCCATGATCACCGCGGGCCTTTTCGCCCAGTGGCTGCGGATTCAATTTATCGGACTTCCCGTGCGTGACGCCTATGACCCGAAGTCCGGTCAATTCGTGATGCCTTTCCCCGGTCAGGATCAGCGTTTGCAGTGTTGAGGCGTCTGGCCCAGCGCCGATCGGCGCTGGGGAATGCCCTTGTCGTGCCGGTCATCGATCGCCTCCGCGGAAATCCCGACCGGCGGGACCCGCGCGTGTCTAAACTTCAGTCAGCAGGAACAGCTGCTGATCATCGAGTTCGCCGACCGGGATGATCATTCGCCCGCCGTCCCTGAGTTGCTCGACGAGTGGCTGCGGTACATGATCGGGTGCGCAGGTGACGATGATCGCGTCGAAAGGTGCGGCTTCCGGCCAACCCTGATAGCCGTCGCCGTAGCGCACCCTGACGTTGCGGTAGCCGAGGCGAGCGAGGTCGTTTTCAGCCCGTCGAGCCAGCGGTTCAACGATCTCGATGCTGAAGACTTCTTTCACCAGGCCCGACAGGACCGCCGCCTGGTAACCCGAGCCGGTACCGATTTCGAGGACGCGGTCGGCAGGTTTCGGGTCCAGCTTTTCGGTCATGAAGGCAACCACGTAGGGCTGGGAGATCGTTTGTGCGTGGCCGATCGGGAGCGGGTGGTCGTCATACGCGTAGCGGCGTAGCGGCAGCGGCACGAACTCATGACGTGGGACCGTAGCCATCGCCTGGAGCACTCCCGGATGGGTGATGCCGCGCCAATGGGCGCGCAGTTGCTCGCTTACCATGCGTGTCCGCGCCGCAGCGTACTCATCTTCGACAGCGCGCACCGGCGCTGCCAGCGACGTTGCCAGCAGCGTAAACCATAGTGCCAGCGATCTGCCGACGCGCAGCACGCGTGATTGACCCGACCAGCCGACGCGTGTGGCCTGCGGGCTGCGGGTGCGGCGAATTCTCTCGAACACCGGCTCTCCCAGGGAGGTTGGCGAGGCGGCAGAAATGGCCGGCTGCCACACGTCGGCAAGCATACCTGGGAAGCGTCGCCCCCCCGTTTGCCGACGACGATCGGTCTACCTCAGACCCCCCGTCCAAAACACATGGGGCCACTCATCAAGTATAGGTGGTCCAGCCGCTCAGTTCCATTGGCTGGTGGTACGCAATTCCCAACGTGCGCACGCTAGCCAGGGGCGCCAAACCCGCCGCGTCGTGACCAGTGGTGGCAAGCCTTCTAGCGGTCCGTCGGCAGTGATGGCGGCGAACCGGGCGATGGCGGCGCGTCAATGGCGATGGCCCGCAGTCCGTACCGGCGGCGCGCACTGGCGCACTGCGTGTCACCAGCCTGCACTTCGCGGCAGGGCGAGGGGCGTTGCGCGTAGAGCCGACAAACCACATGCTTGCCGATCTCGCCGGTCAGGGCGAGGCAGCGTGGCAAAGCGGAATTCGTTCCGGTCATGCAGACGTGCCAAGGAGTGATCTGTTCGAGCGCGCCTTCCGGCAGGCCGATGGCATCAGCCTCGGCCCAGTAGAACGATACCCGAAAGCTCGCGCAGCAGGCGCCGCAGTTGCGGCAGTCGACGCTGTCGGGCGTCGTCTCCGGCGACACGTCCGATAGCGCCGGCGAGTTCGTGCTTGGCATCATCCGAGGATCAGCGGGCACGCGCTGCGGAGGTGGGGAACATTCATTCGGTCGCCGCCCCAGTGGAGTTTTCGCTTCCGTTCGGCAGGTGCCGGCAGCGGTGGTTTGCGCAGGTATCGCCACGGCTCGCCGTCGGTCGGGTGAACTATAATGTCGCGCGGCAGCCAGCATCCGCCGGCGCCACGACCGCCACGACAACCGATTATTGACAGGTAGACCACACAATGACTACGCATCCGTCCGACTTGCTGGTGTTGAACGAACGAGGCGCGGGCCTCCTTCTGACGCCTTGCCCCGGCAGCAAGAGTGTCGCGCCAGGGGACGCCCTTGAGCAACTGAAGGCAGCCGGTGCTGACGCACTGATCACCCTGATGCCCGAGAATGAAATGGCCGCCAACGCTGTCACAGATCTCCCGGAACTGTGTGCGAGGCGTGAATTGCCGTGGTTTCATCTCCCGATCGAGGACGACCATGCGCCTGAGGCCGATTTCGTCCGGGCCTGGACGGTGCAGCGAGCGGCCGTCCATCAGCTTCTCGATGCGGGAAAGACAATCGCCATCCATTGCAAGGGGGGTTCTGGCCGGACCGGCCTGATGGCAACGCAAATCCTCGTCGAACGTGGCTGGTCCAAAGACGATGCCATTGCCGCCGTCAAGGCGCTACGACCGCAGGCCATGAGCCTGCTCGCGCATCAGGCCTACATTGCCCGGTTGCCTCCTGCCGAGGCAGCGCACCCGGGCTCGGGATCAGGCTTGGGCTGAACTGAACGCGTCGGCCGCTGGTCGACGCTTGTGGGAACGCTTGTGCCTGTGCGCATGCAGCGCGGCCACGAAGAGCTTGTCGTCGTCACTGATGTGGCGTTCGAACCAGTACTCGGAGTAGCGCAGGAAGGAATGCGCGTCGTGCGCGCCACTGATGACTTCGCCCAGTGCCTTGCGCAGGATACGCAAGGTATCGCGGTGAACCTTGGTATGGTCGACGAAATCGAGAGCGGCTTCCTCGGCAAGCCGCTCTTCCGTCGCAAAATGCTGCTCGAAGAGTTCGAGAAGGGAGTGGAATTCGTCTATGGGGACGTAACTGCTTTCGAAGCAGGCCGTTTTGAGCGTCTCGATACGGTCGAAGATCTCTTCATGCTGGGTGTCGATTTCCGGCAAATCGACCAGCAGAGCCTCCGGTAACAAGCTCGCAAGATAGCTATTCATGACAAGTCTCCTCTGCCAACCAGTGGTTTTTTTGCTTATCCGATGAGTATAGAAAGACTAACGGCAAAATTCCAGAAAAATCGGAGTTAAGTCAGCCGGCTAGTGCTGCATGGGTAGGCGAGGCCAGCTTCATCGGCGACGGCGACCCGCCGCATGGCCGCAGATCGATCTGGCGCCGGGCGGCCTTGCTCCGGTCAGGGCATCGGCCATGCCTCGGGTGAGGGCCGTGCATCCGCTTACCGCAGTTCCGCGTAGGACAAGCATCAGGAACCAACGGAGGAATCCATTGATGCCCTTTCCGACCGACGATCCCCGCCGCGACTGTCAACAGATCGCTCGTCATCTGGCCAGGGTGGACTTTCCCTGGGATACCACGCGCGCGCTCGAACTTGCCCTGTTTCGTACCTTCGCCTCACCGCGCATCGGCGGCCTCCTGCATGCCACGGGCGAATTCGCGGCGCGACCGCAGAAGCGCTACGACGATACCGACCTGCTGGTCAGCGAAATCATCGAGGAAGGTTTCGACAGCCCACGCGGGCGCCGAGCCATTGCACGCATGAACGCTCTGCACGGGCGTTTCCGAATCGCCAACGGGGATTTCCTGTACGTGTTGTCGACCTTCGTCTTCGAGCCGATCCGCTGGAACGAGCGCTTCGGCTGGCGGCGCATGAGCGAGTCGGAGAAGTTCGCCTGGTTCTGGTTCTGGCGGCAGGTCGGCGAACGCATGCAGATCCGGGACATACCGGAGGCGTACGACGAGTTCGAGCGTTACGGCCGCGACTACGAAGCCGCGAATTTCCGTTATACCGACAGCAATCAGCGCGTCGCACTGGCCACCCGCGAACTGTTTGCCGGCTGGTTTCCGGCCTTGCTGCGGCCACTCGTTCGCCGTGGGATTCACGCCCTGCTCGACCCGTCGCTGCTCGCCGCCTTCGACCTGCGCCCGGCGCCGCGCTGGGTGGTATGGACGGCCAACGCGGCATTGCGCGCGCGTGCTCGCCTGCTGCGTTGCCTGCCCAGGCGCCGGCGCGTGCAGCGGCGCACGCAGATGCCACGCGCCGACTATCCAGCGGGATATCGCATCGAGTCCCTGGGGCCTCCCCCTGTCGACTGACGGCTAGCGGACACGGTCTGCGGGCTTGCGGTCGACCGACGAGTGTGCATCCGGAAGCATCTCGACGACGTATGATTGGCAGGGGCCGCACATCTGGCGGCACATTCGGAGAGGCACTTACGAAGGAGACGCAGATGGTCAGGATCATGGCCAGGATTTCAGCCCTGGCGGGTAGGGAAACGCAATTGCAATCGGTGCTGCAGGATCTGGTCGGTCCCAGCCGCAACGAAGCGGGCTGTGTCAACTACGAGTTGTTCCAGAATGAGGACAATCCGCTCGAATTCGTCACCATCGAGCAGTGGAGCGATCAGGCGGCTGTTGACGCGCACCTGGCAACGCCGCATGTCGGCGCGGCGATCGCGCGGGCCAGCGAACTGCTGGCGCAGCCACCACTGATCCACCGCTTCCGGCAGGTCATCGGATGAGACCTGGGTCTGCGCCACACAGCGTCCGCCGGTACTTGTTGGCTGGTTCGGATGGCGGGTGAGGAACGCCTGGACACGGCGGTCGCCGTCGCTTGGCGCGCCAACCGACGCGGCGGCCGGCCGGGCGCGGTAATCGTCGTCATCGCGCTCGCCGTGGGGATCGGTGTGGCTGTGCTGGCGTGGATCTACACGTTCCAGGAAAGCCTGATCTTTCATCCGGAGCGGCTGCCGGCCGAGCACCGGTTTGCTTTCAGCGATGTCAGCGAAGTCAGCATCGACGTCGGCGGCGAAACCCTGTCGGCCCTGCATCTCAAGCTGCCGGCGCCAAGAGGTGTGGTGTTCTTCCTGCACGGCAACAACGGCAACCTGGCGACCTGGTTTACCAACAGCGACTTCTACCGCGCCGCCAACTACGACCTGTTCATGCTCGACTATCGCGGCTACGGCAAGAGCAGCGGGCGCATCGATAGCGAAGTCCAGTTACGTGCCGACGTGCTTGCCGCGTGGCAAGTCGTCGAACGTCAGTACGTCGGCAAGCGCCGGGTCATCTATGGCCGCTCTCTGGGTACGGCACTGGCGGCGGGACTCGCGGCACAGGTACAGCCCGACCTGACGATCCTCGTCTCACCCTACTGCAGCCTGGCGCAGGTGATGCAGGCCCACTATCCGCTGCTGCCGACCGTCCTCCTGCGCTATCGCCTGGAGACCTGCGCCGATGCCGCTCATCTGCGCAGTCCATTGCTGCTCGTGCATGGCGAGGACGACACGGTTATCCCCGTCTGGCATAGCGAGCAGCTACTCGCGGTGGCGCCGCAGGCTCGGCTGCTTCGCCTTCCCGGTGCGGCGCACGCCGACGTCCATCGCTTCAGCGCCTACACCAGCGAACTCCTGCGCACGCTCGATGCACTCTAGGCCCGCATCCGGCGCCCGTTGCGGGTGCACGAAGCCGTGCGGAGTATGCCACCGCCTGCTCTCGGCGCGATCCCGGTTAACCAGTGCCGTCCGACGCCATTCCACCCTTGACCAGACACACGAGGAGGAGCACCGATGCTCAAAGGATTGATGCAAGACCGCCCATTGCTGATTTCGTCGCTGATCGAGCACGCCGCGACCTGCCACCCGCGCGGCGAAATCGTCTCCCGCACAAGCGAAGGACCGATTCACCGCTGCACTTACGCCGACATCCAGCGCCGCTCGAAGCAGGTGGCACAGGCGTTGACGGCGCTCGGCGTGCAGCCCGGGGAGCGCGTCGCCACCCTGGCCTGGAATGGTTACCGGCATATGGAACTCTATTACGGGGTCTCGGGAATGGGCGCCGTGCTGCACACCATCAACCCGCGCCTGTTCCCTGAACAGATCGAGTACATCGCGAACCACGCCGAAGACCAGTACCTGTTCTTCGATCTGAGCTTCGTGCCGCTGCTCGAGCGGCTGGCTGGTCGACTGTCGTCGGTGCGCGGCTTCATCGTCATGACCGACCGGGCGCACCTGCCGGAATGCAGCATCCCCGGCCTGCTCTGTTACGAGGACCTGATCGCCGGACAAACCGGCGAGTACGCCTGGCCGCAGTTCGACGAGACGGCGGCCTCGTCGCTCTGCTACACGTCGGGCACCACTGGCAATCCCAAGGGCGTGCTCTACTCGCACCGCTCGTCCGTGCTCCATTCCTGGGCGGCCTGCGCCGTCGATGGCCTGGCTCTGGGGGCCGGCGAAACGGCCTTGCTGGTCGTGCCGATGTTTCACGTCAACGCCTGGGGAATGCCCTACGCCGGCGCCATGTCGGGTGTGCGGTTGGTGATGCCGGGTCCGGCGCTCGACGGCAAGAGCGTCTATGACCTGATGCGCGACGAAAAGGTGACGCTGGCGCTCGGCGTACCTACGGTCTGGTTGATGCTCCTGCAGCATGTCGATGCGGCCGGGTTGGAGCCCAAGGAAGAACTGTGCCTGCGGCGCGTCGTCATCGGTGGCTCGTCGGCGCCGCGCGCGATGAGCGAATGCTTCGAAACCCGGTTCGGCGCTTTTGTCGTGCACGCCTGGGGAATGACCGAGATGTCGCCGGTAGGTACCGTTTGCAATCTGCTGCCCAAGCACGCCGGCTGTTCGCTGGAGCAGCGTTTGGCCATCCAGGAGAAGCAGGGTCGCGCCGTGTATGGGGTGGACATGACGATCGTTGACGACGACGGTGCGCCCCTGCCGCGGGACGGCCGGTCTGCCGGCCACCTACTGGTACGAGGTCCGTGGATCGCCAGTGCCTACTTTCGCGACGAAGGCAGCGTTCTCGACGCCGACGGTTTTTTCGACACCGGCGATGTGGCGACCATCGACGCCGACGGCTACATGCAGATCACCGATCGCTCGAAGGACGTGATCAAGTCCGGAGGAGAGTGGATTTCGTCGATAGCGCTCGAGAATGCGGCCATTGCTCACCCGGCGGTCGCCGAAGCCGCGGTGATCGGCGCGCCGCATCCGAAGTGGCAGGAGCGGCCGCTGTTGATCATCGTCAGGAAGCCTGCTCAGGAACTGACGCGGGAAGCCATGTTGCAGTTTCTCGCGGGCCGGGTGGCCGCCTGGTGGTTGCCCGACGATGTCGCCTTCGTGGAGGAATTGCCGCATACGGCGACCGGCAAACTGCACAAGCTCAAGCTGCGTGAGAGGTTCAAGGACTATCGCCTGCCGGGCGCGTGAGCGGTAGCCAGGGCGTATGGTGGTATGCCCCCTTTGCTCGGCGAGGGCGTCATTACTCGCTGCCGCCAAGCGTGGAGCGTCTTGTTCCGTAACTCGCTACCAGCGGTTACCTGGCAAATGAGAATTCGGACGCTGCGCTTGAGGTCGTGTCCTGTTCTCGCGAAAATGGGAAGTCAGGTGCCAACAAGAAATGGAGAGTGGCATGAGCACAAGTTACGAAGCCGACGTGGTGGCGTGGGCCAACGAGCAGGCCGAGTTCCTTCGGGCTGGGCGCTTCGATCTGCTCGACCGAGAACATCTTGCGGAGGAGATCGAGGACGTGGGCAAGAGCGAACAGCGCGAACTGGCGAAGCGGATGGCGGTGCTCTTGGCGCATTTGCTGAAGTGGCAGTATCAACCCGGCCGCAGAGGGTCGAGTTGGGAAAGCACCATTCGCCTCCATCGGAAGGAGATTTCCTGGGTTCTCAACGAGGCTCCAAGTCTGGCCAGTAGACTTCGCGACCCGATGTGGGTTGATCGGTTCTGGTCAAACGCTGTTGCTCAGGTCATTTCCGAAACCGGTCTGGACTGCTTTCCGGAGGCTTGTCCCTGGTCGATTGAAGGTGAAGTCGTCAAGGAAGGCTGGTTCCCGAAGGCCTAGAATCACGCGTCGGACCGGCAGCCGGGGGTCGCCGAAGCAGCGGTGATCGGTGCGCCGCATCCGAAGTGGCAGGAGAGACCGCCGCTGATCATCGTCAGGAAGCCTGATCAGGAACTCAAGCGCGAGGTCATGCTGCAGTTTCTTGCGGGTCGGGCAGCCGCCTGGTGGCTACCTGACGATGCCGCCTTCGTGGAGGAATTGCCGCATACGGCGACCGGCAAACTGCACAAGCTCAAGCTGCGTGAGAGGTTCAAGGACTATCGCCTGCCGGGCGCGCAAGCGCTGGCAGGGGCGGGCCCAGGGGACGCCGGATCCCTGGCGAGCACCACGCTGGATTCTCGGCGCTGTCCCTGCCTGCCGTTCCCGGCAGCCGGTCCACCCCGTGCCCGACCCCGGTTGACACTGTCAGGCGCGCCGCAGATACTCTTGAGGGTGCCGTCGAGTCGCTCAGCCTTGGCCAAGTGCGCCGGCCATACCAACCCACGCCGACACCGCCACGGGTGGCGCAGAGCGGTGACGGACAACCCGATGCGTCGGAATGCGGCGCCTTGCCCCGAACGGACAGCTCCGCCCGACATCTTCAATGCATTTTCCTGGAGGGCTTGATCTCTCATGATCCATCGACCATTGATCGTCGCCGGAATCGTCGCAACCTTGTTGGCGGCACAGCCATTCTCCGGCGTGGCCGCGCCGATCCTGTTGCCGGGCTCGCCAATGACGCAGCTGCCTAGCGGCTCGCCGGCGCAGGGCAAGGTCGAGGAAGGTCTGAAGGCGCTCAACGCCGATGACCTGCCGGCGGCCGAAGCGGCGTTCACGGAGGCCGCCCGGGTCGATCCGGGTTTGTCGGCGGCCTACATTGGCCTGGCAGAAGTGGCGGCCCGCCAGGACAAGCCGGCGCAGGTCGAATATTGGCTGCAGAAGGCGCTGTCCGCCGACCCCAAAGGTGCGTTGACGCAGAGAATCTGGGGTCGCTACAAGTTTCAGCGCGGTCAGTTTGGCGATGCCGAAACCGCGTTCAAGAAAGCAGTGGCGCTCGACCCAAAATCGGCGGACGCTCATCTCAACCTCGCCGAGAACTACCTGCTTGGCCTCAAGAAGCCGAAGGCCGCCGAAGAGGCGTATCGTGCCGCCATCGCGCTTGATCCCGGTAACCCGCAGGGTCATCTGGGCCTGGGCGTAGCGTTGGCAGCGCAAGGGCGCCCGGATCTGGCGCTGGCGGAGTATGAGGCGGCGGTCAAGCTGGCGCCGACGGACCCGAAGTTCACGCATGCGCTGGCACGGTTTTACGCGTCGCAGGGCAAGTTCGACCCGGCACTCGCCGCGCTGCAGAGGACCATCACGATGGCTCCGGACTTTCTGGCGGCACATATCGATCGCGGTGACCTGTACCTGGCCAAGAACGATCTCGAGCAGGCGGCGGCGGCCTATCGTGCCGGCGCCAAGGCGGTGAAGAACCCGGCGATTGCCTACTTCAAGCTTGGTACCGTGCTCGAGGGACAGCAACGCTGGGCCGAGGCCGAGCAGGCCTATCTCGACGCTGTGAAGAGCGATCCGATGATGTACGGTGCCTACAACAACCTCGCCTTCATGGCCGCCGTGCGCAAGGAACGCCTCGATCAGGCGCTGGTGTGGGCCAAAAAGGCCGTCGAACTCGCGCCAAAGGTGACGACGCTGCAGGACACCCTCGGTTGGGTCTACCGTGCGCGCGGCGAGCTAGGGCCGGCGGCACAGGCGATCGAGAAGGCCGTTGCCGACAATCCAGGGAAGGCCAGCTTCCGCTATCACCTCGGAGTCGTCTACGCCGAGCAGGGAAAGAAGAAGGAGGCGGTAGCGGCGCTGCAGAAAGCGCTTGAACTCGACAAGAACTTCTACAATGCGGCGGACGCGAGAAAGCGCCTGCAGCATCTCTCGACGAAATAAAAAAAAGCGGCCCCGAGGGGCCGCTTCTTCTTGGTGCGCCCGGCAGGGCGCACTTACTTGGAGGTGAAAGTCCTCTACTCGCCCGACAAGGGGAAGAGTTAGCTGAACGGCAAGGGTGTCGCGGGTGACTGCGAATCTGGAGGAAGCCGAAGGCAAAGCGCTGGCCTGACGAACAGGAAGCGGATACGAGGCGGCGTAGCGGGGTGAGGTGTCCGAGATCATCAAAGCCCGAAACTTGTACGGAACGCTGCGACGTAGATCCGACAGGCATAAGCGTGAAGGTGGGTGCGCGATACCCGGGGAGATCTGCATGCGTGCCTTGTGCTACCGACCCCGAGAGGTGTCGGGATGCGCCTGCAGAAGTCAGCAGAAGGCATAGTAGGTTGGGGACGAAGCGGAGAGCCCGAGAAGAACTCTGACCGAAGGCCTGAACATTGAACCACGCGATTAGGACATTCGACCTCGATGCAAATCGATGAAGCAATAAGGCAGACAACTGCACCTGACCCGGAGGGAGGCGGACGGATTTCGCCATTGACCGAGTTGGGCGCCGAGGTTAGCACGGCGGCGGATGGGCAAACGAAAGCGGAAGGGCTGCGGCAGATGGAGGCCGTAGTTGAACGAAGCAATCTCTGGCAAGCGTATGAGCGGGTCCTGCGGAACAAGGGCGCGGCAGGAGTCGATGGGCTCACCGTGTTCGAACTCAAGGCATGGCTGCAACAGCACTGGCCAAGCGTCAAGGCAGCCCTCCTGGCAGGCGATTATCTGCCAGCGGCAATCCGGAAAGTGGAGATGCCGAAACCCAACGGCGGGGTGCGGATACTGGGTATCCCGACGGTGCTGGATCGACTGATCCAGCAAGCGCTGCTGCAAGTTCTACAACCGGAATTCGAGCCTGAATTCTCCGAACACAGCTACGGGTTCCGACCGGGCCGCAATGCATGGCAAGCGGTGCAACGAGCGCAAGGCTACATCAGGGAAGAACGCCGTTGGGTGGTTGACCTTGATTTGGAGAAATTCTTTGACCGGGTCAATCACGACATTCTGATGTCGAGAGTGGCGCGCCGGGTAAAGGATGAACGGGTTCTGAAGCTGATCCGGCGTTATCTGGAAGCGGGCATGATGTCAGAAGGAATGGTCAGCGCAAGGACGGAAGGCACGCCGCAAGGCGGACCGCTGTCACCCCTGCTGTCGAACATCCTGCTGACCGACCTGGATCGCGAACTGGAACGTCGGGGGCATCGGTTCTGCCGCTATGCCGATGACTGCAACATCTACGTCAAAAGCAAGATGGCAGGGCAGCACGCGATGGATGCGATCACCGATTATCTGGAGCAGAAATTGAAGCTTCGGGTCAATCGGGACAAGAGCGCCGTCGCGCGGCCTTGGCAGCGGAAGTTTCTGGGGTATAGCGTCACGTGGCACAAGCAGGCACGTCTGAAGATCGCTGATGGCAGTGTGAAGCGACTGAAAGACAAAGTGCGTGAAATCGTCGTCGGGAATGCCTTTCGCAACCTCGACCAAACGATCGCCGCCCTTAACCCCGTGCTGCGTGGCTGGACATCCTATTTCCGGCTGACCGAGGTCAAAGGTGTGTTGCAGGACCTGGACGGATGGATACGGCGCAAACTGCGTTGCCTTCTCTGGCGGCAATGGAAGCGTCCGGCCACCCGTAACAAGCGACTACAAGCGCGGGGGTTGGACGCGACGCGAGCATGGAAATCGGCACGCAACGGACGTGGCCCCTGGTGGAACGCCGGCGCGAGCCATATGAACGCGGCCTATCCAAAACGCTTCTTTGATGCAATGGGGTTGGTTTCGTTGCTGGACACTCAGCGACGCTTCCAGCAGGTTCAATGAACCGCCGGATGCGGAACCGCACGTCCGGTGGTGTGAGAGGGCGACGGGGGTAACTCCGTCCCCTACTCGATCCAGTGCTCTTTCAGGAAGTGCGACGACGACGCGCTGCACCGATGCCCAGAAGGCTGACACCCATAAGAACCAGGGTGGCCGGCTCGGGAGTCGTGAAGGTGTCGCGTTCCGCCGCGACGATGCCGCGGTCGACGATGGCGTAGGTGTCGAAGGTGAGGTCGCCACCGGCGAGACGCGTGAAGGTCACGTCGAACTCGAAGGTACGTTCCACCGAGCGGTCGTAGGTACCGACAGCATCGGCACCGACGCACGCACCGGTATCGGCCGACACGCACTTGGTGTCGACATCGATGATTCCCGCGCCGCCGCCGACGTCGTCGACCGTGACGATGGTGTGATGGTGTACTTGGCGAAGCCGGCCGTGATGCCGGCCGTGATCGCTGCGGCGATGGCGTCAGGGGTGGAAGCCGACGTGAACAAGCTACCACCCAGACCGGTGATGCTGGCGTCGAACGACGTGTCGCTGTCGAACCGGATACCAACCAGCTTGGCGTTGGTCGCCAGTAGCGCGGCTTTGGTACTGGCCTCCGTGGCGCCGCCGGGGTTGCTCTTGAATGGCGCGTCACCCAAGGCGGTGATGAAACGGTTGGAGCCGGGGCGCTATCCACCACCGGTGGCAGCGGCACTGACGCCGTCGTAGCCCAGTTCGGGCGTGTCGCCGCCGCCGCCGGCGCTCAGCGTATTGATCGTCGCCTGGGTCGTCGCCGCATTCAACGAGACGGTCTGCTTAACCCATGTTTAACAAGGCCCAGAAAACCCATAACTGAATCAATTGGTTGCGAGCCAATAAGGTAACTTCTCAAAAACCCCGGGCATGAGGATGGCTCTGGGTTGGTATCGGGGCGACGCGCTCACCCGCAGAGCACCCGTCTGAAGTGCCTGTCGAGCGGATAGACCCAGGCGGCTTTGATAGGCAGCAGGGCTTGGTGGTGAACATCGAGCTTGCCGCGTCCGGTGGTCTGTCCGAGGCAGATCCAGTTGGCCGCTTGGTAGGCGGTGCCGCGAAAGCGCTCTTGCTCGACGAAGGTTTCGAGCAAGAGCGGCCGGTAACCGTATTGGATTGGCCAATCGGTGTTGATCTGCCGGGCAGCGCGAGCCAGGAGGGATGAGGCCAGATTCTTGCATTCGATCCACGGCAGGATGAGGAATCGAGCATTGTTCACGACCCGGTGCAGGTTCTCCTGGCGTTGCGCAGGCGTCCAGCCGATGTAATGGTCGCGCGGCTGAGTCTTCCAGGCGGCAGCCCCGAAGCTGAGCAACGCGACGAGGCGTCCGCCGGCGCGAACGAAGTAGCGCAATTGGGCACCGGGCAGCGGTTGATAGCCGAGGTAGTGGTAGCGGTCGATGTACTCGTTGTGCAGCTGCGATTCGGCGCGATGGCTGACCCGCCGCAGTTGCAGCGTGCCCAGGCTACGCGGGCCGTCGGCGCGCAGGGGCGCATCGGGTTCGGCCAGCGCGGTACGACGGTGCCAAGGTTTGCCGTTGTGATTACCGTTGCGCGGCGACGGCAGGTGCAGCAAGCCATCGGTCTGCATGCGCAGCATCGCCACGCGGCAGCTCATCTCCTTGAGCCGCCCGTCCTCGCGGCTCCAGCCGAGCTCGCCACAGACCATCCGGGACAACTGGGCGCGCGAGGCGGCAGGATTGGCTGCGATCAGCCGGCGGATCTGGTCGAGCTCAGCGGTGCTGAAGAAGCGCCCGCAATAGCGAGCGGACGCCGTTTCAGGGGCCATGAACGGGAACCTTCGCCCCCGTCGGCGTGGCCTCGAAGATCCACTGCGCCAGGGGAGCAATCCGATGCCAGCCGAAGACGCGGTCCTGAACGTATTGCCAGAAGGACAGTCCGTTCTTTCGGCAGGTCTTCTTGAGACTGGCGAAGGTGTCGCGGCAGCGGCGGCCGGACTCGCTACGGGTCGAGCCGCTGATCTTGCGTTTCTTGACGTAGTCGCGGATATCCGACTCACTGAGGTTGTTGTGCAGGGGAAGCTCGGGACGTTGCAACACGCGCAGCAACTCCTCCTGGTTACGGCGCATTCGCTTCAGGGCCCGGTCGAGGCTGGCATAGCCGGTGCGGGTGGCACAGAGCTTCTCGAAGCGGGCTTCGATCGCGGCCGCGGTGAGCGCATCAGGCGCTTCCTTGTACGCCTTGAGCGCATCGTAGATCGCCCACAGTTCGCTGCGCACCGAGGCCAGCGCCTGGCGTTGCGGCTCGTTGAAGCCGAGTAGTTTGGCCAGCACGCGTTCGGCATGGATCCAGCACAGGGCATGGGTCAGCACATCGAACTGCCCGGCATCATCGCTGAGGATCGCCAGATCGGGGGCGGCGCCCCGCGCGACGACGGTACCGAGCAAGGCGCCTTCGGTCACCAGGCGAACATGGCGCGGATCGGTGATGGCCTGCTGAGCCAAGACCGCCTGCCAGGCGGTTTGACCCGTCCATACCGCCGGTGCCAGCGCGGTGAGTGCCTGGAGTTGGGCGCACGGCAGCTGGTGCTCGGCCAGGTAGGCCAGCGCGGCCGGATTCAGGGTGTAGGCCTCGTGCCCGGCACGGAGCAATTCCAGGAAATTGATCCGACTCTTGCTGTCGGTACTTGCGAACCAGGCGAAGCGCTCGTTGCCAATATGCGTACAGTACCCATTCTTGCCCTGATGGCGCGCCCCGGTATCGTCCACATGAACGTACCGGCTGCGCTGCAGCCCCGCTTGCAGCAGCGCGTCCTTCTCGCGATGGAACTCGCCATGGCCGTCGGTGATCAACGCGCTGAGCTGCCCGGCCGAGATAGCGATCTGCCACTCCTGCAGTTGCTCAAGCAAGAGCGGCTGCGTCACATGCGCATGGTGGTACTGGTACAGGATGAAGGCGCGCAGCTGCGGGCCGAAGTGCACACCACCGATCTCGACAGGCAACTGGCCGATCAAGCTCACGCCCTCCGGGGTGACCCAGCGCTCCAGCCGATACCGGGTGTTGTGCACCCCCATCCGGAGCTCCTGTACGACGAAATCCTGGTAGCCCTTGAAGCGACTGTTCGGCGGAACCTCAACGCTCATCAAAACGGACCCATTTTCGCTCGCGAAAACTGACCCATCACTTGAGTCTTTTTTTGCGCGCGCCAACAGTGTTTTTCGCGGCATTATGGAGCAGCCACCCCCAGCGGCTGACGCTCAGCCCGGCGAAAATTCTCTTGTTTTGAACGAACAGGAGCATTGTTCATGGCGGAGAGCCACGTGGTTACGGCCCTGATCAGCAAGCGCGCCGAACTGGCTGGGCTGATCGAGCATCATCAGAAGGAAATGGATCGTCTGGCGGATGATCTGGCCCACCTTGACGCCACCCTCAAGCTGTTTTCCCCGGAAATCGACCTGCGGACGATCCGGGCCAAGGCCCACCGGATGCGGAGCCGTTTCTTCCGGCCGGGGGAATGCCAACGCCTGGTTCTGGACATCTTCCGCGAGGCTCAAGGCGCAGCGCTGAGCAGCCGCCAGATCGGCCAAGCGCTGGTGGCACGTCGGGGACTGGAACCGACCACCATCATGATCGAGCAGATGCGCAAGAACGCCATTGGCGTCGTGCATCGCCTGGAGCGTACCGGCACCCTGATCCCTGCAGGCCGTGACGGGCACGGCGCCACCTGGGCGGTCGCCTGACGCCTTCACACCACCAGGCTTTCCCCCAGTCGGTGGTTGCCCTGCCAGTACCCACACCAATCCCGACTCACCAGGGCACGGGCGCACTTGCCGAGGATGTCCCGGAAGATGTCGCCGTTGCTCCAGCGCCGGGTGTCTTCCCGGTAGGCCATCTCGTTGGCGTAGTTGTCGAGGTACTTCGGAGCCGCCTTGTGGATCTGGCCGATGTGGAAACGGCGGAAGCGAGAGAAATACGATTCCGCCAGGTTGTTGGTCGTGCCGTCATCGGCGCGGTACTCCTTGCCGTGGTTCACCCGGCGAACCGCGTACTTGGCAGGGAGCCGGTCGTAGGCGTCCGATTCGTCGGCACAGATCACCGCACCTGGCGCGATGTAGGCTGGCGCCAGTTTGCCGAGGTCGGCCTGGTTCTCATTCTTGACGATGAAGGTCAGCGTCTTTTTGGCCCCGGCGTTGCCGGCCTCTACCTCCGCCTCGGTGTGCGCCTGACGCATCACCAGGATGCAGCGCTTGTCCGGGTCTTGATTCTCCGCCAGGCGCCGGTCCACCCGGTCTTCCTTCTTGTTCTCCGGCCGGACCTTCCCGCCGACATACGCGCCATCCACGTGTATCTCGCCCTGCAGGGCGGATTCCTCCCGGCCCACCAGCAGGCTCTCCCGGATCTTGTGCAACAGCACGTAGGCAGTTTTGTGGGACACGCCCAGGTCGCGACCCACCTGCAGCGCGGAAATGCCCTTCACGGCGTTGGTAAACAGGATAACGGCCGCCAAGTACAGGCGCAGCGGCAGCTTGTGGAAGGCGAAAATCGTTCCAGACGTGACCGAAAAATCCTCCTGGCAGCCCGCACAACGCCAAATCTTGCGGGCCGGGCGAAAGTAGTGCCGGCGCGCCATGCCGCAGTGCGGGCAGACCACTTCATCCCCGTCGCCCCAGCGCACCTCGCGGAACAGGGTAAACGCGTCGTCGTCACTCATCGCCAGGACCTGAACCACGGACAGGGTACGGGCTTTGGCTTTCAGGAGGAAATGTAAACTCATCGCACGGGCTCATGGGGTTGGGGCATGAGCCGCAGTGTAGGGCGCTATAGGCTCACAGAATGAGCTCGCCAGAAAGAACAGGGGCGGCGGCGTCGCCAAGCCCGGCGGACGAGTGGGGTGGCTGCTCCATAATGCCGCAGAAGAAGCTCGCAGGCGTCCAAAAGCGTGATGAGCGTCAGACGCAGGCCAAACCGATCGTCGAGCGCTTCTTCGCCTGGGTCGATGAGCGCTTCGAAGCCCAGGGGTTGCTACCGAGCAACCCGCTGACCAAAGCACTCGCGTATGCCCGCGAGCGACGAGGCGGGCTGGAAGTCTATCTCTCCGATCCGGAGGTGCCGATCGACACCAACCACCTCGAACGCGCTCTGCGGGCGATTCCGATGGGGCGTCGCAATTGGCTGTTCTGCTGGACCGAGTTGGGGGCCAGGCACGTCGGCATCCTCCAGAGCCTGATCGTCACCTGTCGACTGCACGACATCAATCCCTACGACTACCTGGTCGATGTGCTCCAGCGTGTCGGCCAACATCCGGCCAATCGTGTCCCGGAACTCACGCCCCGGATGTGGAAGAAGCTCTTCGCTGCCACCCCGCTCCGCTCGCCACTGGCCAGCTTGGGCAAAATAGCGGCTGATGCCGTGTAGTTACCGGTTACGCTGCAACAGATCGAAGCCAAGTAGCGCGTTCGGCATCGAGCGGCCAAAAAAAACCGGCTCCTTGCGGTGCCGGTTTTTTCTCGAT
Source organism: Candidatus Accumulibacter phosphatis (assembly GCF_000024165.1). Taxonomy (NCBI): domain Bacteria; kingdom Pseudomonadati; phylum Pseudomonadota; class Betaproteobacteria; genus Candidatus Accumulibacter; species Candidatus Accumulibacter phosphatis. The sequence goes on along the minus strand of NC_013194.1, from coordinate 3,642,563 downwards.
GGCGACCGGCGGTTCGACTGAACCCGTCGCCGCAACCGAACTCTACACGCCGCGACGCCGGCGGGCCAGCCCCAGGCCGAGCAGGCCAAGCGCCGCCAGGGACAGAGACGCAGGCTCGGGAACAGTGCCACCGAAGACATCGCGCTCGCGCGCGACGATGCCGTCATTCACCAGCGCGGAGGTGAAGAAGGCCTTGTCGCCCGCGGCCGTCCGCTTGAACGTGACGTCGAACTCGAAGGTGCGGTCCTTCGAGCGATCGTAGTCACCTGTGGCCAACGCACCCGAGCAGGTGCCGATATCGGCGGACACGCAAACGGTGTCGACGTCAATCTCCGGCATGCCGAAGCCAAGGTCGTCGACGGTGACCTTCGTGTATTTCGCGAAGCCGGCAGTGATGCCATCGGTCACATCTTTGATGATGTCTGCCACGCTCGTGCTGCTTGCGTACACGGTGCCTCCGAGCGGCGCGCCGTAGGACGAGTTCACGGAAGTGAACCCGCTGTTGTAGGCCAGCGCCACCAGCGAGATGTCGTCGGCAGCGAGCGCGGCCTGAGCAGCGGCAAGGCTACCCTTGGCCGTCGCGTCCGTGAACACGAACATGAAGCGGTTGGACCCGGTCCGCCAGGCGAGATCGCCGCCTGCCAGCGAAATGGCGGTATAGCCAGACTCGGGGAAGTCCCCGCCGCCGTCCGGAACGTTGAGGGTCACCGTGCCCACGTTCGTCACGAAGGTCGGGACGTCAGTAGTCAATCCGGTACCGATGACGGCGCGGCCGTTGGCCGGAAGACCGGGGGCGAGATAGGCACCCTCGGAGAACACTCCGACGCCCGCCGAAACGTCACCAAACTTGACTTTCAAGCCGGTGAACAGGCCCTCGGCCGCGAGCTTGGCCGCAGAGACTTGCGAGCCCATGCTTCCCGACGTGTCGATTAGGAAGTGGACGTCGACCAAGGCGTCCGTCGGACCGGTGGACTCAACGACCACCGTCTTGCGGACGGTGACGCTATCGCCCACGCCGAGCGTGGCGCCGAAGCTGGCCGGCGAGATGGTGTCGGCGAACACCGCCGTCGACGCCAGCGCCACTGTGGATACTGCCAGGAATTGGCCCAATCTCAGGACCGAAGTGAATGGACTGAACATAGTTGTTTTCTCCAATAGAGGGACGATGAGGACCGATGACTTTCCGCCAGCGATTGGGTCGAAGAACCGCAACGCAAAACGCACACATTAAGAAGCAATCCGCGTGCCAGCCAAGGCGCCTGATTCTTCTACCCATTGAATTTACTTAGAAATTTCCGGTGATACGGCTGCAGCTTGTTGTCCGACTTGAGGACGGGTCGGTGCTGTCGGGTCATGTATGTAAGAAATTTCGACATCGGTTGCGGTTCAATCGGCGTGCCAAGCCAGCCGTCCGCCAGGGCGCCCGCCTCGAAGGCGTCGAACTCCGCCGCCGCCTCGGCGCTGGGCGCCCGCGCAGACCGACGCAAGCGCCGCGGCCAACGCCTTGCGACCCGGAGGCTGGGTCAGTTCTCACATTCCAACATTTCGCCCGAGCAGTGATGGCAAGTGTATGAATGTGAGAACTGACCCTCCCCGCGCTCTTTGCTTTCTGGTTGAGTGTGATCACCCGATTTGATGTTCTGATGTTCAGGTACGGCGATGTCTTGTAGGGATGATCGTTCGCAATCGAACCCTGGGGCTCCGCCCCAGACCCCGCGCTCGCCGCGAGGCAGCCGCCGGGATGAACAAGTTGTTCCCGGCAACTGCTCGCCAGCATCGGGACCCTGCAAGGCGTCAAGAGGCTTTCGCGGCATAAACGGGCGATGAAGCCCGCCCATTTATTCCACGGTCCTCTTGACCCCTTTTCGGGTCAAAGAGCGACCCCTGCCGTCAGCGTTTTCGTTGAAGGTGCCACGTCAACGCCTGCCGACCGGAGCGTCCTTCTGGGGTTCCGGTTGCCTCTCGTCATTCCGTGACCGTCCGGAATCCGTACCGCTGACCGAAAGCCAGCCAGGCCCGTCGGGCGGAATGGCGAGCCGCTTCGGACCCCTCCACGCGCCCCAGGAGGTCCAGCAGCGCTTTGAGTGGCGCGTCCGTCTCGTTGCCGATGGCGTCAATGACCGCTCGTCGGTCGCGCAGGCGCTGGGCACGCTTGCGCTCTTTGTCCGTCATCGCGCGCTCGCCCTGAGGTGGGCGACCTCCTTTCGGGACGGTCACCAAGGGGTCGGTCATCTTCTCCTCCGGTTCGGGTGATGGTCACGACAGAACACAGCCGCTCGGCGGTCGTGCCTCCCAAGGTTCGCAGGCGTCGTTTCGCTCGGAGCTACTGCCCCGGGTCGTTGGGGGCGATTCACGAACCGCACCATCGAGTCGCCTGCCCGGCGAGTCCTCACCGGCCGGCCCCCACGCGACGCCGCGAGGGCGCCTCGGGGGACGCGAAGACCTCGAGGTAGAGCTTCTCGTCGAGCTGCGGCAACTCCCGCTGCGCCGCGGCGGCGAGCAGTTCGGCGGCGAGCGTGGTCAGGATGCGGTAGTTGCCGGCGGCGTGATCACACAGCGTGTGCGCGAGCGCCGGGGTCATCAGGCTGCTGTTGCCGGCGTGGCTCAGCAGATGGGTCAGGCAGGCCAGCAACTCGTCTCGCGAGGCATACTCGGTGGCGAGGCGGGTACGGATACGAGAACCGAGCGGGATCAAGTCCTCGCGGCGCAGCGTCTCGATCAGACGTGCATCGCCGGCCAGTACGACACACAGGGGCGGCTGCGAGTCGAAACGGGCACTGGCGAGCAGGCGCAACTCGCCGAGGACCGCCGGACTCATCTCCTGCGCCTCATCGACCAGTAACACCGCCCGGCGACGGGTCGTTTCCAGATGCGCGAACCAGACCTCACGCAGGGCCTTGAAGCCCCCCCAGCGGTTGTGCGGGCGCAAGGGCACGGCGAAGATGTCGCCCATTTCCCGATAGAAATCGGCCAGATTGCTCTGCGGATGGTTGATCGCACCGACGCTGACATCCGCCAGGCGCCCCAGACGGTCGGCCAGGAGGCGCAAGGCCACGCTCTTGCCGGTACCCGGATCGCCGTGAATCATCGCGAAGCCGCCTTCGCGGATCTGGGCGTGCTCGATTCGCCAGCAGAAGTTCTCGATCCGGGGCGGAACAAAGAGTGCTTCGATCGGCAATTCGGCGGCGAAGGGATTCCACTTCAGCCCGTAGAGGGCGAGGAGCCGCGGGTTCATGCCGGCTCCTGGTCGTCGGACGGCAGATACGCCGGCGGCAGGCCCGTGGCGGCGTAGTCGGCGAGCAGCTGGCGCAGCAGCGGCGCGATGCCGGTGGACGGTGGCACCAGCGCCGTCGTCGTGACCGGTGCGAGGCGCCGACGCTGCCCATCGGCGTTGGCCGACTTGTCGAGCGCCTTGAGCGGGCAAAGCACGGCGCCGGTGCGCACATCGACGAGGTCGACGTGCGTCAGATCCCAGCGGGCATAGCGCAGAGGCACCACCGGCAGGTGGCGATACGCGGCGGGGATCTCGAAGCGGGTCCCGGCCAGACTGATCGTGCCATCGGCACGCCGCTGGCGGCGCGCGACCTCAATCCGGAAAGCGGCCCGCAGTGTCGTCGTATCCGGGCAGTCCCGGTGGACACTGGGTCCGGCGAGATAGCGCGCCAAGGGGGTGGTGTCGATCTCGGAATGCACCGTGCGGTGGTACTCCTGTTCGACCCAGGCCTGGCTGGCCTGATTGAGCAGGTCGAGCGTCAGCACGTCCTCGCCTTCGAGCATCGCCATCAGACGCCCTTCGATGCGTCCCCAGAACGATTCCTGCTTGGCATTCTGATACGGCGAATACGGCAGGGTCGTCTGATGCACGACCCCCAGACGGGCGAGACCGCTGACGGTCTCTTCGGCGAGCATGGCGGCGCCGTTGTCAGTCATCAGGGCGCGTGGCAAGCCGCGCTTCATGAAGGCCTGCGACAGGCCATGCACGAGACTCTCGGCGGTCTCGTCGAGATACCACTGCAGATGGCAGACCAGCCGCGAGCGATCGTCGATGACGCCAAACAGCAGCGGCTTGACCCACAGGCCGGCGCGGGTGAGGACCTTGCGGGAGCAATGATGGAAGTCGAGATGCCAAAGGGCGCTGACGTAGTCGACTTCGTAGCTCCTGACTTCCAGCCGGTCGAGCCGGTCGCGGGCCAGCAGCGCGCCGGCGGTCGTCCGTTTGGGCGACGCCTGGCGAAACATCCCCTGCGTCTGGAGGTAACGACGGATCGTCGGATACGACGCCAGCGACGCGTCGGTCCCGGCCAGGGCGACCCGCAGATTGTCGAAGTGCAGTTGCACGGTCCAGCCCGGATGCTCGTGATACTGCGCCGTCAGGATCTGGATGACCACGGGGGAGAGGCTCTTGAAGCGACCGAGGTTGCTGCGCAGGCGATTGCGCAGACTGGCCACCGGATCGGTGGCCTTCCGGGCCGCGTAGTACCAGCGCTCGATGGTCGAGGCGCCAAAGCAGACGTCCAGTCCGGAGACCGGATGCCGCCAGGACTTGGTCGACAGGGCGAGGAGTGCCGGGGATAACTCGCCGGCGGCGGGCGGCGCCGCCAGCAAGGGGCCGACGATCGCAAAGCGCAGGCGCGCCCAGCGATCACGTTTGAGGGGATCGTGAGAAGAGGTCAAGAGGGGCTTCCAGAACGTCGGCACCGGCGGCACCAGGACGGGAAGGGAAGCCTACAAGCCCTGGCAGATGTCGCCTATCCCCATCCTCTGCGGGAAATCAGCGACCCCCACGCAACGCGCTCGGTCGGACCGTGATCGGCGTCAGAAAGACGAGGAGATGCCCCATGGCTTCTGCGGCGTCGCCGACAAAACATTCCAGCAGACGGGTCGGAAAGCGCTCCGTCACCGGCGGCATAAAGCGCGCGCCCGAGGCTTGCCAGAGCGTGCTCAGCGGGAACTGGTCTTTCCACCATTGCCGCCAACGTTCCAGGGTACGCAAGGGAATCGCCAGTGTCGCCGACAGCCTCGCCGCCCCGGGGTTCTGCCCGGCATGCCGGGCAGAACCGAGCACCACCAGCAGCGCCAGATAGACGCGCCGGCCCAGGAAACGTACCGACATCGAGGTCGTCCGACGACGACAATCGCTGCAGCAGAAGCTGAACCGCCGAGCAAAGTCGGCGTACCGTTCCGGCGGGCACCCCCGCGGCTTGCGTGGGTAGTCGGCACGGTGCAGAACACCGCCGCAGGCGCAGCCTCCCGCTCGCGTTTCGCCCGCCAACTCCGCGTCAACGCGCAGCAACCAGCTAAAAAAATGAGGATCCTGCAATAGGGCATGGCACACTGGCATGGTCTCTTGGAGCGCAAACCAGAGATTCCCCCAAAGGGCGCGTTTGTTCAAGCTCCCCGAGGGGGGTCGCCCCCGCAACATCACCCGGCTTGATCAGGCAGGCAGGGAAGTCCATCACGGACGTGGACCGTGCTCATCTGGTCTTCTCAACTTGACCTCACAGAATGATGATAACTCAGGCATGAATTATTGGTGCTTAGGTGCCGGGAATACCACTTGTAACGGTGAGACTCCCCCTGCGGAGAATATCGGTCCTAACAGTGCGGGCTTCTTCGCACAGACACAGCAGATGACCGGGCGAGTGATCATTGGCTCGGTAGCTGCGGTTCCGGTTCCGGAGCCGGCTTCTCTTGCGCTTGTTGGGTTCGGCTTGGCTGGATTGGGACTTACAAGACGAAGGAAGCAGCAGATCGCATAGCAGTCTGAGAAGTTGTTGCACGGACGGAACCCCGCTTCGGCGGGGTTTGCTTTTTTGCACCGAGCATCGGAGCGATCTGACGGGAGAAAGTCACGCCGTTGCCTGCTTCGGTTATGCGCGGCTTACCCCGTGCCTGTGTCAAACACGAACTGGAGACCGAGTGAGCAGCCCCAAAGCTAAGACAACGTAAGGCGTTAAGCAAAAATAACTTGAACATTTGTGGTGATTGGCCTATGGTTTCAGCATGGAGCAAGAGCTAGCCATAGAAGCCAAGTATCAAGCGCTGTGCGGCAGGCTGGATGAGGCCACGCTTCGCCTTTGGGCGGCGACGGAGGCACGAAGCCTGGGGCGTGGTGGCGTCACCTTGGTCGCCAAGGCGACTGGCCTGTCGCGCACGACGATTCATGCGGGTTTGAGTGAACTGAACGCACCAGTTTCGGCTGGGGAGCAAGGCGTGCAACTCCGAGCGCGAGCGGTAGGCGGGGGGCGAAAGAGGCTGATTGACAAGGATGCCAGCTTGCTGAGCGATGTCGACGCCTTGGTGGAGCCGACAACGCGTGGTGATCCGATGTCGCCGCTGCGCTGGACCTGCAAGAGCACCTATCGCCTGGCCGAAGAACTGAGGCGGCAGGGGCACACGGTCAGCCAGCGGAGCCTTTGTGATTTGCTGAGTTTGGCGGGCTTCAGTCTGCAATCGACGCGAAAGACGCGAGAGGGTGGGCAGCATGAGGACCGCGATGCCCAGTTCGGCCACATCGCCCGTACTGTTGCGGAGTATCAGGCGGCAGGCGATCCGGTGATTTCGGTGGACACCAAGAAGAAAGAGTTAATCGGCGACTTCAAGAATGGCGGCAAAGAGTGGCAACCCAAGGGAAAGCCAGAAGAAGTCCGGGTTCATGACTTCATTGACCGTGAACTCGGCAAGGTCGCGCCCTACGGAGTTTATGACTTGACCACCAATACGGGCTGGGTCAGTGTCGGCATCGACCACGATACCGCCGAATTTGCCGTCGAAAGCATCCGGCGCTGGTGGCGTGAAATGGGACAGGTGACCTACCCGAATGCTCGCCGTCTGCTGATCACCGCGGACGGCGGTGGCAGCAACGGTTATCGCGTGCGTCTATGGCGAAGGGAGTTGCAAAAGCTGGCAGATGAACTGCGCCTGACGGTTCAGGTTTGTCATCTCCCGCCCGGAACCAGCAAATGGAACAAGATCGAGCATCGCATGTTCTGCCACATCACCGCGAATTGGCGCGGACGACCGCTAGTCAGTCGACAGGTGGTGGTGAACCTGATCGGTAACACGACAACCGAGACAGGCTTGCGAATCCAGGCTGCGATCGATGAAAACGCCTATACGTCGGGAATCAAGGTGTCCGACGAAGAGCTTGCTTCACTTGCTATCGAGCGCGACGCGTTTCATGGCGAATGGAACTACCGGTTGATACCCCGGAAAAATGACGAATAACTCGTATTGTTCAAGTTATTTTTGCTTGCCGCCCAAGTGTCGTGCCTGGGCGGGAAAGGACCACGGCCTTACTTCGGTTTCTCGATGCGCGGGTGTGTCGCTCAGGCGGCAGAATCGCGCGAGTCGGCTGTTGTACGTGCTGCGGCGCCACTTGATCTGGATTCGGCGTGGCCGCCTGTCGTCCTTCGAATCGTCCCGCTTGCAGTGGCGAGATGCCTCGCCGTCGCCAGCCGCTTGACCGAACTCCCTAGCTGCGGTATACGCCGGTAGGTAGTGGGGTTGTTGGCTGTGCGGCGTGAACGATCTGCCTGGTTCGTTGGACCTGTGGGCGGGTCCGGACCGATTCAGAGAAAACCTTGAGGAGTTGCGATGGAACGTGAAGCGATGGAGTATGACGTAGTGGTTGTCGGCGCCGGGCCGGCGGGTCTGTGTGCGGCGATTCGTCTCAAGCAGATCAATCCCGACCTCGGGGTCATGGTGCTCGAGAAGGGTTCCGAGGTGGGGGCGCACATCCTTTCCGGGGCGTTGTTCGAGACCCGGGCGCTCGATGAGCTGCTTCCCGACTGGCAGGCGAGAGGAGCACCGGTGAACACGCCGGTCAGTGAGGACCAGGTCTTCCTCTATCGCAGCCAGAGCGCAGCGACCCGCTTGCCGGGTTTTGCCGTCCCCACGCCGATGCATAACACGGGCAACTTCGTGATCAGCCTGGGGACGCTTTGCCGTTGGCTGGCCGAGCAGGCTGAAGCCCTCGGTGTCGAGATCTTTCCGGGTTTTGCCGCCGCCGAGGTGCTCTACCACGAGGACGGCTCGGTCAAGGGTGTGGCGACCGGCGATCTCGGACGCGACAAGCAGGGCGAGGCGAAGGATAGTTTCCAGCCCGGAATCGAATTGCACGGCAAGTACACACTGTTTGCCGAAGGCGCACGCGGCCAGCTCGGCAAGGAGTTGATCGCCAGGTACGATCTCGCCGCCGGCGCGACGGCGCAGCATTACGGCATCGGTATCAAGGAACTGTGGCAGGTCGATCCGGCCAAGCACAAGCCGGGGCTCGTCGTTCACGGTGCCGGCTGGCCGCTCAGCGAGCACGGCGCCACCGGTGGTTCCTTCCTCTACCATATGGAAGACAATCAGGTCGTCGTCGGTCTGATCGCCGATCTCAACTACGCCAATCCCTATCTGTCGCCCTTCGAGGAGTTCCAGCGCTTCAAGTCGCAGGCCGAAATCCACAAATACCTGGAAGGCGGCAAGCGCCTGTGCTACGGCGCGCGGGCCATTACCAAGGGTGGGCTCAACAGCCTGCCGAAGCAGACGTTCCCCGGCGGTTTGCTGCTCGGTTGCGACGCCGGGACGCTCAATTTCGCCAAGATCAAGGGCATCCACACGGCGATGAAGTCCGGGATGCTCGCCGCCGAGACGGTCGGTGCGGCACTGCACGCAGGCGATTCGGGGCGTAGCGATCTGGTCGCCTACGCGCAGGCCTTCCGGGACTCCTGGCTCTATGCCGAGCTTCATCAGGCGCGCAATTTCGGGCCGGCGCTGCACAAGTTCGGGACCTTTCTCGGCGGTGCCTTCAACTGGATCCAGCAGAATCTGTTCGGCGGGCGGATGTTCTTCACGCTCAAGGACAGGACCAGCGACCACGAACAGCTTCAGCCCGCCGCGCGCTTCCAGCCGATCCAGTATCCCAAGCCGGACGGCGAAGTGACCTTCGATCGGCTGTCGTCGGTGTTCATGTCCAATACCGCACATGAGGAAGACCAGCCGGTCCACCTGCAACTGCTCGACAGCAGCAAGGCCATAGCGGTCAATTTCAAGGAATACGCATCGCCTGAACAACGTTACTGCCCGGCCGGGGTGTACGAAATAGTCGACGAAGCTAGCGGCCCGCGCCTGCAGATCAACGCCTCGAACTGCGTGCATTGCAAGACCTGCGATATCAAGGATCCGACGCAAAACATCCGTTGGGTGGCACCCGAGGGCGGCGGTGGGCCGAACTATCCCAACATGTGAGCGAGCTGGCGACCTGTCCAAGCGTCCCGGCGCGCGTGGAGCGCTTCGGGGCAGGCCAACGCGTGGAATTCTTCGTCAGCGGCCGGCCGGCGCGGCTGGCTGGTCTCTGGCGGCGTGTTGCGCGAGCGCCCAGTCGACGTGCTCGCGTACCAGCAGTGACGGGTCCTGCAGTCGTGAGCGCAGCGCCGCGATGATCGCCGGCGAACTGGCGGCGTTGCCGAGTGCGACGGCGATGTTGCGTAGCCAGCGCGCGTGCCCGATCCGGCGAATCGGGCTGCCGGCCAGCCGCTGGCCGAAGTCGTCTTCGCTCCACGCGAACAACTCCGCCAACGGCACGGCGTCGAGGCCGTTGCGAACGGCAAAATCGCGGTCGCCGAGGCGCGCAAAGCGGTTCCACGGACAGTACAACTGGCAGTCGTCGCACCCGTAGATGCGGTTGCCGACCAGCGGCCGCAGCGCGACGGGAATGGCGCCCGGCAATTCGATCGTCAGGTAGGAAATGCAGCGGCGGGCGTCCACCTCATACGGTGCCACGATCGCCGCGGTGGGGCAGGCCTCGAGGCAACGCCGGCAGTCGCCGCAGTGATCAGCGACCGCGGCGTCATGCGGTAGCGGCAGATTGGTGTAGATCTCGCCGAGGAAATGCCACGAACCGCCGCGTGTCAGCGACAGCGTGTGCTTGCCGCGCCAGGCGATCCCCGATCTGGAGGCAAATTCGGTTTCCAGGACCGGTGCCGAGTCGGAGAACACGCGGCAGGCAAAGGGCTCGCCGTGATCGAGCGCCGCGACTGCCTGCCGGATCCGATCGGCGAGTTTCTGGAGTCGCTGGCGAACCGTCTTGTGGTAGTCGCGGCCAAGCGCATAGCGGGAGACATAGGCCTGGTCGCCGTCGGCGAGCACCTGTCGGGCGTCGGCAGCGGCCGGCCAGTACGCCAGGCGGGCCGAAATGACCGACAGCGTACCCGGCACCAACCGCTCGGGTGCGCCCCGCAGCCCGGCGTGTTTGGCCATATAATGCATTTCGCCGTGACGGCCCAGCGCCAGCCAGCGCCGCAGCCACGGAGTCGCCGCCGTCACGTCGATGCCGGCAATGCCAATCGCGGCGAAGCCGAGTTCCTGTCCCCAATCCTTGATCCTTCTCGCCAATGCGGCGTAGGCGTAGTTTTCGGCGCGCTCGTCAGCCGGGCCGACGTCGCCACCTGTTTGGGAGTGACTTTCTTGCATAGCCCGGATCATAACCAGTCCTCACTCACCCTGCACCTGCCGGACGAAGCGGCGACCAGCGGACTGGGTCGCCACCTGGCCCCGGCGCTGGCGCCTGGCGTGGTCGTCTGGCTCGACGGCGACCTCGGCACGGGCAAGACCACCCTCGTTCGTTCGCTGTTGCGCGCATGCGGCCATGCCGGGCCGGTCAAAAGCCCTACCTACACATTGGTTGAAATTTATGTGATTTCGAGGATATACTGGTATCACTTTGATTTCTATCGTTTCAACTTTCCAGAAGAGTTCTTGGATGCAGGGCTTGGCGAGTACTTCCGTGACGATGCGATTTGCCTGGTCGAGTGGCCCGAAAAGGCTGCCGAATACGGGCCAGCGCCAGATCTCGTCGTTCGCTTCCAGTTTGCCGAGCCGGGGCGGACACTGGAGTTCGTCGCGTGTAGCGAGAAGGGGCAAGAATGTCTGAACATGCTGAAGAGCGGCTTGCCGGACGCCGCCGACTGATCAAGCTGGCCGGCGCTTCGCTGTTTCTCACGGTCACTCCGCTGTCGCAGGCGGCCACCAATCGCAACACGGGCATTCTCGCGGTACGCATCTGGCCGGCGGCAGACTATACGCGGGTGGCCATCGAACATACCGCACCGCTGAAGTACACACACTTCATCGTCAAGGACCCGGAACGTCTGGTGGTCGACCTCGAAGGTGTCGAATTCAACAATGTCCTCGATGGCCTCGGCAACAAGGTGGCCCCCAACGATCCAAACATCAAACTGCTGCGCGCCGGGCGTTACAAGCCGGGTGTCGTGCGCCTGGTGATGGAACTGAAGGGCGAGGCCAATCCCCAGGTTTTCGTCCTGCCGCCGGTTGGCGGTTACGGGCATCGCCTGGTGCTCGACGTCTATCCCTTGAACCCGCCCGATCCGCTGCTCTCGCTGCTTGACGGCAACGAGGCGCGACCCGCGCTGGTCGAGACCCGGCCCGCCATCAAGACCGAGAGCCGACCCGAGGTGGTGGTGGAAACGAAAGCCAGCCAGAAGCCCGAGCAGGTCGCCGAGCAGAAGCCGGCAGCCAAGCGACAGGGCCGGCCAGTCGTCGATCGCCTGGTCACCATCACCCTTGATCCGGGGCACGGCGGCGAGGATCCGGGAGCCATCGGCAGCGGCGGCAGCTATGAGAAGAACGTCACGCTGGCGGTGGCCAAGCGCCTGCGTGCCAAGATCGAGGCCGAGCCGAACATGCGCGCCGTGCTGACGCGCGATTCCGACTTCTTCGTTCCCCTGCACGCGCGTGTGCAGAAAGCCCGGCGAATCCAGTCCGACCTCTTCGTTTCGATCCATGCCGATGCCTTTGTCAGGCCCGATGCGAACGGGTCGTCGGTATTCGTCCTGTCGGAAAGCGGTGCCTCGAGTTCGGCCGCGCGCTATCTGGCGCAGAAGGAGAACGCCGCCGATCTGATCGGTGGCGTCAATATCGACGTCAAGGATCCGATCCTGGCCCGCACGTTGCTGGATCTCTCGCAAACGGCGACGATCAACGACAGCCTCAAGCTTGGCAAGGCGGTACTCGGCGAACTCGGCGGCATCAACCGCTTGCACAAGGCCAGTGTCGAGCAGGCCGGCTTTGCGGTGTTGAAAGCCCCCGACATCCCGTCGATCCTCGTCGAAACGGCCTTCATCTCGAATCCCGAGGAGGAGAAGCGCTTGAACGACGACGCCTACCAGGACAAGATGGCCGAAGCGATTTTCTCGGGAATCCGGAAATACCTGGCCAAGAACCCGCCGCTGGCCAAGTCGACACTGGCCAGACTCGATTAGCGCACCTGCTGACGGGCCACGAAAGCGAGGATTGGGCGGACCGCGACCGCGAGAAATAGAGGTTCCAAATCTCGGTCGGCGCTGCTAGAATACCGCTCCTGCATGCGCCTGAAGCATGGCCGTGCCGCTGTAGCTCAGTCGGTAGAGCAGCGCATTCGTAATGCGAAGGTCGACAGTTCGATTCCGTCCAGCGGCACCAGTAAATCAAGCACTTGGCCCCGGTCACAAGCCGGGGCTTTTTGTTGGGCCGCCGCCGGACCAGCAGCCGGTGGGAGGTTTTTGGGCTTGGCGCAGGCTGTTCTCCCTTCCGGTCGGCTCTTTCTTGGCGCTTGGGGAAGAATTTCTGCCGTGCCCGTGCCCGTGCCCGTGCCTGATCGCCGTCGGCGGAGATTTTCTCTTGTTGCCATCTCTCGGCGGCGCGTGAAGATAGACAGGTCGCTTCTCACCGATGGACGTCGGCGACTCTACTGTGGCCCTGCGCACCGCGCAAGCCGTTGCGCACGAACGCCCATCCTGCGCGAGGATGCGAATGTCGCCCAGGGCAGCGAGGCCTCTGTCTGGTCAGACATTCATGCAGTTCGAAGGCGAAGCTCCCCCCGGCAACCCGCGGTTCGGCAGCCACATCGAGACGCCGCTTGTCGAGATCGAGCCTTTCTGGGCGGGTCAGCGCTGGCGCGGCTCCCACCCCCGCGGCCCGGAGATCGGTCGGTCGAGCAGCACCTCGGCCATGGCGCGGTCCTCGTTCCCCTATGCCGCGACAAAGAGATGAACACAAGACAGGAAGCTCTCGTCGTTAGCGAGTCGTTACCGCTCGGTCAACAACCGCACCTGCACTCGCCCCTTGCCCAGATGCGCGGCCAGCAGTCTGTAGGTGTCCCGGTCGAATCGCCCCTGGCCCGACTGACCCAGAAGGATCTCCTGGACTCCGACCTCGCTGCGCGCGCTGCCCAGGTGCCGCCAGCCGTTGACGACGTGGACTTCCTCCACTCTCCGCAAATCGTCCCGCTCGACGACGCCGATCGCTCCGGGGTAGGGCCAGGCGGTGAGCTTCAGCTTCATCAGCGCCGACAACATGCGATCGCTGTGCACGCCGATGGCTTCCTTGCCCACACAGGCGCCCCGGCAATGCTTGACCTGATGGGAAAAGCAGGGGCGTCCGGGGCCGGCGGGTTTCTCCAGTCCGAGGATTATCGGGCACAGTCCATTTGCTGCAGCCACCTTGCGCAGGCTGTCGGTGGCTTCCCGCCGGTTGGCAAAGAGACCGAAAAGGTCGTTCGAGCGCACGAAATCGGCAGTCTGGCCGCTGACCAGTCTGAGCCGGCAATCGCCTGGCGCCACCTGCACCAACTGCCAGGTGCACAGGTCCGAAGAGCGGCGCAACCGATGATTGTGTATCGGCTGACATTCCTTGATCAGTCGCGATTCCAGCAGCAGGGCGCCCAGCTCACCGACCGTCTCCTGCCAGCGAAGGCGACGCACTTCCTGACTGAGGCGCATCTCCTTGTACTCACGCAGGTCGGACGCGAAGTGAGCGCGTACGCGCTGACGCAGGTTGACGCTTTTCCCCACGTACAGAAGTGCGTCGTTGTCGCCGTAGAACAGGTACACCCCGGGAGATTCGGGCAGATCGTCGAGTAGGGCAGAATCCAGGTGGGGCGGCAGGCTGGGGCGCTTGAGCTGCTGACGGATGGCTTCGGCCAGAGCCTCTTCGCCGCGTTCCCGTTTCAACACGCACCAGAACTGCCCAAGCAGGTGGGCAGCGGCCAAGGCGCCGGAGTGGACGCCCGTCGTCAAATCATGACGGACCATGAGACTCTCCAGGTGGTGCTTCTGGTGTTCCGGGAAGAGCTTGCGAGACAGACGAACAGTACACAACACGTCGGCCCGGAAGGACTTCCCGAGACGTTGGAATTCTCGCTTGACGAAGGCATAGTTGAAGCGGGCATGATGGGCAATGAACAGACGCCCGTGCAGGCGATCAGCCAGTTCTGCGGCGACCTGGGCGAAGGTCGGGGCGTCGGCCACCGTCGCGTCGCGGCTACCGTTGAGTTGCTGGATGAATTCAGGGATAGGCCGCTGTGGGTTGACCAGAGTGCTCCAGGTCGAGACCCGGTCACCCTCTGCTTCCAGCACGCCGATCTTTGTGATGCGGTCCCGTAACGGATTGGCCCCGGTGGTCTCCAGGCCGATGAAGGCGAGCCGCGCGGGAATCACAAGGTCAAGCCGGGTGAGCGGCAGATCGAACCGTTGAGCGATGTCCTTGCCATGATGGCCGACCGTCCGGACAAGAGGATCATAGGCGATCCAGCGAGTTGCGTAGCTCGCCTGCCTGCTCCTGAAACGAACGTCGCGTTGCCTCATCCATTTTCGCCAACTGCCGATAGACCATGCCGAGGCGCGGATTTCTCGAGAGTTTTTCGGTGTTGCGCGCAAAAAAGTCCCAGTAGAGCGAGTTGTAAGGGCAGGCTCGCTCGCCGGTGCGCAGCTTCTTGTCGTAATGACAGCCCTTGCAGTAGTCACTCATGCGATCGATGTAGGCGGCGCTGGATACGTACGGCTTGGTGGCCAGCAGCCCGCCGTCGGCGAACTGGCTCATGCCCAGGGTGTTGGGGAGTTCGACCCATTCGAAAGCGTCGACGTAGACGCCGAGATACCAGCGATGTACCCCAGCGGGGTCCAGTCCGGCCAGCAGCGCAAAGTTGCCGATCACCATCAGTCGCTGAATGTGGTGGGCGTAGGCCTGTTCGAGAGACTGGCCGATGGCGTGGGCGAGACAGCGCATCTTGGTCTGACCGTTCCAGAACCATCCCGGCAGCGCCCGCGTGTGGTCAAAGACGTTCTGCTCGACATACTCCGGCATGTGCGCCCAGTAGAAGCCGCGAACGTACTCGCGCCAGCCGATAATCTGCCGGATGAAGCCCTCGGCTGTTGCCAGGGATACGCATCCCGCGTGCCAGGCGGCTTCGGCCCTGGCGACGACCTCGCGCGGGTCGAGCATCTTGGTGTTCAGTGCAAATGACAAGAGCGAGTGAAACAATCGCCAGGCGCGATGGCTCATCGCGTCCTGAAAGAGACCGAAGTGCGGCAGCGCCTTCTCGATGAAGGCATCGAGTTGCTGCAAGGCGTCGGCGCGATTGAGCGGCCAGGCCAGTTGTCCCGCGTTGGCCTCGCCGAAGCTGTTGACGCCTGCGGAGACGATCGTCTGCCAGAGCGCTGAATGGTCGTGAGACGCCCGGAAGTCGGCGGGTTCGGACGGTAGCCCCGGCCAGGGCTTGCGGTTGTCGTGGTCGAAGTTCCATTGGCCGCCGACGGGTTGGCTGGCGCCATGGGTCAGCACTCGATGTTGCACCCGCATATGGCGGTAAAACTTCTCCATCACCCATTGCTTACGGCCCGAAAACAGCCGCGCCGCCTCGTCGCGCAGGGTGTAGAAGTGCTCGCTTTCCACCATGCGGCAGGGGATGGATCGGCTCCGCCCGTAGTCGGCCAGTTGCGCGTCGAGTCGCCATTCGTCAGGCGTCTGGTATTCAAGGGCTCGAACGTTGAAGCGAATCATCAGCGCATCGAGGTTATCCGGCAGCGCTTGCCGGTTGTCCGGATCATCGATCGTCAGGTAGTGCACTCTGTGTCCGGCCGCACGCAACTGACGCGCCAGATCGCGCATCGCGGCAAAGATGGCGATGATTTTCTGGGCGTGGTGCAGCACGTAGTCGGTTTCCTGGCGCATTTCCATCAAGACGTACAGAACGTCGTCGCGCTGTTGCTCGAACCAGGTGTGCCGTGGGTTGAGCTGGTCCCCGAGAATCAGCCGAAGGGTTGTGCCGGGACTCATGCGGTTTTCTGGCAAAGCCCGCGGCGCCGGCGTTGCGGCAAGCCGTGCTGCCGTTCCAGGCCGGGCCAGTCGCGCGTCAGAGGGAAAGGTCTGTCGCGCGGCCGCGACTGAGCAGGTCCGGTCGTCAGCATCGCGCGAACGACCGCAACACCTGTTCGGCGAGCGTCCGGCCGCTGCGCCAGGCACCCTCCACTTTGCCACCGTTGAGCCAGTCACCACAAAGCCCCAGACCAATCTCCGGGCGCCAGACGCAAGCCTCGGCGAGGGCCGGTTCGGTGTCGGCGTAACGCCAGCGGTGCGCATTCCATTCTTGAGGGGACGGACCGCCCAGTTGGCCAAAGGCGTACAGCAGCGCTGCGGCGACGCTCTCGGGATCGTCTTCCAGATGCGCCTCGCTCCATTCTGCGCGGGCATGCAGAAGCCAGGTTTCCTCGCCGCTGCGGCCCGGCTTGCTGTTGTTGCGGGCGATCCAGCGCAGAGGGCCGTGATTGACGAAGGCGGCATCGAAAGGCAGGTCCACCGGTGCGGCAAAGCGCAGGAGCAGCGCCCAACAGCCGCGCATCACGGCACTGCCGGCCAGTGCCGCCAACTCAGGGGCCAGCCGCTCCAGCAAGGGTACCGCCTGCGGCGCCGGGACGGCCAGCAGGACGGCAGCAAAGCGCGCCTCCAGCCAGCCCTGTTCGGCCGAGAAGACCTGCCAGCCCGGCGCCCGGTGCCTGAGCTGCTGGATGCGCGTTGTTGCTTGCACGGTCAGCGTGCTGGCCAGATAACGGGCAGGCGCCGTCATGGCCGGCGTGCCGACAAAACGCTCGACCGTCGATTCGCGTCCTGCCGGCGAGTCGCCATCAAACAGCCATAGCCTCGGCGTCCACAGGCCGGCCACCCCGGCCTTCTGCCAGCGTGCCACTTCTGCACGGAAATCGGGGTGGCGAGCGGTGAAATACTGGGCGCCGTGATCGCACTGCCAACCGTCGCCGCGACGGGTGTTCATGCGTCCGCCCGGGCCGCGACTCTTGTCGAAGAGACTGACGTCGAGGCCAGCCTGTTGCAGTGCCGTGGCGCAGGACAGGCCCGCGATGCCGGCACCGATCAGCGCCAGATGGGGAGTGGGATTCATGGTTTCCTTGTCAGTCATCGATCCGACGAGCGTGCGCGCAGATCGTTCTCGGCACAAGTCATTGCCAGCCTTGCAGCCAGTGCTTGCGGTCGGTCAGATGGCGCCAGGGCAGCGAGACCACTCGACGAGAGTACACCGCCTCCAGTTCGATGCTCTCGATTCGAGTCGCCGGGGGCTCCGGCTGAATCACCCCGGTAACGATGAAGTGCTTCTCCTTGTCGTGCGGGGTAGCCGCTGTCCACTTGCTGAGCAGCAGCTTCTGCGGGTTCAGGCGGCGAGTAGTCGGTAACCCGGAAGCCTTGACATCGATTCCGGATGGGGCGGATGATCTTTCAGTCTTGTTCATAAATGTCCTAGACAAAACATGCGTTGAGTAGTATTGTAAGGGCAAATGTACGGTACAGTTCGATAAATTGTCTATAACAATGGATATTTTCGAATCGATCAGTCTGCTGATGTCTGGGGCTGAACACGAATCCATTCCTGCAGAGCAGGCGAAACTGGAGGAGAGACGTCATGGAAAAAGTAGCTTTGGTCACCGGCGCGGCAGGCGGGCTGGGTCAGTCGGTAGCGGTCAGGCTGGTAGAGGCAGGCTGGCGATTGGTCGTAACCAGCCGGGAAGGCGAGCGACTGGCCAGCAGCTACGGCGACCGCCACCTTCAGGTGGTCGCTGACTGCTCCAGCGTGGCCGGGGCGCGCCACATTCTGGAGGTGGCCAAAGCGCACGAGATGCTGCCGACGGCCTTCGCGCACTGCGTCGGGAATATTCGCCTGGGCGCCTTGCATCGGCTGTCCGAGGCCGACTTTGCGGCCTGCCTCAACGCCAACCTGATCAGCGCCTTCCATACGCTGGCGGCTTTCATCGGCGCCGTGCGCGACGCGAAGTGTCCGGGATCGGCGGTGCTGGTCTCGTCGGCGGCCGCACGCATCGGCACGCCCAATCACGAGGCGGTCGCGGCAGCAAAAGCCGGCGTCGAAGGACTGGTACGCAGCGCGGCAGCGACCTATGCGGGTAATGGCATCCGGATCAACGCCGTCGCCCCCGGCATCATGGACACGCCGGCCGCGACGGCTATCCTGGGCAGCGCGATGGGCCGCGACGCGGCGGCTCGCCAATACCCCTTGCCGGGCATTGGCTCGCCGGACGAACTGGCGGAGCTGATGGTCTGGCTGCTTTCCGAGAAGGCGGCCCGGGTGACCGGCCAGGTGTGGTCGATGGACGCTGGCTTTTCCACGATCCGGCCACTGGTCAGGTAAGGCGGTATGGAGCACTCGCTGCCTGGTCCCATGCCGCACAGCGTTGCCTGGCTCGGTTACGGAGGACTGCTGCCGTTTATCGTCCTGGCGCCCGCGAGCCTCGTCGACCCACAGCACGCAAGGCTCTGGAACGCGGCCCTGCTTACCTACGCGGCGGTGATCCTGACCTTCGTCGGTGCCCTGCATTGGGGATTCGCGATGGCTTTGCGGGATCTTGGCGCGAGTCGGCGGACGCGCTGCTTCGTCTGGAGCGTCGTCCCGGCGCTTCTCGCCTGGTCGGCATTTCTGTTTTCGCCGATGCTGGCGAGTCTTCTTCTGGTGACCGGGTTTCTGGCCCATTACTGGCAGGATAGACTTCTGGTCGCCGCGAGCCATTTGCCGACCTGGTACCTGCCCTTGCGCTTCCGGCTGACCACCGTTGCCTGCCTTTGCCTGATGGCGGGTGCTTTCGCTGAGACCTCGTAATCGGTCAAGAACTGTCGAGCAAAGGAGTAACGATGAACGCCTTCAACAGACTTCCGGGATTCGTGCAGACGCCGGCTGGGCGGGAGCGTGACGTCCTGCGCCTCTTGCCCCGCGTGCTCGTTTTCGGCACGCTGCTCTTGGCCCTGCCGTCGCTCGGCGCGAGGATCTTTTTTGGGGAAGGGGATGCCGTGGTGGCTTCTTCTCTCCTCCAGATGGTCGATATTCTGGCGATCAGTATCCTGGTCCTGCACTGGACGGCAGTGTTGACCATAGCCATCGCTGCATTCATCGTCATGATCATGAAAGGGCCCGCTTATGTGGCGGACGCGTATCCCGTCGAGGATTCGGAGAGCCCGGATTCTTCGGACCGGCGTTAGCATTCTTCGTGCCGAAGGGTTGTTCGCCAAATGCTCCGGGCTACTGTGGCAGCGAATGGAAGCCGAGCCAAGATGGTCGACGATGAGCAAAGCAAGCGCGATGTGAATGCCTCGGCTGTTCCCGGCGGACGCGGGTCCCGGCTCGCTCGCTTGGGCACTCTCGCTGGTGGTGTTGCCGGGAGCATGTTGGCCGAAGGCGCCCGCCAGTTCGCCCAGGGGAAGCGACCACGAATCCGTGATCTGCTGCTGACCCCGGCCAACGCCCGCCGTGTTGCCGATCAGCTTGCGCAGTTGCGTGGTGCGGCGATGAAGTTTGGTCAATTGCTGTCCATGGATGCCGGCGACCTGTTACCGCCGCATTTTGGCGATGTCCTCGCCCGCTTGCGCGCGGACGCGAAAGCCATGCCAATGAGCCAGCTCGTCAATGTACTCGAGGCCAACTGGGGAAAGGGCTGGGACCGTCACTTCCGGCAGTTCTCCTTCACGCCGCTGGCGGCGGCATCGATCGGACAGGTGCATCTCGCGGAAACGAAGGACGGGCGGCGCCTGGCCATAAAAGTCCAGTACCCCGGCATTCGCCGGAGTATCGACAGCGACATCGACAATGTCGCCACCTTGCTGCGTTTTTCCGGCCTGCTGCCCAGCGGCCTGGATGTCGGGCCGTTGCTGCGCGAGGCGAAACGTCAGTTGCACGCCGAAGCGGATTACCTGGGCGAGGGAGTCTGGCTGCGCCGCTACGCCGGACTGCTTGCCGACGCGCCCGAGTTCATGCTTCCCGAGGTGTATGACGACATGACGACGGACAGCGTCCTGGCGATGTCCTGCATGGGTGGAGTGCCGGTCGAATCCTTGCTGGATGCCCCGCGAGCAGAGCGCGACCGTGTGGCCGGGCTGCTCTTCAGCCTCCTTTTTCGGGAGATCTTCGAATTTCGATTGATCCAGAGCGACCCCAATTTTGCCAACTTTCGCTACGACCGCGCCACCCGAAAACTGATTCTGCTCGACTTCGGCGCCACCCGACCCTACACGGCAGAGATCGTCGACGCCTATCGCCGGCTGATGGCGAGTGCCATCGTCGGAGAGCGGTCGGAAATGAGTGCGGCCGCCAGCGCCATCGGCTATTTTCGGGCGGACATCGGGGAACGGCAGCGGCAACTCGTCCTTGATGTCTTCCTGCACGCCTGCGAACCCTTGCGCCATGCCGGTGCCTACGATTTCGGCAATTCGGATCTGGCAGCGCGCATCCGCGATGCCAGTCTGGCTTTGAGCACCGAAAGGGATTCCTGGCATACGCCGCCGGCGGATGCGCTGTTCTTGCACCGCAAGGCCGCCGGTCTCTATCTGCTGGCGGCAAAGCTCAAGGCGAGGGTGGATGTTCGCGCCCTGTTCCTGCCTTACGCGTCCCGGCAGGCGCCGTCATGAGCCGGCGGTGAGATGCCTGCCGCCACCTGACCCGTCGTGCGCTCGACAAGTCGGCCTTCTGATTGCCGATCCACCGTTGGGGTCCTTCAGGCTCGATCTGCACGCCATCGATCGAGCAAGGGCTGCGGCGCGCTCGAAACCGCTCGCTGGCCGGAACTTGGGCCGGTAGACTCCTTGCCGCCGCTGAATTCCTTTGTCGAACGGCAGGAAGATCGACAAAGGACTGTGGACTTCAGACAAGAAAATGAGCCGACCCACGAGGTCCGGCTTTTTGCTTCAGGGGCGCGGAGGATGGGTCGGGAAGCGATCGGCGGGCGGCTCGCTGCCCGCGTCCGTCACTTCCACATCGCCCGCATCCGGGCGGCGAGGTCCAGCGCCTGCTGTTTCGCGTTCGGATTTGCCGGCGACGCTGCCGCCGGCGCCGGCCAGGCGACCTGCTCGAAACAGGGCAGCAACGCGTTGGGAATGAAGCGTGTGCGGTTGGCATAGAGATGGCGATCGCCGAAGCCGGGCTGGTGGGAAACGTAGAAGCGCTGCGGCACGATGAGGTCGAGGTGTTCCTTGGCGCGGGTCATGGCAACGTACAGCAGGCGTCGCTCTTCCTCGATTTCGGCTAGCGAGCCGGTCGCCATGTCGGAAGGAATGCAGCCGTCGACGACATTGAGGACGCTGACGGCGGTCCACTCCTGGCCTTTCGCCGAGTGGATCGTCGACAGGATCAGGTAGTCCTCGTCGAGCAGCGGCGGCCCCGCCTGGTCGCTGGTGGCCTCGGGCGGGTCAAGCGTCAATTCGGTGAGGAAACGTTCGGCGCTAGGATAGGTGACGGCGATGCGGGCGAGTTGTTCGACGTCGGCCTGGCGGACTTCGGCATCATCATGCAAGCGGTCCATTTGCGTCTGGTACCACGCACAGATCCGGTCGAAGGTCGCCGGCCAGGGTGTGGCCGCCGGTTCGCTGGCGGCGACTACCGCCGCGAACTCGAGCCAGCCGGCCGTGGCGCTTTCCGGGACTGGCTGTTCGGCAAGCAGCGTGCAGCCGGGGCTGGCGCTGGCGATATTGTCGAGCACCCGGCCGGCGGTCTTCGGGCCGATGCCGGCAACCAGTTGCATGGCGCGGAAACCGGCAAGGCGGTCGCGCGGGTTCTGCGCCCAGCGCAGGAGCGCCAGCACATCCTTGACGTGCGCCGCTTCGAGAAACTTGAGGCCGCCGAACTTGACGAAAGGAATGTTGCGCCGGGTCAATTCCAGTTCGAGCCGGACGCTGTGCTGGGCGGTCCGAAACAGTACGGCCTGTGCCTTCAGCCGGATACCGGATTCACGTCTGGCGAGCACCTGCTCGACGACGTGCAGCGCCTGATCGGCATCGTCGCGCACCGCAATCAGCCGCGGTTTGCCGGTGGACGCGCGGTCGCTCCACAGGTCCTTCGTGAAGCGCTCGCTGGCGAGGGCAATGACCTGGTTGGCCGCGGCGAGTATGTCCTGGGTCGAGCGGTAGTTGCGGTCGAGCGTCACGAGCTGCGCCGGCGGATCGAAATGCGCCGGAAAATCGAGAATGTTGCGCACGGTGGCGCCGCGAAAGGCGTAGATCGACTGCGCATCGTCGCCGACGACGGTGAGACCGCGGCCGTCGGGCTTCATCGCCAGCAGGATTGCCGCCTGCAGGCGGTTGGTGTCCTGGTATTCGTCGACCAGCACATGGCTGAAGCGTTCGCCGATTTCGCGACCGAGGGCAGGGTCGCTGACCATCTGCGCCCAGTAAAGCAGCAGGTCGTCGTAGTCGAGCACCCGCTGCGCCTGCTTGGTCTCGACGTATTCGAAAAACAGGCGTCTCAGATCGGCTTCCCATTCCGAACACCACGGAAAGGCCGACTGCAGTACCTCGCCGAGGCTGGCGCGGGTGTTGACGACGGCGGAGTAGATCGCCACGCAGGTCGCTTTCAGCGGAAAGCGTCTGCTCTTCGCCGACAAGCCGAGGCCGTGGCGAACGAGATTCATCAGGTCGCCCGAGTCCTGCCGGTCATGGATCGTGAACGCGGGGTCGAGCCCGATGCGGCCCGCGTACTCGCGCAGCAGGCGTGCGCCGATGCCATGGAAAGTGCCGGACCAGGCGAGTGCCGGTGTGCCGGCCGGCGTGCGATCGGCCGCCCGCCGGACGAGAATGCGTTCGACGCGCCGTGTCATCTCGCTGGCCGCGCGTCGCGAGAAGGTGAGGAGCAGGATCCGGCCGGGGTCGGCACCCTGGGCGACGAGATGGGCCACACGGTGCGCGAGGGTACTGGTCTTTCCCGATCCGGCGCCGGCGATGATCAGCAGCGCGCGCGAGTCCGGAGCCTCGCCGGAAGGATCGGCGGGTCGGCCGATGCCGAAAGTGGCAGCTGCGCGTTGCGCCGCGTTGAGTCGCGCGAGCGGATCGGCGACGGGGGGCGGAGTCAGGTCGGCTGGCAGCATCATGGCTTTGCCGGTCGCGCCCGCAGGAGCCGACTGGGTGGAGGGTGCTGCCGATGCGTCTGTCGGGCGTGTTCGACTGCCTGAACCATTCTGACCGAGATCTCCTCAACTACTGTGGGTATCGACAGTATAGCGTGGTGGCACGGGTTCTCAACGGATCGGGTATCCGGGAAACGGCAAGTGTGTGCTCGTCAGCACGGGTCGAGGTTCGCGAAGACCAGTCCATCGCCGGGAGAGAAGCCCAGGCCGCAGACATCAGGCAGCATCAGCCGGCCTGCCGCAATGGTAGGTGGTACTCCGGTGTCGCGACTGAGCCACGCGGACGTTGCCAGTCCGTGCTCCCGGCGATTGTCGAGGGCGGCCGCGAGATGCCCGGCGGCGATGACGCCGCAGGCGCTGTCGACGCTGCTGGTGACGATGCATTCCAGGCCCGCACTGGCCGCCCGCCGGGCGATGGCGATGGCGGGCAGCAGGCCGCCCGAGCGTGTCGGCTTGATCACCAGCCGGCGCACCGTGCGCGTGCGCAACAGTTGGTCGAGGTCGAGGCTGGCGGTGGACTCGTCGACGGCGATGGCGATCGGCGTGCTCGCCTGCAAGGCTTGCAACTGATCGAGTCGCGGCTCGGCCAGTGGCTCTTCGATCATGTCGATCGGCAGGTCAGCGCAAGAGCGCAGGAAGCGCTCGGCAGCGCCGGCGGTCCAGGCGCGGTTGGCGTCCAGTCGCAGTTCGACGCCAGCCGGTAGCAGGCCGGCGATCTGTCGCAGGCGGTCGATTTCGCGATCGACAGCGGCGACGCCGACCTTCAGCTTCAGCACGCAAAAACACTCGCCGCAGGCAGCCAGAACGGCGGCGTCGGTAACTTCGCCGAGACTGCCCAGCGCGGCATTGACCGGTACCGCGCGCCAGTCGGCCGCCGGCCCGGCTGCCTGCCGGGGGTCTTGGAGGTAAGCCGCAAGTGGCCGTCCGGCGTGCTGCGAGAGGAGGTCGAGGAGCGCCATTTCGATCGCGCAGCGGGCAGCCGGCGCATGCCGGCTGGCGGGGTTGTCCAGCGCGGCCAGAGCGTCGCTGGCCGGCCTGCCGATCAGCCGCCGCGCTTGCGCGCGCAGGGCAGACTCGGCTTCGGCAGGCGTCTCCGTGCCGCTCGCCGGCAGCGGCGCGCAATCGCCGTAGGCGCGGGCGCCGTCGTCGGTGTCGAGGCGCAGCAAGCAGCCCCGACGTTGCGTGAAGGCGCCGGTGGCCGTCAGCCAGCGTGCGCGCAGCGGCAGACAATAGCGATGCACTGCGGCAGCGGCGATCTTCATGGCGCTGGCCGCGCCGCGTTCGCGCCTTCGGCGCCGACCGGCGATGCGGCATCCGATCGGTCAGCCGGGCCCTGGCGGACTTGGCACCCGGTCAGGGGCGCCGCCGGTAGCGCGAGAATCGGGGTGCCCGCTTTTCGAGCCAGGCGTTGCGTCCTTCCTGGCCTTCTTCGGTCATGTAGAAGAGGCCGGTGGCGTTGCCGGCGAGTTCCTGAATACCAGCCAGGCCGTCGGTATCGGCGTTGAAACCGGCCTTGATCATGCGCAGCGCCATTGGTGAGAGTTGCAGCATCTCGCGGCACCAGCGTACCGTTTCTTCCTCGAGCTCGGCGAGGGGAACGACGGCATTCACCAGACCCATGGCGAGCGCCGCCGGGGCGTCGTACTGGCGGCAGAGCAGCCAGATTTCCTTGGCCCGCTTCATGCCGATGGTGCGCGCCATCAGGCCGGCACCGAGTCCGGCGTCGAAGCTGCCGACGCGCGGTCCGGTCTGCCCGAAGCGGGCGTTGTCGGCCGCAATCGTCAGGTCGCAGACCAGATGCAGCACATGCCCGCCGCCGATGGCATAGCCGGCGACCATCGCCACCACAGGCTTCGGGCAGCGGCGGATCTGCATCTGCAGATCGAGGACGTTCAGGTGCGGCATTCCCGACTGGTCGTGGTAGCCGCCATCGTCGCCACGCACCGTCTGATCGCCTCCCGAGCAGAACGCCTGGTCGCCGGCACCGGTCAGGATGATGACGCCGACTTCCGTATCGAACTGTGCTCGGTGCGTGGCATCGATCAGTTGTTGGATGGTTTCGGGCCGAAAGGCATTGCGTCGTTCGGGCCGATTGATGACAATGCGGGCGATGCCTGCGGCGGTGTCGTAGCAGATGTCGGAGTAGGTCGGGTCGGCAGGGCGTGGCTGCCAGTCGAGGGCGGGGCGGATCATGTCGGCGGTGTCATCAACGAGGGGTGAGGACGGCAGTATAGCGGCTGACGGTAGTCGGTCGACGGCGGCAAGTCGTCGGGCAAGCTGAGGGGTACCGGCGCCAACAACGACGAGGGGGGGATGACATGCAGCGCAGGATCCTGGCTGGTGACCGACTGATTGCGGCCTTTCTGGTCGGCTGTGTACTCTTCAACTACCCCGTGCTTTCCCTCTTCGACCGCAACAGCGAGGTCTTCGAGATCCCGCTCATCTATGCGTATGTTTTTGTCGCCTGGGCCTTTGTCATCGCCTTGATGGCGTGGGCCGTCGAGCGCCGCGTCAGGTAGTCGGCCCAGATGCTCGAAGCTCCGGTCGTCGTCGCCGCTGCGCTGTTCTACCTTGGGCTGCTGTTTGCCGTGGCCTGGTGGGGTGACCGGCGCGCCGACCAGGGCAAGTCGATCATCGCCAACCCGACCATCTACGCGCTGTCGATGGCCGTTTACTGCACCACCTGGACGTTCTACGGCAGCGTTGGCCGCGCCGCCGTTTCCGGGATCGGTTTCCTGCCGGTCTACCTCGGTCCCACGCTGGTGATGGCGCTCGGCTGGTTCGTGCTGCTGAAGATGATTCGCATCGTCAAGGCCAACCGCATCACGTCGATCGCCGACTTCATTTCCTCGCGCTACGGCAAGAGCCATCTCCTCGGTGGCCTGGTCACGATCATCGCCGTGGTCGGCATCATTCCCTATATCGCTTTGCAACTCAAGGCGATGTCCGGCACCGTCAGCCTGCTGCTCAGCTACCCGGAAATCGTCATGCCGAGCCGCAGCGCCACGATGTCGGTGGCGGCCGACATGAGCTTCTACATCGCCCTGATCCTGGCGGCTTTCACGATCGTTTTCGGAACCCGACATCTCGATGCCACCGAACGTCACGAAGGCATGGTGGCGGCGATCGCGCTGGAGTCCGGCGTCAAGCTGGTCGCTTTCCTTGCTGTCGGCGTCTTCGTCACCTATGGTCTCTACGACGGCTTCGGCGACATCTTCGAGCATCTCGCGACGCATCCGGAGTTGCGCCATCTGATGACGGCGATTCCGTCCGGCCAGGGCTACACGGGCTGGTTTTCGCTGATCCTGCTGTCGGGGCTGGCGGTTCTTTTCCTGCCGCGCCAGTTCCAGGTTGCTGTCGTCGAGAATGTCAACGAGGCGCATCTGAAACGCGCGGCATGGCTCTTTCCACTCTATCTGCTGCTGATCAACATCTTCGTCCTGCCGATTGCGCTCGGTGGTCTGCTGCATTTCTCCGGGCAGGGCGTCGATGCCGATACCTTCGTTCTCACGCTGCCGATGTCGCAACGGCACGAGGGACTGGCGCTGCTGGTCTTCATTGGCGGCCTGTCGGCGGGGACCGGCATGGTCATCGTCGAAACCATTGCCCTGTCGACGATGGTCTGCAACGACCTGGTGATGCCCCTCTTGCTGCGCCACAAACGCCAGTCGCTCGACGAGTCGAAGGACCTCTCGGGAGTGCTGCTCGGCATTCGACGCGGCGCTATCGTCGGCATTCTGCTGCTCGGCTACCTCTATTTCCGATTGGCAGGCGAGGCCTATGCGCTGGTCGCCATCGGTCTGATCAGCTTCTCGGCAGTCGCGCAGTTTGCGCCGGCGATGATCGGCGGCATGTATTGGCGCGGTGGTACGCGCGGCGGCGCGCTGGCCGGCCTGTCGGCGGGTTTCCTGATCTGGGGCTATACCTTGTTGTTGCCGTCGTTTGCCAAGTCGGGCTGGCTTCCTGCCGCCTTTCTGACGCAGGGGATATTCGGGATCGATCTGCTGCGGCCGCAGCAACTGTTCGGTCTGACCGGTCTGGACGAAATCTCGCACTGCCTGTTCTGGAGCCTGCTCGCGAATATCGGCGCTTACGTCGGCGTCTCGCTGCTGCGGCCACCGATGGTCGCCGAGGCGACGCAGGCGACGGTTTTCGTAGACGCCCTGAAGGATACCGGGAAGCTCGGTGCGGTTCTCTGGCGAGGCCGCGCAAAGGTCAGCGATCTGCAGGAACTGGTCGGACGCTTCCTCGGGCCGGCGCGTGCCCAGTCGGCCTTTGCTGCCTATGCGCGTCGGCAGGGTCGTGGCAAGCTCGTCACGCTCGAGGCGGATGCGCAACTGGTCCAGTTCGCCGAATCGCTGCTCGCCGGTGCCATCGGCAGCGCGTCGGCGCGCGTCATGGTCGCCTCGGTGGCCAAGGAGGAGCCGCTCAGTATCGACGAGGTCATGCACATCCTCGACGAGGCCTCGCAGCTACGCACTTATAGTCGCGAGCTTGAGCGCAAGTCGCGCGAACTGACTGCGGCGACGCTCGAGTTGCAGGAGGCCAACGAGCGTTTGCAGGAGCTCGATCGCGTCAAGGACGACATCATGTCGTCGGTGACGCACGAGTTGCGTACGCCGCTGACCTCGATCCGCGCTTTCTCGGAGTTGTTGCGCGACGATCCGAAGATGCATCTCGCCGACCGCGAACGGTTTCTCGGGTTGATCGTCAGCGAAGCCGAACGTTTGTCGCGCCTGATCAATCAGACGCTCGATCTGGCGAAGATCGAGTCGGGCAGAGCCGACTGGAACGGCTGCGAGCTCGACCTGAAGGAGGTTGTCGAACAGTCGCTTGCCGCGACCAGTCAGCTCTTCCGCGAGAAAGACGCGCACGTGGATCTCGATCTGCCCGATAATCTGCCGCTGATTCTGGCCGATCGGGATCGGCTGATCCAGGTGATGCTCAACCTGCTCTCGAACGCGGCGAAGTTCCTGGTGCAAGGCGCTGGCCGGGTCAGCGTCAAGCTGCGCGTGCTGGCGGATGCGCTCGAGGTCAGCGTAAGCGACAACGGGCCGGGGATTCGTCCCGAAGATCAGGAACTGATCTTCGAGAAGTTCCGCCAGGTCGGCGATACGATGACGGCCAAACCCGCCGGTACCGGTCTGGGCCTGCCGATTAGCCGCCGGATCGTCGAGCACTTCGGCGGCCGGCTGTGGGTGGAAAGTGTGCCGGGTGAGGGTGCGACGTTTCGCTTTACCCTGCCTTTCGCGGATGCGCAGGTGGAGGAGGCTGCGGTCGCGTAGTTGGTTAGCGTGGTTCAATGATGATCGGAGTGTTGATGAGCAAAAAAATACTGATTGCCGACGACGAGCAAAACATTGTCATCTCGATCGAGTTTCTGCTGCGCCGCGAGGGCTTCGAGGTGCTGGTGGCCGGTGATGGGGAGGAAGCGCTGGCCAGGGTGCGTGCCGAGAGACCCGATCTCGTCCTGCTCGACGTGATGATGCCGCGCATGAACGGCTTCGATGTCTGCCAGGCCCTGCGGGCCGACCCCGACCTGAGCGGCACGCGCATCCTGATGCTGACTGCCAAGGGGCGCGATACCGAGGTCAGCAAGGGTCTCGGGCTCGGGGCCGACGGTTACATGACCAAGCCCTTCTCGACCAAGGAACTGCTCGCCGAGGTGCGCAAACTGCTGGGGATGTAGGCGGTGAATCCCACGCGCAAGCTCGTACTGGCAGCCGTGGCGGTCTGCCTGTTCGTGCTTGTTCTGGTCGTTGCGACGGCGGGCTTGATGCTGGCCAGTGAGGCCGGCGAGAGCGGCGGCGGCCGAACGCCCGAAGAGCGGGTCGTGGTTCTCGTCGTCGTGGTCCTGGCTGGCGCTACGGTGGGCTGTTGGGCGTTGATCAGACTGCACGCACTTTACGTCGCCGCATCTCTGCGTATGGCCGAAGAGCTGGCGGCGACGGTTGCCTACAATGGGCTGCGCCTGCCCGAGCAGAGTGCCCCAGAACTGCGGGTGCTGGCTCAGGCGGCCAATCAACTGCTGTCCGTTCGCGACGCGCTCGAAGAGGATGTCGCCGAGCGGGTAAACGAAGCGCGCGCGTCGCTCGAGGAGGAGCGCAGCCGTCTGGCGGCGCTGATGGCCGAGCTGAGCCAGAGTGTCGTGGTCTGCAACCTCGACGGTCGCGTACTCTTGTACAACCAGCGGGCAAAGCAGGAACTCTCGGGTGGCGCTGACGGCAGCACTCTCGGGCTGGGACGTTCGATCTACACCGTTTTCGATCGGGCGCTGATCGAGCATGCGCTCGAGCGTCTGCAGCAGGCCGGTCGCGACCAGGCGGGAGGCGAGGAGAGCAGGAAGCTCGTCGGGTCGGCGCAGTTTGTCACCGCCACGCGTGCCGGGCGCTTGCTGCGCGCGCACATGTCGCCCGTACTCGGCGGCGATGGTCAGCATGGTGCACGCGTTGGCGGACTGTCGATTACCGGTTTCGTGCTGGTACTCGATGACGTGACGAGTACCAACGAACGGCACGGGCGACGCGATGCCCTGATCCAGTCATTGATCGAGGGCGGGCGCGGACCCCTGGGCAGTATCCGCGCGGCCGCCGAGATGCTGTCCGATTTCTCGGACATGCCGCCCCGGCAGCGGGACCGTTTCCTGAGCGTCATCCGCGACGAAGCGAAGGCGCTGTCGGTTCATCTCGAGAGCGCGGCGGCAGCCTTTTCGAATGACCTGCGCGAACGCTGGTTGCTCGAGGAGATCCACGGCGCCGAACTGCTCGACGTGGCGGTACGCCGCATCGGCGAGCGACGTGAAGGCGAGCGGCGCGCGCTCGCCGTCAAGACCGAGGACGTCGACGAAGACCTGTGGCTGCGCGTCGACAGCTTCGGCCTTTTGCAGGCCTTGCGCTACCTGGCTCTGCGCTTGCAGGATGAGTATGAGGTACGCGAGGTGCGTCTCTCGCTGGCGCGCAGTGGACAGCTGGCACAGCTCGATCTGTCGTGGCTCGGCACCTTCATGAACAACGAAACCGCGATGGGCTGGCTGCAGGATCCCATGACGACCGGCGGCGAAGCGTCGCCACTCAGCGTCGTCGACGTGATCGAGCGCTGCAATGGCGAGATCTGGTTTCAGCGCGTGCGCGTTTCGCATCGCGCGATCTTTCGCACGATGCTGCCGGCAGCCGAGGCACCGACAGATCTGCCGCGGGCTATTGTGGCTGCCGAGGAGGGCGACCGGCCCGAGTTCTACGACTTCGATATCTTCAGCTGGTCGGGGGCCAGCCATGAGCTCGACGATCGGCCGCTGACGGAGTTGTCGTACACGGTGTTCGATACCGAAACCACCGGCCTGCAACCGTCCCAGGGAGACGAGATCATCCAGATCGGCGCGACACGCATCGTCAATCGCCGCCTACTGCGCCACGAGTGCTTCGACCAGTTGATCGATCCGCGGCGGCCGCTGTCGCAGCAATCGATCGAGGTGCACGGCATCACGCGCGAGTTGCTCGTCGGGCAGCCGACCATCGATACCGTTCTGCCGCAGTTCCAGACTTTTTGCGCCGACACGGTTCTCGTCGGCCACAACGCGGCCTTCGACATGCGCTTCCTGCAGCTCAAGGAAAAGCAGACCGGGGTACGTTTCGACCAACCGGTGCTCGATACCTTGCTTCTGTCGGCGGTCCTGCATCCCAATCAGAACTCTCACCGCCTGGAGGCGATTGCCGAACGTCTCGGCGTCTCGGTATTTGGAAGGCATACCGCGCTCGGTGATGCGATGGTGACGGGCGAAGTGTTCCTGAAGATGCTGCCGCTGCTTGCCGAGATGGGCGTGACGACGCTGCGGCAGGCACGCGAGGCCAGCGAAAAGACCTACCATGCCCGGCTCAAATACTGAGGCGGCAACGCGGGTTGCCCCCTACTCGCCGTACGTCGCGCTGCGCCATCTGGTCCGCGGTCGGCCACTGACCGTCGGGCCGGCGGCGACCGTGCGCGAGACGCTGCTGCTGCTTGACCGGATGCGCGCCGATGCGGTCGTCGTCGTGGATGAGGGCAGCCGGATGCCATTGGGCATCATCACGCTGCAGGATGTGGTGCGCCGGATCGCGATCGAGACTTGCGATCTGCAGGCGCCGATTGCTGCGGTGATGACCGGGGGCCTGATTACCATTCCGGCCGACAGTACCGCACATCAGGCGAGCGTCGTCATGGTGCGGCGCAGCGTACGCCATCTGGTGCTCACCGAAGCCGACGGCAGCTATTTCGATCTGGTCTCTCAGACCGATCTCTATACCTTGCCCGGAGCGCAGAGCAGTGACCTGGTCCGCTCGATTCTGGCGGCGCGCGATCTGTCGACGCTGGTCGCGCTGGCTGGCGAGATCCGCGCCTTTATTGCCCGGCTGGTTGCCGAGCGGCTCAGCGCTGACGCGCTCTGCCATCGCCTCTCGTCGCTCAACGACCTGCTGACCCTGCAGGTCATCGAACTGGTTGCCGGCCAGTTCGAGTTGCCGTACGTGCAGTGGTGCTGGCTGGTCTTTGGCTCCGAGGGGCGACTCGAGCAGACGCTGGCCACCGATCAGGACAACGGCCTGATCTTTGTCGCCGAGTCCGATGCCGAGGCGGCCAGCCTTCGCCAAGCCTTCCTGCCGTTCGCCCGGGCGGTCAACGAGGCACTCGATGCCTGTGGCTTTCCGCTGTGCAAAGGCAACATCATGGCCAGCAATGCCCAGTGGTGTCTCTCCAGCGACGAGTGGCGAGTCGCGTTTTCAGGGTGGCTGGAAGCCCCGCACCCCGAGGCCTTGCTCAACTCGAGCATCTTCTTCGACCTGCGCGCCCTCTACGGACAGGAGTCGCTGGTCAACGATCTTCGTCACTGGCTCCTCGACCGTACGCCGTCCTACCCGATTTTCCTGCGCGCGATGGTCGAAAACACGCTGAACTGGGAGTCACCGCTGAACTGGTGGAAGGGATTCCGCTACGATGCCGACAAGGAGTTTCCGCACACCATTGACTTGAAGAAACACGGCTCGCGTCCCTTCGTCGACGCCGCGCGTATTCATGCGCTGGCTCGGCAGATTCCCGACACGAATACCGTCGAGCGCTTGCGCATCACCGGCGAGCAGACCGGCATGGCGCCGGACCAGATGGCGGCGCTGACTGATGCGTTCCAGCATATTCAGCGGGTCAGGCTTGAACAGCAGGTGAAGAGTGGCACCGGTACGGCCAGCAACCGTGTAGATCCCGACGACCTGCACGAACTCGATCGCCTGATCCTCAAGGAGTCCTTGAAACAGGTCGGGATTCTACAGCGGCGACTGGTCCGGGAGTACGCTCCGGCCTAGCCGCTGCTCCGCGCGACTGGCAGCGCCGGCCTTTCGGCCGGCGTGCGCAGCCGGAGCGGGAAGATGACCGGCAAGCGATCAGATGCCGGCACGCGTGCGGAAGCTTTCGGGAACCGCCGCCGTCTTGCGCGCTGCGTAGTCGAAGAAAACGATGCCCGTTTTTCCGCAGGCCACGTCGCGCTGAGTCGCCTTGTCGCGCATCCGCCAGACCAGATCGCAGCCTTTGCTGCGGAATTCGTCGGCGACCATGTCAACGACCATCACCTCGCCGTGGAACGCTTCCGACTGGTACTGGAGCGCTGCGTCGGCAACAACGATCCCGCGTCCCTCGACGTCCAGTTCGGTGTAGCCCAGCGACTTGAAGAAGCGCACGCGTGCCTCGGAAACCAGGGAAAGCAGCAGCGCGTTGTCGAGGTGGCCGCCGTAGTTGATGTGGCCAACGTAAAGCGCAATGTCGGTCGAGAATACGAAGTGGTCGGGCAGGTGTATCTGTACTCTTGCCATGGCTGCTTCCTTTGGCCGACGGACGCCGCGACAGCGTTCCGGCGAGCGTGCGGCGTTGACTAGGTCGCGAATTCTCTCACGCTTTCGGCAGCAGGCTGGCGAGCGCTGTCCTTACTGGCGCGCGGTCGGCGACATCAGCAGGATGTGCAGGAACCGGTCCACCCAACGGGCGAGTGTGACAAGCGCCTTGCGAGTACCGGCGGCAATGACGTCCCCGGCGGCGATGCTGCGTTGTTGACGTGCGCGCTCAACGATCATCATCATCTGTTCGCGGGTGAGGTCGGTTTTCATGCTGGTCTTCCTTTGTAGTGGTCTCGGTATCCGAGAATTCACGGGTACTGTATTTCCTTGGTGGCGGGCTGGCAAACGATCTAATATCAGCCAATGCGTGAGAAAATTTCAGCCATATGACCTACCGCCTGCCTCCGCTGAACTCCTTGCGTGCCTTCGAGGCCGCCGCTCGTCATCTGAGTTTCAAGGATGCCAGCGACGAGCTGTCGGTGACGCCAACCGCGATCAGTCACCAGATTCGCGGCCTCGAGGAGTACCTGGGGTTTTCCTTGTTCCACCGCTTGACACGGGCGCTCGAGCTGACGCGCGAAGGTCGCGCCATGCTGCCGAAGGTGCGCGAAGGCCTGGAGTGCTTTGCTGCTGCCATCGAATGCACCCGCCAGCAGCAAACGGGCGGGCGTCTGATCGTGACATCGCCGCCGGCTTTCCTGACGCGGTGGCTGATCCGCCACCTTGAGAAACTGACGGCCTTGCACCCGGAGGTGGAACTGCACCTGACGGCATCGCTGGAAACCATCGACGGGCGTGATGCGTCCGGCGTTTCCGGTCTTGAAGGAATCGACGTGCGTGACGACGAAACCGAAGTATTCATTCGCTTTGGTCGTGGTCAGTACGATGGTTGTCGCGTCGATCGCCTGTTCGCACCGGTCTACGTGGTGGTGTGCAGTCCCCGTCTGCTGTTCGGGATGCGGCCGCTGAATGTGCCGGCTGATCTGCGCCGTCACAATCTCCTTCATGACGAATCGATCATGGAGCTGATGGATCGTCCGAGTTGGGAGGAATGGCTGCAGGTTGCCGGCGTGACAGGTATAGACGCTGACGCCGGCACTCATTTCAGTGATCCCGGGCTCGTCCTCTCGGCGGCGATCGATGGTGTCGGTGTGGCGTTGGCGTCGAAGCCGCTGGTCGAAGCCGAGGTGGCGGCCGGTCGCCTGGTAGTGCCATTCGACATCATCATCCGGCGGACGCAGGCTTACTATCTGGTCGTGCCGGAAGCCGTTGCCGATCGTCCGGTGGTCAGCGCCTTTCGGCGATGGCTGCTTGGCGAGGCGGCGAAGGTGCGCGCCGACTAGGCAGCGTGCCGTTGGGGCGCTGCCGGACCGGCGACTGCGCCGATCTCTTGTCGGGTGCCTCGTGGCGACCGACGCGACGAAGGGCCAGGCGGCTTCGCTGGCCCCTCATGAACCTCATGCAAGCAGTGTCAGGAAGTCTTGTCTGCGGTCGGTGCGATCTCGGCAGTCGGCGACTCGCTTGCCGACTTGGCCGGTGGCTCGACCATCGGCTTGGCCTTGCTGCTGACCAGACTGTGCACCTCCGAGGCGAGCTGGACCACCCGCATCGACAACTGCTCGACATCACGCCTGGTTGCCAGAACCAGGAAATCGAGCGGCCGTACGACGCGTTCCTTGACCAACTCTTCACCACGCGCAATAGTCGCCGTGGCGCTGCTCTTCAGTTCGGCGGACTTCTCCTCGATTTGCCGACGCGCCTTGGGGCTGAAGGCCTTGCCTTCACGTACCAAGTCGCCAAAAGCCTGCGTACTGGTCCTCGTGGCCAGCGAGTAGGCGCCAAGACCGCACAGCCAGAGTTTGCGTACGGATTCGCGGCCGTTCGTCAGGAGTTGCTCATTGCTAACCCGGTCGACCAATGTTGTCAGTGTGTTGCTCATCTGTTTCTCCTTTATCCAACGGGATCCGAAAGTTTGCGTAGCTGCTTGACCAGCCAACACAGCCAGTCTAGCGACAAGCCCTAGAGCGCACACACTAAAGTGCTGGGTGCCTTCCTCTAATTGAGATCTGCCGTGATGATGTATCCTTGGCGGGCCTCAAGGGCGGGATCGTCTGCCATTGCCCGGTGACCGGGCGATTGTGTGGTCAGCGCGCCGTGCGTCGGTCGGCGCCATGCCGCCGGTGGCCGCGGCCAGGCCGATGGCGTCTGTACGGCAGGAGGCTTCGCCGGGAGGGGAGTCGCTGCTGCTGTCCGCCGGCCGGTCGGATGGCTGCGCAGGCGTTGTCGCCGCGCCAAACACAGGGGGATGCATGCACAAACTATCGTTGATTGATCTGGGCTTCTTCCTTGCCGAGTCGGAGGCCAGTCCGAAGCACGTCGGCGGACTCATGATCTGCAAGCGGCCGCCTGGGTCGCGAGCGGCTTTCGTCGGCGACCTGCACCGGGAGTTCCTGACGTTCACCGACGTCGAGCCACCGTTCAACCGCGTGATCCATTTTTCGCTGACGGGCATGCCCACCTGGCAGGAAGCCGAGTCGGTGGATCTCAGCCAGCATGTCTTCTACCACCGCCTGCGCAGAGGCAAGAACGGCAGGCGGGAACTGTACGAACTGGCGTCGCGTCTGCATCAACCGATGCTCGATCGCTCGCGCCCCCTGTGGGAATTGCATGTCATCGATGGCCTGAGTGAAGCGCGTTTCGCCTTGTACCTGAAGATGCACCACGCTTGCGCTGACGGTGTGACGATGATGCGGTGGGCAGCGGACTCGCTCTCCCGTGCCGCGTCGGATCTTGAAGTGAGGCCGCTCTGGTCGATCCGCCACCGTACCGGCGAGGGCAAGGAAAGGCGCTTGAAGGACAAGATGGCGCAGTCGCTGCTTGGCGAACTGGCGGGCGCCGGCAAGCTGGCGCTGGGCGTTGGCCGTCTGGCCGGGATGCTGCTGCTGGAAAGCGTCAAGCTCACCAAGAACGCAATTTCGCTACCTTTCGTGGCCGATGGCAACACCCCGCTGACCGGGCAGGTGACTGCCGGCCGCCAGTTCGCCACGGCTGGCGTGGCCATGGACAGGGTCAGCGGCATTCGCACGAGGACGCGGTCGACGCTGAATCATGTCGCGCTGACCTGCCTGGACGGTGCCCTGCACCGCTATCTGCGAGACGAAGGGGTCGACCTGAAGCGGCCAATCACGATTCAGATGCCGGTCAACCTGCGCAAGGAAGGCGAGGAGGGCGCCGGCAATAAAATCGGCTTCGTCCAGGTCGAGTTGTCGCCGCCAACCGACGATCCCTATGTTCGCCTGCGCAACATCGGCTTCTCGCTGCGCAATGTCCGCTCGATGATCGATAGCGTCGCGCCAGAGGCGATCGAGTCCTACACGGTGCTCACGTCCCTCGTCGGCCTGCTCACGGAAAAGCTGAACCTGAGCAACCGCCTGCCGCCGACCGGTAACACGCTGGTGTCGAATGTCCCGGGTCCGAGCGAGTACCTCTACGTCAAGGGAGCGCGGATCGACGAACTGCATCCGATCAGCACGCTGCCCCCCGGCAATCTGCTCAACATCACCTTGTTCAGCTATGCCGGGCAACTCTTCTTTGGCCTGATCGCCACGGACGAACTACCGAACCTCGATCGCTTGAGCGAGTACGTGAGCGAGGCCTTCACCGAGCTCGAACAATCGGTACTCGACGCCTTCAAGCCGTCTGCGTAAATCTGCGGTCGGTGCGGGGTCCGCGCGACGGCAGAGTGTGCCGTCGGGTATGGGATCGCTCGTCGACCTGGTCGGCGAACGCGAGTGTGCCCGCGATCGGCAACTGGCTGGCACCGCAAGGCGCGAAGCCTGGACGAAAAAAGACCGGGCATTGCACCCGGTCCAACGCTCGGTATCCATGTCGCTGCAGGGCTTGATTCCGCCCCTATTGGACTTTCGCTACATCATTAGCGCGATAGGCTGGGCGCTACTCCGAGCAGGACACCCGCGACGTGGTGTCGTTCGTTGGCTTCTTGAACTGGAGTGGAGTGAAACGACGACTTGAAGGCCTGCTGGCCGAGTGCAGCCATTTGCGACTCGTATTCCTCGAGGGAGATCGCGCTCCGGGCGCTCTGGCGCCGATGGAATTCGCTGCATGGGTTCTCGGTTCTCATGAAAAGTGGCCTTGTGATGACAGCCCCGGAAGGGACAGGCGAACGATACCGCTGGCCGTCAGGATGTTCCGTGCCTAATGTCACAGTGTCAATAAATCAGCGCTATCCGAGTAGTTTGAGCGTGGACCGGGAATGCTCTGCCAGCGGCCATGCGCCGCGCGGGCTTGCCGGTGGTGGCCCGTCGCGGCGCCCTTCGCCACACTTCGTCCCGATCCGTGACCGTGGCGTGTGGTCCCGGCAAGTGGCGGCGGCAAAAACTGTTAGCATGCGGCTACGCTGGGCTGACACGGAGCGCGCGCCTGTAGTGACCAGCGCTGGCGCCTTTTCCTCAAACTGAACGAGATGATCAACGATCTTCCTCTCGATAATCATCCAAGCACCCCGTTGGCCGAGAGACTGCGACCTCGAACGCTGGCCGAGGTGATCGGACAGACGCATCTGCTGGCGCCGGGGAAACCTCTGGCGACGGCGTTCCAGTCCGGACAACTGCACAGCATGATTCTCTGGGGACCCCCGGGTGTCGGCAAGACGACACTGGCGCGATTGATGGCTGATGCCTTCGACGCCGACTTCATGGCGCTCTCGGCGGTCTTTTCGGGCGTCAAGGACATTCGTGCCGCAGTGGCGCGTGCCGAAACGACACGCGCGCTCAGTGGTCGGCGGACCATTCTCTTCGTCGATGAAGTACATCGTTTCAACAAGGCTCAGCAGGACGCGTTTCTGCCGTATGTTGAAGGCGGGCTGCTGACCTTTGTCGGTGCGACAACCGAAAACCCGTCGTTCGAGGTCAACTCGGCGCTGCTCTCGCGGGCTTCGGTGTACGTTCTGCACCCGCTCTCGGCGACTGAATTGGGCCAGTTGTTCGAGCGCGCGTGCCGGCTCGCGCTTCCCGGTCTCGGCTTCGACGCTGACGCGCGTGCGCGTCTGATCGGTCAGGCTGATGGTGACGCTCGGCGTCTGCTCAACCTCGTCGAGCAGGTCGGTACGGCGGCCGCTACGGAGCGCGTGACGAGCGTTGACGGTGCGTTCGTCGACCAGACGCTGGCGCAGAGCCTGCGTCGTTTCGACAAGGGAGGTGACGCGTTCTATGACCAGATCTCGGCCCTCCACAAGTCCGTTCGTGGTTCGTCGCCGGACGCCGCGTTGTACTGGTTTTGCCGGATGCTCGATGGGGGTGCCGATCCCCGCTATCTGGCGCGGCGTCTCATCCGCATGGCCTGGGAAGATATCGGTCTGGCCGACCCGCGCGCGGCACGCATCGCCCTGGACGCCGCCGAGACGTTCGAGCGTCTCGGTTCGCCGGAAGGCGAACTGGCCCTTGCCGAAGCGGTGCTCTATCTGGCGATGGCGGCCAAGTCCAATGCGGCCTACCTCGCGTATAATGCCGCGCGCGCTTTCGTCAGTAGTGACGGTTCGCGCCCGGTGCCGGTCCGTCTGCGCAATGCGCCGACGCGCTTGATGAAGGACCTGGACTACGGCAGGAATTATCGCTACGCGCACGACGAAGCCGGCGCCTATGCCGCTGGTGAGAGCTATTTCCCCGAGGGCATGCCGGTGGTCGATTGGTATCGACCGGTCGAGCGTGGCCTCGAGATTCGGATCGGCGAGAAGCTGGCACAGCTGCGCGAACTCGATCGACGTGCAAGAGAGAAAAAGAGCTAGACCGATCACGATCGCGGCCACCCCGCCAGACCTGCCGGTGCTGCTTCGCGGCGGGCAGATCCGCGAGTCGGCCCGCCGCCGCCAACCCAAGGACTGAGCATGCTTGACATCCAATTGCTGCGCACCAACATCGACGCCGTCGCCGAGCGACTTGCCACGCGCGGCTTCGCCCTCGACAGGTCGACCTTCCTTAAACTCGAAAGCGAACGCAAGGCCTTGCAGACCCGCACCCAGGATCTGCAGGCCAGTCGCAACAGCCTCTCGAAGGAAATCGGCCTGCTCAAGGCGCGAGCGCAGGATGCCTCGGCAGGGATGGCGCAGGTCTCGGCCCTGAAGGACGAACTGGCAGCCAACGAAGTCCGCCTTGGCGAGCTGCTCCGCGAATTCGACGCCTTTCTGGCGGTGGTTCCCAATCTGCCGCAGGACAGCGTCCCGATCGGACGCTCCGAGGCGGACAACGTCGAGGTGAAGCGCTGGGGTGATCCGCGCCGCTTCGAGTTCACGGTCAGGGACCACGTCGACCTCGGCGAGGCGCTCGGGCAGCTTGACTTCGCCACGGCGGCCAAGATCGCCGGCACGCGCTTTTCACTGATGAAGGGGCAACTGGCCCGCCTGCATCGGGTGCTCGCCCAGTTCATGCTCGACACACATGTTGGGCAACACGGCTACACGGAGGTTTACGCGCCTTATCTGGTCAACGGAGCCAGCTTGTTGGGCACGGGCCAGCTGCCGAAGTTCGAGGAGGACCTCTTCAAGATTCTGCGCGCCGACGCTGAACCGCTGTACCTGATTCCGACGGCCGAAGTACCGGTCACCAACATTGTGCGCGGCGAGATCCTGCCCGCAGAAGCGCTGCCGCTCAAGCTCGTTTGCCACACGCCGTGCTTCCGTTCGGAAGCGGGATCCTACGGTCGCGATACGCGCGGCATGATCCGCCAGCACCAGTTCGACAAGGTCGAGCTGGTGCAGATCGTCGCTGCCGAGGATTCGATCGCTGCCCACGAGGAACTGACCGCCCACGCCGAACGAATCCTCGAGCTGCTCGATCTGCCTTACAGGCGGGTCGCGCTGAGTACCGGCGACATGGGTTTCTCGTCGGCGAAAACATACGATCTCGAGGTTTGGCTGCCCGCTCAGAACGCCTACCGCGAGATCTCGTCGTGCTCCAATTTCGAAGCGTTTCAGGCACGTCGCATGCAGGCTCGCTATCGCAACGAGCGCAACAAGACCGAGTTGGTGCATACACTCAATGGCTCCGGGCTGGCCGTCGGACGCACCTTGGTGGCGGTCATGGAAAACTTTCAGAATGCCGATGGCAGCATCTGTATTCCGCCCGTACTACGTTCCTACCTTGGTGGTCTGGAGACGATCGGCAAGCCTTGATGGATCGGACAGGGCGAGGAAGGAAGCGAAAAGTCTTGCCCGAGCGCATATCATCCGCGCAGGTTGTGCTACCATTGCGCGCCTGCGGAGAGGTGGCAGAGTGGCCGAATGTACCTGACTCGAAATCAGGCGTAGGTGTGAGCCTACCGAGGGTTCGAATCCCTCCCTCTCCGCCAGGACACCAGACCCAAATTGTCTGCACCAAAAACGAATACCCCGCTGAACGCCTTGTTTTGCGGGGTTTTTCGTGTAAACCTGTTGACCTCGCTTACTCCACAAATGTCATTTCTGCGCTCTTAACGGCCATTTCTCTCGAAACCTCCTGACTTCTCAAATTTGGTACGGTTTTTTCAAGCGGTTGTTTTGACGTGACTTTCCGAGGGGCCTGGACGGGTTTTGCGATGGCGTGTGCCCTGGTTTCGTGAGGTACGCCAACGCGAAATGAGGCTCATCTGGTGCGCCTTTGTAGTGCGATAATGACTGTCGCACAACAACAAAAAATCCTAAAATCATGCACATACCAGAGCTTGCCAGCCAATGACGACGCCTCCACCACACCCCGGCGTTCTGACCGAAGCGGACACCTGTCGCGAATATGTCACCCCTCGGCTGGTCGCAGCCGGCTGGTCGACCGAACCGCACGCCATTGGCGAACAGCGCAGTTTCACCGACGGACGGATCATTGTCACCGGCGGTCGGGTTCGCCGCGGAAAGCAGAGGCGTGCCGACTATATCCTGTACTACCGGCGTGACTATTTGCTCGCTATCGTCGAAGCGAAGGCCGTTGGCCTAGCCGTCGAAGCCGGCGTGCAACAGGCCCGCGAATCCGCCGAGATGCTCGGACTGAAGTTCGCTTACGCGACCAACGGTCAGCGCATCATCGAGATCGACTACCTCAGCGGCAGCGAGCGCGAGGTCGAGCGCTTCGCAACGCCCGCCGAACTGTGGCAACGTCTGAGGGCTGCCGCGCAGGTGCCAGAATCTGCTACCGCACATCTGCTTGAGCCGTTCAATCTCGTTTCCGGGAAGGTGCCACGCTACTATCAGCAGATCGCCATCCATCGGGTCATCGAAGCCATCCTACTCGGAGAGACACGCATCTTGGTCACTCTGGCCACGGGCACCGGCAAAACCTGTGTCGCTTTCCAAATTTGTTGGAAGCTGTGGAACAGTCGCTGGAACCGGACCGGCGAGTACCGTCGTCCGAAGATACTGTTTCTGGCCGACCGCAACATTCTCGTCGACGACCCGATGGCCAAAATGTTCGCGCCCTTCGGTGAGGCTCGCCACAAGATCTCTGGTGGCGACGTCAGCAAAAGCCGCGACCTGTACTTCGGCATCTATCAGGCCCTGTCCACCGCCAGCGAAGACATCTTTCGCCAGTACCGCCCCGATTTTTTCGATCTCATCATCGTTGATGAATGTCATCGCGGATCGAGTCGCGATGACAGCAGTTGGCGAGTCCTCCTCGACTACTTCGCGTCTGCCG
This sequence comes from Candidatus Accumulibacter phosphatis, assembly GCF_000024165.1. Taxonomy (NCBI): domain Bacteria; kingdom Pseudomonadati; phylum Pseudomonadota; class Betaproteobacteria; genus Candidatus Accumulibacter; species Candidatus Accumulibacter phosphatis. The sequence goes on along the minus strand of NC_013194.1, from coordinate 3,600,812 downwards.
TCCAGTTCGGCATGACGGCGACGCCTCTGCGAGACGAGGCGCGTGATACTTATCGGTATTTCGGCAACCCGGTTTACACCTACAGCCTGCGCCAGGGGATCGAGGACGGCTTCCTCGCGCCTTATCGTGTGCATCGTGTGATCACCAGCGTAGATGCCGCGGGCTGGCGTCCGTCAAAGAACGAACTCGACCGCTTTGGCCGCAAGGTGCCTGATGAGGAGTACCAGACGAAGGATTTCGAGCGTGTCGTGGCACTGCGCTCGCGCACGCGGGCGATTGCTCGGCACCTGACCGATTTCCTCAAGGGCACAGACCGTTTCGCAAAGACGATCGTATTCTGCGTCGACCAGGAACACGCGGCCGAGATGCGGCAAGAACTGCTGAACCTCAACAGCGACCTTGTCAGCCAGTACCCTGACTACGTCTGCCGGGTGACGGGCGACGAGGAGGCCATTGGCCTGACCCATCTCGCGCACTTTCAGGACGTAGACAGACCGACCCCGGTCCTCCTCACCACCTCCCAATTGTTGACCACCGGCGTCAATGCCGAGATGGTGAAATACGTCGCGCTGGCACGCGTCATCGGCTCTCACACGGAGTTCAAGCAGATCATCGGCCGTGGAACGCGCCTAAAGGTAGATTACGGCAAGGAATACTTCGTCATCATCGATTTTACCGGCACTGCCACCCGCCACTTCGCCGATCCTGATTTCGATGGCGAGCCGGCACGTATCGAGGAAGTCACCGTTGATGAGAGCGGCGAAACGTTCGACACCATCGTCGAAACGCCCCCGCACGTTAGGCAGCCCGAAGTGGAATACCGCGTCGAAACGAACGATGGCGAAGTCGGTAATGGCATCATCCTGACCGACCCGCCAGACGAGCCGCGCAAGTTCTATGTCGACGGCGGCGAAGTCGAGATCATCGGCCATCTCGTGTACGATCTCGACTCCGACGGCAAGAAGCTGCAGGTCGTACGCTACACCGAGTACTCCGGACGTACCGTCCGTTCGCTGTACCGTGAGCGCGCCGATTTGCAATCCGCGTGGGCCAATCCCGATACCCGTAGCGAAGTTCTCCGGGAACTGACCGAGCGTGGCATCAGCTTTGAGGAACTCGCGGTGAGCGCCGATCAGCCCGACGCCGATCCATTTGACCTGCTGTGCCATCTGGCCTGGAATACGCCGTTGCTGACCCGCCGCGAGCGGGCGAAACGCGCGCGCCAAACCACGCCGGACTTCTTCGGCCAATATAGCGAGACCGCCCGCGAAGTCCTTTCGCTGCTGATCGACAGGTACATCGATCGCGGCATCCTGCAATTCAACACCCTGTCCGAACTGATGAAGGTCACGCCCTTCGACCGCTTCGGCACCCCCTCCGAGATCGCCAGCCGCCACTTCGGCGGTATGCGCGGTCTCAGGGAAGCCGTGTCGGGATTGCAGGCAGCCCTTTACCAATGAAAAGCCCCGACTGAATGCCCCTGTCAACAGCCCCCAAAGCGAGAACACCCCGAAGAGTCAAGGCAGCGCTCACCACCCGCGAGAACTTGTCGTCGCTAATCGGCACTGCTCGCCAAATTCTGCGCAAGGACAAGGGTCTCAACGGCGATGTAGATCGTCTGCCCCTGCTCACGTGGGTGATGTTCCTCAAGTTCCTTGACGACCTCGAAACCGTTCACGAGGAAGAAGCAGACCTCGATGGCAAGCGCTACCAGCCGATCATTGAAGCGCCGTATCGCTGGCGCGACTGGGCGGCGAGGGAAGACGGCATCAATGGTGATGAGTTGCTGGCGTTCATCGGTCAGGAAGTCACCGTACGTGCCGATGGGAAAGTGGGCAAAGGGCTGTTCTCCTATTTGCGTGGTCTGGCAGGCCTGGGCGAGAAGGGTAGCCAGCGCGAGGTGGTGGCCAACGTCTTCAAGGGCGTGCAGAACCGGATGGTCAGCGGCTACCTGCTGCGTGACATCATCAACAAGATCAACGGCATCCATTTTCGCAGCAGCGAAGAGATTCACACCCTGTCGCATCTCTACGAATCGATGCTGCGCGAGATGCGCGACGCGGCCGGCGACTCGGGGGAGTTCTACACACCGCGCCCGGTCGTCCGTTTCATGGTCCAGGTTACTGACCCGAAGCTCGGGGAAACCGTGCTCGATCCGGCGTGTGGTACGGGCGGTTTTCTGGTCGGGGCCTACGACCATATCGCCGCACAGGTCACCACACCGGCTGAATGGCGCAAGCTGCAACGGGAAACCCTCTTTGGCCAGGAGGCCAAGCCGCTGCCCTACATGTTGGTGCAGATGAACCTGCTGTTGCACGGCCTGGAGGCGCCGCAGATCGCTTATGGCAACACGCTGGATCGCCGGATCAACGAGATCGGCCACGGCGAGCGCGTGGACGTGATTCTTACCAATCCGCCTTTCGGGGGTGAGGAAGAGGTCGGCATCAAGGCCAACTTCCCGCCCAACATGCAAACGGCCGAAACTACCCAGTTGTTCCTGCAGTACATCATGCGCAAGCTGCGCGTGGTCGGCGCACCGGTGCGGGGTGGCAAGCCTGCCGCACGCGGTGGCCGCGCTGCTGTGGTCGTGCCCAATGGCACCCTGTTTGGTGATGGCATCAGCGCTGTCATCAAGGAGGAAATGCTCAAGGAATTCCGCCTGCACACCATCGTGCGCCTGCCGCAAGGGGTGTTTGCACCTTACACCGATATTCCGGCCAACCTGCTGTTTTTCGAACGCGGCGGCCCCACTGACACCATCTGGTACTACGAAATGCCGCTTCCCGAAGGCCGCAAGAAGTACACGAAGACTACGCCACTGCAGTTTGATGAGTTTGCCTCGGCACTGGCTTGGTGGGACGCCCGCGAGGAGGGCCCGCAGGCCTGGAAGGTGGATTTCGCAGCCAAACGCCAGGCTGCCGTCGACGTTGCCACGCCAAACTGGCAACGGGCGGAAAGCGAACGCAATGCCGCCATTGCGCTCGGCAAACCCATTCGCGGAATCGAGCAAACCATCCAGGCGGCAGCAAATGGCGACAAAGCAGCACTGCAAGAACAACTGCGCGCCCTGAAAGCCGGGCAGCAGGCTCACGAACAGGCCGCCAAGGTAGCGCAAGCCGAAGGCGACGCGCTGTACTGGCCGATCTACAACCTCGACATCAAGAACCCCAATGCCAAGGCCGGCCTGGAGCATGCCGACCCGAAAAACCTGATCGCCTCGATGCGCAGCCACGAGACCGAGGTCATGCGCCTCCTGGGCGAGATCGAAGCCTTGGTAACCGAGGTTCAGGAATGACAACGGCGCCGCCGAATCACACCGACTACGCGGTCGTCCACGCGGACATCGTCGCCCTGCTGGAAACCGCCCGCCGTGCCGCAGCGCGCAGCGTCAATGCGGTGATGACGGCCACCTACTGGGAGGTCGGCCGACGCATCGTCGAGTTTGAACAGGGCGGGCAGGAACGGGCGGCTTACGGGCTGGCGCTGCTCAAGCGCCTGTCTGGCGATCTGTCCGCCCGCTTTGGCAGAGGCTTTTCTGAGCGAAACCTGGAGCAGATGCGGCTGTTCTACCTGTCTTGGTCGCCGGAGAAGATTTCGCAGACGGCCTGTGCGAAATTGGCCACCCCCCGGATTTCGCAGACGCTGTCTGCCAAATCTGCGGCACCGGGAAATCTCCAGACAGCGTCTGGGCCATCCCCGGACCTGCCCGTGCTGGCACAAGCCTTCCCTTTGCCCTGGTCCGCCTACGTCCGTCTGCTGTCGGTCAAGAACCCTCAGGCCCGCGCCTTCTACGAGACCGAAGCCCTACGCGGTGGCTGGAGCATCGCCCAGCTGAATCGCCAGATCGGCAGCCAGTTCTATGAGCGCACCGCCCTGTCGCACAACAAGGCAGCGATGCTGGAGAAGGGCGAAAAGGCCGAACCCGGCGATGCGATTACGCCTGAGCAGGCCATCAAGGATCCGTTCGTGCTGGAGTTCCTGAACCTCAAGGACGAGTACTCGGAATCCGACCTTGAGGAAGCTCTTATCCAGCACTTGGCCGAATTCCTGCTGGAGCTGGGCGACGGCTTCGCCTTCGTCGGCCGCCAGCAGCGACTGCGCATCGACGACACCTGGTTCCGCGTCGATCTGCTGTTCTTCCACCGCAGCCTGAAGTGCCTGCTGATCATCGACCTCAAGGTGGGCAAGTTCAGCTACGCCGATGCTGGCCAGATGCATCTGTACCTGAACTACGCCCGCGAGCACTGGATGAAGCCCGGCGAAAACCCGCCGGTGGGCCTGATCCTCTGCGCCGAGAAGGGCGCCGCCGAGGCCCACTACGCGCTGGAGGGCCTGCCCAACAAGGTGCTGGCTGCCGAGTACCGGACGGTGCTCCCGGATGAAAAGCTGTTGGCTGAGGAATTGGACAAGACTCGGCGGGAACTGCAGGCGCGGCGAATCATTCGGGGTGGTGACGCTGGGGACGAAGCATGAAAGCGTGGCCCATTATCCCGCTACGTTCGGTGCTCTATTCGCACATCGATGCTGTGGTGAGCGCACAACTTAATACCGTAAATTTGGCAGGCGTGTATGGGTTTGGTCGTGGACTGTTCAAACGCGGCCCGATCATGCCGCTGGACACTACTTACAAATCCTTCCACCGCTTGAATGCTGGCGACTTTGTAATCAGCTCGCCGAAGGCATGGGAAGGCGCTGTCGCACGCATTTCTGAAGAGTTTGACGGTTGGTTTCTGTCACCCGTCTTCCCAACATTTCGAGCGGATGCAGAAAAACTCGATACACGCTTCCTCGACTGGTACTGCAAGCGTGACGCTGTGTGGAGACAGCTACAGGGCAAAGCAAAAGGAATGGGCGCTCGACGCGAGTCCGTCAGCCCAGATCAGTTCCTCAGCATCGAGGTGCCTCTACCACCTCTCGCTGAACAGCAAGCCATCGTCGCCCGCCTCGACGCGCTGGCCGAGAAAACCCGTCAGGTCGAGGCGCATCAGGATGCCGTTGAGCACGATGCCGAGCATCTGCTGGCCCTGCGCTTCCGCGATGCCATCGCCAATGCGGCGACACGGACGATGGCGGAGGTGGCGCCGCTGGTGCGACGGGAACCGTCCATTGACCTCAATGGCAGCTATCCGGAGCTGGGCATCCGCTCCTTCGGCAAAGGTACTTTCCACAAACCGCCACTGTCTGGCAGTGAAGTTGGTACCAAGCGCCTGTATTGCATCGAACCGGGCGATCTGTTGTTCTCCAACGTGTTCGCCTGGGAAGGTGCGATTGCCATCGCCCAGCCCGAAGATGCTGGCCGCTTCGGCTCCCACCGCTTCATCACCTGTCAGGTCCACCCTGATCTGACGACTGTCGCGTTCTTGCGCTACTACTTTTTGACCGACGAGGGGATGCTGAAGATCGGGGAAGCGTCGCCTGGTGGGGCTGGCCGCAACCGTACGTTGGGGTTGGAAAAGCTGATGGCTATCGAAGTGCCCCTGCCGACGCTGACCACGCAGCAAGCCTTCGACCGACTGCAGGCCGAGGTCGCCGGCCTCAAGGCCAAACACGCCGCCATCCGCAGAGCCAGCACCGCGCTGCTGCCTGCGACGCTGGAGCGGGTGTTTGCCGGAGGCGATTGATGCAGTTCATCCGCCAGGGCCCCGATATTCCGGAGCGTCTGCTCCAAATGCACGAGGACGGGTGCGTGGTGTTGTTCTGCGGTGCCGGGATTTCCTTCCCCGCTGGGCTGCCGGGCTTTGCCGGTCTGGTGGAAAGCCTGTACCAAGCCCTTGCGGTTACGCCCAGCGCCGTGCAGCAGTCCGCGATCAAGGTCGGGCAGTTCGACACCGCCATCGGTCTGCTGGAAGCCGACGTGGTCGGTGGTCGCGAAACCGTGCGCCCGGCGATGGCGGCGATCCTCACTCCCGACCTCACGCTCCCTAGCGCGACCGCTACCCACGAAGCCTTGCTGACGCTGGGTCAAGACCGCAAAGGTCGCACTCGACTCATCACGACCAACTTCGACCGCCTGTTCGAGCAAGTGATGGCATCGAAGTCGCTAAAGCTGCCGACCTATCAGGCACCGCTGCTGCCCGTGCCGAAAGCGCGATGGGATGGACTGGTGTATCTGCACGGCCTGCTGTCAGCCGCGCCCACGCCGGGTGAACTGGATCGACTGGTCATTTCCAGCGGCGACTTCGGGCTGGCCTACCTGACCGAACGCTGGGCCGCCCGCTTCGTCAGCGAGCTGTTCCGTGGCTATACCGTTTGTTTCGTGGGGTACAGCATCAACGATCCGGTGTTGCGCTACATGATGGACGCGCTGGCCGCCGACCGCCTACTGGGCGAATCGCCGCCGGAGATGTTTGCCTTTGGCAGCTATTCCAAGGGCAAGGAGGCGGAGCGCGCCAATGAATGGAGGGCAAAGAACGTCACCCCGATTCTTTACCGCGAACACCGGTATCACACCTACTTGCACAAGACATTGCGCGCCTGGGCCGCGACCTATCGGGACGGCGTGCGTGGCAAGGAACGCATCGTTGTCGAATGCGCCATCGGCCGCCCTCTTGCAAGCACGAAGCAGGATGACTTCGTCGGCCGCATGTTGTGGGCGCTGAGCGATTCGCGCGGTTTGCCGGCGAAACGGTTTGCGGAACTGGACCCCGTGCCATCGCTGGATTGGCTGGAACCTCTGAGTCAGGATCTCTACCGCCATGCCGACCTGGGCCGGTTCGGCGTGCCTGCCCAGTCCGCCGTTGATGAAGCGCTTGCGTTTAGCCTGACGCGCCGGCCAGCGCCCTACCCAGTTGCTCCGTGGATGGCGATGGCAGACGGCGGGAATCGCGTCAGCGGCTGGGACGAGGTGATGCGCCATCTGGCCTGTTGGTTGACGCGGCATCTCGACGACCCAAAGCTGCTGTTGTGGCTGGTCAAACGCGGTGGGCAACTGCACGATCAATTGATCTGGTTGATCGAGCGACGCCTAGAAGAACTCGGCAAGCTCGAACGTGATGGCGATGCAGCCGAGCTGGCGCGTATTCGCAAGAACGCGCCGAATGCCATCCCACGTCCTGCGATGCGCACCCTCTGGCGTTTGCTGCTCAACGGGCGCGTCAAGTCGAGAGCACGCAATCGGGACCTCTATCGCTGGCGCGAACATTTCAAGCGCGACGGGCTTAACGCCAGCATGCGGTTGGCCTTGCGCGAGGCCCTGACGCCGTACGTTTTAGTGCGCGAACCGTTTCGCTGGGCAGAGGAAGTCGAAGGAGGAGACGCAACAGAGCACATCAAGGATATTGTCGAATGGGATATCGAGCTCGCATCAGATCACGTCCATTCCAGCTTCTGCGACATGCCCAAGGATGAACGCTGGGCGGCAGCGCTTCCGGACTTGCTGAATGACTTCAGCTCCTTGCTACGTGATGCACTCGATTTGATGCGCGAGTTGGGCGGCGTGGATAGCCGCAGTGATCATACCTACCTGTCTCAACCATCGATCTCCGAACACCCGCAAAACAAGGGCTTCCACGATTGGACTGCGCTGATCGAACTGACCCGTGATGCGTGGCTGGCCACGGCCGCGCAGTTCCCGGAACAGGCAAGGATCGCCGCCGAAGCTTGGGCGCACGCTCCCTATCCGGTGTTCCGCCGCCTCGCGTTTTTCGCTGCTGCACAGGGGGATGTCGTTCCCGCTCGGCTGGCGCTCGACTTTCTGCTCAAAGACGATCACTGGTGGCTTTGGTCGGTGGAGACCCAGCGCGAAACGATGCGCTTGCTCGTTGCCTTGGCACCGCGTCTCAACGAAGCAATGCTCGCCGAGTTGGAGCGAGCCATTCTCTGGGGTCCGCCACGCACTATGTTCAGGGAGGACATCGAGGACGATGATTGGACTCAACTCGTCGATCGAAATGTCTGGTTGAGACTTGCCAAGGTGGCCCAAGCCGGCGCGGCGTTGGGGGCCAATGGCAATGCCCGGCTCGCAGCACTGGCTGCTCAATATTCAGTGTGGCAACTTGCGGCGGACGAACGTGACGAGTTTCCCTCATGGATGGAAGGCGGTTGGGTCGGCGATCGTGATCCATGGGAGCTGTTTGCCCCGGTACCACGCACCCGACGTGGGGTACTGGAATACCTGCTCGCGCATCCGGTGCTGGGAGCGTCGGAGCAAGACGACTGGCGGCAACGGTGTTCCGAGAGTTTTCAGGCAACCGCCTACGCCCTATGCAAACTCGCGCAGCAGGGCAACTGGCCCGTCGAACGCTGGCGCGACGGGCTGCAAGCCTGGTCGGAAGAAAAGCTGCGCGATCGCTCATGGCGCTACATGGCACCGGTTCTGGCGTTGGCGCCGGATGAGATCCTGCCAGCCCTGACACACGGCATCAGTTCATGGTTGCGGTCGATTGCCAAGACCTTTCAGGGCCACGACGCGCAGTTCCTGACGCTGGCCAGACGCACTCTGCAACTGGATTTTGGACCTGAACACAGCGTCGACGACCCCGTCTTTCGTGCCATCAATCACCCAGTAGGCCATGTGACGCAGGCGCTTTTGGATTGGTGGTATCGACAAGCGTTGGAAGACGGGCAAGAGCTACCCAACGCCATCAAACCCGTCTTTTCCGAGCTATGCGATACGGGGGTCGCCAAGTTCAAACACGCTCGGTTATTGCTGGCGGCTCACGTCATCACCTTGTTCCGAGTGGACGGAAACTGGGTGCAGCAATACCTGTTGCCGTTGTTCGATTGGCGGCGATCCGAAAACGAAGCGAGCGCGGCGTGGGAGGGTTTTCTGTGGTCACCGCGTCTGTATCGGCCGCTGATGGAAGTGCTCAAATCTGCCTTTCTTGAAACGGCCAATCACTACGCACAGCTGGGAGAACACAGCAGGCAGTACGCATCGCTTCTGGTCTTTGCAGCTCTTGATCCGGGAGATACGTTTACCATCCCGGAATTGGCCAGCGCGGTCCGCGCGCTCCCGTCTGAAGGATTGCGTGAGGCTGCGGAGGCGCTGACAAAGGCGCTGGAAGGTGCCGGCGATCGACGCGAAGACTACTGGAAAAACCGGATTCAGCCATTTTGGGAAAGGATCTGGCCCAAGTCCAACGATCGAGCATCGGACACGAACGCCGGGTATCTGGCGCGGCTGTGCATCGCCGCGGGCGATGAATTTCCGTCGGCGATTGCACGCGTCGGCAACTGGTTGCGGACCGTTAAGCATCCCGATTACGTGATTCGCCGATTGCATGAATCTGACCTTTGTGCCCGTTTTCCAGAGAACGCTCTGCAGTTGCTCGACGCCATCCTGGCCAACCAGCCATCCTGGCTACCTCCGGATCTGCGCCAGTGCCTGAATGCCATCGCTCAGGCGGCCCCGAACTTGCGTCAGGATCGTAGGTTCATTCGAGTGGATGAATTGGCACGGAGATTTGGGGTTTGATGTCGGGACTTTGTTGACGAACGATCCGAATAATACGCTGTAAGGCGAACGGTGCACGTACCACTGCTCATGCCCAGAAGTGGCCGGACTGAGGCGCTGAGGGTGATGTTGATCACGATTCTAGCCCACGTCTCGGAAGCCCAAAGCTCCTTTTCAGGCGGCTTCGAATCTTGGCGGGATCACCCAACACCACCCATTCCAAACCGTACCCGCTGCCCCGCCCACTCCACCGGGAACGGCGCCATCAAATCCTTGACCGCCAGTGACGCCGGTTGCTTGCCCCCTAGAATGGCTTCTCTGCGCGGATGCGAATCAGCAGTTGCCTTTCTTGGCCTGGCCCGGTGGACAGTGCCCGCCACCCTGATGTGAGACGCCGTGGTTGCCACGGCCGGTGTAGTACTTCTCCCCACGAGGACCGTTATGCTGCTTCCAGTAGCCCGGATCGCGCCACGCATAACCGTCCCAGTAATAGCCACGGTCGTTGCGGCTGCCGAAGGTGATGGTGACGCCGGGCGCCTGAACTCGCACTTCGCCGAGATTGACGTTGACATCCACTGCGTTCGCCCACATGGGGCAAGCAGCGATTACTGCTGCAAGAAAGAACTTTTTCATTTGCCATTTCCTCATGGATCGAGACGGTCGAATTAGGCGCCCGTCTTCTGAAGGATTGCGACGATTTCCTTGGCGTGTGGAGCACAGCTTTTCGCGTCAAGGCTCAGATCAAACGCCTGGTTGAGAACGTCTGCAACGAACTGCTCCGCTTTCAAGGAACGGCCTCGTATCTTGAGCCCGAAGATGATGTCTCCTGCCTCGATCCTGTATCCGTCAAGGTCCGGCGCCTCTTTTGCGGCAGCCCCGAGTGGATTCCACTTCGCCAGAACCTTTGCGACCGCATCAACTTGTTCTTCGTTCATCTTGTTCGCTCGCTTCCAGCGTCGCGCGAGATTCCAAGAGCCTGCCAGAGAAAGTCGAACGAAATCGTGCGTCGGCCCTGCTGTGCCGCTTGCCGCTTTTCGCTGGCTTCATACATGCGGATCAATCCTTTTACACGTTCCAGCCCTGCGGGCGTGTTGATTGCCTGGCGGGGAGTCTTGCCAGCGAGCGCCGGGATGGGCTCGTCGGACCACTTGGCGTACATTTCCCGGAGGGTGCTTTCGACCACTTCCGCAAGCGCCTCCGGTGACAAATCGAGGCCAGCGCCGGCGGGCTTCGCTCTTTGGCCGGCAGGCATGCTGCGCAGCAGTCCCGCGGGGTCGGACAACTCGCGGGACAGGAATCGAACCGCATTGCCGGCAACGGACTCGAACCAGAGACGACCTTCATCTGCGTAGCGCTGCGTCTTGTAGAACACCGTGATCTTGTTGGGACTCTTCTCGACATTGATCGTCGCCACCGAGCGTGTCTGCCCTTCTTTGCAGTCGATGAGGCGATTCCACGCGGAATCGCGGTCACCTTCAACGTCGTTCTGCGCAGACAGGGACTGCGTCAAGGCCGCCCAATCCTGGACGCGATAATGGTCCGTGATCAGCAACATGGGCTCGCCAGAGTAGGCGTCCCTGAAAGCCGGCATTGGCAGCGGAGCGAAAAACTGTGTGAGCCATTGGCGTTGGATGATGGAACTCAGCAGGTGCGGCAGGTCGCTGCCTTGCCCGTCGAAGAGATGCATCGCCTCGCGTATTCTTGCCGCAACGGCCGGCCCGGTAAGATGCGAAAACGCGTATATCGCGCCAGACAATTCGTAATGGCCATCGACCGCCATGATCCGTACGCCGATCTGTACTCCCAGTAAGGCGGCTTGGCTCCCAGATCTCTCGCGCACGATGATCGGCGGCGCTTCTACGTCGAGCGAATCGCAGAGCGTCAGTTGTTGGCCGGGAACAACGTCGGTCACGTCGTAGAGGCGCAAAGGGCGCTCAGCCAACTGCGTGATCCAGCGGCGTTGATCGACCGTGAAGAGCGGCCCCCCCGGACCGAGCAGGTATTCGGATACTGGCCTGGGCTCGCCATGCACCAGAATCTCGCCTTCGGCCAAAAGCCATTCCGTGGCGTTGCGTTGAATGCTGCTCCACGTCTCCTGGTCATTCGCGTTCAGAGCTTCTTCTTCCTCGGGGCTCAATTCATCGAAGAGCCTTTCTGTAATGGCGACGCTGACCGCCTTGCGATGTTTGTTCATCAGCCAGTCGATGGCGCGCTCCGCGGCTCCTGCATGGCCTTTCCGTTCTGGTTCAACGAAGTCTGCGGGGCTGTTTGCACAGCACTGCTTGTATTTCTTGCCGCTGCCGCAGGGGCAGGGATCATTCCGACCAATCTTGTAGGTCATCTGCTGGGCTCCACCCTCTCTCGTAGTTCCTTACCCGGCGTGAAGTGAGGCACCCTCTTGGCGGGAACCGGCACTGTCTCACCTGTCATTGGATTGCGCCCGTTTCGCGGTGCGCTGTCGTTCAGCGCGAAGCTCCCGAAACCATGAATTTCGATACGACCTCCGCTGACCAGCGCTTCGCTCATCCCTTCCAGAATGGCCTTGACCGTGAGTTCATCGTCTTTGGCGGTGAGTTGCGCGAAATGTGAGTGTGCGGCGAGACGAGTGATGAGTTCGGAACGGGTCATGCCGACATTTTACTTGGTCTGCCGGTGTCGGATGGCACGCGATCTCTCGTTGAACGGTTCGTTGCGCAGTTGCACGGTGGGTGGTGTTGGGGTGGAGGGAGAGAACTTCCAGCTACCCGATACGGTCTCGCTGCGCAATCCTGCGGATAGCGGCGAGCGTGCTCTTCATAGAAAAATCCTGTGGGGGAATTTCATACGTACCTGATGGCCGGCCTGCCTCTGGTGTTGGGTGTCGAAGTGCATGCGGGCAACGCGCATTCGTCGAAGCACGGCCAGCCGGGGCTGCTGAAAATTCTGGATGCGCTGCCCTGGGCGAAGAAGCCGAAGCTGGTACGCGGCGACAACGGCTACGGAACGGACGGCCTGATGAGTGCGCTGGAAGAGCTGTGAGCAGCCTTACCTGTTCAAGCCCAAGCTATCCAAGACCGTCAAGCGGCACATCAGCTGCCTCTGTGACGAAAGCGATTGCACGGATGCGGGCCAAGGCTGGGAGGGGAAGGCGGGGCAATGGGCGCTCCAGGGTTGGAACGGAAAACGATGTGTGGTCGTCCTTCGTCGTCCGCTCACCAGCGAGAAGGTGGCACAGGACGATAGCGGACAGCTGATGCTGTCCTCATCGACGCCAAGCGAAGAAGGGCAAAGGAGATCAGCGGCTACGAGTACGCCGGTGTCGTCACCAACACCAGCTACGCGATTCTCAGCCTCGGTCAGCTCTACCCGGATCGGGCCGATGCCGAGAGCGCCTTCGATGAACTCAAGAACCAGTGGGGCTGGGGCGGCTATACCACGCACGACCCGCATCGATGTCAGTTGGCTGCTCGTGCAGTGGCACTGATCCACAACTGGTGGAGTCTGTTCGTCCGACTGGCACATCCGGAAGCGCGGCGCGAGGCCATCACCAGCCGTCCCTGGCTGATGACCTGCGTTGGGAGAAAAACTGAACATGCCGGGCACACCACCGTTACCCTAACCGGATTGCATGCTCACTTCGCGCCAGCGTGGGCGGCACTGACGCGAGTCTCTGCCTTGCTTCAAGGCTGGGTGGCCGAAACTGCGAAGCAGTTGACCCAGCCCTCTGTCTGGCATCGGGTCTGTGATCACCTCAAGCGGTTTCTCGCCGGCATCGGTGCGCTGCCAAGCCAGCCGTTGCTCAAAAAAATATGCGAATGGGGTCGACTGACTGCGGTTCTAGGTTGATCAGCAGGCTGGCCATGAGCGTCTTGCCGACGCCGGGATCGTCCGCCAGGAGGAAGCGCAGTGGTTGGCGACGTAGCATGGTTTCGTAGAGGCGGTGATCTGATACGGCAGCGGCTGGACGATCGAGGTATGCACCGCTTGCATCGGGTCGAACAGATGTGCGAGGCGAATGCGCTGGGCCTCGGAAACCACGCGGAAGAGGGCGCCTTCGAGGCTCCAGGGTCTACCCTGTTCGACCAGTTCCGGGCGGGGGTCGTCGTGGCGGTAGGGCAGCTCGTTGGCTACCTTGCCGGAGGCGGTCTTGTCGGTCAGCTCTAGTGCTTCCGAGCCAAACCAGTGGACGCTGACCAAGCTCACCAGGGCGTCAGGGACGATACCGCGGATCGCCGTGTTGGTTTGAAGTTGTTCGAGTTTCATGCCGATCGACGTTTGGAGTTGTTGTTATCTGCCGTGCTCGTCAGACCTTACCCATCAAAGTTGGGGGCTGGCGCCACAGTTTGCCGGAGTCACCCTTGCGCGCAGATGATTTTGCGCTTGCTGGTTTGCCCTCGCTGACAGGGTGTCCGGGCTACCGACTGATGGCGCCCCCGATAGCGGTCGAGATCGGCAGAGCAAGGTGCACAGTCGAGATTGACGCTCCTTGATGGAGGCTCCTATACTCTTCATGGTGCCGTTGGATTTCCCATCCTTGTGCCGATCGGGCCGTGATGGAAAACCCGTTCTTCGAAGACCACTTCAATATGCGCGACCATTTTCGTGCCGTAGATTCCTGAAGGGGCGTGGTCATGCTCTTCACGGCACTCTCGTGTCCTCAGTGCGGCGCACCGCTTCCCCGGCAGGCCAGTTGGCGGACGGTGAGTTGTGCCCACTGCGGAGCAACGGTAACCCGCAGCAAGTCGGTGGTTGAAGCAGCCCGGTTTCGCGAAGCGCGTGCACGGGTCTATGCGCAGGCGTGCTCCGCCTGCGCGCCTGCGTCACGAGTGGTAAACTGGCGCGCACAGCGTTTTCGGATCCTGGCCCCCCTGGGCAGGGGAGAACACGCCGAGGTGTATCTCGCAGAACGCATGGGTCCGCTGCCGCAGCGACTGACCTTGAAGCTGGGCTACCCGGAAACCAAGCCGGGAGTGCTGGCGGCAGAGGCGGATGTCCTGGCCAGCTTGCAGCAGAGCAGCGTTCAGGGCGCCGCCTATTACACCCAGCACCTGCCTCGACCCATGGCCGCAGGCGTGACGGACGATGGCAACGGGCCGGAGCGCGAAGTCCTGCTGCTGTGCCATCCCTCCGGGTACTGGGGCAGCCTCGCCGACGTCATGCACTACGCGCCGACCGGCATCGACCCACGGCATGCCGTCTGGATCTGGCGTCGTATTCTGGAAGTGCTGGCCTTTGTGCATGCAAGTGCCTGGACGCACGGTGATCTCGCTCCCGAGCATCTGCTGGCGCATCCGCGTGATCACGGCGTCCTCATCATCGGATGGTCGAGAGCGCAGCCGATCGCGAATTCATCGGCCGTTGCCCGCGACCTCATGCAATCGGCGTGGGCAGTTCGCGCACTGCTCTGCGGCGGCGACGATCTGCCGACCTTGTCGGAGCGGATTCCCGCCCCCCTGGCAGAACTGCTGCGCCGGAGCAGCGAGGAGGCCGCCTGGTGCGCTCGCGCGGGCGCGCGTGGGCTCGACGAGGCGTTGGTCGTCGCAGCGCGCGAGGCTTTCGGGCCAGCCCGGTTCATTCCCTTCAACCCTACCGCCGCTTATTGCGTCTAGGAGATCATCATGGGCTACGGAAATTACTCGCAAACCGCTCACGAGGCGTTGACTGCCGATCGTGCTTCGTTGCCGCGTACGGAGGTTTTCCGGCAACGCGGCTGCCATGCCTTGATGGACCCGCGCGGGCTTGCTGTGCGCGAATCACGCGACAGCGACGAACACCCGGTTTCGCTGGCCATCACCTTTGCCCTGGACGTGACCGGATCCATGGGCAATATTCCAGAGCTGCTGGCGCGTCAGGAGTTGCCGACGTTCATGAAACTGCTGGCCGATTGCCGAATTGCCGATCCGCAAGTGCTTTTCATGGCCATTGGTGATGCGTATTCGGACGGTGCGCCATTGCAGGTAGGCCAGTTCGAAACCACTGCCGAGCTGATCGATCAATGGCTGACCTGGAGCTATCTCGAGGGTGGGGGAGGTGGCACGGGCTCCGAGAGTTACGAGCTGGCGTTCTATGTGCTCGCTCAGCACACGGATATCGATTGCTGGGTCAAGCGCAAGAAGCGGGGATATCTCTTCATGACCGGCGATGAACTGCCTTATCCCATCGTTTCCCGCCGCCAGGTCGAAGGCCTGCTCGGCGATCAGCTTGACGAGGACCTTCCGATCGAAGACGTGATCGCTGCTGCGGCGGAGACCTACCACCTGTTCTTCCTGATCCCGGATCTGCAGCGACGCAGGCAGTGCGAGCAGCGGTGGCGCGAACTGCTGGGTGATCATGTGATTTGCATGGAGTCGCACGAAGACACCTGCGCCGTTGCGGCAGCGATCGTCGGGCTCACCGAAGGCGCGTTGGCCAATATCGACGCGGTGGCCCAGGTACTCCAGGCGAATGGCAGATCGCGCCAGCGCGTGGCAGCGACAGTCCGCGCGCTGCAACCCTACGCCGACCTGCTTGATCCGACGGCGATCAGGCGGGTCCACGCGCAGCCCTCGTCAGTCAGGCAGGCCAGGCCGAATTGGTGGCGACGGCTGTTTTCCTGAGCGGGGCCAGCGATCAGCGCGCCGCGTTTCGTCTCATTGCTGGGTCTTGGCTTCGGCGATTGCGGCAAGGGCCTGTTTACGGATGCGCTGTGCCGCCGCTGGTCGGCGCACACGGTGGTACGCTTCAACGGCGGAGCACAGGCGGGGCATAACGTGGTGCTGCCGGACGGCCGGCACCATACGTTTGCGCAGTTTGCCGCCGGAACACTGGTGCCGGGCGTGGCGACGGTGCTTGCCTACCCGGTGGTCGTGCATCCCGCGGCGTTGTTGGTCGAGTACGCCCGTCTGCGGACGCTCGGAGTCGAGGATGCGCTCGAGCGCCTGAAGATCGACCATCGGTGCCGCATCAA
Source organism: Candidatus Accumulibacter phosphatis (assembly GCF_000024165.1). Lineage (NCBI taxonomy): Bacteria > Pseudomonadati > Pseudomonadota > Betaproteobacteria > Candidatus Accumulibacter > Candidatus Accumulibacter phosphatis. The sequence continues at coordinate 3,584,493 of NC_013194.1, read as the reverse complement.
TACCCCTTTTCATCAGGCTGCCGGCCGCCTGCGCGAATTGCAGCGAGGAACCCAGGCGCATGGTACTTGCGGTGTCGGGGTTGGCGAGACGGTGCGGCACGCCCTGTGCTTCCCGGATCATGTCTTGCGCTATGGCGATCTGGCACGTCCGGCCCTGGCAATGAAGAGGCTGGACCTCATCCGGCGCGATCTGCTGGCAGAATTCTCCGCGATGGCCGAGAAGCCGGCGAGGCAGGGCCTGGCCAGGCTTGAATACCAGGTACTCAGCGATGAAGGGGCTGCCGAGCGCTGGCTGAGTGGCGTTGTGGCACTGCTCCGCCAGGTGCCGCCCGCCTCGCCCGCGCGCATTGCGGAACACCTGAATCGGCCGGGCTGCGTGCTCTTCGAGGGCGCGCAAGGCGTATTGCTGGACGAATGGCGTGGCTTTCACCCACATACGACGTGGAGCAGCATCCATCCCGAAGCGGTCGAAGCGGTTGCTGCGGAATATGGCTTCACGGCACGGGTCGAGCATCTGGGCGTGCTTCGTTCCTTCCTGACTCGCCACGGCGAGGGGCCGTTCCCTACGTGCGATAGCGCATTGGGCTTGTTGTTGGAACCGCACAACACCAGCGACGGTTGGCAGGGGCAATTCCGACGAGGTCATCCGGATGCCTTGCTTCTGCGCTATGCGTTGTCCGTTCTTGGGCCGCTCGATGGATTGCTGGTAAGTCATCTCGATGTGTTCGACCGGGTCAGCGCCCTGCAGTGGTGCGACGCCTATCAGGCCGCACCGACTGGCGATGAGGCAAACCTTATGCACCGAGATGCCGCGCGGCCAGACTTGGTCACCCAGTTGTTACCCGGTGCGCCGGGGAATCTGGCACATCAGGCGGCGCTGACCCGCTTGCTGTCGTTGGCCGCCCCGAGATACGGCGCCGAGCTGATTACGTCGTCACCGGCTCTGCTGGAGCGTACTGTCGCGCTGGCAAAGTGTCCGGTCTGGTTTGGCGCTTACGGGCCAACCTATGAAACCGTCAGGAGCGTTGCCGCGTCGCCTTAGCGGGCTGCTCGGGTAAGCGAAAAAGGGTCGGCTTTCGGGAGCGTCGAGACGATCCTCTGGTGCAGGAGTGTTCTCGATATGGCAACATGATCGATGCTGCTGTCGGTGAGCCGACAACAGGCGAGCCGAGCCGTTGGCGCGGGTCCTGAGAGCTATCGACAGACCGGCGGCCTGCCGGAGTGGTAATGGGCAGTTCTCGAACAGCGGGGAGTTTGGCAATGAAGATACTGGTTCTGGCGCTTTCTCTGGCGATGCAGGCTGCGCTGCTTGCCCATGCCGAGTCGTCGGTACCCACGCCCACGGGCATCGGGATCAAGGACTACCCGTGGCAGGCGCTGGCCGGCGAGAAGAATGAAGCGCTGGAGCGCAAGGGTGACAGGAAGCGCGGTGAGCGACTCTTCGCGCTCTGCCGTAGTTGCCACCTGCCGTCGACTGGCGGACGTCCCGACGGCAGCATCCCGCAACTCGCGGGCCAGCACAGCAGCGTTCTGATCAAGCAGATGGCCGACATTCGCGTCGGTGTCCGGCACAACCCGACCATGTACCCGTTCGCCGCGGTGCTGAACGATCCGCAGGATCTGGCGGATCTCGCCGCCTATCTCGAAGGGCTGTGCATCCCCCGCGAGCATGAACAGTACGAAGCTCACGACGCCGTTCAGCAAGTAGCAACCGGCAGAGAGCTTTACGAAAGGGCGTGCAGGGTATGCCACGGGCCGCGCGGTGAAGGCTCCCGCCATAAGCTCTATCCGGCGATCGCAGGACAGCACTACAACTACCTCCTGCGCCAGATGACCGCGATCCGCGACGGCAAGCGCCCCACCGCCGATCCCGAGATGGTCAGGGTCATCAGCGGGTACAACGACGATCAACTGCTCGCGATTTCGGCGTACCAGGCGAGCCTGGTGATGCCGGGAAAGATGTGCAGGGCCAGGACGCCGGTCACGAAGGAGTGAGCACGCGGTTCGCGTGCGACTACCGGCAAGCGCTAACACAGGTGCGGCATGGATGAGTTTTTCTTGGTCATCGCATGAGAATCGATCGTTTGCCGCGCGCTACCCTGCCTTGTATGGTGGCGACATTCCCTCACGAAGGGCAATTTCAAGCGCCAGGAGCCGACACCATGAACCATCCCACACTCTTCGTAGCCCGGTCTCAGGGTGGCCAGGAACAGCGTGGCGCCCGCGGCCCGCTTGGTCGCTCCGCATGGCGAGTCGCCCTGCAGAAGCTGTTCGCCGGCCTTTGCGAACCGACCCAGACCATTGTCAAGAACGCCGCCGCCTATCCGGCCACCTTCATCAACCTTCCCTGATCCCGACGTTCCTACTGGCGGGTCCTTGCCTCTTCCCGCCGCGCCAGTTCCGACCACGTGAAGTCGATGTGCCCGAGCATCGCCTGTCTGGCCTCGTCCGGCTGCTGCGCGCGGATCCGCTCCCAGATGCCAAGGTGCTGCCGGCGAAGGTGTTCGGTGACGTCGCCCGTCGGATCTTCCATGGCCATCAGATTGAGGCAGATGTGCTCGCGCAGCATGCGTACGACGCCTGAGTGCAGGTAGAGAAACATGCTGTTGTGCGAGGCTTCGGCGATGGCCTCGTGGAAGTCGGCGTCGGCCCGGTACTCCGCCTCCTTGTCCCCCGTGTCGTAGGCTTTGGTCAGGCGCCTGACGATACCTTCGATCTTCTCCAGATCGCTGGCGTTGGCGCGCAGCGCGGCGTAGTAGGCGGTCGCACCCTCCAGTTCGCGGCGAAACTCCAACGTATCCCAACGCAAGTCCGGATGCGCGGCCACCAGTTGCCGCCACGGTGACGAGATCGCCGCCTGCAGGCGATCGCTGACGAAAACGCCACTGCCCTGCCTGCTGAACAGCAGGCCACGCTCCTTTAGGCAAAAGATCGCCTCGCGTACCGAGTTTCGCGAGACGCCCAGCGATTCCGCCAGGACCCGCTCGGCCGGCAAACGCATGCCGACCGGCCACGAACCATCCAGAAGGTGCACTTCGAGTGCCCGCCGGGTCTGTTCTGCAACGCTGTGCGATGCCATGGTCATCCTCCCTGAGCTTCCTCGACGACCCGCCTGGCGCCAAGAAAAGAATTGGTACTACCAATTTCCGGTGAATTCTATCCCTGGTTAATCTTTGCGCCATCGGTTTTCGTTAAGTGCAACGTATTACTATGGAGTGAATGCCCCGCTGGCGTTGCCAGAAAAAGGGCGTAATCACCCGTCGGGTCTCTGGAGGAGGAAGCCAAGAATGAACTCACTCATTTCTGCACTGCGTGCGCATTTCCCCGCAGCAAGCGTCATTACCGACGAACTGCGATTGCTGGCCTGGGGCACCGATGCCAGCTTCTACCGGCTGATCCCGCAGGTCGTGGTCGTCGTGGAGAGCGAAGATGATGTGGCGCACGTCCTGGCGGTGGCCGCGCAGCAGCGTGTTCATCTGACCTTCCGTGCTGCCGGCACCAGCTTGTCGGGGCAGGCGGTGACCGACGGTATCCTGGTCCTCATCGGCGAGGCCTTCGCCACTTGTGAAATCGCGCCGGACGCCGCCACCGTGCGCGTCGGGCCCGGCATCATCGGCGGCGAGGTCAACTACCGTCTGGCACCGCATGGCCGCAAGATCGGTCCCGACCCGGCCTCGATCAGCGCCTGCAAGATAGGTGGCATCGCCGCCAACAACGCCTCCGGTATGTGCTGCGGTACGGCGCAGAACAGTTACCGCACCCTCGCCGGCTTGCGCGTGGTGTTTGCCGACGGGGCGGTACTCGATACCGAGGACCCGCTCAGCGTCGCCCGTTTCCGCGCCAGCCATGCGGCCCTGATCGGCGAACTGGCACGCCTGGGTGCCACCACGCGTGCCGACGAAACGTTGGCGGCGCGCATCCGCCACAAGTACAAGATCAAGAACACCACCGGCTACAGCCTCAACGCGCTGATCGACTACGAAGACCCGATCGACATTCTCTCTCACCTGATGATCGGTTCGGAGGGGACGCTCGGCTTCATGTCACGCATCACCTACCGCACCGTCGTCGAGGACCCTTGCAAGGCGAGCACGCTGGTGTTCTTCCCGACCATCGAGACCGCCTGCCAAGCCGTCATCCGCCTCAAGCAGGAGCCGGTCTCCGCCGTCGAGATGCTCGATCGCCCGGCGCTGCGCTCGGTGGAGGACAAGCCCGGCTTGCCGCCCATCATCCGGACGCTGGGCAACGATGCCGCTGCTCTGCTGATCGAGGTGCGCGCGGAAAACGCCTCGCTCCTGCAGCAACGCATTGACGCAGCACTCGGCGCCTTGACCGGCATTGCCACCGTCGAAGCGCCGGTGTTCTCCACTGACCCGGCGACCTGCGAAATGTACTGGAAAGTGCGCAAGGGCACCTTCCCCTCGGTCGGCGCGATGCGTCGCGCCGGCACCACGGTCATCATCGAGGACGTGGCCTTCCCGATCGAATCCCTGGCCGCCGCCACGCTCGACCTGCAGGCGCTGTTACGCCAGCACGGCTACAGCGAAGGAATCATCTTCGGGCATGCGCTCGAAGGCAATCTGCATTTCGTGTTTACCCAGGATTTCTCGGATGCCGCGGAGGTGGAACGTTACGCCCGCTTCATGGACGACGTCTGCAAACTGGTCATCGACAAGTACGACGGTTCGCTCAAGGCCGAGCACGGGACAGGCCGCAACATGGCTCCCTTTGTCGAGATGGAATGGGGCCGGCAGGCCACTGACCTGATGCGCCGGATCAAGACGCTCTTCGACCCCAATAACCTGCTGAATCCCGGCGTGATCATCAACGACGACCCGCAGGCGCACCTGAAAAACCTCAAGCCGATGCCGGCCGCCGAAGACATCATCGACCGCTGCATCGAATGCGGCTTCTGCGAGCCGCTGTGCCCCTCGCACCGCCTGACCCTTTCGCCGCGCCAGCGCATCGTCAGCTGGCGGGAACTCTCACGCCGGGCCGCCGCCGGCGAAGAGGCCGCCGACGTCGGCAAGGATTTTGCCTACTTCGGCCTCGACACCTGCGCCGGCTGCGGTCTTTGCTCCACCGCCTGTCCGGTCGGCATCGACACCGGCGAGCTGACGCGCCGCCTGCGCGGCCGCGGGCTGGGCAACAAAGCGCCTTCGCATCAGGTCGCGCACTGGACGGCGGAAAATTTCGGCAAGGTGGCCACCGTCTCCCGCGTCGGCCTGTCCATCGGCCATGCCGTCTCCAGCGTGGTCGGCGAAAGCCTCGTCGCGCGCCTCTCGCGTGGCGCCTGGAAACGGGGAATGCCACAGGCGGGCAGGGCGCCCAAACCCCACAGCGGTACCGGTGCGGGCGATCCGGTGGTGTATTTCCCCGCTTGCGGCGGCCGCATCTTCGGCGCCAACACCCCCGACGAGGCAACCCTGCCGGAAGTCATTATCGAGTTGCTGGTGCGCGCCGGCTACGATCCGCGCTTGCCGGAAGGCTTCGACAAGCTCTGCTGCGGGCAGATGCTGGCCAGCAAGGGCATGGCCGAGGAGGCCGAGCAGATGGCCGACAGCGTGACCGCTGCGCTGCTCAAGGCTGCCGACGATGGCAATGGCGGCCACTATCCGGTGATCATGGATGCCAGCACCTGTTCGGTGCGCATGCAGAAGCTCCTCGCCGGTCGCCTGACGGTGCTTGACTTCCATGAATTCGCTCACGATGCGCTGTTGCCCCGCTTGATGGTCACGCGCAAGCGCGGCCCCATCGCCCTGCATATTAATTGCAGCGTCCGCCGCGTCGCTTCCGACAGCAAGCTGCGCCGCCTGATCGCGGCCTGCGCCGAAGAAATCGTCGAACCCGCCGGCGTCACCTGCTGCGGCTTCGCCGGCGACCGCGGTTTCGTTGTCCCAGAACTCAACGTGCACGCCCTGCGCAAGGTCCACGAGGCACTGCCCGCCAACTGTTGCGAGGGGGTCTCGACCAACCGCACCTGCGAAATCGGCCTCACCGCCGAAACCGGCCGCCCCTATCGCTCCATTGCCTACCTGCTGGAAGAGTGCAGTCGTACGGAAACCATGGGAGCCTGCTGAGCCCTGGCAACCGCCGCCACAACAGCCACACAAGTGGCTTATTACAAAGGAGACTCCCATGACGTGGCAAATGAATGTTGATCCCCTCGGCAACATCGGATTGTCCGCGCTTGTCGCGGCAATCCCGATCTTCTTCCTGTTCTGGGCCTTGGCAATCAAGCGCATGAAAGGCCAGTTTGCGGCAATGGGAGGCACCGGACTGGCCATCCTGATCGCGGTGTTCGTCTACAAGATGCCCGTGGATCTGGCGGCGCTGGCGACACTGTACGGTGGCGCATTCGGGCTGTTCCCGGTCTGCTGGATCGTCATCACCGCGCTCTTCATCTACAACATGTCCGTGAAGACAGGGCAGTTCGAGGTGATCAAGAACTCGCTCGCCTCGATTTCGGACGACCGGCGCCTGCAAGCGCTGCTGATCGCGTTTTCCTTCGGTGCCTTCATCGAAGGTGCCGCCGGCTTCGGTACCCCAGTGGCGATTACGGCAGCGATGCTGGCCGGGCTCGGCTTCAACCCGCTCTATGCGGCGTCCATCTGTCTGTTGGCCAACACGGCGCCGGTCGCCTGGGGTGCCATCGGGATTCCGATCGTGGTCGGCGGGCAGGTCGCGGGAATTCCCGACTTCGCGCTGAGCCAGATGGTCGGCCGGACACTGCCGATCGTCAGCGTCTTCATCCCCCTCTATCTGGTTGTCGTCATGTCCGGGTGGAAGAAGGGCCTGGAAGTCTGGCCCGCTTGCCTCGTCAGCGGTGGCTCGTTCGCCATTGCGCAATTCTTCTCGGCCAACTCGCCGGTCACCGCACCGCTGCTTCCCGACATCATTGCGTCGCTGGCGTCGATCGTCTGCACGGTCGCCTTCCTCAAGGTCTGGCATCCGAAAGAGAGCTGGCACTTCGCCGATGAACCCAAGAGCCTCGGCAAACAAGCGCTCAAGTTCACCGGCGGGCAGATCTTCCGCGCCTGGGCACCCTTCATCATCCTGTCGCTCTTCGTCTGCGCCTGGGGTATCAAGCCGGTCAATCAGGCGCTCAACCAGACGACCAAGATGATCTTCGACTACGCCATACCGATTTCCGGTCTCGACAAGATGGTGATCGATCAGGCCGGCAAGCCCAAGCCCGCCGTCTATAACTTCAATTTCCTGAGCGCCGCCGGCACGGCCATTCTCTTCGCCTGGTTCTTCTCGATCATGGTCATGGGCGCGTCGCTCAAGACGGCCGCAGGCGTCGCGGGCGATACGCTGAAGACCCTCAAATGGCCCATCGTGACCATTGCGACGATCCTCGGCTTCGCCTACATCATGAACTTTTCCGGCATGGCGATCACGCTCGGTTATGCGTTCGCCACGACCGGCGCGGCCTTCCCCTTCTTCGCCAGTCTTCTCGGTTGGCTGGGAGTGTTCATGACGGGTTCCGATACATCGACCAACGCCTTGTTTGGCAAGCTCCAGGCGGTCACTGCCGAGAAGCTCGGTATCGACCCGGTGATCACGATGTCGGCCAACACCTGCGGCGGCGTGTGCGGGAAGATGATCTCGCCGCAATCGATTGCCGTTGCCACAGGCGCCACAGGACTGGTCGGTCGCGAATCCGAGATCTTCCGGTTCACGTTCAAGCACTCGGTCTTCCTGGTGGTGATCATCGGTATCCTGCACATGCTCTGGACGTACGTATTCCCCGGTATCGTTCCGGCTTACGTCAAGCCTGTGGCCGCCGCCGCCGCTGCTGTGGCCGCCGCCACCGTGAATATGGACGGCCTGATGTGGCTGGGGATATTCGTCGGCATCGTCGCTCTCGTCACCGTGTTCTCGCGAGTCGTCGGCGCCAATCTGGTTGGTGCGGTCAGAGGCGCCGATCAGGTCCATTTCCACTGAGAGGGCTTGCCGGACTACATCCAGCCCGGCCCTGGACTGCTCCTCAGGGGACCGGCTGGAGATGAACTCCGAGGTCAGTTCAGGATTGACGCCGTTTGCAGGCGGTGCCTATACTCTCGATGGGACCGGCCGACTGGTTTTTCCTGGCGAAATTCCGGGGACGCGCAAGACGGCCAGTGCGGCAGCCACCAAGGCGGGATTCGTCTTCCGCCCGGTCCCGTCCACCAGATGATGGGCTCTACACAGGAAGGAGGGCGGAACATGCAACGCGCACTTCCCGATCTCACGATCACGCCGCCGGTAGCAGGCGAAAAAGTGACCCTTGTCTTGCACGCCGACGGGAAGCAGTACGACCTTCCGGTGCTCGGAGGTACGCACGGTCCCAAGGTCATCGATGTCCGGCGGCTCTACGCCGAGACGGGCTATTTCACATACGACCCGGGATTCCTGTCCACTGCCAACTGCGACTCGGCGATCACCTACATCGACGGTGACCGCGGCATCCTCCTGCACCGGGGGTACCCGATCGAGGAGCTTGCAGCGCATGCCGACTTCCTGGAGGTTTGTTATCTGCTGCTCTACGGGAAACTGCCCACGCCGTCGGAACTCGCGGACTTCGGCTACGTGATTGGCCATCACAGCATGGTCCACGAGCAGTTCAAGCGATTCTTCGCGGGCTTTCGCCGGGATGCCCACCCGATGGCGGTGATGGTGGGCACCGTTGGCGCACTCAGCGCGTTTTACCACGACAAGATCGACATCACGGATCCGGAAGCGCGGATGGTGTCTACCCACCGGCTCATTGCCAAAATGCCGACCATTTGTGCCATGGCGTTCAAGTATTCGCTTGGACGACCGTTCATGTACCCGCGCAACGATTTGAGCTACGCCGCGAACTTCCTCCGGATGGCTTTCGGCATACCCGCGGAGCCCTACGTGGTAAACCCTGTACTGACTCGCGCCATCAACCGTTTCCTGGTGTTGCACGCCGATCACGAACAGAACGCTTCTACCGCGACGGTGCGCATTGCCGGCTCCAGCCGTGCCAATCCGTATGCCTGCGTGGCCGCCGGCATCACGGCGCTCTGGGGGCCGGACCACGGAGGCGCGAACGAGGCGGTGGTGAACATGCTGGAAGAGATCGGCAACAAGGACCGCATTCCCCTCTACATCAAGCGCGCGAAGGACAAGAACGATTCGTTCCGGCTTACCGGCTTCGGCCACCGGGTGTACAAGAACTACGACCCGCGCGCGGCGATCCTTCGCGAATCCTGCCACGAGGTGTTGGCCGAACTGGGCAAGACGGACGAGCCCTTGTTCGCGCTGGCGCTCGAACTCGAACGCATCGCCCTCGATGACGACTACTTTGTTCAACGCAAGCTGTTCCCGAACGTGGACTTCTACTCCGGCATCATGTTGCGGGCGATCGGCTTCCCCACAGCGATGTTTCCGCCCCTGTTCGCGCTTGGCCGCACCATCGGCTGGATTGCCCAGTGGAAGGAGATGATCGAAGCGTCGGATCAACATATCGCCAGGCCGCGGCAACGTTACATCGGCGAGGCGATTCGGCCCTATGTGCCCATCGCGGAGCGCTGATCCGCCAGAGACCGGCGACAGACGCTGCTCGGCAACGACGACGGCCCCGCCGAACGCCACGTTCGGCGGGGCCGTCGTGTCAGCGTGGTTGACCGCGCCGGCCCGATAGACAGCGTTTCCCGGTGATGAAGCGCCGACAGCTACTCGCCACGGCTGCGCTATAGTTTCTGGTTTCTTTGGGGGTACCGATGCGGCATCTGCACGGTCTGGTCATTGCGGCATGTCTTCTCCTTCTCCTTGGGTCGCTCGGTTGCGGACATCTGACGCCGTCCGAGCGGGTGCCCGCGACGGGCAGTTTCAATGCCATTGGTATGTCTCTGGTGCTGGTGCCGCCCGGCGAGTTTCTCATGGGTGGCACGGAAACCGCCGAAACCCTGGTTGCGGCCTACCCGGATTCGGGGAAGACGCCGGACTACTTCGCTGACGAGTATCCAAGACACCGCGTGCGTATCACCCGGGGATTCTTTCTCGGCCGCTTCGAGGTTACGGTGGCGCAGTTTCGCCGATTCACCGACGAAACCGGTTACCAGACCGAAGCGGAGTCGGACGGGGCCGGCGGTTGGGGATGCGACTCTTCCACGGGGCGGTGCGAGGGGCGGCGACCGCAATACACCTGGAGAAACCCCGGGTATGCGCTAGTGGACACACAACCGGTCGTCAATGTCAGCTACAACGACGCGCTGGCGTTCTGTCGGTGGCTGAGCGAGAAGGAGGGCAAGCGCTATCGCCTGCCGACGGAAGCGGAATGGGAGTATGCCAATCGTGCCGGCACCGGCACACGCTACGCGAACTCCGACGATCCGGCGCATTTGCCGCACTTCGCTCGCGCCATCGATCTGTCGCGGCATTCCGAATTCGGGCACGTACAGGAAATCGTCATCAAGCCCGACGACCCGACCGCGTTTCCAGCGCCGGTCGGCAGCTACGCGGCGAACGCACTCGGGCTGCATGACATGCACGGGAACGTCTGGGAGTGGGTTGCGGACTGGTACGGCGCCACTTACTATGCCGAGTCTCCCGTCGACGATCCGCAAGGGCCGGTCACGGGCCACTTGAAGGTGCGCCGAGGAGGCGCCTGGAACAGTTTTCCGATCTGGTTGCGATCGTCCTTCCGCAACTGGAATTCGCCAGGCAGCCGGTGCGTGAACCTCGGCTTCCGCGTTGCCCGGGACCTCTAGGACGATGGCCAGCGGGCTTCGGTGCAAGCCCTCCGAAAGACCGCGATCGGATTAGCCCAGGAGGCCGGCGGCGATGTTGACGGTCAGGGCCAGCAGCGTGGTGTTGAAGGCGAAAGCGATCATGCCTTGCGCCATCGCCAGGCGACGCATGCGTGTGCTGGAGATCGCGACATCCGCGGTCTGCGAGGTCATGCCGACGATGATGGCGAAGTACAGGAAGTCGGTATAGACCGGCGGCTCGTCGCCGGGGAATTCGAGGGGAGGGTTGCCATTTCTGCTGCGGGAGCCGTAGTAGGCGTGAGCGTAATGAAGCGCGAACGAGGTGTGCACGAGCAGCCAGGACGCCACGAAAGTTCCCGTGACCAGGGCCAAGCGCAGGCTCTGTCGGAATGGGGTGAGGTTGTCCAGGCCGGAAAGTTCGATGACGATCGCTGCGAGACTGGCCAGCGCAGCAGCCACCGTGAGAAAGAGGACGACGGCAGCACCGTCATCCTGGATGCGAGCCCGCCACCGCATATGTTCCACTGATGCTCGGGCCATCATCACCCAAGCCAGTGCCAGAAAGAGACCTGCTCCGACGTCCCAGGTGACCAGGGCTCGGGTCGAGGGGGCGAGTTCCGGCGGCAGAGCCAGGAAGGTGAGCGCGCCGGCGACACAGGAGGTCACCAGCCGTGGCCGCGCTCGCACTTGATGCCAGAGCTTGGTGAGTGGGGGGTGGGTGGGAGTCATCGCAACGCCATTATGCAGGCGACGGCCGTGGGCCGGCAATGTGCCCGGCGCCGCCTGGACGCCCGGACCTGCAAGTCGCCGTCCGCTTGGGAGGCGCCGCCCGCAAGCCGTCGTCGTGAAGCGGAAGGGACGCCAAGCCGGGCACTCATCCGCCAAGCATGACGACATTGGCGGCGTCGCCAAACACCTCCCGCACGGCCGGAACGAGATGGGGATGGTGGCTGAGGAAGATCACCTGCGTCGTCTTGGAGAGGTCGGCGATGGCCTCGATACCCGCCCGGGCGCGCACGTCGTCGTAATTGATGAACAGGTCGTCGGCGATGAACGGCAGCGCGCACGCCTGGCTGATGTGCATTTCCAGCGCGGCCAGGCGCAGGGCGAGATACAACTGATCGCGCGTGCCCTCGCTCATGCCGCCGATGCCGACGGTCCGCCCGTCGGCCCGCAGGCCTTCGAGCAACGGCGGCCTGGCCTCGAAATCGACGGTCAGCTTCGCGAACGATCCCAGCGTCAGGCGGCAGAAGATCTCGCCGGCGCGCGCCAGCATCGGCCCCTGGCGGGTTTCGCGGTAGCGATCGATTGCCCAGCGCAGCAGGCGCCCCGCGGTATGCACCTGGATAAAGCGCTCCGCGGCATCTGCCATGCTGGCGAGCGCCTGCTGGCGCGCCGCCTCGGCGCGTGCTGCGTCGTCCTGGCCGGCGATTCTCGCCAGCGACGTGCCGGCGGTAGCGAGTTCGGCCGCCAGCGTCACCTGCAGTTCGCGCTCGCTGGCCAGCTGACGAGCGATTTCCGCGAGGCGGACGGTGACCTGCGTCATGTCGGTGGCGTCGACTGCGGCGGCAAGTGCCGCCAGCGGCAGCCCGTCGCCTGCCTCTTCGGCGGCGCGCCTGGCCGCAGCGGCGGACAAGGATAGCGCGCGCGCCGTGTCGGACCGGGTGACCGCGGCGTGCAGGTCCGCGTGACTGGTGGCGCGGGCCAGGCGCAGCAGGGGATCGACCGCCGCCCTCGCAGTGTCGATGGCGCCGGCCACCTCGGCGATCTGCTCGCCGGCCCTGGCGATCTCGCCGGTCAGGCGTGCCGCCTCGCGTGCATCGTCCCTGGCCTGGAGCAGGCGAGCGTTGAGCCGCCGGGCTGTCTCGTCGGGTGACTCGCCAACCATCGCGGGTGCCAGCAGGTCGGCCAGGCGGCGACATTCGCTGCGGAAATCGTCGAGGTCCTTCTGCATGGCGGCGATGCGTGCCTGACGCAGTTCGCGGATCGCCTGCCGTTTGTCGTCGATGTCGTCGAACAGCTTCAGCGTCCCTTCGAGCGTACCGACGTCGGTATCTCCCGCCAGGCCAGCCGAACGCAGGCCCTGCTGCCAGCGTTCCTGCCAGTCGGCAAGCGCTGCATCGGCGGCGTCGCGTCGTCTGGCGAGATCGGCGGATGCACTCTTCGCGGCCGCCAACTGACGGGTGAGTTCGGCTCGTCGTGTAGCCGTTGCCGCCGCTTCGTCCACCAGGTGCCTGGCTGCGAGGATCAGCGCTTCCAGATCGCTCGGCAGCGCCACGCCGACGTCGGCGATCGCCGCGCGCAGCGCTGCCTGCGCGCGCGCCACCGCGTCGGCCGTCTGCTGCTGCTCGGCGCGCGCTTGCAGGGCGGCATCTGCGGCGCGCAGGGTGGCGGCGCGGGCCTCCTGCCAGCCTTCGAAGGCGGCCAGGGGCAGCGTCGGGACGCCGAGCGCTGCCGCCTGCGCCGCCCACTCGCCGTCGATCGTTGCGGCCTCGTCAGCCAGCGCCCGCAGACGTTCGGCGATCTGTTCGGCCTGCCGATGCCGGCGCTCGGCATCGTCGAGCTTTGCCTGCAGTTCGGCGGCTTCGTGCGCCTTGGCGTGACGCTGGTCGGCCAGCCGATCGGCCGTCTCGACGTGCTCCTCGTAGATGGCCGCGCTGTCGGTCAGCGCAGCGCCCCCGGATCTGATCGCCGTCCACACCGCGTCGCGCACGTGGCGGGCATCGGCTACCTGGCCGCTGGTGACCGGATCGTGCGCGCGCCGGAATTGCGTCGTGGCGAGTTCCAGGCTTTCGATCTCGGCAGCGACTTCCAGCGCTCTCTGCCGCAGGGCGGTCTGCGCTGCCTCGTTCTCGGTGGCGCGCCGCAGCAGGCGCTCGGCCTGTGCGGCGGCCGGCAGGGCGAGCTGGCCCGGCGGCGACAGGTCGGTCTTCCAGGCGCCCAGGCGGCTTTCGGCCTGGTGCAACTCGCGTTCGGCCTTGGCGACTCTGCCTTCTTCACGCTGCTGTGCGGCGCGAAAGTCGCCGAGTCGGAGCGCCGTCTCGAGTGCGGCCCGCAGGCTCGGGGAGATTACCAGCGTCGGCAAGGCCGCCAGGTCGGCCTCGATCGCCTCGACTTCGCGTGCCTTCTGGTGCGCCGCGTCGGTGGCCGCGGCCAGGGCCAGTTCGAGGGTGGCGTGCCGGCGCGCCAGCGCGGCCAGCGACGAGCGCACCGGTGCCGGAGGCAGTCGGCTGGCGAGGTGATCCTCGTCACCGGCCGGCCAGCCCAACTGCCGCACGCAGGCCTCGATATCCTGCCAATGCACCTTCACTTCCTGCTGCCGCTTGTCGATGTCGCGCGTGTGGAAGCGCGTCTGTTGCCGGCGCTCGGCGAGCGCCGTGATGTCGGCTGCGCAGGCCAGCACGGCGTCGTCAAGGACGATCGTGGCGAGCAGCGCCTGCAGTTGCCCGGCACGTTCCACGAGGAGCTTCTGCCGCGTCGTCGCCGAGGCCATCTCGCGTTCGGCGGCGGCGAGACTGGCGCCGGCGTCCGCGGGAAGCTGAATCACCTCGCCGAGGGCAGCCAGTTCCTGCTGGCTGCCTTGATGGGCACGCACCGAGGGCGCTACCCGACGCACCCGTTCGAGAGCGGCGCGTTCGGTCTCGAGGGCCCGTACCTGATCCTGCAGGCCGGCCATGCGGTCCTGCAATGCCTGTACCTTGCCGCTGGCGTCGAGCCAGTCGCGTGTGCGCATCGTCGCTCGCTTCAGCTCCGCTTCAGCGACCGCCAGTTCATCTTTGGCCGCGTAATAGGCGCGGTCACGGGCGTGGCGGCGCGCCCAGAGCTTGTCGGCCTCCGCTTCGAGCTGGTCGCGGACGGCGCCGAGACTGCCGATGCCGGCCGCTGACTGGAAAAGGATTCGGCCGATGTCGTTCGAGGCATTGAGGATCTCGTTGCCGCCACGGATCAGGCGCAGATGATCGAGAGCGAACATCTGGTCGAAGAAGGAACGCTCGGAGTTGCCCAGGAAGGGCAGCAATGCGTCGTCGCCGAGCGGCTGGCCGGCCGCGTCGAGCAGCGACTTGCTGCTCTTCCGCAGCCGCTGAAAGTCGAGCGAGTCGGCAGCGTGGGTGATCGACCCGGCGAGCCGCAACTCACTGCGCGGATGCAGGAAGTCGTAGGTCGAGCGGGCTTCGATGCCGAACAGCAGGTCGAGGATGGCGGCCCGGATCGTCGACTTGCCCGCCTCGTTGGCGCCGACCAGCATGTGGAAATCACACGGCGCGGCCGGCAACGTCAATGAGCAGTCGGTGAACTTGCCGTAGCGATGCAGATCGAGTCGGTTGATTCGCATCGCCGTGTCACTCCGTTTTCATCAGATAGGCGATCAGCCCGGGAGCGACGGCAGCGACCAGCGGTGACACGTCGCCACTGCGGATCGCGGCAAACTCCGGCACGCATGCGGCCAGTTCGTGCGGCGCGCGGTCCACCAGTTGTCGCAGTTCCGTCGTCAGCGAGTCGAGGAACTCCCGGTCGCCCGGCGCCTCGTCGAGTAGTGCCTGGAGATCGGCGATGGCGTCGGCGCGCGCGCGGATCGTCTCCCGATCATGCGCCGGTGTCGTTTCGATGCGCACCTTCTCGATCCAGATTCTTTCGCCGGCGAGGGCGGCGGCCAGAGCGAGCGTCTCGGCGCGCAGCCGCGCCTCCTTTCCGAACAGTTCGCCGTGCGCCGTGCTGCGCCCCTGCAGGACGACACGCAAGGCCAGCGGTTTGCCATCCGCAGTTTCGTCGAGGAGAGCTTGCAGGCGGCCGGCGATGGCGTGCACCGCGGCGTCGAGGTTGCTGGCGGTGGCGAGATCCACGGTCAGCCGGTGCCAGCGCAGGACGTCGGTAAACAGCCGTTCGACGGCAACGATGCCAGTCTCGGTGGCGCTGACCAGCACGGCGCCGCGCGCTCCGGTTTCGCGAATGTGCCGGCCCTGCGTATTGCCCGGATAGACGACCCACGGTTCCCGGCAGACCTCGGCATAGTCATGCACGTGTCCGAGGGCCCAGTAGTCGTAGCCCTTGGCGACCAGTTGCGCGAGCGAGCAGGGCGCGTAGCTGGCGTGTTCGGCGTTGCCTTCGAGCGCCGTGTGCAGGACGCCGATGTTCAGCCAGCCGGGGATGCGATCGGGATAACCGACGGCCAGGTTTTCGGTCGTGGCGGCGTCCCGGAAGCTGCGGCCGTGCAGCGCGACGCGCAGGTGCTCGATACGGAAAGTTGACGGCTTGCGCGTGTCGAAGGCGCGGACGTTCGGCGGCAGCGCTAGTCGCCGGGTCATCTCGCTCTCGGCGTCGTGGTTGCCGTAGAGCAGGAAGACCGGAATGCCTGCCGCGTGCAGGCGGCCCATCTCGCGGGCGAAGAAGTAGCCGGTGTTGTAGTCGCGCCAGGTGCCGTCGTAGAGGTCGCCGGCGATGATCACGAAGTCGACCGTTTCGTCGATCGCGGCGGCGACCAGGTTGCGGAAAGCGTCGCGGGTTGCCGTGCGCAGCATTTCGGCAGGCGCGTCGCGGTAGGCGGCCAGCCCGGTGAGCGGGCTGTCGAGATGGATGTCGGCAGTGTGGATGAATTTCAAGGAGAGCTCCGGGGCCCTGAGCTTGTCGCTGGGAAGCGGCAACGGCTTGCTGCCCGCAAGCGGATGATGGCATCTTCACTCCGCCGCGTCGACCCGACCTGGCGGTCGCTCCGGCCAGGTCGCCGTCAACTTCGCCTTCGCTGGCGCGTTGTAATAGCATTAACCAGATTCCGGGCCAGGCCGCAGTGACCAGCCCCGTCGTTCCGGGGTGTTGCGGGAACCCCTGGCGCGAAGCCGGTGCCCGACGGCCCTTGGCCCGCCGGAGAAGGATCTTCCGGACCCGGCGCCTGCCACCCGGTTTTCTTTTTTGGCGCCTGCGGACGGCGCTTGGCGCGTTCAGTCACCGCCATCAATCCGACACCTGGCAAGGTGATCATTTCTGCCGAGTCCGTATTGACCGGCATGGAAGTGATCGCTGAACCTGCATGGCCGACTGGCCATTCCGACAACCGAGCACGCTGTGCTCTCCCCGGCGCGCGGGAACCCGTGCTGCCGATGAACCTTCCCGACAGGTCGATAGCTATCCATGCTGAAGGATCTCGGCATGATGTTTGCTTCGCAGTCGCAGGGGAAGGACATCAAAGGAGTTTGATAGACAATGTCCAGGAAACTGTTTTCGCGTTACTCGCTCGGCGGCCGCGCGCTGCCAAACCGCGTCGTCATGGCGCCGATGAATCGCAACCGTGCCAGCGACTGGCAACTCGCACCGACGGCGCTCACCGCCAGGTACTACGCCCAGCGCGCGTCGGCGGGGCTGATCATTGCCGAAGGCACGCCCGTCTCGCCGCAGGCGCGCGGCTGCGCGCGTACTCCGGGGATCTACAGCCAGGCACAGATTGCCGGCTGGCGCAACGTGACGCGCGCCGTCCATCGCGCGGGTGGAAGAATCTACCTGCAACTCTGGCACGTCGGTCGCGTCGGCCATTGCAGCCTGCGCGCCGACGGTTCGCCGCCGGTCGGGCCGAGCGCGATCGGCCTGGAAAAGGACCGGGTGCCGATCCTCAGGGCTGGCGCCGAGCCGGTGCTGGTTCGCTGCGACCCGCCGCGGGCGCTGAGCAGTGAGGAGGTCAGGGCGACCGTCGATGATTTCGCGCGAGCGGCAGAAAACGCCATGGTGGCCGGCTTCGACGGCGTCGAGATCCATGCCGCGAACGGCTATTTGTTCGATCAGTTCCGCTGTCCTTACCTCAATGACCGTGCCGACGAGTATGGTGGCGCTGCCCGGGCGCGCTGGCGCTTTCTTCTCGAGACGGTCGAGGCCGTCGCGGATACGGTCGGCAAGGCGAAGGTCGGTGTCCGTATCTCGCCGCTCGGCACGGCGCACGAGATGCAGTTCGACCCGGCGCCGCTATTCGCCTACGGCTATCTCGCCTGTCAGCTCGACCGGCTGGGGATTGGCTATCTGCACGTCTATGACCAATCCGGAAGCTGGATGCACGACCCGCAGAGCGACCTGCTGCAGCACCTGCGAGCCTGCTTCTCGCAGACCTTGATCCTCTGCGGCGGCTTCGACCGCGCGCGCGCCGAAGCCGCCTTGCGCGCGGACTGCGGCGACCTGATCGCCTTCGGCAAACACTTCATCGCCAATCCCGACCTCGTCCAGCGCCTGCGCATCGGGGCGCCGCTGGCGCCTTGGGATTCGGCGACGATCTACAAGGGAGGTGCCAGGGGTTACGTCGATTACCCTACTCTCGAGGAGGAGGCGGTCGGCGAGACGTGATCACCGCCACGCGCATTGCCGCTCGTCGCAGCGGACATTGAGTGATGAAACTCCTTTGCGACGAAATGCTCAAGGGTCTGGCGCGCTGGCTGCGCACCGCGGGTCACGACGTCGCCATGGAGCCGGACGGCACCGCGGACCGGCGCCTGATCGAACGTGCCATGGCGGAAGAGCGCCTGCTGCTGACACGCGATCGCAGTCTCCTGGAGATTCGCGGCGCACAGAAGGTCGTCCTGCTGCTGGCCAGCAACGACCTCGAGAGCAGCGTACGGGAACTGACCGGCCGGCTGGGGATCGACTGGCTGCACCAGCCTTTCAGCCGCTGTTCGCTGTGCAATACGCCCTTGGTGGCCGTCGAGCGTCCGGCCGATCTGCCGAGCGATATCGTGCGCGCGTGGTTCTGCACCACCTGTGGCAAGTACTACTGGCGCGGTGGGCATGTGGATCGGATGCGGCATCGCCTGCAGCGTTGGCAGGGGATGCCCGGAGGCGAGTCCTGAGCGCGTGTCCGGCGTGCGGCGAGAGGCCGGCGAAGCGCGGTGCTGGCCGCTCAGTGCCCCATGATCACGACCGTATCGCCTTTGCGATTGGTGAACTGTCCGAGAACCGGCTTGCGCTGTTCAGTCAGCCAGAGGTAGAGAGGATCGCCAGGTTTCGGTGC
Organism: Candidatus Accumulibacter phosphatis; assembly: GCF_000024165.1. Taxonomy (NCBI): domain Bacteria; kingdom Pseudomonadati; phylum Pseudomonadota; class Betaproteobacteria; genus Candidatus Accumulibacter; species Candidatus Accumulibacter phosphatis. Next base: position 3,565,791 of record NC_013194.1, on the reverse strand, counting down.
CAGGACGAAATAGCGAAATTTGGCCGCCTGATAGGGAGTCATCAGTTCTTCCCGCGTCACCGGCATATACGGGTAACCCCGGCCCGCGTAGTAGGCAATCCGCAAGTCCTCGTAGTAGATGGGATCGGCGGGATTGGTGTTGCGCGACAACCAGCTTGCTGCCTCGAGATAGTGTGTCTTCTTGGTGCCCAGCGAGATCACGTTGCTCAGCATGACGACGACGGCTGCCACGGCCAGGGCCTTCGCCAGACGCGGGAAGCTCCTGGCAAACAGCAGGCAGGCAACCGCCAGCAGGGGCACCGCCAGCAGATTCAGCAAGCTCAGATAGCGGGAGTTGATGAAATGCTGTTGAATGAAGAACAGGAACAGCACGCCGTAATAGGCCAGCCAGGCCCAGACGAAGGGCCTCAGTCGTTGCCAGCAGGCGCGCACCACCTGCCCACTTTGCGGGTGGAGCAAGGGTAGAGCCAAGGGCCCGCTGAGCGTGAAGAACTTCGCCAGCATCGTCACCGTCACGCCAAAGAAGACGATCTTGCCGGCGTCGTCTGTCGAATACTTGGCCAGCGCCGCGCTGGCAAACTGGCTGGCCATCAGGTTGAAGCCGGCGACCAGGGTGCGGGGATCGAGCAGGGACAGATAGTATGCGATCCGCGGTTGGGTGATCCCTCCGCGGGCAAGCATCGCCAGCGCGGCAATCAGGACCGCAGCCAGCGGCAGCGCAGACAACTGCACGAGCCTCAGCCAGCCCGCGCGCCGATGCAGGTCACCGACCAGGCAGAGGGCGATCGCCGGCAACACGAGAACCGCTTCCAGGCGAAACAGGCAGGCACAGACCGTCGCCAGTTGGATCAGCGCGGCGCGCCGCCAGCCACCGCTCTCCAGCCAACCCAGAGCCAGGGAAAGTGCGAGAAGGCAGAAAAACCAGAAGCCCTGCTCGCGGATGATGTCGTCGCGAAAGTGGTTGAACGCGGGCATCGACAACACTACCAGGCAAGCCCAGTAGCCACTGCCGGCGGCGAAGCGCTCGCTGACCGAGACCAGCAGAGCACAGGTTGCCGCCATGAAGAACGCGCCCCAGAGATAGGCCGCCGGCTCGAGCGGGAGGGCGGACAGCCAGTGAGTGCCAGCCAGCAACAGAGAAAACCACGGCCAGTCAAAGCCCTGAAAAGCCGCCTGCGGGCCTTGTTCGAGAGCCTGCTGGGCAACCGCCAGATACAGCGCAGCGTCCTTGCCCACGGTGACGGTGCCGGCAAACGCCACCAGCGAGAGGAGCAGGCTACCCAGGAAAGCGAGCGCCGTCGGCGGCAACCGACGCACTCGCTCCACGAGATCCGACATCACGAAATCCTTTCCAGAAGGTGGCACCTGCAGGCGTCAGGGCCAGGCGAACAGGCGAATGGCCTTGCGCAGGTAGGTCCAGCGCAAGGCCTGCGCTACGCTCAGGTGCACGGCGGATCGATAGAAGCGGCGGGCCGTCGCCTTGTCGCCAGCCAGCACGGCGGTGCGAAACAGCGACAGATAGCGTTGCGCCGCGTAGCGCTTGCGCAGCGACTGGCATGACGCGGGCAGGGCAGCGAACACCTCCCGCACCATGGTTGCGGCGCGTTCCTCTTCCTGATCACGGTCGTGGCGCAAGCTGTCGGCATGCTTGTGGATGCGCGCCAGCGGTTCTCTGGTGATCACCACCGGCGCGCTGACCAACAGGTAGGCAAAAACCGGAATGTCCTCGCCGGCGCGCAGGTTCTCCGGGTAGGGCCGCTGCAACAACAGATCGCGGCGAAACAGCGAGCAGCCGTGCGAGACCGAGAGGCGCTTCTGCAGCAGATAGCGCCGGGCGAGTTGCGCCGGCGAGGCGACGGGAACGGGGCTCGGTAGGCGCAGCCGCTCGCGTCCATCGGAATACACCGATAGTTGGGCGCCGAGAAACATTCCTGCTCGCGGGTGCGCAGCGACCAGCTTGCGCAGCGTCGCCAGGGCATTTGGCAACAGCTCGTCGTCGGCGTCGAGGAGCAGCACGTGCGAGCCGCGTGCCAGGCCGATGCCGCGATTGCGTGCCGCGGCCGCCCCGGCGTTGGCCTGGTCGATGACGCGCAGGCGAGGATAGCGGGTCGCGTAGTCCGCCAGCACATCGCCGGTATGGTCGCTGGAGCCGTCGTTCACGACAATCAGCTCGACATCCTCTGCCCCCTGCGCGAGCACCGAATCGAGCGCGCGCGGCAACAGGCGAGCGTAGTTGTAGGCCGGAATGACGACGCTGATCAGTGGCTCGACCGGCTCAGTCATGTCCATTCACCGCCGCACCGAGCCGCGGATGCCTGGCCTGGCCGGCGATCGACGGCCGGCGGACGCCGTTGCGTGTCGCCGCCGCTATGAATCCTCGCAGCCAAGCTGTGCCACCTCTCTCTGTCGGGGAGCCTGCCGGGTGGTTCCGGCACTGAAACCCGCATTGTCCGCGATCCGCACCGAGATGCAACAGCGCCTGCCGGCCAGCGGGCAAAAGGTGTACATTGGCGCCTTCCGACACAGGCGAGGACGGCGCGGAGCATGTGGCAGGACGAACAATGGCATCGATAGTCGGCTTGACGCGCCGGAGGGCGGACGCGCGCCGCTGCTTGGCCACTGCCGGCGATGCCGATCGAGCGCCGCCGGAACGCGCATGCTGAGCCTGTTGCGCGCCTGGCGGGAACGCGGCTGGAGCGAAATCGATGCCGCGGCCTATGCGCAGGCCTGGCAGCGCTTCGGCGGCAGCGTGGCGACTCATCCCCTGATCGTCGAGCGACTGGCGGCTCTCGCGCGCATTCCCGTGCGCTACCTCGGCTGGTTCGCCGGCGGCGAGTTGCTGGCGGCGATTCCCTGCTGGGGCAACCATCTGGCGCTCGCCAAGGAGGTGCTGAAGAAACGCCGTCAGCGCGGCGCCTTCGACCTCGGCAACGCCGAGGTCATTCTGCCGATCGCCGAAAACGCGCGCGTGCCCGTGCGCCAGGTCATGCGCTACGTTTCCGAAGTGAACGCCGGTCAGATCGCCGGTCTCAAACCACAGCCCGAAGGGCTGGCGCTGGCCCGCGCGCCCGAAGAGTACTCGACCAAGTTTCGCTACAACCAGCGGCGCGAGCTGCGCCTGCTTGCCGAGGCTGGCGGCAGTCTGCGGCCGATGCTCGACTATTCCCCGGTGCAGCAGGCCCTGATGTACGCCGACCTGTTTCAGCGCCGCTGGGGCTTCGCCCCGCGCGGGAAGGCGCATCTCGGCGAGGTGTTCGGCCTGCTGCGCGAATTCATCACCGGCTCGGTGCTGCTGCATGACGAACGGCCGATCGCCATCCAGATTCTCTATCGGGTCGAGGCGCCGAAGTGGGTTTCGCTCGAATTCATCAACGGTGGCGTTGACCCGGCGACCCGCGACTTCAGTCCGGGCAGCGTGTTGAGCTTCGTCAATACGCAGGCGGCCTGGGCCGAGGCGCGGGCCCTCGGCAAGCCGCTGCGCTACTCCTTCGGTCGCGCCGACCGCGGCTACAAGGACCGCTGGTGCCATCGCGTGCCGGTCTATAGAATCTAGAATCCACAGAGACTTGTCTTCCCCGCGTCCTGCGCGGGTTCATCGTCCGGGTCCGCCATGAGTTCACTGAAACAACAACTGCTGCGGCGTCATCGCCGGCAAAAACACCTCGTCCTGCTGGCGACCCTGCTGCTGCTCGCGCCAGTCGGTATCTTCGTCGACTGGTGGCTGGTGCCCCTGGTGCTCTTCGTCGGCTGGATCGCGCACGAGGCCTGGTTCGCCGACCACCTCTTCTATTCGCCGCGCGACGACTACCAGTATGCCTTTCCGGCCGACACCGTGGCGCAGAACGTCTCGCTCGCCGACGGTGTGCTGCGGTTGAGCGCACCGCTGGCGGCCGGCGAAACGCTGATTCTCGCCGTCGAGCTGCGGAGCACGCGGCTGGGCCACTTCCTCGACCCGCATGTGTGGATCGGCGACGACCGCCAGGATTTTGAACGCGGCGTGCGTGGCCGGCGCTTCCTGAACCTCTCGGGACAGGCGGTGGCGGTCGGCATGGGCGAGTTGGCGATCGAAGGCCGCTTCTGCCGCCTGCCCGCGATGGCGACGCTCTACACGTTCGACAATCCCGACTACGCCGAGCGCCGCATCATGGTCCTCGCGCCGCACGCTGACGATGCCGAACTGGCGGCGTTCGGCCTGTATAGCCGGGCGTCCGAGGCAGTCATCGTGACGCTCACGCAGGGCGAAGTCGAGGCGGCGAACTACCAGCGCCTCGGGCTCGCTGCCGCGCCGGCGGCGCAGCTCAAGGGGCGCCTGCGCACCTGGGACAGCCTGGCGATACCGCTCTGGGGCGGCGTTCCGCAGAGCCGCTGCGTGCAGCTTGGCTACTACTGCCTGCAACTGCCGGCGATGCTCGCCGAACCCGAATTGCCGGTCGGCTCGCGCGAGTCGGGTGAGCAGGATGTGCGCAGCGCCCGTCGGCACAATCCGCTGCGCCTGCCGGCGGACAGCGACGGACTGCCCTGCGGCAGAAACCTGCTGGCCGACCTGGTCGCGTTGATCGAACATTTCCGCCCCGAAGTGATCGTCACCCCGCACCCCGAACTCGACCCGCATCCGGATCATTTCGCCACCTCGCTGGCCATCGATCAGGCTGTGCAACGGGCATTCTGGAAGCCCGAGATCGCCCTGCTCTATGCCAATCACCTGCTCGACAACGATCGCTGGCCGATGGGTCCGGCGGGCGACGGCATCGCCTTGCCGCCGGCGCTGGCGCCGCTGCCGGCCGACGGCCTGTGGAGCCCGCACCTGAGCGCCGAACACCAGCTCGACAAGGCGATGGCGCTGGCCATGCAGCACGACCTGCAGCGTCCCCTGTCGCTCAAGCATCGCCTGCGCCGGACCATCCAGCAGCTCCTTGCCGGCCGCCGCTGGCCGGCGACCGGCGAGAACGACTTCTTCCGCAAGGCTGTTCGCCGCCACGAACTGTTCTGGGTGCGCCGCTTCGACTCCTGACCGCCGCGACCACCCCATCGATCCCATGACCCACGCTACCCGTTCCGTGCCCGGTGCGCCGACGAGCGCCGCGCCATGCCCCAGTTGCCAGGCGCCGATGTCGGCGCACAGCTTTCAGCGCCAGCTCAACGGCCAGGTCACCCTCGACATCTGCTTTCCCTGTCAGGGTATCTGGTTCGACGAGTTCGAGAGCGCCCAACTGGCGCCCGCCGGCGTCCTCGAGCTCTTCCGTCTGCTGCACCAGCATCACGCCGACCTGCGCCAGCCCTGGCGCGACCCGCTGCACTGCCCGCGCTGCCGCGAGTCGCTGCTGCACTGCCTCGACAACACGCGCAGCGGTCGCTTTGCCTACAGCCGCTGCCCGCAGCGGCACGGCCGCTACAGCGCCTACTCGGCATTCATGATCGAAAAAGGCTTCGTTCGCCAGCTCAGCGGCGCCGAAGTCGAGGACCTGGCGCGGCGGGTGCAGACCATCCGCTGCTCCGGCTGCGGCGCGCCCGTCGACATCCGCCGCGAGCACGTGTGCACGCACTGCCGGTCGCCGATCGTCATCCTCGATCCGGACGCCGTGCAGAGCGCGCTCGACGACTTCGGCAAGAAGGCAGTACGGCAGCAGACTCTCGACCCGCACGCCCTCGCCGATGCCCTGATCGCCAACGAGCGCGCGCGCTCGCAGACCCGGCGGCAAGAGCGCAACGAAGGCGTCGACGGCGGCATTTCGGACCTCGTACTGGGCGGCATCGAGATGGTGTGGAATCTGCTGAGGCGATAGCGTGGGAGAGGCACCGACCCGCTTGCAGGAGAACCTGCTCGCCCGTTTGACGGCACTCCACGGCGACCGGGGTCTGTGGGAAGACTTCGCCCAAGGGTGGGCGCAGGAATGCGGAACGGTCGTTCCAGCCGACCCGCAGGCACTGATCGAAGAGTGTCTGCAGCACGATCCTCTGGACCTGCTGGAGGCGACACTGGGCATCGCACCAAGGCTCGGCATCGCTCCGGCTGTCACGGGGAAGTCGAATCCACGCTGCGAAGTGGCCATTGGCATGTGCCTGCTCGCGTGCGAAAAATACATCGTGCAGCAGGCCAGGATCGTCGGCGCCGCTCCACCCGACGACATGCTGATCGGTGTCGGTCATCAACTGGCGGCAGCACTGGTTGCTGGCGTATGGTGCCAGAATGGGGTCAGGATCAACATTGACCCGAAGGTGCGCAAGCCGGTCGCGGTGAACGTCCTGCCGCAGCACGCAGCACCGCTGGAATATGGTTTCCAAGGCGACCGCGAATGCGCCAAAGCCGAACTGCAAGCGCTGGTCAATGCGTCGCTTGCCGATCCGGCCCTATTCGACAGGCCAGCGCGTCTCCAGGAACTGTGCGAACGCGGCGCACTGCCCTCTGACGCGGTTCTCAAGCGGGGCCTGGATCGTTATGAAAGCCAACAGGGCGCGCGCCCGATGTTCGGCCTGAACTCTTCAGATCATCACCCGATGGCTGTGACTGTCCTTCGGCAGGAGTTTGCGACGCAGTTTCGCGTGCCGACTTTCTTTTATGCTGCGGCGACTCGTGGTCGCCTGCAGGACGCCGAAGCAGATGTTTGGAACGGCCTGCAGGGGGACCTGCTGCACTATCTCGAAACCCTGTTTCAACAACTCTACCCGCAGGAGGCGAAATCGATGCAAGCTCTGGAGGATATGCGTTTTCGAGTGGCACTGTCGTTTGCCGGTGAGCATCGTCTCTATGTCCGGGACGTCGCCTCGGCACTGACGGAGAAACTGGGCAGAGAGGCCGTTTTTTACGACTACAACTTCAAGTCGCAGACGGCCGTTCCGGACTCGGACCTCCTGCTGCAGCACATTTATCACGATCAATCCGACCTCGTAGTCGTCTTCCTGGGCGGCAACTACCAAGGCAAGGAATGGTGCGGACTCGAATGGCGGGCGGTGCGCGACCTGATCAAGAAGCGCGACGGGAAGCGGATCATGTTCTTTCGTTTCGACAATGTGCCAGTCGACGGTGTTTTTTCGCTCGATCTCGCCATCGACTGCGGCGAGCATTCCAGCGCCGAGGCGGCGAGCCTGATCCTCGAACGTCTGCAGGTAACTTTACCGAAACCGTAGCGTCGTAGGTTGGGTTAGGCCGCAGGCCGTAACCCAACATCCCGCGGCAGAAACGTTGGGTTACGCTGCGCTAACCCAACCTACGAAGCCACGCAGCCACGAACCCACGAAGCCACGCAGCCACGGCACTCCACTTCCGGAATGAACCACCCTACAGGCAGAACCCCATGGCACGAGACGTCAAGAAACTCCTCCAACACCTGGAAGCCGACGCCATCCAACCGCTCGACAACGGCGCCGTGCACCAATGGTCGCAGAACGAAATCGATGCCCTGCACCTGGCGCTGGCGGCAGAGCGGCCGCTGCTGGTGCGGGGAGAACCGGGCACAGGCAAGACGCAACTCGCGCTCGCGGCGGCGGCAGCGCTCAAGTGGCACCTGCAGTGCGTCACCGTCAGCCCGCGTTTCGAGGCGCAGGATCTGTTCCATCGTTTCGATGCCGTGCAGCGGCTGGCCGACGCGCAGGCAGCCGGTGCCGGCGGCGGTGGCGTCAAGCGCGACGAGGACTACTGGCTGCCGGGGCCGTTTTGGCGAGCCTTCGACTGGTCCGGCGCAAGGGGTTACGGACCTCGATCTGGCGAGTCTCCGGCAGACGAGGCTGCCACGCCCCCCGGCCACGTGATCCTCATCGACGAGATCGACAAGGCCGACAGCGACGTGCCGAACAGCCTGCTCGAAGTCCTCGGCAGCCGCGAGTTCCCGAACCCGGTCAACCAGCAGCCGATCCGCCCGCAGGACGGCCTGCTGCCGCTGGTCGTCATCACCACCAATGAAGAGCGCGAGCTGCCGGCCGCCTTCCTGCGCCGCTGCGTGGTGCTGACGCTCGAGCCTGACGAGTCCTACGTCGACTTCCTCGTCAAGCGCGGGCGGGCGCACTTCCCGAGCACCTTGCAGCCGGCTGATCGTCGGCAGAAGGAGGAGGAGATTTTCCAGACGGCGGCCGAGCAGCTCGCCGAGGACCGCAAGAACGCCAAGGCGGCCGGCGTGCCACCGCCGGGCCTCGCCGAATATATCGACCTGCTGACCGCGCTTCGCCGCCTGGCGCCGGGAAATCCGGAACAGCAAGGGGATTGGCTGGCCCGCCTCGCGCGCTACGCCTTCCTGAAGAACGGCGTCGTCGAAGACAACCCGAAGCTCTCGCAAAACCCCTCGGCCGCCGACAAGACGGGTTCATCGAAGGGATGAGACGCTCGCCGTTGCTGGCGCGCGCCGACCTGCTGCACGCGCTCGAACTCGCCGGCGACGATGGCGACAGTGAGCGGCGCTATGCCGGCGCGCTGGCCTTTTTCGAGCGGCCTGGAGATGCCATGGTCCGCTTCGCCATCGGGATAACGGCCCGCATCGACGCCGACGTTGTTACAGGCGTGCCCTCCGGCGCGACTCCCGAACCAGCCGCAACCGACCGTCTGCAAGCGCCGCTCTTCGCCATCACCGCCTGCCGTCGCCTCGACGTGCCGGCCGACTCCGACGACACCCTCAAACCCTCGCCGCTGACGCCCGCGCAATGCGCGCCCCGCGCCACGGACGGCAGCGCCGCACCCTTCGTGCCGCTCGTTCGCCGCGCGCGCCTGTGGTCGGCGCTCAAGCGCTCGGCGCTCGAAGTCCGCCAGAGCGGACTCGACATGCCGCGCCTGCTCCGCGAACTGGCGCGCGCCCGACCGGTGCGGCGGCTGCCGAACAGGCGTCAGGCGATCTGGGGCGGCGAGTTTGTCATCGTCTGGGATCGCGCGCCGCATCTGCTGCCCTATCAGGAAGATTTCCAGGAGATCGTCGACGATCTGCTGCTGCAACGCGGTAAGGCCGGCTGTACCCTGTGGCTGGTCGACGGCAGCCCGCAGCAGGTCACGTGGCGCTGGCCCGCCAGAGCGGACGCCGCCGCCTTCGCGGCCATTCCGCGGCCACCGGCGGGCACGCGCGTGCTGATTCTCTCCGACACCGGCGCGCTTGCCGGTTGGCCAGGGGCGGCGCGTACCTGGGCCGAGTTTACTCGCCGCCTCGCACAGCACGGCGCGCAGCCGGTCGTTTGGGCGCCGCTGGCGCCGGCACAGATCGAAGTCGAACTGGCGCGGCGGGCGCACGTCTTCTGCCTGCAGGCGGGGGGCGGGCTGCGGCGCCAGCGTGGGCGCATCGCCGACGACGAGCAGCGGCGTGCCGAAGCCGCGCGCCTGGCGGCGCTGCGCGAGCGCCTGCTCGCGTGCATGGCCTTCTGCGTGCGCGTCGAACCGGCGCTGCTACGTGCCTTGCGCGGAGTCGCTCCGGCCACCGCCGGCGAGCCGGGGCTGGAAGCGCTGGTCTGGAGCCACCAACCGGTGGTCTACGACAGCCGCGTTTCGCGCGCCGTCACTGCCGGGCATGTTGCCCACTACCGCCAGGCGTTTGGCGAACTGACGGCCGACGAGCAGGTCGCGGCGCTCGAGCGGACGCTGCACATCCACGCCTGGCGCGGGCAGGCGACCGAAGCGGCCGAGTTGCTGATCTGGCAGGCGCACGCCAGGGACGAGGCGAAGAGCGCCCGCGACGCCCAGCTCGAGAAGGCGTGGCGCTGGTTCCAGTCGTTCCGCGCAACGGCGACACGCTCGACGACCCCGGACCCGCAACTGCGCCAGTACACGCTCGACCTCGTTGCCCGCAATGGGGCCGACCTGAAGTGGGTCGAGGATAACTCCGAGTGGTTGGCGCCGGTCTGGGTCGCCACCGACGAAACGTCGTCGCCGGCCGGGCTGCGGCCCGCCGACCTGCTGCGCGCGATCGGCGCCCGTGAGGATCTGCAGCCAGTCACCTGCCAGCTTGGCGTGCAGGCGGCAGGACTGATGCTGTGGGCCGCCGAGCGCCCTTCCGGGCCCGCGCATTCGCGTGTCGGTTCTCCGCTGCAGATCAAGCGACTGCTGGTCAGCGACGGCGAGGGGCGACCGGCGCGTCTGCTCGACCCGGCCGCCAGCCCGCAGCAGCCGGTCGCGTCGCTCGCCAGCCTGCGTGACCCGGCAGCCGCGCTGACGCTCACGGCCGGCCAGCACAGCTACCGCGTCAGCCACATCGAACGCCCCGTCTGGGCGCAGGAAATCGGCCGTGATGCGAGCGGGCTGTACGCCGACCTGCTCGTTCCGGTCGAGTCGGGAGAGGCGCCGGACGGCGCGCAGCCGATCGTCCAGCGCATGCGCTACATCGAGGCCGGGCACTTCCGGATGGGTTCGCCGGCTGCGGAAGCCGAGCGCTATGAGGATGAAGGCCCGCAGCACGCGGTGACCCTGACGCAGGGTTTCTGGCTCGCCGACAGCGCCTGCACGCAGGCGCTGTGGCAGGCGGTGATGGGCGACAACCCCAGCCATTTCACCGCCGAGAACCAGGGCGGCGCGCAGCATCCGGTCGAGCAGGTGAGCTGGGATGACGTCCAGCTTTTCCTGCGCCGGCTCGAAGCGCGGTTGCCGGCGGGCTGCGGCGCCAACCTGCCGAGCGAGGCCGAGTGGGAGTACGCGTGTCGTGCCGGGACCACGACACCGTTCAGCTTCGGCGAGACCATCACGCCCGAGCAGGTGAATTACGACGGCAGATACCCCTACGCCGGTGGCAGCAAGGGTTTGTATCGCCAGGCGACGGTCCCTGTCAGGAGCCTGCCGGCGAACGATTGGGGCTTGTACGAGATGCATGGCAATGTGTGGGAGTGGTGCGCCGACGGGCGACGCGCGTATGCCGAGCGCGACGAAACCGACCCAAGGGGGGCGGCGGGCCAGGGTGTGTCCGGGCGCGCGCTACGCGGCGGCTCCTGGTACGACTTCGCCTGGAGCGTCCGCTCGGCGTACCGCTTCGCGTACGCGCCCGGCAGCGCCGACCGGGGCGTCGGTTTCCGCTTTGCCCTGAGGTCCACGAGCCCAGCCGGGGCCACGGAGTGGCCGGCGCCGCGGAGCGGCGCTGACGGTGCCGCGGGACGCGGCACCGTGCCGCCCCCGGGACGGGGGCGGCAACGAAAAAGCGCAGGAAGCGCTGAGGGACGAAGCGCGCCGGGCCGCCAATGACCCCTCGATTTCTCGAACCCACACCGCGAAGGGAGAACGCCGCATGAGCTGCGAGTTGCATTTTTTCGCCATCCCCGCCCTCGACAGCCGCGCGGCACAGGACGCGCTCAACGGCTTCCTGGCGCAGCACCGCGTGCTGAGCGTCGAGAAGCAGTGGCTGGAGGCCGGCGTCAATTCGCACTGGGCGCTGTGCATCGGCGTCGACACCGGCGTCGGTCCGCTGCCGGACGCACTGAAAGTGGGCCAAGGCAAGGCCGGGCGGCCTGGCAGGGTCGATTACCGCGAGGTGTTGTCGCCGGAAGATTTTGCCGTTTTCGCCGCCTTGCGCAGCCTGCGCAAGGAGTTGAGCGAGCGCGACGGCGTGCCGCCCTATACGCTGTTCACCAACGAGCAGTTGGCGTCGATGGCACGCGATCGACCGGCCAGCGAACAGGCGCTGCGCGCCATCGACGGCGTCGGCGAAGCGCGCTCGCGCCGGTACGCGCCGCCGTTCCTCGCCGCCATCGCCGCCGCCTGCGGCGGGCCGGCGGCGTGAAGCGACTGGCGATTCGCCTCGAGGAGGTGGCCGAGCGCAGCAACCTCATGCTCGCCACCTGGAAAGCGGCGCGCGGCAAGCGCCAGCGACCGGCCGTGGCGCGTTTCCTCGCCGACCTCGACGGCCAGCTCGATCATCTGGCAGCCTGCATCCTCAACGGCCAGGCACCGCAGGGGCAGTACACGAGCTTCACGATCCACGACCCGAAGCGACGCCTGATCCACGCCGCGTGTTTCGCCGACCGTGTTCTGCAGCACGCGATACTGAATCTCGCCGAGCCGCGCTTCGAAGCGATGCTCGTCGATTCGACGTACGCCTGCCGGCCGGGCAAGGGCGTGCACGCCGCGGCCCGGCAGGTGCAGCGCAATCTGCAACGCTTCGCCTGGCGCGTACAGGTCGACGTCGACAGCTACTTTCCGAGTATCGACCACGCCTGCCTCAAGGCGTTGCTGGCCACACGCTTCAAGGGTGCCGGCTTCCTGGCGCTGCTTGGGCGAATCATCGACACCGCCGGCGATGCCGGCCGCGGCCTGCCGATCGGCTCGCTCACTTCGCAGCACTTCGCCAATGCCTACCTCGACACCGCCGATCGTCGCCTGCTCGAAGATCGCCGGGTGCGCGCCCACGTACGCTACATGGACGACATCCTCTGGTGGTGCGACAGCCGCGCCGACGCGCTGGCGACGCTTGCCGAGTTGAACGATTTTCTCCGGCGCGAGCGCGGCCTGCAACTCAAGCCCAAGGTCAGCATCGCGCCGAGCCGCACCGTCGTCGCCTGGTGCGGCTTCCGCATCGACCAGGCAGTGATCCTGCCGAGCCGGCGCAAGCTCGCGCGCTATCGCCGGCACGCGCGCCAGATCGAGTGCGCGTGGGCCAGCGGTCAGGTCAGCGAGGCCGAAGTACAGCGTGCCAGCGCCAACTCGCTCGCCACGCTCGCGCACAGTCGCAGCCTCGGATTTCGCCGGCGCTTCTGGCAGCAGCACCCGAGCCTTGACGATCTGGCAGCCGGTCAACCCGATCACCCGTAGGTTGGGGTGAGCCCGCGAACCCCAAGACCCAGGCGATCCACTATCATGCCGCCATGCGCTATCGTCGGGCCAATGTCGCCGGGGCGACGTACTTCTTCACGGTCAACCTCGCCGACCGCCAATCGAGCCTGCTCGTCGACCACATCGATGCCTTGCGCGAAGCGCTGCGACGGGTGCGCCAGGTGCATCCCTTCGGTATCGACGCCATGGTCGTTCTCCCCGATCACCTGCACGCCCTGTGGACGCTGCCGCTCGGCGACGCGGACTTCGCCACTCGCTGGATGCTCATCAAGGCCGGCTTTTCGCGGCAGATTCCGGCGACCGAGTTCCGTTCGCCAAGCCGTGTGGCGAAGGGGGAACGCGGGATCTGGCAGCGCCGCTATTGGGAGCATGTGATTCGTGACGAGGAGGACTTCGCACGGCATGTCGAATACATCCATTTCAATCCCGTCAAGCATGGGCTGGTGCGGCAGCCGGTGGAGTGGCCCTATTCGTCGCTGCACCGGTATGTTCGGCTTGGCTTGGTGGGGGCTGAGTGGGCGTCGGATGGCCGTGGCGAGGGGCGGTTCGGTGGGTGATGGCGAGGTGTTGGGGTTCGCGGGCTCACCCCAACCTACGACGTTTTCCGGACCGGGAGCCATGGCTGGCGCGATGGGCAGGCGATATTCACCTATTGATGCCGGCCGAGTCGCGGATGATGGATGCCGTGATCAGCAGCCTGCAACCCGTAGGTTGGGGTGAGCCCGCGAACCCCAACACCCGATCGTCACACGACCGCTCCGCCATCGTTTCGCCATGCGTGCGCCGGCGCGGCGAGCGGTGGAGTGGCTGGATTCACCCATTCGTGCTTCCCGGATCGGCGATAATGGATGTCGTGAACAGTGCCGATTGCCAGCAGAGCAAGAAGTGTGTCCGAGCGCGCGCTACGCGGCGGCTCCTGGAACAACGACGCCAGGAACGTCCGCTCGGCGAACCGCAACGCGAACGCGCCCGACAACGCCAACCAGGACGTCGGTTTCCGCTTTGCCCTGAGCTCGATCGGCAGCGGGTGTCGAAACACCCCGGCATGGACTTGCCGTTGCCGATGGACCAGGCGCTGTTTCCGGTGGTGGGTGCCGCGGGGCGCCTGCCCAAACTCGAAGGCTCCCGGGGTGTGGGTAGTGGCGGCGCCGCAGCGCCGTCGCGACAGCTCCCCGGGAAGCCGCTTTCCGGTAACGGGCAATGAACGCCGTCCTCGATGCGGAAACCTGGCGCCGGCGTGGGCCGGCGGCCTTCCCGCCGCCCTGGGCGAGCGCCTGGGGTGGCGATCGCTTCGGCCTGTGGGCCGATCTGGCGGTTGCCGGCGTCGTGCAGCGCCTGCGCTGGATCGAGCCCGGCAGTTTTCTGATGGGCGACGAGACGCAGCCGGAGAGCCAGGTGCTGACGACGATCGACGCCGGTTTCTGGCTGGCCGATACGGCCTGCACGCAGGCGCTGTGGCTGGCGGTGATGGGCGAGAATCCGAGCTATTTCAGCGAGGCGAATGAACGTCAGCGAGGCAGTCCGCAACATCCGGTCGAGTGCGTGAGCTGGAACGATGTGGTGTTGCCGCCGGACGGTTTCCTTGCCCGCCTGCGGCCCTTTACTGCCGGCGTTGCGCCCGAACTACCGACCGACGCCGAGTGGGAATACGCGTGCCGCGCCGGCACCCGGACGGCCTACAGTTTCGGCGACCGGATCACCTCGGAGCAGGTGAACTGCTTCGGGCGGTTTGGTGAGGGCATGACCGTGGCGGTGAGAAGCTTGCCGGCGAACCTGTGGGGACTTTACGAGATGCATGGCAACGTGTGGGAGTGGTGTGCCCATGCCATTGATCGGGAGTGGCGAAGCACCCAAGGCGATGGCAGTGTGGCCGCGCGCACGCTGCGCGGCGGCTCTTGGCTCTACGATCCCATGGGCGCCGGCTCGGCGTTCCGCCGCGGGTTCGCGTCCGACGGCTCTCTCCAGCACGACGGTTTCCGCTTTGCACTGAGGTCCACGGGCCCGGCAGCGGCCCGCTAAGGCGGCAAAACGGCACCCCCTGCGGGACGTTTCGCCAACATCCTGCCAGCCCGTCGAGGCATCCTGGAGAACTTCCGAAAGCGTCGCCTGTTCTATACATCCGCCTGCTTTTCCCGTAGAATCTGGTCCTTGACTTGCGGCCCGCGGACCGTTGCGCGGCGGGTCGGAGTCTGGTGGTCTGGGGTCCGAGTGGTTGTCTCGTTATCCGGCGGCGCAAGCCGCCGTTTCAGTTTCAAAGCCTCCGCAATGGGTGGTCCATGTCGCACCTGATGAATACCTACGCTCGCTTGCCGATCGCCTTCAGTCATGGCGACGGGAGTTGGCTGACCGATACCGAGGGCAAGTGCTATCTCGACGCCTTGTCGGGTATCGCCGTCAATACATTGGGGCACAACCATCCGGATCTGGTCGCGGCGATCGCCGCGCAGGCCGGGCGCCTGCTGCACACCTCGAACCTCTACCGCATCCCGCAGCAGGAGCAACTCGCCGACAAGCTGGCGGCGCTGGCCGGCATGGACGAGGTCTTCTTCTGCAACTCGGGTTGCGAGGCCAACGAGGCGGCGATCAAGCTGGCGCGTTTCTACGGCCACCAGCAGGGCATCGACAGCCCGGCGATCGTCGTCATGGAGAAGGCGTTCCACGGCCGCACGATGGCGACGCTGTCGGCGACCGGCAATCGCAAGGCGCAGGCCGGTTTCGAGCCGCTGGTTTCGGGTTTTGCGCGCGTTCGCTACAACGATCTGGAGGCGATCAAGGCGGTTGCCCGCAACAACAAGAACGTCGTTGCGGTGATGCTCGAAATCGTCCAGGGGGAGGGCGGCGTCAACATCGCCGATGTCGGCTTCCAGCGCAGCCTGCGCGCGCTCTGTGACGACCGCGGCTGGCTGCTGATCTGCGACGAGGTGCAGTGCGGCACCGGCCGCACCGGCACCTGGTTCGCCTTCCAGCACGCCGGCATTCGCCCGGACGTGGTGACGCTGGCCAAGGGGCTTGGCGGCGGCGTGCCGATCGGCGCCTGTCTGACGGCGGGCAAGGCGAGTCGCCTGTTCAAGCCGGGCAATCACGGGTCGACCTTCGGCGGCAATCAACTGGCCACGACGGCGGCGCTGACGACCCTGGCCGTGATCGAGAAGGATGGCTTGCTCGCCAACGCCGTTGCCGTCGGGCAACTGATCCGCGATGGCCTGGCGCAGGCGCTGGCCGGCACGCAAGGCCTGGTCGACATCCGCGGCCAGGGACTGATGATCGGCATCGAACTCGATCGCGCCTGCGGCGAACTGGTGACGCGCGGCCTCGAGGCGGGCGTGCTGATCAATGTCACCGCCGACAAGGTGGTCCGCCTGCTGCCGCCGTTGACCTTCAGCGCCGACGAAGCGCGCGAGCTGGTGGCGCGCCTGGCGAAGCTGATCGGCGATTTCCTCGCCGCCCGATAGAGAACCGCCATGGACAGCGTCAAACATTTTCTCCAGTTCCGGGATTGCACGCGTGCCGAGTACGCGCATCTGTTCGAGCGGGCGCGCTGGATCAAGGCCGAGTTCAAGGCCTACCGCAAGTACTGGCCGCTCTGCGATCGTACGCTGGTGATGATCTTCGAGAAGGCGAGTACGCGCACGCGCCTGTCGTTTGAAGCCGGCATGCAGCAGCTCGGCGGTTCGGCGATCTACCTGAACAGCCGCGACTCGCAACTGCAGCGCGGCGAGTCGGTGGAGGACGCCGCGCAGGTGATCTCGCGGATGAGCGACGTGGTGATGATCCGGACTTTCGAGCAGGCGATGATCGAGCGCTTCGCCGCCAATTCGCGCGTGCCGGTGATCAATGGCCTGACCAACGAGTATCACCCGTGCCAGATCCTGGCCGACATCTTCACCTTCATGGAACATCGCGGCTCGATCCAGGGCAAGACGGTCGCCTGGATCGGCGATTCGAACAACGTCTGCAATACCTGGCTGCAGGCCGCCGAGGTGCTCGATTTCCGCGTCCATGTGTCCACGCCGCCGGGCTATGAGGTCGAGCCGGCGCGTGCGGGCCTGCATGGCACGGCGCATTTCGAGCAGTTTGCCGATCCGATGGACGCGGCACGCGCGGCCGATCTGGTAACCACCGACGTGTGGACCTCGATGGGTTTCGAAGCCGAGAACGACGAGCGCCGGCGCGACTTTGCCGACTGGCAGGTTGATGTCGAGATGATGCGGGCGGCACGGCCGCAGGCGCTGTTCATGCACTGCCTGCCCGTGCATCGCGGCGAGGAGGTCGCTGCAGCCGTGATCGACGGCCCGCAGAGCGTCGTCTGGGACGAGGCCGAGAACCGCATGCACACGCAGAAGGCCTTGCTCGAATACCTGCTCCTCGGCCGTGTCGATGCCGCCGGGCCTGGCACCAGTGCCAGTGCAGACTCCAACACCAAGACGCGGCCCTGAGCGGCCCGATGCAGGAATAAATCATGAGTGACATCAAGAAAGCCGTACTCGCCTATTCGGGCGGTCTCGACACTTCAGTGATCCTGAAGTGGCTGCAGGATACCTATGGCTGCGAAGTGGTGACCTTCACCGCCGACCTCGGCCAGGGCGACGAACTCGAGGCGGCGCGTCCGAAAGCGCTGCAGTTCGGGATCGCGCCGGAGAACATCTACATCGAGGACTTGCGCGAGGAGTTCGTGCGCGATTACGTCTTTCCGATGTTCCGTGCCAACACCGTGTACGAGGGCGAATATCTGCTCGGCACCTCGATCGCCCGGCCGCTGATCGCCAAGCGGATGATCGAGATCGCCAACCTGACCGGCGCCGAGGCGATCGCGCATGGCGCGACCGGCAAAGGCAACGATCAGGTTCGCTTCGAACTCGGCGCCTACGCGTTGCGCCCGGACATCAGGATCATCGCGCCGTGGCGCGAGTGGGACCTGCTGTCACGCGAGAAACTGCTCGCCTACGCCGAGCGCCACGGCATCCCGGTCGAAATGAAGCACCGGCAGGGCGGCTCGCCGTATTCGATGGATGCCAACCTGTTGCACATCAGCTACGAAGGCCGCCACCTCGAGGATCCAGCGGCCGAAGCCGAGGAGTCGATGTGGCGCTGGACGGTGTCGCCGGAAGCGGCGCCGGATGCCGCCGAGTACCTCGACCTCGAGTTCGCCAGGGGCGACCTGGTGGCGATCAACGGCAAGCGCCTGCCGGCCGACGCGCTGCTGGCGCTGCTCAACCAGCTCGGCGGCAAGCACGGTGTCGGCCGCATCGACCTGGTCGAGAACCGCTACGTCGGCATGAAGTCGCGCGGCTGCTACGAGACGCCGGGCGGCACCATCCTGCTGCCGGCGCACCGCGCGATCGAGTCGATCACCCTCGACCGCGAAGTCGCGCACCTGAAGGACGACCTGATGCCGCGCTACGCCAGCCTGATCTACAACGGCTACTGGTGGAGCCCGGAGCGCCTGGCGCTGCAGACGCTGATCGACCACACGCAGCAAGCGGTGAACGGTTGGGTGCGGGTCAAGCTCTACAAGGGCAACGTCATCGTCGTCGGCCGCGATTCGAAGACCGATTCGCTGTTCGACTCGACGATCGCCACCTTCGAGGACGATGCCGGCGCCTACGACCATAAGGACGCCGGTGGCTTCATCAAGCTGAACGCGTTGCGCATGCGTATCGCGGCCAATCTGGCGAGCCGCAGGAGCTGATCCGGGGAGGATCCGTCGATGTTCGGGCTGACGGAAGAGCAGATTTCGGACTTTGGCATGACCTTCGGGATCGGTGCCTTCATGCTCTTCATGCTGTTCATCATCGGCGAGATCGCCTGGAAGTCGAAAGCCGGCAGGACCGGGACGATCGTGCTGTTCTTCGTGCTGTCCTTCGGCATGATCGGTTTCATTACCAAGACGATCCTCGAGAAATTCTGGAGAATGTGAAGATGTCGCAATTCGACAATGTCAGCGTCGTCAAGCAGGCCAATGTCTACTTCGACGGCAAGTGTGTCAGCCATACGGTTTTCCTTGCCGACGGTACGCGCAAGACTGTCGGCGTCATCCTGCCATCGACGCTGACCTTCAACACCGGCGCTCCCGAAGTCATGGAAGGGGTCGGCGGCGCCTGCCGTGTTCGTCTTCAGGGCGAGGGCCAGTGGCGGGACTACGCGGCCGGCGAGTCCTTTGCCGTGCCGGGCGATTCGGCGTTCGAAATCGCCTGCGACGAGCCCTATCACTACGTCTGCCACTTCGCCTAGGGCGAGCGGCGGGGCGCCCGCCGCTGCCGCCTGAAACCGCCCATTGACCATCAGAAACCACCGAACGGACGCCGCATGCCTTCATTCGATTTTTCTTCAGAAGCCGACATGGCTGCACTGACCAATGCGATCGACGTCACGCGTCGGGCCATCGACAATCGCTACGACTTCAAGGCAACCAGTGCCAAGGTCGAGTTGAACGAAAAGGACAAGCTGATCACGCTGCACGGGGACTCCGACTTCCAGCTCGACCAGATCAAGGATCTGCTGTTTCCGGCGATGGAGAAGAAGGAGAAGGAGAGCACCAAGCGGCTCGACAGCCAGCCGGTGCAGCGGGTCTCGGGCAACAAGGTCAAGCAGGATCTGAAGATCAAGGTCGGCATCGAGTCGGAACTGGCGAAGAAGATCGTCAAGCTGATCAAGGATTCGAAACTCAAGGTGCAGGCGTCGATCCAGGGCGATGCGGTGCGCGTCAGCGGTGCCAAGCGCGATGAGCTGCAGGCCTGCATCGCACTGGTCACCAAGGAGATTACGGACTTTCCGATCAAGTACGGAAACTTCCGCGATTGATCGACGGGGCGGGCGAGACCCTGTGCCAACGCGCCTTTCCCTTGCTGCAGTGCGAGATGCTGTGCTAGCGTATGCGGTTGATGTTTACGAGGAGCACCCTGTGCCGCGTCGAGAAAAGTGGCCAGCCGTTGATTGCCTGGCGGCGATTGCCGGTCCTGCGAATGCGGGTCGTTCGCTCGCCGCCGGTACTTCGCGAGTACGGCAGCGATTGCTGCCGACGAGCGCCTGATGCTCGATAAGCCTGCCAAGCATTCCCCAGCCGAGGACAAGGCCGACCTCGGCGTCCTATCCTGGACTGAGGAACTGCGCCGGGTGGCCGTGGCGGTCAGCAAGAAGGACCGTCGCCCCGCCGCTTCCCGCCAACAGCTTTTCTACCTGCTGCACTGGACTCCCGATGCCCGGGGTTTCGGGATCAGCGTGCACAAGGGCCGTGACCCGGAGAGCGCCGATGCCTTGTGGGCCATCGATCGCGCGCTGAGCAAGCCGCCGCGCTTTGTCGGCGACGAGGATCGGCCGATCCTCCGCCTGCTGTGGGCGGAACGTTCCTTCGACAGCGGGTTGCGCGCTTTCGGGCTCGGGCCCCGGCACGGCGGCGAGGTACTCGATCTGATGGCGCAGACCGGTCGGCTGTGCCGCAAGGACGACTTTTCGGTGCTGACGCTCGCCGAGGCGCGCCCGGCGACGCTCGGCTGGCAGCTCAATGCCGACGGACGACGCATCCCCTTGCTCAAGCCCGAGCCTCCCGCGAAGCTGATCATTCCTCTGCTGGCGCCGTGGTACCTCGATCTCGACAAGCGCCAGATCGGTCCACTACTGGTGCGCGGCAATCAGGCAGTCGTCGCGCGACTGTTCTCCCTGCCGCCGCTGTCGGCGACGGCGGCGGCGCTGGTTGGTGAAGCACTCGCGGAACCATCGGGAGAACTGCCCGGCGACCCGGAAAATGCCAGCGCCAGTATGCGCAGCCTGGAGGCCGATCTGGTGCCGGCGCTTCGCCTGGAGACGCTGAGTACGCACGGCAACCGTGCCTGGCGCGACTACTTGGCGAGCTACGGCGGCGGGCCTTTCGATATCGCCTTGCCGGTTTTCCGCTACGCGGACGTCGAATTGCGGCCCGACGACACGCACGATGTCGCAACTCTGACGACTGGCGAAATGGTTCGCATCGTCCGCGACAGCCAGCGGGAAGAGCGGTTGATGGACGAACTGGCCGCTGCCGGTATCGAGAAGATCCCGGGTTATGTGCTGCAGACCTTCGGCAAGCCGCCGGACAACGCCTACGGGCTGGCTTTCGAAGGCTGTTGGCCGGTGTTGATGCGCGAGTGTCTGGCGCGCCTGCGCGGCGCTGGCTGGCAGGTCGAGTTCTCCGCCGATTTTCGCCATCGCGTGCTCGAGGTGGAGTCGTGGGACGCTGACCTGGTCGAATCGGACGACGGCTGGTTCAGTCTCGACATGGGCGTCATCGTCGAAGGCGAGCGCTTGCCGCTGGCGCCGCTGCTGGCAACGCTGTTCCGGCGTGACGGGCGGTGGCTGGATGCCGCCTTGCTGGCGCAGATCGACGATGCCGAAACGATCGAGCTGGTGACTCCCTCGTGCCACCGTATTCGTGCGCCGGCGTGGCGTCTGAAGCCACTGGCAGGAACGCTGATCGATCTTTTCGATGGCTTCTCCGGCGGCACAGCCTTGCGTCTGTCGCGTTTCGATGCGCCCCGTCTGGCCGAGTTCAACGACAGCAGTCGCTGGCGCTTCCGGGGACAAAGCGATGTCCAGGCGCTCGCCGAGCAGCTGACGGCGGCGCAGGGAATCAGCCACATCGCGCCCCCGCTTGGCCTCGGGCTCGAACTGCGCCACTACCAGACCGAGGGGCTGGCCTGGCTGCAGTTCCTGCGCGAACAGAACCTGGCAGGGATTCTCGCCGACGACATGGGCCTCGGCAAGACGGCGCAGACGCTGGCGCATCTGCTGCTGGAGAAGGAAGCCGGGCGGCTCGATCGCCCGGCGTTGATCGTCTTGCCGACCTCGCTGATCTTCAACTGGAAGAACGAGGCGGCCCGCTTTGCCCCCGGCTTGTCGATCCTTTCGCTGCATGGTCCGGAGCGCAAGCGCCGTTTTGCCGAGATCGCCGGGCATGACGTGGTGCTGACCACCT
The DNA here is from genome assembly GCF_000024165.1 of Candidatus Accumulibacter phosphatis. NCBI lineage: Bacteria > Pseudomonadati > Pseudomonadota > Betaproteobacteria > Candidatus Accumulibacter > Candidatus Accumulibacter phosphatis. The sequence continues at coordinate 3,544,126 of NC_013194.1, read as the reverse complement.
ACCCGCTGCTGTGGCGCGATGCCGCCGAGTTGACCCGGCACAGTTACCACCTGCTGATCCTCGACGAAGCGCAGACGGTCAAGAACGCGCGCAGCCAGGGTGCTGAAGTGGTGCGCAAGATTACCGCCCGGCATCGCCTCTGCCTGACCGGTACGCCGCTGGAGAATCACCTCGGCGAGCTGTGGAGTCAGTTCGATTTCCTGCTGCCCGGCTTTCTCGGCAGCAACCAGAGCTTCACCAAGCACTGGCGGACGCCGATCGAGAAACAGGGCGATGCGCAACGTCGTGACTTGCTCGCCCGCCGGGTTCGCCCGTTCATCCTGCGCCGCAAGAAGGAAGAGGTGGCACGCGAGTTGCCGCCGAAGACGATCATCGTGCGCAAGGTCGAACTCGCCGGGAGCCAGCGCGACCTGTACGAAACGGTGCGCGTGGCAATGGACGAGAAAGTCCGTGAGGAGATCGCCAACAAGGGCTTCAACCGCAGCCAGATCGTCATTCTCGATGCCCTTCTGAAGCTGCGCCAGGTGTGCTGCGACCCGCGCCTGGTCAAGGCCAGGTCCGCCCAGAAGGTCAAGGAGCGGGCCAAGCTCGATCTGTTGATGACGATGTTGCCGGAGCAGGTGGAGGAGGGCCGGCGCATTCTCCTGTTTTCGCAGTTCACCAGCATGCTGGCGCTGATCGAGAAGGAGCTGAAGCTTGCCGGCATCGACTACGTCATCCTCACCGGCGACACCCGCGATCGCGAAGCGCAGGTTCGCCGCTTTCAGGCGTGCGAAGTGCCGGTCTTCCTGATCAGCCTGAAAACTGGCGGCGTCGGCCTGAATCTGACCGCCGCCGATACGGTGATCCACTACGACCCGTGGTGGAACCCGGCTGCCGAAAACCAGGCTACCGATCGTGCGCATCGTCTCGGCCAGGACAAGCCCGTCTTCGTCTACAAGCTGATCGTCGCCGGCAGCATCGAGGAAAAGATCCTGGCTCTGCAGGAGCGCAAGGCTGAACTGGCCGCACACATTCTCTCGGAAGACCGTGGCGTCGATGCCAAGTTCGGTCGTGACGACATCGCGGCACTTTTCGCGCCGCTTCCCGACTGAATCGCTCGGCCGTCGGCGATTCGTTGGCAGCGGTTGTCGCGGCTTGGTGACGGTCAGCCGAAGTGACGCCTTAAGCCTGGTTTAACCGGGCAGGCGCACGATCAAATGTCATGCCATCGAGAAGCGATGGGCGACGAGCCCGCGCCGGCGCTGCCCAGGGCAGCCGCGGCCACGATAGAATATTGCCCCCTGCGGAAAATGACGAACGACCATGAGCGCTTACAAGGATGTCCCCGCCGTCTCTTTCGACGACCCGGCACGGCACGGCATGACCCAGCGGTGTACCTGGATCAGCGTGGTAGTCAATGTCTTCCTGACCGCTGCGCAGGTGGTCGCCGGCATCCTTGCGCATTCGCAGGGCCTGATCGCCGACGGACTGCATTCGCTTTCCGATCTCGTCTGTGACTTCCTGGTTCTTTTCGCCGCCCATCACAGCAAGGATCCGGCCGACGAGAGGCATCCCTACGGCCACGCCCGCGTCGAGACGGCGGCATCGTTTGCCCTCGGAGCGATTCTCGCGGCGACCGGTACCGCCATCATCTGGGGTGCCGGGATGAAACTGCACAGTCTCGACGAGTTGCCGCCGGTGGCGCCGCTGGCCCTGTGGACGGCGATCCTGGCGCTGGCCGCGAAAGAGGGGCTGTTCCGCTACATGCTGCGGGTCGGCGAGCGCCTGCGCTCGCCGATGCTGATCGCCAACGCCTGGCATGCGCGCTCCGACGCCGCTTCCTCGCTCGTCGTTGCCGTGGGTATCGTCGGCAACCTGATGGGCTTCAATTTTGCGGACTCCGTCGCCGCGATCATCGTCGGCTTCATGATCGTCCGCATGGGCGTGGTTTTCTCGTGGGAGGCGATTCTCGAGTTGATCGATACGGGCTTGTCGGTCGAGGAAGTCGATGGTATCCGTCAGGTGATCATCGACACCCCCGGGGTGGGCAGCCTGCATGAATTGCGTACCCGTCGTATGGCACATCGCTCGCTGGTCGATGCGCACGTCTGCGTTGACCCGCGGATCAGCGTTTCCGAAGGGCACCGCATTGCCGAGATGACCCGCAAGCGGGTGCTCGACAGCCATCCGACGGTATCCGACGTGCTGGTGCACGTTGACGTCGAGGACGATCTGGACCATGACAGCAGCAGTCAGAGCATGCCCGATCGCGCCGAGCTGATGGGCGATCTGGCGCCGGTGCTCGCCGGACTGCCGGAGCCGCAGCGTGTGGTCCTGCACTACCTCAACGGCCGGGTCGAGGCCGAGGTGTATCTGCCGCACGAGGCACTCGCCGACCGCGCCGCGCTCGGCAAGGCCGAGCGCGAGTTTGCCAGGCGCCTGGCGACGCATCCGCAGCTTGCGGCGCTGTCGATCAATTTCCGCCGGCGGGTTGTTCCTGCCGAGGGCGGCTGACGCTCGACGACGGCCTGCCGAGCGGCCGCCTGCCAGCGGGATCGCGCGCGCAAGAATCCGGCTGTGCCGCTGCGACCGGCGCGCTCGTGGACGGTCGCGCTTCGTTTGGTGAGCGGAGCCGGCATTCAGGATAGAATCATGCGCTTTTTGGGCGGACGCCGCGCATGCCAACTGGAATCATTGAGTCGCTGGACCACGAGGCGCGGGGAATCACCCGCCTCGACGGCAAGACTGTCTTCGTTGAGGGTGCCTTGCCCGGCGAAACGGTCGAGTACGCCAGCTTTCGCCGCAAGCCGAGCTACGAACTGGCGCGAACGCTGCACGTTCTGAAACCCTCGGCGGAGCGTGTGGCGCCGCGCTGCCCGCATTTTGGCGTCTGCGGCGGTTGCAGCATGCAGCATCTCGATCCCCTGGCGCAGGTGGCCGCCAAACAACGTTTGCTCGAAGACAATCTGCGGCATATCGGCCGGATCACTGCCGAGCAATTGTATGCACCGATCTACGGTCAACCGTGGGCCTACCGGTTTCGTGCCCGCCTGTCGGTCCGCTTCGTGGCAAAAAAGGGTGGCGTGCTCGTCGGCTTCCACGAAAAGAAGAGCAGCTACGTGGCCGACATGCGCCAGTGCGAGATTTTGCCAGCGCACTTGTCGGCGATGCTGCTGCCCTTGCGCGAGCTGATCGGCCGGATGAGCATCCGCGATCGTCTGCCGCAGATCGAGGTCGCCGTCGGTGAGCGGATGACGGCGCTGGTCCTGCGCATCCTGGAGTCGCTCGATGCCGCCGACGAGGTCTTGCTGCGCGATTTCGCCGACCGCCATCAGGTCGTCTTCTACCTGCAGCCGCAGGGACCGGCGACCGCCTACCGCTTTTGTCCGGTCGACGGGCCGCGCCTGTCGTACCTGCTGCCGGATTTCGCCGTCGAGCATTTCTTTTCGCCGACGGAGTTCACGCAGGTGAATCACGCGATCAACCGCGTTCTGGTGCGCCGGGCGCTCAGCCTGCTCGACCCCCGGCCGGGTGAGCGCATCGCCGACATGTTCTGCGGGCTGGGCAACTTCACGCTACCGATTGCCCGCGCGGGGGCCAGTGTCGTCGGCATCGAGGGCAGCGCCGAACTGGTTGGCCGTGCTGCCGAGAATGCGACGGCGAATGGCCTGCACGACCGCGTCGAGTATCGTGTGGCGAACCTGTTCACGGCGACGACGGAGAGCATCGGCGCTCTCGGGCGCTTCGACAAGATGCTCATCGACCCGCCGCGCGAAGGCGCCCTGGAACTTGTCAAGTCGCTTGGTGCCGACGGTCCGGGCCGCATCGTCTACATCTCGTGCAGCCCGGCGACACTGGCGCGCGACGCGGCCATTCTGGTCAGTCAGAAGGGCTATCGCCTGCGCGGTGCCGGCGTGGTCAACATGTTCCCGAACACCTCGCACGTCGAGTCGATCGCCCTGTTCGAGCAGGACAACTGCTCAGGCCTGTGACAGAATGCCGGCGAGGGTTCTCGTTACGGTTGAAACACAGGGAGGTGTGCGATGCATATGGCGGATGCACTACTGTCGCCGGCGGTGGGCGGCACATTGTGGGCGGTGTCGGCGGCTGGCATCGCCTATTGCGCGAGAAAGGTAAGGGACGATCTCGACGAGCGCAAGGTGCCGCTGATGGGTGTTCTCGGTGCCTTTCTCTTCGCCGCGCAGATGATCAACTTCAGCATTCCCGGCACCGGCTCGAGCGGTCATCTCGGGGGTGGGCTGTTGCTGGCGATTCTCCTCGGCCCGCACGCGGCCTTCCTGACGGTCGCCTCGGTTCTCGTCGTGCAGGCGCTGTTCTTTGCCGACGGCGGGCTGCTGGCGCTCGGCTGCAACATCTTCAATCTGGGCTTTCTCCCGGCCTTCGTCGCCTACCCGCTGGTCTACCGCAGAATCGCCGGCGCGCGACCGGGCCCGCTGCGCCTGAGCGTGGCGACGATCGTCGCCGCCGTCGTCGGGCTGCAGCTCGGCGCCTTCGGCGTCGTTGTCGAGACGGTGGCGTCGGGAATCTCGTCGCTGCCGTTTTCCACATTCGTTCTCTTCATGCAGCCCGTTCATCTGGCGATCGGCATCGTCGAAGGTTTCGTCACGGCAGCGATCGTTGCGTTCGTCCATCGTGCCCGGCCCGAGCTGCTCGACGCTCTGCCGGCTAGCGCGGGCGCCCGGCCGCTGCGCGCGCTGCTGCTCGCCTTCCTGGCCGCCGCGGCAGTCACCGGTGGGGTGCTCTCATGGTTTGCGTCGAAAAACCCGGACGGTCTCGAATGGTCGATTGCCCGGGTCACCGGCGCCGACGCGTTGCCCGCGCCGGAGCAGGGTGTCCACGCGGCCCTCGCCGCTCTCCAGGAGAGGATCGCGGTGCTGCCGGATTACGCCTTCCGGAAGTCGGCAGAGGCAGCCAGTATCGCCACGGGCGACGAGGCCGGCGACGATCAGGAAAGCCGACTCGGCAGCAGTGTCTCGGGAATTGTCGGCGGTTCCGTCGCGCTGGTGCTTGCCTTCCTGATCGGCTTCTTGCTCAAGTGGCGGGTCCGAGCAGCAAGCGGGGGCGGCGGATCGCGACGATGAGCGGCCGGCAGGTGCCGCGCAGCGACGGTTCGCCGTCCCTGCCCTGAGCCCGACGCATGGCGTCGATCGATTCGATTGCCGAGAATCTCCGTCACCTCGACGAGTTCGCGCGGGCCGATACCGTCGTCCATCGCCTCGACCCGCGCGCCAAGGTGGTGGTGACGCTGGCCTTCGTCGTGATCGTCGCGTCTTTCGACAGGTATACGGTGGCGGCGCTGATGCCGTTTGCTGTCTTCCCGATCGCCCTCGCCGTACTCGGCGGGCTGCCCGCAGGCTATCTGGCGAAGAACGTCGCGCTGGCCATCCCCTTCGCTTTGCTGATCGGTCTGTTCAACCCGTTTTTCGACCGCGAGGTGGTCTTCCACCTGGGCTCGCTGCCCGTGACCGCGGGCTGGATATCCTGTGCGTCGATTGCCGTCCGTGCCGTGTTGACGCTCGGCGCGGCGCTTGTTCTGGTCGCCCTGACCGGATTCCCGGCCGTTTGCGCGGCCCTCGAAGGGCTCGGCATGCCGCGCGTTTTCGCGGCACAAATGCAGTTCCTTCATCGCTATCTGTTTGTCCTGGTTGATGATGCGGCGCGCAGCACACGCGCCCTGGCGCTTCGCTCGGGTGGCAACGCTCCCCGGCCGACAACTGTCGCCTCGCTGCTCGGTCTTCTCCTGCTGCGAACCTGGCAGCGGGCAGAGCGGATCCACCTGGCGATGCTGGCCAGGGCCTATCAGGGCGAGTTGCACAGCCGGGAAACTTGGCGTTTCGCTGCTGCCGAGGTCGCCTTCGTCATCGGCTGGGTCAGCCTTTTCTGCATCTTGCGCTATTACGACCTTACGCGGCTACTGGGTACGCTAGTCGCACGGGTGTTGCCGTGAGTCACCATCTGGTTGAGTTGCGGAGCGTTAGCCATGTCTATCCCGATGGCAGCGTGGCGCTGCGCGATGTGTCTATCCGCGTCACGCACGGCGAGTGCGTGGCGATCATCGGCGCCAATGGCGCCGGCAAGTCGACACTGCTGCTGCACTTGAACGGTTGTCTTGCCGCCAGTTCGGGCGAGGTGCGCGTTGGCGACTTCCCGCTGACGCGCAAGACCCTGACGCAGGTTCGCCGCACGGTCGGCATGGTCTTCCAGAATCCCGACGACCAACTGTTCATGCCGACCGTTCTCGACGATGTCGCCTTCGGACCGCTCAATCTTGGTCTGCCGCAGGCTGATGCCGAGCAGCGCAGCCGCGCCGCGCTCGAACGCGTTGGCGCCTGGCATCTGCGCGACAAGCCGCCGTACCTGCTTTCCGGCGGCGAAAAGAAGCGTGTGGCGATTGCCACGGTGCTTTCGATGGCGCCGGACATCCTCGTCATGGATGAGCCGACGAGTGGGCTCGACCCTGTCGCCCGACGTCAGTTGATGGCGCTGGTGAGCGAGTTTCAGCACACCAGGATCCTCGCCAGCCACGACCTGGACATGGTGCTGGCGCTGTGCGAGCGCACCGTCGTCCTCCACGAGGGACGGGTTGCTGCGGACGGGGCCAGTCGCGACATCTTTCGCGACGATGCGCTGCTCGCGCGGTGTCGCCTGGAAAAGCCCTTGGCCATGCAGGGGTGCCCGGTCTGTGGTGTCGTCCGGCTGTTGCCGAGGTCAGGCGCCGCCTGAACACGGCGCACTGCAGGTCCGGGCAGAGGCATCTTCCGAAGCCTGGATAAACCGCCGTGGGGTGTCGATAAATCTTACACGGGGGAGCAGATTTCCCGGTTTTCTCCGGCCATCCCCATGTTTTATCGATGTACTTAGTAGATGGCACGTTATGTGCTTTTCTACAGCTGAGTCGCCTAGCCAGAATCGACCATAATTCAAACGATCGCTACCTTCCCCCCGAGGAGAAAACAATGTCCGCCGTCCGTTCCCTGTTTAAAAAATCCCCCCTTGTGGCTGCCGGAGTGCTCGCCATGTCCTTGTTGGCATCGACAGCCGAGGTGTCGGCCGCCCCGGTACTCGGTGGCCAGCTTTTCTGGTCCGGTGGCGACGTCACGATCACCGTGCTGCCGGCGACAGCCGGTTACACCAGCCAGCTCAAGCTCTTTTCCGCAGATCCCGATCTGTTCATAGCGCGCAACGTGGACGTCGGCGCCAGCCTGACGATTGGGGCGAGCTTGATCGACGTCGCTCACAACATCGGCGATGAACTGGTGTTCGGTATTTTTGTCGAAAATACCGGCGATACCTTCCTGATGGGGCCTGGTTCACGGAACGGCGATGGTCTGTTGCATGCTGGTGTCGACAGCCTCGGCGGTGGGGTGTTCCAGGTCGGCTTCGAGGATATCCGTGGTGGTGGTGACCGCGACTACGACGACAACGTTTTTCGTTTCGAAGGCGGCGTGATTACCAGCGTTCCCGAGCCCGGATCGCTTGCCCTGCTGGGTCTGGGACTTGGCCTTGCCGGGTCTTTCCTGGCACGCCGGCGCGTCAAGGTCTGACCGACAGGCTGCCGACGAACATGAAAAAGCGGGGCTCTGCCCCGCTTTTTCATTGTCCGACAGGGGAAGCAACGATCCCTTTCCTGCGACCACAGCGCCAACCACGAGACACGCGACCGGGGGTCGGCGAGCGTCAGCGGCGGCGCGGCGGCATTGAACCGATCGTCGTTTCCGCAGCCGGAGGTGCAGGCATCACTCGCCTTCTCGATGGTAGGCGACGATCCTTTCGACCTCGTTCCGCGAACCCATGATCACCGGGCAGCGCTGATGCAGGCCAGTCGGCTGCAAGTCCATGATCCGCTGGGTTCCGGTACTCGCCAGACCACCTGCCTGTTCGACGATGAAGCTCATCGGATTGCCTTCGTACATCAGGCGAAGTTTGCCTTCCTGGCTCTTGGTGCGCAGCTTGCGGTCCATCGGATACAGGAAGACGCCCCCGCGGCAGAGGATCCGATGTACATCGGCGATCATGGCGCCCGCCCAGCGCATGTTGAAATCCTTGTTGCGCGGGCCTTCCTTGCCGGCGATACACTCGTCGATGTAACGTCGGACAGGGGGATCCCAGAATCGCATGTAGGACGCGTTGATCGAGAATTCCTGGGTATCGGCGGGGATCTTCATGTCGGGATTGGTGAGGATGTACTCGCCGATCCGTTGGTCCAGCGTGAAGCCGTTGACCCCGTGACCGGTGGTCAGCACGATCATCGAGGACGGTCCATAGAGGGCGTAGCCGGCGCAGACCTGACGCGTGCCCGGCTGCAGGAAATCGTCTTCGGTCGGTTCGCCAGTGGCTCCCTCGGGGCGGCGCATGATCGAGAAGATGGTGCCGACCGCGCCGCAGACGTCCGTGTTCGACGAACCGTCCAGCGGGTCGAAGACCAGCAGATACTTGCCGCGCGGATACTGGGCGGGCAAGTGGTACACGTCGGTCATCTCCTCGGATGCCAGGGCGGCGACATGCCCGGCCCACTCGTTACGTTTGATGAAGAGGTTGTTGGCGATCACGTCCAGCTTCTTCTGGGTTTCCCCCTGGATGTTCTCGGTGTCGGCCGTTCCGAGAACGCCCACCAGGCTGCCGTAGCGCACGGCGCTGGAAATGGCTTTGCAAGCGATCACGACGTCGTTGATCAGGGCGGTGAAATCGCCCGAGACGCCCTGGATTTGTCGTTGTTCCTCGATGATGTATTCAGTGATGGTGGTGCCGATTGGCATGATGGTTACCCCTGGGTTGTCTGGAAGTACATCGGTTGCCGGCCCCGCCTCTACTTGTGCCAAGCCGACAGAGTAAGATTTTACCCCTACGCACCCAGTGGTTGAAAGGCCGCTGCGCGAATGCCTGGCCGTGGCATCTCCGCTTCCGGGGTGCCGAGCGCGTCGGCGCTTTGTCGCCGACGGCGCTGATTCGTCGCGACGACGAAGAAACGTGCCGGCATCTTGTCTTCCGTGAACTTGTGCACGGCGTTGACAGGGTAGCGGTGCTAGTCTGGCATCGGATCGACCGGCAACAGTTCGGCAGCGCAGTTGGTCTCGGGAGCCGTTTGCAGCGATCGCCCCAATGACGAAAGTAGATGAAGAACCCAACTTTTTTTACCAGGAGTCGTTATAATGATGTTGCACTGCAACAAGACTGAGTTCACGAGACTCCAGCCGGACCATGAGAGTGTCCAGTGTCACAAGTACCTGAGGAGTAAGCGTATGAAAGCACCGAAAATCCTGCCGTGGATCGCCCACAAGACCGGCATCAGCGAAGCACTGGCGCTCAAGTTATGGCGTCGGGCTGCCGGAGAAGCCGAAGTGATGACCGGTTGCTGTGACAGTTCCGATTACTATCGCCTGGCCGTCGAGCGTTTCATCGACTTCGCTGAGGCCGAGGGCGGTCGGGCTGTCGTGCGTGAAACGCGCGGCGCGAAAACGTGCATCTCCTGGCTGTGGCGTCACCAGCACCGCGTCTCGAAACTGAACCTGATCATGGCTCAGTGCCTCGCCCGGCTATGGCAATCGAACGTGAACTCGTTGTTCGGTGTGCGCCAGCACGCTGCCTGAAGCTGTGATGCGGCCCAGGCAGCCGGTCGGGCTCAGTGGCGACCAGCGATGGGCAATGGGACTTGTAGAGAAGCCGCCAGTTCTCGGCTCAAGCTTGTCGCGTCCACGCCGGCCGCCAGTCGGCTGATGCGCACCGAGTAGCGGTAGCCGCCTCCGCCGTTGGCCTGCGGCTTGATGCGTGCATCGTAGCCGGCCTCGCGAGCACGATCGTACAGGGCCAATGCGTCTGCCTCACTGTCGAGTGTTGCCAGTTCGATGCCCCATCTTCCACGCCGCGCGGCGGCGCGCTCGCTGGTCGGCGCTCGCGCCAGAGCGTCGCCAGGTATGGCGGTCAGCCCTGTCCAGACTGATACCTGCTGTCCCGTAACGATCTCCAGTGGTAGGGGTGAGGCGTCCTTGGGCGCCACATAACAGCGTAGTGGTTCGTTGATCTGCTGCGCTTCTTGCTGCGGGTGCACGACGGTGATGCTCCCTTCGAGCAGACAGATTCGGTCGCGTTCGCCGTCGGCGCTGCCCCACAGATCGGTGCCTCGCAGCCCCGCCGTGATCGTGCCGATGCGCAGGTTGACGGCTCGCCGTTGACGACTCCTGGCATCAGCACCCGTCGTGAGGCGCAGTGCTCCTTGTGGCACGTCGAGAGCTGCGGTGAATACCTCTCCCTCGCGGACACCGAGTGCGTTCAACTGGAGGATGGTATCGGCACCCAGGGCGACCACGCTGCCATCGGCCAGTCGGATCCGTACGCGGGCGGTGGCCCCGGTGATGATGCGGTCGCGATTCTGCAGGACCACTCCCGGGCTGAGTTCCTGCCGCGTTCCCTGCCGCTCGACCCAGGCGGGTACCTGTACACGTTCGACCACAGCGTCGGCCTGAGCCCCGCCGGTCGACGCCTGCGTCGGCAGGCTCGCCGCCAGCAGACAGGCGGCAAGAAAGGCGTGCATGCGATGCCTGTTCATTGATGCTCCCCAGTGGCGAAGCCGAGAATTCTACACCGTGACTGCGCTGTTCGGCATGCTGCGTTGGCGGCGACTTGCGTTTGCCCGGGCAGCCGGTAGACTGAATGGATGCGAGGAGAGTGGAGCGATGAGCGACTGATGCTGGCCTACCGTACTGGGGACGCAGACGCGTTCACGACGCTCTACAGTCGTTATCGGGGTTCCCTTTATCGCTATCTGACCCAACATTGCGGCAATGCGGCGCTTGCCGAGGAGCTGTATCAGGATGTCTGGATCAAGGTGGTCAACGCGCGCACCGATTATGAGCCGTTGGCTCGCTTCTCGACGTGGATTTTCCGGATCGCGCATAACCGTCTGATCGATCACTACCGAAAACATGCTCCCCAGTTGGCGGCGAGCTTCGCGCCGCAGGCGACGGACGACGATCCTGACGCTCTTGATGACCTGATCGACAGCCTGCCGGCACCGCTTCACGAGACGCCGCACGCCTTGCTCGAGCGGCGTACGACGGCCGAACGGATCAGCCTCGCGCTGGCCGACCTGCCCCCCGCGCAACGCGAAGTCTTTCTGCTTGCCGAGGAGGGTGGCCTGACGCTCGAAGAAATCGCTGCCGCCACAGAGACCGGACGCGAAACGACGAAGAGCCGCTTGCGCTACGCGCTCGGCAAGCTAAGACATTCGCTGCAGGATTTGCTATGAGCGAACTGCTCCAGGACTCCCCTCGCGATCCGCAAGTCTCGCGGCTGTACCGGGAATTCTCGACAGCCGAGCCGTCGGCTGCGCTGGACCAGCGCGTCCTCGCGGCCGCGCGCACCGCGCTTGCGGATCGCTCAAAAAGCGTCCGCAGCCAGGGCTGGTGGCAACGCTGGCGTACGCCGCTGGCCCTGACCACGACGCTGGCGCTGAGCTTGACGCTGGCTTTGCTGCATGAACGGCAGCCCGGCCCCGTGCCTGTCGAGCGTGCTGTGGACCGGCAACTGCCGGACGTGCGACGCGACGCTCCGGGCACCAAGGCCGTCGAACAGGCGAAGCCGGAGCTGCCCGCGGCACCCGCCGCCGCACCCGCCGCCGCAACAGTGGCCATACCCGCCGCTGCGCCGGCGAACTCTCAGCCGGAGACGAAGGCGCGGGTAGCTCGCCCTTCGCTCGCGGTCGGTGAACACGACGCCCGAGCAGGAAGTCAGGTCGCTGCCGAGCAGGCGTCGCCAGTGGTCGCTGACTACCAGGCCCGGTCTGCCGCACCTGCTGCGGCGCCCGCCGTGGCGCCTGCGGAAGCGAAGCGCGAGAGCCTGCCGGCAAGCCCGGCCGCCAAGAGCAAAGGCGGCGTTGCCGGCGCGGTTGACGAGGCACGCCTCGACAACGCCGTCACGCCGACGCCCGCGATGCGCGAGTCGGCGGCGGCACTGGGCAAGTTGCGCGCCGAGGTACCGCGTTCGCCGGCCGCCTGGCTCGAGGAAATCCGCGCGTTGATGCGCGAAGGCAAGGCCGAGGAAGCTGCCCGGCAGCTGCGCGAGTTTCGGCGCACACACCCGGACTACCCGCTGCCTGAAGAATTTCGCCAGTAATCTGAACCCGTTTGGCGGTCGCCCGCGTTTACACGGTCACCTAGTCACTTCATCCCAGGAGACCCTCATGAACAAGCTCGCCGCCCTCTTTGCCGCCCTGCCGCTGGCTGCCTGCGTCAGTCTTGCCGACGCCGGCGCCTTGGTGGATATCAGTGTGCTCGACCGCAGCAGTGGTCAGAGACTCGAGGTGTTCCGCCACCAAGGCCGCCTCTATGTCGCCGGCACTCCCGGCAACCGCTACGCCGTCATGCTGCATAACAAGAGCGCCGGCCGGGTGCTGACCGTCGTTTCGGTGGACGGCGTCAACGCGCTCAGCGGCCAGACTGCCGCCACGTCCCAATCGGGTTACGTCCTTTCGCCGTCGCAGTCGGCCGAGATCAGCGGCTGGCGCAAGAGCATGGACGATGTCGCCGCCTTCTACTTCACCAGCGTTGCCGACAGCTATGCCGGGCGCACCGACCGGCCGCAGAACGTCGGGGTCATCGGCGTTGCCGTGTATCGGGAGGCCGAGCCCATCGTCGCCACCCCGCCGGTGGCGATGCAGCCGCGCGAGCGTGACCATGTCGGCGCTGCCGAGGGCGCTCGCGCGTCGACCGCCGAGGCGAGCGTGGCGGCGCCCGCCCGCGACGAGGCGCCGCTCCGGAAAGCGGAGTCTCGCCTGGGTACCGGTCACGGCGAGCGAATCAGCGCGCCGACCCAATACACCGAGTTTCGCCGCGCCAGCGAATCGCCGGCGGAGATCGTCACGATCCATTACAACAGCCGCTCGAATCTGCTAGCGCAGGGAATCATTCCTCGCCCGCGGCCGCAACCGCCGCTTGCCAACCCGTTCCCGGGAGGCTTCGTTGCCGATCCGGGGCGCTGAACCGACCATCGCAGACCGCCTGCCGGTGCCAGCGGAGGAGGGCTCGAATGCGTATAATTCGCCGTTCAGCCCCTTTTCCGGATCGTCATCAGCCATGCCGCAAGAGCATCAACCCGCCATGCAGGACAATTCACCACCCGTGCTGCAGGAGAAGTATCAGCCCGCGGACCTGGAAACGGCCGCTCAGGCACTCTGGACCAGCAGTGGCGCCGCGCGCGCCAGCGAAGACCCAAAGCGGCCCAAGTATTACTGCCTGTCGATGTTCCCCTATCCTTCCGGCAAGCTGCACATGGGGCACGTGCGCAACTACACGATCGGCGATGTCCTGGCGCGTTTCCACCGCATGCTCGGCTACAACGTTCTGCAACCGATGGGTTGGGACGCGTTCGGCATGCCCGCCGAAAACGCCGCGATGCAGAACAATGTGCCGCCCGCGCAGTGGACCTACGCCAACATCGACTACATGAAGGCCCAGCTCAAGCGTCTGGGCTTCGCCATCGACTGGGATCGCGAGATCGCCACCTGCCGGCCGGAGTACTACCGCTGGGAGCAATGGCTGTTCACCCGCCTCTATGAGAAGGGCTTGATCTACAAGCGGCTGGGGACCGTCAATTGGGATCCGGTCGACCAGACCGTGCTCGCCAACGAGCAGGTGATCGATGGCCGCGGCTGGCGTTCGGGCGCGTTGATCGAGAAGCGCGAGATCCCGATGTACTACATGCAGATCACCGCCTACGCCGAGGAACTGCTGGCTGACCTCGATACACTCGACGGCTGGCCGGAGCAGGTCAGGCTGATGCAGAAGAACTGGATCGGCAAGAGCACCGGCGTGCGCTTCGCCTTCCCGTACCAACTCGATGGCGACCCAGGTCTGCTGTGGGTGTTCACGACGCGCGCCGATACGATCATGGGCGTCACCTTCTGCGCCGTCGCTGCCGAGCATCCGCTGGCTGCCTACGCGGCGGCGCGCGACCCGCAGGTCGCTGCTTTCGTCGAGGAATGCAAGCAGGGCGGCGTCGCCGAAGCGGATCTGGCGACGATGGAGAAGAAGGGCGTGCCGACCGGCATTTTCGTCACGCATCCGCTGAGCGGCGAGCAGGTCGAGGTGTGGATCGGCAACTACGTGCTGATGAGCTACGGCGATGGCGCCGTGATGGCGGTGCCGGCGCACGACGAACGCGATTTTGCGTTTGCCAGGAAATACGGCTTGCCGATCCGGCAGGTGATTGCGGTCGACGGCGAGGACTTCTCGCTCGATGGCTGGCAGGAGTGGTACGCCGACAAGCAGTGTGGTGCCTGTGTCAATTCCGGCAAGTACGACGGCCTGGCCTGGGCGGCGGCGGTCGACGCCATTGCTGCCGACCTCAGCGCGCAAGGGCTGGGTGACAAGAAAGTCCAGTTCCGTCTGCGCGACTGGGGAATTTCGCGACAGCGCTACTGGGGCTGCCCGATCCCGATCATCCATTGCGCCGCGTGTGGCGACGTTCGCGTGCCCGACGAAGACCTGCCGGTCGTCCTGCCCGAGAACGTCACGATCACCGGCGCCGGCTCGCCGCTTGCGCGCCTGCCCGAGTTCTACGAGTGTCGTTGCCCGAAGTGCGGTCAGCCGGCGCGCCGCGAGACCGACACCATGGACACCTTTGTCGAGTCGTCGTGGTATTTCCTGCGCTACTGCTGCCCCGACAACGATCGGGCGATGGTCGACGAGCGTGTCGCCTACTGGTGTCGGGGCGGCATCGACCAGTACATCGGCGGTATCGAACACGCCATCCTGCACCTGCTCTACTCGCGTTTCTGGACCAAGCTGATGCGTGACCTCGGCCTGTTCGGCGAGCAGCCGCTCGACGAGCCGTTCGCCAGGCTGCTGACGCAGGGCATGGTCGTGGCGCCGACCTTCTACCGCGAAGACAGCCATGGCAAGAAGCAGTGGATAAATCCGGCCGACGTCGATGCCGTCCACGACGAACGTGGCCGGGCGAGTGGCGCCAGCCTGCGCGCCGACGGCCTGCCGGTCGTCGTCGGCGGTATCGAGAAGATGTCCAAGTCGAAGAACAACGGCGTCGATCCGCAGGCGCTCATCGACCAGTACGGTGCCGACACGGCACGCCTCTTCATCATGTTTGCGAGTCCGCCCGACCAGTCCCTCGAGTGGTCCGATGCCGGTGTCGAGGGCGCCTTCCGTTTCCTCAAGCGGCTCTGGCGAATCGTCTTCGAGCACCTCTCGGCGGGTCCGGTCGCGCCGCTCGAGGCTACGGCCCTTACCGCGGAACTGAAGGCGCTGCGCCGTCAGCTGCATCAGACGATCGGCAAGGTGGCCGATGACTACGGTCGGCGCAAGCAGTTCAATACCGCCATTGCCGCGGTGATGGAATTGCTCAACGCCTACGTCAGAATTGCCGGCGATTCGGCCGTCGTCCGCGCCGTGCGACAGGAAGTGCTCGAGGCCGTGACGCTGATGCTCAGCCCGATCGTCCCGCATGTCTGCGAAGCGCTCTACGCGGCGCTCAAACCCGGCCACGTTGCCAGTAGTACGCCCTTTCCCAAGCCCGATGCCGATGCCCTGGTGCGGGATGAGATCGAACTGGTACTGCAGGTCAACGGCAAGCTGCGCGGTAGCCTGCGGGTGCCCGCTGACGCCGACCGCACGAGTATCGAAGCCGCCGCGCTGGCCAGCGAGGCGGCACGCAAGCATCTGGCCGGTGCGGCAGCGAAGAAGGTCGTGGTCGTTCCCGGCCGGCTGGTCAACATCGTCGCCTGAAACCGTGAGGAAGACCCCGATGCGTGTCGCCCTGCCGTGCAACACCTTGCTGGCCCTGCTCTTGGCTGTTGCGTTGCTTGCCGGCTGTGGCTTCCAGCTGCGTGGTTCCTACTCCCTCCCCTACGAAAGCCTCTACGTGGAAATGCCGGACTATTCGGTGATCGGCGCCACGCTCAGGCGTGCCATTCGTTCATCGGGCACGACGCGGCTGGCTCTCACGCGCAGCGACGCCGAGGCGACGCTCTTGCCGGGTGCCGAGTATCGTGACCGGGTGATTCTCTCGGTTTCCAGTGGCGGCCGCGTCAGCGAACTGCGGCTGCGCTATCTCTACAACTACCGGCTGATCGATGCCCGCGGGCGTGACTTGGTGCCGCCGGGCAGCATCGAGATGGTCCGCGACCTGACCTACGACGACTCCAACATCCTGGCCAAGCAACAGGAGGAAGCGCTGCTCTGGCGCGACATGGAGAATGATCTGGTGCAGCAGCTGATGCGCAAGCTGGCGGCCGTCAAGCCGGTGTTTCAGCCGGTGGACGGCTAGCGGCCCCGGCCATGCTGCTCAAGGGCGAGCAACTCGCGGCGCATCTCGAGCGCGCGTTGAAGCCCGTCTATCTCGTCTACGGTGACGAACCTCTGTTGGTCATCGAAGCCGCCGACGCGATTCGTGCGGCAGCGCGCCGCAACGGTTTCGACGAACGCGAGGTGCTTACCGCCACCGGTGGCTTCAACTGGAACGACCTGTATCACGCTGCCGGCAGCATGTCCCTGTTTGGCGGCCGCAAGGTGATCGACCTGCGGATTCCCACCGGCAAGCCCGGGCGCGACGGCAGCGCCGCGCTGCAGGAGTACTGCGCGCGCCCGTCGCCCGATTCGCTGTTGCTGGTGACCCTGCCTGGCGTCGACTGGCGGGACGAAAAGTCGGCCTGGATGAGCGCCCTGGCGGCGGCCGGAGTCGTGGTGAAACTGATCCCGCCGCTTGTCGCCGACCTGCCGGCCTGGATCGCCGGCCGCCTGCGTCGCCAGAAGCAAAGTGCCGCTGCCGAAGGGCTGCGTTTCATTGCCGAACGGGTCGAAGGCAACCTGCTCGCCGCGCATCAGGAGATCCTCAAGCTTGCCGTTCTCTACCCGCGCGGCGCACTGAGCCTCGAGCAGATTCGCGAGGCCGTGCTCAATGTCGCGCGTTACGACCTCGACGGACTGCGCGAAGCGATGCTGGCCGGCGACGTGGCGCGGCTGACGCGAACCATCGACGGACTTCAGCAGGAGGGCGAGGCACCGCTGCTGGTTCTCTGGGCGATGACCGAGGACGTGCGGGTGCTGGCGCAGATCAACGCCGGACTTGCCGGGCGCCAGTCGCTCGATCTGCTACTCAAAGAGGCGCGTGTCTGGGGGGTGCGTCAGCCCTTGGTCAGGCGCGCCGTGCAGAGGATAGACGGCACGCGGGCGACGGCCGCGCTGGCGCATGCCGCCCGCATCGACCGGATGATCAAGGGACTCGCCAGCGGTGACGTCTGGGACGAGTTTCGTCAGCTTGGCCTGCACATCGCCGTCGGCTGAACGACGGCCAGCGCTCCGCTGCGGCGCCCGCTCACGAACTGGCGCCGCTTTCCGGGTCGCTTGACGGCGAATCGGGTGCCAGGTGTTCCCAGGCGCAATTCGCGCCTTCGCCACGTGCATCGGTGAGACCGTGGCTGTTCGTGGTGCGTACCAGGCACTCGCCCTCGCAATCCTCTCCGACGACAACCAGACGCAGTTCGCTATCGACGGTTCGCTCCCCGTCCCAATAACTGCAGGTCGCGCAGACCTTGACTTCAGCAGGCAGAATCAGCTTCTTTTTCATGATCTTGATCGGTACAGGCAGGTAACGATGGGGTTAAGAGTACGTTTCGTGCAAGTGGTTCCCTTGACGCCCATGCGCCGGCGATGGCTATAATCAGCCTGTCTGCAGAAAAGAGAAGGCTCATGGACATCGAGCAGTACATGCAAACCGTCGGCGAGCAGGCCCGCGCCGCGTCACGGCGCGTCGCACGCGCCGACAGCAATGCCAAGAACAGCGCGCTGCGGGCCATGGCGGCGGCAATCCGGCGCGAGGCAGACGTCCTCGTCGCGGCGAACCAGGACGATCTTGCGGCCGCGCGCGCGGCTGGCCTCGAACCGGCGCTGCTCGACCGTCTGACGCTGTCCGCGAAGGGCGTTGTGGCCATGGCCGAAGGTGTCGAGCAAGTCGCTGCGCTGGCCGATCCGGTCGGCGAAATCAGCGAACTGAAATTCCGGCCCAGTGGTATCCAGGTCGGCAGGATGCGCGTCCCGCTTGGCGTCATCGGCATCATCTACGAGGCGCGTCCCAACGTGACGGCCGACGCTGCTGCCCTGTGCCTCAAGTCCGGCAATGCCTCGATCCTGCGTGGTGGCTCCGAAGCGATCCGCAGCAACCAGGCGATCGCCGCGCTCGTCCAGGAGGGACTGGCCAGCGCCGGCCTGCCGGCCACCGCCGTGCAGGTGCTCGAGACCACCGACCGGGCCGCTGTCGGGCATTTGATCCGTATGCGCGAGCATGTCGATGTGATCGTGCCGCGCGGCGGCAAAGGACTGATCTCGCGTTTGCTCGCCGAGTGTCGCGTCCCGATGATTCAGCACCTTGATGGCAACTGCCACGTCTTCATCGACGCTGATGCCGATCCCGAGAAGGCGCTGCACATTGTCGAGAATGCCAAGACGCAGCGTTACGGCACCTGCAACACCGCCGAGTCACTGCTCGTGGCGCGTTCGCTGGCAGGGCGCTTGCTGCTGCCCCTGGCGACGATGCTGATGCGCCAAGGCGTCGAGATTCGCGGCTGTCCCGAAACACTTGCCATCGTCCCGCAGGCGACGGCGGCGACCGAGGACGATTACGCTACCGAGTTCCTGGCGCCCATTATTTCCGTCAAGATTGTCGCCGGGCTCGACGAAGCGATCGCGCACATCAATCGCTACGGGTCACACCACACCGACGCCATCGTCAGCGAGAACTACACCTCGGCAATGCGCTTCCTGCGTGAAGTCGACTCGGCTTCGGTAATGGTCAATGCCTCGACGCGCTTTGCCGATGGTTTCGAGTACGGTCTTGGTGCCGAGATCGGCATCTCGACCGACAAGATTCACGCTCGTGGTCCGGTCGGCCTGGAAGGACTGACCAGCCAGAAATGGATCGTTCTCGGCAACGGCGAGGTGCGCAGCTAGCTGCCTTGCCGGCGGCGGCGCTGCTTGCCGTTTCGTTGCACACCTGCAGCGGCGGGCGGATGCCGCTGCGGTTTTCCCGGACCCGCCGAATGAAGCACCCCCTAAAGGAGACCGTATGAAACATCTGCTGCTGGCGGCCGTTGCCGCCCTGTCCTTCAACCTGGCGGCCGCGGTCGAAGTTGCCGGCGTCAAGTTCGACGACAAGACCCGCGTCGGCAACGGCGACCTGGTCGCCAACGGCGCCGGTTTGCGCAAGAAACTGGTCATAAAGGTCTATGCGATGGCCCTCTACCTGCCCGAGAAGCGAGGCGATGCCGAAGCCGTGCTGGCCGCCAAGGGGGCGAAGCGGATTTCGATCAGCCTGCTGCGCGACCTTACTGCCAAGCAGTTCGTCGAGGCGCTCGAAGAAGGCATGGCCAACAACCACACGGAGGCCGAGATGGCTGGGCTCAAGGACCGCCTGAAGCAGTTTTCGGACACCCTGCTGGCGATTGTTGAAGCCAAGTCGGGGACGACCGTCGTCATCGACTGGCTGCCGGAGACTGGCACGCGCCTGACCGTGAACGGGCAGGTGAAGGGCAAGGACATCGCTGGCGAAGACTTCTACAAGGCGCTGCTGAAGATCTGGCTGGGCAACAAGCCGGTGCAGGATGACCTTAAGCAGGCGCTGCTCGGCAAGGCCTCCTGAGCGACGGCGGTGAGCACGCACGCCGCGCCCGAGTACCAGGCCGTGGTCGCCGCTCCCGGCTTTTGCCTCGGCGTGCGCTGCGACGAGTGGGAGATCCACGGCATCAGCTTTCTCCCGGCAGTGGCGGAAGTCGCCCCGGCGAATCCTCTGGCTGCCGAGGCTGCTCGCCAGCTCACCGCTTACCTGGTCGATGCCGACTACACTTTCCTCTTGCCGCTGCGCGCGGCCGGGACAGTGTTTCAGCGCCGTGTCTGGCAGCAGATCGCGGCCATCCCGACGCACCAGACGCGCACTTACGGCGAAGTGGCCCGGGCGTTGGACAATGCGCCACGCGCCGTCGGCCAGGCCTGTGGTGCCAATCCGTATCCGGTCGTCGTTCCCTGCCATCGCGTGCTGGCAAGTGGTGGCGGCCTTGGCGGCTTTGCCCGCCAGCGCGGCGGTTTCCTGCTCGACATCAAGCGCTGGCTGCTGACGCATGAAGGCTGCTGAGGCGGATCCCGCCGATCTGGCCGAGATCGACGCCTTCTGCGACACGCTCTGGCTCGAGGACGGGCTGGCCAAGGCGTCACTGAGCAGCTACCGCAGCGACCTCGGGCAACTTGCGGGCTGGCTCGCCGAACAGCGGCTCGGCTCCCTGTGCGGCATCGACGAAGCGACGCTGCTGCGTTTTGTCGCCACGCTCGCGCAGACACTGCGCGCCTCCTCACAGGCCCGCTACCTGTCGACGCTGCGCCGCTTCTATCGTCATCAAGTGGCGCACGGCCGGCGGAGCAGCGATCCGACGCTGCGCATCGCCATGCCGGTGAAGCCGTCGCGCTTGCCGAAAGTTCTTTCCGAGTTGCAGGTCGAGCGCCTGCTCGGCGCGCCGCCGAGCGAGACACCGCTTGGCCAGCGCGATCGGGCGATGCTCGAAACTCTCTATGCGACCGGCCTGCGCGTTTCCGAACTGGTGGGCCTCAAACTGCACGAGGTCAGTCTCGACATGGGCGTCGTGCGTGTTTTCGGCAAGGGTGCCAAGGAGCGACTTGTCCCGCTGGGCGAGGAGGCGCGCGACTGGCTGCGTCGCCATCTCGCCGACGGGCGGCTGGCGCTGCTCGCGGGACGCCAGTCCGACGACGTCTTCGTCACCGCGCGCGGCGCGGCGATGACTCGGCAGGCTTTCTGGCAACTGATCAAGCGTTACGCGCTGCAGGCCGGGATGGATCCGGCCCGCCTGTCACCGCACGTGCTGCGCCACGCCTTCGCCACGCACCTGCTGAACCACGGTGCCGATCTGCGCGTCGTGCAACTCCTGCTCGGTCACTCGGACATCTCGACGACGCAGATCTACACGCACGTCGCCCGCGAACGGCTCAAGATTCTGCACGCCCAGCACCACCCGCGTGGTTGATCGGCGCGCTCGCGGCAGCGCCATCATGGCCGCCTCAGCGGTTGATGAAACGCAGCACGGCGGCGGCCCCGGGCTCGACGTCGATCAACGTCACGCTGCCGAAGTCGAGCGCCAATTGGCTCCACTCGTCGACCGGCAGTTGCAGCCAGTGGCCGAGTGCAGCGCGGATGGCACCGGCGTGGCTGACGAGCGCGACGCTGGTCGCGCGCAGCTCGGCGACGCAATCGCTGAAGCAATCGATGACGCGCGCCTGCAGCATCGCCGCCGATTCGCCGCTCGGCGGCGAGAAGTGCAGCACGTCGGCGGCCCAGGCGTCGAGCAGCGCCCGCTCGACCTGGTCCCAGCCTCTGCCCTCCCATTCACCGAAGTCGATCTCCATCAGGCGCCGATCGAACAGCGGGTGCGCGTGCAAGGCCTCGGCGAGGCAGCGGCTACGGCGCAGCGGACTGGCAACCACCGGCGTGCCGGCCGGCAACAGTGCGCGCAGGCGGTCGGCAGTCGGCTGCGGGTCTTCGGCCTCGACGTCGAGTTGCCCGTAGCAGATGCCCGCGCCGACCAGTGGTCGCGGATGGCGAATCAGGAAAACCTGCACAGCAACCCGCAGTAGAAGGCAACTTCCGAGAGCTGCTGCGTGGCGCCGAGGCAGTCGCCGGTGTAGCCGCCGATCCGGCGCCCGAACAGGCGTGCCAGCCAGAGAGTCGCCAGTGCCGCGAACAGGCAGCCGAGCAGCGCTTCGGTTGCCGGCAGCAGAAGCAGCGGCAGAACGGCCGTGACCCCGGCGAAGAGGAGTTCGCCCCAGCCGATGCGCGTCGCCAGAGGCTTCGACTTTCCCTCGTCACGCACATAGGCCAGGCCACGCAGCAGCGTGGTTGCGGCAAAGCGGGAGATGGTGTGGCCGGCAAGCAGGGCGGCAGCGACTACCGCTGGATCGAGTTCGATCAGCGCGCAGAACCTGGCGAGCAGCAGGATGACGAGCGCGATGGCGCCGAAACTGCCGATGCGTGAATCCTTCATGATCGCCAGGATCTGGGCTTTCTCCCAGCCACCGCCGAAGCCATCGACCATGTCGCTCCAGCCGTCTTCGTGAAACGCTCCGGTGACGTAGAGGGCGCTGCTCATCGACGCGAGCACCGCCAGCGTCGTCGGCCAGACCTGCGCAGTGAGGACGAAGACCAGCGCGGCGATGGCGCCGACGAGCAGCCCAACCGCCGGGAAGTAGCGTGCTGCCCGGTTTAGCGCCTCGCTGCTGTGGCCGACCCAGGCCGGTACCGGCAGCCGCGTGAAGAAGCGAATGGCGCCGAAGAAGTATTCGATCTCGCGCCTAAGCATCGGCTGCTGCCTTTCTGGAAGGGGCAGCCCGCAGTGGCCGACGATGACTCGAGGGATACGGGCTGCCAGCGGAGGTTCCTGTCGGTGCCGTCAACGTTGTCGGGAGGGAACACGTCTCGGGGCGCTGCCCTTTCGCTGCAGGCATCTGTTTGGCTTGTTGATGAGAAGTCGCGATGGTATCGCGATATGTGGGCTGGGAGCCATCGTCGGCCCTGGCCAACAAAGGCTTGGCGATAGCGCTACCGACCGGTTAGGATCCCCGGAGTATTCCTCGAAAGCGACGATGGGCATTGATCTGCTCCCCGATTTTCTGCGCCAGAACTACGAAGTTCACGAATGGAAACACGCCTGCGCTATCCTCAAGCAGGATTTTCCCAAGGAGTGGGATGAGATCGTGGGGACGCTCACCACATTCCGCTTTCGCCGCAGTTGGATTACGGTGGGCGGGGGGCGAAAGTCGAAGGTTTCGGAAGCCATAGACAGCGAGCTGTACAGGCTGGGATGGGAGGAGAAGCAGTTCGAAACGGAGATCGTGATCGACAAATCCCATACGGCAACGCCGACGCACCAAGTGGACTGTTTCAAGAATCGTGTTGCTCTGGAGATCGAATGGAACAACAAAGACCCATTTTTCGATCGAGATCTGAACAACTTTCGCCTGCTGTTTGAACTGCGAGCAGTCTCTGTTGGAGTGATAATTACGCGTTGCGACGCCCTTCAGGAGATCTTCAAGGAAATTAAGCGTGGGTCGAGTTATGGTGCCTCCACGACGCATATGAGCAAATTGCTGCCGCGGATAGCGGGCGGAGGTGGGGGCGGTTGCCCGATCCTCGTTTTTGGGATCAGCAAGTCCCTTTATCTTGAAGATTAACAGTGATGACCAAGCACTTCCCCGAAGCGGGCACCGACCTGCTGCAGCGAGTCGGCGAGCGAAAATTCCACACCGTTCTCGCCGATCCGCCGTGGCAGTTCCAGAACCGCACCGGCAAGATGGCGCCCGAGCACAAGCGCCTGAATCGCTACGCGACGATGACACTCGACGACATTCTGGCGCTGCCGGTGGCCGCGATCGTCGAAGATACCGCACACCTCTACCTGTGGGTACCCAACGCGCTCCTGCCCGAAGGCCTGCGGGTGCTGGTGGCCTGGGGCTTCGAATACAAGAGCAACATCGTCTGGCACAAGATCCGCAAGGATGGCGGTCCGGACGGGCGCGGCGTCGGCTTCTATTTCCGCAACACCACCGAGTTGATCCTCTTCGGCGTGCGCGGCAGGAACGCGCGCACACTCGCGCCCGGCCGGCGCCAGGTCAATATCATCAAGAGCCGCAAGCGCGAGCACTCGCGCAAGCCGGACGAAGCCTACGAGCTGATCGAAGCGTGCTCACCCGGCCCCTTCCTGGAAATGTTCGCCCGCGGATCGCGCGCCGGTTGGAGTACCTGGGGCCAACAGGCCGACGCGTACTCGCCCGACTGGCCAACCTACGCCCATCACTCGCAGGCCGAAGGCGAAGCCGACGGCCTGCCGGCGAAGGGCTGATCGCAGCCCGTTCGCCGCTCTCCCCGAAGTTTGCTTCCCTGCCCTGGCGCGAACCCAGGCCAGCAGGCCGAGCATGGCCGCGAAGAGGGGTAGGCTGGCGGGTTCCGGAAGTGGCGCCTCGCCCGGCAGGTACTGGTTCAGGCGGAAGTCGTTGAGGCCGACGACCAGCCAGTTCGGCTGCTCGTCGGTTGGGATCGTGCCGTCCTGCAGGACATTGGTGATGTGATAGGTGTGCTCGTTCCAAACGTCGCGCGTGTCTACCCAGTTCGCGTCGTCGCCCCAGAGATAGACGCCGCGTTGGCTTCCGAAGCCGCAGTTGTTGTTGGCGACTCCGAGGATCTCGGCGTGCCCGTCGGCATCGACGTCCGCGACGAGCGGATACTCGTACCAGGTGCACGAACTCTTGGGGGTCTTGAAGCGCAGGCTGCCGTTGCTACCGTCCAATACCCACAGATAAAGCTCGTCGCCATAGACGACTTCGGCGGCGCCGTCGCGGTCGAAATCGAAGACCGAGGAGCCGGTGCGATTCGAACTGCTATCCTGGACCACCGTTTGCCACTTCACCGTGCCGTCGGTTTCGAAGACGACATAGCGCGAAGCGCCGGCGACACCGATCTCCGGCTTGCCGTCACCATCGAAATCGGCAATTGTCGGGGCGCCGCCATAACCTCCGCCCGGGATGGCCACCGGGCCCCACTTGACGGTCATGTCGTGGTTCAGGAGCCACACCTTGCCATCGGCGACGAGGACGATCTCGGCCTGCGGCGTGCCGTCAAAGTTGGCCACGGCATTGTAGCCGTTGGGCAGGCTCACATTCTGGGCCTGGATGGTTCCGTCGGCCTTGTACACGGTGTTTCCGGCCACCACGTCCGGCTTGCCGTCGAGATTGACGTCCGACACCAGCGACAGCGGGCCGACGTTGCCGCCGGACGCCGAGCCCGCTGTGCCGGTCCACAGCAGCGTTCCGTCGTTCCTGAGCACCTGCCGCCCAATGATGATCTCGGGCTTGCCGTCCTTGTTGAGATCCGCGATCGCCGGTGCGCCCCAGTAGATCCCCTCCAGGATGCCGCTGCGCCACTTGAACGAGCCGTCGTTGTTGAAAGCGATCAGTCGCTGTCCCGAGCTGTCGACGGCAATGATGTCGGGCTTCTTGTCGCCATCGATGTCGCCAGTGGCGACCGATGCCGCGGTATTGATGCGCAGCGACGGATCGGCGACGGTAAACAATTCTGTTCCATTCGTCCCATTCAGGGCACGCAACACGCCCACTTCGACAAGACCGCCACCTGTCGACGCCGTCGAACCGAACACCACGTCCGGCTTGCCATCCCCGTTCATGTCCATCACCGATGGTGTTCCCATCACGTTCAGCGAACCCGGCTCCACCGCGCTCGAGGTCCAGGACCATTCCAGCGTGGGGGACAGCGGACCGGCCCCGACAGGCAGGGCGAGTGTTGCAAACGGGATGGCGAGAAAGAGACTGTGGACTGGGTTGACGCGCCTGGCAGGCGGTTGCGGCTTCACGGAATATCTCCTCAGGAAGAAGGTTGGAGGACTTGGCGGGCGCAGGAAGTTGCCCCAGCGGGAGGGCAAGCATGGAGTATGCCGGGACCAACGCACCGGCAATTAAATCAGTGCCGTGAGTCAGCAGCGCAGCACTCGCTGCAGGTTCTCCGGCACCCGGCTGTCAAATTTTCCGACAGATCTCTGGCCGGCCGGGCGGCGGCCCGACGGCGCCCCAGGTCAACCGGCGGGATCGTCACGAGCAGAGCCTCGCCGGCGGCGCTGTACCGGTGCCAATAGACGTGAATAGCGGCAAACCGGCACGCCACCGCATCGATCCATCCACTCCGAGAGGGGGCAACCGCTGCGGCCGGGGGCTGCCGACCTATTGCATTCGCGTTTCCTTACACCCCTCGTCCCGAAGAGGGCCAGGTAAGCACATCAATTATTGAAAGATTTGCAGAAGTTGCCTGTCCATGGGTGTCGAGTCTCTTTACACGCGCCACGTTCCCAGGCACATGAGTGCTTCGCGTGTGAGTGTAAACCGAGGATCGGAAGAAGGGTTTTTGGTGTGGGCGCAAGACTTGCTGAGATTTCCTGGCGAGGCCCGCGGGAGGACGTCACTAGCGCGGCGGGTGGCTGCAACGAGAGGCAGGTACCCGCTGCAACCATTGCCGTGATGGACCGCGGTCGGCGTCTCTTCGTGCGCGACAGCCGCCGCCGGTGCCTCAGGACGGTTGCGGGCCGTCGTACCCCTCGATGATGACCAGATCGATGCTTGACGCCGCCAGCCTGAGCTGCAGTGCCGCCTGATACTCGGGAGACTGCCGGCAGTCGAGCGCCGCCTGGTACGAGGGGAACTCGATGACGACGTTGCGGGCACGGCAGGAACCTTCCGGATTCTCGAAGCGACCGGCGCGGACCAGGAACCTTGCGCCAAACGTCTTGAACGGCCCGGCATTGGCCGCGACATACGCCTTGTATTGCTCCGCATCGGTGACATCGACGCGGGCGATCCAGTATCCCTTGGGCATTTTCATCTCCTGTAAGCCGTGGGCTGGCAGAAACGTGCAGGAACTCGCCTCGGGCCGAGTGACGGAATCGTTCGACTGTCACCCGGGGTCATCGTGGCTCCTGCCGGAAGCCGGTCAGGCAAACGGTCCGCACTGTTCATCTCCGCCGCCGTGCTTCGATACTCGTTGTGCCCGCCGCCAGGCCGCCGGGGGCGTTCCCGCTAGGCGCTTGAACGCGCGCGCGAAGGCGGCCTCCGAGTCGTAGCCGACCTCCTGGGCGATCGTCGCCACCGTCGCATCGCCCTCGCGCAGCAGGCAGGCGCCACGCTGCATGCGCCAGTTGGTCAGGTACTGCATCGGCGGCTGCCCGACCAGTTCGACAAAACGCTGGTGCAGCGCCGAGCGCGACAGCCCGATTTGCCGGCCCAATTCGTCGATCGTCCACGGCTCGGCAGGCCGCGCATGCAGTAGGCCGATAGCCTTGCCGATGTGGCGGTCGCGCAGACCGGCCAGCCAGCCCGAGGCATCCGCGGGCAGCGACTCGAGATGGCGCCGTGCGGCGTCGACGAAGACCATTTCGCTCACCCGTTCGAGCACGGCGGCGCTACCTGCCCGGCACTGGCGCGATTCCGACACGGCCTGGTCCAGCACCGGAGCGACCCAGGCGCCGACGCCGCCGGCGCCCAAGTGCAGCAGCCGCGGCAGGGCGTTGATGAGCGGGTTGAAAGGGCGCAGGTCACAGCCGACGAAGCCGCAGACGACGACGGTGCTGGCCTCGTCGGCGGGCAGTGGAGCGCCTGGTCGCAGCACCCCGCGGTGGTAGGCCACCGCAATCGGCTTAGGGTCGTTGCGCGTCGTGACGCGCCAGTCGTCGTTGTCCGGCTGCGCGCGCAGGCCCGGCGCGCTCGACAGAACATGGCTGTCGCCACGTGGAAACATTACGATGTCGCCGCTGTTCAGGCGCACCGGGGGCTCGCTGGCGGTTGCCGCCCAGCCGCTGCCCCTGGCGATCAGATGGTAGGCGAGTACATGTTCGGCACCCGGCATCAAGGCATCGGCGAGCTGGCGCGACGCCGGCGTTTCGGCGGCCCAGTCGTCGCCGAAACTGACGTAGTAGAAGACCGCGCCGCGTAGGCGGACGCTGCTCAGCACATCGGACAAGGGGTCGTGGTTCATGGTCGTCGGATTGCCGGTGGGTGGCTGGAGCCAGGATCAAGAGCGGCGGACGGTCGATCAAGCGACCCGGAAATCGCGGACGCACGGGCAAATCTGCAGGATGTTCGGGGAAGTGTCAACGCCGCGAGCGGCGAATAATGGCTTCGTCGACGCCCTGCCGCGACGACCGCCTTTCCGGCGCCGGGCCCGCCCAGCGAGCCATTCGAGAAAACACTTGAGGAGACTGCCATGAACCTTGTCGTCGCCCCCCCCTTCGTCACCCCTGACTTCACCGCGATCAAACAGCGCCAGCAGGCCACCTGGGCCAGTGGCGACTTTGCGGTCATCGGTACCACCCTGCAGATCGTCGGCGAATCGCTTGCCGAAGCCGCCGACGTCCATGCCGGCAGCGCCGTGCTCGACGTCGCCGCCGGCAACGGCAACGCCACGCTCGCCGCGGCGCGGCGCGGCGCTTCGCCAATGTGACCGCGGTCGACTACGTGCCGGCGCTGCTCGACAAGGCCCGCCAACGCGCCATCGCCGAAGGCCTCGAGGTGCGGTTCGAGGTGGCCGACGGCGAGGACCTGCCTTTCGACGACGGTCGGTTCGATGTCGTGCTCTCCACTTTCGGCGCGATGTTTACGCCTGACCATGCGCGCTCCGCCGGCGAGATGCTGCGCGTCTTGCGCGCCGGCGGCCGCCTCGGTCTCGCGAACTGGACCCCGGAAGGCTTCATCGGCCGCCTGTTCAAGGTGATCGGTCGGTACGTACCGCCGCCGGTCGGGCTGCAGTCGCCGGCGCTGTGGGGTTGCGAGCCGCACGTCGTCGAGCTGTTTGGCGCCCGCGCCGCGCAGATCCAGTGCCAGCGTCGCATCTTCAACTTCCGCTATCGCTCGCCCGCGCACTGGGTGCAGGTGTTCCGCGATTTCTACGGACCGACGCTCAAGGCATTCGCCGCGCTCGATAGCGTTGGCCAACTGGCGCTGGAGCACGACATCACGGGGCTGCTCGAGGAGCTGAACATCGCGGGTACGGCGTCGCTGGTCGTACCCGGTGAGTACCTCGAGGTCGTCATCACCAAGGCCTGAGTCGCGTCGTAACGGTGAGTGTCATCGGTGGCCCAGATCCGGCCAGTCGGCGCTACGCTGGTGGCACCAGCCTGCGCGCCGGCGTGTTTCGCCCAGGCCGGCCGTTCTGACAGGCGACGCGCGTCCTGGGCACGGCCGCGGCTTGGCGCGTGGACGGCGCCGGCCTGAGCGAGGAGATGCATGTCGCTGCGGCTCCGGCCGGCACATCAGTGACCGACTTGGCCTGCGGCGATCGGCAGGGTCCTGATCCCCTATCGTCCCGCGCGGACGTCGTGTTACTTGGCATCCCCGGCTCGCCTGCTCGTTGAGGCATCTGCCACCGCGTCTTGCGGCGGATCACGCCAGATTCGCAGCAGCAATTGCGTTCTGTCCCACCAGGTCAGCCGCTTGTCCGCCAGTGCTTCCAGGAAGTCCGATAGAACCTTCGAATGGGCAACTGCATAGTTGACCAGCAGCGTGCTGGGAATGAACACCGCGATCAAGATCAACAGCTTGACCCATAGTGGATTGTTGGCCTCGTCAATGATGTTCATGCCGAGGAAGCCGGTCGACACGGTGGCGATCAGCCCCAGTGTTGTCACTACCGTCAGGCGCACCACGGTGTTCGCCTGCCGTCGGAGACTGTCGCTATCCAGGTACTGATTCATGTCCTTGATCGACGCACTGACGTCCTGATAAATCCGGTCGGTGTCCAGATGGCGAGTGAGCAGCCGGAAAAGGTCGTGCACCTGCGCCTGATTGGAGACAACGGGGAACCAGTAGCGCTCGGTGAAGCGCAGAAACGACCCCAGGAGCAGCCGGATTTCCCGCTTGAAGGCCTTGATCGAATCGAGTTCACGGATGTCGAGCTTGCTGATCGCCACCACCAGCCATTCCGAGAACAGCATCAAGGCCGCTTTCTGAAAATGGGCCATCAGGTTCATCAGGAAGTATTGGTGGCGGAATTGTCCCAGTATGCCGGTTTCCGAGTCGGCGAAGAAGGCATCGCTGGCTTTGCCGACGACCACGAAGGCGTGATCACAACAGAGGTAGCGACAAGACAACGCAGGGTTGTCGGGATCCCAGAATCTGTCGTAGCAGTAGCGTTCCTCGAAATCGGCCAGTTGCTTCGTGGAGCACGGCAAGGTGTCTGATGGCCCAGCTTTGGAGACCAGCGCCAGTCGGGCGCAATCGCCACGTGTCAAGACCTGCGGATCGTCGAAGCTGAGGTAGGCCAGCAAGGGCATTCGGTGATACTCGATCTGCCGGAAGCGAATTGGACCTTCACTGTCGGAAAGGTAGAGGGACAGCGGTTGCAGGAGGTACTCCCAATGGGCAGCGACGTGGGGCGAACGCTGCTGACAGGTGAACTCGAGGTACTTCTGCCGGTCCTCGTAGTCGGATACCGCCAGCGTCTCTCCGGTCGCGGACAGCCATTCCACCCGGTACGGACAGTGTGCGCCTTGACCACTTGGCTCCCAATAGCCCGGATAGGCCCGACCGACCTTGAACAGTACATCTTCGGCTAACAGCAGGGGCAGGTCGTCGGCGAAAAATTCGACGACCAGAATGATGATGTCGGTGTCGTAGAAGAAATGCAGATCCACGTGGGCGATCTGGAACAGCAGCGGCGGCAGTTGCCCGTCGAGCATGACTCGTATTTGGGCGATATCGCAGCGGCGCAATACTCGCATGGGGGACTTGCCAGAGGCTGTTTGTCCTTCGCGGGGTGTCCCTTCGCCATACAAAAAGCGCTGCACGAAGGGCAGAAAGGTGATGAATTCCTTGTAATGCCTTTCCTGAAAACGCTTCGGATCGTCGAATTCGTCCTGAACTTCCCGCCACGGACAGTCCTCGCCCGATGTCTCGAGCAATTCCCAGTGTTTCGAGATGTGGATTCCTTCGAGTTGCCCAGGCATTACCCGCAATGGCCACATCAGGATCTGTCGGAAGTGCCGGACAAGAACCTCGGTCGAAGCAACCGATGTCATGCCGTTGTCAGGCTCAAACTGCGCCGTTCGCGGGATCTGAGCAATTTCGCTCATGGTCGACTTCCCTTGGTGATGTGAGATTTCTTCAGGAGATAGTGGCGCAGTCGGGCCGGCGAACCTTCTCGCGACACTCTGTTCTCGGTCGCCTCGAGGCCGAGCATTGCCGCGAATTCGACGCGAAAGGCCGGGATGCGAAGGGCGTAGCCCGGATGGAATGCAATGGAATCCGGGGGGGGGGGGGAGGACTGCGACCCCGGATTCCGCTTTCGCTGCATCCGGGCTACGGTGCCTCCGCTTACCCGGGCAATGGCTCGGGATTGCCCAATGCTGTGGTGTTCAGCCCGCCATCGACATACATGATCTCGCCGGTGATTGCGCTCGCCAGATCCGAGAGCATGAAGGCGGCGGCGTTGCCGACTTCGTCGATGGTGATGTTGCGGCGTAGCGGCGCGTTGTGCGCGTTGTAGGCGAGCAGGCGTGAGAAGTTGCCGATGCCGGAAGCGGCGAGGGTCTTGATCGGACCGGCCGAAATGGCGTTGGCGCGGATGCCCTGCGGGCCGAGGCAGAAGGCGAGGTAGCGCGTGGCGGCTTCGAGGCTGGCTTTGGCGAGACCCATGGTGTTGTAGTTGGGCAGGGTACGTTCGGCACCCAGGTAGGAGAGGGCCAGCAGGGCGGGATTACGGCCTTTCAGCAGCAGCGGCCGGGCGGCCTTGGCGAGCGCCGGGTAGCTGTACGAAGAGACATCGTGCGCGATGCGGAAGGCGTCGCGCGTGATGCCGTCGAGGAAGTCGCCTTCGATGGCTTCGCCGGGAGCGTAGGCGATCGAGTGCACGAGCCCGTCGAGTCCGTCCCAGTGCTCGGCGAGATCGGCGAACAACTTGTCGATCTGGGCGTCTTCGGCGACGTCACACGGAAAGGTCAGCGTGCTGTCGAATTCCTTGGCGAACTTGCCGACGCGATCCTGGAAGCGCTCGTTCTGGTAGGTGAAAGCCAGTTGCGCGCCTTCCCGGTGGCAGGCCCTGGCGATACCGTAGGCGATCGAGTGTTTGGACAGCACACCGGTGATGAGGATGCGCTTGTCGGCGAGGAATCCCATGGCTTCTCCCGTAACTAAAATTGGCTGGGTTTGGAGGGGTGGTTGGAAGCAGCTTAACCTTCGCATTATAAAGGATTTGCCCGGGCTGCCGGCGATTGTCGGGCGCCTGACCGCCGCCATGCCGGCGCCCTCGCCGGAGCCACCGCTGCCGAGTTCGCGCTACACTTCGACCCATGCCGCTTCTTCGCCTCGCCCTCCTGTCATTACTGTCGCTGCTCGCCGCGTGCAGCAGCGAGCAGAACGAGCCGTATCCGACGGCAGAGCGCGGCAAGAACATCCTTTACTCGGCGTTCACCGATCGTCCGAAACATCTCGACCCGGTGCAGTCGTATACGGAGGACGAAATCACCTTTACGGCGCAGATCTACGAACCGCCGCTGCAATACCACTACCTGAAGCGGCCCTACACGCTGATTCCGGCGACCAGCGAGGCGGTGCCGGTACCGCGCTATGTCGACGCGCAGGGTGGGGAACTGCCTGCCGATGCGCCGGTGGCGCAGATTGCGCACAGCGTGTACGAGATCCGCATCCGTCCGGGGATCCGCTACCAGCCGCATCCGGCATTTGCCACCGACTCGGCCGGCGAGCCGCTCTATCGCGACCTCTCCCGCGAGCAGTTGCGCGCGATCGAGACCCTTGCCGATTTTTCCAAGACGGGAACGCGCGAACTCGTTGCCGACGACTACATCTACGAGATCAAGCGTCTCGCGCATCCGCGCCTGCATTCGCCGATCTTCAGCATGATGGCCGAGCGCATCGTCGGACTGCGCGAACTCGGCGCTGCCCTGCAGGCGGAGGCGAAGGCGCTGCCGGCGGGCGCCTGGCTCGATCTCGATCGCTTTCCGCTGACCGGCGTCACGCGCGTCGATCGCTACACTTATCGCATCACGCTGCGCGGCAAGTACCCGCAGTTTGCCTACTGGCTGGCGATGCCTTTCTTCGCACCGGTGCCGCGCGAGGTTGACCGCTTCTACAGCCAGCCGGGAATGGCCGAGAAGAACCTGACGCTCGACTGGTATCCGGTCGGTACCGGCCCGTTCATGTTGACGCACAACAATCCGAACAGCCGCATGGTTCTCGAACGCAACCCGAACTTCCACGGCGAGACCTATCCCTGCACCGGCGAGCCGGGCGACGAGGCGGCGGGGCTGCTCGCCGACTGCGGCAAGCCCTTGCCGTTCATCGACAAGGCGGTCTTCTCGCGCGAGAAGGAGAGCATTCCCTACTGGAACAAGTTCCTGCAGGGCTATTACGATGCTTCCGGGATTTCCTCGGATAGCTTCGACCAGGCGGTTCGTCTCGGCGTCGGCGGTGACGTGCAGTTGAGTGACGAGATGCGCGAGAAGGGAATCAGCCTGTTGACGAGCGTGCGTGCGTCGATCTTCTACATGGGTTTCAACATGCTCGACCCGGTCGTCGGCGGCCTGTCGGAGTCGACGACCAAGCTGCGTCAGGCGCTGTCGATCGTCATCGATCAGGAGGAGTTCATCTCGATCTTCATGAACGGTCGTGGCATCGCCGCGACGAGCCCGCTGCCGCCGGGGATCTTCGGCTATCTCGAAGGTGAGGCGGGCAGCAACCCGGTGGTTTACGACTGGGTCGACGGGCGGGCGCAGCGCAAGCCGCTGGCCGTCGCCAAGCAACTGCTCGCCGAGGCGGGCTGGCCGGATGGCCGCAACGCGACGAGCGGCGAACCGCTGGTGCTCAACCTCGACACGACCAGCGGCGGCATGGGCGACAAGTCGCGGCTCGACTGGTTGACGCGGCAGTTTGCCAAGCTCGACATTCAGCTCGTCGTCCGTTCGACCGACTTCAACCGTTTTCAGGAGAAGGTGCGCAAGGGCGCGGTGCAGCTTTACTACCTGGGCTGGAATGCCGACTATCCCGATCCGGAGAACTTCCTGTTCCTGCTCGCCGGATCCGAAGGCAAGGTCGCCAAGAGCGGCGAGAATGCGTCGAACTACGCCAATCCCGAGTTCGACCGCCTTTTCGAGCGCATGAAGAACATGGAGAGCGAGGGGCCGCGCGGCGCCGAGCGGCTGGCCATCATCCGCCAGTCGATCGCGCTGCTGCAGCATGACGCACCGTGGATCTACGGCTTTCACCCGAAGAGCTACACGCTCGGCCATGTCTGGCTGCACAACCGCAAGCCGACCGACGTCGGCAACAACATCCTGAAGTACCAGCGCCTCGACGTGGCGCAGCGGCAGCGCTTGCGCCAGGAATGGAATCGACCGGTGCTCTGGCCGCTGGCGGCGGCGGCGCTCGTTCTCGTCGCCGTGCTCCTGCCGGCGGTGATCGGTTATCGCCGCCGCGAACGCGGTACGGCCTGAGGCTCAGTCACCGACCATGCTCGCCTACATCGTTCGCCGCCTGCTCTACGCGCTGCCGATCCTGATCGGTGTGAACCTGATCACTTTCGCGCTGTTCTTCGTTGTGAATACGCCTGACGACATGGCGCGCATGCAACTCGGCGTCAAGCGCGTGACGCCGGAAGCGATCGCCAAATGGAAAGCCGAACGTGGCTACGACAAGCCGCTGTTCATCAACGGATCGGCCGCCGGCGTCGGCGTGCTGACCGACACCATCTTCTTCGACAAGTCGGCGCGCATGTTTGCCGGCGACTTCGGACGCGCCGAGGACGGCCGCGACATCGCCAGGGAGATTCGAACGCGCATGGGGCCATCGCTGGCCATCGCGCTGCCGACCTTCGTTCTTGGTCTGCTGGTGACCGTCTCGTTCGCCTTGCTGCTGACCTTCTTCCGCGCCAGCTATCTCGACTTCTGGGGAGTCGTTCTGTGCGTCGCGATGATGTCGATCTCGGGCCTTTTCTACATCATCGGGGGCCAGTATCTGATCAGCAAGATCTGGAAGCTGGTGCCGATCTCGGGCTACGGGGGCGGCCTCGATGCCTGGAAATTTCTCATCCTGCCGATGGCCATCGGCGTCATCTCCGGCATCGGTTCTTCGGCGCGCTGGTACCGTACGATCTTCATCGAGGAGATTTCCCGCGACTACGTGCGCACGGCGCGCGCCAAGGGGTTGTCGGAAGTGACCGTGTTGTTCCGTCACGTGCTGCGCAACGCGATGATTCCGATCCTGACCGGCGTCGTCGTCGTCATTCCCTTGCTTTTCATGGGTTCTCTGCTCACTGAGTCGTTCTTCGGCATTCCCGGGCTGGGCAGCTACACGATAGACGCGATAAACGCGCAGGACTTTGCCGTGGTGCGCGCGATGGTGTTCATCGGCTCGGTGCTCTACATCGTCGGCCTGATCCTGACCGACATCTCCTATACCTTCGTCGACCCGCGGATTCGCTTCAACTGATGACTTTCCTTCCCGTCATTCTTTGGTCCGACCTGCTGATCTGGCTGCTGGTGCTCGCGGCGATCGTGGTCGGCTGGCTGTCGACCGGCAATCCACTGCTGCGCGCTGCCTGGCGGCGGGTCGGCCGGAGCCGGGCAGGGATGGCCTCGGCGACGGTGCTGGTCGTCTTCGTCGCGGTCGGTCTGCTCGATTCCATCCACTTCCGGCCGCGCCTGGAAAGCCGCGAAGGGCAGGCGGTTGCCGGCCAGCCGTCGACGGCTTACGCCATTGAGGTGCTGTCGCTCCTCGATGCGCTTCTGACGCCGCTGCGCACGCGCACCGAGAAGACCTACTCCGAGCCGCTGGCGACGCGCGCCTACGCCAAGGAAGCGATCGAGGTGCGCGACGCCGATGGGCGGATTCGCCAGACGCGCGATTATCCGCGTCTGAAGCACGGCGGCGCGCACCTCGGTGCCGACGAGTGGCGCCGCGATGCCGATGTCGGGCAGCGCTTGCTCGCCGCGCTGGCACTCGGTGTCGTCGCCTGGTGGGCTGTGGCGGCGATGACGGCGGCCGGTCTGGCGCGCGCCCATGCCTGCTCGCACCGCGCGGCGTGGCGGCGAATCTGGCGCAACGAGTGCGATTTTGCCTGGAACGCCGTGCTCGCGGCGATGGCCGCGCTGCTGCTGCTCCTGTTGCCGGTGGCGATGCTCGCCGCCGATTACCACGTTTTCGGAACCGACAAGGTCGGCCAGGACGTGCTCTATCAGATTCTCAAGAGCGTACGCACGGCACTGGTCATCGGTCTGGTGACGACGCTGGTGATGCTGCCGCTGTCGATCCTGCTCGGCGTCCTCGCCGGTTACTTCCGCGGCTGGGTCGATGACGTGATTCAGTATCTCTATACGACGCTGAGTTCGATCCCCGGGGTCCTGTTGATCGCCGCCGCGGTGCTCATGATGCAGGTGCTCATCGATACGCATCCGCAGTGGTTCGAAACCGCCGCCGAGCGCGCCGACCTGCGTTTGCTGGCGCTCTGTTTCATACTCGGCGTCACCAGTTGGACCGGCCTGTGCCGGTTGTTGCGCGGCGAGACGCTGAAGCTGCGCGAGCTCGAATACATCCAGGCGGCGCAGGCCTTCGGCGTCTCCGACCTGCGCATCATCGCGCGCCACATCCTGCCGAACCTGATGCACATCGTGATCATTGCGCTGGTCATGGACTTCTCGAGCCTGGTGCTCGCCGAAGCAGTGCTCTCCTATGTCGGCATCGGCGTCGATCCGACGATGATCAGCTTCGGCACGATGATCAACAATGCGCGCATGGAGCTGGCCCGCGAGCCGATGGTCTGGTGGTCGCTGGCCGCCGCTTTCGTCTTCATGTTCACACTGGTGCTCGCCGCGAACCTGCTCGCCGACGCCGTGCGCGACGCCTTCGATCCGCGCCTTGCGGGGGCGGCATGAACGAGAAAGTCGACGTGGGTGGAACGCGCAACGAGATCCTGCTCGCCGTAGACGATCTGCGCCTCGCCTTCGCGAGCGGTCGCTCGCTGCTGACCGCCGTCGATGGCGTGTCGTTCAGCGTTGCCGCCGGCGAGACGCTGGCCTTGCTCGGGGAATCAGGCTGTGGCAAGTCGGCGACGGCGCTCGGCCTGCTGCGCCTGCTGCCGGCTGCCGGACGGATCGTCGGCGGCCAGATGCGTTTCGCCGGGCGTGATCTGCTGCGCTTGCCGGAAGCCGAGATGCGCGGCGTGCGCGGCGGCGGCATGGCGATGATCTTCCAGGAACCGGCGACAAGCCTCAATCCGGTGCTCACCGTCGGTCACCAGTTGAGCGAGGTACTCGAGCGCCATCTCGGGCTGGCCGGGCAGGCGGCGCGCGCGCGCGCGCTCGAGCTGCTGATGGCGGTCGGCATTGCCGATCCAGAACGTCGCCTCGGCGAGTACCCCTTCCAGCTCTCCGGCGGCATGAAGCAGCGGGTGATGATCGCCGTCGCGCTCGCCGGCAATCCGAGCCTGCTGATCGCCGACGAGCCGACGACGGCGCTCGACGTCACCATTCAGGCGCAGATTCTCGAGTTGCTGCGCCGCCTGCAGGCCGAGCGGGCGATGGGCATGCTGTTGATCACGCACGACCTCGGCGTCGTCGCGCAAATGGCGACGCGTGTCGGCGTCATGTACGCGGGCGAGATCGTCGAGGAAGCGCCACGCGCCGCGTTCTTTTCCTCGCCACGTCATCCCTATACGCAGAAGCTGTTTGCCGCCCTGCCGAATCTCGCCCAGCGTCGCGGTCGGCTGGAGACGATTCCGGGGCAGGTGCCGTCGCTGTCGGAGATGCCCGGCGGCTGTCGCTTCGCGGCGCGCTGTCCGCACGCCTGGGATCGCTGTCGGCAGCAGTCGCCGCAATGGCGGCAGGTGGCGGTCGGGCATCGCGTGCGCTGTCATCTCGACGACGGACAGGGTGCCGGGGCAGGAAGCGGCGGTGTATCCGGAACCGCTGTTGGCGGCGCAGATGCCGTTGCCGTGCAGCCGATGGGCGAGCCGGCGCTGCTCGCTGTCGACGATCTGCGCGTGTACTTCCCGATCCGCCGCGGGATCCTGCAACGGACCGTCGGGCACGTGCGGGCGGTGGACGGGGTTTCGCTTGAACTGGCGCGTGGCCGGACACTGGCGCTGGTCGGCGAGTCGGGCTGCGGCAAGACGACGGTCGGCAAGGCGATCCTGCAACTCATCATGGCCAGCGCCGGCAGCGTGCGCCTGCTCGGTCAGGAACTCGGCGGCCTGTCGCGCAGCGCGCAGCGGCCGCTGCGCCGCCGCATGCAGATGATCTTCCAGGATCCTTTCGCTTCGCTCAACCCGCGCATGTCGGTCGGCGAAATCATTGGCGAGGGGATGCAGGCGCTCGGCGTCGATCCCCAAGGCGAGGGCAGGGCGGCAGCAATCGCTGCCGTGCTGCGGCAGGTCGGGCTCGATGTGGCCGCCGCCGGGCGCTATCCGCACGAATTCTCGGGCGGTCAGCGGCAGCGGATTGCGATTGCGCGCGCCCTGGCGGTGCAACCGGATCTGGTGATCTGCGACGAACCGACGTCGGCTCTCGACGTTTCGGTGCAGGCGCAGATACTCAATCTGCTCGCCACGCTGCAGGCCGATCTCGGTCTGGCCTACCTGTTCATCACGCACAACTTCGCGGTTGTCGACCACCTGGCACACGCGGTGGCGGTGATGTATCTTGGCCGCATCGTCGAGCGTGGTACGGTCGATGAGGTTCTGCGGTCGCCGAGTCACCCCTACACGCAGGCGCTGTTGTCGGCCGTACCGAGCCCGCGTCTCGACGCGCGGCCAGACTACATCCGCTTGCCGGGCGAGATTCCTTCACCAGCCAATCCGCCGGCCGGTTGTCATTTTCATCCGCGTTGCCGGCAAGCCAGCGCGGCATGCCGCGAGCGCTACCCCGAGACGAGCACGCTGACCGCGACGCATACGGTCCGCTGTCATCTCTACCGGTAGGCTTGCTGGTCCGCCAATGCGGCGCCGGGGTACCGCCCCACACCTGCGGCGGATGCCATGCGAGGAGGCCCCCGGCTCCCTGGCGGCGCCAACGCGGCGTGCCGTACTGGCGCCGGCGCTTCGCCGCGTCAGAACGTGTTCTGCACCAGCTGGATGGTGAGCGTCTGCCCCGCCTTGATGTCATTGGGTTGAAGGCGGTTCCAGCGCAGAAGATCGTCTTTTTCGACCTTGAACTGCTTGGCGATCGAGACCAGCGTGTCGCCGCGGCGGATCGTGTATTGGGCGAGCTTTGCTGGTTTCCTGGCGGCTTGCCGGTTCTGCTCAACCAGGGCTTCGCCCTTCTTTCCAGGCTTTGCCTCGGCCTTCGCGTCGCTCTTGGCCAGGCTCTGGCGGCTCTCGGTGGCGGCCTTGCCTTGCCTGCTCTCGAGCTCGGCGACGTCGGTGCGATTCCTGGCAGGGGAGGCTGGCTTGCTGGCAGGCTCGGGCGCCGCGACAGCCAGTCGGGTTCCCGCGTTGATTTGGTCCACACGCAATCTGTTGACCTGCTTCAGTTCGCTCATACTCATGCCATAGCGCTGGGCGACACTGAACAGAGTCTCGCCCTTCGCCACGGTGTGCATGCGCGTGGCAGAGGCCGGCTCTGCACGGGGTGCGGCAGCTTTGTTGTCGACTTCAGCCAGCGTCGTGCGTTGGACGGCCGCCGTCGGCTTGCTACCTGCTTCGGGTGCGGCCACGGCCAGCCGCGTTCCCGCGTTGACCTGATCGGCGCGCAGCTTGTTGATCTGTTTCAGCTCGGCGAGCGTCATGTCATAGCGCTGGGCGATCACGCGCAGGGTTTCGCCCTTGGCGACAGTATGCGTGCGCGTGGTAGCCACTGTGGCCGGCTCGGTGCGTGCGGCAGTCTTGCTGTCGACCTCAGCCAGTGCGGTGCGTTGGCTGCTGGCTGGCGCCTTGCCGGCGGGGTCAGCGACCACGACGGTCAGCCGCAGGCCCGGGGCAAGACGGTCGGCGCGCAACTTGTTCATTTGTTTCAGTTCGGCGAGGGTCATGCCATAGCGCTGCGCCAGCCCGGGCAGGGTTTCCCCCTTCGCCACGGTGTGCGTGCGAGTCGTCACGACCGGCGTCGGCTCGACCTTCGGCAGGCGAGGCGCCGTTTCGGCGATGCGCTGCGTTTCGGCAGCGAGCGGCTGTTCAGGCAGCGCGGCCAGGTCGGCGACTTCCGCGCCTTCCTGTGCGGCAACCAGCAAGGTCTGTCCGGCGGAAACCCTGATCCGGCCATTGATGCCGTTGACCGCCCTGAGGTTCGCCAGCGTCATGCCGAAGCGCGGCGCGACCTCTTCGAGCTTCTCGCCGGCACGCAGCGTGTAGGGCTGCCAGGAGGAGAGAGGCTTCTCGCTTCCCTCGTGGGCCTCGAGGTTGCTGATGAAGGTATCCACCCGGTCAGCCGGGATTACCATCGGAGTTTCCGACTTGATCACCGGACGGTTGTGCGCCGGGTTCAGCGCCACGAATTCCTTCAACGGCATTCCGGCAAGCTCGGCCGCCAACTTGACGTCGATGTTCGCGGTGTTGGTAACGGTCGCAAAATACGGGCGGTTGGGGACGCCGCGAAGATTGAGGTTGGCGAGGATGTTCGGATTGCTGAAGATGTTTTTCAACGCCTGCAGCTTGGGTACGTACTGGCGCGTCTCCTCGGGCATCTTCAGGCTGAGGTAGTCGCACGGCAAGCCCTGGGCGGCGTTCTTGCTGATGGCTCGCCCGACAGCGCCCTCACCCCAGTTGTACGAGGCGAGCGCCAGATGCCAGTCGCCGTGCAGTTCATAGATGTACTGCAGGTATTCGAGTGCGGCAGCCGTCGAGGCGACGATGTCGCGTCGTCCGTCGGCCCACCAGTTCTGCTCGAGTTTGTACTGCTTGCCTGTCGCCGGAACGAACTGCCACAGGCCGGACGCATGACTGCGCGAGTACGCCGTCGGGTTGTAGGCGCTCTCGACCATCGGTAGCAGGGCCAGCTCCATCGGCATGCCGCGCTTCTCGATTTCTTCGACGATATGGTGCAGGTAGCGGCTGCTGCGCTCGACCATGCGGCGCAGCGACTCCGGGTGGTTCAGGTACCACTGCTGATGATGGAGGACCAGCGCGTTGTTGATGTTCGGCATCGCGAAGCCCTGGCGCAGGCGCTGGTACAGTTCCTCGGGTTCGGACGTGAGGTCGATCGGCTCGGGCAGCGCGCTGGGTGCAACGAGTTCGATGACCGGCAGAGCGCCGGCCGTGCCGATCTGCAGCGCCGGGTCGGCGGCGCTGCCCGACGCGCCGTTGCGACCGGGGGGCGGTTGCAGCAGCGGAGTAAAGCCTTGGCCAGTGGCTTCGTCAGAAGCAGCGGCACCGCAGGCAAGAGAAAAAGCAATTGCGAACGCGAGTCGTGGCGTCATTCGTAGTTCCTGTTCTCGTGGTCGGGCGGGCGCCAGTTCATCCCGATAGCGTGGGATCGCCTGGGCAGATGGTGCAGACTGGAAGCCGATGATTATAGAACAAACAGGCGAAGAAGGTGGGGGGCTTTCGCACGGCCAGCCGACGCCCGGCCAAGTGCGGGCGCGCACCGATGCGTGGAGCGGCTCCACCTTTGTCGCGCGAGGCCTGGCTGAGCCATGCGGAAAGCCGGCCCGGAAAACGCAAAGCCCAGTCGTTGACTGGGCTTTGCGCATGATCCTGGCGGAGTGGACGGGACTCGAACCCGCGACCCCCGGCGTGACAGGCCGGTATTCTAACCAACTGAACTACCACTCCTTGCTTCCGGGCCAGCGTGGATGAATCTTCTCGCGGCTGGAAAGGTGCGCATTATAGCGACTTTCGCCGGGCAAGCAAGAGGTATGTCGTGGCACGTTCGGCGGCGTATGTCATTGGATCGCGCCGACGAAGGCTTCGATCGCCGGCCTGGCCTCCTGGAGGTGGTGCAGGCAATCGTCCCATTGCTGCGGGCCGAGACCGAGCGTGTCGAGCAGGGCGCTCAGTTCGCTGTCGCCTGCCGTTGGCGTGTAATCGACGGCCTGCGCCGCGTAGGCCGCCTGATCGGCGAGTCCGATCAGGGCACAGAACGTGCGCTCGCTACCAGCGTCAAGCGGGTCGTGATGGTGAGCGATGGCGGCGACATAGCGCGCCGGCAGATCCCAGCGCTCGGCGACCATTTCGCCAACCTCCGCATGCGTGAACTCGAAGAGAGTGCGCTCGGCGTCGAGGCTGCTCATGGCGGATCCCCGCCGGAGCTCGAGTACGCGCTGGTAGGCGGGTTCCGCCTGGACGGCGAAGATCAGTTTGCCGATGTCGTGCAGGAGGCCGGCCATGAATGCTTCGTCGGGCAGACAGGGCAGCCGCGGGGCCAGGAAACGCGCCGCCGTTGCGGTGGCGATCGAGTGCTTCCAGAAGTCGACCAGGCTCAGCCGTTCGGTCCGGAACACGTCGAACGCGGCAACCGAGATGATCATCCCCTGCACGTTGGTGAAGCCAAGCACGCGTACGGCGTCGGCGATGGTGCTGACGCGGCGCGAGAAACCGAAGAACGCCGAGTTGGCGACACGCAGGAGCTTGGCCGAGAGCGCGAGGTCGTTGACGATCACGCGCTCCACTGCCCGGGCGTTGCTGCCGGCGTCCTGCATCACTCGCAGCGCCTGCAGGACGACCGCCGGCAGGGTGGGAACCTCGTAGAGGTCGATCGGCCGGAAACGCGCCACCGGCTCTGCCTCCAGCTTGTTGCCGCCGGAGGTGTCGCCCAGTTCGAGCAGGCCGGAGGACAGGCCGGGATGCATCAACTGAAAGACATGCACCGGATGCGGCAGATCGCGCAGGCGCAGCATACCGGTGTCGCGCAGGCTGGTGCCGGCGGGCAGGGTGGTGCGAAGCAGCGCCTCGGTGGCCGAACTGAGCAAGGTCTGGCCGCCGCGCGTCACCGCCAGCAGGCGGGCGCAGCGGTTGACCGTCGTGCCGAAGTAGTCGCCTTCGCAGAGGTACGCGGGGCCGGTATGCAGGGCGGCGCGCACGCGCAACGGCGCACGCGT
Source organism: Candidatus Accumulibacter phosphatis (assembly GCF_000024165.1). Taxonomy (NCBI): domain Bacteria; kingdom Pseudomonadati; phylum Pseudomonadota; class Betaproteobacteria; genus Candidatus Accumulibacter; species Candidatus Accumulibacter phosphatis. The sequence continues at coordinate 3,501,539 of NC_013194.1, read as the reverse complement.
CGGCCACTTCTCGGCACCCAGGCTGGTCTGGATCTGGCAGGCGGCACCGAGCGCGTCGGCGGCATCGTCGAAAGTGGCGCAGAACGCATCGCCGACGGTCTTGAAGACGCAGCCGCGGTGAGCTTCGATCGCGGCGAAGAGCAGTGCATTGTGGCGCTGCAAAGCGGTGCGCATCGCCTCGGACTCGCGCTCCCAAAGGCTGGTCGATCCTTCGATGTCGGTAAACAGGAAGGTGACCGTGATCAGCGACGCATCGCCCAGCGTCAGTTCCGCCTGTCCCATTCTCTCCCTCGCTCCGTGTACCCGGGGTTTCCCCGGCGCTGCTCGTCGATAGCCATGGCGGTGCCATGGTGATAAACTCGGGCGCCGGCCGCGGCAGTATCCGGGCTTCTGGCGCCTGCCGTCAATCGCTGTTCGATGTCGGTGGTGGGTGTCACGGTCGACGCACCGTTGCCGGGGTGTCGGACCAGAGGCCTCAAGTCTGCCCGGGCTTTGCCGTTATCCCAGATGGCTGCTGCCCGAGATGCCCTCCAAAAATATCAACAGGAATGCCATCATGCTCAAACTGTCGATCAGGCGACTGGTTGCCCTCTCGGCGTCGATTCTCTGCGCGCTGTTACTGCTCGGCAATCTCATCGTCTGGAACAGCAACGCCTCGCTCGCTGCCGCCGCGGAGGAAGCGTCGCGCGTCGAACAGAGTATTCGGGCCTTCAAGGACACGCGCTTCCATGTCGTGCAGATCCAGCAGTTCCTGACCGACGCGGCGGTCGTCGGCGAAGCCGACTTCTCCCAGGCCACGGCGCAACGCGAGAAAGCCTTGTCGCAGTTGGAGCGCCTGGCCGGGCTGTGGCCCGCCAGGCAGGCTGCCATCAACGAGCTGAACGTGGCGGTCAAGCGCCTCTACGACACCGGCGAGCGCATGGTGAAAGCCTATGTCGGGCAGGGCCGCGAGGCCGGCAACGCGATCATGAGGGCTGACGATGGCTTCGACGCTGCCGCCGAGAAGGTGACGAAAGAGCTCGAGAGCCTCGCCGGCGAACTCGCGATAGTGGGCGAAAGGAGTGACGCCGCGCAGCAGCAGACGCGCACCTGGATGTTGCGCTCCAGCCTTGGCGTCGGCGCCCTGGCGCTGGTTTTCGTGGTTCTGTCGCATCTGTGGTTGTTGCGGATTCTGATGAAGCTCCTCGGCGGCGAACCGGCCTATGCGGGAGAGATGGCTGCGCAGATCGCCGCGGGCGACCTGACGCAGGGTTTGCAGGTCAGGCCAAACGACCAGAGCAGCCTGCTTGCCAGTATCGGCGGCATGCAGCAAAGCCTGCGGGCGACGGTGGCCTCGATTCGCGAGAACTCGCATGCCGTTCTGACTGCTGCCGAGAGCCTGAACAGCCAGGCTCGCGTCGTCGTCGACAGCTCGCAGACCCAGAGCGACACGGCGACCTCGATGTCGGCGTCGGTCGAAGAGATGGCGGTGAGCATCACCCAGGTGGCGGACTACGCGCGCAAGGTCAGCGCCCACACCACCGAGGCGGGCAGGCTGGCGGACAATGGCGGCAGGGAAGTGCATGCGGTCACCGAAGAAATCGGCCGCGTGGCGGCTTCCGTGAATGTGGCGAGCCGGGTCATCGGTGCGCTGGGTGAGGAGTCCCGGCGCATCACCGCGATCGTCGACACGATTCGGGAAATCGCCGAACAGACCAATCTCCTGGCGCTCAACGCCGCGATCGAGGCGGCGCGAGCCGGCGAGCAGGGGCGCGGCTTCGCGGTGGTTGCCGACGAAGTCCGCAAGCTTGCCGAGCGCACCGCCAACTCCACGCGGGAAATCTCGCAGATGATCGAAGCCATCGGCAGTCGCTCGGCGGAGGCGGTGCAGGGTATGGAGCAAAGCCTGACCGCGGTTGGCCAGAGCGTGACGCAAGCCGAGAAGGCGTATGCGGCCATGTCGCTGGTGCGCGAGAACCTCGGCGGCGTCGCGGGTGAGGTCAGCGAGATCACCCTGGCAGTCGAGGAGCAGCGCGCTGCGAGCACGACGATCGCCCAGAACGTCGAACAGGTGGCACAAATGGCCGACCAGAACCGCCATGCGCTGGCGGCAATTGCCGCCGACGTGCGCAGCCTGGAGCAACTCTCCAGGAGCCTCGACAACGTCACGAGCCGGTTCCGCGTCTGATCTGGTCACCCGGCCTCGCGTCGGCGACATCGGCCAGTGCTGCCAGGCGCTGGCCGCCAGATCGACTCAGGGATCGATGCGCGTTCCCAGCACCTGCAGGAATTTTGCCAGCCAGGCAGGGTGTGCCGGCCAGGCGGGTGCGGTGACCAGATTGCCGTCCGTATGTGCCTGGTCGACCCGAATCTCCGCATAGGTGCCGCCGGCTGCCCGGACCTCGGGAGCACACTCTTGGCTGCCATGAGGGTCTCCTTGGTTGGGTGGCGACCGGAGGATCAGGCGAACGCGAGACCCATGGCGCGGCCGATGGCGCGCCAACCGAACACGGGAACGCCCTTGCGCGGCTGGTCAGCGTCCCCGCCGTAAATGAGCAGGCGACGCGGCGAGCCAGCCAGGGCGGCAAAACGTTCCGGCGGCGCGAACCAGTCTCCCGCGACGGTGCGCCCGGACTTGCATTCGATGGCAGCGACGACTTCCTCGCCGCGCGTGATCAGCAGATCGACCTCGTTGCCGGCTGAATAGCGCCAGAAGTGAAGCTCCTCCGGGCGCAGCCCGTTGCGCCGACGCTTGAGGAATGCGCTCACCACCCAGGTTTCGAAGAGCGGCCCGCGCAGGCTGCCGACCACCAACTCCGGGGCGCTGCGCACACCTGCTAGCCAGGCGGCCAGACCCGGATCGAGGAGGTAAAGTTTTAGCGTCTTGCTCAGACGCTTGCCGAAATTTCGATGAAAGGGTGTGAGCCGCGTCGCGATGTAGCTCGCTGCCAGCACGCCGATCCAGGCATGGGCGGTGTTGTGCGTGATGCCGCAGTCGGCGGCTAGCGCGGAGAGGTTGAGCAGTTGGCCACTGCGCGCGCCGCACATGAGCACGACGCGGTGAAAGTGGTCGAGGTCACGCTGGGCTTCGTCAATCACGGCGCCGTCGGGTTACTGGGCGAGAAAGCCACGCGCGTCGGCGGTGGCGAGTGCGCGCACGTCGGCGTCGTCGAGGCTGGCGTAAGGTTTCTGCGGAAACATCGCACGCGCCAGCGTGGTCCCGCCGGACTGACGCGGCCCGGTAATGGCGACGATGGGATGGTAGCCGGCCAGTTCGATGAGGCGCCGCGTCGCAGGACGGGGAATCATGCGCTCAGCTTAGATGGGGGTGTTTGCAGATTGTCAAATCAATTGACAATCTGCAAACAGGCGCGTCTCGCCCAGTCCAAGCCGTGACGCTCACTCTTACAAACAGGCGTACCTCACAACGCGTAGATGGGCGCGATCTTCTGTTTGTCGATCGTCTTGCGGAAACGCTTGAACGGTTCGCCGCCGAGTTGAACGATGAACACGTGCATCGGCCATTCGAGTGCGGCGAGGCGCTTGACGACGGCCGGCCCCTTGTTGCCGAGCGTGAAACGCGCGGTTTCGATGCAGATCACGTAGTCGTGGCAGGCCGGATTACTCGTCAGGATGCGGCGCAGCAGGTAGGCGCGACGGATGTGCGTGGCGTTGCCCGCTACGATGTGGCGCACGATGTCGAGCCGATCTTCGGGCAGGTCGTGCGGCGCCAGCGTGGCGTCGGCCGGCAGTTGCGACAACTCGGCGTTCACCGTGTTCTCGTAGGTCGAACGTTCCATCCAGCGCTTCTGCCAGGCCTCAGCCTGTGCGGCGTCGCCGTCGGTGCCACGGCGGCGATAGAACTGCCAGGCGATGTCGCAGCCAGGGAGGGTAGCCGAGGGGTCGGCGGCGATTACACGTTCGAGGTCGCCGATGCCGGCTTCGTCGCCGCGATCGAGGCGCAGGCGGCCGCGCCGGAACAGCGCCGGCAGGTGCGCGGGCGCCGCCGCGAGCAAGCCTTCGAGGAGCGGCATCAAGTCGCGGTCGGGGTCGGTCTCCTCGACCGCGCAGAGGTAGTCCCAGCGTTCATCGTCGCTGAGTTCAGTCCGTGTCGCCAAATCGGCAACGCGCGCCGCCTGTCGCCGCAGGTGCTCGTGGCGTTCCTTCCACTGATCGGCGACTTCGTCGCGCCAGCGCCGGTCGAACTCGGCCGACAGCGCCGGCAACTGCGTTCCGAACCAGGACTCGGCGGCCGAGACGGCGGGCGGCGCCAGGCGCTCGGCGGCCTGCCCGTCGGCTGCGGCGCCGATGGCGGCGAGGCGGTCGACGAGCGCCGGGTGGGTGTCGAAGGGATCGGTTGCCTCGCGGCGTGCGGCATCCAGGTAGCGTTGTCGCGCGTCGGCGTCAAGCGCCTCGCGCTGGCTCTGCCGCCACATCAGCCCGCGGCCCGCGGGCGGCTCGGCCTCGGCCGCGATGCGGCGCTGGATGGCCGGCCAGAAGCCCTCCGACTCGTAGCGCGCCGCAATGCCGGTGCGCATCAGCGCGTCGGCCGCCGCTCCGGCGCCGACGAGTTCGACCGAGGTGCGGTCGGCCAGGTATTCGTGCTGCCGCGCCAGCGCGAAGGTGTAGGCGTTGAAGCGCGGCGCGTACCAGCGGAAGAGTCGGGCGATCAGCCGCGAACCCCAGTCGTTCCATTGCTGCGACATCGCCTGCAGGCGGCCCCAGGCGTTGCGGAGGCGGTAGATGAAGGCGGCGAAGCGGCCATGGTGGCCAGCCAGGTGGCCGTATTCGTGCGCCACCACCGCCATCGCCTCGTCCTCGGAAAGTGCCTGCAGGAGGCGCAGGCCGAGGATCAAGGTATTTTCCTGCCAGCCCAGGAGGCCCAGGCGCGGACGCTGGACGATGGCGGCGTTGAGTTCGTCGGTGAGCAGCACGCGATGCACGCGAGGGCCGCCGGTCCGCTCGCGCATCGCGTCGAGGCGGGCGAACAATGCCGCCGCCTCGTCGCGCCGGATCGCGCGCCCCTCGGGCCGCGGAAAGCGCGCGAAGACCAGCGTCCAGGTGGTGCGCAACATCAACCAGACGGGGATCGCGAGGACGATGACGAGCTTGCCGAGTTTGGCGAAGAAGAGCAGGGCCTTGCCGCCGGTGAAGACGACCAGCAGCACGACGCCACCGATCAGCGCGACGTTGAGCATTGCCATGGCGATCACGAGGCCGAGGATGACGAAGCCCAGCGCGGCGATAGCGAAGACGCGCAGCACGTAGCCCTTGGGGTCGGCTTCGGCCAACCGTTCGACGCGGGCGACGAGCGCCTGGAATTGTTGCGCTTCCATTGCGGAATTCCGGGTCATGCGGGGCAATCATCGTAACCCACGCCCCCGGGGGCGACAAGAAAGGTGGCGAGGCGGTCGACGCGCGGCTGGAGCGCGCCGGGCGAAGGGCCGACCCGGTGGGCCTGGGCGCAGGCGCGCCGCGCCGGTCGGCGAAGACGGTGGCCAGTGGTCCCGGAGCACGCGCAGCGGCCGGTGGTCGGGGGTGAGCGGCGCGGGGAACGAGCGCGGTGGCGTGATGTCAGTTGTTGAGTGCCTGCGCGCCGCGCGTGCCTGTGGGGAGACCTTCGATGCTGTGTTCGCCGTTCAATACGCTGTCCCGCTTTACCCCTCCCGGTCAGCCGGAGGTCCTCTTCTATTCCTTGCCGGCGCTGGCGGCCGCCGATATCGCCGCCGTCGCCAGGCTGCCGGTGTCGCTGCGCATCGTCCTCGAAGCCCTGCTGCGGCACTGTGACGGTCAGCGTGTCAGCGAACGGCACGTCCTCGAACTCGCCGAGTGGCGGCCGCGGGCGCCGCGTAAGGACGAGATTCCTTTCGTCGTCGCGCGCGTCGTCCTGCAGGATTTCACCGGCGTGCCGCTGCTCTGCGATCTCGCGGCGATGCGACATGTGGCGCAGGCGCGCGGGCTGGACCCGCGACGCATCGAGCCGCTCGTGCCGGTCGACCTGGTCGTCGATCATTCGGTGCAGGTCGATTACTACGGCACGCCGCAAGCGCTGCAGCAGAACATGGCGCGCGAGTTCGAGCGAAACTTCGAGCGCTACCAGTTCATGAAGTGGGGCATGCAGGCTTTCGACACCTTCCGGGTCGTGCCGCCTGGCGTCGGTATCGTCCATCAGGTCAATCTCGAGCATCTGTTCAGCGGCGTGCGCCAGCAACAAACGGCCAGCGGCAGACTTTGCTATCCCGACACCCTGGTCGGCACCGACTCGCACACGACGATGATCAACGCCCTCGGCGTCGTCGGTTGGGGCGTCGGCGGCATCGAGGCCGAGGCGGCGATGCTTGGTCAGCCGGTGTACTTCCTGACGCCGGATGTCGTCGGCGTCGAACTCACCGGCCGCCTGCGCGAGGGAGTCACCGCCACCGATCTGGTATTGACGGTGACCGAGTTGCTGCGCCGCGAGAAAGTCGTCGGCACCTTTGTCGAGTACTTTGGCGACGGTGCGACGACGCTGTCGGTGACCGACCGCGCGACGCTCGCCAATATGGCCCCCGAGTACGGGGCGACGATGGGCTTCTTCCCGGTGGACGAGAAGACGGTCAGCTACATGCGCTCGACCGGCCGCAGCGAAGACGACTGCGTGCTGTTCGAGGCGTATTTTCGTGCCCAGGGAATGTTCGGCATCCCGCGCGCCGGCCAGATCGACTACTCGCGCAGCGTCCGCCTCGACCTGTCGAGCATCGTTCCCTCGCTGGCAGGGCCGAAGCGACCGCAGGACCGCATCGCCCTGCCCGAGATGGCGAGCCGCTTCAATGACCTGCTCAGCGCGCCCGAGTCGGCTGATGGTTTCGCTCGCCCGGCGGCGAGTCTGGCCGAGCGCTACGCTACCGGTCTGCCGGGAGTTGCTCTCGGGCATGGCGACGTGCTGATCGCGGCGATCACCTCGTGCACCAACACCAGCAATCCGGCGGTGATGATCGCGGCCGGTCTGCTCGCCAGCAAGGCGGTGGCCAGAGGCCTGCGGGTGCGACCGCACATCAAGACGTCGCTGGCTCCCGGCTCGCGCGTGGTGACCGATTATCTGCAGACGGCTGGTCTGCTGGCGCCGCTCGCCGAACTCGGCTTCGCGCTCGCCGGCTACGGCTGTACGACCTGCATCGGCAACGCCGGCGACCTCGATCCGGCGTTCAATCAGGCGATCGCCGACCACCAGTTGGTCGCGGCCGCGGTGCTCTCGGGGAATCGCAACTTCGAAGCCCGCATCCATCCCAATCTGCGCGCCAATTACCTGGCCTCGCCGCCGCTGGTGATTGCCTTTGCGATCGCCGGCCGCGTCAACATCGACCTCGACAGCGAGCCGCTCGGGGTCGGCAGCGACGGCCAGCCGGTCTACCTGCGCGACGTTTGGCCGACGTCCGAGGAAATCGACGCCGTCCTGCCGTTCGCGCTCGACCCGGAGACCTTCCGCCGCCGCTACGCCGACGTCACCGTCGACCAGGATCTGTGGAAAGCCATTCCCGCACCGGTCGGCGAGGCGTACGACTGGCCGCCATCGACCTATATCGCCCGGCCGCCGTTCTTCGAACTCGCCGAACAGGCCGCTGGGGACATTCGCGGCGCGCGCGCGCTGCTGCTGCTCGGCGACTCGGTGACGACCGATCACATCTCGCCGGCCGGTTCCTTCGGTGAAGCGACGCCGGCCGGCGCCTGGTTGAAGGAACAGGGGGTCGCGCGCGCCGACTTCAACTCCTACGGCGCGCGCCGCGGCCACCACGAGGTGATGATGCGCGGCACCTTCGCCAATGTGCGCATCCGCAACCTGATGTTGCCGGCAGATGCCGACGGGCGCCGCCCGGAAGGCGGCTATACGCTGCTCGACGGCCAGCAGACGACGGTCTTCGCCGCGGCGATGACCTACGTGCAGCGGGGAACGCCGACCATCGTCATCGCCGGCGAAGAGTACGGAACCGGCTCGTCGCGCGACTGGGCGGCCAAGGGAACGCGCCTGCTCGGGGTGCGTGCGGTGATCGCGCGCAGCTACGAACGCATCCACCGCGGCAACCTGGTCGGCATGGGTGTGCTGCCACTGCAGTTCATCGGTGACGACTCGGCGGTCTCGCTCGCGCTGCGCGGCGACGAGACCTTCGACATCCTTGGCCTCGGGCCCGGCATGCTGCCGATGCAGAAGCTCACCCTGGTGATCGAGCGGACGGACGGACAGCGTGTCGAGCGCCCGGTGCTGTGCAGAATCGACACGCCGATCGAAGTCAGGTATTACCGGGCGGGTGGCATCCTGCCGTTCGTTCTCGACGCGCTACTCGGGGATCGCACCTAGCGACCGAGGATTGCCGACAGGAATCGATCGGGACGAACTTGCCGTTGCGCCTTTCGATCCGTACCGCCACGGCGGCCAGCGCCATACCGCGCGAGGTGTGGGTACGCCTATGCCCGGCGGGCCATCCTTTCCTCAATGCGGACTTCCTGGCGATCATCGAGCGCCACGGCGCTGCCGCCGACGCCTGGGGTTGGGGGGCCAGGCATCTCGTGGCGAGCGACGAACTGGGTCGGGTCGTCGGCCTGCTACCGCTGTATGTCAAGAGCCATTCGCACGGCGACTTCATCTACGACTGGTCATGGGCAGCGGCGTATCGCCAGCTCGGCCGCGAGTACTACCCGAAATTGATGACCTGCCTGCCACACACACCGGTAGCCGGACCTCGCCTCCTCGTCGCCGATGGACCCGCGGCGGCCGGCATCCGGCAGGCTCTCGTCGACGGCGCGAGAACACTCGCCGATCGCCTGGGCACGTCGTCGTGGCATGTGGCGCTGCCGACCGAAAACGAAGCGACGCTGCTGCAAGGTGATGGTTTGCTGATCAGCCACGACGTGCAGTTTCACTGGATCGATCCGGGCTGCGGCGATTTCGACGGCTATCTGGCGACTTTCAGCGCCGCCAAGCGGCGCAAGGTGAAGGCCGAGCGGCGGCGCGTCGAGAGCAGCGGCCTGCGCCTTGAGACGCGGCATGGAGACGAGATCGACCCTGCCGAATGGCCGCTGCTGCACGCTCTCTACGCCGCCACCTTTGCCAAGTTCAACAATCACGCGGTTTTTTCCGCCGCCTGCTTCGCCGATCTGGCGGCCGCCCTGGGTCGCCGAATGGTCGCTTTCATTGCCCGCGATGGCGCCATTCCGGTCGCCGTCGCGCTTTGTTTCCGCAGCGACGACGTGCTCTACGGGCGTTACTGGGGCTGCCTCGGCAACTTCCACAGTCTGCATTTCGAGCTCTGTTTCTACCAGGGAATCGCCTATTGCCTGCGCCATGGCCTGCGTCGCTTCGAGCCCGGCGCCGGCGGCGAGCACAAGCTTGCGCGTGGCTTTACGCCGACCGCCGTGTGTTCTGCGCACTGGATTGGCGACGCGACGATGCGCGAACTGATCGGTCGCCATCTGCAGCTTCAGGGCGAGGCGGTTGCCGACTACCGGGTCGAAGTGGCCGAGCGCCTGCCGTTCCGGCGAGACTGTCTGCCACCGCCCGAAGGATAGATGAATGCAGACATCCTCGATGCGCTGGTGGCGAAGCTGTAGTCTGCTGCTGCTTCTCGGCGGATGCCAGGCTGAGCCACCACCGGACACGGCGCAACATTTCCGCGCCGAAGTGCAAGGGTTGCCGGTACACCTGGCGCTGGACGATTGCGAGGTGTTCCGGGTGCTGCCGGATGGGCGGCGGGAGCGAGTGCTGACGACGGATTTCTACCCGATGCTGAGCGTTTGCCAGCGGCAGGATGTCACTGCCGATTCCGACTACATCCGCGTCGAGCTCGGCCGTCAGGCGTTGGGCGCCGGCGGCTGCTGCGCTACCGGCGGCACCTGGCGGAGTCGGGATGGACGAGACTGGCAGCGACGCGTGCAGGGACGCTGGGTCGAAACCGGCGCCACCCCGCCATGAAAGGAGAGGGCATGCATGGCGTTGGCCGTTTCTGGCGTGTCTTCGGCGTTGTCGCTGGCCTGCTTGCACTGCCGTTCCAGGCAGGGGCCGATGACGCGGCGGCACTGGGTCGGGCGGGCGCGCTGCTGTGGGAAATGAGCGAATTGCACCACGAGTTCGGCGACCGTCACATCGCGCGTGGCGTAACTCCGGAGAAGGCGCGAAAGATGGCCGCGTCCACGGCTGGCAGCCTGGCCGACAAGCGCGACGAACTGGCTGAACTGCTGCCGCAACTGTCGCCCGACACGCGCTTCGCCGCCGATCTGGCGCGCTTTCTGCAGAAGTGGCCCGACCGCCAGACCTTCCTGGAGGATCTGCTGGTCTTCTACAACGGCGGCCAATCGGGCGTGGACATCACCTCACTGGCCATGCAGGTGTCGGATACGCGGCGCGGCTGGAAAACCCCGTTCCCGATGTTCCGGCCATGAAGCCGCGACGCCTCCTGTTTCGCGCTGCCGATCTGGCACTGAGCGCTAGGACCGCTCACGCCGGTCGCATCGCCTTCAGCTTCTGCTGATCGGCAAGTATCGCCAGCCATTCGCCGGCCTCGGTGAAAGCTCGCGACGAGCGTTCCGCCCTGCAGCGCACATAGGCGCCCTCGATGGACGTCAGAATCAATCCGGCAAACGATCGGGTGCGGACCGCATCGCCGAGATCGAGGTGTTCGCCGATCAAAGCCGCCCATTGCGAAAAGGCGTCGCCGAGAATGGTTTGAAGTTGCTGGAGATCCGCGTCGAGATCGAGAGTGACGGTGCCCACGGCACAACTCTGGCGGAAATCGCCCTCTTCGACGCGGCGGGCAAATGCCCTGAACAGGGCACTCACTTTGGCGCCCTCCTGGCGCTCGCTCGCCAACGCCTGATCGATGAAGGCCATCACCCGCTTGGAATAGACGGTGAGCGCTTCGCTCGCGATCTGAGCCTTGCCTTGCGGAAAGAAGTGATAGACCGACCCCTTTGGCGCACCGCTGACGCGGACGATCTCGTTGATTCCTGCGCCGGTCAAACCCGAGCCGCGCATCAGGCTGATTGCTGCCTCGAGCATTCTGTCGCGACTACCGAGCTGCGCTTTGCCATCCATCTTGACTTCCCAGCTAGACCAGTCTATATATTAGCGTACTTTCAACGAAAGGAGCCAGCCATGAACGATCAGACATCGGAGATTCGATCGCAGGTGAGCGAGGCAGAATGGCTGCAACGCGTTGACCTTGCGGCTTGCTATCGTCTCGTCGCCATGTTTGGCTGGGATGACTTGATCTTCACGCATGTCTCGGCACGCCTGCCAGGGTCGGAACATCATTTCCTGATCAACCCCTACGGTTTGATGTTCAGCGAGATCACCGCGTCCAGTCTCGTCAAGGTCAATCTTCAAGGGAACAAGGTGGTCGACAGCCCTTACGAAATCAATCCGGCGGGCTTCACCATTCACAGCGCCGTGCATGCCGCTCGCGAGGATGCAAACTGCGTTCTGCACGTGCACAGCATCAATGGCGTCGCGGTGTCTGCACAGCAGGATGGCGTGCTGCCCTTGTCGCAGCACTCGATTTTCGTGCTGTCGTCGCTGGCCTACCATGACTACGAGGGCGTCGCGCTACAGGAAGACGAAAAGCCGAGGCTGGTCGGCGACCTGGGAGAGAAGCGTTTTCTCATGTTGCGCAATCACGGCCTGTTGACGGTTGGCCGCTCGGTGGCCGAAGCCTTCGTGGCGATGTATTTCTTCGAGACCACCTGCATGATTCAGGTGCGTGCGATGAGCGGCGGGCAACCGCTTCGCCGCATCAGCCAACAGATCATCGACGGTGCTCCGACGCAATGGGAACAGGTGACGCGCGGCGCAGGCGGCGGCCTCGCCTGGCCAGCCTTGCTGCGCAAACTCGACCGAGCCGATTCCAGCTATCGAAGCTGACGGTACCGGGCGATTTAACGATGTAGTCGCGGCTACCGTCTGGAAAACCTGAGAGCTGTGCTGACAACGTTGATGGCTCGGTTGTACGGCTCGGCGAGAGAGTGCTCCCGCACCGATCCGATCGCCGAGTCGCTCGCAACGAGGCGTGCGAACTGGCTACTTGTCAGGCGATGGCGGCGCTTGCCGCCGCCTGCGTGAGGTCCAAACCGTTCGGCGGCAAGCAGGACTGACCAGACGTCTGGAGAACAGGCGCATCGTCGTGTTGGCGACGACAGAGAGTGGCCTGTGCTGGGGCGATCGGCACCGTCCTGTCAGGGTTGGCCGGAGAACTGTGTGGCGTCAATTGGCAGGATGATTCCCGGCAGCATACGCGAAGTCCAGATGTGTACGGCGGCTCTTAGATCGATCGCGTCATCCAATGATCCGCCCTTGACGCTGATGGTTTCAGCGGCACCAACACGCTGATGCCACAAGCGCGATCCACAGTGTGGACAGAAGGCGCATTCCAGTGCGTGCCCGCTGTCGGTTGGGCGAATCCAGAACTTTGGCGAGCCACGCGTTAGTCGCAAGCGCTCGCGCGCGACGAACACCGATATGCCGAATGCCGAGGCTGACTGCTTTCGGCATTCGCGGCAATGGCAGATAACGAGCTTGAGCGGGTCACCTGCCAATTCGTAGCGAATCGCTCCGCATTGGCAGCCACCCAGACGAAGAGTTTGCGGGATGCTATCGTTCATTTCGTCTCCTTCCCTGAGCAGGCAATCGGACTGTTTGCATCAATGATACTTTCCGGTTCGTTCCGTTCTCGGACGTTCAGTCCCGCTTCTTGGCCATAGCCCGCTCATCACGGCGCACTTCACTTCGCAGCCACGCTACGAATGCGTCACCGACGGCGCCACGGCCAGTCGCAGAAGGCGCCACAACAACGTGGAAGCTGCCCAGTGATGCCACGCCGTGCGTACCGAAGGGCGCGCAAAGCGTGCCGGCCTGCAGCTTGCTATTCAGATGTGGTCGCTTCCCGATCGCGACACCGCTACCGGCCATGGCCGCCTCGACGACTTGGTCGTAGTGAGAAAACCGTTGCCGCCCGGCAGGCTTGAATTTGGCAACCTTCACCGCGCTGAACCACTGCTCCCAGTCGTACCAGGGACGGCCATGTACAGTGGTCTCAAATTCAAGCAGTACATGCTGCGCGAGATCGGCAAAGGTTCGTAGCGGGCGAGCCGGGTCGCGCATGAGGGCCGGCGTGCAGACTGGAAAGGTGCTGTAGCCGACCAGCGGCCTGCCAGGGGGAGCGGCCCCGCCGGGACTTGCGTAGCGGATGGCGATGTCCATATGCGCCTGCACGAGATCAAGCACGTCGTTGCTGGCTACAATCCGAACGTCGATTGCGGGCTGCCGTTGCGTGAATCGTGGTAACCGGGGTACGAGCCAAAGCGAGGCCAGTGGAATCGTTGTCGTCACGGTCAATGATCGCTCAACGCCGGCGAGACGGTCCGTTGCTGCATCAATCAGCGCCAGCGCCTCGTCCACCGCTCGATACAGTTCCTCACCAGCCTGCGTAAGCTGCAACGTACGGTTCACGCGATGGAACAGCGGCTGGCCAAGCTGCTCTTCGAGTTTCTTGATCTCACGACTGACCGCCGACTGCGTCACGAACAACTCCGCCGCTGCCCTGGTAAAGCTCAGGTGACGAGCCGCTACCCAGAAGCCACGAACTAGATGCAGGGAGACTCTTGGCGTTGTGTTCATTCCGTAAACGCATGCGAGCTATGACAAAAGGTCGTTTGCGGTGTGCATGTGCATGGGCTGACAATTCTCCGTGAGATCGCGAGACCCGAGCGGCGTTCAAGGTGAACGAGCCGCCGTGGAACTGGAGGAGAGAGACATGAACGCACACCTGATCCCATTGCATCTTCAGATGGGCCTGATCGTCGGCGGGCTCGCCCTTGTTATTGCGCTGTCTGCAATTGCAGTCGACACCGTGCCGGAAACGGTAGTTCAGGTGAAGGTTCTTCCCGCCTACTATTCGCTGAACAAGCAGCGGCTCGGCGACGTGGTTGCATTGGAAGCCCTATTGGGGCCGGCCTACGACCGTGTAGTGCGTCTCGATAACTGCGGGCCAGGGACCACCCAGGCGCTTCTTGCTGCTGTCGCCGCGTTGCACGGAGTCCGTACCGCAGTCATCGAGATTCACACCCTGCCCGAAGGTGATCCGGAATGCTCCCGAACCAGGAAAGACCTCATTGATGAGGGCGGTGCCGGCGGTTCAGTGGAAGGTTCTGCATCCATGGGCACGGACGTTCTCGGGCGAATATTCATGCCTTGAGAACGAGGCGCAGAGCATGGCTTGCCCACCATGGCCGTTGCGCGGCGGCGCCTGGGCTCGATCGCTGGGGAAAATGCGCTAGTCGGAGGCGAGGACAGAGGAGGGCGCGAACCAACGACAAGTTTGCACTCCTTGGCCGTCATTCATCGACAACCTCTGGTGGGCAAGTGCCTTATAGGTGCTCCCTGGCGTAGTCTGCCGGCAAGCGGTCGCCTGGCAACCAGTTGCTTCGGTTGGCAGGCGAGCCCCATCAGAAGGCAGCGATGGCGGTCTGGGCGCGGCCGAGAATCAGCGCGTGGATGTCGTGTGTTCCCTCGTAGGTGTTCACCACCTCCAGGTTGAGCAGGTGCCTGATGACCCCGTATTCGTCGGCGATGCCGTTGCCACCGTGCATGTCGCGGGCAAGGCGGGCGATCTCGAGCGCCTTGCCGCAGCTGTTGCGCTTCATCAGCGACGTGATTTCCGGCGCCGCCTTGCCCTCGTCCTTGAGGCGGCCGAGGCGCAGGCAGCCTTGCAGGCCGAGCGTGATTTCGGTCTGCATGTCGGCCAGCTTCTTCTGGATGAGTTGGTTGGCGGCCAGCGGGCGGCCGAACTGCTGCCGATCGAGGACGTAGCGACGGGCGCGTAACCAGCAGTCCTCAGCGGCACCGAGGGCGCCCCAGGCGATGCCGTAGCGGGCAGCGTCGAGGCAGGCGAACGGCCCCTTGAGGCCGCTGGCGCCCGGCAGCTCGTTGTCCGCAGGGACAAAAACGTCGTCCATCACGATCTCGCCGGTGATCGAGGCGCGTAAACCCATCTTGCCGTGGATGATCGGCGTCGAGAGGCCGGGCATGCCCTTTTCTAGAAGGAAGCCGCGGATCCTGCCGGCGTCGTTCTTCGCCCAGACGACGAAAAGATCGGCGATTGGGCTGTTGCTGATCCAGGTCTTGGTGCCGGACAGGCGATAGCCCCCGTCCGCCGGATGTGCTCGAGCAAGCATTGAGCCGGGGTCGGAGCCGTGATTGGGCTCGGTCAGGCCGAAACAGCCGATCAACTCGCCGCGGGCAAGGCCGGGGAGGAATCGGCGCTTCTGGGCTTCGCTGCCGAAGACGAAAATCGGCAACATGACCAGCGAGGACTGAACGCTCATCATCGAGCGGTAGCCCGAGTCTACCCGTTCGATCTCGCGCGCAATGAGTCCGTAGCTGACATAGTTGAGGCCGGCGCCACCGTACTCGGTCGGGATGGTCGGACCGAGCAGGCCGATCTCGCCCATTTCCCGGAAGATCGCCGGGTCGCTCGTTTCCTGCCGGAAAGCCATCTGGACTCGCGGCGCCAGTTTGCCCTGGCAGTAGTTCCTGGCGGCGTCGCGGACCAGACGTTCGTCTTCGCTGAGTTGCTCTTCGAGCAGCAGCGGATCTTCCCAGCGAAATGCGGTCATCTACACCGAGAAGGAAGAGCCGCAGCCGCAGGTTGAAGACGCATTCGGGTTCTTGATCACGAACTGCGAGCCCTCGAGGCCCTCCGTGTAGTCGATCTCGGCGCCAACCAGATACTGGTAGCTCATCGGGTCGACCAGCAGGGTGACCCCGTTCTTTTGCAGGGCCGTGTCGTCGTCGTTGGCGACCTCGTCAAAGGTAAAACCGTACTGGAAACCCGAGCAGCCGCCACCCGTGACAAACACGCGCAGCTTCAAGTCCGGATTGCCTTCTTCCTCAATCAATTCCTTGACCTTGCCGGCCGCACTGTCGGTAAAGACAAAGGGCAAGGGCATTTCTGTCGCTGCATTCATTGCTGATTCCTCCTGAATCTGATGTCCGCGATTGCGCAAGCCGGCTGCGCTTGCTGGTGGCGAGTTTGCGTTTCAACGCCTTGGTGGCAGCACGATGAGCCGCGAGGTACTCAACCGGCACGCCCTGTGAGGCGGCGGTCCGACAATTCCCTGTCGCCCCGTCAGACCCCCGTACTCTCTGCGAGTTCCAGCGATCACCGGTCAGTGGACGTTTCCCGGTGTGATCGTGAACTGCGGGCCCTATTTTACCTTCACTGGCCTGCTTGCGTCCCAAACAGACGCCGCTCGGCCTCGCCCCAACCGGGTCGGCGGGCGACGTCCAGGTGCCGCGGCAGGCGCGCGACCGTCAGGGCAGCACCGGCAGTTGCCACAGGCCCTCGGTCTCCGGCAGCCCGAACATGAGGTTCATGTTCTGTATCGCCTGGCCGGCAGCCCCTTTCACCAGGTTGTCGATCACCGCCAGCACCACCAGTGTATTTCCCCCCTGCGGGCGGTGCACCGCAAGACGGCAGACGTTCGCCGCCCTTACCGAGCGCGTGTCCGGATGCGAGCCGGCTGGCAGGACATCGACGAAAGCCTCGCCCCCGTAGCGTTGCTCGAAGACTTCCTGAAAGTCGGCTTCCGTCTCGATGCGTGCGTAGAGAGTGGCATGGATGCCGCGGATCATGGGCGTCAAGTGCGGGACGAAGGTCAGGCCGACCGCTCGTCCGGCCATCGTCGACAGACCCTGCGCGATCTCCGGCAGATGCCGATGTCCGGGGACGCCATAGGCCTTGAAATTGTCGGAGGCCTCCGCGAAGAGCGTAGCAACCTCGGCCTTGCGGCCGGCACCGGAGACGCCTGACTTGGCGTCGGCAATCAGGTGGTCGACGTCGACGAGGCCGGCTTCGACCAGTGGCATGAAGCCCAGTTGCACCGCTGTCGGGTAACAACCCGGGTTGGCTACCAGACGGGCATTGCGGATGGCGGCCCGAGAGAGTTCAGGGAGCCCGTAAACCGCCTTTTCGATCCAGTCCGGACTGGCATGGCGCATGCCGTACCAGCGCTCCCATTCGGCAAGGTTCCTGATGCGGTAGTCGGCGGCCAGGTCGATCACTCGCACCCCCGCGTCAAGCAGGGCCGGTGCCTGTTCCATCGCCACGCCGTTCGGTGTGGCGAAGAAGACGAGATCGCAGCTCTGCAGGTTGGCACTGGCCGGATCCTCGAACTTCAACTCCACTCGCCGCCGCAGGCTCGGGAACATGCTCGCCACGGGAGTTCCGGCATCCCCACGCGAGGTGATCGCCACGATCTGCACCCCTGGATGCTGGGCAAGGAGCCGCAGCAATTCGACACCGGTGTAGCCGGTTCCGCCGACAATTCCCACTTTGATCATCCGAGCCTCCACGCTATCGTTCGATGATAGCTTCCACCTTCGGAAAACACAAAAGCCGCCCAGAGGCGGCTCCTGCAATGCGGCCGAAGCCGATCAGCGCTTGGAGAACTGCTTACGACGCCGTGCCTTGTGGAAGCCGACCTTCTTCCGTTCCACCTCACGCGCATCGCGAGTGACGAAACCGGCTTTCGACAGCGTTGGCTTCAGCGAAGCATCGTATTCGATGAGCGCCCGCGTGATCCCGTGCCGGACCGCACCAGCCTGCCCGGACTCCCCGCCGCCACCGACATTGACCATGATATCGAAGCCGGTCAACTGTTCCACGAGCTGCAGCGGCTGCCGGACGATCATGCGGCCCGTGACGCGGGTGAAGAACTCATCGACGGGCTTGCCGTTGACGACAAAATTGCCGCTCCCGCGCTTCATGAAAACGCGTGCTACAGCGCTCTTCCGCCGCCCGGTGCCATAGAAGTAATTATCAGCCATTGCGATCCCTTAGAGTTCCAGAACTTTCGGCTGCTGGGCAGCGTGCGGGTGCGTCGCCCCCGCGTAGCACTTCATCTTCTTGATCATGGCGTAACCCAGCGGGCCCTTGGGAAGCATGCCCTTCACGGCCTTTTCGAGGACGCGCCCTGGAAAACGCTGCTGCATCTTGGTGAAGTTGGTTTCATATATTCCGCCCGGGTAGCCCGAGTGGCGATAGTACTTCTTGTCTTCGGCCTTGTTGCCGGTGACGCGCAACTTCTCGACGTTGGTAACGACGATAAAATCGCCGGTATCTACGTGGGGAGTGAATTCGGGCTTGTGCTTGCCGCGCAGGCGACGAGCGATTTCGGTCGCCAAGCGACCCAGCACCTTGTCGGTCGCATCAACCACAAGCCACTCGCGCTTCACTTCGTGCGATTTGGCGGAGAAAGTCTTCATCAAAAGCGCCGTCCTTTTTTGCCTGATAACGGAAAGCCCAACATCTTATTGCACAGTCGCAACGCGTGTCAATCGGTGTTTGGGTCCTGCGCAGGTTACGGCGGTTCCCACCGTCCTCGCCAGGCGGCAGGTCAATCCGGTCCGGTTGCTGGTTCGGGCGGCACCGACCGGGCCGCGGCGAGGAGTCCGACCTGCATCGGCCAGGCGCCACCGGCTTCGTTACCGGCGCCAGATCATGAAGCGGCGGAAACGAGCCAACACGGAGTAAACTTGCCGGTGGCGGCTCGTCGGGAGTCGCAAGAGGCTTTCGGCGCGTCCGCAATTGTGGCGGAACGGGCCGTCGAACTCGATGCGTCGGCCGACGCGTCAGGGCAAGACGGGGGCCTGTCTTGTCGATGGCAGACTCCGGACGGGTCGTCTCCGGATCGATTTGCGCAACAACAAGCGCGCACGCGACGCGAGTCCACAACGCTTGGCGGGAACAGGGACGGCGATTCGATGAACGAAAGGTCGTGGGACAGGCTGCTCAGGTCGATCGAGGACGGTCTCGTGGTACCGGTTGTCGGTCGGCAGTTGTTCACTGGCCCCGGCGGCGGCGATGGGCTGCAGGCTCGGGTGGCGCGGCGCCTGCTCGAGTTTCACGGTCGCGACCCGGAGGCGGAACCGCTGCCTCTCTTCCGCGAACTGGACGACGCCGTCAGCCGGATCAAGCATGACTGCGACCTCCAGGATCTCTACGCGGATGTCCACGACATCATCGACGAGTTGACGGCCGAGGGCGAGGGCGCTGCCCCCGAGTCGATCCGCCAGATCGCGGCGATTTCCCACTTTCGGCTGTTGGTGACGCTGACGCCCGACGACCTGCTTGCCCGTTGTCTGCGGCGACGCTGCGCGGTGAACGAGATCGTCCACTCGCCATACCTGCCGACGAGCGAAGGTTCCGACCTGCCTGGCGACTGGCAAGCGCGCCAGGGCGAGGTCCAGTTGCTCTATGTGTTCGGCAAGTCCAGGCCGGCGCCGATGTTTGCCATCCACGCCGAGGACGTTCTCGAGTACGCCCACAACATCATGGCGCGCGGCGGGCATGTGCCGGTGCGGTTTCTCGGCGAACTGCAGCAGCGCAACCTGTTGCTGATCGGCTGCAGTCTTCCCGAGTGGCTGGTGCGATTCTTCCTGCGGCTGACCAACCAGCGCCGGCTGTCGGACACTCAGCGGCGGCGGGAATGGCTGATCGAGCCACTGCGTCCGGAAGGGGGGCTGGTACGATTCCTGAAGACGTTCAGCCAGGAAACCGAGATCCTTTCCGATATCTCGCCGCCCGAGTTCGTTGGGCAGTTGCATCGCCGGTGGCTGGAGCGACACGGCGGAGCCGAGCAGTCAGCGAACCCCGCCGCCGCGACTGCGCCCGTTTCGCCCAGTTGCATGTTCTTCATCAGCTATTGCCGATGGACCGATCTGCCGGCCGCCGAGATGTTCTTCGAATCGCTGCTGTCGGCAGGCGTGGCGCGCGAGGAGATCTGGTTCGACCGAACGGCGCTGGAGCCGGGGAACGACTTTCGTGACCGCATCCTCGAAGGAATCCGCACCTGTCGTTATTTCGTGCCACTGATTTCGCGTCCGGCCGATGCGCTCGAAGAGAAGTTCTTCCGCCGCGAATGGGGCGAGGCCGTCGATCGGAGCAAGGGGATCCAGGGCCGCACCTTCATCGTGCCGCTGATCGTTGATCGGGATTACCAGCCGCAAGCCTACGAACGCGTGCCGCGTGAATGGACGGACGGGCTGGATTTCGGGCATGCGCCGGTCGGGCAGCCCGACGAACGAACGGGCGGTCTGCTCAAGCGCCTGATTCGCGCCGAACGACAGCCGCGAGCCTGATCGATGACGACTCCACCGACACTTTCCACCGACGGCGCCGCGGTCGACGCGTCGTCGCCCGCTGGGGCGACGCTTACGATCGAACTCGATGCACAGGCTCCCTGGCCTGGCCTGGCGGCATACGACGAGTCGTCGCGTGCGTTCTTCTTCGGTCGCGACGAAGAGAGCGGCGAACTGCTGCGCATGGTTCGCCTGGCGCCGCTCACCGTCATCTATGGCAAGTCGGGGCTCGGCAAGACGTCCCTGCTGCAGGCCGGGCTCTATCCGCTGCTGCGCGCCGGGCATTTCCTGCCGGTGCATTTGCGGCTCGACTTCGATCCTGCGGCGCCGCTGTCGCCGCTCAGGCAGGCGGCGCGGAAACTGCAGGCGGCCCTGACGGTGGCGGGCGCGGACTTTCCCGCCCAGAACGACGACGAAGGGCTCTGGTGCTACTTGCATCGTCGCCAACTGGAAATCTGGAGCCGGGACAACTACCCGCTGACGCCCGTACTGGTCTTCGACCAGTTCGAGGAGATCTTCTCGCGCGCGCAGGCGGATCCGCAGCGTAGCCAGGCCACCCTGGATGCCCTCGCCGACCTGATCGAGAATCGCATACCGGCCGAGCTGACAGTCGGTGGGCGAGGACGACGAGCACTCTCCGACCTCGACCTGCAATCGCAGCGCTACCGTATCGTGCTGGCTTTTCGCGAGGATTTCCTGGCCGATGTCCAGGGCTGGAAGCGGCAGGTACCGTCATTGCTGCGCAACCGTCTGCGGCTGTTGCCGATGTCGCGCGAGCAGGCCGTCGAAGTCGTCGGGTGCGCCGGTGTGGCGGTCCTCGCGTCGGGGGTGGCCGAACGGGTCGTCGACTTCGTCGGCAACCTCGATTCGACCACGGCCGGCGCACCGCCGGTGGTCGAGCCGGTGCTGCTGAGCCTGTGTTGTTATCAGCTCAATCAACGTCGTGCGCCTGGCGGGAAGATCGACCTCGAACTGCTCAATCAGGCCGGTCAGGACATCCTCGAGGACTTCTATGACGAGGCCCTCGCCGGCATGCCGGAGGGCGTGGCACGTTTCATCGAGACGCACCTGATTCAGGGCGACCGCTATCGCGGCAGCTATCCCGTCGAACAGGCGCTGCAGGACGGTTTTCTGAACGGCGAGCAACTGTCCTTGCTTGCCGACAGGCATCGCCTGCTGCGTGTGGACCAGCAGCTTGGCACGCAGCGGATCGAACTGATCCACGACCGGCTGGTCGGGGTGGTGCGCAAGGCGCGTGACGCACGCCTGCACCAGGAGGAACTGCAGCGCCTGCATGCGGCGGAGGAACTGGAGCGAGAGGAGGCGGCTCGCCGCGAGGCCACCGAGCGCGAGCGGCGGATAGCCGCCGAGGAACTGGCTGAAGAGCAGCGCGCGCGCGCCAATGCTGAGGCCGAAGCACGGCAGCTGGCTGAAGGCAGCCGTGCGCGTCTGGCGCGGATGAGCGGTGTGCTGGTGCTGCTGCTGGTCGCTGCCGTGGCATCGGCGGGTTGGGCGCTGTGGTCGGCCGACAAGGCGGCGAGCGAGCGAAACCGTGCCAACCTCGAGTCGCAGCGCGCCACGGGCCTGCGGCTCAGTGCCGAGGCGCAGGGAATGCTGGCGGGGACACGTGCGGGTGGCGCAGTGCCCGGCTTGTTGAAACTGCTCGCCTCACAGCGGATTGCCGCCGACACGGAAACCGAGGGCGCGATACTGAGTCAGTTGCTGGCCCTTGGGGATCTCGAAAGGATCATCGAGGTGGGTGCGCAGGTGAATGCGGTCGCTTTCAGTCCCGACGGCAGCCGCCTGGTCTCCGGCAGCGGCGACGGGAGCTTGCGTCTTTGGGACACGGCGACCGGCCAGCCGATCGGTCCGCCGATCAGGGGCCACCAGGGCAGGGTGGATAGCGTGGCGTTCGACCGCGACGGTACGCGGATCGTTTCTGGCAGTCAGGACAAGACGCTGCGCCAGTGGGATGCGAAGACAGGACAGGCCATCGGCGCCCCGCTGGTCGGCCATGAAGACTGGGTGTCGAGCGTCGCCTTCGACAGCGAGGGCAAGCGCATCGTCTCGGCAAGCGTCGATGGGACGCTGCGCTTGTGGGATGCCGGCAACGGTCAGCCGATCGGCGCGCCGATGGTCGGACACGAGGATATCTGGGTGACGAGTGTTGCCTTCGACCATCACGGGCTGCGCATCGTCTCGGGCGGAGTCGACGGAAGCGTACGGCTGTGGGACGCCCGACTGCTGAAGCCGATCGGCGCACCGATGAACGGCCACCGCGACTCGGTGCTTGGCGTCGCCTTCAGCCGCGACAGCACGCGTGTCGTTTCGGGGAGCGAGGACGGCACCCTGCGTCTCTGGGACGCGAACAGCGGTCAGCCGATTGGTGCGCCGATGACCGGGCACGAACGTGGCGTGCGCAGCGTGGCTTTCGATAGTCAGGGGGCGCGTATCGTCTCGGGGAGTTCGGACCGGACGCTGCGCCTGTGGGATGCCACGACCGGGCAGGCGATCGGCGTGCCGCGCAGAGGTCATCTGGGCCAGGTGCGCAGCGTCGCGTTCAGCGGCGACGGTAGGCGCATCGTTTCCGGTAGTGACGACGGAACGCTACGCCTCTGGACCGTCGGACAAGGGCCGGCCGCCGCTGTGCTACCGATCGCCGAGAACAAGGAGTCGGTGTTCAGCCTTGCCTTTGACCGCGGCGTCACGCGCATCGTTTCGGGCAGCGCGGGTGGCATCCTGCGGTTGTGGGAGGCGAGGACCGGGCAGTCGCTGGCTGCGCCGATGGAAGGTCACGAGGACTCGATCTCGAGTCTCGCCTTCGACTGGCAGGGCGAGCGCATCGTCTCCGGAAGTGCCGACCGGACACTTCGGCTTTGGGACGGCCGGACCGGCGCACCGATCGGCGCCCCGCTCACCGGGCATCATGATGCCGTGCGCAGTGTCGCCTTCGACCGCCAGGGCCAGCGCATTGTTTCGGGCAGCGAGGACGGAAGCGTGCGCCTGTGGGATGCGAGTACGGGTCAGCCGCTCGGTGCGCCGCTGACGGGCCACGAGAACTGGGTGACCAGCGTTGCCTTCGACCGTCAAGGCACCCGCGTCGTCTCCGGCGGGCGGGACGGCACCCTGCGCCTGTGGGACGTGCGGACCGGCCAGGCGATTGGCGCGCCGATGGCCGGCCATGATGATGCGGTGCTCAGTGTCGCCTTCGACGACAGCGGCACGCATGTCGTTTCGGGCAGTAGCGACGGCAGCTTGCGACTGTGGGACACGACCACCGGACTGGCGGTCGGCGTACCGATGAAGGGACATGAGGGGTCGGTGCGTAGCGTCACTTTCAGCGAGGACGGCAGCTTCATCATTTCGGGAAGCGGAGACCGCACGCTGCGTCTGTGGGATGCGACGACGGGCCGGGCGATCGGTGTCCCTCTGAGCGGCCATCAGGGCCCGGTGCTTGCCGTGGGCAGCGGCGAGGGCGGTACCCGCATCGTCTCGGCGAGCGGTGGCGAGCCGGTGCGCTCTTGGCCTGCGCGCAGCGCCTGGACGGCGGAACTCTGCGCGCGGGTCGGGCGCAACTTGAGTCGCCAGGAATGGCGGGAGGTGGTGTCGGCAAACATCCCCTATGTCTGCCAGTGCCCCGGACTGCCGATTCCGGCGGATAATCGAGGGACGGTAGTTCCGGCAGAACTCTGCCCGCCGGCCGGATGATCAGCCGATTGCTTTGCCAGGTCGGCAAACTGCGGCAGAATGACGTGCTTGGCCGCGTTGCCTAGAACAGGGATTTCGATGTCTGAATCAGAAGAATACGAAAGGACTTGGGTCCAGCGTCCGCTGGCGGCGTCGCCGACTCCGGGTGCGGATGCTGCTGCGGGCAGCGAGCCCGACAACAACGCGCTGCCGGAAGGCACCAAGATCGATGAATTTGAAATCATCGACCTGATCGGCATTGGCGGCTTCGGAATTGTCTACCTCGCCAACGATCACTCGCTGGGTCGGCTGGTGGCGCTGAAGGAATACATGCCCTCGTCGCTGGCGGCGCGCATCGAGGGTCTGACGGTGGCGGTCAAGTCCTCGCGCCTCGCCGAGACCTTTGCCATCGGCCTGCGCAGCTTTGTCAATGAAGCGCGGATGCTGGCCCAGTTCGACCATCGGTCACTGGTCAAGGTCTATCGATTCTGGGAAGGCAATGGCACGGCCTATATGGTGATGCCGTTCTACGAGGGTGTGACGCTCAAGCAGTCCTTGCAGAAAATGCCCGGGCCCCCGGACGAGGCCTGGCTGCGGGGAGTGATCGACCCCTTGCTGGAAGCACTGGAAGTGCTGCACCACGCCAACTGTTTTCACCGCGACATCGCCCCCGACAACATCCTCCTGCTGACGGACGGGAGACCACTCCTGCTCGACTTCGGTGCGGCCCGACGCGTCATCAGCGACCGGACGCAAGCGCTGACCGTCATTCTCAAGCCGGGCTACGCGCCGCTGGAACAGTATGCTGAAGTGCCGCACGTCAAGCAGGGCGCCTGGACCGACCTCTATGCCCTGGCAGCCGTCGTTTATAACGCCATCACCGGCCGGCCGCCGATGCCGTCGGTCGGTCGTTCGATCAAGGACACCATGGTGCCGCTGGCGAAGGCGGCGGCAGGCCGTTACAGCGACTCCTTCCTGTACGCCATCGATCGCGCCCTGGCCGTCAAGCCGGAGGATCGCCCGCAGAGCGTCAGCGAGTTTCGTGCCCTTCTGGGCTTGAGCCAGGTTCCCGATGCCAAGCCGGCCGCGAGCGAGGTCAAGGCAACGCCGGTGACGCCGCAAGCGGGCAGCCAGCAAGCCAGCAGGATGCCGCTGATTGCGGCGGGTGTCGGCGCCCTGCTGGTCGCCGCTGCCGGCGCGCTGTACGTACTGCAGCCGAAGCCGGAGGGGCCGCTGCCAGCGGTGGCCAAGCCCGTTCCGCCACCCGCCGAGGCGCCTGGTGCCGCGCCGGTGGCAGCTCCTGCCGCGCCTGCGGCTGCCGTTCAGGCCACATCCGGCGCCAGTGAATCGCCGCTGCCGGCCGCGCAGGTGCAGACCGCGGACCGCAAGGGCGTGACGGAGCAGCAACTGGTGGACATGCTGCTCGGAAAGAACGGAGCGACCGATTCGGCCAAGCACGCCGCGAAGGCTTTCGATCCGCTCGACATGCTGCAGGAGATCTACCAGCAGCGCGATACCAATGCTCGGGTGGCGGTGGTGCCGGAAAAAGCGAAGGTCAGGATCGGCACGGACAAGCTCCGTTTTCGGATCACTTCGCTGAAGGCCGGCTATGTTTACGTCCTGATGGTGGGCACGGACGGGCAGTTCAACTTGCTGTTCCCCAACGCGATCGACGCCGACAACGGCATCGCGGGTGATGGCGAACTGAGCCTGCCTCGACCGGGCTGGGCGATGACGGCCAGCGGGCCACCGGGAAGCAATCGTTTCGTCGCCATCGTGTCCGAGAACCGGCGCGATTTTTCTGCCGCGGGCCTGAAGAAGGTCGATCCCTTTGCCCAGTTTCCGCGCAAGGCGGCCGAGAAAGTCGCCATGCAGTCAGCCGCAGGCGCGGCCAATCCTTTTGCTGGCAAGGTGGTCTGTCCTGCGGGCCGTACTTGCTCGTCCGGCTATGGCGCCGCGCTGTTTGCGATCGAAGAGATCGAGTGAGCCGCCAGCGCTTTGCTGCCTTCGCGGTCCAGCCTAGTTGTCGAGTCGCTTGATGGTTACGCGGCGGTTTTCAGGGGCTTCCGGACGGGCGGGATTGAGGAGTTGCGTCGGACCTTTGCCGACCGGCTTAAGGCGCGCCGGCTCGATCTGATGGCTCTGTTCGAGATAGCCGACGACGCTCTCCGCTCGCGCCTGCGATAGCCGCAGGTTGTAGTCCTCGCCGCCACGCGGGTCGGAGTGCCCTTCGATTGCAAACTTGTAGGCCGTCAGCTTCTCCGAGTTGAGCGCTCGCCCGACGACGTCGAGCGACTGCTTGCCTTTCGGCGTCAAGCTCGCCGAGTTGGTTTCGAAGATGATCAACAACGACGCTGCCGCCGGTTTGGCGGCCGGTAGCGAGCTTTCGTCGCGGGTGACGCTGATCGCACGCGTCTTGCGTGCTGCTGGCGCCACCGTTGCTTCCGGAGAGAGCAGATCGACCAGCGCCCTCTCATTGATTTCCTCGGGCTTGAGGACTCGCTCAGCCTGTGCGAACGAGACTACCGGAACCAGCGTGCAGCAGGCCAGCCCCAGAATCGCGACATATTTCATTTGCTTACTCCCAGAAGGCAAGTCGAGATGGATCGAAAAAGCTCGGACCACGCGCAAGGCATGGTCGTCGCGGCCGCATGATGCCGTGCGCCCCGCTTGACGCGGACAGGTCTGCTGGAAGCAGGGTAGCGAGCAGGCGCGTGCGGCGGGACTGATTGCATAGGATACGCCGTTCACCCTTGGCCAGGTCGACAAGACATGTCAACGCATGACCGGCGGATTGGTTGCACCGACAAGCGCCTGGCGCCCGACAATCCACACGGCATGCCATCGATCGGCGGCGCCGGGGCAGGGCGGAAAAGGGTCGTCAGCGAGATTCGTTGCCTTGTGTCGGGCGGGCAGGAAGCGATCGCTCGACGACTGCTCAGCGGTTCCTCGTGGCGTCGGGTACGGGGCTGATCGCCGACCACTCCTCGATATCCGAGACGCGGCAGGCGAGTTCCCTGGCCATCCCGGCGGCGCCGCCCGCCATTACCGCGAAGTGACGCCGAGCGAAGACGCGCCGTAGCAGCGGCGCCAGGCAGCGCATCCAGGGTTTCCTCAGTTCGACGTCCCAGCGGTAGGTGAGGCGTACGGCGCTCGGGGGGTCTTCTTCGATTACCCACAGGCCGATGCCGCTCAGGTCGCCGTTGGCTGTCCCCTCGAGTTCCCGTGGGGCGTCGGCCCGGCGGGTGGTCATCACGATACGGACTGTGTAACCGATGCCGCTGCGCCAGCGAAAGGCATATCCCGTACCAATACCGTCACTGTCGCCGCTGGCGACTCGCCTGACGCCGACCAGATGCGGCCACCAGCGTGGCCAGCCAAGCGGATCGACGAGCAGTTCCCAGAGGCGCTCCCGGGAAGTCTCCAGACGCCAGCGGCTGATCAGTACCAGGCGCCGGCTCACGGTCCCGGCGGCAGAGGCAGCGGAGGGCGGCCGCGCACGAAGAGCAGGGCGCCGTTGTCGCTGCTGACCTCGCCGTGCTCGCTGCCGGCGGGCGCCAGGTGGAACTCTCCGGCCTGCACCAGCAGGTCGCCGAAGAAGGCGTCGCCGGTGATCATCATGCACTCTTCATTGCCGGCATGCGCGTGGCGGGCGAGGCGGCTTCCCGGTGCCAGACGGATGAACCGAGAGACCGTGTCGCCGTCACGCCAGACGATTCTCTCCTCGGCGCCCGGTGCAATGCCGCGCCAATCACCCTGGTTGGCTCGAATGGTGTGTACCGCGGGCCCCTTGCCCGGCACCAGACCCCCAAGCAACTCACCGATGACTGCTTTCGCGCGTCCCAGCGAGGTGCCGCGCAGGTACGCCAGCCCCCCGTCGGGTGATGAAATGCGACCATGGCGACTGCCGGCCGGTGAGACGTGATAGTCGCCCGGGCCGAGTTCAAGATCACCCAGTTGCAGTCGGCCGTGGAGGACGATGCCCTCCTCAAGATGGTGGTGGCGGTGTACGGGCAGACCTGCACCGGGGGCGAATTCGATCAGTACCGAGGCTCCTTCTGGACCTTCCCAGAGGAGTTTGGCGCGGATTCCGGCCTTCACCGCTCGCCAGATGCCGTCACCGTTGCGCACGACGAGCAAGCGCGCATGTCGGCGAACGCTTTCCCCGACCCGCTCAAGCAGCGCCTGGCGAAGTCCGGCCCGCTGCGCTGCCGGCAGCTCGATGGCCGCCAGTCCGTCGCAGATCAGACTACTGATTTCCCGCTCGGCGCCATCGTCATCGGTGGCGTCCGCGTAATCCTTGGGCTCGCTGTTCATGGGGTCACCATTGGGGAATGGGGGTCATCGGCGCCGAGCAACTGGCGCAGGCGAAGGAGCGCGCGCCGGATGTGCGACTTGACAGTGCCAAGCGGCAAGGACGTCTGGCTCGCGATTTCTTCGTGCGACAGGCCACGAAAGAAGGCGAGCGCGACCAGTTGGCGGGGCAGCGGATCGAGGTTGCGCAAGGCGGCATGCAGGCGGTGTTCGCGCTGTACGGCGGCCAGGAGATCCTGCGGGTCGCTGCCCGCCTGGAGGTCGGCGAGGCACTCCTCGTCGAGTGGTTCGGCGGGATCGCTGCGGCGCAGGGCATCCAGCGCGCGGCTCCGGGTGATCGTCAGTATCCAGGTCACGGCACTGCCGCGGGTCGCGTCGAAGCGTGGCGCCTGTCGCCAGACCTGCCAGAAGGCATCCTCGGTCACCTCCTCGGCGGTCTGCACGTGCCGGGTGATGCGCAGCGCCAGCCCATAGACGCGCCCGGCCATTGTTTCGTAGAGTTCGCCGAGGGCCTGCTGGTCCTGGCGCACCATGCGGGCGATCCAATCCTGCAGACGCTCCTCGTCGGCGAACGGTCGCCGCGGTCGCGATTCGCCCATCGTTGGGCCGGGTTCGCCTGCCGTCGTGGCTGTGCTTGGCTCGGCCTCGTCGATTTTCCTGCTCTGATCTATCTCTGGCATGGGTGCATTCTGCCCGATGATCGGCACGCCGCCAAACGCCCTGGCCAATCTACCGTCTGCCGACGCTCGCACGGCGTGCTCGTCGCTGGCGTGGCGGCCACTGCCCACGCCGGGCGGCGGTGAGGAAGCCGCGTCGGGCTCACCAAGGGTGCGTGGCGACATTGGCTGGGCGCGTGAAGAAGCCGGAACTGCTGCCCCGCGCGCTTGCGTTTGCCGCGGGCGACGCTGGTCGGGACGTTCGCCGTCGGTGTCGGCTTGGTCTGCCTTCCCGGCGGACTGTCCCTGCGCGGAAGGGACGCCCGCGGCGACCGGGTTGCCCCGTCGGGCTCGCGTCGTTGGTCATGATCGGCATGTCGATCCCTTTCGGGGGTTATGGGTGAGCGCTTGGTAGAGAGGCGCCAGGCCGCGGGCGTTGAGATCGGGGGTCGGCGGACGAGGCACTTATCCGGGTATACGCGCCAGCGACCGTTGCGGATGCGCGGCGGGCCCTCATCCTCGCTGCGCCGGTACGCGGGCGTAGGTCAGCCGGCCGGCCGGGCATAATGCTGACGGTCGGTGTTGTCGGGGCGTCGTCTCTTCGGCGCCGCGCTGGTTTGCGCCGCCGGCCGGAAGCGAGACACGATCATGTACTTCGGATCATGCACTTAGCGCTTGGGCCGTGGACTAGAATGGAAAGCAGCAAAGACAGCCACCGGCTCGCCAGGAGCGCGACGGTCCTACCCGCAACCAACAACAAGGAGATAGCCATGGCACGAATCGAGAAGGACTTCCTGGGCGAGAAAGAGTTGCCCGACAGCGCGTACTACGGCGTTCAGACCTTGCGCGGCAAGGAGAACTTTCACATCACCGGTATCCCGATGTCGGCGGAGCCGTATTTCGTCAAGGCTTTCGGCTACGTGAAGAAGGCGGCAGCGCTGGCCAACCGGGATCTCGGGGTGCTCGACGCCAGAGTGGCCGACGCGATCGTCGGCGCTTGTGACCGGCTGATCGCCGGCGAGATGTGCGACCAGTTCGTCACCGACTTCATTCAGGGCGGCGCTGGTACCTCGACCAACATGAATGCCAATGAGGTGATCGCCAACCTGGCTCTGGAGAGCCTGGGACACAAGAAGGGTGAGTACCAGTTCGTCAGCCCGAACGATCACGTGAACTTCGGGCAGTCGACGAACGACATCTATCCGACGGCTTTCCGGCTGGCGCTGATCCTGCGGCTCGCCAGCTACATGGATGCGCTACGGCGTCTGCAGGACGCTTTCTACGCCAAGGGCAAGGAGTTCGGGCGGGTGCTCAAGATGGGTCGCACACACCTGCAGGATGCCGTGCCGATGTCGCTGGGGCAGGAGTTCCATGGTTGGGGAACGACCATCGGCGAGGAAGTCAACCGCATCGCCGAGGTGCGCCAGTTGTTGCACGAGATGAATCTCGGAGCGACCGCCATCGGCACCTCGGTGACTGCTGCGCCGGGCTATCCCGAACTCGTCACCCGCTACCTGTCGGAGTTGACCGACATCAAGATGATCCTGGCCGGCGACCTCGTCGAGGCGACCTCCGATACCGGGGCCTACGTGCAGTTGTCCGGCGTGCTCAAGCGCACTTCGGCGAAGCTGACCAAGATCTGCAATGACATCCGCCTGCTCGCCTCGGGCCCGCGCTGCGGCTTCAACGAGATCAACCTGCCGCAAATGCAGCCGGGGTCGTCGATCATGCCGGGCAAGGTCAATCCGGTGATCCCGGAAGTCGTGAACCAGACCAGCTTCCTCGTGATCGGGCTCGACCTGACGGTTACGCTCGCCGCCTCGGCGGGGCAGTTGCAACTCAACGTGATGGAACCGGTGATCACCTTCGCCTTGTTCACGTCCATTTTCACGATGGAAAACGCGGTCAATAGCCTGCGCATCAACTGCGTTCAGGGGATCACGGCCAATGTTGAACGTGCCCGCGACATGGTCCTCAACTCGCTCGGCATCGTCACCGTCCTCAAACCCTCGCTGGGCTACAAACAATGTGCCGAAATCGCCCGTGAAGGGTATGAAACCGGCAAGTCGCTGCACGAGATCGTGGTCAGGGAGCGAAAGCTTCTGACTCAGGAAAAATGGGACGAAGTGTTCTCGTTCGAAAATCTGATCAGTCCGAAGTTCGACCAGGAACTGTAGCGCTCACACGGAGACACGGACATGTCGCTCACCATCATTCTGCAATTCGTGGTCGTCCTTGGCGCCATCTGGATGGGCGCTCGCTACAGCGGGGTTGGGCTGGGCCTCTGGGGTGCGGTCGGACTCCTGGTGCTGATCGTCGGCTTCGGAGTCACGCCCACCTCGCCGCCGATCGACGTGATGCTGATCATCCTGGCGGTGATCATGGCGGCGTCGGTGATGGACGCTGCCGGTGGCATCGACTTCCTGGTGCGGGTCGCCGAGCGAATCATCCGCGCCAACCCCAAGTACGTCACCATTGTCGCCCCGTTGACCACCTGGAGCTTCAGTTTCGTCGCCGGCACGGGCCACATCGTCTATCCGCTACTGCCGGTGATCTACGAAACGGCGCACCAGAACGGCATCCGTCCGGAGCGCCCGATGGCCGTCGCCACCATCGCCTCGCAGCAAGCGATCACGGCCAGTCCGGTAGCGGCGGCGACGGCGGCGATGATCGGTTTGTTCGCCGAGAAGGGGCTCAACGCCTGGGGTCTGCCCGAGATCCTGATGATCTGCGTGCCGGCCACGCTGGCCGGGGTGGTCGCCGCCGCCTTCATTTCAATGTTTCTGGGCGAGGATCTGAAGGATGATCCCGAGTATCAGGCGCGCTTGCTGGCGGGCCAGATTCCGGTGCCGAAGGCGGCTTCCGATCGGCCGCCACTGAAGCCGGCGGCCAGACTGTCCGCGTTTCTGTTTCTGGCCGGCGTGGCGCTGGTTGTGCTCTTCGGGTTCTTTCCCGAGTTGCGCAAGCTGCCCGGTGCGAAGAGCGCGCTGGGCATGCCGATCGTGATCGAGGTCGTGATGATGGCCGTAGCGGCGATCATGCTGATGCTGACCAGAGTGAATGTCGACGAGATCCCGCGGACCGCGACGCTGCGTGCGGGCGTGGTGGCCGTGATTGGCATCTTCGGGCTGGCCTGGCTTGGCGACAGTTTCATCGCCGCGCACAAGGACGTCATCGTGCCGGCGATCGGACACTGGGCGGAAGTGGCGCCATGGACCTTTGCCTTCGGCCTCTTCTTCGCTTCGGTGCTGCTCTACAGCCAGGCCGCAACGACCCGCGCGCTGATGCCGCTGGGTATCGCTTTGGGGATTCCGCCACAGTTTCTGATAGCGATGTTTCCATCGGTCAACGGGTACTTCTTTATCCCGACTTACGGGTCGCTGATTGCGGCGATCAACTTCGATCTGTCGGGTACGACGAAGATTGGCAAGTACGTGCTGAATCACTCATTCATGATCCCCGGCGTGGTAGCGACCGTCGTTGCGGTGACTACCGGCCTGCTGCTGGCACGCGTCATCTTCTGAACTGTTTGCTGCGCAGGGACCACGATGGTCCGGAGATTGCGGATCGGTCGCCGGGAGGACGGTTCGCCGCCGGCACTGAACCGGACGCGCGTCGGCGATGCTGTTTTCAGGGCAAAAAAAAGCGCGATTCGTTGGAATCGCGCTAAATCCACACCAAAGGAGGAGGGTGGAGGAGACAACCGGAGATGACCAAGACAGAACACCAATCACCAAATGCATCTGTTGAACGGATTATGGTTCACCCAAAGGGAAAGGTCAAGTATTTTTTGTGCGCTGCGCCATTTTCTTTTCGGACAGTTGGGTCATGCCTAGTCGTCGGCATCAAAATTATTAATGTTCAATTGGTTGCATACACAATAGGACATGCATTTCATAGTATGCAACCGTGTTGAGCGAGATCCGGGAACCATTTCTTGCTTTGTATGTTGCGACGCAGCATGAGGTGGCTGCCCTGCAGGCGGCCGCCTCGGGCTACAATGGCGCCTTACTGCGGAAGACCTGCGCGCTCTTGTCGCGGGTGCTGGTGAGCGCGGCAGCAGGCGGCAGCGGTTCATGCGCGACCTGGTTCCCTGGTCGTTTCTGGCCCGTCTTGGGTCGCATCGCCGGACTCGCACGCCCGCGTCGCGTTGGTCTGGAGAAAGGGAGCAGCACATGGAGTGCAGAGTGAAGTGGGCCGGCGAGGGGATGTCGTTTGTCGCTGAAACCGGGAGCAACCACGTGGTCGTGATGGACGGCGCCCCCGAGGCGGGTGGACGCAATCTGGCGCCCCGTCCCATGGAACTGGTGTTGGCCGGAACCGGCGGGTGTGCCGCCTTCGACGTCGTCCTGATCCTGAAAAAGGGGCGCCAGGCAGTCACCGGCTGTGAAGTCAGCCTGCAGGCCGAACGTGCGGAGGCCGAGCCGCGGGTGTTTACCCGCATCCACTTTCACTTTCGCGTCACCGGCAAGCAGTTGAAGGCGGAAGCTGTGGCTCGTGCCATTGAGTTGTCGAAGGAAAAGTACTGCTCGGCTTCGATCATGCTCGGCAAGACGGCCGCAATCACGCACGACTTCGAGATCGTCGAGGCTTGAGGCGCGACGTCGCTGCCGGCGACCGCCGTGCCCCGGCGGCCGTTCCACCTTGACGGAGCCCTGGGGCGAGCGATCAGCGCCAGCGGCGACCCGATGGCAGCCGAGAAGTTGCCCTGCCTTGCCGCACCGGGCGCGGGCGCTGCCGTGCCGGCCTGCGTGCCCGGGCCTGACTACAGGTGATAGGCGGTGCGCGTCATCAGCAGCGAAGCGAGCTTCATGACCCGCTTCATCACTGCGGGCAACTCCCGTGCACCAAGGCGTACGGCAGTCTCCGCATGCGCTATCTCGTCGCTCCGCATCTGTTCGACGATAGCGCGCGACTTGATGTCCTGTATCGGCAGATCGCGCAGATGACTGTCGAGGTGCGCTTCCACCTGTCTCTCCGTTTCGGCGAGAAAACCCAGGCTCCATGGGTCGCCCAGCTTGCCGGCTGCGGTCCCGATGGTCAGGGCGCCAAGGTACCAGAGCGGGTTCAGTAGACTGGTGCGTTCGCCGAGCTCGGCCAGGCGATGCTCGGTCCACGCCAGATGGTCGGTTTCCTCGCCAGCCGCTTGCGCGAGCGCCAGGCGAAGTTGCGGATCGCGAGATGTCAGCGCCTGCCCCTGGTACAGCGCCTGGGCGCACACTTCCCCGACATGGTTTATGCGCATCAAGGCGCCGGCATGCGCTTTTTCCTCGTCCGACATTGCCGCTTCCGGCGCTCTGCTCCCCGGTACCTCGCGGGTGGTCGTTGCCGGCGCAAACAAGGTGCGCAGTGCCCTGTCAAACTCGATGATGATGTGGTCGGTACGCATGCGCTTCTCGTGTTCTGCGGGTTCGCCTTCCAGGCTTGGCTAGTGCTGTCGAGTCAACTCATGGCCGCCCTGTCGGAGAGCTCTGCGGGCGTCATCGGCATCACGGATGTTGACGCCGACGGTACAGAAATACTGGGAATACAGTTCCGCGTGATGCCGGTTGAGCGAACTCTCCTTGATCCTTGTCCATTCGTCGTTGCGCGCTTTCGACCAGGTCTTGTCCGAGCGGCCAAGCGCATAGATCCGGCGTTCGCCCGTGGCGCAGCGAATGCCCTCGTAACTGATCGTCTGCGCGCCCGAAGGACTGACGATCACCAGGGTGAAACGGACGACGCCGTCGGCGGCCACGACCAGTGATTCGCCGTCGATCAGAAACTTGTTGTCACTGGCCGCGCTGACAAAGAACGGGATCAGGTTTTCGGTCTGTGGAAACGGTGGCAACTGCGCCTGGATCTCTATCCAGGGCTTTTCCGCGAAGTCACGGTCGGAACTGGCCGACCAGCACACCGACGGCAAGGCGATGGCCACGGCCAGGAGCCAGCCCGAGATTGTGCCGCTTGACGACTGAGGGCGACTGGCCGCTGGGTGCGTCGCGGCGGCAGTGAGCGCGTTCATTCCTTGCTTACGCTTTCGATCAGCGGACGGTTGGCATGCTCATGAAGGTGCGGACGGCGTTCGCGGCGGTGATCGGCGTTGAGGAAACGAGCCAGTTCGTTGAGGGCCTGTTCATAGACCCGGCGCTTGAACTCGATCACGGCATCCAGCGAAACCCAGTAGGTGTTCCAGCGCCAGGCGTCGAACTCGGGATGATCGCAGGCGCGCAACGAGACGTCGCTGTCACGCCCAACGAGACGAAGCAAAAACCAGATCTGTTTTTGCCCACGGTAACTGCCACGCCATTCACGTCTTACCCAATGCGTCGGCACATCGTAACGCAACCAATCCTTGGTGCGCCCAAGAATAGAGACATGCTCCGGTAGCAGCCCGATCTCCTCATGCAGTTCACGGTACATCGCCTGTTCCGGCGTCTCGCCCCGCTGGATGCCACCCTGCGGGAACTGCCATGAATGCTCCCGGATACGCTTGCCCCAGAATACCTCGTTCCTGGCGTTACAAAGAATGATGCCGACGTTCGGGCGATAGCCTTCACGATCAAGCATTTCTAGAACCTGCAATATGATTTGTTGGACGCATTTTTTCACATTTCGCCAGGCTTGGAAAGCGAACCATCACCGCTGCGCTGGTGTAGGGAAGTGGTCTTTCACGGACTTGACCTGGAAGCCTCGCCCGAACCCACCGACGAACTCCTTCGACAACGTTTCCCGGCTTTTTATCAATGCGTTGCCTGATCTTTCCGGGGAGCGCTCGAGGCGCAATCGGATCGTCGCTGGGAAGCCGCTGCGGGCGTGTGCACCGGACGAGCGGCTTGCCGTAGCCGACCCGTCGTGTCGCCGGTGCGAGCGCCCCCCGCCCAAACCATCTTCGTCGCGAGGCTGGCCGGTGGCTGCAATTGGCCTTACGGCGCCCGCATCTGTCGAGTAAAATCGCGCTTTGCTCCTTGCCCGGCCGATTCCCATGCGTACTTCCCGGTTCTTCCTGTCAACGCTCAAAGAGGCGCCTTCCGACGCGGAAATCATCAGTCACCAGCTCATGCTGCGCGCCGGCATGATCAAGCGTCTGGCTGGCGGCATCTATACCTGGATGCCGATCGGGCTGCGGGTGATGCGCAAGGTCGAGAGAATCGTGCGTGAGGAGATGGACCGCGCGGGCGCGATCGAGTTGTCGATGCCGGCGGTGCAGCCGGCCGAACTCTGGCAGGAATCGGGACGTTGGGAAAAGTACGGGCCGGAACTGCTGCGCTGCAAGGATCGTCACCAGCGCGATTTCGTCATCGGTCCGACGCATGAGGAAGTGATCACCGACGTCGTGCGCAAGGAAGTCAAGAGCTACCGGCAGTTGCCCCTGCATTTCTACCAGGTCCAGGTCAAGTTTCGCGACGAGATCCGGCCGCGTTTCGGGGTCATGCGCGGACGCGAGTTCCTGATGAAGGACGGCTACTCGTTTCACAGCGGCTTCGAAGACCTGCAGCGCGAGTACCGCAACATGTTCGAAACCTACACGCGCATCTTTACTCGCCTTGGCCTGCAGTTTCGCGCCGTCGCGGCCGACACGGGCGCGATCGGCGGCACCGGATCACACGAGTTTCACGTCCTGGCCGATTCGGGAGAAGATGCGCTCGCCTATTGTCCTGACTCCGACTTCGCCGCCAACGTCGAACTGGCCGAGGCCGTCGCGCCCGCCGGGGAGCGGGCGCCGGCGTCGGCAGCCATGCGCAAGGTGGCGACACCGGGTCGCACGCGCTGCGAGGACGTGGCGGCTCTGCTCGACATGCCGCTGACCCGGACGGTCAAGGCGATTGCCATCGTGCTTGATCTGCCGCCAGGTAGTTCGGGGCAGTTTGCCCTGGTCCTCCTGCGCGGTGACCATAATCTGAACGAGATCAAGGCACAGAAGGTCGTCGGCGACTTTCGTTTCGCGCGCGACGAGGAGATCGTT
The DNA here is from genome assembly GCF_000024165.1 of Candidatus Accumulibacter phosphatis. NCBI lineage: Bacteria > Pseudomonadati > Pseudomonadota > Betaproteobacteria > Candidatus Accumulibacter > Candidatus Accumulibacter phosphatis. Next base: position 3,464,797 of record NC_013194.1, on the reverse strand, counting down.
GCCGCGCTTGCCTGCCAGCCGGGCTACATCGGTCCGCTTGGCGTTGGCGACATGCCGGTTTTCGCCGATCGCAGCGTGGCGGCGATGAGCGACTTCGTCTGCGGTGCCAATGAGGCGGGGTTTCACCTCGTCGACGTCAACTTCGGACGTGATCTGGCCGAGCCGGCGGTTGTCGCCGACCTCCGGAATGTCGTCGCCGGCGATCCTTCGCCCGACGGTCGGGGAACGCTCGAACTGTGCCGCGGGATCGAGGTCGGCCACATTTTTCAGTTGCGTACGCGCTATGCGGAAGCGCTGAAATGCACCTTCCTCGACGAAAGCGGTCAAAGCCGCGTCATGGAAATGGGTTGCTATGGCATCGGCGTGACCCGTATCGTCGGAGCGGCAATCGAGCAGGGTCACGACGAACGCGGGATCGTTTTCCCGGCGGCCATAGCGCCCTTCGAGGTGTGCATCGTGCCGATGGGTTACGCCAAGAGTCAGGCGGTGCGAGACGCTGCGGACGCGCTGTACGGCGAACTGATGCGGGAGGGTATCGATGTGCTGCTCGACGATCGTAACGAGCGACCGGGAGTGATGTTCGCCGAAATGGAACTGATCGGTGTGCCGCACCGGGTCGTCGTCGGTGAGCGCGGACTCGCGCAAGGCAAACTCGAGTACAAGGGGCGCGTTGACAGCGAGTCGCAGATGCTGCCGGCGGCCACGCTGGGTCGATTCCTGAAGGATCGGTTGTGCGCTGGCTGACCACGCTGGCGCTGCTCGTGCCGCTGCTGGCGCACGCCGGCGCGCAGCAGTATCAGCCGCTGTCCGCCAGCGTTCAGGCGGTACTCTCGCGTTCGGTCTCCGACCGCGCACCGCCAAAGAGCTCCTTTCAGGATTCGCTGGCGGCGATCGACTGGCTGGCGGAGATGTCGCGGCGGCTCGAGAAGCGCATCCCCGACCGTGAAAGTCGTCTTGAGTTTCTGCGTTCGGTGCACTACGAGGCGACGCGTGCCGGCCTCGACCCGCAGTTGGTGCTTGGGCTGATCCAGGTTGAAAGCGGCTTCAAGAAATACGCCGTGTCCACTGCCGGCGCACGTGGGTTCATGCAGGTGATGCCATTCTGGGTCAAGCTGGTGGGCCGCAGCGACGACAACCTGTTCCACTTGCGCACCAATCTGCGTTACGGGTGCACGATTCTCCGCCACTACCTCGACATCGAGCGTGGCGACCTCTATCGCGCGCTCGGTCGCTACAACGGCAGCCTTGGCCAGCCTGGCTACCCAAACATGGTGCGTGCGGCGTGGGATCAGCAGTGGTCCTACACGCGGAGCAAGCTGGCGATGCGCTGATCTCGCCGCTGTGGTGACCTGTCGCGGTGGCCGTGCCGCGATGCGGTTGCCACGGGATGTCCGGTCGCGGCCTGCGCCCTGGCGAGCCTGCACAAGCCCGCGACCGGGAGTTCAGCGATGCCTGCCGGACCCTATCGCATCCCCGGCAGCATGCCCTTCATGCCGCGCATGAGCTGTGCCATGCCGCCACGCGAGAACTGTTTCATCATCTTCTGGGTCTGCTCGAACTGCTTGAGCAGGCGATTGACCTCCTGCACCTGAACCCCGGCGCCCATCGCGATGCGGCGTTTGCGCGTTGCCTTGAGCAGTTCGGGCCGGCTGCGCTCGGCGGGGGTCATCGAGTTGATGATCCCTTCGATACGCGCCACGGCCTTCTCCTCGCCACCTGCCGGCAACTGGCCGGCGGCCTGCGAGAACTGCGCCGGCAACTTCTCGATCATCGACGAGAGGCCGCCCATTTTGCGCATCTGGCCGATCTGATCCTTGAAGTCGTTGAGATCGAAGCCCTTGCCCGACCTCAGCTTCTTCGCGAACTCGAGTGCCTTTTCCTCATCGATTCCCTTCTTGGCGTCCTCGATCAGCGACAGCACATCGCCCATGCCGAGGATTCTTGAGGCCATCCGTTCCGGGTGAAAGGCTTCGAGTCCCGTCAGCTTCTCGCCGATCCCGGCGTACTTGATCGGCCGACCGGTGACGTGGCGAACCGACAGCGCGGCGCCGCCGCGCGCGTCGCCGTCGAGCTTGGTGAGAATGACGCCGGTCAGCGGCAGCGTCTCGCTGAACGCCCGGGCGGTGGTGATCGCGTCCTGACCCTGCATCGCATCGACGACGAAAAGCGTTTCGATGGGCTTGATCGCCGTGTGCAGCTCCGCGATTTCCCTCATCATCGCCTCGTCGATTGCCAGGCGGCCGGCGGTGTCCACCAGCAGCACGTCATGGTAGTGACGCTTCGCCCAATCGACGGCATTGCGGGCGATGTCGACCGGTTTGTCGGTCGGCGTCGACGGAAAGAAATCGGCGCCCGCCTGCCCGGCAACCGTCTTCAACTGCTCGATGGCCGCGGGGCGGTAGATGTCGCAGGAAACCACGAGCACCTTCTTCTTCTGCGTCTCGCGCAGCATCTTGGCCAGTTTCCCGACCGTGGTCGTCTTGCCCGATCCCTGCAGGCCGGCCATCAAGATGATCGCCGGCGGCTGCGTGGCCAGATTCAGCCCGCTGTGTGCCTCGCCCATGAGCCGCGTCAGCTCGCGATGGACGACGCCGATCAGCGCCTGTCCCGGACTCAGCGAGCCGATTACTTCCTCTCCCACGGCCTTTTCCCGTACTGCGGCGATCAGTTCCTTGATGGCGGGCAAGGCTACGTCGGCCTCGAGCAGGGCGAGGCGAACCTCGCGCAAGGAATCGGCGATATTGGCTTCAGTCAGGCGCGCTTCGCCGCGTAGCGTCTTCATGACGCGGGCAAGGCGTTGGGTCAGGTTGTCGAGCATTTGGTTTCCGGCTTGGTGTAAACTTCAGAGATGGCAGACATTCTACTGCAGCTTCTCCCACACGTCGTTTCCTCCCTCCTCTATGCTGCTCTGGGGCTCCATTTCTGGCACACGCGCTGGCGGGAGACCGACCGGCCGCTGGTCACCCTGCCGATGCAGCCATGGGAGCGGGCAGCCATTTTCGTTGCGCTGGTGGTGCAGGGCTACGGGCTCTACGAGGGCTTGTTCGGCGCTGGCGGGATGCGCTTTTCGTTCAGTTTCGCGCTGTCGCTGATGCTCTGGCTGGCGGTGCTGATCTATTGGCTGGAGAGTTTCCGGTCGCGCATGGACGGCCTGCAGCCGATGGTCCTGCCACTCGCGGCGCTTAGTGCCGCCGCACCGGCGTTGTTTCCGCAACTGCGGGTAGTGGCTCATGCCGGCGCCTGGGGTTTCCAGCTGCATTTTCTCACCGCCATGCTGGCCTACAGCCTGTTTACCCTCTCCGCCTTGCACGCCGTATTCATGGGTTTCGCGGAGCGCAAACTGCATCAGCGGGCGATAACCAAGAGCCTGACCAGTCTGCCGCCGATCCTGACCATGGAAGCCTTGATGTTCCGGATGATCTCCGTCGCCTTCGGTCTGCTGACGGTGGCGCTGGTCAGCGGCGTCATGTTTTCCGAAGCGATCTTCGGCAAGGCCATGGTCCTCGATCACAAGACCCTGTTTGCCTTCGCCTCGTGGGGAATCTTTGCCGCCCTGCTGATCGGTCGGCAGGTCTATGGCTGGCGCGGACGGGTTGCCCTGCGCTGGACGCTGGCCGGTTTCATGGTCCTCCTGCTGGCGTACATTGGCAGCCGATTTGTCGCCGAGGTCCTGTTGGGTCGTCTCTGACCAGGGAAGCACGGCGTCTCGGTCGAGGCTTCCTGGGCGATCTCGATCCAGGTCTGTGGAACTCCACGACATTGCTGCGGTCACCCGGTGGGTCGGTGTCGGCGACGCCGGCCGGTCGCCGTCCGGCAGACGATCGCCGGTCCGCCAGTTTCGCCACGGCTTTTGCGGGCAGCGTGGGGCGGCGCGGGGCCGCCCGGGCGTGGCTGACCCGGCTATCTCCGGAATCGTCGTGCTTTTTCAGTGATCAACCGAGGAGCAGGAACATGGACAAACCAGGTAACCCCGTCGGATGGTTTGAAATCTACGTTGCCGATATGGCGCGTGCCAGAGCCTTCTACACCGCCGTTTTCGGTCGCGAAATGATCTCGCTGCCCGAGATCGGTGAAGGTGGCGAGATGTACGCCTTTTCCTGGATCGAGGGTGCAGCCGGCGCGGCCGGGGCTCTCGTCCGGCACCCGATGGGCGGGTCCGGGAAGGGCGGCACGATGGTCTACTTTTCCTGCGACGATGTCGCCGAGGAAGCCTCGCGAGCGGCCCAGGCGGGCGGCCGGATCATCCAGCCGAAGATGGCCATCGGGCAGTACGGCCACATCGCGCTGGTCGAAGATACCGAAGGCAACACCATCGGCTTGCACTCGATGCAATAGTTGCCGTTTGGGCGTGCCGCTCGCGGCGGTGCCGACCGGCGCCAGTAGCGAGCCGACCGCTCCTCAGGCGAGTCGGATCAAAGTGTCGGCCGCGCGCGAGCCGCTGTCGCCTGCCGTCCGCAAGGCCTGGCGAGCCTCGGCGGCGGCCCACCGGTTGGCTTGCCGGAGAGCCGGCGAGGAGGACCAGCATCCTGAGTGATGAGCCTTGCTGCCGATCATGGGGTTTGCTTTCGCGCCGCTTTCCGTGCCACGATTCGGAGGATGGATACTTCAGACTCCTTGCGGAATACGCGGGCGGCCTGGCTATTGGCGGTGGTGGAGCTCTTCTTCTCGCTGAGCTGGGTGGTCTATGTCATCTTCCTTCCCGAGTTGCTGGCGCGTGGCGGTGTGGACAAGCGCTATCTGCCGTGGATCCTCGCTGCCGACCAACTGGTGTTTGCGCTGGCCGACTGGTCGATGGGGGTGGCGGTCGACCGGGCCCGCTCGGCACTGCGCCGGATCGGGCCGGTGCTCGTGCTTCTGGCGGCGGTCTCGGCCGTAGCGATGCTGCTTCTGCCCTGGCTGGCGGTGATGCCGATGCTCTTTCTCGCGGTCACCAGTCTGTGGGTGGCAACCTCGTCGGCCTTGCGCGCGCCACCCTACGTACTGCTCTCCCGCTATGCGGGCCGCTCCGCCATGCCACGCCTGGCCGGCATACAACTGCTCGGTCTCGCCGTGGCGTCGGCGTTGGCTCCCTACCTGGCGATCATCCTGAAAGGCGTCGATCCATCGCTGCCGTTCTTCTTCAGCGCCGCCGCGGTCGGCGTGTCGGCGCTGGCGCTGGTCGTCGTCGAGCGCGGCCAGCCGGCAGCTGAGCCGTCGGCGGTCGCGGCCGAACCGCCGGGGCCAAACAAGGCCGCGCGCGGAGCGTGGGCTTTCCTGCTCGGCATCGCGCTTCTCCTCGCCTTCGGACAGCAGGTCCATACCGCCATCAACGCCGCGTCGCAATTCAAGCGTCTGGCTGATCCGGCGCTGCTGTCCTGGTTGATGCCGGTCTTCTGGATTGGTTTCAGCTTCGGCCTGCTCGTGGTCGACCGGCTGGTGCGCCTGCGCGGGCCGCTGCCGGTGCTGCAGCTCGCCTGCGTCGCCGGCGCACTGGCGCTCGCCGGGACGGCGCTTGCCGGTTCGCTGCCGCTGCTGGTCGCCAGTCAGTTTGCCGCCGGAACGTTTTGGGGCTGCATTCTCTGTGCGTCGATCGGCGTCGCCGCCGAGCGCGGCTATCCGCTGCAGACGGGCCGCAACACCGGTGCGCTGATGGCCACTCTGGCGGTCGCGGCAATGTCGCGGCTGAGTCTCATGGCGTCCGGTGGCGCGGCAGGCGGCTCCCTGGTGGAATGGCTGCCGGCGGTGACGTGGGCAGCGGCGGCGCTGGTCCTCCTCCGCCTCCGATCCGTGTAGAAGAGGATCAGCCTGCTGGCGCGCGCCGCTGCCGCCGCTCAATGCTCCTTGCCGTCCACCCGCGGTCGCCAGAGGAACGGGATGTAGCGCCATCCGAGGATGGCAAAGCACGCGCACCAGCATGCTGCGGCGAGGCCGATCCAGAACACGTAGCCGCCCGGCAAGAACTGCGGGGCGATGATGCGGATCACGAAGCCGGCGATCATGATCCACAGCACGCTCTTGTCGAGGCGGTCGAAGACGACTTTTCTGCCGGTGTGGCCGTTCGCGATGCGGATCAGCATCGCCGGAATGATCAGTCCCATGACGCCGAAGGTGAAAACGTGCATCGGCAGCGAGCCCAGCCATTCCGGCTGCGCGACCCGGTCGACGGACTCGAGCAGCAACTGAACGACGATCGCCAGGTAGCCGAGATACATGATCCCGATGTCGAGCCGGCGGAAGGCCAGCAACGGCTTCCAGAAGCAGAAGCGGGCGCTCAGCAGCAAGGCCAGCAGCAGCGCGAGCGACGATGCAAGCGCTGCCGGCAGCAGGCTGGCGAAGACCAGCACCAGGGCAAGCAGCTTGATCGTCCGGTCCAGGCCCGCATGGCGCAGGATGTTCACCTGCAGCGCATTCATCATGAACTGGCTGAGCGTGCGCTCGAGCATGACCAGAAAGGCGACGCGGAAGAGCCCCAGGGTGACGCTCGCGCCGATCTGGAAATGATCGGCGCTGAGCAGCAGGTTCTTGGCGACCAGGAACAGCGGCAGGATGATCAGGAAGAAATAGTTGTCGCGGAAGGAGTCGCTTTGATGGTGGCGGATCAGCGTCCACAGCAGCATGCCGACGATAGCCGCCAGGAACAGGTTGCTCGACAGCCTGAACAAGACCGGCGGCAGCTCGCCGGCCCACCAAATGCCGGCGCGTTCGAGCAGCCAGGCGGCGACCAGCAGCATCAGCGCCGTGCCGTGGTAGCCGCGAGTCTTCACCCAGTTCTTGGTCGAAGTCAGCAGGAAGCCGCCCATTACCGCCCAGCCAAAGCCGAAGAACATCTCATGCGCGTGCCACTGGATGGGCGAGACGGGCCAGGAGGGCGGCGCCAGCGTGCCGGAAAAGAACAGCGCCCATAGCGCCGGCAAGGCGACACCAGACAGGCAGGCGAGGGCAAAGAACGGCCTGAAGCCGACCAGCCAGAGGGGATGTTGGGAGAACGGCATGCTTGAGGCTTTACGATGATCGCGCGCGCGCGGGGAGGCGAAGTATAGCCGGATGTCGGCGGCGGGTGCCGGCGGCGGGCCATGCGCCGGTCGCGCGTGCCCAGGCGGACCAGCGCCGGTGCTGGTCAGGCGATGGACACCGGCGCGGACTCTGGCGGGCCGCCGCCGCGCCGCGTGCTCAGCGTCAGCAGGGAGCCGTAGGCCAGCGTGAGGCTGACCGGCCCATCGCCGGCGGCGACCGCCAGGGGATAGCGCGCAAAGCGCGGAGCCGGGCCGTGCTCCTGTCGAAAACGTCGTTGCGGATCCCAGGTCCGGCGGTTCTCGATCGCCCAGCGTACGCTGGCCCGCTGATCCTCGCGGTTGTTCCAGACGACGGCAAAGGCCTCGCCGCTGTTCTCGCAGACGTGCACCCCGGCGCCTACCAGAACTTCCAGGAAAGCGCGCAACTGCGTATCGGTGAGAGCCGTACGGTAGGCGCCGAGCGCTTCGAAGTCGGCGAGGATCTCGTCCAAACGCAGGCTCAGTCCACGCTTCGCTTCGCTGCCGCAACGGAACGCCTTGAGGAGCTTGGCGAGCAGTGGTCGGGTGGCGTCGTCGTGGCGCTGTAGGCTTCCCGAACTGCCTTCCAGCGTCACCTCGACGATGCTGCCGGGCGCCGCCGGCGGCAGGCGGACGGTGAGTGTCCCGTTCGTGTCATCGTAATGCGTATCGACGGGCAGGCGCACGCCATCGCAGGTGGCGGTCGTCTGCCCTGGCGCGTCGATCGCATGGAAGACCAGCGTGTAGCCGCGCGCCCCGGGCAGGACGCCGGGGTCGCCGCGTACCGGGCCGATACGCAGTCGCAGCGCGCTGCCCGACCACTCCTGGCGCAGCGGCATCACCGCCTGCGCCCCGTGCCGGTAGTGGCTGCTTTCCCCGTCATCTTCATACAGCTCGAAACAGTTGTCGGCCCCGGGAAAGACATGCACGCAAAGCGCGCGCGGGTTGCCGACAGTGCTCGCCGCGAGCTCTTCACCGCTGCTGTCGGCGAGTGCCACGATGGCGCCCGCACGCGCAAAGACGGGGATTTCATCGAGCCCACCCGGCAGGCTGTGCCACGTCGCGCCGGCGTAGTGTTGGCCGCTGAAGAAGTCGTACCAGTCGCCGTCCGGCAACCAGACGACCTGTCGGCTGAGGCGCGTGTCCGGGTCACGCGGGGACGTAAACGGCGCCACGATCAGCTCGCTGCCGAAGGCGTATTGGCCGGGGCACGCGTAGGCGGCAGGCGCCTCCGGGTGCAGGTGGTACATTGGCCGGAGCAGGGTGCCGCCGCCCTGATGTTCCCGCCAGGCCATGCTGTAGAGATAGGGGATGAAGGCGTGCCGCAACTGCATGGCCGCGCGGGCAACCGCGAAGGTCTGCGCATCCCAGCCCCAGGGCCGGCGCTCGTGGAAGGGATTCTGTGTGCTGTGCAGGCGCAGGATCGGGCTGAAGACGCCGAACTGCAGCCAGCGCGCGTACAGCTCGGGATCTTCGATGCCGTCCATGTGGCCACCGATGTCGTGGCTCCACCAGCCAAAGGCGACGTTGGCCGCCGTCGCCGTAAAATGAACCTGGAAGGCCAGCGAGCGCCAGGAGACCACGGTATCGCCCGAGAAGCCGATCGGGTAGCGATGACTGCCGAGTCCGCCCCAGCGCGAGAACGCGAATGAACGTTTCGCCGGCTGGCGGCCCAGATCCAGGAAGTGCAGATGATTGAGCCACCACAGCGGATCGAGCCCGGACAGGGGCGTGCGCCTGCCCTGCTGCCAGTCCATCCACCAGAAATCGACACCCTCCGCCTCCAGGGGATGGTGCAGGACTTCGAAGTAGGCCAGCACGAAGGCGGGATCGGTGATGTCGAAAGCGACCGGCTCGCCCGTCGCCGGGTCGCCGCCGAGGCGGCGGACCATCGCCGGGTAGGCGTCCTCGTGCGGCCAGACACCGTCGGCCGGATGCAGGTTGAGCGCCGTCTTCAGCCCCAGCGCGTGCAACTCGGCGAGCAGGGCGCGGTGGTCGGGAAACAGCTCCCGGTTCCAGGTGTAGCCGGTCCAGCCGCGCGAGGCATTGCCGGTGCGGGTGATGTGCCAGTCCATGTCGATGATGCAGACCGACAAGGGCAGATCGTGCGCGCGGAAAGTGCGTAACAGGTCCAGCAGCTCGTCCTGGCGATAGGGCCAGTAGCGGCTCCACCAATTGCCGAGCGCCCAGCGTGGAATCAGCGGCACGGCGCCGCTCACCTGCCGGAAGTCGCGCAGGCAGGCCGAGAAGTCGCGACCATAGCCGAAGAAGTGAAGATCGAGGCTGTCCGTCCGGTTGCCGCGCGCCGCGATCCAGCCGCCTTCCAGCACGGGCGCCTGCGAGTCGTCGACCACCGTCCAGCCGGCCGTCGACAGCAGACCCGGGTCGAGCGGGATTGGGCCGTCGCTCTTGTCGAGCGTGCGCGCCGTGCCGCCCAGGTTGCCGTTATCGTGGTCGCCGTAGTGCCAGACGAGGCCAGACTCGAGCAGCGTCACCTGCAGCCCGTCGCGTGTGAAGCCGAGTCGGGAATCGTAATGCAGGCGCAGGTGCTCGGTCCGGATCTCGACGACGTCGCCGTTGCGTGACACGTCGAAACCGAGCACAGGCTGGCGGCGATGCCAGAAGCTGCGGCTGGGCCGATCTTCGAAGCGCTCGTCGGCAGCGAACTCGAGACGCAGGAGTCGCGAGGTCAAGACGGTGAAGCGGGCGTACCGCGCGTCCACCATGGCCGCCGGATCAGCCGGCGGGCTGGCCTCGACGCGTCGGTGATCGGATGCTCTCATCGCTTCTCACGGTCCTCCGGGTCCTCCGGGTTGTCCGGGTTGTCCGGCACGGCATCACTCTTGCCTTCGGCGTACCTGCGCATGGCCTGGCGCAGGAAGGCGAGGTGGCTGCGGAAGTTCCGACAGGCGACGCACATCATCAGGTGCGTCCTCATCGTCACGCGCTCGTTCAGCGTCAGCTCCCGTTCGAGGGCGTCCGAGCACAGACGGGTCACTTTCCGGCAACTGCGCATCATCGATCGCTCCCGGCGCCGACGCCAACCCGCTGGCCGCCAAGGCGCGGCGAACGCTTCGCGGCCGCGCGGCGGATTCGTCTCAAACGGCAGTCGGCCAGCATCGTCAGCGGGTCCGTCGGGCCAACATCCACTTGCTCACGGTTCCTCTCCTCGCGCGAAAGTGTGCGCCGGGCGATCAAGAAGCTGGGCGGCCGGCGGGGCGAGCGCAGTTCGCCCAGTCGCAGTGACCGGACGACAACCGGGCTGCCGATTCTTTGTCGGCTCGCGGCGCCGATCCTTACAGTCTTGTTGCCGAAAATTCGCGGCACGGGCCTGGTCACGCCGATTCCTAGCCGAGATGGAGCAGCCTGGCCAGGAAGTCGAAGAACAGGCAATAGACGGCGATCGGCAGAGGCATGCCGAGCAGCGTGCCGAGCATGTACTGGCGGAAGCCGACCCCGGACATGGCGAGGGCGTAGTTGAGCGCCGGTGCCGTCTGAAACAGGATGCGCAGGCAGAGAACGCTGCGGATCGGGTGGCCATCCAGTTGCTCCAGCAAGCGGCGCGCGGGCCGGTTCTTCAACTGTCGCAGGGCATCGCCACCGACCAGCCGTATGCTGAGGAAGGTCACTGCACAGGAGATGTTGGCGGCGAGGTAGGTGACGACGCCGCCCCAGCTCCGCCCCAGGGCCAGCACAGCGGCAGCGAGAAAGATCCACCCCGGGATCTGGACCAGGTTGCCCAGCGAAAACAGCACGACAAAAATCAAGACTCCGTTCAGCCGGTGCTCGATGAACTGGTCGTGCAGGAACTGCCGACTGAAGTGGTCGCGCCAACCGGACAGCTCGAAGGTCGCGAACAATACGCCGAGAAACAGCGCCACCGCGAGTAGTCGCAGGTAGGGTAGGGTCGATCGGTTCAGCATGCGGCCCCGCGCTGCCGGCCTTTCCTTATCCGGTGTGTCGACAGGTCACCTCGCCGGCCGTCGCGCGCAGGCGCGGACGGGGGGTGGTCACCCGGTCGTCTCCATGGCCTTTGCCGGTGGTGCGCGATGGCTTCAGGAGACCATGCCGAAGCCGAGCGAGCGAACCTTCTCGCGGAACTTGTCGAGCTGGTTGGTACGCACGACCAGCGTCTTGGGCCCGGCGCGCAGACACAGCGAGCCCGTCTCCCGGCGGCCGGCAATCTGCTCGGCGGTGTCCGCGTCGCGGCACTCGATCAGCAGGGCGCTGCCGAGCGTCTTCAGCGCCTTGCCATTGTGCTCGCAAAGCCCGATGAACGATTCTACCGGCGCCGGCAGCGGCAGGCCGCCGGTGCTTTCGAGAAAGCCCTTCAGTTCGCCGATGTCGTGGCCTTTCTCGATCGCGGACAGCGACTTCTCGCGATCGAGTCGCCAGGTTCCAGCCTGCACCGGGACCGCCCAGTTGTCGAGCAGCAGCGTTTCCTCGGCCGCCAGAACACCGCGCACGACGTCCACGTGCAGCCCGGGTGCGAACGACAAGGCGACGCTGCTGGCAACGGCGGCCGGCTGATAGGCAGCCTCGCGACCCAGCAGGTACGCGCCGAGCGGTGTCACCCGGAAGGCACTGAGGCCGTCGTAGCGGCTCAGGAAGGCCAGGTCGTCGGCGCCCCACATGCCGCCAAAGTCGGCGCGCGCCTGTTTCGGATGAAAGTAGGCGACATCCACCAGGCCAAGCGTTGCCGCGTACTCGAACAGGAAGGTGAGAATGTAGCGATCCTGCAGGATGTTCCAGCCGCCCGATCCATCATAGCCGAGGCTGCCGTATTGGCGCTCGCAGAGATAGAGCTTCCAGGCATCGTGGGTTACCGCAAAGATCCGATCGGACGCCCGCATGTGCCGCGAGAAATCGTCAAAGGCGACCCAGCGGCCGATCGGGCACACGCGCAAGGTGTCTTCGATGGCTGCCCGCCGCGGTGCGACGGCGGTCATCACCCGCCCCTTGGAGTTCTGTCCCTTGATCGCGTCGACGCGGCTGAACTCGTCGAACAGCGTGCTCTTCAGCCACTTCTGCCAAAGCCCGCGCAGCACCTGTGCCGGCGGCAGGCCAAGGGCCTTGACACCGCTCGGGCTGAGTTGCAGACGGCCCGCCACGCCAACCGCCAGACCGCCGGCCTGCAACAGCATCGGCCAGGCAAATGCCTTGATCGGGCCGACTTCCTGGTCCCACGAGTTCTGCTTCACTTCCCCGGCGTAGTGGTCGCCACTGGGCAGCTTGTCGCCGAGCAGGCGCAGGGTGGCGGTGCCCGGCAGCGCCGTCTTGTCGCTGACCTGGACGCGCGTCTGCTCGATGGTGCGCAACATGATCACCACTTCCTGCAGGGCTTCGCGCTCGGTCAGGCGCACGGTCAAGCGTTCGTCTTCGGCCAGGGTATCGGAGCTGTCGATGCCGGGCGGCGCTGGCGGCGGCACGAAAGCCTGCAGGCGGGCGCGCAGGTCGGTCGGGACGACATAGCAACCCTCATCCCGCGAGTACTGAATGAACAGGCACAAGGCCGTGCTCTTGCCAGCGGAATAGCCGTACGACTTCGCCACAGCGACGCGAAAAGCCGGTGCGCGCTGGTATCTGGCGCGAAACCGCCGGTCGGAATACTCACCGAGCGGGTGATGCGCCGCTTCGGCGACGGCAGCCTGCTGCGTCTCGTCAAGCCGCGACCAGATTGCCGTCAGTTCCGGACCGAGCATGGCGACGGCGATGCGTTCGATCAGATCGTCCTTGCGCGTCGCCGTTGTGCTCCCCGGCAGGTGGCTCACCAGGTCTTTCAAATCCGGCACGGTGAGGGATGCCAGCGAGTCTCGCAAAGTAATCGACATATCCAGTTCCCTGGCCACTGAGGCCAGAGCCTTCGAGAAGTCACAAATGCGCGATGGCCTGAGCGCCGCGCGCCGGAGTTGGGCGGTTGCCTGGCGGTCGCGCCGCCCGATGCCTCGGTATGAACCCTTGCGCCAGCCGCCGAGGAGCGGCAAGACCTGCTGCGGCGTCGGCACCACGGCGCGTCGAGAGACGATGACCGGAGCGTCAGGCCTCGACCGGGAGGGAACTACCGGGAGCCGCCGCGGTGCGCGGATAGTACCGGTTGCGGCCGCTTCTCGTAAAGCGCCCTGTCGGCGAACTGTCGGCGAACTGTCGGTGGTTCCGGCGACCGTGCGGGCGCCGTTACAATGGCGACTTGGCATCCCGGTTTCGTCGATGCCGGCCTGGCGCCAACCAGCCGTCTGGGCGCAACCGCCTGGCTTTCTTTCACCTTCCCGACCCTTCCTCCTGGAGAAAACGATGCATGACGACCACCCGTGGTTAACGCGGCATGCGAAGCTGGCTGACGACCCGATCATGATCGAATGGGCGGTTCGCCATTTCGACCTGTTGCCCAGGCAGTCCGCAGTGCGGGAGGCGCTGGCGCCGCTATGGTTTCCCGACGAGACGCTGGCGCACTGGATCGAGGGAACGGATGCCGACATCCTCGAGATGCTTTTCGCCATTCTGCCGGTTCGCCGTTTCGCCAGCTTTGCCCCGTTGATCGCGGCACGCTGGGAACGCTGGCCGGACCGGCTCGCCGAGGCCGCGACGCGGGTGTTGGCGGGAATCGCCCCCGAACTGGCTGCCGAGATCTTCCTTCGGCATCTGGAAAAGCTGCAGTTCACGCGCGCCGGCGCCATTCTGGCGCGCCTCGACCAACTGCCGCCCGCCGCCGCCATGGCTCTGGCAGACCGACTGATTCCGTTGGCCTGGGGCCGGGATCCCTGGCAGCGTTTGGCGCTGGGCGCCGACGCTTTCCGGATGGCCTTGACGCTTGATCGGGACGATGCCGTCGTGCGCCTGCTCGACACACTTCTCGCGGACGAGGGGCGTGCGCATGGCGTCGAAGCGGGGGTCCGTTGCGCCGCGCGTGCCTTCTTCGGTCACGACGGCTATGCGGATCTCTTCTTCGAACGCCGCGAGGGTCACGCGACGACCACCTTTCGCCAGCTCGCCTGCCTGTTCGAGAATGACGCGCCGATTGCCGGCATGGACGCGGTGCTGCTCGCCGAGGATCCCGTAGGCCCGGCGCTGGACTTGCTTGCTGCCTGTCATCAGCGCTCGCCGGCGTCGGATCGCGCCTGGAAGGCGATATCGCGGAGCAAGACCTACGCCGCGCCCGAACGGCAGGTCGCCCTGGCGGGGCTCGTTCTCGCCGCAGTGGCGGCCACCGGCGAGCGCGCGACGATCGACACCGATGGCATGGCGCTTGAGCAGGTCCTCAGCCTGCTGGCACTCGATGTCAGCAGCAACATCCACTACGCGCCACTCGTCGCCCGCCTGGCCGCCCTGCCGCGGACGCAAGCGGCGCCCGCGCTGGCGCAACAGTTGCTGGCCAACCGGGAAACCCGGGGCGGGGTTACCCTGGCGCAGGCCATGGGCGAGCTGGCCTGGCCGGAATCGATTCCGGCACTGATCGCTTGCCTCGGCGACGAGGATGGCGACTTCCTTTGCGAGGAGGCGCAACGGGCACTCGTCGCCATCGGCGAGGCGGCGCGTGACGCGCTGATCCGGCAATGGGAATCGCTCGACGAATCACAGCGGATCTACGGCTTGTCGGTGATCTCCGCCGTCGGTGGCGAGCCCGTCGTCGAGTTTGCCGTGGAGCACTACGGCGATCTGCTGGCGGACGACGTCGCGCGCTGGTGCCAGCTTGCCCTCGCCACGCCCGACCAGCGTCTGCTCGAGCGCCTGCGGCCGGAGCTGGAGTGCAAGCACGCGACGATCGATGCGTCCTTCTATCGTCTGTGCCGTCTGCTCGACGCGTCGTACCCGGAAGCGGAGCCGCTGCGCGCCCGGATCATGCGTCACCGCCAGGACGCGAAGCAACGAGCCGCCCTGCTCGACTTCGCCTTGCGTCCCCAGCCGCCCAGCAGCCTGTGCCTGGCCTTGCGCTGCCCGGCCTGCGGCGCGGCCAACGACTACGAGGTCAAGGGCGTCGTCATCGGTGATCTGGCGCGGAACGAGATGCTGCTTGCCGACGAACCTGCCTGTCTCGCCTGTGGCGAACTGCCCGAGTTCGACTTCGAACCGTCGGCGCGCGCCACGCTGCTGACGGCAGTGGCCAGTCTGTCGGCGGCGGACGGCGCGAGTGGGAGCAAGCCACGGAGCCTGATCATCGCCGATCGGGTGCACGCCGCGGATGGCAGCCGGCAGTCGATCCCGAGTGCCTGTGCGAGCCTGCAGGAGAAACTGCGGCGCAACCCGCAGGACTGGCGCTCGTGGCTTGAACTCGGCAAGCTCTGGCAACAGATCAACCGACCGCGGGCCGCCGTATCGTCACTGGAAAAGGCACTCGCTCTGAATCCGTTGGCGCTCGATGCCGTCATCCACCTGGCCGAGACGCTGGTCCGGGCCGGCAAAAAACTCGAAGCCCTGGATGTTCTGGAAGAAGCGCAGAAGAACAGCAGCCGCTGGCAGACCGGCGCCGCGCGGCCGCTCGAGAGACGCGGCGAATTCACCCGACTGCACAACGATCTCCGGCGGCAACTGCGGCCCGGCGACTCGTCGCCAGCACCGATTGCGGCTGCCGCTGCGGCGCCGGCGGCGTCGCCTGGGTCGCCCGTATCCCCGCAAAAAGTCGGCCGCAACGACGCTTGCCCCTGCGGTAGTGGCAAGAAATACAAGAAGTGCTGTGGAGCATGATTCGATACGGTCGGTCAGGAGGATCCGCGGGTTGAGCCGGTGCCCCGATGGCCCGAATGGCCCGAATGCGAATCGCAAAGTTGACGGCGATGCAGCGGACTTCATACCCTTCCGGGGCTCCGTCGGCTTTCCTCTCCGCTTGCATACGAAGGAAGTATCAAGGCCATGTCCAAGGAGCCAGCAGCAGAAGCCTACAAGGTGCAGGATTACCTGCAATGGGAAGGCGACTGGGAGCTGATTCACGGCCAACCGGTGCCCAGGGTTCCGTCACCCAGCTTCGATCATCAGCAGGTAAGCGCCGCCGTATTTCGGCAAATCGACGAGTTGCTCGACGAGTGCCCGCGCTGCCAGGCGGTGTTTGAGATCGATGTGGAATTTGCGCAGGACACCGTCGTCCGCCCCGATGTGCTGGTGATCTGCTACCAACCGGAAAGTGAGCGGCTGACCCGCGCCCCTGATCTGATTTTCGAAGTCCTCTCGCCCAAGACGACCCGCCGGGATGAAGTCGTCAAATTCGATCTCTACCGCACGGAAGGCGTGTCTCATTACGTGCTGGTCTACCCGGAAGCGAAAAAAGCCAAAGTGTGGCGGCTCGTAGAAGGGGAATTTGGCAAGGTAGGCGACTTCCACGACGAAACCCACAGTTTAGAACTGTCGAAATACGCCTTCGATTTCGGCCGCTTGTGGAAGCGCAAGGGCGGCCAAGCGTAAACGCCACGCCGGTTGCTCGTGATGGTCTCGCCTGACGCTCAAGCCGTACGGTCGGTGCGCCATCGGTCGCGATCCTGATTCCAAGACGTCGCCTAAATGGAGCCTGGCCCCTTATGTGTGGCCTGGCCCCTTATGTGTGGCCCTTATGTGCTTCGGAAGACCGGGAAAGAGCGACATTATGGAGCAGCCACCCCACTCGTCCGCCGGGCTTGGCGACGCCGCCGCCCCTGTTCTTTCTGGCGAGCTCATTCTGTGAGCCTATAGCGCCCTACACTGCGGCTCATGCCCCAACCCCATGAGCCCGTGCGATGAGTTTACATTTCCTCCTGAAAGCCAAAGCCCGTACCCTGTCCGTGGTTCAGGTCCTGGCGATGAGTGACGACGACGCGTTTACCCTGTTCCGCGAGGCGCGCTGGGGCGACGGGGAGGAAGTGGTCTGCCCGCACTGCGGCATGGCGCACCGGCACTACTTTCGCCCGGCCCGCAAGATTTGGCGTTGTGCGGGCTGCCAGGAGGATTTCTCGGTCACGTCCGGAACGATTTTCGCCTTCCACAAGCTGCCGCTGCGCCTGTACCTGGCGGCCGTGATCCTGTTCACCAACGCCGTGAAGGGCATTTCCGCGCTGCAGGTGGGTCGCGACCTGGGCGTGTCCCACAAGACTGCCTACGTGCTGTTGCACAAGATCCGGGAGAGCCTGCTGGTGGGCCGGGAGGAATCCGCTCTGCAGGGCGAGATACACGTGGATGGCGCGTATGTCGGCGGGAAGGTCCGGCCGGAGAACAAGAAGGAAGACCGGGTAGACCGGCGCCTGGCAGAGAATCAAGACCCGGACAAGCGCTGCATCCTGGTGATGCGTCAGGCGCACACCGAGGCGGAGGTAGAGGCCGGCAACGCCGGGGCCAAGAAGACGCTGACCTTCATCGTCAAGAATGAGAACCAGGCCGACCTCGGCAAACTGGCGCCAGCCTACATCGCGCCAGGTGCGGTGATCTGTGCCGACGAATCGGACGCCTACGACCGGCTCCCTGCCAAGTACGAGGTTCGCCGGGTGAACCACGGCAAGGAGTACCGCGCCGATGACGGCACGACCAACAACCTGGCGGAATCGTATTTCTCCCGCTTCCGCCGTTTCCACATCGGCCAGATCCACAAGGCGGCTCCGAAGTACCTCGACAACTACGCCAACGAGATGGCCTACCGGGAAGACACCCGGCGCTGGAGCAACGGCGACATCTTCCGGGACATCCTCGGCAAGTGCGCCCGTGCCCTGGTGAGTCGGGATTGGTGCGGGTACTGGCAGGGCAACCACCGACTGGGGGAAAGCCTGGCGGTGTGAAAGCGTCAGGCGACCGCCCAGGTGGCGCCGTGCCCGTCACGGCCGGCAGGGATCAGGGTGCCGCTACGCTCCAGGCGATGCACGACGCCAATGGCGTTCTTCCGCATCTGCTCGATCATGACGGTGGTCGCTTCCAGACCCCGGCGTGCCGTCAGCGCTTCGCCGATCTGGCGGCTGCTCAGCGCTGCGCCTTGAGCCTCGCGGAAGATGTCCAGAACCAGGCGTTGGCATTCCCCCGGGCGGAAGAAACGGTTCCGCATCCGGTGGGCCTTGACCCGGATCGTCCGCAGGTCGATCTCCGGGGAAAACAGCTTGAGGGTGGCGTCAAGGTGGGCCAGATCATCCGCCAGACGATCCATTTCCTTCTGATGATGCTCGATCAGCCCAGCCAGTTCGGCGCGCTTGCTGATCAGGGCCGTAACCACGTGGCTCTCCGCCATGAACAATGCTCCTGTTCGTTGAAAACAAGAGAATTTTCGCCGGGCTGAGCGTCAGCCGCTGGGGGTGGCTGCTCCATAATGCCGGAGGATGCCGGTGATGGCGGCAACACGGTCTCCCGGAGCGTTCATCTTCAAGCCCACCATTCCTTCCGCGCGCAACGTCGATTGCAGCAGGGTGGCGATCTGCTCGATCTTGACCCGCTTCCAGGGGTCTTCCCATGCCCGCTTGTTGGCGATCATGACGGGCAGTGACTCCATCAGGTCGCAGACGATGCGCAGCCCATTGGCACGAATGGTGGAGCCCGTCTCGGTGACCTCGACGATGGCGTCGCACAGCCCCTCGACCACCTTGGCCTCGGTGGCCCCCCATGAGAATTCAACGGTGACCGGAATATTGCGCTCGGCGAAGTAACGCTGGGTGAAGCCCACCAGTTCCGTCGAAACGGTGCCGCCGCGGAGATCCTCCGGTGAGCGCACCCTGGAATCATCCTTGACCACCAGGACCCAGCGCACCGTGCCGCGGGAAACCTTGGAATAGACCATCTCGCAGATTTCCACGACATCCGAATCGCTCTCCCGGACCCAGTCCCTCCCGGCAATGCCGACGTCGATGGTGCCGCGTTCGACATACCTGCCCATCTCCTGGGGACGGATGAGGCTGCATTTCATCTCTTCGTCGTCGACGCTTGGAAAGTAGCTGCGCGATGCGGTGGTGATCCGCCAGCCGGCCTTGCGGAACAGCTCGACGGTGGCCTCCTCCAGGCTTCCCTTGGGGATGCCGAACTTCAGTAGATTGTCCATCACGGCTTGCTTCATTTCTTGTACACCTGCGCCGGGTCAAACAGGGGATTGGAATGCTCCACCCAGGCCCCGCTTTCCCATTTCACGAAAAAGCAGCTGCGGTTACCGGTATGACAGGCCGCGGGGCCGTTCTGCCTGACCTTGATGACCACCGTATCGGCATCGCAGTCGGTGAATACCTCGACAACGTCCTGCGTGTTGCCGGACTCTTCGCCTTTCATCCAGTACTTGTTGCGCGAGCGACTGAAGAACCAGGTCTTGCCGGACTCCAGGGTCAGATTCAACGTTTTTTCGTCCATGAAGGCGACCATAAGCACCTCGCCGTTCTCGGCATCCTGGATCACGGCGGGAATCAATCCGCCCATCTTTTCAAAATCAATCTTGATCATGAAGCATGCATTCCTTGTGCGTTGAATGTTGACCAATGCAACAGCTTCGAGCGGCATTGGCGCCTGACGGCACCCTCGTAGGCGCGGACCCGTCATTTTAGTCTCTGCGGGTCGTTGCGCCGAGAAGAGAAGCGATTCCACATCAGACTACCTGTGCTTGCACCCGGTCAACAGCCTTTCTCCATGAGCCGAAGACATCAACCGGGCGGTACCGCAAGGTGGCAGAGGTTGGGACTGTCGGGCAATGGAGGCTGCGGCAGCAAAGGGCTGCATCGCGGAGCCGGTCCCTGCCGGAATGTCACACGCTTATGGTGATACCCGACGGACGTCCGCTGCCGCGCAGGTTTGGCCCCGCAAGCCCTGCACCGCTCGAGCGCACCGCTGTCGCTGGCCGCCCCTCGAAACATCGTCGGCGTCAGCGCGTGCTTCTGCAGCAAACGGTAGAACTCGGTGCGGTTGCGGTTGGCGACGCAAGTGGCGTCGCCGACGTTGCGGTTTATCGGTTCAAGCGACGCAGAGCAGTCTCTCAGTTCGACCCCTGCTGGGAGGCTACGCCTTCAGTGTGGTCGGCGTGCCCCGTAGAACCTCCAGCGCCAGTTGCAGCGCAGGATTGGTGGATGCCGTGTGCCATGCCGCCGCGGTGGTGACGACGTCAACGGACTCGTGCAAGGGCCGCAGGACGACATTGGCGGGCGCCAGGCGCCGCAAGCCGGCAGGAACCAAAGCGATGCCCTGTCCACAGCTGACGAAAGCGACCTGGGTCGCGACGCTGCGAACTTCGTGGAGGATCCGCGGAGAGAATCCCTGGCCTTGGCAAAGCGCCACGATGCTGTCGAAGTAGACCGGGCTGACGCGACGAGCGAACATCACGAACGGCTCTTCGGTCAGGTCATTCAGCTTGATGCGCCGCCGCGTTGCCAGCCGGTGGGCCGTTGGCAGAGCCACGGTCAATTTGTCCTGGGCCATGGTCATCGTGGCAATTGAGCTGCCAAGATCCCCCTGCACTCGGGCGAACGCCAGATCGACGTCTCCGAGTTCCAGCGCCGACAGTGCCTCGACGCTGTCAATCTCCCGGACGGAAATCGTCAACCGCGGATAGCGATCGCGCAGCCGGTCCAGGAACGGTGGCAGGACCTCCAGCATCGCCGACGAGATCGCGCCGATGGTCAACAGACCGGTCTGGCCGGCCGTGGCCTCGCGCACTGCCAATTCCAGCTGCTCCATCTGCTGTGCGAACTTGCGCACTGCCGGAAGAATGGTCTGCCCGACGGGAGTGAGTTGCGCGCCTCGCCGCGAGCGGACGAACAGCTTGCTCTTC
This sequence comes from Candidatus Accumulibacter phosphatis, assembly GCF_000024165.1. Taxonomy (NCBI): domain Bacteria; kingdom Pseudomonadati; phylum Pseudomonadota; class Betaproteobacteria; genus Candidatus Accumulibacter; species Candidatus Accumulibacter phosphatis. Next base: position 3,444,112 of record NC_013194.1, on the reverse strand, counting down.
AGCGCCTGTTCAAGAATCTGGATCTGTTCGGTCAACGGTGGCTGGGACATGCCCAGACGCCTGGCAGCACGACCGAAGTGCTGTTCCTCGGCCACGGCAAGAAAGAGCCAGAGATGGCGCAACAGGCGAAAGTTGATCATCACGGTTCCATAGTTTCGGCGTATCAAACACTTCCTGAAATCGGAATTTACAGAACGATCGGCGAATCCGATAGTGTCGGCACCAGAACCCTTACAGACCTCTTGCGATGAAACCATCCCACCTCGACCGTTTGGAACGGCTCGACACGAGCACGGTGTCGGACGCCCTCGACTTCCTGACGCTTCCCGGCGCCACCGTCGGCCTGCGCCCGCTTTGGAACTGTCCGAAGATCGTTGGACGGGCCAGCACCGTCCAACTCGGCGCCAAAGTCGGCGATGCGCCGACCGTGCACCTGATCTCGCCGGTGATCGCGGCCATTGAAACCGACGAGCGCGTTCTGGTGATCTCCGGCGGCATCGACGGTGTCTCCTGCTGGGGAGACATCCTCGCCAACGCCGCCAAGGTCAAGCGTGTTCGCGGGACGGTGGTCGATGGTTTCAGCCGCGACATCGAGGCCAACGACGCGATCGCCTATCCGGTCTACGGCCGCGGCGTGACGATGGTCAGCGCGCGCAATCGCGTTGTGCAACTGGCTTCGGGTACGCCGATCCAGGTCGCGGGTGTGCAGGTGCGCGAGGACGACTACGTGATCGCCGACCGCTGCGGCACGGTGTTCGTGACTTCTGATCGCATCGACGAGGTGCTCGACCTGGCCGAGCGCATCGCGCATCGGCAGGAGGGCATGGTGCGGGCGGTATGCTCGGGCCGGTCGGTCGCGGACGTGATGCACGACAAGGAATTCGCAGCCATCAAGGCAGGAGCCGCGAAGTGAAAGCGCAAGACAACGAGCTTGTCGCTCTGTTCGAGGGCCTGGACACGCCGGGCGTTTCCGACGCCATGGACAAGCTCGGCATCCCTGGGCAGTGCCTTGGCATCGCGCCGCTGGACAACTACCGTAGCACGGTGGTCGGCCCTGCGTTCACCGTCAAGTACGTGAGCTGCGGTCAACCGGCCGGGACGGTGGGGGACTTCATCGACGCTGTGGTCGAGGGCGACGTCATCGTCATCGACAACGATGGTCGCACCGACTGCACCGTCTGGGGCGACATCATGACCCAGTACGCCGGCATCAGAAAGTTTGGTGCAACGGTGATCGACGGTGTCTGCCGCGACGTGGCCAAGGCGCTGGCTGACGGCTATCCGCTGTTCACGCGCGGTCGCTTCATGCGCACGGGCAAGGACCGCGTCGAGGTCGCGGCGGTCAATGAGCCGGTGTCTGTGGGCACGGCGCGGGTCTGCGCCCGCGACATCGTGGTCGCGGATGCCAACGGCGTGGTCGTCGTGCCGCGTGCGCGTGCCCGCGACGTCGCCGAGGCGGCCCGCAGGATCGAAGCAACCGAGTCGAGGATCCGCGAACAGATCGTCGCCGGCAAGACGCTGGGCGAAGCACGCGCTACGCTCGGCTATCACACGCTGCAGAGGAAGGGCATATGAGCGCGGATCACCGGGACGTGGGGCTCCGCGCACTGGCGCTCGGCACGTCTACGCTCTACGAAGCTTCGGGCTTGGCCTGTTCGGTCGATCCGATGATCCGCGCCGCTTGGCCGGGTGCAGTCATCGCAGCGCCTGCCTACCCGGTGCAATGTTCGCCTGGCGACAACCTCGCGATTCATATTGCGCTGGAGCGCGCCCCGCGGGGCAGCGTCCTCGTGGTCGGTACGGGTAACTTCGTCGCCGGGTACTGGGGTGAGGTGCTTACCGTGGCGGCCGAGGCCGCGGGTCTGGCGGGTCTGGTGATCGACGGCGGTGTGCGGGATGTCGCGGCGCTGGTGCGACGTCGGTTCCCCGTGTTCACACGAGGCGTGTCGGTGCGTGGGACGGTCAAGGCCAGCGCCCCCTCCGTCGGCAAACCGGTCCCGTTCACGGGCGTTACGGTCGCCGCTGGCGACCTGGTGGTGGCCGACGACGACGGAGTCATCGTCCTCCCGCGAGCCGACGTCGAGCGCACGCTGGCGGCCGGCGAGGCACGTGCCGCCAAGGAAGCCGAGATGATGAGGAGGCTCGCCTCGGGTGCCACGACCCTCGATCTGCTGGGGCTGTCGCCGTGGCGAGACCGCGCATGAACACCTATCCGCAGCGCTCGATGGGCATCGAGCTTTTCCATCTGCTTGGTCATTCGCTGCTCGATCTCTCGCTACCAGTCGGCAAGCGTCTGCCGAGCTCGCTGAAGCGGACTTGACCCGGCCTTTGCTTCGACAAGCGCGGGGCGCCGTTTCCCTGAAGCGCAAGTCGGTTTGTCGTTCGGGCGAATTTTGGCAACGGGACGGCTGTCGTCGGCCGAGCACGAGAATTCGATGGCCGCTCATGGCGCCTGCCGACCGACCGACGCCCGCTGCCGCGCCCGGTTTGGCGCCGCAAGCCCTTCACCGCTCGACCACGCCGCTGTCGCCGGCCGCCCCGCGGAACATCGCCGGCGTCAGCTCGTGCTTCTGCAGCAGACGGTAGAACTCGGTGCGGTTGCGGTCGGCGATGCGGGCGGCGTCGGCGACGTTGCCGTCGGTCAGCTTGAGAAGCTGCACCAGATAGTTGCGCTCGAAGCGCTGCTTTGCCTCGGCGTAGGACAGCGCTTCCATCGTCGGCACGCGCAGGGCGCGCTGGATCAGGGTCAGCGGAATCAGCGGCGTCGTCGCCAGCGCGCAGGACTGCTCGACGACGTTGTAAAGCTGGCGGACGTTGCCCGGCCAGGCGGCGCTGGCGAGCGTCTCGAGGGCCTCGGGGGCGATGCCGGCGATCGGCTTGCCGTACTTGCTGGCCAGTTGCTGGACGAAACAGGTCGCCAGCAGCGGGATGTCCTCGCGCCGCTCGTCGAGGCGCGGCAGCGTCAGCGTGACGACGTCCAGGCGATAGTAGAGATCCTCGCGAAACTGGCCCTCGATCATGGCGACTTCGAGGTCGCGGTGGGTGGCCGAAAGCACGCGCACGTCCACCGGCTCGGCCCGCGTTGAACCCACCGGACGCACCGCCCGATCCTGCAGTACGCGCAGCAGCTTCACCTGGAGGGCGAGCGGCATGTCGCCAATCTCGTCGAGAAGCAGCGTGCCGCCGTCGGCCGACTGGAACAGGCCGGGGTGCGCGTTGGCGGCACCGGTGAAGGCGCCGCGGACGTGGCCGAAGAGTTCCGACTCGAGCAACTGCTCCGGGATGGCGCCGCAGTTGATGGCCACGAACGGCGCCCGCGCGCGTCGGCTGGCGCGGTGGATGGCGCGCGCCAGCACCTCCTTGCCGGTTCCGCTCTCGCCCCGGATGAGGACGCTGGCGTCCGAGGCGGCGACCACCCGCGCTTCCTCGAGCAGTTCCGCCATGCGGCTGCTGCGGAAGACGATGCCTTCGCGCCAGGCCTCGCCGCTGCCGGTCTCGTGTCCGGCAGCGGCCGGCGAGAGCTGCAGCGCCTGCTCGATCTTTTCCAGCAGCACCTTGCTGTCGAAGGGTTTGGTGAGATAGCCGAAGACGCCGCGTGACATCGCCTGCACCGCATCCGGAATCGTCCCGTGGGCGGTCAGCAGGATCACCGGCAGGGTCGGTCGGGTCGAGCGGATCTCGTCGAACAGGGCTAGCCCGTCCTGGCCCGGCAGACGGATGTCGCTGACGACCAGCTGCGGGGGTTCGACGGCGATGCGTGCCAGCCCTTCCTCGGCAGAGGCGGCCGTCGACACCCGGAAGCCCCGGGCGTGCAGGCGCATCGACAGGAGCCGCAGCAGATCCAGGTCGTCGTCGATGACCAGGACATGCGCGGCGTGGGCTTTCGGAACGAGGTTCATCGCGGGACTCCGGGCGCGTTGCCGGCGGGCGTCGGGCGCACCGGCAACGAACGTTCGATATCGGTCAGGGCGTCGAGCTTCTCCTGCAGTTCGCTGCTGCGGCGCTGGCTGTCCTTCAACTGCTGCAGGAGCTTGTCGTTCTGCGACTCGAGCTTCAAACGCTCCTGGTACTGACTGGCCAGTGCCCGCGCCAGCGGGTGCAGGCTGGCCGCCGCCGGCTCCCGGCTCTTCAGCACGCCGTCGAGAAGACCGAGCGCGCGCAGGAGATCGCCCGGGCCGCGCGCTTGCCCGAGCAACATGGCCAGGCGAACCTGCGTCGCCGGCGTTTGTGGAATCGCCGCCAGGACGCCGCGCTCCCGCTGCAGTTCCTGGGGGGACATCTGCAGCAGCAGTTGCAGGTAACCGAGCAGCGGCAACATGGCGCCCTCATCGACCTTCTTCGACAGCGTGGGGGTGGGCGGCGACTCCGGCTCCGGCGCCGGCTGGCCGGCACAGGCGGCGAGCAGCGCGGCGGCGAGCAAGCCGAGCCCGTGGCGGCGCAGGCGACCGGCGGTCAACGCGCCATCCTCCTCTCCGCGGAGCGGCTATCCACAGGGCACCTCGATGCAGAAATGCGCTCCCGGAGCCTGCCCATCGGAACGCACGAGCATGACTCGCCCGCCCATCGCGGTCATCAGTTCGCGGACGATCGACAGGCCGACGCCGCTGCCCTGGCGCGGTGTCGGCGAGGCCAGGCGCCCCTGGACGAAAGGCTCGAAGATGCGTTCCGCATCCTCGGCGGCAATCCCCGGTCCCTGGTCGATGCAGGAAATGCGGATGCTCTTGCCGAAGGCGGCGGCCTGCAGGCGGATGACACCGCCTTCCGGGCTGAAATCGATGGCGTTGGAGAGCAGGTTGTCGACGACCACCAGCAACTTCTCGCCGTCGAGGTTGCGAGCGATCGCCGGTGCTTCGCGCAGCACGGTCAGTTGGCGTGCCTGGATCTGCAGTTCCCGGCCCTGGACGACATCGGCGAGCAGCTTGCGCAACAGCAGCGGGCGGTAGGTCGGGCGGCGGGCCTCGAAGCAGGCGGCGTTGAGTCGGAGCAGGCTTTCGATGTGTCCCTGCAAGGCCATCACGTTGTGCTGAAGGATATCGACGACCTCCTGCTGGGCTCCTTCGAGAGGCCCCAGCACCTGTTCCTGCAGCAGCGCGATGCCCTCGCGCAAGGCGGTCAGGGGCGTCTTCAATTCGTGCGAGACGTGCCGCAGCGTGCGCTCGCGGTCGGTCTCGAGTTCGCCCAGGCGCTGCCTCAGCCACTCTAGCCGGCGCCCCACCCGCCGCAGGTCGGCCGGGCCGCCGACCGCCACGGGCATGTCGAAGCGGCTCTCGCCGAGGCACTCGATCGAGCGCACGATGCTGCCGATCGGCCGCGACAGCCACCAGCTCATCGCCAGGGCAACCACGAAGGCACCGCCGACCGTCACCGCCACCAGCCCGGCGAGTTGCAGGCGGCTCTGTTCGAGCTGCGCCAGCAGCATGGCATTCTGCAGGTCGATCCACTGCCGGCCGGCGTGCGCCAGTTCGCCGTTGATCTCGGCAAGGCGTTTCAGCAGCGGTAGAAGTTCGACGGCAGGCGCCGCTCGGTGCAGGCCCGCGCTGAGCTCTTCGGCGGCCGCGCGCCAGTCGCCCGTGAGCGTCCCCAGCGCTTCGCCGGGAATCGACTCCAAACGCCCGACCGCCGCCAGGGCATGCACGAGGTGCGTGTCGAAGCGTGCGATCAGCGTCGCTTCGTTGAGGACCACGAACTGGCGCGCGCTACGTTCGAGGTCCACCGTCCGGTCGGCGAGCTCCTGGATCGATCCGCTGAGCTGCAGCACATGCTCGCCGCTAAGCCGGCTCGCGTCGACAAACTGCTCGAGGACGAGCCAACTGCGCACGGCCGCCCAACTGAGCAGGGATGCGATCAACAGGAATCCGGCGAGCATGCTCTGCCGGAACGATAGGCGAATCATGGCAACCGATATCTCCGGGCAACGCCAAGCGGAATCCCTTGCCCGTCCGCTGGCGGGACAGGGCAGTCCGATGGAGGCCGGCGCGTCTGGCGCGCGTGGTCGCGGTACCCGTGTGTCCTCGCCAGAAGCGGCGGGCAGGGGCCGCGGACCACACAGCCGGCAGGTCCAGCGCGTGCGCTGCATGCCGCCAGTTTAGCCCGTCGTGACGGCGCGCGGTGCACCCGATGGCCACGGCGCCTGCCGGTGTCGGGCTCGACGGTACGCTGGGATTCCCGGCGAATCAATGCCTTGGCCAGCGTGTCGCCAAACGGCGACACGGCAAGTGGCTGTGCCGGAACGTCTTTGCAAAAAACTCCGGCGATTCTGTCGCTTTTTCCCGACGGTTTTCCGGGGAAAGCGCGGCTTCTGGTTCAATAATCTTCCGCAACATCCTGTTGTGTATAGCTAATCTTGACATGGCACGGATCTCGCTAGGCTCTTCCCGACGTCAGTACCACCACTCCACCGAGAAGGAAGCGCCATGTTCAACAAACCCAACGTCTTCAACCGCAACGACCCGGTCACCCGTCGCGACGTCCAGCCGAGCGTCGGTTCCAGCACCCAGTCCGCTGCACCGTCCGCAGGCTCGCCGGCGAGTGCCGGCAGGGACAGTTCGCCGGTTCACTCAGTCGCCCAATCGCCGGTGTCTCCCGACGAGGTGACTCAGAATCTCTCCGGCGCCCAGCCCGTGCGTGCCACCAACACCCCGGCACGCGCCAGCGCGGCGGTGCCCCGCGAGTCGTTGATCAGCGACAACATGATCGGTGCCCGCCTCCTCGTCGGCCCCGACGTCAAGCTCAAGGGCGCCGAAATCCTCGACTGCGATACCTTGGTGGTGGAAGGTCGGGTCGAGGCGACGATGGATAGCCGGGTGATCCGGATCGCCGAGAACGGCGCCTTCGTCGGCAAGGTCAGCATCGACATCGCCGAGATCCACGGTAGCTTCGAAGGCGAACTGACCGCTCGCAGCCAACTGATCATTCATGCGACCGGGCGCGTCAGCGGCAAGATTCGCTACGGCAAACTGGTGGTCGACGAAGGCGGCGAGGTCTCCGGCGACATCAACATTCTGTCCGACAATGTGTCGGCGCGCACCAGACCGGTGATGGAAGCGCTGGTCGCGGTCAACGCGGCGGCCGGTTGACCATGCCACGACGCCGCAGGGAGCGCCCATGCTGACCGCCTTGCACGCCGGTCGACAGCCGGGAGCGCCAGTCGCCCTTGACCGGTATGGCGTGCAGTTGTCGGGCGCCACGCGCCGTCCGCCGCCGCCCGAACCTGCTGCGGCGTACCCCACTTACCTCGCCTACCGCACCGACTACGCCATTCGCCCGGCGCGCACGCCGTATGAGCAAGGCATGGCAAGCATGCTGGTGCGCCGGATGTACGCCTGGCGGGGCTACCAGAGCGAAGCCGTCAGGCCACCGGTGGACGATCCGCACCGGCTGACGCTCGCCGCCTGGCACCGCGACGAGGTCGTGGCCACCCTTACGCTGGGCCGCGATTCCTCTGCCGGCTTGCTCGCCGACGTCCTTTACGCGCCGGAAATCGGTCGCCTGCGTCGCCCCGGGCACGTCGTTTGCGAGGTGTCGAGGCTGGCGGTAGCTCCGGAATCCAGTTCGCCGGACCTGCTGATCGCCCTCCTGCAGTCGGCACATCGACACGGACAGGAGCGCTTTGCGGCCACCGATGTGGTGATCGAGGTGAATCCGCGGCACGCCCGCTACTATCAGCGCGTTCTCGGCTTCCGACAGCTTGGCGGTCTGCGCCAGTGCCCGCGGGTGGACGCACCGGCGCTTCTCCTGCACCGGGCGCTCGACGATTTCTCCGTGTCGATCGCCAGGCTGTCTGGCCGCGAGGCGCTTGCCGACGCCGCGTGAATCCCGCCCGCCTGCCGGCGGGATTCACGGCGCCGTGATCTTTCGATGAGGACTGCGGGATGCGGGCTGCCTATGATCAGCCCGGCGAGTCTGCCTTGCGGGCTCGTTTGCCGATCGCAACATCCTGACAGGAGAACCCTCATGTACCATACTTCTTGCACCCTGGCCCGCCTCACCGTCGGTGCCGCTGCGCTCGCCTTGTGCGCGACGGCTGGCGCGGCGCAGCTCAACGTTACCGTGAAAGTCGAGAATCTTGCACCCACCAACAGCATCAGCTTCGCGCCGCTGCACCTGGGCTTCAACAACGGCAGTTTCGACGCCTTCAACAATGGCGAGACTGCCACTTCGCCAATCGTCTCTGTGGCCGAAGGCGGCAGCGGCTCGGCCTGGCAGCCGGCTTTCGCGGCGGCCGATCCGAGCGCGACGCGCGGCACGATCGGTGGTCTGCTGCAGCCCGGGGAGCGCCGCAGCAGCAGCTTCCTGGTGGATACGATGCTGAATCCCTTCTTCACCTTCGCCGCGATGGTCGTGCCCAGCAACGACTTCTTCATCGGCAACGACTCGCCGACGCGCTTCCGCTTATTCGACGCCGCCGGCAACCTGCTGATCGGATCGATCGGTCAGAAAGCGCGCGACATCTGGGATGCCGGGTCCGAGCTGTTCGATCCGTTGGCGGCTGCCTTCGTCGGCAACAATGACCTGCGCACGCCGCAGAACGGCGTCGTCAGTTTCAATTTCGCCGAACTTGCCGGTTTCGACGGACTGACCACGGGTGCCGGCTACGTGTTCGCGAGCGCGCTTGCCGCCGACTCGGATGTCTACCGAATCAGCTTCGCCGTCGTTCCCGAACCCGCCACGTACGCGCTGATGGCCGGCGGTCTGTTCGCCGTCGGTTGGCTGTCGCGTCGCCGCCGCGGCCAGCCGTCGGCCTCCACCGTCGCGCCGGTGTGACGCCGAGTGGCGTCGTTCACCTTTCCCGGACGCTCCGGTGCCGCCCGCGCGCGGTACCGGTCGCCCGATGAACGAGCAACTGCTGCTCGTCGAGGACGACGACGCGATTGCCGCCGCCTTGCGTCTGCACCTGGAGGCGGCCGGCTACCGGCTGCATCGCGAGTCCGACGGCCTGCAGGCGATGGCGGCGATCGATCGCCAGCGCTGGGACATGGTCCTGCTTGACCTCATGCTGCCGGGCGCCGACGGCTGGGACGTCTGCCGCCACCTGCGGGCACGTCACGCGGATGTGCCGGTGATCATGCTCAGCGCCCGTTCGGCCGAGGCGCACCGTGTGCTGGGGCTCGAACTGGGCGCCGACGACTACCTCGCCAAGCCGTTCTCGATGCTCGAACTGGTGGCGCGCGTGCGCGCCCTGTTGCGGCGGATCGAGCAATTGCGCTCGTCGCCGGCGTTGGCGTCGGAACTGCGCTTCGGTCCTTTCCGGCTCGACACCGTCCGCCGCGAGCTTCTGCGCGGCGACGATGTCGTGCCGCTGACCCTGCGCGAGTTCGATCTCCTGTACTTCCTGGCGCGCCACCCGGGCCGGGTGTTCAGCCGCGGCGAGCTGCTGCAGCGCGTCTGGGGCGCCGCTTTCGACGGTTACGAGCACACCGTCAACTCGCACATCAACCGTCTGCGCACGAAGATCGAGGACGACCCGCGCGACCCGCGGCGGATCGTCACCGTCTGGGGCGTCGGCTACCGTTTCGAAGAGAAACCCGCATGCTCAGCCGCCGTTCCTTCACCACTCGCCTGACGCTGGCGCTGGCGCTGCTGCTGCTCGCCTACGGTGCGCTCGTCGGCCTGCTCGGTCGGCATGTCGCCGCGGAGCACGAGCAGGAAGCGCTGCAGCGGCTGTCGCACGGACTGGCTCGCCACATCGTCGAACACTGGCCGGAAATCACCCTGACCGACCCCGATCAGGCCGACCGCGCGGCGCGTGCGGCGCTGCTGTCGATGCTGATGGTGGTCAACCCCGGTATCCAGGTCTATGTCCTCGATGCCGACGGCCGCGTCCAGGCTTACATCGGCGATCCCGGCATGGTGCGACAGGAACAGGTGGACCTCCAGGCAGTGCGCGACTTCCTGGCCGGCGCTGCTCTGCCGCTGCGCGGCACCGACCCGATGGGCTCGGGAATTCCGCGCATCTTCAGCGCCGCGATGTTCCCGCCGCGTGCCGCTGACGCGCGGCCGCCAGGTTACCTGTACGTCGTGCTCGACGGGCAGGCGCGCGAGCAGGTGGCCGGGCAACTCAGCCTGCGCCGGGTCTGGCAGGGTGCCGGTCTGGTCGCCGCGGCCGGCATGCTGGTGACGCTGCTGCTCGGCATCTTCGTCTTTCGCCGCCTGACCCAGCCCCTGCATCGTCTGGCCGGTCGCCTGCGCGACTACTCCCTGCGTACCCTGAACACCGGCGCCGCCGCCGGTCGCCGCGTGCCGACGGGCGAGCAGGAGCGCAGCACCGGCGACGAGGTGAGCGCCATCGGCGCCGCTTTCGACGCGATGACGCAGCGCATCGAGGCGCAGACGGCGCGCGAGCAGCAGCAGGCGAGCGACCACCGCGAGATGATGGCCGGCGTCGCGCATGACCTGCGCACCCCGCTGACCGCGCTGCACGGTCACCTCGAAGCGCTGGCCGGCAGGGGGCTGGCCGAATCGGGGCAGCGCGAGCGCGTGCTGGCCGCGGCCCTGGCCCAGAGCGACAAGGTTCGCCTCCTCTCGCAGCAACTGTTCGAACTGGCGGCGCTGCAGTCCACCGATCAGGTGCTGCATCGCGAGCGTTTCCGCCTCGACGAACTGGTGACCGACGCGGTACAGAAGTTCGATCTCGGTGACGGGCCGCCGCCCGTGACCTTGCACGGCGCACCCCCCGGACCCCTGGAATTCGAGGGCGATCTGCATCTCATCGAGCGGGCGCTGAGCAACCTGATCGACAACGCCATGCGGCACGCCGCAGGCGCTGCACCGGTGCGCGTCAGTCTGCGACGTGAGGGCGGGCTGGCCGAGGTGCTGGTCGAGGATGCCGGCCCCGGTCTGTCGGCAGAACTGCTGAGTCGTCTCGAGCAGGGAGAGTCGCTGCGCGACCCGCCGCTCCGACGCACCAGCGGCGGCATCGGCGGCCTCGGTCTGGCGATCGCACAACGCGTGGCGGCGCTGCACGGCGGCAGCCTGCGGCCCTTGCCGTCGGTGCTCGGTGGTACGCGACTCTGTCTGGCTTTGCCGCTGACGAACTGATCAGTTCCGCTGCGGGTGCTGTGGGGTTGATGGTCGGGGCGCGTCGCCGCCGGCCCGGGAGGAGTCGCCGCGTTGCGTGCTGGCCGGGGCTTCCCCCTGCGCCCCGGGGTGCAAGCCGGGTCGTTCGCCGGCGCACGCGGTGCCAGCACCCCACCTCACCGGCGCACCATCCTCGCCACCAGCACGCTTCCCGGAAGGTGTGCCCGGATGATGATGCGGTCCGCCATCCGCGACAGCCGGCGCAGGCGATACGGTACGTAGCCATCGAGTTGTCCGAGGCGATGCAGGCTCCAGGTCTGCAAGGAAAACTCGTTGCCGGCGAGGCGGCGAAGCGCGGCAGGGCTGTTGCACCGGTAAAAGACCGGGAAATTGTCGTAGCGCGCGAGGTGCTCGCCCCTCCGCCCGCGCACGCGGTCCAGGTAGCGATCCTTGAGGCGGAGCGCGCCCAACAGCTCGCTGCACCACGAGAAGTAGTGTCGGCGGTCTACCGTGAATGCCCAGAACACTCCCCCGGGGCGCACGACGTCGGCGAGCTTGGCGAAGAAGTCCGCCGGCTGGCGGACATGCTCGAGCACCATGGCGGCATAGGCGAGATCGACCGAGGCAGCATCGATCGGCGCCTCCTCGAACGTGTGCGGGTGCACGCGCGCAAACACCGGCGCGGGCTCGGCGGCCGTGTCGGGTTCGACGCCGATGTAGCAACCGGCGCGCGCGGCGATTGCCTGTTGCCAGATCCTGGCGCCAAGCAAGCCGCCGCCGCAGCCAATGTCGAGGACGGTCGGGCCCGACGAGGCGCCAAGCGATTCGAGGTCGTCGACGATCAATCGGGCGTAGAACTCCCCTGGACCTCGCCAGGCGAAGCCGTATCGGCCGGTGACGTCCTGATCGGGCACGCAAGGCCGGAACGGCGGTACATGGGGGGGCGGATCCAGGTGAGTCATCTGTCGGCGATCGCCAACCGGCGATGACGGCGCCGCAATCTCGGCTGTGCGCTTACTCATTGCACCCGGAAGACACCCCTTACAAGCCGGACCTGGCCTTCGTCAAGACTGCGTCGGGCGTTCCCGGCCTTCTGTGCGAGATTGTCGACGTACACCGCCAGGCTCAGCTGTCCCGGAGTAGCGGGCGTCATGTTTGCGGGTGTCGCGCCCAAGTGAGCATCGCTGGTGTCCTCCAGGAACTCAACGATGAATCCGGTTGCGCCGAGAAGCGAGCCCATCTCCTCAGCAGAGACCAGGAAGCTGTCGGCCGGGTCAGTGGCCCATGGAAGGGGAAAGTAGGACGTCGGCGCTTCTCCTGCGGCCATCTCCTGGAAAGCGAACCGGCCCCCCGCTTTGAGGACCCGGTAAATCTCCCCGTAGAGCGTCTGCTTGTCGGCGATGTTCATGCCGACGTTTTGCATCCAGACGACATCAAACGAGTCGTCTGGAAATGGCAGGTCGAGAGCACTGCCCCTATGCACCTCGATCCGGTCGTCAAGCCCGGTCAGTCGATTCAGCAGCACGGCACCTGCGCAGAAATCGCGCGACATTTCGAGGCAGTCGACGCGGCAGCCGAGGGTGGAAGCGAGCAGCCGGGCGGGACCGGCCAGCCCGGCTCCAATGTCGAGAACGCGGTCTTCGCCCCGAATTCGCGCCAGCTCCAGCAACCCGCGTGAGGCGCCGAGCCCGCCCGTGTGGAAATGGTCAAGCGCCGCCAGTTCCTCGGGCGACAAGCCTTGCTCGGGATTCAATCCGGCGGCGCGGATGGCCGCCAGGATTCGCGTCTCGATGTCGCGGACCGAATAGTGTGTTTCCAGACCAGCCATCACCAATCCCCCCTCAGAATCCAGCGTGTTCGGCGGCATCAGCCTCCATTGACTAAAGCCGCCAGCATAGCTGCGGATGTGACGTGCTCGCCGCGCTTGCGTAACTCCTCGGCGGAGTTGATGCGATCTCGCTCCTCGCGGTTCTGGCTAAGCTTCCACTTCCCGACCAGCTGGGTGATCTCGATCTCGATGCCGACGATGGCTGACAACATCTGATCGATATACTCCTTTGATGAATCGCTCATCTTCCAAGGCTTGTCGGACCCGGTGCGCGCCTCATTCACCCGCGTGAGGCGGGCCACGACACCGCGCACGAACCTTTCGTCATCGCGAATCTTGATCTTTCCGTGAGCGTGCACAGCCTGGTAGTTCCACGTTGGCACTTGCCGATGAAACTCGTGCTTGCTCGGATACCAGTTGGGTGAGACATAGGCATTGGCAGCACGAAAGATCACGAGAGCGTCGTCACCATCCTTCGCCTCCTGCCATAAGGGATTGGCGCGCGCGACATGAGCGAGCAGATGTCCGCGCTCGCCGGAATCCGGATTCAACTCGAAAGGCAGGTGATTGGCATCGAGTCCGCGCGGCCCATCAACCACGAGCACGCCAAGCGGGTAGTCGCGGATCACGCGGTGAAGCTCTTCCGCGCGCGCTTCTTCAAAATGCTGAGGTAGGTACATACCGTTCCGTTCACAGGCTCATGAAGGCTAGAGTGTAATCAACCTTGAACGCGGAGAGAATGCTGCGCATATGGCTGGAACATCAGATGCCGCGTCTTGTCGCCGCCGACTACTTCTACGTGGTCAGATTGCGTTTCAATCTGATGTGATTGCGCCTCACGCTCATACCGCGTTGGACAAGGCTGCCCCGGGAGCCGCGCAGCGCGCTGTGCTATCATAGGCAGTTCTCGATTTTGCGCTGCTCATTCTGCCCTTTCCTGTCTTCTGCCGTGTTCAACTGCGATCTTCACTGCCACTCTACTTGCTCTGACGGCCTTCTCCCGGCTGCGGAAGTCGCGCGTCGGGCGGCGGCGAATGGTGTCGACATGCTCGCCCTGACCGACCACGACGACGTCGACGGCCTGGCGGCGGCGCGCGAGGTGGCTGACGCGGTGGGTATGGCGTTTGTCAATGGGGTCGAGATCTCGATCGAATGGGAGAGGCTGCAGATTCATGTTCTGGGCCTGGCCTTCGATGTCGCCGACGCACCACTGAACGCCGGTCTGGCCGCTATCCGCTCGGGTCGGATAGAACGTGCGCGGCGGATGTCGGCGGAACTTGCTCTGGTCGGCGTCGGTGGCGCCTTCGAGGGGGCGATGCGTTATGCGGCCAACCCGAACCTGATCAGTCGCGCGCATTTCGGACGCTATCTCGTGGAAGCTGGCGTCTGCAAGGACTTGCGCAGTGTCTTCGAGGCGTATCTGGTCCCCGGGCGACCGGGTTACGTGGATCATCGCTGGGCGACGCTGGGCGACTCGGTGCGCTGGATCCTCGATGCAGGCGGGATTGCGGCGGTGGCGCACCCGGGCCGTTACAAGCTGACGCGTAGCGAAATGCGGCGCTTTCTCGGCGAGTTCAAGGATCTCGGTGGGCAGGCGATCGAAGTCATGTCGGGAAGTCACACGCCGGAGCATGTCGCTGTCTATGGCCGCCTGGCGAAGGAGTACGGCTTTCTGGCGTCGCGAGGTTCGGATTTTCACGGGCCCGGCGAGAGTTACGTGGATCTCGGCCAGTTGGCGCCCTTGCCGGACGGCCTGACGCCGGTCTGGGAAGCTTTTTGAGCCTTCTGACAAGCCATGGCACAGTATCTTTCAATTCATCCGGAGAACCCGCAGGCGAGGTTGCTGCAAAGGGCGGCCGAGGTCATCGGGCAGGGAGGGGTGATCGCCCTGCCGACTGACTCGAGTTACGCTCTCGGTTGCCAGCTCGGCGACAAGGCGGCGGTCGAGCGCATTCGCAGTTTGCGGGGTGTCGATGATCGACACCATCTGACCCTGATGTGCCGCGACCTGTCGCAGATCGGTCAGTTTGCGCGCGTCGATAATGCTCGCTATCGTCTCCTCAAGGCCACCACGCCGGGCAGCTATACCTTCATCCTGGAGGGAACCCGCGAGCTGCCGCGGCGCGTCCTGCACCCCAAACGCAAGACGATCGGCCTGCGCGTGCCTGCGCATGTGGTCACCCTGGCGCTCCTGGCGCAGCTCGGCGAGCCGCTGCTGACCTCGACCCTGATCGTTGCGGGCGACGATGAGCCACTGACCGAAGCGTGGGAGATCCGCGACCGGCTCGACGCCCAGCTCGAGCTGATCCTCGACGGCGGGCGTTGCGGGGTCGAGCCGACCAGCGTTGTCGATCTGACCGGCCAGCTGCCGGTGCTGGTCCGCGCCGGCCTCGGGTCGCTGGCGCCGTTTGGCCTCGATTGAGGAGGACCGCATGGAGGCGCTGATTCAGGCGATTGCCATTGCCGCCTTGCCGGTGATTCTGGCGATCACGCTGCACGAGGCGGCGCATGGCTATGCCGCGCGCCATTTCGGTGATCCCACCGCCTGGCAGCAGGGCCGGATCACGGCCAATCCGCTGAAGCATATCGATCTGGTCGGGACGATCATCGTGCCGGGCATCATCCTGCTGCTGTCTACTGGCGGCATCCTGTTCGGCTGGGCGAAGCCGGTTCCCGTCGATTTCAGTCGCCTGCGCCATCCGAAAAGCGACATGTTATGGGTCGCCGCGGCCGGTCCGGGGGCCAATCTGGCGATGTTGCTGTTCTGGGCTCTGGTGATGAAGCTGGCCTGGCTCCTGCCGATCAATTTCTTCAGTCTGCCGATGGCGCGCATGGCCGAGGTCGGCATGTCGGTCAACATCGCTTTGATGGTGCTCAACCTCTTTCCGTTGCCGCCGCTCGATGGCGGCCGCATTGCGGTCAGCCTGCTGCCACGAGCCGTGGCCTGGCGCTTTGCGCAGATCGAGCGTTTCGGCTTCCCGATCCTGCTGGTCCTGTTATTCACCGGAGTGCTCGGGTCGCTGTTGACGCCGGTGATGCGTCTGGTCGGCGGGATGGTCGAAATGCTGTTTCAATTACCTTCCTGAATCGTCGAAGACAGAACATGTACGCAGAACGAGTCCTCTCCGGCATGCGGCCGACCGGCAGCCTGCATCTCGGTCACTATCATGGGGTGCTGAAGAACTGGGTCCGCCTTCAGAACGAGTATCCCTGCCTGTTCTTCGTTGCCGACTGGCATGCGCTGACGACTCAGTATGACGACCCGCAGGGCATCGTCAGTTCCTCGTGGGACATGGTCATCGACTGGCTGGCGGCGGGTGTCGATCCCGAGCGGGCGGTGCTGTTCATCCAGTCGCAGGTGCCCGAACATGCCGAGCTGCATCTGCTGCTGTCGATGATGACCCCCTTGGGCTGGCTGGAGCGCGTGCCGACCTACAAGGATCAGCAGGAAAAGCTCGAGAACAAGGACTTGTCGACCTATGGTTTCCTCGGCTATCCGCTCCTGCAATCGGCCGACATCCTGATCTACCGCGCCGACAAGGTGCCGGTGGGCGAGGATCAGGTGCCGCACATCGAGTTTTCGCGCGAAGTCGCGCGCCGCTTCAATCACCTGTACGGGCGCGAGCCGGGTTTCGAGGACAAGGCCAGGGAAGCGGTGACCCGACTGGGCTCCCGGCGCGCGCGCCGCTATCAGGAACTGCGCACGCGTTTTCAACAGCACGGCGAGCAGGCGGCGATCGAGCGTGCGCATGTGCTGCTCGATGAAGTCGCGGGCCTTTCGCATGTCGACCGCGAACGCCTCTGCGGCTATCTCGAAGGCACCGGCAAAATGATTCTCGTCGAGCCCGGCGCGCTGCTGACCGAGGCCTCGCGGATGCCCGGGCTCGACGGCCAGAAGATGTCGAAGTCCTACGGCAACACGATCACCCTGCGCGAGGACGCGGAGTCGGTGACCCACAAGGTCAGGCGGATGCCCACCGACCCGGCGCGCGTGCGCCGCAACGACCCTGGCGACCCGGACAAGTGCCCCGTCTGGCAACTGCATCAGGTCTATACGGACGAGACCTGTCAGGCCTGGGTGCAGCAGGGTTGCCGCAGTGCGGGGATTGGCTGCCTGGAGTGCAAGCAACCGGTGATCGATGGCATTCTGGCCGAGCAGGCACCGATGCGTGAGCGGGCGCAGCCGTATCTCGACGACCCGCGTCTGGTGCACGAGATCATCACCGACGGCACCCACAAGGCACGCCAGCTCGCTCGCGAAACGATGCGCGACGTGCGCGACGCCATGGGGCTGCATTACGGCTGAGCGCCGGCTCGCAACGGCGATGAGCGATACTGCCACCATCGAAGCGGAAGCGGAGCAGTCGCTCGACCCGGCGGCCAGTCCGCTCGCCCGCATCTATGGCGAGCCCCTGGCGCAGCTGCCGCATGATCTCTACATTCCGCCCGATGCGATGGCGGTCATGCTCGATGCCTTCGAAGGACCACTCGATCTCCTGCTCTACCTGATTCGCAAGGCGAACGTGAATGTTCTGGACATTCCCATGGCGCCGCTCACCGAGCAGTACCTGGTGTACGTCGAGGCCATGCGCTCGCAGAACCTCGAGCTGGCCGCCGACTACCTGGTCATGGCGGCGATGCTGATCGAGATCAAATCGCGGATGCTGCTGCCTCGCCCAAAGGTCGTCGCAGGCAGCGAGGCCGAGGATCCGCGCGCCGAACTGGTTCGCCGCCTGATCGAGTACGAGCAGATGAAACTCGCCGCGCACGGACTCAACGAGCTGCCACAGGCCGAGCGCGATTTCGACTGGGTCGAGGCCTGGGTCGAAAAGACCCTGTTGCGGCGACTACCGGAAGTCAATGTGCTGGACCTGCAAAATGCCTGGTCTGCGATCCTGCGACAGGCCAGGCTGCACACCCGTCATCTGGTGCAGCGCGAGGAGTTGTCGGTGCGCGAGCACATGGGGCTGATCCTGCGTCATCTGCGTGGCGCCGGCGGCTTCGTCGAGTTCGCTGATCTTTTCGATCCCGCGCAGGGTGCACCGGTTCTCGTGGTGCACTTCCTGGCCCTGCTTGAACTGGCGCGCGAGCATCTGCTGGAAATGACGCAGGTGGAAGCCTTTGCGCCGATCTACCTGAGGTTGGCTGATGAACGCAGCGACTCCCGATCCCGCCCCGACGCCTGAGCTGTCGGGCACTCCCGGCGAGTTGAAGCGCGTGCTCGAAGCGGTGCTGCTGAGTGCCAAGGAGCCCCTGTCGCTTGGTGAACTCAGGAAGGTTTTCGACAACAGGATTGCCGCCGACGTGCTGCGCGTGCTGCTCGACGAGCTGCGCGCGGAGTGGGACGCTCGCTCGCTCGAACTGCTGCAGGTGGCGAGCGGCTGGCGTTTTCGTACGCGCGCCGAGTTCATGCCGTATCTGGAGCGGCTCAACCCCGAGAAGCCGCCGCGCTATTCGCGTGCGGTGCTGGAAACGCTGGCCATCATCGCCTACCGGCAACCGGTGACGCGCGGCGATATCGAGGATATCCGTGGGGTCACGGTGGCGACGCAGGTGATCCGCGTGCTCGAGGAGCGCGGCTGGGTCGACGTCGTCGGTCACCGCGACACGCCCGGGCGGCCGGCGCTGCTGGCGACGACCCGGAAATTCCTCGACGACCTGGGTCTGCGCAGTCTCGCCGAGTTGCCGGCCCTCGAACATATCAATCCCACCCTGGACCTCAATGATGCCGACAAGTAATCGCAGACCCCCTGCCGATCCCTCTCCCCAGCCGCGTCCGGCCCGCTCGGCGGCTGCAGGGCGACGTCCGTCCGCAGCGGTGCCGGATTCTTCCGGTACCGTCGGCGGTCCTGGCAAGCCGGCTCGCGGCGGCCAGCGCGACTCGTCCCGGCGTACGCGTCACCAGGAAGTTGCGGGAAAGCCCGAGCGCCTGCACAAGCTGCTCGCCCAGAGCGGTATCGGTTCGCGTCGGGAAATGGAAGAGCTGATCGCGGCCGGTCGTATTTCGATCAATGGCGAGACGGCGAGCGTCGGCCAGACGGCAAGCGCCGGCGACCGGGTAAAGGTCAATGGCAAGCTGGTGCAGCTGCGCTTTTCCGACCGTTTGCCGCGGGTGATCCTCTATCACAAGCCCGAGGGAGAGATCGTTTCGCGCAACGACCCCGAGCATCGACCCAACGTCTTCACGTCGATGCCCCGCATTTCGGCCGGACGCTGGGTGGCGGTCGGCCGTCTCGACTTCAACACCAGCGGGCTCCTGCTGCTGACGACCTCTGGCGATCTCGCCAATCGACTGATGCATCCGCGCTACCAACTGGTCCGCGAGTATGCGGTGAGAATTCTCGGCGAGCTGACCGAGGAAGTGCGCCGGCAACTGCTCGACGGCATCGATCTCGACGATGGTCCGGCGCAGTTTGCCAGCTTTCAGGAGGCGGGCGGCGAGGGCGCCAACCGCTGGTACCGCGTCTCTCTTCACGAGGGCAGGAACCGCGAGGTGCGCCGCATGTTCGAAGCGGTCGGTGTGGTCGTCAGTCGGCTGATGCGCGTGCGTTACGGTCCGTTCGCCCTGCCGCCGGGGTTGAAGCGTGGCCAGGTGCTCGAATTGAGCGAGGCGGACGTGAAGAAGCTGCTGGCCGACTTCGGGATGGCCAATCCCGAAGCTGGACGTGCGCCACGCCGACCACGCGAGCGCTGAGAATTCCGCAAGCTCTCTGTTTGCCCTGCACGCATTTACGCAGCCTGACATTTTCTTTATAATTGAAGGGTTTTCCGCTCGCCCCCCAGGGGGCAATTTTTTCGGGGATGGGCGTTTCGCCCATTTTTTGTTTGCAGCCATGGATTTGCACGAAGTTCTTGAAGTTACGGTAACGGGTCTCGGCTACCAGTTGGTAGACGTCGAGCGCAGTCCGCGTGGGCGCGTGCTGCGCGTCTTCATCGACAAGCCCGCGAAGCCGCGTGGTGTCGATGTCGAAGACTGTGCGCTGGTCAGCAATCAGCTCACGCGCGTCCTGCTGGTCGAGAATATCGACTACGAACGTCTTGAAGTCTCGTCACCGGGGCTCGACAGGCCGTTGACGAAGGAAGTGGATTTCGAGCGTTTTGCTGGCTCGGAGGTCACCATCAAGCTGCGCTTGCCGCTCAACGGTCGACGGAACTTCGCTGGTGTCCTGCATGGCGCCCAGGATGGAAAAGTGCGCGTGCAGATCGATTCCGGCGAGATCGAGTTCGACCTGGCCAACATCGACAAGGCACGGCTGGTTCCGGACTTCGATCTGAAGAAGTCGAGCAACAGGCTGGTTTAGGAGGTAAAGGGAAAATGAGCCGCGAAATCTTGCTGCTGGTAGATGTCCTGGCGCGCGAAAAGAACGTGACCAAGGACATCGTCTTCGGCGCGCTCGAAATGGCGCTGGCGTCGGCTACCAAGAAGCGCGTTCACGACAACGCCAACGTGCGCGTGGTCGTCGATCGTGAGACCGGCGATTTCGAGACTTTTCGTCGTTGGGAAGTGGTTGCCGACGGCGACTTTCTCGATGAGGAACAGCAGATCCCCTTGTCGGACGCGCAGGAGCAGGACCCGGAGGTGGAGATCGGTGATTTCCTGGAGGAGTCGCTCGAGCCGATCGATTTTGGCCGCATTGGCGCGCAAGCGGCCAAGCAGGTGATTCTGCAGAGGATTCGCGACGCCGAGCGCGAACAGATCCTCAACGACTTTCTGGCGCGCAAGGAACACCTGGTCACGGGTACGATCAAGCGCATGGAGCGCGGCAACGCGATCATCGAGACCGGCAAGATCGAGGCCGTTCTGCCGCGCGATCAGATGATTCCACGTGAGAACCTGCGTATCGGCGACCGCGTCAAGGCGTATCTGCTGCGCATCGATCGCGCTGCCCGCGGGCCGCAGTTGATCCTCTCGCGCACGGCGCCGGAGTTCATCATCAGGCTGTTCGCGCTGGAGGTGCCGGAAGTCGATGATGGCCTCCTGGAGATCAAGGCGGCTGCCCGCGACCCCGGCATGCGTGCCAAGATCGCGGTCAAGTCCAACGACCAGCGCATCGACCCGATCGGCACCTGTGTCGGGATGCGCGGTATGCGGGTGACGGCGGTGACCAACGAACTGGCCGGCGAGCGCGTCGACATCGTGCTCTGGTCGGCCGACCCGGCACAGTTCGTGATTGGCGCGCTGGCTCCGGCGGAGGTGAGTTCGATCATCGTCGATGAAGAGAAACACAGCATGGACGTCGTCGTGGACGAGCAGAACCTGGCGATCGCGATCGGTCGCGGCGGCCAGAACGTTCGCCTCGCGTCGGAAATGACCGGCTGGACGATCAATCTGATGACCGAGGAAGAGTCGAAAACACTGGTCGAGGCCGAGGCTGCAGCGATTCGCGTGCTGTTCATGGAGAAGCTCGACGTCGATGAGGAGTTGGCCAACATCCTCATCGAAGAAGGTTTCTCGACCCTCGAGGAGGTGGCCTATGTGCCGCTCCACGAGATGATCGAGATCGAGTCCTTCGACGAGGCCACCGTTCAGGAACTGCGCGAGCGCGCGCGCAATGTCTTGCTGACCGACGCGATCGTCACCGAAGAGAAAATCGGTGAGGTCGCCGAGGACATGCTGAACCTTGAGGGAATGGACAAGGTGCTGGCCGGCAAGCTGGCCAGCAGCGGGATCAAGACGCGCGACGACCTGGCCGATCTCGCGGTCGACGAACTCACCGAGATCACCGGGATCGATACCCCAAGGGCCAAACAACTGATCACCACGGCGCGTGCGCACTGGTTCGAGTAAGCGGGAAAGAGGAATTCATATGGCGCAAACAAGTGTTGCCCAATTTGCGACCCAGCTCAAGATGCCGGCTGGCGCGCTGCTCGAACAGTTGCAGAAGGCCGGCGTCGGCAGACGACAGGCGGACGATCTGCTTTCCGAGCAGGACAAGTCGAAGCTGCTGGATTATTTGCGACGCGCGCATGGCAGGGCGGACGGCAAGACCAAGATCACCCTGACGCGCAAGGAAACGACCGAGATCAGGTCGCAGGACGCGCACGGCAAGTCGCATACCGTGCAGGTCGAGGTGCGCAAGAAGCGCGTTCTCGTCAAGCGCGATGTTCCCGACGCACGTGCCGAAGTGCCGGCCGGGTCGCCGCAGGCCGCCGCGGTGTCGGCGGTCGTCGAGGAGGCGCGAGCGCTGCCGGTTGTCGAGCATGTCGAGCCGATCCGCGAAGTGGCCGTCGAGCCGGTCGTGCAGGCGATCACCGAAGCGCCCATCGAAGCGCCGGCCGAGCCGGTCGTCGAGGTGAAGAGCGAACCGGTTGTCGAAACCGTCGCCGCGCCGCCGGTCGAAGCGCGTCCCGAACCTGTCGCCGACGTGAAGGCGGGCGGCAAGAAAGTGGTGACGCGGGCGTCGATCATCGGCGAGGAGCAGCAGCGGCTGCGCGCTGAAGAAGAGCGGCGCAACGCCGAATTGCGCGCTCGCCAGGAAGCCGAGTTCAAGAGCAAGCAACAGCGCACCGCCGATCTGGCGCGCCTCAAGCAGGATGCCGAGAACAAGGCAGTGGCGGCGAAGGCGGCCGGCGTTGCCAAGCAGGTGGCAGCACAGACCGCGAGCGAGAGTCCCGCCGAAGACAAGACCTTGCACAAGCCGGCCGGCAAGCCGGCGACGGGCGACAAGAAGGCGACCGACAAGAAGTTGCCGGAGAAGAAGGTCGCCGACAAGAAAGGCCAGTGGAAGAACGAGGGTGCCAACAAGCGCGCCGGCTTGAAGACGCGCGGCGCCACCGGTGCTACCGGCTGGCGGGACAACAAGCACGGCAAGCGTCCCGGACGCGGCGCCGGCGGTGAGGAGGAGGAACACTCGTTCCAGTTGCCGATGGAGCCGGTGATCCACCAGGTCTATGTGCCCGAGACGATCTCCGTTGCCGATCTGGCGCACAAGATGGCGGTCAAGGCCACCGAAGTGATCAAGGCGCTGATGAAGATGGGCTCGATGGTGACCATCAATCAGTCGCTCGACCAGGAAACGGCGATGATCATCGTCGAGGAAATGGGTCACAAAGCCTTTGCCGCGAAGCTCGACGACCCGGATGCCTTCCTCGATGAGGCCCCTGGCGCCGACCAGAAGGATGTCGCCCTCGAGCCACGCGCGCCGGTGGTCACCGTCATGGGTCACGTCGATCACGGCAAGACCTCGCTGCTCGACTACATCCGCCGCACACGCGTCGCCAGCGGCGAGGCTGGCGGCATCACCCAGCACATCGGCGCCTACCACGTCGAAACCGACCGCGGCGTGGTGACCTTTCTCGATACGCCGGGTCACGAGGCTTTCACGGCCATGCGCGCACGTGGTGCCAAGGCCACCGACCTGGTCATCCTGGTGGTCGCAGCCGACGACGGTGTGATGCCGCAGACGCGTGAGGCCATCCACCATGCGAAAGCCGCCGGGGTGCCGATCATCGTCGCGGTAAACAAGATCGACAAGCCGGGCGCCCAGCCGGAGCGGGTCAAACAGGAACTCGTCGTCGAGGATGTCGTGCCCGAGGAGTATGGCGGCGATGCGCCTTTCGTTTCCGTTTCTGCCAAAACCGGCGTCGGCATCGACGAGTTGCTCGAGAACGTCCTGCTGCAGGCCGACGTGCTGGAACTCAAGGCGCCGCGTGAGGCGTCGGCCAGGGGTCTGATCATCGAAGCCCGCCTCGACCGTGGGCGGGGGCCGGTGGCGACGATGCTGGTTCTCTCGGGAACACTTCATCAGGGCGACGTCCTCCTGGCCGGCCAAGTCTTCGGGCGGGTGCGGGCAATGCTGGACGAGAACGGCAAACCGATCAAGGAAGCCGGTCCGTCGATTCCCGTCGAAATCCTGGGGCTCTCGGATGTGCCGGCGGCAGGTCAGGAGGCGGTGGTACTCGCCGACGAGCGCAAGGCGCGCGAGATCGCCCTGTTCCGCCAGGGCAAGTACCGTGACGTCAAACTGGCGACCAAACAGGCAGCCAATCTCGAGAACCTGCTCGAACAGATGACCGAGGCGGAAGCCAAGGTCCTCGCCCTGATCATCAAGGCCGACGTCCAGGGTTCTCAGGAAGCTCTCGTGCAGTCGTTGCTGAAATTGTCGACCGGCGAAGTCAAGGTCAATGTGATCCATGCGGCGGTCGGCGCAATCAGTGAGTCCGACGTGCACCTTGCACAGGCCTCGAAGGCGGTGATCATCGGCTTCAACACGCGTGCCGACGCCGGCGCGCGCAAGGCGGCCGAGACCGCGGGGGTCGACATTCGCTACTACAACATCATCTACGACGCCGTCGATGAGGTCAGGGCAGCGCTTTCCGGCATGCTCTCGCCCGAGAAGCGGGAGGACATCACCGGTCTGGTCGAAATCAGGCAAGTTTTCCACGCCACGCGCATCGGCACCATCGCCGGGTGTTACGTCCTCGAGGGCGTCATCAAGCGCAGCTCGCGCGCGCGCTTGCTGCGTCAGCACATCGTCGTCTGGGACGGCGAGATCGAGTCGCTGAAGCGCTTCAAGGATGACGTCAAGGAGGTCAGGTCGGGCTTCGAGTGTGGTCTCTCGCTGAAGAACTTCAATGCTTACGAGGAGGGCGACCAGCTCGAGGTGTACGACGTCACGGAAGTGGCAAGGACGCTGTAAGTGAGTGGCAACCGGGGTTTTGCCCGCCGCGACCGGATCGCCGAGCAGATCCGCCGCGAGCTCGCCGAGTTGATCCGGACCGAGCTCAGGGATCCGCGTGTCGGCATGATCAGCCTGACGGAAGTCCAGGTGAGCGCCGACTACGCACATGCCAAGGTATTCTTCAGCACGCTGGCCGGCAGCGAGCAACTCGACGCGGTGTACGCCGGCCTGCAACACGCCGGCGGCTTTTTGCGCCGCGAACTGGGCAAGCGCATCAGCATCCACGCGACACCTGAGCTGCATTTCGTTTTCGATGCGTCACTCGAGCACGGCGCCCAGCTTTCAAAGCTGATCAGCGAGGCGGTGGCGATCTCGGAACACAGCAGTCCGGCAGACCAGGCCCCTGAAGCCGATCCCGACCCGCGCTGAGTTGGCCGGCAGGAAGGTCTGGCGGCGCGTCGACGGCGTGCTGCTGCTCGACAAGCCGACCGGCATGACCTCCAACTCGGCCTTGCAGGCGGCGCGGCGTTTCTTTTCCGCGGCCAAGGGCGGGCACACCGGCACGCTCGACCCCCTGGCCAGCGGCCTCCTGCCGCTCTGCTTCGGTGAGGCCACCAAGTTCTCCGTGGATCTCCTCGCCGCCGACAAGACCTATGACGCCGACCTGCTGTTTGGCGTGCAGACGGATACCGGCGATGCCGACGGAATGGTCGTCAGGCGCTGCCCGGTCGACTTCGGGCCGGCCGAACTCGCGGCCGCGCTGGAGCCGTTGCGCGGCGGGATTCGACAGATTCCCCCGATGTACTCGGCACTCAAGAAAGACGGGAAACCCCTCTACGATCTCGCCCGTCAGGGCATCGAGGTCGAGCGTGTGGCGCGCGCGGTGACGATTCACGAACTGCTGCTGCTCGATGTTGCAGGCGATCGCTGTCGCTTGCGGGTCACCTGCAGCAAGGGCACCTACATCCGAACGCTGGCTGAGGATCTCGCAAGTTCTCTCGGCTGTTGCGCGCACCTGACGGCGCTGCGACGAACGGCCGTCGGCGCGCTGAACGTCGCCGATGCGGTGACCCTCGACCAACTGGCGGCGCTTTCCGAAGAAGCGCGCGGTCAATGGCTGCGGGCGCCCGACACGCTGCTGCAGAGCCTGCCGGCCATCTATCTCGCCGATGACGCCGCGCGCCGCTTTGCCCATGGCAATCCGGTCAGCGTCGCGGCGGCGCCGGGCCAGTGCCGGGTCTACGGCGAACAGCGTCTGCTCGGCCTCGGCGAGGTCGATGCCGCCGGCAGCCTGCAGCCTCGCCGCGTCGTCGGCGGCGTCGCGGCGGACGCGTAGGGCGCCCCGCCGCGCCAGCCCGGGGCGCTGGCGGCTATCGGCGACGGCCGCCAGGCTGCCGTCAGGAGGTCGGCGGGAGGGCCTGGCGAAGCGTCTGATCGACCAGATGCAGTCGCTGCATGTCGGGCAGTTCGATGACGTCGCGATCGTGGCAGGCGATCACGGCCGTCGTCTGCTCGGCGCAGAAACCGCGCAGGAGATCGATCGTCTGCGCGCGCGACTCGCTGTCGAGGTTGGCGGTCGGTTCGTCGAGCAGCAGCACCTGCGGCTTCAACACCCACGCACGGGCCAGCGCCACGCGCTGCCTCTCGCCTCCCGAGAGCCGCTCCGGCGGCGTCTCGAGCAGGCGCGTCAGGCGTGCCCAGGCGATGGCCTCGGCGAGCCGCCGCTCGCGCTCGTCAGCTTCGATGCCGCGCGCGCGCAGCCCGTAGGCAATGTTCTCGGTGACGCTGGTATGGAAGAGGTAGGGTTGCTGATGGACGTAGATGATCTCCCGCCGCAGCCAGCCCGGATACGGGTTCCAGTCGAAGCACCGGCCGGCGTAGCGCCCGCTGCCGGCATCGGGCGCTTCGATGCCGGCCAGGATGCGTAGCAGGGTCGATTTGCCGCTGCCGTTCTCGCCGGTCAGCACGTAGCTCTGGCCGGCGTTCAGCGTCAGCGTATCGATCGCCAGCAGGCGCCGCTCGCCGAAGGACTTGGCGAGCGAGGAAACGGCGAGCAGGCTCATCGCCGCGACTCGCCCTGGAAGTAGGCGAAGGCCGAATTGACGGCCAGCGCGACAAGCAACAGGACGATGCCGAGGGCGATTCCCTGCGCAAACTCCCCCTTGCTCGTTTCGAGTGCGATCGCCGTCGGGATGTTGCGCGTGACGCCGGCGATGTTGCCGCCCACCATCAGCGAGCAGCCGATTTCCGAGACGACACGGCCGAAGGCGTTGCAGACGGCAGCCATCAGGGCAAAGCGGACCTCGACGAGCAGCGTCCACGCGATGCGCGGTGCCGATGCGCCAAGCGCGACGGCCGTCTCGCGTGCGCGCGGGTCGGCGCCCTGGATCGCCGACAGCGCGAAAGCGATCAGGACCGGCAGCGCAATCAGCACCTGGCCGATGACCATGGCCGTCTGGGTGAACAGCAGATGCAGTTGGCCGAAGAGGCCCTGCCGCGACAGCAGCAGGTAGAGGAGCAGGCCGACGACGACGGTCGGCGAGGCGAGCAGGCCCTGCGTGACGACGATCAGCAGCCGCCGCCCGGGAAATTGAACCGTCGCCAGAAGATAGCCGACGCCGACTCCCAGCGGCATGGCGATCAGCATCGCGCGTAGCGTCACCGACAGGGACACGCCGACGATGCCCCAGAGCTCCGGGTCGGCGGAGAGGAGCAGCCGCAGGGCCGCGCCGGTGGCTTCGACGAATCCCATGTCCCGATTACCGGTCTGCCGTGACGAAGAACAGTTGCTCGCCGCCGGGGCGGAAAGCGCTGATCGCCGACCGCCCGGCGGGGCTGGTCAGCCAGTCGATCAGCGCCGTGGCGTCGGCAAAATTGACGTCCGGGTGTTTCTTCGGGTTGACCGCGATGACGCCATAGGGATTGAACAGGCGTCGGTCTCCCTGCACCATTATCTCGAGCCCTGTTCGCGCCCTGGTTGTGGCGTAGGTGGCGCGGTCGGCCAGAGTATAGGCCTGCATTTCGCCGGCCATCGTCAGCACTTCGCTCATTCCCAGACCCGCCGAGACGTGCCACGGCGCGCCCCTGACGCTGATCCCGAGTTGCTCCCAGTAACTTCTTTCCATCCGGTCGGTTCCCGAATCGTCGCCGCGCGAGACGAAGCGCACCTGGCCGGCAGCGATGCGCCGCAGGGCATGCAGCACGTCGCGGCCGCCGCGGACTGTCGCCGGGTCGCTCCGGGGTCCGACGAGGACGAAGTCGTTGTACATCACGTCACGCCGATCGAGGCCGTGCCCGGCCGCAACGAAGGCCTGTTCGGCCTGCCGGTCATGCACCAGAACGACATCGACATCGCCGTTCTCGGCCAGTTTGAGCGCCTTGCCGGTACCGACCGCAACGACCTGCACCCGGCAGCCGCGTTCCCGTTCAAACGGCGGGAGGATGGCGCGCAGCAAACCGGAGTGGTCCGTGCTGGTTGTCGTTGCCAGGCGCAGATCGCGCGCCTCGCTGGCGGATGACAGGAAAGCCGACAGCAAGGCCAGCGTCGCTGCCAGGTGCCGCCAGCCCAGGAAAGTGCTTGTCATGCCGTTGGTCCGCTGGAAGAAAGAAGTCGATTCAAGGTAGACCTCGCGAAGTGGCCGCGAGTCTATCGAGAAATCCGCTAGCGACCAAGCCGCATGCGTGCGTAGCGCGAAGGACGCTGGCCGAAGCCCATACGTGGGAAAGCAGCTTGCGCTATGCCGAGGGCCGTCTAGAATGATACGAGGAAGTGGTTTTTCGTAGTGCGCATTTCATACCAGGGAGAGCGATCATGAACAGAACAGTCTTTCGTCGTTTCGTCGTTGCCGTTTCGGCGGCGGTGTTTGCCGGCGGCGCCGTTGCGGGCGAGCGTCTCGATATCGGAAAGCGGGAGTACGAGGCGAACTGCGTTGTCTGTCACGGTGTGAAGGGCAAGGGCGACGGCCCGTTCAATCAGGTGCTGACCATCAAGACGCCCGATCTCACGGTCCTGAGCAAGAACAATGACGGGTTGTTTCCCGTGAGCCGGGTACTCGAAGTGATTGACGGCCGGAACGTCGTCAAAGGGCACGGAACGCGCGAGATGCCAATCTGGGGCGACATCTACACGGCGCAGGCGTCCCCCCAGTTTGACGACTACCCGTACAATGCGGCGCTCTTCGTCTGGGCCCGCACACTCGCCCTGATCGATTACCTGAATCGCTTGCAGGTCAAGTGAGCCGGCGGATCGGTGCGCCGCCAAGGCACAGCTTGTCGGCGTCGGCAGCCGGCGTACGCGCAGGGGAGTCTGCGAAACCCTGACGGGCGCGCGCTCGGCGCCCGCCGGGCGCGGCGATGGTCCGAGAATGCCGCCCGCGGCGGGCGTCGCATGCTGCGATGCGGTAAAATGCGGGCATGATCTATCCGCTGCTGCGCAATTTCTTCTTCGCCCTGGACGCCGAGACCGCGCATGGTCTCGGCATGGCCGGCGTGGACTTTCTCAAGGCTGCCGGCGCCACCTGCCTGTTGGCCAGTGCCGTGCCGCCCGACCCGGTGCGGGCGATGGGGATCGACTTTCCCAACCCGGTCGGCCTGGCCGCGGGCCTCGACAAGAATGGCGATCACATCGATGCGCTGGCTGCCCTGGGCTTCGGCTTCGTGGAGATCGGCACCGTCACGCCGCGTCCACAGCCGGGGAATGCGAAACCTCGCCTGTTCCGCATCCCGGAAAGGCAGGCGATCATCAATCGCATGGGCTTCAACAACGGGGGCGTCGATAAGTTGCTGGCCAACGTCACCGGCGCGCAGTTCCTGCGCCGCGGCGGTGTCCTCGGCATCAATATCGGCAAGAACTTCGATACGCCGATCGAGCGGGCGGCCGACGACTATCTGCTCTGTCTCGACCGTGTCTATCCGACGGCAACTTACGTGACGGTCAACATCTCGAGTCCGAACACCAGGAACCTGCGCGAGTTGCAAAACGACGAGGCGCTCGACGCGTTGCTCGGCAGCCTGAAGAGCAGGCAGGCACGCCTCGCCGATCGGCATGGAAGATACGTGCCGCTGGCGCTGAAGATCGCTCCCGACCTCGAGGAGACGCAGATCCAGGCGATTGCCGACCTGCTGCGGCGGCACTGCATGGACGGCGTGATCGCCACCAACACCACCGTTTCGCGCAGCGGCGTCGAGGGGTTGGCAAACGCCGAACAGGCTGGCGGGCTTTCGGGCGCACCTCTCGCCGCCATGTCGACGGCGGTCGTGCGCCGCCTGTCGACGGCGCTCGCTGGCGAACTGCCGATCATCGGCGTCGGCGGCATCATGAGCGGAGCCGACGCGGCGGACAAGATCGCCGCGGGTGCGAGTCTGGTCCAGTTCTATACCGGCTTCATCTATCGCGGGCCGCAGCTCATCGCCGAAGCGGCGGCCGCGATCGCCGGGCGGCGTGCCGCCCAAGCCCGCATGGCGTGATTGACAACGTGGTTGCAAGCGCTCACCGGCCGCGGGATAATCGATCCGCTCCGGACTGCGCCGCCGCAGCCAACTGCCTACGCAAACCATGACCCACTACCTGTTCATCATCGTCGGCGCGGTCCTTGTCAACAATGTCGTGCTGGTCAAGATTCTCGGCCTCTGCCCATTCATGGGCGTATCCCGGAAACTCGAGACGGCCTTCGGCATGGGGGCGGCGACGACCTTCGTGCTGACCGTCGCTACCGGCGCCAGCTACATCATCGACCACTACCTGTTGATGCCGTTCGGGCTCGAGTACCTGCGCACGCTGTCGTTCATCGTCACCATCGCGGCGATCGTCCAGCTCACCGAGATGGTGATCCAGAAGACCAGCCCGCTGCTGCACCAGGTCCTCGGCATCTACCTGCCGCTGATCACCACCAACTGCGCTGTTCTCGGCGTGCCGCTGCTGAATATCGCCAACAAGCATGATTTCGTCGAGTCACTGCTGTTCGGTGCGGCCAGCGCCATTGGTTTCTCGCTGGTCCTCATCCTCTTTGCCGGTATTCGCGAACGTATCGAGGGCGCCGACGTGCCGGTGTACTTTCGGGGCACGGCGATCGCGATGGTCACCGCCGGACTGATGAGCCTGGCCTTCATGGGCTTCGCCGGACTCGACAAGTACCAATGATCACGACCCTGGCGATCATGGCGCTCGGTGCCATCGTCCTGGGCGCTGCCCTCGGCTACGCGTCGATCAGGTTCAAGGTCGAGGGCGACCCGCTGGTCGAGAAGATCGAGGCGATCCTGCCGCAGACGCAATGCGGCCAGTGCGGCTACCCGGGCTGCAAGCCCTACGCGGCAGCCATTTCGGCCGGCGAGGCGGACATCAATCTGTGTCCGCCGGGCGGCATGGATGGCGTGCGCAAGCTGGCCGACCTGCTCGGTCGCGAAGTCAAGCCGCTGGAGGCCGAGGAGAAGCCCAAGCAGGTGGCGATCATCGACGAACAGACCTGCATCGGCTGCACCTTGTGCATCCAGGCCTGTCCCGTGGATGCGATCGTCGGCGCCGCCAAACAGATGCACACGGTTGTCGAACCGCTGTGCACAGGTTGCGAACTGTGCGTCAAGCCGTGTCCGGTCGAGTGCATCCACATGCTGCCGATCAACGAGAATCTCGACAACTGGAAGTGGAAATACCCGGTGATCGAAATCAGGCGTGCCGCGTAAGGCGCCCGCAATGCTGCAGCGATTGTTCGGCTTCAAGGGTGGCGTCAAACCGCAAACGCACAAGGCGCCGTCGGTGCAGGAACCGATCGCCCAGGCGCCGCTGCCAGCCCGCCTTTACGTTCCCTTGCATCAGAGTATCGGTGGCGCGCCGACACCGCGCGTCGAGGCCGGAGAGGACGTCCTCAAGGGGCAATTGATCGGCGGTGCCGACGGCTGGGTGTCGGCGGCCGTGCATGCACCGACCTCTGGCAGGGTCGTGGCCATCGTGGACCATGTTGCGGCACACCCGTCGGGGCTGCCGACACTCAGCGTCGTCATCGAGCCGGACGGACGCGACGAGTGGATCGCGCGCACGCCGCTCGATCATCGGAGCCTGCCGCCCGAGCGGGTGCGCGAACTCCTGCGCGACGCCGGCGTCGTCGGTCTCGGCGGCGCCGCCTTTCCCAGTCACGCCAAACTGACGGCGGCCAGATCGGTGCCGATGGAGGATCTGGTCATCAACGGCGCCGAGTGCGAGCCGTACATGACCTGCGACGACATGCTGATGCGCGAGCGCGCCGAAGAAATCGTTCGCGGTATCGCGATCTTTCGTGACCTGCTTGGCGCGCGCCGCGTCCTGATCGGCATCGAGGACAACAAGCCGGAAGCCGTCGCGGCAATGCAGGCGGCAGTGTGCGGGCTCGCCGAGGACTACGAAGTCGTCGCCGTGCCTACGCGCTACCCGGCCGGCGGTGCCAAGCAGTTGATTCGCGTGCTTACCGGCAAGGAAGTCCCGGCCAGCAAGCGCTCGACGGAACTCGCTGTCCAGTGCTTCAACGTCGCCACCGTCTATACGGCCTACCGCGCGCTCGCGCATGGCGAGCCGGTGGTTTCGCGAATCGTCACGCTGACCGGCAACGTCGAGCGGCCACGCAACTGGGAAGTCCGGCTCGGCACGCCGCTGGGCGACCTCGTCGCCCTCGGCCGACCGAAGGCCGATACCAGCCGCTATCTGATGGGTGGGCCGATGATGGGCTTCGCTCTGCCGAGCCTCGAGGCCCCAGTCGTCAAGGCGACCAACTGCATCATTGCCGCGGCGCCGACGACATTCCCGGCGAGTCCGCCGGAGATGCCGTGCATTCGCTGTGGCGCCTGCGCGGAAGTCTGTCCGCACGAGCTGCAACCCTTTGAGTTGTACTGGTTCGCGCGCGCCCGCAACTTCGGCAAGACACAGGAGTACTACCTCTTCGACTGCATCGAGTGTGGGTGCTGCAGCTACGTCTGCCCATCGCACATCCCATTGGTCCAGTACTTTCGTTTTGCCAAGAGCGAGATCTGGGCCCGCGAGCGGGAAAAGAACGCGGCCGACGCCGCCAAGGCCCGCTTCGAACTGCGCAACGCGCGCGAGGAGCGGGAAAAGGCCGAAAAAGCCGAGCGCCTGGCGCGCACCGCGGCCGCCAGGCCGGCCGAGAAGAAGCCCGCGCCGGCCAGTGCCGAAACCGTGGCGGGTCAGCCGGCGGCCGTGCCCGTCGATGCCGCGCCGGCGGCGCCCGCGGTCGACGCCGAAGCGGTCAAGAAGGCGACCATCGTCGCGGCGATGGAACGCGCACGCGCCCAACGCGAGGCCGCGCAGCCCAGAAACACGGAACAACTGAGCCGCGAGCAGCAGCAGGAAATCGCCGCGATCGAGGCGAGGAGGGCACGCGTGGCGGGCGACCCGCCGGGTACGCGCACCACGCGGCCGGGTTCGGCGCCGCCGCCTGCGGAGACCGGCGACTCATGAGCGACTTTACGACGCCGCCCTATCTGCTCCTCGAACGCACCAGCGTGCGGCGCGTCATGCTGCAGGTTCTGCTCGCCCTGCTGCCCGGTGTTGTTGCCTACGTCTGGCTGATCGGTCCGATCCTCCTCCTGCAACTGGTGATCGCCATGCTTGCCGCGCTCGCCGGGGAGGCGCTGATGCTCGGCCTGCGGCGCAAGCCGCTGGCGCTGTTCCTGAGCGATGGCAGCGCGCTCGTCACCGCCTGGCTGGTCGCCCTGGCCTTTCCGCCATTGGCCCCCTGGTGGCTGGTCGCCGTCGGCACGCTGTTCGCGATCGTCGTCGCCAAACAGCTCTACGGTGGCTTGGGCCAGAATCCTTTCAATCCGGCGATGGTCGCCTTTGCCGTGTGCATCGTCTCCTTCCCGGCCCTGATGTCGCAGTGGCCGGCACTCGGGCTTAAGCTGACGCTGGCCGAGCAGGTACAGATCGTCGCCGGACTGGCGCCACGGATCGACGTGATGAGCGGTGCGACGCCGCTCGACGCGATCAAGACGGCCCTGAAACTCGGCGAGGGCAGCGTGGACGTGCCGACGCTGCTGGCGACGCAGGACGTTTTCGGCAACTTCGCCGGCCGCGGCTGGGAATGGGTTGCCGTCGGCTATCTGCTCGGTGGTCTGTGGCTTTGGCAGCGCCGGATCATCACCTGGCACGCGCCGCTCGGTTTCATCGCCGGCCTTTCCTTGCTGGCCGCCGTCTTGTGGCTGTGGAACCCCCTGCAGTTCGCCAATCCGGTATTCCATCTGTTTTCGGGTGGCGCGATGCTTGGCGCCTTCTTCATCGTCACCGACCCGGTTTCCGGTTGCACGACGCCGAAAGGCAAGCTGATCTTCGGCCTCCTGGCAGGCGTCGTGGCGTACACCATACGCGTTTTCGGCGGTTATCCGGACGGCGTCGCTTTCTCCGTGCTGCTGCTGAATCTCTGTGTGCCGGTGATCGACATGTACTCGCAGCCGCCGATCTTCGGCATGAAGAACGACAAATGACGCCACCGGTCAGGACGCCGACGGCTGCGCGAATGGCGGTACGCACGGCGGTCATTCTGCTGATCTTCGTGGTCGTGTTCACCAGCTTGTTGGCGGGTGCGTTCCTGTGGACGCGGCCGGCGATCGAGGCGGCGGCGGCGGCCGAGAAGATGAAGCTGATCGGTGAGGTGCTGCCTTCTCTGGCGTACGATAATGATCTGCTGAAGGACAGCCGGCAACTGGCGCCCAGCGCCGCGCTCGGCCTCGACGAAGCGTCGACGGCCTACCTCGCACGCAAGGATGGCCGGCCCAGCGCGCTGGTTCTCGAAGCCGTTGCCCCGGACGGTTATGCCGGGAGGATCCGCCTGTTGATTGCCGTTGCGGCCGACGGCACGCTGCTCGGTGTGCGCGTGACGCAGCACAAGGAGACGCCTGGGCTCGGCGACTACATCGAGCCGCGCAAGGACCGGAACAAGCAACGCCCGTGGATCACGCAGTTCGACGGCTTGTCGCTGGCGACGGTTGGCGAACGCGAATGGCGGGTGAAGAAGGACAGCGGTCGTTTCGACTCGCTTGCCGGGGCGACGATCACGCCGCGCGCCGTCATTCGCGCGGTGCACAAGGCGCTGCAGTACGTCGCCGAGAATCGCCAGCAGTTGTTCGCCTACCATTCGGGAGAAGGCCAATGATCAATCGCGAGGAATTCCGCCAGATCCGGGACAACGGCATCTGGCAGCAGAACACCAGCCTGGTGCAGATCCTCGGCCTGTGCCCGCTGCTGGCGGTGACCACCAATCTGGTCAATGGCGTGATGCTCTCGCTGGCGACGATCATCGTCATGGCGATCGCCAATCTGGCCGTTGCGTCGTTGCGCAACCTCATTCCGCACGAGATTCGCATCCCCGTCTTCATCCTCATCGTCGCCGCCCTGGTCACCGTCGTCGACCTGGTCTTCAACGCCCAGTTCCACGAGCTCTACCTGGTGCTCGGCATCTTCATTCCGCTGATCGTTACCAACTGCATCGTACTTGCACGCGTCGAGGCCTTCGCCAACAAGAATCCGCCGCTGCAGTCGCTGATCGATGGTGTCTTCATGGGTGTCGGCATGCTGTGGACGCTTGCCCTGCTCGGCGGGCTGCGCGAACTGATCGGTGGCGGCACGCTGTTTGCCGGCATCGACATGGTTTTCCCGGCGCTGCAGCCGTTGCAGTTGCTGCCGGCCGACTACCCCGGTCTGCTGCTCGCCATTCTGCCGCCCGGCGCCTTCATCCTGCTCGGTTGCCTGATCGCCTGGAAGAACTGGGTCGAGGCGCGTGTCGCGGCGCGCAACCCCGGCCCCGGCCAGCATCAGGCGCCGCCGGTGGCGCTCACCGATGGTGCCTGAAATGACCGGGGAGTCGTCGGCGCTGAGCAGTGGGCAGCGCCATGAACTCTTTGCGCGGCTGCGCGCGGCCAATCCGCAACCGGCTACCGAGCTCGCGTACGCGACGACCTTCCAGTTGCTGATTGCCGTCATCCTGTCGGCACAGGCCACCGACAAGAGCGTCAACCTGGCCACCCGCCAGCTCTTCGCCGACGCGCCGACGCCGCAGGCGATGCTGGCGCTCGGCGAAAGCGGCCTGGCCGACTACATCAACCGTATCGGCCTCTACCAGGGCAAGGCCCGCAACGTCATCGCCACCTGTCAGCAACTGCTGGCTCGCCATGCCGGCGAGGTTCCGCATTCGCGGGCGGCGCTCGAGGCGCTGCCGGGTGTCGGCCGCAAGACGGCCAATGTGGTTCTCAACACCGCTTTCGGTGAAGCGACGATCGCCGTAGACA
The DNA here is from genome assembly GCF_000024165.1 of Candidatus Accumulibacter phosphatis. Lineage (NCBI taxonomy): Bacteria > Pseudomonadati > Pseudomonadota > Betaproteobacteria > Candidatus Accumulibacter > Candidatus Accumulibacter phosphatis. Next base: position 3,408,385 of record NC_013194.1, on the reverse strand, counting down.
CGCATATTTTCCGCGTCGCCAACCGCATCGGCCTGGCCGCCGGCAAGACGCCGCTGGCCGTCGAACGCCAACTGCTGCAATCCGTGCCGGAGGAGTTCAGGCAGTCCGCGCATCACTGGCTGATCCTGCACGGGCGCTACGTCTGCAAGGCACGCAAGCCCGAGTGCTGGCGCTGCTGCCTTGCCGATCTCTGCGCCTGGCCCGAGAAGCTTGAAGACCCCGTCGGGGCAGCAGGCCGATGAGCGTGGCCAGTGCCCTGGTCGCCGGCAACGATCCGCTGCCCGGTCTGGCCGAGCAAGCGCTCGCGGAGGCGCTGGAAAAGACTGGCGCAAGGCAGGCCAATGGCGTGCTGTTGTTCCTCACTCCCGAGTTTTCGCACCACGCGCAACAGACCGTCATCGCCGTGGCGCGGGCGGCGCGCTGCACCCAGCTTGTTGGCGGGATCGCTGCCGGCGTGTTCACCGACAGCGGCTGGGTTCTCGACCGACCAGCGGCTGCCGTGCTGGTGCTTGCCGGCGACCTTTCCCTGGGACCGCCGGACCTTGGCGTAGACACCGGCGAACCGCTCCTGGCGTACGGGGACGGCAGTTTCCCCGGCGCCTGGGCGGTCTCAGGACGGCAGCGTTGCGGTGGCAGCTTCGCCGGCAACGCGGGTCGTAACGAGCGCGTCGCCTGGCAGCAAGGTCGCCTGGCGGCACATTGCAGCGTGCAGGTGCTTGGCGCGCACGTTGATGTGGACGTTTCTCCGGGCTGGCGACTGCTTGGTGGCCCGCATGCGGTCGACAACAGCAGGGCCTACGAATTGCTTGGCATCGGCGGGTACGCTGCCCGCGACAGCTTGCTGCGCGCGCTTCAGGCGGCCGGCTACAGCGAGCCGCAGCCGGCGATGCGATCCCTGTGCGCGGTTCTCGTCGCGGATGCGGGCAGTGCCTCCACGCAGGAATGCCCGCGCTTGCTTGGTGGTGCCCAGCGGCCGATCGCGATCATCGACATCAGCGACAACGGCTCCGTGACCCTCGCCGAGCGCATCGCTCCCGGGCAACGCCTGGCCTGGGCGATACGCCTGCCGCAGGCGGCCGTAGACGACATGCGGCAGAGCGTCGCCCGCCTGGCAGCTTTGGCCGCCGATCCACAGGCCGCCGTGGTGTTCTCGTGCATTGGTCGCGGCCCCTACTTTCACGACGGCGAAGACCGCGATGTCGACTGCCTGCGCGAGCGCTTCCCGCAATTGCCGCTGATCGGCGTCTACGGCACCGGGCAGATCGCCCCAAACGCGGCGGGCGGGAATCGCTTGCTGCAGAATGCCGTCGTCACCGCACTGCTCAGCCAACCCATAGGGAACGCCGATGTTCAATCCGAGCCGTGAGCAGGTCCGCCAGTTCTTCTGCGAGGCCTGGCGAAAGCATCGCACGCGTTCAATCCTCGAGGGTGCCGAGGTCATCGCCGCCGACCTGATCTCGCATCATCCGGAATACCACAGTCTGCTGGAAAACCCCGCCGCCGCGATCGAGCAGGAGTTCACTCCCGAGAGCGGGCAGATGAACCCTTTTCTCCACCTGTCGTTGCATCTGGCCGTCGCCGAGCAGATCAGCATCGACCAGCCGCCGGGAATTCGCACCGCCTACCAGGCGTTGCGTTCTCGGCTCGACGTGCATGACGCGGAACACGCCATCCTCGAGTGTCTCGGCGAGGCGATCTGGCGCGCCCAGCGGCTCGGCGGGCCGCTCGATGGCGTAGCCTACCTGGACTGCATCCGGCGGACGGCCGGTACCTGAGCGCGCCGCGTCGGGCAAAGGCCTGCCGCGCCAGGCCTGAGGGTTGCGGAGCCGCTCAACAGGCGGTCGTCACCCGACAGACGATGGCCCGATCGGCGAAGCAGGAGCCGACGATGAACCGCCGCTCACCCTGCACCGCGTACGGAGCAGCGACGCTGCACGCCGGGATCTCCGCGCCATCGTCGTCGTAGACCGCTTGCGGGCGTGCGCGGCTGAGTGGCGGCATGTCGGCCGCAAGGTCGGCAGCGGGCAGGAGAATCCGGGCCACGTGCGAAGGCGCGCGGTCGCTGAGTTGGAGCACGTACGGCATGCCCTTCGGGATCTCGCTCATATGAGTCCTCGGCCTGGCCAGTGCGCACCTGTCGCGCTGCTGTGGCCGAGCCGCGCAGGGAGATTTGCGGGTAGAATCGGGCGGTGTTCGAGAGGAGCAAGACCATGCGCTTTGCCGGTTCCGAGAGTTACGTCACCACCCGCGACCTGACGCTTGCCGTCAATGCGGCGATCACCCTGCAGCGGCCGCTGCTCATCAAAGGCGAGCCGGGTACCGGCAAGACCATGCTGGCCGAGGAAGTCGCTGCCGCACTCGGGCTGCCGCTGTTTCAGTGGCACATCAAGTCGACCACCAAGGCGCAGCAGGGCCTGTATGAATACGATGCCGTATCCCGCCTGCGCGACTCGCAGCTCGGCGAGGCCAAGGTCGCCGACATCGGCAGTTACATCGTCAAGGGTGTGTTGTGGCAGGCTTTCGAGTGCGACACGCCATCGGTCGTGCTGATCGACGAAATCGACAAAGCCGATATCGAATTCCCCAACGACCTCCTGCGCGAGCTCGACCGCATGGAGTTCTACGTCTACGAAACCCGCCAGAACGTGCGCGCCCGCCATCGTCCGGCGGTCTTCATCACTTCGAACAACGAGAAGGAATTGCCCGACGCCTTCCTGCGGCGCTGCTTTTTCCATTACATCAAATTCCCCGACAAGGAGACGATGAGCCGCATCGTCGACGTCCATTTCCCGGGGCTGAAGCCGGCCCTGCTGCGCGAGGCGCTCGAAGTGTTCTTCGAGCTGCGCGAGATCCCCGGCCTCAAGAAGAAGCCTTCGACCTCGGAACTGCTCGATTGGCTCAAGCTGCTGCTCGCCGAGGACATCCCGCCGGAAGCGCTGCGCAGCAAGGACCAGAAGACCGCCATTCCCCCGCTGCACGGGGCGCTGCTGAAGAACGAGCAGGACGTTCACCTCTTCGAGCGCCTGATCTTCATGGCGCGTCACAACCGCTGAGTGCTTGAGCGAGGCCGGCGATGCTGATCGACTTCTTTCTGCATCTCAAGTCGAGCCGATTGCCGGTATCGATCAAGGAGTTCCTGGCGCTGCTCGAAGCGCTGCAGCGACACGTCATCGAGCACAGCCTCGACGACTTCTACGTCCTCTCGCGCGCCATTCTGGTCAAGGACGAGACCAACTTCGACAAGTTCGATCGCGCTTTCGGCGAATACTTCAGGGGTGTCGAGGCGCTACCCGGAATGGACGTCCTGATCCCGGAAGAGTGGCTGAAGCGGGCGATGAAGAAACACCTGACCGACGCCGAGCGCGCGCAGCTCGAAAAGCTCGGCTGGGACAAACTCATGGAGACCTTCAAACAGCGACTCGCCGAACAGAAGGAACGCCATTCCGGCGGCAGCAAGTGGATCGGTACCGGCGGCAGTTCGCCATTCGGACATGGCGGTACGCATCCCGAAGGAATCCGCGTCGGCGGCAGGAGCGAAAATCGTTCGGCGGTCAAGGTCTGGGAGCAGCGCGAGTATCGCAACCTCGACGACAACGTCGAACTCGGCACGCGCAACATCAAGCTGGCCTTGCGCCGCCTGCGCCGTTTTGCCCGCCAGGGCGCGCCGGAAGAACTCGACCTCGAGGGCACCATCGCCGGCACGGCGCGCAATGCCGGCTGGCTGGATCTGCACTTGCGTCCGGAGCGTCACAACGCCGTCAAGGTCCTGCTCTTTCTCGACATCGGCGGCTCGATGGACGACCACATCCGCGTCTGCGAAGAGCTTTTCTCGGCCTGTCGCAGCGAGTTCAAGCACCTCGAACACTATTACTTCCACAACTGCGTCTACGACTACCTGTGGAAGGACAACCGTCGCCGCCACAGCGAGCGCGTGCCGACGCACGACGTGCTGCACAAGTACGGCAACGATTACAAACTGATCTTCGTCGGCGACGCGGCGATGAGTCCCTACGAACTCGTGCAGCCCAACGGCAGCATCGAGTTCAACAACGCCGAGCCCGGCGCGACCTGGCTGCGCCGCCTCACCGAGACCTGGCCGCACGCGATCTGGCTCAACCCCGAGTCGGCGCAGGCCTGGCAATACCGGCAATCGACGTCGCTGATCCACAACCTGCTGGGTGGCCGAATGTTTCCGCTGACGTTGGATGGATTGGAGCGGGGGATGCGGGTGTTGAGCAAGTAGGTGAGTGCCGGGTCGCGCTTCGCGCGACCCGGCACTCACCTACAGAATGTCCGGCGCTCAGGAGGCTGGCGGCGATGCTGCCTCTGGTCGACTCGGAGCCCGACGTCGGCTGCTGATTGTAGAGGGTTGATGGCCGCCGCGCGCGCTACGATTCCACCTGTCGGTTGCTTTACTTGGCAACGCCGCAACGTCGTCTTGTCGGGGACGCCATCGAGCAGCAGTTCGAGGACCACGCCGTCGCCGCATCCGTCATTTGGCTCGCTTGAATGTCAACACACTCCAGGAGAGTGCCCAAAGCTCTACACCGAGTTGTGGGATGTCAAGTGGCAGTGGCCTTGAGTTCGAGAAAGGCATGATGCAGGCGAACCGGCGATGGCGGGGCGCTGCGCGGATGCTGACTCACCCAACTCGATACTTTATCGCAAATGTCGGAAGGCGCCAGATGCTCCACTTTGCGAGAGGTACGAGTCAGGTACTTGTTCACACCATCCGCCGCCTCATCGTCTGTGCCGGAGAGCAGGTAGCCGACCATGAAGCCCACGGCGTGGTTACTTCCATACTTCCCCGTACGGAATCTATCCATGCCTTCCACCACGTATTCGCGACACAGATTCACGTCCGCACCGGCCATCCGCTTGCATTCGATGATCGCATGCGGGTCGTGCTCCTGGGTTTGCAGGAACAACTCGATCAGCATCAGGGGAATGTCGGTGCGCCCATCGGGGATCAGGACATCAGTGTCGGATCGGGATTCCGTGCCAGGCAGTATCACCAGGGTCTTTCCCCATGGGTGGCCCTTTGTTTTCAACTCGCCGCGCATGCCATCGCGCAAGTGCTCGGTCATCGGGACTTCCCACGCATGGGCATTGACATCAGCGAAGTCACGAACTCGGTCCCACCCCACGACCAATGTAAGAAGGATCCCTGCGATGATTTCTGGGGCCAGGTCGATGAACTCTCTTCCCAAGGGGGCAGGTGCTTCATAAGGAATTCTCAAGCATTGCCTCCTACGAAGCTTTCAGCGATCACCGTATCCGCATCCTCCAGGGCTGATACGCCCATCCAATAACGTCGTGCTGCCGGCTTGATGATCACGACTTCATTGCGCCCATGGATGCGCAATTCCCGTTCGCCGCTTAGCGCAGTGGCAAGCTTAACCTTCAGGCGCCTGCCGATGCTGGCAAGGATGTCGTTCAGTTCACCTACGGGCTTCACCACATCAATCGTCGCCTTGCCGGGTCCGTCTTCGAGAACGAAGCGCACGACTCTGAGCGCATCGCGCATCGGCAGGTCAAAAATTTCTGCGCGCATGTGGCGCTTGTTGCGCGCGGAAAGCCAGCCGCCAATAACCGACACGAAGACTTCCGCGTACGAAGTGATGTCCGTTCGAACATCGGCGGGGGCAACGGAAGTCAACCGCCCGGCCTGCCATTGCCAACTGGCACGGAACAACCCGCTCCGAACAACGACGCGATCCACCTCATCAATGTCGTAGAGGTCGAACACCGCCTCATCAAGGAGCGCCCAGCTCCTCCCCTCAATCGCAGGCGTCCGCAATCCTTTTTCGATCTGCAACAGTTGCTTGCCGGCGTCAGACTTGACAGCCTGCTTCAGGTCCGGAACAGGCATGGAAGCAACGTCACTGATGAGCAGCTTTCGCTTCCATATTCCGAACTCGGAAGAAGTCATCAGGAAGAACCAGGATGCCAGTGACGATCCCAGGATGGCCGCCAACAGATGTGCGGATTGCTTGTGTGACGTCGGCAAGGATGCAGCGAAATACGCATCCGTGAACACAAGATCCCTTTCGGCGACAGCAACCGCTACACGGGCGTTGTTGCCCATCATTTCTTTGACGACAACGAGAGGTGCCCGGTAGATTTCTCTGGTTCGAGGTCGCTGAGCCTTGGCTTGCGTGAAAAGGTCCAAGTCGTCCGGAATGTAGAAGGGGCAAATATCCGGGGCTTGAAGAACTTCCAATCCTTGGAGCGCACGTGCATCCATGGTTTGGTTCTCCGCCAAGCCATGCGTCAACCCGTCAGAGAACTTGGCTTTGAGCGTCATGAGTTGCTTACCCAATCCCGCGTGCTCAGCGCAAAGCGTATCAAGCAGCAAGAGATCGCGCCGACGACCAACCGCCGCCACTTTCAACTTGAACGGCTGCTTGTCGATCTCAGCCTGCGATAGTTTGATGATGTCGCGGGGCGATACCTCGAACGAGTGCGTTCTTGCACCGCTGGCCGTCCATGGAATCTGGACGATCGTCACCTGGTCCGACCGTTGAGGCCGATGGCGCGCAAACAGCACGACTGCTGGCATGGTGGCTGTGGCGAAAAGCCAGTTGCACAGGTTCGACAGATTGACCAGCGTGACCGGCGCAAGAAGCCGCATGACATGTTGAGCCGCCGCCATGCCTGTGCCGCTCCGGCTGAAGAATGGCATCGCACTGAGAATGACGCCGAAGCGCGTCTTCTCGTGCGAGAACTCGGCCGCACGCAAGACGAAATCGAGACCCTCGCCGCGTGGCTGCGCAGGGATCCCGACATCGCGTGTCTTACGCCGCGCCTGCGTGCCCTTCAGCCCCCTAAAGCTCCAAGGCGGGTTGCCAACGATCAAATCGAATTGCTTCAAGCCGCTCGGCGTCGTCAAAGCTTCCCGACCATCACCATCCTGCTCGACCGTACGGGCATCTCCGATGAGCAGAGTCTTGCCGATGAGTGGTCGGAATTTCAGCGAGTGCGGTGGTTGCGGATCGGGATCGAGTTCGAGTGCGGCCAGGTAGAGACTGAACGCTGCCACCCGGATGGCAGCTTCGCTGATGTCTACACCGTAGACCTGCTCATGGAGAATCTTCCGGATCAAGTCACGCGTTGGTGCTTGACCATCCGCGCGTCGATGCACCAGACGCCGCAACGCTTCAACGAGGAAGATGCCCGAGCCGCAAGTCAAATCCAGTACGGACTCCATGCCCGTCAGTCCATCCATGACTTCATCGAGAACCAGCGAAACCGCAGACAGGCGCGTGTAATGCACACCGTTCTTGCGGGCCTCGGTCGGCCGCCGAGCCACAGTCGGCGGCACGGCGTGGGCGAACTGTTCGTAGATCGAACTGATCAGTTCAACCGGAATGATGTCGAATTGATAGGGAAAGAAGGTTCGTTGGCCGCTGTCAGGGTCGACGGCCTCCAAGAAATCGGCAACACGCGTGAGGTAACTGGTCATCGGCGTGTTCTTCACGGACGATGGAGGAAACATGTCGCCGTTGAAGGTCTGGCTGAGCCAACTGAAAAGCTTCTCCGTCGCCGTGCGGTCCCGCAGAATGAGAGGTAACTCGGCATGGCCGCACAATTTCTTCAGATGTGTGGTGCTGACGATTTCCCGATCGATCAGGTACTGGGTGAAGATCACGCGTCCGATCACAGCCTGCGCGGCGCTGCGGGCGAGATTGGCCTTCACAAGATCGTGCTCCAAGGCCGCTAGATCGGATAACAGCTTTTGATCGACGCTGGTCTTACGATCAACTGCGGTCGCCTGGGCCCAGAACTGCCCTGTCTCTATTGATAGGCGCCCTGCCAGCGCATCCAGCTCAACCAGAGAAGCATCGATGTTTGCGAAGGTTCGGAGCAAATGCTTCTGGGCATCATCTTTCTGAACCGGCGTCCCGAAACCGTTGTACAGGTCAATACGTTCGGGCGAGACGACCCAGAGCAGTGGTGCGAAACCTTCGTTCCAGACCTCGCGACGCCATTTACTGACGAGTTCGTCTGCCGGTTGAGCTTCCTCGAACTTGAAATAGACTGTCAGCGCCGACGGGCTGCGCCAAAGTGCGTCGGGCACGAAGTCTCGGCCACGACGCAGGTTTCGTGCGTCCTGGCCCAAGTGTAAACGGGCCGCAGCTTTGCCATCCGGGAAGTAACCCGTGGCCTCTAGCACTTGCAGAAGAGATGCGCTGCTCATGCCCGGCTCCGCACTACTTCGGGAGGAAACGGCAGTGTCTTCTGGCTTACACTGGGCATGGCGGGCAGCATGTGTCGCTGAATCCCGATCATCAACGGTGCCAGCGGCACCATGAACGCAGGCTTCGCCGGCACTTTGCCGAGGCCATCGGCTTCCTCTTGGTGGAAGGTCACATCTGTCGCCGTGATGAATACAATTGTCCCCTCCAACGAGGCTGGGCTGCTAGCGGCCAGCAATCGAAAGAGTTCGTCAATACTCGTGCTCAACGTGGCAATGTTGACGCCGAAAGAGTGAACCAGTTCGTGCGCGACGGCCAGCCCGAGAAGTTCAGGAAAGGTGAATCGGCCCGTCTTGCCGGTCTTGGACGAGAGGTAGGGGACGGTTTTTCGCCAATGGCGCACGCTCTCAACCGACACGCCCGTGAGCATACGCGCTTGATCTTGCGTGAATTGGATGGAGACCACCTCGGACATTCTAGTTGTCTGCAACGTGAAATAGATGAAGATTGTCCGCCTTCCATCGGGTGCTGGCAACATATATCTGGAGATGCCGTATAAGTTCGCTAACTCGTGGCGAGCGGCTTGTCGCAGCTTTCTCTTTCTCTCGATTCTGCCCTTCTCGTTCGCGATATCACGGGTGTCGTCGTACGACGATGCCGGGTGATGCTCTGTGGTTGGCCATCGCGACTGGCTGCGACGCCGGGAGGCGGCTCAGTCGCTCCCGCCGTTCAACCAGCGCAGCGCGGCGCTCAGGCAGGTGTTCAGCGTGTGCCGGTCGAAATGGCCGGGTAGCGCGGACAACAACTGATCGCAGCCTGCCGCATCGTCGCCGTCGAAGCGCTCGAGCAGGGCCAGAAGCTTGCCCAGCAGGCCGTCGTGCCGGCACAGCGCGCTGCGTACTTCGCGCTCGACGGCAATCTGTTCGAGAATCTCGTCGATCGGCAGGCCGAGGGCGATCGGCATCATCGACAGGATGCCGGTGAGAAAGGCCAGATCCGCCAGCTTCTGATCGCGGGGCTGGCCGACCTCGACGAGCAGTTCCATCATGCGTCCGCGCAGGGCGGCGACCTGCAACAGGGGCGAACGCGCCGGGTCGGCCGCAGCACTGCCCGGCGCCAGCATCAGCAGCGACAGCCAGCGCTGCAACTGGCGTCGTCCGAGCAGGGTGATCGCGTGGCGCAACGACGTCACCGGTTGCGCAAAGCGGTTGCCGCGGTGGCCGACGGCGTTGACGACGCGCAGCAGGTTGAGCGTCAGCGCCGGTTCGTGCTTGAAGGCGTCCTCGATGAGGGTGGTGTCTACGTCACGTCCGACGAGGTTGATCAAGCGGATCAGGGCCGCCTGCGAGGCGGAAAGCCGCCGGCCGCTGACGATTTCGGCCTGCGCGAAGTGACGCCCCTGGAAGAGGTCGAAGCCGAGGCTTCGACAACGCTCCAGCTGTTCGCGGCTGTCGACGTGTTGCGCGAGGAGCTTGATCGGCAGGTGGCGCAGCGAGCCGGCCAGATCGCCGAGTCGGCCTTCGCCGGCGGCGTGCAGGTCGATCTTGATCACCTCGACCATCGGCAGAAGCAGCCGGCTACGGTCGTCTATCCCCCGATAGTCGGTCAGCGCGAGTGAATAGCCGCGCGCCCGCAGGTCCTGGCAGCGCCGCAAGGTGGTCTTGTCGGGGACGCCGTCGAGCAGAAGTTCGAGGACCACGCCTTCGGGCGGCAGCAGCTCGATCGCCTCCTGGTGCAGGAAGCCGGCGTCGATGCCGATGAACGCACAGGCATTGCCGAGGGCGCTGCGCATGCCGAGTTCGGAATAGGCGGCGCACAGGGGTGCGCTGGCGCCAGGCGCGTTGCCGTCGGCGGCCAGCGCATCGTTGCTTTGGAAAGACAGCTGGTAGCCGGCAAGCTCCTGCTGCCGATTCAGGATTGGCTGGCGGAAGAGGAAGGCGTTCTTCAGGAATTGCTCGGTCATCATCGCCAGCCATCCTTGCCTGTCGTCGGACGAAGGGTTCAACGCCTCAGAAAGGCAGCGCCAGACCGGGTCGCGCCGCGTTGAGGACGCGCCGGAAATCGGCCTGGATGCGTTCGAGTGCCGCGCTGTCGTCGGCCTCGAATCTTAGCACCACCACCGGCGTCGTGTTTGACGGCCGCGCCAGACCGAAGCCGTCGGCGTACTCGACGCGCAAGCCGTCGATGGTGATGATTTCGCGCGCTCCCGTGAACTGCGCGTTATGCCGCAGATCCTCGATCAGTGCAAAGGGCTCGCCTTCCTGCATGCCGATGTTCAACTCCGGTGTCGAGCTGCTGTCGGGCAGAGCCTCGAGCACGGCATTCGCATCGGCGGCGCGCGACAGGATCTCGAGCAGGCGAACGCCGGCGTAGAGGCCGTCGTCGAAGCCGTACCAGCGTTCCTTGAAGAAGACGTGGCCGCTCATTTCGCCTGCCAGCGGCGCCCCGGTTTCTCGCAGCTTGGCCTTGACCAGCGCGTGCCCGGTTTTCCACATCAGCGGCTCGCCGCCGTGCGCACGTATCCACGGTGCCAGGAGGCGCGTGCATTTGACGTCGTAGATGATCTGCTGACCGGGACAACGGGCGAGGACGTCGGCAGCGAAGAGCATCAGTTGGCGGTCCGGGTAGATGATCTGCCCGTCCTTGGTGACGACGCCGAGACGGTCGCCATCGCCGTCGAAAGCGAGTCCGAGTTCGGCGTCAGTTGCGCGCAGCGCCTGGATGACATCCTGCAGGTTTTCCGGCTTCGACGGGTCGGGATGGTGATTTGGAAAATTGCCGTCGACCTCGCAGAAAAGCTCGACGAGTTCGCAGCCGAGCGCGCGGAAGAGTTCGGGGGCGATGGCGCCGGCGACGCCGTTGCCGCAGTCGATGACGATCTTCATCGGGCGCGCCAGACGGACGTCACCGGTGATGCGTGCGAGGTAGGCGCGCCGGACATCGGCGCTGCTCGCCTGGCCGCTGCCGTGCTGCAGCTCGTCGGCGTCCACCCGCCGGCGGATCCCCTGAATCGCCTCGCCGGCGAGGGTCTCGCCGCCGATGACCATCTTCAGGCCGTTGTAATCGGGTGGGTTGTGGCTGCCGGTGACGGCGACGCAACTGGCGCAGCCCAGTTCGTGAGCGGCGAAGTAGACGACCGGCGTCGGCACGCAGCCGACGTCGATGGTATCGATCCCGGCCATGCGGATGCCTTCCATCAGTGCCGTCGCCAGTTCCGGTCCCGACAGGCGCCCGTCACGGCCGACGGCAATCGCGCGCTGGCCGCGTTCGCTCGCCAGCGAGCCGAGTCCATGGCCGATGCGTCGGACGATGTCGGCCGTCAGTGTCTTGCCGACGATGCCGCGAATGTCGTAGGCCTTGAAGATTTCCGCGGGGAGGGGAGCGTTCATGTCAGACCTCGTGCTGAAAGTAATGAAGGATGCGTTGCGGCAGCCAGGCGAGCCGCCCCGGCAGGCTGCCGGTGACGAAACCGACGTGTCCGCCTGCGCGTGGAAAGTCGATCCGCACGCTGGTCGCCACCTGTCCGGCGGCTGGCAGCGTCCCGGCCGGCAGGAAAGGGTCGTTCTGGGCGTTGAGGAGCAGCGTCGGCAGCCGGATGGCGGGCAGCCAGGGCTTGCTCGAAGCGCGCCGCCAGTAATCGTCGGCGCCCGCAAAACCGTGCAGCGGTGCCGTGACGACATCGTCGAATTCGTACAGGCTGCTCGCCGCGCGCATGCGCCGTTCGTCGAAGAGGCCGGGATGGCGGCGCAGCTTGGCGGCGGCATTGCGTTTGAGCGTCTGCAGGAAATGTCTGGTGTAGACGCGGTTGAAGCCGCGTCCGAGATGGTGGCCGCAGGCGCTCATGTCGAGCGGCGCGCTGATCGCCGCGGCAGCGCCGAGACAATCGGCGGCCTCCGCCTCGCGTTCACCGAGCCACTTGAGCAGAGCGTTGCCGCCCAGCGAGACGCCGACGGCGTAGTGCGGGCGCGCCGGAAAGAGTTGGCGCAGGCGGCGCAGGATCCAGTCGATTTCGTCGCTGTCGCCCGAGTGGTAGGCGCGCGGCAGGCGATTGATCTCGCCCGAACAGCCGCGGAAATTCACCACCACGCCAGACCAGCCGATGGCGGCGGCGGCGGCCATGAGGGTGGTCGCATAGTGGCTGCGCGAGCTGCCTTCGAGGCCGTGGAAGAGGATCAGCAGCGGCGCGCTGGCCGTCGATGGGGTGGCCGGCTCGCCAGGATGCCAGTCCAGGTCGATGAAGTCGGCGTCCGGGGTTTGCCATCGCTGGCGGCGCCAGGGCAGGGGGTCGGGCCGGATCAGCAGCGGGTAGATGGTCTGCGCGTGGCCACCGGGCAGCCAGGATGGCGCGCGGTAAGCGGTCAATGCAGGGTCCGTGGCGTTGCCCCGTCGCTGCCGCTGCTTCCCGGTGTCTCGGCGGCGTCCCTGTCGGCAGCGGTCGATGCATGGTGCGCCAGCAGGCGCCAGCCGCTCGCACCGCGCTGGAAGACGTTGGTGGCGAGCATCGGCCCATGCGGCTTGCGCTCGTCGCCGATGTAGAGCGTTTCGACAACGTTGTGTACGGCCAGCAACATGCCGCTCCAGCGGACGGCGCGCGACAGACGCACCGTCAACTGCGGGTTGTTGGTGAAGATTGCGCGCCAGCTGTCGCGGATCGCCGCGGCACCGGTCAGGCGCTGGCCGGTCGGGTGGATGCAGACGATCTCTTCGTCGTCAGCCCAGACGCTCATCAAGGCCGCCAGATCGGCGCGGGCGATGGCTTCGTAGAAGGTCGCCTCGACGTCCTCCGGGGTGGCAAAAACCGCCATCATGCCGGCAGACCCTCCAGGCAGGCGGCGAGAACCCGTTGCGGGTCCAGCTTGTTGAGGCAATCCAGATGCCCCAGCGGACACTCGCGCTTGAAGCAGGGGCTGCATTCGAGCGCCAGACTGATGACCCTCGCCTGGCGCGAGAGTGGCGGCGTGAAGCCTGGCGAGGACGAACCATAGACGGCAATCAGCGGCCGGTCGAGGGCGGCGGCGACGTGCATCAGTCCGGAGTCGTTACAGACGACAAAGGAGGCGGCAGCCAGCAGGTCGATCGCCTGGGTCAGCGAGGTCGCTCCGCAGAGGTTCAGCGGCAGCCCGGCCGAGCCGGACAGGCTGACGATCTCGTCGCCGATGGCACGGTCCTTGGGCGAGCCGAGTAGCCAGACGGCGAAGCCCCGGTCGGCCAGAGCATTGGCCAGCGTCGCGAAGTGCCGTGCCGGCCAGCGTTTGGCCGGACCATACTCGGCGCCCGGGCAGAAGACGGCGAGCTTTGCCGGCAGGTTGAGGCCCAGCGACGCCAGCGTGCCGCCGCGTTCGGCGCTGCTCGAGCTCAGGCGTGGCAGGGGCAGGGGCCGCGGCAGTGGCGCCCCGGGCGCTTCGGCGAGCTGTGCGAAGCGTTCGCACATCTGCGGCAGCAGGGCCTTGTTCAGCGTATGCCGCCGGTTTATCAGGCCGTAGCGGGTTTCGCCGATGAAGCCGATCCGTTCGGGGATGTCGGCAAAGAAAGGAATCAGTGCCGACTTGAGTGAATTGGGCAGGACGTAGGCCTGGCCGTAGCCCGCGTGGGCCAGTTGGCGAGCCAGACGGTGGCGCGCTTTCAGCGACAGCTCGCCGTGTGCGAAGGGGCTGTCGACAATGCGTGCGATCTCCGGCATGCGTTCGAGAACGGGCGCCACCCAGCGTGCTGCCAGGGCGTCGAGTTGGAGGCCGGGAATCCGCTCGTGCAGTCGCACGAACAGGGGCTGCGCCAGCACCGTGTCACCGATCCACGACGGGGCGACGATCAGGGCCTTCATCACTGAGGCTGGGGTCGACTACGCGAGCGGGCGACGCTGGCTCGGCAGCGGCAGACGGTCAGTGATGCCCCTTCGGCAACTCGCCCTTGAAGACGTAATGTGCGCTGCAGTAGGGGCAGACGACTTCGCCGCTGTGCGTGACGTCGAGAAAGACGCGTGGATGCCGTGCCCAAAGCGGTGCGTCCTTGGTCGGGCAGTGCAGCGGCAGGTCACGAGCGGTGACCTCGATGGGCTTCTGCGGGGTGTTCTGAGACATGGCGGCAACCTTGCAAACTGGACTAAACGTAGGCGAGCCAGTCGTCGTGCGCCGGCACACGGCCGTTCACGCAGTCGAAGAACAGGCTCTGGATTCGGGTCGTGATCGGGCCGCGGTGGCCGGCGCCGATCTGTCGATTGTCGAGTTCGCGGATCGGCGTCACCTCGGCAGCGGTCCCCGTGAAGAAGGCTTCGTCGGCGCAATACACTTCGTCGCGCGTGATCCGCTTCTCGATTACGGGGATGGCCAGCTCGTCGGCGAGTTGCAGCACGGAAGCGCGGGTGATTCCCTCGAGGCAGGAGGTCAGATCCGGCGTGTACAGCTTGCCGTTCCTGACGATGAAGATGTTCTCGCCGGCTCCCTCGGCGACGTAGCCGTCGACGTCGAGCAGCAGGGCCTCGTCGTAGCCGTCGTGCGCCACCTCCTGGTGGGCAAGGATCGAATTGGTGTAGGTGCCGACCGACTTCGACCGGCACATGTTGATATTCACATGATGGCGGGTGAACGACGAGGTCTTGACGCGAATACCCTTCTCCATCCCCTCGGTGCCGAGATAGGCACCCCACGGCCAGGCGGCGATGGCCACGTGCGTGCTGATCGCCGTGGCGGCGATACCCATCGCTTCCGACCCGTAGAAGACGATGGGCCGGATATAGCACGACTCGAGCTGATTGGCTCGGACGACTTCCTTCTGCGCGGCCAGCAGGGTTTCCTTGTCGTATGGCATCTTCATCTGGAAGATGTACGCCGAGTTGAACAGCCGGTCGGTATGTTCCTTGAGGCGGAAGATGGCGGTGCCCTTTTCCGCCTTGTACGCGCGCACGCCCTCGAAAACCCCCATGCCGTAGTGCAGCGTATGGGTCAGCACGTGGGTGGTTGCCTCACGCCATGGCACCAGCTTGCCGTCGTACCAGATGAATCCGTCGCGATCCGCCATGGACATGTTCTTCTCTCCCTTTGCCGGAAATCCTGAAGCGGAAATTCTAGCCGATTTCGCCCCCCGGTTGGCGGTAAAATGGCAGCTTGGCTCCCCCTGCAAGGCTCCTCCCATGGTCTGGAAACCCAATGTGACCGTTGCTTCGGTGCTCGAACGCGACGGCCGCTTCCTGCTCGTCGAGGAAGAAACCGAGTACGGTATCTGTTACAACCAGCCGGCCGGTCACCTCGAGTGCGGCGAGTCGCTGATCGCTGCAGTGATCCGCGAAACTCTCGAGGAGACCGCCTACACCCTGGATCCACAATATCTGGTCGGCATCTACAACTACCGCAACGAAGCCCGGGACCTGACTTACCTGCGCTTTGCCTTCGGTGGTGAGGCGCACGCCGTCGATCCCGACCGGCCGCTCGACAAGGGCATCATTGCTGCGCACTGGCTGACGCTCGACGAAATCCGCGCGCGGCAGGCGCAGCACCGCAGCCCCATGGTTTTGCGCTGCATCGAGGACTGGCTCGCCGGTCGGCGTTATCCGCTCGACCTGCTGACTCACTACGGCTCATGAGGTGGCTGCTGTTCCTGGTGCTGGCCTGTCTCGCGGTGGCTGCGCGCGCCGAGACGGTCAGGATCTGCTACAACTACGGCTGCCTGGCCGAGGCCGAGGCGGAGTTCGACGAGCCGCAACTGGCGCGCGTGCGGGCCTTGCTGGGCAGCGCCGCGAGCGCTGAGGACGAGCGCGAGAGACTGGCGGTGGCGATCGGCTGGCTGCTCGGCTGGGCTGGCCGGCAGACGCCGATTGCCGCCGATCGCGGCGGCAACTACGCCGACGATGGGGTGCGTGGGAGGATGGACTGCATCGATCATTCGACGACGACGACACGCCTCTTGCGGCTGCTGGAAGCACGTGGGTGGTTGCGTTTTCACCGCGTACTCGACCCCGTGCTGCGCGTGCGCTTCCTGTTCGATGCCCACTATTCGGCGCAGATCGAGGAACTGCCGGAGGTCGCCGGCGATGACGCGACGGCTGACGCCGCCGCGCGCCATGTCGTCGATAGCTGGTTCCGAGACAACGGTCAGCCGGCGGTGGTTCTCCCCTTGCCGCGCTGGCTCGCCGGTGAGGGCGATGTAGGGGGCGAGTCCACACGCGTGGTGAGCGGGCCCGGCGAGGGCGTGACTGTCGAACGTTAGCGAGGACATGGCAATGAACAAGGGAAAGACCGTGGTCGTCGGCCTGTCCGGCGGCGTCGATTCGTCGGTTGCGGCGTTGCT
Organism: Candidatus Accumulibacter phosphatis; assembly: GCF_000024165.1. Classification (NCBI taxonomy): domain Bacteria; kingdom Pseudomonadati; phylum Pseudomonadota; class Betaproteobacteria; genus Candidatus Accumulibacter; species Candidatus Accumulibacter phosphatis. The sequence goes on along the minus strand of NC_013194.1, from coordinate 3,391,907 downwards.
GCTCAAGGAACAGGGCTGGCATGTCGTCGGTCTGTTCATGAAGAACTGGGAGGACGACGACACCGACGAGTACTGCTCCTCGCGTCAGGATCTGGTCGATGTGCTGAGCGTTGCCGACAGGATCGGGATCGACGTCGAAGTCGTGAACTTCGCCAGTCAGTATCGCGAACGCGTATTTGCGCATTTCCTCGCCGAGTATGCGGCTGGCCGCACGCCGAACCCGGACGTGCTGTGCAACTCGGAGATCAAGTTCAGCGCCTTTCTGGAACATGCGTTGAAGATAGGCGCCGAACGCATCGCCACCGGTCATTACGCCGGCGTGCGCGAGTTCCAGGGCGCCTGGCAGTTGCTCAAGGCCGAGGACGGGACCAAGGACCAGAGCTATTTCCTGCATCGCCTGAACCAGCAACAACTGGCGAAGACACTGTTCCCGCTCGCCGGCCTGTACAAGCGCGAGGTTCGCAAGATGGCCGCCGCGGCCGGGCTGCATCTGGCACTCAAGAAAGACTCGACCGGCATCTGCTTCATCGGCGAGCGGCCGTTCAAGGAGTTCCTGCTCCGTTATCTGCCGCCGAAGAAGGGCGAGATTCGCGGCCTGGATGACGATCGTCTGCTCGGCGAGCACGACGGCGTTGCCTACCACACCATCGGTCAGCGCAAGGGATTGCACATCGGCGGCGTCAAGGGCGGCAAGAGCGGCGACAGTGGCGACCACGATGCCTGGTTCGTGGCCAGGAAGGACATCGCCACGAATGTCCTCTATGTCGTCCAGGGGCACGCGCATCCGGCGCTGCTCGCCGACCAACTGACCGCCGGCGACCTGTCCTGGGTGGCCGGCGAGCCGCCGCACACGCACTGGGTATATACGGCCAAGACGCGCTACCGGCAGGCCGATGCCGCGTGCGAGGTCGAGCACGTCGACGCACACTCGTGTCTGATCAGCTTCGCGGAGCCGCAATGGGCCGTGACGCCGGGGCAATCGGTGGTGGTCTACGAAAGCCGGGTTTGCCTTGGTGGTGGCGTCATCGCGTAATTGACCGCGACCGCAAGTGTCTTGTTGACACCAGCGGGGGTGCCATGGTCCGTTCGCACCTGTCGTGCATGCAAAGGTGCATCGTCTTGGCGCTTTCGCTTGCCTCTACGCCATGAAATGAACACAATAAAGTACCTATTTTGGTTTGATTACGAGGCGCACCATGGAACAGGTTCTTGCATCCCGCTCGGTGAGTATCACTGAACTCAAACGCAGTCCCAGCGCCGTACTGGAACAGGCGGGTTCCGAACCTGTGGCCGTACTCAACCACAATCGCCCCGCGGCCTACCTGCTACCGCCGCATGTCTATGCGGCCATGCTTGAACGGCTGAACTCCGACCTGCGGCAGGCCATACAGGATGGCATCGACAGCGGCCCGGCCATTCCGGCCGATCAGGTTCTCGCTGAAATGAACGCCCGCTACGCCGAAGCTGGGCCCACCATCAAGCCTGGGGGCAAGCGCACCGCCTGATGGTAGCGGTCACCTTCTCGCCGAAGTCCCGGCAAGACATCCTCGACATCGGCGATTACATTGCCAAGGACAGTCCGGCCAACGCCCGTCGTTTCGTCGGCCAGCTGATCGAGCAATGCCAACGCATCGGCAATGCCCCACTGGCCTATACCGGCCGCGAGGAACTTGCCCCCGGTTTACGCATGGCGCCCATGGGCCGCTATGTGGTCTTCTTCCGGGTGCTGGACGACATGGTGCGCATCGAAAGAGTACTGCATGGCGCGCGTGATCTACCTGCCATCTTCAGGCAAGGAGTGCTGCACAAGGCGAAGTGAACGGAGGGTTGGCAGGCGACGAAGATGGAGGAGCGAGAGTTCTTCCTCGCCTCAATCAGCAACCGTTGGCGAAGCTTCGCGGAGCCGCAATGAGTCGTCACGCCGGGGCAATCGGTGGTGGCCTACGAAAGCCGGGTTTGCCTCGGTGGTGGGGTGATCGCCTGACCAATCCGTCGGCGGGCTTGTCGGCACGATTCTGTTGGTTACGATGACGGAAGCGCCTTCCATCCTTGCACAGGCTGCCGTTCCAAAGGCCTTGGGCTGCGCGCCCGGGCAGTCGTCGCGATATCGGCAACGGCATCTCCGGGTGCGCGGCGCGACGGTTGGCTGTCGGAAAATTTTACACACGATCCTCGGAAATCAGGTAAGTCACTGAAATAGTTGTCTTGGCATAATTCTTGCATTCGCTGGTGCAGAGGTGCTGATGGGCTCGATTGCTGGCTGAGCCGGGTCGGTTACCGTGTGCAGCGGTTGTGAATTTGGTGGCGTTTCTATCCTGTAACCATCTGGGGGGGCTTACACATGCGCAAATTTTTCGTCGGCTGGATCGCGGCGATTGCTCTTTCGATGCCAGCCGTGGCACTGGCCGGCTTCTCGACCATGTACGTTTTCGGGGACAGCTTGTCGGACAATGGCAATCTGTACAACTGGACCGGTGCTTCGAATCCGGTAACCGGGGGGATCCCGATCCCCGTGACCGGGCTACCCGGAGTTGCTTCGCCACTGTATAGCGCGGGGCGTTTCGAGAATGGCAAGAGTTATTCCGAACTGCTGTGGACCGGGCTTCAGTCCACGGGCCACATGGGCGCCACAGGCGACCTCACTCCGCGCGGGCTGAGGCCTTGGGACGACGCCGTCCCTCCCGGGATTGATCCGAATCCCCCCGGGGGAACCAACTACGCGGTCGGCGGTGCGCGGTCGCGCTACCACACCTTCGACGTAGCGGGGGGGTTGCCGCCGGTCGGCTTGCCGACGCCGGGATCGCCGGGTTCTGCCCTCTTTTCTCCGTTCAGCCTGCGCGGGCAGTACGCTCAGTTCCTCGCGGACACGGGAGGAAAGGCTGACTCGAAGGCTCTGTTTGTCGTCTGGTCGGGGTCGAACGATATCGGTGACGTGTTGGAGCTCGCTTCCGTCGGCCGCCTCGGCGATGCTACCGCGCGGCTCACGGAGGCCATTGAGGACATCGGGTTCGTGCTCAGCGGTCTGGTGGCCAGTGGTGTCGACTATCTGTTGGTGCCGAACGTGCCGGACCTCGGCCTGGTGCCGGAGACCAACGGCAATCCAGCGGCTTCGGGGGCGGCCACGTTCTTTTCGGTGTTGTACGACGACGCGCTCGCACGCATCCTCGACGGGCTCAGCCTGCTGAATCCGGACGTCTCGGTGCACCGGTTTGACAGCTTTGGATTCCTGCGTGAGGTCGCCGGTTCTCCTGGCGACTTCGGATTCACGGACGTCACGAACCCTTGCTTGGCGGGACTTTTCGTCGCGCCGCCGCCGACCGGCCCCGTTTCGGTTTGCGGCAACCCTGACGAGCACCTGTTCTGGGACACCATCCACCCCAGCGCCCGTGCGCACGAGTTCCTCGCGGAGCGGATGCTGGCGGTGGTTCCCGAGCCTGCCACGCTTCTGCTGGTGGGCATCGGCCTGGCGGCGTTCGGGCTGAGGAGCAGGCGCAGCCGTGGCGAAAGCGTCCAGGCCGCTGGGATTGCTGCCACACGGTAGCCGGCGAACAATTTGCCCGCGCGAGGAATAGCCGTCATGCGCAGGATGCCCGATCAAGGGGGTCCTGCGCCAGCTGCGATCAGATGTTGGCCAAGGCTATGCTATGACTCGCCTCAGTCGCGGGGCTGTGGCGAGAAGTGCCACAAGACAGATCCAATGTTGTTCGCTGGCGCTGGCCGCAGAGCAGCTATGGTCTGTCAGTGGTTCTGCCGGAGCGCGTCGGATACCGGCGTTCTGGCAACCCGGCTGGCGGGAAAGATGGCTGCCGACACCGTTGCCACCATGCCCACTGCGAAGGCAATGGCGAGTACCGAGGGCACGACGCGAATCGTCGCCGTATAGCCGATATTGGAGTTGGGTGGCGGTGGCATGGGAATGCCGATGGCGGAAATGCCCAATGCCAGAGCCGTACCGACCACCACACCGAGGGTGCTGCCGACAGCGCCCAGCAGGAAGTTCTCGGTCACGACCAGCTGGAATATCCGGAGTCGGTTGTTGCCCAAGGCCATCATCGTGCCGAACTCACCAGTCCGTTCGAAGACACTCATATTTACGCTGTTGCCGACGCTCAACAGCACCATGGCCAGGATTATCCCCTGCAGCACGCCAAACTGACGCTCATAGAGCGCAGCGGTGCTACTGTAGAAATCGTTGAGTTCCTCCCATGTTCTGATCTCCAGATCCTGACTTGCCAGCCGGTTTCGCAGGGAAGCCGCAATGCGCTCGGTGTCGGCCGTTACTTTCAAGGAGACGACCACGCTGTTGGCTCGGGGACTGCCAACCAACTCCTGTGCTGCCGACAACGGGATCCGCACGGCGCGCGCGTCGAAATCCTTGGAGAAGCTCTGAAATACCCCAACCACGTTGAACTCCTGTGTGTTCAACGCGCCTTCGGCGGCGTTGAGGAGCACAGTGGCGGTGTCTCCCGGCTTGAGCTTCAGGGTCCGCGCCACGCCTTCGCCAAGCAGGATGCCATAGGGGTCTGTCGGAGAAAGCTGGCGGCCAGCGATGATCTGCAGTTGCGTCCCGAGTCGTGCCTCCCTGTCCGGCTCAACCCCTTCGCCGATTATCGGCCAGTCGCTTCGGCCATTGTTGAGAAGGCCCGAGAAACTCATCCGCAGCATGACGTCATCGACCAGCGGCAGCTTCGCAACGGATTCGCGTAGCTCGTCCGGGTGGTCGATGAGGTATTGATCGGGACTGCGCCCACCTTTTGCAAAATAGCCGACTCTCAGAACCTGCAAATGACCGGACTGAGAGCGAATGATTGACTCAGCCAGTTGGAAGAGCATGTCATTCACAAAGCCGCCACTGAGGATCAGGCCGACGATCCCGAAGACAATTACCGCCAGAGTCATGGCGGTTCGCACCTTGTGGCGAAGAATATTGCGCAGCGCAAGTTTCAGCATTTGTTGTCCTGATACCCGCAGGTCGAAGAGTCAGCGTTGGTGCCGCAAGGCATCGACGATCTCCATGCGCGATGCCCTCCACGCTGGATAAATGCTGGCCAGCAAAGTTGTCGCGAGCGCAAGAAGGAAGGCCTGCGCTGCCAGTCCGGGTGTCAGCATGATCGCCCCGGTGTAACCTTCAGTCATGCCCGGCGGTGGCGGCATGGGGATGCCAATCCATGAAATCAGGGCTGCCAGCAGCCAGCCGACGAGCACGCCGAGCGCACCGCCGATCAGACCGATGGTCAGCCCTTCATAGACAAACTGCCGCAGGATCTGCAACCTGCGGCGACCGATAGCCAGGCAGGTGCCTATTTCCGACGTACGTTCGAGGACATTCATGGTCATGGTGTTGGAGATGCTCAGGATGATGACCATGGCAATGATCAGTTCCACCACCATGACCTGTTGTGACATGAGGGTAACCGTCTTGTTGTAGAAATCGGCCAGTTCGTACCATGGAACGAACTGGATGCCGGTATCTTTGAAATCCGCACGTAACTTCTTCAGCATATTCGCAGTATGCGCCGTTTCATCAAGTACGAGGATCGAAAGGTGAACGCCGGAGATGCGGAGAAGGTGCTGGGCCAACGGCAAGGGAACCCGCAGTGCCGAGTCATCGTAGGCCTTGCTGACGGTGCTGAACAAGCCACGAACGTTCGCCTCGACGGCGTTGAATCCGCCCGATGGCGTCGTCGCCATCAACACCACTTTGTCTCCCACCTTGGCGCCGAGATTCTCCGCCAGACCGCGGCCAAGCAAGATTCCCTTGGCGTCCTCCGGCGTGAGGTTGCGGCCGGCGCTGATCTGCAGACTCGGACTGAGGATACGCTCCTTCTCCGGACTGACTCCTTCGCCGATGAATGACAGCGTGGTTTCTCCGTGGCTGACCAGCCCGGTAAAGGCCACTCTTGGCGCCGCTGTGCGTACCGCAGGCAGCTTCTCGATGGCCGGGACCCGCAGAGCACTCTCCGGCGTCAAGTACTTGTAGGGGTCCGCCTGTCCGTTTTCCAGGTAACCCGGCCGCATGACGTGGATGTGGCCAAGCCCTTCCTCAATGGTGCCCTCTCGGGCCGCCCAGAAAATCCATTCGACGAACCCGGCTGTCAGCAACAACGCAATTACGCCGAAGGCCACGGCCGAGATGCCAAACAGGCTTCGTCGATACTGGCGAACGATATTCCTGAAGGCGTTCAAGAACTCCGACCACAGATCTGCCCACGTCACTTGCACCTGAGACCCTCCCGAGGCATGCGTGCCCACGCCGCATTCTGGCATAGCATGGCGCAAAAAGGGATCTCGCGGAAGCGCGGGCAAAGGGATCAGCGCTCGTCGCAGCGGTGGTGGCTACAGGCGTCTGCGCAAGAGCTCGCCTCTCGCACGGTTTCGGGTCAGCGCGCGCCGCAGACGGCGGCGGACCCTGTCGTGGACTTCGTCGAGCAACTTCTGGTCGGGCGCACGGCTTTTGCGAAGCGTCGCCGTTCCCGAAGGATCCGCCGCGAAGACACCCTCGATGACGAGGCAGTGACCACCGCGCGACCGTCGGCAACACAGAGCACGTGCCCGTCGAGCCTGCCCGGTCCGCTCACACCCTGGCGCCCCATGCCGAAGGTTTTGCTGTCGAGTACCGCGTCGAACGACCCCAGCATCACCTGTGAAGGATGACCGTCGACGCGCAGCGCTTCGGCCACCAGCGTAGCCATCATCGGGCAGGTGCCGGCCCAGTTGTGCAGGTACAGCCAGCCGAGATCGAAGAAACGGTCGAAGATGCGCTGCACGCAGGCCGCCAGCGCGGCATCGGAAATGCGATTCACAAGCAAAGCACGGCGCAGCGTGACGCGAGAGACAAAGGCGCCAGCCAGGAATTCTTCGAACTGTTCGAGCGCTGCGGCGTGGCGGGCGGTGGGCTCGACGAGCGCATCGTCGCCGTTGCCGATCCCGCGCGTTATGCGCAGCATGTCGGCGCGGGCCATCGCCTGCACGCGATTCGCCACCTCGTCGGGCGCGGCACCGAGTGCGGCGGCGATCGAGCCCCCGACGGCGGCAGCGGCGCGCGCGCTGCGCACCAGCATCAAGAAGTCGAGCAGCAGCGGCTGCAATCCAACGCCGACGGTGCGCTCGGCCGAGCGCGACACGTCGCGCAGCGAATCCACCTCCGCCAGTGGATCGTCGGTGCGCAGCCAGCGGCGATGGTGTTCGGCCCCGGATTGCGCCGGGCCGAACAAGGGTACGCCGCTGACTGCGTAGTTCGCCGTCGACCGAAGATACGGTGCGGTGGTGGGGCTGACGAGCGCGAAACAGAATGTTACCCCGGTTCACGGGGCAGCAAAGAGGGGTACGTCCGGTTGCCTGACCGGCCCGCTCACCTCGGCACCGCCGCCGAAAACACCTGCAACACCACCACGCCCGCGACGATCAGCACGATGCCGATCAGCGCCGGCCGGTCCATCACCTGCTTGAACACGACCTGCCCGACAATCGTGATCAGGGCCACCCCCGAGCCCGACCAGATCGCGTAGACCGGGCCGACCGGCAGCGTGTCGAGCGTCAGCGACAGCAGGTACAGCGCGAGGCCGAAACAGCCGGCCATCACGAAGGCCCAGGGCCAGATCTTCTTGAAGCCGTCGGTAAGCTTCATCGCCGTGGTCGCCATTACCTCGGCACAGATCGCGACGAAGAGGATCAGCCAGGTCATCGCGCAGGCGCCTTCATGCCGCCGTGGTCTTCGAAAAGCCGTTGATCGCCACCACGCCGGCGATGATCAAGCCGACACCGGCGAGCCCCGCGGCATCCAGCGGCTGATCGAGCCAGAACCAAGCCACCAGCGTGACCAGCGCCACACCCACCCCCGACCACAGCGCGTAGACCACGCTGACCGCGATGCGCTTGACGCACAGCGCGAGCAGAATGAACGCGATCTCGTAGCAGGTGATGACGATCACCGAAGACCACAGCCGCGTGAAGCCTTCGGTGGACTTCAGCATCGTCGTGGCGATGACCTCGGCGACGATGGCGATGACGAGCAGTAGCCAGTACAGGCCCGGCGGGCCCGATGGGACCGGCGCGGCGCCGGCTTGTGCGGCTTGTGCGGCTTGTGCGGCTTCGTTCGCCATCGGTGATAGGGATAGGGAATCCAACGGTACCATTAGGAGTATATGAGCCTCCATCAAGGGGCGTCAATCTCGAATTTCGTAAGTATTCGGCCATCCCGTAGTGAGGCAGTGGGGTTGGCGAGGGGGTTAGCGGCAGAGGAGTGATCGGGAGGATCGGTGAAGGGGATAGAGCCAGATATCCTTGATCGGGAGGATCGACTTGCTGGTGGGGCACTTCTTGCCTCACCCGGCGGTTTGACGGACGTTGATCCAGTTGGCGGCCGGGTAGCAGGTGCCGCGATGGCGGGGCGTCTCGACGAAGGTTTCGAGCAGCACGGGGCGGTAACCGTAGCGCCAGCCAGTCGATGGGTAGTTGCCGCTGCATGAGCGAGAGGATCTTGGCGGCCAGGCCCTTGCACTGGATCCGGGGCAGGATCAGAAAGCGGGCATTGTTCACCACGAGTTGCAGGTTCCTTTGTCGCTGGTGATCGTGCCAACCGATGAACTGCTCGCGCGCGGCGAGTTTCCAGGCGCTGGCGCCGAAGCTGAGCAAGGCGACGAGGGGGTCTCGCCGGCGAAGACGAACTATCGGCACTGACTGCCCGCCATGGGCGTGTGGCCGAGATAGTGGTAACGGGCGATGTATTCGTTCCACAGACGCGAGTTCGCCGAACCGACGACCTGGTGCATAGAGAGCAGCGGCAGTTGATGCACCGGCTGAGTGAGCAAGGGCTGTGGATCGGTGGCGTGCGTGGCAGATACTCGGGTTGGCGAGGAGCGGCCGTCGTGCAGCTAGCAGGGTGAGCAGGCCGTCGGCTTGCCTGCGCAGCATGGCCACCCGGCAGGTCATGTCCTTGAGCTCGCCATTGGGCTTGCACCAGTCGAAGAGCGCGCACACATGACGCGAGAGTTGCGCCCAACTGCTGCCCGGAGGGGCCTCGATCAGGGCCCGCCGGAACTCGGCTTGATGCTCTCTCATAGACCAGGTGTTCGGCGTCGATTTCACGCAAGCGCTCGAGCGCAAAGGCCGGTCGAGCGCAGGAGCGCAGCAGCCGTTCCAGGCCCGGGCGGTCGTGCCTTCGATGCGCACGCTGGCGTCGTGGGAGCAGCCGCCACCGTGCGCCCAGTTCGCCATCGTCTCGGCGTCTTCCGGCTCAAGCACACCGTTTTCCGGGCAGACGGGAGAAGGTCTCAGCCTGCTTCCTGGACAGCACGAAGCGGTGAAAAGGTTGATGCAAGACGCCCAGTTGATCGATCACGTCGTGGATGTCGACGTTGTCGGAATAGGGCGTGCCGACAATCAGCCTGCCCCCGGGGGCAACCTGATCAGCCAGTCGGGCAAGCAACTCGAAGGGTTCGTCGACATGCTCAATGACGCCCTGGCAGGTCACCACATCGTACCTGCGGGCCAGCACGCCGGGATCGCAGTGCTGCTGGTTGTACGGATCGTAGCCACGGCACTGGTAGCCCTTGTCGACGAGGTAGCGCACAAAGAGGCCACTTCCGCAACCGTAATCCAGCACCGAATGCTCGTGTAACAAACCGGCGGCGACCAGGATCTTCAGCCGCTTCGCCAGAAGCCGCTGCGAGAAGAAGTCGTCGCGCTGCCGCTGGACTGGATAGTTGGCGTAAATCCGGTCATAGTCGACCGGTTCGAGCGCGTTCAGCGTGCCGCAGTGCCGGCATCGCCAGACGGTATAGCTCTCGTGCTCGACATCGCGCGTGGCGCCGCGTACCCTGACCTGTTCGGGGTCGCGGCTCGACTGGTGGCAGATTCTGCACGGTTCGTCGACGGCCACGATGCCTCCACCCAGCGGCAGCGCCGCCCAAGTGTCAGGCCGATCCGCGGCCGATCGGGTGCCTCAGCTTGTCTGCTGCCGGTAGCGCTCGTTGCCACTTCTCAGCATCGCGCAGAACTATGTCATTCCGGACAACGTGTTCCGAATATCGGTACTCCGGCAATCGCGAAGAGGCTGGGGATCTGGGCCTGCTGCGGTTGCGACCTTGAGCATCGCGAGTCGTCGCAGGCTTCGTCAGCGGCGCCCTTGCTCGTGTCGACGAAGCCCCGAATTTCTCCAGTGTCGTCACAGCCACTTGCGCGCGGGGTTGCCTCGCCAGGTCTCGCCGGCCGGAATCCTGGTGCCCGGCATTACGTAGGAACCGCCCATGAGCGTGACATTCTCGCCCAGCTCGGTGCCCGGCAGGACTACCGAATTGACGCCAACGGTGGCCCCGGCACCGATCTTTACGCGGCCGCAGGTGAGCTTGCCGCCATGCAGCATGTTCCCGGAGACCAGGGACGCGTTTCCCAACACTGCACCATCGCCGATGGTCACCATGTAGGGATCGTCAATCGTTCCTCCGAGTGCGACGTTGGTGCCAACGCGAGCGCCGAAAAGGGCCTCGACGACTGGCTTGACAAAAACGGGGGTGAAGGGAAGGAGCGAACCCTGTCCCAGCCGGTAAACAATGGTCAACAGTTTCCAGTACGTGAAGGTCGCAGAATCCATGGTGTATTCGCCCGGCTTCATCGGCCGAAATCTCAGGAGCAAGCGTACGACCAGCGCCGAGAAAAGCCCGTAGAAAAGTAGAGCGAGCAGGAAGTCGACGATGACATGGTATTCCGCCGCCAGGGCTGTCGTCAGCGGCAGCAGGCAGACGATCAAACCCAGCGTGGCCGCGACGATGGCGCTGATGGCGCCGCCGCAAAGAAGGAAGTCGAGATAGCTGGCCTTCATCACATCGCTCCTCAGTCAAACCCGTGGTGGACCGATGGCTACTGTGCCCCGGTCAATTCCTGGGCACGGCGCCGCGCCGCGGGCATGCTCAATCGGTTTTCCGCTCCAGCGCGGTCGATGGCCCCGAAACGTGCTGCGTTTGCGGTGTGGAAGCCACAGCGCCGCGAGTCATCCGGCCGCCGCGAATACGAGTATCCACGGCGTCGGTGGCTGCTGTCAATCTGCGAGTTGCTACCAAGAAAGCCCCTGGCAGGGCTGCGAAGCAGGACTCCCGGGCAAGGCCGATCAAGCAACAGCGCCAGGTGAACAACGGGATCAGCAAGAGGGCGACCCGGTTCGTCACGCCTTCATCGCCACCCCAAGAGGCTTCGCGCGCGGCGTAGGCGGGCGTCGCGGCCGACTACCGGGCGCAGGTACTGGTGCTGCTCGCCACTCGGAGTCATCTGACTGAGGCTGACTGACTATGGGGGTGAATGGTCCGCTCTTGGGCGACTCGCTGGACCAAAGAAAACGCCCTCTGCACTGGTGAGTGGAGAGGGCGTCCCAGCCACCCGACGACTTCATCGGGTGACAAATCGGCGCGAGTTACAGCGACGAACGACGACGACGGATGCCACCCAGGGCCAGCAGACCGAGACCTGCCAGGACGAGCGAACCAGGCTCGGGAACCGTCGTGACTGAGTCGAGGGTGAGGTCAAGAGACACAAAAGTACCCAGCGGATCGATCAAGGCCTGCAGCGCGCCGACAGAGGAAAAATCAACGGGGTTCCAGGAACCGGGCGATCCAGCACAAGTCGTGACGGCACCCGGGATCATATTGTCGCAATCAAGAAAGGCGAGGAAGGGGATGAGTGACACTCCCGGCACCGGATGCGCCAGGGAATTCAGCTTCACACTACTCCAGTGGGTGTCATCGGTCCACGCGGTGAGGATAAAGTCGAAGCCGGCATCGGCGAAGACGATATCGAGTTGAAAACTCGAGGCGAACGGGCTCCCCAGGTCAACACCACCAAGGCCCGTCGTGTTGACGTCGGTGAAGCCCGTGGCCGCGTGCGAGCCATCCCAGAGGATCATTCCCGTGCCGGAGGCCCCCGAGTCAGTATTAAAGCTCACGGCACCAGTGTCGACACCGATGCTTGCGTTACGGACCGCTGGATTGGTGCTGACTTTCGTTTCCACGCCGAGGTCACGGTAGCCGCCCAAGATGTTACCGACGGGAAGGCCAGCTTCCGCAACCTGTGAAAACAGACCAACGCCATCAATGACGGTATCGGTCAGATACGCCTGATCGGTCGAGAAAAGGTCAATTGTTACCGCGCTAGCTGACGCGCTGGCACCGAGGGCCACGGCCACTGCAATTGCGCCGAGAGTTTTTTTCATTTTGAAATTCTCCAAGAAAGTTACATGCACTTAACAGAAACAGAGGCTCTGCAGCGTTGTGATGACAGTCCAAATCAGCCACCTGAACTCACTAAAGCTAAAACCATGCCTGGTTATGCAGTGGAATTTAAAAACAATGACTTACGAGAATCCGTGTCGCCGATGAGTCTCTGTAGAGCATTCGTGTGTAAGAAATTCCGACACACCCCCCTCGGCGGAGTGACTGTTCGAAGGCTTAGGATCCCGTCCTTCTGATGTCTGCAGGCGCGTTGAATCGCCGGCTTGCCTCTGCGAGGCGATGGCCGCAGACGATCCAAAAGGCCTCGTCGCGGTCGTTGGCCGGACGTGTGTGGCTGTCACTTGCCGCCCATCCCGGCGACAGAATGGGCGGTGATGTCACCCTGTGCAAAATGGTGGGCAAGTACTTGGGTGAGGCGATCGCTGGCGGACAAGCCACAGAATTGCGTGGCGACACGGCGTGCAGATTCGCTGAACTCGCTGCGCGAAAGCAACGCCTTGACGCTTTCGCGCAATTGGGTGCCTGCGAAGCGGTCGGCGCGCAGGGTCAGGCCGGCGCCGGCACGCGTGATGGCTTCCATGTTCAGGAACTGATCCAGATTGCCGGCGATACCGATTACCGGCACGCCGGCAGCTAGAGCCTGTTGGCTGGTGGGGCTGCCACCGTTGCAGACCACCAGGCTGGCGCGGTGGGACGCCTCGTCACCAGGGAGGTACTGGGCCACGTAGGCATTGGCCGGTATCGCTCCCGCGAGGCTGCTGCCCGCTGTTGCCGCGATCACCGTGACCTCCAGATCGCTGAGTGCCTGCAGTACATGTGGTAACAATGCACCCTGACCCGAACTGCCAAGTGTGACGTAGGCGATTGGTCGTTCAGACGAAAGGGTATTCCACCACAGCGGTGCGCTCACCGGTGGCTTCCAGATGATGGGGCCAATAAAATGATGGTTTGCCGGCAAGGACAACGTCGGGAAAAACTGCGGAAGGTCCGCATAGAGAACGTGATCGGCATCGGTGTAGGCGCGGCGGACATCATGCCCCAGCGACGACATGCCGTATTTGCGCCTGACTTGATCGAGAGGGCGGGCATGGAGCGCGAAAGCCAGTGGCCGCGCCAGGCGAAAGAGCATCGTCGCGAGCCCGATCGGCAGCAAGCGTGTCAGCGGCAAGCTGGGCACCGGATAGGCCGGAACACGGTAGTAGGGGCTCCAGTAGGCATTGCTGATTGCCAGATAGGGGATTCTGGCCAGGCGGGCACTGACGGAAAGTGACAGCCTGAAGTCGCCGATCACCAGGTCGGGTTTGACTTTCTCGAACAGGGACAAGTCGTCGTGAACGTAGGCTTCAAGCGTGGCGGTGTCGTAAACCGGCTTGCCTTGTGCCAATCGATTGAGAAAGGTATCGCTGGCTATCGATGGAACCGGGCAGAACTCCCCGGCAAAGTCACCTAGCAACCACTGGCAGCGGGGATCGCAGGCGAAGACCCGATGGTAGCGACTCGTGTCCGGCGCCTCGATGAGAGCGAGGGGGCGTGCCACATGAGCGAGGGTCACTGCCTCAGCGAAGAAAAGGATTGTTTTCCTGTCCATTAGCGAGTTCCCCATGCCTTCTCGTGCCTGTGGGTCCGCCGTGGCCGGCAGCTCTCCAGTCGTCAGCGGCTTCATCTTGCCCGTCTCCTTCAGCAAGAGACCTCACCGGCGCCGGTAGGCGGCTGAAGTTGGTGAGTTCGTCGATCGATCCATCTGCATGTCTCTGAAATGCACGTCTTCGCGGGTGGCGTTGTAGTCCCAGGGTCAGCACGGCAGATGTGCGTTCAAGTCTTACGGCTGAACCCCTGGTCAAACGTCCTGGTGCTCCCTGCGTATCGCAGTCACGGTCGAGGCTTGGGCGCCCCGCGCCAAGACTCCGCGTATGTCATGCGCAACTACAAGGTACGGAGCGCCATTCGCACCCAGCACCTTAGCACCTATTGGGTCAGCAAGACAGCCAGTGGCGCATTCTGGGGCCGACTGTCGGGAGCAGAAAACATGCTTGTCGGCCGCTGGGAAGCCAATGCGCGCGCGCCCAGGTCGTTCTGCGTGACGTGATCGCGGGTCTTGTGTCAGGATATGGTTTCCAGGCAACTCAGTGCGTCTGGCACCGATTGTATCGGGGACGGAATGATCAAAATTCTGCGCTTGCTTCTCGCTTCGGCCCTCCTTCAATCTGGGCTAGCCGCATCGGGGCGAGACTTTGAACACGTGGAAGTGGTTCAGATCCCGCTCAGCGTGTCGAATGTCCATCTAGTCAAGAGCGGCACGCGTTGCTTTCTCGTAGATGCGGGCAGCCCAGATGACCTGCCGAAGCTCGCCGCGGCTTTGGCGCGCGAGGGTTTACGGTTTCCGGACCTGTCAGCCGTCATTCTGACGCATGGGCATGCCGATCATGCCGCTCTGGCAGCGGAAATCAGGCGCCGCAGCGGCGCGGTGGTGATCGCCGGCCGCGGCGATCGTTCGATGCTGGAGTCCGGCGTCAACGAGCCGGTCACGCCCACCAGCTTCACCGCCAGGCTGATCCTGATGCTACCGCTCGATGCTCGTTACGAGCCTTTGCGGGCTGACGTCGAGGTCGATGGCGAACTCGACCTGGCCCCGTACGGCCTGGCCGGACGAGTGCTGCCGGTGCCCGGGCACACGCCCGGGTCGCTGGCGGTGGTGCTCGACGATGGCCGTGCCTTCGTCGGCGACATGATGCTCGGTGGCTGGCTGGGGGGGGCTCTGTTTGCCCAGCGGCCGGGCGAGCATTACTTCCACATGGATGTGGCAGGCAACGGCCATAGCCTGGCCGCTCTCGCCAAGCTGCCGATCCGGCAGTATTTCCTCGGCCATGGAGGCCCGCTGAGTCAGGAGGCCGTACGCGAGTACCTTGGTCGCGAGGGCGCTGCGCGCTGAACTCGGCGAGTAAACGCGGCTAACGCATCAGGCGCTCGCGCTCGAGTCGCAGCGAACGACTGGACGGTACCGACGAAACTCCGACACGGCAGAAGAAAAAGAAGGGCTCGTCCGGACCGCAGCCGGCCAGATCTTCAAACACCTGCGCAAGGCGGTGAGCGCTTGCGAATAGCGCCGGGTCGGCGGAAAACCGGCGATCGGCGCGCGCATACCAGCGAAAGATCACCGGGGTCAATTCGGGCTGCAGGTGCAGCCCCTCCCTGGCGACCGTCAGCCATACACGCTGCAGGCACATGCCCAGCCGCACCCAGTCGTGCAGCCCGGCAGGTGCTTGTCTGGGGCGCAGCAGCAGGTGCGCGCCGCACAGGACAGCCGGCAGGAAGTCGAGCTCGACGCGTGGAATGACGGTGCCCAGGAGGTAGCGATTGAAGAACTGCACGCGCTCCCAGCTCTGCATGACCCATTCCATGAGACGGGCGGTCATCGGGTCAACGCCAACCGCCTGCTCCGGAATACGATCCTGGCTGAAGCGGGCTCGCCATTCGATGACGTCCCGATGCACGGCGAACGCCTCGGGGCAGGTGAGGCGTATTTCAGCGTTGTGCCAAAGCAGTGACGCCACCTTGAGGCGCTTCGCGAAGGATGCGAAATACTGGACGGCGACTTCATCGCCGGCGGCCGCTTCGATCGCCGCGCGCTGCGCCGCGGTCAGCGGCGTGGTACGCATCGGCCGGCGCTGGACGACCCGTTGCTGGATATGTGGGAAGAGCGGGTCTGGCGGCACGCCCGGATTCGTCGAGAAATGCACGTCGTACGTGGGCGCGCGCGCTTCCTCGTCGGCCTCGACTGTCCAGTGCGTTGCCAGACCAAAACCCGATGCCGCCACGCGCAGCGTCTCGAGCAGCGCACCGTGCGCCATATGGCTGGCACGACCTTCGTAGTCGTAGAGGACGTGGTCACGCGTATCGTGGCCATGCACGCGCAAGTGCTGGTCGCCGACGATGCTGAAGCGCCAGGGTTGCGTGTTGTCGCCGCTGGGTGCCCAGCGCGCGAGATCCAGCAACTGGAGCAAGGTCTCACGGTTCATGGTGGCGGCCGCTCGGTGGTGTTTTGGCCATTCCGTTGAGTTGTGCCTTGACCAGCATGATCATCAGGCGCTGTAGCGGGTTGCGGTAGCCGAGGGGGCGCCAGGTCCGTACGAGGCGCATGCGGTAGGCATCGAACTGGCTGGCCCAGGGGGCCAGTCTAACGCCGCCGCGGCCGAGGAGCAGCTTGAGGACGTCCACCGCCGTCACGCCGGCGCAGAGCTGGCACGCGGCCATGCTTGACGGGCCGCGCCTCTCCGCCAGATTGATGCGCGTGCTGTCGGCTACGTAGCCACGCTGGAGCATCGCCGGCGACAGGCCGACGAGGAAGCGCACCGACATCTCGAGTTCATCGCCATCGTCCCAACCGAAGTAGTCCTCGAACGACATCCCACCGGGGCCGAAGACCACCAGGGCGGTGCCGAGGCCCAGAGGAGCTGCAGTGACCACCGGAATGCCCTTGCGTTCGCACGCGGCAAAGGTCATTCGCCGGGCGCCGAAGGCAAAGAAGTCCAGGCCGTCAACGTAGACGTCGACTCCATCGAGGAAGGCATCGATCGAGTCCGCCTGGATGCCGTCAGCGAAGGCGCGCAGATCGACCTCCGGGTTGATGTTACGCAGCATCTGGCCCATCACGTCGATCTTCGGGCGGCCCAGCGTGTCCACCCCGGCGCCGATCTGGCGATTGAAGTTGGCTGTTTCGAAGACATCGAAGTCGGCAATCGAAAACCGACCGATACCCAGACGGGCGAGGGTGAGCAGGTGAACGCCGCCGACTCCACCGAGCCCGCCAATGGCCACGCGCGACTGACGCAGTTTCTGCTGCTCGGATTCGGTAACCCAGCCGACATTTCTCGAAAAGGCTTCGTGGTAATCGAAGATGCCCATGGTCTTCCTTGGTTGCGCGAGTTTGAGTTTCGAATCAAGAGCCGTACTCAGGAGCCGTACACTACCTGAAGCACCGCACCGAGCCAATCGGCAGCTCACCGGACGGTATGTTCGATGCTGCCGTTTCGCCTGCAGAATTCGCCAGCGGGCAGCCGGCCGGCCGAGCATCTTGCGCCCTGATCTGGCAAACGGCGGCAAAATCCATTATGCTGAAACTCCCAGAACATAATTAAAGATGGAGTTTGAAGGATGACTAACAAAGGGCAACTTCTACAAGACCCCTTTTTGAACACGCTGCGGCGCGAGCGCGTGCCGGTTTCGATCTACCTCGTGAATGGCATCAAGCTCCAAGGTCAGGTCGAGTCCTTCGACCAGTATGTCGTCCTGCTCAAGAACACGGTCACCCAAATGGTATACAAGCATGCCATTTCGACGGTCGTGCCCTCGCGTCCGATCACCATTCAGCAGGACGCCGACGGCGAGGCGTGAGCGGGTCGCCTCGTCTCCATCGTTCCGTCGCGCTGGCACCGGGCTGGGTCAGCCCGCGTTTGCAGCGATCTTCTGACGGTTCCCCGTTGCAGCCGTCTTTCCCAGGTCACCGACATGCATGAGCGTCCCTCGGGTGAGGAGCGCGCGGTCATCGTCCAGCTCGACTTCGGCCGTGACGACCTGACCGAACAGCTGGAAGAGGTTCGTCTGTTGACCCGGTCGGCAGGCGCCGCTGTCTGTGCGGTGGTGCATGGGCGTCGTCACAGCCCGGATGCGGCGACCTACGCCGGCAAGGGAAAAGTGCTCGAGGTCGCCGCCGAAGTCGCCGCGCACGAGGCCGACCTGGTGATCTTCAATCACGAACTGAGCGCTGGGCAGGAGCGCAATCTGGAGCGCGCCCTGCAGTGTCGCGTCATCGACCGGACCAGTCTGATCCTCGATATTTTCGCGCAACGTGCGCAAAGCGCCGAGGGCAAACTGCAGGTCGAGCTGGCGCAGCTCGAGCACCTCGCTACTCGCCTGGTGCGTGGCTGGACGCACTTGGAACGGCAAAAGGGCGGTATCGGCCTGCGCGGTCCGGGTGAAACTCAGCTCGAAACCGACCGGCGCCTGCTGGGGATTCGCGTCAGGCTGTTGAAAGAGCGACTGGGCAGGCTCGAGCGCCAGCGCGGCGTGCAGCGCAAGGCGCGGGGACGCGGCGAACTGCTGAACGTATCGCTGGTCGGCTACACCAACGCCGGCAAATCGACGCTGTTCAACTCACTCACGCATGCGGGCGTGTTTGCTGCCGACCAGTTGTTCGCGACGCTGGATACGACGACGCGTAAACTGTGGCTGGCGGAAGCCGGCCATATCGTGCTCTCCGACACGGTCGGCTTCATCCGCGATCTGCCGCACTCGCTGGTGGCAGCCTTCCACGCCACACTCGAAGCGACTGCCGAGGCGGATCTGCTGCTGCACGTGGTCGATTCGGCAAGCCAAGCGCGTGACGAGCAGATAGCCGATGTGAACAAGGTTCTTGCGGAGATCGGTGCCGCCGACGTTCCGCAGTTGCTGGTGCTCAACAAGCTCGATCTGACCGGACTACCACCGGCAGTCGAGCGTGACGAATATGGTAGAATCCGCCGCGTTCGTGTCAGCGCCAAAGGCGGTGACGGACTGCCACTACTGCGGGAAGCGCTGGCCGAAGTGGCTCTCGCGAAGACGGGCAGGCTGCGCGAGCGGTCCTCGGCCGCCGCAACTGTGCAGGCTACCGACCTGATTACTGATTCAGACTGGTCCCCATGATTTCAAGCCTTGGAGTGTTTATGTCGCTCAATGACCCACAGTGGGGCAATCGCGGCAACGATGACGGTGGTGGCAAGCGTCCCAACCAGGGGCCTCCCGACCTTGAGCAGTTGTGGCGCGATCTCAATCGTCGTCTGTCCGGAATTTTCGATCGGCAGCGTGGCGGCGGTGGTGACCGCGGCGGCGATCGCGGCGGCGACCGGCCGCCGGTCCAGTTCAATCCAAAGTTTCTCGGCGGCGGTATCGGGCTGCTGCTGGCGCTGGTCGTCGTCGTCTGGCTGGCGAGCGGCTTCTATATTGTCGACGCGTCGCAGGTGGGCCTGGTCCTGCAGTTCGGCCGTTACAAGGAAAGCACGGATTCCGGTCTACGCTGGCGGCTGC
Organism: Candidatus Accumulibacter phosphatis; assembly: GCF_000024165.1. Classification (NCBI taxonomy): domain Bacteria; kingdom Pseudomonadati; phylum Pseudomonadota; class Betaproteobacteria; genus Candidatus Accumulibacter; species Candidatus Accumulibacter phosphatis. The sequence continues at coordinate 3,372,630 of NC_013194.1, read as the reverse complement.
CGTATCCGATTCAGTCGCATGAGCTGGTCAATGTTTCGGGGGTCCGCACGCTCGAGATAGGCTATCGCGGCAGCGAGAAGAACAAGGTTCTCAAGGAAGCGCTGATGCTCACCGATGATGAGAACATCATCAATATCCAGTTTGCCGTGCAGTACATCCTCAAGGATCCGGTCGACTACGTGTTTACCAACCGGCATGCCGACGACGCGGTGATGCAGGTGGCCGAGACGGCGATTCGCGAGGTCGTCGGCAAGAACAAGATGGACTTCGTGCTCTACGAGGGGCGCGATACGGTCGCGGCCAATGCTTCCAAGCTGATGCAGGAGATCCTCGATCGCTACAAGACCGGGATTCTGATTTCGAAGGTGACGATGCAGAACGCGCAGCCGCCGGAACAGGTTCAGGCAGCGTTTGACGATGCGGTCAAGGCCTCGCAGGACCGCGAGCGCCAGAAAAACGAGGGCCAGGCCTACGCCAATGACGTCATCCCGAAAGCGCGCGGTACGGCGGCGCGGCTGACGGAAGAGGCGGAGGGCTACAAGAAGCGCGTCATTGCCACGGCCGAGGGTGACGCCAGCCGCTTCCGGCAGATCAACACCGAATACGCGAAGGCTCCGGAAGTCACCCGCAGCCGGATGTATATCGAGACGATGCAGCAGGTCTACTCGAATACCTCCAAGGTAATGGTCGACGCCAAGGGGCAGGGCAATCTCCTCTACCTGCCGCTCGACAAGTTGATCCAGGCCGCCGGGGCGGTAGTGGGTGCGCCTGCGACGGGCAGTGCCGAGGTGCCTGCCGCGGCGCGCTCGACACCGGCGATTTCCAACGAGGTGCCGCCACAGGTCGTCGAAAAGAACGAGGCGCGGTCGCGCGAGACCTTACGGCAGCGTGATCGGGAGTCGCGCTGATGAGAACACTCAATGTATTTGCGGCGGTTCTCGTGGCCGTGCTGGTTCTGCTCGGGGCAACGATCTTCACCGTTGATCAGCGGCAGTACGCGATGGTTTTCCAGCTCGGCGAGATTCGCAACGTCATCGAGGAACCGGGCCTGTATTTCAAGTGGCCACTGATCCAGAACGTGCGTTATTTCGACAAGCGCATCCTGACGCTCGACAGTGCCGAGCCTGAACGCTTTCTCACCTCCGAGAAGAAGAACGTGCTGGTGGATTCCTTCACCAAATGGCGAATCATCGATCCCAAGCTCTACTACCGGTCGGTCGCCGGTGACGAATCGCGCGCCAAGACGCGTATTGCACAAACCGTGAATGCCGGTCTGCGTGAGGAGTTCGGCAAGCGGACCGTGCATGAAGTGGTCTCCGGTGAGCGCAACAAGATCATGGAGCAGATGCGCGAAAAGGCTGACCTGGATGCCCGCAACATCGGCGTGCAGATCGTGGACGTGCGCGTCAAGCGCGTCGAGCTCCCCAGCGACGTCAGCGAATCCGTCTATCGCCGCATGGACGCGGAGCGCAAGCGCGTGGCCAATGAACTGCGTTCGCAGGGTTCTGCCGAGGCCGAGAAGATCCGGGCCGACGCCGACAAGCAACGCGAGGTGATCGTTGCCGAAGCCTATCGCGATGCCCAGAAGATGAAGGGTGAGGGCGATGCCAAGGCCTCGGCCATTTATGCCGAAGCCTTCGAGAAGAATCCCGAGTTCTACGCCTTCTATCGCAGCCTGGAGGCGTATCGCGGCAGCTTCAAGGGCAAGAACGATGTGATTGTCGTCGAACCCAGTTCGGATTTCTTCAAATACATGAAGAGCGTCGGCCGGGGTGGCGACAAAGCCGGCAGATGAGCAACAACCTGTTGCTGGCCTTTGCCCTGATGCTGGTGCTCGAGGGCTTGCTGCCGTTTGTGGCGCCGAGCGCCTGGCGTGAGACCTTTCGTCGCTTGATCCGCCTCACCGATGGGCAGATCCGTTTCATCGGTCTGACGTCGATGCTGATCGGGCTGGTGCTCCTGATCGTTTTCAAATGAACTGGCTGCTGCCCGAACACATCGCCGACGCGTTACCGTTGGAGGCGGCACACATTGAACGCTTGCGCCGCCTGCTGCTCGACCTGTTTCGCGTCCACGGCTATGAACTGGTCATGCCGCCGCTGCTCGAGCACCTCGAATCGTTGCTTACGGGTTCGGGGCAGGATCTCAAGCTGCGTACCTTCAAGTGCGTCGACCAACTCTCGGGACGCACGCTTGGTGTGCGCGCCGACATGACGCCGCAGGTGGCCCGCATCGATGCGCACCTGCTGAATCGGCAGGGGGTGACGCGACTCTGTTACTGCGACAGCGTCCTGCACACCCTGCCGGCTTCGCTGGCGGCGAGCCGCGAGCCGATTCAGATCGGCGCCGAGTTGTTCGGCCATGCCGGGGTGGCAGCCGACCACGAGATCATTCGGCTGATGGCAGATTCCTTGCGTTGTGCGGGAGTACCGGCGGTACGTATCGATCTCGGCCACGTTGGTGTCTTTCGCGCGCTGGCCGATGCTGCAGGCCTCTCCGGCGACCTCGAAGCCGTGCTGCTGCAGTTGCTGCAGGCCAAGGATGTACCTGGCCTGCGCGATCTGTGTCGGCGACTCGACGAACCCTTCGCTTCGGCGCTACTCGGCCTGCCCGACCTCTACGGGGGCCCGGAGACCTTGGTGGCAGCGACCAGCGCGCTCCCTGCACTGCCGGCAATCACCACCGCACTGACCACCCTGCGGCAGCTGCAGGCCTCCTTGCCCGATCTGCCGCTGTCCTTCGATCTGGCCGACTTGCGCGGCTACCATTATCACAATGGCGCCGTCTTTGCCGCCTATCTTCCGGCGTTCTCGAGCGCCGTCGCGCTTGGCGGGCGTTATGACGGGGTTGGCCGGGCTTTTGGCCGGGCCCGGCCGGCTACCGGTTTCTCGCTCGACTTGCGTGAATTGGCACGGCAGGCGACCAGCGTCGCACCTGCAAAGGCGATTCTGGCGCCGTACGCGGCGGCCAATGCCGCCGCAGCGCAGGCGATCGACCTCTTGCGTGAGCGCGGCGAGACGGTCGTCGAGCTTCTCCCCGGCGAGACGGGCAGCGAGGGGCCGCTGTGCGATCGTCGACTGGTCGAACGTAGCGGGCAGTGGGTCATTGAGGCAATCAACAGGGACAAATGACAGGAATGGCTAAGAACGTCGTAGTCGTTGGCACCCAGTGGGGCGACGAGGGCAAGGGCAAGATCGTTGACTGGCTCACCGATCATGCGAAGGGGGTCGTGCGCTTTCAGGGCGGCCACAACGCCGGTCATACGCTGGTCGTCGGCGACAAGGTCTACAAGCTCAATCTGGTGCCCTCGGGGATCGTTCGCGACGGGGTCGATTGCTTCATCGGCAACGGTGTCGTGCTCGATATCCATCACCTGATCAGCGAGATCCGGGTGATCGAGTCAGGTGGCATCGATGTCCGCTCGCGGCTCAAGATCAGCCCGGGCTGTCCGATCATCCTCGCCTACCACTCTGCCCTCGATCATGCTCGTGAGGCTGCGCGCTGTGCGGACGTCAGGATCGGCACGACCGGCAAGGGCATCGGGCCCGCGTACGAAGACAAAGTGGCGCGCCGTGCGCTACGCGTTTACGACCTGTTCTATCCCGCCCGTTTTGCCGAGAAGCTCAAGGAGAATCTCGACTACCACAACTTCGTGCTGACTCGCTATTTGGGTGCCGCGGCAGTCGATTGCGAAGCCGTACTGGCGCAGGCGATGGCCGACGCCGAGGAGATCAAGCCGCTGGTCACCGACGTATCGGCAGCGCTGCATGCGCTGAACAAGGCCGGCCACAATCTGCTCTTCGAAGGAGCTCAAGGGGCGCTGCTCGACATCGATCATGGCACCTATCCCTTCGTCACCTCATCGAACTGCGTTGCCGGTCAGGCGGCCGCCGGCTCGGGCATCGGTCCGGGCATGCTGCACTACGTCCTGGGAATCACCAAGGCCTATTGCACGCGCGTTGGCGGCGGGCCTTTCCCGAGCGAGCTCGATATCGAGACCGAGGGCCTGCCAGGACACCAGATGTCTCAGAAAGGCCGGGAGTTCGGCACCGTCACCGGACGCAAACGTCGCTGCGGCTGGCTCGATGTCGCGGCGCTCAAGCGTTCGATCCAGATCAACGGGGTCACTGGTCTGTGCATCACCAAACTCGACGTTCTCGATGGTCTTGCCGAGCTGAAGATCTGTACCGGTTATCGGCTCGACGGCAGCATCGTCGACCTCCTGCCGATGGGCGCCGACGAGGTCGCCGCCTGTGAGCCGGTCCTCGAGAGCCTTCCCGGCTGGTCAGGGTCGACGGTTGGCGCGACTACGATGGCCGCGCTGCCGCTGGCGGCGCAGGCCTATTTGGCGCGCATCGAAGAACTGTGTGACATTCCGATCGACATCGTGTCGACCGGACCGGAGCGCGCGGAGACGGTTGTCCGTCGTCATCCACTAGGGTGATTCCCGCGCGACCCCGCGCTGGTCCGCACGCGCAACCCAGCGCGCTGAAGTACCGTTGCTGTGTCGACGAAAGCAGGCAGGGCTTTCGCTAGCGGGAGGGGTTATGGGCATTCTCGACTGGTTCAAGAACAGGCCGGCGCAGTTCGATCCGGACCGTGTGTCCGACGAGATGATTGGGGCAGCCACCGAGAAGGCGATCACGCTGACCAATCCGCGCCTGAAGGTGCTGCCCGCGTGCCACAGTCATCTGGCCCCGGCCGTCGGCACCACCATAGAATTCCTGCGCGCGATGATCAAGGCACTGCCCGATGCACGGCCGGTGTCGACGGCGACCTGGGCTACTGACCCCGCCTTGCGGGCGTTCTTTGTTGCCCCCTCGGATATCCCGAAGGCACTTGGACGTTCGGACAATCTGCGTACCCTGTTCGACAAGTTCCCCGAGCTCGATGAGGCCTGCCTGGTCCTCGGCATGGCATTCAATGAGCAGCGCGTCTTCGGGATGGCCTTGCAGGGTGAACTGGTCCAGCGCGACGTGGTCCAGACCAGTGTCAGCTTCTCGGACCACCGGGCGCACATCTGCGGCCGGGACGAATCCCGCTTGCGCCGTATCGTCGGCGTCGAGGCCTTCGAGTATCTGCTCGGCCGGGCTCTGGCCGAGATTGGCGAGGATCGCGTCGAAAGGCAGCAACTCGAGGCCAATCGTGCGCTGATTCGCGCCCGCCTGCGCCTGTTGCAGCAGCAGGGTCCAGGTCTCGGGTCGATGTTCGGTTCGCCGCCAGCAGCACGCAACGAGCAGGCCAGGCTTGAAACCGAGCTACAGGAAAACGAGCGGCAACTCGAAACGGTGGGTGACACCCAGTCGGCGCTGGCCATGGAACTCGAGTGCCTGCGCGACGTGCTCGCCAACCCCGAGCGTCACCTGCGCGTCGGGCAAAGGCAGTTGCGGCTGAGCACGATGAACGTCGTGCTCGAGGAAGGGAGTTCCGAGCGGGCTGCGGACGTCGACTTTTCGGTCGCCGAGCTGGCCGGACCACCGCGGCAGAGAGCTTTCATGGTGGCACGCGTCGCGCGTGCGGAACTACCCGCTACGCAAGGAATCGACTTCGACGACGCGGCACGCTACCTCTGATGAAGGACCGTCGTTCGCGGGAAAACGAGGTATCCTGACGGTTCACAAGCCTGCCGGGGCAGTCCGGCCGCTGTGTACCTAATTCCCAACACCGATCGACGTCCCGTCGACGACAATTTCAGGAGAATCAGACATGAATCGAGAGGAAGTCCGTGATCAACTGCTGGCACCGGTCCTGCAATGGACCCGCCTGGGAAGGCAGTTCAACCAGGGGATGCTCGCGTCGATGGAAGTCATCACGCAGCGCAGTTACGGCCTGCTGCGCGGTCATACATCAGGCGACGGGCACGACTGGGAAGAAATGGCGCTGATGACGCGCGAGAAGGTCGCCGTGCCGCTGGAGGGCCTGGCTGCCATGGCAAGCGCGTTGCCCGGTGAAGTCGCCAGCTTCTGGACACGCACCGGCGAGGCGATGGCTGCCTGCGCCGGCAGCGCCATGTCGCTGGCCGCCAGTCGCAGCGTAGAGGACTTGCGGGAACGGCAGGCCGACTTGGGCGAGGCGCTCGTCGGCAGCGCACTCGCCTGGTACGCGCTTTTCGGCAGTGCCGCGACCCTCACCGACGCCGCTCTCGCACCGCTGATTCGCCAGGTCAAGGACAACGCCGAACGCCTCGGCTGACGCTGTTCCGGTGGGTGGCGGCCGGCAACGCGCTGTCCCGCCGCACCACCGTCGCCGCGTAACCACGTAACCGCGTAACCACGTAGCCCGGATGCAGCGCAAGCGAAATCCGGGGCCACGCAGCCCGCCCGATCCGCCAACGAGCAAAAGCTGGAGTCGCGGCGAGCACTCAGCCGCCATGCCGCCGTTTGCCGGCCTGGTTTGCCGGCCTGTTCGGGAGAAGGACCAACGCTGGATATCTGGGACTACCGCAAGAATTTCCAGTACGACGAGCCTCTCGCACCCGGCGATGAGCGCCGCGTGGCCTTGAACGACGCGCGTGGCGACTACAACAGCAAGCGCCTGCTGCGCGAACTCGGAATCGAGGTGGATGCGCGGCGCTTGCGCGTCCCGCCGGTCGGCAAATGCATCCTCTTCGGCGGCCATCGCGGCTGCGGCAAGAGTACCGAGCTGCGGGCGATCGCCGCGGAACTCGCCGGGCCCGAACGCTTCCTCGTTGTCTCGATCGACGCGCTGCAGGCGCTCGACATCAACAACCTGACTTACGCCGACGTCGCTCTGGCCCTCGCGGAAGCCCTGGCGGCAAGCGTCGAGCAGGCCGGCATCACCGTCCCCGAGGTTTTCCTGACGCCGCTGCACGAGTGGTTTCGCGAGGTCAGCCGCAACACGGCATTGACGACCAGCCTCAGCGGCGAGGTCAAGGCCGGCGTCAAGGCAGAAACCGGGCTGCCGTTCGTCGGCAAGCTGTTCGCCAGTCTGACGGCGGCGATTCGCAGCAACACCACCTACAAGACCGAGATTCGCGAGAGTGTAAGGAACTCTTTTTCGGTGCTCGCGCGCGGTTTCAACCAGCTCCTGTCATTCGTCGAAAGCGAGGTCGACAAGCACGGCAAAGGGCACGCAGTGATCTTCGTCGTCGATGGCACCGATCGTCTGCGCGGTGACGGGGCCGACGACTTCTTCGTCCGCGACAGCCACCAGCTCCCGCCAATAGCGCGGCAACTGCATCTATTGTGCGCCGATCGGCGTGCTCAACGAACAGGGGCAGGTCGGCCAGAATTTCGACGCCATCTTCCGTCTACCGATGGTCAAGTTGGCCGAGAAGGGCCAGCACGAGCCGCTACCCGTCGCCTGGCAGCGCCTGCGCGAGTTCGTCCATAGGCGCCTGCCGGCGGAGAACTTCGACGACCCGGCGACCCTGGACGGGCTCATCGCGCATTCCGGCGGCCATCCGCGCGACCTGCTACGGCTCGTCAACCTCTGCTTCCAGGAGATCGACCAGGGACCGATCAGCGGCCAGGTGGCGGCTACCGCGGCGCGGCGGCTGACCAACGAGTATCGGCGCCTGGTGCAGCCCGACGACTTCGCGCTGCTCGCCCGGATCGACCGGGCCGGCACCGACTACGCGCCGGTCACCGAGCAGACCCGGCGTTTGCTCTACGATCTCGCCCTACTCGAATACAACAGCTACTGGTGGCAGTCGCATCCGGCGGTGCGGGCGCTCGACGGCTACTGTGCCGAGCAATCCCGGCTCGCCTTGTCGGCCGATGAACTCTCCCGTAGCTAAACAGCCGACTCTGGCAGCGGCCAGTTCGAGCGCGCCGGCGGCGGTTTTCGGCGAGGATCTCGACGGTCGCCACAGCGGCGATTTCCTGCGCCTGCAACGCCTGCTCGAGCACGCCGGCGGCTTTCAACTGGTCTTCGCCGGGTGCCTCTCGTTCGCCTATCGGCAAGCGCTGATCGACCGCATCGACGTCCGCCACCCGTCGGCAGTAATCGTCGATCTCGTGCCGCTCGCCGGGCCGTCGGTGGTGCTCGACGAGTTGCGGCGGATCGGCCCGCAGCACAACCCGATCCACCTCGTCGGCGTCGAGGCCTGGCTGCGGCAAGCCGGTCCGGAAGCCCTGCATGCGCTCAACTATCGCCGCGAGTCGCTGGCCGCCGACGTCCCCAATACGCTCGTGCTGTGGCTCGACCCCGGCACCATCGCGACCGTCGCCAGCGAAGCCCCGGACCTCTGGGCGTGGCGCGCGGCGGTGCTCGATTTCTCGCACCCGCCAGCGGAGCGTCTGGCGGTGCACCGTGGTTCGATCTTCCTCGGCAGCGCCGAGCGCGCGCAGCGCGAACGACGCCTGGCCGAGATCGGCGACTATCTGCGGAGCATTGGCGAGCCGGGCGGACCGGACGCCGATTTGATGCTCGAAGCCAGCGACATCGAGCAGTCGCTCGGCCGCTCGGAGGCCGCTCTGGCACACGCCAAGGCCGCAGGGGCGGCGTTCCGCGAAATTGACGATCGTCGCAGCGCAGCCGTCGCCGTCGGTCGCATCGCCGACATCCTCGCCTCCTGCGGCCAGCTCGACGAGGCGATGCGCCTCCGCGTCGAAGAACAGCTGCCCGTCTATGAGCGCCTCGGCGACGTCCGGTCGAAGGCGGTGACCCAGGGCTACATCGCCGACATTCTCGTCTCCCGCGGCCAGCTCGACGAGGCGCTGCGCCTCCGCGTCGAAGAAGAGCTGCCCGTCTATGAGCGCCTCGGCGACGTCCGGTCGAAGGCGGTGACCCAGGGCTGCATCGCGGACATCCTCGCCTCCCGCGGCCAGCTTGACGAGGCACTGCGCATCCGGGTCGAAGAACAGCTGCCCGTCTATGAGCGCCTCGGCGACGTCCGGGAGAAGGCGGTGACCCAGGGCAAGATCGCCGACATCCTCGCCTCCCGCGGCCAGCTCGACGAGGCGCTGCGCATCCTTCGCCAAGAAGTGCTTCTCGCTTTCGAGCGCCTCGGCGACGTCCGGTCGAAGGCGGTGACCCAGGGCAGGATCGCCGACATCCTCGCCTCCCGCGGACAGCTCGACGAGGCGCTGGCCTTGCACGAACAACGGCTGCCGGTCGCCGAGCGCTTGGGCGATATCGACAGCCTCGCGCACATCCGCTACTCGATGGCTGCGCTTCGCTTGCAGCGCGGCGAGCACGAGAGTGGCGGCCTGCAGCGGATCCACGACGACCTCGTCGCGGCCTTCGCGACCAGCCGGCAGCTCGGTCGCCCGGATTTCATCGGAGGAATCGGCCAACTGTTGGCGCAGGTGCTGGCGATGGGCGGCGCGCGCGAGGAGGCGCGGGACGTCCTGACGCTGGCCGAGGCGGCTTTCGCGAGGCTCGACGACGCCGCTGGCCTGGCGCAGGTGCGCGCCTTGCGGGAAACCATCGGCGCTAGCTGATCGCTGCCGCCCGGCCGGCGCAAACGCCCGGCGCCGCGCCGCCGCGGTCGCAGTATCTGCCGGCGTGTCGATTGATGCGCGCGAGCCTGCCCAGGGCATCGACCGTGCCCGCCACTGGGACTCCTGGCGTATACGGATCCAGCCCGCGCCCCGCGCCGTCTGACCGCCGCCAATGCGCGCCAATGCGCGACTCGTCAGGCCAGAGGCAGCGCTGGCGTGATAGAATCACGGGCTTGATCACGACGCCGACATTACCCCCTCAGTCGCGTCATCAGCGGGAAGAAGATGGAAGCTTTCGCCAAGGAAACCCTGCCCGTCAGCCTCGAAGACGAGATGCGGCGCTCGTATCTCGATTATGCAATGAGCGTCATTGTCGGGCGGGCTCTGCCGGACGCCCGCGACGGTCTCAAGCCGGTGCATCGGCGCGTCCTCTTCGCCATGCACGAGCTGTCGAACGACTGGAACAAGCCCTACAAGAAGTCGGCCCGTATCGTCGGTGATGTCATCGGCAAGTACCACCCGCATGGCGACACGGCCGTCTACGACACCATCGTGCGCATGGCGCAGAATTTCTCGCTGCGCTACATGCTGGTCGACGGGCAGGGCAACTTCGGCTCGGTCGACGGCGACAACGCCGCGGCGATGCGTTACACCGAAGTGCGGATGGCGCGTATCGGGCATGAACTGCTGGCCGACATCGACAAGGAAACGGTCGATTTCGGACCCAACTACGACGGCTCCGAGGAGGAGCCGCTGGTCATGCCGGCGCGCATTCCGAATCTGCTGATCAACGGCTCGGCGGGCATCGCCGTCGGCATGGCGACCAACATTCCGCCGCATAACCTGGGCGAAATCATCGATGCCTGCCTGGCGCTGCTCAACAACGCCGAGGTGACGATCGACGAACTGATCGACCTGGTGCCGGGCCCCGACTTTCCGACGGCCGGCATCATCTACGGCGTCGCCGGCGTGCGCGAGGGCTACCGCACCGGGCGTGGGCGCGTGGTGATGCGCGGCCGGACGCATTTCGAGGACATGGACAAGGGCAACAACCGTCAGGCGATCATCATCGACGAACTGCCCTACCAGGTGAACAAGCGGACGCTGCTCGAGAAGATCGGCGAGCTGGTCAACGAGAAGCGGATCGAGGGCATTTCCGACCTGCGCGACGAGTCCGACAAGTCGGGCATGCGCGTCGTCATCGAGCTGAAGCGCGGCGAAGTCGCCGAGGTGGTGTTGAACTGCCTGTACAAGCAGACGCAGCTCCAGGATACCTTCGGCATGAACATGGTGGCGCTGGTCGACGGCCAGCCACGGCTCCTGAACCTCAAGCAGATGCTCGAGTGTTTCCTGCGGCACCGACGCGAAGTGCTCACCCGGCGCACCGTTTTCGAACTGCGCAAGGCGCGCGAACGGGCACACATCCAGGAAGGCCTGGCGGTGGCGCTCGACAACGTCGATGAAATCATCGCCCTGATCAAGGCGTCGCCGACGCCGGCCGATGCTCGCCGCGGCTTGATGTCGCGGTTGTGGACGTCACCGACGGTGGCCGAGATGCTGCAGCGTGCGGCGCTCGACGCCACGCGTCCGCAAGGGCTGGGCCTGGAATACGGGCTGTCGGCGAGCGGTTATCTGCTCTCCGAAGCGCAGGCGCAGGCGATCCTCGAACTGCGCCTGCAACGACTGACCGGTCTCGAACGCGACAAGATCGTCGCGGATTACGGCGAACTCCTGGCGCGCATCGCCGACCTGATGGATATCCTGGCGCGGCCGGAGCGGATCACCGAGATGATCGTCGAGGAACTGACCGCGATCCGTGCCCAGTTCGGTGACAAGCGGCGTTCGGAGATCGTCATCAGCACCCAGGACCTGGGTATCGAGGACTTCATCACCCCCGTCGATATGGTCGTGACGCTGTCGCACACCGGCTACATCAAATCGCAGCCGCTCGCCGACTACCGGGCGCAGCGGCGTGGCGGACGCGGCAAGCAGGCGGCGGCGATGAAAACCGATGATTTCGTCGATCACCTGTTCGTCGCCAACACGCACGATTTCATTCTCTGCTTCACCAATCGGGGCCGGGTGTACTGGCTGAAGGTCTATGAAGTGCCGCAAGGGACGCGAACCAGTCGCGGCAAGCCGATCGTGAACCTGTTCCCGTTCGAGGAAGGCGAGAAGATCAGCGCGATCCTGCCGGTCAAGGAGTTTACCGACGATCGCTACATCTTCATGTGCACGGCACAAGGGACGGTGAAGAAGACGCCGCTGTCCGATTTCTCGAATCCGCGCAAGGCCGGCATCATCGCCGTCGCCCTCGATGACGAGGACGTCCTGATCGGTGCCGAGATCACCAACGGTACGCAGGACGTGGTCCTGGTTTCCGACGCCGGCAAGGCGGTGTGGTTCGACGAGGAGGACGTCCGGCCGATGGGACGCACGGCGCGCGGTGTGCGCGGGATGCGGCTGGCGGACCAGCAACAGGTTCTCTCGCTGCTGGTCGCCGACAACGATCAGCAGACCGTCCTGGTGGCCACCGAGAATGGCTTCGGCAAGCGCACGGTGCTCGCGGATTTCCGGCATTCGGGGCGTGGCACGCAGGGCGTCATCGCCATTGCCGGCAGCGAGCGCAACGGCAGAGTGGTGGCCGCTCGCCTGGTTCGTGATGAGGACGAGATCATGCTGATCACGACCGGTGGCGTGTTGATCCGCACTCGTGTGCGTGAGATTCGCGAGTTGGGTCGCGCCACGCAGGGCGTGACACTGATTGCCCTTGACGCCGGCGAGAAGCTGGCGGGCCTCGAGAAGATCGTCGAGACCGAAGACGATGCCGAGATTGCCGATCTGGTCGAGCAGCCAGGTGAGCCGGCAGCCGGGGGCCAGTACGCTGATCCGGGCGAGGAGTGACGCGCGTGCTGCATGTTTCGACCGCCCCTGTTGCGCCGGCCTCCTTGGCCGTCCTGGGTGGTGAGTGGTCGACCGGCGGCTGGTGACTGCGGGTGGGAGCATGAACGAGGATCTGCAGAAGGAGCTGGCGATCGTCCGTCAGCAGATCGACCGAGTTGATGGTGATCTGCTCGAACTGCTGAACCAGCGTGCCAGGTATGCGCAGCAGGTTGGCCAGATCAAGGCGCGCCACGGCGAAGCGGGTTTCATTTACCGTCCGGAGCGTGAGGCTCAGGTGCTGCACCGGGTCCAGGAAATGAACCCGGGCCCACTGGCCAACGAAACGATCACCTGGTTCTTCCGCGAAGTGATGTCGGCGTGCCTGTCGCTCGAGCAGCCGCTGGGCATCGCCTTCCTCGGACCTCTCGGCACCTTTTCGGAGGGTGCGGCGACCAAGCACTTCGGTCACGCCGCCCGCCTGATGCCGCAGATCTCGATTGACGATGTCTTCCGCGAGGTCGAGGCCGCGCATGCCGACTACGCGGTGGTGCCGATCGAGAACTCGACCGAAGGTGCGATCGGACGTACGCTCGACCTGTTGTTGACGACGCCGCTGAAGATCTGTGGTGAGGTGGTCCTGCGCATCCATCAGCACCTGCTCTCCAGCGAAGCGTCGCTTGCCGATGTGCGCAAGGTGTATTCGCATGCCCAGTCGCTGGCGCAATGCCACGAGTGGCTGAACCGCTCGCTGGCACAGGCGCAGCGCATACCGGTCGGCAGCAATGCGCAGGCGGCGCAACTCGCCGCCGGCGAGGCCGGTGCGGCGGCGATCGCCGGGCAGGCGGCGGCCGATCGCTACCAGCTGCCGCAGTTGGCGAGCAACATCGAGGACGAGCCGAACAACACGACGCGTTTCGTCGTCCTGGGTCGTCAGGATGCCGGACCGTCGGGGCGCGACAAGACGTCGCTGATCATGTCCGCCGCCAACCAGACCGGCGCCTTGAGCCAGCTGCTGTCGCCCTTCTCCGACGCCGCGGTGTCGTTGACGCGGCTCGAGTCGCGGCCGGCTCGGCACACGCTCTGGGAGTACGTCTTTTTCGTCGATGTCGAGGGCCACCGCGACGATCCGCCTGTGCGCGCCGCGCTTGCCGAACTCGGGCGGCGGGCGCCGTACCTGAAGCTGCTCGGCTCCTACCCGATGGCGGCCTACTAACGCAATACTTTCGAGGACTGCCGATGGCACTCTGCGAACAATCGTTACCCTACGTCCGGGCCATCTCGCCCTACCAGCCGGGCAAGCCGATTACCCAGCTGGCGCGCGAGATGGGCATCGCCGTCGACCAGATCGTCAAGCTGGCGTCCAACGAAAATCCGCTCGGCATGAGCCCGAAAGCGCGGGCCGCTGCGGAACAGGCGATGGCGGACTTGTCGCGCTACCCGGACGACTTCCTGCTGAAACAGGCGCTGGCTGAGCGGACGGGCATCGGCATGGAGCGCATCGTGCTCGGCAATGGTTCGAACGACGTTCTCGATCTGGTGGCGCGCGTTTTTCTCGCGCCCGGTCGCACGGCCGTGTTCGCCCAGTATGCGTTTGCCGTCTATCCGCTGGCGACGCTGTCGGCCGGTGCCGAACCAATCGCCGTTCCGGCACGGGATTATGGCCATGACCTGGAGGCGATGCGCGGCGCGATCCGGCCCGATACGCGGCTGGTCTGGATTGCCAACCCCAACAATCCGACCGGCAGCTTTGCGCCGTATGGCCAGCTCAAGGCGTTTGTCGAGTCGGTACCGTCGGATGTCGTCGTTGTCCTCGACGAGGCCTACAACGAATACCTGTCTCCCGGTGATCGGGTCGATACGACTGCCTGGCTCGCCGACCTGCCGAATCTAATGATCACCCGCACGTTCTCGAAAATCTACGGTCTGGCGGGCCTGCGCGTCGGCTATGCGCTGACGTCGGCCGAGATCGCCGACCTCATGAATCGCGTTCGTCAGCCCTTCAACTGCAACAACATGGCGCTCGCGGCGGCCACGGCCGCACTCGACGACCATGAATTCGTCGCCCGCAGCTATGCCCTGAATCGGGCGGGAATGGAACAGATCGTCGGCGGGCTGAAGCGGATCGGCTGCCAGCACATTCCATCGCACGGCAATTTCGTGACCTTTCGGGTGAGCGAGGCGGCGCTGGTGAACCAGAGCTTGCTCAGGCATGGGGTGATCGTGCGTCCGATTGCGGCTTACGGGATGCCCGAGTGGCTGCGCGTGACGATCGGCACGGAGAGAGAGAACGCCCGCTTCCTGGAAGCGCTCGGGGGTTCCCTGTGATCGCCCGGCAGTGGGCTCTCCGGCTGTGAACGGGGCCCCGCAGTTCGGCAAGATCGTCATCTTTGGCGTCGGCCTGATCGGCGGCTCTTTCGCGCTCGCCCTCAAGTCCGCCGGGGAGGTTGGCGAGGTCGTCGGTTTTGGAAGACGCCTGGGTTCGCTGACGCAGGCGCTCGACCTCGGCATCCTTGACCGCGCCGGCTTCAACATCGGCCAGGAGGTGGGCAACGCCGACCTCGTCCTGATTGCCACGCCCGTCGGAACGACCCCCGAGATCATGGCGCGCATCGCCCCCTGTCTGGGCCCGCAGACCGTCGTCACCGACGCCGGCAGCACCAAGGGAGACGTGGTTGCCGCCGCACGCGCGCACTTCGGCGAGCGGCTTGGGCAGTTCGTGCCGGCACATCCGATTGCCGGTGCCGAGAACAGCGGTGCGCTGGCTGCGCGCGCCGATCTCTATCGCCAGAAGCAGGTGGTGCTGACGCCGCTTCCCGAGAACGCGGTGGCGAGCGTGGCGCGCGTGCGCGCGGCATGGGAGTGCTGCGGCGCTCTGGTCAGGGAGCTGAGTCCGGCGGAGCATGATCGCGTCTTCGCCGCCGTCAGCCACCTGCCCCACCTCCTCTCTTTTGCCCTGGTGCATGACCTGACCCGGCGCGACAACCGCGATCTCCTTTTCGATTTCGCGGCGAGTGGTTTTCGCGACTTCACGCGTATCGCCGCCAGCCATCCGGAGATGTGGCGCGACATCTGTCTGGCCAACCGGACGGCGCTGCTCGACGAACTCGACCGCTACCGCGCGCAGCTCGATGAGCTGCGCGATGCTCTGCAACGTTCCGACGGTGCCGGTCTGGAAGCGGCCTTCGACGTGGCGCGCGCGGCGCGGCGGGCCTGGGCCGAGAACAAGGCGAGCGAGTGAGCACAGCCTATCTCGATCTGCCGCAACTGGTCGGGGCGCGCGGCACGTTGCGCTTGCCCGGCTCGAAGAGCATTTCCAACCGTGTGCTGCTGCTGGCCGCTCTGGCGAGCGGCGAAACCGAGCTTCACGACCTGCTGGTCGCGGACGACACGGCGCGCATGCTCGATGCACTGCGAGCGCTGGGCGTTGGCGTCGAGCCGCTGGGCGACACGGTGTTTCGCGTCACCGGGGTTGGCGGGGTTTTTCCCGTACGTGCCGCCGACCTGTTTCTGGGCAACGCGGGAACGGCCTTTCGGCCGCTGACGGCGGTCCTCGCCCTTGCCGGCGGTGACTACCGGCTGTCGGGGGTGCCGCGCATGCACGAACGTCCGATTGGCGACCTGGTGGATGGTTTGCGGCAACTCGGTGCCGACATCCGCTACCTGGGGGAAGCCGGCTTTCCGCCCTTGGCGATCAGCCCGCCGATGCCGGGTCGGGGCGAGGAGGGGCGTGCGGTCGTCGTGCGTGGCGACGTGTCGAGCCAGTTCCTGAGCGGACTGTTGATGGCGCTGCCGCTGCGTGGCGTCGAGACGACGGTCGAAGTGGTCGGCGAACTGATCTCGAAACCCTATGTGGAAATCACGCTGGCGACCATGGCGCGCTTTGGTGTGCAGATCCAGCGCGATGGCTGGCGCCGCTTTACGGTAGCGGCCGGTAGCACCTATCGCTCGCCGGGAGTGCTGCACGTGGAAGGTGACGCCTCGTCGGCGTCGTATTTTCTCGCCCTGGGTGCCATCGGCGGAGGGCCGCTGCGCGTCGAAGGCGTTGGCCGTGACTCGATGCAGGGCGACGTCCGCTTTGCCGATGCGCTGGCGCTGATGGGGGCGCGAATCACTTGCGGTGCCAACTGGCTCGAAGCCTCGGCGCCCGACGCCGGCAGCTTGCAGGGGATCGATCTCGACTGCAATCACATTCCCGATGCGGCGATGACCCTGGCCAGCGTGGCGCTGTTTGCCGAGGGGCCGACGAGCCTGCGCAACATCGCGAGTTGGCGGGTCAAGGAAACCGACCGGATCGCCGCCATGGCGACCGAGTTGCGCAAGCTCGGCGCGCGCGTCGATGTCGGCGAGGATTTCATTCGCGTGTCCCCTCCGCTTGCGGGCCGGGCCCTGCAACCGGCGGTGATCGACACCTACGACGATCACCGCATCGCCATGTGTTTCTCGGTGGCGGCCCTGGGGACGCCGCTGCGCATCAATGATCCGCAGACGGTGGCGAAGACCTTCCCCGACTATTTCGCGCGCTTTGCCGAAGTCACGCAGGCGGTGCCGGTGATCGCCATCGATGGCACCTCGGCGTCCGGCAAGGGGACAATCGCCTCGCGTGTCGCCGAGGCGCTCGGCTGGCACTACCTCGATTCCGGGGCCTTGTATCGGCTGACGGCCCTGGCCGCTGCCCGGGCGGACGTCGGCTGGGACGACGAAGCCGGCGTGGCGGCGATCGCCGCCGGTCTCGATGTCGAGTTTGCCGGCACCGCGATCAGGCTGTCCGGCGAGGATGTCGGTGATGCCATCCGCAACGAGAAGATCTCCGCCGGTGCCTCGCGAGTGGCGGCCTTGCCGGGCGTGCGCGCGGCGCTGCTCTTCCGGCAGCGTGCCTTCCGCCGCCCGCCCGGGCTGGTAGCCGATGGCCGCGACATGGGCTCGGTGGTGTTCCCGGATTCCTCGACCAAGGTCTTCCTCACCGCGACTGTCGAGATGCGTGCCAGGAGACGCCATAAGCAGTTGATCGACAAAGGAATCGCTGCTAGTATTACAGATCTCTTGCTGGATTTGCGCGAACGCGACGAACGGGACAGCCAACGCAGCGTCGCCCCGATGCAGCAGAGTACGGATGCTGAATTGCTCGACACGACCAACCTGACCATCGAAATTGCGGTGGCCAAGGTGCTCGACTGGGTCAACAAGGTTCCGAAAAAAGGGTGAACGGCAGTCGCCGTCAGCCAGTGGTGTCACCAGTTCGACGCGTCGTCGTCGGCCAGGCGGCGGATCCTCCCGCGGCCTGCCGGTTCTGCGGACCTGCTCCGCAGCGGGGTCCCCGGAGTGTCGGGAACTGGTGATCGTTATCAACTCACCCCGCAGCCGTTGCGGTTAGGTAACTCAACATATATGTCAGCCAATCCCAGCATGCAAGAAAGCTTTGCCGAACTTTTCGAAGAGAGCCTCGGGCGTCAGGAAATGCGCCCTGGAGAGGTCATCACCGCAGAAGTCGTGCGCATCGACCAGAATTTTGTCGTCGTCAATGCCGGCCTCAAGTCCGAAAGCTATATCGAACTTGAGGAATTTCGCAATGACCAGGGCGAACTCGAAGTCAAGGTCGGTGACTTCGTCCAGGTGGCCATCGAGCAACTCGAGAACGGTTTCGGCGAAACGCGCCTGTCGCGCGACCGTGCCAAGCGGGTCGCTGCGTGGAATGCCCTCGAACAGGCGCTGAACGACGGTAGTCTCGTGGTCGGCACGATCACCGGCAAGGTCAAGGGGGGGCTGACGGTAATGACCAACAGCGTCCGCGCCTTCCTGCCGGGCTCTCTGGTGGACATGCGTCCGGTCAAGGACACCACGCCGTACGAAGGCAAGACCTACGAATTCAAGGTCATCAAGCTCGACCGCAAGCGTAACAACGTGGTGGTCTCGCGGCGTGCCGTCCTCGAGGCGAGCGTCGGCGAAGAGCGCGATGCCCTGCTCGCCGCCCTCAAGGAAGGCAGCATCGTCAAGGGCGTGGTCAAGAACATCACCGACTACGGCGCCTTCGTCGATCTCGGCGGCATCGATGGCCTGCTGCACATCACCGATCTGGCGTGGCGTCGTGTTCGGCACCCGTCCGAGGTTCTCGCGGTCGGCGACGAAGTCCAGGCCAAGATCCTCAAGTTCGACCAGGAAAAGAACCGCGTTTCGCTCGGCCTCAAGCAGCTCGGCGAAGATCCCTGGGTTGGCATTTCGCGTCGCTACCCGCCGACGACCCGTCTTTTCGGCAAGGTCACCAACCTCACCGACTACGGCGCCTTCGTCGAGATCGAGCAGGGAATCGAAGGACTGGTGCATGTCTCCGAGATGGACTGGACCAACAAGAACGTCCATCCGTCCAAGGTCGTTCAGCTGGGCGACGAAGTCGAGGTGATGATCCTCGAGATCGACGAGGACCGGCGGCGGATTTCGCTGGGGATGAAGCAGTGCGCTGCCAATCCGTGGGACGACTTCTCGATGAACTACAAGAAGGGCGACCGGGTGCGTGGCGCGATCAAGTCGATCACTGACTTCGGCGTGTTCATCGGCCTGCCCGGCGGCATCGACGGCCTGGTGCACCTGTCCGACCTGTCGTGGTCGCTGCCGGGTGAGGAAGCCATTCGCAATTTCAAGAAGGGCGACGAGGTTGATGCCGTGGTTCTCGCCATCGACACCGACAAGGAGCGGATTTCCCTGGGTATCAAGCAACTCGACGGCGATCCCTACACCAGCTACATTGCCACGCACGACAAGAACAGCATCGTGCGTGGATTGGTTAAATCGGTTGACGCGCGTGGCGCGGTGGTGATGCTGGACGGCGACATCGAGGCGTATCTGCGGGCGTCTGAAGTCTCGCGTGATCGGATCGACGACCTCACCAGGGTCTACAAGGAAGGCGACCAGATCGAGGCGATGATCATCAACATCGACCGCAAGACGCGTTCGATCAGCCTGTCGATCAAGGCCAGGGAGCAGGCCGAGCAGCAGGAGGCGATGCAGAAGTTTTCTGCCGATAGCAGCAGTGCCAGCTCGGGCACGACCAACCTCGGGGCGTTGCTAAAAGCCAAGCTGAACAATCCGCAATAGGTTCGAGCGATGACCAAGTCGGATCTCATCGCCCAACTGGCCGAGCGCTTCCCACAACTGGTCGCCAAGGATGCGGACCTGTCGGTCAAGATGATTCTCGAGGCGATGGCCGAGGCGCTGTCAAACGGCGATCGCATCGAGATCCGCGGTTTCGGGAGCTTCGCCTTGAACTACAGGCCACCGCGCGTCGGGCGTAACCCGAAGTCGGGGGAGAAGGTCAACGTTCCGGAAAAGTGGGTGCCGCACTTCAAGGCTGGCAAGGAGTTGCGGGAGCGCGTGGACGGCTCCCTGGAATCGATCTGAGTGATCAGTGAGTACGGGTTTGCGGGCGGCAACATGCCGCCCGTTTTTCTGTGGGAAGGTGATTGATGCGTGGATTGTCGTGGACCTCGAGAATCGTCCTGTTCCTTCTCCTTTTTGCGTTTGCCATCAAGAACACCGATCCGGTTGGCGTGCATGTCTTTCTTGATGCCACTTGGCACGCGCCCCTGATCATTGTCGTGCTCGCGTCTCTTGCTGGCGGCGCCGGCCTCGCCGTGCTCTTCCTGCCCAGCACTCTGCTTGGCCAGCGCCGCGAACTCGCCCGCCTGCAGCGTGAGTTGAACGAAGCTCGGACCAGCGTGGCCAGCGACCCGCTCCACCGGGTCTGAACATCACAAAGCCGATTCCATGATTGAATTCGAGTACTGGCAGTTGCTGCTTTTTCCGCTCTTCTTCGGGCTCGGCTGGGCGGCCGCACGCATCGACATCCGGCATCTGGTGAGGGAGTCGCGGGCCTTGCCGCGTTCGTACTTTCAAGGGCTCAACTTCCTGCTCAACGAGCAGCCCGATCGCGCGATCGAGGCTTTTGTCGAAGCCGTCCGGGTCGACCCCGAGACCATCGAGCTGCACTTTGCGCTCGGCAGCCTCTTTCGTCGCCGCGGCGAAACCGAGCGGGCGATCCGGATGCACCAGAATCTCCTGGAGCGCGAGGACCTCAAGCAGGATCTGAAACTGCAAGCGCTGGCCGAACTCGGGCACGATTTTCTGAAGGCTGGGTTGCTTGATCGGGCCGAGGAAATCTTCGACAAGCTGCGCGAGTCCGAACTGGCGGAAGACGCCAAGCGCAATCTGCTC
This sequence comes from Candidatus Accumulibacter phosphatis, assembly GCF_000024165.1. Taxonomy (NCBI): domain Bacteria; kingdom Pseudomonadati; phylum Pseudomonadota; class Betaproteobacteria; genus Candidatus Accumulibacter; species Candidatus Accumulibacter phosphatis. The sequence continues at coordinate 3,352,138 of NC_013194.1, read as the reverse complement.
GAGATCTATCAACTGGAGAAGGATTGGGAAAAGGCGATCGTCATCGCATCGGAACTGCCGGATTTCGCGTCGCACAAGGAAATCGCCGAGTACCATTGCGAACTGGCCGCCGCCGAGATGATCCGCTCGCGTCACGATCTCGCGGCGAGCCACCTGCAGACCGCGCTTGGCCGCAACCGGAAGTGCGTTCGGGCCAGCCTTCTGCAGGGTGACATAGCGTTTCAGCAGGAGCAGTACGATGCGGCGATCGACTCGTGGCAGCGGATCGAGCAGCAGGGCCCGACTTACCTCGCGCTGGTCGCGCAACGCCTGCTCGACGCGTTCCGCAAGCTCGATCGGCGTGAGGAGGGGCTGCGCCTGTTACGCGGCTACCTCGAGCGCTACCCCTCGCTCGACCTGCTTGACGTTGTCTTTCAACTGGTGCTTGAAGGCGATGGACCCGAGGCGGCGTACCGCCTCGTTCGTGACGAGCTGAAACGTAACCCGACGCTGCTCGGTTTCGACAAGTTGCTGGAAGCACGCTTGTTGTTTGCCGCTCCGGAGATTCGTCCTGATCTGGACCTGGCGAAAGCGATAGTGCAGAGCTATACGCGGCGCCTGGCTCGCTATCGGTGCGATAATTGCGGCTTCAAGGCGCGCCAGTTCTACTGGCGTTGTCCGGCTTGCGGCGGTTGGGAGACGTATTCGCCCAAACGTACCGAAGAATTCGACCTGACACCCTAGGACGTTCATGTTCCCATTGCGCGTGCGTGCCACCGGGCACGGCCGCCGCCCGAGCAGGGCTTGCAGGATCGCGGCAGGCGCCTATGCGGCTTGCTGATCTGTCGGCAGCCAGGCTGCTGATTGTCGGCGACGTGATGCTCGATCGCTATTGGTTTGGCGACGTGACGCGCATTTCGCCCGAGGCCCCGGTGCCGATTGTCAAGATTGAGCGCAGCGAAGAGCGCCCGGGTGGAGCGGCCAACGTCGCCCGCAATGTCGCCGCCCTGGGGGCGCAGGTGGGTCTGCTGTCGGTCGTCGGCGACGACGAAGCCGGGCGGAGCCTGCTGCGCTTGCTGGAAGCGAGCGGCATTGCGGTCAATCTGCACGTTGACCCGGCGATCAGCACCACCGTCAAGCTGCGGGTGATTGGCCGTCAGCAACAGCTGTTGCGGATCGACTTCGAGACCTCGCCGTCGCACGAGGTTCTGCGGGCCAAGTTGCTTGAATTCGCAACGCGTCTTGGCGACTGTGACGCGGTGATCCTCTCCGACTACGGCAAGGGCGGTTTGACGCATATCGGCGAGATGATTCGACTGGCACGCGATGCCGGCAAGCACGTGCTGGTCGACCCCAAGGGCGACGATTTCTCGAAGTATGCAGGCGCTACCGTCGTTACACCCAACCGGGCGGAACTGCGCGCGGTGGTTGGTCGCTGGCAGGATCCCGAAGAACTGGCACGCAAGGCGGAGGCGCTGCGTGCCGGTCTCGGGCTGGACGGACTGCTGGTGACGCGTAGCGAGGAGGGGATGTCGCTTTTCCATGCCGGCGGGGCGCTGCATGAGCTGGCGGTGGCGAGAGAGGTCTTCGACGTTTCCGGTGCCGGGGATACCGTCATCGCGACGCTTGCCGTGATGCTTGCCGGCGGTGCGGGTTGGGAAGAGGCCGTGCATGTGGCGAACGTTGCTGCCGGCCTGGTGGTTGGCAGGTTCGGTACGGCGGTTGTTGGTCGCGATGAGCTTACCGCGGCCTTGAAATGAAGTGAGGTGAGCATGTACACGATCGTTACCGGCGCGTCCGGCTTCATTGGCTCTAATCTGGTCAAGGCGCTCAACGAGCGCGGGGTGCGCAAGATCATTGCGGTCGACAATCTGACCCGCGCCGACAAGTTCAAGAATCTCGTCGACTGCGACATCGCCGACTACATCGACAAGGGTGAATTCCTCGATCGCCTCGTCGCCGGCGACTTCGATGGCGATCTCGACGCCATCCTGCATCAGGGGGCCTGCTCCGACACCATGGAGGCCGATGGCCGTTACATGATGGAGAACAACTATCGCTACTCGCTGGGGATTCTCGACTGGTGCCTCGACCAGGAAGTGCCCCTGCTCTACGCATCGAGTGCCGCGACCTATGGTGGCGGCGGCGTGTTCACGGAGGAGCGGCAGCACGAGGCGCCATTGAATGTCTACGGCTATTCGAAGTTCCTTTTTGATCAGATCGTCCGGCGACGACTCGCGGAAGTCGGTTCGTTCAATTCGCAGGTCGTCGGATTCCGCTATTTCAATGTCTACGGTCCGCGCGAGTCGCACAAGGCGCGCATGGCGTCGGTAGCTTTTCATCACTACCATCAGTTTCGGCGTGAGGGCAAGGTGAGGTTGTTCGAAGGCTGCGATGGGTACGCTGCCGGTGAGCAGCGGCGCGATTTCGTTTTTGTCGGTGACGTGGCGCGCGTCAACCTCCACTTCCTCGATCACCCCGAGAAGTCGGGTATCTTCAACGTCGGCACGGGCCGCGCGCAGAGCTTCAACGAGCTGGCCGTGGCCAATGTCAATGCCTGTCGCGCCCTGGTCGGTCAGCCGGCGCTGCCGCTTGCCGAACTGGTGCGGCAGGGCTTGATCGAGTACATTCCGTTTCCCGCGGACCTCAAGGGGAAGTACCAGAGTTTCACCGAGGCCGATCTTTCGAAGCTGCGCAAGGCGGGTTACGATGCGCCCTTCACCGGCGTCGCCGAAGGCGTCGCGCAGTACGTCGAGTGGTTGTGCAGCCATGGATAAGACGCTCGAAGACTACGTCGGCGACACACCTCTGGTGCGTCTGAAACGCCTGCCGGGTGCCGTCGGCGAAGCGCGCGGTAATCGGCTGCTGGCCAAGCTCGAGGGTAACAACCCGGCCGGTTCGGTGAAGGATAGACCGGCACTGTCGATGATTGCACGCGCCGAGCAGCGCGGTGACATCAAGCCAGGCGACACGCTGATCGAGGCGACTTCCGGTAACACCGGGATAGCTCTGGCGATGGCGGCTGCCTTGCGCGGTTACCGGATGATCCTGGTCATGCCCGAAAACCAGAGTGTGGAACGTCGGCAGACGATGCAGGCTTTTGGTGCCGAACTGGTATTGACGCCGCGCGAGGGCAGCATGGAACTGGCGCGCGACGTCGCCGAGGCGATGCGCAACGAAGGGCGCGGCATCATTCTCGATCAGTTCGCCAACCCCGACAACCCGTTGGCACACTACGAAGGGACCGGTCCGGAGCTGTGGCGTCAGACCGCGGGGACGATCACGCATTTCGTCAGCAGTATGGGCACCACCGGCACGATCATGGGCGTTTCACGTTACCTCAAGGAACGCAACCCGAACGTCTGTATCGTTGGTTGCCAGCCCGAAGAGGGGTCACAGATTCCCGGTATCCGCAAATGGCCGGAGGCCTACCTGCCCAGGATCTTCGATTGCCGGCGAGTCGATCGAATCGAATCTGTTGCGCAGGGAGACGCCGAGCACATGACGCGCCGGCTGGCTCGCGAAGAAGGTATTTTCGCTGGCATTTCGTCGGGCGGTGCGCTGGTCGTCGCCCTGCGGCTGGCCGCAGAACTCGAGAACGCCACCATCGTCAGCATCGTTTGCGACCGGGGTGACCGGTACCTGTCGACCGGGGTCTATCCGGCCTGATTGTGCGATGAAACCCGTCCTCGTCTTCGACATCGAAACCATTCCCGACGTGGCGGGCCTGCGTCGCTTGCACGATCTGGAACCGCTGTTGTCCGACGACGAGGTCGCCGAACTGGCTTTTCAGCACCGGCGCGCGTCGAGTGGCCACGATTTTCTGCCGCTGCACCTGCAGCGGGTAGCGGTGATTTCATGCCTGCTACGGGTCGGCAAGGATCTCCGTGTCTGGTCGCTGGCCGAGCCCGAGCAGGGCGAAGCGGAAATCATTCAACGGTTCTTCGAGGGCGTCGAGAAGTTCACGCCGCAGATCGTCTCCTGGAACGGTGGCGGGTTCGACCTGCCGGTGCTGCACTATCGCGGGCTCGTGCATGGTGTCGTCGCGCCGCGCTACTGGGACCTCGGTGACGGCGACTACGCGGACAGCCGCGACTTCAAGTGGAACAACTACATCGGTCGCTACCACACACGTCACCTTGACCTCATGGACCTGCTGGCCATGTATCAGCCACGTGCCAGCGTACCGCTCGACCAGCTTGCCAAGCTGATCGGCTTTCCCGGCAAGATGGGCATGGATGGTGGCAAGGTGTGGCAGGCGTGGCAGGCCGGTCGGACTGCCGAAATACGCGACTACTGCGAAACCGACGTCCTCAACACCTACCTGGTGTCAGTTCGCTTCCGCCTCATGCGCGGCGAGCTGTCGGCGGCCGAGTATGCAGATGAAATTTCCTTGGTGCGCGCTGAAATCGCGAAGATCGGCAAGCCGCATTGGCAGGAATTCCTGGCCGCCTGGCGCTAGTGCGCGGCCGTCTGTGCACCGGCGATTTGCAGATTGCTGCCGAGATGTCAGAATCTCCGCCGATGAAAAAGCCTTGCTTATGGAGGAAGTGGATGCGGTTCGAGCGCTGGCTTCTGTGTGTCGCGACTGCCCTGAGTTTTCCCCTGTCTGCCCTGGCGGCAGGCACCCTGGACAAGATCAAGGCGTCGCGGACAATTTCCCTCGGCTATCGGGAGGCGTCGATCCCGTTTTCCTATACTGGCGACGACAACCAGCCCTGGGGCTATTCGGTGGACTTGTGCACCCGAGTAGCGGCGGCCATCGTCAAGCAGTTGGGCCTCGAAGAACTGCAATTACAGTGGGTGCCCGTTACCCCGGAAACGCGTGTCGCCAAACTGAAGTCCGGTGCGATCGATCTCGAGTGCGGGTCGACGACGAGTTCGCTGGCGCGAATGCAAGAGGTGGATTTCAGTCTGCTGACCTTCGTTGATGGCGGCAGCTACTTGACCCGCAAGGCTTCCGGCATCAAGCGTCTCGACGACCTCGCCGGCAAGCGGATTGCCGTTGCCGCCGGTACCACCAGCGAGCGAACGATCGCCGAGGCGCTGACGCAACACCAGGTCGGAGCGCAGCTGGTCAAGGTCAGCGACCACCAGCAGGGGCTGGCGGCGATGGTGCAGGGCAAGGTGGACGCCTATGCTTCCGACCGTTCCCTGCTGATTGGCTTGGCTCTCGACTCCGGCAACCAGAGCGACTGGGTGCTGGGCCCGGAGACCTTCTCCTATGAGCCTTACGCCCTGATGATGCGTCGCAATGACGCGGACTTTCGTTTGGCGGTCAACCGCGAATTGGCTCGCCTGAGTCGTAGCCGTGAAATCTACACGATTTATGACCGTTGGTTCGGCTATCTCGCCAAGCCGGGAGTCAAACTGGAGAGCGTCTATTTCCTGAACGGCCTGCCGGAGTAGGGTGCGCTCTTCGCTCAGGGCGGCATTGTTTCGTCGTGCTGGCCGTCGGCGGCAACGAGGTCCCGATAGGCGTGCCAGGTGGCGTGCCCGACCAGCGGCATGGTGAATACGAGACCGACGAAGGCCGTCGCAAAGCCGATGGCGGCGAGAATCGCGATACAGGCAGCCCACAGCAGTATCGGACCCGGATTGCGGCCACAGGCGAGCAGGCTGGCGATTGCCGCGGTCACCGCATCCGTCTTGCGGTCCAGCATCAGCGGCACGGTAACCACGCTGATCGCGAAGACAAAGGCGGCAAAGAAACCACCGACGGCGAAGTAGACGAGGGCAAAGTCGACCTGTTCGAAGGTCAGGACCGTCCGTACGACATCCGCAAAAGTTGGTAGGCCTCCTGCGAAAAACAGAGCAAAAATAACGATCGACGCACGTGCCCAGACGAGCAGGACGACCGCCAGCAAGGCCGCGAAGAGACCAATATTGGCCAGGTTGGGGCGCCAGGCGGCAAGGCTGGGGGCCAACTCGGGCAACTCTTTGCGTTCGATGCGACGACTCAGGTCGTAGAGTCCGAGGGTCAGGAATGGACCGAGGAGAAGAAAACCGGTGGTGAGCCCGGCGAAGAGCGCATAGGCTTTGGCAAAGACGGCCTGCATCAGCCATCCGGCGGAGGCAAAACACACGCCGTAGAAAATGCTGGCCAAGCCGGCCAGGCGAAAGTCTCGCCAGCCGGCGCGCAACCAACCGCCGACGGCGCTGAACCCAACCCGCCGGATGACCGGGAAGCGGCTGGCGGCGTCTTCGCTGGCTGGGGCATCGTTCTCGCTCATGGATGGCTTCCTCCTTGGTGGATGTCGTGTACTCGCATACAAATCGTAACATGCTGGCTGGTCACGACTGCGCGGCGCGTGGCAGCCGCTGTCAACGATCCGGTCGAAAGGAGCGGCCCGTGCGTGCGCCTGTACTCGGTACTTCGTCGTGCGGCCGAGTGCTTGACTCGGGACGACTCTCGCTTACAATCGGGTGGGTGGCGCACGGGCATTGCTTCGTCGAGGCAGCGTTGCGTGGCGCCGGGTTGATGCCGTTGTTGCCGGTGCGGCAGCAGGTTCTGTTCGTTTTCCACACAAAGGGCAAGAAATGGAAAGTCTTCTTCTGCTGTTGGGACGTCTCGCCGGTATCGGTGGCCTGGCGCTTTGCGTCGTCGCCGCGGTGGCACGTCTTCAGGGCAACTTCTATCTGGGTGCCATGCAGGTGGGAACCCTCCTGCAGGCTGGCGTTGCCGCCATCGTCATCGCCTGCTTCTTCCTCTTGCTGGGGCTGGTGAGCCAGGGTAAGGCTGATCGCTCGCGTTGACCGCGCCTGCAGCTCGCTCGTCGACGGTGGGCAGCCGCGCAGAGGCCGGCTGAACCGGTAAGGGCGTCGCAGCCGCAGCTTGCTTGCCGCCCTGCCTCTCCGGTTCTCCCGGGACCGCCCGCTGCCGGCAGGCCCACGGTATACTGGCCGGCTATTCACGAGAGCGGTATGCCATGTCCAAGCCGAAGAACGTCGGTTTTGTTTCGCTGGGTTGCCCGAAGGCATTGGTCGACTCGGAGCAGATTCTCACCAGGTTGCGCGCCGAAGGCTATCTGATTTCGCCTTCGTATGAAGGTGCCGATCTGGTGCTGGTCAACACCTGTGGTTTCATCGATGCCGCCGTCGAGGAGTCGCTCGATGCCATCGGCGAGGCTCTGGCCGAAAACGGCAAGGTCATCGTCACCGGCTGCCTGGGTTCCCGAGAGGATCTGATCCGCAAGGCGCATCCGCAGGTACTGGCGGTGACCGGTCCGCATGCCACCGACGCGGTATTGCAACACGTGCATGCGCATCTGCCGCAGCCACACGACCCGTTCACGAGCCTGGTTCCACCACAGGGAATCAAGCTGACGCCGCCGCATTTCGCCTATCTGAAGATTTCCGAGGGCTGCAACCACAGTTGCACCTTCTGCATCATTCCTTCGATGCGCGGGCCGCTGGTCAGCCGACCGATCGGCGACGTGCTCCAGGAAGCGCGGACGCTTGCCGATTCGGGCGTTCGTGAATTGCTGGTCATCTCGCAGGACACCAGCGCCTACGGCGTCGACCTCAAGTACCGGACCGGCTTTGTCGGCGGTCGTCCAGTGCGCACTCGACTACGCGAACTGTGCGAGGCGCTGGGCGACCTGGGGATCTGGGTACGCCTGCACTACGTCTATCCGTATCCGAGCGTCGATGCGCTGGTGCCGCTGATGGCCGAGGGCAGGTTGCTGCCCTATCTCGATGTGCCTTTCCAGCACGCCAGTGCGCGCGTCCTGGCGGCGATGAAGCGTCCGGCGAGTGCCGAGAACAATCTCGAGCGGGTGCGGGCGTGGCGGGACATCTGCCCAGAGATTACCATCCGCAGTACCTTCATCACCGGTTTCCCGGGTGAGACGGAGTCCGAGTTCGAGGAATTGCTGGCGTTCCTGGCCGAAGCGCGGCTCGACCGCGTCGGCTGTTTCGCCTATTCGCCGGTCGCCGGTGCGGCAGCCAATGCCCTGCCTGGTGCGCTGCCGGACGAAGTCCGCGAGGAGCGCCGGCAGCGGCTGATGGCCTTGCAGGAGGACATTTCTGCAGAATTGCTGGCAGCCAGGATCGGACGTGAAATCAACGTGCTGGTCGATGAGGTCGACGACGAGGGAACGATTGCCCGTTCGGCGGCCGACGCGCCGGAGATCGATGGTCTGGTTTTCATCAACGATCATTTCGACGCCGAGCCCGGAGACTTCCTGCGCGTGCGCGTCGTCGACGCGGACGAGCACGATCTCTACGCCGAGCTCGTTACCAGTGCTGCCTGAGCTGGATTGCCGTTCGCTTACGGCTTGCACTCAATGAAAATCCCGGCTCGCCGTCGGTAGCCGGCCGAGTAGCGACGAGAGATCGACGAGACGCTTGGCGACCAGATGGACGACCTCGCCTTCGCGCTGCACCTGCCCGAGGACGCCGAGCAGGCGGGCACCGAGCAGTTCCCGGCGCTGTTTTTCGACGAGTCGCGAGTGCACCACGATATTCGCCAGTCCGGTTTCATCTTCGAGCGTGACGAAGACAATGCCGCTGGCCGTTCCCGGCCGCTGACGACAGGTGACGATGCCGGCGGCGCGCGCCAGCTGGCGGTCGGGGGCGCGCTGCAGCTGGCTGGCGGAAACGAAGCGCTGCGCGCTTAGTCGCTCGCGCAGCAGGGCGAGCGGATGCCGACCGAGGGTGAGCCGGGTGCTGGCATAGTCGGCGATCAGATCCTCGCCCTCGGAAGGGATGGCGAGTTCGGCAAGATCTTCAGGTGGCGCATTGCCGCTGAGCAGGTCGAGTTGCACGGCAACCCCAGCGGCGGCCCAGGCGGCCTGCCGACGATGGCCGCTGAGGCTGGCGAGTGCGTCGGCAGCGGCGAGCAGATCGAGATCCCGGTGCGTCAGACGTGCCCGCGCCGCCAGCTCGGCAATGTTGGCGAAAGGCCCTTGTTTGCGAGCTTCGAGCAGGCGAACGGCAGTTGCCTGGGACAGGCCGACGATGCTGGCCAGTCCCAGGCGAACGGCCGGCCCGCCGGCGGCGATCGCCGGTGCCGCGCTTTCGAGGAGCGCTTTCCAGCCGCTGGCGCTTACCGTCGCCGGTCGTACTTCCACGCCGTGCCGGCGGGCATCCTGGACGAGTTGCGACAGCGAGTAGAAGCCCAGCGGCTGGCTGTTGAGCAGGGCGCAGAGGAAGGCGGCAGGATGGTGGCGCTTGAGCCACGCCGAGACGTAGACCAGCAAGGCGAACGAGGCGGCGTGCGACTCCGGGAAGCCATACTCGCCGAAACCCTGAATCTGCGCGAAGATGCGCTTGGCGAAGGCTTCGTCGTGGCCGCGTTGACGCATGCCGGTGATCAGCTTCTCTTCGAAAGGCCCGAGCCCGCCCTTGCGTCGCCAAGCGGCCATTGCGCGGCGTAGTTGATCGGCCTCGCCGGGAGTGAAGCCGGCAGCGACGACGGCCAGTTGCATCACCTGCTCCTGGAAGATCGGCACGCCGCAGGTGCGTTCGAGAACCGCGGCGATCTCCGGACGCATCGGCTCGATGCGTTCCCGGCCGTGCCGGCGGCGCAGGTAGGGATGGACCATGTCGCCCTGGATGGGCCCCGGCCTGACGAGTGCCACTTCGATCACCAGATCGTAGAAATTGCGCGGTCTGAGGCGCGGCAGCATGGCCATCTGCGCGCGCGATTCAATCTGGAAGACACCGACCGTATCGGCGGCGCAGATCATGTCGTAGACCGCCGGGTCTTCGGCGGGAACCTCCGGCAGACGGCAGCCGACGAGGTCGAGCGCCCGATGGATCGCCGAGAGCATGCCGAGGGCGAGCACGTCGATCTTCAGCAGCCCGAGGGTGTCGAGATCGTCCTTGTCCCACTGGATCACCGTGCGCGCCGGCATGGCGGCGTTCTCTATCGGCACCAGACGGGCGAGCGGGCCGCGTGAGATCACGAAGCCACCAACATGCTGCGACAGATGGCGCGGAAACCCGCGCAGGGCGTCGGCCAGTGCCAGCCATTTGGCGACGCGCGGCGCGGCCGGGTCGAGGCCGACGGCACGCAGGCGGCCGGGGAGTTGGTCGCGTTTGTCCCACCAGGCCAGCGAAGCGGTCAGCGCGTCGATCTGGGCGCTGCCAAAGCCGAGCGCGCGCCCGACGTCGCGCAGGGCGCCGCGCGTCCGGTAGGTGACGACCGCTGCCGTCAGCGCGGCACGTTCACGTCCGTATTTCGCGTAAAGGTACTGGATCACTTCCTCGCGCCGCTCGTGCTCGAAATCGACGTCGATATCGGGCGGCTCGCCACGCTCCCGGGAGATGAAGCGTTCGAAAAGGAGGTTCGAACGCGCCGGGTCGACTTCGGTGATGCCAAGGCAGTAACACACCGCCGAATTGGCGGCCGAGCCGCGTCCCTGGCAAAGGATATGGCGACTGCGGGCAAAGTTGACGATGTCGTACACCGTCAGAAAGTAGGGCTCGTAGGCGAGTTCGTTGATCAGTGCGAGTTCGTGCTCGACGCGCGCGCGTACGCCGGGCGGCACGACGTCTGGGTAGCGCCGGCGCAGCCCCTCGGTCACCTCGGCACGCAGGAAGGTGGCCGGGGTCTGGCCGTCCGGAACCATTTCGTCGGGGTATTCGTAGCGCAGTTCGTCGAGCGAGAAATGGCAGCGTGCGGCGACGAGCAGGGTTGCGGCGAGCAGTTCGGCCGGGTAGATCCGTGCCAGCCGCAGGCGCGTTCGCAGATGGCGCTCGCCATTGGCAAAGAGCGCGTGGCCGGCGGCAAACAGCGTGGTGTACAGACGGATCGCCGTCAGCGTGTCCTGCAGCGGGCGGCGCGCACGCAGGTGCATGTGCACGTCGCCGGCAGCGACGGCCGGCAGGCCGCTCGCTTTGGCAAGTTCGAGCAGCGTTGCCAGTCGCGCCGCATCGTCGGGTCCCGAGTGCAGTTCGACTGCCAGCCATGAACGGTTCGGGAAGCGACTCGCCAGCCAGCGACCCTCTTCGGCGCTGGCATCGGTGTCCGCGTCCGCGTCCGCTATCCAGAGCGCCAGGCAGTCTGGCAGGGCGCCGCTGCGGAGTGCGACCAGGTCGGGCTTTTCGAAGTCGTTGCGGTACAGGCGGTACTCGCCCTTCGCCGAGCGCCGCCTCGCCAGCGTGATCAGCGCTGACAGGTTGCCATAACCAGCGCGGTTCTGCGCCAGAAGTACCAGCCGGGAACCCGGTTGGCGCGCGTCGGTGAGACGAAACTCGGCGCCGATGATGAGTTGCAGGCCACGTTCCCTGGCCGCCTTGTGGGCGCGCACGACACCGGCCAGCGAGGCTTCATCGGTGATGGCCAGCGCGCTGTAGCCTAGTGCCTGTGCGCGCTCGACCAGTTCCTCGGGATGTGACGCCCCGCGCAGGAAGGAGAAGTTGGAGCAGCAGTGCAGTTCGGCGTAAAAGGGAAGGGCGTCAACCACGGCAAAAACTGTATAAAACCCCAGTATAATGCCTCGGTGGCGCTTTTCCCATTTTGGGCTCAGCGATGCAGGAGGGGAGCCTCGAGGTTTCCGTCGAATCGCCCGGGTCCAAACCGTCCGGCCGCTTCAGGTGCGGCAATTCCCTGGCCGTTCGGCAGAAAGCGGGCAAGCAGATCGTCATAGCCTTGCGCGGTCCACAAGCGGTGCCCGGCAGCCAGGAAGGCGCCTACCTCGGCCGCGCTCGGCGCCGGCCAGTAGCGGCGTTGCCGCCGGTCCTGAACCGCCGCCCGGATGCCGGTACCTCGTTCCAGCCGGTCGATCAGATCGAGCAGCGGGGTGATGGCCAGTGGATAGATCTCGGCAGTCTGGGTCAGCAGCCCAAGGTCTTTCCGGTAGGGCAGGCGTTGCATGTCGATGATGGGCCCGCTGTCGATGCCGGCGTCGATGAAATGCAGGCAGCACACGAGATCCCGGCCGCCCTCGGCAATCGTGCGCATCGGTGCAAAAAGACCGGCATACGCGGGCAGTTCGCCGGGATGGACGTTCAACACCCCGAAGCGGGCGGTGCCAATCGCCGCTGGCTTGAAAATGTAGCTGAAGCGTGCCGAGATGATCAGATCCGGAGCGAAGGCCTGCAGCGCCGAGAGGGTGGCGGGAGCGTTGATGTCGTCAAGTCGTTCACACCTGAGGCCGTGGCGTTTTTCGAGGCCGGCGAAGGTCGCCCATTCCGCCGCCGCTGCCGGCATCTGGTCGAGCAGCGGGAACAGTCGTTGCAGCGGCAGGCCGCGTTCGAGGTAGGCCAACTCCGACAGCTCCGGAATGCTGCATTCGGCTGGCCGGGTCTTGTCCGCAAGCAGGACGTGCACCTGGTGGTTCGCCAGCCGTGGCAACAGCCGGTTGAGAAAGACGCAGCCGTGCAGGTCGCGTTTGACGCAGACGATCAGTCGCATGCTTTTCCTTTCGTGCGGGTACATGCCGGGCCGCCGACGATCTCGGCAATGTCGAGCAGCGGCAGAGGCGGGTAGCGGCCCAGGCGGTGGGCGACGCGCAGATTGATCAGGTACGAGAATTGCCGTGGCAGTTCGATCGGCAACTCGCCGGGCGGTGCGCCCTCGCGCAGGATGCGCAGTGCCAGGCGGGCCGTGAAGCGGCCGATCTGGTCGTAGCGGTTGAGCACGCCGAGCAGCGCGTCGGCCTGGGTTACCGGCGCCTCGGCAGCGGCGAAGACCGGCATTTGCCGAGCCAGGGCTTCGCCGGTGACGAGCCGGCGTTGGCTGTTGAGGAAACTGTCGGGCGAGAAGTACAACAGATCGACACCGGCCGCGGCCAGCGCCGCGATGCGGCCCGGGATGTCGCCGGCACTCGGCTGGCCGTTTGCGCCAATGGGCAGCGTTTCGACGACAAGGCTGAAGCCGAAGTGCGACGCTTGCGCGCGCAAGTCCTGCAGGCTGTTCAGCGAATTGGCTTCTGCGGGGTTGTAGAGAAAGCCTATCCGGCGGAAATCCAGGTACGCGCGCGCCGCCCGCAACTGCTCGGCGACCGGTAGCAGGTACAGCGTCCCCGCCAGATTGCGTCCCGACCCGGCGAGCGTCGGCACCAGTCGGCTTTGCAGCGGATCGCTGACGGCCATGAAGACGACCGGGATGTCGGCAATATGGCGTGAGCGATCGACCGCGTCCCACTGGCCAACGGTTTCCAGAGCAACCGTCGTTCCCCAGGCGACGACCAGATCGGGCCGCAGGCGCCGGGCTTCGGCGACGAAGCCGGGAATGCGCCGCGCGTCCTGGTCGGCGTCGCGCAAGGTGAAGCGGGCGCGCACCTGCTGGCGTCCGAAATGGTCCTGGAAACCCCGGCAGGCCTCCTCGCAGCCGCGATAGAGCAGCATCATCACGTGGTAGGAGGGCGGCTCCGCGCTCGCAGCGGCAGCGGCGTGGAGAAGCAGGGCGAGCAACCAGCGGCTCATCGGGCTCCCTCTTCGCGCACGCCGAGGCAGAGCAGGGTGCCGGCCAGGACGGCAACGCCGATTGCCGCCATCGCACCGCGCCAATCCCCTGAGATGAGCCAGGCGCCAGCCCACAAGGGGCCGATGACGCTGCCCAGACGTTCCACCGTACGCAGTACGACAGCGACCGAGGTGGCGCCGGCCCGCGCCCCGATCTCGCTGGCCAGTGCCTGCATCGGCGCGGCGGCCAACCCGGTACCGATACCCAGGGCGGCGATTCCGGTCCACACGGCGGCCTCGCCAGGGAGCCAGCCGGCGACCCCCGCCAGCCCGCCGAGGCCGATCAGAAGGCCGCCGCCCACGGTCAGCGCCAGGCGCCAGCCGAAGTGATCCGCCAACCAGGAGGCAAGCGGATTGACCGCCGCGACGAGAACGAAATAGAGCATCACGGCCCGGCCGATCGCCGCCGGGCTGTAAGCGAGTTGGTGCAGCGCGAGCGGCGTCAAATAGAACAGGTAGCCGGCGAGGGCGATCTTGGCGGGAACCGCACCGCCGAGCATCAGGAAGGTGAAGCGACGGTCCGCGAAGAGCCTGCGGACCTCCGCCAGGCCGAGCAGCGGCCCGGCGTCGCCTGGTGCCATCGTCGGCACCCGGGCGGAGTGGAAGGCGGCGAGTGCGAGCAGCGTCAGCAAGGCGGAGAGGGCAAACACCAGGCGAAATCCGAACTGCTCCGCGAGAACACCGCCAAGTGCCGATCCGCAGATCGCGGCGATGCCGACTGCGCCGACGAACAAGGCCAGGCCGCGCGCCCTCTCGGCGGGTCCGGTAAGCGCGATCAACTGGCGCTGACACGCTATGGTGCAGGCGGCGTAGCCGCAGGCGCAGAGGGCGCGGGCGGGCAGCAACTGCCAGTAGGCGGTAGCGAGAGCCGTCCAGGCGAAGCCGGCGAGGGCCAGGCCGACGCCGGCCGCGAACACTCTGGCAATGCCCCAGCGGTCGGTCCAGCGGCCGGCGAAGGGCGTCGCCAGGGCAAAGCAGAGCATGTAGGCGGTTATCGGCAGGCCGACCTCCGCCTCCTGGCCGAGGAAGCTGCTGCCACTGGTGAATGACTGCAGGTAAAGCGGCAGAAAGGAGCGCGACATCTCCTCGCTGAGGATGAAGAGGAAGAGCGGCAGGCGCAGGGACTGCAGGGCACTCAGCGTCGGCACGCCGCCGCTGCGCGGCAGGCGATGGAGCAGTGCCGCCAGCAGTTCGCGGAAGATCAGGCCCGAGACGAGGAGAACGATGCCGACATCGGCGGCCAGTTCACCCAGTCGGCGCGCCACGAAGCGCTCGTCGGTGGCGGCGGCGACCTGGGCGTTGCCGACGGCGCGCGTGATCCAGCGGCCGCGGGCAGCGCCGTGTTCGGCGAGGACGCCGCCGGTCGCGTCGCTCAGGCGCAACGCGGCGACCTCCGGGTGGCGGGCAATGATGCCAGCGAAGTAGTCGGTGACCCCTGGCAGCTTGTCGAGCGGAATCTCCAGGGCCGCCGCGTATTCGAGCTTGTTCGCCAGCAGATTGGCGATGCCCTGCACCTTGGCCGTCACCGCCGGCTTCAGTTGCTCGCCAAACAGCCGATCGGCCTGCCAGGCGACGAAGGCGCTGGCGGCAAGCGTGCTGCTCAGCGCCAGCACGACGATGCGGCGGTGCAGGGCAGCGCCGCTACCGGCGGCGCGCAGCCGCGCCAGGGCAGCCAGTGTGAGCACGGTCAGCGCGCCGACGGCAGCGGCGATCGTGTACCAGAGGCTGTTGGCCATGGCCTGGCTGGCGGCGGCCAGCGGCGCGCCGGCGGCGCGCACGCGCAGGCCGCCGATGACAACTCCGGCGGCATCGCGAACGGCGACCTCGATCTGCGGCCCGGCATCGGCGTCGTGGCGCGTGAAACCATGTGCCGAGGTGGATTGCCACTCGTCGGCGGGCAGCGTCTTGCCGAGCTGCCCGGGGTCGTCGGCGAAGACGATACGGGCGGTGTGCGCCTCGACGCTGAGCACCGCGATGGCGGCGATTGCCGGGTCGGCTGCCTTCAGGTGTTGGACCATCGCTTCCAGCCGGAACATCTCGCCCGGCTGCAGTCCGCTCATCGCGCCGGTGCGCAAGGCGGTTTCGAGGTCGCTGGCCTCGATCTCGATGCGCGACAACATCAGCTCGTCGAGCAGACTGCGGTGCTTGTTGAGCAGCATGTAGCCGAGCAGCGTCAGCGCCAGACACTGTGCGGCGACAACAAAGAACGCCAGCCGTCGCCAGGGTACGTTCGCCTGGTGGGCTGGGGCGGCATCGGCTGGAGTACGCAAGGTGGCTATTCGGCATGCACGGCGTGATGTCGCCGGGCGAATTTCATAATAACATCCGTCCTGATGAACTCTCTCCCCGTCTTGCGTCTGGTCGTGGCGCTGATCGCCGGCCTGCTGCTGGTCGTCGGCCGGCCCTTGCTCGCCGACGAGAAGCGGATTGCCCTGGTGGTCGGCAACTCGGCGTATCGCGCTTCGCCTTTGCGCAATCCCGGCAACGATGCGCGCGCCGTCGCCGCCAAGCTGGAGAAGCTTGGCTTCGAGGTGGTCGTCCGCGAAGACCTGCGGACGCGCCAGATCGCCCCGATGCTGCGCGAGTTCCGCAGCCGCCTGCAGCCAGGGAGCGTCGCGCTCTTCTTCTACGCCGGTCACGGCATGCAACTGAAAGGCATCAACTACCTGCCGACGATCGATGCCGATATCGCCGGCGAGGAGGACGTGCCGCTGAACAGCCTCAACGTCAGTCAGGTCCTCGAGATCATGGAAGAGAGCAAGACCCGGCTCAACCTGATCTTCCTCGACGCCTGCCGCAACAACCCCTTTACCCGCCGCTTTCGTTCGGCGGCCGGCGGCCTGGCGCGCGTCGAGGCGCCGTCCGGTACGCTGATCTCGTTCGCGACCCGACCCGGAAGCGTCGCGGCCGACGGCGACGGCGAGCATGGCGTCTACACGCAGCATCTGCTCAACCAGATGGAGGTTCCCAGCCAGCCGATCGAGCAGACGCTGAAGCACCTTGTGAAAGGCGTGAAGCGGGATTCCGGCGGTCAGCAGGAGCCCTGGATGGAAGGCAGCCTCGAGGGCGATTTCTATTTCGCCGGGGGCGCCGTGGCGGCAGTCGGCCCTCCGGCTGCGGGGCTTGGCGAAGTGGCGAGTTTCGAGTTGAGTTTCTGGGACAGCATCCGGGCCAGCGACAACCCGGACGACTTTCGTGCCTACCTGGAGAAATACCCGCGCGGCCAGTTCGCGTCTCTCGCCGACGCGCGCTTGCGTCGCCTGGTGGCGCCGAAGTCGCCCGAGCACATGGGAGTGGATCGCGATGCCGGTACGAGCAAGCTCTTTCGCGATTGTCCCGAATGCCCCGAGATGGTCGTGGTTCCCGAAGGAGGCTTCCAGATGGGCGCGTCGATGCGCGAGACCGGCAGCGGCGACGCCGAGCGGCCGCGCCACCTGGTGACGATCCCGCGCCCGCTTGCCGTCGGCCGTCATGAAGTGACGCGCGGACAGTATGCGGTCTTCGTCAGGGACAGTGGTCATCGGAGCGAAAGCTCGTGCTACATCTGGGTCGGCCCGGAGTGGGTCAATCAGCCCGGCCGCAGTTGGCGAGACCCCGACTTCGCGCAGACCGACGAGCACCCGGCGGTCTGCGTGAGCTGGCTGGACGCCAGGGCCTATGTCGCCTGGCTGGCAAAGAAGACCGGCAAGCCCTACCGGCTGCTTTCCGAGTCCGAGTGGGAGTACGCCGCGCGCGCCGGCACGCGGACCTCACGCTTCTGGGGCGACGATCCCGGTCTCGCCTGCGACTACGCCAACGTGCACGACGCCGACAGCCAGCAAACCCGCCGTTTCGAGTGGGAAGCTCATGAATGCCGCGACGGCTACGTCGAGACCGCACCGGTCGGCCGCTTCAAGCCCAACGCTTTCGGCCTGTACGACATGCTCGGGAACGTTTGGGAGTGGGTCGAGGACTGCCTGACGGTCAACTATATCGGCGCCCCGGTCGACGGCTCGGCACGCAGCGACGACGATTGCGCACGCCGTGTCTATCGCGGCGGCGGCTGGAGCGGTCCGGCCTCGGTGCGGGCAGCCACCCGCAACGGCAATTCGCCCAGCTATCGCAGCCAGTTACTCGGTTTTCGCGTGGCCTTGCCACTCTCCAGTGCCGCGAAAGGTCGGCCATAGTCCGGGATTCGCGTCTGGCAGCCGGTGGCAAATGCTTCGCCGATGCCGGCCGGTACGTATGGTACGTATCCCGCGGCTGCCGGGCGGTCCTCTCGGCTACTGCTGCTTGAGGTCGAGTTGGGCCAGATCGATGCGTTTGCGGGCACCGCGAAAGCGCAGCCATGCCTTGTGCGACAGGTGGCGGGCCAACAGGCCTGGCGGCATCCGTAGCCAGTGCGCACGCACGTAGAGAAGCCAGCGGCTGCAGGCGGCGCGTCGGGAGGGATGATCGGGGTGCCCGGGCAGCAACGCCAGCGGGATCAGTTGATCCATGAGCACGCGGATCGGCCAGATGGGGCCCGCGTCCTCGAGTAGCTGCAGGACCTCGGCGGGAACTGGCGTCCCCAGGAGTCGCCGGGCGTGGCGCAGCCCGTAGAAAAGCGGCCGCGCGAAACCCAGCGCGCGCGCGCGTTGCGCCAGTTCCGTCCAGAAGCCGGGTTGTTGACCGTTGTGTCCGAGCAGGTCATGGACATCGACGAGGTCGCGCAGGCGCAGGCCTTCGTCAGGATCGCCCTCAAGGAACAAATGCACCAGCGAGTGGAGCACCATGTCGACGGGCGCGAGAACCCGCAGGCGCGGGTCGGCGAGCGGCCGGGAGGCGGCGAACAGCGGTGCGGGATCGGAACTGAGGTGGCTGGTCTTGGGCAGGAGTCGATGGTGGATGTCGATCTCGGTGCCGCGCTCGCGATGGCGGAGAGGCGGAATCTCGTGCATCCAGACACGGTAGTAACGGTCGTCGTAGGGGTCGATCTGAGTCTTGAACCAGCCGCGCTCGACGAGCCTTTCCTCGACCTCGCCGATCCGCTCCTCCGGCACCAGCAGATCGACATCGGCGAAGATGCGTCCGCGTGCCGGCGGCAGCCCTGCCAGGAGATAGCCTGTGCCTTTGAGCAGGATCAGCGGTACCTCGATACCCTTGAGCGCCCAGAGGATCCGGTTCACCTCCCAGGACACCAGCGTCTTCCGATGTTCGATGACGTTGCGGGCGGCCCGCAGATGCGCCGCGGCGCGCGTCGGGATGCTGCCGAGCAGGCCCAAGCGGGAGAGCTCAGACTCCAGTCGGCCGAGCAACCTGACGCGCCGGGCGACGCGCAGGAGCAGCTCCCAGTCGGCCGGCGGCAGGGCGGGCAACTGTTCGGGCGCCTTCAGGGCTCCCAGCAGCAGCCTGTGCGCGCGCCGTGTGGGGTCGACAACTTCAGACATCGGTGGCGCGGGAAAGCTCGTCGAGCGCGGCGACCGCCTCGTCGAGGTCGGAATAGCTCAGCGAGTAACAATCGCAACTGCCCACCAGGTCGGCGACGAGCCGAAAGGCCGTTTCATCGAGCACCTCGTAGTTGAACGCATTGGTCGCGACCATCAGGAACGCCTGGCTTTTCGCCATCGGTTCCAAGGTCAGCGGGGCATTGGCGATCCAGCGCGGGAAAACGAACCAGCGTGGTCGGGCCGGTTCGTGCATCCTGCGGATGCTCTCCAACGGTGGCCGTACATGCGCGACCGTGCCCTTGCGCGTCTCGAGGAAGGCCGGGCCGATGATGGCTTCCGGCCTGAACCGTCTGATCACGTCGATCGACTCGTTCTTCAGCGGGATCAGCCGCGGCAGGGGCAGCAACATCCCGTCCTCCGGGCGCACGAGGCCGAATTCATCGGACATGAGGCGCCAGCCCGAGTGGATCAAGGCGGTACACAGGGTCGATTTGCCATCGCCAGGCGAGGCGGGGAAGAGGATCGCTCGCCCATTGCGCTCCACGCCCGCCGAATGGAGCATCAGCAGATGATGCGCACGCGTCGCCACGCACCAGTTGATTCCCCACTCCAGGGCCGGGAAGGCATGCTCTACGGTATAGGGTGCGAAGGGAGATTGTCCGTCAATCGTGAAGCTGGCCTGGCGGCGAAGCCAGCGGCGCATTCCCCGTGGGCGCCTTATCCCGACGTGGAAGTCGGTCATTTCCCCCGCTTCGGGCAGCGGGTAGGGCGCGTAAAGGGAACGGGCGAGGGAGGCGAACGACGTGAGGTCGGAGCGAATCGTCAGGTTGAACGGGCCAAAGCGAAGACCTAGCCCAGTACCGGCCAGGCGACTTCCGAGTTCCCGGCGACTCAGGTCACCGACGATCATTGAGTGGCCAGGGCTTGTTCCAGGGAGTCAACGAGACCCAGTTCTTCGAGCCGCCCAACGGCGAAGGCGAAGTGATCAGTAGCCAACTGCCCCTGCTCGACGCCAAGCGCGGTTTCGGTCCAGCTCCTGACAGCCGTCAGTGATTGCGGGCCGTGTTCGAGGCATCTCAGGATGAGGGCGGTGGTATCGTTGAAGACGTGCGTTTCCGCCGATGAAGCTTGATAAACGAGGTAGACCTCGTCCCACTGCTGCCAGCGAAGCGAGCCAGCGGCTGGGGTCGAGATGAGGATTTCAGCCCCTTCACCGGAGTCGCTCATCAAGTGTGAGTCGCTTCAGAGCAAACGTGCGCCAGCTTGGGGCACCGCTGCCGTTAGGGAGCCACACCCATTGAGGCGACGGACGCCGAACTCAGGATGGCTACGTTCTGACCCTGGAATTGGCGGTCTCCGCACGTCCAATAGTCAGTACCGGCGACGTCCCGAAAAAGGATTTCCTCGGAGTTCGTCGCGTTGATAGGCGAGGAAGTCAACACCTTTTCCACACTGGGAGCCGGGCACTGTACTAGCACGCCCGGTGCGACGCAGACATCCTTATTTGCCAGAGGCGTCGGCGGGTTCATGATTTCTCCTCTACGTTCGGAACCCGCGCCGGTTGATACTCTCACGCTGGCAATTTTCACCCCCGTGCATGAGGCGGCCGCTAGCGCCCCGCTGCGCAAGGTCAGCACCAGTGGCGCGACGGCCATTGCGCCGCGAACCAAGCGCCGACGCCGCTGGTCCATGAGCGACGTCTGGCTCGGGCTGACGGCGTCACCGTCGGCGAGCGATCGACCGGTCGAGGCCGCCGTCTCGTCAATTGATTCCGTGCTCTTCATCGTACTGCTCCCAAAAAGTTTCGACCCCGGTTTTCGCTTTGCAAAACCAACGTGCGTGCCCTGTAATTTTCGGTAACGACCATCGCACTTCTCGCCAGCCTGGGCTGATCCGAGGTGCCAACCGGTTCGTTTCAGTGCTGTCTTCGCAGGCTCCTATTATCGCCGGCAAGATCAAGCGCAGACCCAACCGACGTATCCTAGCGCCGACATCGCGGCTCGTATGCGGACTACGTCACGCTCCAATCGCAGAACTGAAACGACTGCCAGCAATAAACCGTTCGCCAAATCACGCTTTCCCACTCTAATAGCAAATTCTATACCAGAAACATGGAAGAACAAAACAGCTCGCTAAAGCAATGAGTTGTCGGCGCCGCCCCGATTCAGGGTGGCGTGGCGGGTGCTTCGGTGTAAAAAAAGCCGACACCCAGCTTGCGGTCGGTTCGAGGCGTCGCTGCCTCCCGCTCTGGTGCCGCTCGCCACGCGCGGCCGGTCATGATCCGCGCACCGTGCGACGACAGCGTCAGAGCTTCAAGCTCAAGCGATCCAACAGTTCGGTCTCCAGTCTGATGCGGCTGGCGGCCTGACCGAGGTCGCCGCCGCTGATCAGGAAGGTGTCCTCGACCCGTTCGCCAAGCGTCGAGATCTTGGCCGTATGCAGATTGGCACCGTGCGCTGCCAGCGTCATGGCGATCGTGTAGAGGAGACCGGGGCGATCGGCAGCGTTGACCGACAGCACGTAGTGCGAGCCCTTCTCGTCAGGTTCGATGGTGACTACGGGCTGAATCGGGAAGTGCTTGACCTGGCGCGAGATGCGTCCGCTGGCCGGCGCCTCGGGTGGGCTCTGGCGACTGAGGCGGGTGCTCAGCTCGTGCTCGATGTAGGTGATCATGGCGCGGTCACTGTCGCGGTCGCTGAGGTCGAGAAGCATGAAGCTGTCCAGCGCGTAGCCATGCCGCGTGGTGTGGATCTTGGCATCGACGATGGTGTAGCCGGCACGACCGAAAAACCCCACCACGCGTGCGAACAGGTCGCGCTGGTCGCGGGTGTAGATCATCACCTCGAGCCCTTCGCCCTGCGGGTTGACGCGCGCCTTGACCACCGGCTTCTCGACGCCGGGCCGATAGTGCAGCGCGCGCGTATGCCAGGCGATTTCCTCCGCGGAATGGCGCAGGAAGTAGACGGTATCGAGTTGCTTCCACAAGCGCTGATGCACTGCCTCGGGGAGGGCGAAATAGCGCAGCAGGCGCAGCGCTTCCTGCTGCCGCTCCTCGATCAGTCCCTGGCGCACCGGTACGTGACCGCCGGCGAGCAATGTTCGGCACGTGCTCCGGAAAAGCTGCTCGAGGAGCTGTCCTTTCCAGGTGTTCCAGACCTTCGGGCTGGTGCCACGAATGTCGGCGACCGTGAACAGATAGAGCGCGGTCAGGTGCCGCTCGTCCTTGGCCATCGTGGCAAAGCCACCGAGGACGTCGGGGTCGGCAAAGTCCTGCTTCTGCGCGACCATCGACATCAGCAGATGCCGCTGGACGAGCCAAACGACCAGTTCGCTGTCCTCCGCGTCGAGGCCATGATCGGCACAGAACGCGGCGGCGTCGATGGCACCGAGTTCCGAATGATCACCGCCTCGTCCCTTGGCAATGTCGTGGAAAAGGGCGGCGACGTAGAGGACCCAGGCGCGGGGAAAGTCTCTGATCAGTTCGCTGCACAGCGGGTACTCGTGGGTGAACTCGTCGGCGAGAAAACGACGCAGGTTACGCAGGACCTGCAGAGTATGCTGGTCGACCGTATAGACATGAAACAGGTCGTGCTGCATCTGGCCGACGATCTTGCCGAACTTGGGTAGATAGCGGCCAAGAACGCCGAACTGGTTCATACGCTGGAGTTCATGCAGCACGCCACGCGGTTGCTGGAGGATTTGCAGGAAGCGGGCACGATTGTCGGGGTCACGGCGGAAACCATCATCGATCAGGGTGCGTGCGTGCCACAGCGCGCGCAGGGTGCGTGCCGTCATCCCCTGCAACTCGGGATGCTGTTGCATGACGAGAAAAGCCTCCAGGATGACCCCGGGCTCTCTCGCGAAAACCCCTTCGTCGACGACATCCAGCAGGTCGTGCGTATTCTGGAAGTGTTCATTGATGGCTTGCGGCGGCTGGTCGGGCAGCGGCGAGATGGCGGCGCCGATGTTCAGCAGCAGGATCGTGTTGATCTGCGTGACTTCCTTGGCCGTGCGGTAATACTGCTGCATCAACAGTTCGCTGGCCCGCCGGGTTGCCGTCGCCTTGTAGCCCCACTGCTCGGCAAGCGCACTCTGGTAGTCAAAGAGGAGGCGATCCTCACGCCTGCCGACATGAATGTGCAGGCGGGTTCGCAACTGCTGCAGGAAACTCACGCTGCGCTGGAGTTGCTGTTCCTCCTCCCGGGTGATGAATCCGTGCTGCGCCAGCGCTTGCCAGGTTTCCCCATAGCCTGCTGCACGGGCGATCCAGAGGATTGTCTGCAGGTCGCGCAGGCCGCCGGGAGCCTCCTTGCAATTGGGCTCCAGGCTGTACGGCGAGCCGTAATAGCGCAGGTAGCGCTCCTCCTGCTCTTTCTTCTTCGCTTCGAAGAAGGCGTGCGGGTCGAGGATTCGGGCCAGTTCCGCCGAAAGATCCTCGAACAGCCTGGCGTTTCCAGCGAGCAGGCGGGCTTCGAGCAGCGCGGTTTGAACAGTCAGATCACCGCTTGCTGCCTGCGAACACTCGTCGATCGTGCGCACGCTCGGCGCGACCTCCAGTCCGATGTCGTAGAAGACGGTGACGACCGCCTCGAGCTGCGCTGTCAGTGCCTCGTCAGGCGGGCCGGGCAGCAGCAGCATCAGGTCCACGTCCGATGCCGGATAGAGTTCGCCGCGCCCATAACCGCCGACAGCGACCAGCGCCAATGACGTCGGCAAGTCCAGTTCGCGCCACAGGTCGCCGAGGACCGCGTCGATCAGTTGGCAGCGTTCGTGCAACAGGCACGGTGCATCGCCCTCGGCCAGAAAGCGCTCGCGGATGCTCTTCTGGGCGTCCCGCAGGCGTGATCGGCAGCGGCCGACCAGTGGTTCACTAACGACGGCAACCGAAGCCATGCGCGACTACCCGATCCAGTCTGGTTGACGGCGGCTGCCCTCCGAGACGGTGAGCACTTCATGGCCGGACTCGGTGACCAGAATCGTGTGTTCCCATTGCGCCGAGAGGCTGTGATCCTTGGTGACGATCGTCCAGCCGTCGGCCATGGTTCGGATCGCCGCCTTGCCGGCATTGATCATTGGCTCGATGGTGAAGATCATGCCGGCTTCCAGACGGATACCGGTGTTGGGACGGCCATAATGAAGCACCTGTGGTTCTTCGTGGAAGCTTGCGCCGATGCCGTGGCCGCAGAACTCGCGGACCACCGAGTAGCCGGACTTCTCCGCATGCTGCTGAATGGCGTGACCGACGTCGCCGAGATGCGCTCCGGCCCTGACCTGCGCGATGCCGAGCCAGAGGCACTCGAAAGTCACTTCGCAGAGTCGTCGAGCCTGCACCGAGGTGTCGCCGACCTGAAACATGCGGCTGCTGTCGCCGTGGTAGCCGTCGCTGATGACCGTCACATCGAGATTGACGATGTCCCCGTTCTTGAGCTGCCGGTCACCGGGTACGCCATGGCAGACCTGGTGGTTCACGGAGGCGCAGATCGACTTCGGGTAGGGCTTGTAGCCTGGCGGCGCGTAGTTCAGCGGTGCCGGAATGCAGCCCTGGATACCAACGATGTATTCGTGGCAAAGACGGTCCAGCTCACCGGTGGTGATTCCAGATGTCACGTGAGGCGCGATGTAGTCGAGCACCTCGGCCGTGAGGCGGCCAGCGACACGCATTTTCTCGATTTCGTGAGGGGTCTTGATGGAGATGCTCATGGATTGCGCTCGGCGCCGGGTGAGGACCAGCAAGGATAATGGAAGCGCACCGCTTAGGCAATTTGACCGGTGGTCGGTCGCCTCCCCGCGACAGGTGCAGACGAGCTCGGCAATTCGCCGCGAATTGAAATGGCGCGGCTCTTGATGGTACTATCGCCGACTTTTGCTGGTCTGCGCCAGCGATAAATGAAAGCGCGCCTCCATCTGGCGCGCCGGGTACGCCGAGGAGGCTCGCCCAAATACGCACATCCGCCTGTTCAAGGGTGTCGGCCATGACGGCCGGCTGTAGGTGGGCGGATGGTGGTCCAACCCTGATAGTGAGAGTGAAAATGTCTACAACCATGCGTCAGATGCTCGAGGCCGGGGTGCATTTCGGCCACCAGACACGCTTCTGGAACCCCAAGATGGCGCCCTATATTTTTGGCGCCCGCAACAAGATTCACATCGTCAACCTTGAGCAGACCCTTGCCAAGTACAACGAGGCGATGACCTTCGTTCGCCGGCTGTCTGCCAACAAGGGCAGCATCCTCTTCGTCTCAACCAAGCGGCAGGCACGGGAAATCATGGCTGAAGAGGCTACCCGTTGCGCTTCCCCGTACGTCGAACAGCGTTGGCTCGGCGGCATGCTGACGAACTTCAAGACGATCAAGCAGTCGATCAAGCGCATCAAGGACATGGAAGCGATGTCCGACGACGGCTCCCTGGCTCGTCTCGGCAAGAAGGAAGCGCTGATGATGACGCGCGAACTCGACAAGATGCAGAAGTCGATCGGTGGCATCAAGGATATGGTCTCGCTGCCTGACGCGCTGTTCGTGATCGACGTCGGCTACCACAAGATAGCCATCACGGAAGCCAACAAGTTGGGAATTCCGGTCGTCGCCGTGGTCGATACCAACCATTCGCCTAAGGGTGTCGACTACGTCATCCCCGGCAACGACGACTCGTCGCGAGCGATCCGGCTCTACGCCCGGGGCGTAGCCGATGCGGTGCTTGAAGGTCGCAGCCAGTTCGTCGAGGAGATCCTCGACGCGGTGTCGGGCGACGAGTTCATCGAGGAAGCTGCCGACGATTGATCGCCGGCAGCCCGGGCTGGAGGTTGCGGCAGCACGTACCGGCCGGTTGTCTTGAACGTGTTTGGAGAGGCGCGGCCGGCACGGCCGACCGCGCCCGCAAGTGGAGAATGAAATGGCGGAAATTACCGCAAGCATGGTGAAAGAGCTGCGCGAGAGAACCGACGCGCCGATGATGGAGTGCAAGCGCGCACTGACCGAGTCAGCTGGCGATATCGGCAAGGCCGAGGAGATTCTGCGCGTCAAGCTGGGTTCCAAGGCCAGCAAGGCAGCGAGTCGAATCACGGCGGAAGGGGTCGTCGCCGTACATATGGCGAACGACGGCAAAGTTGGCGCGATCGTTGAAATCAATTGCGAAACGGATTTCGTCGCCAAGAACGATGACTTCCTGAAGCTGGCCAGCGATTGCGCTGCGCTGGTCGCTGCCCATGACCCCGTCGACGTCACGGCGCTGGCCGCCTTGCCGATGGCGGGTGGGACGGTCGAATCGACGCGTACCGCGCTCGTCGGCAAGATCGGCGAGAATCTGGCAATTCGCCGCTTTGTCCGCATGCAGGCCACTGGCAAGCTTGCTGCCTATGTTCACGGTGGCGCCAAGATTGGTGTCGTGGTCGATTGCTCTGGCGGCGATGATCAACTGGGACGCGATCTTGCCATGCATGTTGCGGCGACCAAGCCAAAGGCGCTGGATGCCTCGGGTGTGGCCGCCGAACTGATCGACAGCGAACGCCGCGTTGCCACGGAGAAGGCCAGGGAAGCCGGCAAGCCGGAGGCAATGATCGAGAAGATCGTCGAAGGCTCGGTACAGAAGTTCCTCAACGAAGTGACGCTGCTTGGTCAGGTCTTCGTCAAGGCGGAAGACGGCAAGCAGACCATTGCCCAGTTGCTCAAGAGCAAAGCGGCGTCAGTAGCCGGTTTCACGCTCTTCGTCGTTGGCGAAGGCATCGCGAAGCGGTCGAACGACTTCGCCGCCGAGGTGGCTGCGCAGGCGGCGGCTGCAGCGCAGAAGTAGTCAACGAGCGACAACCGAGATCGAGAACTGTCCCACGCCCAAGCCAAGGAGCCCGACGCCGATGTGCGCGAACGCACCCCGATACAAACGCATTCTGCTCAAGCTCTCCGGTGAAGCCCTGATGGGGGGCGACGCCTACGGAATCAACCGGCAGACCATCTCGGGAATCGTCGACGAGATCAAGGTGGTTGTCGATATGGGTGTCCAGGTTGGCGTCGTCATTGGCGGCGGCAACATCTTTCGGGGTGTTGCGCCTGCCGCGACCGGCATGGATCGCGCGCAGGCCGACTACATCGGCATGCTGGCGACGGTGATGAACGGGCTGGCGTTGCATGATGCAATGCGGGCTGCCGGAATGGTTTCTCGCGTGCAGTCGGCCCTCAACATCGAACAGGTCGTCGAGCCGTACATACGCGGCAAAGCCATCCGCTACCTGGAGCAGGGGCGGACGGTCATCTTTGCTGCCGGCACCGGCAACCCGTTCTTTACGACCGATACGGCCGCCGCCTTGCGCGGTGCCGAGATCGGTGCTGAAATCGTTCTCAAGGCGACCAAGGTCGACGGTATCTACTCCGCCGATCCCAAGAAGGATCCGCATGCCGTGCGCTACGACCGGATCACCTTCGACGAGGTGATCGCCCAGAACCTGGCGATAATGGACGCCACTGCCTTTGCCCTGTGTCGTGATCAGAAGTTGCCAATCAACGTCTTCTCCATCTTCAAGCAGGGCGCGTTGAAGCGGGTCACGATGGGCGAGAATGAAGGCACTCTGGTGTCTTGCTGACGGAGATCGACATGTCCCTAGCAGATTTGAAGAAGACCACTGAGCGGAAAATGGAAAAGTCCCTTGAGGCCCTCAGGACGGATTTGGCGAAAGTGCGAACGGGTCGCGCTCACACGGGTCTGCTCGACCATGTGCAGGTCGAGTACTACGGGTCGCTGGTACCCATCAATACGGTGGCCAACGTGACCCTGATCGATGCCCGCACCCTTGGCGTTCAACCCTGGGAAAAGGGAATGGCAGGGAAGGTCGAGAAGGCCATTCGTGACTGTGATCTGGGCCTCAACCCTGCTTCACAGGGGGAGTTGATTCGTGTGCCGATGCCACCCCTGACCGAGGCGAGGCGCCGCGATCTGATCAAGGTGGTAAGAGCGGAAGCCGAAGGCGCCAAGGTGGCGGTGCGCAATCTCCGGCGGGATGCCAACGCGACGCTCAAGGAAATGTTGAAGAACAAGGCGTGTTCGGAGGATGAAGAGCATCGCGCCCAGGACGAAATCCAGAAGCTCACTGACCGCTACGTAGTGGAAATCGACAAGCAGCTCAGCCACAAGGAAACCGAGTTGATGGCCATCTAGCCGCCGTCCGAAGAGATATCACCATGGCGCGCTTTGCCAGTTCAACTCGCGATATTCCCGCGACATCGGTGGTGCCGCGGCACGTCGCGATCATCATGGACGGTAACGGACGCTGGGCCAGGAAACGCTTGTTGCCGCGCTTTGCCGGACATCGCCGTGGTGTCGAAACCGTGCGGGCAACAGTCCGGGCCTGTCTGGAGCGAGGCATCGAGTACCTGACGCTGTTTGCGTTCAGTTCGGAGAACTGGCGTCGCCCCGAAGAAGAGGTTTCCCTGCTCATGCAACTCTTCGTGCGCGCTCTCAGGGAAGAAGTCACCAAGCTCGATCGTAACGGCGTTCGCCTGCGGGTCATTGGCGATCTGTCACGTTTCGAGCCTGACCTGCGGGCACTTATCGACGTGTCCGAGCAACGGACGGCTACCAACACGCGATTGGTCCTGACGGTTGCAGCGAACTACGGTGGACGCTGGGACATCCTGCAGGCGGTAAACCGCCTGTTGACCAGCGAACCGGAAAGGCGTGGCGAGCTGACCGAGAGCGATCTCGCCCCGCACTTGGCGATGCACTATGCGCCTGAGCCGGATCTCTTCATCCGCACCGGCGGGGAGCAGCGGATCAGCAACTTCCTGCTTTGGCAGCTCGCCTATTCAGAGATCTACTTCACCGACGTCCTGTGGCCCGAGTTCGACTCGAAAGCTTTTGATGCGGCCTTGCAGTCGTATCAGCAACGCGAACGGCGTTTCGGGCGGACCAGCGAACAGGTGACGGCGACTTCGCCAGTGGCGTCACCACCGACCGGCACGCGCCTAGATGCTTAGGACGCGGGTGATCACCGCGGCCGTTCTGTTTGCCGCCTTCTTCTGCGCGCTCTTTTTCCTCCCCCCGATCGGCTGGTTGATGTTCGTCACGGCGGTGGCTGCCGTCGCCGCGTGGGAGTGGGGCGCGTTGATGCAACTGGGAGCGCCGACGCGGATTCTGCTCGGCGCGCTGCTCGCCGCGGTTTGCGGAGTCCTTGCTGCCGTGCAGCCGGCCGCCCTTGGTCTTGCCGAGGGTTTCGTGGAGGAGGCATGGCATCTTGGTGCCTGGCTGTACCTGCCAGCTGCTGGTTTCTGGCTGGTCGTGGTGCCGCTCTGGCTCAACCGCCGCTGGCCCCTGTCCAACCCTGCTCTCGGCCTGGCGACCGGCGTCGTGCTGATCCTGCCGGCCTGGCTGGCGTTGGTGCAACTCCGGCAGGCCGGTCCGCTGGCCTTGCTGGCCATCATGACCGTCGTCTGGCTGGCCGACATTGGCGCCTATTTCGCCGGCCGCAGCCTCGGCAAGCACAAACTGGCCCCCGCCATCAGCCCCGGCAAGACCTGGGAGGGCGCCGTCGGCGGCGGTGTGATGGTCCTGATCTACGGATTTTTCCTGTCGTCGAAGCTGCCTGCGGCGTTGTCCGGCAACCTTGTGTTGCTGCTGGTGATTCTTGTCGTGCTGACAGCGATCAGCATCCTC
The DNA here is from genome assembly GCF_000024165.1 of Candidatus Accumulibacter phosphatis. Classification (NCBI taxonomy): domain Bacteria; kingdom Pseudomonadati; phylum Pseudomonadota; class Betaproteobacteria; genus Candidatus Accumulibacter; species Candidatus Accumulibacter phosphatis. The sequence continues at coordinate 3,322,703 of NC_013194.1, read as the reverse complement.
GGCGATCTGTTTGAGTCGCTGCTCAAGCGTCAAGCGGGGCTCAAGGACAGCAGCAACGTGTTGCCGGGGCATGGTGGCGTCCTTGACCGCATCGACAGTCTGACATCGACGCTGCCGCTGGTGGCTCTGGTCTGGCTGCTGACGCTACGCTGATGTCTTGCCCCGCGGCTGTGCAGCAACTCACCATCCTGGGGTCCACCGGCTCGATCGGAGTCAGTACGCTCGATGTCGTTCGCCGGCACCGGCATCGTTATCGCGTCGTCGCTCTCTGCGCGCATCGACAGGTGGATCGCCTCTTCGAGCAGTGCGTCGAGTTCCAGCCGCAGCATGCCGTCGTCGGCGACGCCCGCTTGGCTGCCGATCTCGCCGCGCGCTTGGCGGGCGCCGGATGCCCGACCGAGGTGACGCACGGCGCCGAGGCGCTGGTGCGTATGGCACAACTACCGGAGGTCGATTCGGTGATGGCGGCGATCGTCGGCGCGGCGGGCTTGCCGCCCACTCTGGCTGCTGCCGTGGCCGGCAAGAAGATTCTGCTGGCGAACAAGGAAGCGCTGGTCATGGCCGGCTCGGTTTTCATGCGCGCCGTGCGCGAGAATGGGGCGACGCTGTTGCCGATCGACAGCGAACACAACGCCATCTTTCAATCGCTGCCAAGCGGCTACTCCGGGGATCCGGCCGAAAGCGGCGTGCTTGGCTTGTTTCTCACCGCCTCTGGCGGTCCGTTTCGCACCATGGCGCCGGCCGATCTCGAGTCGGTCACCCCCGAACAGGCCTGCGCCCACCCCAACTGGGTCATGGGCCGAAAAATCTCGGTCGATTCGTCGACCATGATGAACAAGGGGCTCGAAGTCATCGAGGCACACTGGCTGTTCAACATTCCCGCCGAGCGAATTCAGGTGGTCATCCACCCGGAGAGCGTCATTCACTCGCTCGTTCAGTACGCCGATGGCTCGGTGATCGCCGAACTCGGCAACCCGGACATGCGTACGCCGATTGCGCATGCTCTCGCCTATCCGCGGCGGATTGCCGCCGGGGTCGCGCCTCTGGATCTGTGCACGATCGGGTCACTGCATTTCGAACGGCCGGACCTCGGCCGCCTTCCGTGCCTGGCTTTGGCGTATCGGGCGCTGCGTGACGGTGGCAGCGCACCGACGACGCTGAATGCCGCCAACGAAGTTGCCGTACAGGCTTTTCTCGACGGCAGAATCGGCTTCCCGGCGATTCCCCGCGTCATTGCCGGCGTCATGGACGGCCTGCCGGCGGGCAAGGCGCTCGGCTCGTTGTCCGAGGTCCTGACGGCAGACCGGCTGGCCCGCGAGGCCGCCGAGCAGTGGCTTGTGCAGGTGGCGCGGCAGTGAGCAATTTTCTCTATTACCTCGCCGCATTTGCCGTCGTGCTGGGGGTTCTGGTTGTCGTCCACGAGTTCGGTCACTATCTGGCCGCGCGTTGGGTGGGCGTCAAGGTCTTGCGCTTTTCGGTCGGCTTTGGCCGGCCGCTCTGGGCCAAGCGGTTCGGCAAGGATGACACCGAGTGGGCGATCGGCGCTTTTCCGCTAGGCGGTTACGTCAAGATGCTCGACGAGCGTGAGGGCGAGGTACCGGCGAGCGACTTGGCTCGCAGCTTCAACCGGCAGCCAGTCCAGCGCCGGATGGCGATCGTCGCAGCCGGACCGCTGGCCAATTTCCTGCTGGCCATCGTCGTCTACTGGGGGCTGTTCTGGCACGGTACCGAGGAGTTCAAGCCCATTCTCGGCGTGCCGGTCGCGGCGAGTCCTGCCGCCGCCGCGGGGCTGGAGAATGGCGAGCTGGTGCTCAAGGTGGCTGGCGAGGCGGTTCAGACCTGGCAGGAGATGCGCTGGGTTGTGCTGCAGCGGGCCGCGGAGCGCGACGAGGTTGACCTCGAGGTGGTCAACCCACACCACGAGATAGCAATCCGCCGCCTTGATGTGTCGTCGGTCCGGCTCGCCGGGTGGGAGGGCGATGCGCTGGACCGGCTCGGACTTGCCCTGTTCCGGCCACGCTTGCCCCCCATTCTGGGCAAGGTGAACGCGAACAGCGCCGCGGCCGCTGCCGATCTGCAGCCCGGGGACGAGATTCTGGCCATTGACGATCAGCCTATCGGCAGTTGGGCCGATGTCGTACACAGCGTCCGTCAATCGCCCGGGAAGGCCCTTGTCCTGGACGTTCTGCGTGGCGGCGAGCGGATTCTGACGACGGTGACGCCAATGGCTGTGGACGAGCGCGGTCGAGAGATCGGCCGAATCGGTGCGGCGGTCAGTGACGGCGGGTTGTCGCGGGCGGAGCTGGTGGTTACCGTCAGCTATGGGCCGTTTTCGGCCCTGGGCAAGGCGGTCGCGGAAACCTGGGACAAGTCGACGTTCACGCTGCTGATGATCGGCAAGATGATCACCGGCGAAGTCTCGTGGCGGAACATCAGCGGGCCGGTGACCATTGCCGACTACGCCGGCCAGTCGGCAAGGCTGGGGATCGACTACTACCTCAAGTTTCTCGCCCTGGTCAGCATCAGCCTGGGTGTTCTCAATCTGCTGCCGATCCCGATTCTGGATGGGGGGCATTTGTTGTATTATCTGGCCGAAATCATCAAGCGCGGCCCGGTTTCCGAAAAGGCGATGGAAATTGGCCAGCAGATCGGCCTGGCTCTCCTGCTCATGCTCATGGCGTTTGCCTTCTACAACGACATCAATCGATTGTTTTCCGGCTGAGGATATGAAGAAAAACCTGCTCGCAGGTCTGCTGGCCACCCTTTTTGCCTGTGGCGCGACGGCCATGGAGCCGTTCACCGTCAAGGACATCCGCGTCGAAGGTATTCAACGCGTCGAGGCCGGCACGGTTTTCAGTTACCTTCCGGTCAAGGTCGGCGAGACGATGACTGACGAGAAGGCGGCACAGGCCATCAAGGCGCTCTTTGCCACCGGTTTCTTCAAGGATGTCCGGATCGAAGTCGACGGCAGCGTGCTGATCGTCGTGCTCGAGGAACGTCCGGCGATAGCACAGATCGACTTTGTCGGCCTCAAGGAGTTCGACAAGGACCAGTTGCTCAAGGGGCTCAAGGAAGTGGGCATCGCGGCGTCGCGCACCTTCGACCGCGCTACGCTCGAGAAGGCGGAGCAGGAGTTGAAGCGCCAGTATCTGGCGCGCGGACGGTACGCGGTGGCGATTACCACGACGATCACGCCGCTCGATCGTAACCGTGTGGCGATCAACTTCAACATCGACGAAGGCGAGGCGGCGCGGATCAAGCAGATCAATATCGTCGGCGCGCAGGCATTCAAGGAAAAGGAACTGGTTGGCGTGATGCAGCTTCGCACGCCCAACTGGATCAGCTGGTATACCAAGAGTGACCAGTATTCGAAGCAGAAGCTCTCGGCCGACCTGGAAACGCTGCGCTCGTACTACCTGGATCGCGGCTATCTCGAGTTCAGTGTCGAATCGACGCAGGTGTCGATCAGCCCCGACAAGAAGGACATCTACATCACGGTCAGTATCAACGAGGGCGAACGCTTCATGGTTTCGTCGGTGAAGCTGGCAGGTGAACTGATTCTGTCCGAGGAGGAGTTCAGGAAGGCTGTCAAGATCAAGGCGGGCGACGTTTTCTCGCGCGAGAAGCTCAACGAGAGCACGAAGGCCATCGCCGACAAGCTGGGTGCCCAGGGTTACGCGTTCGCCAACGTCAATGCCGCCCCGGAACTCGACAAGGAAAAGCGTCAGGTGGCCTTCACGATCTTCGTCGATCCTGGCAAGCGAGCTTACGTTCGGCGGGTCAACATCACCGGCAACACCAAGACGCGTGACGAAGTCATTCGTCAGGAGATGCGCCAGATGGAAGGCGCCTGGTACGACGCCGAGCGCGTCTCGGCTTCACGCGAGCGGATCGACCGCACCGGCTACTTTGCCGAGGTGAACGTGGAGACCCCGCCGGTTCCTGGAACCATCGATCTGGTCGATGTCAATGTCAACGTGACCGAAAAATCGACCGGTAACATCTCGATTGGTGCCGGCTACTCGAGTGCGGAGAAAGTCATCCTTTCGGGCTCCATTTCGCAGTCCAACATCTTCGGCAGCGGCAAGTTTCTGTCCCTGCAGGTCAATACGGGCAAGTTGAACCGTACCCTCGGGATCAACTATACCAACCCCTATTTCACCGTTGACGGCATCAGCCAGGGCTTCGACCTCTACGACCGCAAGCTCAATCCGACCTCGCTCGGCTACGCGTTCCAGTCACACTCAACGGGCGGTGGAATCCGCTTTGGTTTCCCGATTGACGAGAAGGACACCCTCAGCGTTGGACTCGCGGTCGATCAGACGACGATCGACATCACTCCGATCACACCGGGAGTCACACCGGTCCAGTACATCAAGTTCCAGGCCGAGCACGGCGACTCGAACATCACCGTGCCGGCCACCGTCGGGTGGACGAGGGATACCCGGAACAGTTCGATCTACACGACCAGTGGCGGCATCCAGCGGGCAGGCCTGGAGTGGGCGATCCCGGGTGCGGATCTGACGTTTTACCGACTGACCTACCAGAATCAACAGTTCTTTTCGCTCGCCAAGGACGTGGTTCTGATGCTCAATGCCGAGTTCGGGTATGCGAATGGTTTGCAGGGTCAGACCTTGCCGTTCTACAAGAACTTCTTCGCCGGTGGTGTCAATTCGGTGCGTGGTTACGACACTGCCAGTCTCGGCCCGGTGGAGATCACGAATCCGGATACGCGACTCGGCGGTACGCGCAAGGCCGTGTTCAATGCCGAAATCCTGATGCCGATTCCCGGGATGGACAAGGCGTTTCGTATCGGCCCGTTCTTCGACGCCGGCAACGTCTTCACCGACAACAACGCCGTGCCGTCGTATACCTACTCCAAGGAAGGCTTGCGCTACTCGGCAGGCCTGGCGGCGGCCTGGATTTCGCCGCTGGGACCATTGAAGTTCAGCTACGGTCAGCCGCTCAACGAGCAAAGTAATGATAAACTTCAGAAGTTTCAGTTCCAGTTGGGTACCACCTTTTGATTCAGGAGAATTAGCTTGAAGAAGACGATTGCCGCGCTGCTGGTGGCGTTGATAGGCTCGCTGCAGCTGTCTTACGCGTCGGCGGTAGAACCACTGAAGATCGGGTACGTCAACACCCAACGTCTGTTTCGCGATGCGCCGGCGGCCGTACGCGCTGCCAAGAAGATAGAGCAGGAATTCGCCAAACGCGACCAGGATTTGCAGCGTCTCGCCAAGCAGGTTCAGGGTTTGCAGGAAACGCTCGAGAAAAGTGGCCTGACGATGGCCGAGGCGGATCGCCGCGCCAAGGAGAAGGACCTCGCCGAGTTGTCGCGGGAGTTTCAGCGCAAGCAGCGCGAGTTTCGCGAGGACCTGAATCTGCGCCAGAACGAAGAGAACGCGGCGATCATCGAGAAGGCCAACAAAGCGATCAAGCAACTCGCCGAGAGCGAGAAGTACGATCTGATCGTTCAGGATGTCGTCTGGGTCAGCCCGAGATTGGACATCACCGACAAGGTCGTCAAAGCGCTTTCCGACTCCAAGGACGCTAAGTAAGCCGTCGCCAGATCCCCCGGATCGCATGTGTCACGATACCGACTCACCGGTTGTGGTGTAGCGGTCGTCGCCGGCCAATTGCCTTGAGGCGCCGACTCGCATGTCGTGGCCGGTACCGGTGTCAGTCGGAACGGGCCGATCGCCAGACGAAGCTGGCAGGGCGCGTTGCCGAACCCGACAAGAAACTCGAACGTATGGAGACAACAGCTTGAACGCAATGGATATCCACGAAGTCCTGGAGCATCTGCCCCATCGCTACCCCTTCCTCCTGGTAGACAGGGTAGTCGATTGCGAGCCGGGGAAGGCCATCCATGCCTACAAGAATGTGACGATCAACGAGCCCTTCTTCGTCGGACATTTCCCGCATCACCCGGTGATGCCGGGCGTGTTGATCATGGAGGCGCTGGCACAGGCTTGCGGGATCCTCGCGTTCAGGACGCTTGGCGAAAAGCCTGACCCCACTTCGCTGTTCTACTTCGTCGGAATCGACAAGGCACGCTTCAAGAAGACGGTGACTGCAGGCGATCAGTTGCACCTGCATGTCCGGATCCAGCGCCAGTTTCGCAATATCTGGAAGTTCGCGACGGTCGCCTCGGTCGATGGCGAGACCGTAGCCGAAGCCGACATGATGTGCGCCAAGAGCAACATCGGCTGAATTTCGGGGTGCTGCGGCCATGATTCATCAGAGTGCAATCATCCATTCGGGCGCGCAGCTCGGCGCGAGTGTTCAGGTCGGTGCCTATTCGATCATCGGCGAGCATGTGGAGATCGGGGACAACACAACGATCGGTCCGCATGTGGTGATCACCGGACGCACCCGGATTGGTTGCGATAACCGGATCTTTCAGTTCTGTTCGCTCGGCGAGGCGCCGCAGGACAAGAAGTACGGTGGTGAGCCGACCCGCCTCGATATCGGTGACCGCAACACCATTCGCGAGTTCTGCACCTTCAACATCGGCACCGCGCAGGATGCTGGAACCACGCGCATCGGCGACGACAACTGGATCATGGCGTATGTGCATATCGCGCATGATTGCCAGATTGGCAACCGCACGGTGTTTGCCAACAACGCGCAATTGGCCGGTCACGTTCACGTTGACGACTGGGCGATCCTGGGTGGCTTCACCGGGGTGCACCAGTTCTGTCGCATCGGGACTCACACCATGACCGCTGCCGGGACGGTGGTCTTGCAGGATATTCCCCCGTACGTGATGGCCGCCGGAAACACTGCCGGTCCCTATGGAATCAACGCTGAGGGACTGAAACGCCGCGGCTTCTCTCCGCAGGCGCTGCTCGCGCTCAAGCGGGCCTACCGCACGCTCTACAAGTCGGGCCTGATGCTCGAGGAGGCCCGTGCCAAGCTCGAGCAGGAGGTCGCTACGCATCCGGAGATTCAGCCGCTCATCGATTTCCTGGCAGTGTCGAAGCGCGGCATCATCCGATGACGGCTTTGGCCGTCCGGATCGCCCTGGTTGCCGGGGAGGCATCGGGCGACCTCCTGGCCAGCCAGCTGATCCAGGCGCTCAGGGCGAAGCTGCCGAACGCCGTTTTTTTTGGTGTGGGTGGTCCGAAAATGCTTGGCATGGGTTTCGATGCCTGGTACCCGCTCGAGACCCTGGCGGTCCGCGGCTATGCCGAGGTTCTCGGCCGCTTTCGCGAAATCGCCGCCATCCGCCGCCAACTGTCGCGCCGGCTGCTTGCCGATCCGCCCGACGTGTTCATCGGGGTCGACGCGCCGGATTTCAATCTGAGTCTCGAGAAGACGCTCAGGAAGCGCGGCATCTCCACCATCCATTACGTCAGCCCATCGATATGGGCGTGGCGGGGTGGACGCATCCACAAGATCGGCGCTGCCGCTTCGCGCGTTCTCGCCCTCTTTCCCTTCGAGCCGGCGCTATACGAGCGGCACGGCATTCCGGTGAGCTACGTCGGCCATCCGCTGGCTGACATGTTGCCGCTCGCGGATGGGCGCGACGATGCCCGGGCGCTGCTTGGCCTGTCGCCGCAGGAGCCGGTTTTTGCACTGTTGCCGGGAAGTCGCCAGGGTGAACTCAAGTACATGGCCGATGCCTTCATCGAGACGGCCCGCCGGATTCATCAGGCGATCCCGGACGCCGTTTTTCTCGCGCCGATGGCGACGCGTGAGACGCGCCTGTTGTTCGAGGCGGCGCTGCATCGGTGCGAGGTGCCTGAGCTGCCGATTCGCTTGCTGTTCGGCCACGCACATCAGGCGATGATGGTTGCCGATGTCGTGCTCGTGGCAAGCGGGACCGCGACGCTCGAGGCGGCGCTGCTCAAGCGGCCGATGGTCATGGTATACAAGATGTCGCCGGTTTCTTATTGGCTGATGCAACGCATCGGCGGCTATCTCCCCTACTACAGCCTGCCGAATATTCTCTGCGGGCGCTTTGTCGTTCCGGAATTCATCCAGGATGACGCGACGCCCGAGAACATCGCCCAGGCAGTTCTCAACCTCTACGCCGACAAAGCGGTGTGCGAACGACTCCGGGCAGTGTTCCGCGAGATGCACCTCAAGCTGCGGCAGAATGCCGCCGAGAAAGCGGCGGCGGCGGTTCTCGGCCAACTCTCGTCGACAGTCTCCGCCAGTGTCGCTGTTAACGCCTGAAGGTCTGGTCTGCGGGATCGACGAAGCCGGTCGCGGTCCGCTGGCCGGACCCGTCGTGGCCGCCGCGGTGATTCTCGATCCGTCGCGGCCGATCGCCGGCCTCAACGATTCCAAGAAGCTTTCCGCCCGGCGGCGCGAGGTCTTGGCCGAGGCGATCCGTGCCCGGGCACTGGCCTGGGCTGTGGCGGCAGCGAGCGTCGAGGAGATCGACCGGATCAACATCCTGCAGGCCAGCTTGCTGGCCATGCAGCGCGCCGTCGCAGCCCTCGCTGGCGGACATGGCGCCTGGCCGGTGCATGCGCTCGTTGACGGCCAGCACTGCCCGCAACTGCCCTGCAGCGCCGAGGCCATCGTCGGCGGTGACGGCAGGATCGCCAGCATTGCCGCCGCATCGATCCTGGCCAAGACGAGTCGCGACGCGGGCATGCGCGAACTGCACGCGACGTATCCGCAGTATGGATTCGATCGGCACATGGGTTATCCGACGGCGTTTCACCTGCGGGCGCTCGAAGAGCACGGTGTGAGTCCGCACCATCGCCGGAGTTACGCACCGGTGGCCCGTCTGTTGCAACGATGAGACGGATCGTCTCGCGCGACAATCCGCACTACAAAGTACTCAAGAAGCTCTTGCAGAGTGGCAGGGAGCGGCGCCGGACCGGCCTGGCCGTCCTCGACGGCATGCACCTGATCGATGCCTATAGCCGGCATTGCGGGATTCCCATCGAGATCGTCGTCAGTGACAGTGGTACCGGCCGGCCGGAAATCGCCAGCTACCTGGAGAGCGGCCAGGTCGGTGTGACGATAACGGTCCTTGGCGATGTCCTGTTCGCCGAACTGGCGGTGGTCGAGACGCCAAGCGGCATCATGGCGATCATCGACCGTCCGCGGCCGCTGCAGGGACCCGCACCGGACATGCAGGCGGACACCGTCGTGCTCGACGGTGTTCAGGATCCGGGCAATGTCGGTTCGATTCTGCGCAGTGCGGCGGCGGCCGGCTTTCGCCAGATTCTGCTGTCGCCGGATTGCGCGCAGGCCTGGGCACCGAAGACGCTGCGCGCAGCGATGGGCGCACACTTCCAGCTCGACGTTCTCGAACACTGTGATCTGCCGGCCTTTCTGTCCGCCTATCGCGGGCAGCCCGTGGCAACGCTCCTCGGCGCATCGACGAGCCTCTACGGCGCGGATCTCGCGGGGCCCGTGGCCTGGGTCTTCGGAAGCGAGGGGCTCGGCGTCAGGCCAGCGGTGGCGGCCTTGACCCGCCTGCAGGTACGGATTCCGATGCCGGGGCCGAGCGAGTCGCTGAACGTCGCTGCGGCAGCGGCGGTGTGCCTTTTCGAGACGGTCAGAAGACGCCAGACCGAAGCTTCGCCATCCCGAGTGGCGGGGGGCTAGGTCCGCTGGCGGGCAACTCGCCAATGATTTCCCTCCCTCGCCACGGTATTCATCGGCGCCATGGCAGGCTAGAATCCGGCTTTCGCCGGTGCTGGATGAATGGAGATCCCATGTGGTCGATACGCAAGCTGCTGTGCCCCTTCTTCCTCTTCTTCGTTTTCCTGGCGCCGGCCCTCGCTCTTGCCGCCGACGCAGACCCCTACGCTGCCGACCGTCAGGCTTTGATCAAGCTTTTCCGGGAGATGGAAGCCAGCATCAACGCCCAGGATGTCGATCGAATGGTCGCCCAGATGCATCCGCAGGCGACTGTCACCTGGCTCAATGGCGAGGTCTCGCGCGGGCATGACGAGATCCGGGCCTACTATCAGCGGATGGTCAAAGGCGAGCAGCGCATCCTGGACCGCTACGTGACCACCGCCAAGCTGGGTGACCACGCGCGTTTTTTCGGCAATGGCGAGGTCGCGGTCGCCGACGGGACGATGGAAGACGAATTCTTTCCGGTTGCCAGGGGGCCATTCCGTTTGAGCTCCAACTGGACCTCGACGTCGGCGAAGATCGACGGCCAGTGGAAAGTGGTGTCGATGCACCTCTCGTCGAACGTGTTCACCAATTCGCTGCTTGCCGAAGCGAAGGCGGCCATCTGGTACGCGGGTGGTGGTGCTGCCTTGCTCGGCCTGCTGCTTGGGTGGCTGCTCGGTCGGCGGCAGCGCCGGTAGGCATGTCGGGTCAGTCGGCCCAGCCATAGCGAAGCACGTAGTAGAAGACCGGTGCCGGCAGGATCAGCGAGTCGAGCCGGTCAAGCACGCCGCCATGGCCGGGAATCAGCTTGCCCCAGTCCTTGATGCCACGGCGGCGTTTGACCGCCGACATCGCCAGCCCGCCGGCGAAGCCGAGCAGCGTGATGAGCAGCGAGATCAGAGCGGCCTCCACCGTCGTGAAGGGCGTCAGCGAAGACAGTCCGGCGCCGAGCATGCTGGCGCTCGCGATGCCGCCGACCGTTCCCTCGACAGTTTTCGAAGGTGACAGTTTCGGCGCGATCGGGTACTGACCGGCGAGCTTTCCCCACAGGTATTGGAGCACATCGCTGATCTGCGCGATGAGCAGCAGGAAGACCAGTAGCCAGCCGGCGCGCGCTGGATCGCCACCGACGTGCAGCGTGAGCAAGGCGGGAACGTGTGACACGCAAAACACGCAGAGGAGGAGTCCATGCCGCAGCGTACGGGTGCGGCTCAGGAACTCTTCGGCATTCCCCGATAGCTGCCCGAGCAGCGGCAGCCCGACGAAGACAAGCGACGGGATGAAGGTCGTGTAGGCCAGGTAACTTCCGTGCCAGACCAGCAGGTATTGCAAGGGCACGATGATCAGGCAAGCGCTCAGCAAGAGCGCGCGCGGGCATCTCGCCGGTACTTCTGTGGTGACAAACTCACGCAGCGCCGCCAGCGACGCCAGGGCAAACAACAGCGTCACGCCGCCGCTTCCACCGAGCAGGGCCAGGCCGACGATGATGGCGATCACCCACCAGGAATTGATTCGCTTGTTCAGGTTGTCGATCAACGCATGCGGCTCGCTTCTGGCGACGACGATCCTGAGCACCTGTCCGGACAATGAGGCCAGAGTCAGTACCGCGGCGATGCCGGCGACCAGTCGCCAGGCCTCAGTGCTCACGTCCAGCACCGACGGAGGGTGGTTGGCCATCCGCTGCAGAAAACTGTGACGCCGGGAGTCGGTGTTCCTGCCATCGGCTGAGGAGATCGATCTCGTCGCGGCCAAGAACTACCGACGGCCGTGCCCGCTGTACTTGCGCGACCGCTTCGGCCGGTGAGTTGGCAGCACCCGTGCGCAGCAGCCAGGCAGCGACCGCCAGCGCACTGCGGGCGAAACCCAGCGCACAACAGACGAGGACCTGGCCGATCTGGCGGGCATCGTCGATGGCTGCCGATGCCCGTTCGAGCTGCGCCAGGCCCGGCGGGACCAAATCGAGCAGCGGCACCACCGTGTGCCGTACGCCGGGCGTTGGGCAGGGTAATTCGGCGCAGAGGTCGACAATCGCCACCACGCCGTGGCGGCGCAGCTCGGCCTCGCCGGGTAGCCGTCCGAGGAGGATCCCGGCGGACACGGGACTTGCTGCGGGGAGCCGGCGCGTCCACCAGCGCGAGTTCAGCCAGGCAGCGAGCAGATAGGGTCCGAGCAGGCAGCGCACCGCGCCTGGCATCGACCCGTCAGCCCGCTTCTCGAACGCTTCGGCGTCGAGAACCAGATAGATCAGCGCTACCAGAGCCAGCGCGCCCGCTGCCCAGAGCAGCCACAGCCAGGCGCCGCCGGCGCTCGTCGCGAGCAGGCCGATACCCAGTGACCCGGCGGCGTAGCCGGCGGCGAGCCGGCGGCGCTTACGGCTGCTCGTCAGTATGGCGCGCCACAGCGGCGGGGGCCGGTCGGTCGGGAACAGCCAGACCGCGAAGCAGCCCAACCAAAAGCCCGTCGGGATGTCGACGAAGTGGTGTTGCCAGGTCGTCAGTACCGATACGCCGATCAGCAAGGCGGCAGCATAGACCAAGGTATGCCACGCCCTTGGGACGGCCCGCAGGTACGGTTCGAGCAGAACCACGAGCAGGGCAATGTGGAGCGATGGCGCCTGGTTGTAGGGTTGGTCGAAGCTCATCAGTACGTCGAACATCCAGCCAAAGCTGCCTTGCACGTCGCCGCGCTGGAAAGTGCAACGCAGCGGAAAGACGAGAAACGCGCTGACAGCGAGCAACTGTGTTACGAGCAGGCGCGCGGCATGCGTGTCGAGTTGACGCCGTGTCGCACAGAGCAGCAGCGACAGGCCATAGAGCAGGTCGACCAGCCAGTAGGGCACGATCGTCCAGGGCAGCAGCGGAATCTGCCGCTCCCAGGCGAAGACGATGAATCCGACGTCCGAGCGCTGGGCTGTCACCCAGGTCGCGAAGCCATAGCTGGCGAAGAAGAACGGCCCGAGGACGAGCAACCAGACGATCGCCCGTCGCCAGGGGCGGGCTTCACTCACACTGGCAATCGCCTGATCGGCGCCACGCAAAGTCAGGCCCGGTGCGCCAGTGAGACCGTGAACATTCCCCAGTCGTCGATCCACTCGTCGATCTTCACGAATCCCGCGACGCCGACCAGCTCGTCGAGTTCGGCCTGTGTGCGGCGACGCATCACCCAGGCCTGCTGCTGACGGTGGCTGGTCAGTGTGCGGGCGATCATTTCGATTTGCGGGTGCCATGGCTGGCCCGTATAGATCAGGTAACCCCCCGTGTCGACAGCTCGCGCCAGGCCCCGGAGCGACCGCGCCACCAGTTCGTTGTCGGAGAACAGCTCGTAGAGACCGGAGACGATCGCCAGGGTCGGTTTCGGAGTCAACGCGGCCAACGCCTCTTCGTCGAAGGCGTCGCCGGTTTCGAAGCGCGCGACGTCGCCAAGTTGCCTCTCGGCGATCAGGGCCCGCCCGTGCGCCACGTTCAGCTCGCTGTAGTCGCGCAGCACGATCGATGTCGGCCGTTCCGGCAGTTGATCCACCGCGTCGAGCACGTAGCGTCCGTAGCCGGCAGCGATGTCGGCAACGCACAGCGCCAGCCCGGTAGTCCGGAGTTCCTTCGCCGCGCGGACGATCGCCTGCATGAGGTGTAGCCGGCGCACGCGAATCCCGCGCCAGCCGATCGCATCGAGGTAGCCTCGGTCGATCAGCTTGCCGATGAGAAATGCGCCGCGCGCCTCATTGCGGTACACATGGTCGAGGCTGCTGCCGGAATCGAATCCCGTGGCCAAACCAGTTCGGATGCCTTCGGACAGACGGCCCAGGGTGCGCATGCTCAGGCGGGTCAGCGCGAAGTTGACCCGGCGCAGCGAGACGGTCGGCAGCGGCTCGCGGAGACGAACCTCCTCGTCACGTGTATAGCCGCTGCGGTGCGCCTGCAGCAGCGATTCCCTCGGCGGCGGAGCGCGGAACATCCGTTCGATGAAGCCGCGAATCGTGTCGATCGCGAGCTTTCGATCGCGCTCGCCGAGCGTGTCGTGGAGAAACCCGGGAAGGACGTGACGCTCCTTTATCGGCGAGCCCAGACGCTCGAAGAAATCATCCTGCGGCTTGCGCTGGACGACCCAGTCCTTCTCCGAAATCAGCAGTTGCAGCGGCAGGCGAATTGCCTGGGCGTCCGCGACCACCCGGTCGGCGGCGTCATAGAGGCCTAGCAGCACGCGTGCCGAGATGGACCGGGTGACCAGTGGGTCCTCGTCATACGAACGGACGCGTTCGGGATCGTGTGTCAGGAACTTCGCCTTCACGTACGAGGTGATGAAGAAGTTGCCGAACAGCCGCCTGATCAATGCCAGCCCTGGGCGCGCCAGTGGAACATAAAGCTTCACCTTGAAAGCCGGGGCGGTCAGCACCAGGCAGCGGATCCGGGGTGCGAAATCGTGCACCCAGGTCGCCGCCAGGACGGCGCCAACGCTCTGGCCAATGATCGCAAGGTTGGTGACTGCGATGCCGTGGGTGTTGCCGATGTGGCGGACGAAACAGTCGACGTCCCTGACGAGGGCGGCAAAGCTCGGGCTGTCGCCACGCGGCCCGGGCGAGCGACCGTGACCGCGCGCATCCCAGGCGAACATCGCGACCTCAGCGAGCGCGAGTTCGTCCACGACATGCTGGAGGCGCCCCGAGTGCTCGTGACCACGGTGCAACAGCACGACGGCCCGCGGCTCGGTCGTCTGCGACGCGGCCGGCGGCCAGTAGCGGTAGAACAGCGTGCTGCCGTCGTGGGTGATGAAATGCTTTTCCTGGGCGACGCGCATGCCAGTCTTCTCCACGTGTATCACTTAACCGCGCAACCGGTCGCCGTCGTCGGCGATGCCTCGCCTGACCCGGTTCGCGACGGTGCTGACCAGCAGCAGGGCCACGATCGCCAACACCCAGGACAACCACGGCGCGGCAGCGACGCCCATACCGACGAGAAGCCCCAGCACGCCGAAAACCAGTGCGCGGTCGCTCTTGCCCATCGGCCCGTCGTTACGACGCGTGCTCGTCGGCGGGATCCGGAGTACGCCTGCCATCTCCGCGAGATTCGCGAGAAGGATGACGAGGATGGTCAGGGCAGGGCTCTGATCGGGTAGCAAGGCAAAGGGCAGGTAGAGCGCCGCGTCGGATACCATATCGCACAGCTCATTGAGGTAAGCACCGAGGGTCGAAGACTGAGCGAACTCACGGGCAAGCATCCCGTCGATCGCATTCAATGCCATACGCAAGAGCAAGCCGATCGGCAGCAGCAGAAACCAGCTCAGGTGAGCGGACTGGGCGGCCGCTGCGAGAGTCGCTCCGAGTCCCACGGATGCGGCGCAGGCGGCGACCGTGACCTGATTGGCCGTCACACCGAAGCCGTGCAGGGTCCGTACCGAAGGGCGCAGCAAAGCCTGAAAACGAGGCTTCAAGGTGTAAAGACTCATCAGCGGACGCAGAAAAATCACGAATGATAGCACTGGCCGGAGCGACAAGCCGCGTAGGGTCCAGGCAACCGTCCGTTGTCTTCCCCGCATCTCCAGGTTTGGTGTTCGGCCCTCCTTCTGCTAGAATTCGCGGTCTTCTGGAGAGATGGATGAGTGGTTTAAGTCGCACGCCTGGAAAGCGTGTGTGGGATAACATCCCACCGCGGGTTCGAATCCCGCTCTCTCCGCCATGAATGACCAGCAAAGCCAGTAGCAGCAAGGGTTTCAGGTTTATGCTAATGGGAATCCCATCATGCATACCATCAATTCTGATGCGCTTGTGTGGCGTGTCGTGAGACAACGAAGCGTCAGCTTGATGACTCCGTGACTGTCACGGAAATGCAGGCAAGGCCGATCCGATCTGTCCGCCACCTCGACGCGGACGCCCCCCGCAGGCTTGCAGCATCGCGCTACAGCGAACGATCGGCGCCCGGGCCATGCCCCCAACTGCACCAGCGAAACCCGCCTGAGCGCCGTCCGGGAAGGCTTGCTTCTGGCATTGCGCAGTGCAGCGTCAGCAATTTCTGCGCCAGAAGGGACTGATGCCCGCCGACAGTCAGGATGCGCAAGGTGTGGCGCGCTTCCTGCTGGGGGTTGCCCTCGGCATTGTGCGCTGCGCGGTTTTCCTCGGTTAAAAAAACGGCGCGCACGCTTCCGAAAACCGTATCGGGCCGTATTTTTTGGCCGCGCAGTGCGGTTTTCTGGCCGTTACAAAAACGGCGCCGGGGCCTCCGGGATCCCAATCCAGCCCAAGTGTTAGGTCAGGCAGCCGGATCGTCTATGCCGGCCCGCGGATGAGACATTCTTGCTTGCGCTTCGCCATTATTTCGCCCCTCGCGCGTCGTTGGTCAATCCGGGCCAGCGTTCGCGCCCGGGTCGTTGTTCGGTGTCGCTGGCATTCGGTGAGTAGCCCGCGCAGCGAATCGGCACATCTACCAACGACGGCCGATACCCTCGAACCGCCGACACCGCACCGCCCGGCCTGGCGACTACGCAGACGCCACCCCGCAGGTTGGAACACTCCAAGCACGCCTGGCCATCTACCAGCGCCGGCGGCAACGGCATGCCGTTTTCAATGCCGATTATTATCCTGAGAAAACCCCCGGCTCTGCCGGGGTGACCGTAGCAGTTTGACATTTCCGGGAGTCGGCCTTTCTTGAGACGTTCACCGCCGGTAGTGGCATCGTGGTTCCGTCAAGTTCTGGTATGGCAGTTGCAGAAGACGAAGGAACCGCTCTCACCCGTCGCGAATAGGCCCCTTTGAGGGGCCAGCGACGGAAAGCCCCCGGCTCTGCCGGGGGATGATTATTCGCCGTCCGTCACCGTCGTCGTCCCCGCTTTCAACGAGGAAAAGGTGATCGTCCAGACCATTGCGTCACTGCTTGCCTGCGACCCGCCGCGCGACTTCCAGATCGTCGTCGTCGACGACGGCTCCAGCGATGCGACGTATCGCGTCGCCTGTGATGCCTTCGGCAGCGACCCGCGTGTACGCATCTTCACGAAGGAAAACGGCGGCAAGCCCGCTGCCCCCAACTTCGGCCTGGCGCAAACCCAAGCCGAGGTCATCGTCGCCCTCGACGCCGACACCATTTTCGCCAGGGACACTGTCCGTAAACTCGCCCGACACTTTGAAGACCCGCGGGTCGGTGCCGTTGCCGGAAACGCCAAGGTCGGCAACCGCATCAATCTGCTCACCCGTTGGCAGGCCCTCGAATACATCACCAGCCAGAATCTCGACCGCCGCGCCTTCGACGTTCTCAATTGCATCACCGTCGTCCCCGGCGCCGTCGGTGCCTGGCGTCGCGAACTCGTCGAGCGCGCCGGCGGTTTCGATCACCAAACCCTCGCCGAGGACGCGGACCTCACGCTCGCGATCCGCAAGCTCGGCTACAACGTGGTCTATGAGGACGAAGCCGTCGCCCTCACGGAAGCGCCCGATAGCGTGCGTGGGTTCATCGGCCAACGCTACCGCTGGATGTACGGCACCATGCAGGTCGCCCGGAAACATCGCGACGTACTTTTCCGCCCGCAATCCGGTGCGCTTGGCTTCGTCGCCCTGCCGAACGTGATCGTGTTTCAGATTCTCTTCCCGCTGGTGTCGCCGATCATGGACCTCTTGCTGATCGGTTCCTTGGCATCAGCCGCCGTTAACCACTGGCAGCATCCGGAAGAGTTCTCGGCGGGCAACCTCTGGCGCGTGCTCTTCTACTACGCCCTGTTCGTCACCGTCGATTATCTCGCCGCCATTCTCGCCTTCGCCCTCGAACGTAAGGAAAGCTGGTGGCTGCTCATCTGGCTCTTCTGGCAGCGCTTTTTCTATCGCCAGTTGATGTACTACGTGGCTATCAAGAGCACCGTCACCTAGCTGAAATGCGCGCTCGTCGGCTGGGGCAAGCTGCAGCGCAAAGCCACCGTGCCATCGCTTGGCTGACTGCCCGGTCATCCCGCCCCGTTCGATGCCGGCAGCCCGGCGACCCTGTTCGGCCGTCGCGCCAGCCTGTGCTTCGGCCTCAACTGGTTCTACTACGGCGGCATTCTGCTGGTCGGCGGAACGCCAACGGCCATCCCCAACAATTCCGCCGCCCTGGTCTTGACGGCCAGCGCGACAAACTACATTGAAGCCACTGTGGCCGGTGTCGTCTCCAGGAATACGGTGGGCTTCACCATCGGTAGCATTCCGCTCTACGTGGCGGTGTGCGGACCGTCGTCGGTGACGAGCTACACCGACAAGCGGGCGCTGGCCTTTGCGGCCGTGGCCGGCGGCGCGTCGTCGACTGACTGGGGGTCTGGCCGCGTCTATCACGTCGGTCAGTCGCCATGGATGTATGCGAGCCTCGGCGCCGCGGTCACTGCCATCAACGCCGCCACTCCGGCGCCAGGCGCCACCAAGCGGGTGGTGATTCTCGTCTGGCCGGGCAAGTACACGATGTCCTCAGCCATCACCGTCCCGTCCTACGTCGGCATCAAGGGCGTCAGCAAGGGGCTCGTCCAGTTCCAGAACAACACCACGGACATGTTCGTTTGCTCGGGCAACAACTGGTTCGAGGATTTCCTGGTGGAAGGCGGAACGCTGTCGAGCGTCTACGCCTTCGACGGCAACAACAAAGACCGGATTCACATTCGTCGCGTCGACATGCTCAACAATGGCGGCACGGCCGTGCAGAAGTTTCTCAAGCAGGTGGGTAGCACTTGGAAGGTGCTGTTCATCGAGGATTGCATTGTCGATTACTACGCCACCAGCGGCTATGCCGTCCTGCTTCAGAACAGTGGGGCGGCCGCCCGGTACTGCGACACCGTCATCAACGATGTGTTCTTCGACGCGTACCAGCTCACCGGCTACGGTGGGTCGTTCCAGCTCAAAGGTGTGCAGGATGTGCGTTTCCGCAACTCGACGATCCGCGGTGCGGCGACCTGGAACACGGGCATTCGTCATGAACTGTCCGGGGTCACTGGGGTGCCAGAAATCCACGTGCGTCATTGCTTCCTGGAGGGCGGGGTCCCGATCTACAGTGAGTCTGGCACCCTCATCTGGTTGAGGCAGGTTACGGCTCTCGGGGCGTTGTTTGACGGTTCGGCCGGCTGCCGCAACAGTGCGGTCAACGACACCACCTCCGTCACGGTGACCACGGCGGACGTGACGATCAGCGGGCATGCCAGTGCCGCGAGATACCTGACGACAACCGGTGCGCTGACAGGCAACCGCAACGTGATCATTCCCACGAACTGGGAAGGCGTGGTGTTCTGCAACAACACCGGCGCGTTCACGACGACGATCAAGACCGCCGCGGGGACGGGCATTGTCGTTGCGCAGGGCAAACGAGCCTACCTGACAGGTGACGGCACCAACATCGTTCGGGTGACGCCGGATACGTGATCGGGACAAGGGCGGTGTCATTCATTTCGGGAAACGCAATCATGCAAGGAGTGCAGGTCGAGCGGCGCAAGATGGTGACGGTGCCGCAGGAAGAATTCGAGGCGATCCTGGAGCGGGCGGCGGAGCGAGGCGCGCGGCATGCGCTGTCGGACGTCGGGCTCGATGGCCCGGAGGCGGCACGCGACATCAGCGAACTGCGCAGTCTGCTCGATGCGTTCAACGAGGCGAAGAAGACGGCGGGGTTGACGATCGTCCGGATGCTGGTGACGGGCTGGTGTTGGCGTTGCTGGCGGGGGCGTTCGTGAAGTTAAAGGTGTTTGGCGGGGGGCAGTGAGGCGGGAAGCCGAGAGGTACGCGCCGAGCACGCGTGCCGGGATCCGAAGGCGGTTGCGGCCACCTTCGACGAGGTCATGAGGAAGATGCGGCAGGATGCGAGGGCAGGGGCGAGATCGAAGTTGAGTCGTCTCGCGTATGCGCAAAGGGCCATTGGAATTCTGTAAGGATCGGACGCTGGGTTGAAGTCTCGCTGCGCTACCGAGATTGCGCGTGCCGGCGTTGATTCCGATTTGCGCAACCACTGGGATCACTGTTGGGACGCCAAACGCATTGACCGCCCAGTCGAAAATTCTTACACCTGGCCGGAGATCTCAGGGAAAACATGAGTAAGTTGCGGATATATATGCGCGTATGGTCTTAGGCACGAATACTGCTTTACGGGCATAGACGCTGCATGGGCAGCATCGTCGGGGGCGCCTGACTCTGTCGAACAGGTGGAGCAACTTCTATGATTGCTCCGGGTACCCGAGTCAGAGATCGTTGAACAGCGACGCCGCCGGCTGTAATCGATTCATTCTCGGCACGTGCCGGGGACAAACAAGGAGTTCTAGATGAGAAGAGGGCTTTGCACTGCCGCAAGATGCAGTTTGTTGGCACTAACCCTGGCCGCGGCGCAAATGCCAGTGCAGGCTGCCCTGGTCTGGAATTGGGGCTATGACGGGGCGGGCGTCACCGCCAGCGGCACCTTCACCACCGATGACGCGCCAAACGCCTCTGGTTACTTCACCATCTTGAACATCACAGGCCAGCGCAATGGCGTGGTCATCACGGGTCTGCAGGACGCAGGTACTTCGATCCCCGGCAACGACCCCTTCCCTGTCGACAACTTGCTGGGCGAGACGGGTTCTCTGTTGAGCGTTAACGGGTTCGGATTCGCGATGGCGAACGGAACCTACGCCAATCCGTTCTACGCTTCATTCTTACCCGGCTATTTGGAGGTTCTCTCAGCTGCGCCTTTTTTTGGCGGCTCCGGATCAGAAGACAGCGAGTTGGAGGTCAGCTTCCGGGCGTCGATCCTGCGGACAACCGTCCCCGAACCCGCGGGATCGGGGCTGGTGGCCTTGGCGTTGGCTGCAATAGCATTCTGTCGTCGGGCATTGCACAGGCGGACGAGCGTGAGCCGCGCAACAAAGGCGTGGACCGAAGCCAAAACCTGAGCGAGACGGCATGCTCGGGCAGCAGACTTGCTGCCGCATGCGGCATTGCTGCGATGCTTCGCGGCTAGCAATGCGGCCGACCCCGCCCTAACCCATCTTTAACAAGCCCCACGAAACCCATAACTGAATCAATTGGTTGCGAGCCAAGAAGAACTCAAGTGGCACTACAAGCCCGTAATTTCGGATTCAGCTGATGAGTTTTCTGGTCCCTCCTGGTGCGGCGCTGATGCCCAGGGCGCGATAGATGGCCAGCAGATCGGGTTCGGCGACGGTGGCTTTGCGGACATGCAGGGAGTGCCCGTCGCGCCGACTGAAGGTGGCGGTGACCCGGCGCTGAACCGAGAGGATATCGCGCAGGGTCGCCCAACTGTCGGTCATTTCCGCCGCCTTGAGTTTCACGCGCAGGAACTGAACACACTGGTAGGCGAGGACGGTGATGAACAAGTGGCCGTCCGAGCGAACCTCCTTGTGGTGGTAGATGGGCCGCAAGCCGAGCTCGCCTTTCAGACTGCGAAAGACACTCTCCAGGTCGGTCAGCATCGTGTAGGTGCGCCAGAGTTTCTCTTCATCCCAGGCGAGTTCGTTGGTCCTCAGGCAGTAGACGCCGGGATGCGTGGCCATCGTGCCGGGAACCGGCACCTTCTGCCAGGTGATCGCCATCACCGTCTTGCCGGACTCCTCGGTGACCAGCCTGACCTGGTAGTGTTGGCTGGCACCGCGGCTCTTCTGCTGGAGTCGGCCGAGACGTTCCAGCAGCTTGTCGTGACTCTTTTCGCTGCGCGGCTTCTGCAGTCCATCGCTCATTTGCTGCAAGCCGGCCTCGAAACGCCCACAGGATTGCGCGAGCATGGCCTCTTCCTTGAGCTGCCGACTCGGCGAATGGCAATACAGGCAGAGCTCCTGGCCATCCGGACTCAGCTCCTTCTGGAGATGTAACCACTCCTCGCCAGCCGTCTCGATGCTCACCGAGCGTGTCGCATCGAACTGGCGCCTGCCGCCGCGACGCACCACCAGATAGCGGTAGCCGTGTTCGACCAGCCAGACGACGTTGGCGTCGGTGGCAATGCCGGCATCCATGACCACCAGCGCGCCCGCCGGCGCCCCCAGTCCGGCCAGCATGGACGCCAGCGTACCGGGCTCGGAAACGTTGCCGGCGAAGGTCTCTGAACGCCTGACGAAGCCGCTGCCGTCGAGCACCAGACCGAGCGTCACCAACGGGCAGTCGCTGCGCTTCTCCTTTGACCGTCCGCGCCTGGCCTTTGGATTGCGCTTGGCTTCGCCTTCGAAATAGGTGTTGCTCAGGTCGTACAGGGTGACCGTTTCCTGCAGATCAAAAAGTGTCTGAGCGGTGCGGAACAAACGCGTCTCGATCACCTCACGATGTTTCATCAGCACATCTGTCAATTTGCGGCACATTAAGGCCAGCGAATCGCGGCGTAATGTGGCCAGCAGAAGTGGCTGTTTTAGCGGTTTCGGACGGGTCGGTTTTACGCCGTTTTCAGTCTTTTTGCAACGTGGCAAGTGGCGACCGGAAGGGTGTCCAGGGGACCGTGGAATAAATGCCGGCTGTTTGGCGTTTATGCCGCGAAAGCCCCTTGACACCCTGGAGGTCGCAGACGCTGACGGCAGTTGTCGGGGATGTTTTTTCATCCCCGGCGGCTGCCTCACGGCGAGTGCGGGGTCTGGGGCAGCGCCCCAGGGTTTGCTCGCCGCTGAGGGTCTAACGTGCGGCCGGGGGAGGCTTGGAAGCGTCCCTGCCCGCCGTGGCCTGGACGGGCGACCGGACTTCCGGCAGGGGCCGCGGTTTGCGCCGGGTCTCGCCGTCGAGAATGATCTGATAAGCACGGTCGCGCAAACGGTCGAGCGTCGCCGCCCCCATCAACTTGTTGGGAAACGCCGCGCCCCACTCGTCGAAGTGCAAATTGCTGGTCAGCAAGGTGGTCGTGCGCTCATAACGGGCATCAATCAGATCGTGGAAATCCTCATCCTGCGGCGAGCGCATAGGACGCAGCCCGAAGTCATCAATTGCCAGCACATCGACGCGGGCCAGTTGACGCAGCTTGCGCTCAAAGGAATCGGTCGCCCGCGCCGCGTGCAGCTGAGCCAGTAGCTTGGCGTGCGAAATGAACAGGACCTCATGGCCGGCGCGCAGTGCGCAATGGCAGAGCGACTGGACCAGGTGAGACTTGCCCGTACCGGTCGGACCGGCGATCAGAACCGGCGCCTGTTCGAGGACGAATCGGCAGGTTGCCAGCTCGGCAATCAAGGCGTGATTGACCGACGGACTGTGGCTGCAATCGAAACGTTCCAGAGTCTTGTCGCCGACCACCTGCGCCTTGCGCAGGCGCTGGGCAAACTGACGCTGATCACGACGGGCGACTTCGTCCTCGACCAGCAACGCCAGGAAGTCGGTGTAGGCCAGCTTGGCCTCGATCGCCTGACGGTTTCTCGCCTCGAGCGAGTCGAGGATGCCGGACAGGCGCAGTTGCTTGAGCAGGGGTTCAAGTGGGAGCATGGGATTCATGAGAGGATTCCAGATAGATAAGGGATGAGCAAGGAGCGGCGCGCCGTGCGGCGGCTCAATGCAACAGATCGGAGGGTTGGCGGCGGAAGTGGCCGCCACTCAGATAGGGCGCTTCCAGCGTCGGCGCGTCGATCAACTCCGGCTGCTGGTCGAGTCCGGTCTGGAGGATCTGCTTGATCGTGCGATAGCTCGGCGTACCAAAGTTCAGCGCGCGGCTACACGCCGCGTCGAGTCGGTTGCGACCGAACTGATCGGCCAAGCGCAGCAAGCCCTGGACGGCGCGCAGCTGATCGAGCACACGCTTCGCGAACAAGCTCTCGACGACCGCCCGACAAGCCGGCCCGACCGCCGTGGCCTGGGTCAAGCACCACTGCGGATCGCGCATGAAGTAAGCCTGGGCGTCGGGTGGCAGATGATCCGCGACGGTCGACCGCGTACCCGCTTTGAACAGGCGCGGATGGATCGCCACCAGCTCGTGCTCGTGATAGAGGCGTACGACATCCGGCGTGATTTCCAACCACAGCGTCTGGTGGATCAGGCGAAACGGCGCTGAGTAGTGGCAATACGCATGCTGGACGTGGCCGTTGCCGTGCAGCTTGGCCTTAGCCCAGGTTGGGCACGTTGGCGCGACGGCGGGCAGCGGCTGCAGCAGCGCTTGCTCGGTTTCGTTGAAGCGCATGAGCGGCCGCTCACGCGTACTGCCGTGGAGGCGATTGCCTGCCTCGCCCTGAATCCACGCCTCTAATTGCGCATTCGCGTGCGCCAGGCTATGAAACTCGCGCAGCGGCATGAAGTTGCCCTTGACATATTTGACTCCCGACTCCACGCGGCCTTTCTTGGCCGGGTCCGCGACCGGACAGGGGTCGATTACAAAGGCATAGCCGAGCGCGAGTTCGGCGTAGGCGCGCTGCACCGTCGGCTCGTAGTAGCAGGCGCGCGTGATCGCGCACTTCGGGTTGTCTATCCGTACCTTGCGCGGGACGCCGTTGAACCACTCGAAGGCGTGCCGGTGGCAGGCCAGCCAGGTCTCGACGCTCTGGTTGCGCACCACTTCGGCGTACTGGTGCCGACTCCACGACAAGGTCATGACGAAGAACCAGGTCTTGAACACCTCGCCGGAATGGCGGTCGGTGATCAGCGGTCCCGAACCGAAGTCGACCTGCGCTTGTTCGCCGACGGCAAAGTCGAGCATCACGGTCGCCACCGGGGCGGGGGCCGCTTCGCTACGCAGGAAGCGATAGACGGCATGCACGCTGCCGCCGTAGCCGTACCGGCGGGCCAGCGCCTGGCGGATGCTGCTCACGGCAATGCCCTGACGGTGCCACTCGAGAACGTTCTCGCGAAAGGGCTCCACAGTGGACAGGTGGCTCGCGTTCTTGACCGCCCCGCCGCCCGCCGTCTGGTAGTAACGCGCCATCGTCGCGTCGTCCGGCAGCGGGCTCGTCGCCTCCAGCCAGTTCTGCGCGGCGGCGATGTCTCGCACACGTGCGACGGTGTCGCGCCCGACCCCCTGTGCTCGGGCGACCGCCCGATTGCTTTCGCCCAGTCGCAGGCGTTGAATCATTTGTCGTATTTCGTACATTTCGAACTTCCTGTTAGCCATTGCGCCTGCCCCCGGCAAAATTGCCAGAGGTTACACAATCGGAAGTCCAAAACCGCCTCTACTTGCCTTCTACGTGGCCTTATTGTGCCGCGATTGCTCTGGCCTCATTGCGCCGCGAGTCCAGTGGCCTCATTACGCCGCCACCGAAATGGCCTTATAGCGGCGCGAACTAACACACATCCGAGGCGCGGTACAGGCTCATGTGGGACATCGACCCAAAGTCGACGTCGATCAACTCGCCCAGGGCGCTGTGCTGCTGCAGCCAGTTCCAAGTCGCCAGTTCCGACCCCGGCTGGCCCATTCTCCCGATCAGGTTGCCCAGGATCGAGGCCTGCATCACCCCATTGACGCCCAGGTCGTTCAGCGTCTCGATCAATCCCAGCTCGCTTGCCGCATGCAGACCGGCGTGTTCGACGCCTACCGACCGCGGTTGCGTCATCTGCAGGGAGTCCACATCGACTTCCTGGAAATCAGCCGGCGGGCGAGCTTCGCCCGCCGACCCGGCCGCCTCGTCAGCCGGCGACACCAACATCGGCGCGCGGGCGACCAGCTGCGCATGGTAACGCTGCGCGGCGCGCTCAATCGACTCCGAACATTCCAAGGGCATGATCAGAGCCTGCGGATTGAGCAACTGCTCCAGGCGGCTGCACAGGATCGGCCAGTCTTCCGACTTGATCGGAAAATGGCGGCCGAGGTTCAACACCGTGATCTGACGGACCTTGCCACCGATGCGCTCGGTGCGCACCAGCCGGTAGGTGACGTAGCCTTCACCTGTCGCCTTGTTGCTCGTTCTCGTCTGTCGGATGAACATGCACACGATCGTACAACAAAAGCAAGAGGCTCAGCGGTCCTGGCGGCAATATTATGGCACTACAAAACGTCGGAAAAATCCAGCGTCAAGCAAATCAACAGCTTAGGATTCGCTCCTGCATGGAAAGTGCGGAATATGCGTATGGGGTGTTAGCAACCGGTTAGGCGATTTCTCGGAATCAAGATACCGAGCAACTACCGCAGAGGCTCGCTTCGCTGGCCCTCAGCCCGGTCGAGGGTCATGACCCTTGGATGGCGTGTTGCGGAAATCACCTTGGCGGTGGCTCCGGTCAGTAGGGCGAACAAAATGATGGCTGAACGGGGGCACTCGCGGGAGTCGTGGGCGTCCCTCGAAGGTCGCGACGCTGACGAAATCTATGCCGCCGACTGGCCGCTGCCGCACGCTGCACAGGCGGCGAGACTCTACTCGCGTGCTTGTGGTCCCGGGAAAACGCAGGCGATCTGCTTGCGTTCGCCGTTCAGGCGGCAACGATTGATCGGCGCACCGTCGGGGTCCATCAGCGTCCCGGCCCAGCCAGCGTCGTCGCGTTCGAGCAGCAGAAAGCTGTAGCGATTGAGAAGGATGCCGCTGCTGGCGGCGACGCCATCGTAGAGCAGCCCGGCGGGATGCGACCTCTCCTTGCTGCCGGCGCCGCCTTGACCCTCGTAGAACGGGGAAAGCGGATCGAAGGCTTCGAGCTGGGTGCCGCTGCCGCCGACGATCACTTGCGCCGGCCGTCCCGTTGGGTAGTTGGCAGGGTCGGCGCTCGGCGCGAAATTGATCGTTTCGAAGGCATGTTCGTGGCCGGCGAGGAGGAACTGAACGTTTGCCGGCAGCGTATTCCGCAGGTGGGCCTGCAGGGCGTTCGGTTCCGCTGAAGGCGGCAGCAGGTCGTACCAGAGCGGCTTGTGAAGGAGCAGCCAGACCGGCTGCGTTGCCGACGACGTGTGCAGGGCCTGCAGCGTGTTCCAGAAGATTTCGCCATCCTGTGGGGTCTTGCCGGCCGGCAGGTAGTCCTGAAAACCCGCGTTGTCGGCGACTACCAGCGTCAGCTCGCTGCCGAGGTCGATGCGATAGGCGTCGGCCGTCAGGTTGTTCGTCAGCAGCGAATGGCTGGCGGTCTTGTAGGACTGGTTGCTGCAGGTCTGGTAGGGCAGGGGTGAGAGGAAGCGCAGCCAGCCGGCGCCGGCGCGATCGCAATTCTCGTGGTTGCCGCGCACGACGACCCAGGGTGCGGCGGCGAGCAGGGGTGCGGCCGGTGTGAAGAAGTCGGCATTCCAGCCGGCCCAGTCGTAGCCGATGACTACGCCTTTGGCCTGCAGCGGCGAACAGAGCGCGGGATCGTTGCAGTACTCGCGGTAGTGGTAGTCGCCGACGTGGATGACGAGATCGGGTCGGGTGCGTGCCGCCGCGCCGGCGATCCGCGGCCAGGGCCAGCGCGCCGGGTCGGTGCAGTCCTGGATCGGAGCGCTCGCTCCGCTGGCCGCCACCTGGACGCGGCAGCCGGTATCGCCGACGACGACGATGCGCCGGATGTCTGCCCCCGGCAAGGCCACTGGCTGTCCGTCGATGCTTGTCTGGCGTGCTGTTCGGGGCAGGGCGAGCTCGCAGGTGGTGACGGCGAACGCCGGCTCGAAGGCCGGGTTGCTTGCCGCCGCGCTGTCCGGCAGTGCGCCGCGCGTTGCGCGTGCCCGTGGCAGCATGGGTCGCGAGGCACCATCGACCTGCGCCACTGGGCATTCCGCGTCGCCGGCGATGATGGCACGCAGGCTGATCGTGTCGTCCGGGGCCATCTGCGTCCAGCGATTGATCGGGGCGAGTCGGCCACCTGCCGGGGCTGCGCAGCCGCCGAGCAAGGTGAGCACAGCGAACGCGCCGAATGCGGCGAGCAAGCCCAGATGCAGGCGCCGCGAGGCCATGCTGAGCGCTGGACAGGGCGGTGAGGGTGGCATGGCGCGGGCTCCTTGCCCAAGCGGGCGATGGTGGTGCTAGAGGTGCAGATAACCCATCGCGCCGGCCAGCAGGCCCAGGCCGGTGGCGCCGTAGACGCCGAACAGCATCCAGCGCTTGCGTGTCAGCAGGGTGATCGCCGCCATGGCGATGGCGATCTGCAACAGCGTCGTGGCCAAGGCCCAGCGCTCATGCACGTGCATTTCGCGGTCGCTCTTCTGGTCGGCCTCCTTGGCGACGGCTTCGAGCTCTTCGGCCTCGACCTTGATCTCCTCTTTTTCCTTCTTGTAGCGGGCCACGTCCTGGACGTATTTTTCGCGCGCCTCGCCGGCGGTGAGGACGATCGACAGCTCGGCAAGGTTCTGCTTGTTGCTCTTGGCCTGGTAGTAGTTCCACTGGTTGGAGGCGGAAGTCTTCTGGATTGCTGCCTCGTTCTTGTAGAGCAGAGCGGCATTCTGCGAGTGGCCGCCGAGATAGCCGAAAATGGCGCCGACCGTCGACAGGACGGCGGTCAGGACGGCGACGCGCGATGTGAAATTGTCGCCGCCGTGCTGGGCGACGTGCTCGACCTCGTGATCGTGCGGACCATGGACGTGGAATCCGTGCGCGGACATGCTTCTTCTCCTCGGGATGTTGGTCGTTAGCGACTCGGGCGCGAATTCTATACCAGACTGGCAGCAATCGAGCGCAGCGCTGCGAGCGCGCCGGCGGCCACCGCAACGTTCTTGTCGTCCGCCACTTGTGCTTGCGTCGGATTGATGCGGATCAATGGTCCGTTCATCCGCTCGCCCATCAGGCGCGCCGTCGGGATGTTCGTGCCGGCGCCGACTTCGATCACCAGCAGTCGGTCGACCTGGCGTCGCCAGGCATGCAGCCGGGCTTCCTGGGCGTCGCTGCGCTCGGCGAGCCAGCCCCAGTCGCCGAACATCAGAATGTTCGGGCGGGCGATTCCGTGGCAGCGCGGGCAGAGCGGAAACTCGCTGGTCAGCAGGCACTGCTCCTCGTCCAGTGCCGGCTGGAAGTCGTCGGCGGGCCAGATGCCTTGGTGGCAACCGTCAAGGCACTGCAGGAAGTGTATCGAGCCGTGGCACTCGGCGATCCGCTCGGCGGCGAAGCCGGCCTTTTCGAAGTGCCCATCGACGTTGCTGGTGAACACGAAGGCACCGCGCGGCAGGCTTTCACCGATCTCGCGCAGGATCGCGAAGCCGGCGTGCGGGACGGTACGCCGGTAGAGATTCAGGCGATGCCCGTAGAAGCCCCACGCGAGACGTGGCCGCGCCTTGAATGCCGCCGGATTGGCGATCTGCTCGAAGGCGATGCGTGCGCGACCGAGCGCCGGGTAAGCGCCCCAGAAACCCTGCGGGCCGCGAAAATCGGGCAAGCCCGAATCGACGCCGATGCCGGCGCCGGCGGTGATCAGCAGCCCGTCGGCAGCGCGGATCAGCTCGGCGCAACGCCGGTAGTCGGCGCTCATCTACAGTCCCCTTGCCCATGCCGGGCGCAGCGGCGCGGCTGCCGGGTTGGCGACTGCCTGCCGCACCTGTTGCAGCAGGCGCTGCTTTTCGGCGCCGAGCGTTCCCTTGAGCACCAGCCAGTTCGACGCGTGGTCACTGCGAAAAAGCGTGCGTTCGAGTTCCAGCCGATCGAGAAAGCGCTCCATCTCGACGAAGAGTTCGTGCAGCGTGAGCGGCCGCCAGCCGGGGAAGGCGTCGCGGAAACGCGTCTCGCCGAGCGGGAAACTGACCACCAGGGTCGCCAGATACTCGGGCTGCGTCGCATTGGCCAGCCGCGCCGAGTTGTCGGCGTGGCGCAGCGACAGCGCCGGCCCGCCGAGGCCATTGAGGATCATCACCGAGCGGCGGATGCCGGCCTGGCCGAGCTTGTCGAGCGCATCGACGGTCGAGGCATAACTCTCGCCCTTGTGCACCCGCTCGAGCACCTCGTCGTCGCCCGACTCGGCGCCGACGTAGGCGATCGACAAGCCGGCGGCGGCCAGCTCGCGCAGCTCGTCGACCGACTTGCGGCGCAGATTGCGCGGCAGGCAGTAGCTAGCGACCCGGCGAACCGCCGGCAAGTGTGTGCGGATGGCATCGAGAATGGCGAGCAGGCGGCGGGTCGGCAGCACCAGCGCGTCGCCGTCGGCGAGGAAGACGCGCCGGATCTCGCTGCCGATGCGTTCGCCGGTGTGGCGGATGCTTTCCAGCACCTCGCTCTCGGCGCGGGCTCGGAAACTCTTCTGCGGCGCGGTATACATCTCGCAGAACGTGCACTGATTCCACGAACAGCCGTCGGTGACCGGCAGGATCAGCGAGTCGGCTTCGCTGGGTGGACGGTAAACGGGTTCGACGTAACGAATCGGGAGCGTGTGCAGCATCGTTTCCTGGCTTATCTGGAGACTCGCGAACAGGCGAATAGTAGCGCGCTTTCCGGCACTTGGCGTTGGCGCGACGAGCGCGCGCCGAACCCGGCAGTCGGTGGCACGCCAGGTGCCGGCTGCCTCAGGTGCTCGGCTCGCGCGGCGCCGCCTCCGGTCCGGCGCGTACCAGCGCGTAGTCCGTACTGCGCACGCCACGCAGCAGCATGTCGGTTTCGTCGCTGGAAATTCCCATGGCCACGAGACATTCGGCGGCCAGGCGCAGGCTTGCCTCGAGGGTCTCGGGGAACGCCTGGTTGACGCCGACCCGGTGCAGCGCGTCGCAGGTGACCAGGTCGCGGGCGCGGGCGACGATCGCCATCTGCGGCACGTGCGAGCGGATCAGCGTTGCCGCGCGAACGGCTGCGGGGCCGTCGTCGATCGTCAGGACGACCAGGTCGACGCGGTGCAACGAGGCGTTGCCGAGCAGTTGCGGGTCGGCGATGTCGCCGTAAAACACCGGATGGCCCTCGCTGCGCCACTTGGCAACGAGTACGGCATCGGTGTCGAAGGCGACGTACGGGATACCGCTGCTGCCCAGGATCGTTCCCACCGTATGGCCGACGCGGCCGTAGCCGGCGATCACCACGCGGGCGTCGGCCTCGTCGCCTTGGGCCTGATAGCGGAAGCGTTCATGCATCTCGCTCGCTTGCTCGGCAACCTGCAGGGCCAGGCGGTTGCCGATCCTGGCGAGCAGGGGCGTCAGCAGCATGGTCAGCGAAATGACGGCGACGGCCATCACGAAGACGAGGTCGTCGATCACGCCGATGGCCTTGGCGGCGCCGAACACCACGAAACCGAATTCGCCGCCTTGCGAGAGCATGAAAGCCACCCGCACGGCGGTGCTGCGACCGGTGCCGAAACAAAGGCACAGGCCATAGAGAACGACGATCTTGATGCTGATGATCGCGAGCACGTGCAGCCCGAACTCGAACGGATGCTGCGCGAGAGCGCCGACGTCCACCGACATGCCGACGGCGACGAAGAACAGGCTCATCAGCAGCCCCTTGTGAGGTTCCATCGTCGCCTCGATCTGCAGGCTGTAGCGCGAGGTCGACAGCATCATCCCCATCAGGAAAGCACCCAGCGCCATCGACATGCCGGCACGGTCCATCGCCCAGGCAGCGATGAACACCGCCGCCATGGCGACCAGGAAGAATGCCTCGCGGTTGTTCTGGCGGGCCAGCTGGTCGAGGATGCGTGGCACCACGTAGCGGCCGCCGAGAACCACCAGCGCCACCATCGCGCCGGCCGCGCCGATCTGCTCCCAGAGCGGCAGTTCCTTGGGCAGCGGGCCGCTGTCGGCGAGGATGGGAACCAGCGCCAGCAGCGGCACGACCGCCAGGTCCTGCATCAGCAGGACGGCGAAGGCGGTCTGCCCGTGCCGGCTGGCGATCTCGCCCTGGTCGCGGAGCATCTGGATCACGAAGGCGGTCGACGACAGGGCGAAGCTGGCGCCGATCAGCAGCGCGGTGGACCAGTTCGGCTCGAACAGCCGGAAGTACGCCGCGATGACCAGTGCCGAGACGACGATTTGCAAGGAGCCGAGGCCGAACAGCGTGCGCCGCAAATCCCACAAGCGGCGCGGCTTCATTTCGAGGCCGATCAGGAAAAGCAGCAGCACCACGCCAAGCTCGGTGAACTGGCGTACGCCGTCGACCTCGGTGGTGACGAAAGGCCCCGGCGTATGCGGCCCGACGATCACGCCGGTGACCAGCAGCCCGAGAATCGACCCGAGGCCAAAATGCCGGAACACCGCGACGGCGATCGATGCGACCACCAGCAGGAGTACGGCTGAATAGACGAATGAGTGCGGATCCATTGAACGGCGAATAGTAGCGCGCTTTCGCGCGTGTAGTGGCGG
The DNA here is from genome assembly GCF_000024165.1 of Candidatus Accumulibacter phosphatis. Taxonomy (NCBI): domain Bacteria; kingdom Pseudomonadati; phylum Pseudomonadota; class Betaproteobacteria; genus Candidatus Accumulibacter; species Candidatus Accumulibacter phosphatis. Next base: position 3,291,096 of record NC_013194.1, on the reverse strand, counting down.
CCCGAGGGATGCTAAGATCGGCAGCCTGACGCTCGCCATCTTTTGGCGCGCGAAGGGTCCCGCAAAAATCGTGTCAAGGAGTGTCTGTCATGCAACACGCAAGAGTAGCGGCGGTCCTGTGGTTGGCGATCGCCGCCTCGCCCTCGCTGGCACAGAGCCCTTTGAAGTTGCCGAGTGGCGACGAGGACTACCGCGAACTGCTGAGCGAGCAGCGAAGCGGGCCGTGTGAGCGGTGCGGCGTCGTGCAGGGCATTCGCACGCGGACGCAGCCGGGTCCGCGGGCAAAGAACCCGGCGCCGGTGATCGCGCCCAGCCTGGTGACAACGCCTATTGTCGGCACCGGCAGCACCGTCGAGGATGCGCGCCAGCGTGACGCGCCGGTGCAGATCTACGTGATCACCGTGCGCTATGAGGACGGGACTTTCGCGTTCATCGAACAGCACGACGAACCGTCGGTACGCAAGGGCGATCGGGTGCAGGTCGTCGAAGGCCGCGTCGAACTGCGCAATGACTGATTGGTCCTGAACTAGTCGAAGTAGCTGCGCGCCGTCTCGAAGCGTTGCGCGTAATAGCGGGCGCCCAGTTGATCGATGCGCACCCGCCCGGTGCTTGAAGGCGCGTGTACGAAACGATCGTCGCCGATGTAGATGCCGACATGCGAGAAGGAGGCGTTGCGCGTGTTGAAGAAGACGAGGTCGCCGGGGCGCAGGCCGTCGCGGTCGATGGGGCGACCGCGACGGGCGATGTCGGCGGCACTACCGCTCACCTTGACGCCGGCGGCGCGGCCGTAGATGTAGGACACCATGCCGCTGCAGTCGAGACCGGCATCGGGGTTCTTGCCGCCGAAGCGATAATCGGTATCGATCAGGCTCAGTGCGTAGATCACCACGTCGTGGGCTTTCGCGCTGCCGGCCGGCCGTTCGACGGACTTCGGCGGCTGCCGTTCCGGCGCCGGCGGTGTGCTGCCGCAGGCGGCCAGGAGCAGCGAGACAAGGCAGGCGATAAGCAGATGTGGACGCATGGTGCATAGTATAAACTGCACTTTTTCAGATTTCAGGAAAACGCCATGCTCCTTGTCGATCCGCGTCTGCTGCGCTCGAACTGCTACCTCGATGGTCGCTGGGAAGCCGCCGACGATGGCCGCACGCTGGTCGTCCTCGATCCGGCCAGCGGTGATCCCCTCGGCGAGGTTCCGTTGATGGGCGCCGCCGAGACGACGCGGGCGATCGGCGCCGCGGCAGCGGCGCTGCCGGCCTGGCAGGCGAAGACGGCGAAGGAGCGGGCGGCCGTCTTGCGCCAGTGGTTCGATCTGATCGTGGCCAACGCCGAGGATCTGGCGCAACTGATCACCGCCGAATGCGGCAAACCGATCAGCGAGGCGCGTGGCGAGGTGGCTTACGGAGCTTCCTTCGTCGAATGGTTTGCCGAGGAGGGCAAGCGTGCCTACGGCGAGACCATTCCGAGTCCCGCCGCCGACCGGCGGCTGCTGACGATTCGCCAGCCGGTCGGCGTCTGCGCGGCGATCACGCCGTGGAACTTCCCGCTTGCGATGATCACCCGCAAGGTGGCGCCGGCGCTCGCCGCCGGCTGCACGGTCGTCGTCAAGCCGGCCGAACAGACGCCGCTGACGGCGCTGGCGCTGGCCCGTCTGGCGCACGCGGCACGTCTGCCGCCCGGGGTGCTGAATGTGCTGACTGGCGATCCGCTGGCCATCGGCGGCGCTCTGACCGCCAGCTCACTGGTGCGGAAGTTGTCATTCACCGGGTCTACCGAGGTGGGTCGCCTGCTGATGGCACAGTGCGCTCCGACGATCAAGAAGCTCTCGCTCGAACTCGGCGGCAACGCTCCCTTCATCGTTTTCGACGATGCCGACCTTGCCGCTGCCGTTGACGGGGCGATCGTCGCCAAGTACCGAAACACCGGGCAGACCTGCGTCTGTGCCAACCGACTCCTGGTTCAGGACGGCATCTACGAGCGCTTCGTCGAGTTGCTGGCGCACCGCGTGCAGACGCTGAAGGTCGGTCCGGGCGGCGAGGAGGGCGTTGCCCAGGGACCGCTGATCGACGCCGCTGCCGTCGCCAAGGTCGAGGCACACATTGCCGACGCCGTCGCTCAGGGCGCGCGCGTGATCACCGGCGGCCGTCGGCACGCGCGCGGCGGCACGTTCTTTGAACCGACGGTTCTTGCCGACGTGACGCCGAGCATGCGCATCGCACGCGAAGAGACCTTCGGGCCGGTGGCGCCGGTGTTCAGGTTTGCGGGCGAGGCCGAGGCGATCCGGATGGCCAACGACACCGAGTTCGGTCTGGCCGCCTACTTCTACACGCGCGACATCGCGCGCTGCCTGCGCGTCGGCGAAGCGCTCGAGTACGGCATGATCGGCGTCAACACGGGCCTGATCTCGAACGAGGTGGCGCCTTTCGGCGGCGTCAAGCAGTCCGGAATCGGTCGTGAAGGCTCCCGGCATGGCCTCGACGAGTACCTCGAGATCAAGTACCTGTGCTTCAACACCCTGTGAAACGGAGGTGGCCGTAGATGAAGCTGGTCATCGTGCTGCTGTTCGTCGCTCTGATCGTCGCCGCGATCGTCTGGTGGCGGGCGCTGCTCAGGCAGCGTGCCGATCATATCGACCGCTACCCCTATGCGAAGTTTCTCGACAAGCGCCTGGCGGCGCGCCGGCCCGAACTCAGCGCGGCGCAGCGAACGCTGGTCTTCGAGGGGTTGCGCGAGTACTTTCAGCTCTGTCGCGAGGCCGGAAATCGGCTGGTGGCGATGCCCTCGCAGGCGGTCGATGACGCCTGGCACGAATTCATTCTGTTTACCCGTCAGTATCAGCAGTTCTGCGAGCGTGGGCTGGGGCGCTTCCTGCACCACACACCGGCAGAAGCGATGCGCGCGCCGACCGACGCGCAGGACGGCATCAAGCGCGCCTGGCGGCTGGCCTGCAAACGCGAGGGGATCGATCCCCGCAAGCCGGCATCGCTGCCGCGGCTTTTTGCGCTCGACGCGCTGCTGGGCATTGCCGGCGGTTTTGTCTATCAGCTCGATTGTCTTGCCGCTGCACAAGCCGGCGCCGGCACAGGCTTCTGTGCCGGACACATCGGTTGCGGCGGCGGCTGCAGCGGCAGCAGCGGCTGCAGTAGTGGCGACAGCGGGGGGTCGTCAGGCGACGGCTGTGGTGGCGGCGGCTGCGGTGGCGGCGGCGATTGATCGCGTGTGCCGGGGCGAAGGCCAGAGCGGCGAACCCTGGTCAAGGCTTGACCCCGGGGGCCGCAGGATCAGACGCCGTGCTGCTTCATCCATGCCTGCAGCCGGCGCCAGCCATCTTCGGCTTCCTCCTTGCGGTAGCTGGGCCGGTAGTCGGCATGGAAAGCATGCGGCGCGCCTTCGTAAACGTGAATCGATGATCCCTTGCTCGCGCGATTCGCGGAGACGGCAAGCGCCTGGCGCATCTGCCTGACGGTTTCGGGCGGGATTCCCGGGTCGGCGCCGCCGTAGAGTCCGAGCACCGGTCCGTGCAGGCTGCCGGCAATGTCGATCGGTTGCTTTGGCGTCAGTTCGCTGGCCTGGCCGACGATTCTGCCGTACCAGGCGACGCCTGCCTTGACCTGCGGATTGTGTGCCGCATAAAGCCAGGTGATCCTTCCTCCCCAGCAGAAGCCGGTGATCCCCAGTCGTGCCGCGTTGCCGCCGTTGGCAGCAGCCCAGGCGACACAGGCGTCGAGGTCAGCCAGCACCTGCGCATCGGGAACCTTGTTCACCACAGTGGTGAGCAACTCCTGGACGTTGGTGTACTGCCGAGGGTCGCCCTGGCGCGCGTAAAGTTCGGGCGCGATGGCAAGGTAGCCGAGCTTGGCCAGGCGACGGCAGACGTCCTTGATGTAGTCGTGAACACCAAAAATCTCCTGTACCACGAGGATCACTGGCCACTGGCTACCGGTCGCCGGTTGTGCGCGATACGCTGGCATGTCGCCGCCGGCCGCGGCGACCTTGATTTCGCCAGCGGTGAGTCCGACGCTGTCGGTGGTGATGACGGTCTGTGCCGCCACAGGTTGCACCGACAAGGCAAAGCCGGCGCCCAGGGCTGTGACGATGAACTGGCGCCGGCTCAGGGGATGGGCGGGTACGAGGCTGTCAAAATCGGCAGTAGCGGTCACGCTTTTCTCCTTGGAGGGGTGAAGGTTTCTGTGTATCTTGTGTATCATGCCACGATCTGAAAACCTCTGACCCCGGAGATCCTGATGAATTCACTTGGCGCCGACAACGTCCAAGAGCTGAAAGCCGGTTTTGGCGGGCGTATCGACAGGCAGGGCAGCACGATTGCTTGGCCGTGCAGCGGCACGGGCGAGGCCGGCATTGAACGCCGCCTGGGCGTGTCTTGCCAGACGCCAGGGACCTGAACGATGGAGCCGCCGATCAGTCGTTTTCCCATTCCGGCGCTCGGCGAGTTGCCGGAGGACGTCCGTAACCGCATCCTGGCCGTTCAGGAGAAGGCCGGCTTCGTGCCGAACGTGTTCCTCACTCTGGCGCATCGACCGGACGAATTTCGCGCTTTTTTCGCCTACCACGATGCGCTCATGGAGAAGGAGAGCGGGGTCAGCAAAGCCGAGCGCGAGATGATCGTGGTCGCCACCAGCGGCGCCAACCAGTGCCAGTATTGTGTGGTGGCGCATGGTGCGATCCTGCGCGTGCGCGCCAGAAATCCGTTCATCGCCGATCAGGTGGCCGTCAACTACCGCAAGGCGGACCTTACGCAACGGCAGCGGGCGATGCTCGAGTTCGCGCTCAAGGTCGCGCTGCGCTCGGCCGAGGTCGGCGAGGCCGACCTGGCCGCCCTGCGCGAGCACGGCTTTACGGACGAGGACATCTGGGACATCGGCGCGGTCGCCGCCTTCTTCGCGATGTCGAACCGCCTGGCAAACATGAGTTCGATGCGTCCCAACGACGAGTTCTTCGTGATGGGGCGCCTGCCCAAGGCCTAGGCGGCCGCCCTCTTGCCGACGTCGCGGCGGGCTCGCATCGCCCCGGCGACGAACCAGAAAGTGATCGGCCGGGTGGTGGCGAAGCTCGCCAGCGAGGCATCGCGGCGACCCGGGCCGTGGCTGGCACGGGCAAGGCCAGCCGGCTAGGGATCCTGCCCATGACCGGGAGTGACATGATGACTGCAAACTTTTGGCGCCATTTGTGGCGCGGGCTGTTGGCCCAGGCGCTGGCCCTGGTGCTGGCCGGATCGGTACTTGCTGACGACCTGGTGATCCCGGGCAGCGGCAATCCGGAATACGTCCTCGCGCAACTCGCCAAGGCGTTCAACGCCCGGCAGGCGCAGCACCGCGTGGTCGTGCCGCCGTCCACGGGTACTGCGGGTGCGCTGCGCGACGTCGGTGAGGGAATCTCGCCGATCGGGCGGGTGGGGCGCCCGCTCAAGGAAGACGAAAGCCGGCAGGGTTTCATCTTCATTCCACTCGGGCGTGATCCGGTAGTCGTTGCTGCCGGCGCGGGCGTCACCGTTCGCGACATCACGGCGAGCCAGTTGGTCGACATCTATTCCGGCAAGGTCAGCAACTGGAGCGAGCTGGGTGGCAAACCGGCGCCCATTCGCGCCGTCGGACGCGAGAACTCCGACGCCAGCCGCCAAGCGCTGAATCGAATCATCAAGCCCTTCAAGGACGTAACCTTCGGGCCGGCGATCAAGACAGTGAATCTGGATCCGCATCTCATCGCGCTGCTCGACCGTTATCCGACCAGTCTCGGCTTCCTCAATCGCTCGGCCCTCGCCGCCTGTACCACCCGGGTTGTGCACTTGACGCTGGATGGGGTCGCTCCGACACCCGAGAATGTGGACAAGGGACGCTACCCTGCCTGGGTCGAGCTTGGTTTGATCCACAAGCCGAATACGCTGACCCCCGCTGCCAGGGCCTTCGTCGATTTCATCCGCTCGCCGGAAGGAAACGGCATCCTTCGCCAGCACGGCATCCTGCCTCCCGCCAAGGTCGGCTGACCGACCCCGTTGCCATCCTTCCCGTGGAACGCCGTTTCTCGCTTTCCTTGACGCTGATTCTCCTGTTCGGAGTATTGGCGGGCATCGCGCAGTGGACGGCTTTCCAGGTGTCCGAGCAGGTGCTGCGCACTACGGTCGAAGCGCGCGAGATCGACAAGGTGCGCACGGTCGGTCGAGTGGTGACGGGACTCATTGCCCAACAGTCATGGCGAAGCCAACTGGCTGCCCGCTTGACGGCGGCGCGCAATGGCCTGGGCCGCAGCCTGGCGAAGCGGCAGGCGGATAGCGAGCAGACCTGGCGGGCGGTGCTGGATGGGGCACTGCCCGCCACCGAAGTCGATCTGATGGAACTTGCCGACGCCCAGGAAATCGTCGTCTATCGCGCACACGACCCGCAGCGCCATGGCGACCAGTCTGCGACCTGGGGCATCTTCGAGGCTCTGGAGGGAGCCGAGGTGATCGTCAGTTCCCTTGACGAGGCGGGGCTCAGCCTGCTGGCCATCGAACCGGTTCGCGCCGAGGGCCGGGTCGTCGGCGCTCTCACTGCGGGGGTGCGGCTTGACTCCGACTTGCTGAAGAGCCTCAGCCAGGACCTCGGCGCCGAGTTGGTTCTTGTCTCCAGCGCCGGCGCAACGCTGGCGACATCGGAAGAGGCGCCAAATGCCCGCGACAGTGCGGCGATCCAGGAGGCGTTGACCCAGAAGATCCCGATCTACCGGCACGAAATGGCGTCTCACCAGACGCGGGCGTACCTGCCGCTGACCATCGTTGACAACGCGTACGTGGTCATCGTGACGCTCGACAGTACGCGTTCCTACCAACTGCTGGCCGAGGCCAGCGAGCGCTCTGCTTTCTACACCTTGGCGATCGTGCTGGTGAGCATGCTGCTCGGCTTTCTGCTGCTCCGCCGGCTGTTGAATCCATTGCGCTCCTTGCGCCGGAAGGCCGAGGCATCGGCCATGGAACTCACCGGTAGCGGTATCAGCGCCGATTCGGGGAACGAAGTGCAGGCGGTGGTGGAGGTGCTGGAAACACTGACCGATCGCCTGGTTCGGCGCAACTCGGATCTGGCCGAAGCGAAAGATGCCGCGGAAGCGGCCAACACCGCCAAGTCGCAGTTTCTCTCCAACATGAGCCACGAGATCAGGACGCCGTTGAACGGCATCCTGGGTATGGCCGAAGTGCTCGAACGGACGCCGCTGAACAACGAGCAGGCGCGCTACCTGCGCGCCATCAGCAGCGCTGGCCAGGCGCTGCATGGGCTCCTCGGCGATATTCTCGATCTGGCCAAGATCGAGGCGGGCAAGATCGTCCTCGAAGACATCGATTTCGACCTCGAGTCGCTCCTCGTCCAGTTGGCCGAGACGTTCCGGGAACTGGCCTCGGCCAGTGGCAAGTCGCTGACGGCCGATTTCGTGGGTGTCGCACGGCTATGCCTGCGCGGCGACCCGACCCGGCTGCGCCAGCTCCTGTCCAACCTGCTGACCAATGCCGTAAAGTTTACCGAACGGGGAGGCATCACGCTGAACGTCGTCAGGCTCGCTTCTCGCCCCGAGGATGCACGCGTCTGGTTGCGTTTCAGCGTTCGCGACACCGGCATCGGTATCGCTCCCGAGGCAGCGGCGCGCCTCTTTCAGCCGTTCGTTCAGGCCGACCAGTCCACCACGCGCCGGTTCGGTGGCAGTGGGCTGGGGCTGGTGATCTGCAAGCAGCTGGTCGAGCTGATGGGCGGCTCGATCAGCGTCGATAGCACCGTCAACCAGGGCAGTACGTTCACCGCCGAGCTACCCTTTGCCGAGGCCTCCGCGCCTATTGCCGCGCGCGCTGCCGGTGATGCGAGCCAGCACACACTCGCCGGCCGCGTTCTCGTCGCCGAAGACAACCCGGTCAATCAGGCGGTGATCGAGGCCATGCTGGGCCGAATCGGCATCACCGCAACGATCGTCGACAATGGCGCGGCGGCGGTCGAACTCGTCGCGCAGTCGGCGTTCGATCTGGTGCTCATGGACTGCCAGATGCCGGTCATGGATGGCTACGCGGCGACCGCGGCGATCCGGGCGCTGCCGGGCCCGCAAGCGGCGGTGCCGATCATCGCCCTGACGGCCAATGCGCTGCCTGCGGACCGCCAGCACTGTCTGGACGTCGGCATGAACGACTATCTGAGCAAGCCGGTGGGTCTCGAGCCGCTGGCCTCCTGCCTGGCCCAGTGGTTGCCCGCCAGTGTCGGTTCATCGACCCGATCGCCGACGATCGGGAATACCCTTCCGCCTGCCACAGAGGGTTTGCCGGAGGTCACGAAAGTGACGTCCCTGCTCGATCGCAGCGCCTTGCTCGACAATCCCGGCTTCACCCGGGCGATCTGCGGGAACCTGGTGGAGCGGGTGATCGGCCAGTACCTGACGGATTCGCCGAAACTCTCGTCGACCATCAGCAGCGGCCTTCAGGCGGGGAATTGGCCGGAAGTCACGCGCGCGGCACACAGCCTGAAGTCGTCGAGTGCGATGGTCGGTCTGCCGACGGTTGCCGCGCTGGCCTCGCGGATTGAAGCGCTGGCCAAGGCCGAAGCGGGTCGCGCCATTGAAAGTGAATTGCCCGGACTGCTGGGCGAGTGCGAGAAGGCCGACGCGGAACTGCGGGCCGCACTCGAGTGGCTGGTGGGCAGGCCGGCAAACGCTTGAAGCGGCAGAGCGCGATGGCGCGGGTAGGCGATCGCCCTGTTCCGACATCGCCGGCGTCTGAAAGGCGGCCAGTCAAGCCGCGCTGCCACAAAGCAGAAGGCCCCCGCCGACGATGACCGTCAGCGGGGGCCTGCCTGTTACTGCTTGCGGACGGAGACTTACTTGCCGCCGATCACGCCGGCTTCGTTGGCTGCGGTGTTGCCCTTGCCGATCGCGACAGCGGCGGCGTTCTTCTGTTCAGCCTTGATCTTGGTATTGCCCTGGACCTTGGTGTCGCCCTTGATGGCACCGGCGGTGTTCTTGGCGGTGTTGTCCTTGCCGATGGCGACGGCAGCAACGTTTTCCTGCTTGGCGTCGATTTCGGTCTTGCCCTTGACTTCGGTCTTCTGGGCGAAAGCGGGGGAAGCGGCAAAGGCGGCGGCGATGATCAGGGTGGCGATAGTGCGCATGAGGTTTCTCCTAGATGGATGATGATGAACGATTTGCTGGGGATGCTGAGTCGGTTGTGACGGGAGCTTACTTGCCGCCGATCACGCCGGCTTCGTTGGCTGCGGTGTTGCCCTTGCCGATCGCGACAGCGGCGGCGTTCTTCTGTTCAGCCTGGATCTTGGTGTTGCCCTGGACCTTGGTGTCGCCCTTGATGGCACCGGCGGTGTTCTTGGCGGTGTTGTCCTTGCCGATGGCGACGGCCGCAACGTTTTCCTGCTTGGCGTCGATTTCGGTCTTGCCCTTGACTTCGGTCTTCTGGGCGAAAGCGGGGGAAGCGGCAAAGGCGGCGGCGATGATCAGGGTGGCGATAGTGCGCATGAGGTTTCTCCTAGATGAATGATGATGAACGACTTGCTGGGGGTGCTCAGTCGGTTGTGACGGGGGCTTACTTGCCGCCGATCACGCCGGCTTCGTTGGCTGCGGTGTTGCCCTTGCCGATCGCGACAGCGGCGGCGTTCTTCTGTTCAGCCTTGATCTTGGTGTTGCCCTGGACCTTGGTGTCGCCCTTGATGGCACCGGCGGTGTTCTTGGCGGTGTTGTCCTTGCCGATGGCGACGGCCGCAACGTTTTCCTGCTTGGCGTCGATTTCGGTCTTGCCCTTGACTTCGGTCTTCTGGGCGAAAGCGGGGGAAGCGGCAAAGGCGGCGGCGATGATCAGGGTGGTGATGGTGCGCATGAGGTTTCTCCTTGGTTTGTATGGTTGCTACGACGTTTTGTTGCGGAGCTCTTTGTTCCGGCTGCGTCGTACTTCGCTTAACGACGCAAGCTGGAGTTGGTTGACTGCCGGCACCAACAACTTCAACTTGCGATCTGCAGTTGTTCGGGGTCGATGATCAGGAAGCGGGCACAACGTCCCTCCTTTCGGCTGCCGTCGTCACTGACGATGATGATCCGCTGCCGGCCGTCGATGCGTGCCGGGCTTACCCCTTCCGCGTGCGCGAAGTCGGGGAGCCCGGGGACGACTACACCCCGCGCCGGGTCGCTGGGACCGCCACGCCAGAACCACAGCGTGAACTGAACCTGCTCGCGAGCTACCGGGCCGCCAATGACGAGGTAACCCTCCAGGCTGGGAATGTAGGCCATTCCGCGGATGCCGTTGCCCTCGAGATCGAGGGTCGCCAGAGTGGTGGCCACTCGCGGCTCGGCCCCCGAGGCGAAAACTGCCTGCGGGTTTTCGAGGAAGGCGACGATCGCTCGCCGGTTCTCTAGCGGGCTACGGAAGCCGACCATCAATCGACGCTGATCAGGAGTCATCTCCAGCGCCTCGATGTTCAGCCCACCCTTCTGCTTCACCTCTCGTATCGCGGCCGCCGCAGCCAGGATCGGGTGTGCGGCCGTCAAGGCAGGCTTCAATCGCGTGCACACGACCGGTTCGATGACACGGTTGCCTTCGATGCGGAAGCGAACGAGCTTTTCGCGCGTAGCGCTCTCGTCTCCGGCGCTGTTCCGCGAATGGGAGCATGTGGCGTAGATATATCCCGCCGGGTCCACCGCCACCCCTTCGAGGTCGTCGAGTGCCGCGAACTGCCCGCCAGCTTCGCTCGCCTCGGGCATCTGTGGTGGAGTGCTGGTGACGCTGTGATCGGCATGCACGCTGACCAGGCTGAGCGGGTGCCGTTGCTCGTCCTCGACGACGATGAAGCGACCGTCGGCAAGTTGGTGGATTGCCGACGGCTCATGGATGCCGGTCAAGGGGCGAAAGATGGGGATCTCACTGAAAGCCAATAGCGGGTCTCCTGTCAAGGATGCCGACTCGTGGCACGCGGCATCTGCTTCGACTGCACGCCGGGAGTATCCACGCGTCCGCGACTTGCCGTCAATCGCTGACCGTATCCGCGCCGGTAGTTTGCCATGTGCTGCTGGCGCCGACGCTCCGCCATGTGCGGTTGCCGCGCTGGATTACTGGCGTGGCTTATGTCATTATCACGCCCTTTCAACAGGGTTTCCACGAGGTGCCGGTGGCACCCGTGCTTTCGCCCCGCCAACTGGTCGAACCGTCGGCGGTGGTCGGCGACCGACGGGGATGCGATGATTTCCGAGAAAGCGTATGGATGACTGACCCCTCCCGGCAGCGCCTCGAGCTCGATGAGGCGCTGCGCTCCGTTCGCCAGGCCTTCATGACCGTCGGCGCCTTCAGCTTTTTCATCAATCTGCTGATGCTGGCGCCGGCCATCTACATGCTGCAGGTCTATGACCGCGCGCTCGGCAGTGGCAACGTGACGACCTTGCTGATGCTGACTCTGATCACTCTCGGGCTGTTCGCGCTGATGTCGGTGCTCGAGTGGATCCGGTCGATGGTTCTCGTACGCATTGGCGCACGCCTCGATCTCGACATCAATACACGCGTCTTCAACGCCACTTTCGAACGCAACCTGCGGCAAGCCGGACAGAATCCGGCGCAGGCGCTGAATGATCTGTCGTCGATGCGGCAGACGCTGACCGGTGCCGGGCTGATTGCCCTCACCGACGCACCGTGGATGCCGATCTACCTGGTGGTGATCTTCATGCTGCACGTGCAGTTGGGGGTGTTTGCGCTGGTCGGAGTGGTGCTGCTGGTAGGGCTGGCGATAGCCAATGAACGGGTGTCGGCGGGGCCGCTGAGCGAAGCGCAGAAGCTCGGCATGGCGGCAAGTGCGCAAGCCAACAACCACCTGCGCAATGCCGAAGTGATCGAGGCGATGGGCATGCTGCCGGCGATTCGTGGCCGCTGGTTCGAGTTGCACCGGAAGTTTCTGGCGCAGCAGGCGCTGGCCAGCGACCGCGCCGGCATCCTCAACGCGCTGACCCGGTTCGCGCGCATTTCGATGCAGTCACTGGCTCTCGGCTACGGCGCCTTGCTGGCGATCAATGGCGAGGTGACCGCGGGCATCATGATTGCCGGTTCGATTCTCGTCGGCCGCGCACTGGCGCCGGTGGAGATGCTGATTGCCAACTGGAAACAACTGGTCTCCGCACGCGCCGCCTATGGCAGGCTGACCGCCTTGTTGCAAATGTATCCGGCGCGCGTCGCCGGCATGCAGTTGCCCCGACCGCTTGGCGAAGTGAGCGTCGAGAACGCGGCGACTGCGGCGCCGGGAAGCAAGACGCTGATTCTGCGAAACGTGAATTTCAAGCTGAAGGCCGGCGAAGTGGTCGCCGTCATCGGTCCGAGCGCCTCCGGCAAGTCGACCCTGGCGCGCCTGCTGGTGGGCGTCTGGCCGGCTCTGGCCGGATCGGTGCGGCTCGACGGCGCCGAGACCTTCAAGTGGAACAAGGACGAGCTGGGCCCCTATTTGGGCTATCTGCCGCAGGACATCGAGTTGTTTGGCGGCACAGTTGCCGAAAACATCGCCCGCTTTGGCGAGCTCGATTCCGAGAAGGTCCTCGCTGCGGCACAGGCGGCCGGGGTGCACGAGCTGATCCTGCTGCTCCCGGGCGGCTACGACACACCGCTCGGGGAGGCGGGCAGCGCGCTCTCCGGCGGTCAGAAGCAGCGCATCGGTCTGGCGCGGGCGCTCTACGGCGACCCGGCACTGATCGTCCTCGATGAACCGAATTCCAACCTTGACGACCAGGGCGAGGCAGCACTCGCCGAAACGATCCGGCGCCTGAAGGCGAGCAAGCGCACGGTGGTGATCATCACCCATCGGATGACGACGCTGGCGGTGGCGGACAGCATTCTGGTCATGCACGAAGGGACGGTGAAGGCGCACGGCCCGCGCGACCAGGTGCTGGCGGCGATGCGCGGGGGCAATGCGGCGCCTGCCGGCCAGCCGGACAAGGTGGTCCGCCCGGCATCGTCGGGGACGTCGGCCGGTGGCGTTCCCACGTCACCTGCGCTCGGCACCTGACGCAAGGAACCTCCGGATGACGATCAACATCTTCGAGCGAAAGAAGGGCGGCGCTGGCGACATCACCGACGTGACGGACGTGGCAGCGGAGAGCGTGAGCCCGGCCGGGCCGGCGGTCGATATCAATCACCGCCGGGCTTCCCGGCTGGGCTGGCTGGTGGTCGCTTTCGGCTTTGGTGGCTTCCTGCTGTGGGCAGGTCTTGCACCTCTTGACCAGGGTGTGCCGACCGGCGGCCAGGTGGTCGTGACCGGTAACCGCAAGGCCGTGCAGAACCTTGCCCCGGGAATGGTGCAGGCGATCCTGGTCAAGGACGGCGATGAGGTCAGAGGTGGCGACGTTCTGCTGCGCCTTGACCCGACGATGGCGCGCTCGCAGTACGAAGTGGCACGTAGCCAGTGGCTGGTCGTCAAGGCGGCCGAGGCGCGGCTGCTGGCCGATGTCGAGGGTCGTTCGGAGATCGTCTTTCCGGAGGATCTGTTGCGGGAGAGTGACGATCCGCGGGCGGCGAGCGCGATGTCCGTACAGACGCAGTTGCTGCGTTCCCGGCGCGCCGGCCTGCAGGCCGAACTGGCGGCCATGAAGAATACGCTGGCAGGCCTGCAGTCCTCCGTCAAGGGCCTCGAGGCCACTCGCCGGGCGAAGGAAGAGCAAACGAAACTGCTGCTCGATGAGCTCAAGGGCTTGCGCGAGCTGGCCGCCGAAGGCTATCTGCCGCGCAATCGCCTGTCCGAGCAGGAGCGCCTGCTGGCGCAACTGAGCGGTGCCATCTCCGAGGATCTCGGCAATCTCGGCCGCACGCAGCAGACGATCGGCGAGATCCGGATGCGCATGCTGGCGCGCCAGCAGGAGTACGACAAGGAGGTCGAGAATGGTCTCGCCGAGGCGCAGAAGGAGGCCACTTCCCTCGATAGTCGGCTCAAGGGACTGGCCTTCGAACTGGCCAATACCGAAGTGCGCGCCCCTTCGGAGGGGGTGATCGTCGGGCTGAGCGTACACACCGTCGGTGGCGTACTCGCTGCTGGAACGCCCTTGATGGAGGTGGTGCCGAAAAACGAGCCTCTGCGCGTCGATGTCCAGGTGCCGACGACGCTGATCGACAAGGTGAGGCCCGGATTGCCGGTGGAAATCTCCTTTCCGGCCTTCAACCAGAGGACGACGCCGCAGATTGCCGGTGAATTCGTTCAGGTCGCTGCCGATGCGACGACCGACCCGCAGGGCAGGATCCCGCCGTATTACCGTGGGCAAGTGGTGGTGACGGCAGACGGTATGAAGAAACTGAAAGCGCACGAGATCAAGCCGGGAATGCCCGCCGAGGTATTCATCAAGACCGGCGAGCGAACGATGTTGAACTACATCTTCAAGCCGCTGGGGGATCGGATGCGGTCCGCCTTGACCGAGGAATGAGCATGTGGCAACCGCTTGCCACACTGCTCGTCGCCTGCAGCCTGCCACTACTGTCGGCCGGCGCGCGCGCTGCCGGGCTGATCGACGCCTACCAGGCGGCACGGCAGAATGAGCCGACCTTTCGGGCGGCGCGCTACGAGCGGGATGCCGGTCAGTACGCCATCGCCATTGGTCGCGCCGGTCTGCTGCCGAATCTCTCGATCACCGGTTCATACTCGCAGAACAAGGGCGAGCGGGAGTCAACGGTGGTCGACGTGACACAGAATCTCGACTACCGGGACACAGTCAGCGCGGTCATCCTGCGCCAGCCGCTCTTTAACTACGACAGCTTCGTACGCTACCAGCAAGGGGGTGTTCAGGCGGCCTATAGCGATGCGGTCTTCGACCGCAAGGAGGCCGAGCTGGCGGTAAAAGTCACCGCCGCTTATCTGGACGCCCTTTTTTCGATGGATCGACTGGCGCTGGCCGATGTCGAGATTGCCGCCTACGGCGCGCAGCGCGAACTGGCCGAACGGCGCCGCAAGGGCGGCGAGGGGACGATCACCGATGTCGCCGACGCCGAGTCGAGATTGCAGCTTGCCCGCGCCGGGCGGGCGGACGCCCTTGACCGGGTCGCGGTGGCGATGCGCAAGCTCGAGGGTATGACTGGCCAGCCGATGCAACCTTTGTGGATCCTGCGCCCGGATTTCATGCCGACCGGCGTGCAGCCCGGCCGTCTCGACGCGTGGGTCGCCCTGGCGCAGGATCACAACCCGGAGATTCGTTCACGGCGCAAGGCCTATGAACTGGCAAGCCTGGAAGTCGATCGTAATCGTGCCGGCCATATGCCGCAGCTGGATCTGGTGGCGCGGTCGACGCGAGCCGACAACGAGACCATCTCGACGCTCAACCAGAAGAGCACGATCAATAGCGTAGGCGTCCAGCTCAACATTCCGCTGTTTGCGGGCGGAAGGGTCTCGGCCCTCACCGACCAGGCGATTGCCAACCGTGAGCGCGCACTGGCCGAACTCGATGCCGCGGCGAACGACGTTCTCGTCGAGGTGACGCGCCAATTCCTGGCCGTCGAAACAGGCGCCAGCAAGGTCACCGCGTACCGCAAGGCGGTCGACGCCAGCATCGTCGCCGTCGAAGGCAGCAAGCGCGGAATGATGGCCGGAATTCGCACCAACACCGACGTCCTCGATGCCGAGCGTGTGATGTTCGGGGCCAAGCGCGATCTTTTCCAGGCGCGCTACGAAGTTCTGGTCAGCACCTTGCAGCTCAAGGCGGCGGCTGGCGTCCTGTCGGAAGCGGACGTGGCGGAGATCGCCATGCTCCTCCGCCCGTTGCACTGATTCGCGCACACTCAGCGCACATCGTTCAACGACCAGTCGTATTCCAGAAACTCGAGCTTGTAGTCGCCGCTGCGCACGCGTGCCTGCGCCTCCGGCGTGTCCGCCAGGGATGCCGCGTACCGGGCGAAGGTGCCGGAGAGCGTGCTGAAACCGGCGTGGCCCTTGGCAAAGTCCTTGCCGTACCAGTCGAAGATCTTCGACACCTGCAGCTTGCCGGTGGCGGGCTCGAAGCGGTTGCGACTGCGATCGGCCAGGAAGCGACGCATGCCGTCGTCGAGTTGCGCATCGATGCGTTCGCCGGTGAAGGCTTCATTGCGCAGCATCGGACAGCCGACCGACGCGCAGACGACGGCGGCATGGATGCGCGGGTCGTCGAAGGCGCCTGGGGCGCGGATGAGGCCGTGTTCGATGTCGTCGAGAGAGCGTTCCTGGCCGAGCAGGATGAAGAATTTCCGCTTCCAGGGCGACTGGAAGACGCTGCCGAGGTCCTTGATCGATTTGAGATCCGGGTACCTGCCGAGTACCAGATCGATCGTCCACGCGTTGTAGGCGTTGACCAGGAAAGCCAGCCGGCGGGCCTTCGGCCAGCTGCGATAGTCGGCCTCGGTCACTTTCGAGACGCTCTCGAGGTAAGCCTGCAGCAGCTTGCGGTCGCTCAGCATGCCGGCGTAGCGTACTTGCGACGCATTACCGCCCTGGGTGAGGACGACGTGCTTCCTGAGCAGCGAGTCCCACGCCGTATGACTGTGGTCGAAGGCGGTGGCCGCGGTGGCGCTGAGCATCAACAGCAGCCCGAGGACGAGTTTGCGCATGCGCGTCATGCCTGGCCGAGCCGCCAGGCGTGGAAGCGGGCGACCCAGGCGAGCAGTTTCTGCGGGGCATGCGCCTTCTTCCAGTTGCCGGCGACGTACTTGTTGGCTTCGGCGAGGGTCGGGTAGATGTGGATGGTGCCGAGAATGCGGTTGAGACCGATGCCCTGGCGCATGGCCAGCACGTACTCCGCAATCAGGTCGCCGGCGTGCTCGCCGACGATGGTGACGCCGAGGATCCGGTCCTTGCCGGGAACGGTGAGCACCTTGATGAAACCGTGCGCCTCGCCGTCGGCGATCGCCCGGTCGAGGTCGTCGATTCCGTAGACCGTTACTTCGTGCGCGATGTTGCGCTCGCGTGCCTCGCTCTCGTTGATCCCGACGCGAGCCACTTCGGGTTCGACGAAGGTCGCCCAGGGGATGACCGAATAATCGGCGCGGAACTTCCTGAAGGGGTCGAAAAGGGAATTGACCGCGGCGTACCAGGCCTGATGCGCGGCCGTGTGCGTGAACTGAAACGGCCCGGCAACGTCGCCGGCGGCATAGATGTTGGGGTACTTCGTCTGCAGGAAGTCGTTCGTCTCGATCGTGCGGCCGGCCGCAATGCCCAGTTCTTCAAGGCCATAGCCGGCGATGTTGGCCACCCGGCCAACGGCGACTAGCAGCGCATCGAAGGGAATGCGCACCTCCTGGCCCTGGTGTTCGGCGACCAGGATCTTCTCGCCGTCCTCGATGACGAACTTCCTGGCCTCATGATTGACCAGTACGGCGATGCCTTCGGCGCGGAAGCGCTGCATGACCAGTTCGGACACTTCCGGATCCTCGCGCACCATGATTCGTGGACCGTGCTGCACCTGCGTGACGCTGGCACCGCAACGCGCGAAGGCCTGCGTCAACTCGCAACCGATGGGGCCGCCGCCGAGGACCAGCAAGCGGCGTGGCAGTTCGCGCAGGTCCCAGACGGTATCGGAGGTGAAGTAGCCCACCGCCTCGATGCCCGGAATCGGCGGTATGAAGGGGCGGGCACCCGTAGCGATGACGATGCTGCGCGCGCTGAGTCGTTCGCTCTCGCCGCTGTTGCGGACGATGTCGACCTCCCAGGGCGAGACGATCGTCGCCGTTCCCTCGATGACCTCGACGCCAAGCCCGCTGTAGCGTTCTGCCGAGTCATGCGGCTCGACGGTTCTGATCACCCGCTGTACGCGCTCCATGACGTCGGCGAAGTCGAACTCGGCGCGCGCACTGCGGATGCCGAACTCCTGCGCGCGGCGCATGTGCGATAGCAGTTTGGCCGAACGGATCAGCGCCTTGGAGGGTACGCAGCCGGTATTCAGGCAGTCGCCCCCGAGCTTGTGTTTCTCGATCAGCGTCACCTTGGCCTTGACCGCCGCGGCGATATAGGCGGTGACCAGGCCCGCCGACCCGGCACCGATGACGATCAGGTTGCGGTCGAAGCGAGCCGGGCGCTGCCAGCCCGCATAGACCTTCCGGGCCGCCAGCGTGCCGACGATCTTCTTGGCGATCAGGGGGAACAGCCCGAGCAGAACGAAGGAGCCGAGCAGCGCCGGCGAGAGGATTCCCGCCGGCGAATCGATCTTCGCCAGTTGAGTTCCGGCGTTGACGTAGACCAGCGTGCCGGCGAGCATGCCGATCTGGCTGACCCAGTAGAAGGTCCACGTTCGGATCGGCGTCAGGCCCATCAGCAGGTTGATGACGAAGAAGGGAAAGACGGGCACCAGGCGCAAGGTGAACAGGTAGAAGCCACCTTCCTTCTCGACGCCGGCGTTGATCGCCCGCAAGCGGTCGCCGAAGCGCTTCTGCACCCAGTCGCGGAGCAGGAAGCGCGAGACGAGGAAGGCGAGGGTGGCGCCCAGCGACGAGGCGAAGGAAACCAGCAGCAAGCCCCAGAAAAGCCCGAAGACGGCGCCGCCGACGAGCGTCATCACGGCGGCACCCGGCAGCGACAGGCCGGTCACCGCGACATAGGCGACGAAGAAGGCCAGCGCCGCCTTCAGGGGCTGCGCCGCTCGCCAGGCCTCGATCGCCGCCTGCTGGCTCTTGAAGTAGTCAAGGCTAAGGAAGCGTCCGAGATCCAGCCCGAAGTAAGTCAGGACCAGCGCGGCCAGCGCCGCCAGCAGCAGGAGTCGTCGAATGTTCATGGCAGGGCTTTCCTTGGTTGTTGAGGCGTACAGCCCTCTGTCGTCCGGGAGCGGCCGCTCCTTACACGCTGCTGCCACTGGCCCGGCCGGGTGGCGCGGAAAGCAGCGGCCGTGCTCGGGCCGGCGCCGCGCGACCCGTTAGGCACCTTGCGGACGCCACGGCTCCGCTATCGGGATGGCGCCGCGAGCAACAGCGCCGGCAGCGCAGAGAGGTCGCTGATTTCGCCGTCCGGCATTGCCGGAATCCGTTCCGGCGCCTGGGCGAAGCGGTTGCACCAGACGACGCGCAGGCCCGACGCCTTGGCGGAAAAGGCATCCCAGGCATTCGAGGAGAGGAAACAGAGTGCTGCCGGCGCGATCCCCAGGCGGTCGCTGGCCAGGCGATAGACCGAGGGGTGTGGCTTGAAGACGCCTACTTCCTCGACCGAAAGGATAGCGTCGAACGCTCCGTCGAGACCACTGCTGCGCACTACTGCCGCGAGCATGGCCGGCGTGCCGTTGGAGAGAATCGCCGTCTTCAGTCCGCTGGAGCGGAGCTGTCGCAGCGTCTTCGGGACTTCGGGATAGGTCTGCAGGTGGAGATAGAGATCCATCAGGCGCGTGCGCAGGCCCGGGCGGTCGAGTTTCAGCGTCGCCAGGGCGAAGTCGAGTGCGTCGCCGGTGACCTGCCAGAAATCGGCGTGTCGGCCGGCGAGCCCGCGCAGCCAGGTGTATTGCAGTTGCTTCTGGCGCCAGAGTTCGGACAGGCGCTGCCAGTCGTCGCCAAGTTCGTCGCTGGCGGTGCGCGCCGCGCTGTTGAAATCGAAAAGCGTTCCGTAGGCGTCGAAAACGCAGGCTGCGATGCCGTCGAGGGGCTGATTGTCCATGATCGATGATTCCTGTCTATCAAGGAGGTGGCGACAAGACCACGGAGATACTCACCGGTCCGCGCTTGCCGGGTACGCCGCCGTCAGGCGCCGCAGGTCGGTGCGGCTGCCACCTCGTCGCCAAGCGCGCCGCCGCAGCTCGATCCCTGTCCCGCCGTGCAGCCGTAGCAGTGGTCGGCGACCCGGATGGCGCAGCCATCGAGCGCGGCGGCGCTGATGTCGGTGAGGTGCAGGCGAGGGCGCCCGGCGCGGCCTATCGGCAGGCCAAGCTGCTGGTTGAAGTCGCAATCGTAAAGATAGCCCTGCCAGTCGACCGACAGCAGATTGCGGCACATCACCTGCTCGACGTTATCGTCGCGGTGCGCGCTACGGAGCAACTGCATGTAGTTGTTGAACTGACCCTTGGAGACCAGCATCGAGCCAAACCGCTGGATCGGCATGTTGGTCAGCGTGAACAGCTGGTTGAAGACGATGCCGAACTCGCCCCCCAAATGCTCCCGGTAGGCGGCCGCCAGGGGTGCTTGTGGCGGCGGCAGTACCGGTCCCTGCGGATTGAACACCAGATTCAGGACCAGGCCAGTAGCGGGCAGGCCGTAACCGAGGGCATTCAGCTGGCGCAGGGCCCTGATGCTGGCGTCGAAGGTTCCCTTGCCGCGCTGGCGGTCGACGTTCTCGCCAAGATAGCAGGGCAGCGAAGCAACCACCTCGACGCGATGCATCGCCAGAAACTCCGCCAGATCCGCATGGCCCGGTTCCTCGAGGATGGTCAGGTTGCAGCGGTCGATCACTCGCAGGCCGCGTTGCCGTCCGGCGATCACCAGTCGGCGGAAATTGGGGTTGAGTTCCGGTGCGCCTCCGGTGAGATCCAGAACCTTGACTTCGGGGCTGGCGGCAATGAAGGCGAGCAGCGCGTCGATTGTTTCGGCGGTCATCTCCTCCTTGCGCTGCGGCCCGGCATTGACGTGGCAATGCAGGCAGCTCTGGTTGCAGCGATAGCCGAGATTGACCTGTACGGTTTCCACCGACCGTCGGGTCAAGGCCGGAAAGTCAGTGGTCATGAGAAGGGGCAGGGTGACGTGCATGTTGGCAGGTTCTCCAGTGGAATCGTGGTTGGTCTTCTCGCCTTGGTCGTCCGGCAGAGGATGTTCCTTACAGCCCTCGATCGGTGTGCGGGCCCGACGCTGGTGCGACGAGGCCTGTCACGCAGGTAGCCGGCCGGTCCATCCACGCCAGCTTGCCACAACTGGCCATCGGTTTCAGCTTTCTGACCAGCGGCAGGCCGGTGAGCAAGTCGCCACCCATGGCGGACGATGCGGGTAGACCTCGTAACGCAGAAGGGCAGAGCGTTGCATGAATGAGGAATTCTCATGCATCGGATGAGAATTCATCGTTTGTCTACGTCACGTTGGCGACCTAAAGTTCCCATCGACCCTGGCATGACGAGAGGTCCTTGCAATACACCCAAATACACCTGACCTCGATCGTCACGAGGTCATTCACAAGCAGAAGGAGAAGGAAAATGGCGGCGGACATCCCCGTACTCGGGGCGAGTTTCACCATTCTTGTCATGGTTGCCTTTCTGGCGTCACCGGGCATAGGTGTGGTTGTTGATTGGTTCGCCCGTCATCGTCAGCACGGCGGCAACGCACGGTAGTACGTCGCGGCCGGGCCAGCTGCTTGGTTCCCCCTGTCTCCGCGCTGCCCGCGGAGTTTCCCCGTAGGTTCTCGCGCGCCAGCCACTGAGGGAGCGCGTCTCGAAATGGGGCCGGCGTCGCCGATTCGCCGACACCGGCCGTCGACCTGCGGACTTCTTCGCGTGCCCGAGCGATCCCTGCTGCGCCCGCGTTTTTCACGGCCGGCATACCCAAGGGCTCGCGCCTGAGTTGGGCCGGGCGTCGCCATGCGCGCCCGCTGTCCCGCGTCGCGCCGGCTGTCCATTCCCCGCATCCCCTTTTGGTCATACACTTGTGCGCATGTGGCGGCGGCTGTGCGCAGCCACCTGATCTGGAGGCACAGGTGCATCGGCGATGACGAGTTCGAACGGAAGTCCCTTCCTCTCGGTGATTCTGCCGGTACTGAATGAAGCCGAGACGGTGACCCGGCAACTCATGGCGTTGCGCGTTTTCAGGGAGCGCGGTGCCGAGTTGGTGCTGGTAGACGGCGGCAGTTCCGACGGAACGCCGGCTCTCGCTGCCCCGGAGGTCGATCAGCTAATCGTATCGGCGCGCGGGCGGGCGATGCAGATGAACGCCGGGGCGCTCGCCAGTCAGGGACAGGTACTGCTGTTTCTGCACGCCGACACGGCGCTGCCGCTGGCGGCCGACGATCTGATTCGCCGCGCCATCACCACGGGTGCCTGCTGGGGACGTTTCGACGTACGAATTGACGGCCGCCAGCCGCTGCTGCGTGTCGTCGAGCGGATGATGAACTGGCGCTCGCGCCTGACCGGGATAGCCACCGGCGACCAGGCGATTTTCGTTCGGCGCGAGGTCTTCGAGACGGTGGGTGGCTATCCGGAGTTGCCCTTGATGGAGGACATCGCCTTGTCGAAGCGCCTCAAACGCCTTGCCCGGCCCGCCTGCCTGCGCCAAAGAGTCGTCACTTCCGCGCGTCGCTGGCAGAAGCATGGCGTCCTGCGCACCATCCTGCTGATGTGGTGCCTGCGTGCCCGTTACTTCCTCGGTGCGGATCCACAGCAGCTGGCGATTCTCTACGGCTATGCGCCACGGCAGCGCTGAACCGGTCCATGTCGCCGTCATGGCGCGTGCGCCGCAGCCTGGCGCGGCCAAGACCCGCCTGATCCCCGCGCTCGGCGCCGTCGGCGCCGCGCGCCTGCAACGTCGCTTCACCCTGCAGGCGCTGGTCGAGGCCAGCCGCGCGGCGACCGGTGGCGTGATCCTGTGGGGGGCGCCGCATTGTCAGCATCGTTTCTTTCGCGCCTTGCGCCGCCGCCTTGCTGTCGAATTGCGCAGCCAGTCGGAGGGTGACCTTGGCGCACGCATGGCGGCGGTGTTTGCGGCGTATTCCGGCCCGGTGGTGCTGATCGGCACCGACTGCCCGGTCTTGCTGGGCGCGCACCTGGTCGCTGCAGCGCGGGTGTTGCGTGGCGATGGGGATGGCCCGAACGATGCGGTGTTCGTCCCCGCCGAGGATGGCGGCTACGTGCTCGTTGGTCTGCGTGGCCCGCAACCGCGCCTCTTCGAGGGTATCGACTGGGGTAGCGAGCGGGTCATGGCGCAGACCCGGGAGCGCCTGTCCGAGCTTGGCTTGCGCTGGGTCGAGCTGCCGACCTTGTGGGACGTCGATCGGCCCGAGGACCTGCCGCGCCTGGCCACGCTGGAGGGATACCGGGCGTGGAGCCCATGAATACGAACCGTCGCCGGATGTCGCTGGCGCTGGTGGCCGTGTTGCCGGCCGTCGGCACCGCGGGTGTGGCTTCGGTGTTCTCTGCCCGCGCCGCGGAGAGTCCGGGCCCACTACGCATCGACTTGCCGCGTTTTTCGACCAACCTGCCCGGAAAGCGCTTGCCCGCTGGCTGGGCGCATCAGACGCTACCCTCGGTCGAGCGGCGGAACAGCTTTGATCTCCTGGCCGAGGATGACGGAAGCGTGCTGCGCGTGACTTCCGATCGCTCCGCTTCGAGTCTGGCGGTGTCGTTGCGGGTCGATGCCGCGGCCACGCCCCTGCTCAGGTGGCGCTGGTGGGTCTCGCATGCGCTCGCCGGTTCCGACCTGCGGCGCAAAGCCGGAGACGATTACGCGGCTCGTGTCTACGTCCTCTTTGACCTGCCGCTGGATCGGTTGAGTCTCGGCGACCGAATGAAGATTTCCGCGGCGCGCTTGCTGCACAGCGCCGAACTTCCCGCCGCCGCTCTGTGCTACGTCTGGGGAACGGCGCAGGTCGCCGGCGAGACGGGTTGGAATGCCTATACCGATCGCCTGCGGATGATCGTCGTTGATTCGGGGAATGCGCACGCCGGGCAGTGGAGGGAGGTCCGGCGCGACGTTGCTGCCGATTTTCGCGACGCCTTCGGCGCTCCGGTGCCGCCTGTCTCGGGCGTTGCGCTGGCTGCCGATACCGACAACACGGGCGGCACGGTTGAGGCGCGTTTTAGTGATCTCTGGTTCGAGGCGCGCCGGTAGGGCCCACGGCGAGCCCCGGTCGGCGCTCGCCGTGGGCGGCCACAGCCTACTGAACCTGCTGGATGCCGGCAAGGACCCAGCCGCTCTTGCCGTCGCGGGGCTTGATCAGGTGCCAGATTTCGTCGACCGGCTCGGGCGCGGCCGCCTTGTCCTCGCGGATCAGGCCGGTGAAGCGTACGCTGACGAGATAGCGTGATTCCTCTTCGGCGACATCGAGTACCTGGGCGTCGATGGAGACCACATCGGTTTCCTGCGCCACGGGGCCGCGATCAGCGATATTCATTCGTACCTCGGCAAACATCTCCGGCGTCGTAAACTCGCGAATATCGTCGAGGTTACCGGCGTCGTTGGCGGCCTGCAGGCGGATGAAGCTGATTTTGGCGTTGCGCACGAAGCCCTCGACGTCGAAGTCGGCCGGGATGTTGCCGCCGGCGGTGACCGCTTCGGTCGACGTGCCGGCCGGCATCGATGGCCCAGCCTCCACGCGTGCCATACCGCCGTTAAGAGCATCCGGCGCGGCGTACTGAAATCCCCCGGCTCCGGCCAAAGCAGGTTGTTGGGCGGCGGCGCGGCGGCGCATGACGAAGCCAATCGCTACCATCACGGCCACCACCAGCAGACCGATCATAAGCATCGAAGCAAGTTCTTCTCCGAACCCAAAGTGGGAAGCCAGCGCGGCGAGACCGAGGCCCGCGGCAAGGCCGGCAAGCGGACCCATCCACGAACGCTTGGGTTGGGCCGCGGCTGCTGCGGCTGTTGGTGCCTTGGCGGCGCTCGCGGCCATGGCTGGCGAGCCGGCCGGGGACTTGTCTGCGCTCACGGCTTCGCGTTGCATGCCTGACGACTTGCCTGCGCCGAGGCGTTTGCTGGCAGCTTCCGCGTCGCCGATCGTCAATGTCAGTGTCAAGCCGAATGCAAGAACGGCGGTCAGCATCGATAGCATTTTCATCAGTTTCTCCTATAAGTCAAGGGTGTCGACGGACGGAGAATAGGTGTCTGGCTGAAGGAAGAAAAGCAGAATTATGTGGCGCGATAGTTCGAGAAAACAGGATTGTTATCCCTTCTGGCGCATAGGGACCGCGGTCAATGGTGCGGGCGCCCGGGAACGCCGCGCGCGGGCCGGCTTCGCGGTTGGGTCGGTTCTCCCGTTTTCACCGGCGGTCGGCGTCGAGGTGCGGAATACCTCGTCGCGGGCAACCTGGATGATGGCGACGATGGCTGGGTGGCTCAAGCGACGCTCGGTGGTGATGGCGAAGAGCTGTTCGCTGATCGATTCGATGCGTCCAACGACAACGACGCGATACTGATCCGTGACGTAGGCGGCAATCGCCGTTGGTGCGACGAACAGCCCGGCACCGGCTTGTCCGAACGATTTGAGCAGCGCACTGTCGTCGAACTCGCCAACGATTCGCGGGTACACCTGCCTGGCCTCGAACCACTGCTCGAGGCGCGCGCGGATCGCCACGTCGTCGCCCGGCAGCAGGAAAGGAGCGCCCTGGAGCAGATCGGGAAAGCTGCCGCCGAGCGTCTCCGCCAGTTCGGGCGCGGCGAAAACGCTGAGGTCGCTGTCGCCGAGGAGGTGACTGTAGCCGCGTACATTCAGATTCGTGGGCATCGGCCGGTCGGCGATCACCATGTCGAGGCGGTGCACCGCCAGGTCGCCAAGAAGTGCGTTCAGGCGCCCCTCACGACAAATCAGGCGGACCGCTTCCGGCAGGTGCAGGGCCGGCGCAACGAGGCGATGGGCCACCGATTTCGGCACTGAATCGGCGATGCCGACGGCGAACGGGAGAATCTTGCGCGTCGTCTGGTCACGCGCGACGTCGAGAAGTTCGTCGCCGAGCGAGAAGATCTCGTCGGCGTAGCTCAGAATGCGTCGGCCTGCCTCGGTGAGTTCGAGGCCGCGTCCGGCGCGGCGGAGCAGTTCGACGCCGAGCGCTTCTTCGAGCTCGCGCAACTGACCGCTCACCGCCTGCGGGGTGAGGTGCAGTTGTTCGCAGGCGCGCGCGATCGATCCCGACTTGGCGACCATCCAGAAGTAGCGCAGGTGCTTGTAGTTGAGTGCGGACATGTGCGGGATGATGGTAGGAAAACGGAACTTAGAGTACAGGATATTCGATTTGTTCGATGTTTTGCCTTGTCCTAGACTGGTGGCTCTTTCGACTCGGGAGGAGAAATAGCATGCAGATCGTCATCCAGGCCAGGGGCTTTGATCTAAGCGCAGGATTGCGCGAACATGTCGAGCGGCGCCTGCACTTCGCCCTCGACTGGGCGCAGTACCACGTCAGCCGGATTGTCGTCAGCCTGTCCGATATCAACGGCCCACGCGGCGGCGAGGACAAGCGCTGCCAAATCCGGGTTGCCATGGCCGGGGCTCCCGAGGTCGCCATCGACGATATCGAGAGCGATCTTTACCTCGCCATCGATCGAGCCGTCGACCGAGTCGGACGGACGCTCTCGCGCCGGCTCGCCCGCCAGCGGGAGCATCGCCACGACCGTCCTGGAGTGGCCAGGTCGGCCCCCGAGGCGGCGGCGGAAATCATGGTGTCGGCACCTTCAGGCGCATGAGACAGTGGCGCTTGCACCGGTCGTCGCCGCGACTCTCCAGTGCCCGGCGGGCCTCACCGGGTTTGATCGGCAGTTTCGGCAAGCAGGGCATGCTGGCAGCACCGGGATAGATTCATGAAACGTATCATGCTGCTCATTGCAACCAATCTGGCGATCGTGCTGGTGCTCGGCATCGTCAGCACGCTCACCGGGGCGAACAGGTTCTTCACCAGCGGTGGCCTCGATTTTGGCCGGCTGCTCTTCTTTGCGCTGATCATGGGCTTCGGCGGTGCGTTCATCTCGCTGTGGTTGTCGAAGACCATCGCCAAGTGGAGCACCGGCGCCCGGGTTGTCGAATCGCCGGCCAACTCGACCGAGTTCTGGCTGCTTGAAACGGTCGGCCGATTTGCACAGAAGGCCGGGTTGCCGATGCCCGAGGTCGCCATCTACGAGGGCGAGCCGAATGCGTTTGCCACTGGTGCGAGCCGCAACAGTTCCTTGGTGGCGGTCTCTACCGGCTTGCTGCAGAGCATGACGCGCGCTGAGGCCGAGGCGGTGCTCGCCCACGAAGTCGCACACATTGCCAATGGCGACATGGTGACCTTGACGCTCATCCAGGGCGTCGTGAACACCTTCGTGATCTTCCTTGCCCGCGTCGTCGGGTGGTTCGTCGATTCGGCGCTGCGCAAGGGCGGTGACGAGCAGTCGGGGCCCGGTATCGCCTACACCATCACCGTTGTGATTTGCGACATCGCCTTCGGCATCCTGGCCAGCATTATCGTCATGTACTTTTCGCGGGCACGCGAGTTCCGCGCCGACGCCGGCGCCGCGCAGTTGATGGGCACGCCGCGACCGATGGTCGCCGCACTCCGCCGCCTGGGCGGCATGGAAGCCGGCAATCTGCCGCAGAACGTCGCCACGGCGGGCATCAACGCGCGTCCCGGGTGGCTGGATCTGTTCTCCAGCCACCCGCCGATCGCCAGGCGCATCGAGGCGCTGGAGCACGCCGGCTGATCCCCGGCTGCTGCCGGCAGGTGAGGCTTCGCCTCCCGGCAGCACGGCGCAGGAGGGTGAACGGCGGCTTTGCGCCGCGCAAACTCGGCTATAATCGGCCGCGAACCGTTCTCATCTTCGCTTCGCCGCAGGCCAGTCTCGGGGGTCGCCCATGCGCAATGAATCCTTGACGCCGGAAGCCGTGCCCGCTTCGCCGGTCGGCTTGTCGCCGCCGATTTCGCCGGTGACGTCGCGGCACCCGAAAGGCGCGCTGGTAGACAAATTCGGGCGCCACGTTACCTACATTCGGCTGTCGATTACCGACCGTTGCGACTTCCGGTGCAGTTACTGCATGGCCGAGGAGATGACCTTCCTGCCGCGGGCGCAGGTGCTGACGCTCGAGGAATGCCTGCGTATTGCCGGCACGTTCGTCGATCTCGGGGTGACCAAGGTACGCGTGACCGGCGGCGAACCGCTGGTCCGTCACAACGCGATCTGGTTGCTCGAGCGGATTGCCGGGCTCTCCGGCCTGAAAGAGCTGGTGATCACGACGAACGGTTCGCAACTCGATCGCTTTGCTGCCGCCTTGCGCGCTGCCGGCGTTCGGCGGATAAACGTCAGCCTCGATACTCTGCGTTCCCAGCGTTTTCGGGAGATTACCCGCGTCGGCGATCTCGCCAAAGTGCTACGTGGTCTCGATGCCGCGCAGGCAGCGGGCTTCGAGCGCCTCAAGCTGAACACGGTGATGATGCGCGGCGTCAACGACGATGAACTCATTGACCTCGTGCAGTTCGCCGTCGACCGGGCGATCGACATCGCTTTCATCGAGGAAATGCCGCTCGGCGACATCGGCCACGCCCGGCAATCGACTTACTTCGGCAGTGAGGAAGCGCTGGCGCGTCTGCAGACCCGCTTCGTCCTGCTGCCGTCGACCGAAACGACGGGTGGACCGGCGCGCTATTGGCGGATTCCCGGCACGTCGACGCGCGTCGGCTTCATCGCACCGCACAGCCACAATTTTTGTGACACGTGCAACCGCGTACGCATCACTGCACGCGGCGAACTGTACCCGTGTCTCGGCAACAATGATGCCGGCAAATTGCTGCCACTGTTGCGTGCCTACCCGAGCGACGATGGCCCGCTGCGCGCAGCGATCGTCCGCACGCTCGGCATCAAGGCCAAGGGCCACGACTTCGGCAACCAGATGAGCACGCCGCAGGTGGTACGTTTCATGTCGATGACCGGTGGCTGACCGTTCGCCGGCGCGACCTGTCGCGCCTTATGTCAGCCCGTCATTGAAGCCACTAATTGAAGCCAGCCGCCGATGAGCCTTGCCGCCGAATTCAGTTGCCTCAGTGATCACGACCCCGACTCGCTGTCGGCAGACCAGGCACGCGCCTTCATTCGCCGCCAGTTGACGCCGGTGCGCACCCGGGAGCGCGTGGCGCTGCGCGGCGCTCTCGGGCGGGTGCTCGCCTGCGACCTGCTGGCGCCGTTCAATGTGCCGGGGCACGACAATTCGGCCATGGACGGCTATGCCGTTCGCCATGCGGACGTCGCCAACGGCGGCAACACCCGCTTGCGCGTACTGGGGACCGCCCTGGCCGGGAAAGCCTTTGCCCAGCCCATCGGAGAAGGTGAGTGTGTGCGCATCATGACCGGCGCGCCGCCGCCGGTCGGGGCCGATACGGTGGTGGTCCAGGAAGTCGTTGCACTTGACGGCGATCACATCGTCGTGCCACCCGGGCAACGTCTCGGCCAGCATATCCGGCGTGCCGGTGAAGATCTCGCTGCCGGCAAGCCGGCGCTGGTTGCCGGGCGCTTGCTTCGCCCGGCCGAGATCGGGCTGATCGCTTCGCTCGGTTGTGCCGAGGTCAGCGTCTTCCGGCGCTTGCGTGTCGCGTTCCTGTCCACCGGCGACGAGTTGTGCTCGATCGGCACGCCACTCGGCGAGGGTCGGGTCTATGACAGCAACCGCTACACGATCTTCGGGATGCTCACGCGCATGGGCTGCGAGGTGCTTGATCTGGGCGTCGTCCGCGACGACCCGGCGACGATGGAAGCGGCCTTTCGCGAGGCCGCGGCGGCGGCAGATGTGGTGATCAGCAGCGGCGGCGTTTCGGTTGGCGAGGCCGATTTTGTCAAGGGGCTGATGGCGGAGCTTGGCGAAGTCCTGTTCTGGAAGATCGCCATGAAGCCGGGTCGCCCGATGGCTTTTGGCCGCCTTCGTGTGGATGGTGAGGAGATCTGTGGTGAGCGGGGTGGCGCGGCCTGGCTGTTCGGTTTGCCGGGCAATCCGGTGGCGGTCATGGTCACTTTCTATCAGTTCGTTCGTGAGGCGCTGTACGCGCTGATGGGCGCTGACCCGGTGCCGGTCGTACCCTTGCTGCCGGCGCTGTGCACCGGGGCACTGAAGAAGGTTGCCGGACGGACCGAGTTTCAACGCGGCATTCTCAGCCTGGTGGATGGGCAGTGGCGCGTCCGCCCGGCGGCTGCGCAGGGCTCGGGTGTGCTGCGCTCGATGGCGGATGCCAACTGCTTCATCGTCCTCGAGCATGATCGCGGCAACGTCGCCGCCGGCGACCAGGTCGGGGTACAGTTGTTCGACGGGTTGGTCTGAGCGAGTTCCGGAGCGAGTTCCGCACCGACTGCGCGCCATCCGCGTCGGCGAGAGAGATGCCATGAACGAATTGATGAGCAGGACGATCGCCTATTTCTGGCTGCCCGAGACCAAGTACGTCATTGCGGCCATGCTTGTCTTCGCCCTGCTGTCGCTGCATCAGTTGCCCAACGAACGTCGGCGGGTTCGCAACACGGTGGTGCTGTTCGTGATGTGCCTGGCGGGGCAGTTCGTCGGGGCATTGCTCGAGGCCTTGAGTTACTCTCGTGCTGCGGTGGTGATCCACGAGATTTTCGTCATCGGCTCGGGCTTTGCGCTCTTTCGTCTGTTTGGCCATGTCGTCTTCCGGATCGCCCTGCCGCGGCTCGGCATCGTCGTTGCCCGGATTGCCGAGGACATCATCCTGCTGGTCGTTTACAGTGCCTTCGTCCTGGCACGCCTGCACCTCGTCGGACTGGATCCGTCGAGTCTGCTGACTACCTCGGCGGTGATCACTGCCGTGCTCGCCTTCGCGATGCAGGATACTCTCGGCAATGTCCTGGGCGGGGTGGCACTGCAGCTGGACAACTCGCTGCAGACCGGTGACTGGGTGAGGCTGGACGACCTTACCGGCCGCGTGGTACAGATTCGTTGGCGGCAAACGACCATCCGGACGCGCAACGGCGAAATGGTGATCGTTCCCAACAGCCAGTTGATGCGCGGCAGGTTCACGGTCGTCGGCCGGGAGAGTCGACCGGACTCGCCGTCGCGACGCTGGATCTGGTTCAACGTCACCTATGACTCACCAGCGGCGCTGGTGATTCAGAAGATCGAAAAGGTGATCAGCACGGCCGACATCCCGAATGTGGCGCGCGACCCGGCTCCCTCTTGCGTCCTGATGGAGTTTGGTCCCGGGTACGCGCGCTATGCACTGCGCTACTGGATGCTCGACCCCCAGCCCGACGATCCGACTGATTCCGCCGTACGCGTGCACGTGCTCGCCGCGTTGCAGCGCGCGGGAATGCGTCTGGCCGTGCCGGAACAGTCGGTGCACATGACCAAGGAGAACGAGGCGTATCGGGAATCGCTTCGACAGCGCGAGATCGAGAAGCGCATTGTTGACCTGCGCAAGCTGGAACTCTTTGCCGGCATGCAGGAGGCGGAGCTGCGGACGATCAGCGAGCGCATGGTCTATGCGCCGTTCGCCCAGGGAGCGGTCATTTTCGAGCAGGGCGAGACGGCACACTGGCTCTACGTCCTGGCGTCCGGAGACGTGGAAGTGTTGATCGATTTTCCGGGCTATCCGCGCCAGCATTTCCGCACGATTCACGCCAGCAGCACCTTTGGCGAGCGGGGAGTGATGACCGGCGAGCCACGCGGCGATACGGTCGTCGCCAAGACCGACGTGGTGTGCTACCGCCTGGACCAGGCG
This sequence comes from Candidatus Accumulibacter phosphatis, assembly GCF_000024165.1. Taxonomy (NCBI): domain Bacteria; kingdom Pseudomonadati; phylum Pseudomonadota; class Betaproteobacteria; genus Candidatus Accumulibacter; species Candidatus Accumulibacter phosphatis. The sequence goes on along the minus strand of NC_013194.1, from coordinate 3,259,815 downwards.
ACGGTTGAGGAGGTCGTCCGGTCGCGGCCGGAAATTGCCGAGGCAATCGCCCACATTCTCTGGCGCCACGAGGTCGAGGTGCATAGCTTCACCCGCCAATTCACCGACGCTTCCGCCACCTTGCCGTCACCGCCGCGAGGGGGGATGCTCGACAAGATCCGCGGCTTCCTGGGGTTATGACGCGAAGCCGGCGGTCCAGGCCAGGGTGTGTCAGCCGAGAAAGGAGCGGACCGCCGTGACGACTTTCGGCAGCAGATCAGCGGCCAGGCAATCGAAGGTCTGCGGCCGCAAACTGTTGCCGAGCCAGGTGATCTGACGTTTCGCCAACTGGCGGGTGGCGTAGATGCCGAGATCGCGCAGCTCGTGGCGTGGCGCGAGTCCCTGCTGGACTTCCCAGACCTGCCGGTAGCCGACGCAACGCATCGACGGCATTTCGGCACGCAGCGCGTACTTCCGGCGCAGCATCTCGACCTCAACTTCCAGTCCGGCCGCGAGCATGGCGTCGAAACGTTCGGCGATGCGCTGGTGCAGAACGCGGCGCTCGGACGGCAGCAGGCCGAGCGACAGGAAGGCGTAGGCGGGCGCCGGCCTCGCCCCGGCGGCGATCAGCGCCGACAGCGGCCGGCCGGAAACCTGGAAGACTTCGAGCGCGCGCTGGATGCGTTGGGAATCGGTGTTGGGCAGCCGGGCGGCCGTCACCGGGTCGATCTTCGCGAGCTCGGCGTGCAGCGCCGGCCAGCCGCGGGCGGCGGCCTGCCGGTCGATTTCGGCACGGGTTGGCGGGTCGGCTGGCGGCAGGTCGACGAGGCCCTCGACGAGCGCCTTGAAATAAAGCATCGTGCCACCGACGAGCAGGGGGACCTTGCCGCGTGTCGTGATCGCGGCCATCGCTGCCAGTGCATCGGCCCGAAAGCGGGCGGCCGAGTAGGCGTCCGGTGGATCGATCAGGTCGATCAGGTGGTGCGGGAATTCGGCGAGCGTTGCGGCGTCCGGTTTGGCCGTGCCGATGTCCAGGTCACGAAACACCTGCGCTGAATCGACGCTGACCAGTTCGACCGGGAAGCGTCGGGCCAGCTCGATCGCCACAGCGGTCTTGCCGCTGGCGGTCGGCCCCATCAAGAGGATTGCCGGCGGCAGCGGGGCACTGCGCGCCGAGGTGACGCTCATCGCCCGCGCTGGAAGTAGCGGTCGAGCTCGGCCATCGAAAACTGCATCCAGGTCGGGCGACCGTGGTTGCAGTGGTCCGAGCGTTCGGTCTCTTCCATTTGCCGCAGCAGAGCGTTCATTTCGCTGAGCGAGAGCAGGCGCCGCGCGCGCACTGCGCCATGGCAGGCCATGCTGGCGAGAAGTTCGTTGCGGTGCGTCGTCATCAGTTGCGAAATGCCGTGTTCGCGTAGTTCGCCGAGGAGCGAGCGCACCAGTGCCGCGGGGTCGCCGCCGAGCAACAGGGCCGGTACGCTGCGCACCGCCAGTTGTCGCGGGCCCATCGCGGCGACATCGAAGCCAAGCCGCTGCAACGCGACGCTGTGCTCCTCGGCGGCGGCGACATCGAGCGCGTCGGCCATGAACACCGCCGGGATGAGCAGCGGCTGTGTCGCCACCCGCTCACCGTCGAGCGCCTGCTTGAGCCTCTCGTAAAGGATGCGTTCGTGCGCCGCGTGCATGTCCACGACGATCAACCCGTGCGTGTTTTGGGCGAGAATGTAGACGCCCTGCAACTGGGCGAGGGCGTAGCCGAGCGGCGGCGCCCGCCCGTCGTCGCCGGCTGCATTCGACAGTTCTTCCGGCGCCGGCTCAGGCGATTGTGTGGCGTCGACGAAGCTCAGGTAAGTGCCGGCTCTGGCGGGTTCGCCAACGTGCAGCGAACCCTGGAAGGGCGTCCGCCGGCCAAAGGCAACCGGTTCGGCAGCGTGCATGGCGGGCGCTGCCGGCCGCTGCTCCGGCCAGGGCGATACTTGCGTGTTCGGTGTCGGCACTTCGCTGCTCGAGGCCGTGCCCAGCGTCGCCAACGGACTTGCCAGCAGTCGCTGCACGGCATGGAAGACGAACTGGTGCACAGCGCGCGCGTCACGAAAGCGGACTTCCGTCTTTTGCGGGTGCACATTGACATCGACGCCCGCCGGATCGATGTCGAGGAACAGGCAGTAGGCCGGGTAGCGGCTGCCGTGCAGCAGGTCCTGGTAGGCCTGGCGTAGCGCATGCCCGAGCAGTTTGTCGCGGACGAAGCGGCCATTGACGTAGCAGTACTGGGCGTCGCCGCGGGCGCGGGAGTACGCCGGCAGCGCACAGTAGCCGGCGACGCGCAGCGGGCCGGCACTGACGTCGAGGCAGCGCGACTCGGCGAGAAACTCGTCGCCGAGGATGGCGCCGACGCGCACGCGGGAATCGCTGGCGCTGAGGTGCAGCGCGACACGGCCATTGTGCGAGAGGGTGAAGGCAACGCCGGGATGAGCCAGCGCAATGCGCTTGACCGCCTCGGCGCAATGCGCGAACTCGCTGCCCTCAGACTTGAGAAATTTGCGGCGGGCCGGCGTGTTGTAGTAGAGATCGCGCATTTCGACCACCGTGCCGGCCTGCAGGGCCGCCGGCTGAGGGCCCGCGCCCGGCTCGTCAGTGAGCCGCCAGGCGTGTTGTCCGGCAGCCCTGTCGCTGCTCGCCTGCCGGCTGGTCAGCGTGAGGCGTGCGACGGCGGCGACCGAGGCCAGCGCTTCGCCACGAAAACCGAGCGTCCCCACGCGTTCGAGATCGGCGAGCGAGTTGATCTTCGAAGTGGCATGGCGGGTGAGGGCGAGCGCCAGCTCGTCACGCGCCATGCCACCGCCGTCGTCGCTGACGCGCAGCAGCTTGACCCCACCTTCCTCGAGCTGGATCTGGATCGTCGAGCTGCCGGCGTCGAGCGCGTTCTCGAGCAGTTCCTTGAGGACCGACGCCGGACGATCGACGACTTCGCCGGCGGCGATCTGGCTGATCAGAAGATCGGGGAGGAGGGCGATTCTCGGTGTTTGGGGCATGGGCGGATTATACCGGCCCGGCTTCCGGTAGAATCGCGGCTTGCCGACGACCCATGATTCTCTTCAACTCTCGCGACGATGGAATACCTGACCAGCTTTTTCGACATCATTCTTCACCTCGACAAGCATCTGGCGGTGCTCGTGCAGCAGTACGGGCAGTGGATCTATGCCATTCTCTTCGTCATCATCTTCAGCGAGACCGGTTTCGTGGTGACCCCGTTTCTGCCTGGCGACTCGCTGCTCTTCGTCGCCGGTGCGCTGGCGGCGCTCGGCGGCATGGAGATCTTGGTGCTGCTGGCCGTGCTGACCGCCGCGGCGATTCTCGGCAACATGTTGAACTACCAGATCGGCCGCTTGCTGGGGCCCAAGGTCTTCCACTGGGAGCAGTCGCGCTTCTTCAACAAGGCCGCGCTCGAAAAAACGCACGCCTTTTACGAGAAGCACGGCGGCAAGACGCTGGTTCTGTCGCGCTTCCTGCCGCTGTTCCGGACCTTTGCGCCGTTTGTTGCAGGCATTGGTGCGATGACCTACGCGCGTTTCACGTTCTTCAACCTGATTGGCGGAGTCGCCTGGGTCGGCTCGCTGACCCTCGCCGGCTACTGGTTCGGCAACCTGCCGTGGATTCAGAAGAACCTGACGCTGGTGATCGTGGCGATCATCGTCGTTTCGCTGCTGCCGGTGTTCATCGGCTGGTGGCAGCATCGCCGGGCGGCCTGAGGCATGCCCGTCGACGTCCATACTGGCGATGAGTCGCGGGGCGGACGGAGCGCCTGATGCGGGTCGTGATCCTGATCTCCGGACGCGGCAGCAACATGGCCTCGCTGCTCGCGGCCACCGCCAGCGGGGCGCTGCCGGTAGAGATCGTCGGCGTTGTGGCCAACCGTGCCGACGCTCAGGGCCTGGCGACGGCCACTGCCTGCGGGGTGAGCACGCGCGTCGTCGATCATCGACTGTACACGGAGCGCGAGGCGTTTGATGCGGTGCTTGCCGCAACCATCGACGACTTCGCTCCGGATCTCGTCGTGCTCGCCGGATTCATGCGGATTCTCGGTGACTCTTTCGTTCGTCGCTACGCCGGGCGTCTGCTCAACATCCATCCCTCCCTCCTGCCGGCGTTTCCCGGCCTGCACACGCATCGGCGCGCACTGGCCGAGGGGGTGCGGATTCATGGGTGCACCGTGCACTTCGTCACCCCCGATCTCGATCACGGGCCGGTCATCGTTCAGGCGGCGGTGCCGGTGCTTGACGGCGACGACGAGTCGGCGCTGGCCGCGCGCGTGCTGGCTCGGGAGCATCAGATCTTTCCCCTGGCGGTACGCTGGTTTGCCGAGGGTCGCCTGCATTTGAACGACGGGCGCGTGACGCTCGACGCCCCGCAGGATGGTTCCGGCGTACTGATCGCACCGCCACTTGGCGGGGGCTGAGCCCGTCGCCCAATGCCCTTCGTCCTGATCATCGCTTTCGCGGCCTCGCTCGGTATGCATGGCCTGGTGCTGTTTGGTCCGGACGTTGACCTGTCGATTGCCAGCGAGCCGCCGCCGCTGTTGGTTGAACTCCAGCCGCTGGTGAAACCTGTGCCGCCGGTCGAGTTGCCGGCGAAGCCGGCTGCGAAAGCAGTCCCGGCAAAACGTCGGCCGGTCTCACGCAAGTCATCGGCGCCGCCGGCCCGCGCGGCGCTTCTCGACACTGCCGATTCCGCGGCGTTGATTGGCCCGCCAGAGGCGGAGTCCGAGGCCGCAGCGGATCCCGAGGCTCCGGCCGGCTCGCTGGCGGAAGACGCCAGCGACCAGGAAGCGGCAGGGGCGTCGCCTTTGGCGACGCCTTCTCCGGTGGAGTCGCCGTTGCCGGCGAGAGGGATGATTCGTTACCGCGTCGATCGCGGTGATCAGGGTTTTCAGATCGGTACTTCGGTACACGACTGGGAGGTCATCGATGGGGCTTACCGGATTACCGCCGTCACCGAGACGACCGGGCTGATCGCGGTGTTCCGGCCGCTACGCGTAGAACTCGAAAGCCGCGGCCGGATGACCGTTGACGGCCTGGTGCCCGAACGTTTCGTGACTCGCCAGCAGGGGCGCGAGATCGGCGCGGGGACCGAGTTCGACTGGGGGCAGATGCAGTTGCGCATGCCGGGTCGGCCGGTGCAGACTCTGAGCCGCGGCGCACAGGATCTGTTGTCCTTCAACTACCAGCTGGGATTGATCGACAATCTCGCTTCGGGTAGCCAGCTCCCGATCGCCACCGGCAAGAAGTTCGCCGCGTATCGCCTCGAGGTGGTCGGTGACGAGGACATCGAGACTCCCGCCGGGACGTTTCGCTGCCTGCACCTGCGTGTACCGGGAGTGGCGACGACCGAGCTCTGGCTGGCCTACGATCGGCACCTGCTGCCGGTGAAGATCCAGCATACCGATCGCAAGGGAGATGTCTTCGTGCAGGTCGCGACCGCCTTTGAATTGCCTCAGGAACCCTGAACGTGCGCTTCTCTCCCGCTCTTTTCCGTCATGCCGAAGTGCTGCTGTCCGAGCTGCTCCGCTCGGCCTTCCCGGCCGACCTCGTCGTTTCGAATTATTTCCGGCAGCATCGCGAACTTGGCCATGCCGACCGTGGTTTTGTCGCCGAGATCGTCTTCGCGGTGCTCCGCCGCAAACGATCGCTGTCGGCGCGCTGTGCCGATGAGGTCACCTCGCGACGCTTGTTGCTGGCCGCCCTTGCCTGTCTGCAGGGAATGAACCGCCGTGAGTTGGCGGTCGTGCTCAACGAATCGGAAAGCAAATGGCTGGCGCACGCCAAGGCTGTGAAGGTCGATGGCCTGCCGGTAGCGGTACGCCTCGATCTGCCGGACTGGCTCTACGCGCTGTTGACCGAGCAGTTCTCCGCCGAAGAGATCGAGCGCCTGGCTGCCGGCCTCAATCAACCGGCGCCGCTCGACCTGCGCGTCAATTCACTCAAGGCGGGACGGCAGGACGTGCTGGCGCGTCTGCTGGCTGATGGCCTGACGGCCGAAGCGTGCCCCTACTCGCCACTGGGTATCCGTCTGGCTGGCAAGCCGGCCCTGTCCAAATACCGGCTGTTCGTCGATGGCAGTATCGAGGTGCAGGACGAGGGCAGCCAGTTGCTGGGTTTCCTGTTGCAGCCCAGACGCGGCGAAATGGTCGCCGACTTCTGCGCCGGTGCTGGCGGCAAGACCTTGCTGCTTGGTGCGCTGATGCGCTCGCAGGGCCGGCTCTACGCCTTCGACGTCGCCGAGAGGCGGCTGGCCAGGCTGAAGCCGCGTCTGGCACGTTCCGGTCTGTCGAATGTCCATCCGGTGCGCATCGACTCCGAACGCGACATCAAGATCCGGCGCCTGGCCGGCAAGCTGGATCGTGTGCTGGTCGATGCGCCGTGTTCCGGCCTGGGGACCCTGCGCCGCAATCCCGACCTGAAGTGGCGGCAGACGCCAGGCAGCATCGCCGAAATGAGCACCAAGCAGGCCGTCATTCTCGCCGCGGCGGCCACTCTGGTGAAACCTGGCGGACGGCTCGTGTACGCTACCTGCAGCCTGCTCGAGGCCGAGAACGAGGAGGTTGTTCGGAGCTTCCTGGCGGGCCATCCCGAGTTCGTCACGTGCTCGGCTCAGGAAGTCCTCGCCACCCAGGGGATCATGATTGACTGTGGCGAGCGGCTGCGTCTGTTGCCACATCGCCACGGGACGGATGCGTTCTATGCGGCTGTGATGGAGAGAAAATGAGCGAACGGGAGATGTTTGCCTTGCTGATGGAGCTGTGGCGTGATCTGCGCGACCCCGGCTTCCTCTGGCAGGTCATGGCATTGGCGATTTGCCTGCTCTTGGCCTGGGCCTTGTCGCGCTACGGGAGGCAACAGGCGTTCGTGCGTGCGCATGCCGAGCATGGCGCCTTGCGAACCTTCGGCACGGGCAGTCTCAAACGCGTCGCCTTTCCTCTGCTGGCACTGATCTTCGTGCTGATTGTGCGCAAGGCATTCAGGCTCTGGCACTTCGCACCGGTCAGCCTGTTCGACTTGGCGGTGCCGTTGCTCCTCTCCCTGGCGCTGGTACGAGCGGCAATCTACATCCTGCGCCACGCCTTCTCGGGCGGCAGTCTGTTGGCGAGTTCGGAGCGCTTTATCGCCACCGCCATCTGGATCTGCCTGGCGCTCCATATCTCCGGCCTCGCGGATCCGATCGTCGAATTGCTCGAGCAGGTAAGCTTCCATGCGGGCAAGCAGAAGCTCGACTTGTGGACCCTCCTGACCGGCCTGGTGACGGTTTGTGTCACGGTCCTGGTCGCGCTCTGGCTTTCCGGCGAGATCGAGCGCCGCCTGTTGGCGAGCGAGAATCTGGATGCCAACATGCGCGTGGTACTCGGCCGTTTGGTAAAGGCAGTGCTTTCGGTGGTCGCGCTGCTGCTCAGCCTTTCGATCGTCGGCATCGATGTCACAGCACTCTCGGTATTCAGCGGCGCCCTGGCCGTCGGCCTGGGACTTGGTCTGCAGAAGATCGCGAGCAACTACGTCAGCGGCTTCATCATCCTGCTTGACCGTTCGATACGCATCGGCAATGTGGTAGCGGTCGATGCAACGACTTCCGGTGTCGTGACGCAGATCACCGCTCGGTACACTGTCGTGCGAACGCTCGCCGGCACCGAAGTGATCATCCCGAACGAGTATCTGGTGTCGAATATCGTACGCAACGAATCGTTTACCGACTCACGGTTGCGCGTAGCGATCTCGGTTCAGGTTGCCTATGGTACCGACCTCGATTTGGCAATGCGCCTGATGCGCGAGGCGGCGCAGGTGCCGGCGAGAGTGCTCACCGACCCGCCGCCGCAAGCGCTGCTCACCACCTTTGCCGACAGTGGTATAAATCTCGATCTGGGTTTCTGGATTGCGGATCCTCAGCAAGGAACCGGCAGTGTCCGCTCGGAGATCAACATGGCGATCTGGCGGGCGTTTCGCGAACACGACATCGAAATTCCTTTTCCGCAACGCGAGGTGCGCGTCATCGGAGCTTCTCCCGCGACGGCTGGAGCGGCCGTTGCCCCCCCATCCGCGGTGTGATATCTCGGCAGAACCGGCTGCCGACTTGTTCCGAAAGAAGGCGCGCCGGGCTGGGAGCGGACTGCCAGGACCATCTGAGGGGCGGTCGCTCAACAGCGCGCCAACCTTGAACACGGAACCCGAAGAAGCGGCGCGGCTACTGGTCGCGCTCAGGTCCGTCTGTCGGCCTTGTCAAGCCCTGAACTGACGATGCGCCACGAGTACGGCGCCGGAGGCTGCGCACGCCATACCATACGAGAGCACCCGCGGCACCGGCCAACAGTGCCTCGAGCAGCTTCAACTCACCCACAGTGAGCAATTCCCATGCAGCAACGCCGATGAAAATGCCGATGCCTTCGGCCACCGGGAAGCGCACAGGAACTCGAGCCACTGCGATCATTTGCCGCTATGGGCTCTCTGCAGAATGTCGCAGCGGTAACTGCCAGAACACTCCTCATCGTCGTCTCGTTGATCACAGTTTCCGTCCGGGCGAGTTGCGAAGAAGTGCTGTCGCGTCGTGGCCAGAATTCGCTCGCAGTTCCGATTGAATTCGCTCATCTTGTTTCCCTCCATCATTGTTATATATACCAATTCAATGATAGAGGCGAACTGGCCGGGAGTCTTGAGCAGTTGCGTCAGCTTTCGGTGACGCTCTGTGACAGTGGCCAGCGCAGCGTGAAGCGGGCGCCGCCGAGCGGCGATTCGCCGGCGCTGGCAGTACCGCGGTGCTGCGCCAGAACCAGACGCGCGATTGCCAGGCCAAGGCCGTAGCCGCCGGTCGCCCGGTCGCGCGAGCGATCCAGCCGGGTGAAGGCCGAGAAGACGCGTTCGCGCTCGTCCGGCGGAATACCGATTCCGTCATCGTCGACGTGCAGCTCGATCTGGTCGCCGACGAGGGCGGCGCTCACGCGGATGCGTGTCCTGGCGTACCGGATGGCATTGCGCAGTAGATTGGTGACTGCGTACGGCATGCTGCGGCAATCGAGTTCAACACGCTGCGCCGGCGGCAGGGCGGAGGTGTCCACCAGTAACTGAAGATTGCGCCCGAGCAGGCGATTGGCCGCTACCTGCTCCTCGATCCATGGAGCGATGTCCACCGTGCTCAGGTGCAGTTCCGGTTGCTCCCGCTCAAAGCGGGCGTAGGTCAGGCTGGAGTCGATCAGTCCGTCGAGTTCATCGAGGTCGCGCTCCATCATCTGCCACAGACGTTGGCGCTCACATGGCTGTTCGGTCCCGGCGAGCATCTCGAGTGCGAAACGCATACGCGCGATGGGAGTTCGCAACTCGTGCGAGATCGCGCTGGACAGTTCCTTCTGCGTGGCAATCAGCCGCTGGATGCGTTCGGCCATGCCATTGAGTGTTTCCGCGAGAGGGCCAAAGGCACTACTGCGCATCGTTGGCGCGCGCGCTTCGAAGAGTCCCTCGCCGAGCGCTCGTGCGGTCTGGCGCATGGCTTCCAGATCTCGCCAGACCGGATGGACCCAGAGCCAGACGACGATCGCCAGGCACAGACCAATCAAGCTCCAGGTCAGCAGACTGATACGCAAGTCGAGCGGCAGGCCCTTCCGGTACTCGGGATTTCGTTCCGGTGAGATCGGGCCGACCACCAGGATCTGCGGCGTCTGCTTGAGGCGGTGGTAGAGGACGTCGCCCTGGGCGTCGATGGCCAGTTCGCCGTCGTCGAGCTTTTCAGCCTGTCCGGGTGGTAGTTTAAGCGTCCACCGATCAACGATATCCAGCTTGTAGGCAAACTTCCGATCCAGCATCTCGACCGTTTTCGGCCATTCGGAACGTGGCTTGCGGAAGAGTTCGTCTTCAATCAGAACGATGGTGCCGCGCATGAACCGGCTGGTGTACTCGTCGGTGATGCCCTTGACGGCGGTCGAAATGACGAAGTCGGCGAAGATCGCGATGGCCACGAAGGAGCCCATGACCAGCAAGTAGAAGTTGAAGAACAGCCGGGATAGGCTGTAGCGCCCTCGCCACGGCGCCGGCGCGTTGGTTCCGAAGAGGGCCAACAGCCTGCTATTGCCAGTCATGTTTGCTGAACAGGTAGCCCTTGCCGCGGACAGTCTTGATGCGCGTGGGGTTCTCGGGATCGTCACCGAGTTTGCGCCGCAGCCTGGAAATCCGAGCGTCGATCGATCGATCGAGCCCGTCAAAGCCGATGCCGCGCAGTTCCTGCAGCAGATCGTCGCGCGACAGGATGTTCCCGGCGTGGCGAGCGAGCAGCCAGAGTAGATCGAATTCCGCCGTGGTCAGGTCGATGCTGTCGCTGCCGAGATGGCTGCTGCGAGTCGCCTGACTGATGCGGAACCGGCCAAAAGCCAGTTCGGCCGGTTCCTCTGCGTCAGGATTTTCTCCGGTAAAGCCGCTACCGAGGGTTGGCGCGCGGCGCAGCAGAGCCTTGATGCGGGCCAGCAGCAGGCGCGGCTGCACCGGTTTGGCAATGTAGTCGTCGGCGCCGAGTTCCAGGCCGAAGATCTGATCGAAGTCTTCATCGCGCGCCGTGAACATCAGGATCACGCCACCATACTGTCCGCGCACAGCGCGGCAGACCTCGAAGCCGTCCCTGCCGGGAAGCATCACATCGAGAATGACGAGGTCGGGTCGTTCATTGAGAATACGCGCTTCGGCGGTGTCGCCACGCGACTCGACGTCGACGTCGAAGTCGTTCTTGCGCAGGTACTCGGCAGTAAGTTCGGCAAGGCGTTCATCGTCCTCGACCAGGAGAATTCGTGTTTTCATGCTCCTATGATAGCGACTTGTTGCTGCGCGATAAACGTCCTCGGACGCTGAGGTCCATATCGACCGGCCGGACGGACGCAGAACCCCTCGGCCGCAGACGTCGCGCGTCGGTGGGTAGCGGATGGTTCTACCCTATCGCGGGTAGAATTGACAGGGCAGATTCTTCTTGGGATGGCGGCATGGCGATTACTGATTGGCCTGAGGATGAGCGACCGCGCGAGCGCCTGCTGGCACAGGGTGCGGCTTCGCTTTCGGATGGCGAGTTGCTGGCGATCTTTCTGCGCGTCGGCAGCAGGGGCAAGAGCGCGGTCGATCTGGCGCGCGAGTTGCTCGGGCGCTTCGGTGGACTTACCCGCCTGTTCGCCGCCAGCCAGCTCGACTTCTCGGCGGTGCCCGGCATGGGACCGGCAAAATACGCGCAGTTGCAGGCGGTAGTCGAACTGGCGCGGCGGGCGCTGGCCGAGGAAATGAAACACGGGATCGCCTTTGCCTCCCCCGGTGCCGTGCGTGACTACCTGCGGTTGCACCTTGCCGGACTACAGCACGAGGTCTTCTTTGCCTTGTGGCTGGATGCGCAGAACCGCCTGATTGCCTCCGAGGAGCTTTTTCGCGGTACCTTGACGCAGACCAGCGTCTATCCGCGCGAGGTCGTCAAGAAGGCGCTGTACCACAATGCGGCAGCGGTCGTTCTGGCGCACAACCACCCGTCAGGCGTCGCGGAACCCTCGCGCGCCGACGAGCTGCTGACCGCCGACCTCAAGCAGGTGCTGGCGCTGGTCGAGGTCCGCGTGCTCGATCATTTCATCGTGGCGGCACAATCGCCGCCTCTGTCGTTCGCCGAACGAGGCCTCCTCTAGCTGACAGCGAGCAGCCCTGAAGCATGAGTGATCCAGCCCAGCCGCTTCACGTCCTGGCGGTGGGATGCAGGCAATGCCGGTCGGACAGGCGAGCGCAGCAGTCGGGCGGACTTCTGGCAGGATAGGTGGAGCGAGTCGATTCGTGTTCCAGCCGGAGGTGCTGCGGTGCACGCCAACGCGCGTGGGTGCCTCAAGCTGCACGTGGTGGTCCGCGACGAAAGGCGGGAGAGGATCGCTGAACCAGTCAGGACCGTCGTCATCGAAACATCGCGTCACACCTGTTGGACGAAGCCGTTACGTCTTGAAGTCTTGAATTCACGGGCCGGTGGCCGCATAATGATCCTACGGTCGTAATTCCGGCAAACCGGAAGCGTTCTGGACGCGGGTTCGATTCCCGCCACCTCCACCACTGCGGGGGTGTACTGGTTTCGACAGGGTGACAGAAGGCGAGCAGGCGGCCCGAGAGGCGACGGACGTAATCCGCGCAAATCCATAAACGCCAACGATGAGCGTTTCGCACTGGCCGCTTAGGCCTGCTGAGGACGTAGCCGTCCAATAAACAGAAAGGCTATCGGCGGGGGCTTCGGCCCCCGCCGTCATTTGGACGACAGGCGGCTTACACGCTGATGCGGCGAGTTCTGGTTGCTGGTGGTCGGGAACGCGGGGAATTTGTGTGCACTGCCGGGAAGCGGGTGCTTCCGCAAACGGCGCTCGCGATCCCGATGCTGGCCGGGCCGGGAGCCTGCCAGGACTAGATCTCCTGGGTTGTCTCGTCTCTTTGCAGAGCGGGGTAGCCCGTCAACTGCGATTCGATTTCGTTGAAGCTCGAAGGCGGTGCCTGGTTAATGAGTGCGAGGCGCCGGATCAGGCGTTGCTGGGCAAACGCCTGTGACGGGTCCGGTTTTCCCAAGACGTACTCGGATCCACGTTTGGTCATTACCACCATCGCGTTGGACTCGAACCTGTAAGCGGTGATCGGTGACGTCCTGATATGCGACGAAGAGGGGAAGCGTGGATTGCTCCCGTACACGCGCCCTTCGATGCAGAGCAGTACCTCCCCTTCACGGGTACTCAGTTCAAGAGTCTTCCAGCTATTGAGAATATTCATGGTGCTCCTCACTCTGAACACGACGCGACAGCCCGCGCTGTGCCGAAGCCAAAGTCGATTTTACCTGATAAACCGCCTTGGCGCGGTCTTTGCGGCGTTGTCCTGAGGCCGTGGCTCGGGTAGCGGACACGGCGGGCACAGGAGGCGATCGTCATCTGAAACAGAAACCAGTGGCCAGTTGCGACGGCCTTCTCCTCATCCTGCCCGAAATCACGGTATACAGCAACGCAGGAAGCAATATCCATGCCCCATTCTCTGATCGGCATGTTGCAAAGAAAAATCAGAGTGTTATGAACGGTCGGCAGGAGCCTGGAAAGGTGGTCTGTAAATTTCTCCGACACTGCGCAGGCGCGCAGCCGGTTTGCTCGCCGGATTCGCGAAGAGTCCAGCGCGTGGCGGACGTCGGTCTGGCTAGAGCAGGAGATCGAGTTCGGCGGGGCTCAGTGCTTCCACGCGGTGCATTTGCTGTTCGAGGACCGCCAGTGTCGCTTCCGACGCGTCGCGGCCTTTCGCCAGGCGGCGGCGGACGCGGGCGCGCAGTTGTGCCGGCGTGGCCTGTGGCGCGAGGACGGAGAAAGCTAGGCCGGCGTCTTCGGCGAGAGCCCGAAACGCCTGGCGGCGGCAGCGTTCGAGGAAGGCGGCGTCGACGATTACCGACCAGCCGGCGGCAAGCAAGATCTGCGCGAGGGCGTACAGCCGCTGGTAGGTGAGTTCGCTGATGTCTTTGGTGTAGATGCCGCCGTCGAGCGGCGAACCGCTGCCGCTGGCCGGTGCGAGACCGCACAGACGCTTGCGCTCGACGTCCGAGCGCAGGCAGAGCGTCGTTGCCGTGGGATCGCTCAGCAGCATTCGCCGTGCGGCGCGGCTCTTGCCGCAGCCGGCAAGCCCGTGCGTGATGATCAAGCGTGCTGGCTGTGGGCTCACCAGTCGATCGGCGAGCGCGAGGTAGGCGCGTGCCTGGCCGGGATCGTCGCCGGCCTGGGCTGCCCGGATCGCCGCGACCTTGGCGCGGACCAGCGCGCGATAGACGGCGTAGAAGCGCAGCACCGGTGCCGCGTCGTAGTCACCGCTGCAGCTCAGCCATTCGTTGATCAACCAGCCGGCCAGGCCCGGCTGACGCTGGTCGAGCAGGTCGATGTAGGTGAAGGCGAGCTCGCTGGCGACGTCGATCCAGCGCAGATCTTCGCTGAACTCGATGCAGTCGAAGAGCGTCACGCGGCCGTCGATGAGCACGAGATTGCCGAGGTGCAGGTCGCCGTGACACTCGCGGATCCGCCCGCCAGCCTTGCGGGCGACCCAGCTGGGCGCCAGACGCTCGAATTCAGCCTGTGTCCAGGCGGCCAGTCGTGCCAGTCGTTCCTGTTCCTGTTCCGCATCGGTCGGCAACAGCGTTTGCAGTTCGCCGAAGTTCTCGAGGGCCTGCGCCAGTACTTGCGGGGGCTGACCGAAAGCGCTGGCCGGTGACGCGCTTGCGGCCTGCGCGTGGAAGGTCGCGACAGTGGTGGCGAGGTCGGAGATCTGTTGTGGCCGCAGTTCGCCGCGCGCGCAGACATGGTCGAGCCGCCCCGCTTCGGCGAAGCGGCGCATCTTCAGCGCGTATTCAATGATGGTGCCGCTGCCGGCGAACTGTGGTTCGTCAGGACGACCGGTGATCGGCACCACGGTGAGGTAGATGTCGGGCGCAAAGCGACGGTTCAGACGCAACTCGGCCGTGCAGCACGCGTGGCGCTTGTCGAGTGTGCCGTAGTCGAGGAAGGGCAGGGTGAGCGGCTTCTTGATCTTGTAGGCGAACTCGCCGGCCAGCAGCAGCCATGAGGCGTGCGTCTCGACGAGTTCGACCTGAGCCGCCCGATCGGGATAGCGTGCCGGGTCGAGCAGGGCGTCTATCAGCAGTGGGCGTGTCCGGGGCATCGCTCAGGCCCCCCTGGTCTGCCGAATCGACAGCTTGCGCAGTTCTTCGAGCACGCACATCAGCGCCGCACAGGCGATCGCCAGCAGCCAGGTAGTGCCGCCGATCGCGGCGGTGCCGAACAGCCAGTTGCCGGACGGGGTATACAGGATCAAGACGATGACCGCCAGCTCGGCGACGATGCCCAGCCACAGGTAGCCATTGCCGCCGAAGCCGCAGGCAAGCAGGGAGCGGCGCGGATGGCGGCAGAGAAAGACGTTGATCACCTGCATCACGACGATCGTCGCCAGACAGGCGGAGGTCGCCTGCAGGTAGACCGGGTCGAAGCGGTCGAGCAACTGGCCGTAGTGCCAGCCGGCAGCGTCGAGGACGAAGAAGAAGGCAAGCATGGCCGCCGCCGCTTCGAGGACGCCGAGGAACAGGTAGGCGCGCGCGATCAGGCCCCATGACAGGAGCCGCTCGTTGGGCGCCCGCGGCGGCCGCTGCATCACCGCGGGATCGGGCTTCTCGGCGCCGAGCGCCAGCGCCGGCAGCATGTCGGTGCCGAGGTCTACCGCCAGGATCTGGATGATGGTCAGTGGCAGCGGGATGCGGAAGAGGACGAAGGCGAGATAGGGGACAAGCTCGGGAATGTTCGAGCTGAGGATGTAGGTGAGGAACTTGCGGATGTTCTCGAACACGGCGCGCCCCTCCTCGATCGCCGCGACGATGCTGGCGAAGTTGTCGTCGAGCAGGATGAGGTCGGCTGCTTCCTTGGCCACGTCGGTACCGCTGATCCCCATGGCAATGCCGATGTCGGCGGTTTTCAACGCCGGCGCATCATTGACGCCGTCGCCGGTGACGGCAACGATCTCGCCCTTCTTTTTCAGCGCCTCGACGATGCGCATCTTCTGCTCGGCGGCGACGCGGGCGAAGAGGATCTCGGGCGCATCGAGCGCCAGTTGCAATTGCGTTGGCGACATCAGACGCAGTTGCTCGCCATCGACCACCAGCGGCTGCTCGCTCCGGAGCAGGCCGATCTGACGGGCGATCGCGACGCCGGTGCGCGGGTGGTCGCCGGTGACCATGATGATCCGGATGCCGGCGGCATGGCAACGCGCGATCGCGTCCGGAACCTCGGCGCGGGGTGGGTCTTCGAGGCCGATCAGCCCGGCGAGGATCATGTCCTGTTCGTCGCCGGGCGATCCCGCCTCGTCGACGGCGCGATGCGCGAACGCCAGGACACGCAGGCCGGCGCCGGCCATCTCGTCCTGTGCGGCCAGCAGGCGTGTGCGGGCGGCGGGATCGAGCGGTGCCAGGCCGGCGTCGAGGTGGATGAAGCGGCAGCTCGTGAGCACGCTTTCGAGTGCCCCTTTGCAGTAGAGCATGCGTCCGTGCGGCGTTTCGGCGAGCACCGACATGCGCTTGCGATCGGTGTCGAAGGGGATCTCGTCGATGCGGGAAAAGGCGGCCAGGTCGCCGGCGATCTCGCGGCCGATCTCGGCCAGGGCAATCTCCATCGGATCGCCGTGCAGCGCCTGCCGTCCGGCTTCTTCGACCGCCTTCAGGTTGTGACACAGCGCGGCATTGATGAACAGTTGGCGATGCTCCTGCAGCACGTGCGCGCGCGTCGGCAAGTCGCTGCGTGGCATGAAGGCGCCGCCTATCCACAGCCGCTGCACGGACATCCGGTTCTGGGTCAGCGTGCCGGTCTTGTCGCTGCAGATCACGGTCGTCGAACCGAGCGCCTCGACCGCCGGCAGGTGGCGCACCAGCGCGTTGCGCCTGGCCATTCGTTGCGTCGCCATGGCGAGCGACAAGGTCACCGTCGGCAGCAGTCCTTCCGGGACATTGGCGACGATGATGCCGATCGCGAACAGCAGGTTCTCCCAGGCCGGCAGCCCCATTGCCTGACCGGCGAAGAACAGCAGGACGCCCATGCCGGTCGCCAGGCCGGCGACGATGCGCGAAAGACGCGCGATCTCGCGCTGCAGCGGTGAGACCGTTTCGCCAGCGGTCTGCGTCAGGTGGGCGATGCGGCCAAACTCGGTGCGCATGCCGGTGGCGTAGACGACGCCGCGCCCCTGCCCGGAGACGACAGAGGTGCCGGCGAGGACGACGTTCCTGGCCTGCAAGGGCGACTCCTCGCTGCTCGACTCGGCGGTGCGCGCCTTCGCCAGCGACTCGCCGGTGACCGTAGACAGATTGACGCGCAGACCGAAAACCTCGGTCAGCCGGCAGTCGGCCGGAACGAAGTCACCCTCTTCGAGCAGCACGATGTCGCCGGGAACGAGTTCGCTGGCGAGAAGGCCGACGATCTCGCCGGCGCGCAGCGCCTTCACCTTCTGCGGTAGCAATTGGCGCAGCGCCTCGACCGCGCGCTCGGCCTTGTACTCCTGCCAGAACGAGAAGATGCCGTTGATGATGACGACGCCGACGATGGCGACGCCGAGGCGCGCCATTCCCTGGCCGGGGTCGAAGTGCTCGGCGACGAATGCGAGGACGGCGCCGATCCACAGGATGATGGCGAAGAAGTGGGTGAATTCCTGCGCAAAGCGCAGCAGCAGGTGCTGGCGCTCGACTTCTTCGAGATAGTTCGCGCCGTACTCGGCCAGTCGGCGCGCCGCCTCGCTCGCGTCGAGGCCGGCGGCGGAGCTGTTCAGGCTGGCCAGCGCCTGCTCGGCACTCAAGGAATGGATACGCAAGCGCTGAACCTCCTGAACGCAAATCGGGTGTCGAGCGGATCGCGCGACGGCGCGCGGCTGCACGGGGTGACGCTGGACCTCCCGCCGCCGACCCCGGCCAGACCGTCCGACCCGTTGCGCAAGCCGGCGCGGCGAGGTGAGCGAGCCAGCGGTGCGACTCCGACGCTACAGTCTACTCTCGTGCGCCGGGCGAAGCACCTGCCGGCTTGGCGCCTCGCCGAGTCTATTACCGCCACGAATTGACGACCATGGCAGGGGCGCGGATACTGGGTATTCGCGGGGGAGACACCCGGCCAGCCGGTTTGCGAAGATGAGAAGAACGACTCCGGGTTTGCAGCGATCGACGTGGCGTCTGATTGGCCTGCTGTTCAGCATGCCGACGGCGGTCGTCCTCTTCGGCACGGTCTTCATGGTTGCCTCGGAATACCTCGAGGGCAAGCCGATGGGCTTCTGGTCGAGTCTCGAATGGGCCTCGGAGACACTGACCACCACCGGCTACGGGGCCTACGCGCCGTGGAGCCATCCGCTGATGATCGTCTTCGTGATCTTCACAGTTCCAGCGGCTTGCCGCCGCTTTCGTCATTTTCGAGGAGGACATGGAACTGGCCCGTAACCTGCGCACCCGCGGTTACGAGGTCGTATTCGGCAAGCTCGACGAACAGCCGGGCGTCCTGGCCGGGGTCGAGCGCGGTGGTACTGGCCTTGAGCAACGACAGCGAGGGGGTGTTCGCCACGGCCGTGGTGCGCGATCACGCGCCGGAGGTCCCGCTGATCGTGCGCGCCAATCGGGCGCCGAATATCCCGCGCCGGCACGAATTCGCGACCTCTCTGGCCGACGGTCAGCGCGCCTGAACCGCCCTAGCCGTACTGCCGTGCCGCGCCAGGGCTGCCCATCAACCAGCGTTCGGTGGGCGCCTGTTGCGCCAGACGGCGACCAGGGTGGCGAGTTTGTCGCGGTGCGACAGGCGTTCGTCGGAGAGCGCCTCGAGGAAGTCCGATAGGGGCTTCGACTTGACGATCGCGAAACCGGTGAGCAGCGCCGAAGGCACGAACACCAGCACGAAGAAGACGAGCCGGACGCTCAGGGGCTCCTGTGCGGCGTCGATCAGATTCATGCCGAGAAAGCCCGTGCTGATCGTCGCGATCAGCCCGGCGGTGGTGACGACGGTCAGGCGGACCACCGTGTTGGCCTGCCGGCGCAGGCTGTCGCTGTCGAGGTACTGACTCATGTCCTGGATTTCCTCGCGCAACTCGCTGTACACGCGCTCGGTGCCCAGGTGTTCGCGGGTCATGGTGAATAGCGCTCGTGCTTGCGCCTGGTCGGAGATTTCGTAGAACCAGTAGCGATGAGTGAAGCGCAGGAAGACTTCGAGGACCTCGCGGATCGCCCGCTTGAAGCGCTTGACCGATTCGGCATTGCCGATCTCGAGACGGTTGAGCGCCGTCACCAGGCGGTCGGAGAGCATCAACAGGGCCGCCTTGTGAAAATGGGGAATCAGTGCCAGCAGGAAGAACTGGTGGCGAAACTGCCCGAGCAGGCCGTTCTCGAGCCCCGTGAAGTACGCGTCGCGGGCACTGCCGACCATGATGAAGGCGTGACCGCAGGAGAGTAGCCGGGTACCTGGCTGTTCGGCCTGCGGGTGCCAGTAGCGGTCGTAGCAGAAACGCGCTTCGAAACCTTCGAGGTGCTGTTCGGAATAGGGTAGCGAGCCGCTCTTGCCGGGCCCGCTGACCAGCACCAGGCGGGCGAAGTCGCCGCGGCTCAGGCGGCGTGGATCGTCCATCGCCAGGTAGGCGAGCAAGGGCATGCGGTGATACTCGATCTGCCGGTAGCGGACCGGGCCGTCCTCGTCGGAATGGTGCAGGACCAGCGGCCGCAACAGGAATTCCCAGTGGGACGAGATGCACGGTGAACGAAAGCGGCTGACGAAGGAGAGGTACTTGCTGCGCTTCTCGTAATCGGAGACAGCCAGTACCTGGCCGTCCGGCGCCAGCCATTCGGCGCGCCGTAGGCAGTGGCCGCCGCTGCCGTCGTCGTCCCAGTAGGGTGGATAGGCGCGGCCAAAGCGGTAGAGCGTGTCCTGGACCCGCCGCAGGTCGAGATCGTCGGCGGCGATCTCGACGACGAGGATCACGACATCGATGTCGTAGAAGAAATACAAATCCAGATGCACGATGTCGAAGGTCGTCGGCGCGTCGTCTTCCTTGTAGGTCATGCGCACTTGCGCCACGTCCTGCCGGCGGAAGATGCGGATCGGCGAATCACCGTAGTGTGCGTCGGCCTCGCCGCTAGCGCACTCGCCGTAGAGAAAGCGCTGCACGTAGGGCAGGAAGGTGACGAACTCGCTGTAATGACGTTCGTGGAACTGCTCCGGGTCGCCGCAGAACTCGTCGGCCAGTTCCCGCCACGGGTTGTCGGGGGTGGCCTGCTCCAGCAAGTGGTAGTGATGCGCGAAAGGACAGCCTTCGGGAAGCGGCATCAACTGCAGCGGCCACAGCAGAATCTGTCGGAAGTGGCTGACCCGTTGATCGGCGGGGGTTGTCGCAAGGTGCATACGCGGCTCCGGCAAGGTCAGCCGCCGATTTCGGCGAGCAGCCTGGCGATCATCCGCTCGGCCTGATGCAGGTAGCCCGTGCCGAACAGGTTCAGGTGATTGAGGACATGGTAGAGGTTATACAGCATCTTGCGCTGCTCGAAACCGTCGGCCAGCGGCCAGGCCTCGCGGTAGGCGGCGTAGAAGCTGTCGGGGAGACCGCCGAACAGCTCGCTCATCGCCAGATCGGTCTCGCGGTCGCCGAAATAGACCGCCGGGTCGAAGAGTGCCAGGGTGCCCGCCTCGTCGGTTGCGGCATTGCCCGACCACAGGTCGCCATGCAGCAGGCTCGCTGGCGGCTGATGGTCGACGAACAAGGCGGCCAACTGCTCGACCAGCCGCTCGCCGCCGGCGATCAGGCGGCCGTGGTGGCCGTGTTGCTGCGCCAGTCGAAGCTGCGGCAGCAGACGCCGGCGGGCGAAGAAGAACGGCCAGGTCGGGTGCGGCGCATTGCCCTGTGGCGTGCTGCCGATGTAGTTGTCGCGCTGCCAGCCATACTGCGCGCCGCGAATGCGGTGCAGTTCGGCCAGTGCCCGCCCGGCGGCGGCGCCCGCGCTGCGCTCGCGCAAGGCGTGCAGGTTCAGGTATTCGAGCACCAGCCAGGCGTGGTGGCCACTGACGCCATGCCCGACGACGCGCGGCACGCGCAGCGCCGAGCACGCCGCCAGAGCGCTCAGGCCGTCGGCTTCGGCGGCAAACATGTCGGCCAGACCGGCGTCGTTGAGCTTGACGAAGCAGCGGACATCGCCGCAGTCGACGAGCAGCGCGCGCGAGATCGAACCGCCGCCGACCTCGGTGGCCTTGTCGATGCCGGCCGGTTTACCGGCGGCCTTGCCGATCGCCTCGCCGAGTGCCTGGCAAAGCGCGGTGTCCAGGCCCGCCAGCGCCGGCCTCACGCGGATCCTCTTGTCGCTGGTCGCCATCCCCGATGGTCTGGCAAGGTGGTCTGGCAGGGTCGGCGATGTACCCGCCGGTGGGACAGCGCTGCCGTCCGCTGCCGGCCGGGTTTACTCGCGCAGGCGAATGTGCTGTGATAGGTGCGGCTCGCCGGGACGGTCGACCGGCCGCCGGCGAGTCGCGATGGATTTGCTCGTCGGCGTTCTCGCGAAATTCTTCCGCCGCTTGTCGTTTTTCCCATCAATCCATCCCCTTCCAGAACTGGAGATCGAAATCATGAAAACCCGCCTGCTTGTTCTTTCCGCCTTGCTCGCCGTGGCCGTTGCCGCCTGTGGTCAGAAGGAGGATGCCGCCAAAGCCGAGGCCGCGCGGCTCGCCAAGGAGTCTGCGCAGAAAGCCGAAGAGGCCGCCAAGAAGGCCGGCGCGGCCGTCGGTGCCGCTGCCGACGCGACCAAGGAGGCCGTCAAGGATGCCGGCGCCGCCGCCAAGGAAAGCGCCGTGAGCGCCGGCACCGAAGTCAAGGACAAGACCAAGGAGGTCGTTGCGGCGACCAAGGAGGCTGGCAAGGAGATGGTCGTCAAGGCCGCCGATGCCACCAAGGAAGCCGCCGAGAAGACGAAGGAGGCGGTGAGCAAGTAGGCGCCGGCAGGTTTCCGCGGGCAGGACTGCCGGTTCGTCCGGCGCCGCCCGCGTCTTCGTCCCGGCACGCGGCAGCAACGCGCGAAAGGCAGTGCCAGGCCAAGCGCACCGGTGCGCCGCGAACCGCCGTGTCACGGCTGGCGGAAGCGTCGGCTGCAAGCCGACCAACCCCCGGTCGATCTCATGCCGATGGCGCTTCGCGGTTCCCGGCAGGCATGGCGCCATGTGCGCGCACGAAAGGAAAGAACTCACGGTCGGCGCCGAGCATGTGGCGGGTGACCACATCATAGGCGAGGAACTGGAAGACATCGCCGACTCCCTGTTTGCCGGCCCGGTAGTCGTCGAGCAGGCGCCGTGCCTGGGTCACCAGTTGGCGATGCAGGACGACGTGCTCGGCAGCGCCGGGATAGCCGGCAGCGCGAATGACCGCTTCCTCGTCGGCAAAGTGTTGGAGAACATCGGCGGTGAGGGTGTCGACAATCGTGTCCACGCGGCTCGCCTCGCGTTCGCCGAGAATGGCCGACAACAGCTCGTTGGCGTCGGCGAACAGCTGGCGATGGCCGCGATCGACGAGTTCGTTGCCGCATTCGTACGCCGAGTGCCAGACGAGCTGAACGAAGTTGGCAACCACGTATTCCTGCGTATCGGCTGTCGGCGTCTTTTCCGGAGCGATCTGGACCTGATTGCGGCCACCGGTCTTGGCCCGATAAAGCGCCTCGTCGGCACGCTGAAACCACTCTTCCCAGGTGTCTCCGGGGCTGCATTCGGCAGCGCCGATGCTGACGGTAAGCTGCCCGATCAAGGGAAAATCGGCGCTCGCGATCTGCCCGCGCAAGCGTTCGGCAAGCAGCGCCGCCGTCGACCGGCCGGTGTTCGGGCAAACGACGACGAACTCCTCGCCGCCCCAGCGCGCCAGAGCGTCCGTGCCGCGCAAGCGGCTCTGCAGCAGTGCGGTGACGGCCTGTAGAACCTGATCACCGGCACCATGACCATGCTGGTCATTGATCGCCTTGAAGTGATCGATGTCGACGACCAACAGGCTCAGCGGCTGGTCGTATCGGTTCAGGCGGTCCATCTCGCTGCGCACGCATTCCTCAATCCGCCGCCGGTTCCACGCACCGGTCAGTTTGTCGGTGCCGGCTACCTGTTCGAGTTCGACGACGGTCTGCTGCAGTTCCTGATTCGCCTGCCGCAGGCGA
This sequence comes from Candidatus Accumulibacter phosphatis, assembly GCF_000024165.1. Lineage (NCBI taxonomy): Bacteria > Pseudomonadati > Pseudomonadota > Betaproteobacteria > Candidatus Accumulibacter > Candidatus Accumulibacter phosphatis. Next base: position 3,237,132 of record NC_013194.1, on the reverse strand, counting down.
TCGAGTGTCTGCTGCATGGCCGGGATCTCCGGCGACGGAGTCACTTCGTGGATGATCGAGGCAATCGACTGCAGTTCCTGGTCGGCGCCGAGGACCGGCAGTTTGAGCCACAGGCACTGCCTGATCCTGCAGCCGACCGGGAGTTCGACCTCCTCGTACGCGGCCAGCGCACCGTCGATGATCCTCTGGTCGCAACGGGCGAGCTGTGCGAGAAGGCGGGCCGGCAGGACATCGCTCTCCGATCGCCCAGCGAGACGCGTGGCACCCTGACAGAGCAGTCGTTCCATCTCCCGGTTGGCCAGTCGGTAACGACCATCCAGGCCCTTGACGCCGAAACCGACGCCGGCGCTCGCCGGCATCAACAGCGACAGCAGTCCGGCCATCCGGATGACGCCGCCGTCGGCGAGGGCTCGGGTCAGCGCCTCGTCACTCATCGGGGTAGGGGGTCGGCCTGTTTGCCGGCGGCAGGCTGCGGGCGCGGGGCAAGGATGACCCGGTTGCGGCCCTGCGTCTTGGCCAGGTAGAGAGCCCGGTCGGCTCGGTTGACGAAGTCCGTTGGTGACTCGCCGGCGAGGTAGTCGGCAACGCCGATCGACACCGTGATGTTGCCGATCAGCGGTCCCTCGTCGCCAACCCGTCTGATGCGGCTGGCCGCGACCAGCGCGCGCAGTGCCTCGGCCAGGCCGATGGCGCCACCACGTGGCGTCTGCGGCAGGATCACGGCGAACTCCTCGCCCCCATAGCGCGCCGCCGTGTCCTTGCCCTTGACGTTGGCGCGCAGGATCTGGCCGACGCTGCTCAGCACCCGGTCGCCGAAGACATGTCCGAGGCCGTCGTTGAGCCGCTTGAAATTGTCGAGATCGATCATCAGCAGGCAGGGGCCGGGCATTTCGGGGGTCGCCTGTTCCAGGCAGGTCGTTAAAGCCAGATCGAAGCCCTTGCGGTTGCTGAGCCCGGTCAGCCCGTCGATCAGGGCTTCCTCGCGGGCACGTGCGACTTCCTGGCGGAGCTGCTGGGTCTCCCGCCGGCTTTCCTCCAGGCGCGTCTGCAGTGTGCTGATCGCGTTCTGCATGTTGCGCGTGCCGCGCAGGATGTCGGCAACGCCGCTGGCGACTTCGCCACCGGTGGATACCGGCTCGCTCAGGGTATCGCTCCAGCGCTCGAGCGTACTGCCGAAGCGCGAGGCCTCATGACCGGCCAGCGCGGCCGACTCGGAAACCTGATCCACGAGATTGTCGACGCTGTCGCCGATGCGCAGGGCGGTTGCCGCGTCGAATTCGGAGATATGGCGCGAGTAGAGCGCGTACGTGGTCTGCTCGTCGAGCCGGCCCAGTTCCTTGAGTCGGGCATCGAGATCGGCATTGAGCGCGGAGTTGTTGCCTGCGACATACTCGTACCAGATCGCGTAACTCACCGGATGCAGACCAGCCGCCTGTTGCGTCATCCTCTTGACGGCGAGCCGCAGGTATTCGGCACTCGCTGCGGTGGTATGGCGATATCTCATTGTGTCTTTCCCTCCAGAACCTGCGGACCTTGATCCTCGTCCGTCGGCTTACTCGTTTGACAGCTTACCGCATTGCACAGCCTGCGGCGATACTTCGCGGCAAGTCCCGTCGTTCGCTGGGCAGGCCCGGCGCGCCTGCCATTGCGGCTTCACGGCGGTCCGTCCGGAAAGGCTAAACCACCGTCGGAGCCGAGAATGGCCGCGAAGCGATCGGGCGGCAGTGGCGGTGAAAACAGGAAGCCCTGCTGGATCGGGCAGCGGTTGGCGAGCAGGAAGTCCGCCTGCGCGCGCGTCTCGACGCCCTCGGCGACCACGCGCATGCCGAACTGGTGTCCGAGTTCGATGATCGACAGCGCAATCGCCGCGTCCTTGCCGCCGCGGGTGACATCGGTCACGAAGGCGCGATCGATCTTCAGCTCGTCGAGCGGGAAGCGCTTGAGGTAGCTCAGGGAGGAAAATCCCGTGCCGAAGTCGTCGAGGGACAGCGCGAAGCCCTTCTCGCGCAGGCTGTTCAGGCGGACGATGGTGCGTTCGGCGTCGACCACCAGCAGTGATTCGGTCAGTTCGAGAACCACCTGCTCGGGCGCAATGCCTTCCTGGGCAATGATGGCGGAGCACTTTTCGGCGACTTGCTCTTCCAGGAAGCTGGGGCTGGCCAGGTTGATCGACACGCGAACCGGTGCCAGGCCGGCCTCGGCCCATTGGCGCAGTTGTCGGGCCGCGGCGGCCAGCACCCAGTCGCCAAGGGCGACGATCAAGCCGGCTTCTTCGGCGAGCGGAATGAATTCGCCCGGCCCGAGCAGGCCGCGCCGCGGATGCTGCCAGCGCACCAGCGCTTCGGCGCCGCTCAGCCGGCCGCTGGCGGCATCGACCTTGGGCTGGAAGTGCAGACGCAATTCGTCCTGGGCAATGGCTCGCCGCAGTTCGTTCTCCAGGTGCAGTTTGACGCGGGCGGCGGCGTTCATCTCCTCGTCGAAGAAGCGGTAGGTCGCCGGACCCGAGGCCCTGGCCGCGTAGAGCGCCTGCTCGGCGGCACGAGCCAGCGCCTCGACCGAATCGGCGTCGCGCGGAAAGACGGCGATGCCGATGCTGGCGGTCAGCACGACCTCCCGGTCGTCGATCGACAGTGGCCGGGCGATGGTCTGCAGCAGGCGCTCGGCGATGATCGCCGCATCGCCCGCCGCTCGCACTTCGAGTACCAGCACGGTGAACGCATCGCCGTCGATACGCGCCACGGTTTCGGCGGCACGCATCGAAGGATTCAAGGCCAGCAGATCGGCACCGCGCACCGACGAGCGCAGTCGCTCGGCGAGCGTGCACAGCACCTGGTCGCCGGCGGCGTTGCCAAGCGCGTCGTTGACGCTCTTGAAGTGGTCGATGTCGAGATGCACGATCGCGCAGCTTCCGTGGTTGCGGCGGGCACGTTCGAGTTCGACAGCGGCGACCTGGGCAAACAGCTGTCGGTTGGCCAGACCGGTCAGACCGTCGTGCATCGACAAATGCTCGATGCGTTGCTGCGCCTCGATCCGCTCGCTGATGTCCTGGGTGATGCCTTCGACGCGGACGATCCTGCCGGCCGTATCGCGGACTGCCTGCGCCTGCTCGTAGACCTCACGCAGCTTGCCGTCGGGGCGCTGCATGCCGTAGGTGATCTGGTAGGGCTGGCCGTCGATGAGCAGCGCCCGGCGCGCGCTGGCCACCAGTGCGCGGTCGCTCTCTCGTACGGAGGCCAGGAAGCCGTCCAGCGTCGCCGCACCGGCGAGTTGCCAGTCGCCGCCAAAGAGGCGCAGCATTTCGTCCGAGCAGGCGAAACGCGCTTCCGCCACCGACCACTCCCAACTTCCCATGCGCGCCAGACGCTGCGCGTGCGCCAGCCTCTGCTGACTGTGCTGGACGGCCTGGATCGCCTGCCCGGAGCGCATGCCGTAACGTACCCGCTGCGTCAGCAGCAGCCAGTTGACCGGTTTGTTGATGAAATCGGTGGCGCCCGACCGGTAGGCCAGTTCGATCGACTCGCCGTCGTTGAGGCCGGTGAGCATCAGAATCGGCAACCACTGGCCGCGTTCGTGCTGGCGGATGCGCCGGCTGACCTGGTAACCGTCTACGCCGGGCATCATCACGTCGAGAACGATGAGATCAAACTCTTGCGCGTCGAAAAGACGTACGGCCTGCTCGCCGCAGTCGGCTTCGCTGACTGCGAAACCCGCGTGGCGCAGCGACTCGCTGGCCAGCATGCGGATCATCGCGTCGTCGTCTACGAGCAGCACCCGGCCGCCCCGCTGGTCGTCGTCCACTAGCCACCTCCCTTTCGCTCACTTGCCGCCGCGCGATGGCTCGCCAGTGCCTGGCGGAAGCTGTCGTAGGCGCCGTTCAGCAGATCCAGCCAGTCGTCGGCCGGCGCTTCGCCGCTGCGCAAATGCATCTCGATCTGTCTGGCCTGCTCCGCTAGTGCCAGCGCGCCGACCGTGGCGGCCGACGACTTGAGGGTGTGCGCGGCCCGCTGCATGGTCGGCGCATCGCCCGTGTCGGCGGCCTCGGCAAAGCTCGCAAGCAGCTTGCCGGCGCTGTCCACGAACATCTCGAGCACGCGGTCGGCGAAGCCGGGGTTCGAGCCGTCGGCGACCATCGGCAGCGACTGTACGACGCCTGGATCGAAAAGCATCAGGGTGCGTCGCTCGCCATGCCCGGTGGCGCTGTCGGTCGCCGGCTGACCGGCGGCAGCGCCGGCCTCCGGCTCCGCCGGCGCTTCCAGATAACGCGCGAGGGCCGCCGTGAGCTGTGCCCGGTTGATCGGTTTGGCCAGGTAGTCGTTCATCCCGGCGTTCAGGCACAGCTCGCGGTCGCCGGCGAGCGCGTTGGCGGTGAGCGCAATGATCGGCACTTCGGCACGGCCCGCCGCCCGTTCTTCGGCGCGGATCTGGCGCGTCGCCGCGAAACCGTCCAGCACCGGCATCTGGCAGTCCATCAGGATCACCTGGTAGGAGCCACTGCGCCGGGCGCTGACGGCCTGCTCGCCATCGTGCGCGAAGTCGACCGCGCAGCCCAGGCTCTCGAGGATGGCACCGGAAATCTCGCGGTTGACCTCGTTGTCCTCGACCAGGAGCACCCGTCCGGTCATGCGGCGGCCGTTGGCCGGCTGGGTGTGTGCCGGCGGCGGACCGAGGTGGATCGGGACGCGTTGCCGGAACCAGAAAGTCGAACCGAGGCCTTCCGCGCTTTCGAAGCCGACGTGGCCGTCCATGCGCTGCGCCAGTTCGCGGATGATCACCAGACCAAGGCCGGTGCCGCCGAATTTGCGCGTCGTCGAGTCGTCGGCCTGCGTGAATGGGGCGAACAGCTTCTCGCTGGCGGCGCGCGAGATGCCGACGCCGGTATCGGTGACGGCGTAGCACAACTGGCAGTGGGTTCCGTCGGCAGCCGGCGCCGAGTCGCGGTCGGCGCCGGTGGGTTCCTGGCTCAGGGAAATGAAGATCGATCCGTGCTCGGTGAACTTGACTGCGTTGCTCAGCAGGTTGCTCAGGATCTGCTTGACGCGGTAGGGATCGCCGATCACTACGGGCGGTATGTCGGGCGAGATCACGTCGCCGAGGAGAACGCCTTTTGCCGAGGCCATCTCGACGAAGGGTTGCATCACTTCCTCGACCAGGCGTCGCGGGTCGAAGGGGGTGAGTTCGATGTCGAGCCGGCCGGATTCGATCTTCGACAGGTCGAGGATGTTGTTGAGCAGGTGCAGGAGCGATTCGGCCGACAGGCGCAAGGTTTCGGCGTGCCGCCGCTGCTGCTCGGAAAGGCCGGTGTCGAGGAGCAGGTCGGCCATGCCGATGACGCCGTTCATCGGCGTGCGAATCTCGTGACTCATGTTGGCGAGGAAGCGCGACTTGGCGAGGTTGGCGGTCTCCGCCTGTTCCTTTGCCAACTGCAGTTGTGCCGTGCGTGAGGTGACCTGATCCTCGAGCGTTGCGCGGTGCTCGCGCAGTTGCTCGTCGCGGGCCGCGACCTCGTGCAGCATGCTGTTGAAGCCACGGACCAGTTCGCCGACCTCGTCGCGCCGATCGATGCGCAGCCGCCGGGAATAGTCGCTGTCCTGCGCCACCTGTCGCATGACCGAGGTCAGTTCGATGATCGGCTCCGAGACCGATCGCTGCAGGCGTGTGGCGAGGAGCAGGGCGCCGCCGAAAGCGACGAGCGTGCCGGCGAGGACCCACAGCAGCCGGTGCCAGGTGTCCGTCCACATCGGTCGCAGGTTCGACTGCATACTGAGCGTGCCGATGACTTCCCGCCCCTGGCGGATCGGGTAGTCGATGGTCAGCGAGTCGTCCCAGTAGCCGCCCCTGAATACCGGCTGGCGGCCACCCGGGGCGCTGGTCGCGAGCGCCTCGCCGTTCGCCGGGTAGTGGGCGAACACCTTGCCGTTGGGCAGGGTGATGGCGCCGGCCAGGATCTCCGGCCGCGCGCGCAGCCCGGTCAGCGCCTCGCGTGCCGCGGTGGCGTCGTCGAAAGCGACCGCCGAGGCGCTGCTGGCGGCCAGCACCTCGGCCATGCCGGTCAGCTTGTCGATCTCGCCCTGACGGTTGTCGTCGATCTTCGAAAAGGCAAACAGCAGCGTGCTGATCAGCAGGCCGGCGCCGACCGTGAGGCCGATGATCAGCATCAGCTTGGCCTGCAGCGGCCGATCGGTGAAGCGCATCTCAGTTCTTTCCCTTGAAGTCGGCGAGGTTGCGCGCCAGCTTGAGCAAGTTGGCGCTGGCCTTGAGCTGGGCCTGTTCGAGTGTCTGGCGATTGACCTCGAACTGCAGGCGGCCGTCGCCCTGGACGATACCGATCGCCCCCCCGGCATCGATGAAACCGTCGGCGTCGCTGACCGTCAGCACCGCTTGTCCGGCCAGGCTGCGCAGCAGCAGGGTCAGGCGGCGGGTTTCGGAAGCACCGATGAAAAGCACGTGGCAAGGCCGGGCCTCGTCCACGCTGGCGACCATGTGGACGCTGACCAGCCGGCTCTGCACCGGCCGGTTCTCCAGCGCCGCGAGGGCGCTGGCGAGCGAGTCGCGACCGAGCAGGCAGATCAGCAGCGGCGCGTCGCGCGTCGCAAAGCTGCGCTCGGGCCACTCGATGTAACGCGCGAAGTTTAGCACGAAGGCCGCCTTGGCCTGCGCCTCGCTGAGCACGCCTTGCGCCGCCGCGGGGCCGGCGAGCGCGCCGGCGAGCACCGCCAGCAGGGCCGCCAGGCGCCTGAAGGAACGGTTCACCGACGATGCCTCAGAACTGCCACTTGGCCTTGACGTAGCCGCCGCGCTGCAGCTCGATCGTCTGCGAGGGCAGCAGGCTCGGGATGAATTCGGGATGGCTGTTGTCGAGGAGGTTCTGGCCGACCACCGAGAGTTCGAAATCGCGCGTCGGCCGCCAGGCGTAGCGCAGATCGAGCGTCGTGTAGGCGGGGACGGCAAAGGCCGAGTTGCGGTCGCCAAGCTTGCCGACATAGCGCAGCCAGACGTCGAACTGCTGCCGATGCGGCAAGGACATCGACGAGCGCAGGCTCGCCTGTTGTTGCGGCGAGCTGTCGTTGATCAGGCGGGCGCTGTTCTGCGAGATCGGGTCGTCGTTCTTGGCCTCGGTGGTGAGGCGCAGGGCGCTGTAGCTCGGCTGGATGCGCCACCAGCTCAGCGGGTTCCAGTCCACGGCGATTTCGAAGCCGTGCGTGTGTGCCTTGATGCTGTTGTCGGGGAAGATGTTCTGAATGATCGCCGGCGCTGGCGTGAAGGTCAGTCGCCGGTCGCCAAGACCGGCCGAGCGCAGGTCGTCGTACTGGTTGTAGAAGGCGGTGATGTCGAGCGACAGACTGGTCGAGAAGCGTTGGCGGAAACCGATGTCGTAGGCGATGACGGTTTCCGGCTGCAGATCGCCGGAGGGGACGTTGCGGGTCACGAGCGGCAGCGGCGTTGGGTTGCCGGGCGCGCCGGGGGGCAGAACCGCGACGTCGACCTGGGCATCCAGCTCGGCGCGCGAGGGGATGCGCACGGCGCGCGACACCGAGCCCCAGAGCGTCTGCGTCGGGCTCGGTGTCCACATCAGGCGGACGTTGGGCAAAGGCTCGAAGCCGGCAAAGCTGCTGTTCTCCAGGCGCAGGCCGAGCATCAGCCTTAGCGTCTCCGGCGAGAGCGTGATGTCGTCATAGACGAAGGCGCTCGCCAGGTTGAAGCTGCTGGACTTGGGCGCAATGCTGATGATCCCGCCGGAGTCGATGTGATCGCTCGAGTAGCGGTAGCCCAGACCCCAGATCAAGTCGTGGCGCTCGCCCAGGGGTATGCGGTGCTGGAAATCCACGTCGGCGGTCGTGCGCTGTTCCTGGAAAGCCCCCTGCAGATCCATGGTGCTGTACTCGACGTAAGCCTGCAGGGCCGCGTCGGATCCATCGGCGAGGGTCCATTCGCTGCGCCCGAGGAGGTGTCCGCCCTTGCCGTCCTGGCGGCGCTTGCTGAGGGCGACTCCCTGCGGCGAAGTGGTGTCGGCAACTGTAAACGCGTCGCCGGTCGGTGCCGTATACGCCTGGCCGCTGAGCGTCAGCCGACGATTGGCGGCAGGGCTCCAGTCGCTGCGAAAACCGACACGCGCGGCGCGCGAGTAGTCGTTGCCGGTATGACCATAGGTGTCGACCGCTTCGTCGCGCTTGTAGGCCTTGCCCCAGACGCGGAAATGCCCGTCGGCGGTCTGCCCGCCGTGGCGAAAGGCGCCGAACACCCGCTCCTCGCTGCCCGCACCGGCCACCAGCAGGTTGCCCTGGGTATCGCGGGCACGGCGGGTGATGATGTTGATCACGCCGTTGACGGCATTCGCCCCCCACATCGCGGCGCCTGGTCCGCGGATCACTTCGATGCGATCGATGTCTTCGAGCAGGGTGTCCTCGTATTCCCAGAGGACGCCGGAAAAAAGCGGCGAGTAGATGCTCCGCCCGTCCATCAGCACCAGCAGCTTGTTGCCGAAGCGGTTGTTGAAACCGCGCACGCTGACCGCCCAGCGGTTGTTGGCGAGGCCGGCCACCTCGACTGCCGGCGCGAGGCGCAGGGCCTGGGGAATATTCGTGGCACCCGAACGTTCGATATCCTCGCGGCTGATCACGAACACTGCGGCGGCCACCTCGTGCAGACGTTCTGTCTTGCGCGAGGCGCTCGTCACTTCGACGCCGAGGAGAGCCTCCAGGCTGATGTCGGGCGGGTCCTCACGGTCATCGGCGCTTGCGGGCACGCTGGAGAGGGTCAATGTCAGGGAGAGTGTCAGGCAGGCGAGACTCGAGGGACGCATCGACGGGGTTCCTTTTCTGGTGAGCGCGGCGCCGGTGCCGCACCCCCGGGGAGATCGCGGCGGATTATAGGCCATGGCGCGGCCGGTGCCTGTGCCGCATGTGAATGCTGCGGCGCCAGGAGTCACGGCATCCCTGGAATAACGGCAGCGTGTCGGTGAACTTGAGGACTGTCGCCTGGCGGCGTGTCCGACCGAAGAGCTTGGTCGGCTAGCGCTGCACCGCCCGCAGGGCGCGCCACAACAGGGCGCCGAGCAGTGCTGCGGCAAGTACCAGACTGAGTACCGACGCCAGCCAGAAGCCGGCGACGCCCATCGGCCGGGGGGCGTGCAGGGCCAGCCACCAGCCGCCGAACAGTCCGACTCCCCAGAAGCAGACGACATGCACGCACATCGGCACGAAGGTGACGCGGTAGCCGCGCAGGGCGTGCGCGGCGATCGTCTGGACGGCGTCGAAGATCTGGTAGAAGGCGACGTAGCCGACCAGCGCCAGCGCCACAGCCTGGACCGCCCGATCATCGGTGTAGGCGCCGGTGAGCGGCACGGCGATCGACCACAGCAGCAGTCCGAGCAATGCCGACAGGCCGCCGGCGAGGAGCAGGCCGGCGCCGATGGACAGCTCGGCGCGCCGCCAGTGGCGCGCGCCGGCGGCCTGGCCGACCTGCGCCAGGGTGGCGATGCCGAGTGCCAGCGGCAGCATGTAGCAGATGGCCGCGAGATTGGCGACGATGCGGTGGCCGGCGACGGCAGTCGCGCCGAGCTGGGCGACGAAGAGCGCCATCAGAGTGAAGGAAGAAATTTCGACGAAATGCGAAAATCCCATCGGCAGGCCGAGCTGCAGCAATTCACCGAGGGGTTTGCGGCGCGGCCATTGCCAGGCGGCAAACACCGGCCAGGGCCGCAGCGCGCTGCCGAAGCGCAGGTAGGCGGTGGCACAGACCACCGAGAAGGCGCTGACGACGACGTTCGACACGCCGCAGCCGAGGACGCCGAGCGCGTCGCCGCCCCACTTGCCGGTGACCAGGAGGTAAGCCAGCACGCCGTGCAGCAGGGTGCCGCCAAGGCTGATCAGCAACAGCGGACGCGGGCGGCCGAGGGCGTTGCAGAAGGCATGGAAGGTCCGGTAGAGCAGTATCGCCGGCATCCCCAGCGCGAGCAGTGCGAGGTAGGCGCGCGCCTTCTCCTCGACCAGCGGGTCGATGGTCGACAGGGCGAGCAGCGCGCCCGGGTGACGCAGGAAGCAGGCGCCCGGCAGCGCCAGCAGCAGGGCCAGCCACAGTGCCTGCTGCAGGGCGCCGGGGATTTCCTCGTCGCGGCCCGCACCGTGCAGGTGTGCGACGGTGGGTGCGACGGCCTGGACGATGCCCGCCAGCGCAAAGACGACCGAGATGTAGATGCCACCGCCGACGGCAACCGCCGCCAGATCGTCGGTTCCGTGGTGGCCAAGCAGCACGGTGTCGATGATCATCATTCCCATCGACGACAACTGGGCAAGGAGTATCGGCGTCGCGTGCGCGAGAATCTGGCGGAACTGCTGGGCAAGCATGTGCGCAGGGACGGTGGCGGGCCCTTCAGACTACTCCATTTTGTCCGCGCGCGGGCTGCTGGTCTTCTCTCCGGGCACGTCCGTTCGCGAAATTCGGGTCCGCGCACGGCGCTGCCGGTTGAAAGATGCCCGCACATGTAATAGGGTTTGCCCTTTTGGCCATCAGGGAGACGAACGCCATGGTCGCAGCCAGTCGTGCCACCGCCTACGAACCGATTGAAACCGCCAGCCGCGACGAGATCACCGCGCTCCAGGTCGAACGCCTGCGCTGGTCCTTGCACCAGGCGTATGACAACGTCGACCACTACCGTCGCCGGTTCGATGCCCACGGAGTCCACCCCGATGACCTGAAGACGCTCGACGACCTGCGGAAGTTTCCCTTTGCCACCAAGGACGATCTGCGCCAGAACTACCCCTTCGGAATGTTCGCGGTGCCGCGCGACCAGATCGTGCGGGTGCATGCCTCCTCGGGAACCACCGGCCAGCCGACCGTCGTCGCGTACACGCAGAACGACATCGACATGTGGGCGAGCCTGATGGCGCGCTCGATTCATGCCGCCGGCGGTCGACGCAGCGACATGGTGCATGTCGGCTACGGCTATGGTTTGTTTACCGGCGGCCTGGGCGCGCACTACGGGGCGGAGCGGCTCGGCTGCATGGTCATTCCGATGTCGGGCGGGCAGACGGAAAAGCAGGTGCAGCTGATCGTCGACTTCCAGCCGGACATCATCATGGTGACGCCTTCCTACATGCTCAACCTCGCTGACGAATTCAAGCGGCAGGGCGCCGATCCCGCGTCGACCCGGCTGCGCGTCGGCCTGTTCGGTGCCGAACCGTGGACGCAGCAGATGCGCCTCGAGATCGAGAGCATCTTCGGCATTGACGCCATCGACCTCTACGGACTTTCGGAGGTAATCGGGCCGGGAGTCGCCAGCGAATGCGTCGAAAGCAAGGACGGGCCGGTCATCTGGGAAGATCACTTCTACCCCGAGATCATCGACCCGGCTACCGGCGAGGTACTTGCCGACGGCGAACACGGCGAACTGGTATTTACCTCGCTCTCCAAGGAGGCGCTGCCGATGATCCGTTATCGTACGCGCGACCTGACGCGTCTGCTGCCGCCAACCTCGCGCTCGATGCGGCGGATCGAGAAGATCACTGGCCGCTCGGACGACATGCTGATCATTCGCGGCGTAAATGTTTTCCCGTCGCAGATCGAGGAACTGATCCTCAAGCAGCCGAAGCTGTCGCCGCACTACTTGATCGAGGTTTGGCGGGATGGTCACCTCGATTCGGTCGCCATCGATGTCGAACTCAAACGCGAGTATCGCTACCTGTCGGCGGTCGACAAGGAGTACGTTGGGCACGCGCTGCAGCACCACATCAAGTCCTTCGTCGGCATTTCGACGGAAGTGCGCATCGTCGACATCGGCGGCATCGAACGTTCGCTGGGCAAGGCGCGTCGCGTCATCGACAGGCGCCCGCGGGCGTGAGACGAGAAAAACGGGAGCGACCATCTCCTGCCGGATGGGCGACGGCGCGAGAACAGGCTTGCCAAGCGGTTGGCGGGCGGTCTATGCTGATGGTTTGCTGACGGCGTCGTTGCCTGGTCTTTGCCCGAGGGCCCTCGTTCGCTGGCGACGGTTTGTTCGCGAGTCACTTTCCTTGTTCGAGGTCGCTTGATGAAATCAACATGGTCCCGACCCGGTGCGCTGCTGGCGTCCCTTGTCTTCGCTCTTTCTCCCGCCCTGGCGCAACAGCCGCCACCGACTGCGGGCTCGGCTTCGGCCAGTCCGTCGGCGAAGACCTTCTCGCAACAGGATCTCGACCGGCTGCTGGCGCCGATCGCGCTCTATCCTGATCCGCTACTCGCCCAGATCCTGATGGCATCGACCTATCCGCTGGAGATCGTTGAGGCGGCGCGCTGGGTCAAGGCCAATCCCAAGGTCAGCGGCAAGGCGCTCGAGGATGCCATGGCCAAGCAGTCCTGGGATCCGGCGGTCAAGTCGCTCGCCGTCGTGCCGCAGGTGTTGCAGCAGATGAACGAGAATCTCGACTGGACGCAGAAGCTTGGCGACGCTTTCCTGGCGCAACAGCAGGACGTGATGAATACGGTGCAGGGGCTGCGTGCCAAGGCCGATGCGACCGGAAACCTGAAGTCTACCCCGCAGCAGGTGGTGAAGACCCAGACGCAGGGCAGCCAGACGATCTATGTGGTGGAACCGGCCAAGCCGGACGTGGTGTATGTGCCGACGTACAACCCGACGGTGGTGTACGGCAGTTGGTGGTATCCGGCGCCGCCGTATGCGGTTTACCCGCCGGCCTACGTCTATCCTCCCGGCCTCGCCTTTGCAACGGGTGTGGTGGTCGGTGCGGCGATCTGGGGCGCCTGCAGTTGGGGTTGGGGGCGCAGCAGTGTCGACGTCAACGTCAATCGCTACAACTCGTTCAATCGCACGAATATCAGCAACAGCAACTGGAGTCACAATGTCGATCATCGGCGTGGAGTGGCGTATCGGGATCAGGGCGTTGCCAACCAGTACAACCGTGGCGGCAATGCCCAGGCGGCCAAGTCGCGCGAGGAGTTTCGCGGTCGCGCCGAGGCCGGACGCGCGGACCTCAAGGGAATGGACCGCGGCGAGTTGAACAACCGCGTCAAGGACGCTGAGCGCGGGTCGCGGGACAATCTCGGTGGCCGGGGCGAAGCGGGTCGCGGCGATGCGGGCCGAGGCAATGTAGGGCGCGGTGATGCGGGTCGAGGCGATGTGGGTCGAGGCGATGCAGGGCGCGGCGATGCAGGGCGCGGCGATGCGGGGCGCGGCGATGCGGGGCGCGGCGATGCGGGCCGGGGGGATGCCGGCCGAGCCGAGCCGAAGGGAAAGGATCGGGGCGGCGACGTCAGCAATCGCATGCAGGGCGCTGAGCGAGGGGGTGGCGGCGGCAGCTTCGGCGGTGGCGGTGGGGGAGCACAGAATCGCGGCGCGGCAGCGTCCGATCGGTCGGCTGGCGGCGGCTTCTCTGGCGCCGGTAACGGGGCGTCCACGCGTGAGGCGAGCCAGCGCGGCAGTGCCAGCCGGGCAGATGCGGGTAGTCGGGGTGGGGGTGGCACCAGCTTCGGCGGTGGTGGCAGCCGGGGAGGTGGCGGTGGCGCAAGCTTCGGCGGCGGTGGCGGCCGGGGAGGTGGCGGCGGCGGCTTCGGCGGCGGTGGTGGCGGGCGAGGAGGTGGAGGCGGCCGTGGTGGCCGTTAACCCCGACTGCCGATCACTTTCTGCGGAGAAGAGCACGATGAGACTGAAGAACACGATGAAGACGCTGGCTGTCGCCCTGTTGATTGGGATGGCGCCGGCGATCCATGCCGCACCGCCGTCACCGGCTGTACAAACGATCGTTCACAAGACCTTTGCGACGCCGGAAGACGCCGCCGCGGCGCTCGCTGAAGCCGTTCGCGCGCAGGACGTCCAGGCGCTGCTGGGCGTCGTCGGCCCATCATCGAGAAGCTGGTTGTCGAGTGGCGACACCGTTGCCGATCGCGAGGACTGGCGGAAGTTCCTCGCCGCCTACGACCAGAAGCACAGTGTCAGCAAGGTGACCGACAGCCGGGCAGTCCTGCTCGTCGGCGATGGCGACTGGCCGTTCCCGGCACCCCTCGTACGCCAGGGCGAGACCTGGGCTTTCGACGCGGTTGCCGGCCGCGAGGAGATCATCAACCGGCGTGTCGGCCGCAATGAACTGGATGCGATCCAGACCCTGCTGGCGATCGTCGATGCGCAGCGCGAATATGCGGCCGCTGACCCGGACGGCAATGGATCGCCGGACTACGCCCGGCGCTTCATGTCCAGCGAAGGCACGAAGGACGGCCTCTTCTGGCCCGCTGGGGCGAATGAGCCAGCGAGCCCCCTGGGGCCGCTGGTTGGCGCCGCGACACGCGAGGGTTATAGCCCGAAGGCGCAGCCGGAGGCCTATCACGGCTACCGTTATCGGATGCTGACGGTGCAGGGCAAGGACGCCCCGGGCGGGGCCTACGGGTATCTGGTCAAGGACCGGATGCTCGGTGGTTTTGCCGTCCTGGCCTATCCCGCGAGGTATGGCGTTTCCGGTGTGATGAGCTTCGTCACCAACCATGACGGGATCGTCTACCAGAAGAACCTGGGCAGGAATACCGACGCGTTGGCGGCGAAGATGCAGACCTTCAACCCGGATGCCAGTTGGCGGAAGGTCGAGTAGGATCCATCCCCTTGACCGTGTAGGGGTCCGGCGATATAGTCGATTCCTGCACAGGCGAGTTGATTCGCGTTCTACATGGCTGTTTTTTATGTGGATTGTGACGCGGCGGCGCCACGTTTCGCTGCGCATGCCGTCGGCGCGAGCATTTGGCACGGATCGGAAACGAAGGAGCGAATTGATGGCGAGCCCGCTGGCCAAGACGAGTGCACCAGCAGCCGGCAAGATGCGCCTGGTGCGTGAATTGCTGGGTCCCTACCACCGCTGGCTGGCCCTCATCCTGGCCATGATGCTGGTCGAGACGGCCATGTCGGTCGCATCGCCCTGGCCGCTCAAGATCATTCTCGACAACGTCGTCGGCGACCACAAGCCGGCGGCGTGGCTCGATGCACTGCGCTTCCTCGACCTTGGCGGTGACAAAATGGAACTCGCCGCGGTCGCCGGCGCCGCCGTCGTCGTCATCGCCCTGCTTGGCGCCGTGGCCAGCTATATCGACAATTACTACACCGAGAGCGTCAGTCAGTGGGTGGCGCACGACCTGCGCATGCGTGTTTATGATCACCTGCACCGCCTTTCGCTCGGCTATTACGACACCCACCAGTCCGGCCCTATCCTGTCTACATTGACCGCCGACGTGAAGACGATCCAGGGTTTTGCGTCGTCGGGAACGCTCGGCATCCTGGTAGACCTGCTGACCATCGTCGGCATGGTCGGCATCATGTTCTGGCTCGACTGGGACTTCGCGCTGATTGCCATTGGCGCGACGCCGTTCCTGCTGCTGTTCGTGGCGCGTTTCAACAAGGAGGTGAAGGCGGCCACGCACGAAGTCCGCCGTTACCAGAGCGACATCGTTGCCGTCGTCCAGCAGGGTCTCGAGTCGATGCGCATCGTCAAGGCCTTCGGGCGGCAGGAACTCGAGAAGAGCCAACTCGCCGAGGTCAGCCACGCGACCGTGGATGCGGCGCTGGCGGCGCGACGGGTGAAATCGCTGCTGTCGCCAGCGGTCTCGCTGACGGTGGCGCTGTGCACGGGGTATGTCCTCTGGCGCGGCACCGGACTGGTGCTGGCCGATGTGATGACGCTGGGTGCGCTGACCGTCTTTCTCACTTACCTGTCCAAGTTCTTCAAGCCGGTGCAGGACTTGGCGAAGATGAGCAACACCATTGCCCAGACGGCGGTTGCCATCGAGCGCATCCAGGTCATTCTCGACACCGACGACATCCTGCCCGTGAAGCCGGATGCGCGCGACCCGGGAACGCTGCGCGGTGAAATCTCGTTCGAGAACGTGGCCTTTTCTTATACGCCAGAGTCGCAGGTACTGACCGATGTCGTCTGTCACATCGCGCCGGGGCAACTGGTGGGCGTCGTCGGTCCCACCGGTGGTGGCAAGTCGACCGTGGTGAGCATGATTCCGCGCTTCTATGACCCGAGCGGCGGCACGGTGCGCATCGATGGCGTCGACGTGCGCGACTTCGACCTGCAGGCCCTGCGGCAGCAGATCGGCTTCGTGCTCCAGGACACGTCCTTGTTCCATGGCACCATCCGCGACAACATAGCGTACGGGCGGCCGGGCGCGACTGATCAGGAAGTCGTCGAGGCAGCGCGGCTGGCCAACGCCGACGAGTTCATCTCGCGCATGGCGCACGGCTACGACACCATGGTCGGCGAGCGCGGCATGACGCTCTCCGGCGGCCAGCGACAGCGCATCGGCATTGCGCGGGCGATCGTCCGCAACGCGCCCATCCTGATTCTCGACGAGCCTACGGCGGCACTCGACACCGAGTCCGAGAAACTGGTGATCGACGCGCTGGAGAAACTGATGAAAGGGCGCACTGTGATTACCATCGCCCACCGCTTGTCGACGATTCGGCATGCCGACAAGATCATCGTTCTCAAGGGCGGCGTCGTCGCCGAGCAGGGTACCCACGATGAACTGTTGCGGCTCGACGGCGTCTATGCCGAGCTATATCGGACCCAGGTCCAACCCGCGGCGCCAGCCAGCGCCTAGCCTTCACCTTACGGGGTTATCTTCGCATGCACCGCTCACTCATTGTTCTGCCTGACGACACCGGTCAGCCCTTGGTCGACGCCATAGCCGCGGCGAAGGAGTCGCTGCGCATCAAGATCTTTCTCTTCTCGGATCCGGCCCTGCTGGCGGCGGTCCTCGCTGCGCAGCACCGCGGGGTCAGGGTGCGGGTGATGCTCAACCCGGCCCGGCGTAGCGGCGAGGCCGAGAATGAGGCGACACGCGAGGTGCTCGAGGGCGCCGGCGTCGAGGTGAAGGACAGCAATCCCGCCTTCGACATCACCCACGAGAAATCGCTGGTCGTCGACGGCGAGACGGCTTTCATCCAGTCGCTCAACTGGGAGACCAGGAATCTCACGGAGACCCGGGACTTCGCCGTCGTCACTTCGCATCGGCATGAGGTGGATGAAATCGTCGAGTGTTTCGACGCCGACTGGAACCGCGACAAGTTCGATCCGGGTGAGGACTCTCATCTCGTGTGGTGCAACATCAACGGCCGCAACCGGGTCGCTCGCTTCATCGATGCCGCCGAGGAATCGCTGTTCCTGCAGAATGAACGCTACCAGGACGAGGTGATCATCGAGCGTTTGGTGCGCGCGTCGCGTCGCGGGGTAAAGCTGCATGTACTTGCCCGACCGGCCCACTTCCTCAAGAAGGGCAAGCTGGTCGAGGGTGTCGAGGGATTGCGCATTCTGCAGGACCTCGGCGCCAAGGTGCACCGCCTCAAGGGCCTCAAGCTGCACGCCAAGCTGATGCTGGCCGACGGCAAGCATGTGATCATCGGCTCGATCAATCTTGCCCCGGGCAGTTTTGACAGCCGTCGTGAACTGGCCATCGAGGTCCATGACGAATCGGTTGTCAAGCGTGTTCAGGGGGTGGTCCGCCAGGACTGGGAGAACTCGCATCCCCTCGATCTCTCGGATGAAGGGCTGCTCAAGGATCTGCAGGAAAACGAACCCGACGTGGCCGAGATGCTGGCTCTCGACGACCACCAAGTGAACCATGGGCATCACGGGCATGGCGGGCACAACGGCCATGATGCTCACAAAGGGCATAACGGGGGCTGAACTTCGTTCCGGCGTTGCGGCGGGCGGTCATCTGGTGCCCTGGATTGGGGGTTTCGGCCATGCGAGCAAGTGATTTTTTCCTCTTGTTGCTGCTCGTCGTAGCCAGCGCGACGGCGCAACCCGTCTACGAGTCGCGCGACAACGCCGGGCCCGTTTTCTCGGATTCACCGAGCACCGGGGCGCGCGAACTGGTGTTGCCGCCGCTTGCTGATCCCGCGCCGCAGCCGCCTCCAGCGAGTTCGTCAGCGCTGCCAGCGCCGCCCGTGGTCGAGCCCTACACCGCGCTCAACATCGTCGCTCCCGACAACGGGGGCACGATCCATTCGAATACCGGCCAGTTTACTGTCCAGGTGTCCATTCAACCCGACCTGCAAAGCCAGCGGGGCGACGCACTTGCCATCAGCCTGGACAGGACGGTACTGCCTACCACCCGCAGCGTCTTGCAGTTCGACATCACGCCGTCGGAATGGCAGGCGGCGGCTGGCGACGATGCCGAGCACCAGCTTGCGGTCGCCGTTGTCGATCGTTCCGGCGCCGTTCTGATGACCTCCGCTCCAGTGCGCTTCTACGTGCACCGCGCCAGCGTGGCGACGCCGCGAAAATAGCAGGTGCTGCGGATCGTCGAACCGGCCACCCGAAGAAAAGCGGGGGCCGGTTGCGCAGACCGCCGATCAGCGGCCGGTGTCTGGAGCCGGCGTCAGGCGCACCGACAACGGTTGCGAAACGTTCAGGTTTACGTCGCGCTGCGGGAACGGGATCGGAATCCCGGCGGCGCCCAGGCGCTTCTCCATGGCATAGCGCAGGTCGCTGTCCACCCGGCGGGAGACCAGGGTCGGCCCCAGTTCGACCCAGAACACGAGCACCAGCAGCAGAGCGCTGTCGGCGAAGTCTTCGAAGAACACCTCCGGTGCCGGGTCTCGCAAGACCTGTCCATGGTCTTTGGCGCAGCCGGCAACGATCTCGGCGGCCTGCTGCACCGGCGACCCATAGGCAACACCGATCCTGATTTCGCGCCGGATGCGAGGGTTGGAATAGGTCCAGTTGACGACCTGGTTCTCGAGAAAGCTGGAGTTCGGTACCAGCGCTTCGACGCCATCGAAGCCCCTCACGGTTGATGCGCGCAGATCGACGGCGGTGACATGGCCGGTCATGCCGCCCAGGGCGATGATGTCGCCGACCCGGATCTTGCGCTCGAAGAGGATGATGATGCCGCTGATCACGTTCTTGATGATCGTCTGGGTTCCGAAGCCGACGCCGATGGCCAGCGCACCGCCCAGGAAGGCGAAGACGGTGAGCGGGATGCGCGCCAGATTGAGGATGAAGATGACCAGGATCACTGCCAGCGAGATCATCGCCCAGCGGCGAATGACGCTGGCCAGTTGCTCGTTGACCTTGAAGCGGCCGACCATGATTCGCTGCAGCCGTGCCGAGAGCAGCGAGAATAGCCAGTAGCCGAAGACGAAGAGCAGCAGCGCGCCAATGCTCTTGCCGACGGTAACGCCGTAGCTGACGGCTACCGTCTTGCCGTCGACGACGGTCGACTCCTCGACGGCAAACATCTCGAAATCCCATATCGCGCGCAGACGCTTGGCTATCTGCATGGCCCCAAGCTGCCAGTTGTCGACGCTTGCGGCCTTGCCCTGGAATCCGAAATCCTGCAGCCAGCGATCCAGTTGGCGCTCGAGGCCCGCCGCCGCCAGATCGACGCGTTGATAGGCCAGTAGACGCTGCTTCAGCGTGTCGAGCCTGGCCGACTCGTCGGCGCTTGCCGCCTCGTCGAGGAAGGTGTCGCTGAGCCGCAGTTCCTGTTCCCTGACCGCCAGCCGTGCCGCTTGCTGCAGTTCGTGGACGAGTTGCTTGCGGCTGAGCAACTCGTCGCGGGTGGTGCTCAGCGAGGTGATCACCGCTTGCCGCGTTGTCGAGTCCTGCGAGCGGAGAGCCACATAGCGTTGCGCCCACGCATCGCCGACAGCCTGAAGCAGCATCTGCAACCAGGACAGGGTCATCAGTTGCACGCGGTCGGTGTCCATTCGCTCGTCGAGCAGTTGCAGGCGTCGGCCGGCGTCAGGGCCGGCGCCGGCCGACGCGACAAACTTGGCCAGGCGTTCGCGCTCGGCCGTGCGCCGGTTGTTATCGCTAACGAGGCGATCCATTTCGGCAGCCATTTTTCCCAGGCTGCCGAGCAATTGGGCCTGCTGCTGTTCGAATTCTTCCTTGCTCAGGCTCTGTTCCGGCACTACGCGGGCCAGCAGACGCTGCATTTCCGTCGTCAGCGCTTGCAGCGCTTTCGCCTCCAGGCGGACTCGATCGACGGCAATGACGATGTTGGCCAGGTCCGCTTCGGCCAGTTGCAGCCGCAGGGCCGTCAACTCGCGGTTGAGCCGCTGCTTCTCCTTCTCGTCCTGGCCCTGGGCGCGCGCGAGCTTGTCGTCGGCCAGTCGGAGTGCTTCGGCGCCGCGCTTCTGTGCTTCCAGCAGCCCCAGTTTTTGCGCCTCGAGTGCTCGCTCGGCCGCGGCCAGGCTGCGTAGGCGTTCGCCTGTGGCATCGTGCGTGTCGCGCAGTGCGTCGACACGCAGTGCCGAGTAGGGCGGCGGGCCGGCGAATTCGGCCAGCAAGGCCTGCTGGTTCGACGTTTCGGGCGGGGACTTGCCTAGTCTATCGAGGTCGTCGAGGAGTTTCAGACGTTCGCTGTAGGCCGCTACCAGACGATCGAAGAGGCGCTTGCGATCCGTGATCGGCAGACCTTGCGGTCCCGGCGGTGGCGTCGTGCCGGTCTCTAGTTGTTCGGCCTCCTGCTGACGACGCGCCTCAGCCAGTTGCGCCTCGGTTGCGGCGCGCGGGTTGGCGGCTTCCGGCGCCGGGGCTGCGGCTTCGGTCTTGGCCTGGCCGCCGATTACGGAGGGAAGCCCGATCTGCCCGTTGACCAGCGGTGCGAAGGTCATCACGAACAGTGCGACGAGGCACTGCCGCTTCATCCTCGGTCATCCCGATGGCAGGGGGAGCTAGCCGCGTGCTGGCTGGTGGCTCCCGCGGGGACAAGTACACGGCGGTCAACGGCCCAATTCGGCCGGGCAAGAATCGATGGTCCCAAGAGCAGGCTTCCTTCAGGCGGTGCAGTCAGTACGGCTAGCGGAGAGCATCCGGAGTTCGCACAAGCATGCCACGAAACGGCCTGTCGGTGTCGCTTGCGCCGGATTCGTCGGGTACGCGCGGGAACATGGCGCGCAGTTCGCCGCCGACACGCATGCTTGGTGGTGCACCATCAGGACGAACGGCGGCTTGCGCAGCTCCACGCGGCGCCGGTCGGCATGGCAACCGCCGGCAGGTCAACGCGTCAGGAGCATCAGCAACAAGAGGTTCGTCACCAGCGAGAGGCCGGCAATGATCCGCCAGGTGAGCAGGGGATTGCGCATCGCCAGCGGTGTCACTGGCGGTCGGTTGAGCGGCCTGCTGGCGCCGCGTTCGAGCGCCAGCAGGAACTCCTCGGCGGTTTCGAAGCGCTGCGCGGGATCCCGGGCGACGGCCTTGAGCAGGACGTTTTCCAGCCAGCCGGGAATGTCGGGGCGGTAGCGCGTCGGTGGGACCGGCTCCCCGAAGCGCGGATGCTGAAAAGGTTCGATCTCGCCGTAGGGATACTTGCGGGTGAGCAGATGGTAGAGCGTCACGCCGGCGGCGTAGAGGTCGTGCGCTGGGCCGGCCTTGTCGCCGGCGAACAGTTCCGGCGCCATGTAGCTTGGCGTCCCCGGGCTGCCCGCCGTCGCTTCGTCCTCCGACAGGCTGAGCGCGACACCGAGATCGAGAATGCGCAGCCGGCCGTCGCGGCCGATGTGGATGTTGGCCGGCTTGATGTCGCGGTGCGCGACGTCGAGGCGATGCAGGGCGGAGAGTCCTTTCATGAGGCGGATGCCGTGCTGGACGGCGTCGGCAACGGTGAAATGGATATCGGCGTCGAGCATGCGCTGCAGGGTGGCGCCCTCGTGCCAGGTTTGCAGGTAGTAGAGGCAACTGCGTCTGTCGGCCGGTACGAGTTGCGCAAAGAAGGGCGAGACGATGCGCCGTGCGCGCCACTCCTCCATGATCAGCGCGCGAATTTCGTCGGCGTCGTCGGCGAGTTCGGGGCGAAGGGTCTTCAGCACCAGTTGCTGGCCGGAAAGCTGGTCGGTGACGCGGTAGAGCAAGGTCGCGCGCGAATCGTGCAGCACCTCGTCGATCAGCAGTCCGTCGAAGTCCTGGCCCGGTTTGAAGCGCGGCGGCAGTGGCAGCCGGGCGATGCCCTCGAGCGAGTCGCGCAGATTCTCCGGCGGCAAGCCGGTTACCCGCAGGACGACGGCGCTGGCGTTGTCCTGGCCGTCGGCAGCCAGAGCCAGGCTGGTCAGCGATGCCGCGGCCTGTTGCGCGTCGGGATGGGCGAGCAGAACCGTGCGCATCCGCCCGCTGCCGAGCGGCCCCCAAACGCCGTCGGAACAGAGCACGAAACAGTCGCCTTGCTGCAACTCGCCATCGACGAAGTCGAGCTGGAAGTGACGGTCGAGGCCGACCGCGCGCGAGAGGACGTTCTTGAGTTCCGGGTGTTCCCAGACGTGATCGCTGGTCAGCCGTGTGCAGACGCCGTCGCGCAGCAGGTACAGGCGCGAATCGCCGACGTGTGCACAGACATAACGGCGGCCGCGCAACACCAGGACGGTGAGTGTCGTCGCCATGCCGGCGAGATCGGGCTGTCGCCCGGCCTCGGCCATGACCCAGCGGTTGAGCGGGACGACGATCTTCTCGAGGGCGTGCGGCACGCTCCAGGTGTCGGGCGTCGCGTAGTAGTCGGAGAGCAGGCCGCGTACCGTGTACTCGGCGGCCTCGCGCCCACCCTTGTGGCCGCCGATACCGTCGGCGACGGCGGCGATCAGTCCCTTGTTGTCGAGCTCCGCCCCCTGCGGCGTGACCATGCCGCAGAAATCCTCGTTGCGTTCACGGGGACCGGTCAGCGAGGAATGTCCGACGTCGACGCTAAGCGGCATGCGGGATTGGCTCCGGAAAGGGAAGGGCGGCAGGTCCCAGTGTACCGTGCCGCCCCGCCTGCTTCAAAAGAAGCTGCGACTCAGATCCTGGCCGCCGTCAGGTGCGCTGCACCCCAGGTTGTCCGCCAGCGGGTCTTGACGCCGGAGAGTCCGGCGAGGGCCAGCAGGGCTAGCGCGGCGAAGATCAGAAAGCCGATCTGATAGCTGCCGGTGATCTGTTTGGCGTAACCGAGCGAGGAGGCGAGGTAGAAGCCGCCGATACCGCCGGCCATGCCGACCAGCCCGGTCATCACGCCGATTTCCTTGCGGAAGCGCTGCGGCACCAACTGGAAGACGGCACCGTTGCCCATGCCCAGTGCCAGCATCGCGCCGACGAAGGCGAGCAGCGCCATCCACGCTGCCGGCAGACCGATGCTGACGATGCCGAGGAAGATGGCTGCCAGTACGTACATTACCGAGAGGCTCTTGATGCCGCCGATGCGGTCGGCGACGTTGCCGCCGATCGGTCGCACCAGCGAGCCGGCGAACACGCAGGCGGCCGTGAAGAAGCCGGCGGTCTTGGCGTCGAGTCCGTACTGGATGTTGAAGTAGATGGTCAGCGATGAGGCGAGGCCGACGAAACCACCAAACGTTACCGAGTAGAAGAACATGAACCACCAGGCGTCGGCGTCCTTGAGCACTTTCAGATACTCGGCGAGCGACTTCGGCGGTGGGCATTCGGGCGCATCCTTGGCGGCGAACAGGTAGAAGACGAAGACCAGGACCAGCGGGATCAGCGCCAGGCCGAAGACGTTGCTCCAGCCGAAGGCGATTGCCAGGCTCGGTGCGATCAGCGCGGCCAGCGCCGTGCCGGAGTTGCCGGCACCGGCGATGCCCAGTGCCGTTCCCTGATGCTCGGGCGGATACCAGCGCGAGGCGAGTGGTAGCGCGACGGCGAACGAGGCGCCGGCGACGCCGAGGAAGACGCCGAGGATCAGCGTCTGTTCGTAGCTGTGGATGCCGAAATACCAGGCGACGAACAGCGAGACCATGACGATCACCTGGCCGATGGCGCCCGCGAGTTTCGGCTTCAGGTGGTCGACCAGGATGCCCATGAAGATGCGCAGGATGGCGCCGGCAAGCACCGGGGTGGCCACCATCATTCCCTTCTGGGCGTGCGTCAGACCGAGATCCTTGGCGATCTGTACGCCCAGCGGCCCCAGCATGACCCAGACCATGAAGGCCAGGTCGAAATACAGAAAAGCGGCCAGCAGTGTCGGCCGGTGTCCGGCCTTCCAGAATTCAGTGTTCATTGTCCTTCTCCTTCCGTTGAGATCAGATTTGCAGAAAAACCATGCCGCTGTCGACGCGGATCGGATAGCGGCGTGCGCAGCCTTCGTCTGGCGCCACCGCCTCTCCGGAGTCGAGACGCAGTTTCCAGCCGTGCAGCGGACAAGTGACCTGGTTGCCATGTACCAGCCCCTGTGACAGCGGTCCGCCCTTGTGCGGGCACTGGTCGCGCAAGGCGAAAACCTCGTTGCCCGAGGTGCGGAAGACGGCGATGTCGCCGCTCGTCGAGCGGACGACGCGAGAGCCCAGTCGCGGGATCTCGTCAAGGGTGCAAATCGATTTCCATTCAGCCATTTCTGTTCTCCAGTCCTTCATACCGAAAGCATTTCGTACTCGTTCTTCTCGACGCCAGCGATGCGCTCGGCCCAGGGATCCTTCGCATCCTTGAGTTCGGCCAGCAGGCGTCCGTAGAGGGCCTTGCGGTTCTCCTCGTCCTCGACGACGCGGTTCCTGGCGTGTTCGAGACCGACGCGTTCGAGGTAATGGCAGGTCCGCTCGAGGTAGAAGCCTTCCTCGCGATAGAGCTGCAGGAAAGCGCCGGCGTACTCCATCACCTCGTCGTCGGTCTTGACCTTGACGAAGAACTGGGCGACCTCGGTCTTGATGCCGCCGTTGCCGCCGACGTACAGTTCGTAGCCCGAATCGACGCCGATCACGCCGACATCCTTGATGCCGGCCTCGGCACAGTTGCGCGGACAACCCGAAACAGCGAGCTTGACCTTGTGCGGCGAGTACATGTCGAACAGCATCTTCTCCAGCTTGACGCCCATGGCCATCGCCAACTGCGTGCCGAAGCGGCAGTGCTCGGCGCCGACGCAGGTCTTGACGGTGCGGATCGACTTGCCGTAGGCGTGACCCGACGGCATGTCGAGATCCCGCCAGACGTTGATCAGATCTTCCTTCTTGATGCCGAGCAGGTCGATCCGCTGGCCGCCGGTGACCTTGATCGTCGGCACCTGGTACTTGTCCGCGACATCCGCGATCCGGCGCAACTCGGCCGAGTTCGTCAGGCCACCCCACATGCGCGGGACGACCGAGTAGGTACCGTCCTTCTGAATGTTGGCGTGCGCGCGCTCGTTGATCAGGCGCGAGCGCGGGTCGTCCCTGGCTTCCATCGGCCAGGTCGAGATCAGGTAGTAGTTGAGCGCCGGGCGGCACTTTTCGCAGCCATCCGGCGTCTGCCACTCGAGGAAGCGCATGATGGCGTCGATGGTCGTCAGGTGCTCGCCGCGAATCGCGTCGCGCACTTCCTGGTGCGAGTAATCGGTGCACCCGCAGACCGGCTTGCGGTTCGACGCCGCCGGCGTGTAGGCGCCGCCGATGGTCGCCGAGAGAATCTGCTCGCAGAGGCCGGAGCACGAGCCGCACGACGACGACGCCTTGGTGTGCTTGCGGATGTCGTCGAGGCTGAACAGACCTTTTTCCTTGATCGCCTTGACGATCGTTCCCTTGCTGACGCCGTTGCAGCCGCAGACTTCGGCGCTGTCGGCCATCGCCGCTGCCTTGCTGTGCCCCTGATGGCCGACGTCGCCGACGTGCGACTGGCCGAACAGCAGGTGATCGCGAATCTCGTGGATGTCCTGGCCATCGCGCAGCAACTGGAAGTACCACGGACCATCGGCGGTGTCGCCATAGAGAACGCCGCCGACGAGCCGGTTGTCCTTGATCACCAGCTTCTTGTACACGCCGGCAGCGGCATCGTTGAGGACGATTTCCTCGGTATCCTTGCTGCCGAAGAAATCGCCGGCGGAAAAGAGGTCGATGCCGGTCACCTTGAGCTTGGTCGAGGTGACCGAGCCGGTGTAGCGGCTGATGCCGTAGTTGGCCAGATGGTTGGCGGCAACCTTGCCCTGTTCGAAGAGTGGCGCGACGAGTCCGTAGGCGATGCCGCGGTGTGCGACGCACTCGCCGACGGCGTAGACCTTCGGATCGTAAGTCTGCAGCGTGTCATTGACGACGATACCGCGGTTGCAGTGGATTCCTGCCGCCTCGGCGAGCGTCGTGTTCGGGCGGATGCCCACCGCCATCACCACGAGGTCCGCCGGGATCTGCGCGCCGTCCTTGAGGCGCAGGGCCGCGACACGCCCACTCTCGCCGGCGATCAGCATTTCGGTCTGCCTGCCGAGCAGGAACTTCAGCCCGCGGTCTTCGAGCGACTTCTGCAGCATGCGGCCGGCGGTCTGGTCGAGCTGACGTTCGAGCAGCCAGTCGGCGAGGTGAATCACCGTCACGTCCATGCCGCGCAGCTTGAGGCCGTTGGCCGCCTCCAGACCGAGCAGGCCACCGCCGATCACTACCGCGTGCCGGTAGCTTTTGGCGGCATCGATCATGCTGTCGGTGTCGTGGATGTCGCGGTAGGAGATGACACCCGGCAGGTTGTTGCCGGGAATCGGCAGGATGAACGGATTCGATCCCGTGGCCAGTAGCAGCCGATCGTAAGGTGCTTCCGTACCGTCCTCGGCGATCACTCGCCGCTGCACGCGGTCGATCTTGCTTACCTTCTTGCCGAGGTGCAGCGTGATGCCGTGCTCCGCGTACCAGCTGTGATCGTTGAGAATGATGTCCTGAATCGTCATCTCGCCGGCGAGAACCGGCGACAGCAGGATGCGGTTGTAGTTGGGGTGCGGCTCGGCGCCGAAAACCGTGATCTCGTATTGGTCGGGGGCGATCTTTAGTAGTTCCTCGAGCGTGCGCACGCCTGCCATGCCGTTGCCGACCATTACCAGTTTCTTCCTGCTCATCTTTGCAGCTCCCTGTGAGGCGTCTCGACAGGTTTTGAAAAGCAAACGGCGTGCCAGGATGAAGAGGCGCTGATTTCACCGGACTTTCGGGCTTCCTTGCGCGCCGCTGATGGTGCGGCGCACAACTTTGGGGCGCTGCGGGAATCTGCGTGGGAGGTTTGGTGCAATCTAGCAGCAGGTGCCGAAAGTGGGCGGTGGCGGATCCGGCAGGCCCGCAAGCGTAGCCTGCGGGTGGCATTGCCTGCGGGCAGCTTGCTGGGTGGCCAGTCGGGTGCTGGGAAAGCGCACGGCTGTCTCATTTCCGGGTTTCGATTGCCGTCCTTTCTTGGCATAATCGGCCCTTCGTGGGGAGTTGGCCGTGGTCGGCGCCCCGTCATGACTTGACCAACCGAATGGGGAGGTGAGAAATGTCCTTGATGGGTTCTGATAAAGCGGCTCGGTTTGCTTTCGCGGCGGCGGCGGCAACGCTGGTGCTGGCAGGTTGTTCGAATATGCAGATGGGTTCGCCGGAGGCGAAGACCGCCGCGACCGGTTCGGCCGGCGGGGCAAATTCGGAAAATGCCAACAAGCAACTGGAGCGATGCAGCAGTTCCCTCGGCACGATAGCCGTCGTCGAGGATACCAATGCCTCGTGGTATGGCATCCTGACCGGTCAGATGCGACTGGGTTCGACAGCCCCGGTGCTCAAGCTGCTGATCCAGCAGTCGAACTGCTTCGTGGTGGTCGACCGGGGCCGGGCCATGAACAACATGATGGGGGAGCGTGCCCTCGAACAGACTGGCGAACTGCGCAAGGGCTCGAAGTTCGGCAAGGGTCAGATGGTGGCGGCGGACTATTCGATGAGCCCCTCCATCACCTTCAGCAACAACAACGCGGGAGGCATGGGCGGTGGCCTCGCTGGCTTCAGCCGCACTGCCGGGATCCTCGGTGCCGTCGCGGCCAGCGTCAATGTCAAGGAGGCCAGCACGCTGCTCACGCTGGTGGACAATCGCTCGGGCGTGCAGCTTGCCGCATCGGAAGGCAGCGCCCGAAACATGGACTTCGGCGCCATGGGCGGTCTGTTCGGTGGTGCGCTGGGTGCGGCGGGCGGCGGCTATGCCAACACGGCGGAAGGCAAGGTGATCGTTGCGGCGTTTACCGATTCGTACAACGGGCTGGTCCGGGCCGTTCGCAACTACCGGGCGCAGGAAGTCAAGGGGGGCCTGGGAACCGGCGGCAACCTGAGTGTTCAGGGGGCGGATGAAGCCCAGGGATCGACGGGCAAGCGCAGAAAATAGGACGCGGATTGCCGCCTCGGTGATTCACCGCGGGGCCGCCATGTGTGGCCCCGTTCGTTTGCAGGTGTGAGGATGGTGATGACGATCTTCGGCATCAAGAACTGCGACACGATGAAGAAGGCGTTCGCCTGGCTCGCCGCCAACGGTGTCGCCTACGACTTCATCGACTACCGGCAAGCGGGTGTGGCGGCAGCGCACTTGCCGGACTGGAACCGGCGTGTCGGCTGGCAGGCGCTGCTCAACACGCGCGGCCTGACCTGGCGAAAGCTTGCCGCAGCAGAACGCGCCGAGGTCGACGAAGCGAGGGCGCTGCAGTTGATGGTGGAGCATCCGAGCCTGATCAAGCGGCCGGTCCTCGACACCGGCAAGGATCTGCTCGTCGGTTTCAGCGTGGCAAGCTATACCTGCCTGGTGGACTGAGGATCGGCATCGTCAGCGCCAGCAGGCGTTAAACCCCACGCCTTGGTCAGCACGCAGCGCGAGGAAACGTCCGATGATCTCGCGCGTCGCCTGCGACATTCTCCGGCCGGCTGACGGATCGTCGTGATCGTGGAAGTGCAGGAGCATCGCGTCGTCGGCGGCGACCGGCGTTCCCGGTGCGGCGGCCAGGAAGACGTGGTGGTCATGGCTCGCCGACTCGTGGTCGAAGAGGAACAGCAGCGATTCGGCGACCAGGCCGGTTTCTTCGGCGAGTTCGCGCGCCGCCGCCTGCAGGCGGGATTCCTGGGGGTCGATGCCGCCGCCAGGCAACAGTACGAGTCCGCCGCGGTTCTCGACGAGCAGGATCCGCCGGTCGATCTCGACGATTACGGTGGCGCGTTGTCGTTTCACGAGGCGCGCTAGACCAGCGCCAGTCCGTTGTTCTCGACCGCGACGAGCGCCTTCGCCTGGTGGAAATCGCGGGCGCGACCGCTGCCGTAGAGGCAGCAGGCGAGCTGGTTGGCGATTGGCAGCGGCAGCGAAACCTCACCGGCGAGGACGCGGCGCATCCAGGCGACCGTCGGCTCCGCCGCGCAGTTCTCGGGCAGTTGCGGCAGGTTCCTCAGGCTGTCGTGCTCGGCTTCGAAGAGAACGTCGCTGACGCCGTCGTGGACGTGCTCGATCAGCGGCCGCCGTTTCGGATTGGCGAAGGGTTCGCCTTCCGTGCCGCGCAGCAGCAGGGCGTGCGCGCCGCCACTGGCGAGCACGGCACGCATGCTGGTGATGTAGTCGGGATGCGTCGCGGCGGCGAGCAGCAGCCCCTGGCCGGCAAAGGGATCAAGCATTTTGACGAGGCTGTGCGCGCTGTTGCGCAGGCCGAGACGATGGCGAAGGGCGAGCTGCCGGTCGAGACCGGGAGAAAGGGTCGGCAAGGGCAGGTAGGCGAGACCGTGGGCATCGACGGCCAGTTGCGCCTGCGCCAGGCTGTTGCTCGGCGGGATGTCCAGCGCCTTGAAGATCTGCTCGCTGGTGACGCGGCCGAAATCGCTGTCCGCCTCGCCGAGACCGTGTACCAGCACCGGCACGCCGAAGCGTTGCAGCAGCAGGGCCAGCAAGGGCGTCAGGTTGGCGCTGCGGCGGGCACCGTTGTAGCTCGGGATGACGACCGGCCGGACTTTGCCGTGCGGGCGCCGCAGCGTGTGCAGACGCGCATTCGCTGCAGCCAGAAAGCCCACCATTTCGTCCACGGTCTCGGTCTTCACGCGCAGGGCAATGACGATGGCGCCGAGTTCGAGGTCGGGTACCTCGCCGTCGAGCATGGCGCCATAGAGTTCCTGCGCTTCGGCCCGCGAAAGGTCACGCGCGCCACTGGCACCGCGTCCGATCTCCCTGATGAATGCCGCGAAATCCATCTTTACTCCTCTGCTGTCGTCAGACGACGGTTTCGTCGGTGCGAGCTGCCTGGCCGGCGACCATTTGCCGCAGCTCGGGCAGACACGACCCACAGAAGGTACCGCATTTCCGCTTTTCCTGCAGCATCGCCAGCGTCGCGCCGGCGGCCAGGTCGGCGGCGATCTGCGCTTCGCTGATATCGGCACAGTTGCAGACGATACGACTTTTCTGCGGCAGCTTTCCCGGCCGGCGGCCGATCGGCGCCACCGCCCAGCGGATCAGAGCGGCGTCGAGCGCGTCGTCGGCCATCACGTCCTTGAGCCACGACTGGGCCTGCGTCTCGCCGGCGAGGCGAACGCCGATCAGGGTGCCGTCCGGGGCGATGGCGCGTTTGCTGACCTGTCGCCGGTGGTCGGCATAGACGATGGCCGCCGCATCGTCGGCGAGGCCGAAGAGTGTGTCGATCTCGTGCAGCCGGCTTTCCGGCAAGGCCTCGCCGTGCGCTGCCCGCAAGACGACCAGTGGTTCGGCGCGTCCGTAGAGCCCAACGCTGGCGAAGGCGAATTCCGGCAGCAGGCGGCGGGCGCGCGCGAGGAGGGCGAGCGGTGCAAGTTCGCCGGTACCGCCCTTGCGCAGAACGACGAGTTGCCAGGGCAGGTCGGCGCGCTCGACGGCGACGGCGGCGTGCTTGAGTTCCGGTTGAAACGAGAAGGGATCGGTCGCCGCCAGGGTCAGCGCGTTTACTCCGGCACTGTTCATGAACTGGCTGCCCCAGTGCATCGGTAGCCAGGCACGGCCCGGCGCCAGCGCCGCGTCGCTGCCGACGCGGACGACGATTTCGCCGCGTTGACTGCCGACCCGCGCCAGATCGCCGGCGGCCAGGCCGCGCCGGCCGAGGTCGCCGGGGTTCATCGACAACAGGGGTTCTTCGTCGAGATTGAACAGGCGGGCCACCGTGCCGGTGCGGCTCATGCCGTGCCACTGGTCGCGCAGCCGGCCGGAGAGCAGGCTGATCGGGCGCGCTGCGTCGGTCGCCTCGGCGGTGGGCCGATGCTCGACCTTGACGAAGCGGGCCCGGCCATTCGCCGTCGCGAAGATCCCGTCTGCATAGAGGCGCTGGCGGCCGCTGGCGGCTCCTTCCGGTAGCGGCCATTGTTGCGGCCCGAGGGAGTCGAGCAGCGAGTAGCTGAGGCCGGTGATGTCGAGATCGCGTCCGCGAGTCGTCTCGCGATGTTCGTTGAAAATGGCCTCGCAGGTGGCGTAGGGAAACAGTGTCTCGGCCAGGGGCTGTTGCAGTACCCGACCGAGGCGGCGGGCGAAGTCGACAACGATCTGCCAGTCGGCACGCGCTTCGCCGGGGCCGGCGATCGCCGGCGTGATATGCGTGATGCAGCGCTCGGAATTGGTCACCGTCCCCTCCTTCTCTCCCCAACTGGTCGCCGGCAGCATCAGATCGGCGAAGGCGGCGGTGTCGGTGTTGGCGTAGGCCTCCTGCAGCACGACGAAGTCGGCCGCCTGCAGGGCGGCGCGCACGGCCGACTGGTCGGGCAGCGATTGCGCGGGGTTGGTGCAGGCGATCCAGACGGCCTTGACTTCGCCGCTCTGCAAGGCGGCGAAGAGGTCGACGGCGGTCTTGCCGGGTCGCTCCGGGACGGCCGGTACGCCCCACAGGCGGGCCACTTCGGCACGGTGCTCGGGATTGGCGAGATCGCGATGCGCAGAGAGCAGGTTGGCCAGACCGCCGACTTCGCGGCCGCCCATGGCGTTCGGCTGGCCGGTCAGCGAGAAGGGTCCGGCGCCGGGGCGGCCGATCTGGCCGGTGGCGAGATGCAGATGGATCAGTGCCGCGTTGTTGTGCGTGCCGTGCGCCGATTGGTTGAGCCCCTGGCAGTAAAGCGACAGGGCGGCCGCGGCGCTGCCGAAGCAGCGTGCCGCGCGCACGATGTCGGCCTCGGCGAGTCCGCAGATTTCGCCGACGATCGCTGGCGGGTAGCCCGCCACAATCTCGGCCAGCGCGGCGAAGCCCTCGGTATGCTTGTCGATGTACTGGCAGTTGACGAGCCCCTCGGCAAGCATGACGTTGAGCAGGCCGTTGTAGAGCGCGATGTCGGTGCCTGGCCTGAGGGCCAGGTGGATGTCGGCGATGGCGGCGGTTTCGCTCCGGCGCGGGTCGACGACGATGATGCGCAGGTCGGGATTGGCGGCACGCGCGTCCTCGATGCGCCGAAAGACGATCGGATGCGCGACTGCCGGGTTGGCACCGGCAATCAGGAGGCAATCGGTCGCAGCGATGTCCTCGTAACAGCAGGGCGGCGCGTCGGCGCCGAGCGTCTGCTTGTAGCCGGCTACCGCTGACGACATGCACAGGCGCGAGTTGGTGTCGACGTTGTTGGTGCCGATGAGACCTTTGGCGAGTTTGTTGAAGACGTAGTAGTCCTCTGTCAGCAACTGCCCCGAGATGTAGAAGGCGACGCTGTCCGGGCCATGCGCGCGGATGATCCCGGCAAAACGCTCGGCGGCGTGGTCGAGCGCGGCGTCCCAGCCGACCCGCCGCCGCGGCTGGCCGCGTTCGCGGCGCAACTCGGGATGGCGCAGGCGGTAGTCGGGAGCCACCGTCAGGTGCAGCGAAGCGCCCTTGGTGCACAGGCGGCCGGCGTTCGCCGGGTGATCGGGGTCACCGCGCACGCCGACGATGTGGCCGCCTTCGGTGTCGATCAGCAACCCGCAGCCGACGCCGCAGTAACAACAGGTGGATTTGACGGACTTGTTCATGATTTCCTCTCGTGATGATGCAAAGCAACAGGCGTGCCATGCCATCAGGCTTGTGGGCCGCCGGCTGGCCGGGCGTGGGCCGGGGGCCGCGCCTCATCGTGGTGCGCGGATGCCTGCGCTTGCCTCACCGCTGGGCGATGGCGCGACAACGTTGGCGTTCTCGCCGGCCGCTCGGGTCCGCTCTGCCTCGCCGCAGGGTGCTGTGCCGCTGCTGTGGCGACAGCGCGCGGTTCGCCACTGGCCAACTTCTGCTGTCGTCAGGCAAGCAATCTGAGCAGTCTGTCATCGAGGGCGTTTTGCTTCTCGCAAGGCCCAGCCACTGTTGGGCTGTAGACGGGGGCAGAAACGTCGTTACGCAGTCTGGCGCCGGGATAGCGCCCCTCTGGAGGTCGCAGGTCGAGCCGGCATCGATTCCCGGCCCGCTGGGGTCGTGTGAGCAATTGGTGAGAAAAGCTCACGCCTGCGCCAAGGGGCATACCTGGCCGGTGCAGCGCAATGAATCGCATCATTGAGCGCACCGTCAACAGCTTGGGGAGAGCAAAAAACTTGAAATTCACCCGCCGCATGGGCTAAAATCGCGGGCTTTCTTCCCAAAACAAATTGGAGCGACAATCATGGCGCGTGTTTGCCAGGTGACGGGCAAAGGCCCGATGGCGGGGAACAATGTTTCCCATGCCAACAATAGAACGAAGCGCCGCTTCCTTCCCAATCTGCAGTATCGCCGCTTCTGGATCGAGGGCGAAAACCGCTGGGTGCGTTTGCGCGTATCGAATGCGGGTTTGCGCACGATTGACAAGAATGGCATTGACGTTGTGCTCGCCGACCTGCGCGCACGCGGTGAGATCTGACGAGGAGAGAAGCCATGCGTGACAAGATCAAGCTCGAGTCGACCGCCGGTACGGGCCACTTCTACACTACGACCAAGAACAAGAAGACAATGCCGGGGAAGATGGAGATCAAGAAGTACGATCCGAAAGCCCGCAAGCACGTGATCTACAAGGAAATCAAGCTTCGTTAGAGCACGCTCGCGAGGGGCTTTGCTGATTCAGGCCAAGAGCCGCGGCGCCAGCTGCGGCTCTTTTTCACTGGCGAAGGCCTTCTCGCCCTTCGCTGACGCAACCGGCAAGTGCAGGCCGATCCCCGTCACCGTGCGGCTTCGAAAAGGCGGCGGGCACGGACGCCCTGCGCGAGAGCTTCCAGTACCATCAGCGAGTCGTCCCAGCCCAGACACGCGTCGGTGACGCTCTTGCCGTACTCGAGCGGCTGGCCCGGGGCGAGATCCTGACGTCCTTCAACCAGGTGCGACTCGATCATCACACCGATGATTCGCTCGTCGCCCGCCGAAAGCTGGCCGGTGACATCCGTAGCGACCTCGATCTGCTGCTTGAAGCGCTTGTTGCTGTTGGCGTGCGAGGCGTCGATCATGAGGCGGGCGGCGAGACCCGCAGCGGCGATTTCGCGGCAGGCGGCGTCGACGTGCGCCGCGTCGTAGTTCGGTTGGGTTCCACCGCGCAGGATGACATGGCAGTCTTCATTGCCGCCGGTGGACACGATGGCTGAGTGGCCTGCCTTGGTTACCGAGAGAAAATGATGCGGTGACTGCGCGGCGCGGATCGCGTCGATGGCGATGCGGATGTTGCCGTCGGTCCCGTTCTTGAAACCGACCGGGCATGACAACCCGGAAGCCAGTTCGCGGTGCACCTGCGACTCGGTAGTGCGTGCCCCGATCGCCCCCCACGAGATCAGATCGGCCGTGTATTGCGGGGTGATGGTATCGAGGAACTCGGTCGCACAGGGCAGCCCCATGTCGTTGATCTCGAGCAGCAATCCGCGGGCCAGACGTAGCCCTTCGTTGATCCGGAAACTGTTGTCCAGACGCGGGTCGTTGATCAGGCCCTTCCAGCCGACCGTCGTGCGTGGCTTCTCGAAATACACACGCATCACGATCAACAGGTCGTTTTCAAAGCGCGGCACTTCCTTCTGCAGGCGCGTGGCGTACTCGACGGCCGAATCGACATCGTGGATCGAGCAGGGGCCAACCACCACCAGCAGACGGTTATCGGCACCATGCAGGATACGGTGGATGTTCTGGCGTGCGTTGTAGGTCGTCAGCGCCGCGCGGACACCCACCGGGAATTCCCGGAAAACATGTGCCGGGGGCACCAGTTCCTTGATCTCCCTGATGCGGACGTCGTCGGTGTTCGGCTTGCTTTGCAAGGTCATGTGGCTTTCTCCGGGCTACCGGCCTGAGCGGACCGGGCGCTCGATTCTAATGGAAATGCGGCGTCGATGGTGCACTGCAGTATCCTTGTGTCGGCCGGAACTCATGCGCGCACGCGTGGCCTGCCAGGTTCGGCGGGCGTCACGACTCCGATTCTGACAGCGCAAAGGCGTCGTTGGCCTGGCGCAGGGTGCATAGGGCTTTGTCGAACTGAAAACTGTTGATCTCAGCCCCCAGGCGGCTTGCCAATGGGCCCAGTACCGGTTCCAGCGAGGCGGCCGATTCGCCCCAGACGTCGCCGGCGCGGGTATCGTCCTCGGCGAGCAGGAACTCCAACTGCGCCAGCACGCCGCGCGCGCGCGTCCGCGCATCGGCAGGCTCGAGCGGCGTCGCGAGCGACGACGCGGCGTCGGCGCCAAGACCGGCGATCGCGGTAGCCAGGGGCACGAGGCAGCCCTCGACGGCTACGATCGCCGCCTCGCGGGCATGCGCAGGTGCCTGCTTCCGAAGGGCAAAGTCCAGCGCCCGCGCCTGCTCGCAGAGCGCTTCCGCACCGATGGTCGCCGCCATTCCCTTGAGCGTATGGGCGATGCGTTGGGCCTCTGCCGTTTCGCCGTCGGCGAGTTGCCGGCGGATTATCGCGCCATCGTCGGCGTGGTTGGCCACGAACATGCGCAGGAGACGGAGATAGAACAGGCGATCGCCGCCGGTCGCCTGCATGCCTGCCTCGGCGTTCAGGCCGACGATTCCCGGCAGTGCCGCCCACGTGCTGTCGAGCCAGGACGGCTGGTCGTCGGTGCTCCTGTCGGCGAGGGAAACGGGTCTCGGCAGCCAGCGCAAGAGCATTTCATGGAGCCGGGACGGATCCACCGGCTTGCTGAGGTGATCGTTCATTCCTGCGGCCAGGCAGCGCTGGCGATCCTCGTCGAAGGCGTTGGCGGTGACCGCGACAATCGGCAGCGTGCTGCGGCCAGGTAGTTGGCGGATGGCGCGGGACGCTTCGAGGCCATCCATCACCGGCATCTGCATGTCCATCAACACCATCGCGTAGCCGCTCTCTCCATCGGCTTCGGCAGCACGCACGCGGTCGACAGCCTGGCGGCCGTCATCGACCACATCCACATGCAGCCCGACGGCCAGCAACAGGTCGCGCGCCACCTGCTGGCTGACGACATCGTCCTCGGCGAGCAGGAGCCGCATTCCCCGGTAGTGGCGGCTGAGCGTCTCGCGGGCCGGGCGGGAGGCCAGCGGCGCGCTCCCGCCCGCAGTCGCCGGGTCGGCATCGCGGGCGGTGAACGCCGGCCGGGCGTTGTCCACCCGTCCGAGCCGGACCGTGGTCCAGAAAGTGCTGCCGACGCCCGGCTCGCTGACGACGCCGACCTCACCGCCCATCATCGCCGCCAGGCGCCGGCAGATGGTGAGGCCGAGGCCGGTGCCGCCATACTTGCGGGTGGTCGATTCGTCGGCTTGCGAAAAGGCGGCAAACAGACGCGCCTGCTGTGCACCTGTCAGGCCGATTCCCCGGTCTTCGACTTCCAGGCGCAAGGTGGCCACCTTGCCTTGCATTTCGATCAGTCGGGCACGCAAGGTGATCTGCCCGTGGTCGGAGAACTTGACCGCGTTGCTGACGAAGTTGAGCAGGATCTGCCCCAGGCGCAGAGGATCCCCGCGCAGCGGGACGGGGATCGCCGGGTCGATGTCCCGGAGCAATTGCAGCCCTTTGGCGCGGCTGCGCTCGCCGAGCATGCTCAAGGTGTGGTCGATGACGCGTAGCAGCGAAAAGTCCGTTTCCTCGAGAGTCAGCCGGCCCACTTCGATCTTCGACAGGTCGAGAATATCGTTCACGATCCCGAGCAGGTGCTGCGCAGCGTCGTTGATCTTGTTCAACTGGGCGCGTTGCTTGGGGTTCGTGATCTCCTGCTGGAGCAGGTGGTTGAGGCCGATGATGGCGTTCATCGGAGTGCGTATCTCGTGACTCATGTTGGCGAGGAAGGCGCTCTTGGAGCGGCTTGCCGCCTCGGCGGCTTCCTTGGCTTCAGCGAGCTCGGCGGTGCGTGACTGGACAAGCTCCTCAAGGTGGTCGCGGTGCTGCGCGAGTTCGTCCGCGGCGCGATTGCGCTCGGCGAGGTCGACATCGATACAGAAGATCTCGGACGGGCGACCCGGAATCTGGACCAGCACATGGCTCGAGAAGACGGCTACGCGTGACCCGTCCTTACGCTGGAGCGACAACTCTGCCGGTGCTGTCGCCACGCCGGTTCGACACATCTCCCGGATGGCCTGCCGAACGTCGTCGCGCATCTCTGCCGGAACGATCAGGTCCAGCAGATTGCGGCCGATGGCTTCTGCTGCCGAATAGCCATAGAGCCTTTCTGCTGCCGGGTTCCAGAAACGTGTCGTTCCGTCTTCGCGGTAACCCTGCAGGGCGATCGAGTCCACGTCATTGAGGAGCCTGCGGAAGCGCTCCTCGGATTCACGCAAGGCATCGGCAGCCAGCTTGCTCTCGGTGATGTCGCGGGCGTAGCCGACGGTGCCGATGACTCTGCCGGCCAGTGCGACGGGTGACTTGTAGGTTTCCAGCCAGCGCTGCTGGCCACCGCTCTCGACAGGCTCCTCGACGCGCCGCGGGCAGCCGCTGGCGAGGACGGCACGGTCGTCGGCGCGATACCTCTCGGCCAGTTCGGGGCTGGCGATATCGACATCGCTCTTGCCGAGGAGCGACTCTGCCGAAGGCTGCGCAAAGACCTCGACGAAACGGGCATTCACCGCCAGGAAGCGGCTCTCCGTGTCCTTCAGCCAGACCATGAACGGAAAGTTGTCGAGCAGCGCGTGCTGGTATTGATCGCGCGCCTCGAGCGCCGCCTCGGCCTCTGCCAGGGCGCGCAGCGGCAGACGCCGCAGCGGGCTCCAGATCAGCCACGCCAGACCGAGACTGCCGAGCAGCACCGGCAGGCCGGTCAAGAACTCGCTGGTCATCGTCCTCTCGATGGTGAGGCGGCCCACCGCCTGACCGGAGGAGTACAGTGCGCGATTGCGGGACAGCGTTGGTCCGTCGCCACGCTGTGGGGAGGCAAGCAGGATCTTGTCGGCCTGGTTTACGACCGTGATTCGGGTGTCCGCTGACTCGTGACGTTCAAGCAGCTTGGCGAGGCGAGGCGCAGACCGATCCCACTGCTGCGGCTCGCTGGCGATGAAGTCCTCGAGAAGCATTGCCTGGAGACGCAGCGACTCGTTGAGATGCTCGCTGACGCTGGTGCGCACCTGCAGCCAATAGATGCCGCTCGGCAGTAGCGCGACAACGATCGCCAGAGTGGCCGCCAAGCGTGTCAGCAAGCTCACCAGCGACCGGTGGATCGGGAACTTCATGGCGTGTCCTTGCCGAGTCCGGGGGTTGGCGGAAGCCGACGCAGGCCAGCCTCAGGTCTCGGGCGAGATCCCGGGAAAGGCATCGGCGTCGGCGTGCCGCGCAGCGATGGCGACGAACTCGTCCTGACGCGCAAAAAAGGCGTCGACCACGTCGGGGTCGAAGTGGGTGCCTCTGCCCTCCCGGATGATGCTGAGTGCCTTTTCCAGGGTGAACGCTCCTTTGTAGACCCGCTGTGCGATCAGCGCGTCGAAGACGTCGGCCAGCGCCATCAGCCGCGCCGAAATCGGGATCGCGTCGCCGGCGAGTCCTTCGGGGTAGCCGGAGCCATCCCATTTCTCGTGGTGGTAGTGGGCGATTTCCTTGGACATGCTGAGGAACTCGATGGGTCGTTCAGCGTCCTGCTCGGCCTGTTCGATCGCCAGGTAGCCCAGCCGGCTGTGAGTCTTCATGATCACCCACTCTTCCGGCGTCAGCCGGCCCGGCTTGAGCAGGATCTCGTCCTTGATGCCGACCTTGCCAATGTCGTGCAAGGGGGCCGACTTGACGAGGACCTCGATGTGGTGTGGCGTCAGGAATGCGGCGAATCTGGGGTGCGAACGCAGTTCCATTGCCAATGCATGCACATAGCCCTGCGTCCGGCGCAGATGATTGCCGGTCTCGGGGTCGCGGATCTCGGCGAGTCGTGCCAAGGCGCGGATACTGACATCCTGAATCTGGAGGTTGTCCGCCATTCGCCGCATGATCTCCTCGCCGAGACTGCGGTTGTGATCGCGCAGCAAGTCGCGTGCGGCCTTCAGTTCAAGATGCGTCCTGACGCGGGCGATGACGATTGCCGGCCTGATCGGCTTGGTGATGTAGTCGACTGCACCGAGGGACAGACCGTGCTCCTCATCGTCGCTGCTGTCGAGGGCGGTAACAAAGATCACCGGAATGTCGGCTGTTGCGACATCGGCACGCAGGCGCCGGATGACCTCATAGCCGTCCATCTCCGGCATCATCACGTCGAGCAGGATGAGGTCGGGTCGAGGTCGGCTCGCCGCTGCCTGCAAGGCGCGCTGCCCGGAATTCACTGCCCGCACCCGATGCAGCGGACTCAGCAGGCCGTTCAGGACCGCAAGATTCTCGGGAGTGTCATCGACGATCAGAATGGTTGCCATGAGGCTCCGCGCGGGGAAACGGCAATCGGCCGCTCAACATTATTACCGCTTCCGATGCAGGCGTCCATCGCGGCGATCCCACCGGCCGGATGCCAGCGTCACGACCGTGTCTTCGGGCGGCTGCTGTGAAGAAATCCGCGTCCTTGGCTGCAAAGCGCCGGATAATGCAGGATGTGCCGCTGCCCGGGGCTGACTGGACGTGCTCGGGTCGGCGGCGCGCTCGGCTACAGTGGGAGTCTGCCTGATCGCCACGGTGACGAGCATCCATGCTGGTAACCTGCATCGGTCAGCCGGTGATGGTTCTGGACTTCCCTTCAACGTCTCCAGGAGATCGAAAATGCGTATTCTGACGACACTCTTGCTTTCCCTCACGGCTCTCGCCGCGCATGCGCAACTGGAGCCCGGCTCCCCGCTTCCGGAACCGAGCACGATGACCCTGCTGGGCGTTGCCGCGGTGGCGGGAATCGCCGCGGCAATTGCGCGCAAACGCCGGAAGTAAGCCCCCTGCGCGGGCTTGGCAGGCAAGCGGGAACGGGCAGGTGTCTGACACCTGCCCGTTTTTCGTCTGTGCCTGTCGGTAGAGATCGCGGGTGCTCCGCAGCGACGGTCAATCGGGCGCTGGTGGGTTGGCGTTGGTCAGCGCAGCACCTGCTTTCAGTTCGATGTTCGCTTCGCTGGTCTCACCGGATTGCACGCTCACCGTCGCACTGCCCTGCAAGGTGCCGCCGTTCGCCTTGACCGTGACCAGGTGGCTGCCCGGATTCAGTGCCGTCAGCAGCACGCTGCCGCTGTCGGTCTTGCGCACGATTCGGTTGTCGAGGTAAACCTCGGCGGGTCCGCTGATCGCCTCGTCGGAGTGGATGCCGACCACCAGGCTTCCGGGGCGGCGATCTTCCTTGTCCTTGTTGATCGTCGCTTGCAGTTCGGCCAGTTGCTCCTTGAACTGCGAGATCCAGGCCTGGAATTCCTGGTCGACGAGATCGCCGACTTGTTCCTGGAAAGCGGTCAACAGTGAAATGGCGGTGGCTTGCTGGTCTTCGCCGAGATGGGTGCTGTTCGCCCTGATACGCCAGACGCCCCACGACAACTGAAACTTCTCCAGCGCCCGCTGCAGTGCCATCTGTGCCGTCATGTAGCGCATCCATGACGAGGAAAAGCCGAAGTAGCGGTCGAAAACCAGCGACGCCGCGGCCAGCGCGATGAGAATGTAACCCCACTGGTTCGCGCCGGAGAGCGCTGGACTCCCGTCGCCGAACAGAGTCGTCCCGGCAACCAGCGGCGCCAGACCACCAAGCACACCGAACAGGATGGCGAGAAAGCGCAGCAGCCTGGACAGACGGCGCGGCCAGATCTTGTTGCGCAGATACCAGTTCGCCGCTTCCACGGCCCGCGTCTCGAGGTCGGCGGCGAGCGCCTGCAGGGCCTCATAATCGCTTTGTTGTCCGCTGGCCGTTGTCTGGTCGACGGACTCGCGCGGTCTGATGTCGCGCGAAGGCGCTGGCGGCTGGCTACTCATGGCATATCCTCCTCAAGGACAGGGTGGTGCGGTGGATGGGCACGATCCCGATCTTCGCTATGGGCCGATACGCCGGTGGCCCGGCGCGCCCAGGGGGAATCGGTTGCTTCATGTCGACCGTCGGCGGGCCAGGCAGTTCGCTGTTCGCGACGGCCTGTTGCGGCAGTATGCAGCGGTAACGCAATGGATGGCCGGCCGCCCGACCCGGGGAAGCGTGGCGTCTCCTGCCGTGCGCTGGCACCGCCAAGGGGCCGCTGCGGCGGCCGGTGGCACGGCGCCGATGCCGTGCTTTCAGCGCCGGCTCCGTGCACGTCGAGCGACTCGGGGCGGCTAGCCCGCGCCCGGCTGCCAGGCGGCCGGAGCCCGTCATGCCGCGTGGCACTGGGGCCCTGGGCGCGAGCGCCGTTGCTCTTAGCCAAATTTCCCCGTATCGATCCAATCCTGCTTGATCAGTGACCACCAGTCGACAGCCAGTCCGTTAAGGACATAGGCGTACGGTAGCCAGCCGTAACCGCCTGCTCCCCAGCCGGTGCCCCACGAATTCCGGATCAGCAGGGCGCCGGTGGTTTCGCTCGCGCCGGCGTTGGCGTTCTTGATCTTCATGGCGTCATCGTAACCGACGGCGACGATCGCATGCCCGCCGACGATCTTCTCACCCGGCGTCGGATAAGGCAGCTTGCCGGTCGTGCCGGCCTGGTTGTACGACTGATACACCGTAAACCCGAACATCGACGGCAGACCCGCGGCGAGGTTGGTCTTGATCCGGCTGAGCAAGGCGGCACGCGTGGTGCCCGGCGGATCGAGTCGATAGTAATTGATGGCCTGGAAGCTCTGGGCAAAGGCGTAGCAGAACGCCGACGGTTCCTGGTCGAAAGCCGGCGCGGCCGTGGTGTAGGGCCAGTAGTCCTCAGGGGGTACGCCGAAGAGAACCATCGATTCCATGGTGGTGCGCAGGAACGCACCCGTATCGCCCGTCCACTTGAGCAGGTTTCTGGTCGTCTTGTAGAGGAAGAGGCGGGAGGCGTCGATGTGCTTGCCGAACGCCCGGCGTTCGTAGTACTCGACCAGACCCACGCCGGCGTTGGCTGTGCACGAGCCGAGAGCGCCCTGGTTCTCGATCGGCGAGCACCAGGCGCGCAGATCGGCAGTCGTCGCCAGGGTCGCTGGAATCGCCGCGGCGTTCGCTTTGGCCAGCAAGCCCTTGATGGATTCCTTCTGTCCCAGTGCCTTGAGCTTGGGCGCGACGACGTCATCGTCTGCCTTGTAGTCCCGCAGGCTCGGATAGTCCGGCAGCCAGCCCATGCGGAAAGTTTCGTTTGACTCTGCCATGATGGTTTCCCCTTGTAGCGATATTGACTTGTACCGACCGATCAGCCTCTTTGCCGACGAGGCACCAGATCGGTCGCTCGTGTTGCAGGCCATTGCCTGCCTTGCGTCATTACGATTCGATCACCTCCTTCTCGGGAGTTGGTTGCCAGTCGGCTGCCGGCCCCTGGGACGGGCTGCCGGTCCGGCTGCTTATTTCGCATGGATCCTGGCCGTCGCCGTAAACACCTCGACGATCGACGAATCTCCTTCCCACGTGCGCCAGAGCCTGAGCCGCAGTTGCACCACGCCGGCCTTCTCGGCCATGAAAAGGAAGCTGCGCAGGCCGCCGCCGCCAAGCCCGGCAGAGGCGGGCGCAAAGTCCGAATCCTGCTCGACCAGCGCGTCATTGCCGCCTTCCCGCGTCCACGCAAAACCCGTCGTGGGAGATTCCTCGAGGCGGACAAGCAGTCTCTCGCCGACCCGAAGGTCGACCGTGCTGCCGCTATCGGCGCGTGTCAATATCGTCTCGGTCACGGAATGTCCTTTCGTCATCTCGGCAAGCTTGCCCGGCGCGGTCTCGGCGGCGGCGCTGCCCGGACCGCTTGCGAGTGCCGCACACAGCAGCATAGCAAGCCACCGCGACGAGGACGCCCGCAAGGGCGCCGCCAGCGAATGCTTCGTGATGTTCACCGGCCTGGCCAGGCGGTAAGACGCACCAGCAACCGGAACGGCGTATTCGTCGCATGCATCATGCTCTGTCCGATGGGTAAGCCACGCATCTGCTCGTCGCAACAGCGGCGTGGCGCTTGCGGAAGAAAGGCTCGGCGAGCGCTGGCGGCGGTGCCGGTTCAGCAGTCGGTCGCCGACAAGAACGTCTTTATATGAACACTATAGTAGCCGGGCTGAGGAAGTTCAACCCGCCGCCGCCTGACAGCCGTTGCCGCCGCCGCGGCGATCGCCGCCTCGCGCCTTGACCACGCCCGGCGGCCACGGCATGCTGATGCGGCGGCAGACCGCTGCCGGCCGGGCGAGCGCAGAAAGCTGCGAGGAGAGGCGGTATGTTCAATCGACTTGCATGGGGGAGGGCGATGCCCAAACGACATCCGGAGCCACCCGAACGACTGGGCAAGGCGCACGAGCCAGCCTTGCGCCATGTCGGCAATCCGCGCAGCGGCAGCGCTCTTGGAGCCACCGCGCTGGCACTCGCAAGTGCACGCGGCGTGCGCTGACGTGTCGGCGATGAACACAGAGGTCGAGCGCAAGCGGCTGGCCGGGGTGCCGGTGCTGCTCGTGCGACCGGTCGCGGCACGCGGGCCCTTGCCGACGGTGCTGTGGTTTCACGGACTGGCCGCCGACAAGGAAGTGCACCTTCCCGAACTGCATCGCTTCGCGGCGACGGGGCTGCTCGCCGTCGGCGTCGATGCCGTTGGTCACGGAGAGCGGCGCCTGAGCGATTTCGAGCAGCAGTTCGCGCGACCGCCCGAGGACAGTATGCCGCTGTTCAAGTCGCTGGTCGCCCGCACGGTCGACGAAGTGCCGGCACTGATCGATACGCTGATCGCGGGTGGTCTTGCCGATGGCGGGCGGATCGCTGTCGCCGGCGTGTCGATGGGCGGCTGCATCGTTTATGGGGCGGTGCCCAGCGATCGCCGCCTGTGCGCTGCCGTGGCGCTGATGGGGTCGCCCGAACGCACGCAGCCGGGGCCCCACACACTCGCCGATGAGCGCTTCTTCCCGACGGCGCTGCTCTCGATCACCGCCGAACGGGACAGCATCGTACCGCCGGCGGCGGCAGAGGCGCTGCACGAACGCCTTGCGCCACGCTACGCCAGTGCCCCCGATCGCCTGTGCCAGCAAACGATCGCCGGCGCACCGCATTTCATGAGCGTCGAAGACTGGGAGTGCGCCGTCGCCGAGGCTTGCGCGTGGCTGGCTCGCTTCGTCCTGTGAACGTCAGGGCGCAAAGGCGCGGGCGCTGCCCGACGACATGCACCGGGGCAGCGGTCGTTCCTCAGACGCGCTCGATGATCATCGCCACACCCTGGCCGACACCGACACAGAGCGTGCATAGCGCGTAGCGGCCCGCACGGCGGTGCAGTTCCCACAGGGCCGTGGTCACGAGACGCGCGCCGCTCATGCCTAGCGGATGGCCGACGGCGATCGCGCCACCATTCGGGTTGACTCGTTCGGCATCGTCCGCGATCGACAGTTCGCGCAGTACGGCCAGGCATTGCGCGGCAAAGGCTTCGTTGATTTCGATGACATCCATCTGGTCCAGCGTCAGGCCCGTTCTGGCGAGAACCTTGCGCACCGCGGCAGCCGGGCCGATGCCCATGATGCGCGGCGGGACGCCAGCGCTGGCCATGGCCAGGATACGGGCGCGTGGGGTCAGGGCATGTTGCGCCGCCGCGGCTTCACTGGCGACGAGCAGCGCGCAGGCGCCATCGTTGACGCCCG
Source organism: Candidatus Accumulibacter phosphatis (assembly GCF_000024165.1). NCBI lineage: Bacteria > Pseudomonadati > Pseudomonadota > Betaproteobacteria > Candidatus Accumulibacter > Candidatus Accumulibacter phosphatis. Next base: position 3,192,509 of record NC_013194.1, on the reverse strand, counting down.
ACGAATTGCCCGCGGTGACGGGGAATTCCGGGCCGTTGATGCCGGTACGCCGGGCCAGACTGGCCAGCGTCACTGCCGGGCGCGGGTGTTCGTCGGTGTCGAAGAGGCGCGGGCTGCCTGCGCCGTCGGTCAGGCGTACGGGGACGATCTCGTCGGCAAAGCGGCCGGCCGCCTGTGCCTTCGCCCAGCGTTCTTGCGAGCGCAGCGCGAAGGCGTCCTGATCGGCGCGGGCGATGGCGAAGTCGGCGGCGACGTTGTCGGCCGTCTGCGCCATCGAATGCGTGCCATGCAGTCTGTCCATGAGCGGGTTGACGAAGCGCCAGCCGATCGTCGTGTCGAAAATCGCGGCATGGCGCGAGAAGGCGCTGTCGGCCTTGGCGAGCACGAATGGCGCGCGCGACATGCTCTCGACGCCACCGGCAATCATCAGCTCACCCTCGCCGGCCTTGATCGAGCGGGCCGCCAGGCCGATCGCGTCCATTCCCGAGGCACACAGGCGGTTGACGGTCGTTGCCGGCACGTCCACCGGCAGGCCAGCCAGAAGGGCCGCCATGCGCGCGACGTTGCGGTTGTCCTCGCCGGCCTGATTCGCGCAGCCGTAGAACACCTCGTCAACCGCCGACCAGTCAACCCCGGGGTGGCGATCGACCAGTGCGCGGATCGGCAGTGCGGCAAGATCGTCGGTGCGCACCCCGGCGAGCGAGCCGCCGTAGCGACCGATGGGCGTGCGCAGGGCGTCGCAGATATAGGCCTCGCTCATGCGCTGAACTCCGCGCTGCGCCTCATTGCGGGTTGCCTTCGAACTCGTTGGCGGCTGTGCCGGCAGAGTCGGGATCACGCTCCTCGGCCTCGAGACCGGCGATGACTTCGCCGGCGATGCGGTACGACTTGCCGCGAAAGAGGGCGACGACCTTGCCGCTCGCGTTGCGAATGGTCGTGTCGTACACGCCGGTGCGTCCGGCCAGTGATCGTTCCTCGCACTCGGCTGCGAGCGTTTCGCCTTCGCGGGCCGGCGTCAGGAAGTCGATATGGCAGGCGGAGGCGACCGTGTTGCGGTTGTAGCTGTTGCAGGCGTAGGCGAAGGCAGAGTCGGCGAGAGTGAAGAGATAGCCGCCGTGACAGATGTGGTGGCCGTTGACCATGTCCGGCCGTACGACCATCGTCAGGCGCGAGTAGCCGGGACGGACGGCGATCAGACGCAGGCCGATCAGCTTGCTCGCCGCATCGCGGCTGTACATCGCTTCGGCAGTGCGGGCGGCGAGCAAGGCCGCGCCGGTCGGCTCGGCCACAGGGGTGGGGGCGTCAGACATGGAACTTCTTTCCCGAAAAAACCTTGCGGGCGAGCAGGGGCGAAGCGCGGTAGCGGTCTTCGCCATAGCTCGTGGCCAGGTTGGTGAGTACGCTGTGGACCAGAGGCAGGCCGATCCGCTCGCCCCAGGCCAGCGGCCCGAGCGGGTAGTTGGTGCCGAGGCGCATCGCCTGATCGACGGCGGCGGCAGTGCAGACATTCTGGTAGACCGCATCGGCAGCCTCGTTGGCCAGCATGCACACCGTACGCATCAGCGCCAGGCCGGGCACGTCGGCCAGCCGCGAGACGGTGAAGCCGGCGGCCTGCAGGAGCCCAACCGCAGCGGTGGCCGCCGCCGCATGGCATTGCTCGGCGGTGGCAATGGCCAGGCGCGTGGCGCTGCCGTAGTCGAGCGCCAGGTCGACGAGCACGGTGTTGGCGACACCGCTGCGCGCGCCGCGTTCGCTGGCCGAGCGGCCGTCGGTCAGATAGATCGCCGCGCCGCCGGCCTCGGCAAGGCGTCCGTCCGGTGATGCCGGAGCGTGCTGAAACGTCAGGCCACGGACTTGCAGCCGCTCGCTCAGCGCGCTTGCCAGCGGACAGTTGCCGAAGATGTGCAGCGAGCAGGGTATCGGCTGCGGCTCGAGGTTGCCGGCCTGCGGCATGGTCGCCGCCGGCGCGTGCGGATAGAAGCCGCGCCCACTCTTGCGGCCGAGAAAACCGGCGGCGACCATCTCCTGCTGGATCGGCGACGGCGCGTAACGCGGATCGTTGAAGAAGGCGCTCCACACCGACCGGCTGACCGCCAGGTTGACGTCGAGGCCGATCAGGTCCATCAGTTCGAAAGGACCCATGCGGAAGCCGCCGGCGTTGCGAAACACCGCATCGAGCGTCGCGCAGTCGGCGGCGCCCTCGTTGAGCAGGCGCAGGGCTTCGCCGTAATAGGGACGGGCGACCCGATTGACGATGAAGCCGGGTGTCGAACGCGCCCTGACCGGCGACTTTCCCCAGGCCAGCGCGGTCGCATGGAGGGTGTCGGCCACCAGCGCTTCAGTCGCCAGGCCGCTGATCACTTCGACCAGCGTCATCTGCGGGACTGGATTGAAAAAGTGCATTCCGGCGAGCCGGCCCGGCGCGCTCAGCGCCGCAGCGATCGCCGTCACCGAGATAGACGAGGTGTTGGTCGCCAGCAGGCAGGCGGGCGACACGATGGCTTCGAGCGTGCGGAACAGTTGCTGCTTGGCGACGAGGTCTTCGACGATCGCCTCGATCAGCAAGCCGCTGGCGGCGAGTTCGTCCAGACGCGCCGCGGGGATCAGGCGGGCCCGCGCCGCCTGGGCGGCACCGGCGTCGATCCTTCCCTTTTCGGCCAGCCTGTCGAAGCTGGCGCCGATGCGGGCGATCGCCTGCTCGACAGCCCCGCTACTGGCGTCATACAGCAGCACCCGATGTCCGGCAGCGGCCGCCACCTGCGCGATGCCGCTGCCCATGGCGCCGGCGCCGACGATGGCGACAGGCGTGTCGCTGGCGAGCGCCTGGCCCATGTGGCCTACTCGCCGGTGAAGTTCGGCGCCCGCCGGGTCATGAACGCCGTGACGCCCTCACGATAGTCGTGTGAGTGGCCGAGTTCCTGCATCAGGTCGCGCTCGAGGTCGAGCTGGGTCTCGAGGCTGTTGGTGATCCCCGCGCGCATCGCCTCGCGCGTGCGCACCAGGGCCCGGGTGGGGGCGCCAGCCAGTTGTGCGGCCAGGCGATTGACGGTCGGCATCAGTTCCGCGTCGTCGACGCAGTCCCAGATCAGACCCCAGGCCGCTGCCTTCTCTGCCGGCAGTTTGTCGGCGAGCAGCGCCAGGCCGAGGGCTCGCGCCATGCCGACACGCTGCGGCAGGAACCAGGTGCCGCCGGTGTCGGGAATCAGGCCGATCTTGCTGAACGCCTGCAGGAAACTTGCCGAACGCGCGGCAATCACGATGTCGCAGGCGAGGGCCAGGCTGGCGCCGGCGCCGGCGGCGATGCCATTGACGGCGCACAACGTCGGTACGCGCAGGTTCTGCAGGCGCAGCACGAGCGGCTTGTAGTTGTTCTCGATGGTGACCCCGATGTCGGGCGGCGAATCGCCGATGGCGACCGAACGATCGTTGAGGTCCTGGCCGGCGCAAAAGCCGCGGCCAGCACCGCTGAGCACCAGGGCGCGGACGCTGCGATCGGCGTCGAGCGCCGCCAGGGCCAGGCGGATTTCGGCGTGCATTTCTTCGGTGAAGCTGTTCAGGCGCTCCGGGCGGTTGAGCGTCAGCCGGGCGATGCCGGCCTCGACAACATAGGTAATCGTGCTGAAGGTCATGGCTGGGGCCTCAGAGGTGATAGCGGCGCTGGACGACGCGGAAGCGACTGGCGACAAAGGCGGCATCGGCATACGACGCGTTCGCCGCCGGGTTGCCGCCAGTGCCATGATAGTCCGAGAAGGCTGCCGACTGGTTCACGAAGACGCCGCTCGTCAGGTTGATCGACAGCGCCACCTGGGATCGCCAAGTGGCCGCCGTCATCGCCTCGATGACCTCCTCCGAGGTCGAGTAGACGCCGACGGTGAGCGCGCCCTGTTCGATGACCACTCGCTCGGAGAGGGCGATCGCCGCCGCCGTGTCGGCGACCTTGACGAGAAAACCGATCGGCCCGAAACGCTCTTCCATCCACGCCGCTTCGTCCTCGGCCTGGCAGGCGATGAGGACCGGTGTGCGCACCTCGGCGTCTGGAAAGTCAGGGTGCTCGACCTTGCGGGTCGCCAGGATCACCTTGCCGAGCGAGCCGCCGCTGGCGGCTTCGATGCGCCGCAGGGTGTCTGGCGATTGCACGGCGCCAAGTACGGCAAGAGCGACCTCGGGTTTGCCGAGTAGCGCCTCGATGGCCTGGGCAAGGTCGCCGGCGACGTCGTCGAAGGTCTTGTGGCCCTGATCGGTTGCGATGCCGGCGGCGGGTATGAAAAGCACTTGCGAAGTGGTGCACATCTGTCCCGAGTAGAGCGAGAGCGTGAACGCCAGGTTGCGCAGCATCGCCGCGTAGGCATCCGTCGAATCGATGACGATGTTGTTGACGCCGGCCAGTTCGGCATAGATCTGGGCCTGGCGACAGTTGGCGAGGAGCCAGTTGCCGAAGGCCTTGCCGCCGGTGAAGTCGATCGACCTGACGGCAGGGTGCTGCGCCAGATTGCGGGTGTCTGCACCGTCGGCAAACGCCGCCAGGGTCACCAGATTGGCACCGATGCCGTTCTCGACCAGCACTTCGCGGATGATCCGGATGCTCATCGCCACCGGCAGGATGGCGTTGGGATGGGGTTTGACGATCACCGCGTTGCCGGTTGCCAGCGCCGCGAACAGCCCCGGGTAGGTGTTCCAGGTCGGGAAGGTGCCACAGCCGATGACCAGTGCGATACCACGGCCGACGATCTCGAAGTGCTTGCGCAGCACCAGCGGCGGGTTCTTGCCTTGTGGCTTTTCCCAGATCGCTTCGCGCGGCACGCAGTTCTGCTCGCGCCAGGCCTGGGCGACGGCTTCGAGGGCGCGATCCTGGGCGTGTGGCGCGCCGGCCTGGAAAGCCATCATCCAGCCCTGACCGGTGGTCATCATCACCGCGTGGGCCAGTTCGAAGCTGCGCTGGTTGAGTCGTTCGATGATTTCCAGGCAGATGGCGGTGCGGCCCGCGGCACCTATCTTCTGCCACTCGATCATCGCCCGGCTGCCGGCGTCGATCAGCGCACGCGCATCGCATACCGGATAGCTGACCTTGAGCCGCGGCCCGTAGGGCGAGCGCTCGCTGTCCATCCAGCCGGTCTGGCCGGGCTGATCGAGAGCGAACTGCTGGCCAAGGCAGCTTTCGCAGGCGCGCTTGCCGTCGTCCATCGCCGTTTCACCGTAGACCTTGGGGCTGGGCATTTCCGCATACGCGGCCCAGTATCCACGACTGGCGATCGCATCGACGGCTGCTTCGAGGGTGGGGCGGTGCTTTTCGAAAAGGCTTTGCGACATGCAGTTCTCCTGGAGAGGCCGTGACGGGGCCGTTGACGCCGGCTGGTGCTTACCCTGAAACGTTACAAACGATGCCAAAGCATGTCAATAGCTGTATCGGTCTTCGAGAATTTGGCAGTCATGGTTCTATCCAGATGGGACTGATATGATACGATTCCTGTTGACGATTCATTGCATAAGGTAACATGTTCAGCGAGCCGGAGGCAGGCCGGCGAGCCCATCCAATCGACGCCGACCAGAGGAGATCAGCATGACCGCAGAGAGAGCGCGCTTTGCCGACACCATGGAACTGCCGCCGCCGACCGAACAGCCCAACGTCTACCCGCTGTCGTGGCAAGCGAACACCCGGAAGATGGAAGAGGTGTGGGCGGCGGCCCAGCGCGAGTACTGGGATCCGGCCAAGCTGCCCTGGGATACCTTCGATCCCGACAGCTACAGCTGGGAGGAGCGCGAGGCAATGGCGTACTGGTGGACGCTGCTCTCCGTCTTCGATGCCTCGGCGCCACCGGTATTTGCCACGGCGATGATCAAGACCTACGAGGCGCACGAGGAAGCGCCGGTGCGCAACTGCTTCTTCTCGGTGACTCGTGACGAGCACAACCACGAGATGATGTGCGGCATGGCGATCACCCGCCTGCTCGGTCATCCCGACCCGCTGAGCCATCAGCCGAAGAGCGAACTGGGCAAGCGCCTGCAGAAGAACGCCGCCTGGCTGTACTTCAATGGCGGGCGTTACTGGGAGGGTTACAAGAAGGCCGTTCCGCGCTACTCGCTGGCCGTCCTGTTCAGTTCCTTTCTGATGGGCGAGATTGCCGCGGCGACGATCTTCAAGCAGATGTACGACAACTCGCGCGAAGCGGTCTTCAAGGAAGGTTTCCGCCACATCGGTCGCGACGAGGGCCGGCACATGGCGATATGCATGGCCCTGATGCAGAGGGATTACCCGCGCCTGGCCGAGGAGGACAAGCAGGTGGTTACCCGGCAGATTCGCGCCGGCTACCTCTTCCTGTCGGCGGTACTGTTCGAGCCACCGATGGATTTCTGGGACCTGCCGGCCGACTTCATCGCCAATCAGCGCGAAGGGGAGGAGGTCTGCCGCATGGCCGGCTTCGGTGTTCCGACGTATGACATGAAGCTGCAGAACTGGAAGAACGCGATGCTCAATCTGAAAAGCGTGCTCGACCGGTACGGCATCGAGTTTCCGGCGATCCCCGAAGTCGGGATCACCGGTCGCGAGATCAGCGAGATCGAGATGGCAGACATCATTCCCGTTTTTTGAATCGCGGCCGCTCCGGCATTCGCTCCCCGCGGTCGCAAGCGCCGCAAGAACCCCCTCTGGAGGCAAGCTGATGAGCCGCATCGTCCTTCATCCCTCGGGAAAATCCGTCGATTGCAGCGCTGGCGATACCGTGCTGGCGGCGCTCGAGGCCGCCGGCTATGCTCTGCCGAACAACTGTCGCGCCGGTGCCTGCGGGGAATGCAAGGTTAAGGTTCGCCGTGGCGAATTCGATCAGGGTGTGGTCCTCGACATGGCGCTGTCGCCGGCCGAACGCGGCGCCGGCTTCGGCCTGATGTGCATGGCCAAGCCGGTTTCCGACGAGCTGGTGATCGAATGGGGGAGCGAGGACGCCAGGCCGAAGCTTTTTCCACCGCGCGAGAACGCCCTCTTCGTCGTCGTCGGCAAGAGCCTGTGTGCCACGCGTATCGCCGAGCTGCGCCTGCGTCCGGTTGGTCCGGTCCTCCGCTACTGGCCTGGCCAGTACGTCACGCTCGGTGACGAGCGGGCGGCTATCCCGTATCGCGCGTACTCGATTGCCAACGCGCCGCGCCCCGATGGCGAGATCGTGCTGCAGGTGGCGCGGTCGGACGCGGGTGCCACCAGCATCTGGCTGCATGACATCCTCGGTGTCGGCGACGAGGTCCGGCTGAACGGTGCCTACGGCACTTTCGTCGGCGATCCGACGGTCGATACGCCGGTGCTCTGTCTCGCCGCCGGTACCGGTCTGGCACCCGTTCTGGCTCTCGCCGAGGCGGCCCTGCGGCGCGGCTTCAGGAAGCCGGTGACCTTTCTCGTCTCGGCCCGCAGCGCCGACGAGGTCTACGCGCGCGGCATGCTGTCGTGGTGGCATGCCAAGCACCGCAACTTCAGCTACCAGGTGACGCTGACACGCGAGGAGAAGGCGGGGTATCTGCACGGGCGGGTCGAGGTCGTCCTGCCGACGCTGTTTGCCGACCTCTCGAAGCACAGCGTGTTTGCTGCCGGTAGTCCCGGCTTCGTCGACGCCTGCGTGGCGACGGTAAAGAGGCTCGGCGCCAGCGATCATCTGATCCATAGCGAAGGCTTCCACCACCAGCAGGGTGCTGGCGGCGAGCCGGCCGCGTCCTCCTTGCGCGGTGGCTGATCACGCATCGTCCGCTGGCTCGCCGGGCGGCAGGCGCTGCCGCATGCCCTCGCGCGCCGTTTCGACGGCCAGCGAGCGTGGCGACGAGTGCCGATGAACGAGCCCATCCGCGCCCGCATCGCGAGCTTCTGCGCCCAGAAACGGGTGCTCGCGGGTTCGCTGATCATCTCCCTCTTCGGCGACATGGTCCTGCCGCGCGGTGGCCGGATCTGGATGGGCAGCCTGATTCGCCTGCTCGAACCCCTGGGGCTCAACGAACGCCTGGCGCGCACGGCGGTGTTCCGCCTGGCCAGGGACCAGTGGTTGTGCTCCGCAGCGCACGGCCGGCGCAGCGACTATCTGCTGACACCCACCGGGCAGCGACGTTGCGAGGAAGCGGCCAGGCAGATCTACGCGGCCCGTGGACCGGACTGGGATCGGCGTTGGCGACTGCTTCTCGTCCTCGCGCCGCTCGCGCAGAAGGACCGCGACGGCCTGCGTCGCGCGCTTTTCTGGCAGGGGTTTGGTGCCCTGGGCGAGCAGTGCTTCGTCCATCCCGGCGTGAACTTGTCGGTGGTGCTCGACACGCTGGCGGCCGAGGGCAAGGGCCGCTGGCTGGCTGATCTCCTGCCGCTGGTTGCCGCCGACGCGAGCCTGGCCGGCATGGCCGGTAATGCCGATCTGGTTGCCCGTGCCTGGGATCTGCGCGGGCTGGCGCGCGCCTATGGCGATTTTGTCGCCCTCTACGCGCCTGTCCTCGCAGACCTGCGCGCCGAGCGGCAGGTCGCCATCGACGACGAAGAGGCTTGTCTGCTGCGCCTTTTGCTGATTCACGATTACCGTCGCCTCCTGCTGCGCGATCCCGAACTGCCCGAAGTGCTGCTGCCCGTCGACTGGCCAGGCGAACAGGCGCGCGTGCTCTGCAAGGAACTCTACCGTCGTCTGTTGGCGCCGTCCGAGCGCCACCTCGACCGTCTCCTGTGTACCGCCGACGGTCGATCCCCGACGTTCTCGCCAGCTTTCCTGGCCCGCTTTCAGCCTGACGATCCGCTGCCGATCCCCGAGCGCCGATCCATGCGATGAGCGGCGTCGACGGCTCGCTGCCGCCGACGCGCTGGCGTCCGGCATGGGGCTTTCCGTAGAATGGTGGGCAATTCGGCATCCAGGCGACGCCCGTCTTCCGGCGGCGGCGCGGCCTTTCCTCGAGGAGCATGCGCATGAGCAGTCCCCGTGTTTACGCCATCGACGGCCTTGTTCCGGTCATCGATCCGAGCGCCTATGTGCATCCCTCGGCGGTCCTGATCGGCGACGTGATCGTCGGACCGGGCTGTTATGTCGGCCCCTGCGCCAGCCTGCGCGGCGATTTCGGTCGCCTGATCCTCGGGCGCGGCGCCAATGTGCAGGACACCTGCGTCATGCACGGCTTTCCCGGCACCGACACGGTGATCGAGGAGGATGGCCACATCGGCCACGGCGCGGTGCTGCACGGCTGCCGGATCGGCCGCAACGCGCTGGTCGGCATGAACGCGGTGATCATGGACAACGCCGTACTTGGCGAGTCGTCGATCGTCGCCGCGTGCGCCTTCGTCAAGGCCGGGCTGGAAATACCGCCGCGTTCGCTGGTCGCCGGGGTTCCTGCCAAGATCATCCGGACGCTCAGCGAGCAGGAGATGACCTGGAAGATCGAGGGAACGCTCACCTACCAGAACCTCACTCGCCGCTCGCTGGCGACGCTGGTCGAAACGACGGCGCTGGCTGCCGTCGAGCCGGACCGCAAGCGTCTGGAACTGCCGGGCGTGTTGCCGCTGATCGAACTCAGGAGGCAGTCGTCGGGCAGCGCCTAGGACGGCGCCACGGTAGCGCCAGGGCAGGGGCGAGAATGGCCGCGCGATTGCGGGTGCAGAGCAGTCGCGCGGGCGTGACGATCGCCACACCTCGGCCAGATGTGGGACACTCCGCGTGGCGCGCGGCGCTGCAGATTCCCGGAGAGAGTGAATGACGAAAAGAGCACTATGGCTACTGGTTGCCTGGCTGGTCGCAGCCCAGGCCTTCGCACGCGCACCCCAGGGTGCCGACATGGCGCTGCTCGCGCCCTTGCCGCAGCAGACACAGTCCGCGCTGTGGTCTGCGCAGGTCCTCTCGCGCTACCACTACCGCGCCGCGCCACTTGACGATGCCATGTCGGAGAGGATTTTCGCCAACTACGTCGAGGCGCTGGATGGGGAGAAGAACTTCTTCCTGCAATCCGACATCGACCGTTTCGCCGGTGCCCGTACGAAGCTTGACGATGCGATTCTCGAGCAGGACCTGAGCATACCGTTTGCCCTCTTCAACCTGCAGCGCCAGCGCCTGGCCGAGCGGGTCGCCTATGCCCGCGAACTCCTCAAGCAAAAGCCCGACTTCACCGTCAAGGAAGGCTACCCCTTGTCGCGCAAGAAAGCTCCCTGGGCGAAGAACGAAGACGAGATCCGGGATCTGTGGCGCAAACGCGTGAAGAATGACTGGCTGCGGCTGAAGCTGGCCGGCAAGGACGACGCGGCGATTCGCGCGACGCTCGACAAGCGCTACGAGAACTACCTGACGCGCAACGTCAGGATGAAGAGCGAGGACGCTTTCCAGGTCTTCATGAACGCCTACTCGACGGCCATGGACCCGCATACCAGCTACCTCGGGCCGCGTGCGGCGGAAGATTTCGACATCTCGATGCGGCTTTCGCTGGTCGGCATCGGTGCCGTGCTGCAGGAACGCGACGAGTACACGACCATCCGCGAGCTCGTGCCGGGCGGTCCGGCCGCCTTGTCGGGAAGGCTCAAGGTCGGCGACAGGATCATCGGCGTCGGGCAGGGTGCGCGGGCTTCGGTCACCGACGTGCTCGGCTGGCGTATCGACGATGTCGTGGCGCTGATTCGTGGCGAAAAGGACACCACCGTGCTCCTCTCCGTTCTCCCCGCCGATGCCGGCCCGGACGGCCGGCCGACCTTGATCTCGCTGACCCGTGCGAAGATCAACATCGCCGCGCAAGCGGCCAAGAAGTCGATCATCGAGGCCCGGGACGGCACGACGAAGCGCCGGATTGGCGTCATCTCGCTGCCCACCTTCTATGAGGATTTCGACGCCCGGCGCAAAGGCGACGCAAATTACAAGAGTGCCACCCGCGACGTCGCGCGTCTGCTGGCCGAACTGAAGAAGGAGAACGTCGATGGCGTCGTCCTCGACTTGCGCGACAATGGCGGCGGCTCGCTGAGCGAAGCCGTCGACCTGACCGGACTCTTCATCGACACCGGGCCAGTGGTGCAGCAACGCAACGCTCAAGGCCAGGTGCGCATCGAGAAGGACGTGCACAGCGGTTTCGCGTGGACCGGTCCGCTGGCGGTGCTGATCAATCGCCGTTCGGCATCGGCATCGGAGATCGTCGCCGCGGCCATTCAGGACTACGGTCGTGGTCTGGTCATCGGCGAGACGAGTTACGGCAAGGGCACCGTGCAGGCCATGGTCGACCTGAACCAGATCGCCAAGGAAGAGAAGGCGCGACTCGGCGAGTTGAAGATGACGATCGCCCAGTTCTTCCGCGTCAATGGCGGCACCACGCAACTACGCGGAGTCAGCCCCGACATCGCCTTGCCGAGCATGACCGACCCGGAGGAGTTCGGCGAGTCCAGTTCGGAGAATGCGCTGCCCTGGACGCAGATCAGGGCGGCCGACTTCGCGCCGGCGGGTCGCGTGAGCGCGTTGCTGCCGGCGCTGCGCGCCCGGCATGAGGTGCGCGTGGCCAAGGACAGGGATTTTCAATACCTGCTCGAAGATGTCGCCGAGTTCAACGCCCTGCGCAAGAAGAACGAAATCTCGCTCAACGAGGCGGAGCGTCGCGCCGAGCGTGACAGGCAGGAGGCAAGACAGAAATTGCGTGCCGGCAAGAACGAAGCCGGCGTTCGCAAAGCGTCCCGTCAGGACGATGGCCTGCTCGCCAGCGAACGCGCCCTGAGCGCCGATCTGGCGGAAGAGAAGGAGAACAAGAAGGCCAAGGACGTGCTGTTGATCGAGAGCGCCAACATTCTCAGCGACGAGATCGGCCTGCTGAAGGCGGACACCCGCCTGTCGGCACAGGTGCTGCCCGCAGCGAACGCGGCGGCGACGCGCACGCGCTGAGCTTCAGAGCCAGCCTTCCACCTTGGCGCGGGTCGGCACGCCGCCGGCATGCACCACGCGTCCGTCGATCACCACACCGGGTGTGGACATCACGCCATAGCTCATGATGTCGGGCAGGTCTTCGACCTTCTCGATCGAGATGTCCACGCCCTTCTCCTTCGCCACCGATTCGACGAGGGCGACCGTGGCGCGGCAGTTGGCACAGCCGGTGCCGAGGACCTTGATGCTTTTCATGGCGTTTTCCTTCGCAGGGTCAAGAAATCGTTGCTCGCCGCCAGTGCGGCCCGGGCTTCAAAGCAGCCAGTTGAACACGTAGCCGACCAGCAGAATGCCGGTGGCGACGACGCCGGCGAAGGTCGCGATCAGGGTCGGCTTGAGCGCTTTGCGGAGGATGATCATTTCCGGTGCCGACAGACCGATCACCGCCATCATGAAGGCGAGGACAGTACCCAGCGCCGCCCCCTTGCCGATCAGGGCCTCGACGATCGGAATGATTCCCGCGGCGTTGGTATACATCGGTACCCCGAGCAGAACCGCGGCCGGCACCGCCCACCAGACATCGCGGCCCATGAACGAGGCCATGAAGTCCTCCGGCACATAGCCGTGGATTCCCGCACCCAGGGCAATCCCGCCCAGCACGTAGGGCCACACCTTGCCGACGATCTCGCGCACGTGCGCGGCGCCAGCCTGCAGACGCTCCAGCCAGGAAATCTGCTCACCGGCGGTTTGTGCCACCTGTCCGGCGAGGATCTTCTGCACCCAGTCCTCGAGGAAACGCTCCATCTTCAGCTTGCCGATCACCAGGCCGGCGACGATGGCCACCAGCAGCCCCAGGCCGAGGTAAAGCGCGGCCACCTTCCAGCCGAACATGCCGAAAAGCAGTACCAGCGCGATTTCATTGACCATCGGCGCCGAGATCAGGAAGGACAAAGTCACGCCGAGCGGCACACCAGCCGAGAGAAAGCCGATGAACAGGGGCACCGCCGAGCACGAGCAGAACGGCGTGACGATGCCCAGGGTGGCCGCCAGCACATTGCCGATGCCCTCGCGTCGGCCGGAAAGCAGCGCCCGCGTGCGCTCCGGCGAAAAGAAGGTCTGGATGACGCCCATCACGAAAACGATGCCGGTGAGGAGCAGCAGCACCTTGGGGGTATCGTAGAAGAAGAAGTGGACGGCCTCGCCGAAAGCCGTCGCGCGGGAAAGGCCCAGGGCGCCGACCAGCGCATCGGCAAAGGCGGCGAGCTGGCTGTAGGCGGCCACCCAGAGGGCGCCGCCAAGGACAAGGCCGACCAGCCAGGTGGTGAGCCTGGAACTGGCGCTCCTGTCGATCGCCGAAAGATTCATGCTTTGACTCCAAATGCGTGTGGCACTGTGTTTGACGATGGTCGCGAGGATCCTGGCTTCTGCTTCAGGAGACGATGGAAGGGTGAAAACGACGCACTTTTCCGCGGAGGGAGATACTCGCCACGCCTGTCCGGCAGAATCCACGCCTCGCGCCGTCAGTCGGCCTGCGGGTGAACGGCGTGATCCGCACTTCTCGTCGCCCATGATACGCTTGTCGGATTATCGATTGGAGCCGCCAGGAATGAACCGTCCGTCATCTGCCTGCTGTCTGTTGGCCCTGCTGCTGGGCCTTGCCTCCACTCCGACGCTGGCGCAAGCCGGCAAGGATTTGTCCTGGGAGTACAAAGACTGGCATTCGTCCACCGAGAGCAGTGGCAAGGGTAAGAAAACCTGCCAGGCGTCAACCGGCGGCGACGGCGACGACTTCCTGGTCGTCTCGGCAACGCCGGGCGGCGACATCTCGATTTACTACCGGGAACAGACCTATCGCGGCACCAAGCCGGCCCTGGCAAAAACCGACGCGATTTCGTTCAGACTGGACGACAAGAAACAATCGGTATTCGCCGACGCGCTGGTGACACTCGACGTTGACGCCGAGGGAATCCCCATCGCCATCGCTGGCCTGCCGAGCGGCGACTCGCCGGCAATGGTCGCCGCGATGCGCTCCGCCACCAGCGTGACGGTGTGGCGGGAAAACCCGCGAACGCGCAAGGCGGCGGCGGTGCACAAGTTCTCGCTGGCCGGCTTCACCGCCAACTTTCTCAAGCTGGCGGAGTGGTGCGGATTCGACCCGAACCGGCTGAAGACACCGTGAGGCCGGAGGGAGTGAGAAGGTGAAGGGCGCAACCGATGCGTGACCAGCCGACGCGGGAAGCAGGGCTTTTCCGGTAATGGGTACCGCTGGGCCATGATGTCTGGTTGGCGCCGCATGGGGACCGTCGATCGAGCGTCCACCAGGGGCGCGGTGCTGACCGCTGGCGGGACGGTCGGTTCAACGATGGCCGGTCGGACCGTTGCCGCTACTTCCCGTTGTTGATGCCTCAAGCTGGCGAAGGATCTCTTTCGAGCAAATGCGGTGACGGCTGACGACCATCGGCAGACGAGGGCGACTTTTCCCCGAAGCCGACCTTGACTGCGGGCGATCAACCTTGAGGGGGCATTCGGCTGGGGATGCCAGTTCTCTCGCCTGAGGGACCGTCACGCTTGGGAAAGCTGTCAGTGGGTGTAGCATGGTGTCGGTCGGCAACCGGCCATCTGCGGTCATTAGACATGCCACCTCAAGTCTATCCTGACGGTCTGCACCCAGCGGGACAGCAGTCACCCTCGTCGCATTGGTTTTATTTCCCGTTCTTGGCTCCGTTTCAGTGGTGGTCGCGTGCCGGAGCGAGCCCCAGCCGAACTAGCGCCAGCACCTTTTCTTCTCCTAAGACACGCAAACTGGAGTCTCCTGCTCTTTCATGAACGCCTGGCTTGCGCGCGGGGTTGGGAAGCTGATTAGCAATGAAACGCAGCCACGCCAACCTGGTGAGGTACCCGAAGCCCATTCTGTCCCCATCTCACCACGGAGGACCGTGTTATGGTGTCTCAGGAGCCGCCGGTGGGCCGCCCCCGTGACGTTGCACTCGGTGGCTGACGATCATTGCGGATCAGGCCTTTTCTTGCACCGATTCCATTGCTGGCATAAGATTTGGTTGTCATGTCATCCCGATTTCTTCCAAGCGTGTCCGTCTGCCTGCTCCGGGCGATTGTCATCGCGGCACTCTGCCTTTGCAGTGCCAAGGCGCAACAGGAACCACCGCAACCGGGGCTGTTTGAAATGCTCGGCAAGCTCCTTCAGCCCCGACAGCAAGCCGCGGCTGACACGACCGAGGAAGCCAGGGCCGCGACGCCGGGATCCCAAGGCGAGTCAGCGGAAAAGCAGGCGGTAGGCGTTGGCCAGTCGGGCAAGCGGCTTGCGCTGGTGATTGGCAACGACGCCTACCAGAACGTCAGCAAACTGGAAAAGGCCGGCAGCGACGCAACGACCATGGCGCGCGAACTCAAGGCGGCCGGGTTCGAAGTACTGCTGCACCGCAATCTCAACTACCGTGGCATGGTCAAGGCGATCGAAACCCTCTCGAACAGCATCACCGGGGGTGACCAGGTCGTGGTGTTCTTTGCCGGACACGGCGTGCAGATCAAGACCGGCAGCTACCTGTTACCCATTGATATAGAAGCCAGCAGCGAAAGTGAAGTCGAGAAGACCGCCTACGGGCTGGCCGACCTGACGGACAAGCTCAGCGAAGCCAGGGCGTCCTTCGCGCTGGTGATCGTCGACGCCTGCCGCGACAACCCGCTTAAATCCCGGGGCCGCAGCGTCGGCAGCACGCGCGGACTGGGCCCGATCGAACCGCCAAAGGGCCAAATGGTGGTTTACTCCGCCAGCAAAGGCCAGCAGGCACTGGACCGTCTGAGTGACCGCGACAGCAACCCCAACGGTGTCTTTACCCGGGAATTCGTCGCCCGGATGAAGCGACGCGGCATGCGCATCGAAGATCTGGTGCGGGAAGTCCAGGATGCCGTCGAAGAGCTGGCGCGCACGGTCAGCCACGAGCAGAGACCGGCGCTGTACAACGAAGCGCGGGGCAATTTCTACTTCTATGGGCCGACCACGGTGCAGGTCGCGCCGCAAGTCAGCGGGGCTGCTGCCCCGGCGAGAACGCCAGCCGAGATTGAAGACAGCTACTGGAACACGATCAAGGATGACCGTGATAGCGTTGGCTTCGAGGAATACCTCAAGCAATACCCGAAAGGCCGCTACGCCGGCCAGGCGCGAGCCACCTTGAACAGACTCAAGGCCGAGGCCCGCCGCTCCGCCGCAACCGCCGCTGTGCCCACACCGGCGCTCCCGCCGGTCATTGACGACCCCGAAACCCTGTTCTGGAACGAAGTGAAAGCCAGCGGCGCCAGGGAGTACCTCGACGCCTACCTCAGGCAGTACCCCAGGGGCAAGTATCTCGCGCTGGCGAAGATCGAACTGAAGCAGCTCGACGACCGCGACCGCGAGCAGCGACTCAGGGAGGGGGCGGAGAAACAGCAGGCGGCGGAACGCGAACGGCAGGAAGCGCAACGCACCGAACAGACTGCGTGGGACGAAGCCAAGGTCGCCGCCAGCGTCGCCGCTCATGGCGCCTACCTGGAGCGCTACCCCAGGGGGCGCTACGTGGCGCTGGCACAAGCCGCGCAGCAGAAACTGCAACGCGAAGCGGGCGAGCGGGAGAAACAGGAAGCGGCGAAGCGGCGGCGGGAGCAGGTTGAAGCCGTCCAGCGCGATGATGCCGTGCAATGGAGGCGCATGTTCGAGACAGAGGGCGAGGAAGGGGTGCGGTCTTATCTTGACAAACACCCGACCAAGATCGACGAACTCAAGACGTTGGCCCGTAGGGGAAACGCCGATGCCCAGGCGGACTTGGCACGGATGTACGTTGAAGGATGGGGTGTACCGAAAGATGATTCCGATGGGCTGCGATGGGCGCGCAGCGCGGCCGATCAAGGAAACAGTCGAGGACAAAACACTCTCGGGTACGCCTATTTCAACGGTATTGGCGTAGCCAAGGATGAGGTGGAGGCGGTTAAATGGTATCGGAAGGCGGCCGAGCAGGGAAATGCTAGGGGGCAATCGAATCTCGGGCACGCCTATTTCATTGGGAAAGGCGTTGCCAAGGATGAGGTGGAGGCGGTCAAGTGGTTTCGAAAGTCGGCCGAGGAGGGAGATGCTGGGGGGCAATTGAATCTCGGGCACGCCTATTTCATTGGGACAGGCGTTGCCAAGGATGAGGTGGAGGCGGTCAAGTGGTATCGGAAGGCGGCGGAGCAGGGAAATGCTACGGGGCAATTTAATCTCGGGGTCGCGTATGAGACAGGTATCGGCGTTGCCAAGGATGAGGTGGAGGCGGTTAAATGGTATCGGAAGACGGCCGAGCAGGGAAATGCTAGGGGACAATTGAATCTCGGGTACGCCTATTTCAAGGGTATCGGCGTAGCCAAGAATGAGGTGGAGGCGGTTAAATGGTATCGGAAGGCGGCCGAGCAGGGAGATGCTACGGGGCAATTGAAACTCGGGGTCGCGTATAAGACAGGTACCGGCGTAGCCAAGAATGAGGTAGAGGCGGTCAAGTGGTCTCGAAAGGCGGCGGAGCAGGGAAATGCTGACGGGCAATGGTTCTTAGGTTACGCCTATTTCCACGGTATCGGCCTTGCCAAGGATGAGGTGGAGGCGGTCAAGTGGTTTCGAAAGGCGGCGGAGCAGGGCCACCAAACCGCAATAGACAGGCTCCGAGCGATCTCACGGTGACGCGGACTTCGATAAACAGAAGCGCAGCGGCAGCTGCTTTGCTTGTTGACCTCTTCAACGACGAAAACCGAAGGGAAGGCGTCGCTGATATCAATGACCGCGCAGTCGGCAAAGCGGTCTTGGCTATGTGAATGGCAACAGGCGGTTTTGGGTCGCTTACCGTCAGAAAACCACAAGAAGGGAGTGGCCGCTGATGCTCTGGACGGGCCGCCCAGACGCGCGTCGGCCGAGGCCGAGCGCCAACGGCCCGATCAGACCGAGACCAGTCGTTCAGGGTCATGAGGCCACTCGCAGCCACGGACCCGTTGCCGCCATTCAGCCTTCATGCGATCTGCCGTTCCCCGCCCAGGCCCAACGCCGCTCGAGAGCGATGCGGCGGAGCGAGTTGTCGGTTCGCCTAGAACGGCGTGTTCCTTGCCGCCTTGAACTTGGCCGATACGTTGCCGGCGAGCTCGATATTGTCCGGGTCAAGGATCATCACCGGTGCCCCAGGCTGGAAGTTGAACTTGGCGAGGTCCATCCAGATCACGTTGGGCGTTGTGGTCAGTTCGAAGAAATAGCGACGGTTCGTGAGGTCGATCGCGGTGCGGTACTCCGTGTTGTACAGGGTGCCCGGCGCATTGTTCGGCGCGCCGAAAGGTACTGAGGCATTGCGGGCGATGGCAAGGATTCCCGCGATGGCCTCGCGCTCGGATCTGGGCTCGGGCAGCATTTGCAGGTAGTAGGCCGAGCGGACGAAGCGGTCGCGCGGGTCGACGTTGCCCGGCAGTGGTGTCTGGCGCGTCGCGTTGGTGAAGTCATAGCGAGCCAGATTGGCCAACTGTTCGTCATAGGTCGGATCGTTGGTCATCACGCGATACTGGCGACCATGATGTACCACCGGCTTGCCGCCAATGTATTCGATGATCGCCGATTCGCCGGCGGCGTCCTCGATGGCGAGGTGGACAGTCGCCTTGACGCCGTGCACGGCCACCATCACCGGCTGTATGCCCTTCATCAACTCCAGCGCTTCGCCAACGCTCGCCGCGTTGTCGAGCAGGTACTGGCCCCAGAGTCCGGCGTGCACCCCGAGCTTGCTCGTGTCGCGCGGACCGAAATCGGTTGCGTTCAGATAGAGCATGTGGATCGCGAAGCCTCTTTCATTCACACCGTCGGCCGTGCCGACGCCGTAGATGGTCGTGACCACACTGCCATGTTTGGAGGTCCAGCGTGCGGGGTTGTTACGTCCCGCGATATCTGGAACTCTTCAACCCGAGCCATTCGAGGTTGAGATGATGGCAAAGTCCCACGCTGACGCCGGAAGAAGAGGTTCCGGCGTCAGCGTGGGACGAGAGGGCTAGAAGGGCTCGCCTGGAGGTATTCTCCAAGGGGCTTCGGGATCGTAGAGGTTCATCTGACGGCTGCGGTGGCGGCGAAGCTGGACGAGGTAGCGGGCCTCACAAGCAGCGGCGAGTTGGTGAAGGAACTCGCTGATCGCCGCCGCACTTTCGTCGGAGAGGCCGTCGGGGAAGAGGGAGTGAGGGCGGCGTTTCATCGCAACTCCTCGATAGCCGCTTGCAGCAGATCGTCGGGCAAATGATTGAGTGCGCGCGGCACCGCCAGACGCATGGCGGTGCGCAGGATGCGCCCGGCGTGGCGCGGCAGGCCCTTGCTGGCTTGGCGCAGGAGTTCCAGGCCGGAATCGGTGAGCAGGGTATGCGCACACCCGGCGCTCTTGAGGGCATGGCCGACGAGTTGCGCAAAGCGCTCGCGTTCGAGCACCGGTCGCAGATGCACGCGTGCCTGGATGCGGCCGGCGAGTGCGGCGTAAGACGCCCGTTCGAGGGTTTGGGCGAGGATCGGGTGACCGACCAGCCAGACAGTGATGAGATCGCGCGAATCGAAGGCGAAGTTGAGAAAAGCGGGGAAATCGCGGAAGAATTCGGGTGGCAGATTCTGCGCCTCGTCGAGGATCCAGACCGGCAGAAGTTGCTTGGCGTCGGCCAGATGATGGATATGCGCCTTGATGTCGCGCCACAGTTGGGCGCGACGATAACTCGGCTGAAGGCCGAGGGATTGGGCCAGGCACCGGTAAAGGTCTGCCCGTCCGAAATCGGTCTCGGCATGGTAGATGACTTGGTAGCGATGCGGATTGAGCTTGGCGGTCACGAGGCGCAAGGCGGCCGTCTTGCCCACGCCGGCCTCGCCGGTCAGCAGGCCGAGGCCCGGCGATTGCAGAAGCCACTGGAAGCGCTCGGCGAGTTGCGCCAGCGCACCGTCATCCCACAGCTCGGCGGCGTCCTTGCCCAGAGGCGG
The DNA here is from genome assembly GCF_000024165.1 of Candidatus Accumulibacter phosphatis. NCBI lineage: Bacteria > Pseudomonadati > Pseudomonadota > Betaproteobacteria > Candidatus Accumulibacter > Candidatus Accumulibacter phosphatis. Next base: position 3,172,703 of record NC_013194.1, on the reverse strand, counting down.
ATGGCGCAGACCAAAGTGTTGCAGATACATCTTCAGTCTCCTTTGCGGTCGTAATACTGACGATAGGTGAGTTCGATCAGATTCGGGCCAGACGGCGAGGCGGGAGCGGCGTCTGTCGGGTCGGATTTATTTCGTTGGCGATCGAGATTGCCCAGGGCATCGAGCGGGGTCGCGGCGCCGATCCCCTTGCCGTGCTCGTCCTCGACCTCGATGACCGCCCCGCTATGCGGATCGACGACCAGACACACCGTCTTGCCGGAGAGTTCGAAAGGCACTTCGAAGCGCGCCCCCTGATACGACACCGTGCCATCCTTCCTGACTCGACGGCTGACGCGATACCGGAACAAGGCATCGAGCTGCGCGGCCAGCGCTCCCAGCGAACGAATCTTCGACAAATCCTGCTGGTAGCGCGCGAGCGGCGTCATCCCGTCGAGGCCGGCATGCGGCGTATGGTGATAGACCCGCTCCAGCCAGGCCCAGAGACGCGCATTGAGGTCCTCGAAACTGTTGATGTGGCGCTCGTCGAGTTCCGACAGGAACTGGTCGCGGCAGGTCCGGTGCCAGCGCTCCAACTTGCCCTTGCCCTCGGGCGCATAGGGCCGGCAATAGATCAGGTGAATGCCCAGGCGGGCGCAGATCCCCTGCAGGGTCTCAGCGCGGTAGGCCGCGCCGTTATCGACGACGAGCTTGATCGGGATGCCTCGCTTCAGCAGCGCCTGCTTGAGCACCCCTTCGATGTCGAGCGCCGTTTCGCCGGGGCAGAAAGCGCTGTGAGCCACCAGACGTGAGGCATCGTCGAACAGCGAGACGAGATACCCCTTGACGAGCTTGCCCTCGTGAGGCACGCGGGGACCGTGCATCACATCGCCATACCAGATGGCGCCCGCGGAAGCGGCGACGAAGCTGCGCTTCTCCTCGGGCAGGCTGGCCGAGCCGCTGATCCGCGACAGGCCGTGCTGTTGCAGCAGCCGGTGGACCGTCGAGCGCGACAGGCTGCCGCGAGCCACCGTTCCGGTGGCTTCGAGCAACTGGCGAATCTGACGGATCGAGCGGCGCGGGTTGTCGCGCTTCGCGGCAAGGATCGCGGTCTGAATGGCTTGCGATAGCTTCGATTGCCCGCGGTCGATACGGGTCTTGGGTGTCAGGCCATCGATGCCCTGGGCAAGGTAAGTGTAATACCAGCCCTGAATCGTCTTCTCGGCAACATGGCGCCGACGCGTGCCGGGAATGGTGTATTCGCGCTCGGCCAGGGCGCGGATGGTCTGCTGCAATTCGCCGTGATCCAGCCGTTCCCGGCTGGTCAGCGAACCCAGGACGGACAGGCGAAACAAGGCGATCGGATTGATTCGATTCATGACGACTCCTCGGGGTGAATGGGAGTCGTCATCAAAACAAAAGGGCCGAAATAATGCCACGAGCAAACTGTGTGGGGACCCCGCCCGGGCGGGGTCCCCACCGTCCGCCACTCGCTCGGTGTCAGGAAATCATGGGACGCTCATCTCTTGATCGAGCCAGAACATGGCCCGCGGCAGACCCAGGCTGTTGAACACCTGGTGCCAAAAGCCGTGCGTGTCAACGGCCCGGCCGAGTTCGGCAAAGCGCACGCGCAGGTGAAACACAAAGTCCTTTCCCCGCTCCTGCAACCAGTTCCACCAGCGCGCGCCCGTGTGCCGGTCAGGTGGACCGCCGGGGTGCTCTGCCGCGCCGTTCAGCCGCTGCTGCAGGACTTGCTGTTGCACCGACCAGTCATACCAGCGTCGCGGTGCGATACATTCCGGCAGGCGCGAACACGTGCGTCGGCATCCGGCACAACGGTAGCGAAGGATGGGGATCGGGTTGAGCCGTGGCGGCACGGCTCGGCGGTCGGCCTTTCGCTCATAGTGACCATGCTGATGGACCACTCCCAGCCCGCAGTGCGGGCACGACTTCGGTCGATACACTTCAGCGGCCTTTTGAGTCGTCTCAACGTGCTGCTCAAGCGTGGTGATGCCGGCTACAATTCGTTGCATGGGCTGGGCTCTTTTCTATCTCGGTCGTCTCGATAACTTCCCACGATAGCAGAGGTGTTCCAGCCCTTCTCCGTCCTTCTTCATTCCGCCTTCGCTCAGGAGATCCTTCGATCTTCCTGCTCAAAGTACGCGCGATATTCAAAGCCCTTCAATCCCGTTTAGGGGCGGACGTAACAGGGGTTCTCGGCGACGACGGACTGCGGGCCCAGCCGGCCGCCGTCGCGCTTCATCCCCCTGGGAAAGGCGGTGAGCACCGGCTGGGTCGACTCGGGCCAGTCCATCGTTCGACCGACGACCGTAGCCAGCTTGTTGTCGTTCCACAGGATTCGCGTACAGGCCTGCGCCGCCGGGATCGGCGCCACCATCATGGACGCGCAGAGGATTGCATTCAGTACGGCGTGTGAGCGGATGTTTGCTCTCATTCACTGACTCCTTTGGGTTGTGTGGCGCGCCTGGCGGAAGAACTGGACCGGAAAGGGCTTCCTGATCCGGTGATCTCTCCTGCAGGCGGGACACCTTCATGGTTTCAAGGCATCGACACTTGGCACGTCGGCGACTTCCCGCAGCCTACACCAGGATCTCTTCCTGGGCATCGCTGATGGTGGGGGCCAGACAGAGTGGGCGGCGCAGAGGGTGGTTCTTCGGCGCGATCTGAGCCGGATACGGCGCCCCGGCCAACGCCGGGTTGGTGTAACGCCTGCGCTGCTTATGACAGGTCGGCCGGGTCTACCTCGGATACTGGTGATAGACCAGTGTCGCCAGGCGCAGCATGTCTTCGCGCCCGGTGGTGCCCGATAGCGCGTAGCCGAAGCGGCCGTCGGCCCAGTAGAAGACGTCGATGCCGTCTTCGCGCGCGTAGCGGAAAAGCGTGTCGCCGCCGTTCGGCGCAGCGGGGCGAACGTAGAGTGTGAGGCGATTGTGTGCGGCGTTCTCGTACATGAACTGCGCTACTTCTCCTTTGTCGCCGGGCAGCAGGCGGCCGCCGACGAGACGGTAGCCGACTTCGTCCAGCTTCGGCGGCTTGAGTTCCGCGCCGAGCCGCTTGGACAGCCAGCCGACGAGATGAGCCTCCTGATCCGCTCCCACCTCTACCGGATGACGCATTTCGGGGACGAATACCGCGTGCGCCACCGCGGCCTGTCGCGGCAGGGAGACCGTGGCCGATGGCGGCTGTGGATCTCGGGTGGTTTCACCACGCAGGACATAGCCGGTAACGGCGCCGAGCATCAACCAGGCAAGGGCGGCGAGCTTGCGGAGATCGCGCCAGCGCGAGGCATTGGCGGCAGGCAGGACGCGGGCGGGAATCGGCTCGTCGAGAACGCGATCGTAAGTGCGGTGCAGGTGGGCCGAGAGCGCACGCCAATCCTCGACCTGTTGCCGGTGCTCGGGATGCGCGGCCAGCCAGGCCTCGACCTGCGCCAGCCGGGTCGGGGCAAGCTGGCCATCGGCGAAGGCGTGCAGGTCGTCTTCGGAAATCGGCGCACTCATGGCTTGACCACTCGCAAGGGCGCTGTGAACTCGTCGGCAAGCACGGCCCGGAGCCGGCCACGAGCGCGTGACAGGCGCGACATCACGGTGCCCGGCGGAACACCCAGCGCCAGCGCGACATCGGCGTAGCTCAGATCCTCCAGACCGACCAGCAGCAGGACTTCGCGCTGCTCCAGGGGCAGCTGCATCAGCGCGTGCTGCAGATCGCGCAGTTCCAGTGCATCGGCCTGATCGGCCCGTTGCACCGGCACGGGAAGGTCACTGTCGGCGCAAAAGGCGACGCGACCATCGCGGCGACGGCCATCGACGTGGAGGTTGTGCATGATCGAAAACAGCCACGGGCGCAAGTCGCGCTCGCGATGCCAGAAGCGCCACTTGTCGAGCGCACGTTCCAGCGTGTCCTGCACCAGATCGTCGGCGCTATCGCCATGCCCCGTCAGCGCCCGCGCGTAACGGCGCAGACGGGGAATTTCGGCAACGATGGCGTCGCGGCTGCTCACCGCCGAGCGTTACGGCTTCGCGACGTGCCAGACGCCGTTGAAGCCGTCACCGGTCTTGTCGCCGACCTTCTGGTCCTTGGACCAGAAGTAGAGCGGCTTGCCCTTGCTTGCCCACTGCTTGGCGCCGTCGTCGCGCGTGATGATGCTGTAGTCACCGCCGGCGGTATCGCCGGTGGCAGCGGCAAGTGGTGGCCAGTTGGTGGCGCAGGGGCCGTTGCAGACGCTCTTGCCACTACCCGCTGCATCCTTGTCGAAGGTGTAGAGGGTCATGCCGTTGGCGCCGACCAGCACGCCGTCGGCGACCTTGACCGGGGCGTCGGCGGCCCAGGCCGCGGTGGTCAGGGCGATCAGGGAAAAAGCAGCGGCAACTTGTCTGATTTTCATGGCGTTCTCCGTTGAGGGTTGAGGGTGCTACAGGGGATATACGGATGAGCCGTCGGGTTTATTCCACGAGCCGGATCAGACGTTGAACCAGAAGATCAGAGGCAATGTATGGATCTTCAACGTCTTTACTTTCTGTACTCGGAAACCGTGCTCCGATTTGTACTGGTTTGAGATCGGGCTGAGTACGGCGACTACATCAGGCGGTTGAACTGGCCGATCCGCCCGGCGCCTTGAGTACGGACTCAGGCGTGGACGGTGCCAGTCCCAAGCGGCAGCGTCCAGCCTTCGAAGTGGTGTGGGACGCCTATCAAAGAGGCTTCAGATCATAGCTCGTGCTGCGCCCACCGGCCGCGGTTCTCTGCAAGATCCCCCGCTCGACCAGATCGTTGATGTCTCGCAGCGCGGTGTCCGACGAGCAGTTGGCCAGCGCCGCCCATTTGCTGGTGGTGAGCTTGCCTTGAAAGCCATCCAGCAGGCGGTTCAGCACCTTGACCTGACGTTCATTCAACGTGGCACCCTGCAGCCCCTGCCAGAACCGCGCCTTGAACAGGACGGCGTCCAGTACGCCATGCGCTTGGCCCAGCGCCTGACTGAGCATGTCGAGGAACCAACGCAGCCATTCCGTCACATCCATCGAGCCTTTTTGCGTGCGCTCCAGGATGTCGTAATAGGCTTTGCGCTCGCGCTGGATTTGCGCGGACAGGCTGTAGAAGCGCTGAGGGCTGCCGTCGGTACGCGCCAGCAGCAGGTCACCCACAGCACGTGCGATGCGGCCGTTCCCATCATCGAAGGGGTGCAGAGTCACGAACCATAGGTGTCCGAGCCCTGCGCGGATCAGTGCCGGATCGCTGGGGGCAGGGTCATTCAGCCAGCGCAGGAATACGCTCAGCTCCGTCGTCAGGCGATCAGCCGGTGGCGCCTCGAAGTGCACCCGCTGGCGATTCATCGGACCGGAAACCACCTGCATGGGGCCAAGGGCATCGTTTCGCCACGCCCCCGTGGTGATCTTGGTGAGGCCAGAGTAGCCCGTGGGAAACAGCGCCGCATGCCAAGCGAAGAGACGGTTTGGCGTGAGTGGCGCCCCGTGCCGAATAGTGGCGTCCAGCACCATCTCCACCACACCCTCGACGTGCCGGTCGACTGGTGCCAGCGAGCCGATGTCCACCCCCAATCGACGGGCGATGGACGAGCGCACGGAGGCCACATTCAGGTGCTCGCCCTCGATCTCGCTGGTCTTGAGGACATCGTCGGTCAGGGCGGCCAAGCTGGCCTCGTCGCGCAGACCCAAGCCCACGTCGGCGAGCCGACCCAGCAGCAGCCCTTGGGCGCGGCTGACCTGGGCCATGGGCTCAGCCAATGCTGACAGGTCGTAGCGCCAGTGAGGCCAGTCAGGTGCCTGCCAGGCGTAGAGGTAATCGCTGCTATTCATGCGGTGATTGTGGGCCGCATTCGCCGCGCCGGCAAGTTATTTGCCGTATTTGGTGCGGTGAATGTGAGCGCATTCGCCGCGAGAGTGGTCTGTCCGAGATATGGCGCCGTGTCCGTGCCTGCAATCAAACGCGACCGTCATCGAGATGTCTGGGGCTGCCGACGGCCTTCAGCCCCGTTTGGTAGCGATCATCCACCCTTTGGCAGAACTCACCCAGCGAAAGCTCCAGTGCGCCGGCCAGACGATGGAGCGCGCTGATCGCGGGTTACTTGCGTGTGCTCTCGATCAGGGTGATGTACGGACGATCCAGCTCACCTCTGTCTTCAGACGTTGAACAGAAAATTCAGCACATCGCCGTCCTTGACGACGTAGTCCTTGCCCTCGGCGCGCATCTTGCCGGCTTCCTTGGCTCCCTGTTCGCCCTTGCAGGCGAGGAAGTCGGCGAGGGCAATCGTCTGCGCGCGGATGAAGCCCCTCTCGAAGTCGGTATGGATGACGCCGGCGGCCTGCGGGGCGGTGTCGCCGACATGGATGGTCCAGGCGCGGACTTCCTTGACGCCGGCCGTGAAGTAGGTCTGGAGGCCCAGCAACTGGTAGGCGGCACGCACCAGGCGATTGAGCCCGGGTTCGTCGAGGCCGAGGTCGGCGAGGAAGGCTTGCTTGTCCTCGTCGTCGAGATCGGCGAGTTCGGCTTCGATCTTCGCGCAGAGGGCGACGACCGGTGCGCCTTCCGCGGCCGCATGTTCGCGCAGGCGGTCGAGGTGCGGATTGTTGTCGAAGCCGTCCTCGAGAACGTTGCCGACGTACATCATCGGCTTGATCGTCAGCAGGCACAGCGGTTTGAGCAGAGCCTTCTCGTCCGTGGACAGCGCCAGCGTGCGCGCGGGAAGGCCTTCGTTGAGATGTGGCAGCAGGCGCTCGAGAACGCCGACGAGCTTCTGCGCGTCCTTGTCGCCGGCCCTGGCCTTCTTGCTGTCGCGGTTGAGGGTGCGTTCGACGGCGGCGAGGTCGGCGAGGGCCAGCTCGGTCATGATCGTTTCGATGTCGGACAGCGGGTCGACGCGGCCCGAGACATGGACGACGTTGGCGTCCTCGAAGCAGCGGACGACGCTGACGATGGCGTCGGTTTCACGAATGTTGGCGAGAAACTTGTTGCCGAGACCTTCTCCCTTCGAGGCGCCGGCCACCAGCCCGGCGATATCGACGAACTCGACGATCGCCGGTTGCACGCGTTGCGGCTTGACGATGGCGGCGAGCTGCGCGAGGCGGGGATCGGGCACTTCGACGATGCCGACGTTCGGCTCGATGGTACAGAAAGGGTAGTTCTCGGCGGCGATTCCCGCCTTGGTCAGGGCATTGAAGAGGGTGGACTTGCCGACGTTGGGCAGGCCGACGATACCGCACTGGAGACTCATGTTCGGGTTCCTATGGTGAAACGCGCTTGACGTGCAGCAGCCGCTGCGCGGCGGCGTAGTCGCCGGCGGCGAGGTCCGGCCAGGCGAGCAGACAGCGATCGATGGCGCGGTCGATGAGTTCCTGCTCTTCCCGCCGCGGTGCCTTGAGGACATAGCCGACGACCGCGTCGCGCTCGCCGGGATGGCCGATGCCCAGGCGCAGCCGCCAGAAGTCGGGCGTCGCCAGGCGTGCCTGGATGTCCTTGAGGCCGTTGTGGCCGCCGTTGCCGCCGCCCAGCTTGAGGCGGGTGGTTCCGGGCGGCAGGTCGAGGTCGTCGTGCACCACCAGCGTCTCGTCGGCGCCGATCTTGTAGAAACGGGCAAGCGCGGCGACGGCCTGGCCCGACAGATTCATGTAGGTCATCGGCTGCAGCAGCCACAGTTCGCCGACACGGGCGACGCGGCCAAGGAACTTGCCCTGTGGCGCGAGCGGCGCGCGCAGACGCTGCGCCAGTTGGTCGATGAACCAGAAGCCGACGTTGTGGCGGTTGTCTTCGTATTCGCCGCCGGGGTTACCGAGGCCGACGATCAGGCGAGGGGGTGACATGGGATCATTGGGGTGGGGACAAAAACAGGCCGCCGTGGGCACCGGGTGCCGGACGGCGGCCTGGCCTGGGAGCCGCGGACCTAGGTGGCGGCCGCTTCGCCCTCGGCGGCGTCGGTCTCGGCACCGCCCTTGCGGGCCGGGATGGACGCCACCACCGGGTCCTCGTCACCATGCGTCACCGGCTTCACGCCGGCCGGGAAGACAAGTTCCGAGACATGCAGCGCATGACCCGACTCGAGGTTCTTCAGGTCGACTTCGATGTAGGCCGGCAGGTCCTGCGGCAGGCAGGTCACTTCGATATCGTTGAGGATGTGCGCGACATTGCCACCACCGATCTTGACGCCCGGCGCAATGTCGGCGTTGACGAAGTGCAGCGGTACGCGCTGGTGGATGGCGTGCGTGGTGTCGACGCGCTGGAAGTCACAGTGCAGCACCAGCGGTTTCCACGGGTGCCTTTGCGAGTCACGCAGGACGACGCTTTGCGTGGCACCGTCGACATTGAGCGTCAGCACGGAGGCGTGGAAAGCTTCCTTGCGTAGATTGAGCAGAATTTCGTTGTGATCGAGGTCGATCAACAGCGGCGCGGCCGACCCGCCGTAAACGATGGCCGGGACCCGCTTTTCGCGACGCAGGCGGCGGCTCGCTCCGGACCCCTGCAAGGTGCGCTTGCGCGCGTGAAGTTCAAAAGTCATGGACAACTCCTGGGTTGAGGCAATCCCCGCCCGCGACCAGGCGGGGGGTTGGGAAATCCATCGGCAAGACGCAGTGTCTTATTCGATGAACAAAGAGGAAACCGAATCCTCGTTGCTGATCCGGCGAATGGTTTCGGCCATCACCTCGGCGACGGAAAGCTGTCGGATGCGCGGAGAAGCCACGGCATCGTCGCGCAGCGGAATGGTGTCGGTGACGACCAGTTCGTCGAGATCGGAAGCATTGATCCGCTCGACGGCACGGCCCGAGAGTACGGGGTGGACGCAGTAGGCGAGTACCTGCCTGGCGCCGTGTTCCTTGAGCGCGGTGGCCGCCTTGCAGAGGGTTCCGGCGGTGTCGACCAGGTCGTCCATGATCACGCAGGTGCGCCCCTCGACCTCGCCGATGATGTTCATCACCTCCGACACGTTGGCCTTGGGACGGCGCTTGTCGATGATCGCCAGATCACATTCGAGCCGCTTGGCGAGGGCACGCGCGCGGACGACGCCGCCGACGTCCGGGGAAACGACCATCAACTGCTCGAAGTCCTTCTTCCACACGTCGCCGAGCATGATCGGCAGCGAATAGATGTTGTCGACCGGGATGTTGAAGAAGCCCTGAATCTGCTCGGTGTGCAGGTCCATCGTCAAGACGCGGTGGACGCCGGCTGCGGTCAGCAGGTCGGCGACCAGCTTGGCAGCGATCGGTACGCGCGCCGAGCGCACGCGACGGTCCTGGCGGGCGTAGCCGAAGTAGGGGATGGCGGCCGTGATGCGGGCGGCCGAGGCGCGCTTGAGCGCGTCGGCCATGACCAGCAACTCCATCAGGTTCTCGTTGGTCGGAGCACAGGTCGATTGCAGGATGAAGACGTCCATCCCGCGCACGTGCTCCTGGATCTCGACGCTGATCTCGCCGTCGGAAAAACGGCCGACATTGGCGCGGCCAAGCGAGATGTTGAGACGCTTCACTACGTCGGCAGCCAGGGCGGGATTGGCGTTGCCGGTGAATACCATCAGGCTGTCATAGGCCATGGTGTGCTTCCCTCGGCGCCCGGAATGCGGCGCCCATAAAGCAAGACGGGCAGGTCAGGCCGCCTGCCCGCTTTGACGGAGATGGAATGGCTGGGGAAGAAGGATTCGAACCTTCGAATGCCGGAATCAAAATCCGGTGCCTTAACCAACTTGGCGACTCCCCAGCGGTCGCTAATTCGCCTGGGTGGCGAACGAGGCGCGCATTATACCGGGAATTCCTCGGGAAAAGGAAGCTCGCGGACGAGAAATCTGGCGCAGGTGGTCGAAGGTTCAGTCGGCCAGCGCCCGCAGGGGGTGATGGTCGAGACCCGGCGCGAGCCAGCCACGCATCGTCGCGGGCAGTTGCGCCAGTGTGGTCGCGGCCATGTCGAGCGTGGCGAACTCGGCGAAGACGCAGGCGCCGGAACCGCTCATGCGCGCCGGCGCCCACGTCGCCAGCCAGGCCAGGTGTTCGGCAATCACCGGAAAGCGAGCGCATGCCACGGCTTCGAGGTCATTGGTGCCGAAGGCCGGACGCCAGGCATCGACGGCAATCGGCCGTGAATCGCGCTTGAGTTCGGGGCTGCCGAAAATCGCTGCCGTCGGCACCTGCACCGGCGGTTCGAGGACCACGTACCAGCTCGGCGGCAACTCGACCGGTCGCAGCGTCTCGCCGATGCCTTCGGCAAAGGCGTTGCGGCCGAAGACGAATACCGGCACGTCGGCGCCAAGCTGCAGGCCGATTTCCTGCAGCCGGCGGCGCGGCAGAGCAAGCTGCCAGAGGTGGTTGAGGGCCAGCAAGACCGTCGCGGCATCCGAGCTTCCGCCACCCAGGCCGCCACCGAGCGGCAGACGCTTGTCGATGCTGATTTCGACGCCGGCCCGGCAACCGGTTGCCGCCTGCAGCAGGCGCGCGGCACGCACCGTCAGGTCGTTTTCCGGCGGCACCCCGGGCAGTGGCGTCGCCAGGTGTACCGCGCCGTCGGCACGTGGCGCGAAGCGCAGGCTGTCGCCATGCCCAAGAAAGCGAAAGACGGTCTGCAGCAGGTGGTAGCCATCCGCGCGTCGGCCGACGACGTGGAGAAAAAGGTTGAGCTTGGCCGGCGCCGGGTATGCGCTCTGCCAGTTCCATGTCTCTTCAGGTGTCGGCATGTGATTCAGTCCGCTGGCGGCAGTGCCTGCCATTCGTCGATTCGCAGGCGCAGTTGAACGCTTCCTTCCCGCTCGACGAAGAGCCGGTCGGGGAGCGCTTGCGGATCGTCGCCGTCGTAGGCGTAGTCGATGCGCCAGTCCTCCTGGCGCAAGTGCAGCGGGCGTCCCTGCGGGTCCGTGGTCAGCGTGCCGGCGTTCGCGTGACGGCCGCGCAGCCAGTCGACGAGCCTGTCCAGGGGAAGGGGATAACCCAGCACCGCGTGCAGCAGGCTGTCGACAGTCGCAGCGCTCTGCGATCGGCCCTCGCCGGCGGTCAGGAATGCCCCGCTGGCGTCGCTGACGATCTCCGCCAGCGCCTGCCCGAGCGGCGAAGAGAGCACGAGCTCATCGCGATCGCCCACATGTCGCCAGTGGATTCCACCGACGTAGGCCTTCCCCTCGTGGCGCACGGAAAAGCGGCCCACCAACGCGAAGTCCTGCAGGCTGTCACGGTCAATCGGTAGCCGCGCACCGGTCGGTGGCCCGATGGCCGTACAGGCACTCAATGCGAGCAGGCCGAAGAGGAAAAGGAGCAGCTGTCGGTAGCCTGCTGTGGAGGCGCCGGTCGAGCCGCCGTCGCGACGCTTCAAGGTCAGGGCGAGAACTTCTTGACGGCCTCGCCGAGAACCTCGTGCGCAGGATCCTTCTTCTGTGCCTCGCGCAGGATGGCTTGCGCCTCGTTCTTGCGGCCGAGCATCCACAGCACTTCGCCCAGGTGCGCCGCGATTTCCGGGTCGCGGCGCAGGGCGTAGGCGCGCTGGAGGTGTGCCAGGGCACTGTCGAGATCACCTTGGCGATAGAGCACCCAGCCCATGCTGTCGAGAATGAAAGGATCATTGGGGGCGAGCTGGAGCGCCTTCTCGATCAGCTGCTGCGCTTCCGGCAGGCGCAGCTTGCGATCGGCGTACGAGTAACCGAGGGCATTGTAGGCTTGTGCGCCCTCCGGCTGGATCTCTATCAGCTTGCGCAGGCGGCTTTCCATGACCTCCAGCCGGCCGAGCTTCTCGGCGAGCAGGGCCGACTCGTAGAGCAGGTCGGGCTGTCCCGGTTCCGCGAGCAACGCCTGTTCCAGCAAGTCGAGGGCGGCCTCGGTCTGCTTGGCATCACGCAACAGGGCAGCTTCGGCGATTGTGAACTGGACGCGTTGCTTAGGGCTTCTCTCGGCTGCGGCGCGCAGTTCGGCGCGCGCCTCATCGAGCTTGCCTTGCTTGGCGAGGATGCCGGCACTGCGCAGTTGCGCCGGAAGGTAGTGCTCGCCGGCGCCAACCTGCCGATAGTAGTCAAGGGCTTCCTGCGGGCGCTTGTTTTCGTCGGCAAGCTGTCCAAGGTAGAAGTACGGGGCGCTCTTGTCCGGGATTTCGAGAGTCACCAGATGCTTGAGCTGCGCCTCGGCGAGCGCTTGATCATTCTCCTGGAGGGCGAGGAGGGCAACCGGATAGACGACGTCTGGATTGTTCGGGTAGGCCTGCAGCAACAACTCGAACTGGCGCTTTGCCTCCGCATAGCGTTTCTCGCCGACCAGCGCCCGCGCCAGATGAAGCTGGACCTCGCGCGCCTTGGGGTAGCGTTCGACAAAGCCTTGCAAGGAGGCTATAGCCGCGGCGCTTGACTTGCTGGCCAAGATCTGGGCTTCCAGCAGGGCGGCCGTTTCCCAGTCAGGGCGCAGCTCGAGAGCCTTGCGGACTTCGCCGAGCGCCCTTTCATTCTCGCCTGCCGAACTGGCGGCCACGGCGACGGCGTAATGCGCTTCGGCGAGGCCGAAATAAGGCGTGCAGACCTTGCTGACAAGTTGCAAGACCGCCTGGCGATCCGGGGTGCGCGCAAACATCCGGTTGAGACCGAGCAGATTGGCTGGCAATGACGCCTTGTCCGCATCCAGGAGGCGGATCAATTCCGGAGCCAGACCCTCGAGCTGATTGCTCATGATCATCACCCCGACCAGTACCTGCTGCGCGCGCTTGGACTCGGGTTCCACCTGTATCCACAGGCGTGCGAGTTCCTGCACCACTTCAAAACGGCGCGCATAGCTGGCCACCTCGATGGCGCGCGCAATCACCGCCGGGTCGCGCGTTCGCACGGCCAGGTCGGCGTAGGCCTGGCTGGCGAACTCGTTCTTGCCGCGCTGCAGGGCCACTTCGGCAAGCAACACCTGGTATACCACTTGGCCGGTCAGTTCCCCGGGCTTCCTGTCGGTGGCTCGCGGATCCGTTGCCTCGGGAAGGCCGGCCGGCACTTCGCGGATCGTGGGTCGTGCGCGTTTGCTGGCACCGGCCATGTCGCCTGCGGCCTGCGCCGGGATGCCGAAGGCGAGCGCGAGCATGGCGCAGACGAGAGTGTTCTTGATCGGTTTCATGGTTTCCTTGCCTGCCGCAAACAGTCGCGGGAATTGACGGGGCGGATTGCGTCATAATTCCTGTTGCGCATGTTATGGACTTTTCTCGGTAGCAGCAATGCCAGAACTCCCCGAAGTTGAAGTCAGTCGCCAGGGATTGCTTCCCCTATTGCGGGGACAGCGTATTCTCGGGGCGGTTGTGCGCACTCCGCGCCTGCGTCACGAGATTCCTCCCGATCTCGCGTCGCGGCTCACCGGCCTGCGCCTTGACGGCATCCTCCGACGCGGCAAGTATCTGCTGCTGGACTGCGAAAGCAGCGCGCGGGGCGGCTGGATCATTCTCCACCTCGGCATGTCGGGCAGCCTGCGCCTGGTGCCGCCGGAGACTCCACCGCGCAAGCATGATCACGTTGACCTGGTCTTCGGCCAAAGCGTTCTGCGCCTCCGGGATCCCCGTCGTTTCGGGGCCGTGCTGTGGCACGCGGGTGGCGATGTCGAGAGTCATCCGCTGCTCGCTGCTCTCGGCGTCGAACCCCTCTCCGAAGGATTCAGCGGCGATTGGTTGTACGCGGCGACGCGGCGACGCCGTGTAGCGATCAAACCCTTGCTGATGGATAGCCATTTCCTGGTGGGCGTCGGCAACATCTACGCCGCCGAGAGTCTGTTCCGCGCTGGAATCTCGCCGCTGCGGACCGCCGATCGCATCAGTCTGGCGCGCTATCGGCGGCTGGTTACGGCGATCCGCGCCACGCTCGAAGCGGCGATCGCTGCCGGCGGCAGTAGCGTACGGGACTACGTGCACAGCGATGGCGGAGCTGGCTGCTTCCAGCTTTCCTGCGCCGTTTACGACCGCGCCGGCCAGCCGTGTCCGGCCTGCGCCGGGGAGGTGCGCACGATTCGCCAGTCGGGTCGCTCGACTTTTTACTGCCCGCGTTGCCAGCGCTGATTGGCCGCTCGTGGCAAGAAATCCCATGTCGCTGATTGGTCTGGACTTTGTGGTAGAGTAAAGCCTGTACCTTGCGCTGGAACATGCCATGACGCTTGCCCAACATTTTGCCGCCTACAGTGAATGGCGTGTCGAGCTTTCCGGAGTGCTGGAAAAATTCGCAGGCTGGCTGGTCGAGAACGAACTTGCCGACGCCCAGACCGACCGGCGCATCGCCGAGTTGCTCGAGAAGCTGCGCGAAGATCGCCTGCACGTTGCCTTTGTCGCCGAGTTCTCGCGCGGCAAGTCGGAGTTGATCAACGCCCTGTTCTTCGCCAATTACGGCAACCGCGTGCTGCCTTCCACGGCGGGCCGCACGACCATGTGCCCGACCGAGCTGATGTTCGACCGCACGCGGGCGCCGTCGATCGAACTGCTGCCGATCGAGACCCGCGAGGCCAACGCCAGCATCAGCGAATACAAGCGTTTTCCGGACGAGTGGGAAATCATCCCGCTCGACACCGCCTCCGCCGAAGCGATGCAGGACGCGCTTCGCCATGTCAGCGACGTTCGTCGTGTCGATCTCGAAACGGCCAAGAAACTCGGTTTTGCGGTTGGCGAGGGCGATGCCGTGGCGTTTCGCGTCGACGAGGACGGAACGCTCGAGGTTCCGCGCTGGCGTCATGCGATCATCAATTTCCCGCATCCTCTGCTCGAGCAGGGGTTGGTGATCCTCGACACACCCGGCCTCAACGCGATCGGCACCGAGCCGGAGCTGACCCTGTCGCTGCTGCCCAATGCGCACGCTGTGCTGTTCATCCTGGCCGCCGATACGGGCGTCACGCAATCCGATCTGACCGTCTGGCAAGAACACATCGGAGCGCCGGGTGGACGCAAGAAGGGCCGTATCGTCGTCCTGAACAAGATCGACAGCCTCTGGGACGAACTCAAGTCGCCGGCAGAAGTCGCGGCGGAGATCGCCAGGCAGGTCGACACTTGCGCGTGGACGCTCGATCTGCCTGCCGCCCAGATCTTTCCTGTCTCGGCCCAGAAGGCACTGGTTGCCAAGATCAACGATGACGCCGACTTGCTCAGGCGGAGTTGTCTGGGCGAGCTTGAACATGCTCTTTCCGAGGAACTGATTCCCGCGAAGCAGGAGATCGTTCGCGACAACACCGACAGCGAGTTCTCCGATTGCTATCTGCGCACGCGCAGCCTGCTTGAGTCGCGCCTCGCCAGCCTGCGCGAACAGGTGACCGAGCTCACGGAACTGCGCGGCAAGAACAAGGGTGTCGTCGAGTACATGATGGGCAAGGTACGCGTCGAGAAGGAGGAGTTCGAATCGGGGCTACAGCGCTACTATGCCGTGCGCAGTGTTTTCTCGCAGTTGACCAACAACCTCTTTGCTCACCTCGGGCTTGATTCGCTCCGTCTGCTGACCACCGAGACGCGCGATGCGATGCAGCATGCCACCTTCTCGAAAACGCTGTCGGCGGCAATGGCGCATTTTTTCGAGGTCGCTCGCGGCAACCTCAGCCGGTCAGAAGGAGAGGTGGCGGAAATCAGGGCGATGATGGAGGCCATCTACAAGAAGTTCGCTGTCGAGCATGGCCTCAAGCTGGGTTCACCGATCGGTTTTTCCCTGATGCGCTACTCGAAGGAGATCGACCGCATCGATCAGTGGTGCGACACGCACGTCAATACGATGTTTCAGTTGTTGACCCACGAAAAGGGCCAGCTTACGCAGCGCTTTTTCGAGGAGGTCGCGGTGCAGGTACGAAAGAACTTCGAGCATGCCAACCGTGATGCC
Organism: Candidatus Accumulibacter phosphatis; assembly: GCF_000024165.1. Lineage (NCBI taxonomy): Bacteria > Pseudomonadati > Pseudomonadota > Betaproteobacteria > Candidatus Accumulibacter > Candidatus Accumulibacter phosphatis. The sequence goes on along the minus strand of NC_013194.1, from coordinate 3,156,934 downwards.
GAATCGTGGCTGAAGGCGATCATGGCACCGATGGAGATCCAGATTCGCGAGCACCAGATTCAACTGAAACGCCGGCTGGAGAGCATCAAGCGGATCCACCAGGCGACCGATACTCTGGAAGAGCGGATCGACGAGCTGCTCAGTGTCGAGAACAAACTGGTGTCGCAAATGCAGGCGCTGAACCGGATCGGGGAGAGCATTCGCGATGTCCTCCAGCAGACCGTCAGCCTGGAAGGTGTGCGCAACGCGGCGTGAGCCGCTGGCCTGCGCCGCTCCCTGCAAGATCGGGTGTGGCGCGCGCAGAAGCTGTCAGAAGCCGAAGCGGGCCCAGAAGAACAGGACGTTGCCGTTGCCGTTGCCGCCCGGTACGTAGCTCATGCTGAGGGCGCTGCGCCGATAGTTGACCGAGGCGATCGGCAGAATGCCGGGAAACGGGAAATAGTTGGCGATGTCGGAGCGGGCCGTCACGAAGACGGTGTAGCCCAGGCCCGCGTGCAGTCCGTCGCGCTCTCCCCACATCCACTGATATCCGTAGCCGACGATAGGCTCGAACTTGTCGTGGGAATCGCGGAAGCCCATGGCGTACAGGCTGTGCCAGTTGCCTTCGTCGTCGTAGCGGCTGCGCCCATAGCCCAGCCCCCAGGTATTCTGCTCGAAGCTGTCGAGCTTGGCCTGCGAATAGGCGAATGGCATATGGTAGGTGTAGAAGGGGAGGAGCACTTCGCCCTGGCCCTGTTCCCAGGTGTCGTGCAGCCGTTTGCAGAGACTGCCGGTGAAGGTCGTCGGGTCGTCGCATGCGGCCGCTACGGGGTTGGCGAGGCAGGCGGCGAGCAGTGCAGCCAGGGCGTGTTGTGAGCGTCTCATCGGCGAAGTCCGCGATGGCCGCGCGAAGGCGGAGGAGTCGGCAGGGTGCTGGGCGGCACACCCGCAAAGGATGCAATCATACGGCAAAGCGGGCCGCCGGCCGCAGGTCGCGGCGAGGGCCTGCGGCGGTCTGCAGCGATCTCACCCTCACTCGGGGGCGAGATCGCGGTAGTAGACGGCCTTCAGGTAGCGTGCCACCTCGTCGACCTCTTCCCGGCCCCAGCCAAGCGCCATGGTCTCCTGCCAGCGCCGGACTTCCGACCGCAGGCTGTGCCAGTTGGTCACCAGCTTCTTGTCGCGCCAATGCATCTGTTCGTTGTGGCAGGCGATGCAGTGCGTCGAGTAGAGCAACTCGCCGCGACCGGGCGCGGGCAATGGTGGTGTCTCGGCTGTGGCGAGACCGGCCCACAGGGCCAGCAAGACGGTGGCTGACACTCCACGAACCATATTGTTTTCCCCAAGGCGTTGCCGTTCGATGCCCGTCAGCATACATGCATCGGCGCCGCTCACCAAGGTGCCTGCGGCACCCCTCCGGCAAACCTGATATCAGGCGAGCTGCGCGGTCCGTTGCCCAGCCCCGGCCGCGCAGCTACCGCTCGCGGTCGTCGCTGGGGTGCACCATCGCCGCCGGTCGGACCCAACGGTCGAACTCGTCTACTGTCACATACCCGAGCCCCAGCGCCGCTTCGCGCAAGCTGCTGCCCTCACGGTGGGCGCGCTTCGCGACCTCGGCGGCGCGGTCGTAGCCGATGTGCGGGGCCAGTGCCGTCACCAGCATCAGCGAGCGCTCAAGCAGTTCGGCGATGCGTTGCCGGCGTGGCTCAATACCGCGTAGGCAATGCGCCTCGATACTCGTCATGCCGTCGGCCAGCAGGCGTACGCTCTGCAGGAAGCTGTTGGCAATCAGCGGCTTGAAGACGTTGAGCTCGAAGTTGCCGGACGCGCCGCCAAGACCGACGGCCACATCGTTGGCGAGCACCTGGCAGCAAAGCATCGTCAGCGCCTCGCACTGGGTCGGGTTGACCTTGCCGGGCATGATCGAACTGCCGGGCTCGTTCTCGGGAATGGCAATCTCGCCGAGTCCCGAGCGGGGGCCCGACGCCAGCCAGCGAATATCGTTGGCAATCTTCAGCAGTGCGACGGCGAGTGTCTTGAGCGCGCCATGCGCGGCCACGAGGCCGTCGTGTGCGGCCAGCGCGGCAAACTTGTTGTCGGCGCTGACGAACGGCAACCCGCTCTGGCGGGCAAGGTCGGCCGCCACACGCGTGCCGAATTCCGGGTGTGTGTTGAGAGGCGCGGTTGGCCAGGACCTCGTTGATGTTCATGTTGGTCTGCGTGCCAGCTCCCGTTTGCCAGACCGACAGCGGGAACTCCTGCGTATGGCGGCCGGCAAGCACTTCCTCGGCGGCGCTGACGATCGCTGCGGCCTTGTCGTCGGGCAGCAGCCCGAGGTCGCCGTTGACCCGTGCTCCGGCGGCCTTGACGGCAGCCAGCGCACGTAGCAGTTCCTCGGGCATGCGTTCGCTGGAGATCGCAAAGTGTCCGATGGCGCGCTGTGTCTGTGCGCCCCAGAGCCGATCCGCGGGCACGTCGATGGTGCCGAAGGAATCCCTCTCGCTGCGTGTACTGCTCATCGTCCACTCCTCGGCGGGAACATGGGTGGTATGCCGAACGGAAGTATGGTCATGCTGACCGGCGGTGACGTGGACGAAGCGCGTGAGGACCCTGCGTCCTGGGCGTGGCGGGTCGGCGGCGCTGCGGCGTCGTCAGTCTTCGACAAAGCGTTCGATGAAGCCGGCGATCGCGGCTCTTCCGAAAAAGACGCCGTAATGGCCCTCACAGAGAATATCGGCGGCGAGCGCCTCGAGCTTGCGTAGCGACTGCTGGTAGTCGCTACGCTTCGACAACAGTGCCGGGTGGAGCGGTCCATGGACGTCCTGCGCGAAAACCACTCGCCGACCCTCCGACTCGACCAGGTAAGCGAGCGAGCCGGGGGAGTGGCCGGGGATGTGGATCGCCTGAATCGATCGATCGCCGAGAGAAAACCGATCGCCGTCGGCGATCCGGATATCGACAGGGCAGGGGGCGAGGTGGTCACCGTACCACGATGCGGCGCTGACCTGATTGTCGCCGTTCTCCAGATACGCGGCCTCGAGCGCATGGATCGCTACTGGCCAGCCAAAGCGCTGCCGAAGGTCGGCGGCGGCGCCACTGTGATCATAGTGGCAATGGGTGAGCAGCAGGTGCCGGATCTGCTCGGGTGAGACGCCGGCGGCTTCGATGTTCTGCAGGAGCCGATCGGTGGCGCGACCGCAGCCGGCATCGATGAGCGCAGCGACGTTGCCGAAGTGGACGAGGTAGACGGCTGCATCGTTGCCGTGTGTCAGCGTCGGGCCGCCGACCTGACTGATTTCCGAGGTAATCGCAAGAGCCCGCGGTCCCATCCCTGTCCTCCCCATGGTGCGTGTTCGCTTCGTTCGCCGCTTCGGCCAGCGGCACGTGCAGCACGACCGATGTCGCGCTCAAGTCGTGCTGACCGGCTCCGCATGCCGTCCCGGACGCGGCGCTGCAGGCCAGCCATTGTGCCTGATTCTTGCACGGCCGGCCATTCGCCTGCGTGCCTCTAGCGCATGCTCGGGCCGGATCATTCGCCCCGAATGCTGCATCGGCCGTCAGTTCCCGGCAACAGCTCACGCGCGCAGCCGGCATAGCGATGGAGCGCTCACGAGAGACCAGCGGAGCAGATTGGGCCGGTCGGCGTACGGAGCGCGGGTCCTCAACTCCGCGACTTGGCGTAGTCTGTCGCCTCGACAAGGTCGCCATGGACAAACCACCCGACTACCATCGCAGGATCGCACTGTCCCCGAGTTGGCGGACGCGCGCCTTGAACACGCTGCTGCGGCTGACGATGCGCAGGCGGATCACGCAGGAATCCGACGTCAGCGCGTTGCGTCGCGAGTACGAGGAGATCGATGCGCGTTATTTCCAGGTTGCGCCGGACGTCCCGCACGCCGGTCGACTGCGATGGCGTGCCGGCCGAGTGGATCACTTTGCCGGACAGCCGGCACGAGCGCGTCATGCTCTACCTGCATGGTGGATTTTTGCCTCTCGCTTTCCGAATGCGCACGCCGCGCTGGTGTCACGCCTCTGTCGGCGTCTCGGCGCGCGGGCCCTGCTCCCCGACTACCGGCTGGCGCCGGAGCACCCCTTTCCAGCGGCGCCGGACGATTGCCAGCGCGTCTGTCGGGCGCTTATTGCGCAGGGCGTGGTGCCCGCGAGCATGGTTCTCGCCGGCGACTCCGCGGGTGGCAATCTCGCGCTCGTCACGATCCATTCTGCCAAGGCGGCGGGTGAGCCCTTGCCGAGTTGTGTCGTGCTGCTCTCGCCGGCACTCGACTGCACGCTCACCAGCCGGAGCATGGCGGACTACGACGGACACGACCCGATGCTTCAGTTGAGCACCCTGCTCGTGCTCCGTCGATGCTACGGGCAGTCGCCGCACCAGTCAGGCAAGCCGAGCAAGCAGTCGCCGGTATGGCAGACGGGAGCGCGGCAAGGTTTGTCCGACAACCGGTTGTCCAGCATGGCCACCTGACAGCCCGCCCGATTCGATAGACTACTTCTGCCGCTTCATCATCTCCTGGATCTTCGGATCCTTCATCATTTCGTTGATGTTCATCCCGCCGACGTTCGGCATGATCACGTCCCCGGGCTTCTGGCCGGGTTTGCAGGGACCGACCCAACGCGCGTCGAGCGACATTTTCGACTCGCTGGTGCCGTGCATCGGTGGGCTGAAGCGCGTGTGCATGTCACCCTTGTAGGCCGAGTCGAACGAGCCGATGAAAACGGCATCGGTGGTGGCCGTGCTGCCCTGTGCCTTGCAAACGGAGTGGATGGTGACCTTGTTGCCGAGTTGCTTGACATCGATGACGCTGCAGTTCTGTTGTTCCTTCTTGGCTTGCTGTTGCATCAGGTCGTCAGTGCTCTGGTCGATGCACTGCTGCATCGCGCCCATCGCCGGCATCCCCTCCATGCGCGTGCTGACTTCCCACAAGCCGGCTTTGCGCTTGGGCATGTCGGCAGCCTGCAGCTGTCCCGCGAGGCTCGCGGCGACCACAGTGAGCAGCAGTAGTGGGCGAGAAGTGCGGCTGACGGGTCTGGCTGGGAGATTCATGGCGATTCCTTTTTGCGCGTAGGCGGACGGATGGGTGACTTCGGCATATTAAACCCGCAGCGCGCCGCTGTCAGGCGCCAAGCCGCTGGTCGTGGCGCGGCAGGGGTAGAATGGCGGTCATGAGAGTCAATGGCAGGTTCACGCGCACGATCTGGCCGGTGGTCGATGGCTGTGCCGTGGACATCATCGACCAGACCGCGTTGCCGCACGAATATCGCGTGCTGCGCCTGGCCAGCCTCGAGGACGCCGTGCGCGCAATCTGCAGCATGCAGGTACGCGGTGCGCCGCTGATTGGCGTGACGGCTGCGTATGGCCTGGCTCTGGCGCTGGCGAGCCAGGCGGATGATCCGGCCCTGCATGCCGCCATCGAGACACTGGTGGCGACACGACCGACTGCGGTCAATCTGCGCTGGGCTCTGGCGCGACTACAGGCACGTCTGGCACCCTTGCCGCCGGTGGCGCGCGCCGAGGCGGCCTGGCAGGAGGCTGGCAGGCTTGCCGACGAGGACGTCGAGCAATGCCGCCGCATGGGCGACAACGGGCTGCAGTTGCTGCGCCTGCTCCCTGCTGCGCAGCACGGGCGCTTGGCGATGATGACCCACTGCAATGCCGGCTGGCTGGCCACCGTCGACTACGGTACCGCGCTGGCCCCAATTTATGCGGCGTTCGCGGCAGGAATCGACGTGCACGTCTGGGTCTCGGAAACGCGCCCGCGCAACCAGGGCCTGCTGACGGCCTGGGAACTCAGCGAGGAGGGGGTGCCTCACACCGTCATCGCCGACAACGCCGCCGGGCTGCTCTTGACGAGGGGCGAGGTCGACGCGGTCATCGTCGGCGCCGATTGCGTCGCCGCCAACGGCGACATCGTCAACAAGGTTGGCACCTGGCTGAAGGCGCTGGCGGCGCGCGCGGCGGGCGTGCCCTTCTACGTGGTGGCGCCGCGCTCAACGATCGACTTCGACTGCCCGACTGGTGCGGCGATCGCCATCGAGGAGCGCGACGCAGACGAATTGCGCCTCGTTCAGGGCTGCGATTCAGCCGGTCGACCAGGACTCCTACGGCAGTTGGCGGTCGCCGAAAGGGTCGCCAATCCGGCCTTCGACATGACGCCGGCGGCGCTGATCAGTGCGCTGATCACGGAACGCGGAGCGTGCGCCGCCAGCGGCGCCGGCCTGTTGTCGCTGTACCCGGAAGAGCGGCATGGATGAGCTTCGCCGGCAGTTGATCGCGACCGCGCAGCGCACGGATGGCCTTGGGCTGGGACGGGGCACGGCGGGCAACCTCAGCGTTCGCACCGAGGGCGGCGAAGCGGCGGGCTTTCTGATCACCCCCAGCGGCATGCCGAGCGCAGCTCTGGTTGCCAAGGACATCGTCTTCATGCGTTTCGACGGAACGTCCGTGGGATGTCGCAAGCCCTCGTCCGAGTGGCGCTTTCATCGTGACATCTATGTCTCCCGGCCCGACGCGGGCGCCGTCCTGCATGCGCACCCGCCTTTCGCCACCAGTGTGGCTTGCCTGCGCCGCGACATTCCGGCCTTTCACTACATGCTGGCGCGCTTTGGCGGGGACACTCTGCGCTGCGCGGCTTACGCGACTTTCGGCACGCAAGCGCTCTCGGACGCCGTGTTGCTGGCGATGGCCGATCGTCGCGCCTGTCTGCTTGCCAACCACGGCATGCTGGTGTTCGGCGACGACCTGACGCACGCCCTGGCCCTTGGCGTCGAACTCGAGGCACTGTGCGAACAGTACTGGCGCGCCTGTCAACTCGGTCAGCCGGTGCTGCTCGATGCGGCAGAGATGGCGACGGTGCTCGACAGGTTCGCCAGCTACGGCCAACAGGTCTGACCAGGGCACCAACTCTCCGCCGAACCGACGATGCTGCGCCTCAGCGAGATTCGCCTCCCCCTTGACCACGCACGCTCGGCGCTGCCAGCGGCGGTCGCCGACCGACTCGCGCTGTCAACAGCCGACATTCAGCAGTTGAGCGTCTTTCGGCGCAGCCACGATGCCCGCAAGGCCAGTGCGCCGATGTTCATCTACAGCGTTGACGTCGAGGTGCCCGACGAAGCGGGGGTGCTGCGGCGTTTTGCCGGCGACCACCGGCTGCAGGCGACGCCGGACATGCGCTACCAATGCGTGGGGCGGGCGCCGGCGACGCTCGCGACGCGGCCGATTGTCGTCGGCTTCGGCCCGGCGGGTATCTTTGCGGCGCTGGTGCTGGCGCAGGCCGGCTTCCGGCCGATCGTCCTCGAACGCGGCAAGGCGGTACGTGAGCGCACGCAGGATACCTGGGGACTGTGGCGAAAGAAGGTGCTCGATCCGGAATCGAACGTGCAGTTCGGCGAGGGCGGCGCCGGCACGTTTTCCGATGGCAAGCTGTATAGCCAGATCAAGGATCCGCTGCACTACGGGCGCAAGGTGCTCGTCGAGTTCGTCAAGGCTGGCGCGCCGGAGGAGATTCTCTACGTCGCCAAGCCGCACATCGGCACTTTCCGCCTGGTCGGCATGGTCGAGCAAATGCGGCGCGAGATCGAACGGCTCGGCGGCGAGGTCCGTTTCCAGCAGCGGGTGAGCGGCCTGCAGATCGAGCGCGGGCGGGTGCGCGGAGTGACGCTGTCTTCCGGCGAGGAAGTCTCCGGCGAGCAGGTGATCCTGGCTCTCGGTCACAGCGCGCGCGACACCTTCGAGATGCTGCACCGAGCGGGCGTGTTCATGGAGGCCAAGCCGTTCTCGATCGGCTTTCGCATCGAGCACCCGCAGTCGTTGATCGACAGGGCGCGTTTCGGACCGAACGCCGGTAATCCCCTGCTCGGTGCTGCGGATTACAAGCTCGTTCATCACTGCAGCAACGGTCGCTCGGTGTACAGCTTCTGCATGTGTCCGGGTGGGACGGTAGTCGCCGCTACGTCCGAGGCGAACCGGGTGGTGACCAACGGCATGAGCCAGTATTCGCGCAACGAGCGCAACGCCAACGCCGGAATCGTCGTCGGCATTACGCCGCTCGACTACCCCGGTGGGCCGCTGGCCGGAATCGCGGTGCAGCGCGATATCGAGACGCGCGCCTTCGAACTCGGCGGCGGCACCTACGAGGCGCCAGCGCAACTCGTCGGCGATTTTCTTGCCGGGCGGCCATCGACGCGGCTTGGCTCGGTCATTCCCTCGTATCAACCCGGGGTGCGCCTGACCAGTCTGGCGAGCGCGCTGCCGGACTACGCGATCGAGGCCATCCGCGAGGCGCTGCCCGCGTTCGAGCGCCAGATCAGGGGTTTCGCGATGCCCGACGCCGTTCTCACAGGAGTCGAGACACGAACCTCTTCACCGTTGCGGATCACGCGCGGGGCCGATGCCCAGAGTGTGAACGTGCGGGGACTCTATCCGGCCGGCGAGGGTGCCGGCTACGCCGGCGGCATCCTGTCTGCCGGAGTCGATGGGATCAGGGTAGCTGAGGCGGTGATCCGGCAAGCGCTAGCGCAGGCAGCGCCACGGCTTGCGTCAGGCTCCGAGCACGGCGGCTGCGCTGCGGGCGACGACGAGGGGCAGGGTGGCGGGTAGCCACGCTTTGGCGTGCGCTTCTTGGCGGGGGTCAGCCAAACAGCCGCTTGCTCTGTTCGCGGCGCTCCTGGGCCTCCAGACAGAGAGCCGCGGTTGGCCGCGCCAGCAGGCGGGCAATGCCGATCGGTTCACCGGTCTCCTCGCACCAGCCATAGTTGCCGTCGTCGATGCGTTTCAGCGATTCGCGGATCTTTTGCAGCAGTTTTCTCTCGCGATCGCGAACGCGCAGCTCGAGGGTGTGCTCCTCTTCGGCACTGGCGCGATCGTTCCAGTCGGAACTCGTTTCGCTTTGCTGCAGATGGCTGGCCGTCTCTTTCACGGCAGAAAGCAGCGCCTGCTCGTCAGCGAGCAGGCGCCGGCGAAAGAAAGCGAGCTGCCCGGGAGACATGTATTCCTCTGGCGAGGCTGACAGCATCGTTGCCTCGCTCTCTTCGCCAACACCTCCGGCAGGCTTGTTCACGTTCATCTCTCCTTCTACTTCTGATTGACCACCGACCTGTGGTCGCGGGCGGGTTTGCGAGCGTACACCGTTTCACTGGACCGACAACTCCCACAGAACAGCACCCGGAAGTCGGCCACTTTCGTCCTGTTCTCGACGTTGCATTCCGGCTTGGCAAGCGGCCGAGCATGGCAACTTCCTGCCGGTAACAGCGAATGGTATAGCATTGGTGGTCGGCGGCAAAGCTGAAACCCTTGGCTGTTATGGCGGCACCAGCGGCGTGACCGGCCGCTGCTGGTTTGCTCCTCCTGCCTCGGGTCGTTCCCTGCCCGGTCTGCTGGCGATTCAGATTGGCTATTGCCGGCATTGAGCTGCCTCGAGGGCCTCGACGCGCACCTTCAACCTGGCAATCTCCTTCAACGCCTCGTTGAGGAGCGACGACGCGCTGACATTGCCTGCCCGATCGGTGACCAGGACGCCGTTCGCCAGCGCCGCAAAACGCACATTGCGCGTCGTGTGCAGCTGGGCCGTCGGCGCCGAGGTGCCGACGCCGAGCTTGAGCGCTTCAGGGATGTGCCAGGTGTTGCTGCGCGCGGGGTTTGCTCCCCTGCCGATGCCGACGGCGTTGGTTATGCCCGGTTCGGCGTCGGCCGAGGTGCCTATCAGGACCACGTCGGCCGTATTGGCTGCCGCTTTGCCGGCGTTGGCGCCTATGAATACCGGATTCGTCGCGTTCCTCGCCGACTGGCCGGCGGCGGGCCCGATCATTATCGCCGCCGGCGCCTGCTCTGCGTACAGGCCGGCGTCCTGGCCAATCATCACCGAGCGCGGCGAGTCATTCGCCGCATATCCGGCCAGGGGGCCGGCCATGACGGATTGATGGGCGCGGTGCGCACGCTCGCCCGCAGCATAGCCGGCGATGACGCTCTGCTTGTTGTCCCTGATCGATCGCCCCGCGGCATAGCCAAGAAAGATGCTGTGGTCGACCGTGTCAGCGGCGTAGCCCGCTGAGCCACCGATGAATACGGTGTGATCGGCAGTCTTCGCGTGGCGTCCGGCACTGCTGCCGACGGCTACCGCAGACGGTGCGCCGGCGAGTGACTCCCCAGCCGATCTGCCGAGCAGGACCACGTTCGGGGATGCCTTGACGCGGTACCCCGCAGCGTGGCCGGCGATGGTGCTGTAACTGCTGGTCGTGGCTTCGCGGCCGGCCGAATCGCCGAGGAAGAGGCCTTCCGGCGACTCGTTGGCGAACTCTCCTGCATGCTTGCCCAGTTGCGTTGCCGGACCGGGCGAGGTGTCTGGTGGCGATCTTTGCGCGTCGATGCGGCCTGCCGGGGACAGCGAGCAACTCGGGCTTGGCGACCATCTCACGCGTCAGGCTGCGCAGGGCCGAGATCCGCTCGACGACCTGCCGATCGTCCTTGTGTGGAGATGCCCGGGCCGCGGCAATCCAGCGCTCTGCGTTCGTCAGCAGGCCGCCGCGATCGCTGTCTCTGATGCAGGGGGCCAGGCGCTTGGCGTCCTCCACCTGTCTGACGATCACCCCCGCGTCAACCACGAGCTGTTGCGCAGAGCGTTGGCCGACAGGCTCGCCGGCTATGGGAAAGGACGCTGCCAACCCCAGCGCCATCGTTGCACTCCGCGCAAAGACAGTCATCATCTCCCCAGTCCACTCGCATTCAGCCGCAATCCGGCCCGACGCGCTGTTCTGTCGGAGCCCTCGCGATGCGTTAATGGTACTGCAAGCGGCGATCTGCCGGCCGCTCTTGACTTGTCTGGCCTACTTGTCCACGAAAGCTCGTTCGATCACGTAGTCGCCCTGGGCGCCGATGTAGGGAGAGACCTGGAAGCCGCGCCGGTCGAGGAGGGTGCAGCAATCCTTGATCATGGCGGGGCTGCCGCAGACCATGGCGCGGTCGTCAGTCGGGTCGAGTGCTGGCAGGCCGATGTCGGCAAACAGCCGGCCGCTGTCGACCAGTTCGGTGATCCGCCCGCGGTGCTCGAAGGGTTCGCGGGTCACCGTCGGGTAGTAGATCAGCTTGTCGCGGACGAGGTCGGCGAAGAACTCGTGGCCGGGAAGCTCCTGTGTAATGAACTCGCTGTAGGCGAGATCCTTCACCCAGCGCACGCCGTGGATCAGTATCACTTTTTCAAAGCGTTCATAGGTCTCCGGATCCTGGATCAGGCTGATGAACGGCGCCAGACCGGTGCCGGTCGACAGCATGTAGAGATGACGGCCGGGACGCAGGTCGCGCAGCACGAGAGTTCCCGTAGGCTTGCGGCTGACGACGATCTCGTCGCCTACGGACAGGTGCTGCAGCTTCGAGGTCAGCGGTCCGTTGGGCACCTTGATGCTGAAGAACTCGAGATACTCGTCGTGGTTGGCACTCGCGATACTGTAGGCGCGAGTCAGCGGACGCCCCTCCTGGGGTAGGCCGACCATCACGAATTGGCCGTTGAGGAAGCGCAGGGCCGGGTCGCGAGTCGTGCGGAAACTGAACAGCGTCTCGCTCCAGTGGTGGACGGAGAGGACGCGTTGGGCGGAGAAGTTGCTCATCGTCTTGGCCATTTCGTGTGTTTGACCGGAAAGAGGATATTTTGTCGTACCATATTTGTAAAACCGATTTTTTAGATAAACGATATCTATTTCGCTGATATGAGATACTCCCTGCGGCAAATCGGAGTGTTCGTTGCGGTGGCGCGGCACGAGAGCGTTTCGCGGGCTGCCGCGGAACTGTCGTTGTCGCAATCGGCGACCAGCATGGCGCTGGCCGAGTTCGAGCGCCAGTACGACACCCAGTTGTTCGATCGTTTTGGCAAGACGTTGCGCCTTAACGAGCTCGGTCAGACGCTGCTGCCGCAGGCGATCGAGCTGATCGAGCGGGCGGTGGCCATCGAGAGCATGCTCGAGGGTCGCGCCGGCTACGGCAAGCTGACGATCGGTGCGACCCTGACCATCGGCAACTACCTGGCAACGCTGATCGTCGCCGACTTCCTCAAGCGCCACCCTGAGAGCACCTTGCACCTGACGGTTCACAACACGATGACGATCACCGAGCAACTGGCCCGCCACGAGCTCGATCTCGGCTTGATCGAAGGGAGTTGCCATCACCCGGAACTGGTCGTCGAGCCATGGGTGGAGGACGAACTGGTGGTCTTTGCCGCGCCCGGGCATGCGCTGGCCAGCAAACGTTCGGCGACGCTGGCCGAGCTGGCCGAAGAATCGTGGATTGTGCGTGAAACCGGCTCGGGCACGCGCGAGACTCTCGATCGGGCGCTGCGCCATCACCATTGGCCGCTCAAGGTGCGGCTTGAACTCGAGCACACCGAGGCAATCAAGCGCGCTGTCGAGTTCGGTCTCGGCATCGGCTGCATCTCGCGGCTGGCATTGCGCGAAGCGTTCCGGCGCGGCAGTCTGGTGGCCATCGAAACTCCTGAACTCGATCTGCGGCGGCATTTTCACTTCGTTTGGCACAGGCGCAAGTTCCAGACGGCGGGAATGCGCGAGTTCGTCGGGCTGTGCCGCGCGATGACGGCAGGTATTGCGCGCAGCGACCAGATCGAGTGGTCGTTCATTCCGTAGGTACAGCCGCCTATTTTTCCGCCCCGATTGCGCCCATACTAGGCTTTTTTGTCAGGAGAGATTCCCATGACGCTTTGTCCCATTGCCATCGTCGCTGGCTGCCAGAAATGCCCCGCCTTCAAGATCTGCCCGCTCAAGAGCATTCTTGGCGACGCTCCGCAAGCCGCTGAGTCGGAGCCTGCGAGCGGCGCCAGCCCGGGTGCGGAAACCAGCAAGAAATAGGCGCGAGAGGAGCCGGCCATGACATCTGGCGCCAGCGATGAGCCGGCCGAAGCCGACTTGACCGAGGTGCTGCATGAGCCGCGATTGTGGCGCCACAATGGCTGGACGGCCCGCATCATCAAGAACGAAGACGACGAAGGATGGGCCGTGGCGATGATCAAGGACGGCGAACCCGAGCCCGCGCTGGTCGGTCCCTGGACAATGGGGCGAGACAAGCGGAACCCCAAGCCGCTTGACGCCGCGGCGTTCAACACCCTGGTCAAGACCGCCGCGGAGGTTCTCCGCCGTCATGAGCAACAGTTGCGGGCGACGCTGCACAAGAGCGTCACGGTTGCCGCGCCCTGCGGACGGCTCAGTGTCACGCTCGACATCGTCCCCGACGAGGACGATCCGCATGCCCTGCTGGCGGCAGCCGACGCAAACGGCGAGCAACTGGCGCAGGTACGCGTGTCGCCCGGATTCAAACTGAACATGGCCAGCGCCAGCGCATGGATCGATGATGGGTTCCGGCGGCCCGTCGGCGTGTGATCACGGCCTGGCGGACAGCGATGCGTCGTGGTCCAGTGCTACTGGAACGAACTCGCCTGCAACGCCTTCGATTCCTTTGTCGAGCTTGAATTTCCGACGCTGGAAGACTCGGCTCGCTGGGCCGGCAGCGAGGATTACGGGAAACTGCTGGACGTCCGCAGCAGGGCGATGCGGCTGACCCTGTTCGCCATCGAATAAGCGCGTGTCAAGGGATCTTCCCGACCAGGTCCGCGCCTTGGCCTGGCAAGCGGCCGCGACGGTCACGGTCTGAGCCACCTGCCTCGCGAGCGCGCAGCGCCAACGCCTCGTTGGCAATAAGCGCCCCGAGGACGAGGGCGCCGCCGGTCAGGGTGCTGGCGCCCGGCTGCTCACCGGCTCCGAGCCATGCCCAGGCCACTCCGAAGACGACTTCGAGCAGCCCGAGCAGGGCGATCTCCGGCGCCGCCAGGACGCGCGACAGGCGCACGAGCAGCAGGCACGGAATCGCCAGTTGAACGACGCCGAGCATGGCCAGCAGGCCGATGTCGTGCGCCGACGCCCGGAATGGATACGCGAGCGGCAGGGTGAACGCCGAGGACAGAAGTGCGCCGATGAGAACGGCTGGCAACATGTCCTGTCGAGTGGCGGTGTCGCCGTCGACCTGGCGGTGACCGACGTGCTGCAAGGTCGTGAAGTTGAGTGCGGCGGCAAGCGGCACGGCCAGGGCAACGGAGGTGCCGGCCAGCGACAGTCCGCTGTGCGCCTCCTGCCAGAACATCCAGCCAATGCCCACGCCGGCGAGCGCGATGGCCATCCAGGTTCTCGCCGGCAGGCGGTGATTGAGGAACAGTCGGGTGAACAACGCGGTGATCAAGGGCCCGATCGCCATAGTCACCAGGACGTTGGCGACGGTGGTAAGCGTGATCGCCAGCATGAAGGCGGTGAACATCACAGACCAGCAGAAGCCTGAGAACCAGAGCGGCCAGGATGCCTGCGCCAATCCTCGCCAGAGCGCGGGCCCACGCATGGCGAGCAGGGCTACGCTCAGCGCCAGGGTGTTGAACAGGCTCCGCCAGAAGGTGACTTCGAAGCTGCCGGCGCTCTCCAGGTAGCGGGAGACCACTCCGGCGATGCTCCACAACAGGGCGACGAGGATCATCAGGGCAACGGCACGACGGTGCGACATGCACGGGCTTTCTGCCGCGCACGGTGCGGCTGGGGAAAGAGCGCCATTGTGCCCGATTCTGGCGGCGCCGGCGCCACCTCGGTCGTAGTGTCGCTGGCGGCGGTAGCCACCGGCGCCGCCGATGAGCGATTCGACGAGCACGTGGCCGCCGACGTAGCAGCACAGCGGCTGACTTTCCAGGCCTACGACCGCTCCCGCCGCGTGGCGTGCCGGGGTCACAGGCGGTCCAGCATCGCCCATGTATTTGGATCGGCTAAAATGCAGAGGACATTGTACTTACAGTGCCCATGAGAACCTCCTCCATGCCAAAGGCAATCTGATGGCGAAAACGCCGGCCAGAAAAAACGACTCCAGCGCCAACCTCGGCTTCGAAGCCAAACTCTGGCTCGCCGCCGACAAGCTGCGCAACAACATGGACGCGGCGGAATACAAGCACGTCGTCCTCGGCCTGATCTTCCTCAAATATATCTCCGACACTTTCGACGAACACCACGCCAGGCTCGTCGCCGGCTCAGTGGCCAAAAGCGGCGACTACGAAGGCGCCAACCCCGAGGACGAGGACGAATACCTCGCCGCCAACGTCTTCTGGGTGCCGGTGGACGCCCGATGGGCGCAGATCCAGTCCCGCGCCAAGCTCCCCAGCATCGGCAAGGACGTGGACGACGCCATGGTGGCGCTGGAGCGCGACAACCCCCGCCTCAAAGGCGCGCTCAACAAGAACTACGGCCGCGCCGACCTCGACAAACACCGCCTCGGCGAACTCATCGACCTCATCGGCTCCATCCAGCTCGCCGATGTCGCCAGCCGCTCCAAGGATTTGTTGGGCCGCGTCTTCGAATACTTCCTCACCCAGTTCGCCAGCGCCGAGGGCAAGAACGGCGGCCAGTTCTACACGCCGTCCTGCGTCGTGCGCGTCCTCGTCGAGATGCTCGCCCCCTACAAAGGCCGCATCTACGACCCGTGTTGCGGCTCCGGCGGAATGTTCGTGCAGTCGGAAAAGTTCGTCGAAGCCCACGGCGGCCAGCTCGGCGACATCAGCATCTACGGCCAGGAGAGCAACCCGACCACGCGGCGGCTGGCGATCATGAACCTGGCGCTGCGCGGCATCGAGGCCGACTTCGGCGTTGAGAATGCCGACACCTTCCGCCGCGACCTGCATCCCGACCTGCGCGCCGACTACGTTCTCGCCAACCCGCCGTTCAACGACTCCGACTGGTTCCGTAAAGACGACGACGTGCGCTGGCAGTTCGGCGTGCCGCCCAAGGGCAACGCCAACTTCGCCTGGGTGCAGCACTTCATCCACCACCTCGCGCCGGCTGGCTTCGCGGGTTTTGTATTGGCCAACGGCAGCATGTCTTCGAACCAGTCGGGCGAAGGCGACATCCGGCAACAACTCATCGAAGCCGACCTCGTGGACTGCATGGTCGCGTTGCCCGGCCAGCTCTTCTACAGCACGCAGATTCCGGTCTGCCTCTGGTTCCTGACGAAGAGCAAAGCCGCCGAGGCCAAGCGGCATTTCAGGGAACGCCGCAAGCAGACCCTCTTCATCGACGCCCGCAAACTCGGCACCCTGATCGACCGCGTGCACCGCGAGCTGACCGACGCCGACCTGCAGAAGATCGTTACCACCTACCACGCCTGGCGCGGCGACCGTGTGTCTCACTCTCCCCGCGCGGGTGAGGGCCGGGGTGAGGGGGCAACTGCCTACGAAGACCTCGCCGGCTTCTGCAAGTCCGCCACCACCGCCGAGATCGCCGGGCACGGCTTTGTGCTCACGCCCGGCCGCTACGTCGGCGCCGAGGAAGTCGAGGACGACGGCGAACCCTTCGCGGAAAAGATGCCGCGCCTCGTCGCCGAACTGCACGCCCAGTTCGCCGAGTCGGCGAAACTGGAATCGGCGATCAAGGCGAACATGGAAAAGCTGGGCTATGGTCTCTAGCAAGAAAGCGGGCACACCCGCCCTGCGCCCCCAAGCGACCGAGCGCAAGCAGCGCGGTCGCACCGACCGCAGCGCCATGTTCCCGGCAGCGCCCGGCATCGTTGAAATGCCGGCCGGCTACGCCGACTGGTTGACCGACATCAAGACCCGGATTCGCCGGGAACGTCTGCGCATCGTGCTGGCCAGCAACAGCGCCATGCTGCTGCTGTATTGGGACATCGGCCAGAGCATCATCGCCAAGCAGGCCGCGCAGGGTTACGGCACACGCGTCGTCGACCGTCTGGCTGCCGATCTGCGCGACGCTTTCCCCGACATGCAGGGTTTTTCGCCACGCAGCCTCAAATACATGCGTGCCTTCGCCACCGCCTGGCCAGATCTGGATCTTGTGCAACGGGTCGTTGCACAACTGACCTGGGGGCAAAACATCACCCTGCTGGAAAAACTGGACACTCCCGAAGATCGCCTCTGGTACGCCGCCCGAACCGTCGAGCACGGCTGGTCGCGCAACATTCTGGCCATGCAGATCGAAACCCGCGCCCGCCTGCGCCATGGCAAGGCGCAGAACAACTTCCCCGCCACCC
The DNA here is from genome assembly GCF_000024165.1 of Candidatus Accumulibacter phosphatis. Classification (NCBI taxonomy): domain Bacteria; kingdom Pseudomonadati; phylum Pseudomonadota; class Betaproteobacteria; genus Candidatus Accumulibacter; species Candidatus Accumulibacter phosphatis. Next base: position 3,139,884 of record NC_013194.1, on the reverse strand, counting down.
TGCCGCCGGAAGACTCGGACATGGCGGCGCAAGTCTTCAAAGACCCTTACCTGTTCGACTTTCTCGGCACCGATGCACCGCGTCGGGAAAAGCATCTTGAGCAAGGCCTGCTGGACCACATCCAGAAATTCCTGCTCGAACTCGGCCAGGGTTTCGCCTTCGTCGGACGGCAAGTGCATCTGGAACTGGGCGACGACGACTTCTACCTCGACCTGCTTTTTTATCACCTCAAACTGCGCAGCTACATCGTCATCGAACTCAAGGCGCGCAAATTCGAGCCCGGCGACGGCGCGCAACTTGGCATGTATATGACCGCTGTGGATCGCCTGCTGGCGCATCCCGACGACAAACCCACCCTGGGCCTGCTGCTGGTGCGCGAAAAGAATCGAGTCTTGGTGGAATACGCCCTGGGTGGCAGCGCCCGGCCGATCAGCGTCGCCGAATGGGAAACCCAACTGACGCGCGCGCTACCCCGCGAACTCCAAGGGAGCCTGCCGACCATCGAGGAGATCGAGGCGGAATTGAGCGGGGATGTGGGGGGCGGGCATGGGTGAGTGGAGCAGGCAGGGAACACGACTGGCAGAAGATGCCGCCGCGGTACCGTCAGCGCCGACTTTTGCGGGTAGACTGAATTTGCTTGCTCGTGCCGCAAGCCTTGCGGGGGCTGGGTTATGGCGAGTGAGTGGGAAGAAACTACGCTTGGCGACTGCGCTGACTGGCTTTCAGGCGGTACGCCATTCAAAGGCAACGATGCATACTGGTCAGGCCCGATTCCTTGGGTCAGCGCCAAAGACATGAAGTCGTTTCGCCTTCACGACGCAGAGGACCACATGTCGCCTCTCGCAGTGGGTAAGGGCGGAAAGGTTGTCCCGGCTGGAACGATTCTGCTGCTGGTGCGCGGCATGACCCTGCACAACGACGTGCCGATTTGCATGGTGACGCGGGAGATGGCTTTCAATCAGGACATCAAGGCACTTCACCCCGCGAAGAACGTGGACGGCGCGTTCCTCGCCTATTGGTTGCTCGCTCACAAGCCGGACTTGTTGGCTTCGGTGGACCACGCCGGACATGGAACCGGCAGGCTTGTCACTGGCACTCTGAAGGGGAAGGCGGTTCAACTCCCACCCCTCGCCGAGCAAAAAGCCATCGCGGAGGTGCTTGGGGCGCTGGACGACAAGATCGAGTTGAACCGGCGGATGAACGCGACGCTGGAGGCGATGGCGCGGGCGCTGTTCCAGAGCTGGTTCGTGGATATCCACCCCGTCCGCGCCAAACTCGACGGCCGCCAACCCGCCGGCCTCGACTCCGCCACCGCCGCGCTCTTTCCTGACCATCTGGAAGGCTCCCCGCTCGGCCACATTCCCAAAGGGTGGTCCGCCAAGTCTCTATCCGAAGTCGTCGAGGTGAATCCACGCCGCACCTTGAGGACTGGAACCATCGCGCCCTACCTCGATATGAAAAATCTGCCCACGCAGGGCCACAGTGCAGACGAAGTGGTTGACCGTGAGTTCAGCTCTGGCACCAAGTTTCAAAACGGTGACACACTCCTCGCGCGCATCACTCCTTGCCTGGAGAACGGCAAAACCGGTTACGTGGATTTTCTGGAAGAAGGCCAAGTCGGCTGGGGTTCCACCGAATACATCGTCCTCGCGCCAAAGCCGCCGCTTCCGCCGCAGTTCGGCTACCTGCTCGCCCGCTCCGACCCACTGCGCACCCACGCCATCCACAACATGACCGGCACCAGTGGGCGCCAGCGTGTCCCGTCGGAATGCTTCAAAAGTTTCCTCATCGCCGTCCCGCCGCCGGCAATCGCGTGTCGCTTCGACGAACTCACCGCGCCGCTGATGACGGAAATTAAAGCTAACGCCAACCAATCCCGCACCCTCGCCACACTGCGCGACACCCTGCTGCCGAAGCTGCTTTCCGGAGAGTTGAGCGTGGGCAGTTGTCCGGAGTTACCGGATAGCGCAAGTCCAAGGGGAGCAAAGCCATGAGCAAAGACAAGCCCACTGCCGGCGGTCGCGCCAAGAAGAAGACCGAGGTCTCGCTCGTGCGCTCGTCGGCGGCCGAATACCTCACCCTTGTGGCTGCCGTCGGCAACTCGGAGGCCAGCGTCGAGATGCGTTATGAGGATGAAAACATCTGGCTGACGCAGAAGATGATGGCCGCGCTTTACGATGTCTCTGTCCCTGCCATCAACCAACACCTGAAGCGCATCTTCAGCGACAACGAACTTGAGGAATCTTCAGTTGTTAAGCAGTACTTAAGTACTGCCACCGACGGCAAGCGCTATGAGACGAAGCATTACAGCCTGCAAGCGATCATCGCCATCGGCTTCAAGATCGAGAACGAACGCGCGGTCCAGTTTCGAAAGTGGGCCAACCAGATCGTCAAGGACTACACCATCCAGGGCTGGACCATGGATGCGGAACGCCTCAAGCATGGCGGTCACATTACGGACGAGTTCTTCGAGCGCCAACTCGAAAAGATTCGGGAAATCCGTCTGAGCGAGCGCAAGTTCTATCAGAAGATCACCGACATCTATGCGACCGCGTTGGATTACGACTCTTCCGCAACAGCGACGAAGCGCTTCTTTGCCGCAGTTCAAAACAAGATGCACTACGCCGTGCACGGCCAAACGGCGGCCGAACTGATCGTGGATCGAGCAAACCACGAAAGGCAACACATGGGCCTCACGAGTTGGGAAGACGTGCCCAAAGGGAAAATCCATCGCTACGACGTATCCATCGCCAAGAACTACCTCTCGGAATTCGAGCTGGGGCAGATGCAGCGCATCGTCTCCGCCTATCTCGACATGGCCGAAATGCAGGCCTTGCGAAAAATTCCGATGACAATGGAAGACTGGGAAAAGCGCTTGAGCGGCTTCCTCCAACTCTGGGATCGAGAAATCCTTCGTGATGCTGGAAAAGTGACGGCGGAATTGGCCAAAGCCCATGCCGAGAGCGAATTCGAGAAATACCGTATCGTCCAGGACAGGCTGTTCGAGTCGGATTTTGATCTGCTGATCAAGCAGTTGCCGGAGAAGAGTGACGAGCCATGAGCGCTCTCAACGAATCCACCGTCGAAGACGCCGCCCTGACCTGGTTCGGCGAACTGGGCTACGCGGTCGGACACGGGCCGCAGATCGCACCGGGTGAAGCGGCGGCGGAGCGCGATTCGTTTGCCGAGGTGGTGCTGGTTGGGCGCCTGCGCGCGGCCCTGCGGCGGATCGACCCGGCGATCCCCGACGAGGCGCGGGAGGAGTCCTTGCGCAAGGTGCTGCGGGTGGCGAACGGCTCGCTGGTACAGACCAACCGCGCCTTCCACCGGATGCTGCGTGATGGCGTCGATGTGGAGTACCAGCGGCCCGATGGCTCGATCAAGGGCGACAAGGCGCGGCTGCTGGATTTCGCCGACGTGCGGGCGAACGACTGGCTGGTGGTGAACCAGTTCACCGTGATCGAGGCGCAGCACAACCGCCGGCCTGATGTGGTGGTCTTCGTGAACGGCCTGCCGCTGGCGTTGATCGAACTGAAGAACGCCGCCGACGAGGACGCGACGATCTGGAGCGCCTACGCGCAGATCCAGACCTACAAGGCGGAGGTGCCGAGCCTGCTGCACTACAACGCGGCGTTGGTGGTGAGCGACGGATTGCAGGCGCGCATCGGTTCGCTGACGGCGTACCAGGAGTGGTTCAAGGTCTGGCGCACGATTGATGGCGAGGGCGATGCACCGAAGACCGCGCTGGAACTGGTGACGCTGGTGCGCGGGGTGTTCGGCCGGCAACGCTTCCTCGATCTGCTCCAGCATTTCATCGCCTTCGAGGAAGACACGGACACGGGCGCGCTGCTCAAGATCATCGCGGGCTACCATCAGTTCCACGCGGTGAATGCGGCGGTGGAGGAAACGGTGCGTGCGAGTGGTAGACAGGAAAGCATGAACGACGCGGGCGTGCTGCGCCAGGACACCGGCCGCAATTGGGCCGGTCGGATGCACGGCGGCAAGCCGGGCGACCGTCGCGCGGGCGTGGTCTGGCACACGCAGGGCAGCGGCAAGAGTTTCACCATTCTGTTCTTCGCCGCGCGGGTGATTCGCGAACCTGCGATGCAGAACCCGACGCTGGTGGTGCTGACCGACCGCAACGATCTCGACGACCAGCTTTTCGGCCAGTTCCAGCGCTGCCACGACATGCTTGGCCAGATGCCGATGCAGGCGGAGAGCCGCGAGCATCTGGCGGAACTGCTCAAGCGGGCGAGCGGCGGTGTGGTGTTTACGACGATCCACAAGTTCATGCCCGAGGGCGGCGGCCCGGGGGTGGCACGCATGGCGGCGCTCAGCGGGCGCCGGAACATCGTGGTCATCGCCGATGAAGCGCACCGCTCGCACTACGGCTTCGGCGGGCGCGTGAACGAGAAGGGCGAGATGTCCTACGGCTTCGCCAGCAACCTGCGCGATGCCTTGCCGAACGCATCGTTCATCGGCTTCACCGGCACGCCCATCGAGAAGACCGACGCCAACACGCGGACGGTGTTCGGCGATTACATCTCCATCTACGACATCCAGCGCGCCGTGGCCGATGAGGCGACGAAGCCGATCTATTACGAGAGCCGCATCGCCAAGCTGGCGCTGAACGCCGCCGAGCTGCCGAAGCTCGATGCCGAGTTCGAGGAAATCACCGAAGGCGAGGAGCTGACGAAGAAGGAGAAGCTGAAAAGCAAGTGGGCCGCGCTGGAAGCGCTGGTCGGCGACTCGAAACGCATCGCGCTCATCGCCGCCGATCTGGTGACGCATTTCGAGAAGCGCGTGGAGGCGCTGGACGGCAAGGCGATGATCGTCTGCATGAGCCGCCGCATCTGCGTGGATCTCTTCAACGCATTGATCACGCTGCGGCCTGAGTGGGAGGCGGAGACGCTGAAAGTGGTAATGACCGGCAGCGCCGAAGACGGCTCCGGCTGGCAGCGCCACATCGGCAACAAGGAGAAACGCCGCAAGCTGGCGAATCGCTTCAAGGATGCCAAAGACCCGTTCAGGATCGTCATCGTGCGCGACATGTGGCTGACCGGATTCGACGCCCCCTGCCTGCACACGATGTATGCCGACAAGCCGATCCAGGGCCACGGCCTGATGCAGGCCATCGCTCGTGTGAACCGCGTGTTCAAGGACAAGCCGGGTGGCCTGATCGTCGATTACCTCGGCCTCGCCGATCAGCTCAAGCGGGCGCTTGCCACCTACACCGAGAGCGGTGGCCACGGCGACCCGACCCACGACACGAAGCAGGCCATCGCCGTGATGCACGAGAAACATGGCGTCGCCTGCGCCATGCTGCACGGCTTCAAGTGGGAGCAATGGACGACCGGCACGCCGACCGAGCGCCTGCAACTCATCCCCGCCGGACAGGAACACCTCCTCGAACAGGAGGACGGCAAGAAGCGCTGGGTGCAGGTGGTCATGGAACTCTGGCAAGCGTTTGCCCTCTGCTCCGCCACCGATGAAGCGAGCGCGATCCGCGACGACGTTTCGTTTTTCCAGGCCCTGCAAGCCGCGCTCAACAAGAAATCCGGCGAGAATCGCAAGTCACCGGAGCAGATCGACGCGGCGATCCGCCAGCTCGTTTCCAAAGCGATCACCACCGACGGCGAGATCATCGACGTCTTCACCGCCGCCGGTTTGAAGAAGCCCGACATCGGCATTCTCAGCCCGCAGTTCCTCGCCGAAGTGCGCGGCCTCAAGCACAAGAACGTCGCCGCCGAACTGCTGGAGAAGCTGCTCAAGGACGAGTTGAAGTAGCGCTCGAAGAAGAACCTCGTGCAGAGCCAGTCCTTCGCCGAGAAGCTCAAAAAGACGCTCAACGCCTACCACAACCGCGCCATCAGCACGATGGAAGTCATCGAGGAACTCATCAAGCTGGCGAAAGACATGGACGCCGCCACCCGGCGCGGCGAGGACATGGGCCTGACCGACGACGAGATCGCCTTCTACGACGCGCTTGCCGCGAACGAATCCGCCGTGAAGGCGATGGGCGACGACAAGCTCAAGGTCATTGCCAGCGAGCTGATCACCCAGGTCCGCAAGAGCGTGACGATCGACTGGACCCTGCGTGAAGGCGCGCGGGCGAGAATCCGCGTGATGGTGAAACGTATTCTGAACAAGTACGGCTATCCACCGGACTTGCAGGACGAGGCGGTGAAGACCGTCCTGATGCAGGCGGAGTTGTTGTCGGCAATGTGGGCGACTGCGTGAGCGTGGGCAGGCCGGTCGCCGGCGTCATGCGGCCGCTCAGGACTGGTAGCGGTGATAGCGGTGATAGCGGTGATAGCGGTGGTGAAGCGCTGCTTCCTGGTAGCCTTGTTGCCGACGGCCAGAAGCCGATAGACTGCAGCCTTCACCAGCCCGTTGGAGAAACCGATGGCAGCCTATTTGGTCGTGGATACTCTGCTCGACAACCCCGAGCGGTACGAACAGTACAAGCTGCGGGCCAAACCGCTGGTCGAGCAGTATGGCGGCGAGTACTTGGCGCGTGGCGGTAACATGACGCTCAAAGAGACCGACCTCTGGACACCTTCACGCCTCGTGTTGATACGATTCCCTGACGCGGAGACGGCCAACCGCTTTTACGATTCAGCGGAGTACCAGGAGGTTCTGCAAATCAGCAAGAAGTCAGCCCGCAGGACGATGATCGTGCTGGAAGGCCTTTAGTCCGTTGCCGACACCAATTGGTGAGGTGAGGCGAGGCGAGGGGAGCGCATAGAAGCGCCGGCTCGCGCTTCTGGATGCCGTTCATCAAACATCGTCAAGGTCTCCGGAAACTCCGGGAAACGTCTCTTGACCGCTGATTATCTGGCCAGTAAAGTCCCCGCATCCTAACGGCGGAACAGAAGCTCGACGATGATGTCTCGACTGGCGGGAATGAGGCGCGAGGATGTCATCTGGCTTCTGGGCAGCCTCAGCGCCCTGTACCGCCTGCCGTTCGAGGCGAGCCTCGTCGAACATGAGTTCCCGCCGCCCTACACGCTTGCCACCTTGCACGAAGCAGCGCGCGCGCTCGGGTTCACGACCGGCGTCGTGGCGCTGGCGGAAGTCGAGTGGCGGAAACTGCCGCTGCCGGCGGTCGGCTTTTTGCGCGCTGCGGCTGTCCCCGAAGGGCGCCAAGCGGCCTGCCAGCCGCTACTCATCGTCAGCACCGACGGCCAGTCGCTGCTCTGCTTCGCCGCCGGCACGCAGAATCCGGAAACGCTGTCGATTGCTGAAGCGCACCAGCAGCTCGAGGCGGAACTCGTTCTGCTGGCCAGAGACACACGCTCCACGCACGCGGAGACGGCCGACTTCGAGAATCTCATCAGCGAGCGCAAGCCCTTCGGTTTCGCCTGGTTCGTTCCCGAGATCCTCAAGCACCGGTCGATCTGGCGCGACGTCCTGGCAGCCAGCCTGACGATCCAGCTTGTCGGACTGGCGACGCCGCTGATCACCCAGGCAATCATCGACAAGGTCGTCGTCCACCAGACACATGGCACGCTGGTCGTTCTTGGTGTGGCACTGCTGATGTTCATGTTATTTGCCGGCAGCATGACCTGGTTGCGCCAGTATCTCGTCCTGCACACCGGGAGCCGGATCGATGCCGTGCTCGGCAGCGAGGTCTTCCGGCACCTGCTGCGACTGCCGCTTCCCTGGTTCGAACAACGCCCGACCGGCACCTTGGTCGCCCGTCTGCAGGGGATCGAAACCATTCGCGAGTTCGTCTCCGGCGCGGCCGTCACCTTGCTCCTCGATCTTCCCTTTCTGCTGATTTTCCTGGCGGTGATGTTCGCTTACAGCTGGCAGCTTTCGCTGATCGCTGTTTTCCTGCTCGGGATGATCGCCACCATCAGCCTCCTCGTCGCGCCGCTGTTGCGCCAAAGACTCAACCGGCAGTTCCTGCTCGGCGCCCGCAACCAGGCGTTCCTGACCGAGTACGTGGCCGGAATGGCGACCGTCAAGTCGCTGCAGATGGAGGCCGACATCGACCGCAGGTACGGCGACCACCTGGCCCAGTACCTCGCTGCCGGTTTTGCGACCAAACAGGTTGGCAACACCTACAACGTGGTGGCCAACGGACTCGAACAGTTGATGACGCTCGCCATCCTGATCACCGGCGCGCTACTGATCATGCGCAACGACGGCTTTACCGTCGGCATGCTGGTCGCCTTCCAGATGTTCGCCAGCCGCATGAGCCAACCTCTGCTGCGCATCGTCGGTCTGTGGCAGGAGTTCCATCAAGCCAGCATCGCCGTACAGCGGCTCGGCGACATCCTCGACACGCCGCGCGAGCCGCACACGGTTGTCCCGCACCGCCAGAAGCTGGACGACGGTCTGCTGACCATCGACAATCTCGCCTTCCGCTACTCTGAACAGCACCCCTGGCTGTACAGGAATCTCGACCTGGCCTTCACACCGGGCCACCTCACCGTTGTCACCGGCCCATCGGGTTGTGGCAAGAGCACGCTGGCGAAGCTGCTGCTCGGCTTCTATCAGCCAGCCGAAGGTCGTATCACGCTCGACGGCAAGGAGATCCGCCATCTCGCCGCCAACGAACTGAGAGCGACTTTCGGCGTGGTGCCGCAGGAGACCGTGCTGTTCGCCGGTACGCTTTACGACAATCTGCTCATGGCGCACCCACATGCCGGTTTCGAAGAAGTCATTGCGGCCTGCAAGGCCGCCGAGATCCACGAGGTGATCGAACAGTTGCCGGGAGGCTATCAGACCGAGATCGGCGAACGCGGCACCGGGCTTTCCGGCGGGCAGCGGCAACGCATCGCCATCGCCCGGGCGCTGCTCAAGCGCCCGCGCATCCTGATTTTCGACGAAGCGGTGTCCAACCTCGATGTGCAAACGGCCGAACATTTCGCGAGGACGATCAACAAGCTGAAGGGGAGGGTGACGATGATCTTCATTACCCACCAGGTGCCGGCCGGTCTGCGGGTCGATGAGGTAGTCACTTTCCGTGTCACGCCAGGCGCATCCGGCGCTACGGTCGTGCAGCACCGGCAGTGAGTACGGTCGGCGGCACGAACGCGGCGTCGTCCCTGCGACCCACCGGCGAAGTCCTGTTGACAGCGCTTTCGCCTCATTGATACTGTATATACTGCCACTAAAAATCACCGGCATGGAGTGCCCGCGTCGACCCGGGACGGCGTCCGGTTCACCCCGGGGTCGGCCGCCATTGTCACCGCTTCACCGTCTTGCACACCGAGCGCAAAGGGGAAGGAAAGTCGATGAGTGCAGCCCAGAGAACACTCCTGTCGTCGGCATGCCGCCGCTCCAGCCGGCTGCTCCTGCTGCTCGCGCTGACCGCTTCGCTTCCCGGCTACGTCGGGGCGGGGCAAGCGGCGACGCCGGATGCTGCGCAGACGGACAAGCCGTCCAACCTCCGCCCGGGGACCGCCAATTGGTTCACGCACCCGTGGTCGGCGCTGCTCGGCAAGTCGCCGCCCCCGCCGCCCGCGCAGCCGAAAGGCCCGATTCCGACGTATCCGCAGGTGCGCTATCCCGTCCTCGATTCCGCCTTCCCGATCGCCGACAAAGAACACCTCTGGTGGCTGGACAACGATCGCGTCGTCTTCATGGGTTACGAGCCCGGCAGCTACGACCCCGGCTGGGAAAAGAAAACCCTCAGCCAGCGACGCGCCGATGGGCGCGAGACGGACATGCGGGTGGGGCACTACGTCTGGGATACGCGGACCAACGAGGTCAGACTGTTTCGTCGCCGTCTCCACGATTTCTGTGTCGAAGAGGGCGTGTCTGCCTTTCTCGAGCTGCCGGACAAGGAAGCGCCTCCGCCGGCCAAGATTACGCCGTTGTGGATCGGACCGCTCACACTGTGGACCGGCCCCTTCGGCAAGGAACGCCCCAAGCCCGACATTGACGCCAACCGACTGGTCGACAATCGTTGGACTCCGGGCCCTTGCGGGGTAATCGCTCCTCCGGGCGGTTTTGGCGCGCGCATTCCGCTGCACGCCGGCTGGGGCGTGCTCGAGCGCAGACGCTTCGACCAGCCGCTCCTCTACACTCCGCGCAAGGGCCCGCCGCGCGAACTGCCGCTGCTGACCAAAGATTGGGGTAGAGTGCTTTACGCCCCCTGGCGCAAGCAGTACCTGCTCAGCGAAATTCACGGCAACAGCGAAATAATGCCGGCGATCTGGTGGTTGTCGCAGGACGGCAGCACGCAGGCGATTGCCATCCCGAATACCGGCTACCTCAGCGCTTCCTTTCGTCCGATCCGCCCCGGCGTGCTGATGACCGGCCGGTCGCGGCCTGGAGAAAGGGTGACTCAAACGCCGGAGAGCTTCATTCTCGGCAACGACGGCAGCGTACGGAGTATCGGCCGCTTCTCGCTCTACAAGTACGGTACCTCACCGAACGGTTGCCGCATCGCTTACCAGAATTCCCGTTGCTTCCCCGACCCCTCACGTTCGGTTGACCGTGCTGCGCCGCGCCATATCGGCTGCGTGACCGCCCATATGATCGACTTCTGCCAGAAGGGAGAAACGCCATGACCACCCCTCTCGACACCCGCAATGCACTGGCAATGGAAATGCTCGTCGCGTGCGATCAATCGTACGTTTACGGCAAGAGCGAAAGCGTCGGTGAAGGCACCCGGATAGGCCCGCTGCCCGACTCGTCCGAGGCCAGCGAAGCGCCCCTGCCTTACGCGCTGCCGGACGCAGGATTCGTCGTCGCCGCAGTGCTCGAAGCTAAAGAAACCGGCTTCAAGAGCGTGCTCTACAAGCACGAGACACGCAACGAATTCATCGTCGCGATGGCCGGAACCGACGGGCCGAACTTCCAGGATTGGGCGCAGAACCTCCGCTGGGGATGGGGACAATGGGATTTCATCGACGAAGCGACTAGCGGGCTCAGCGAAAACAGCGGGAAGTTTAAGGTAACGGACGCACTGAAGAACCTCGCCAAGCCCGACTCAAAGCCGGTGATCCACTTCACCGGCCAGTCACTCGGCGGTGCCCTCGCCGAGTACGCGGCGTTCGACTACTGGCAGACGAACCAGATCAAATATCCAGACATTCTCGACCGCCTTACGCTCACCACCTTCAACGGCCTCGCCGGCGGCGCGGCGCTGACGCGCCTTGGCGGCGCGACGGACGAGCAACTGGCTGCCTTCCGGCCGGCGCGAGCGGCGCATTACGAAGTGGCCAACGACCTCGTCAACCGCCTCGGCGGCAACCATCTGGCCGGGGCAGGGAATTTGTACCGGCTCGACTTTCGCTCCGACCAAACCGACCCGACCAGCGGCGAAAAGCTGCTGCTCAACCCGGTCGATGCGCACCGCATCGAGTCCGGCTTCTACCGCCCGTTTGCCCAGCAGATCGCCAAAGGCGACCATCGGCTGTTCAACCAGGCCAGCGCCAATACCGATTGGCAGCCACTCCCCGTCGAGGGCTTGCAGTCAGAACCCGGCAGGATCATCAGCCTCTTCAACAAAGGGCACGTTACCGAAACCTCCGGCAAGTACCGAGCGATCGCCGGCCTGATCGTCGCCCTCAACAGCGCCACCAGCAGCCGCGACGTCGACGCCCTCTTCAAGCCGGTTCTCGACGCCTTGCTGCACTCCGATCTGTCTTCTTTCGAGGGTGGGGCGGGACCGGTGACTCCCCCCAGGGGATGGTTGAGCAAAGGTCTGGCCAAACTTTCCAGCCACATTTCAAGCGACGATCTCAAGGGCGTTGCCAATGAGGCGAAGGCTCTGGCGCTCAACAGCCTGCTGTCGGCGCTGGCCATCGAGGCCCTGGCCGAGAAGGACAAGCGCCCCGACGTCGGGCGCCTTGACGCCCTGCTCGAAGGGACGCCGGTCGATCCGGCAGTCAACGCCTACGTCGGCCTACCCATCGACGCGGCCACTCGTCTGCAGCAGATCGCAACCGGCGCCGAAATGATCGATCTATCGGCCAGCGGCCTGCGTGATGTCGACCTCGCCATCCTGCGCGAACTGGGTGTGGATGCGGATGTCATCAAGGAAGCGCTGCTTGGTGAGGCCGCCGCGTCCGACAACTGGAAGCGCGTCTTGTTGGAAGTGGTGGTCAAGGCCTATCCCGGCCTTGAGTGGGAGGTCAAGAAGGACGGCGCCGAGCGTTTGATCAAGACCGTGATCGCCGTCGACAAAATCATTGCGCGCAACATCTTGGAGGCCGATGAGTGGTTGCTCGACCAGGCCGCCAAACCTTGGCGCGAACTGGCGGAAGCGGTAACTACGGTCGCCCGCGCAGTCGCTGACGCGATTCCCGATTACGTCCCCGACTACAGCGGCGACCTTGAATTCCCCGAAATCGCCGCCTTCACTGATCAACAGCCGATCGTCAGCCGATTCGCCGAACACCTCTGGGCCCTCGCCGAGCAAGTCGCTTCCGCGCTCTCCGGCAGCGCTGCCGCCGCGGAGGTCGCGACGCAATACAAGGACGCCCGACGCCTCATCCTGGATGCCGGCCAGACCCTCGTCATCACGCAGGACAAGCGCAACCCCTTCGCCGGCGGCGCTCTCGATCCCGATGCGATCGCGACCGCCAGCCTGCGCGAAGGTCACACGCGAGGCTTCACTCTCTTTCTTCCCTTCCTTGCCGGCGACGCTGGCCAGGTGGTCAAGCTGACACTGGCCGGCGCCAGCGCCGACACCTTCAGCGTGCTCGACCGGGGCAAGCGCGTCGACCTTTCCGGCGACGGCAGCTTCCGGCTCACCATTCCCGCGGGCGAACGCCAGGTCTCCTTCGCGCTCTGGGCGCGAGACGACTTTGACAGCGACGACTCGCTGACGCTCCGGGCGCAGCTCACCGACGCCGACGGCACGCCCACTCACCGCGAACACGGCGAGCTGACACTCACCCTGGACGCCGCAGACGAAACCGAACCCGACGACCCGGCAGCGATCGTGCGCACCCTTCTCGGGGATCTCGCGCCAGTCGACTTCGACCCCGACCGCACCGACGTCCAGATCAGGTACGACGATCTTGGCAACGTCATCACCGACCCAGGCATCGCCGAGGTCGGCCGTCGCGACGTCGTCTACGACAGTAGCGCTGCCGACCGGATCGCCACCGGCGGCGGTGACGACAATGTTTATAGGAAGCGAGGTGGCGACGACGTCGTCGACCTTGGCGAGGGCAATGACGACTTTTGGACCCTCGACGGTACGTCCGGGCGCGTACATGCATTCGGCGGCGCCGGGCGCGACTACCTCGGCGCCGGTTCGGGCAGGGACACCGTTGAAGGCGGTGAGGGTGGAGATTTCGTTTATGGATCGTCCGACGACGACCAGCTCTACGGCGACGCCCAGGGCGAAACCGCCGACCTCATCGCTGCCGGCGCCGATCAGGCCGCTTCCGGCGCGCAGGGCGACCTGGTGGATGCCGAAGACGGCGACGACGAGGTGTTTACCGGTGCCGGCAACGACCTGATCGCCGGCGGTGATGGCGACGACCTCATCGTCGCCGGTGGCGGCGACGACTGGGTCTGGGGTGACTGGAACGTCTGGGCGCCTATCGAGGAACCGTGGCGCGACTGGACCGTTACCGAAAAGGCGGCGCCGACGTCAACTGGCGACACGTACTACTCCTACGATCTCGCCCATATCTTCGACGAGAGCACAGACGGATCGGGTGACGACACCATCTACACCGGGGCCGGTGACGATGTCGCCATGGGTGAGGGCGGTGACGACATCCTCATTCTCGAGGACGGCGACGATCGCGCGTGGGGCGCCGCCGGTGACGATCTGCTCCTCGGCGGCGCCGGCAAGGATTTCCTGGTTGGCGATACCCGTGCGGACCTCGCCGGCGCCGATTACCTGGACGGCGGCGACGGCGATGACGTGCTCTTTGCCGGCGCCGGAGAAGACGTGCTGCTCGGCGGCGCCGGCGACGACAACCTCTGGGGAGACGGCCGCGCCGGCTTTGCCATGCACGGCTGGACGGTAAGTCGTCAGGTGGCAAGGTTCGACAACCTCACCCGCGTCCAGACGGTCTTCGAGCAGGCGGCTTACGGCGTCGGCCCCGGCGCCAACGATCTGCTGCTCGGCGGCGCCGGCGACGACTGGCTGTTCGGCAACGGCGGCAACGATTTGCTCGACGGCGGTGCGGACAATGACGTCGCCTTCGGCGACGATGGCGACGACGAACTCGTCGGGGCTGCTGGTGACGATGCCCTTAGCGGCGACGACCTCGATGATCCCGACGACCCGGACAGCGGTCTGTCCGGCAGCCTGCACGGCAAGGACTCACTGGACGGTGGCGACGGCAACGATTCGCTGTGGGGCAACGGCGGTGCCGACACGCTGCTCGGCGGGGCCGGCGACGATGCCTTGAGCGGGGACGACGGCAAGACCCCAGCGCCTTATCACGGCGCCGATTTCCTCGATGGGGGTTCCGGCAAGGACACGCTGTGGGGCAACGGCGGCAACGACACCCTGCTGGGCGGGCTGGATGCCGACAAACTGCAAGGCGGCGACGGCGCCGATCTCCTCGATGGGGGCACGGGCGAGGACGAGCTGTTCGGCGAAGACGGTAACGACACCCTGCTGGGCGGGCTGGATGCCGACAAACTGCAAGGCGGCGAGGGCGGCGATCTCCTCGACGGGAGTACCGGCGATGACGCGCTGTTCGGCGACGCCGGCAACGACACCCTGATCGGCGGCCCCGGCTGCGACTATCTTGTCGGCGACGCCGGCGACGACGTCTATCTCCTGGCCAGCGGCGACAGCCCGCGCGACGCGAGCGGATTGAGCGAGACCCTGACCGACAGCGCGGGGAACGACACGATCGTCTTTCGCGACGCGAGCGTCGACGCGCTGCGTCTGACGCAGAACGGCGACGCGCTGCTGATCGACTACGGCGCCGACGATCACCTCTGGATCGTCGGCGGTGCCGGCGGTGCTATCGAGCAATTCCGCTTCGCCGATGGCACGACGCTGACGACCGACGAGCTGATCGGTCGTCTCGCCGACGCACCGGTGACTTCGGACGCCGGCGGCCGAAGCGTACGCTTCGGCGGCGCGGGCGACGACCTCCTCAGCGCGCTGCTGCCCGGCGCCCTCCTCGCCGGTGGTCGCGGCAGCGACACGCTCATCGGCAGCAGCGGCAGCGATACCTATCGCTACAGCGTCGGCGACGGCAGCGACCGGCTTGTCGACCCCGGCCCGGCGACCGACGCGGCTGGCGTGCCGTTGGTCGACACGCTGCGCTTCGGCGCCGGCATCACAGCGGACGACCTCACCCTCGGCATCGGTTCGCTGCTGATCCGCGTCGGCAGCAACCCCGACGACGCCATCCACATCGAGGGATTCGACCCCGACGACGCCCTCGCCACGCGCACGGGGCCGGCGATCGAGCGCTTCGAATTCGCCGACGGCAGCGTGCTGACCTACGCCGGCCTGCTCGCCAGGGGCTTCGACGTCGCCGGCAGCGCCGCCAGCGAAACGATCCGCGGCACCAGCGTCGACGACCGCATCGACGGCCGCGGCGGCGCGGACACGCTGCTCGGCGGCAGGGGCAGCGACAGCTACTTCTACGCCGCGGGCGACGGCAACGACGTCGTCGACGACAGCGGCGACAGTGCCGACCACGACACGCTGCGCCTCGGCCCGGGGATCGGCGTCGACACTCTGACGCTGACGCACAGCCGGCATGATCTGACGATCGCTTTCGCCGACGGCGGCAGCGTCGTGTTGCGCGGACAGGTCGACGGCGCCGGTCGTGGCGTCGAGAGCGTCGCTTTCGCCGACGGCGTAAGCTGGTCGGCCGAACATCTCCTCTCGGCGGCGACCTTCGTCGGCGCTGGGCCGCTCTTCCTGGTCGGCAGCGATGGCAACGACAGTCTGTCGGCCGACGACGGCGCCGATAGGGTGCTCGGGTTGCTCGGCAACGACACGATCACCGGCGGCGCTGGCGACGATCTCCTCTACGGGGCCGGCGATACCTCGCCGGGCGACGATGCGGGGGCTTTCGTCGTCGATGATGACGTGATCGACGGTGGTGCCGGCAACGATACCCTCGACGGGGGTTTTCTTGGCGACTTCGATGTCCTGTCCGGGGGCACCGGCGACGACACCTATGTCTTCCGGCGCGGCTCCGGCTACGACCAGATCGTCGAAGAAGGAGACCTGTGGAACAGCGACCGCGTCGTGTTCGAAGATCTACGCCCAGACGAACTGCAACTGAGCCGCGAAGCTTCAGCCCTGCACGTGAGGATCGCCGACCGGGCCGACGAGCTGACGATCATTGGCTTCTTCGACAACGCCGAAGCCATGGTCGAGTATTTCGACTTTCCCGACCCGATGAGGCCGCAGACCTGGTCGGGAGAGGATCTCCGCAATTCCTTCGGCCGCGTGCAGGGAACTCCCGGTGACGACGTCCTCGTCGGTCACGACTGGGACGACACCCTCGCCGGCCAGGCCGGCGACGACGTGCTCGACGGCGGCGAGGGGAGCGACAGCTATTTCTTCGCCTCCGGTGACGGCCGCGACACGGTCAGCGACAGCGGCGTCTCCGGCGACGACGTGATCCGTTTCGCCGACGGCATCGCTCCCGGCGACCTCACCCTGGCGCGCAACGACACCGATCTGCTGCTGATCGTGCGCGCGACCGGCGAGCGCGTGATCGTCACTGGCTGGTACGGCGATCGGGGGCCGTCGATCGAGGCCGTCGAATTCGCCGACGGCACGCGCTGGCTGGCGGCAGATCTCGAAGCACTGGTCGCTTCTCCAACGGCGGTCGGCGATGGCGCCGACATCGTCGTCGGCACGACGGCCGACGACCTGCTTGCCGGCCTCGGCGGTGACGACGAGTTGTTCGGTCAGGCCGGAGACGATACGCTCGTCGGCGGTAGGGGCAACGACGCGCTCGACGGCGGTGAGGGCAACGACACCTACATCTACGCGCCGGGCGACGGTGCCGACCGGATCATCGACACCGCCGGCGGCGACAGCGACGTGCTCGAAATCGGCGCCGGCATCGCCGCAGCCGACCTACGCGTGACCCGCAACGCCGGCGACCTGCTGCTGGTCACGCCCGATGGCGCAACGCTCAGCGTCGCCGACTGGTTTCTGTCGCCCGAACGTCCGCTGACCGCCGTGCGTTTTGGCCGCGGCACCGAGTGGAGCGCTGCCGAGCTCGACGTCAGGGCAGCGACACCGGGCGACGATGCCGACTATCTGGTCGGCGGCGACGGCCCCGATGTGCTCGCGGGCGGGCGCGGTGACGACACGCTCGACGGCGGCACCGGCGACGATACTTACCGCTTCGAAGCCGGCGATGGTGGCGACCACATCGTCGACCGCGACGGCGACGACACGCTGCGTTTCGGTGCCGGCATTACTGCCGACGATGTGCAGATCGTGGCCGGCGAAACGGGAGACGTCGTTCTTCAGCGCTATGGCAGCGCCGACAGCGTCGTCCTGCAGAGGGGTCCGGGCGTGCCGTCGGAACCCCCGCGGTCGCTACCGCTGATCGAGCACGTCGAGTTCGCCGACGGTACGGTGTGGAGCGCGGACGACGTGGAGAACTACGCGACCCGTCCGGCGACGACCGGCAGCGACACGCTCGACGGCTCGTCACGATCCGAGATCATCGACGGCCTGGGCGGCGACGATCTCGTCAGTGGCGGTGGTGGCGGCGATCGCTACGTCTTCCGCCAAGGCTACGGGCGCCTGACGATCAGTGACAGCGGCGCCGACGCCGGGCAGTCGGACAGCGTGCTCTTCGGCGCCGGCCTACAGCCCGACGCGCTCATCGTGCGCCGCGAAGGTAGCGCGCTGGTTCTCGACTTTGTGGATTCCGCCGACCAGTTGCGCGTGCTGCGCAGCTTCGAGCGGCTGGCCTCCGACCGTCAGCGCATCGAGCGCTTTGTCTTCGCCGACGGCAGCGAATGGGATATGGACGAGATCGAGCGGCGACTCGTTCTCGCCCCGGCGTCGGAAGCCGCTGAGTCGATTTATGGTTCGAGTCGGAACGACGTGATCGATGGCCTGGCCGGCAGCGACTGGATCGAGGGCAGCAGCGGCGACGACGTGCTCGACGGCGGTGTCGGCGCCGATCGGCTGTTTGGCGATGCCGGCGACGATACACTGACCGGTGGCGCTTCGGCTGTCGACGATCGTCACTACGAGTATGCCTATGACCAGTACGGCGATGGTTTCCATGTGACATCGCACGACCGCTTGCAGGGCGGCGCGGGCAACGACACCTACGTGATTCAGGCCGACAGCGGCTTCGACGAGATCACCGATGCCGAAGGCGCCAACCGCATCGTTTTCGGCGCCGGCCTGAGCGCCGAAAACGTGATTGTTTCCGAGCGCAACAATCTGGGGTGGCCTGAGACCCGTGTGGATTACGGTCCCGGCGCGTTCTATCTCGCCGCCGGTACGCGCATCGACCGTATCGAGAGCGACGACGGCACGGTGGTGACCGTCACCGACTTCGCCGCCTATTACCGCACGGTGATCTCGGGAAGCGCCGCCGCCGACGTGATCACCGGCAGCCGCGGACCGGACGTGATCGCCGGCGGCGATGGTCACGACCTCGTCCATGCCGGCGCCGGGCGCGACGAAATCGAAGGCGGCGAGGGCGACGATCTGCTCTTCGGCGAGTCGGGTGACGACACGCTGCACGATGACAGGGGATGGAACCACCTGTCGGGTGGCCTCGGCAACGATAACCTTTCCGGAACCGGATACCTTGCCGGCGGTCCCGGGAGCGATACCCTGTCGGGAAGCGGCATGCTCGACGGCGGCGCCGGAGATGACTGGTACGATATCCGTGGCGCTGGCGCGACGATCGTCTTTGCCACGGGTGACGGGCACGATCGGGTGATCGCCGACAGCCGCAGCAGCGGACTACGGATTCGCGTTCAAGCGCTCCCCGATGAGGTGGATCTGATCGGCGGGACGGTCGACGGTGTCGAGTCGTCCTTGCTCATCAGGCTGCGCAGCAGCGGCGAATCGCTCGCGGGCGTCGTCGCTGCCAGCGAGCTGGTTTTCGCCGACGGTACGGTCTGGGGGCGCCTGGAAATCGCCGCGCGGACGCACCTGCCCGAGCCGCTGCCGAGTCTCGCCGACGACGTCCTTTCCGGTGGCGCGCTGGCCGATTCGCTGTCGGGCCTCGCCGGTGATGACCTACTCGCCGGCGGTGGCGGTGACGACACGCTCGACGGTGGCGAGGGGGCTGACCGGCTGTTTGGCGGCGACGGTAGCGATCTGCTCACCGGGGATGCCGGCAATGACCTCATCGACGGCGGCGACGGCGCCGACCAGCTACTCGGTGGCAGCGGGGACGACTCGCTGCGCGCCGGCGCCGACGATACCCTGGACGGTGGCGCCGGGCGCGATAGCTACACGCTTGCCGGTGGCACGCAGACCTTGCGCTTCGGCCCTGGTTCGGGCGCCGACACGCTCTCCTGGAGCGAGTCTTCGCGCCGAGGAGCGCGCCTGATCGTCGAACTGGCGAGCGATCTGCTGCCCGAGCACGTGCGCGTCGAACGGCAGGCGAACGCGCTGTCGATCGCGATCGAAGGCAGCGCCGACGCGCTCTCGCTGGTGTCGTGGTTTACCGACGACGACGAACCGCCGGCAACCGAACTGCGTTTTGCCAGCGGCGCGGTATGGGGAATCGATGAGCTGTTGTCGCTGCTGCCGGCGGCCAGCAACGGTAACGGCGACTTCCGCGACAACGTTCTGACTGGCGATGCCACCAGCCGTCTCCTTGTCGGGCGCGCTGGCAACGATGTCCTCGCTGGTAGCGAGGGGAACGACAATCTCGACGGTGGCAGTGGCGCCGACCAGCTCGACGGCGGTGCCGGCAACGACGCGCTGTCGGGCGGCGACGGCGACGACGTGCTGTTCGGCGGCGCCGGCAATGACCTCCTTGACGGCGGCCGCGGTGCGGACCGGCTCGACGGCGGTGCCGGCGACGACTACGTCAACTCGCGCGAAGCGGCCGGCGGCTCGGCAGCGGCCGACACTATCGTCTTTGCCTACGGCAGCGGGGCGGACACGCTGACCGCCAGCGACTCACTCGATGTGATTGCGCTGGCCGAAGGTGTGGCAGCGGCATCGGTAGCGGTCCGCGCGACTGGCGACGACCTTCTGCTCAGCCTCGACGGCGCGTCCGACACGCTGCGCCTGCGCGGGTGGTTGCGGGCCGGCGATCACCTGACGACCTTGCGCTTCGCCGACGGCAGCGAGCAGGACCTGCGCGAGCGAATCTCATTTGGCTATGGCAGCGGCACGCCGGCACTGGCCGCCGGCGACGTCGGCACGACGCTCCGGCTCACCGAAGGCGTGCGCTCTGGCGACGTAGAGGTCGCCGCGTCGGCCAACGACCTCGTCGTGCAGCTTCGGGACAGCAGCGACAGCCTGCGCCTGAAGGACTGGTCGCTGGCCAGCGCGCACGTCACGACGCTACGCTTCTCCGACGGCAGTACGACCGTACTGCGCTGGCCCAGCCCCAAACCGGTGATCGGCACCGACGGCGCGGAAACGATTGCCGCGGCAGAAGCCAGCCCCTATGACGACCGGATTCATGGGCTCGGCGGCAAGGACACTCTGTACGGCGGGGCCGGCAACGATTCGCTCTACGGCGGCGACGCCGCGGATTTTCTTGTCGGCGACGGCGGCGCAGACCTGATCGACGGTGGCGCCGGCGACGACAGCTATCGGTTCGACGCTGACGATACGCTGGTCTTCGGTTTTGACTCCGGCAATGACCGCTTTTTCGAGTTGCCGAGCCATCTGGAGGCGGCGCCCGGTACCGTCCGCTTCGAGAGCGACGTCTCACCGAGTGATGTCGTGCTCGACCTTCAATCCCTGACGCTGACCGGCGGAAGGCTGTTGGTCCGCCTGAAAGCAGTGCCGTCGACGCTTGGCAGCTTCCTGGTGACGATCGATGCGGCCAGCGGTCTGCCGATCATCGGCACGCGTTTCGTTTTTGCTGACGGCACGGTCGTCGAAGGCCGCGATGCCTTCGCGCGCCTGCATCACCAGCGCACATCGAGCGCCAGCGACACGCTGATCGGCACGACCGCCAGCGACGCGATCGATGGCGGCGCCGGTGATGATGTGCTCTTCGCCGGTGGGGGCGACGACAGCGTGTCTGGCGGTCCCGGACGGGACCTGCTCAGCGGCGGCCCGGGGAGTGATTCGTTGTTTGGCGGCGGCGAAGACGATGCCCTCCACGGCGACGCCGGCAACGACTGGCTCGAAGGTGGTGCGGGCAACGACTGGCTCAGCGGCGGCGATGGCGTCGACACCTACCACTTCGATGGGCACTTCGGCCTGGATACGGTGGCCGGTGGTATGGTCAGGACCAGCGACGACGCGATCGAGTTTGGCGACGGCATCGCGCCGGACGACGTGAGCGTTCGCCTCGCCGCCGGCGGGTCGAGTACGCTGTTGCTCGATGTGCCGGCGGTCGCGGGTCGGGTCCAGGTCGATGAAGGCTGGCAGCCGGGTGCCCCGGGCGAAGGTGCGCGCCTGGCGCTGGCGGAGATCCGCTTTGCCGATGGCACGCGCTGGACAACTGCCGAGGTCGCTGCGAGGCTGCTCGCGGGAAGCGACGACGGTGACCGCCTGTTGGGCAGTGTCGTGGATGATCGAATTGCCGGCGGCAGCGGCGACGACACGATCTTCGGCGCACGTGGCAACGACGCGCTTGCCGGCGGTGAAGGCAACGATCGCCTCGACGGCGGCGAAGGCAACGATCACCTGCAGGGCGATGGGGGCGACGACGCCTTGTCGGGCGGTGAAGGAAACGACCATCTCCGCGGTGGCGCGGGCAACGACGTCCTCATCGGCGGCCCCGGCAGTGACGTTTATCATTTCTCCAGGGGCGACGGGCACGACCTCATCGCCGACTCGACGATCCAGCCGGCGGACGTCGACACGCTTGAATTCGGCCCTGGCATCGCGCCGTTCGACGTGCTCCATCGAGTGGTCGATGGTCAGTTGCTTCTCGACATCGCCGGCAGCGAAGACCGGGTGACCCTCGTCGCCCACGATCAGCCGCTGTCGGGCGTCAAACGCATCCGCTTCAGCGATGGAACGGTCATCGACCCCCGCACATGGACACCGAGCGAACGCAACGTCGTTCTCGCCGTCGGCAGCGGTGCGCAGACGATTCCCGCCGCCGCACGACTCGACACGCTCGTCGTCGGTGCCGGCATCGCTGCCGACACCCTGACGCTGGGCCGCGCCGGCGAAGACCTGCTCGTCGCCGCCGCCGCCGATTCGCTGCGCCTGCGGGGCTGGTTCGCCAATCCGCCGACACAGAGCGTCCTGCAGCTGCGTCTTGCCGACGGCACGCTGTGGAGCGCCGCCGAGATGTCGCGGCAGGCAGCGGCGATGGACGGCGGCGACGGCGACGACGTGCTGTCCATCGCCGCTGCCTGGTCAGGCCGCCTCGACGGCGGCGCCGGCAACGACCGCCTGAGCGGCGGCGATGGCGACGATGAGCTGCGCGGCGGCGCAGGCAACGACGTTCTCGACGGCGGTTTCGGCGCCGACGCGCTGATTGGTGGTCCCGGCGACGATGTCTACCTGGCCGACGAGCTCGACACCGTTCTCGAACTGGCCGATGGCGGCACCGACACACTGCGCATGGTCGCCCTGACGGACGTGGAACTGCCTGCCGAAATCGAAAGTTTCGAAGCGCTGGGCAACGCTGCGATCGATCTCACCGGCAACGCCGCTGATAACCGCCTGCTCGGAACGCGTGCCGCGAACCGCATCGAAGGCGGCGACGGCAACGATACCCTCGACGGCGGCGGCGGCGCCGATACACTGCTCGGTGGCCGAGGTGACGACACCTACGTTGTCGACAATGCCGCTGACACGATCGTCGAACGGCGCGGTGAGGGCAACGACACGCTGCGCTCGTCGCTCAGCCAGGCGCTGACGGCCGAGGTCAGCGTCGAGAACATCGAACTCACCGGTGCTGCCAACCTTTACGCCTTTGGCGACGACGGGAACAACCGACTGCTGGGAAACGCTGGCAACAACGCCTTGCGCGGCTACGCCGGCGACGACACCCTCGACGGAGGCGCCGGCGCTGACGTCCTGCAAGGCGGCACCGGCGATGATGTTTATGTCGCCGACAGCGTTCTGGATCGCATCGAGGAAGCCCCGGGCGCCGGAAGCGATAGCGTCCGGGCGTCCGCCAGCCACACCCTGGCCGACAACGTCGAGAATCTGACGTTGACCGGCTCGGCTGCCATCGACGGCACCGGCAATTCCGGCGCCAATCGCCTGACCGGCAACGATGCGGACAATCGCCTCGGCGGCGGCGGTGGCGACGATGTTCTCGATGGCGGTGGCGGCAACGACATCCTCGACGGTGGGGCGGGGAATGATCGCTTCGTCTTCGCTTACGGCTATGGCCAGGATCTCGTGATCGATAACGGTACCGGGTCGCCTGCCGACGCGCTCGTTCTCGGCGCCGGCATCTCACCCGTCGACCTGATCGTGCGCCGCAACGGCGACGACCTGCTGCTGTCGCTGCGCGGTGCGCGTGATCGCGTGACGATCCGCGCTTATTGGCAGGCCGGCAGCGCAGTGGAGACGATCGTCTTCGCAGACGGCAGCAGCTGGCATGCCGACGACGTCGCTGCCGCCGCAGCGGCCTCCGTCAATAGCCTGCCCTTCATCGCTGCCGCCGGCGGCCGCCAGGTTGTCGACGCCGGCCGCCGCTTC
Organism: Candidatus Accumulibacter phosphatis; assembly: GCF_000024165.1. NCBI lineage: Bacteria > Pseudomonadati > Pseudomonadota > Betaproteobacteria > Candidatus Accumulibacter > Candidatus Accumulibacter phosphatis. The sequence goes on along the minus strand of NC_013194.1, from coordinate 3,116,171 downwards.
GCGCTCGATCTCGCCGCTAGCTTCGCCGACGCGGACGCGGGTGACGTGCTGATTGCGTCGGCGACGCTCGCCGACGGCGCACCGCTGCCGGGCTGGTTGCGCTTCGACGCCGCCAGCTGGTCGCTCGCGGGAACGCCGGGCGCTGGTGACGTCGGCACGCTTGCCGTCCGCCTGAGCGCGTCCGACAGCGGCGGCGCGACGATCGCGACGTCCTTTGAGCTGACTGTCCACAATCCGAACGATACCTCGCCGGTGGTGGCGAAACCCTTGGCGGACGTCTTAATCGGCCAGGGGGATGCCCTTGCGCTGACGCTGCCCGCCGATACATTCGTCGATGCCGATCCCGGCGACCGCCTGATGCTTGCCGCAGTTCAGGTGGATGGCCGCCCGCTCCCCGAGTGGCTGACTTTCAATCCCGTAACGCAGACGCTGACCGGCATTCCCGGCAAGGGCGATGTCGGCACGCTGGCGATCGCCGTGTCGGCCACCGATACGCGCGGGCGCATCGCTAGCGACGATTTTGCCCTTGTCGTCGGCGATGCCAACGATTCCCCGCGCGTGCGCAGGACGCTCGCCGATCTGGTTCTCCGCCAGGGCGAGGCGATCGACGTGGCCCTGCCGGCAGATCTTTTTGTCGACCCCGAAGGGGATGCCTTCGCCACCGAGGTGACGCTCGCCGACGGTTCGCCGCTACCCGACTGGCTGGCCTTCGACAGCGCCACGCGTCGCCTGAGCGGTATCGCCGACAGCGACGCCGTCGGCGTCACCCGTGTCCGCGTCCGCGCGACGGACACGCACGGCGCCGCGTCCGACGAGGACTTCGATATCGTGGTCGGCCAGAGCAACCAGCCGCCGCGGGTGAACAGGCCGCTCGCCGGGCTGCGCCTTGACGAGGGTGACATCGCCGACATCCGTCTGCCGGACGACCTGTTCGTCGATCCTGATCGCGGCGACACCCTTGCCTACACCGTCGATGTCCTCGCGCGGCCGGCGCACGCCAAGTCCGCCTTCAGCCTCGTCGCCACTGGCGGCGGCTTTGCGCTGCAATCGCGCCCCAACACCAATGACAACGGCTCCGCCTTTACCTACAGCGGCCTGACACCGGGCGACGCCACGCGCATCGGTGGCCTGGACTACTGGGACGTCGGCAGCTGGACTTTCCGGCTGACCGCCGAGGACCGCCTCGGCCTGCGTGCGAGCACCGACCTGGTGCTCGACGTCGACGCCGCGCCCGTCAATCACCTGCCGGTGATCGCGACTTTCCCCGCGGCACCGTGGGCCGTCTTCGGGCAAGTGTGGGTCGCCGGTCGCTGGCAATGGAGCGATGGTGCCGTCAGCGACATCGTTGCCTCGTTGTCCGAGGGCTTCGCGGTGAAACAGCCGACCTTCACCGACGTGGACGGCGACACCCTGGCGATTTCCGTTCTCCCTGCCGAGCCAGCGCAAAGGTCGGACTGGCACTATGATGCGGCCGCTAATCGTTTGCGCTTCGTCGGCAGCGGTCCGGCGCCACGCACTGCCGACTTGCTCATCGTCGCCGACGACGGCCATGGCGAAACGTCGCAAGCGCCCCTTCATCTCATCGCCAACCGCGCACCGACGATTGCGCCGATTCCGGAGATCGTCGTCCGCGAGCACGCGCTCAGCACGATCACGCTGCCGCCCGGAACGTTCGCCGATGCCGACGGCGACCCGCTCCGCCTGACAGCGAGCAGCCTCAGCAGCACCAATCCGCTTACCGGCGGGCAGGAGCTTTGGGGATGGTTCGACACGGACACGCTGCAGATTCATCTTTCCCCAGGCGATTTCGCCGTTGGCACACACGTCCTGGAGATAAGCGCGCGCGACCCCTTCGAGCGGGGCGGGCTTGAGCCGGATGCCAGTGCGCACGACTGGATAGGGACTCCCAAACAGTTGGTGACGATCACCGTGCTCAACGCGTATGACCCCCCGACGCTGCGCTCGCCGTTGCCCGACCAGGTCGTCGAGGAAGGCGCGCCGCTGTTGATCGCCACTGCGGGAGCTTTCCTGGCGGTCGATCCCGGTCAGGCGCTGAGTTATTCGGCGACGCTGGCCAGCGGCGCGCCCCTGCCGGCATGGCTGCGCTTCAATCCGGCGAGCGGCAGGCTCGAAGGACTGCCGCAAGCGGATGACGTCGGGCGTTTCAGCATTAGCGTCGTCGCCGCCGACCCGGCAGGCGCAACGGTGACCGATGAATTCGACATCGCGGTGACCCTCGGCGCGTACAACCATCAGCCCAAGGCGGTACTGCCGGTGGCCGACCAAATCTACCGCCAGGGTCAGTCGTTCAACTTCCGGATACCGCAGACGACGTTCGTTGACAGCGATACGGGCGATACGCTGACTTTCAGCGCCGTGCAGGAGAGCGGTTCTCCGCTGCCGGGCTGGATTCGTTTCGATCCGGCGACGCTGACTTTTTCCGGGTTGGTTCCGGCAGACCAGCGCGCACCGACCGGGATCCGCCTGCTGGCGACAGACGCTGCCGGGGCAACGGCGTTAGTGGATTTTTCGATCGGCATCGACGAGAAGGCTGCACCGCCGGTACTCGTTGTCCCGGCAGAGGATCAGCTGGCGACCGAGGACAGTGCTTTCCACTACGAGCTGCCGCCGGGCGAGTTCAGCGCCGGCTCGTCGAGCGAGCGTTTGTCGCTGAACGTAACCTTGCTCGATGAACAGCCCCTTCCCGACTGGCTGCACTTCGATGCCGACAGCTGGACGCTCTCCGGTACCCCGGAAAACGGCGATGTCGGCGCGCTGGACGTCCGCGTCAGCGCCCGCAACGCTGGCGGCGAGCTTGCTTTCGACAGCTTCCGCCTGCTGGTTCAGAATACCAACGACGCACCCGTCGCCGCCCGCACCCTCGCCGATCAGTCGGCGCTTGTCGATTCGCCCTTCGAGCTGCACCTGCCGGGCGAGACCTTTGTTGACCAGGATCTCGGCGACGTGCTGTCGTACTCGGCAGCGCAGGACAGCGACGAAGCCTTGCCTGCCTGGCTGCACTTCGACCCCACGAGCCGAACCTTCAGCGGCACTCCGGGCAAGGCCGACGTCGGCATGTTAAACGTGCGCGTGACCGCCAGCGACCGCGTCGGAGCCACCGCCAGCAGCACCTTCGCGGTAACGATCGACAAGGTCAATCAAGCGCCGCTCGTCGGCCTGCCGCTAGCCGGGTCGTGGGCCGAGATCGGCTTCCCGTTCGCCCATGCCCTGCCGACGGGCGCGTTCACCGACGCTGATGTCGGCGATCGTCTCACCTATGGTGCCGCGATGGCCGACGGTTCCGCTCTGCCGTCGTGGCTGAGTTTCGATCCGGCCACCCAGACCTTCACCGGCACCGCGACGGGTTTTGCCGGCGACTTGCTGGTCCGCGTCGCCGCGACCGACAGCTTTGGTGCGACGGCAAGCCAGGATTTCGTTCTCACGACGATCAATCCCGCGAACTATCCGGTGATCGAATTCGCTCGCTTCGAGATCGCCGAGGGTGAGTTGCGCCCTCTCGTCGGCGAATTGTTTGCCGGCCCCGGCAGTGCCGGCTCGGACTCGACACCGCGTATCCTCGAAGCGGGTCGTCTTTACGGTACCTACGGCGTGCTGTCGCTGGATGCCACCGGCGGCTTCTCCTACTCGCTGAACAACGCGTTGCCACAGGTACAGGCGCTGGGCGTCGGCGATCAGGGAATCGAACGTTTTCTCTATTCGACTACCGACGACGGCATCAGCACCGGGATGGGCGGCATCCTCGTGCGCGTCGAGGGTACGAACGACGTCCCGGTGCTGCAACGGGGGCTTGAAGATCGCGCGTCGGCACCTTACAGCGACACTCGCTGGCACCTCACGCCAGGGAGTTTTGCCGACGTCGACCGGGCGGACCAGCTCGCCTCGGATGTCTTCCTTCTCGCTTTGGTCGACGCGCCCGCTGGCCGACTGGCTGTCGACGGTGGCGACGGGCAGGCCATGGCCGCGCCGGCGGAAGTTTCGCTCGATGACGATTGGCTGAATAGCTGGCCATCCCGCGGCGAGGGCAGGCAGTTGGCCTTTGTCGATCGCGAGCTGGTCGAACGCCATGATCGGCAGCTCGCCAAGGAGACCTCACCGGACTCCGGAGATCCGGCTGTTAGGCGCCTGTGGGTGGAGGCCGGCGCGAACACGGTGCGTCTGCTCGCTCAGGACGCCGCGTTGTCCGACTGGCTGAACGTGGCGCACGACGCCCCAGCAGACGCCGACTGGGGAGTAGTGCACGGCAGCGACCCGGCATCTCGGCGCCTCGGCGGCGACCCGGCGCTGTTGTTTGCCGAGCCATCTCCTGGCCTGAAGAGCCTCCCTGGCGGGCCGCCAGGACCGGACCGCTGGCTCTGATCTGCCATGGCATTCCGCATGCCGCATGCAACGCCTGTGAAGAGCGTCGCTCGTCGGATCGTTGGTCGTAAGCGCGTTCTTCTTGCCGATGGCGATCGGCCGAAACACATTCTCGACCGGGTTGTTGTCGAGCGGATGGAAGCGGTTCATCGCCTAACGGGCGATGGTACGCCAACGGCGAAGGTCCTGGCGTCGCGTCAGCGGACTTTCGTAGCGCTGCTACGAGCCTGTTCGGACCGCAACCCCCTCACTTCACGAGATGCCGGCATGGCGCCTATAATGCGCCGCTACGAAAGGGGCCAAGCCTCCAAGCTTTACTCAACCGGAAGAAAGGAAACAGCATGAGCATGATGTCAGAATTCAAGGAGTTTGCGATGAAAGGCAACGTCATGGATCTCGCCGTCGGCGTGATCATTGGCGGTGCTTTCGGCAAGATCGTCGATTCGGTGGTCGGCGATCTGATCATGCCCTTCATCGCCTGGATCATGGGGGGCAAGCTGGACTTCTCGGGGATGTTCCTGGTACTGGGCACCATCCCCGAAGGTACGGCGCGGACTGTCGATGCGCTGAAGAAAGCGCAGGTGCCGATCTTTGCCTATGGCAGCTTTCTTACCATTCTGGTCAACTTCATCATTCTGGCCTTCATCATCTTCATCATGGTCAAGCAGATCAATCGCCTGAAGAAGAGCGAACCGCCCGCTGAACCGCCATCGCCGCCCGAACTTGCCGAAGAAGTTCTGCTGCTGCGCGAGATCCGTGACAGCCTGAAGAAATAGCCCGCGTGGTCGGCGCAGGGGTCCCGCCCGGGTGGCGGCCCCGGCGACTTCGGCGCGGCACGTGTGTCGTCGTCGACTCAGTGTTTGACAAGTCGCTCGCCGGATGACTCGGCTGCTATCGCCTTGCGGCTGTCGGCAGCCACCACCAGCGTCAGCCCGTCGGGATCGATGTACTTGCGGAAGGCGGCGTTGACCTCCGCTGCGGTGAGCGCCATCACCTTCGCCTCAAAGTCCTTGGAGAACTGCCAGGTGCGGCCAAGGTCGAGATAGGACGACCAGCGCGAAGCGACTGAACTGTCCTGCGAGCGGCTGAGAGTCCGCGATTCGAGGATGCCCTTCTTGGCTTCCGCGACTTCCTGCTCGGTGAATCCGTCACGCAGCGCGCGCGCGAGTTCCTCCAGGATGGCGTGCTCGGCACGGCCGACATTCTGGGGCGCAACCATCGCGAAAAGCGACCACGTCGATAGCGCTTGGCGACTGCCCATCGACAAGCTGGAATTGACGCTGTAGCTGACACCGTCCTTCTGCCGAAGACGATCCATCAGCCGGCTCGACAGTCCGCCGCTGCCCCCGAAGATGTTGTTGGCCACGTATAGCGCGGGGGCGTCGGCGTCAGCGTCGCGCAACATCAGGGTGCTGCGCGCGCGAAAGAACGCGTTCTCCTTCTCGGGCGTGTCGATGACGATCCGCTTGGCAGGCACGGGGCGGAACTCGCGGTCAACGCGGCCATACGGTGATCGCGAGACGTAGGCGGGAAACAGCGACTGCAGTTCTCTTGCGATGGCTTTCTCGTCGAAGTCGCCGACGATGGCGATTTCACCGCGTGCAGTGCCGATCAGGTCGCGATGATAGCTAACGATATCGTCCAGAGTGGTCCGGCGCACCTGTTCGATACGTTCCGGCAGCGGGGTGTGGTAACGCGGATCGCCGGCGGGATAGGTGTTGAAATGCGACTGCAGGGCGTCGCTCGACAGATCCTCAGGGTTGTCGAGTTGGGATTGCAGCGCCGTCAGATGCTCGCGCTTGAGTTCGTCGAATTCCGCCTCCGGGAAGCTCGGCTTCTGGAGTAGACGGGCCACCAGCCTGAGCGCCTCGGGCAGCTTCTCGCGGGTCGTTTCAAAGTGAGTCAGGCTGCCGCGGACCTTCAGGCGGGTGATTTCGTCGGCGATCTGCTGACGTGTCAACGTTTTGGTACCGCGCGCCAGCATCGCAATCGTCAGTGGCGCGGCGACGTTCCGATGCGCCAGCGACTTTTCGTCACCCCAGCGGAAGCTCATCGCCACGTTGACGGTCCGACCACGGTTGCTTTTCGGCAGCAGAGCGATCTTCAGGTTGCCGAAGCTGTCGAGGTGCGTGCGTGCCGTAATGTTCTCGTGCGAAGGCTCGAAGGCTTCTCCCGCGTCACCCTTTTCCTGCGGCGTGTAACTCGCCAGCACCTGCGCGGCGGTGGGCGCTTGCGGCACCACCGCGCGGCGCGGCGCCTCGTCGGGGATGAAGGTTCCAACTACGCGGTTGTCACGCACGAAATACTTCGTCGCCGCGGCGTCGACCTGTGCCGGCGTGATGTGGTCGAGCTGATCACGGGCATGAAAGAACAGCCGCCAGTCGCCGAGCGCAATGTACTCGGAAAGAAGCACCGCGAACGCCTCGGGATCGGCCAGTGCCCGTTCGTGGGCCGTGCGTGCCTGCTCCACCGCCCGCCCCAGTTCAGAGGGAGTCGCGCCCGCTTGGGCCAGGCTGTTCTCGACCACTTCGATCATCCTGTCGCGCACGCGCTCGATCGATTGGTCCTTGTTGACGGTAGCTCCGAAGACGACAAAGCCGGGCTCGCGGCCGTCAATCGTGTAGGCGAAGACCTGTGCCGCCAGTCCCGGCTGCACGAGTTCCTTGTAGAGCCGGCCGTTGGGCGTGTCGCCGAGGATCTCTGCGGCCATGCCGACGCCATCGGAGTCGGTGTGCAGGCTTGATGGGGTGCGGTACGCCAAGGTGACCAGAGGTATTTCTCCCTTGCGCCGGACGACGAACTGGCGTTCGCCATCGGCCGTCGGCTCGACCGTCCAGTGTTCCGGAAGCACGCGCGAGGGCTTGGGCAGTTTGCCCAGTGTGGCGACGATCCGCTCGATCGTCCTCTGCTCGTCAAACTTGCCGGCCACCGTGAGGACGGCGTTGTCGGGTTGGTAAAACGTGCGGTAGAACGCTTGCAGGTTCTCGATCCTGACGTTCTCGATGTCGCTGCGCGCGCCGATCGTGCTGTTGCCGTAGTTGTGCCAGTCGAAAAGCAGCGACTGCATGCGCTTGAGCATGACGCTTGCGGGATCGTTCTCGCCCATCTCGAACTCATTGCGGACAACCGTCATCTCGGTATCGAGGTCCTTTCGGGCGATGAACGAATTGACCATGGCGTCGGCGCTCCACGCCAGCGCCCAACGGATGTTGTCGTCGCTGGCCGGGAAGGTGAGGTAGTAGTTGGTTCGATCGAGCCAGGTCGTCCCGTTGATCTGAAAACCGCGTGCCTTGAACTCTCGTGCCGGATCCGGGAAATTCCTTGATCCCTTGAAGATCAGATGTTCGAGGAGGTGGGCCATACCGGTTTCGCCATAATTCTCATGCCGGGATCCGACCAGATAGGTGACGTTGACCGTGGCGGTCGCTTTGGCTGCATCAGGAAACAGAATGAAGCGCAGGCCGTTGCTCAGTTGGTATTCGCTTATTCCCTCGACCGTGTTGAGCTTCTTGACGCCAGCTGGGAGTTTCGCTGGCGCCGACGATCCAGCGTAGGCCCATGGCGGTGCAAAACTCAGCATCAGCCACGACAGGAAGCAGGTTGCGGCTTTGATCCATCGGTTCATGACGGCGACTCCACTTGGTAGCCAATGCACTGCGAACGAGATCGTGCCAGCGGCGGCGCGGCTGCCGATGGCGGTAGTGAGGATTATAGGCGGCCTGGAAAAGAAACGGCCCGCTCAGAGGGAGGGCTGGGCGGGCCGGGTGCAACGGCCACTGTCACGCGGGAGGAGGGGGAGGGAAGATTGCGTGGCAGCGACAGGGGGGAGAATAGCGATTCCCGTAAGGCGGATCTGTTGCTGCTCTGTCGCCGTTGTGTAACCGGTTGTGACCTCGCCCGGCGAGCCCGCGTGCGCGATTGGCTGTCCGCGTCCGCGGCGACCTCGACACCGCGCCATTGCCTTTTGTTTGTGAGAGCTGGCATTATCACCAACTCGTGTCGGGGCAGGCGTTTAGCCGCTGGACGTGGTCCACTGGCCCGGCGAGTTTTCCCGGTGGTGGGGTGCTACATGACAAGGAGCAAGCAATGAGTCAGGAATCGGACGATCTCGGAATGGCAATGGTGGTGTTGGAGCGTCTGGAGAAGGAGCGGCTACCGCGTGCGCTCGATCTCAAGGCGAAGGTCGATGCGGGCGAGTGCCTCGATGATATGGATATTGCCTTTCTCGAGCGGGTTTTTGCCGATGGGGAGGACGCCAAGCCATTCCTGGCCCGCCACCCTGAGTATAAAGAGCTGTCGGCCAGAGTGGCCAAGCTGTATGAAGACATCACAACCAGGGCGCTCGCGAACGAGAAGGCTCAGCCGGACTCCTGAGCAGCGTGTCGCGGGTGAGGGATCGTTGGCACGGCCATAGCCGCCAGCACGCGTGTGTTCCTCGTTGACTCGTTTGGCGATCCTTGCGTCGTCGAGTCGGAGCTGACGCTCGGGCGCTCTTCCTCGGTCAAACCGCTCGATCGTGTCGAGGCCGGCGATGTCGAGCGTGGCCATCGGGATCAAGCGCGACGTTCGCCGTGTCGGGGCCGATCATGTTGACGGGAGAGCCCGGCGAGCGCCTATGCGACCATTGGCAGGATCGACGCGTACAGGCCGGTCGACGAGCTGAAACCAGCCGGTTGCGAACAGGCGATGGCCACCGGAATGGTCTCCGCCGCTGCCGACAGCCCGGCTCTGCAAGCGTGTAGTCAGGCGGCCGCGCGCTAGGCTAGTTGAGCCGGGGCTGAGGCGTCTGCAGGAGCTCTTTCAGGCCCTGCGCAATCGCTTGTTGCATGGGGTTTTCCTGACGTTTCGTGAAAACCTTGCCGGCAAGCCGCCGATTGTGCTGAATCGCCGCCGGTGGCGAAAAGGACGCTGTCGCAATCCGGGCGGCATCCGTGTTACGGTCGCAGGCGCGGCTCGTATGGTGCCTGCGTTGAGCAGGCGGGCGTACGGCTAGCGAGCAGGCTGGCGACTCGCGTCGACCGGCCAGGATAGGGGATTCGCTCCGCGCAGCGGGGCAGACACACGAGGAGGAAGGTCATGGATTTCAATTATGAGGAATGCACGCCCCGCGCGCAGCGCGGCGGTCAGTTGTATCAGTTGCGGGTTGCTGACCTGCATCCGACGCAGAGCGGTGTCGGACTCGACGAGGTCGATACCAGGGCGGCGGCGATGCGCAAGAAGAGCCGACAGGAACTCACCGCCTATCTCATCACGCATCCCGTCCCGATCGTCATTGGCAACGGCAACAAGTTCTACCTGACCGATCATCATCATCTGGCGCGTGCGCTTTGGGACGTCGCACAGGGGAAGAACGAAGCGGGAATCGATGCAGGCAACGCGCGGGTTGCCGTCGAGGTTCTGTACAACTGGAGTGTTCTGAAGGACTACGACTTCTGGAAGGCGATGCATGACAACGCCTGGGTCTATCTCTTCGATCACACGGGTGGCGGCCCGGTGCGACCGGACGCGCTGCCCAAACATGTCAAGGATCTGCACAACGATCCCTATCGTGGTCTCGCCTGGTACGTGCGCACCCATTTTGGCTATGACAAGATGGCCGCCGATTTTGCCGAGTTCCAGTGGGCGCAGTTCTTCCGCATGCGTATGATTCTCGACAACCGCGTATTGCGCAACCAGATCGACGACACCGACATTCTGATTTCAAGGATGAGCGACGAGGACAGGCAGGCAATTATCGCGGAGGCAGTGCATCTGGCAAGCTCGCCGGAGGCCGCTGGTCTTCCGGGGTATGTCGGGCGCGGCAGCTGATCGAACGCCAGCAAAGCTGGGAGAGTACTCTTTCCGAAAGGCCTATTGAATGAAGATCAAGACGCTGCTGTGGAGTGGCTTCGCCGTCGTTTGCGCAGTGATGATGGTCCTTGTCGTGGTCAGTGTGGTGCAGCTCAACGTGATCGACCAAGGCGTCGCCAACCTTGTCAGGGCAAGCCGCAACGAATCACTGGCGAGGGAGATCGCGGAGCGGGTGAACAGCATGCGCCGCTATCAACTCAGCGCGCTGGTGGTGGCTGCCGACGAGCGCGACAAGGAATTCGAACGCGTTGCCCAGGCGGGCAAGGAGAGCGCCCAGCTCGCCGATGAGCTGGAGAAATCCCAGCGTAGCCCGGAGACGCGTCAACTGGCCGGCAACATGCGAACGCTCAACGAGCGCTACCTGCGCAGTCACGAGCAGGTCGTCGCACTCGCCCGGGAAGGCAAGATCGACGCGATGCGCGAGCTGATTCAGGGAGACGCGCGCGCTGTGCAGCGCGAACTGGCGGCGGAGAGCCAGAAGTTCATCACCATCCAGCAGGAGCGCAAGGCGCAGGCGGAGAAGGCGGCAGAGGCCGCCCAGTCGTTTGCCGAAACGCTGATGTGTGGCTTGCTGGCCTTGGCCGTGGTGCTGGCGGCCGGCATCGCGGCCTTTGTCATCCGTCGGATTACCGCTCAACTCGGTGGCGAGCCGGAGTACGCGCTGCAACTCGTCCGGAGGATCGCCGACGGCGACCTTAGCCAGGATCTCGCACTGCAGCCCGGTGACACGGGTAGCCTGATGGCGCACCAGCAGGAGATGCAGTCGCGGCTGCGATCGATGCTCAAGAGCATTGCGTCGACGGTCGACAACACCGAGAGGGCTGCGCAAACGCTCGCCGGTTCGTCGCAGCAGGTGGCCGGCGCTTCGCGGACGACCAGCGACTCGGCAACGTCGATGGCGGCGGTGGTCGAGGAAATGTCGGTCAGCATCAGTCAGGTTGCCGCCAACGCCCGCGACGCCCTCAAGACGGCGACGCATGCTTCGCAACTGTCGGAGAGCGGCGGCGGAGTCATCGAGGAGGCGACGATCGAGATCAACCGCATCGCGGACAGCGTTCGTCGCACGTCGGGGGCGATGAGCGTGCTCGATGAAAGCTCGTCACGGATCTCGACGGTGGTGCAGGTGATCAAGGAGGTCGCCGATCAAACCAATCTGCTGGCCCTCAATGCTGCCATCGAGGCTGCCCGCGCCGGTGAGTCGGGACGCGGCTTCGCCGTGGTCGCCGACGAGGTACGCAAGCTCGCCGAACGCACCGGCAAGGCGACCAGCGAGATCAACGCGATGGTCATGCAGATCCAGGAGGAAACCCGCAATTCACTGGGTTCGATGGAGGCCGCCGTGCAGCAGGTCGATCGTGGCGTGGAACTGGCCGGCTCGGCAGGCGAGGCGATCCGCAGCATCCGCGGCAGCGTCGAGCAGGTGCTCGCCGTCGTGAACGACATCGGCGGTGCGATCGAGGAGCAGTCGATTGCCAGCCAGCAGATCGCCCAGCGCGTCGAACAGGTTGCGCAGGCGTCCGAACAGAACAATTCGGCAGCCCAGCAGACTGCCGAGGCAGCGCGCACGCTCAGCGGCCTTGCGGGGGGCTTGCGCAACACGATGGCCAGTTTCCGGACCTGATGATTGGCGGCTGACTTCGGCAGGGAGACGCCGAGCATCCGGTCGCTGCACTTGATCGGCGAGAGATACAGCTAACGATCGCCGTCCGCTTGCCGCGCTTCGAACGTCTTGCCGTCACTGGTGGTTTTGCCGATCTGCTCGCGTGAGTTGCGGGATGCGTTCGCTGATCGGCTTCAGGATGGCCTCCGCCACCGGCTGTGCGAGGACGGGAGCATCCGAGTACCAGAGGGAGGAGAAGCCGTCACCGCCGAGGCGAACGGACAGGATTTCCTTGACGATGCGGTCGATGCCAGCGCGCGGCCGACAGTGGCTGTCAGCCGCGGGCTTGTGGTGCAAACGGTAGGCAACATCGCCTATTGAGAAGGCGCTTGCAGCGGCTGCTCAGCCGCGCCGGTTCGGGCTACAGTGACCCGTAACACATTTAGAGCCCGCCCACTACTATCCAGACAGGCACACTGATTCAATGACGGCTGGAGAGTCCGCATTCCGCGCCGGCATTCCCCGGCGACGTCGGGAACGGATCCCGGATGTGGAACACTGATCGTTGCCGGCGCAGGATCATGAGGCTGGTCCGATGGCAATCGTCCCAGCGAACAAGGAGAGATCGAGCATGCAGGGAAAAGCTTATGTCGCCGGAGTCGGCTCGGTGCCGTTCGGCAAACCGGGGACGACCGAGCCCTACGACAAGATGGCCGCCGCCGCCGTGCGGCGAGCGCTGGATGACGCTGGGCTGGGCTATGAAGCCGTTCAGCAGGCCTTCGCAGGCTATGTCTATGGCGATTCGACGTCCGGACAGCGCGCGCTCTATGGCGTCGGGATGACCGGCATCCCCATCGTCAATGTCAATAACAACTGCTCGACCGGATCGACGGCGCTCTTCCTGGCCCGCCAACTGATCGAGGCCGGGGCGCTCGACTGCGTGCTGGCCTTCGGCTTCGAGCAGATGCTGCCGGGGGCGCTGAGCGAACACTGGAGCGACCGTCCGTCGCCATTCGCGCGCTTCGACCAGTTATGCGAGGAGATCAACCCCTGGCAGGTGCCGCTCGCACTCTGCTACTTCGGTGGCGCCGGCAAGGAATACATGGAGCGTTACGACGTCACGCCGAAGCTGTTCGCCAGGGTACGGGCGAAGGCCAGCCGGCACGGTGCCAACAACCCGGGCGCGCTGCTGCGCAAGGTGCTCAGTGAGGACGATGTGCTGGCGGCCCCGTTGGTCTTTCCGGAAGCAGGCATGACGCGCCTGATGGCTTGTCCGCCCACCTGCGGCGCAGCGGCAGCGATCCTCGTTTCGCAGCGCTTCGCCGAGACGATGAACCTTGATCGGCGCGTCGTCATCGTCGCCCAGGCGATGACCACGGACCGGCCGGGAACGTTCGAGAAACGCAGCATGATGGCACTCGTCGGTGCCGACATGACCCGCGCGGCTGCGGATCTGGTCTACGAGCAGGCCGGCATCGGCCCCGAGGATCTCGACGTGGTCGAACTGCACGACTGCTTCGCACAGAACGAGGTCCTCACCTACGAAGGACTCCGCCTTTGCCCGGAAGGGGGTGCCGACAAGTTCACTGCCGACGGCGACAACACCTATGGCGGCCGAATCGTCACCAATCCGTCGGGAGGCCTGCTGTCCAAGGGACACCCGCTCGGTGCCACCGGGCTCGCCCAGTGTGCCGAACTCGTCGAGCAGTTGCGCGGTGAAGCCGGCGCGCGTCAGGTGGCCAACGCCAGGCTTGCCTTGCAGCACAACCTCGGCCTGGGCGGGGCCTGCGTCGTCACGCTCTATCAGCGCGCCGACTGAGCCTGCCGAAGCCGGCATCGAGGGACGCTGTCAGTCACCCGGCGGCCATCACAGAGGAGATGAACATGGGAAAACTAGCAGGTAAAGTCGCCATCGTCACCGGCTCCGGGCGTGGTATCGGCCGGGCCGTCGCGCTAAAGCTCGCGCAGGAGGGTGCCAGCGTCGTCGTCAACGACCTCGACGCCGCGCCCGCCGAACAGACGCTTGCCGACATCGTCCAGGCCGGCGGCCACGCGGTCGCCTGCATCGGCAGCGTCACCGCGCCCGACTTCGCCGAACGCTTTGTGCAGACGGCGGTCAGCGAGTTTGGCGGGCTCGACATCATCGTCAATAACGCCGGCTACACCTGGGACAACGTCCTCCAGAAGATGACCGACGAACAGTGGTACGCGATGCTCGACGTCCATCTCACCGCGCCGTTCCGCCTCCTGCGCGCCGCCGCCGAGTTCATTCGCGCCGCCGCCAGGAAGGAAGCCGAGGCCGGCCAGGAAAACTTCCGCAAGGTCGTCAATATCTCATCGATCGCCGGCGTCGGCGGCAACGCCGGGCAGGTCAACTATGCGGCGGCCAAGGCCGGGATCATCGGTCTGACGCGGACTCTCGCGAAGGAGTGGGGGCGTTACCGGGTCAACGTCAACTGCGTTGCCTTCGGCCTGATCAGCACCCGTCTGACGAGTGCGCCGGCGAATGGCAGCGCGACTCTCGAGATCGAGGGGAGGACGATCAAGGCCGGTGTCAATCCGGAACTCCTTGGTCAGATGGAGGCGATGATCCCGCTCGGGCGGGGTGGGACACCCGAAGAAGCGGCCGGCGCCGTTGCCATGCTGTGCTATCCGGAAGCCAACTACGTGTCCGGCGAGTTGCTGGTCTGCGGCGGCGGCTTCCGCCTCTGACCGGGTAGGGGACTTCAATGAGTATTGCGCGCACGCTCTTCGGCGAAGAGCATCTACTCTTCCGCGACGCGCTCGATCGCTTCATCAAGCTTGAGGCTGTGCCGAATTACCAACGTTACGAAGAGCAGGGCTACGTCGATCGTGACCTCTGGCTGAAGGCCGGCGCGGCCGGCTTCATCTGTTCGTTGAGGCCCGAGGAGGAGTACGGCGGGGCTGGGGCGGACAAGGTGTACAGCGTCGTCCTCTTCGAGCAAGCGGCACGCCATGCGGTGCAGAACCTCCTGGGATGGGCGCTGCACTCGGAAATCGTCGCCCCCTATCTCCTGCACTACGGCAGCGATTATCTGCAGGAGCGTTACCTGCCGCAGATGGCGACCGGCGATCTGATTGGCGCCATCGTCATGACCGAGCCAACGGCCGGTTTTGACCTGCAAGGGATTGCCACGACGGCTTTGCGAGCCGGCGAATGCTACGTGCTCAATGGCTCGAAAACCTTCATGAAGGAACTCATCGCCAGGCAGTTGCCGTAGGGCCGGGACTTCGGGTGTGCCGGTGTCGCCACCCCTGACCGCCAGGCGCGGTCAGGGGTGGCGAGTCACTTGTCAAGTCGTGATTTCGCGCGCGGTGATGCGGTAGCGGAAGGTTTCCGGATCGAGGCTGTCGAAACGTCCGCCAGCGTTCTCGCCCTGCGGATACATCAGGAAGGGAATCCGCGGGCCTGTCCATCCCGGGAGCGCCAGATCATGGGCGACGTTGTACGCCAGCCAGTTCATCTCCCAGGCACCGAAGAGCTTTTCGCGAACGGGGACGACGACATCGTCCTTGAGCGTCAGGCCGGGCTTTTCTTCAAGAACGACCTTGCGTACGTCGGCCGGATCGACCGGCAGCCAGCCAAAGCCGGCCAGCCAGACTTCCGCCCGGCAATGCTGAGCCTTGCTGATGTCCGCGCTCCTGCCGAGGCTCTTGTAGCCGAACCGCGAATCGGCAACGCGGATGCCGTACACGTCACGCGCCGGCAGGCCGGCGGCGCGGGCAAGGCCGACATAGAGAGCGTTGAGGTCGGCGCACTTGCCGGTCAGATCGCCGGTTTCGAGCATCGCGCGGATGTCGCCGGTGCCGCAGCCGCGCGTCTTGGGGTTGCGCGCCGTGTTGTCGACGATCCATTCATAGATTGCCCGGGCTTTCTCGGTATCGGTACGGCTGCCGCGAGTGATCTCTGTCGCCGTCTTGCGAACGATGCCATCGGTGGGTAGCAGTTCCGTCGGGCGCGTATAGAGCTGCGCGGTTGCTGCATCGAGGGCCGCGACCTTGCCCGGTTCGTTCAGGTTGATGGCGCGGTCGCGCGTGGCGAAGCGACTGGTCACTTCCACCACGGGTGCTGCTGCACCGGCTGGCCAGCTTGCCGCCAGCATCTGCGCGCCATAGGTCGGATCGCGCAGTACCTGTACGCTTGCTGCATTACCCTGCCACAGGTTGCCCATGGTCCGGATCCACGCGGGGTCGTCGACCGATGGCAGTGGCAACCAGACGCGCGTCGCGCTGTCGGTCGTCGCCAGCTCGGCGCGGGTGGTGACTTCGAAGACCCGCCAGCCGTTGGCCGGCGACGGGGTGAAGGGGCTGTCAACGGCCATTGCCGGCCGCCATGCGCTGAGCGTGCCGGCGGTGAGAAGAGCGGTCTTGATGAAGTGGCGACGATCCATGGAGCGATTCCTATTTGGGTGGTTTGAGGAAGGGGTGAAGGTGTCGGCCGGCGGTGGGGGAGTCCCAGTCGATGGCGCCCTGGCCGCGCAGCCGTATGCGGTGATGACGATCGAGAAGCACCGTGCCCGGCAGCACACGGGCGCCCCAGGCGCGGCTGATGACCTGATCGCGATCGTCGACGACCGGTAGCTGGATGGCGTGATCCGCGAGGAATCTGTCGACCTGGTCGAGCCTGTCGGCGACTGCGACGGTGATCACCACCAGGCCAGCACGACGCGAGCGGTCGGCCAGGCGCTGCAGCGACGGCATTTCCTCGCGGCAGGGTTCGCACCACGAGGCCCAGAAATTGACCAGTACGGGTTGACCAGGATGGGTGGCGATGAGCGAGTTGAGGCGGCCATCGATCGGCGTCGGCAGCCGAGTGGCGCGCACTTTCGCCAACTCCGAAGCGTGCACCCCGCTGCCGCCCAGCACTGGCGCGCACGCCATCGCCAGCCCGCCGAGGAGCGCGCGCAAAGACGACAACCAGCATACGCGCGACGAGGGCGCATTCGCGTTGATCGATTTCTCCCGGTTTCGCTGACGTCGCGAGGCGGAAGCCCCCGCGACCTACGGTGCGCCAGCCCGCGGACCGGCGCGATTCAATGGCGGTAACTCAGACCGCCGAAGCCGGATTGTCGCACAGCTGCGGGCGGCCGAACCGACGTCGCCTCGCCTTCCTTCTGACGGCACTTGCGGTTCCAACTGGCGGTGGATACGCCGGAAGTGGTAGAGTCCCGACCCTCCAACATTGAGGGAAGGCTCCGATGTCACACCAAGCGAAGTACGCCACCGCTGCAGGCCTGCTGGTCCTGCTGAGCGGTTGCGCCAACATGGCCGACTCAGGCAGCAACGTCACCGCGAGCGACCCGAAGAAGGCGACTCGCACCGGCTTTCTGAGCGATTACGCGAAGATGGAAAAAGCACCCGGCGGCGACGGCGCACTGTGCTGGCGGCAGCCCGGCCTTGATCTCAAGGCATACAACCAGGTCATGATCAGCCGCATGGTCGTTACCCTCAAGGATGAACAGACCAAGGGCGTTGACCCGGCAGATCTGAAGGCGCTCACCGACTACTTCTACAAGTCGCTGGTCACCGCGCTCAAACCGCAGATGGAAATCGTCGACAAGCCTGGAGCGGGCGTCGTGGTATTGCGCATCGCCCTGACCGATCTGGTACCCACCAGTGTCGGTCGCAGCGCCATGGGAACCCTTATCCCCTACGGATTCGTCGCGGAGGCCGGCTCGGGCGTCGCCGCCGGCGGTCCGGCCGGATCGACGCCCTATCTGGGCCAAACCGGCGTGGAGATCCAGTTTCTGGACGGAGCCAGCGAGGCGATCCTTGCCGAGTGCATCGACACCCAGATCGGCCGGAAGTATGCGGCAGACGTCGAGAGCGGCGCGTCCGGAGCAACGAGCACCTGGATCAGTGGCTACATGAACTCGTTCCAGTCGTGGTCGTATGCACGCAACGCCTTCGACAAGTGGTCGAAACAGATCGCTAAGCGCTTCGCCGAGTTGCGTGGGATCAGTCCGCAAGCCAAGTAGCAGAGTCGGCGAGCGGGCTGCCAGGCGCACGCGACGGCAACTTCGCCCTGGTTCGGAAGGACGAAAGGTGAGCGAGAAACCGGTACGCTCCTGAAGGCATCAGGAGGGCTGTCCGGTTTCCTCGAGCATGTCCGCCGAGAGCAGGATGAGCTCGATTTCCTCGGTGATCTCCTCCTGACGCTGGGTGTTGTAGCGGCGTTTCAGCCGTGCGCTGTCGTCATCGAGTCGCTGCAGGGCGCGATCCATATGCGCCTGCCGTTGCCGGTTTTCGGCCATCAGCGAGCTGTACAGCACCTCGTTGAGGACCGCGTGCAGATAATGCCCGGTCAATCCACGCAGGAACTCCGTGGGAGGCAGATTCAGTTCCGCCGCGTGGGCGCGCGCCCGTTCGGGTGCGGGCAGGTCGCGCAAGGGCAGCAAGTGACGCATGCGGAGATCGCCGGTGGCATCACAATGATAGAGGGCTGAGAGCCCGTAACCGGCGAACTCGTCGCGGGCCATGAAGCCGCTCAGCTCGCGCGTCAAGCGCAGCAGGACGGCCGGCACTTCGTCGGCGACAATGGCCCCCGGCTGGGCCAAATCGACGCCGTCACGTTCGCCGATTCGGGCCGCCAGACGGCTGCCGACAACAAGCCAACGAACGGGCGTCGCCTTTGCCTGACACACTGCCTCCATGCCTGCCAGCAGCGCTTCGTTGAAATCGCCGCAGAAGCCCTGTTCCGAGCCCACCAGTACGCAGAGTTCCCGCCCTGCGAACGGTTCGCTGACAAGTTCGGCGTGCCAGGCCAGGAAATCGGCAGCGGCCGTCTCGATCCCCGCCACCATGCGCTGCTGGCTGACGAGGAAGTCCGTCAGGATGCGGGTCTCCATCAGCGCCAGGCCTTTCATCGCCGACATGATGCCGCCGATATCGGACAGCGCGTCCAGCCGCCTGGCGATCTCACGCCGGCGGCTCATCGCCCACCTCCTGCAACCCTGCACATGCGAAGGCCATCTGCCTTGCCCACTCGCTGCAAAGCTTGCGAAAAGACTGGCTGTGGGCGTATGCCTGCTGCAGGTCCATGCGCGCCGAAAAAGCCGGCTGGTCGGTCGTTTCTCCGTAACTGCCGCCGCACATGTGCGCCGTGATCCACCCCTTGGCGTTGCGCGGACCTTCGGCATCAATCGCTTCAGCAGGCTTGAATGCGAAACCGCGTTGGCCATCGAGCGATTCAGCTGCGGCGATGAACCAGGCCTCGTATTCCCTGTTGGCCAGTACGACCGACACCCGACGGTGCGGAACGTATGCAGTTGCACGCTCGAGAATCTGTTGGCCCAACTCAGCCGGACAGTCATCGTCGGCGTCGAGCAGCACGAGAATCCAGCCTTGTTCGCCACACTTGGCGGCGGCCAACAGCAAGTGCCGGCGGAACTCATCGTCCCGATTCAGGAATCGATCCCGGTGAACGCGAATCGGCGGGGGCGCCTGCAAATGGACATCCGGAGTGCGCCAGTCGTTGATCCGTCGCAGCAGAATCGGCAGCGCGGCCACCTCGCCGGCACCCTCGACGATCGCCGCAACCGCAATCACGGCTCGACCTGGCCAAACAGATCGGCTTGTTCCTGTTCTTGGGCGGCAAGCACCGCCCGATCAGGCGCCAGTTGATTCAGCCGGAAGAGTTCTCCAGCCGAAAAAAGCTGGTCGCGCATAGCCATGCGCGCGGCTTCGTCCAATGGCGCAATCCGCGTCTCGCCGCCCTCGGAAACCACTGCCAGCAGGGCGTCGGGACTCAGTTCCCGGTCGTCCAGCAAGTCTGGGCTGTGGCTGGTAACGATCACCTGGGTGTCTTCCGAGGCGCGCGCAAGCGCCTCGCGCAAGGCAGCGCTGGCGGCCGGGTGAAGCGCTGTTTCCGGTTCCTCGATACCCACTAGCGATGGCGCGTAATCCCGGTTTCCCTGGAACAGCGCAGTCAACACGCCAAGTGCTCGCAGCGTGCCGTCGGACATGTTCTGTGCCGGAAATCGCCAGGGATGTTTTGCTCCAGCCATGTCCTGGCGGAACTCCAGGGTTTCCATCGGCCCGATCGGCTTGCGCTCGACGCCGTGAACCATCGGCGCAACCATCTGAAGATACTCCTGGATAATCTCCAGCCTGTCGGTTGCGACCCGTTCCAGATGTCCGATCACGCTCGCGATGTTTTCCCCCACGGGCTTGAGCAAGCGTCCTTCCTGTGGCTTCTGCAGCTCGCGCATCAACTTCGGATTCAGGTTGTAGAAGCCCATCGCCGTCAGGGCATCGAACACCGGGCGAAAGACCGCCATCCCCGACGCGGCCACCAGCGCCAGACGATCGGCGGTTACCGCTGGAAATGTCGTCTCGCTGCTTGCCTTGAGGTTGCCGCGTTCGATACGGAAAAACGGACCCTTGCCGACACCGCCAAGCACGCACTCCTCGAATTGCACCTCGTAACCGCGGCCCGCCAGCGCGCCGATATTGAAAGCGTAGTGGCCGGCTTGCCCGTTGTTCAACGCGAACTCGAGCCGGATGCCGAAGTTCGTCGGATGACCACTGGAGCGCCGCCGCACCTCGTTCAATCCGCCACGTTCGTTCAGGGCATTGTCGAGAGAACCGGCCAGGGCATCCCGTACCAGGTGCAGGGCGTCCAGGAAGTTGCTCTTGCCCGATCCGTTGGCCCCCACCAGATAGGTGAGTGGATTGAGTCGCACGTCGCAGTAACCAATGCTCTTGTAGTTGCGCAGGACCACACGCGTGAGAAAAACCGGGTCAATCATTGTCTTGCCCCTTCAAGTTCAGTGCGGGTTGAAGCTTCGCTGCGCTCGGCTGATGCCACTCCTTGCTCTCCCGGTTCAGCCCGTTGAGGCTGGTAGTGTATCGGACAGTGCTTCCAGCCTTCTGGCGATCTCATGCCGGCGGCTCATCGTCCGCCTCTTGCAGCAAGGCTGCACGCGACCAATGTCTGCTCACCGATCCCGTGCGCGCCATCTTCCAGAAACCAAGTGGTGAACAACGTTCCAAGCATCGCATTGAATTATTGAGAAAATCAAATTTCTGCGGATTTGTTATCCATACCTTCAGATAACAAATCCGGCTCCTTGGCGGATTTCCCCTACGCGATGTCGCGCTTGGCCATGGGTTCTAGCGGTATGGGAGCGGGAAGGCGCTCCGTGGCCGTTTGGATGATCGCTCTATGCCAACTTCAACAAGACTGCGTCAATGATCGACCAAGCCTCTTGAAGGCCCTGAGCTTGCCCAGCATGCCGAAATTGGCGGGCACCTGCTTGATGATGGCAAGCGCATCGGTCTTTGGCGTATAGCTACGTCCGTGCTGTCCAAAGATCCTTTCCAGTCGCTTCTTCGGATTGGTGTTGTGCTCGACATTTCTTGTGTGCCCGATGATCACTGGGTGAGTCGGTCGCGAGAGCGTGGCGGACAGTGCTGAGCCATCCGCCAGCAGCCACGCTTCGAGTTCGGCCTGGATCGCCACCAGAAACAGGCAGGGATGGTCTGCCAACCCTGCTTGCGTCAATATGGCCCGAATATCGGCGATATCCTGTTCTTCGCCGTCCGGGCGGCCCCAACGGGGAAATACGTCCCAGACAACCAATACCCGTTCACATCCGGAATCGAACAGGGCCTGGGCCACTTGGCCGCACTGCGCAATCAGGTCCGGTTTCCTTCCCAAAGGCCGAATCATCGGCGTCGCGTCGGGGCGAATGCGCCCTGCGAGATGGCGAAGAACCTGCTCATCCTCCGAGCCCAACCCCGCCTCGCAGATGATGCCGATCGTGCTCACTCGTCTTCTCCCCAACCGCCTTCCGGCGCCTCAGGTTCTTGCTCAACGGCAGGGTGGGCTACGAGCCGCTGCAAGGCGTTCATGGTGTAGAGCCGGCCGGGCAGGAAACGGGTGCGCCAGGGTTCCATGTCATTTCGACCCGCAGGCCAGGTAAACTCCGGGCCGCCGGGGCCACGCTCGCAAAGCAGTACATCATCGAGGTCAAGCATGTCCAGCAGATAGGGTGAATGGGTGGTGGCGATGACTTGGGTGCGCCCGCTGCGCGTGGCATCTCGCATCAGGTCGATGACCAGACCCACGGTGCGCGGGTCGAGGCCGTTTTCCAATTCCTCTATGAACGCCACCGTCGGCGGGTCCGGGTCCAGCAGGGTCGCTACCAGAGGCAATACGCGCAGGGAGCCGGAAGACATCAACCAACCGGGGATCTCGTAGCGGTCTTCCAGCAATTGCACATAACCCCTGCGCAGCAGGCCGGCATCCATGATCTTCGGCTCCACATCGAGAGCGTAGGGCAACACGAAGCGCATCGCCTGGGCGACCGTGTCGAACGCGCTCGGCGAACGTTCGCGCAGGTCGATGAGATATTCCGCCACGTTGGCGCCGTCGCCGGACAAGCGCATGCGCCCACCAGTTCGTCTGAGCGGCTGCAGATTGCCTATGGCATCCGGGTTCAGGCGAAGAAATAAAGTCTCACGGAGGGCTTCGGCGGTTTCTGCCAGAGCCGGCACCCCGAACATGGCCGACCGGTCTTCAGCCAAGGCTTGCGGATGAATGACTCGCTCGCGGGTCAATTCCGGCTCCTTGCCTATTCGGAAGCGCTCCTCCTGGATGTAGAGTCGATTTCCTGCCTCCCGCACATTCACCTTGAGGCTAAGGTCAACCGGCCCAAAAGGCATGGCCAACTTCAACTTGAAACTCATGGCCCCATGCTGCCGCGTGGGGTCAACGCGAGCAGCCGTGGTCAAGCGAGATACCGCTCCCTTGTGGCGGATATGCTCGAAGCCTTGCCAATGTTCCATCGCCGCATCGACGCCCTCCAGCACGACCTGGCGATAGGTTTCCACCGCCTCCAGCAGACTGGATTTGCCGCTACCGTTATTGCCGATTAGTACCGTGAGGGGCTTCATGCGGACGACGCCGCTGTTCTTCAATGATTTGAAGTTTTCGATGGCGATGGACTTGATGTGCATGATATTTTCCCTTTGGCTCAGGTGACCAACCCTTGTGCCACACGGCGGTAGGCATTGTGGGCGTCAAGTTTCACTGGCTCAGGCACCAGCGGGAAACTCCCGAGGACGTGGGCGAATTCGGCTTCGTTGAGGCCGTAAAGATGTGCCACCAGGCCGTCGAGTTCGGCGCGAAGGTGTGCACGTTCGAGGGTGTTTAGGGGCTGGTGATGTTCCAGTCCAACCTCTCTAGCCAGCGCGTCGAATTCGGGGGTGGTGCAAATGAGGCGGGCGGCACGCTTCGCTAAGGAATCACATTGGCGGTCGCCCGACCGTAAGCGCGGCACAGGCAATTGGTATAGAAAGAACATATTGATGGTGGTGGTGACACTTTGCCTCAGCATCCAGTCCAGAACGAAGCTGTTGGAAATTGCGCACCAATAGCACATCTCTATGTAGTTCATGCCCGTGGCGGCGACATTCAGTGTCGTGCTGTTCATCTCCGTGAAGACCTTGGGGGGAGCAATTGTCGTAATTAGTGTCCGAGAGTCAGTGTTGCGAGCAATTCGACGGTGAAGCCAGCGATAGCCCATGTAATCCATGTGTTGACCAACATCCGGCTCACCTTTGAGAAGCGCACTCCTTCCTTCGGATTCCTCTATCCAATAGCCAGAATGCCCTTCAGTCGCCTGGAACTGGTGGAACATCTTGCCGGTGAATAGTGGAAGTCGTCCTGGTCCTGCCTCGTTCCTGAAACGAAAAGAATCATCAGTCATGTGAAACTCGCGCGTAAGACGCAGATTCCACGTACCGTTGACATGCTCGCCAAGAGAGGGGAAGCGAAGCATCTTCTCCACAATCTGGATATCCATTTCTCCCTTGAATTCCATAATGGAGTGGCTATCTGGCGAGAGACGTTTAATAAGTTCGACATCCATCTGGATGGCGCCTTCGCCGGGGAAACGATCAAGCTCGGCCAAATCCAGGCGCATGAAGGCGGCGGGGAAACAGGTCGTGCCGAGTTCGCCAGTGCGCGCAGGTGATAGCAGATCGTCCGGGGGGGCGCTGGCGTTCATTTCGCCGGACTGTTGCACGCGCAGCGAGGCGGTTTTTTCAAAGGTCAGCACGACAAATTTGAAGCTGCGATGTACCCCTTCAAAAATTTCCTTACGGTTCTCGAAGCAGAACAAACCTTCGATGCGGGTTCTGTTGAACAGAAGGTCACGCAGGCCCTTGGCGCCCAGATCCGTGTAGATGCCACTGGGAATGACGATGCCGCAGTGCCCGCTGGGGCGCAGCAACGAGAAGCAACGTTCAACGAACAGCTTGTACAAGTTTAAGTCAGTGGGCACCTTGCGTCCGTCAACCCAGGCTACCTGATGACCGTACTCTGGCGCACTACGGAAGAATTTGTTGATATGCGGAAAGCGGCTCTCATACTCCAGCCACGCTTCTCGGATAGACTTGTTCTTGAGCAGCTTGCCCTGCTCCTTCTCGAACTCCTTGATCGTCATCTTGTTCTTCGTCACCAGTTCGGAGTGGTCGGCGAAGAACTCCTTGGCCTGCGGCTTGAACACCTCCCACGGTGGGTTGGTGAGAATGATGTCGAAACCGCCGCGCTTCTGCATGACCTGGTCGAAGACATAGCCCCAGTGCAGCGGGGTTTGGGCGTCGATGTGGACACGCTCGATACGGATTTTCTTCGTCTTTCCCAGTCCCTGCTTGTCCGCATCCCAGGTGGCTTGTTCGTACTTCACGCCCAGTGCTTCGAACTGGTCACGCAGCAACTCGTTGAGAATTCCCGCTGCGTAGTCCATTTCGGCGTCGATGTCGTCGCGCAGGACACGCAGGTCCGTGCTCTTGCCTAAGTCGGCGGCGGTATGGCGATAGACGTCGAGCTTGCGGCTTTTCTCTTCGAGCAGGCGGCGAAAGGGGGGCTTGAAGAGGTCATCCTGCCGGCGGTCGAACTCGTGCTCGTCCACCCGCATCAGGCCTACCAGGGAGTTGCCGGGCAGGATGTTGAAGTCGATGTTGGGCAGTGGCTCCAGGTCTTCCACTCGGTTGACCGACGACACCATGGCCAGGAACAGCCGCAGCTTGGCGATCTCGCAAGCCTCTTCCATGATGTCTACACCGTACAGATTGTCGCTGACGACACGGCGCTTGATGTAGTAGCCGACGCTGGGATGGCTTTTCTGGATGCCGCGCAACCAGGTTTCCAGTTCGCGGCTGGCGCCCATGCCCGCGCGTCCGACGACAGCGTAGTAGATGTTGATCAGCGCCTTCAGCGCGGCCACCAGAAAAGCGCCGGAACCGACCGCCGGGTCGAGGACGGTGATCGAGGGGAGCACTTCGCCTACCAGCTTCAGCGCGGTACGGGTGTCCATGCGCGCCAGGAGTTCGGCGACCGAGTTGAAGTGGATGGCGGGAAGATTGAATTCCGGCAGCGCCGGGACGTTGATGCGCTCCAGCACCAGCTTGTGGATGCTGCGCTCGGCGAGATAGCCGGTGATCTCTGGCCGCGTGTAATAGGCGCCGAAGGCTTTCTGGTTGATGTATTTCTCGAAGATGTAGCCCAGCACGTCCGGGTTGATTTCTTCCGGGTTACCGGCGGAGGTGTCGTCCAGATGCCAGGTGAAGGCGGCGAAGACCTCGAACACGCCGGCAAAGGCGGCATCCGGAATGCGCAAGCTGGTACCGACACGTGGCTGGCGGTTGGCGTCGAGTTCCAGCTTGTGATGCAGGAACAGGCCGCCGTTGAGGAACGGGATGCAGCCGGTCAGGTTTCTTGCTTGCGCGCTGCGCTGATCTTCGGGTCGGGCGAAGGCATCGAAGAAGAGAGCGTTGAGGAATTCGCCGAAAAAGCGATTTTCCCCGCGTGCGCGTGATTCCTGAAGTTTGCTTGGCAGGTAATCGTAATCACCGCAATTCAGAAAGCCCTTCTTTTGCAGGAACCAGACGAACATCAGCCGGTTGAGGACGACCGAGGCATACCAGCGGCGGTCGCGCTCGTCGGCGATGCCTTCGATGGCTTGCAGCAGCGCGGCGTGTTGTTCCTGGTAGCGGGTAAAAAAGCGCTTGGTGGTTTTCTCCACGTCCAGGGCGGCGGCCAGGCGGCGCGCTACTTCCAGCACCGGCAACCGGCCGCCGGCATCGAGTTCGGACAATTCCACCACCAGAGCGTGCAGCTTCGAGGCGAACAGGTCCACTGGCTGGCCGCGAAAGTATTCGTGGCGGCGGGCGGTAGTTTTAGGCTTGCCAGTACTCGTGTCCTTGCCACGTTTGACCCAGAACCAGAGGCTTTGGCCGGGGTCTTCCCGCCGGTCGGTGAAGATGATCAGATTTTCATGGTGCCGCTGGCTGACGTGACGCCAGATGGCCATGCGTTGGCTCTCATCGGGCCAGGTGCTGTCTGCCACCACTTGGAGCACCGCCACCCCGGCCAGTTCGGCGACCATGCGGCGGGAATAGGTGGAATGGGTGCCTGCCTTCACCTGATCGATTTGCCAGTCGCGCTCACTGGCGGCGGGGTGATTCCAGCCGAGGACTTCGACGAACAGCGGGGTAAAGGCGAAAGCGGAAAGGTGTTTCTGGAAGGCAGGGAGGTCGAGTTTTGACATGGTTATTGGCCAACTAGGAGCCCCAGCGAGCACACCACGCGCGGCTCACGAAATTGTGCGTCTTCTTCCGTGTAGGTCAGGCGGCCCTCCTCGCGCAAGGTCTTCACTGCCCCGGCAAGCTCCTCGTCGTTGACGCCACCGCGCATGAGTCGATTGAGAAGGTCGGCGGCAGTTTCCAGCAGGGGGCGGGCGTAGAGGTCATCGAGCGCACGTTCCAGTTCTTCGTCGCGAAACAGGGTGTGCCTCTGGGCTTCCGCGTAGCGCTTGAGGCGCTCGTAGGCACGGCGGCGGGGGCTGGAGGGCCGACCCAGGCCGCCGCCGATCGCCTTGTCCTGGTGTACCGCCAGCTTCAACCCTTCGGCGACCAGTTCGTGGTGGTTTTCGGCACGGGGCACGGCGGGGGTGTCTGGTGCACATTCAGCCACGCGCAGGATGGTGAACTGGGATTCGGTGACGGTCTTGCCGTCAGGGCTGATCCAGGCGAGGTGATCGTTGCCTTCGGGTGACTTCACATACACCAGTGTGCCACCGCGCGCGGCATCGCCACCGACTGAGGGCAACGTAGTCTCGTCGAACGCGAAGGCGCGCGCCGAGTACACCACCGGCGGCATGGATTCGACCGCGTGCGCGAGTTCAGGCTTGTCTTGCGTGGCTTGTTTCCAGATCTGCCAAGCGTAGGAAGCAAGATCGACTTCGTCGTCACTATCGTCAAGGACACCGGACTTCTCCGTGTAGAGGTCGCGGATGGTGTTGGCGTCGTCGTCCTCGAAAAAGGCTTCGTCGGTACCCACGACTTCGGCGTTTTCCAGCAGGCGCTGCTGAATGCGGGCGCGCAAGTTGATGAGGCGCTCGACACCTTCGGCGGGCAAGAAAGAATAACAGTGGATTTCCTCGGCGCGCTGGCCGATGCGGTCCACTCGGCCGGCACGCTGAATCAGCCGGATGATCGCCCACGGCAGGTCGAAGTTGACCACCACGTTGCTGTCTTGCAGATTCTGGCCTTCCGAAAGCACGTCGGTACAGATGAGAACTCGCACCTCGTCGGACTTGCTGACGCTCTTGTTATTCGACTTGGGCGAGAAACGACACGCCAGCGCATAGGGGTCGGCGCTGGCGCCGGTAGCGACTTCCACTTGAGTGATACCGGCGCGGCGTACTTCCCGCGCCAGGTAGCGCGCCGTGTCCGCGAATTGGGTAAAGATCAGCACCTTGTCCTTGGCGTGTGTACGTTCGACAAGTCGCTGCAGCGCGATCAACTTCTGGTCATGTTGTGGAGCCCATCGTCCGTGCGCGCGCAGCAGATCAAGGAGGGCTTGCGTGTCCGCAGCCAGATGTTCGGAGAGCGACCGCTTGAACAGGGTGGGGCGTATCCACTTGAAGCGCTTCTTGTATTCACACGCATATTGCTGATAGACGACCCTGGCGCGCGCCAGGCTGTCGGGTGCGGCGTCCGCCTCGACCACAGGTTCAACCAGGCCGTCGAGCAGATCTTCGGGGTCGCCTTCCAGGCCTTCAGCGTCTTCGTCCACCCTTCCCAGGTCGAGCAAGCCGGCGTCGAGCACACCTACCGGGAGGTCCAGCCCGTTTTCGATGGCATAGAGGTAAATCTGGTTGCGCAGAACGTGCCGGTCGATCGATTGCAGGAATGAAAAGCCGTTGGATTCCAGGCGCTTGAAGAGGTTGGTGCGGCAGAACCCCATCAGCCGCTTGCCAGCGCGGCCCAGGTTGTCGATCAGCTTGCGCTCCGCGGCCGTGGCGGTCTTTTCCGCCAGCGGGTCGACATACAAACCCATGCCGTAGCGGGGCACATGCAGGGCATTGATCTGATCGACCATCTCGGCCGAGTAGAGCCTCGCATAGCGGTCATCCGGGTCGGCCTCGTCGACGGCGAATTTCAGCGAAATGGGCATGCGTTTCGGGAAGTAACGTTGCTCGCCATCGTTGTCGGCGATGTAACGGCGGCCGTTGTCATCTTCCGCCGTGTAGTGCTCGATGATGAAGCTGCGCGTGCGTCGAACCATGTACAGGCGGATCAGCTCGCGCCAGTCGTCAAACTCTTCGCTCTTTTCGATGGCGAGAATCGAATTGACCTTGCACTGGTGCCGGCGCTCGAACTCGGGTTCGCTGATGCCATGCTTGCGCATGTGCCGCTCGGGTCGAATGCCGATGTTGGCCTTTTCGTCGATGAACAGCCGTAGCTGGCTCGACAAGTCGGTCTTGGTCTTGTTGTAGGGAGTGGCGGTGAGCAGGATAACCTTGGAATCGCAACTGCGGATGTAATCGGCAATCGCCTTGTAGCGTCGCCCCTCCCTGTTGCGCAGATTATGGCTTTCGTCGATGAGCACCAGACGATAGCGCTTGAGGCCGGGCAGCCTCCTGGACACTTGGCTGATCGGCACGACCGTGCCGCGCAGGCCGTATTCGGTGCGGTGCCGCTCCCACATCGGTTCCAGGTTCTTCGGGCAAATGATGAGGGTCTCGTAGCCGAGATCGTCTTCAAACATGCGCGCCAACGCGGTTGCCATCATGGTCTTGCCCAGACCGACGACGTCACCGATCATCACCCCTCCGCGCCGGTGCAGATGGCGCGCGGCGATTTTCACCGCGCTCTTCTGAAAGTCGAATAGGTCCTGCTCGAAGCGCGCCGGCAAACGGAATTGACTGAGACCGGCGCGCGCTTCAGTGCTGAGGTGGTAGGCGATGTTGAGGTAGATCTGGTACGGGGGAATGCTCGCTTCGCGCGCCCAGCTCGATTCGATGATGGCTGCGAGGTCTTGCGAGACGTCGATGGCCCAGCGGTCTTTCCAGCGCTCGTCGAACCATTCCGACAAGCGCTGGGCCGCATGGTGCTCCAGCACATCAACGTTCAGTTCGCCCTGCTTGGAGAGCCCCTGCAGCGTCAGGTTACTGCTGCCGACGAAGCCGGTGATGGGGTTGTTCACGTCGTCGCGAAACAGCAGATAAAGCTTGGCGTGTAGCGGATACGGCAGAAATAGTTTGACGATGGCCTGGCCCGCTCGTAGTTGCCGGGCGAGTCGGCGCAAGCCGGCTTCGTCCTTGCCGGAGGGAATGCCCAATGTGATTTGTTCGCGCAAGTGGGCCCCGAACTGCGTCTTGAGCCGAACCGCCGTGCCTTGGTCAATCAGGTTGTCACCTGCGACTGCGCGGTAAAGCTCGCGAACTTCCTCGTGAGGGGGGCGTTGCATACCAACCAATACACGGCAAACCTGGCCGTTAGCCGGTTGCCAGGGCTGAATCAGGTCATCGATGGCCTGCCAGCCGCGCAGATTGAGGTAGCCCACGCAGAAATCGGCCCGGTTCGAGACTTGCAGGGTGGCTCGTAAGGCTTTGAGCAGTTCTTGTTGGATGTTGTCGAATATGCGAGGCATGGACGGGAAATTCCTACTTTGATTCGCCGATGGAAGGTAGCACGAAAAATGTCACGGCCGACCACAGATGCGCCGTTACAGAGCGTATTCCACCTCACGCCGGCGGCTCATCGCCCGCCTCCCGCAACCAGCCGGCGACCGCATCCCGCCACGCATCCCGACCAGCCGCCAGTCCCGGCCCCCCAGCCGCCGCCTTGTGCAGCAGACTCGCCAGCCGTGCCTGGACCGCCGCACCCGCCAAGGCGTCGAATGCTCCCTCGTTGTAGGCGACCAGCCAGGCCAGTTGCTGTTCCGGCGACAGCGGTGCCAGGCGTTCCTGCTTGAGCAGTTCCCGCAGCAAGCGGCCGCGCCGGATCTTGGCGTCGACGCCGGCCTCCAGACGCGAGCCAAAGCGGGTGAATACTTCCAGCTCGAGAAACTGCAGGAAGTCCAGCTTCATGCGCCCGGCCTCGGCCTTGATGGCCGGCAACTGCGCCTTGCCGCCGATCCGCGAAACCGAGCGGGTGATGTCGATGGCAGGCAGGAAACCGCGTGCGTAGAGCGCCGGGTCGAGGTAGATCTGGCCATCGGTGATCGAGATCAGGTTGGTGGGAATGTAGGCGGCGATCTCGCCCTGTTCGGTTTCGACGATCGGCAGGGCGGTCATGCTGCCGCTACCGTAGCGCGCTGCCAGGCAGGTCGAGCGTTCGAGTAGGCGCGCGTGCAGGTAAAAGACATCGCCGGGGTAGGCTTCTCGCCCCGGCGGGCGACGCAGCAGCAGCGAAAGCTCGCGATAGGCCCGCGCATGCGTGGTGAGGTCGTCGTACACCACCAGCACGTCGCGGCCGCTCCACATCCATTCTTCCGCCAGGGCGCAGCCGGCGAAGGGCGCGAGGAACTTGAGCCCGGGGGTAGTGGTGGCCTCAGCGACGACGACGCAGCTGATGTCGAGAACTCCGGCCCGGCGCAGGGTCTCGATGGTGGCGATCACCGCCGAGCGCTTCTGGCTGATCAGCACATAGACGCAGAGGACATCGCTCCCTTTCTGGGCGATGAGCGTGTCCATGGCCAGCGAACTCTTGCCGGTGCCCGCGTCGCCGATGATCAGTTGCCGCTGGCCTTTGCCGATCGGGATCATGGTATCGACCATCTTGCTGCCACTCAGCAATGGGCGCCTGACGAAATCGCGGGCCGTGATTGGTGGCGAGGAGACTTCGAGGGGGCGCCGGCGATTGAATTGCGGTTGCGGACCGCCATCGAGGGGATTCCCCAGCGGGTCCACCACGCGGCCGAGAAAGCCGTCACCGACGCCGATATCCAGTCGCCGTCCGGTCAGATGGGCCGCCGCGCCGGCGGCGAGGCCGTCCTCCTGACCGAGCAGGATGGCGCCGATACGCTTGCTGCCGAGATGGAACACCAGCGCCTCGCTGCCATTCTCGAAACGCAGGATCTGATCCATCGCCGCCGAGGGCAGGCCCTCGATCCAGGCGATGCCGTCGCCGATCGCCGCCAGCTTGCCGATTTCGCTGATCCGCAATTGCGGCTGGTAGTCGGCGATCCACTGGCTGCGCAGGCCGCCAGGGTTTCGGGCTGAGTGCTCAGTGCTCAAGCCTGGCGGCTTCCGCGAAGACGCCCAGTTCGCCGGCCAGACTGAGATCCAGTTGCCAGGCCCCGAGCGATAGCCGAACGCCGGCCAGCAACTCGCTGTCCTCGACGAAATCGATGTGGACGAGCTTTCCCAGCCGGGCATCGACGGCACCGGAGATCTGCCGGCGTTGTTCCTCCGAGAGCGGATGGGCGCTGCTCAACACCCCTTGCCCATGACCATTTTGGCCCGTCCGCAAAGGCTCCAGACGTTCTTCGGGTAAAGCCGACAGTTCCTCGACGAAGATTTCTACCAGCCGCGCTTCGATCTCCGGTCCGGCCAATCTGGCCAGTAGTGCGCTGGCGAACTGGCGGGCGAGGGCGCCGGACTGGCTGGCGAGTTCGCGCTGCAGGGTCTCCTGACGGTGCGCGTCGCGGGCGGCGCTACGTTGCCGCTCGGTAGCCAGATCCCGGTCCAGCGTCTCCATCTGTCGCGCGTGCTCTGTCGCCATCTGGGCATCGAACTGGCTGCGGGCTGCCGCCTTCTCTCGCTCCCAGTCCGCCAGACGGCTTTCAAACTGGCTCTGCAGGGCCGCGGCCCGTGCTTCCGTCGCGCGTGCTTCGTTGAGGGAGCCCTCGATGCCAGCGCGACGCTCAGCCAGGGTCGCCAGCACCGGGCGGTAGAGAAAGCGTTTGAGGATCCAGATCAGCGCCAGGAAATTGATGATCTCGAGGGCAAAGGTGGTCCAGTCCAGATCCATCGCTGCCTCCTACTTCAAGAGGTATTCGAGCAGCGGATTGCGGAAGAGGATGATCAGCACGATCACCAGGACGTAGATGGCCAGTGACTCGATCATCGCCAGGCCGATGAACAGGGTGCGGGTGATCGACTTCTCCGCCTCCGGCTGCCGCGACAGCGCTTCGAGCGCCTGCGTGATCGCCCGGCCCATGGCAATGGCCGGGAAGATGATGCCGATCGCGATGGCCAGCGCTGCTGCCACGGTAGAGACCAGGACGAACCAGTGCATGTCGCTCATGGGGTGCTTCCTTTCGTGTCGTTCGATGAGGGCGCTTCGGAGTGCTCCGCTGCGGCGTGGGATTGCATGCCGCCGGCGATGTAGATCAGGGCCAGCGTGCCGAAGATATAGGCCTGGACCAGGGCTTCGACGATGTGCAGCATGAGCACCGGTACCGGTACCAGCAGCCCCGCAACCAGGAGGACCAGCAGCGCGGCCATTTCGAGGCTCATGATGTTGCCGAACAGGCGCATGGCCAGCGCGATGGTGCGCGAAAACTCGCCGAGCAGATGGAACGGCAGGAGGATCGGGCTGGGGATCAGGTAGTGGCGCAGATAATTCGTCAGGCCTTCGCTGCGGATGCCGAACCAGTGCACCGAGACAAAAACCAGACAGGCCAGCGCGGCGGTGGTCGACAGGTTGCCGGTAGGCGCATGCAGACCGGGCACGATTCCCGTCAGGTTGGCGACGGCGACGAACAGCCAGAGAGTGCCGACGAAAGGCAGCAGCAGGCCGGCGCGGCCCGGTAGCACACCTTCGATGGCCGCTTCGATCGACTGGACGACACCTTCCAGCGCTGTTTGCACAAGACCCGGGTGGTCGACCGAAAGTCGTCGGGTGGCCAGCCAGCAGGACAGTCCGAAGGCCAGCAGGATGCCCCAGGTGGTGACCACCGTCGAGCTGATCCGCAAGCCTCCCAGACTGAAAACAACGCTTGCCGCTTCCATTACCAGTACTTTCGGATGAAGAGATAGACGTTGAAGACGCCGAGCGCGAGGCCGAGGACGATCAGATTCACCGTCCAGCGCACCGTGTACCCTTCACCCAGGCTGTCGAGCCAGCGCCCGAGATAAGCGCCTGCCAGCAATGGCGCCAGGAAGAGGACCGACAGACTGCCGAGGAAGACCGTCTGCGCGAGAAGTGAGCGGCGACTCCGTTCGGCTTCCTTGAGCCTTTCGCTGTCGCGGGAAACCTCGCGACGCCATCTTTCGTCGTTCATAACGACTTGCAACAGTGGTCGGTCATATTGACCTGCGATGATGGTCGTTCATAATGACTTACGGAGATGGTCGTAGATGGTCGTTCATGACGGCCACCGATCCAGGGTGCGCAAGCGCCGGAAAAGCTCCTGCTCGAGTTTTTGCAGATTGTCTTTGACGCTCCTGAGTTCTTCTTCTTCCTGCGCCAGTTGCCCAGCCAGCAGTTCCGAGATCCGTTCGTAGTCGTCGTCACAAAGGTAGCGCCGAGTGCTGATGGTCAGTTGATCGTCGGCAAAGCGCAATACGGCGCCGGGGCAGGCGA
This sequence comes from Candidatus Accumulibacter phosphatis, assembly GCF_000024165.1. Lineage (NCBI taxonomy): Bacteria > Pseudomonadati > Pseudomonadota > Betaproteobacteria > Candidatus Accumulibacter > Candidatus Accumulibacter phosphatis. Next base: position 3,082,495 of record NC_013194.1, on the reverse strand, counting down.
GATACTGCCACGCAACCTGCGTGGTGCGAAAACGCGACAGCCCATAGTCGAGCACCGTCATGAAGCGGGCACGTCCCGGCTGAATGCCGAAGCTGCCACTCGCATCGCTGCCGACAAAGCTCTGCACTTTGTCGATGCGCTCGCAGCGCAGCGCGCTCTGCAGATGCAGGGTGATCCCGCCGCTCATCGCACGCCCTCCATGCCGGCGCGCATGTAGCAGCGATCCTCGGGCAGGTCGTCGTAGGTTCCCTGGATGAAATCCTCGCAATCGGTGAGGGTCGTTGCCAGAGGTACCGAAGCCCCGGCGATGCCGGTGTGGTCGGCAACGACAAAGAACGGCTGGGTGAGATAGCGTTCCAGCAGGCGCGCCCGCAGCACGGTGCGCCGGTCGGCTTCCGACAGGGCCTCGATGCCCAGCATGGCGATGATGTCCTCCAGTTCGCGGTAGCGGGCGAGATGCTCGCGCACCGCTTGCGCCACTTGGTAGTGACGGTCGCCGAGGGTAACGCGATCCATCATGGGGCTACCCGAAGCCAGGGGATCGACGGCCGGGTAGATCCCCTTGGCCGCCTGGTTGCGCGAAAGGATTACGGTGGTGTCGAGGTGAGCGAGGATCGCCCCCACGGCCGGGTCGGTCATGTCGTCAGCCGGCACATAGACGGCCTCGACGGCGGTGATGTTGCCGCTGCGCGTGGAAGAAATGCGCTCCTGCAATTCCGCCACTTCGGAGAGCAGTGTCGGCTGATAGCCGACCGTCGCCGGCATGCGCCCGAGCAGCCCCGAGAGTTCGCTGCCCGCCTGCACGAAGCGGAAAGCGTTATCCATCAGGAACAGGACTTCCTTGGCGACGTGGTCGCGCAGGTATTCGGCGTAGGTCAGTGCCGACAGCCCGATGCGGAAGCGCACTCCCGGCGACTCGTCCATCTGGCCGAAGACCATCAGCGAACGCGGCATGACGCCGGCGTCCTGCATGTCGTGCCAGAGCTCGTGTCCCTCGCGAATTCGCTCACCGACCCCGGCGAAGACCGATACCCCCTGGTGCAGGCGGACGATGGCGTTCATGAATTCCATGATCAGCACGGTCTTGCCGACGCCTGCACCACCGAACAGGCCGGTCTTGCCGCCGCGCACGAACGGGCACAGCAGGTCGATCACCTTGATGCCGGTCGGCAGGATTTCGCCCATGCCGAGCTCTTCGGCGAGTGGTGCCGGGGCAGCGACGATGGGGCGAAATTCCGTTGCCTCGAGTGCCGGGCCACCATCCAGCGGCTGGCCGAAGATGTCGAGCAGCCGGCCGAGACAATCCGGGGTCACCGGTATCTGCAGCGGCCCGCCGCTGTCGAAGACCGGCAGCAGGCGGCGCAGGCCTGCCGTGCGATGCAGGGCGATTGCCCGCGCCCGCGATTCGTCGAGGTGGCGATGCACCTCGAAGGTGTAGCGCTCGCCATCGAGGCAGACGTACACGGCCTGATGCAGCGGTGGCAGGCGGCTGCACAGGATGTCGATGACCGGCCCGTGCACTTCCTCGATCACCCCGAGCGGCGGCGCTGCAGGTGCCGGGCACGGTAGCTCTGGCCCTGCGAGGCCTGTCGGTTGGGGTGAGGAACGCACCCCAATGTCCCCATGTTGAGGATTGCGTTGGGGTTCGTTCCTCACCCCAACCTACGCGTCCTGCCGGCTCGGCCGTCATTGTTTGTCGGTAGCCAGGCTACCGATCCGGTACGTGGCGAGTAGCTCATCAGCATAGGCGGAATGTGGACGTCCCTTGGTCTTGGTGTCATACGCCTCGGTGGCCTCCTTGCCGCACCAGGGCAGAACGAGATCTGGCCGCGAGGGATGCTCGGGCAGATAAGCGCTGACATCATAGACCTTGCCGCGAATCGCCATCCAGCAGTTGTCCGGCAATGCGTGCCTGACCAGTTCGCTCTGTGTGATGACCTTTTCGGCCGCTACTGCGACGCTTTCTTCGGCCGACGGCAACCACAGGCTGCCAGCCCAGAAGGCTGACACCAGCAGCCAGAAAATGAGGGTGGTGGCTAGGTAGACTCGGCGCATCAGCGGAATCCGAAGTTCTCAAAATGGATATGGCGGGGCGTGATGCCCCGCTTGTGGAGGGACTGCCTGACTGCTGCCAGCATGCCCGGCGGCCCGCACAGATAGCACTCGTGCTGGACGAGCTCGCCTGCGGTGGGCAGGAGTGAATCGAGATTCGGCGGCTCGTTGCCGGTGGCCACCGCCTGCAGGGAAAGGTGTGGATCGCGTGCAGCGAGCGCGCGCAACTCCTGCAGAAAGGCAGCGTCGGCTTCGGCGCGATAGAGATAGACCAGCGTCGTCTCCTGACTGAGCGGGCCCGTCCGTAGCAGCGCCAGGAAAGGCGTGATGCCGATGCCGCCGGCCAGCCACAGTTGGGGCGCCGCAGGCCGTTCGGCCAGGAAGGTGCCGAAGGCACCATGCACCCGCGCCAGGACGCCCGGTTCGATGGACTGGATGCGCCGGGTGCAATCGCCCAGGGCCTTGACGCCGACGCGGATTTCCCGGTCGGCACCAATCGAACTGACGGTAAAGGGGTGAAATTCGCCGCAACCCCGGAAGGTCGGCCCGGCAAAGAAGGCGACCAGGACGAACTGCCCTGCGGTCGCGGCAATCGGCTCAGCCAGGGGCTTGAGAGCGATCTCGACCATGCCGTCGGCAACCGGAGTGGCCGATTGCACGATGTACGGCCGGGCGGCCAAGCCGCTGTCCTCCCGGAGGATTCGCCAGCCGAGGAACAGGGCGGCCAGCGCGAGGATCGGCAGTACCGGTTCCTCGATACCGAGCTGCAACAGATGCCACAGGCCGACCAGTACGCCGACACCCAGCGAAACATGCAGCCAGCGCCAACTTCGATGGGGTAGGCGCGTCGCGAAAGTGGCGGCGAGTCCGAGCATCAGCAGCAGCAGCGATAGCCAGCCCAGCCTGACCGGCCAGCCCTGGCTGAATGGTGAAAGCGTCTGCCAGGCGAGAACTGGGGAAGCGGGCCAGGCATCGGCGGCAAGCACCAGCGGATGTGCCAGCAGCAGGACGTAAGCGGCCATGCCCACAAGGTGATGCCATTGGTACATCCTCTCCAGTCCCCCCAGCCAGCGGGACAGCCAGGTTTCCCGCAGCATCAGCAGCAGGCTGGCGAGCAGCAGACCACATCCCGCCCAGCCCAAGACAATGCCCAGACTACGTGCGGGCGACAGACCCTCCGGAAAGGCCCAGTAGACGGGGCCTGCGGTGCTGGCCAGGAGGAGCAGAGGAATCGATGATCGGCGGAGGAGGGACATCAAGGGCTCGCGCAGGGTTCAACCGGCAGTCTGACGGGAGTCCTTTTCGGGGTGCAAGTGCTCGCAGATATCGCGTCTTCCTCGCGGCAACTCGACGCCTCGCTGCCGGGCACGCTCCTCCATGAGCTGGTGATGCGCGACCTGGTACTTCCGGCAGTCGTCGTAAGTCCTGAAGCTACGAATCATCGCCTGATGCTCAATGCGCTCCTCGGGCGTCATGAGCTGCCAGCCGCGGGTGTTCCCCTCGCTGGCCCGCACGGGGCCGCGCGCCTGTGCGCTTGCCGCCAACGAAAGCAGCAGCGCGATCAACAGTCTGGTCTTGTGCAGCCCCATCGCGATTCTCTCTGCACCGATTGGCGGCTATCCCTATCCCTGCTGTGCCAGTGTCAGGCGCAGTCCGCCCGAAACGTGTCGATGAAGTATATCGTCATCCCTGCGCAATCGCATGCGGTCTGGTCTGGCATATCGCCGCATGGCGGGGTCTCAGCGGCGGCAATGGATCGCTTCGGTAACGCCGGCCGTGGCGTTTTCCCTGTCGGGTTTCTTTACAGCGATGCCCTCGGCCATCCTTGGGTTGCCCGTGAATCAATGGGTTGTATGTATGGCATGTATCCTGCTTTCATGCCTCGTCCCGCAGTTGTCTGCACACCAGGTCCACAAGGGGGGTTCGTCATGAAGTTTGCGCACAAATGCGTTGTTGCAGCGATGATGGTTGCCTGCGGTACTGTCGCAGCGGCACCGACGCCAGTCGACTCGATAAATGGCGGAGCTTCGCCCGCCGCAACCACGTGGTCAGCGGCGGAAGCCGGATGGTTGTATTCGCCGACGGAATCGTACTCGTTGTTGGAAGTCCAGACCCGTTTTGCGTCGACCGACGGCCGCACGGTAACGATGGAAATCTGGGACCAGGCACCAGTGAACGGCGGTCACTTGCTGCGTGCCGCCTCGACCAGCCTGACCGGCGAGCCGTTCGCAACCTGGTCGTTCGCCGCCCTGGATCTTCGGGCAGGTGAAGACTACTTCTTCGGTTTCCGCAACATTGTCGGGCTGGACGTCAACTTCACCAGAGACGCTGGCGCGACCAACCTGGGACGCTACTACTTCTCTTTTGCCGATGCCGGCGAATACGAGAGGGAAGTCGTTTCATCGACCATTTCCGGTGCGCAGCCAATCCTCCGATTCTCAGGAACACGCGCCATTCCGGAACCAGCTACGAGCGCGTTGGCGGCGCTCGCCTTGTCACTCCTGCTCGTTCGCGTGGGCAAGCGAGCTGACCGCTGAGCGCTCACCGCGTTCATCGATGATCGGGGTACTACCAAGAAACCCCGATCATCGGCACTGAACAGTCCATCAACCCGACGTGGTCGCCGCTACCTGTGCGTGGTCAGGCGCCGAGAAGATCATGAGCGTCCCAGGTGCTTGTCAGCTTCTGGGCGGCAGCCACCCGGACCACGATGTAAACACGCTCACGCTCTGCTGCCTTCCGACGCGAAATACCGCTTCTGGAACCACAGCGACACACTCACCAGGCCGATCATCGCCGGCACTTCCACCAGCGGACCGATGACGGCGGCGAAGGCGGCACCGGAATTGATGCCATAGACGGCGACGGCGACGGCAATGGCCAGTTCGAAGTTGTTGCTCGCCGCGGTGAACGAGAGGGTGGCGCATTTCCCGTATCCGGCGCCCACCTTCTTACTCATGTAGAACGAAATCAGGAACATCAGCACGAAGTAGATCAGCAGCGGGATGGCGATGCGCATCACGTCCATCGGGATGGTGACGATCAGCTTGCCCTTGAGGCTGAACATGACGACGATGGTGAACAGCAGGGCGACGAGGGTGATCGGGCTGATCTTCGGTACGAATCGCTGGTGATACCACTCCTTCGAGACAAAGCGCAGCATGATCACCCGCGTCAGCACGCCGGCGACGCAGGGAATTCCCAGGTAGATCAGGACGCTCTCGGCAATCTGCCCAATCGAGACATCGACCACCGAGCCCGAGAGACCGAAGAGTGGCGGCAGGACCGTCACGAAGAGCCACGCGTAGACGCTGTAGAACAGCACCTGGAAGATCGAGTTGAAGGCAACGAGGCCGGCGGCGTACTCGGTCGACCCCTTGGCAATCTCGTTCCAGACGATCACCATGGCGATGCAGCGGGCGAGGCCGATCATGATCAAGCCGACCATGTACTCGGGTTTGTCGGGCAGGAAGATGATCGCCAGCGCGAACATCAGGATCGGCCCGACGATCCAGTTCTGAATCAGCGACAGGCCAAGGACTTTCCTGTCGACGAAGACATCGGGCAGTTCCTCGTAACGGACCTTGGCGAAGGGTGGGTACATCATCAGGATCAGGCCCAGCGCGATCGGAATGTTGGTCGTTCCGACCTGGAAGGAATTGATCCGATCCTCGATGCCCGGAACGTAGAAGCCCAGGCCGACGCCGAGCGCCATGGCGGCGAAAATCCAGACCGTCAGATACCGGTCGGGGAAAGACAGCTTCCGGGTGACAGCGCTCATCTACTGCACCCCTGGCCGGCAGACTTCCGGATGCCCGCCACAGCAATTGTCGGTCAGAAACCCGATCAGCCCATCGATCCTGCCCATCTCGGCGCGGCAGCGGACGAAACGTCCCTCCTGTACCGTGCTGATCAGGCCGGCGTGGGTCAAGGTCTTCAGGTGGAAGGACAGCGTTGGCGCGGGCAACTCGAGTTGCTCGGCAATTACCCCGACCGTCAGGCCGGCAGGGGCATTCTGTACGAGCAGGCGGAAGATGGCGAGGCGGCTGTCTTGCGCCAGCGCGGCCAGCGCGGTGACGGCATCGGAATTGGTCATCTCGCCAACGATACCGAAGTCTTGTCCAAGTCGCAAAGCGTTTTGGCCAGCCTTTCGCATTCGATTTCCCCATATCGGGTCATACAGCCGCATCGTCTGGCTTGTCGTCGTGTCCGGGCCAGTGAGCCGGGGTTTACATACTTCTAATATTCTAGCAATATAAAAATGTTTCGCAAAGAGACGTCGCGTGTGACGTTCTGTCTTCGGCTCGCTGGCTGTCCAGCCGAGCCTCACTTACCATTCGGAGGAACGGGAAATGACTGTCAGGGTTGGTATCAACGGTTTCGGTCGTATCGGCAGGCTGGCGCTGCGCGCAGCGTGGAACACCCCGGAACTGGAGTTCGTGCACATCAATGAGGCGAACGGCCCGGTCGACTCCGCGGCGCACCTGCTCGAGTTCGATTCGGTGCAACGCCGCTGGCAGCACGAGGTAAGCGTCAGCAATGGGCGGATGGTGATCGACGGCGAATCGATCGGCTATAGCAGCGCCAAAGATGTCGCCGGCGGACCGTGGCGCGAGGCCGGAGTGGACATCGTCCTCGAAGCCAGTGGCAAGTGGCGGACGGTCGAGGAGCTGACGCCCTACTTGGCGGCGGGGGTGAAGAAGGTGATCGTTGCCGCGCCGGTCAAGGGCGGCGATACGCTGAACATCGTCATGGGCGTCAATGACCAGCTCTACGACCCGGCGCGTGACCACATCGTCACGGCGGCCTCGTGCACCACCAACTGCCTGGCGCCGGTGGTCAAGGTCGTGCATGAGGCAATCGGCATCTCGCATGGCATGATCACGACGATCCACAGTTCGACCAACACGCAGAGCGTACACGACCAGATGCACAAGGACCTGCGTCGCGCGCGCGCCTCGAGCCTGTCGCTGGTGCCGACGACGACCGGTTCGGCGACGGCGATCGCGCTGATATTCCCGGAACTGAAGGGCAAACTCGACGGCCACGCGGTGCGCGTGCCGCTGCTCAATGCCTCGATTACAGACTGCGTCTTCGAGATGCGGCGCCCGACCAGCGTCGAGGAGGTCAACGGCCTCCTCAAGGCGGCTGCCGAAGGCGCTCTGAAAGGCATCCTGGGCTACGAGGAGCGGCCGCTGGTGTCGATGGACTACGCCGGTGATCCGCGTTCGTCGATCGTTGACGCCGCGCACACGCTGGTGATCAACGGCACCATGGTCAAGATTTACGCCTGGTACGACAACGAATGGGGTTACGCCAATCGTTACGTCGAACTCGCGCGCAAGCTTGCCTTGTCGATGTAGGCGCGCTTCCCGACATCGCTGCCGGCGCCGTCACGCCGCGACGCGGATGACGGCAGGGCCTACCCGCACCCCACAGGAGGAAAACGATGAGCGATCCATCCCCGCCCAGGAGCGACGCTGCGCGCGCCGGCTTGCGCAACTACGTGCTGGTGACCGGCGCCTACTGGGCCGACACGGTGACCGACGGCGCGACGCGCATGCTGGTGCTGTTCTATTTCTACAACCTTGGTTACACCCCGTTGGCCGTCGCTTCGCTGTTCATCTTCTATGAAGTCTTCGGCATCGTCACCAATCTCTTCGGCGGTTACATCGGTGCCCGCTTCGGGCTCAAGACGACGCTGTTCATCGGCCTCGGCACGCAGTTGGTGGCGCTGTCGATGCTCGCCTTCGCACCTCAGGGCTGGCTCGTCGTCGCCTGGGTGATGGCTTCGCAGGCCTTGAGCGGGATCGCCAAGGACATGACCAAGATGAGTTCGAAGAGCGCCGTCAAGCTGATCGTTCCCGAGGATTCGTCGGCGACGCTTTATCGTTGGGTCTCGATCCTCACCGGGTCCAAGAACGCGCTGAAGGGAGTCGGCTTCTTCCTGGGTGGCCTGTTGCTGACTTTGCTCGACTTCCAGACGGCGCTGAAACTGCTCGTCGCGCTGGTCGCGAGCACCCTGGTCCTTGCCGCTTTCCTGATGCGGGGAGGCCTCGGTCTGGCCAACAAGAAAGCGAAGTTCGGGCAGATGTTCTCCCGCAACGGCGCGGTCAACAAGCTGGCCGCGGCGCGCATCTTCCTCTTCGGGGCGCGTGACGTGTGGTTCGTCGTCGGGCTGCCGGTGTTCCTGTCGAGCGTCCTCGGCTGGACTTTCTGGCAGTCCGGCGGCTTTCTCGCGGTGTGGGTCATCGGCTATGGGATCGTCCAGGCGGCGACTCCCGGCCTGTTGCGCAGCCGCGTCGAGGGGCAGCACGAACCGGACGGGCGGACGGCGACGATCCTGGCGTTCGTCCTTGCCGCGCTGCCGGCCAGCATTGCCCTCGGACTCACTGCCGGGGTGGCACCGAGCACCGTCGTCGTCGCCGGACTCATCATTTTCGGCGCGGTGTTTGCGCTGAATTCGGCGGTGCACTCGTACCTGATCCTGGCCTACACCGATAGCGACAAGGTGGCGATGAACGTCGGCTTCTACTACATGGCCAACGCCGCCGGTCGCCTGGCCGGCACGGTGCTCTCGGGCGCTCTCTATCAGTGGGGGTTGCAGAGCGGGCCGAGCAACGGCCTAGTCGCCTGCCTGTGGGCGTCGTCGGCCTTCGTTTTCGTCGCCGGTCTGCTGTCGCTGCTGCTGCCGCGCCATATCGGTCCGCGCTCGAAGCCGATCAAGCTCGGCGATCTGGGGGATTAGCGCGCACGCCCCGGCGCTCGACAAGGCGCCGCTGCTCATCGTCAGCCACCGCGCAAACCGTCGCCGGGGCTGCTGACGACTTTCTGGCCGGCGCGATTGACCAGGTTCTTCCGGGCTGTCTATACTTCAGACGCTGTGGTTTGCCCATTCCTCATCGCCAGTCCAAGCCCATGAGCGAGTACCAATACTACGAATTCCAGGCCATCGACCGGCCGCTCACCGCTGCCGAAATGAGCGAGTTGCGCTCGATCTCGACACGGGCGCGCATCACGCCGACGAGTTTTGTCAACGAGTACTCCTGGGGCGACTTCAAAGGTCAGCCGGACGTGTGGATGGAGCGCTACTTCGACGCCTTCCTCTACCTCGCCAACTGGGGCTCGCACCGCCTGAAACTGCGCCTGCCGCCGCGCCTGCTGAATCCGGCGAGCGCCCTGACATACTTCGGCAGCGACAGCGCTTTCGTCAATGTGAAATCCGGCAAGCTCATCCTCTCGTTCGCCTCCGACGAAGAGGAGGGTGGCGAATGGGTGGAAGGCGAGGGCCGGCTTTCGTCGCTGATCTCCGTACGGGCCGAGCTGGCGCGCGGCGATCTGCGGGCGCTCTACCTCGGCTGGCTGCTGCGGGTGCAAGCGGGCGAGATCGACCACAAGGAACCGGAACCGCCGGTGCCGCCGGGCCTTGGCCAGCTCAGTGCCTCGCTGGTCAGTCTGGCCGAGTTCCTGCGCATTGACGATGATCTGCTGCATGTCGCCGCCAAGGCGAGTTCGCCGCTCTCGGACCTTGTGCTCGATCGCGACGAGTTTCTTGTCTGGGTTGGCACGCTTGCCGCCCCGGAAAAAGACGAGCTGCTCACGAGACTCGTCATCGAGTCGGAGCAAGTCGCTGTCACGGAGCTGCAGCAACGCTTCCGCCAGCAGCGCGGCGCCGCTGGGTCAGGGCCCGTGACCACGGGCAGGACAGTCGGGCAACTGCTCGCGGCTGCCAAGGCGCACGCGCAGCAGAGGAGACGCATCGAGACCGAGAAGCGGGCCGAGGAGAAGATGCGGCGCGAGCGGGAGGAGGCAGTCGCCAGGGAGAAACATCTGGACAGTCTCGTCGGCCGCGAGGCCAGGCTATGGGCCGAAATCGACGCGCTCGTCGCCACCACGCAGGCGGCGGGCTACGATCAGGCCCTGCGGCACCTGGTCGACCTGCGAGACCTCGATGCGCGCAGCAGAGGCGGCGACTTTCGGCTGCGCATCGCGTCACTACGTCAGGTGCACGCGCGCAAACTCGCCTTCATCAGACGGCTCGACAAGGCGGGCTTGTGATGGACTGGGACGAAAAAAAGGCACCGCCAGGGCGATGCCTTTCTTCTGTGAGCAGTCAGCTTAGAAGCCAGCGCCCTTGATCGACTTCAGACCCTTGTAGACGGCCTTGCTGCCCAGTTGCTCCTCTATGCGCAGCAACTGATTGTACTTGCAGATGCGGTCGGTACGCGACAGCGAACCGGTCTTGATCTGGCCGGCGCCGGTACCGACGGCCAGGTCGGCGATGAAGGAGTCTTCGGTTTCGCCGGAACGGTGCGACGAGATGACGCCGTAGCCCGCCTTCTGCGCCATCTTGATGGCGTCGAGAGTCTCGGTCACCGTGCCGATCTGGTTGACCTTGATGAGGATCGCATTGGCCGCCTTCATGTCGATGCCCTGCTTGAGGCGAACCGGGTTGGTGACGAAGAAGTCGTCGCCGACGATCTGAACCTTGTCGCCGAGCGCCTTGGTGAGCTTGACGTAGCCTTCCCAGTCGCTCTGGTCGAGACCATCCTCGATCGAGACGATCGGGTACTTCTTGCACCAGTCCGTGTACACCGCGATCATCTCGTCGTCGGTGAACAGCTTGTCAGGATTCGACTTCCAGAACTTGTAGCCCTTGCGGCCACCCTCGTCGAAGAGTTCGGAAGACGCGCAGTCAAGGGCGATGGCGATCTGCTTGCCGGGCTTGTAGCCAGCGGCGACGATCGCCTGCATGACAACTTCGAGGGATTCGTCGTTGGTCAGGTTGGGGGCGAAGCCACCTTCGTCACCGACGGCGGTGACGTGGCCGCCCTTCTTCAGGATCGCCTTCAGCGCATGGAAGACTTCGGTAATCCATTGCAGGCCTTGCGAGAAGGACTCGGCGCCCACCGGCATGATCATGAATTCCTGAAAGTCGATCAGGTTGTCGGCATGCTTGCCACCGTTGATGATGTTCGCCATGGGCGTCGGCAAGGCGAAATCGCGGTTCTTGTGAATCTTGCCGATGTACTTCCAGAGCGGCATCTTGCTGACGTTGGCGCCCGCCAGGGTAATCGCCATCGACGCTCCCAGGATGGCGTTCGCACCCAGGTTGGACTTGTTGGGCGTGCCATCCAGCGCGATCATGGCTTCGTCGAGTTCACGCTGGTTGAGCGGGTTCTTGCCCTTGAGGAGCTTGGCGATCTGGGTATTGACGGCGCCAACAGCCTTCAGAACGCCCTTGCCGAGGTAAACCTTCTTGTCGCCATCGCGCAGTTCGCACGCTTCGAATTCGCCGGTCGACGCCCCCGACGGTACGGCGGCACGCGCCATGAAACCGTTGTCGAGGGTAACGTCGACCTCGATGGTCGGGTTGCCGCGCGAGTCGAGGATCTGGCGACCGACGACCTTGGTAATCTTGACGAATTCAGGGGTGGCGACAGGTGCCACCTCTTCGGTTTGTTCAGCTTTCGGGGTCTTCTTTGCTTTTTCGGCTTTTGCCATGATCGAGCTCCGTGGGAGTGGTTTGGAGGAAACGTCGCGGGAAACTGCTGCGGTCGATCATACCGAATTCGGATGACACGGTGCAATGCCTACAGGCCCGGAAAGGGAACTTGTGCCAAGAAATATGCGAGCCACCCGGATGCCGCTCGCGAACCATGCGACATGGGCGAGAAACGATCTCGCCGGAACCTGCGACGGTGAGGTGAATGGACGCCCATCACCCGGCTGGCGTTCGATCAGGCGTGCGGTCCCGGCAGCAGCTTCTTGAGTTGGTGAATGGCGTCGTCGACGTAGGTGAAGACGACCGGAACGACCAGCAGGCTGAGGAAGGTCGAGGTGATCAGCCCGCCGATGACGACGATCGCCATCGGTGCGCGGAAGCTCGGATCGGTGCCCAGGCCGATGGCGATCGGCAGCATGCCGGCGCCCATCGCGACGGTCGTCATGACGATCGGCCGGGCACGCTTGCGGCAGGCGTCGAGCAGTGCGCTCCAGCGGTCCAGCCCGTGCTCGCGGCGGGCGAGGATGACGTAGTCGATGAGCAGGATCGAGTTCTTGGTGGCGATTCCCATCAGCATGATCAGGCCGATCATCGACGGCATCGACACGGCGGTCTGCGTGACGAAGAGCGCCAGGAAGGCGCCGGGCACCGAGAGGATCAGCGCGGCCAGAATGGTGGCCGGCTGCACGAAATCCCTGAGCAGCAGCACCAGCACGATATAGATACAGAGGACGCCGGTGAGCATCGCCAGACCGAAGCTCTGGAAGAGTTCGCCCATCGCTTCGGCGTCACCGACCGTCGTCTGCAGGATGCCGGCAGGCAGGTGCTTCAGGCTCGGCAGGGCGAGCGCCAGCTTCTCCACTTCGCCGAGCGGTTGCTGGTTCAGTTCGATCTCGAAGTTGATGTTGCGCAGGCGGTCGTAGCGGTCGATCTCGGCCGGTCCGCCGGAGAGGTTCAGGCTGGCGACGGCTCCTATCATCACCGGGCCGTTCTTGCCGGGCACGGTCAGACGTTCGAGCAGGCTCAAGTCCTCACGCGCTTCTTGCGGCAGCTTGACGACGATGGGGATCTGGCGCTGCGCCAGATTGAGCTTGGCCAGACTCTGGTCGTAGTCGCCGGCGGTGGCGATGCGCAGCACGTCGGCGATCGCCGCCGAGGTCACGCCGAGATCGGCGGCGGCCGCAAAATCCGGGCGGACGACGAGTTCCGGACGGACCAGGCTGGCGGTGCTGGTGATGGCGCCGATACCCGGCAGGGTGCGCAGTTCGCGTTCGACGGTGCGGGCATGTTCGGTGAGCAGCGGGCCGTTCTCGCTGGCCAGCACCAGCACGTACTTCTCGCTCGAGCCACCGAGGCCGACCCTGACCTGGACGCCTGGCAACACCTCCAGGGCCTCGCGCAACTGCCGCTCGACATCCTGCTTCCGAACGCCCCGACGCTCCGCGCGCGGCGTCATATTGATGGTCAGCGTCGCCTTGCGCGCCTCGGCGGCGCCGCGCGGCGCAAACGGATCGCTGCCGGTGGCGCCGCCGCCGATGGCGGTATAGACCAACTTGACATGCGGGTTGGTTTCGACGACGCGGCGGGCCGTTTCCGCGGCGGCGAAGGTCTCCTTGAAGGTGCTGCCCGGCTGCAGCGAGAGGTAGACCTGGGTCTGCGAGAGGTCGTCCGGCGGGATGAAGCCGGTCGACAGGAGCGGCACCAGCGCGAAGGAACCGAAGAAGAAACAGACCGTGGCGAGTACGGTCTTCAGCCGGTGCCGCAGGCACCAGGCAGCCCAGCCGGTGTAGATTTCCAGCCAGCGCGCTTCGCCGTGCTCACTCCTCGGCGGGCGCAGGAGGTAGGCGGCCATCATTGGCGTCAGCATGCGCGCGACGACCAGCGAGAAGAAGACGGCAATCGCTGCCGTCCACCCGAAGTGAACGAAGAACTTGCCGGCTACGCCACTCATGAAGGCGGTCGGCAGAAAGACGGCGATCAGCGCGAAGGTCGTGGCGATGACGGCCATGCCGATTTCGTCGGCGGCTTCCATCGCCGCCTGATAGGGCGTCTTGCCCATGCGCAGGTGGCGCATGATGTTCTCGATCTCGACGATGGCGTCGTCCACGAGAATGCCGACCACCAGCGACAGCGAAAGCAGGGTGACGACGTTGAGCGTGAAACCCAACAGGTGCATCGCCGCGAAGGTCGGGATCATCGACAGCGGCAGCGCCGTCGCGGAAACGAAGGTGGCCCGCCAGTCGCGCAGGAAAAGCCAGACGACGATGACGGCAAGAACGGCACCTTCGATCAACAGCCACATCGATCCCTCGAAGTTCTCGACGACCGGGTCGACGAAATTGAAGGCTTCGGTGATGTCGATGTCGGAATGCGTGGTCTGCAGTGTCGCCAGGGCGAGGCGCACGCCGTCGGCGACATCGACTTCGCCGGCACCGCGGGCGCGCACGATTTCGAAGCCGACGACCGGCTTGCCGTTGAGCAAGGCCGCCGATCGTTGTTCGGCGACCGTATCGGTCACCGTCGCCAGTTGGTTGAGGCGCACCCGGCGACCGTCCGTGAGAGCGATTTCAATCGCGCCAAGCTCTTCGGCACTGCGGACGGTAGCGATGGTTCGCACGGCCTGTTCGGCGCCGCCGACGTCGGCGCGGCCGCCTGAACCCTCCTGCTGAATCTGTCGCAGTTGGCGGGAGATATCGGCTGCCGTCGCGCGCAGCGCGAGCAGACGCGCCGGATCGACCTCGATGCGGATCTCGCGGCTGACGCCTCCGACGCGGGTTACGGCGCCGACACCGCGGACATTCAGAAGGGTCTTGGTGACGGTGTTATCGACGAACCACGACAGAGCCTCGTCGTCCATCCGGCTTGCTGCCACGGTGTAAGTGAGAATCGGCGCCCCGGCCAGACTGACTCGGGAAATCACTGGATCCTTGAGGTCGCCCGGGAGGTCGGAGCGAATGCGGGAGACGGCGTCGCGAACGTCGTCGACCGCTTCCTGTGTCGGCTTCTCGAGACGGAATTCGACGGTGACGGTCGCTGTACCATCCTGCACCTTGGTATAGATGTGCTTGACGCCCTGCACGGTGGCGACGGAATTCTCGATCTTGCGTGCCACCTCGGTTTCCATTTGCGCCGGCGCGGCGCCGGGCAGAGTGGCACTGACCGTCACCGTTGGCAGGTCGACGTCCGGGAACTGCTGGATCTTCATGGCCTTGAAGGACATCACGCCGAACAGGGTGAGCATGACGAACAGCAACACCGCCGGAATCGGGTTGCGTATCGACCAGGAGGAGACGTTCATGGCTGCTGATCGGCGGCGACGATGCGCACGCTGTCGCCGTCGGCGAGGAAGCCGCCGCCGCTGGCGACGACCTGTGCCGAGGGATCGAGTCCGCTGGTGATCTCGATCCGATCGCCGCGGCGGCGGCCGGTGGTGACATTCGCTTGCGTCACCTTGAGCAGCGCGTTACCTGCCGGCTGACTGGCGGACTCGACGCGGAACACGTAGGCAAAGCCCTCGCGCAGGTGCACCGCCGATTGCGGCAAGGTCAGCGCCGGGCGCTGCCCGAGTTCGAACTGGCCGCTGGTGAACATGCCGGCGCTCAAGGTCCGGGCAGCCTGCAGGGGGAGATCGACATAGACCAGTCCGTTACGGGTTTCCGGATCCACGGTTGGCGCGACACTGCGAACACGGCCGGTAACGCTGACGCCGTTCGGACTCTCCACGCGTGCCGCCAGGCCAGGTGTGAAGTGTCCGAGTTCGGCAGCCGTGACTTCGGCCCGCCACTCCAGGCGCCCACCGCGAATCAGGCGAAACAGTTCCTCTCCCGGCTGTGTCAGCGAACCGACGGTCGCGCCGCGGGCGGAGACGATGCCATCATCGGGCGAAAGGACTACGGCCTTCGAGCGGCGCAATTCGGCGGATTGCTGCCGCGCTCTCGCCGCGTTCAGGCGGGCGAGCGCGGTCGCCGCCGCGGTCTGGCTCTGGATGCCCTGCTGCGGGCTGTAGAAACCCTGCTCCCGCAACTGCCGCGCGCGCTCGTTGTTGGCGCGCGCCTCGGCCAGCGTCGCTTCGGCTTCAGCGACGCTGGCGCGGGCTTCCGACAGTTCGCTGTCCACCGCGTCGCTGGCAATGCGGGCCAGAACGTCACCTCTCTTGACCTCGTCGCCGATGCTGGCGCGGACCTCGGTAATGCGGTAATTGCTCAGTTCGGCGCCGATGACCGCTTCCTGCCAGGCGGCGACGTTGCCGCCGGCGGCAAGGGTCAGCGGCCAGTCGAGCAGTTGCGGGGTCGCTGTGGTGGCGGTGAGGGCCGGCTTGGTGGCGGGGCTTGCCTGGGACGACGCCGCTTTTTCCTGGCAGCCCGGGAGGGCGAGTGCGGTGAAGGCCGCCAACAGCAATACGGTGGTCTTGTTCATTCTTCGTTTTCAGACGGATGGTCGGCAGGGAAGGAGTCGCGAGGCGCTGGCCCCCCGCCTATTGTCGCCGAACTTCACGCGTTTGGTGTTTCCGCGACCGACGCCGATCGTCAGGAGGATGGCTTCCTGGGGACGCTCTCCGCCGTGGTGTCGAAACCGCAGGGCCCGGCGGACGAAGCACCGGGAGCAACGTCCAAAAAAATCCGTGCCCGGACCATGGGTGCGAACTTCGGCGCAATGCTATAGACTCGACGCCGGCGTGGATCATGGGCAGGAGATTCACGGTTACTCACTCACCGGAGACCAGGAAATGGAGGAGGTATTGAAATGAACGATGAACAACTGGGAGCAAGCGGGGCCTCACCGCCGGCGGCTGCGCTGCCGCTTGTCGGCCGGGAGGACCGGCGCACCGGGCTGGGCGTGGACGCGCTGAAGCGTGCCCTGCTCGACAAGCTGGTGTATGTGCAGGCCCGTTTCCCCGCTGTGGCGACGCGCCGCGACTGCTTCCATGCGCTCGCGCAGGCAGTGCGTGACCGTCTGCTGCAACGCTGGGTGCAGACCGCCCGCACCTACCGCGAACGTGGCAGTCGTACCGTCTGCTACATGTCCGCCGAGTTCCTGATCGGTCCGCAACTCGGCAACAACCTGATCAATCTCGGCATCCACGAGACCGCCCGGCAAGCCTTGAGCGAGCTCGGGCTCGATCTCGATTCGCTGCTCGATGAGGAAGGTGAGCCTGGCCTCGGCAACGGTGGCCTTGGGCGCCTGGCGGCGTGCTACCTCGATTCGCTGGCCACCCTCGAGATTCCCGCCATCGGCTATGGAATTCGCTACGAGTTCGGTATTTTCACGCAGACGATCCGGGATGGCTGGCAGGTCGAACTGACCGACAAATGGTTGCGTGCGGGCAGTCCATGGCTGATCCATCGTCCGAACATTGCTTTTGACATCAAGCTCGGTGGCCATACCGAACATCAGTACGAGGCTACCGGTAGTCGTCGCTTGCGCGTCCAGTGGGTCCCCGGAAAACTCGTGCGCGGTACCGCCTGGGACATGCCCATCCTTGGCTATGGCGTGAACACGCCCAATCGGCTCAGGCTGTGGGCGGCAGAGGCGCCGGAGGAGTTCGACTTCGCAGCGTTCAACGCCGGTAACTACGATGAGTCGGTCAATGCACAGATCTCGTCGGAGACAATTACCAAGGTACTGTACCCGAACGATGAACAGGAAGCGGGCCAGATACTTCGGCTCGAACAGCAATACTTCTTCGTTTCCTGCTCGCTGCAGGACATGATTCGCCTGCAACTGCAGCGCGAGAAGAATCTCGATCACTTTCACGAAAAGTTCGTCGTCCAGCTCAACGATACGCATCCGTCGATTGCCGTGGCCGAGTTGATGCGCCTGCTGGTTGACGAATACGGCATGGAATGGGCCCAGGCCTGGTCGATTACGCGCAAGACGTTTGCCTACACCAATCACACGCTATTGCCCGAGGCGCTCGAGAAATGGCGGCTGCCGCTGTTCCAGCGCGTGCTGCCGCGGCATTTCGAGATCATCTGCGAGATCAACGAGCGTTTCCTCGACGATGTGCGAATTCATTTTCCGGGCGATGATGCCAGGCTTCGGCGGATGTCGCTGATCGACGAGGATGGGCCACGCTATGTGCGCATGGCACATCTGGCAGTCGCCGGCAGCTTCGCCGTCAATGGCGTGGCGGCACTGCACACCGAGTTGCTGAAGTCTGATGTCCTGAGGGACTTCTACGAGATGTGGCCGGAAAAGTTCACCAACAAGACCAACGGCGTGACACCGCGCCGCTTCGTGCTCCTGTCGAATCCGACGATGTCGGCCCTCATCGACGAAACGATTGGCAGCGGCTGGCCGAAGGACATGGCGCGCTTGCGCGAACTCGAACCGTTTGCCGACGATCCGGCCTTCCGTGAGGCCTGGCGCAAAGTCAAGACAGGGAACAAGAACCGGCTCGTCGGCGAGATCAAACGCGTGGCCTTCGTGGATGCCGATCCGGCGTCGATGTTCGACGTTCAGGTCAAACGCATCCATGAGTACAAGCGGCAGCACTTGAACCTGCTGCACGTCGTGTCGCTGTACAAACGCCTGAAGGACAATCCTAACCTCGAGGTGGCGCCGCGCACGGTGATCTTCGGCGGCAAGGCGGCGCCGGGTTACTTCATGGCCAAGCTGATGATCAGGCTGGTCACCGCCGTTGCCGATGTGATTGGTCGCGATCCAGCCATGCGCGGCAAGCTGCAGGTCGTCTTCGTGCCGAACTACAACGTCAAGAACGCGCACCTCATCTTTCCGGGATCCGACCTGTCCGAACAAATCTCGCTTGCCGGCAAGGAGGCCTCGGGGACGGGCAACATGAAGTTCCAGATGAACGGCGCGCTGACCATCGGCACGCTCGACGGCGCCAACGTCGAGATCCGCGAAGAGGTCGGCGACGAGAACTTCTTCCTGTTCGGAATGACCACCCCCGAGGTCAAGGAAGTCCGGCGCTTGGGTTACCGACCCCGTACCTACTACGAAACGAACCCGCACTTGCGTGAAGTGATCGACCTGATCGACTCCGGTTTCTTCACCAAGGGGGATCGCGACGTCTTCAGGCCGATGATCGATCACCTGCTCAATCACGACGAGTACATGCTGCTTGCCGACTTCCAGTCGTATATCGACTGTCAGGCCAGGGTGTCGGCCGCTTATCTCGACCGCGAGCACTGGTCGCGCATGTCCATTCTCAACGTGGCGCGTTCGGGATTCTTCTCGTCCGATCGGGCCATCCGCGAGTACTGCGAGGAAATCTGGAAAGTGAAGCCGGTACGCATCGAGCTCACCGAACTCTCCGCCGAGGACATGCAGTTCAGGCGCGCCACCGCGGGAGCCGGGTAAAGCAGGGCGGGGGGAGCCTTCCCCCCGTCATTGCTCCCCGAGGACCTGCCTCGGCCGGGGTGGGGTCGGTCGCTCCACCCGGCAAGGTGCTTGCGCACCTTGCCGGGTGACCTCCTACCAGCGACGGATCTTGATGATGTGCGCCATTTTGGTGCTCGGGCTGAGTTCGACGTAAGCCGTCGGCCCGCGCCAGCGGTAGCGTTCGTCGGAAAGCAGGTCGTGCGCCTGGTATTGCTCGTCCTCGTCGATGCCGAAGGTGGCGAGTGGCACATGCAGCGTCGTGTAGTGTTTGTGGAAGGGGTCGAGGTTGACAATGCAGACGATGATGTCCGACCTGTCCTCGGTCATCTTGGCGTAGGCGATGATCTTCGGGTTGTCGGTGGTCAGGAACAGCACATTGTTGTACGTCTGCAGGGCGGGCGAATCGTGGCGGATGTTGTTGATCAACGTGATGATCTGCACGATGTGTCCGGGTGCCTTCCAGTCGCGCACCTTGATCTCGTATTTCTCGGAGTCGAGGTATTCCTCCTTGCCGGGAATCGCCTGGTTTTCACATAGTTCGTAGCCACTGTAGATGCCGTAGACGCTGGACAGTGTTGCCGCCAGAACAGCCCGGATGATGAATGCCGGCCGGCCACCGTACTGGAGGATAGGCGGCAGGATATCCGGCGTGTTGGCGAAGAAGTTGCCGGTGAAGTACTCCTTCATTTCGCCGCTGGTCAGCTCGTTGACATAGTCAGTGAGCTCCTGCTTCTCGTTGCGCCACGTAAAGTAGGTGTAGGACTGGGCGAAGCCTACCTTCGCCAGTAGTCGCATCATCTTCGGCTTGGTGAACGCCTCGGCCAGGAAGATGACTTCCGGGTGTTGCCGGTGGACTTCGCCGATCACCCATTCCCAGAACGGCACCGGCTTGGTGTGCGGGTTGTCGACGCGGAACGTGGTGACGCCCTTGCCGACCCAGAACAGGAAGATCTTGAGCATTTCCTGCCAGAGCCCGGCGCGATCGCTGGTGCCGAAGTTCAGCGGATAGACGTCCTGGTACTTCTTCGGCGGGTTTTCGGCGTACTTGAACGACCCGTCGGGACGATGGAAAAACCAGTCCGGGTGCTCGCTGACGTAGGGATGGTCCGGCGAGCAATTCATGACGTAATCGAGGGCAATCTCGATCTCCAGCTCGCGACAGGTGGCGACGAACTGATCCCAGTCGTCCCACGTTCCGAGCTGCGGCTCGAGCGCCATGTGGCCGCCATGCTCGTTGCCGATTGCCCACGGACTGCCGACATCGCCGGGTATGGACACCAGACTGTTGTTCTTGCCCTTGCGGAAGCTGACACCGATAGGGTGAATGGGTGGTAGGTAGACGACGTCGAAGCCCATCGCGTGGATTGCGCGCAGGCGACGAATACAGTCCTGCAGCGTGCCATGCCGGTACGGCACGGTGCCCTGCGAGCGCGGAAAGAACTCGTACCACGACGCAAAACGCGTGATCGGCCGATTGACCATGATTTTCAGCGCCGGCGCCAGTTCGTAGCCCTCGCTGCGATCTGGATATCTGGCCATCATGCTGCGCATGACGGTACCGATCCCCATGTCGATGGCACCTTGCTGCTCGCCCGCGGCGAGTGCGCTCTCCATGGCGGCGATGATACCGTTCATGCGCGTGCGGTCACCGCCCGCCGCCGCCGCCGCCGCCGACTTCTTGAGAATCACCAGTCCCTCGAGCAACTCGCTGCTCAAAGTGGCACCGCCTACGTTCTTCTTGGTGATCTCGTCCACCCATGACAGGTAGCGCTCGGCGTAGCCCTCGATGGTGTACTCCCAGCGACCCACTGCGGTAACCGTGAACTCGCCCTGCCAGCGGTCGTTGTCGCCCTGGGTCATCGGGCTTTCCTGCCACTTCTTCTCGCCGACCTTGCGCACCTTGAGCACAGCCGCCAGCTTGTCGTGGCCTTCCTTGTAGATGTCGGCGCTGACGGCAACCTTCTCGCCGACGACGCGTTTGATGGGGAAGCGACCGCCGTCGACTTGCGGTTCGACCGCTTCGATGATCACACGTGGGTAGTCTTGGGGAACCATTATGCTGCTCCTAAATACTGAACCGGCGAGGCCGGAAGAAAACAGTCAAACCTGATCTGAAGCGGCCCTCGCGGGACGCCACAGTGCCACCCGCTCGCCGCGCGGCGACCGCCGTGCCGTGCAGCGAAGGCGTGCAGGGGGGTCATTTCAGCAGCGAATCGTAGAGATCCTTCGTTTGCTGTGCAATGCTCGCCCAACTGAAGACGTCGCGCGCACGCTTCTGGCCGGCGGCGGCCATCGCGTCGGCCAGTTGCGGGTCGTCGAGCACCTTGTTGATGGCCGCAGCCAGGTCACGCGAGAAGACGTCGGGGTCAACCGGTTCGAAGGGTGCCACGTGCAGCTGCTCGAGTGGCACGAGGTAGCCGGTGACGCCGTCGATGACGACCTCCTTGATGCCGCCGACAGCGCTTGCGACGACTGCCGTGCGGCAGGCCATGGCCTCCAGGTTGATGATGCCGAAGGGCTCGTAGATCGACGGGCAACAAAAGACGGTGGCATGCGAATAGAGCTGGATGGCCTCGTCCTTGGTCACCATCTCCTGAATCCAGATGACGTTCTTGCAGCCTTCCTGGCGCACATGCTTGACCGCCGCTTCCATTTCGGCGAGAACCTCTTTGGTATCGGGAGCTCCGGCGCAGAGGACTACCTGCGCGTCCGGGTTGATGTACTTCACCGCGTTCACCAGATGAACGATTCCCTTCTGACGAGTGATCCGGCCGACGAAGAGGACGATTGGCTTGTTCGGATCAACGCCGTACTTGTCGAGTGCGGCGGTCTCGTCGGTGGGGTGGTACTGGTCGACGTTGATACCGTTGTAGATCACGGTGATCTTGGCCGGGTCGATGTCGAAATGCTCCAGGATGTCGTCCTTGGTTCCCTGCGATACGGCGATTACGGCATCTGCCAGGCCGAGCGAGGTACGCTCGATCCATGACGACATGTCGTAGCCGCAACCGAGTTGCTCGCGCTTCCACGGCCGCAAGGGCTCCAGCGAGTGCACCGTATGCACGAGCGGAATGCCGTAGAGAGTCTTCGCCAGGATGCCGCCGAGGTGTGCATACCAGGTGTGCACATGCACCAGGTCGGCGTCGACCTGCTCGCTCAGCGTTTCGAGGTTGGTTTCGAAAGTGTCGAGTGCGCCGCTGAGCTTCTTGTCAACGTGTGCGAAGCTGCCCTTGCCGAAGGGAAAGCCCTTGACCCGAACACCTTCGTTTACAGTGTCCTGATCGCCAAAGCAGCGGACTTCGACATGCATCAGTTTGGCGAGTTCGCCGGCCAGATACTCGACGTGAACACCGGCTCCGCCGTAGACATAGGGAGGGTATTCTCGCGTGAATAGGAGTACTTTCATCGAGGCACTTTCTAAGCTGTGGTTGTGGGGTGGGACGCGCTCCTCGCGCGTCTTCCGAAGGCCCTGCCATTGTATCGGGAAAGGCGTTGGCCGACCAATCCGGCAGTCTATTCGGCACGCCAATTTCGGGATTCGGGCGGCAAAGACGCTGGCCAGCAGCTGCTGCCGACGAGCCGCCCAGGCAAACGCAGGGCTGCCAAGTGGTGGTCCAGGCGACGCCGGCGAGGAGGACGGGTAGAATGTGCGGGATGAACCTACTCGCCATCGAGACGTCGACCGCGCTGGGCAGCATCGCTGTCTGGCGGGACGGGGACATCCTGCAGCGCGCTTGCCCTGCCGACGTTTCGCACTCGGCGACTCTCCTGCCGCTGATCCGTGCCACCATGTGCGAAGCGCGTCTCGGCTTTGCCGATCTGCATGCGATTGCCTTCGCGGCCGGTCCCGGTTCGTTCACCGGTTTGCGCGTCGCTTGCGCCGTTGCCCAGGGTCTGGCTATTGCGCACCAGCTACCGGTCATTCCGGTCGGTACGCTCGATGCCATGGCGCTCGCAAGCGGCGGGGCGCGGGTGATCGTTGCACTCGATGCGCGCATGGGCGAGGTCTATTGCGGCTCCTGGGTCGCGGGAGTGCCGCAGGGTGCGGTGAGGGTCTGCCATCCGTCCGAGGTTCCGGTTCCTGATTCGTCTGGCTGGCTGGCCTGTGGTAATGGACTCGCCGCCTATCCGCTGGTGCGTGACCGGCTGTCAGACTGCGTGGCGATCTGGGAACCTGAGCGGATGCCCGACGCCGGCGCCGTCGCGCGTCTCGGTGCGTTGCGCCTGGCGCGCGGCGAGGGCGTCGATGCGGCTGATGCGGCGCCGCTCTATGTCCGTGACCGGGTGGCGCTGACGGTTGCCGAACGCCTGGCCAGCGGAGGCAAGGCGTGAGCGCCGTACTCCTCCCGGCGATCGAGGGGTTGCCGATGCGCCTCGATGATGTCGACGAGGTGCTGGCCATCGAAGAGGATCTCTATCCGTTTCCCTGGACTCGCGGCAACTTCGTCGATTCGATCGCTTCCGGCTACAGCGCCTGGGGTTATCGAGTCGACGGCGAATTGGTCGGCTATTTCGTGCTGATGATGGCAGTCGATGAAGCACACTTGCTCAACATCAGTGTGGCCGCGCAGCGCCAGCGGATGGGTTTCGGTGCCCGCCTGCTGAATCACGCCAGGCAGGGCGCGCGTCAGGCAGGAGCGACGAGTCTCCTGCTCGAGGTGCGCCCTTCGAACGAGAAGGCCCTGGCGCTGTACCGGCGCTTCGGTTTCCGGCAGATCGGTGTGCGCCGTGCCTATTACCCGGCGGCGCAGGGGCGCGAGGATGCGCTGGTGTTGAAGCATGTCCTGGCAGAGGACTCGGCATGAACGCGAGCCAGCCGCCAGATTCCCGCTGGCAGCGCGCGCAGTTGTTGCGCGAGATGGGCTTCTCTCCGCAGTGGCGGCTACGCCAGCAGCCTGCAGTGGGGCGTCAGCCATCTGTAGTGCTTGCCGATGCGACACGGGCAGGGCTTCATCAGCAGGCGGTGGAGCAGGCGCGACCTTTACCAGGCGGCGCTTCTGCCGACGTGCCGTCGGCCGCGCGGACCGAGCGGACCGAGCGGACCGAGCGGGCCGAGCAGATTGCCCGCCTGGGTTGGGACGAGTTGGCCGAGAGCGTTGCTGCCTGTCGCGCCTGCGGCCTCTGCGAGCAGCGGCGGCAGGCCGTTCTCGGTGTCGGCGATCACGGGGCCGACTGGCTGTTCATTGGCGAGGGGCCCGGAGCCGAAGAGGATGCGCGTGGGGAGCCCTTCGTCGGCCCCGCCGGCAAACTGCTCGACGCGATGCTGGCGGCTATCGATCTTAGGCGTGGTGCAGATGTCTATATCGCCAATGCCGTCAAGTGCCGCCCGCCCAGCAACCGCACCCCTGAAGCTGTCGAAATGGTGGCCTGCGCGCCCTACCTGCGACGCCAGATCGAGCTCATCCAGCCGCGCCTGATCGTTCTGCTGGGTCGTGCGGCGGCGCATGCCCTGCTCGGCGATGTCGGCTCGCTGGCCAGCTTGCGTGGGCGGCCGCTCGAGTATCGTGAGGGGGCAGGTGGCCGAGTGGCGATTCCGGTGGTGGTGACCTATCATCCTGCCTACCTCCTGCGTACGCTGCCGGACAAGGCAAAGGCCTGGGAGGATCTGTGTCGCGCCCGCACCGTGATGCGCATGGCCAAGGGGGCCGCCACACGACCGGCGTGAGCGGCCCTTGCAGGCCAGCGAGAAATCGTCGAAAGTCGCCTCCCATCACCCGTTTACTATTGTCCATTGAGGAAACCGTCATGCGCTTGCGAATTCCCGCGATCTTCGCCCTGCTGGCCTTTCTGCTTTCCGGTTGCGGCTACAACACGTTTCAGACCGGTGACGAGGCGATCAAGTCGGCATGGTCTGAAGTGCTCAACCAGTACCAGCGGCGAGCCGACCTGGTGCCGAATCTGGTCGGCACCGTCAAGGGTTACGCCAGTCACGAGAAGGACGTCCTGACGCAAGTTACCCAGGCGCGCGCGCAAGTTGGCGCGATTCAGGCAACGCCGGAGCTGGTCAATAACCCGGAAGCCTTCGCCAAGTTCCAGCAGGCGCAGGCGGGTCTGTCCAGCGCGTTGTCGCGCTTGTTGGTCGTCGCCGAGAACTACCCGCAGCTGAAGGCCGACGCCGCGTTCCGGGACCTGCAGGCGCAGCTTGAAGGCACCGAGAACCGCATCACCGTTGCGCGCAACCGCTACATCAAGGCGGTCGAGGGCTACAACGTCTCGGTGCGCACCTTCCCGAACAATCTCACGGCGATGATGTTCGGTTACACGGTGAAGCCGAATTTCAGCGTCGACAACGAGAAGGCGATCTCGACGGCTCCGAAGGTGGACTTCTCGGCCGCGCCTCAGCCGCCGCCTGCGACGGCCAGGCCGTCACCCGCAGCGGGCTCGCCGGCGCCCAGCTACTAGGCGATGCGCCTCACTCTTGCCCGGCTGCCGGCCTGGTTGCTGAGCCTGTGGCTGCTGTGCGGTGCCGGATTCGCCGCCGCTGACGAGCCGCAAGCGGTAGCCAGGCTGGTCGCGCGCGTCAACGATTCCACGGCGACGCTGACCGCCCAGCAGCGTGGCCTGCTCGAGGCCAAGCTGAGCGCTTTCGAAGGCGAGAAGGGAGCGCAGATAGCGGTCCTGATCGTCCCCACGGTCAAACCGGAAACGGTCGAGCAGTATGCGCTGCGCGTCGTCGAGGCGACGAAGCTGGGCCGCCGGGGCACCGACGACGGTGCGCTCTTGCTGGTCGCCAAGGATGACCGGAAGCTGCGCATCGAGGTGGGCTACGGACTTGAAGGCGCGCTCAACGACGCCACCGCGAAGCGAATCATCAGCGAAACGATCGGCCCGCGCTTCAAGCAGGGCGACTACTACGGCGGCATCGATGCCGGTGTCGACGCGATGATCAAGGTGATCGGCGGTGAGCCGCTGCCGGCGCCGGCGGTGGAGTCCCTGCGTGCGCGGGCGGCTGTCGACGATAACTTCGAGACACTGTTGTTCGTCGGTTTCATTCTGGTGTTCGTCGTCGGTGGGGTGCTGCGAGCCATCTTTGGGCGCGTCCTGGCAGCCGGCATGGTGGGTACCGCCGCCGGCTTCATCGCTTCGCTGTTGATTTCGTCGGTGCTGGTGGCGGTGCTCATCGGCTTCGCGGGCTTCATCGCTTCTCTCTTTGTTGGCCTGTTTGCTGGGCGGGCCGGCTCGCCCACCGGTGCCTGGTCGGCGGGTGGTAGCGCGGGGGGCTATTCGGGCGGCGGCAGCAGTTCGGGAGGCTTCTCCGGCGGCGACGACAGTTCGGGAGGCTTTTCGGGTGGGGGTGGCGATTTCGGTGGCGGTGGCGCGTCGGGAGACTGGTGATGCAACTGAAGCGAATTTTCCGGCACCTGATTCTGCCGCATTGGTGGGTGCGGCGTGTGTTCCCCCCGGATCTGCTGCGGCGTGTCGAGCAGGCGATCACGGCGTCGGAGTCGGCGCATCGTGGGGAATTGCGGGTGGTCGTCGAAGGCAACCTGCCGCTCCCCGGGCTGCTGCGCGGCCAGTCGGCGCGCGCGCGCGCGATCGAGCTGTTCTCGCAGTTGCGTGTCTGGGACACTGCCGAGAACAGTGGCGTCCTGATCTACCTGCAACTGATCGATCGACGAGTCGAAATCGTTGCCGATCGGGGAATCGATGCCAGGGTCGGCCAGGAGTTCTGGGACGGCGTCTGTCGCCAGATGGAAGGCGCCTTCCGCGCAGGGGATTTCGCCGAAGGCACCCTGCGTGCCTTGACGGCGATCACCGAAGCGCTGCGAACACACTTCCCGGCGTCGGGTGGAAATCCCAACGAGTTGACCGACGCACCGCTGCTCCTCTAGCTTTCGGCGTAGCGGATGCGCTTGCTCGACTTGTTCGGCTGAGTCAGGTGATCGAGTGGCAGTACGTGCGTCTGCTTCACCGTCTGCAGGGCGATGCTGGTCTTGATGCGGGCGACTCCGGGCAGGCGTAGCAGGCGTTTCATCATCAACTCCGAGAATGCCGCCAGATCGGGGACGACGATCCGCAGCATGTAGTCGGCGTCGCCGCTGACCGAGAAGCAGTCCATCACTTCCGGCATTGCCGCGATGGCGTTTTCGAAAGCTTCGTTGGTGCTATCGCCATGTCGTTCGAGGATGACCTGGGCAAACGCCGTGACACCCAGTCCCAGCGCCGACGGGGCGAGCATGGCCACGTAGGCGGCGATGACTCCGTCTTCTTCGAGGCGCTGGATGCGACGGCTGATCTGCGAAGCGGAAAGGCGGATCTGTTCGCCGAGGGTGGCGTTGGTCGCGTTGCCCTTGCGCTGCAATGCGTCGAGCAGCGCAAGATCGTAACGGTCGATGGTTATTTTGGACATGTAGGACCTGATTCATGCACGAAATGTGCGAAGTATAGTGATTTCTGCGCTCATTACAACCACATCTTGCGCGCCATTGCTGCCATCATTTGTTCTTCCCACGACGCTGGAGACCCCTCGCATGAAGCTCACCGAATCCCTCCTGGAGGCGCTAAAGGCGCATGGCGCCCGGCAGATTTTCGGCATCCCGGGCGACTTCGCCTTGCCCTTCTTCCGCATCATGGAGGAATCGCAGATCCTGCCTCTGTACACGCTCTCGCATGAGCCGGCTGTCGGCTTTGCTGCGGATGCGGCGGCGCGCATGCTTGGCGGACTCGGTGTCGCGGCGGTGACCTATGGTGCCGGGGCGCTGAACATGATCAACCCCGTCGCCGCAGCCTATGCCGAGAAGTCGCCGCTGGTCGTGCTCTCCGGCGGGCCCGGCAAGAACGAAGCCAAGTCCGGACTGTTGCTGCATCACCAGGCGAAGACGCTGGATTCTCAGTTTCAGATCTACCGGGAGATTACCTGCGATCAGTTACGTCTCGATGACGCCGAACGCGCGCCGACCGCGATCGCGCGCGTTCTCGCCAACTGCCTGCGCCACTCGCGACCGGTGTATATCGAGCTACCGCGCGATATGGTCGCCGTGCCCTGTCAGCCGGTGCTCGCCGAAGCCCCGCCGGCGGTCGATCGGGAAGCTCTCGATGCTTGCGTCGAAGAAATTTGCGAGCGCCTGGCGCTGGCGACGAGACCGGCCCTGATGGTCGGCGTCGAAGTCCGTCGTTTCGGGCTTGAAGGGCGCGTTGCCGAGCTGGCGCGTCGGCTTGACTTGCCGGTGGTGACCAGTTTCATGGGCCGCGGTCTGCTCGCCGATGCCGATGCGCCGCTGGTCGGCACCTACATGGGTGCCGCCGGTCTGCCGGAAGTGACCGAACTGGTCGAGAACTCGGATGGCCTGTTCCTGCTCGGGGTGATCGTTTGCGACACCAACTTTGGCGTCTCGGCGAGCAAGATCGACCTGCGCAAGGCGATCAAGGCGCTCGATGGGCAGGTGACGATGGGTTACCACACGTACCCGCAGATTCCCCTGACGGCGCTCGTCGACCGCCTGCTCGCGCGTGTCCCGCAGGGCAAGCGGGTGCACCCGGTGGCGCATCGGCCGTGCCCACGCCATATGCCTGCCGATCAGGCAACGCTGACGCCGACCGATATTGCGACGGCGGTCAACGATCTGATGTCCGAACACGGCAGAATGCCCATCGCATCCGACATGGGGGACTGCCTGTTTACCGCCATGGACATCGAGCATACCGCACTGGTTGCTCCCGGCTACTACGCGACGATGGGTTTCGGCGTGCCTGCAGGTCTCGGCCTGCAGGCGGCGACCGGGCAGCGGCCGCTGATCCTGGTTGGCGACGGGGCTTTTCAGATGACCGGCTGGGAACTCGGCAACTGCGCCCGCTATGGCTGGGATCCGATCGTTCTGGTGTTCAACAACGCCAGTTGGGAAATGCTGCGCACCTTCCAGCCGGAGTCGTCGTTCAACGACCTGGGGCATTGGGGTTTTGCTGAAATGGCGGGCGGACTCGGTGGTGACGGCGTACGGGTGACCACGCGCGCCGAACTGAAGGCGGCTCTCGACCGGGCGGTGGCGACGCGTGGCCGCTTTCAGCTGATCGATCTGACGATTCCCCGCGGTGTTCTGTCGACCACCCTGGCGCGCTTCGTGGCCGGCGTCAAGCAGTTGAACGCAGCACGCTAGAGGCGTGCGAGGTGCTTCTCAGAGCGCGCTGTCGTCGAGGTGAATGACATCGTCGCGAAGGCGCTGGTTCGCCTGATGGCGGAGCTTGACGAGGTACATCGCGCCGCTGACGAACAACCCGAAGAGGGTGATCACCCAATAGATTGACAGGTCGGCTCTGATCATCAGGTAGTAGAGACCGGTCATCGCCAGGATCGACAGATTTTCGTTGAAGTTCTGGACGGCGATCGAGTGACCGGCACCCATCAGAATGTGTCCTCGGTGCTGCAGCAGAGCGTTCATCGGCACCACGAAGAAGCCGGAGAGCGCACCGATCAGCACCAGCAGGGGAACGGCCAGCCACATGTGCTGGACGAAGTTCATCACCAGCACGATGACCCCCATGGCAATTCCCAGCGGGATCACGCGCACCGACTTGCGCAAGGTGATCATGCGCGCCGCGCCGACGGCCCCGAGCGCCACGCCGACCGCGACGACGCCCTGCAGCATGCTCGACTTCGACAGGTCGAGCTGCAGTGCGACTTCCGCCCATTTGATGACGATGAACTGCAGCGTGGCGCCGGCGCCCCAGAAGAGAGTCGTCACGGCCAGCGACACCTGACCGAGACGGTCGCGCCACAGGAGGACGAGGCAGTGATTGAATTCGCGCAGCAGATACCAGGGGTTCTTGTGCAGTACGCGGTGATCGACGCCGGTGTCGGGGATATACAGATTGAACAGTGCGGCCAGCAGGTAGAAAACGGCGACGAAACAGAGCGCCATCTCGCCGACCGAATCGACACCCGTATCGATCAGCGGGAAGTCGAAGCCCAGCAGAGCGTCGGCGACTTCCGGCCGGATCAGCATGCCGCCGACGACGACACCGAGAATGATCGCGCCGACAGTCAGGCCTTCGATCCAGCCGTTGGCAACGACCAGCAGACGGTGCGGCAGGTACTCGGTAAGAATACCGTACTTGGCCGGCGAATAGGCAGCGGCGCCGAGACCGACGACAGCATAGGCCAGCAACGGGTGAACGTCCCAGTACATCATCGCGCAGCCGACGATCTTGATGCCGTTGCTGATGAACATCACCCGCCACTTCGGCATCGAGTCGGCGAAGGCACCGACAAAGGCTGCCAGGGCGACGTAGGAGACCGTGAAGAAGGTCTTCAGCAGTGGTTCGTAGGCGCTCGGCGCGTGCATGTCGCGCAGCGCCGAGATGGCAACGATCAGCAAGGCATTGTCGGCGAGCGCGGAAAAAAACTGCGCCGCCATGATGATGTAGAAGCCGAAAGGCATGGGTTGGTCTTGGCGTATTCTGAATGCGGCTGTTCTTTGAGTCCTGGGCTTATACCACGAAAGAAGCCGAGATGTTAGCGTCGTGGCCCCGGCCCGCTGTACAGGCGAGTGCCACGTGACCGACCGGATCTGGTCCACGTCCCGATTTTGTGATTCAATGCCCTTATATAAGGAAAAAAAGGGGAGAGGGCTTATGGCTGATCGTCGCTTGCAGGTGTTTCATGCTGTTGCCAAACACCTTTCGTTTACCAAGGCGGGCGAGGCACTGCATATGACCCAGCCGGCGGTGACGTTTCAGATCAAGCAACTCGAGGAGCGTTTCAATACCCGACTGTTCGATCGGGGCGGCGGCCGAATCGCTCTCACCCAGGCCGGCGAGTTGGTGCTTGACTACGCGGAGCGCATCCTCGGGCTATCCGCCGACCTCGACCTCCGCGTCGCCGAGATGACCGGACAGATGAGTGGCAGTCTGCTGGTGGGTGCGAGTACCACGATCGCCGAGTTCATGCTGCCGCCGATCCTCGGCGAGTTCAACGTGCGTTACCCGCAGGTCCGGGCGCGGCTGACCGTTGCCAATTCCGAGGCGATCAGCAATGCCATCGCCGCGCATACGCTGGACATCGGACTGGTCGAATCCCTGGTGAACCACCCCAGCCTGCAATGCGAGGTTTGCGGCGATGACGAACTGCAGGTGATCTGCACGCCGACGCATCCGCTGGCGCAACGTACCGACGTTGACGCGAGGAGTCTGATGGCGCACGACTTCATCGCCCGTGAGCCGGGTTCGGGTACGCGCGAAGTCACCGACGATTACTTGCGCGCTTGCGGTGTCGAGCCCGCCCAGATCAAGACGCTGATGGAACTGGCGAGTCCCGAGGCCTTGAAGGGTGTCGTGGCGACCGGACTCGGATTCTCGATCGTCTCGCGCGCGAGTTTCGAGAAGGAGCGGCAACTGGGCAGTCTGGTCGCGATTCCGCTGCGTCCGCGCCTGAAGCGCACGCTGTCGCTGGTCTACCAGAAGGAGCGTTTCCGCTCGAAGGTGGTGCTGACCTTCGTGGACTTTGCCCGGAACAAGCTCAGGGAGCTCTCTGCCTGATGCCGCGGCCGATTGCCGCCCGCATCGACGGCGGAGCACTGCGCCACAACTACCTGCTGGCAAGGAACCAGGCCAGGCGCGGCGAAGGCAGGGCAAGAGCCTGGGCCGTGGTCAAGGCCAACGCCTATGGGCATGGCTTGCTGCGCGCGGCGCGGGCGCTCGCCGATGTCGCCGATGGCTTCGCCCTGCTTGATCTGGAGGAGGCGGTAAGGCTGCGCGACGCCGGTATCCGTCAGCCGATTCTGCTGCTCGAGGGCTTCTTCGAGGCGGCCGATCTGGCCGTCTGTGCCGCCCACGATCTGACGCTCGTCGTTCATCGTCTCGAGCAGCTGCAGATGCTGCGCCGGGCTTCCCTGCCGGTGCGCCTGCCGATCTTTCTGAAACTCAACAGCGGCATGAATCGCCTCGGCCTGACGGCAGCCGAGTTGCCGGCCGTCAGGCGCGAACTGGCGGCGTCGCCGGCGGTGAGTGCGGTCACCCTGATGACGCACTTTGCCGAAGCTGACGGTGACGGTGGCGAGGCGTGCATCACCTGGCAACTCGAACGCTTCGCCGGCATGCTCGCCGACTGGCCCGAGGCTGCCACCTGGCCGGTGTCGCTGGCCAACTCGGCGGCCATCCTGCGTTACCCGCAGACGGCGCGCGACTGGGTGCGGCCGGGAATCATGCTCTACGGCGGCAGCCCGTTTGCCGACCAGGATGCCGCGAGCCTCGGTCTCAAGCCGGTGATGACGCTGCACAGCCGCATCCTGGCGGTGCAGGAAATCGCCGTTGGCGAGCGGGTCGGTTACGGCGGCACCTTTGTCGCGCGTCGGCCGACGCGCGTCGGCGTCGTCGCCTGCGGTTATGCCGACGGTTACCCGCGCCACGCGCCGGGCGGTACGCCGATCGTTGTCGCTGGGCAAGCAACCACGACGCTGGGGCGGGTCTCGATGGACATGCTCGCCTGCGACCTGACCGACCTGCCGGCGGCCGGCGTCAATAGCCCTGTCGTCCTCTGGGGCGAAGGACTGGCGGCCGATGCGGTGGCCGCCGCCGCGGGCACCATCAGCTACGAGCTGTTCTGCGCCCTCGCGCGGCGCGTGCCGGTGGTCGAAGTCTGAGCATGGCGCGCGCGCCGGGCAGTCAGAAGACGGTTTTCGCGTGCAGCGAGTGCGGCGCCAGCACCGCCAAGTGGCAGGGGCAATGCCCCGGCTGCGGCGTCTGGAACACGCTCGTCGAGAGCGTTGCCGAACCGGCGGCCGGTAGCCCGAGGCGCTTTGCTGCCCTGGGTGGCACTAGCGGGCTGCAGAGCCTCTCCGAGATCGAAGCGCGCGCCGAGGACCGCTTGCCCACCGGCATCGGCGAGTTCGATCGCGCTCTCGGCGGCGGGCTGGTCAGCGGTGGTGTCGTGCTGATCGGCGGCGATCCGGGAATCGGCAAGAGCACCTTGCTGTTGCAGGCGCTGTCGTCGATGTGCCTGACCCGCACGGTGCTCTACGTCAGCGGCGAGGAATCCGGTCAGCAGATCGCGATGCGCGCGCGGCGCCTGTCGCTGGAGACACGGCGGCTCGGTTTTCTCGCCGAAATCAATCTCGAGAAGATCGTCGCGGCGCTGCAGTCCGCAAAACCACAGGTGGCGGTCATCGACTCGATCCAGACCCTGTGGTCGGAGCAACTCAACTCGGCGCCGGGCTCGGTCGCCCAGGTCCGGGAATGTGCGGCGCAGCTTACCCGCCTCGCCAAACAGACCGGGATCACCGTGATCCTCGTCGGTCACGTGACCAAGGAGGGCGCGCTGGCCGGGCCGCGCGTGCTCGAACACATCGTCGACACGGTGCTCTATTTCGAAGGCGACACGCATTCGAGCTTCCGCCTGATCCGCGCGGTCAAGAATCGGTATGGCGCGGTCAATGAAATCGGCGTCTTTGCGATGACCGACAGGGGGCTGAAGGGCGTCAGCAACCCCTCGGCCATCTTCCTGTCACAGCACGGGACCGATGTTGCCGGGTCCTGCGTGCTGGTCACCCAGGAAGGCACGCGTCCCATGCTGGTCGAGATCCAGGCCCTCGTCGATCAGGCGCACGGCAACCCGCGACGGCTGACCGTCGGCCTCGATGCGCAGCGGCTGGCGATGCTCCTGGCGGTCCTGCACCGGCACGCCGGAATCGTCTGCTTCGATCAGGACGTCTTCGTCAACGCCGTCGGCGGCGTCAAGATCGGCGAGCCGGCGGCCGACTTGGCGGTCTTGCTGGCGATCATTTCTTCATTGAAAAACAGAGCGTTGCCGGCGAAGCTTATCGTGTTTGGCGAAGTCGGGCTGGCAGGTGAGATCCGTCCCGCGCCGCGTGGCCAGGAGCGTCTCAAGGAGGCAGCGAAGCTCGGTTTCACGCGCGCGATGATTCCCGAGGCCAACAAACCCCGCCAGGCCATTGCCGACATCGAGGTGCTTGCCGTGCGACGGGTCGAGGAAGCGGTCGAGCGTCTGCGCGATCTCGAGTGAGCGCCGCCGGCTTGACGAGGCCGCACGGTCTGAGCCGGGTCCTGCTTGAAATCGCCGGCGTCTGTCCGGCGCCGGAGACCCTGGCCCCCTGGCCCGTGACTGAGCCAAAGGCATGACGGGATGCGGCAAGCCTTGCCTGCCCCTTTTCCCGGCCCGATCTGCACCTTATACTGCGGCACGCCAAGCGGCTCACGCTTGGCGGGCAGTGCATACCGACGCTACCGATCAATACCTCATGTCCGGGAGTCGCCATGAAACCGCTTTTTGCCGATGCTGCCCCCGCCAACAAAGCCACCCCGCCGGTCAGCCCGACGGTCGAGTTGCCGCCCGCGACGCCACCGGCGGGCGGCGATCTCCAGGCAGCGGCGCCGGCGCGCCCGGTGTTGCCCTTGCCGGTGAGCGTCAGTCCACCGCCTGCACGGGTCACCGTCAACGAGTCCGACCTCGCGGCGCTCGGTGAGAAGTCGACCAAACGGGTGGCGGCGATTTCCGAGCAATTGCTGGGAATGGTGCGCGGTACCGGTGCCGATCAGTTCGGCGTCTCGCTCAGCCAGCTGGTTGCCACGGCCCAGCAACTCGATCCCAAATTGTTGTTCGACAAGTCCTTGCTCGGCAAGCTCAAGGGGCTCTTCGTTTCCGCTCGCGAGCAGGTCAAGTCGCAGTTCCGGTCGGTCTCCGGCCAGCTCGATGCGCTCGTCGGCGAACTCGAACGTTCAGCACGCACCTACGAGCAGCGGATTCGCGAACTCGACGAGATGTACGCCGCCAATGGCGAGGAGTACAACGCGCTGGGCGAGGCGGTGCTCCGGGGCCAGGAACTGGTCGCCGCACTGAACGAAGAACTGGCCCGTACTCCCGAGACGAGCGACCCGATGGCAGCGCAGGCCATCGCCGATCGTCGCCAGTTCGCCGTACGCCTGGAGAAGCGGATCGACGATCTGAAGCGGGCGCAGATGATCGCCATGCAGACGGCGCCCGAAATCAGGCTGTTGCAGAACAATTCGCGGATGCTGATCGCGAAGTTCCAGGACATCGTCGCGGTGACGATTCCCGCCTGGAAAAAACAGTTCTCGCTGCACATCCTGATGGAGGAGCAGGCGAAGTCGGCGGCGCTGGTGACGGCCATCGACGACGCGACGAACGCCGCACTGCGCAAGAACGCCGACCTGCTGCGGCAGAACACCACCGAGATCGCGCGCGCCAACCAGCGGGCGCTGGTCGAGATGGAAACGCTCGAACACGTGCAGAAGCAGTTGCTCGGCGCTTTCGAGGATGTGCAAAAGATCAACGAAGAGGCGGCGGCAGCCAGGGCACAGACCGACGCCAAGCTCGGCGCGTTGCGCGACGAGTTGATCACGCGCTTCCAGAAGACCACCTAGAAAGGAACGGCCATGTCGCTGATCGACCTCAAGAAGAAGACCCGGATCGTCCTCGACAAGCGTGCCTTGCCGCAGCCGCCGCGCTGTCGGGTGGGGCTGTGCATCGACATTTCGGGATCGATGCATAACGAATACCAGGATGGCCTGGTGCAGGAGACGGTTGACCGTCTGCTCGCCGTCGCCGGCACCTTTGACGACAATGGCGAGATGGAGGTTTGGACCTTCAACCAGAAATACTCGACGCCGCCGGTGGCGCGCGCCGCGGATTTCGGCAACTACGTGAAGAAGGCAATCCTCGACAACCCGGACGTAGACAAGTGGGGAGGCACCAACTACGCGCCGGTGATGAATGCGGTCCTCGACACGTACTTCCGCGGTGAGCGCGTCACCTCGGGTGGCTTTCTCGGCATGTTCAAGAAAACCGAGCAGCGGGCGCCCAGGGATATCCACATCCCGGCGCTGTGCCTGTTCATCACCGACGGCGACAACACCGACGAAGCCGAGGCCGAGAAGATCCTGCGCGAGGCCCGCCAGCACCAGATCTATTGGCAGCTCATCGGTATCGGTACCGACACCGACTTCCGTTTCATCAAGAAGATGGCAGACGATCTTCCCAACGCGGGTTTCTGCGTTTTTCCAAGTCTGCGGGTCAGCGACGAAGCGATCTACGAGGCGCTGCTGACCAGCGAGCTTTGCGACTGGCTGCGCAAGCTCTGACCCGCGCAATGCGGTGAGCACGCGGCAAGCCGTAACTCAGCGACTGTTTTTTCCGATTCACTCCGAGCAAAGGACCGCCATATGGCCATCAATCTCAAGAAGGGGCAGGGGATCAATCTGACCAAAGCCGCGCCCAAACTGCGTATCGTCCGCGTCGGCATTGGCTGGGACATCACCCGCGTCCTTGGGCAGTGCGACCTCGATGTCTGTGCCTTTGTGCTCAAGACGGTGGGCGACGCCCCGGTCTGCCTGTCGGATGGGCACTTCGTCTTTTTCAACAACCTGCAGAGTCCCGAGGGTTTTCTGACTCACACCGGCGACAACCGAACGGGTGCCGGCGAGGGCGACGACGAGACGCTGAAGGTCGATCTAAGCGCGGCACCTGCCGAGGCCGTGGAGGTCTCCTTCATCGTCACGATGCACGACGCGCTTGCCCGCCGTCAACACTTCGGCATGGTGCAAAACGCGTATCTGAAGGTCTACAACGACGAAACCGGCGAGGTCCTCGCCGCCTACGATCTCGACGAGGAGTTTGCCGGCCAGACCGCGGTGCAGATCGGTTCGCTGTTCAAGGCTGGCGATGAGTGGCAGTTCCAGGCGGTGGGTGCCGGTTATCAACGCGACCTGCTCGACTTCGTGCGGGGTTATGGCCTCGAAGCCTGAGTCCCGCCCACGGCCACTCTTCGCGGATGCGGGCGCGCCGCCCGCACCTCCTCGCGACGTGCCGGTGCCGCACTCTGCTCAGCCGACTCCACCAGCGCCGGTGCGTCAGGTGCGGCCGCTCGACCTGCCACCGGCGCCGCCGCCGGTGGTGCAGACGCGTGTCGCCGCCGTGAGACTCCCCGCGCCCGCGCCGCCACCGCTGCCCACACCAGTCTCGGTGAAGGCGCTGGTGCTGCCGGATCCGGCGCCGGCGGCGGCCTCCACGCCTGCATACGCGCCGGCATCGCTGCTCTTCGACGAGGGGAAGGGCTCGGATATCGAACGCCTCAAGCGTCAGGCCATTGCGTCGTTCACGGCGATCGCCACCGGGCAGCTCGAGGCGCTCGATGAAGCGATCCGCGACCTGCTGCCGGTAGACGTCGCGAACCTCGCCGCCTGGGGGAATACGTTGCTGCGGCGCGTCGAAGCGATGACCGTCGAGCTGCAGCGCTTGACCGCCGCCGTCGCGAGCTGGAACGTCGGCGAGGTGATCGAGAAGTGCAACGCGGCGATGGGCGCTGCTGGGCTATGGAAGATCTTCAAGCGAAACTCGCCGGGATCGCTGAAGCCGGCGTTCGAGCTGATCCTCGCCCAGGCGCCGCCGACGCTTGCCGCCCTTGACGACCTTGCGCAACGCGTCGCGCCTTGCCGCGACGCGTTTGTCGCCTGGCTGCTGTTGCTGAAAGTGGTGCCTCAGGTGCTGCCGTTGCGCGACATCGAAGCCGAGGCCTTGTCGCGTCGCGGCCACCTGCTGACCCTCTCGGCGCAGCACTTCGATCTCCTCGAGCCGCAGCTCGAACAGCTGCGGCGGCAGGTGATCACCTGGCAGAGTGAGGTCGAGCAACTCGTCCGGGTGACCCTTCCGGTCTGGGAACTCGCCAACGTCAGGCCGGCCCGCTGACCCTGATGCGCCATCCGGCGGCGGCGTTACCGCGGCTTGGTCAGCCGGCTTTTCTAGGTGGCAGGAAGAAATCCCTCGGCTGGCGGAAGAGATGCGCGACGACCGATCGCGCCAGCGTCTTCCACTGCGCGTCGGAAACCTCCCGCGAGCGTAGGGCGACGTTGAGCGCGAGCGCAAAGCTGACCGTCAGGTTCATGAAACCGATCGCGGCGACGCCGAGTGCCGCCCAGAAAAACAGCCAGAGGCCGGGCGCCAGATCGAGACCGACGCAAGCGATGCCGATGAAGGCCGATGAGAAGGCGACATGGCGGATGTCGATCGGCAGGCCGACGAGCAGACCGAAAAGCGTCGTTCCGCCGAGCAGAAAGCCGAACAGCAGGTTGCCGGCAAGGGCGCCGAGGTTGTCGCCTGTGTAGGCCGCGACACGGCGCATGCGTGCTTCACCGAGAAGCCGCTTCGGCCAGCCGAGTTGCAGGATGCGCTCGGGGATTCGGTTGTAGGCGGCGTAGTTGTCGTAGTAGCCGCTGATCAGGCCGGAGATGAACAGGCAGGCGCCGGCGATCGCCGCGTAGAACAGCGCGCCGCTGTGGATCAGGCTCTGCTCGGCGAGCAGGTGCTGTGACTTCTCGGGGCTCGTGAAGTGCTCGCCGCTGATCGTCAGCACGGCAAATGCGATCAACGCCGAGAGGGGGATGGCGATGCCGACGTTGCCGAGAATGGCGATGATCTGACTGCGGCAGGTCCGGGCGATCAGACTGGTCAAGGCCTCGATGTTGCGCAGCTTGCCGCCGGCTTCGCTGATGCTTGCGGCGATGGCGTTGGCGGTCATCGCCGGCTGCTTGGTGGCGACGGTGCCGTGCAGGATGTGGATCAGGCAGAAGCCGAGCCCGTAGTTGAGGCAGAAGGCGATCGCACCGGTCAGCGGCGGCATCTCGGCCTTGGCGAGGACAATCTTCAGACAGGCCATGAAGGAGATGACGAAACCGCCGATCATCGCCGACCGCGCCATCGACCAGTACTCCTCGCGCGTGTCGGTGATGTAGTGCTCGCCATGCTGGCCGGCGTTGTCGGTGACTCGCAGGGCGATCAGTTCGGTGTTCTGACGCCAGTGCCGGACCAGATTGTTGCGCAGGCATTCTTCGCGGACCAGTTGGGTAAACAGCCTGACCATCGGCGGATAGGCCGCCGCGCCGCCGGGGTCTGCCTGGAGGCCGGCGAGGATGTCCAGCAGTTGCTCGCTACGCCGCAGGAGCTGCCGCAGGCGTTGCAGGTGATACGTCAGACGAATGCTGGTGCCGTTTCTGGCGGCATTCTTGCGCACTCGCTGGATCACGTCCTGGCACTGGCTGTAAAGAACCCGCAGGTGACGGTCGTCGGCGTCTTCCGCGACCGGCTTGCACCAATTATGCGGGTAGGCTTCGATGTAGGCCGTGGTCTCCCGGTTCTGCGCGACGAAGGGCGATTCGTAGTTCTCGAGCGACGGCTGCAGGCGCAGCAGTTCCGGTTCCATGCCGCAGGCGGCGATCCAGTACGAAAGCACGCGCAAGGACCCGAGAATTTCCGTCAGCGACTGCGGCAGCGAATCGCTGGCCGGAAGTTCATCAAAACGCAGAGCTTCGATGAGGTGGAGCCAGGCGTCTTCGCCGACGCCGATTACCCAGTGCCGGTCGCTCGACCGGTCGAACAGCGTGCGCAGGACGCTACGCAGCAGGCCGGGATCGAGCACGCCGGGGAGCAGCGTGTGGCCGATGCGGTGCAGACCTTCGGCGATGAAGCCGGAATTCGGCAGGATGCCGGTTGCGGTGTATAGCTCGGTATGGCGATGCGTTTGCACCAGCGTGGTCAGGCAGTCGCGCAGACCGCAACGCAGCTCGGGGTGGGTGCTCAGGATGTAGCAGAGGGCTTGCAGGTTGCGCCGCGCGGATTCGGTATCACGCGCATCGGCCGGGCGGAGTTCGTCGACCAGCAGGGCGAGCAGGGGTGTGCAATCGTTGTCCGGAGTGAGAAACCGGCTGAGGATCTGTTCCATGAGTTAGGCGTTTTCGCTCGCAAACACGGGGCGGCAGGAGCAGACGGAGCCGCGCGAGAAGTCGTTGCCGCCTGCCGGCGTCGATTACAATCGGTGAATCTTAACAAACTATTCCGCAGGGGATTCTCCCGCGACGGGAAGCCGCCGATGATCATTGTCCTCTCACCCGCCAAGAGCCTCGATTACCACCGCCCGCCGACACTGGTCGAGCATACTGAACCGGCCTTTCTCGATCAGTCGCAATTGCTCATCGACAAGCTGCGCGCCCTGTCGCCGTCGGCGCTTGCCAGCCTGCTGAAAATCAGCGATCAACTGGCGGTTCTCAACGCCACCCGCTACGCGGAGTGGGCGCGACCCTTCACGTCGGACAACGCCAAGCAGGCCATCCTGGCCTTCAATGGCGATGTCTACGCGGGACTTGCCGCAGCGACGCTGACGCCGGCCGACCTCCACTTCGCGCAGACGCATCTGCGCATCCTCTCGGGCCTCTACGGTCTGCTGCGGCCGCTCGATCTGATGCAGCCCTACCGGCTGGAAATGGGGACGCGCCTGGCGAACCCCCGCGGCAGGGATCTCTACGCCTTCTGGGGAGATCGCCTCACCGAGGCGCTCGATTCGGCGCTGCGTGAAGCGGCGGCAGCGGTTCTCGTCAATCTCGCCTCGGAGGAGTATTTCAAGGCAGTCAGGCCGAAGAATCTGTCTGTGCCGGTGGTGCAGCCGGTTTTCGAGGACTGGAGTGGCGGCAGGTTCCGGGTGGTCAGCTTCTACGCCAAGCGCGCGCGTGGGCTGATGGCGCGCTTTGCGATCGTCAATCGCCTGCGCGAAGCGGCGGGTTTGCGGGATTTTGCCGTCGATGGCTATGCCCATGTCGCCGAAGCTTCCGACGAGAAAGTCTGGGTCTTCCGGCGCCGCCTGGCGCGGTGAGTCGGCCATCCCGCCGGCGGCCTGGCCGATAGCCCGTAAACCCGTTTCCGGGCTGCGGACCGACGCGGTAGCGTGTCCTGGCGGTCAGTGGCTCGCGATCAGCGAGCCGGCGGCCTCCGCCGTGACGATGGCGTAGGGTAGAGGTCGGCGGCGCTGGCGGGCGAGGGTCAGCAGCCCCCGGTCACGGGTGATCAGCAGTTCGGCGCGGCAGCGGACGGCGAGGACCAGGAACTTCTGGTCGTCGGGGTCGCGGCAACGCGGCAGCGCGTAGTCCTCCGGGCCGTCGGCTTCGCACACCCCGACGAAGTGGCGGTAGTTTGCCAGCAGTTCTTCCCTGGCGTCGTCATCGAGAGCGAACTGCGGGTAGGCCGCGACGCGCTCGAGTTCGGCGAGGCAGGGCTGGTCGGTAAAACACGTCAGCTCCCCACGGTCGATGGCCTCGCGCAGCGTCCGTGCGCGTGGGTCGGCGAAGTGCAGCAGGTCGATGACGATGTTGGTGTCGAG
Organism: Candidatus Accumulibacter phosphatis; assembly: GCF_000024165.1. NCBI lineage: Bacteria > Pseudomonadati > Pseudomonadota > Betaproteobacteria > Candidatus Accumulibacter > Candidatus Accumulibacter phosphatis. Next base: position 3,041,485 of record NC_013194.1, on the reverse strand, counting down.
GACCGCGTGCATGTCTTCAGTCGAGTCCAAGTTCGGTGACAACGTGTTCGGCGATGGCCAGGCAGGCCGTCAGCCCTGGCGACTCGATGCCGAACAGGTTGACCAGCCCGGCGATGCCATGCTGCGCGGGTCCCTGGATGAGGAAATCGGCGGCCGGCTCGGCGCACCCGGCGATCTTCGGCCGCACCCCGGCGTGAGCGGGCGCCAGGGCGTCGTCTGGCAAGGCCGGCCAGTAGCGGCGGATCTCGGCGTAGAAGGCCTTGCCACGAGCCGGGTCAACGCGGTAGTCGAACTCGCCGACCGCTGTTCGCGGGGGCGGGTCGGCTAGCCACTCGACGTCGGGGCCGAAGCGCGCCTGGCCGCCCAGGTCCAGCGTCAGATGAACTCCGAGGCCACCGGCCGCCGGTAGCGGATAGACGAGTCGCGAGAAGGGCGCCCGCCCGGCGAGCGCGTAGTAGTTCCCTTTGGCGTGGAAGTTCGCCGGGATCAAGGCAGGCGGGAATCCGGCTAGCGAGGCGGCGACCTGCGGCGCCCAGGGCCCGGCGGCATTGATGACGATCGCCGCGTGCAAGTGCAAGCGATCGTCTCCGCCGGCCTCGAGCACGATGCGGTGAGGCTCGATCGACCCGCCATGCAGTGGGCTGCGCAATGCAAGCCAGGCACCGGCATGCTCGGCGTCGCCAAGCAGCGCCAGCATCAGAGCGTGGCTGTCGATGATTCCGGTCGACGGCGAGAGCAGGGCGGCGCTGCACTTGAGCTCGGGTTCGAGCGTGGCCGCCGCCGTGGCGCCGAGGAGTTGCAGGTCGTCGACACCGTTTGCCTCGCCCTGCTGCTGCAGAAGTCCGAGGCGGCTCTCCTGGGCGCTCGAGGTGGCCACGATCAGCTTGCCGCAGCGCCGGTGGGCGATGCCGCGCGTGCTGCAGAACGCGTAGAGTTGCCGACGGCCGGCAACGCACAGGCGGGCCTTCAGCGAAGCGGTCGGATAGTACAGCCCGGCATGGATCACCTCGCTGTTGCGGGCGCTCGTTTCCCTGCCGAAAGCGTCATTGCGTTCAAGAATCAGCGTTTCGATGCCACGTTGCGCGAGGGCGCGCGCGCAGGCCAGTCCGACCACTCCGGCGCCGATAACCGCCGCGCCAACGCTCTCCATTGCTCGCACTCCGGCTGCAGAATGCCGCATTGTAATGCCGCGGCCGGCGACCCGCCCATTGTCGATCGATTGGACAACCGCCGGCCCTTTGCCTGGATCGGCGCGAATCGCTACACTGGCGAGGATGTCCCCTACGTTGCAGCGAACGCGAACCCCCTGATCATGATGGCAGACGTACCCAGCCCAGACGAAGTCGTCGCCGCCACCCGCGACTGGCTGGAGCGCGCCGTGATCGGCCTCAACCTCTGTCCGTTCGCCAAGGGCGTCCATGTCAAGGGGCAGATACGCTACGTCGTCAGCGAGGCGCGCAATGACGAGAGCCTGCTCGCCGACCTCGAGCGCGAGTTGCACGCGCTGGTGGGGGCCGCGCCGGCGGCGGTCGACACGACGCTGCTGATCCACCCCTGGGTACTGAACGCTTTCGACGACTTCACGCGCTTTCTCGATCTCGCCGAGGTGGTGCTGCGCATGCATCGACTCGATGGCATCGTGCAGGTCGCCAGTTTCCATCCGGACTACGTTTTCGCCGATACAGAGCCGGACGACATCACCAACTGCACCAACCGCTCGCCCTTCCCGACCTTGCACCTGCTGCGCGAAGCCAGCATCGACCGCGCGGTTGCCGCCTTCCCCGACGCTGCGGCGATCTACGAGCGCAATCTGCAGACGCTCCGGGATCTGGGCATCGACGGCTGGCGGAACCTGGGCGTCGGCACACCGCCGGGCGAGAACGGGTAGGCCGACGATGCCCGGGGTGTCGACACCGGTCGAACTGCGCGAGGACGAGATCGAGTTCCTCGCCATTCGTGCGCAGGGGGCGGGCGGGCAGAACGTCAACAAGGTGTCGAATGCCATCCACCTGCGTTTCGATATCGGCGCCTCGTCGCTCCCCGAAGACCTCAAGGAGAGCTTGCGGCAACTGCGCGACCAGCGGATCAGCAACGAGGGCGTCGTGATCATCAAGGCACAAGCGCACCGCAGCCTCGAACGCAATCGCCTCGACGCACTCACACGCTTGCGCGAGCTGATCGCGCGGGCCGCGTACACGCCGGCGCCGCGCCGACCGACGCGGCCGAGCCACGGGTCGCAGCGGCGGCGCGTCGACAGCAAGCTCAGGCGCGGTGTCGTGAAACTGCTGCGGGCGAAAGTCGGCAGCGACAACTGATCGAGGACGAAATTGATGCGTATGGCGGGCCGCACGGCGGCGGGAGTGTTCTGATGACACCCACTGAGGTAGTGGCCTTCTGGTTCGACGAGGTAACCCCGGCGCAGTGGTGGGCCAAGTCGGATGCCTTCGATCGCCTGGTCAGCTCGCGCTTTGGCAGCGCGCATGCGGCGGCCACGCGTGGCGAACTGTACGCGTGGCGCGCCACCGCTGATGGCCGGCTGGCTGAGATCATCGTCCTCGACCAGTTTTCGCGAAACATCCATCGCGGTCGTGCGGAGGCTTTCGCCGCCGACGGCATGGCCCTGGTGCTCGCCCAGGAAGCCGTCGCCGCCGGACTCGACAGGGCGCTCGACGCCGGCCGCCGGGCGTTTCTCTACATGCCCTACATGCACAGCGAGTCGGCGGCAATCCATGCCCTGGCTGTCAGGCTGTTCGCGACGCCGGGCATGGAAGGCAATCTCGACTTCGAACGGCGACACCAGGCGGTGATTGAGCGTTTCGGGCGCTACCCGCACCGCAATGCCGTCCTGGGTCGTACATCGACGCCCGCAGAACTCGAGTTCCTGAAAACGCCGGGGTCGGCGTTCTAGTGGTAGACGGAGGACGAAGGCATGGCTTACCAGCAGAGTTTTGACGTCCATAGTCGCGGTCGCGGCACCATCGAGATCACCGACGAGGTGGCCAGGATCGTCGGCGCGGCAGGATTCGCCGTGGGCCTGGTCAACGTTTTCGTCCAACACACCAGTTGCTCGGTGGTGCTGACCGAGAACGCCGATCCCTCGGTGCGCCGCGATCTCGAGACGCTGGCCGCGCGCTGGGCGCCGGATGGCGACGCTGCCTATCGGCACGACGACGAAGGCGATGACGACATGGCGGCGCATGGGCGCAATATCCTGGCCGGGGCATCGCTAAGCGTGCCGGTCGGCAACGGTGAAATGCGGCTCGGAACCTGGCAGGGGATCTATCTCTGGGAGCACCGGACGATTCCGCATCGGCGCCGGATCGTCGTCACGGTGATCGGCTGAAGCGTTGCGCCGGCCGCGTTGTTGTTAGACTGCCAGGCTTTATCGTCAGGTGCACAGAAGGGATACGGCAATGAAAATCGGATTCATCGGTCTGGGTATCATGGGGCGCCCGATGGCGCTGAATTTGCTGCAGGGGGGGCATCAGGTCAGCGTCTGGGCGCGCCGGCCCGAATCAATGCAGCCGCTGCTCGATGCCGGCGCCGCCGGCGCGGCGAGTCCCGCCGCTCTCGCCGAGGCGGCCGATATCGTGATCTCGATGGTCGCCGATGCTCCTGACGTCGAACAGGTGATGCTCGGCGAGCAGGGCGTCGCCAATAGTCCTCGGGCGGGGCTCGTCGCCGTCGATATGAGCACCATTCGGCCGGCGGCCGCGCGCGACATTGCCGCCCGCCTGCACGCGCGCGGGATCGACTTTCTCGATGCTCCGGTGTCCGGCGGCGAGGTCGGCGCAATTGCCGGGACCCTGTCGATCATGGTCGGCGGCAGCGCTGCCGCTTTCGACAGCGCGCGGCCGGCTCTTGCCTGCATGGGCAAGAACATCGTTCATGTCGGCGATTCGGGTGCCGGGCAGGTGGCCAAGGCGGCCAATCAGATCGTCACCGGTGTCGGTGTGCTGACCGTCGCCGAAGCGCTGAACTTCGCCGCCCGGAGTGGCGTCGATCCCGCCCGGGTGCGCGAAGCGCTGCTCGGCGGCTTTGCCTATTCGAAGATTCTCGAGAATCACGGCCAGCGCATGCTCGATCGCAACTTCAAGCCGGGCTTCAAGTCCTGGATGCACCAGAAGGACATGAACATCGTCATGCAGAGTGCGCATGAACTGGGTCTGTGCCTGCCGGTGTCGGCGGCGACCGCGCAGATGTACAACGCCATGGTCGGTTCGGGACTCGGCGAAGAGGATTCGATCGCCATTCTCAAACTGCTCGAGCGCCTGTCCGGCGGCGAGTCGTGATGCGCGTCGGTTTCGTCGGCCTTGGCGCGATGGGCCGGCCAATGGCGCTGCACCTGCTGCGCGCCGGGCACTCGTTGGCGCTGTGGGCGCGCCGACCCGAGGCCGCCGCGCCGCTGATTGCTGCCGGCGCGGTCCAATGTGCCAGCGCGGCGGATGTCGCCCGACGTTCCGAGGTGGTGTTCACCATCGTTACCGGCAGCGCCGACGTCGAGCACGTGGCGCTCGACGCCGGCGGTCTCGGCGAAGGCTTTGCGGCCGGTTCGATTCTCGTGGACATGAGCACCATCGCTCCCGAGACGGCTCGGTCGCTGGCGCGGCGCCTGTCCCGGCAGGGCGTCGAGATGCTCGACGCGCCGGTTTCCGGCGGCGAGCAGGGCGCTATCGCCGCGACACTGGCGATCATGGTCGGCGGCAAGGCGGCCGTCCTCGAACGGGTGTTACCCCTGCTCGAATGTCTCGGCAAGACCATCGTGCATGTCGGCGACAACGGTGCCGGGCAGGTCGCCAAGGCGTGCAACCAGATGGTCATGGTCGGCGCGATCCAGGCGGTCGCCGAGGCGCTGCACTTCGCCGCCGCGGCCGGAGCCGATCCGGCGAGCGTGCGGCGGGCACTCGCCGGTGGCTCGGCCTGCAGCCGGGTGCTCGAAGTGATGGGCGGCAGGATGGTCGACCGCGATTTTTCTGCCGGCGTCGAGGCGCGCCTGCATCACAAGGACTACGGCGTCGTGCTCGCCGAAGCCTATCGCCTCGGCGTACCGGTGCCGGTTGCCGCCGCCGTCGGCCAGCAACTCAATGCGTTGATGGCCAGGGGTTGGGGCCATAGCGACACGGCCAGCCTGTTGCGCGTCCTTGAATCTGTTGCGAGCGCGGCATGCGAGCGCTGATCATCGTCCTGGTCGCCTTGCTGGCCGCTTGCGCGAATCTCGCCGGGCTGTCGCAGAAACCCGAAGCCAGCCTGGCCGGCCTGAAGCTGACTCAGCTTGGGCTGTTCGAGCAGCGCTTTTCCCTGCAGTTGCGGATCCAGAATCCGAATGATGTTGACTTGCCGATCGACGGACTGACGTTCGAAGTCGAACTCAACGGGCAGCCCTTCCTCAAGGGCGTGTCGGACAAGACCGTCAGGGTACCGCGCTTTGGCGAAGCGGTACTCGAGCTCACCGCGACCAGCACTCTGGGGAACGCGCTGAAACAGCTCCGCGAGCTGCAGAAGGGGGGGCGCGACCGGGTGGACTATCGTATCGTCGGCCGTTTCAGCCTGACGGGCCTTGGCAGCATTCCCTTCGAGCGGCGCGGCGACCTGCAGATGCCGGCCGTCGACAGTTCCCCGAAGAAGCCCTTGCCGCCGGGATCGGAGCGGACCTGAGCGGCTCCCGCCGGCTGTGTCGCTGCGAGACTTTTCAGGACTAACCCAGCGTTCGCGCGGTTTCCGACGGGACCGACGCCGGTGACTGCGGTGGCCGCTGGTCAGCGCCGCAGCGCCCGATCCCTGCTGCCTACTTCACTGGAATGACCAGCTTGTCCCAGCCTGAGCCGTCGTTGGCGACTTCGTCCTCTTCGTCGGGTGCCAGGGCGGCCAGACGCTCTTCGAGTCTGGCGATGGCTTCGGCGGTAAGCTGGAGCTTGCGGCGCTCACTTCCGCAGCGGCGCTCAAGCAGCCCGTCCGGTGGTCCCGATTGGTTCTGGCGGCGGTCTGTTTCTCGTTGCGGGCGCATCGCTCACTCCTTGAAGATTCCCTGCGTTGGCTAGGCGCTGGTTGACGGCATCGGCAAGCGCCCGGCCACCCGCCGTGAAGCAGTCGCTCCGCGTCGTGCGCAGGCGCACAGCTTGCTTTCCCCCGCTCAGCCGCTCGTGGCTCGCGCATGGCTGCAACCAGTCGCTTGCCAAAGCCATTGCCAGCGCGATGCCAGATACCGCCACATTATGGGCAAAAGCGGAGTCGAACGCCAATGCAGCGGGCTTATGGCGAGAAATCTTGTTTTATTAGCTACTTGCTGGCCAGCTCGGCGGAGCTGTCGGAGACTCGACAGTTGCTGCCCTCGGCCATGAGCCGCAAGCCCGCCGGCAAGGACTCGCCGAAGGCGCGGCGCTCGTCGGCCCGGTCGAGTGCCACGACGGTCCGAATCTGGTTGATCCAGGTGACGCTGGCATTGCTGGCCGTCAGGCGCGTCAGCACCCTTTCACGCACCGGCTCGGGCAGATCGCGCGCCCGGTCGCCAGTCAGGCGGGCGAGTTGCGTCGCGGCGAAGGCCGCCGGCTCGACTTTCTTCCAATCGACAGCCAGTAGCGCGTCGAGCCAGCGCTCGGCGACTTCGGGCGGGACCACCTGGTGGGCGCTGCCGTAGAGCGACTGACGCGCGCCGAGGCGGCCGAGCGCCCACCAGCCCAAGGGTTTCTCGGAGGCCCTGCACAGTCTGTCGAGCAGCCAGTCTCCGATCTCGACCTTGCTGTCGGCCGGCAGTTTTTCGAGCGACGCGACCAGGCGCAGCATGTCGTCGTGACTACCGGCGATTGCCGCCGACAGCCGGCTGCGGGTCTTCACCGCGTCGCTGCGCAGCGCCGGAACCAGCTCGCCGAGCAGCTTCTCCTGGATCGCTGCCGGCAAACCGCCGGCAGCGCGCCGCCAGAGTGTCCACCACTCCGACCAGTTCTGGCTCTCGCCGACGTACTCGATTCCCTGGCCAAGCAGCGGGCACAGTTGCTCGATCCGCCAGTCGTCGAGCGCGTAACCGAGGCCCGGGCGCAGACAGTAACCGGCGAGATTGAGCCACAGCCGTTCGTGCTCCGGCGAACGGCGCCGCCGCCGGGCGCGTTGCATCAGCGCGTCGAACAGTGCCCGCAGCAACGGCATGTCCCAATCCTCGCGTTTGCCGAGCAGGTGCTCGAGCTGGCCGCGCAGGCGCCGTACCTCCTTGCCTTCGACGGGCTGCGCGCGCGCTCCGAAAATCTGCTCGATGCATTGCACGGCGTTGGCAAAGCGCGGCGGCAGGGCGGCCGGCGAGACCGCCGTCTCGCTGCCTTCGCCGCGCAACTGGAATTCGAGCAGCCAGCGGCGAGCGGCATCGTCAAGGCTGACACAGTGCAGTTCTAGCGTGCCGACCTCGGTCATCGCAGTGATCAATTGCACGCGCACCTCGCGCTGGTTGCTGCCGGCATGTGGCTGGACGACGCTGGCGATCGGCGGCAGGCGGACGAATTCCTCGTCGCCCAGTTCGGCGATCTCGCCCGGCAGGTAGCTGGTGTCGGCAACCGACGAGGCGAGGTGAAAGCGTACCGGCTGACCCAGGCGCAGGCTGAACGTGCGCTCGGGCAGGCGGATTTCGTGTCCTTCCTCGCTGCCGCGCGGCAGCAGGCAGATGCCGCGTTTCTGCCCACCGGCGTCGTCGAGGACGAGAAAGTAGCTGCGCGCCGATCCGCCACCGATGCGCCGGCCATGTCCCTGCCGGACGAGCGCGTAGGCGACGGCCCCACGCGCGACGGCGACGTCGGGATTGTCGTTGTGCAGGACGCGCAGCGCCGCGCCGCGCCAGTTGCCGAGCGTGCTCTGCAGACGTTCGGCGAGCGCAGCGGCACGAAAGACGCCGCCGTTGAGCAGCAGCGTATCGGGAACCGGCAGCCGCTGCGTGTCGGCGTCGTCGGCCAGTGCCCGGTGCGCTGCCTGCGCGTGGCGCTTGAGGAAGGCGGCGACATGGCGCGTGATTGCCGGGTCGGCGGGGTAGGGCAGACCGAACTCGACGATCGCCGCCCGTCGTTGCTGTATCGGTTCATCGGCAGGCACCGCCGGAAAGAAACCATCGACGATCACCTGACGGACTTCGTCGCACTTCAGTTCGACGGTGCGCGCGCCGCCGATCAGCCGCGCGCCGCCGCCGAGCAGCGTCAACAGCACCGTTTCGGGAGCGCCGTCGGCCAGCAACTGTTCCTTGGCCGCCCGGCAACGTGCGGTGAGCTGCGAGAAGCGCGCCGCCGAGAGGCGTCCCTCACTCGCGGGCAGACGGCCTTCGACGAGATGCGCGAGAGCGAGATCCATGTTGTCGCCACCAAGCATCAGGTGGTCGCCGACGCCGATGCGCGTCAACTCCGGCTCGCCGTCCTGGAGCGCCACCTGGATCAGCGTCAAGTCCGTCGTGCCGCCGCCGACATCGCAAACGAGCAGCAGCCGCGTACCGGCGAGTTCCTCGGCGAGGCTCTGCTGGTGGCGGAAAAGCCAGTCGTAGAAGGCCGCCTGCGGCTCTTCGAGCAGGCGCAGATGCGGCAGGCCGGCCTGTCGCGCGGCTTCGAGCGTCAGCGCGCGCGCACCTTCGTCGAAAGACGCGGGAACCGTCAGGATCACCTGTTGCTCTTCGAGTGGCGCTTTCGGGAAGCGGTGCCGCCAGGCGGCGCGAACATGCGCGAGGTAGCTGGCGCTGGCGGCGACCGGCGAGACCTTGGCGACATCGTCTTCGGCACCCCAGGGCAGGATCGGCGCCATCCGGTCGACCGAGGCGTGCGACAGCCAGCTCTTGGCGCTGGCGACCAGGCGACCGGGAACCTGGGCGCCAAGATCGAGCGCCAGGCGGCCGGTGAGCGCCGCTTCGCCGCCGTCCTCAGCGTCCCACGGCAGTTGCAGATCGCCCGGGCTGAGTTCCCCGGGTGCCGGGTGGAAGCGGACCGACGGCAGCAGCGGCCGCGCGGCAACCTGCCCGGGAGCGACCAGCTGTTCGATCTCGAACAGCTCGACCTGCTGTTTTCCCGGCGCCGTGTAGGCGACCACGGTGTTGCTGGTGCCGAGATCGATGCCGACGATGTACGTCTTCTTCATGGCCTGCCGGAGACTTGCCGACACCCCTAGGTGGCACCGCCGCGCACGTCGAACTCGACCTTCCAGTACTCCTTGCCGCCGTGCGGCAGGGCCTCGAGTTCGAGGGTGCCGGCTTCGGTCACCCGCGCATGCAGCTTGACGCGCACCACCTCGCCGGCGGCACGGCCTTCGCTCGGCAGCGTCGTCTGGATCTCGTCGAGTTCCTGCAGTTCATCGGGTTCCCAGTCGTCGAGCAGTGTTCCGACCTCGTCCTGACGGCGGACCGACGAGCCGAAGAAGCGGAAGCGGACCTGCTCGCCGACGACGAGGCCGAACTCTTGAGCCGACAGGGCGGCCTCGGTGCCTTCCTCCATGCCGAACGGCGCCAGGCACAGCGCCTGCACCGGTGGCTGCAGGCCGGGTACGGCGGGCATCACGGACTCGACGGCGACGTAGTAGGCACGCGCCGTACCACCGCGGATACGCACGCCCTGGCCGCGGCGAACGTAGCCGTAGTAGGCGGCGCCACGGGCGACCGCCAGGTCGAGGTCGGCACCTTCGAGCAGGCGGGCGGCCGGCGCGCCTTCGCCGGCGAGCCAGGAGTTTATCGTCGCCAGCGTCCGCTCGGCGAGCAGGTCGGACTTGAAGACGCCGCCGTTGAAGAGCACGGCGGTCGGATGCAGGAAGGTGGCGTCGTCGGGCAGGTCGCCGACGAAGCCCTCGAGATCGGCCGTCGCGGCGAGCTGGCGGGCCAGGAAAGCGGCCAGGTGGCGGGTAACCGCGGCGTCCTGGGCATAGGGCAGTCCGAGTTGGGTGAGGCCACCGCGTCCGCGTCCCTGCGGGCGATCGGCGATCGCCGCCGCCGGGAAGAAGCCTTCGAGCAGCGTTGCCGTGAGTTCCTCGCGCGTCAGCTCGCTGCGGATCGACCCGCCGATCAGCTTGGTGCCGCGACTGGCGACGACGAGCGGTACGGCAGCGATCTCCGGGTCGCCGAGCAGCGTTTCCTTGGCTGATCGGCAGGCATGCGTCAAGGCGCGCAGTTGCCAGGCGTCGAGCTTGCTGCCCTGCGCCGCCAGCTTGCCGGCGACGGCATAGGCCAGCGCCAGATCCATGTTGTCGCCGCCGAGGAGGATGTGCTCGCCGACGGCGACGCGGTGCAGTTCGAGGTTGCCGTCGCGCTCGAGGACGGCGATCAGCGAAAAATCGCTGGTGCCGCCGCCGACATCAACGACCAAGATGATGTCGCCCGGCCGCACCTGCTTGCGCCAGCCTCCGGCGCTCTTCTGGATCCAGCTGTAGAGCGCCGCCTGCGGTTCCTCGAGCAGGATCATGCGCTCGCAGCCTGCCGCCTTGGCGGCTTCGGCAGTCAGCTCGCGGGCTGCCGGGTCGAAGGAGGCGGGAATCGTGACGACGATTTCCTGATCCACGAAGGGGGCCGCCGGCTGCGCTTCGTCCCAGGCGGCGCGCAGGTGCGCGAGATAGCGCAAGGAGGCGGCGAGCGGCGACAGACGCGCGACTTCCGGCGGTGCGTCGTTCGGCAGGATCGCCGCCCGCCGATCGACGCCGGCGTGGCACAGCCAGCTCTTGGCGCTCGACACCAGGCGGATCGGTGTTGCTGCGCCGCGGCTGCGCGCCATTTCACCGACGGCATAGTCCTGCTCGGCGGTCCACGGCAGGTTCAGGTCGCCGCTCGCCAGTTCGCTCGCATGCGGCAGGTAGATGAACGACGGCAGCAGGCCGAGTTCCTCGACCGCCCCGGGCGCGGTCAGCTGCGGGATGGGCAGCACCTGCTGGACAACCTGTTCGCCGTCACTGCCGTCGATATCGACGTAGGAGAGGGCGCAGTGGGTCGTTCCGAGATCGATCCCGATCGCAAAGCGTGGCTCGCTCATAGTTCCACCTCCGCCGGCGCGACGATGCGCAGTTCGTGGCTATCGGAGAGCTTCGGCAGCCGGGTTTCGACGACCCGCCAGCCGCGGTGCGCGAGGCTGCCCGTGAACGGTGGCTGACCGACGACGTTGCCGGTGACGCGAATCGCCGCGGCGTCGAAACCTTCGGGCAGCGTGATCCGGCTGCCCTCGGCCTCGTCGCGCACCGGGCTGATCGCGAAGTTGTCGCGCAGCACTTTGCGGCAGCCTTCATGGACGACGCGCGCGGCGGCACCAACGTCGGCATCGGCATACGCGGCGACGTCCTCCTGGATGAAGTCGATGAAGCGGGCTTCGCGCTGCAGCAGGCCGAGGAGCTGCAGCGCACCGTCGGGTGCAGCTTCCCGCAGCGGCGGTGCGGCAGGTCTGGGTGTGGCGGGTGCCGGTGCCGGCGTCGACGGTTCGCTGCGCTGTGCGCCGGTGCGCAAGGCCTGGACGCGTCCGGCGAACCGAGCATCGGCGATGATCGCGAAGAAGGTGCCGAAGGCAAGGGAGATTCTGCTCAACAAGGATGGAGGGTCTTGTTTCATGGAATGGGTCCTGGTTTGGGCCGCCGCAGCGGCTCGGTGAGACGTACGGTGTTCGGGGGTCGCACGGCAAACGCCGGGCTTGGCAGACGAGCGACGCGCCGGGTCTCCTGCGGCGTGCGGGCAATCCATCCGGCTTGCGCTTGGGTCTGATCGCCGGGCCATCGATGGCGCTTCAGGCGCGTCTGTTGCGGTGCAATATAAACCATTTTGCCGCTTTCGGGTAGGTCCGGCCGGCGGCGTGCCGTTGCCGCGCGTGCCGTGGCCCGCGCCGTCCGCCCCGGTGCCGAACTGGCCGCGCCGGCCTGCAGCGCTCCCGGACCGAGCCTGGCCTTACAGTTCCAGGAGGCGAAACTCCTCGCTGTCGGCGATACGGATGACATCGCCTGGGCGCAGGGCGGTCGTCCCGATGATGCGGTCACCGTTCACGAAGGTGCCATTGCCGCTTCCCCGGTCGGTGATCCGGCAGATCTGCATCTCGCGGGTGATGTGCGCATGGTAGCGGCTGACCAGGGCATCGCTGATGACCACATCGTTCTCCGGCGCCCGGCCGATGGTCGTCACGCCTTCACGGACCGCGTGCCGCACCAGTGCGCTGGTGCGCGAAAGGAGGATGAAGCCGGCCCCCGAAAACTCCGTCGCGGCGCGCCCAGGGGGCTCCGCCAGGCGCATCACCTGCGTCGCTGTGGTGTCGAACATCGGCAACTTGCGCTCCCAGTCGCTCTCGAACACGGCCTGCAGTCGTTGTAGCACATCGCCATCGTCGACCATGATGCCCAGCTCGCGGCGGCGGTCGAGGCTCTCCGTGCGCAGGTTCATGCTGCCGATGACGGCCGTGCTGCCGTCGACGATGGTGCACTTGGCGTGCAGCTTGTAGCGCGGTACTGCCCGGAAGGCGATCTCGGCGGGCAGCCCGTTGCCATGCGCTTCATCGCCCAGGACGCGCACCGGGATACCGCTCGCGGCCTTGTGCACGAGCAGGCGGACGATGGCCGGATCCTGGACCTTCGCGTCGGCGATCTGAATCGAGCGTTCGGCGGCCGCCAGCCACCCTTCGATCTTCTGCCGACTGTTGAACGGGCTCACCAGCAGGGGCGAATGCGCGTCGGGTACGAAGGGACGATCGTCCCAGTCGGCGTCGAACAGCCGGTTGATCTCGGCGGCGATCGTCGGGTTGAAAAGCTCGACGCCGAAGTCGCGCGTGTAGTGCAGATTCTCGCGCGTCGGGTTGAAGGTAAACACGAACGCTTCCTCGTCGTCCACCGTCATCACCTTGTAGTGATAACGAGCGCGCTTGCTGTCACCGGGAGGCTCGCGGGTGTCGATGCCCGCCTCGCTGGCGTCCCTGAGGAGCTTGCGGTTCCTGTCCGCCCAACCGCGCGCGCTGCTCGAAATGAGCACGCGGATGCGCACGCCGCGTTGGCGAGCCTCGATGAGTGCGCGCTGAATGATCGGATCGTCCATGCGAAAGGCCGTCAGGTTGATCGAGCGATGCGCACGGTCGATTGCGCGCACGATCGGGAAGAAGCTGTCGCCGGGTTGCACGATTAGGGAAATCTTCTGACGCATCCCAAGGATCCTAGGGTCAATGGCCGTGGTAGAGGTGGTCAACGAACCAGTGCACGGTGGCGCGCGCGACACACTCGAAGGCGACCGCCGAGTCAGGCGAGAGAACACTCGCGGGTAGCGACTGCAGTTCCTGCCGGCATGACAACTCGCGCAGGGCGCGCCGGTTGCTCATCGTGCCACCTGCGTCGTTCTCGTCGACGAGAACCAGCAGCGGCGCGGTGAGCGAACGCAGGTAAACGACGCCGGCGAGATCGATCAGGCCGCCGCGGCAGACGAGTGCGAAGACGTCGTGGTCGCGCAACGCGGCCACGCGCAGCACCACCGGTGAGCAGTCGCCGACGCCGCAAAGGCCGATCGGCAGCGTCGGCAACTCGCCGACGAGCATTCGTTGCTTGACCAGGTTCAGTCCCTCGAGCAGGCGCCGGGAGAGCAGCGAAACGTTGTGGTGGATATCGGCGAAACGCTCCTCCGAGTCGGTCAGGAGGTCGAGACTCAGCGTGCCGATGCCGGCGTGCCGGAGAACGGCGGCGAGAGCGTCGTCGCGCGCCTCGGGAGTCGGGCCGGCGTGCGTCAGCACAACCAGCGCCGCGGTCGCCGCCGGCAGCGTCAGCACGCCGTGCAGCGGCCCGTGTCCGGTGGCAATCGAGATCGGCGTGCTGCCTGACGGGATGGTCGCGTCGTTCAACGACGTACCAGTCTGACCGGCACGCGACGCGGTCCGAAAGGCTTGCCGAAGCGGGCGAAATGGCCGGCAAGGCGAGTGCCGCAGTGCGGACAGCGACCGTCTGCCGGCAGGTCGTAGTGACGGATGTTGTACCAGTCCCGCTCGATCAGTGCTGCCTGGCAACCCGGGCAGAAGGTGGTGCCGCCTTCGGTGTCATGCACGTTGCCCGTATAGACGTAATGCAGGCCGGCGTCGAGCGCGATGCGCCGCGCCTGGGTCAGCGTCGACGACGGCGTCGGCGGCAGGTCGTCCATCTTCCAGTCGGGGTGGAAGGCGGTGAAGTGCAGCGGCACGTCCGCCCCGAGTTCGCGTGCCACCCATGCCGCGAGCGCCTTGATCTCGGCAGGCGAATCGTTCTTGCCCGGAATCAGCAGGGTGGTGATCTCGAGCCAGCACGTCGTTTCGTGATGGATGTAGGAGAGGATGTCGAGCACGGGCTGCAGGTGACCCGCGCAGAGCTTGAAATAGAAGTCGTCGGTGAAGGCTTTCAGATCGACGTTGGCGGCGTCCATCACGGCGTAGAACTCGCGTGCGGGCGCCGGATGGATGTAGCCGGCCGTCACGGCGACCGTCTTGATGCCTCGCTCATGGCAAGCGATGGCGGTATCGATCGCGTACTCGGCGAAGATCACCGGATCGTTGTAGGTGAAGGCCACCGACTGGGCGCCGTAGGCGAGCGCCGCGGCAGCAATCCCGTCCGGGCTGGCGGCGTCGAGCAGGCGGTCCATGTCCCGGGACTTCGAGATGTCCCAGTTCTGGCAGAACTTGCAGGCCAGGTTGCAGCCGGCGGTGCCGAAGGACAGGATGGCGGAGCCCGGAAAGAAGTGGTTGAGCGGCTTCTTTTCGATCGGGTCGATGCAGAAGCCCGACGAGCGGCCATAGGTGGTGAGCACCATCTGGCCGCCGACGTTCTGGCGAACGAAGCAGGCGCCGCGCTGGCCCTCGTGCAACTTGCAGTCGCGCGGACAGAGGTCGCACTGAATCCGCTGGTCCTCGATCGCGTGCCACCAGCGACCCGGGTGGGCGGATTCGGGCACCTTCGGCGCGTCGTTTGCGTCTCGATCTACGTCTCTTTCCATTTGCGTACTCCGTAGCGCGCCAGGACCACCTGGTCGTGCCAGAAATCGCCGGGCAATCCGGCCTTCAGCTTGAGCTGCACCAGGAACTGGCGCGGCTCGGGTAGCGACTCCCAGACCTGCGGCAGGAAGGTGGCGCGCCGCCTGCCGTAGCTGAAGATCAGTCCATCGATACCGGGGCGCAGGCGGGCCAGCGCGTCGGCCTCGCTGAGCACGGGAAAGGGCTCGGCCGGCGTCAGCAGCGAAACCTCGACGCGTGTGCGCGGCAACTCGTCCTGACCGAGCGGCGCAAAGCGGTGGTCCCGAAAAGCGGCAGCGACGGCGTTCTCGGCGACGTCGGTGGCGAGCGGCCGGTACGCTTCCAGGCTACCGATGCAGCCTCGCAACTGGCCTTGCTGGGTCAGCGTGACGAAGGTCGCCGCGGGCTCGGCAAGCTCGGGCAGCGCGTCGACGACTTGCCTTGCCAACCCGAAACGCTCGCCAATGGCGTTGCGTGCCGTTACCAGCAGGGCGCTGCCGAGGGGGTCAGTGGTCATGTGCCGACTCCGCGGTGAAGGCAAAGGCGCCGTAGCCGACGACGCGCGACCTGTCGCCGGCGGTGTCTCCCGAATTCCGCAGATCGACGAGCTGCGCTCGCAGGCCGTGCCGACGGGCAGCCAGCAGCAAGCCATTGACCGGCGTTGCACCGCAGGCCTGCTGATGGTCGATGCGTGCGTCGAGCGCGACGATGCGCCGCGCGGTATCGGCATCGGTCTCGCGTGCGACGCGGTAGGGCAGGTAGTGCGACAGGTCGGAGCTGATCACGATCAGCGTCTCGTCGCCGCCCCACAGACATTCGAGAACTTCAGCGACCTCTGCCGGCGAGGCGCGGCCGACCGCCAGCGGCACCAGCGTGAACTCGTCCAGCACCGTCTGCAGGAACGGCAACTGCACTTCCAGCGAGTGCTCCAGGGCGTGCGCGGCATCGCTGACGACCACCTGCGGCAAGGCCTCGATCAAGGCCAGCGCCTGCGCGTCGACCGGAACCACGCCGAGCGGTGTGGCAAAGGCCGTCGAGGCGGGGAATGCCAGCCCGTCGACGGCGACGCGGTGCGTCGGGCCGAGCAGTACGACGCGCCGAACGCTCTCGCGCAAGGCGGCGATCGGCGCATAGACGCTGGCAGCGATCGGACCCGAATAGATGTAGCCGGCATGCGGCACGATGACGGCCTTGGGTCGCCTGCCTTGGGCCGGTCGGCTGTCGTTCAGCAAGTCGCGCAGATCGCGGGCGAGAACGCTCGACGATCCGGGGTAGAACATACCGGCGACGGCGGCGGGTCGCACATGTGGTGGCGGGTGGCTCATATTCCTGCTCCTTGATGAGTAGCATGCCCTAAAATTAGACCATGGTGAGCCACTACGCAATCGTTCCTGCTGCCGGCACCGGTGCGCGCTTCGGCGGCGAGACGCCGAAACAGTACCAGCTATTGGCCGGGCGCCCCCTGATCTACTACAGCCTCGCCGCCCTTTGCCGCCAGCAGCGCATTGAGCGTGTCTGGGTCGTCCTCGCGGCGGACGATATCTGGTGGCGCCAGCACGACTGGACAAGCCTCGGCTACAAGCTGGAGACCGTCTTTTGTGGCGGCGCGACCCGTGCCGAGAGCGTCGCCAACGGCCTGCGCGCCGCCGCCACGGCCGCCGATGACGACGACTGGGTCCTCGTGCATGACGCGGCGCGCCCCTGCCTGTCGCAGGCGATGCTGGCCGCCCTCTGCGACGAACTCGCCGACGACCCGGTCGGCGGCCTGCTCGCCGTGCCGGTGGCCGACACCTTGAAGCGTGCCGACGACGCGGAGCGCGTGGCGCGTACCGAGCCGCGCGACGGACTCTGGCAGGCGCAGACGCCGCAGATGTTCCGCTACGGCCTGCTCAGCCATGCCCTCGCCGAGCACCCCGGCGGTACCGACGAAGCGTCCGCCATCGAGGCCGCCGGTTTGCGGCCGCGGCTGGTCCGTGCCGACGCCAGCAACCTCAAGGTGACTTATCCGGCCGACCTGCGTCTGGCGGAAATGATCCTGCAGGCGAAGGTACGGGTAGACGAATGATCCGCATCGGCCAGGGTTGCGACATTCACGCACTAGTACCGGGCCGCCGCCTGATCCTCGGCGGCGTCGACATTCCGCATCACGCCGGACTGCTCGGCCATTCGGACGCCGATGCCCTGCTGCATGCGCTCACCGATGCGCTGCTCGGCGCCGCCGCCCTCGGCGACATCGGCCGCCACTTCCCCGATACCGACGAGCGCTATCGCGGCGCCGACAGCCGCCAACTCCTGCGCGCGACGGTCGCGCTGCTGGCGCAGGCGGGCTGGCGAGTCGGCAACGTCGATGCGACGATCATTGCCCAGCAGCCCAAACTGTCGCCGTATCTGCCGCAGATGGTGGCCAACATCGCCGCCGACCTGCAGATTCCCGCCGACGGCGTCAACGTCAAGGCGAAAACCGCCGAACGGTTGGGCTTCGTCGGCCGTCGCGAGGGAATCGCCGCCGAAGTGGTGGTGTTGATCAGCCGGGAAGCGTAAGCGGGTACCTGCTGCTCCGGCCGTCGACGCCGGCATCAGTCGTCCGTTGACGAGTCAGCCGTGCCGGCAGCGAAAACGGGCTCGCAGCGGACTTCGGTCTTGACCGAGTTGGCGATGAAGCACTCCGCGTGCGCCTGATGGTGCATCTCCACCACCTCGGCAGGGGTCGGCAGCCGACTGCCGGAGAAAGCGACTTGCGGCCGCAGCGTGACGACGGTCATGGCCAGCTTGCCCTCGCTGTTCCTGGCCATGACGCCCAGCGGGCTGTCGGCGTAGCTATCGACGCAGAACTTGCGGCGGGCGGCGATCGACAGGAACCACAGCAGGTGGCAACTCGCCAGTGCGGCGACGAAGGCTTCTTCCGGGTCCACGGCCGCCGGATCGGACATCGGTACCGGTACGACGTGCGGTGAAGACGAAGCGGCAATCTCCACACCGCCGTCGAAGCGCAGCATGTGCCTGCGGCTGTAACGGTTGCCGAGAAAATCCTGCTCGCCGCGCAGCCAGAGAAGTTGTGCGCCATAGTCAGCCATGCTCGGACTCCGTTGGTAGGTTGATGGGGTGCGGCCAGGGGCCGTGAGGGCGGTGGTGCGGCAGTCGCCATCTTCGCACGTCTCGTCTCGGAGCGTACTTCCTCGGCGTTTTTCCCGTCTGTCCGAGGCCAGGCCGCCCGCGCCAGGGCGCCGGCGAGCTTGACAGCGCGGCCTTGGGCAGGGTAAAAGTCGCGCATGCTTCAGGTGTCCCGACGGTGTCTTCCCGAGGGATGAAATGGGAAGCCGGTGCATCTGGCCTGTCTTGCAGGCCATGACCATCCCGGCGCTGCCCCCGCAACGGTAAACGAGAGCAAGGATCTGCAGTAAGCCACTGTGCCAGTGCACGGGAAGGCTCAGGTTCAGGGAGACTTCCTCGCTCGTGAGCCCGGAGACCGGCCTGAGACATGCGAATCGGCATTGCGGCGGGCGATGTTTCGGTGGTCTGGGGTCTTCCTCATTTCTCCGTCATCCCCTGCTCGATGTGCCGTGAAATCATTGAACGCGAACTCGCGCGGGTGTGCGGGGAGGGGAACAAAGTGCATTCGTCTTGCTTTCCGGTCCTTTTCGGTCGGCATTCGCGCGAGCGGCTCACGGCATGAGCGACGACGAGGTCCACGAGGTCGACGAGAGCCACCGCGCCCGCATGCAGCGGAAGAAGGCGGTGGTCGACGCCGCGATTGCGCGCGCCGATCAGGACAAGGGTGTGCTGCTGGTGCTCACCGGCAACGGCAAGGGCAAGTCGAGTTCGGCCTTCGGAATGGTCGTCCGCGCCCTCGGTCACGGCATGCGGGCCGGCGTCGCGCAGTTCATCAAGGGGCGCTCGGACACCGGCGAAGAGGCCTTCCTCCGCCGCCAGCCCGAGGTCGTCTGGCACGTGCTCGGCGAGGGCTTCACCTGGGAAACGCAGAACCTCGCGCGCGACCGTGAAACGGCACAACGCGGCTGGACGGTGGTGCGCGCGATGTTGCGCGACTCCTCGCTGGGCCTGGTCGTTCTCGACGAACTGACCTACGTGCTGAAACGCGGCTGGCTCGACCTGGCGGCCGTTCTTGCCGACCTCGAGGCCCGCCCGCCGATGCAGCACGTGGTGATCACCGGCCGTGGCGCCCCGCAAGCCCTCTGCGACGCGGCCGATACGGTCAGCGAGTTGCGCGACGTCAAGCACGCTTTCCGCGCCGGCGTGCGCGCTCAGAAGGGGGTCGATCTGTGAGATCCGTCCCGGCGATGTTCGTCTCGGCGCCTGCCTCGGGCCAGGGGAAGACCACCGTCACGGCGGCTCTGGCGCATCATCACCGCCAGCAGGGGCGGCGCGTACGCGTCTTCAAGAGCGGCCCCGACTTCCTCGATCCGATGATCCTCGAGCGGGCGTCGGGTGCGCCGGTCTATCAGCTCGACCTGTGGATGGGCGGTGAGGATCACTGCCGCCAACTCCTCTACGACGCGGCGGCTGAGGCCGACCTGATCCTCGTCGAAGGTGTCATGGGGCTCTTCGACGGCGATCGCTCGAGCGCCGACCTGGCCATGCTGTTCGGCATCCCGATCCTCGCCGTCATCGACGGCGGCGCCATGGCGCAGACCTTCGGTGCGCTCGCGCACGGGTTGGCCACCTACCGGCCGGGCTTGCCGTTCGCCGGCGTGTTCGCCAACCGGGTCGCCGGCGAGCGTCACTACGAGATGCTCGCTGAGAGCCTGCCACCGGGACTGCGCTCGTTCGGCTGGCTGGCGCGCGACGGCGACGTCGCGCTGCCCGAACGACACCTTGGCCTGGTCCAGGCCGCAGAGGTCGCCGATCTCGATGCGCGCATCGCCCGCGCCGCCGCCGCGCTCCATGGGGTCGAGCAGGTGATGCCGGCGCCGGTCACGTTCCGTGCGGCGGTCTCGGAGCCGCCGTCGCGTTGGCTCGCCGGCGTGCGCATCGGCGTCGCGCAAGATGCCGCGTTTGCCTTCCTGTATCGCGCCAATCTCGATCTGCTGCGTGCCCTGGGCGCCGAGCTGACTTTCTTCTCGCCGCTCGTCGACGCGACGCTGCCCGCGGCGGATGCGCTGTACCTGCCGGGGGGCTATCCGGAACTGCACCTCGACCAACTCGCCGCCAATACCGGGATGCAGGCCGCGTTGCGCGCGCACCATGCCGCTGGCAAGCCGATCGTCGCGGAGTGCGGCGGCCTCCTGTATCTGCTCGAGTCGCTCACCGACGCCGAGGGTCGGCGTGGCGAGATGGTCGGGCTGTTGCCGGGGCAGGCGACGATGCTCGCACGCCTTGCCAACCTCGGGTTGCACAGCGTCGAGCTGCCGGAAGGCAGTGTTCGTGGGCACACCTTCCACTACTCGCGGCTGGAGTGCCCGCTCGCGCCGATCGCCGTCAGCGTCGGCGCGCGTCCGGGGCGGCGTGGCGAAGCCGTCTATCGCGACGGGCGTCTGCACGCTTCGTATCTGCACCTCTATTTCCCGTCCAACCCCGAGGCCGTGGCGCACTTGTTTGCACCGGGCCCTTCCCACTTTCCAGGCTGAGGCAGTCGTCATGCGTAGCGAAACCCCATCAATTCACCGCTCGCCGGTCCGATGAGCGTCGGCAAGGTATGGTTCGTCGGCGCTGGCCCGGGCGATCCGGACCTGATCACGGTCAAGGGCCGCGATCTGATCACGCGCGCCGGGGCGATCCTGTTCGCCGGTTCGCTGGTTTCGGAAGCGGCGATGCGCTGGGCGCCGGCGGGCTGCGAGGTTGCCGATTCGAAGGATATGGCGCTCGAGGAGATCATTGCCTGGTTGATCGCCAGGGCGCAGACCAACGCGGTCGTCCTGCGCCTGCAGACCGGTGATCCGTCGCTCTATGGCGCATTGATCGAGATGGCGCAGCCACTCGATGCCGCCGGTGTCGATATCGGCGTCGTGCCGGGCGTCACCTCGGCCATGGCCTCGGCGGCCGCCGCGGTGGAGAGCCTGACCTTGCCGGAAGTCACGCAGACGGTGATCCTGACGCGTGTCGAGGGGCGTACGCCGATGCCGGCAGGCGAGTCGCTCGAGGATCTGGCGCGCCATCACTGCACGCTGTGCGTCTACCTCTCGATCACGCTGCTGCAGCGCGTGGTCGGCGCGCTACGCGCCGCCGGCTGGCCTGACGACGCGCCGATGCTGGTGGTGCACAAGGCGAGCTGGCCGGGCGAGGAAAAGATCATTCGCGGTTGTATCGCCGACATCCGCGACAAGTGCCGCGCGGCCAAGATCAGCAGCCAGGCGATGATCATCGCCAGCCCGGCGCTCGGCGCGCGCGAGTGGCCGGATCTGAAGAAATCGAAACTTTACGACGCAACATTCACGCACCGCTTCCGGCGCGCATCGGAGTAAGACAAATGGAAAACCCGCATGGAAAACTCGCATGGATAGCTCGCTTGGATAGCTCGCATGGATAACTCGACAACCTTCCTGCTCGCCGCACATGGTTCGCGCCACCCCGAGGGAAACGCGGAAATCGAGAATTTTGCCGCGCAGTGGCGCGAACGTCACCCGAACTGGCGGATCGAGGTCTGCTTCATCGAGCACGCCGAGGTGCTGCTTGCCGAAGGGCTCGAGCGCGCCGCCCGGGGAGCGCGCCAGGTGCTGGTCATTCCGTTCATCCTCAACGCTGCCGGTCACGTCAAGATGGAACTGCCGGCGGCGATGGAGACCGCTCGCGCCAATCATCCGGAGGTGAGTTTTCAGTGCACCCGTCATCTCGGCATGGGGCGCGAGGTCTTCGCCGTCCTGCAGTCCCAGCTCGATCGCCTGATGAAATCGCTGGCCATGCCCGACCCGCAGACTACCGGCGTCGTCCTGCTCGGCCGCGGCTCGTCGGACGCCGGCGCCAACGGCGAACTCGCCAAGGTGGGGCGCTGGCTGTTCGAGGCCAACGACCACGAACTCGTCGACCTCGCTTTCACCGGCGTCACCTGGCCGCGCCTGGAGACCGTCGTGCAGCGCCAGGCGCGCCTGGGGATGACGCAGATCTGCATCGTGCCGGTGTACCTGTTCAACGGGGTGCTGATCGAGCGCATCAAGGCCCAGGTCGAGCGGCTGCGCCAGCACTATCCGCAGATCGCCTTTGCGCTCGGCAGCTATTTCGGCTTCGACAAGGGCATTTTCGACCTGCTCGATGCCAAGGTCGCCGGCCGTGAGTTGCCGAGCGGCGGGCTGCTCGAATGCGACGGCTGCAAGTACCGCGAAGCGGCCGAAAGCGAACACCTGCACGACCACAGCCATACCATTACCGTCAGCGCCGTGCCCGTTCATGCCCATGGGCAGGGGGTCGATGCTCACGATCATCAACACGACCACCAACACGCCCACATCTGAACCGCCATGACAGCCATCCATCCCATTACCGAACAACTGACCGCCGCCGGCCGCGCCATCGAGCATGGATCCTTCGCGATCATCGACGCCGAAGTCGGGCCGCATGCCTACACGCCCGAGCAGTGGCCGCTGGTCCGTCGCATGATCCACGCCAATGCCGACTTCGACTTCAACGGCCTGACGGTTTTTCACCCGCAGGCCATGGCGGCCGGGCTGGCTGCCGTGCGCAAGGGCGGTACGCCAATCGTCGCCGACGTCGAAATGATCTGCACCGGCCTGTCGGCGCCGCGCCTGCAGCATTTCGGCCTGACCACCCGGCACTACATCTCCGACGCCGACGTCATCGAACAGGCGCAGGTCGAGGGAACGACGCGTGCCGTCCAGGCGATGCGCAAGGCGCATCGCGAGGGCCAGCTCGCCGGGGCGATCGTCGGCATCGGCAATGCGCCGACGGCCTTGATCGAGGTTGTGCGCCTGATCCGCGAGGAAGGCGTTCGCCCGGCGCTGGTGATCGGCATGCCGGTCGGTTTCGTCTCCGCTGCCGAGTCCAAGGATCTCCTGATGCAGGTCGATGAGGTTCCCTGGGTCGCCATTCGCGGTCGCAAGGGCGGCTCGACGCTGGTTGTCGCGGCGATTCACGCGCTGCTTTCCTTCGCCGAGAGCCAGCCCGCCGCATGAGCGAGCTGGGGCACGCGCAGCGCAAGGTCCGCAAGTCCGACACCCGGCGCGAGCGCGGCAACCGGACGGGTTTCACCACCGGCGCCTGTTCGGCGGCGGCGGCGCGCGCGGCGACGCTGGGGCTGCTCACCGGCCAGGTGCCGGAGAACGTCGTCTGTCTTCTGCCGAACGGGCGTGAGGTCAGCTTCGCCGTGATCGACGGCCGCGTCGACAACGACGGCCTCGAGCGCTGCGCGCATGCGGCGATCGTCAAGGACGGCGGCGACGATCCGGACGCCACGCACGGCGCGCACATGACGGCCGATGTCAGGCTCCTGCCGCGGCGTGCCGGCGAGATCGAACTGCGGGGCGGTCCGGGCGTCGGCACCGTCACCCGCGAGGGGCTCGGCCTTGCCGTTGGCGGCCCGGCGATCAACCCGGTGCCGCAGCGCAACATCCGCGACAACGTGCGCGCCGTCGGCGGCGAGTTGCTCGCGCACGACGGCCTGATCGTGACCGTTTCCGTTCCGGGCGGCGAGGAGATGGCAAGAAAGACGCTTAATGCCCGCCTCGGTATCCTCGGCGGCATCTCGATTCTCGGCACCACCGGCATCGTCAGACCGTACTCGACCGCCGCTTTCCGGGCGAGCGTCGTGCAGGGCGTCGATGTGGCGGCGAGACAGGGTCAGACCAGCGTCGTCTTCACCACCGGCGGGCGGACCGAGAAGTTTGCCATGCGCCAGTTGCCGGAACTCGACGAGGCCTGCTTCGTGCAGATGGGCGACTTCGTCAAGGCCGCTTTTCAGAGCGCCGTCAAGCGCAAGATCGCGCAGGTCTACGTCGGCGCGATGGTCGGCAAACTGACCAAGATGTGCCAGGGACTGGCCGTGACGCACGCCTGGAAAGCCGAGATCGACCGCGACCTGCTCGCCGAAGCGGCTCTCGCGGTGGGCGCGCCGGCGGACCTCGTCGAACTGATCCGCGCTGCCGAGACTGCCCGCTTTGCCGCCGAGCGCCTCGCCGTCCTCGGTCTCACGGAAGCCTTTCACCGGCAACTGGCCGGGCGCGCCATCCGTAGCCTCAGAGCCTGCTACCCCGGTACGTATCGACTGACCATGCTGGTCTGCGATTTCGAGGGGCGCTTCATCGTTCGCGTCGAAGAGGATGAAGTCCTTGCCGCGGCCTGACGCCTGCGCGCTGGTCGGCATCCTCGACGACGGCTGGACGGGCTTGTCGGGGGCTGCCCGGCAACGCCTCGCCGGGGCGGATCTGGTGATCGGCGCCGGTCGCACGCTCGAACTGGTGCGCCCGCACCTGCCGTTCGGCAGCGTCGTGCGGGCAATGGACGGAGCCCTCGGGCAGGTGCCGGAGTGGATCGCCACGGCGCGTGCGGGCGGCAAGTCGGTCGCCGTGCTGGCCACCGGCGACCCCCTGTGCCATGGCATCGCCGCGTTCCTGACCGGCAAGCTCGGCGCGGCAGAGGTCGATATTCTGCCGGCGCCGTCGACGGTGCAGATTGCCTGCGCGCGTTTCCGCAAGCCCTGGCAGAACCTGCGGATCGCCTCCTGCCACAGCGCCGACGCCGGCGAGTGGTTCGTCGGCGCGATGCCGGCGCACGGCCTGTACGCGGTGATGCGCGCCATCGCACTGCAGCCGCTGGTGGCGGTATTCACCGGCCCCGAGAACGGCCCGGCCCGCCTGGCGCGGGCGCTGATCACCGCCGGCTATGGCGAAGAGGTGAAGTTGTCGGTTGCCTGCCGTCTGCTGCTGCCCGACGAGCAGCTCTTCGCCGACCTGGCTGCGGCGGATGCCGCCAGCCGCGAGTTTCCCGAGCCGAACGTCGTGCTCGTCGAACGCCCGGGCGATTTTCCGCAGCCCGCTTTCGGTCTCGACGACCTGGAATACCAGCAGCGCGCACCAGACAAGGGGCTGATCACCAAGCAGGAAGTGCGCGCCGTGTCGCTGGCGCGCTTGCGTCTGGCGGCTGACGCGGTCGTCTGGGACATCGGTGCCGGCTCCGGATCGGTCGGGCTGGAAGCGGCGCGCCTGGCTCCCCTCGGACACGTCTGGGCGATCGAGAAGAACAGCGCCGATGCCGCCAACGCGCGCGCCAACGCCGAGCGCTTTCGCGTCGGCAACTACACGCTGGTCGAGGGCAAGGCGCCGGCCCACCTCGACACCTGGCCGGATCCCGACGCCGTTTTCATCGGTGGTTCGGGCGGCGAACTCGGCGAGCTGATCCGCCTGATCATGGCCCGCCTGAAGCCTGGCGGCCGCCTGGTGATCAACCTGGTCACCCTGGAAAACCTCGCCACCACCCAGGCGGCGCTGGCGGCTGCCGCTGTCGCCTGGGACGTCGTGCAGCTCCAGGCCGGCCGCAGCCAGCCGATTCTCGACATGCACCGGCTGGTGGCGCAGAACCCGGTGTGGATCGTCACCGCTACCCACGAACACGGATGACCGCCGCTGAGAGTCCGACCAAGTCCGGCCACGTCCGGCCAAAGCCGGCTGAATCCGTCCAATCCCCGCCACGAAGGAAGAAGAATGACCACCTCTTACGGAAAACTGATCGGCGCCTCGCTCGGCCCCGGCGACCCCGAACTGATCACCCGCCGCGCCTGGACGATCCTGCAGTCCGGCGCGCGCTGGCTGTACCCGGTCAAGAAAGCCGAGGAGACCTCGTACGCGCTGTCGATCGTCGCGCGGGGCGGACTCGCCATTCCGGACGACGCCGAGCAACTGATCTTCCCGATGACGCGCGACCCGGAGATCCTGACCAAGGCGTGGGCGCGCGCGGCGGCCCACACCGTTGAACTGCTCGCCGCCGGGCGCGACCTCGTCTTTCTCGTCGAAGGCGACGCCTCGACCTTCTCGACCTTCGGTCATCTGGCGCGCGTCGTCCGCGAACTGGTGCCGCAAGTCGAGGTGGAGACCATCCCTGGCGTCAGCTCCTTCGCCGCCGCCGCTGCCAGCACCGGCGTCACGCTCGCCGAGGAGGACGAGACGCTGGCGGTCATTCCCGCCGCCTACGGCGTCGGCGTCATCGACCACCTGCTCGACGAGTTCGACACCGTCGTCCTGCTCAAGGTGAAGCCGCTGGTCGACGAGATCATCGAACTGCTCGATCGCCGCGACCTGCTGGCGACCAGTTGCTTCGTCGAAAAGGTCGGCGCTCCCGACGAGCGCGTCGTTCGCGACGTAACCAGCCTGAAGGGCGAGAAGGCCAACTACCTGTCGCTGATGCTGGTCCAGAACCCCAAGCGCACGCGTGGCGAACTGCGGCGCGGCTGCCGCTCGCGCAAGGAAGCGCTGGAGGCGGCCAGCGCATGAAGGTTGCCGTCGTCTCGATCACCCGCCACGGCATTGCGCTGGCCGGCAAGGTGGTCGCCGCGCTGCCGGGTGCGCAGTTGTTCGCCCCGGAGAAGTTCGCCGCCGAGGCCGAAGCCGCCGCAGCGGGTGCCGCGCATTGCTACACGGGCAAGGTCGGCGACCAGGTGCCGGCGCTGTTCGCCGCGTTCGACGGCATCGTCGCCATCGTTTCGCTCGGCGCCGTCGTCCGCCTGATCGCGCCGCACCTGCGCGGGAAGGACACCGACCCGGCGGTGGTGGTGATCGACGAAGCCGGCCAGTTTGCCATCCCCGTGCTCTCCGGCCACCTCGGCGGTGCCAACGCCCTGGCCGGCCACCTCGCCACGGCGCTCGGCGCGACGCCGGTGCTGACCACGGCGTCCGACGCTCGCCAGACGCTGGCCGTCGACCTGCTCGGCCGCGAGCTTGGCTGGACCTTCGAGGCGACGCATGGCGAACTCGTCCGGGCGAGCGCCGCGGTGGTCAACGACGAGCCGGTGGCGCTGGTCCAGGAGGCCGGCAGCCGCGACTGGTGGACGCATCACGCCAACGGCCGCAGCGTTCCCCTGCCGGCCAACCTGCACTGTTTCACGCGCCTCGAAGACGTCGATCCCGATCGCTTTGCCGCGGTTCTCTGGATCAGCACGCGCGCGCTGCCGGCCGACTACGCCGGCCGCCTGGCCGGCAAGCGGATCATCTACCGGCCGGAGAGTTCGGCATGAGCCCGGCCCGGGCGGGCGCCGACCCGCGGCCGATCGCCCTGGGTCTCGGCTGTGATCGGGGAACACCGGCGTCGACGATCGTCCGCGCCATCGACGAGGCCCTCACGGCCTGTCGCGCCAGCCTCGCCGACGTGCGGGCGGTGGCGAGCATCGACCTCAAGGCCGACGAAGTCGGGCTGCTGCACGTGGCCGCGACCAACGGCTGGCAGATCCGCTTCTACGCGGCCAGCGAACTCGCGCGCGTCGACGTCCCCAACCCCTCGGAAACGGTGCGCCGGTACACCGGCACGCCGTCGGTCTCCGAAGCCGCCGCGCTGCTCGCCGCCGGCGCCGGCAGGAACCACCTTCTGATCGAAAAACACAAGGCGCAGGGCCTCGATGGCCGCAACGCCACTGTCTCCATTGCACGGATCGCCCAATGAACGCACCCGACACGACCCAGAAAACCGGCAAGATCATTCTCGTCGGCTTCGGCCCCGGCGCCCAGGAACACATGAGCTACCGTGCCCGCGCCGCCATCGCCGAGGCCGACGTGGTCATCGGCTACGCGACCTACATCAAGCTCGTGCAGGATCTTCTCGACGGCAAGGAGGTGATCCGCAAGGGAATGACCGAGGAACTCGATCGCTGCAACGAAGCCTGGGAGCACGCGCGCCAGGGCAAGACCGTGGCCGTGATCTCGTCCGGCGACATCGGCGTCTACGGCATGGCCGGGCCGACCTACGAAGTCCTGCTGCAATCGGGCTGGCGCCCGGGTTCGGGAATCACCGTCGAGGTCGTCCCCGGCGCCACGGCCCTCTCGGCGTGCGCCGCGCTGGTCGGCGCGCCGCTGACGCACGACTTCTGCTCGATCTCGCTCTCCGACCTGCTGACCCCCTGGCCGGTCATCGCCCGCCGGCTCGAGGCCGCGGCGCGCGCTGATTTCGTCGTCGCCCTCTACAACCCGCGCAGCGGCCGGCGCACCGGACAGATCGTCGAAGCCCAGCGCATCCTGCTCAAGCACCGCTCGCCGGAGACGCCGGTGGCGGTCGTCAAGTCGGCGTACCGCAAGAAGCAGACGATCCAGCTCACCACCCTCGCGCAGATGGCCGACTGCGACATCGGCATGCTCACCACCGTGCTGGTCGGCAACAGCAGCACCTTCATCGGCGAGGGCCTGATGATCACCCCGCGCGGCTACGCCAACAAGTACGCCGAGCTGACCGGCGAAACGGTCGTCGGCGAGAAGGCAGGACGCTCGCTGAGTCTCGGGCTCGACGGCTGGAAGGCGGATGTGCGCGAGCGTCTGGCGCAGGGCGAGAGCGCCGTGGACATCGCCCGCTTTTTCAACTTGCCGGTGAGCGAGATCGAGGCGGTCATTGGGGACAAGTCGCCGCCCGAGTGAGCACCGTGCGCGGCGTACTGCCGACAGGGGAATCGACTACGAGCGCTTGTCGGCCCGCATGGTATCGAGGTTACCCTGCCAGTTCAGCTTGCCGCGGCAGCCTCGTATCTCTTCTTGTTGGCGCAAGCGCAGCAGGGTGCGCAGCCCGAGTTCGACCGCTTCGCGCTTGGTTTGCAACCCCGTCGCAAGCAGAGCGTCCTGCATCCGTTGGTCGTCGATGACGATTCTTGTCCGCATCGTGAGTACCCGGTTGAAGAAGCCTGCACATTGTAGGCGACGACCGCTTTTTCGCACTGGTCCAGCGCAACTGGGCGCGGAAGGTGAATTCGAGGCATCCGCCGGGCGCCAGCGCTGCGGTCGCTCCGCTCGGCGACCAGGCAAAGCAGCTACCGCGGACGACGCCTCAGGCCGCCGGAAACCATAGTTCGGGCAGGTCGTCGGCGAGCCAGTGGCGGGGGATCCACGGTGCCGGTGGAATCTGCTCGATCGCTTCCACAAAGGCCAGCGGCAGCGGCCCGCGCCCGCGCAGGATGGGCTGTGCGAGTGTGGCGAGGTTGGCGCCGGGCTGGAACGGAGTCATGTCGAGCGAAAACCAGCGCTCGCCGTTCGCCCAGCAGCAGCGCAGTTGCTGGCCGGACTCGGCATCCCAGAGGCGCAACGTCCCGTCATGACTGCCGGAGAGCAGGCGTCGGCCGTCGGGCGAGAAGGCGACGCTAGCCACCGGACCCTGATGGCCGGCGAAGGAGCGGATCTCCTGGCCGGTTTCGGCATCCCAGAGGCGTAGCGTCTGGTCGCGGCTGCCGGAGAGCAAGCGTCGGCCGTCGGGCGAAAAGGCGACGCTCGTCACCGGACCCTGATGGCCGGCGAAGGAGCGGATCTCCTGGCCAGATTCGGCATCCCAGAGGCGCAAGGTCTGGTCGTCGCTGCCGGAGAGCAGGCGTCGGCCGTCGGGCGAAAAGGCGACGCTCAACACCCAACCCTGATGGCCGGCGAAGGAGCGGATCTCCTGGCCGGATTCGGCATCCCAGAGGCGCAGCGTGTGGTCGTGGCTGCCGGAGAGCAGGCGTCGGCCATCGGGCGAAAAGGCGACGCTCGTCACCCAATCCTGATGGCCGGCGAAGGAGCGGATCTCCTGGCCGGTTTCGGCATCCCAGAGGCGCAGCGTGTGGTCGTCGCTGCCGGAGAGCAGGCGACGGCCGTCGGGCGAAAAGGCGACGCTCGTCGCCGGACCCTGATGGCCGGCGAAGAAGCGGATCTCCTGGCCGGTTTCGGCATCCCAGAGGCGCAGCGTGTGGTCGTCGCTGCCGGAGAGCAGGCGTCGGCCGTCGGCCGAACTGGCGACGCCAGCCACCGGACCCTGATGGCCGGTGTAGGAGCGGATCTCCTGGCCGGTTTCGGCATCCCACAGGCGTAGCGTCTGGTCCCAGGTGCCGGAGAGCAGGCGTCGGCCGTCGGGCGAAAAGGCGACGCTAGCCACCGGACCGTGATGGCCGACGAAGGAGCGGATCTCCTGGCCGGTTTCGGCATTCCAGAGGAGCAGGGAGTCGTCCCAGCTGCCGGAGACCAGGTGCCTGCCGTCGGGCGAAAAGGCGACGCTGGCCACCACACTCTGATGGCCGGCGAAGGAGCGGATCTCCTGGCCGGATTCGGCATCCCAGAGGCGCAGCGTTTGGTCGCCGCTGCCGGAAAGCAGGCGTCGGCCATCGGGCGAAAAGGCGACGCTCGTCACCCAACTCTGATGACCGGCGAAGGAGCGGATCTCCTGGCCGGTTTCGGCATCCCAGAGGCGTAGCGTCTGGTCGAAGCTGCCGGACAGCAGGCGTCGGCCGTCGGGCGAAAAGGCGACGCTCGCCACCCCACCCTGATGGCCGGTGAAGGAGCGGATCTCCTGGCCGGTTTCGGCATCCCAGAGGCGTAGCGTCCGGTCGTGGCTACCGGAGAGCAGGCGTCGGCCGTCGGGCGACAGGGCGACGCTGGTCACCGCACTCTGATGGCCGGCGAAGGAGCGGATCTCCTGGCCGGTTTCGGCATCCCAGAGGCGTAGCGTCTGGTCGCGGCTGCCGGAGAGCAGGCGTCGCCCGTCGGGCGAAAAGGCGACGCTCAACACCCCACCCTGATGGCCGGTGAAGGAGCGGATCTCCTGGCCGGTTTCGGCATCCCAGAGGCGCAGCGTCTGGTCGTCGCTGCCGGAGAGCAGGCGTCGGCCGTCGGGCGAAAAGGCGACGCTCGCCACCCCACCCTGATGGCCGGCGAAGGAGCGGATCTCCTCGCCGGTTTCGGCATCCCAGAGGCGCAGCGTCTGGTCGTGGCTGCCGGAAAGCAGGCGTCGCCCGTCGGGCGAAAAGGCGACGCTGTTGACCAAGCTGCTGTGGCCCTGGCGTAGCCAGGGACACAGCAAGGCCTCGGGGCGGGCGGGCAGGCGGGGCAGATCCGGGTGCTCGGCGCCGGCTGCGGTGGCGCCGTCGAGTCGCGCGCCGGCGAGGTCGGGGCGGCCACGGCTGGCCGCCAGCCGCGCGCCACGCAGGTCGGCGCCAGTGAAGTCGGCGTCGTTCAGTTGCGCCCGCCGCAAGTCGGCGTTGATCCAGACGCTCTCGCTGGCCTGCACTCCGTCAAGAACGGCATTGCTGGCGGCGACATCGTTCAGGGAGGCGCGCTGCAGCCGGGCGCCGCGACAGTCGGCAGACTCCAGCCGAGCCTTGTCGAGGCGGGCATCGTCCAGGCAGGCGTCGGCCAGGCAAGCGAAGCCCAGATCGCAGCCCGTGAGGTCCGCTTGCTGCAGTTGCGCGCGCCGCAGGTCGACGCCGGCAAGGTTGAGGCCGGCGAGGTCGGCGCCCTGCAGTTGTGGGGGCGCGGGCCAGGCCTCGGCCGGCGCCGGCTGCCGGCGGCGGCTGGGGCCGTCGCGATGCCCGATCAGGTAATGGCGCAGCAGCAGGGCGTTCTCGCTGACGCCCTTGCGGTAGGGCTGCGCCAGCAACTCGCCGGTCGCCTTCAGGAAGCCGTGATAGCCGGTGGCGGGCTGGTCTGCGCCGGGAGGCAGGTTGGCGAGCAGCAGATCGCCGAGCATGGAGACGCTTTCGCGGTTGAGGCGGGCGGTGTCGAGGGCCGTGGCGAGCTCGTCGCCGGGGTACTCGCGGGCGTCGATCTGCCACAGGCGGCGGGCAATGAAGAATTCGAGAAAGCTCTTGTGCGAAAAGCGGTAGTAGCCGTCGCTGCTGCGTACCAGGAAAGCGGCGGTGCGCAGCTCCAGATCGACGCGCTCGTGATTCAGGCCGGCGGCGAGGCCTGGGCTGTGCTCGCGCACCAGGCGGGCGAGGTCGCTGTAGTGCAGGCGCTGGTCGGCGCGCGCCCAGAGCGCGGTGGACAGCGTTTCGAGAAGCAGGGCGATCTGGCGCGCCGAGAGCTGCATTTCGGCCAGCCGCAGGCGCGGGTCGTTGAGCCACTGGTCGGTGTAGATCAGGTAGAGGGCGCCGGGCGTCGCCGCCCTGCCGCCGGTCTTCAGGGTGGGCAGGCCGTGCAGGATGATGTCCAGCAACTGCGGCACGCGCGCCAGATCTTCGAGGCCGTAGATGCTCTGGATGTCGGCCCAGGCTTGCTGGCCGTGGATGCGGCCGAGGCGCTTCTCCAGGTATTCGCCGATCTGCGCTTCGTCGAAGGGCAGCAAGTCGTCGAGAGTGGCCTGGAAGCTGCGCGCCGCCTGGCCGAGTGCGGACTCCGGATTGACCGCGTCGGCCATGCCGAGCCCGGCCGTGCGCGCCTGGCCGCGGTCGCGGAAGAAGTGCGTGCGCGAGGTGATGAGTACCCGGTTGGCCTGTGGCGAGCTGCCGGCCTGCGCGGCAGGGGCGGCCAGTTGGCGGAACTGTTCCTCGACACTCTTGCCGACGGTGGCGACGCCCATTTCGTCGAAGCTGTCGAGCAGCAGGACGATGCGCCCGGCGGCCAGCAGGTGCAGCAGGATGGCGGGGTTGACGGCGAGCTTGAGTTCATGCCGCAGGTGCTCCTGCAGCAGCTGCTCCAGCGTCACCGCGTTGGGAAAGTTCTTCAGATTGACGGCGATCGGTACCGGCGCGTCGGCGTCGCCGGCGCAGTCGTTGGCCAGGGTGTAGGCGAGGTGCGCCATGAAGGCGGACTTGCCGGTGCCGTAGTCGCCGAGCAGCAGCCACAGCCGGCTGCCAGCACCGCGCGCCCAGGCACGCGCGTGCGGCAGCAGATCGGCCACCGGGCTTTCTGCCTGGTCGGTGAGGCGGACCTTCTGCTGCACGTACCAGCGGGCCAGCGAAGCCGACTCGTAGACCTGCCGCAGGCGAGCGAGGTAGGGAGTGAAATCGAGCAGGCTCCGCTCGAGCTGGCCGTAGGTGAGGGCGACCAGGTTGCCGTGGCTTTCGCAGAAGGTCGCGGCGGCGGCGCTGAACGCCTTTTCCGCCACCAGCATTCCCTTGGCGCGGCGGCCACGCGCCTGATCGCCGTCCAGCCAGACGGCAAGCTTCTCGGCGGCTTCCTTGGGTACGGCGCCGGTGTAGGCCTTGCACTCGACCAGATAGGTGGTGACTTCACCGAAGTCGCCACGTTTGCTGGCGATGAGGTCGATTTCGTTGCCGTCGAGCAGTTGTTTCTGCTCGACGCTGTAGCCGAGCAGTTGCAGCAGATAGGCGACCTTTTCCTCGAAGGTCTTGCCACGTTGCTGCGCGGAGCCGCGCTCACCCGGGCCATAGACGTCGGGGCGCGCGGCATGGCTCAGCGAGACTTCGCGGCTGGTCAGGAGATTGGCCCGGTAGTAACTTTCGAGTGCCTCGTCGATCGCCAGGTAGTCCTTGACGATTCGCCGCTCGGACTCACGGGTGGCGACCATCAGGCGATCGGTGAACAGAACGTCCTGGTCGAAGCTGACGGTCTTCAGCCTCTCCCTGGCGTCGAGCCCAAAAGTTTGCCGCCACTCCTGTTCGGCGACTTCGCGGCCGGCGAAGTCGGGCGGGATCGGCGAGGCGACGAGCAGACGTTCGAGCGGCGGCAGATCGCCGCGGATCGGCATCTGCCGCTCGGCCAGCGGTTGCAGCGACTGCCAGATGCCGGCCAGCCCGGCCAGATTCTGCGCGCCGTAGTTGCCGACGAGGACGGTGACGTGCGGCAGCAGGGCGGCAATCAGGCCACCGAGGTCGGTGAGGCCGGTGCGTGCGTCGAGCAGCACGGTCTCGTAACCGGCGTCGCCGAAGGCGTCGAGGGCTTTGGCGAAAAGGTGGTAGCCCTGGTCGATGTGGATGTGCAGGAAATCGTGCCAGTCGATGCTCTGGTACAGCAGCGCCGGATTGGCGTCGTCGCCGTGCGCGGCGAGAACGTGCAGGTGCTCGCTGACCCGGCTGGGCCGGATGCACTTGAGCAGGGCAGGGTAGTCGGCGGCGCCCTTACCGGCCTTCTGCCAGGCGTCGATCCACTCGAAGAGACCGCACTCGATCCGGCCCTGCGGCCTGAGGTCGGGGATGCGATGCAGGCCTGGCGCTTCGATGTCGAGGTCCCAGATCAGCGTCTTGCCGCGCCGCGCGCGCAGGACGCCGAGGTTGGCCGCCAGCAGCGTGCGGCCGACGCCACCCTTGTAGCTGTAGAAGGTGATGGTGAAGGGGCGCATGCGGGTTCGGCCCTTACCGGCCTAGGCCACCAGTTGCCCGAGTCGTTCGGGGGAGGTGCTGTAAAGACGCAGATCGCCCATGCCAAAACCTCTGACCGGTGCGCGCGCCCGCTCTGCCGGAAAACGCTTCGCGAGAACTTGTTGTCCGCTCTCGGTCAGCCGCCAGTCCTTGTACTTGCCGCGCTTGCGATGGCCGATCAGGCCGTGGTCCTCGATCTGGCCGAGGAGCTGCGACAGGCGCGAATCGCTGAATCGCTTCTCCTGCGTGGCGAGCGCTGCTTTCACCTCCCATTGCGGGAAGAATTCGCCGTTCGCCGGCAGCGTGCGCAGGAGTTCGACGACGTGCGGCCGGTTGAGCAGCAGCTCGATTTCGGCTGCGTTGGTGAAGCGCAGCGTGCGGGCGTTGAGCAACTCGAGGTAGCCCTGCCAGCGGTGCCGGTAGCTGTCCGGCAGGCTGCGCGAGTTGGCCAGGCGGTCGCGCGGCGCCCGGATCGCCACGGCGAGATCGGCGGTGCCTTCCGGGTCCTCGTTCATGCACGCGCGTAGCGTCCAGGCGTTGAGCAGGCAGTCGGCGCTGGCGGTGGCAGCCTCATCCCAGGTCGCCAGTTGCTCGGCGGCAGCGATCAGGTCCTGCGGTCGCCTGTCGTCAATGTACAACTCGGGGTTGGCGGTGTGCAGATCGAGCATGGCTAAAGCGTGCTAAGTTGTTTGTGCAATTTCAGTTTAGCATGGTTTATCTGGCGGGTGTTCGTCTGGATGTGGCAGTGAAACGGGGTGCACCGAAAGCGTCTCCGAGCGCTTGGGCAGGCGCATTTGGTCGCTGCAGACATAACCGTAGACGGGGTCGGCGGCCGATCCGTCATCGGGAAGGTGATCCCGGTCGAGCGGCTGGTTGGCGACGACGCTGATGCAGCGGTGGCGGTTCCAGAGCCGGCGGCTGGCCTTGGCATGTTCGCTGGCCGAATCGCTGAGGCTCGGAACCAGCAACCAGTTCGGCCCAAGCTTCTCGAGCCAGATGCTCGCGTAGTCGTCGATGATGTCCTTGCAGATGGCCAGCGAGATGTTGCCGATCGGCGTGCACAGGAAGACGGCGGTGGTACCCGGCGTGAAGTCCTCGGTCAGTTCGCCGAGCGTCGCTGGCGAGAACTTGTCGTGCGCGGCGATGGTGGACCCGTCGAAACCCCACAGCAGACGCGCCCGGTTGCGCTTGCAATCGTCCCGGCTGTCGTCGTGGCAGTGAAAGCTGCCAAGCAGAATCAGGGCGATGCGGCAGGGCTCGCCGTCGCACCAGCGTCGAAAGAGGTCCTGCTCGATCGCCCGCTGGTTGTCCGGCGACAGGGTCAGTTCGGGAAAAACCAGCAACTCGACGTCGGCAGCTTCGGCTTGCCGGATCTGTTCCCGGGCGCTTGCCAGACGCGCAGCGTCGTCGGAGGTGGCGGTGAAGAAGGTTCTTTGGCGGGCTGCGTCGGTGCGGATGCTCTCGCCCTGGAGGCGGTGCCGATCCGGAAAGAGGCCGAGACCAATCTGCAGCGCGGGCAGGTCAGCGTGGACGATGTCCTCGAGCTGCTGCTGCAGGCGGGCGTGCTCGCAGAGATCGCGAACGCTGGCCGTGACGCCGCTCGGCAAGCGATCCGGGATGATGCGGTGATGCCGCATGTAGTTGGCGAAGCGTACCGGTTGCTCCTGTTCGAAGCCGTTGTGCGAGGTGCAGGGGACCAGGAAGTAGCCGCGGCCTTCGATGACGAGGCGCGTCGGTCGGGAAGCTTTCCGTCGCTCCTCGTGCAGCCGCTGGTCGAGGCGGCTGACGACCTCGGTTGGCCGCGACTGCAGCGCCTGCAGCGTAATCCCGGGTTGACCGAAGGTGAAGAAGTTGGCGATGCGCTTGTCGGCCAAGGCGTCGACCGGCAGGGAGGCCCATCGATCGAGAGTTGTCCCGCCCGCGTCGCCGAGTTGCTCGGCCAGGTGCCAGAGCCGGACCAGCGCGCTCTTGTATTCTCGCCGGGCGATCAGGTCGCAGACTTGTTGCATGGCGTGACCTTGGGCAGGCCGGCCTCAGCGAGACGCGCTGGGCGGCGCGCCGCGCGTCCGCCGCTGGCCTCTGAGCGAGCGGGCCGATTGGTCGGGGAATACCGGCCCATTGCCGAAGAGGTCAACCAGTTGCTCGGGCACGGGATCAGCAAGCTTGTTCCGCACATTGAGCTTCCCGGTAAGAATCGCCCTAGTCTAATCGAAGCGATGCCATTCTGGCGAGTGTGGTGAATGCCGGTTGGCGATGCGGATCAGGCTGCCCGGACTCGCGAGTGACGGCTCTTGCGGGGGCTACCTCTGCTCGTGCTCGTGCCGCTGGATTTTCTGTCGTTTGCAGTGTGCTGATTACGCCCCGGATCCGCTGCCGGCATCGCGCCTGCGTCGCCGGCGGCCGCCGGCCGCCGCGGCTACGCCGGACGCTCGGCGACGGCTGCGGCACCTGTGGTGCGAAGATCGGCTTCTGCCGCCTCGTCTGGCTGGCTGCCGAGAAAGCGACCGACGACGTCCTGGAAGCGGCGGACGTCGAGTGGCTTGCTGAGGTAGTCGGCAAAGCCGGCAGTGTCGCCGTGGTCGACGTCGCGCCGCATGGCGTCGGAGTCGGAAGTGACGGCGATCACCGGCACCGCTGCGGTTGGCGCGTTTGCCCGCAGCCGGCGCAGGGTGGCGAAACCATCCTGACCGGGCAGGTCGATGTCGAGAAGGATCAGATCCGGGGTCGTCGCGCAGGCCAGCGCGAGGCCGACCTCGCCGCTGCCGGCGTCGTCCACTTCGACGTCGGAGCGGCCGCCGAGGAGCTTGCGTACGAGTTTGAGGGTGGCTGGATTGTCCTCGATGTGCAGCACCCGGCGCCGCTGTCTGCCGGCGGTGGCGAGGGTGGCCGTGTCGGCAGCGACGGCTGGCGGCATGCCCGTATTCGCGGCCTCTGCCGCCGCAGTTGCGGCGGGCACTCGGGCCAGCGGCAGGTCGAAGCTGAAGGTGCTGCCAACGCCGATGCGCGAGTCGACGCGGATGCTGCCAGCCATCATCTCGACCAGACGCTTGCTCAGGGCCAGCCCGACGCCACTGCCTTCGATTCCCTCATAGGAGGATTCCAGTCGCTCGAAAGGCTGAAACAGTCGCGGCAGGTGCTCGCTGGCGATGCCGCGGCCGCTGTCGGTGACGGCGAAGCGCAGCCGCTCGCCTTCGCGTGTGTTGTCGAGGCGGACCGTGCCGTGCTCGCGGTTGTACTTGATGGCGTTGGAGAGCAGGTTGAGTATCACCTGTCTGAGGCGCGTCGGGTCGGCCTGCAGCATGCTGTCGTCGATGGCCGCGTCGATACTGACGCCGCGCGCCTCGGCCAGCGGTCGCACGAGCGCGACACACTCGGCAACGACGGACGACAGCGGCACCGCTTCGAGGCTCAGCTCGATGCGTCCACTCTCGATGCGTGCGAGGTCGAGCACTTCGTTGACCTGCTCGAGCAGGTGGCGGCCGGCACGGAGAATCTCCTGCACGTTGTCGGCCTGCTGTGCCGACAGGGGCGCGTCGCCAGGCAGCGCAAGCAACTGGCCGAAGCCGAGAATGGCATTGAGTGGTGTGCGCAGTTCGTGGCTCATGCGCGAGAGAAACTCCGTTTTCGCGGCGTTCGCGGCCTGCGCGTCGGCGATCGCGGTGCGCGCCTGGGCGAGCGCGGTGGTGCGTTCATCGACCAGGACCTCGAGATGTTCGCCGTATTCGGCGAGCTGTTGCTCGGCCCGCTTGCGGTCGCTGATGTCGATCGCCGTGGCGAGGATCCGTTCGACACCGCCGATGGTGACGCGGCTGAGCGTGACGTGCTCCCAGAACAACTCGCCGTCGCGCCGCTGGTTGC
The DNA here is from genome assembly GCF_000024165.1 of Candidatus Accumulibacter phosphatis. Taxonomy (NCBI): domain Bacteria; kingdom Pseudomonadati; phylum Pseudomonadota; class Betaproteobacteria; genus Candidatus Accumulibacter; species Candidatus Accumulibacter phosphatis. Next base: position 3,003,565 of record NC_013194.1, on the reverse strand, counting down.
GCCACTCGAACTGCTGCTTGCCGTGCGCGGCGGCCTTCCTGATCCAGCTCAGCGCTTCGGCAAAGGAGTAGGGGGGGGCGAGCCAGAAGTCCGACGCTTGCAGCTCCTGCAGGGAGCTGAGGCCGTAGGCTGTCCAGGCGGTCGGGTTGGCGTCGATGATTTCGCCGCTTTCCCGGTCATGGACGAGAATCGAAACCGGTGAATCGGCAAACAGGGCGCGGAACTGCTGTTCACTCGCGCGCAACTCGGCCTCGGTCCGCTTCTGCCGCGTTACGTCGTGAAAGCACCAGACGCGACCGACGATCTGCTCGCCGATTCGTTGCGGCTGCGAGTAGCGCTCGAAAACCCGGCCGTCGGCCAGCTCGATCTGATCGAGGCTGCCGGCAGCCGGGTTCGGATGCGGCCCGGTGACCTCCGTCAGGCCGCGTCCCGAGCTGGCGAGCTGGCCCAGTGCCTGCGCGACGACAGCTTCCTCATTGTCGGCGGCGGCAGCGACCGCAGGCGCTTGCCACATGTCGAGAAAGGCGCGATTCCATTTCGCCGCCTTGCCGTTACGGTCTACGACCAGAATTCCGTCGGTGGTCGAGTCGAGGGTGGCGTCGAGCAGCGAGAAGGAGGCGCGCAAAGCCTGTTCCGCCAGCTTGCCTTCGGTGATGTCGGGTGCGACGCCGATGAAATGCGTGATCTTGCCGTGATCGTCGACGACCGGCGAGATGGCCAGGGCCTCCCAGTACAGCTCGCCGCTCTTCTTGCGGTTCTGCAGTTCCCCGCGCCAGACGGCACCGTGGGAAATCGTCTCCCACAGATCCTCGTACGTCTGCGGCGGGTTGAGTCCCGACTTGAGGATGCGCGGATTGATGCCGATGACTTCCGCTCTCGAGTAGCCGGTGATCTGCTCGAAAGCGGGATTGGCGGCCAGGATTTCGCCCGACGCCGTGGTGATCAGGATTGACGCCGCGCTCGCCTCGAAGACGCTCGCCACCAGCCGGCGCTCGCGCTCGAGTTCGCGTTGCTGTGCCGCGATTCGCTGCTGTCGGTACCAGAGGGCTATCGCCGCGCAGCTCAGTGCCAGCATGATCGGCACGACGATGCCGGTCAGCCGCCACGCTTCGCTTTGCCAGGCCGCCAGTACGTGTTCGCGGTCGAGATGCACGGCAACGACGACCGGGAACTGCCTCGACGCACGGTAGGCCGTCAGGGCTTCCCGGCCGTCGCCGAGCACCTGTACGAGTTCGCCATGTTCCAGGCTGCGCAGGAGTTCACCGACCGCGCCGGCGGCGCCGCTGATGCCGGGCAGCTCGTGCGGCGCCGTTGAGGCCAGCAACACGTCGTCGTAGCGCAGCCATTGAATGCGGCCGCTCTCGGCATCGAGCAACTGCGTGCCGTGATTGATGAAGTAGTCCGGATTGAGGGCTGCGAGCAGCCAGAGACCGCCATCCGCGGTCAGACGCCGCAGGACCGGGATGAAGCTCGCCTCGGCGGCGGTGACCGGCGACGTCGCGCTGGCCGCGGAGCCGCCTGCGAAGTCGCGACCGAGCCAGGGGCGACCGACACGCAGGATCTCCGCGCTCGGTACTGCTGCCGGAAAGAAGCCTGTCTGCTCGACGGCGACGCCGAGGTTTTCCGGGTTGGAGCTGGCGATGATGCGCCCGCTTGCGTCGAGCAGCGAGAGCGAGCGCAGGAACGGGTTGGGCCGCAGTGTGGCAGCCAGTCGCTGGCCAGTCTTGACCTCGTCCTGCGGGTCGTCGCCCCGCGGCTCGAAACCGCCAGCCATCAGATCGATGACCTGCAGGCTTTGCGTCAGGTGCTCGGCGAAGTTGCGGGCATGCATGCGGGCCGTCTGCGCCCCATTGTCCAGCGTCTCGCCGTGCAGCCGCCAGAGCATGAAGCCGAACGCCGCCAGCCAGCTCGCCAGCAGGAGGAGCAAAGCGAGGAGGAGGGCGGCGCGGCGTTGCGACGGTGGTAGCGGCGACACGGTGTGGCGATGTCCTGCGAGAGGTCCGGCGGCGTTCAGCGGACGAGCATCGGGTCGAGGCCATGACGCCGGACATTGGCGAGCAGACGACCATCACGCTTCATGTCGGCGAGCACCTTGTCGACGCGGGCATGAAAGCGGTCGTCGCCGGGTGCCATTGCCCAGGCATAGGGGGTGACATGGTAGCTACCCGCGGGCGATATCAGGCGCGCCCAGTCGCTGTTGTCGAGCATCCGCCGGCTGAACGCGTAATCGGTCATGAACACGTCGGCGCGCCCTGACTGCACTTCCTGCTCACGGGCTGCCGGTGTGTCGACGACGCGCAGTTCGGCCGCCATCAGTCGGGTCTTCATGACGGTCTCGTGCAACGTTCCCCTGGCGACCACGACGACGGTGCCCGGCTTGTCGATGTCCGCCCAGGAGTGCAAGCGGCGATTGGTCTTGGTCGTGATGGCGTAGATGTCGCTGGCGAGATGTGGCTGGGTGAAGCGCAGTTTCTCCTGCCGTTGCGGCGTGATGCCGATGGCGAACATGGCGATGTCGCAGCGGTCGGCGGTGACGTCGGCGACCAGGCGGGCGAAGGAGCTGTCGATGAACTGCACCTCGACGCCGAGCTCGCGGGCGAGTTCGCGCGCGTTGTCGATGTCGACTCCGGCGAGTTCCTGGGTCTTCGGGTTGCGGAACGATATCCCGTAGTAATCCGGCCAGATGCAGACGCGCAACTGCTTGCTGGCGGCGATGCGCGCGAGGCGATCCGGCGCCTCGCCGGCGAGGACAGGCTGTACCAGGCAGAGCATGGCGAGGAAGCGGCAGAACGTTTCTTTCATCGGTGGCCTCGGCTGCGCTCAGTCATGCGGTTCCTGATGCTGGTCGCGGATGGCGAGGATCTGCGGCAGTTGCTGCTCGAAGCAGCGCACGACCTCCGGGTCGAAATGCCTGCCGGCGTTGTCAAGGACATGGCTCACTGCTTCGCCGACTGCCCACGCTTTCTTGTACGGGCGGCGCGAGGTCAGCGCGTCGAAGACATCGGCGACAGCGACGATGCGCCCGGCCTGCGGGATGGCGAGACCGGCCAGGCGCGCAGGGTAGCCGCTGCCGTCCCACTTCTCGTGGTGGGTCAGCGCGATCGACCGGGCGAGGCGAAGCAACTCGGAGTCGTCGCCGGCGAGAATGCTTGCGCCGATTTCGGGATGCGTGCGAATGATCGCCGTTTCGTCTGCATCGAGCCTGCCCGGCTTGAGCAGCACGGCGTCAGGGATGCCGATCTTGCCGATATCGTGCATCGGGCTGGCGTTGAGCATCAGATCGCCAGCTGCATCGCTCCAGCCGAGGTGGCGGGCGAGCAGGGCCGAGTACTCGCTCATGCGCAGGATGTGGTAGCCGGTCTCGTTGTCGCGGTATTCCGCCGCGCGGCCCAGGCGCCGCACCACCTGCAGCCGGGTCTGGTTCAGTTCTTCGGTGCGGCTGCGCACCATTTCCTCGAGCAGGCCCTTCTGATCGTGCAGCATGCGGTGCGCCAGGTGCGCGTCGAGCAGGTTGTTGACCCGCATCAGCAGTTCGGCCATGTCGAAGGGCTTGCCGATGAAATCGCGCGCGCCGGCAGCCAGTGCCTTGAGCAGGGTCTCGCGCCCGTGCTGGGCGGTGAGGATGACGATCGGCGGCAGCAGAGGATCGTTCAATGCCTTGAGCTGAGCCATCACCTGATAGCCGTCGAGGTGTGGCATGTTGATGTCGAGCAGGATCAGGTCGGGGCGCTCCGCAGCGTAGCGATCGAGTACCTGGCGCGGATCCTGGATCGCCACCAGATGCTCATAGTTGCGGCTGCCCAGCATCTTGCCGAGCAGCTTCAGATTGGCCGGCTCGTCGTCGACCATGAAGATGCGAGCCTGCCGGCGCAATGGGTCGTTCATCCCTTCTCCTTCCGGCCAGTAGCGAGCGCGCCCGTGCGAGCTCAAGGGTTACGTACCTGTCTGTGGGACGCCGTCGGCGTCCGGCCCGACGGCGTCCGCCGGCAGTGCGGCGGCATCCTGCGCTGGGTTCGCCAGTGGCAGATCCAGGCTGAAGGTGCTGCCGACATCAAGCTGACTGGCCACCTGGATTATGCCACCCATCGCTTCGACCAGTCGTTGCGTCAGCGCCAGCCCGACGCCTGTGCCCTCGATACCGTCGTACGCCGACGCCAGTCGCTCGAAAGGCTGGAACAGGCGCTGCAGGTGTTCGCTGTCGATGCCGCGGCCGCTGTCGCTGACGGCGAGTCGCAGCCGCCCGCCGTGACGCGTGCCGGCAATCCGGATCGTGCCCTGCTCGCGGTTGAACTTGATGGCGTTGGAGAGCAGATTGAGGAGCACCTGTTGCAGGCGCTTGGCATCGGCGCGCAGAGGCGCGTCGTCGATGTCGGCGTCGATGCTGATGCCGCGCGCCTCGGCGAGCGGCCGGACGAGCGCAACGCAGTCGGCGACGATGGGAGCGAGGGGTACTGCCTCGAGCTTCAGCTCGATGCGCCCGCTCTCGACTCGCGCCAGATCGAGCACTTCGTTGACCTGTCCGAGGAGGTGGCGGCCGGCGCGCAGGATTTCCTGCACGTTGTCCGCCTGCTCCGCCGACAGCGCTGCGTCGCCAGGCATGGCAAGCAACTGGCCGAAGCCGAGAATGGCGTTCAGTGGCGTCCGCAGTTCGTGGCTCATGCGCGACAGGAACTCCGTCTTCGCGGCATTGGCGGCTTCCGCCGCTTCCTTGGCCCGGGCCAGCGCCGCCGTTCGCGCCGCGACCAGCGCCTCGAGATGGTGGCGGTGCTGTTCGAGTTCGTCTTCCACCCGCTTGCGCTCGGAGATGTCCTGACAGAAATCGATATAGCCGATGAAATCGCCAGCACGGTCAACGCGCGGGGTGCCGGCATCCTCGATCCAGCGGTACTCGCCATCGCTGGCGCGCAGGCGATAGGCCATCCGGAACGGCTGCCGGCGGTCGAAGTGACTGTCGTAGGTGCGCCGGCAGTGATCGAGGTCCTCCGGATGAATGCCTGCGGCCCAGCCCGCGGCAAGCTGGCCTGCCGGCGACTGGCCGGTAAAGCGCAGCCACGGTTCGTTGAAGTAGGTGGCGTGGCGGTCCGTGCCGGAGGTCCAGATCAGCGCCGAGCCGCCGTCGGCGAGTGTGCGGTAGTGCTGCTCGCTTTCCTTCAGTGCCGCCTCGCGCTGCGCCAGGGACTCGAGCAGCAGGTTGAAGCTGTGGATCAGTTGCCCGACTTCGTCGTTCGCTGTCGTCGGCAAGGGCTGCAGCAGCGGCTCGCCGGCATGCGACATGTCGACGAGCAGTGTCGACGCGGCGAGCATCGGCGCAAACTGCTGGCGCAGCAGGCGACTGAGGAACCACCAGCCAATGGTGCCGACGAGCAGACTGAGGGCCAACGCCGCCAGCAATACCCGTTCCTGCATCGCAGCGATGGGCTCGTAGGCCTCCGCCGTTGGCAGCACACTGACGAGAAACCAGCCAGCCACCGGGATTCCCTTGGCTGCGGCGAGCTCCTCGACGCCACGCGAGTTCACGGCGACGCCATAACCCTCGTAGCCGCCGACGAAGCGGTCGTGGTTGCGGTTGACACCGGGGCCTGGCATGCGTGACATGGCGCGCGACTTGTCCGTTCCGGTGACGATCAGATCATGCTGTGGAGCGATGATCAGATAACCACCGGACCTGCCGTAGCGCTGGTCGACGATGCGGTCGACGAAATTCGCCTGACCGAGGTCGACGACTCCGGTCACGGCGCCGATGACTTGCCCGGCCGGGTTGCGGATGGGCGCCGCCAGAGCGATTGCGGGTGACTTGAGCGTGCGGCTGATGACCGGCCGGCCAATGTTGCCACGGCCTTGCTGGAGGGCGGCGATCATGTAGTCGCGGTCGGCGTAGCTGTTGCCGATCTGCTCCGGCAGGTAGGGAATGCTGGCGAGGGTCAGGGCATTGATGTCGCGGATTCGCGTGCCGCCATTGAACAGCTTCTGCAACGTCGAGTGCTGTTCGAGAAATCGCTGCAGTGCGGACCGGTTGTCGAGCAGGGTCGGGGAAATTTCGCCAGCCACCAGCGTCAGGGCCTGCAGCCGGCTGTCGAGTTCGGCATTGAGCTGGGCGGCAATGATCGAGGTCGTCGAGAATTGCTGCTCGCCGAGGAGATGCGTCATGTCCTGACGCAGGCTGCGCGTCGCGTACAGGGTCAGCGACCAGATCGCGAGCAGGAACACGGCCAGCGTCATGGCGGTGATGCGCGTCTTCAACGACCAGCCCGCACGCCGCGCGGTGGCCGTGCTGCTGGTCGTCCGGGGGCTTCCCGGGTTCACGTGGAGCGCGGCGATCGTGGATTCTCCAGTGCCTCTTCGACCACGCGCAGGAAGCCGGCGACGTCGATCGGCTTCGTGACGTAGTCGACAAAGCCAGCGGCGCGGCCACGCTCGATGTCGCGTGCGAGGGCATTGGCGGTGATGGCGATGACCGGCGTGTGGCGGGTGAGCGGCTCGCGCTGCAACACGGCGAGCACCTCGTAGCCGTCCATTCCCGGCATGTTGATGTCGAGCAGTATGAGATGCGGACGGTGCGCGAGGGCCAGCTCGATTCCCAGTCGCGGCGCATGTGCCGTGAGCAGGCGAAGATTGCCGCGGCGGCCGAGGATCTGCGCCATCAGCTTGAGGTTCGAGGGGTTGTCGTCGATGCACAGGACGCGCTGGCCGTCGCTGGCCGTCGGCTGCTCGTCATGCGGGCCGTCGCTCCTGGCCGTGCTGTTGTCGTGGTGGACGCTGGTACCGGCGGGCAGGTCGATCCAGAAGCGGCTGCCGACGCCGATCTCGCTCTCGGCAGCAATCTCGCCACCCATCAGTTCGACCAGACGCTTGGTGATGGTCAGTCCGATGCCGCTGCCTTCGATCTCGCTGTTCTCGGCCAGCAGGCGGGTGAAGGGCTGAAAGACCTCGTTCAGGCGTTGGGGAGCAATACCGATGCCGGTATCGGCGACGCAGATGCGCTGGCGAAGTCCGCTTGCCGTGAGCTGCTGTTCGACGTCGATCTGAATGCTGCCGCGCTCGCGATTGTATTTGACGGCGTTCGACAACAGGTTGAGGAGCGCCTGTTTGAGGCGGGTGCGGTCGGCGTGCACCGTCGCGCCGGCAGGCACGAGCGTGCTCAGCGTGATGGCGAGCGGTGCCGCCAGCGGTTCGATGAGGTGCCGGCAGTCGTCGACGACGGCAGCGATGTCGGTCGTCTCGAGCGACAGTTCGATGCGTCCCGACTCGATGCGGGCGAGATCGAGAACCTCGTTGATGAGGTCGAGCAGGTGGCGGCTCGCCTTGAGGATCTCATGGACGCTGTCGTGCTGGTCGGCGCTCAATTCACCGTCGTACTCGAGCATCTGGGCGAAGCCGATGATGGCGTTCATCGGCGTCCGCAGTTCGTGGCTCATGCTCGAAAGGAACTCCGACTTGGCCCGGTTGGCACGCTCCGCGGCTTCCTTGGCCAGCGATAGTTCCGCCGTTCGCTGCGCGACAAGGGTCTCGAGGTGGGCGCGGTAGCGCTCCAGTTCGGCCTCGACCTCCTTGCGCTCGCCGATGTCGGCTCCCGAACTCAGCGTGCCGATGATGCGCCCGGCATCGTCGGTCAGGGCACCGGTCTTCCAGCCGATCAGCCGCAGCGAGCCGTCGCGGCAGAGGACACTGTCCTCGGCCGAGAAGCTGGCATCGAGTTCGCCGGCGATGATGCGCCGGAAGGTCGGCAGGCCCCGCTCTGTTCCACTCGGCTGTGGCAGGCAGGTGCTGAACCAGCAGCGGCCAAGCAGTTCGTTCTCCGTATAGCCGAGCAGATCGCGGCCGGCGCGGTTGATCATCGTGATCTGCCCCTCGGTATCGAGCGCCAGCATCAGGCTCTGCACCGTGTCGAGGTAGCGTTGCGCGAGGTTGTGCTGCTGCCGCAGGAGCTGCTCGGCGGCCTTCCGCGCAGTGACGTCACGCAGCACCAGCAGCAGATGGACACCGCCGCTCGGCGGGCTGACGAAGGTGGTGTGCACCTGCACCGTCCGGCGCTCACCGTCCCGGCGCCGAATCGTCCATTCGTCGCCGCGCAGGTGGTCGCCACGGCGCATTCCCTCGGCACGCTGCCGGGCGTCCTCCTGCCGCTCGTCATCGACCTGCAGCGCACGTTGCCAGCCAAGCTCATTGACGTCGCTGAGGCTGTAGCCGGTCAGCTTCTGCATCGCCGGATTCCAGACGGTGAAGCGAACCTGTGGTGGCTGCGGGATTTCATGGCAGACGGCGATCCCGTCGACCATCGCCGCGATGATGCCGTCGGTGAATGCGGCCTGCTGTTTCAGTGCCGACTCCATGCGCATGCGCTCGGTGATGTCGAGCATGACGCCGACGAGGCCACCGAGGCCGCCGTCGGCCCGGTTGAACGTCGCCTTGTTGAAGACGACCTCGCGCAGCGAGCCGTCGGCGTAGCGCACTTCCGCCTGATAGGTCTGTGTTCCGCGCTGCTCGAACAGCGCCCGGTCGGCTGCCAGATACTTGTCGGCGAGACTGCTCGGGACGATGTCGTGCACCGAGCGGCCGATCAGGTTGTCGCGCTCGATCCCGATGTACGTTTCGAAGGCGGTGTTGCAGCCCAGGTAGCGGCCGTTCTCGTCCTTGAAGAAGACCGGGTTGGGAATCGTGTCGATCAGCTGGCTGGTGAAACGCAGCTGGTCGGCCAGGCGCTGGCGCTCCAGGGCCAGCTCTTCTTCGGCCCGCTTGCGCTCGGTCACATCGCGTGCCGAATAGAAGAGCAGGCGCTGTCCTTCGATCAACACCGGCACGCCACTGACGTCGACCGGGATCAGGCGGCCGTCCCGGTGGCGATAGCGGGTGTGCAGCACACGCCGCTGGGGACTGTCGAGTTCCTGCCGCAGTCTGCTGGGCCCGTCGTCGTCGGCAAAACGCGCATCCCGGCCCGCCATGTTGCTGCCGATCAGTTCCTCACGCGAGTAGCCGAGCATCGCGCAGAAGGAGTCGCTGACCTCGACGAGGTTGCCGGTGGTGTCGAGGACATGGACGCCATCGCTGGCGGAGCGCAGCAAGGCCCGGTTTTTCTCGGACTCGTGCCGCAGTTCGGTTTGCGCGCGGCGCAGTTCGGCGAGTTCGGCCATCAGGTGCAGGGCATTGGTGACCGGCGTCGCATTGATCGACAGAACGATGTCGGCGAACCTCCGCGCACCGCGGGCCATCTCCGCACTGGCGTGCGCGCGTGCCGCTTCGCGGGACAGGCCGGCGCGCAGCGCCAGGGTAGTGCAGGCCATGTAACGGTCGCTCTCGAGAATATGCGAGATCAGCCAGCGGGCCAGGAAAGCCAGGGTCTCCTCGGCAGCCCGCTGCCCATCAGGCTGCCCGCGCAGCCGTGACACCTCCTGCACAAAGCTGGCGTGGATCGCCTGGTGATCGACTTCCGACTGATCGCCGGCGAGGTGCTCGTGCCAGACCGCCTCCTCGGTCCGGAAGTGGTAGACGGCATAGTCGGCGAGTTCATCGAACATCTCCTCGAGTTGTGGGATGTGCGTCCTGAAGGCGACATGGCTGGCGAGGACGTTGATGAGTTGCACCAGTCGGCGGTGCTGCTCGTCGACTTCCGGCAGGCCGGTGTCGAAGGTTTCGTCCCAGGGCAGAAAATCGATGGTGTTCATGGGCTCAGTGTGCCTGGGAGTGCTTGCAGGCGAGGAGATTCGGCGTGCGTGAACCAACGGCAGCGCGCCGGAGAACTTGAGGGGAATCGTCGGCTGTGCAGCCAGCAGTTCGGAACTGGAGAAAGGCGAGCAGACCCATCAGCTCGTACTGAGGTGGGATCCGCATGACGGCGCCAAGACCGCGGTGTCCAAATTCGAGATTGACGCTACTTTACGGAGGCTCATATACTCTTGCTCCTGTTGTTCGGTTTCCCATCCTTCAGCGCTGAGGCGCAGCGCCAATACGGAATCACCCTGCCGGGCGCCTTGCCCGATCGTGGCCTGCACGACGCTCTGGTGGTGGCCGTGGCGCATGACGAATTCAAGCGACTGAGCATTGCCAGCCCGCGCCGGCTGGCCAACGGGTGGACGGTGGTTCATGACATCAAGGGGATGTATGGCAAGGACGAGGTTGCAGGCCGCCTCTGAACCACCGGTTGATGCGCCGACTACCTGCGTGCCGTACCGCATTGGTTCTCATCATCACTCGATTGGCTCTGGATTCGGGATGCCGGCTGGGTGGCTGATGTGCAGTGCCCCGATATCCTCAAAGATCCATTGATCTGACGCAACAATGGAAATTCAAACGACCAGATATGAAGCACAGGCAATACTTTTCTCTGCGAAAATTCCTCGCCTGGCCTTGTTGAATTTGAGTATCGGGAAGTGTCATGATCGATTGCCGACCGTCAATGTATGGAGAAATCATGGTATTGAATCATTGATACCCTTGACGACCCCATTCTTTGATTATCAGGACTGGAAGGTTGATTTTCGACTGGGTGGCTACGACGACACTCTCATGTTTGGCACGTGGCAAGCTGCGGATGCCGAAATATTGTGGCTAGATAGCGTCCGTTTCCTGGTCAATATGTCGTTTGGCGAGTGGCTGGCGTGGTTGGCGCAGCGGCTTGCGGCTCTCCGGGCGGTCTCCAGAGCACCGATCATCCTGGCGACCTGGAGCAATGAGCCGCGTGGCACCGAACGGCTGCAGGCAGTGGCGGACGGGCTGCCTGCCGTCTATTTCGCCGACCTGCAGGCGGCCTGCGGCGAGTTCAACGTGCCGCTTCTCGACTCCCGCTCAGCCGCTTTGGCTGGCACACCCTTGAGCAGTTTCGCCCAACTGGTGTTGGCGCGAGCGCTAGCCTGCCACTGGTTGCCGGCGGCTCTCTCGCCACCGATCAAGGCCGTGGCCCTTGACCTGGACAATACCTTGCATGAAGGCGTCCTTGGGGAAGACGGCGTTCACGGGGTGCGGCTGACACCGGGTCATGCGGCACTCCAATCCTTCGTCAAGTCACTGAGGGCACGCGGCATTTTTCTCGCCTTGGTATCGCGAAACGAGCTGTCGGATGTGGAGGCGCTGTTTGCGGCGCGGCGGGACTATCCTTTGTGCTTGGCCGACTTTTCCGCCGTGGAAGTTACCTGGGGCGACAAGGCAGCGGCCTTGTCGCGTATCGCCAGCGCTCTGCGCATCGCGCCTGACGCCCTGGTTTTTGTGGACGATAACCCGGGGGAACTGGCCAGCGTCGCCATGCAATTGCCTCAGGTGCATACCGTTTACGCGCACCCGGATGCCGATCTGACTCGCCGGGTGCTAGGTTTCTACCCGGGTCTTTGGCGCTGGCGGGTGGAGAGTGAAGACACCAAGCGTGTTCAAGACCTTCACGCCAATACCGAGCGGGAGGCGCTGGCCGCCGAGGTAGCCGATCCGGCAGACTACTTTCGAGGTCTGCAAGTGAAGTTGACCTTCCGCAGTGATCCGACCGAGCAGCTTGCCCGCCTCGCAGACCTCTGCAACAAGACCAATCAGTTCAATCTCGCGTTGCGCCGCTTCAATCTGGCCGAAGTGGCCGCCTGCGTGGAACGGAGCGATGCCCGGGTCACCAGCGTACAACTGACCGACCGCCTCTCCGACAGCGGCGTAATTGCTGTTATCGTGGCCATGAGTCAGGGGGAGCAGCTCGTTGTGGATGAGCTTTGCATCAGTTGTCGGGCCATGGGCCGACAACTGGAAGACACCATGATTTTGACCGCCCTGCAGGAAAGTGCAGCTTTTTTCGGACATACGCAAGTGGCTTTCCGGGTGAGAATCGGCCCACGCAATCAACCGGCACTCGCTTGGCTCGCCCGGCTAATCGGCCAGAGCGATACACCAGCTGCCGGCCTGCATGTATTGCCGGTCGACAAACTCCTGGAGTTCCCGCCTGCCGAAGGTGTTGTCATTGCCTGGAATGATCAGTGATGGATTACAAGAGTATCGAAGAGGTGGTATTAAAGGCTCTCGCAGCGGTCTTGAAATGCGAGGTGACAAGTGATTTTTCACGGGAGAATACCCCGCAGTGGGATTCACTGAAGCATATTGAAGTCATATTCACCGTGGAGGATGAACTGGACATACAGTTCACCGAAGACGAAATGGGTGGCCTGGACAGCGTGAGTTCCATTGTCGGGACGATACTGACTCGCCATGCGACATGAGCTGTCAATTGCCGGGCCAGCCTTCCGCTTGCGGCCCGTCGTCGATGCCGATGCCGATTTTATCCTGGCTCTGCGCGGGAACCCGGCGTTGAATCGATTCCTGCACTCAACCTCGGGCCGCTTGTCCGATCAACTGGACTGGCTGGCCCGTTACTATGAGCGCAGCGGTGACTACTACTTTGTCGTGGAGCGCCTTGCCACAAGCGCACCAGAAGGCGTCATCTCCATCTACGACATCGACCCACAGGCCTCGAGCGGTGAATGGGGTCGATGGTTGCTGCGGCCGGGTTCCCTGGCAGCGGTTGAAAGTGCGTGGCTCATCTACCGTTGCGCTTTCGAGCAATTGAGTTTGCAGGAGGTTTACTGCCGTACCGTTGCCGACAACAGCCAGGTGGTTTCGTTTCATGACTCTTGCGGCATTACCCGACGCCATCCGCTGGCTGGGCATTTCGACTTTGACGGACGTCAGGTGGATGCAGTGGAGCACCGCCTGGATGCGCTGGCATGGCGTGAAGTTGCTCCACGTCTCGAAAAGCTGGCCGGCCTAGCCGCTCGAAGACTGCACCATGGCTGAACTGGCAGTGGCGCTCCCGGATCTCCAGGCCGGGTTCGAATTTCATCACGTTGGGTATGCATCGGTGTCCGTGGCCCGTGAGCGGGATTTCTTTGCCTTGCTCGGTTATCAGCAAGAGGGAGAAGCGTTTGTTGATCCGATCCAGGGCGTGGCAGGGTGTTTTCTCACGGGTCCGGGTCCGCGCATCGAGTTGCTGGAAAACTTGCCCGAGGCCAAGACGCTCACGCCATGGCTTGCATCCGGGATCAAGATGTACCACCTGGCCTACCTGGTGACGGATCTGGAAGCATCGCTGGATTGGGCGCGCGGTCAGCGTGCAAGAGTTACCGTGATGCCTGTCGCTGCCGTGGCTTTTGGCGGTCGGCGAATCTCTTTTGTTATGTTTCGCAATGGCCTGATGCTCGAATTCATTGAACGATAGGGACGGCAATGCACGCCGGTAGACGATGAGCAGCGAAGAAGAAGAGAAACTGCAGAGGATATCCGAGACATCCCTGTATTCGGCAGGTGTCATGCCGCTGGCTATTGGCTACTGCTTTCGCATCCTTTGCCGCCATCTGTTGGGGGAAAACCTCCTTGAAATGGGGCCCGCAGAAGGTGTGATGACCGAACTGCTGGCCACCACCGGCAAGTCGATGACTGTTGTCGAGGGCTCGGCCCTTTTCTGCAATGACTTGCGAGCGCGCTTTCCCCAGGCGCAGGTCATTAACGCGCTATTCGAGGATTTCGAGCCGACTGAGCAATTCGACACCATCATCATGGGCCATGTGCTGGAGCACGTGCAAGAGCCGGTGGATATCCTGCTCAGGGCACGGGGCTGGCTGAAGCCTGGTGGTCTGATTTTCGCCGCAGTACCCAACGCGCAATCATTACATCGCCAGGCAGCCGTGATCATGGGCATGCTGCCGAGGGTGGATGCGCTCAACGCCATGGATTTGCATCATGGTCATCGTCGTGTGTTCAATCCTGAAACGTTCCGCTTGGCGTTCACGCAGGCCGGCCTGCAAGTTGACATCTTTGGCGGATATTGGCTCAAACCTCTAGCCAATGGTCAGATCGAGAGCCACTGGAATTCGGCCATGATCGAAGCCTTCATGCAGCTCGGTGAGCGCTATCCAGATATTGCCGGTGAACTCTACATAGTCGCATCAGTCACATCATGAATAGTCGCTTCAGCGCGTCTTGACGCAAACGAGCCGAAGGCGATCAGATCAACGCCGCTACGCGGTCGCGCCGGGCCGATCCGATCCTGATGGCACGGCATCTTGAGGAAGGCTGTTGCGATGCGTGAGCCGATGTCGAAAACCCTGTGCTGGTGGGCAAGCGTTCTGGTGTTTTTCTGCACGGCTGCCGTGCCTGCCCAGCCGGCGGCTGACTCGGTGACGGTCAGCGGCAGCGCTGCCTATCTGCAGCGCATGGCGATGCCGCCCGATGCGGTGCTGACGGTGCGCGTCGAAGACGTGTCGCGTGCCGATGCCGCGTCGCCGGTATTGACCGAGACGCGTGAGCCCTTCGGCACGCGCCAGGTGCCGATCCCGTTCTCGCTCACGCTATCGAGCGCCGCCATCGATCCGCGCTCCAGCTACGCCGTGCGGGCAACGATCACGGTGGGCGGCGAGTTGCGCTTCACGACTACCCGCCGCTATGCCGTACTGACACGCGGCGCGTCGAATCAGGTCGACCTGATACTGGACGCCGTGCAGCCGGCGCCGCCACCGGGCCGCAAGGTGTCGGCCGGTCCCGCTGCCCAAGCGGCGGCGACTTCTCTTGGCTTCGAACTGCCCGCCACTTTCGTCGGGGTCGTACCGTGCGCCGACTGCCCGGGTATTGCGCAAACGCTGACCTTGCGTGCAGATGGTCTGTACCGCCTGCGGCGCACCTACCTGAGCAAGCCCGAAGGGCCTTTTTCCGAGCTTGGTCGGTGGACCGAGGAGGCGGGCGGCAAGGTGTTGAGACTGCGCAGCGGTTCGCAGGCAACGCTCTTCGCCGTGCACGACGATGCGTCCTTGCGCCTGCTGGATCGCCTGGGGCAGCCGATCAGGTCGACTGCCAACCTCGACCTGCGCCGCAGTGCAGCAGTCGATCCGATCCGCGAGTCCTTGCGCTGGCGCGGCGAGTTTCTCTACCTGGCCGACGCGGCGACCTTCACCGATTGCGCCAGCGGCCTGCGCTGGCCGGTGGCGATGGCCGAGGGCTACCTGGCCGCGGAGCGCGACTACGTGCAATCGCGCAGCGGTCCGGGAGCGCCGCTGCTGGTCGTTCTGGATGGCCGGCTCGAATGGCGGCCGGCGATGGAGGGTGAACCGCGAGAGCACCTGGTGATCGAGCGCTTCGCCGGCTCGCAGCCGGGAGCGACGTGTGACTCACCAGCCCCCGGCAAAGCCCGCGTGGCGACCAGCCTGCAAGACACCTACTGGAAGCTGGTCGAGCTCGACGGCAAGAGCATCGGCATGACGTCGACGCAAGAGCGCGAGGCTCGCCTGACGCTGTCGAGCGTTGATGCGCGCGTGACCGCTTTTGCCGGCTGCAATCGACTCAGCGGGGCTTATGTACAGGACGACAACGGTCTGCGCTTCACGCAGATGGCGGGTACGCGGATGGCCTGTGCAGCCCCGCTCATGGAACTCGAGCGGCGCTTCTTGCTGGCGCTTGGTGCTGCCACGGCCTTTCACATCGAAGGCGAGCAAATGATTCTGCTCGGGGGCAGTCAGGTTCTGGCGCGCTTCGAGGCGGTCTCGCTGCGATGAATCTGCTACTTGGCTGGCCACCGAGCTTGGGAGTAATGGCGACAGGGGCCTGAAATGGCGAACGCACCTTCGATGTCTGGTCACGTCCTGCTTGCGATGGCGACTTGCAAGCTGCGCTTGGGCGTCGTCGGCCTGCTGGTGGTACTGCTGGCAGCTTGCGCCAGTCCGCAGCGCGCCCCTGAGGCGACTCCGCCGGTGCAGGTCTCGGAGACTGTCTGGTGGCAGGTCGAAAGCGACATCGTCGGCGCGTCGCGGGCCGCGACCGGGCCGGCCACCAACTACGCGCGCGGCTTCATGGAGAGTTGGCGAAGCCGCGTCGCCAAGCGCATCGAGACGGACTTCATTCCGTGGTTCACCGGTTACTGGACGCAGCAGTGGCTGGCGATCAAAGTCGCCTGGTACCAACTGAGCATCGGGGCAGGGACGGATCCAGCCACGCTGCGACTGGCCGCCTATCTGCAGGAACAATTCCGCGAGCGTGTGCTGGACCCCGTCGCCCGGGAGATCGATCCCGATGTCGTGCGAGGGAAAGCCACCCGGCTCTACATTCAACTGCTCAGTGAGCAGGTTCAGGGAATCCCGCGGCGCTACGGTGTTCCGCGCGACCAGTTCGACCGGCGTCTCAAGGCCTTTCCGGCGATTGCGCTGGGCCCTCCAGCCGCCCATGACGCGTCGCTCTACGAGCTGGTAAACGCCGTCCCGATCGACGCGCTGCCCGCCTATGTGGCGCTCACCGCCCGGATCCGCAAAGGCAGCGGTGGCGTGGGAGAGGGCCCGTCGAGCGTGAGGATATCCCCAGTGGCGAAGCGGGCCAGCGAGAAACTGATGGCCAGGCTCGCCACGAGCGGTGGGGCGAGTGCTGCGGCGGCGGCCGTCGGCGGCGTCGCCGGGATGGTGATTTCCCTCGGCTCGCTCGGTTTCGGCGCTATCGCGCACGCGAACGAGCGGCCGCAAATGGAAGCGCAGCTTCGCCAACACCTTGGCGCTGCGCTGGACGATATGTGGCACGCCCAAATGCTGGATCCCGCAAGCGGGGTGATGGCCGGGGTAAGCTACCTGTCCGGACAGATCGAAGGAAACCTTGCGCAAACCGTGGTGCGACCCGTCGAGTTCGAACCGGGGCCGCGGGAAGTCCCTCTGTCGATCGAAGAAGATCTCCCGGATGACGACAGCGGGGATGCCGCTCTGCGCGACGAAGAGCAGGCGGCTGAATGACCCGACGGGAGCGCTGCCAGTCATTCCTTTCCTCGCGTGGCGCG
The DNA here is from genome assembly GCF_000024165.1 of Candidatus Accumulibacter phosphatis. NCBI lineage: Bacteria > Pseudomonadati > Pseudomonadota > Betaproteobacteria > Candidatus Accumulibacter > Candidatus Accumulibacter phosphatis. The sequence goes on along the minus strand of NC_013194.1, from coordinate 2,986,806 downwards.
GAGGTGGGCGACTGCCGTCGACCAAGGCGATAGCGGTCTGCAGCGGCGAGGAGGGCACCCACCGGCAAGGCGGCCCGAGTTTCTTCCCCGTTGAGCGCGTTCAGCAGCGAAAACTGCCGGTCGATTGCTGCATTCGGCGTGCCGCCTCGGCGAGGCGGCTGGCCGCCGCGGCGAGTTCTCCTGCGCCGGCCGAGTTCTCTTCCGCGGCCTGTGCCACCCTCTCGATTTCGTCGGAAATACTCTGGCTGCCGGACTGCTGCGATTGCAGACCGGCGGTAACGTCGCGTATTTCGGCGACCAGGGAATGCGCGGTGCCCTCGATGCCGAGCATCGTTTCGCGCGAGCGGCTGACCGCTTCGGTGCTGACCTGGGCCTTGGTCGACTCCTCTTGCATCATCGCCACGGCCGTGTCGATCCCCGAGCGAATCGCAGCGACCACTTTGCCGATCTGTTCAGTAGACTGCGCGGTGCGCTCGGCAAGTCTGCGAACTTCGTCGGCGACGACCGCAAAACCGCGGCCTTGCTCGCCGGCGCGCGCCGCCTCGATCGCAGCATTCAGTGCCAGGAGATTCGTCTGGTCGGCGACTTCACGGATGACGCCGACGATCGCCGAAATCTCGCGCGAGCGTTCGCCGAGCGCCGCCACGGTCGTTGCCGACGACTGGACGTCGGTCGCCAGTTCGCCGACGATCTTCGCCGTCCGCTCGATCTCGCTCGATCCGGTCCGGCACTGCTCGCCGGAAGCCAATGCCCGCGTTTCCGAGCTATCGGCAAGTGTCGCCATGTGCGCGATGCCGGTCGACATTTCCTCGACGGTCGCCGCCATCGCCGAGACCGCAGCGCTCTGCCGTGTCGAGGTGCCCGCCAATTGCGCCGTCGTCGACGACAGTCGTTCGGCCTCGGCGCTCAGCGAATCGGCGTTGTTGCGAATCGAACTCACCAGGGTGGCGAGTTGTCCCGAGGTATCGTTCATCGCGTTGAGCAGACCACCGATCTCGTCGGCGCGCCGATGTTCGGTGCGCATCGACAGGTCGCCTGCGGCGATGGCCGTGAGGTGCCGGCGCGCGCAGTCGACGCCATCGAGAGGCGAAACGCTGAGGAACCAGGTGCTGCCGACCGCCGTGCCGAGCGTGATGAAGAAGACGACGCCGAGGACGAGCGAGTTCCGGGACGTTGCCGCTGCGGTTTCGGCTTCGACCGCGGTCTGGTGCTCGGTAGCCTGCTTGACGACATCGTCGATCGCCTTGCGGTGCATTTCATAGAGCGCTTCGAGTTTGACCATCGCCGCCTTCACCTGCGCCGCGTTGTTCCCGGTCACCGCCGGCAGGTCCTGTTTGAGCCAGAACTCGTGGCGGGTGTCGTATTCCTTCTTCAGGATCGCGAGTTTGTCGAGGAGTTCCTTTTGCTGCACGGCGCGGTCCGGGTCGGCAAGCAGCAGTACGGTCAACCACGACTCAATGATGTAGTTGGGCGGCGGCAGGATGTCTGCCACCAAATCCTTGTCGAGCACGATGCGCTCGTAGAGCGGGCCGCCCACCTTCACCTTGCCGAGGCCGTACAAGGTCTGAAAACCGAAGGCAGCGAAGCCGGCGAGAAGCACCAAAGTCAGCAAGAAGAACTGGATTCTCAGTTTGCATCGGGTCATGTCAAAATCTCCCGATGGCTACGTTGTGCGGTGCAAGCGGGTTCTAAACGTATCGAACCTCGTCCGACGTGCCAGGAACGTCAGCGAGGGGCGAGCTGGCCGCGAGGAATGTGCCCGAGGGAAGGACATCGCGACGGAAATAGGGTGTCAGCGCGCCGTCAATGCGGCGTCGGTTGATCATCGCAAGGATGCTGATCAGGACGAGCGACGCACGACCGGCCGCGATCGAGCGCTTGCCAAGGCCAGCACCCAGCTAGTCAGGAGTGCTATTCTTGGCTGATCGGCAGCTTTGCCGCGGCAGGTGTTGCTGGGCGTCGTACGGCGTCTGGCGGCAGCGATCCGGCAGCGGTGCTGGCGTCCTGGACGATGGGCGACCACTTCGCGCCGCATGCCGACAAGACTGCTGGCGACTCGCCATGGGCTTCATTGATACGTACTCGACTTGACCTCACTCGCGCTGCTTCTCATCGGCTTCTCGCTATTCAGCGCGCTCACCCTTGCGCTGACACATTTCCGTCGCGAGCACTATCAGGGCCAGGCGCTGTCGAGAGCGATGGGGCTGGTGCTGCTGCTGGCGTTGAGCGGCTTGCAGTCGGCCCATTTTGCGTGGCTCTACCTCGATCGGCCATGGGTGGAGACAGTCCCGTACCACATGACGCTGTTTGCCGTGGCGCCAGCTTTCTTCCTGTTCAGCCAGCCGCTACTGCGCCCGCAAGTTCCAGGTCGGAACAAGGTGGCGCTGCTCGGGCATGCGCTGCCCTTCGCGGTGTCCCCCTTGCTTCCGGGCGAACTGGCTCTGCCGCTGGCGTTCATCGTGGGCGCCGGATACTTGTCGTGGCTGGGGCGCAGTCTTTATGCGCTGCGTCGCGAACGAGCCGGCTTCCATCAGGAGATGCTGCTGCTCGGGAGCGTCTTCGCGATTGCCGTTGGCGTTTCCGTTCTCGGATTGTCACAGCAGGCGTTGCCGGACAAGCTGTTTTACTGCCTCTATGCGATCTCGATAGGCGTGGCGTTCGTGCTGGTGCAGACGACGCTCGGCCTGCGGCCGCAGCTTTCCGCCGAAGTCAGGGAGACGGTCCAGACGGCCTATGCGAGCTCCACGCTCACCAACGTGGACTGCGATACGCTGCTGGTCAAACTGGCCACGCTGATGAGCACCGACCGGATCTACGCCGATTCGGAATTGAACCTGCGACGTCTGGCAGAACGCCTGGGACTCAGCACCCACCAGTTGTCGGAGTTGATCAATGCGCGGCTGGGCAAGGGCTTTTCCCGGTACTTGCGTGAACAGCGCATTGACGCTGCCAAGGCCATGTTGTGCGCCGAGCCATCCGCCTCGGTCCTGTCCGTTGGGCTCGGCGTTGGCTTCACCTCGCAATCGAATTTCTACGAAGCGTTTCGCGAGATCGAGGGAATGACACCCGGCCAGTACCGCAAGCTGAATGCCAAGCTTCGGACGCCCTGATGGTGCCCTGATCGCGGCTTTGGTGGCAATTCCTGTTCCGAAATGATCTTTCCGGAGCAATAAGCGGTTCCGCTTCGATCGGATCGGAAGAATCTCAAGGCGCCAGTCGCCAAAGTGAAGGCTCCAATTACTGATCAGGAGCCCATCATGAACGATCGTGCCGGCGGTGGAGATATTCACGCACTTCGGCGACCCGCTGGACAGCCGGCGTTGCGTGCTGGAGGCTGCCAGGTGCGGCTTGCCGAGCGGGCTGCATTCGATCGGCAAGCGCCTGGGCCAATTCGTGAAGGCCTGGGAACCGCCGGGGAACGCGGCTTGAACGTGCTGCTTACCGGCGCCAGCGGCTTCATCGGCCGCAACGTTGCGAGCGCTCTGGCAGCCGCCGGTCACCGGTTGAAGCCGGCGTCACGTCGCCACGGCATCGACTATTGCCGCATGCAGGCCGAGGCGGATTGGTTGCCGCATCTCGCAGGGGTCGATGCCGTCATCAACAGCGTCGGAATCATTGGCGAAAGCGGCTCCCAGCGATTTGAGCTCCTGCATCGCACGGCCCCGAGCGCCTTGTTTCGCGCGTGCTCGCAGGCAGGGATTCGCCGGGTGCTGCAGATCTCGGCGCTGGGCGCCGATGCGAGCGCGTTCTCTGCCTACCACCTGAGCAAGCGTGCCGCCGACGACTGCTTGCGCAGCCTCGACCTCGACTGGTTCGTGCTGCGTCCTTCACTGATCTATGGTCGGGGCGGCAAGAGCGCCGACCTGTTCATGCGGCTGGCGACATTGCCGCTGATTCCGGTGATCGGCGACGGGCAGCAAGCGCTGCAGCCGGTCCACATCAGCGATGTGGTGGCGACGGTGCTGCAGAGCCTCAGCACATCGACGACACGACAGACGCTGGACGTCGTCGGCAACGAAGCGATCACTTTTGCCGACTGGCTGCAGTCGATGCGTCAGGCCCAAGGCTTGCCGCGTGCCGCGATGTTCCACATACCGTTGCCGCTGGCGCTGGCGCTGGCGCGCCTGGGGCGTCATTTCAGTCCCCTGCTGCAACCCGAGAATCTGCGCATGCTGCAAGCGGGCTGTCGGGCCGATGTTCAGCCGCTGACGCGCTTCCTGGGGCGTATGCCGCTGGCCGTCGAAACGCGCCTGTTCTTCTCGGACCTCGTTCCCACCGGGAGGCCATGATGGCCTACACCGCTCTCAAGACACTGCACATTCTCAGCATGGTGTTGCTCTTCGGTACCGGCCTTGGCAGTGCGTTCTACAAGTGGATGGCCGACCGTAGCGGTAACGTCGCGCACATCGCCGCCACGAATCGGCAGGTCGTTCTGGCCGACTGGATCTTCACGACGCCGACCGTGATCTTCCAGCCGCTGAGTGGCCTGTGGATGGTGTATCTGCTCGATCTGCCGCTGTCTACCCCATGGATCGTAGCCAGCTTCAGCCTGTTCGTCCTCGCCGGGGCTTGCTGGATCCCGGTGGTCTGGCTGCAGATCCGCATGCAGAGCCTTGCCGCCGACGCGGTCGCCCACGAGTCATCGCTGCCCGAGATCTACTGGCGAATGGCGCGCTGGTGGTTCTGGTTGGGCGTCCCGGCCTTTACGTCGATGGTGCTCGTCGTGGCGCTGATGGTTTCCAAGGACATACCGGGAGTTGGATCATGAACAGCCTGATGCAGTGTGCACTTGGCGCCGACTGGGACAAGCTGCCAGCGGCCTTGCAGGCGCACCATCGCTTTGGCACGACGCGGGATAGCGGTCACCTGGATATCGAGTATCCGCGATTCATTCAGCCCTGCCTGAGTCTGCTGCGCGTCATCGGAGCCCTCGTCGATCGCGGTGGTCGGCACGTGTCCACGCTAGTCGAGAAGAGCGTCGTCGGCGATCGACAATACTGGCGGCGGACCATCACCTACCCCGACGGGAGGGTGCTCACCTTCGACAGCTTCTGGGTTGTGGCCGGCGGCAATCAGATCATCGAGTTCGTCAATCCGCTACTCGGCCTGCAGATGGCTGCGCGCGTGGTGGGTGGTCAGCTGCATTACTGCGGCGTCAGGTTCGTCGTGAAACTGGGGCCGCTGTTGCTACCGATCCCCGAATGGCTGCTACTCGGGCGTACCAGCATCGTCGAGGAGGCCGTGGACGCAACCCATTTCGTCATGGATTTCCGCCTGACGCACCCGCTGTTCGGTCAGGTATTTCGCTACTCGGGAGAGTTCGAGGCGGCCTGAGGATCTGCCCGGAGGAAATCCGTGACGAGGGTGGGTTGAATGCGAACGGCCGGGAAGGTGGGTCATCCAGCGATGCGATCTGAGATCCGCCAGCGCGGCCGGCTCGGCGAGATGCTCGACACCACGATGGGCGAGCCCGAACCGCCGCCTCAACCGGTGCTCGAATACGAGGTGGATCAGCGTACATCGCCTGGTTGGTGGCAGGCTGAAGGCGCCAACGCGTAGCCCTCGAAGCCAAAGAGAGACTGTTACCGTCAGCGCCGTGGGACGACGCAGGCGCTGAACGGGGCGGACGGCGGACGACTTTCCAGGGGGCTCACGCGAGTCCGTCAGAGATTGACGCCGTTTCATGGGGCTCCTATTGTTGAGGTGCCCTGGATTTCCTGTACTTGCGGAGGTGCCCTCATGCTGATCCCTGATTTCGAGACTGTGTTGCCGCGCTTGGTTTCGACCTTTGAATCAGGGCGTCTCGTGCCCTTCATTGGCGCCGGCATGAGTGCTCCGGTCTGCAACGGTTGGCCGGCGTTCATCCAGGCCCTCGAACGTGCGGCCGGGATGGCCGAGATGCCACTTGCCGCCGATGCTCCACGGGAAACCCTGGTCAGGCGCGCCAACCTTGCCGTGCGCATGCTCAAGCGCGCCGCACCCGGGAAGTTCGCGACCGCGGTGCGTGCCAGTCTGCTCACCAGGCCAGACGAGAGTCCGTCGGCGCTGGCACAGACAGACGCTCTGGCGCGTCTCGGCTGGCCGCTGGTCGTGACGACCAACTACGACAACTGCTACGCCGCCGCGCTCTGCCGCTTCGCGGCGGGACGTGACTTCGCGGTGCTCGGGCGCAGCGCCGAGGATTGCCAGCGCGTTCTTACGTCGCTGACTAACGTTGGCCGCCCGCTGCTGTGGGCGTTGCAGGGCTATCTGGCCGACCTGCCGCACCTCGGCGTGCATGCGGAGGACCTGACTGCTCTCGAGCAGCAACTCGTGGTTGGCCACGAGGAGTATCGGCGGGTTACCTATCGAGATGCGCACTTCCGGCGCGCGTTCGCCGAGGTGTTCCGCCAGCGCTCGTTGCTGTTCCTGGGAGCAGGCCTGCAGGAAACCTATCTGCAAGAGCTGTTCGGGGAAGTCCTCGAGTTCTACGGGCCCGGTGCGCGCACCCACTATGCCTTCATCCCAGAGGGCGAAGTGGATCCAGAGTTCATGTTGGCGCGCTTCCAGATCGTCGTCGTCGAGTACCCGAAGGGTGAACACGGTCAGGTCTGCGCTCGGCTGAACGCCCTGGCCGACCAGTTGTCGCGGCCGCACCGCACGGCCACAACATGGAGCTGGGGTCGCATCGAAGATACAGGCACCGAGCACTGGAGGAGCGTTCCCGACCTCGAGGTGATCCGTGGCCCTTTGCCCACCGCCGCAGCCGACGGCGAGTGTCTTGCGGTAAGTGCGGGTGGCAGCGGCGACAACTTCTTCTTCTCGCCCGGCATTCGCAGCGTGCTTTGCCAATGGCAGGCCGTGCAGCCCATGCCGGACCGGCTGCCGTCGCCGTACCTGGGGCAGTTCGGTGCGTTGCCGGTGTTTGCCGTACGGGCGCGCAACGAGGCCGACGAGCGGAGCCTTGCGGAGGTCCGCGACGCTTCGCTCGCGCTGTTCGAATGGGTCGCACCGCGCTTCCGATGCATCCGCATGCAGTTGCTCGCCACCGGCGGGCAGGATAAGGTGGACCTCGCGCACTGGAAGGTGCGCAACTACCCCGAGCGCTTCTCGTTCGTCCAGACAGTGACCGCTTGGGCGAGCTGGCGGCGCGCGCATCCCCACGTCGACTGCCGGCTCGTGCTGCATGTCGTCGCGGACTCGGTGTTCCGCGAGATCGCAAGCGGCCGCATCGATGTGCTGGAGTTGCTCAGTTGCACGGACAGCCGCTTCTTCGTCGAGGTGGTCGGCGAGCGCGGCGAACCAGAGCGGCGACTATTCCAGACGATGCCGGAAGTATCGCTCGCCCACGTGGCCGAAGACCTGCAACTCGCCCCAGGGATGTGGCAAGCGAAGGTCACGCCGCCACCCGACATCCAGGACGCCTGGCATGCGCTGGATGATGCGACGCTCGAGCGGACTCTGGCGAGCTTTGGCGTGGTTCCCGGAAGCACACTGCACTTCAGCCGCCGCCCTTGAGTGGCGCGTCGCCAGCTCGCTCCCGCCTCAGTCTGTGCCGCGATCGCAGGATCGCCGACTTTCAGCTCGCTGCGCCAGCCTTGCAGGCCATCGCTTCACCCATGCGGATCGCGCGGGTGGCGGTCCAGGTCGGGTTGAAGCGCAAGGTATCTCGCGGGAAAAGCATGACCACCGTCGAGCCGAGCAGGAAGCGGCCCATTTCCTCGCCCTGCTTGAGGAGAACCTGCTGGTCGTCATAGAGCCACTCGCGAATCTGGCTGCCGCGCGGTGGGTTGACCGTGCCATGCCAGACCGTCGCCATGCTGCCGACGATGGTGGCGCCGACCAGGGTCAGCACGAAGCTGCCGAACTCGGCATCGAAGACGCAGACGACTCGCTCGTTGCGCGCGAAGAGGCCGGGGACGCCGCGTGCGGTTGCGGGATTAACGGAGAACAACTCGCCGGGAACATGGATCATGCGCCGCAGGCGCCCGCCGACCGGCATGTGAATCCGGTGATAGTCACGCGGGCTCAGGTACAGCGTGGCAAAGGCCCCGTCGGCGAAGCGCGAGGCGAGTTCGCCGTCGCCGCCGACGAGCGCTGTGGTCGAGTATCGATGACCCTTGGCCTGGAAGATCTGGTCCTGCTCGATGCCGCCGAACTGGCTGATGGCGCCGTCGACCGGGCAGATGAAGTCGGCGTCGGCGAGCGGCCGTGCTCCAGCGCGTAGAGGCCGGGTGAAGAACTCGTTGAAGCTGCGATAACTGACCGGGTCAGAATCGACGGCTTCGCTGAGATCGACGCCATAGCGCTGCACAAACCAACGAATGACGCTGGTGGTGAGGCTGCCTGCTTCGGTGTCGGCGAGCCTGCCGGCGAGTGTGGTGAGTGCCTGTTTCGGTAACAGGTACTGGGCCAGTACGGCGAGACGGTCGGACACGAATTGAGCCTGCGGGAGAGAATCTGCAATTATACGGGTTGGCTCCGCTGCGCGGATTCTTTCACTGCACGAGGCGTCCGAAATCCGCCGTTGAGGTCGTCGCGGGGCAGTTGCGGCAGTGGGCCAGCGTGGATCAGAAGAGGGTTCTGAGATGCGGCAGCAGGCCTTGCTCGCTGACGAAGGTGAGGTCGTACATCGCCGTCAGCCCTCTGGCGTGTTCGTCACTGAGGCCCGCCACGCACATGACGAGCTTCTTGCCGGTCAGCCCGAGGCGCTTGCGCAAGCTGACGTATCTGTCGATGTCCTGGCGATATTCACCGCTCTTGCACTCGATGCAGAGAGCCAGTTGGTTATCGATGAGCATGAATACGTCGAGTTCGCAGTGTTCCTCGTCGCTCAGCGTGATGACCAACTGGCGGGCACAGGAAAATTCCTTCGCGCGTTCCTGGCAGTAAGCCAGGCAGGTCATCATCGCGAACCACTCCAGCCATTCACCGTTGAAGAACTGGCGGATGGTCGACGCCGTTGGGCGTCAAAGTACTTCTCGAGGAGCCTGCCAACAAAGAAGAGAGTCGGATAGACCGGGGTGGTACTGCCGCAACGAGGGCAGGCGACAGTGGCGCCGATCTGGCCATCTGCTTGTTCCTCGAGATGAGCGCACTTGTTGCATCGAGAGATGGCCATGGCTGGAGCGATGAGGGAGGAGGCGCCAAGAATACGCGGAACCACTCCCGGCCGCCAGACCGGCGAAAACCTCGGACCTCCTCGCTAGCGCAGCGACGCGTTGATCTTCTCGAGGGCAGCCAGTCCCGGGCAGAGTTCGGCGGCGCCAAGTGTGTTCAGTGGCGCGTCGACGGTTCCGAGCTGCTCGTGCAGGTCAGCGGAGTCAACGTCGAGGTAGAGCAGGCCGGTGACGACCTCACCGCGCGCCGCGTGCTCCTGGATGTAACTCATCGCCCGGATGCGGTCGGTGGGATCGTAGTCGGCGTGCAGTTTGCGCAGGCGGACGACCGATCCGTCGTGCTGGCGGACTTCGGTCACCTCCCCCTCGCCATATTCGGCCGTGATTTCTTCGCGCTGCGGCCAGAAGTCGAGGCGGTTGACCGCCTCGTTGTGCTCGCGCACGTAGTCGTAGCTCTTGGTACTGCCGGTGTGGTTGTTGAAGGCAAGGCATGGCGAGAGGACGTCGATCACCGCCGCTCCCTGATGTGCGAGGGCGGCCTTGATCAGCGGCACGAGCTGCGTCTTGTCGCCGGAAAAGCCGCGGCCGACGAAGGTTGCTCCCATGACCAGGGCGAGGGTCACCAGGTCGAGCGGCGCGTCGTTGTTCACCTGCCCGCGCTTGGATTTCGAGCCCTTGTCGGCGGTGGCCGAGAACTGCCCCTTGGTGAGTCCATAGACGCCGTTGTTCTCGACGATGTAGGTCATGTTGACGCCACGGCGCATGACGTGCGCGAACTGGCCGAGGCCAATCGATGCCGAGTCGCCATCGCCCGAGACGCCCAGGTAGATCAGCTCGCGGTTGGCCAGGTAGGCGCCGGTGAGAACCGAAGGCATGCGACCGTGGACGGTGTTGAAGCCGTGCGAGTTGCCGAGGAAGTAGTCGGGGGTCTTCGACGAGCAGCCGATTCCCGAGAGCTTGGCGACGCGATGCGGTTCGATGTCGAGTTCCCAGCACGCCTGGATGATCGCCGCCGAGATCGAGTCGTGGCCGCAGCCGGCGCAGAGCGTCGAGATCTTGCCCTCGTAGTCGCGGCGCGTGAAGCCGACGCGATTCTTCGTCAGGCTAGGGTGGTGCAGCGTGGGTTTGGCGAGGTAGGTCATTTCAGGCCACCATCCCTTCACGAAGTGGACGCACATTGATGCGCGAGACGCGTTCGGCGATTTCCTGGGTGATGAAGCGCGCGGTGATCGGCGTGCCGTCGTAGTGCAGGACACGAATCAGGCTCGCCGGGCTGACGCCGGCTTCGTTGATCAGCAGCGTCGTCAGTTGTCCGTCGAGGTTCTGCTCGAGCACGAAAACCTTCGAGTGGGCGGCGATGAAATCGGCGATCTCGTTCTGGAACGGGAAGGCGCGGATGCGCAGGGCGTTGATGTAGATGCCCTGCTCGGCGAGCGCGTCGAGCGCTTCGTGCATCGCCGGGCTCGTCGAGCCATAGAAGATCGCCGCGAAGCGCGCCGGGAATTTGGCCGCGGTGAGCACCGGCAGCGGCACCAGCGACTTGGCCGTCTCGAATTTGCGCAGCAGCCGCTGCATGTTGTAGACGTAGTCGGCACCGGCTTCCGAGTAGCCGGCATAGGCGTTCTTGGTCGACCCGCGCGTGAAGTAGCCGCCCTTGGTCGGATGGGTACCCGGATACGTCCGGTAGGGTATGCCGTCGCCGTCGACGTCGAGATAGCGGCCGAAGTCGGTGCCGGCGTCGAGCGCATCGCGCGTCATCACCTTGCCGCGGTCGTACTCGCGGCTCTCATCCCAGGCGAACGGCCGGCACAGGCGCTGGTTCATGCCGATGTCGAGGTCGCTCATGACGAAGATCGGCGTCTGCAGGCGTTCGGCGAGGTCGAGCGCCTGTGCCGACATTTCGAAGCACTCGTAGGGATCCTCGGGAAACAGCAGCACGTGCCGGGTGTCGCCGTGCGAGGCGTAGGCGCAGGCGAGCACGTCAGCCTGCTGCGTGCGCGTCGGCATGCCGGTTGACGGACCACCGCGCTGGACGTTGATCAGCACGGCCGGAATCTCGGCGAAGTAGGCGAGGCCGATGAACTCGGTCATCAGCGAGATTCCCGGCCCGGAGGTGGCGGTGAACGAGCGCGCACCGTTCCAGCCGGCGCCGACTACCATGCCGATCGAAGCCAGTTCATCTTCGGCCTGGACGATGGCGTAGCGATGCTGGCCGGTGGCCGGGTCGACGCGCAACTTCTGCGTGTAACGAATGAACGCCTCGGCGACCGACGACGACGGCGTGATCGGATACCAGGCGCAAACCGTCGCGCCCCCGTAAACGCAGCCCAGCGCCGCGGCGCTGTTGCCGTCGACGAAGACCTTGTCGCCGACCGCGTCGCGGCGCTCGACCTTGAGCGCAATCCGCTTGAGATGCTGTTGCGCGTAGTCGCGGCCGAGGTTGAGCGCCTGCACATTGGCGTCGAACAACTTCTCCTTGCCTTTGTACTGTTCGCCGAAGAGCTTCTCGATCTCGGCCGGATCGATCTCGAGCAGTTGCGTCAACGCACCGATGTAGATGATGTTCTTCAGCAACTGGCGCTCGCGCGAGTCGGTGTAGGCGTTGTTGCAGATCTCGGTGACCGGCATGCCGATGACGTGGATGTCGTCGCGGAAGCGGGCGCGCGGGACGGGCTTGGAACTGTCGTAGAAGAGGTAGCCGCCGGGATCGATTTCGCGGACGTCCTGGTCCCAGGTCTGCGGATTCATGGTGACCATCATGTCGACGCCGCCACGCCGACCGAGGTAGCCGTGCTCGGTCACCCGTACTTCGAACCAGGTCGGCAGGCCCTGGATGTTCGACGGAAAGATGTTGCGCGGCGAGACCGGCACGCCCATGCGCAGGATGGCGCGCGCGAAGAGCTCGTTCGCCGAGGCCGACCCCGAACCGTTGATGTTGGCGAACTTGACGACGAAATCATTGACCGCTTCGATCTTCTGCATTCTCGCTCTCCTCAGGCGGTTTGCTGCTGGGAAGCCTGCGTGCCGCCGCCGCGGCAGGCCGGCCCGGCGTGCGTCATGGCGAGCAGGAACTTCTGCATGTCCCAGGCGCCGGTCGGGCAGCGTTCGGCGCACAGGCCGCAATGCAGACAGACGTCCTCGTCCTTGACCATCACCCGCCCCGTCTTCAATATTTCCGAGACGTAGAGATCCTGGCTCGTGTTGAGCGCCGGCGCGCGCAGGCGCGGGCGCAGTTCGTCCTCCTCAGCGTTGCCGGTGAAGCTGATGCAGTCCATCGGGCAGATGTCCATGCAGGCGTCGCATTCGATGCACAGCTTGGGCGCGAATACCGTCTGCACGTCGCAGTTCAGGCAGCGCTGCGCTTCCTTGAAGGCCAGTTGGGGGTCGAAACCCAGCTCGACTTCGATCTTGATGTTCTTCAGTGCCGCACCGATGTCGCGCAGCGGCACGCGCAGGCGGCGGTCGACCGAGATGGCATTGTCGTAGCGCCAGGCGTGGATGCCCATCTTCTGCGAAATCAGCGTGGTCATCGGGTCGGGCCGGGTGGCAATCTCCTCGCCGTTGAGCAGGCGGTCGATCGAAACCGCCGCTTCGTGGCCGTGCGCGACCGCCCAGATGATGTTCTTCGGCCCGAAGGCCGCATCACCGCCGAAGAAGACGTTGGGCAAGGTCGATTGCATTGTCTTTGCGTCGAGCTTGGGCAGGCCCCACTTGTCGAACTCGATGCCGATGTCGCGCTCGATCCACGGGAACGCATTGTCCTGACCGACGGCGACCAGCACCACGTCGCACGGAAAGTGAGCGTCCGGCTCGCCGGTCGGTACGAGGCTGCGCCGCCCCTGCTCATCGTAGACCGAACGCACCTTCGAGAAGGTCACGCCGGTCAGTCGGCCGCCGTTGTGAGTAAACGCCTTGGGCACCAAATTGTTGAGGATCGGGATGCCTTCGTGCATCGCGTCTTCCTTCTCCCAGGGGCTGGCCTTCATCTGCTCGAAGCCCGAGCGGACGATCACCTTGACGTCATCGCCGCCGAGGCGGCGTGCCGAGCGGCAACAGTCCATCGCCGTATTGCCACCGCCGAGGACGATGACGCGCTTGCTGATCGATGTCGTATGGCCGAAGGCGACGTTGGCCAGCCAGTCGATTCCCAGATGAATGTGTTTCGCCGCCTCCTTGCGCCCCGGAATGTCGAGATCCTGACCGCGCGGTGCGCCGGATCCGACGAACACCGCGTCGTAGCCTTCCGCGAGCAGGTCGCGCAGCGAGCTCACGTACTGGCCACTGCGGAAGTCGACACCGAGCCCGAGAACATAGCCTGTCTCCTCGTCGATGACTTCTTCCGGCAGGCGGAACTTCGGAATCTGGGTGCGCATCATGCCGCCGGCACGGGCGTCGCCGTCGTAGATCACCACTTCATAGCCGAGCGGTGCGAGGTCGCGGGCGACGGTGAGCGAGGCGGGGCCGGCGCCGATGCAGGCGATGCGCCGGCCATTCTTCTGCTCGGCTGGCTGCGGCAGCAGGCCGCGGATGTCCTGCTTGTAGTCGGCGGCGACGCGCTTCAGCCGGCAGATGGCGACCGGCTCCTTGCGGTTGTGGCCGTCCGCCGTCTCCTCCTCGACGCGGCTGCGCCGACACGCCGGTTCGCAGGGGCGGTCGCACGTTCGCCCGAGGATGCCGGGAAAAACGTTCGACACCCAGTTGACCATGTAGGCATCGCTGTAGCGGCCGGCGGCGATCAGGCGGATGTACTCGGGGACGGGAGTGTGGGCCGGGCAGGCCCACTGGCAATCAACGACTTTGTGGAAATAGTCGGGCGCGGCGATGTCGGTGGGCTTCAAGACGAACGTATCCTTTCCTGGAACGAGTCCGGAGCCACACTCTCTGGCCCCACAAGAAATGAACTCCCATACTAACTCGCCGCCGAGACCCTGAAAAGGCCTATGTTTCATGGCGATGTCGTGGCCGACAGCTTCGCCTTCGTTCAGGGTCAGACAGGGCGTGAAAGGCTGCGCTGGCGGGCGCCCAGGCTGCCTGCAACAGGAGGCCGATGGCCGGCAAGGGGCGCAGCAGCGCTTTCCGCGGCAACTCGCCATGAATGAGGGTGGCCAGAAGAATGGTAGGTAGCGGCTGGCGTGCGGCGCAAGATTCTGCCGTGCCGATCAACATTTGTTGCCCATCACCAGCAGATGCCGCTACGAGCCAGACGCTCGTATCCACGACCTTTGCGGCCGACGCCATCGTGCCTGTTGAGGCAGCCATCGCTACGCTGGCCGAGAAACTCGCTCCGCTCATCGAACTGTCGATCGACTTCCGCCGCAGCCTCGCCAAGAAGGGCGAGAAGTCCGAGTTGTTGTGCCGCCAGACGCTGATGCAGCTCGACCAGAATATGCAGCTCATTTCTCCCGGTTGCGAACTGGCTGAAGCGCAAAGCGATCTCGACACCTCGACCTCCTGGTCCCCGGTTTCAGCCGCCTGCGGCAGTTGTTGCGCAAGGCCGACGACACCGAAATGGCCCTCGGTAGCGACATCCTGAGCGCTGCCCTCGAGGGCTATGCGATCGCCAAGGCCTTCGGCAAAGGCGCCGGCGTGGACGCCCTCAAGGAAGCCATGGCGACCCGTTTCAGCGGCCGGCGCCGGGCGGTCAAGCCAGACGCCGAGTAGATCAGCGGCGAGGCTGAACCCTCGCGAGCCCGCTTCCGGGCGGCTAGCCAGGCACAAGCCACGTCCGGACTCGCCGGCATGCCGCCGACGCACCGGCGTCGTTGCGGTGAACCACGCCATCGTCGCCCGAAGACTCGTGTTCGAGGCTTTGCGCTACGGCATCGTGACTCCGAGCGACGGCAGCGTGGCCTTGAACCACGAAAGCGTCCCCTTGCGCGCCGATGTCGTCCTCCCGGACATCAGGTGCCGACTCTCGTAACGACGAAGTCGTCGATGCGGGCGACGACGGCGTCGTTCTTCGCTGCGGCACCGTCGGTCTGAGCGACGATGTCGTTCTGCCGCGCGGCGCTCGCGCTGCTGTAGACGACGGCCGCGTAGCACTCTTCGCTGACGGTCGCCAAGGTGCGCTGCTTGCTTCCCGATGTCGGCTTTGTAGTACGATGAACCAATCGCTGGTGTCGGGCAGGAATGGACGGTGAAGAAGTTTGCCCCAGGCAGTCGTTGAGGCACCCCGGTTTAGGCTATCGACCTGGCTTGCGAACTGCCGCCTTTGACGATTTTTCGTACTGCATAGAATCAGCTAAGATGCGGCGCAAAACCTGCCATGGTAAGGCTTCCAGTGTATCGAGCAGCGCCGAGTTCGGGATCCGGCGGCGGAGTTATGGCGCAAAACTGTCTCCCGATAACCTAGACACCCGAATTGCCCTCGCCATGTCTCCACCCAAGAACGCCAGCACCGACGAGCCGACCAAGCGGCTTGCTGTACTCATCGACGCCGACAATGCCCAGCCTGCAGTAATCGAGGCATTGCTCGAAGAAATTGCCCGGTTTGGCGAGGCGACAGTAAGGAGAATCTACGGCGACTTCACGAGCCCTACGAGTTCCTCATGGAAGAAGTTTCTTAACAAGCACTCGATCAAGCCCATTCAGCAGTTCGCATATACGACCGGGAAGAATGCTACTGACAGTACGATGATCATCGACGCGATGGATTTGCTGTACACGCGGAGATTTGATGGCTTCTGCCTTGTGACCAGCGACAGCGATTTCACCGGCTTGGCAGTCCGGCTTCGCGAGGAGGGACTCCAAGTCTTCGGCTTCGGTGAGCAGAAGACCCCAGAGCCCTTCCGAAACGCCTGCCACAAGTTCATCTTCACGGAAGTCCTTCGCAAGCCTGAGCCAATGCCAGTGGTGGGTCCGGCACAGGCACTAACGACACCGGTTAGCGATCAAACTCGGACATCTGAGGCTTCACTTGCTGCCTTGGCGCGCCCGCCGTTTCCGGAGAAGTTCTTGATTGAGGCGCTTGACAAATCAGTAGATGATTCAGGGTGGTCGCAACTAGGCACCTTTGGCAGCTACCTGCAGAAGATTCAACCGGACTTTGACTCGCGTATCCATGGCTTCAAGAAACTGTCCGATCTCGTACGAGCACGGACGGACCTGTTCACCACGGAAGAACGGCCTGCGCTGGGCAGCAACTACAAGGTGCTGTACGTGCGTGCGCGCACGGGCGTCTAGCCGGTCGGTCAACCGGACCGCATCCTGCGGTATCCGTAGGCGCGGCCCGTTACCTCGGTCGTTGGGCACCACTTCCACGAGCCGGAATGAGCGACAATCTTGCTTTCTCCACCGGAGTTACCTTATGGAACTGACCGCCGTACTCACTCCCGCCGAAGAAGGCGGCTACGTTGCCTTGAATCCAGAGACAGGCACCACTACCCAAGGTGAAACTGTCGAAGAAGCAATTTCCAATCTGCGAGAGGCTACGGCGCTCTATCTGTCGGAGTTCCCCATTCTCGCTCCAGGTCATCCGCTGATAACAACGTTCAGCGTTCCCGTGCATGCCTAAGCTACCGCACGTTTCGGGAGCCGCCGCGATACGAGCGCTGGAGCGTCTCGGTTTCGCGAAGGCTCGCCAATCCGGAAGCCACGTCATCATGCGCCGTGGCTCCAGAGGCTGTGTTGTCCCCGTGCATAGCGAAGTAAAGGCGGGCACCCTGGCGGGTGTCCTGCGTCAAGCGGACGTATCGGCTGAAGAATTCATTTCGGTCCTGTAACCGTGGTGCCCAACCCGGCGGTGCAGCGGACGATGTGCGGCAAAGCGTCGCGCCGCGTCGCTGACCTTGAGCGTTGGACCTCGGAGTAAGCTCACTTAGCATGGCCAGCCAAGGTGATCGCTCAGCCGCGCAGCCGTCGCTCAAGGCCCGGCTGTTGCTGGGCCTGCTTTGCGGGGGCATCGGTCTATTCATCATCCTCAGCTACTTCGGCGTCATTCCCGATAGCTCGGTCGGCCGCTGCCGAGCAATTTTTTGCGACCCGTACCACTGGCAGGTGCTCAGCTTCGGTATCGCTTTCCTTTCTACCGGGCTGGCTTTTGTCATCCCACCGACCTGGCCTCGTCTTGGCCGTCTGGCTTCACTCGGGGTAGTCGGTGGCCTTCTTGCCGGTCTTGTGGGTACATTCTTCTTTCGATGAGTCTGTCCAGGCTTGTCCAGGGTTACGCCTTGCCCATCGAGGTCCAATCGGTTGGCCGGAGGTTTCTCTCCTCCGGCCCCCACACCACCCGGGGCTTCGCCGGCGCTCAGTAGTTCGGGAAGTACTGGGCCGGCGCCAGCGCGATCGGGAACAGCGGTTTGCCGATGAGCGCGCGCGCTGTCGCTTCGGTCACCGAAATGCAGTCGCGGTACTGGCGCGTATCGCCGGCCCTGGACTGGAAATAGCGCGTGGCCATGACGATGCCGACGAGGCGCCCGTCCTTGTCGAGCAGGGGGCCGCCGGACGAGCCGGGCCGGCAGTTGTTGTTCGAGAAAAGGAAGGTTTCGCGCTTGAGTTCGACGCGGTCGAGAAAACGCCCTTCGGACCAGATGACATCGCTCGAACCGCCCGGATGGCCAAAGGTGTGCACGGTGTCCCCGGGGCGCAGGCTGGCCGAATCGCCCCAGGCGATGGTGTCGTTGCCGGCGCCGGGAGCGAAAAGCAGGCAGGCATCCTCGTCTTCGAGGCGCGCATACTTCTCCACTCGGTGGAGCGTTCGCGTGACGCTGTGGATGGCCACCAGATTGTTGGTGGCGCCGCCTGCGAGAACATGGCAGTTGGTGAGGATCCGGTCAGGCCCGATCAGCACGCCGGAGCCGGTGCGACTGCGCTGCTGGATGAAGAACACGGACCAGGCGAGGTAGCGTGCGTCGAAGCCGGGTTGCTTGGCGGCGCGGCTGGGGCGGGTGGCGGCTATGGCCGGCGCGAGGGAATCCGCCGCTGCCGCTGCCGTCGCCGATGTCACGGGAAGCGCAGCGGCGTTGGCGTCAGGGCTTGCCGGCAATTCGGGTAGTGGTGTGGCTGCGGGGGCTTCGGCCGCGGTGGGCGGCGCCTCCGCTCGGGCTTCGTCCGGCGGCGTTGCGGCCGCTGCGGGGACAGGCGCCGGCACTGGCGGCCGATCGGCTGCGGCGAAAGCAGGTGCCGGTGCAGGTCTGGCGCGCCAGAGAAGGACTGTCAGCGTCGCCACCAGGAGCAAGGCGACCCAGGCGCCCGGTCGCAGGGCGCGGCGAGCGGGCGCTTTGGCAGTGGCGCTGCCGAGCGGTTCGGCAGTGGCCGCGCGACGTGCCAGCGCGCGGTCATAGGCGGCGCGCCGCGCGGGATGGCGGAGCGTGTCATACGCGACGGCGAGCAGCGAGAGATCGTCTGGACTACCCTCGAGTGACTGCCGACGGGTCGTGTAGGCGGTGTCGATTTCCTGGCTGTTGGCTTTCGCGGCAACGCCGAGAACATCATAGAGCGTGCTGGAGGAACTCATGCTGTTGATCGCTGGAGGAAATCGGCATTGTAAAATAGCCCTAGCAGTTTTTTTCGGGAGTCTCGATCATGTTGCGCCACCGGTTTGTTTGTGCTTTCGCCTTGCTGGTCGCGCTGTCGGCGCGTGCCGATGTAGTCGACATCGACAATGCCGAGCTCGCCCGTCTTGCCGCCGCCGGGGTGCCGGTGATCGATATCCGCACCGAAGGCGAGTGGAAGGAGAGCGGGATCATTCCGGGAAGCCGGCTGCTCACCTTCGTCGACGAGCGTGGCCGCACCGATGCAGCCGCCTGGCTGGCGAAAGTGCAGGCGGTAGCAAAGCCCGAGCAACCGGTGATCGTCATCTGCCGCAGCGGCAACCGGACCCGGGCAGCGAGCCAGTTGCTGGCGCAGCAGGCCGGCTACCAGAAGGTATACAACGTCAAGGACGGCATTCGCTCCTGGGCCGGCGACGGGCGGCCGCTGGTGGCGGCGCCGACCGCCCTGGTCACCTGTGCGGCCGGATCCCGCTGCTGAGACGGCGCGCGGCGCCGGCCTGCCGCGGGCAGTGTGGCAACTCAGGCGGCCGTTTCGCCGAGAAGCCGCTCATAGACCCGCAGGTCGCCCGGCGAGAAGCAGCAGAACACCACCTCCCGCAGGCGCCCGAGTTCGCGCACCGATGCCCGGACGGTGGACACGGCGACTTCGGCGGCCTGCTCGATGGGGTAGCCGTAGATGCCCGTGCTGATGCTCGGGATGGCGAGCGTCACGAGATCGTTGGCCACGGCCAGTTCCAGCGAGCAGCGATAGCAGGAGGCCAGTCGTTGCGCCTCGCCGCTGCCACCGCCGTGCCAGACCGGTCCGACGGTGTGGATGATGTATCTGGCGGGCAGGCGATGCGCGTGGGTAAGCCTGGCCTCGCCGGTCGGGCAGCCGCCGAGGAGGCGACATTCCGCCAGCAGGCCGGGGCCGGCGGCGCGATGAATCGCCCCGTCGACGCCGCCTCCGCCAAGCAGCGACGAGTTGGCGGCGTTGACGATGGCGTCGACGGCCAGGGTGGTGATATCGGCGCAAATGGCGCGAAGCATCGTGGACATGGCATGGCCCGGCAAGGAGATGGTGTTGCCGCTGCTCGGGAAGTGCCGGTTGCCGGCGCCGCTCTGGCGCGACAAGCGACCCTCTCCGACGGCAGTTCGAAGAGCGGTTCGTTCGGCAATGGTAGGCCGCGCTCTGGGCTGCTACAAGGGCCATGCGAATAGGGTGCGCCAGAGGCGCGCCGGCACTCCCCGGTTTTCTTTCGGCAGGCCCCGGAGTATGCTCTCGAACTATGCCCATACGGTTGGCGTGGCGGCGGTCCCTGGCGTGGAGAGGGTGCTCATGAACCTGGAAAAGGTGGTCTTCGGTTTCTTCATCGTGCTCGCCGCAACGCTCAATTTCGGTTTCGTCATCGGCGAGATCGACAATCCGATGCATCACCACATCTACGAGTTGTTTGCGGCGATCGTCGTCAACCTGATCGCCACCGTCCTGAAGTTCGGCGATCGTACGCAGATCGGCGCGGTGCACCTGTCGACCAGCCTGGTCGCCGACCTGCAACTGGTGGCCGCCGCCTGTGTGTGGGCCATCGCTTTCCACGTCACCGGCGAGGGAATGTCGCGCGAGATCACGACCAGCGTCGTCTCGCTGAGCGCCGGCGCGCTCCTGGCGAACATCGTTTCAGTGGTCCTGCTGATTGCGGAAACCGTGATGTTGCGGCGCTGACGGGCGCAGCGGCATGAACAGCAGCGTGTTCTTCCTGGCCCTGCGGCGGATGCGCGCGCCGTTGATCGTCCTGATCGTCATCTATGCGGTATCGACACTGGGCCTGACCTTGATTGCCGGGGTCGACGCGCAAGGCCAGCCGACGCCACCAATGAGCTTCTTCCACGCGTTCTATTTCGTCAGCTATACGGCGACGACAATAGGTTTCGGCGAGCTGCCGAACGCCTTTTCCGACGCGCAGCGGATGTGGGTCACCGTGTCCATCTACCTTTCGGTCGTCGGCTGGTCGTACTCGATCATCAGCCTGCTGGCGCTGGTGCAGGAGAAAGGCTTCCAGCAGGTATTGCTGACCGGTCGATTTGCCCGCCGCGTCAAGCTGCTCGGCGAACCTTTCTACATCATCTGCGGCTGTGGCGAGACCGGTTTGCTGATCGCCCGGGCGCTCGATCGTGAGGGAATTCGCGTCGTTGCCGTCGAGCGCAACGAACTGCGCATCCAGGAACTCGAGCTGGAGGATTTTTCGGCCGACATTCTCGCGCTTTGTGCCGACGCGGCGCAGCCGCAGCACCTGCTGATGGCCGGACTGAAGCACCGCAGCTGCCGCGGCGTGCTGGCGATGACCGATGACGATTCGGCCAATCTCGCGGTGGCGATTGCCAGTCGCCTGATTAGCCCACGCCTGCGCATCGTTGCCCGCGTCGCCAGTCCGTCGATCGAAGCTAACATGATGTCCTTCGGTACGCACTACGTGGTCAATCACTTCGAGAAGTTCGCCGACTATCTGGCGCAGGCGATCCAGTCGCCGAACTGGTATCGTCTGGTCGATCTGCTCACCGGCCTGCCAGGTCAGGAAATTCCTGAGCGGCACGACCCACCCGCCGGCGACTGGGTGGTCTGCGGCTATGGCCGTTTCGGGCAGGCGGTGGTACGCAATCTCGCGCGGCACGGGGTTGGCCTGACGGTCATCGACCCGGACCCGAACCTGTCGGTCGGCGTCCATCACATCGTCGGTCAGGGCACCGAAGCGGCGCCGCTGCGCCAGGCCGGCGTGGAAACGGCGGTTGGACTCGTCGCCGCCAGCGACAACGACACCAACAACCTGTCGATTGCGATTACCGCCAAGGAGGTCAACGCGGACCTCTTCGTCGTCGTGCGTCAGAACCGGGTCGCCAATCAGGTCCTTTTCGACGCCTACGACGCCGACTTCACGATGGTGCCGTCGCGCATCGTCGCACGCGAGTGCCTGGCGCTGATCACTTCGCCGCTGCTGTCGCGCTTTCTGCACCTCGTTCGCGCTTGGTCGGAAGCGCGCGCGGCAGCGCTCGTCGGCCGGATCGAGGGGCTCTTCGGCCAGCGAGTTCCCGTGATCTGGGGTGTCCGGCTGAATGCCGCCGACGCGCCGGCCGTGCACAGGTTGTTGGTGATGGAGGAGGCGAAGATCGCCCTCGGCAGCCTGCGGCGCGATCCGGCTGCCCGTCAGGAGCCCTTGCCGGTGTTGCCGCTGCTGCTGGTGCGCGACGACCGCGACGAGGAACTACCTGACGACGAGACACTGCTCGAAGCGGGCGACGAACTCCTGTTTGCGGGAACGCGCGCCGCCAAGGCAGCGCAGAACCTGACTCTCGACAATCGCACCGTCCTCGACTACGTCCTTACCGGCGAGGACACGCCCGGCTGGCTGTGGGGCTTGTTGAGCTGTAACAGCAAGGCGGCGAGTCGGCGCCTCGGCGTGCGGCGTCGCGTCTAGGTCGACGCCGTGTCGACGGACGGCGGAGCGTCTCCGTTGAACGGCTGCCGAGCGGTTTCTCCCGTGGCATGGCCGACCGGCGCTGTGACCACCCGGTTGCGTCCCTGCTGCTTGGCGTCGTAGAGGGCCGCATCGGCTCGCTGCAGAGCGATCTCGAGCGGGCACGACGAGGCGTCGGCCAGGCCGAGGCTCAAGGTGATGTCGACGCGGCTGCCGTCAGCCAGCGCGATCTGGCTGGCGGCGGCACTCTGCCGCAGGCGTTCGGCCAGGCGATGGGCTTCCCGGAGTCCGGTTTCCGGGAAGACGAAGGCGAATTCCTCGCCTCCAAAGCGACAGCCCCAGTCCGAGTGACGCAGGGTGCGCGCGAAGATCTCGGCGACTGACTGCAGCACCAGATCGCCGCTGGCGTGTCCATGGCTGTCGTTGATGTGCTTGAAGAAGTCGAGGTCGGCCATACCGACGCAGATCGGCCGGGAATAGCGCTGGGCGCGCTTGATTTCCTCCTCGGCCACCGCCAGGAAATGCCGCCGATTGAACATGCCGGTCAGGCCGTCCGTGGTGGCCAGACGTTCCAGTTGCTCTCGCGTCGTCTCGTTTTCCTGCATCACCTCCCGCAGTTGCCCGATGGCGCGCTCGACCGCGCGGATTTCCAGCATAGATGCTGGGGCGAAGGGTGTGACCGCCTGCCCGGAGCCCAGGGCCGACAAGGCCTGGTCGATCGCCTGCAGGGGCTGGATCAGATGGCGGCGGATGAGGAACACGAAGCCACCGACAAAGACGGCAACCAGCGCCAGGACGAGCAGCAGTTTGCTCCGGCTTTGCAGCATGGTGGCCGACATCCGGTGCAAGTCGGCGGTGGCCAGGTTGACGCCCTCGCTGGAGACGTCGTCGGCGAGCAGCGTCAAGCGGCTTGCCAGCATCGCCCATTCGGCGTGGCGCGCTTCGCTCATGCCTTCGTGCATGGAGCGGCTGAGGAAACGCTCGACTTCTCCGGCCAGGCCGGCGGCGCGTGCATCGGCCAGCACGGCGGGATGGCTGGCCAGCAGGCTGACGATGAACAAGGCCTGCTGGCGGGCGACGGGCGTCCGGCCCGAGAAGACGTGCTCTCCCTCGAGACGCAGTTGTTCGACGTTGCGGGCCAGACGAAAGCGTTCGAGGGTGGCGGGCACGGCGTGGTCGAGCAGGCGCTGCGATCCATCGAGCACCAGATGCTGGTCGACAGCCAGCCAGAACAGCAGAGCCAGGAAAGTGCAGCCGAAAGCACCGCCGACCAGCGCAAAGGCTTTGCCAGCAGGCCATGCGCGCCGGCTCAGGCGCGCGATCAAAGATTGACGTTGCATGCTCGGTGGAGATCGACAGGAAAGCGCTGCCGCCAGTTGCGCTGATCGCTGCCATGCGGACGCCTGGCGAGCGGCCGAGCGAGCGCGGCGCAGCTCGCTACGCACAGTCGAGCGGTGCAGCACAGGACGGTGTGCGGCCTCGGCATTGGCTACTGCAGGCGGAAGGGAAGGTATTCGCTGTTCAGGCGGTCGAACCGGCCATCCCGCTTGATCCTGTCGAAGGCCTTGTTGATCTGGTCGCGCAGTTCCGGGTTTTGCGGGTCAATGCCGAAACACACCTCGCCACTCAGTTCGGGTCGCTGGATGACAGTGGTCACCAGGCCCAGTGACTGGATCGATGGTTCCTGGCGCAAGGTCAGGGCGCTGGCCATCGGCAGCAGCACGGCGTCGGCCTTTCTCTCGGTCAGCAAGGCGGGGAACTCGGCGTGATGCGGCACGTTGACGATGTTCCAGCCGTGCGCCCGGGCGTAGCGCGATTGTGCGCTGCCGGTGACGGCGGCGACGCGAATCCCGGCAGCCCCCGGCTCGACTCCCGGCCGGGCAAACCAGATGCTGCTCGAGCGATAATACGGCTTCGAGAACAGGATCCGGGAGCGCCGTTCCGCCGTATCGAGCAGGCTTACGGCGGCGAAGTCGAATTCGCCTGCCGCTACCGCATCGACCACGCGCTCGAGCGGCATCGCCGTCAACTCGCAGCGCACGCTCATCACATCGCACAGGGCATGTGCCACGCGTACGTTGAAGCCGGCGAGCTTGCCGGCGGCGTCGACAAAGGACATTGGCGGCGATTTGCTCAGCACGGCGACGCGTAACGTCCGCTCGCTGGCGCCGACGGGAAGGCTCAGCCCGAGGGCCAGCAACAGCAGGCAAGCTTGACTACGGATGCCGGGCACGATATTTCACTCCCTTGGTCGTACTACGCTGAAGTCTAGCATTTCTGCATGACCATGTAGTCGGACACACTCGAAGAGGCGCGCTATGCCGAACCTGCAACTGTTGTTCTTCTCCGCACGCATGCTGCGTCGCGATGCCCGTGGCGGTGAGCTACGGCTGCTGGCGGCGGCGCTGGCGGTGGCCGTGGCGGCGCTGACGGCGGTCGGCTTCTTCGCCGACCGTGTTCGCCAGGCGCTTGACCGTGAGTCCCACCAGTTGCTCGGTGCAGACCTGCTGCTGACGGCGGATCATCCGTGGCCGGCGGAACTGGCCGCCGATGCGCGCGCGCGCGGGCTGCAGGTGGTCGAGACGAGGACCTTCCCGAGCATGGTGACGCGCGCTGCAGGCGACGACCTGCGCGCGCAATTGGCCGAGATCAAGGCGGTGGAGACCGGTTATCCGCTGCGCGGGACACTGCGCACGGCCCCGGCGCTGAATGTGGCCGACGCTCCGGCGCGCGGCGTACCGGCCGCCGGCACGATCTGGATCGACGAGCGTCTGGCCTCGGCGCTGGCGGCACGCGTTGGCGATCCGGTCGTCGTCGGGCGGGCCTCGCTACGCGTCGCTGCGGTGCTGACGCTCGAGCCTGATCGCGGCATCAATTTCTTCAGCGTCGCCCCACGCCTGCTGATGAACCTCGACGATTTGCCGGCGACCGACCTGCTGCAGGTGGGTAGCCGGGTCGGCTACCGCCTGCTGCTGGCCGGCGACCAGCAAGTCGTGCAGCGCTTCCAGCGCGAGATCGAGCCGCGCCTGGCGCGCGGCGAACGGATCGAAGACCCGCAGAACGGCCGGCCGGAGATCCGTGTCGCGCTCGAACGGGCGCAGAAATTCCTCGGTCTCTCGGCGCTGCTGACCGTCGTCCTGGCCGCCGTGGCCGTGGCGCTGGCGGCGCGGCGCTACGTCCAGCGCCACCTCGACCCGTGCGCCGTGATGCGTTGTCTTGGTGCGACGCAGGGCCTGCTGCTGCGCCTATATCTTGGACAGTTCGCCGTTCTGGGTGTGTTGGCGGCGGCGCTCGGCTGCGGGCTCGGCTACCTCGCGCATTTTGCCTTGTACGCCTGGCTGGCGCAGTTGCTGGCGACGCCGTTGCCGTCACCGGGTCTGTTGCCGGCGGTGCAGGGCGTCGTCGTTGGTCTGGTGCTGCTCTTCGGTTTTGCCGTGCCGCCCCTGCTGCAGCTCAAGAAGGTATCGACGCTGCGCGTTCTGCGCCGCGAGTTGGGCAGTCCGCGCAGCGCTCTCCTGGGCGGCTACGTGGTCGGCTTCCTGGCACTCGCCGGCCTGATGTTCTGGGTGGCCGGCGAGGTCGAACTCGGCACCTGGGTGGTCGGTGGTTTCAGCGTTGCGCTACTCGTGTTTGCCGGGATCGCTCGTCTGGCCGTCAGGCTCGCTGCCGCGGCGCGCGGCGGCGGCCGCTCGGGCAACGGCGGACAGGCCGGGATCGGCTGGCGCTATGGCCTGGCGAGTCTCGAGCGACGGGCGAGCGCCAGCGTCGTCCAGATTGTCGCGCTGTCCCTCGGTCTGATGGCCCTGTTGCTGCTCACCGCGATCCGCGGCGACCTGCTCGATGCCTGGCGGCGCGCCGTTCCGCCGGAAGCACCGAACCGCTTCGTCATCAACATCCAGCCGGAGCAGGTGGCGCCGGTGCGTGCGGCACTGACGGCGCAGGGCCTGTCGCCGGAACTGGCACCGATGGTGCGTGGGCGCCTGACCCGCATCAACGGCGTCGAGGTCAGTGCCGCCAGCTACAGCGACGACAGGGCGCAGCGGCTGATCGATCGCGAGTTCAATCTGTCGATGCGCGCCGGTCTACCCGAGGGCAACCGGCTGAGTGCGGGACGCTGGTTCTCGAGCGCCGATCTCGCGGGCGATGGCGATGACGGGGCAGCTTCCGTCGAGGATGGTCTGGCCAAGACGCTTGGCCTGGGAGTCGGCGACCGCATCGAGTTCGTCGTTGCCGGCGAGGCGATCCGCTTGCGTGTGGTCGGTCTGCGCAAAGTCAATTGGGATACCATGCGTGCCAACTTCTTCGTCCTGACGCCGCCCGTGGTTCTCGATGGCTACCCGGCCAGCTGGATCACGAGCTTCTACTTGGCTCCCGAGGAAGCGGATTTCGTCAATCGCCTGATTGGCGAGTTCCCCAATCTGACGGTCATCGATGTCGCGGCGATCCTGCGTCAGTTGCAGTCGATCATGGATCAGGTGGCACGCGCGGTGCAGTTCATTTTCCTGTTCACGCTCGCTGCCGGCGTCATCGTTCTCTATGCCGCATTGGCTTCGGCAGCCGAGGAGCGCCGCTACGAACTGGCGGTGATGCGCGCCCTGGGCGCCCGTCGCGAGCAGTTGCGGCGAGCGCTGCTGGCCGAGTTCGCGGCCATCGGTGCGCTCTCGGGGCTGATCGCCTCGCTGGGCGCGATCGCCGTCGGCCAGTTTTTGGCGCGCCAGGTATTCCGTTTCGAGGTGGCGATCGATCCATGGCTGCCGCCGGCGGCGATTCTCTGCGGTGCCTTGCTGGTCACCGGAGCAGGGTGGTTTGCCGCCGCACGCTTGCTGCAGGCCGCGCCGCTCGAAGCGCTGCGGGGAGGCAGCGCCTAGCCGGCAGTGCTGGCGACGCCGCCTTATCCGTTATCATACGGATCGCCGTCAAAAGCGGCCGTAGACCATCGGTGCGCGGCCGTTGCCGTGGCGAGTGTGTACCAACGGGGAGAAGGAGTTTCGACATGAAGGGCAAGACATTGCTGGTATTGCGGCACGGGAAGTCGGATTGGACTACCGGTCACGAAGATTTTCATCGCCCACTGGTCAGTCGTGGTGAGGTGGGTAGCCGCAAGATGGGGGCGTGGATCAAGCACGAGAAGTTGCTCCCCGACGCCGTTCTCAGTTCGCCGGCGGAGCGTGCGCGGGCGACCACGGTGGCGGCCTGCAAAACGATGGGACTGTCGTTGAACAAAGTGCGCTGGGACGAGCGCCTCTACGCGGCGCCGGTCGAGGATCTGCTGGCGGCACTGGCCGAGTGCCCGAAGAACGTCCATCGGGTAATGTTGGTCGGCCACAATCCCGGCCTGGAAGAACTGGTCGAGTATCTGGCGGCCGGCGGCTTCACCGTTCCCGATGACGGCAAGGTGTTGCCGACCTCGGCACTGGCCCGACTGGAAATGGTCGAGGACTGGCAGAACCTCGGGCGTGGCTGCGCCAGCCTGATCTCGCTGACGCGGCCTGGCCAGGTGCCCGACGACATTGCGGACAGGGAGCCCAAGGTCGACGACGATGAGCCGCGAGGGCCGGTTCCCGACTATTTTTTCACCCAGTCGGCGGTTCTTCCCTATCGCCTCGTCGACGGCAAGCTGGAGCTCATGGTGATCGCTTCACGCAAGGCGACCCGCTGGGTCATTCCCAAGGGCGTCAAGGAGCCCGAGCTGTCGCTGCGCGACTCGGCGAGCAAGGAGGCACTCGAAGAGGCGGGAGTGCGTGGTGAACTCGACGCCGAGCCGATTGGCCATTACGACTACGCAAAGTGGGGCGGCGTGTGCAAGGTGGCGGTGTTCCCGATGGCCGTGAGCGAAAGCGTTCCTGAAGACGAGTGGGAGGAGAGCCATCGGGAGCGACGCTGGGTTGGGCCGAAAGAAGCGAAGCGCCTGCTCGACGAACCTGCCCTGCGCAAACTGGTCGGCAAGTTGGCCAAGCGGCTCCTCGAAACCTGAACTCGCGACTGGAATCGCGCAGGTCAGCGCGGCAATCCGGTTCGGCAAAGCGTTGCCGGATGTTCCTGACGCCGCGCCGGGCTGACATCCGGCGCTCCGCGTCAGGCGGCGGCTACGAGTCCGCTTTGCTGCTGGTGAGAATGCCGACCAATTCCAGGTAGTCTTTCTGATTCTGGCGGATGACCAGGAAGAACACCACGCCAAGAAGCCCCGCGAAGATCAGAATCGGCAACTCGTGCCAACCGAGACTTGCCAGCAGTTGGAGATTCATGGCTTCCTCCTGTCAAGGGATTGCCGCAATCGGCTCCGGCCCCGACCGTCCATAACGACTCTACGACCGCTGGTCACATTTCTTGGTTCCGGTTCGGCTAAGCAGCAGCCGATCGCGTCCAGTGGAGTGGGCGAGCCGCGCCGGCCCGCCCTTTTCGCAGGCCGGGTCAGATCACGCGCACGCGAATCACGTGCGCAGACGTCTTGATGGCGTCGATCACCGCGTCGCCGGGCTCGCGCTCGACGTCGACGATATTGAAAGCCAGCTCGCCGCGGCTCTTGTTCATCATGTCGACGACGTTCACCTTGTTGTCGGCAAGCACGGAAAGAACGTGCCCGAGGACGCCCGAGACATTTTCATTGGCGAAGGTGATGCGCGATGTACCGGGGCTGCGCTCCATGCTGATCTTCGGGAAGTTGACCGAGTTAACGATGTTGCCGTTCTCGAGATAATCCACCAGTTGGTTGGCCGCCATGACCGCGCAGTTTTCCTCGGATTCTTCGGTGCTGGCGCCGATGTGCGGCATGGCTATGATCTTCGGATGGCCGAGCAGCGTCGGTTCGGGAAAGTCGCAGACGTACTTGCCAAGCCTGCCGCTGTCCAGACTGCGCAGGATGGCCGCCGAATCCACGATCGCGTCGCGGGCGAAGTTGAGCAACACGGCTCCTTCCTTGATCACCGCCAGCGTATCGCTGTTGAGCATGTGCCGCGTCGCGTCGACCGCCGGCACGTGCAGCGAGACGTAGTCGGAGCGGGCCAGCAGCGATTGCAGGTTCTCCATGCGGCTGACTTCGTTCGACAGGCGCCAGGCGGCGTCGATCGACAACACCGGATCAAAGCCGACCACCTGCATGCCCATGGCCAGCGCCATGTCGGCAACCATCGAGCCGATCGCCCCCAGACCGACGATGCCGAGCGTCTTGCCGCTGATCTCGTGACCGGCGAAGCGGGACTTTTCCTTCTCGAGGCGTGCCGACATCTCGGCGGCATCGTTCAGCTCCCCGAGCGATTGCACGAAGTTCATGCCGTCGACGATGCCACGAGCGCTCAGCAGCATGCCGGCCATCACCAGTTCCTTGACCGCGTTGGCGTTGGCACCCGGGGTGTTGAAGACGACGATTCCCTGCTTGCCATATTCGGCGACCGGAACGTTGTTGACGCCCGCACCGGCGCGCGCGACGGCGAGCAGCGACGCCGGCACATCGATGCCCTGGAGCTTCTGACTGCGCAGGAGGAAGGCGTCGGGGTGGGCGATGTCACTGCCGACTTCGTACGCCTGACGGGGGAATCGATCGAGGCCCTTGACCGAGATCTTGTTGTAGGTTCTGACCTTGTACATGGAAATGTCGCTCTGAAAGGGGGTTGTGGTAAGGGTGCGGCGCCGCGGAATCAGGCGGCGACCTGCTGGTAGGCCCAGGCAAGCCATGGCATCAGCGCCTGCAGGTCGGCCGTCTCGACGGTCGCCCCACACCAGATGCGGATGCCTGCCGGTGCGTCCTTGTACGAGCCGATGTCGAACGCCACGCCTTCGCTGTCGAGCAGCTTGACCAGCTTCTTGACCTGCTCGGCGTCGAGTTGCACACTCAGGCAGACGCTGGTGTTGGAGCGGGTCGCCGGATCCTTGGCCAGGAAGGAAATCCAGTCGTTGGCGGCAACGAAATCGGCAATCACCGCCAGGTTGGCTTCACTGCGGGCGATCGCTGCCTTGACGCCGCCAATCGCCTCGATCCAGGTGAGGGCGTCGAGATAGTCGGCAACGCAGAGCATCGACGGCGTGTTGATCGTTTCGCCCCGGAAGATACCTTCGCTGAGCTTGCCGCCCGAGGTGAGGCGAAAGACCTTCGGCAAGGGCCAGGGTGGGCTGTAGGACTCGAGACGGGCGACGGCGCGCGGGCCGAGGATGAGCATCCCGTGTGCACCTTCGCCGCCCAGCACCTTCTGCCAGGAGAAGGTCACCACGTCGAGCTTCGCCCAGGGCAAGTCCATGGCGAAGACGGCCGAGGTCGCGTCGCAGATCGTCAGGCCGGCCCGGTCATCCGGGATCCAGTCAGCGTTGGCGACCTTGACGCCGGAGGTCGTGCCGTTCCACGTAAAGACGACATCGTTTTCGAAATCGACCTGCGAGAAATCGACGATGTCGCCGTAGTCGGCTTTCAGCACCCTGGCGTTCGCAAGCTTCAGTTGCTTGACGACATCGGTGGCCCAGCCCGAGCCAAAGGACTCCCAAGCCAGGACGTCCACGCCGCGCTGGCCGAGTAGCGACCACATCGCCATTTCCACCGCCCCGGTATCCGAACCCGGCACCACACCGACCCGGTAGCCTTCGGGCAGGCCGAGGATACGAGCGGTCTCCGAACACGCCAGGCCCAAGGCTTTCTTGCCGAGCGCCGAGCGATGCGAGCGCCCCAGCGTGTCGAGCTTCAGGGCACTGACGTCGTAGCCCGGCCGCTTGCTGCAGGGCCCCGAGGAGAAATTCGGATTCTTGGGTTTTGCTGTGGGTTGCATGATTGCCTCTGTCTTGGGGGAAAGGGAACGAGGGGGCCGGCGCCTGCCTGCAGGTCCGGGGGGCGCCAGCGAGCCAGCCCCGAATTGTAACAGACTGAGTTTTCGCGGGAAGCAGGAGCCCGCTGCAACGGGGTTTGCGGCCGTTGCCGTGCGCGCCCGGAGCGGGCCCGCGCCGGCAGTGCTGGCAGCGTGCGTCAGAGTGCTGGGGGGACTTCCTGGATCCCCTGTCAGCTCGTATTGCCGCTTCCGGGTTTGGCGATGCGCGTTGAGGAATTGACTGGCGGACCCTAAAGTAAACCGTTTTCGTGCCGTTTCTGGCTTAGGGAGGTCATCGAAGCCTCAGGCAAACTGCACAGGTCGTTCCCGGTGGCTGTCGGGAGCGTGGCCGCCATGGTTGTCTGCTGCATCGTATCGGCCATGACAGGGAACGCTGGGCGAAGCGTTTCGACATCAGAAGAAAGGTTCCATCGAATTGGTCATCGCGGCGGGTGGCTCTTGCGGCGGCAGTTGGCGGTGTCTGTGCGGGGTTGTCTTGCACGGGCGGTTGCTTGCGGCCAGCCGGTTGGCGGCCTCTGTCTTGCCGCGGGGCAGCGGACCGGCACCTCCGGACCGCCGTGCCGCGGTTCGCCGACGCGGTTTTCGCCTGGAGGTTCCACGATGAGTAGCGGGGCCACGCACTCTGATCTGCTTTCGGACCTGTTCCTGCCGGCAGCGGGGGAGGCGGCAACCGCCGCTATGGGCAATCCCTGGAAGGTGTTGCTGGTCGACGACGAACAGGACGTCCATGCCGTGCTCCACCTGGCTCTGCAGGACGTCGTGATCGACGGCCGCCCGTTACTGCTGCTCGATGCCCTGTCGGCGCAGGAGGCGAGAACCGTGCTGGTCGCCCATCCCGACGTCGCCCTGATCCTGCTCGACGTCGTGATGGAGTCCGATCGGGCCGGCCTTGACCTCGTTCGCCACGTTCGCGACGACCTTGGCAACCGCAGCGTGCAGATCGTTCTGATTACCGGGCAGCCGGGTTACGCACCCCAGCGCGAGGTGGTCATCGGCTACGAAATCGACGGCTACCGACTCAAGTCGGAATTGAGCGCCGACCGAATCTGCGTTTCGGTCTACTCGGCTATCCGCACGCACCGCCTCATCCGCGCGCAGGAAGCGCTGCAGGAGGAACTCCATCAGAAGGTCAAGGTGCTCGACGACACGCTGCGTGCTCTGCGCGAGAGCGAGGACAACCTGATCCGGGCGCAGTCCGTCGCCCATGTCGGCAGTTGGACCTATGACCTGGCGAAGGACGAGATGCACTTGTCGATGGAAACCTGCCGGATCTATGGTCTGGCCGGCGGTAGCGTCGGTAGCTACGCGACGTACCTGGCGCGTGTCGTGCCCGAAGATCGCCAGTCGCTCGTCGCCGCCTGGCAATGCGCGCTCGACAAGGGTGGGGCCTTCGAAAACGAGCACCGCGTCCGGGTCGGCAAGAGCATTCGGCAGGTTCGCGTCAATGCCGACGTGCTCCGCGATGCCGATGGCCGGCCCGTTCGGGGCCTCGGCACGACGCAGGACATCAGTGAGCGCAAGCAGGTGGAGGGGGAACTCAGACGTTCGAACGCCGAACTGGAACAGTTCAGCTACGCGATTTCGCACGATCTACGGCAGCCCCTGAGAATGATCTCCAGCTACCTGCAACTGCTTGGCATCAGCCTGGGCGACGGACTCGACGCCGAGTGCCGCGAGTACTTCGGGTTTGCCATCGACGGCGCCAAGCGCCTCGATCGCATGCTCGTTGCGTTGCTCGAGTACTCGCGCGTCGGCCGTCTGGGTGAGCCGCCGACATGGGTCGACAGCCGAGCCATCCTCGACGAGGCATTGCTGTTTCTCCAACCGGCGATCGCCGAGGCGGAGGCCACCGTCAAGGTCCACGGGACCTGGCCACGGGTCCTCGTTCGGCCGGACGAGATGCTGCGACTGATCCAGAACCTGATCGGCAATGCAGCCAAGTTCCGCGTCGCCGGGCGGACGCCCGTGATCACCATTGCCAGCAGGGTAAGCGCCAGC
The DNA here is from genome assembly GCF_000024165.1 of Candidatus Accumulibacter phosphatis. Classification (NCBI taxonomy): domain Bacteria; kingdom Pseudomonadati; phylum Pseudomonadota; class Betaproteobacteria; genus Candidatus Accumulibacter; species Candidatus Accumulibacter phosphatis. Next base: position 2,953,963 of record NC_013194.1, on the reverse strand, counting down.
GACTGGTCGCTCTCGGTGGCCGACAACGGAGTCGGTATCCACCACGCTCAGGTCGGGCGCCTGTTCCAGATGTTCCAGCGTTTGCAGAGCCGTGCCATCTACGAAGGCAGCGGCGTCGGCCTGGCACTCTGCCGCAAGATCGTCGAGCACCATGGCGGGCGCATCTGGGTCGAGTCGAGCGGCGAAGGCGAGGGCAGCCGCTTCTGCGTCGTGCTGCCGCTGGCCGAGGGGGGAGTATGAGCGGACCGGCGACTGGACTTGCGCCGGCCAGGGACGGGCTGTTCTGCCGGCCGGCCTACGTGGCCCTGTTGGTCTTCTCGCTGGCGGCCGCGGTAACTGCCGGGCTGATCTGGCGTTACGAGGCCGACCGCCGGCAGGCAGAGCGCGCTGCGCTCAGCGGGCTGGCGGCTGAGCGCGCCTGGGCGCTGCAGACCAGTATCGAGCACGCGCTGTCCCTGACCGACACCTTGGCAGTGATGCTGCGCCAGGGCAAAGGCAGCATTCCCGACTTCGAGGCGACGGCGGCTCGCTTGCTGCGTCTCTACCCTGGCGCCGTGGCGCTGCAACTGGCGCCGCGAGGGGCCCTTGCCCTGACGCTGCCGTCTGCGGTCAACGCGGAAAGGATGGGTCACGACCTGCTGCGTGATCTGGAATCGGCGAACGAATCGCCAGCGGCCGGTGACGGACGTCGCTTGACACTGAGCGGTCCCCTGACGTTGCGCGAGGGCCGGCAGGTGGCTGCCGGTCGCCTGCCGCTCTTCCTCGATGATGGCCAGGGTCGGGAAGCCTTCTGGGGCTTTGCTGTCGTCCTTCTGGCGATTCCGGAAGTGCTGGCCCAGGCGCGCTTGGCGGAACTGCAGGAACGTGGATACGCCTGGGAACTGTCGCGCGTCGATCCGACGACGCGCCAGGAGCAGGTGATCCGCGCGTCGTCGTCACCTCTGGTCGCTCCCGTCGAACGCAGCCTGCCTGTCGCTGACGTGACCTGGACGTTGCGGATCGCTCCGGTGCTGGGCTGGCAGGACGTGTCAGGCGTGTTGTGGAAGTGCGCCGCCGCCCTGCTGCTCAGTCTGCTGCTCGCCTGGCATGCGGCATGGCAGGCAAGACTGTTCGCTGCGACCAGGGCGCACGGGCGGAATCTCGAGCTGCGGGTCGCCCAGCGAACGGCTGATCTGCAGCGTTTTGCCGAGGTTACTGCCCATCACCTGCAGGAGCCGGTACGCCGGGTCGCCAGCTATGCCGGCCGCCTGCGCGCCCAGTTGGCCGGGCGCGTCGACGATGCGGAGGTGCAGGCTTCGCTCGACTTCATCAACCAGCAGGCGCTTCGACTGCAGGAACTGCTCCGCGATGTCGAGCTGTATCTGGCTGCCGATCAGCCGCGCGGCAGCATCGAGGCCTGCGATGCCGAGCAGACGCTGAGCAGGGTACTGGTGGAATTTGCCGACGTGATCGCCCAGGCGGCGGCCCGGGTCGAAGTGGGCAGGCTGCCTGCGGCCATGATCGACTCGCCGCGCTTGCGCGAACTCTTCCGGGTCGTGCTCGACAACGCCCTGCGCCATGGGCGCGGTGCCCAGTCCTTGCGGATCGAGATCGCCGGCGAGCGAGTCGGCGCCTCGGTGCGCTATCGCATCAGCGACAATGGTCCGGGGGTCGAAGACGAATACCGGCAGCGCGTGTTCCGGGTCTTTGAACGGCTGGCAACGAGTGGCGGAGGGACCGGCGTCGGCCTGGCCATTCTCCGCCGCATCGCCGAGAGTGCGGGCGGTTACGCCTGGCTCGAAGAGGCTGCCGGCGGTGGCTGCAGCGTGCTGATCGAACTGCCCGCGGGGGATGTCGCACCGACGGCGCCGCACGCTACCCTGGAAGCGCGGCCGTGACCGGAGTGGCTTCCCCGCTGCGCATTCTGCTCGTCGAAGACGATGCGGCGGATGCCCACCTCGTCCGGCTGGCCATGGCCGAGACCCGCATCAACGCCACGCTCGAGCATGTCGTCGACGGTCGTGAAGCACTCGAGTATCTGCGCCGCGAGACCGATCGCTTCAAGGAAGCGCTGCGTCCCGACCTGATTCTTCTCGATCTCAACATGCCGCGCCTGGACGGCCGGGAGTTTCTCGTCGCCGTGAAGGCGGACGTAGCGTTGCGGGCCATCCCGGTGGTCGTGCTGAGCACCTCTGACGTCGAGCGGGATGTGCGGGGGGCGTACCGACTCGGGGCGGCCGGATACGTGGCCAAACCGCTGGATGTGAGCGAGTTCATTGCCGAGATCCGCCAACTCGGTGAATACTGGACCTCTCTGGTGCGGCTGCCTGAACGCCGGTGAGCCCAATCACATGAACCAGCGACTACAAACCAGGCGCCTCCTGATTGTCGAGGACGAGCCCGGCGACGCCCGGCTGATGCAACTGGCGATCGTCAGGAACGGTTTCGCTACCGAGATGAGCAGTGCGGCCGATGGGCGGGAAGCGATGCGGTGTCTGCGCCGGGAGGGAGCACGCTGGGCCGGGGCGGTACACCCCGACCTGATTCTGCTCGATCTCAAGATGCCCGGCCAGGGTGGCCTCGAGTTCCTCGCGGCAATCAAGCAGGATGAGACGCTGCGCGCGATTCCGGTGGTCGTGGTGACGACGTCGCTACTGGAAGCTGACGTTCGCCGCGCTTATGAGCTTGGTGCCGCCGGCTATGTGCAAAAGCCGGCGGACCTGCGCGAGTTCATTGCCACCGTGCGAATATTGGGCGAGTACTGGTTCAAACTGGTGCGCCTGCCGCAAAATGGCGAATGAACCTGGGCGGATACGCGTGCCAGGTAGTGCACCGCGGATGCCGGCGATGCGCGGCGACGCACTCGCCGCGTCGCCGGTGCGGGTGATGGAGAACGGGGAATGAGTACAGCGATCCAACAGCGGATTTCCATTCTGGTGATCGAAGACGACGCCGGTGACCTGGGCCTGATCCGGGCCCACGTTCGCCTTGCCGGTCTTCGCTGCATCGGCGACAAGGATCCGGTGACCTGGGTACCGACACTTGCCGAGGGGGTTGCCGCCGCCACGGCGAGCCGGCCGGACGTCGTGCTGCTCGATCTTTCGCTGCCGGACTCGGCCGGACTCGCCACGGTGCAGGCGATGCGCCGGGTGATCCCGGATGTGCCGATCATCGTGCTTACCGGTCGCGACGATCACCAGCTCGCCGAGGCAGCGCTGCGGGCCGGCGCACAGGACTACCTGGTCAAGGGCCAGTTCGAGCACGACGCCCTCGGTCGCGCGATACGGCACGCGCTGGTCCGCCAGCGGCTGGAATCGCGATTGCGGCTCTTCGAGGCGGCATTGAATTCGGCCGCCAACGGCATCGTCATCACCGACGTCAATGCGGCCATTGAGTGGGCCAATCCGGCGTTCACGGCAATGACCGGGCGAACGCTGGCGGAAGCCGTCGGCCGCACTCCCGGCGAGGTGCTCAAGTCGGGCAGGCAGGACGCGGCGTTCTACCAGCGGATGTGGGCAACGATCCTCGCCGGTCAGGTCTGGAGCGGGGAACTGGTCAACCGACGCAAGGACGGCAGCGTCTACGACGAGGCGCTGACCATTTCCCCGGTTACCGACATGAACGGCAGGATTCAGCATTTCGTCGCCATCAAGCAGGATATTTCCGAACGCAAGGTGACCGAGGAACGCGTCCAGCACCTCGCCCATCATGATCAACTGACCGATCTGCCGAACCGCGCCCTGCTCAGCGACCGGCTGGCGCAGGCTGTGGCGCAGGCGCGGCGGGACCGCGGGACGCTGGCCCTGATGTTCCTCGACCTGGACCAGTTCAAGCCGGTCAACGATACCCTGGGTCATGACGTCGGCGATCTTCTGCTGAAGGAGGTGGCGCTGCGTCTGCAGAGTTGTGTGCCCCGCGAATCGGACACCGTTTCACGCCTCGGCGGTGACGAGTTCGTCATCCTGCTGGCGCAGATGGACAAGGCGGCGGATGCTGTCGTCGTCGCCGGCAAGATCCTTGCGGCGCTTCAACGGCCGTTCGCCATCGGCCCCCACGAGATCGGCATTTCGGCCAGCCTCGGCATCGCCGTCTATCCGCAGCACGGTGAAGACGTCAACCGGCTCCTCAAGAACGCCGACACGGCGATGTACCACGCCAAGAAGGCAGGGCGCAACTGCTACCGCTTCTTCCGCGCGCTGACCGATCAGGCTGGAGGCTAGACTGGACAGCGGCGATGACTGAGGAATTCGCCACGGGCACGAGTCGGCCCGACGACGCGGGCTTCCGGCAGCCTTCACAGGCGTTCCTGAGATACTGCGCCTGGTCGATTCTGGCTGCCGCGACGGCGGCCGCGTCGACCATTCTGTTGACCATGGCCGACCAACCGTGGCGGGTCAGCGGTCCCGTGCTCATGGCCTTGGTCGCCCTGGCTGCCTTGCGCCTCTTGTCGGCCGGCCGTCAGCGAGCCGCGCAGACGGTTCTCGTCTGGGGATCCTGGGTTGCCGTGACCGGGGTTTCGACGTTCTTCGGTGGTCTGCGCGCCCTGCTGGTCGTCGCCTATCCACTGCTGATCCTGATGGGCGGCTGGCTGCTTGGCCTGCGTGCAGCGGCCGTTCTGGCCTCGCTGACCGTGCTCGCGATCGTCGGCTTCGTGGTCGGCGATGCATGGGCCTGGCTGCCGACGCCACCGCCCACTCCGGCCGTGATGCATGGTCTGGTGCAAGGCGCTTGCAGCCTTGTGGCCCTGCTCCTGATCGTCTTTCTGGTGCGCTCGTACCAGAGCCGGATCGATGACGTCCGTCGCTTGGCCAGCGATCTCGCCCAACGGACCGCGGAACTGCAGGCACGCGAAGCCGATCTCAACCGCGCGCAGGCAGTTGCCAACGTCGGTAGCTGGGTCTACGACCTGGTCAGCGGCAGGATAGACATGTCGGCCGAAACCTGTCGCATCCTGGGTCTGCCCACAGGAACGGTCGGCAGCCTGGACGCCTTCATGGCGCGCGTCCACCCCGACGACCGCGACACCCTGCAGCAGGCCGCCGCCGCCGCCCTCAGGGGCGAGCCGTTCGACAACGAGCTGCGCCTCGTCTTTGGCGAGACGACACGGTGGATAACGCAAAGGGCGGAGGTGGAGTTCGACGAGGAGGGCAAGCCGCTGCGCAGTCTCGGCACGACCCAGGACATTACGGCGCGGAAGCAACTGGAAGCCAGCCTGCGCGAACAGAAGGAGTTCTTCCGACTGATTTCGGAAAGCATTGGCGAGCACATCGCCGTCCTCGATCTGCAGGGCCAACGACTTTACAACAGTCCTTCGTATGGGCAGTTTTTCGGCGATACCAGGGATCTGCGTGGCAGCGACTCGTTTGCCGACGTCCATCCCGAGGACCGCGAGCGGGTGAAGCGGGTATTCAGGCAGACGACCGAGACTGGCCGGGGCCAGGAGATCGAGTATCGCCTGGTGCGTAACGATGGCAGCGTCCGCCACATGGCGTCGGCCGGACGCGTTCTCGGGGACAGGCAGGGGGAGGCGGCACGCGTCGTCGTCGTATCGCGCGACGTTACCGAGCGCAAGCAGGCCGAACAGTGGGAGCGGATCGCCGCCACCGCTTTCGAGTCCCAGCAGGGCATGTTCATCACCGATGCCAATGCCGTCATCCTGCGCGTCAACCAGGCGTTCACCGACATCACAGGCTACGCCGCCGACGAGTGCATCGGTCAGACGCCGAAACTGCTCAGTTCGGGAAGGCACGACGCGAGCTTCTACGCAGCGATGCGCGAGAGCATCGAACGCAACGGCGTCTGGCAGGGCGAGATCTGGAATCGCCGCAAGAATGGTGATGTCTTCCCGGAGTGGCTGACGATTTCCTCGGTCAGGGATGGCGACGGCGTGGTGACCCACTACGTGTCGGCACTCACCGACATGAGCGCGCACAAGGCGGCACAGGAAGAGATCAGGCATCTCGCGTTCTATGACGCGCTGACCGGCTTGCCGAACCGCCGCCTGCTGCACGATCGTCTGCGGGTAGCCATCGCGTCGAGCGTGCGCAGCGAGCGCCAGGGCGCCCTGTTGTTCATCGATCTCGACAATTTCAAGACGCTCAACGACACGCTCGGGCACGACATGGGCGATCGCCTGCTGCAGCAGGTCGGCCAGCGGCTGAGCAGCAGCGTGCGCGAAGGGGATACGGTTGCCCGTCTCGGGGGCGATGAATTCGTGGTCATGCTCGAGAACCTCGGCGAGCGGCCCGAGGAGGCGGCCGGCCAGAGCCGGATCGTCGGCGAGAAGATCATCAAGCTGCTCAACCGCCCCTACGACCTGTCGGGTCACGACTATCACAATACGCCGAGCGTCGGCATTACCCTGTTTGGCGGGCAGCAGGTCGGCATCGACGAGTTGATGAAGCGAGCGGACCTGGCCATGTACGAGGCCAAGGCGTCGGGCCGCAACGCCCTGCGCTTTTTCGACCCGCGCATGCAGGCCGTGGTGACTGCACGTGCCGACATCGAGAAGGATCTGCGCGCAGCCGTCGGACGGCAGAGCTTCTTCCTGGCCTACCAGCCGCAGGTGGACGCGAGCGGACAAGTCATCGGTGCCGAGGCGCTGCTACGCTGGCAGCATCAACAGCGTGGCACCGTCTCGCCCGCCGAGTTCATCCCGGTTGCCGAGGAAACCGGCCTGATCCTGCCCCTCGGCCTGTGGGTGCTGGAGACCGCGTGCGCCCAGGCGGCACTGTGGGCCGCCAGGCCGGGGAGGGAACGTTTCACGGTTTCGGTCAACGTCAGTGCCCGGCAGTTTCGGCAAGCGAACTTCGTCGACCAGGTGTTGGCCGTTCTCGCCAGAAGCGGCGCGCACCCGCGCAATCTCAAGCTGGAGCTCACCGAGAGCATGCTGCTCGACAATGTCCAGGACATCATCGCCAAGATGAGTGCCTTGAAGGCACGGGGCGTGGGCTTTTCGCTCGACGACTTCGGCACGGGTTACTCGTCGCTGTCGTACCTGAAGCAGTTGCCTCTCGATCAGCTGAAGATCGACCAGTCCTTCGTGCGGGATCTGCTGACCGACCCCAACGACGAAGTGATCGCGCGCACGATCATCGCTCTCGCCAGGACCCTGGGTCTGTCGGTCATCGCCGAGGGGGTCGAAAGCGTCGAACAGCAGGATGCGCTGGCGGCGCAAGGCTGCCTCGCCTACCAGGGCTACCTGTTCAGCCGGCCGCTGGCGCTCGCCGACTTCGAGGCGTTCCTGCGACGGTAGTGAGCCACCGGGTGGAGCCGCCGCGCACTACTTGCCCTCACCGCGGGCCGCCAGGTAGATGCCGACGAGCAGCAGGACGAAGCCGGTCGCCTGTAAAGGCGCGAACGATTCGCCGAAGAAAAGCCATGCCAGGGCGGCGCTGCCGACCGGCTCGCCGAGCGTCACGACGGCGATGAAGGTGGGCGAAACGTGCTTGAGTGACCAGTTGTACGAAGTATGCCCGAGCAGTTGCGGGCCGAGGGCCATGCCCAGCGCGACCAGATAGGCGGCGTCGGCATAGCCGGTGATGGCCGTGTCGCTGGCCTGGCAGGCGAGCAGCAGAAGGATCGCCGCGCTGCCATAGGCCAGCCAGACGTATGCCGGCAGCGCGAGGCTGGCACGCAGGCGGCGGCCGATCAGCAGATACGCCGAGAAGCACCAGCTGCCGGCGATGGCCAGGAAGTTCCCGAGCAAGGGATTCGTTCCGGGCGCGCTCGTGCGGCTGTCGCTCCAGAAGATCAGCAGGCTGCCCGACAGCGAAAGGACGATGCCTATCACCATCAGGCGGCTTGGGCGATCACCGAAAAGCAGGAAGGAGGCGATGCCGATCCATAGCAGGTTGGTCGTCACCAGCGCCGTGCTGCTGGCTACCGACGTGTACTCCAGCGAGCTGATCCAGGTCGCGAAATGCAGCGCCAGGAAGAGGCCGGCGCCGCCGGTCAGCAGTCCCTGCCGCGGCTTGAGCATGCGCAGGGCCGAGCCCGACTGCCAGAGGGCGAGCGGAGTGATCAGCAGCGCCGCCAACCCGAGGCGCAGGGTGGCAATGGTCAGCGACGGCAGTCCGTAACCCTGCGCGATGCGCGCCAGAATGGCGCCGAACGAAATGGCCAGCAAACCGATGCCGAGCACCAGGAACGGCAGCCAGCGCGGTGGCGCCTTGTCCACGACTTCGCCAGACGCCCGCTCAGGCCGCGGGCTGGGCAGCCGGGGCCGCGTGCCCGCCTTCGAGGTAGGCGGCGTGTACCTCGGGGTTGGCCAGCAACTCGCGACCAGTGCCGGAGAGAATGATCTGACCGTGTTGCAGGACGTAGCCGCGATGCGCGACGCGCAGCGCGTGGTGTGCGTTCTGTTCGACGAGGAGGATCGTCATCCCGTGGTCGCGATTGAGTTCGCGCACGATCTGGAAGATTTTCTTGATGTACAGGGGTGCCAGGCCGAGCGAGGGTTCGTCGAGCAGCAGGAGCTGGGGCCGGCTCATCAGCGCGCGGGCGATCGCCAGCATCTGCTGCTCGCCGCCCGAGAGGGTTCCGGCACGCTGCGTACAGCGTTCCTCGAGGATCGGGAAGAGGGTGTACATGCGCTTCAGGTCGACCTCGAAGTTCGTCTCCTCGCCGAGGACGGCGCCCATCTGCAGGTTTTCCATCACCGTCATGCGCGGAAAGATGCGCCGGCCTTCGGGAACCAGTGCGATGCCGCGGCGGGCGATCTCGTGCGTCGGCAGACCGGTGATGTCCTCCCCGTCGAAAACGACTCGCCCGCTCGAGGCGCGCGGCTGACCGAAGATCGCCATCATCAGCGTCGACTTGCCGGCGCCGTTGGCGCCGATCAGCGTCACCACCTCGCCGACCTGTACCGACAGATCGACGCCGTGCAGCGCATGGATCGCACCATAGTGGGCATGTACCCCGGACAGTTGCAGCATCATCGGACAGCCTCCGGATCGGTCGGTGCGTCGGTTCGCATTTCGTCCGCACGCAGTTCGTCAGCATCTTCCTCGCCAAGATAGGCCTTGATCACATTGGGATCCTTCTGGATATCTGCCGGCGTGCCTTCGGCGATCTTGCGGCCGTAGTTGAGGACGCAGATGTGGTCGGAGACGTTCATCACCACGCTCATGTCGTGTTCGATGAGGAGTATCGCGATTCCTTCGACGCTCGCCAGATGCTTCAGCAGTTCGTTGAGTTCGGACGATTCACGCGGATTGAGTCCGGCAGCCGGCTCGTCGAGACAGAGGAGCAGCGGGTCAACGCACAGGGCGCGGGCGATCTCGATGCGCCGCTGCATGCCGTAGGGCAAGGCACCTGCCGCCGTGTCGGCCTTGTCGAGCAGACCCAGGCGCTGGAGCCAGCCGACGGCCTTGTCCATGGCGGCGGCTTCGGCCCGGCGATAGCCGGGCAGTCCGAGGAGGCCGGCGAGCGAGAAGCGCGACGCGTGCTGCAGCGCGTTGTGCTGGGCGACGATCAGGTTTTCCAGCACCGTCATCTGCGGAAACAGGCGGATGTTCTGGAACGTACGCACCACTTGGGCCGAGCGCGCCACCTGATGGCTGGCCAGTTGTTCGAGGCGCAGCACGCCGCGCTGCGGGTGGTTGAGGCGGACACTGCCCACCGTCGGCTTGTAGAAACCGGTCAGGCAGTTGAAGAAGGTCGTCTTGCCGGCGCCGTTCGGACCGATGACGCCGGTGATCTTGCGCGCGGCGACATCGAGCGACAGGTCGTCGATGGCGAGCAGGCCGCCGAAGCGCATGGTCAGCCGCTCGACGCTGAGCAGCGGTGGCGGGGCGCTCATCGGCGTCCCCCGTCGGCACGGTAGCGCAGCGTCGGTTCGCGGTGCGAGAGGATGCCGCCTGGCTTCCAGATCATGATCAGGATCATCGCCGCGCCGAAGAGCAGCATCCGGTATTCGGCAAAGTCGCGTCCCAGTTCAGGCAAGAGGACCAGTACCAGCGAGGCGAGGACGACACCGAGCTGGCTGCCCATGCCGCCGAGCACGACAATCGCGAGAATGATCGCCGACTCGTTGAAGGTGAAGGACTCCGGCGAGATGAAGCCCTGGCGGGCGGCGAAGAAGACGCCGGCGAAGCCGCCGAGCATGGCGCCGATGGCGAACGCCGAGAGCTTGACGTTGCGCGCATTGATTCCCATCGCCTTGCAGGCAATCTCGTCCTCGCGAATCGCCTCCCAGGCGCGGCCGATCGGCAGCTTGCGCATCCGCGAGACGAAGAGATTGGTGAGCAAGGCCAGCGCGAGAATCAGGTAGTAGAGAAAGACGATCCGATGGTTGGTCGAAAACTCGAGGCCGAAGAACGAGGCGAAGGTCGGGTCGTCGCCGGGTGGTTTGAAAGGCAAGCCGAAGAACGACGGGCGCGGAATCGACGCGATGCCGTTCGGACCGCCGGACAGTTCGGTCCAGTTCACCAGGATGATGCGGATGATTTCGCCGAAACCGAGAGTCACGATCGCCAGATAGTCGCCGCGCAGGCGCAGCGTCGGCCAGCCGAGGAGGATGCCGAAGCTGGCGGCGACCGCGCCGGCGAGCGGCAGCGCCTGCCAGAAGCCCCAGCCGAACTGCGTCGAGAGCAGGCCGTAGGTGTAGGCACCGACGGCGTAGAAGGCGACGTAACCGAGATCGAGCAGGCCGGCCAGCCCGACGACCACATTCAGGCCCCAGCCGAGCATGACGTAGATCAGCACCGTGGTCGCCGTATCGACGACGTAGCGGTTCTCCGAGAAGAGCATCGGTAGCGCCACGGAGATGCCGAGCGCCGCCCAGCCGATCCAGGTCAACAGCGGGCTCGTCGCCTGATCGACGGTCGGTGCCGAGACGGCGCTGCGTTCGCGCGCCTGCTTGCGCGCCCGCAAGCGGTCGATGGCGTAGCGCAGGAGCAGGCGCCCGGCAAAGCAGACGCCGACGAAAATGCAAAGGGTCGGCCAGCGCGTGGCGATCCGCAGTGCTCCCCCCTGGTCGACGGTCGTCAGGCCGATCATCGGGATGCCGAGCAGGAGCGCAATGAAGGCGACTGCGGCGGCGTCCTTCAGACGTTCGGCGGGCGAGGTGCTGTGCTGCGCGAGGACGAGGGCGGCCATCACACCTTCTCCACTTCAGGGCGCCCGAGCAGGCCGGAAGGGCGGAACATGAGCACCAGGATGAGGATCGTGAAGGTCGCCACGTCCTTATACTCGGCCGACAGATAGGCGGCCCAGAAGGCCTCGATCAGGCCGATCAGCAGGCCGCCGAGCATCGCCCCCGGCAACGAGCCGATACCGCCGAGGACGGCAGCGGTGAAGGCCTTGATACCGGCCACGAAGCCGATGAAGAAATCGACGACGCCGTAATAGACGGTGACCATGACGCCGGCGACGGCCGCCAGCGCGGCGCCGAGCATGAAGGTCAGGGAAATCGTCCGGTCGACATTGATGCCGAGCAGCGCCGTCATCGTCCGGTCCTGCTCGCACGAGCGTTGCTGGCGGCCGAAGGAGGTCTTCGTGATCAGCCAGGTGAAGCCGGCCATCAGCGCCACGGTGACGACGACGATGAGGACTTGCGAATAAGCCAGCCGCACCGTGAAGCCGTCGATGGTCAGGATGTCGATGCCGCCGACGAGTACCGGCGCGACCGGCTTGACGCGTGCGCCCTGCGTCAGTTGCACCATGTTCTGCAGGAAGATCGACATGCCGATCGCCGAGATCAGCGGCGCCAGGCGCGTCGAGCCGCGCAGTGGCCGATAGGCCGTTCGCTCGACCGTCCAGCCATAGATCGAAGTGAAGAAGACGGCGACCAGCAGCACCACCAGCAGCGACAGCGGTACCGAACTGATGCCGAAGCTGGCGAGCAGCGTGAACACGGTTACCGCAATGAAGGCGCTGACCATGTAGATGTCGCCATGCGCGAAGTTGATCATGCCGATGATCCCGTACACCATCGTGTAGCCGATGGCGATCAGACCATAGACGGCACCCAGGGTCAGGCCGTTGATCAGTTGCTGAAGTGCGAGAGCCATGCGTCTCCTCCTTGTTATCTACGCGTCAGCGATGCGTCTCGGCGTGGTGGGAGCGGGCGGCGAAGCCGAGCGTTGAGGCAGCTGGGGCACCAGCCGGCGTCGGCAGGCCCCTTCTTGGAGCGAGCGGCGACCGTGCCAGGCAGCGGGCTTCCCGACAGCATGTTACGGTGCCCCGAGGTTTTTGTCATCCGCCACGCCGGCGTTGCCGCGCGCCGGCAAGTCATATGCCTGCGGCAACTCGCTCGCGGCGTGCGTTGTCTCAGGGGTGGTGACCTACCGATTGGCTCTGGGGACGACGACAGAGCCCCACGCGACAGGCGGGAGAGGGCGCGTCGCCGACACCCCGGCAACCGCGAGCGCGACGATCTCGATCTCACCGAGTTTCTGCCGCAGCGCGTGGCGGCGGGCAGGTTGCCAGTACTGCAGCCTTCTCTGGCGCTGAACTCTCGTGCGTCGGCAAATCCGCAATTGGCGCGTGCGTGCTATTGCCTTAGAATCGCGGGCTCGATCTCTTGAGGACAAGCAATGTACGCGGGAATAGTCGATTGGCCCTGGTGGGCATACGTATTGACCACACTGGCTCTGACGCACGTGACCATTGCTGCGGTGACCATTTTTCTGCACCGTCATCAGGCGCACCGTGCCCTGGATCTGCATCCGCTGGTCGCGCATTTTTTCCGCCTCTGGCTGTGGCTGAGCACCGGGATGGTGACCAAGGAGTGGGCGGCCATCCACCGCAAGCATCACGCCAAGTGCGAGACTGCCGAGGATCCGCACAGCCCGCAGGTTTTCGGCATCAACCGGGTGCTCTGGGGTGGCGTCTTCCTTTACGTCAAGGAGGCCAGGAACGGTGACACCCTGCAGCGCTACGGTCGGGGGACGCCGGACGACTGGCTCGAGAATCATCTGTACTCGCCATGGCACAAGCTCGGTATCGTGATCATGCTGGCCATCGACGTGGCGATCTTCGGCGTGTTTCCAGGGGTGCTGATCTGGCTGGTGCAGATGCTCTGGATTCCGTTCTGGGCGGCCGGGGTGATCAACGGTCTCGGCCATTTCTGGGGCTACCGCAACTTCAATTCCCCCGACGCCAGCACCAACCTCTTCCCCTGGGGAATCCTCATCGGCGGCGAGGAACTGCACAACAACCATCACACCTTCGCCACGTCGGCGAGATTGTCGAACCGCTGGTACGAATTCGACGTCGGTTGGCTCTACATCCGCATCCTGGCGGCGCTGCGCCTGGCGCATATCAAGAAGGTGGCGCCCCGGCCGCGACTCGGCACCCTGCGCCCGGTGGTGGATTTCGACACTTTGCAGGCGGTGATCGCCAACCGTTACGACGTCCTTTCGCGCTATGCCAAGTCGCTCAAGCAGGTCTATCGCGAAGAACTCGACAGATTGCAGGACGGCAATCGCTTCAAGGGCCTCAAGCGCTGGCTGGCCGCCGACGCCGGTGCCGTGCCGCAGGAAATGCGCGGACGGCTGGAATCGCTGCTCGGCGAGAGTCGGGCACTCGAAACGGCTTACGCCATGCGCCAGGAACTGGCAGCGGTCTGGGAACGTTCGAATGCGTCGCGCGAGCAACTGCTGCAGGCTCTGCAGGACTGGTGCGAGCGTGCCGAGAACTCGGGAGTTCGGCAACTGCAGGAACTGTCGATGCGCTTGCGCAGCTATGCGCTGGCCTGATCGCGCGGCTTGATGCATCTCTCGCTGCGTGCCCGCTTTGGCCTGGTGGCGCTGGCGGCGTTTGGCCTGACTGCAGCCGGCTTGCTGATCGGGGAAGTAATGAATCTGCAACCATGTCCACTGTGCATCTTTCAGCGGCTACTGTATTTGCTGATCGGTTGTCTGGCGGTGGTCGGCGCGTTGCTTCCCGGCTGGGGACGCCTGTGGGCGGCGCTGCTTGGCCTGACCGCGGTGGGCGGGCTGGCGACTGCCGGTTACCAGAGCTGGCTGCAGTATTTTCCCACGGCGAGCATGGAGTGCGGTTTTGGTGAACCGACGCTGATCGAACAGATCGTCGACTGGTTCGGCGTTCTCTGGCCAGCCGTGTTCATGGCCACTGGCTTCTGCTCGAGCAAGGACTGGATGTTTCTCGGCCTGTCGATGGCCAACTGGTCCGGTCTGTGTTTTCTGGCCTTTGCCATCGTTGCCGGGTCAATGCTGGCCAAGCCGGCCGCCGCTGGCGTTCGTGCCGCTTAGCCGGTGATCGTGTAACTCGTCGTCGGGGTTTCGTTCGCGCCGCCACGCGCGGGCGCCGGTTTCATGACTGTCCGGTGCTGCCGAAACCGCCGTCACCGCGTGCGCTGGCGGCGAAGTCGTCGACGATGTTGAAGGACGCCTGCAATACGGGGACGATCACCAGTTGCGCCAGTCGATCGAGCGGCTGCAGGGTGAAGGGACGCTGACCGCGATTCCAGGTGGACACCATGATCTCGCCCTGATAGTCGGAGTCGATCAGCCCAACCAGATTGCCGAGCACGATTCCATGTTTGTGGCCCAGGCCGGAGCGCGGCAGGATCATGGCGGCAAGGCCCGGGTCGGCGAGATGAATCGCCATACCGGTGGGAATCAATACCGTTTCCCCCGGCTGAATGTCCATCGGAGTGGCGATGCAGGCGCGCAGGTCCAGGCCTGCCGCGCCGGCGGTCGCGTAGTGCGGAGGCTGGTCGCGCAGACGCGCGTCGAGCAGCTTGACGTCTATCCGGTGCTGGCTGGCGTGCATTGACGTTTCTCGAGCAGGGCGGCGATGTGCGCCACGAGGTGGCGCGCCAGATCAATCTTGGGCGCGACCGGCAGCGCGTGCTGGCCTTCGTCGTCGAAGAGGACCAGCCGGTTGTCGTCACCGCCAAAGCCGTCATGGATCAGGTTGCCGACGATCAGTGGAATCTTCTTGCTGCGCCGCTTGCTCTCCGCGTACTCGGCCAGCTTCTCGCTTTCTGCAGCGAAGCCGACGCAGAGCGGCGGCGCCGGTAGCGCGGCGATCTCGCCGAGGATGTCGGGATTCTGCACCAGTTCGATCGCCGGTGGGGCAGCCTGGGCGGCCTTCTTGATCTTCTGGTCGAGCGGTTCGGCCGGTCGATAGTCGGCGACGGCCGCGACGGCAACGAAAACGTCGTTATCCGCAACCTGGCCGAGAACGGCGGCGTGCATCTGCAAGGCGCTGGTGACGCTGATGCGGGTGACGCCGCGCGGGCAGGGCAGGCTGACCGGACCGGAAACCAGCGTCACCTGTGCTCCTGCCTCGCGCGCCGCACGGGCGATGGCGTAGCCCATCTTGCCCGACGACAGGTTGGTGATGCCGCGCACCGGGTCGATCGCCTCGAAGGTCGGCCCGGCGGTCAGCAGCAGGCGCTTGCCGGCCAGCAGCTGCGGCTGGAAGTGGGCGATCGTTTCGTCGACGATTTCCTCGGGCTCGAGCATGCGGCCGGGACCGGTCTCGCCGCAAGCCTGGTCGCCACAGGCCGGACCGATGACACTGACGCCGTCGCTGCGCAAGACGGCGATGTTGCGCCGCGTCGCCGGGTTCTCCCACATCTGGCGGTTCATGGCCGGAGCGACCAGTAGTGGGCAGTCACGCGCCAGGACCAGCGTCGTCAGCAGATCATCGGCCAGGCCGCCCGCCAGTTTGGCGAGAAAGTCGGCCGAGGCCGGCGCGACCAGTAGCGCGTCGGCTTCACGCGACAGGTCGATGTGCGCCATGTTGTTGGCCACCCGCGGGTCCCACTGGTCGGTGAACACGAGTTTTCCGGAGAGTGCCTGGAAGGTGACCGGCGTGACGAAATGCGTCGCCGCCTCGCTCATCACGACGTGCACCGAGGCGCCTTCCTTGATCAGCAGCCGGACCAGTTCGGCGGCCTTGTACGCGGCGATGCCGCCGGTGATGCCGAGGACGATGCGTTTTCCTGCGAGCTCCATGAGCGCTGCTCTTCAGTCGTTGGTGAGAATGTGAAACTGCGGCAGCATTCTACTCCCGGATCTCCCTCAGTCGCCTGCGTCGAGCGCCATCAGCCCGGCATTGCCCCCGGCTGCCGTGGTGTCGACCGAGAGCGTGCGCTCGCTGGCGAAACGATACAGATAGTGCGGCCCGCCGGCCTTCGGACCGGTACCGGAAAGCCCCTCGCCGCCGAAAGGCTGGACGCCGACGACGGCGCCGATGACGTTGCGGTTGACGTAGGTATTGCCGACGTGCAGGCGGCTGGTGATGCGCCTGATCGTTTCGTCGATGCGGCTGTGGATGCCGAGCGTCAGGCCGTAGCCGGTGTTGGCGATGGTGTCGCATACCTGATCGAGATCCTCCGCCCGCCAGCGAATGATGTGCAGGATGGGCCCGAAGACTTCGCGTTCGAGTCGCGACAGGCTGTCGATCTCGTAGGCACGCGGCGCGAAGAAGGTGCCGTGCGCGGTCGCCTGCTCGTCGAGCGAACAGGTGTGGATAGACGTCGCAAAGCTGTCGAGCCAGCGGGAGTGCGCTGCCAGGATGCCGCGCGCGGCCTCGTCGATGACCGGGCCGACATCGGTGGCGATCTCGCTCGGGGTGCCGACGCGCAGCTCCTGCATCGCTCCGGCGAGCATCTCCTCGACCTTGTCGGCGATGTCGGACTGGATGAAGAGCACGCGCAGCGCCGAGCAGCGTTGTCCGGCCGAATTGAACGCCGAGGCCACGACATCGCGGACGATCTGTTCGGGCAGCGCCGACGAATCGGCGATCAGCGCGTTCTGCCCGCCGGTTTCGGCGATCAGCGGCACGATCGGGCCATCCTTGTCAGCCAGGCTGCGCGCGATGATGCGGGCGACCTCGGTCGATCCGGTGAAAGCGACGCCAGCACACTCGCGGGCGGCGACCATCGCCGCGCCGATGCGGCCGTCGCCGGGCAGAAAGGCCAGCGCAGCGGCGGGGATGCCGGCCATGTGCAGCAGGTCGACCGCCAGCGCGGCGACCAGGGGCGTTTGCTCGGCCGGCTTGGCGACCACACAGTTGCCGGCGGCCAGCGCCGCGGCGATCTGGCCGACGAAGATGGCCAGCGGAAAATTCCATGGGCTGATGCAGACGAAGACCCCGCGGCCGTGCAGCGACAGACTGTTGCGCTCGCCGGTGGGACCAGGCAGGAGGATCGGCTCGGAGAATTTCTCACGCGCCTGTGCGGCGTAGTAACGACAGAAATCGATGGCTTCGCGCACCTCGGAGACGGCGTCGGCCTGCGTCCGGCCACCTTCGCGGACGATCAGCGCGACCAGTTCCGGCAAGCGCCCCTGCATGCGCTCGGCGGCGCTGTCCAGCGCGGCCGCTCGCTCACTTGCGGGGGTGCCTTCCCAGGCCGGGAAGGCCGCCTGCGCGGTGGCCATGGCGTCGCCGACGTCGGCGATGCTGGCCTCGATCACCTGACCGACGACTTCGCGCTGATCGGCGGGCGACAGCACCGGCTTGCCGGCGCCGCCGCGCGGCTTGCCGCCGATCAACGGTGCGGCGACGTAACTGACGCGGGCGCTCTCCATGATGGCGCTGCGCAGGTCTTCGAGAATAGGTTTGTCGTTCATGTCCAGTCCTTCGCTGTTGGCGCGTTCGGCACCGAAGAGGTCGCGCGGCAGGGGAATGCGCGCCTGACGTTTGCTGGCCAGCGCGGCTGCTCTTTCAACGGGGTCGGCGATCAGCGCGGCGATCGGCAGCGTGGCGTCGGCAATGCGATTGACGAACGACGAGTTGGCGCCGTTCTCGAGTAGTCGGCGCACCAGGTAGCTGAGCAGATCTTCGTGACTGCCGACAGGTGCGTAGACGCGGCAGGCGCGGCCCCACTTGTTCTCGCCGACGATCTGGTCGTACAGCTCTTCGCCCATTCCGTGCAGCCGTTGGTACTCCCATTCGTCGCTGCCGCCGGCGCTGACGGCGATCTCGGCAACGGCGGCCAGCGTGTGCGCGTTGTGCGTGGCGAACGCCGGGTAGAAAGCCGCCGGGTCGGCGAAGAGGCGTCTGGCGCAGGCCAGGTACGAGACGTCGCTCGACACCTTGCGCGTAAACACGGGGTAGTCGGAGAGTCCGCGCTCCTGCGCCATCTTGATTTCGGCGTCCCAATAGGCGCCTTTGCACAGGCGGACCATAAGTCGCCGGTTGGCGCGGTGCGCCAGGTCGGCGAGCCAGTCGATGACCGGCAGCGCGCGTTTTTGGTAGGCCTGGACGGCGAGCCCGAGGCCGTTCCAGCCGGCAAGTTCGGGGTCGATGGCCAGCGCCTCGATCAGGTCGAGCGATAGTTCCAGCCGATCGGCTTCCTCGGCGTCGATCGTGAAGCCGACGTTGCGCGCCTTGGCGCGCAGCGCCAGCGCCTTCACCGCCGGCAGCAGTTCGTGGCGAACGCGCGCCTCGTTGGCGACTTCATAGCGTGGGTGCAGCGCCGAGAGCTTGATCGAGATCGACGGCGCGTCGAAAGCTGGCCGGCCGGTCGCTGCCTTGCCGATGGCGGCGATGGCCTTGCTGTAGGACTCGAAATAGCGCAGCGCGTCGGCACCGGTGCGGGCCGATTCGCCGAGCATGTCGTAGGAGTGGCGGTAGCCGGCCTCCTCGGCGCTGCGCGCACGCTCGAGCGCCTCGTGGATGTCGCGTCCCATCACGAACTGCTTGCCGAGGATGCGCATCGCGGTGGTTACCGCCTGGCGGATGACCGGTTCACCGGCGCGCGCGACCAGGCGCTTGAAGGTGCCGCGCAGGTTGCGGTCGTCGTTGTCGAGATTGACGATGCGGCCAGTGAGCATCAGCGCCCAGGTGCCGGCGTTGACGAAGGTGCTGTGCGAGGCGCCGAGGCGCTTTTCCCACTCGGTGCTGCCGATCTTGTCGCGAATCAGGCGATCGACGGTCTCCGCGTCCGGAATGCGCAGCAACGCTTCGGCGAGGCACATCAGGACAACACCTTCGCGTGACGAGAGGTCGTAGGTGACTAGGAAGGCGTCGATGCCGCCGGTATTCAGGCGGCTGTCACGCACCGTCTGTACCAGCGGAGTGGCGCGTTGCTGGACTCCCTCCTGTTCGGCATGGCTGAAGCGGGCCAGATCGATCAGGTCATCGACGACCGCGGCTTCGTCGATTCGGTGATAATCCCGCAGACGTTGGCGTAAGGCATGGGTATTGGCGACGTTCATGCTGCCTTCCAATCCGAATGGGCGTCGACACGGGGTGTCGCGCAGGGTACTTGAAATGTTCGTCCGCTGGCGGACAGGACTTCGCGGTCGTGGGCACACCGGGCGACGCCTGCCGCCCGGTGTGCCCGGCGACTACTTCTTCACGTAGTCGTACTTGCCGTCCTTCCACTGGTACACAACGAAGGCGGGAGCCGAGCTGTTGCCATTGGCGTCGAACGAGATCTTGCCGATGACGGTGTCGAAGGTGCCGCTGCGCAGCGCTTTTTCGAGGTCGCCGTACTTCGTGCTCTTGGCCTTGACGGCGGCCTGATCGAAGAGCTGGAAGGCGGCATAGGCGTAGAGGACGTAGCCTTCCGGCTCGATCTTGGCATCGTGGAACTTCTTCACCACCGCGGCGGCGCTCGGGTTCTTGCGGGCGTCCGGGCCGAAGGTGAACAGCACGTTGTTGGCCTGCGCGCCGGCGGCGGTCGCCAGTTCGGAGTTGGACATCGTGTCGCCGCCCATGATCGTGAGCTTCAGCCCGGCCTGCTGCGCCTGGCGCAGGATCAGCGCGACTTCCGTGTGGTAGCCGCCGAAGGCCATCACTTCGACGCGGGCCGACTTGAGCTTGCTGACCAGGCCGGAGTAATCCTTCTCACCGGCGGTGATCGACTCGCGCAGCGCCGGCTTGGCGCCCTTGGCCTCCATCGCCTTGGCGACTTCGTCGGCGAGACCCTTGCCGTAAGCGCTCTTGTCGTCGACGACGGCAATCTTCTTGCCCTTGAAGTTCTCGGCGAGGTAGGCGCCGGCCACTTGTCCCTGCTGGTCGTCACGACCGGCGATGGCGAAAATGTTCTTCAGGCCGCGGTCGGTGACCTTCGGGTTGGTCGACACGGTGACCATCGGGATCTGCGCCTCGTTGTACACGTCGGACGCCGGGATCGTCGATGACGAACACCAGTGGCCGTGCATGAACACGATCTTCTTGTTCACCATCGTGTTGGCAACCGCGACGGCCTGCTTCGGATCGCAGGCGTCGTCACCGATTTCGAGTTTCAACTTCTGGCCGAGCACGCCACCCTTGGCGTTGATGTCGGTGATGGCCATCTCGGCGCCCTTCTTGATCTGGTCGCCCGCCGAGGCGTACTGGCCGGTCATCGGTCCGGCGATGGCCACGGGATGATCGGCCCAGGCGTTGGCTGCGGCCAGGGCGAGCAGGCTGAAGCCGGCTGCCAGGATACGTTTGCTCATTTGTTTCCTCCTTTGCTACGGTGGTCGTTAAGGTAACTGACAAGTGACGCACCCGCATCGAGCACGTGTGCCCGAGTGAGTTCTGCCGCCGCGTCGGGGTCCCGGCGGACAAACGCACCGAGGATCTCGGTATGTTCGTGCTGGGTCTTGGGCATTTCGGTGGTAACGGACAGGAGCGCCCGCACATAGCGCTCGACCTTGTTGTAGAGGGAGCGGATTTCGGCGAGCAGGATCGGTCGTCCCGCCGCTGCGTAGAGCGTCGAATGGAACAGCCAGTTCAACTCGCCCCAGCGACCGGCGTCGGTGGCCTGTCCGAAGGCGTCGAGATGCTGGCGTGCCACTTCGATCGTCTGCTCGCTGATCAGCGGTACGGACAGGCGCGCCGCGCGGGCCTCGAGCATCGCCCGAATCTCCATGTACTCGTCGATCTCGTCCGCCGAAAGCGAGGCGACGACGGCGCCCCGGTTGCGCAGAAAGGTCACCAGGCCTTTTGCCTCGAGGTGCTTGAGCGCTTCGCGAACCGGGATCTTGCTGACATGGAAATGGCCAGCGATCTCGTCCTGCCGGAGCACTTCCCCGGCCGGCAGGAGGCCGTCGACGATCGCCTTCTTGAGCGTCTGTGCGACATGATCCGACGCGCTGAGGCGTGGCACCTTCTGGGCGGAGATCAGTTCAAGGGCCGAGGGCATCGTCAATGGCAGATCCGAATATCGTATACGATATATGTTGCAGGCCGCGACCATACAGACAGATTCCGCTCGTGGCAAGCTGCAGTGCAGCAATCTGCCCCGGCAAGGGACGTAGGGGCGTAGGCGTAGCCTGGATGGAGTGCAACGGAATCCAGGGAAGGATGGCCTCGCGCACCGCCTTGCTCCCCGGATTCCGTTGCACTCCATCCGGGCTACGGTCTCTGTTTTCGAGGGTCGACGAGCTTGGCATCGCGGCGATTGCCCTGACGACATTCGCGGGGTGGCCGGGCGGCCTCGGCGCTTCCTGTAGAATCCCGACCCCATGAATACACAGAGCAGCAGGGCGTGCCCCGGGGTCCCCAGGAATCTCTTCTCGTACCGCAAGTACTGGGCCAATCGCTTCGGCATCGCGCCGTTTCTGCCGATGTCGCGTGCCGAAATGGATGAACTGGGCTGGGACTCCTGCGACATCATCCTGGTCACCGGCGACGCCTACATCGATCACCCGAGCTTCGGCATGGCGCTGGTCGGGCGACTGCTCGAGGCACAGGGTTTTCGCGTCGGCATCATCAGCCAGCCTGACTGGCTGTCGGCGAAGGACTTCCGGACGCTCGGCAGGCCGAACCTGTTCTTCGGCGTCACCGCCGGCAACATGGATTCGATGGTGAATCGCTACACGGCCGATCGCAAGCCGCGTTCCGACGATGCCTACACACCCAACGGCGAGCCGAACAAACGACCCGATCGTGCCGTCGTCGTCTACGCGCAGCGCTGCCGGGAGGCTTTTCCCGGCGCCAATGTGGTGATCGGTTCGATCGAAGCCAGCCTGCGGCGGATTGCGCATTATGACTACTGGTCGGACAAGGTTCGCCGCTCGGTGTTGCCCGATTCGAAAGCCGATCTCCTGATCTTCGGCAGTGCCGAGCGGGCCGTCGTCGAGCTCGCGCACCGTCTTGCCGCCGGCGAAAGGATCGCCGACATCCGCGACCTGCGCGGGACGGCGTTCATGGTCGCGCGCGGCTGGCTGCCCGACAGCGGCTGGGCCGAAATCGATTCTTCCGCGGTCGATACGCCCGGGCCGCTGGTCCGCCACCCGGATCCCTATGCGATGACCGCCGAGATTGGCAAGGAGGCGGCCTGTGGTGCGCCGCCGGCGAGCCCGCAGGCGCGGCAGGGCGAGGCGCGAGCGCAGGTGATTCGCGTCGAGTTCCAGTCGCATCAACGGATGCCCAGGCTGGACCGGGCGCGCACGGCGATTCGCCTGCCTGCCTACGAGCAGGTTGCCGCCGACCCCGTGCTCTATGCGCACGCTTCGCGCACCTTCCACATCGAGTCCAACCCCGGCAATGCGCGGGCGCTGATCCAGGCGCACGGCGAGCGCGACGTCTGGCTCAACCCGCCGCCGATCCCGCTCAGCACGCCGGAAATGGACGGCGTCTTCGCCGCGCCCTTCCAGCGCCGGCCGCATCCATCGTACGGCGAAGCGAAGATTCCGGCCTTCGAGATGATCCGCTTCTCGGTCAACATCATGCGCGGCTGCTTCGGCGGCTGCACTTTCTGCTCGATCACCGAGCACGAGGGGCGAATCATCCAGAGCCGCTCCGAGCAGTCGATCCTGCACGAGATCGAGGAAATCCGCGACAAGACGCCGGGCTTCACCGGCGTCATTTCGGATCTCGGTGGCCCGACGGCCAACATGTATCGCCTGGCGTGCAAGGACCCAACGATCGAGTCCTCGTGCCGGCGCCTGTCGTGCGTCTTCCCGGGCATCTGCGAGAACCTGAATACCGACCATACGCCGTTGGTCCAGCTCTACCGCAAGGCGCGGGCACTGCCGGGGGTGAAGAAGGTGCTGATCAGTTCGGGCCTGCGCTACGACCTGGCAGTGCGCGATCCCCAGTATGTCAAGGAGTTGGTCACCCATCACGTCGGTGGCTACCTCAAGATCGCTCCCGAGCATACCGAGGACGGGCCACTGGCGCACATGATGAAACCCGGCATGGGTTCCTACGACCAGTTCAAGGCGATGTTCGAGAAGTTCTCGAAAGAAGCGGGCAAGGAACAATACCTGATCCCGTACTTCATCGCCGCGCATCCCGGAACGACCGACGAGGACATGCTCAATCTGGCGCTGTGGCTCAAGCGCAACGGTTTTCGTCTCGATCAGGTGCAGACGTTTCTGCCGACGCCGATGGCGATTGCCACGGCGATGTATCACACGCGCAGGAATCCGCTGAAGAAGGTCGGCCGCGCTTCCGAGACGGTCGAGACCGTCCGCACGGGCCGGCAGCGCCGCCTGCACAAGGCTTTCCTGCGTTATCACGACCCCAACAACTGGCCGCTGCTGCGGGAAGCGCTCAGGCAGATGGGACGGGCCGATCTCATCGGCAGCGGCAAGAAGCAACTGATTCCCGCGTTTCAGCCACCGGGGACCGGGCTTGCCGCACGCGTGGCGCGCGATCCGCAAGCGCAGCGGCGTCCGACAGCGAGCGCAGCGACCCGGATGCCGAGGTCAGCGGCCGCCACGCGGAAGCGCTGACCGTTCGCGAGGGTCGCTGGCCGCAAGCGCATGCGCGGGCTCAGCCGGCGACCGGTGGCAATTGGTAGTGAACGGCAAGCCAGACCGTTACCGGATCGTCGCTGGTCCAGTCCACGCGGTGCCGACGATGCGGTGCGATGTCGACGTAGTCGCCGGCCTTCAGGTGGCGGGCTTGCGGCTCATCCGCGAAACGCAGGCCGGCTTCTCCCTGGACGAGCAGCACCCATTCGCCCTGCGGCTGGTCGTACCAGAAGCCCGGCGGACTGGCCTGACCCGTGGAGACGATACGTTCGATCCGGAGACCCGGCTGAGCCAGCAATTGCCGGAACTCCTCCTCGGGCGCGCTGGACGGCGGCAGTCTGGCGAACAGGTTATCCATCGGGCGGAATCATAACCCGGGCAGGCTGCGTGCGTGACCCAGCCGGGTGTGCTGAGGCGGCCGGCAGTGCCTCCGCCGGATACCCCTCAGGCTTGTCGGGCTTTCTACGCCTTTGGTATCACGGCCGGCGTTCGGCCGGCCGTCCGCCGACGGTCAGGGCTGCAGTTCGCGCGGCAGGGCGAAGGTCACGTTTTCCTCGGCGCCATCAAGTTGGGCGACTTGCCTGCTGTCGCCGCCCGACAGGCGATTAGCCACGTTTTCGACCAGGATCTCCGGTGCCGAGGCGCCGGCAGTGACGCCAACGCGGGTCGCGCCTGCAATCCAGGCCGGGTCGATCTCCTCGGCCCGATCGACGAGGTAGGCGCGGGCGCCGATCAGCTCGGCGACTTCGCGCAGCCGGTTCGAGTTGGAGCTTGACTGGCTGCCGACGACGAGCACGACATCGCTGTGCCTGGCCAGTTCCTTGACCGCGTCCTGGCGGTTCTGGGTGGCGTAGCAGATGTCATCCTTCTTTGGGCCGATGATTTGAGGAAACCTCTCCTTCAAGGCCGCGACCACCTGCGCCGCGTCGTCCACCGACAGCGTGGTCTGGGTGACGTAGGCTAACCGGGCAGGGGACCTGACGATGAGGTGCCTGGCGTCGGCAACGGTCTCGACGAGATACATGCCCTCGGCGCTCTGACCCATGGTTCCCTCGACTTCCGGATGCCCCCTGTGGCCGATCATCACGATCTCGCGGCCGTCCTTGCGCATTCGGGCGACTTCGACGTGCACCTTGGTGACCAGCGGGCAGGTAGCGTCAAAGACCTTCAGGCCGCGCGCGGTCGCCTCGTCTTGCACGTTCTTGGAGACGCCGTGGGCGCTGAAGATCACGGTGCTGCCGGCAGGCACCTCGGCAAGTTCGCTGACGAAGATGGCGCCCTTGGCGCGCAGATTGTCGCAGACGAACTGGTTGTGCACGACCTCGTGGCGCACGTAGATCGGTGCGCCCTGTGTTTCGATGGCACGCTCGACGATGGCGATGGCCCGTTCGACGCCGGCGCAGAAGCCGCGCGGGTTGGCGAGAAGTATTTGCATGGGCTGGCCTTCACATGATGGCGATGACTTCGACCTCGAAGCGGACCGGCTTGCCGGCAAGCGGATGGTTGAAGTCGAAGAGGGCACTGGTCTCGCTGAGCTCGCGCAGGAAGCCGGCGAAGCCGCCGGTGCTGCCGGGTGAGCTGAACTCGATCAGCGAGTTGACCTCGAGGTCGATTTCCGGAGGCAGGGCGCTACGCGCGATGCGTTCGACGAGCCGTGGGTTGTGCGGGCCAAAGGCCTTGTCCGCGGCCAGTTCGAAGACATGGCGTTCGCCGGTCGCCAGTCCGATGAGGCAGCCTTCGAGTGTTTCGGCGAGTTGACCGCTGCCCATCTGCAGGGTCGCCGGGGACAGGTCGAAGGTGCTGACATGCTCGGTACCATCGAGGTCGGCAAGGCGGTAGTGCAAGGTCAGGTAGCTGTCGGCGGCGACCGTCGCGGGGTTGCCGGTGGGGGCAGGCGTCATGCGCTTCTCCGTACCGCAATGAACCGGGGGCCGGGGCGGTGGCGGCTCACGACTGTTCCCCCGCGCCAGGGCGACCGAGATCGTGCCGGGCAGGTCTGGCGGCGAACTGGTCCCAGGCCATCAACACGGCGCCTATGCAGATCGCCGAGTCGGCCACGTTGAAGGCCGGCCAGTAGAAGCCGGCGGCATGCCATTGAATGAAGTCGACCACGGCGCCGAAGCGCAGGCGGTCGATGACGTTGCCAAGCGCGCCGCCGAGGATCAGTGTCAGCGCCAGCGAAAGTCGGAACTCCGCACTGTGCCGGGGCAGGATACTGACGATCCACGCCGCGACGCCGAGTGCCAGGATGGTGAAGAACCAGCGCTGCCAGCCGCCGGCGTCGGACAGGAAGCTGAACGCGGCGCCGGGGTTGAAGGTCAGCACCCAGTTGAAGAAGGGAGCGACGTAGATCGTCTCGCCAGGTTGCATCGAGGCAAGCACCAGCCACTTGCTCAGCTGGTCGAGAACGATGACGATGCCGGCCAGCCAGAGCCAGCGGTCGACCTTACGCGAAGGCACGCGTTTCACCCTCCCCGTAGAGGTTGCTGATACAGCGCTGGCAGAGGCCGGGATGGTCGGGGTGTGCGCCGATGTCGTCGCGTACGTGCCAGCAGCGCTCGCACTTGGCGTGCGGCAGCGCGGCGCAGAACAGTTGCTCGTGGGCGTCATCGACGAGCACCGTCCGCGAGCAGATGAGGACAAAGCGCAGGTCGTCAGCGAGCGACGCCAGGATGCGGTGCTTCTCGCCGCCGCAATGCAGGCGAACCTCGGCCTGCAGCGACGAGCCGATCTGGCCGGCGATGCGGAGATCCTCGAGTGCTCGCATGACCTCCGCACGATAGCCGCGAATCTTGCGCCATTTGTCGAGTAGATCGCCTTCACCGGCCGGCTCCGGTAGCGGCTGCCAGGTCTGCAACATGATCGACTCTCCGCTGTCGTCACTCTGCAGTTGCCAGATCTCCTCGGCGGTGAAGCAGAGAATCGGCGCCATCAACTTGATGAAGCATTGCAGGATGTGCCAAAGCGCGCTCTGCGCCGAGCGGCGTGCGGTGGAAGCGGCCGCTGTGGTGTACAGCCGGTCCTTGAGGATGTCGAGGTAGAAGCCGCCGAGATCCTCGGAACAGAAGGTCTGCAGCGACTGGACGACGCGGTGGAACTCGAACCTGTCGTAGTCGGCTTCGCATTGCGCCTGCAGTTGCCGTGTCATGGCCAGTGCATAACGGTCGATTTCCAGCCAGTGCTCGACTTCGAGCATGTCGCGCGTCGCGTCGAAGTCGGCCGTGTTGGCAAGCAGGAAGCGCAGCGTATTGCGGATCCGGCGGTAGGCTTCGACGACGCGCTTGAGAATCTCGTCGGAGATCGACAACTCGCCCGAGTAGTCGGTAGCCGCCACCCACAGACGGAGAATATCGGCGCCGAGCGTGTCGGCAATCTTCTGCGGGGCAATCACGTTGCCCTTGGACTTCGACATCTTCAGGCCCTTGCCGTCGACCACGAAGCCGTGCGTCAGCAGTGCCTTGTATGGGGCACGGCCGTCCATGGCGCAGCCGATCAACAGGGAGCTCTGGAACCAGCCGCGATGCTGGTCCGAACCTTCGAGATAGAGATCGGCCGGATACGCCAGTTCGTCGCGGTGCGAGCCGCGCAGGACGCTTGCGTGTGTGGCGCCCGAGTCGAACCAGACGTCGAGCGTGTCGCTCATCTTGCGGTAGTGCTCGGCATCGGCGCCGAGTAGTTCGCTCGCCTCGAGGGCGAACCAGGCTTCGATGCCGGCCACTTCGACGCGCTTGGCGACGGCCTCGATCAGCTCCGGGGTGCGCGGATGCAGGGCCGCGGTTTCGCGATGCAGGAAGAAGGGGAGTGGAACTCCCCAGTTGCGCTGGCGCGAGACGCACCAGTCGGGGCGAGTCCTGATCATCGCTTCGAGGCGCGCACGGCCCCAGGTCGGGAAGAACTGCGTTTCGTCTACCGCCCGTTCGGCGCACCAGCGCAAGCTGGGTGCCTCGTCATTGGTGGGTGTCGGCACGTCGTCTGGCGAGGTCGCACGCTGCTCCATGCCGACGAACCACTGCGTCGTGGCGCGAAAGATGATCGGCGTCTTGTGCCGCCAGCAATGCGGGTAGCTGTGCTGGATCTTCTCGGTGTTGAGCAGGTGGCCGCTCGCCGCGAGTTCCTCGACGACCAGCGGGTTGGCGTCCCAGACGCTTCGTCCGGCGAGTTCGCCGACGGTCAGCGCCGGCGTCCCGGTGACGAAAGTGCCGTCGTCGCCGACCGGGTTGTTGACCGGCAGACCGTAGATCTTGCCGATCAGGTAGTCGTCGGTGCCATGCGCCGGCGCCGTGTGCACCAGTCCCGTTCCCGCCTCGAGCGTTACATGGCGGCCGCAGATGATCGCCACATCGCGCGCTTGAAAGGGATGCTTGAGCAGGACATGTTCGAGCGCGCCACCTTTCGCCGAACCGAGTACCCGACCCGTCAGTGCGTAACGCTGCAGGCACGCTTCGGTCAACTCGCGAACGAGGATCAGCGCGCCTTTCGCGGTGTCGACCAGGTCGTAGTCGAAGTCGGGATGGGCACTGACCGCCTCGTTGGCCGGCAAGGTCCAGGGGGTAGTGGTCCAGATCACGGCGAAGGCCGGGCCGCGCAGGTGCGTCAGGCCGAACGCCCTGGCCAGCTTGTCGGCGTGATTGGGATGCACCTCGAAGGCGACGTCGATGGCCACCGAACTCTTGTCTTCGTACTCGACCTCGGCTTCGGCGAGTGCCGAACGGCAATCGAGGCACCAGTTGACGGGTTTGAGGCCCTGGTAGAGGTAGCCTTTGTCCAGAATCCTGCCCAGCGTGCGGATTTCGTTGGCCTCCGTCCGGAAATCCATCGTCAGGTAGGGCCGTCCCCAGTCACCGAGGACACCGAGGCGGATGAAGTCCTTCTTCTGACGCTCGATCTGCTCGGCGGCGAAAGCGCGGCACAGCTCACGCACACGGTCGGCGGGGACGTGCTTGCCGTGCCGCTTCTCGATCTGGTGTTCGATCGGCAGGCCGTGACAATCCCACCCCGGGACGTAGGGCGCGTCGAAACCGGCCAGCGTCTTCGAACGAACGATGATGTCCTTGAGGATTTTGTTGACCGCGTGGCCGATGTGAATGTCGCCATTGGCGTAGGGCGGACCGTCGTGGAGAACGAAACGCGGGCGGCCTTGCGAGGCCGCGCGGATACTCTCGTAGACGTTGCTCTCCTGCCAGGCGGCAACCCAGCGCGGTTCGCGTCTGGCGAGGTCTCCGCGCATGGGAAATGGCGTGTCAGTCAGATTGAGGGTTTTCTTGTAGTCGGCCATGGCGGTTCTCACAACTGGAAGTAGGCTTTCGCCGCTTCGACGTCGCTGGCGATCTGCGCTTTCAGGGCGTTGAAGTCGGGAAACTTCACTTCGTCGCGCAGCTTGTGCAGGAAGCGGACGTTCAGATGGGCGCCATAAATGTCGGCAGAGAAATCGAACAGGTGCACCTCGAGCAGTGGGCGCACAACCTGATTGGCGCTCGGGCGGTAGCCGAGGTTGGCGGCGCCGCGGTGCGGTCCACCGGGCAGTCCCTTGACTTCGACCGCGAACACTCCTTGCAGCGGTGGGCGCTCGTGCTTGATGCGGATGTTGGCCGTCGCGAACCCCAGTTGACGGCCGATCTTGTCGCCGTGCACGACGCGGCCGTCGATCGAGTAAGGCCGGCCGAGCAGGCGGGCGGCGTGTTCGAGCCGGCCTTCCTGGAGTGCGTCACGAACCGCCGAGCTTGAAGCACGCTCGCCGTTGAGCGTCACGCTCTCCATGGCTTCGACCTGAAAGCCAAGGTGGGCACCGGCCTCGCGCAGCAGGGCGAAGTTGCCGGCGCGTCGGGCACCGAAACGAAAGTCGTCGCCGACGATCAGATGGCGTACGCGCAGGGCACCGACCAGCACACGTTCGAT
Source organism: Candidatus Accumulibacter phosphatis (assembly GCF_000024165.1). NCBI lineage: Bacteria > Pseudomonadati > Pseudomonadota > Betaproteobacteria > Candidatus Accumulibacter > Candidatus Accumulibacter phosphatis. Next base: position 2,924,465 of record NC_013194.1, on the reverse strand, counting down.
GAATTCCTCCGGGGCGAAGGCCGCGAAGCGGGCGTTGAAGTGGCAGACGTATGCCAGATCGACTCCGTCGTCAGCGATCAGTTCCAGCTTTTCACGCAACGTGGAGAGGCGCGATGGCGGCGAATGCGGAGCGAAGAATTCGCGCGGGTGCGGCTCGAACGTGAGGACTGCGGCCGGCAGGCCGGCCTTGGCTGCAGCGGCCGTCAGGCGCGCGAGCAACGCCCGATGGCCGAGATGTACGCCATCGAAGTTGCCTATGGTGAGTACTGTGGCACTGGGCGCTGTCTGTGCAAAACCGCGATAGACGAGCATCGGAGGGTAGAGGGGACGGACAAAACATGCGATTATAACCGGCTTTGTGCGGTGCCGACCGGTGTCGCGCGCGTCCCGACCTTCTGCCGAGGCTGCGGGCGTGTTCAGATGGCGCCGCGGACAACACCTTCCCTGCGCTTGCTGTGCCGTCTGGCTCAGCAGGGACCAGTCGGCATCTTGCGTTTTCCCTGTATGCTCCAGCGATGAACATCGACAATTGCTACCATTGCGGTCAGGCGGTACCGAACGGCGTCGATCTCGCGGTGAGTATCGACGGCAAGCCACGTGCGATGTGCTGTGGCGGTTGTCAGGCGGTGGCGCAGGCGATCGTCGCGAATGGATTGGCGGAGTACTACCGAAATCGTGACGCTCTGCCGGACTCGCCGCGCGAGGCGCTTCCGGCGATTGTCGATCGCCTGCAACTGTACGATCACGCGGATTTCCAGAAGAGCTTCGTGCGTCTCGTCGGGGAGGGTGGCAGCGAGCGCGAGGCGGCATTGATCCTCGAAGGGATCACCTGTTCCGCCTGCATCTGGCTCAACGAGCAGCATCTGTCGCAACTCGCCGGGGTCACTGCGGTGGACATCAACTATGCGACGCGGCGTGCCCGCGTGCGCTGGGACGAGCGGCGCATCAAGCTGTCCGACATCCTGGCGGCGATCGCTGCGATCGGCTATCGCGCCTACCCGTACGATGCGGCACGCAGCGAGGCTCTGGCGCGCCGGGAGCGGCGGAGCGCGCTCTGGCGGGTTTTTGTCGCCGGCTTCGGCATGATGCAGGTGATGATGTACGCGGTGCCGGTGTATCTGGCGGGCGCCGGCGAAATGACGCCGGAGGTCGAGCAGTTGATGCGCTGGGCGAGCCTGGCGCTGACGCTGCCGGTAATCTTCTATTCGGCGGCGCCGTTCTTCGGCAATGCGTGGCGCGACTTGCGGCTGCGCCGTGTCGGCATGGATGTGCCGGTTGCTCTGGGAATCGGCGCCGCCTTTGCGGCCAGCGTGTGGGCGACCCTTGTCGGCGGTGGCGAGGTCTATTTCGATTCGGTGACGATGTTCGTTTTCTTCCTGCTCAGCGGCCGCTTCCTGGAAATGACGGCGCGCCAACGCGCCGTCAGCGTCACCGAAGCGTTGGCCCGATTGATGCCGGCAGTTGCCGAGCGCGTGCCTGCGTATCCGGCCAGCCGCGAGATCGAGCAGGTCATGGCCGCCGACCTGCGCCGTGGCGACGTCGTTGTGGTGCGGCCCGGCGAGACTATCCCGGCCGACGGAGAGGTGCTTGAGGGGGAGAGCTGCACCAACGAGGCCCTGCTGACCGGCGAGAGCGCGCCGGTCAGCAAGCGCCCGGGAGCGGCGGTTACCGGCGGCTCCGTCAACATCGAAAGTCCATTGCTGGTCCAGGTCGTGCAGGTTGGCGAGGGAACGCGACTGTCGGCGATCGTCCGCCTCATGGAGCGTGCGGCGGGCGAGAAGCCGCGGATCGTCGAACTCGCTGACCGGATCGCCGGCCGCTTCATCATTGCTCTTCTGATCCTGGCGGCGGCGGTGGCCGTTAGCTGGTCGTTCATCGATCCCGGGCAGGCGCTCTGGATCACGGTGTCGGTTCTGGTCGTCACCTGCCCCTGCGCCTTGTCACTGGCGACGCCGGTGGCACTCACCGTGGCCAGCGGGGCGATGGCGAAGGCCGGCCTGCTGGTGACGCGTAGCCATGCGGTCGAGACGCTGGCACGCGCCACTCACTTCGTTTTCGACAAGACCGGTACGCTTACCAGCGGCCGTATGCAGTTGCTTGCCGTGCTGCCGCTCGGCGCACTCGACCCGAACGAGAGTCTGGCACTGGCGGCCGCTCTCGAGCAGGCATCGGAGCATCCGATCGGTGCCGCCTTGCGGGACGCGGCCATCGGTGATGATCGACCGGCTGTCACCTCACTGATCAATGAGCCGGGCTGCGGAATAAGCGGGCTCCATGGTGGTCGTGGCGTTCGCCTTGGCCGACCCGACTATGTACAGGCCTTGCACGGAAAATCCTTGCCGGAAGCGGGACAGGCGATGCTTGCCGTTGGCGATACGGTGATCGCTCTTGGCGACGAGGCAGGCTGGGTCGCGCTGTTTCGCATCGGCGACGATCTGCGACCGGAGGCAGCCGTGATGGTCGCCGCGCTGCAGGCGTCCGGCCAGCAGGTGACCTTGCTCACCGGTGACGCGGCGCCGGCTGCCCGTCGCGTCGCGCTGGCGCTGGGGATAGATGAGGTGCAGGCGGAGGCGTCACCACAGGCCAAGCGCGATTACGTGCGCCGCCTGCAGGCGAGCGGCGCCGTCGTGGCGATGGTCGGCGATGGCGTGAACGATGCGCCGGTGCTGGCACAGGCGCAGGTCTCGGTGGCCATGGGTGGGGGCTCGCAGTTGGCGCGCACGCAGGCCGATCTGGTTCTGCTCTCGGAGAACCTCGATCACCTGCGGCGCGGCGTTTTCGTCGCCCGTCGTGCCTTGCGTGTGCTCCGACAGAACCTGATGTGGTCCTTCGCCTACAATCTGGTAGCGCTGCCGCTGGCCATGAGTGGCTTCATCACACCGTGGATGGCCGGTATCGGCATGTCCGGGAGTTCCTTGCTGGTCGTCGCAAACTCGCTACGGCTGCAGAAAACGGAAGGGAACTGAGCGATGATGGAAACCCTTTACCTGCTGATTCCGATCTCGGTCGTTCTGGTCTTCCTGATCGGTATCGCGTTCTGGTGGTCGCTGCGCAATGGGCAGTTTGACGATCTCGAGGGGCCAGCCTATCGCATCCTGATGGACGACGACAGGTCACGCCCGGTATCGCCGGCCGACGACGCTCCGGACAAGTCACCGGACGCACAGGCAGAGCACGCCGGCGACGGATCTCCGGTCACGAATCGAAGCGGCTCTTGACTCAGGTCAAGAGTTTCTCCCTGAGCTCTGCGATAATTTCACGCAATGAATGCGCCGATGCCGCGGCATCCGCGCGCAGGTCTCGGCTCTGGTGAGGTGTTTCTCTGTTGGGGTTCGGGTGCGTTTCGACGCACCCGTTTTTTTGCGCGCAGTCAGGGTGCCGTCACCGCGGGCGAGCTTGATCTGTGTCAAATTGAGCCCTCGCGGGTTAGAATACCATCCTCAAAGTCAGTGGTCGCAGCAAGGGCATTCGGGGCGGTGAAAGCCGGTTTTTTGGTCAAGAAAGAGGTGAGTCCATGTCGGTAACTCAGTCAACATACAACTACAAGGTGGTGCGGCAGTTTGCCGTGATGACCGTAATCTGGGGGATTGTCGGAATGCTGGTTGGCGTGATCATCGCCGCCCAACTGGTCTGGCCAGAGCTGAATCTGGGCTGGCTGCATTTCGGGCGTTTGCGTCCCCTGCACACGAACGCGGTGATATTTGCCTTCGGTGGCAGCGCCTTGTTCGCCACCTCTTACTATGTAGTCCAACGGACCTGTCACACGCGGATCTTCTCCGATGGCCTGGCGGCCTTCACGTTCTGGGGCTGGCAACTGGTCATCATCCTGGCCGCCATCACCCTGCCGCTGGGTTTCACCTCGGGAAAGGAGTACGCCGAACTCGAGTGGCCGATCGACATCCTGATCACCGTGGTCTGGGTGGCCTACGCGGTCGTTTTTTTCGGCACCATCGCCAAGCGCAAGGTCAGTCACATCTACGTGGCGAATTGGTTCTACGGGGGGTTCATCCTTGCCGTTGCCTTGCTGCACGTCGTCAACAGCGCCGAGATTCCGGTTTCCTTGACCAAGTCCTACTCGGCCTATGCCGGCGTTCAGGACGCGATGGTTCAGTGGTGGTACGGCCACAACGCGGTCGGCTTCTTCCTCACCGCGGGCTTTCTCGGCATGATGTATTACTTCGTCCCGAAGCAGGCCGGGCGGCCAGTGTATTCGTACCGCCTGTCGGTCGTGCACTTCTGGGCGCTCATCTTCACCTACATGTGGGCCGGCCCGCACCATCTGCACTACACCGCGTTGCCCGACTGGACCCAGTCGGTGGGCATGCTGTTCTCGCTGATTCTCCTTGCTCCCTCGTGGGGCGGCATGATCAACGGTGTGATGACGCTCTCGGGCGCTTGGCACAAGCTGCGCGATGATCCGATCCTCAAGTTCCTGATCACGTCGCTGTCCTTTTACGGCATGTCGACCTTCGAAGGTCCGATGATGGCGATCAAGACGGTCAACGCCTTGTCCCACTACACGGACTGGACGGTCGGACACGTGCATTCGGGTGCCTTGGGCTGGGTGGCGATGGTTTCGATCGGTTCGATCTACTACCTGTTGCCGCGTCTGTTCGGCAAGCCGGAGATGTTCAGTGTCAAGTTGATCACGGTGCACTTCTGGGTGGCGACGATCGGCGTCGTTCTCTATATCGCCTCGATGTGGATTGCCGGTGTGATGCAGGGCCTGATGTGGCGCGCGGTCAATCTGGACGGTACGCTGACCTACAGTTTTGTCGAATCGGTGAAGGCTTCGTATCCGTTCTGGGCGATTCGTTTCCTCGGTGGCGTTCTCTTCCTGGTCGGCATGTTGATCATGGCCTACAACATGGTCAAGACGATTGCCGGCGGCCGTACGGTCGATGACGCGCTGGTGCTGCAACCTGCTGCACACCACGCCTGAGGGGAATGAAATGAAACTTACGCAAGATGCAATTGAGCGCAATGTCGGATTGATGGTCTTGCTGACCCTGCTGGTGGTCAGCGTCGGTGGTCTGGTCGAAATCGTGCCGTTGTTCTTCCAGAAATCCACTACCGAACCGGTGACTGGGCTCAAGCCCTACGATCCGGTCCGCCTGACCGGGCGCGACGTCTATATCCGTGAAGGCTGCTTCCTCTGCCATTCGCAGATGATTCGTCCGTTCCGTGCGGAGACCGAGCGTTATGGTCATTATTCGGTGGCGGGCGAGTTCGTCTATGACCATCCCTTCCAGTGGGGCTCGAAGCGTACCGGCCCGGACCTTGCGCGCGTTGGTGGGCGGTATTCCGATGAGTGGCACCGCGCTCACCTGATCAATCCGCGCGACGTCGTGCCGGAGTCCAACATGCCGGCTTTCGCCTTTCTGGAGAAGGCTCCGGCCGACGCGAACAGCATCGAGGCCAAGATGCGTGCTTTGCGCATCGTAGGTGTCCCCTATACCGACGAGGAGATCGCCGGAGCCAAGAAGCAGCTTGAGGGCAAGAGCGAACTCGACACGCTCATCGCCTATCTGCAGGGGATGGGCCTTGAGATGAAGAACGCGAAGTAGGCGCATGGACATCAACGATCTGCGCTCCATCGTGACCGTCGTTTCCCTGCTGACCTTCCTTGGGATCGTCTGGTGGGCCTACGGTGTGAAGGGCAACAAGAAGCGCTTCGAAGAGGCGGCGATGCTGCCGTTCTCGGACGAGGCAGCGGATCGGGCTGAACTCGGCCTGGATCGCATCGAACAAAGGAAAGCATGATGAACGATTTTGTGAATCAGTTCTGGAACTGGTACGTCATTCTGTTGGTGCTGCTCAGCATCATTGCCTGTGGTGTGATGCTCTGGTCGCAGAGTACGCCGCCACCTGCCAAGGTGGACACCACTGGTCACGTCTGGGACGAGACTCTCGAGGAGTACAACAATCCCTTGCCGAAGTGGTGGATGTGGCTTTTTTATCTGACCGTTATCTTCTCGCTGGTGTACTGCGCGCTCTACCCGACGCTGGGCAGCTATCAGGGCATGCTTGGCTGGTCGTCCAGTGGGCAGCTTGCCAAGGAAGTCGCCAAGGCCGACGAGCAGACGAAGCCCCTGTACGACAAGTATATGAAGATGGACCTGCAGGCGCTGGCTGGCGACAAGGAAGGCAACGAAACGGGCAAGCGGCTTTACCTGACCTACTGCATGCAGTGCCATGGTGCCGACGCACGGGGTTCGAAGGGCTTTCCGAATCTGGCCGACAATGACTGGCAGTGGGGCGGCGAGCCGGCGGCGATCGTCGAAACAATCACCAACGGTCGGATGGGGGTGATGCCGCCGCACGCACAGCTTGGCGCCGAAACAGTCAAGGATCTCGCCAACTACGTGCGCTCTCTCTCGGGCCTGCCGGCCGATTCGGTGCGCGTTGCCAAGGGGCAGGAAGCCTTCAATACGGCGGGATGCTCAGGTTGCCACGGACAGGATGGCAAGGGCATGCACGCGGTCGGCGCCCCCAACCTGACCGACAAGATTTGGCTCTACGGTAGTTCGGAGGCGACGATCATCGAAACCATCACGAAGGGTCGGACGAACCAGATGCCGGCCTGGAAGGAGTTTCTCGGTGAGGCCAAGGTGCACGTGCTCGCCGCCTATGTGCTCAGTCTGAGCGCCGGCAGCAAATAGCAACAAGGCCGCAACAACGGAGCGGCGCGCCTCGCCGCTCCGTTGTTTTTCCGTCGCTGATTCCCTTCTCGCAGCTTTCCAGCGGTCGCGGCCAGGTGCCCCACGCCCGTTGTGTTGCCGGGAATCGCGCGCTGCAATTACTCCGGGCTGATTCAGATCAAGATCAGCATCACGCCAAGATGTAATATTAGAGTTTGGTGTAATTCTGAAATGGATCGGAGCTGAAATCATGGACCAAGCGGCCGGCAACAAGGCCAAGGCAATTCCCATCAACATCGACGGCCTGTACGAAAAGCACAGAACCGTCCACGCACGCAGCGTAACAGGGGTCTTCAACAACTGGCGCTGGGCGATGGTCTTCTTTACGCAGGCATTGTTTTATGGCCTGTGCTGGATCGAGTGGGGCGGTCGGCAGGCAGTCCTCTTCCACATCGTTGAACGCAAGTTCTACATCTTCGGCCTGGTGTTCTGGCCGCAGGACGTTATCTACCTGGCCGTTCTGCTGGTGATTTCCGCGTACGCGTTGTTTCTTGTCACCGCGATTGGTGGTCGCCTGTTCTGCGGCTACGCCTGCCCGCAGACGGTGTATACCGAGATACTGATGTGGATCGAGCGCAAGATCGAGGGCGAACGTCCAGCACGCATCAAGCTCGATGCGCAGCCGATGAGCATGCGCAAGTTCCGCCTCAAGTTGATCAAGCATTCGCTCTGGCTCGTTGTTGCGTTGTGGACAGGGATCACCTTTGTCGGCTATTTCACGCCGATCAAGGAACTCCTTGGCGAGTTGCTCTCTTTCAGTCTGGGACCGTGGGAGGCTTTCTGGATTTTCTTCTATGCGGCCTTCCTGTACCTGATGGCCGGTTTCATGCGCGAGCAGGTCTGCAAGTACATGTGCCCCTATGCCCGGTTCCAGGGGGTAATGTTCGATCCGGATACCTTGATCATCAGCTACGACCCGGAGCGGGGAGAGCCGCGAGGTCTGCGCAGGAAAGGTGCCACGCCGAAGACGGAGGCGTTGGGCGACTGCGTCGACTGCAGCATCTGTGTACAGGTGTGTCCGACGGGGATTGACATTCGCAATGGGCTGCAACTCGAGTGCATTGCCTGCGCGGCGTGCATCGACGCCTGCGATCAGGTGATGGACAAGGTCGGTTCGCCGCGTGGCTTGATTCGCTACTCGACCGAGAATGCTCTGGAGAAACATTACTCCCCGCGCGAGATGTTCGCGCACCTGTTGCGCTTCAGAACGCTTCTCTATACGAGCATACTGCTGGCGATCATTCTGGGGACAGCGTGGAGCCTGGCTCACCGCGTGCCGCTCAAGGTGGATGTCCTGCGCGACCGTTCGACACTGTCGCGCGAGGCCGAGGATGGGCGTATCGAGAACGTGTACCGTTTGCACATCTCGAACACTGACGATTCGCCGCATCGTTACTTGATTGGCGTCAGCGGCATCGAGGGTGTCGATATCGTCGGCAATCGTAGCGTGGACGTTCCGGCGGCGTCTTCGACTACGCTGGCGCTCTCCGCGCGGGTCGAACCCGGGGTCGGCAGGAAGGGGTCGAACGAACTCTTCTTCGAGGTCAGGGCCGAGGATCGCGACGCGATCGCGGTTCGGGAAAAGACGAGCTTCTTCCTGCCATGAAGCGAGAGCAGAGCGCCAAGGCAGCACCGTGGTACCGCGAGCCATGGCCATGGTTGCTGATGCTCGGTCCGGTAATTGTCATCATCGCCGGAGTCATCACCGCCTATCTGGCGGTCGTGACCAGTGATGGACTGGTGGAGGACGACTACTACAAGCAGGGCCTGACGGTAAATCGGCGCACGGAGCGTGATCAGCGCGCCGCCGAACTGGGAGTCGCGGCAGACTTCGTGCTTGGTGAGGAGGGTAGGCGGATCCGGATCCTGCTGCGTCTGCACGCCGGAGTGGCCTTGCCGGATGCGCTCAGCCTGCGCATTGCGCATCCGACGCGCCCGGGTTTCGATCAGGACGTGGCCCTGCGTGCCGAGGGCGGCGGTGTCTATGTGGGCACGCTCGCCCCCTTGACTGGTGGTCGCTGGCACGTCAGCCTCGAGGACGAAAAGCGACAGTGGCGCTTGGTGGGAGATTGGGTGACGGGAACAGAATCGGCGCTGCGGTGGACCCCGTTATCCAGGGTGACGGCAGCGGGTAACTGATTTTTTCAGGGAGGTAGACGATGGCTTGGGACTTGTTGTTTTCGAGTGACTACGGGCTATTCAGCCTGTTCGTGATTCTTTTCGTGGTCGGTATGGCGTTCTGGTTTTCCTCCTTCTTCAGCAAGAAGATACGTGAGGACGAAGCACGAGCCGGAAAATAGGTCGATGGTCGGGGTGCGCCCGGCCCCGGATGCTGAAGACCAGATTGGCTATCACCGGCTCTGGCCGTTGGGAGCGGCGAGCCGGCGAATCTCCGGCAGGCAATCGCCGCTTGCCGGTGGCCGCAACGCACTGCGACGGCAATGCGGCGTGAAGGCGTTCGCCGCCTGCTGCTGGCTGTGGTCGCCTCGCTGCTGGCGCATCTCGTACTACTCGTTCGTGTCTACCCAGGCCTGCCGGTGCGCATTGCGCCCGCCGGGAAGCCACTCGAGGCGGTGATCGGTACTCGCAGCCAAACGATTCCGTCGCACGCGGCGGGGCCAAAGGCGCCGGCGCCGGTCGGTGTGCCGCCACCTTCCCGGATGACCGCGCGGTCGGATGGATCGACAGAGCACCAGCGCCAGGTAACGGCGCCGCGAGTCGTTGTCCCGTCTGCCGTGATGGCTCCGGCGGCGGTGGGCAAGGCTGCTCCAGAGCAGACCGCCGAGGCGCCGGTGGGGGCGGCCCCGACCGTAGCGACACGGGATGGCGTCAGCGCCGACGACCTGCGCCAGTATCGCGTGGCACTGGCGATCGCCGCCCGCCGCTTCAAGCGCTATCCTCCGGTAGCACGCGAGAGTCTTTGGGAAGGCACGGCCGAGGTTGCAGTCAGCATGAGCGCTTGGGGGCATGTTCCTGAGCTGTCGCTCGTGCGGTCCAGTGGGCGCGCCGTGCTCGATACGCAGGCCATGTTGATGATCGAGCAGGCGGCGGCGGCAACAACGCTGCCCGAGGCCTTGCGGGGCCGGGCGTTTCGGGTGTTGTTGCCGATCGAGTTCTCGCTTGATCCGGGCCACTAGTAGTTCGTTTCAACAATAGACATGAAGATTCGGCGATACTGACATGATTTCAAGACGTTTGTGTGTGAGGTGTGGTCATGTCGGGAAAGACGAGTCGGGTGGCACTGGCCTTGACGGCGGCGGAAGAGGAGATGCTCGGGGATCTGGCCCGGTCGAGAACGGCGCCGGTACGTGAAGCCGAGAGGGCGAAGATTCTCCTGGCGTACGTGGAGAACCGGTCGATTACTGAAGTCATGCGTCGAGTGGGAGTCGGACGTTCGACGGTGTACAAGTGTATCGACAAAGCCCTGGCCGATGGTGTGGCGGCTGGCCTGAAGGATGCCTATCATCGCCCGCATGAGCCTGAGATTGGCGAGGAGGCCAAGGCTTGGGTCGTCAGTTTGGCGTGTACCAAACCGAAAGATCATGGACGGGCAGCGGAAGTGTGGTCGATTTCGGCGTTGGCGGAATTTGTCTCGAGCCATGCCGAGGAGGTCGGCCATCCGCGTTTGGCGCAAGCGGGCAAGAGTACCGTCTGGCGGATTCTCAACGAGCGGCAGATCAAGCCGCACAAGATCCGCTATTACCTGGAGCGGCGTGACCCGGATTTCGACCGGAAGATGCAAGAGGTTCTGATGGTTTATCAGGATGTGGCTTTGTACCGGGAGGGGGCTGTTCATGATGCGCGTCCCAATCCGATCTACACCGTGAGCGTCGACGAGAAGCCAGGTGTTCAGGCGCTGGGTCTGACGGCGCCGGACTTGCCCCCGGTGCCTGACAAAGCGGCCACCCTCGGGCGCGATTACGAGTACGTTCGCCATGGCACCGTCTCGATTCTGGCTGGCATCGATCTGCACTCCGGTCATATCTTCGAGCGAGTCGAGGATCGGCACCGTAGCGCCGAGTTCATTGAGTTGCTCAAGGATATCGACGCCCACTATCCTCCAGAGGCGCTTGTTCGTCTCGTCCTCGACAATCATTCGGCACACATCTCGAAGGAAACCCGGGCGTTCCTTGCGACGCGTCCTGGGCGCTTCGAGTATGTCCACACCCCCAAACACGGCTCGTGGCTCAACCTCATCGAGTGCGCCTTCTCGAAGATGGCTCGCACCTTCTTGCGACATATCCGCGTCAGTTCTCTAGACGAACTCAAGACACGCATCCGCCAAGGGGTCGACGAGATGAACGCGGCCCCAGTCGTCTTTCGTTGGAAGAAGTTCGATCTCGCCATAGCCTAATCTGTATAGGTTTTAACGGAACGCACTACTAGCCGATTGGCGGCCTGATTTCGTCTTCGTGGAAGACGAACCGACCGGTCTTGCGGTCCGCAAAATACGCTCGCAGGCAGCGCGTGACGGTCTGGAACGCGAGTTGCTGCCAGGGAATCGTCTCTTCGCTGCAGAGCGCTGCCTCGAGGGTTTCCAGGCCGGCGGCGAAGCTCCCGTCGAGTAGGCGAGCCCGGTAGAAGAGGTGCACCTGATTGATGTGCGGCACACTGATCATCGCGAAGGGCTGGCTGATCTCGACCTGGGCGCAGGCCTCTTCGAGCGTTTCACGCCTTGCCGCATCGGCAGTCGTCTCACCGTTCTCCATGAAGCCGGCGGGAAGGGTCCACAAGCCGTAGCGGGGGGCGATAGACCGCCGGCAGAGCAGGATCTGGTCACGCCACTCGGCAATGCAGCCGACGACGAGTTTGGGGTTCAGGTAATGAATCATGCCGCAACTCTGGCACACGTGGCGGGCCAAGTTGTCACCGTCGGGAATCAGGAGGCTCAGCGCTTCGCCACATTCGCTGCAGAACTTCATTGGAGAGACTCCCTCTTGCCTGGCTTGATCATCCGGCTAGTTTATATATGATTCGGGTCGGCAGGGAAGCGGCTGTCGGTTGTCCGATCGTCGGCAAGGCGCCTGGTGCGCTGCCTGAGGTGGGGAATCTCGCTACAATGCGCGACAATGCTGATCTGCGCTAGGCGGCACTGACGGCGCGCAATGACAAGGGGAACCGGATGTTTCTGATCGTTGGCTACGTTATCATCCTGGCGGCAGCACTCGGGACCTACTCGGTGCACGGCAGCTTGGCCGCGCTGTGGGTGCCCCTCGAGTACGTCGCGATCGTCGGCCTGACCATTGGTGGCTTTGTCGCATCCAACGATCTCAAGATCATCAAGACGACTGTCGGCGCGTTGCCCGGGATCTTCAAGGGCTCGAAGTTTACGAAAGTCCTTTATGTCGACCTGTTGGCGATGCTTTTCGAAGTGCTCGCCAAGGTACGCAAGGAAGGGCTGATGTCGATCGAGAACGACGTCGAGAATCCCCAGGACAGCCCGATATTCAGCAAGTATCCGTCGCTCGCGGGCGACCATCACGTGATGGAGTTCATTACCGATTATTTGCGGATGATGGTCGGGGGCAACCTCAATGCCATCGAGATCGAGAACCTGATGGACATCGAGATTGAAACTCACCATCACGAGGTCGAGACGCCAGGTCACGTCGTATCCAAGGTCGCTGATGCCGTGCCGGCGTTCGGCATCGTCGTCGCGGTGATGGGTGTGGTCAACGTCATGGGCTCGGTTGGCGAGCCCCCCGCCGTGCTCGGCAAGATGATCGGGGGGGCGCTGGTCGGTACCTTCCTCGGCATCCTGATTGCGTACGGCTTCGTGTCCCCGGTGGCCAGCCTGCTGGAACAGAAGGCACAGGACGGCACAAAGATCTATCAGGTGATCAAGGTCGTCTTGCTGGCGTCGATGTCCGGCTATGCACCGCAGGTAGCGGTCGAATTCGGACGTAAGACGCTCGTCTCCGGGCTACGCCCGACGTTCCGCGAGCTTGAAGAGGAACTCAAGGCGCGCAAGGGCAAGTAGGTCACGCTGTCGCCGCTGATCGGAGGGGCTAGGGATGGAAGACGTACGACCGATAGTCATCAAGCGGATCAAGAAGGTCGCCGGCGGTCACCATGGCGGCGCGTGGAAGATTGCCTATGCCGACTTCGTAACGGCGATGATGGCTTTCTTCCTGCTGATGTGGCTGCTCGGATCGACTGCCAGTGGGGACCTCAAGGGTATCGCCGACTTTTTTCAGAATCCGCTGAAGATTGCCTCGACGGGTGGTTCCGGAACCGGCGACAGTTCAAGCGTTCTCAAGGGGGGTGGCAAGGACTTGACGCGCCGCTCCGGTCAGGTCAAGAGTGGCGATATCGACAGCAAGAGCAAGACCGTAAACCTCAAGGAAACCAACGCCGAGCAGGCGCGCAAGGAGTTCGAGGAGCGCGAGAAGGCGTTGCTTGGTGAACTCAAGGAGAGCATCGAGAAGCTCATCGAAAGCAACCCGGCGCTCAAGCAATTCAAGAGCCAGTTGCTGATCGACATTACCAGCGAAGGGCTGCGTATTCAGATCGTCGACGAGCAGAACCGCCCGATGTTCGATACGAGCAGTGCGGAACTGAAGCCGCATACGCGAGTGATCCTGCGCGAGATCGGCAAGGCCCTGAACGCGGTGCACAACAAGTTGAGTCTTTCCGGCCACACCGATGCCGCACAGTATGGCGGGGGAGACAAGGGGTTCTCGAACTGGGAACTTTCAGCGAATCGTGCGAACGCTTCCCGGCGCGAGCTGATTGCTGGGGGCATGGATGAGCACAAGGTATTGCGCGTCGTCGGCTTGGCGTCCACGGTGCTGTTCGACAAGAACGATCCGCTGAGTTCGATCAATCGCCGAATCAGCATCGTCGTCCTCAACAAGCGCGCGGAGGAATCGCTGCTACAGGAAGACGGCAAGTTCGATGCGGTGGAAGTCGGCGGCGAAGGGCTCGACACCAAATCGATCAATTCGCCCACAATCTCAGCCGGCAAGGGCTGAAGCGCGTCAGATCACCACAGGTCGCGCCGGATCGGCGTCCAGCCCCTCAACCCTGCGGAATCGTTTCCACAAAAGCCGCGCGCCGCATCAGCTTGTCGTAAAGGCGAGCGAGATTAGGGTGCTTTTCCCGCCAGTCGATGGCGGGAAAGCGGAACAGCAGGTAACCGAGTGCGCATCCGACAGTGATATCGGCGAGCGAGAAGTGAGTGCCCATGCACCAGGAATTTTCGCCAAGCTCTCCAGACATGAATTCCAGGCTGCGGATGATCTTGTCTTCCTGGCGAGCGATCCAGTCAGTACCCTGTTGCGCAGCCGGCCGCTTCTTCTCGAGAAAGACCAATGCGGCGGCATCGCACACGCCATCGGCCAGGGCCTCCCAACGCTTGATTTCGCTACGCTCGCGATTGGGGCCGGGCATCAACTTGTTGTTGGGGGCAACGTTGTCGAGGTACTCGACAATGACGCGTGAATCGAAGAGGACAGTGTTGTCGTCGAGGACGAGCACCGGGATTTTGCCCAGCGGATTGACGTTGGCCACCTGCGTCTCCGGCGTCCACGGCGAATCGAGCTCAAAGTCGTAGTCGATCTTCTTCTCGGCCAGAACGACGCGCGCCTTGCGGACGTAAGGACTGGTCAATGATCCGATAAGCTTCATGTGCTTCCTGAATGTAAAAAATCCTAAGCAATTATAGCATCGCGGCGACATGCGGTTTGTGGGCCTGTCGCGCCGACCGCTAACGGGTAAAATACCACGCTCCTCTGTTCTCGCCTCAAGGATGCCTGGATGTCTTCTTCTTCGCTCACTTCGCTCTCCCCACTGGACGGTCGTTACGCCGGCAAGCTCGATGCGCTGCGACCTCAGTTTTCCGAGTATGGCCTGATTCGCCGTCGCCTTCAGGTCGAGATCGAATGGCTCAAAGCGCTCGCGGCTGAGCCGAATTTTACCGAGATCCCGGCGTTTTCATCGGCAACGCTGAACGAGCTGGGGACTTTGCTTGCCGATTTCGGCGTACGGGAGGCGGCAGAGGTCAAAGAGATCGAGGCGGTGACGAATCATGACGTCAAGGCGCTGGAGTACTGGATCAAGAAGCGCCTGGCCAACAACGCGGAGGTGATGCGCGTCGGTGAGTTCATCCACTTCGCGTGCACTTCCGAGGACATCAATAATCTGGCGCACGCTCTGATGCTGCAGGCGGCGCGTGCGGAGATACTGTTGCCGGCGCTCGACAAGGTTGTCGAGCGGCTGCGGGACCTTGCGCACGGCTTCGCCGAACTGCCCATGATGTCGCGCACGCACGGCCAGCCAGCAACGCCGACGACGCTCGGCAAGGAAATGGCCAATGTCGCCTATCGCCTTGGCCGCGCCCGCTCGGCCATCGCCGGTGTGCGACTGCTTGGAAAAATGAACGGTGCCGTGGGCAACTACAACGCCCATCTGGCCGCCTACCCCGGCTACGACTGGCAGGAACTCGCTCGACGCTTTGTCGAGTCGCTGGGTCTTGAGTTCAATCCTTACACGACACAAATTGAGCCGCATGACACGATGGCGGAATTGTTCGACGCGTTTGCGCGAGCCAACCTGATTCTGGCCGACCTTAACCGCGACGTCTGGGGCTACATCTCGCTTGGCTACTTCAGGCAGAAGCTCAAAGCAGGGGAGATCGGCTCCTCGACCATGCCGCACAAAGTCAATCCGATCGACTTCGAGAACTCCGAGGGCAACCTGGGCCTGGCGAACGCGCTACTGCGCCATCTTGCCGAGAAGCTGCCTGTCTCGCGCTGGCAGCGCGACCTTACCGACTCGACGGTATTGCGCAACATGGGGGTTGCCCTCGGCTACACGCTGCTCGCCTACGACTCGCTGTTGCGAGGACTGAACAAGCTCGAAGCCGATGCGGATCACCTGCATGCCGATCTCGATGCCAACTGGGAACTTCTCGCCGAACCCGTACAGACCGTGATGCGCCGCTACGGCGTCGCGAATCCCTACGAGAAGCTCAAGGAACTGACCCGTGGCAAGCGAGTCTCGCGTGAAGACATGCACAGTTTCGTTGCCTCACTGGAGATTCCCGCGGCCGCCAAAGCTGATCTGCTGGAACTCACCCCATGGGACTACACGGGCATGGCCGCCCTTCTCGCGAGGAGGATCTGATGCGTACCGAGGAAGCGCCCCTTGATGCGCCGGAGCAGCGGCAGGCCGGGGATGGGGCCGAGATGATGGTCTGCCCGAGCTGCGAGCAGGAAGTCCCCAAGGGGTCGCTGTATTGCCCTTTTTGTTGCGGTGAGGACGGACGACGCGGTGCGGTCAAGCGCGGTGCTTTCGTCGGCGGGGTTTTCGGCTTGCTGGCCGGAGGCTTGCTGACCGCGGTCTGGTCTTCCGCTGTCGGACCCGAACAGGCGAGTTGGGGACCGGTCCTGTCGATCACTCTTGCCGCCGCCTTGGCCGGCATGGTCGTCGGGGCGATCAGCAATCGGAAGGGATGATGGTGGGAGAAATGAACCGGTTCTCCGACAACTTGAAGAAGTTACCAGGTATATCGCACCTCGCGGCGATCGGTTTGCTCGATGCCGGCGGGGAAGTTGTGGCCAGCATCGAAAACAAGTCCGGCAGTCAGGGATCGCTGGCCGTCTACAACCATCTCGCGCAGACCTACGGGGCGATTACCCCGGAGGCAGCAAAGAAAGGGCTTGAGATCTTTGCCGAGCACGCCGAGGACGCGCGCGCCAATCCGGGAAAGCATCCCAATGTCGATCGCCTGCTGGCACTTCTTGATGAAGGAAAGACCCTGCGCACCAAACATGTGTTTGCCGTCTGAAGGGGAGACGCCCGGCCGGCCGTAGCGGTTCTTCGTGACCGCAGTTACTGACGGTGGCGCGGACGTCCGCTACAATCAAACTGTGAGGGAGCAGATTGCCTCGTGTCCTTGCTCACCGAACGTCTCGCAAGCGTGTTGTCAACCTAACGGAGAGAAAAGATGAAGAAAGTCGTGGTTGCCCTGGTGCTGACCAGCTTTGCCGGTGCCGTTCTCGCGCAGCAGGCCCTGAAGCCGGAAGAAATGATCAAGACCCGCAAGGCTGGTTACGGTTTCATGGCGTGGAACATGGGCAAGATCAAGGCCAACCTGGAAGGAACGTACAACAAGGAACAGGTCATCGCTGCCGCCAACGTCGTCGCGGCGACGGCCAATTCGGGGATGGGTGCGCTGTTCGGGCCGGGGACCGACAAGGAAGTCGGCGGCCAGAAGACGCGGGTCAAGCCCGAGTTCTTCAAGGAGCAGGACAAGGTCAAGGAGTTGGCGATGGCCTACATCAAGGAAGCCAATGAATTGCAAAAGGTCGCCGCCGGCGGCGACGCCGCCGCCGTGAAGGTGCAGTTCGGGAAGACGGGCGAAAGCTGCAAGGCCTGCCACGACAAGTACCGCAACGACTGAGTTCGAGCGCAACCGCTGGCGGGCTTTTGCCAGGGGTTGCCCCTGGACAGTCTTTTCTTACCAGGACGGCGTTGCTGGCGCCGAAACAGGTGGTGGTGGCGGTGTCGGGAGCCAGGCGCCGGAGCCGCCATAGACCGTGGCGACAGCGACAAGCAGTGCGACCGCCAGGGGTAGCGCGCCGCCGCCCGAGGCCGATGCGCCTTCGCCTGGAGCGACATCCTTCCAACCGGTGAGCATCGGTCTGATCAGGTCGTCCTTCTTGACCCGCACGTAGAACGCGATGGCGACGATGTGCAGCGTCACCAGGGCGATCAGAACGTTCACCGATAACTTGTGGAGACCCGTCAGTCGGTCGCTCAAGTCCTTGCTGATCAACTCGTACAGCGGACCCCGGAAAGCGATGTCGTCGTTGCCAAACAGGCCGGTTCCAACCTGGAAGGCGAGCAGAAGCAGGAGTCCGAAGACCGAGAACGCTCCGAGCGGGTTGTGGCCAACGCCGCGCCATTGACCCCTTAGATAGGCGAGAACCTTTGCCGGCGTCGGGAGGAAGCTGACAAAGCGAGCGTAGGTAGAGCCGGCGAAGCCCCAGACGAGACGGAAGGCCAGCAATCCGAGGATGGCCAGGCCGAACTTGCCGTGCCAGTCCATGGCGTTGCCGCCGATCTTGCCGCTGACGAAGGAGGCGACCACCAAGCCTGCCAGCAACCAGTGGAAGAGGCGGGTCGGCAGGTCCCAAAGCCGGATTCGCTGTTTGCTCATGAGCATCTCCATCTGATGAGACAGGCGGTGACACGTTGCCACTTCTGCCGGCCCGAACCCCCAAGGTACTCTCTTACGGCCGGCAAGCTTCTGGCCGTTGGCGTCGGCAAAGCCTGCTAGACGACGGCGCCATCCTCGTTGGCGCCCTCGATCTGTTTCTTGGGTCGGACGAACTGCTCGCGCGAGACACCGAGCCACATGACCAGCGGACTAGCCACCAACACGGAAGAGTAGATTCCGAAACAGATACCGATGGTCAGCGCCAGGGCGAAGTAGTAAAGCGTCTCGCCGCCGAAGAGCAGCATGGACAGAACCATCATCTGGGTCGAGCCGTGCGTGATGATGGTGCGTGAGATGGTGCTGGTGATCGCGTGGTCGAGGACCTGCGGCGTCGTCAGTCCGCGTACTTTCCTGAAGGTTTCGCGCACGCGGTCGAAGACGACGACAGACTCGTTGACCGAGTAGCCGAGGACGGCAAGCACCGCCGCCAGCACCGACAACGAGAACTCCCACTGGAAGAAGGCGAAGAAGCCGAGAATGATGATTACATCATGCAGGTTGGCAATGATCGCGGAGACGGAGAAACGCCACTCGAAACGGAAGGCCAGGTAGACGACTATGCCGATGACCACCAGCAAGAGCGCCAGGGCACCGTTTTCGGCCAGTTCCTTGCCGACCTGTGGTCCGACGAACTCGACCCGGCGCAGCGAGGCTCCCGGGGTCTCGGCGTTGAGAGCCTGCAGGACAGACTCGCCGATTCGCGTCGTGTTCTGATCGGCCCGGAGGGGCAACCGGATCAGGACGTCCTGGCTGGACCCAAAGTTCTGTACCGAGAAGTCACTGTAGCCGGCCTTACCAAGCCCCTCGCGCAACTTCTCGAGGTTGGCGGCCTGGCTGTAGTTGAGTTCGATCAGCGTTCCTCCCGTGAACTCGACCGAGAGATGCAGCCCGCGGCTGAACAGGAAGAATACGGCAAGCAGGAAAGTGAGCAGCGAGATGACGTTGAACACCAGCGCGTGGCGCATGAACGGGATGTCTTTTCTGATCCGGAAAAATTCCATCTTGGCGTTTCCCTATTTGGCTGCCACATTGGCGGTGTTGCCGGGTTTCCAGATCTGGCCGATGGCCAGCGACTCGATCTTGCGACGGTTGCCATAGATCAGGTTGATGAGCGCGCGCGAGACGACGACCGCAGAGAACAGGGAGGTGAGAATCCCGAGACAGTGTACGACAGCGAAACCGCGCACCGGACCGGAGCCGAAAATCAGCAGGGCGATGCCGGCAATCAGCGTCGTGATATTGGAGTCGAGAATAGTACCGAACGCCCGCTCGTAGCCAGTGTGGATCGCCAGCTGGGGCGTCGATCCGTTGCGCAGTTCCTCGCGAATCCGCTCGTTGATCAGGACGTTGGCGTCGATGGCCATGCCGAGTGCCAAGGCGATGGCGGCGATTCCCGGCAAGGTCAGCGTCGCCTGCAGGAGCGAGAGCAGGGCAACCAGGAAGAGCAGGTTGGCGGCCAGGGCAATCACCGACACCAGGCCGAACAGGACGTAGTAGGCGATCATGAAGACGGCAATCGCGGCAAAGCCCCACATCGTCGAGTGGAAGCCCTTCTTGATGTTCTCGGCGCCGAGGCTCGGACCGATCGCCCGCTCCTCGATGATCTCCATCGGTGCGGCCAGGGAGCCTGCGCGCAGCAACAGCGCCGTGTCGTTGGCTTCCATCGTGCTCATGCGGCCAGAAATCTGTACGCGCCCGCCGCCGATTTCCGCCCTGATCACTGGTGCGGTAACCACCTCGCCCTTGCCCTTCTCGATCAGCACGATCGCCATTCGCTTGCCGACGTTGTCGCGCGTGACATCCTTGAAGATACGTGCGCCGGCCGAGTCGAGCGTCAGGTGGACGGCCGGTTCGTGCGTCTGGTTGTCAAAGCCGGGCTGCGCATCGGTCAACCGGTCGCCGGTGAGTACCACCTGCTTCCTGACGAGAAGGGGCAGGCCGCCGCGTTCGACATAGAGTTCGGTGCCGAAGGGGACCTGGCCGGCCTGGGCCGCCTCGAGGGCTCCGGCGGTCTCCTCGACCATGCGGATTTCGAGCGTCGCCGTGCGCCCGAGGATGTCCTTGGCCTTGGCGGTGTCCTGAACCCCAGGCAACTGCACAACGATACGATCGGCACCCTGCTGGGCGATCACCGGTTCGGCGACCCCAAGTTCATTGATGCGGTTGCTCAGCGTCGTCATGTTCTGCTTGACGGCGAATTCCTGGATGCGCTTGATCGCTTCCGGCTTCAGGGTGGCGACCAGTTTGAGATCGTCGCCTTCTCCCTGATCAGCCAGCAGCAGATCGGACTGATTGTCCTCGAGGACGATTCGTGCTTTGGCGCGGGTATCGCCGTCGCGGAAGCGAATGGTCAGGCGTTCGCCCTCGCGGGTGATGCCGGCATGCCGGACATTCTTGTCGCGTAGCAGACTACGCAAATCGCCGCTGATCGAGTCGAGACGCTTGGTCAGCGCGCCCTTCATGTCCACCTGAAGCAGAAAATGTACGCCGCCGCGCAGGTCGAGGCCGAGGTACATCGGCAGCGCATGCAGGTTGGTCAGCCATTGAGGCGAACTCGACAGCAGATTCAGGGCGACGACATACTGGGGGTCGGTGGGGTCCGGGTTGAACTGCTTTTCAAGCAGGTCCTTTGCTTGCAACTGACTGTCGGCGTTGAGCAAGCGAACCTTGACGCCGTTGCTGTCGAGGAAGATGCCGCTGTTCTCGATGCTGGCGCTCCGTAGCGTGCTGGCGACCCGTTCTCGCGTCTTCTCATCAACCTTGAGAGTGGCTTTGGCGCTGGAAACCTGGACAGCCGGCGACTCGCCGAAGAAGTTCGGCAAGGTGTAAACCAGACCGAGCACCAGTGCGATGGCGACGAGAACGTATTTCCAGAGCGGGTAGCGGTTCATGGATGCATGCAGTCAGAATGGCGCGGGCGACCACGAGGGGGCGGCGCCCGGCGGTTGGTTAAAGCTCTTTCAGAGTGCCTTTTGGCAAGACAAGCGTAACAGCCTGTTTCTGAACGTGTATTTCGACGGCTTCGGCGATCTGGAGAGCGATGAAGCTGTCGCTGACGCGAGTGACTCGGCCGGCGATGCCGCCGCCAGTGACCACTTCATCACCCTTGGCGAGGCCTTCGATCAGGGCCTTGTGCTCCTTAGCTCGCTTCATCTGCGGCCGAATCATCAGGAAGTAGAGGACGACGAACATCAGAATGATCGGCAGGAGTTGCATGAAACCACCGGTTGGGTCGGTCGCTGCAGCAGTCTGGGCGTGGGCAGTGCTGATTAGCACATCAGTCTCCTAAGATGAATAATTTCAACGAAACCAACAATTATACCACTATGCTGTCGTCGGCTGAGCGCGTGCGCGCTGGAAGGCCGAAACGGTTGACGCCAGCGTCCCGCTCGCTATCGCCTTGCGCAACTCGTGCATCAGGACCTGGTAGTAGTGGAGGTTGTGCAGCGTGCCGAGATGCGCGCCGAGGATTTCGCCGGTGCGGTTCAGATGATGAAGGTAGGCGCGCGAGAAGTTCCGGCAGGTATAGCATTCGCAACTCGCGTCGAGTGGGCGCGGGTCGCTCTTGTGGCAGGCGTTCCTGATCCGGATGTCGCCGTAGCGGGTAAAGAAGTGGCCGTTGCGTGCATTGCGCGTCGGCAGTACGCAGTCGAACATGTCGATGCCGGCGCCGACGGCGGCGACGAGATCCTCAGGTGTGCCGACGCCCATCAGGTAGCGTGGCCTGTCCTGCGGCAGGCGCGGTGCGGTGTGCGCCAGAATTCGCGCCATGTCGTCCTTCGGTTCCCCGACTGACAGGCCGCCGATCGCGAAGCCCGCGAAGCCGATATCGATGAGCGCGGCCAGCGATTCGTCACGCAAGTCTTCGTACATGCCGCCCTGGAC
The DNA here is from genome assembly GCF_000024165.1 of Candidatus Accumulibacter phosphatis. Classification (NCBI taxonomy): domain Bacteria; kingdom Pseudomonadati; phylum Pseudomonadota; class Betaproteobacteria; genus Candidatus Accumulibacter; species Candidatus Accumulibacter phosphatis. The sequence continues at coordinate 2,902,655 of NC_013194.1, read as the reverse complement.
GATGCCGAACAGGGCGTTGGCGTTGCCGATTTCGTCGTGCCGGTCACGCGAGCGCCGTGCCCAGCGCAGCGACAGGCACATTGACGCGGCTGCCACTGCATGGTCGGCGGGGTAGGGCGTGCATTCGTCGAGGATCATCGCGATGTCGGAGTTGAGCACGTGCTGGATGCGCATGGATTCCTCGGGCGTCAGGAACAGGCGGTCGCCGTTGACCGGCGACTGGAAGCGGACTCCCTCCTCGCTGATCTTGCGCAGCGCACCGAGGGAAAAGACCTGGAAACCGCCGGAGTCGGTGAGGATCGGCCCATTCCAGCCCATGAAGCGGTGCAGGCCGCCATGCGCAGCGATGACTTCGAGCCCGGGGCGCAGCCAGAGGTGGAAGGTGTTGCCGAGGCAGATCTGCGCGCCCGTCGCGGTCAGGTCGCGGGGCGTCATTGCCTTGACCGTTCCGTAGGTGCCGACCGGCATGAAGGCCGGCGTGTCCACTGTGCCGTGGGTGAGAGTGAGGCGGCCGCAACGAGCAGCACCGTCACTGGCCAGAAGCTGGAAGTTCATGTCATCAAGGGAGTGTCAGCGAGCTCCAGCCGCCGGCCGCAGAAAGCGGACAGCGCGGACGTTCGGCGTTGCACAAGCTCAGTCAGCGGCAACCCCAGCCCTTCATCGGGCTTGCCGGCGAAGCAAAAAAGAGCACCCCTGGGGGCCAGGGGTGCTCGTCGTCTTGAAAGGTCGAAGCGCCAGCCCCGACTCGCTTCCCCGTCCTGCACAGCAGCGTACAGGTGGGGAAGTGGCCTGCCAGCCGACCCGGGAGTCTACTCGTTGTTGATGGCTGCCTGGGCAGCCGCCAGCCGGGCGATCGGCACCCGGAACGGCGAGCAGCTCACGTAGTCGAGACCGCTGCGGTGGAAGAACTCGATCGATGCCGGGTCGCCTCCGTGCTCCCCGCAGACGCCCAGCTTGATGCTCGGGCGGACCGAACGACCTTTCTCGACGGCCATCTTCACCAGCAGGCCGACGCCCTTCTGGTCGATCGACTGGAAGGGGTCGCGCTCGTACATGCCATCTTTCAGATAGCTCGGCAGAAACTTGCCGGCGTCGTCGCGCGAAAAACCCATGGTCATTTGCGTCAGGTCGTTGGTGCCGAAGGAGAAGAACTGCGCCTGCTGGCCGATACTGTCGGCGATCAGGGCGGCACGAGGGGTTTCGATCATCGTCCCGAGCAGGTAGTCGAGTGCCTCGCCGCGCTCATGGAAAACGGCCGCTGCGGTCTGACGGATGACACGCGCCTGAGCGTTGAATTCGCGAACGGTGCCGACCAGCGGAATCATGATTTCGGCCTTGACATCGAAACCCTTCGCCTTCATGTTCAGACCGGCTTCGAGGATCGCCCGCGTCTGCATTTCGGTGATCTCCGGGTAGCTGATACCGAGGCGGCAGCCGCGATGACCCATCATCGGGTTGAATTCGTGCAGGTCGTCGACGCGCATCTTGATCACGCCCAGTGGAACGTTCATCTCGTGAGCCATGATCTTCTGGTTGGCTTCATCGTGAGGAACGAACTCGTGGAGCGGCGGGTCGAGCAGGCGAATGGTGACCGCCAGGCCGCTCATCTCGCGGAACAGTCCTTCGAAGTCGCCACGCTGCATCGGCAGCAGCTTGGCCAGCGCGCGGCGCCGTCCGGCTTCGTCGTCAGCAAGGATCATTTCCCGAACCGCCTTGATACGTTCCCCCTCGAAGAACATGTGCTCGGTACGGCACAGGCCGATACCCTTGGCACCGAAGGTGCGTGCCGCCCTGGCATCGTCGGGCGTATCGGCGTTGGCGCGCACGGCCAGTTTCTTGTGATGATCGGCCAGATCCATCAGCGTTCCGAAGTCGCCGGTCAGTTCCGCTTCCTTCGTGGCTACCTGGCCCAGGTAGACTTCGCCGGTCGAACCGTCGAGCGAAAGCCAGTCTCCTTCCGCCCAAGTCTCGTTGCCGACCGACATCGTGCGTGCATGGTAATCGACGCGCACCGCGCCAGCGCCAGAGATGCAGCACTTACCCATGCCACGTGCCACAACGGCTGCGTGCGAGGTCATCCCGCCGCGGGCGGTCAGAATTCCCTTGGCGACACTCATTCCGCGCAGGTCCTCAGGAGAGGTTTCCTGGCGTACCAGGATCACGTCCTTGCCCTTTCTGACCCATTCCTCGGCTTCGTCGGCGAAGAAGACGATCTGACCGGTCGCGGCGCCGGGCGAAGCCGGCAGGCCGTGCGCGATGGAACGTGCCTTCTTGATCTCGATCGGGTCAAAAACCGGGTGCAGGAGTTCGTTGAGGCGCTCCGGGTCGACGCGGCGCAAGGCTTCCTTCTCATCGATGATGCCCTGGCGCAGCATTTCCATGGCGATGCGCACCATCGCTGAACCAGTGCGCTTGCCGTTGCGGGTTTGCAGCATCCACAGGCGGCCTTCCTGGATCGTGAACTCGACATCCTGCATGTCGGAGTAGTGCTTTTCGAGCTTGGTTTCGGCCTGCAGGAGCTGCTGGTAGATGTCGGGCATCAGTTCCTCGAGCGACGGGAACCTGGTCCGTCGCTCGTCTTCGCTGACCATCGCCAGTTTGGCCCAGCGGCGCGAACCCTCGAGAGTGACCTGTTGCGGCGTGCGGGTACCGGCGACGACGTCTTCACCCTGGGCATTGACCAGGAACTCGCCGTTGAACAGGTCCTCACCAGTCCCTGCGTCACGCGTGAAGGCGACGCCGGTGCCGCTGTTGTCGCCCAGATTGCCGAAGACCATGGCCTGGACGTTGACGGCGGTGCCCCACGAATCCGGGATATCGTTCAGCTCGCGGTATACCTTGGCGCGGTCGTTATTCCAGCTCTGAAAGACCGCATTCACTGCCCCCCAGAGCTGTTCCCAGGGATCGGTCGGGAACTCACGGCCGACGCGGGCACGAATCAAGCCCTTGAAACGCAGCACCAACTCCTTCAGGTCGTCGGTGTCGAGATCGGTATCGAGTTCAACACCCTTCTTCTCCTTGAGCATGTCGATGACGACTTCGAAGGGATCGTGATCTTCCTTCGATACCGGCTTGAGGCCCATCACGACGTCACCGTACATCTGCACGAAGCGGCGATAGGAGTCCCAGGCAAAACGCTCGTTGTTGGCCTTGCGAGCCAGTCCGACCACCGCCTCGTCATTGAGGCCGAGGTTGAGGATGGTGTCCATCATGCCTGGCATCGACGCGCGCGAACCCGAACGCACCGACAGTAGCAGCGGATCCGACGAGTCGCCGAAATTCTTCCCCATTTCCTGTTCAACGAAAGCCACGCCCTGCAAGACTTCAGCCTCGATCAGCTTGAACACGGCGTCCTTGCCCTGCTCGGTATAGACGGTGCAGGCTTCGGTACTGACCGTGAAACCGGGAGGTACTGCGATTCCCAGTCGGCACATTTCGGCAAGGTTGGCGCCTTTGCCTCCGAGTATATTCTTCATCTTGGCGTCGCCGTCGGTTCGGGCGGCACCAAACACGTAGACGTTCTTTGTTTCAGTTGGCATACATACCTCGCGGGTTGGGGAAGAAGGAAAAGACACTTCGAGCGTTATGCCCGAAGTGTCCCCAGAGTGGGTGACCCAGACAACGGCACCGGGTCGGGATTGATTGTTGCGCTTCTGTCGTTGCGCCGGGTGACAAGCTCCGCGGCCTCATAACCACGCCGCGCTCAGATTTCTTCGGCCTCCATCTTGATCGCACCGCAGGGACATTCGGCGACGCACATGCCGCAACCCTTGCAGTAGTCGTAGTTGAACTGGAAGCGATTGCCTGGTCCGAGCTTGATTACGGCGTTGTCGGGGCAGACACCGTAACAGTTGTCGCATTCGAAACAGTTGCCGCAGGACAGACAACGCCGGGCCTCGAAGAGGGCATTGCTCTCGTCGAGTGCGCCCTGGACTTCATCGAAGGTCGATTGCCGACGAATGATGTCGAGCATGGGGCGAACCGTCTTGGGTGCATCGGCGTAGTACCAGGTGTTGAGCTTGTCGAAGGTCGCCACTTCGCGCTGGACCGGCGGGAGGTACTGCTCGCCGCGCAACCAGCCATCGATGTGGCGCGCCGCCTGTTTGCCGTGGCCGATTCCGACGGTGACGTTGCGCTCGGCCGGAACCATGTCGCCGCCCGCGAAAATCCCCGCATAACCGGTCATCATGTTGGGGCCGACTTCGACGACACCATCGGTCACCTTCAGCCCCGGAACCCCCTCGAGCAGCCCGAGGTCGACGTCCTGGCCGAGCGCGAGCACCAGAGAATCGGCCTCGATGGTTTCGAACTCGCCGGTGGGTTGCGGGAAACCCTTGCTGTCGAGAGCCATCTTTTCGATGGTCAGCGAGGACTCATGCGCCTGTTTGATGGTCGACAGCCACTTGACCATGATGCCTTCCTGCAGCGCCTCCTCGAGTTCGAAGTCGTGTGCAGGCATTTTGTCGCGCGTGCGGCGATAGACGATCAACGGTTCGGCACCCATGCGCTTGGCCGTTCGGGCCACGTCTATGGCCGTATTGCCACCGCCATAGACGACGACGCGACGACCGAGCAGCGGCTTGTCTTCACCTTCCATGCTGCGCAGCAGCGAGATGGCGTCGATGATTTTCGCTGCGTCGCCGGCCGGGATCATCGCTCGCTTGCCGATGTGCGCCCCGACCGCCAGGAAGGCGGCATCGAACTTGCCTTCCTCCATGGTCTTCAGGATGTTGTCGACCTTGCTGTTCAGCTTCACCGTGACGCCGAGGTCGACGACCCGTTGCATCTCCGCTTCCAGGATATCGCGCGGCAGGCGGTACTTGGGAATGCCGAAGCGCATCATACCGCCGAGCAGGGGCCCAGCCTCGTAGAGTGTGACGCTGTGCCCGAATCGGCGCAGGTGGTAGGCCGCCGACATTCCCGACGGGCCTGCGCCGACCACCAGGACGTGCTTGCCTGATTCGCTGGCCGGCGGCGTGAGCTTCCAGCCTTGCTTGAGCGCTTCGTCGCCGAGAAAATGTTCGACCGAATTGATGCCGACCGGCGCGTCGAGTTGCCCGCGATTGCAGGCACCCTCGCAGGTGTGATAGCAGACGCGCCCCATGATGGCCGGGAAGGGATTGTCTTTCGTCAGATGCCGCCAGGCGCTTTCGTAGTCGCCGGACTCGGCGTGGAACAGCCAACCCTGGATGTCTTCGCCGGCTGGGCACTGCTTGTTGCAGGGCGGTAGCCGGTCAAGATAAACCGGGCGGGAAGTCCGCCACGAACCGGTGTGATTGGCCAGCGACGAGCCGGGGTCTAGGGTAATGGCAAAGGGTTTTTCCATCAGTTCGCCTCCTGGTCGAGCAGTCCGTATTTGCGAATGTTCTTGTCTGCCGCCGCCTGCAGGCGAGCGATCGTTGCTACCGCCGGCGTCTTGCCGAACAGGTGCGCGTAGCGCTTCTGGAGTTTCAGATACTCTTCAACAGGCTGCTGGCGGCGGATCTTGAGCGAACTCGTGAGTTCGCCGCCCTCCGCTTCGAAGACCGGGAAAATACCGGTTTCCTTGGCCAGACGCGCCAACTTGATGGTGTCTTCGGAGGCCGCTCCCCAACCGAGCGGGCAGGGGACCAGGATGTGGATGTAGCGCGCACCGCGCATTCCCATCGCTTTGGTGACCTTGTATTCGAGATCGCGGAGGTCGGCGACGGTGGCGGTCGCGACATAGGGGATCTCGTGGGCCATGGCGATCGCCGGCACGAACTTGCCCTGCCCGAAGGCATTGCCCGGCTCGGGGCCGACCGGCATGGTGGTCGCTGTGCGGGCTGCTGGTGGGGTGGCGGAACTGCGCTGGACGCCGGTGTTCATGTAACCGCCGTTGTCGTAGCAGATGTAGAGAACGTCGTCGTTACGTTCGAACATTCCCGACAGGCAGCCGAAACCGATGTCCGTGGTCCCCCCGTCACCACCCTGGGCGACGACGCGAACATCGCCCATCTGGCCTTTGTGGCGCTTGACCTTGATGGCTGCGGCGATGCCGGTGGCCACCGCCGCCGTGTTGCCGAACAGCGAGTGGATCCAGGGGATCTGCCACGAAGTTTCCGGGTAGGGCGTCGAGAAGACCTCGAGGCAACCGGTAGCATTGGCGGCAATCAGGCGACCGCTGGCGGCTTTCATCGCGGCGTCAATGGCATAGCGAGCGCCAAGCGCTTCACCGCAGCCCTGACAGGCACGGTGTCCGGAGTTGAGTGAATTGGTACGTTCCATGTTGGCCTGGACACTGCGTTCTTCCTGAGCCAGCAGGCGATTACCGACCGTGAAGGTGCCGGTCTGATAGAAATGAACGGGTTGGAAGCTCATCGTGGGTCTCCTCAGACAATACCGGTGGCAATGACACCGATGTCGCGCAGCATGCTTTCCGCTGCCGGACCCGAACGGCGCGTCGTGCGCTCGCGTTCGAGTTGCTTGTTGACGACGTTCCAGTCGAGGTCGAGGAAGGTGAGGTGGCCCAGTTCGCCGCGAACTGCCTTGGCAAACAGAGCACGCAACGATTTCCGGGTGATTGCCCGGCCACCAAGGCCGGCGACCACCGTGTGTCCATGCAGTTGCAGACCCGACATTGCCATGCGTACGTCGGTGGAGAGAACGCCACCGATGCCGACCGCCAGACTCTTTTCCAACACGACCACGCGCTGCGCGTTCTGCAGCGCGGCGCGGACGTTGTCGAGCGGGAACGGACGATAGGAAGTGATCCCGAGCACGCCGATCTTCTCGCCGGCAGCACGCATCTCGTCAACCGTATCCTTGATCGTTCCGAGCACCGACCCCATCGCCACAACCACCGTTTCTGCATCGTCGAGGAGGTACGAATGGGTCAGCCCGCCTGAATCGCGACCGAAGACCGCCTTGAACTGCTCGGCCAATCGCGGGATCAGTTCGAGAGCCTGCATCTGCTTGGCGTGCGCCAGGTAGCGCACCTCCGAGAACGCTTCCGGACCGACCATTGCGCCGATCGATACCGGGTCGGTCGGGTCGAGAACCTGACGTGGCTCGTAAGGCGGCAGGAAGGCATCGACCTGTTCCTGGGTCGGTACGTCCACGCGCTCGTAGGCGTGCGTCAGAATGAATCCGTCCATGCAGACCATGACCGGCAGGCTGACTTCCTCCGCCAGCTTGAAGGCCTGGATGTGCAAATCCAGCGCTTCCTGATTGGTTTCGGCGAAAAGCTGGATCCAGCCGCTGTCGCGTTGCGAGAGCGCATCGGTGTGGTCGTTCCAGATGTTGATCGGTGCGCCGATGGCCCGGTTGGCGACCGTCATGACGATGGGCAGGCCAAGGCCGGACGCGTTGTATACCGCCTCGGCCATGAACAGCAGGCCCTGCGAGGCCGTGGCCGTGTAGGTACGGGCGCCTGTTGCCGACGATCCGATGGCGACACTCATCGCCGCGAACTCGGATTCGACGTTGATGAACTCGCAGTCCTGGATTTCGCCGGCCTTGACCATTTCACCGAGGCCTTCGACGATGTGCGTCTGCGGAGAGATCGGATAGGCGCAGATCACTTCTGGCCGGCAAAGGCCGACGGCTTCGGCAACAGCGTGTGAACCTTCAGTCTGTTTAAGCATGTGCGGCCTCCTCATGACGCGCCGCCTTGATCTCGTCGGCAACGAACTGATAAGCCTCGGTTGCCGCAGCGCTGTTGTTGCTCGCCACTCTGTCCGAGAACTTGGCATTGATGGCTTTGATCACTGACTCCAGCCGAATGATGCCGGATGCGGCGGCAAAGCCGGCCAGGAGTGGAACGTTGGGCATTGGTCGGCCGACGTGCTTGCGGCTGAGGTCGGTGGCGGGAACCGTGCACAGCCTGTCTGCTGGCCAGTCTCGGACGTAGTCACCGAGGCCCAGTTCGGCAAACGTGCGGCTGGTGTTGATCAGGATGTATCCGCCCTTCTTGAGGCCAGAGAAGACGTCGACCTGGAGCAGCAGAGTAGGATCCTGGATGATCAGCGCATCGGGTTCCATGATCGGTTCGCGCAGGCGGATCTCCTCATCCGCGATACGGCAAAAAGCGACCACCGGGGCACCGGTTCGTTCCGAACCGAAACTCGGGAAGGCTTGGGCATGGCGGCCTTCCTCAAACGCAGCAATAGACAACATCTCGGCAGCCGTAACCACGCCTTGGCCGCCGCGACCGTGTATGCGGACTTGGAACATGTTTCCTCCATTGTTTTCCATCGTTTTTTGACGCCCGCGCAGCATAGCTTAGTTCGAATCGATTGAAAACAACGATACCTTTGCGTATGGGCGGCAGTCGCGGGCCGTCGCTCCGGGCCGGTGGCCGGGCCTGCCATTGGCTGGCCGGGTTCATGCGGGCGGCGCGGTAGCCGCCCGCGCTGGACGTTACGCTCTTCGGGGGATCAGCGTAGTGTAGTCGAAGTCGAGGACCACGCTCGGATCGTAGCTGCCATCGGCCGTCTTGCAGGGGAAGTCGGCGCACGGTCGATCCTTGGTCGCGACGGTACGCAGGCGCAGTGCGCCGAGGTCGTTGCGGCCCGGCAGGACCATTTTGTCGACGACCTCTGACCAAGCGTAGATCGTATCACCGGCAAAGGTCGGCGTGACATGCCGACCGCCGTTGATCGCCGCGACGAGGAAGGCATTCGCCAGGCCGTTGAAGGAGAGCGAACGTGCCAGACTGATGATGCAGCCCCCGTAGATGATCCGGCGGCCAAAACGCCCGGCGCTTTCCGCCTGCTGATTGAAGTGCACCCTGGCGGTGTTCTGGTAAAGACGCGTCGCCATCATGTGCTCGCTCTCTTCGATCGTCATCCCGTCCACGTGGTCGATCCGCTCACCGACCTCATAATCGTCCCACAGGTCAGGGTTGCCGGACAGCGTGCAGTCGTACTGATCGACGCGGATTCCTGCTGGAACGATCAGGTCTCCCGCAGCGACCGCCTCGGGGAGGTCGGGTACGCAGGCTGGCGGCGCTGGCGACTTTGGCTCGCGCTTGCGCACCATCACCCAGCGACAGTAGTCAAGGGCGATCTGCTGGTGCTGATTGATCCCGCACGAGCGCACATAGACGATCCCGGTCTGGCCGTCCCGGTTTTCCTTGAGACCGATCACCGTCGAGTCGGCCGTCAGCGTGTCACCGACGAAGACCCGGTGGCCGAAGCGGCCAGCGGCATAGCCGAGGTTGGCAACCGCATTGAGCGAGATGTCGGGAACCGTTTTGCCGAAGACCACGTTGAACGCGAGCAGGTTGTCCACCGGCGCACGCGGGAATCCCAGGCTATACGCGAAGGTGTCCGACGATGTGATGGCAAAGCGCGAGCCGGTCAACGCGGTGTACAAAGCCACGTCGCCCTCGCTGATCGTTCTCGGTGTCGCATGGGCTATCGTCTGCCCGATCTGGAAGTCCTCAAAGAAATTCCCCAGTCTGGTCTTCTCGCTCATCAGGTGCCTCCTCGTTGTGCCGACCAAGCTCTTTCCTACCAACCGTAAGCCGCCGCGAGTTCCGGGTCGCGCCTGGCCACCAGACGCGCCAGATCGACGATGACCTTCGCCTGCTTCCAGGTCGCGTCGTCCTGCATCTTGCCGTCGATTGTTGCCACGCCGCTGCCGTCTGGCATCGCTTCGAGGATGCGTTTGGCAAACAGTACCTCCTTGACGTCGGGGCTGAAGACACGCTTGGCAATCGCGATCTGGTTGGGCGCCAGCGACCAGGCGCCCGAACAGCCCATCAGGAAGGCATTGCGGAACTGTGCCTCGCAGGCGGCTTCATCCTTGAGGTCGCCAAACGGGCCGTAGAACGAGCGCAGACCGTGCGCCACGGCCGCATCGACCATGCGCGCGACGGTGTAGTGCCAGAGATCCTGCTGGAAGAAGGCGCGCTGCTTCTCGCCTCCATCCTGGCCGGCTTCAGGGTCGGCGAGGACGCCGTAGCCGGGATGTCCGCCGCCGACGCGCGTCGTCTTCATGCCACGCGAGGCGGCAAGGTCGGCCGGGCCGAGGCTCAGACCATGCATGCGCGGACTGGCGCCGCAGATCGCCTCGACATTGGTGACTCCCTGCGCGGTCTCGAGCAGCGCATGCAGGAGGATCGGCTTCCTGATGGCGTACTTCGCTTCCAGTAGCGAGACGTACTGATCGACGAAGTGGATGTCCCAGGGTCCCTCGACCTTGGGAATCATGATCACGTCGACCTTGTTGCCGACGTGCTTGATGATCTCGTTGAGGTCGTCGAGTACCCAAGGGCTGTTCAGCGCATTGACCCGCACCCACATGGCGGTGTCGCCGAAGTCGTGCGCGGCCAGCAGGTCGATGAAGCCGGCGCGTGCCGCGTCCTTGGCTTCGATCGGAATCGCATCCTCGAGATTGCCGCACATCACATCGCACTGCCGGGCCGTCTCCGGTGCCTTGGCGCGGATCTTGTCGATGTGTGGCGGAAAGAAGTGGATCATTCTCTCCGGCCTGACCGGAAGCTCACGCAGGGGTTGTGGGGCGCCAATGGCGAGCGGTTTGTAGAAGTGCACTGGTAGCTTCATGGCAGTTTCCCTGGTAGAAAGAAGGCTGGTTGTTTCTGCGGTCGCGGGCAGGTTTGCCGGCGACCGGCTCAGGTAGGTCCGGCGACGACGCGCGCGTCGTGCAGACGGCCGACTTCGGCCTCGCTCAAGCCGAGGATGTCGAGCAGAATCTGATCCGTGTGTTCGCCGAGTCTGGGCGCCGGCATCGCCGGCAGACGGGGTACGCCGGCAAAGTCGAGCGGCGTCGACGGCATCAGGTAGCGCCCGATGCCTGGCTGCTCGGTGAGTGTGAACATCGGATTGTCGGTGGAGCAATCCGGGTCGGCGGCCACTTCCTCCCGCACGCTGCGGTAGGGGCCCCAGGTGACGCCGTGGGCATCGAGGGTCAGCGCGGCTTCCGCCAGCGTGCGGGCATGGAACCAGGGTTCGAACAATCGGGCAATTTCCTGCCGTGCGCGATAGCGATTGCCCTCGTCGTCGAAGTCGAGGCCGAGTCGCGCAGCCAGTTCGCTGATTGGCTCCCGGAGACCGGTGGCCTTGACGAGGCGGCGCCATTGCATGCCGGTCAGGCCGACGACCATCAGACGCCGGCCGTCGAGCGTGCCGAAGTCGCGGCCAAAGGCGCCGTAGAGGTAGTTGCCCTGGCGCGGCCGATCGGCCCCATTGACCATGGCTTCGGCGAGCATGCCGAAATTCCCGAGCATGGCCAGCGCCACATCCTTCAAGGCCAGACGCACCAGTTGTCCTTCGCCGGTCAGCCGCCGGTGCCGTTCGGCAGCAAGGAGGCCCAAGGCGATCATTTGACCGCTGATGAAGTCCCAGGCGGGAAAGACGTGGTTGACGACTTCCGGGGAACTCGTTGGTCCGGTCATCAGGGGCAGGCCGAGCTGCGGGTTCAGCGTGTAGTCTACTTCGGACCCACCGTCCCGCCGCCCCGTCAGGTTCACCATGATCAAGTCCTGCCGGTGCGCTTGCAGCGCTTCATAGGCAAGCCAGCCTTTGGCCGGAAAATTGGTGCTGAAGAGGCCTGCATGGTCCCCGGGCGCGCAGATCAGCTGGGTCAGCAACTCCTGCCCGCGGGGCAGGCGAAGGTCGACGGCTATCGAACGCTTGCCCTTGTTCAGTCCGGCCCAAAACAGGCTGTGCCGACCGTCGAGGGTGAGTGGCCAGCGACGGTAGTCGAGGCCGCCGCCGATGGGGTCGAAGCGGATGACGTCCGCGCCGAGTTGGGCGAGAGTCATGCCGCCGAGTGGCGCGGCAACGAAGGCCGAGCCCTCGACGACGCGCAGGCCCTTGAGAATTCCGTCCATTGTCTCCAATCACCCCGCTTGTGGTCAGATTACACGCTTCTTGCGCAGCGCGTCGATCTCGTGCTCGTCCAGGCCGAGCAAGCCGGACAGTACTTCGTCGGTATGCTGCCCGAGTCGCGGCCCGAGGTGCTTGATCCTTCCCGGTGTCGCCGACAGGCGTGGCAACACCGATGGAACGATCACCGTCTCGCCGATGTCCGGCTCATCGATCGCGACCAGGTTGCGCCGCGAATGAAATTGCCGGTCGCCGAAAATGTCGGCGATGCTGTTCAATGGTCCGGCCGGGGCACCGGCGGCGAAGCAGCGGGCAAGGATTTCCTCCCGGTGCAGCGAACCGCACCAGTCCCTGACGATTTCGTTCACGTCATGCCGGTTGTCAAGCCGTGTCTTCTGGTCGCCGTAGACATGCGGCGCTGCCAGTTCCGGGCGGCCCATGGCAATTGCCAGGCGCTCGAAGAGCTTGTCGGTGACGCACGAAATGGCTACCCATTTGCCATCTTCCTTGGTCGGGAAGTGGCCGTGTGGGCAAGCGAAATCGTTGTGCGTTGGCCCGTGCCTCTCGCGCACGCGACCGAACATGCCATAGGCCGGCGCCAGTTCTTCGGTGCAGCGAAACACCGACTCGTACAGCGCAGCGTCGATGTACTGTCCCTTGCCGGTGCGCTCGCGGTGGCGCAGGGCCATCAGGATGCCGATACAGCCATAGAGGCCGGTCAGGTAATCGCCGAGGGTGGTCGAGCCCGGGGTCACCGGCGTTCCTCTCGGCATTCCCGAGAGAAAGGCGATGCCGCCAACGGCGTGTGCGACGCGGGCAAAGCCGGGACGGTCCTTGTAGGGGCCGGTCTGCCCATAACCGGTAACGCGCAACATGATCAGGCCAGGGTTGATCTCGCGCAGCACCTCCCAGCCGAGTCCCCACTTCTCGAGGGTGCCCGGCCGGAAGTTCTCGCACAGCACATCCGATTTCTCGATCAGCCCCTTGAACAACTCGACGCCTTCCGGCAAGTGCAGGTCGAGCGTCACCGATCGCTTGTTGCGGGCTTCGCTGAGCCAGGCCAGCGTGTCCTTGCGGTTGGTCGGCGTACCGAAGTAGCGCAGGGGATCGCCGCCTTTCGGGTTCTCGACCTTCAGGACATCGGCGCCGAACTCGCCGAGGATGCTGGCACTGTAAGGTGCGGCGATGACCGTGGCGGCATCGATGACGCGAATGCCTTCGAGCGGCAACCGGGTCTCGGTCTGATCAGTGGTCATGGGAGTTCTCGTGAAAAGGCCGGTCAGATGATCTTGCGCTGGCGCAGTCGCTTGATCTCCTGCGCCGAAATACCGAGTAGTTCGCGCAGGACTTCATAGGTGGCGTTGCCCAGCGGTGGCCCGAGATTCGAAATCCGCCCCGGGGTCTCGGAAAGCGTCGGCACGACGCCCGGAATCACCACTTCCCCCAGGCCCTCCTCGGTGAGGCGGGCGAGATTGCCGCGGGCTTTGAAATGCTCATCCTCGAACATGTCGGCGATGCTGTTGAGCTTGCCGATCGGTACCTCACCATCAATACAGCGCTGCATCACCTCGTTGCGGGTCAGCGAACCCACCCATTCGATGACGATCCGGTTGACCTCGTCACGCGCTGCCAGACGCTTGCGTTGGTCGCCGTAACGGTCGGCCGCAGCGAGCTCGGGCTTCTCCATCGCCGCGGCGAAACGTTCGAACATCTTGTCCGTGGTGCACGCGATGGCGACCCATTTGTCATCAACAGTCCGGAAGTGTCCGTGCGGAACGGCGACGAAACTGCCGGCACCTTCGCGTTGCCGGACCTTGCCGAACAGTCCGTAAGCGGCGGCGATCTCGTCCATCTGGCGGAAAACCGCCTCGTAAATTCCGATATCGACGATTTGCCCTTCGCCGGTCGCCTCGCGGTGCCTTAATGCCAGCAGGATGCCGATAGCGCCATAAAGGCTGGACAGGTAGTCGCCAAGCGGCGCCGTTCCCGGCAGTACTGGCGTCTCGCCCGGAAAGCCGGCGAGGTAGGACAGACCGGCAAAGCCATGGGCGATATGCGCGAAACCCGAGCGTCGACGATACGGTCCGGTCTGCCCGTAGCCGGAGACCCGTAGCATCACGAGTGCGGGGTTGGCCTTGCTCAACTCGTCCCAGCCGAGTCCCCATTCCTCCATCGTTCCCGGCCGGAAATTCTCGATCAGCACGTCCGACTTGGCCACCAGCTTGAGGAACAGCTCGACACCCTCCTGCTGGCGGAGGTCGAGGGTGACCGATTTCTTGTTGCGGCCTTCGCTGAGCCAGGCCAGGGTCGCATCGTGGCGTTTGGAGGCCGTTCCGAAGTGCCGCATCGGATCACCGGCGATCGGATGCTCGACTTTCAGAATCTCGGCGCCGAACTCACCCAGGATGGATGCCGCATAGGGCCCGGCCAGAAAAGTCCCGACATCGATGACGCGCAAGCCGCTCATCGGTAGTTGGTCGTTGTCCGCTGACTGCTCCTGATCCTGCTCCAGAGGATTCTGCGACAACTGGGCGTTCGCTGCGGGGTTAACTGCTGCAGGCCCGGTTGGTGTTGGCGCCCCAGTGCCCGTGGGGGCTGGCCGCGACGCGGCGGACTTCGTTGAAGCAGCTTCCTCTTTCATGGCCCATCCTCCCGACTGTCGAGCCGGAAAACCTCCCAACTCCCTTACCCTGCGCCAGGCCCGGCACCGGCATAACCCCCACAGTATATGGGCAAACACGGTCATGGGCGCAAGATCTCAGGGCGTCGGCCAATGGACGCATCGACTGCTGGCGACTTGAGTTTGCCAGCGTGCTGTGCTGTACTTGTGCGTCCGCCGCCGGAAACTCTACCGAAAGAACCCCAACAATGACCGAATCGAGGATACCCTACACGCAGTGGATTGGCCGCCATGAGATCACCGACGATGACCTCGGTCTGGCCCCGGCGCTGGCAGCGGCGGCGACATTCGACGATACGGTGACGCCTCTTGGCAACGGCAGCGCGTTGCCACCACTGTGGCACTGGTTCTACTTTCTGCCGAAGACGCCGCAGGCGCTTCTCGGGGTCGACGGGCACCCACAGCGCGGAGGATTCATGCCGCCGATTCCGTATCCGCGGCGCATGTTCGCCGGCGCGCGCTTGCGCTTCCACCGCCCGTTGATCATCGGCCAGCCCGCCCGCCGCGAGGCGGTGATTCGCGACATCAAGGAGAAATCGGGACGTTCCGGCTCACTCGCCTTTGTCTCGGTCCTCTGCCGCTTCTACCAGGATGGAGCGCTGTGTATCGAGGAAGAGCAGGACATCGTCTATCGCGAGCCGGGGCCAGCCGTTGCCTGTCCGCGCGTAATCGATTGGCCGCCGCTGCCGTCTTGCGTCTGGTCGCGCATTGTGGAGCCTGAGCCGCGACTCCTGTTCCGCTTCTCGGCGTTGACCTTCAACGCGCACCGGATCCACTACGATCGTCCCTATGCGATCAACGAGGAGGGCTATCCCGGTCTGGTCGTGCATGGGCCGTTGACCGCGGTCCTGCTGATGGAACTGCTGCGCCGGGAAACAGCTCAGGCGGTGCTCGACTACAGCTTCCGGGGCCTGGCGCCGCTGTTTGATCTGGCGCCGTTTCGCCTCGTCGGCACGCTGGTCGATGGCCGGGTGTCGCTCGAGGCGCAGGGCCCAGATGGCGCTGCGGCAATGAGAGCCAGCGCCGAGCTGGCGCCGGCGTAGCACGGGTACTGCACAAGCGAAGCGAGCGGGGGACGGCAACAAACAGAGACCAAACCGACGGGCTCGGCTGCCCGGCCCGTCCGCTCGCTGGCAGGCTACTTGCCGGCTGCTTCGCGTTTTTGCCGCGAGGTGGTCATCAGCGTCGCTTCGCCGTCGATGACCACCTTGTCGCCGACGGTGCACACGGTATCGACTACGACACGGCACTTTTCGGCAACGACTTCCTTGACTGTCACCTTGGCATGAACCGTGTCACCCGGCCGCACCGGCGCACGGAAGCGCAAGGACTGGCTCATGTAGATCGTGCCAGGACCGGGCAGACGATTGCCGAGTACCGCTGAAATCAGGCTCGCCGACAACATGCCGTGCGCGATGCGGCCGCCAAACATCGTCGTCTTCGCAAAATCTTCATCCATATGCACCGCATTGACGTCCGTGGACACGCCGGCAAAGAGGACGATGTCCGCATCCGTAATGGTCTTGGCGATCTCTGCGCTCATGCCGACCGACAAGTCTTCGATGTCGTAACCGTTTTGGGGATTCATGCAAGTCCTTTCAGGTAATCATCAGCGCAGGTATCGCCGCGCCAGGGGAATACGGCGTTGGTTTGCTGCCAGCGCCAGTTTGAGTGTCTTGAAGTTTCCGGGTGCCCCGCGCCTGGTCTGCCGCCACGACAGGAAGGTCATCCGGACCATCAGAAGTATATATGGGGATCTCCGTGCATGGCCAGTCTTCATTGTCGAATCACCGAGAAATGTTTTGCGTCTTCTGGCCGCCACAATGGGTTTCGACAAGTGGCGAATACGCCACGCGCCGGATGCACAAAGCATTAGACCGGTCTAATCCGGAGTAATAACGACTTTACCCGTGGACTTGCGACTAATCAGGTGATTGAGCGCATCGACAGCCTGTTTCAGCGGATAAGTGGCGGAGACATGCGGTTTGATCGCACCCTCCAGATACCACTGGATCAGTGTCCGGAAACTCTCGGTCATCACCTGCGGATTCAATTCCGCATAAGCCGGCCAGTTGAGACCAATCACGTCCACATTCTTGACCAGAAGATGATTGGCGGGAATTTGCGGCACGCTACCGCCTGCAAAGCCAATGACCAGTAGGCGCCCTTCAAACGCGATGCTGCGCAGCGAAGCCGCGAACAAGTCGCCACCTACAGGATCGTAGACGACATCCGCACCGCGACCAGCGGTTAACTCCTTGATTCGCGTGCGCACGTCCTCACGACTCGAATCAATCAGATGGTCGGCGCCGTGTGCGCGCGCTACTTCGAGTTTCTCGGGGCCGTTCGCTGTGGCGATAACCGTCGCTCCCAACTGCTTGCCGATGGCGACGGCGGTCAGACCGACCCCGCCCGAGGCACCATGCACCACGAGCGTCTCTCCTGGCCGTAACCGCGCCCGATGCGACAAGGCGACATGCGAGGTGCCGAACACCACGGGAAAGGCCGCGCCGTGTTCCCATGACATCGCCGCCGGCATCGGCACGCAGCGCTTCGTGTCGGCAATGACTTGTTGGGCATAGCCACCGTGCGCTGTCATGGCGATCAGGCGATCGCCAATGGCGATCCCTTGTACGCCGCTGCCAAGTTCCAGCACCTCTCCGGAAACCTCGAAGCCGGGACTGAATGGTGGTTGTGGTTGCTTCTGATACTGGCCGCGGGTGATCAGGCTGTCGGCAAAATTGACTCCACAGGCGCGGACCCGGATCCGTACCTGCCCGGGTCCGGGGCGCGGTTCCGGAACGTCATCCAGGCGTAACGCCGCGGGACCGCCAAGTTCGTGGCAGACAATGGCTTGCATGGCAGGAACCTCTCGGGGTTGTAAAAAAAACCCTTCTCCATCCTGACGGACAAGAAGGGCGTCTTGAGAAATCCCCCTTCCCAAGCAGGAAGGGGGTGGGCGCGACGTGTCGCTTTGGTGCGGGCGAGCGCTGTTTACTCGCCGATGATCTTGCGCACCACGTCGGTCATGGAGATGACGCCCACAGGCCGATCGTTTTCCGTTACCACCAGGCGATGCATGCGCCGGCCCGTCATCAGGCTGACCGCGTCGCTCAACAACATCTCGGCATCGCATGTTGCACAGCCAGGGGTCATGATGTCCCCGGCGCGCATCGAGCGCGCTTCCTGCGGGCTCCGGCCCTGCCGCGCCAGAACCATATCGGTCTGCGATACGACGCCGATCGCCTTGCCTTGTCCATCCATCACCACTACCGCGTGGATCTCCTTGTCCACCATGATCTTGGCCACCGTCCCGAGGACATCGTCCGGCGTACAGGAAATGATGCCGCGATGCATCAGGTCGCTGACCTTGCTGCCGTCGTCGGCAATAGTGATCGCTTCGCCCTCGGCGATATCCGGCAGCGGGGTGGACATCGGATAGGGATGCGGCGTGGTATGCACGTCGCCCTTGGGCAGCGTCGGATGAACGATCGCCACGGGCGGCTTGCCGCTGGTGCCCAGGCCGAACTCGGTGGCACCAATCAGCACCGACATGTTGCCGTGTGGATGTTTGTTGTCATGCATCAGTTGGTGGGCAAGCGGCAACTCTTCGTAGGTGAAAGCCCGCGACATGCAGGGATCGATCAGGCCACGCAGCGCCAGTTCGTTCATTTCGTTGCACTGCACGGCATTGGCGAAATGTGAGCCTTGCAGGCGCTTCTGCCGCATCCACAGATAGCGCAAATCGACGGTAGCGTTATAGCCCGAGGTACCGGCGCAAACGACGACCATACCGCCGGTTTCGCAAACGAAAATCGAAGAAGGGATGGTGGTCTCGCCAGGATGTTCGAAGACGATGTTCGGCGCGCGCTTCTCGCCGAGAACTTCCCAGATCTTGGCACCGAAGCCCCGCACGCCCTTCAGCCACTTTGCATAGCCCGCGTTGTCCTTCCAGTGCGGCAACATGCCCCAGTGATCGAAGTCGTTGCGATTGATGCAGCCTTTGGCGCCCAATTTCATGCAGTAGTCGAACTTGTCCTCGCCTGACACCATGGCCACGGAGGTCGCGCCGACCGCCTTGGCGATCTGGATCGCCATCGAACCGAGGCCGCCCGCGCCGCCCCAGATCAGAGCGACGTCCCCCTTCTTGATGGAGTTGGCGCCCCAGCCATGGAGCATCCGCCAGGCCGTAGCGGCGACCAGCGTATAGGCCGCCGCTTCTTCCCAGTTCATGTGCTTTGGCTTCGGCATGCACTGGTGGCCCTGGACCTTGGTGAACTGGGCGAAACTACCGTAATTGGTTTCGTAACCCCAAATCTTGAAAGAGGGCGAGTACATCGGATCGCCGCCGTTCTGGACCCACTCGCAATTACGGTTCCATTGGCCGCAGTGCATTACCACTTCGTCGCCCACTTTGACGTTGGTCACGTCCTTGCCGATCGCGTAGACGATGCCGGACGCGTCGCTGCCGCCGATGTGGAAGTCTTCAGGCTCGCCGCCCTTGTTACGGGCAGCGATGACATTGACCGGAAAGCCGAGGCCCGCCCAGACGTTGTTGTAGTTGATTCCCGCCGCCATCACGTGCACCAGCACTTCGTCGTCGGCGATGGCAGGGGTATTCACCACTTCCTTCTGAAACGCCTCCGTCGGCTTGCCGAAACGGTCCGCGCGGATCAACCAGGCGTGCATTTTCTCCGGAACTTCGCCCAGGGGAGGCCTATCACCTAGTTCATACAATTGTTTGCTCATCAAGATGCTCCTTCTTGGTTAGACTGCTCGGTTGATTTACCGACATGAATCTGGAAAGAATATGTTGCCGCAGGCGCTCGTACTCTGCAAACTGGCTGGATGGATTTTCCCTCAGCCGCTCGCCGACAACAGCACGGCCGCCGGCAAGTTCGAGGCCAAAAGTTCCGAATTCCTCTTTCAGCAAGCGTACTACCCAGGCGCTCTGATGGCGCGTGCGCAGTTTGCCGAGCAAGCCGGCATTGGCGAGAAACTCCCGGTGTCTCTCGCAATGCTCCTGCAATTGCCTGATTCCTGTATTCATCGTCGCGCTCACCAGACACACCGGGTAATCCCAATTCTCCCGGCGATCGTGCCTGGGCGCGCTCCGGCCAATTTCGCTCGCCGTTTTGCGCGCCGGGGCACCAAGGTCACACTTGTTGACCGCGAAAATATCCGGAATCTCGATGATACCCGACTTCAGATACTGGATTGTGTCACCGGAGGCCGGCTGGGCGACATAACAGACCGTATCGCCAATCTCGGCAATATCGATCTCGGTTTGGCCGACGCCCACCGTCTCGATGATGACAATATCGAAACAGGCCAACATCAGCCAACTCATCGGCCAAACCTCGGTGGCGACGCCGCCCAACTGATTCCGACTGGCCAGCGAGCGGATGAAGAGACCTTCGTCGTGAGACGAATTCTTGATACGAATGCGATCGCCCAACAAGGCGCCACCGCCCAGTTCGGGGCGACTGGAGGGATCGACTGCCAGCACTCCGACGGTCTTGCCGGAGAGGCGCCACTCCCGAATCATGGCGGAGACGAGCGAGGACTTGCCGGCTCCGGGAGGACCCGTGACCCCGATCAGGTGACCGCGACTGAGCCAGCGCTCGCCGGAAAGAGCCGCCAGCAAGCGAGCCGAACGGTTGCGCGCCTCAGCCAGCTTGTTGTCCAGCAGGTTCAGGCCGCTGGCGACCGCAGCCCTTTCCCCGCGCAGTATCCGTGCGGCTAGCTGCTCAGGATCGGGAAGAGTGGGTGAAGTCATCGACCTGTCAATGCAGCAAGCCAATCCGGTCGAGCCCGTTGCACTCGCGGATCACATCCACGATATCCCCCATGATGGCGTTGAGACTGAAGTCCTTCGGTGTATAGACGGCGCGCACACCGAGCGCCATCAGCCGTTCGGCATCCTCGCGCGGGATGATGCCGCCGGCAATTACCGGCACGCTTGCCAGATCGCGCAGGCGCAGTTCCTGCAGGACAGACTCCACCAGTTCCATATGGCTGCCTGACAGTATCGACAGGCCCACCACATGCACGCCTTCCTCCTGAGCGGCCTGGGCAATCTGTTGCGGCGTCAACCGGATGCCGTCGTAGACGACCTCGAAGCCGACGTCTCTGGCCTTCACGGAGATCTGCTCTGCGCCATTGGAATGTCCGTCGAGTCCGGGTTTGCCGACCAGTAGTTTGAGTGGACGACCCAAGGCGTTGCCGGTGTTGGCGACGCGCTCCCTGAGATCGGTGACCTGATCCTTCTTGCCGAGTACCTCGCGGCTGTCGATGGCGATATCGATTCCCGTCGGTGGTCTGAACTCACCGAAGACCCCGCGCAGCGAGTCTCCCCATTCGCCGGTGCTGACTCCCGCCAGAGCACAGCGAATCGAACTTGGCATGATGTTCTCGCCGCTCTTGGCGGCATCGGTGAGTCCTTGCAGGGCGGCTCGGACCTCGCTGTCGTTTCGGCTTCTGCGATGCGCCTGCAGCCTTTCGATCTGCTCACGCTCAGCGGCCGGATCGGTCTTCATGATGCCGCCATCACTGCCGACAGTCAGCGGCGATTCGGCCGTTTCCTGGAAGCAGTTGACGCCGATGATCTTGAGATCACCCGACTCGATGGCGCGCAAGCGGTTCATGTGGCTACCGACCAGTTCGCGCTTGACATAGCCGGACTCGATCGCGGCAATGATGCCACCCTGGGCTTCGACATTCTCGATTTCCCTCTTGGCGCCCTCGATCAGTGCCTTGACCTTGGCGGCAATGACCGGCGAACCATCGAAGATGTCCTCGTATTCCAGCAGATCCGTTTCGAAGGCCATCACCTGCTGCATGCGCAGCGCCCACTGCTGGTCCCACGGGCGCGGCAAACCCATTGCCTCGTTCCACGCCGGGAGCTGGATGGCGCGGGCCCGTGCGCGCTTGGAAAGCGTCACCGCCAACATCTCCAGAACGATTCTCTGGACATTGTTTTCCGGTTGCGCCTCGGTCAGCCCCAGGGAGTTGACCTGTACGCCATAACGGAACCGGCGAAGTCGTGGGTCCTCGACCTTGTAGCGGGTCAAAGTCAGTTCGTCCCACATTTCACCGAATGCCCTGAGCTTGCAGCATTCCTCGACGAAGCGCATGCCGGCATTGACAAAGAACGAGATGCGCTCGACGACTTGCGGGAAAGCCTCCGGCTTGATCTCGCCGGAAGCCTTGACGCGGTCGAGAACCGCCATCGCGGTGCACAGGGCGTAGGCCAGTTCCTGAACGGGCGTTGCTCCCGCCTCCTGCAAATGGTAGCTACAGATATTGGTGGGATTCCACTTCGGAACATGCTTGACGGTGTAGTTGATCGTATCGGCGATCAGGCGCATCGACGCACCTGGCGGATAGATGTAGGTACCGCGTGAGAGATACTCCTTGATGATATCGTTCTGGGTGGTGCCGCTCAGCCGGGTCGGGTCGATCCCGCGTCGTTGCGCCAGGCCGATGTACAGCGACAGCAGCCATGCGGCCGTCGCATTGAT
This sequence comes from Candidatus Accumulibacter phosphatis, assembly GCF_000024165.1. NCBI lineage: Bacteria > Pseudomonadati > Pseudomonadota > Betaproteobacteria > Candidatus Accumulibacter > Candidatus Accumulibacter phosphatis. The sequence goes on along the minus strand of NC_013194.1, from coordinate 2,880,639 downwards.
GGTCATCGAAGTGTTCATCTGATCGAGAGGGATCTGATCGAACAACTGATCCATGTCCTCGATGTGTGATATGGGCACGCCGACCTTGCCGACCTCGCCCTTGGCCAGAGGGCTGTCGGCGTCGTAACCGGTCTGCGTCGGCAGGTCGAAGGCTACCGAGAGACCTGTCTGGCCTTTGGCGAGATTGGTCCGATAGAGGGTGTTGGATGCCTTGGCCGAGCTGTGACCGCTATAGGTCCGCATCAACCAGGGCTGATCCCGATTCTTCCGGGCGGCAACCATGACTAACTCCTCTTTCTGATCAAGAGACGTCTCTCGATCTCAAAAATCTTCTCATCAATCTTCTCCTTGCCCATCTCTTTCTTGTCGTTCTCCTTGATGAACAGGTCCTCGCCATATTTGGCCAAAGCGTTCGCCGCACTGATGTTCTTGACACCGATCAGCTGAAGACTGACGACGCCGAACTGCCGGGCCAACGCGCCAGGAGCATCTTCGGCCGCCAACACGCGCGACAGGGCGGCAACCGTATCGCCGGCAATCGAGGGCTGGGTGTGGTAACCCTCGGTAAAACCAAGTTCCCAGATGCTGTTCTCGCTGACATCGCGGCTGGCCAGTCCTTCCAGCCACGCGAACACCAGTCCGCCATAGACGATGGGATCGCCGCTCATCTTGCCCGACAAGCCGGAACTGAAGACCCGGTCGAAATGCAGGGGATGAGTATTACCCACCGCATAGGTCAGCGGCAGATGCTCGTCGGTTATCGTTCTGCCGTTGGCGTGCACGATGACCTCGCCGACGGCGAAATCCTCGAACCACGAGTTGGGACCGGTGAGGCCGCCGGGGAGTCGCTCCGGAAAGTCGGGCAGGATCACATCGGCATCGTCCACCCAGGGGAAACTCGGCATCAGGCCGTCGGCCGACGTGGGCAACGGGGTGGTTGGCGGACGGTCGCCCTGACCGGCAACCATGATCTTCCTCTCGTACTGCAGTACCACTTCGCCGTTCTGGTTGACGCCCAATGTACGTATGGTCACGATGCCGGGCTTGCCCGCGCCGCGCTCCTTGCGGTCGATGACCTTGGTCAGCGAGCGAATGGTATCCATGGCCTGGACCGGCCGCAGGAACTGGGCATCGTAGTAACCCAGGTTGGCCATCGCCTTTTCCGAATCGTTCTGCACGCCCAGCGAAAGGACGACGTTGAAGACCATCTGCGGCGAAGCGAGCAGGCCGGAGAAGCCGCTGGCCCGCGCATACTGGTCATTGAGGTAAAGCGGATTGCACTGCATGTAGGTCCGGGAGAAAGTCTCCATCTGGGCGCGCAGGAACGTGAAACCGCGCGGGTGAACGAACACCTGCCCCGGTACGAACTCCTCCAGATAGCGGCCGTAGTGGGGATGGCGTACCTTTTTCAGGTCCACGCCCACCTTTTCGGCCAGTTCGACCTGTGGTCGGAAACGAATTGCCTGCGACATTGAATGTTCCTCGTGGCGTATCCATCTGCCCGTGTGGACGGGGCCTATACGGAGTCAATAAGAGAGCGTGCGATGACCTTCAGGGCCAGCGTTTCTTCGGCTCCCTCGAAAATCGACAGCACGCGTGCATCAAGGAAATACCGACTGACGGGCGACTCCTCGGCATAACCCATGCCACCGTGAATCTGCATCGCTTCGCGGGTGAGCCACTCGGCCGTGCGGCAGGTGAACAGTTTCACCATGCTGGCTTCCATCTGCCCCTGACCCTGATCCATCAAGGCCCCGACCGCGTAGGTAAACTGGCGGGAAACGGTCAGCAGCGTCGCCATGCGCGCCAGCTTGACGAGCGTCAGCTGGAACTCACCTATCGGTTTGCCGAAGGCGTGTCGTTCCTGGGAATAAGACACCGCGCGCTCGAAAGCCGCCTGCATGACGCCAATGGCGCGTGCCGCCGTCTGAATGCGCCCGCCGGCAAATCCGGCCATCGTGAAATAGAAGCCTTTCCCTTCGCCTTCCGGCCCGCCCACCAGGTTCTCGTCCGGAACGAAGACGTGGTCGAAGAAAACCTCGTAGGAATGCATGCCGCGGTAACCGATGGTCGAAATCGCGCGCCCGCTCAGCACGCCACCCTGTCGCTGACGGTACTCGAAATCGTGTCCGTCATACGAGTCCTTTTCGACCAGGAACATGCTCAGCCCCTTGTGACCGAGCGAACGGTCGGGATTGGAGCGTGCCAGGACCAGCAGGACGCCCGCCTTGCCGGCCATCGTGCACCAGGTCTTGACGCCGTCGAGTATCCAGCCGCCCTCGCACTTCGTCGCCTTCAGACGCATGGCGGCGACATCGGAGCCGGTATCCGGTTCGGTGACGGCAATGGCACACAAGGGTTCACCGACGGCTACCTTCGGCAACCACTTCTCTCGCTGTGCTTCCGTTCCTCCCTTGAGCAGGGAGCGGCTGAGGATTTCCGGGCGGGTAATCAGGCTGCCCGCTCCCCCGAGCGAGCCGCGCGAAAGCTCCTCGGTGACCACGATCATCCCCATGTTGTCTTCATGATCGTCGCTCTGGATGCCGCCGTAACGTTCGGGAATCGACAGACCGAAGCAGCCCATTTCGGTCAGCGGCTCGAGGATTTCCTGGGGAATGATGCGATCGTGCCGATGGATCTCCTCGGCCAGCGGCATGACTACGTTGGTTGCCAGTTTGCGGAACGAGTCCTGCATCATCGTCGCGTCGTCACCCAGCATGTACGCACCGCTGGCGCCATTCAGCGCGATGACCTGCCTGCCCAAGGCTTCCAGATTGCCGGCATCCAGTTGTGTCTGGCAATAGTAGCTGAGGCTGGACGAGGCCAGGGCGGCCACGTCGGCCTCCTTCAGACCGAAGCTCTGCGGCCGCGCCCACAGGCGATGGTGAATGTTCTGCAAGGCTTCGGCACAAAAGACCAGGGCCATTCGTTCCTCAAGGCAGGCACCGGCGCCCGCCGCACCGGCGGCGACCACCTTGCCGGCATAGTCCACCGCAAAGCGCGCGGCCGTCGACTCAGCCGCACACCACGCCAGATCGAAGCTGGCCATCTGATGCCCGTCCAGTTTCTCGTTCGAGACTCCCTTGGTGGTCGCGCATTGCTGCTTTATCCAGATCAGCGATTTCCTGATCACTGCGTCGGCTGATTCGAGATGCTGCAGTGCCACCTGCATCCCGTTCTTTACCTCAGTCATGGCTCATCCCTTTCTTCTTGGCCTCTCGGCTGCTACTTTTTGGTCCGATTGTTGACGATGCGAACAAACGAACGCGAGCGCAGTTCGTCCAGTGTGATTCCGGTCGCCAGCACTTCCTGCTCGGTGATCGCTCCGCACGCCATCCCACGCAGGAAGAAGTTCAGGAGCCCCTGACCAGTCGCCGCATCGTCGAAGGTGTTGCCCACCAGCGTTGCCTGGGCGGCCTTGTTGAGGAAAGCGTTCAAGCGCGCCGAGGCATCCTGCAGGCCGCTGAGGAAGAAGGTGTCGACGGCCGCATAACGCACCGGCAATTGCCCCGGATTCAGATCCCAGCCCTGATAGTAGGCATGGCGCATCGAATGCATGATATTGTCATAATGCAGCTTCCAGGCACCATGCACCACCGCGCGGTTCTCATCCATCTGCTGGGGCGACAGCGGCGCGTCCCTGGTGGCCTTGTGCGGTCCGATCGGCATGCTCGTGGTCGCGCCGTCGCTGATCGTGATGCCGGTTCCCGCGAGGCTGACCTGCAGCACATGGCGGGCAAAATCGCAGGTCGGATGGGTGTGGCTCTGGTGCGCCGCCGTGATGTTGCACGACGCCGTGTAATCATAAGTCCCGAAAATCGCTGAACGGCAGCGGTGACCGGCGGCTGCCACGAGCAGCGGCACCGTGTTTTCGCCCTTGTGGTTGATGATCGACTGCGTGGTTTCGATCATGATTTCCATTCTCAGCGAATCCTTTGGGAAGCCAAGCCTGGCTTCCAGATTCTCCAGTACCTTCGCGCAGGTGGAAACCTGAGTCGGCGTGGTGACCTTGGGGAGCGTTACGATAAAGTTCTGCGGCAGTTTGCCGCCGGTTTTTTCGGACAAACGGGTCAGGAAGATGTCCAGGGTACGAATCGAGCGAACCTTGCACTCGTCCGAAAAGGTTTTTACCCGAATACCGATAAACGGTGAGAGCAGATTTTCGCTCATGCCTTTGGCCACCTCGTCGGCAGCCGCGACGGCATGGCCGTCTTCCTCCTCGTCCGGGCGGTTGCCGTAGCCATCCTCGAAGTCGATGCGGTTGTCTTCGATGGGCTCGCTTTGCAGCTTCTTCAGTACCCGGTTGTATACCGTGAAGGCCAGCCAGGCGGCCGGCTTGATCTCGCGCACGTAGTCGGGATTCGCTTCCAGCGCACGCGTCAGACTTTCGATATAGATGGGGTTCGTCGGCAGCGCATCGGCGCCCGGCAGACCCAGCACACGGGCAAATACGTGGTAATTGGGCGCATAGGTGTCGAGCGTCTTGAGCGCAACTTCACCCAACTTGCCGGCAAACCCTGCCTTGAAGAGGTTGGCCCCCCCGTAAACGGTGTGAACCGGCTGTCTCTCAAAGGAATCCGCTGGATAGTGAGACTTGAAATCGGCATTCGAATCGTGCAACTCGTTGTAATAGCCATGCAGTTCATCAGGGGTCAGCGTGAGCTTCATATGTTGCCTCCGTAATCGTTGCTGGGAATACACCTACATCAGGGGGTCCGAAAACACCGCTCCCGGAACGCGCGCGGCTTACGCCGACGGTCTCGATGCACCGAAACGCGCGCTCCGGGCAATGGGGGATAATACGAGCCAGCACCCGAAGACGTTCCTCCGGTCGAAGCAAGACCGTTGCGTACGGCTCGCTTGACGGCGGGTACTGAAGGGGAAAGAAGGATCCTCCGGTCGAGACGATCAACGCGGAGGGCGGCCCGAATGCCGACGCTGCTGATTCGGCAAGCCGGCGTGCGCAGCGCAGACTGGCCGATCAGCGCGCCCGGTCGGGCGCCTCTACGAAACAACAGGATGGGATTGGTAAGGTCGGCGACTCGGCGAGTGCGCAGATCGAATGCATCAAGCAGCGCCAGCGTTGGCTGTGGGGCAAAGGCGGCACGGAAAAGCCCGACCGGAGGGTGCTGTTGCGGGAGCACGGCGTCCGATTCCTCGCGGTCAATCGATGCGCGCCATAGCACTACAGGACGCTCCCGGGGGGCTGTTGAGTCGGGCCGGTTCCACCTGCGGCCTGACGCTGTCGCGGTACCACGGATTCCGGCTGGTCGTCGGCGGGCACCCCGGGCTGAGGAATTGCCGCCTTCTTTCGTGCCTCATCAGTCTTTTTTCCTCATGACAGCGCTCAGTACGGATGCCTGGAAACCGGGATCGAGTATATAAATTCTAGCCCTTCCTGCTGTTTCTCCGCAAGATGATTGTGGACATTGTTGCAATCTGCCGGCACCCACGCGGCTGGGGTGAAGAGCGTGATTCCGAGAAACGTTCAGGCGCTGTGATCGCCCTGGCAGCGGTACCCTGCCAGGGCGACCACGGGCCGGCGAAGTCGAACGCACCTGGGGTGCGAAGCACTCGTGGCCAGCGTGGATGGCCACGGCTTTCGTCTGATCCAGTCCAGCACCCGGTGTTCCCCAGATTCACATTGCCTTGCCGCCGGCCTACTGCCCCTCATTCCCCGCGAATCAGCGCCACCAGGTCCTCGGTCGAGGGTAGGGCGCTGGCTTCGCCTTCGGCGAGGATGCTGTCGGCGAGGGCGCGTTTTTCGTGGTGCAGGTCGACGATGCGTTCTTCGACGGTGCCGCGGGTGACCAGACGGTAGACGGTGACGGGGCGTAGCTGCCCGATGCGGTGCGCACGACCCATGGCCTGATCTTCGGCGGCCGGGTTCCACCACGGGTCGGTGATCACGACGTAGTCGGCGGCGGTGAGGTTGAGACCGAAGCCACCGGCTTTCAGGCTGATCAGGAAGAGGTCGCCTTCACCCGCCTGGAAGGCGGCGACACGCCGGCTGCGCTCGGCGGCAGGAGTGGCACCATCCAGGTACTGATAGTGAACTCCCGACTCGTCGAGCGGTTCGCGCAAGACCTGCAGGAAGTCGACGAACTGGCTGAAGACGAGGGCCTTGTGGCCGTTGGCGATCAGTTCGCTGGCGAGCTCGGCAAAGGCCTGGACCTTGGCACCCGTGATGCCGAATTCCGGGTTGCACAGTCGCGGGTCGCAGGCCGCGCGACGCAGACGGGTGAGTTGCGCGAGGATATTGAAACGTGCCTGCGCCTCGGGGGCGGCGTCGAGCGTTGCGTCGATGTCGCTCGCCGCCTCGCGGCGCAGGGCTTCGTAGTGCGCCGCTTCGGCGGCTTCCGGCGTGACGGTCAGGATCAGCTCTGTACGCGGCGGCAGGTCCTGCAGCACTTCCGACTTGGTGCGCCGCAGGATGAACGGGCCGACCAGACGCTTCAGGACGTGCTGCGCCTCGCGATCGCGGTTGCGCTCGATCGGGCCGGCGAAGCGTTCGTTGAAGCGGTGGACGCTGCCGAGCAGCCCGGGGTTGGCAAAGCGCATGATCGACCAGAGGTCGGCGAGGCGGTTTTCGACCGGCGTTCCGGTCATCGCCAGGCGAAAATCGGCCGTGAGCTCGAAGACCGCCTGCGAACGCTTCGCTGCCGCGTTCTTGATCGCCTGGGCTTCATCGGCGACGAGCGTGTGCCAGGTGCGCCCGGCGAAACGCTCCTGCGCCAGCAGGAGCAGGGTGTAGGAGACGATCAGGACGTCCTGTGGTCCGGCCTGACTGACCAGCTCGTCACGTTCGCTGTCGCCGGCTTCGCTGTAGATGCGAGCGTTCAGGGTGGGGGCGAAGCGCTGTGCCTCGGCCAGCCAGTTGCCGCAGACCGACGTCGGCGCGATCACCAGCGCCGGCCCGCCGGCGGCGCGCTCGAGAAGGACGCCGAGCGCCTGCAGGGTCTTGCCGAGGCCCATATCGTCGGCCAGGCAGCCGCCCATGCCGGCCGTCGCCAGGCGAATGGCCCACTGGTAACCGTCTTCCTGATACGGTCGCAGTGTCGCCTGCAACAGGCTCGGCAGTTTCGGTTCGATTGCCTGGGCGCCGCGCAGGCGATCGATGGCCTGGCGAAAATCCTTGCCGGCCTCGGTTTCGGTACCCTCGAGGACCTCGTCGAGCCAGGCGGCGGCGATCATCGGCGCCTTGCTGCCATCCTTGTCGGTTTCGAGGACGGCGGCCAGATCGCCCAGCTTCTGCTTCAGCGAACGCGTCAGCGCGGCGTAGACGCCATTGCCCATCGGCACGAAACGGGTCTTCTCGCGCGCCGCGGTAATCAGAGTTTCCAGCTGCAGCACCAGTCCTTCGTCGAGCGTTGCCTGCCCGGACAGGCGGAACCAGTCGCGTTCGCGGTTGATGCGCAGGCCGAGCTGCCGGCTGTCTACGCTGATGACGCGAACACTCTTGCCCTTGGGCCACTCGACCGCGGCGATGGCCGGTAGCGTCGGCAATGTTTCGACGAGGCCGAGTGCCTGCTCGGGGTCTTCGATCAACCACTCGTTGACGCCGTCGCTGCTGTCGAGGAAGGGCAGGGCGTCGAGAACCGATTCGAGGTTGCGGCGCTCGCTCGTCAAGTCGCGTTCGGTGCCCACCGTCTCGCTTCCATGCACGGCCATCAGGCGGACCCTGCCGGCCGCCGCGGGAAGCCGTGGCCCTTCCGGCCCGAGCGGCGCGACGACCAGACGCAGCGACAGGTCGTCGCCGACTGGCGACAGCTCGGCGTGCAGGCGCGAGTCGCTGTCTACCTGCCGGGTCGCCTGCGCCGAGTCGGCATGCACCTGGAAATGCGCGGCCAGTGCGCGCAGCGTCTTTTCGAGCTCGGGCTGTGCCTCCGGGGTATCGGTGGGTATCGCGAAGCGCCCGGAAACGAGACGGGCGGCCTGTCGCTGAGTCGCTGTGAAGCGCACCAGTCGCAAGCGTTGCGGCCCGTCCGCAACCAGCGTGATCAGGCTCAAGGCTTCCGTTTCGCGCCGCTCCTCGGCACTCAGCGGATAATACGCGTGGCTGGTACTTGCCGGCCGGAGCGGCGGCTCGATGCGCATCACGAAGCGGTCGCCCTGGCGGACCAGTTCGAGTTCCGGTGCCGATTCGGTCAGGTCGACGAGTTGTCCGGGCGATTCCGCCAGAGCGACGCAGGGGTGACCGACGAGGGCGACTATGGCGGCGGCGAGGTCGACGTGATAGCGACTGGTGTAGCCAGGCTCGGGGCGCAGCGCCCGCGCAACCTTGGCATCCCAGGAGGGCAAGTCCTCGTTGCCGGCGATGCGGGCGAGGCTGATCACCTTCGGTCGGCTCCAGCCGCGCGGGCCGCGCTTTTGTTCGAGCGGCTTGATCGCCAGCAGGCTTCCCTGCGCATCGATCTCGAGGGCCCACAGCAGTCGGGTCGCTTCACCGCCGGCGTCGCTCACTTGCGCGTCGCCAAGTGCTTGCAGGGCCGTGAGGACCTCTCGCCACTGTTCGCCGATACCGGCGACAAAGAACCCGCTGGGTGGATCCTGTCCCTCGAGTACCGCCTGGGCACCGTCGAGTATCCGCAGCAGTGCGTTCAGACGGCAGCGGGTCAGTTGTTCGCGCAGGGCCTGGATCACTTCGCGCCACTCGCTGGCCGGCAGCCCGGGGTCGCCTGGCAGGATCGCTTCGCCGCCGAGCCAGGCGGCCAGCAGAATCGGCCACAGCGCATCGAGGCGCAGGTCGGCAGTGGCATTCGGCCCTGGCCGGAAAGCGGAGCCGACGATGGCCGCCTTGCCGAGACGCACATCGATGGCGTGCGCCCAGTTTCCCCACGGCTCGTAGGGGTTGGGTTCGCGCCTGCCGGATTCGCCGAGGCAGAACTTGCGTGCCAGTTCCAGGTGTTTGGGTGTTTGCTGGGCCAGCAGTGCCAGCGGATAGAGCCAGGCGTAGCTCTTCGGCAGCAGATGCTTGTTGCCGCCGATTTCGCCCTTGCGTTGCTTGAGTGCGGCTTCAAAAGCCGTCTGCCCGGCTGCCCACTGGCCGTCGATGACCAATTGCGCCGCGCGCATGGCGCTGGCCAGGCCATTGTCGAATCCGTCGAGGGCCAGTTCGAGCGACTCGCGATCGCCGCGTAGCAGCGCCAGATCGCCAAGTGCGGCGCGCAGTTCGCGGATCAACTCCTCGGGGTGCTGGCGCAGTTGCTCGAAGGCCCAGTCGGCGACCGGCTCGAACTCGCTCGACCAATGTACACACAGGGTGGCCACCGCCTGGTAGGCGATCTGCCAGCGCCAGTGGGGTTCGATGCGCGCGAAACTCTCGCCATCGAAACCCGACAGGACGGCCCGCATCAGGACGGTTCCCCACTCCATGGACCGGGCGATGGAGTTCCTGATGTGCGTCAGTTCCTCGCTTGGCGCACCCGAGAGGAACTTGGCGCGAACGTAGGCGATGGTTGTCGGGATGCTGCCGATGGGCCAGTAATAGCTCGAGCGGGCACGAGCCGGGTCGAAGGACTCGGTTTCGGCGACCAGGCGCGCCAGTCGGTCACCCGGATGGGTTTCGAGCAACTGGCGGTAGAGTGGTGCGCGTAGCGAGTCCACCAGTTGAAAGGCGGCCGGGCGCCGCGGATCGTCGACCAGCAGCTCACGGCGACGGAGTTCAGTGAGGGCAGCCTTCACGTCACTGGCCGCGAACGTTCGCCCGGTCTGCGTCGGCAGGCCGCACAGCCGCATCAGCTGATGCAATTCGCTCTGATTCCGGTAGGTCCAGAGGAGCGCACTGCCCAGAGCCACCTTGTACGTGTCCGGGCTGAGTCCGTGGCGGTCGAGCTGTGCGAGGGCGGAAAGGTCGAGTGTCGTCTTGTTCATCGATGGGTGTCTGTGGGGCCGCAGGAAAAGGAATCACTCGCGACTCAGCAACATCGCGTCGCCATAGCTGAAGAAGCGGTAGCCGTGCCTGATCGCGTGCGCATAGGCGGTGCGGATCGCGTCGAGACCGGCAAACGCGGAGACCAGCATCAGCAAGGTGGACTTCGGGAGGTGGAAGTTGGTGATCAGGCGGTCGACGACCTGGAACCGATAGCCGGGGGTGATGAAGATGTCGGTCTCGGCGGCACCGGCGCGCAACTCGCCGTCCTGCGCCGCTGCTTCGAGCGCGCGCAGACTGGTCGTCCCGACCGCGATCACCTTGCCGGCGCGGGCGCGCGTGCGGGCTATGGCGGCAATCGTCGCCGGCGGAATCTCGAAGCGCTCGGCGTGCATGCGGTGTTCGGCAACGGCGTGCACGCGCACCGGCTGGAAGGTCCCGGCACCCACGTGCAGCGTCAGCCAGGCGACTTCGACGGAACATGCGGCGAGTTGCCCGAGCAGCGCATCGTCGAAATGCAGGCCGGCGGTGGGCGCCGCCACGGCGCCGGGCTGGCGGGCAAAAACCGTCTGGTAGCGCGCTTCGTCGTCGCTGCCCGCGGCGTGGGTGATGTAGGGTGGCAGCGGCAGCCGCCCATGTCGTTCGATCAGCGTCCACAGATCGCCTGGGCCGGCGAGTTCCAGCGCGAAGAACTCGCCGTGTTTGCCGCTGCGTCCGCACACGTTGAGGGCGATCGCGTCTTCGAGAACGATCCGGCTGCCCGGCTTTGGCGACTTGCTGGCGCGGATCTGCGCCAGTGCGTGGCGAGCGTCGATGATGCGCTCAATGAGGACCTCGATCTGGCCCCCGCTCTCCTTGTGGCCGAAGAGGCGTGCCCGGATTACGCGCGTATCGTTGAACACCAGCAGATCGCCGGCGTCGACCAGTTGCGGAAGCTCACTGAAGCGGCGGTCGTGCAAGCCGCCATCGGCGAGTTCCAACAGGCGGCTCGCCGTACGTTCGGGCGTCGGCTGCTGGGCGATCAGCTCAGTGGGGAGGTCGAAATCGAAATCGTCGATGGTGAGCATGTGGGGTTCTGTCGGGTGAAGCACGCTGGGGAATCGATCAGGCCGTCGAGGCGGCCGGTGCCTGCGGGCCAGTGGTCCTCGCAAACTCGCCGCCGGCAGCCTTTGCCGAGGTCGTTGCACAAGGTCTTCGAGCCAATCAATTCGTTGCTTGGGTTCATCTTCCGGCGAATCGGCAGTGGCCCGCAAACGCTCGGCAATCAGCTCTTGGCGGCAAACAGCCGTGCGACATCGGCGAGCATGCGATGATACTCAATCTCGCCGAGATACGAGTTGAAGATGTGCATGGGTCGAAACAGCGCCTTGCCGCTGGCCTTGGCACTTGCCATTGCTTCGATGACTTCGATGACTTCGATGAAAGCTCGCCGGTTATCCAGCGGCAGGTCCCAGCCCATCCCTTTCTCCTGCAGGTTTCGCCATGGCGTCTTGTCGGAAATCAGTACCGGCACCCCAACCGACAGGGCTTCATTGATGGCGTGCCCAAAGTTCTCCGAAAACGGGGGAAGGAAGAACCGGTCATAGCCAGGAAGCACCGTGTGGACTAGCTGTTGGCAGTGACCCCGCGCACTCGCCATAGACCAGTCCTCACAAAGAAGGTCGGCGACCGGGTGGCGAGATGTCGTTTTCCGGGGCGGCGCATGAGAAGGCCAGCGGACGCGTGCCGAGTGTAGGAGGCGCGATCGAGCCCTGTCAATCCGGGGTCCCTGCACGGGCAGGGGATGTGTCATGCGGGCATGCTCGCGTGGCACATCGCTCGGGACGTTCCAGGTGCAAGCGAAGCGGAGCGCCGAACTCGCGTTCCTGTCGTATTACGACTCCATGGTTGGGTAGTCGGTATAGCCTTCGGGTCCCGGTGTGTAGAAGGTGGCGGCATTAGGCCGATTGAGCGGTGCGCCCGCCTTGATGCGTGCTGGCAGATCAGGATTGGCGAGGAAGCTGGTGCCAAAGGCGACGGCGTCCACTTTCCCTTCCGCAATGGTCTGGTCCGCTTCCATGGCAGTGTAGCCCATGTTGCCGATCAGCGTTCCCTTGTAGTTGGCTCGGACAGGCGTCAGCACGTCGCCGCTTTGCTGCTGGAAGAAGTCGCCGCGCATCAGGTGCAGGTAAGCGAGCTGAAAATCGTTGAGCCGCCGGGCGAGCCAGGTGGCAAGCCCGATCGGGTCGCTGTCGATCATGCTGTTGTAGCTGTTGAGCGGCGAAAGGCGCAGGCCGACCCGCTCGCTGCCCCAAACGCCGATGACCGCGGCGATGACTTCGAAGAGCAGGCGCGCGCGGTTCTCGACCGGGCCGCCGTAGGGGCCGGTGCGCTTGTTGGCGCCGTCGCGCAGGAACTCGTCGAGCAGGTAGCCATTGGCACCATGCACTTCAACCCCGTCGAAGCCCGCCGCCCGGGCATTCTCGGCCGCTTTCGCGAAGCCGGCGACGATGCCGGGCAGTTCGTCGTCGCGGAGTTCCCGAGGGGTGACGTAGGGCTTCTTGCCTTCCGGCGTGTGTACCTCGTCGCCGGTGATCGGTATGGCGCTGGGGGCGACCGGCTGCGCGCCGTTGTTGAGCAGCGGATGACACGCCCGCCCGCCGTGCCAGATCTGGAGGAAGATGCGCCCGCCGGCAGCGTGCACCGCCGCGGTGGTCCTCCGCCAGCCGGCGACCTGGGCCGCCGAGTGAATTCCGGGCTCCATCCAGAATGATGAGTTGCCCGGCATGGCCATCGTCGCTTCGGCGATGATCAGTCCGGCGCTCGCCCGCTGGGCGTAGTACTCACTCATCAAGGCGGTGGGGACGTGCTCGGCATCAGCCCGGCAACGGGTCAGCGGGGCCATGAAAATCCGGTTTGGCGCCGTCAGGGCGCCAACTGTAAGCGGGCTGAAAAGCGTGTTCATTTGCTACGAGTCTCCAGAGAATGGGCGGGACGACGACCAACTACGGGTCGACCACCGATAGATGCGGGGAACGAGAATCGTCCAGGCAGCGCCGCCTGTCAAGCCAACCAATGCCCCGACGATGAACAAGGTTCAGTCGTCCGGCTTGAGCGCCCTGACGCTGACGATCAGAACAAGACGGCAAGTCGCGAAAGTGCGTCCAGGTCGGCGTGTTTCGGCGTGCGCCTGATCGAATCGGGCCATGCCGTTCCCCACCGGTAGTGCCTGCGGGGTGCGCCGGTGCAGGACCGAGTATAGCCGGGTAAGGGTCTTGCCGGGTAAGACTTGTGCTTGTCGGCCGCCCGAGAATCGGCGATAATCGTCGCCTCTTCCGGCGCGCACCGCGCGCGCCAGCAGCCGAGATGGCGGAATCGGTAGACGCAGCGGACTCAAAATCCGCCGATGGAAACATCGTGGGGGTTCGATTCCCCCTCTCGGCACCATCAAGACCACTAGCCCGTGCCAGCAAAGTCGCGGTTCATCACACCTTCGCAGACCCATGGTCGGTGCGGGCGATGCGGCCGCTTCCCGGGCGCCGCGTGCGCCGTGCTCTCCTGGTGAGCGCAAGCGGGCAACCAAGCCGACTCGGCTGCTGGTGGCTGGCCATCCGGCCGAAGACGTTGACCGTTTCCCTCGTCCCGGTGCTCGTCGGGCACGCGCTGGCCTGGTCGCAGCAGGGCCACCTGTCCGGGTGGCCGGCGCTTGTCGCGCTGCTGGCGGCCTTGCTGATCCAGATCGGCACCAACCTGCACAATGATGTCTCCGACTTCGAGCGCGGCAGCGATACCCCGGAGAGGCTCGGGCCGCCGCGTGCCACGGCCATGGGCTGGCTTCCGGGGGCTGTTGTACGGCGTGCGGCGTGGATCGCCTTTGCGCTGGCGTTCAATTTCGGGATCTACCTCGCCTGGCATGGCGGCTGGCCGATCGTCGTCATCGGTCTGGCTTCGCTGCTCGCCGGCTGGGCCTACACCGGCGGACCGCGGCCAGTAGCCTATACGCCGCTCGGCGAACTGTTCGTGCTGCTCTTCTTCGGGTTGGTGGCGGTCGGCGGCAGCTACTACCTGCAGACGCTGTCGATCCGCTCACCAGCCTTGCTCGCCGGCGCCATGGTCGGATTGTTCGGCGCTGCCGTGATCACGGTCAACAACACGCGCGACCTTGCCATCGACGCGCGGGTTGGCAGACGTACCCTGGCCGTCGTTCTCGGCCGGCGGTCGGCGGCCTGGGTCTATACGGCCGAGATGTTGCTGCCTTTTGTCCTGCTACCCGGGCTTGCCGTACTCGCCGGAGGCGGCTTGCAACTCGCCGTGCCGCTGTTGTTGCTTCCGCTCGCACTGCGCCACATCGGCCGCTTCCGGCGCGCGGCAGACGGACCGGTCTTCAATGCACTGCTGGCGGCTACGGCAAGACTGCAGTTGTTCTTCGGTGTCCTGCTGACGCTGGCGATAGTGGTCTGACGGTTCTCAGTCCCGCTCGCCGGACGGCCGCGGGCGGAACCACGCGAGTTTCTGCTGCAGGCGGACGACCGTGCCGACGATGATCAGCGCCGGCGACCTGATTCCGGCTGCCGCGACCTTCTCCGGAAGGGTTCCCAGATCGGCCGTGAGGACCCGCTGGCGACTGGTCGTGCCGTTCTGCACGACGGCGGCCGGATGGTCGGCGGGCAGGCCGTGCGCGATCATCTGGCGGCAGATCTCGGGGAGACCACCGACGCCCATGTAGAAGACGACGGTCAGGCGCGGGCGAGCGAGCGAGGGCCAGTCGAGGTTGATCGTCCCATCCTTGAGGTGGCCGGTGGCGAAAGCCACCGCCTGCGCGTGGTCGCGGTGCGTCAGCGGTATGCCGGCATAGGCCGCACAACCGGCGGCGGCGGTGACTCCCGGAACCACCTCGAAGGGAACGCCAGAGTCGACGAGAGTCTCGATCTCTTCGCCGCCGCGCCCGAAAACGAAGGGGTCGCCCCCTTTCAGGCGGACCACTTTCTTGCCCGCACGCGCCAGGCGCACCAGGAGGCGATTGAGTTCGGCCTGCGGCACCGAATGATTCGAGCTTTCCTTGCCCGCATAGATCTTCTCGGCGTCAGGGCGCGCCAGATCAAGCACCCCCTCGGCAATCAGGTGATCGTAGACGATCGCATCCGCCTCGCCGATCAGC
Source organism: Candidatus Accumulibacter phosphatis (assembly GCF_000024165.1). NCBI lineage: Bacteria > Pseudomonadati > Pseudomonadota > Betaproteobacteria > Candidatus Accumulibacter > Candidatus Accumulibacter phosphatis. The sequence goes on along the minus strand of NC_013194.1, from coordinate 2,865,631 downwards.
CTTGCCGCGCGCAGGGTCAGCAACTCGAGTTCGCCCGGGCCGCTGCCGACGATATACACGCTTCCGACTGACTGCGACGAGGGCGCTTGACTCATGTTGTTGTTCCATCCTGGGCTGAGTTGCAAGCATAAGCGTCGAGCGCGGGTCTTTTCAACCCGAATTCACGACTGCCGATTGATCGGCATGGACGATTTGATTGAAGTCAAGGAATCCGGGGGTGCAGGCATGCCATCCTGTGCGGAGTCTGACATGGATCTGACCAGGGGCGACAGCCGAGCAATTTCACGAGGAGAGGGAACAAGGAATGCAGAAGGGAATCCGTAGCGTATTGATGCTGGCAGTGCTGCCGGTAGCGATGAATCTGGCATTTGCGGCGCCGGCCGAGAAAGCCGCCGCGCCGGCAGCGGCCCCTGCCGCCGCACCGGCCGCGCCGACGCTTTCGGCCGAGGACAAGGCCGCCTCCGGCAAGACCTACTTCGAACGTTGCGCCGGCTGCCACGGCATGTTGCGCAAGGGTGCGACGGGCAAAAACCTCGAACCGGCGAATACGACCAAGCTCGGCAGTTCACGTCTCGAAAAGATCATGTCCTACGGCACCGAAGGCGGCATGCCCAACTTCGACGACATCCTGACGAAGAAGGAAATCGCGAACATGGCGGCCTACGTCCAGATGCCGGCCGAAGCGCCGCCGGAGTGGAGCCTGGCCGACATCAAGGGCAGCTGGAAACTGCTGATCCCGGTCGACAAGCGGCCGACCAAGCAGATGAACAAGGTCAACCTGGCCAACGTCTTCGCGGTCACGCTGCGTGACTCCGGCGAAGTGGCGCTGATCGACGGCGACACCAAGAAAATCTGGGTGGTGATCAAGACCGGCTACGCCGTTCACATCTCGCGTATGTCGACTTCCGGCCGCTACCTGCACGTGATCGGCCGCGATGGGCGCTACGATCTGATCGACCTGTGGAGCGAGACGCCGACCACTGTCGCGACGCTGAAGGCCGGCTTCGAAGCCCGTTCGATCGAGACCACCAAGTTCAAGGGCTACGAGGACAAGTACGCCGTCGTCGGTTCCTACTGGCCACCGCAGTACACGATTCTCGACGGCCTGACGCTCGAACCGCTGAAGAACGTGTCGACGCGCGGTAATACCGTTGACGGCAACTACCATCCGGAACCGCGCGTCGCGTCGATCGTCGCTTCCGAGAGCAAGCCGGAGTGGGTGATCAACATCAAGGAAACCGGCATGATCCGGTTGGTCAACTATTCGGATCTCGCCAATCTGAAGGAAACCACGATCAACTCGGCCAAGTTCCTGCACGACGGTGGCTGGGATTCGAGCAAGCGTTACTTCCTCGTCGCTGCCAACGCGTCCAACAAGGTGGCCGTGGTCGATACCAAGGAAGGCAAGCTGGCGGCGCTGGTCGATACCGCCAAGATCCCGCACCCGGGTCGTGGCGCCAACTTCAAGCATCCGAAGTATGGTCCGGTGTGGGCGACCTCGCACCTGGGTGCCGACGTGATCAGCGTCATCGGTACCGATCCGGCCGGCAACCCGCAGTCGGCCTGGAAGGTCGTTCAGGAACTCAAGAACCACGGCGCCAACTCGCTGTTCGTGAAGACACACCCGAAGTCCGAGAACCTGTGGGCTGACGCGCCGCTGAACCCCGATCCGAAGCTGGCCGGTTCGGTCACCGTGTACAAGATCGCCGATCTCGGCAATCCTGATCCCAAGCCCGAAGTGCTTGACCTCGCGGCGGCGGCTGACCTCGGCAAGACCAAGGGCGTGCAGCGCGTCGTGCACGGCGAGTACAACGAGAAGGGTGACGAGATCTGGTTCTCGGTGTGGACCGGCAACAAGACCGAGCCGTCGGCCATCGTCGTGGTCGATGACAAGACGCGCAAGGTCAAGACGGTGATCAAGGATCCGCGTCTCGTCACGCCGACCGGCAAGTTCAACGTGTACAACACGATGCACGACATCTACTGATCGTCTGCCATCGTCTGAGGCAAGTTGGGGGGCTGCGGCCCCCCGCTTTTTGGCCGGGCTTCGCTGACACCTTCACCGGCAAGCGATCTACCGGAAGGAGGGACCGATGAAACTGCAATTCCTGCTGCTGGCCTGTACCGTCGCCTCGCCGCTGGCGCTTGCCGCGCCACCGCCGGTCGATCCGGCGATGCTCGAACTCGCCGACAAGAGCCGTTGCCTGACCTGCCACGACGTCGACGAAACCGTCCGCGGGCCGGCCTGGCGGGACGTCGCGAAGCGCTATCGGGGCAAGCCGGAAGTCGAGGAGGTACTGGTCGCCAAGGTCTATGAAGGCGGTGGCGGGGTCTGGGGTAACGACTACATGTCGGCCAACAAACGCGCCGGGATCGACAACATCCGCATTCTCGTGCGCTGGATTCTCTCGCTGCCGTGATGCAAACGGGGACTGGCCAGCGGCCCGAACGCCGACCCCATCGGGTCGGGCGCAGCCGGGGCGACGACGTAGAATGTGCGACTGGTGTCGATCGGTTTCAGCTCGTAGAACTCGCTGACCCAGATTCGAACACGGCAGCAAGCTGTCGCCGCAACCTCTTTGCCAACTCTCGCCCCATGCCGTACGCCATCGCCCTTGCCCGCGCGTGTTTCCTGGCGCTGCTTCTGCTCCCGGCCGCTGCCCGGGCGCAGGCCGTCGTAGAGCCGGCTGCGCCGTCGCCAGAGCGTCGCAAGCAACTCGTTCATCTGGTTCGTCAGGATTGCGGATCGTGCCACGGCATGACGCTGCAGGGCGGCCTCGGCCCCTCGCTGAAACCCGATGCCTTGCGCGACAAGCCAGTGGACTCGCTGGTCGCGACCATCCATGGCGGCCGGCCGGGGACGCCAATGCCGCCCTGGCATCGCTTTCTGAGCGAGGACGAGGCTCGCTGGATCGTCGAGCAGTTGCTGGCGGGCTTTCCCGAGTCGGCGAGCGCGACGCAGCGCGATGCGGCGCCCGGGCAGTAACGCGACTCGGAACAGCTGTTCAGGCGCTGCGCAGCTTCAAGGTACGCGTCAGCCAGATCGCGGCAAAGGGAAGGACCAGCCCAAGCACGATCGACACCATGAACAAGCTGCCCAGCTGGCTGTAGTCGGCCGGCGTCGTGAGCGCACTCGTCAGCGGGTCGCGGACCTCGCGGTTGACCTCGAAGATCTGGTTGAGATAGCGGGTGCCCAGTTGCGAGGCGGACAACGCCAGGTTGGTAAACGAGGCCATGACCGCGAAGTAGGTGGCCTTGAGGTTTGCCGGCGCCGAATTGGCGATCCACGCCAGCATCGGTACCATCGCGATCTGTCCCAGCGGGGACTCCAGCGCCGTGTCGATAAGGGCGATGAAACGCGCGTCTACGATCCCGCCGGTGTGCGCGGCGGTCCATTCGTGCAGGCCGTAGTACATGCCCAGCGTCGGCAGGCTGAGCAGCGTGCCGGCGAGTGTCAGGAAACCCGCGATGTAGGCGATCGAGCGTTCGGCCATGAAGCGGCGGAAGGTGAACAGGCCGAGCAGCGTCAGCACGCTGGCGATCAGCGACAGCTTCGCCAGGAAGGACTGGTCGAAACCCAGCGCGTCGATCATCCACCAGGTCGAGCCGGCGCCGGGGCCAGGGACGGCGCGGAAGACGAAGATGACGATGGCCGTGCCGAGCAGCGTGCGGCGCGAGTCGCCGTCCAGTTCGCGGAGCAGTCTGCCCATCAGAAAGACGATCACCACGAAGGAAGCGAGGAACACGATCTCCTCGCCGAACGGAAGTTGTGACAGCCCGACCGAGAGGCTGATGACCACAAACACCAGGCTGCCCCCGAGGATCCACCAGTTGGGCTGCACCGGCTCCAACGGTGGTTCGAGGAGCTCGCGCAGCCGCGCTTCGGCGAAACCGCGAGCGCGTAGCCGCTGCCGCTCCCGGCGCTGGAGCAGGGCGGCCAGCAGCACGCCGGCGACCGAGATCACCGGGATCAGCAGCGCAAGGGCGTAGACCTCACTGTAGATGGCCGCCTTGGCGTTTGGCGGCAGAGACTCGACGCCAGCGAACATGAGCACGTTCACCAGCGAGACGAGGACACCGCCGCCGATGATGGCAACTCGGCCAAGCGTCTGCAGCGTGGTGTTCATCAACCGTCGCGTCGCCGCCGGCAGAGGCTGACCGTGTTCGTCCACCCGCGGCACGGCCTCGACGGTCATGGCGTCGGCGACCACATCCTGGAGAACATAGCCGACGGGCGAGAGCAGGGCGGAGAGGACGAACCAGGCTTCGATCGACATCACCGCGCGCATGCGCAGCGGCTCGGTCACCAGCCCGAGCATGATCAACAGGCTGGTGGCGATCAGGCCGGCACCGAGCCACACCAGCCCTGCCTTGTGTCGCCAGATCAGATCGACCAGATGTCCGAGCGGCATCTTCAGCGCCCACGGGATTCCGGCCCAGAAACCGAGCGCTGCGAGGAAGGCGGCGGAGAGGCCGAGGTATTCCTTGACGAAGAAGGTGCCGACGATGCCGGTCAGCCCGGAAACTCCTGCCGCCACATAGACCATCAGCGGCGGCAGGTAGGAGAGCCGCATCTCACGGCCGAGTTCGACGAAATTGTCAACAAACCAGTGACGAATGGTGGCCAGCACGGCAGTGCTCCTTCAGGAAGCGAGGCTCGGACCGCCGGGCCGACTGCGCCACCGTTTCCGAGGGCGCGATGATAAGCGCTCGGCGAAGGCAGCAGCAAGGCGGGCGCGCCCGACCGGTAGGCGCCGACACGCCGCGATGGGTTCCCCTCGGCGAACGTTATCGCTTGTCGGCAGGCCGGTGAGCCGCTATCTTGCGGCTTTCGCCCATCTTCAGGAGCAGGACCGGTGTCCCTGCCGCTTCGCTCGCTCGCCCTGCTTTCCGCCGTCGCCGTCCTGCTGTCTGCCGGCCCACCGGCCTTTGCCGCCTCGCCGCAAACGGTATTCGAACAGGTCGCGGGGCAAGTGCGCGAACTCGAAGTTCTGGATGCCGCCGGCCAGGTGCTGGCCGCGCTATCGGCGGTGACGATCGGTGAGGCGCAGGTCGTTACCCAATGCGACCTCGTGGACGGCGCGGCGGGCTTGCGGCTGCGTGCGGAGGCTTCGCCACGGGTCGCCCGGGTGGCGCATGCGGACGTCAGGCGCAATTTGTGCCTGCTCGACGTTCCCGGTCTGCCGGGGCCACCAGCCGTCCTCGCGACGGGTCTGCCGGCCGCCGGCGCGCGCGTGCTTGCCGTCGGCAATGCGCTCGGCCTTGGCGTCGGCGTCTCCGACGGCGTCGTCGCGGCGATCCGCGAAATCGGCGGCGAGCGCCTGATCCAGCACACCGCGCCGGTGGCGCCGGGCTCGCAAGGCGGCGGCCTGTTCGACGATGGCGGTCGCTTGGTCGGGGTGATTCGCTATCGCAAGCTTGCCGGCCAGAACGTGAACTTCGCCGCACCGGCCGCGTGGATCGCCGAAATCGCCGAGCGCGCGGCGGCGCAGGGCGAACTGCGCGAATGGCGCAGGCAGGCGGTCGCGCTCGAAGGCGAGGCGCGCTGGGCAGAACTCGCGGCGCTTGCCGCGCGCCGCAGCGAGCGCGTCGCCGACGATCCGGAAGCCTGGTTCTGGCTCGCCGTCGCCAGCGAAGCGCAGGGCGACTGGCCGGCGGCCGAGCGAGCGTATCGCCAGGCGCTGGTGCGCGCTCCCGGCGACGTGACCTCGGGTCTCGGCCTGGCACGTGCACGCATCAACCAGGAGCGCTTCGACGAGGCGCTCGCCGGCGCGCGCGAACTGCTGGCGAGCCAACGCGAGGACACGCGCGTCTGGACGATGATCGGCTGGATCGAGATCCGTCGTGGGCAAGCGCCGGCCGCCGCCGACGCGCTCGCCGAAGCGATGCGGCTGGCGCCGTGGAACACGGGTGCGCAGCACCTCGCCGCGACGCTGGCGGTGAATCGGCGCGATTGGCCGACGGGCGTACGGTTGTTCCGCCAACTGACGCGCGCCGAACCGGCGAACGCCTTGTTGTGGATCCAGCTCGCCGAGGCGCAGTATGGCGCGCAGGACTACGAGCGGGCGCTGGCCGCCGCCGAGCAGTTGCTGGCGCTGTCGCCGGAACACGCCGACGGCTTGCTCTGGAAGGGTGCCGCGCTGTCGGCACTCGGCCGTCGCCAGGAAGCCATCGAGGCGCTCAGGGCGGCGCTGGCCGGCGCTCCGGCGAGCCCCGTGTTGGCCTGGCTGGCGCTCGCCAATACCTACTACGCACTGCGCCTGTTTCCTGAGGCGATCGCGGCCTATCGCCAGGCGGAGAAGTTCGCGTCGCATCGCGAAGCGGCGCAGGACAGCCTCGGCATCGCGCTCAAGGACGCTGGCCAGTTCGACGCGGCGCTGCAGTTGTTCGAAGCCGCGAAAGCGAAGCGACCGGAGGATCCTTTCGTCTGGCGCCAGATCGGTTTCGTCAATGCGGCGCTGGGCCGCAGCGAACTGGCGATCGCGGCGCTTGAACAATCGCTCAAGCTCGATGCCAAGCAGGCCAAGGTCTGGCACGCGCTGCTCGAGTCCTATCACGCCGCCGGTCGTCCGGACGACGTGCGCCGCGTCCATGCACGCCTGCTCGAACTCGACCGCGTGCATGCCGAGCAGGCCTATCGGGACTACCTGTTGCCCTACGAGTCCGCCCGATGAGAGCGATCGGCCGCTTCGTCAGCCTCGCCTGGCTGCTGCTGGCGGCGACCAGCGCGCACGCCGACCAGGCACAGGACCTCCTGGCGCGCGTGCGCGCGCAGGTGGTCACCGTTGCCGCACTCAATTCCCGCGCCCAGGTCGACAGCGAGGGCAGCGGCGTCGTCGTCCACGCAGGTCGGGTGGTGACCAACTGCCATGTCGTCGCCGAGGCGCATTCGCTTCGGCTGACGCTTGCCGACGGCCGCCAACTGGTGGCGACGCGGCTGCGTGAAGACCCGGTACGCGATCTGTGCCTGCTGGAGGTGCGGGAACTGACGGTGGCAGGAGTGGCTCGGCGTGCCCTGGCTGACGTCGGCCAGGGCGAGGCGGTCTTTGCAGTCGGCAATCCGCTTGGCCTCGGTCTGGCGGTGAGCGCCGGCGTCGTTTCGGCGATCGACCGGCGCGGTGCCGAGCCGCGCATCATCACCAGCGCCGCGGTGTCGCCCGGGTCGAGCGGCGGCGGCTTGTTCGACGGCGCCGGCCGGCTGCTCGGGATCACCAGCAGCGTCCTCGAACTCGGGCAGAACGTCAGCGTCGCGATTCCTGCCGACGCGATCGCCCGCCTCGAGCGCGACGGCCACCCGCCGGTCATGCCGCTGCCGGTCACGCCCGAGCCGGACTGGCTGGCCGTGGCCGAAGAACTGCGGCTGCGCGCCGACTGGAGCGGCCTGCTGGCACACGCCGAGCGCTGGCAGCAGGTTTACCCGACTTCGGCGGACGCGCTCGCCTCGGCCGGCTTGGCCGAGGGCAATCTCGGTCGCCTGGCGGCGGCGCGTGAGCGGCTGGTGCGCGGCGCCGCCGCCGCACCCTGGCACGCCTTGACGAGTGGCTATCTGGCACGCACGTATCTGGCCCTCGGCGATTACGCCGCGGCAGAAGCAGAGGCACGCCGGGCGACCCGCCTGCAGCCGTCCGGCGGCTACTACTGGGGTCTCCTCGGTGACGCGCTGCGTGGGCTGGCGCGCCCGGACGAGGCGGCGAGCGCCTACGCCACCGCGCTGCGCTTTTCTCCCGGACAGGCGTCGGTCTGGGAGGGCTGGGCAGATCTCGCCGCCGCTGCCGGCCAAGGCGATGAAGCTGCCGAGCGCTATCGCGTCGCCGTCCGCCTGGCGCCCAACGCCGACGGACTGCGCCGCAAACTGGCACAGGCGCTGGTACTGCGCGGCGAGGGCGCCGCCGCCGGTCGCGAACTGGCGGCCGTCAAGGACAGCGGCAAGGCCGATGACGCCAAGGCGTGGAACAACGTCGGCACCGGCGAGGAGAAGGCGGGTCGCTACCGTGAGGCCGAACAGGCCTATCGCAAGGCGCTGGCGATCGACCCCCGGCTGCCCGAGGCCTGGCACAACCTGGGCCTCGTGCTGCGCCGCTCGGGGCGTGACGACGAGGCCGCCAAGGCCTTCGAAACGGCCATCGAGCTGAATCCGCGCGCGACCGGTGCGACGATCATGCTCGCCGAGTTGCGACAACGCGCCGGGCGCACTGCCGAAGCTGCCGAACTGGCGGCGCGCGCGTGTGAGGCAGCGGACGCCCAGGTGGCCGCCTGCCGTCTGCTCGGCTCGATCGCCAGCGAGCGACGCGAGTGGGAGCGTGCCGAAAACGCCTACGCGCGCGCCACGCAGCTCGACGGCAAGCTCGCCGATGACTGGGTGGCGCTCGGTCAGGCGCGCGTGCAGCGCGGCAAGGCGGCGGAGGCGGCGGAAGCCCTGCAACGGGCTCTCGCCATCAACCCGAGCCAGGGAACGGCCTACCAGGCGCTGTCGGCGCTGCACGGGCGGCGCGGCGACTATACGAAAGCGCTCGAATACGGCGAACGCGCAACGCAGCTCGAGCCGACCGATTACCAGGCGTGGAGCAACAAGGGCTACAGCCTGCTCAAGCTGCAACGCCCGGGCGAAGCCGTGCCGGCCTTCGAGACGGCCCTGCGGCTGAAGCCCGACTTCGCCAACGCCTGGATCAACCTCGGCGAGGCGAAGATTGCGCAGCGCCAGATGGGCGAGGCGATCGCCGCACTGCGCAAGGCGCTCGAACTCTCGCCCGGCGCCAGCGACGCGCGGCTCTATCTCACCTCGGCCTACATCGGCGCCGGTCAGTTCGCGCTTGCCCGGGAGCAAGCGACATTGCTCGCCGAGAAGGTCCCGCAAGTGCCGCAGGTCTGGTATCTGATGGCGGTGGCCAATGCCGGGCTCGGCGACCGGGAAGCCGCCATCGCCGCGCATGCGCGCCTCAAGTCGCTCAATCCGGCTGCCGCCAGCGAGCTGCGCGCACGCCTGGCGGCGCTGCCCGGCAGCAAGGCCATGCCACTTCCCGAATAGTCCAGGCGAACAAGGATCGCATGTCGGCAAGCGCCCTCAACTTCACCTACCGCTACCCCTGGGCATCGGGCGTCGTCGCGTGGCCGCAGGCGCAGGCGCAGACGCTGCAACTCGCCACCTCGTCGAGCGGCGACGAACATCCGCACTTCTTCCACGGCCGCATCGAGCAGCCGCGCAGCGTTGCCGACATGCTGCTGGCGCTGCTCGACGTCGTGCGCACGCATTACTTTCTGCCGCGGCCGCCGCAGATGGACCCGGTAGTGACCAGCAACGACGCGATGTTGCGCTTCGAGGGCTTCAGCGGCTGTTGTGGCGTCTATGTGCGCGTCGATCTCGACACCGCCGGTCTGGCCGCCGAGCGGCTCGGTCGCGGAACGACCAACGTCGACTTCAACATGCCGATGCGCGCCGCGCTGATGCGCCTGCAGGACCGGGAGCGGGTCGAGTTTTCCGTTGGTCGCGAAGCCTTCACGCTGAGTCGGGGCGAGGCCCGTGTCGTCGAAAAGAAGGTGCGCCTGCCGCTGCGCTGGATCAAGGGGTTCAGCGAGGTGCAGGCTTACCTGCCGCGGCTGGTGCTGATGATCGACGTTGCCGGCGCCGAAGCGCGCCGCTTCGCGCACGGCCTGCCACTCGGCAGCATTCCCCGGCAGCCCTCGTTCATCGTCCAGTCGGGCGCTGCGCTGCGCCTGAGCCAGCGGCCAGCCGACGGCGCGGTCGCGGTCAGCGGCTTGCAGCGTCTCCGCACGCTGCCCGGGCTGGCGCAGCGCGCCGAACGTTTGCGGATCTGGAGTGACGCGGCTTCCGGCGCTTCGGCGTGGGAAGTCGTCTTCGCGGTCGGCCGGGTGACGCTGCTGGTCAGCCCGGAGACGCAGCGCGGCTTCTCGGGCGAAGGCCAGGTGTTGTCGTCGCTGGCCTCCGCCGCCTGGCAGAAAGCCCTGCCGAAGGTGCGCGCGCAACTGCGCTGGCAGAACGAGATCGACGTTGGCGAGGTGGCGCGGGCGACCGCCCTGACTGCCGGCGAGGTGGAGGCCGCACTCGCGGCGCTCGGCGCGCGCGGTCTTGCCGGCTACGATTGCGGCACCGGTCGCTACTTCCACCGCGAACTCCCCTTCGATCTCGAGCGCGTCGAGGCGATGCAGCCGCGCCTGCTCGGCGCCCGCCAACTGCTGGCCGAGAACAGGGTACGGCGGCTGGCCGTCGTCGACGCTGACGGCCATGACTTTGCCGTCGACGGCAGCGACGTCGTCCACCACGTTCGTTTGCGCGCCGACACCGACCGCTGCTCGTGTCCGTGGTTCAGCAAGCTGCACGGCGAACGCGGACCGTGCAAGCACATCCTCGCCGCGCGCCTGTTGCGTGACGGCGATGCGGATGCGCCAGCGCCTGCAGGAACGACCGGCCGAATGAGCGAGTGAGCGCATGACCGAGAAGGACTTCGCCGCTCTCGTCGTCCGCCAGTCACCGGCGGAGATCGTCGATGCCTTGCTGGCTTTGCCGGCTGAAACCCGCCGCGCGCTGGCACCAATCGCCGCCGATCTGTGGAAAGCGGTCGACGGCGGGCGCTTGCTCAACGAGTGGTTGGTCCTGCTTCCCGGGGCGTCGACGACGCGCAGCGGAAGCCTCGGGCGAAAGTGGCGCGAGCAGCACGCGAAACTCTCGCTGAGTGTCCTGGCGCTGTGCCACATCGACAAGGCCAAGCGCGTGCACTGGCTGGGTCAGCGCGATGCTGAGGTACTGCTGCGCCGTGTCTTCGCGGCACGCGACCCGGCCTGGCGCGACGCCTGGCTGCGCCATCGCTTGCGGGACGAGTTCCCGGGAGTCCCCTGGAGCTTCGTGCGTGGTCTGGTGCGCGACGGACTGTGTCGCCGACCGGAGGAGGGCGACTCACTACGCGGCTATCTGCGGCTGATGGTCAGCAACCTCAATCCGGGCTGGTCGCGGCCCGGCGTCCAGTACATTCCCCTGCGTGCGCAACTGCTCGCCGACCCCAGCCTGCTCGACGACGAGATCTGGCGGCTCTTCGAACTCGACACCAACGTCTTCGACGACGCCTGGACGCGCGGGCATCCGCAATGCCCCGCCGACTACGAGAGCTGGAGCGACGCGTTGATCGGGCTCGCCAGTGAAGGGCGTGTCGACCGGCGGCGGCTGCTCGACGCGAGTCTTGCCGGCGTGTGGACGAGCAGCAACAACAGCGTCCTCGCCGGTTACCACAAGCTGCACTCCCGGCTGGCGCCGAGCGCCGACGAACTCGACGCGCGAGAGACGGCGTACCGGGAGTTGCTCGGCCACCGCACTGGCCATGTCGTTGGTTTCGCGCTCAGGCAACTCGGGTTGATCGTGCGTCGGCGGCCGCTGCCCGGCGAGCCGACGCTGGCCGCGATGCCGCCACTGTTCGCGCTGCCGGCCAAGGCGCAGCCGTTGGCGGCGCTGAAGCTCGTCGGCCGGCTCCTGAAGCAGGAAGAGCTGGCGGGCGATCTGGCTGAGGCCGCGCACGCCGTGCTGTGCGAAGCACTGCGACATCCGGCGAGCGAAGTTCAGCAGGTGGCAGCGCAGTTCCTCTGCGCGTACGTCGGCGCCTGGAGCGACGACCAGCTCGAACGCGTGCGCCGCTTTGCGGACGAACTGGCGCCGCTGGCGCGCGCGCAACTTGCCGGGCTCGGTGCCGAGGTGGCAGCCGTCCACCCGGCGCTGCGGCTGGCGGCCGATGCCGCTGCCGAGGCGGCGGCGAACTCGGCAGAGCAACAATGGCGCACGCGCCTGCAGGCGCTGCCGCCTCGCCTGCGCACTTTGGGCGGCATGTGTGGATTGGGCGGATCGGCCGGCGAAGTCGACTTCTCCCGGCCACCACCGCCCCTGGCCTTCGCGCTGAGCGACCTGCCGGTCCTGACGAAGCTGCCGCCACTGCTCCCCATCACCAGCGTCGACGAACTGATCGACGGCGTCGCGCACGCCATCGAGGCGATCGATTCGGTCGACGAAGTCGAGCGCCTCGTCGACGGCATCGCGCGCCTCTTCGACGACCGGCCCGCCGACTTCGCCGCGCGCACGCAGGCGCTGGTCAAGCGGATGTACACCGGTGCGCTCGCCGACGCGCGCGGCCTCGTCCTGCCCGGCGCTCCGAACGGCCTGCGCGATCTGGTGCTGACCTGGCTCGAAGGCCGCCTGCAGCATACCCACTATCCCTTCTGGCGGCAGGTGCGCGGGCCGATGCGCTTCGTCGACCGGCGACTGCGGGAGCTTACCCGGCACCTCGACCGGCACGGCGCGCTGCAACCGCTGGCGACGCCGACGCATGCGCACGGCTGGATCGCGCCGTGTGTTCTGGTCGAGCGCCTGACCGGCTACGAACTGGCAGGCCGGCGACCGCTCGCCAGCGACCTCCTGCAGGCCCTGCTGCGCCTGGCGCCCGATGGCCGTGGTGAAGCGCTGGCGCTGGCCGGTGAGCTGCGCGGCGACTGGGCGCCGGCAGTACGTTGGGCGCTCGGCGGCGCGGACGGTGCGCACGCGCAGGACAGGAAGCAGACGGCCCTGTGGATCGCCGCCGGCCGCGCGCGCGCCCCGCACGCCGATCTGAGCGGCCCGCTGGCGGCGCTCGACTTGCGTCTCGACTGGCCGGACGTTCTGCGCCCCGCCAGCTATCAGTGGCAAGCCGGGACGCGCACGCTGCGCCGGCATCGCCGTGAAACGACCTACCCGAGCCTCGACCTGCACGTCTCGCCGGCGTACTCGGCAGCGCCACAGGCGCCAACGCACGCCTGGGGAGCGAGGGCGAAGCTTAACGCCGGCGCTGCCTGGCTGCGGCGTTGCGCCGGCTGGCTGCGTCTGGCGGCCCCGGCGCTGGCGCTGCGCACGCTCGACCCGAGCCTCGCCGTGCCGACCTGCCTGGCGCACGAGTCGGCGCCGCACCGCTCGCTGGCCGTCGGCTACTCGGCGCCCTGGCTGATCGAATGGACGCAGATACTCTGGCCACTCAATGTCGACGCGTCGCTGGCGCTCGGCGCACGCCTGATGGTCGAGCGTATCGACCTCACGGCGAGCTCCGGCGAACCCCTGCATGCTTTCCTGACGCCGCTGTTCGAGAGCAACCGGCCGTGGTCGGAGATGGGAAAGCTGGCGCTGTCGATCGCCCTGGCCAGCCGCGACGGCGATCTGCGCCGGCTGGCGACGGACCTGCTGATCGAAGGCATCGCCGACGGCCGCGCCGATCCCGGCGAGCTGGCCGGCGTGCTGCGCCGTCTGGCCGCCGGCGGTTGGCTGAAAGCCAATCGCCTGAGCGAGACGCTCGGCGAAGTCGCGCGCGTTTCGCCACTGCACCAGTGGGCGGTGGCCGGCATCATCGAGGGTGCGCTCGATGTCTTTCTGGCGCAGACCGGCAAGGCCAACGTCGCCCTCGAACTGCTGCATGAACTGCTGGTTGACCTGAACTGCGGGCCCACGGCGGAAACGGCGCAAGGCCTCTCCGCAATCACCAGCGGCAAGGCGGGAATCGCTGCCAGGGCAATCGCCGGTCTGGCCGAACGGCCTTCGCTGCGAACTTCGCCGAAAGCCCTGTGTCATGTTTGGGAGGCGCGACTGGCGCGGCTTGACGCCTGGGCGCTGGCCGAGAGGCGCTACGTACGGGACGTGCGCGAGATTCCGGCAAGCTCGATGGTCAGCGGGCAAGGCCCGGAAGACGGTCAGTGCGGTTAGGGGCGACAGGCGGAACCCGGACGGTGAGCGGCAGAAATCATGACCTGGGGTCGAGGGAGCCTGACTCAGGTCTTCATGGATTCTTTCGACCGGGCGCTTCAGGCCGACGCTTTCCAGCCGCAGTCGCTCGCCGGGACCGACGCTGACTATCTACTGAGCACGCTTTGTTCAGGCGGTGGAGTGTCATGCGCTCACCGACGCGCCGTGTCATCGAACGAGGCACTGGCGATTGCTTGGCCGTCCGCCAGGCGTGTTCGGTGTCCATGTGTCTTGCCGCCTGTCGAGGCGGCGTCGGGTGGAATGTCGGTGTTTCGCTGCTAAACTCTGCCTCCAGAGGCTGAAGGCGTGGCGTGTTGGGTTACGGCCTGCGGCCTAACCCAACCTACGAGTGCACGGCGGGGGATGGTCAGGGGGCACGGGTGGCCAGGGGTGCAGGAATCAACGGCGAAGTGCGGCTGGCGGCGACAAGGGGAGGTGTGATCGAATGTGGTTCCTCGGGGCAGTGCTGGGGGCGATTCTTGCCGGGAGCATTCATTTCAGCCTGGCGATTGTCGGGGCCCTGATCGGCGGGGTTCTGGCCTGGCGCCTGAGCGCCAGGGGTCAGTCAGCGGAAGTGGATCGCCTGACGGCAATCGAGGCGCAGTTGGCGCGGCTGGAATCGAGGCTGCAGCGCTTGGAGCAGGGTCCGCTTGCGCCGACAGCGATGGCGGGACAGGGCGGCTCGCAGGAAGCGCTGGCCGAGGCCGGCGCGGACTCGCGATCGACGCCGATGCCGCAGGCCACGGAAGCTCTCCCGGTGGACGAGCCGATCCCCGCGCACGTGGCGGCGACGCCCGCGATGCCCTTGGCGGCGAGGGAAGCGGAAGGCCCGTTGTTCGACGTTCCAGCCTCTCGGGCGTCGACGGTCGGGCCGCCGCCCCCAACCGCGTCCCCGGTCCGCCCGCCCGCTCCCCCGGCGGAGGCCGCCGCCCCGCTCTGGGACCGGCTGCTGCGCGGCAACCTGATGGCGCGCGCCGGCGTCGTCGTGCTCTTCTTCGGCGTTGCTTTCCTGCTCAAGTACACCTATCAGCACGTGCAGGTGCCGATCGAACTGCGCCTGGCCGGCGTGGCGCTGGCGGCGGTGGTGCTGCTGGCCATCGGCTGGCGGCTGCGGCTGACGCGGGAGGGCTATGGGCTGGCGCTGCAGGGTGGCGGCGTCGGCCTGCTTTACCTGACGATTTTCGGCGCGTTGCGGCTGTTCGAGCTGCTTCCCGCCGGGCCGGCGTTCGCGCTGCTGCTGGCGGTGGCGGGGCTGTCGGCGGTGCTGGCGGTGCTGCAGGATTCACGCGCGCTGGCCGTGCTCGGCGCGTCCGGCGGCTTCCTGGCGCCGATCCTGGCGTCGACCGGAGCCGGCAGCCACGTTGCGCTGTTCAGCTACTACGCGGTACTCAACGGCGGCATTCTGGCGATCGCCTGGTTCAAGTCCTGGCGCGTGCTCAACGTCACCGGCTTCGTCTTCACTTTCGGCATTGCGACGGTCTGGGGCGTGCTGCGTTACTCGCCCGACGTCTATGCGACGACGGAGCCTTTCCTGGTCCTGTTCTTCCTGATGTACGTGGCGATTCCGGTACTCTTCTCGCGGCGCGAGGCCGGGCGTGTCGAGCGTTACCTCGATACGACACTGGTCTTCGGCGTGCCGCTGATCAGCTTTGGCCTGCAGGTCGGGCTGGTGCGCGGCTTCGCGTACGGCTCGGCATGGAGCGCGCTGACGCTCGGTACCTTCTACCTGGTGCTGGCACGCGCGCTGTGGGCACGCCGCGGCGAGGGGCTGCGGCTGCTCGTCGAGGCCTTCCTGGCGCTCGGCATGGTCTTCACGACGCTGGCCATCCCGCTCGCCTTCGACGGGCGCTGGACCTCTGCGGCGTGGGCACTCGAGGGCGCGGCGATCGTCTGGGTCGGCGTGCGGCAGCAGCGACTGCTGGCGCGGCTGTTCGGCATTCTGCTGCAGTTGCTCGGCGGTTTCTTTTACCTCGACGACCTGCACCAGCCCGTGGGTGCCTGGCCGGTAGTGAACAGCGTCTACCTCGGCGCTCTCTTGCTGGCCGTCGCCGGGCTGTTCTGCGCCTGGCTGCTGCAGCGGTGGCGGCACGAGCTGCGGCCTGCCGAGCGCTGGCTGGCGCCTGCCCTGTTCGCCTGGGGAGTCGCGTGGTGGGTCTTCGGTGGCCTGCACGAGATTGATCAGCACGTGCGCGTGGCGCTGCAGGGGAATTCGGCGCTCGCCTTCTTCACCGCTTCGTGCCTCGCCTTCAGCGGGCTGGCGCGGCGCTTGCCCTGGCCGGTGGCGCGCTATCCGGCGTTGGCGCTGCTGCCGCTGATGGGCCTGATCGCACTCGGCACCGTCGCTCAGGACGCGCATCCTTTTGCGCATCTCGGCTACCTGGTCTGGCCTCTCGCTTTCGCCGTTCACCTTGTCCTGCTGCGCCGACACGAGGCGGTGGGCAATCGCTGGTGCGAGTGGCTGCATGCCGGCGGCTTGTGGCTGCTGGCGGCACTTGGCGCCTGGGAAGTGAGCTGGGCGATCGACACCTGGGTCGCGGGCAAGGCGGCCTGGCCGTTGATTGCCTGGGCGCTGGTCCCCGGCGCGCTGCTCGTCCTGCTGGCCCTGCGCGGCGAACGGATCGCCTGGCCGGTGGCCGCTCACCGGCGCGCCTATCTGGTGATCGGAGCCTTGCCGCCGGCGCTTTTCCTGGCCGGCTGGTTTGTCCTCAGCAACGTCGTCTCCAACGGCGACCCGTGGCCGCTGCCCTACCTGCCACTGCTCAACCCGCTTGATCTGGCGCAGCTCGGTGCGTTGCTCGCGGTCGTCACCTGGTTCGTCGAAGTCCGCCGTCTCGGCCTGCCGCCGCTCGCCTCGGCACCGCTGTCGGCGGCCTGGGGCCTGGCCGGCGCTGCAGGCTTCTTCTGGAGTAACGCGACCTTGCTGCGCACCTTGCACCACTGGGCCGACGTACCGCTGCGGGTCCCGGATCTGATGGCCTCGGAACTGGTGCAGGCCTCGCTGTCGCTGTTCTGGACGCTGCTCGCCCTTGGCGCGATGCTCATCGCCACCCGGCGTTCCCGGCGCCCGTTGTGGCTGGTCGGCGCCGGGCTGATGGCGGTGGTGGTGGGCAAGTTGTTCCTGATCGACCTGTCGAATGTCGGCACTATCGCGCGTATCGTCTCCTTCCTCGGGGTTGGCGTGCTGATGCTGGTGATCGGCTACCTGGCACCGGTGCCACCGAAGCGCGAAGAAAGGGGGGCGGCATGCGATTGATGTTTACGGTTCTGTTCTGGCTGCTCAGTGGCGTGGCGGTCGCCGAGCAGCCGGGCGATTTCGCATTCGGCATGCCGATCGAGGTCAGCGGCGCCCAGGCCTTGTTCGAGGTCGAACTGCCGGCGGCGGTTCATGAAGGGGTAATGCGAGCCGATCTGGGCGACCTGCGGGTGTTCAATGCCGCCGGCGAGCCGGTGCCGCATGCCTTCCTGCCGAGGCCGCGCGCCTCGCGCGAGAAGGGCAAACCAGTCAGCCTGCCGTTCTTTGCCCTGCGTGGCGATGCCGTCGGCGGCGTCGAGGGCGTTGAAGTGCGGGTCGAACGGGGAACCGGCAAGACCGTATTGACGATGAAACCCGGTGATGGCAAGCCGCTGCGCCCGACGGCACTGCTCGGCTATGTGGTCGATGCCTCGCTCGTCGAGTCGCCTCTGCAGGCCCTGGTCCTCGAGTTGCCGGCGGGCGCGGACGATGTCGTGACGCGGCTGCGGGTCGAGGCGAGCGACGATCTGGCCAGGTGGACGACGCTGGTCGTTGACGCTCCGGTGGTCTATCTGGCGGCCGGCGGCCAGCGCCTCGAACAACTGCGTGTCGAGTTCCCGCCGCGCCAGGCCAGGTATTTCCGCTTGTCCTGGCCGGCGGCGGCGCGGCCGCTGGAGCTGCGCGGGCTGACGCTGGAACCGGGTGAAGCGGTAGTCGAAGCGCCGCGGCGATGGCGACAGGTACCCGGCAGCGCAGCCACGGACAAGGACGCGCGGGCGGGAGACTATGTCTTCGATCTTGGTGGGCAGTTCCCGGTTGATCGCTTGCGTGTCTCGCTGCCGCAGATCAATAGCGTGGCGGCGATCGAAATCCTGGCGCGTGCCGGCGCCGGCGACGCCTGGCGGCGCGTTGCCGTGAGCACGGCATACCGGCTGGGTGCGCCCGGCCAGGAAGTGGTGAGTCCAGACCTGCCGGTGTCGCTGACGACCGATCGCTACTGGCTCTTGCGGGTTGATCAGCGTGGCGGCGGGCTCGGCGCCGGCACGCTCGAACTCGGCGTCGGCTGGCTGCCGCAGCGCCTGGTTTTTGCCGCCCGCGGAGCGGCACCCTTTCAGCTTGCCTATGGCAGCCGCCGCGCCAGCCCCGTCGCCTATCCCGTGTCTACGCTGGTTCCCGGCTACCGCGCTGACGACGACGGCGCACCTGCTGCCATCCCGCTGGGCCGGGCGACGACGGGTGCCGTGTTGACGCTGGCCGGCGACAGCGCGCTGCGCGAGCCGGTCGACTGGCAGCGCTGGACCTTGTGGGGAAGCCTGCTCCTGGGCGTGGTGTTGCTCGGATGGATGGCGCTGCGGCTGGGCCGGCAACTGTCCGGGGCGAGGAGCGAGCCGCCAGGGAACGGCCCGGGCGCCGCCTGAGGCGTCTCCCGGCAAGTGGTCTCCGGCTCGTCACCTTCTCGGGCGGCGGCGGCCTTCGTCGTGGCGGCGGCAACTCGCTGGGTGTGCTCTCGTTTCCGCTATGCTCAGGACCAGGCCGGCGTGCGCCCGTTCTCGTGCAGCATCAGGCCATTACGGAGTGCGCCGCCGGTGGGCAGCTGGCCCTCATGGCGGGTGGGCGAGCGATGCAGTTGCAGTTGGCCGTACCTGTGCGAGGCAAGCAGGGCGAAGTCGAAACGATCGACTTGCGCGCAGAGTGCGAGATCGTCGGCCGGCAGGTTGCGGTTGGTGCCGGCCAGAAAGCGGCGACCAAAATCCGAGTTGCGCACGCGCGCGGAGTACAGCTCGGGGTCGGGGTCTTCGCCGTGCAGCAGCGCATCCAGATAATCGGCACAGGCGATGTCTTCATCGCCGTCGCGGTCGACCCATTCGCCGGTGACCACGAAGCAGACTTCGGCCGGATCGAGTTCGAGCAGTGCCCTGGCGGTGGCGCGACCGAGGACCAGACTGCCGGCGAACAATGCGCGTGCATGCCGGAAACGTGAGAGACCGCGCACGCCGGCGGCGGTCGTCTGAATCAACGGCCGGCCGGCCAGATTGGCGCCTCGGAGGGCCGACGGCGAATTGCCGAAATCAAAGCCCGGGATCGGGTCGCCACCACCGATGGCGCCGGTGGTGACGGCATCCGGCAGCTGCCGCTGCAGGCGGAACGCCCCGGCGATGGTGTCTACCGGGTAGATGGCGCTGGCACCGGCAGCAAAGCCGTAGGCGGCGGTCGTGAACGAGCGCAACACGTCGATGACGACGACCGCATCGGTGGGCTCGTGTGCCGGATCAAGGCGATTCAGGAAAAGGCGGCGGGTGCGCATGGGGCTGGCATTCCTCGGCTGGTGGGTGGCGCGGTGCAAGGCTCCGAAGTATCCCCGATCGCGGCAGACGGGTCAAACCTGGCGGGCGACAGCGGCAATCCCCTGCCGGGAAGCGGCGTTGTCGATGCCGGATCGCCGGCGACGGTAGATGGGCCGTGCGCTCGCTTGGCCCGGAAGTCTGTAGAATCCGTGCAGCGACGCACCGATGACGCACTTGGGGGAGAGGCGATGGACAAGCTGGTGGAGATTGAAGAGGCGATCGGCAAGCACGCGACGTGGATGTCGCACATCCGGGAAGCCGTCCTCGAAGCGCCGGCGGGGATCGACGTGGAGAGCATTCGGGCGGACGACCGGTGCGAGTTCGGACAGTGGCTTTACGCCTCACACTGGCTGCCGGAGGAACGTGCGACCGAATACTATCAGGACGTACGGCGCGTGCACGCGGCTTTCCACGACTTGGCGGCCAAGGTCGCCATGTTGGCAGCTTCCGGCCGGGCGGTCGAAGCCTACACCCTGCTGTACGGCGAGTACGTCACCATGTCTGGACGACTGGCGATTGCCCTGCGCGCGTGGCAGGCGGCCTTGCGGCGTGGTGACTGACTCGAGAGGATAGCCCCTCTGCCGTCAGAAACGAGCGTGCAGACGGTTGCGCGCATCTCGAGCCACGGGATCGACGCAGCCCATCGCCATGCAGCGTACCGCGAGCTCATCGATGCGGCGCAGACGACGACTGAGCTCGCGGGCCAGATTCAGGACGATCAGGGTAAAGGTCGGCATGTCGGACTCATAGATGCGGAAGAGGTCGCCGTTGCAGAGCGCCAGCGCCGTGACGGGTTCGAGGGCACTTACCGTTGCCGATCGACGCTGCATGTCGATCACCTCCATTTCGCCAAAGACATCGCCGACGCCCAGCACGGCGATTCGCCTGCCGGGCCCGTCATCGACCTCCGGGCCGGCTTTCAATACCTCGACCGCGCCCGTGCAGATCAGGAACATGGTGTCGCCGTCGTCGCCCTCGCGGACGATGACCTCGCCGGCAGCGAAGGTCACTTCCCGCAACAAAGGCACGATCGCCTCCATGGCATGGTCGTCAACGCCGCCGAACAGCGGCTGCTCCTGCAGGAATTGGGCTGTCGTCATCGGGTCCCCCTCATGGCGCATCGGGTTTCGCTAATGAGCTTCCCATTGTGCACCGCGCGCGCGCGAAAGAGAAGGTCAAGAACCGCTGGCGATGACCACAGGCGGCTGGACGTCCTCTCAAGACGCAGCGAAAGCGCTGCCCTGGGGTAAAATCGGGCAATGGACGACGAATACTTCATGCGCGAGGCGTTATCCCTGGCGCAGGCGGCCGAGTGCCTCGGTGAAGTCCCGGTTGGTGCGCTGGTCGTGCGCGATGGCGTGATCGTCGGCCGCGGCTTCAACTCGCCGATTGGCGAGCACGATCCCACCGCCCACGCTGAAATTGCCGCCCTGCGCGACGCGGCACGCACGCTACGCAACTATCGCCTGCCCGGTTGCGAACTGTTCGTCACCCTGGAACCCTGTGCGATGTGCGCTGGGGCGATGCTTCAGGCACGCCTCGCTCGACTGGTCTATGGCGCCCGTGATCCGAAAACCGGCGTCCATGGCAGCGTCGTCGACCTCTTTGCTGTCGGACGCCTCAACCACCACACCCAGGTCGTCGGCGGCGTTCTGGCCGCGGAGTGCGGCCGCTTGCTATCCGATTTCTTTGCGGCGCGGCGTCGCGGGAGGAGCGAATGAGCCTGCAGATCCGCATTTCGATCGGGCGCCAGACCCTGACCTTGCTCGACGGGGCAGGGGAGGTTCTGCGCGTCTATTCGGTGTCCACGGCGGCGAAGGGGCCTGGCGAACTCAGCGGCAGTCATTGCACACCGCGCGGTCGGCATCTCGTACGAGCCAGGATCGGTACCGGCCAGCCGGAAAACACGGTTTTCGTCGCCCGCCGGCCGACGGGCGAGATTTACAGTCGGCAACTGGGCGAGCAGTTTCCCAGGCGTGACTGGATTCTGACGCGGATACTCTGGCTGTCCGGCTGCGAAGCGGGGCGCAACCGGCTCGGCGAGGTCGATACGATGCGTCGCTACGTCTACATCCATGGCAGCCCCGACAGTACGCCGATGGGTCGCCCCGGCTCGATCGGCTGTATCCGCATGCACAACGCCGATATCATCGAGCTCTTCGATCTGGTAGCGCCCTACACGCCGGTCGATATCACCGAGGACTGAAAGGTCTCGCAGACTTCGCCGATAGCCACGGCGCCGGCGCCGAAGCTGCGTTCGGCGAGGCTGGTCTGCCCGTCCCGGCGCCTGGTGATGAGTGTCGCCGCGCGCGTCCCGTAGTTTGCCGAACTGACGAAGACGGCCGAGAGAATACGCTCCCATTCGAGCGGCACGCCGGTTGCCGGCAGATGGGTGTCGGCAACGATTTCCTGGTCGCCGAGCAGCGAGAAAAAGGCCGCCTGCGCCGGCAAGGTGGCCAGCGCGTCGGCAAAGGCCGCTTTGGCGCTGGCGAGTTTTGGCCAGGGCGTATCGAGGAGATGGTTGGACAGGCCGTAGATCCCGGGCGGCAGCCAGCGGGGCCGCCGGTCGCCACGGTTCGAGTAGTAGCCCAGCGACTCATGGTCGCCGACGAAGAGGTTGAAGCCGTTGTAGGCCGCGCCAGCGGCGGCTGTTTGCGCCAGATATGCGGCCGGGGGATCGTTGCCGGCGAGGAAATCGGCGACCAGGGCACCCCGCGAGCGAGCGGTGGCGACTGGCTGGGCGCCTTCGCGGTAGTTGGTCAAGGCGGCGAATCGCTGGCCGCGGCTGATTCCCAACCAGGTGCCGCCGGCTTCGAGATCGCGCCCGGCGAGAATCTGGGGGGCTTCTGGCCAGAAAGCGGCAGGTGCCGAGGGACGTACGAAGAACTCGTCGCGATTGGCGGCGACGACCAGCGGGTAACCGGGGTGCACCCGCCAGGCAAGCAGGATCAGGCACATCGGCGATGCGTCCGGGCTGGCGCTAGCCGTCGAGCAACTCGAGGTCGACACGCGGCCCGCCCGGAGCGGCCAGAGCCAGATCACCGCCGGCGACAAAATTCTCCTGCACCACCGCCAGCGCATCGTATCCGCCGGCGGGCGCCGGAGCGGCATTGGTGACCATGCCGCAGGGATGGTCCGGGCTGGTCGCCGAATAGATGGTGTCGCCAGCCGCCAGTGGGCTGGCCGAATGCGCACGATAGAGGTGGCGCTTGACCTTGCCCAGATACTGCGTGCGGGCGATGATTTCCTGGCCGGGATAGCAGCCCTTGTGGAAACTGACCCCGCCGAGCCGTTCGAAATTGGCCATCTGGGGAACGAATTCCTCGCGGGTGCGCTCGGTGATCAACGGAATGCCGGCCTGGATGTCCAGCCATTGCCAGACGGCGGTGCCCACCGGGCGGGCGTGCGCCGCCAGTCGCCGCCAGAGCGCGGCGGCGTCCTCGGTGCTGGTGACGATCTGGAAACGAGCACTATCGAGACGGATGACCAGGCCCGCACTGCCAACCGCAGTGTTCAGCGGCCCGTCAGGAACCGGCAGGCCGAGCGCCTGCAGGGCTTCGACCGCGTGCGGCCCGGCAAGGCCGAAGATTTCGCGGTTGCCGGAAAGGTCGACGATCGTCACCTTGCTGCGCAGGACGAACATCTGCAGTCGCTTGACGATCATCGTCAGCAGATCGGCGGAAAGCTGCAGCTGATAGTCGGCGCCGCTACGGAAGACGAGAAAACTGGCGAGCATGCGGCCCTTGGCGGAACACCACGCGGAATGCTGCGCGGCATCGGTCGCCAGATGCTTGATGTCGCTGGTGACCTGGTTGTGCAGAAAGACGGCAGCCTCAGGCCCGCCAACCGCGATCAGCCGCAGATGGGTCAAAGGCGAGACGATCGGTGCGGTGCAGGCTGCGCTCAGTTCGCCCGGCGGATCGCCGAAATCGGTGACCAGATCCTGGTCGATGCGAGCACCGGTCGCCGCGAGGAATTCATGCCAGATCGAGTTCATCGTTGTTTCGTTTCCATCAAGTACAGGTAGAGAGTCGCCGGCGGGGCGGCCGATGTCGGGTCGGGTAGCGCCTTGGCAGCACCAGGGCATCGACCGCGGGTAGCGGCAGGCGCTTGCGTGCCATGGGTTTCGGCTATTATAGAGCCTCTCGCCGCCCATTCTCCCGTCCCCGCCCCGCGGCCTCCTGGCTGCGCTGCATTGATGCACAAACTCCTCGGCAAGCTGTTCCTTCTCGGTGCTCTCGTGCTCGCAGTTCTGGCTGCCGCTTTCGCGTGGGTGGCGCTGTCACCGATCGGGATGCAGCGCGAACCGGTCGAGTTCACCGTCGCCCCCGGCAGCAGTCTGCGCGCCGTCACCCGTGAGATCGCAGCGGCCGGTGCAGACCTCGACCCCTGGCTACTGCTGTTGCTCGGCAAACTGATGCGCGTCGAGGCGTCCATCAAGGCCGGAAGTTACCAGATCGGACAGGGCGTCACGCCGCTCGATCTGTTGCGGAAACTCAGCCGCGGCGACGTCACGCAGGCCGAACTCGCCTTCATCGAAGGGTGGACGTTCCGGCAGATGCGCGAGCGCCTCGATGCGCACCCGGACCTTCGCCACGAGACCGTCGGACTGTCCGAACCCGAGATCATGCGCCTGCTCGGGGCGCCGAACGATGCCGCCGAGGGCGTCTTCTTCCCCGATACCTACCTCTTTGCCAAACGCAGCAGCGACGTCGATCTGCTGGCCCGGGCCTATCGCGCGATGCGCCGCCATCTGGCGCGCGAGTGGCCGGCCAGGGAGGAGGGGCTTCCCTACCGCGATGCCTACCAGGCCTTGATCATGGCGTCGATCGTCGAGAAGGAAACCGGGCGCGACGTCGATCGAGCGCAGATCGCCGGCGTATTCGTCAACCGCCTGCGGCAGGGCATGCTGCTGCAGACCGACCCGACCGTAATCTACGGCCTGGGCGAGCGTTTCGACGGCAATCTGCGCAAGCGCGACCTGCTCGCCGACACGCCCTACAACACCTATGCGCGCGCGGGTCTGCCGCCGACACCGATCGCGATGCCCGGTCTGGCGTCCCTGCAGGCGGCGTTGCATCCGTCGCGCACCGAGGCCTTGTATTTTGTCGCACGCGGCGACGGCAGCAGTCATTTCTCACGCACTCTCGACGAACATCGGCAGGCCGTGACGCGCTATCAGCGAGGTGGCAAGTCTTGAGTTCAGACGAGAGCCGACGGCGCGGCAAGTTCATCACTTTCGAGGGGATCGACGGGGCGGGCAAGAGCAGCCATATTGCGGGGGTGGCCGCTTTCCTTCGCCGGCGTGGTCTGCAGGTTCTGACAACCCGTGAACCCGGGGGTACGCCACTCGGCGAAGCGCTGCGCGAACTGCTGCTGCACGAAGCGATGCACCTCGAAACCGAAGCGCTGCTGATGTTCGCCGCCCGGCGCGAACACTTGGCACGCGTCATCGAACCCGCCCTGGAACGGGGCGACTGGGTCGTCTGCGACCGCTTCAGCGACGCCACCTATGCCTACCAGAGTGGCGGACGCGGGCTTGAACGCAAGAAGTTCGCGCAACTTGAAGAATGGGTGCACTCCCACCTGCAGCCGGACCTGACCCTGCTGTTCGACCTGTCGTCTTCGATTGCGAGCGGGAGAATCGTCGCGCAAGCGCGCGAACTCGATCGCTTCGAACAGGAGCGGAGCGACTTTCACGAGCGTGTGCGACGCGCCTATCTCGAGCGCGCCATCGCAGCGCCACAGCGCATACAGATCATCGACGCCGAGCAAGCGCCGGAGGCAATCAAGAAAATGATTGAAGATATCATTGCAATACATTGTTTATGAATATTATTCAATTACACGACCAGGTCTGGCAACAGTTGCGCGCGCGACGAGCACAACTGCCGCACGCGCTCCTCATCACCGGTCAACGGGGTATCGGCAAGTTCGATCTGGCCCGCCGCTTCGCCGAGTCCCTGCTCTGTGAGAACGTCACGCCGGCCGGTAGCGCCTGTGGCAGTTGTCTGGCCTGTGGCTGGCTGGCCCAGGGCAACCACCCGGACCTGCGCCTGTTGCAGCCGGATGCGCTGGCCGAAAACGAGAGCAGCGAGGCGGTCGAAGGCGAGGGCGGCGGCGGCAGGAAGAAGGCGAGCCAGCAGATCACCATCGATCAGGTGCGCGGCCTCGACGCCTTCCTGCATCTCGGTACCCACCGCCACGGAGTGCGTGTGGTGCTGCTCAGTCCCGCAGAAGCGATGAATCGCGCCACCGCCAATGCACTTCTCAAATCACTCGAAGAACCAATCGCAAATACTCTATTTATATTGGTAGCAAGTGAACCCCACCGCTTGCTGCCGACCATCCGCAGCCGCTGTCAGTCGGTTCCGGTGCGACGGCCATCACGACACCTTGCGGTGCAATGGCTGGGCCAGGCCGGCGTCAACGACGCCATTGACGACTGGCTGGCACTGGCCGGCGGCTCGCCCCTCCTGGCGGTCGAGCTCGCCGGCAGCGGCGAGCGAGCGTTGCTCGATGCGCTGCTCGCCCAGGTCGCGCGCACCGAGGGGTTTGACCCGCTGGCGGCGGCTGCCAACCTGGACAAACTGGTCAAGGCCGACAAGCGCCCAGCGCCGCTCAAGAGGACGCTCGATTGGGCGCAGAAATGGCTTTTCGACCTGACTCTGGCAAGTGCCGGCCTTTCTCCACGCTATTTTCTGCCGCAGGCGTCGCTACTCCAGCGTCTGGCACGGGCGACCGATACGGGCAAGCTCTTGGCATTCAACCGAAAGGCGCTACAATACAAGGCCCAGTGCGAACAACCCTTGAATAGCCGCCTGTTTCTTGAAGACTTTTTTCTGAATTACGCGGGGCTTTTCCGAACCTCCTGAGGGGACATGCCAGAACCAGACCAGCCGAAGGCGGCCGCACCCGCAGGACCGAGGCCGACAGTCCTGTCGCTCAACATCAACTCGAAGTCGGCACTGTATGCGGCGTTCATGCCCTTCCTGCGCCATGGCGGCATCTTTGTTCCGACGACCCGCAACTATGCGCTGGGCGACGAAGTCTTCATGCTCCTGTCGCTGATGGACGATCCCGCGAAGCTGCCGATCGCCGGAACGGTGGTCTGGATTACTCCGGTGGGTGCGCAGAACAACAAGGCGCAGGGAATCGGTGTTCATTTCAAGGGCGACGATTCCGGCATCGAAGCGCGGCGGCGGATCGAAGGTCTTCTCGGTGGGGTGATGCAGTCCGGCCGCCCGACTCACACCATCTGACGGGATGCGGATGCTCGTCGATTCGCACTGTCACCTGGATTTTCCCGAGCTCGCGGCGCGCCTCCCGGCGATCATCGACTTGATGACCAGCAACGGGGTCGGCTGCGCCGTCTGCATCGGCGTCACCCTGGAGGAGTTGCCGCGCGTTCTGGCGCTCGCCGAGGCGTGGCCGCCGCTGCTGGCTTCGGTCGGTGTGCATCCCGAGTCGACCGGGGTGCGCGAACCGACAGTCGGCGAACTCGTCGAACTCGCCCGCCATCCGCGAGTCATCGCCATTGGCGAGACCGGCCTGGATTACTACTGGCACAAGGACGCGCCGGAGTGGCAGCGCGAGCGCTTTCGCACCCATATCCGCGCCGCCCGCGCCGCCGGCAAGCCGCTGGTGGTGCACACTCGCGATGCCGGTGCCGATACCTTGCGGTTAATGGCAGAGGAGGGCGCCGGCGAGGCCGGCGGGATCATGCACTGTTTCACCGAGACCTGGGAGGTTGCCGCGGCGGCACTGGATCAGGGTTTCTACCTCTCCATGTCGGGAATCGTCACCTTCAGGAAGGCTCTGACGGTGCGGGAGGTGGCACAGCGCATCCCGCTCGACCGCCTCCTGGTCGAGACCGACTCACCGTACCTGGCGCCGGTTCCCTATCGCGGCAAGATCAACCAGCCGGGCTACGTGAGGCATGTCGCCGAAGAGATCGCGCAATTGCGTGGCCTGCGCTATGAAGACGTCGTCGACGCTACGACGGAGAACTTCTTTCGCCTGTTTCCTGAAGCCCGTACGAAAGTTGCCCAATGAAAAGAACCCTCGCCGTACTGTTTGCCCTGCTGCTTCTGCCGATCGTTGCCGCGGCGGGCGTCTATGAAGACATGGAAGAAGCCCTGATTTCCGGCGACACCGCCTGGGCGATCAAGCTGATCAACCGCGGCATGGACGTCAATTCAGTGGATGCCGCAGGCAACACGCTGTTGATGCAGACCGTCAATCGCGACAACCAGGAATTCTTCGATTACTTGTTGAAGCGCCGCGCCCGCATCAACACCCGTAACCGCAATGGCGAGACCGCGCTGAGCCTGGCGGCCTATCGCGGCAAGCTGCATTTCGTGCAGCGCCTGGTCGACTCCGGCGCCGACGTCAATCTCTACGGCTGGCCACCGCTGATCTACGCGGCCTTCAATGGTCACACCGCGGTCGCCGAGTACCTGCTGAAGAAGGGCGCCGAGGTCAACGGGACGACCGAGAACGGTTCGACGGCGCTGCTCTTTGCCGCTCGTTTCGGGCACATCGAAGTGGTCGAGCTGCTGCTGCTGAACAAAGCCGATCCGAACATCGCCAATGAGCGTGGGGCGACTGCCATCGACTGGGCTCTGAAGACCGACAACACCGATATTGCCGATCTCCTGCGCAAGGCCGGTGGGCGGGCCGGCGATCAGCCCGCCGGCCCGCCTTCACGATGAACAGCAGGCAAGGGGCGAATGCGCACCTTGCCTGCCTGTAGTGCCCGGCTGAGGATGCGGTAGATCTCGGGGTCGAAGCGGCGGTGCCAGTGCGGTCCGTCGGCCAGGTAGGCCTGCAGGGTTTCTTCGCAACGCGCTGTGCCGATATGGCGCCACCGGTCGATCAAGTGAATGTCCTCGCGCATCCCGAAGTCGTCGCGTTCGAGCAGGGCAATCGGCCCTCGGTAGGGCCAGGCCCGCAGCCTGAACTTCGCCAGCGCGGTCAGCAAGCGGGCACCATGCACGGCGGCGGCCTCCTTGCCGATACAGGCGCCACGGCAGTTCTTCTGGCGGTAAGCGGAACAGGCCTCGCCTCTGGCCGTTTCTTCGAGCCCCAACTGCTGGTGGCACAAGCGCTGGCCATCGGCCAACCGGCGCAAGGCGCGCAAGGCCTCGCGACGATTCGGGTACACGCCGAACAGGTCGTCGGCAACAGCAAAATCGCGATCCGCGGAGAAAACGAGTTGCGGCCGGAAGCCACCCCCTGCGCTTCGCTGAAGTTGCCAGGAACAGAGTTCGCCGGCGGCGTCCCCAGGTTCCGCCGCAAGCCCGGACTCGGTGGCGGTCGCGCGCGCGAGTTCGATCTCGTGCAAGCGAGCGCCGACTTCGCCGGCGGCATCGCGCCACTCGATGCGCCAGGTGTCGCGAATGAGCGCCGTGTCACGGTTGGCGGCGGCAAAATGTGCCAGGACCTGCTGGCGGACATTACCGGTTCGCCTGACCAGCAAGCGTCGACCATCAGCGCCGAGGAAGGCATAGGCGCCTGCCGCCTCGGGCAGGTCGTCGATCACGGCGGCATCGATCTGCGGCGGCAGCTCGGGTCGGCCGACGATGGTGGCCACGGCACTGCGCACGGTTTCCGATGCCAGATCCTTGTGCCAGCACTGCCACAGCTCCCACAAGATGCGCGCATCGGCGAGGGCCCGATGGCGATTCCCTGCAACTTTGAGGCCATGGCGGGTGACCAGCGCATCGAGGTTGTGGCGATGGTGTTCGGGGAACAGCTTGCGCGAAAGCTTGACCGTACAAAGCGTCGGGGTTCGGAACTCGACACCTAGTCGTTTGAACTCGCACTGCAGGAAACCGTAGTCGAAGCGCGCGTTATGCGCGACCAACAGCCGCCCGCGCAGCCTGTCCAGCAAGGTTGGCGCCAGTTGGCGAAAGGTCGGTGCACTGCCGACCATCGCATCGTCGATGCCGGTCAGCCGCGTGATGAAAGGCGAGATTGGTGCTTCGGGATTGACCAGCACGCTCCACTCGCGCACACCGTCGGCGTCCACTTCGACCAGGCCGACCTCAATCACCCGGTCGCTGGCGAAGTTCGCTCCACTCGTCTCGAGATCGACAAAAACCAGAGGTTCCAGCGCAAGAAGAGGATTCAACGGCATGGGCAGGCCGCCGCGGCGAATGCTGGAACCTGCCGCTCGCCGGTCAACTCAGCGCCCGGCACGCTGCGCCACGGCGGCGATCGCATCGGCGAACACGTCGGTCAAGGCCAGGGGTAGGTCATGCCCCATTCCCTCGATCACTTTGATCTCCGCACCGGGGATGTGCGCGGCCACATCGTGGCCGCAGGCGACCGGAATCAGGGGGTCCTCGGCCCCGTGCAGCACGAGGGTTGGCGCACGGATCGTTTGCAGCATCTCGCGGCGATGATCGCTGGCGAGAAAAGCCGCCAGTTGGCGGGTAACGCCGCGCGGGTGGAAGGCGCGCTCATGCTCTTCGGTGATCAGGTCGCGCAGACGCTGCGGACAGCTCGGGAAATCGGGGCTGGCGACCGCCAACTGGCGCCTGATGGCGTCCTCGACCAGACTCTCCTTGTCACGCGCCGCCGGCAGAGGCGCAAACAGCGCCTGGGAAGCCGCGCGCGTCGGTGGCGGCAGGTCGGGATGGCCACTGGTAGTCATGATGCAGGTCAGCGACAAAACCCGCTGCGGATAAAGTGCGGCAACGATCTGCGCGATCGCTCCGCCCATCGACGCGCCGACGATGTGTGCCTGCTCGATGGCCAGCGCGTCGAGCAGGCCGACGCTGTCAGCCGCCATGTCTTCGAGGGTGTAAGGAGCCAGCAGTGGCTGGCCCGTACGCAGCGATTTGCCGACATCAGGTACGCCTGCCTCGTCGAGTTTGCTCGACAGACCGCAATCGCGGTTGTCGAAGCGGATCACGCGGTAACCGCGGTCCACGAGGGCCTCGCAGAGTTCGACGTTCCAGCGACTCAGTTGCGCGCCGAGTCCCATGATCAGCAGGATGGCCGGCGCTGACGGCCCGTCGCCGAAAATTTCGTACTCGATTTGCAGTTGGTTGGCGGTAATCTGCGGCATCGGCGAACACCGGATCTAAGGTGGGGGAAGGCGGGCGAAGGCGGCTGTCGGCAGCGACCCGCGTAGCCCTGTAATTTACCACTGAATGGATCCTGGAGGCCTGGAAAAGCGCGCGTGCGCAACCCTCGGGAGCTGATCGTTCGCCCTGCTGGAGTGATGTAAAGGATGAGATATAGCCTTGAGATAACTTATATAACAAGGGTTATAAAGTTGTCCTTGGCGCGCTGCAGGAGTTTGGCCCGGGCTTGCGACCGACAGCCGAGTTCAACGAGCCAAACGTCACAATCTGCATTAGCATTAACCTTTACTGGCATACTTTAACAAGGCTTCATACTGGATACTCACGATCGATTCGGTCACCGAACCGATCTGGTGCGCTTTCATCCCGCCTATCATGCGCTGATGGAAACGGCGATCAGCGGGGTCAGGCCTACGAACTGCTCGGTCACAAGTTCTTCGTACTCGCCGATGCCGCGGCTGTTCCGTGAGTCACCGGTCAACGCGATCTGGGAAGGCAGCGGGAACATCAAGTGCCTGGACGTGCTGCGCTCGGTGCATGAGGCCCCTGAGATCCTCGAAGTTCACTTCGCCGAAATGGCGCAGGCGTGCAGCGGCAATGCAGCCCTCGATCGTCATGTCACCGCCCTCAGGTGCGACTGGTCGGCGGTGAAGGATCGGTGGTTTTCTGCGCGCAGTCCGGCCGATCGCCTGGCGCTCGGTCTGCTGGCGAGTCTGCTCGTACGCCATGCTAGTCCAGGCCACTGGCAGTACGGTAGCTTGCCTCTGGCAACGATTGGCTGGGGATCATCGAACGGGCGATGCCCGCGGCCGACGCCTGAGGGATTTTTGGCTGGCCCTCCGGTTAGCGTGGCGCAAGAGCCGATCCCAGGCGACCCGCCACATCTCGCCGTTAAGTACGCATAATTTGTATTATGTAAAGTCCAGGGGATGACGCACCCGGTCTGCACTCAGGAATCCCAAGGAACTGCCCCACTGAGCCAGCCAGTGGAACTCTCCGCGGCCGGCTATTGATCGTCGGACGGATTTGCTACGCCGTGAAGGGGTAATGCGCGACGGCTCAATCGGTGATCTGGTGGGCATTTCGCTCGTCGGACACCTCTCTTTTCGTGCGCTTGGCCAGCAGCGTATAGACCGTCGGTACGACGAACAGTGTGAACAAGGTGCCGAGCAGCAGGCCGCCGACGATGACCCAGCCGATCTGCTGGCGGCTCTCGGCGCCGGCACCACGGGCCAACGCCAGGGGAATCGCCCCGAGCACCATCGCGCCGGTGGTCATCAGGATAGGCCGCAGACGCAACTCGGAAGCGTCGATCACGGCCTGTTTGATCGCACGTCCCTGTTCCTGCAACTGGTTGGCAAACTCGACGATGAGGATGCCGTGCTTGGTGATCAGGCCGACCAGTGTCACCAGGCCGATCTGGCTGTAGACGTTGAGCGTGCCGCCGCTAAGCAGTAGCGCCAGCAGCGCGCCGGTCATCGACAGCGGCACGGTCAGCATGATGATGAAGGGATCGCGGAAACTCTCGAACTGGGCGGCCAGCACCAGATAGATGAAGGCCAGCGCGAGCACGAAAGTCAGCGCCAGCGACGATGACGAAAGCCTGAACTCGCGCGACTGGCCGGCGTAGTCGATGGCATAGCCCGGCGGCAGAACGCGTCCGGCGGCCTCCTCGAGGAACTTGAGAGCTTCGCCCATGGCGTAGCCGGGAGCCAGGTTGGCGGTAATGGTGACCGCGCGCCGTTGCGCGAAGTGGTTGAGCTCACGTGGGCTGACCGACTCGTCAACGGTGAGCAGATTGGCCAGCGGGATCATGCTGCCGTCCCGGGCGCGAACGAAGATGTCGCGGATATCGGAAGGCGTTGCCCGATCGGCGTTCGCTACCTGCACGATCACGTCGTACTGCTCGCCCTCACGCTTGAAGCGAGTCACCTGACGACCACCGAGCATGGTCTCGAGCGTCCGGCCGACGGTTTCGATCTGGACGCCGGTGTCGGAAGACTTGTCGCGGTTGACGATGATCGACAATTCCGGCTTGTTCAGCTTGAGGTCGGTATCGACGTTGGTGAAGCCCGAATTCTTCGCGACTTCTTCGAGGATCTTGCTGGTCATCCGGTCCAGCTCAGCGTACGACGCCGAGGTGACGATGACGAAGTTGATCGGCCGCTCACGCGGGCTCTGCCCCAGTGAGGGAGGCAGGACCGGGAAGGCCAGAACGCCGGGAATCCCCATGAACTTCGGGAACAGTTCCTTGACCACGGCTCCACTGTTGCGCTGGCGTTCCTGCCAATCGCTGAGGCCGATGAAGGAGATACCCTGGCTGACGGTCGGGTTGCCGGCGACGACGAAGTAGCGTTCGACATCCTTGGTATTGGCGTAGATGCTCTCGAGTTGCCTCGCATACTTGTCGGTGTAGTCGAGAGTCGCGCCCTCCGGACCAAGGAAGACGCCGAGAATGACGCCGCGATCCTCGATCGGCGCCAGTTCGGATTTCAGCGCGCCGAGGAGGACGACGTTTGCCGCCGCCACCACGGCAAAGGCCAGCATGACCAGCCAGCGGCGCGCGAGCGCCGCGGTCAAAACGCGGCGATAGCCGCTTGTCAGCCGGTTCAGGGCGTTTTCCACCCACACGTAGGCCTTGCCGTGGCGGGTCTCGTGTTTGAGGAGTAGTGAGCACATCATCGGTGACAGGGTCAGCGCGACGAAGCCCGAGACCAGCACGGCGCCAGCCAGGGTCAGCGCGAACTCGACGAAAAGCTTGCCGGTCCGCCCGGTCATGAAAGCGACCGGCGCATACACGGCCGCCAGCGTGATGGTCATCGCGACGACGGCGAAGCCGATCTCCTGCGCGCCCTGGAAGGCCGCTTGCCGCCGTGGCATGCCCTCCTCGATGTGCCGGAAAATGTTTTCGAGGACGACGATCGCGTCATCAACGACGAGGCCGATGGCCAGCACGAGGGCCAGCAGCGTCAGCGTGTTGATCGTGAAGCCGAGCACCAGCATCAGGGTGAACGCACCGATCAGCGATACCGGGATCGTCACCAACGGGATCAGCGTCGCCCGGAAGTTGCGGAGAAAGAGGAAGATGATCAGCAGGACCAGCGCCATCGCTTCACCGATGGTCTTGAACACGGCGTCGATCGAGCGATCGATGAATACCGACGAGTCATAGGCGATGCTGGCCCGCATTCCCTGCGGCAGTTCGCTGATCACCTTCGGTAGTTCGCCACGCAGCGCCCGCGAGAGTTCGAGCGGATTCGCCGTCGCCTGCTTGATGACGCCGAGGGCGACTGCCGGCCGCCCGTTGAAGCGTACGCTGCTGCGCTCGGAAGCGGCGCCGATCTCGACCCGGCCGAGGTCGGCGATGCGCACCGGGTAGCTGCCCTTGGCGTCGGTCGCCTGCTTGACGATGATCTCGGCAAACTGCGCCGGCTCGGTGAGATCGGTGCGGGCGACGACGGAGAACTCGCGACTCTGACTTTCGATTCGGCCAGCCGGCACTTCGACGTTCTGCCGGCGCAGCGCGTCCTCGACATCCTGTGCCGTCAGGTTGAAGGCGGCGAGCCGGTCGCGATCGAGCCAGATGCGCATTGCAAACTTCCGCTCGCCGAAGACGCGCACGTCGGCGGCACCAGGCAGCGTCTGCAGGCGTGGCTTGACGATCCGGTTGGCCACGTCGGTGACTTCGAGCGCCGAGTGCTGGTCGGAGGAAAAGGCGATCCAGATGATCGGGTTGGCGTCGGCCTCGACCTTGGCGATGACCGGTTCGTCGATGTCGGTCGGTAGCTTGTTGCGCACGCGCGAGACGCGGTCGCGCACATCCGATGCCGCCGAGTCGGGGTTGCGTTCCAGCTTGAAGCGCACCGAAATCTGGCTGTTCTCCTGGCGCGAGATCGAGGTGATCACGTCCACCCCCTCGATGCCGGCGAGCGAGTCCTCGAGCGGCTTGCTGATCTGCGACTCGACGATCTCCGCGGAGGCGCCGCGATAGGTCGTGTCAACGGTCACCACCGGCTCATCGATCTTGGGATACTCGCGCACCGGTAGTCGGGTGTAGGAAACCAGACCGACCAGCATGATCGACAACGAGAGTACCGTCGCGAAGACCGGACGACGGATGCACAGATCGGAGATCTTCATTTCCCCGGTCCCGCCGGGGTCGCTGCCTTGCCGTCGGTCGCCACCGCCTTGTCGGCACCGGGCGGCGCGCCCTCAGGGGGGGGAAGTGGTGGCGCCCCTGGCGCACCGCCCTGCCCCGCTGCGCGCACCGCCGCACCGTCGCGCAGCTTCAGTTGACCGGCGATGACCACCTCGTCACCAGCGCTCAGGCCCTCGATGACTTCCACCTGACCGTCGCGGCGCAGGCCGGTCTTGATCGGTGCGCGCTTCGCCTTGCCGTCGACGAGGCGATAGACGTAGGGCGCCTTGCTGTCCGGCACCACCGCCTGCTCCGGAATCAGCAGCACGTTGTTGCGCTGCTCGAAGATCAGGCGAACCCGCACGAACAGGCCGGGGCGCAGCCGACCCTCGGCATTCGGCAAGTGCGCCCGCAAGGAAATGGCTCGGCCGCCCGCCTCGACCAGCGGATTGATCGCATCGAGCACGGCCGGAAAAAGCTGGCCCGGTATAGCGTCGCTGGCCACCTCGAGCCGCTGCCCGGGGCGAAGCTGGGTCAGATAGGACTCGGGCAGGCGAAAATCGATCTTCAGCGTGCTGATGTCCTCGAGATTGACGAGTTCCTGTCCTTCCTTGACATAGTCGCCGACACTGACATTGCGTATGCCGACGATTCCCGAGAAGGGGGCGCGGATATGCATCTTTTCGAACCTGGCCTGCGCCACGGCAACGGCAGCTTCCTGCACTTTCAGTCCAGCCTGCGTGTTGTCGAGCGCCTGGCGGCTGATGAACTTCCTCGCGAAGAGGTCCTGATTGCGCTGATGATTGGCTTGCGCCAAGCCCAGGCTGGCCTTGGCCTGATCGAGTTCGGCCGACTGCGTCGCGGCATCGAGAGCGATCAGCAGGGCGCCCTTGCCGACGGCGACGCCGTCGCGAAAATTGATCGAGGCGATGCGGCCTGGCGTCTCCGGCCGCAGGATGACCGACTCGTTGGAGCGCAGCGAACCGACTGCCGTCGCCTCGACCGCGAGTTCGGCGGCGAGGACCCGGGCGGTTTCGACGGGGGTCGGAAAACCACCGGGCGGGCCGCCGGCCGCCGCCGGCTTGCCAGCACCACCGGGCGCCGCCGGCAGGAGCGCGCCGCCCGGCTCGCGAAAGCTCGTGTACGCGAAGTAGCCAAGCCCGATCAGGCCGGCAGCGACGACGGCCAACAACACAAGGCGATTTTTCCTGCTCGGCATGATGATCCGAATCCCCCGCCGCAGCGGGCAAGTAAAGGCGATTTGCAACGGGTGAGCCCAGGGACCGGGCAGGCAGCGGAGTGTACCGAAGCCAGAGCGAATCGGAAACCCTGATTCATCTGGCTGCTCGCCGGCGTGAGCGAAAAGGCTGCCAGGGTGAGGTGCGCGATCAGCGTGTCGGTTGCCCGCCGACACGCACCGGGAACCAGCAAGCCATTGGTAAGAAATGGTTTATCTTCCAATGAGGGAGTGCTAGAGTGGCAATTCAAGCCGATCTGGAGCGGTTCGTCGTCGAGGAGTCGACGGGTTACACCGCATGGCACGCGCCTGAAAGGGAACTGGACGATGAGGATTCCCGCGGAAGCAATTCCGCCTGTGACCAACCTGAACAAGGATCTCGACGTCGGCAGGAAAGCCGAACCGG
Organism: Candidatus Accumulibacter phosphatis; assembly: GCF_000024165.1. NCBI lineage: Bacteria > Pseudomonadati > Pseudomonadota > Betaproteobacteria > Candidatus Accumulibacter > Candidatus Accumulibacter phosphatis. Next base: position 2,829,421 of record NC_013194.1, on the reverse strand, counting down.
TCGGCGCTTCCGGCAGATTGGGCAACGAGCTATCGGCCTCCGCGCAGGGTGAACCGGCTCTTCCCGGTGATCAACCCGCGCGCCGGCCGCCACGACCCCCGGCCGGACCACTGGCTCCGCCGCAGAGTACGCCGGTGACCGGCGAGCGCCGACAGGCCGAGCGCCGGTCCGAAAAACGGCCGGTCCTGCTCGACACGCGCTCTCGCAAAGGTCGCCGGCAAACGCCCGGGGAAGGCGGCATCAACATCAAGGTGTGACGCGCGCCCCGCCGGGTTACGCGCGTGCCGGCCGGTTGCCCCGCTCGAGCCACAAGGCAGAGGACGCGCCAGCGGCGTCGTAGCTTACACGACAGTGGTCGGTGCTTCGTCCTCGCGACGGACCTTGATGCTGCCGATCACCAGGGCCGGTTCGCCGGCGTCGCGCAGGACTTGCATCGCCTGCTGCACGCACTCGCGGGAAACGACGACGACCATGCCGATGCCGCAGTTGAAGACGCGGTGCATTTCGCTCTCGGCAACGCCGCCTTCGCGCTGCAGCCACTCGAACAGCTTGGGACGCGGCCATGCCGCCTGGACGATCTCCGCCCTGACGTGCGCCGGCAGGATGCGGGGTACGTTGCCGGTCAGGCCGCCGCCCGTGATGTGCGCCATGCCCTTGACCGGTAGCGCCCGCAGCAACGCCAGCAGCGGCTGCACGTAGATGCGCGTCGGCGCCATGATCGCATCGCCGAGGGTCCGCTCGCCGTCGAAGGCCAGACCCAGATCCGGCTGCGCGCGGGCGATGATCTTGCGCACCAGCGAGTAACCGTTTGAATGCGCACCCGACGACGGCAGGCCGAGGACAACGTCACCCGGGACGATCGTCGACCCGTCGATGATTGCCGCCTTCTCGACGACGCCGACGGCAAAGCCGGCCAGATCGTACTCGCCGTCGGGATACATCCCGGGCATTTCGGCCGTTTCGCCGCCGATCAGCGCGCAGCCGGCCAATTCGCAGCCTCTGGCGATGCCCTTGACGACATCGGTGGCGACGTCGACGTCCAGCCTGCCGCAGGCAAAATAGTCAAGAAAGAACAGCGGCTCGGCACCCTGGACGAGGATGTCGTTGACGCTCATTGCCACGAGATCGATACCGATCGTGTCGTGCTGTCGCAACTGGAACGCCAACTTCAGCTTCGTGCCGACGCCGTCGGTACCGGAGACGAGGACGGGCTGACGGTACCTGCCGGGCACTTCGAACAGGGCGCCAAAACCGCCGATACCGGCGAGGACACCTTCGCGCATCGTTTTCCTGGCGAGCGGCTTGATGCGTTCAACGAGTTGATCGCCGGCGTCGATGTCCACACCGGCATCGCGATAGGAGAGAGATTCCTGAGTCATCTGGTAGGGCGTCCCAAGCAAGGCTGGCGAATGCTGCGCAGTGGTAGAATGGTCCACCCCGATCGCCTGCGATCCCGAATCTTATCCGAAAAGCCTCCTGCGCGCGCTGATCGCAGCGTCAGCGCCGGAGGTCGAAGCCTCTCTTGATGCGCCAGTTGATCCTCGACCTGCTGCCGGAAGTGCCACCCAGCCTCGACAACTATGTCACCGGCAGCAACGCGGAAGCGCTGACCGGACTGGCGTCCTGGCTGGCGCCAGTCAATCGCGAACCCGTATTCTTCCTCTGGGGCGAGGCCGGTGCCGGCAAGTCGCATCTGTTGCAGGCCAGCCAGGCCAGCTACAGCGATGCTCGGCAGGACCCCGGCTTGGCGGCTGTCGACCTGCAAGACACGTTGCACGCGATCGACAACATCGAAGCGCTCGACGCGAGCGGACAGGTCGCCGCTTTCAACCTGATCAACCGCCTGCGCGCCGATGGTGGCCGGCTACTGGTGGCGGCCAGCGTCCCGCCCTTGCGCCTCGCCCTGCGCGAAGACCTGCGCACCCGACTGGGTAGCGGTCTGGTCTACCGGCTACAGCCACTGAGCGATCCGGAGAAGCTGGCCGCGCTGGCCGAACAGGCGCGCGCGCGTGGGCTGGTCCTGCCGGCCGAGGCCTTCAACTACCTTTTCGCGCGCGCGCCGCGCGACATGCGCAGCCTGACGGCCCTGCTCATCGCTATCGACCGTTACTCGCTCGAGCACAAGCGGCCGATCACGCTGCCGCTGCTGCGCGAGGTTCTGCAGTCATCCCTGGATTTCTGACCTGCCGGAAAGAAGCAAACGATGGATCTTGTCCTTTTCGACCTCGACAACACACTGATCAGCGGCGACAGCGACTTCGAATGGGCGCAGTTCCTGATCAACAAGGGGGTTCTCGATCGCGAACTGTATGAAGCGAGGAACCTCGAATTCTACGAGCAGTACAAGGCCGGCACCCTCGATATCGATGTCTTCCTCGATTTTCAGTTGCAGCCTCTGGCGCGCTACCCACGCCACCTGCTCGACGCCTGGCATCAGGAGTTCATGGCCAGGCACATTCTGCCGATCGTCAGCCACAAGGCACGCGCACTCGTGCGCGAGCACCTCGACAGCGGCGCTCTGTGCGCCGTGGTCACCGCCACCAACAGCTTCGTCACCTCCTCGACCGTGCGTGAGTTCGGCATCGCGCATCTGATCGCCACCATCCCGGCGCAGGAGAACGGCCAATTCACCGGTCGGCCGCGCGGCATACCTTCCTTCCGCGAAGGCAAGATCCTCCGTGTCGAGGCCTGGCTCGAGGCGATGGGACTCTGGTGGAGCAGCTTCGAGCGTTCCTGGTTCTACAGCGACTCACAAAACGACCTGCCGCTCCTTTCCCGGGTCAGCAACCCGGTCGCCGTCGACCCGGACCCGACCCTGCGCACGCACGCCGAAGCGGCCGGTTGGCCGGTCATCAGCCTCCTCGCTTGAGCGCATGGCGAAGGGAGCGCTGCCGGCCGGCGCAATATCCGCTATCATGCCGCGCCTATAGCGCACGACGAGCCACGAGCCACCAGCGATGATCCGCAAGTTCATATCCCGCGTCCTCGGACGAAAAGGTACCGGCAGCCCCAGTCAGCCGGCGGTGATCGGCGCTGCCCAGCACGGTCTGCAGCGGGAGCAGATCAGTCGTGGCTGTCGGCGCACGATCGAGACCTTGCAGGAGGGCGGCTATCAGGCCTACGTCGTCGGCGGTGCCGTGCGCGACCTGCTGGCTGGTCTGGTACCGAAGGACTTCGACGTCGCCACCAATGCCACGCCGGAACAGGTCAGGCAGTGTTTTCGGCGCTCGCGCATCATCGGTCGTCGCTTCCAGATCGTACACGTCAACATGGGCGTGGAAACCATCGAAGTGACCACTTTCCGCGGTCACCACGGCGAACAGGGCGGCAACAAGGCGCAGACCGACGACCAGGGCCGTGTCCTGCGCGACAACGTCTTCGGCAGCCAGGCCGAGGATGCGGCGCGGCGCGACTTCACGGTGAACGCGCTGTACTACGATCCGACTGCCGAGACCATCATCGATTACCACCATGGTGTCGCCGACCTGAAGCAGAAGACCCTGCGCATGATCGGCGACCCCAAGACGCGTTATCGTGAAGACCCGGTGCGCATGTTGCGCGCCGTCCGTCTGGCCGCCAAGCTGGGCCTGATGATCGATCCCGAAGCCAGCCGACCGATCCGCGAGATGACCGACCTGATCGAGAACGTGCCGCCTTCGCGACTGTTCGACGAGATGCTCAAGCTGCTCACCTCCGGGCACGCGGTACGCTGCGTCACGCGCCTGCGCGAAGAGGGTTTGCACCACGGCCTGCTGCCGCTGCTCGATGTCATTCTCGACCAGCCGCTCGGCGAACGCTTCGTCATGCTGGCTCTCGAGTCCACCGATGCGCGCGTCGGCGCCGGCAAGCCGATTTCCCCCGGCTTCCTCTTTGCCACCCTGCTGTGGAACGAGGTGCTCGTCAAGTGGGAACTGCTGAAGCGTCGCGGCGAGCCGGTCATCCCTGCCCTCTTCCAGGCAATGGACGAAGTCCTTGACGTGCAGGCCGAGAAGCTCGCGATCACCCGTCGGATTGTCGGTGACATCAAGGATATCTGGGCACTGCAGCCGCGCTTCGAGCAACGTTCCGGCAAACGGCCCTACGGCGTTCTCCAGCAGCCACGTTTCAAGGCCGGCTACGACTTCCTGCTGCTGCGCGCCGAGTCCGGTGAAGTCGATCAGGCGGTCGGTGCGTGGTGGACGGATTTCCTGCACGCCAGTGACGAGGGGCGTGCCGCCATGCTGCTGCCGCCGCCTGGCGAAGCCAGAAAGCGCCGGCGGCGTCGGCGCCCGCCAGCGGACAGCGCGCCGAACCTCCCTGAATGAATCGCGGCAAGGACGTTACCGCAGGTCCGGGAAACGGGCGCGGGCAACGCGCCGCTCGCTGCCCGGCAGCCAGACAGCCTACCGGTCCGGCGGCTGCAGATGCCAGGTACGCGCCGATGGTCCAACGTGGCTAGTTCGTCACACCTGGCTTTCGTCGCTCTCGGGGCCAACCTCGACGACCCGTTGGCGCAAGTGCGCGCGGCGGGCGATGCGCTCGCCGGCGTACCCGAATCCCGTCTGCTGTACCTGTCCTCGCTTTACCGCACGGCGCCGGTGGGAATCCGCGGCCAGCCCGATTTCATCAATGCCGTCGCCGCCCTGACGACCGAACTGGCACCGCTGCGACTTCTCGATGCGCTGTTCTCGGTCGAACGCCGCTTTGGTCGTCGCCGCGAGTTCCACCAGGCACCGCGCACCCTCGACCTCGACCTGCTGCTCTACGATCAACTCATCGTCGATAGCCCACGGCTGAGCCTGCCGCACCCGCGCATGCACTTGCGCGCCTTCGTCATCGCGCCCTTGCTCGAGATCGCGCCGCACTGCCACATCCCGGGTCGCGGCAGCGCCGCGGCCTGGCTACCGGCGGTGAGCATGCAACGCATCGAAAGAGTGCCGACTCAATAGTAAGGACGGTAGCGGGGAGGCCCATAGCCGTAGCCATGGCGATAACCACGGCCGTAGCCGTAGCCTCGGCCGTAGCCGTAGTACTGCCCTCCCGGGACGACCACCACCGGCGGTGGATTGATGTAGGCACGCGGAGGGGCGACAACGAGCGCCGGTTCAGCGGGAACAACGACGCAGCCAGCCACACCGGCAGCGGCAAGCAGAGCAAGGACAAGAGTTTTCATGGGGTTCTCCGACAGGTCACACCCTCTTAACGCAGCACGGACAGATTGGTCGGTAACCGCTTGTTACCGGATGTTTCACGCCGGGACCACAGGTCCATGCGGGCGATGCCGTCTGACGCACCGCCTGACGCGCCGCCTTGCTCGGTACCGCTCGGGCAGTCGCCTCGTCGCCTTCGTCCGGGGTGCGGCGAGTCGCATTTTTTTGCTGGAGGCGCGCAAACTTGAACATCTTGGCGCTGCTCTGTGTATCCTTGGCGCCGTCCGACTTCGCTGACGGTTCGCTCCCCGCGACACCGGTCGGCTCGGTCAAACAAAGGGAGAATTGGATGATTTTCGGGAGTGGGGAGAAGATCCGCAGCCTGCAACAACGCGTCGACGAGCTTGCCGCCGAGAACGCCGGTCTGCGTGACCAGCTTTCGACGATGCACTCCCGACTCGCCCAAGGCGATCAGGTGACGGCTGCGGCGCTAGGCCACGATCGTGATCGGCAACGGCTGTTTGCTTCGTTCCGCTCGTATCGACAATCGCTGGCCGAGTCGCAGCAGACCCTCGCCGCTCTCGCCCACCGACTGCGTGACGAGCAGCAGGAAACGGTGGCCGCGGCCGGCCTGGCCTCCAGCAGTCGCGAGTTGGTACAGGCAATCAGCAGCGAGTTGAACCGGCTCGCCGAAGACTCGCGCGACGCTCTGGGCAAGATCCTTGGCCTGCAGGGCAGCACCCAGAAGATCGGCGGCATCGTGCATCTGATCAAGGAAATCGCCGACCAGACCAACCTGCTGGCGCTCAACGCCGCGATAGAAGCTGCTCGCGCAGGCGAGGCCGGCCGCGGCTTTGCCGTGGTCGCCGATGAGGTTCGCAAACTTGCCGACCGCACCACGCACGCGACCAGTGACATTTCGCAACTGGTGACCACCATCCAGGGTGAAACTGCCTCCGCCCAGAGCAGTATCGGCAACCTTGCCGAGCAGTCGGACTCGTTCAGCGAGCAGGGCCGGCAGGCTTCATCGACGATCGGCGGGATCACCGCGCTCGCCCAGAAAATGGAGCAGACCATCGGTCTGGCTGCGCTGCGCAGTCTTGTCGAGTTGGCCAAGATCGATCATCTGCTATTCAAGTTCGACATCTATCAGGTTTTCCTCAACACGTCCGACAAGCGTGCCGACGACCTCGCCACGCACACCGGCTGCCGTCTGGGCAAATGGTATTATGAGGGCGAGGGCAAGACCTGCTTCTCGCAGCTTGATGGCTATCGAGGGCTGGAGAAGCCTCACATCGACGTTCATCGGCAGGGCCGTGCCGCTGTCGAGGCATTGCATGCCGGCGATCTTTCTGCCGGCGTCGATGCGATCGAGCAGATGGAAGCTGCCAGCATGCTGGTTCTGCAGAACCTCGAACGGATGGCTTGTGACGGCGACGCCAGACCCGACTCGCTTGTCCGCGCACGCTGACGCGCCACTATCTCAAACCCGGAGAGCAAACCCATGTCCACCCACGTTGCGACGCGCCGGCTGACGCAGCTCGATCTCGCCCGGATGCGCGTCAATGGCGAGAAGATCGCGGTCCTCACCTGCTACGACGCCAGCTTCGCGGTGGTCTGCGATGCGGTCGGTGTCGACGCCTTGTTGATCGGCGACTCGCTCGGCATGGTCCTGCAAGGCCATGACTCGACGCTGCCGGTGACCCTGTCCGACATCGCCTACCACACGGCCAGCGTCGCGCGCGGCAGCCGGCGCCCGCTGGTGATCGCCGACATGCCTTTCGGCAGCTTCCAGGAGAGCCCGCAGCGTGCGCTGCGCAACGCCGTCACGCTGATGGCTGCTGGCGCGCAGATGGTCAAGATCGAAGGCGGTGTCGAATTGGCGGAAACGACACGCTTTCTGACCGCCCGAGGCATCCCGGTATGCGCGCACGTCGGGCTGACCCCGCAATCGGTTCACCAGCTTGGTGGCTACCGCGTCCAGGGGCGGGACGATTCCGGCGCCGCCCGTTTGATCGCCGATGCGCTGGCTCAACAGGAGGCGGGTGCCGGGCTGATCGTCCTCGAGGCCATCCCGCAGGCGCTGGCTGCTGAAGTGACCGGCCGGCTGACCATCCCTACCATCGGCATCGGCGCCAGTCGGGAGTGCTCCGGACAGGTGCTGGTCCTGCACGACATGCTGGACGTTTCCGCCGGCAAGAAGGCACGCTTCGTCAGGAACTTCATGGCCGGGCAGACGTCCATCGCCGGCGCCATCGCCGCCTACGTCAATGCCGTCAAGGACGGCAGCTTCCCCGGTCCGGAAAACTGTTACTGACTGAATAGCCATGCAGATCCATTCGTCGATTGCCGAACTGCGCGCAGCGCTGAAACATCGTGGTCGTGTCGCCGTGGTGCCGACGATGGGCAACCTGCACGCGGGCCACATCGCCCTGATGACGGATGCGCGCACGCACGGCGACACAGTCGTCGCCACGATTTTCGTGAACCGCCTTCAATTCGGGCCGAACGACGACTTCGACCGCTATCCACGCACCTTCGTGGCCGACTGCGACAAACTCACCGCGGCCGGCGTCGACCTGCTGTTTGCACCCGCGGAGACCGATCTCTATCCAGAGCCGCAGCAATATCACGTCGACCCGCCCGAAATCCAGAATCAACTCGATGGCGAGTTCCGTCCCGGTCATTTCCGTGGCGTCGCCACGGTGGTCCTCAAGCTGTTCAATATCGTGCAGCCGCAGGTAGCGCTGTTCGGCAAGAAGGACTACCAGCAGTTGATGGTTCTGCGCAACATGACGCGGCAACTCGCCTTGCCGATCGACATCGTCGGCGGCGAGACGGTGCGTGCCGACGACGGCCTGGCGCTCTCCTCGCGCAACGTCTACCTGTCGGCAGCCGAGCGCGCCGAGGCGCCGCGCCTCTATCGCCTGCTCGGCCGCATCAGCGAAGCAGTACGTTACGGCGAACGCGATTTCCTGCGCCTCGAACGGGACGCCACCGCCGAACTCGACCGCAACGGCTGGAAAACGGACTACGTGGCGGTGCGCCGGCAGTCCGATCTGCAGTGCCCGCAACACGGCGAAGACGGCCCGCTGGTCGTCCTCGCTGCCAGTCGGCTGGGCGCCGCACGGCTGATCGACAACGTCGAAATCGCCGGCCCCGGAGGTCGTTGACAGGCGGCCATTAGTCGCTACAATGCGCTTCCCCCCCCACTCCGAACTGGTGATTCCATGCAGAGAACAATGCTGAAGTCGAAGCTGCACCGCGTAAGCGCCACGCATGCCGAGCTTCACTATGAAGGGTCATGCGCGATCGACGAGGACCTTCTCGAGGCGGCAAACATCCGTGAATACGAACAGATCGACATCTGGAACGTCAATAACGGTGAGCGCTTCACGACCTACGCCCTGCGCGCCGAGCGAGGATCCGGAGTCATTTCGGTGAATGGTTCGGCCGCACGACGCGCCGCGCCGGGTGACATCCTGATCATCGCCAGCTTTGCCGCGTACAACGAAGTCGAACTGGCGAAATATGCGCCGCAGCTCATCTACGTCGACACCCAGAACCGCATTGTCCGCACCGCCGGCAAGATCCCGGCGCAGGCCGCTGCCTGAAGGCGGGTTCTGCCGCAACCATGGAAAAGCCGCGATGCGAGTCGCGGCTTTTTTGCTTTCACACCCCTGGCGGCCGGCTGCTCGCGCAGCGTCGGTTTGCCCGCTAGGCGCTTTCCGGCGCTTCCTTGGGCTTGCGTGGGCGGCGACTGCGACTCGCCGGTTTCTTGGCAGGTTTGCTGGCCTCCGCTTCCGCCTCGGCCTCGGCTCCAGCGTTGGTGACAGGCCTGTCCTCGATTTCGGTTGCCGTCTCTGGCGGCGGCGCCAGTTCGCTGGTGCTCGCCGGTCCTGAATCGGTGACCACCAGCGACCTGTCCTCCACGAACGCGAAGCCCGCTGTCGGCATCGGTGCCTCTGCTGGTCCACGCTCCTCGACGGACTCAGGCCGGTCGGGCAAGGGTGCCGACTCGCCGTCGCCGAACGGCGTGGCTTCGCGGGCCGGCTCGCCGGATTCGGCTGCTCCGGCTTCTTCCTTGACTTCTCTGGCCTCGCCGCGGGAACGTCGGCCCACCTTCTCCCCTGCCTTGCGCCGGCCCTGCCCTTTCCGGCGCGTATCGGCCGGTTCAGCCGCCGTCACCTCGCCGGGAATCCCTTCGCTGTGCAGCTCGGCGCCGGTGCCCGGTGTCGGCTCGGCCGCCATCTCGACGGGCAACTCCGCCCGCGCCGCGATGCCGTTGCTGCGGAACACATAAGTGCCCGACTTCTCGTCCCGACCGATCTCCAGCAGGCCGCGTGCCTGCGCTTCCTCGAGCAGGTTGCCGAACGCGCGGAAGCCGTAATACGACTCGCTGAAATCGGGCTTGCGCCGCTTGATCGCTTCCTTGAGCATCGACGCCCAGATCTTGCTGCTGTCGCCGCGCTCGGCGACGAGCGCATCAAAAGTGGCCACAGCCAGTTCGATCGCCTTGCTCCGCCGCGCTTCCAACTCGGCCTTGCGCTGCGCATCCTCTTCCGGCGAGCGCCTGACCACGGCTTGAGCCTCTCGGGAATCACGCCGCGCCGCCCGCTGGCTCTCGCGCACCAGATCGTCGTAGAAGATGAATTCGTCGCAGTTGCCGATCAACAGATCGGAAGTGGACTGTTTGACGCCGACGCCGATCACGTACTTGGCGTTCTCGCGCAGCTTCGAGACCAGCGGTGAAAAGTCCGAGTCGCCGCTGATGATCACGAAGGTATCGACATGCGACTTGGTGTAGCACAGGTCCAGCGCATCGACGACGAGCCGGATGTCGGCCGAGTTCTTGCCCGATTGACGCAGGTGCGGAATTTCGATCAGCTCGAAACTCGCTTCGTGCATGGTCGACTTGAAGCCCTTGTAGCGCTCCCAGTCACAGTAGGCCTTCTTGACAACGATACTGCCTTTGAGCAGCAGACGTTCGAGGACCGGCTTGATGTCGAACTTGTCGTACTTCGCGTCGCGTACGCCAAGTGCCACGTTCTCGAAGTCACAATACAAAGCCATGATGGCGGTTTCCGGCGCTACGGCCATGATTCGTGCTCTCCCATAGTCTGCGAGAACCGGAGGATACACCGAGGAGCGCCCGTCCGGGGGCAGAGCCTGCGGGACCGCCTCCAGAATACCGAAAAGCCAACCAAGCTCCGCAATCGATACGCACGATAGACAAGGGCGGGTCTCCCCGCCCTTGGCGCCTGCGGCAGACGATCTATCAGCTCCGGGTGTTGCCCTTCCTCCGCAGCGACCTCATGCCGAGCAGAGCGCCGGCCAATAGCGCCAGCGTACCGGGTTCGGGCGTGTCGCCACCATCGGGAATCACGGTGCCACCCAGGATGGGCAGATAGAAGGCAGTCGCCAGCGGATCGGTCCAATAATCAGCGCCAGCCCAGCTTCCATCAGTCCTCTGATTACTGACCAACCATTCGTTATAGTCCTGCCACCAGTTGCAATCCGTGCCCCTATCGCCGCCACAGTCGCCGGGCCGAAGATTCGTAATGGTTGCTGTGTCAGTGAGCCCGATGTTCGTTTCAAGACCCTTGTAGATCGACCACATGGCATAGGGGTGCCCGAAGTTGCCGTACCAGCCGCTGCCGGCGTCTCGCCAGTTGCTGTTTACAAAACTCAGTGCCTTCTGGACAGCGCCATCGCTGACGGGTTTTCCGATCAGGCCCAGGCCGACCAGAAGGCCGCCGGTGTCGGCGTGATCGCAAAGGCCACTACCAGGTCCCTGGTAGCACCCTGCACCCGATGTCGGATCTTGAGCAAAAGCAAGCCATTTGGCGAGATCGGTGTTGAGAATGGCGGGCTGACTTGCCCCCAGGGTCTTGTCATAGGCCAGGGAAATGATCCCCCATTGCGTCGTCGACATATCTGAGTCGTAGCCGTCGTTGAGGCCATAACGCCAGCCGCCTATCAAGGCACCCTGGTTGGCGGTACTCTGGCTTGCCGCCCATGTGTTGTTGATGCTCTGTGCAATATCGCCCCAGGTCTTGCCCACCAAAGGCCCGCTGGTGGCGCTCGATACACCCGCCGGATTTCCCGCCGCGTAGAGGGCAATCGCCGGCGCGATCAGTCCGGTGGTATAGCTGCTTTCGCCGTTGCCGTACCAGTAGGCCGCGGCGCAGCTACCACCGCCGGGGCAGATGTTTACGGCATCGTTTCTGGTGCTGACGGTCGCCCCAAGGGCGTTGTTGAGAAGAAACCTGATGGCCTTGTCCACATCGGCCTGATAGGCCGCCGCGTTGCTTCCCCAGTGGCTTTTCTGGGTGAGCATCGCATACGCGGCGGCACCGGTGGCGGCATCGTCATAGGTACCACCCCAATAGCTCCAGTTGCCGCCCGCTTGTTGTTGGGCGTGCAGGTACGCAAGACTCTTGTCGATGGCGGTAACGATCTCGGCGTCCGTTGCCGCCTGGGCGCTGCTTGTACCGAAAGCGGCACACACCAGGGTAACGGCCAATGCCAGCTTCGTGATGCTCTTCTTCGTGTTCATGATCAGTTCCCTTGCATTTCCTTGAAAAGTATCTGATTTTCCAACCAGTGGTAGCTTCGATTACTCGAGGCCCGACAGACCAAGTGAGAAGTGTTCCAGTCACCAGAATTCGTTCATGACTCCTCCCCAGAATGCGCAAATCGAACGGCGCCGAAAACGACCGAACCAATCGTGCTGTCCAGATCCACTCGTTGAGGGCGATGGTTTTCCCACCGAACGACAAGCATAAGCCATGCCCCTAGCAGAACTATTTTGCTATAGCCGTATTTAAAAAGTGGTTTACACCTCCTGAGCGAGTCGCCGAGGTCTGGATGGCGATTCGCGAGCAAACGTGTAAAATTCGTCGACATCCATGGGTGCGCGTTGACTGGTCCCTCTGGGCTGAATCCCACCTGTAGCAAGGATTCGTGCCCACGCGTGCCGTCACCTCATACTTGTCCCGGCCGTTTTGGCGGCGGCGAGGGGTAGGTGCCCGCCAAGCCCGTTATGGCAGCGCAGGCGGATGTAAAAATCGTCGACACGTCGGGGTTCGAAATCGGGGGTGCAGCCTTGGTCAGCGCGGCATGCCCCCGGAAGGGGGTGGGCCCGGCTCCTCCGAGCAGGACGCCGCGCCGGGCTGATCGCCGACTTCGAACCGAAATTAGTCGTACCATTGCCACTCGCTTCAACTCGCTCGCCATCGTGGCAACAGCGCTAGCGGACGTCGGCGGCCTGCCCAGCGCACCACGCCGGGATTTTCCACTCGCGAAAACCGATACCTGTAGAACGGATGCCCATGCGTCGTTACTTGCTGTTTGCTGCCACGCTCGCCATCGCTGCCCTGGGCGGTTGTGCCGGCACCCCCACGCCGCCGCCGGTGGCCAAACCCGTCAAGCTGGCACTGGCGCTCGGCGGCGGCGCGGCGCGCGGCTTTGCGCACGTCGGCGTGATCAAGGCGCTGGAAAGTCAGGGAATCTTTCCCGACATCATCACCGGCACCAGCGCCGGGGCGGTGGTCGGCGCCCTTTACGCGGCCGGCAACAACGGTTTCGAGCTGCAGAAGCTGGCGCACCGGCTCGATGAATCGAAGATCAGCGACTGGTCGCTGCCCGATCGCGGTGTCCTCAAGGGCGAGTCGCTGCAGCAGTTCGTCAACGATGCCGTCGGCCAGCGGCCGCTCGAGTCCCTGAAGAAACCGTTTGGCGCGGTCGCCACCGATCTGCACAGCGGCGAGAGTATCGTCTTCCGTACCGGCAACACCGGCATCGCGGTGCGCGCTTCAGCGACGGTACCGGGCGTCTTCCAGCCGGTCAAGGTGAGCGGACGCGAATACGTCGACGGCGGCCTGAGCAGCCTGATTCCGGTTCGCGCGGCGCGCCAGATGGGTGGCGATGTGATCATCGCCGTCGACATCTCGGCGCGGCCCGGCAACCAGCCGGTACGCAGCACGCTCGACATCCTGATGCAGACGTTCACGATCATGGGCCAGAGCCTGGCTCGCTACGAACTCAAGGAAGCCGACGTGGTGATTCGCCCGCAGGTCGGCAGCGTCGGCTCGACCGATTTCCAGGCCCGTCACGACGCCATCCTCGAGGGCGAGAAGGCCGCCCAGGCCGCCTTGCCGCAGATTCGCGAAGCACTGCGCAAGGCGGGCCGGACCTGAAACCGTTCGACTGACTCCCCTGGGCGCCCGCCAGGTGCCCGCTGCAAGAGACCACGACAAGAACGATGCGACTGCTCAAGGAGTTCTCCGCTTCGGCCGTGATTGCTGGCTTCGTCGCCGTGCTCGTCGGCTTCACCAGCTCGGCGGTGATCGTCTTCCAGGCCGCCCAAACGCTGCACGCGAGCGCTGCCGAGATCGCCTCGTGGATGTGTGCCCTGGGGGTGGGCATGGGCCTGACCAGTATCGTGTTGTCAATGCGCTTCCGCGTGCCGGTCCTGACGGCCTGGTCCACGCCCGGTGCGGCAATGCTGATCACCAGCGCGGCCGGCGTGTCGATGGGCGAGGCCGTCGGCGCCTTCCTCGTCTCGGCGGCGTTGATCACGCTGTCGGGGTTCAGCGGCTGGTTCGAACGAATGATCGGCCGGATTCCGATCTCCATCGCCTCGGGCATGCTCGCCGGCGTTCTCCTGCGCTTCGGACTCGACGCCTTTGCGGCCATGCGAAGCCAGTTCGCCCTGGTCTTTCCCATGTTCTGCGCCTATCTGATCTGCCGCCGGCTGCTGCCGCGCTACGCCATCGTCGTCACCCTGCTGCTCGGCATCGTCCTGGCGGCGACGCAGGGGCTGCTGCGCGTCGACGACGTCCGTCTCGAGCTGGCGACGCCGGTATTCACGGTGCCGGAGTTCTCGTGGCAGGCGCTGGTCGGTGTCGCCCTGCCCTTGTATGTGGTCACCATGGCCTCGCAGAACGTTCCCGGCGTCGCCGTGATCCGCGCTTCCGGCTACCAGGTGCCGATCTCGCCGCTGATCGGCTGGACCGGTGCGGCCAACCTCCTCCTGGCTCCCTTCGGCGGCTTTGCCCTCAACCTGGCGGCGATCACTGCGGCGATCTGCATGGGCCGCGAAGCGCATGAAGACCCCGCCAGGCGCTACGTCGCCGCCATGGCCGCCGGTGCGTTCTACCTGCTGATCGGGCTGTTCGGGGCGACCGTCGGCTCGCTCTTCCTGGCTTTCCCCAAGGAACTTATCCTGGCGATTGCCGGCCTGGCCCTCCTCGGCACGATCGGCAGCGGTCTGGCGGCGGCGCTGGGCAACGAGAGCGAACGCGAACCAGCGCTACTGACTTTCCTTGTCACCGCGTCGGGAATTGCGCTCGCCGGCATCGGCTCCGCCTTCTGGGGCCTGCTAGTCGGCGTGTCGGCGCTTGCCATCCTGCGGACCAGACCGCCGGCGCGACCGTAGCCCGGATGCAACGCAGTGAAATCCGGGAATCCGCGAAACCCCTATCCCAACAGCCTGCTAACCCCCCCCGCCTCGCACCTCCGCCGCCTCAGCCCTCGAGCGCCTCCCAGCGTTCGAGCAAGCCGAGTAGCTGCTCATCGATTTCGCCGAGGCGTGCCGACAGGCGTTGCGCCTCCTGCCCTTGCGACTGGTACAGCGCCGGATCGGCCAGACGCTCGCCAATCGCCTTCTGCTCCGTCTCGAGGGCCGCGATGCGCTCTGGCAGCTCGGCGAGTTCGCGCGCTTCCTTCCACGACAGCTTGCCGGCAACGGCCGCCTTCGGCCGCGCCGGTTTCGCGACGTCGGCCGGGCGCAGATCGCCGCGTTTACCCGCGCCCGCCGGCGGTATCTCGTTCCCGCGCCGAGCGGCCTGGTAGTCGGCCCAGTCCTGATAGCCTCCGGCATATTCACGCCACGACCCGTCGCCCTCGGAGGCAATCGTCTGGGTGACCACATTGTCGATGAATGCGCGATCGTGGCTGACCAGAAACAGGGTACCGGGGTACTCCTGCAACAACTCCTCGAGCAATTCGAGCGTTTCGATATCGAGGTCGTTGGTCGGCTCGTCGAGCACCAGAACGTTCGCCGGCCGCGCGAACAGGCGGGCCAGCAGCAGGCGGTTGCGTTCGCCGCCGGACAGCGAGCTGACCAGCGAACGCGCACGCTGGGGCGCAAAGAGGAAATCGCCCAGGTAGCTGATCACGTGTTTGCGCTGGTTGCCGATCTCGACAAAATCCGACCCCGGCGAAATGACGTCGATCAGCGTCGACTCCTCATCGAGCTTGCTGCGAAACTGGTCGAAATAAGCCACCTCCACCTTCGTCCCGAGGTGCACCGTCCCCTTGTCGGGCTGCAACTCGCCGAGGATCAAGCGCAGCAGCGTCGTCTTGCCGGCACCATTGGGACCGATGACGCCGATCTTGTCGCCACGCTGCAGGCGACACGAAAAGTCGCGCACCACCGTCTTGTCGCCGAAGCTCTTGCTGACGTTTTCGAGCGCCGCCACGAGCTTGCCGCTGCGCACACCGGCGTCGAGCGCCATCTCGACCCTTCCCTGGCGCTCCCGCCGCGCCGCACGTTCGCGGCGCAACTGTTCGAGGCGCAGCACGCGGCCCTCGTTGCGCGTCCGACGCGCCTTGATTCCCTGTCGGATCCACACCTCTTCCTGCGCGAGAAACTTGTCGAACCTGGCGTTGTTGATCGCCTCGTCGTGCAGCATCGCCTCCTTGCGCGCCTGGTACTCGCTGAAGCTGCCCGGACACGAAAGCAGTCGGCCGCGGTCGAGTTCGACGATGCGCGTCGCCACGCGTTCGAGGAACCGGCGGTCGTGGGTGATGAACACCAACGTCACGCCGGAAGCCACAAGCATCTCCTCGAGCCATTCGATAGCGGCGATGTCCAGGTGGTTGGTCGGCTCGTCGAGCAGCAACAGATCCGGCGACACCGCCAGTGCCTGCGCCAGGGCCAGGCGCTTCTTCTGGCCGCCGGACAGCGTCCCGACCAGCGCGTCGGCGTCGAGCGAGAAACGCTGGATGACACGCTCGGCCTGCGCCTCGAACGACCAGGCATTGCGCGACTCGAGTTCACCCTGCAGGGACTGCATCCGTTCGAGCAGGCTGGCCTGGTCGGCCTGCGCGTCAGCAAGCGCGTGCGAAACCGCGTGGTAATCGGCGAGCAACGCCGACAGCTCGCCCATGCCGGCGACGACCGCCTGGAAAACCGTCAACTCGGCGGCGAAGGGCGGTTCCTGGGGGACATAGCCCACGCGCAATCCCGGCTGTTGCCAGACCTTGCCGTCGTCGAGGCCACCCGTGCCCGCCAGGGCGCTCAGCAGCGAGGACTTGCCCGTACCGTTGCGACCGATCAGAGCGACCCGCTCACCCGGGTCGAGCTGGAAATCGGCATGATCGAGGAGCGGCACGTGGCCGAAGGCAAGCGAGGCATCGGAGAGAGTCAGGTAGGGCATGAGTGCTTACGTTGTCCTGTGGGTGGGTGATACTGAAGCGAAATCACCGCCGACGCCATGAGCAAGTGCTCGCGGCAGCCGGCTGGCGGCGACTGCGCGCGATTCTACTCTGCGGAGACCGTTCGGGAAGCCCTGAACTACAGCGGGATCGCGCCACATCGGGTGGCTGCCCCTGTTTCAGCGCGCGCACACCCCATCCCCCACCTCAGGGTCCGGCCACGCCGACAGTGCCGCCATCGCCCCGCCCGACCGGCCCGCCGGTGGTCGCCCGGGCGCGTCGCCGCCCGCAGTCAAGTGCCCGAATTTGTGTCCGAGTTTCCCGCTGGCGACAGTCAACGGCTACAATACGGCCCCTGCTCCTCGTAGCACAATGGATAGTGCACACGCCTCCTAAGCGTGGGATACAGGTTCGATTCCTGTCGAGGGGACGTTCCGTGAGTCTGCCGGACTTCGTAGAAGTCCCGCCAAACGTGCGGCGGTGACACCCCGGGCAATCGGTGGGCGCGGTGCGGCAAGCCGGGCGTTCGAGTGTAGCTACGCCGCCAGACTGTCACGGGAGTTCGCTACATTCCTGGGGACAGGATTCGCGGAGATGCGTGCCCCCGCGATGACCTGGCGATTGGGCGGGGGAAGGTGTAGGGCTTCAGCGCGTGCTTGTTCCGAAGATGCTGTCCAGACTACCGGCATCAAGCACCTGATCCAGCCACGCATCGATTTGCTCGAGGGAAGCCCTGGAAATCTGCGCCAGAACATCCGGAGGGACGGCACCAAAACGCTTCTTCAGCAGCTTTTGCAGCGCCAGCGCTTCACCCTCGGCTTTCCCCTCGGCTTTCCCCTCCGCTTTCCCCTCGGCCTTGCCCTCGGCTTTCCCCTCCGCCTTGTAGGCCTGTGCCCATTCTTCGAGTCGTTCAGCCAACATGACATTCAGCTCCTGTAGATCGTCAATCCGAGGTAACACGATACGGTATTCGGCCTTGCGCATCAATGTCGCCCGGATCCAGAGAGCGAACATCCGGCGCAGGTCGGGCCGCTCGGCCAGCCACTCGTCGAGCAGGCTCAGCAAGTCGCCGATGGCAGCCGGCGACGCCGGGTGTTCGATCCGGAAGACGGCTGCCACCAGGTTCTTGAGCGAGGCCAATTCGCTGTCGCTCCAGGCGTTCTCGTCGATCAAGAGATACTTCAGCCGCGGCTTGAACTGCTCGACCAAGCCCGGAACTGGCGGGATCAACTCAAAGACGTCGGTGACCGCTGACCAGCGCTGGCTACCGTTGTAGAGGACGATGGGGAGGACCGGCGGCAAGCGGCCGTCGGCCAGGACCTCACCGCGCTTGATCAGGTCCTGATAGAGCAGCCCCCCATAGACCATCATGCGCAGTGCCATGTACTTGTCGACGCTGCTCTGGAATTCGATCAGCAGGTACAGATACACCCACTCCCCGCCCACCTTGACCCGCCAGACGATGTCGTCAGCGCGGTTGGTGAAGTCTTCGGTGACGTAGCTGCCCGGCACCCTCTCCAGGGTGCTGTAATCGAGCCCGTGTAGCCAGTCGTCCGGCACGAAGCCGAGAATCAGGTCGCGCACCAGTTCCGGCGTGGAGAAAAGGAGTTTGTAGCCCGTGTCGTGAGTGTTTGCCATAGGCGAATCGTAGCAGGACAAGCATGGAGATGGTCACGACATCAGGTCGGCTCCGTGGGCCCACCTCCGATCGATGATCGGCGGTTTCATGGGACGGATAATCTCGAGCAACGGCTGTCGCCGCCAGATCCTGCCCTCGCAAACCCGCAAGCCGCTCCGCTCAAGGACGCTGCTTGGGTGACTGGAGGGATCGCGGCAGTCGCATCCGTCAGCACACAAGACGCAGCGTGCTCCTGAAAGGCTCCGGGACGTCATGACCCTGGTTATACTGACACCGAAGGTCGGCTCTCGCTTGCTCGCGGCAAGACGCGATCCGTCGCCAGCGCAGCTCAAAACCGATCGGAAATCATGGCCACCACAGCAAAACCCGCATCAACTCCCAGGGCGAAAGCGCCCGCAAGCCAGGGAAGCAAGGCCGCCGCAGCGGCCGCCGGCAGCGAGCCCTATCTGCGCTTCCACCATTCGCTGGACCTGCGAGCGAGAACCGATGCCGTCCTGGCTGCTCTCGAGGAGAGTCCCGACGACGCCGGACATGGCGCCGCTCTCGCCAACCTGGTGGCTGAACTTACCGGGGCGGGGATGGACTATTACTTCCTGCGGCCACTCCGGCTGGCCCAGGTCGGCTTTGTCGCCGAACAGTCAGCCCGTCTGGGCATGTCCGGGGCGGTAAAGCTGATCAGTTCGGTCAGCCGCAAATTCATCGTGCGCATGGACAGGGAGCAGTTGTTGGCGGTGGCGACGCACATCCGCGCCCTCGCCCGCTAGACGGTTCGCCGACGTGTCACCCCTGCGGCTGTTTGCCGAGCGGCAGGCGCAAGTCAATCGTGCCGCGGTCGGCACCTGTCGTCATCGCGAAGCCGAGGCCGCGGGCCAGTCGCTGCATGCGCAGGTTGCCATCGAGCGTTTCGCCGCGCAATTCGCCGATGCCGCGGCTGCGGCAGTAGGCGACGATGCTCTGCAGCAGGAGTCGCCCGAGTCCCCTGCCCTTGATTGCCGAAGCAACGACGAGCGCAAAGTCGGCGACGACGCTGTCGGGATCGGCGACGGCGCGTACCTCGCCGAGCACGACTTCGACGCCATCGCTGCCCCGCTCGACGGCGACCAGCGCCATCTCGCGATCGTAGTCGATCTGCGTGAAGCGGGCCAGGCGCGCACGCGGCAGATTCCTGATCGAGTCGAAAAATCGCATCCGTGAATCCTCGGGAGCAAGCGAGTTCAACAGTTCGCCGAGACGGGTCTCGTCTTCCGGGCGAATCGGCCGGACCAGCAACTGACGACCCTCCCAGGTCAACGGTTGCTCGAGTTCCTTCGGATACGGGCGAATCGCGAAGCGTCGCAGGCCGAGCAGGCGTTTTCCCCTGCTGATGCGAAGCCGCACGTCGAGCGCCACCACCCCCGAGGTCTCGACAAAGAGGGGATCGAGTTCTGCGCCGACCACCGCGTCGATGTCGGTGAGCAATTGCGACAGGCGCACCAGTGTCTGGCTCACCGCCGCCTCCAGCGCGGCGCGCTCGCCCTCGGGCGCTTCCGCGGCGAAGCCGCTGCGCGCGACCAGGTCCTGGGCCAAGGTCAGGTTGAGCGGCGGCAGGGCGACGACGAAACGGCTCCGGCGGGCACCAGCGCCGGCAGCCGGACCGAGGAAGATCAGCGGCCCGAACAGCGAATCCTCGGCGACACCGAGACGCAGCGCCGGCGTGCCGCTGCGTGCGCCGCTTGGGCGCAGCCGATAGGCGGTGACGCGTTTCCGCGGTTGCTGCAGGCGCGCGCTATTGCGCAGGCCGCGAACGGCAAGTTGGATCTCGGCCGGCGAGCGGAGTCCCGCGGCGACCTGTTCACACTCCGCCGTATTGGCCAGCACGAGGCCGATGTCGACCGGGTAGCCGATACGTTCCGCGGTGCCTATTGCCGCCTCGACACTGCTCGCCAGAGAATGATCGGCAACGGCAATACCATAAGCGCGCAGTACGCGACGCGCCTGCTCTGCGCTGGGAACGTCGCTCCCGGCATCGACGGCCTCGCCGATCGCGGCACGTGCGGCGGCAATGTCGGGAGAAAAGTCCTCCGCCAACGAGGGCGGCATCTGCATCAGCAAGTCGCGATTGCGCCGGTAGTTCAACACCCCGAGAAAAACCGCGATCGCCTTTTCCGGTGAATCATGGCTCAAGACGCCGCTGGCGGCAGCGATCTGTTGCGCCTCGAGCATCGTGCGACCGCCTACCCAGCACGTGAACACGTTGCGCTCGCTGGCCTGCGACACCTCGCAGATTGCCGTGGCAACCTCGACGCTCGGCGCGAACGGGGACGGCGAGCAGACCGTCAGCACGGCGTCCGTGTCGTCGTCCGCGAGTACCGCGGCAAGCGCTGCCGCCCAGTTCGCCGGGGTGATGTCCGGCGGCAAGGCCATCGGATTACCGAGCGTCGAACGCGTCTGCAGCAGTTCGCCGAGATGCTTGACCGTGCCCTTGGACAGGGCGCCCAACTGGCCACCGGAGCGCTGCAGCGCGTCCCCGGCAATCCAGCCGAGGCCGTGGCCATTCGCCAGAATGGTCAGGCGCTCGCCGCGCATCGGCCGCACCCGCGCCATCGCTTCGGCGGCCTCGAACAGATCGCCCAGGTTGTCGATGTGAACCCAGCCGGCGCGACGCAGCGCGGCCTCGTACACCTCGTCGACGCTGAACGGTGCGCCGGGCATGCTGCGTGTGTCCACGCGCCGGCCACGAATCGAGACGACCGGCTTGTTGCGCGCGGCGGCGCGCGCCGCTGACATGAACTTCCGCCCCGGCGGCAGCGAATCGAACTGGACGAGGATCGACTTGGTGTCGGGATCGCCGGCCAGCCAGTCAAGTGCGTCGGCGAGATCGATATCGATGCTCGCTCCCAGGTGCAGAACGCTCGAAAAACCGATTCCCTTGCTGGAAGCGCGATCGAGAATCGCGGCCGTGACGGCGGTCGACTGGCTGACCAGCGCGATCTTGCCCGGCGTGATCGACACCGGGGCCGCACTGGCATTGAGGCCTCTGGCGGGAACGACGATACCGCCGCTGCCAGGCCCGAGAACGCGCATCAGGTAGGGCCGCGCCGCCTCGAGGATGGCCTTGCGGGCGGCCAGGATCTGGCTGCTGCTCATCCGGTGCCACAGCCAGGGCCCGACGATCACCGCCCGCGTGCCACGCGCGCCGAGTTGCTCGATGATCGACGGGACCTTGTCCAGCGCGGCGCAGACGATCGCCAGGTCGGGCACCACCGCCATATCGTCGATGCGCACGTCGGCGCCGATCCAGAACAGCGATCGCTTCCTGGCGCTGACCGAAATCACCGGGCCGGAGAAGCCGCCGGCGGCCAGATTGGCCAATACCACTTCGGCGTAGCGGCCCGCCTCGTCGGGCTCGGCAACCACGGCTACCGATTCGGGACGAAAGAGGAACTCGAGATTGCGGACAGTCATGCTTGCCTCGTCAGGTCAGGGGAACGCGAAGCTCGCGTTGTCCATCTGCATCAGCGAGCGCGCCGGTGCCAGGGCGCCCTGGCGGTGGCCGTCGGCGCGCGGCAGCAGGCGGTCGAAATAGAACTCTGCCGTCTGTATCTTGGCGCGATAGAAGGCCGCCGACTCCGCGCCCTGGCCACTGCTCAGGTACTTGTACGCCTTGTCGGCCTGCAAGGCCCAGAAGTAGGCCATCATCACATAGCCGGAATACATCAGGTAGTCGACGCTTGCCGATCCCACGAGGTCACGATCCTTGCCCGCCCGCGACATGATCCGCAAGGTGAGCAGGTTCCACTCGATGGCGCGCTTGACCGTGGAGCGCGCCATGGCGCCCATGCACCCGCCTGCGAAGAGATGCGGCCTGGCAAAGCGCAGCATGAGGCGCGTGAAGTCGCGCACACACTTTCCCCGGGTGCCGATCAACACCTTGCGGCCCAGCAGGTCGAGCGCCTGAATGCCGGTGGTGCCTTCGTACAGCGTGGCGATGCGTGCATCTCGAACCATCTGCTCCATCCCGTGCTCGTGAATGTAGCCGTGACCGCCAAAGACCTGCATGCCGAGATTGGCGGCTTCCAGCCCCAGTTCGGTGAGGAAACCTTTGAGGATGGGTGTGTAGAAGCCGAGCAGGTTATCGTACTCTGCCTGCGTGGCGCGATCCTCTTCGAGCACGGCGTTGAACATGATGTCGGCGGTCTGCGCAGCCGCATAGATCATCGCCCGGCCACCCTCGGCAATGGCTTTCTGCGTCAGCAGCATGCGCCGCACATCGGCGTGCCAGATCAAGGCATCGGCGACCGAGTCAGGGTCCTTCTTCCCGGAGAGGGCGCGCATCGAGCGGCGCTCTCTGGCATAGGCGAGCGCACCCTGAAACGACGCCTCCGCGTGCGCGATGCCCTGCAGGGCAATTCCGAGGCGCGCCGTATTCATGAAGGTAAACATCGCCTCCAGGCCCTTGTTGGGCTCGAAGATCAACTGGCCGACCGCCGCATCGAAATTCAACACGGCAGTCGGCGAGGCGCGAATACCCATCTTGTGCTCGATGGCGCCGCAATTGACAGCATTGCGCTGGCCAGGCGAACCCCCTTCATTCGGGAGAAACTTGGGGACGACGAACAGCGACAGGCCGCGTGTTCCTGCCGGCGCCCCGGACAGGCGGGCGAGGACGATGTGCACGATGTTCGCGGCGAGATCATGCTCGCCCGCCGAAATGAACATTTTCGTGCCGGTGATCGCGTAGCTGCCGTCGGGCCGAGATTCGGCCCGGGTGGTCACCTGCCCGAGATCGGTGCCGCACTGCGCCTCGGTCAGACACATCGTGCCGGTCCATTCACCACTCACCAGGGCCGGCAGATAAAGCGACTTCTGTGCCTCGGTCCCGTATTTCAGGAGGGTGTTGATACAGCCCAGGCTAAGCCCCGGATACATGTTGAACGACCAGTTGGCCGCACCCATCATCTCGGTCTTGAACACGCTCATCGAGGTCGGCAGCCCGTGGCCACCATACTTGGTGGGAAACGACAGCCCTTGCCAGCCACCTTCGACGAATTTCCGGTAGGCCTCCCGGAATCCGGCTGGGGTAGTGACTTCGCCGTCCTTGAAGTGGCAGCCTTCGCGATCGCCGGAAAGACTCAGGGGTGCGAGAACCTCTTCGCACAGGGTGGCTGCACCGGCGAGTATGGCCTCGACCATGTCGGGCGTCGCTTCGCCGCCGCTTGACAGCCTGGCGTAGTGCGCCGGGTAATCCAGCACCTCATTGATCAGGAAACGCATGTCGCGCAGCGGAGCTTTGTAGTTCGGCATGGTGCGGCCTTTCCGGAAGGGAAACGGTGTGACTGTGCGCTGCCCGCCAAGGGCATCAGCGATTCGACTTTGGGCGTTTTGTGTACAATCGTACACTGAAACTCCTGGCGACTGAAGTATTGTTGTTACGGAAATTGGTCAATAGCAACCCGTCAGGGCAACGGACCTGTTCAGAAAAGCGAATTCCTGGATACAAGTGTTCTAAAATACGCAGCATGAGGACTGCCACCCCACTCGGGAGAGCCGCACCCGAGAATCCCGACTCGCTGTCGCGCAGCGCGCGCAAGGATCTGACCCGAGCGAACCTTCTGCAGGCGGCGCTGAACCTCATGGGCGGGGGACGCAGTTTCACCAGCCTTGGATTGCGCGAGATCGCCCGTGAAGCCGGCGTGGTCCCGAACGCCTTCTATCGTCACTTTCGCAACACCGACGAACTGGGTCTGGTTCTGGTCGAGGAGGCCGGGATCACGCTGCGCCGCCTCCTGCGCGAGGCACGCAAGATGGACGTGGCGCCGCGCGACATGCTGCGGCGTTCGGTCGGCGTCTACCAGGAGCACGTGAAGCGCAATCGCCTGCAATTCGTGTTCATCTCGAGCGAGCGATCCGGGGGCAGCCGCATCCTGCGCATGGCAATTCGCAACGAGGTGACGCATTTCACCAATGAAATGGCACAGGACTTCCGGCTGCGCGGTCTCTACACGCAACTGCCGACGGCAAGTCTGCAGATGGTCTGCGGCATGATCGTGATGACCATGCTCGCGGCGGCGACCGACATCCTCGACCTGCCCCCCGAGCAACCGCTGCTCGAGGGTGAGATGCTGGAGAACTTCGTGCAGCAACTCAAGATCATTCTCTTTGGCGCAACGCGCCTGAATGAGACCTTTGGCGTAGGCACCGCACCGACTGCGCGTGCGTTCCTGCCTGACTAGACGCACCCACCGGGACTTGCCGATCGGCGCGGGGATCAGTGCGGCAAAGTGGCGACGCGCCTACGTCGTGGCAAAAAACCGGGGCCACAAGGGCCCCGGAGAATTGTCCAGCAGACTGGCAAAGCGTTGCTTCTAGGCCTTGGCCGAGCGGCGCCTGCCGGCGAATGCCACACCCATCAAACCCAGCGAGGCAAGGAGCAGGGTCGCGGGTTCCGGTACCGGGGTGATCTCACGAATGAGCTTGTTCTGGATTGCCGACACGAAGTCCGCATTGGTTTCGGCGAACACCTGGAAGGCGCCCGTGCCGCCGATTACGCTCGTGGTACCGTATTCAAACGCGTTGACCGCATCGCTTGCGTCGAGACCGAAGAAATCGCGGTCGTTCATCCAGATGGCGTTAACGGCGGTACCGCCGCCCGCGAGGAATGCATCGCGCGCACCTCGCACGGCCGCGCAATCGGGACTATTGAAGACACAGCCCTCACCGCTCTGCACACCCTCGGAATTGATGTCTACGACCTTGCGCGTACCCTCGAAACCGTTCCCGTTGACCGAGATGAGGGCCTGACGCAGCATGTTGGCCTGACCATCTCCACCACCATCCAGGCGTCCTGCCGCGGCAACCGCATCGGCAAAGGCATTGGCTTCCGTGGCATTGCTGATTCGGAACCAGTCCACCGCCACGCCTACACCAGTTCCAAAGTCCCACAAGGCCACGGCGATGCTGCCAATCGCGCCGCCTTCGATCGCGGAAATGACCGCGGCACTGCGAAAGGCTGCCTCGACGCCACTACGGCGCAGGGCGAAGTCAGTGCCGTCGACACTGCCAGAGGTGTCCGTCGCCAGAATAAGTTCCAGGTCAACAGGAACGGCCTGGGCCGCAGGGGCTGACAGCATGACTGCCATCGCCAGAGAGCAACCACTCAACAGTTTCTTCATCATCTCGGACTCCTATCTCCAGATCGCAGGACAGTGCTCTCTCAAGGTGACGCGGTAGCAAGAACACGCGTTGCCTCTTACTCACCTCAAGCAAGACGCGGGCCACTTAAAGTTCATGCAAATTATCAAGTGGGTTAGCACTTCGTCAAAAAGTTCCCTGTAAAAATTCCCGACACCATTTTGGGGCTGGCCTGGTGATCGCCCACTGCCAGCCTGCCTGCGTTGGTCGAAACCAGGCAAGCCCGACAGACGCCTGCCACGATCGCGCCACCTCTGTCCAAACTCTGGAGGCCTGGAGCACGGCAGAGCGCTACCGACTGCGGTAACATCGTCGCCTGTCCTTATGGCAGTACAAGAACATGACTACGAAAGACCGATTCGCGGCGGCCGTACGCCATCACGACGCGCAGATCGCCGCGATGGGCCTGACCATCTGGGTTGGCTCGGAACCGACCTTCACCGACCGGACCGCCCATTCGCCGGAGTGGCTGAGCCAGGCCCTCGGCGGTGACAAGGAACGCCGTGCCGAAGCGCTGCTCGGCGGCCTGTGTCGGCGTCACGCCGGTGGCGTAGTGCTGCGCAGTGTCGGACGGCAATACCCCGGCGAGGAACAACCGCGTTGGAATCTTGGCCTTTATCGTCGGCGGGACGGCGCCTCGATCTGGCACGGGCCTCCCGACCCGCTCCTGTCGTTGAGCGACCCGACAGCCGCCTCGGGGTACGGCGATGCATTCGATCTCGATGGCTGGGCGTCCGCCCTGGCCGCCGAGCTGGCCGCGCGCAGCCTCCTGGTCACACCACTGGCCGCGGCCGCCCCCCGAGAACGGCGCCTGCTGATGCGCTCCGATGCGGCGGCCGCCTTCCCCGATACCGACGATCCCCGGCTGCGCCGCGCCTCGGTGCATGCCCGTGCGACTCCGGCCAGTGGCCTGCATGACGAACTCGCGGAGGCCGGCGCCTACCTCTTCATCCTGGGCTGCCACGAGGTGGACGGACGGCCGACGGCGCGCATCGAGTTGCCCCTGTTCTCCGGGGTCGCCTTGTTCCTGGCCGTACTGGAGAGCGTCGCGGAAGCTTCGCTGGCCAGCCAGGTAGCGACGCTGATCCTGGCCGGCTATCCACCGCCGGTGGATGCGACAGTCGAGTGGACGACGGTGACGCCCGACCCGGCGGTCATCGAGATCAATAGCGCACCGAGCGTCGACGCGGCGGATTTCCTCCTGCGCAGCCGCAAGATCCACGCTGCAGCCGCCGAACAGGGCCTTGCCCCCTACCGGCTCTACTTCAACGGCGCCGTGGCGGACTCCGGCGGTGGTGGCCAGATCACCCTCGGCGGGCCGTCGCCGGCGGCCAGCCCCTTCCTACTGGAGCCACGGCTGCTGCCGCGTCTGGTGCGTTTCTTCAACCGCCATCCGGCGCTGTCTTATCTCTACTCGCACGACTTCGTCGGCAGCAGCGGCCAGTCGGTGCGCGCCGATGAGCGTGGCGGCGACGCGTTCGACGAACTGTGCCTCGCCGTGGACCTGCTGGAGCGGGAACATGACCTGTCGCCGGAACTGCTCTGGCACAGTTTGGCGCCGTTTCTCTGCGATGCGGCCGGCAACAGTCATCGGGCCGAGATGAACATCGAGAAGCTGTGGAATCCCTTCCTCGCCGGGCGGGGCAAGCAGGGCCTGGTCGAATTTCGCGCGCTGCGCATGCAGCATACGCCGGAAAGGGCCACCGCCCTGGCCTGCCTGTTGCGCGCCGTGACGGCGATGCTGGCGCGCGACTCCTCCACTCTGCCCCTCATCGATTGGGGTCGCGAACTCCACGAGCGCTTTGCCCTGCCCTTCTACCTGGAACGGGATCTCGATCAGGTGCTGCAGGCCCTGGCCGCGGCCGGAGTGGAACTCGGCGAGGCGATCCAGGCGGTGCTGCTACGCGACGAGTTCCGTTGCTGGGGGCAAGTGCCGCTGCCCGGCTGCACCCTGGAAATCAGGCGTGCTCTCGAGTTCTGGCCGCTGCTGGGCGATTCGGCGAGCCCGGAACAGGGTGGCACCTCCCGCCTCGTCGATGCCAGCACCGCGCGTGTGGAACTGCGGCTGCGCCCGGGCGAAGGCGGCGACCTGGAGGATGCGTGGCAGATCGTCGTGGCGGGGGTCACGCTGCCGATGCGGCACGAGCACGACAGCCAGGGGCCGCTGAGGGTGTACGGCCTGCGTTACCGCAGCTTCGTCCCAAGTTGGGGCCTGCATCCCGGGCTGCGCGCGCAGGTGCCGGTGCAGCTGCGCCTGCGCCATCCCGGACAGGCGGTGGACCATGTCGTGACGCTGCATGAGTGGCGTCCCGACCCTATTGCCTATGCCGGCCTGCCCGAGGATCTGGCGGCAGCCGGCGATCGTCGTGCCGAGCGGGTGAGACTGGAAGTCCTGCCACCGAACCCGGACGAAGAGCTGCGCTGCGGGCCGGTTCCGGGTCTCGGCCCCTTCTGCCTGGATCTGCGCTGCCTGCCCGGCCAGGGGATGAGCCCAGCAGGTACACACGAGTCATGATTAGCGCCGGCCGGAGCGACCCCGCTGGTGTGTGCTTGACATGACGATCGCCGGACAGCCGGGACGCTTGACGCCTGCGTTCGTACCGGGCACCAGCAACCCCGCTCGGGCGGAGGTGACGGAACCTCTGCCGAGGAACTTCCATGCGCCAGCTGAAGGCGCCATACCGAATGTAGAATTTTCCGCGCAACTTCAGGGACCAACCGCATGTACATCGCCCGTGTCCATATCAGCCAGGACGATGCCAAAGCCATCGTCGCTACAACCTGTGCCAGCAGTCGCGAGGCCCTGCTCAACGAGGAGTCCCACTGCGGCTTCGCCGTCCGCCGGGCCCCTGGCTACCCGGAATCTCCCGCCGGGTACTGCAGCGCGCCTTCTTCCCGATAACCACGCGTCAGGCGCCCTCCACCATGTCCATCGTCCCAACCTACGCCGCTTTGCTGGCACTCCTTTTCGTGGCACTCAGCATCCGCACCCTGCGCCTGCGTCGCAAGCTCCGCATCGCCATCGGCGACGCTGGCGACGCGGCAATGCTGCGCGCCATGCGTGTGCACTCCAACTTCGCCGAATATGCACCGCTCAGTTTGATCCTGCTGTCCTTCGTCGAATTGCGCAACGCGCCAGCCGCACTCGTACATGGACTGTGCCTTTGCCTGCTGATCGGCAGAAGCCTGCATGCCTTTGGTGTGAGTCGCACGCACGAGGACTACAGGCTTCGCATTGCCGGAATGGCGCTGACCTTCATGACACTGATTGTTTCATCCGCCTACCTCCTCATCGCCTTTGCCCGGGGTCATGGCGCGTTCTGAGGCGGTGCTTCGCGAGCAGTGCGGGGAGAGACGGCTCGCGTCCCATGCCCTACTCGCTCGGCCTGCAGACGGCGGGTGGGAATCAGCCAGAACGAGACCAGTGAAGAAGTGTGCCCAAGACTGACGTTGACTTGGTGGAGCGATGAGCGGTAAGCGGCCAGTGGGTGTAGGATGGCGTCGCTCGGCAACCGGCCACGAGCAGACGGTGGAGATTCTTCTCCAAAGCCGACGTCGGTCTCGAACGATCAACCGAAACCGGTCAGTCGGCTGGGGATGTTGATTTCGTCGCCTGCCCTTACGCTCCAGAAAGCAGTCAGTGGGTGTAGCATGGCGTCGGTCGGCCACCGGCCACTTCCGCCCATTGGGTATTGCAACTGCACAGTCATTCAGATGACCGATTCGCTCCGGAAGCTGCCGGATGGCCCACCTCGGCACGTCGGCCACTCCGGTCATCCAGCTTAATCGGTCACCGATCCGTCGGTAAGCGGCCCTTCAGAGAGAAATTGCCCAGGACGGCAGCTGATTCAGTGACAACGCTTGGTTCGTTACCAGAAAGCTGATAATGCGATAGGAATGGCGTAAGAAGAGCGATTACATCCGGAGATGGATTACGTGAAGAATGAATACCTAAGCGGCTCGGTTGATCAATATGATGACCGGATGGGTTACGGCTATATAAAACCCGATGAGCCAGGCAGCGAGGAAGAGCGCTTTCTTGTTCATCGCCGATCATTGCGAATCCCGGGTTTGCCATTGTCCCGGGGGGATCGCGTTATCTTTAAGTTGGAAGTTGTTCCCCGAGGTTTGTTGGCAGCCGACGTTCATTTTGAGTTGTTGGATCCAGATAGCGACGAAATTTTCCACGGGGCTATAAGCTCACTCCAATCCGATCGCGGTTTCGGTTTCATCGCGGACGATAACGACGATCGAATCTTTTTTCATTTTGCCCAGCTGGCCGATCCGGACCAACCGCCACCAGTTGGAACTGCTGTTAGCTTCAATAAGCAGGGGACGGATCGCGGAATGCAAGCATTCCGAGTAACGCCTCTCGATACACCTATTCAGAGCACCGCCTATCAAGAGATTCCAAAGACAGTACCGCAAAAGGAAAACTACTTGGAACAGGCCATCCTTGCTCGATACAACAAGCGCTTGGACGAGGCTGCTAAACTGTACGAAAAAGGACTTGCACAATCCCCGTCGGTACAGCTGATTACCAGCTATGCATCGATGGAAAAGAACAGAAACCGTCGGGCGGATGCAATACGAGTCTACGAACAAGGTTTGCTGGTCTTTCCGAACAACATAAAGCTGTTCGAGGACGCAGGGCTCCTGGCCGCCTCGATGGGGGAGTTTAAGAAGGCACTGGACTTGCTGAGCCGCGGCCTAGCATTAAGTCAGAAAACGGCGCAAAGAGGCGACCGCATCTTTCTCCTGGCAATAGCAAGAATACATGCGAGGAGAGACAATGGCCGCGCAGACTTAGAAGAGGCGTGGAAATACTACAACCAGGCTAAAGAGGCGTTCGCATCAAGCCGGCACGGAAAAGCTGCCTTCCCCCGTGATGACCTCCTTGTCATGGATATTGTGAGCATTCGCCTCCAGCACTATCGGGGTGGTCTGGCGTACGATTTTCTTAATAAGGCGGGATTTAAGCCGGTTAGAGCGGCCCTATTCGAACAGAAAACGGTCGGGGCGGACTTTATAGTCGAGCCAAAGAACGCCGACTTACTCGAGGGCTACGGCGTAGCCGGGAATATTCTCCTTCGGTGTCTATTTAAATCGGGTATCGCTAGGGCGGATATTAGTGACATTGACAAGGTCGTGCACGAATGGGGGACGGGTGGCGTAGTGGACGAGCAGGTGGTGCTGCTTCTCGTCGCATCGCTACCTGAAGGGGTCGAGCGCCTGATGTTTCAGCGACTGGAAGACCGGAAGCGAACGGTTCCAGCGATTGTGCCGATTACACAATCGCAGATCGAGACAGCGGGAAAAGCCGATGATCTGCTACGCGAAGTGCTGGATCGCTGGCTATACCGACGCGATCTTTTTGCTCAAAACTTCCCAGTATCTGGTCGACGCTTCTTTGGTCGTGAACGATCGCTCGCGGAGATTCGGGATGCCATTGCGAATGGAACCGCTGCCGGCATCTTTGGTTTGCGTAAAGTCGGGAAAACCTCACTCCTGAAGGAGATAGAGAGGCGAGCTAACGAGGGGGGAGATATCGCAATTTACATTGATCTTCTCCGAATTCCCGCTGACATAACAGACACGAGATGGTTGTATTGGAAGCTGGGGCGTGAGTTAGTGAAAAGAACGACAATTCGTCCAGAGTTTCGCGGTATTCGATGGCGATTAGGGAATGAATACAATGATTACCTTGATATCCCAGACAAATATCCTGTCGCTACCGCGTTCGACTCCGACCTAAGCCGAACACTTGATGTAATCCGGCGATCTCCACTCAGCCCTCGGCCAAAAGTTATCGTAATGTTAGATGAGATCGAGCGACTATTGCCAAATACTGCGGGGAAAGAAGGGTTTAAAGGATTCTTCGACTTTGTCAGTTACATTCGTGGCGTCGCACAGGAGTCCTCAGATTTTGTTCCTATCGTGACTGGCGCCAATGCAGCCATTGCAGAAGCAGCACAGTTTTCCGGAAAAGACAATCCGGTTTTCAACTTCTTCCGAGAAATATATCTTCCTCTACTGAAAAGCGGTGAATCAATTCAGATGGTTCAGACGCTGGGTAAGGGAATGGGAATCCGGTTTTCGACAGAAGTGGCCCTTCGAATACACAGTCTGACTGGTGGGCATCCCTTCTTCATCCGCCAGTTCTGCAGCTATTTGTGCGCTCGATATCCCGAACGGCCGCTCACAATGACTGTGACGAAAATTGACGACTGGGTCGACGCGTACCTGGAAATCGCTGGAAGAGATTTTAGCGAAATTGTGGAAAGGTTCTCTCGTGACTATCCGGATGAACTCGACGTTTGTCTAGAAATTTCGAGAGGGAAAGATATAGGGCTGCACCAGCTCACTCGAAAGTTGCCGAAAACTTTGAGCTTAAGGCACCTTATTGGTTATCAAATTGTTGAAATTTCAGACAATAAGGCGTCGTTGACTATGGGGTTAATGCAACGTTGGCTGCAAAGTGGGAGGATTGGGAATGTCCGCTAGCCTGAGAATAAGCCCTGGTTCGGGGTTCTTTGTCGGACGGGATGAGATGTGTGATGGGCTCCTTGGCGCAACACGGAAGACGAATGCGGTGTTGTTATTCGGCGGACGTCAATCTGGGAAAACAGCTCTCCTGCTTCGCTTAAGAGACAGATTGCTTCGCGTAACAGGCGAAGTTGCAACCTTGGGGGCACTCGAAGTGCCGGTTTACGTTGATCTTACCCGTCTAAATTATGATGCGAGGCCTGCGGACCTATTCCAAACATTGGTACGTGCCGCCCGAACATCCTGCGCAAAGCAAATTGCTGGTTTCCCTTGTGAGAATACTCCAAACGCGGGCGCCCATCGTACCGGAGATTTGTTAGATGACTTCATAGGTGATTTGCAAAACGTAAGCGCGGAGTGTGGGGAAATTGAGCCAAGGTTTGTTTTCCTTCTTGATGAGGCAAAACGCGTCCTCGGTGATCGATTTCCGCGAGGATTTCAGGACAATCTATTTTCTTTGCTTTTTGGCGAATCCGGTGTACAGAACTTCACTGTTGCGATGGTTTTCGCCGGCGCTCAGCATCTATATGCGTTTTCTCTAGACGATACGTCGCCGATTGGAAGCAGAGCTATCCCATGGCACATAAGGAATCTTCCCGAGACTGCTATTCAGGCCCTCGCCAAGCAGGTATTCCCAGAAAGAGCAGATACGGAGCTAGTTGAGCTGGCTCGCTTTATCTGGGAAAGTTCAGGTGGGCAAGCCGGCTTAGCCGCAAAGATGCTGGAAGAACTGGCCCGTATATCGCCGCCTCAAGTTACGGCAGAAGTTTTGCTGCTCGCGGAATCAACAGTATTACATGACAATCGAGGATTACTAGAAAATTGGTCACTAGCTCTCACCCCTCGTGCCCGGGCCGTAGCACAGGACTTTTGCGAGAATGAGGAGATGTCCTTGGTTGCGATTGCTCCCATTCTTCGCGATGCAAGACTAGAGCCGCTTCTTGCGCCGAGGGTGGTGGAGGAGTTTCAGTATATGGGTATAGCGGACGTGTTGAATGGAAGGTTAATTCGTCGGAACAAATTCTTTTGGAATTACTATGAGCGGCTGAATGTCGACGCTGCAGTTCCCTCTGCCGCACACGACGTATGGAGACTTATCGAGACGACTGAGCTCTCAATGCGGGATCTAATTAAGAATAGATACGAAGCCGCGTACGGTGGGAAAGCAGAGAGTGTAATGCGTACCGTTCTGGGCGATAAGGCATGGACAGAAATCCAGAGTAAAAAGGCAGGATCGAAGAGGAAATACAAGTATTCGCCGGAGGCAGTTGAACGTGACACGATGTCATGTATGTATTTTGGGCACCTCAAAGACCTAATGATCCATGGACAGGGTTGGTCACATTTCAAGCACATGTTTCGTGACAAGCGTGAGCTCGAAGACAAGGTGAGCGCTATTACTCCCGTTCGGAACGACCGGGCTCACTTTTCTGAAGTACCTGCGAAAGAACTGGATAGATGCCGGATTGCCTGTGACGATCTGTCGGTCATAGTGGATCGTGAGTTGGAAAAGCATGCTGAGGATGGGGCCGAGTTAGCAAGGTGATGCCGAACCCAGTGAACGATCAGGGCCTAGCCACTCGGATAGCATATGACGCCTAATTCTTCAACTATGGGACTTGTCGACAACTATTGTGTCTTTCCTCGCTGAGTTCGAGGTCGCCTCGCTGGCCGAATCGGAGGCGCAGATTGTGGCGGACGCGGTTTAGATGATCGAGATTAGCCGGAATTGCTTTAAACGTACGCAGAATCAGTGCGTTACTTTATGCATCACGAGTGGCGAGGCTCTGCAGCTAATCGCCACATTGCTGTCGGATTCTAACCGCTGGCCCAAGGTCGGTTTTGGCCGACGTGCGGTCGGCGGTGAATTGCTCAGGGTGGCTGCTCCGCTCAGTAACTCGCCCTTGGAAGGTCAGAGCCCTATACGTCTGGTTGGGGTCGGTTGCGGTCAGCAGACCACGAAAACTAGATGGCCGCTTAGGGTCTGGAGCGGCCAGCCAGACGAGCAACCGCGGAAGAAGTGCAGGCTCGGAATAACTCGATGATCAGAGATGACAGACAAGAAGCCCGTACCAGTTATACGACTCTTGAGCATCGTGCCTATGCTGCTCACCCTATCCTCAGGAGCCTATTCAGATTCGCAACTGGGCATCGATTGCCTGCTGAAAGCCTACCCGGGATTCCTGCTTGAAAAGGACGGAGACAACCTAGTCTTGGCGGATGGTCATCGCCTGCCTTACGGCTCGGGGAGCCAGGGTAACCTCGAGGACCGGCTTGACCACGCTGATTTGCATGATCAGATGAGTCAATGTTACTCGCCGGGCTTTCCGGTCGATCAGCCGCGACTCAACGAAGATCCGGGACGCATGCGGCATGAGCCGTTCTTCAAGCGTCTTTACGGTGAGGATAAACTTGCCGTCCAGCGGAATATCGTTCAGGTGATCTGGGCCCCGTCAGGCCAATCCCTCCCATTCAGCCGAATCGCCGGCGCGGACCAAGCGCTCATCCGCGTCGGCGAGGCCATCGCCGCTCGTCCCGAGCTTCGACATCTCGTCTCCAGCCCGGTGGGAACACTTAACTGGCGCACCATACAAGGGACGAAACGGACAAGCAGCCACAGCTTTGGTATCGCGATTGATTTCAGGCTCCCGCACGGGCTGGGCCACTATTGGCGCTGGGCAGGGTGCTTATCCGAAAAATCCTGTGCTTACCCGGAACGTGTTCTGCAAGATCGAGCGTTGCGGGACATCGTGACCATTTTCGAAGCCAACGGCTTTATCTGGGGCGGAAAATGGTTTCACTTCGACACCATCCATTTCGAATACCGCCCAGAGCTGCTCGTGGCCGAATGTACCTGCAAGAGCCAGGAGAAATGATTCATGTTGTTCGATCTCGCCTCACTGACCAAACCGCTCGTTACGACGCCGCTGGCTCTCACGTATCTGGACCTGGACCGTGACTTGAGCGATCTCCCCCTCCTGTCCGGCTTTCGCAAACAGACGTGGCCCTTGACGGCACGCCACCTGCTTTCGCACACGGCGGGTTTACCGCCATGGCTTCCCTACAACGGGCTTCCGCTGGCTCAGCAGCTCACCGCCCCGCTTCCCTGGAATCAACACCCTCTCCTGGTGAGGCCAGTCGCCGAATTCGGCCAATTTCCTGCCTGTTATTCGGATCTCGGCTACCGCTTGCTGGCGGAGGCCGTCGAAGCGGTCAGTGGCGAGTCGTGGGCGAAACTTGGGCAACGGATGACTGGTCTCCTGCCAGCTCCGTGGGGTGAGGCGCCGATCGCGCTTCCTCCCGGGCCGGACCGCGAAGCCTGGCTCCTTGCCGGTAACGACGTTGCCTTCCCGGAAAGCACGCCCAACTTGCCGCACGATGCGAATGCGCGTGCGGGGATGATAGGCCATGCCGGTTTCGCGGCCAATGCAGAACTCCTGTTGCCCTGGCTCATGACCTGGCGGACGACGCATGCACCGAACATGACGCTCCCCCATGGACGATCGGTCGACGGCACCGTGTGGGGACTTGGGCTATGGCGCGTAGCGAACGGCCCTGGCCAGTTCGGCGAACTGCTGGATAGGCTGCCGCTGGACGGCACGTGTCGAGTCATCGAGCACAGCGGTACGGAAATGCCTGCGGACGTACCCAATGCGCCCCCTACCGAAACCAATCAATCGTGGTGGATGCATACGGGCTTTACCGGCCCAGCGATATTTTTTCGCCCCGAAGACTTGAGTTGCATCTGTCTCCTCGCCCACCGAAGCGGGCCCGCAGGGGCGCTTCTGTCGCCGCTGGAAATTCATCGACGACGTTACGCCGTGCTGACAAGCTTATAATCCACGCTCCAGTATCCAGGCTTCCATGGTGCCGATGAAACCTCTGTCCATCGTGTTGGTTCTCGCCTTGGCCGCTTGTGAATCGGCACCGAAGATAGCTGTGCAACCCGAAGAACCGCCGCAGGCGCAGGAAATCGCACCCCCGGCCGACAGTTCGGAATCACCGCCGCTCGGTTACTGGAAATCCAGGATCGTCGAGGCCGCGAATGCAGAATGGCTCTACTTCGACCGGCAGACAGTGGTCATCGATGGCGATGAGGAGAGCATTCCCCATGTGGGAGTTTGGGAAGATGACGATCATGAGCACAGCGACCGGATCAACCAGTACTGGCGCGCCGTTGGCAAGTACCGGCTAACAGGTTACGACTGCAGGGAGCCGTGGTCCGCTGCCTTCATCAGTTGGATCATGCGGGTGGCTGGTGTGCCGACAGACGTGTTCCCACCGAGCAGCGCCCACCGGAATTACCTTAACCATTTTCTCGCCAACGCACAGGATCCGTTCGCGGCCTTGATACCCCATACCATTCAGCAATACAAACCCACACTCGGGGATTTGATCTGCGCCACCCGCAGCAGAGTCGAGCCTCAGGAAGTGATGGAGAAACTCCCGGACTCAGTCAACTCCGGGGCGCATTGCGACATCGTCGTGGAAACCGACGGCCGAACCTTGCAAGCCATCGGCGGCAATGTCCGCAATTCCGTTTCCAGGACTGTTTTGACTTTATCCCCGGATGGCCACTTGCAGTATTCGAGTCCAAGGCCATGGTTCCTGATTATCGAAAATCGCCTGGACCGATAGCGTGTTCGCGCGCTCAGTTGAACCTTGCCCTCGTACCGGCATCGAACAGAACGTGCCCAAGCCGAGACGGTGCGGCAGCCGACAGAAGACCGTCCACCCGAGCCGGGCGCCGTCAGCGAAACTGCTCCAGTCGAGGTGATCATGATGCGCTTCCTCCTCTTTGTCGCCACACTGCTCTTCCTGCCCATTGGCCAGGCGCAACCGCTTCTGCACGGCACGCTAATCGCGGAGCAGGCTGCCGGGCTGGCACAACCGCACGATGCCGCGCTGTCGCCGGACGGCAGGCTGCTGTACGTCACCGACATGGCCAACAGCCGGATCGTCGCCCTCGATGCGATGACGCTGAAGACCCTCGGTACGTTCGGTGCGGGCGAGCTGTCCTACCCGCACGATGCGGAGTTCGACGCGCGCGGGCGCCTGCTCGTCGCCGACACGGGCAACGACCGGATTGCCATCTACGAGGTGAATGGGGCGTCTGCCCGACTCGTCGGCGAACTCAAGGGGCTGGCTGCGCCCGAGGGTGTGGCGGTGACCGGGGATGGGCGCGTGCTCGCCACCAATGTGCGCTCGGGCAGCGTCAGCGTTTTCCGCGGCGACAAGCTGGTGGCCAGCGTCGGCCAGCAGGGTTCGCGCGATGGCGAGTTCTCGCATCCCCACGACATCGATGTTGGGGCCGATGGCACGATCTACGTTGTCGATTCCGGTAACAATCGTGTTCAGGTATTCGATAGCAGCCTGGCACACCGCAGCAGCTTCGGGCCCGAATTGAAGCTCAACGGGCCCAAGTACCTTTCGCTCGACGCGGGCCGCATCTGGCTCGCCGACGAGTACAACCATCGCATCCTTCTCCTCGACCACCGGCATCGCCTGCTCGGCGTCCTCGGCACCAGCCAACCGGGGCGTGGCGCGAACGCCTTCAGGAAGCCGGAGGCGGTCGTGGCACGCGCGCCTCATCTCTGGGTGGTCGACACCTACAATGACCGTGTCCTCCTGCTGCAGGTGACGCTGCCCGATCTACAGGGTCGATGAAGCCCGCCTGACGCTCAGGCACATGGCGTGCATCGCGGCAACGGCGCCGGCCATCCCGGTCGGGGCAACCGTCATTGCGCGCGTACAGCCAGCATGCGGAGTGTAGAATTCTCCGGACAACTCACGGGAGACCACCATGCATGTCACGCTCGTCCATGTCCGGGTCCGGCCGGAGCATCTCGACGCCTTCATCGCGGCAACGCGCGCGAACCACGAGGCCTCGGTCAGCGAAGCGGGCAACCGTCGCTTCGATGTCCTGCAGGCGCCCGACGACCCGACGCGCTTGATCCTCTACGAGGCCTACGCGTCGGCCGCCGACGCCGCCGCGCACAAGGAGACCGCGCACTATCTCGCCTGGCGTACGGCGGTCGCCGACATGATGGCCGAGCCACGCCGCGGCGAGCCGATGAATGGACTATTTCCCGCATGAGCGGCAATTTCTTTCCCTTCTCGATCGCCCGCCTGCCGCGCATCGAATTCGGCAGCGGCGCGCTGGAAAAACTGCCGGAGATCGCTGCCGGCTACGGCAACCATCTCCTCATCGTCACCGGCCTGCGCTCGTTCGCCGAGTCGGAAGCGGGAACGCGCTTGTTCGCGCAGCTTCGCCAGCGCGGCCTGGCGTGGGAGCAGGTCAGGGTGTCGGGTGAGCCGTCGCCGGAGTTCGTCGATGCGACGGTCGCCGCGCTGCGCGGAACGCCGTTCGACGCGGTAGTCGGCATCGGCGGCGGCAGCGCGCTCGATGCGGCGAAGGCCATCGCCGGCCTGCTGCGGCCCGGCAACTCGGTGATGGACCACCTCGAGGGCGTCGGTCCGGAACTGCCCTATCGCGGACCGTCAACGCCGTTCATCGCCGTGCCGACCACCGCCGGGACCGGTTCGGAGGCGACGAAGAACGCGGTGCTGACGGCTCCCGGCGGCTTCAAGAAATCCTTCCGCGATGACCGGTTGGTCGCCGAATGGGCGATCGTCGATCCGGATCTGCTCGCCACCTGCCCGCCGGCGCTGATCGCCGCCGACGGCCTGGACGCCTTTACGCAGATCCTCGAGTCCTTCGTGTCCACGCGCGCCAACCCACTGACCGACGCCCTCGCCCGCTCCGGGATCATGGCCGCGCGCGACGCCCTGCCGGCGCTGCATCGCCAGCAGTCGGCCGCGGCGCGCGCGCCGATGGCCTATGCCTCGCTGGTGTCGGGTATCTGCCTGGCACAGACCGGGCTCGGTGCGGTGCATGGTCTCGCCTCGCCACTCGGCGCCTTCTTCCCGATTCCGCATGGCGTCGTCTGCGGCACCCTGGTAGCGGCAGCCACGGCAAGCAACATCGCGGCGCTTGAAGCACGCGCACCCGACCATCCGGCGCTGCCGAAATACGGCGAGATCGGGCGCCGCTTCGCGATGCAGAAGGGCCTGAGCGGCTCTGAGGCGCGCGCCTTCCTCGTCGACAGCCTGCGCCGCTGGGAAGTGGAACTCGCGCTGCCGCGGCTCGCCGCGTACGGCATCGGCGAGAGCGATCTGCCGCGCATCGTCGCGGCCAGCCGGGGAGGCAGCATGAAGACCAACCCGATTGTCCTCACCGACGCGGAGCTTACGGACATCCTCGCCTGTCGGCTTTGAATGCGACGGCGGATGGCCCTACCGACAACTATTCCCCGGGCATCTACCACGCGCTCTACTGAGCGGGCTCGACGCTGCTGACGCAAGCGGAACAGATTCGATGCAACAGCCGGTGCGCTGTTGCTCACCCGACGAAGCATCATATCGAGGTGAGTCGGCCCGCCGCCAGGTGCCGGCAGGTGCCGGCAGCTTAGCGGGGTCGCTGGGGCTATCGGTGTTCGGCCTTGGGCCAGAGGATCATCTGCGTGCAGCGAAACAGGGCCAGCTTGCGTCCGCTCGCCTCGTCGGTCACCACCGCATCCCAGACCTGCGTGTTGCGTCCGAGATGTTGGGCGGTCGCCGTGCAAGCGACGCTACCCTCCCTGACGGTGCCGAGATGGTTGCTTTTCAGTTCGATCGTCGTGAAGGACTGTGCGCCTTCCGGCAGGTGCGCGATGGTTGCGTATCCGCAGCTCGTATCGGCAAGCGCAACGACGCTGGCCGCGTGCAGGAATTCGTTGGGGGCCACGTGCAGCTTGTGGATCGGCATCCGGCTGCTGAGCGTGTTCGGTTCCAGCGACAGGATGACGATGCCGAGGTAGCCGGGCAGGTACTCGATGCCTTGCTGGTTGAGACGTTCGATGGTGATCTCGTTGCGCAGTTTGCTCATGGTCGGCGATCCCGAGTTGGAAAGAAGACGCTTCTCGAAGCCCCTGTCAGGCTGGTGCAAGGGCCCTGGTCACGGGTGCTTCGCGGATCGGCAGGTTGACCAGCGCGGCGGCGACGGCCAGCGCCATGTCGGCGTACCACATCCAGCCGAAGTCGCCGAAACGGACGATGACCAGCCCGCCCAGCCAGGCGCCGAGGAAGCCACCGATCTGGTGCGACAGCAGGGTCATGCCGAACAGCGTGGCCAGGTAGCGAACCCCGAACAACTTGCCGACGATGGCTGCCGTCGGTGGGACGGTCGCCAGCCAGGTGAAACCGAGGCCAGCGGCGAAGACATAGAAAGTCAGCGCCGTACGCGGCGCCATCAGATAGACGGCTACGAGCAGGGCGCGCGAGCCATACATGAGCGCCAGCACGTACTTGCTGCGATAGCGGGAGATGCAGGCACCCGCGTAGAGACTGCCGAGGATGTTGGCCAGTCCGATGATCGCCAGCGACCAACTGGCGACCTCGGGAGGTAGTCCGCACAGATTGACCTCGCCCGGCAGGTGGGTGACCAGGAACGCGATGTGAAAGCCGCAGGTGAAGAAGCCGGCATGCAGCAACAGGTAGCTGCGGTCGCCGAACGCCTCGCGCAAGGCCGCCGGCAACCCCTTGTCCGCCTGCTCGCCAGCAGGGGCTGGCGTCACCGCTAACGGGCTGGCGACCCGCCGCACCAGTGGCAGCGCCGCCAGGGTCATCGCCGCCAGAACCCACATCGCGCCCATCCAGCCGAGCGCCTGGATCGCCTTCTGGAGAATCGGCGCAAAGACGAACTGCCCAAAGGAACCGCCGGCATTGATCACTCCCGACGCCGCGCCGCGCGCTTCCAGTGGCAGGCGCTGCGCGGCGGCGCCGATCAGCACGGAAAAACTCCCGGCACCTGCACCGATCGCCGCCAGGAGGCCGAGCGACACCACCAGGCCAAATCCGGAAGTGGCATATGGGGTGATCGCGCAACCCGCCGCCAGTGTGATGATGCCGCCGGTGAGTACGGTGCGCGGCCCGAAGCGGTCAGCCAGCGCGCCGGCCACCGGCTGAACCGCACCCCAGGCGAACTGGCCAATGGCGAGAGCCAGGCTGATGGTGGCAATCCCCAGTCCGCTGGTGTCGTTGATCGGCGCGATGAGCAGGCCGAAGGACTGGCGCGTTCCCATCGTCACCATCAGGATGCCGGCCGCAGCCAGGGTGATGGCCATGACGCCGGGGCGGTTGAGCGAACGCAGCATGGGAGGTGCCTGTAGAGGAATTGACCAGGCCGGAATTGGCTCTGATTCGGGCGAACTATAGGTCGAAGCCGGGACGACGAATAGCAGTAGAATCGGGCTTTGACGTCAACGAATGATTGACAAATGGCTTGGTTGAGCAGCTGGACAAGCTTTGTCCGGGTTGTCGAAATCGGCAGCATGGCTGCTGCGGCGCGCCGTCTCGACTGTACGCGGGCACAGATCAGCAAGCAGGTCGGCGAACTCGAAAAAGCTTTTGGCGTCCGGCTCTTCGAGAGGACCACGCGCAAGCTCCGCCTGACACCCGCGGGCGAAATCTTCTACCAGCACGCCCTGCGCGCGCTGGCAGTCGTCGACGGTGCCGATCTGGCGGTCCGGATCAGTACCGAGGTGCCATGCGGCGTCCTGCGCATCAGCGCCTCGCTGACTTTCGGACGATTGTATATTGCGCCGCTGCTGCCGCGTCTGGCCGAACGTTATCCACAGCTCGAGTGTGAACTGCTGTTGAGCGACGACCTGGTCGACCTGATCGATGACCGGATCGACCTTGCCTTGCGCCTGACCAAAACACCGCCAGAAGATGCGGTGGCGCGCCCCCTGACCCTCGTCAAGCGCCTGATCTGCGCCGCACCCGCCTACCTCGACACGCACGGTCGCCCGGCAACACCCGCTGAACTGTCCAGTCACCAGTGTTTCGACTTCCCGCATCCCTACGGCAACGGGAGGTGGCGGCTGCTCGATCGCCAAGGAGAGGAAACCGCCGTCCCGGTCAGCAGCAGGTTTCGGATCAACAACGTCGACTGCATTCTGGACGCGCTCCTCGCTGGTCACGGAATGGCGATCCTGCCGACCTATCTCTGCCGTTCGTACCTGGCCGACGGGAGACTGCACGCGGTGCTTGACGACTACGAGCCGCTGAGCAGCTTCGGGCGCCATGTCTACGCCTGCTACACCCCGAGCCGGGTCCGCCTGGCGAAGGTCCGCGTCGTTCTCGACGAACTGGAAGCGCTGTTTCTCCCCGTGCCGCCGTGGGAGCGACCTGATTGAGCGGGTCGACCGCCGCGCTGCCACAGCTGAACGTGTTGCAAGGCCGAGGCAAAGTGGCCGGTGCTGCATGCGTTCGCCCACCAGACCGGTTTCAGTCGATGACGCCGAGGTGGCCACTATGCACCGCGCATGCACTCTTGCCGCCAGCCGGGGGCAGTGGTCAGGTTCCGGAAATCTGTCGTGCAAGCGGATCGAGCTGTGCCAAGGTGCCGTTGCTCGAGTACGCCACCGACAGCTCGCCGTCGCGTCCGCCGCATCTTCGCGCGATCCGGACGGGGTGCTCGCGCCAGTTCAGGACCATGCGCGAGCAAGCCGACGAGGGCGGCAATCTGGTGGCAGCCGCCGATCAGCCTGTGGCGCCCGTCGCTGTTCCTTCGGGTCCTACCCCGAACACACCTGGAACGGCCGATCCGCGCGGGAAGCGTCAGGTCGCCTTGGCGGGCGCTTCCCGGTCAAAGCAGTAATCGCTCGCCGCATACAACTGCCATCCGCCATCGCCTGTCAGCTCCAGGACGTGCTGATGATACTTAAGGATCGCGGGACGATGGCCGACGCTGATCATGGTCGTTTCGCTGGCCGCCAACTGACGATAGACGCTGTCTTCGTTGGTGATATCGAGGGCGCTGGTCGCTTCGTCGAGAATGGCGTAACGGGGTGCGGAAAGCAGCACTCGGGCCAAGGCGACGCGTTGCTGTTCACCGACCGACAATACCTTGGCCCAATCCAGTTCGGCATCCAGGCCATTGAAGCGGGCGGCAAGGTCAGGGAGGTTGACCTTCTCCAGCACGCGCAGCAGTTCCGCGTCAGCTATCGCCTGCTCCGGTAGCGGATACAGCAACTGGCTGCGCAGGGTACCCAGCAGCATGTAGGGTCTTTGCGGCAGGAACAGCATTTCGCTGGCCTCTGGCTGAATGATGCGGCCACTGCCCGAGCGCCACAGACCGGCGATCGCGCGCAGCAATGAACTCTTTCCGCAACCGCTGGCGCCGACGATCAACACGCCCTGGCCCGGATCGATCGTCAGCGAAAGATCCTTGATCAGCGTTCGCGCATGGTTTGGGGTTTCGAGGGTAAGGCTTTCAATGGCCAAGCGCGAATCCTGGACGACGGCAATGCCATCCTCTGCGCCCGACCGATCGGTCTCCTTGCCGGTGACGAAGCCCGCGAAGCCATGCAGACGATCGATCCCGGCGGCAAACTTGCTGAACTCTTCGAAGTTGTCGACAATCACCGTCAGCGCCGTCAGGATCGCCGCAAAGGCGCCGGTTGCCTGGATCGCCCGGCCAACCTCGAGCTCCCCCGAAATCACCCGCCCGGCAATGATCGCGCTGGGCAGGATGATGGTGACGAATCGGTAAGCATACTGGAAAAGGTTCAGATTCAATTGCGCCCTGATAAGTCTGCCGAAGTTCCTGAATACCTCGTCGAAATGCCGACCGACCTGTCG
The DNA here is from genome assembly GCF_000024165.1 of Candidatus Accumulibacter phosphatis. Classification (NCBI taxonomy): domain Bacteria; kingdom Pseudomonadati; phylum Pseudomonadota; class Betaproteobacteria; genus Candidatus Accumulibacter; species Candidatus Accumulibacter phosphatis. Next base: position 2,785,807 of record NC_013194.1, on the reverse strand, counting down.
CAACTCCTGTGTCTCGCCGCGATAGAAGGCTATGGCCTCGGCATTCTCGCGAATCCGTACCAGGCTGAAGCGGAAGTCGGCTTCGCGTTTGAGCTGATAGAAGTTGAGGCCAATCAGCACCTGGCCGAACACCAGTAGCGTTACCGCCGTGCCGAAAATCGCATAAACGACCAGAAAGCCGACCATTTCCCGGGAAATGGACCAGAGAACGCCGCAGAACGCGACAAGCTGCAGCAATGCACCCGCTGTTACCAACAGAAAGTGCAGGGACTGCTCGGTGAAGGTTCTGATATCTTCGGCGATCCGCTGATCCGGGTTGTCGATCTCGGCACTTGCGTTCAGTCGGTAGTACGCCCGATTGCTGAAATAGCTACCGAGAAGACGCCGCGTCAACCAGCGCCGCCAGTGGAGACCGAGCTTGTCACGTACGTAGTAGTAGAAGGCATAGATCGGCACGGCAACAACCAGGATGGCGAGGCACTTCTTGATCGCGCTCCAGAACCTCTCGGCATCTCTTGCCGCCAGTGCAGAGGTGAATTCTCCGGTCAACTGATTGAAGAGGACGTCGAATCCGGTCTGCCCCAGCAACAACATGACCAGCAAGGCGAGCAGCCCTCTGGCGATCCATTTTTCCTCGCCGAACCAGTAGGGTACCGCCATCGCCCGAAAGCGCTGCCACAAGTGAACGTCAAAATGAACCATGGTCGAGAATGGGTTCGCCGAAATCGATCGGCGTCCTTCCGTGAGTACAGCGTCAAGTGTGGGGTCGGCGGCCAGCCGGCCATGGCCCTTGCGAAACACCAGGATTCTACTGTGGAATCCGCCCAGGAACGACGAAGAACGGCCCACCACAAACCCTGACGGCCGTGCAGGCGCCACGGCGTCCCTTGGTCAGCCACGGATGCCGGCGCCGTTACGCGAACGAGCAGCTGGTCGTTGTCGAGCAGAGTGAAGACGGATGCTGTCTACGACTCAACTGGCCTTCGCCACGAACGTTGTAGGCTGCCGCAAGCTGGCGCATGTCTTCGAGCGCCTGGTCGCCGATGCCCCCGCTCATCCAGGTAAGCTGTTCTTGCGGGGCGCTGGTGGTGTTGGCTCGCGTTACGTCGCCCGCCGTCCCGGCCAGCAGCGGAGCGCATGGCAAGGCGATGACCAAGGCCAGCAGGCCACTGCGAAGGGAAAGGCGACAAGGCCGTGGGAGCATCTGCGCCTCGAACGTTGGTGGGGGATGGCTCATGATCTACTCCAGGAATCAACCCTGGGCAAGCGCAGTCGAATCAATCGCCAGCCCCGGGCCGGCGATCTGCGGAACCCTCTGATTCTCTGGCCATCGTCCTTCCTGTCGATCGCGCCGTCTGTAGTTGCCCCGTGCCCCGGCGCTGCCGGCGGCCCCGTATCACCCGTTGCTCTGGTACTGCCGGTGGCACCGGTGTCGCCACCGCCTCCGGTGTCGCCGGTCGCGCCGGTATTGCCGGTTGCCCCGGTGTACCCAGTCGCGCCCTGCGGCCCGGCCAGGCCCGCAGGCAGTGTGAAGCAGGCGCTTAAAGCGAGCGTCGTCAGTGTTGGGGCAATCAGCTTCGAATGGTTCAGATAGTTCATGATGATGTCTTCGTCGTGGCTTACCGGAACCACCCACGTCAAGGCGGGCAATCCCCCGGATTTGATCAGCTTCCGGCAGCAATCTTCGGCGTGGGTGGATCGGGCCATCGCTACTGCGCGGACGGAACCGGGCTGACTTGCAGACACAAACCCGGGAGGACTGACTGAAGCCGGCACGGCACCGTTGGCGATGAGGCTGCGCAAACCGGCCCAGGCAGCCGGTGCGCTGGCGCGCATAGGCGCGCATAGGCGCGCCGAGGTCGAGTGGCCCCACTTGGCAGTCGATCACGGGCGATCTCCATCTGACGACGAATGCGAAAAACCAGACGGGCCTCCCTGTGCGGGCGAAACAGACAGCACCTGTGGAATCCGGGGATGTCTGCGCAGTCTTTCTGGACCGCGCTCGTAGAAAGCCAGGAGAACCGTCTACAGTGTCTTCAGCGGTCCGCTCCCGCGTGCAATCACTCCGTCGGTGGGCGGTCACCCTGCGCGGCGGGCCGACGGGCTGCGCCCAGATCGAGGACCTTCGCTCGACTGAATGCCGCGGTGACGTGGTCTGCAGCGTCCTTGCCGCTATCCCCGTACAACAACGAAAGTCCCATTACCATTTCGCCGAACTTCGCCCATCCTTGACGGTGATACTGAACGGCGTTGTAGCGAAAATCGTGGGCATAGGCGCTATCGTCCGCGCGAACGGTGAGATCGTAGTAGTAGACGCAGGTACCCGCAGCGCATTGAGTCTGCAGCGACGACACGGTAGCGCCTCGCTCCTCGTAAGAGCGTCGCGCCGCCTCTGCCACGCCTTCAGGCTGATCGGACAGCGCGGCAGAGCGCGTCCTCCCCAAGGGGAACACCAGGAACGAGAAGGCCTGCCCCTTACCGGAGCGCAACTCGATCCCGCCGGCAGGGCCTGGTGGCGGCCGCCGATACGTGTACCGCCAATCAATCGGGATACTGAGGCGAATCCGCAATCGGTCAAAAAAGTAGAACAGGCGATCGATGTCTGCCGAAGGCCTGCGTGGACCGTACGTGACCGAGTCGAAGACCTTCAGCACATCTTCCTGGGCTGCGGTGCTGGAGACGCTGAAATGGAAGTCAAAGCAGAAACCACGGTAGTAGGGATACCAGTATATGGTCCTTCGCCAAAACTGGACCTTTTGGGGCCCGAACTCGGAGATCGACCAGTCGTACATCAGAAGCGTCTTTCCGCGCGCTTCGACTTCGGCCACCTCGCCCACTTTGCCTTTGTCACCAACAAAGCTCGCCGTCCGATCGCGCCCCTCCTGGACACCTCGCGCGTAATACCTTCGACAAGACTCCTCACTGTTGGCACCGTCTATCCGCTCCGCGAAAACGGTGGCCGTTGTTCCGGAAGTGTCGTTCCCCATGAAGAAGAACTGCGACGGCCCTGAAAACGGGAGTTCTTGGTGCTCAAATCCAGGCATGTCGGCCAGCAGATGCCAGTCCTCACCTTCGACATACAGGCCCAGCTGCCCGGGCTTTTCCGTCGTGAAGACCTGACTTGGATAGGTGGTCAGCGGCGGCACGTCGCGGTCGCCGGCAGATACCTCGCCAACGCCTGAGAGGCCCACAGCGGTCTGCAGGATCGTGGCGCCGACGATAGCAAGAGCCCCCCTGCTCGCGACACGCCACAGGGCCTCCAGTCTTGTCCACACGACCACGACGGTACTTCCGACAACGCGCGACACGCTGGCTCTCCTCCTGAACGGAAGTCGACTGCCGTTCTTCAGCGAGTCGCGCAGGCGAGACGCTAGACAGCAATGGCAGAAGGGACTTACATGAAAAGTATAGTCGACGGCAAGAGCCGTCGCCGGCTTCAGCTGCTCGCCCCGTCAACATGTCGATGACCCGATATCTGCGTGGCGGCGACGTCTCCACTCCAAGGCACGACTTTCTGAACACTGCGCCCCGGGGAACACGTGTCGCTCTTCTGTGCCGAATTCGGTGGATAATCGCCTTTGCCGGTAAGACTTCGGCGGCCGGGCCATCGTCAGGGGAGACTCAAATGACAGGCACTGTTGCAACAGGGTACGACGTATTCCTCTCCCACCGTTCGCCCGACAAGCCGATGGTCGAACGACTCGCCGAGAAACTCGTCGAGGAAGCGCAGCTCAGTCCGTTTCTCGACCGCTGGCACCTGATCCCGGGGGAACCCTGGCAAGAGAGTCTCGAGCAGGCGCTCAACCGGAGCCGCTGCGTGGCCGTCTTCGTCGGCCCGAGCGGCGTCAACTCCTGGGAAAACGAGGAGATGCGGGCGGCGCTGAGCAGGCGCGTCCAGGAGAACAGCTTCCGCGTCATCCCGGTCCTCCTGCCGGGCGCGGACCAGGAGGCGAAGGACAAGTTGCCGTCTTTCCTGCTGCGCTTCACTTGGGTCGATTTCAGTGCCGGCATCGACGACCCGGTCGCCTTTTCGCGGCTGGTCGCCGGCATTCGCGGGCAGGCGCCGGGCCGCTCCGGCGTGCAGAAGCTGTCCGCCGCCTCGCCGTATGTGCGCAAGAGCGTGCGCGAGATCATGGCCGACGCCTTGCGCCAGGAGGGCATCGACCTGGCGTCGATGCCGCTCGGGATCGGGGCGACGATCAAGACGATCATCCGCCGCTGCCAGCTGCAGTACCCCGAGCTGGAGCCGGGAGATGTCGCGCGCAAAGTCAGCGGTGGCCGCGCCGTCGCCTACGAGGAGAAGTACGGACAGCGCAGTCAGAAGGAAGACGAGCGCTACCGCGCCTTCGAGGAGTGGGAGGCCGAGCTGAACACGCTCTTGCGCCATGTCGGTATTCGCGACCTGGCCCGCTGCCGGGCGATCAACGTAGGCATCGGCAACGGTCTGGAAAAGCCTTTCTTCTACAAGGACTTCAAGCAACTGGTCGGCGTCGATCTGTCGGCGAAAGCGCTCGCCAGGGCAGCGCAAGCGATCGTCAACCTTGATCCCCGTCGTGCCGAGGCCGAAGAACTGCAGGGTGTGGCGAGCCACGCCTTCGACCTTTATCTTTCGCTGCGAACCTATCAGTCGAGTTTCTTCGATATCGGCGATGCCCTGTTCGCGGCCTGCCGAGTTCTCGATGACGGTGGGCGCGCGGTGATCTCGATACCCTACGTCTATGTTGACCAGGGGCGACTGCTGAACGGCCTCCTGCGGCCGGGTGGCCACGATCTGGACCCCGACCTCCCCTACGAAATCGCCGATACGGTGCGTCGTGGCCTGCAGAATCTCGGTTTCGAACAACTCGGGATGCACACCGGTCTGTTCGAGATCTATGTCTACGCGACGAAGGCAAGCTAGCGCAGATGGGCGCGCGCGCCGCGAGACGTATCAGACCTATCGCTTGACCCGGAGGCACCCATGGCCGAGCCACTTGCCGTAAAAGCCGTTGCCAGACTCCCCGTTCTCGACTACGAACAGGCCCGGGACCAGCTGCACACCGGTGACCTCGTCTTCTGCTCGGGCACCTATTTCTTTTCGCGGACCATCCAGTGGTTCACGAAGTCCGTCTGGAGTCACGTCGGCATCATCTATCGCGACGACAATCTGCAGCGCATCTTCGTCCTGGAGAGCGAGACCGCCATCGGCGTTCGCCTCGCGCCCCTGTCCAAGTACCTGTGCAATTACCACGGCAGGAACAAGCCCTACAAGGGACGCATCGTCATCGGCCGGCTGACGCCGCCGCCGGCCGATGAGCAGTTCAAGCAGGCGATCAGTTTCGGCATGGACGAACTGACCCGACCTTACGACAACCGGGAGATCCTGCGTATCGCGATGCGCATTCTCTTCAGACGCTGCCGAAAGAACCGCGACCGCAAGTACATCTGCTCCGAACTGGTCTACGAGGCCTTTCGCAAGGCCGACATCGGGTTCAAGTTCCACCGCGATTCGATCAGTCCGGACGACATCTGGAACGATGGACGCGTGGTGATGCAGTTTCGGATCATGTAAGGACGAGCCCGGCGAAGACCTTCGGGTCATTGCGCGTGGGTGGAGCGCCGAGACACGCGTACCGGGGATGACCAGGCGCGCTTCGTGTCGTCGTGGCCCTCTCTCTTGCCGTCGCTCTTGCTTGCGTGCAGCGGGGTTCCCGTGGCGGTCGCAAGTCCCCTGCGGGCGAAACGCCTTTGCTCCGTGCGTCGCCGTTGACTCCGCCAGCGTCTGCGCGCCGCCGTCAGTCAGGCCAGAGCGAGGCCAAACAGAGGCAGGGATGCCGGCGCGGGAACCAGGACATTCGGAGGGAGAATGCAACGCGGGTGAGCGCGCCCTGTCGACCAGGCTGCTTTACTCGCAAACGAACCGACGCACCTGCGCCAGCCAGCCGTCAATCCCGGCCCTGAGTGCCGCTGGAAGGAGCGCCCCCGAAATCGATTGGTCGCGCTCAATACCGCTCAGCAGCGCCTTGAACTGCCAATTGAGCTCATCCAGCAACGTCGTAAGCTCCATACATATCTCGGGATCGGCGTCGCCTGCCATGGCCAATATGTCTTCGATCCGGCATTGATCGAAGCCCGGCTCGATCACCAGCATCTGCAAGGCATTCACCCGTTCGACGAGAACGGAAACGCGTTCGAGATCGGCACCGGAAATCGTCTTGCGCAACGCAGCCCAGCCTTCGAACAGCTTTCCGAGTTGCGTCAGGTGCGTCATCAGGTACACCTCGTCGAGCTTCTCGCTTGGCTGCAGCGTGAAACTGCCGAACAGGCGGGAGGTCAGCGCGACGACGCCGGCGTCGTACTTCTTCTTGTTCATGCGAAATTTCATGCCGATCCGCTTGTCCGCACCATGCTTTTCGATGAGGGAAGCGGCGACCTCGGCGACAGCCAGATAGCGCGAAACCGTCGAAATCGCGTCACCTGACAGATGATAAGGGTAGCCGCTGCCGTCGATCCGCTCATGATGCTGCAGCACGGCATTGGCCGTTCCTTTGGGTAGCTCGGCAAAATCACGCAGCATCAGGAAGCCGGCAATGGGATGTACGTAGAGATGGCGACGCTCTTCCGCGCTCATCTGATGCCCGGGCGCGAGAAACGCCGGCTGGATGCACAGTTCGCCGACATCATGGAAGACACTCGCCAAGGACAAGGCCTGCAGTTCTTCGCGCGGCAGCTGACCGCTGATTCCCAGCGCCGTGGCGACCACGGACGAGATCATTGCGTGCTGGAAGAGCTTCGGCCGATCGGATTGCATCACGGCCAAGCGCAAGGTGAGTGGGCCGGGAATGCTCAGTTGGCTGAAATGCTTGCCAAGCTGTTCGAGTAGCTCGGGCTGTTCGAGCAACGGCGCCAGCGAAGGCACGCGGCGCGCCTCTGCGTGCATCAGGGAGACGAGTTTGCTCGCATCGAGCGCGTCGCTGACGCTGAGCGACTGCTCAATCGGCTTGAGGAGCTTGTGGGCGACCAGGCGGTCATAAAACTGGCCCGACAGGCGAGTGCCGCGGCTGACCAGCTTCGTTCCGCCACGGGCGAAAATATCCTCGCTGGCGACCACCTCATGCGTGTCGGCAAGCTCGGTCACGGCTTTGACGAACAGTGAGTTCTCACCAACGGCTTGGCGAGCCAGTTCGTCCTGTTCAGTCTGCGGCCTGGGCTGCATGGTGCTGTCCTTTCTTCTAGCTCAAGGTGGCGCCGGCCAGTTTTGCGCTGAAGCTGATAAACAGCCCGCCGACACCGCCAGTCGCCAGCGCTGAAAGCCGTCGCCGGCGGCGGAACTGCAGGGCCAGATGAGCGCCGCCAAGGATCAGTACCGAAAGGTACAAGGCACTGAAGAACTGGACGATCAGGCCCAGAATGCAAAACGACAGGGCCGCGTGCGGATAGCTCGAATCGACAAACTGGACGAAGAAGGAAATGAAGAACAGGATCGCTTTCGGGTTCATCAGGCTGATGATCAGAGCGGTATGGAAGGGGCGCGAAGTGTCCGCAGCGGTCTGAGTGTTTTCACTGCTGGTGGCGCAGTTGTCTCGCCAGGTCGCAAAGGATGAGCGCAGAAGTCCAACGCCCATCCAGGCCAGGTAAAGTGCCCCAGCATACTTGACCCCCATGAATACGGCGGGATTCGCCTGCAACAAGGACGCAGCGCCAGTCGCCGAGAGCAGCATCAGGATCGTGTCGCCGACCAAGACGCCACAGGCACCGCGATAGCCTGCCGCCACTCCCCAGCGCGCAGCGACCGACATCACATAAAGTGAATTTGGTCCGGGCAAAAGTATGATAACAATGGTTCCGGCGACGAAGGTCGCGATGTTGTTGATGCCGTAAAACATGGCACGTCCCTGTCAAAGGTGGGAGATTCAACGGCGCTATCGAGAGTATATGAGCCACCACAAACAAGGATCAATCTCGAACGTGGTTGGGATAGCACTTGAACCGCCATCCCAGTTCGGTTCCGCTCGGCGCCCGCAGTCATCGGCCTGGCTGCTCCGGCCAGGCGGATGAGCACCGAGACGCGTCGTCAGTTGACCAGCGACGGACCAGCTTGTCATGGCGCAGTCTTGCCCTCTCGGTACGACGGATTGCTTGTGGTTGAAGCGCGAACACAGTCATACGACACCACCGATGACAAGGGATTGACCGGTGACTGATCGAACGCTACAGTTCCCGTAAGGGGGCCGCGAGGATTGCAGCGTGCGGCTTGTTTGTCGCTCATCGGGAGGTGTGAACATGTTGAAGGTGGGAGTTCTGGGGCCGGCGTTGCTGGCGATGGTGGCTGCAGCAGGTTTGTCCGGCTGCGCGAGCAACTCGGGGAAGAGCGAGAGCGCGCAGGCTCCAGCGCCGACTCCGGCGCAGGTAGAGACTGCGGCTGCGACGCAGACGGCTCCGGCATCACCGACGAACCAACAGGGCAAACAGGCCAGGAAGGGTTCGAAGTTGGACAGCGCGAAGTCCGCGAAAAGCCCTTCGCCAGCGCCGCTTGCCCAGTCCGAGAAGCCGCTTGCGGCGGCGCAAGCCGCGCCACCAGTTCCCGCCGTCCAGCCCGCGCCGTCGGCTCCGGCAACGCCGCCGGGCAAGATCGGGCCGGGAATGAACGCCAGGGGCGAAGTGGTGGATTCGACCAAGGTCGAAGCAGGGTACGGCCAGCCGGTCAAGGGCTTGCGCGACTGGGAAGGCGAGATTACCGGCAAGGCGGCACCGGGCAGCAAGTTTACGCAGCTACAGATTGGCATGCCCATGCGTCAGGTCACCGACCTCGTCGGCCAGCCCAGCGACCAAGGTGCCTATATCACCGGCAAGGCGTTCATCCCTTTCTTTTTTGGTAGTGACACGCATCGCCAGGAACTAGTCTACAAGAACCAGGGCCGCTTGATTTTTGCGGGAGGCTCAATGGGCGATTTCGGTAGCGCGCATCTGGTGTGGATCATTCACAATGGCAACGAACCGCCCTACCGCTGAAATTGACTGGGCGGCAATCGGCAGAGGGCGGCTGCGACGGCAACTTCTGCGTTAAGAAACGGGAAATCCCACGCGGATCTAGCAGAGGGGTATGCGGCTCCGCCACGAGGTGTCAAGTGGACCGCGAAGTCAAGGCAAGAAGCAACTGTATCTATGCTGGCGACGTGACTTCAACAACCAAGTCGTAGAGCACGGTGCGCGCCGGCCGGCGACGGCGGCAGACGGCAGAGGGAACGGGCCTGAGGACGTGTCGACTGGCAGCACCGCCATGCGCGCTGTGGGCTGTCGCTGCACTGCCTTCGCCACCTGGGAGAAGCGGTATCGGCGCCCACGGATGCGACAATCCACCCCTGCCCTCCCACCCCCGCACGCGCCATGCTTCGGCTGACCCTGTCCAACCGCTTCGAATTCCTGCTTGAACGCCTGCTCGATCGCCTGGACGATGAAAGCTGCTCCCCGTTCACCGTACAGCAGGTGATCGTTCCGAGCACAGCCCTCAGGCGCCGCGTCGAGCTTGCCTGCGCCGACCGCCGGGGAATCTGCGCCAACATCGATTTTTCCTACCTCGCGCAGTGGCTATGGACGCAGATCGGCCAACTGGTGGACATCCAGGACCAGTCGCCCTTCTCGCCGGCCTTGCTGGCGTGGCGCGTGTTCGAGGTGCTTGGCGATCGTGGCTTCACCGACGATCATCCGCGTCTCGCCCGCTACCTGCGCGACGCCGACCCGGTGATGCGCCTCGAGCTGGCGCAGCGCGGCGCGACCTTGATTGAGCATTACATCACCTACCGCCCACAGTGGCTGGCGGCCTGGTCGGACGGCAAGCGCGCCGACGTTCCGGGACTCGATGCCGGACGCGCCGAAGACGAGCTCTGGCAGTCGGCGCTCTGGCGGCGCATCACTGCCCAACTCGGTACCCGCCGCCAGCACCCGGCGGCCGCCTTTTTCGAGACGATAGAACGAGTTGGTGCCAATGCACCGGCGCTGGCCGGCCTGCCCCCGAGCGCCAGCGTCTTCTGCTTGAACACCTTGCCGCCGCTCTACCTCGACATCCTGCGCCAGTTGTCGCGCTGGATCGATATCCGCATCTATACCCTCAACCCCTGCCGCGAGTACTGGTTCGACGTCGTCGACCGGAAGCGCTTGAGCTACCTCGCGGCGCGCGCGCAGGACAGTCATCACGAGGTCGGCAACGCCCTGCTCGCCGCCTGGGGAAAGCAGACGCAGGCGCACATCGATCTGCTCTTCGCCGACGACGGCAACATCGCCGAGGAAGACAGCGTCTTCCTGCCCGCCGGCGGCGAGCACCTGCTGGCGCGGGTGCAGAACGCGATCCTCGACCTCGGCGAACTTGCACCCGGCAGCGTCGCGCTGGCCAGCGGCGACCGCAGCATCGAAGTGCATGTCTGCCATTCGCTGACGCGCGAACTGGAGGTGCTACAGGACCAGTTGCTGGCGCAGCTCGCCGCCGGCGACCCGCCGACGCCGGCACAGATCGTCGTGCTGCTGCCCGACCTGCCCGCTGCGGCGCCGCTGATCGATGCGGTGTTCGGCACCGCACCGGCGCCGCGCCGGATTCCCTACACGATCACCGGCCTGCCGCAGACCCGGGTCAATCCGATTGCTCGCGTCCTCGACAGTTTGCTTGCGCTATGCAGCAGCCGCTTCGCTGCCAGCGCCGTCTTCGACCTCTTGCAACAACCCCCGGTGGCGGCGCAGTTCGGCATGGAAGCCGATGACCTGGAGCGCATCCACGACTGGATTGGCGATGCCGGCATCCGTTGGGGCCTGGATGCGAGCAGCCGCAGCCGACTCGATCTGCCGGCCACCGAGCGGCACAGCTTCGCCGATGGCCTGCACCGGCTGTTCCTCGCCTACGCGCTTGGCGACGAACCAGCGGCGCGCAACACCGTCGTCGCCGGACGTATCGCCGCCGCCAATCCCGAAGGCGGCGACGCGGCGACGCTCGGCCGCTGGTGGCGTTTCGTGCGGGCGCTCGCCGACCTGCGCGACCACTGGTCGCAGCCGCGCGACGCCGACGCCTGGCAGCAGTCGCTGAGCGACGCACTGGGCCGCTTCACGCGCGCCGACAGCGATCTCGTCGACGATCTGCGTACCATGCAGGCAACGATCAACGAACTGCACGCCAACATGCGACGCGGCGGCACCCGCTCGCCGCTGCCGCTGGCCGTGGTACACAGCGCGCTGCGCACGCTGCTCGACGATCCGGGGCGTGGCGGTGTTCCCGGTGGCGTGCTCACCTTCTCGTCACTGACCAGCCTGCGCGCCCTGCCCTATCGCGTCGTCTGCCTGCTCGGCATGAACGACGGCGCCTTCCCGAGCGTCAACCGGCCGGCCGAGTTCGACCTGATGGCGCTGCGGCCGCAGCCCGGCGACCGGCAACGGCGCCTCGACGAGCGCAACCTGTTTCTCGACCTCGTTCTCGCTGCCCGGCAGCGCCTCTACCTGAGCTACAGCGGCCGCAGCATCCGCGACAACAGCGTCGCCCCGCCGTCGGTCCTGCTTGCCGAACTGCTCGACTACGTCGCCGCTGCCTGTGCGACAGACCCGGCCGACCCGGCGAGCCTCCATGCCGTGCGCCAACGGCTGACCGTCGAGCACCCGCTGCAGGCCTTCTCTGCCGAGTACTTTCTCGCCGGCGGCGACGCCCGTCGGCGCAGCTTCAATGCCGAGTATTGCGAGGCGCTGCGCCAGGGACTCGGCGGCAGCGCCGTGCTCGTCGTTGCACCTGGCAGCGCGGACGACGAAGACGGCGATGAGATCGCTGCGCCGGAGATGGACGCCACGCTCCCCTTCTTTTCCGGCATGCTCGAACCGCCACCGTCCGAATGGCGACAGGTCAGCCTCGAACAGTTGCTGCAGTTTTTCGGCAACCCCTGCCGGACGCTACTGGTCAAGCGGCTCAACATGGCGCTGGCGGTCGCCGAGGAGGAACTGCCGGACGAGGAACCCTTTCTTCCCGACTATCCGGGCCTGCAGGCACTCTCCCGGCGTGTTCTGCCGGCGGTGCTGGCCGGTAGCGAGGATGGCGAGGTGCTGGCGCTGGCATTGGCCGGCAACGAGTTTCCCCCCGGGCCGCTGGGCGAGCGACTGATCATCGAGGAAGTCGCGCGCATGCGCCGCTTCGCGGCCGAGCTCGCGCCGCAGCTTGCGCCTGTGCCGCTGCCGGCGGTGCACGCGCAGTTCGCCTACCCGCGTGAGGACGAAATGTGGCAGCTCGCGGGAGCACTCGGTGACCTGCGCCCGGCGGGACTCGTGCGCTATCGCTACTACGAGGTGCGCCCGACCGACTATCTCGCCGGCTGGATCAGCCATCTGTTCCTCTGTGCGGCGGCGCCGACGGGTGCCACTTTGCAGACCACCTGGCACTCGCGCGACGGCAGCTACCGCCTGCGGCCCTGCGCTGCGAGCACGGCCCGCGCCCACCTCGGCGAGCTGATCGGCCTTTATCGCCGAGGTCTGTCGGCGCCGCTGCACTTCTTCCCGAAGAGCGCCTGGGCCTACATCAGCGGCAGCATGGCGGCGGCACGCCAGCGCTGGACCCACAGCCGTAATGCGTCCTGGGGCGAGAGCGCCGATCCCGCCTACCGCCTGGCGCTCAGAGGCGTCGCCGAGCCACTCGACGGGGAGTTCGAAGCGTGCGCACGCACCGTGTTCGCCCCACTGCTCGACTATCTCGAGGAGGCGCGCCGATGAGCATGGCTGTTGCGCCGGACGTTGCCGGCACGATCGACCTGGACGTCTTCGCCTGCCCGCTCGACGGCCTGCGCCTGATCGAGGCGTCGGCCGGCACCGGCAAGACCTGGAACCTCTGCGGGCTCTACTTGCGGCTGCTGCTCGAAAAGGGGCTGGACGCGCCACAGATTCTGGTTGTCACCTTCACCAACGCGGCCACCGCTGAACTGCGCGAGCGCATCCGCAGCCGCATCGTCGATGTCCTTGCCTATCTGCAGCGCGGCGCCAGCGCTGCCGACCCCTTTGTCACCCGGCTCGTCGCTGCCGTCGAGAACAACGCCAGCGTCGACCGCCCGCAGATGCGCATGCGCCTCGAAGCGGCACTGCACACCTTCGACGAGGCCGCCGTGTTCACGATTCACGGCTTCTGCCAGCGTGCGCTGTCCGAAACGCCGTTCGCCGCCGGTTTGCCGTTCAGCCTCGACCTGTTGCACGACGACCAGCCGCTGCGCCTCGAAGCCGTCAGCGACTTCTGGCGACGCCATATCGCCAGCGGAGCGATCTCGCCGGCCCTCGCGGACTACCTCGCGCAGCGCCAGGATTCGCCGGAAGGCTGGGCAAGGCTGCTCGGCCGCCAGGTGGCCAAGTCCCACTCGCGCGTCATCTGGCCGGCCGAACTGGCGAGCGAAGCGGCGATCGACACGCCTGGCCTGGCCGCAGCTTTCGCGCGCGCCGGACAACTGTGGGGAGGCGATGGCGCCGCACCCACCGGCGCGCTGCTGGCCGGACTCGCCGCGCTCCACGCCGGTTCGTACAAGGCAGACGGCGTATCGACCGGCGCCCGCGCCTGGACCCTGTGGTTGGCCAGCGGCGACCCGTTGCGCGCTCCCGATCCGGAAAAGAGCAAGGCGCGTCTGTTCACGGCGAACTTCATCGCCGCCAGGAAAAGAAATAACCAGACGCCTCCCACACATCCTTTCTTCCACGCGGCCAACGATGTGCTGGCGCGGCACGCGTCGGTGACGCAGGCGCTGCACCTCGCCCGCCTGTATCTGCTGCGCAGGATGCTCGACGAGTCCGGCGCCGCGCTGCGCCAGCAGAAGCGCCGGCAGCGCGTGCAATCCTTCGACGACATGCTCCAGAACGTCGATGCGGCGCTGACCTCCGGCGACTTCCCGTGGCTCGCCGGATTCCTGCGCAGCCGCTATCCGGTCGCCCTGATCGACGAATTCCAGGACACCGACCCGCTGCAGTATGCGATATTCAGCCGCATCTACGGCGCCGGCGAGGCGCCGGCTGCGGGCCCGCTGTTCCTTGTCGGCGATCCCAAACAGGCGATCTACAGCTTTCGCAATGCTGACCTGCATACCTACCTGGCCGCCCGCCGCCAGGCTGGCGCGCGCTACACCTTGCGCCACAACCAGCGCTCGACCGCGGACCTGATCGCCGCCAGCAACGCACTCTTCACCGCCAATCCTCACGCCTTCATTCTCGCCGGCCTCAACTACGAGCCGGTGACCGTTGGCGACAAGCCGCGCCCACCGCTGACCGACCACAGCGAGGAAGACCCGGCGGCGCTACGCGTCTGGCGGCTGCCGGCTGCCAACGGCGAGTATCTGCTGCGCGGCGAAGCGAAGAAGCAGGTGCTGCGCGCCACCGCCGGCGAAGTGGCGCGCCTGCTGCGCGCCGCGCAGGCCGGCCGCATCACGCTCGGCGAACGCGCTCTGGCGCCCGGCGACATCGCCATCCTCGTCAAGAGCCACGCCCAGGGGCGCCTGCTCCGGGACGCGCTGCTGCAGGTCGGTATCGGCAGCGTCGAGCTTTCGCAGCACAGTATTTTCCACACCCCGGACGCCGAGGATCTCGAACGCGTACTGCTGGCGATCCGCGAACCGGCGCGCCCGTCGCTCCTCTACAGCGCTTTGGCCACGGAACTGCTGGGCCTCAATGCCACCGGCGTCGCTGCGCTGGCCGCCGACGAGATGGGGCTGCTGCAGACCATCGCGCGTTTCAGCGGCTACCGCGAGACCTGGCTGCGGCGCGGTTTCGGCGTCATGCTGCGCGCCTGGATGGACAGCGAGGCGGTCGCTTTCCGGCTGCTCGCGCGCAGCGACGGCGAACGACGGCTGACCAATCTGCTCCACCTCGGCGAACTGCTGCAGCAGGCCAGCGCCGATCAGCCGGCGCCGGACGCGCTGCTACGCTGGCTGGCCAGTCGTCGGCGCGACGACGGTGCCGAGGAGGTCCATCAACTGCGCCTCGAGTCGGACCGCAACCTCGTCCAGATCGTCACCATCCACAAATCCAAGGGCCTTGAGTACGGCATTGTCTTCTGTCCTTTCCTCTGGGATGGGCACCAGTCGAACTTCGGCGAGGACGAGGGCAAGGAGTATCACGACGACGATGGGCTGCCGGTGATCGACTTCCGCCTCGAACTCGATGCGGCCGATGCCGAGGAGATCAAGAGGCGAAGACGCGAGGAGAAGGATGCCGAGTTCATGCGCCTGCTCTACGTGGCGCTGACGCGCGCCGCGCAGCGCTGCTACCTGGTCGCCGGCTGCTACGCGAACCTGGCGTTCGGCAAACCATCGATGGCACAGGGCACTCACAGTCTGCTCAACTGGCTGGTCGCCGGCAAGGATATGTCCTACGCCGACTGGCTGAAGCACAAGCGATCGCCAGAGGAGATCGAAGCGGCCTGGCGTGCGCTCGCCACGACGGCGGGCCCGCCGCTGTCGCTGAGCGACCTGCCCGGCGAGGCGCCGACGCCGCTCGCCAGCACCGCCGTGTCCGCCGCCAGCCTGAGCGCGCTGGTCGCACCCCGGACGATGGCTGCCGGCTGGCGAATCGGCAGCTTCAGCAGCCTGCAGCATGGCGCCGACAGCGAAGCGTCGGCGAGCGACCACGACGGCCGCGCCGTCCCTGCTCTGCCGGCGGTGAGCGGGCCGGCAGCCGACATTGGGCCGGACGACATCCTCCTCTTCGCGCGCGGACCGGCCGCCGGCGACTGCGTGCATGCGCTCTTCGAGCGTATCGACTTCACCGATCCGGGCCGCTGGCCAGCCATCATCGACGAAGTGCTGGCGAGCCACCCGCTGTCACCGGTGGGACCGCCGAACGGCGATTCCGCCCGCCGTCCGGCGCGCATGCTGCGCCGACTGCTCGACGACGTCCTGGCGACATCGCTGCCCGGCGGCATCGTCCTGTCGACAGTGGGGCGCCGGCAACGTCTCGTCGAGTTGGGTTTCAACCTGCCCGCCGGCCTGACGGCGCCGAGACTCAACGACTGGCTGGCGGCGCACGGCTACCCGCTGCCGAGACTCGGCTTCCCGCCCCTCGACGGCTACCTGAAGGGCTTCATCGACCTGGTGTTCTGCCACGCAAATCGCTTCCACGTCCTTGACTGGAAATCGAACCATCTCGGTTTTGCCGCTGCCGACTATGGCCAGCAGCAAGTTGCCGCGGCGATGGCCGAACACGGTTATCACCTCCAATACCTGATCTACTGCGTCGCGCTGCACCGCTACCTGCGCTGCCGGATCGCCGACTACGACTACGATCGCCACTTCGGCGGTGTCTACTATCTGTTCGTGCGCGGCGTCCGCCCGGATTGGCGCGCTGTGGGCACTGACGGCGAACGCAGTGCCTGCGGTGTTTATCACCATCGCCCACCGCGATCCACCATCGAATCGCTCGACAGCTTGCTGTCCCACAGGTCACTGGCGAACCACGCATGAGCTTCCACAGCACGCCTTCCCCGGAGCCGGCGGGCCGCAACGATCTTGCCGAGGGCTTCGTGAGCCACCTCCTGCAATGGGCCGAACAGGCCGGCGCGCCGCGAACGAGCCTGGTCGTGCTCGCCGCGGCTGGCCGCCTCGTGAGCCTCGCGACGCACAGCGGACACGTCTGTGCGCAACTGGACACTGTCCTCGAGTTGTTCCCCGATCAGTCGCCGACGGAACTGGTGGAGCGCCTGCTGGCCAGCCGAATGGTTGCCGCGACAGGCGCGCCGCCGACATTGCCAGAAGTCCTGCCGCTGGTTCTCGATGGCTGCGGGCGGCTTTACCTGCATCGCTACTTCGCCTACGAGCGCCGGCTGGCGGCGAGCCTTCGCAAGCGTGCCGAACGCCATACGTCGCCGCCGACCGCCGAAATGCGCCAGCAACTCGACTGCCTGTTCGCCGACAACGCGCGCCGGCTCGGCGATCGTCCCGACTGGCAGAAGCTGGCGGCGGCACTCGCCTGGCGGAGCAAGCTGACGATCATCAGCGGCGGCCCGGGAACCGGCAAGACGACCACGATCGTCGCCCTGCTGGCCTGTCTGCTGACCGAAAGTCCCGGCCTGCGCGTCGCCCTTGCCGCACCCACCGGCAAGGCCGCCGCACGCATGCTCGAGGCGCTGCGCCAGCGCGCCGGCGATCTGCCAGTCGAACTGCAGGCACGGCTGCCACGCGAGTCGCACACGCTGCATCGGCTGCTTGGCGTGACGCCGGAGCCAGGGCGCTTCCACCACCACGCGGAAAACCCGCTGCCGATCGACGCGCTGGTCGTCGACGAAGCATCGATGCTCGACCTCGCGCTCGCCTGCCGACTGTGCGACGCCGTGCCACCCGACGCCCGCCTGATCCTGCTCGGCGACAAGGACCAGCTTTCGGCAGTCGAGGCCGGCGCGGTATTCTCGGAGGTCTCCGCCGACCCGACACTGACGGCAGCGTGTATTGCCGAACTCTCCTCGCTCACCGCGACCCCGGCCGCGTGCATCCAGCCGCCACCCGCCATCACCCCGACCCCGCTGGCCGACTGCGTTGTCTGGTTCTCCGAAAGCCACCGCTTCGCCAGTACCTCCGGGATCGGGCGGCTGGCCGCCGACATCAATGGCGGCCGCGGCAATGAGGCCTGCGACTGGCTGGCCGGCGCTGCCGACCCGTCGGTCAGCTGGCTATCCGACGGCAGCGCCGACCTCACCCCCGCGACCCGACAGGTGATTGTCGAGGGCTACCATCGCTACTGCACCGCTCTCGTGGCCGCGCTGGCCGACCCGGTGAGCCGACGACGCCAGGTGTTCGCCGCCTTCGACGGCTTCCGCGTGCTCTGTGCGCTGCGCGAGACAGCCCGCGGCGTGCGGGCGATCAACGCGCTCGTCACTCGCCACCTGCTGCAACTTGGCGCTGGCGTGCACCCCGGCGGTCCCCGCTCGCCATGGTACGTCGGCCGGCCGGTGATGGTCCTCAGAAACGACTACGTCCTGAAGCTGTTCAACGGCGACGTCGGCATCTGTCTGCCGGACGATGGTGGCGAGCTGATGGTGTGGTTCCCCGAGCAGGACGCCGGCTTCCGGCCGCTGGCACCAGTCCGCCTGCCGGAGCACGACACCGCCTTTGCCATGACGGTACACAAGGCACAGGGCTCCGAATTTGAGTCGGTATTCCTGCTGCTTCCCGAACATCACAACCGTGTCCTGACCCGCGAGCTGCTCTACACCGGCATCACCCGGGCGTCGACCAAGGTCGCTGTCGTCGGCAGCCGGGAAGTGCTGGTCGGCGCCTGCGCCAACCGTACGCGCCGTCATTCCGGCCTGATCGCCCGGCTCGGCGAGGTCGGCCCGTAGGCGCCTCGCCGCGGAACAGCGACCGGCGATCTCGCGCCAGCCCCCTGGTGACGCTGCAAACGGCTGCCGGGTCTGGTCGGGGACCGGCGGCAACTTTTTTTGCCGGCCGGTACCCGTTTACCAACACGGCCGTGCGGTGCAGCGGGTGGCATAATGGCTCGTTTGATGCGCGGGAGAAGCCGATGGATTCCGGATCGCTGGCAAGTATCGACTGGGGTGTCGTGACACTGGTCGCCCTCATCGCCGCGGGACTGGTATGGAGCTTCGTCTTCTTTCTGCGCCAGAACTCCAAGGATCTCGAGAGTCTCGAGGAAACGATCGAATCCGAGCGAAGGGACGACGAACGGTGACGAAGGGTGACGACCGGGCCGGCATCGACCCAGGCCAGGTGGAACCGATCAGGCGCCAGGCCGAGTTGACAGCGAGCCCGGCGCAGCGCCCTGTTGGAGCTTCGGTCCGGTACGGACCGACGTCACGGTAGAGGCACGGTCGGCAGACCGTTCCATCGACCCCACCGGTCCGTTCGCCGCGCTGGCCTAGAGCGTGCCCAGTCCGATCGTCCCCTCGACGTGAAATCCCAGCCCACGGCTAGGCACGCTCCATGGATAGCTTGTGACAATCGTTCGTATATTCACAATTCATTGGATCAATAGTCCAAGCGCTCCTAGAATAGCTTCATCGGATTTGGCTACAGCGATCCGATCGCCCGATCAGTGGTGTCATGAGAACGCCAAGACGACTACTCGACTTGCCGCAATCTGCGTCGATGACCGTATTCCCTGGACGGGCAACTTCGCAGGCTCGAGTGGATAGTGGATTACTTACAAGCAAAGGAGAGAACCATGTCAAACGAAGCAAGGTGCCCGTTCTTGGGCGACGCTCGCAAACACACAGCGGCCGGGGCTCCAACGAGCGCGGATTGGTGGCCCAGCCAATTGAACCTGAAGATCCTGCATCAGCACTCGTCCAAGGCAAACCCCATGGGCGCGGAGTTCGATTACGCCGAGGAGTTCAAGACGCTCGACCTGAACGCCGTAATCGAGGACCTGCATGGCTTGATGACGGACTCGCAGGACTGGTGGCCTGCGGACTATGGTCACTACGGTCCACTCTTCATCCGCATGGCCTGGCACAGCGCAGGCACCTACCGTATCCATGATGGTCGTGGCGGCGCCGGTTCCGGTGCGCAGCGATTTGCGCCCCTGAACAGCTGGCCGGACAACGGCAATCTCGACAAGGCACGCCGCTTGCTCTGGCCGATCAAGCAGAAGTATGGCCGCAAGATCTCCTGGGCCGACCTGATGATTCTGGCCGGTAACGTCGCCCTGGAATCGATGGGTTTCAAGACCTTGGGCTTCGCCGGTGGGCGCCCGGATATCTGGGAGCCAGAAGAAGACATCTACTGGGGGCCAGAGGGCAAGTGGCTCGATGACCAGCGCTACAGCGGCGACCGTGAGCTCGAGAATCCTCTCGCCGCGGTGCAGATGGGCCTGATCTACGTGAACCCGGAAGGACCGAATGGCAAGCCGGACCCCGTCGCCTCGGCGAGGGACATCCGGGAGACCTTCGCCCGCATGGCCATGAACGACGAGGAAACGGTGGCACTGGTTGCCGGCGGACACACCTTCGGCAAGTGTCACGGCGCCGCCGATCCGGGCAAGTATGTCGGTCCCGAACCCGAGGGTGCGGACATCGAGGAGCAGGGCCTCGGCTGGAAGAACACCTTCGGAAGCGGCAAAGGGGTCTCCACGATCACCAGCGGCCTGGAAGGCGCATGGACCACCAATCCTGTGCAGTGGGACAACAACTACCTCGAGAATCTTTTCGGCTACGAGTGGGAACTGACGAAGAGTCCTGCCGGCGCCTACCAGTGGACGCCCAAGGACGCCTCGGCAGCGGGCACCGTGCCGGACGCCCATGACCCGTCGAGGCGCCACGCCCCGATGATGTCGACGGCCGACCTGGCGCTGCGGATGGATCCAGCCTATGAGAAGATCGCGAGACGCTTCCGGGAGAATCCCCAGGAACTTGCGGATGCGTTCGCCGGGGCCTGGTACAAGCTGACGCACCGCGACATGGGCCCCCTGTCGCGTTATCTTGGGCCGCTCGTTCCCGCGCAGCCACTACTCTGGCAGGATCCGATACCCGCGCTGGACCACCAATTGATCGAGGCGCAGGACATTGCCGCCCTGAAGGCCACAATCCTTGCTTCCGGACTGTCGATTTCGCAACTGGTCACGACGGCATGGGCGTCTGCGGCAACTTTTCGCGGCAGCGACAAGCGCGGTGGAGCGAATGGCGCGCGTATTCGCCTGGCACCGCAGAAGAGCTGGGAAGTCAATCAGCCGGCCGAGCTGGCGAACGTGTTGCACAGACTGGAAGCGATACAGAAGGATTTCAACGGCGCCCAGTCCGGCGGGAAGAAGGTCTCGCTCGCCGACATCATCGTTCTGGGTGGCTGCGCCGCCGTCGAGGAAGCCGCTCGACGAGCCGGCCACGACGTGCAGGTTCCCTTCTCGCCGGGGCGCACGGATGCATCGCAGGAGCAGACCGATGTGGACGCGTTCGCCGTACTGGAGCCGACTTCGGACGGATTCCGCAACTACATCCGCAAGGGAGACGAGGGCTCGGCAGCCGAGTTGCTGGTGGACAAAGCGCAATTGATGACGCTGACCGCGCCGGAGATGACGGTCCTGATCGGTGGCATGCGCGCGCTAAACGCAAACTTCGGGCAGTCCGGACACGGGGTCTTCACCAAGCGGCCTGAAACGTTGACCAATGACTTCTTCGTCAATCTCCTTGACATGCGCACGCACTGGCGGAGGTCCGCTACCGCCGCGGGCGTGCTGGAGGGTCGCGATCGAGCGACCGACGAGCTCAAGTGGACAGGCACGGTCGTCGATCTCGTCTTCGGTTCAAACTCCCAACTCCGGGCTCTCGCGGAAGTCCATGCCGGCGCCGACTCGCAGGAGGCGTTTGTGAACGACTTCGTTACGGCCTGGAGCAAGGTCATGAACCTGGATCGCTTCGACCTTGCGTGATCACGGAGGGTAGGTCGTGACGATGCTCGGGCCGAGACGGTCGTTGCGGAGCTCACCCAGGCACCCTACCGAAACGCCGGCCTGCTGCAGATTGGTCAAACAGTTGGTCGCCGCTGCCGCGCGCAGCGGCGCTCAGCTATGCTCGATCGGCGGTGCGACCTTGAAGACCTCGGCCAGCGTCGTCACCCCGGCGGCCACCTTCATGGCGCCGGAGATGCGTAGTGGCTTCATGCCTTCACGGAAAGCGAGGTCGCGGATCTTGGCGATCTCGCGGTTTTCGCTGATCGCCAGCTTGAGGTCCGGCGACAGCAGCAGGATCTCGTACAGCCCGACGCGCCCCAGGTAGCCGGTCATCCGGCATTCGAGACAGCCGGCCGGGCGGTAGAAGCGCGCGGGACGATTGGCTTTCCAGGGCGCGACCAACTGATCCCACATCGTCTCCTCGATCGGGCTGGCTTCGTGCACCTGCTTGCAGTGCGGACAAAGGATGCGCACCAGGCGTTGCGCCATGACGCCCAACATGGTCGCACTCAGCAGGTAGGGCGGCACACCGAGGTCGAGCATGCGCGTAACCGCTGCGGGAGCGTCGTTGGTGTGCAGCGTAGACAGCACCAGATGGCCGGTGAGCGCCGCCTGAATCGCCACCTCGGCGGTTTCCAGGTCGCGGATTTCGCCGATCATGATGATGTCCGGATCCTGGCGCATCAGCGCCCGCACGCCTTGCGCGAAGCCCAGATCGATGACGTTCTGGACCTGCATCTGGTTGAATGCCGGTTCGACCATCTCGATCGGATCCTCGATGGTGCACACGTTGACCGCCGGCGTGGCCAGTTGACGGAGGGTCGAGTAGAGCGTGGTCGTTTTTCCCGAACCGGTCGGGCCGGTCACCAGAATGATGCCGTTCGGCCTGTCGGCCATCGCCTTCCAGCGCGACTGGTCGTCATCCGTGAAGCCGAGATCGGCGAAACTGCGGACGAGGACTTCCGGGTCGAAAATCCGCATCACCAGCTTCTCCCCGAAGGCAGTGGGCAGGGTCGACAGGCGCAGTTCGGCCTCCTGGCCGTCGGCCGTACGCGTCTTGATGCGGCCATCCTGTGGTCGCCGCTTCTCGACCACGTCCATGCGGCCGAGGATCTTGATGCGGCTGACCATCGCCGCCATGACGCTCATCGGAATCTGGTACACCTGATGCAGGACGCCGTCGATCCGGAAACGTACGATGCCCAGATCGCGCCGCGGCTCGATATGGATGTCGCTGGCGCGCTGCTCGAAAGCGTATTGCCAGAGCCAGTCGACGATGTTGACGATGTGCTGGTCGTTGGCGTCGAACTGCCGATTGGTGCGCCCGAGTTCGACCAGTTGCTCGAACGAGGAGAGGTTGCCGCTCGCACCGCCGAGCTGCGCCGCCTTCTTGACCGAGCGTGCGAGGTTGTAGAATTCGACCAGATAGCGGGCGACATCGACCGGGTTGGCCATCACCCGACGAATCTCCTTCTTGAGGATCGGCTTGATTTCCTTCTCCCAGTCCCGCAGATACGGCTGTGTGGTCGCCACGACGACCTCGCGCACCGTCACCTGGATCGCCAGAATGCCGAAGCGGGTCGCGTAGGCGCTCGACATCACGTCGGTGACGGCCGTGAAGTCCACCTTCAGCGGGTCGATGTGCAGGTAGTCGAGTCCGATCCTTGCCGCCAGCCATTCCCCCAGGTCGTCGAGCGTCAGGGGTCGGTGAGGTTCCTGCAGCGACTTCCATTGCTGCTCGGCGATAGTCGTCAGCGGATGGCCACTCAGGCGCTTCAGACGACTCTCCTTGAGCAGGATGTCGGCATCGTCGGCGCTCACCAGATGGTCGTCGACCAGCCAGCCGAGAACCTCCGGCAAGGTCAGGCGATGTTCGTGAACGGTGTTGACCACGGCTTCGGGCATCTGCGATCTTCCAGAACGAGGATCAGGGACTCTACGGAACAAGGCGTGCGCGCTTCAACGCCGCCGACGGAACGAGGTATGATACGCGTCCCGCTACGCAGTCGTCACCTCCGCACGATGGGTGGCGGCTCCCTCATCCGCGCTACAGGAGACCCCCATGCACAGAAGTTCATTGATCATCGCTTCCGTCGCTGCCGCTCTGCTTGCCCTGCCAGCCATGGCACAGCCTGGCCCGGGGATGGGTGCGGGGGCCGGTATGGCTGGCGGCGGCGCGGGCCCGGGGATGCGTCCGGCGACCGACTGCACCGCTGCGACCAACCCGGAGCAGTGCAAGGCGCGCCAGGAAGCCCACCAGAAGGTCCTCGAGGCCTGCCGCGACAAGCGCGGCCCGGAGCGTCGGCAGTGCATGCACGCGCAGGCGCAGAAGACGGACTGCAGTCAGGCGCGCAACCCGCAGCAGTGTGAGCTGCGCAAGCAGGCGTACGCAGCGTGCCAGGACCAGGTCGGGCCCGCGTTCAAGCGCTGCGTGCAGGAGAAGATGCCGCCGGTCGACTGCAGCAAGTCGGTCGACCCGGCGCGTTGCGTACAACACCAGAAAGCGCGCGAACTGTGCAAGGACAAGAGCGGGCCGGAGCATCGCCAGTGCCTGCGTGACGCCCTCGCACCCGTCAAGTGATTCGGCGGGTCGGGGCAGCCGTGGCGGTCAGCCGCGGGCTGTTCCGACCCCCGCCACGGGCGGTATCAGTCACCGCCCTGGACGCCCAATCCGGCCCGCCAGAGCGCAAGCTTGCTGGCGAAGGCGAGCGTATAAGCCGGACTGGTCGATGGCAGGACGGCTGTTGTGTAGCCTCGTTGCGCGAACCAGGGGGTAAACTTGCCGGCCGTCCGGCCATTGAAGCAGACACGTCCGAGTTGCGGCGCGGCGTGCGCCAGGCCTGCAAAATCGTTGGTCTCGGGTGACTGGATCGCCGCATCGAGCGCACCTTGTCGCCGACACTGGCGATAGACATCCCACACGCCGATGCGATGCGCCAGCAGGCAGCGCTGCTTGTCGAGGTAGTCGAGTTCGGGCAGCGGTTCGCCGAGCAGAAGACCGAGCACACGCCAGAACTGGTTCTGGCGGTGCGCATAGTAGTGTTGCCCGGCGAGTGATGCCGGCGACGGGAAGCTGCCGAGAATCAGCGTTCTGACGCCGGCATCGAGAATCGGCGGCAGACCGAAAAGCAGCTCCGGTCTGCCATCGCGCATCAGCGACCGCTACCCAGCGAGAGAGCGAGCATCAGGTCGTTGATGCGCTTGACGAAGCCCGCCGGATCGTCGAGCGAGCCGCCTTCGGCCAGCGTCGCCTGCTCGAGCAGCAGGTTGGCCCAGTCGTCGAAGCGCGTTTCTTCGAACTTGAGACGCTGCACCGCCGGGTGCTTGGGGTTGATCTCGAGGATCGGCTTGCTCGCCGGCGCCTGCTGGCCGGCAGCCTTGAGGATTCTCTGCAGGTTGCCGCCAATGTCGAACTCGTCGGCGACAATGCAGGACGGCGAGTCGGTCAGGCGATGCGTGACGCGAACGTCCTTCACCTTGTCGCCGAGCGTCGCCTTCACCTTGTCGAGCAGTTCCTTGTACTCGTCGGCGGCCTTCTCCGCTTCCTCCTTTTCGGCCGCGTCCTCAAGCTTGCCGAGGTCGAGTCCGCCCTTGGCCACCGACTGCAGGGGCTTGCCGTCGAACTCGGTCAGATGCCCCGACACCCACTCGTCGACACGATCGGAGAGCAGCAGCACTTCGATGCCCTTCTTGCGGAAGATTTCGAGGTGCGGGCTGTTCCTGGCGGCGGTGAAGGTTTCCGCGGTGACGTAGTAGATCTTCTCCTGTCCCTCCTTCATGCGCCCGACGTAGTCGGCCAGCGAGACGCTCTCCTCGGGCGTATCGGCATGCGTCGAGGCGAAGCGCAGCAATTTGGCGATGCGGTCCTTGTTGGCAAGATCCTCGCCGACGCCTTCCTTGAGGACGCGACCGAATTCCTTCCAGAACTTCGTGTACTTCTCCTTCTCGGCGACATCGTCGCTGTCGGCGAGCGCTTCGAGCATGCCGAGCACTTTCTTCACGCAGCCACCACGAATCGTCTCGATATCGCGCGACTGCTGGAGGATTTCACGCGAGACGTTGAGCGGCAGGTCGCTGGAATCCACCACACCGCGCACGAAGCGCAGGTACAGCGGCATCAGCTGTTCGGCATCGTCCATGATGAACACCCGCCGCACGTAGAGCTTGATGCCGTGACGCGCCGTACGTTCGAAGAGGTCGAACGGCGCCTTCGCCGGCACGTAGAGGAGCTGGATGTACTCCTGCTTCCCTTCGACACGCGCATGGACGTGCGTCAGCGGGTCCTCGAAATCGTGCGCGACGTGCTTGTAGAACTCGTTGTACTGCTCCTCACTGATCTCGGACTTGGGACGCGTCCACAGCGCCGACGCCTGATTGACCGTCTCGTCTTCATCGGTGACCACCTGTTCCTTCTTCTCCTCGCTCCACTCCTCCTTCTTCATCACGATCGGCAGCGTGATATGGTCGGAGTACTTGCGAATCGTCTGGCGAAGCTTCCAGCTCGACAGGAACTCGTCTTCACCTTCGCGCAGGTGCAGGATCACTTCGGTGCCCCGCTGCGCACGTTCGATCATCTCGATCGTGAATTCACCCTCGCCCGCCGATTCCCAGCGGATCGCCTGGCTGGCTTCGAGGCCGGCACGCCGCGAGATCACGGTCACCTTGTCGGCGACGATGTACGAGGAATAGAAGCCCACCCCGAACTGCCCGATCAGGTGTGCGTCCTTGGCCTGATCGCCGGTCAGCGCCGAGAAGAACTCGCGCGTGCCCGACTTGGCGATCGTTCCGAGGTGCTCCACTGCCTCGTCGCGCGACAGCCCGATACCGTTGTCGGTGATGCTCAGCGTCCGCGCCTCCCTGTCGAAGGCGACGCGGATCTTCAGCTCGGCATCCTCGCCGTAGAGCGCAGCGTTGTTCAAGGCCTCGAAGCGAAGCCGATCACAGGCGTCGGAAGCATTGGAAATCAGTTCGCGGAGAAAGATCTCCTTGTTGCTGTACAGCGAGTGGATCATCAGGTTCAGCAGTTGTTTGACTTCTGCCTGAAAACCAAGTGTCTCCTTTTGGGCGCCCATTGAAAACTCCATGAAAAGCGTTGATCGAAAGCGAATGCATCCGGGTGACAGTGTGCTCAGCGCACAGTGGGCCTGAAATGGGGATGTTCGGGCCTTTTTCAAGCCCCGTCGGGCTTATTCCTCGATGCGCCGGTAGTCGACGGCGACGACTTCGACCTGACGCCAGCCAAGCGGGCTATGGAAACGTACCGTATCGCCCTCGCGCGCCTTGAGCAGCGCGCGCGCCAGGGGCGACACCCAGCTGATGTGCCCGCGCGCCGAGTCGGTCTCGTCGACGCCGACAATCTGATAGGTGTTTTCCAGCCCCTGCTCGTCGCAGATCGTCACGGTGGCGCCGAAGAACACCTGCTCGGTGTTCTCCCGCCTCGCCGGGTCGACGATTTCGGCGAGATCGAGACGTCTGGTCAGGAAGCGAATTCGCCTGTCGATCTCGCGCAGCCGCCGTTTGCCGTAGATGTAGTCGGCGTTCTCGGAGCGGTCGCCGTTCGACGCCGCCCACTGGACGACGCCGACGACCTGCGGCCGCTCGACGCGCAGCAGGTGTTCGAGTTCGCTCCTGAGCCGCGCGTGTCCGCCCGGCGTGATGTAGTTGCGGGTTCCCGGCGGTAGCCCGAATGCCGGATCGGGACTCTCGTCCTGATCGTCGTCGCCCGCCCCTGGTGTGCTGAATTCCTTGTTCATCGGTAGTCATTCTCCGGCCGATGATGGCCCTGGCGGCCTCCCGCTCGGGCCAGGCCTGCCGGGCAATTTCCCGTACCGACGGGGAAAAAAGAAGCGGCGCGGGCCGTCAGACCCACGCCGCAATGCGCACTACCAAACCGTCAATAGCCGATATTGAAGGCGGCGACGTCGATACGGACCGTGTCGCGCCCCAGGGCGAGCGCCGTATAGCGAGCAAAGCGCGCCGCCCAGTCCTTGCCTTCGATGAAGCGCTGCTCGCCGCCATAGCGGGCGACATTGAGGATCTTGTCGATGATCAGGACCTTGCCCATCGGATTGCTGGGCTCGCATTCGAGGTCGGCGAATTCCTTGTCAAACCAGCGGCGCGCCTCTTCGGGAGAACCTGCAGCAAGTTCGGTATGGGAGAACTTGAACTCGTACTGCCGCTCCCGCCCAAACGAAACGATAATGTGATAAACCATCTGCCTCCTTCCGGCGGTGTCTCAAGGTTACAATTCCATCCTCTATTCTATTCGCAAAAGCGCCCCATGCCGCAAGTCCCGAGCACGCGCGTCGAGTTTATTGCCGGCCTTCGTGCCTTCGCTCCGCTGAGCATGAGTATCCTTCCCTTTGGCATGGTTTGCGGCGCTGCCGCCAGCACTGCCGGCATGACATCCGCACAGGCGCTGGCGATGAGTTGGGTGATCTTCGCCGGCTCGGCGCAGATCGCCGCGACGCAGCTTTATGCCGGCGGTGCGCCGCTCCTGGTGATCCTGGCGACCCCGACGATCATCAACCTGCGTTTCCTGATGTACGGCGCCTCGCTGGCGCCGCATTTCGGCACGCTCGACCGCCGCCGGCAGGCGCTCATCGCCTACCTGCTGACCGACCAGGCGTATGCGCTGACCGTCGTGCGCTGCGCCCAGACGACAGACCGGCGGAATCTGCACTGGTTCTATTTCGGGCTGGCCGGAGCCACGTGGCTGTGCTGGCAAATCGCGACGATTGTCGGCGTCCTGCTTGGCAGCCTCGTACCGGCGAACTGGTCGCTCGACTTCATCGTACCGCTGACCTTCATCGCCATGCTCGTGCCCCTGCTCGCCGATCGCGCGATGGCTTTCGCCGCAGTCGTCGGCGGCACCGCCTCGGTTCTGCTGGTGCTGCCACTGAGGCTCAATCTGATTGCCGCAGCGTTGATCGGCGTCGGTGCCGGCCTGGCCGCCGACCGCCTCGGGAAAAGAGCGTGAGCGTCGCCGACGCGGCGGGCAGCGACGTGTTCGTCTGGTCGATGATCGTCGGTATCGGCATCGCCACCTTCCTCATCCGCTTTGCCCCGCTTGCCCTGCTGGCGCACCTCGACCTGCCTGAGTGGCTGCGGCAGGCCCTGCGCTATGTGCCACCGGCGGTGATGGCGGCAATCATCGCGCCACCGTTGTTTTTTGTTGGTGGCGCGCCTACCATAGGTCCTGAACTGCCGCGCGCCGCCGCCGCCGCACTGGCAACCGTCGTTGCCTGGCGAACGCGCAGCACCTGGCTGACCGTGGTCCTCGGCATGCTCGCCTTGTGGGGCCTGCGAGCTCTGGTCGGCTAGCCGAATCACCATCCTACGGACATCCGCAACCATGCTCACCGAAGAACAGATCACCGAAACCCGCGCCATGCTGCATGAGCTTCACATCGAGCATCGTGACCTCGATCTGGTGATCGATCATCTGCTCGTCAGTCCGCCCCCCGACGATCTCCTCGTCCGCCGCCTGAAGAAGCGCAAGCTGCTGCTCAAGGATCGCATCACGCACCTCGAGCACCTACTGACGCCCGACGTTCTCGCCTGAGTGCCAGCGCGTCGCCGTACCGAGCAGCCGGAAACCACGCATGGAGCTCAGCGTAGCGGGGAGGCGCTGTCACATCGCCACCGGCGGACGCTCGTTCAATCCCGGCGCAGCGCTCTGGCCACCGCTCGTCCTCATCCACGGCGCCGCCAACGACTGTGATGCCTGGCGGACAGTCGCCGGCGGCCTGACCGCCGCCGGCTGTGCCGTACTCGCCCCCGACCTTCCCGGCCACGGCCTCTCGAACGGACCGCCGCTGCGCAGCATCGAAGCCCTCGCCGAATGGCTACCGGCGCTGCTCGACGCCGCCGACGTGGCGCAGGCCATCCTGGTCGGCCACTCGATGGGCTCGTTGGTCGCCCTCGAATGCGCGGCACGGCATCCCGCGCGCGTCGGTCGGCTGGCGCTGCTTGGCGCCGCCGCCCCGATGCCGGTTGCCGATTCCCTGCTCAGCCGCTCCGAAAGCGACCCCGACCACGTCTACCGATTGATGACCGAGTACTCGCTGACGGCACCGTTCCAGCTAGCCGGCGGCGGTGGCCACGGCATCTGGGGACCCGGGGTGACGCTGGCGATCATGCGCCGCAGCCCGCCGGGCGTGTTGGCAATCGACCTCGCCGCCTGCAACGGCTACCAGAACGGCCTGGCGGCGGCCGCCCGGGTCGCCTGCCCAACACTGCTGCTGGTCGCCGGCCGCGACCGCATGACGCCGCGCCGCAATTTGTCGCCACTGCAGTCGGCGCTGCCGCAGGTCCAACGCCTCGAGATCGCCGCTTGCGGGCACGCGATGATGAACGAGCAAGCGCAGGCGGTGGTCAGGAATCTGCTGACCTTCCTCGCCGCCACCGCCGCGGCCGTCACCCCGGCGCTTTCGTAGACTCCCCTGCACGCGCCAGAACGACGACGGCGGCGAGGATGATGGCGCCGCCGGCAATCTGCCAGCCACCGACTGCCTCGGCCAGAAAGGTCGCCGCGAGGACGACGGTGACTACCGGCTCGAGCGTTGACAGCGTCGCCGCGTCGGCAGCCCCCAGGCGCGCCATGCCGGCAAAAAAGGTGATCATCGCCACCACCGTCGACAACACGACAATGCCGCCAACCGCTGCCCAGGCTGCCGGTGACGTCGGAAAAGCCGGCCCCCGCCAGAGAACAATCAGCCCGTAGCCGAGCGCCGCCGACAGCATGATCACGGTCGCCGACGGGATCGCCCCGGCCACCGGCGTCACGCGCTCGCCGACCAGTATGTAGACCGAGTAGATAAGTGCCGCACCGACGCCGAGGAGAATGCCGATGGGGCTGCCGGCCAGGCTGCCGCCGACGGCCAGACCAGTACCGAGCAGTGCGGCCGCTACGGCAAGGATACGCAAGAGCGACAGACGGCGTCGCGCCAAGAGGGCCGAGAGGACGGTGACGATCGCCGGGTACAGGTAGAGGAGCAGTGCGGTGAGGCCGGCTGTGGCGTGCTGCAGCGCGGCGAAATAGCAGAACGACTGCCCCAGATAACCCACCCCGCCCATCGCCATCAGGGCCAGCAGATTGCCGCCACGTGGCCATCGCAACCGGCGCCACTGCATCACCGCGGCCATCGTCAGGCCGGCCAGCGCGAAACGCAGGAAGAGCATGCTTGGCAGGTCGACACCTGCGGCGTAGGCCAGCTTGGCGAAGATCGGCATCGCGCCGAAGCCCGTCGCCGAAGCGACGATACAGGCAAGGCCGACGAAGCGCGTGCGCGCAACGGGATCAGCGATCAACAGCAGGGACTCGCAGATGGCGCGGCGCTGGCGCCACGTGAAAAAACAGCCGGACGGCCCGACGGACCATCCGGCGCTACGGTGTTTCGCTCGCTGCGATTATAAAGCGCTGCGGGGCGCTGCCGAAAGGACGCCACGCCTTCGGCGAAGCCGACCGGGTAGCACACGCCACGGTGGTGGCCATGCCGCTCCAAATGGTCGCAAATGGTCGCCCGGTCACTACTGCCCGCCTCACCACGGCGAGGCTTTCCGGGCAAGCCCCTACGCGAGAAAGTTCAGGGCCATCTGGCGCCCCATCTCCATCTTGCCGAGCAGGAAGTTCCGATCATTGACAATGCGCGCGCCGGCGGTGAGACCTTGCATCTCCGATGGCAGCTTGATGGTACCCCATCCGATGTGCCGGTACGGCCGGACGATCCGTTCAACGAGTGCTTCCACGTCCACG
The DNA here is from genome assembly GCF_000024165.1 of Candidatus Accumulibacter phosphatis. Taxonomy (NCBI): domain Bacteria; kingdom Pseudomonadati; phylum Pseudomonadota; class Betaproteobacteria; genus Candidatus Accumulibacter; species Candidatus Accumulibacter phosphatis. The sequence continues at coordinate 2,754,693 of NC_013194.1, read as the reverse complement.
CTGCCTGTCCGCGCGTCAATGCACTCATCCCACTCGTCGTCGCTCTCCCTGAACGCCGCCAGCAAGCGTTTGCTGGCGGTGGAGGTCAGGTCCTGCAGCCGCTGGCGCAAATCAACCCTGAGGTTCTCCAGATCCTGGTCGGACGACCTGAGCATACCGCTCTCGACCCACAGGTTTACCTTTTTCATGAAATCCACCTGCTGCTCGACGACCGCGTTCTGCCACAGTTCCTCGCGCCGATCCTCGCGTTCGGCAAAGCTGACCGGAATAGCGGGGCACTCCTTCGGGAACACCTCGACCATCCAGATCTGGTTGACCCTCGCATCCAGCAGGCCTTCGAGCGGTGGGTTCTCGGACCAGGCGCCGTCGAGGTAGGTCCCCGCATGGCGACCGCGCTCGACGGTTGTCATGCCGTTCATGAAGTCGATCGAGCCGGACGCCATGATCCCCTGACGCATGTAGTCCGCTGCCGCCCGGATTGCCGCCTCGCGATCGTTCCCGTGATACTTCAGCGCCTTGATCAGCTCGTCGAAGAAGTCCTCATCGGTGATGTGCACGTTTTCGCTGTCGACCACGCGCGTGGCGCCAACGACCAGATGCGGCCGCCCTTGGTCCGCCCGGAAAGCAGCCTGCGCCGCATCCAGATCGAGAGCTGCCTGTGGATCGGCCGGCTGCACATAGCGTGCGAAGAGCAGGCGGATGCTCTCCTCGGGCTTGACGTAGGCATCGACCCACGCTTCGAACTCGCCGTGCAGCCACTTCACGCTAACGTTGTCCTTCCACCAGAAATAGATCGGATTCGACGACCACAGGTGGTCGACCATCTTCATGAAGTCGCCCGTCGCCTGGTTCGGGATCATCCCGTTCGCATTGTGAAGCCATTGTTTGACGAGCGTGCCGTGGGCCTTGCTCATTCGCTCCTGCATCGTCCCGTCGTCAGCGGCCAGCGCATGCCGCCAGCACACGGCGGCGGCGAGCGCGCCCGCGGAGGTGCCGGAAAATGCGGTGATGTCGTGATTCTCGAAGGCACGTTTCTCGAGCAGGCCGGCCACCACGCCCGTCGCAATCGCCCCCGCGAGAAACGAGCCCCCCTGAAGCGCCAGTCCAACCTTCTGCTTGCCGCTGCCTGTCGGCTGCACGGCCGTCGCCCGAATGCGCCCGGCAGGGTTCCCTTGCGCCACGCCAACTGCCGTTGCGGAAGTCGTCTTCGTGTTCATGATGTTCTCCCAAGAAGAGCTGCGGTCTCGCTCACGGGCACGGCCACGGAAGCCGGCACCGGCAACACCTGACAGCAGGATCGGCTGACAACTCCCGACCCAAAGTACCATAAGACCCATTATAGCCGATGGTTACTTGCTCTGCCCTCGGCCTGCCGGCCCAGCGCTCGGAGTCTCCAGCCCGGTACTGCAGACATCTCGCCAGCAGCATGCACCGTCGTCATACACGGCGTCGGCCAAGGCTTGCTGGCAGCCGACGGCCCGCCAACCGGCGATCACTCGGGTGCTGGCATCTTGACGGCCAACTCTTCCGGCGCCCTGGCCGCGCCGCGCAGGCGCGGCCGCACGGCATCCAGTTCGAGTTCGGCAATCAAAGGAGCATGGTCGGAACAACGCGCCCAGGCCAGCCCCTGCGGTACCTGCATATCGAGGACCCGGAAGCCGCGCACGTAGATGCGGTCGAGCGTCAACCAGGGGGCGAAACTCGGGAAGGTGCGCGACACCCCGGACTGCGCGTCGCTCGCCGGCCGCCACGACAGCAAGCGGTCGAGCAGGCCGCCTTCCGGCGGCGGCGAAGTCGCGGCAACGGCGACCTCCTGCACGCCAAGGCGGTCGCGCAACAGTCCATCGACGCGTTGCTGCCAGTCGTTGAAATCCCCGGCGATGATCAGCGGTGCGCTGGCCGGCACCTCGCGCTGCACGAAATCGGCGAGGAAGGTCGCCTGGCGGACGCGACTGCGCTTGATCAGGCCGAGGTGTACGCAGATCAGGTGCACCTCACGGCCGCGGCCGCGGCCAAGGCGCGTGACCGCGTGCAGCAGACCGCGTTTCTCGAGCGCGTGATCCGAGATGTCGTGATTGGCGGATTCGGTGATCCGGTGACGCGAGAGGATCGCGTTGCCGTGGTGGCCGTGCGGATAGACGGCGTTCATGCCGTAGGCACGATGCGCGTAGGCGCCACTGGCCAGAAAATCGAGTTGCGTGCCGAACGGATACCCGGGGTGGTGGGCCAGGCGCTCGTTGCGATCCTGTACCTCCTGCAGAAAGACGATGTCGGCATCGATCGCCTCCAGCGCCAGACGCACGTCGTGAATGCGCGGTCGCCCCCGGATCCCGGTGACGCCCTTGTGGATGTTGTAGGTGGCAACCCGGAGCTTCATGGCGGAGTCAGACAAGTGGCGGCGTGCGCGAGGCTCACGGCGGATGCTCGAAGTAGCGATCGAAGAGCGTTGGATCGTCGAAATGGCGCCGCCCGACAAATGCCGTCGCGTGGCGCCCCCATTGTCGCATCTGCCCAGCGCTGGCGATACCCATCGGCCAGAAGTAAAAACGTTCGAGCCGCTCGCTGCCGGCGATCAGGCCATCCGGCGCGAAAGCGCTGCGCGTGCCACCGTCGGGTAGCGGCAGCGAACGTAGCTGATCGTCGTCGCGCAACGAGAGGACGATGGCCTTGTCGTCGTCGTTGCCCTCCATCTCGGTTTCCGCGCGCTGCAGGTAGTGCGTAGCGGCAGCGAGCCTGAGGACGACCCGTTCGTTGGCGGCCGGTGAGCGAAGCGTCTGGACGACGAAGAGACCTTCCTCGATACCCTTCACTTGCGGGCGCGCGCGCACTCGCTCGGTCGGCAGGAACAAATGATAACAGCCGCAGGGATGAATCGTGTCGTAGACCAGCGCCGTGCCGTCCGCGTCCAGCGTGACGCGCCAAAGCAGGCCGTCGAGCCGACCGGCGAGAAGGTCCATCGCCTGCTGACGTGGCCGGGCGGCGAACCAGACAGCGTAGGTGAGCTGCAGCAGCCAGCGCCCACCGAGCCGGGTATGGCCCGTGCGGACATACAGCACCGGTTCGTTAACGTCGACGCCAACCTGCAGCCGCCGCGGCTCACGCCGCCAGACGAGCGCGCCAGGACGATCATCGTCACCCGCGGTCTCGATCTCCAGGGTCGGCGCGTGACGGGCGACGAGGCTTGCCAGCGCGCTCGGCGAGACTACCGGCAGACCGAGTTCCGGCAACTGCCGCAGCGTCGGCACCATGTTCTGCGGGCCGCCGACGATGTAGCGTTGCCGTCGATGACGGGCCGGATCGTCATCGCCGTACGCGGTGAACTCGTCCACGGTTTCACGCTGCCAGCGCCGGATGCCGGCGGCGAAGGCATGCCGCGTCAGCGGATAGAGGCCCCAGGCGCGCATCGCGCTCGAGTAGTCGTCGGGAACCTGCGCGGCCTCACGCAGTGAAGCCGCCTCCTCCTGATCGGCACGCGCAAGCAAACGCCGGCAGACAGCGAGCGGCGCGACGGCGGCGACATCGTCGCTGCCGGCGTTGCCCAGCTCGATGCGCCGGGAGTCGTCGTCGAGCAAGGCCAGCGCTGCATACCATTGCCGGGCAAGTGACGGCCCGGCGTCGGCCGCGTCGGCCAACGCCGCCAGGGCACGGTCGACGCGCAGGTAGGGAAAGCCCGCAACGCGCGGCGCCAGCGCATCACGCGTCCCCGCCGCATCGATCAGCGCGTCGTTCGCCCGGAACAGGCGCGCACAGTCACCGAGCGCATCGTCTCGCTGCAGACGTTGCGCAACCGGCGCCTGCGCATACGGGTCGAGGGCGGCACAGCCGGCCAGCGTCAGACTTGCCAGCGCCAGGAGGAGAAGGTGCATCATCCCCCACGCTCGGCCAAGTAGGCGTGTCGCCGCTCGATCTCGCGCAGCATCGCCTCGAACTGCTCGCGCATCGTCCGTCGCACGGCACCGACCCCGAACAGCGAGCCCACCAGCGGTGGCAGCGGCTGTGCCAGCTCGAAGCGGGCGTCGTAGTCAAGGCGCACGCCGGAACGGTCGAGAACGCGGATCGGTGTCAGCCCGTAGCGACCTGTGAAGCTGCGCAGCGTCGACCCGCCGGTATCCACGGGACCGGGTGCCATGCGCGCTACGACAAGGCTGTAGGGTGTGTGCTGGACGGCCAGGCGAACCTGCACCGGCAGATCGACAAAGAACACCGAGAAGACGCCGACCTGCTCGATCGTCAGCTCGTTGCCCGCCCGCGCGAGGACGCGCGCGCGGGTGACTCCGGGGACGAACTCGCGCAGGCGCTCATAGTCGGTCAGGGTCTCCCACACCACTCGCTGATCCACCGCAAGCTGGGCCGAGGCGCGGACCACATAGGTCTCGCCGTCGAGCGCCACGTCGACCTGGACCGGTGGCGTGCCCTGGGCGGCAACAGCGAGGGCGACGCCGAACGCCAGAGCACCGGCCAGCAAAGCATGCCGGCGCGCGCCACCGCGGACTCCGGCTTGCCTCATCGGTCTCAGCGGTGGATCGAGAGTCTGTCGGCAGCGCTCATCCGGGTATCCGGAGAGGTCCACTCGCGACAGATCTTGATCGTCTGCTCGACGGCAAGGGCCTCGCCAGTCAGCCCGCAGCGGTAGTCGCCCTCGTCGCCGAGAAAGTGCGCGCATTGCCGACACTGCCCGAAAGCCTGCTTGCCGTTGAGTCGCTGCAAGGCGCTGAGCACGCCACGCAGGTCGTTACCAAATGCCTGCGCGTCGCCACCGGCGGTAGCCAGCGCTTGGTCGAGCCGCTGCGACCAACTGGCGTTCAGCACCGCCTCGCCGGCAGCGCTCAGCGTCAGGTGGATTCGCTTGCCGTGGCGGTCATCCGGCGTCCGGGTGATCAGCCCCTTGCGTTCGAGAACCGTCAGCGTCTGCGAGACGGTCCCGCGCGTGATGCCAAGGTAATCGGCAACGGCAATCGACAGGTCGCTGTAGCGATTGGCCTGCGCCAGGTAGCCGAGGACCTGCATGTGTACCGGCAGCAGTCCGTGCCGGGCAGCGTCGTCGCGAACCAGTTGGTGAATCAACGCGGCCAAGCGTTCGAAGACAAACACGGTCGGGGTCATGACGATAATGTATCGTCATGACGTATCTCTTGACAAGCCGGCCAGGCGAGCGCTAGAGTTCTACATGTATCGACTCGATACATGGAGAACCTTTCATTCACGCCACAGGAGCACGCCATGAGCCAAGCGACAAGTCAAGCCATCTTCTTCCACGCCGGCTGCCCGGTCTGCGTCGCCGCCGAACAACAGTTTGTCCAGGCGCTGGATCCCACGCGCTACCGGGTCGAGGTGGTTCACCTGGGAGAGGCCGCGGGCCGCGTCAGCGAAGCGGAAAGCTTCGGCGTCCAGTCCGTTCCGGCGCTGGTGATCGACGGGCAGGCGTTTCACATCAACTTCGGCGCGCCGCTGTCGGCTTTGAAGTGAGCCGCGTTTCATGGCTGTTCGCGACACTCTCGATAACGGCAATCAGCCCCCCGTGGCGAGTGCGCCGAAACCTATGAAGCCGCCGGCAGGCAGCGACGGCACCGTCCGCAAGGCGTTACCCGTCGATTGAAGTCGGCGTCGTCGCCTTGCGGCTTTGCGCCAGTCACGTCGAGCAGTTGCACCCGCCCGTCTCTGGCCAGCAGTTCGGCCAGCGCCGGCAGGTGCAATGCCGGTCAGCGAATCGGCGTCGGCCACGGTGCAGGATTCGGCGTGGCGCCAAGTCCCGGTCGGGCGTGGCGGCCGCAGCCGGCGGCAGTGTCGGGCACCGCTCTGCTATACTTCCGCCTCTCGTCAATCGCTCCCCGCCCAAGCGCCAACCATGAAATACCAGATCATCCCGGTCACTCCTTTCGAACAGAACTGCAGTCTGCTGTGGTGCGAGCAAACCAAACGCGGCGCCGTGGTTGACCCGGGCGGCGACGTGTCGCGCATCCTGCGCGCGGTCGAGGCGAACGGCGTGCAACTCGAGAAGATCCTGGTCACGCACGGGCATATCGATCACGCTGGCGCTGTCGCCGAGCTGGCGGCACGCCTATCGCTGCCCATCGAAGGACCGCAGTGCGAAGACAAGTTCTGGATCGACGGCATGCCGGCGCAGAGCAAGATGTTCGGCTTCCCGAACGTGCGCGCCTTCACTCCGGACCGCTGGCTCGAGCAAGGAGACAGCGTGAGCTTCGGCAACGTTGAAATGGATGTCCTGCACTGCCCTGGCCATACGCCCGGCCACGTCGTCTTCTTCGACAAGCGCGGGCGGCTGGCGGTGGTCGGCGACGTGTTGTTCCAGGGATCGATCGGCCGCACTGACTTTCCGAAGGGCGACTTCGACACCCTGATTTCGTCGATTCGGCATCGTCTGTGGCCACTCGGCAACGACGTCGCCTTCATTCCGGGCCATGGACCAATGTCGACCTTCGGCGCCGAGCGGCGCAGCAACCCTTTCTGCGGCGACTAGCCCCCCGGCACCGCCAGCCGCGCCGAAAGAGGCGTGCCCCCGGGCAGTGGCTGGCGGTCGCGCCGGTCAGAGCGCTTTCCGTCTCCGCACAGACCATCCCAGCAAGCCTACGCCAAGCATCAGCAAGGACGTGGTCGTCGGCAGCGGTACGGCCGAGGGGACGACAGCGGCGTTGATGTTGTAGGAGAAACCCTCGAAACCAAGAAACCCGGTCGGCTGAAATCCGCTCACGGCGATGTCACCGAGGCTGATGCGACCAGTGAGGGAAGCAAGTGAGAGTACGCTTCCGCTACAAAAAGTATCCGGGGGGAATGGGTTGGTACACGGGTGATTGTCACCACGGAGTGCATCGCCGATGACCTCGACGGAATAGGTCGGGAATTCAAAGTCAGGTGGCGGAATTGGCGTGCTGCTAACCACGACTACGGGCTTAATGAAGCGGAGCCACTTCGACTCGGACACGAACGTACCGAGGCTGCCTGTCGGGTCGCCATCCTGGAAATACTTCCACCAGTAGTGTGAAAGCTCGGCGTCGAACTTCCCGGATACCGCGTAGGTTCCGGGAGTTCCCCCAAAAAATCCCGGCGTGTAACTGACCGTACTGCCGCTGCCGATCGCGTAGTGCCTGGTTTCGGTGTCGACACCGAAATCCGTGATGAAGACCGCATTTGCCGTGCTTGCGGCGAAGATGCCAACCGCCATGGCGACATTGCGCAACGCGCGCGCTACTCTCTTGCTCATGTTTCTTTTTCCTTATTAACGATTCCCTGGAAATGCGTTAAGCATCCTGCTCCATCAGGCAGCGGCAGAGGCTGGGCCGTTCTCCATGCCGAAACCCGAACGGAACACCTGGCGGGCGAAAGCAACATCCGCGCCAGACCACGTGCTTTTTGCAGATCGTGAGCACTATTAATTGTTTGCGCGACCCGAGGACACCTGCGAAGCGGCTTGGGCTGTGACACGTGTAAGAATTCTCGACATCGTCATGGCGAAAAAAAAACGAGGTGCGGAGCACCTCGCTTCTGGCAGGCAGGGCCACGACCCCGCCTAGAAGTGCAGCGGCCGTTTGTCGCAGGCAAGTGCCGCCTCGTGGACGACTTCCGAGAGCGTCGGGTGCGCGTGGCAGATGCGCGCCAGATCTTCGGAGGCTGCACCGAACTCCATCGCCACGACACCCTCCGAGATCAGCTCGGAGGCATTCGCACCGATGATGTGCACCCCGAGAATGCGGTCCGTCTCGGCGCAAGCCAGCATTTTGACGAACCCTGTCGGCTCGCCCATGCCGAGCGCACGGCCATTCGCCGCGAAGGGTATCTTGCCTGCCTTGAAGGCGATGCCTTCGGCCTTCAACTGCTGCTCGGTCTTGCCGACCCAGGCGATCTCGGGGCTGGTGTAGATTACCCACGGGATGGTATCGAAGTTGCAGTGACCCGACTGACCGGCCATCATCTCGGCGACCATGACGCCCTCCTCCATTGCCTTGTGCGCGAGCATCGGCCCCGCCACGACGTCGCCGACCGCCCACACACCTGGAAGGTTGGTCCGGCAATGCGAATCGACTTCGATCTGCCCACGCTCGGTGAGTTTCAATCCGACCTTCTCGGCTTGCAGCCCGTCGGTATTCGGGATGCGACCAATCGAGACGATGAGTCTATCGGCGTCGAGCTTCTGCGCGCTACCGTCCTTGTCCGTATAGTCGATCGAGACACCCTTCTGCGAGACCTTGACGTCGCCGATTTCGATGCCGGTGATAATCTTCAGACCCTGCTTGGCAAACACCTTGGCCGCTTCCTTGGCGATATCGACGTCCGTCACCGAAAGGAAGTCGGGCAACGCTTCGAGGATCGTCACTTCCGCGCCCAGACGGCGCCAGACGCTGCCCATCTCAAGGCCGATGACGCCGGCGCCGATGACGGCGAGCTTCTTCGGTACCGCGTCGATATCGAGCGCGCCGACATTGTCGCAAACAATCTCGTTATCGACCGGCACGCCGGGCAGATGGCGTGCCTTCGAGCCCGTGGCGACAATCACCTGTTTCGCCTCGACCATTTCCTGACCCACCCGCAACTGCCACACCTCGCTCTCGCCGGATGCCTTGCGGCCGACGAAGGCGCCATGCCCGTTGAGCAGGGTGACCTTGTTCTTCTTGAACAGTCCCTTGATGCCACTGGTCAGTTGCTTGACGATGGCGTTCTTGCGAGCGCTCATCCTGGCCACATCAATGATTGGCGCACCAACACAGATGCCTTGATCGGCAAAGTTGTGACCAACCTCCTCGAAGAGGTGCGAGGTATGCAGCAACGCCTTGGACGGGATGCAACCGACGTTCAGGCAGGTCCCGCCAAGGCGCGGCTCGCCCTTGGGATCGGCGTAGGGGTTGGACTCGCAGCAGGCGACACTGAAACCGAGCTGCGCCGCCCGAATGGCGGCAACATAGCCGCCGGGACCACCACCGACAACAACGACGTCAAATTGCTTGGACATGATTAGTTTCCCTTTCTAACCGCAGAGACACAAAGGCACAGAGATCGCACAGAGACAAGTCTCTGTGTCTCCGTGCCCCGGTGGTGAGTGGTTAAACGCCGAGCAGCAGGCGAGCTGGATCTTCCAGCGCCTCCTTCATCGTTACGAGACCCAGCACCGCCTCGCGACCGTCGATGATGCGATGGTCGTAGGACATCGCCAGATAATTGATCGGGCGAATCACGATCTGGCCATTCTCGACGACCGGACGGTCCTTGGTGGCGTGGATGCCGAGGATCGCCGACTGCGGCGGGTTGATGATCGGCGTCGACAGCATCGAGCCAAAAACGCCGCCGTTCGAGATCGAGAAGGTGCCGCCCGTCAGATCCTCCATCGACAACTTGCCGTCCTTGGCCTTCGCCCCGAACTCGCCAATCTTCTTCTCGATATCGGCAATGGTCATCTGATCCGCATCGCGCAGGATCGGTACGACCAGACCGCGCGGACTGCCGACGGCGATACCGATGTCGATGTAGCCGTGATAGACGATGTCGTTGCCATCCACCGAAGCGTTGATCACCGGGAACTTCTGCAGTGCGGCGACGGCCGCCTTGACGAAGAAACCCATGAAACCCAGACGCACGCCATGCGCTTTCTCGAAGCGATCAGCGTACTGCTTGCGCAGTGCCATGATCGGACCCATGTTCACTTCGTTGAACGTGGTCAGGATCGCGTTGGTTGCCTGCGACTGCAGCAGGCGCTCGGCAACGCGCGCGCGCAGGCGCGACATCGGCACGCGTTGCTCGGGGCGGTCGCCCAAAGGCACGGTCACGGCAGGTGCCGGTGCCAGGGCGGGAGCGGCGCCGGTGGACGGTGCAGCCACCGACGCGGCGCTGGCCACCGGCCTGGCCGCCGGAACCTGGATTGCCGGCGCCTGTGCGGCCAGCGCATCCGACTTGGTCACCCGGCCGCCACGTCCGGTACCAGCAACATCGGCGGCGGCGATGCCCTTCTCGTCGAGGATCTTGCGCGCTGCCGGCAAGGCGGTACCCGCCGCCGTCGCGGCGGCTGCCGCTGCGGCTTCGGGTTGCGCGGGTGCCGTCTTGGCGGCTGGTGCTGCGACGGCGCCAGCCTGGGCCGCAGTGTCGATACGCGCAATGACCTCGCCCGAGACAACCGTATCGCCATCGCCCTTGACGATCTCCACCAGCACGCCAGCATCCGGTGCCGGCAGTTCGAGGACGACCTTGTCGGTCTCGATGTCGATCAGGTTCTCATCCCGCACAACGGCTTCGCCCGCCCTCTTGTGCCACGAAACCAGTGTCGCTTCAGCGACCGATTCGGAAAGCTGTGGAACTTTGACGTCGATGATCATGTTTACTCCGTTCTAGGCTAGTTTGTAGTACTCGATCTCACCAAGCGCGGAGTCGATCAGAGCCTTTTGTTGCGCATTGTGCTTGCTGTAGTAGCCCACCGCCGGGGAAGCCGAGGCGGGACGGGAAACGAGCAGCAAATGCTGCTTGTCACTGAGCGAGCGCGACAGGTGCTGACGCGAGGCGATCCAGTACCAGGCGCCCTGGTTGCGTGGCTCTTCCTGACACCAGACGACCTCGGTGGCCTTCGGGTACTTCGCCAGTTCCTCCTGGAAAGACTCCTGCGGGAACGGGTAGAACTGTTCGAGCCGGGCGATCGCGATGTGGGCGATCTTCTTCTCGTGTCGCGCGGCGACCAGCTCATAGTACACCTTGCCCGAACAGAACACGACACGCGTAACCTTCTTGGGGTTGATTGGCTCGACTTCACCGATCACGCGCTGGAATTCGCCGTCGCTCAGTTCTTCCAGTGTGGAGGTCGCGTCCTTGTGGCGAAGCAGTGACTTCGGCGAAAAGACGATCAATGGTTTGCGCTGGTTGCGGACCCCCTGCCGACGCAGCATGTGGAAGACCTGCGCCGGTGTCGACGGCTGGCAGACTTCCATGTTCATTTCGGCACACAACTGCATGTAGCGCTCGATCCGCGCCGACGAGTGCTCGGGCCCCTGCCCTTCGTAGCCATGCGGCAGCAGCAGGACGAGCCCGCTGGCACGACCCCACTTGGCTTCGCCAGAAGCGATGAACTGGTCGATGACCACCTGCGCACCGTTGGCGAAGTCGCCGAACTGTGCCTCCCAGACTACCAGTTCGTACGGATTGGCCGAGGTGTAGCCATACTCGAAAGCCAGGACGGCTTCCTCGGAGAGTACGGAGTCGAAGCACTGGAAGCCGCCCTGCCTTTCCTGCAGGTGCTTCAACGGATGATAGGTACCCGAATCCCAGTGCTCGCGGTTCTGATCGTGTAGGGCCGCGTGGCGGTGGAAGAAGGTGCTGCGACCAACGTCTTCGCCGGAAATGCGGACACCGTAACCGGAGACGAGCAGCGACGCATAGGCGAGGTTTTCCGCCATTCCCCAGTCGACGGGGAGTTTTCCTTCGCCCATCTGGCGACGGTCGTCGATGATCTTCTTGACCCGGCTGTGCAGTGTGAAGTTCTCCGGCAACGTCGTGAGCCGCTCGGCCAGGCGCTGCAGTTCGCCGATCGGCACCTTGGTATCGCAGTTCTCGATGTACTGCGGCGAGACGAATGGCGTCCAGTCGATCGTCATGGGGTGCTTGTAGCCGGCGAGAACCGGGTTATAGAGCAGTTCGCCGCGGTCCAGGTGGGCGCGATAATCGGCGATGATCTCCTCCGGACCCTCGACGGCAAGGACGCCTTCGGCGACCAGCTTGTCGGCGTAGAGCTTGCGCGTACCGGGATGCTGCTGAATCTTCTTGTACATCAGCGGTTGCGTGACCATCGGCTCGTCCTGCTCGTTGTGGCCGAGCTTGCGATAGCAGACGATGTCGACCACCACGTCCTTCTTGAAGGTCTTGCGGTACTCGACGGCAATGCTGGTGACCAGCGCCACGGCTTCCGGGTCGTCGCCATTGACGTGGAAGATCGGGGCTTCGGCCATCTTGAAGATGTCAGTGCAGTACAGCGACGAACGATAGTCGCGCGGGTCCGACGTGGTGAATCCGATCTGGTTATTGACGACGATATGCACGGTGCCGCCAACGCCATAGCCACGCGTCTGCCCAAAGTTGAGCATCTCCTGGTTGACGCCCTGGCCAGCGACCGCCGCGTCGCCGTGAATGAGGACAGCCAGCACCTTGTCCTTGCCGTTCTCGCCACGCCGCCGCTGGCGCGAATAGACCGAGCCGACGACCACCGGGTTGACGATTTCAAGGTGCGACGGGTTGAAAGCCAGTGTCAGGTGGCATGGTCCTCCCGGCGTGGACACGTCTGACGAATAGCCCATGTGATACTTGACATCGCCAGCGGTCAGGTCCTGCGCCTTCTTGCCTTCGAACTCGTCGAAGAGCATCGCCGGCTCCTTGCCAAGCGTATTCACGAGCACATTCAGGCGGCCACGATGAGCCATGCCGACAACGATCTCATCGACCCCACCAGCGCCGGCGACGCGAATCAGTTCGTCCATCGAGACGATCAGCGATTCGCCGCCTTCCAGCGAGAAGCGTTTCTGGCCAACGTAGCGCGTATGCAGGTAGCGTTCGAGTGTTTCGGCAGCAGTCAGACGTTCGAGCATCCGCTTCCGCTCGTCGGCCGTGTAGCTTGGCTTCGAGTGGATTCGTTCCAGACGATCCTGAATCCAGCGTTTTTCGGCAACAGTGCTGATGTACATGTACTCGACGCCAATCGAGCCGCAATACGTCGCCTTCAGCGCGTCGTATATCTGGCCGAAGGTCGCGTGGTCGGGCGTACCCTTGAACGAACCGGCGTTGAACACTGTGTTCAGGTCGGCATCGGAGAACCCGTAGTAGGCTGGATCGAGCTGCGGGACATCCGAGCGCGGGGTGCGCTTGAGCGGATCGAGGTTGGCCCAGCGATCGCCGATGAAGCGGTAGGCGGTGATCATCTGCAGGACGCTCACCTGCTTCCTGTCGTCCACCGGTGCCACGGCCGCGGCCCGGTAGCCTCCTTTCCTCGCCTGCTCGGCGAAGGCGTTGATCACCGGCAGATGCGGCACATCACGGGCGACGTAACCCGGCAGTTGCGCCAGCTTGTCGAAGTAGTCGCGCCACTGCTCGGAAACGGAACCGGGATTGTCGAGATAGTTTTCGTACAACTCCTCGACGAAGGGCGCGTTGCCACCAAAGAGGAGGGAGTTACCAAAAAGCTGATTCATCATGGCAGTTACCTGTCGTCACGGTCCTGGTTCGAATCGACAAAACCTGTGGGCCCAAGCGCCACAGAATGAAAAAAGGGCGGCACCTGTCTGCCGCCCTTTGGAGTCCGCCGGCCTATCGCTGGTCGACAGGAATCACATCGCGCCTGGCGGTGCCGATATAGAGCTGACGCGGACGACCAATCTTGTACTCCGGGTCGTTGATCATCTCCTCCCATTGCGTCATCCAGCCGACGGTACGGGCCAACGCGAAGATGCAGGTGAACATCGTGGTCGGGATGCCCAAGGCCTTCTGGACGATCCCGGAATAGAAATCGACGTTCGGGTAGAGCTTCTTCTCGATGAAGTAGTCGTCCTCGAGGGCGATCTTTTCGAGTTCCATCGCCAGTTTGAACAGGCGATCGTTCTCCAGCCCGAGTTCCTGAAGAACCTCGTTGCACACCTTGCGCATCAGCGTGGCACGTGGATCGAAGTTCTTGTACACACGATGGCCGAAGCCCATCAGCTTGAAGTCGTCGTTCTTGTCCTTGGCTCGCGTGATGTACGTGCCGACGCGCGAGACATCGTGGATCTCTTCGAGCATCTGCAGGCAGGCCTCGTTGGCGCCACCATGCGCGGGACCCCACAGACAGGCGATGCCCGCCGAGATACAGGCGTAGGGATTGGCGCCGGACGAACCCGACAGACGCACCGTCGAGGTCGACGCGTTCTGCTCATGATCGGCATGCAGCGTGAAGATGGTGTCCAGGGCATGCACCAGCACCGGATTCGGCTTGTACTCCTCACACGGCGTGCCGAACATCATGTGCATGAAGTTGGCCGTGTAGTCGAGATCGTTGCGCGGGTAGATGAACGGCTCGCCGCGGTGGTACTTGTAGGCCATGGCGACGATCGTCGGCAGCTTGGCGACGATGCGGTTGAAACTGATGTTCTGGTGCTCGAGGTCCGAAAAGTCCTCGGCCTCATGGTAGAACGCCGAGAGGGCGCCGACCACACCCACCAGCACGGCCATCGGGTGCGCGTCGCGACGAAAGCCCTGGTAGAACTTCACCAGTTGCTCGTGCACCATCGTGTGATCCTTGATGTTCCGCTCGAACTTCACCTTCTGGGTGGGAGTCGGCAATTCACCATGCCACAACAGGTAGGCTACCTCGAGGAAGTTGCACTGCTCGGCCAGTTGCTCGATCGGATAGCCACGATAAAGCAGTTCGCCCTTGTCACCGTCAATGAACGTGACCGTCGACCGGCAACTCGCGGTCGACAGGTAGCCGGAGTCGTAAGTGAATAGACCGGTCTTGGCGCCCAGGGTGCGAATGTCGATGCAATCATTGCCATGTGTCGGCGTCATGATTGGAAACTCGACAGGGGCCTTCCCTTCGATGATGAGAGTTGCTTTACGTTCCGTCATTGTTTTATCCCCGTTCAGGTAGTGAGGTCACAGCTGCGAACAGGAGGCCGCCAGATTATGGCAGCTTCCTTACTTAACTCTTACGTCGCGCAACAGCGCAAGGACTTCGGCCTGCACCGGGTCGGAAGATTCCCGGCTACCGTTCACCAGCGGCCACAGCTCAAGATCCTCCATGTCGGCCAGGATAACAAAGGCGTCTGCCTGCGGGGGAGTCAAGCTCGGATAAAGCCGATCGAGGAACTCCCCCAACAGCAGGTCCATTTCCAGCATGGCGCGGCGAGTACAGCGCCAGCGCAGGCGGTTGAGTTTTTCTCTTTCCTCCATCAGATCGCGCGACGGACCATCATCTCTTTGATCTTACCGATCGCCCGGGTTGGGTTCAGACCCTTCGGACAGACATCGACGCAATTCATGATGCTATGACAGCGGAACAGACGATAGGGGTCCTCGAGATCGTCGAGACGTTCGTTGGTGGCCTCGTCACGCGTGTCGGCAATGAAACGGTAAGCGTTCAGGAGACCGGCCGGACCGACGAACTTGTCCGGATTCCACCAGAACGAGGGGCACGAGGTCGAGCAGCAGGCACACAGAATGCACTCGTAGAGGCCGTTGAGTTCCTCGCGCTCCTCGGGCGACTGCAGTCGCTCGCGGTCGGGACGCGGCCCCTCGTTGATCAGGTAAGGCTTGATCGAATGGTACTGCTTGAAGAACTGGGTCATGTCGACGATCAGATCGCGGATCACCGGCAGGCCAGGCAGCGGTCGCAGCACGACCGGCTGCTTGAGGTCCTTGATCTCGGTGAGACAGGCAAGCCCGTTCTTGCCGTTGATGTTCATCGCATCCGATCCGCAGATGCCTTCGCGGCACGATCGGCGATAAGCCAGCGAATCGTCCTTCGCCTTGAGCCGCGTGAGTATGTCAAGCAACTTGCGATCGATCGCAAAATCGACTTCGACCGAAATGTCCTGCATGTAGGGCGCGTTGTCCTTGTCGGGATCGTAGCGATAGATCTTGAACTGCATGGTACTGGTGGTCATGTTCATTGACTCCTTAACGCACGATCAGTAAGAGCGCGTCTTCAACGCGATGGTTTCAACGGACAGCGGGGTCATGATGACCGGCTTGTAGCTCAGAGCGCTGCCCTCGCGGTGCCACAACGTGTGCTTGTGCCAGCCAACGTCGTCGCGGCCATTCGGATTGGCCGCCGTGTCCGGCGCGTCGTCGCGCACGTGGGCGCCGCGCGACTCCTTGCGCGCCTCGGCAGAAACCATCGTCGCCTTGGCGACTTCGATCAGGTTGTCGAGCTCAAGAGCTTCGACGCGCGCCGTGTTCCAGACCTGCGACTTGTCCTTGATCTCGGTCCTGGCGACCGCCTTCTCGATCTCGACGATCTTCGCAACGCCTTCGATCAGCATGTCCTTGAAGCGGAAGACGCCACAGTGCTTCTGCATCGTCCGCTGCAGCTCGAGACGGGTCTCGTTGACGTTGGCGCCGCCGGTCTGCGTATTCAGTCGGTTCAGACGTGCCAGCGTGAAATCGGCGAAGTTCGCCGGCAGTTCCTTGAGCCCGATCGTGCCCGACTTCACATCCTCGATGACCGAATCGCCCGAGGCCTTACCAAAAACCAGCAGGTCAAGCAGCGAGTTGGTCCCCAAACGATTGGCACCGTGCACCGACGCGCAGGCGACTTCGCCAGCGGCATAGAAGCCGCGGATCGGAGTGCCGTCGTCAGCGACGACCTGACCCTTGTAGTTGGTCGGCACACCGCCCATCTGGTAGTGACAGGTCGGCACCACCGGAATCGGCGCCTTGATCGGATCGATACCGGCGAACTGGATCGAGATCTCGCGGATTCCCGGCAGGCGCTTCATGATCGTTGCCGGATCGAGGTGGGTGATGTCGAGGAGGACGAAGTCCTTGTTGGGCCCGCAACCGCGGCCCTCGTTGATCTCGGTGACCATCGCCCGGGAAACGACGTCGCGCGACGCCAAATCCTTGGCGTTCGGCGCATAACGCTCCATGAAGCGTTCATTGGTCGAGTTGCGCAGAATGCCGCCTTCACCCCGCACGCCTTCGGTGATCAACACCCCGGCGCCGGCCACACCGGTCGGGTGGAACTGCCAGAACTCCATGTCCTCGAGCGGGATGCCGGCGCGTGCCGCCATCCCGAGACCGTCACCCGTATTGATGAAGGCATTGGTCGACGAATAGAAGATACGGCCGGCACCACCGGTGGCGAAGACGGTCGCCTTGCTGTGAAAGGCGACGACTTCACCGGTCTCCATTTCCAGGGCGATCACCCCAAGCACCTGGCCGCTGTCGTCGCGGATCAGGTCGAGCGCCATCCACTCGACGAAGAACTGCGTGTTGGCGCGTACGTTGCGCTGGTAGAGGGCGTGCAGCATGGCGTGGCCGGTACGGTCGGCCGCGGCACAGGCTCGACGAACCGGTTTCTCGCCGAAGTTCGACATGTGCCCGCCAAACGGACGCTGGTAGATCTTGCCTTCGTCGGTACGGTCGAAAGGCATGCCGAAATGCTCCAGTTCGACGACGACCTCGGGGGCCTTGCGACACATGTATTCGATCGCGTCCTGGTCGCCGAGCCAGTCGGAACCCTTGACCGTGTCGTACATGTGCCAATGCCAGTGGTCCTCCTCGGAGTTACCGAGCGAGGCAGACACGCCCCCCTGCGCGGCGACGGTATGCGACCGGGTGGGAAAGACTTTCGACAGCACAGCCGTCTTCAGACCCGCCTCGGACAACTGGATCGCTGCCCGCAGGCCGGAGCCGCCGGCGCCAACAATGACTGCATCGAACTTGCGTACTGGAATGGTTAGTTTGCTCACTTACATTCTCCACAGAATCTGAACTGCCCAGCCGGCGTAACCGACCAGCACCGCAACCGTCACAATCATCATCAGCAGGCGCAGGCCAGCCGGCTTGATGTAGTCCATCCAGATGTCGCGAACACCGATCCAGGCGTGGTAGAAGACGCTGATAAAAAACAGGAAGGTGGCGAACTTCATGAAACCATTGGCGAAAATACCACGCCACGCCTCGAAGGAATCGGGCGCGACAGCGCCTGCGACGACCAGGAAGATGACCGTGTAAATCGCCATGATGATGGCGGTGGCCCGCTGGATGATCCAGTCCTTGAGCCCATAGTGGGCCCCGACGAGAATACGATTTACCATAGCACTTTGGCTCCGATGATCAGGGTCAGGGCGATGCTGACCGCGAAAACGATCTTGCTCGACAAGCGCGCCGCCTCGAGTTCAATCCCCTTGTGCAGATCAAGCAGCAGGTAGCGAATGCCGGCGCAGAAGTGGTGCATGTAGAACCAGATCAGGCCGAGCAGGACGATCTTGGCTACCGGATGCCCGACCACGCCCTTGACGGCGGCGAAGGTCTCGCTGGAAGCCAGGCTGCCCTGGAACAGCCATAGCAGCACCGGTAGCATCAGGAAAAGCCCTGCCCCGCTGACCCGGTGGAGGATTGATAGGATACCCGGAAGGGGTAGCCTGATAGTCGGCAAGTCCAAGTTCTTTGGACGCCTTTTCTTGATTGCCATCTCTGCCATGAACGTCATCCCTCATGTGTAATGCGGCCGAATCCGTGCCGCCCGACCCCTGCAAAACCACGCTCGATTATAAACCATCCGAGCGCCCCTGACTTCCTTGCCCAGCGTCTTCCGACACTTCACCCTAGCTGATTGTGATAATGATAGTTGCGTGTCGAGTAATAGCCCCGGCGCCATTCCACCGGCTTGTTGCCATAGGTGAAGGTCACTCGCTCGACGAGCAGCAAGGGACTTCCCTCGGCGATCTGCAGCAGTTCGGAACTCACCCGGTCGGCGGAAATGGCTCGCAGGCGTTCGTCCGCGCGGATCATGCGTACGCCATAGCGGGTTTCGAAAAGGCTGTACAGCGACTCGCCCGAGCGCAGGATCTCCAGCGACAGATCGGGAAAGAGTTCGCTCGGCAAATAGATTTCGTCGAAAACCACCGGCTCTTCGCCGAGTTTCAACAGCCGTCGCAGAATGATGATCGCCGCGCCGGGCTCGAGGGCGAGTGTTCTCGCAACATCGGCGCCGGCCTTCGCCCGCCAGCATTCCAGAGGAATGCTCTGGGTGAGGCGGCTCTCGCCGTCGTTCGGAACCAGGCGCAGGAAGCGAAAATAGGAACCCGGATCCTTGTGGGTAGCGACAAAGGTGCCTTTGCCCTGCTGGCGAACCAGGAGATTCTCGGCAGCCATCTCGTCGATGGCCTTGCGTACCGTTCCCTGACTCACGCCGAACCGACTGGCCAGCTCCGACTCGCTCGGGATCGGGTCACCGGGACCCCATTCGCCGGACGCCAGATGGCGCATGATCAAATCCTTGATCTGCCGGTACAGCGGACTGAAGGTCGGAGAATGCAATGACGAAGACCGGTTCATGGAGCGTCATTTCAGCACAGTTTCGCGTCGGCGTCCATCCTGTATCCCCAAAAAAATATCATATATAAGACATAAGATACATTTGACACTTCCCGCCGTTAGCTCGTATCATTCTGGCGGTTTGCTGCCCCCTCCGAGCACGGCTTGCGGGGCGTTACCAATGGCTTTCCGCCCCTTTTTTGCTCAACACCAACCACTAACGACAGGAGCCGCATCATGTCCAAAGCCCCCATGCGCGTCGCGGTGACCGGCGCCGCCGGTCAAATCGGTTACAGCCTGCTTTTCCGGATCGCCTCCGGTGAAATGCTCGGCCGCGACCAGCCGGTCATCCTCCAGTTGCTCGACCTGCCGCAAGCCCAGAAGGCCTGCCAGGGCGTCATGATGGAACTCGAAGACTGCGCCTTCCCGCTGCTCGCCGGCATGTTCGCCACCGACGATCCGAACCTCGCCTTCAAGGGTGCCGATGTCTGCCTGCTGGTCGGCGCGCGTCCGCGCGGTCCCGGCATGGAGCGGGCCGACCTGCTGACCGCCAACGGCGCCATCTTTACCGTTCAGGGCAAGGCGATTGCCGAGAATGCCAGCGAAAACGTCCGCGTTCTCGTCGTTGGCAACCCCTGCAACACGAACGCGCTGATTGCCGGCTCGGCGGCGAAGAAGGTCGGCCGCACCAACCCCGCCAACTACCACGGCATGCTGCGCCTGGATCACAACCGCGCACTGTCGCAACTCGCCAACAAGACCGGTCGCCCGGTCGCCAGCTTCAAGCAGCTCGTCGTCTGGGGCAACCACTCGCCGACGATGTACGCCGACTACCGCAACTGCACGTCGAACGGCGACAACGTCAAGGCGCTGATCAATGATGCCGTCTGGAACAACGACGTCTTCCTGCCGACCGTCGGCAAGCGCGGCGCCGCGATCATCGATGCGCGCGGCCTTTCGTCCGCCGCTTCCGCCGCCAACGCCGCCATCGACCACATGCGCGACTGGGTTCTCGGTTCCGACGAATGGGTCACCATGGGCGTTCCCTCCGACGGTTCCTACGGCATCCCGGCCGGCATCGTTTTCGGCTTCCCCTGCGAGTGCAAGGGCGGCTCGTTCAAGATCATCCAGGGGATCGAGATCGACGACTACTCGCGCGACAAGATGAACAAGACGCTCAAGGAGTTGACCGACGAGCAGGACGCCGTCAAGCACATGCTGTAGTCGGCCCCGCCGACGTTTCGCGAGCCGCGGCCTGCCCGCGGCTTTTTCTTGCCGGTCAGCGACGCCGGGCCGGCAGTAGAATGTCGCCTTCCCGTAAACCCCCGCCATGGAGAATCCCGTGCGCCATCCCAGTCAGGTCCTGTTCGCAGGCGAGAAACCGTTTCCCATGATGCCCGCGGTAGACCACTATGCGGGCTCCGAAAAACTCATCAGCAAGGCGCTCCAGTTGCAAGCCGAGCTGGGCCCGATCTTCGACATCACCTGTGACTGCGAAGATGGCGCGCCGGCAGGCGCCGACCGGCAGCACGCCGAGATGGTCGCCGACTTCGTGATGTCCGACGCCAATCGGCACGGGCGCGTCGGTGCGCGCATCCACGACATCGCGCATCCGGCCTGGCAACAGGACATCGAGATCATCGTCGGGCGCGCCGGCCAGCGATTGGCCTTCGTGACGCTGCCCAAGGTCAGTGGCAGCGACGACGTGCGGGTCCAGCTGCGCGAACTGCGCCGCGCCAGCGTGGCCGCCGGACTCACTCGCTCCATCCCGGTACATGTCCTGATCGAGACCCACGGCGCCTTGCGTGCGGTATGGGAAATAGCCGCCATGCCGGAGGTCGAATCGCTCGATTTCGGACTCATGGATTTCGTCAGCGGCCACCACGGCGCCATCCCGGGCTCGGCCATGCTCAGCCCGGGACAGTTCGAGCACCCGCTGGTTGTCCGCGCAAAATGTGAAATCGCCGCCGCGGCGCTTGCCAACGGCGTCGTGCCGTCGCACAACGTCACGACCGAACTCAGGGATCTCGACGTCATCCGCCGCAACGCCGAGCGGGCACGCAATGAATTCGGCTTCCTGCGCATGTGGAGCATTCATCCGAAGCAGATCCTGCCGATCGTCGAAGCCATGCGTCCCGATTTTTCCGAGGTCGAGGCGGCCAGCGCAATCCTCATCGCCGCCCAGGACTGCGACTGGGGACCGATCCAGTACCACGGGCAACTGCACGATCGCGCCTCCTACCGCTACTACTGGGAACTTCTCGCGCGCGCGCAGGCTACCGGCATGCCGCTTGGCGACACGGCCCAGACACGTTTCTTCGCCTGATGCGATGAGCCTGCTTGCCGATCTCACCGCGCAGGTGCTCGCCTTTCGTGACGAGCGCGACTGGGCTCAATTCCACACCTTGCGCAACCTGATCGTCTCCTTGAATCTCGAGGCTGGCGAACTGCTCGAACTGACGCAGTGGAAGAACGATACGGAGATGGAGATGGAGATGGCGGCGCTGGCCAGCAACGCCGAGGCGCATGCGGCCTTGTGCGACGAATGCGCCGACGTCCTGATCTACCTGCTGCTGATTGCCGACAGGGCCGGCATCGACCTGGAAGCCGCAGCGCGCGCGAAACTGGCTAGAAATGCCGAACGATACCCGGTCGAGACGAGCTACGGATCGAGCCGGAAGTATTCAGCCACCGCCGACGGCAAGCGGCACGGGCCCTGAATCGGCGGACGACGCGACAGCGACGGCCGTGCCGTCCGAATCACGCGCCTTTCAGGGCTCCTGGCTCTCGAGACTGAAGCCGGCGCCCTCGTCGACGCCGAGAGCCTGCACCAGGAAAGGCATCACTTCCTGCAGCGTCGCCAGCAGGGTCCATGCGGGATTGATCACGAACAGGCCGCTACCGTGCATGCCAAATCCGTCAGCCGCTGGTTTCCTGACCTGCAGAGTGACGTGCAGCCAGCTCTTCGCCGGCAGGCGCTTCAGGCGCTGCGGCAGTTCGTGCGCTTCGAGCCGGGTCAACCGGGGGTACCAGAGCAGGTAGGTGCCGCCCGGGAAACGCGCCAGGCTATCCTTCAGCGCCAGGACGACCCGTTCGTAGTCGCGCTTCTCCTCATACGCCGGGTCGATCAGCACCAGCGCGCGTCGGGGTGGCGGCGGCAGCAGCGCCTTGAGCGCGGAAAAACCATCGGCCGCCTCGACGATCACCTGCCTGGCATGCGCGGCGAAGTTCTCGCGCAGGCGCAGCACGTCCCGGCTGTGCAGTTCGTACAAGCGCAGCCGATCGTCCGCACGCAGCGTTTCCAGCGCCAGTGCAGGCGAACCCGGGTAAATCTGCAGGCGGCCGTCCGGATTGAAGCGACGCACCAGCTCGACATACTCCTCCACCGCTGCCGGCAGATCGCGACGCTGCCACAGACGGCCGATGCCCTCGCGATGCTCGGCCAGCTTGCTGGCCTGCGCCGAATCCAGCGCATAGCGACCAGCGCCGGCGTGCGTGTCGATGAACCAGAAGGGCTTGTCCTTCTGACCCAGGTAGCGCGTCAACTGCACGAGCAGCACATGCTTGATGACGTCGGCGTGGTTGCCGGCGTGGAAGCCATGACGATAACTGAGCATCGGCTAGGGCCTCGTGCAGCGCGCGGCAGTGCCCGGCGGCAAGCGCGCTAGCCCGGTGGCGGCAGTATCTTGCCGTCGGTGCTGAACTGGTAGTCGTGAAAGATGTGCTCGGCATTCAGCAACTGCCAGCTACCGTCGGGCAGGCGCCGCGACGTATCCTTGAGACGATAGGCGTAATGGCCGCAGGTCCAGCAGTCGAAATTGCGCATCTGCGTGCACAGGCAGGTCTTGTCCTTGACCGAGATTCGCTTGACGCCGGGATGGGCCGCGACCTCGCGATTGTAGGCCGTGATGTAGGAACAGCTGCCGTTGCTGTCCAGCAGATAACCGTAGGCCTCGCAGTTCGGACGAATACCGTCGCCGATCGCCGGGCTACTGCTGAGCATGCGCATCGGGTAGCCGGTCGGCGAAATCTGGTTCACCTCGATCTCGTCTTCGGTCGCCGCGAAGTAGTGCTGCTTGACGTCCTGAGGCAGACCGCACTCGCGCGACACGGTGAAGCGCGTCGCCACCTGCACGGCGCCCGCTCCCTGCTCCAGGAAGGATACCGCGTCGCTGCCCGTGAAGATCCCGCCGGCGGGAATCAGCGGAATGGCGAGTTGCTCGGCGGTCAGGTAACGGTGGATCTCGCCGAAGATGGTCGCCAGGTCATACTGCTGCCAATCCATGCCGAAACCGAGGTGTCCCCCGGCCAGCGGGCCTTCCACCACGACGTAATCGGGCAGGCGATTGCAGCGCGCCGTCTTGCGCAGGAAGAGTTGCAGCGCACGCAGTGACGAAACGATGATGCCCAGCTTGGCGTCGCGGAAGCGCGGATGGTCCTCGATCAGGGCGAACGAGCCGAGGTGTAGACCGGCAGCCAGCGTGATGCCATCGATCCCGGCATCGAGCGCCGCCGACATGCGTACGCGCAGCGTTTCGCGCGGCGCGTTCATGGTCAGTTTTTCCATGCAGTTGACGAAGATCAGGCCTTCGCCGCGTTTCGCCTCCATCGTCCGACCGACGTGCATCGCCGTCGCCTCGGCGAGTTGCCCGAGATCGAAGCGAACCATCGACTTGTCGGTATTGGCGACGTTGAACTTGTATTGCCTGAGCTTGTCCTTGACGAACTTGGCGTTGAAACGCCGGTCGGCAACGGTATTCACCATGGCATCGGAGATGTGTCCGACGCCGCCGAGCCGAGCCGCCTCGAGCGCCAACTCGGCGGTCGAGATATCGACGCCCATGCCGCCGATCACGATCGGCACCAGTTCCTTCTTGCCGAACTGCAGGCGGAAATCATCAACGCGCTTCATTCATGTCCTTCCCGACCCGAGCAAGCGCCCTCAGCTTGCCCGAAAGGTGATCACCGCGATCCCCGAGTCCGGCATTATCGCTCATCACACGCGCGCATGGCTTGCCACGTGCAAGGAAATCGCGATACGCCGGGGCATTCTCGAGTATCCCTGCGCAACCGGCGCGTAGCGGTACGGCCCCTCCGCAGGCACGTGTATCATGAAGAACCCCGACGCCGTCATCTGGAATCCTGTCATGTCCGACTGCAGCCGCCACGAACCCCCTGCCCCCCGGCAAGGCGACATCGGCATCCCGCGCCGACGCGCTTTCGACGCGGCCGCCTTCGAGCAAGCCATTGGCGATCTGCTCGCCGCCTGCGGCGTGGCGCCCGATGCCGCGCACATGGGGCGGACGCCGCAACGCGTCCGCGAACTCTGGCAAAGCCGCCTGCTCGGCGGCTACGACCTTGACCCGGCCGCCGCGCTCGGCGATGGCTTCGCCGACCACCGCGGCGACATGGTCGTCGTCCGCGGCATCGCCGTACACGGTGTCTGCCCGCACCATCTGGTCCCTTTTCGCGGCCTCGCCCACGTCGCCTACCTGCCCGGCGGCCGGCTGCACGGCTTCGGCCGGATCGCCCGCCTGGTCGATGCCGTCGGCCACCGCTTCACCTACCAGGAATGGATGACGCGCGATATCGCCGAAGCGCTCATGCAACATGGCAAGGCACGCGGTGCCGCCTGCGTCGTCGAGGCCGAGCAGTTGTGTCTCCTGCTCGGCGAAGACCGCCGCGGCGACGAGCGAGTGATCACCCAGTCCTTCGTCGGCGAGTTCGAGTCGTCGCCGCAGTGGCGCAACGAATTCCTGCGCGCCATCGCCGGCGGCCGTCGCGGAGACTGAGTGCCAACCGATCAGCCGTAGGTTGGGTTAGCCCGCAGGGCGTAACCCAACGCCCTGCCCTGATGACGCCGAACGGTCTCCAAACCCTGACCACCCCGCCCGCAAGTCAAGCCCCCGTCAGTGCCATCGCCAACGGCGTCGTCAGCGCCGCCAGCGCCGTCGACAGCACCAGACTGCTCGCCACCGGCGCCTCGAGGGTGTTGAACTGGCGGGACATCAGGTAGACGTTGACGCCGACCGCCAGCGACGCCAGCAGAACGACGACCCGCGTTTCCATCGGCGGCAGGCCGATCAGACGCGCCAGCAGCCAGACGACCAGCGGCTGGACGATCAGCTTCATCAGCGTGATGGCGACGCTGATCCGCCAGCCGTCACGCACCCCGTATTCGGCGAGTCCCATGCCGAGAGCAACCAGCGCCATCGGCGCCGCCGCCTGGCCGACCATGGCCAGCGGCAGCGCGACGAGAGCGGGCAGCGGCGCGCCGGTCAGGCCGAACAGCGTTCCCGCGAGGATGGCGGCAACGATCGGATTGGTCAGCACGCCGCGTGCCGTCTGGGCGAAACCCTGCAGCGAGAAGCTGCCATGCTGCGCCCACTCGATCGACACCGTCAGCAGCGTCCACAGGATCAGCGCGTTGAAGACCAGCACCAGCGCCACCGACGGAACCGCCGCATCGCCGAGGGCGATCTTCGCCAGCGGCAGACCGAGCAGCACGTTGTTCGAGAACACCCCGCCCAGGGCAAAGACCGATTGCCCGACGCCGTCCAGCGCAAACACCTTCCAGGCGAGCAGACGGCCAAGCACGAAGACGATCAGGCAGCCACCGAAGAAGGCGATCAACAGCCGTGCATCGACCGGCGGCAGCTGCGAAAAGTCGCTCATCAGGCGAAACAGCATCGCCGGCAGGGCGACCGAGAAGACGAAGCGCGACAGGTTGTCGGACATCGCCTGCGGCCAGGCGAATCCGCGCATCAACACATAGCCGACGAGCACCAGGACGAAGAGCGGCGCGGCCAGTTCAACGTGGTGAACAAATGTCTCCATACCGGCCGGCAACGCCGGTCAGTCGAGGAAGCGTGGCGGACGCTGCTCGCGCATCGCCGCCAGCGTTTCGTCAAGGTCTGCGGACATCAGCATCGCCGCGTTCCAGGTGGCGATGTAGTTGAGCCCATCGGCCACCGAATGATCGCGGCCGTAGTTGAGCATTTCCTTGGTGCCGCGGATGGCCAGCGGCGATTTCGCGGCGATGCGGCGCGCGATCGTGCGAACCCCATCGAGCAGCGCCTCGGGGGTCGCGTAGACCTGATTGACGAGCCCGATCACCTTCGCCTCGGCGCCATCGACGCTGCGGCCGGTGTAGGCCAGTTCGCGCGCAAGGCCATCCGGGATGAGCCGCGGCAGACGCTGCAAGGTGCCGACGTCGGCGGTCATCCCGACATCGATCTCGCGCACCGAGAACTGCACCTCAGCCGCTGCGTAGCGCATGTCGCAGCAAGTCACCAGATCGATCGCGCCACCGATGCAGGCACCCTGAATCGCCGCCAGTACCGGCTTGCGGCAACGCTCGACCGTCGACAGGCAATCCTGGAGATCGAGGATCAGCCGGCGCAGTGCCTCGCGGCTGCGTGCCGGGTCGCGATGCGCGACCGCCTGGCCGACCCCCGCCAGCATCGCCAGATCGATACCGGCACAGAAGTTCCGCCCGCCGCCGCTGAGAATCGCGACGCGCGCCTCGGCTGTCGCGTCCGCCCAGTTGAACGCCGTGCGCAGTTCCTGCCACATCGCTTCGTTCATCGCGTTCGAACGCTCGGGACGATTCAGCCGGATCTCGGCGATACCTTCCGCGAGTTCGATGGCGATAGTCGTCAAGGGGGGAATGGTGATACTCATCCGATGTTCTCCTCAGTAACTGTGCCGGCACGCTGACGCAGTCGGGTTGGCTGTCTGGTTCGCAGTTCAGGGGATTCCGGGCGCTGTGCTGACCAGTACGCGAGAATGCCACAAGGTCACCACCGCCCCAAGCCTTGGTCAATCTGCGTCACGCTTTGTCCGCAGCGCTGCGAACCGTTCGCGAAGGCAACGCGCCAGCATGACTCACCGACGGTTGGCTATAGGCGCGCCTCGCACAGCCCCCAACCCTGTTCGGCGACACCACGCTTTACCTTCGCTCGATCAACAGTTGTCGCTTCGCACCTGTCGTACGACTCTCAATCAGCTTGCACGACACATCTTTACGCTCGCCAGTGGATGTCACAAACTCTCCCCTCAAGGTGCGTACGCCTGTGAAGAGCCCAGCCCCCCTCCTGCCGGACGAACAACGATCTCGACGACCTGGTCAGCGCCAAGTTGGTCATACCATAGGCACGGAAGTGGTCCCGCAGTCCTGGAGCGACAAGAGCTGATGGCTTGGCGGCAAAGCAGTCCGTCAGGTTTTCGCAAACTGACGGGCCATCTCTCGCTGCCGGCCAGGTGCCACTCCAGGAAACGCTCAAGAATCAGGTTGGCGTAACGAACGTGCCAACAACGGCCAGCGGGACCAAGATCAAGCCACAGACGACGAGAACCCAATTCCAGAAAGTGAAGCGGCTGTTCGGATCATGGCCAGGACTGACCGCCTCGTTGATTTGGTTGGCGCGGCTTTGCACAGGAACGAGGAAGGCAACGGCCAATAGCGCAGCCAGCCCGTACCCCCCAGGAAGCCGGTTTAGCAACGTGGTGAGAATCCAGCCCACCGCGAGCGGGCCAGCGGCCAGTCTTGACTTTGCCAATGCGGGGGTTGCGAAGTCGCCAATTCGGGCAAGACACTGGTAGCAGAAGAACACCGCGAAGACCGCACGTAGTGCCGGCGATATGGTGCTACCCTCCCGGTCCTTGATCAGCTGCCAGTTCTTGTAGAACCAATAGAGCTCGTAGATGCCGAACGTGCAGATAGACAAGACGACCAACTTCAGCAAAGAGACTGCGAAGAACGGCGGCTTTGAACTCAGCACTTGAGCCGAACCAACATCCGCGACAATTGCGCTCGGCGGTGCAAAAGGGTTACCTGTCATGCGAATGGCCTGAAGATGATCCGATGGACAGCGTGCTTACCTGCCGCACCAGGAGCGTCGAAACGGGCGTTGGCGAGTTGGCCCAGACGGCCGGCTTCTTGGACCAAGTTCCAATGATCCCAGTAGAGGTATTGTAGGTGAAGATCGCTGGATGTCAAATCATTCGACATATGCGAGATGCTGTCCCCGAGCAACTGTCACCGGCCAGCCGCACTATGCGTCACCGGCTAGGACAGCGATAATACTCGCCAACGCACTCGCGTTGGCCGATCGATTCGATCGGCTGCGGCGCCAGGACTTGGCCCTGTAATTTTCGCCAGCGATAGAATTCGCCGCTAAACCCTCTGTCACCGTGACCCGTCAAGACGCGTCATTCCTCCCTGCCTTTGAGCATGCGACCCCAAGGAACGCGGGGCAAGGCGTCGTCTACAGCGACGCCGCCCTGCTGTTGGTGAACAAGCCCGCGGGACTGCTCTCGGTTCCCGGCCGTGGCGAGGACAAGCAGGACTGCCTCGCCCGACGCGTGCAGGCAGAATACCCGGATGCGCTGATCGTCCATCGCCTGGACATGGCCACCTCGGGCCTGCTCGTCCTGGCACGCGGCAAGGCGATGCAGCGACGGCTGAGCACACAGTTCGCCAACCGTCAGGTCGACAAGCGGTATGTAGCGGTCGTCAATGGATTGCCGCCGCTGGCCAGCGGCGAAATCGACCTGCCGCTCGCTGCCGACTGGCCCAATCGCCCGCGCCAGAAAGTCGACCGGCTGGCCGGCAAACCTTCCCGGACGCGTTACCAGGTGCTGAGCCATGATCCGTTCGCCAACACCACGCGCCTGGCGCTGTGGCCGGATACGGGCCGCACCCACCAGTTGCGCGTGCACCTGCTGGCGATCGGTCACCCCATCGTCGGCGACGGACTCTACGCCGAGGCTGGCGGTGCCGCCTGCGGTGCCGACGCACGCTTGCTGCTGCACGCCGAGTCCCTGGCCTTCGCGCACCCCGAAACGGCCCGGCCGATGGCGTTCTGCTGCCCGGCGCCGTTCTAGCGAGTACAGCTTCGCACGCGTGCCCAAGCGCGCGGCTCGCTCACCACAGGGTGCGCGTATCGAGCCAGGTCACCCGTCCGGTGCGGCGCTTCACCTCGTTGTACATGTGCGCGGTGCCGCCGGGCCCGTCGCCGCCGCCACCATTCCACAAGCAGACAAAACGCACCTTGCGAACTCCCCAGGCCAGCGCCGTGTACAAAAGCCAGAGATTGCAGCGTTCAAAGGCGTTCGCCGGCTCGCCACGCAGGCTCTTCGGCAAGGGACCCAGTTCGTCGGGCATGATCCGCGGCGCGACCTCGAGAGCGGCGGTCACGGCAAAGTAGCGTTGGCGCCACTGCTCGCCATTGCTGGCGACAAGGATAGAACGTTCGATGAACTCCGGTTCCTCGAAGGGAAGCAGCAGTTGCAGGCGGACGCCGCGTGCCCGGCAGGCTTCGAGGAACAACAGGTCACCACCGTTGGCGGCCTGCGCCAGCGCCAGGTCGCCGGGCCCGGCGCCGAGCTGGTCGAGCGCCTGGGCGATGCCCTCGGCCGCCAGAGCCTCCCGTTCCGCCGGAAAGCGCGGCGGCACCCGGTCCGGGCCGTCGATCATGTGGCCGCTGAACAGCAGCACCTGCCGCGGCTCGAAAGGCGGCGTGCTGCGCGCGATCTCGCGATCGACGATGGCCAGCGCGGCGGCGGTCTCGGCGGGGCGAAAGTCGATATCGCGCAGCAGCGTCAGGGTCTGCCGACTCGAGTCGAGGGCAAACCAGTCGCGATTGGCGGTCGCGACCATGTTGCCATACTCCTTGCGGACACTGTCGAGCGGATTGACCAGCAGGCACAGTTCGGCGTAGCTGGCGCGCGCCCAGTAATCCTTGCGGTTGCGCTCCTGGGCGGTCAGGCTGGCCCACAGCACGCCGCCGATCAGGTTGTCGATCACGCTCTGGCTCGCGTCGCCACCACAGTGCTGGCGCAGCAGTTGCAAGGTCAGCGCATTGATCCCCGAGTAGTGATGCCTCGGGTCGGCGACAAAAGCCTGGTAATAGGGATCGATTGCCTCGCCAAGGGCCGCGTTCTCCTCCCTTGCCAGGGCGTGCATCTGGGCCGGCGACAATCCTGGCTGACGCCAGCGCGCAATCCAGCTCTCTTTCTCGACCCGACCGGCGAGCGCCCAGGATTCGGCGTCCTGCGGGTGGTCGTCGGTGAGCTGCTTGACCCATTCCCGAGCATCCTCGAAACGATTCAGGAGGACCAGACAGATGGCCTGCTTCTCGCGACTGGCCTTGTCGTCGCCGTCCAGCTCAAGCGCCATCTCGAACTGTTCGAGAGCGAGTTCGACCTGCTTCAGCTTGAGCAGGGCGTTGCCGGCGCTGCGCTTGGCTTCCAGGTGCAGCGCGCGCATCGGCGTCTCGTCGGCGAGAACCAGGATGTCGCCCGGCCGGTTTTTCTGGCGCGCGACTTCCATGCGGCTCGACCAGCTGTCGTAGGCATCGGAAAACTCGTTGCGCTCGGCAAGCAGCAAGCGGCGCCATTCCGGCTGTTCGAGGTTGGGAATCAACTGGAACACCGGACTCACCTTCCGCCGTGTCGAGCTCGCCATGCTGGCGCGCACCATCGCGGTCAGTGCGTCGCGCTCGGCCGGCAGTTTCGCCGGATCGGGAGCGCCGTCGACCAGCGAGTAGTTGAGCTTGCGATCGGTGTAGATGTCGAATGGCTGGTTCGGCCGCGGTCCCTGCACGAGGACGACGCCGCGCGCGCGCAACGCATGCCGCACGCCCAGCTCGTACCAGACATTGGCGTTGTCGAGCGTCAGGTCGGCAACAA
This sequence comes from Candidatus Accumulibacter phosphatis, assembly GCF_000024165.1. Lineage (NCBI taxonomy): Bacteria > Pseudomonadati > Pseudomonadota > Betaproteobacteria > Candidatus Accumulibacter > Candidatus Accumulibacter phosphatis. The sequence goes on along the minus strand of NC_013194.1, from coordinate 2,724,009 downwards.
CCAGGTCGGCGACCAGAAGTTCCTGGAACATGTCGGTCCGGATATCGCCGGCGCGGGCTTCTTCGTCAGCGCGGAAGACCTCGAGGCCGGCCGCCTCGAGCGCCGGTCGAATGTACTCCGCGTAGACGCGATTGAAGTCGATCAGTTGACCATCGTGCCCCGGCTTGCTGCCGAAAGGCATGGCCACGAAAGCGTGCAGTTTCATCCCTGGCTCCTCGCATGCGCGTCGTCGATCATGTCGCCCAGCGCGAACAGGCGATCACCCGCCAGTTGCCAGCCGGCGAGGCCGCTGGCGACGTGGCGGGCACGGCAGAATGTGGACAGTAAACGCCACTGTGCCCGCACCGAGTCGAACTGGCGCGGCGTGACCGTCAGGTTGGACAAGGCTTCGCGGTAGGCGCGCACCACCTCTGCGCAGGCGCCCTCGCCCGCCTCGCCGGGCTGCAGCAGGCTCCGGTCGAGCAGGCGCTCGACCAGCAGCGACTCCGGATCCATGATCGCATCCCAAAGCCTGGCACTGCGAGCATAGGCTTCGCCAGCCGCCCGCCGGCAGTGACGGGCCAGCTCGATCGCCGCCTGCGCGTTGTTGTCGGCCGGGCACAGCAAGGCCTCGATGGCCAGACGATTGAGCGCGTTGTACGGCCGGAAAGCGGGGCTTCCCGGCAACCCCTCACCCTGCCCGTAGAAGCTGGCGCTCTGCTGCAAGGCGGCGTTCATGGCGTCGGCCGCCTGGTCGCGCTCGCTCCCTGGCGGCGACTCGAGCAGGCGCCTGGCGCACAGGCTGGCCTTGCGCCTGGCTGCGCTGCCGCGCAAGGCGCTGCGCTCGGCGTTGATTGCTCCGGTCGCCGCTTCACCGTCAGCCTTCAGGACGAGGCGTTCGAGGCCTTGCAGTCGTTCGAGCGCGTTGTCGATCAGCGTTTCGTCAGCATTCCTCTCGCCGAGCCGGGCCTCGACGTTGGCGAGTTGCTCGAGATCCCGGATCGGCACCTGCCCAGCACCGTCCTCGGCCTGCACCGCCGACAGGTAGGCGGCGCGCGCCTGGGTGAGGTCTCCCAGGTCCGCCCAGACACCGGCAAGCGCCGACTGTACGGCCGGTAGCTGCAGCCAGCCGGCCGGGCAGCGGTCCTTCAGCAGGCGCTTGAGATCTCTTCTTGCCGCGTCGGTCTCGCGCGGCGTCTGCCGTTGCGGCGCGCGCGACAGGCTCGCCCGTCGGCTGACCAGTTCGTCGAGCAGTTCATCCGGCGAGGCATAGTCGTCCTCGTCGTCGCTCCTGCCGGCGACGCGCGCTTCAGCCCGCCAACCGGGATCACCATAGGCCTGGAAGGCACCCCAGGTGATGTCTTCCGGCTTCACGTCCCAGACCGCCCGCCTGGCCTCGAAGATGGCCCGCCCGAAGGTGCGGCGATCGAGCAGCAGGCTGTGATAGAACGCCTTGCCGAAGATCATCGCGCCCTGGTCGTCGACGGCCCAGCCGGCGACGACGACGCAGCGCACACCGATATTGATCAGCTCGCGCGCGACACTCGCCGCCAGCAGGTTGCCCTCGCGCACGGTGCGCGCCGCCGAGGCTTCGCCGGCACCATCGGTATCCACCTTGCCGAGGTGACAGCAGCTCAGAAAAACCAGCTCCGGCACCGTTTCCATGGCCCGTATCTCGGCGGCCGTAATCAGCAGGCCATCCGAGAGAACGACTCCGGTACGTCGCCCGCCGCCGACGTGCGGCTGGTCGAAGATGCCGTGCGCCGAGATGTGCACCACCCGGTAGGCCTGCTGGTACAGGCGGGTCAGCACGTCGGTGGCGCGACAGTCGCTGCCGATCGCCTGCACCACCTGGTAGCCGAGCCCCTGCAGAACCGCCGCCACCGCGTTGGCCTCGTTCTCCGCACCGGCCAGATCCGGCGGCTCGCCCGCCTGCGGATGCTGCGGATCCGGGAAGGCCGCAGCGAAACCCTCGACCGACGGGTTGCCGACGACGAAGGCCTTGCGCTCGAAACCCTGATGCACCAGGCGGCGGAACTGCGCGGCCGCCAGTTGCCGGACGATCGGGGTGCGCACTGCGAACGGCAGCCTGGCCCCGGCGCTGCCGGGGTCGTCGGCGAACATCAGCTCCCAGGGCAAATTGGCGGTGTAGTCGTCGACCACCAGCACGATGCTGTCGAGCTGGCGTGCCACGTCCTTGAAGTCGTGCGGCATCATCAACTGGAAGAGCACGCGCCCGAAGTCCTCCTGCCAACGGGTGCTCTGAATCTGCTGGCGGACCAACCTCTCGACGAGGCCCGGCTGGCGCTGGTGCACGATCGATTCGGCGCGCGCACGCTGACCGACGTAAAGAAAGCGCAGGCGTTCGGCAATTGCCGTGCGCGGCTGACGCCCCGCCGACTGGCCGCCGGCCGCGGCGGCACCGGGGCCCTCGCTGCTCGCTGGCAGCGCATCGTTAGGCAGTTCAGCCTCCTGGCGGCTGCCGTCGGTGACGATCAGGCGTGGCCAATAGCTTGGACTGCCGCTGTCGAACAGGCGCCGCCGTAGCCCCTCGCCCTGTTCCAGTTCCGGCCGACAGGCAAGCGCGACGCCGTAACGGTGCGTCAGCTCGGCGAGACGATTGGGCATCTCGCGCAGCGCGTACGCGGCGGTGATCGCCGTGTCCTGGTACAGCTCGACGATATCGAGCCGGCTGACACGGATGTTGAGGCGCGTCGTCTCGTGAAAACGGGCGTTGGCGTCGAGGACACCCCGCAACAGGGCTTCCACCGAGGCCGCCACCGACAGGCTCGCCGACGAGTTGTAGCCGAGCAGCAGCGCCGCCAGCGGCAGCTCGCGATCGTCCTTGCCGAGCACGTCGATGACCTGCAGCAGGTAGCGCAGGACGCCGGCGCGCACGGCCTCGGTCAGCTTGTCGACGCTCAGGTTGCCCTCGTAGGCGCCGAGACCGCAAACGACGGCACCGCTGAGGCTGCCGCGGCGGCGTTCCTGTTCGTTGGGAACGCGCAGGACCACTGTCGCCGTGCCGCGGGCACCGGCGTAGAGCCCGAGGTTGTAGCGCTGGCTGAGGTCACCGTCGAGCAGTTCGCGGTCGATCAGCGCCTCGGCGCCGGCAATCGGGTCCTGCTCGTAGTGCCCGAGCAGCACCGGCTGCGTCAGGAAACGCAGGTCCATCGCCTTGACGCTGACCGCGAGCCGGCGCTTCGGGCGCGCCACCACGCGGCTGCGCGGCGCACCGCCCAACAGGCCACGCGCCATCGCCTCGCCGCCATCGAGTGTCGGCGGCCCGGCGTCGTAAACCAGCGGCGACACGGGCTCGCCGCCGCGCACCGCCGGCGGACTGCGCAACAGAGCGGCCGTCGCTCCGGTATGCAGCAGTTCGCCAAGTGCGGGGAAATACTCGCTGGTCGATGGCAGGTCGCCGTGCCTGACCGGCATGTAATAGTAGGTGCCGATATTCTCGATTCGCCCGGACGCCCAGGTGACGGTGCCGTCGCCCTGCGTCGTGCCGACCAGGCGCAAGCGCTTCTTCTCCTCACGCACGCCACAGGCCGTATTGCGCGCAACCCCGAAGACGTAGACGGTCTTCGCCGCCCAGGCCACCGGCAGCGCCGGCGGCGCATCCTTCTCGTGCTGCCACAGCCAGTTCGCGGCGTCGAGCTGGCCCTGCGTCGGCGTCGCCGACTGGTGGTCGCCGAACCAGACGTCGAAGACCTTCTTCTGGTAGCGCTTCCAGGTATCGGCGGCCTGAAAATCCTGGTTTGCCTCCCCGCCTCCGCCTTCCCGCGGGAAGCTGTCGACAAACCCCGGCCGTGGCAGCAACTGCAGCGCGCCCGGAAAACCGGCAACGATCCCGACTACCTCCCGCAGGCTGTGACCGAGATCCAGGCGGGCCAGAGAACGCAGTGTGTCGCCCTTGCCGAGCAGGTTCTCGACCATCGAGTAGCTGCCCTGATTGGGTGTCCCGAGCATCACGAAGCGCGCCCCGTCACGCGCCATCAGCGCGTCCAGCACTGTCGGCCGTGTGTGCCGGCAGGCGCGAACGATCAGTCCGCCGGCACTGTGGGCAAGCAGACGCACCGGTTGCGCGGTCTCCTCCAGCAGACGGGCGAGGAAAGCGGCGAGCCGTTCGCCGAGAACGTCGAGCGGCTGCCGCCAGTCGTAGGCGAAGCACTCGACGCGGTGGCTGCGCGCCAGGAAGTCGCACAGGTCGGCATAGAACATGCCGAAGAGCGTCTCGGCCTCGACGCCCGGTTGCCCCCAGGCGATCTTCGCCAGGCCGCCGCCGGCAATGTCGAGCGGGTCGAACCAGATGCGGTCCTTGCCGTTCACCCAGAGGTGCGAGCCCATCAGGCCCGGCAGGACGACGACGACCGGCAGGTCGCGCGGCGGCGCGGCACGCTCGGCAGAGGCGCCACGGGTGGTCGCCGCGTCGACCGGCGGGTCGCTATCTGCGAAGGGCCCGGGCAAGGGCTGGAAAGCCGCCAGCCGCAGGACGTCACCGGTGACCAGCCAGTCACGTAGCGCGGCGCGCGTGTCGATATTGGTGAAGTAGCGGAAATGCGAGACGTCGGCACCGCGATCGAACAATGCGCGCGCGCGCGCCTGCGGAGCAATGCCGGCGAACATCGAGGCCGTGTCGACGACGAGGTCGTTATCGACGCTGTCGAAGAACAGGAAATCGGTCAGCAGGACGCCGAGACGCTTGAGCAGGTTGCCGCCTTCGATGTCGCCGGCGATCACCGCCATCTCGACTCCGGCACGCACCGGCGCGTCGCGCAGCAGACGCACCATCGGCGAGTCGGGCAGCATCGCTTCGATTCCCGGCACCAGATGGGCATTGGTGCGCTTGCGCGCGATCTCGAGAACCACCCGTTTGAACGCGGAATAGATCGGACTGCCGAAAAAGAACGGCACCTGGCCGATCAGCGTCAGCAGAGCGGAGAGGAAGAAGTCCAGATTGCCGCTCGCCAGCTTCGTCCCCTGCGCCGGGCTGGCGACCCGCACGTAGCGCTGCACGACGACCTGGCGAGCGGCCAGATCGGTGGCCAGCTGCCGCAACTGTGCGCGCTGTCCGGTGTGAGCGGCGTCGAGCTCGCGCCGGACGCGTTGCCGGTCCTTTTCGTCGGCATCGCCGGTGCCGGGCAGATCGGCAGCGTAACGGTCGACCAGCGCGTGGAAGCTCTCCAGGCAGAGCAGGTCAGCGACAAGACCGCCGCGCGAATGTGCGACGAAACTGACCCTGATGCCGTCCGGCAGCGCCGCCAGCAGTTGCAGCGCATTTTCGATCGGGCTCTCAGACAGCGTGCGGTGCTCGAAGGCGTAGACACCGCCGGTGAAATACCGCTCGAGCGCGCTCCACAGGTCGCGCTGATCGAGTTGCAGGTCGCCGAAGCTGCCGAGCGTGCTCGAGCCCACCCCGTGGATGAACACCAGCACCGGCAATTCCGCGCCCGCCGCCTTCTGCAGGTCGGCGCGCGCCCGCGCCAGTTGCCGCTTCGCCTGCGCCTCTGCATCCTCGCCGGGAGCGCGTACCGCGCCGCCGCGCACATCGTCCCAGCCGTAGAGACCGGGCTGGCGATCGAGCCGCTTCTCGATCGCCCACATCAAGGCCTTGGCGCCCAGCCAACTGACGCCGAGTTCGGCTGCTTCGGCGAGCTTTTCGGTTGCCGCCTCGCCAAGCTTGTCGGCAATCAACCCGGCGAGTTTCTTCCGGGCATCGTCGATGATCGCGTCGCTGCTGACACCCACCGTCAGCGCGAAGACTCTGCTGACCAGTCCGCCGACGGCTTCGCCGACCACCCCACGCGCCGCGGCGCCCTCGCTGCGCAGTTGATCGAAGAGGATCTCGCCGCCGCTGCCGATCAGTTCGGGCCGGCTGCGCTCGAGCGACGCCTTGAGGCTGGCCGCACTGGTGATCAGCACGCCGCCGTCGGCGAGTTCGACGACCAACACCTCGTCATCGGCCGACTCGTACTGCTGCGCGGCCCCGCCGACACCACGCGCCGCAGGGCCGACCTCGAAGCACGCGCGGGTCTGCAGGTAGCCCGCCGGCAGGAAGAGATCCTCCGCCGCGCCGGCAGAACGGCTGGCCGACTGCAGCAGCGCCGGCAGGCGGTCCTTGTCGGTCTGGCGACCGGTCAGGTGGAGAGAGGTCTTCGCCGCCATCGCCGTGCGGCCTCAGCTGAAGATCTTGCGCTTGCGGGCGTCCGCCGTACCGACGATCTGCGGGCTCTGCGGGTAGGACGCCGACGGCAAGAAGACCGGATTGATCTTCGCGTACCAGTCGGCATAGGTGGCATTGGCGGGCAGCGCCTTCAGCGCCTTGAGCGCGTAATAGGTGAAGGCGCCACACGGACGGCCGGCGATTCGCGCGTCGTAGCTGAAGTTGTTGGGCCCTTCCTTGCAGCCGGCGAGCAGCAGGTCGCCGGTCTTGCGCGACAGCGCCGCGGCAAAAGGCGAACCGCCCGCCGTGACCGTCACCGAAGTCAATGGCTGACCGCTGATGCCGCGCGGCAACTGATCCGCCGGCAGCCAGTTGCCCATCGGCATGAAGCGCGGGCGCGGCGCGTCTTCGGCGTCCGGGTCCGGCGCAGCGGCGCGCGTCACGGTTCCGGAATGGCAGCTGTCGGAGATCAGCACCAGGCGCACCCCCGCCTTGCGCGCGCTGAACAGCTCGTTGATCTCGTCGTCGAGCAGCGCCGCACCCTTGGTCTGCAGGTCGTACGGGCAGAGGCCTTCGTCGAGGCCATCGACCTCGTCGCCGTTGGTGTCCGGTACGTAGGTGCCGTGCCCGGAATACGTGATCACCACCACATCGCCGCTGACCGCACCACCGATAAGCGCCTGGATGCCGCTGACCATCGCCGCCTTGGTCGCCTGGCTGTCGATCAGCTTGCTGACCGAGAAGCCGCGCGCCGTCAGTTCGGCCGCCCAGTCGTTGGCGTCATTGACGCAACCGGTCAAGTCCATGTGCGTGCCGGGATAGTTGTTGATGCCGATGCAAAGTGCGCGTTTGCTCATCGCTGCCTCCTGATGCTTGATGGGGGATCGGGGATCGGGGATCGGGGATCGCAGACTGCGAATGCAGTCTAGCAAGGCTTGAGTGAATACGAAACCTGTGCGAGGCCTTTGCGCTCCTCGCAAACCCTTGCCATTACAGGGTTTCAGACGGGGGCAGGAATTTTCTACCCCAGTTTAGGGCCTCTTTGCCGGCCTTCAGCGATCGTCTATGCATTGGCCATCAACTTTCACCCCACCCCAAGTTTTCTGGTCGGCAAACCATAACCATACACAGTAACAGGCACTTAGGCGTGTCAGCGTATGGTAAGATCATACTTTCCATCTACTCGTCAGCGCGACCATGGCGCATGTCCCGCAAGCTCGGATCTTTTCCTGGGAAGACGTTGAAAGCGGTTCCGACCTCGACCGCTTGTCGTTGGCGCTCGATTCCCTGCCGGACGATGCGCTGATGCAGGCCCTCGAAGCCCGTCGGGCGAAGGGCCGAGACGATTATCCGGTGCAGGCGATGTGGAATGCGGTGATCGCCCGAAGCCAATCGAGACACGCTGAAGTACCGTTGCCCGGCGGCTTGCGTCGGTAGTGCGTGCCCAGGCGCCGAGACCTGCCACGCCGCAGGCGACGTCAATCCCGGCGCCTATGGGCGGATCGTTCGCATCAAGATCACCGAGCAGGATCGCCGCATCTTCGTGCCGACGCCCCATGGCAGCCCAAGCTGGCATCGGGGCTACAACCGGCGCAGCGCACTGGAACGAATCAACAACCGTATCGACAACAGCTTCGGCTTCGAGCACCACTTCATCCGCGGCATGCACAAGATGAAGCTGCGGGTAGGGCTGGCCTTTGCGGTCATGCCCGCGATGGCGCTCGGGCACATCAAGCAGGGGCGTGCTCACCAAATGCGCTCACTGGTCCAGACTCCACGACAGGCCAGCGGTTAGCGCCACCAGGCGACTCCCCAGCATCACCCACACCAGACCGTGAATCCCCGGCGGGGACAGCTGGCGCCCAAGGATCGTCAAAACCGGAAAAACCCGGCGCCGACGACAGAAAACCAGCGCCGCCTCGCCTCCTACGGCTGCCGGTACGTCGACACCGTCGCTAGAAATGCGTACGGTATGTTTGCGGCGCTGGAAAATCGACACATCGAAAATGTCTCTGTGCGATTCCGCATCGCATCACCAGCCAGTCTCTGCTAGACTAGTCTTCTGACTAGTCTGACTGGAGTGCAAATGAGGATCTGGCCGGTTCAGGATGCAAAAGCGCGTTTCAGCGAGCTGCTGGATGCCTGCGTCGTCGACGGACCGCAGATGGTCAGCCGGCGCGGCGCCGAGACCGCGGTACTTGTCCCCGTCGATGAGTGGCGACGGTTGCAGGCGACAGCGCGGCCGTCCCTCAAACAGCTGCTCCTGTCGAACACCGGCTGCGCGGACGTTCTGACTCCACCGAGGCAAGTCGCCCGCCGGCGAGGCGTTCCCGAGTTGGGCTAGGTGCATGTACCTGCTCGACACCAACGTGGTATCCGAACTGCGCAGACCGCGCCCTCACGGGGCGGTCGTGGCCTGGCTGCAGTCCATTGCCGAAGCGGACATACACCTGTCGGCCGTCACTCTCGGTGAAATCCAGGCAGGTATCGAACTCACTCGCGAGCAGGATACCAACAAGGCCTCCGAGATAGAGCGATGGGCCGATCTGCTCGCTGCCGCCTACAACATCCTGCCAATGGACGCCCAGACGTTTCGCGTGTGGGCCCGTTTGCTGCACCGGAAGTCCGATACCCTCTACGACGATGCCATGATCGCGGCAACGGCCATCGTCCACCAACTGACCGTCGTGACGCGTAATGTTGACGACTTTGCGCATTTCGCTGTGCCACTTCTGAATCCGTTCGAGACGACGCTCGATTGAGGCGGCCAGTCCGCGCTGGGTCGCGTGTCCACGCCTGCCCCGGCCTTCTGGCACTTCCCACTGCCGACGCCGCAGAGCGCATGCATCGGCATCCTAACCTCCGCCACTTCCACCGCAGCGGCCTGGCGACGGCCAGCGGGACGTCCACACTTCGAGTACACGGAAGTGAAATGGGATTCGGAGAAGACAGGTTTTTCGGGACCGTCCTGGAAACCCCGGATTCCGCATTCGCTCCATCCAGGCTACGCCGCTGAGCAGAGCACCGGCGACACCGATTCGTAGATTCGTAGGTTGGGGTGAGGAACGAACCCCAACATCGCCAGATCGAGGATAGCCTGGCCTGACACTACGAGCTGGGCAGTCGCGTTGGGATTCCTTCGTCACCCCACCCTACCGAGCGCCGGTCGCTGCCGGGTCAGCGAGGCCCAGGCACCACCGTTTCACTTAGCTATGCGACGAATTGAACGGTGCGTCCTTGTAGCCCGGATGAAATGAAATGGAATCCGGGGACGTTTCACCCACCACCGCGGTCCCCGGATTCCGCATTCGCTTCATCCGGGCTACGGCCTTTGCAACGCTTTTGAGCGCGGTGCGCTCGCCAAGCCTTGGCGGCGTGGCCATCGGCAACGGCTTCTGTTAGGGTTCTGTTCCGCCAGATGCGTGGCAGACCACCAGGCCGCTGCCGCAGACACCCCCACGCGATCCGCCGACACGAGAGCCAACCGCGATGACCGAAGACGACCGCCATTCTCAGACCATCGCCCATGTCAACGACGACTTCACCCAGCGCATCGTCGCGCACGCCGCCGACGCGCGCTGGCTGCCCTCGCCGCAACCGGGGGTCGAACGCCGCATGCTCGACCGCGTCGGCCGCGAAGTCGGTCGCGCGACGAGTATCGTTCGCTACGCCGCTGGCGCCGGTTTCCATGCGCACACGCACGGCGGCGGCGAGGAGATTCTCGTGCTCGACGGCGTCTTTTCCGACGAGGACGGCGACTATCCTGCCGGCAGCTATCTGCGCAACCCACCCGGCTCGACGCACACGCCTTTCTCGCGCACCGGCTGCACGCTGTTCGTCAAGCTTTGGCAGTTCGCGGCCGGCGACCGGCAAGCGTTGCGCGTCGATACCGGGACAGCGCAGTGGCATCCGGGACTGGTTCCCGGCCTGTCGGTGTTGCCGCTGCACGAACACGCGGGGATCAACACGGCGCTGGTGCGCTGGGCGCCACAGACGCGCTTCACTTCGCACGTGCATCCCGGTGGCGAGGAGATCCTGGTTCTCGACGGGCTCTTTCGCGACGAGGACGGCGAATATCCGCAAGGAAGCTGGTTGCGCAATCCGCGCTGGAGTCGCCACACGCCCTTCACCGGCACCGAGGGTGCGCTGATCTACGTCAAGGTGGGCCATCTCGGGGCGGCACTGCTTGTGCCCGCAGGCGCCTGATGGTGTCGCCTGACACGACTCGCCGCCAACCCGGCCCCTGCCGGTTCGCCGGGCGGCGCCGCGCGTGAACGCGGTCACGACATGGGCCTTGCTGCGCCGCCTGTACCCGGTCGCCGCCTTCCTCGGCGGATTCGCCTGGGATGCGCTGACCATCGGCCAGCGCATCCGCGTCATGGATTTCTGGCGCCTCGGCGCTTTCCTGCTCGGCGCCGCGCTGTTGACGCTGTGGCTGGCTCGCCGGGAAGCGCTCGGCATGACGGCCCCCACCGCCGAAAAGTCGCGCGCCGGCCGTTTCAACGCCATCGCCTGGCAAGCGCCCTATCTGCTGCTGCAGTTCTTCTTCGGCGGCATCTTCTCGGCGCTCTTCATCCTCTACTTCAAGAGTTCCGGCCACCTCGGCACCTGGCTGATGGCGGCCTTTCTCGGCGCCCTCCTGGTCGGCAACGAGTTCGCCGGCAACCACTACGGGCAGCGCTTCACGCTGACCTGGGCGCTGTTTGCACTAAATGCGATCCTGCTCTTCAATTTCGCGCTGCCGCATGCCCTGGGCAGCCTGGATCCCCTCTGGTTCTACGCTTCCACGGCCGCCGGCGTCGTGCTGACGCACGGCCTGCGCTGGCTGGCACCGGGACGGCCGGGGCGCATCTGGCCGGCCTGGGGCCTGGCCGTCGTATTGATGCTGGCCTTCCGGCTCGACATGATCGCGCCGGTGCCGCTGGTCAAGCGGCAACTGGCGGTCGGTCAGGACTTCGTGCAGGAGGCCGGCCGCTATGCGGTGCAGGTCGAGCGGGCAGCGTGGTGGCAATGGTGGCGGGATCAGGCGAGCACGCTGCACGTGCCGGAAGGCGGCCGGCTGTATGGCTTGTCGGCGGTGTTCGCGCCGCTCGGTGTGACGGCGCCCCTCGAACACCGCTGGGAGGTGCGCGACACCGACGGCTGGCGACTCGTTTACCGCCGCCCCTTCCAGACCACTGGCGGCCGCGATCGCGGCTTTCGCGGCTACTCATGGGTGCTGAATCCGGTGCCCGGCGACTGGCGTTTCATCGTCGCCACGCAGGATGGGCGCACGATCGACATTCTGCGGATGCGGGTGGAGCGCGGCGCACCGCGTCGCGACGACCTGCGCCTCCGGGATTTCGATTGATGCGCTGCCGCCGCTGCTCAGCGCGCTCCGGTGGCGGCGCGCGGCGCGTCCCGGCGGGCGTCTGACATGCCGCCGCTTGCCGATATCGCGGTCTTCGGGCTGGCCGTCATGGGTCGGAACCTCGCCCTCAACCTGGCCGACAGAGGCTTCCATGTGGTGGCGTACGAGCGTGACGCCGACGGCCTGGACGGATTCCTGGCCGGTCCGGCGAGGGGGACGACCATCGTCGGCGCGCGCCTTCCTGCGGAAGTGGCCGCGCTGCTCGAGCGGCCGCGGTGCGTCCTCCTGCTGGTCAAGGCCGGCGACGCGGTCGACCGGAGCATTGACGGCCTGCTGCCGTATCTGGAAACCGGCGACATCATCGTCGACGGCGGCAATTCGCACTACACCGACAGCGAGCGACGCGGCACGGCTCTCGCTGCGCGCGGCATCCGCTTCGTCGGCATGGGCATCTCCGGCGGCGAGGCAGGTGCCCGCCACGGCCCGAGCCTGATGCCCGGCGGCGACCGCGCGGCGTGGCCCCATCTGCGGCCGATCCTGCGCGCGATCAGCGCCCGCAGCGAGATGGGCGAAGCGTGCTGCGACTGGATCGGCGACGGCGGCGCCGGCCACTTCGTCAAGATGGTGCACAACGGCATCGAGTACGGCGACATGCAACTCATCGCCGAGGCCTGTCACTTGCTGCGGGAGTTGGGCGGCTACCAGCCTGCCGAACTGGCGGAGGTCTTCGCGCAGTGGAAGCGCGACGACCTGGCCAGCTATCTGGTCGAGATCGCCGGCGAAATCTTCCGCGTGCAGGAGGCGGATGGCGTGCCTCTGGTCGACCGCATCCTCGACCGTGCGGGCCAGAAGGGCACAGGTCGCTGGACCAGCGAGAGTGCCCTGCAGCTCGGCGTGCCGCTGACGCTGATCAGCGAGTCGGTCTGCGCGCGCCAGCTCTCCGCCCTGCTCGACGAGCGCCGCAGTGCGGCGGCGATCCTGCCCGGTCCGCCGGTGCGGCCGTGCGTCGATCGCGCCGCGCTGCTGGCTGCCGTGCACGACGCGTTGCTGGCCAGCAAGCTGGTGAGCTACGCACAGGGCTTCATGCTCATGCGTGCCGCCAGCGAAGCCCATGGCTGGCACCTCGATCTCGCCGGCGTCGCGCTGCTCTGGCGCGCCGGCTGCATCATTCGCAGTTCCTTCCTGGACCGCATCCGCGACGCCTACGAGCCTTGCGCCGACCTCGCCTGCCTGCTGCTCGACCCCTGGTTCCGGGAAACGCTGGCCCGCTGCCAAGACGGTTGGCGGCGCGCGGTGGTGCTCGCCGCCGAGCACGGGATCGCCGCCCCCGGCGTGTCGGCGGCGCTCGCTTTCTACGATGGCTACCGCTGCGCGCGTGGGCCCGCCAACGTCATCCAGGCGATGCGCGACTACTTCGGCGCACACGGTTTCGAACGTACCGACCAGCCGCGCGGTACCTTCTTCCACCACGACTGGATCGACAGTGGCGGCGGCGCCACTGCCGGCAGCTACACTGCCTGACGGCGAGCCCGCCCGAGCGGCGTGCCGCAGCGGCTGCGCCGCCGACCCCGCGGCCGGCGCATCCGGCACGAGCGGGCCGGCCGTAGTCAGAGCTGTCGTTCGACCGCGACCGTGCCCGGATCCTCAGCATCGCCGCGCAACGTGAAACCGAGCCGCCGCACGAAGCAGAGCATACGATGGTTGGTCGCCAGCACCGTACCGTTCATGCTCTGGAAGCCGCGTTCGCGGGCGGCATCCATCAGCGTCGTCATCAATATCCCGGCAACGCCGGAACCTTGCCAGGCATCGTCGACCGCGATCGCGAACTCGCAGCGTTCGGGCTGCGGTAAGCCCACATAGCGTGCGACGCCGACTTCGATCTCCTCGGCGCCCGCGGCGGCAACGGCAATCAGCGCCAGATGGCGATCGTAGTCGATGTCGGTGAAGTACTTCAGCTTGCTCGCCGACAACTCGTTCAGTTGCGACATGAAACGCGAATAGCGCGACTCTTGCGAAAGGTGGCGCACGAAATCCTGCACGATCTCGACGTCCCCGGGACGGATGGGACGGATGGTCACCCTCCTGCCGTCGGACAGGTCGCGCGTGCGAACCAGGCCCTGCGGATAGGCGGCCATCAGGGTCGGGCCTCGGGAGCGCGGCGAACGAGCGAATGGGCGCGGCTGCGGCCGCGGGTCGCGGGCTGGCGGATAGTGGACAGGCATGGCATGTTCGGGGCGACCTCCGGGCAGATCGCGAGTATCTCGCCGCCCCTCCCAACAAACAAGGGCCATCGCCCACAGGCTGCGACGCCATGGGCACACGGCTGTCGCTTGCCGCACGATCGCCGCCGGGGGGCGGCAAACCGTCGGAGTCGCACGATGGTCGGCACGGCCCGCGCGGCCCGACAGCCTATTGCTGTACATTCGTACAGCTTCATGCTAAGCTGTCTCCGGTCGCAGTGAGTTGCGATCAATTCATTCCTGCCGAGGAGTCGCTGACCATGAATCGTATCCAGAAGTGGTTTGAACAAATTGCCGTCGTTTGTCTCGAGGAGCGCCATCGCTGGGCTCTGGCTCAGGAGATTTTCGGCAAGCGGCGTGTCGATGTGTCGATGCTGGAAAAACCTGCCTGCTGGCGCCGCAGATCCCGCACCTATGGCGCTCCACGATAGCCGGCGGGTAGTCGCCCTCCTAGCCGGCAACGTTGAAGCGAGCGACGATTCCCGGATGCCGCAGGGGCCAACTGGCCAGAGTGTCGCTGTGGCCCTCGAAGAGCATTTTGAGGAACGCCACCGAGAGATCCTGGGTAGCCCGCTTCACTTGTGGGTTCAGGTTGGCGCCACCGGTGCCGGCGCGGTCGGTGAACATGCTGTGCGAGCCGCCGTCGAAGACCGCCAGTGTCTTGCGCGCACTCCCGGTCGCTTCGAAAACCGCAAGCCGGTCGGCGGCCGGCGAGTAGTAGCCGGGAACGCGGATCACGTCCTCGGTGGCCGTGATGTGCAGCGTGGGTATGCTCACGTGGCTCAGCACCTTTGCCGGGTCGCTCTCGCCGTAGAACGGCGGCGCGCTGATGACGATCGCGGCGCTGATGCGCGCGTCGCGATAGTCGAGCCACCGACCCTCGCGCTCGACGCGCGCACCGGCCGCCAGCAGCGCCGTGTTGGCTCCGTAGGAATGGCCGGCAGCGACGATGCGGCTGCGGTCGATCTGCTCGCCGCGCGGACCCGCCAGCAGGTGGTCGAGCGCGAAGTGCAGATCGTGTACCCGTGCGATCGCCTCGCTGTCCTGTGCAGCGCCCTGCAGGCGCTCGACTAGGCCGAACGGACTGCCGCCCCACAGCGAGCGGTCACTGCCCACATGCTGCAGATGCAGGCTGGCGATACCGTTGGCGGCGAAATGCGCACCCAGGTAGCTGTAGCCTCGGCGTGAACCGCCGAGACCGTGCGAGAAGACGACCAGGGGCACCCGCGCATCGGCAGCGACGCCCTGCGGCCAGTAGAGGCGAACCGGGACGGCGCGCCGCCGTACCGGATCGAACCAGTCCGCGTCGTGGACCGTGCCATGGTCGACCTGGGCCATGCCCTGGACGATGCCCTGGCCGGCTACTGGCGGCGAATCGACACGTGCGTTGAACGTGCACGCTGCCGCCAGCAGGATGCTGCAGGCGAGCGTCGTCAGGGCCGCGAGGCGTGTGCGCCGGCGTAGCGCACGCGGATCGGCGTGATCGTCGCCCGAGTTCACCGGGCCATGCCCTTCGACGTCATGTGACTTCCCTGTCAGTAAAAGGACGGTCGCCAGCCGCTCTGCTCCTTGTTCTTTTCGGATGCCACTGGCGCGGTGGGCGCGGTGGGCGAGGTCGCCACCGGCGCCCCGGCGGCGTACTCGATCAGCTCGATCCTCTCGCCGCTGACCACCGCGCCGTCCTTGCGAACCAGATTCTCCATGGCCAGAAAGCCGCGCATTCGTTCCGGCGCCACCCAGGCGGTGCGCTCGAGCTGGGCGCCGCTGGCGAGGACGACACCACGCGCTTCGATGCGGTAGCTGTCGAAGGTTCCGGCTGGCAGCGTGATGCGCTCGCGAGCGGCGACCCGCAACTCGAAGCGCACGTTGGCCTTCGAACCGTCCGGCTGGGTGACGATGAACTGTGCCGGCCAGCGTTTGCCGAGCGCATAGTCGTTGATGAAGAACTGATACGGCGTCCAGCGCGTGCCGTCGGGAGCCCGCACGTTGTTGCCGAAAAGGTCGGTCACCTTGCTGCCGTCGTTGTACTGCACCTCGTCGCCGACGATCCCGAGAACGGTATCGGTACTGCGTGCGGTCTCGGTCTGCTTGACCAGATCGACGGTACGATAGCTGTAGCGCTCGCCGGGGCGGAAGGCAAGTCCCTGGCCGCTGTAGGAAGCGGCCTTGCCGGTAGCTGCACCCGATACGCACATCTCGGGCCCAAGAGGTGGCGGGGCTGCCGCCTGGACAGGCTTTTCACCACGCTGGCGGAGGACCACATCGAGCCGATGCTGGGCGAGCTCGGCAAACTTGCCGCTCGGCCGCTGCCGGATGAAAGCCTCGAGCGGCTCGGGCGTGCTGGCTTCACGCAACGTGCTCCAGGCTGCAAGATCGGTTTCGAACTCCTTCTGCTCGCGGCTCAGGTCACGTCCGCTGCCGCCGACGAAAGCAAAGTCGCCTTCCAGAGAGGTGCTCTCCCAGGGGATCTGCGCGCCTTCGGACGCACGCCTGACCGCCAGCCGGACGCGTTTGAAAACGTCTTCGACCGGCGCACCCGGCACCTTCATCTCCTTCAGCAGGTTGTCGGTGTACAGCCCGTGCTCGCCCTCGCCGTCATCGGCGGTGTTGCCGGGCGCCGTGGCGTAGGCGAGCAGCGTCCCGGGTGGCGCGTCGAGTTGCGACAGCCCGCGCTCGTCGGTGCGAAAGTCGCGCCCGAAGGGGTTGTTGCGGCAGGCGTCGAGAATCACCAGATTGAGCGGGTTGCGCGCCCGAGCCAGGCTCTCGAGCAGCAGGCCGACGTCGACGCCTTGCGCGGCAATATCCGCCGGGCGCTGGATGCGCGCATCCACCGGCAGCATGAAGTTGCGCCAGTTGAGCTGCACGCCATGGCCCGCGTAGTAGAAGACACCGACCGCCTTGTTGTCGCGGGCAAGCGCGTCGCCGAAGCCGCGAATCGCGTCCTGCAGTTCGCGCCGCGGGGCGTCGACTTTCAGGGTCACGCGAAAGCCGGCTTCGCGCAGGCGGTCCGCCACCGCGCGCGCATCGCCGGCCGGATTCACCAGTGGCGCCTTGGCATAAGCGCCATTGCCGATCACCAGGGCGATGCGTCCGGCTACCTGTTCGGGCGCTGCGGCCGAGACGGCTAGGGGCATGAGGAGCGCCAGGCAGGTGCCGAGGGCGGTGGCTTGCTGGAAGGGTCGTCGCGCTTGCATGGTGGTCGGTTCTCCTGATGCTGATGAGTAGTAGATAGTCAAACGATCGGGCAACGATTTTGGCCGACGCTGTACGCCACATCGCCAAGCGCGTGCACAGCGACTGCTTCGCCAAAACAAACGCCCCCGGGAAAGAGACTCCCCGGGGGCGTTAGAGTTGCGTGCTGCGCGACGGTCTAGACGGTTACCGTATCCGCCACGTCGCTGAACTCCTTGATCTGGTCGAAGTTCATGTAGCGATAGACGTCGGCGGCCTTGGCGTTGACCGCCTGCACCTGGTCGAGATACTCGGCCGGCGTCGGGATCCTGCCCATCAAGGCGCAGACGGCGGCGAGTTCGGCCGAGCCGAGGTAGACGCGGGTGTCGATTCCGAGACGGTTC
Organism: Candidatus Accumulibacter phosphatis; assembly: GCF_000024165.1. Lineage (NCBI taxonomy): Bacteria > Pseudomonadati > Pseudomonadota > Betaproteobacteria > Candidatus Accumulibacter > Candidatus Accumulibacter phosphatis. Next base: position 2,706,699 of record NC_013194.1, on the reverse strand, counting down.
GGGAAGTTGCGCGTCGAGGTCGACATCGCGGTGCTGCCCTTGCGGATCTGCGCCTGGTTGCCCATGCACAGCGAGCAACCGGGCATTTCCATGCGCGCGCCGGACTTGCCGAGGATCGCGTAGTAGCCTTCCTCATTGAGGATCATCGCGTCCATCTTGGTCGGCGGGGCGATCCACAGGCGCGTCGGGATGTCGGTCTTGCCTTCGAGGACCTTGCCGGCGGCGCGGAAGTGGCCGATGTTGGTCATGCACGAGCCGATGAAGACTTCGTCGATCTTCTCGCCGGCGACCGTGGACAGGAGCTTGACATCATCCGGATCGTTCGGGCAGGCGACCAGCGGCTCGGTCACTTCGGCGAGGTCGATTTCGATCACCGCAGCGTACTCGGCATCCGCGTCGGCCTTCAGCAAATCAGGCTTGGCGATCCACGCTTCCATGGCCTTGATGCGGCGGCCGAGAGTACGCGCGTCGGCGTAGCCGTTGGCGATCATCCACTTCATCAGCGTGATGTTCGAGCGCATGTACTCGATGATCGGTTCCTTGTTCAAGGCCACCGCGCAGGCGGCAGCCGAACGCTCGGCCGCGGCGTCGGAGAGCTCGAAAGCCTGTTCGACCTTGAGATCGGGCAGCCCCTCGATTTCGAGGATACGACCGGAAAAGATGTTCTTCTTGCCTTTCTTCTCGACGGTCAGCAGGCCGGCCTTGATCGCGTAGTAGGGAATCGCGTTGACCAGGTCGCGCAGCGTGACGCCGCGCTTGCCGGCTTCGGCGAGCGAACCCTTGAAGCGCACCAGCACCGATTCCGGCATGTCGAGCGGCATGACGCCGGTGGCGGCGGCAAAGGCAACGAGGCCGGACCCGGCCGGGAACGAGATGCCGATCGGGAACCGGGTGTGCGAGTCGCCGCCGGTGCCGACGGTGTCCGGCAGCAACAGGCGGTTGAGCCACGAGTGAATGACGCCGTCACCCGGACGCAGGGCGACGCCGCCACGCGTGCTGATGAAGCTCGGCAGCTCGCGGTGCATCTTGACGTCGACCAGCTTCGGATAGGCGGCGGTATGGCAGAACGACTGCATCACCATGTCGGCCGAGAAACCGAGGCAGGCGAGATCCTTCAACTCGTCGCGGGTCATCGGACCGGTCGTGTCCTGCGAGCCGACAGTGGTCATGCGTGGTTCGCAATAGGTACCGGGCAGGATGCCCTTGCCTTCCGGCAGACCGCAGGCGCGGCCGACCATCTTCTGCCCCAGCGAATAACCCTTGCCCGGGTCGGCGGGGTTCTGCGGCAGGCAGAACAGCGTCGACACCGGCAGCCCAAGCGCCTCGCGTGCCCGGGTCGTCAGACCGCGGCCGATGATCAGCGGAATGCGACCGCCGGCGCGCACTTCATCAAGGATCACCGGCGTCTTCAATTGCGATTCCGCGATCACGGCGCCGTTCTTGAGCGCGGTCACCTTCGAAGTGGCGGTATCGATCTTCAGTTCGATCTCGTCGCCCATGTCCATCTGGCCGCAATCGATCTCCACCGGCAACGCGCCGGCGTCTTCCATGGTATTGAAGAAGATCGGCGCGATCTTCGAGCCCAGGCAGACGCCGCCGAAACGCTTGTTCGGGACAAAGGGAATGTCTTCGCCGGTAAACCAGAGGACCGAGTTGGTCGCCGACTTGCGCGACGAGCCGGTGCCGACGACGTCGCCGACGTAGGCGATCAGGTTGCCCTTCCTGGCGAGTTCCTCGAGCTGCTTGATCGGCCCGCGCTCGCCCGGCTTGTCGGGGTCAATTCCCGGCCGCGCGTTCTTGAGCATCGCCAGGGCGTGCAGCGGGATGTCGGGACGCGACCAGGCGTCCGGTGCCGGCGACAGGTCGTCGGTGTTGGTTTCGCCGGTGACCTTGAAAACGGTCAGCTTCTGCGACGCAGGGACTTGCGGACGCGACGTAAACCACTCACCGTCGGCCCAGCTCTGCAGCACCGACTTGGCGTTGGCGTTGCCCTTGTCGGCAAGTTCCTTGACATCGTGGAAGAAGTCGAAGACGAGCAGCGTTTTCTTCAGCCCTGCGGCAGCGATCGCCCCGGTCGGGCCGGTGAGCAGGTCGATCAGCGGCTTGACGTTGTAGCCACCGAGCATCGTGCCGAGCAATTCGGTCGCTTTCTCCTTGGTGACAAGCGCGCAGGCCTCTTCGCCCTTGGCCACCCGCGCGAGAAACTCGGCCTTGACCTTGGCCGCGTCGTCGACTCCGGCCGGAACACGATAGGTGATCAGCTCGACCAGATTCTCTTCTTCACCCTGCGGCGGGTTCTTCAGCAGGCCGACGAGTTCCTCGGTCTGCCTCGCCGTCAGCGGCAGAGGCGGAATACCAAGCGCAGCGCGCTCGGCGACATGGGCACGATAGGATTCCAGCACGGCGACGTCCTTTCTCAAAGGTTGTACAGCGGCAAAAACACAATTGTACTGCAAGGCCAGAAGCGTCGCTGAGACAAGAGATCCCCGCTGCCGGCGATCTCGACTCGGGTAGTGCGGACTTCCTCTGCTCGGCCTGCCTGTGTGTATTATATAAGACACAAGAGTCGATGTGAACAGTGTGCCGTGGGCTCGTCGGCCGCCCGCCGCCCGCCGCCTGGCGCGGCGGCGGCATGCCTGCGGCAACTCGCGACAGCCTGTGCGGCGGAGCCGCCGCCGCAATCAACCCAGATCGATGACGGTGCGAAACAGGCGGTGGCCGGAGGCCAGGTACTTGCGCTCGAAGGGAGTCATGGCGGCCGCAGGACAGTAGGGCTCGCAGGCAACCGGCCGTCGAGTCAATCGTTGCACAGCGAAGCAGAGTTCCTCCACGTAGAGCGGCCAGTTGCTTCGACACTCGAGCACGCCGGCCAGCCCGAGCAGGGTGGGAAACACCGGATGACCGTGCCAGCGCCGGCCAAGGTGCCCGATCTTCGGCCACGGGTTGGGGTAGAGCAGGTAATGACGAGCCAGCCGGACACCGCTGTCGTGCAGCAGGCGCCAGTAATCGACGACATCGGCACGCACCAGATCGAGATTCGGCGGCCACCCGCAAGCGTCGCGCTGCTGGCGAGCCAGACGGACTGCCGACTGGTCTACGCCGATCACGTAGTGGGACGGGAACTGCCTGGCCAGATGGACACTGCTCTCCCCTCCTCCGCAGCACGAATCGAGAATCAGTGGCGAACCCGGGGCATTGCGCAGGAAGCGCTCGAAGCTGTCGGCAAACGCGACCCGGTTGTGGTCTGCGTAAGGCTTGCGGAAGGGCGAATGCGTATGGCGTGCGAGCAGGATCGGCAGGTGTTCGTGCATGGTGGTCTGCGCGCTCGTGGGGACGCGCGAGTTTCCCGGCGTCTGCCGCCGCTCAGCCACTGGCGGAATGATCGGCGACGCCATGGCGCTCGAGCACACGAGTGACGTCGCCGACATCGCTCAGCGTGCGAACTCCCAGGAACAGCGCGTCGGCTTCGGCGAAATTCCGCCGCAGCGCGCTCAACCAGAGCTTGAGTCGGCCCGGCGCCTGGCGGGCCGAAACCTTGCGGCATACCTGCTGCCAGTACGACGCGAGCAAGGGCTGCAGTTGCCGCCAGTCAGCCGAGCGATCCGCTGCGATCGTCTCGCCGGCTACCCGGGAACGGATATGCCTGACCAGAAATGGATCGGCGACCGCACCTCGGCCGATCATCACGTCATCACTGCCGCTGACCAGACAGCAGCGGGCATGATCGGCGGTGGTCCACACCTCGCCATTCGCCGTCACCGGCCGCTGCACCACCTCGCCGATACGGGCGACCCATTCCCAGTGGGCGGGTGGACGATAACCCTCGGCGCGGGTGCGCGCGTGCACCACCAGCGAGTCAATGCCCCCCGCGGCAAGCGCCCGTGCACAATCAAGCGTGCGTGCCGTGTCGCTCACCCCCAGGCGCATCTTGGCCGTAAACGGGATCCCGGCCGGCACCGCGCGCCGCACCGCCGCCACGATGCGGAACAACTGCTCGGGATCGGCAAGGAGTCGGGCCCCGCCACCATGACGATTCACCGTCGGTGCCGGACAACCGAAGTTGAGGTCGATGCCGGCCGGCGACAATTCGGCCAACTGCGCCGCGTTCTCGGCCAGACACCCCGGGTCGCTACCGAGAAGCTGGACCGCCACCGGCGTCCCCGCGGCGGTACGGCAACCTCTCGCGAGTTCCGGACAAATGCGGCGGAAGGCTCGCGGCGGCAGGAGGTTGCCCGACACGCGGACGAACTCGCTCACCGCCAGATCGTAGGTGCCGACACGCGTCAGCACGTCACGCAGGACGTCGTCGACGAGACCTTCCATTGGCGCCAACAGCAGTTTTCCCATGCTCCACCTGATCTCTGCCAGTGCGGGGTCACTCGACTCGACCGCGCGTCCGGCGGGCGCTGGTTCGCCGAAACATTCTTCGGCACTCGCGGAAGGCTGTCGTCCCGCGCAGCCGCGTGCCCTTTCCGCTTTCCTTCGCACGTCCTGTTGCAACGAAGCACAGCAGCTGATCACCAAACAGCAGGTTGCGCCGATCAATTCCCACACGCTACCACCTCTCCGCGCTAAAATGCAAAATCGGTTGCACACTATGCAAGAGTGGCGATTCGAGGCCGGTCTCACCGGGCTCCCAGAATCGTCACCCCCTGAAAGCCATCACGCCCCGTTTTTGTGACGCTGACTGTTCGCTGAATGATCGACACCAAGAATCCTCGCGAGGTGGCCCGCGAAGCCCTCATGCAGTTGAGCGCACGCAAGCTACTGCCGACGCCGGCCAACTATCAGGCCTGTTACAACGAGATCGCCAGGCTGCCCAACGTGGCGGGTTTCCCCGAAGCGCAGCTTCGCCAGATCGTGATGGCACTTCCCGTCAAGAACCCGAAGCAGAAGGAAGGCGTCGAACAGCTCGCCATTGCCGTCGGCAAGCGCAGCTGGCAGTGCGTGCAGCAGGCGCTGATCGCGCTGGCTACCGCCGAAACGCCAGCGACGGAGAACGGCAACGTCGCCCCCGTGCCGTCCTCAGAAAGCACGGTGCCCGCATTTCTCGGCGAGTTGCTGGCCAGACTGACACGCCTGATCGAAGATCTCCTGCCGGCGCTGGGGGACCAGGATACCTGGTTGTCCGAGCAGGCCCTCGAACTGCTGCAAGCCCTCAAGAACCAGCCGACCGACATCCCCGGCCTGCTCGTGCTGCTGACGGGCTTCAGCCGGCGGGTATCGCTGGCTGCTGAAGAGCAGGGAGAAATACGCCAGACCCTGCTCAAGCTCCTGCACCTGATCATCGAGAACATTGGCGAACTGACTCTTGATGAGGAATGCCTGCAGGGCCAGATCGACGCCCTCGTCAAGGCCGTGGCGCCGCCCCTCAGCCTGCGCCGCCTGGACGACGTCGAGCGCCGCCTGCAGGATGTGATCGCCAGACAGCGCGAGGCCAAGGAGCGGAGCCTGGAAGCCCAGGAGGCGATGCGCCAGATGCTGGCGGCGTTCCTCGACCAGTTGTCGGCAATGAACCAGTCCAGTTCGGCCTTCCAGGTCAGCATCGAGGCCAGCGCACAGCAGCTTGCCACGGTGCGAACGATCGAGGACCTGACGCCGCTTCTCAAGCAGGTGATCGACGCGACGCGCGCCATGGCCGAAGACACCGGTTACGCCCACGAACAACTCGCGGCCCTGCAGTCTCGAGCATTGGCCACCGACGCCGAACTCTTCAGGTTGCACCAGGAACTTCACCAGGCCAGCGCGTCGGCCCGCCACGACCCCTTGACCGACACCCTCAACCGCCGCGGCCTCGACGAAGTGCTGGCTCGCGAGATTGCCGGCGTGCGCCGCAAGGAGGCACCGCTCTGCGTGTCGCTGCTCGATATCGACAATTTCAAGACCTTAAACGACCGGCTTGGGCACGCCTCCGGTGACGAGGCCCTGATTCATCTGGTACAGGTCGTCCGCCAGCACCTGCGTCCAATCGACACCCTGGCGCGTTACGGCGGTGAGGAATTCGTGATCCTGATGCCCGACACGGCCGTAGCCGCCGGCATCGAAGCGATGAAACGCCTGCAGCGGGAGCTCACCCGCAACTTCTTCCTTGCCGGCAACGAAAAGATCCTGATCACCTTCAGCGCCGGCGTCGCCCAGTTGACTGCCGAAGAGTCCGGCGAGGATGCCATCGCACGCGCCGATCAGGCGATGTACCTGGCCAAGCGGGCCGGCAAAAACCGTGTCATGGGCGCGTGATGCTCACCCGACGGCGCGCCGGCTAGCGATCGAGGTTGATCTGGCGGGGTCCGCGACCGCCATCCCAGGCCCACAGCTTGCCATCCGCGGAAAGCGCAATCGTCGACCCGGCGCCGGCCGCAACGGTGACGATATTGTCGGCAATCTTCTTCGGTTCGATCGCAAACCCACTGCCCCAGGCCCACAGTGAACCGTCCTCGCGGATCGCCAGCGAATGCGAGGCACCGGTGGCGACTCCCCTGGCACCGGAAAAGATGCTGCCCCAGGTGACAGCCTTGTCACCCAGCCCATGCTTCGAGAGTGGGCCGTTGATGTTGCCGCCGGTCCCGAACACCTGCCCGTCGCTCGCCAGATAGAGGGCGTGCCCGGTGTGCGCGCGGACTGCCAGGACCTGCGCGGCGGTCTTGACGAAATCGTTGCCGGCGCTGGTGCGGCCGTCGCCGTACTGACCCCGACTGCCAAGGCCGCGGACATGCAGGTCGCCACCGGGGGTGATCAGGTAATCGGTCCCGTCGCCGACGGCAGCCGCCAGCGCCCTCTCGGCGATCTTGCGCGGCGGCTCCCGGCCGCTCCCTTGCCACAGGCTCCTGCTCCGGTTGATCGCCAGCCAGCCCGACTGGCCCGCCGCGAAACTGACGACGTCGCGCATCAGCACGCCGGCGTTGGCCGACGATGCCGACCAGGTAAGCAGGCTGCCGTTCTTGCGCAGCGCATAGTAGGCGTCCTTGCCGACACCGACCTGAACGGCGTCGGACATCATCGGCACCGGTCGCTCCCGGCCAATCCAGCCGTAGGCCGTGCCGCCGATGATCGCCATATGGCGATCGTAGTACGCCGCCAGTTGCTCACCGGAACTGTCGGCGAGTACCGCCGGAGCGCCGCTCGACATCGCCAGCGCCACGACCAGTCCGGCCAGCGGCGCTCTCCGAGCCACCTGCAGCGACCGCGACACTCGCGTCAGCGAGATTCTCATCCGTCTCTCCGATGCCAACTCGCCAGCGACGCCAACGCGGCGCCCGCTCAGTCCTGGAGTGTGTCGCACAATTCGCGCGCCACGCGCTCGCGCCGCGGGAAAGGCAGACGCTCCATCAGATAACACAGGCAGTCCTGCCGTACCACCCGCTCGTCGAGGGTCAGCATCGCCGGCGTCGATGGCCGACGCAAGCTGATCGTGCCGCCGTCGCAGGCGAAGAACTCGCCAGCCAGATCGCGGCCGCTCTCATCCCGTACCTCGAGCGGCGAAGACAATCGCGTGCGACCGAACACCGCACCGGGTTCGAGCTGCCGGAAATTCATGTGATCGAGCTGCGGATCGAAATCGATGTCGGCGAGACGATTGCCAAAACCGAAGGACACCGCCGCCGGCACCCGCACCGTCGCGACGGTGTGATACAGGTCGATGTCCTGCTCGTGCACGTCGTGCGCGGGAAAGCTCGCCAGATGCAGGCAGGCCTCGATGAAACGCGCCGCGTGGGCCTCGTTCGCCGGCGTCCCGGGCTTGCCGCACTCGACGGTGATCGATGGACAGAGCGGCGAGAAGGCCGTCGTCTGCGTGCCGGGCAAGCCGCGGAACCAGACGACGGTACGCGAAAACAACAAGGCCAGGTGCAGGACAGCCGGATCGAGCCGGTTGACCACGCCGTAGTGCGGATTGATGCCGGTGTTGTTGTGGATATCGATACTGGCAAACAGGCCACCCGCCTGCATACGGCAATGCACATCGCTCATCGCGGCGTGCTCGGGAGCGTCCGCATGTTGCTCGGTACCGGGCCAGACGCGGTTGTAATCGGGCTGGTGATCGAGTCGGCGCAGCCCGTCGCGCGCCGCCGCGACGTTGCCGACCAGAATCGACAGCGCCCGCGGCAGCGGCCGCTGCGCGTGCGCGCGCAGCACGCTCTGCAGCGCAACGACGCCGCTGTCCTCGTTGCCGTGCAGGAGCACGGAGACGAACAGCGGTGCCGGACGTCGTCCGGGCAAGTGGATCAGTGTCGGGCCAGGCAGCAAACGGTGCAGTTCGCAGGCGGGGGTGTCGAGAAAGCGTTCGGGCAGGGAGTCGAGGATGGTCAGCATGAAGAAGTGGGCTCAGATTGGCCATTCATGTACGGGCATGAGACGGCGCTGGTGCGCAAGATAGTCGGCGGTCAGCCGGAAAAAGTCGTGGTATTTCGCGTAGTGGGCCAGTTGCCAGTTGGCGCCGTTCTGGCCGCTCTGCAGGCGGGCGGCGATCACCCCCAGGTAGCGCTCGACGTCGCCGGCGGCCAGATCGAGCTGTGCCAGCCCGACGCGCGCCATCGGCAGCAACTCGCGCGCCAGCAGTTCGGCGGCCGTTGCGCGTTGCCCGTCGAACCAGACCAGAGGCGCCTGCAGACCGTAGCGTGCCGCCCGGTAGAAGTTGTCGCGCGCAACGGCGAACGGGATCCGCGCTTCGGGAGCCACTGTCTGGCTCGCCAGCATGTGTACCACGCCATAGTAGAAGGCGGCGTTGGCGATCATGTCGATGATGCTCGGACCGGCCGGCATCACCCGCTGCTCGACGCGCAGATGCGGCGCCCCGCTGTCGTCGAAGCCGATCAGCAGCCGGTTCCAGCGCCAGATGGTGCCGTTGTGCAAGCGCAGATGGGCGTACGAGCCCACCGGCCCCGGCACCTCGAAGGGCAGCAGCACCGCGTAGGACGACAGGTTCTCGGCGAAGCAGGCGGTCGGGTCGGCCCCCAGATAGCCCGACCCGAACGTGACGCGCAGGTGCTCCGGATGTCCCGGATCACAGCAATCGACAGCCTGCTCGAAGAGCGGTACGCGCGTCTCGTGCCAGAGCGCCCGCTCGAAAAGAAACGGTGAATTCGCCGCCAACGCGACCAGTGGCGCGGCGAGGATCATCGACGCGTTGTAGGTACGCGCGGCCGCACTGGCCGGTGTCTGCAGGTGCACCTGAAACGAAGTGGTTGCCGCCTCGAGCATGACGTCGGTGTGTGTGGTGGACAGGCTGTCGATGCCGACGATGTCGAGCGTCAGCGGTCGACCGCCGCGCAGCGTCAGGATCTGCTCGTTGAGCATGGCGTAACGTCGATACGGCGACATGCTGGCCGGCGACAAATCGCTTTCGCGAAGCGTCGGCAGTATACCGATGGCAATCAGCGCGGCCGCGTCGTCGCGCGCCACTCGCAGACACTGCTGCCAGGTGGCCGTGAGTTCGCCTTCCAGTCTTGACAGCGCCGTACCGCACAAGCGCTGCGGCGTGCCGTTGAGTTCGACGTTGAAGCGCGATAGTTCAGGTACCACCAGTGGATTGTTCATGCGCGCCAGAAACGCCATGTTTCGTGGCACCGGAAAGAACTCGTCGTCGACCAGCCACGCCTCGAGTTCGAACCCCGCTACCGTCCCGGTGTTCGCGAAGTCGCCGCGCGCGTAGGCGGCGCGCGCATGACGCGTTTCCACTGCGAGCCGCCGGCCGAAACGCACGAAGTCGTCCGCCGTGAAAGCATCGCCGCCAATTTCCTTGCCCATCGGCCGTATCCCCCGAAGTGAGCCCTGAAGCCCCTTCCCACCGGGCCCAGTCTAAGCGTCATGCCTTTTTGGTTTGTTGCGGTAGATCAAGTTCCCGCACGACACCGCCAGCCTGATCAGACCCAGCGGTCGGGTCGGCGCCGACGAGCCGGTGACCGCCCATTCATCGACTCCGGCAACGGTCAGCCTGTGCAGCGGTTCGCCAGGACGTCGGCAAGAAGAGCGCGATCGATGTTGCCTCCGGAGAGGACCACCGCAGTCCGCCGGCCGGCCAATCGGGATCTTTCCTGCCGGGCAGCGGCAAGCGCGGCGGCGCCCGCACCCTCGGCGGCATTGTGAGTGCAGGTGAAGAGGATGCGGATCGCCTCGGCCACCTCGCTGTCGCTGACCTCGACGATCCGGTCGACTCCCCGCCAGATCACCTCGAGCGCTTCCGGCTGTGGCGTACGACACGCCATCCCGTCGGCAAGCGTCGTGGTCACCGGCGCTTCGCGGACCTCTCGCGCGGCGAACGAAACGGCGTAGGCTGGAGCCTGCGCCGAGACGACCCCGACCACCTCGGTCTTCAGCCCGAGCGCGTCACGTGCGGCCACCATCGCGCAAATCCCCGAGCCGAGACCGATGGGTACATAGACGGTCGACAAGTCGCGCACCGCGCGGAAAAGTTCCAGCGCGTAGCTGGCGACACCGCTGACCAGCAAGGGGTGGAAGGACGGTACCAGATGCAGACCCAGTTCGTCGGCCAGGCGCCCGGCGTGCTCGCGCGCCGCCTGGAAATCGTCTCCGTGCTCGATCAGGTCGACACCCAGCGCGCGCATCGCGGCGTTCTTCTCGATGCTGTTGCCGTGCGGAACGACCACTCGCGCGCTCAGGCCATGTAGCCAGGCCGCCAGGCCGACCGACTGGCCGTGGTTGCCACGGGTGGCGCTGATGACGCCCGTGACCGTGCTATTGCTCGCCAGGTCGGCAAAGTAGACGAGGCCGCCGCGCAGCTTGAAGGCGCCGACCGGCGTGTGGTTTTCGTGCTTGACCCAGACTTCCGCACCCAACTCCTCGCAAAGCAGGGGCCAGCAGTACTGCGGCGTTGCCGGCATCGCCGAGTAGACGATACGCGCCGCCGACTCGATATCGTGAAGAGAGAGGAACATGGGATCAAGCCTCAGACAGGTTAACGCCGGCAATCAGCGAACGAGCTGCCGGCGGTGCCGCGACGACGTGGCACGGCAGCCGGTCGAACGCTGCCAGCAGGTCGACCAGAGCGTCGAGCGCCGGCTCACTCGGATGAAAGTCGGGAACTCGAACGATTCTCACCCTCAGAGCTTACCAAGAAATCACGCTGCCGCGGTCAAACCGGCCGCCGCGACTCCACTGGAAGTCGCTTCACGGCACACGTTCCGGCTCCCCGCGGTCAGCCCCCGGCAAACGCACCCAAAACCTGATCGCGCCGTCAGAGCATTCGACCCCCGCCTGCCCGCCGTGTCCCTCGGCGACCGCGCGCACGTAGTAGAGCCCCAGGCCGGTACCGGACGACGCGGAGGCTCCACGCTCGCCGCGGCTGAAACGCTTGAAGAGCCTCGCCACGAGGTCGGCAGGCAAGGCCGGTCCAGCATTGCGGACCCAGAGCTCGACGTCCCCGTCGCCCGCGCAGTCGAGGCCAATGGTGACCGCCGTTCCCCGCGGCGCATGGTGAAGAGCGTTGTGCACCAGATTGGCGACGCTGCGCTGGAGCGACTCGAAGTCGCCATCGATCCAGACCGGCTCGTCAGGCAATTGCCGGACCAGGGGCAGTTGCCTCTGCCTGGCCAGAGAATGGAACTCGTCGACCGCCTGATGCATCAGCGAGGTCAATTCGATCTCCTCCATCGCTTTCCGATCGAGTGCTTCGGCGCGGGCCAGCCAGAGGAAGGACTGCGCCATGCCAAGAGCACGCCGTAGCGCCGGCAAGAGGCGTGCCTGATCGCAGGCGTCCCCACTTTCCAGCTGGGACAGCACGCCCGCCAGTGGTGCGCGCAGATCGTGCGAGATGAACGCGAGCGCCTCGTTACGCTGGGCTTCCAGCGCCCGCATCGTCCGCTGCGCCGCCTGCACCCAGGCGATCCGCTGCTCGAAACCGAGCCGGCGTATCTCGGCAGGCGAAGCGACCGCCACCTCTCGTTGCGGCAAGCTCGCCCGCAACTGCCGTAGCTCCTGGTCGAGATGGCGGCGGGCCGCCTCGAGCCGCCGCCAGCTCCACAGCGGAAAGGCAAAAAGCCCGGCCAGCAGGACACCGGCCGGCGGAAACCAGCGCTGCAGCAGGCCGGGCAGGAGCGCACAGGCCGTGCCCACGGCGAGCACCCACAAGCTGCTCGCCAACAAGCCGGCGAGCGGCATCAGGCGCGGCAGCCAGAGCAGCGGAACGACAGCCAGCAGAGCCGCCAAGAGCAGCGTGGACAGGGTCGGCAACGCCGAGATCAGACGTCCGTCGCGCATCGACAGGAGAACGTTGGCCTGGACCTCGACGCCTGGCATCGGCTGGCTGAGCGCCGAGACCGGCGTCGGCAGGAAGTCGCCAAGACCGACCGCGGTGGCGCCGACGAGGACGATCTTGCCGGCAAACATTTCCGGCGGCATGTTCCCCACCAGCACCTGCGCGTACGACACGCGCGGCACGCTGCCCGGCGGGCCGACGAATTCGAAGCGCCGCATCTCTTCCCGCACCAGCAGATGACTTGCTGCCGCCGTACCGGCCGCGCCCGATCCCGCTTTGCCGGCGGATGTCGCCGGTAGCCGGCCGGCCAGGCGCAAGGTCTCCTCGGCCAGCAAGGGCCAGGCCGCCGTGCCGACGCCTTCGCGCAGATCCACCGAGCGGGCGATGCCATCCTCGTCGAGGCGAACGCCGATGCGGCCAATGCCGGCGGCGACGGCAGCCAGCGGCTGAATCGGCGGCGTTTCGAGCAATTGCCCGCCGACCCGCGTCGACTCGATGACCAGCGGCAGCACGACGCGACCGCAGGCGGCGATAGCATCGGCGAGCGCGGCATCGGCGAACGGCTCGTCGCTCTTCTCGCTGAACGCAATATCGATGGCGACCACGGCGGGATCGCTGGCGCAGAGCGTCCGCAACAAGCGGGCATGGCGGTCGCGCGACCACGGCCAGCGGCCGAGCAGATCGAGGCTGTCTTCATCGATGGCGACGATCAGCACGTCATCCGGTACCGGCCGCCAGTTGAGGCGCTGTCCGAGATCGAAGACGAGGTGATCGACGCGGGTCAGCAGGCCGCTGCTGCTGATCGATACCGCGATCAGCAGCAGCGGCAGCGCGACGCGTACTACTTCGCTAGCGAAGCAGCGCCTGAAGGTCCTGAAGGAAGTCCGGCCAGGCATGGAGACAAGGCCTTGCGGCGGGCAAATCGGCGCGCGTCAAAGAACGAGCGGTACCAGCAACAGCAGGAGCAGCCACAATCGGCCTGACGGCACGTCGATCTTCTGGACGACCAGCGGACCGGGCGTGTTGTCGCTGCGATCGAGCAAGCGCACGCCGAGGTAATAGGTTCCGCCATCGGGGCGCGGCAGGTCGAGCGTGCCGTCGCTGGCTTGTGCCTGCGCAAGCGCCGGTTCGAGGCCCGGCGCGGACGCGAGAATGGCCTCGTAGACCAGCCCCTCGGGCGGCTTCGGCAGGTTCAGGCGGATCGTCTCGGAAGTACAGTCGAGAGCCGCCCGACCGAGGTCGACCGGGCCCAGCCCCGGCTGGTAAGTAAATCCGGCAGCGACGCTCCACGGACCTTGTTGATCGGCGGCGTCGAGGCTGGCGGCCCGCCAGTAGAGGCCACCGGCCGGCAGATCCTCGGCAACGGGCCAGGTGTTCTGCTCGGTCGTCGCATCGTGCAGCGGTCGGGCGAAGTCGGGTTCGCCGGCGACCTGCAGGCGATAACGGGCCACTCCCTGGACGCTGGTCCAGGCGAAGGTCGGACGGGCGGTACGTATCGTCGCCGAGTCACCGGGACGGTTGAGGCCCGGCGGGAACGGCCGCGCGAAAACGACAAACGGGTGGACGGCGTCCTGCCCCTGCAGCCCGTTCGTATCGATACCCCGCAGACGCAGCACGTAGTCGCCGTTGGCGAGGTCGGCGAAGCTCAACGACTCGCCACGCGCCGTCTTGCTGAGCAGAATGCGATCAAACGACTTGTTCGGCGCCACCTGGCCCAGCCACGCCTCCGCACCGGGCGGTTGCGGCAGGGGAAAGCGCATCGGCAAGTGCTCGAAACGCGACGGCAAGGTAGACACGTCGGGCGCGGCCAGCAAGGGTACCGGCTTGATCGGTTGGTCACCGACGCGGGCGATCGTTCCCATGCCGCGCGGTACGTTGACGCTCCTGCCGCCGCCACTGACGCCGACGAGCCCGGCCAGGGTCTCTTCGCGACTCAGCTTGCTGTCCACGCCGACGCGGAAGCTGGTACCGCGAACCACCGCCTGTGCCGACGGCGTCTGGATCAGCAGGCGCTGATGCGCGCGCTTTGCCGGGTTGGCGATGATGTCGGTCTGGCCACGCTGCAGGCGCAGACGCGTATCGGCCATCAAGCCGCCGGCAAAAACACCGAGCGAGTCGAGAACGATCAATGAATTTGGCGACAGCAGGACGGTGCTACCATCCGCCAGACGCAACAGGGCGCTGGCGTCGTCGAGGGTTTCCAGCGTGCTCCCCGAGCCCAGGCGCTGGCCGCTGCTGGCCGCTTGCCAATCGCCATCGCCACGGCGCCAGCGCACCGCGCCGCTGCTCGTCGCGAGGGTCGCGGCGGCAGGTAGCCGACGCAGCCAGGCCGCCGGAATGCGCAGGACCGTTCCAGGCATCAGGTGGTAAGGATCGTCGACCTGGTTGGCCTGCTGCACGGCCGGCCACTGCCGGACGTCGATCAGGTAGCGCTCGGCGATATTGATCAGCGTGTCGCCGGGCCGTACCGTGTAGCGCCAGACTGGCAGTTCCGCCGCGCGGCCGGCGGTCGCCGCGCCGGCCTGCAGGGAAACGGCGAGCAGCAGGACGGTCAGCATCCTTGGCAAGATGGCAGCGTTCATACGGAATCCTTCTCACGGTCCAGACGGTAACCGTGCCCGTAGATCGAAATCAGCCGCCAGCCGAACTCCGGCGTCAGGCCGAGTTTCCGCCGCAGAATGCTGACATGCACGTCGACGGTGCGCGTATCGACATCAGGGGTCAGCGACCAGACGACCTGAATCAATCGCTTGCGGCTCAGCGCACGGCCGATGTTCTGGAACAGGTAAAGCGCCAGATCGGTTTCCCGCTCGGTCAGCACGATGAGCTGGTCATCGAGCGCCAGTTGCCGCCGGCCATGATCGACGGTCAGCCGACCGAAATCCTGCACCAGCGAAGCGCCGGCAACTCCTTGCTGTCGGCGTGTCACCGCCTGCAGCCGCGCCAATAGCAGCGGCCGGGACAGGGGCTTGACGATGTAATCATCGGCACCGGCGTTGAGCACGGCGACGACGTCCTCCTCGCTGTCACGACCGGTGGTAAAGATGACTGGCGGCATCGCCTGCCGCAACTTGATCTGCAGACGTGCGAGCACCTCGGTGCCCGACAGGTCGGGCACCAACCAGTCGATCAGGCAGGCGTCGAAACGCCGACTCACGACCGCCTGCGCACAGGCGACACCGCTGGTGAATAGATCGACTTCATGCCCAGCCTGCCGCAGCCAGTCGCATACCGTGGCCGCAAGCTCCGTGTCGTCTTCGAGGTAGGCAATTTTCATGGCGGGGACGCGAGCTGCAAGAGCATGCGTGACAAACCGGGGTCGAAACGGCGAAGTGGCGGGAGCGCCGCCTAGTGGTGACGAACGCCGACCCTGATTCTAGCGCGACGGATAGCCATCACCAAACGGAATTCCTGTCCGAGCATGCCCACAAACCTGGCTTCGATGACATGCCTGTCGGCCAGGGCGACTGTCGCGCAACGAAGTTGGTGCCGTCCGACAACCGTGGAGCGACGAGGCGCCGACGCTGGAACTGCTCCGCAAGAACGCGTAGCGAACCACAAACCGCCACTGTCAGCCACTCTCAGGTAGACTTGCTCTCGCGTCGGGCGCGACAGCGTGCGCCCGGCAACCGTTTTCCACTTTTGGATCGGCATTCAAAGCCATGGCTCAATACGTATTCACGATGAACCGCGTCGGCAAGATCGTCCCGCCCAAGCGGCAGATCATCAAGGACATCTCGCTTTCTTTCTTTCCGGGCGCGAAGATCGGTCTTCTCGGTCTCAACGGCTCGGGCAAGTCGACGGTCCTGCGCATCATGGCAGGAGTCGACAAGGACATCATCGGCGAAGCGACGCCGATGCCCAACCTGAAGATCGGCTATCTGCCGCAGGAACCCTTGCTCGACCCGGAAAAGACCGTCCGCCAGGAAGTCGAATCGGGACTCGGCGAGGCGTTCCAGGCGCAGGCAATGCTGGAACAGGTGTACGCGGCCTATGCCGAAGACGACGCCGATTTCGACAAGTTGGCCGAGGAGCAGGCGCGCCTCGAAGCGATCATCGCCGCCGCCGGCTCCGACCTCGGCAGCCAGCTCGAGCTCGCCGCCGACGCCTTGCGCCTGCCGGCATGGGATGCGCAGATCGGCAAGCTCTCCGGAGGTGAAAAGCGCCGTGTCGCGCTCTGCAAGCTGCTGCTCTCCCGGCCGGACATGTTGCTGCTCGACGAACCGACCAACCATCTCGACGCCGAATCGGTCGAGTGGCTGGAACAGTTCCTGGTGCGCTTTCCGGGCACGGTGGTGGCCGTCACACATGATCGTTACTTCCTCGACAACGCTGCCGAGTGGATTCTCGAACTCGATCGTGGTCAGGGCATCCCCTGGAAGGGCAACTACTCGAGTTGGCTGGAACAGAAGGAAGCCCGTCTGGAAACCGAAGGCAAGCAGGAAGCCGGCCGCATCAAGACGATGAAGCAGGAACTGGAATGGGTCCGCCAGAGCCCGAAGGCGCGGCAGGCCAAGAGCAAGGCGCGTCTGTCCCGGTTCGAGGAACTGTCGAGTGTCGAATACCAGAAGCGCAACGAGACGCAGGAGATTTTCATTCCGGTAGGCGAGCGTCTGGGCAGCAAGGTGATCGAGTTCAGGAACGTCAGCAAGTCTTTCGGCGACCGCTTGCTGATCGACAAGCTGAGCTTCAACGTGCCACCCGGAGCGATCGTCGGCATCATTGGCCCGAACGGCGCCGGCAAGTCGACGCTCTTCCGCATGCTGATTGGCCAGGAGCAGCCCGATTCGGGCGAGGTCGAGATCGGCAGCACGGTCAGGCTCGCCTACGTCGACCAGAGCCGCGATTGCCTCGACGGCAGCAAGACAGTTTTCGAGGAGGTCTCGGGCGGTGCCGACATCCTTACCGTCGGCCGCTACGAAACGCCGTCGCGCGCCTACATCGGCCGTTTCAACTTCAAGGGTGCCGATCAACAGAAACAGGTTGGCCAACTCTCGGGAGGCGAACGCGGTCGCCTGCACATGGCCAAGACGCTCATCGCCGGCGGCAACGTCCTGCTCCTCGACGAGCCGTCAAACGACCTCGACGTGGAAACGCTACGGGCGCTCGAAGACGCCCTGCTCGAGTTTGCCGGTAGCGTCATGGTGATTTCACACGACCGTTGGTTTCTCGACCGCATCTGCACGCATATCCTCGCCTGCGAGGGTGATTCGCAGTGGACCTTCTTCAGCGGCAACTACCACGAGTACGAGGAAGACAAGAAACGCCGCCTGGGAGAGGAGGCGGCAAAGCCGAAGCGGATTCGCTACAAGCCGATCAGCCGCTGAGACCCCATCAGGTCTGCAGTTCGGCCCGGTCCCGGAAGAACTCCAGCGCCTCCGGATTGGCCAGCGCTTCGACATTCTTCACGGGTCGGCCATGGACGACGTGGCGGACGGCGAGTTCGACGATCTTGCCGCTCTTCGTGCGCGGAATGTCGGCGACCTGCAGCACCTTCGCCGGGACGTGGCGTGGCGTCGCGTTCTGGCGGATCTGCTGCTTGATGCGGGCGATCAGCGCGGCGTCGAGAGACATGCCGTCGCGCAGCTTGACGAACAGCACGACGCGCACGTCGTGCTCCCAGTCCTGGCCGATGACCAGCGATTCGACGACTTCCGGCAGTTGTTCGACCTGCCGATAGATCTCGGCGGTGCCGATGCGCACGCCACCCGGGTTGAGAACGGCGTCGGAACGGCCGTGGATGATCATCCCCTCGTTGGCGGTAATTTCGACGAAATCACCGTGACACCAGACGTTGGCGAAGCGGGCGAAATAGGCGGCGTGGTACTTCGCGCCGTCCGGATCGTTCCAGAAACCGACCGGCATCGCCGGGAAGGGTGCGGTGCATACCAGCTCGCCGCGTTCGCCGCGGCCCGGGGGAATCGCTTGGCCGTCGTCGTCGAAGACGTCCACCGCCATGCCGAGGCCGCGGCATTGCAGCTCGCCGCGGTGTACGGGCAGAAGCGGGCTGCCCAGCGCAAAGCACGAGAGGATGTCGGTACCGCCCGAAATCGACGCCAGCAGCAGGTCCGCCTTGATGTCGCGATAGACGTAGTCGAAGCTCTCCGGTGCCAACGGGCTGCCGGTCGAGAACATCACCCGTAGCGGCTCGAGCCGATGCGTTTCGTGCGGCTTCAGGCCGCTCTTGGCAATCGCGTCGATGAATTTTGCCGACGTGCCGAAATGCGTCATTCCCTCGGCGTCGGCGTAGTCGAAAAGGATCGTTCCGGGTTGGCCCGCGGCGGTGCGAACGAAGGGCGAGCCGTCGTAGAGCAGCAGTGTCGCCTGCGAAGCGAGGCCCGAGACCAGCCAGTTCCACATCATCCAGCCGCAGGTGGTGAAGTAGAAAATCCGGTCGCCGGGTCGCACGTCGCCATGCAACTGGTGCTCCTTGAGGTGCTGCAACAGCGCGCCACCGTGACAATGCACGATGCACTTCGGAACGCCGGTGGTTCCCGATGAGAACATGATGAAGAGCGGATGTGCGAAGGGCAGCGGTGTGAACTCGATCGCGCCGGCGGTGAACGGTGCGACGAAATCGGCCCAGGCTACGCCCTTGGCAAGCGCCGCCACGTCGGGGGCGGCGTCGACATAGGAAACGACGACGCTGCGTGCCAGCGACGGCATGCGTGCGGCGACTTCGGCGTTCTTCGCCATGCAGTCGACCGGCCGGCCGTTGTACCAGTACGCGTCGACGCAGAGCAGGACCTTGGGTTCGATCTGCCCGAAACGGTCGAGAACTCCCTGTACGCCGAAGTCGGGCGAGGCCGACGACCAGATGGCGCCGAGCGAGGCCGTGGCAAGCATCGCGATGATCGCCTCGGGCATGTTCGGCAGATAGGCGGCGACGCGATCGCCCCTACCGACGCCGGCGGCGGTCAGTGCCTGCGCGCAACGCGAGACCTCGGCGTTCAGCTGGCGATAGGAAAGGCGGCGTCTGAGCTGCGCTTCGCCCCAGAAAACGAGGGCATCGGCGTCATCGTGGCGACGCAGCAGATTCTCTGCATAGTTGATCCGGGCTTGCGGAAACCAGCGCGCGCCGGGCATTCGCTCGCCACTTTCGAGCACCTTCTCGCCGCGCTCACCATACACGCCACATTCCTCCCAGACGGCTGTCCAGAAAGCCGCCGGCTGGGTGACCGACCAGCGCCACAGGCTGCCGTAATCCGTGCAGTCGGCGTGCCAGCGGCGGTTGACCGCCGCGATGAAGACATTGAGCCGGGCGGCGGCGATACGTTCGGCGCTCGGGCGCCAGAGTGGCTCCATTCCCCTCCTCCCTTTCGACAAAGAAAGCTAGGACAGCGCGGCGCGCAGACCCTCCGGGATCGGCACCGACTTGCCGGTGTCGACGTCCATCCAGACGATCTTGGAATCGCCGGTGGCGTAGAGCGTGTCGTCGCCCTGCAGGCGAATCTCGTAATGCGTCTGGACGCTGCTGCGGCCCGGATGGTCGCAGAACATCCGGACTTCGACGACGCCAGGATAGTTGATCGGCACCAGGAAGGTGCAGGCAGCGTTGATGATCACCGGTGCCGTGCCGTGCGGCATCACCTTGAAGCCGAGTCCTTCCAGGTATTCGCAGCGGCACTGCTCGGTGTAGCGGAAGTAGATGGTGTTGTTGACGTGACCATAGGCGTCCATGTCACCCCAGCGGATGGGGATCAGCGACGTCTGGACGAGTTTGCGTTGACTCTGCATTGCGGTTCCTGTTCTGGTGTGCTGGTCTACCCTTTCCGGCCGCGACGCACCGCCCAGCGCAACGGCACGTCGGCCAGCGGCCGTCCTGTCGAACGGCCGCTGGTGCCCGGCAGCGGGATCAGAACATGTCTTCGTGCAGCGCCATCACGCCTTCGGCGCCATCGGTCACGCTGCTCGCCAGGCCAGCCGCCCCGGACAGTACATGGTCGGCGTAGAAGCGCGCGGTGACGACTTTCGCCGGGAAGAACGGGTCGCCGTCACCGGCGTCGACCTTCGCCTGCGCGATCAAGGCGGCGCGTGCCATTTGCCAGCCACCGGCAACGATGCCAAGCAGCTTCAGGAACGGCACCGCGCCAGCCGACGCCGCGCGGACGTCCTTGCCGTAGGTGGCGACCACCCACTCGCCGGCGGTTGCCAGCGCATCGACACCAGCGGCCAGGCGGCTGCGGATGGCCGCAAAATGCGCGCCACCCTGCTTCGCCAGATCGCTGTCGAGCGCGCGCATCATGGCGATTACGGACTTCAGCGTGGCGCCGCCCTCGCGTGCCATCTTGCGGCCGATCAGGTCGTTCGCCTGGATGCCGGTGGTACCTTCGTAGATCGTCGAGATCTGCGCGTCGCGCAGGTGCTGAGCGGCACCGGTTTCCTCGACGTAGCCCATGCCGCCATGCACCTGCACGCCGATCGAGGCGATGGTGACGCCAGACTCGGTACTCCAGCCCTTGACCACCGGGATCATCAGATCGACGAAGGCCTGATTGCGTTTGCGGGTTTCGGCGTCGGCGTGATGCACCGCCGCATCGTGCGCAGCCGCGACCACGTAGGCCAGCGCCCTGGTCGCTTCGGCGTAGGACTTCATGGTCATCAACATGCGGCGCACGTCGGGATGCTGGATGATCGCCACTTTCGGCCCACCGCGCACGCCGATGTCGGTACATTGGATGCGATCGCGCGCATAGTCGCGCGCCCGCTGATAAGCGCGCTCGCAGGCCGCAACGCCTTCCAGGCCGACGCCGAAACGCGCCGCGTTCATCATGATGAACATGTATTCCAGGCCACGGTTCTCCTCGCCGACCAGATAGCCGATCGCTCCGCTGTGGTCGCCGAAGGCCATGATCGCCGTCGGGCTGGCGTGGATGCCGAGTTTGTGTTCGATCGACACGCAATAGGCGTCGTTGCGCGCGCCCAGGCTGCCGTCGTCGTTGACCAGGAACTTCGGCACGACGAACAGTGAGATTCCCTTGACCCCTTCGGGAGCGGTCGGGGTCCGCGCCAGCACCAGGTGGATGATGTTGTCGGCCATGTCGTGCTCACCATAGGTGATGAAGATCTTCTGGCCGAAGATCTTGTAGCTGCCGTCGGCCTGCGGCTCGGCGCGCGTGCGCACGGCAGCGAGGTCGGAACCAGCGCTCGGCTCGGTGAGGTTCATCGTGCCGGTCCACAGACCGCTGACCATCTTCTCGAGATAGGTCGCCTTGAGGGCGTCGGAACCGGTGAGAACGAGCGCCTCGATGGCGCCGGCGGTGAGCAGCGGGCACAGCGAAAACGAGTGGTTGGCCGACTTCCACATTTCGTTCACCGCGGCGGAAACGACCTTCGGCAGTCCCTGGCCACCCCATTCCGATTCGGCGGCGAGTGCCGTCCAGCCACTGTCGGCGAAAAGCTTGTAGGCCTCCTTGAATCCGGCCGGCATGGTCACCGCCTTGTCGTGCCAGCGGGCTCCCTCCTGGTCACCCGACCAGTTGAGCGGCGACAGGACGCCTTCCGCGAACTTCGCCGCTTCCTCGAGAACGGCATCGACGAGATCCGGCGTTGCTTCTTCGCAGCCCGGCAGCTGCGCCACCTGTTCCAGCCCGGCCAGTTCCTTGAGCGCGAACTGCATGTCGCGCAGCGGGGCGATGTATTCACTCATTTGCTTCTCCTCTTATGGGTTTGGTTGGGCTACTGAACGGCCTCGCGAGCCGCCAGAAGATCGATCAGGAACAATACTTCCTCGACTACCGGCAGGGCGAAGCCGCTACGCTGGCCGTCACGATTGTCGCGCAGCAACTGCTCGAGGTAGGCGCCGCAGTCCGCGCTGCCCCAGAGCGCGACGATTCTTGCCCGTATGTGGGGGATCTGTTCCAGTGTCACCGCTGCTTGCTGCGCCGTCCCGAGCGGCAACAGCTCGAGTTCCTTGCGGGGCTCGTCGCCCTGCCAGCGAATGATCTCGACGTTGAAGTTGCGGTTCAGCTTCAGCGCCATGGCCTCGAACTCCTCGCGCATGCCGTTGTCCTGATAGATCTGCAATAGTCGAATCCATGGCCGCAGGGCTTCCTGCGGGTTCGCGGTGACGTATTCCTGCAGGGTCTTCGCGGCCCCGGTCACCCGACCGAAGGACAGCATGATCTCGGCCAGATCGAGCGCCGTGGCGGCAGCCGTCAGCTCGGGTTCCGCGGCAAGCCTGGCCAGGGCCGGTGCCGCAAACGCCGTCTGCTCCGGCGCCCCGGCCGAGCCCGCGGGGGACGGCGGGGTTACGCCAGCGGGCACCTCGATCGGCACGGTCGGCGCGTCGCTGAGCGTGCGCGAAAACCCCGACTCAACCGTAGCCGTCGTCGGATCGGACGACGCCTGGGCCAGTGGTGCTCGCCGCGGCGCGAGTTGGCGCCTGAAGATAAGAAGCGAAACCAGCAAGGCCGCCGCGGCAAGGCCGGCATAGGTAGCCCACTCGTCCGGATCGAGCCCTGGGGGAGGCGGCTGCCGCTTGGCGACAGGCTTCATCGGCGGACGGCCAGCGCCTGCCTCGGCGGCAGGCGCAGAGGGCGGCGAAGCCGGCGCCGGCTCCGCGGGCAGAGTTGCCCTCGTCACCGGCGAACTTTCGGCGGCCGGTGCAACGTCGGCGGGAGGCCGTGCCGAGACCGGAGTGGACAGTGCGGCCGCTTCTCCCTGGAGCCGATTGGCGACCCTGGTCAACTCGGCAACGTCGGCTTCCAGCCAGCCGATCTTGTCATTCAGCGCCTGCTGATCGTGATGCCCATCATTGCGCATCTGCAGCGTCCGCTGTTCCAGGCGCAGCAACTCGCGCCGGCGTTCGCTGCTCGGGCCGGCAACCGACAATTCGTCACTCGCGCGCAGTTGGAGTCCGGCGTCGACTGCTGGACTGTCCGTCGTCGCATTGCGCCGCTTGCCTTTGTCGTCAACGGCCCTGCCAGCCTGCCGGCCAGCGCCGGCTTCGGCCATCACCTGGCTCACCGCGTCGCCGGCAGCAGCCGCGTGGGCGCCGCTGAAGCCCGCCGCAGATGCCAGCAGGCCAAGACCGAACACAAGGCGGCAGACTTTCGCCGCCATCAGGAAAGCGCTCCTGGTTGGGCAAAGAGTTCGCGAGAACGAGTCATTTCTTTCCGAGAAACTGTGCGTCCTTGAAATCCGCCAGCAAGTCCGGGCGATAGACGGCAAAGAGCGTCGTCAGCATTCCCGAAAGCCACGCCTCGGAAAAACCGAGCAGAAGGAAGTACGGCAGATATTCGCCGGTCAGGTAGTCTGCAGGATAGGTTCCGGCCGCCGCAAAGACCAGGCAAGAGACCACGCCGACGGCCATCACCGCCAGCGCCGACGCGAAGAAACCGTTACAGAAGATGTAGACGAAGAGTTGCGGCGGCAGCAGTCGCCTGACCAGTTGATGCAGCGCGTGGCTGGCGGCTACGCCGACCCCCGCCATCAACAGGGCGTTGGCCGCGAAAGCCTGCCAGCCGGCGGCACCGTTCAGGCTCACCCCGACGAGAACCAGGCAGAGACCGACAAAGGCCAGAGCCCATCCGAAGGACAGGGCAAACACCGTCGCACCAAGCAGGTGCAGCGACAGACCCGGCTTGATCCCGGCCTTCATCTGCCAGAGCAAGATCAGCGCAACGATCATGCCCAGAAAGGCGTTCAGGCGGACGCTGTCGGCCAGGACAGCCCAAGGCGCCTGCCACACGGCAAACAGCGCGAGGGGCACGAACAGGAGCCAGGCCGTCAAGGTCCAGCTCCCGTCCAGCAGGCCATCCGGCAAATTCATGCTGCCCGCCGTCCGCTGCCGATCAGCCGAGTTCTGCCACCAGTGCCGGGAGCACCTCGAACAGGTCGCCAACCAGTCCGTAGTCGGCCACCTGGAAAATCGGCGCTTCGGCGTCCTTGTTGATCGCCACGATCACCTTGCTGTCCTTCATGCCGGCCAGATGCTGGATTGCACCCGAAATGCCGACCGCGATGTACAACTGCGGTGCGACGATCTTGCCGGTCTGGCCGACCTGATAGTCGTTCGGAGCGAACCCCGCATCGACCGCCGCGCGCGAGGCGCCCAACGCCGCACCCAGTTTGTCGGCCAGAGGCTCGAGCAACCCATGGAAGTTCTCGCCATTGCCCATGCCGCGCCCACCCGAAACGATGACCTTGGCGGCGGTGAGTTCAGGACGCTCCGACTTGGTGAGTTCCCGCCCGAGCAGCTTGCTCAGGCCGAGGTCGGCGCCGGCTGCCAGGGCCTCGATGGGCGCACTGCCGCCCTCGCCAGCCGCTTCGAAAGCCGTTGACCGGACGGTGATGACCTTCACCGGGTCGGACGACTTGACGGTGGCGATGACATTGCCGGCGTAGATCGGGCGGGCGAAGGTGTCGGCAGACTCGACGGCGGAGATCTCCGAGATCTGCGCCACGTCGAGCAGCGCGGCGACGCGCGGCATGAAGTTCTTGCCGCCGGTCGTCGCCGGCGCGAGGATGTGGCCATAGTCCGCGGCATTCGCCACCACCAGCGCCGCCAGATTCTCGGGCGACTGATCGGCATAGTGGGCAGCGTCGGCAACCAGCACCTTGCTCACCCCGGCGATCCGTGCCGCGGCCTCGGCGGCTGTCGTGCAAGCACTGCCGGCAACCAGCAGGTGGATATCGCCGCCGATCCGGGTCGCCGCGGTGACGGCGTTGAGCGTTGCCGCCTTGATCGAAGAATTGTCGTGTTCGGCAATTACGAGAATGGTCATGGTCAGATCACCTTCGCTTCAGTCTTGAGTTTCATTACCAGGTCGGCGGCATCGGCGACCTTGATGCCGGCCGTCCGCTTGGCCGGTTCGGCGACCTTGAGGGTCTTCAGACGCGGCGTGACATCGACACCAAGCGCCGCCGGGTTGGTCGTTTCGAGCGGCTTCTTCTTCGCTTTCATGATGTTGGGCAGGGTCGCATAACGCGGTTCGTTGAGCCGCAGATCGGCCGTCAAGACCGCCGGCAATGGCACTTCGATGGTTTCCAGACCACCGTCGATCTCGCGCGTCACCGTGGCCTGCGTGCCGGCGACCACGATCTTCGAGGCAAACGTAGCCTGCGGCCGGTTGAGCAGACCGGCGAGCATCTGGCCGGTCTGATTGGCGTCGTCGTCGATCGCCTGCTTGCCGCAAATGACGATCTGCGGTTGCTCCTTGTCGCAGACCGCCTTCAGCAGCTTGGCGACGGCGAGCGGCTGCAGTTCGCCGTCGGTCTGAATCAGGATGCCGCGATCGGCGCCAATCGCCATCGCCGTACGCAGGGTTTCCTGACAATTGGCGACGCCGGCGGAAACGACGACCACTTCCGTGGCGACACCGGCTTCCCTGAGGCGAACCGCCTCCTCGACGGCAATTTCGTCGAAGGGGTTCATTGACATCTTGACGTTGGCCAGATCAACATCGCTCGCGTCGGACTTGACGCGAACCTTGACGTTGTAATCCACCACCCGTTTGACTGGAACGAGGATCTTCAAGTTTTCTCTCCTTAATGACGACACGGCAATCGATGGCAATCGCTTTCGCGACCGCCCGCGTTTGACATTGACGAATTCTGACCGGACAATAGACCATACTTAGTCGTATGGATGGCGTACGGTACCGTATGGAGCGATGGCTGTCAAGACGCTTGCCATGGCTGCTGCACGTGAATTTAGCATATTGCCTCAGCGGCGTGATTCAGGAAAGGACCAGATGACGATGAAGTCGGAAAAAACCAGGCCCCGTGCGCCACTCGACCGCAGCGGCTGGATCGAGGCGGCAATCGAGGTTCTTGCCGAGCAGGGTGTACAGGGAATGCGAATCGAGGTCCTGGCGAAGAATTTCGGCGTCACCAAGGGCAGCTTCTACTGGCACTTCAAGGACCGCCAGGATCTCTTCAATGCCGTCCTGCAGACCTGGCGGGATGGCCGCATCCGCGACATTCACAAGCAGAGCGTCGCCGCTCCCGGCCTGGAGCGCGAGCAGTTGCTGCATCTGATCGACGTCTACGGAGCCACGCGCAACCGCAAGGGAATTTCGATCGAGCTGGCCGTGCGCGAGTGGGCCAGGCGGGACGCCGAGGCAGCAGCCGTCGTCGAGGAGGTCGATACCTGGCGCCTCGAATGCACACGCAAGCTCTTTGTCGCCCGCGGCGTCTCGGAAAGCGAGGCGAAAAGCCGTAGTCTGCTGCTCTACGCCTACGTTTTCGGACAGAGCCTGATGGCCTGCGAACGCTACGATCCGGGGATCGCCGACTTCAAACGCTGGATCGCCGAACTGATCGTCAGGGAGTAGCGCGGCGGCGGCGGCCACGGCCGCACCCGATCGTTCGCGTGGTCGACCCAGCCTCTGTTTCTTCTTTCCTCGCAGGAGATTGCCCAATGGCAGCGACCACCCGCGAACAATTCGTTCTGGCACTCGACCAGGGGACGACCAGTTCGCGCGCCATCGTCTTCGCACGCGACGGCAGCATCCGCGCGCTCGCCCAACAGGAGTACACCCAGCACTATCCGCAACCCGGCTGGGTCGAGCACGACGCCAACGATATCTGGCAGACACAACTCGCCGTGGCACGTGCCGTGTTGCGCGACAGTGGCATCGCGGCCAGCCAGATCGCCGCCGTCGGTCTCACCAACCAGCGCGAGACGACCGTTCTCTGGGACCGGGCCAGCGGCGAACCCCTGCACCGGGCCATCGTCTGGCAGGACCGGCGGACCGCCGGACTCTGCGATTCCATGGCGCGAGCGGGTCATGCCGAGCTGTTCGGCCAGCGCACCGGGTTGGTCCTCGACGCCTACTTCTCCGGAACCAAGCTGAAATGGCTGCTCGATCACATCCCCGGCGCGCGCGCCCGCGCCGAGCGCGGCGAGCTCGCTTTCGGGACGATCGATAGCTGGTTGGCGTGGAAGCTGTCGGGCGGCCGGGTGC
This sequence comes from Candidatus Accumulibacter phosphatis, assembly GCF_000024165.1. Classification (NCBI taxonomy): domain Bacteria; kingdom Pseudomonadati; phylum Pseudomonadota; class Betaproteobacteria; genus Candidatus Accumulibacter; species Candidatus Accumulibacter phosphatis. The sequence continues at coordinate 2,679,579 of NC_013194.1, read as the reverse complement.
ACGTCACTGATCCGTCGAACGCCTCGCGCACGCTGCTCTACGACATCAGGCGCCTGCGCTGGGATGACGAACTGCTGGCCCTGCTCGATGTCCCGCCGGCCGTGTTGCCGCGGGTCGTCGACAGCAGCGGCGTCGTGGGCTTGCTGGCCAGCGACCTGCTCGGCGCCCCGATCCCGCTGGCCGGCATCGCCGGCGACCAGCAGGCGGCGACCTACGGGCAGGCCTGCCTGGAACCGGGCATGGCCAAGAATACCTACGGGACCGGCTGTTTCCTGCTGCTCAACACCGGTGCACGGGCCATGAACTCGGCGCACCGGATGCTCACGACGATCGGCTGGCGGCGCCTCGGACAGACCACTTACCTGCTCGAAGGCAGCGTATTCATGGGTGGCGCCGCGGTGCAATGGCTGCGCGACGGGCTCGCGATGATTTCCCGCTCGGACGAGATCGAAGCACTGGCGGCCTCGGTACCCGACACTGGCGGCGTCTATCTGGTCCCCGCCCACACCGGGCTCGGCGCCCCGTACTGGGATCCCTATGCGCGCGGCGCCCTGCTCGGCATGACGCGCGGTACGACCCGGGCGCACATCGCCCGCGCGACGCTCGAAGCGATCGCCTTTCAGAGTGCCGAGGTATTGAGGGCGATGGAATTGGATGCCGGCGAGCGTCTGCGCGAGTTGCGCGTCGACGGCGGCGGCGGCGCCAACGATCTGCTGCTGCAGTTTCAGGCCGACCTGCTCGGCGTGCCGGTGGTCCGTCCCAGGGTCACCGAGACAACGGCGCTCGGCGCCGCCTACCTCGCCGGACTGGCCGTCGGATTCTGGCAGGACGAGGCCGAGCTCGCTTCCCTGTGGCGCGCCGAGCGCCGCTTCGAACCCGCAATGTCGGATGCACAGCGTACAGCCCTGCTCGGCGGCTGGCGGCGCGCTGTCCAGCGTTGTCTGCACTGGGCAATCGCCGACTGAAACCCGCACCGCTCGCCGCTGCGGCTCAACCCCCGCCGCCATCGCCCGACCAGGGCAGCGTGGCGGCACGCCAGCTGCCGTCGAGGTCCTCACAGGCCAAGGCCACCAGATCGCCGTCGAGAACCCCGCGCTTGACGAACTCGCCGAGAATCCCGCCAATCACGTCGACAGGTTGCGGGCCGCGGTAAGGACGCTCCTGGGCCAGGGCCTGGAAAACATCGGCAACCGCGACAATTCGCGCCTCGGTCGACAGGCGTGCGGCGCTGCGCCGAAAAGGATAGCCCTGGCCATTGAGTGCCTCATGGTGAAAGGCGGCCCATTCGGCAACCTGCTCGAGCCCGGGAACATGCCGCAGAATCTGATAGGTCTCGAAGCTGTGCCGCTCCATCACCGAGAACTCCAGAGGCGTCAGGCGCGCACGCTTGTCGATGATCTCATCGGGAACGCACAACTTGCCCACATCATGCATCAGACCGGCCACCTCGACCTTCGCCAGGGAGTCCGCCGTCAGCCCCGACCTCTGCCCGAGGTGACGGGCCAACTGCGCAACACCGAGCGAGTGGGCCGCGGTGAAGTGACTCTTGGCATCGACAATCGTCGAAACGAGACGGGCGACGTGACCGAACATGGGGAAATCGATGGTCATTCGCCACTCGGACAGTGGCAAATCGTTCAAATACGACTGGACGTGACGCGGCGCCAGAGCAATCCAGAACGCTTCTCGGCTGGCTACCGCGATAAAAGCGTCAACCGCCTCCGGCAAGAGTTCGCGGCCAGCCAGCCCGACGATCGCTTCGACGATCCCTGGACGGTTGAACAGCGGGTTGTCCAATCCGCGCTGCAGCAACATGCCGTCGACCCGGTCCCCGAGCAGGATCAGATTGCTGTCGAGAGCGTCGGTCTCGCCGAGATCGGCCGGCAGGTCGACCCAGGGCGTATGGTGATAGCGGACCGCCCGGGAAACCAGCGACAAATGACTGAAAGGCTGCAACAGCCGATACCCCGTCTCACAGTGAATGTGCCGGTCTTCCCAGTCGGCCTGCCTGAGCAGGCGACGCTGCACCGCGGTCGATGACACGCCGAGGTCGTGCAGCAGACAGCCGCAGACCAGCCGGTCCAGGCGTCGCTCGGGCAAGCCCATGTTGATCGCCGTCTCGCGCGCGATCATGGCCACGCGCTTGCCGTGCTGGAAGTCGTTTACGCCGACCAGATCGAGGGCGTCGGAAAGCGCCAGAATGGCGCTTCTCAGATCGATTCTCAAACTCATCGCGAGCGAATCAGCGCCGGCAACAACATGCCATCACCTCCCTTCACGAGCCATCCCCCGCCTGCGCGCTCCCCTACCACTGAATACCAGCGTCTTGCTCAACCGCCCATCGCCCGCCCACGCTCGCCGTTGAAGGGCACGGGGTGGCCGCGATGAAGCCAGCCTGACAACCACTAGCATAGACCCACCCCATTGCCCGGTCCACCTCGACGGCAACCATGGTTTCTGGAGCGCAGACGGCAACGGCATCATCAAGCGCGGGCTTTTCTGTTACATTTCCTTGCGATGCTTGGCTGGGAGTCGCGCGGGAAACGCGTCAGGAGGGCAAGCGCTGTCCTGTAAGGGTGAAGGTGTCGGGAAGGCGACGAAGACAGATCAGTGTTTCGCGCCAGGACGAGTGAAAGGCGTGAACGCAAGCAGCCCGGCGCATGGCCGGGCTGCTTGCTGGTTGGTGATCTTGGCTCCCCGACCTGGGCTCGAACCAGGGACCTACGGATTAACAGTCCGACGCTCTACCGACTGAGCTATCGAGGAACACGCGAGGCGGCATTCTAGTCACTGGGAGGCTGTTCGTCAACAAGCATCGAACCCGCGCCGGCGTGCCGCAGGCCATTGCCCACGGCGCGTGAGGTGAGTGGCGGTCCAGCCCCCTTGGGCTGCCTGCCGGAGGGTCAAAAAGGCAGCTGAAGCAGGCAACTGACGCCGCGGCTTGTCGGGGCCATCGACGCCTAGGCAGACGCCTGTTGCAGGAGGAGGCGATGGAGCGAAGAAGGAGCGACAGGCATCATCGTGATCGATCGACGGCACGCGCCCGCATGGCGATTGGCGAAGCCCGGCACACGACTGGCGCGCAAGCTGCGCAGCAAGTCGCGACAACTGGTGCGGCTGGCCGGCGCCGATGGGCGTACCAATCGGTGCCGCGTCGCTCATTTTCCGGCTTTTCCCACACCCGAACAAAGCGCACAATTCGGCCTTGCCGGAAACCGTGCCCATCGATTCGTTGACGCCAAGGCCTTGCCACAAGAATGGACCCAACACCGATTGATCCCGACCTGATTTACGCGAAGACCGCTTCCGGCGAGGAGGCCATGCAACAGCGTACGCGGGTCGTCCAGAGAAATGTCCGGATGGTGCTTATCCTCGTCGACGGAAACGCTACCGTGGCGGAGCTGTGTGACCGCACCGGCAATCCATTGTTAACCCAGAACGCGCTGTGCGAACTCGAACACGACGGCTTCATCCAGCGCCGCGACGACAAGGATCCTGCCTGGACTCAAGGCGGCCGGCATGGGCGGCGGGCGAGGGCCAACGCCGTCCAGCCGCCGTCCGAGTTCTCGACCTATGGCAACAAGGATGAGTCGGCCCTGATTCCGTCAGTAGCCCCGGGGATGACGGCCAGACGAAGCCTCTCACTGTCGGGTGACCGAGAGAACGCGAAGACTCTCCCACCCCCGTCGTCTACGCCCGGGTCTTCCGGCGGCCCGGACTCCGGTACCGTTTTCGTGGCCCAGGGCGCAGTCACGCCGCCATGGCCTCCCAGTATCGGGGCGAGCACCGACCAGGAGACCCCGTCGCTGCTGGCTCGTTGGCGGGCACGTGCGAGTCGGCGGACGCCGATGGATCAGCCTGACCTCGCACCGATACGGCGCGCCGGTAAGATCCGCAGTCTGGGCTGGCCGCTGCTCGGCATGCTGAGCTTGTTACTGCTGGCGGTCGTCGTCTTCCTGACGGCGATGTTCTTCCCCTATGCGCTCTATCTGCCCGCCGTCGAAGGCGCTCTCGCGCAAAGCACCGGCGAGCCCGCCAAGGTCGGGGAAATGCGCGTCAGCTTCTATCCCCAACCCGGCTTGCTGCTCGGCAAGGTCGTCCTCGGCGCCGAAACTGAAGGGAACGTTGTCCGAGTTGCCGAGATGCGCCTGCAACCTGCACTCGCTACCCTGCTGTCCCCGCGGATCGTGTTCCGCAACGTGCAGCTGAGCGGAATCCAGTTGACCGCCGAAACCATGGGAAGTCTTGCGCGGATGCTGGAGTCGGCGGCGCGCGGGTCAGCCAGGGCCGGAGTATCGCATGTGGCCCTCGACAAGGCCGAGATCTCCTTCTCGGGGCTGGGCGTCGACGAGATGAAGGGTGAGTTCGGACTGTCCACCGATGGGCTCCTCCAGTCCGTATCGCTGCATTCCCCCGATCGCAACCTGCAGCTCGAGGCCAGGCCGATCGCTGGTGGGGTGGCGATCCAGTTGGAGGGGCTCGGTTGGCGCCCGGCACCGCAGTCGCCTTACTTGATGGACTCGCTGACCGTGAAGGGAGAGATCCTCGGCAACGCCTTCGTCATCGAGCGTATGGAACTGCGAATCTTTGGCGGCCTGGCCGAGGGGACGGCCATCTTGCGCGCCGAGCGACAACCGGCCCTGGCTGGCGAGATGTCGTTCGAGCGCATCGATGCCAAGCGATTCGGCGAGGCGTTCGGAATTGGCGGACAGTTCGAGGGCCAGGCAGCCGGCAGACTCAAGTTCTCGGCAACCGCGGAAAGCTGGCCGACGCTACTCTTGGCGCTCTACGCGGACGGCGAGTTCACGATGGACCGGGGGGTCCTTGGCGGCATCGATCTTCCCGAAGCGGTTCGCCGGGTGTCGAGCACGCCGGCAACGCTCGGTGGCGGAACCCGCTTTGAACAGTTGTCCGGCGCCATCAGGCTGACCCCGACCGCCTATCGCTTCTCCAGGCTGGTCATCAACGCCGGCCTGATGCAGTCCACGGGTCAGCTGGAAATCAGCCGCGACCTGCAGATTCGTGGCCGCATGGACGTGCAGATGCGCGGACGCGCCGATCACAACGCCAAGTCGGTGTCGGTCAACGGGCCCCTCAAGTCGCCGCTGCTACAGACCCAGGGAGCAGCACACTGATCAGCCGCGGCGACGTCGGCGTGGCGGCCGTTCCGCCGGGGCGGACACACCGCCCGGCAGCAGCGACGACGCTGCCGGACCTGACCATCGCGCCACGCCCGCTCTAGAGAACCCCCGCGATGGCCTCGGCGACGTAGTCGATGTTGCGCGTGTTCAGCGCCGCGACACAGATGCGCCCAGTGCTTACTGCGTAGATGCCGTACTGCTCACGCAGGCGATCGACCTGCTCGACGCTCAGACCCGTATAGGAGAACATGCCGCGCTGCCTGGCGATGAAGGCGAAATCCTGGGCACCCCCCCTGCCCTCGAGCTTGTCGACCAGGCTGGCGCGAATGGCGAGGATGCGCGCGCGCATCTCGGCGAGTTCCCCTTCCCACACGCGGCGCAGTTCCGGGCTGGCCAACACCGCAGCAACCACCGCGCCGCCATGCGTCGGTGGGCTCGAGTAGTTGGTCCTGACGATGCGCTTGATCTGCGACAGCACCCGGGTGGCTTCGTCCCGGTTGGCGGTCACCACCGACAACGCGCCAACCCGCTCGCCGTACAAGGAGAAGGACTTGGAAAACGAACTGGCCACCAGAAATTGCAGGCCCGACGCCACAAACAGGTCGAGTGCCAGCGCATCCTCACTGATGCCGTCGGCGAACCCCTGATAGGCCATGTCGACGAAAGCCACGAGACCACGAGCCCCGATCACCTCGATGACCGCGCCCCACTGCGCGGCGTCGAGATCGGCACCAGTCGGATTGTGGCAGCAGGCGTGCAGAACGACGATCGAGCCCGCCGGCAAGGCGTTCAGGCCGGCGATCATGGCGTCGAAATTGACGCCACGGGTGAGCGAATCGTAGTAGGGGTAGGTCTGCACGGCGAAACCAGCGTATTCGAACAGCGCGCGGTGGTTCTCCCAGCTCGGATCGCTGATGAAGACGGTCGCGTCGGGCAGCAGTCGCCGCAGGTAATCGGCGCCCACCTTCAGCGCACCGGTGCCGCCCAGCGCCTCGATGGTAAGCACGCGCCCCTCCTTGAGGAGCGCCGAGTCCTCCCCGAACAGCAGTCTCTGTACCGCCTGGTTGTAGGCGACCGGGCCGTCGATCGGCTGATAGCCGCGCGGCGGCAGCGCTTCGAGGCGAGCCTTCTCGGCCGTCCGGACAGCCCCAAGCAGCGGAATCTTGCCGCTGTCGTCCAAGTAAACCCCCACTCCGAGGTTGACCTTGGTGGCGCGCGTATCGGCGTTGAATGCCTCGGTAAGGCCGAGGATCGGATCACGTGGAGCCATTTCCACGGCAGCGAAGACGGAAGCGGTCATGCGTGTTTCCCAAGTAGACAGTTGAGTGAGGGCACCCTTGCGAAGGCGGCCGGCCGAGCGGACGAATGGCTGGCGGCCCCGGCGGAACAAGAAGGCCGTAGAAGCTTGCGCTCTGGCCGAGCCGGCGTTTGCCGCTACGGCAACGGCCGGCCTTGAAACAACGTAGAATTCTAGCATGCCAGATCGCCAGTGTTCGCCCGAAGAACCGCCCCTGATTACTTTCGAGGGTAGCCCGTTTCGCCTCGCCCAGCCCTTCCTGCCGGCCGGGGATCAACCTGCGGCAATTGCGGCGCTGGTCGAAGGACTCGCCGATGGCCTGTCGTTCCAGACCCTGCTCGGCGTCACCGGCTCGGGAAAGACCTTTACGATGGCCAACGTCATCGCGCGCACCGGCCGTCCGGCGCTGGTCCTGGCTCCCAACAAAACGCTGGCGGCGCAGCTTTATGCGGAGTTCCGGGAGTTCTTCCCCGAAAATGCCGTCGAGTATTTCGTGTCCTACTATGACTACTACCAGCCCGAAGCCTACGTTCCGGCACGCGACCTGTACATCGAAAAGGACTCGTCGATCAACGAGCACATTGAGCAGATGCGCCTTTCGGCAACCAAGAGCCTGCTCGAACGGCGCGACTGCGTGATCGTCGCCACCGTCTCGTGCATCTACGGCATCGGCGACCGTGACGAGTACCACCGGATGATCCTCACCATGCGCGTCGGCGACCGTATCGGCCAGCGCGAAGTGATCAAGCGCCTCGCGGAAATGCAGTACGAGCGCAACGAAACCGACTTCCGTCGCGGCACCTTTCGCGTTCGTGGCGACGTGATCGACGTCTTTCCGGCCGAGCACGCCGAACAGGCGATCCGCATCTCGCTGTTCGACGACGAGATCGAGGGCCTGCAGCTCTTCGACCCCTTGACCGGGCATCTGCAGAACCGACTGCTGCGCTTCACCATCTTCCCGTCATCGCACTACGTCACACCCCGCGAGACCGTCCTGCGCGCGATCGAGAAGATCAAGCAGGAACTGGCCGAGCGGATCGCCGCCTTCAACGCCGAGGGTCGCCTGGTCGAAGCACAGCGCATCGAGCAACGCACCCGCTTCGACCTCGAGATGCTCGACCAGATCGGCTTCTGCAAGGGCATCGAGAACTACTCCCGCCATATCTCGGGCCGTCAGGCCGGCGAACCGCCACCAACGCTGATCGATTATCTGCCAGCTGACGCGCTGATGTTCATCGATGAATCGCACGTCTCGATTCCCCAGGTCGGCGGCATGTACAAGGGCGACCGCTCGCGCAAGGAAAACCTCGTCAATTACGGATTCCGCCTGCCGTCGGCCCTCGACAACCGGCCGCTGAAGTTCGCGGAATACGAGGCGCTGCTGCGGCAGACCATCTTTCTGTCGGCCACGCCGGCCGACTACGAGACGGCGCACCAGGGCCAGGTGGTAGAACAGGTGGTTCGTCCGACCGGTCTGGTCGACCCGGTGCTGATCGTTCGCCCCGCCTCGACCCAGATCGACGACCTGCTCTCGGAAATCCGGCTGCGCGTCAGCCTGGCCGAGCGCGTCCTGGTCACCACGCTGACCAAGCGCATGGCCGAGGACCTCACCGACTACCTCGGCGAACACGAGGTGCGCGTCCGCTACCTGCATTCGGACATCGACACCGTCGAGCGCGTCGAAATCATTCGCGATCTCCGGCTCGGCAAGTTCGACGTCCTGGTCGGCATCAACCTGTTGCGTGAAGGGCTCGACATCCCAGAAGTCTCGCTGGTGGCGATCCTCGATGCCGACAAGGAAGGCTTCCTGCGCTCCGAACGCTCGCTGATCCAGACGATTGGCCGCGCTGCCCGGCATCTGCACGGTACCGCCATTCTCTACGCCGACCGGGTGACCGGCTCGATGAGCCGCGCCATTGCCGAAACGGAAAGGCGTCGCCTCAAGCAACTGGCTTTCAACGAAGCGCATGGCATCGTCGCCACCGGCGTCAGCAAGCGCATCACCGACATCATCGACGGCGTTTACGACGCCGGCAACGCCCAGCGCGAACTCAAGGCGGCCCAGCAGCAGGCCAGCTACGAAGCCATGAGCGAGAAGCAACTGGCCCGCGAACTGAAGCGGCTCGAGAAGAGCATGCTCGAGCACGCCAAGAACCTCGAGTTCGAAAAGGCCGCCGCGGCGCGTGACGAGTTGTTCCGCATTCGCCAGCAGGTATTCGGAATCAGCGCGCCAGCGCCCAGCCCGCCAACTCCATAGCGACGACCAGACGCCCTGCCTGGGCCTGGCGTCATCCCAGCAGGGTCTTGAGGATCAGACCCAGCACGGCCGAGCCGGCGATGACCTGAATCACGCTGCGCTGGAAGCCGAAAAGTGCGACCGCCGCCGCCAACGCGATCGCCGCGGAGGTCCAGTCGAAGTTGCCGGCGAGGCCGTTGGGCCACAGCACGTGATAGGCAAAGAAGACCGCCAGGTTGAGGATGACGCCGACGACCGCGGCGGTGATGGCGGTGAGCGGCGCGGTGAATTTCAGGTCCCCGTGCGTGCTCTCGACAAGCGGCCCACCAGCCAGAATGAAGAGGAACGACGGCAGGAAGGTAAACCAGGTGACCAGCGACGCGGCAACCGCACCCGCCAGGAAGCGGCTGTCCGGACCGAAAAGCGCCTGCCCGTAACCGCCGACGAAACCGACGAAAGCGACGACCATGATCAGCGGACCCGGCGTCGTTTCGCCGAGCGCCAGGCCATCGATCATTTGCGTGGGCGTGAGCCAGCCGTAGTGCACGACCGCGCCCTGGTAGACATAGGGCAGCACCGCGTAAGCCCCACCGAAGGTCAGCAAGGCCGCCTTGGTGAAGAACCAGGCCATCTGGGGCAAAGGGTGATGCCAATCGAAAAGTGCCGTCAGCCCGGCCATCGGCAGCAGCCAGAGCAGCCCACCGACGCAGACGACGCGTGCCAGGCCCGACCAGCGAAAAACGGCATGCGCCGGCGTCGGCGTTGCGTCGTCGATAAGTGCGCGCCCGAAGGACTGTTCAGCCTTGCCGTGGCCGCCTCCCGCCGCAAAACTGCCGGGCGCCAGCCGCCCGCCGATGGCGCCGATCACGGCAGCCGCGACGACGATCGCCGGGAACGGCACGTCGAGTAGCAGAATGGCGGCGAACGAGGCCACGGCCAGCGCCCCAAGGGTCCTGTTCTTCAGCGCCCGCGTACCGATGCGGTGGGCGGCCTGAACAACGATCGCCGTGATGGCCGGCTTGACGCCATAGAACAGCCCGGCCACCAGTGGCGTCTCGCCGAAGGCGACATAGACCCAGGACAGGGCGATCAGGATGAACAGCGAGGGCAGGACGAACAGCGCACCGGCGACGATGCCGCCCAGCGAACGATGCATCAGCCAGCCAATGTAGGTCGCCAGTTGCTGCGCTTCCGGCCCGGGCAACAGCATGCAGTAGTTGAGGGCGTGCAGGAAGCGCCGCTCGGAGATCCAGCGACGCTTCTCGACCAGTTCCTGATGCATCATCGCTATCTGCCCGGCCGGCCCGCCAAAGCTCACGAAGCCGAGCTTGAGCCAGAACATGAAGGCCTCCCGGAAGCCCACGGGTGTGGGAGGAAGGTCGGGAGAGTCGGCCAGGGCGGCATGAGCTTTGTTCATTCTTCTATCCGTCTCGCGGGCTGGTGGGAGGCTGGCAGACCGCCGAACAGGGCACCCGCCTGGGGCGGGAACCTTTCGTCATCGCCGGCGCGGGCGTGTTCCTGACGATGCTGCCGCCAGCGGACTCTACACAAGCGCGGATCAGGTGACAAGGAAGGCAGGCAGGTAACTCTCGCCTGCCATTTCGCCAAGCTTGCCATTGCCGCACCGCCAGCGACCAGCCCCTGTGGCGCTCGACGGATGCCACCCCAACGCGCCCGCCTTGACACATCCTATCCAGGGGGATAGGATGCGACCGCATGAGCACGCACACGTCACATCCAGAAATCATCAAGCGCCTGAAGCGCGCTGAGGGCCACCTCAGAAGCATCCTCAACATGCTCGAACAGGGTCGCAATTGCCTGGAGATCGCCCAGCAACTGCAGGCCGTCGAGAGTGCCGTCGCCAGCGCCAAGAAGGCGCTGGTGCATGACCACATCGACCATTGCCTTGAGCACGCGGTGCGCGACGGTACCCGGAGCGCGGACGATACGATCCGCGAGTTCAAAGCCATCACCAAGTACCTCTGAGGCGCACGATGACCAGTTTTTCCACGCTGCTGGCACAGGGCACGGCGAACGCCTGGCTTTTCATCCCCAGCGCAATCCTGCTCGGCGGGCTTCACGGCCTCGAACCGGGCCACTCCAAGACCATGATGGCGGCCTTCATCGTTGCCATCCGGGGCACGTTGGCGCAAGCCGTTCTACTGGGGATCTCGGCGACGATCTCCCACACGGCAGTGGTCTGGGTCATCGCGCTGGGCGGCATGTATTTCGGCCGCCAATGGGATGCCGAGTCCAGCGAGCCCTATCTCCAGGTGGCGTCCGCCGTGCTGATCGTCGGCGTCGCCTTGTGGATGATCTGGCGGACCTGGCGGCAACAGCAGCCTGCCGCGCACGACCACGATGACGAGCACGACCATGATGGTCGCGGCGATCATCATGACGAGAGCAAACGCATCGACACCGGTCACGGCGTGCTGCGGCTGGATGTGTTCGAGGACGGCGTGCCACCGCGCTTCCGCCTGTTCCGGGAGAGCGGACACGGCCACGCCTGGACGGCCGATCAGGTGCGGATCGAGACCGAACGGCCGGACGGAAGCCGCCAGTTGTTCTCCTTCGTGCAGCGCGATGGCTTCGTCGAATCAGAGCAGGCGATTCCCGAACCACACGAGTTCGTCGCCCGTCTGCGCCTGGGTCACCAGAATCACAGCCATGACTACGACCTGGAGTTCGTCGAGCATGGGCACGCTCACCACTACCACCACGCGATAGCGGACTACGCTGGTCTTGATGTCTCGGCGCCAGGCTACCAGGACCCGCACGAGCTGGCACACGCCAACGACATCCGCCGTCGCTTCGCCAATCGACAAGTGACGACCGGGCAGATCATCATGTTCGGGCTGACCGGTGGCCTGATCCCCTGCCCGGCATCGATTACCGTGCTGTTGTTGTGCCTGCAACTGAAGGAACTGACGCTCGGCGCGACGCTGGTACTGTGCTTCAGCATCGGTCTGGCGATGACGATGGTGCTGTCGGGCGCGCTGGCGGCCCTGAGTGTCAAGCACGTTTCCCGCCGCTGGAGCGGCTTCGGCGAGTTCGCCCGCCAGGCGCCCTACTTTTCCGGTGCGCTGATCCTGCTCGTCGGCGTCTACCTGGGCTATCAAGGGCTGCAGGTGCTGGTCTGGGCCCGGCCGACCCTGCTTTGCGTGCCCGCAGGGCCGACATTCGCCAGAACCGTCAAGTCAATTGACCCCAACGGTGCCAGCCGGTAGAATGCGCAGCTTCTCGGGGCGTAGCGCAGCCTGGTAGCGCATCTGCTTTGGGAGCAGAGGGTCGTGAGTTCGAATCCCACCGCCCCGACCAGTTACACCAGAATCAAGAAGCGGTACCGGCAGGAAACAAGCGTAAGGAAAGCTCGTATTTGCGCCCGTAGCTCAACCGGATAGAGCACCGGCCTTCTAAGCCGGGGGTCGTGAGTTCGAGTCTCGCCGGGCGCGCCAGGACAACGGCGGTGTTAGCTCAGTTGGTAGAGCACTGGATTGTGATTCCAGTGGTCACGGGTTCGAGTCCCGTACATCGCCCCAGAGAGCCCTGAAAGCCGCCCCAGGTCAAAGCCCGGCCCGCCGGCCAGGGCCGCATGACCGGCGGCATCGCACGTCGCCGGACAACGGCAGCACAATACCCCTTCACCACTGACTCGGCCCCAGGCACGCAAGGCGGCGACCTTCGCCACCTCGCCTGGCACAGGGCGCCGCGCCCGACAACAGCCGGCGCCGACGCTGCGCACCTGCCTCGCGCTGGACCGCCTCATGCTCGACACCGGATACGCTGCCATCAGTGATGCAAAGTCTGACGACAGCCCTCCTCCCGATGGTACTCGGGCCGGACTCCTCGCTGGCGGCCCTGATCCTCGCCGTCGTCCTGCCGCTGTCCGCCGGCGACCCGCTGCGCGCGGTCGCTCTCGCCAGCATGATGGCGGTCGTATCGGGGGTTCTCTGCATCCTGGCCGGTGTCGCCCGTCTCGGCTTCGTCACCGAGTTGCTCTCCAAACCGATCCGCTACGGCTACATGAACGGCATCGCTTTGACCGTGCTGATCAGCCAACTGCCCAAACTCTTCGGCTTCTCGGTCAACGCCGACGATCCGCTGCACAAGCTCTGGGCGTTCTTCCAGGCCCTGCTGGCCGGCAAGACCAACCCGACCGCGCTACTGGTCGGCGGCGGCACCCTGGAGATGGTCGGGCTGGGGGTAGCCAATCTGGCGGCCGGCTTCTTCCAGGGCTTTCCGATCCGCAGCAGTTCATCGCGCACACCGGTCGCGGAGGCCGCCGGCGCCAGAACGCAACCGACCAGCGTCGTCGGCGCCCTGGCCGTTGCCCTGCCCCTGTTGCTGGCGCCAAACCTGCTCCAGTACCTGCCGAACACCGCGCTGGCCGCCGTCGTGATCGCGGCGGCCGTCGGCCTGTTCGAGGTTGCGGACCTCAAACGCATCTACCGCATCCAGCGCTGGGAGTTCTGGTTGTCGATCGGCTGCGCTGTCGGCGTGGTCGTTCTCGGCGCCATTCCCGGCATCGGCCTGGCGATCGCGCTGGCCGTCATCGAGTTTCTCTGGGATGGCTAGCGCCCGGACTCCGCCGTGCTGGGCCGCGTCAAGGGGATCAATGGCGACCACGACATCTCGCGCTACCCGGAAGCCCGGCTGATCCCCGGTCTGGTCCTCTTTCGCTGGGCAGCGCCACTGATTTTCACCAACGCCGAATGGTTTCACGAGCGCTCCCTCGATGCCGTCGCTGCCTTGCCGACGCCGGTGCTCTGGCTGGTGATCACGTGCGAACCCGTCACCAGCGTCGACGTCGCCGCCGCCGACATCGTCGCCAGGCTCGACGAGACACAGCAGGCGGCCGGCATCGAACTGTGCTTCGCCGAAATGAAGGATCCCGTCCAGCACAAGCTGAAGCGCTTCGGCCTATTCTCGCGGCTCGGCGCCGACGTCTTCTTCCCGACCATCGGCGAGGCGGTGAACACCTATCTGCGGCGGTATCCCGAGGTATCGGTGGAGTGGCGAAAGCACCAGTCGATTCACTGAGGAAGGCGTGCGAGTCCTGCCCGCTGGCCGCTGTTTCGGTTCACGCACGAGCCGGCCATGACGACCACTGCCGATGAGCCTGGATCACGACCGACGACTCGCGCGAGAACGTCAAGCCGGATCCCGGCGGCAGCGTCCTCTTGATGCCGACGGCGCTTGGACAGCGACTGCACGATCTCGCCGGGCTGCCGGCCGAGCACCAGCAGATCGCCGGACCTCGGGGTGCTGGCCATGGCAGCGGCACCTCTGTACGATGTATCGCCCAGCCACCGTCCCCCATCACCATGTACATCACCCAGCACACCGACTACGCGCTCCGCGCCCTGATCTATCTCGGCACCAGCGGGGACCGCCTGGTGACCATCCAGGAGATTGCCGAGCGTTTTGGTGTCTCGCGCAATCACCTGATGAAGGTGGTCAATGCACTGATTCGGGCGGGCTTCGTCGAGGGCCTGCGCGGCAAGGGCGGCGGCCTGCGGCTGGCGCGGGCGCCAGGCGAGATCATCGTTGGTGCCGTGGTGCGACAGATGGAGCCGGGCATGTGTCTCGTCGAATGCTTCGGTTCCGGCTGCCAGTGCATCCTCGATCCCGACTGCAAGCTCAAGGTCGGGCTCGCCAGGGCGCTCGCCGCCTTCCTCCAGGTCCTCGACGAGATGACGCTGGCCGATCTCGTCGGCAAGAGCGAGCGCAGCATCCTCAAGTTCCTCCCCATCGTCACCGCCTGATACGCGACCGTCTGACCACTCTGGATGCGGCCGATCGCCGCATAAGATGCAAAGTGTTTGCATCTTTCGAAAGAGTCAAATAATATGCATCTTATGGAGGCGCTGGCGCTAGCTCGGCCTCCATGGTCTCCATCATTCACTACTGAGAAAGGACATTCAACATGCACGCCACACGCAGGCTCTGGATCTGGCTGGCGGCGATCTGTGTGCTCTCCTTCGCCGCACTCGGCTGGGTCGGCACCGAGATCTACGTCAGCGCACCACCGATCCCCAGGCAGGTCGTCAGCAACAAGGGCGAGACCCTCTTCGCCGAAGGCAGCGTCCAGCGCGGACAGGAAGCCTGGCTCGCCGCCGGCGGCCAGCAACTCGGTTCGGTATGGGGGCACGGTTCCTACCTGGCACCGGACTGGTCGGCCGACTGGCTGCACCGTGAGGCCATCGCCTTGCGCGAACTGCGCGCGCAGCAGCAGCACGGCACTGCCTACGCCAGCCTGCAGGTCGGCCAGCAGGCGGCACTCGACGCGCATTTGAAGGAAGAGATGCGCCGCAACACGCATGACGCGGCGACGAACGTCATCACCCTCTCCGACGCACGCGCCGCAGCGGTGAAACAGGTCGCCAGGCACTACATCGGTCTGTTCGGCGACGAAGCGTCGCTGACCGGACTGCGCGAGCAGTACGCGATGTTGCCTGCCATGCTGAAGGATGTGGCCGACCGCGAGGCGCTGGCCGCCTTCTTCTTCTGGAGCGCCTGGTCGGCAACGACCGACCGCCCGGGCGAGACGGGCCTCTCGTACACCAGCAACTGGCCCCATGAACCGCTGGTTGGCAACACGCCGACAGCGGGCACCGGCATCTGGTCGATCGCCAGCATCATCCTGATGATCGGCGCCATCGCCGCGATGATCTTCTTCCATTCGCGCCACGAGGAAAGCGACCCGCTGCCGCCGAAGGCCGATCCGCTGTTCAGTCTGCAGCCGACGCCTTCGATGCTGGCCACCCGCAAGTACTTCTTCGTCGTCATCGCGCTGATCCTGGCGCAGGTAGGCATGGGCGTGCTCACCGCGCACTACGCCGTCGAAGGCACGGCACTGTTCGGCATCCCGATCGGCCAGATCCTGCCCTTCACCGTCAGCCGCACCATCCACACCCAGTTCGCCGTGCTCTGGATCGCCACCGCCTGGCTGGCCACGGGCCTCTACATCGCGCCGGCCATCTCGGGCCATGAGCCAAAGTACCAGAAGCTCGGCGTCAACCTGCTTTTCTACGCGCTGCTCTTCATCGTCGCCGGCTCCACCGCCACCGGCTGGATCGGCACGCTGCAAAGCCTGGGCAACGAGTACGCCTTCTGGATTGGCAATCAGGGTCTGGAATTCACCAGCATGGGGCGCGTCTGGCAGATCCTGCTGTTCGTCGGCCTGCTCCTTTGGGTCACGCTGCTGGGCCGCGGCCTGTGGCCGGCGCTGAAGACGCCTTCCGAATCACGCGCCCTGATCGCCATGGTCTTCCTGTCGGCGATGTGCATCGGCGGCTTCTACGCCACCTCGCTGACCTGGGGCCGGCACACGCACTACTCGATGATCGAGTACTGGCGCTGGTGGCTGGTGCACCTGTGGGTCGAAGGCTTCTTCGAGGTGTTCGCCACTGCCGTCATCGCGCTCCTGTTCACCCGCCTCGGCCTGATCCGCGCCGCGACGGCGAATACCGCGATCATCGCCGAGACGATCATCTTCCTCTTCGGCGGCATCCTCGGTACGCTGCACCACCTCTACTTCACCGGTACGCCGACTTCGGTGATCGCCATCGGCGCGATGTTCTCGGCGCTCGAAGTGGTGCCGCTGGCCATGCTCGGCGTCGAGGCCTACAGGAACTACCAGCGCTCGCAGGCCGCAGAGTGGGTGGCCGCCTACAAGTGGCCCATCCTCTGCTTCATCGCCGTCGGCTTCTGGAACGTGATCGGCGCCGGCTTGCTCGGCTTCTCGATCAACACGCCGATCGCGCTCTACTACATGCAGGGGATGAACATGACCGCCGCCCACGGCCACGCCGCGCTGTTCGGTGTGTACGGCATGCTCGGCATCGGCCTGATGCTCTTCTGCCTGCGCGAGCTGTTCCCGCGTGCCGCGTGGTCCGACACGATGCTTGCCTGGACCTTCTGGCCGGTGAACATCGGCCTGGCGATGATGGTCTTCATGTCGCTGGTACCCGCGGGGATCGCCCAGGCCTGGGCGAGCATCACGCACGGTGTCTGGTTCGCGCGTTCGCCGGATTTCGTGCACAGCACGATGATGGAAGGC
This sequence comes from Candidatus Accumulibacter phosphatis, assembly GCF_000024165.1. Taxonomy (NCBI): domain Bacteria; kingdom Pseudomonadati; phylum Pseudomonadota; class Betaproteobacteria; genus Candidatus Accumulibacter; species Candidatus Accumulibacter phosphatis. The sequence goes on along the minus strand of NC_013194.1, from coordinate 2,662,840 downwards.
TTCGTCTGGTTGCGCGTGCCGGGAGACATTGTCTTCGCCGTCGGTACGCTGTTCCTCGCGCTGTTCGCCTGCAGGCTACTCGGCGCAGGCAAGGAAAAGTCGGCGATTGGCCGAACCCAGCAGCAGCCTGCGTAGAGAACTGCTCTGGCCAGACCGCAAATCGGCCAAAGCCCTCCGCTCCGCACCCGGCCGTGTGCCGGGTGTTTCATTGCCGGGAGTCGGGACAGGGACGAGATCGCCTTGTAAGGTCGCGAAGCGTCGCGAGACTAACTGCCACGATCGCCGTATCGCCACCTCCCGGCTTTCGGCGCGTTCCCAATCTTGATAACCACACTGGAGTCCCTATTCATGAAAACCATGATGTCTTGCGCGCTAGCCGCCGGCACCTCCCTCCTCTCAATGAGCGCTCTGGCACAATCGCCGGCTCCCCAAGAAGTTGATCCGTCGGCCTTCATCGACCAGTTCGAGGCCACTTTCGGCAAGTTCGAAGGCTATCGGCGCTCCGGGGCGAAAGGGATCTGTGCGGTGGGCGAATTCGTCGGCACCGCGGATGCCCGCGCCCTGTCCACCGCATCGGTCTTCAGCGGCAAACCGATCCCGGTGCTGGTGCGATTCTCGGTCGGCGGAGCCAACCCGAAGGCCGCGGACAACACCAGGACCCAGCGCAATCTGGCGCTCCAGTTCGATCTGCCGGACGGTGAACAATGGCAGATGGGCAACATCTCGGCGCCAGTGTTTGGTGCCTCGTCGCCGCAGCAATTCTTGGCGCTGGTGGCGTCGCGTCAGCCCGACCCCGCCACCAAGCAAGCCGATCCGGCCAAGGTCAAGGCCTTCAACGATGCCAACCCCGAAGTGCTTCTGTTGGGCAAGCATTTCGCGTCGCAGCCCGTTCCGGCAAGTTTTGGCAGCGTCAACTACTGGGGCGTCCATGGCCATGGCTTCGTCAATGCCAGTGGTGTGACGCAGTATGGCAAGTGGGTCTTCGAGCCCATCGGCGGCGTTCACGGACTGACCGACGAAGAAGCCAAGGCCAAAGGCCCGAGCTTTCTGTTCGATGACCTGCGCCAGCGCGTAAAGGACGGCAAGGTGGCATTCCACTTCAATCTGGAGTTGGCCCAGCCGGGTGACCGGATCGACAACGCCACGATACCGCTGCCCGAGGGCCGCAAGAAAGTCACGCTGGGGACGTTGAAGGTCACTTCGGTGTCGCCAGACGCCGGCGGCGCTTGCTTGAGCATCACCTACAACCCCATGGTCATGCCCAAGGGTGTGGTGCCGTCGGCCGACCCGCTGCTGGCGGCACGTGCGGCGCCTTACGCCGTTTCGCTGGGACGTCGTCTGACTGAAGGCGCCAAGCAGCAATAAGGCCGCCGTAGCGACTCACGCCAGGGCAGCACACGTCGCCGATGGCGGCGCGGAATCGTGGTCGACACCACCTCCGTTCCGCCTGATCGGCGACAGTGTCGGCACTCCCACGGAAAACCTGGCGAGAGACCGGGCGAAGAGTCGGGCGAAGAGTCGGACGAAGAATTCGGGCGAAGAACCAGCGAGTCGCTGACTCGCCGCGGATTGCGGTAATATCCTTGCCATTCTGTTTGCATGGCCAGGGCTGCACAAGAACGCATGGACATCCTCAAGCGCGCCGCGCAGTTGCTCACGCCCTACATGGCCGAGGAGCATCGTGACACCTGGCTGACGCTGGCATTTCATGCCGAGCACCGGCAGGTCTACGACACCATCCCGCAGCGCGGTGCCACGGCCGACTTCGTGGTCGTCTGCGTGCGCCGCCTGCTCGATCGGGGTTGCCTCGGCTCGCGGCATGCCTTGTCGATTCTGCTCGACACCGTCCGTAGCGCGGCGGGCAATGAGCGAAAAGCCGAGTTCCAGTCCCTGATCGACCAACTCGACCAGCCATGCCGCCAAGCCGCGGTGACCTCGTCAGGCGCGGTCCGGCCGGCACGCGATCTCGTCTACATCAGCTACCGTCACCGCGACCGAGAATGGCACACGCAGCTCCGCAACGTGCTCGATGCCGATTCCAGGCTGCACGACCGCGTCTGGGACGACACGCAGATTCCGAGCGGCCGCGACTTCCGGAAGGAGATCGACGATCACGTCGCGCGCGCCCGCATCATGATCATGCTGGCCAGCGACGACTACTTCGGCCCCGAGTGCGGCGCCGCCGAATGCGAGATCAAGCCCGCGCTGGAAGCACAGCGCAAGGGCCAGTTGCTCATCCTGTGGCTCCCGGTCCGCGCCATGGCCATCGCCACGTCGCCGGTCGCGCACCTCATGGCGGCGAGCGGCGCGGGCGCCGTGCCTCTGGCGGTACTCTCGCCGGAGGCACGGCATGCCACGCTGGTCAAGGTCTATCATGACGTCCTGCGCCACCTCGGAATGGCGCCGCTGGCCAGCTTGCAACTCCGACCGGAGCGAACGGCGCCAGCGCTGTCGTGTCCGCCAGAACCAACAACAACGCCAGGGAAGAAGAGAGAGTTACCCATGCTGATTACCCGCCTGCCAGACAGCGAAGCCCGGCACGATCTCCAGAAGGTCGCCGGTTGCGACGATCCACAGCGCCGCATGGATGTGGTGTTCGTCCACGGTTTGGGCGGCGATTCCTGGACCACGTGGATGTCCGACAAGGACAACATCGCCAGCTTCTGGCCCAACTGGCTGGCCGAGGACGTACCGGACCTCGGCATCTGGACGCTCGGCTACGCGGCGAGCGGGTCAAAATGGAAGGAAGAATCGATGCCGCTCGCCGATCGTGGCAACCAGGTTCTGGACCTGCTCTACAACGAGGACCTCGGGCAGCGCCCCTTGGTCTTCATCACCCACAGCATGGGCGGCATCGTCGTCAAGCAGATCCTGCGCAACGCGGACGACCTCGGCGTCAAGCGCTTCGCATCGATCCTGAAGCAGACGCGCGGCATCGCCTTCATCGCCACCCCCCACTCGGGTGCACACATCGCCAACTTCGCCGAACTGGCTTCGGCCGTCTATCGAACCAACGAACACGTCAAGGAACTGAGCGCCCATGACCCGCGCCTGCGCGAGTTGCACGGCTGGTTCCTCAACAAGTACCTCGAGAACCACGCCGTCGTCTGCCGCACCTACTGCGAGAAGCGCGAGCTGCGCCCGGAGATTCCGCTGCTTGGCATCAAGCTACCCAAGGGCATCCTGGTCGTCGATGAAACCAGCGCGGAGCCCAACATCAAGGGTGAACGTGCCATTCCGCTGGACGAAGACCACATCAGCATCTGCAAGCCGGCCGATCGGAGCGCGCAGATCTACAGGGGAATGCTCCGTTTCGTCAGGGATTGCCTGACCACGCAGGACCCCAGCTAGGCCCGCCGCAGGCCGCGCGGGGCGCGGCGGGCCACCCGACACCGCTGGTCGAGACCGCCGCACAGGCGCTGTACGACTATCGCCAGTCGCTGCTGCACGCGCTTGCCGAGCGCCAGGTCGACACCCGGTTCGTCCGCCTGCGGCTGCTGGACATGATGCGCAGCGAGCACGCCTTGCAGTTCCAAGAACGGGAGAAGGACTACACTGATCTGCGCGACGTCCTGGCCGAGATTCCCGAGCGGGCGATGGTGCTTCTCGGCGCACCGGGTTGCGGCAAGTCCACGCTGCTGCGACGCTTGCAGCTTGACGACGCCCGCGAGCATCTTGCGGACAAATGCGACAAGGTTTCGCTCTTCGTATCGCTCGGCGCGTATCCGCTCGACAGGGACCCGGCACGAGATGCGCCGCGCCCGCTCGACTGGCTGGAAGCGCAGTGGCATCGGCAGGCGCCGGGCCTGCCCGACCTGGCAGTGCTGCTCGATCAGCGCCGCGTCCTGTTGCTGCTCGACGCGCTCAATGAAATGCCCCACCGCGACCCGGACGACTTCCGCGCGCGCGTCGAGCAATGGCGCCGCTTCCTGCGCGACGACTTCCCGCCCGGCAACCGCGCCGTGTTTTCGTGTCGCAGTCTCGACTACAGCGAAACCCTGAGCGTCAAGGACGATCTCGACGTGCGGCAGGTGCGCGTGCAACCAATGACTCCGTCACAGATCGAGGAATTCCTGCGTCTGTATGCCGCTGATCACGCCGACGGCGCCTGGGCCGAGATTCGGAATGACGAGGGCCTCCTCGATCTCTACAGCACGCCCTACTTTCTCAAGCTGCTCAGCGACCAGCTTGTCTACGACCCACGCGTCGCCGGCGAGCGCGCCGCCCTGTTCACGGGTTTTGTCCGGCGCGCGCTGGAGCGCGAGATCGCCAGCCGGCACCCGTTGTTCGTGCGCGACGGCGTGCTGCACACCCGTGATCGCGATCGCGTCGCCGGCCGCGAGTGGTCAGACGCCCACGATCTGCCCCGACACGGGCCGCTGATCCCGAGCCTGCAGGCGCTCGCCTACGCCATGCAGGAGCGTTTTGGTGGTAGCGACGGCAAGCAGGTGATGGTGACGCTCGACGAAGCACTGGCGCACCTCAACCACGCGCGCGCCGAAGATCTGCTGAAAGCGGGTACCCAACTGGCGGTACTCGACGAGGAACGCCGGACCGATCAGGTGCGCTTCTCCCACCAACTGCTGCAGGAGTACTTCGCCGCCAGGCAACTCGCGGCACAACCGGCGCCGGCCGCCGAACTGGCGCGCAGCGAGTGGCGCGCCGATCGCATCAGGCCCTCGCTTGCCGACAAGCTCGCGACGCTGCAGGACTTCGAGCCGCTGCCTCCCCCCGACCCGACGGGATGGGAAGAAACCACGATACTGGCGGCGAGCATGGCAGCCGATCCCGACGCGTTCGCGCGCGCTCTTGCGCAGGCCAACCTGGTACTGGCCGCCCGTTGCGTGGCCGCCCTGCGCGCGACGAATCGCACAAGGCCCGATACGGTCGAGCTGCTCCAGGCCCGTCTGATGGAGCGCAGCCGCGATCCGGAAGCCGATCTGCGCGCGCGCATCGCCGCCGGCCGGGCGCTGGGCGATCTGGGCGACCCGCGCTTCGAACGCTGCCGCGGGCCCCACGGCGACTACCTGCGGCCGCCGCTGGTGGCCATCGAAGCCGCAACGTACCGCATCGGCAGCGACGAGGGGCTGTACGCCGACGAAGCGTCGGCCCACGACGTGCCTGTCGAGGCCTTCGCAATCGGCCGCTTCCCGGTCACCAATGCCGAGTGGCGGCTGTTCATCGACGCCGGCGGCTACCAGAACGAGCGCTGGTGGCGCACCGAGGCCGCAAGACGCTGGCAGCGCGGCGAGGGAATCGCCGACGGTCCCAGGGAGGCGGCACGCAACTTCCGACAGGCCGTGCGCGACAACCCGGCACAGATTGACGATTGGCTCGCGGCCGGGCAGATCACCTCGAAGGAAGCGCAGGACTTTACGCAGTGGTACGTCGAGATGGCCGACGGCGACTTCGAGGCGCTGCTCGCCAGCTGGTTCTCGTCAGATGTGCAGACGCAACCGCTGTTGTGGCACGACCCGGCGTACAACCACCCTGCCCAGCCCGTGGTGGGCGTCTGCTGGCACGAGGCGCGCGCCTACTGTGCCTGGCTCTCGGCGCAGACCGGGCAGGACTATCGGCTGCCGAGCGAGGTCGAGTGGGAGGCGGCCGCGCGTGGCCGGGCGGAGCGGCGCTATCCCTGGGAAGGCGACTTTGACCCCAGTCGCTGCAACAGCTTCGAAAGCCATGTGCGCGGCACGACGCCGGCAGGCGTGTTTCCCGCTGGCGACACGCCGCAAGGTATCGCGGACATGAGCGGCAATGTGTGGGAATGGACCAGCAGCCTCTACCGGTCCTATCCCTATCGGGCCGACGACGGCCGCGAGAATTCCAAGGATGGCGATGGCCGGCGCGTGGTGCGCGGCGGCTCGTGGGACTTCAACCGTGGGCTCGCGCGTTGTGCCTACCGCGACTACCCCCTTCCCGGCGACCGCGGCCGCAATCTCGGCTTTCGGGTGTTGTGTGTCTCCCCCATCCCTTGAAGCGCTGACCACCGGCGCACTGGTCTCTGTTCTTCTGGTTTGCTGCTTCTCTGACGCGCCGCGCAGCGGCGCTTCGCGCGAAATTTTTTCGCCCGTCGGGCTTGTCTCGCGTCGGCAGACGGCTAATACTCCACTTGCCGGCGCAAGCCGGCGGGGCTTCCTGGGAAGGTCCGGCGCGTGGTGCGCGGCGGCTCGTGGAACAACAACCGTGAGAACGCGCGCTGTGCCTACCGCAACAGCACCCATCCCGGCAACCGCAACAACAATCTCGGCTTTCGGGTGTTGTGTGTCTCCCACATCGAGTAGTCCTTTGCGTCCGCTGCCTGGTACATCGGGGCGCGAGAGGCGCCCCAGGGCGCTCCGGAAATGTCGTGCGACCACGGTTGCGCGGCCGAGGCGAAGGAACTGTGGATGGCTCGGGCGAGTCCCGTCCGCACGGCCATCCGGCCGTCGGGCGCATACTGAAGAGGGGCGCCTCCCGGGTCTCGACCCCGAGGCGCCCCGCCCCTATTTCGCCGTCTGCTTCAGCCAGCCGCCCAGCAGCCGGCCAATCTCGGCAACGAGACCGCTCACGTGCTCGTACTGGCCGGTATTCAGCCAGCGCCATTGGTGGGCAAGCCGCAGGTAGAGCCTGAGCCGCGACAAGGCAAAGTCCGCCTTGCGCAGAGCGGCCATGCGTGCTTCGAGTTCGCGCTCGCCGACCGCCTGCTGGAACTCAAGCGCGAGCTGGAAACCGGTCAGTACCGCCCCGGCGGCTACCTCAACTTCTTCATCCACGAGCCGAAGCGGCGCAAGATCAGTGCGGCACCGTTTCGCGACCGCGTGGTGCACCACCCCCTGTGCAACGTGATCGAGCCACGCTTCGAGCGCCTGTTCATTGCCGACAGTTACGCCAACCGCAGGGGAAAGGGGACGCACCGGGCCATCGACCGGCTGCAGCATTTCGCACAGCGTCATCGCTATGTGTTGCGGGCCGACATCGTCAAACACTTCCCCTCGATCGACCACCAGGTTCTGCACGCGATACTGGCGCGCGTCGTCCCCGAAGCGGACCTCATGGCGCTGATCGACCGCATCATCGCCAGTGGCGCCGGCGTGCTCGACGAGGAGTACGCCACGGTCTACTTCCCGGGCGACGACCTGCTCGCCGCCTGTCGGCCGCGCGGCCTGCCGATCGGCAATCTCACCTCGCAGTTCTGGTCGAACTGCTATCTGCATCCGTTCGACCAGTTCGTCACGCGCGAACTGCGCTGGGCCGCCTACCTGCGCTACGTGGACGACTTTGCCCTGTTCAGCGACAGCAAGCGCGAGTTGTGGGCGTGGAAGCGCGCGATCGTCGAACGCCTGGCACGCTTGCGGCTGACGATCCATGAGGGGCCCGCGCAGGTGGTGCCGGTGGAGAACGGCATTCCCTGGCTCGGTTTCGTCGTTTTTCCAGGCTACCGCCGGGTCAAGGCACGCAAGGTGCGCGGCGCCACCAGCCGCCTCAGCGGCCGACTCGACGACTACCTCGCCGGGCACATCAGCTTTGCCGAGTTGGATGCCAGCGTCAAGGCCTGGGTGAATCACGTGCGCCAGGCGGACACCTGGGGCCTGCGCCGACATGTCTTTGCCGGGCTGCGGTTCACGATGGTGCCGGAAAAATCGACGGGCGCTGCGCGCCCGTGAGCGCCGCGCCGCGGCGCTTCAGAGAACCAGCAAACCAGAAGAACAGAGACCAGTGCTCCAGTGGCCAGCGCTTCAAGAGATGGGGGAGACACACAACACCCGAAAGCCGAGATAGCTGCCGCGGTAGCCGGGATGGGTGACGCCGCGGCAGGCACAACGCGCGAACCCACGGCCGCTGACCCACGAGCCGCCGCGCACCACGCGCCGGACATCGCCACCCGGATCGGTCTCGCCCGGTTTGTCGTACCTGTTCAGGCACCACTCCCAGACGTTCCCCGCCATGTCGAGGGCGCCGCACGGCGAGGCCCCCTGCGGATAGACGCCTGCCGCCGAGGTGAGCCCAAGACAGTGCGGTCCGGCGCCATCCCATGTCTCGTCGAGGTTGGCGTGCCCCGGCGAGAATTCGCCCCAGGGGAATTCCCGACCATCGACGCCGCGCGCGGCCTTTTCCCATTCCTGCTCGCTCGGTAGCCGGACCTCGTGGCCAAGCGTCTGACTCAGCCATCGGCAGAAGGCCATCGCCTCGAACCACGAAACGGTCTCGCGCGGATGGTTGGCATAGTCCCAGGCCGCTTCGGCAGGGCGCTCTGACCGCTCCGCGAGTCCTTCCCACCAGCGGGGGTCGGCATAGCCTTGCGGGTCGTCGACGAAGCAGCGGAACTGGCAGGTGGTGATCGGATAGCGGGCGATGTGGAAAGCCGGCAGCCTGATCCTCCTGTCCTTTTCTCCGTAGCGGAACTCCCCCGCAGGGACTTCGACCCAGTCGATGTCCGGCACCAGGCGTTTGCGCCCGGCGTCGAGCCGCACGCCGACGCCGGGCCGGTCGTCGAGCGGCAGGCCGCCCAGGGTGAGTCGGCCCAGGGCGCGACCGACGGCGGCACGCGCCTCGGACTCGGGATCGTGTTCGAGATCGGTGAGCCGCGGTGACCACGCCTGCCGCAAGCGCCGCAGAGCCGCGTCCGGCAGCCGCGCGCCGCTGCCGACGATGCACTGCGCCGCCACCTCGGGCTGTGCCTGCAGCAGCCATTCGACGACCGGCGTGCAGTCGTCGCCGTGCAGGCCGGCGAGCAGCACGGCGGCTTCCTCCCAGCCGGTGCGCTCCCACCAGCGCGCGGCGGACCACAGTTCGCCGGCGTGCAAGGTGCCCGAGGCCAGCCGCGTCCGCATGCCGCGAGCGGTGAAGTATTCCTGCAGCAACTGGTGGGCGAATCTCACCTCGCGCTCGCCCACCGCCAGCAGGCTGGCAGCAGCGGCCCGGTGCAGCAGGCCGCTGTCGAGCCATTCGGCGGCCTCCGACCGGTCGACCGCCGTCGCGGTGTCGCCGCGCGCATCGTCGCCATCCGCTGCCGCGTTGCCGCGCCGCGACTGCATGCTCCACGCCAGACCCTCGAGCGCGGCGAGCAGACGCTCGCCATCCGTGGTGAGCCGCAGGGGCTCGACTGCCGCTTCCGCCTCTTCGGCCAGACGCTCGCGCAGCAGCAAGACTTCGACAAAGCGGTCGAAGAGCACGGCACGATTCTGCGGCACGCCGCCCGAATCGACATAGACGCAGGTGAGCATGTAGAGCAGATAGGGATTGCCGGCAAGCCGCAGCAGGCTGCGCGGATCGTGCACGGCCTGCTGCCAGGCGCGGTCCATGGCCGCAGTCGTGCGACTGTAGATGTCCGGATTCGCGCGTGGAACCTCGGTCGCCGACCAGAAAAGGGAAAGGCTCGCGCCGGCGGCTTGCCAAGTCCGCCACGCCTCGCGGACGCCTTCGCCACCGGCGAGGCGCCAGAACAGATCGTCGCCGCGCGCCCGCCCGGCCGCCTCGCGCGCCGTTGAGTCGGTTTCGATCGATTCGAGCGCGTGTGTCAGGTAGCCGGTGACGAACTCGAAGATGCGCGGCGGATCGAGCGGGCGGATGCTGACGGTATCGAGCTCGAGCGACAGGTCGCCGGTGTAGTCCAGTTCGCGGCAGGTGACCATGGCCGCCAGTGCGCGGTGCTGCTGGAGGAAGGCCTTGATCTCGGCAGCTTTGGCAGCGCGCTGGGCAACCGGCATTTCGTTCAGGCCGTCCAACAAGATCACGGCGCGCCTGGACGCGAGCAGGCTGGCGAGATGAGCGCCGAGTTCGCCCAACTGACGTTCGAGAAAGGCCGACAGTCCTTCCTCGGTCTCGGTCCACTTGCCCAGGCTGACGAGCAGCGGTATCGGCGCGGTCGCGTCGGCGAGCGCTGCCTCCAGCGCGTCGTGCGCGAGCCTCCACAGCGTCGTCGTCTTGCCGGCGCCCGGCTCGCCGAGCAGCGCCGCCCGGCGCACCTGGACGAAAGCCTGCGCGATGTCTTCGTACGCTCGCGACTCGCTGCGCGCTTCGGCCGTGGCGGCGGAGCGCCGCCGCAGGTGACGGAATTCCGGACGCATGACGACGGCCGGCAGGCTCGCGGCCGGTGCCGCCGGCGTGAGCACCCTGGCGACGCCGGCCATCGGCGTATAGAGTTCGGTGTGCACCAGCTCGCCGAGTTGCAGACGGCGGAGGTAGGCCAGCCCGGCTTCGCGCGGCGTCGCGGCCGGGGCGCGCATCGCGTCTGCCGCGTTCGCTGCCGGCGGCGCGGGCAGCGAACGCAACAGGCGCTGTACGCCCGTGGTGTAATCGGCGCCGCCGATCGCGATCGCTTGGCGGTCGGCCAGGTACCACGGCGGCTCGCCATCGCCGGTCAGCAGCGGAAAGACTGGCTTGCCACGCTTTCTTGCCTGCAGGTACTCCAGCCGCACCCAGTCGTTGGTGTTGGCGGCCGTGGATACCAGGCTGACGACGGCGTAGGCGCGCTCGATGCCGTCGGCAATCGCCGCCAGCCATACCTCGCCGCCGGGGATGTCGCTGGTGTCGAGCCAGCAGGCGTGGCCGGCTTGCTGCAGGTCGGCGAACAGACGATCGGCGATCTGCCGGTCGCTACGCGAGTAGCTGATGAAGACACGCGGATCACGCGCGCTGGCCTGGCGGACGCCCAGGGGCGGGACACTGGGAGAGAATGCGGCTGCGAAGACAGGGGCGGCAGCGAGGTCGGCGCCGCCGAGACAGCGCGCGTCCAGTTCTTCGATCAGCGCCCGGAAGGCGGGCTGCCTTTCGTCTCCCGCGGCGCTGCAGACTGCCTCCAGCAAGAGCGAGAGGGCATGCCGCGAACCAACTCGGCCATGCTCGAGCAGGCGGCGCACGCAAGCGACCACGAAATCCCTCGTGGCACCGCGCTGAGGAATCGCGTGGTACACGTCCGGATGCTCGGCGTGAAAGGCGAGTGTAAGCCAGGTGTCACGACGGTCTTCGCCCATGAACGGTCTGAGCAGATCGGCGGCTTGTTCGATGATGGTCATTCGCTGGTGGTCTCGCCAAAGCGCATGCGTTGCGCACACAGTCGCCAGGTCATGCAAACCCGGTTCGCATGGGAGCGCGAAAGGACGCTGCCTGGAGGTGACAACGCTACCCGCAACACCAGCTGTCGCGACCACGTCGACTATAATGGCATCCGCAACGTTGGTGAGGGATGCTGCCGGCACCCCTGCGTCGTCACGAGTTCACGCCCCGCCTTACCACCTACCCGTCCGAGGAGTCCACAATGCCCACTGCTTCCGGTGTCAAGTCTTACAGCCTGGTTACCGCGGCCACCTATGGCGCGACTGGCACCGGTCTCGACCAGATCGTCGAGTACATTTACCGCGACCTCGGCCTGGCCGGTGCAACGGACGGGAAGGACATCAGGGCCGGCGCGCAAGCGGCCAACCGCTTGAACGAGATGATCGTGCAGGCCGCCCAGGCCACCCACGCGGCGGACGACAAGGTGTTCACCGCTGCCGAAGTCACCGCGATGAACGCTTATCTGCGTACCAATTTCAGAACGGAATGGGCGCTGGCGCACGGCGACGACGAAACGGGCTTCGAGACCGGTTTTCATCTGGTGCAGAACGATGGCGGTACCACCCGGTACCGGGGCGAGCAATTGCTCGACACTGTCGTTGATGGCATCTACCACATGGGATTCGAAATCCGTGATGGCCGCTTCCTCAACGAGGACGGTGATCCGAACGCCTCTGTCGAGAAAGTGGCCGAGTGGCTGACCCAGTTCTACACAGACCATTCGACGAGCGGCACCGGGCTGGACAGGATCACCGACCTGATCATGGCCGATCCCGGGCTCGATCGCCGGATCGCCGACGCGCAGATCGCCGCCGGTGCGGATTCTGCGAATGGGCTGAACCAGATGCTGCGGGGTGCCCTGTCGGCGACTGGCGTCGCCGGCGACAACTGGATTTCCGTCGCCGACGTGGTCGCCTTGAATGGCTACCTGCGTGCTGACGCCGGGCGCCAGGCCGCGTGGACCCGTCTGCATGGCGACGACGAGAAGCGCCTTGAGACAGGCTTTCACAAGGTCCAGAACGACGGCGCCACGACGACCTTCTTCGGCGAGAATCTGGTCAATACCGTCGCCGACGGCATCTACCACCTTGGCTTCATGATCAAGGATGGTCATCTCCTCAACGAGGATGGCGACCGCAACGCGTCATTGTCGGACGTCGCCGACTGGCTCAACTATTTTCTCGTCGATGCATCAACCACGGGGACTGGGCTCGACCGCATCGTCGATATGATCAAGAGCGATCGCGGCCTGGCGCGCAATACCGAGGCCTTCGACATCAATCAGGGCGCCAAGGCGGCCAACGCGCTGAACCAGATCATCGTCGATCTGATCGGAAAAACCGGAGCCCATGCCGACGGCTGGATCACCGTCGAAGAGCTTGTCCAGATGAACCGCCTTGTCCGTGATGACGCTGCCCTGCTCAAGCAGTGGACGGATCTGCACGGTGACGACGAGGGCGATGAGACGAGTGGCTATCACTTTGTCCAGGGCAACGGCGCGACGACCAACTTCTTCGGCCGCAACCTGGTCGATACCGTTGGTGACGGCATCTATCATCTGGGCTTCGAGATCCGCGACGGCCGTTTTCTCAACGAGGACGGGAATCCCAATGCCACGCTGTCGGACGTCGCCACCTGGCTCAATTTTTTCTACGGCAAGGCGCCGATCGTGCTTGGCGACGAGGCGGCCAACACGATCAACGGCGACGAACGCGGCGAGCAGATCAACGCCGGCGGCGGCAACGACACCGTAGCGGGTGGCGGCGGTAACGATCTGATCTACGGTGGGTGGGGTAGCGACAGCCTCTCGGGTGGTGATGGGGAGGACCTGATCTACGGGGGTACTGGCAATGACAGCCTGGCCGGTGGTGACGGCAACGACATCTTCCGCGTCACCGGCAACACGGATTGCGGCTTCGAGGGCTACGACAAGTACGACGGCGGTGCCGGCAGGGACCGGATTGTCGCCTACGGTGGCAAGGTCGATATCGGCCTGACGGCGTTCGCGCCGAAGAACGGCGTGGAGACCGTCGATGCCTCCGGCGCCGGCGGCCCGGTGCGGCTGCTCGGCGACTGGACCGACAACCTGCTCGACTTCAGTGCCACCACCTTTGTCGGCAAGGTGAGCATCGACGGGGGTGGCGGCAAGGACACGATCATCGGCAGCGCCGGCGACGACAACATCGACGGCGGCAGTTGGGGTGATCAGGTTCTGGCGGGCGGCAATGGCAACGACGTGCTGCACGGCGGCACGGGTACCGACCAGCTATTCGGCGGCAGTGGCGACGACACGTTTCGCGTCACCGGCAACAGCGGCAACGGCTTCGAGGGCTACGACAGCTACGACGGCGGCGCCGGCAAGGACCGCATCGTCGCCTACGGTGGCAAGGTCGATATCGGCCTGACGGCGTTCGCGCCGAAGAACGGCGTCGAGACCGTCGATGCCTCCGGCGCCGGCGGGCCGGTGCGGCTGCTCGGCGACTGGGCCGATAATCTGCTCGATTTCAGTGCCACCACCTTTATCGGCAAGGTGAGCATCGACGGTGGTGGCGGCCAGGACAGGATCATCGGCAGCTCCGGTGCCGATGTCATGCTCGGCGGTTACGGGGCGGATATTCTCGACGGTCGCGCTGGCAACGACCGGATCAGCGGCGGCAGCGGCGGGGACACCTTCCTCTTCGGCAAAGCGTGGGGTCGCGACGTCGTCACCGACTTCCAGGATGGGGTGGACCGCCTCGATCTGCGCGACGCCGGTGTTACGAAACTCAAGGACCTGCACATCGCAGCCATCGGAAATGACGCATCGATCAGTTGGGAGGGTAACGAGATTCTGCTGGTCGGTGTGAAGACCGCCGATCTGGGAATCTCCGACTTCATCCTCTGACGCGGTGGATGGGCAGCGGCGCCGATCGGTCACCGACGCCACTGCTCGCATCGCTGCCTGCGCGCCTCGGCGCACCGGTGGGCGACAGGGCCTTCGGGCCGGGCTCAACCAGACGCGGCAGCACCCTGGCACCCGCAGGCGCCGCCAGGACCGTCAGGGCAACGCGGGCGGCGGCGGCGCGCGCCGCTGGATCTTCTATTGCCCCGCCTCATCAACCGAGGATCCGGATTTTCAAACGTTCGATGAAGCCGAGGCTCGTCCACCACGTCTCGCCGTTCTCGCGAACGCGGTTGCCGGAGTCGGTCAGCGCCAGCCTGCGCACACCGAACCCGGTGGCACCCGCGTCGGCAACCAGACCCGCCTGCATGAGGTACTTGGCGATTCCTGGCGGGACCTCCTGGCCGTCCAGCAGCCAACGCGTGCCATAGCCATCGTCGTCGCCAAGGAGCATCAGCAGGGGGCGATGCCTGCCCATCAGCCGCAGTATCTCGAGCGTCTGCGCGCGGTTGGGAATCAGGCCCTTCGGCGAGAAGTTCAATGCTTTGCTAATGCCGCGCGCGGAGGCCGATGCTGCCGAGCATCGCCGGTCAACCCGCGTCCGGAAAGTCGGCACCCAGAGAGACTTCGCGCCACGTCTCCATCTCCGCCGAGAACTCCTTCAGCTTGGCGGCGGTCAGGTCGAACGCGGGCCGGCCGAGGAGCAGATGAAGCGGCGCCTGCGGCGCTTCGACGGCTTGGATGATCGCCTCCGCGCCGCGTACCGGGTCGCCCTGCTGGCTGCCGCTATAGCCCTGGATGGCGGCCCGGCGGGCGCCCGCCGATTGTGCATAGTCGGCGATGGCGTTCTTCGGCGTCTTCAGTGAGCGGCCCGCCCAATCCGTGCGGAACGGCCCCGGCTCGACGATCGTCACCTTGATCGCGAGCCCCGCGGTTTCCTTCGCCAAGGCCTCGGAAAGGCCCTCGACCGCAAACTTGCTGGCGTTGTAGTAGCCGATGCCCGGGAAACCGATCAGCCCACCCACCGACGAGATGTTGACGATGTGGCCGCGACGACGGGCGCGCATCCCGGGAAGGACGGCCTTCGTCATGTTGGCCAGGCCGAAGACGTTGGTCTCGAACATCGCACGGACTTCCTCGTCCTCGCCTTCCTCGACCGCGGAGAGATAGCCGTAGCCGGCGTTATTCACCAGCACATCGATCTGCCCGAACCGTTCATCGGCTTGCCGGACGACGTCGGCGATCTGCCGCGGTACGGTCACGTCCAGGGCGGCGACCAGGGCGTTCCCGGCCAAGGCAAATTCGTCCAGAGTCGCCGGGTTGCGTGCCGTCACGACGACGCGGTAGCCGCGGCGCAGCAGCGCTCTGCAGAGTTCGCGGCCGAAACCGGTCGAGCAACCGGTGATCAGCCAGACGGCATCGGAGGACGTCATGGGGCAACTCGCGTAATGTCTTGTGGGCCAGGAAGCAACGATACCTGATCCGGCGTGCGAATGGTCGTCTTTGTCGCACACCGCCAGCCAGCGCTTCAGTGGCTGCGGTGCCGCGGACGACCAGCAAGGCTCAAGGCAACAGGCAACTCGCCAGCGCGGCCGGCACAGCGCCTACTTTTTTCCGCGCAGGCCGTGCCACAGGTCCTTGACCAGCGGCACAGCGCCTTCAGGAGCGCCCACCGCCGCGCCGATGGTGAGCTTGACGCCGGTCTTCGCTGACTCGACCGCCAACTGAGCCAGGTCGACCGAGTACTCCGGCGCGGCAAGCGAACCGCTTATTCGCACCGGCACCGCCACTCCCCGGAGAACGGTCAGCGTGCGGCCGTGACCAATGGGAATCGCCCCGACCGGGGCAGCCTTGACGAGATAGTCGATGCGCTCCGTGGCGATGTCGATGCTTCCGGCGCCCGTCACCTTGAGCAGCGGCGACTGGCCCGAGAGGTCGTCGCTGCGCGCGACACCCTGGCGAATCGCGAAGCTCGCCGAGAGTTCGGAGAACTCGGTCTGGTCGGTGGCCTTGGCCCGCCCCTCGACGCTTGCCTTCGAGCCCAGCAGCGAGCCTGCGGCGCGCATGATGGCGCCAAGATCGACGCCCTTCACCGCGCCATCGCGAACGTCGATGCGCACGCTGCCGGTGAGAGCCCGCTTCAAGGCGGTGAGCGTCGTGCCGGTAGTCGTGAGGTCGAGCGCGACGCTGCCGCGTCCGGCAAGCCGGTCGACGCCCACGGCGTCGCGAAGCAGCGGGCCAAGTGCAACACCTGTCAGCTTTTCGCGCATCGAGAACTGGTTGCTGTGCGCGTTGACGCTCGCGCTGCCGGCCAGCGTGCCTTGATAGAGGTTGGCGTTGAGCGGCGCAATGTCGATCCGGCCGGCAGCGGCCCGCAAACCGAGGAGCACGTTCTCGGCCTTGATGTGCCGCACCGCGAGTGCGCCAATTCGCACGCTGCCGGTCGCGTTCAGACTCCTGAGCGCCGTCAGGTCGATCGCCTTCTCCGGCGCGGCCGCTTGCCCGCCGGCGGCCGCCGGGGCGGCGGCGCCGGCGGCCTGCAGAACGTGCGCAGTGCCCTCGCTGGACGCGCCCACCAGCGCCAGGTAGCGACCCACGTCGAGCTGGTCGGCGGTCACCGCGAAGTCGATGGCCGGGTGCTCGAAATCGGCCACGGCAATCTTCAGCCTGAGGTTCGAGTCATCAAGCTGCGCCGCGAGTTCCGCGCTCACGCTTGACGGCTTTCCCCAGGCGACGCGTGCGCCGCCGCTGAGCGAAACCTTCGCCGATTTCTTTGGGATTTGCGGCCCGCTGGCCAGGAGTTCGCCCGTGAGCGACGACAGATCGGCGGTATGCGCCGCGTAATCGATGGCCAGCGGCGATGCCAGCTTGACGACGACGGTCGTCTCACCCTGCTTCACTTCGGCCTCCGCGCCGAGTCTGGCGAAGCGGACTTGCTTCCCCTCGGCCGCCAGCGCCGACAATTCGAGCCTGGCCGTCAGCGTGCGCACCGGCCGAACCAGTTTCAGCTCGGCGCTCGCCGCCTCGCCGACCGCGCCGGTCGACGTCAGGCGCAGTTTCGGCACGCTCGCTTTCAGGTCGAGGCCATCCCGGGTCGTCAACGCGACGGAGAGCTTCGCGATGTCGACCAGATCGCGGGCCGGGTCGACTTCGACATCGCCCCTGAGCATGGCCACCAGACCGACGTCAGCGGGCGCATCACCGGCCAGCCGCAAATCGACATCATCGAACGCGAACGCCCCTCGCGCGAAATCCAGACGGTACCCCGCCGAGCCCTTGAGGTCGACCTTGAGCGTGGGCTCCGACGCCTCAACGCGTGTTGCGATCTCGACCTGTCCGCGCGCCCCTTGGGCGATGCGACCGCTCCTTGCATCGAAGCCGGTCAAACGCAGCGAGCGGCCGCTGGCTTCGTCGCGCCAGACGATGGTCGCATGGCGCAGACGAATCGCGTCGATCTCCAGGGCCAGCGGGGCAACCGGCTTGGCGGGCTGGCCGGGCAACGCGGCAGGCGCCGGGTGTCCATGACTCGGCGCCAGATCCTCGAAATTCGTCGTGCCGTCCGCCCGCTTCACCAGCTCGACGTCAAGGTCGGCAAGCTCGACATGGTTGGCGACGACTGTCCCCGTCAGCAGCGGCAGCAGGGCCAGCCCGAGCCGCGCCTCGCCGACGCTCGCGAACTTGCCGGCACCTGCCGGCCCGGACAACGCGAGCCTTTCGATGACGACGCCGATCTGCGGGAAGAAGGTCAGACGCAGGTTGCCGTCGATCGCCAGCACACGGCCGGTCCTCTCCTGCACGATGCGTACAAGGTCCGCCTTGTAGCGGTTCGCATCGAAGACGAGCGCGACGACGCCGATCGCCAGCACGGCGAGGCCGAGGATCGCCGCAAAGCCGATGGCGGCGTAGCGCAGCACCTTCACGGCCGCGCCTTGATCGGCACGCCGCTCGTTGACCGGCCACTGGTGTCAGCGGCGCGCGGCATTCTGCCGTGGCGGCGCTGGTCGTCGAAGAATAGGTTCGCTTCGCACCTCTTGAGAGGAAGGACGCCCAAGGAGAGGAAATCGATCGCCCCCCGCAAGGAGGATACGTGGGCAGATCGCTGGCGGTCAATTCGCTTTGCCGATGGCAGCCACCGCTCCGGTTCGGCGGCCAACTTTCGCGGTGCAGCAAGCCGCTATCAGTCGTTGTGCTTCTTCACCCAGGCAACGTAACGGTCCACCCAGCTCTGCAGGAACTTCCGGCTGCCCTCGCCGATGTTGCCGGCCTCGTCGAACAGACCCTCCTTGGCGTGGATGAAGGCTTCCGGCTGGCCAAGCGTCGGCACGTCGAGGTAGGCGAGGATGTTGCGCAGATGCTGCTGCGCCATCGCCGTGCCAATCGCGCCGACCGACGCACCGAGGACGCCGGCTGGCTTGCCGGCCCAGGCACTCTGGCCATACGGGCGCGAGGCGTGGTCGATCGCGTTCTTGAGTACCCCCGGGAGCGAGCGGTTGTACTCGGGAGTGACGAACAGCAGGCCCTGGGCGGCCGCGATTTCTGCCTTCAAGCGGCGGACCGAATCGGCGGGAGCGGCATCGTCGTCCTGGTTGTAGAGTGGCAAATCGCCGATTTCCACCTCCTCAAACAAGAAGTCGGACGGCGCCAACCGGCTGACGGCGGTCGCCAGTCGGCGGTTGTACGAATCGCGCCGCAGGCTGCCGACGACAACGGCGATCTGGTATTGGCTCATGACAATCTCCCGTGCAGGTAAAGGAAGTGGATGACACCCGGAAGCCCGAACGACAGGGACAATCGCCTCGGCCAAGGTTGCGGGCGCTTGGGCCTCACTGACAGACCGTCGTACCGGCAGGGAGGTTCCGCCCGCCGACGGACGGTCTCCCCGCGGCCGGAACTCATTGTCCGACCGGCGGTTTCTGCTCGACGATCGGCCTATACTCGAAAGACACCTGCGTTCGCGGGTGCTCACGAGGAGTACGATCAGGGGCAAGACAAGGCAGGGCAACAAGGAACAGAAGAAGCAGCCGCTGTTGAGTCCCCAGGAAAAGAAGTCCGCCAAACAGGCCGAGAAGCACGCGTGCGATATCGTGCCCCCGGTCAGCCGCTGAACCGCTGCACGGTGCACGGGCCGGCGCTGCGGATCAACTCCCGGGCAGGCTCAGGCGGTCGAGCCGCAGGCGCTGGCGGTCGTCGAACAGGCGCCGGGCTGCCAGGCTGACCGCCACCATGGTGCCGAACCCGGTGCCGCCGGCGATCAGGAACATCACCAGGATCTGATACTTGACGGCCTCGACCGGCGGCGTGCCGGCGAGTATCTGGCCGGTCATCATCCCCGGCAGGCTGACGATGCCGGCCGCCGACATGGCGTTGATGATCGGAATGAGGCCGACGCGGATGGCCTCGCGACGACTATCGGAAATTGCCCGTTGCCAGCTCTGGCCGAGCGCCAGACGCGTCTCGAGAATCTGACGTTTCTGTGCGGCGTCCTGGGTCAGCCGGTCGAGCCCCAGCGAGATGCCGTTCATCGTATTGCCGAGGATCATCCCGAGCAGCGGGATGGCATATTGCGGCGCGTACCACGGGGTGGTGCCGATGACGAGGACCAGCGCCATCACGGTGACCGTGAATGAAGAGACGAACATCGACAGTGTTCCCAAGCCGAATCCCCGCCAGCCGAGGAATCGGCGCTTCTGGCGGACCATCACCTCGCGTCCGGCGACGGTGATCATCACCCCTGCCATCAAAGCCACCCAGACGAAGTGCGCGTTGTCGAACAGGACCTTGAGGACGAGGCCGATCAGCAGCAGTTGAATGGTGCTGCGGGCAGCGGAGAACAGCAGCTGCCGTTCGACGCCGAGCCGCAGGCGCCGCGACAGACCGGCCAGGACAAGGATGAGAAGCGCGCTGACGGTGAGGTCGACGGGCGACAGGGCGATCACGTTCATGCCGGCCCGCCCTCCTCCAGCCTGCCGTTGCGCAGGACGAAGCGGCGCTGCGCCACACGTTCGATCTGGCCGGCGTCGTGACTGACCCACAGCAGCGCCGCCTGCTGCTGCCGTCGATAGTCGTCGAGCAGGACCTCGACGCGCCGCGTGCTGTCCGGATCGAGATTGCCGGTTGGTTCGTCGAGCAGCAGCGCGGCAGGACGCAGCATCAGCGTCCGCAACAGGGCGAGCCGCTGCCTTTCGCCCGTCGAGCAGCGGGCAAGATCCCAATCCATCGCCGCGGCTGGCAGGCCGAGCTGCTCGAGCCAGACCGGATCGACCCCGTGGTCGAAGTGCTCGCGCACACGTTCCGACCACCACTGGCTCTCGGCCACCACCAGGGCCACCGAGCGGCGCCAGTCGGGAGCCGACACGCTGGCGCAGCGCACGCCGTCGAGCGACGCTTCACCCTGACAGGGGTCGAGATCGGCGATCGCGCGTAACAGGAGCGTCTTGCCGCTACCGGACGCGCCTTGAATGCAGACGCACTCGGCGGCAGCGACAGACAGATCTATCGGACCGACATGGCGCGTGACAAGTTGACGCAGACGCAGTGTGGCCAAGGTTCACAGTATCCCGAAGTTGATGCAGGCAGTTGGCAGCCGGCTGGCATTCCCGATGGGCCGGCGGACGTCGCACGGCCGATCGCTTGCCGCTACGTCTGCCCACACCAGGATTGTAGGGGCAATCATTGCCATACGGGCTCGACTTCGGTTAAATGTGGCGTGCCGCAGATGTCGCCCGCTCGCTTGCAGTCGTTGCCGGCCACGCGCGATCGGTCGAAGACCAACACCCAGGGGGAGGGGAATGAGTATCCGGAAAATTCACCATGTAGCCTACCGCTGCATCGACGCCAAACAGACCGTCGAGTGGTATGGCAGGTACCTGGGCATGGATTTCGTCCTCGCCATCGCCGAGAACAAGGTGCCGTCGACCGGCGAGGCTGACCCCTACATGCACGTCTTCCTCGATGCCGGCGGCGGCAACATCCTCGCTTTCTTCGAGCTGCCGACCCGACCGGCGATGGACCGTGACCGCAACACGCCGACCTGGACCCAGCACATCGCCTTCGAAGTCGGGTCGCTCGACGAGCTGCTGGCGATCAAGCGGCGCCTGGAGGCCGACGGCATTGAGGTGCTTGGCGTCACCGACCACACCATCTTCCGTTCGATCTATTTCTTCGACCCCAGCGGCCATCGACTCGAGCTGGCCTGCGATACCGCGACGCCGGAGATGATGCAACGACTCGATGCGGTAAAGTGGGAAATGCTCGAGGAATGGTCGAGGACGCGCCGGGCGCCGCAACACGCGGCCTGGATGCACGACGGCAGCCATGGTGGCTGAGCGTGCCCCGCACGGCAAATGCCGCCGACCCCGGAGCGCGAGCATCCTGAACTGCCGGCGGCCGGAGGTCGAAAGCTCACCAGGAGGTACCTGCCGATGAAACTCGCCACTCTTAAGACCGGCGGCCGCGACGGCACGCTGATCGTCGTCAGCCGTGACCTGAGCCGCTACCAGACGGTCGGCGGCATTGCCGGCACCCTGCAGGCCGCCCTCGACGACTGGGCGACCTGTGCACCGCAGCTGGCCGAGGTCTATACCGCACTGAACGACGGCGCTGCCCGTCACGCCCTCCCCTTCGACGAGGCGCTGTGCCATTCGCCCCTGCCACGCGCCTACCAGTGGGCGGACGGATCGGCGTACATCAACCACGTCGAACTCGTCCGCCGCGCGCGCGGCGCCGAACTGCCGCCGTCGTTCCGCAACGATCCCCTGATCTACCAGGGTGGATCGGACTCGTTCGTCGGTCCGCACGACCCGATACGGACGCTGAACGAGGACTGGGGAATCGATCTCGAGGCCGAAGTGGCGGTGATCACCGGCGATGTGCCGATGGGCGCCGGTCCGCAGCAATGTGCGGGCGCCATCCGCCTGCTGATGCTGGTCAACGACGTTTCGCTGCGTCACCTCATCCCCGACGAGCTGGCCAAGGGCTTCGGCTTCTTTCAGTCGAAACCGGCCAGCGCGTTTTCGCCGATCGCCGTCACTCCCGACGAGCTGGGCGAAGCCTGGCGCGACTGCAAGGTCCATCTGCCGCTGCTCGTCCACATCAACCGGCAGCCTTTCGGCAAACCCGACGCCGGCGTCGACATGACCTTCGACTTCAGCCGGCTGATCTCGCACGCCGCCCGGACGCGCGAACTCGCCGCCGGCTCGATCATCGGCTCCGGAACGGTCTCGAACCGGCAGGGAAGTCTGCACGGATCGAGCATCGCCGACGGCGGCGTCGGCTATTGCTGCCTGGCCGAGTTGCGGATGTACGAAACGATAGAAGGTGGTGCGCCACGTACCGGCTTCCTGAAGTCTGGCGACAGCATTCGCATCGAGATGCTCGATCGCGACGGGCACAGCATCTTCGGCGCCATCGAGCAGACGGTGACGCTTGTGCCGGCAGCAGGCGCGGCAGGATAGGCAGCGCGGCCGCGGCGCGTCGGGGCGACGCGATTTCCAGGAGACGACGATGCTCAAGCTCTTCACCTACTTTCGCAGCTCGGCCGCCTACCGGGTGCGCATCGGGCTGCAGCTCAAGGGCCTGCCCTACGAAGCCGCGCCAGTGCATCTCGTCCGCAACGGCGGCGAACACCTGCAGGCAAGCTACCGCGCGCTCAACCCTGGCGCCATGTTGCCGTGCCTGCAGGATGGCGGGACGACGATCAGCCAGTCGCTGGCCATTCTCGAATACCTCGAGGAGGCCTATCCGGGGAAGCCGCTGCTGCCTGCCGACGCGGCTGGCCGGGCAAGAGTGCGGGCGCTGGCGCTGATGGTTGCCTGCGACATCCATCCGCTCAACAATCTGCGCGTCCTCAAGTATCTCTCCAGCGACCTGGAGGTTTCCGAGGCCGAAAAGACGGCCTGGTACCGGCACTGGATCGAGGAAGGGTTCAGGATCATCGAGACACACCTGGCACGCGACGCGCAGACGGGTAGCTTCGCGCATGGGGATCGACCGACTCTCGCCGACTGCTGCCTGGTGCCGCAGGTCTTCAACGCCGAACGTTTCGACGTCGATCTGACTCCGTACCCGACGATCCGGCGCATCAATGAGCGCTGCGCCGAGCTGCCGGAATTCGTTGCCGCGCACCCGGCGCAGCAAGCCGACGCCGAATAGCCCTCGCCGGCCGGCAGCAAACAAGGGGCGCCAGTGGCGCCCCTTGTACCAGTCAGAACGGGAAGGCGTTCGGCCTACAGGATCGGCGTATGCTCGCCGGCCGGCAGGGCGCTGCCGCTGGGT
The DNA here is from genome assembly GCF_000024165.1 of Candidatus Accumulibacter phosphatis. Lineage (NCBI taxonomy): Bacteria > Pseudomonadati > Pseudomonadota > Betaproteobacteria > Candidatus Accumulibacter > Candidatus Accumulibacter phosphatis. Next base: position 2,639,649 of record NC_013194.1, on the reverse strand, counting down.
TCGTAGACGACGTGCGGACGACCGACGAGCAGGGGATCGATCGGGCCAATCGCGTCGATATCCTTGCCGGTGTAGTTGAGCTTGTGGAGAACGTAGCGCATCGCGTTCAGGCGCGCCCGCTTCTTGCAGTCGGACTTGATGACGGTCCACGGCGTCTCGGCGGTGTCGGTGTGGAAGAACATCGCCTCCTTGGCCTTGGTGTAATCGTCCCACTTGTCGAGCGACGCCAGGTCGATCGGCGAAAGCTTCCACTGCTTGAGCGGATGCACCTCGCGCTCCTTGAAGCGACGGCGCTGTTCCTTGCGGCTGACCGAGAACCAGAACTTGATCAGGTGGATGCCACTGCGCACCAGGGTACGCTCGACTTCGGGGGTCTGGCGCATGAACTCGGTGTACTCGGTTTCGCTGCAGAAGCCCATGACGCGCTCAACGCCAGCGCGGTTGTACCATGAGCGGTCGCAGAAAACGATTTCGCCGGCAGTCGGCAGGTGCTTGACGTAGCGCTGGAAGTACCACTGGCCACGCTCCAGTTCGCTCGGTTTTTCCAGTGCGACGACGCGGCCGCCACGCGGGTTGAGGTGTTCGGTAAAGCGCTTGATGGCACCACCCTTGCCGGCCGCATCGCGACCTTCGAAGATGATCACCACGCGTTGCCCGGTTTCCTTGATCCAGTTCTGCAGTTTGAGAAGCTCGACCTGCAGGCGGTACTTCTGCTTCTCGTAGGCCCGGCGCGACATCAGGTTGCGGTAGGGGTAGGAATTCGTGTCGCGCCAGCTCGTCGCCAGTTCGTCGTCGGGGCTGGTCGGTGGCTTCGCGGCCGGCGCTTCATCCTTGGCCAGCAAGGCCTTGCGCAACGCCTGCGCGTCATCGGGCGACGCGCCCGTCATGATCGCCTCGAGCGTCTTGGCCAGCGAAGCCGTATCACCGACACTGACATGGGCGATGATGTCACGCAGGGCAACCTTCTTGTGTTCGATCGCCGAACTGGTGGCTTCGGCGACATCATAGGCCTCCATTGCGCTGGGCGTACGTGCCGGAGCAACGTCACCGGCCGAGGCCTTGCGGGGCTGCGCGGCCCGCTGAGCTGCCGACGCTGGGCGCGCCCGGGGGGCACGCCCTGCCGGCTTGGCAGCCGGCGACTCGGCAATGTCGACTGGCGCAGTCCCCGCCGACGCTGTGCTGTCGGCGGAAGATGCGGGCGGCGGCGTTCTCTTGTCCATCTATCTCTCTCCAAGTGGATTTATCGCGTTCTTGCTGATCTGACACCGCTTTCGCAATCCGCGGCAATAGCGATGATAGCGCTGATATGTCAGACAGTTCAATCGCTTGCCGGCCCTTCAACGGTTCTTTTCGGCGTTTATTTGCCTTTTCCTGCGGAAAGCCGGAAAAACCGCCCACGCCCCGCCGGCCAGGGCAAGCGGCGAACCTCACCGATGCGCGGCAGCGACGATACCGCTAACGCAGCAGGTGCTCCGTCCGTCCTCGGCGGTGTTCGTCCTGGCCGGCATTGGCGCCTGTTTCGCGTCGGCACCGGGAACGAGCCTGTCCGCCTCACGTCCAGGACTCCAGTACAATGGCGGCAAGGGCCTGCCGTCACCGGCAGGCGTGGGGGCGGCGCTGACGGAGACGTACATGCGGGAATTGACGACGAAGAACTGGCGCGTGACGAGGCTTGCCGTTATCTGGCCAGGCATCATCGCTCTGCTGGCGCTCGTTTCGCTGGGCCTTCCCGGCTGTACGCCAGCGGAGCCATTGCAGATCGGCTTCCTGGGAGGCCTCTCGGGCCGCGTCGCCGACCTCGGCATCGGCGGGCGCAACGGCGCCATCCTCGCGGTCGAGATGCGCAACCAGCGGGGCGGGATCAACGGTCGGCAGGTCGAGTTGATCGTCGATGACGACCAGCAGGACGCCGAGGTGGCCAGGCAGGCCGTCGCCCGACTGCTCGCCCGCAAGGTCGAGCTGATCATCGGTCCGATGACCAGTGCCATGGCCTTGGCCGTGCTGCCGCAAGTCAATGCGGCCGGGGTTCCACTCATCTCGCCAACGGTGACGACGAATGTACTGACCGGACTCGACGACCAGTTCTTCCGCGTGGTCTCACCCACCGCGGCACATGCGCCAAAATCAGCCGAGTACCATTTTCGGCAACACGGACTGCGCCGGGTGGTGCTGGTCTACGATCTACGCAACAGAGCCTACAGCGAGAGCTGGGCGGGCGATTTCCGCAGCGCCTTCGAGGCGAGGGGCGGCCTGATCGTCGCGGCGATCGGCTTCGATTCGAGCACGACCTTTTCGACCCTGGCGAGCGGCGTACTCACTCACCGACCCGACGGCGTCGTGGTCATCGCCAACTCGATGGACACGGCTCTACTGATCCAGCAACTGCGCATGCGTGACGCGACGGTTCGCATCGCCACCTCGGAATGGGCAGCCACCGAGCGATTGGTCGAACTCGGGGGCCGGGCCGTGGAAGGCGTCGTCGTTGCTCAGTACGTCGACCGCGAGAGCAGCGAGCCGGCGTACCTGCAATTTCACCGCGCCTACCGCGAGCGCTTCGCCCAGGAACCGGGCTTTCCTGGCTTGACCGCCTTCGACGCCACCAACGTGGCCCTCGATGCGCTTGCCAGCAAGTCTGCCGGCCAGACGCTCAAGGAGTCGATTCTGGCGCACGGAAAGTTTGCCGGCGCGCAAACCCCGATCGTTTTCGACGCGAACGGCGACACGCAGCGCGATACCTATCTCTGGGTGATCCGGAATGGCGAGTTCAAGTCCCTGCACTAGCCTCGGCCTGCAATTGGGGAGAGCGCGGCTACCGGCGCTACGTCCGCCGCTCCCCGACACCTTCAACCCGATGGAGAACCGCCATGCCGCGCAATCTCGTCGTCTGCAGTGACGGAACCTGGTGTTCGCCCGAGCAGCAGATGGGCGCCCTGCCCTGCCCAACCAATGTCGTCAAACTCTACAACCTGTGCGTCGCCGACGATCGCCAACTGACCTATTACCATCCGGGCGTGGGCGCCGAAGGCGGCCTTGTCGAGCGTGTTCTCGGGGGTGGCATCGGCCTCGGCCTGAGCCGCAACATCCTCAGTGCCTACCGCTGGCTGTGCGGCAACTACCGGCACGCAGACCGCATCTACCTTTTCGGCTTCAGTCGCGGGGCTTACACGGTGCGCAGCCTCGGCGGCTTCGTCAGCCGCTGCGGCCTGCTGGATCTCGAGGGAATGAGCGAGCGCCAGGCCTGGCAGGCGATCGACAACGCCTACGACCGTGGTTACCGGCAACGCCAGGCCGCCGAACAGTGGGCTAGCGGCTACACCTTCCTGCGCGGCGACCTGCCCGACGATCGGGTCGGCATCCACCTGATCGGCGTCTGGGATACGGTTGGCGCCCTCGGTGTTCCCGATGACCTGCTTGTCCTCGATCAACTGCTGGACGATCCGCAGCGCTACCGCTTTCACGACACCGAACTCAGCGCTGCCGTCCGCCATGGCCGACAGGCCCTGGCCATCGACGAGAAACGGGCGAGCTTCGCGCCGACGCTGTGGACAGATGGCCCGCGTCCGGCCGATGGCAGCCTGAAGCAACTCTGGTTCGCCGGCACGCACAGCGATGTCGGCGGCGGCTATGTCGAATGCGGACTCTCGGACGGAGCACTGCAGTGGATGATCGACGAAGCGACGACACTCGGCCTGCGCACGGCTTCGGCACTCACCAGCCAGTTGGCCCCGGACGCGCGCGGCGTGCTGCACGACTCGACGACCGGAGTATGGTCGCATCTGCGAACCCTGCCGCGCGCCACGCCCCTGTTCGCCGCGGGCAATGTCGGCAAAGCGCTGGCCGCGCAGGCCTGGGAACGGCATCAGCTGCCGCCACTGGCGCAGGCGCCCTACTGGCCGACGCGTGTCATTGGCATCGGCGAGACGGCCCGTCTCACTGTGTACGCCCGCCAGCACTGGAACGTCTGCGGGCTCTACCTTGAGGCAGGGGTGAGCTATGTACTGACCGCGAGCGGCGAGTGGCTCGACAGCAGTATGGCCTGTGGACCTGCCGGTGCAACCGACGGTGGGTTCAACATCGGCGACGTCGCCCGCCTGTTCGGCAATGCGATCGGCGAGGCGGAAGCCGTCTATAAGCGCCTGACCGGCAAACAGGGCGCCGACTGGTGGGGATCACGCCGCCGTGACGAGTTTCCCTGGTTCGCCCTGGTCGGCATGATCGCCAACCAACCCAACATGGATGGCAGCGGTACGGCGATCGAAGGCGAGACCTTCCTGATCGGCGAGGCCTGCTCCTGCACACCACAGCGATCCGGCTACCTTTACTGCTACGCCAACGACGCCTGGAAGTTCTACGGCAACAACCGCGGCCACGTGACGCTCAGCGTCACGCGCGCCTGAGCACCCATGGCTGCGCAGGCCGACAGGTCCAGGGAACTGCTCGCGCCGCCACCCCGCCGAAGCAGCGAACGAAACCGCTAATCATGCCCTCCGTTCCTCCGCACTCATTCTTTCGCGAAGACAACCCCCTGCTATACGTCCTCTACGCCGGGCGCCCCGGCCCGCAAGTCGAACGTGCCCTGGCCGATTGCGCGCCGCATCTGCCACGCCTTCGCTTCGATGTCGTTGAGAGTGAGGCACAGGCACTCGCGCGCCTGTCGGTAGTTGCCGATAGCGGGCCAGTGCCCGACCTGCTGCTGGTCGATTGCCAGTCGCCGGGGCTGAACGCGCCGGCGATCGCCAGGACACTGCGCGGCCGACTCGGCCTCACAGTGCCGATCGTGTTGATCTGCGACGACGACGGTGTTGTCGCCACCGCCGCGCAGCTTGGCCTCAACGACTGCGCCATCACCAGGCGGGACGATCCTGCTTCGCTTGCGGGCGTTATCGAGGATGCCGCGAGGCAGGCGCGGTTCCGCCAGGAAAGCTCGAGCGTGCGCCCCGCGACCACCCATCGGCAACTCGTCCTGTCGGCCGGCCCGACGGTTCTCTACGCATGTGGCGTCGACGGGCAGAGTCTCGTCCCCCTCTGGGTTAGCGACAACATCACGCGCGTGCTGCATTTTTCACCTGCCGAGTGCCTGGCGCCCGACTGGTGGGTCAGCCACGTGCATGACGCAGACCGTGCGCACGTACTGGAGACCTGGCCCCGCCTGCTGGCCGACGGCAGCCTGCTGCAGGAATACCGTTTCCGCGATGGGCAGGGTGTCGTTCGCTGGCTGCGCGACCACAAGCGCCTGCTCTTCGATGCCAACCACCAGCCGCTGGCAGTCGTCGGCAATTGGGATGACGTGACTGCCGGACACGCCCTCGCCGAGCGCCAGCGCCTGCACGCCACGGCCCTGGAGAGCACGCGCGACGGCGTCCTCATTGCCGACCTGACCGGCCGGATCATTTCGGTCAACCCGGCGTTTTCCGAGATGACCGGGTACACCGCCGCCGAGGCGATCGGCAGGAATCCCCGCCTCCTCCAGTCGGGGCGCCACGACCGAGCCTTCTACCAGGCGATGTGGGCGAGCCTGACGCAGGCAGGCCACTGGCAGGGCGAGCTCTGGAACCGCCGCGCCGACGGCGAAATCTACCCGCAATGGGCAACGCTGAGCGTCGTCAAGGATGAGCACGGACAACCGACGCATTACCTGGCTGTGTTCACCGATCTCAGCAAGCTCAAACACCGCGAAGAAGAGCTCGAACACCTCGCGCACTACGACCCGCTCACCGACCTGCCGAATCGCCTGCTGTTGCGCTCGCTGCTGCAACATGCCCTCGAGCGCGCGCAGCGGCAGGGAGGCAAGTCGGCCGTGCTGGTCATCAATCTCGATCAGTTCAAGAACGTCAACGACAGCCTGGGCCACGCTCTCGGGGATGAACTGCTGCTTGGCGTCACTGCCCGCCTCAAGGCGCGGCTGCGTCACGAGGACGTGGTTGGCCGCCTCGGCGCCGACGAGTTCGTTGCCATCCTCGAGGCGAGCCAGGATGCCGAGAACGCTGGGAGTATCGCCGGCGACCTGCTGGCTGCACTGGCTCCGCCTTTTGTCCTCGCCGACGGACACGAGACCTATGCACGCGCCAGCATCGGCATCAGCGTCTTTCCGCAGGATGGGAAGGGCGCCAACGATCTGCTGCGCAGTGCCGACGTGGCAATGCATCGCGCCAAGCAGCGGGGTGGCAACCAATACGCTTTCTATACCGGCGAACTGGGGCATGGAGCGCTGCAGCGACTTGAAATGGAGACTGCCCTGCGCCGGGCGCTGATCCAGGGCGAACTGGTCCTGCATTACCAGCCGAAGCTCGACCTCGCCAGCGGCGTGATCGTCGGCGGCGAGGCACTACTGCGCTGGCAACGACCCGGGTTCGGCCTGGTACCTCCCTACCGATTCATCCCGTTGGCGGAAGAAACCGGCTTGATCGTGCCGATCGGGGCGTGGGTCATCAACGAAACCTGCCGACAGATTCGTGCCTGGGCGGAAGCCGGCCAGCCGTCGGTGATGGTCGCGGTCAATGTCTCGGCGCGCCAGTTCGCGGGTGGTGAACTCGAGGCCGTCCTCGCCACCGCCCTGCGCAAGCATGCTGTCGACCCGCGCATGCTTGGGCTAGAGTTGACCGAAAGCATGCTGATGGCGGCACCCGAGCAGGCCACCGAGCGACTCGACGCCCTCAGGCGCGTCGGCGTCGCAGTGGCCCTCGATGACTTCGGAACCGGCTACTCGAGCCTCAGCTATCTGAGTCGCTTTCCGGTGGACGAACTGAAGATCGACCGTTCGTTCATCACCCATATCGTCAGCGATCCGAAAGCCGCCAACATTGCCACCGCGGTGATCGCCCTGGCACACCGCATGGCATTGAAGGTGGTCGCCGAAGGCGTCGAGACCGAGACCCAACTGAGTTATCTGAGAAAGAACCGCTGCGACCAGATTCAGGGTTACCTGTTCAGCGCACCGGTCCCGGCGGACGAGTTCGCGACTCTGGTGAGCCAGGGAAAGTGCCTGCCGCCGACCCAGGCACACGGCGAATCGCACACGCTGCTGCTGGTGGACGACAAGCCGCACGCCCTGTCCGCCCTTCGCCGAGCCTTGCGCGCACAGGGCTACCGAGTCCTCGCCACGGGCTGCCCGCACGAGGGGCTGAACCTGCTGGCCGGCAACGACGTCCAGGTCATCGTTGCTGCACAACGCATGTTGCCGATGCAGGGCACGGACTTTCTGACGCGCGTCAGGCTGCTCCACCCCGATACGGTGCGCATCGTCATGGCCGGCTACAGCGAACTCGAGTCGATTGTCGATGCCGTCAATCAGGGAGCCGTCTACAGGTTTCTGACCAAACCCTGGGAAGAGAACCAGTTGCGCGGGCACATCCGCGACGCCTTCGACTACTACGAAGCAATCGTCAGACCACGCACCGTCCGTGGCGGCTTGCCGTGATGGCCCCGACGCTGGCGTGGACGCACGCCTAATCGACCGGCGGCGCCAGCACGACGCGGAAGCCGATGTCGCCATCGCGATCGTCGGGCGGGAAGTACTCGCGTTTGGCGGTGCGCAGGTCGGCCGGATAGTCGAGCCACGAACCACCGCGCATGGCGCGCGGCCTGGCGCCGCCGATTTGCGTGGTGCCCGGTGCATCGTACTCGTTCACACACCATTCCCAAACGTTGCCAGCCAGATCGGCGACCAGCGAGCCGTCGGGACTGCCGGAGGGATACATGCCGACGGCCATCGTCCTGCCGATGCCGCTCTCATGACTGTTGGCACGCATCGGGTTCCAGTCGTCACCCCACGGGTACTTTCGCCTGGCCGCGCCCGACTGGCCAAGCCATTGCCATTCCCACTCGGTGGGCAGACGGATGATCGCCGGTGAGCTCAGCTGCAACTTCTCGTTCAACCAGCGACAGAAGGCGACCGCATCGCTCCAGCAGACATTGATCGCGGGATAGTTGTGGAAACCCCAGCGAATCTCACCCGGCAGTTTTCGCTGTGTCAGCTTTCTCCACCAGCGCCGGTCGCGGTAGCCGTCATCGGCGTTGACGAAGGCGTTGTACTGCTGCCAGGTGATCGGATATCGGGAGACGTGCAGCGAACCGACGGGGAAGACCTGTCTGCCCTTGCCTTCGAGGGTGACTTCGCCGGCCGGCACGGCAATCCACGCCATCTCCGGGAGGCCGTTGGCGGCCAACCCGACACCGCGCCGAGGATCGCCCATCTGGTTGAGTCGCAGGCCGATCTCTTCGCGCCGGTGATGCGCTGTCTCGTCACTGGCCAGCTCTTCGAGCAGGGCCAGCGGCTCGGGCTGCAGGAAACGCCGCAGGCCTTTCTCCAGAGTGTGCTCGAGCGCCTGCCAGGCGAGAATTCCGGGATCGTCGAAATCGGGATCGGCGAGAGTCGGGCGATTGCTGAGCTCGAGCAAGGCAAGCAGCGCCGGCTTCTGGCGCTCCCAGCTCCAGGCGAGCACCTCGGCACTCCGGCCTTGAGCGCCGGTAACCGGCGTCTCTTCGTGCGCGCAGGCCTGCTGCCAGTCCCTCGCCGCCTGTTTCGCCTGCCGGCGCAGCGTCAGACTGTCGCGATAGCGGTCGCACCATTGCCGCAGACGCGGCCAATGGATCAGCAGCATCTCGTGTGCCAGTTCCACGTGCCGGTCGTCAGGGTCGGCCAGAAAGCCCTGGCTGCGCAACGCATCGACCAGTCGGCCGACCAGCGGATCCTCGCGTAGCGGCCCGATCTCGACCGTGCGGCGCGTCGGCAGTCCGTCGATCACCGTCGCCAGCTCGGCAAACAGGCGCGCGCAGGCGGGTTCGAGTTCCGGCTCACCGGCGATCAAGCGTTCGATCGCCGCGGCAGCGCTCTCGACGACGGTCTCCAGCCCGCCCATGCGCTCGTAGGCTCCCAGCGTCAGCCCCGCCTCGGGATCGCGCTGCTCGAAGAGCCTCTCGAGAGTCAGGGCGATCAGCGGCAGGGCACCGCGCGTAGCGCTGGCCGCCGACACCAGTGTCGCGACCAGTTCGGCCTGTACCGGCACGCCGCTGGCTTCGGCCGGTCCGGTGATGATCGCGTGCAGCCGCGCTTCCCCCCTGATCGGTTCAAGAGCAACCAGCGACGCCCGGAAAAGGTCTTCACCAAGCCACTCCATCAGCCGGCCAGTGAATTCGCTGCGCAGCGTCAGAATCACATACAGGCGCTTGCTCTCGAGCAAGGCGCCGATGAGACTACGAAAGCGAAGCGCGCCCGCCGGCGAAGTACGGGTGAACAACTCCTCGAACTGGTCGACCAGCAGGACCAACGGGCGACCGGGTTCTCCCAGGAAGTGTTCGATGGCGACGGCCAGGCGATCCTGCAACGGATCGGCCTGCTCTGCATCGGGCGTCGCGTCGAGCACCTGCCGCAGCGCCGCGAGGCACTGACGACCGCGCAGTTCGGGGTCTGCCGGCTGCTCGCGACCGAGCATCTCGGCGAGTTGTCGACAGGGGTCCGCCTGCGGTTCGCAGCGCCGATAGCAGAACTCCCCGAGGATCCCGCCAAGCCGCGGGACCACACCGGCCGCGACCAGCGAGGATTTGCCGGTGCCCGAGCGACCGACAATGCTGAGCAACGGCGTCTCGGCGAGGCGCGCGACTACCCGGTCGATGTCTTCGTCACGCCCGAAGAAAAAGCTGTGCTCCTCCGGCCTGAAGGCCGCCAGCCCAGGATAGGGATTAGCAAGGGTTCTCGTCGGCACGGCGGCGGTCTCGCGCCGTCCGCCGTGCTCTCCGCCGTGCCCTGCGCCGGGCACCGCCGCCGGCGCGCGGGAGTGCTTGGCGGGGCTGGGTGGCGCAGTCATGGAATTCATTCGAGAGCGAGCCTCCGGCGACATCCTGCGACGATGATAGACCGAAAGCACGGCAGGCGGAAGGCGCTCGCCGTGCAGGCTCGGCGGCGCCCGGGTCAGTCCGCGCACCAGCTTCTGCGTTTGGCAGGCGAACGCCCGGCGACGGCCGTTGTCAGAGAGCCAGTGCATGATCGTACTCCGCCAGCCGGCAGCCGCACGCCGACACGTCCATCCCTCGTCAAGACACCTTGCCAATGATCGACCTGTACACCGCCGCCACTCCGAACGGACACAAGATCTCGATTGCCCTCGAGGAACTCGCCCTCCCCTACACGCTGCATGCGCTGGACCTGGCAAGCGGCGAGCAAAAGGAGCCATGGTTCCTGGCGATCAACCCGAACGGTCGAATACCGGCGATCGTCGATCGCGCCGAGGATGACTTCGCCGTCTTCGAGTCCGGCGCCATCCTGCTCTACCTCGCCGAAAAGACCGGACGATTGCTGCCGCACGACGCTAGGGGTCGCTCGCGCGTTGCGCAGTGGTTGATGTTCCAGATGGGCGGCATTGGCCCGATGATGGGCCAGGCCAATGTCTTCTTTCGCTACTTCCCGGAGAAGATCCAGCCCGCAATCGACCGCTATCAGGGCGAGTGCCGGCGACTGTTTCGGGTGCTCGACGGCCATCTCAGGGACCACGAATACCTCGCCGGCGACTACTCGATCGCCGACATTGCCAACTGGGCCTGGGTGCGTACGCATCGCTGGTCCGGGGTCGATATCGACGACCTGCCGCGCCTCGGGCGCTGGCGTGACCAGATCCGTTCCCGGCCGGCAGTCCAGAAGGGGATAGCGGCGCCGCCATCGGCCATCGACCGCGACGCGGACGACGAACAGGCGCAGAAGTTCGCCGCAGAGGCGCGCCGGATGGTCGAGATGGGCCAGTCACGCGCGGGCGGCAGCTGAGGCCACCGGCCGCCGCTGCCGCAAGGCAGTTCGGCCGCAAATCGTTGCTGGCCGCTGCACGGGGCCCATCAAGCTGTTCGCCTCGCCCGGGCAATCGCTGTGACCCGAGCAACGATAGGCGGTTATAATCGGCTTTCCCGCAACCAGTAGAGAGATCACGAACATGGGTCTAGATCGCGTGCCCTCCGGCAAGTCGCTCCCCAATGACTTCAACGTCATCATCGAGATTCCGATGCACGCGGACCCGGTGAAGTATGAGGTGGACAAGGATAGCGGAGCCGTCTTTGTCGATCGTTTCATGTCGACCGCCATGCACTACCCCTGCAACTATGGTTATATACCGCACACCATCGCTGGCGATGGTGACCCGGTCGATGTGCTGGTGGTGACCCAGTTCGCGCTGCCACCCGGGGTCGTCGTGCGTTGCCGACCGATCGGCCTGCTGGCGATGGAAGACGAAGCGGGGCCGGATGGCAAGCTCCTGGCCGTCCCGGTCGATAGCCTGACGCCGATGTACCGTGACATGGAAACGCCGCGCGATTTTCCCCAGGTCATCCTCGACCAGATCGCCCACTTCTTTGCTCATTACAAGGATCTCGAACGCGGCAAGTTCGTCAAGGTCGCCGGCTGGCTGGGTAGCGAGGAGGCCAAAAAGGAGATCATGGAGGGCGTGCAGCGCTACGCCGATGCCAAGGACAAGCCGGCTTTCTGAGCGGTTTTTTCGTCACGCTGATCGAGGGGCGCGCGAGCGCCCCTTTCGCTAGTGGTCGCGCCCATGCCTTTGAAGATTGCCATTGCCCAGATCAACGCCACGGTCGGCGACTTCGCCGGCAACGCGCAGCGGATCCTCGATTTTGCCGAACGCGCTCGCGCGCAGGGGGCCGACCTCCTGCTGACGCCGGAGCTGTCGCTCTGCGGCTATCCCCCCGAAGACCTGCTGCTGCGCGACGATTTCTGCGCCGCTTGCGAGCATGAACTCGCTCTGCTGGCCAGCCGCGTCGCCGGTATCGCGGTGCTTGTCGGCCACCCCGAAAAGCGTGCTGCGCACTGCTACAACGCCGCCACGCTGATCACCGACGGCACGCGTGTCGCCACGTATTACAAGCAGCGCCTGCCCAGCTACGAGGTGTTCGACGAAGAGCGCTATTTCGACTCCGGCGAAGGTCCGTGCGTACTGACACTGAAGGGCGTTCGCTGCGGGGTGAACATCTGCGCCGATGTCTGGGAAGCCGGTGCCGCAGATCTCGCCCGGAACGCCGGCGCCGAGGTGCTACTGGTCCTCAACGCCTCTCCCTATCACATCGGCAAACGCGAGCGGCGTACCGAGGTGCTGCGCCAACGTATCGCCAGCACCGGTTTGCCAGTCGTCTATGCGAATCTGGCCGGTGGTCAGGACGAACTGGTCTTCGATGGCGGGTCATTCGTTCTCGACTCGCGCGGGACGCTCTGCTGCCAGTTGCCGCAGTTCGAGGAGGCGCTGGGCATCGTCGATTTCGTCGACGGCGAGCCGCAGGCGGCGGCGATCGCCCCCGCCCCCTGCCTCGAGGCCGAGGTTTACCAGGCGCTGGTTCTCGGTGTGCGCGACTACCTCGGCAAGAACGGTTTCCCCGGCGCCATCATCGGCCTCTCCGGCGGCATCGACTCGGCGCTGACGCTGTGCATCGCCGTCGATGCCCTGGGCGCTGACAAGGTGCGGGCAGTAATGATGCCCTCCCCCTACACGGCCGAGCTCAGCCTCGCCGAATCGCGTGAAATGGTTCGCCTGCTCGGCATTCGTTATGACGAAATCGCCATCGAACCGGCCATGCAGACTTTTGCCGCGATGCTGGAACAACAGTTCGCCGGCTTGCCGGCCGACACCACCGAGGAAAACCTGCAGGCCAGGATCCGTGGCATGATCCTGATGGCGATCTCGAACAAGACCGGTTCGCTGGTGCTGACCACCGGCAACAAGTCGGAGATGGCCGTCGGTTATTGCACGCTCTACGGTGACATGGCCGGCGGTTTCGCGGTCATCAAGGACATTGCCAAGACACTAGTCTACCGCCTGTCCCGCTGGCGCAACACACGCTCGTATGCGATCCCCGAGCGGATCATCAGCCGCCCGCCATCCGCCGAGTTGAAGCCCGACCAGACCGACCAGGACAGTCTGCCGCCCTACGAGGTGCTCGACGCCATCGTCGAGGCCTACATGGAGAAGGATCTCAGCCCGCGCCAGATCATTGCCCAGGGCCATGCCGAAGCCGATGTGCGCCGCGTCGTGCATCTGCTCAAGATCAGCGAGTACAAGAGACGGCAGGCGCCGGTCGGTATCCGCGTCACACAGCGTGGATTCGGCAAGGATTGGCGCTATCCGATCACCAATCGCTACCGCGACCTGTACTGATCACTTGTCGATGCCTGATTTCTGATACGATTTCTTTACGATCTTTACCGGAGCCAAGGCCATGAAAAAAATTGAAGCCATCATCAAACCATTCAAGCTCGACGAAGTGCGCGAAGCGCTGTCCGAGATCGGCGTCACCGGCCTGACCGTTACCGAGGTCAAGGGGTTTGGTCGCCAGAAGGGTCACACCGAGCTCTATCGCGGTGCTGAATATGTTGTTGATTTCCTGCCCAAGGTCAAGATCGAAATTGTCGTTGCCGATAGTGCGGTCGACGGCGCCATCGACGCGATCGTCAAGGCGGCGCGCACCGGAAAAATCGGCGACGGCAAGATCTTCGTCACGACTGTCGAGCAGGTGGTGCGCATACGCACCGGCGAAACCGACGAGTCGGCGATCTGATCCGCCGCCAGGTCGCGCGATCCACCACGACCGGCCCGCCCCGACAGGCCCTAGCCCAACGCGGCCTAGCGGCGCGGCGACCTGCTGTCAGCCTTGAGCAGGACCCACAGGGCACCGTCGCCGCCGTCGCTGGGCGGCGCGTGACAGAAAGCCAGGACATCCTGACAGCGAGCCAACCAGGCTTTGACCAGTTGCCGCAGCACCGATTCACGACCTGGCGAGCCGTGCCCGCGACCATGCACTATGCGCACGCAGCGCTTGCCGGCACTGCGCGTGTCGGCGAGAAACTGCGTCACCTCGGCGTGCGCCTGGTGGCGGTTCATGCCGTGCAGGTCGACGTGATCCTGGATGCTCCAGCGACCACGCCGCAGGTCGCGCAGCAGTGCCCGCGGCAGGCCACTGCGCAGGAACGAGTCCGCCCCCCCAAGGTCGAGCCAGTCATCGATGGCCAGGGGTGCATGCAGCAGTTCGGCAATGACCGCCGCTTCGTCCAGCTGCCGCTGACGCGGCTGTGGGCTGGGCTTCGGCCCCTCGAAGCTGACCCGGTTGGCCCGCCGCAACGGCGTCGCGCCGGCCACGGCGGCGCGAAAAGCGTCCACATCTTCGGCGTTGGCTTGCTGTCGTGATTTCATGGCAGTTCGCGGTGCTCATCCCGTCAGGCGGCACATCCCGGTGGCCGAGAGGCCGCTGCGCCAAACCGTTTCAGCCCGCCAGGCCGAGGCTGTCGAGGTAACGCTCGGCATCGAGCGCCGCCATGCAGCCACTACCGGCCGACGTGCAGGCCTGACGGTAGATGTGATCCTGTACGTCGCCGGCAGCAAAAACGCCGGCAATCGAGGTTGCCGTCGCATTGCCGTGCCGCCCGCCCTGGGTAAGCAGATAACCCCCTTCCATGGCGAGTTGGCCGGCGAACAGGTCGGTGTTCGGTTTGTGACCGATGGCGATGAAAACGCCCATCAGCGAAAGGTCCTCCGTGGCATCGGTGAGCTTGTTCCTGATGCGCATGCCGGTGACGCCGGACGAATCGCCGAGCACCTCCTCAAGCAGGCAGTTCCAGCGGATCGTCACCTTGCCGGCCTTTTCCCTTGCGAACAGCTTGTCCTGCAGGATTTTTTCGCTACGCAGCTTGTCTCGGCGGTGCACGAGGGTGACATGGCTGGCGATGTTGGCGAGGTACAGCGCTTCCTCGACTGCCGTGTTGCCACCGCCAATGACCGCGACCGGCTGGTTGCGATAGAAGAAACCGTCACAGGTTGCACAGGCGGAAACGCCGCGCCCGGAGTATGCCTCCTCGGAAGGAAGTCCGAGGTACTGGGCCGACGCGCCGGTGGCGATGATCAACGCGTCACAGGTGTACGTCGCGGAGTCGCCGATCAGCGTGAACGGCCTTTGTGCAAGCTGGGCCGTATGAATGTGCTCGAAGATGATCTCGGTCTCGAAGCGGCGCGCATGCTCCTCGAAGCGCTGCATCAGTTCGGGTCCCTGTACGCCCTTCGCGTCCGCGGGCCAGTTGTCCACGTCGGTGGTGGTCATCAACTGGCCACCCTGCGCCATACCGGTGATCAACACCGGCTGCAGGTTGGCACGCGCCGCGTAGACGGCGGCGGTATAGCCGGCAGGTCCCGATCCGAGGATCAGCAGGCGGCAGTGACGGGTGGCTGGGGTCATCTCGATTTGCTCTGGTAGTGGGTCATGGAAAAATTATAACCGGCAACGCCGACGCCTCCGGCGCCAACTTTGTTCCGTGCTTGCTTCGGAAACCTGCAAAGTGCCTTATAATCGCCGCGCAAGCCCTTGATAGAAATCATTTCACTTGACGAAAGAAGGCCTCATGAACACACAGGTCGAGCAGCCCAGGAGGGGACCCAGCCTGACTTTGCTGCATAGCATTCCGATGTTTGCCGGCGTGCCGGATTCACAACTCGAACAGATCGCCAAAGTCGCCTTTCATCGCCGAGTGCCGCGCCTGACAACCATCGTGCGCGCCGGCGACAGCACCGACTCACTGTACGTGCTCATCAGTGGCGGCGCCAAGGTTCTCAACAGCGATGAAGAGGGACGCGAGGTGATTCTGACCCTGCTCGGCCCGGGAGAGTTCTTCGGCGAGATGGGGCTGATTGACGGCAGCCCGCGTTCGGCCGACGTCGTCGCGACCGAGACCTGCGAACTGCTGGTGATCACCAAGAACGACTTCAAACGCTGCCTGGCGGAGAACTTCGACCTGTGCCTCAACATCATGAAGAGTCTGGTGCAGCGCTTGCGCGAAGCGGATCGCAACATCGAGAGCCTGGCCCTTCTCGACGTTTACGGCCGCGTCGCCAAGCTGCTCATCGACTTCTCCGAAGACGAGCGCGGGCAGCGCGTGATCAGGCGGCGCCTCACCAAGCAGGACATCGCCAAGATGATCGGTGCCTCGCGCGAGATGGTCAGTCGTGTGATGAAGGATCTGGAGAATCGCGGATATTTCCGGGTCGAGGAAGGCCGCATCGTCATCATTGAGAAGCGTCTGGCAGCGAGTCCCGCACCCGTGCCAGCCTCCCGCCCCCAATCAACCTGAACTCCTTTGCTCCGATGGCCCTGCTGAACAAACTTGCCGGCCGAATGGCGTACGCCTCGAGCGCGCCAAGCCCACTCCCGGAAAAGATCGCGATCCTCCTGCAGGAAGCTCGCTGGCTGATCCTGATCGCCATCGCGACCTTTCTGGCGCTTTCCCTCTGGGGTTACCAGCGGAGCGACCCCGGCTGGTCGCATGCCGTACACACGACGACCCTGCACAATCCGGCGGGTCGTACCGGCGCCTGGCTGGCCGATCTGATGCTGTACATTTTCGGCCTTTCCGCCTGGTGGTGGACGGTTCTGCTGATTGCCTTCGTCTGGTGGGGTTATCGGCGTCTCGATGGTCAGCGCCCCAGCGATCGACGCCCGCTCTATATCGCCCTCGCCGGCTTCGTCGTGCTGATCGTCGCCAGCAGCGGGCTCGAGGCACTGCGGTTCTACACCCTAAAGGCGACCCTGCCCGTCGGTCCGGGCGGCGTCATCGGCATCGAGCTAGGGGCCATCGCGGTACGCTATCTTGGTTACACGGGCGCGACGCTGGCCCTCTTCGCCATGCTGGTGCTCGGCTGGAGTATTTTCTCGGGGATGTCCTGGATCACCGCTGCCGAACGTGTGGGAGGCCTCTTCGAGGCGGCCATCGTGGGCGTTGGCGGGCTGTTCGAGCGCTGGCAGGACCGCCGAATCGGCCGGGAAGTCGCGCGTGAGCGTGAGGCGGTGGTCGAGGGTGAGAAGAAGCGAAGCGAAGCACATGAGCCGACGCTGGCGCAGAAACCGGAAGCGGCCAACCGGCCCGCCCTCAAGCCCGCCAAGCGCCCTGCTGTGCATGAGGAACCAACACTGAGTGATCGACCGGCGACGCCCCACGCCGTGCCGCCCACCGAATCCGAGCCGCCGCTTGACCCGCAGACACCGAGCAAGGCGATTGAGGAGTTCGCAGCAGTCGCACCACCGCGGCTACCACCGAAAGTCGAGAAACGCATGGAACGTGAGCGGCAAGTGCCGCTGTTTCCGGAAGCCGTACCCGGCGGCATGCTGCCACCGCTGCATCTCCTCGAACCCGCGCCGCTGCACGGCGACCGCGTCAGGCCCGAGACGCTCGAGTACACTTCGCGTCTGATCGAGCGCAAGCTTGCCGACTTCGGTGTCCAGGTGGCGGTGACCGCCGCCTACCCCGGCCCCGTCATCACCCGCTATGAAATCGAGCCCGCCGTGGGTGTCAAGGGCGTACAGATCCTCAATCTCGCCAAGGATCTCGCCCGCTCGTTGTCGCTGGTCTCCGTGCGCGTCGTCGAAACGGTGCCTGGCAAGTCCTCGATGGCGCTCGAACTGCCGAACCCCAAGCGGCAGATGGTGCGCCTGCTGGAGATCATTTCCAGCAAGGAGTACAGCGACATGAGTTCGCCGCTGACGATGACTCTCGGCAAGGACATCGGCGGCCAACCGACCGTCGTCGACCTGGCCAAGATGCCACACCTGCTGGTCGCCGGCACGACCGGCTCCGGCAAGTCGGTCGGCATCAATGCGATGATCCTGTCACTGCTCTACAAGGCCGAGCCCGATCAGGTGCGGCTGATCCTGGTCGACCCGAAGATGCTCGAACTGTCGATCTACGAGGGTATCCCGCATCTGCTCGCGCCGGTGGTGGTGGACATGAAGCAGGCGGCCAACGCCCTCAACTGGTGTGTCGCCGAGATGGAGAAGCGCTACAAGCTGATGTCGGCAATGGGCGTGCGTAACCTGGTCGGCCTCAATCACCGCATCCGGGATGCCGAAAAGAGCGACGAGAAGATCCCCAATCCGGTTTCGCTGACCCCCGACAGCCCCGAACCGCTGAGCATCCTGCCTTACATCGTCGTCGTCATCGACGAACTCGCCGACCTGATGATGGTTGCCGGCAAGACCGTCGAGCAACTGATTGCCCGGCTCGCCCAGAAGGCCCGTGCGTCGGGGATTCACCTGATCCTGGCGACGCAGCGACCGTCGGTCGATGTCATCACCGGTCTGATCAAGGCCAACATCCCGACCCGAATCTCGTTTCAGGTTTCTTCGAAGATCGACTCGCGGACCATCCTCGACCAGATGGGAGCCGAGGCCCTGCTCGGCCAGGGAGACATGCTCTTCCTCGCACCGGGCACTGGCTATCCCACGCGAGTTCATGGTGCCTTTGTTGCCGACGAAGAGGTCCACCGGGTAGTCGACTACCTCAAGAAGGTGGGTGCCCCGGCGTACGTGGACGGCGTCCTCAGCGGTGGCGGTGCCGACGAAGACGGTGACGGCCCAGCCGGCGCTGACAACGGCGCCTTGGACACCGATGGTGAAGCCGACCCGGTATACGACCAGGCCGTCGAAGTGGTGCTGAAGAACCGCCGGGCATCGATTTCGCTGGTTCAGCGCCATCTTCGCATCGGCTACAATCGCTCGGCACGCCTGATCGAAGCGATGGAGAAGGCTGGACTCGTTTCTGCGATGGACGCCCGCGGTGGTCGAGAAGTCCTGGCCCCGCGCAGGGACGAGGAATGATGCGCCGAACCCTGTTCGCAGCCATCTGCCTGCTCATCACCCAGACAGTGAGTGCTGGGGCAATCGACAAGCTGCACCAGTTCCTCGAATCGACGCGGACCATGCGCGCCGAATTCGCGCAAAGCGTCGCCGCGAGGAATGGCCGCAAACCGCAGTTGTCGAGCGGTGTCATGATGTTCGCGCGCCCCGGCAAGTTTCGCTGGGAGATCGAGAAACCGTATGCGCAGTTGCTGGTAGGAGATGGAGAACGCGTATGGATCCACGACCCCGATCTCCGCCAGGTCACCGTCCGGAAGGTGGGCAGTGCCCTCGGCGGCACACCAGCCGCTCTACTCGCCGGTGAAAGCACGATCGAGAAGAACTTCACCTTGCGCGAGGCGGGCGACAAGGATGGACTGGAGTGGGTTGAGGCGACGCCGCGATCGCCCGACAGCGGTTTCGAGAAGGTGAGCCTTGGCTTTGCCGGGAGTGATCTGAGGGCGATGGAACTGCTTGACAGCCTCGGCCAGACCACCTCGCTACGGTTTGCCCATCTCGAGCGCAATCCGCGCCTTGCGCCATCACTGTTCCGCTTCACCCCGCCGGCCAATAGCGACGTGATTGGCGAGTGAGCACCGACCACCGTGCCCGCTGGCTCCGTCATACACGGCGCTCGACGAGGTTCGCACCGCTTGACTTGCCGTTGGCTGGCCGTATAATGCGCACTTCCCTGAAGTCGCTTGCACTTGTGGCTTCACTGGAGGCGCGTAGCTCAGCTGGTTAGAGCACCACCTTGACATGGTGGGGGTCGTTGGTTCGAGTCCAATCGCGCCTACCAAGGCACATCACCGAAAGTTCCCGGTGAAACTTCCCGGTGTCTGGTAGAGAGCTTCTCGGCAAAGCAGCAGATGTTTCGTCAGCCGTCCGAATGAACTGCCTTGGGGCGCTTTTTTCGTTCACCGCCTCGCGGGCATCCCGGCAACCTCTCTTTGGCGCCTGATGTTGGGAAAATGCGAGTTTCCGTCAGACGATGAAATCCTAAAGGCGCAAGTCGGTGGCCTTGATACCCACCAACTGAACTTCGTTGCTCTCCCGGCTTATCAACGCGTAGCTACCAACGGTGGCGACACGAGGTGACCGACGCCCGATGCAGCGCGCCGAGGCACCACCCATACGTTGGCTAAACCGGCGCGAGCGGCAGCGTCAGCGTGAATACAGCGCCCCCTCCAGGCCGATTCGCGGCTTCCAGCTTGCCACCGTGCCGCTCCACAATGCCATAGCTTATCGACAGCCCAAGCCCTGTTCCCTGTCCAACCGGCTTGGTCGTGAAGAAAGGGTCGAAGAGGCGCGGCAGGTTTGCTTCGGCGATTCCCGGTCCATTGTCGACAAAGCTGAGGATCACCGTACCGTTGCACCGCTCGGCACTGATCTCGAGAGTGGGGGCTTCGCCCCCTGCAGTGGCATCCCGCGCGTTCTGCACGAGGTTCATCAGTACTTGCTGCATCTGCCCGGAAGAGCCAATGATGGGCAGTTCTTGGGGCAGATCCACAGTCACACGAAAACCCTGCATGGCCGCCCGTGTGACCCAGCGCACCGCCCGGGCGAGAACTTCAGCGAGGTTGACCGGCTCGTCGGCACTGCGATCGACAGCCGAGAAGCGCTTGAGTCCGTCGACGATGTCGCGTGTACGCTCGGCGCCTTCAGTCATGCCGTCGAGAAGCGGAGTGATGTCCTCCAGGATTCGATCAATGCGCAAGTCCTGCCGCATCGCCTCCAGCGCCGGTGATCGCACGCAGGCGTCCGAGTGCACCGCATCGAGATAGCTCTGCAGGCGCGCCGCATAGCGTCTGATGGCCAGCACGTTGCCGAGAACGAAGCTGATCGGATTGTTGAGTTCATGCGCCACACCAGCGACCAGACGGCCGAGCGAGGCCATCTTTTCCGCCTGCAGAAGCTGTTGCTGAGTACGCTTCAGATCCTCGTGCGCCTGCCGCAGAGCATGATAAGCACGCCGCAATTCGCCGACCGGCCGCCCGGTGAGAACCATCCCGACCAACTTGCCGGTTCCCGACAAACGCGGCGTGCAATTCAGCGAAACCGGCAGCGAGTTGCCGTCGCGGCCGCTGATCAGCAGCTCGCAATCCTGGACCGACGCCGGCCGCGCTGCCGAAAAGAAGTCGCGAGCCCTTTGCCGTGATACGTCGTCGGCAAAGAGTTCGCAGACCGGTCGTCCATACAGAACGGTCTCGTCCTGACCGATGAAACGCCGCAAGGAGTCGTTAACTTCCTGGATGGCCCCGTGCCGGTTGCAGACAATCAGGATATCCGACATGGACGCCAGAACGCTTTCGATGAACTGCTGCGAGTCCTCGAGGGCAGCATTCTTTTGCTCGAGAGCGACCTCGTACTGCAGCAGGTCGTTGTACACCTCGTCCATCTTGCGGATCACTTCGATCCAGACCGCCTCGTCGACCCCGTGGAAAACCGCTTGCGCTTCCGGCAGGCCGTCGGCGGCGATCGGCGAGTGCGCCTGCAGCGCTTCAGTGGGTGACCGGAAACTGGACATCGCAAGGGTCCTCGCCATCCAGCGACTCCCGGCTTGCCCCGGCACGCTTCAGCGCAGAGTCCGTCGGCAGGCGACAGGGAACGCGCGACACGCTGTTGCGGGTCGGCACCCGGGCAGCTTGGCGATCCAGCGAGCAGCGGAATTCGTTCATGTCGAGATCGTAGGGGGAATCAACGCGGCGTGCAACGATGAAATCGGGCGGTGAGAGCGAGCAGCGAATATCGTGGTGGTCCGCCGAGAACGCCTATCTCGCGTGCTGAACTCAGGACAACCCGCCGCTCTCGACGCCGGTGGATACCAGGTTTCCACTTCGAACTCCAGACGCAAAGCTCGCTTACTGAAGTGGCCGCCGTACCCAAAACCAAGCCCCTGTTTATTACCAACATCTCTCCTTGGCACGCTTCTTGGGTGCAGTTGCGGCATTGGCTACACAAGTGCTTTCGGGGGCGGTATCGATGTGAACCTCCCGACCTGCGGTCGGGCGACGAGATAGGGGGCGGGAAATGGCAAACACCAGTCTGCTGAAGCTGGAAAGTGATGCGAACATCGCCGTCGCGAGCAAGCGACTTGGCATGCCGCGACGAGAGTTTCTGCAGTTCTGCGCCAGCGTGGCAGCCAGCCTGGGTTTGCCGGCGGGAGCCGACGCGGCGGTCGCCGAAGCGGTCGCGGCCAAGAAGCGGCCATCGGTCATCTGGCTGCACTTCCAGGAGTGCACGGGCTGCACGGAGTCGATGCTGCGCGCCGAGCACCCGACCCTCGAGCGGCTGATTCTCGACGTCATTTCGCTCGATTACCACGAGACGCTGTTCGCTGCTGCCGGCCACCAGGTCGAAAAGGCACGCAGGACGGCCATGGCGGAAAACAAGGGCAGCTACATTCTGGTCGTCGAAGGCGCGATCCCGACGCGCGATGGCGGCATCTACTGCAAGATCGGCGGTCAGACCGCGATCGACCTGACGAAGGAGTGTGCCGCAGATGCCGCGGCCGTGATCGCCATCGGCTCGTGCGCGAGTTGGGGCGGTATGCCGTCGATCATGCCATCCAACGGCGACCCGAACCCGACCGGGGCCTCCGGTGTCGCGGCGGTGCTCGGCAAACCGGTGGTGACGATTCCGGGTTGCCCTCCGAACCCTTACAACTTCCTGTCGACGGTAGTGCACTTCCTCACCTTCGGCGCGTTGCCGCCAGTCGACGACCTGGGTCGGCCGAAGTTTGCGTACTCGCGCCTGGTCCATGAGAACTGCGAACGCCGTGCCCACTTCGATGCCGGTCGTTTTGCGATCGACTTTGGCGACGAGGGCCACCGCAAGGGCTACTGCCTCTACAAGCTCGGCTGCAAGGGGCCGGAAACCTACGCCAACTGTCCGAGCATCCTGTTCGGCGATGCCGGTGCTGGCACCTGGCCGGTGGGTTGTGGCTGCCCCTGCATCGGGTGTACCGAGCAGGGTGTGGGCTTCAGCAAGCCGATTCACATGCTGGCCAAAGTAAAGAACGTCGACCCGCCACAGCAGTATCCGCGCATCGTCGAAGAGAAGGGGATGGGCGCCACCCTGGGGTCGGCCGCAATACTTGCTGCCGTTGCCGGGGCAGCAGCCGGTGGCGCGGCCGTGGTGGCGCGCAATCTGGGCCTTTCCCACAAGGCTGAGGAGGCCGAAAGAACGAGGGCTGCGAGCGAAAAGACGGAGGTGTGAGATGGCTACCGAACTTGCTGATAAACGAACCGATGACAACTCCCGTCGCCACTTCCTCAAAGGCTGCGTCGGTGTCGCCGGCGCAGCCGTTGTGGCCGGCACGGTCAACACCCCGGCCAGCGCGCGTGACACGTACGAGCGCCCGCCCGAGGCGCTTGGCCTCCTCTACGACGGCACGCTGTGCATCGGCTGCAAAGCCTGTGTCGCGGCCTGCAAGCGAGCCAACGACAATCCGCCCGAGTTCTCGACAACCGACCAGCTCTGGGACACGCCTCTAGATACCAGCGGCTACACCTTCAATATCATCAAGATGTATCGCAGCGGCACGATGGCCAGCAAGGATGACGAGACCAACGGCTACGCCTTCATGAAGACCTCGTGCATGCATTGCGCCGACCCGTCGTGCGTTTCAGCCTGCCCGGTGACGGCGATGACCAAGGATCCGAAGACGGGCATCGTCGCCTACGACGCCGAGGCTTGCGTCGGCTGTCGTTACTGTGTCGTCGCCTGTCCTTTCGGCATCCCCAAGTACCAGTACGATTCGCCGACGGGCAAGATCGGCAAGTGCGAGCTCTGTCGGCATCGCTACAAGGATGGTCACTACTCTGCATGCGCCGAGGTCTGCCCAACCGGTGCGACGCTCTACGGCCGGACCAGCGACTTGCTGAGCGAAGCCAAGCGACGTCTGGCGCTCGCACCGGGCAGCCTGACCACCTATCCGCGCGGCAACCTCAGCGGCGGGCCGGACCAGAGCTACCAGGGCTACGTCGGCAAGTACAAGCAGCACGTGTATGGCGAGACCGAGTACGGTGGCACGCAGGTTCTCAAGCTCTCGGCCGTCGACTTCGAGAAGGTCGGCATGCCCTACCTGCCGCCCAAGTCGTCGGCGTCAACCTCGGAAACGATTCAGCACACTCTCTACGGCGGCTTGCTGATGCCGTTTGCAGTCCTTGGGGCAATGACCTATGTCGCCAAGCGCAACGTGCATCATGAAGACGATGCGCCGACGGACGAACGGCGGAAGGAGGGATCATGAGCGCTCGCCAGCATGCCGCACCGGCGCCGGTTGGCGGCAGCCTGTTCAATGCCACGACCCTTGTCTGTGGTGTTCTCATGACGGTCATGGCAACGATCGTCGTGGTCCGTCTTCTTTTTGGACTCAGCTCGACAACCAACGTCAACGATGGCTACTCCTGGGGAATCTGGGTTGTGGTGGACGTCTTCATCGGTTCGGCCCTGGCCTGCGGCGGCTTCTGTATGGCGTTGCTGGTCTACATCTTCAACCAGGGCAAGTACCATCCGCTGGTGCGTCCGGCGTTGCTCGGCAGCCTGTTCGGCTACACGCTGGCGGGTGCCGCGATCACCTTCGATCTCGGTCGCTGGTGGAACTTCTGGCACATCTTCTGGCCAGGCTACTTCAACGTCAACTCGGTGATGTTCGAGGTCGCCGCCTGCATCACCTTGTACATCATCGTCATGTGGATCGAGTTCTCGCCGGTGTTACGTCCGCCCCTAAACGGGATTGAAGGGCTTTGAATATCGCGCGTACTTTGAGCAGGAAGATCGAAGGATCTCCTGAGCGAAGGCGGAATGAAGAAGGACGGAGAAGGGCTGGAACACCTCTGCTATCGTGGGAAGTTATCGAGACGACCGAGATAGAAAAGAGCCCAGCCCATGCAACGAATTGTAGCCGGCATCACCACGCTTGAGCAGCACGTTGAGACGACTCAAAAGGCCGCTGAAGTGTATCGACCGAAGTCGTGCCCGCACTGCGGGCTGGGAGTGGTCCATCAGCATGGTCACTATGAGCGAAAGGCCGACCGCCGAGCCGTGCCGCCACGGCTCAACCCGATCCCCATCCTTCGCTACCGTTGTGCCGGATGCCGACGCACGTGTTCGCGCCTGCCGGAATGTATCGCACCGCGACGCTGGTATGACTGGTCGGTGCAACAGCAAGTCCTGCAGCAGCGGCTGAACGGCGCGGCAGAGCACCCCGGCGGTCC
The DNA here is from genome assembly GCF_000024165.1 of Candidatus Accumulibacter phosphatis. NCBI lineage: Bacteria > Pseudomonadati > Pseudomonadota > Betaproteobacteria > Candidatus Accumulibacter > Candidatus Accumulibacter phosphatis. Next base: position 2,614,795 of record NC_013194.1, on the reverse strand, counting down.
ACCTGACCGGCACACGGGCGCGCGCTGGTGGAACTGGTTGCAGGAGCGGGGAAAGGACTTTGTGTTTCACCTGCGCGTGCGCTTTGCCGAACTCGGCCGGGCCGTTGACACGCACGGCTTTTGGCACCAGGTGTTCAACAGCCTGGGTCTGCCGCGGGCCATGTTCTGGCTCGATCAAGAGATGAGCGTCCCATGATTTCCTGACACCGAGCGAGTGGCGGACGGTGGGGACCCCGCCCGGGCGGGGTCCCCACACAGTTTGCTCGTGGCATTATTTCGGCCCTTTTGTTTTGATGACGACTCCCATTCACCCCGAGGAGTCGTCATGAATCGAATCAATCCGATCGCCTTGTTTCGCCTGTCCGTCCTGGGTTCGCTGACCAGCCGGGAACGGCTGGATCACGGCGAATTGCAGCAGACCATCCGCGCCCTGGCCGAGCGCGAATACACCATTCCCGGCACGCGTCGGCGCCATGTTGCCGAGAAGACGATTCAGGGCTGGTATTACACTTACCTTGCCCAGGGCATCGATGGCCTGACACCCAAGACCCGTATCGACCGCGGGCAATCGAAGCTATCGCAAGCCATTCAGACCGCGATCCTTGCCGCGAAGCGCGACAACCCGCGCCGCTCGATCCGTCAGATTCGCCAGTTGCTCGAAGCCACCGGAACGGTGGCTCGCGGCAGCCTGTCGCGCTCGACGGTCCACCGGCTGCTGCAACAGCACGGCCTGTCGCGGATCAGCGGCTCGGCCAGCCTGCCCGAGGAGAAGCGCAGCTTCGTCGCCGCTTCCGCGGGCGCCATCTGGTATGGCGATGTGATGCACGGTCCCCGCGTGCCTCACGAGGGCAAGCTCGTCAAGGGGTATCTCGTCTCGCTGTTCGACGATGCCTCACGTCTGGTGGCTCACAGCGCTTTCTGCCCCGGCGAAACGGCGCTCGACATCGAAGGGGTGCTCAAGCAGGCGCTGCTGAAGCGAGGCATCCCGATCAAGCTCGTCGTCGATAACGGCGCGGCCTACCGCGCTGAGACCCTGCAGGGGATCTGCGCCCGCCTGGGCATTCACCTGATCTATTGCCGGCCCTATGCGCCCGAGGGCAAGGGCAAGTTGGAGCGCTGGCACCGGACCTGCCGCGACCAGTTCCTGTCGGAACTCGACGAGCGCCACATCAACAGTTTCGAGGACCTCAATGCGCGTCTCTGGGCCTGGCTGGAGCGGGTCTATCACCATACGCCGCATGCCGGCCTCGACGGGATGACGCCGCTCGCGCGCTACCAGCAGGATTTGTCGAAGATTCGTTCGCTGGGAGCGCTGGCCGCGCAGCTCGATGCCTTGTTCCGGTATCGCGTCAGCCGTCGAGTCAGGAAGGATGGCACGGTGTCGTATCAGGGGGCGCGCTTCGAAGTGCCTTTCGAACTCTCCGGCAAGACGGTGTGTCTGGTCGTCGATCCGCATAGCGGGGCGGTCATCGAGGTCGAGGACGAGCACGGCAAGGGGATCGGCGCCGCGACCCCGCTCGATGCCCTGGGCAATCTCGATCGCCAACGAAATAAATCCGACCCGACAGACGCCGCTCCCGCCTCGCCGTCTGGCCCGAATCTGATCGAACTCACCTATCGTCAGTATTACGACCGCAAAGGAGACTGAAGATGTATCTGCAACACTTTGGTCTGCGCCATCCGCCTCTGGGCAAGGACGCCGCCGAGCTGTGGGATGACGGTGCGCTGGCGCAACTCGCCGAGCGCTTCCAGTGGCTTCTGCAATCGCCGGGCCTCGGCCTGCTGACCGGCGAGGCCGGCGTGGGCAAGACGGCCGCCTTGCGCCTCGTGACCGCCAAGCTCAATCCGCATCGCTACCAAGTCATCTACCATGCCGAGACCGATTTCGGACGGGCAGACCTTTACCGGTGCCTGGCCCAATCCCTCGGCCTTCAGCCGAGTTATCGTCGCGCCCAACTGTGGCGCGACATCAAGGCGCATATCCATCATCTGGCCGACGCCAAGCAACTTCTGCCGGTCTGGATCCTCGACGAGGCGCAGAATCTGCCACCCGAATTCTTCCGCGATTTCCCCGCTTTTCTCAACTTCGCCTTCGATTCGCGCGATCTCATCACTGTCTGGCTGGTCGGTCACCCGATCCTCGCCCAAACCCTCGAACGGGCGTCTTACGCCGCACTCGCCGGCCGCATCCAGGCACGCGTGCATCTGCGACCGGTGCTCGAACGCGAGCGCTTTGCGCAACTCGTCGGCCATGCCCTCAAGAGCGCCGGGTGTGCGCATACCCTGCTCACCGATTCCGGCCTGGAACTCCTGCGCCAAGCCAGCAAGGGCCTGCCGCGCCACGCCGGGCGCATCCTGCGCACCGCCATGCGTCTGGCGGTGCCGCGCGCACTCAATCATTTGCCCGACGATCTGCTGCAAGCGGCTATCGAGGAGTTGCGATGAAACGCCGCCCTCACTCCCTCTTCCCCGACGGCCTCTCCGACGAAAGTGCGGCGGCGATCAGCGAGTTCCTTCACCAACTCGCCGCTGCTTGTGAGGCCCGCTACCTCGTCCAGCTTCGCCGCCACCGCAGCCGTCAGATGAACCTCTACGATCCCGAAGCCCCTTGGAGAATACCTCCAGGCGAGCCCTTCTAGCCCTCTCGTCCCACGCTGACGCCGGAACCTCTTCTTCCGGCGTCAGCGTGGGACTTTGCCATCATCTCAACCTCGAATGGCTCGGGTTGAAGAGTTCCAGATATCGCGGGACGTAACAGCCGGTCTTTCTCGAGAAGTTGGGCCTGCGCGACGCCCGCAAGAAGCTCGAGAAGGTGTTGTTCTTCTTCATCGCGCTTGGCGTCGTCCTGCCGATGATGCATCAGGCTTCACTGGGAACGATGCTCGTGGTCATGGGTGGCCAGGTCAATCCCCTCTGGCAGACCCCGATACAGCCCCTGCTGTACCTGCTTTCGGCAATCACGCTGGGCTATGGGGTCATACTGTTCGAGTCCTGCGTTGCCGCCTCGGCTTACCGTCGGCAAGTCGAGGTACCTTTGCTCAATCCGATGGCAACGGTGATGCTCGGTATCATTGGCATCTTTCTGGTGGCGCGATTTGCCGACCTCGTCGTTCGCGGCGTGATCGGCGAGGCCTTCCAGCCGACCTATATTGCGCTGACCTTCTGGATCGAGAACGCCTGTCTGTTCGCTGCTTTCCTGCTGATCCGCACGACCGAGGCGCGCCGCAATCCAGCGAGGCTGTTCCTCGCCGGCATCGCCGTCATGCTCAGCGGCATCCTGCTGCGCCTGAACGGCTTCCTGATCGCCTTCGACACCGGGCCGGGTTGGAGCTATTTCCCGTCTGTGCCGGAACTGTTGGTCACCATCGGCATCTTCGCCGCCGAGGTGTTCGGCTATATCTACATCACCCGCCGATTCCCGGTCCTGCCGCGTGAGGACGCGTACGCTCAGCCGGCGCGCAGCTAACGCTCTTACCAGGAGACAAGAAAATGTCGCAAAGAGTCACGATTGATCCAGTAACCCGAATCGAAGGCCACCTGCGTGTCGATGTCGAAGTGGACGGCGGCAAGGTCAAGAAAGCGTGGGCCTCTGGCCAGATGTGGCGAGGCGTCGAGAACATCCTGATCGGGCGCGATCCACGTGATGCCTGGGCGATCACCCAGCGCATCTGCGGCGTATGTACTACAGTCCATGCGCTCGCTTCGGTACGCGCCGTCGAGAACGCGCTGCAACTCGAAGTGCCGGTCAACGCCCAGTACATCCGGAACATGATCATTCTGGCGCATGCCGTTCACGACCATATCGTGCACTTCTACCACCTCTCGGCGCTCGACTGGGTTGATGTCACCAGCGCCCTGAAAGCCGACCCTGGCAAGGCAGCGAGCCTCGCCGAGAGCCTGTCGACCTGGTCGGGCAACAGCAAGACCGAGTTTGCCAAGGTCAAGGATCGGCTGACAGGATTCGTTGGTACCGGTCAACTCGGTATCTTCACCAACGGCTACTGGGGACACCCGGCGATGAAGCTCGCGCCCGAGGTCAATCTGATCGCTGTCGTCCACTATCTGCAGGCACTCGAGGTGCAGCGGCATGCCAACAAGGTGGTCAGCATTCTCGGTGGCAAGACGCCGCATATCCAGAATGTCGTGGTCGGCGGAGTCGCCAACGCCCTGGCGATCGACTCGCAGGCGGTACTGACTGTCGAGCGCCTGCTGGCGGTCAAGACATGGATCGATCAACTCGCCGACTTCGTCAAGAACGTCTACCTGATCGACGTCGCGGTCGTCGGCGGGTTCTATCCCGAGTGGACGGCGATCGGCCGCGGCATCGTCGACTACATCTCGGTTCCCGACATTCCGCTCGACGGCAAGAACACCCAGTTCGCGCTACCGGGAGGCCACATCGCCGGCGGAGACTTGGCCAGCTTCAAGGAAATCAAGACCCACAACGACGCTTACTTCAAGGACGGTGTAAGCGAATCGGTGAAGCACTCGTGGTACCAGGGAGGGAAAGGGCCGCTGCATCCATACAAGGGGGAAACCCGCCCGCAGTACACCGACTTCCAGGAGGATGGCAAGTACTCATGGCTGAAGGCGCCCACGTTTTATGACAAACCTATGCAGGTCGGTCCCTTGCCACGCGTACTGGCGATGGTTGCAGCCGGGCACAAGCCGACGGTGGACTACGCAACGCACGCACTCGAACTAGTGTCCACGATCGCCAAGACCAAGGTCGGTCTGGAGGCACTGCACTCCACCATTGGTCGGCACGCTGCGCGCGCCGTGGCCTGCGCGGTCGAGGTCGACGAACTGGCGCGACAATGGGATCTGCTCCTGGCGAGCATGGCCAAGGGCGACTTGAAGACCTTCAACAGACCGGCGTTCCCCAAGGGCGAGATTGCCGGCGTCGGCATACATGAAGCACCGCGCGGCGTTCTCTCGCACTGGATCGTGATCGACGATGGCAAGATCAAGAACTACCAATGCGTCGTACCAACCACCTGGAATGCAGCGCCACGAAACGAGAAGGACGAGCCCGGTGCCTATGAGGCCTGCCTCGCCGGAACGCCGGTCGCCATTCCCGATCAGCCGCTGGAAGTGCTGCGGACAGTGCACTCTTTCGACCCGTGCCTCGCCTGCGCAGTCCATGTCGTCGACCAGGAGACACGGGCCATGGTCAGCGTGAAGGTGGCTTGATGTCGCCCTCGATTTTGCTTTCTTCGCCGGGCTTCACCCCCGACATGGGCACCCCCTGAATTGGAAGCCGACATGCGAATCGTTGTGCTGGGTGCCGGCAACATTCTTTTGACCGATGAAGGACTCGGCGTCCGAGCGATCGAGCGCTTGCCGCTCAGCTATTGCTTGCCCCCAGCAATCCGGATCATCGACGCTGGCACCAGCGGCATGGAAATGCTCGAGGACCTTGAAGGGCTCGATGCGCTGATCATGGTGGACGCGATTCGCGCCGGCAAGCCACCAGGCACGCCGATCCGCCTGGCAGGCGATGCGGTCCCGGTGTTCTTTCGCAGCAAGCTGTCCCCTCACCAGATCGGCCTCGCCGACGTACTGGCCACCCTCGAACTCCTGGGCAGGGCGCCGAAGTACACCGCGATTCTGGGCATGCAACCCGAGTCCCTGGCGCTGGGCATGGAACTCAGCGAGACCGTCGAGGCGGGCATCCCGGAGTTGCTGCGCATGGTGGCCGACGAACTGGCAACGCTTGGCATGCACATACTGCCCGTGACCGCCGAGGCCGCCTGATGTGCCTGTCGCTGCCGATGCAACTCGTCGCGCTGGAAGATGCCGGTGGTGAAGGAGGCGAGTTCGCACTCGTCGAGCGGCGACAAGGGAGTGCCGTGCGGCGTGAGCGCATAAACATGATGCTGATCGGGCCCCAACCGCTTGGGACGTGGGTCTTGGCCTCACTCGGAATGGCCAGGGAGGTCGTCGATGATGACGCGCTGGTTCTGATCGAAGACGCGCTCGCCGCGCTCTCGGCCTCACTCGCCGGTGAATACGACCCAGAGCAGCATTTTGCCGACCTCCGAGCCGACTAGCGGCGCGCCGCCCATAATGGGCCGCAACGTCCGCAAGGCCGCTTTTCAGGCGCCACAGCCGTCGCCGGCACAACCCATCGCTGTGGACCCGACGCCGCTTCTCGAAACGATGTACCAACGCATCTGGGCAACGAGCATGCGCGATCTGCCGTTCATCAACCCTGCCCTTTCAGTGGAAGCGGTTGGCTTTCGTCGCTGGCAGTCCTTGACCGCATCTCCCCTGGCTGAGGACAACTCACCGCAACCGAGTGGCGACCCGGCCGGCCGGTCGCGTCCATCTGCGCAAGGCGACTGGGTGGGCGCGCTGGTGACGCCCTGGTTCATCAATCTCTTTGTCCTTCCTGGAGGCGGCAACCTGTGGTCCGACCGTCCTGCCGGAGCGCGCTGCCACATCGAGTTCCCGATTGGTCCTCTCGAGTTCATCGCCGACCACGACGGCAGCGCCGAGATCCCGGCCTACCAGTACTGCCCGCTCTTCGCCCCTCCCGGGCAGTTTGCCTCGCAGACAGCCGCCCGCGCCGCCGCACTTGCCGCACTTGCTGCGCTTTTCAGCAACCCCAGCCCCCCGGATACCGAGGCGCCGAAGTCTGCGGTCGCCAAGACGGGAGCTTCTCGGCGGGCCTTCTTTCGGCGCATCGCCAAGGGCTGAATCAACTCTGCGTATCGAGCCAAACCACGAGACCTTGCGCGTTCAAGTCCAGATCCGTCGCAAACAGCTCCAACACCCGAGTCGGCGACAATCTGCAGCCGAAGCGTCGCACTTCGTCAAGGAGGAGATCCACCAGCCCGGCGCGGATGCGCGGGTACCTCTCGTCGCCCGCATTCCTCTCGGATCTCGCAATGCTGACATGCTTCTCGATCAAGCCATGCAGTCGCGCGGCCTTCGCCGCTACCTCCCGAACTTCGCTGTAATGGGTCAGGTAGAGCGCTGACGGCCGAAGACCCATCAACAGATCGAGCGAGGCATGCATCGCCGCGGGGTCGAACTGCACCGGAGTGGTCGTCGGGAAAATGAACTGACGACCATCGGTGTCGAGTTCACGATAGGAAAGACCGAAGATGTCGCCCGTGAAGATGTTGCCGCTCCGCCCATCACGGACGCAAACATGGTGCCGGGCGTGCCCCGGAGTATCCAGACAAAGAAGCTCCCTGCCAGCAAGATCGACCCGAGAGCCATGCGTCGCGAGAATGATTCGCTGTTCCTCGATCGGCAGAATCTTCCCATAAAGTCGAACAACTTCCGCCGCCCCATACACAGCAGTCACACCTGCCAGCAGCCTTGACGGATCGATCATGTGCGGCGCACCACGTGGATGCACCACGAGTCGTGCCTGCGGAAATGCCTGCATCATCTGCCCGGCCCCACCCGCATGATCGAGGTGGACATGCGTCAACATGACATAATCCACGCTGGCCGCCGTCAAGCGGAGAATCTTCAGTGCATCGAGTGTGCGCTCGAGCGCACCCTTGCTACCGGTGTCGACGATGGCGACGCGGCCATTCTCGACAACCAAGTGAATTGCGGCGAGTAGAGGCCGAACGTAACCAGCGTCGACCGCGTAGATATCATGCCCGAGACATTCGAAGGCGTTCATGTGCAGCGTTCCCTTTTCGCTGGACAGCGATTATAGTTGTGGTTGTCCGCATCTGCCCATCCGTACCATTTCCCTCCCTGCTGGCCCAATACATGACGCACTTCTTTGCCGACGATGGAGAAAAGATCCACGTTCAAGTCGCCGGTGATGGGTCGCCGGTCCTCATGCTTCACGGCTGGACCGCCAGCCATCGCGAGTGGACGCCATTTCTTGGCCAACTGATGGCGCACCACCGCGTCTATCGTTGGGATGCACGCGGCCACGGCGGGCATCGCCTGTCACGCGCGACCCTGCCGACGGTACAGCGTATGGCGCGAGACCTCCGTAACCTGATCGAACACTACGCGCTGCAGGACGTAGTGGCGGTTGGCCACTCGATGGGTGCCCTGACGCTGTGGCAATACATCACCGACAACGGGTGTAGAGACCTACGCAAGGTGTGCTTCATTGATCAGTCGCCAAAACTGCTCACTGACGATGACTGGTTGAACGGCATCTATGGCGACTTCGACCACGAACGTTCGGCAGCTTTTCTCCGCCAACTTGAACACGACTTCGCCGAATCGGTCCTCCAACTTGGCGGCATGGGTCTCAACGAGCAAGCCAGACGCAAGTATGCAGAAAATTCGCGTGGCCTGGAGAAGGCCAGACAATGGCTGCAGGAACAGGATCCAGCGCCGCTGATCGCCTGCTGGGAAAGCCTTACCGAAGCTGACTACCGCGCCACTCTCGGCAGGATCGACATTCCCGCTCTTCTCGTTTACGGGGGTGCCAGCAATTACTATCGCGCTGACACCGCGCACTACGTCAAGAGCCGGATCGCCGGTGCGGTGCTCCACATCTACGAAGGCACGGATCACTCGCCACACCAGTGGGAACGCGACCGTTTCGTCAGCGACCTGCGCGACTTTATTGATTCGCCTTGAGACGAGCGGAAAAGCGTTTGCGAAACTTCGCGAGCTTGGGGCTGACGACAACCTGGCAGTAGCCTTGGTCAGGATTGCGGCGAAAATACTGCTGATGATATGGTTCGGCGGCAAAAAAGCGCGCTGCCGGCAGTACTTCGGTGACGATCGGCGCAGACCAGAGCCGCTCGCTGTCTAGTTCGGCAATCACCGCCCTTGCCTCCCGCTCCTGTTCGTCCGTGTGGCAAAAGATAACCGACCGATACTGCGTTCCGACGTCATTCCCCTGCCGGTTAGGCGTGGTCGGATCGTGAATCGCAAAGAACACTTCAAGAATCTGCTGGAAGCTGCACTGCAGGGGATGAAACACGATCCGGACGACCTCCGCGTGACCGCTCCCTCCGTTGCAGACCGCCGCATAGCTCGGGCTGTCCAGATGGCCACCGCTATAACCCGACACCACGGACTCAACGCCAACCACCTGCTCGAAGACCGCCTCGAGGCACCAGAAGCATCCACCGCCGAGCGTGGCAATCTCGCTATCCGATTTCATCACCTGTTCTGCCTCCTTGCGGTACAAAGCACAAAGCCCTCGCCGCGGTTGCGGTGAGGGCTTTGTAGAAGGGGAGCCTGGCGGTGACCTACTTTCACACATGAAGTATGCACTATCATCGGCGCGCCTTCGTTTCACGGTCCTGTTCGGGAAGGGAAGGGGTGGGTCCAAAGGGCTATGGCCGCCAAGCGTAAGGGGTTCGCACGCCGCGTTGAAGCGGGGTGCGCAGGAAGAAGGGGAGTTGTGATTGCTTTTCGAACCGGCTTTTTGACGGTTCCTGGGGAACCGATGTCCGGTGCGGAGTTGCTGCTCAAGGTTATAGGATCAAGCCTCACGGGCAATTAGTACTGGTTAGCTTAACGCATTGCTGCGCTTCCACACCCAGCCTATCAACGTGGTGGTCTACCACGACCCTTCAGGGGGATCAAGTCCCCAGGGAAATCTTATCTCAAGGCGAGTTTCACGCTTAGATGCTTTCAGCGTTTATCTCTTCCGAACTTAGCTACCCGGCAATACGACTGGCGTCATAACCGGTACACCAGAGGTTCGTCCACTCCGGTCCTCTCGTACTAGGAGCAGCCCCCTTCAAATTTCCAGCGCCCACGGCAGATAGGGACCAAACTGTCTCACGACGTTTTAAACCCAGCTCACGTACCACTTTAAATGGCGAACAGCCATACCCTTGGGACCAACTGCAGCCCCAGGATGTGATGAGCCGACATCGAGGTGCCAAACACCGCCGTCGATATGAACTCTTGGGCGGTATTAGCCTGTTATCCCCAGAGTACCTTTTATCCGTTGAGCGATGGCCCTTCCATACAGAACCACCGGATCACTATGACCTACTTTCGTACCTGCTCGACGTGTGAGTCTCGCAGTCAAGCACGCTTTTGCCATTGCACTAACAGCACGATGTCCGACCGTACCTAGCGTACCTTCGTACTCCTCCGTTACACTTTAGGAGGAGACCGCCCCAGTCAAACTGCCTACCATGCACGGTCCCAGACCCGGATTCACGGGCCGTGGTTAGAACCTCAAACAAACCAGGGTGGTATTTCAAGGTTGGCTCCACCAGAACTAGCGTCCCGGCTTCACAGCCTCCCACCTATCCTACACAAGTCGGTTCAAAGTCCAATGCAAAGCTACAGTAAAGGTTCATGGGGTCTTTCCGTCTAACCGCGGGGAGATTGCATCTTCACAACCATTTCAACTTCGCTGAGTCTCAGGAGGAGACAGTGTGGCCATCGTTACGCCATTCGTGCAGGTCGGAACTTACCCGACAAGGAATTTCGCTACCTTAGGACCGTTATAGTTACGGCCGCCGTTTACCGGGGCTTCGATCAAGAGCTTGCACCCCATCACTTAACCTTCCGGCACCGGGCAGGCGTCACACCCTATACGTCCACTTTCGTGTTTGCAGAGTGCTGTGTTTTTATTAAACAGTCGCAGCCACCATTTCACTGCAACCCTTTCAGCCTTCACCCGCGAGGGGCTACAACCTATCAGGGCGCACCTTTTCCCGAAGTTACGGTGCAAATTTGCCGAGTTCCTTCTCCTGAGTTCTCTCAAGCGCCTTAGAATTCTCATCCTGCCCACCTGTGTCGGTTTGCGGTACGGTCTCCTTGTAACTGAAGCTTAGAGGCTTTTCTTGGAAGCATGGTATCAATCACTTCGCGGTCAATGACCACTCGTTATCACGCCTCAGAATTGACCTTCCGGATTTGCCTAAAAGGTCTTCCTACACGCTTGAACCGGGACGTCCAACACCCGGCTGACCTAACCTTCTCCGTCCCCCCATCGCATTACAAAGAGGTACAGGAATATTGACCTGTTTCCCATCGACTACGCTTTTCAGCCTCGCCTTAGGGGCCGACTCACCCTGCGCCGATGAACGTTGCGCAGGAAACCTTGGGCTTTCGGCGAGGGAGCTTTTCACTCCCTTTATCGCTACTCATGTCAGCATTCGCACTTCTGATACCTCCAGCATCCTTCACAAGACGCCTTCAACGGCTTACAGAACGCTCTCCTACCATATCCTTACGGATATCCGCGATTTCGGTGCATAGTTTGAGCCCCGTTACATCTTCCGCGCAGGACGACTCGACCAGTGAGCTATTACGCTTTCTTTAAAGGATGGCTGCTTCTAAGCCAACCTCCTGGCTGTCTAAGCCTTCCCACCTCGTTTCCCACTTAACTATGGCTTTGGGACCTTAATCGGCGGTCTGGGTTGTTTCCCTCTTGACACCGGACGTTAGCACCCGATGTCTGTCTCCCAAGCTCGCACTCAACGGTATTCTGAGTTTGCAATGGTTTGGTAAGTCGCGATGACCCCCTAGCCATAACAGTGCTTTACCCCCGTCGGTGATACTTGAGGCACTACCTAAATAGTTTTCGGAGAGAACCAGCTATTTCCAAGTTTGTTTAGCCTTTCACCCCTATCCACAGCTCATCCCCTAATTTTTCAACATTAGTGGGTTCGGACCTCCAGTGCGTGTTACCGCACCTTCATCCTGGCCATGGATAGATCACTTGGTTTCGGGTCTACGTCCAGCAACTAGGCGCCCTTATCAGACTCGGTTTCCCTACGCCTCCCCTATTCGGTTAAGCTCGCTACTGAACGTAAGTCGCTGACCCATTATACAAAAGGTACGCAGTCACCCCTCAAGGAGGCTCCCACTGTTTGTATGCATGCGGTTTCAGGATCTATTTCACTCCCCTCCCGGGGTTCTTTTCGCCTTTCCCTCACGGTACTGGTGCACTATCGGTCGATTACGAGTATTTAGCCTTGGAGGATGGGCCCCCCATGTTCAGACAGGATTTCTCGTGCCCCGCCCTACTTGTCGCAAACTTAGTACTACGATCGGGTTTTCGCGTACGGGGCTTTCACCCACTACGGCGCCACTTTCCAGAGACTTCCGCTAACGCAATCGCTATCACTTGCAGGCTGTTCCCATTTCGCTCGCCACTACTTTGGGAATCTCGGTTGATTTCTTTTCCTCCGGCTACTTAGATGTTTCAGTTCGCCGGGTTCGCTTCCGCACGCCTATGTATTCAGCGTGGGATACTCCTTGCGGAGTGGGTTTCCCCATTCGGATATCTCTGGATCAAAGCTTCATTGCCAGCTCCCCAGAGCTTTTCGCAGGCTTGTACGTCCTTCGTCGCCTGTAATCGCCAAGGCATCCACCACATGCACTTATTCGCTTGATCCTATAACCTTGAGCTCTCTTCCGAGACCCCAAGCTACAGGCAACTCATGTGTGCTCCCCCTTGCGGGGGATCGATGCAATCACAACCGTATTACCAACACCCCCACAGGGGCGCCAGCAATACAACCTTCTTCCAGTTTTTTAAAGAGCACTCACCCGGTAAAGGGTCAGGCCTGCAGGGTAGATCACTACCCCGCAGGCCTGACGGTTCACTCGGCGCGGATGGTGGAGGATGACGGGATCGAACCGACGACCCCCTGCTTGCAAAGCAGGTGCTCTCCCAGCTGAGCTAATCCCCCGCTGACCGGCAACCACACCCCCAGCCGACGCCAGAAATGCTTTACTGCCTGCCTTCGCACGGCCCCTCCGTCGTTTCGCTGGTGGGTCTGGTTGGAATCGAACCAACGACCCTCGCCTTATCAAGACGATGCTCTAACCGACTGAGCTACAGACCCATCCGCTTGTGCAGCCTGTGACAACCGATAGGTTGTGAGTTCTCGATCCGGTTTTTCTCTAGAAAGGAGGTGATCCAGCCGCAGGTTCCCCTACGGCTACCTTGTTACGACTTCACCCCAGTCACGAACCCTGCCGTGGTAATCGCCCTCCTTGCGGTTAGGCTAACTACTTCTGGCAGAACCCGCTCCCATGGTGTGACGGGCGGTGTGTACAAGACCCGGGAACGTATTCACCGCGACATGCTGATCCGCGATTACTAGCGATTCCGACTTCACGCAGTCGAGTTGCAGACTGCGATCCGGACTACGATCGGCTTTCTGAGATTGGCTCCCCCTCGCGGGTTGGCAACCCTCTGGACCGACCATTGTATGACGTGTGAAGCCCTACCCATAAGGGCCATGAGGACTTGACGTCATCCCCACCTTCCTCCGGTTTGTCACCGGCAGTCTCATTAAAGTGCCCAACTGAATGATGGCAATTAATGACAAGGGTTGCGCTCGTTGCGGGACTTAACCCAACATCTCACGACACGAGCTGACGACAGCCATGCAGCACCTGTGTTCAGGCTCTCTTGCGAGCACTCCCAAATCTCTTCGGGATTCCTGACATGTCAAGGGTAGGTAAGGTTTTTCGCGTTGCATCGAATTAATCCACATCATCCACCGCTTGTGCGGGTCCCCGTCAATTCCTTTGAGTTTTAGCCTTGCGGCCGTACTCCCCAGGCGGTCAACTTCACGCGTTAGCTACGGCACTAAAAGGTTTAACCCTCCCAACACCTAGTTGACATCGTTTAGGGCGTGGACTACCAGGGTATCTAATCCTGTTTGCTCCCCACGCTTTCGTGCATGAGCGTCAGTATTGGCCCAGGGGGCTGCCTTCGCCATCGGTGTTCCTCCACATCTCTACGCATTTCACTGCTACACGTGGAATTCCACCCCCCTCTGCCAAACTCCAGCCTGGCAGTCTCAAATGCAGTTCCCAGGTTGAGCCCGGGGATTTCACATCTGACTTACCAAACCGCCTGCGCACGCTTTACGCCCAGTAATTCCGATTAACGCTCGCACCCTACGTATTACCGCGGCTGCTGGCACGTAGTTAGCCGGTGCTTCTTATTCGGGTACCGTCATCTACACAGGGTATTAACCCGTGCAATTTCTTCCCCGCCGAAAGAGCTTTACAACCCGAAGGCCTTCTTCACTCACGCGGCATGGCTGGATCAGGCTTGCGCCCATTGTCCAAAATTCCCCACTGCTGCCTCCCGTAGGAGTCTGGGCCGTGTCTCAGTCCCAGTGTGGCGGATCATCCTCTCAGACCCGCTACGGATCGTCGCCTTGGTAGGCCTTTACCCCACCAACTAGCTAATCCGACATCGGCCGCTCCCAGAGCGCAAGGTCTTGCGATCCCCTGCTTTCCTGCTCACAGAATATGCGGTATTAGCGTAACTTTCGCTACGTTATCCCCCACTCCAGGATACGTTCCGATGCTTTACTCACCCGTCCGCCACTCGCCACCAGGGTTGCCCCCGTGCTGCCGTTCGACTTGCATGTGTAAGGCATGCCGCCAGCGTTTAATCTGAGCCAGGATCAAACTCTTCAGTTCAAATCCTCAAACCCTCGCTCGACGTCCCACCAGCCCAGATTCCTCCAGACCAGCAGGCTTTACTTCCGTGCGAGTTACTCCATCTGCTCGGCAATCCGCTTGCGCAGATCACCCCAGATCAAGAACCCACACCTATCGGTTGTCTAGTTTTTAAAGAGCTGGTTGCGGGGACAGGATTTGAACCTGTGACCTTCGGGTTATGAGCCCGACGAGCTGCCAGACTGCTCCACCCCGCGACTGTTGAGGAGCAAACCTGCTGCCTCCATTCGCCTCAATCGCGCCCCAGCCAACCGTTACTGCGTGGCCAGACGACCCGTGCTGCGAAGAGGAAGCATTCTAGCAGCGCTCCCACGCGGCGTCAACGCCTAATGTGCGCCTCACGCTATCGACCAAGGGCATTCCCGCCGCCTGCCTGCTGAAAAGCAAGCGATCAGAAGCGTGCGCTGCGGCAGTCGGAAGGCGCCTCGCCGTGTCGTCAATCGCCCCGAACACGGGGGGGCCTTTCGCATTGCCAGCCGCGAAGGACGACCCCGGAACACGACACGGCCGCCGCCGGCGAGATCGAGCAAGCGCGCCGTAGGCGGTCGCCACCGACGGCGCCGACTTCTTCAACCGAGCATTCTGGCGACGAAATCGAGATGAAAGCTGCCACCCACGAAGCCCCCCACGCCCGAGGCGACGCCGACGCCAGCAAAAACCAACGCGAACCAAACCAGCCATGCGCGACGGGTCAAAGCCGCGATTCCCAGGAGGGCCATGGCGACCGTTATCCCCGCTTCAGCAATGTCGAACTGATCGTCGTGAAAGTTCAGCTCTTCGTATTCCTGCTCATAGGCTTCCGCCTGCTTCTTGATCTCCGCCTTCTCGCTTTCATAACGTTCGACTCTGCCCCGGTAGACGTCGATCTTCTTGTCAAGCGCGACAATGGCGTCAGGCGGTAGCCCTGTGGCTCGTTCCCGATCGAGGAGGAGTTGATCGAGCATGCTCTCGGCAAGAGTCTGTTTGGTGCTCTTCGCCTGGAAATAGGCCCAGGCGTTCACGCTTCTCGCCTGCGCCTGGGCCATTGCCTGACCGACATTGCCTCCCTTGATGCTGAACAGCGCCATCACGGTCGCGAGAACGGCCACCAGCACGGCAATCACGTTGATCAACCGGTCGGACGCCTGTTCGGCCTTACCGACCACCTTGTATCTTTCGTTTTGTGGTTTGTCGTTCATTGGAGGAGGGTGTGAATTGATGGCTGGAAGGATGTCAAGAGGACCGTGGAATATACGACATTATGGAGCAGCCACCCCACTCGTCCGCCGGGCTTGGCGACGCCGCCGCCCCTGTTCTTTCTGGCGAGCTCATTCTGTGAGCCTATAGCGCCCTACACTGCGGCTCATGCCCCAACCCCATGAGCCCGTGCGATGAGTTTACATTTCCTCCTGAAAGCCAAAGCCCGTACCCTGTCCGTGGTTCAGGTCCTGGCGATGAGTGACGACGACGCGTTTACCCTGTTCCGCGAGGCGCGCTGGGGCGACGGGGAGGAAGTGGTCTGCCCGCACTGCGGCATGGCGCACCGGCACTACTTTCGCCCGGCCCGCAAGATTTGGCGTTGTGCGGGCTGCCAGGAGGATTTCTCGGTCACGTCCGGAACGATTTTCGCCTTCCACAAGCTGCCGCTGCGCCTGTACCTGGCGGCCGTGATCCTGTTCACCAACGCCGTGAAGGGCATTTCCGCGCTGCAGGTGGGTCGCGACCTGGGCGTGTCCCACAAGACTGCCTACGTGCTGTTGCACAAGATCCGGGAGAGCCTGCTGGTGGGCCGGGAGGAATCCGCTCTGCAGGGCGAGATACACGTGGATGGCGCGTATGTCGGCGGGAAGGTCCGGCCGGAGAACAAGAAGGAAGACCGGGTAGACCGGCGCCTGGCAGAGAATCAAGACCCGGACAAGCGCTGCATCCTGGTGATGCGTCAGGCGCACACCGAGGCGGAGGTAGAGGCCGGCAACGCCGGGGCCAAGAAGACGCTGACCTTCATCGTCAAGAATGAGAACCAGGCCGACCTCGGCAAACTGGCGCCAGCCTACATCGCCAAGGGTGCGGTGATCTGTGCCGACGAATCGGACGCCTACGACCGGCTCCCTGCCAAGTACGAGGTTCGCCGGGTGAACCACGGCAAGGAGTACCGCGCCGATGACGGCACGACCAACAACCTGGCGGAATCGTATTTCTCCCGCTTCCGCCGTTTCCACATCGGCCAGATCCACAAGGCGGCTCCGAAGTACCTCGACAACTACGCCAACGAGATGGCCTACCGGGAAGACACCCGGCGCTGGAGCAACGGCGACATCTTCCGGGACATCCTCGGCAAGTGCGCCCGTGCCCTGGTGAGTCGGGATTGGTGCGGGTACTGGCAGGGCAACCACCGACTGGGGGAAAGCCTGGCGGTGTGAAAGCGTCAGGCGACCGCCCAGGTGGCGCCGTGCCCGTCACGGCCGGCAGGGATCAGGGTGCCGCTACGCTCCAGGCGATGCACGACGCCAATGGCGTTCTTCCGCATCTGCTCGATCATGACGGTGGTCGCTTCCAGACCCCGGCGTGCCGTCAGCGCTTCGCCGATCTGGCGGCTGCTCAGCGCTGCGCCTTGAGCCTCGCGGAAGATGTCCAGAACCAGGCGTTGGCATTCCCCCGGGCGGAAGAAACGGTTCCGCATCCGGTGGGCCTTGACCCGGATCGTCCGCAGGTCGATCTCCGGGGAAAACAGCTTGAGGGTGGCGTCAAGGTGGGCCAGATCATCCGCCAGACGATCCATTTCCTTCTGATGATGCTCGATCAGCCCAGCCAGTTCGGCGCGCTTGCTGATCAGGGCCGTAACCACGTGGCTCTCCGCCATGAACAATGCTCCTGTTCGTTGAAAACAAGAGAATTTTCGCCGGGCTGAGCGTCAGCCGCTGGGGGTGGCTGCTCCATAATGCCGGGAATATATGCGAGAGAGGTTTTTTTCTCTCGCGTTTATGCCGCGAAAGCCTCTTGACATCCTGGAGGCCAATGACACTCGAGGGAGTGGTCGGGGAGGGTTTATCATCCCCGGCCGCTGCCTCACGGCGAGTGCGGGGTTTGGGGCGGAGCCCCAAGGTGTGCATCGCCGATTGCTGCATGGATGTTGCGGGAAGGAGTTCGGAAGGCCAGGCATAGCCCGACGCCCCTCTGGGACCTCAAGCCCGTGGGTTAGCACTTGGCATGCCTGGTTGCCCGTTTGTCTGAATACCGAACAGTTGCTGGTTGGCGCGTGTCGCAAGGCCGTGACCTCGTATTTGCAAGGATGGCCTGAGATGAACGCTTCTGAATTGATTTTTGTTGGTATTGACGTTGCCAAAGAGACGCTGGAGGTGGCGGTAGACGACAAATCCAAGACCCGATGTATCGCTAACGCCGGCCGAGAGATCGAGGCCTTGGTCAAGGAGTTCATCCCGCTTTCCGAGCGCATTGGTGTGGTGCTCCTGGAAGCCACGGGAGGCTTCGAACGGCAGGCCGCCGCCGCGCTATGTGCGGCCGGGCTGGCGGTGATGGTGGTCAACCCCAGGCAGGCGCGAGACTTCGCAAAATCCATGGGATACCTGTCCAAGACGGACGCCATTGACGCGCGGGTGCTATCGCACTTTGCACGAACGCTGCACCAGTCAGCGCAGCGGGAGCGGCTGTTGATGAAGCTGCCCGATGCCAACCAGGAGGCGCTGGAAGCCTTGCTCATACGCCACCACCAGTTGGTCGGCATGCGCGTGGCGGAAGGAAACCGCTTGGCCCAAAGCCATCCCTCGCAGCATAAAAGTATCAAGGCGGTACTGAAGATGCTGGACCGCCAGATTGCATCGGTTGATAACGACATGAGCGGCATGCTGAAAGCACATTTTGCCGACAAGCTCGCTTTGCTCAAAGACTTCAAAGGGATTGGGCCCTGCACGCAAGCGAGTTTGATGGGGGCGTTGCCCGAATTGGGACAACTCTCGCATGCGCAAATTGGCAAGCTGGTCGGTGTCGCACCATTGAACGCGGACAGCGGTCGCCACAAGGGCAAACGCATCACCTGGGGTGGTCGAACAGCCGTACGTAGCGCGCTATACATGGCCGCCTTGAGTGCCGTCCGTTACAACCCCGTGATCAAGGCGTTTCATCAGCGCCTGATCGCCAAGGGAAAGCCAAAAAAAGTTGCGCTGGTCGCTTGCATGCACAAGATCCTCACGATCTTAAATGCCATAGTCAAATCGGGTAGCCCTTGGAACCCAGAGCATCACAAATGCGCCTGAGAACGCTTGACGCCGAACACAGTTGCTCTTCAACCGCATCCTTGATGTCAGACATATCCACCCCCTAACCACGATTGCAGGAACAGTCCCGAAACGACACCGGCTGGCAGCACCTGGCCCCGGTGCGCTGTCGCCGCCTTGGCCGCGCCGACGAGGCAGCGCGCGGCCGCTCCGGCAAGCGACGTGAATACTACCCCACTCCGCCACGCGCTCGCACGGCTCAGGGCGGCTACGGACTCGTACGCTGGCTGCTGTGGTAAGAATCACCCCGTACGACCAACCGGCATCACGGCAATTCCAGAATCGGCTAGGGCAGGGCTTGAATTCTTTGATCCTCGACGCTATTATTAGCACTCGTTAGCCTTGAGTGCTAACAGACCCAGAGCAGTCTAGCGACCCATGGCTGTTGGACCTGTGGATCACAGTTCTTTTTTGCTCTTAACCCAAGGAGAAGCTACATGAAAATTCGCCCGTTGCATGATCGCGTGATTGTCAAACGCCTCGAAGAAGAGCGCAAAACCGCATCAGGTATCGTCATCCCCGACACCGCCGCGGAAAAACCTGACCAAGGCGAGATTCGCGCGGTCGGGAATGGCAAGATACTCGAAGATGGCAGCGTCCGCGCGCTCGCCGTAAAGGTCGGCGACCGCGTCCTCTTTGGCAAGTACGCTGGTCAGACCGTGAAGGTTGACGGGGATGAGTTGCTGGTCATGCGCGAGGAAGACATCATGGGCGTCATCGAGGCCTAGGCGCCCCGTCATCCCCGCCATCCGTTTTCTGTTTTACGACTAAATCACTAAAGAAATCTAGGAGTTATCTCTATGGCAGCTAAAGACGTCAAGTTCGGCGACACCGCACGCGCTCGCATGGTCGAAGGCGTAAATATCCTTGCCGATGCGGTCAAGATCACCCTCGGCCCGAAGGGTCGCAACGTTGTGCTCGAGCGCTCGTACGGCGCTCCGACCGTCACCAAGGATGGTGTCTCCGTAGCCAAGGAAATCGAGCTGAAGGACAAGTTCGCCAACATGGGCGCCCAGATGCTCAAGGAGGTCGCCTCGAAGACCTCCGACATCGCCGGTGACGGGACGACCACCGCAACCGTGCTGGCCCAGTCCATCGTCCGCGAGGGCATGAAGTACGTTGCCGCCGGCATGAATCCGATGGATCTGAAGCGTGGGATCGACAAAGCGGTGATCGCTACCGTCGAGGAGTTGAAGAAACTCTCGAAGCCGTGTTCGACCAGCAAGGAGATCGCCCAGGTCGGTTCGATCTCGGCCAACGCCGACGCCGACATCGGCGACATCATCGCCAAGGCGATGGACAAGGTGGGCAAGGAAGGCGTCATCACCGTCGAGGACGGCAAGTCCCTGAACAACGAACTCGACGTGGTCGAGGGAATGCAGTTTGATCGCGGCTACCTGAGCCCGTACTTCATCAACAACAACGAGAAACAGAATGCGATCCTGGAGAGCCCGTATATCCTGATCTTCGACAAGAAGATCTCGAACATCCGCGACCTCCTGCCGATCCTCGAGCAGGTCGCCAAGTCCAGCCGTCCGCTGTTGATCGTCGCCGAGGATGTCGACGGCGAGGCTCTCGCGACCCTGGTGGTGAACAACATCCGCGGGATTCTGAAGACCTGTGCCGTCAAGGCCCCGGGTTTCGGCGATCGCCGGAAAGCAATGCTCGAGGACATCGCCATCCTGACCGGAGGCCAGGTTATCGCCGAAGAAGTCGGCCTGACGCTCGAGAAAGCCACCCTCGCCGACCTCGGCCAGGCGAAGCGTATCGAAATCGGCAAAGAGAACACTACGATTATCGACGGCGCTGGCGTTACCGCTAGTATTGAAGCCCGCGTCAAGCAGATCCGGGCGCAGATCGAGACGGCGACCAGCGACTACGACAAGGAAAAGCTGCAGGAGCGGGTCGCCAAGCTGGCTGGTGGCGTTGCCCTGATTAAAGTTGGCGCAGCCACCGAAGTCGAAATGAAAGAGAAGAAGGCGCGCGTCGAAGACGCGCTGCATGCGACCCGCGCAGCCGTTGAGGAAGGAATCGTTCCCGGCGGTGGCGTCGCGCTGCTGCGTGCCCGCGTGGGCCTGGCAACCTTGAAGGGCGACAACGCCGACCAGGAGGCCGGCATCAAGATCGTGCTGCGGGCCATGGAGCAACCGCTGCGCGAAATCGTTGCCAATGCCGGCGACGAGCCCTCCGTCGTCGTCAACGCCGTGCTGCAAGGCACCGGCAACTTCGGTTACAACGCCGCGACCAGCGAGTACGGCGACTTGGTGGAAATGGGCGTACTTGATCCGACCAAGGTCACGCGCACCGCACTGCAGAACGCTGCGTCGATCGCCGGCCTGATGCTCACCACCGATTGCATGGTCGCCGAACTGGCTGAAGAAAAACCAGCTATGGGCGGTGGCGGCATGGGCGGCATGGGCGGCATGGGTGGCATGGGCGGCATGGACATGTAAGCTCTGCAATCCCGGCCGCTCTGCCGGGCACACAAAACCCCGCTACGGCGGGGTTTTTTTTGTTGTGCTGCCAGTCGAGGGGAACGCAGACTCCTAACGTTCCTTGCTCTCGAGCGCCGACTTGTTGATATCGATTTTGTAACGGAGCCGCAAACCCGCAAGATAGGCAGCGAAGTCCTCTTGAGCGAGGATCGTTTCCTGCTCCCGTTGGAGTGCTGCACGCCTCTTGTCGTCGACCTTCTCAGGGTGGCTTACGCGCATGATCTTGTACAGCACGTAGTTGCCACCGCCCACTTCAGCGCCGGCGTACGCAGGCAGCTTGCCAACATTCGCCTTGAAGATCGCTTTCAGCGCTACCGCCGGCAACTGCCGAGACTCGATCCGGGAAACCTCCCTTGCCGGGCCCCAGGCGACCTTGCTCTCAGCGCCTTGCTGCAACTGGCCGAGTTGCGCCTCACCAGCCTTGCGCGCCAATGCCGCCGCCTCCTGAGTCTTCAGGCTAGCCTCGATCTCCGTCTTGACGGTATCGAACGGTCTGACGGTCGCCGGTCGATGCTCGATGACACGTGCCGCCAGAAGCGTGTTCGGCGCGATCTCCACCGCTTCCGTGTTGCGCCTGTTCTTCAGCGAGTCCTCGGAAAACAGTGCGGCGAGAACCTTCGGGCTATTCAGCTGGCCGAGCGCCGGCAGAGCCTCTACAGGCGGGTTGCGCGGCAGCCAGCCAGACTGCTGGATTGTCACCTTGAAGCGATCGGCTGCCGGCTGCAGGCTGTCCGGCTGCTCATAAACCAGATTGCTGAAAGCCTCGGCCGCTTCTGCGAACTGCCGCGATGCTGCCTGGCGCTTGAGTTCCGCTTCGATCTCCGGACGCACGTCGACCAACGCACGCTGCGTGCCAACCTTGATGCCCGTCACCTTGATGATGTGGTAGCCGAATTCCGACTGTACCAGCCCGGACACCTCATTCTCCTGGGCCTTGAAGACGGTATCTTCAAACGCCTTGACCATCATGCCGCGGCCAAAGAAACCAAGATCGCCCCCTTTCTCCGCCGAGCCAGGATCCTGGGAGTGCTGCTTGGCCAATTCGGCAAATCTGCCCGGCGACTTCTGGATCTCCTTCAGCACCTCTTCCGCTTTCGCCCTCGCCTTCTCTCTATCCACGTCCGCGTTGGCCAGGATCAGAATGTGGCTAGCACGCCTTTCCTCGGGTTGCTGGTAGCGATCCTTGTGGCTTTCATACCAACCCGTCACTTCCGCATCGCTGACCTTGGCTTTCTCAAGCAGACCATCGAGAGACAGCACGACGAACTCGGCCTTTGCCTGCTCGGCAATTTCAAAGCGGTTCGCATTGTCGTCATAGAACTTCCGCACGGCGGCCGGATCGACTTGCACCCGCTCGAGAAACTGATCGGGAGAAAATCGCAACTCCGCAACCTGTCGCTCCTCGGATTGTATGCGCAGCATCGCGTCGGCCGTGGTCGTGCTGGCGATGCCCGTATCACCAATCGCCGCCACCAACTGCTGGAGCGTGAGATCCTGACGAACCTGTGCCTCGAACTGCGACTGCGACATGCCCTGCGCGGCCAGCACCGCCCGGTAGCGAGCCAGCGAGAACTGTCCGTT
This sequence comes from Candidatus Accumulibacter phosphatis, assembly GCF_000024165.1. Classification (NCBI taxonomy): domain Bacteria; kingdom Pseudomonadati; phylum Pseudomonadota; class Betaproteobacteria; genus Candidatus Accumulibacter; species Candidatus Accumulibacter phosphatis. The sequence continues at coordinate 2,592,042 of NC_013194.1, read as the reverse complement.
CTCCTGCAAGGCCGGGATCTTGCCGATCACTTCACGCAATAGATCGTCGCCTACGGCGAGTCGATCTTTCGCCGCCTCGATCAACAAAAGGCGCTGATCCACCAAGGAGTTGAGGACCGCCAGTTTGGCTTCCGGGGTATTCATCGACTCGGGCCGGAAATTGGCACCGAGCACTTGCCGCATGCGATCCTGCTGAACCCGCCAGGCCTGATCGAACTGCGGCCGCGTGATCTTGGAATCGCCGACACTCGCCAGATCGGTTCCCGCCCCACTGTTGCGCACGTACGAGTCAACGCCCCAGAAGGCAAAGGGTAAGGTAATCAGGGCAAGAAATACCTGGACAACTCTCTTGTTGTTGCGAACGGCATCAAAGAACATGGTGGTAGCCCGCTGACTCACTGTAACAGTGAAGCTGAAACAAAAAAGGCGAACTTGCGTTCGCCTTGCGGCAGTGGCGGAGTGGACGGGACTCGAACCCGCGACCCCCGGCGTGACAGGCCGGTATTCTAACCAACTGAACTACCACTCCCAAACGCGTTTCGGAACGCTGGTCACCGGTTCTGGTGGGTGCTGACGGGCTCGAACCGCCGACATCCAGCTTGTAAGGCTAGCGCTCTACCAACTGAGCTAAGCACCCGAGCGTGACCAAAGCACGAGAGACGCGAGTCTAGCGCATCCCTTGCCACTTGGCCAGAGTCAGCGACCGGCAGGTCCTGTCCGCCTGGTCTCCGGCCACCTCATGTGCTCACTCAATGAGTGATCACCGCCTGCCCGCCAACGCCTTCCGCGACGCCGGCAGCCGCCGGAGGCGGGGCAATCGCCTCGACCGACAGCGGCTCCGGCTTGCGTTCGAGCGCTAACTCGAGCACCTGATCAATCCAGCGCACCGGAATGATCTCCAGCTTGTTCTTGATGTTATCGGGAATCTCGGCCAGATCCCGAACATTCTCCTCCGGGATCAGCACCCTCGCCAGACCACCACGAACGGCCGCCAGGAGCTTTTCCTTGAGCCCGCCAATCGGCAACACCTCGCCTCGCAGGGTGATTTCCCCGGTCATCGCGACATCGCAGCAGACCGGTATGCCGGTCAGCACCGAAACCAGTGCCGTGCAAATACCGACACCGGCCGACGGTCCGTCCTTGGGAATCGCGCCCTCCGGAAGATGGATGTGGATATCGCTCTTCTGGTAGAACTCATGATCGATCCCCAGTGACTGGGCACGCTTCCGCACTACCGAAAGCGCCGCCTGGACCGACTCCTGCATCACTTCGCCGAGCTTGCCCGTGGTCGTCGTCTTGCCCTTGCCCGGCAACACCACCGCCTCGATGGTCAACAACTCGCCGCCAACTTCGGTCCACGCCAGACCCGTCACCTGCCCCACCTGATTCTCGCGCTCGGCAACGCCGAAATTGTAGCGCCTCACACCGAGAAACTTGTCGAGGTTGCGCGCACTGACCGCCACTTTGGTCTGGCTCTTCCTCAACAGCAGCGTTTTCACCACCTTGCGGCAAATCTTGGAGATGTCGCGTTCGAGCGACCGTACGCCTGCTTCACGCGTGTAGTAGCGAACAATGTCGCGCAGCGCGCTCTCCGCCACCGTCAGTTCAGTGGTCCTCAGCCCATTGTTCTTCATCTGCTTTGGCAGCAGGTAGCGCTGGGCGATATTGACCTTCTCGTCTTCCGTATAGCCCGACAGGCGAATCACTTCCATGCGATCAAGAAGCGGCGCCGGAATATTCAGCGTGTTCGCCGTGGCGACGAACATGATTTCCGAAAGGTCGTATTCAACCTCGACGTAGTGATCGACGAAGGTCGAATTCTGCTCGGGATCGAGCACTTCAAGCAGCGCCGAACTCGGGTCGCCGCGGAAATCCTGTCCCATCTTGTCGACTTCATCGAGCAGGAAAAGCGGGTTCTTGACGCCAATCTTGCTCATGTTCTGCAGGATCTTGCCGGGCATCGAGCCGATGTAGGTCCGCCGATGGCCGCGAATTTCGGCCTCGTCGCGCACGCCGCCCAAACTCATGCGCACGAACTTGCGACCGGTGGCGCGCGCTATCGACTGGCCGAGCGAAGTCTTGCCGACGCCGGGAGGACCGACCAGGCAAAGAATCGGCGCCTTGAGACGGTCGACACGTTGCTGCACGGCGAGGTACTCGATGATCCGTTCCTTGACCTTCTCCAGACCCCAGTGATCCGCATCCAGGATCTTCCCGGCCGCTGCCAGGTCCTTGCTGGTTCGCGTACGTTTGCGCCACGGCAGGCCGCTCAGCGTTTCAATGAAATTACGCACCACGGTTGCTTCGGCGGACATCGGAGACATCAGCCGAAGCTTCCTGAGTTCGGCCTGCACCTTGGCGAGCCCCTCCTTGCTCATGCCGGCCGCCTTGACCTTCTTCTCGAGTTCGTCAAGGTCGGCGCCGTCCTCACCTTCGCCGAGTTCCTTCTGGATGGCCTTGACCTGCTCGTTCAGGTAGTACTCGCGCTGACTCTTTTCCATCTGCCGCTTGACACGGCCGCGGATGCGCTTCTCCACCTGCAGGATATCGATCTCGGCTTCGAGCTGAGTGAGCAAGCGTTCGATGCGCGCCCGGATATCGAACATCTCGAGGATTTCCTGCTTTTGATCGAGCTTCAGCGGCAGGTGGGCGGCGATCGTGTCGGCCAGACGTCCCGCCTCCTCGATGCCCGCGATCGACGTCAGGATCTCCGGTGGAATCTTCTTGTTGAGCTTCACGTACTGATCGAACTGGGCGATGACCGCGCGCCGCAAGGCTTCGACCTCATGATTGACACCGTCTTCAGCCGCAACCGGCCGCGCGCGCGCGAAAAACATCTCATCGCGTGCGTCGATCGCTTCGAGACGCGCGCGCTGCGCACCTTCGACCAGCACCTTCACCGTGCCATCGGGCAGCTTCAACATCTGCAGGATATTGGCCACACAGCCCACCCCGTACAGATCGTCCGCCTCGGGGTCGTCCTTGACGGCGGACTTTTGGGCGACAAGGAGAATGCTCTTGCCCGCCTCCATTGCCACCTCGAGAGCCTTGATCGACTTCGGCCGTCCGACAAACAATGGAATCACCATATGCGGAAAGACAACGACGTCGCGTAGTGGCAGCAGCGGCAGTTCGACTGGCTCGCTAGCCAGCTTGGGGGTTGCAGACATTGATTGTGCCCTTCAGGTAAGAGTCCATGCCCGCAAATGGTGGCATGAACCAGTATTTCAAGCCGCGAGGCGCGGCTAGCACATCAGTTGCCGCCAGAAACTTTTGGCTGACCAGCGTAGATGAGAAGCGGTTGCGCGTCGCCGATGATGACGTTCTCGTCGATTATCACTTCTGAGACATTCTCCATTCCGGGGAGTTCGTACATGGTGTCGAGCAACACCGACTCGAGGATCGACCGCAGGCCGCGTGCGCCGGTCTTCCGCTCCAGCGCCTTGCGGGCAATTGCCAGCATCGCCGCCTGGCGTATCTCCAGCGCCACGCCTTCCATGCCGAACAACTTCTGGTACTGTTTGACCAGTGCATTCTTCGGCTCGATGAGGATCTGCACCAACGCCGCGGCGGAGAGTTCCTCGAGGGTGGCAATCACCGGCAGCCGACCGATCAACTCGGGGATCAGGCCGAACTTGATCAGGTCTTCCGGTTCGACGCCACGCAGCACTTCACCGATCGCCTTGCTGTTGTCCTTGCTCTTGACCTCGGCGCCAAAACCGATACCACCGCGATCGGAACGGTTGCGAATGACTTTTTCCAGGCCGTCGAACGCCCCGCCACAAATGAACAGGATGTTGGTGGTGTCCACCTGGACGAAGTCCTGGTTGGGATGCTTGCGCCCGCCCTGCGGTGGCACGGAAGCGACGGTGCCCTCGATGATCTTCAGCAGCGCCTGCTGCACACCCTCGCCCGAAACGTCGCGCGTAATCGATGGATTGTCGGACTTGCGGGAGATCTTGTCGATCTCATCAATATAGACGATCCCGCGCTGCGCCTTCTCGGTGTCGTAATCCGCTTTCTGCAGCAGTTTCTGGATGATGTTCTCGACGTCTTCGCCGACGTAACCGGCCTCGGTCAGCGTCGTCGCATCGGCCATCACGAAGGGAACGTCGAGCATGCGCGCCAGCGTCTGCGCCAGCAAGGTCTTGCCCGAACCGGTCGGACCAATGAGCAGAATGTTGCTCTTGGCAAGTTCGATGTCGTCACCCGCGCGACCGTGATGACGCAGCCGCTTGTAGTGATTGTAGACCGCCACCGACAGAATCCGCTTGGCCTGATCCTGACCGATCACATATTGGTCGAGAAGCGCGGAGATTTCCTTCGGAGTCGGCAGGTCGCCCTTGGCGCCTTTGGCGCCCTGGTCACCGGCAATCTCGTCGCGAACGATATCGTTGCACAGCTCGATGCACTCGTCGCAGATGAACACCGAAGGCCCGGCGATGAGCTTCTTCACCTCATGCTGGCTCTTGCCACAGAACGAGCAGTAGAGCAGTTTCTCGCTGCCACTCTTCTTTTCCGTCATGTCGACCTACCTTCTTCTCAAGCCGTGGGGAGACTGCCTGGAAACGGGATCAAATCGGGCACCAACTCAGGGATCAAATCGCCTCCCGATTGGCCAGCACCTTGTCGATCAGTCCGTATTCTGCCGCTTCCTGGGCCGAAAGGAAATTGTCACGATCCGTATCGCGCTCGATACGTTCGATCTCCTGCCCGGTGTGGAGAGCCATCAGCTCGTTGAGTTTGGCGCGCAGGGAGAGGATTTCCTTGGCGTGAATGGCGATGTCCGAAGCCTGGCCCTGAAACCCGCCCATCGGCTGGTGGATCATCACCCGCGAGTTGGGCAACGCGAAGCGCTTGCCACGCGTGCCGGCAGCCAACAGAAACGCCCCCATCGAGCAGGCCTGTCCCATGCACAGGGTGGATACATCCGGCTTGATGAACTGCATCGTGTCATAGACCGAGAGCCCGGCCGACACCGAGCCGCCCGGCGAGTTGATATAGAAATGTATGTCCTTGTCCGGGTTCTCTGCTTCCAGAAAAAGGAGTTGCGCGACGACCAGATTGGCCGTGACATCATTGACCGGGCCCACCAGAAAAACCACTCGCTCCTTGAGCAGTCGCGAGTAGATATCGTAGGCCCGTTCGCCACGACCGCTCTGCTCGATAACCATCGGGACCAAGCCCAGTGCCTGTGGATTCCAGTTGCTTGCGTGCTCGATGTGCATTTCGCGTCCTCGTTTCGACAATCTTGCCTGCTCAGGGGTTCTGCCCCATCAACTCACCAAAAGCGACGGGCTTTTCAACCCCCTGCACCTGCGTCAGGACCCAGTCCACCACGTTGGCCTCGACCGCCGCGCCTTCGAACTCGGCGAGGCGCTCCGGCTGTGCATAGTACCAGCGCACGACCTCTTCGGGATGCTCGTAACTTTGCGCCGCGTCGACGACCATCGCCCGCACCTGTTGCGGCTTCGCCTCCAGGCCGTGCACCCTGACGACTTCCGCCATAATCAGACCCAGACTGACTCGACGCCGTGCCTGATCGGCAAACCACTCGGGTTGCATCGGCAGATCCTTGACCTTCATGCCGCGCTGTTCCATGTCCTGGCGAGCCACCTGCATCAAGCGCTCGACCTCCCTGTCGACCAGCGCGGAGGGCACGTCAATCGGATTGGCCTGCAGCAGCGAGTCCATCACCTGTCCAGTCACCTTTGCCTGCAAGCGCCGCTTCACCTCACGCTTCAGATTGGCCTCGATCTCGGCACGCATCTTCACGATATCGCCGTCCTCGACACCCAGCCCCTTGGCGAAGTCGGCATCTGCCTCCGGCAGGATCGGCGCGCCGACCTCCTTGACCGTGATATCGAAGGTGACCGACTGTCCGGCCAGATCCTTGGCAAAGTACTCTGCCGGGAAGGTCATCTCGAAGGACTTGGACTCCCCTGCCGAGGTGCCAATGACCGCGTTCTCGAAGTCGGAAAGCATCTTGCCCTCGCCGAGCACAAAGCGGTAGTCCGTCCCCTGGCCGCCCGGGAACGGCTCACCGGCCTTCTTTCCGAGAAAGTCGATGGTCACGCGATCGGCTGTTGCCGCAGCCCGATCCACGGGTTCATAACGCACGCGCTGCTTGCGCAGGATTTCGATCGTGCCGTCGATCTCCGCGGGACCCACCTCGAGCAGCGGGCGCTCGATCGTCACGCCGGTCAGATCATTCAATGCGATCTCTGGATAGACCTCGAAGACCGCCGAGAATTCGATGTGCGTCGTGCTGCCGGTGTTCCTGCTCTCGATCCTCGGCCCGCCCGCAACCCGCAACTGCTGCGCCGTGATGGCTTCGCTGAACAAACGCCCAAGTGCGTCGCCGAGCGCCTCGTGGCGAGCCTGTTCGCCATGCTGCTGGCGGACGATGCCGGCCGGCACCTTGCCTGGCCGGAAGCCCGCCATCTTCATGTTCTTGCCAAGGCGCTTCAGGCGCTGGTCGACTTCCTTGTCGAGTTCCGCGAGGTCAACCGACAGATCAAGACGACGCTCAAGAGCGTTCGTCGCGGGTGCGTCAGAATCCATCGCTGGTGCGTCAGAATTAACGGCGTTAGTTTCCATTAAGAATCCTTGTGATACGAGCAAAAAGGTGACCGGACCCCGGCTTCGTCAAGAGAGCCCGCACTGCCGAGCAAGCAAGCTGCACCGGCAGCCAGTTCGAAGGCACGCGAACATCGTTCCTCGCGGGCCGGGCAGACGCCCGAACCGGAGGAGCCGCAAAGCAAGCGGTCTCGGCAGAACTTGCGAGCCTCAAAGGCCCACCCAGGCGCTGCCATTACCACCCGCCGAGACTCCGCGCCCGCATCGTGCTTGCGCCTCGACGCGAACGAAAAGGGCACAATTCTACAGCAATCTTGCCAGCGTCGGAACCCGTGCGGCGCGAGGCCGGCGCGAAGCGGCGAGCCGGCGGCGTCCCGGTCTCGAGGCGTCTGCAGGCACCGGTTGCAGCGCGCTTGCCCGGGCGAGCGCCGGCGAAGCCACCGATCACAGGACGTAACAGAGGATTGCCACATAATGCGCCGCACTACCCGCCATCACGAACAGGTGCCAGACACCGTGCGCGTGCGTCAATCGCGTGTCCAGCGCGTAGAAGACGATGCCGCTGGTGTAGAACACGCCGCCTGCCGCCAGCCACAAGAAGCCGGCGGTCCCCAGCGTCTGCAACAGCGGTACGAGCGCGACCACGACCACCCACCCCATCAGCAGGTAGATGACCAGGGAGAGGATCCTGGCCTTGCCCATCGGCCACATTTCCTGTAGACCACCGATTACGGCCAGTGCCCAGACCACTCCGAAAAGCGACCATCCCCAGGGGCCACGCAGGGTGACCAGACAGAACGGTGTGTAACTACCGGCAATGAGCAGGTAGATTCCCTGGTGATCCAGAGCGCGCAGGATGTCCTTGGCACGCCCGCGAAAGCTGTGGTAGAGCGCCGAAAAACTGTACAGAAGAACCAGCGTCAAGCCGTAGATGGAGACGCTGACCACCTTCCACGGATCACCGTCGAGCGTTGCCCGTACGACAAGGACGATCGCCCCGGCAACCGCCAGCACGGCGCCGACCAGATGAGTCCAAGCGTTGAGTTTTTCCCCATAATACATGTCTGTGAGCGGTATCGAGTGCGTTGACGGCCCAGCTCGACCAGGAAGCCGTGCCCAGGAAACACCGGCAATGGCTGGCCGAGCGCGCCGACCATTGTGACACGGAATCGGCGACGGTCGCTCAGTGACCGATCGACACCGGCGAGCTAACGCCGCCGCCAGCGCAAGCAGCGCGGCGTGCGTCCGCCAGCCGCCACCGGTTGCCACTCACCCTTCTTCCGGACATCGCGATGCCCCCATCCAGCCAGTCAGAGCACACACCAGACACCCACCCCGGGCAGTGCGACAGCGCCAAGCCCACCATCCCGCATGCCTGGCGAGCGAGTGGCGTGTGGAGAATCGTCCGCCTGTTGACCGTGGCGCTTGCCCTTCTGCCCTGGTCAACCCAGGCCGCACGCTTGCCCCTCGAACGTATCAGTTTGCCGTCAGGCTTCGCGATCGAGGTCTGGGCGCAGGTAGACAACGCCAGGCAAATGGCGCTCGGGGCGCACGATGCCAAGGGAGGCACGCTTTTCGTCGGGTCGATGCGCGCCGGCAAGGTGCATGCGGTGAGCTTCGACGCCAGCTTCAAAGCCCAGCGGGTCACCGTCATTGCCAGCGGTCTGCAACTGCCCGTCGGCGTGGCCTACCGGGCGGGCAGTCTCTACGTCTCGGCGGTGAGCCGCATCCTGCGTTACGACGATATCGAGCGACGCCTGGAGCATCCGCCGACACCAGCGGTCGTCACCGACCGGCTGCCCGGCGAGACCCACCACGGGTGGAAATTCATGGCCTTTGGCCCGGACGGCAAACTCTACGTACCGGTGGGCGCGCCGTGCAACATCTGCGAACCCGACCCCCAGCGCTACGCCAATATCATGCGCATGGCGCCCGACGGCAGCCGTATCGAAACCTTTGCCAGCGGCGTGCGCAACAGCGTCGGCTTCGACTGGCATCCGCAGACCGGCGAACTCTGGTTCACCGACAACGGTCGCGACATGCTCGGCGACGACCTGCCCGCCGACGAGCTCAACCATGCACCACGCGGCGGCATGCACTTCGGCTATCCCTACTGCCACGGCGGCGACCTGCCCGATCCGGAGTTCGGCGCCAGACGCAACTGCCGGGAGTTTGCCGCGCCGGCGCAGCAACTGGGAGCGCATGTCGCCGCCCTGGGAATGCGCTTCTACACCGGCAGGATGTTCCCGCCAGAGTACCGCAACCAGATCTTCATCGCCGAACACGGTTCGTGGAACCGCTCGCGCAAGATCGGCTACCGGGTTGCGCTGGTGCGTCTGCAGGGCAACCGGGCCGTTGCGTACGAGACCTTTGCCAGTGGCTGGCTGCAGGGCGAGACCGCTTGGGGGCGCCCGGCCGACGTGCTGGTGCTGCCGGACGGATCGCTCCTGGTCGCCGACGATCACGCGGGCGCCATCTATCGCATTCTCTACCGGGGCGACTGACCCGGCGACTGGCGTTTCCCGTACGCACCGGAAAAGCGGCAAGGCCTCGACGGCTCACGCGGACGCTCGAACGCACCCGGCCTCGGCCCGGCGTACCGAGTCGTTCAGAATCAGGGGGCTGGATCAAGCGGCTTGACCGCTGGGCCCCTTTCTTACAACAATCCGGCTCTCCAACCCGGAAAGACGCTCATGATCGACCAGACCGTAGACGACTTCAGCCTGCCCGCGACAGGTGGCCAGACCTTCACGCTCTCGTCCTGCCGGGGCAGCACCGTCGTCCTCTATTTCTACCCCAAGGACAGCACGCCCGGATGCACTACCGAGGCGCAGGAATTCCGCGACCTGCATGCCGAGTTCGTCAAGACCGGGGCCATCGTGGTCGGCATCTCGCGTGACAGCATCAAGTCGCACGACAACTTCAAGGCGCGGCAGAACCTGCCTTTCGATCTCCTCTCCGACAGCGCGGAAGAGCTCTGCACGCGCTTCGCCGTGATCAAGCTGAAGTCCATGTACGGCAAGCAGGTGCGTGGCATCGAACGCAGCACCTTCGTCATCGACGGCAAGGGCGTCTTGCGGCACGAATGGCGGGGCGTCAAGGTCGCTGGCCACGCGCAAACGGTCCTCGACTGCGTCATGCAGCTTCGCGCTGCCTCCACTGTGGTCTGACCGGCATGCACAAGCCAGGCACCGCGAGGATCAAGGCCCTCAGCGCTGGGCCGCTGCCCCGCCGCCCTCTCCCGCCCGCGGGCGAGGAACAGATCCTCAGTTCCTGAAGTGACCCTCACCACAACCCAGGGAAACCACCCAGAATGGCCCGCAAACCTGCCGTCAGTGCCGACCCGGACGCTGCCGCAAAGTCGACCAAGCTCTTCGTCCTCGACACCAATGTGCTGATGCACGACCCGACCAGTGTCTACCGATTCGAGGAGCACGACGTCTTCCTGCCGATCATGACCCTGGAAGAGCTCGACGACCACAAGAAGGGCATGTCCGAGATCGCCCGCAATGCTCGCCAGGTGACGCGTACGCTCGACGCCATCGTCAACAGCGTCGACGACGCTATCGACCAGGGCATCGCGCTCTACGGCCCTTCCCGGCAACTCGCCAGCGGCCGCCTGTTCCTGCAGACCGAGGCGATCAGCAGCGAGTTGCCGGCGGGCTTGCCAACGGCCAAGGTCGACAACCAGATTCTCGCCGTCGTCATCCACCTCCAGCGGCGGCATCCGGAGCGTCCGGTGATCCTCGTCTCCAAGGACATCAACATGCGCATCAAGGCCCGCACCCTCGGGCTGCAGGCGCAGGACTACTTCAACGACAAGGTGCTGGAAGACACCGACCTGCTGTACACCGGCATGCGCGAGCTGACGCCCGCCTTCTGGGACGATTGCGGCCAGGGCATCGAGTCCGCGAAGAAGGAGGCGCGTACCGTGTACCGCCTGAGGGGGCCGGTGTGCTCGCAACTGCTGGTCAATCAGTTCCTGTTCCAGGAAGGAGAACGGCCCCTGCGTGCCATCGTCCGCCAGGTATCCGGGACGACGGCCGAGATCGAGACGCTCATCGACTACACGCATGCCAAGAATGGCGTCTGGGGAATCACGGCGCGCAACCGCGAGCAGAACTTCGCCCTCAACCTGCTGATGAATCCCGAGATCGACTTTGTCACCCTGCTCGGCCAGGCCGGCACCGGCAAGACGCTGCTCACCCTGGCGGCAGGGCTCACCCAGGTGCTCGAAAACCGACGCTACAGCGAGATCATCATGACCCGGGTGACGGTGCCGGTCGGCGAGGACATCGGCTTTCTGCCGGGAACCGAAGAAGAAAAGATGGGACCGTGGATGGGTGCCCTGGAAGACAACCTCGAGGTGCTCAACAAGAGCGACGAAACTGCCGGCGATTGGGGCCGTGCGGCCACCAGCGACCTGCTTCGCAACCGCATCCGGATCAAGTCGCTGAACTTCATGCGCGGCCGCACCTTCCTCAGCAAGTTCCTGATCATCGACGAAGCGCAGAACCTGACGCCGAAGCAGATGAAGACGCTGATCACCCGCGCCGGCCCCGGCACCAAGGTAATCTGCCTCGGCAACATCGCGCAGATCGACACGCCTTACCTCACCGAAGGCAGTTCCGGCCTCACTTACGTCGTCGACCGCTTCAAGGGCTGGCAGCACGCCGGCCATATCACCCTGCAGCGGGGCGAGCGCTCGCGCCTCGCGGACCACGCCGCCGAAGTGCTATAATTTTCGCTTTCGGGCCGTGTCTTCTGACACGGCCCGGTCGTTTTCTAGCCACCGATCCATGCTCCCAGCTCCGTGCGATAAGGATCAAGCGCTTACCGGAGAGTCGATTGAAACGACGTCATTTCCTCGCTGCTTCAGCGATGCTTTCGCTCTTGGCTCCGTCGTCGGTACTGGCCGCCAACCGGAAGAAGACCGGCTCGGAGGCTGCCGCCAAATCGGCAGCCAAGCCCGGTAGCCAAGCAAGCGGCAGGAGCAGCGGCAAAGCCAGCGGCAAGAGCAGCGCGAAGGCCGAGGCAAGAGGCAGCGGCCGGGCCGGCAGCCGCAAAGGCGGCCGGCACGCTTACCGGCCGGTCGTCGAAACGCCCGCGCCAGCCGCCGCCACCCCTCCCCCGCCGGTAGCGATCGAACCACGCAACGCCATCAGCCTGCCGGACGAACCGCTGCCGCAGTGGCGCACCTATGACGTCACCTCGGTCATGACACTCGCCAACGTCAAGGGCAGGGTGCGCCTGTGGCTGCCGCTGGCGCAGTACAAGGACACCCCCTGGCAACGCACGCTGAGCCACAACTGGCAAGGCAACTTCGAGAGCGCCGGCATCTATCGCGACCCGGTGGCCGAGATGGAAGTCTTCTACGCCGACTGGAAGGAAGGTGTCGCCGCTCCGCACCTCCAGATCGTCAGCCAGGTGGCCAAGCAGGAACGCCATTTCGACATCACCCGGCGCGGGAGTATCGCCGAACGCAACGAAGTGCTGCGCCGCTGCCTGCAATCCACCCACCTGATCCCCACCGACGGACTCGTCCGCCGCACCGCGGAACGTGCGATCGGCCGGATCAAGGATCCGGTCGCACAGGGCAAGGCGATCTACGACTGGGTGGTCGAAAACACCACTTTCGATCCATCAGCCAGCGGCATCGGTCGTGGCGACATCGAAGCGATGCTCGACAGTGGTCAACTGAGCGGCAGAAGTGCCGACATCTCGCTGCTCTTCGTCGCCCTTTGCCGATCCATGGGACTTCCGGCGCGCCCGGTTTTCGGGCTGCGCATCGACAGTTCGCGCCTGTTTACCGGTCTTGGCGCCGTTGGCAACCTGCGCGCCGCGCAGCACTGCCGCGCCGAGTTCTATACGCCCGGTTACGGCTGGATTCCAGTCGATCCGGCCGACGTTCGCAAGTCTATCCACGACGAACGCCTGACCTATGGCGATGCCAAGCTGGTCGTCCTCAGAAAGCTGCTGTTCGGCTTTTGGGAAATGAACTGGATCGCCTTCAACGCCGCCCTGGACGTCAAGCTGCAGGGCGCCAGCGGCAGGACGCTGCCCTTCCTGGTCTTCCCGCAGGCAGAAGCTGCCGGAGTCCGCTTCGACAGCAACGACGCCACTCGCTTCAGCTATACCGTCACCGCCAGCCGCGTCGACGGCTGAACCTGGCGGGGCCCGGCGCACCGCCAGATCAGTAGGCACCCGGACTGGCGAAATTCTCGAAGCGCGTGTACTCGCCCAGAAAAGTCAGGCGCACGGTACCGATCGGCCCGTTCCGTTGTTTGCCGATGATGATCTCGGCAATCCCCTTGTCGGGCGTATCCGGACTGTAGACCTCGTCGCGATAGATGAACATGATCACGTCTGCATCCTGCTCGATGGCGCCCGACTCACGCAGATCCGACATTACCGGCCGCTTGTTCGGCCGTTGCTCGAGCGAACGATTAAGCTGCGAGAGCGCCATCAGGGGAACGCCCAGTTCCTTGGCCAGGCCCTTCAGTGAGCGCGAAATTTCCGAGATTTCGGTAGCCCGGTTCTCACCGTGCGACGTCGCCGACATCAACTGCAGATAGTCCACAACGATCAGCCCGAGCTGGCCGCATTGGCGGTGCAGACGGCGCGCGCGCGCGCGCAGGTCGATCGGATTGAGCGCCGGCGTCTCGTCGATATAGATCGGCGCCTCGTGCATCTTGCCCAGCGCAAAGGACAAGCGCGACCATTCATCGTCGTTGAGGCGACCGGTACGCACACGATGCGCATCGAGCCGCCCCACCGAAGAGAGCATCCGCATGGCCAACTGCGTGCCGCCCATCTCCATCGAAAAAATGGCCACCGGCAGCCCCACTTCGATCGCCACATGCTCGGCGATGTTCAGCGCGAACGAGGTCTTGCCCATCGACGGACGCCCGGCAACGATCAGCAGGTCGCCCCCCTGCAGGCCGGAGGTCTTGCCGTCGAGGTCGTGATAGCCGCTCGGCACGCCGGTGATGTCCGACGGATTGTCGCGATCGTGCAGTTCCTGAATGCGCTCGACCACTTGCGTGAGCAGCGGATTGATGTGCACAAAGCCGCTCTGGTGGCGAAAACCACCTTCGGCAATCGCGAAAACCTTCGCCTCGGCCTCGTCGAGCAGCGTCTTCGGGTCGCGACCCAGCGGGTTCAGCGCACTCCCGGCGATCTCGTCGCCGGCGGTCACCAATTGCCGCAGAATCGCCCGTTCGCGAACGATCTCGGCGTAGCGCCGGATGTTCGCCGCCGACGGCGTATTGGCCGCCAGTTCACCCAGGTAGGCCAGGCCCCCGGTCTCCTTGCCCTCGCCTGCCTGCTCGAGACTCTCGGCAACCGTCACCGCATCGGCCGGCTTGCCGCGCTCGAGCAGCTTGCGAATCTGGCGGTAAATCCGCCTGTGCTCGTCGCGGTAGAAATCGCCCTCCGCGATCAGATCGGCGATCTTGTCGAAAGCGGCATTGTCGAGCAGCAAGCCACCGAGGACCGACTGCTCGGCTTCCAGCGAGTGCGGTGGCACGCGCAACTCGGAAAGCACCGAGTCCGCTTGTGGACCGCGCTCGCGCCGCCCCGTGCGATTGTTCGCGCGCTGCCCGTCCTCGGAGAGGGATGAATCGAACGACCTGGCCATGAAGAATCCGCTAGCTGAAACGAGACGAGCAAGCGCGCAAGTTTACCCCGCGCGCGTACCTTGCTGACACCCGGACGCAAAAAAGCCTTGCCCGCGGGCAAGGCTTTCGTCCCGGCACCGGCAGGCGGCGCCCGATCGGCGAACTACAGCTTCATTTGTTCGGCAACAACCGCCACCGTGATCGTCGCCGTCACGTCGCCGTGCAGGGCAACCGCCAACTGGCTCTCGCCAATCGTCTTGAGCGGGCCAGCGGGCATGCGCACGGACGACTTCTCGACCTCGAAACCGAGCGCGCGCAGGCCGTCGGAGACGTCGAAGTTGGTCACCGAGCCGAACAAACGGCCATCGACGCCGGCCTTGCGGGCGATCCTGACGACGACACCGGCCAGTTCCTCGGCACGCGCCTGGGCGGCAGCCAGTTTGTCGCCGGCCGCCTTTTCAAGGTCGGCGCGCTTGGCCTCGAATTCCTTGAGGGCCACCGGCGTCGCCCGCTTGGCCTTACCCGTAGGAATCAGGAAATTGCGCGCGTAGCCGTCCTTGACCTTGATCAGATCGCCCAGGTTGCCGAGGTTGCCGACCTTTTCCATCAGAATAATTTGCATCGTCCTGTCCTCGCTTACTGGTGATTGTCGGTGTACGGCAGCAGCGCCAGGAAGCGAGCGCGCTTGATCGCCACCGACAACATCCGCTGATAACCGGCCTTGGTGCCGGTCAGGCGCGCGGGCATGATCTTGGCGTTCTCGGCCACATACTCCTTGAACAGATCGACATCCTTGTAGTCGATCTCCTCCATCTTCTCCGCGGTGAAGCGGCAGAACTTGCGCCGCTTGAACAGACCGCTACCACGTTTCTTGACGTTCTTGTCATCCTTCTTCTTGAAGAACCTTGCCATCTTGATTTCCTTCGACAAATTCAATCGTAATTACATGCAGTCTTGGCTGCTTGCTGTTGCGGCTCCTGGCAGCGAGAAAACCCGTCAGCTGGAGCGCGGCCCCCGGGGTCGCCGCCTGCAGCCAGCGCGCCGTCGGACCCAAGGCAATCGCCTGGACTTCACACTCGACACGCCGTGGGCTACCCGCTTCGATCTGCTCTGATTGATGCCCGATAAGGCATTCCGTGACTGGTACGCCGGCCGGCGTAAAGCGCAAAGCCTTGCGCTCGATCAGGATCCCACTGAGCTCGACGCGGTTCAGCAGAGCCTCGAGAATCAGGCGGCCGGCTGCGCAGCAGGTTCAGCCGGCGCCGGCTCGCGGACTTCCAGCATCGACTTCGACTTCTCGTCCTTCATCATCGGCGAAGGCGTCGTGACCGCGCGCTTGGTCTTGATCGTCAGGTGACGGAGGATGGCGTCGTTGAACTTGAAGCCGTGCTCGAGTTCCGCCAGCGTCGTGTTGTCGCACTCGATGTTGAGCAGGACGTAATGCGCCTTGTGCAGCTTCTGGATCGGATAGGCCAACTGGCGCCGACCCCAGTCCTCGAGACGGTGAATCTGTCCGGCACGCGAAGCGATGAGCGTCTTGTACCGGTCGATCATCGCCGGCACCTGTTCGCTCTGGTCCGGATGGACGATCAGAACAATTTCGTAATGGCGCATGAACACTCCCTATGGTTGAAGCCCCCCGGCATGCGAACGGTGGAGCAAGGTGGAAAAAGCCGAGCATTATAGCCGCCTACTGCTTTCTCGGGCAATCGGTATTCGCTTCCGGTTCGCTCCGCACTGAATTGACCGGCATCGACGGATAGGGGGTGCTGTCGAGAAAACACCGCCTGTCGGAACCCAGTCGCAATCGAAAGCGAGTTGGTGATAGAGGTGTGAGCGGAGCGCCGCTGGCGATCCAGGAGGCGCGATTCCACGCTGAAGTCAGGAATTGGAAGGCGGGCAAGGACGGGCGCGAGCGTTGGATACGGCTGCTCGCCAACGCAGTTCAGGAAACCGACGAGACCGGGCTGCACTGACACTCACCGCGCGACAAGCCGAGCATCTGGCAGCGCGAGCGACATGACATCCGGAGCTTTGAGGTGATCGCAGAAAATCGGCAAAGCGGGCTCCACCCTCAGCCCGTCGCGCACCTCGAAGCCCGGATCATCGACCCGCTTGTGCAATGCCTGTCCACGCTCAGTGAGAAGGTTGTCCTCGAACACCCGCTCGAAGTGGATCCAGGGGCACTGACGCGGGCAGTAGCTCCACTGCTGCAGGGCGGAAATCTCAGTCGGCTCGAGCGGCTCGGCGAGCATTGGCTTCGCGCTGGATACGGCATCGCCAAAGTGCATGAGTTAGCATTGCAGCAAGCACACTGGAGGATCGAATCATGATTGCCTCACCCCTTGAAGACATTGAAGCCGCGGCCTTGCAACTGGCTACCGCCGACCGCGTCCATCTCGCTGAACGCCTGCTCGCCAGCCTCGCGGAGGACGACGAAATCCTGGCCGCGTGGCAGGAAGAACTCGAGCGCAGAGCCGACGCTTTCGACCGCGGTGAGATTGGCACCGTTGATATCGACGAAGCCATTGCGCAGACCCGCGCCAGAATCGCCAGCCACCGGCCGACATGAAAATCGTCATCCTGCCGCCGGCGCTGGCCGAACTCGACGAGGCCGCGATCTACTACAGCGAACGCGGCAGGCCCCGCAGCGCCTAAGCATCTCTCGACGACTTCGGGCACGCCCGGGGCCTATCCCCGCTGACGCGGGGGAAACTGTAGGTCAGCCGGGGGCGAGACTGTCGCCCGGGGCCTATCCCCGCTAACGCGGGGGAAACGGTGCGGTATACGCCAAGCCCTCGACCCTTGGCGGCCTATCCCCGCTGACGCGGGGGAAACCCCATACTGCCGAATCCCACAAGCCGGACGACGGGCCTATCCCCGCTGACGCGGGGGAAACCTCGCAGCGCTGCGAGCCCTGCCCGTGCTGCGGGGCCTATCCCCGCTGACGCGGGGGAAACGCAACGGCCGCGAGTCGCGAATCTCGCCCACCGGGCCTATCCCCGCTGACGCGGGGGAAACACTGTTCGACCAGGCGCTGGCCGTCGTCGATGGGGCCTATCCCCGCTGACGCGGGGGAAACTGCCACCCGAGATATACCCCGCAGTGGCCACACGGCCTATCCCCGCTGACGCGGGGGAAACACCATTCGGCGCTACATCGCCGACCTTCGGCACGGCCTATCCCCGCTGACGCGGGGGAAACACGCGCCGGCCTGGCGTGGCCTGGCCTACATCGGGCCTATCCCCGCTGACGCGGGGGAAACCGGAGAAGTGGATAGACTGCCCGGACGGGTCGGGGCCTATCCCCGCTGACGCGGGGGAAACGCTTGCCCGGTATGTCCTGAACTTCCGTCACCGGGCCTATCCCCGCTGACGCGGGGGAAACTTGGGCACGTCCTGCGTGGCTGGCCACTGCTGGGGCCTATCCCCGCTGACGCGGGGGAAACGCAGAATTGTGCCCTTCGAGAATGCCGACCTCGGGCCTATCCCCGCTGACGCGGGGGAAACATCAGCGTCGACAGCGTCTGGTCGGTGTAGAGGGGCCTATCCCCGCTGACGCGGGGGAAACACGCGCGCGGATTTCCCAAGCTGCTCCTGCTGGGGCCTATCCCCGCTGACGCGGGGGAAACACGGCCGCGTGGGCCGCTGGCCGCGCCACCTTGGGCCTATCCCCGCTGACGCGGGGGAAACGGCTTTAAGCGCAGCTTTGCGAGATGCCTCGTGGGCCTATCCCCGCTGACGCGGGGGAAACAGAGCGGCAATCATTTTTGGCTGGGTCATTTTGGGCCTATCCCCGCTGACGCGGGGGAAACCCTGGCTACCTGCACTTCCCCGCAGACCCGGCGGGCCTATCCCCGCTGACGCGGGGGAAACTCTCGCACGTAGTGCGCGCGCCGGATGCGTTCGGGCCTATCCCCGCTGACGCGGGGGAAACTGCCGCACCAGGTGCGCCAGGCGCTCGGCGGTGGGCCTATCCCCGCTGACGCGGGGGAAACCAGCCTGGTTGCTTGCGCAGGTAGCCAGAGAGGGCCTATCCCCGCTGACGCGGGGGAAACGAGCAGCCTTGTCCGGTAGCGATCGCCAGGCCGGGCCTATCCCCGCTGACGCGGGGGAAACGGCTCCAGCGGCTCAGTGTGCTCGGCGATCATGGGCCTATCCCCGCTGACGCGGGGGAAACGAGAGCTTGGCGGCGTACTGCAGGCGCCCCAGGGGCCTATCCCCGCTGACGCGGGGGAAACTCAACTTGCTCTGGAGTCAGGTAATTATGCCGCGGCCTATCCCCGCTGACGCGGGGGAAACATTTCGTCGGCACGACGAGGAAGAGGAGGCGCGGGCCTATCCCCGCTGACGCGGGGGAAACAGCACCTAGCGGGGCTTGCCGGTTACTTCTACGGGCCTATCCCCGCTGACGCGGGGGAAACCCTTGGGCATGACGTGTTCCTCTGAGTGCACAAGGCCTATCCCCGCTGACGCGGGGGAAACGCCAAGCCGGATGGGCCGGTGTCGTAGAAGTAGGGCCTATCCCCGCTGACGCGGGGGAAACGCCAAGCCGAACGGGCCGGTGTCGTAGAAGTAGGGCCTATCCCCGCTGACGCGGGGGAAACACCGTCGTCCACGTCTCGCCAAGGTCGGTCGATGGCCTATCCCCGCTGACGCGGGGGAAACCAGTCGGCCAAGGAGGCCACCGCCAATGCGCTGGGCCTATCCCCGCTGACGCGGGGGAAACCGGCGGAGATGACACCGCCCAGCGAGAAGGCGGGGCCTATCCCCGCTGACGCGGGGGAAACCGCTGGGCGGTGTCATCTCCGCCGCCGGCTTGAGGCCTATCCCCGCTGACGCGGGGGAAACGCGCGGATCGGCCGAATTGAGGCTGTGTGCGAGGGCCTATCCCCGCTGACGCGGGGGAAACCACTCTATACCGTGGTCACTAATGCATCAGGAGGGCCTATCCCCGCTGACGCGGGGGAAACGCCGGCGTCGTACTCGCGGCCGTAGTCGAGGTGGGCCTATCCCCGCTGACGCGGGGGAAACAGCCCGTCGACGCTGCTGATCCACTCGGTGCCGGGCCTATCCCCGCTGACGCGGGGGAAACGATGCGAGCGTGACGAGATTCAGCGTGACGTGGGGCCTATCCCCGCTGACGCGGGGGAAACGTGTGTCAAGCCCTGATCCACTTCCCAGGCACCGGCCTATCCCCGCTGACGCGGGGGAAACTTTCGCTGCCGGTCTGGTGCCCGGCAGCACGACGGCCTATCCCCGCTGACGCGGGGGAAACCCTCGCCAATGTGCGGACGGCACAGCCGCCCCGGGCCTATCCCCGCTGACGCGGGGGAAACGCCATGGCCAGCAGGACGCGCCGCTGCTTATCGGGCCTATCCCCGCTGACGCGGGGGAAACCCAAGCTCGGCGACCTCGAGAAGCTCCGCGCCGGGCCTATCCCCGCTGACGCGGGGGAAACTCGAAAATCTCGACGGCCGTCGGGTGCAGTTCGGGCCTATCCCCGCTGACGCGGGGGAAACTCAAAAATCGAGTCTAACGCGCCTTTTTTTCGGGGCCTATCCCCGCTGACGCGGGGGAAACGTCCGGCGCGTGGTCGAAGTAAGTCCCGAGTTGGGCCTATCCCCGCTGACGCGGGGGAAACGCCGATCCGCCATTTACTGACTCGCCGCCGAAGGGCCTATCCCCGCTGACGCGGGGGAAACGATTGGGTCAAGGGGCGTCTATCGGTCCTGCCGGGCCTATCCCCGCTGACGCGGGGGAAACCAGCAGGGCGACATGGTGGTGTTATGCCCCTGGGGCCTATCCCCGCTGACGCGGGGGAAACGCAGATGGAATAGACGCCCGGAGGGTAGGGCCGGGCCTATCCCCGCTGACGCGGGGGAAACTCTTGGCTGCCGGTGTCGGAGGCTGATGCACCGGGCCTATCCCCGCTGACGCGGGGGAAACGTCCTTGTCGCAAGTGTGGAACCAGCACTCTTGGGCCTATCCCCGCTGACGCGGGGGAAACCAAATGTGGTGTATGGGCGTTTCGCGTCGGACGGGCCTATCCCCGCTGACGCGGGGGAAACGCGCCCTTCTTGACCACCGGCGCCACGCTGGTGGGCCTATCCCCGCTGACGCGGGGGAAACACGGAAACCACGACCGACCTCGTGCCGGCCGGGGGCCTATCCCCGCTGACGCGGGGGAAACTTGCGGTCGAGAGGGTTTAGCGCGTGGTCGCTGGGCCTATCCCCGCTGACGCGGGGGAAACAGCTGGTAGATTTTGAGGTACAGCGTCGTCTGGGGCCTATCCCCGCTGACGCGGGGGAAACGGTCCGTGTCGGTGCTGATGTCGCGATCGACGGGGCCTATCCCCGCTGACGCGGGGGAAACCGCTGGCGTGGTCGTCGCGATCGGCGCCAGCGGGGCCTATCCCCGCTGACGCGGGGGAAACTTTCGGGGCGTCGGCGAGGCGCCATTGCAGTATGGCCTATCCCCGCTGACGCGGGGGAAACACCCTGAGCGTATCGACTACGATGTATCCCGAGGGCCTATCCCCGCTGACGCGGGGGAAACTGTCGGCGGCGCAGCGCGTGCAGGTGTCCGCAAGGCCTATCCCCGCTGACGCGGGGGAAACCTCGATATATATCCAGCACCCCCGACCGTACAGGGCCTATCCCCGCTGACGCGGGGGAAACGCCGGGCGTGCCGACGCGATGATCCCGCAGCAGGGCCTATCCCCGCTGACGCGGGGGAAACGCTGCGCTCTGGACAGATACCGATATGGGCGAGGGCCTATCCCCGCTGACGCGGGGGAAACGGCCGTAGTAAGCTGGTGTCGTCGTGGTGCGGGGGCCTATCCCCGCTGACGCGGGGGAAACAACCCCGCCGGGATACCTGAGCACCTTGCATGGGGCCTATCCCCGCTGACGCGGGGGAAACTCTGGCCTGGCAAATACACCACGACAGCCGCCGGGCCTATCCCCGCTGACGCGGGGGAAACGCCGTGCCCGTGGCTTGCAGCAATATCGCCTCGGGCCTATCCCCGCTGACGCGGGGGAAACCCCGGGAGGTGGCGGCATTTCTACGCTGTGGAGGGCCTATCCCCGCTGACGCGGGGGAAACCCCCGCGCTTTGATACGCCGCGATGCTCGGACGGGCCTATCCCCGCTGACGCGGGGGAAACCCGATCTGCGCCTCGATCGCCTCGATGGCGTCGGGCCTATCCCCGCTGACGCGGGGGAAACAGGGCAGACTCCAGATTGCGGTCCAGCTCGAGGGGCCTATCCCCGCTGACGCGGGGGAAACTTGCGTCGCCAAACCCTTTCAGCATTCCTTCGGGGCCTATCCCCGCTGACGCGGGGGAAACGTGTCGGGCGGGTCAAAGGTGGATCGGCGGCGGGGCCTATCCCCGCTGACGCGGGGGAAACTGCCGGGTATGGTGACATCGTCCGCTGGATACGGGCCTATCCCCGCTGACGCGGGGGAAACTTGGTGCCTGAACTTGTCGGATAGACGGTCGCGGGCCTATCCCCGCTGACGCGGGGGAAACGACCGAGCGATTCGGGCTGGAGGCAGTCGTAAGGGCCTATCCCCGCTGACGCGGGGGAAACTTGGTCGACGGCTTGGTCGGGGGCAATATTCTGGGCCTATCCCCGCTGACGCGGGGGAAACTGGGCCGGAGTAAATCATTACGCCTCCGCATGGGGCCTATCCCCGCTGACGCGGGGGAAACGCTCTTCGTCTTCGGTCGGCGCGACCCATGTCGGGCCTATCCCCGCTGACGCGGGGGAAACTTCCACGGCATGGAGGGGGATGGCCTGGAATGGGGCCTATCCCCGCTGACGCGGGGGAAACGGCAACCATCAAGTCGATTCGCCCTGTCGCGTGGGCCTATCCCCGCTGACGCGGGGGAAACATCTGCAGGCGAATGCCGGCGGAGCCAAGCACGGGCCTATCCCCGCTGACGCGGGGGAAACGCGCTGACGTTTTCCAGGTAGCGGAACGGGCGGGGCCTATCCCCGCTGACGCGGGGGAAACAAATCCTGCCGAATCTCGACCGCCGCAATCCAGGGCCTATCCCCGCTGACGCGGGGGAAACCGCATTCCGCACCACCTTAGCCCACATCGCCGCGGCCTATCCCCGCTGACGCGGGGGAAACATGGCGTCGACAACAGCGTATGCACCAATCGGGGGCCTATCCCCGCTGACGCGGGGGAAACTTGAAGGCGGCGGCCAGGTCGAGAGCCACCTCGGGCCTATCCCCGCTGACGCGGGGGAAACTACGCGCGAGCCGCGGATGCGCTTGACCAAATGGGCCTATCCCCGCTGACGCGGGGGAAACCACTTGCAAGAGCGCGGAGAGTGGCCGCACCCGGGCCTATCCCCGCTGACGCGGGGGAAACGCTGTCGGCACCGACTATGTGCCGCGCGACATGGGCCTATCCCCGCTGACGCGGGGGAAACTCGAGTGCGAGACCGAGCACTTTGCAGCAGCCGGGCCTATCCCCGCTGACGCGGGGGAAACGGCGGCCCGATCCGAGTCTGGCGTCAACGTCACGGCCTATCCCCGCTGACGCGGGGGAAACTCCTTTCCAGGCGCAAGGCCGGTTACGCCAGCGGGCCTATCCCCGCTGACGCGGGGGAAACAGTAGCGCAGACCGCTGACGTAACCGGCTTTGCGGCCTATCCCCGCTGACGCGGGGGAAACACCAAATAGTGGTGCAGCGCTTCGCGTCCGCCGGGCCTATCCCCGCTGACGCGGGGGAAACGTTAACGGGGTTTTCGTCAGTGTTGAGGGCGAGGGCCTATCCCCGCTGACGCGGGGGAAACAGGCTGGTGGCTGGTGGCGGAAGTGCGGCGAGGGGCCTATCCCCGCTGACGCGGGGGAAACGGATTCGTCAAAGTCGCATCTGGATCGCCAAAGGGCCTATCCCCGCTGACGCGGGGGAAACGGGTTGTCCGGGGCCTGTGCGGGCGCCGTCTTGGGCCTATCCCCGCTGACGCGGGGGAAACGGCGCCGGCATCGCTGCGGCTTCGACAATCTCGGGCCTATCCCCGCTGACGCGGGGGAAACGTCTTGTCTTTACTCTGACGCTTACGGTAAGCGGGCCTATCCCCGCTGACGCGGGGGAAACCATCGCCATCTCGTTCTCCTGTCTCGCCCCAGGGGCCTATCCCCGCTGACGCGGGGGAAACTTGTCCTCGAGCGCGGCAATCTGCGCCTTGAGGGGCCTATCCCCGCTGACGCGGGGGAAACCCGTATGAGCAGCGCGTCGGGCGGCCGGACTCGGGCCTATCCCCGCTGACGCGGGGGAAACTGGATATTCTGCGCGGCAGACTTGGCGAACTCGGGCCTATCCCCGCTGACGCGGGGGAAACCGACATACTCGGCAGTCGTGAGCGGCCTATCCGGGCCTATCCCCGCTGACGCGGGGGAAACGAGTATCTCAAACGGGAAAGACTAGACCGGGTGGGCCTATCCCCGCTGACGCGGGGGAAACGACGACGGATTGCGGATTTGCTCCCAAGAGATGGGCCTATCCCCGCTGACGCGGGGGAAACGAGTGCGACGGGCACATCAGCCTGCTACGGCGGGGCCTATCCCCGCTGACGCGGGGGAAACCTGAACTGCTGCACTCATCACGTAGACTCCTGGGGCCTATCCCCGCTGACGCGGGGGAAACTGGTCGGTGCGCAAGCGCGAAAGCAATGGTAAGGGCCTATCCCCGCTGACGCGGGGGAAACCAGCTTGACGCGTAGCCAGCCCGGTCCCCGTTCGGCCTATCCCCGCTGACGCGGGGGAAACGTATGGGCCTCGCGCATCGTGGCCGTCTATCGGGGCCTATCCCCGCTGACGCGGGGGAAACTGTTCAGGCACGGGTAGCCTGACGCTTCGCAAAGGCCTATCCCCGCTGACGCGGGGGAAACTCCATCTGCCCGTCTTCGCTGTTCATGGGGCGGGGCCTATCCCCGCTGACGCGGGGGAAACCGGGCCTATGTGTCGGACCGCACAGCGGCCCCGGGCCTATCCCCGCTGACGCGGGGGAAACAACCGCCACCACCACCACCGGCGGCCGGTCTGGGGCCTATCCCCGCTGACGCGGGGGAAACGCGAAGAAGGATTTTCGGCTGATGGGCTACGGGGGCCTATCCCCGCTGACGCGGGGGAAACCTGAGATCACCTGCTGCGCCACGCGCTGCATGCGGCCTATCCCCGCTGACGCGGGGGAAACGGCGCAAGCTGTTGGAGTGGGTTGGCTTGGCTGGGCCTATCCCCGCTGACGCGGGGGAAACCAACGACTGATAGCGTAGGAAGCATCCCACTCGGGCCTATCCCCGCTGACGCGGGGGAAACTCTGGCGGAGATCGCGACCTTCCCGCCAGAGCGGGCCTATCCCCGCTGACGCGGGGGAAACAATGCCATCAAGGAAACCTTGAGCTACCGCCAGGGCCTATCCCCGCTGACGCGGGGGAAACCGCGCAAGCTCGCCACCTTGGGGCAGTGGTAAGGGCCTATCCCCGCTGACGCGGGGGAAACTGCCCGAATAACACCCATAGCTAACGGGCGCCGGGCCTATCCCCGCTGACGCGGGGGAAACGCCGTCATCGACGACGCCAGCATGGGAACCTCGGGCCTATCCCCGCTGACGCGGGGGAAACTTTCAATAATTCGCTCATCTCGTTCTCCTGTGGGGCCTATCCCCGCTGACGCGGGGGAAACGAACACGCCGGTTACTCGTGGAGGCTTCGCGAAGGCCTATCCCCGCTGACGCGGGGGAAACTCGGTATGCTGCCCGCCCCGGTCGTCGCCGTGGGGCCTATCCCCGCTGACGCGGGGGAAACTGGATATTCATTCATCTGAGTCGCTTTCATGTGGGCCTATCCCCGCTGACGCGGGGGAAACTAGCCCGGCCGCTTTGCGCGCGGAAATAATCTGGGCCTATCCCCGCTGACGCGGGGGAAACCACCAGCCGACAAACGCCCGCTTGCACAGGATGGGCCTATCCCCGCTGACGCGGGGGAAACTATCCAAATGTGAGCCCGGATTGCTCCGGGCGGGCCTATCCCCGCTGACGCGGGGGAAACCCGTCCGCAAGCGGCCGGCCACTTAGCTCTGCGGGCCTATCCCCGCTGACGCGGGGGAAACCGGGGAGTCGGCACAGCAGCCCATCAGCCTTGGGGCCTATCCCCGCTGACGCGGGGGAAACCATCCGAGACACACCAACGTGCACCGCCCGAGGGGCCTATCCCCGCTGACGCGGGGGAAACCCGCCAAGCCCATGCGCCAGGCCATGCCGCGCGGGCCTATCCCCGCTGACGCGGGGGAAACAGGTAAAGCGTCGCCTCCATTCCGGCGGCCCAGGGCCTATCCCCGCTGACGCGGGGGAAACACTTCTCGTTCGGCGTCATCCTTGCGCCCAAAGGGCCTATCCCCGCTGACGCGGGGGAAACCAATCGGGTCGTCGGTGCGCTCGTAGGGGCTGAGGCCTATCCCCGCTGACGCGGGGGAAACCTTGCCGTGCAAGGCCAGGAAGTGATCGAAAAGGGCCTATCCCCGCTGACGCGGGGGAAACCTAGTCAGGTGCCGACGACATGCGCCGGGAAGGGGCCTATCCCCGCTGACGCGGGGGAAACCCTACCAAGGGCGTCACCGGTATGGGCCGCCCGGGCCTATCCCCGCTGACGCGGGGGAAACCCGAGCCCGATGCGCAAGGCCAGCCGGCAGGCGGGCCTATCCCCGCTGACGCGGGGGAAACCGAGCGCAAGACCATTGAATTCGAACACGCCGGGGCCTATCCCCGCTGACGCGGGGGAAACCCGGGTGGCCGTCAGAAAAGATTGTGGCTTTGCGGCCTATCCCCGCTGACGCGGGGGAAACGCCAATGGGCTGCGACTTCACGCGCCAGCACAGGGCCTATCCCCGCTGACGCGGGGGAAACGGCGGCAAGACCACCGAATTCGATGGCCGCGTGGGCCTATCCCCGCTGACGCGGGGGAAACCGCCGCTTGCGGCGTGTCGCCTGGAGCGATGGGGGCCTATCCCCGCTGACGCGGGGGAAACCCGCCAAGCCCATGCGCCAGGCCATGCCGCGCGGGCCTATCCCCGCTGACGCGGGGGAAACCATTTCGTGATCAGCCCTTCCGTCACGGCGTGGGGCCTATCCCCGCTGACGCGGGGGAAACTCTTGTAGGTAGCCCTATGAACTACAAGAGAAAACCTCAACATCGATTCATTTTGTTAAAGAGCACTTTATACCATCCGTTTCACCAGCCAGAGGCCGTCAACCTCGACAAGCTCCTTCGACGGCTCACCCAGCGTCTTGATCCCAACACCCCCGGTTTCATTCAGATCGCGCCAGACAACGACGACACTACCTTGCGGCTCGGCCGAGAACCAGCTCGACAAGGTGTCCCAAACGCGGCCCCTGACTGCCGGACTCATACGGGGCGAGATGTACACGGCTGGCGCGACCTCGAGCATAACCGACGCCAGGAAGCCTCGGTATCGATAGGCAACATCACGCGTCACTATTACTACCAGTGCCATCGTTTTCCTCCGTCCGTAGTACGAGCTTGATCTTGTCGATCATGCTGGCGATGACATCTTGCTTGCGAAATACGGTGGACGCCTCCCGGCGGACAAGGCGGTCGATGGTGGTTTCGTCGCCATTGATAGATTTCTTCGCCGCGGTGAAGGCGATGTGAAGGGTGACCGTGTCCCGAAAAAGATCGGCGATGTCAAGCACAAATGCCTGTCCTGAATCCTCATGGACGAAACCAAGTTGAGGAATCGCAGCCAATGCCTGCACGGCTATGGCTGCTGCGCCCTGCACCGCGGTTGCCGCATGATTGATGCCTTGATTTGGCATGTCTGCCGCTCCCGGGTTGTTGCGGTCGTAGTGCCTGCCTTCCCAGGAAATGCCATATTTCTCCGCCATCAGACGATAGATCGCCTTGACTCTGGCACCTTCGATTCCTCGCAAGGTGTCCAGATCACGGTGCGGGAGAACCTCGCCCAAACGCAGCGCATACATGTGCCGGGCAACGCTGATGCGTCGGCGGGGGCTTCCCCACAGTTCAGCCTGGCGCCTGGCGACATCGGAGCGATCCGGCAACAATGGGGGGGCGGTATAGGTTCGAACTCCATCCTGCCCCACTGCCGCCATCAAGGTGCCATGCCGCGCGAGCAAGCGCAGGGCATCGTGGGTGACGCTGCTGCCCGGCCCGAGCAGGATCATGGATACGGCCTGATGTGGCACCTGCAGGATGTAGGGAGTCAGCGAGTCCTTGCCGGCCATGAAATGCAGGCAGCCATCGATGACGCAGAGTTCGCCGCGCTCAAGCCAGATCAGGCCGTGCCGGTCGACATGCGGAACACGGGCCGTTTCCAGCCCGAGCCGTCCCTTCAGCATGACCCGGCCGGCCTAAGCAGCAACATGCCGAAGCCGAAAGCCCTGTGCCGACCGATTCCTCGTCCCAGCAGACGGTTGAAGGCTGGCGGGTCTCTCACCTGCAAGTGACCCTTGAAGACGACATCCGGGCCGGCGTTGTTCGTCGTCTTCCGCTTGCCGTTTTCGCCGCTCCCCGCTTTACGCAGAACGCGAGTGAGCCGGAAGGAGTCGAGGTGCGCTTCCGCAATCTGCGCAGCGCCATCGAACGCAAACTGCGCTGCCAGCCAGTCACTGTAGATCGCGGTGCGCTCGGCGATGCTGCCGTCTACACCGACTTGCCCGGTGTCGACCGTGCCCTCCACAGCATGTAGATAGGCATCCCTCTCTCGCCCATCCTTGCCACGCACCACCGGACGAACCCGCGCCTCGAAACCCAACCGCTGTCCTGTCCGCCAAGCTGTAGGAAACGGGCGTGCATCCAGATGATCCAACCCGAGTGCCCGAGCCACGTCCGGTGGTGCGAGGCTGGCGTTCAGGCGCAGCATCTCCAGGTCGGCCGCGGTGTAAGCCAGCAAACCTTGCCGCCCGCCCAGATAATGGAAGGGCTTCGGCGCCAGATCGCCAAAAGCTTCGCTGAGCAAGGCATGCAAGGCATAGCCGAAATCGCCATCCGGCGACAACAGCCGACAGCGGGTGGCCCAAAGGGCCAAGGCAGTGGGAGCCGGCTGCAGACGCAATAGCTGAAGGCTCATGTCGGGGATCCCGGCAAGACGAAGTGACCTTCGCGCACAGGCCGCCAACCGCCATGGACGCCGCTCATCCAGTTGCGCTCGTCGCACAGGTCCAGAGAGCGATCGCCGGCAAGGATGCCCTCGCCTTCCGGCCACTGCACCCGCAGGTGCTTGGCCTTGTCGGGCAACTGCGCCGTTTGCAGGGCAGCGAGGACGCTTTCGGCTTCATGCCAGCCAGCGAAGACGCGTCGACTGGGCAGGCAGGTCTTGCGGCCAATGAAAAGCGGGCGAGCCGGATGATCGAGAGCCTGCGCCAGATCATCGAGCGTCGGGGATTCGGCAGCAGGCTCGAGGCGCAGGGCGACGAGGACATTCAGGCTGGCGTGGTAGTCGCGGTAGCGGAGATGAGGCGATTTGTAGGAATCTGCCCCTCCGCGACGCTCCTCGGCAACTCCCCAGGTCGTCCAGCCTTTGTCATCCTTGCCCAGTTGCGCGGTCTGAAAATCGGTCAGCCGCTGCACGTCACCATCCAGCCGTGCGCCCACCAGCAAACGGGCCTGCAAACGATCGTGCGATTCGCTTTCTTCCCGCCGATAGCCCAGAGCATTGGCCAACAGACCCGTGGCCATGGACAGCGCGGGAAAATCGCGAATCACCCCGTAGTTGTCGATGGTCTCACCGCCAAAGGCCATCAACGGTGACTCCAGTCGCATCAAGAGATGGCGAGGCATTTCAGCACGCCCCTTGTTCGATGATTTCCTTTGCCCAATCTGCCAGGCTGGCCAAATTCAGTCGCTCGGCGCCGGGGACTTGCACCTCTTGGTCAATGGCAAGAAAACGGCGTGACAGAGGCGCCCCATACGCATCGTCCATGGCGGCGATTTCCTTGGTCAGACGGTCGACAGTTCGCTCGCGAATGGTGCCGCCACTCCCACTGAGCGGCAGTGCATCATGGAAGGCTCCGGCCAGACTGCGGGGCTGCCAGTCGCCGGCTTCAACGAGCATGAACTTGGCCCAGTCGAAAGGCGCGGTGGAACCGCGTTTGGCACCTGGGCTGACGGTAGCGATCAAATGCAGCAGATGCTGTACGACCTGCCCGGCAAGGACACGACGATCGGCTGGGGTGCCGGATGCGAAGCATTCGTTGAAGTCCTCGCCTTCCAAGTTCTGAACGAGTTGCGGCACATCCACTACGACATAGCCATAGTAAAGGCCAGAGGCGAGTTCGGTGTCGAAGATGCCCGCTGAGCCCAATTCCCCGGCATCCTGCAGAAGATCGTCCACCACCGTGAAATAGTCGTTCTCCACCTGCGCCTGGTGGACGGTGAAGGCATGCGCGACGTAAACGGCTGCCTCGCGACTGGTCAGCACGTCCGATGTCACCATGCGACCAAACAGGGCGGACTCCAGACCACTGCCGTGCTTGAGGGCCTCGATATTTCTCTTTTCGTCTTTGCCCTTCAGCCATAGGGTGATCAATTCCTTGAACCCTTTTTCTTCGACGCCATCACTCGCAAGATCGACGCAGCGCCTAACGAGATAGTCGATTTCAGGCTTGCCCAGCAACACTGCTTGGCCGGTTTTCAAAGCGTCGTCGCCCTTCTTTTCCTTGCCCCCCTTGTCCAGCAAACCAGCATCCCGCATGGCTTCGGCGGCGGCCTGAGCCATGGTCTCCGAGACCCCGCTTTCCTGAATCCGTTTGCTGATCAATTCCAGGGTGCCACGCGAGCGAATCGCCATCGGCACGTCCAGGCAAGACAGGGCGAACCGGTCTTCCACTACCCGCCAATGTCGCTTCAGGCACTGCGAAGAGATCCGGGTACGGACGGCGTTGCCCAATGGCAGACGTTTGGCAAGCCCTGCATCGTCACGATTGAGGAGTGCGGCCGGGTAGGTGTGCAAGGTGTGAATCTGAATGAAACGCGGGGTTGGCATGGTCAGGCTCCAGTGAGTGAATCAGTGTTTGGGTTTCTTGGCTTCGGCAGAGAAGAAACTGCCGGCGATTCTCAGGCGGATCTTCTCGGCAGTTTGCTCATCGCGGCCCTGGTTGAGGATCAGGTCGCCGAGATCAAACCAGTTGGGTGCCTGCGCTTCCTTGCTGGCCAGCAGTCGCAGCAAACGCGGAACGAGTTGCCTAAAAGCATCGCCACGTGCAGTCAGCAACTTGGTCACTCGCGACTCCGAAACTCCCGCCGCGCTGAGTTGCTGCCCCAGGCGCCGACTGCCATCGTGGCCGGCCAATGCCATTCCATGGGCAATCATCGCCCAACGCCGCCAGGTATCAGCTTGCCAGTTTTCGGGTGCGAGGTCGGCATAGACCAGTGCACGGGACAGGGCAGCGATTTGATGGGGACGAAACTCGGCGTCCGGGTCGAGACGTGCCAAAGCAGCATGCTCGCCGTTGTCCAGTCCATGTGCATCCCCCTTGAAGCGGGCAGCCTGGGTAATGATTCTCGCCAGTCTGGCAATCGGGTTTTCCTGCTTTGGAGATAAGTTTTCAGCAGCCGGGGGCTGGCTCGGCGCATCGGCATCATGGGCGCTCATGGAAGTTCCTTGTCAATGGACAGTTGGCGAAGATGGTTGGCCAGGTCTGGCAGCGTCTTGGGGTTTCGCAAACCACTGTGGAATCGGGATAAGGCCGCGGCCTGAGCGCGGTAGCGCTGCTCGCCGCATTGCGGGCCGGCGGTGAATGCATGCTTGAGGATAGATTCGGCAGCATCTGCCATCGATACCAGCCATTGCAGGCGCTCGTTGTCGGGTTGCTCGGACTCTATTTCTTCGTTCAGGGCGATGAAAAAACGGGCGTCTTCGGCTTGCTCTAAGGGCTTGCTGAAGTCGCTTGCCTTGTTCTTTGCGCTATCCGAGAACTTGTCCTTGGCAGAGCCCTTATCAAACAATGCAGCAAGCGCAGTCCAGAGCACGGATCGTACTTGGCCAATGGCACTCACGCGGTCAGATGCCACCTTTGCCAGTCGGTCAGTGTGCTCTTGCAACATGAACTGGCGAACTTTGGGTGAGATGGGTATGTGCCGTTCGTGGTAGCCCTCTGTCTTTCCTTGCCCCCTGGTGA
This sequence comes from Candidatus Accumulibacter phosphatis, assembly GCF_000024165.1. Classification (NCBI taxonomy): domain Bacteria; kingdom Pseudomonadati; phylum Pseudomonadota; class Betaproteobacteria; genus Candidatus Accumulibacter; species Candidatus Accumulibacter phosphatis. The sequence goes on along the minus strand of NC_013194.1, from coordinate 2,560,666 downwards.
CACCTTGAGTCAGTACAACAAGGCTGTGTGGTCCATCGTCGGCGCTGACAATTTGCGCAACCGGGCGGGAAAACTTGTTGCCGAAAAGCAACTCGACAGCAAGTCGATAATGGAACCCTTCAGCGCTTATTGTCAGGGCCTTCTCGGCGGCTAGATCAATTGGCATCCACGGGTCGCCTGTCAGACCATTGCGGCTCTTGGCGTCAATCCGGGAAGCCTTGCTTCCGGTGGTGATGGCATACGTGGCAGAAATCTCTGCGCGAAATAACAGACGGATTCGGCGACAGATTTCTATGTACCAAGGGTCCAACGCACCAAAAGGCAGGCTAGCTTCACCGTCCCAAGGTTGCAGCCACACGAGGCAGATGCCTCCTGCGTCCTTCAGCCCTTGCTGGTCAACGATGGCCTCGCGATGGGTCAAGAGGACGCTGACATCTCTTGCCCAACGCTGGCCCCAGTGTCCTGTTGGCACCACGCCGATCGCCGGGCGGCTGGCGAACCCACCATTCATGCGAGAGATGCCGTAGTTTCCCGCGCCCAGAAAGCCTTCCTGCGTTTGCAGGCTGATCAGGGCCATTATCCAATCGTCAACTTCGGCGCGACGCATTCGGGCAGCTTTCAGGTCGTGGTTCTTCGAGGTCACCAACATGTCCAGCTCGTCAGCGGCGCGAAGGGTATTTTTCCAGCCGTCGATTTGCCCGCCTGGCACCGGCGCCTGCATGAACGCCGGTCGGTCGTGCGGCGCAATCAGGCACCAAGCCGCACCATCCGGATGTTCGGGCGTGAGATCCAGCAGGGCTTGTCTCCAGGCCGCTTCACTGTCAAAAAGCTCGCTTCGCCCGGCACGATGCAGGGCAATCGCCGCCAGTTGCACGAGAAAGGCATGCCACGGGTGGCGTTGATGGGGGCGCAGAGCGGGAAAGTCCCTTACCGCGTCCTGCCTCAACGCAAGAAACAGGCTGGGCAGGCTGAAGGACTTGGGTTGCCCGCCGGCCACAAGCCGGGTTCGGATCAGGGGTTCATCGAGAAGGTTGTAGCGCAGCGTCACGGCTAATCTCCGGCAATGGGTCATTGGTCCTTGAGACTTTCCAGCCCCAGGCGGCTGTAGCGAAAAAGAGCTTCGCCCAAGCGGAAAGTGGTGCAGTTCTCGTGGTGCGTGACTGCGCTGGGTTCGACATCCAGCGGCAAGTCCTTGGGCAGCAGATGGTGGCGGATAGGAAGGGCCTTGAGCGGTTCGCCAAAGGGACCGGGCTGTTCCGCATCAAAGCGCACTACTCGGTCCTGCGCGCCGAGCCGGGTGCCAACCTGAACGCCGGTGGGGAACTCCTCCTCGCCAAATCGTTGTTGCACGTCCAGCGTATGCAGATGGCCGATGGTTTTTTCCGCGCTCGTGTCTCCTTCGAGCTTTGCTGCGAGGCTTTGCCACGCCTCGCCGAGTTCAGCTTGCAAGGCTTCAAGCCGCTCTGGATGCGTCGCTGCCTCCACCAGATAGCGGTTGTCGTCGGGAATGTTAACTACCGGCTTATCGGCCAGCAATCGGCGTGTCGCTTCGAGGACGCGCAGGTCGTCATACACACCGCCGCCGTTCCGGTGGCGCCCGAGCCCGTTTTTCGGGCGGGTAAGCAGCGGCGTCAGGTCATTCCCTGTCGGTGTCAGAATCACGACCTGAGCAATGTGGTAAGGCTCGGGACGCTCGTTGGCGTGGCGATGCAGACGACCGATGCGCTGCAGTAGGACGTCCATAGGGCACAGGTCGGTGATCAGGAAATCGGCGTCGATATCGAGACTCTGTTCAAGGGTCTGGGTGCCGACGACGATCAAGGCGCCGCTTGACCGGTTCTTGCCCAAGCGTTCTTCGATCGCGGCATCGAGTATCGGTCTGTCCTGGCGACTGAAACGGCTGTGATGCAGCGTGACCACGCCGTTTATCTGGAACAGCCACGCACGGTCTGGCACCTTGGCTTCCAGTGCCGCGACGGTGGCGATCGCGGCCGGCACGGTGTTGCGAACGATCAGCACCTTGGCTCCCTGAGCGGCAGCCGCCAGCGCCAGTTCGACAATGTGCTCAGGCGAGTCAATGATGTCGCGCGCTGTCCAACGTACGCACTTGCACTGCCCAGTTCCCGCTACCGCGCACAGGCTCTGGTTGTCCGAAATCGCTGGATAGGGCACCTGACAGGCATCGGCGAAGGGCATCGCTGCGAGCAGCGAAGAAGTCCGGCTTTCTGCGTTCAGCGCGAGGTAACGGTTGCGAGCCCTGGAGCCCAGCGTCGCAGAGAGCAACACGGCGTGCCCACCGCAGTTCAGGTGCGCCTTCAGCAACTGTTCAAGCAGCACCGTCATGTAGGCATCGGAAGCGTGCACTTCATCGACCACCAGCAGGCTGCGAGCCAAGGTGGCGTGGCGCAGGTGGGCATGGGCAACCTGCAGGGCGCCGAGCAGTGCCTGGTCGATGGTGCCGACGGCAATCGGGGCGGCGAGAAAACGCTTGGCGTTCTCGCCGGCCCAGCGGTGTGGAGCCGCCTGATCATTCAGGTCATCACTCCACAGCACCTTGAAATCGGGCAAAGCCTTGGCTTCTTGGCCATCGGCAGCGACGTAGCCGGGCAAAGCGCGCAAGGCCAGCGGTGGATTCTCCGGCCAAAGGCGATCAAGAGTGTCCTGCACCCGTTTGTAGAGCTGGCCCGCGGCGACTCGTGTTGGCAAGGCAAAGTAGAGACTATCCACTTCTCCTGCGCGAAAAAGCTGCAGATAGCGCCAGAGCGCGGCCTCGGTCTTGCCGCTGCCGGTTTCGGATTCAAGGATAACCAGCGGCCCAAGAGTGTCGTCGCCCATGGCGGCCTGGATGGGGTGTGGTGGGAATCCGCCAAAGGTCCTGGCAAAGTCCTGCTTGGTCGCGATGAGTCGCTCGCGCCAGTCTTCGGCGTCCAGACCGAGGGTGGTGATGGCCCGGTCGGCGAGGTCCGTTGCTCTTGCCGCCCTCGCCTCCCCCGGACCGGAAAACTCAAAGAAGCGGGTGTCCGATCCCAGCCAGTCGGCCAGTTGGACGAGACCGGCGAACAGATGCCCGAACGCTGAGGCATCTGGCAAGTCCTCCCCGCCAGACTCGAAGGCCAGCGGATACAGGCACAAAGCGCTCTCGGCGATTGCTCTAAGTACTGAGGCTGGATCGTACGCTCCGGTTTGCGTCTTCCAAAAGAGGAGGCTGCTGCCGGGGCTGTCCTTTATTGGTCGCCCGTGGTGACTGATACTGGCAATCAACAGTGGGTCAGAGGCCGTGCCCCAGGAACAGACTTGCTCGATCAGTGGCTGCACTGCTGCTGCAGCCGTTGGCACGTCGAAGAGTTTGAAGGCCTCAGGACCGTGCCCCGCGGAGATCCTTACCGGCCAAGCTACAGGTATCCGATCCCGCCAGCGCTTGGCCTGGAATCCGCTGTTTGCCTTGCCGATGTCGTGCAGGAAGGCCAGCACCGCCAAACGGGTAACATCCTGATCTGTGAGTTGCCGCCCAGCGCTCCTTTCCATCGCGCGTCGGATTGAACGACAACCCGCCAGTCGGCAAAAGCACGCCGCCACGTCGATCATGTGATCAATCAGAGGGTGTGAGCGAAGAACGTTTCCATCTGCACCACGCTCCAGCTTCCCAAATGCCTCACTGTCTTTCAAGGGCTTCTCCTCACTCATCGCGATACCTCCCCACCGCCTCCCCCAGCAACCCCCTCACCTTCTCCCGCAACTCCACCGGCTCGACCACTTGGCAATCCGGCCCGTACTTCAGAATGTCCATGACCAACTCCGGGTCGTTGCTGTAAGGCACGCGCAATTGATAGCTGCCATCGTCCAGGAAGTGGCCTTCCTGCTGCGCGTGCCAGTTCTCGGCGGCGACCCAACGGGCGCGTTCGGCGGTGAAGACGAGCGTCGCCCAGCGGACGTCGCTGCCGGCGAAGATGCCGTAGCCGGCAGCTAGCGCGGCATCGAGTTCGGGGTCGGCGATGTCGATGGCTGGAGCTTCGGCGGGCTTGACAGTCTTGATGGCGTCGACGGCGAAGCTGCGCAGCTCGTCGCGCAGGTGACACCAGGCGTCGAGGTACCAGTTGTCGCGGTAGTGCGTCAGGCGCTGGGGCGAGATCTCTCGCTGGCTGGTTGCGCCGTTGCTGCGCGCACGGTAGTCGATGTGGAGCCGCCGACGCTCCATGAGGGCGGCGGCGATCGTCGGGAAATGTTGGGGGGTGCAAGGCCTGGCAGCCGCGCTGAGAAGGCGAATGCGCCGGACGATGTTGTCGGCGGAATACTGGCCGACGTCGAGCATGCTGGCCAGGCGTTCGCGCAACGGGGCAATGTGTTCGGCGAGAATTCCCCCGGTGTCGAGGGCGGCAAGCAGTTGCTGCATGCTGAGCAAGGCGTGGATTTCCCCGGCGGAGAACCACACCCCGGGGAGTGGGTAGCGTTCGACGCTGCGGTCGATGCGGTAGCTGCCGGTGGTGCCGTCGCGGATGACGGGAACACCCATCCGGTCGCGCAAGTCGCGCAGATCGCGAAACAGGGTGGCGCGCGACACGCCGAGTCGATCCTGCAGATCGGCAAAGCCAACGCTGCCGCGCGCCAGCAGCAGCCGTTCGATGATGCCGAAGCGCTCGGCCTGGGTCATGTCATCCTCTTCTTGTTGTCCGTCATCATAACCGCATCCCGTTCATGCGGATATTCGACGTCCGGGGCCTTGCAGGGGGACACCGTCGGCCACAGTGCCACCGATCACGGGTCGGCAAGATTGGTAGCAACGAGGGTGTTCGGCAGGGTGCACGGCGGGGTCCACGGCTGTCTCCAGACGGCGTTCGACGCGAGTTTGCGCCGACCCGGTCGCATGGCGTAAGACTACGTGCGCCGCAGCGAGAAAATTCCAGATTCGGGCCATGGCTGCCGACGCGGTAAGTCCCTTACAATCATGGCCTGCAAGACCAAGCAGGTATCGATGGGCAGGAGACGGCCATCGGGACGTTGCACCCGAGTGTGTGGCCGACCAGCGAGGCCGCTCCTGGCCGGGACCTGCGATTCAATGGGGAGGGACGCCGGTTGGTTTTCAACCTGCTGCGCGAGTCTGCGCGGATCGGCTGCCCGGTGGTTTCATCAAGAAGAAAGGAGCAAACATGTCTTATTCGGCTTTCGTCCAGGCACGCGATTTCCTTCAGGCGCACCGCACGGACTACGAGACCGCGTATCGGGATTACCAGCCGCCGCAGTTGACCGAGTTCAACTGGGCGCTGGACTACTTCGACGTGATGGCGAAGGGCAACGACCGGCCGGCGCTGTGGGTGGTGAACGAGGACGGCTCGGAACAGAAGATGTCCTATTCGCAAATGTCGCAGCGCTCGAACCAGGTCGCCAACTGGCTGCGCGGCCAGGGCGTCAAGCGTGGCGATCGCATCCTGATGATGCTCGGCAACGAAGTACCGCTGTGGGACACGATGCTGGCGGCGATCAAGCTCGGCGCGGTATTGACGCCGGCAACGACGCTGCTCGCTCCCGACGACCTGCGCGACCGCCTCGACCGGGGTCAGGTGCGGCACGTGATCATCGGCCACACGCACACCGATAAATTTACCAGCCTGCCGGGCGACTACACGCGCACGACGGTCGGCGGGGCAGTGGCGGGCTGGCAGCAGCTCGAACAGGCCTACCAGGAGTCGACCGACTTCGCCCCCGACGGGCCGACGCTGGCTACCGATCCGCAACTCCTGTACTTCACCTCGGGCACCACCTCGAAGCCGAAACTGGTGCTGCACAGCCAGCAGAGCTATCCGGTCGGGCACCTGTCGACGATGTACTGGCTGGGGCTGCAACCCGGCGACGTGCACTGGAACATCAGCTCGCCGGGCTGGGCCAAGCATGCGTGGAGCTGCTTTTTCGCGCCCTGGAACGCCGGTGCGACGATCTTCATTTTCAACTACTCGCGCTTCACGGCGGCGGCAATCCTCGAGACGCTGGTCCGCTGCTCGGTGACGACGCTGTGCGCGCCGCCGACGGTGTGGCGGATGCTGATCCAGGAAGACCTGCGCAAGTATCCGGTCAAGGTGCGCGAACTGATCGGCGCCGGTGAGCCGCTCAATCCGGAAGTCATCGACCAGGTCAAGGAAGCATGGGGAATCACCTTGCGCGACGGTTTCGGGCAGACCGAAACGACGGCACAGGTCGGCAACTCGCCTGGCCAGCCAGTCAAGCTCGGTTCGATGGGTCGGCCGATGCCGGGCTATCAGGTGCGCCTGGTGGACATGGACGGCCATGTTGCCGAGGAAGGTGAAATCTGTCTCGACCTCGCGTCGCGGCCGATCGGACTGATGATTTCCTATGCCGACGATCCCGAAAAGACCGCCGAGGTGATGCGGGACGGCTTCTATCACACCGGCGATACCGCGGCGATCGACGCCGATGGCTACATCACCTATGTCGGACGCGCCGACGATGTCTTCAAGGCTTCCGACTATCGCATCAGCCCGTTCGAACTCGAAAGCGTGCTGATCGAGCACGAAGCGGTTGCGGAAGCCGCCGTCGTGCCGAGTCCGGACGCCCTGCGCCTGGCGGTCCCGAAGGCCTTCCTCACCCTGCGCGCCGGCTACGAGCCGAGCCGCGAACTGGCGCGCGACATCTTCGTCTTCCTGCGCAGCCGTCTGTCGCCTTACAAACGCGTGCGGCGACTGGAGTTCGGCGAACTGCCGAAGACCATCTCGGGCAAGATTCGCCGCGTCGAACTACGCAAGGGAGAGCAGGACCGTGGTGCCGCACCGCGTGGCGCGCTCGAGTTCTACGAGGAAGACTTCGAGTTCTGAGCCGGATGGCGACGCTTCCGCGCCGGGTCCTCGATTGCCGAGGACGCGGCCCGGGCAAGCCGGCCATGCCGCCTGCGGGCGGCATGGCTTTTTTGTGCGGGCGGCACCGCTACGCGTGCCCGTTCAGCCAGCCGGGATGGGACACCGCCCTCCCCCCGCGGCGCCGACAACGGCCGGCCGCCGTCACAGCCCTGCGGACCTGCCCGTCCGGCTTACCTCGTCACCTGCAACATGGCCGGCGCAAAGTTTACCCGCCGCGTCTCGACGATGCGCTTCGCATCGACCTTCCCTTCGACGATTTCGTAGCCCATCAGGGCAAACACGCGTCCGCGCACGAACAGCGGCCGCGAGTTGCCGTACCAATCAACGCACGAGGCACGGCAGCCGTCGTTGCGGTCGCCGGCCGATGGCCGCGCCTTCAGGGTACCGAGTTCGCTCAACGACAGACCGCGGTTGCGCAGGAAGAGCAAGGCCGCTGACTCGGCCTGGAGCTGGCGCGTGCCGGGCTCGCTGCCGCCGACGATCGGCAGGCCGAGCAGGCCGTCGAACTCGCTCTCGGCCTTGTAGAAAAAGCCGTGGCTGCGCGTTTCGCCCTGCGCGGCGTCCTTGCGCGTGTAGCGGTCGGCGGTCACTGGCAAACGCGCCAGACGCAGGCTGGTCAGGTGCAGATCCTTGCCATCGCTACCGACGACTAGGCCGTTGCTGCCCAACGCTTCGAGGCGGTCTACCGAGTGCGGCAGCGGCAGTTCGTAGACATCGCCCTGCGCGTAGCGCACCGCATACACCTGCGACTGGGTCGTCGGCTGTGGCGCGTGCCAGCCGGTGCCGGCGCCGTACAGCAGATACGGACCGATATAGCGACTCTGCAGCGCCTGACCGGCGGCTTTCGGCAACCGGCGGTAGGCGTCGACGGGCGCGCTGTCACGGCCATCGGAGAAACTCGCCAGCGGCACGCGCAACAAGGCCAGGTCGCCATAATTGACTTCGGCTGCCCACATGCCCTCGCCACGGCCGTTGGCCCGCAGCAGCACGTTCAGCATCCCGCTGTCGTCCTCGTGGAAGGAAAACTGGTCGATCGGGCTGCCGAGCGTCTTCAGCGCACTCGGTGCCGAGCCATCGAGCGGAATGCGGAAGACGGCGGAAAGCGGAGCAGTCGCCTGTGGTCCACCCCGGCCAGCCGTCGTCCACACGAAGACCGAATTCGGCGAAACGTAGAAAACGCGCCCCGGCGGCCCCAGCACGGCCGTGCTCTGGCAGTCCATCTCGGGCTTGGCGAGGTCGCAGATCGAGACACTGTGCAGGGCGACACCGGCGAACGGGTCGAGCGCCTCGTCGGTACGGTAGATCCGTGTCGCCGGGGTAATCCGCCGAAAATCGGCCGGCAGCGCCCCCGGGCGCCAGCGACGCATGGCCGGGAACGCCGCCCAGGGATCGCCCCACGGACTGAGCACATGCGGCGAGTAGACGATCAGCTTGCTGCCGATCAGCCGACTGGCGTAGTTGCGCGACGAGTAGTAGTCGTTCGAGCGCAGGTGATAGGTCGCCCGATAGGTGAGTTGCCCCGCGCGCGAGATGTCGAAGACGCCGATCTCGGTGCCGCCGCGCGCGTAGCTGTAGCCGATGACGACAATGGTGTTGCCGGCGATCAGCATTTCGTCGTACCAGGCGCCGCCCGGGTCGACGTCGCTGCCGAAGGCATCGACCGCGGAAACCGGGCGCAGATCCTCGCCACCGATGTTGACCGTGAACAGGCGGCCACGCCGCAGGATCACCAGATGGTCCCCGTGCAGCTTGACGATGCCGCCTTCATCGACACCCGCGTGCTGGACGTTGGTCACCGAGTCGGCCTTTCCGGCCGCGGCTTCCTTGGCCACCGACGCTGCCGCGGGGGCCGCCGTCGGCGCCGGCGAAGGTGGAACCTGTTGGCCGAGTGCACCACTGGCGGCCTGTTCGCGGCGCGCCCGTTGCTGCTCCTCGCGCCGCCGCTGCGCTTCGTCGGCCCAGCGCTTGAAGAGGCCGGTCAGATCCTGTTCGCTGGCGAAGGCGGCGAGGGTCTTGCGCGCAACGGTCGGCTCGGCGGGTGCGGCCGCCGATGCCGGCCGCCAGGTCGCGGCAGTCAACAGGAGAGTGGTCAGACAGGCGAGAACGATGCGCGGCATGGCAGTCCTTTCGTTGAGGGTGGGCTCAAGGCAGTAAACGGTCGACACGTGCAAAAAGGGTCAGGAGTCGTCGGAACAACGACTGGCGCGCACGCGCAGCGCGCCAGGCGGGCGGCCATGCCGATCAGCGGTTCTCGAAGCGGTTGTAGTCGAGGAGCCCGGCACTGATCGGCGCCTGCTTGAGATGGGCCGACTGAATCTCGTCGCTGTACTCCCAGAATGCCGGGTCGGTACGGCGTACCGCATGGCGATCGGCCAGCGCACGGTAATCGTCTTCCGAAGACAGCTCGCCAATCGCCTTGGCCAGGGTCCGGATCTCGGAGCGTGGTACGCGGTAGATCGCGTTCGGGTAAGCGCCGATGAAACCTTGCACCACCGTCAGCGTGTTCTCTGCCGGCAGCAGTTCGCGGCCTTCGCGCAGCAGGCTCGAAACGTTGCTATGGCCGGTGTTGCGCAACAGCGTGAAATGGCGCGGCGTGCGCGGCGGGTCATCGACGCGCAGGACGACCACCTCCGGCAGCCACGACAGCGAGGGTCCACGCACGCCGGCGAGAGCGGCGAGATCGCTGCGCAAGGCGGCATCGCTCACTTGCGCGAGGTCGTAGCGACGCTCGAGGGCCGGTGCCAGGTGCTTCTGCAGCAGGGCGTAGAACTCCTGCACGGGCTCCCGGGTGCGGAACTTGATCCCGCTGTCCACCTCGAAGTGCGCCAGCGTTCCGTACACGTGGTTCTTGACGTCCTCGTCGGCACCCCGGTACCAGTAGTCACGCACGGCCTTGCGCTGGTCGAGCGGCAGGAAGGCGAGGAAGTTGAACTCGCCCTCCATGCGCATGAAATCCATGTAAAGCCGCGACAGCAGTTGATGCCCGACGTTGCCATAGACGTCGAAGCCGGCGACCAGAAGATAATGGATGCGTTCGAGCAATGGGTAGCCGATTACCCAGGCCGTTTTCGGCGGCTCACCGACCAGCCCCTTGACGACCGATGCGCTGTCGAAGTGGCGAAAGACGGTCAGGCCGGCGTTCGGGTTCCGGCCGTCACCGTTCCAGATCCATTGTAGGTCGGGCGGCCGCCGGGTGACCGCGTAGCGCGTCAGGGCATCCGACTTGGCCTGCAGGTACTCGGCTTCCCGCTTTGCGTACTTGCGCCAGGGCCCGACGATACCGGCATCACTGCCCTCTGCTGTCGGCAATTCCAGGAGTCTGGCTTCGCGAGACAGAAACGCCTCGGCTTCTTGCGGCGAGTTGCCGTTGGCCAGGAAGAACACCCAGAAGCGATCGTTGATGACGTTGAGCGCGACCTGCCCGCGACAGACCGGACCCTTGATGAAGCCCATGATGGTGAACTCCGCCTCGTCGAGCATGAACTGATAGCGCGCGTTGGTCGGCAACGCCGCGAAGGCGACGAAGGGGTTGGAGGCCACGTCCGGCGCGTACGACGGCAGTCCGTCCACGCGATAGTCGGGCTTCAGGAACAACTCCCGCCAGCGCGCCATGCGCTTCTGGCCGAGCGCGTAGGGCATGTGTGTCTTGTCGACGATCGTTTCGCGCTCGCGCTCAAGTCGGTAATACACCCGCTCGACACCCGGATCGTCATACGGCCGGCGGCTGACGACCAGATCGACCGGCTGACCCGGCGGGGTGCGCGAGCGGATCAGGCGGAAATAGTGGTGCTCGGGGTCGCTGTCGAAGTGGAGATGCGCCAGGAACAGGTGCTCGAAGATGTAGCGGCTGACCAGGCGTTGTTTCAGCGAGTCACCGTTGAGAAACGCTTCCCAGTCGGCAATCTGTTTCTCGACCGACGCCGGAAGCGGCGGCAAGCCCTCGAACGGGGCTCCCTGTTCCAGCCAGCGGCTGAGCGTGCTCATTTCGGCAGAATCCAGGCCTGGCAGGCCGAAGGGCATTCCCCACCAGGGATTCTTGTCCTCGAAGTGGTCGAACTCTTCAATGCGCGGGCACTGCTGCACGCGATCGAGAGAAAAGTCGAAGGATTTGGGCAGGATTGCCGTCTCGGGCAGGGGGTGGCTTTCCTTGAGCCGCAGCGCCCGGTACATGACGCTCGCCGCGAGGTTGGCCGCCGGGGTCTGGTCGCGTTCGTTGAGGACAGGCGAGAAGCCCCTGGCCCGCCAGTCCGACGCCTTCTGCGCGTCGGTAAACAGGCGCGAGGGCGGCGCCTCATCCAGACGACCGCCGTCGTACACCAGATCCTTGCTCAAGCCGCGGGCAATTCCCTCCCAGGCAGTGAGCTTCAGTTGGCACGGCGCGTCATAACAGGCATGGCAGACCACGCAACGCCGCTCGAGGATCGGCTGCACATCGGCACGGTAGGACAATCCGCGGACCGGAGCGCGTGGAGTATCGAAGCGCGCCGGATCTGCCTTGCCGAACTGCTCGTCGAGCGTCTGCCGGGTGAGCGCCGCACAGCCGCTCAACACGATGATGGAGAGCAGCACCAGCGTCTTCTTGATGGTCAAACGAGTGTCCTCAGGTTTGCGCAGCCCTGGCGAGATCCGCGCGACGGTTCAAACCGGAAAAACCCGAAGGATACCGATTTCAGGGGCCCCGGCGCCAGTCCCCAATCTCACTTCCTGTCCAACGGACGACACGCAAGGTCGCGCCACCGGGAGACACGCATCAAGGGTGTCACTCGCGCCTTGCGCTCTGCAGATCCTGACTCTTGAACTCCACCTTGATGATCATCCGGCTCTTGACCGCCTCGCCACCTCGGCGTCCCGGGGAAAACGGCGCGAAGCGAAACGCCGCCAGCGCCGCGTCTTCAAATTCGCCCGGAGGGCTGCCTTCGAGTACCTCCAGATGCCGAATCTGGCCAGTTTCATCGATCATCAGCAACAAGCGAACCCAGCCCTCGATTTCGTTGAGCAAGGCGTGAGGCGGATAGGACGGCGCTACCGATGTCAGCGGGTACGGCTGCTGGTCGAGATCTGACGACCTGAAATACAATTCGTCGATGGGCAGCTCAATCGCCGGCGATGTGTCAGGCGTATCAGACGCTAGCTGACTGTCCGCCTTCGCGGTCCCCGCCGGCGCCTGATGGCTGGCTTCAGCAATGTCGCCGGACGGAGATTCCGGCTCGCTGGCACCGTTTTCGGTTGGCGTCGCGGGCTGGGCAAGCACGGTATCGGGAGAACCGTGGATTCGGATCTCCAGGCGGGTAGCCACAGTGGACGGGCTTGGGGCCCTCGCGGGCCCCAAGCTTGACAGAAGAGCAGCGTGCAGCGCGGCTGACAACAGCAGGCAGGGCGCCAGTCGTCGTGTCAGCAGCGACGCCTCTCCTGCCGGTAGCGGGACCTACCCGCAATCATCCCTCAGGTTCCTGGAACCAGTAGACGCGTTGCCCCGCTCCGACTTTGCCAATGGGCACTAAACGGCAGGGACCATCACTACAGTCCATGTGAAAGATCGTCGTGTCGTCGCCGCCGCCGCTGCCGAGTCCGAGTCCACCGCCTCCACCGCCTCCACCGCCTCCACCGCCTCCACCGCCTCCACCGCCACCGCCTCCAGCGCCGGGGGTTTTCTTAAAAACCAGCGTGTCGTCGGAGCCAAAGCCTTTTGAGACGTCCGGCGAAGAGCGCGAGTCGCTGGTCGTGACCACGCCATCATGGTTGGTGTCGGTGACGATACGCCCATCGAGCGCGCTCATCGAATAATTCGTCCCCTTGCCGGGCGGCACACAGGCCGATGCCGAGGCCAGCGGGCTGTAGGTGGCGAAGCGCAGGACGTTGAAGAAGACTGACGGCGCATTGACCACCTTTTCCCCGGCAACTCCGCCGGTCTCCAGCCTTACGAACCAGCCTGCCGTATCCTTGATCGCCTGCCGGGCCGTCTCCTTTTCGGCCGCCGAACCAAACTGGACCAGATTGGCAGTCAGATCGTAGAAGTTGGTCGCGCCAGTGCCCGCGCTGAAAACGACCGGAGAGGTCCGACTCGACGTCAAGCCAGTCTCGAAATCCTTGATCATGACCATCATGTCGACGTTGTCACTACGCAAGGGATTCTCGCGGTCGCCGGTGCCGACGTATATCGCGTCGAATCGCTGGCCGAGGAACTCCTGCTTCACCGTAGCCGGCGGGAAGAAGATCTTCCGCCGCGGGATCGCGCCGTTGGTCAGGTCGGCAAACTTGACCGCTGTCCAGGCGGTCGGCGAGGCACTGTCGATATCGAAGCGCCAGACGTTGCCTCCCAGATCACCCAGATAGAGGCGATCGACGTAACCCCCTGAGTCGAGGTCGACGTTTACCGGCGTAGCATCCGAGGGGATGCTGAAGTCCATCCCCGAAACCTGAGTGTTGTCCCCGGCACTGGCCGCGGGGGTGAAGCTCCTGACCAAAGCGCCAGTGCGGGCATTCACGAAAAACACGCCACGGCCCATGTTGGCAGCCCGATTGCTCTCGACCCTCACGTTCCCGGTCGCCGGTGAGGCGGGCGAGCCTGTCACCGTAAAGGTAAAGCTTCGCGCGCCGGTCACCGTGATTGTCTTGGTACCGTTGTACGGTGCTTCGCGGGCGCCCGTTATGCTGACCTCTTCACCCGTGGCGTAACCGTGATCTATAGGCGTCGTTACTGTTCCGGTCGTTCCCGAGCGGATCAGCGTTACCGTCAACTGGTCATTGGCCACCGGATCGTAGCCGGCACCGAAGACCGCTACCGGGTCCGCGCTGGCGCGCATGCGGGAAAACGCCGGTACAGACCAAGTCTCGCCTAGCTCCTCAAACCCCGTCGTGGTGTTGTCAACCTTCCACATGAAACGGGGTCTGTCCCTGTCCGAGATATCAAGCGCGTAGACCACCCGGCCGCCACGGCGCATACCGAAAACGAGGTACGCCTTGTCGCCCGCCGTTATCCTGCCATCTCCATCCACGTCGTTAGCGTAAATCTTCGGACTACCATCGCCGGCGATGAGATGCTCGCCGACCGCGTTCTCTCGCATCGCTGCGAGTCTGCCGATGTTCTCTTCCGGCATGAAAGCCCACTTCTCCACCCCCGTAGCCGTTTCCACGGCATGCAACAGACCGTCGTTCGACATGTAGAACATGTAGAGCAGCGGATCGACTGTCGCGGCAGCACCGTCAACGTCCTTCTCGTAACGCAGGGCGGCGGGGTTGGAATGCAGCACGTCGCCATGCGGCCAGGCTCGCCAGGCGGAGCAAGCGGTGCCCGAATCCGCGTCGCTGCACCCCGCATTCGCCGGATCGCCGCCGCGCGCGTAGTTGAGGAGCGTTGCCCGCACCTCATCGGTCATCGACGCGTTGCCCAGCAAGGTCTTGGTAAGCGTATCATTGGCCTCCGACAGTTTGTTGACGTCTGCAGTCAAGTCCGTCTCACCGCTGCTCGAGAGATGCGTGTAAACGTTGCGCAAGGCTGGCGTGGAACCGGCTGCGGTCTTCAGCACATGGCCCGTGCCGCCCTTGTTCGGCTTTCCACCGTCCGGATTCAGCGGATCACTCCAGTAGCTCACCGCGTTATCGCGCACCCTCGCCGTTCGCGCCAAAGTGGTCGGGTCTATGAAGTATTCCACCACGTTCTTCAAGCCACTGCCGAAGTCAGTTTGCCCAGTCAGGCACAGCGGGATGGTCGCGCCGTCGAGATCGGTTCCACATTCCGTCGCATCGTTGCTGAGTTTGAACTTCTTGACCGTGCCATCCCAACACTTCTGCAACACCGGGCCAAAGAACGCCAGGTAGACATCGTCCGAACTCACCGAGGAATCGATGGGAGATACGGGCACAAGCGGGACAGCGACCGTCGGATTCCAGTCGCGAATCGCGATGATCGCGTCCTTGAGCGCCCTCGCCAACCCGCTGCTGTCCTCTGCCAGGTAGTTGGCACCTCGGCCGCGAGCGGCAGCATTGACGAGCACCGGCGAATTGCCGCCGGCAAAACCGATCGTGTACGTGCTGACCGTCTGAACACCGGCAAGCGCGTCAGTGGCGGAGGCGCCACCGGGCGACATATCACCGTTGGCCATGAAGTGGGTCAGCTCATCCAGCCAGATGTAGTTCGTGCTGTAGACAATGTCGGTCGGACCATACGGTACGCCAGCGTCTTCGAACTGCTGCGTCGGTGTTGCCTGCTGCGTACTGACCGTGGCCGCAATAAACGGCGGATCCTGGCTGAGCGCGCGCACCCGGGTGTCCGCCTGATTGTCGTTCTCGGGACCGCCATCGGAAACCAGGACGACATAGTTCTTCTGGCACGTCGCTGGCGTCGTACTGTTGGGGTTACTCATCATTGGCGAAACATACTTGCCATCGGCGCCAATGGCTGACGCGTCTCGGCCTGCCGAGACCTGACCGCCGCCGACCGCGGTCGTGGTGTTGGTGCCGAAAACTGGCGTCTCCCCACGGAAGTACAGGTACGCCTCGTACATCACTTCCGTCAGTGGCGTCGTGCCAGTGGCTACCACGCCATTGATGGCGGCGGAGAGTGTTACGCGATTGCCGTAATCCGAGTCTATGCTGCTCACGCCCATGCGACGGATCGCATAGGCCACGTTGCCGCCCTGGCTGCCCTCGGTGAGCTTAACGCCAACATCGCTGGGCATTTTGTTGTAGACGGTCAGCCCGAAGCGAACGCCGTCCGTGGTCGCGACCAGATCCGTCAAGGCATCCTTGGCGATCTGCAAGCGTGTCTTGCGGCCGATCGGGGCGCCCGTAGGTCCTTTTGGCCCAAACTTCCAGTTGAGGTAGTTGACCGAGTACATGTCGACCGTCGGGTAGCTGGCCGACGGGTCGGTCGGCGTGTAGGAGGCTACTGTTCCCGCGGCGGAATTCGTCGAGTTCCACGCCTGACCGAAGGTGCGGTTGGAAGCGGTGGTCAGGAAGCCGTTGCTCGGGTTGCCGGCCGTGCCGTTATCAGCCTTGCAGTCGTGCTCGAGGTAGTCCGTCTTGGCCGCGAACGGATAGACGGTGTAATCATCTGTTCCGGCGACGGAAGTGGTGGAGCTTGTCGTCGGATTGAGACACGTGTTGGTCGAGCCGACATAGCGGCAACCGACGGAACCCTCACGCGCCTCGCAGGTGGCAGTCGTGTCGGCCTTGTCCGTGCACCCGGTCGTCGAGCCATCGCCGCTGGAAAGCGCAGCATTCGGATAGACCGTGGAGCCGATGGTGAGATCGGGAAGGGTTTCGCTGCAGTAGGCAGCGCTGCTCGCACCGGATGGGCAGTCGCTCGCGCCCAGGCCGAAACCCTGCCCACGGCAGGAACCGCTGCACGTACCGCCATAGTAGTAAGTGCCGACGCCCTCAACATAGATCGAGCTGCGCCCGGACCATTTGCAAGCGGTGTTGTTGATCGTGGTGTAGGAATTGCTAAGGCTGGGAATCCCGGCGCAGGCGTCGGGCGCCGTGCTGCAATCGCTGCCGGTGACACTGGTGCTGACGCAGGTGGCGCCACTCTTGACCCAATACTTCGTATTGTTGCCTCCATCCTTCGGCGGGTCTCCGGAATCGTGCGCCTTGAAGACCGCATCCTTGCCCGCCACACCCGGATCGGCATCGATCTCGCAGGTGCGGGTGCACAGCGTCGTGGTGACCGCAACACCCGATGGCACTTTCAGGAGCGACCCCGGGAAATCGTAATAGGCCGGTGTCCCGGTCATCTTGCCGAAGGCCGGCGGCGTGGCATCGTCGCGATTGCCTTTCCACGCCTTGTGCTTGGCGGTCGTGGTATCGGCGACGATGTCGTAGAGACCCAGCAGATTGACCAGTTGCGTCGAATTGAGGCCGTTGACGTAGCTCTGGAAGTTGAAGCCTCCCAGATCGGCCTTGAGGTCGGTCCACCCGGAACGGGAGGTTCCGCTCGCAGTACGAATGGGCTGGCCCTGGTCGCCAATGTCGGTGACGCTGCCAAACGAGGTGATCAAGGTTGGCGGAGTGGCGCCGGAGAAGCGCGGATAGCTGTCGCGCACCGGGTAAGGCGCCACGCCACCGGGGGTTCCCATGAACTCGCTGCGCGCCCGGATGTTGCTGCCGATCGCGCCAACCACGCTGCCGGCTAGGATCGGCAGAGTGGCCGTGGCGCTGGGAACCTGCGTGGCGCCAAGCGTGGTCGGGTAGGTAGTATCGCCGTCGGCTACCCGCCCTTTGACCAGATCCAGATGCCGCTCCCAGCGTTGCCACTGCTGGTTGAGGTACTTGCCGGTGTTACGCGGATAGGGCGTCGGCGCGAAGACGGTGGAGGGCAGCAGCTTCTCCAGCGAATCGTTGCACTTGTTGTAGGAACGCCAGTCACTGGTGCTCCCGTAGTCCACCCCACCGCGAACCTGCGCCGGGAAGCTGCTCTGGAGAACCCCCCCGGCCCAACGGTTGAAAGCGTTCGACCACAGGCGCTTGTCGGCCTCGTCGGTTCCGGCCGGCAGCCAGAAGATCCAGTTGGCGTTGTTGTAATTGCGATAGGTGTTGCGTGCGCCGGGATCGCCCGGCTCGCTGGCGTTGGCGTAGGCCTTTGCCGCATTCCACAGCGCCTGACGCTGCGCCAGGGTCTCCCCCGCCCACGATCCGTACTTCGTCAACACCGGCACCGCCGCCGTGGTAATCCTGTCGGCATGCGCTGTCGTTTGCTCGGTATCACGAATGATGCCAATGTCGTTCCACAGATACTCGACATGCGAATCATAGGCACCTGGGTACTCACGCCATCCTTCGGTTGCGTTCATCGAATCCGAGGTGTCGAGAATCAGCATGATCGCCGGCTCTGCGGTACTGCCCGCATAGGTCGTGGACAGGTAGATGTCGGTATCTCGCGCCGCGACAGCGGACGAGTACAGAGAGAGCGGCAGCACGGTCGCCGGGTTGGCCAGCGCCGCAATCAGGGTCCACGCCACGCGCCGTTGCCAGGGCTTGAGGGCAGGCTGTGTTTGGTCGGTGACTAGCATGATCGAGCCTCGCTTCCAGTCTAGGTAGTGCAAATCAGGGGCCGCAACTTTTCAAGAGCGCCCGAACGCCTTGGTGAACGATCGTTCGGCCAGCGAAAACCCCGTCGCGTGCATCGGCCCGAACGTCAAAATAGACCGCCTGCGGAGACTTCTCTCCCGTCATGTTGCCCTCTCCGACGCCGGCGGCTGCGCCACACGCTAGTTCGTTGGCGGTCAAGGTGACCTCCCTCAGGTGTTGGAACTGCGGAAGGCTAAAGTCATAATCATCGCTGAGATCGACGTCCATCGCAGCGCCATGGACGAACCCCGTGCGGTTGTTGGGGGCGTTCATGAAGGCCCAGATCGCGGCCTCCGCGTTGGCAAGATTTTGAGCGGCAATCTGGCTGGCTCCCCCTATCTTCAGCTCAATGACGCTGGTGCGCACCAACGACACGACGAGCAGCGTCATCATGACCAGCATGATCAGGCTGGTCACGAGCACCACGCCCGTTTGCGACTTGACTGTTCTCTTCATAGTGTCTTCATCATGGCAATGCAAGCCGTTGTGCGATATTGCGCACCTGGAACGACTGTGTGAAAACATGTCGATGATAGTTGCAGGGAAGCCCGTCATCAGTGCAGTTCAACTCGGCAACACCATCGCCATTCAGATCGTAGTCCCTGCTGTCATCGTTGTACCCATTGGTCGGCTTGGGCGAACGAACCAGGACCGAAACCCGCGCCGTCACCACTTGCGTAAACTGAATCTCGGTCGGTGCCTCCATGTACCTGTCTGGCGTACCGTTGCCGTCATTGTCGACACCATAGACAATCCGTACGGCCTCGATACCCTCGGCGACAGCCCGCTCGGCCATCGTCGTTGTACCCGCAACGTCGACAAGTTCCTGGCGAACCAGGGTAGGGATCGGCTGGTTGCCGTCATCGGTTGCCAGACAGACCGTACCACCGCTGCCGGTCGGACGACTACAGGGTCGCAGATAGTAGGCCCTTGCTTGATATGGGTAGATTGGAGCCTCGCCACCACCGAGAACGGTTCGCCTGGGCGGCGTTGCAAGAGCGGCGTACTGGTCACCTCGGAAAAGGATCCCGGTGGTCGGATCCGATTGCACATAAAGCGAGCCCGCCGCGAGTGCGGCAGACGGGACCGCGCCCCCCGTGGCGCCACGGACGATGAGAATGAAGCTTGGGCGGCCAGCCGCGCCGTCAATGAAGTTGCTGGCATTGATGCATGTGAGGGCGGTGTGCGCGGCGCTGGGAGTCACACCATGGAAGCCGGAGAGCGGTTGCGCAACATTGGTTGCCCAGCCTGCCGCGCAATCGCCGGTAACGGCAATGGCGACCGGCATCTTTACGTCGAAGGACGCGATATGGCCATAAAAGCCGGCCTGTCGGAGATCGGATCCAATGGCGTTAAGTGCATAGGTCCCGTTCTCCTGCATGCGAGCGAAATCGTCATTGACCTTGAAAACGCGCGTGGAATTGGCGAACAGCGTACCCAGGGCAAGCAGCAGGATGATGCCGATGGTCATCGCGACCATGACTTCGACCAGCGTCAGACCACGCTGCCGGGAGTTGGCGCCAGGTCGACGGGAGTGGCGCATTGTCATCAGCATCCCGGGCCACCAGGCAGACAAGTGGCGACGCGGAGCGTGACCAGACGGCGACGCGCGGCCGTCCCGTAGAGACCTGCGCCGCAGGCGGAGGCCGTCGCGTCCGGCGCGACCGTGTCACCTTCACCCTGCCAAGCAACGCTGACCCAGAAAATCGGCTGCGTCGCATCAGGGCGTTCGACACATCCGCGGGCGCCGATGATGCCGCCGACACGATTTGTCGCCGCATCCTTGGTTTCCGACGCCCCGACAAGCACACCATCCCAGGTTGCCAAGTGATTCTGCGCCATGTTGGCAGCGTCACAATCGGCGGTCCAACATTTCCCGGCATCGGAAAGCGCTTGGTAGGTGGCGAACCGTCCTCCCCGCCCCGGCATGTTGGGACCATCGGTCGTCCCCGTCACGTAGGCGGCTACCGCTCCCTGATTGGAGCGGATCTTCTCGGCCATCTCCTGCGCCATGGCCAGTGCCTGCTGCCGCTGATAGCCCTCGAACGAGGCGCGCTGCCCCTTGAGCATCAGGACGGCTATGCCGAGCAAACCAATCAGCAGGATAAGCAGGGATATCAGCACCTCGAGGAGGGTGAAGCCACGCTGGGAGCGATGAGCGGGTTTCATTCGCGGGGCCTCAGGGGCAAGCGGCCACACCCGCCGAAACGACCGCGACCCGGCCGGTCGGACTGAACTCCAGTTGACGCGCCGGCACACCGGCGGACGTGAACGTGGAACTGACCGTGATCCGCGGGATCGCGGCCAACAGCGCACCCGCATTGTAGGCGCGCACAGCACCATCGGCGCCGAACGTCAGGACGTCGAACGCGGTGTCGGCGCTGCAAACGTTGACCGTGGCGTCGAGGGCCGGACGCGAGGCAAGAACACACTCTTCCCCCGCTTCACACAGTCCATCGCCGTCAGTCTCGGGATCGAAAGTACCGTCCCGGTCGACGTCGTCGAACACCACCCAGCCTCCCACCCAAGCCGCTGTCGTGCGCGCGACGCCGACGCGACTGCTGCGCTTGATGGCTTCGACGCGCGCCAGCGCGAAGTCTGCCACCACATCCGACGTCACCGATCGCAGGCGCTGATTCGCCATCATTTCCCGGAACGGCAGCCACGCCATCCGCATCAGAATCCCCAGTATGGCGATGACGACCAGCAACTCAAGCAGGCTGAAACCGCCGTTCGCGTGGGGCTTTCCAAAACCTACCATGGCTTGTCTGTACCCGCCGTGTAGGCGTTGTCGCCGTTGGTGTCACGCCATTTCTGAGTCGCGTTATTGATCACCAGGTTGCCGTCGCCAGACATCTTGCCCGCTTTCGGCGACATGAACAGCAGGAAGGCTGGCGGCGTCGCGGCATTATTGACACCGGTGAAATCGGGATTGTTATAGTAGGGAGAGATGTCCGCCGGGAAGGTCATGTCCAGCTCGCCAGCCCCAAGTGGCGCTCCTGCCGTCCTCAAGGCCGTGGCGTACTGCCGATTGTCAAGCAGATACTGCTCCTGACGTTGCGCCACATCGAGTAGAAACTGCTGGGCGGCAGCGCGATGCGCTCGCCGTATGTATTCACTGTAGGCCGGTACGGCAATCGACATCAGGATGCCGAGAATCGCCACGACGATCAGCACCTCGATCAGGGTAAAGCCCGAATTCTTCTTGTCAGAGCGCTGGTCCATCGAAAAAACCTACTCTATCAGGTGTGGAAAGTCAAGGAAACGGCGATACGACTCTCTGCTCCCGGCAACGGCAGCCAATCGCGAATTGAATCATACGCCTACCTGCCCGCCGTGCAAGGACCGCGTGGGGCAGCGAACCCGTGTATGCGGACTCCGAGGGCCGGCCGCAGCGCTCGCTCAGGCGCCGTGCTCTTCCTGCCGACGGGGCCGGCCGTACCGCTCGAGCGCCACCAGCAGGGCCTGCGCAACGCGTGGCGAATAGAGCATCGCGAGGTGGCCAACCCCGCCGACCACGCGACTTTCCGTGCCAGGCAACTCGAGGCAGGCCTGTGGCATGACGAAGTTGTCGTGCGGACTGTAGATCACCGTGGTCTCGACCACCGCGGGCGGACGCGCCACGCTCTGCAGCCAGGGACTGCCCGGGCGCATCTGACGCGCATTCTCGCCGAAGCCGAGGAAGGCCAGGCGACTTCCCTGATGCGGCGTTCCCAGGGTCACCAGTCCGGCGACTCGCGCTCCGCCGAACCGCTGCAGATAGGCGCGCGCGACCAGACCGCCCATGCTGTGCCCGACGAGGATCAGTCTCTCGGCACCCGCCTCGCCAAGAACGGCATCGATGCGCCGGACCAAGGGATCGATGTAGTCGTCGATGCTCGCGTAGACGGGTTCGAGGTTGAGTGTCGCCACTGTCCAGCCGGCAGCCTCCAGCCTGGGGCGAAGCCACCACCACCCGGCGCGCGAGCAGCCATAGCCGTGAATCAGCAGTACCGGCGGGCGCCGATGCCGCGGCGCGCCGACGCTTCCGATAGCGCCTGCAGGGTGCGGCTGCAGCCGGTCCGCCCCCATCCACCAGCGTTCGAAGGGAAAGACGATGACAAAACTGCGGACAAAGGCAGCGTATTCGCCAAGGACCATTACCAGCGCTTGCGCCGCCGAGAGGCGCGGCGCCGGCGAGCGCCATGTCCAGGCACAAGCGTAGATCAGCGCCACCAGGGCGGCACGCAAGCTGAGCACGCCGAACAGCGCCACCAGGACCGCCACCCCGGAGGAAGCGTCGAAACCGTACTTGGCAAGCGCCAGATAGAGCAGCACTTCGAGCAACAGAGACAGACGTAGCGCGCGCGCCAGCATGGCAGCGAACCTCCCTCAGGGAATGAGCGGCGCTGGCCTGCCGGCCAGTTCGGCGGCGAGCAGGCTGGCATTGCGGGCGACCAGGCCGTAGATCGAAAGCTGCGGGTTGACGCCCAGGCTGGTCGGAAAGACCGAGCCGTCGTGGACTGACAGATTGCCCAGCCAGAAGTGCCGGCCACGGTGATCGACGACGCCACGCGGCGGGGCGTCGGCCATCGCGCAGCCGCCCATCACGTGCGCGCTCACCACCCGGCAGATGAGCGGCTTCAGCGGCAACAGGGCGATCCCCTTGCGCGCCTCAGCCCAACTCGTATAGCCGGGTGCCGCCTCATGAACCGGCGTGACCCAGCGCGCACCGGCGGCGAACTGAATCTCGGCCATCGCCAGCAGCGCGCGGCGGGCGGCTTCCCAGATCACGTCGCCGAGCGGGTAGTCGAGCACCGGCAGACGGTCGGCGCCGAGACGCACCTGACCGCCGCGACTTTGCGGATTGAAACCGTCGCGCAGCAGGGCCAGCAGGACGCTGGCACTGGTGAATTCGCGCATCAGGCGCGCATGCGCCTCGCCGTAACCCTGCAGCGTCGTCGAAAAGAGGACCGGGTGCAGCGGCGCCGCTTCGAGCTTGAAGCCCAGCGGCCCGTCGATCGGCGCCTGATGGAGGAAGTGATCCGAGTACATCGACTGCGGTGCGCCGGCGTAGCCATCGACGCGCTCGGGCATCAGCGCCGAAGAGATCACGACCGGGTGCAGGAAGGTCCGCTTGCCCAGCAGGCGGTGCGGGTCGGGAACGCCGCTGCGCATCAGCAGTGCAGGACTGCCGATGGCTCCGGCAGCGACAACGAAGTGGCGAGCGCGAAAATGTACCACCTTGCCGGAAGGGAAGATGCCGTCAGGCTTCAGCGCCAGGCAGTCGAGGCCGGTGACGCGACTGCCGGCAAAGCGCAGACGGTCGGCGCGCAGCCGGGTGTACAGTGTCGCACCGCGGCCCAGCGCCGCCGGAATGGTGGTCAGCAGCATCGACTGCTTGGCATTGGTCGGGCAGCCCATGCCGCAGTACCCGAGGTTCCAGCATCCCTTGACGTTGCGCTTGATGTGCCCGATGTCGATGCCGAGCTTCTCGCCGCCGCTGGCGAGTACCTTGTTGTTCGCGTTGGGCGGAGTGTCCCACGCACGCACCCAAAGCTTATGTTCCATCACGGCAAACCACGAACTCATCGCATTGACCGTCAGTTGCCGCAAGCCGAACTGCCGCTGCCAGAAGTCGAGGACTTCCGGTGGCGTGCGAAAGCTGCTGGTCCAGTTTACCGTCGTCGAGCCGCCGACACAGCGGCCCTGCAGGATGTTGATCGCCTTGTCCGCGGTCTTGCGTGCTCCCGACTCCTGATACAACTGCGGATAGGCGTCCGCTTCGCGCATCGTGAAGTCACTCGACGAGCGCAGCGGCCCCTCTTCGACCAGAACGACGCGCAGGCCGGCGTCACTGAGAATGTCGGCGCTCACCCCACCGCCGGCCCCGGTACCGACGATGATCACATCCGCCTCGATCGTCTGGCTCCTGGCCAGCGTCGAAGCATCCACGTGCTTCCAGCCGGAAGCGAGGCCAGTCTTGATCGGATCCAGCATCAGAAGTACCCCTTGGGTGGGCCGGGATAGCCAATGGCTTCCCAGGTATCGGGACGCGCATACCAGGCGCCGAAGGTCAGATCGTGCAGCGCCGCGTAGGCGCCCTGCAGCAGGCCCAAGCGGCTTGTCCGCCAGGATTCGAGGAACTCGCCGACATCGGCGACGCTCGCCTCACGCCATGGCTTGCCGACACCGGCGAGAAGCATTCTTGCGGGCGCCACGACCAGCAGGCCGAACAACTCGCCTACCTCCCGTTGCGTTGCCGGGGCAAGACCAGCGACTTCGCTGGCAATGCCATCGACGGTCAGCGCCACCAAGCGGCGCCGCGGCTCGCCAGCGGCGGGCAGCGCACCATCGAGCATCGCATTGCTCACGGCGCCGAGCATTTCGCGCTCGGCGGTGGTGAGAGGACGGGCACCAGCGGCGTTGAGCCAGCCGGCGAAGGTCAGCAACAGGCTGCCGCCGAGGCCGGTCCTGATGAACTGCCGACGGGAAGGTATCATCGCAGCAGGATCCTCGTCAGACGCTCGAAGACGGCCCCGTAAGGCGGCTTGAACAGGCCGATGGCGGAGAGGCGAGATTGTCGGAAGACCGCCTTCTTTACCGAGAACGTTTCGAAGCCCGCGAAACCGTGGTAACAGCCCATGCCGCTCGGGCCGACACCACCGAATGGCAGATCGTCCTGCGCGATGTGCAGAATCGTGTCGTTGACGGTCACGCCGCCGGCGACGGTTTCATTGAGCACGCGCTCGATGTTGGCGTTCTCGCGGTCGAAGTAGTACAGCGCGAGCGGCCGCGGCCGGCTGTTGACAAAGCGAATAGCCTCATCGAGATCGCGGTAGGGCAGCACCGGCAACAGCGGCCCGAAGATTTCCTCCTGCATTACGCGCAGACTGTCGCTGAGGTCGAGCAGCGCCAGCGGCGGCAGCCGGCGGGTCGCCGAATCGGCAACCGCGCCGGGCGCCAGATCGATGATCTTCGCGTTTCCCGCACGCGCTTCCTCCACGTACGCGCAGAGGCGAGCGAACTGGCGTTGATCGACGATCGTCGAGTAGTCGGTGTTGCTCTCGATGGCCGGATAGCAGTCGGCGACCACCTGCCGGGCGTGCTCGATGAACGCCTGCTCCTGGCCAACCGGAAGCAGCACGTAGTCGGGGGCAATACAGGTCTGTCCGGCGTTCATGCATTTGCCGATGATGATGCGCTCGACCGCTCGGGCAAAGTGGCCACTCGCGGCAAGCCGCGGCCCGATGATCGCCGGCGACTTGCCGCCGAGTTCAAGAGTCACTGGCGTCAGGCTGTCGGCCGCTGCGCGCATCACCTGCCGGCCGACCGGCGTCGAACCGGTGAACAAAAGATGATCGAAGGGTAGTCGCGCGAACTCCTGGGCCACGCCCACATCGCCTTCGACCACCGACAGTTCATCGTCGGCGAAGTATCTGGCGACGAGTTCGGCGAACAGGGAAGCAGTAGCCGGCGTGTTTTCCGACATCTTCACCAGTGCCCGGTTGCCGGCAGCCAGCGCCGCGGCGAGCGGTGCCGCGGCGAGAAAGATCGGGTAATTCCACGGGACGATGATGCCGACCGCACCCAGCGGCTGGTAGCGCACCTCGGCGCGACCCGGTTGAAACCACAGCGAAACCGAGCGCGCTCGTGGCCGCATCCAGCGCCGCAGGTGCCGGCGTGCATGGCCGATGGCCGCATGGCTGGGAAACAGTTCGAGCAAGCGTGTCTCGGCCACCGAGCGGTGGCCGAAATCACGACGAACCGCGTCGGCAAGCGCGGGCTCATTATCCAGGAGCAAGCGGTCGAGGGTCAGCAAGCGACGCTCGCGCACCGCCCGATCGGGATTCGAATCGCCACGCGCGGCTAGCTGCAGCCGCGTAAAGCGGCTCGCGAGCGGATCGGGATGGGGCATGCGCTGCTCCTTTCTGGGCTGATTTCCGGATCCAGTGTATGCGGTGCCGCGCGTTCGCGTTAGGGGTTGCCCTCTAAACGGGGTCGGGCGAACGATGCATAATCCGTCACCATGGACGATGCGACGGCTTTCACCGAAAAGCAGCAGAGCGCCGAGGCGCTGCGCCGACACCTGAAGACAGCCAGGGGCCTGCGCGAGCGGGCCAGCTTCGCGCCTGCCGCAGCGCAGGCCCGCCTGCGCCTGCGCGAATGGCAGGCCGCGCGCCTCGCGCGTACGCACGCCGACCTGCTGGCCAGCCCGAGATTCGGTCAGGCGGCGCAGTTCTTCCTTTCCGACCTGTACGGCCCAAGAGACTTCAGTGGCCGCGACGAGGAAGTCGAACGTATCCTGCCGATGCTGATCAAGATGCTGCCAGGCTCGGCGCTGCGTACGATCGCCCTCGCCGTAGAAGTCGACGCGCTGACCGAGCAACTGGATTCGGCCATGATCGCCGAACTTTGCCGGGCTGGCCGGATCGAGTGCATTGACGAAAGCGCGTACGCAGCGGCGTACCGCAGTGTCGGTTGCCGCCCGGAACGCGAGCACCAGATTGCACTGATTCGCCAGACCGGCGAAGCGCTCGACCGGGTCGCCAGAAAGCCGCTCTTGAGCGGCCTGCTCAGGTTGATGCGCGGCCCCGCACATCTGGCCGGACTGGGCGACCTGCACAGCTTTCTGGACTGCGGCTTCAACGCCTTCCGTGGCATGGGCTCGGCGCGCGAGTTTCTCGACGCGATCGACAGCAAGGAGCGCCAACTGCTGATCGACCTGTTCTCGGGAACGGCCGACCCATTTGCAGCGTAGCGCGGCGCGCGCAGGCTGCCGGTGACAACCGCCACGCTCTGACACGCCGCCTGTCAGAGCGCTTTACACACTGTCACACAAGGGGACAGAGACACCACAGACGTACCCCGATCCGACGACTAGTATTCGCACTGTCGCCGGGACGTTCCCCCTCCCCCCCTCCCCCTCGGGAGCGCCCTGTCGAAGCAGCACGGACCCGTCCAGCCCCCCTCTGGACGGGTCTTTTTTTGCCTCCGATGCCAGCGTGGCGTGCTCGAGGGTCGGCGCAACGCCCATACACGCCACATAGTCTGCGGAATGCTTACAATGCGCAGCGAGCCTTGGCATCGCCGCATCGAACGTAAGGACTACCATGACCAGCAAAGAGCAAACCTCCGGCTTTACCAGCCCGCACCTGGCGGCGCCCCAACTCGGCATTCTTGGCCGCTTGTTGACCATGGCCGCGGCTGCGGCCTTGCTCGTTGCCGTCTTCATGTTCTCCCTGCTGGCACTCGGCGTCCTTCTCGTCGTCGGGCTGCTTGGCTTCGCCTACCTCAAATGGAAGACGCGCCACCTGAGCAGTTTCCTGCGCCAAGGGATGCCCCGTCAGCCGAACCCGCACGACGGACAGGCGAGTCCTGGCGGCTACGTGATCGAGGGAGAGGTGATCGGCGACGCCGAATACGAGACGCACCGCTCGTCGTCGGCCACCGGCAAACCGACAACTGACGCGCCGACGCGCCAACAGCGTATGACGACGACGGACAGCGATTGCTGACTCCAGCGTACGGCCAGCCCACTTCTTGCGGCCCCCTGCGGTGGCCCCTCTGCCAGCCAAGTCGTTTGCCAACCCCTCGCCCGTGAGTCCCCAGCCATGAAAGACGCCTGCCTCGCCCTGTCCCTATCCCTGTCCCTGTCCCTGCTCCTGACGATCGGCGGCGAGGCCGTCGCCGCACAAGAGGCGGTTCCGGCCGACCGCTTTTCATCCTGCATGAGCACGCTGCGCGGCGAAGCCGCGTCCAAGGGTGTGTCGGCGGCGTCCTTCGACCGCTTGACGAAGGGCCTGGCGCCCGATCTGAGCGTCCTCGAGTTCCTCGACTATCAGCCGGAGTTCCGGACGCCGATCTGGGATTACCTGGCCGGACTCGTCGATGACGAACGCGTCGCCGATGCTCTCGCCATGCGCGAGAAGTGGCTCGGCCCACTTGCCGCCGCCGGCGAACGCTATCAGGTCGATCAGGACACGGTGCTCGCCGTCTGGGGAGTCGAAAGCAACTTCGGTCGCAACTTCGGCAAGCGGCCACTGCTCACCTCGCTTGGCACGCTGGCCTGTTTCGGGCGCCGCCAGGGCTATTTCCGCGGCGAGTTCCTGAGCGCGCTGAAGATCCTTGACACCGGCGACATCGCGCCCGAGCGTTTGGTCGGTTCATGGGCCGGCGCGTTCGGCCATACCCAGTTCATGCCTTCCACGTTCCTCCGGCTGGCGGTCGATGGCGATGGCGACGGCAGGCGCGACCTGATGGACAGTGTCCCGGATGCGCTTGCCTCGACCGCCAACTTCCTCCACCGCGCCGGCTGGCGGACAGGTGAGCCCTGGGGCTACGAGGTCGTGTTGCCGGCCGGCTTCGACACCAGCATCGCCGGGCGCAGCAACAAGCGCCCGCTCGCGCAGTGGAACGCGCGTGGCGTCCGCCGCGCCGACGGCCAGCCGATCGCCGCCTCGGACGCTGCCGCCGGTCTGCTCCTGCCCGCCGGCCCGCGCGGGCCGGCATTTCTCGTCTTCCGGAACTTCGACGTCATCTACGGCTACAACGCCGCCGAGAGCTATGCCCTGGCCATCGCCCATCTCAGCGACCGGATCAAGGGGGGCAAGCCTTTCGTCACGCCCTGGCCGACGGACGACCCTGGCCTGTCGCGGCGCGAGCGCCGCGAACTGCAGACGCTCCTCGCCGCCCGCGGCTACCCGATCGGCGAAATCGACGGCATGATCGGCGCCAACTCGCGGCAGGCGATCCAGGCCGAGCAGAAGCGTCTGGGTGTGGCCGCCGACGGTCGCCCCGGGCAGAAGCTGTTGAACACCTTGCGAGCAGATCCGCCAAGCCGCTAGGCTTGGCCGACTTCGCCAGCGCCCCGCCAGAGCCCGAAGCCTTTGCCTGCTGCCGGTTATCCGGCAGACTGTTCCATGATGACCCTGGCCAGGCACCACCTGCCCAGCGCCAATTTGCGTAAAAGGAACGAATTTGTCGGGATCTGCCGACGACGTGACACCCAATGCGGGCGAGATCTCCATCGACGCATCCCAACTGCGTCCGGGCGTCCACGTCCGCCTGCCGGTGCCCTGGATGGAGCACGAGTTCATGTTCAGCTCCTTTGTCATTGCCGATGAAGAACAGGCACGGCTGATCGCGGCGATGCACCTGCCGCAACTGTTCTGCGACCCGACACGCTGCAAAGTCCCGCCGCTGCCCTTGCGGCCAGCGACATCGGCGGCCGAGGCAGCCGTAACACCCGAGCAGGAAGCGGAAATAGCACGACTGGCAACCCTGGCCGCCACCCACATGGCCCAAAAGCGCGAGCGCTTGCTGGCCATGAACGAACTCCGGAGCGAGCTGAGAAAGCGGCTCAACAACACACGCCGGTACTACCTAGGGGCTGCCAAGACGGTTGGCGGCGCGCTCCGCGGCTTCGCCACGAGCGCTCGCGAGGCCATGAATCAGTTCGTTACGGTCAGCGAGGAATCCACGACGGCATTACTCGCCGACCCGGACAGCGCCATCATGCTGATTGCCGACATGGCGAACAACGATGGCCACGCCGCGCACGCGCTGTCCGTAATGACCCTGGCGCTATTGCTCGGCAAGAAGGCGGAACTGCCGGAAGTGTCCTTGCGAGCGCTCGCCGTCGGCGCTCTCTTGCACGACATCGGCAAGCTGTCGATCAGTCCGGCAATCCTGCGCAGCAGCGAACGTAACCGGCACGAGGCAACGATCTATCGGACGCACTGCCGCAGCGGCTACGACGAGGCCTTGCGCGCCGGCACCGTGTCACAGGCGATGCTCGAGGCAATCCTGTCCCATCACGAACGCTTCGATGGCAGCGGTTTCCCCGACCACCTCAGCGGTAGAGAGATCCCCCTGGCGGCGCGGATAGTGGCGATTGCCAACCGCTTCGACAACCTCGTCAATCCGGTCGACTACCGCCACGCGCTGTCCCCTTCGGAGGCTCTGGCAACGATGTGGGCGCGCGAAAAGATGAGGTTCGACCCGGGTCTGCTGGGACTGTTCGTACGGGCAATGGGCGTTTATCCGCCGGGATCCATCGTGCAACTCAGCGACGGCCGGATCGGCGCCGTCGCCGGATCGGCGCCTGACGCCAAGCCACTCAGCCCGCTGGTCACCATCTATGCACCGGAGGTCCCGCGCCAGCAGGCAATCCTCGTCGATCTGGCGAACGACGAAGGGCTCGTCATCGAACGTTCGCTGCGCCTGCCGCATCGCTCGCCGGATGAGCTCGATTACCTGCTGCCGCGCCGCCAGATGAAGTGGTCCTACATGGCTGCGCCGGAGAGAGCCAGTTCGCGCGTGGCCGGTGCCGTCTCGGCGGCCGTCGCAGGTAGCGATGCCGAATAGTTCCTGTCCAATGCTCGCCGTTGCCGACCTCGCGAAGCGCTACGCCGATGTCGGCCGACCCCTCTTCAGCGGTATCGATTTCGCGGTGGCTGCCGGCGAGATCGTTGCCCTGGTTGGTGAATCGGGAATTGGCAAGAGCACCCTCCTCAACTGCATCGCCGGCCTCGAGACTGCCGACTGCGGATCGGTCCATATCGGCCCGCACGCACTCGACATGGTTCGGCTCGATGAAGCGGCGCGGGCCGCGCTGCGCGCGCGCAACATCGGCTTCGTCTTCCAGGCCTTTCACGTGCTGCCGACGCTGACCGTAGCACAGAACATCATCGTACCGTTGCTGCTCGCGCGCGTACCCAGCGGCGAGCACGCCACGCGCACGCAGGCGCTGCTCGAGCGCGTCGGCCTGGCCGGCTTCGCGGACCGATGGCCGGCTTCGCTTTCCGGCGGCGAGCTGCAGCGCGTGGCGATCGCGCGCGCGCTGGTGCACCGCCCGGCGCTGATTCTTGCCGACGAACCCACCGGCAACCTCGACCCGAGGACGGCCAGCGACGTGCTGTCGCTGCTGCTCGAACGGGTTCGCGAGCAGCGCGCCGGTGCGCTGATCGTCACCCACTCGCAGCACGTCGCACAGTGCTGCGACCGCGTTCTGACGCTGACGGCGAACGGGCTCGCATGAATACCCTGGCGTGGTGGCTGATCCGCGCCCAGTTCCGCACGCGGCGCACGGCGACGCTGCTGTCCATGCTGGCGATTGCCCTGGGCGTCGCCCTCGGCTACGCCATTCATCTGATCAACGACGCCGCACTCGCCGACTTCGGACGCGCGATGAAGACCGTGCAGGGCGACCCCGATGCCGTTGTCGGCGCTCGCGACAGCGCCGGCGGGGTACCCGTCGCCACCATCAACGCGATCGCCAGCGACCCGGCGGTACTGGTCGTCGCACCGGTGATCGAAACACGGGTGCGCGTGAATAGCGTACGGACGCCGGTGCGACTGATCGGCCTCGACGTTTTCAGCGCCGCGGCGGTGATGCCCTGGTTGCTGCCACGACAGGATGACCGCTCGACGACCGGCGGCATCCTCGATGGCGACGTCTATGCCTCGCCGTCCTTGCTCGCCAAGCTCGGACTACAGGCCGGCGCGACGGTGACCCTGGCCCGCGGCGATCGTGAATGGCTGACAAAGATTGCCGGCGACCTGCCAGCGACCGGTCCCGACGACTTGCTTCTGGTTGCCGACATTGCCTGGGTCCAGGAACGCTTCGGACCCAACGAGGCGGTCGGCGAGGGTCGCGTCCGCCTCGCACCCGAAGTCGACCTGGCGACCTGGCGGACCGCGCTGCAAGCGCGACTGCCCCCCGGCCTGCTCGTGCGGGCTGCTGAAGACGACCGGACGCGCGTCTCCAACCTGTCGCGTGCCTACCGTGTCAACCTCAACGTCCTGGCCCTCGTCGCCTTGCTGACCGGTGCTTTCCTGGTCTTCGCCACGCAATTGACGGCCATCGCGCAGCGGTCGACACAGTTCGCGCTGCTTGGCGTCCTTGGCCTCTCACCGCGCATGCGCCTGCTGCAGGTTCTCCTCGAAGGACTGGCGATCGGCATCCCCGGCGCCGTCGTCGGGCTCGGACTCGGCTACGCACTGGCGTTCGCCTTCACGCAGATCCTCGGTGGCGATCTTGGCGGTGGCTATTTCTCCGGCAGCACCCCGAGCATCGTCCCGCAGCCGGCACCGCTGCTCGGATTCCTGGCGCTCGGTTGCGTCGCCAGCCTCGCCGGCGCGCTCTACCCGGCCTATCTGAACCGCGTGCAGCCACTGGCGCAGGCGCTGAAAACGGGTTTTGCGCAGAGCCGTGCCGCGTTCTCGGCCCGCTCCAGATGGCTCCTGGCGGCCTTGCTGGCTCTCGCAGCGTTCGTACTGGCGCAGATGCCGCCGCTGTTCGAACTCCCCCTGGCCGGCTACGCCGCGATCGCCCTGGTGCTGATGATCGGCGTCAGCAGCGCACCTCTGTTCACCCGCGCGCTCTTCGGCTGGCTCGCCAAGCGCCGACTGCCGGCCGCCCAACAGATCGCGATACAGAACGTCGCGCAGGCGCCGCTGATGGCGCAGGTCGCGGCCAGCGGCCTGATCATCAGCTTCGCACTGACGGCCAGCATGGTGATCATGGTCGCCAGCTTTCGCGTCGCCGTCGACCACTGGCTCGACCACGTCCTGCCCGCGCCCCTCTATCTGCGCGGCAAGGCAACTCCCCTGCCACAGGAACTGCTCGATGCGCTGGCCGGCACCCAGACACCGTTCGCCCGCATCGAGCGGAGCGCACAGGAAACGCTGGTCATCGACCCGCAGCGACCCAGCGTGGCACTGCTGGTGCGCGAACTCGAACGCGACAACCCGGCGGCGCGACTGCCGTTCACCGGCCCGGTAGTGGCACCGCCGGCCGACATGCCGGTCGTCTGGATCAGCGAGCCGATGCACGAGATCTACCGGATCGCGCCGGGTCAGACCCTGCGCCTGCCCTTGCGCGGACACGACGTCGAGGTTTTCGTCGGCGGCGTCTGGCGGGACTACTCGCGCCAGTTCGGCGCCGTGGCGATCGGTCGCGATGACTTCGTCAGACTCGGCGGCCGCTTCGCGCCAAGCGAGCTGGCGCTGTGGCCGCTGCCTGGGCAGGAAAGGCTGGCCAGCGACTGGCTGGCGCCCTGGACCGACAGGTACGGACTCGAACTCGCCGACAGCCTCGAGATCCGGCAGCTGAGTCTGTCGATTTTCGACAAGAGCTTCGCCGTCACCTACGCGCTCGAGGCGGCAGCGATGCTGATCGGATTGTTCGGCCTGGCGGTAACGCTGGCGGCCAGCGTCTGGCTGCGCGCGCGCGAGTTGGCCACACTGGGTGCGCTGGGTTTCGATCGCCGGATGCTCGGTCGGGCAGTGATGGTCGAGGGCGCGCTGATCGCGCTCGTCGGCCTGCTCATCGGTCTGGCCTGCGGCGTCGCCATCGGCGGTATCCTGACGCATGTGATCAATCCGCAAGCCTTTCACTGGCGAATGGCGCTCACCATCCCCTGGCCGGCCGTCATCGCCGGGGCCTTGCTGACCCTGGCGGCGGCGATCGTCGCCAGCCGCTACGCCGCGCGCCAGGCGACCCGGCTGCCGGTTGCACGCGTCCTCGCCAGCGCCGACTAGACCACGGAGCTGCCACGTGCGCCGCCGCACCTTCCTCGCCACTCCCCTGCTGCTGCCAACGCTGACGCGCGCGACGCCGGGCGCAACGGCGGTCGCCTATCCCCCCGTCATTCCGGGAGCACGCCTGACCTTCCCGCGCGACCACGGAGCGCACCCCGATTTCCGTACGGAATGGTGGTACGTCACCGGCGTCCTTGACTTGCCGCAGCGCGACATCGGCTTTCAGCTGACGTTTTTCCGCAGCCGGCCGGGCACCGCCGAAGCCCTGGATTCACCGATTGCCGCGCGTCAGATCCTTTTCGCACACGCCGCGCTGACCCTGCCTGGCGACCGCTTGCGGCACAGCGAACGCGCCGCCCGGGCCAATCTCGGTGCAGCCTTTTCCAGCGAAGACTGCGACATCAGCATCGGTGCCTGGCGGATGCGGCGGCTGGATCGGCGCGACGGCGAGGCCTTCTCACTGCAGGTGAACAGCCCGCAGTTCTCCTATGACCTTCTCTTGACGCCGACGCAGCCGCTGTTGCTGCAGGGCGAGGGAGGGTATTCGCGCAAGGGCAGCCGACCGGAGCTGGCCAGCTACTACGTGAGCTGGCCCCAGCTACAGGTCGCCGGCTTCCTGGTCAGCGACGGCAAGCGCCTGGCAGCGCACGGTCGCGCCTGGTTCGACCACGAATGGTCTACGGCGATTCTTGGTGACGGCGCCGTCGGCTGGGACTGGATCGGCATCAATCTCGCCGACGGCGGCGCACTGATGGCGTTCCGCCTGCGCGACGCGCGGGCGGCCACGGTTTTTGCGCACGCCACCTGGCGCGACGCTGCCGGCCACGTGCGCCAGTTCGCAGCCGCCGACATCCGCTTCACGCCGCTGCGCCTCTGGGCGTCACCGCGCAGTGGCGGCCGTTATCCGGTGCAAATGGAAATCCGCTTCGGCGAGCACACGGTGCGGACCCTGCCGGTCCTCGATGACCAGGAACTGACCACCAAGCGGCCGGCACCTGTGGCTTACTGGGAGGGCGTGGTCAAGGTCGACGGGAGCCTGGAAGGTCGCGGTTACCTGGAGATGACCGGCTACGCCGGGCGACTGACCCTGTAGGGCGAAAACCACGCCTGGCGCCAGCTCGCCCGGGGCTGGCTCTACCGCCAGTCAGTTGCCGAGAACCAGTTCCAGCAGTTCGTCGGCGCGTGCCATGGCATCGCGTTCACCCATCGCCATCAGCGACTGGATGAAACCCTGCTCGAAGAGCAGGTAACTCGCCAGGGCGCCACCTCCGCCCTTGAGCATGCCGAGGGCGGCCAGCGCCTGGCGAATCGCCGTCGGCAACTCGCCGGTGGACTGTTGCGCCAGAGCATCGAGCGACTCCGTCGGCGCCATCGCCAGCACGTCGATCGCCTTGTAGTTCATCGCCGAAACCGCCTCCTGCGGCAATCCGTTGATGGTGTCGGCAACCCGCCGGGCCTGCTCGACGTCGGCCTGCAGCGTATCGTGAAAGACGCTCGCCATGACATGCCCGGCCATGCTGCCGAGACTCGGGCCACGCCCCGGGATGCCGGCCGGAGCCACGGCGAAGCCAGGACGTTCGGGCTGTCCGACACCGATGACCAGGATTTTTTGCGCGCCCAGGTGCATTGCCGGCGACAGGGGCGTGATCTGGCGCATCGAGCCGTCGCCGAAGTGCTCTTGCCGCCCCTCGACCGTCAATGGGGTCGCCGGAAAGAGAAAGGGTATGGCACTCGAGGCCATCAGGTGCGCGATCGTCAAGGGTTGGAACTCGGCGCGACGCCCAGGACGTGTCCACGGCTGAAAGCCCTCGCGACTGGCGGTTTGGCAGAAAGTCCAGTGCACGCCGCTCGTATAGCTCGAGCCGGTCACCGCCAGCGCGTCGATGCTCCGCGAACGCAGGGCCTTTTCGATGTTGTCGAGCGAGATGCCCCGGCCGAGCATTTCGGCGAGGGGCGTGTTGTCGAGCAAGGCGCCCCTCGCCTGCACATGCCGCGACAGCCCGAGAGCCAGCGAGACGCGGCTGAAGGCGAGCCAGCGAGGAGCGGTGAGGCGGTAAACGTCGCTCGATCGCAGTCGCCCCCAGAACTCGGCCAGTTGCTCGAAGGCCTGCAAGCCCTCCAGTGCGTGCGCGGCCAGGAAGGCAGCGTTGATCGCGCCGGCCGAGGTGCCGATCAGGATCTGGAACGGAAATCGGCGAGCCCTGCCCGGTTGTGCCTGCAGCATGTTCCCCAGCGCGCGCAGCACGCCAACCTGATAGGCCGTGCGTGCGCCGCCGCCCATCAGCACGAGGGCAAGGTTGGGCTGCTCGTAGTGCCGCATGCCGGCATGAATGATGGTGGCCAGGCTCATCAGCCGGTTCCGCGAGAGAGCCCGAGGCAGGCGGTCATGGCAGTCAGATCCTCCGTCAGCGATCCGGCCGCCTCAGGCCGGCTGCGTCGGCAGCGGCAGCGCGGTCTTGTCGACCACCTGGCGCAGCACGAAACTCGAATGGACCCCGGTCACCCCGGGGATGCGCGTAATCCGGTCAAGCAGGAGTTCCTGATAGGCGTCCATGTCCCTGACCACGACCTTGAGCTGGTAGTCGGCATCCTGGCCCGTGATCAGCAGGCATTCGAGCAGTTCCGGGATTTCCGCGATGCGGGCGTCGAAGGTGCTGAAGCGCTCCGGCGTATGCTGATCCATCGAAATGTGGATCAGTGCCATCAGCGACAAGCCGAGCTTCCTGGCGTCGAGCAGCGCGCGATAACCGGTGATCAACCCGGACTCCTCGAGCGTACGCACCCGGCGCAGGCACGGCGAAGGCGACAGGCCGATGCGGTCGGCGAGATCCTGATTGCTGATCCGGCCCTCCCGTTGCAGTACCTGCAGAATCTGCCAGTCGTAGCGGTCGAGTTGCACGACTCCCCTCCAGTGCCAACTTGTCGCAATATTTTACGTGTTTCTCTCATAGCATGGCAATTTTCTTGCCATTAATCTGCCCAACAAGCCACATAACGCAAGCACCTGCGGGCCGCTTTTCCTTAAGATGACACTCGTCGCATCGTCGCATCGTCGCATTCGTCAAACGCCCTGCCAGGAGCCGCCATCATGTTGCAGAACCCCGCCAGCAAATACCGTTCCTTCCCGCCCGTCGACCTCGTCGATCGTCAATGGCCGAACCGCCGCATCAGCCAGCCGCCAATCTGGATGAGTACCGATCTGCGCGATGGCAATCAGTCCCTCTTCGAACCGATGAACCTCGAGCGCAAGATGCGCATGTTTCGCATGCTCTGCGACATCGGCTTCAAGGAGATCGAGGTCGCTTTTCCGTCGGCCTCGCAGACCGACTTCGATTTCGTGCGCCGCCTCATCGACGGCAAGCATATTCCCGCCGATGTCAGCATCGAGGTGCTCACCCAGGCGCGCGAGCACCTGATCCGGCGGACGATGGAATCGTTGAGAGGCGCCCGCCGGGCGATCGTGCATGTCTATAACGCCACCTCGAAACCCTTCCGGGACTTCGTCTTCGGCATGACCCGCTCGGAAGTCGTCGACATGGCCGTCGGCGCCGTCAAACTGATCAGACAACTGGCCGCCGAACAGCCGGAGACGGAATGGGTGCTGGAATACAGCCCGGAAACCTTTACCGCGACCGAACTCGACTTCGCGCTCGACGTCTGCAACGCCGTCACTGCCGCCTGGGACGCGACGCCGGGCAACAAGGTGATTCTCAACCTGCCGACCACCGTCGAACTGGCGACGCCCAACGTTTACGCCGACCAGATCGAGTGGATGCACCGCCACCTCGAGCGGCGCGACAGCGTCATCCTCAGCCTGCACCCACACAACGACCGGGGTACCGCCGTCGCCGCGGCCGAGCTCGCCTTGATGGCCGGCGGCGACCGGGTCGAAGGCTGCCTGTTCGGCAACGGCGAGCGCACCGGCAATGTCGATATCGTGACCTTGGCGCTCAATCTGTACACGCAGGGCGTCGCGCCCGGCCTCGATTTCTCGGACATCAACGCCGTCGCCCGAACGTTCGAACACTGCACGCAGTTGCCGATTCACCCACGCCACCCCTATGTCGGTGACCTCGTGTTCACGGCCTTCTCCGGCTCCCACCAGGATGCCATCAAGAAGGGCTTCGCCGCCAAGCAGGCCGATGTCGTCTGGGACGTCCCCTACCTGCCGATCGACCCAGCCGACGTCGGCCGCAACTACGACTCGGTGATCCGCGTCAATAGCCAGTCCGGCAAGGGCGGCATCGCCTACCTGCTGGAAAGCGAATACGGCGTGGTCATGCCGCGCCGGCTGCAGGTCGAGTTCTCGGGGGTCGTCCAGCGGCATACCGAGACGCACGGTGGCGAGGTCAGCGCGGCCGACATCTGGCAGCTCTTCGCCACGACCTATCTCGACACCCGCGCGCCGCTCCACTATCGCGAGCACCGCTTGTTCGAACACGGGCAGGCGCAAGGCATCCGGATCACGGTGGACATCGACGGCGTGCCACACGTGCTCAGTGGCGAGGGCAACGGCCCGATCGACGCCGCGGTTCACGCGCTCCACACTGTCGGCATCGACGTCCAGGTGCGCAGCTACGAGGAGCGGTCGATGAGTGCGAGCCGCGAGGCAGGCAACGCCCTTGCCTGCGCCTTCATCGAACTCACTCCCAGCGAGGGCGGCGGCGAGTGCTACGGTGCCGGGGTAGACGCCAACATCGTCACCGCGTCGATCAAGGCTCTGCTCAGCGGCGTCAATCGCATGCAGTCAGCGCTTCGCGACGACCACCGCCAGGAAGCCGCGTAGCGGGACGTCTCGCCGTCGGACCCGGCAACGTCACGCCGCGCCACGCCCGCGCCAATCTATCGTCGGCGTGCCGAAGGGCTTCAAGCGTCGGCCGCGAGCCAGCGCCCGAGCAGGTCACGCAGGGCGGCAGCCGGGAACGGTTTGGTCAGATAGTCGTCCATGCCGGCCTGCAAGCACTGCTCGCGATAGCCGGCCAGCGCGTGCGCGGTGAGGGCGACCACCGGCGTGCGCGCTGCACCGCTGGCGCTCTCGGCCTCGCGAATGCGCCGCGTCGCCTCGAACCCGTCCATTCCGGGCATCTGGCAGTCCATCAGGATCAGGGCGAAGCGCTGGCGCGCATGTGCGGTCACTGCCTGTGCGCCGTCGCCCACCATCACGACCTCGACTCCGTAGTGCTGCAGAACCGCCCGCGTCACCTCCGCGTTCACCGGGTCGTCCTCGGCCACCAGCACGCGCTGGTTGGCGAAGGACTCGACCGACACACGCCGCTCCGCCACCGGCGGCGCCACCTCGGGCAGCCGCAAGCAGAACCAGAAGCACGAACCCTCGCCGAGCGTGCTGTGCAAGCCGATGTCGCTCCCCATCAGGCGTACCAGCTGACGCGCGATCGACAAGCCCAAGCCGGTGCCACCAAAGCGCCGCGTCGTGCCCTGGTCGGCCTGGGCAAACGCGTCGAAAATCCGTGCCTGCTTGTCCGGTGCGATGCCGAGGCCCTGATCGCGGACCGCGAAGCGCAGCGCGCCGTCGCCGTCGCCGTCGTGGCGCAGCTCGATTTCGATGATGCCGCGCGCCGAGAACTTCACGGCGTTCGACACCAGATTCAGCAGCACCTGCCGCAGCCGAACCAGATCGCCCTCTACCCAGCGCGGCACCGCCGGCGCCACCGATACCACGAGCCTCGCCCCCTTGGCGCGCGCCGCCTCGCCGAAGAGGTCGCTCATCTCGCGCACCAGTTCCGGCAGATCGAATCTCACCGATTCCAGCTCGAGCCGCCCCGCCTCGATCTTCGAGAGGTCCAGTACGTCATCGAGTACTCCGAGCAGCGCCCGCCCCGAGCGCTGGATCGTCTCTGCGTAGTGGCGCGCCCGCTCCTCCAGGGCCTCGGTCAGCAGGAGTTCCGCCACCCCGATCACGCCGTTCATCGGCGTCCTGATTTCGTGGCTCATGTTTGCCAGGAAGGCCGATTTGGCCTTGCTCGCCGCCTCGGCGGCCTCCTTGGCGGCGATCAGTTCCCTCTCGATCTGCTTGCGCTCGCTGACATCCTGGACAACCCCGGTCAGCGTGCTGATCCTGCCCGCGAGATCGGTGCACAAGACCTGCGCGCGCACCTCCACCGTCCGCTCGTCGCCATCGGGGCGCACGACGCGGTGCTCCAACCTCTGCGCAGCACCCGTCGCCAAAACCTGCGCCAGCGCCTCGGCCAGCTTCGGACGGTCCTCGACAGGTGTAGCGGCGACATAGTCGGTGCGAAAGAAGGGCGTGAAGCTGCGCGGCTCGTGGCCGCAGATGCGGTAGACCTCGTCACTCCAGGTCAGACGATCGGTCTCCAGATCAAATTCCCAGTTGCCGACGTGCGCCATCGCCTGCGCCTCGGCCAGCTTCGCCTCGCTTCCCTCGAGAGCGAGCAACGCCCGCTTGCGTTCGCTGTCGTCGATACCGAAGATGTAGGCGCCCTGCACCGCGCCATCCTCCGCCCAATCGGGCACCAGGTACACCCGGTCGTAGCGCGTCGTTCCGTCGGCTGTCGGCAAGGCGCGGTCGTACTCGACGGCTTCCCCCTGCAGCACTCTTTGCAGATGTGGCGCGACATCGCGATACACCTCTTCCCCGAGGACGTCCACCACCGCCCTGCCGGCGATGTCCGCCGGCGCTTTGCCGAAGCGTTCGGCAAAGCGCCGGTTGACAAACGAATAGCGCGCGACGCTACCCGTGTAGTCGGCATAGGCGATCGACGCGGGCAGACCGTCGACGATTTGCTGCAAGCGCTTTTCGCCTTGCCGAAGGCTTTCCCGGGCAGCGGCTCGAGCGCGCACGACAATCTTGGCCGCCATGGCCACGACGGCCAGCGACGATATCTGGGCGATCAAGGCCAGAGTCATGGCCTCGGCCTCCGCCACCGGGCTCTGCGGCAGCAAACCCCGGGCGCTGCCCAGATAGAGCCCGACGAGAACCAGGGCATCCGCCGCGAAGGCGACGAGCAGCACGCGTGCCTTGCCGAAGGTGCCGAGCGTCGCGAGCAGCGCAATCAGCCAGGGCACCGCCACC
Source organism: Candidatus Accumulibacter phosphatis (assembly GCF_000024165.1). NCBI lineage: Bacteria > Pseudomonadati > Pseudomonadota > Betaproteobacteria > Candidatus Accumulibacter > Candidatus Accumulibacter phosphatis. Next base: position 2,520,160 of record NC_013194.1, on the reverse strand, counting down.
GAAAGCACGCCACCAGTCACGGCGGCCCAGATCGCAACGTAGGCGATTCCGGCGAGGTTGGTGAGGAGGAGTATGCCGGTCGGGTTGGCGACGAAGCGGATGCAGACCGCGGCGAGCACCGGCGTTGCGACGGCGGCGGCGAAGACCGCCAGTTCGACCGTGCTCGGCCGGCTGCGCACGAGCAGGAACACCACGAGCACCAGCGACAGCACCGCCGAGATCGTCAGCAGCGATCCTGCGACGGATCTTCCGTTGGCAGCGAGCCTGGCGTTCGCGCGCGCGTGCGGCGGCACGAACCAGTCGAGAGCTTGCTTGCCGGTCACCGCGCAGGGCCCGGTAGCCAGTTCCCGTGTGTTCGCCGCCTGGCGCAGGGCCCTCGTTCACCACGGACCACCGCCAAAGGCAGAGGCCAGGTTCGCGCGCATCTCTCGGCAATCCCGGGCGGCGCGCCGATGCGAGCGATTGGCAGGAGGCTCTTTGGCATGCCGGGAGTATAGGAGGGCGCATCGATCGCGGTCAACGCAGCCTGGCCACGCGAGTAGCGGCCGCGGGAATCGCCCGAGCCCGGCAAAGGGGGCATAATTGCTGCCCATCATGACCGAGAGCGCACGCGACCTGCCCGCACGCCGAGAGGCCCAGCAGAGGGCCGACGACATCCGTGTATTCCGCGCCGAACTGGCGCGCCTGCAGGCGGAAGGCGTTGTCGACCTCGGCGCGGACGCGCAGCAAGCGATCCTTGCCCACCATGCGGGACTGCTCGCCGACTATGCGGCAGCCTATGACATCGACCTTGACGGTCGCGGTCGGCAGCTTTCGCTTGGTATGCGCGTAGCCTCTTTTCTCGGCGCCCTGGCGCTGGCAGCGAGCATCTTTCTCCTCTTCTACCAGTTCTGGGGACGGTTTACCGAGACCACGCAGGTCGTCATCCTGATCCTCAGCGCGCTCGCCAGCCTCGGCCTGACGGTCGCGCTGCAGGGACGCGACGGCAGCGGCTATTTCAGCAGGCTTGCGGCGCTGCTCGCGTTCACCTGCTTCGTCCTCAACATCAGCATGATCGGCCAGATCTTCAACATCACGCCCACGGACACGGCCTTGCTACCCTGGGCGGCGATGGCTTTCCTGCTCGCCTACGCTTGCGACCTGCGCCTGCTGCTGGCAACCGGCATCGTCTGCGTGATCGGCTTCGTGGCGGCGCGCGTCGGTACCTGGAGCGGCATCTACTGGCTGAACGCCGGCGAGCGACCGGAAAACTTTTTTGCCGCCGCGGCAATCCTGCTCGCCATGCCGCGGCTGGCGCTGCACCGGAACTACGCTGGCTTCGAAGCCACCTACCGGGTCTTCGGCCTGCTTACCGCCTTCATCCCGATGCTGATCCTCGGTCACTGGGGCTACGGCAGCTACCTCGATCTGCCCGCCAGGCTGATCGAGGGTGGCTATCAGCTGTTTGGCTTTGCCGGCAGCGCACTGACAATCTGGATTGGCACGCGCCGCGACTGGCCGGAAACGGTCAACACAGGCATCGCCTTTTTCGTCCTCTTCCTCTACGCGAAATTCTACGACTGGTGTTGGGACCTCATGCCCAAGTACCTCTTCTTCCTGGTCCTCGGCCTCAGCGCGGTGCTGATCCTGTTGGTCCTCAAGCGGCTGCGCGACGTCAGCAGCCGCGCCAAGCCTGGCGAGTCGCGATGACTGCCCGGACACGCAGGCGTTCGCTCGCCGCCGGTGCGGCGCTGATCCTGCTGACCAACGCCATCGCTCTGTCGAGCGTCGCCCGAAACCGGGCCGATGAACCGGAAAGCCGCGTCATGCTCAGCGAACGCGAGCTGGCACTGCCGGCCGGGGGTTACCGCCACGCGGAGAACAGCGGCCTGGCGCTGGCGCTGAACTGGCGCGTCCTCGACGCCGACGAGGAACGGCCCGACTACGGCTACTCGCTGCACGCTGGCCGTCCGGCGTGGCTGGACGCGGGCCGGCTCGCCGCCCTGGGGTTCGACACCGCTGCCGGCGATGCCACTCCCGAAGCGCGCGAGCGTTTCACCCGCCAATTGCCACGCCAGGTGCTGATCGTGCTCGAGCTCGCGGGGCCGGCGTGGCAGCAGGCGGTCGAGCGCGCACGCGCGAATGCGCTGCGCCGGACGGCCGCGGCGACGGCCAATCCCGACAGCAAGGCGTTTGCGGAGCAGGCGAAGGCCGCCCGGGACAATCTGGCCATCGAGGAAGGCCATGCCAGCCGCCTTTTCGCCATCGACGCCGGCCTCGACGCCGCGGTGCTGCGCGCCCGCTACCCCGATCGCCAGCGCACCCTGATTCTGCGCGGCACCGTAAGACCAAGCGTGCGCAGCAGCGACCGGCAGCACCGGCTGGCTGGCTACATCAGCGCTATTGCCATCGACCGCATCAACGTCCCCTTCGCCTGGCGTGGGCTGCTCGAGCCGCTGCGCAACACCAGTCGGCCCGCAGCAAGCGAGCGGACGCCGCGCTACCAGGCGCAGGTTGCCGTCGGTCAGCACCTCGAACCGTGGATCGAGAGCCTGACGACACTGCCGGGCGATCGCCCGGCGCCGTCCGCGCGCCCGGCGCCCTGAAGGCGGCACCCCGATCCGGCGGAGCGGCCCGCCCGGCCTCGCCGCGGACGTGCGGACCGGAGTCAATCTCCCGGCGACCTTGCGCAGCATTCGCCGCCCCGGCAAAAAAAACGGCAGCCACTGGCTGCCGCAGGCTCCACGCGTGGAGCGTCGTCGACGGGCCTTGGCCCAGCCGATCGATCATGCTTCAGTCGTTCGCTCGGCGCCGCTGCAGCGCCAGACCGGCCAGCGCGACGCCGAAGAGCAGCATGCTGGCCGGCTCAGGAAGCGACGGTGGCGGTTCGGTGAAGCCTCGCAGGACGACGACGCGATCCACCACCGCGCCGAAGGTGGAGAACAGGAAATCGCCGGTCAATGGGTCAATCGCGGCGCCTTCCGCGCCATCCAGCCCGGTAACCAGCTCGCGTCGGGTCGCGACGAGCGGGTTGCCGTCGGCGTCCAGGTCATAAGCCACGACGTTGCCGGCAGAGAACTCCGACACGAGCATGGCATTGGCGACAAACCCCGGGTTGCCGGCGGTGATATAGACGAAGCCTTCCGGCCCGCCCGGCAGAGTGTCGATGACCCCGGGCGTCGTCAGGTCAAGGTCTACCTGGGTAACGCTGGTAATATCGTAGGTACCGCTGCCGTCTGCCGCGTAGGCCGCCGTATAGAACTCACCACCACTCCAGGAAACGAGCTTCATCGTCCCCGCCCCCCCGAAGCCTGCGGGAACGAAGTTCAAGGCCGCATGCGAGGCGGCGACCCCGAACGGAACCAGATCGATCACCTTGTCCTCGGCTGTGTTGCCGGGCTTCGTCTGCCCCAGCTTGTTTTCCGGCCACTGTGACGTGAAAAGCACGCCGCCCGGGCCATAGACGACGCCGCCATCGTTGAATGCACCCACGCTACCCAGCGCTGTGGCGGCGCCGGTAAAGCCGGTGATGTGGTTGTCCGCGCCACGCACCACCCCGATCTGATAGAGGAGACCGGCAGCTGTGTTGGCGCTGCCGCCAATCAGGATGGTATTCGGGTCTCCCGCCTTGAAGGTGAGTCCGCCATAGGGAAGCGGCAGCGACGGCACCGCGGCCAGATCGATCAGCGTGTAGTCGGCAGCGAAAGGCGCGCTGACGGACTGCGCCTGCGCAGGCTGGGCCAAGAGGGCGAGCGTCGAAACCACCAGGGCAATGCCGGTGGTACGATGGAGAGTTGTTGATGTCATTGGATCGTCCCTCGCAGGGTTGGTCAAGTCGGGTGTGGTAGAGGTGACGGGCAGGCTATCGCCGACCCAGGTCGTGTCAGGCAGCCGACGCACTTCTCGATTCCTCGCTGCCGGACGCTGTCGCCAAACTCTGGACCGTGGACGCCCTGCTCCGCACGAGGCAATCCGAGCAATACTCGTGCCATGTTTTTTTATCCCATTAGACCAGTGGCTTGGCAACATGCCCTGGCCTGGCAGGGCGGCCCCTGTAAGATTTTCCGTCACTCCGCAACTGCCGTGCCTGGTCTCCACCGGCGGGTTGGGCGCTGAAGAAGCGTACCGCGAAGATACGAAGCGCCGCTCGCGAGGCTTGCAAGGGTAGCAATCAGAGGTCCACGCGCGCGTTCCGGCCATGCCGATCCGCAACGCCAGCCTGACGACCTCGCGCGTCCGATCGCAACCGACCGGCGACGCACAGCCGGCGCGTGCCAGGCCGCGAATCAATTGACCCGCGTTGACCGCGCCACATATACTCTGCGCGCTGCAGCGGGATCTTCGATCCGCATCCTTTCAAAGGGGAAGTGCTCATGGGTCTGCGACTGAAGTTCAATCTGGTCCTGCTGCTGGTCTTCGCTGCGGGGATGGCCGTATCGGCCTACGTGTCGCACCGACTCCTGAACGACAACGCCAAGCAGGAGACGCTGCGTAACGCCGGCCTGATGATGGAGTCCGCGCTATCGGTGCGCGGCTACACCGTCAAACAAGTCAAACCGCTGCTCGATGCCCAGCTGGAGCATACTTTCCTGCCGCAGACCGTCCCTGCCTACGCGGCGACCGAAGTCTTCAACAACCTGCACACAAAATACCCGGACTTCACCTACAAGGAAGCGACGCTCAACCCCACCAACCCGCGCGACCGCGCAGTCGAGTGGGAGAACGACATCGTCCAGAAGTTCCGTGGCGACACCAGCGCCCGCGAGCTTTCCGGCGAGCGCGAGACGCCGACGGGCCGCATGCTCTATCTCGCGCGGCCGATCACCATCACCGACCCGGCGTGCCTGGCCTGCCACAGCGTGCCCTCAGCCGCGCCGGCATCGATGATCCGCATCTACGGCGAGAACAACGGCTTCGGCTGGCAGCACATGGAGACGATCGGCGCGCAGGTCGTTTCGGTGCCGATGTCGGTGCCTCTCGCGAATGCGCAGCGCACCTTCAACACCTTCATGCTCTCGCTCGGCGGCATTTTCCTCGCCACCTTCATCGTCCTCAACGTCATGCTGTCGCTGCTGATCATCCGGCCGATCTCGAGCATGTCGGCGGCCGCCGACAGAATCTCCACCGGTGACTTCGACCTGCCCGAGTTCCGCGCACACAGCGGCGACGAGATCGGCGTCCTGGGCAACTCCTTCAACCGCATGCGCCGCAGCCTGGAAAAGGCGATCAAGCTGATCGAGGGTTGAGCGCGGAGCCGCCAGACCATGACTATCCCGGAACATATCGGCAAGTACGAGATCCGTCGCGAGATCGGCAAGGGCGCGATGGGCACTGTCTACGAGGGGTTCGATCCGGTCATCGAGCGACCGGTGGCGATCAAGACGATTCTCGCCGAGTACCTGGCGAACGTCGAGTCCACCTCCGCGGTCGCGCGCTTCAAGCTCGAGGCGCAGGCCGGCGGCCGCTTGCAGCACCCGGCCATCGTCGGCGTGTACGAGTATGGCGAGGACGCGGACATGGCCTTCATCGTCATGGAGTACGTCCCCGGACAGCAACTGCGCCGGCTGATGCGTGAACGCGGCCGCTTCGAGCTGATCGACGTCTTCGAGGTGATGAAGCAGTTGCTCTCGGCACTCGACTACTCGCACAAGCACGGCGTCGTGCACCGTGACATCAAGCCCGCCAACGTGATGGTGTTGAGCGGGATGAAGGTCAAGGTGATGGATTTCGGCGTCGCCAAGATGGAGAGTTCGTCGCTGACGCAGGTCGGCACGGTCCTGGGAACACCGACGCACATCGCCCCGGAGCAGTTGATAGGGCTGCCTGCCGATGGTCGCGCCGACCTCTGGTCGGCGGCGGTAATCCTCTACGAACTGCTCACCGGCCACGGACCGTTTCTTGCCGAGACACCGGCCAGCGTGCTGCACAACGTCCTGCACGTCGATCCGGCGCCGCCGTCGTCGCTCGATTCCTCGGTGCCGGCGGTTTTCGACGACCTGCTGGCGCGCGCCCTGGCAAAAAAACCGGAGGACCGCTTCCAGAGCGCGCGCGACTTCACCAACGCCCTGCTGGCGGCGTTCGTCAAGAGCAAGCCGGCGCCCGCAGGGGGGGCCGGCGGCAAGGCGGAGCGTTCGTCGCCGTCGGCGACGCCACGCCGCGACGACAGGGGCACCCCCGCCGGCAAGCGGCCCACGGGAGCCTCAGCTCCCTTGCCGCTGCCGCCGGAGACCCTGGCCGAGATCGAGTCCTCGCTCGTCCGCTCGATCGGACCCCTGGCAAAGCATCTGGTACGTCACAGCGCGATGCAGGCGAGAAGCGTCGAGGAGTTCTACGCGGCGCTCGCTGAAAACGTCCCCGAAGGCGTCGAGCGCTCCGGCTTTCTCAAGCATGTCGGTCGGCTGACTGCAGCGGCCTCCACCTCGGCACCACCGACGCCGGGCCGACCGCCCGAGGCGGCCGCTGCGAAGCCGGTGGTGGTCTTCGATCCGGCGACGCTGGCGGCGGCCGAGAAGCGCCTGGCGCAGTATGTCGGCCCACTCGCCAAGGTGCTGATCAAGCGCGCCGCGAACGACTCCGGCGACATCGGGGAGCTCTACCACAAGCTCGCCGAGCATATCGACTCCGAACCCGAACGCCGCGAGTTCCTCAAGGGCTGTGTCTGACGTCAGGCGCAGCCTTGATGCGGCCTGACCCCGCCACCGCGACGGCGGCGAAACGCTATCGGCAACGCCGCACAGCGCCACCGAGCTGCCTCGTTCCGGTCCTGCCGCCGTGTTGCAAGAGAAACCACAGAAGGTCGGCCTGCGCGTCCTTGCCGCAGCGTCTCCGCCGGCTGCTGCTGGCGACCCTGCTGCTGATCGCCTGGCCAGCCGTGGTCGTCAGCGAGGAGCCGCCGGCGTCCGAGCCGGCTCTTGTCGCCCTGCTGCGCGCCAAGGCGCAGGCCCTGACGAACGACGCCGGCGACTACGACCGACTGCTCACGGCGATTGGCGATGCCCAGCTCGTCATGTTGGGCGAGGCGACGCACGGCAGCGCCGAGTTCTATGAGCAGCGAGCGCGCCTCACCCGGCGGCTGATTGCCGAGAAGGGTTTCAGCGCGCTCGTCCTCGAAGCCGGCTGGGCACCGACCACGCAACTCAATGCGTTCATTCATGACAGGGCGGGCCGTGCAGATGCGACGACGGCCTTGCGCGCGTTTCGCCGTTTCCCGCGCTGGGTGTGGCGCAACCGGCAGTTTGCCGCGTTCCTCGACGAGCTGAAGGCACTCAACGAGAATTCAGCGGCAGGTAGTCCGGTGGTTTCCCTGTACGGGATGGACCTCTACGGCGTGCCCGAGGCGGTCGCCGAGGTCGTGCACTACCTGGCGCGGCGCGACCCCCGAGCGGCCGCCGCGGCGAGGCGCGACTACCGGTGTTTTGCGCCCTACTCGCGGATCGCTGTCGACCCGCAACTGTACGGCCGCGACGTGGCGCGTGGAACGATGCCTTCTTGCGAGAAGCGGGTGCGTGCCCGCCTGCAGCAGATGCAGGAACTCACTGCACAGGATGCGGATGCTGCCGGCTTTGCGGCGCTGATGAGCGCACGCGCGATCGCCGGTGCCGAGGCCTACTACCGGACCCTGTATATGGTCGGCGCTCTGGAGTCGTGGAATCTGCGCGAACGCTTCCTTGCCGAGTCGCTGCGGCTGCTTCTGGAAAGGCATGGCAAGATCGTCGTCTGGGCGCACAACACCCACCAGGGTGATGCCCGCGCGACCGATCAGGCGACGCTTGGCGAGCTGTCGATCGGCCAACTGCTGCGCGAGCAGCTTGCTCCGAAGAGCGTCTATCTGGTCGGCATGACCACCTTTCGCGGCAGCGTGCGCGCGGCGAGCGGCTGGGGAACGCCGGACCGGGTCAAACGCCTGCTGCCGGCAATCGACGGCAGCTGGTCGAGGCTGTTGCACGACATCGGTCTGCCAGCCAGCGTACTCCTTATCCGCGACGACGCCGAGCTGACTCGTCAACTCGATCACTCACGCCTCGATCGCGGCGTCGGCGTGACCTACCTGCCGGCCGCCGAACGCGACAACCATTACGCGCATTCGTCCCTTGCCAGACGCTTCGACGCGGTGATCCATATTGACACCACGAGCGCCTTGCAGCCCCTGCCCTGAAACGGCCGGCGGCACGCTCACCGCCCGGCTGCCCAATGTCGGCGAGCCTCCGGGCAGGCCAGCTGAGGTAAAATCGAGGCGTGCTCCGACTGTCGACGATAGACGTGTCGACGCGTCGACAGCCGGCCGGCGCTCAACGCCGGCAAGGCTCGGCAAATCCATCAGGACGATCAATTCATGAGTACCCCCGCACGGCGCCTGATCTTCTTCCTGGCCATTGCCGCGCTCGCCCTCGCTGCAGGAATCCATGCCTGGCAGCGCTCGCGGCCCGCCGCCCTGCCCGCCGGCTTCGTCGCCGGCAACGGGCGGATCGAGTCCACCGCCGTCGACATCGCCACCAAGTCTGCCGGACGCGTCCGCGAAGTACTGGTCAAGGAAGGTGACTTCGTCGACCCGGGAGCGATCGTCGCGCGCATGGATACCCAGGCGCTGGAAGCCGAGTTCCAGCAACTGCAGGCGAAGGTCAAGCAGGCCGAGAGCGCCAGTTCGACGGCGACGGCGGTGGCCGCGCAGCGCCAGGAGGCCATGGCCAGCGCCGCTGCGCTGGTCACGCAAAGGCGCCAGGCGAAGGCCACGGCGCTCGCCACGGTGACTCAGGGCGAGAGTGAGGTGGCCTTTGCCGAGCAGGAGTTGAAGCGCTCCGAAGAACTCGTCGCCCGGGGTTTCATCACCGAACAGCGGCTGGAAGCCGACCGCAACCGGCTGCAGGTCGCCAGGGCGGCACTCACCGCTGCCCGCTCACGGGTGGCTGAGGCGCAGGCAGCGATCGAGACGGCGCAGTCGCAAACGCTCGAAACGCAGTCGGCGATCGAGGCCTCGCGCTCGCAGGTGGCCGAATCCGAATCGTCGATCGACGCCGCCATCGCCGCCACCGCGAAAATCAAGGCCGACATCGCCGATGCGACGCTCAGGGCGCCACGCGGCGGCCGGGTCCAGTACCGCACGGCCGAGCCCGGCGAAGTGCTGCCTGCCGGCGGCAAGGTGCTCACCGTGCTCGACCTGTCGGATGTCTACATGAGCTTCTTCCTGCCCGAAACCGTCGCCGGCAAGGTCGCGATCGGTGCCGAGGCCAGGCTGGTGCTCGACGCCGCACCCGAGTATGTCATTCCCGCCCGCATCTCCTTCGTCGACAGCGCCGCGCAATTCACCCCCAAGGCGGTCGAGACGGCCAGCGAGCGTCAGAAGCTCGCCTTCCGGACGCGGGCGCAGATTGACCCCGAGGTCCTCCGCAAGTACCGGACCCAGGTCAAGACCGGCCTGCCGGGGGTAGCCTACGTCCGCCTCGACCCCGCCGCAGCCTGGCCGGAACATCTGCAGGTAAAACTGCCGCAATGAGCAGTGCGCCAGAACCGGTGGCGCGGCTGGCAGCGGTCAGCCATCGGCACGGCAGCGTTGCAGCACTGGAGCAGGTCGATCTGGTGATACCGGCGGCCCGCATGGTGGGCTTCATTGGCCCCGACGGCGTCGGCAAGTCCAGCCTCCTGTCGCTCGTCTCCGGGACACGCCGGATTCAATCGGGGCGAGTCGAAGTGCTCGGCGGCAACATGGCCGAGCGTCGCCATCGCAGCGCTCAATGCCCGCGCATTGCCTACATGCCGCAGGGCCTCGGCAGAAATCTGTATGCGACCCTGTCGGTGTTCGAGAACGTCGACTTCTTTGCCCGCCTGTTCGGCCAATCCACCGCCGAACGTGCCTGGCGGATCCGGGAGCTACTGGACAGCACCGGCCTCGCGCCTTTCGCCGAGCGGCCGGCCGGCAAGCTCTCCGGCGGCATGAAGCAGAAACTGGGGCTCTGCTGTGCGCTGATTCACGACCCCGAGTTGCTGATCCTCGACGAGCCGACCACCGGCGTCGATCCCCTGTCGCGACGCCAGTTCTGGGAACTCATCGGGCACATCCGCGCGCGCCGGCCGGCGATGAGCGTGCTCGTGGCAACGGCCTACATGGACGAGGCAGAGGGTTTCGACTGGCTGGTGGCAATGGACGCCGGCCGCGTGCTGGCCACCGGCAGCCCGGCCGAACTCAAGGCGAGAACGGCCAGCGCCACCCTCGAACAGGCGTTCATCTCGCTGCTGCCCGACGACAAGCACCGCGACCACCAGCCACTGGTGATTCCGCCACGGCAGGCGCAGGCGGGTCCGCCGGCGATCGAGGCACAAGCCCTGACGCGGCGCTTCGGTGAATTCACCGCCGTCGACCAGGTCAGCTTCCGCATCGAGCGTGGCGAGATTTTCGGCTTTCTCGGCTCCAACGGCTGCGGCAAGACGACGACGATGAAGATGCTCACCGGGCTGTTGCCGGCCTCGTCGGGAACGGCGACGCTGTTCGGACGCGCGGTTGACGCCGGCGACATCGAGACCCGCAAGCGCGTCGGCTACATGTCGCAGGCCTTTTCGCTGTACACCGAGCTGACGGTGCGTCAGAACCTCGACATGCACGCCCGGCTGTTCCACTTGCCTAAGGAGAAGATCGCCGCCCGCGTGCAGGAAATGATCGAACGCTTCGGATTGCGCGACTACGTCGACCATCGCACCGAGAGCCTGCCGCCGGGAATCCGCCAGCGCCTGTCGCTGGCGGTGGCGGTGATCCACGCACCGGAAATGCTGATTCTCGACGAACCCACTTCCGGCGTCGATCCGGTGGCACGCGACGCGTTCTGGCGTTTGCTGGCCGACCTTTCACGCCAGGAAGGGGTGACCATCTTCATCTCGACACACTTCATGAACGAGGCGCAGCGCTGCGACCGGATCTCGCTGATGCATGCCGGGCGCGTCCTCGAACAGGGGTCGCCGGAGGCATTGACGCGCGCCCACGCGGTGCACAGCCTCGAACAGGCGTTCATCGCCTGCCTCGAACAAGCGGCCGGCGAGAAGGCGATACCGGAAGGCGCATCGCCGGCGGCGCGCCCGCCAATGGCGGCGGCAGCGCCAATGGGGCGGAGCGCACTGTTCAGCGGGCGTCGCTGGTGGGCCTACGCCCGCCGGGAAGCGATGGAGATCCGGCGCGATCCGATCCGCCTGGCTTTCGCGCTGTTCGGGCCGATCGTCCTGATGATCGCTTTTGGCTACGGTATCTCCTTCGACGTCGAGAACCAGTCCTATGCCGCCCTCGACCGCGACCGCACGCCGGAAAGTCGCGCCTACCTCGAGAACTACTCGGGGTCGCGCTATTTCCGTGCCCGGCCTGCGCTCGCCGACCACGCCGACCTGGAGCGGCAGATGCGCAGCGGCAGGCTGCGGGTAGCGGTCGAGATTCCCCCCGGTTTCGGCAACGCTGTGCGGCGCGGACGTCCGGCCGAGGTCGGCGTGTGGATCGACGGAGCGGCACCCTTCACCGCCGAGACCGTCCGCGGCTACGTCGAGGGAGTGCATCAGGCTTACCTCAAGGGACTGGCCGAGCGCACCGCCGGCAGTACGCCCAGGCTCTCGCCGGTCGATATCGCCACGCGCTTTCGCTACAACCAGGATTTCCGGAGCGTCTTCGCGATGGTCCCGGGGGTGATCATGATGATGCTGGCGCTGATTCCGGCGATGATGACCGCCGTCGGCGTCGTCCGCGAGAAGGAAATGGGCTCCATCACCAATCTCTACGCGACGCCGGTGAGCGGACTCGAATTCCTCCTCGGCAAGCAGTTGCCCTACGTGCTGATTGCCTTCGCGAGCTACCTCAGCCTGTTGCTGCTTGCCCTGCTGCTGTTCCAGGTGCCGGTGAAGGGTGGCCTCATCACGCTGACCGGCGGCGCCGCGCTCTACGTGATGGCCACCACCGGCTTCGGCGTGCTGGTCTCATCGTTCGTCAAGACCCAGATCGCCGCGCTTTTTGGGACGGCCGTCCTGATCATGCTGCCGGTGATCCAGTTTTCAGGCCTGTTCACGCCGGTCTCCTCGCTTTCCGGCGGTGCGCGGATCATCGGGCTGGCTTTTCCGAGCACCTATTTCCAGCGTATCAGCCTCGGCACCTTCACCAAGGGGCTCGACTTCGGCGATCTCTGGCCCAGCTTTGCCGCCCTGGCGAGCATCGTCCTCGCGTACCTGCTGCTCAGCCTGCTGCTGCTGAAGACGCAGGAGGAATGAACATGCGCGGCCACCTCGAGAACATCTACCGCCTCGGCCTGAAGGAACTGATCAGTCTGCGCTACGACGTGGTTCTGGTGGTCCTGATCGTGTACTTCTTCACCTACGCGGTATACGCGCCGGCCAGGGGAACGCAGATGGACCTCATCAACGCCTCGGTGGCGGTGGTCGACGAAGACCGTTCGCCGCTCTCGCGGCGACTGCAGGACGCACTGCTGCCACCCTATTTCCTGCCACCCGCGGCGATCAGCGTCGCACAGATCGACGCGGCGATGGACCACGGACTTTACACCTTCGTGATCGACATCCCGCCACGCTTCCAGGCGGACATCGAGAAAGGCCGCCGGCCGACGATCCAGGTCATCGTCGACGCCACGGCGATGATCCAGGCCGGTAGCGGTGCCAATCACATCCAGAACGTCATCCAGCAGGAAATCGCGGACTTCCTGAGCCTGCCTGCCGCGTCGGCGGTCCAGGTCGTCACGCGCTCGCGCTTCAACCCCAACCGGGAGTCGCCGTGGTTCGTCGCCGTCATGCAGGTGCTCAACAACATCACCCTGCTGGCGATCTTCCTCAGTGGCGCGGCATTGATCCGCGAACGCGAGCACGGGACGATCGAGCACCTGCTGGTGATGCCGCTCGCGCCAGCCGAGATCATGCTCGCCAAGATCTGGGCCAACGGCCTGGTCGTCGTCGTTGCCGCCAGCCTGTCGCTGCGCCTGATGGTCCAGGGCGTGCTGCAGGTACCGATTGCCGGCTCGCTGCCGCTGTTCGTCGTCGGCGAGGTCATCTACCTCTTTTCGGCGACGTCGCTGGGGATCTTCCTCGCTACGCTGGCCCGCTCGATGCCGCAGTTCGCCCTCTTGGCGATGCCGGTGTTCATTGTCATGAACCTGCTCTCGGGCAGCAACACACCGTTCGACAGCATGCCGATGCCGGTACAGAGAATCATGATGTTCTCGCCGTCCACCCATTTCGTCAGTCTGGCACAGGCCATCCTGTTTCGTGACGCCGGTTTCGCCGTAGTCTGGAAGGAATTCCTGGCGACGGCGGCGACCGGTGCCGTCTTCTTCACCGCCGCCTTGCTGCGCTTTCGCCGAACGGTCAGCGAGTTGCAGGGCTGAGCCGCTCCGGCGCCGTCCGCGGCAAGGTCAGGGTGAACAGCGTCCCGTCACCCGGTGCGCTGTCCACCTTGATCGAGCCGCCGAGCACTCCTGTCACCACGTTGTAGACGATGTACAGCCCCAGGCCGCTACCGCCCTGGCCAAGACGGGTGGTGAAGAACGGGTCAAAGATCCGCGTCAGGTTTTCCGCCAAAATGCCCACACCGTTATCGGAATAAGTCAGGCGGACGAGCTGCGCATCCAGCGTCTGTCCCTTGAGCTCGATGCGACCCGCTTCGATGCCGGCGAAACCATGCGCCAGCGAGTTTCCGACCAGATTGACCAGCACCTGTTCAAGCGGACCCGGATAGCTGTCGAGTTCCAGACCACCCGGGACGTCCACCTCGATCTGGTGACGCAAGCCCTTCAACACCGGCCGCAAGGTCGTCAGCACCTCGTCGGCAGTCTGCCGCAGGTCGAACGAGCGGCGCCGGGCACTGCTCTGGTCCACCGCCACCTCCTTGAACTGGGCGATCAGGTCGGCCGCACGTTCGGCGTTGCGCTCGAGCAACTCGACTGCCTCGCGGCCGCGAGCGAGGAAGGTCGTCACCTGCGAGCGCCGCACGCTTCCGGACTCGACCGTCACGGCGAACTCGCGCAACAACTCGCCGAGCGTACCGGCGACCAGCCGGGCGTTACCCAGCGGCGTGTTCAGTTCGTGCGCCACGCCCGCCACCAGATGGCCCAGCGCCGCCAGCTTCTCCGTCTGCACCAGATGCTCCATCGCCTGCCGCAGATCGGCATTGCTGCGCGCCAGGGCAGTCGTACGCTCGCGCACGACGTCTTCGAGATGCTCCCGGTAGCGCTGCAACTCCGCCTCGACGCGCTTGCGCTCGGTAATGTCGATGTGGACGCCGACGATGCCGCAGATCGCGTCCCCATCCCTGATCGGAGCGATCACGTTGTGGATGTGTCTCTGCGCATCGCCGACCCCAAGACACACGTCCTCCCCGACGATCTCCCCGGCCAGCGCCCGAGCGTTGTTGCTGTGCCAATGCGCCAGCAGAGCCTGATCGTCGGTGACCTCCGCCGGGCGCTTGCCGCTGACATCCCCCCAATGTTCTCGCGATGCCGAGTTCTGCAGCACGTAGCGGCCGCCAACGTCGATCAGGAACAGGTCAAAGGGAATGCTCTCGATGGCCGTACGCAGGCGTGCCTCGCTCTCGCGCAGCGCCGTTTCCGCCCGCTTGCGTTCGCTGACGTCACGCACGAACGCGAAGTCGTATTCTTCGCCCTCGTACTCGACATGGTTGGCAATCACCTCGACGGGAAAGATCGTCCCGTCCCGTCCCGTCCCGACGCCGATGCCGGGTCTCGATGCGGCGCTTGCCGAGCTGCCGGGTCAGTTCCCAGTGTGGCGGCCATCGCTCCGCGGCAAAGTCCGGATCGATCTCCCAGACCGCCATGCTCAGCAATTCGTCGCGAGTAAAGCCGAGCGAACTGCACGCCTGCTCATTGACCTCGACGAAGTATCCGTTGGGAGCGATCCAGAACACGGCATCCGAGGCCCGGCTGATCGAGAGTTGGGCGAGCCGCAGCGCCTTCTCTGTCCGCTTGCGCGCATCGATATCCACATGCGTGCCGACCATGCGCAGCGGTCTGCCCGCGGCGTCGCGCTCGATCACCTTGCCGCGAGCGTTGACCCACCGCCAATCACCGCGCTTCGCCTGCATCCTGCACTCGATGCTGTATTCGGGCAGGCTGCCCTCCAGATGCGCCTGCACGGCCGCCTCCGCCGGAGCGCGATCGTCCGGATGCAGGCGCTCGCGCCAACTTGCGTAGGTGGCCGGGAACTCGCCGGGAGCGTAGTCCAGCATCGTGTACCAGCGGTCGCTGAAGAACATTTCGCCCGCTTGCAGGTTCCAGTCCCAGATGCCGTCGCTGGTGGCCTCGATGACCAGGCGCAGGCGCTCTTCACTGCGTCGCCGGACGCCGGCGGC
Source organism: Candidatus Accumulibacter phosphatis (assembly GCF_000024165.1). NCBI lineage: Bacteria > Pseudomonadati > Pseudomonadota > Betaproteobacteria > Candidatus Accumulibacter > Candidatus Accumulibacter phosphatis. The sequence continues at coordinate 2,504,850 of NC_013194.1, read as the reverse complement.
GGCGTCAGCGGCGTCGCCGGCGGGCTGGATCCGGTTAACCATCAGCCGGACGCCGGCCGCTCGGGGGCACAGCGCGGCAGCGTCAGGGTGAAGATCGTTCCCTCGCCGGTGGGGCTGGCCGCCTCGATGGTGCCACCGAGTACGCCGGTGACCAGGTTGTAGACGATGTACAGACCCAGGCCGCTACCGCCCTGACCCAGACGGGTGGTGAAGAAGGGCTCGAAGATGCGGTTGATCGTCGCCTCCGGGATGCCCACTCCGTTGTCGGTACAGCGCAGGACGATGTGCTTCGGCCCGCTCGCTTCGGCGTGCAGCTCGATGCGACCCTCGTCGACGCCGCTGAAGCCGTGCGTCAGCGAGTTGCTCACCAGATTGCCGAGCACCTGTTCGAGCGGCCCCGGGTAGCTGTCCAGTTCCAGCCCGGGCGGAATATCCACGTCGATCCGGTGACGGGAGCCCTTGAACGACGGTCGCAAAGCCGCGAGCATCTCGTCGATCGTCTGGCGCAGGTCGAACGAGCGCCGCCGGGCGCTGCTCTGGTCCACCGCCACCTGCTTGAAGTGACCGATCAGGTCGGCGGCGCGCGCCGAATTACGCTCGAGCAGGTCGACCGCCTCGCGCCCGCGGCTGAGGAAGGTGTCGACCTGCGAACGGCGCACGGAACCCGATTCGATCGCCAGGGCGAACTCGCGCAACTGCTCGGCCAGCAGGCTGGCAACGACGCGCGTGTTCCCCAGCGGCGTATTCAGCTCGTGCGCCACACCGGCAACGAGGTTACCGAGCGCCGCCAGCTTTTCGGCCTGCACCAGTTGCACCATCGCCTGACGCAAGTCCTCGTTGGCCCGTTGCAGGTCGCTCGTCCGCTCGCCAACCAGTTCCTCCAGATGCTCGCGGTAGCGCTGCAGCTCGTGTTCGGCACGCTTGCGATCGGTAATATCGTAGATCAGCGACAGCAAGGCATCCTGCTCGCCGACGCGGATGACTTCGCCCGACCAGAGAGCCTCGCGAATGTCGCCGCTGCGCGTGGCAAAGCGCGTCGGCGCTTCCCGGACAAAACCTTCGGCGCGCAGCTTGGCAATCATCCGGTCGCGGTGTCCGGGATCGGCCCAGATGCCCATTGCCGTGGAGGTCTGGCCGACCATTTCTTCGCGGGCATAGCCGAACATGCTCATCAGTTGCGCATTGACATCGAGGAAACGGCCGCTGTCGATCTCCGTGATGGCCATCGGCGCCGGGCTGGCACGGAAAGCCGTGGCGAAGCGTGCCTCGCTTTCGCGCAGGGCGGCTTCCGCCCGTTTGCGCTCGGTAACGTCGAAGATCAGCGACAACAAGGCGTCTTCATTGCCCAGCCGAATGATTTCGCCCGACCAGAGCGTGTCACGAATATCGCCGGTTCGGGTGACGAACTGCGTCGGCGCTTCGCGGAAGAAGCCGTCCACGCGTAGTTGCGCGATCATCCGCGCGCGCTGTCCCGGGTCGGCCCAGAGACCCAGTTCGGTCGAGGTGCGGCCGATCAGTTCCTTACGGGTATAGCCGAACATGCGCTCCAGTTGCGCGTTGACGTCGAGAAAGCGGCCGCTATCGATGGGAGTGATCGACATGGGCGCCGGGCTGACGTGGAAGGCCTTGGCGAAACGTTCCTCGCTTTCCCGCAGCGCCGCCTCCGCCCGCTTGCGCTCGGTGATGTCCGAGCCGACGCTGAACACCTCGACCACCTGGCCACTGGCGTCGAGGATCGCCTTGTTGGTCCAGGACACCCAGACGCGCTCGCCGCCACGGCGCATGTTCTCGTTGATGTTGTGCTCGAAGCGCTTGGGCTCGGCACAGATCTCGTCCATCAGCGGACGCAGGTCGGTGCCGTTGCTGCCATCGCCGGGGACGATGGTGCCGACCACATGCTGGCCGAGCAGTTCGTCCTCCGTGTAGCCGAAAAACTTCAGGCCGAACTCGTTGATGAAGGTGATCTCACCCCGCTGATTCCAGCGCAGGATGATGCTGTTGGCGTTCTCGACGAGTTCGCGGTAGTTGAGCTCGCTCTGCAGCAGCGCCTGTTCGGAACGCCGGCGCTCGGTGATGTCGTTGGCCAGCACGAGTTCGGCCGGTCGCCCCTGATAGGAGAGCGTGTGCGAAATGATCTCCACATCGATCAGCGTGCCGTCCTTCGTCAAATGCCGCCAGAAGCCGGCGTAGTCGATCCCCTCGTCCACGGCGACGATGTCTTCCAGCAGCAGCGGAATGTCCTCGCTCGGCCGGATGTCCATGATCGTCATGCTCATGAACTCGTCGCGCGAGTACCCGTAGCGGCTGACGGCGGCGTCGTTTACGGTCAGGAAAGCCAGCGTCTGCAAGTCGTAAACCCACATCGGGTGCGGATTGCTGTCAAAAAGAAGCCGGTAGCGCGCCTCGCTCTCGTGCAGAGCCTGCTCGGCCAGCCGGCTCTGGGTGATGTCCTGGATCGTGCCGATCATCTTGACCGGCGCGCCGTCGGCGTCGAACTCGAGCTCGCCGAGACCATGCACCCAGCGCTCCTGGCCGTCGTCGTGGCGGACGATGCGGTACTCACGGTCGAAGCGGTTATGCTCGGCGAGGACGTGATTGCTCAGGTGCTGAACAACTTCCTCACGTTCGTCGCGATGAACCAGCGCCATCCATCCGTCAACGGTCTTCGGGAAGGAATCGTCGATGCCGAGGATACGGTCCAGCTTCTCCGAACTGATCCAGGTGGCGGAGCGAGTGTCGAAGTAGTAGGAACCCAGGTCGCCGACTTCCTGCGACCTTCGCAGAAGCTGCTCGCTCTCGCGCAGAGCCTGATCGGCCAGTTCGCGCTCCTTGCGCGTGCGCATGACGTTGATGCCGAAAGCCAGGTCGCCCGCGAGTTCGTTCAACAGGTCGACTTCGTCGGCATCGAAGGCGTCCAACGCCGACGCGTAGATGCTCAGGGCCCCGAAGATCAGGCCGCCGGCCTGCAGCGGCAGCGCGCACAGGGCACCATAGCCACGCTCGACCGCCTGCGCATGCCACGGCGCCAGGCCGGGATCGCTGACGATGTCCGGAATCATGCAGGGTAATCCGCTGCGGATCGCCCGGCCACTCGCGGACTGTCCACGCTCGTCGTCTGCCCAGCTCGTATTCAGGGTCTCGAGATAGCCGTCCTCATAGCCGGCGCAGGCCACCGGCCGCACCGTCCGCGCCGCATCGTCTTGCGCATAGCCGACCCAGGCCATCCGGTAACCGCCGACCTGCACGACAATGCCGCAGACGGTATGCAGCAAGTCGGACTCGTCGGTGCTGCGAATCAGGGCCTGGTTGCAGTCGCTGATCATGCGCAATTGCCGGTTGACGTGACGAAGCGCTTCTTCGGCACGCTTGCGTTCGCTGATGTCGATGACGATGCCCTGGTAATGGCTGATCTGCCCCGCGGCATTTCTTTCAGCCACCGTTCGGTCGTCCACCCAGCGCACCCTCCCGTCGCGCGTGACGATTCGATACTCCTGGACGAAGCGGTCGGTGCCGCTGTCGGCGTACCCCTGCACTTCGCCGGCCACCCGATCGACATCGTCCGGATGGATCAGCGAACCAAAGAGGACCGATCCATCGAGCAACTCGTCGGCCGAGTAACCGAGCTGCCTCACATTGTGGGAGACGAACACGGCCGGCCAGCCGGGCTCGGCGCGCCAGCGAAAGAGCATCGCCGCGCTGTTCTCGACGACCACATTCGCTTGCCGAAGCTCTTCCTCGACGCGCATGCGCTCGCTGATGTCGACGGCGACACCCATCACCTGGACCGAACCCTCGTGATCGCGCACCGGATTCATGTAGGTGTCGAAAACGGTGTCACCGACGCGCGCGACGTAATGCACCGCTTCGCCGCCGATCGCCCGGCGTGCATGCTCACAGATCTCCGGGTAATCGCGATAGAGCTCGAAGATGGAGATGCCGCGCGCCTCGCCCGGCACCAGCCCGACACTCGCCAGGCCCTTGCCCTCGCTGAGCGAGAAAACGCCACGCGCGTCGAACTGAAAGATCACCACCGGCGCGCTGCTGATCACCGAGCGGTAGCGCGCTTCGCTGGTCGCCAGTTGCCGCTCGCGCAGGCGAATCGCCAGCGACATGCGATCGAGGTCGTCGGCCAGGCGGTGGAACTCCCGGATATTGGACGCCGGCCAGGGCTGATCGTAGTCGCCGTCGGCTAGCGCGTGGGCCTGCTCGGTGTAGCTGCCGATACGCCGGGCCAGCGCGCGTGCCAGCAGCAGTGTCCCCGCCGCTGCCAGGAGCAGCGCCACCAGGCCACCGGCGGCCACCACCCAGAAGGTCGACAGCAGCGGTCCGAGCGCCTCGCCGCGCGTCTGGGCGACGAGCACGGTCCAGCCGAGTTGCGGCACGCTGACCGGCGTGCCGATGTAGGTCTCGCCGTCGAGTTCGAGTTGGCCGGTCGCCAGCTGCCCCTGCAGGGCCCTTTCGACGATCGGCAGGTGACCGAGATTGAGCTGCTGGCCGCCGAAGCGGGGCTGGGATTGGGCAATGACCTGCCCACGGCGGTCGAAGATCATCGTCAACATGCCGGAGTCGCCTGGCAAGCGCCCGAGAAACGCGGACAAGCGGTCGATCGCGACTTCGCCGATCAGCAACTGCTCGCCCACCGGGATCGCCAGGCTGACCGTCAAGCGGGCGCTTACCGCCGAGAGGAAGACCTCCGACCACAACACCTGCTGGTGCTCACGCGCCTCGCGAACCACCGCCCAGCGCGAGAGGTCCATGTTCAGCAGATCGTTACGCTGCCCGCGCAGTCCCTGTGGCAGACCGACGGCATACAGCGAGTCGTCCACATCAACGATGTAGATCGCGGCGAAGACGTCGCCAGTGCCGGCATGCGCGTCGAGCGGGTCGAACCAGAACGACGCGGGCTGGCCGTCGCGCTGGCCGAGAAAGGCCGCCAGTGCCGACAATTCCCGCCCGCCTCCGAGCAGATGCGCCTCGACTTGCCCCGCGATGGCACGCGCCAGACCCTGGTGATTCGTCTCGACGCCCGCCCGCACCTGCGGCAGCAGCACCCATACCCCGAGAACAGCCACCAGCAGCAGCGGCAACATGCCGACCAGGGCAAATCGCCACGCCAGCCACTGCCAGAGCGGCCGCGCGCCCGACACGGCCCTACCTGACGAGCGCGAAGCGGCCATCACGTACCACCGTCACGAAGAGCTTGCGCCGGACGTCGCCGAACGTGTCGAAACCGATCGGCTCCTGGAGCCCCTCGAACTGGCGGACAGCCAGTATGGCTTCCTTGACGCCCTGCTGGGGTTCCCGGCGCCCGGCCAGCGCGTCGAGTATCACGTTGCCGGCATCGAACGCGTTGACTGCAGCCGCGTCGGGTTCGCGATGAAACCGCTCGCCGTAAAGGCGGCGAAACTCCTGGTAGCGCGGTGCGCCGCTGTTGCGGTCGAAGTCCTGGACCAGTGTCAGCCCCTCCACCGCCTTGCCGCCCACTTCGATCAGTCGGTCGCTGGCCGCCCACCCGGAAGCCGTGATCGGCAGCCGACTGTCGAGCTTGCGGATCTGCTGGCTGAGCAGCGCCGTATCGGTCGCGTTGGCGAGAATCAGGATGCCCTCAGCCGGCGTCGCCAACGCCTCCCTGGCAATCGTCAGGAACGCCGTCTCGCCACCCGACGCAAAACCGATACGCTGAACCAGCTCTCCGCCACCCTGCTGGTAAGCCGCCTGGAAGCCGGCAAGCCAGCTCTCGGTGAAGGATCGGTTGCCGGTATCGTAAACCGCGACCAGGCGCCGCGTTCCCTGCTGCTCGAGGAGGAACTGCGCGACGCGGCCCGCATTGTCCAGGGTCGCGGTGTTTACCCGAAAGAAATGGTCGTCCAGAGCGGTCAGCTCGTCGGTGCTGACGGTCGGACTCACCAGCAGCACCCGCGCCTGATTGGCGATCGGAACGACGGCCATGGCCATGGCGCTGGTCATCGGGCCGACGATCGCGACGGCCCCCTGGTCGATCAGTTCGCGGAGCACGCGCCGTGCCACCTCCGGGTTCTGCTCGTCGTCCCTGAGCAGGAGTCGCACCTGGCGCCCGCCCACGCCACCCGCCTGATTGCGTTGCTCGACCGCCAACTGCACGGCATCGCGCCCGGCAATGCCGAGATCGGCGCTGCGTCCGGAGGTGCTGCCGACGAAGCCGATGGTGAGGGGCTCCGACGGCACGCAGCCGGCGAAGGCCATGCCGCCAAGGGCGACGACCGCCGCCGCGCGCAGCCGGTCGCAGAGCCTGCCGGCAAGCGAGCGCCTATCCACCGTGCTCGACCACAACGAACTGCCCGTCGCGCACCGCCGTGACGACGATGCTCCGCTTCACGTCGCCGAACTCGTCGAAAGTGAGCGATTCCTGGACTCCCTCGAAGTGCTTCAGTGCCAGGACCGCTTCCTTGACAGTCTGCCCGGCACGCTGCTTGGCGAGGGCGTCGAGCACCACGTTGGCGGCGTCGAAGGCGATGACGCCGCCAAAGCCGGGCTCGCGATGAAAGCGCTCGCGGTACGCCTGGCGAAAGGCCAGGTAACGCGGCGCGCTACTGTTGCGGTCAAAGTCCTGCACCACCGTGAGTCCTTCCACCGCCTTGCCGCCGAGTTCGAGCAGACGTTCGGTAGCCGCCCATCCCGAGGCGATGATCATTACGCCCCTGTCGAGCTGGCGAAGCTGCTGGCAGAGCAGCGCCGTATCCATCGAGTTGGCGACCACCAGAACGGCGCCGGGGCGCGTTGCCAGCAAGTCGATCGCCAGTTGCCGAAAGGTCGTCTCGCTGCCAGAGGCGAAACTGGCCACCTTGACCACTTCGCCACCGCCCTGGACATAGCTCGCACGAAAATCGGCGAGCCAGCTTTCCGCATAGGACTTGTTGCTCGAATCGTAGATCGCCGCGACGCTGCGCCCGGCGTCCTGTCGGAGGAGATGGCGAGCCATGCGTGCGGCGTTCTCATGGGTCGACGAGTTGACGCGCAGGAAATGGTCATCCACCCCGGTGAGCGCGTCGGTGGTGGCGGTCGGGCTCATCAGCAGCACCCTCGCCTCGTTGGCAATCGGCACCACAGCCATGGCCATGGCACTGGTCATCGGCCCGACGATCGCCACGACCCGCTGATCGATCAGTTCCCGCACCACCCGCTGCGCGACCTCCGGCTGCTGCTCGTCATCGTGGATCAGCAGCTTCACCTGGCGCCCGGCGACGCCTCCGGAACGGTTGCGCATATCGACGGCCAACTGCACCGCATCGCGCCCGGCGATCCCGAGATCGGCAGCGCGTCCCGAGGTGCCGCCGATGAAGCCGACGGCGATCGGTTCGGGCGGCGAGCACGCCGTCAGCGCCAGCGTGGCCAGCACCACGCCCGACGCCGCCAGCCTCCTCACCAAGGCCAGGCTCCCAACCGATCTACCATCCACGCTTTCCCCCTCGCAGCCTCAGCGACCCGTCACCCCGCCACTGTAAGGCAATTTGTCCCCTACGGGAATTTCCGGCCGCGGCTCAGACAGCGAAGAGGCTCCCGCGTGGTCGCTGCAAGCGCCCTTGCCGCCACGCTCGGCTTCGCCGTCGCTGGCTGGCCAGGGTGCGGGCGGACGCGCGGGGACGACCGGCAGCGCGTGGTGACGATGGCGAGAGCGTGTATGATCCGATTCGCGGCCCCGGCCTTGCGCGCCAATGCGCAGCACTGCCGGCAGCACCTGCGGGCCGGCCCCCTGCATCCCTTGATGACTCGCCTGGCAGCCACCGATGAAGTTTGCGGACGATGTATTTATCAGTTATGCCCATCTCGACAACCAGGCCGTTGTCGAGGGACAGCCCGGCTGGATCTCCCGCTTCGACCGCGCGCTGAAGATCCGCCTTGGGCAGTTGCTCGGCAGGGAACCGCGCATCTGGCGTGACCCCAAACTGCAGGGCAACGACTTCTTCGCCGATACGCTGGTCGAACGCCTTCCCGAAGTCGCGGTGCTGGTCGCCGTGTTGTCGCCGCGCTACGCCAACTCGGACTGGTGCCGACGCGAGATGAGCACCTTCCAGGCGGCCACGGAGGCCCATGGCGGCAGCCGAATCGGCAACAAGTCGCGCTTGTTCAAGGTGATCAAGACGCCGCTGCCGCTCGAGAACCACCCACCCGAAGTCGAGTCCCTGCTCGGCTACGAGTTCTTCTGCGTCGATCCGGAAACCGGCAGGGCGCAGGAGCTGGACCAGACCTTCGGACAGGAGATGCAGGCCAGGTACTGGCAGAAGCTCGACGACCTGGCCTACGACCTGGCCAGCCTGCTGCAGGTGCTCGACGACCAGGCCACGCCGACACCGCTTGCCGGCGCCGGCAAGGGCAACGTCTATCTGGCGGAAACCAGTTCCGACCTGCAGCCACAGCGCGAGGCCCTGCGCCGCGACCTCGTCCACCAGGGCTACCGGGTATTCCCCGATCGCCTGCCGCCCTCCTGGCTGGCCGCCGACTGGGAAGCGTTCGTGGAGCAGCAGCTTGCCGCCTGCAAGCTGTCGGTGCACCTGATCGGCAGCCAGTACGGGATCGTTCCCGAAGGAACGCAAAGCTCGATCGTCGCGCTGCAGTACGAGCTCGCCGCGACGCGCAGCATGAGCGACCTGGCCCGCCTGATCTGGCTGCCGCCCGAACTGCCCCTCAACGACGAGCGCCAGCAGCGCTTCGTCGAGCAACTGCACACCGATGCACGGCTGCATCGACGTGGCGACCTGCTGCAGACGCCGTTCGAGGATCTGAAGACCGCCGTCTACCGCATGCTGAGCCCGCCGGCGGAAGCGCCGCGCAGCCGCGAACCCCAGGCCGCCGAGGGCGTGATCCGCATCTACCTGATTTGCGACGAGCGCGATCTCGAGCAGATCGCGCCGCTCGCCGATCATCTCTTCAGCGAGGGCTTCGAGGTCATCCTGCCGCTCTTCGATCCCGACGAGACGCAAGCGCGGCTGGACCACGAAGAAAACCTGCGCCTTTGCGACGCGCTGCTCATCTACTACGGCCAGGGCAACGAGCTGTGGCAGCGGCGCAAGCTCAGCGAACTGCGCAAGAGCGCCGGCCTCGGCCGCAGCACGGCGCTGCGCGGCAAGGCGATCTACGTCGCGCCACCGCTGACCCCGCAAAAGGCTCGCCTGCGCACGCACGAGGCGCTGGTGCTGCAACAGCCGACCGACACCTTCGATCCGAGCGCGCTGGCCACCTTCATGGGTGAGCTGCACGCCACGGATACTGCCCCTGCCGGCGATGTCAAGCTCGGCGCTCTCTGACGGCGTGCCGGTGGCGCCCGCGGCAGCAGCGGCGCATCCCGCCGAGGCGGCCGCCGTCAATCCGTTTCCCGGCTTGCGGCCCTTCGAACCGGACGAAGACTACCTGTTCTTCGGCCGCGAGCGGCAGATCGACGAACTGCTGCGGCGGCTGCGCAGCAATCGCTTCCTCGCGATCATCGGCAGTTCGGGCAGCGGCAAGTCCTCGCTGGTGCGGGCCGGACTGATCCCTGCGCTCTACGGCGGCTACATGACGCGCGCCGGCTCGAGCTGGCGGGTCGCCATCCTGCGCCCCGGGCACGCGCCGATCGGCAACCTGGCGCGCGCGCTCGACACGCCCGAGGTACTCGGCGCCGGCGGCGAACTCGCCGAGTTCAATCGACTGCTCCTGGAAACCACGCTGCGCAGCAGCGCCCGCGGTCTCGTCGATTGCGTCCGCCAGGCGCGCCTGCCGGACGCCGACAACGTCCTGGTGCTGGTCGACCAGTTCGAGGAACTCTTCCGCTTCAAGCAGAGCTGCAGCGCATCGCGCGACGAGGCGGTCGCCTTCGTCAAGCTGCTGCTCGCTGCCGTGCAACAGAACACCCTGCCGATCTACGTCATCCTGACCATGCGCTCGGATTTCATCGGCGACTGCATCGGCTTCCAGAGTCTGCCGGAAGCGATCAACGCCAGTCAATACCTGGTACCGCGGCTGCGCCGCGAGGAGTTGCAGGCGGCCATCGTCGGCCCGATAACGGTCGGTGGCGGCCGAATCGCCCCGCGCCTGGTGATCCGTCTGCTCAACGAGGTCGGCGACGACCTCGACCAGCTACCCGTCCTGCAACACGCGCTGATGCGCTTGTGGGACTACTGGCGGCAGCACGGCGACGCCGGCGAGCCGCTCGATCTGGCCCAGCACGAGGCCATCGGCACGCTCAAGGAAGCCCTCTCGCGCCACGCCGAGGAAGCCTACCAGGAGCTCGGCGAGACGGAACAGGCGATCGCCGCCGATCTCTTCAAGGCGCTCACCCTGCAGGGCGACAACGGCCTCGGCATCCGCCAGCCGGCGCCGCTGGCCACCATCTGCGCCATCACCCGTGCCGCGCCCGCCGACATCATCCGCGTCGTCAACTGCTTCCGGGCGCCGGGACGCTCGTTCCTGATGCCACCGCCGGACGTTCCCCTGGAAGCCGACACGATCCTCGACATCTCGCACGAGAGCCTGATGCGCTGCTGGGAGCGACTGCTCCAGTGGACCGGCCAGGAAGCGCGCTCGGCCTGGCTCTATCGGCGCCTGGCCGACCGCGCGGCGCTGCACGAACAGTCCGAAGCCGGGCTGTTGCGCAACCCCGAACTGCAACTGGCGCTGCAGTGGCGGCAGGAGCGGCAACCCACCGCGGCCTGGGCGGAGCGCTACGGCCTGCACTTCGAACGTACCATGGCCTTCCTCGACGCCAGCAAGGAGGCGTGGGAGCAGGAACTCGCCGAGCAGGCGCTGGCCAGCCGGCGCAAACAGCGCCAGACCCGCCGTCGGATCGTCGTCCTCGCCGCCGCGGCGCTGGTCACCCTGATGTTCGGCATCTACGCGCTGTGGCAGCGGAACCTCGCCTGAGAGAATCAGCGGCGGGCCGAGGAGCAGAAAGAGATCGCCGAGCAGCAGGCCGGGCTGATTCAGGACAGCTACCTGGTCAACGCCGCCAGCGTCGAACCCGATCCGCTGGTGCAGGCGCTGCTGCTCGCCGAACTGGACGACCGGCACGACCCGCTGGGCGGCGTGCGCGTAGCTCGCCAGGTTGCCGAACAACTGCTGCCGCTGAACGTACTGAAAGGCCACGAACAGGGTGTCACGAGCGCGAGTTTCAGTCCCGACGGTCGACAGATCGCCACCACCTCGCGCGACGGCAAGGTCAATCTCTGGCCGGCCGACGGCAGCGGCCGCGCACGCACGCTGAGCATCGCCGACGGCCCGCTGGCCAGCGCCGCCTTCAGCCCCGACGGCCGCCACCTGCTGGTGACGCCGCTCGAACATGGCAACGTCCAGGTCTGGCCGACGGCAGCCGGCGGCGGCCCGGTCAACCCAGTCAATCTTGGCGATACCGCCAGGCTGCGCGCCGCCGCCTTCAGCCCGGACGGCCAGCGCGTCGTCGTCGCCTACGACGACGGCCTGGCGAGGATCTGGCCGGCGGACGGCCACGGCGCACCGATACTCCTCAAGGGGCACACCTGGCAGGTGCTGAGCGCCGCTTTCAGCGCCGACGGCCGGCAGGTCGTCACCGCCTCGCGCGATGGCACCGCCCGGCTGTGGTCGGCGGCCGACGGCAAGCTCCTGGCGGTCCTCGACGGCCACGCCGGACCCGTCCTCGCGGCCAGCTTCAGCCCCGACGGGCGGCAGGTGGTGACCGCCTCCGCCGACGCCACCGCCCGTCTCTGGCACAGCGACGGCAGCGGCCAGCCGATCATCCAGCGCGGCCACACCGATCAGGTGCTGAGCGCTGCCTTCAGCGGCGACGGCAAGCGCCTGCTCACCGCGTCGCTCGATGGCACGGTGCGCCTGTGGCCGGTCGATGGGCAAGGCGAGGCGGATGTCCTCGGCGAGAATCGCGGCCCGGTCCGACAAGCCAGTTTCAGCCCCGACGGACGCTGGGTGGCGATCGTCGCCGCCGACGAAACGGCCCGCCTGTGGCCGCTGAACGGCGGCCAGCCGGTCGTCCTGCGCGGGCATGCGGCGCCGGTGCTGAGCGCCGCCTTCAGCGCCGACAGCACGCGCCTGATCACCACCGCCGAAGACGGCACCGCCCGCATCTGGCCGCTGGAAGCCAGCGAGCCGGTGGTGCTGCACGGGCACGAGGGACCGATCTGGCGCGCCGCCTTCAGCCCCGACGGCCAACAGATCGTCACCGCCGCGCGCGACGGCACCGCCCGCCTGTGGCGGGTGAGCGGCGACGAGGGCCAGGCGCGCGTTCTGCGCGGCCACGAAAAGCCGGTCTGGTCGGCCGAGTTCAGCCCCGATGGCCGGCACGTCGTCACCACCTCGCTCGATGGCACCGTCCGCCTCTGGCCGACCGCCGGCGACGGCGAAGCGCTCGTCTGGCGCGGTCACACCTGGCCCGCCGGGCACGCCGTCTTCAGTCCCGACGGGCGTTGGGTAGCGAGCAGTTCGCTCGACGATACCGTACGCCTCTGGCCGGTCGGCGACCACGCTCAGCCGCGCGTCCTGCAGGGCCATACCGGCTGGGTGCGCGCTGCCGCCTTCAGCCCGGACAGTCGCCGGCTGGCCAGCGCCTCGGCCGACGGCACCGTACGCCTGTGGTCGGTGGACGGCTCCGCTGAACCGCTCGTCCTGCGCGGCCACGGCGGCCAGGTGTCGAGTGTCGCCTTCAGCCCGGACGGCAAGTTCGTGGTGACGGCAGCGCGCGACAACACCGTGCGCATCTGGCCGGCCGACGGTCAAGGCGGGCCGCTCGTCCTGCGCGGCCATGGCGACGCGGTCAGCAACGTGGTTTTCAGCCCTGACGGCACACTCGTCGGCAGCGCCTCCGCCGACGGCACGGCGCGCGTCTGGCGGGTCGATGGACGCGGCACGCCGGTGATTCTGCGCAGCCACCAGGCCTCGGTCACCAGCATAGCCTTCAGCCCCGACAGCCGGCGCGTGCTCACCGCCTCGCGCGACGGCACCGCGCGCGTCTGGCCGGCCGACGGCAAGGGGCAGGAAATCGTCCTGCGCGGCCACCGCGGCGCGGTCACCAGCGCCGCCTTCAGTCCCGACGGCAGCCACGTCGTCACCGCATCGCGCGACGGCACCGCCCGCTACTGGCGCGTCACCTGGCCGGCACTCCTCGACCATCTCAAGCACGCCACCCGCGCCTGCCTCAGCCCGGCGCAACGCGAGCACTTCATGAACGAGGAAGCCGCCACCGCCCTCGCCCGCGCCACCGCCTGCGAACAGAGACTCGAGCGGCCGCACAAGGACTAGCACCCACCCGCCGTGCCACGTAGCCACGTAGGTTGGGGTGAGCCCGCGAACCCCAACACCTCGCGTCGGCTGACAACCCCGCCGCGGTCTCGTGCCCTCCAGCACCCCCTCAAGCTCGCCATCACCGTTCGTTCGCCGCCTGCAGGACCGCGTCAAATCGCCCACGGCATACCGACGACCCACTTGCCTGAGCCGCAAGCTTGCCGTTCGCCCGCGCAAGACAAAAACGGCGACAATCCATTCCGTTCCCACGGTCATTCCTTCGCTGCCATGCTCGACGCCCACCAACAGCCGCATCAGTTCCCACGCCGCCTCCTCGTCGCCGTCACCGGGCTCTCCCCGCAGATCGTCACCGAGACCCTCTACGCGCTGGCCGTCGCCCCGCCGGCGAGTGCGTTCGTGCCCACCGAGATCCATCTGATCACCACGCGCAGCGGTGCCGAGAAGGCTCGCCTCGCCCTGCTCTCGGACGAACCGGGATGGTTCCACCGTCTCAGCAACGACTACGCGCTGCCACCGATCCACTTCGCCAACGAGACCATCCACGTGCTCGAGGATGCCGACGGCAGGCCGCTCGAAGACATCCGCTCGCCCGAAGACAACCGCCGCGCCGCCGACGGTATCACCGGCATCATCCGCGGATTCACCGCCGACCCCGACTGCGCGCTGCACGTCTCGATCGCCGGCGGCCGCAAGACCATGGGCTTCTTCCTCGGCTACGCGCTGTCGCTCTACGGCCGCCCGCAGGACAAGCTCTCGCACGTCCTCGTCTCGGAGCCCTTCGAGGCCAGCCTCGGTTTCTACTACCCGACGCCGACCAGCCGGGTTCTCGAAATGCCCGGCGGTCGCCTCGTCGACAGTGCCAAGGCGCAGGTGACGCTCGCCGAACTACCCTTCGTCAGCCTGCGCCACGGCCTGCCCGAAGCCCTGCTTACCGGCCTGGCGAGCTATAACGAAACCGTCGAGGCCGCCCGCCATGCGCTCGCCCCGGCCGAGTTGCAGATCGACCTCGCGACGCGCCGCGTGCGTGCCGCCGGCAAGATCTTCGCGCTGCCGCCGGCCGAACTGGCCCTGCTCAGCGTCTTCGCCCGACGCGCGCTGCGCGGCGAAGCGCCATTGCCGGCGCCCGCCAAGGAACTCGCCGATGCCGACTGGAAGAAGCGTTATCTCGTCGAACTGCGCTGGATCGCCGGGCCGATGAAGGACCTCGACGAAACCGAGCGCGCGCTGCGCAAGGGCATGGATGGCGGCTACTTCTCGGCGCACCTCTCCAAGCTCAAGAAGATCCTCAGGCGCGAACTCGGCCCCGTCGCCGAGCCCTACCTGATCAGCGACGGCGGCAGCCGGCCGCGCCGCTACAGCCTCGGCTTGCGGCCGACGGCGGTCACTTACGACGCTCTCGAACAGGAGGGGGTGCGTGGATGCGAGATCTGCGCGCCTCTTCAGCCAACGCCCCGTCGTCTCGAAAACTGACAAGCTTGCCGTCGCTCAAACCGTCCGCAGGAGACGCTATGCTGCAAAGGATTGCAGCCAAGCGCTCTCCCAGGGACACGCATCCGACCTACCATCCGGAACCGATGAGGAAGAAATGACAAGAACACACATCGAGTACGACCTCAGCTTCGCCACGCCTGCCTTCGTCGGCGATGCGGCGCAACAGGCACAATGGCGCACCCCACCGCTCAAGGCGTTGATTCGCCAATGGTGGCGAGTGGTCAAGGCACCCCAGGTCGGTTTCAGCGTCGACGGACCCGACGGATTACGGGCGGCCGAGAACATCCTCTTTGGCAGCGCATCCGACAACAAGTCACACCAGTCTCTCGTAAGACTGCGTCTGAAAGAATGGGCGGTGGGCCATCTGGCCAATTCCGCTTGGCCCAGACAGGAAATTAACAAGATTTCTCTCGGAAAGCCGGGACCAGGCATTCGCGCCGATCTTTACCTTGGCTTTGGCCCGGTGGCACCAGAGAGCAGAGGAAAAGGGATCGCCGAGCATGTACGGCTGGCGATCGACCCGCAAAAACAGCGCAACGAACTGTCGGTCCTGTTTGCGCGAACGGTTACCGGAAGCCAGATCGACGAAGTTCGTCAGGCAATCCGGTTGGCTTCGTGGTTTGGCGGCATTGGCAGCCGCTCGCGCAACGGCTGGGGGTCGATCACATTTCAGGGCGACGCCATCCCCCGACTGCCGCCATCTCCTAACGACTTGACGGCTTACTGCCAGCCGTTCCGCGGATGCTTCACGACCGATCGCGACTGGCCGCATGCAATCGGCAAAGACGACCTGGGTCCGCTGGTCTGGGTGGGAAAAAAGGACGGAGCGACGTTCAGGAACTGGCGAGAGGCCGTGTTTTTCCTCGCCACCTTACGACGTGACATCCGGGCTGCTGCAAAGCACTTTGGGCGGAATGAAGACATTTCCGCCAACCAGTTGATTGCCTACCCGGTAACCAAAGCGAACAACAGGCGCTGGGGCAACGACGAACGGATCGCAGGATCGCTACGCCTGAAAGTCGTTGAAACGGGGCAGGGACTGGTGCCGGTCGCGGTCCATCTGCCCTGTGCGGTTCCCCGGGGCCTGTTCGACAAACTATCGTCGAACGATCAACAGTGGATCAATCGCCATCAGATCGAGATCTGGGGCGCTGTGCATCAGGACATCGACCAGAAGATGAATCGCCTTGGAGCCGCCAAATGAACAGCCTCTGGAAAAAGAAACTCGCCGCCTGGCTGCACGACCCGGCGGAGAAGGCGCTGGTCCTGATGCGCGACGACGTGGGCCACGAACACGGTTCGGTAAAAGCCCTTCGCGAACTGCTCGGCATCAACGGTAGCGATTTCGACAAGCGCGCCGACTGGTTCGCGGCGGCGGCCGACCGACCACAATGGCCATGCGAACCCGGCCGGAAGCGCCCCGCGTGGGCCAACGTCCGCTTCGCCAATCAGCCGGTGCTGATCCACCCGCTGTCCGGCGAAGAGATCGACCTGGGCAGTCTGGACGAAATCGCCGCGAGGCATATCCGCACGGTCAGCCTGGAACACTTCAGCGAGCTGATCGAACGCGACGCCGACGGCAAACCCGACCTGCGGCTGACCTATCTCGCCTTCTGGCGTTTCGGCCCCGAGCCTGCCCTCGTCGCGCCGGAAATCGGCGATCTCTGGCGCATCCTGCCCGCCGACACCCGCGTCCCCGATCACTCGATCTGGACGCACCTGGACACCGTTTCGGCGCTCACCGGTGCGCTCGCCGACGACCAGCCGGCCCTGCTCAGCATGAGCTTCGGTCCCGTCCAGGGCTTCATCGCCCAGGCCCGTTCGACCTCCGACCTGTGGGCGGGATCGCACCTGCTGTCCTCGCTGGTTTGGGAAGGTCTCCAAGTCATCTGCTCAGCGCTCGGGCCTGACGCCATCGCCTTCCCCAACCTGCGCGGCGTCGCCGCGGTCGACCGCTGGCTACTCGAAGTCGCCGACACGACGGGCCACGGCGCGCAGTGGCGCCAGCGCTTCGCCAACATCGACGCCGAATGGCTGCACCGCGCCACCGACGCCAACCCGCTATTCGCCGCGACGCTGCCCAACAAGTTCATGGCCATCGTACCGGCGCGCCAGGCCGAGCAACTGGCGCGGCAGGTCGTCGCAGCCGTTCGGGAAGCAGCCCGCGCTTGGGCTGCGGAGGCTGCGCTGCGCGTTCTCGGCAACGGCGATGGCACCCTGCACTGGCAAGGACAACTCGACAGCCAGCTCGCCGGCTTCCCCGAAGCGCAATGGGCCATCGCCGAGTGGCCCATCGACAACGGGAGCGACGGGCTTCCCGATGCCGATCGCTTGCGCCAGGCACTGAACGCTTACGGCACCGACAGCCTGTTCGGAGAAAGAGTCTGGAAAGTGCTCAACCGCGAGGTAACGGTCGACGGCGCCGACTTCTTTAAACCCAACGCGGGCATTCTCTATCCGGCCGTGCACGAACTTGCCGAGCGCAGCCTCGCCGCTGCCAAGGCACTGCGTCCCTTCAAGCCACTGGCACAGCACGGACACCGCTGCACGCTTTGCGGTGAACGCGAATGGCTGGCTGACAGCCATGGCCAACTGCAAGTCCCCGCCGGCGAGCGTCGCGAGACTCCCTGGCTACGGCAAGCCAACCACTACGGAATCCGCAAGGGCGAACATCTGTGCGGCGTATGCACCCTCAAACGCCTGTGGCCGACGCTGTTCGTCGAAGAGCTGGGCGAGTTGCTCGATGACAGACCGGCCCGTTTTGTGATCAGCACACACACCATGGCACTGGCGACGTCGCTCGACCACCTGGCAGACAACTTCGGGACGACAACGCTTGAAACGCTCAGGGCGCTGTCGTGCAAATTTGGTATCGTCGAGCACCAGGCCGTAGCGCTTCCGAGTTCGCTGCATGCCCGCTTGTGCGCGCTGCGGCAACCCAACCTCGTTGAAATCGTCAAGCGCCTGCCATCGGCCCTCGACGACGCCCGCGACGACGCGGCCGAAGGGCGTCTTGCGGATGACATCACCAAACTGCTCGGCGCCAGACCCGAAACCTACTACGCGCTGATCCAGATGGACGGCGACCATATGGGGGCCTGGCTGGCTGGCAATGACCCCGACTATCAATGCCGCTTCCCGGCCACCTGGCACCCGCAGGTACGCGCGTCGCTCGACCCATTCCGTGGCGACCCAGCGGTGGCCGCCTATCTGGACTCATCACGGCCCCCCTCCCCGGCTCGCCACGCCGCCATATCCGCCGCGCTCAACGATTTCTCGACGCACGTCGCCCGACACATCGTCGAAAACGTCTGCAAAGGCAAGCTGCTCTACGCCGGCGGCGACGATGTCCTGGCAATGCTCTCGGTCGACGATCTGCTGCCGGCGATGCTCCTGCTGCGCGCCGCCTGGAGCGGCAGCGCCGACTTGAGTGGCTTGCCGGGCGACATCGACGTCAAGGGACTGCAACTCAAGAAGGGCTACGCCCGCCTCAAGGGCCGCCTGATGCCCATGATGGGCAGCCGTGCCAGCGCCAGTATCGGCGCGGTGATCGCCCACCACCAGTCGCCGCTGTCGGCCGTGCTGCGCGAGTTGCGTCGAGCCGAAGCGGCGGCCAAGACGCATGGCCGCAACGCCTTCTGCCTGCGCGTCATCAAACGTGGTGGCGGGGAAGTCGGCGTCACCAGCCGCTTCTGGGCGATGGCGCAGGCAGGAGGGCCAACGCCCGCGGCACCGCTGCTGGCCGATACCGCCTTGGGACTACTGCTGCGCTTCGCCGAAACACTGGCGCAGCCCCAGGTTTCGCGACGCGCCGTGTACAACGCCCTCGAATGGCTGTCCGGCCTGCCGGAACGTGGCGGCGACGGCATGAGCGACGAAGCCTGGCGGGACATGCTGGCCAGTAATCTGGCCTGGCAGATCGCAAGACAGGGCGGCGTGGTGCAGCACGCGAGGGAGTTCGTCGACCTGGCCTGTCGCGAAAGTGCCAGGCCGTCGGAAACGACGCGCGTCCTCGGCGAGTTGCTGGTCACCGCCGAATTCTTCGCCCGCAACGGCCGCGCCTTCGGCCACGCGGGTACACAAGCAGGAGCATTTTGATGAGCGTACCGACGCCCTTCTACCACTTCGTTCAGCCGCTCGACGTGCTGATGATCCGCGGCAACAAGTCTTTCGGCGGCGACGGCCAGCACGGCGAAGCCGTCATGCCGCCCTGGCCGTCGCGCTTCGCCGGCGCCTTCCGCGCGGCGCTGCTCGGCAAGGACGCGGGCCAACTCGCGAGCTTCGCGCATGCCGGCGACCGCCTCACCGGCGAGTTGGGCGCGGTGCTCGGCAGCCGTGACGCGCCCGGCAGCTTTGCCATCAATTGGCTGTCACTCGCAATTCTCGGTGCCGGTGCCGGTGCCGGTTCGCTGCGCGCGATCGTGCCGCTGCCGGCCGACCTCGTCGCCTTCGACGCCCCCGGTGTCGCATCGCTGGTCGCCCTTCAGCCGACTGCCCCGTCGGCCGGCTGCACGGCAAGCGGCGAGTTGCCTCTCGTCGCCCACCTGCGTATCGCCAGGCAGGCCAAGCCACAGGCCGGCCGCTGGCTCGACGCCACAGGCCTGGCTGCGTACCTGCGCGGCGAACTGCCGGCGCGCACGCTGAGCAGCGCCGATCTCTTCAAACGCGAAACCCGGCTGGGCATCGCTCTCGACCACGGCTCGCGAACGGCCGCCGATGGCGCGCTCTATACCAGCGAAGCGATCGCCCTCGACCAGGCCGTCGGCTTCCTCGTCGGCTGCGAGGGAGACGCTGGCCAGTTGCCGAAATCAGGTCACCTGCGACTCGGTGGCGACGGCAAGGGTGCAAGCTACCTCGCTATTGCCTTCACCGCACCCGTTGTACCCCCGCAAGAAATCACGACCAGCCGCTGCTTCCGGATCATCCTCGCGACGCCTGGCCTATTCGCCGGCGGCTGGCTACCGGAAGGTGTCACGCGCTGCGGCTCCGCGGGGGAGTACCGACTGCAAGGCGACGGCTTCTCCGCGCGCCTTGCCTGCGCCGCCGTCCCGCGCTTCGACACCATCTCCGGCTGGGATCTCGTGCGGCAGCAGCCCAAGACCGCCCAACGGGCGGCCCCGGCCGGCAGCGTGTACTGGTTCGACGACTTTGCCGGCGATGTCGGCAAGCTTGCCGAATGGGTGGCTGGCGGCCTGTGGGGCGATAATCCTGACCGACAACGCCGCGCGGAAGGCTTCAACCGCGCCTGGCTCGGACTTTGGAGGAGAAACACACCGTGACTGCTGTTTCGCTCCCGACTCGCCAATTCAATGCCACCGCTGCAACCTGATCCTCGACGAAAGGCCATCTCCATGTTCGAAGCCCAGCAACTCGTTTTCTACTCCTGCGTCAGCCCCGTCCACATGGGCGCCGGTCAGGCGATCGGCGTCATCGACAACCCCATTCAGCGCGAAGTCCACACCGGCCATCCGCTGATCGCCGGATCCGGCCTGAAGGGCGCCGTGCGGCACCACTTCACGCGTACCTGGCAGGATAACGAGCTGATCAGCCGCCTGTTCGGACCCGAGCGCAACGCCTCCGACCATGCCGGCGCGATCGCCTTCAGCGATGCCACACTGGTCACCTTCCCGGTGCGCTCGCTGCGCAACACCTTCGTCCACGCCACCTGCCCGAGCGCTCTGGCTCGACTCAAACGCCTCGCCGGAAGCACTGCGGCATGGGCCGTACCAAGCGTCGACGAAGGCAAGGCTCGGCTTGCAAGTGCGGCCATCCTGTCCGACAAACGCCTGCTGTTGGAAGTGTTCGATTTCGCCGCGGCAGCGGATGCGGAAGTCACCGTCGTCGCCGACTGGCTGGCCACGAATGCTCTGCCACCCGGTGCCGAGCACGAGTTCTTTCGCAACAAACTGAAGAATGACCTCGTCGTGCTCTCGGACACGGATTTCGGGCACTTCGTCCGCAATGCGACGGTTATCGAAGCGCACGTCAGAATCGACGACAAGACCGGTGCGGCGGCCGACGGCGCGCTGTTCTACACCGAGAACCTGCCACCCGAGTCGCTGCTCGTCGGTCTGCTGCTCGCCAGTGTCGAGCGCCGCAAAGGCCCCGGCAAGGACGACCTCTACGACGCCGACCGCGTGCTCGCCGCCGTGCTCCATGACCAGGGCGAGCGCTGCGGGCTGCACGACCACCTGCTGCAGGTCGGCGGCGACGCCACCACCGGCCGCGGCCTGCTTGTCATCCATGCCGCCTCGGGAGATCGCCAATGAACACCCTCGACCAACGGCGTGCGCAATACGCCTGGGAACGTGCGAACCGCAACACCGTGGTTGACGGCTACCGCGAGATGGTCAAGGGCGCTCCCGCACTGATCATGGGCAACGGGCTGATGGCGACACTCGCCTACTACCGCTCCCGCACCGGCAGCAACGAACGTGCCGCATCGGTCCTTCTCGAAGACGTGCTCGGCTGGCTGGCAAAGCGTCAGATCGTCCCCGCCGATTTCGCATTGGCGATGAACGAGTTTTTCAAGGCCGACGCACAGCGTCTGATGCGCGCCACTGACGAAACGCTGGCCATGCTCCGGTGGCTACGCCAGTTTGCCGACGCCGTGAAGGACGCACGATGAACGTCGCCGCCGTTCCCGAATACGTCGTCAAGGCCGCCGCCGGCTTCCGCCATTGTCCGCCCGGCCACCGCTTCAATCTCTATTTCGAGATCTGGCAGCAGGATAACTGGCAAATCGCCAAGAACGGCAAAGCCGAGGCGCTAGGTCAGTGCCTGGCCCTCGGCGATGCCCTCCCGGTCCTTGGCGCACTACGCCGCCGCCAGCACGCCCTCGCCATGACTCTGCCAGAACCGCAGCGCCACATCATCGACGCCGTGTCGACAGCACCCTTCGCCACCGGACTCGGACTCGAACACCCGGTCGACAACGGCTTCGCTTTCATCTCGCCCTACGGCCTGCCCTACCTCGCCGGCAGCGGCGTCAAGGGCGTGCTGCGTCAGGCAGCGAACGAGTTGCGGGACGACGGCGATGCAGCGATCACGCAACCGCTGATCGACGTGCTCTTCGGCCAGGAACTGCAAGGCGCCGACGCGCTGCGTGGCGCGCTGACCTGCTGGGATGTCTGTCCGCAGCCGTTCGGGGACAGCCTTGTCGTCGAGATCATGACACCCCACTTCGGCGACTACTACCAGAACAAGGGCACGCCACACGACGCCGGCAAACCCAATCCGATTCCCTTTCTGGCTGTCCCCGCGCGCTCTGCCTTCCGCTTCGTACTCACCTGCGATCCAGCACGCCTGCCGGCAGAGTGCCCCGACTGGAAGGCCACCCTCGACCGGATCATCGAACACGCCTTTACCTGGCTGGGTTTCGGTGCCAAGACCACAGTCGGCTACGGCGCGCTGGCCGAAGATCCCGCGGCTGCGGACGAGCGGCGGCGCGTGGAGGATCAATCGCGACAGCAGGCAGCAGCAGCAGCCGAGGCGGCGCGCCGCGCGCAACTCTCGCCGGAAGAGCAGGAACTGGAGGTTGCCCGTGGCCGCATCGCTGTCTTGCGCAGCGCTTTCGATACTGCGAAGGCAAAACCAAAGTACCAGCCAGGTTCACCGATCGACCAGGAACGCTTGAAACTCTTCCAGGAGGCTGTGGAATGGCAAGACCAGACCGCGCGCCGTGAGGCCGCCGCGCTGCTACGCGAAGTCATCAAGTGGACCGGCTGGCCAGGCAAGAAGGAGCGTAAGCAGGAGTTTCAGGCCTGGCTGAACGCGCTGGAATCATGAGCTGCGTCCGCCAAAGTGGGCTGACAGCCAAAAGGCGAGTAACTAGATTGATCACTTTCGACGATCGGCAACCCGGAGCATGACCATGACCACACTTATCAGTTTTCTTGGCAAGGGCGACCCGCGGAAGGGCTACCGCACGGCCACCTACCGCTTCAATGCCGATGTCGCGTACGCCGAGACATTCTTCGGACTGGCCCTGACCAAGTTTCTGAAACCCGATCGCCTGATTCTGCTGGGCACGCCCAGCAGCATGTGGGAAATCTTCTTCGACCGCGAAGGTGTCGAGGGCGACGCCATGCTGCCCCTGATTGACGCTGTCGCCGCCGGGAACGTCAGTGAGCACCTCCTCAACCTGCCGCGCCTGCAACTCGCCAAACGGCTCGGCATCCCCGTCGACTGCCTGCTTATCCCTTATGCCCGCGACGGGGCCGAACAAGCCGAGATCCTGCGTCGCCTGGCGGCCGTCCTACAGCCCGGCGAGCGCCTCTGGATCGATGTCACGCACGGCTTTCGCCACCTGCCGATGCTCGCGCTGGTGGCCGCACGCTATCTGGGAAGAGTCGTTCGCGTCGAAGTCGAGGAAATCTATTATGGCGCGCTGGAGATGACGCCGCCTGAAGGCGAAACGCCAGTGCTCAGGCTTGGCGGTTTGCTGGCCATGCTCGACTGGGTCGACGCACTGGCCACCTACGACAAGGACGGGGACTACGGTGTCTTCGAGCCGCTGCTCGTCAAGGACGACATGCCCGAGGGGCGCGCCAAGTTGCTGGCCGACGCCGCTTACTGCGAACGCACCAGCAATCCGGAACTCGCAGTGAAGAACCTGAGGAGAGTGTTTCCTTCGATCGAGATCCACGACGGCCCACTCGGCGGACTTTTCCGCGAAACGCTAAAGGAGCGCATCGGCTGGTTTCGCGGGCCAACGCGCCACGACCGTGAACTCTCCCTCGCCGACGCCTACCTCAAACGGAGCGACTATCTGCGCGCCGCCACCTTCCTGTACGAGTCTTTCGTCACTCGTACCTGCTTCGCCGCGAAATGTAATGACACCGACCCCAAGGAACGCGACGACGCCTTCGACAATGTCAGAAAGACAACACCGGCGGCCGCGCAGCTCAAGAACCTGCGCAATGCTCTAGCGCACGGCGTCCGATCGCATGGGGAGCAGGCAGACGAGAGCGCCAAGATAATCGCCGACGAAAGCAGCCTGCGCAAGCTCCTCAAAGAACTGCGCAACAAGCTTTTCTAGCCGATGAGACAGACCCGCATGGAACTCGAACCGTCCGCCAACCTCCGCGCCGAGCAGCAACCCAAGTACCAGCAAGGCATCAACACTGCGCACCTGCTGAGCCGTGCGGCCTCCTTCCCGGTCGCCCGCTACCGCTTCGAATTCCAGGCCCGGCAGCCGATTCGGCTGCCCGACTATTCGGGTTCGATGTTGCGCGGCGCCTTCGGCCATGCGCTGCGGCAACTCGCCTGCATGACTCGGCAGAAGGAATGTGCCGCTTGCCCGCTTATCGGTTCATGCCCGTATCCGGCGATTTTCGCGCCGCCGCCACCGGCGGCGCACAGCCTGCAGAAGTTCTCGCAGATTCCGGCCCCCTACGTCATCGAGCCGCCGGCCTGGGGCAGCCGCGTGCTCGCCGCCGGCGAGACGCTGACTTTTCACCACGTCCTGATCGGCCGGGCGCTGCAGGAATTGCCGCTGATCATCCTCGCCTGGCGACGAGCGCTCGGGCGTGGCGTCGGCGCCGGTGACGGCACGGCGGATCTCGTTCGCGTCGTCCATTGCAGCGCGACCGGCGATGAGGAAATCCACCGCCCGGAGATCGGCACGATCGCCGCGCATGCGCAGGTAATTCCCCTTGTCGGCCAAGCAGACGATGGGCTGGCCAGCACCGCCACACTCCGCTTCGAGACGCCTTTGCGGCTGCAGCAGAACGGCCATGCCCTGCCACCCGAAAAGCTGCAGGCACGAACACTGCTCATGGCTCTGGCCCGCCGTGCCAGTCTGCTTGCCGAGTTCCATTCTGCGGGTCCCCTGGTGGAAGACTTCGCAGCCCTGGGCACTGCCTGCGCAAGTGTTCGCGACGAGAAAAACCTGGCCTGGCTCGACTGGACCCGCTTCTCGTCACGACAGCGGCAGAAGATGAGCCTTGGCGGTGTCGTCGGCACCTGGCACTTCGAGGGTAAACTGGCCCCCTTCGCGCCGCTGCTACAGCTTGGAGAGTGGTTGCACGTCGGTAAAGAAGCGGCTTTCGGACTTGGCGGATACAAGCTCGCGCAGCGCGTGCCAGGAGACATCTCCGAGGCCGAGGAGAAAAGCTGCGAACGCCTCCGCCAAGTGTTTGAAAGGCAAGCCAGAATCCCGTAGGTGCAGTCAGTAACCAGCCCTGAAATCAAAGGGATTGAGACAATTTTTGCGTTACTCCCATCATGGCCAGCGCTACGTCAGTAACCAGCCCTGAAATCAAAGGGATTGAGACGTCTCGCCCCAGGTTCCGCCTGGCCGGTGTCGGTCTGTCAGTAACCAGCCCTGAAATCAAAGGGATTGAGACTCCGCCATGCGTGCCGCCGCGGCTGCTGTGGGTGTGTCAGTAACCAGCCCTGAAATCAAAGGGATTGAGACCCGTTTGCCGTGCGCAGCCCGTTTATATGCGTCAGTAACCAGCCCTGAAATCAAAGGGATTGAGACAAAAATAATCTGTTCCGGCAGAGGATTAGCGAGTGGTCAGTAACCAGCCCTGAAATCAAAGGGATTGAGACACGCCTTCCGGGCCGCCTTGGATGTCGTCGTACACGTCAGTAACCAGCCCTGAAATCAAAGGGATTGAGACCGAATTTTTGTCTGACGCACCCGGCTGAGCCAGTCAGTAACCAGCCCTGAAATCAAAGGGATTGAGACCGCGACTCCGGATCCTGGCAGCAAAGGAAGCGCGAGTCAGTAACCAGCCCTGAAATCAAAGGGATTGAGACTCCTCGGGGAGTTCGCATCCGTAAAGCATTGTTGGTCAGTAACCAGCCCTGAAATCAAAGGGATTGAGACGGCAATTCCGAGGCCTGGTAGGCGGCAGCCCTTGCGTCAGTAACCAGCCCTGAAATCAAAGGGATTGAGACCAGGGCTGACCGGCTCAGTTTGCGCGGCCTTTGAGTCAGTAACCAGCCCTGAAATCAAAGGGATTGAGACGTTGCATGCGGCGCCGGCCGGCGCTCGCAGCAGAGTCAGTAACCAGCCCTGAAATCAAAGGGATTGAGACTCAGGAATTTGAACCCGCATTTCAGGCATTTTTTTGTCAGTAACCAGCCCTGAAATCAAAGGGATTGAGACACATCCTGGCCGGTCGGCTCGGCAAAACACCAGAGGTCAGTAACCAGCCCTGAAATCAAAGGGATTGAGACCAAGGCGCGCCGCCGACGTGCGAGCCAGCGCGAGGAGTCAGTAACCAGCCCTGAAATCAAAGGGATTGAGACGCGGCGGCCCAGGCATCATGTGATCGCTTCTGCACGTCAGTAACCAGCCCTGAAATCAAAGGGATTGAGACGCTGCTCAACCGTTCGGCTACGGAAATGGTGACGAGGTCAGTAACCAGCCCTGAAATCAAAGGGATTGAGACGTTGCGCAATGTGCTTGCCTTCGCCGAGCCCGGCAGTCAGTAACCAGCCCTGAAATCAAAGGGATTGAGACCTCGGAAACGGTAACCATATTAGACATAGCAAATAGGTCAGTAACCAGCCCTGAAATCAAAGGGATTGAGACGGTCAGGGTCGAGTAGGGGACGCCACTGCCGGGTCAGTAACCAGCCCTGAAATCAAAGGGATTGAGACCCCGTTGCCCGATCTGATGCACCACGTGCCGACGTCAGTAACCAGCCCTGAAATCAAAGGGATTGAGACGAAAATTCCCTGTTTGGCTCTGTGGCATACAGCGCAGTCAGTAACCAGCCCTGAAATCAAAGGGATTGAGACGGAATAGATACCCGCTCGCTAACGGGAACCAATTGATGTCAGTAACCAGCCCTGAAATCAAAGGGATTGAGACGTCAGCGGCAGCGGCAGGTGCAACGGTCTTCACCGTCAGTAACCAGCCCTGAAATCAAAGGGATTGAGACAAAGTGTCTCGTGCGGCCGTGCGAGACACGGCTGTCAGTAACCAGCCCTGAAATCAAAGGGATTGAGACCTGAAGGCGGCAGCCCTTGCTGGGCCGAATGCGGTCAGTAACCAGCCCTGAAATCAAAGGGATTGAGACCCGTAGCCCATGGCCATGCCAATACCAATCGGGTCAGTAACCAGCCCTGAAATCAAAGGGATTGAGACTTTCCAGATCGATCGCCTCTTGCTCGATCGTCGTCAGTAACCAGCCCTGAAATCAAAGGGATTGAGACCCGATCGGCACGCACCGGTAAAGCACAACCTCGGTCAGTAACCAGCCCTGAAATCAAAGGGATTGAGACCGAGTGCGGCTTTTTCCTTTGCAGCATTTTCCAACCGTCAGTAACCAGCCCTGAAATCAAAGGGATTGAGACGGCGGCTTTGGATTCGACAACGAGGGCTTCAAACTGTCAGTAACCAGCCCTGAAATCAAAGGGATTGAGACTGAAATCCGTGCGCCGTGCGCTGTTTGTCGTCGTGTCAGTAACCAGCCCTGAAATCAAAGGGATTGAGACATTATAATGGACTATCAAGCCAAGTCGAAATGTCAGTAACCAGCCCTGAAATCAAAGGGATTGAGACGTGTGCTCATGGTTCAGTCCTCGATCAGCGATTGGGTCAGTAACCAGCCCTGAAATCAAAGGGATTGAGACTCGTCAATAGGTGCCACGCATACAAAAGCCATTTGTCAGTAACCAGCCCTGAAATCAAAGGGATTGAGACCAGGTACGCCCAATCAACATCCTGGCGAAGCTCTGTCAGTAACCAGCCCTGAAATCAAAGGGATTGAGACGTTGCCACCCTCTCGGTGCGGCAATCTCGCAGGGTCAGTAACCAGCCCTGAAATCAAAGGGATTGAGACGCGGGATACAGCGGCCGCACAGCTTGACACGCTCGTCAGTAACCAGCCCTGAAATCAAAGGGATTGAGACTGCCCTGACACGGACACTACACGCGCCTTCTCAGCGTCAGTAACCAGCCCTGAAATCAAAGGGATTGAGACACGAGGTTTTCCGCATGGTGCGTACGCCATGCCTTGGTCAGTAACCAGCCCTGAAATCAAAGGGATTGAGACGTACCTTGGAACGCCAACGCTTCTCCCAGTTCCGTCAGTAACCAGCCCTGAAATCAAAGGGATTGAGACAAAGAAACAAGAACCTTCATTGGAAGATTCTCCGTCAGTAACCAGCCCTGAAATCAAAGGGATTGAGACGAAACCAGCTCTTCGATTATTCGTTTGAACATACGTCAGTAACCAGCCCTGAAATCAAAGGGATTGAGACGATTGCTGCGCGTCGGCTTGACAAGAGACAGCCGTCAGTAACCAGCCCTGAAATCAAAGGGATTGAGACTCGCTGTATCCTTTCGTATGTGTGCGATGGTTTGTCAGTAACCAGCCCTGAAATCAAAGGGATTGAGACCGCAACTTCGCAACCTGGCCTTCAAGCGACTCCACGTCAGTAACCAGCCCTGAAATCAAAGGGATTGAGACAGCGAAAGAGCACGCCGCTGAAGAACGTTTCTGAGTCAGTAACCAGCCCTGAAATCAAAGGGATTGAGACTCGCGGTAGTGGTCATGGTCTTGGCTCCCGTTTCTGTCAGTAACCAGCCCTGAAATCAAAGGGATTGAGACCTCGGCCCGCGTCTGGTCTTTGCCGCCGAGTCCAGTCAGTAACCAGCCCTGAAATCAAAGGGATTGAGACTGCACAGATAGCGTGATGTAGTGGTCACCGCCGTCAGTAACCAGCCCTGAAATCAAAGGGATTGAGACTGGCCAGCGCCTCTTCTTTAGTTGGGTCTTCCGTCAGTAACCAGCCCTGAAATCAAAGGGATTGAGACAAGAACAACCGCATTGACGGAAAAGATAACGCCGGTCAGTAACCAGCCCTGAAATCAAAGGGATTGAGACCTTACAATCTGTGCAGCCTGTGCAATCTGTGCAATGTCAGTAACCAGCCCTGAAATCAAAGGGATTGAGACCCTGAATGCGACGGCCTGATCAACGCCGCTGGCCGTCAGTAACCAGCCCTGAAATCAAAGGGATTGAGACCGATGCCACGTTACTCATCTTCAGGTTTCCGCTCTGAGTCAGTAACCAGCCCTGAAATCAAAGGGATTGAGACGATCTACGTCCATTCTATACTCCTTCCTGTATCAGTCAGTAACCAGCCCTGAAATCAAAGGGATTGAGACTCTGCTGCCCGAGTCACTGCTGTATAGAGAAGGTCAGTAACCAGCCCTGAAATCAAAGGGATTGAGACGTTTCGGCCAATGCCTTTGAATTGACCAAATAGCCGTCAGTAACCAGCCCTGAAATCAAAGGGATTGA
Source organism: Candidatus Accumulibacter phosphatis (assembly GCF_000024165.1). NCBI lineage: Bacteria > Pseudomonadati > Pseudomonadota > Betaproteobacteria > Candidatus Accumulibacter > Candidatus Accumulibacter phosphatis. The sequence continues at coordinate 2,475,853 of NC_013194.1, read as the reverse complement.
GACTCGGATTGCGTCATGCCGCTTGCCAGGATGTGCCAGTAACCAGCCCTGAAATCAAAGGGATTGAGACGAGCCTTCCAGTTTTCCTTATTGCAGATTTGAGTCAGTAACCAGCCCTGAAATCAAAGGGATTGAGACCGTGAGAGGAGATATTCCTTAATCAGTGGAATCTGTCAGTAACCAGCCCTGAAATCAAAGGGATTGAGACTAACCCAAGGCGTGCTGGCGACGTGCGAGCCAGGTCAGTAACCAGCCCTGAAATCAAAGGGATTGAGACCCGCAGCCTGTTCCCATGACATGAAGCTGTTTGAGTCAGTAACCAGCCCTGAAATCAAAGGGATTGAGACCACTTGGGTAGATCAGTCGACGCAGTCTGTGGGAGTCACCAAGCCGCCCTGGAATCACGAGGATTGCCAGCAGAGTCCGTCGTCTGACGTATCGACTTGCGCGCTGGTTGCGACGGAACTGGCCGAGCGTGTCGCGCAGGGCGTGCCCAAGAGCGGGCTTCCTGCAGATAGCAGAAACACGAGATGGGCCGGAATAGCGGAAGACCGTCGCCTCGCGGATGGCGCTACGGATTCATCGACCCCCCAAAGACGCTGAACGCGGCCATTTCCCACCTCTCGTCCCGCTCTTGACAGGCCGTGAGACACTCCCTTCTAATGCCACGCAGCGCGAAATGGTTTCGTGCTGATGAACCCAAGGAGAGAACTCATGCCATCCAATCGTATTGACGCCGTCTTCACCACCGAGCAGCGCGAGAAGGCGCAAGCGGCTCTGGCCACGCTGGCCGAAGCCCTGCCTTTCCTGATCAACCTGAGCACCGAAGAACGGGCGGCGATGCCGAAGTTCGGTGAAATGAATCGCTCCTTCGTCGTCAAGGCGCTTGCCGTTGCCGAGGCGCACCCTGAAATCCTGCCCGCGAGCTTGAGCCTCGCAGAATTCCGTGCGGATGTTGAATTGGTCGAAGACATCTACCCGCTGCACCACGCCGTTCAGACGTTGCTGCGCAAGGTCGACGACACCTATTTTGCTGCCGGTAGCGAAGCCTACGCCGCGGCCTTGCTGGTCTACCAGTACGCCAAGGTCCATAACGTCGGCACCGGCGCGCTCGAGGAGACACTGGACGACCTCGGCCGCCGCTTCGCGCGCAGGGCCAGAAAGGTCGCCGCACCCGGCTGACGCGAGCGGCCTGGCCTGGACACGTGAGCAACGCGCTGTTCCGGGCCGTCGCCGCACTCGCCGCAGGGCACCGCCACCGCCAATGGCGCACCGGCGCGGCGGCGCCAGTCGCCCGCCGATCGACGGCAGCCAACGATGGATCACCGCAACGCATGGCGGATTGCCGAAGAGCCACGATTCCTTGCCGACGATGGATCGTTCCATGGCAAACATGGAACGACGCACCACCGTAATGCGCTGATCAATCGCCGAAACGGAACGACGCACCATCTTGATGCACCACTCCATCATGAAGATGGACCACTCCATCGCGATGATGAAGCGATCCATGTCGGCGATAGAATCACGCACCATATTGATGCGTCGATTGATCTCGACGATGGAACGAAGATTCAGATGGTGATCTGGCGGGGTCCTGACGCACTTCCGCCGTCGGCATTTTCTGGGAGGCTGACGGATCGCCGCTGGGGCATCCTGCCTATTCTGCAGGGCTTGGGGGAAGTGCCCGTACGAGAACTGGCGCAGCGACTGGAGCGCGACGTGAAGCGCGTTCACCAGGACGTCGGCGTCCTGGTGACCCTGGGCCTCATCGAACGTACGGAACGGGGTGGGCTGCTGTGTTCGTTCGACGATATTCACGTCGATAGGTACTTGCGCGGGACCACGTGACGTGTCGCCGCAGGTTGCCGGGTTCTGATGCACGGAGCGCCGCCTGCGCTGGCGGCGAAATTCGCTCCCGCTCTTGCGGCGTCGTGACGCCCCCTCTCCTGCACGCCCACCCACTCCGGCAAGCTTGCCGCGCCTGACATCGACGCCCAGGCGGCCTATCGTGGCGGCATGAGTGATGCGGCGCGAACCCTGTTCCTGGTCTGCTACGACGTCTGCGAGACGAAGATCCGGCGGCGCGTGCACAAATTCCTCATGGCCTACAAGATCGGCGGCCAGAAGTCGTTCTTCGAGTGCTGGCTGACGGCGGCCGAGTTGCGCGAGGTCCGGCTCACGCTGGGCGAGCTGATCGATCCCGGCGAAGACCGGGTGCACATCTTTCAGCTCGATCCACGCATGACGCGCGACATGCTGGGGCGGGCGATACAGCCGCCGGTCGATGTTTTTCTGATCGTTTGATTGCGGGAGTGAAGCGATGACAAGCCTGTATGTGGATCGACGCGGCGTGACGCTGAAGGCCGACGGCGAGGCGCTGGTCTTCTACGAGAACGGCGAGCGCATCGGCACGGTGCCGCTGGCGCCGCTGTCGCGCGTGTTCATGCGCGGCGACGTGACGCTGTCGTCGGCGCTGCTCGGCAAACTCGGCGAGCGCGGCATCGGCGTGGTCGTCCTCTCCGGCCGCAAGGCGGTGCCGACGATGTTGCTCGGCCGCCCGCACAACGACGCGGCGCGGCGGGTGGCGCAATACCGGCTGTCGCTCGATGGCGATTTCTGTCTGCGCTTTGCGCGCGCGATCGTCGAGGCGAAGCTGCGCGCGCAAGCCACTTTCCTGACCGAGCGCCGGGACAGCGAGCCGCACTCGCGTTACCTGCTGACGCTGAGCTTGCGGCGCCTGGCGACGAGCATCGCGGCGGTAGACGAGCAAGGCTCGCTCGGGTCGCTGCGCGGCCTCGAAGGCGCTGGCGCGGCGGCGTACTTCGAGGGCTTTGCCGATCTGCTGCCGGAGCGCCTGAAGTTCAGCGGTCGCAACCGCCGGCCGCCGCGCGATCCGGTGAACGCGATGCTGTCGCTCGGCTACACGCTGCTGCACGCCGAGGCGGTGCTGGCGCTCTACGGCGCCGGGCTGGATCCCTTCGTCGGCTTCTATCACGCGCTCGACTTCGGTCGCGAGTCGTTGGCCTGCGACCTCGTCGAGCCGCTGCGCGTCGAGGTCGATCGGCACGCGCTGATGCTGTTTCGCTCGGAGAAGCTGCGCGCCGAGGGCTTCTCGACGACCGAGAGCGGCTGCCTGCTCGGCAAGGCCGGACGCGCGCGCTTTTACGGCGAATGGGAGGAGGTCGCCGCGCGCCTGCGCAAGCTGCTCGCCGAGAGTGTGTCGGACGTGGCGAGCGCGATCATGCAGGCGGCTGCGGTCGAGGCGCCCTGCTCGCCGCCGATCGGCGACCCCGCTGCGGATGCCGGCGTTGCCGACGAGGAGACGGGCGATGGCTTCTGAGAGGTCGGCGCTGGCTTTCGTGATCGGCTACGACATCAGCGAGCCGCGCCGCCTGCTGCGCATCCATCGCCGGATGTGCCGGCATGCGACGCCGCTCGAATACAGCATCTTCCTGCTCATCGGCAGCGAAGCCGACAAGGATTGCTGCCTGGAAGAGATCGGCGAGCTGATCGACCCGCGCGCCGACGATGTGCGCTGCTATGCGCTGCCGCTACGCGGTTTCCAGGGTCGCATCGGCCGCGCCAGCCTGCCGGCGGGAATCGTGTGGACCGGGTTGCCGGCGGCGATGGCTTGAGTGGCTGGCGGGCGCCCTTGGGTTGCGGGTTGCGGCTTGCCGGTTGCGAACAGGGCGGCGTCGAGCTGCTTGGCGTCAGCCTATCTTGCCCAATGGCCTTCGAAGTCGAAGGAAAGTTGCCGCTGATGCCTGATGGCGAGCACGTAGATCGCTCCGCCAATCGGCGCGTGGAGCAGCACGTAGTCCTTGAGGACGTACTCGCGTAAGGCTTCTGCGTCCGCTGTCAGTGCCGACAACTTTGTCCGCAGCGCTGCCAGTGCATTGGTGGTCTCGACCGAACGCGGTTGGCGGGCCAGGAATGGCCTGCCCATTTCGGGAAAGCGCTCAAGGTTGGGAATCACCGTGGCGAGCAGTTCATCCAGCAAGCCGTCGAAGGCGTGCGGCGCTTCTGCTTCGGCCAGGAATAGTTCGATGCCCTCAAGGTTGCGCTCGAAATTCGCCGTGACTTTGACGACAGGTTCTTTCGGCACAAGCAGTCCCGGCTGCGACTCAGGCGCTGCGACGGCGCTTGATGGCCTGGATCACGCTGCGGGCGTCCTTCACCTTGCCAGCAGCAACGTCGTCGAGTCCCCTGGAAGCCTCGTCGATCAGCAAGAGATGAATGCGCTCACGCTCCAGTTGGTGGTAGTAGTCCAGACGGTTGGCGTCGATCAAGGCAATGTAACTCTCGCCGTTCTTGGTAATGATCTTCTCGGCGCCGCCCTTGACCTCGTCAGCCAGTTCGGAGAAGTTCGCTCGCGCGTACGAGAGCGGGATGACGTCGCTTGCGGAAATACCCATTGTGACCTCCTGTGCCGCACAAGCTGTGCAGTATTTTGTACATCATACCCTTCTGCGACCAGGGGCGACAGATCGGCCAAGTGCGCGAGCGTCTCCTCCCGGAGCAGCGAATCAATCTCAGCCGCCATTGAGGAAGGCATCGGGAATGTCGTAGCGCTCGTTGTCGCTGACCTTGACCACCGTTACGTCGCCCTGCCGCGTGGCCGTCACCGGATCCATCGTGTCGGCGGCCAGCGGCTTGCCCTGCACGAACAGGATGCGCCGCTGCACCCCGCTGCTACCGATCGCCTCGAAGGTGGCGGTGCCGTCGTTGCCGCGGCGGATGACGCCCGCGTCGCACGCCTTCACGTCCGGCTGGTAGGGCAGCGTGCACGGCACCCTGGCCGTCGCGTGGTACGCCTTACCGGCGACCTTGGCGTCGCTCGCCGCGGACAGTGGCGGCAGCGGCTTGCCGGTCACCGCCACGCTCAGCGCGTACTTCGACGACTCGTTCCGGCGCGCCGCCGGACGCATCAGGTAGACGCGGATCGCATAGTCGCCGTCGGCCGGCAGGACGCCGGACCAGGACTGCTCCGCGCTCATGTTGCCGGCGTACATCGCGGCGTTGGCCGAGCCGGGGGGAAGTACGTTGAAGTAGTTCTGGAGGTTGCTCCCCTGCAGCTTCACCTGCAGCGTCTGGCCGGCCGCCGCCCGTACCAGGTAGTCGACTTCGGCGTAGCCCTTCAAGCTGCCCTTGATCGTCGCCGACGATGCGCCCTGGGCGAAGGCCACGCGCTCCCGGCGCGGGGGTGGCGGCCCCTCGGCGGCCAGGAGCGAGCCGGCCAGGAGCAGAGCTGCCGAGGCGGCGAGCGCCCGCGTGGTCATCGTCTTCATGGCATGCCTTTACTAAATCGTCACCGGTCGTTCGGGTCGAGCCACATGCGGTCGCCGGCGCGGATGGCGAACGCCTCGTAGAACGCCTTATCGTGCGGCGACGGTGCGGCCATCCGGTACACGCCCCGCGGGTGGCCGTCGACCGGCAGCTTCTGCCGCAGCGCGCCCTCGTTCACCTTGTCGGCCCACAACGGCGGCCACGCCAGAAAGCAGCGCGGCGGCGGCCTGACGTCCTTGCCGAAGAGCACGACGCTGAAGGCGGCGTCCGGCGCATCGACGGCCGGCGTCAGGTAGGGCGCCGTCCTGCGCAGCAGCTCGTACTGGACGGACGCGCCGGTCGGCTCCGGCGAATACTCGGCGAGGATGGCATTGCGCTCGCGCAGCGCCACGTCGCCGACGTGGATCGTCATCCGGGTGCGGGCCTGCTTTGACTCGGTCGTCCTGACTCTCGCTATCAGGCAGTTCCTTGCCGACGCAAGGCCTCGATCCGTTCCTCCAGCGGTGGATGCGTCATGAACAGGCGTTTGATGCCACCACCGCCACCGCCACTGATGCCGAAGGCAGCCAGCTTGTCCGGCAGGGGTCCGGGATGCAGCGAGTTCAGCCGTTCCAGCGCGGCGATCATGTTCGGGCGCCCGGCAAGGCTGGCGCCGCCCCGGTCAGCGTGGAATTCGCGCTGACGCGAGAAGTACATGACGATGATCGAGGCCAGGACGCCCAGCACCAGCTCGGCAACGATCATGGTGACGAAGAAGGCCGGCCCTTGGCCGCGCTCGGTCTTGAACACGATCCGATCCACGAGGTGGCCGATAACGCGCGAGAGGAACATGACGAAGGTGTTCACCACGCCCTGGATCAGCGCCAGCGTGACCATGTCGCCGTTGGCCACGTGGGCGATTTCGTGACCGATGACGGCTTCGGCTTCACTCCTCGACATCTGCTGCAACAGCCCGCTGGAGATCGCGACCAGCGAACTGTTCCTGGTCATGCCGGTGGCGAAGGCGTTGACCTCGGGCGCGTCGTAAATGCCGACCTCGGGCATCTTGATGCCGGCTTCCGCCGAATACTTGCGCACGGTCTCGAACAGCCAGAATTCGGTCGAGTTGCTGGGAGTCTCGATGACCTGTACGCCCATGGCTTTCTTCGCCGACCACTTGGAAATGGCGAGCGAAATGAAGGAACCGCCGAAGCCCATGACCGCGGCGAAGATCAGCAGCGAGGTGAGATTCAGGCCGTTGGCGTTGAGGTAGGGTTCGACACCCAGGAGGCGCATGGTGACGGACAGAACGAGCACGATGGCCAGGTTGGTGGCGAGGAACAGGACAATGCGTTTCATGGTTTCTCCTTGGGCTGTGGTTCAGCGTGGCGATGCGGCGGTGGTCGGCAGCAGCGCTTTCAGTTCACGGATTTCGTCGCGCAGGCCGCGCATTTCGGCATGCAGGTCGGCTTCGATGTGTTGGCGCGCCATGTCTACAGCCTCGTTTGCAGCGTGCTGCTCAGCCTCATTGTAGCTTTGCATGGCGTTGACGATGATGGCGATGAACAGGTTGAGCATGGTGAAGGTGGCGACCAGGATGAAGGGCACGAAGAAAGCCCAGGCGTAGGGAAATCTCTCCATCACGGGACGGGCGATGCCCATTGACCAGCTTTCCAGAGTCATGATCTGGAACAGGGTATAGAGCGAGCGACCGATGTCGCCGAACCATTCCGGGTGGGTCGTGGCGAAAAGGTTGGTGGCGATCACGGCGAAGACGTAGTAGATGATCAGCAGCACCAGGACGATCGAGCCCAGCCCCGGAATCGCCGCGAGCAAGGCACCGACCACGCGCCGCATCGACGGTACCATGGTCAGGAGACGCAGCACGCGCAGCACGCGCAGGGCGCGCAGTACGGCCAGCGGGCCGATGGCGGGGACCAGCGCGATGGCGACTACGGCGAAGTCGAACACACTCCACGGGTCGCGCCAGAAAGCCGCACGGTGGGCATGGAGGCGCAAGACGATTTCGACGACGAACACCGCCAGGATGGCACGATCGAGCCCAAGGATCAGCCCGCCGGCCGCCGCCATCGCGCCGGCCGAGGTTTCCAGGCCAAGCAGGGCGGCATTGAGCAGGATCAGCACGATGATGAAGTTCTGCACACGCGGCTGTTCGATCCAGGCGCGTACCCGCTGGCGCCCGTCGGGGGCCGGGAGGTCGCTGATGTTGGCTTTGGCGCTCATGTCAGCGATACGCCAGCACGACCAGCGCGAGCAGCGCGACGGTGGCCCAGCCCAGGCGGTCCACATGGCGGTGCAAGGCCGCTTCCATGCGCGCACCGCCCCAGGCCATCAGGGCAGCCACGAGGAAGAAGCGCGCGCCGCGCCCGATCAGTGAAGCCAGGGTGAAGGGTAGCAGGGCCATCGACAGGGCGCCGGCAGCGATGGTGAACATCTTGTAGGGAATCGGCGAGAAACCGGCGATGAACACCGCCCAGAAACCCCAGCGCCCGAACCATTCGACGGCGGTCTGATAGGCCGGCCAGTAACGGCTGTCCTGCAACCACGGCAGGACGGCGTCGGTGGCCAGGTGGCCGATGGCATAGCCGAAGAGCCCGCCGGCCACCGACGTCAGGGTGGTCAGCAGGGCGAGACGCCACGCCTGGCGTGGATTCGCCAGGCACATCGGCGCCAGCATCACATCGGGCGGGATGGGGAAGAACGAGGACTCGGCGAAGCTCATGCCGCCCAGGTACCAGGGCGCATGCGGATGCCGCGACCAGACCATGGCGCGGCGGTAGAGCGGCGAAAACAGCCTCATGGGCGAGCACTCCGTCGTTTTGTGGAGACGCGCCAGATCCATACCTGGGAGATCAGCAGGTAACTGGCGACGGCGGCGAAGCTGGCCGCGATCGCCAGGCCGGCGAACAGCGGTATGCCGATCGCCCCGAGATTTGCCCCGATACTGGTGGGGTCAGCCAAGGAGATCGCTGCTGTGGGGGAAGCACCCGTCGCCCAGGCGCCCAGGTGATAGGCGGCGTAGTAGATGGGCGGAACGGTCAGCGGGTTGGTCACCAGAGTGCCGGCGGCGGCGACCGCCACATTGGCGCGCAGGAACACCGCTACCGCAGCGGCGAGCAGGATCTGGGCAAGCGGAATCAGGAAGCCGATGAACAGGCCGATCGCCACGCCCATGGCGACGCCCCGGCGCGACCAGTGCCACAGCTTCGGATCCGCGAGATAGGGCGCCAGTCCGCGCAGCCAGGGGTTGGCGGCGAGTTGCTCGCGGCTGGGCACCAGTGCCCGCAGGCGTTGGATCAGGGCAGACATCGTTCTCAATCGTCCCCGCTCATGAACCCGAGCAGTTGCAGCAGGCTGGTGAAGAGATTGAAGATGGCGACGAACAGGGTCACGGTGGCCAGCAGGTAGTTGGTCTCGCCGCCGTGGATGATGTTGCTCGTTTCATAGAGGATGAGTGCGGACATCAGCAGCACGAAGGCGGCCGAGACGGTCAGCGACAACGCGGGAATCTCGAAGAAGATCGCCGCCAGGCCGGCAAGGAAGGCGAGCAGGATGCCGACCATCAGGAAGCCACCCATGAAGCTGAAGTCCTTCTTCGTCGTCAGGGCGTAGGCCGACAGCCCGATGAAGATCGCGGCGGTACCGCCCATCGCCTGCATGACGATTTCGCCACCGTTGGGCAGGCCGAGATAGCGGCTGACGATGGGGCCGAGCGTATAGCCCATGAAACCGGTCAGGGCGAAGATGGAGAGAATCCCCCAGCCGCTGTCCTTGAATTTATGGACGGCGAACAACAGGCCGAAGAAGCCGACCAGCGTGATGATCAGGCCCGGATGCGGCAGTTTCAGCGCCACCGACGCGGCGGCGGTGACGGCGGCGAACAGGAGCGTCATCGACAGCAGCATGTAGGTGTTGCGGATCACCTTGTTGGTGGCGAGGATGGATGCGGCGCCGCCGTGCGGCAGGGCGACGTCCTGGGTTCTCGGATAGTGCATTACAGTCTCCTGTGGTTGAAGAAAGGGGCTCTCAAGAAATCGGCGCTGGCGGGGCGGCGTCGACCGGCAGCGCGTGCAAGCTGAGGACAGCGATGTTCATGGCACTACCGCCAAGGCTGGACCACCCTGGTGCATGAGTTTGCTGGTTACGGACCCGAGCAGCAGGCTTTCCGTGACACCGAGACCGCGACTGCCGATGACGATGCGGCTGCACTGAAGCTGTCCGGCCAGGTGCAGGATTCCCTCGGCAACGTCACCCATCACGACATGTAGCCGCCACGGATGTCCTTTCGCGTCGAGCAGCGCGCGCGCCCGTTCGGTGGCCAGCCAGGCGCGGTGCGCCAGTTTCGCCTCTGCGGCTTCCCTGGAAAGCCACGGCTGCACATGCACGAGATGCAGAGCGCAGGCGTTAATGGTTTGGGCCTGCTGCGCGGCATGGGCGACGGCGCGCAGGGCGCTGTCCGAGCCGTCGACCGCGACCAGCCAGGGATTCGTTTCCGGCGTCGCCGGCGGCGGCACGCTGTCGAAGGCGAGGCCGACCAGGCGGCCGTCGTTGTCGCGCTCGGAAGTGATGGGGACGGGAAGATCGGGCAATTGGCTCATGCGTCTTCTCCAGCGGCGGCAGCATGGGGTTTCGACAGGGCAAGACTGGCCACGACCGATACGGCGATGATGCTGCCGACGATGGACAGCGACCACTGGATCGGCATGTGGAACCAGGGCGTGGCGAGCATCTTGCCGCCGATGAAGACCAGCACGATGGCCAGACCGTACTTGAGCAGACGGAATCGATCCGCCATGTCGGCCAGCAGGAAGTACAGCGCGCGCAGACCCATGATGGCGAAGATGTTCGAGGTGAACACGATGAACGGGTCCGTCGTCACGGCAAAGATGGCCGGGATGCTGTCCACCGCGAACACCACGTCGCTGGCCTCGATCAGCACCAGGACCAGGAACATCGGGGTCGCCCACAGGATGCCGTTCTGGCGCACGAAGAAGGACTCGCCGTGGAAGTTCGGCGTGATGCGCAGGTGCCCGCGCAACCAGCGCAAGAGCGGGTTGCGCTCGAGGTCGGGCTCGGCTTCGGCAAAGATCAACATCTTGATGCCGGTGACGACCAGGAAGGCGCCGAAGACATAGAGGATCCAGGCGAACTGCGTCACCAGCCAGACGCCGGCGAGGATCATTCCCGCGCGCATGACGATGGCCCCGAGCACGCCGTAGAGCAGTACGCGGCGCTGCAACTCGGGCGGCACGGCGAAGTAGCCGAAGATCATGACGAAGACGAACATGTTGTCGACCGACAGCGACTGTTCGATCAGGTAGCCGGCGAGGAATTCCAGCGTCTTCTTGTGCGCCACCTCGGCGCCCAGCGTGCCGTTGAGGTACCACCAGAGCAGGCCGGCGAAGGCAAGCGCCAGACAGACCCAGGCGATCACCCAGGCCAGAGCCTCCTTGACGGAGACCTTGTGCGACTTGTGGCCGCCGAAGACGAACAGATCCAGCGCCAGCATGGCAATGACGAAGGCGATGAAGCCGGCCCACATCGGGCCGGTGGCGAAACTGTCGATGCTGGCGGTCATGCCGGACCTCCTTGTTGGCCGCGGAGCATGGCCATGTCCCGGCCAGCAGCAAGCGTCGCGGCCGTCTGTTGAAACCGCAGCAGAGACTGTGTCTGCATCTGCATCTGGGTCTGCGTCTGCGTCTTTCTGGCGGGGCCGAGCCGACTCGCGAAGGCGTCGCACAACGCGTTGGTGCTCATCGTTCGCCCCTCGTGCAATACGCTTTGGCCGCCTGAGCCGGCGCACAGGGGCTGGCGAAGGAGGAGGCCAAGCCGCTGGCGGTGCCGCCGGTCTTGCCTGACGCCTTGGCAGCCGGTTTGTCGAGCAGAGCGCCGAGCAGTTTGCGACCGATCTCTCATTCCGCTTCGGCGATCAGCGGTTGCTTGCGGGAAAGCGACAGGGCGCTGAACTGGCGACTGCGCGACAGCCGCCGATCGAGCGTGCGTCCGGCTCGTTCCGCCACGCGATCGATGGCGGCGTAGAGATCGGCCTCGGTGTCCTCGATGGCGACTGTCAAGGCGCCCTTGAGTCGTATTTCGATAGCGCAGCGTTTGTCGACGCCACCGCGCGGACCATTGACATCGGACAGGCGCACGACGATCCGCGATACCCTGTCGAGCCCGTGATTGAGCGCAAAGGCAAGACGACGGGCGACATGCTCGCGCAGCCCCTCGGTCAGGGTGAAGTCTTGCGCATGGATTTGAATGTTCATGGAACCTCCTGGGGTTGGGTGCATCGGCAGGGCGAATTGTGGGCACCTTGACTGTTCGTGGCAAACAGATAATAGTTAGCGCAACCTTCGAGAAATACGAACAGTGAGTAGCCCCATGCTCAACTACAAGCACCTCCATTACTTTCTCGCCGTCGCCCGCTCGGGTGGCGTCATCCGCGCGGCGGAGCGTCTGCATCTGACGCCCCAGACGCTCTCCGGACAGATCGCCCAGTTCGAGGAACGACTCGGTGTGCCGTTGTTCCGCCGCGCCGGGCGTCGCCTCGAGCTGACCGAGGCCGGACGACTGGCGCAGTCCTATGCGGAGGAAATCTTTCAGACCGGTGCCGAGCTGGAGGAACTGCTGAGGAACGGCGGCGAGGAGCGCTTCATCACGTTTCGCGTTGGTATCGCCGACGTGGTGCCCAAGTTCATCGCCCATCGCCTCCTCGCGCCGGTGCTGGAGCTACCCGAGGCGGTGCGCCTGGTGTGCCAGGAGGATCGTCTCGACCGCCTGCTCGCCGATCTCGCCATCCACCGTCTGGACATGGTGCTCGCCGACCGGCCCATGCCGCCGGGAACGGATATCAAGGGTTACAGCCACCCGCTCGGGGAATCGGCGCTCGCCTTCATGGCGGCACCGGCGCTCGCCGCGCGGCTGATCGGTGAGTTCCCCGCTTGTCTGGACGGCGCGCGGCTGCTCCTGCCCGGCCGGGACAGTGCGCTCCATGGCGCCCTGCCGCGCTGGCTGGAGCGGCAGGGTCGGCACATGCGCATCGTCGGCGAATTCGACGACAGCGCCTTGATGAAAGCCTTCGGCGAAGCGGGTGCCGGGGTGTTTCCCGCGCCAGCGGCCAGCGTGCCGGACGTCATGGCCCACTACAAGGTCGTCAGCCTGGGCGAGACGGAAGACCTACGCGAGCGGTTCTTCCTGATTTCCGCAGAACGACGACTGACTCATCCCGCAGCGCGGGCGGTCAGCGAACATGCGCGGGCGGGGCTGTTCGCGCCAACACGAAGTGCTGCATAGCGGCGCGGGAAAGGCAATCCAAGGGCACCGACAGGCACATGTGAGGCCCGATCACGAGGCGTCAATCGCGAAGTCGACCCCGGAAGCGCCGGACAGGTCATCCGCATCCCGCCCCGCTCAGCCACCTGCTCCTCGTCACTGGCGGCCGCTCCACCGCGCCTTCGCCCGATCAAGGAAGCTCGGCTCGTCGCTCGCCGCGCTGCCGGCGACGAGGCGCTCGAAACCCCGCATGAGGCCTCCCTTGCGATGGTGGTCGGCGCGTACCTGGCGCACGGTTTCCTGCCACTCGGCGGCGAGCCCGGCGCACTCGAAGCAGCGCCTGGCGCTCGCGAAGTTCGCCAGCGCGGCGGCGTAGTACTTGCTCTTGCCGGCGTTGACGATGCGCATCGCCTGCGCGCGCCACAAGCGGGCCGCGACGTCGGCCTGGGTCGTTTCGAGCGCTCTGGCGATCGGCTCGGTGACGTAGTGGCTCAGATGTTCCAGGGCATCGTCGTCGGCCTGGCGCACGACATCGGCGAGCCGGCCGGTCTCGCCGCTGGTCAGGAGGAGATCCAGCAGGGAGTTCAGGTGCGCGCCGCGGGGCGCCTCCATCGCTGCGTCCATGGCCCGCGCGTGCCACGCGCCGCGTTCGGCCGCCGGCACGAACTGCAAGAGCTCGTCGTAGGTGTACCGGCTCGGGCGTTGGCGGTAGTCCGCCCAGGCGCCGTCGAGTGCCTCGTTGCGGCGACCCACCTTGGCGAGGAGTTGTCTCTTCAGCGTGGCGAGGTCGTGGCCCGCCATCGCGGCCTGCGGCACCTGCCCGGCGACGTCGATCCCGCGCTCCACCCAGGCCAGGGATTGTTCCGGCTGGCCCTTGGCGAGGAGCAGCGTGGCGATAGTGTGGCAATCCTGCGCGCCGAGACCGCTCTCTTCGGCGAGAGCGACGTAGGCGCCGACGTCCTGCGCGGCCACGTAGAGCGTGCGCAGAACAGCGCCCCAGCGGCGACGGAGATAGGCGGAGCGATCCCTCAAAGCACCCTCGTTCGTCGCCGGCGCACCGGCGGCGTCGAAGCGCGCGCGCACCAAGGCCACGAAGGCGGCGAGGTTGGCCTTGTCGAACACCCTCGCCGCCTCCGTTTCGAGCTGATGACAGAAGCCGTAGTCATCGTCGTCCATGCAGGCTAACAGGCGTGCGGCGGTGGCCGCGGGGTCGGCACCATCTGCCTGGCGCGCCGTGATCCACCCGCAATACAGGTCGAGGACGAACTGCCCGAAGCTGCCGCTGGAGTCATCGAGCTCCTCGACCTTCACATGGCACGCGGCCAGGAAAGCCTCGTACAAGGCGACGGCGCGCGGCGGATCGCTGTTGATGAGCTCGGCAATCCGGGCCGCGATATGCTCGAGGTGACCCACGAACGCGGAGCAGGCGGCGTCCGCGATGAAGGCGCCGGGCTGCAACGCGCGTTCGATCTGCTCTTCCATGGGGTCGGCCGTGGTGCGGCGATTTCGGGTCATTTTCCTTGCTCCTGCGCAGGCACCCTATCGGGGCCGCAGTTGGGGGAGATCGGCGGCTCGCTATCGCCTCCCGGCCGAGCCGCAGCTTCCGCTTGGGCTTTCGGGCCCGCCCTATTGGCGTGGCGGACGCCCGCCACTCCCTGGCGGCTGACCGGCGGGTGGGCGCCCGCCTCCTCCCGGCCCCTGGCCGGGAGGCCCGGATGGACCGCCCGGCGGCTGTAGCGCGACGCGGCCGCGACGCAAGATGGCTTCCATCTCATCCGGCGGCAGCGGGTAGCTGAACAGGTAACCTTGCAGTTTCGGGCATAGCGCACGCTGCAGGAAGGCGAGTTGTTCCCGCGTTTCGACACCTTCGGCAACGACCTCCAGATTGAGGCTGCGCGCCATGGAGATGATCGCGGTGGTGATGCCCGCATCGTCGGCGTCCTGCGGCAAACCGTGGACGAAACTCTGGTCGATCTTCAGCGTGCCGATCGGGAAGCGCTTGATGTAGGACAGCGACGAGTAGCCGGTGCCGAAATCGTCGATCGAGAAGTGCACCCCCATCGCGCGCAGGCGCGACAGTCCCTTGATTCGTTTGGCCTCCGGATCCATCAGGATGCTTTCGGTCAACTCGAGTTCGAGCCGGTCGGCGGCGATGCCGGTGGCGACGATGATCGCCGCAACAGTGTCGAGGAAACCCGCTGCGCCAAGCTGGCGTGCCGAGACGTTCACCGCTACCCGCGGTACCGGGACGCCACTTTGCTGCCACTGCCGCACCTGGCGGCAGGCGGCCGTGAGCACCCACTCGCCGATCGGCACGATCAGGCCGCTCTCCTCGGCAACCGGGATGAACCTTGCCGGCGAGACCAGCCCCTGCTGCGGATGTTGCCAGCGGATCAGTGCTTCGACACCAACGATGGTGCCATCGTCGGCACTCACCTGCGGTTGGTAGAAGAGGCGAAACTCGCCACGTTCGAGGCCCTTGCGGATATCGCCCTCGAGAGCCAGGCGTGCCGTCGTCCGGGTGGTCAGTGTCCGGTCATACAACTGCCAGTTGTTGCGCCCCTGCTCCTTCGCGTAATACATCGCCGTATCCGCGTGCTTGAGCAGTGTCGCGGCATCGGCGCCGTCGTCGGGGAAGAGTGCGATGCCGATGCTCGAGGTTACCGCGATCTCCTGCTCGCCGATCAGGGTGGGCCGTCCGAGCAGTTCCTGTATGCGCTGCGCGATCAGGCAGGCCGTCTCGACCGTGTCGACATCGGGCAAAACGACGGTGAACTCGTCGCCGCCGAGGCGCGCGAAGTGCAGGCTCGATTCGTCCAGGGCCGGCCGGGCGATGAAGGCACCGGCGCGCAGTTTCTCCTGCAGGCGGTCGGCGACAGTCTGCAGGAGGCAGTCGCCAGCGCTGTGGCCCAGCGTATCGTTGATCCGCTTGAAGCCGTCGAGATCGAGAAACAGCAGCGCCATCCGGTGGTTCGTCCGGCGTGCCCGCAGCAATTCGCGGTCGAGGCGTTCGAGGAAGCTCTGACGGTTCGGCAAGCCGGTCAGCGTGTCGAAGTAGGCCAGACGACGGATTTTCTCCTCGCTGTGCTTCTGCAGCGTGATGTCGCGTACCACGACTACCACCTTGTCGGGTCCGTGTGGCGCAATACGCGCCTCGTAGTGGTGCATGCTGCCCTCGACCGGCAGGTCGAGGAACACCGATTGCAGGTCGCCTTGGTGCAGCGCCCGCTCGATACCCTGGCGGATGGTGCCCGCCGTTGCGCTCGGCAGAACCGCCGAGACGTCCTTGCCGAGCAGTTCGTCGCCGGTAACGAAGAAGCGCGTGGCGTAAGGCTGCTTGTAGTCGAGGCAGATCCCTTGCCGATCGATGACCAGGATCAGGTCCGGCATCGCCCACATGATCGCCGCCTGCTTTCCTTCGAGCTCGTGCAGTTCCCGGTGCTCGCTGCGCAGCCGGATGATCAGCGCTGCAAGCCAGAAGGCTGCCTGGCAGAGGCTGCCGAGCGGAAAGGCGAAGGCGGCGAGTCGGCCGACCTCGAGACCGCTACCGACTACCGAAAAGGCCTGCACGCCCCCGCCGACCATGGTCGCGCCGAGCCCCAGCGTGAACAACCGGAGCGAAGCATCGCCGCTGAACACGCCCCTGACGAGCAGGACCATGGTGGCCACGGCGAGGACGGAGAGAACGGCTGCGCCGGCACGGTAACCGGTGGCATGCCATGCCGAACCGAGGAAGCAGAGCGCGCTGAGCACGACGAAGCCGCCAATCGCCGCGCGCACCCTGCCGCGCAGTTGCAGGAACTCGAGCACCGCACAGCCGATTCCGAGAACCACGCCGGCTACCGAAACGGCCTGCAGGATGGGGAAGTATTCCGGGCCAGGCCAGAACGGCACAAAGGCGGAGCCGATGCCGAAGTTCTGCACCAGCCAGACCTGCAACGCGACGCAGTAGAAGGCGTAGGCCAGGGCAACGCGGCTGCCTGCGTAGGCATCGAAACCGAGGGCGACGACAATCATCATCAGCAGGATGCCGCTGGCAGCCCCCAGGGCCACCCACAACACGGCATTGTCGCGCACGAAACTGGTCTCGTCGGCGAGCATGATCCACGGCCGAATCGCCTTGTAGTCCTGGACGATCGCCGTGATCGTCGCGTCTCTGGCCAACGCCGGCAGCCGGGCATAGGGAAACGGACTGACGATATCACGCTTGGCGAAGGGCAAGCCGCGACCGGAAATGGAAAACCAGGGACAACCATTGACGTCGGTGGCGAAGACGATGAAGAACTGGGCGATCGGCTCCTGCAGGTAGACGATCGGCGATCCCGCAGCGAATTGCTCGCGCTCGATCTTGATCTGGAAGGCGCGGGCTGGCTTGGTCAATGACAGGTCCGGCAGCTCGAGAGCATGACAACCGGCGCGCGGTTCCGACACCGTATCGCGGAGTTGGCTCAGCCAGCGGCTCGCCTCCGCCGAGCGACCGGGACCTTGCGGGGCGTCCCACAAAGGCGTCAGTCCCGCCGAGAAGGTACGCGTCTCCGGCCAGGCACCGGAAAGCGCAAGGGCCATCACCGCCAGGAGCAGCAGGCACTTGCCGAGCCACTTGCTGGTCAAGCGCGCCATCCCGTGGTTCGTCTGCATCCACGCTTCCTTTCTCCGGAGACGCCCGGAACCGGCGCTTGTCAGGGCACCGCCACCCCATTATAAGTGGGAATCGTTGCCACGCCGCCGCTCGGACGGAGCAGGCTGGCGGCGTCGTCGATCAGGTCGTCGTGCAGTTCGCCATCGGCATCGGTGACGCACAGCGGCTCGAAATGCCCGTGATAACGTTCGGGAATCCTGATCCGCGGACGGTAGAGCGACCCCAGCGCTTCGGAACCGCCGAGGTAGCTGCGGCAGCCCTCCCGACCCGGCCGAATACCGTCGCGCCCATTGCTGCCCAAACGCGGGTAGCTCATCGCCCAGGCATTCGCCAGGCCGCTCAGCAGCCCCCAGCCGGATAGGGTCGTCCGATAGCGGCGAAAGAACCGCCAGGCATGCATTGCCACTTTGCGTTTTGCCAACAGACCGCTATCCATCAGCGCGGCGAAGGCGATGGCCTTCTCGATGGGGTCGACGGGGCGACAGACGAGCGATCGGCCATCCATGTCGCGCAGCCTGAGGTTCGGCAGCAACAAGCCTTCACGCAGCCGCGTGCCGAACAGCGGCGTTCCCAGCATGGGAATGGCAAAGCCAAGGAAGCTCGGCAGGGTAATGCGCGGATTGGCGACGATGAAGTCGGTTTCCGCCAGCAACTCGTCGATCCTTTGCTCGACCAGGTCGAAGATCAGGCCGTAGTGGAAGACCAGGCCGGCCTCGAGACACGACTGGATGATTTCCTCCTGCGGCTGCAGCAGATTCTGTTTCTTGTTGAAGGCGGTGAGCTGCACGCGGCTGAATGACTCGACGCCGCTGAAAAAGCCGATACAGCCAGACTCACGTGCCCGCGCGAGATTGTCGGCACTCGCGAAAAAGTCGGCAGTGACCAGAGCCGCCCAGCCGCCGAACTTCCCTTGCTCGAACAACTCCTTGAGAAGCGCCATGCGCGCCGCGAAATAGGAGCGCGGCCCGCCGAAGAAGTTCTGGTCGAGGAACATGACACATTGCCGGTAGCCAAGGGCGTCGATCTGCCGGCGTATGTCGTCCAAGTCGTAGGCCATGAACGCGCGGTCTTCGGCCGTCATGGCGCAAAAGCTGCAGCGGAAGTTGCAGTTGCGGGAGGATTCCACGTAGCCGATGATGCGGCTCGCCGGCAACAGGTCATGGCGCGGCATGGGCACCTCGGCAGCGTGCCCGGGGCCAAAGACGGCATCGACCAGCGAGACCATCTGCTCGGCATCGTCACCGCAGACGTAATCGAAATAGCGGCGGCTGAGATTCGGCAGCATGCGCGCCAGCGGGCCGCCCATGGCGACGACAATTCCCGGATTGACCGCCCTGGCATGCGCCGTGACCTGCTTCATGCGGTCGAACGACGGGTTCAGGCCGCTGAGCACCAGCAGGTCTGCCCATTGCAGCGCGCGCAGATCCTCGAAGGGGCCGTTGCGGAACTCGCAGGCGAGCCGGATCTCGACGCGCGCGGGGTCCAGCATTCCGGCCAGTACGGCCGGCACAATCGACTGTGGCACGATCCAGGGGTTGCCGCGCGCGCCGCGGTGGTTGTCGGAATAGCAGTTGAGGATCAGGATTCGCGGCTTGGCCATGGCGGGCTCAGTGCGCTGCCATCAGGCCGACAGCGCGATCCAGGCGGCCTTGGCATCGCTATACCAGCGATGGCCAATTTCGCACAATTGATCCGTGTTCGCCAAGGGCGCTTGCGCAGGTGGCGACGCCCAGACACCGCAACCCCGTACAGGCTGATTGTGCCAGGCATCCCCCAACCAGCCGTCGCCTAGCCGCTTGATCAGGTCCACGTCGTCTTGCGCGCTCGCCGAGATATCCATCTCCGCGATACGGCGGAACTCGTCGACGCTCCAGCCCGCTGGAGCACTCCACTGCCCCGTCGTCCGCTCGACAACCGGCTGGATCACCGGATTCATGCGCACGACGGCCGTTTCCGTGTACGGGCAGCAGGACACGTCGCGCGGCAAGCCACCATCGAGCATGAGGTGGGCGATGAATGTGTGGGCATCCGGAGGATCCGCAATGATGGCCTTGCCGACCTTGACGAGCTCCGGCAGGAAGCCGGTCCTGGCGCGTGACCGGCACAGTCCATCCGGGATCCCTGCCGTTCCGCGTTCGGGTAGAAAGACCGTGCTGGTGCCCAGCGACAGCACGCGGATGTCGCGACGCGGCACGCCCAGGGCGATGGCCTCGACCACACCCGCCAGCACCGGATTGTTGTAGCCCGTCATCGCACCGTCCCAAAAACGGCAACCGTCGAGTTCTGCGGGCTTGTCGAACCAGTTGATCGGTGCAGTACTTGACGCATGCGCCGCCTCCGCCAGGGTAGCCCGCTGCTGCCGATGCGGGAAACTGGCTGCCGGACTCGCGACATTGCTGCGCATCATCCGCGCCCGATCACGGTCGAAATCGTAGGTAACGAACAGAAAGGACATCGCCCTGCCGGGCTCGTCTCTCTGCGCCCGGACACGAGCGATGCTGTCGTTGACCATCGTGTGCAGGTTCTGCAGCGACACGGTGCCCATCCGGGGCAGTATGCGATGCAGGAACTCAAGCTTGCCGTCGGTGGAAAACCGCTGGCCAACCCGGTTCGACGCCGACATGGTGCCGGTCAGCAACTGCAATAGACTCCGGTACCAGTGCAGGCGCCCAAAAAGTGCGTAGCGATTGACCGGGTCGTCGAACAGGTCAAAGATTTCGCGTGGAGAATAACCCTCGATCAACGCGGCAGCGACTATCGCCCCACCCGAGCACGCCGACACCAGGTCGAAATGGCTGAGAACCTGATGTCCATCCTCGCCGGGAAAGAGATCATCAAGCGCCTTCGCCTGAATCAACGCAAAGGTACCACCACCGTCGAGCGACAGGATCCGGAAGGGCTTTCTGCCGGGTCTGGCTTCCATCGGCACGGCTTCCAAAAAACACTGAGCTTCCTTTGTCTTGCGCTATCAAGCAACTAATATTATGCGACATCTTGCCCATCTGTGCGGTCTCGCGACGGGGGAACGTCGTCCGGTCGACGACATCGAGGTCGATCGGCGAACTGCCGGACGGCAATCGACTGTTGCCGTCCGGCATCCATCCTGCCCATCGACTCGTTCATGCGGCCCCCGCCGCCGCCCGTGAGCAGGCCCGCGACCGCGCGGCCCGACACTACGACGCCGCCGGCAAGATCGTCTTCTGCGTATGCACCGAAGCCATCGCCCGGGCCATCGCACTGTAGGCCATTCGGAAGACGAGATGGCTGCCGACGCGAAGACGTTCGCGAGACTCGGTGACGTCGCAGATGGTGTAGTTGGAGGTGGCGCCGAGGATGCGCACGCCCGCGCTGCGCGGGGTCAGTGCATAGACATCGACGTCGGTCATGCCGAAATCGAGGAGCGCCCGCTTGCGCTCGCCGAGATCGACGAAGGTGACTGTTCTGCCGAAGGCATCGGTGCCGGTGGGCGCCTGCGGCAGCGACGGCTTGCGCGCCAGTTCGAGGATTTCGCCGCGCAGCAGAAAGGCGTCCTGATACAGGGCCGGCAGGGCTTTGCCGGTCGGCGGCTGGTCGCCCACCAGAAAGGCGGCGCCGATGCGCAGTTGGTTGATCTCCGGCGGCATGCCGCCGGCGGCGGCGAGTTCGAGGAGCATCGTGCCGCTACCCGCCGAAAGCGTCCGGAAGCGGTGCGCCGTGGCCGCGGTCACCGTCGCCGCCACCTGGACCAGCCGTTGCAGGTCGCGCGCACCGGCGAGATAGCCGCCGTAGCAGCCGACCGAAGTCCCCAGGCCGACCAGGTCGACGCCGGGAAGCGCCAGTATCCGCGTGACGACGCCGGCGACGGCGTCGGGCAGCACGCCCTCGCGCAAATTGCCGACATCGACCATCAGGATCAGGCGTGGCCGGCGACCGGCGCGGCGGGCCGCGCGCGCCAACGCGGCGGCGTTATCCACACTCGACACGAGCAGGGTGTCGGCACAGGCCAGCGCCGCGTCGAGCTGGTGGCCGGACGGAGGTTGAATCATCAGCAGTTCGCCGGCAAAGCCGTCGCGGATGCGGCGTAGATTGTCGGCGTAGACTTCGCCGAGGACGGCAGCGCCGCGGCTGGCCAGCAGGTCCACGACCGCCGGGTGGGAATGGCAACCCTTGGTCACCCAGACGGCCTGCACGCCGGCATGGCGGCAGATCTCCTGAATGACGGCGACGTTGTGGTCCAGTTTGGCGAGATCGATCAGCACCTCCATTCTGCGGCTCCGGCGGTCGGGCGCTCAGGTGCGGGCCGACGGCCCGCGGACCAGGCAGAGCACGAACAACAGCAGGTTGCACGCCAGATAGACGAGGCCGATGGTGCCGATGGCGGCGGTGACGCTGAAGACCACCAACAGGCTGCCGACGAGTAGCGGGCCGAGGATGTTGCCGACCCGCTCGAGCGAGCTGAAGATCCCGAGCGTGCGACTGATGCCGACGCGTCTGGCAGCGGCCGATTCGCTGACCAGCGTCAACCGCGCGCCATAGCTCAGAGCCCCCGAAATGCTGAAGAGAACCAGGATGCCGACGAAGGCCAGCGGCGAGTGGATGAAGTGAAACATCAGCAGCGCGCTGCCGCCGAGGACGCCACCGACCAGCACCGGGATACGCTTGTCGCCGACTGTGTCGACCCACTTGTTGATCAGCGGCGCCAGATAGATCATGCACAAGCCGTAAGGCATCATCAGACGGGCAATGTTCGACTGGCTGATCCCCGCCTCGCTGAGGAACAGCGGACTGGCGAAATAGAGAAAACCGGCCAGGCAAAGCGCCGCAGGGATGGCGCTGAGCAGCAGACTGGCAAGGAACTCGCGATCACCGAGGAGCGAGAACAGGCTCGCCTCGGTCGCGCCGGCGGCAACGACCGGGGCGCCGTCGGGCAGCGGCTGGCGGCGGCCGACGCTGCGCAGAAAGACGCAAGCGAACGCCAGCGCTATCAGCATGAGCAGGGCGCCGACGACAAAAACGGCCCGCAAGCCGATCTTTTCCGCCAGCATGCCGCCGATCGCCGTGCTCGAGATGAAGCCGGCGTAATAGCCGGCCTCCAGCCCGGTAATCGCGCTCGCACGGTTGCCGGCGGCGGACAGGCTGACGAGCACCGTCTGGGTTGACATGACTGCCAGACCGTAACCCAGGCCGACCAGCGCCCGGCAACCGGCGAGTTGCCAGCTCGTTTGTGCCAGGCTGCACAGGCCGACGCCGATACCGGTCAGCAGAACGCCGCAGACGAAGGACGCGAACCAGTCGCCGCGCTCGAGCCAGTGGCCGCCGAGCGCCAGTCCGAGCGCCACGAGGAGCATCTCGACAGATAGCGGCAGCGCCATGCTCAACTCGCGCGGCAGCCCCGGCAGCGGCGCCAGTTGGCTGGCGTACAAGGGCAGGAACGAGAGCGACAGCGCCATTGCAAAGGCGTACAGGAAGGCGCCGGTACGCACCGGCGCCGGCGCGGTGTCCGGTGCTGCACGGAGAACGGCGGCGGTGTCGAGGGCCACCAGGAAGAACACGAACTCGAAGCCGATCAGCAGCGAGACCAGCGCCACAGTCGCCAGGTCCAGGGCAAGGTCGAGACGGACCTTGTCGATCGCGGCCTTATCGATATCCAGGTGAATCGCGCCCACCGGTTTCCCTTCGCGCGCCAACGGCAGGTCGATCCGATAGCGCGGGTTCGCGCCAGCCCGTTCGCCACCGCCGGCCACGGTCTTCGTCGCGGAGGATTCCAGTCGATACAGGGGTCGCTTGTCGACGTCGACGATCGTTATCGCCGCCAACTCCGGGGTGTTGCCGAGGATGTCGTTGAGAAGCGTCTCGACCCTTACCAGCTTGTTGATCGGCACGCCGAGGTCGAGGATGCGATCGATATCTACCCGCAACAACTCGCCGAACTTCACCGACTCCTGCCGGACATCGTCGATATAGCAGTCTTCGAAATCGCTGATCGCGTGGTACGAGAAGGCGACTTGCGAGCCCAGGAAGACCACCGCGGTGACGCCCAGGATCCGGCTCCTCAGCGCCTGTCCGTGCCGCCGACGGGCCAGCCAGAAGATGGCGGGAAGCAGCAAGCCGATGGCGAGGATTCCACTCAGCAGGCAGGTCGTCGCCAACTGAACACGCGCTGCGGCGACTTTCGCGCCCACCAGCGCCTTCGGCAGGTCGAGCCCGAGAAAGCCTTGCAGTTCGCCCGTCGCGCTGTCCTCGGCGGCGCTGACGATGGGAAACGTGAGGGAGTAGAACTCGGCGCGGTGCGTCACGACCACTGTCCCGGTAGCGGCCGTTGGCCAGCGGTCGGCGTCTGGCGTCTCTGTCATCGGCGCGCCGAGACTGAGCAGCAGTTCCCTCTCGGGGGAATAGACGGCCAGCTTCGTGATCTCCGGATTCTCGCCCTGTATCGCCGCCAGCAGGCGGTCCAGGCCTGAAAAACGGTCGAGACTCTTGCCGAAGGTCAACGAGCGCCTGATTTTCTCGACATGATAATCGCCGATGACCGTGTAGCTCGACAACAGGGACCGCGAATAAACCCGCTCCAGCGTCAGTATCGACAGCGCCGCATTCAGCAGAAGTGCCGACAGCAGGGTGCCGGCGATGAACAGCGCAATCCGGCGAACGCAGCCGCCACTGCCGATCATAACCTGCGACGGCGGCTCGCTCATCCGCTCGTCGAGCGCTGCTTCAGACACACATAATGATCGAACGGCAGCACCTGCCCGGCAAGCTCCCTGATCAGCCGCACCTCGGCAAAGCCGGCCGCGCGCAACAGACGAATGAAGTCCTCGCTATAGACGGCCCGGTAGACCATGGGCCGCGAGCGTACACTCCAGCCCACGTCGTCTTCCTGCACGAAAAGCACCTCGAAAGTCACAAACTCGCCGTGATAATCCCAAAGATCGAAAACCAGCAGCCGCCTGCCATCCACCTCATGAATCTGCCGCAGGTTGAAGCGCTTCCTCTCGGCGAATATCTGCCGATAATCACGGATGCTGAGGATGGCTATCCCCGGCCAGGCCAGCCGGGCGAAGATCTGTCGCACCGCTGCCCCGAGCTCGACCTCGGAAAGGAGCGCCGGCAGGGAGTTGTCGCAACTGATCACGGCATCGAAAGTCTCCGACACGACTTCATCCAGCTTGCGAACATCAGCGGCCAAAAAATTGATTTGCATAGCCAACCTGGCCGCCTCACGCTCCGCGCGTGCCAGCGACTTGCGGCTGATATCGGTGCCGGTCAGCCGATAGCCGAGCCTCGCCAGGCCCAGGCACTGGGTGCCGATGCCGCAGGTGCAGTCGAGTATGCTGCCTACCTCCCGCGCTGCATGCTCCCGCAACAGGTCGTCGAGCAGCTTTCCCTGCGCCGCCAGATAGCCGTCCCAATCGTCGAGGAGCAGCGCATAATCAGGCGCCAGTTGGTCGAACAGTTCTTCCTGGCGGACGCTGGAAATGTCGATGAGTCGACTCACGATTTTCCTCCTCTGCCGGCAGGCGGCTCGATCGACAATCGGCCGGACTAGTCCTTGATGATCTCGTCGGCAGCCTCGAGGATATCGACGGGCGGGTCGAAGCCGATTTTTCTCGCGGTGTTCAGATTGATGGCGATATTGGCGGGATCCTCGAACAATAGGGGCAGATCCCTGGGTTTGGCACCGTTCAGAATCTGCGCGATCTTGCGGGCCTGGTATTCCGCTTCATGCCGGTAGCCGGCCGTAGCGATACTCAGCAGGACACCTTTCTTCACTTCGGCCGAGCCGGTTTGCGAAAACACGGGGATTTTCTTCTGGTTGAAAATCTCGATCAATTGCGGCAGGGTTTGGTCATTCAGTCCCAACTGCTGAGTCAGGTAGAAGGCATCGACGCGCGCAGCGAGTTCACGCGCACTCCGGATCAGCCATTTTTCCGCCTCGCCGCGGGATTTGAAATACCCGGGATGCTCGGCTTTGACGACCGTGAAACCCTTCTTTCGGGCGACAACGTCAATGTCCTCGATCGCCGCATAGCTCCTGCCTTCCACCGTTCCCTCGAAGGCAACCCCAAGCTTCCGGAAGCCGACGACATCGTGAAACAGGCGGACCTGCCTTTGATAGCGGCGTGGATCGACCCTCGCGGTGAGGCTGTCCCTGCCCGTATCCTGGTTGCTGTCGACGATGCGCGAGCGCAGGGGGTCCGATACGTCGACGACGACAACGGGAACCCGGTCGAACTCCTTGGGCATCTCCTTCATGTCGCTGCCGGCCCAGGTGCCAAAAGCAAGAATCATGTCGATGTCGGTTCGCTTGAGGATCTTCTGCTGGTTGGCGGCGCGACTCCTGTCCTGCCACCCCGAATCGAAGAAGGCATCGGGCGGAAACTCCAGGTAATCGCTCCACTCCTTGTGCGCGGCCAGATAGGCGAAAAGGTCCTGGGCGGTGCGCGTCGCCTCCGGCGGAATCGTGATCTGCCTGGCCCAGCCGTTGCGAGCAAGTGCATGGACCAGCGCCGCAAGAACCTCGTCGTACTCGAAGAACGGGCCACCTTGCAGGTAGGCGACGCGAAACTTGCCATGATTGTCCTTCAGCCGTGGGGCAGTCGGATAATCCTTGGCGAATGCGGTCGCCGACAGCCAGCACAGGATCAGGACGATCCACAGTTGCCGCCCGAATCTAACGAGTCTTCTGCTCATCACCACGCGATCCCCTAACAGACCACCCCGGCCGATCTGGCGATGGCACGGGAGATCGTCCAGCCACCGCTGCCTGGCCGCGATGGCCACCTGAGGCGTGTCCGATCCAGCGATTATAGTCGTTAAAGCAAGGCTGCAGTCTCGGCACGTCGTGCCGCAGAGAGCCACTCAGCGCATCGTTGTCGGACGGGCTATGGCGCGCTTCTCCTCTCGGCGTGCCCAGCGGTCATCGTGCCGGCCCGCAAACTCAGCGTCCGAGCACCGGGAAGAGTTTGATCAAGCCGTCCGCCATGACCTCGACGGCAATCGCCGCAAGGATCAGGCCCATCAACCGGGTCATCACGTTGATCCCGGTCTGGCCCATGAACTTGCCGATGCGCCCGGCCGCCGACAGCGCCAACCACGTCGCCAGACCAATCACCATACCGTAGGCGACGAGAACGCCGAGTTCCCAGACGTGCCTGGCCTTCTCGGCGTAGATCACCACCGTCGATATCGACGCCGGCCCAGTGAGCAAGGGAATGGTGAGGGGAACGACGGCAATGCTGGCTCCCGAATCGGCGCGAATGGCGCCTTCGTCGACATCCTGCGAACGCGACTCGGCCGGTTGCGCGTTGAGCATGTGCATCGAACTGATCAGCAGCAGCATGCCGCCACCCACCTGGAACGAGGCCAGCGAAATCCCGAAGAACTCGAGCACCTTGAGGCCCGCCAGGGCGCTCGTGGCGATGACGACGAAGGCCGTGAAGGCGGCGACACGGGCCGTCTTCGCTCGCTGCGCGAGGCTCAGATTGCGCGTGAAATGGATGAAGAACGGAATCACGCCGACGGGATTGACGATCGCCAGCAGCGTGATCAGCGGTTTGATCGGGAAATCCATGGCCGGAAGACGGCCCGGCTGGCAGCCGGACGAGGGTTGGCGAAGGACGCAGTCTAACCCGATAGCCGGTCGCCGGCGTTACCTGCGTGGCCTGCGTGTTGGCCCACCGCGGCCGCATGCGCAGCGGTCGCGCGAGCTATCGCTCGGTTCGCCCGCCAACGAAAGCAACGAAAGGGGAATGCGCCTGTCGCCGGCCGCTTCCCCAAACGCTGGAAGCAGGCCGGCCACAGACCGAGAGCGAAGATCGACGCGGTCCCTACTGACGCGAGTCCCCGCCGCTCAGCCGCTCAAGTGGAGTTAGCGCTTGCCGCGCCGCGCTGCGCCCAGACCTACCAGACCGAGCGCCAGCAGCGCGAGTGCGCCGGGTTCGGGCACGGAAGAGCGGGTATTGGTGAAGGAGAAGCTCAAGTCGTTGTAGTCGTAAGGGCCACCTTTCAGATCCTCGAAGCTCACCAGTGCTTCGTTCGGTAGCCAGTTGCCCTCGACACGGGCGTGCGCTTGAGCATCGGCGTTGCGGGCGGCAGGTCCGGTGAAGAAGTCGTCGCCCGTGTTGTTGACGTGCAGGCGGAAGATCAGTTCGACGCCGACCGCGAACGAGCCGAGGTTTTTCGTGCTGCCCACCGCCGAGCCATGGTTGTTGAAGATAAACAGATCGTTGCCGAAGATTCCATCGTCACCAGGATTGCCAGCGGCATCGCGCATCAGGTAAAGGTCGTTGCTGTACGACGCCGAATTCCCCTGATAGGTGGCCACGATCGGATCGGTGCTGCCGACGATGACCTTGAGGCCCTCGTTACCGGGAGCGGCGATCGGGAAGGCGTTCGCCGCCAGCGGAAGCGCCGCGAGCGCGGCGACGAGAAGCGGGACAAATTTCTTCATGGGGTGCTCTCTTTCAGTTGTCTGTTGGGTTGTCAGGGTTTCAATGACCCGGGCGATGCGTTGTGAGTGACAATAAGCACGATGTGTGCCAGAAACCCCATCACGCCGAACTAGCACATTAATTCCGTGTGGTGGAGCATGCCTGCAGGTTCCGCGGGAAGCTGCCGACACGGCTTGCCGCGCCGACTGTCAAAATTCCCGACACGCGCAGCTTGTCGATGCCGAGCACCGGCGTGACAGGCTTGGGGGTAAGATCTGTCGCTTCCCTTCTCGCGAAGCGCTTCGATGCAATCCCTGTGGATGGTCCTTGCCAGCCTGCTGTTCGCCTGCATGGGAGTATGCGTGAAGCTAGCCGCGGCCACCCACTCGGCAATCGAGATCGTCTTCTACCGCAGCTTCCTGTCGCTGATTCTCATGTTCGCCCTCGTCAAGCTGCGTGGCGTTCCGCTCGGGACGCCGCACTGGCGTTGGCAGGTGAGCCGTGGCGCCCTCGGCTTCTCGGCGCTATGTACCTACCTCTGGGCGATCACCCTGCTGCCGCTGGCGACGGCAGTGACGCTCAACTACACCTCGGCAATCTTCCTGGCCATCTACCTGGCGCTGTCCGGCATGCGCCTGACGGCAGGAATCCTCGGAGCGCTGGCCTTGGGGCTGGCGGGTGTCGGCCTGCTCCTGAAGCCGACGCTGAACGCCGACCAGTTGGTCGGGGGCCTGATCGGTCTCGCCTCGGGTGTGCTGGCCGGTATGGCCTACTTCAGTGTCCGCGAACTGGGTTCGCGCGGCGAACCGGAAACCCGCACGGTCTTCTACTTCTCGCTGGTCTCGTCGGTCTGTGCCAGCGTCTGGCTGCTGCTGTCGGAAATTCATCCGGTGGACCTGCGCAGCGGCTCGCTGCTCGCCGGTGTCGCCACCTTCGCTACCGCCGCCCAGCTTGCGATGACCCGTGCCTACGCCGGCACGCGCACGCTGATGGCTGCCGCGCTGGCCTACAGCACGGTCGTTTTCGCCAGCTTGTTCGGCATGATTCTCTGGAACGAAACGCCGGATGGCGTCGCCTGGCTGGCCATCGGCCTGATCATCCTGTCCGGGCTGGCGGCGACGCATTTCTCGCGTGCCGGGCCGGCGCCCGCGGCGCCGGCCCCCTGAGACACGGGGCAACGGCAGACCTTGCTTGCTTGCTTGCTCGATCGCTCGACCCACCGAGGGCGGGCCTGGAGCGGCAGAGGCCGGCAGGGACGTGGTGACGGCGCAGCGGCGTCGCCGCTTGCGCGCTGAGCATTACTGTGCAGGAAATGGGGAGGACATCCGCCATTTGGCTTTCTGGTATCCTTTGCCTGCAGTCATCATGGAATCGTCGGGCCCGTGGCCAACCCTCGGAGGCCAGCCGCCAGTACGGCGCGCTCGGACCAGACAGCGGCACCTCCCCGATGATTCGCATCGGTGACCGCTGACTTTGCGCCAATACAGAGTGCCGGACCCGCGGTCGTGCCGGCCCCATCATTCGCTGGAGGGATCGCCATGATCGGCTTGCCGCGAAACATGTCGCTGAAGACTCGTCTTTATGCTTTGCTCATCAGCATGCTGCTGGGGCTGTTCGCCCTGGGAGCTTACTCGGTTTATGAGCTGCGCCAGCAGATGCTGGGCGAAAAGCGCCTGGCGATACGGGCCGTCGTCAACTCCGCCATCGGCGTTCTCCAGCACCAGCACGAGCTTCAGCAGGCCGGCAAGCTGACGCAGGAGGAGGCTCAGCAACTGGCGAAGGACAGCCTGCGCAACAGTCGCTTCAACGCCGAGGACTATCTGTTCATCTATGATTTCGCCGGCACCACGATGATGCACGGCACCCGACCCGAAAGGGAGGGCAAGAACACGCTGGAGACCAAGGACCCAACCGGCAAGGCCTACATCAAGGACTGGATCGACCTGCTCAAGCGCAACGGTGAAGCCAGCATGGACTACGCGTTCGCCAAGCCGGGGAGCGACAAGCCGATTCCGAAGATTGCCTATGCCAAGGTCTTTGCACCCTGGGGCTGGTGGGTGGCCACCGGTGTATACATCGAGGACGTGGACGCCGCTTTCTGGGAAAACGCCAGCAAGAGCATCGCCTTCGTGGCCGTGGCTGGCGTCCTCCTGGGTATTCTCGGCTGGACGATCAACCGCAGTGTTCAGCAGCAGCTCGGCGGCGAGCCGGCGCTGGCCGCCGCGCAGGTCGAACAGTTTGCCCAGGGCGACCTGACGCGCAGCATCACTTCCACCAGCACTGCCCCCGGCAACCTGCTGGGCGCGCTCGCCACCATGCAGACCCGGCTGCAGGGTGTCGTGCACGAGATCAACCAGGGGACTGCCGTGCTCGTCAAGGAGTCCGGAGAGTTATCCGTCGCGGCCGAGGAGATCAGTCTGGCCGCGCGCAATCAGGCCGAATCGAGTGCCGCGACAGCGGCTTCCATCGAAGAACTGACCGTCAGCATCAACGAGGTCTCCGAAATTGCCCGGACAACCGAGGAGAACTCGCGCCAGACGGCCGACCTAGCGAGCCGGGGTGCCCAGGTGGTCCGCCTCGCCGCCGGCGAGATCGAGAGCATCGCCGTCGCGGTGGCCGACTCGACGACGCGTATCCACGCACTGGTGGGCCGCTCGCAGGAGATCGGCACCATCACCCAAGTGATCAAGGAGATTGCCGATCAGACCAATCTGCTCGCCCTCAACGCCGCGATCGAGGCCGCGCGCGCTGGCGAACAGGGGCGTGGTTTCGCCGTCGTTGCGGACGAGGTACGCAAACTGGCCGAACGCACGACCCAGGCTACGGCCCGCATCAGCCAGATGGTGAGCACGATTCAGGGGGACACCAGCGAAACCGTGCAGGCGATGCAGAGCGCCGAGCCGAAGGTGCGCCAGGGCCGGGAACTCGCCTTGCAGGCGACCGGCGTGCTCGACGAGATCGAGCGCCATGCCGAGGATTCGCTGGCCAGGGCGCGCGACGTAGCCAACGCCACTCGGGAGCAGGCGATTGCCGCTACCGGCATCGCCGGTCACGTCGAGAACATCGCGTCGATGACCGAGGAGACCGACGCCGCGACCCGGAACAATGCTGCGGCCGCCCAGGAACTGAAGAATGTGGCTGCCAGCTTGCAGGCTGCCGTGGCCTACTTCAAGGTATGACCGACGCCGAAGCTCACTCGCCAACGCTTGCCATCGCCAACTCGCCCCCCTGCCCCAGGAAGCGTGGCGACCGGCTGGGGCCGTGCCCGCTCAACGCTCCTGACGTGGCCCCGCCCTTCCCGCGGGCGATCAGCCAAAGCGACGGTCCACGCCTGGCATGGTCTGAACTTCGCTCGCGGGCCAGCTGACGCGTAACGCCGCGCCGCAGGCGCGTGCCGGCACCGCCGGATTCCGGATTCACCTTGACCGATGCGTCTGATTTTCCTATCCTGCGAACGTATGCTGGTGTTGTCCAATCCGTATTTCTCCCTGTTTCTCTGCGTTCTTGCACGCCTGCACTCAGCAATTTTTGCCGACACGTTTACCGACATCGCTACCCAAGGGGATCACCATGACTGAAGACAAGAGCACGACCAAGAGAGCGTCCACCACCAAGAAGGCTGTGGCGAGCGCGACGACCACGGACAATACGCCGGCCAAGGCGCCGGCGGTAAAGAAGGCCCCGGCAGTTGCTGCCGAAAAGGCGACCCCGGCGACTACGCCCGAGAAAGCAGCCCCGGCCAAGAAAGCGGTTGCGACGACGAGCGCTGCCCCTAAGAGCCAAGCGCCGGCAGCCAGCGCGGCGCCTGCGGCCAGCGTGGCCGCGAGTGCACCCAGCGCTCCGGCGGCGGCCGCTGTCGCAGCACCTCAAAGCCCGCCTGCGGTGACCGTCGCCAGCCCGGCAGCGAGCCAGCCAAGTGCCGAGGAACGCTATCGCATGGTCGAGTCCGCCGCCTATTTCATTGCCGAGAAGGATGGTTTTCAGGGATGTTCCGCCCATTACTGGTCCCTCGCCGAGCAGCAAATCGCCGCCCAGCTGGGCGAAGCGAGTACCTAGCATCGACGGCATCCGGCATGCCGGGGGCCTGCAGCGAGACGAGGACAAGAACATGCGCAAGCGATTGATCGCTGCCAACAGACCGGCCAGCCCGCCGGCCCCGGCAGAGTGGCTCAGGCTCGACGAAGTGGCGGAGGTGGAAATCAGCTCCGAGGACGCTGCCTATCCGATCGAAGGCGCGCTGGTGCCCGGTCACAACAGCGGCTGGCGTGCCGCCGTGCCGGGCAGTCAGACAATCCGGCTGCTCTTTGCGTCACCGCAACGAGTGCGGCGAATACAGATCGATTTCGTCGAGACGTCGTTGCCGCGGACGCAGGAATATCTGCTGCGCTGGTCTGGCGACGGCGGACAGTCGTTTCATGAGATCGTGCGCCAGCAATGGAACTTCAGCCCGCAAGGGGCGAGTACGGAAAGCGAGGACCATCGGGTCGACCTGGCTGCCGTTACGGTCCTTGAGTTGATCATCACGCCGGATCTCGGTCACGGGCCGGCAGTGGCGTCCATGGCGCGGTTCCGCCTCGCCTGAGTCGCTGCCGACGGGATCGACTTCCCGCCTATCCACGTTTCCGGCAGCAGCCGGCCGCTGCTTTCCGGGTCGCCCCCGCATGCCGTCCGGCGGTGCAGTGCGGACTGCTCGCAGGTAAGCCGGGCAGCAATTCCACGCCGGTCGGTGCCTCGCAACGCCAAGAAGACGCGTGCGCACAGGCGCCGGAGGCGTCAGCTTGGTACAATTGCAGATTGACCGTCCCCAGGCTCCGACCATGAAACGCAACCGCCTCTCCTCCCGCAAGCGCATCTCGGCTGACGCCACCGAGCTAGGCCGTCTCGCCATCGGTCTGGCCGAGTCCGGCAGCAAGCTTGAGGATACCTTCTGGCAGGCCCGCCTCGCCGAGCTCCTCGACCGGCTGTTCCACGATGGTGCCGAGGACGACCTGACCGCTGCCCTCGACCGTCTGTTCGACACCCATCCGATGGGGCACGACGACCTCGCCGACATTATCGAGTCGCACGCCGAATCATGCATCCTGCTGGATCAGGGACAGGAATTCGACCTGCTGCTTTTTGCCGTGCCGGTGCTCGCCTGGTCGCGCTTCTCGATCCCGGCGGCCGCAATCCCCAGAAATCTTCTGCAGACGATCAAGGTTCATCTCGGCGCACACGTCCTCGCCGCTGGCGCCCGGCTTGCCCTCGCCGACTACCTCTACAGTCCCGATCAGCTGCCGCACAGCTTCGTCGATACCTGGCAGTTGATGCGCCGACTCGGCGCGGCGGCACTGACCGGCGACGACCTCAACGTCGACGCCTCGGCGATGCCCGAAACGAACCGCTTCCTGTCCGATACGCGCTATCTCCTCGGTGCCTTGACGGTGCCGCGCGGCAAGCCGCTGTTTCGCTGGAACGAGGCGGACAAGACCACCCGTGAAGGCGCACTGAAGGAGTGGCTGAAGCAGGGCGCGCCTTGCCTCGAGCCATTGCTCACCGGCTGCGCCTATCAGGCTTTGCTGGCGGATGCGTACCATGCCGCCTGCCGGGCCGCCGATAGTGCGTCGCGCCCCTACTCGCTGAATGCCTCGGTAGATTTTCTCCGCACCGCACTCGGCGAGGCCGTCTCCGACAACCTGCGCGCCGTGGTCGGCGCCTTCCACGACAAACGCCTCGAGGAGTACCGGATCGGCTTTGGCCCCGCTGACAGCGATGTGGTCTACCACGGCGTCGTCTGGCCACTGCTCGGCATCGAAGACGAAACCACCGATGTCGCCGGCGAGATCGAGTCCGTGCTGCGCAAGGCTGGCATCCGCGAGGTCGTGGTGCTCGACCAGCAGTTTCCCTACGAGTTCTGTGACGACTGCGGCGCGCCGCTGTATCCCAGCGTGGAGGGAGATACGGTGCATGCGGAAATGCCGGAACAGGATGACGCGCCGTCGCAGACGCTCCACTGATGCGCTGCCGAGAACCAACGATGGCCAACAGCGATCTGCTGCAACGTAGCCTGGCTGCCGTCTGGCATCCGTGCACCCAGATGAAGCAGCATGCGGCCGCTTCCGAAGCCTTGCCGCTGATCCCGATCGCCCGCGGCAAGGGCGTCTGGCTGTACGACTTCGACGGCCGGCGCTACCTCGACGGCATCAGTTCGTGGTGGGTCAACCTCTTCGGCCACGGCCACCCCCGCATCAACGCGGCGCTGCGCGAGCAACTTGACGAGCTCGAACACGTGATCCTCGCCGGCTTCACGCATCGACCGGTAGTCGAACTCTCCGAACGTCTGGCCGGCCTGACCGGTGGCGCCCTCGGACATTGCTTCTATGCTTCCGACGGCGCGTCGGCGACCGAGATCGCGCTCAAGATGTCCTTCCACTCGTGGCACAACCGGGGTCGCCGGGGCAAGGATACGTTCCTCTGCCTGGCTGGCAGCTATCACGGCGAAACGGTCGGCGCGCTGGCGGTCACCGACGTACCGCTGTTCAAGGACGCCTATGCGCCGCTGATCCGCCCGGCCCAAACCGTGCCGACGCCGGACGCCCGCCTGGCGATGGACGGCGAAGCCCCGGTCGATGTCGCCCGCCGCGCTGCCGCCGCGCTGGCCAGCCATCTCGAAGCCCACCACGAGCGCATCGCCGCACTGATCGTCGAACCGCTGATCCAGTGCGCCAGCGGCATGGCGATGTACGACCCGGAGTATCTGCGTCTCGCCCGCGAGCTTTGCGACCACTACGAGGTGCACCTGATCTGCGACGAGATCGCCGTTGGCTGTGGTCGCACCGGCACGTTCTTCGCCCATGAGCAGGCCGGCATCAGGCCCGACTTCCTGTGCCTGTCGAAAGGCATCTCCGGCGGCTACCTGCCGCTGTCGATCGTCATGACCACCGACGCCGTCTATGATTGCTTCTACGACGACAGCACCAGCCGTGGCTTCCTGCACTCGCACTCCTACACCGGCAACGCACTCGCCTGCCGGGCAGCGCTGGCGACGCTCGACATCTTCGCCGACGACCAGGTCCTCGTCGCCAACCGTGTCCTCGCCGAACATCTCGCCACCTGCCTGAGCCCGCTCGCCGGGCATCCGCGGGTGCGCCACCTGCGCCAGCGCGGCATGATCGCCGCCTTCGACGTACACACCGACGACCCGCAGTTTTCGCAGCGCTTCTACCGGCAGGCCCTGGCGCACGAAGTCCTGCTGCGGCCGATCGGCAACACCGTCTACTTCATGCCGCCCTACGTGATCGACAACGAGGAGTGCACGTTCCTGGCGACGCGGGCCATGGCCGCGCTGGACGCCGCACTGCCGACATGATCTGGGAAGAACTGCAAGGCGAACTCGACGCGCTGCAGCACGCCGGTCTCAAACGCCGGCGTCGCACGCTCGAAGGGCCTTGCGGCCCGCAGGCCACGGTCGACGGCCGGGATCTGATCAGCTTCTGCAGCAACGACTACCTCGGCCTGGCCAATGACCCGGCGCTTGTCGAGGCCGCCTGCGCCGGTGCACGCGCCTGGGGGGTCGGCAGCGGCGCCTCGCACCTGGTCAGCGGCCACCTCGCCCCGCACGCGGCGCTCGAGGAGAAGCTCGCCGCTTTCACCGGTTTCCCGCGTGCGCTCCTCTTCTCCACTGGCTACATGGCCAACCTGGCCATCGTTCCAGCGCTTGTCGGGCGTCACGACGCTGTCTTCGCCGACCGCCTCAACCATGCCTCGCTGATCGACGCCGTGCAGCTATCGCGCGCCGAAAACCAGCGCTACCCGCACGGCGACCTGAGCGCACTCGAGCACCTGCTGACCGCCAGTCGCGCGCGCCGCAAGCTGATCCTCACCGACGCCGTCTTCAGCATGGACGGCGATCTCGCCCCCCTGCCCGGCCTGCTGGCGCTGGCCGAGCGCTTCGACGCCTGGCTGGTGGTCGACGACGCGCATGGTTTCGGCGTCCTCGGCCGGCAGGGACGCGGCAGTCTGGCGCACTTCAACCTGCCCGCGGCCAGGCGACTGATCTACATGGGCACGCTCGGCAAGGCGGCGGGCGCCGCCGGTGCCTTCGTCGCCGCCGCGACGACGGTCATCGAATGGCTGGAACAGCGTTCCCGCACCTACATCTTCACCACCGCCGGCAGCCCGCTGGTCGCCTGCGCGCTGGACGCCAGCCTCGACCTGATCGCCGCCGGCGATGCCCGTCGTGACCATCTCTGGCAACTCATTGCGCAGTGGCGCGATGGCGTCGCCCGACTCGCCAACGCACGCTGGCGCCTGCTGCCCTCACCGACGGCCATCCAGCCGCTGGTCATCGGCGACAACCACGAAACGCTGCGCATTGCCGGGGCGCTCTACGAGCGCGGCCTGTGGGTGCCGGCGATCCGGCCGCCGACGGTACCCGTCGGCAGCGCCCGCCTGCGCGTTTCGTTGACGGCGGCGCACAGCGCAGAACAGGTCGGCCAACTGCTGGACGCCTTGCGAGAACTGGCATGACGCGAGTTGTCGGCGAGGGCCCGGACCTCGCGCTGATCCACGGCTGGGGGCTCGGCAGCGCCGTCTGGGAGCCGCTGCGGCCCGCCTTGTCGGCACACGCGCGGGTGCACCTCATTGACCTGCCCGGCTACGGCGAGGCAGCCGACGACAGCGGCGATTTCACCGCCACGGCGCAGACACTGATCGACGCCCTCCCGAACCCGGTGGTGCTCTGCGGCTGGTCGCTCGGCGGCATGCTGGCGGTGCGCGCCGCCGTGCTGGCTCCCGAACGCGTCAACGGACTGGTCCTCGTCGGCGCCACGGCCAGCTTCACGCAACGCGGCGATTGGCGCGCAGCGCAGGCGCCGGCAGTCGTCGATAGTTTTTCGGCCAGCGTCAGATTGCAGCCGGAGCAGACGCTGCAGCGTTTCGTCACCTTGCTGAGCCAGGGCGACAATCAGGCACGGGCGATCACCCGCGAGCTTCTCGCCTCCCTCAACCGCGCGCCGGGGCCGCAGATCGAAGCGCTCGGCCGTGGTCTGGACTGGCTCCGGGAGATCGATCTGCGTCCCCTGCTCCCGGCAGTCACCGCACGCTGTCTGCTCGTCCACGGCGAGAACGACCCCCTGAATCCGCTGGCCGCGGCACGCTACCTCGCCGAGACCATCGCGAATGCCCGCCTGGAGGTTTTCGGTGGCGCCGGGCACGCGCCCTTCCTCAACGACCGCGAGCGCTTTGTCCGTCTCCTGGACGATTTCTGCCATGTCCGCCCCGCCCCCTAGGCAGCGTGTACGCGAGGCTTTCGAACGCGCGGCGGCGTCCTACGATGGCGCCGCCGTGCTGCAACGACAGGTCTGCGACCACCTTCTGGCCGACTTCGACCCGTCTCCCGAGCCGAACAGCATTCTCGATGCCGGTTGCGGCACCGGCTACGGCGCCCGCCTGCTGCGTTCGCGCTGGCCCGGCGCCCACCTCACCGCAGTCGATTTCGCCCCCGCCATGCTGGCTCTGGCGCGTGACGACGCCGATGTCTGCCTCGCTGCCGACATCGAGGCCCTGCCCTGCCGGGACGCGAGTTTCGCCGCCTGGTGGTCGAGCCTGACCGTACAGTGGTGCGATGCCGAGAAGGTTTTCGGCGAAGCGCGGCGCGTCCTGCGTCCCGGCGGGCGGCTGGCGCTGAGCACGCTCGGACCCGACACCTTCCACGAACTGCGCGAGGCCTTCACCGGCATCGACCGCTATCGCCACACGCTCAGCTTCAGCGAACCGCTGGCGATCGGCACAGCGCTGGCGCAAGCCGGTTTCGCCGATATCCGCCTGCATCGCCAGACACTAAGCCTGCACTACCCCGACCTGAAATCGCTGCTGCGCGCCGTCAAGGACATCGGCGCCAACTCGGTCGGCGAAGGAGCACGCGCCGGGCTGTTCGGACGCAGCGCCTGGCAGCAGGTACAGGCGGCCTACGAGCGGCATCGTACGCCGGCCGGCCTGCCCGCCCGTTACGACGTCATTCTTGCCTACGCCAGAAAATGAAAGACACACCGAAAGACACACGCGGCTGGTTCATCACCGGCACCGACACCGAAATCGGCAAGACCTTCGTCGCCTGCGCGCTGCTGCACGCTTTGCGTCGGACAGGCGTGAGCGCCCTGGCCATGAAACCCATCGCCGCCGGCTTCGACGAGCAGGGAGTCAACGAGGACGTCGAGCGTCTGCTCGCCGCATCCTCGTTCGCGGCACCGCACGCGCTGGTCAATCCCTACGGCTTCCGGGCCGCGATTGCGCCGCACATCGCCGCCGAAGAGGAAGGCCGGCGCATCGAACTGCCGCACATCGCCGCCTCTCTGACGAAGCTGCAGACGATGGCCGACGTGGTCCTGGTCGAGGGTGTCGGCGGTTTCTGCGTGCCGCTCGGTGCCGGCGCCGACACCGCCGACCTGGCGTCTCTGCTCGGCCTGCCACTGCTTCTGGTTGTCGGCATGCGCCTGGGCTGCATCAACCATGCGCTGCTGACCCAGCAAGCGATCGCCGCGCGCGGCCTGCCGCTGGCCGGCTGGGTGGCCAACCGCATCGACCCGGCGATGTCACGCTTCAGCGAGAACCTGGCGGCCTTGCAGGCGCGCCTGCCGGCGCCGCTGCTTGGCGTCGTCGAGCATGGCACGACGCCCGAACGGGCAGCGCTGGCGCTGCGCCTTCCGGATTAGGCGAAGCCCGCCAGCTCCGGTGCTATCCTGTCCAGGCGAAACGAACTGATCAGGATATCCCCCGATGGCCCGAATCCTCCCCGACGGCTGGCGCGAACTCGCCGTCACTGGCGCTGCGCAACGCGAGATTGAAACCCTCGCCATCCTCGCCGATGGCCTGCCCGACGACTACACCGTCTATCACGCCGTGCATTGGACCGGCATCGACGGACGCTACGCCATCTACGGCGAAATCGACTTTGCCGTCGTCAGTCTTGCCGGCGACCTGCTCCTCATCGAACAGAAGAGCGGCTTTCTCGATGAAACGGCCGATGGCCTGGTCAAACAGTACCCGGGCAAATCGAAGAGCATTCCCGTGCAGATCTCGCGCATGCTCAGCCAACTGCGTGGCAAGCTCGCTGGCCGCGGCGACATTCCCTCGGTGCACACCGACGCCCTCCTCTATTGCCCGGACTACACCGTCAGAAACCCGGAAACGGCGGGCCTCGTCCCCGAGCGCATCGTCGATGCCAGCCGGCGCGACCAGCTCTGCCGCATCATCGGGCGGCTCCTGCCGCCCGGCGAGAAAACCCTCGCCACAGCCAAGGTCCATGCCTTCCTGCGCAACCTGATCCAGCTCGACACCGACGTCAGCGCCTTGATGGGACATGCGCGCAAGGTCGTCACCCGGGTTTCCGGCGGGCTCGCGCACTGGGCACGCCGGCTCGAGTTCGAGCCCTTTCGGCTGCGCATCAACGGCACCGCCGGATCGGGCAAGACGCAGCTCGCCCTTGCCGAGTTCCGCGCCACGCTCGACGCCGGCAAGCGCCCGCTCTATGTCTGCTTCAACCGCCCGCTCGCCGACCACTTCAGCACCATCGCACCGGCCGGCGGCCTGGCTTGCACCTACCACCAGCTCTGCGACCAGCGCCTGCGCGATGCCGGAGAGATGCCCGACTTCAGCCTACCCAATGCCTTCGAGCGCCTGCAGAAGCGAGCCGCCGAACTGCCGGTGAGCGCCGCCTTCCTGTTCGACACGCTGATCGTCGACGAAGGCCAGGACATCTCCGAGCCATGGCGCGACTTCATCTTCCGCCACGCGCGTCCCGAGGCGCGAATGCTGTGGCTCGAAGACCCGCTGCAGAACCTCTACGGGCGCCCGCCGACGCCGCTGCCGGGCTGGGTGACGCTGCGCGCGCAGAGCAACTACCGCAGCCCGCGGCCGATCGTCGAACTCCTGCGCCGCCTGCTGCTCGGAGGTCTCGAGATCGAAGCCGCCTCGCCGATCGCCGCCGACGAGATCGAGTTCCTCGACTACGCCGACACCCAGGGCATGTTCGCCCGCGTCAAGGAAGCCATCCGGCTCTGCTACTCGGCCGGCTTCAGGAAGCACGACGTCGCCATCGTCAGCTACCACGGCCGCGAGCAGTCGCAACTGCTGACGCTCGACCGCCTGGGGCAGACCAGTCTGCGCCACTTCACCGGCGAGTACGATCTCTTCGGGCAGCCCGTCTACACCCCGGGCGACGTGCTCGTCGAGTCGGTCTACCGCTTCAAGGGCCAGGCCGCGCCAGCGGTCATCCTGACCGAGATCGACTTCGACGTGCTCGACGACAAGGCCGCGCGCAAGCTCTTCGTCGGCGCCACGCGTAGCGCCATGAAGCTGGTTCTCATCCTGCACCAGAAATCCGCAGCGAGGCTGCTCGAACGCCTGGGCTGAGAGCCGTCGCTGCACCGGGTGGCGCATCTGGTGAGCCCGGGTCGCGCTACACTGACCTCATCTGCCGGCAATGGTGCCGGACGAAAAGGAGATTCCATGCCCAACACCATCCCCCGTATCCGCATCCACTCCCTCAAGCCGGCGCTCATCGCCGGCGTCGCGCAGAAGCTGCCGGTCCTGATCCGCGTGCAGGCGCCCGATCCGCTGGCGACCGAGAAGAAAGCGCGCAAGCCCTATCACCTTGCCCTGGTCATCGACCGTTCCGGCTCGATGTCCGGGCCGCCGCTGGCCGAAGCGGTGCGCTGCGCGAAGCATATCGCCGACCAACTCGAGCCCACCGACATCGCCTCGCTGGTCGTCTTCGACGACCGCGTGCAGACACTCGTCCCGCCCCGCCCGGTCGGTGACCGCCAGGCGCTGCATCTGGCCCTGTCGCGTGTCCACAGCGGCGGTTCGACCAACCTGCACGGCGGCTGGCAGGCGGGTGCCGACGGCCTGCTGCCGGCCGCCGGCCAGGCGGCACTGGCACGCGTCATCCTGCTCTCGGACGGCAATGCCAACGTCGGCGAGATCACCGACCCAGCCGGGATCGCCGCCCTCTGCGCGCAAGCCGCCGAGCGTGGCGTCAGCACCTCCACCTATGGCCTCGGATCCCACTTCAACGAGGACCTGATGGTCGAGATGGCCAAACGCGGTGGCGGCAACCATTACTACGGCGATACCGCCGCCGACCTCTTCGAGCCCTTCGCCGCCGAGTTCGATTTCATCTCGGCGCTCTGCGCCCGCCATGTCCGTCTGTCGCTCGCCGCGGCGCCAGGGGTTGGCATCCGTCTGCTCAACGATTACCTGGTCGAGGGCGACGCGGGTTTTCCGGTGATCCGCCTGCCGGACATCGCGTTCGGAGCCGAAGCCTGGGCGCTGGTCGAACTGCAGATTCCGGTGGGGCTTGCCGGTGAGGGCGCCGGGCAACTGCTGCAGGCGGCGGTCACGGCGTCGACGCCGGAGGGCGAGCCGCTGGCCTTTGCCGACGCGACGCTGACGCTGCCTGCCATGTCGCCGGCTGCCTGGGAAACCCTGCTGAGCGACCCGCTGGTGCTTTCCCGCCAGTCCGAACTGGCCGCCGGCAAGCTGCTCGAACAGGCGCGCGCCGCTGCCGAGCACGGCGACTGGAACGTCGTCGAGCGCCTGCTGGCCGAGGCCCGGCAGCGCTTTGCCGACCAGCCGTGGCTGATCGAAGTACTCGAGAGCATGGCCGAGCTTGCCCGCTCGCGGGACACGGCGCGATTCCGGAAGGAGGCGCTCTACTCTTCCCGCAGCATGGATTCGCGGACTTTGTCGACGCACGAAGCGTTCTACGAAGATCCGGCGACCGAATCGGCCAGCCCCAGCTTCCTGCGCCGCAAGAAGGCACAGGGCAAGACGGAGTTCGGCAAGCCGGACGATCCGGAGAAATAGGCAGGGAGAGGACAGGCTAATTTGCCGCCCCCGGACACGGTCTGTCCGCGTCCTGGGGGCCAGCGTCCGGTATAGTGGTCCCCGGAATTCAGACAGTAGTTTAAGCTGTGCGCCAAGGTAGGGAGCAAGGAACGATGAGTGAAACGAAGACGCGGAAGGTACATACACCGGAGTTCAAGGCGAAGGTGGGTCTAGAGGCCGTGCGAGGGGTGAAGACGATCAACGAGATTGGCCAGGAGTATGGCGTCCATCCGGTTCAGGTTGGGCAGTGGAAGAAGGCTATCCAGGATCAGGCGAAGACGCTGTTTGAAGGTAAGCGAGGTCCCAAGCCGCTGGCCGCCCACCGGGAGCCGGAGCGGCTGTACAGCGAGATCGGCAAGTTGAAGATGGAATTGGACTGGCTCAAAAAAAGTCCGGGATCAGCCCGTCATGATCCGGCAAGGGTGGATCGACCCAGGGGAGGCGGTCGCCATGGTGCAGCAGTGCGTCCTGGCCGGGGTCTGCCGGTCGACGATCTATGCGCAGCAAAGACCGGCGGTGGTCGATGCCAGCGATCTCCTGTACAGTCGCCTGATCGACGAGGAGTACACTCGGCACCCGTTCTACGGCAGCCGCCGGATGGTGATCTTCCTTGGGAAGGCGGGTCACACGGTCAACCGCAAACGGGTGCAACGCCTGATGCGGTTGCTGGGGTTAGCCGGCATGGCGCCGGGCCCGAACACCAGCCGTCCGCACCCAGA
This sequence comes from Candidatus Accumulibacter phosphatis, assembly GCF_000024165.1. Classification (NCBI taxonomy): domain Bacteria; kingdom Pseudomonadati; phylum Pseudomonadota; class Betaproteobacteria; genus Candidatus Accumulibacter; species Candidatus Accumulibacter phosphatis. The sequence goes on along the minus strand of NC_013194.1, from coordinate 2,433,656 downwards.
GCACCAGGTCTATCCCTACCTGCTGCGCGGAGTGCCTGTGGTCAGGCCCAACCAGGTCTGGAGCACCGACATCACCTACATCCGGCTGGCGCGTGGCTTCGCCTACCTGGTCGCGGTGATTGACTGGTATAGCCGCAAGGTCCTCAGCTGGCGGATCAGCAACAGCATGGAAGCGGCCTTCTGTGTCGATTGCCTGGAAGATGCCTTGCGCACTCACGGCAGGCCGGAGATCTTCAATAGCGATCAAGGCAGTCAGTTCACCAGCACTGCCTTCACCGATGTGCTGAAACGTGAAGGGGTGGTGATCAGCATGGACGGGCGGGGCCGGGTGTTCGACAACATCTTTGTCGAGCGACTCTGGCGCAGCGTCAAGCACGAGGACGTGTATCTGAAGGGCTACGCCACCTTGGGCGAATTGACGGTCGGATTGGCCGAGTACTTCGCCTTCTACAACGGCGAGCGTCCGCACCAGTCGCTGAGTGACAAGACGCCCGATGTGGTCTATCGCACCGCTATCGGTGGTGGGGCCTTGATCCTCGACAAATTCGGCGGCGCGGGTGGGGAATCGCCTGTTCCGCTACGCTCCACAGGCGATTCCCCACCCGCAGAAGCCAGATCAACATCAGAATCAACAGCAACGACCAAACCAACAGCAAAACCGGGGCAGCGCCGTCCAGCTGCTACTGCAGTTGAAAGCACAGCTTAAACCGAGCTAATTTTTGTCTTGACTTCGGGGACCCACTTTAGTTTCACGCGAAGTGTGAAATCCGACCCTACACGCGGCACGACCGACGCAATCACCGTGCGCTCGTCGGTCGCGCGACAAATATCTCGCCAGGCCATCAGCCAACCCCGGTACCAGCCCTTGGCGACGAGGCGGGATTCCACCTCGGTGGTATTGACCCAGTAGCGCGGGTTGACGCTGAAATTCGGGTCTTCTTTAGCGTCGATGGCAACATCGCCGCTCGTCCCGTCGGCGGCGTAGGTCGCCCAGCAGTGGTCGAACTGGTGGACCAGCTTTGCTTCGTACATAGGCGAGAAGCCAGTTCGGTGCCCTCTTGAACATGAGCCCACTACTTCGGCCTTGGCCATGTCGAACACTCGCCGAATCTGAACGCCCCACGGGTTGCGCTCGGGCGGTCCTTCGGTGATCAGCACAGGCGCGGCGCGGTAGAGTTTCTTGGTCAACTCGGCGTCGCGCTCGCTGCGGAAAACCGGGCAGGTCAGCGTGTTGGGATTGATCAGGCGAAATTCGTCGGGCGCCAGCCGGAAGCATCGACGCGGGTCGGCCAATTGCGTGACCTGGGCTGCGAAGCAAACAAATTCGGCGGCATCGGCGCGGCCGAGGGTCAGCAGGCAGAACTTCATGCGGCTATCGACCGCCGGAAACAGGCGTTCCCGGTTCTCGATGTCGTAGAGGCTGGCCAGCCACCCGCTCTGCGTCAGGTCGGCGAAATAGGCCTTGGTACTGTCGTCGGTGGCGATACCGGTCGGCACGATGAAGCCGGCCCGCCCTTCGCCGCTGACCAGTTGCGCGAAGGTTTCGGCGAACAGCGCGTAGGTGTTCACATCCCCGACGCCGGTCAACGGGTAGCGCCCGGAATCGTGGGCGAACAGGCTGGCCGCCTCGGCAATGCGGCGGGCAACGATGAAGTCGGCGTGCAGGGCCTGCTCGGCGACGTTCGGCGGCGTCATTCCCTGCACCGCTTCGACTTCCGGATAGAGCGTGTGCAGCAGCATGCCATCGCGCAGCAGTTCGATGCGCCGGCCGCGCTCGGCCTTGTGCGGCGCGTCGGCGATCAACGGGCTGCGGCTGGCGAAGAATTCTTCCTCCTGCAACTTGATCCGTTCCCACGGCGGGTTGCCGAGCAACACATCGAAGCCACCCTTTGCCCGCACCTGCGGGAAGGCCTGCCACCAGGGGAAGGCCTGCGCCGTTTGCGCGGCACTGGCAGCCGCTGCCGCGACGCCTGGGCGCGGAGCGCTCCCGTTGAGCACCAGCCAGAGATCCTGGGTGGTTGGCACGCTCACCATCGTCTGCGGCGTCTTGGGCAGGACGAAGGCGGCGACGAAAAGATCGGCGGCCAGCCGGGCGCGCGAGGCGGCTCTCTTCGCTTCGGCCTCGACAAAGGCGGCGCGCTTGGCTTCGAGCGCGGCCAACGTGTCGTCGGGCAGGGCGTCGAGGGCAGCAGCCTCGGGCGCGGCGTCGAAGCCGAGGGCGAGGTTGAAGGCGGCGCGCGTCTTCGCCTTCTCGATCGCCTTCAGGGCGTCGCGGTTGGCTTTCTTCAGCGCCGTGACGACGGCCTTGTCGTCGCCGGACAAGGCATTGAAGGCCTTGTCCGGGATGCCGACTTCCAGAATCGCCGGGTCGAGGATGCCGAGCAGCGCGTCGCCGCAGCGCAGGTGGTGGTCGAGGAAGGTCAGCGGCCGGTCGGGCGTGTAGGCTTCAAGCCAGAGCGCGGTGCGCGCAAGTTCGATGGCGAGCGGGTTCTTGTCCACCCCATAGATGCAGTGGGCGACGACGTCGCGCAGCGCGTGGCGGTAGTCGGCAGGCAGCGGGTTGCCCTCGGTGGCCGACAGGCGGGCGACTTCCTCGGCGAGGCGGCGGGCGGCGGCGAGCAGAAAGTGGCCCGAGCCGCAGGCCGGGTCGCAGACGCTCAGTTCGAGCAGCGCCTGCACCGGCTGCCGCGGGTTCGCGGCCAGCGTTTGCGCGATCACCGGGTCGAGGGCGCTGCGGATCAGCTCCTGCACCAGGCTGTCGGGCGTGTAGTAGGAGCCGCTGAGCTTGCGGGCGTTACCCTTGGTGCTGCCCCCCGCCTGCTCCGCCGCGTCGCCGATGAAGCCGAAGCGGCGGACGCTGGCGGTCAAGGTCAGTTCGGGCACCAGTTCGAGCAGGCTTTCGTAGACGCTGCCGAGTTCCTCCGAATCCATGTCGCGGTAATTGACGCGCGACAGCGCGGCGCCGTCGCGGAAGAAGCAGAGGCCGAAGAGCGCGCTGAGCAGCGACTGGTTGTCGAGCTGGGCGGCGTCGAGGTCCGGGCATTGCGCGGCGTCGAAGAGGCCACCGAGCGCCGGCAGGCCAAGGGCCGGCTGGCCGCCGGCGAGGCCGGCGAAGGTGATCGAGAGCGCCTGCCAGAGGTCGGCATGGCGGTCGTAGCTGCGCCGCCGGGCGGCCAGGCGGCGCAGGCGCGCGAGGCTGTAGCCGGCCTGGTAGCGGGTGCGGGCCTCGGCGCCGGGGTCGGGCGCGAAGACGAGTTCGCGGTCTTCGATGGTGGCGAGAAAGATGAGGCGGTAGACGAGGCGCAGGAGTTGCTCGAAGTAGATCTGGGTGCTCAGCTCGCCGCTTTCGATGCGGCGGCGCAACTCGCCGTTGGCCGGATGCGTGAGGAAGCCGCTGCCGAGCACGCGCAGGGCATTGGCGACGCCTTCGCGCAGGCGGTCGCGGACGCGGATGCCGTCTTCCTGGGCGGTGTTGCGCCAGTGTTCGAGGGGGCAGTCGGCCGGCTCGGCGCCGGCCTGGCCGAAGCGCGTGGCGTGGGCAAGCAGCCAGAGGACGACGAAATCGGGGTAGAGGCCTTCGGCGAAGATGGCTTCGAGATCGGCCTCGATGTAGGCCGGCCGGGTGAGGCTGGCGTTGTCGCGCAGGACGCGCAGCTTCAGGCCGTTGCTGACGACGGCCCACAGCACGGCGTGGCTGGCGTTGAGAAACTCCTGGGCGAGCAGGAAGGGCGAACGGCGGCGCGTGCCGTCGCCTTGCCGGCTGCCCGGCTTGTCGAGCGGCTGGTCGTGCGCGGCGAAGACGAGCGGCACGCGCCCTTCTCCGGCGGCGCAGCCAATGGGGAAGCTGCGTTCGCCGACGGCGACCTGGCCGACGCGCTTGAGGTCGGCAAAGCCGAGTACCTGGCGGCAGAAGGGTTCGAGGAAGTCGCGGCTGTTGGCCCAGGGGTCGCGGTCGCTGCGTTCGCGGCGGGCGGCGAAATCCTGCCAGAGGTTCTGGGCGATCTTCCAGTAGCGGCCGATCTCGTCGCGCAGCTTGAGGCCGCGCGGGATGTCGTAGTCGGTCTCGGACTGCGCGGCAGCTTCGAGATGGGCGATCCGGTTGAGGAAATCGGGCGCCAGCAGGCCGCCTTCGATGGTCAGGGCGGTGAAGGCGAGTTCGGTGCTCGAGCGGCGGGCCATGCGGGTTCCCGGTTCAGTTGGTTCCTGGCGCGGCAAGCCAGCGCTGGTAGTCATTGAGGTCAACACAGACATACCCGCGAGCGTGCAAGGCCTGCCGTTCAGCGACCGGAAAATCCGGGGCGTAGAGCGCACGTTCCGGCTGCCAGCCCTTGAAGCGACGCCCGGTCGCCGTCGCGAGGAAGTCGTCGACGTGCTGCCCGAAGGTGGTCAGCGCGGCCGGGGTGTGCTTCGCGGCAGCGCGCTTGCAACTGCCGAAGCGGACACGCCGGTCGTCTTCGTTGACGGCGACGATGTCGATCTCGACCAGGCGCGCGACATCGCGGGGACGGTTCCAGTAACCGTGGACCATGTCGGTCAGCGGGAAGTCGCCGGCCCCGCGCCGCGAGGCTTCGGCCATCAGCTTGCGGACCATGCGCTCGAAGGTGGGGCCTTCGTGGTTTTCGAGACGGACCGCGCCGATCTTCAGCGCCTGCGCCAGCGGCTGCACGCGCGCGGCCTGTACCGCGGGTTCGATGGCGGCAAGCCAGGCGGCGAGGAAGTTGTCGCCGATCTGGTAGCGGGCCTGGCGGCTGCCGGCCTGGGCAAAGACCGGGCTGAGGCGCTCGACGAGACGGTAGCGGTCGACCAGCGTCGCCAGGTAGGTGGCGAAGGATCGGCTGTCGCCGAGGCTCTCGGCGTAGGCGGCCGAGAGCTGCTGCTGGGCGCAGGGCTGCTGACGGGCGAGCAGACGCAGCAGCGAGACGCCGGCGCCGCGCAGTTCGCGCAGGAACCAGGTACTGGCCTCCTCGACGAGCGGCGCGCGCGCCGACAGGAACAGGGTGTCGATGATACGGTCCGCTGCGCTGTGGTCATCGGCCGCGAAGGTGCCCTGGTAGGCGCAATCGCGGTAGAACTTGGGGACGCCCTCGAAGACCGACCAGAAGGTCAGCCAGTCGCGCGGGCTGTCCAGCCCCTGATCGGCGAAGACCTGGAAAAGGGTGGCGAAATCCCAGTGGTCGAGGTTCAGGCGATCGGTCACGCGGGCATAGAGCGGCGAGCCGCGATCTTCGAGGAGCGCTGTCATTTCAGTGTGGATCGAGCCGAGCACGAATATGCCGCCATGGGCCGATCCGGTGAGCGTATCGACTTCCGCCTGCAGCAGCGACGTGAAGGCGGACAGCGCCTTGCGGTTGAAATACTGGAACTCGTCGATGACGACGATGATGCCGGCCCGGCAAAGCGCGCCAATGGCACGCACCATGTCGGAAAAGCGGCGCAGCTTGTCCGTCACGACGCTGTCCGGCAGGCGTCCCGGGCTGGCATCGGCAAACGCGGCGAGCGCATCCGTGAACACGGCGACGACATCGCGTTCGTCGCTGTCGGGAATCTGCACGTAAAGCGCGCCGGCCGCGCCGGTTCCGCCCTGCGTTTCAAGAAGCGCCTCGCGGATCAGCGAAGTCTTGCCGATGCGGCGGCGACCGCTGATCGCGCAGAAGAACCAGCGGCCCCGGGTCAGGAGCAGCTTGATCGCCGCCAGCTCGTCGCGACGACCGTAAAATTTCCAGGATGTCATGAATTCGTTTTGTGTAACTTTTTTTACACTACAAAGTCTAGCGCGAAAATCTCTTATAAAACCGCTGGTTGCGCGAAAATTCCGGGACAGCGGCAAGCCCCCGGGGCGTGATCCTGGTCCGTCAAATTAAGGATGGCGATCAATGCTTAACGCTACAGCGACCCGAAATCCCAATGAATTCATCATCTTGATGTGTCCGGATTGGCTGTCGCGCTACGCCGGCACGAGCACCAAGACCCCCATCACGTCGACCGGCAGGCTGGGCGTGACGCGGTATTCGCCGCTGCCGCGAGCGGCCTCGCGCACGCGGCGGTGGTCTGCGAGCAGCGCCTGGGCACGCTGGCGGGCCAGGTTTTCGAGAGCGGGCTGCCAGGCCGGCAACTGGTCGAGAAAATGCCGCAGGTGATGGTCGCGCAGCGGCGGCGGCATGTTGCGTGCGGGTTCGGCGTCCAGCAGCGCGCGCACGCTGTCGCCGGCAAGCAGTTCGCCACCTTCGGGGCCCGGCAGCGCGACGGTCACCGTTTCTTCGCACAGCAGCAGGCGCGACTGCTGGCGGTGGGTGACGTTGAGCTGGTGACGCAGGCGTAGCAGGAGGACGGCGGTGCGGGCCGGCACGGCTGCGGTGAAGATGGCGCCGGCGCGGGCGACCCTAGCGGCGTCGGCATCGGCCGCGTGATCGTCGAGCGCCTGTTCGAGCAGGTGGTCGGCCAGGCAACTGACCAGCGGATGCGTGCGGTGGATGAACACTGCGCCGGGGGCCGGCGGCTGGTGGAAATCGATGCGCAATGTGCCTTCCAGGGCCTCCCCGCCCAGGCGCTCACGCAGGGCGGCGGCGTGCAGGCTGCCGATGTGCAGTTTCCAGTGGGCGGCCGTGGCCTTGGTCACGGCTTCGAGTGGCGCGCCAAGGCGAGTGGCGGCGCGGCGGACGAAGCGCTCGACATCGTCCTCGCCGCCGAGCACGGCGAGCGTCTTCCGCCATTCGGGCAGGACATCCTCGGGTTTGAGGCGGCGCTGCGCAAACAGGGTGCGGTTGCGCGATGCGCGCTCCCGCGCCGACTGCCAGGCGGTCTCGATCGCCAGCGCCGGCTCGCCGAAGTCGAGCGCGCGCTGCGGCGAGGTGGTGGCCAGGCGGCCCTGGCGCAGCAGCACGGCGCCGACCAACGCCTGGGTGAGCCGGCCTTCGTCGTCGGGCATCGGCACGAGGACGCCGAGTTCCTTGCGGATGCTCTCGGCCTTTCTGAGAATGACATGCAGCACGGCGCCGTCGACCGGATTGTCGCGCCCGTACAGCATGGTGGTGCGGACTTCGCGCGCCTTCTGGCCGAAGCGGTCGACGCGGCCCTCGCGCTGCTCGTGGCGGGTCGGGTTCCACGACAGGTCGTAATGGACGACAGCGGTGAACAGGTTCTGCAGGTTGACACCTTCGGAAAGGCAGTCGGTGGCGACGAGAATGCGCTTTTCGGCCTCGCCCATGGCGTCGACCGCAGCTTCACGCTCGGAGGCGGCAAACTCGCCGGTGATGGCCTGCACGAGGTGGCTCTTGTGGGCCTTGCGCAGCGCGTCGGCGACATAGTGCGCGGTGGCGATGTAGCGGCAGAAGACGACCGGCTGGAAGCCGGCGGCGGTCAGTTCTGCGAGATGTTCGAGCAGGCGCTTGAGCTTGGGGTCCTGGCCGGGGCCGGCGAGCGCCTCGGCTTTGGCGATGAGTTCGCTGAGGAGCTGACTGTCCTCGGTACAGGCGGCAGGTTCGATGTCCTGGGTGCTCAGGTCGTCGTCGGCACCGTCGAGGACGCGCTCGCGCCCCTGTGCCTCGGCTTCCTCGAGGCTTTGCCCCTGATCTTCGAGAGTATCGAGCGAGCCACCGGCGAGCCGCGTGCGCAGGGCATTGACCGCCGCCGCCGGCGACGAGGAAATGCAGCGCAGCAGCGCCAGCGCCGCCCACCAGCTCATGCGCTGGCGCATGGCGCCCTGGCCCTCGGCGCGCTCGACCAGCGTTCGGGCATAGGACAGAACCTCCTCGAACAGGCCGCCCCAGGCGCCGGTGAGCTGGTAGGTGATCTCGGCGGTGAGGCGCTCGGGGAAGACCTGGCGATCCTGCCATTCCTCGATGTCCGGCCGGCGGCGCTGGACGAAATGGCGGGCGAGCTGCTCGCGCAGAGGCTGGCGGCTGCCGGCCGCGGCGTCCTTGAGTTCACGGAACGATGGGTGCAGCAGGCCGAGCAGGTTGAAGAAGGCTTCCTCGTCGCCTGAGTGCGGGGTAGCGGTGAGCAGGATCAGGTGCCGGTCGGGATTCTCGGCGAGGCCCTTGAGCAGCGTGTAGCGCTGCTGGCGCCCCTGGCCGCTGAAGGTACAGGTGTGCGCCTCGTCGACGATGACGCACTCCGGGCAGGCGCGCTGGAACTCGTCACGGCGGCGGTCGGACTTGATGTAGTCGAGACTGACCACGGTATGGGGGTAGGCCTCGAAAACCGACTGGTTGGCCGGCAGGCCGCGTTCGAGGCGGGCGGCGGTGCTGCTGCGCACGACCACGGCGTGGATGTGGAAGCGCTGCTGCAGTTCGCGCTGCCACTGCTCGCACAGGTGGGGTGGACAGAGGACCGTCAGCCGGGAAATCTCGCCACGGTCGATCAGTTCGCGAACGATGAGCGCCGCTTCGATGGTCTTGCCGATGCCGACGTCGTCGGCAATCAGCAGGCGCACGACTGCCTGCTTGAGTGCCATCAGCAGCGGCACGAGCTGGTAGGCGCGCGGCTCGACGGCGATGTTGCCGAAGCTGCGGAACGGGCCGGCGCCAGTGCGCAGCTTGAGTTGCAACGCGTCACGCAACAGTTGCCCGGCGGCGTGGTTGGAAGCCTCGGCGACGGTCGGCCAGGGAAAGCTCGCCGGCGTCACCGGCTGCGGCTCGATCGGCAGGTAGATCAGCGTCGCGTCGTCTTCGGCGGCACCGAGCGCGCGCAGATGCAGGGTATCGCCGTCCGACTGCGGCAGGACGATCCACTCGCGGCCGCGGGCGGCGACGAGGCTGCCGGGTTGAAAGCTGACTTGGGAGTTCATTGGTTGCGCTCAGTGATCGTTGCTGGGGCCGAAAAGACCCGCATGCGCAGTGAAGATTTCAGGCCAGCGCGCCTGTTCCTTGGGGAAGCGCACGACATAGTGGCCGGACGCCGCCAGCGCGCGGTTGATCGCTTCGTCCCGTTCGCGCTGCGCCGCTTCGTCATGCTGCGGGCCGTCGATGTAGATGGCGGCCTTCCAGTCGGCGTAGAAGAAATCGGCGCAGGTGTTGCAGTCGGGGATGCTCTCCTGGCCACGGTCCGGACGCCGATAGCCGTGGCGATCGACATGGGCAAGCCAGGCCTGCTCGAGGCTGCTGCCGGAGAGGCGGGCAAGTTCGTCCTCGTGCCGCTCCGGCGTGCGGCCGAAGGTCCCCAAGCGGCCCTGCGCGCGAGTCAGGCGGCAGAGGATGTCGAGCGCCTTGCCTTCGTTCGCTGCATCCTGGCGGTCGATGACGGTGTGATCGGGCTGGTTGTAGTACGAAAGCAGGCATTTGTAGCAGCCCGCTTCACAAATCGGCTTGCCGGCCGCGTCGACATCCTGGACGAGAGTTTCCCGCTCCCAGAGGCCGTCAGCCGGGCGCTGGTAGTGCATGATGCGTAGCGCCTCCTCGGCGACCCTGGCGAGGGCCGCCGGCTCCGAAGCGAGACGAGTGAGCACCCCCGCCCCGCCCTCGGCCGATTCGTAGAGCAGGATGGCCTGGCGGTTGTCGCGGCCGGGCAGCGGTTCGGCCATCAGCTCGCTCTCCTCGAGCTGGTAGACGGCCTCGATGCCGCGCTTGAGGGCGTATTGCAGCGTCGCCATCGTTGCCGCCTCGAACGTCTCCGGCGGACGGACGATCAGCACGTTGCGGCGATCTTCGACATAAGGAACGATTTGCTGCGGCGGCGTGCGGTCGGGCGGCGCGTCCGGTTCGGGTTCGCCGCTCTCCTCGGCACCGCCGACCCAGTGGCCGGTGACCGGGTTGATCATGAACCCGAGGATGCTTTTGTCCTTGCGCCGCCGCCAGCCGAAATTCATTCGCCAGACGGTGGCAGCCGGCCCGTATTGGAGAGTGAGTACGGTCTCGGCACCGTCGGCAAGATGACTGTCGAGACGCTGCAGCCGGCCATCCTGCTCGGCGAACTGGATGGTGGTCTGCATCTCGTAACCCTGCCGTACCCGCTCCTCCTCGTTGGCGGTGATTCGCTCCGCGCGCCGCGTCGAGACGTTTTCGATGCGGTAGAGGTCTTGCACTTCCCTGGCGTCGGCCAGCGGCGCATTGCACGACACGCAGCGGTCGGCGTCGCGCTGACTGCGGAAGTGGCCATAGCCGCAGGCCGGGCAGATACGCGCGACTTCGGTGGTCAGACGGGCGCCCAGGGCGACCTGATCGTCGCCCGAGACGCCGAGCATGGCACGCGTGACACGGTACTGGCTGCCTTCGTGATAGATGAGGCTGTAGGGACCGAATTCACCGAGGGCGAGGAAACGTGGGCGCGTCAGGAAGTTCTCGCGGCCGATCTTGCCCCGGCGCGCCGGGATGTAGGCCATCAGCGGCAGACGCGGGAAATTGTAGCCGGGGAGGAAACCCTGGCTGGCCAGGTAGCGATACGTGTAGAAGTCGGAATTGGCGCTGCCCGATTCCTGCAGGAGCAGCGATTGCTGGCGGAAGGCTTCGTCGTGCCGCTGCTTGGCGTCCTTGCGCTCGCGCTCGCTGGCCGCGGGGTTGTTCATCACCCGCTGGTTGATCTCCATCTGCCGCTTGGTAGCCGTGAACAGATCGCGCCAGCGATCAAGCGCCGCGTTGAACGCGGCAAAGGCACGCGCAAATACGCGCTCGGCGAAGTGTTCGTCGTACCAGGGCGCTTTCTCGGCGGTGAGTTCGCCAGCCAGCACGGCGAGAATGCTGAGGCCACGTGCGTGGGCGCGGCGCTGTGGCGCATCGGCATCGAGGGACTGGCGCAGATGTTCGGCGAGCGGCGCCTGCTCGGCGTTCATGTCGAGCAGGCCGCGAATGCTCTTGTCGAGCTTGACGCCGGTTTCCGCCAGCCAGACAGCGTGCAGGTGGCTCTGGATCAGCTCGCGGTTGGCCAGGTCGAGAGTCGGCGGATTGACCTGTCCATGGACCATGCGCACGGGATCGCGGAAGAAATACTGGTCGTGCGGCGACTGCGCGGCGCAGTAGGTAATGACCAGCGCCGGCTGGCCGGCGCGCCCTGCCCGGCCGCTGCGCTGGGCATAGTTGGCGGGTGTCGGCGGCACGTTGCGCAGATAGACGGTGTTCAGCGACGAGATATCGACGCCGAGTTCCATGGTCGGCGAGCAGAACATTACCGGCAGCCATTCGAGCGGTTTGCCGGTCTTCTCCAGCCATTCGTCGCGGTCCTTGCGGGTGAAGCGGAAGCGGGCCTCACGTTCGAGGCGATCGTCCTGTTCGACCTGGGCCGTATGCTCGCGCGCCTCGAAGTCGAACAGGCGGTGGGCGGGGTTGGCGAGGAGGCCGGCGATGTTGGCGTAGAGTCCCCGGAAGAAGGCGTTGTCACTGGCACCGCGCGCACTCTGGCCATCGCCCAGTCGCCAGACGATGGCGCTGCCGTTGAGCTGGTAGCCGGTCATGCCGAACTCGGTCTCTTCGGCGACGACGAGGCCATAGGTCTTGGCCGCCTTGAGCAGCGCGGCGATGATGTCCTGGTAGTGCTCGTCCCTGATGCGGGCGGCGTGCGGGTTGTCCGCTTCGTCTTCTTCGCGCCAGGTGGCGGGCTGCTTGAGCAGGCGGCCGAGCCTGGAGCGAGCGCTGCCGGAAACGAGGTATTCAACGTTGCGGCGATCTTCGTCGAGTGGCCGACTGACGGTGATGAACCAGCTCGCCGCCACCGGATGTTCATCCTCGGTGAAGCCCCAGGGCTCGCGCAGGTTGGCGTAGCTCGCGGTCTTGAGGCGATCGAGCTCGGCACGGTCGAGGTAGCGCGAGGCCAGGCAGAGCCCCTGACGCATCGACTCGAACACCATATCGAGAATGCGCTGGCGCACCGTCGGCGAGGCGGCTTGCAGGACGAGCGGCGCCTCCTGCCACATTTCGGCGTCGTTCGACAGTTCTTCGAGGTCGCGGTAGGCGATCCGCAGCAGGCCGAGTTGTTCCAGGTTCGGGTTGTTGAAGCGCCAGCCGCGCCGCAGGTCGTAGTAGATTCGGTAGCCGAGAATGTTGCGCAGCGTGTCCTGGACCAGACGCCGGGCGTTGCCGCGCACGTCCGGATCCTGCATGAATTCGGCGCGCACTCCGGGGTCGTCGCGGTCGAAGCCGAGCGCAGCGAACACGGCGCCGGCTATTGCACTTTCATCGAGTTCCTGTTGGGCGCTGGCCTGCACGGCTGCCAGCAACGCCGCCCGCTGCAGGAGGATCTGCAGGAAATCGTTGAAATGCCCGACCTGCAGCGCGGCATCCTGGCGGTTGTCTGAAAAGCCGAGCACCTTCTTGGCTTCGGCGCTCAACTGGGCGTCCTGCTCGTAGAGATAGCGCAGGGAAGCGAGGGTCAGCATGGTGGTGGCCGAGCTACGACCTTCGCCGGAGAGTGCAGCCAAGCGCAGCGAATCGCGCCCGGCCGTGTGATGGATCACTCCGCAGTTCAGGCAAAAGCCGAAGCTGCCAGGGATGTACCAACCAGGGACCCCGCCATTGTCCAGCGCACCCTCGCCGTTGAGCCGGACGTGGACCGGCTGCCGACGCCGATAGGTCGATTTCAGGCGGTAGTTGTCCCCCGAACGCTCCAGCCAGGATTCCGGATAGCGGTCGAGAGTGTCCTCCCAGATCGCGGAGGTGTCCGGCATGAAGAAGCCGTTCCTGACCTCCTCATCCTCATGCGACCGGTCTTCGATGTTGCGCGGCGAGAACTGGCGGCCAAGGGGAGTATTCTCATCCCAGACCGGAAGGTATTCCTGACCGCAATCCCGGCAGAAATGCACCGAGTAGAGCTTGCGGCCCCGGTCGCCGGGAACGTACTGGCTGCCATCGAGCGTCAGGAAACGTTTGCCGGGTGCATCCAGCGTGGTGAACGCCTTGCCGCCGCCGGAAATGAACTGGTGCAGCTTGAAGGCAAACAGGCTGCGTCCGCCATCCTCCGGCGGCTTGTCGGTAGTGTGATACGCCAGGAGCAGGAAGTCGGCGAGTATCTCGCGCGCCGTCCCTTCCGGAATGCCTGCATCAGAGGCGAGGCGGGTACCTGCAGCCTCGAGGGTCATTGGCCTGGCCCGGCGCCACTTGCCCTCCTCCCGCGCCAGACCGAGAGTGAGTTCGGTCCACACGGCCAGCGGGTGCGTCGCCAGGTCGGAGAATGCAGGATTCTCGGGCAGGCCAGTCCGAATTGCCGTCGTCAGGGAAGCACGGATGTGTTCAACGAGGAGCTTCTCCGGGGTAATACGTTGCAGCGTTTCGGTGATCACATGCGCGGGCGAGATCGTGGTGCCGAACAGCCGCGTGGCGACTTCGGCAACGACGACATTGCGATCGGCCTCCGTGCCTTCCGTAGCCATCGTGGCTGAGGTGCCGATGCACTGCAGCCGATCGGTCAGTGCCTCACGAACCCGTCGCACCAGTAGGGCGACGTCGGCACCTTGGCGTCCGCGGTAGGTGTGCAACTCGTCGAGCACCAGAAAGCGCAAGCCTTTGGCGTTGCGGATGACGGCCTTGTCCTTTTCGTCCTGACGGGTCATCAGGAGTTCGAGCATCATGAAATTGGTGAGCAGGATGTCCGGCGGATGCGCCGCCAGGCGCTGGCGCTCCTCATCGTCCTCCTGGCCCGTGTAGCGGCCGAAAGTCACCGGTGGGTGATCCCCGTAGTCGCCCAGGAACTTGCCGAGTTCCTCGAGCTGGCTATTGGCCAGAGCGTTCATCGGGTAGATGACGATGGCGCGAGTCCGCGGCGCTGGGTCGGCTGCCTTTGCCTTGAGGATGGCATCAATGATCGGGATGAAGTAGGCGAGCGATTTGCCCGAGCCGGTACCGGTGGTCAGGACGTAGCTGGTACCCGTTTGAGCGAAACTGATCGCCTCCTCCTGATGCCTGAAGAGTTTCAGCGATACACCGGCCGAACTGACGCTCTTGCCCCCGCGGAAAATTCGCGCGCACTCCGGGTGAAGACTGCCGGCCGTGACCAGTTCCTCGACGCTGTGGCCCGCCTTGAAGTTCGGATTGACCTGGACGAGCGGTGCAGGCCAGTAGCGTTGCGACTCGTAAGCAGCGGCAACGAAGGACGCAATGTCCTCGGACTTGATGCGCGTGAAACTGCGAGTGAACTGGCTGTATTCACCGACCAGTTTCTCCCTGAACTCGAAGACGTCCATGTTTGCCTTGTTCTTGGTTATTTTCTCGGCGCAGCGGCAGCGACCCACTGCTTACACCAACCCAATCGCACGCTCTGGTCAACCCGCCGCAGCATACGGACACGACCCGCTCCCTGTTCGGCAGCCTCAAACTCCCCAAGTCGGCTCTTTTCGTGAGCGAGCCTTTGACCGCAATCCTTCAATGGCGACGGCTTGCATGCCATGATACAACCTCGGGAGCTCACCTATCGAGCCTGTAAAGCCATACATCGTCCTCGGATGTCAGCCATGAGCAGCCTGCAACGTATCTACCAGATCGACCAGATTCTCGGCGCTCGCCACTCGGTCACGCGCGCGGAACTGCAGGAGCGCCTGGGCGTTTCCTGGGCGACGCTGAAGCGCGACATCGCCTACATGCGCGACCGCCTGAACGCCCCGCTGATCTTCGACCGCCACCTGGGCGGCTACCGTTTCGAGACGGCCGAGCAGCGGGTTGGCCCGCAGTATGAACTCCCCGGCCTGTGGTTCACCGCCGAGGAAATCCATGCGTTGCTGACCATGCAGCATCTGCTCTCGAACCTCGACACCGGCGGCCTGCTCGGACCGCAGATCCAGCCTCTGCTCGCTCGCCTCACCGGCCTGCTCGGCACGGCCGACAACCCGGTCGAGGAAATCCAGCGCCGCATCCGCATCCAGACGGTCGGCGCGCGGGATTTCCATCTCGACCACTTCCAGGCAGTAGGCTCGGCCCTGTTGCGGCGAAAGCGCCTTATCATCCGCTACCATGCACGCGGCACCGACGCAGTGACCGAGCGGGAAATCTCGCCGCAACGCCTCAACCACTACCGCCACAACTGGTATCTCGATGCCTGGTGTCATCTACGCGATGGCTTGCGTGCCTTCTCGGTCGACGCCATCGAACACGCGGAAATCCTCGACAAACGCGCCAGGGATGTTGCCGACAAGCGCCTCGACGAGGTGCTCGGCTCCGGTTACGGGATCTTCGCGGGCGACCGGGTCTCCTGGGCTGTGCTGCGCTTCACGCCGGAACGAGCGCGCTGGGTCGCCTCGGAGCGCTGGCACCCGAAGCAGGAAAGCAGGCTCCTCGACGACGGCAGCTACGAGCTGCGCGTGCCCTATGCCGATGATCGCGAATTGATCATGGACATCCTCAAGTACGGCAGCGACTGCGAGGTCGTCGAACCGGCGGCGCTGCAGGCAAGAGTGGCGAAGGAGTTGCGGCGCGCGCTGGAAAATTATCGCGGGTAGCGGCTTGGCTGGCTCACTTGGTGAGCCCCGCGGGGATCACACTGGCTTCCGTCAACCCCACCGGAGCCCGCCATGCCCTCTCGCGACCCCAGCTTCTTCGACCGCCTGCAGACGATGTTCAACCTGCTCATCGGCGTCACCGATACGCACGCCTTGCCGCACGCCTTTCGTGAGCCGGCACCCTGGGAAATCGACCCAGACGGTTTCCAGCGCCCGGCCGTCTGGCGACGTCGTCGCCAGGCCCGCTAAGCGGACCGCACGATGTCCTCTCCGGCGGCAAACCGCCAGTCGCTGCGGGAGCGACGGCCCGATGGCACGCGCACAGGCTCACGCATGCGTGGCATCCTGCCCACGTGAAGCCTGCAAGGCATTTCCGGAACAAGGTTCGCTGTCGCATCCTGTGAGCCTGCGGCGGGCGATGCTTCATTCACGGCACGAGATAACGTAGCCTGGCCGAAAGGCCGTCGCCGAGTCGACGACGAAAACAGTTTTGGGCAGGGGCGATCGAGGGCGGCGGTGCAATTCGAGCTCGAAGGATATGTGCCCTGACCGCGGGGGTGCTCAACGACGGAGTTCTTGACCCGGCGCCGTCGCGAGATCCCATGGGGTTTTCTCGCCTCTGCGATCTCGCACGCCATGGAGGCCTCCCGTAAACACGGCATGATCACCGATGAGCTGATAGACTGACATCCTTAACGTGCCGCTTATGAGGACAAAGCGGCACTAACCGGCACAACCTTACCGTATAAACTAGCAATGACTGCCTTGCTGTTCAGCACCCCGCACGAACTTCAGCACCAGCTCGGTGAGCGCCTGAAGCGCTTGCGTTTGAGTCGGAACCTGGATCAGCGCACCACGGCCGAGAAGGCCGGCATTTCGGAGAAGGCCCTGCGCAATCTCGAAACCGGCCGAGGATCGACCGTCGAGACGCTGCTACGCGTACTGAAGGCGCTCGATTCACTGCAAGGGATCGACCTGCTCGCGCCCGAAGCCACCGTCAATCCGCTCGACCTGCTGCGCCAGTCCAAGCCAGCGCAGCGCGCCCGCCGACGTCCGACGGCGAGCGGATGAACACCCCGGTCATCGAAATTCGTATCTGGGGCCAGCGCGTCGGCGCGGTCGCGCCCGATCCGCGCCTCGGCTGCTATGTGTTTGCCTATGACCCCGCCTGGCGACGCAGCGGCATCGACCTGGCGCCGCTGACCATGCCCGTGGGCGATCCACGCCCGAGTTTTGCCTTCCCCGAACTGTCCGAAGCCAGCTACAGACGCCTCCCCGGTCTGCTCGCCGATGCCTTGCCGGACGATTTCGGCAACGCCTTGATCGACGCCTGGATGAGCGCGCGCGGCGTCGAGCGGCGCGCCGTCACCACCCTCGACCGCCTGGCCTACATGGGCCGGCGCGGCATGGGTGCGCTCGAGTTCAAGCCGGCGCGCGGCGCCCACCGCGAGAGCGCCGAACCGCTGGCGATGAAGAGTCTGGTCGAAGCCGCACGCCAGGTCATCCACGCCGACCTGTCCGGCGACGTCCAGGCACAGGCCGCGCTCGCCAACATCATCCGCGTCGGCACGTCGGCCGGCGGCGCACGCGCCAAGGCGGTCGTTGCCTGGAATCCACTGAGCAAGGAAATCCGCAGCGGGCAGTTCGACGCCGCCCCCGGCTTCGAGCACTGGCTGCTCAAGTTCGATGGTGTCGGCCACGACTCGGAACTGGGCAGCAGCGCCGACTACGGGCGCATCGAGTATGCCTACCACTTGATGGCGAGTGCCGCGGGTATTCGCATGTCGCCCTGCCGCCTGCTCGAAGAAAGCGGTAGGGCGCACTTCATGACCCGCCGTTTCGACCGCGATGTCGTCGATGGCGCCACGGTCCGGCACCATGTGCAGACGCTCTGCGCCATGAGCCATCTGGACTACAAGCAGCGCGCCACGCACGCCTATGCACAGCTGTTCATGACCATCGCGCGGCTCCGGCTCGGCGACGAGGCACTCGGGCAGGCGTTCCGGCGTATGGCCTTCAATGTCTTGGCGAAAAACTGCGACGACCATACCAAGAACTTTGCCTTCCGCCTGAAGCAAGGCGGGAACTGGGAACTGGCGCCGGCGTACGACGTGACGCACGCGCACAACCCAAGGGGCCAGTGGACCTACCAGCACCTGCTGAGCGTCAACGGCAAGTTCAGCGGCATCACCCGCAGCGACCTGCTCGTCGAGGCCGAGCGTTTCGGTGTCCGCCGCCCGCTCGAGGCCCTCGCCGACGTGGGCGCGGCGCTTGATGCCTGGCCCGAGTTCGCGCGCCAGGCCGGCCTCGCCGAGCAATCGACCACTACTATCCGTAGCGACTTCGAGCCGTTATGAAGGGCCACCCATGCGGCAAACGGTGCCGTGGCGTCGAAAGCAGGTCGCCCAGGCGCGTCTTGCCGCCGCCAGCGGAGCCCATCGGGCGTCGCGACGCCCTGGCTGTTGGGCGGGCTGATCCCCAGGCCGACGAACTGAAGCGGCAAACAGACGCGCTGGGTATCCGCATGGCTCGATGTCTCGCCCGCCGAAGTGCACGGGTGTCGACTGCGCGGGACGCCGATGAGCGGCATTGCAGGGCATCCAAAAAAAAAAGCCCGACCGGAAAACGGTCGGGCTTCTGAAACACGAAGAGCCGCGGTCTCAGGCGCGCTCGAAGATCACCGCAATACCCTGCCCGCCACCGATGCACATCGTCACCAGCGCGTACTTGCCGCCTGTGCGCTGCAACTCGTAGATCGCCTTGGTGGCGATGAAAGCGCCGGAGCAGCCGACCGGGTGGCCGAGGGCGATTGCGCCGCCGTTCGGGTTGGTCTTCACCGGGTCGAGGCCAAGGCCCTTGTTGACCGCAATCGCTTGTGCGGCAAAGGCTTCGTTGGCCTCGATGACGTCCATCTGGTCGAGCGTCAGGCCCGCCTTCTTGAGCACCAGCTTGCTTGCCGGGATCGGGCCTTCGCCCATGATCTCGTTCGGCACGCCGGCGATGGCGTAGGCTACCAGACGCGCAATCGGCTTCTGACCCGCCTGGGCAGCAACGTCAGCCGCGGCGAGCATGAGGAAAGCGGCACCGTCATTGATGCCCGAAGCGTTACCGGCGGTTACCGTCCCATCCTTGATGAAAGCGGGCTTCATCTTGGCCAGGGCTTCGATTGTCGTTCCCGCCTTGACGTGCTCGTCGGTGTCGAAGACGACATCGCCCTTGCGGGTCTTCATGACGATCGGCACGATCTGCGACTTGAAGCGGCCCTCGGCAATCGCGGCACCGGCACGGCGCTGCGATTCGACCGAAAACGCATCCTGCTCTTCGCGGCTGATGTTCCACTTCTTGGCCAGGTTCTCGGCGGTGACCCCCATGTGTCCGACACCGAACGGATCGCTGAGTGTGGCAACCATCATGTCGATGGCCTTGGCATCGCCCATGCGAGCGCCCGAGCGCATTGCCGGCAGCATGTAGGAACCGCGTGACATGACCTCGACACCGCCACCAATCCCATAGTCGGAGTCGCCGAGCATGATGTTCTGGGCAGCAGACACCACACCTTGCAGGCCCGACGCGCACAGACGGTTGACCGCCATGGCCACCGAGTCCATCGGCAGACCGGCCTGAATGGACGCCACGCGGGCAACGTACGCGAAGCGCGAATCGGTTGGAATGACGTTGCCGACGGCAACGTAATTTACTTGCTGGGGATCGACGCCGGAACGGGCGATCGACTCCTTCATCACCATGCCGGCCAGTTCATGCGGTTCCATGTTGGCGAGTGAACCACCAAAGGTACCAATGGCCGAACGGACCGCACTCAGAACGACGACTTCTCTGCTCATGAAGAAACTCCTGTAATTAATCGATCAACCGCCTACCAGACTGGCAAGCCCCAACAGCAGCAACAACAAGCACCACAACACCAGCGCACGCCATACCAGCCCGACGGCACTCTCCATGAAATCAACATCTGCTTCGTCGCCGGGGCCGATCTCCACTCGATCGACGCGGCTGCCGGCTGCCCGCTGCCCGCTGCCGGCACTCTGGAATGCCGAGACGAACGCCACGCGCACCGGAACCACTCGCCAGCACGATGCCCAAACCATCGCCTGGCCACCTGTCGGCTTGATTACGCCAGCAGTAGGCAGCATCCTCGAAATCACCAACGACAGCGAAACCGGGAGCAGTGAGCCACACAGGAAGCCAGTCAATGATAGCAAAGGTTTGCCGCGCTAAGCTTCCGAAGTCGCCATATTCTTCGTCGTTGTGCTTTCCCCACGCTTCGGCCAGCAGTGGGCGCGCATGTTCCACGTCGCCCGCACGAAGCGCCAGGCGAATCTCGTCCTAACGCCGGCTCGACTCCCCGAACCCCATGGTCATATAGGACAACGACCACTTTCCACAACCACCCCAGCAGCGGGTTGGTGCAAACGAGGAATAAGGTGGACCCGGGAGGGCTGAGGAAAGCCAGGAAGGGCTAGGGAGCTGAGGCCTCGAGTGCCCGGTAGAGAGACATGATCATCCCGGCCGTCGCACCCCAGATGAAATAGTCGCCGTAGGGCATCGCGTAGTAGTGGCGCAGTTTGCCGCGGTAGTGCAGCGAGTGCTGCTGGTGGTTCGCGGGATCGAGAAGAAACGACAACGGCACTTCGAATGCCTCCTCCACCTCGAACGCATCGAGCCGCAACTCGAAGGGTGGCGTGATCATGGCCACCACTGGCGTCACGCGGAAACCCGTACTGGTCAGGTACTCCGGGAGGTAGCCGGCGATCTCGATGTGAGCCGACGACAGGCCGATTTCCTCGTCAGCTTCGCGCAGTGCCGTGTCGGCAGGCGATCCGTCGGCCGATTCGCAACGCCCACCGGGGAAGCTGATCTGCCCGGGATGATCCTTCAGGTGCGCAGTGCGCTGTGTGAGCAAGACCGTCGGCTCGCGGCTCCTCCGAACAATAGGAAAGAGCACTGCCGCCGGAGTCAATTCCTCGTCGCCAACACCGTCCTCAAGCACGACCGGGCTGCGCGCCGGTTCGCGGTACAAGACCCGGCGCAAGCTGTCAAGATCGATGGCGCCCCGGTCCACTCGCGGCGCTGAACCAAGCAGGATCTCAGTCGCTGACAACCGGCTCGCCCTCCTCGATTTCCGCGTGTACGGCCGCAAGCGCCTCGCGCAGGGTTTCGTCGGGCAGCGTGTTGATCGCCGTCGCCACCAGATCCGCCGACTGTATCGCACCGGGCGGCAGCAGACGTGAGTCGAGAGAGGCGATGAAGGCTGCCGTCGCGCCGACGACCTTCAGCAAGGTCTGCCGCTCGCCCATCAGGATATCGAGTTCGTGGCCCAGCATGTTCAGTGACTTGGGGCGATGACGCGTCATTTGCCTCTCCTAGTAGCGCTTCCTGAGGGTCATCGTCGGACCATCACGCTGCATTTCCAAACGGTTCAAGAAACTCATGCCGAGCAGGGCGAGAGGCATGTCCTGTTCATGCACCAGACCATCGACGCTATTGACGACGATCTCGCCAACGCGCACCGAATCGAGCTTGACGCGCATCACCCGCGCCTGACCATTCGCCGTAGTGACGCTAGCCGCCTGCCCGCTGCGGGTATCGATACCGATTCGCCGCGCGTCGCTGGCGCCAAGAGAGATCATCGTAGCGCCCGTGTCGACGAGAAAACGAACCGTCGCTCCGTTGATGCTGCCCGTCGTCACGAAGTGCCCGCCAGCATCGCCGGTAAGCACCGCTGTAGCACCGGCCTGACCTGAAGACTGCGACGCGACGTTCTGCCCGACTCGCAGGACGCGTTTCCTGCCATCCGCCTCGATGGTGGCCGAATCGCTGTCTACGGCCAGCACCCTGACTCCTTCGCTGGTTCTCGCGCCGACGGCAACAGTTCTCGCTGCGCCACCGTCGATGGTCAGCAGCGCTTTTCCTGGAAATACGCCGGCCAACCCGACATCCACGGCTTGCGTGGGTGAACACGCCGTGGCAAGCCACAGCGCGGCAGCCCTTAGAGGTGCTACCGAATTCTGCTCCCTACCGGACACTGGCGCGCGCACTCCTGATCATTCTGCTTCCCTGTGTGGCAGTGCATTTGGCCACGGGAGGTCCCACTGGCCAAGGCATTTTGCCACAGTTCGACAGACGTGCTTTGCCGAATCGGACGAGGAACGGCTGCCGTCACTCGCTGAAGGCTCCGCGACTCAGCGGGTGGCCATGACAAGAGCGACAAGCGCGCTGGCGGCCGCATGCGCGCGCACCGCCCCCCGCTGTGCCGATCAGCGATAGACAAGCACGGGAATCTTCGAGTGTGTCAGCACTTTGTTGGTTTCGCTGCCGAGCAAGAGTGCCGTGAAGCCCCGGCGACCATGCGAAGCCATGAAGATCAGGTCGCAGCCAACCTGGGTGGCACCATCAATGATGGCCTGATAGGGGACGTCGCTCGTAATCGCCAGGGTATCGACCGTGACGCCAGCGTTCCGGCACAGGTCAACGACGAAATCCAGCGTCTGCTGTGCCTGCTGCTCGGCCATTTCGGCGAACTTCTCGGGCGTCGTCGGGTCGATCAGTGCGCCCTCGCCATAGTAGGTCACCGGGTACTCCGGTTTGGCGTAGAACGCCGTGATGCGGGCACCGGCCTCCTTGGCAAACGAAACTGCCCGTCGAGCGGTTTCTTGTGACAGTTCGGAGCCGTCGGTAGGAACAAGGATGTGCTTGAACATGACGCTTCCTCCAGAGTGGAATGGACCAACAGCCCACTATAGGCATGAAACGGTGCTTGAATCTTGATCGAAATCAAACGACCGCCCGCCTTGGCATGCAGGTGCGGCGTTTTGCCCCATCCCTCCGGGCGTATTGCTTGATGTCGGTCAACGTTGGCGGCATCGCCGCACCGCACAATGCGACGAATCATTCAGCGGGGGTGTTTCGATGCACGAGATCACGGACTTCATGACCAGGGACCATCGATCCTGCGATGCTTGCCTCGTCGCGGTCGAGGCGGCGGTCGAGGGTGGTGCCTGGGAAAGGGCCGGAACAGAGTTCGCTCGCTTTCGCGACGCGATGCTGAATCATTTCTCGGTCGAAGAGTCTGTTCTCTTTCCACGCTTCGAGGAGCGCACCGGCATGTATCGAGGACCGACGCAAGTGATGCGTGGCGAACACGTGCAGATGCGGCAATTGCTGGCTGCCGCCGAAACGGCACTCGCCGAGCGGGACGCCGACGACTACATGGGTAACGCCGAGACACTCCTGATCATGATGCAGCAGCATAACGTCAAGGAGGAGAACGTCCTCTATCCGATGTGTGATCAGCATCTGGCCGATCAACTGGAGAATCTGCTGCCGGAACTACGGGCGCAGATCGATGAACACCTTACGTCACCGTCGAGGTAAAGCGGATGGATGCCGACATAGTCATCGATGCGCGTGGCCTTGAGCCACCCGAGCCCATGGTCCGGACAATGGCGGCGCTCGAGCAACTCGGCGACGCGCAGAAGCTCCTGGTACTGCTGCCGCGCGAGCCCTACCCGCTGTACAGGGCCCTCGAGATCAACGGTTTCAGCTGGCAGACCGAGTGTCGGCCGGATGGTACGGTGGAAGTCCTCATCCGACATCAGCCGCAGTAATGCAGGCCCTGCTGTCCTTCGATCAGGCGCCGCCATTTTCAGCGCCCATCCGCTTCTTTGTTTCTGCTCCGCTGTTCGCCATCCTCGCCGGCCTGCTCATGCTGTGGAGCGGGCCCGATCTCTTTTCCTCGCGCTGGACGCCCGCCGCGCTGGCGCTGACGCATCTGATCACCGCCGGGTTCATGCTGCAGGTGATGCTCGGCGCGATGTTCCAGATTCTACCGGTGGTCGCGGGAGCGAACATCTCGCGGCCGCTTCTGATAGCGACTGTGGTGCATGCGGCGATTGCGCTTGGCGCCCTTTTGCTGGCAGCGGCTTTCCTCAGCCACCAGCCGCTGGCTTTCCGGCTGGCCGTGATCTCGCTCGGTAGCGGCCTTGCCCTCTTCGCTGGTGCTGCCGGCCATGCCCTGTATGGCGTGCCGTCCAGAAACCCGACGATTGTGGGCCTGAAACTGTCTTTGGTCGGTTTGAGCATGACGGTAGGCATCGGCGCGCTGCTGGCCATTGCCCTCGACGCGTCGCTGGCTTTGCCCCTGCTGCAGTTGACGTCGATTCACCTCGGCTGGGGCTTCGTCGGTTGGGGTATGGTGCTGCTCGCGGCCGTCGCTTTCGTCGTCGTACCGATGTTCCAGATGACCCCGCCCTACCCACCGGGCGTGGCCCGCCACTTCTGCTGGTCCGTGCTGGTACTGCTATCTCTCTGGAGTGTCGTCGAATTGGCCGACTGGCAATGGCCAGCGGCCCTGCTTGCGGGGGCGCTGGTGCTCGCGGCCGCCGTATTCGCCGCAGTCACGCTGCATGTCCAGCGCCGCAGCAAGCGTGCGCGTTTCGACGCTACCCAGCACTACTGGCGAGTCGCCATGCTTTGCGCACTGGCGGCGTGCCTGCTTTGGTTCTTGGCATCGCTCCTGCCGACACTCGCCGAGCGTCCGGAGTGGCCTCTGCTGTGCGGTGTGCTGGTGCTGTCTGGCGGATTCATGTCGGTAATGATCGGTATGCTCTACAAGATCGTTCCATTCCTGGTCTGGCTGCACCTGCAGAACCTGGGCGGCGGGCGAGTGATGGCCCCGAACATGAACAAAGTGATCGCCGGCGAGCAGATCGACCGGCAGATGCGCGCGCACTTCGTCTCGCTGGCTGTGCTGCTGGCTGCCGTCGCCTGGCCGGAGTGGTTCACCTATCCGGCAGGCATCGCGCTGGTAGTAGCCAATAGCTGGTTGCTGCGTAACCTGTTGGCTGCTGTTACTTTCTACCAGCAGCATCGGTCGACGATCCAGGGCCTGGCGCCAGCCGTGGCGACGGGCCGCTGACCGCCATGCAGAACGCCCAAGCGGGCGTCCGAACCCGTCGATGACCTACCTGATCCTGAAGCAAATCCATATCAGCTGCGTCGTCCTGAGCGGCAGCGGCTTCGTCCTGCGTGGCGTGTGGACGCTGCGACAATCGTCATGGCTGCGGCGCCCGGCGGTTCGCGTATGGCCGCACGTCATCGACACGGTCCTGCTGGCCAGCGCCGTTGCCATGGCAGTGATGAGCACCCAGTACCCCTTCTCGGCCAACTGGCTGACCGCCAAACTGATCGGGCTCCTGATTTACATCGGCTGTGGGACGATGGCGCTCAAGCGCGCGCGCCATAACGCCCAACGCGCGGCCTTCTTTGCCGCCGCACTGCTTGCCTTTGCCTACATCGTGTCGGTTGCACTGACGCGCAACCCGCTGGGGCCGCTGGCCTGGATCGACTGACCTACCGGTGTCGGCCGGCGTCCGCTGGCTCAGTTGCGCTGGTGGGTCATCAGCTTCTTCAAGCCGTCAGTGCTGAGAATCCGGATCTTTCTTTGATGTACGGAAAGCAGACCATCTTCCTGGAAGCGCGAAAACGCCCGGCTGACCGTTTCGAGTTTGAGACCGAGATAGCTGCCGATCTCATCACGCGACATTCGCAGGTTGAACTCGGCCGGCGAGTAGCCGCGGGCCTTGAAGCGCTGCGAAAGGTTGAGCAGGAAGGCGGCCAGGCGTTCCTCGGCACGCATCGTGCCGAGCAGCATCATTACCCCATGATCACGAACGATCTCCCGGCTCATCACCTTGTGGAAGTGATGCTGCAGGGTATGGATCTCCCGCGACAGGCCCTCGAGATGCGAGAACGGGATCGCGCAAACTTCGCTGTCTTCGAGCGCGATGGCGTTGCAGGTGTGCACTTCGCTGCTGATCCCGTCGAGACCAAGCAACTCGCCGGTCATCTGGAAGCCGGTGACCTGATCGCGGCCGTCCTCGATCATCACGTCGGTCTTGAAAAAACCGCTGCGCACGGCGTAGATCGACTCGAAACCCTGCCCGGCACGGTACAGATAGTCGCCGCGGCGAAGACGCCGGCGTGTCGACACCAGTTCGTCCAGTTTCTTGAGATCCTCGGGCTCAATGCCGATGGGCAGGCACAGCTCGCGCAGGTTGCAGTTCGAGCAGGCGGTCTTCACGACCTCGAAGGCCAGTCTGGCAGCCGTGGCACTGGTGGACATCCGTATCCTTTTCACTCAACCCCGGGTTTGATCCACGTCAACCCGCTGGATTCAGCGTGGTCCGATAATGCAACCAACAAAACCTGTCGTGGAAACATGAACTCCGTCGCTGGCAACCTTGTCTTTGATCCGCAGATCATCCGTCGCTTCGACATCAACGGCCCCCGCTACACTTCCTATCCAACGGCGGATCGCTTCGTTGAAGCCTTCGGCTCGGACGCCTACAAACTCTGGCTTGGCAAGCGCAACATCGGCGCCATCAGCCGGCAGTTGTCATTGTACTTCCACATCCCGTTCTGTAACACCATCTGCTACTACTGCGCCTGCAACAAGATAATCACCAAGGATCACGGTCGATCGGCGAAATACCTGCGCTACCTGGCCAAGGAACTGACCCTGCAAAGCAGCTATCTCGAAGGTGGCGATCAGGAGGTCGCGCAGCTGCACTGGGGTGGCGGGACGCCCACCTTCCTGTCGCACGACGAAATGCGCCAGTTGATGGCGGCGACGCGCAAGCACTTCAGGCTGATCGAGGGTGGCGAGTATTCGATCGAAGTCGACCCACGCAAGGTCGATCGCGCGACCGTCGAATTGCTCGCCGAACTGGGCTTCAACCGGATGAGCGTCGGCGTGCAGGACTTCGACGCTGGCGTTCAGCAGGCTGTCAACCGGGTGCAGAGCGAGGCGGAGACCTGCGCCGTGATCGACGCCGCGCGTGCCGCGGGCTTCCGGTCGATCAGCGTGGACCTCATCTACGGCCTGCCGAAACAGTCGCTCGAAGGCTTCACCCGCACCCTGGAGCGGGTGATTGCCGTCAGCCCGGATCGCGTCTCGATCTACAACTATGCGCACCTGCCCAGTCTCTTCAAGCCACAGCGACGCATCCTCGAGGCGGACATGCCGAGCGCCGACGCGCGCCTGCAGATCCTTTCCCTGGCGATCCGCAAGATGACCGAAGCGGGCTACATCTACATCGGCATGGACCACTTCGCCAAACCCGATGATGAACTGGCCACGGCGCAGCGACAGGGACGCCTGCACCGCAACTTCCAGGGTTACTCGACGCATTCCGACTGCGATCTTCTCGCCTTCGGCATCTCGTCGATCAGCAAGGTCGGACCGACCTACAGCCAGAACGTCAAGACGCTCGACGAGTACTACGATCTGCTCGACAGTGGCACGCTGCCTGTGTATCGCGGCATCGAACTGAACGCCGACGACCTGCTGCGGCGCTCGATCATTCAGTCATTGATGTGTCACTTCGAACTGTCGATCGAATCGATCGAAATCGCGCACCTGATCGACTTCCGGAAGTACTTCGCGACCGAACTCGACGACCTGCGCGAAATGGTCGACGCCGGCCTGGTGCGAGTCGACGACAAGTGGATCACTGTGATGCCGCGCGGACGCATCCTGGTGAGAGCAATTTCCATGGTCTTCGACCGCTACCTGCGCGCCGACCGGCAGCGCACCCGCTATTCGAAAGTGATCTGACGCAGGCCGACGAACGGTCGATACGTGGGGAGGAGTAGAATCGTCGCACTTCCCGTCCGACGACCCCGCCTCTCCTGATGCCCGAATCCAGTTATCTCGCCCTGCTGCTGATCGGTCTGCTCGGTGGCACGCACTGCATCAGCATGTGCGGCGGCATTGTCGGTGCCCTGGCGATGGGTACGCGGCCACGCTTGACGCTGCATCTGGCCTACAACCTCGGGAGGATCGTCAGCTATGCCGCTGCCGGCGCGATCGCCGGCGCCCTCGGTGGCGCGAGCGTCGCCCTGTCCGGGCAACTGCCCGTACGCAGTTTCCTTTACCTGCTCGCCAACCTGATGCTCATCGCACTCGGCCTCTACCTGATGGGTGTCACCCGAGCCCTGGCTTTCAGCGAGCGCTGCGGGCAGAGGCTATGGGTCCATCTGCAACCGCTGACCCGGCGTTTCCTGCCCGCGCACAGCTCGGCGCAGGCTTTCCCGCTTGGCCTGCTGTGGGGCTGGTTGCCCTGCGGCCTGGTCTACAGCGCGCTGGCAACCGCTCTGACCAGTGGTTCCGCCCTGAGCGGCGCGGCGCTGATGCTCGCCTTTGGCGCCGGCACCTTGCCGAACCTTCTCCTCGCCGGTCTGCTGGCCGCCCGTCTGCAGGCGTATGCACGCCAGCCGGCGATTCGCCGGGCGTCGGGCCTGCTCGTCCTCGGCTTTGGCGTCTGGGGACTGCTCGGGCTGGCTCATCTGGCGCTCTCGACCTAGCCATGCCCCAGACCTTGCGCACGGTCGAACTGGCCATCGAAGGCATGAGCTGTGCCGCCTGCTCGACGCGGATCGAGAAGCTCCTGAATCGCTTGCCCGACGTCGAAGCGGTCGTCAATCTGGCCACCGAGAGGGCGACCGTCCGCTACCTCCCGGGCGTCGTCGACCCGCCGCTGCTGATCGCTACCATCGAGCGGGCCGGCTTCGTCGGGCGACTCGCCGATGAGAATTCGCGGGCACAGGAGAGGGCCCGCAGACTGGCGACCCGGCAGGCAGACGTGCGCCGCTTCTGGATCGCCGCCGCGCTCACCCTGCCACTCGCCGCGCAGATGCTGAACATGTTCGATGTCAGCACACACCATCAGACGGACCTGCTGCCGCGCTGGCTGCAACTCCTGTTGGCCACGCCCGTCCAGTTCTGGATCGGTTGGCGCTTCTACGATGGCGCCTGGAAGGCCTTGCGCGGTGGCGGGGCAAACATGGACGTACTCGTCGCGCTCGGCACTTCCATGGCCTACGTGTTCAGCGCCGTCGTCACGATCACCGGCGCCGCAGACCTGCACGTCTATTTCGAAGCCTCGGCCGCGGTCATCACGCTCGTTCTGCTCGGCAAGTTGCTCGAGGCGCGCGCCAAGGCAAGAACCACCGAGGCCATCGAGGCACTGCTTCGCCTGCAGCCCAGAACGGCGCGCGTCGAGCGCGACGGCCGCCTGATCGAACTCGACGCGGCGCTGCTGATACCGGGCGACGTCCTCATCGTCCGCCCCGGCGAAAGCCTGCCGGTCGATGGCGAGGTGCTCGATGGATCGTCGACCGTCAATGAAGCCATGCTGACCGGCGAGAGCATGCCGTTGGCCAAGCGCCCGGGCGACCGCGTCTTTGCCGCCACGGCCAACGGCGAGGGAATGTTGCGTTGCCGAGCAACCAGTGTCGGCGAGCACACCCTGCTCGCTGGCATCATCCGTCTGGTCGCCGAGGCACAGGGCTCGAAAGCACCGGTGCAGCGACTCGCCGATCGCATCTCCGCAATCTTCGTGCCCATCGTCTGCGTCATTGCCCTGTGCACCTTCGTCGCCTGGTGGACCCTCGGCGGTGTTTTCAGCGCGGCGCTGGTCAATGCCGTCGCCGTGCTGGTGATCGCCTGCCCCTGCGCGCTCGGCCTGGCCACCCCGACCGCCATCATGGTGGCGACCGGACGGGGTGCCACCGCCGGCATCCTGATCAAGAACGGCGAAGCACTCGAGCGCGCCGAGAAGGTCAGCGTACTGGCGGTCGACAAGACCGGTACGCTGACGCGGGGCGAACCGGTGCTGACCGACATCTTGCCGCTGGCGACGTCGGCCGACGCCGCCCTGGCCCTCGCGGCCGCTCTCGAACAGGCTTCCGAACATCCCCTGGCACGCGCGATTCTGCAGCAGGCGCAGGTCGCCGGCCTGGCCTTGCCGGGGCTCACCGAGTTTCGAGCGATTCCCGGGCGAGGCGTCGAAGGTTGCGTCGCCGGGCGCACGCTGCGCCTGGGCGCGCCCGACAGCTTCACCTGCGCCTTGCCCCGCGAGCTGATCGCAACCTTGCAAGGAGTCGGCAAGACGGTGGTGGTGCTGGTGGAAGGCGGCGATGCCGAGGCCGGGGATGGCGCGGCTCTGGCGCTGCTGGCGATCGCCGACCCGCTCCGCGAGACCTCGCGGCCTGCGGTGAGCAGGCTCAGAAGCATGGGCATACAAGTGGTGATGCTGACCGGCGACCACGCGTCAACCGCCGCAGCCATAGCCGCCGAGGCCGGTATCGTCGACTTCCGCGCCGGCATCCTCCCCGGTGAAAAGGCAGACGCGATCAACGCGCTCAAGAGTGGCGAGGCGGTCGTGGCCATGGTTGGCGACGGTATCAACGACGCGCCGGCGCTGGCCGCGGCGAACGTGAGCTTCGCCATCGGCGCTGGATCGGACGCCGCGATTGAAGCGGCGGACGTGACGCTGGTCCGCAGCGACCTCAATGGCATTGCCGATGCCATCCTGCTTTCGCGTGCGACGCTGAGGAAAATCAGGCAGAATCTGTTCTGCGCCTTCATCTACAACGTGCTTGGCATTCCCCTGGCGGCGCTGGGCATGCTGAATCCAGTGATCGCGGGTGCGGCAATGGCGATGAGTTCAGTCTCGGTGGTGTCCAACTCGCTGCTCCTCAAGCGTTGGCGCGCCGCAGAGCAAACGAAGCGGGCGCCCTGATGACGCAACGTGAAGGATGCGCGTAATGGCTGCGGTCGACGCCGCAACAGAAGGAACGGAGCAGCGAATGGAAAGAGTCGTGGTCACGATTGGCGGAATGAGCTGTCAGCGGTGTGTGCAGACCGTCACCAGCGCCCTCACGGCGCTGCCTGGCGTTTTCCAGGTCGACGTCGCGCTTGAGGCCGGTGAAGCCAGCATTGCCTACGACCCTGAACTGGCCAACGCCGGCCAGTTCAGGGACGCCATTGAAGCGGCGGGGTTTGACTCCCCCTGATCTGTCCCCGGCGATGGCATCCTGCCGCATCGCTGCGACGACCAGCCAGGTCTGGCTGCCAGCAAGAAGAAGAATCGGAAAACAATGCCCAGAAAGAAATCCAGGATTGCCGAACTGCCTGTTTCGCAAGCCACATCGAGCGAGCCGGTCAGACTGACCCAGTTTTCACACGGCGGCGGCTGCGGATGCAAGATCGCACCCGCCGTGCTCGAGCAGATCCTCGGCAAGGTCTCGCCGGGTCTGGCGCCAAGTCAGTTGCTGGTCGGCATAGAGACCAGCGATGACGCTGCCGTCTACCAACTCAACGCCGATCAGGCGCTGGTGGCGACGACCGATTTCTTCATGCCGATTGTCGATGACCCGTTCGATTTTGGCTGCATCGCGGCGACCAATGCCCTCTCCGACGTCTATGCGATGGGTGGCTGGCCGTTGCTGGCACTCGCCATCGTTGGCATGCCCGTGAGCAAGCTGCCGCTCGAGACGATCAAGCGCATACTGGAAGGAGGCGAATCGATTTGTGCGAAGGCGCGCATCCCGATTGCCGGCGGCCATACGATCGACTCGGTCGAGCCGATTTACGGTCTCGTCGCCATTGGACTGGTCCATCCTGACAACCTCAAGCGCAATTCGGGTGCACGCGCCGGCGACAAGCTGATTCTCGGCAAGCGACTGGGTGTTGGCTTCTACAGCGCGGCGCTGAAAAAGGGCCTTTTGTCTTCCCCCTGTTACGCCTCGATGATCGCCTCGACAACCCAGCTCAACACGCCAGGACGAGCACTCGGTTGCCTTGCCGGCGTGCACGCGATGACCGACGTCACGGGTTTCGGCCTGCTCGGTCATCTGGTGGAAATCTGCAAGGCCTCGAGCGTCGCGGCCGTGGTCGATTTCGCGGCGCTTCCGCTCCTGTCGAATGTTCTCGACTATGGGGCCAAAGGCTGCATCACAGGGGCTTCAGGGCGCAACTGGGCAAGCTACGGAGAGCACGTGGCGCTACCGAAGAAGAGCTTCAGCGACCTCGAACGAGCGCTCCTGACCGATCCGCAGACCAGCGGCGGACTGCTGGTCGCCTGTGCTCCGGAAGTGGTCACCGAAGTCCTGGCGATCTTCTTGCAAGAGGGTTTCGACCACGCGACGGTCATCGGCGAAGTCTCCGAGGGCAAGCCGCAAGTATCGGTGATCAGGAGCCACTGACCTCGGCGCCCCCGCTCAGTCGAGGAGGTGAGAGACCAGGCCGTCAGCCAGTTTGGGTTCGAACCAAGTTGATTTCGGTGGCATCACCTCGCCGGCGTCGGCAACCGCCATCAGCTCTGCCATCGGTGTCGGAAACATGGCGAAGGCGACGGCCATTTCGCCACCGTTCACGCGTCGTTCGAGTTCCGCCAGTCCACGCATGCCACCGACGAAATCAATGCGCGTGTCGCGGCGCAGATCGGTGATTCCCAGCAGCGGACCAAGAATCTGCTCGGCAAGCAGCGAGACGTCGAGGCGACGCACCGGATCTGCCGACAGGATCAGTCCGGGCTTGATTTCCAGCCGATACCACCGGCCCGCCAGATACATTCCGCAAACGCCCGTCCGCTCGGGTCGCACCGCTGCAGCGGCCGGGGTGACGTCATAGCGTCCACCGACAGCTGTCAGAAAGGCCTCTT
This sequence comes from Candidatus Accumulibacter phosphatis, assembly GCF_000024165.1. Taxonomy (NCBI): domain Bacteria; kingdom Pseudomonadati; phylum Pseudomonadota; class Betaproteobacteria; genus Candidatus Accumulibacter; species Candidatus Accumulibacter phosphatis. Next base: position 2,401,781 of record NC_013194.1, on the reverse strand, counting down.
GACTCAGGCCGTTGAGGTCGCGCACCACCCGGTTGTAGTCCATGATCCGCATCTGCGACGCCGGGAAGATGACGGACAGAAAGAATTGCGAGCCACCCAACGCGGCTGTCTGGCCGCGCCGGGCCGCTGCCACTCGCGAGGCAGCCGCCGACCGGTGATGACCATCGGCAATATAGAAACTCGGCATCGCGCCAAAGACCGTGTCAATCCGTGCAATGCGATCGGTGTCTGCGATCGTCCATAGGGTATGGCGGATACCATCCTCGGCCCGGACATCAGCGACGGGCGCTGTCTCGGCGGCCTGCGCAAGCAGGTCATCGGCCTCGGGACTCTCAGGGTGCGCGAGCAGCACAGGCCCGGTCTGCGCATTCAGGGCCTCGATCTGGCGAACCCGATCGTCTTCCTTGTCGGGCCGGGTGAACTCGTGTTTGCGGATCCGGTTGCTGTCATAGGCGGCGATCGACGCCACCGCCACCAGACCAGTCTGAACATGCCGGCCCATCTGCAAGCGATAGGCGTAGTAACAGGGATGCGGGTCACGACGCAGCACCCCGGCATCGATCAAGCCCCGGAAATTGTCCGCCGACTTGGCGTAGACCTCGGGGGCATGATGATCAATGCCCGGCGGCAGATCGATCTCCGCTTTCGAGACATGCAGAAAGGACAAGGGTTTGCCGACCGCCGCCACACGCGCCTCTTCGCTGGAGAGGACATCATAGGGCGGCGCCGCTACTGCGGCGGCATCGGCACTGCGTGGTCGAAGACCGGCGAATGGTCGAATCAGGCAAGGCTCAACGGACAAGGAGTTCTCCTGCAGGGGGATTTCAGATGCTCCGGTAGAGCGCCTCATAGCGCACTGCCGAATCAGCCCAGGAAAAATCCTGCGCCATGCCGCGCCGCTGCACCTGGAGCCAGGCCGAGGGATCGCGGTAGAGTGCCAACGCCTCACCGATGCGCGTAGCCAGCGCGCGGCTGCCGGCGTCGTCAAAGACGAAACCGTTAGCACTACCCGCCTTGAGATGTTCCGGAGTGGCATCGATGACCGTATCTGCCAGACCGCCGACCCGCCGTACCAACGGCAAGGTGCCGTAGCGCAAGGCATAGAGTTGCGTCAGACCGCAGGGTTCGAAACGTGACGGGACGAGCAGAATGTCGGCGCCGGCGATGACGCGGTGCGACAGCGCGTCGTCATAGCCCAGATGCACCGATACAGCCTGCGGGTGAGCGGTGGCGGCGGCCCTGAAAGCGGCTTCGATATCGGCTTCGCCACTGCCGACGACGACCAGCTGCCCTCCCCCCGCCAGCAGCGTCGGCAAAGCGCCGAGAACCAGATCCATGCCCTTCTGCGCGGTCAGACGGCTGACCACTGCGAAAAGCGGGGCGTTGGCGCGGCCGGAGAAACCCAGCTCGGCCTGCAGGCTGGCCTTGCAGGCTTTCTTGCCCCCCAGATCCCCTGCCGTGTAGTTCGCATGAATCGCCCGGTCGCTGCCCGGATCCCATACCGAGTAATCTACACCGTTGAGAATGCCTGACAAGTCTGCTCCCCGGTCGCGAAGCAGACCGTCGAGACCCCAACCGAACTCCGGGGTGCAAATTTCACGGGCGTACGTCGGGCTGACGGCGTTCACGCGCTTCGCATGCACGAGAGCCGCTTTCATGAACGACAACTGCCCGTGAAACTCGAGTGCGCTCTGGTTCGCCCCGGAGATGAGCAGACCAAGGTCGGTGTGGTGGTCGAGTGGAAAGAGGCCACGAAAGGCCAGATTATGGATCGTGAACACCGTCGCCGTGCTCAGCGCCGGATTTTGCGCGATGTAGGCCGGGGCCAGGCCGGCGTGCCAGTCATGTGCATGCACCACTTCCGGCTGCCAGTCACGATCGAGTTCGCCGGCAGCCAGATGGGCGGCGATCCAGCCGAGGAGCGCAAAGCGCCGATGATTGTCTCGCCAGTCACGGCCGTCCGGAGCCAGATAGGGGTTACCGTCGCGTCGGTAAAGAAACGGCGTATCAATGACATAAGCCAGCAGGCCGCTGTCCGGCAGACGTCCGAGTCGCAGCGTGATGACCGCCGCACCGAAGGCCGGACCCAGGCGGATCACCCGCTTGAGGTCGACGACGCCATCGAGAACGGCGGGCAAGCCCGGCAACAGCACACGGACATCCAGCCCGCGTTCGGCGAGCGCCACCGGCAGCGCGGCGACGACATCGGCAAGGCCACCGGTCTTGACCAGCGGGTAGATCTCGACGGCAACGTGCAGAACGCGCAAGTGGCGGCTTCCTCAGGCAGGTCAGGCGATCTGGTCAAGCATCTTGCGCGTGATCAGCGTCACACCGCTTTCGGTGCGCCGGAAACGACGCGCATCGTCATCCGGATCCTCGCCAACGACCATTCCCGGCGGAATGTGGCAGTCGCTGTCGACGACGCAGCGAGTCAGGCGCGCTCGGGTGCCGACCGTGGTATCGGGGAGCAGGACCGACAGGTTCACGCGTGCATAGGAATGAACGCGGCAACTGGAAAACAGCAGCGACCGGTTGACTTCGCCGGAAACGATACAACCGCTGGACACCGTGGACTCGATGGCAGTGCCTCGCCGGTCAAGATGGTTGTGTACGAACTTGGCGGGCGGCAATTGCTGCTGATAGGTCCAGACCGGCCAGTTGCGGTCGTAGAGGTTCAGTGCAGGCACCGTGGCGGTCAGATCGATGTTGGCGTCCCAATACGCATCGATCGTCCCCGCGTCACGCCAGTAGTGCTCCCGGAACTGCTCGTCCGGGGCGACGATGCAACTGCGTGAGAACGGATGTGCAACCGCCACACGGTTGGCCACGGCGCGCGGAATGATGTCCTTGCCGAAGTCATGGCTGGAAGTCGGATCCGTGATATCCCGAGCCAGCTCGGCATAGAGATACTTCGCGTTGAAAACGTAGACCCCCATGCTGCACATGGCCATATCGGGATTGCCCGGCATGGCCGGAGGATCGGCAGGCTTTTCAATAAAGTCCGTGATCAGGCCATTCTCGTCGACTGCCATGACGCCAAAACCGCTCGCATCTCGCCGCGGCACCTCGATACAGGCGACGGTGCATTCGGCGCCGCTCTCGACATGGTCGACTAGCATTACCGCATAATTCATCTTGTAGACGTGATCACCCGCGAGAATGACCACGAACTCAGGTGCCGGCGTATACGTCTCGAGGATGTCGATGTTCTGGTAAACCGCATCCGCCGTACCGCGATACCACGATTCCTCGTCTATCCGCTGCTGTGCCGGAAGCAGGTCGACGAACTCGTTGACTTCGCCATGCAGGAAGTTCCAGCCGCGCTGCAGGTGGCGCAACAAACTGTGCGACTTGTACTGGGTAACGACGCCAACGCGCCGGATCTGCGAATTGACGCAGTTCGACAAGGCAAAATCGATAATCCGGAACTTGCCGCCAAAATGGACTGCCGGCTTGGCACGACGATCCGTGAGTTCGTGCAGCCGGCTGCCACGCCCACCAGCAAGGACCAGGGCTATCGCCTTGCGTGGTAATTGGAATGTCTTCCTGTCAACCATTTTCGTATCCTCTAGTTAGCATCATTCATCGCATCTGGCGGCGCCCACCGGTGTCACCAACTCCTAACTGATCACATCCGGTCCGTTTCTCCCGGTGATCGAAGTAATTTGTGCTACAAGGTCGGCAAGGGCGACCAGCGGCGCCAGCGCCTCCTGTGTCGGCACTTCGTGCAGGCTGGGATCGGCCACGTAGCGTTCGAGGTAGACGCGCAGCGTAGCCCCTTCAGTGCCTGTACCCGATAGCCGGAAAACCACTCGCGAGCCGTCTTCGAGCAGGATGCGCACACCCTGGCGCTCCGAACGCGACCCATCGACCGGATCGGTGTAGGAAAAATCATCGGCCGCCGCGATCGGCAGGCCATTGCGGCGCGATCCGGGCAGCTCTGGCAGACGGGCACGCAGTTCGTCCATCAGGCGATCCGCCCTGGCCGTCTCGATACCCTCATAATCGTGGCGGGAATAGACGTTGCGTCCAAAACGCTGCCAGTGCTCACGAACGATCACATCCGCCGGCATGTCGCGAACGGCCAGAATGTTGAGCCAATAGAGGACCGCCCACAGGCCATCCTTTTCGCGGACGTGGTTCGAGCCCGTACCGGCGCTCTCCTCTCCGCACAGGGTGGCCATGCCGGCATCGAGCAACGAGCCGAAGTACTTCCAGCCCGTCGGCGTCTCATAGCAGGCAATGCCAAGCTCCTTGGCGACGCGGTCCACGGCGCAACTGGTCGGCATAGAACGTGCCACACCTGCCAGGCCACCGGCGTACGCTGGCACGAGAGCGTGGTTGGCGGCGAGAACTGCCAGACTGTCGCTCGGACTGACAACGAAATTACGACCGACAATCATGTTGCGGTCGCCGTCGCCATCGGAAGCGGCGCCGAACGACAAGCCGGAACCGCTGTCCGCGAGCGCGTTGACGAGTTCGGCGGCCCACACCGGATTGGGATCGGGATGGCCGCCGCCGAAATCGGGCAGCGGTGTGCCGTTGACCACAGTACCCGCGGGAGCACCGAGACGACCCTCGAGAATGGCGTGCGCGTAAGGACCGGTGACCGCGTGCATCGCATCAAAGCGCATACGAAAGTCGGGACGCGCCAGCAGGCCGGCAATGCGCTCGAAGTCGAACAGCGACTCGAGAAGTTCCGCATAGTCGGCTACCGGATCGATGATGCTGACGGTCATCTCGCCGATGGCAGCTTCGCCGATGTGGGCGAGGTCGATGTCGGGCGACTCGACGGTATGATAGACACTGATTTCCTGCGTACGACGATAGACGGCATCGGTAAAGGCTTCGTTCGCGGGCCCACCATTGCCGAGGTTGTACTTGATGCCGAAGTCTCCGTTCGGGCCACCTTCGTTGTGACTGGCCGACAGTATGATGCCGCCGAAAGCCTGCCACTTGCGGATCACCGCACTCGCTGCCGGAGTCGACAGAATGCCGTCGCGACCGACAAGCACGCGACCGAATCCGGCGGCCGCTGCCATGCGCAGAATGGTCTGGATGGCCACATCGTTGTAATAGCGGCCATCGCCACCAAGGACCAGCGTCTGTCTCTGCTGACCGGTTAACGTGTCGAAAATGGCTTGCACGAAATTCTCGAGATATCGTGCCTGGCGAAATACCGTCACTTTCTTCCGCAGCCCGGATGTCCCCGGCTTCTGGCCCGAGTAAGGCGTGCTGGGAACGTTGATCACCTTTATGTTCATCTTAAGCCTCGTGACAAAGGAAACGCTCTGTATCAAGAACGGAGTAGCGCGGGTTCATGCCAGATGCTGCCGGCTGAATGCCAGCAACTGCTGCGTCGAGACATCGAGCTTTTCCGCCAGAGCCGCATTCGTGATCGCCGGCAGGATGCTGTTGGCCACGGCCTTGCCCAACTCGACGCCCCACTGGTCGAAGGAATTGAGGCCCCAGATGACACCTTGCACAAACACCTTGTGCTCGTAGAGTGCGACCAGCGCGCCAAGCGTGGGCGGGTCGAGTCGCGACAGCAGCAGCGTCGACGATGGCTGGTTGCCGGGAAACACCTTGTGCGGCAGGAGTTCGGCAAGCGCTGCCGGTTGCAGCGTGCGACTGAGTTCGCTACGTGCCTCATCGACCGTCTTGCCGAACGCCAGCGCCGCACTCTGCGCGAAGCAGTTGGCGAGCAGCGCCTCCTGATGCCCGGGCAAGGGGTAGTCGGAGCGTACGGCGGCAATGAAATCACAGGGCACGAGGCGCCCGCCCTGATGGAGAAGCTGGAAAAAGGCATGCTGGCCATTGTTGCCGAGTTCGCCCCAGACGATGGGGTTCGCCGCACAGGCCAGCGGCTGGCCGTCGATGCCGACCGACTTGCCGTTGCTCTCCATCTCGAGTTGTTGCAGGAAAGACGGGAAATACTTCAGTGATTCGTTGTAAGGCAGCACGGCGTTGCTGGTGGCGCCCAGGAAATTGGTGTTCCAGATACCGATCAGCGCCATCACCACCGGCAGGTTGCGCTCGTAGGGAGTGCTCCGGAAATGCTCATCCATGCGCTGCGCGCCGGCGAGCAGATCGGCGAAAGCGTGCGGACCGATGGCAATCATCAGCGCCAGACCAACCGCCGACCACAGCGAAAAACGCCCGCCCACCCAGTCCCAGAGGGGAAAGACCGCATCCGGTCTGATGCCGAACTCGACTGCACGCTCCGGTTTGGCAGTCAGGGCAGCAAAGTGGTTGGCCACTGCTGCGGCATCGCCCAGGTTGGCCACCAGCCAGTCACGAGCCGTTTGCGCGTTGAGCATCGTCTCCTGGGTCGTAAACGTCTTGCTGGCCACGAGGAACAGGGTCGTGCGGGGATCCAGCGTCTGCAGAAGTGGTGCCAGTTGAGCGCCATCAAGATTGGAGACGTAGTGCACGCCAAGTGCCGGATGTGACATCGAGCGCAACGCGTAACCGACCATCTTCGGGCCGAGGTCTGAGCCACCGATACCGATGTTGACGACGTTACGAATCGGCATGCCGGTGAAACCGAGGGCGTTGCCGGAACGAATAGTGTCGGCGAAGGCAGCCATTCGCTGGCGCGTGGCGAGAACCTCGGACATGACATCCAGATTACCGGCAGGGAAAGGCCCGGCCGATCGCCGCAAGGCCACATGGAGCACGGCGCGGTCTTCGCTGGCATTGATCCTCTCGCCGGCGAACATGCGATCCGTCCATTCAGCCAGCCGCGCTTCGCGGGCGAGCGCGGTGAGCAGCGGCAGCGTTGTCGAGTCGATTCGCTGCTTCGAGAAGTCGAAAAGGATTCCATCGAAGCTCAGTGAGAGAGCGTTTGCTCGTCCTGGATCGCGGGCAAACATTTCTCTGAGATGCACAGGCGAAGACGACAGCCGGTGCGCTTCAATAGCCTTCCAGGCAGTTGAGGCGGTGATGTTCATGGTCGGTCAAAGCTCGTTTATGAAGGGTCTGACCGTCTGAAGACGGCCGAAGGAGAGGGCTTGGTGATGAATTATGACAAGATATGCTGTTCCGGTTATCAGCTTGCCAGAATGCTCCGAAGAACGCAAAAAAGAATGACCAACGGCCATCCCGGGCCAGTCTCGAGCAGTCGCCGGGGTGATGTGAGAGCCACGCAGATCACGTTTATCACTCTGTTGCCGAGGTAGGTACGCGCGGCCCGACGCTAATGATGGATGAGCCTGGAAAGCGCTGAAGCGGTCTGGCAGCTCAGGCTTGAAGGCTGACGACGAGCTGTGGAGCGGTAGATGACTTGAGCCGGCACGCTCGCACGCTGGCGGCGAAGGGCTTGTCCTCCTCGTTGATGTGGCGCTCGAACCAGTACTCGGCATAGCGCAGGAATGAATGCACATCACGCTTTCCGTGGCGAACCTCGCCCAACGCCCTGCGCAGCGCATGCAGATTTTCCCGGTGGACTTTGGCGTGATCGACGAAGTCTGCTGCGGCTTCCAGGGCCACCTGCTCTTCGGTGGCGAAATGGTGCTTGAGATAATCGAGCAGACTCTGGAAGCCTTCCAGAGGTGCGGGCCCGCTACCGAAACATGCTGCCTTGAGCGACTCGATACGCCGAAAAATCTCTTCGTGCTGGACATCAATCTCCGGCAGGTCGATCAGCAAAGCCTCCGGTAAGACTCCGGCAAGATTGATCTCCATGACAGGGCTCCACAGTAAAGCGTCGAATTCCTTCAGTCCATACAGTATAAAAAGAGGGAGCGGGAAATTCCAGCAAAAACAGCCTGTACTCAGGAAAATACTCCATGCAGGAACCATCCGGCCCGGCTACGGAAGACCCATAACCACTCCGCTCGCAAGGAAATGGCAACGAAGTAGTCGCGCCGCACATCGCCCACCGTCGCGGGCTCGGCGTCATCCCACCAACCGCTTTCAATGCGCTCGGGACCCGCGAGCAATCGCAGGGGACCGCCACACTGTGGCCGGCCGGCCACTTCACGCAGAATCTGCGGTCTGGCAAGTAACCATAAGGGACGCGGAGCGCAAGACGTATCCCGCAAGGCTGCCGCAGCAAGCAGACCGGCCGGAGACCTTTCTCTCGCCGGCACTCTGGGGGGGACTGGCCGCGAAGCATTCTCCGGGCGATGCTCGGCGACCGCGGACAGCGCATGCACACTGCCGCTGCCGAGTCGTGCCTGCAGACGTTCCACCAGTGCCGCCAGCGATTCGCCGCCAGCGCCCCCAGCGCCTCCGCCGTACTCGCCAAGGAGGTTCACGGTATGCCCGGGAAGCGCTTCCGGCGCCTCGGCTCGCAGACTGATCAACTCGGCAGCCGCCGGCAGTTCGAGCCGTTGCAGGTGCTCTCCGAGTACGCGAGCGATCCGCTCCGCGTCGCGCGTCGCGCCGGCAAAACGAAGCACAAGAACGGTAGCCGATCGCTGCCGCGCACCACGCTCGTGGGCAAACTCGAAAAGGCATTCGCTGATGCCCCCCCTCCGGGCAGCAAGCCAGCCGCACAGTGAGGTGATCAGACGACGCCCGGCAAAGCCGAGGGCCGTCGCATTCTCCACGCGCATCGGCAGTTCCAGTTGCTCGGAAAAACGTTCCGGAAAAACAAAACGCGCCCTCGGATCCGGCAACTCTCCGAGCGCACGTGCCAGATCAGCAGCGAAGTCGGCACCGAGTCGACGCGCCAGGCCGGCGCGCGGCAGCCGCAGCAAGTCGGCGACCGAACGCACACCAAAGCTGGCAAGACGAGCCCGGCTCTGCGCCGACAGATCAAGAACTGCCAACGGCAGCCTACCGAGACGCTGCGGCAGTTGATCGGCGTCGAGACAAGGCTCCCGATCGCCGGCAAATGCCAGCCACTGTGCTGCAAGCGGTGTCGGTGCCAAGGCTGCCCACGACGTGAAGCCCTGTTCGCGGCAGCCGGTAACGATGCGCTCGAACAAGGGCGCGACGCCGCCGAAGAGGCGCAGAGAGCCAGCCACCTCGAGCAGCAACGTCTGCGGTGGCAGAACGCAGATTTCCGAAGTGAATCCGCCGGCCCAGCACGCGAGCCGGGTCAGGGCCGCGCGCTCACGTCCGGCGTCCCGCTCCTGAATGGCCAGGGCGGGTAGAAATGCCCATGCCTCGGCCACTCGCAGCCCCGGTAGCACGCCAGCCGAAACTGCGGCGGCGTCGGCGACGACGACACGCTCACGGCTGACGATGGCACTAGGCGACGGCAGGCTGGGAAAGACTTCGAGCGGCAGCCGTGGCAGGTGCAGGGCAAGCCAGAGCATGACTCACACGCAGCGGACGGTGAATGGCGATTGGCAGGGGCACGGGCTGGGCGCCGCCACGGCGTTTGAGCAGACGAACGACAAGTTGCTCCCCCTCTCCTTCGAGCAGCAGGCGCAGCGGCGCCGGCGAGGACTGTTCGGCACAGCCTGCCGGACGAAAAACGAACAGCAGCGTACGACTGGCCTCGGCAGCAAGCTGCAGGCGGCGAAGCGCCGTTGCCTGGGCGTCGGGCAGCCAGACAACGACGGCGCCGACGCCATCGGCGGCGAGTGAGCGTACGCAGGCCCAGACGGCATCTCGGCCGGGAGCACTGGCTACCAGCACACGCGACAAGTCGACGCCGGCCGCGTGCAATGCCGGCGCATAGAGGGAATGCGGTGGGGCGACGCAAACCAGCCAGGCAAGTTCAGCACTCGACAGCCGCGCCAGTGCCGGCAGCAGCAGGCTCAGTTCGCCGACGCCGCGACGCACCGGCAGGAGCTCGATCAGGCCGCCACGCGGCCAGCCACCACCGGGCAACTCACGGTCAAGCTCGGCAAAACCCGTCGGTACGCCGGGCAGCGGCGCGCTGGCAAGATCATCAGCGCGCCAGACATCGGGGCGCTCGAGGATTTGCGAAAGAATTGGCGACGCGCGCATGCTCGAAAACCGTTCACACTCACATCGCCTCGCTGTCGCGGATCAATCCGACAGCGATGCCTTCGATGGCCAATATACGCGCACTCGTATCGACGACGATCGGCTCGAAATCGGGGTTCTCGGCGATCAGCTCGACAATGCCATTATGCTGACGGAAACGCTTGACCGTCACCTCGTCATCGAGCCTGGCAACGACAATCTGGCCGTTACGCGCTTCGCTGCTGTGGTGCACGGCAAGCAGGTCACCGTCCAGAATGCCGGCGTTGATCATCGACAGACCGCGCACACGCAACAGAAAATCGGCACGCGGCCTGAACAGGCTGCTATCGAGCGCATAACGGCGCTGGACGTTTTCCACCGCCAGGATCGGGCTCCCGGCAGCGACACTGCCGATCAGCGGCAGACCGAGTTGCTCGACCAGACGGATGCCGCGCGCCGATCCCGGTTCGAGCAGAATGATTCCTTTCCTGGCGAGCGCCTTGAGGTGCTCCTCAGCGGCGTTGTGCGAGGCAAAACCGAAGGCACTGGCAATTTCCGCCCGCGTTGGCGGCGCGCCGCGGAATTCCAGCGTGTTGCGGATGAAATCGAGTATTTCCTGTTGTCGCGGCGTAAGTTTCAGCATGATGGCGGCTCCCTGTCTCAGATCTGTATTTTCGTACAGTCTTCGGTAAAAAGGCAAGGGGTGTGAGGAGCGTGACCAATGCATCACCCCGAACGACCTGCTTCGGGGTATATTGGCGGCTGAACGACTCGACGCGATTCCCGGCAAATGCTCGCCGCCGGTCAATCGATGATGAACAGCCATGCCCCCTGACTTCACCCAGGAGAGAACCCAGATCCCGTCCACCGACCCCTTCCGGGTGCCGTGGACCAGCGCTTTCATCGAGGATGCGTTCGGTGTCTCGATCGTGCTCGGCGTAGACAACGCACGCCAGATCTTTCGCTGGGTGCCGCCCGGGCGGTTTCTCATGGGTTCGCCGCTCGCTGAACCCGAACGTGGCGGGGCCGAACTGCTGCATGAGGTGACGCTGAGCCGCGGTTTCTGGCTCGCCGACACGGCCTGTACGCAGGCGTTCTGGACGGGAGTCTGGCCGGTGAACCCGAGTCACTTTCAGGACAACGCGCAGAATCCGGTCGAGAATGTTGCCTGGCATGATGCACAACGCTTCATCGCCGAGTTGAACCGGCGACTGCCCGGACTGGAAGCCCGCCTACCGAGTGAGGCCGAATGGGAATACGCCTGCCGGGCCGGCACGACGACACCTTTTTCCTTCGGCGACAAGGTCACCACCGAGCAGGTCAACTACCACGGTGCCTACCCTTACGCCGGTGGACAAAAAGGCATCTATCGCGAGCGCACCGTACCCGCTGCCTCGCTGCCCGCCAACCCCTGGGGCCTGCGCGAAATGCATGGCAACGTCTGGGAATGGTGTGCCGATTGGTATGCCGATTACCGCGCTGAACCACAGCTTGATCCGCGCGGTCCGGGCTTCGGCAAAATGCGGGTATTGCGCGGCGGCACCTGGAGCGACCCCGCCCGCTACTCGCGCTCGGCGACCCGCAGCCGCATCGAACCCGCCTACCGACCGCGCAGCACGGGTTTCCGCCTGGCTCTGGGTTACCGCTGACAGTGCTTGCCACCAGCCCCGCGCATCATTGCCGACGAGTTCACACGCGCTATCATCCCGGACAGCAGGGAACCCGGCGCCGAGACCATGAGTCAACGTCTGGGCCTTTCATTGACCGCTGCCGGACGGCTACAGACAAATCGGAGACGCCGCGATGAGCATCGCCAACGAAGAACAACCCAGGAAGAAGCGCACGAGCGCGAAGAAGGCGCCGGTTGCCGCCGAAGATGACGCGCACCTGGTGAGAGTCGATGAACGACCCTTCATCGTCGGCGTCGGCGCGTCGGCCGGTGGTCTCGAAGCGTTGAGCCTGCTGCTGCCGAGCCTGCCGAAGAACCTCGGGCTCACTTACGTCGTCGTCCAGCATTTGTCACCGACCTATCGCAGCATGATGTCGCAGTTGCTGGGGCGCGAGACGACGATGACCGTCCGGGACATCGAAGACGGGATGTTGCCCGAGCCGAACATGGTCTACATCACGCCGCCGAATCGCAACCTGACGCTCAAGGAAGGGCATTTCCGGCTGGTCGAACCAGCGCGCGAGTCGATGCCCAAGCCATCGGTCAATCGCTTCTTCGCCTCGCTCGCCGAAGAAGTCGGCGAATCGACGATCGGCATCATTCTCTCCGGCACCGGCTCCGACGGCGCCGCCGGGATCCACGCAATCAAGGCGGCGGGCGGTTTCACCTTCTCCCAGGATCCCGACACGGCCAAGTACAACGGCATGCCGCAGTCGGCAATCGACACCGGCAGCGTGGACTGGATTCTACCGCCGGAGCAGATGGGTGCCGAAATCAGCCTGATCGTCCTCAACCGCGGGCTGATTCCGGTGGCGACCCAGGCGGCGAGCGCGCCGGCGACGCTCAAGACCCTGCTCGGCAAGGTGCGCAGCCGCACCAAGGTCGATTTCTCGCAGTACAAGGAACCGACCTTGTGGCGCCGCATCGAGCGGCGCATGGCCGCCAACCATGTCAGCACCCTGCATGACTACCTGCAGGTGGTCGACCAGACGCCAGTCGAACTCGACAAGCTGTGCAAGGACATCCTGATCTCGGTCACCGCCTTCTTCCGCGACACCGACGCGTTCTCGCGCCTCGACAAGGTGGTCGGCGAGATTCTCGCCGGCAAGCAGCCCGGTGACGACATCCGCGTCTGGGTCGCCGGCTGCGCGACCGGTGAGGAGGCGTATTCGCTGGCCATCCTGTTCGCCGAACGGCTGGGCGCCGCCTTCGACCAGTATCGCCTGCAAATCTTCGCCACCGATATCGACCTCGACGCGATGGCTTTGGCGAGGCGCGGCGTGTTTGCCGCGTCCAACCTCGCGCACATGGAGCGCAACCGCATCCGCGCCCATTTCACGCCGCATGGCGACCGCTACGAGATCAACAAGAGCTTGCGCGATGCGGTGATCTTCGCGCGCCAGGATCTGGTGCAGGACCCGCCCTTCCTGCGCCTCGATCTGGTCAGTTGCCGCAACGTCCTGATCTACTTCCAGAGCGAGTTGCAGGCGCGCCTGCTGTCGGTGTTCCACTACGCGCTCAACCCGGGTGCCTTCCTGTTCCTCGGCAAATCGGAGGGTATCTTCCAGCAGGAAGCGCTGTTCGGGGTCGTCGACAAGGAGGCCCGACTCTATCGTCGGCACGGCACCAGCGCCCGACTGCCGCTGCTCCGTTCGGAAATGCAGCTCCCGGCCGCCGGCCTCAACCAGCATCAGCGACCGGGCAAGCCGATTACGCCGCAGGGCTTCGAAACGATCCTGCTCGAGGCGGCTGGCCGCCATTTCATCCCGACGACGATCCTGATCAACGGCAAGTTCGAGATCCGCCACATCCATGGTGACGCCAGCCGGCTGCTCAACGTGTCGCCAGGGCGACCGGCTTTCGACCTGATCTCTCTGATCCGTCGCGAGCTGCGTACCGAAGTCCAGGTGTTGATGCGCCAGGCGCAGGTCAAACAGACCGTCGTCAGCGGCCGTCCCCGGCACATCAAGGCACTCGACCCGACGCGCGGCGTTCGCCTCTCGGTTCACCCGGTCTCGGACACCGGCAACGAGGCCCTGTTCATGCTCTGTATCGAGTGGCTTCTGCCACCGCCCGGCAAGACGACGGTCGAGGACAGCGGCGGCATCGACGAGAAGGAACTCGAGGACGAACTTGCCGCGACGCGCGAGCATCTGCAGACGCTGGTCGAGGAACTGGAGACGTCGAACGAGGAAATGCAGGCACTGAATGAGGAGATTCAGGCCTCGAACGAGGAAATGCAGGCGTCGAACGAAGAACTCGAAGCGTCGAACGAGGAGCTTCAATCGACGAACGAGGAACTGGCAACGGTCAACGAAGAGCTGCAGATCAAGACCGCCGAGACGCAGGAACTCAACACCGAACTGGAGAGCATCCAGAACAGTGTCGACTACCCGCTGCTGGTGCTCGACCGGAACGCTTCGCTGCAGCGTTTCAACAGCGCCGCCGCTCGCCTGTTCAAGCTCGGTGCGGCGCAGACGGGACGCCACCTGCGCGACCTGCCGCTACCACCCGACATGCCGGATCTCCTGGCCGACGTCCAGCACGTGATCGACACCCAGAACGCCCGCGATCGCCAGATTGTCAACGCCAACCGGCGCCATTACGCGCTGCACATCGCGCCGCTTTTGCGCGACACGCAGCGGATCGCCGGCGTCATTCTGCTGTTCGCCGACAACACCAGCCTCTACGAAGTCGAGCGCTCGGCGCGCGAAACGCAGGTCAGGTTGCAGGCCGTGATGAACAACTCGGTGTCGCTGATGGCGGTGAAGGACGCTCCCGGGCGCTACCAGTTCGCCAACCCGAAGTTCGAACAGACTTTCGGTTTCGCTACTGGCGAGGTGATCGGCAAAACGGATCTGCAACTTTTCCCGGAAGCCGTATCCGATCTCTTCCGCGAGAGTGAACTCGAGGCGATACGTCTGCGCAAGGGAATAGAGCGCGAAGAATCCCTGCCGCTGGCGGCTGGCGAACGCCACTTCCTGGTTGTCCGCTTTCCGCTTTTCGACGACGACGGAGCGATTACCGGCCTGTGCTTCCAGGCCACCGACATCACCGCCCGCAAGCGCGCCGAGGAGCAGTTGCGGCTGGCCGCACTGGTCTTCGACCGCGCTTCGGAAGGCGTCATGGTGACGGATACCGAGCAGCGTATCCTGACCATCAATGATTCGTTTTCGACCCTCACCGGCTACACGCGGCAGGAGGTGGTCGGCAAGACTCCCCGTCTGCTGCGCTCTGACAGGATGCCGCGCGAGTTCTATGCCGAGATGTGGGACAAGGTCACTCGCCTCGGTGTCTGGCAGGGTGAGATCTGGAACCGCCGGAAAAACGGCGAGCCTTACCTCGAATGGCTGTCGATCAATACGGTCAAGGACAAGAACGGCAAGGTGGTCAACTATGTCGGCATGTTCAGCGACATCACCAAGGTGCGCGAGTCGCAGCAGCGCATCGAGTATCTCGCCACCCACGACGAATTGACCGGGCTACCCAACCGCGCGCTCTTCAATGATCGTCTGAACCTGGCGCTGGCCCATGCCGAGCGCTCGCGCGAGAGCGTCGGTGTGGTGTTCATCGACCTCGACAACTTCAAGGTGGTCAACGACACGCTTGGTCACGAGACCGGCGACAAGCTGCTCAAGCAGGCCGCCATGCGCCTGCTTGAATGCGTGCGTGCCGAAGACACCGTTGCCCGACTGGGCGGCGACGAATTCGTCGTCCTGCTGGTCAATGCCGACCGTCAGCAGGCAACGCTGACCGCCGAACGCCTGCTGACCGGGCTGAGCACCAGCTACCATTTCGGCGAGCACGAATGCTTCATCAGCGCCAGCATCGGCCTGAGCATGTTCCCCGAGGATGCCAGTGATGCCAATTCCCTGATGCGCAACGCCGACTCGGCAATGTATCGGGCGAAGGATCACGGCAAGAACGGTTTCCGCTTTTTCTCCGCCGATCTGGCCAGCCAGGCCAGCAAGCGCCTGGCCCTGGAGACTGGCCTGCGGCGGGCCATCGAGAACGGCGAGTTGTTTGTTCATTACCAGCCACAGGTCAGGCTCGAGTGCGATACGGTAGTCGGCGCCGAGGCGCTCGTGCGCTGGCGTTACAACGGTGAAGTGATCGACCCGGTAGTGTTCATTCCGATCGCGGAGCAAAGCCACCTGATCTTCGCCATCGACGACTGGGTACTTGGCGAGGCCTGTCGCCAGATCATCGAGTGGGACAGGGCCGGACTGCCGCCGCTGCGGATCAGCGTCAACATCTCGGCGCGCCATTTCCGCAAGGACGGCATGGCGGCTGACCTGATGGACATTGTCAGCGCCCACGGAGTTTCGCCGCAGCGTCTGTGCATCGAGATCACCGAGGGCGTGCTCATGGACGTCGATCGTGCGCAGCGCATGCTGGCCGAACTGGTCGAGTCCGGGTTGCGGATCAGCATCGATGACTTCGGCACCGGCTTCTCCTCGCTGTCCTACCTCAAGCGTTTTCCAATTCATGAACTAAAGATCGCCCGCAGCTTCGTCGACGGCATCTCGACGGATGCCGACGACCGCGCGATCGCTTCGGTGATCATCTCGCTGGCGCGACAACTCGGGATGAGCGTGGTCGGCGAGGGAATCGAGAGGACTGGCCAGCACGCCGAGCTCGAAGCGTTTGGCTGCCATCGCGGCCAGGGCTTTCTCTATGCCCAGCCGCTGGCGCCAGACGCCTTCGCCGACTGGGTGCTCGCCCGCACTGCCAAGGCAGCCGATGCCAAAAGCATCGGATGAGACCAGCGGCAACGCCGACCCGACAGCGCTCGATCAGGCAAGCGAGAAGACGGCGACCACCACACTGAGCTACACACTGGATTCCGACGACAGGATCGTTTCCGTCGGCGGCGACTGGGATGGCTTCGCCCGAGAAAACGACGGCAGCGAGATCCTGGCGAGAACGGTGATCGGCCGGCGGCTTGACGAATTCATTACCGGCGACGCCACGCGGATGTTCGTGCGCACGATGCTGATGTCGGCGCGAACGCTGAAACGCAGCATCAGGCGACCGTACCGATGCGACTCACCGCAGTTCCGGCGCTTGATGGAAATGACCATCGTGCCGCTGGCTCAGGAGATGCTGGACGTCCGTCACCACCAGATTCGCGCCGAACCTCTACCCTACACGATCACGATTGCTGCCGTGACGTCAACGGCGGCGTCCGGCTTCGTCAAACGCTGCAGTATCTGCAACCGCATCCGGGCAGGAAAGGTGTGGAGCGAAGTGGATGCCGCGGTCATCGATGGCCGCCTGACGGTCGCGGCCACCGCAGCGCTCAAGGTGATCTATGGCGTCTGCCCCGACTGCCTGCTCTCCGCAGGACATCGGCACCCCTGATCACTTCGCGCTGTTGCCGTACAGCGGCGACGCACTTTCCTCGACACCGACATCGGCTTCATCGCGGAGGCGCTGCTCCAGGCTCTCGAGCAGCCCGTTGGCCGCATCCTCGACCATGTCGAGCACCAGATCAAAGCCGTGGCCGAGACCATAGTAGGGGTCCGGAACCTCGTCGTCATCGAAGTTCTTCGAGTAACTCATGAACAGCCCCAGACGATCGTGCTTGTCGGGCGGGCAGATGCGTCTGAGAACGTCCAGGTTGTTGTGGTCCATGGCCAGGACGAGATCAAAGTAGGCCAGATCCTGAGCCGCCACCTTGCGTGCCCGCATGCTCGAGAGATCGTAGTTGCGACTGGCTGCAGCACGCTGGGTGCGTTGATCCGGTGCCTCACCAACGTGATAGCCATGGGTACCGGCCGAGTCGACCTCGATCTGACCATCGAGGTTCTTCTCGCGCAGGAAGTGGCGGAAGACACCCTCTGCCGTTGGCGAGCGGCATATGTTTCCCATGCAGACGAATAGAACCTTGATCACCTTCAATCTTCCAGAAACGTTCCTTGCCCGGCTTCAGCCACAGCTTTCGCCCACCGACGCCGGCCCCCAGCCGTCAATGAGCCATCGCGCGCAGCAAGCTGGTGCTCCGCTGGCTGCAAAGCCATCATCATCGGCCGAAAACGCGGCCAGCGCAACTGCGGCAAGGACAGTGGCCAGCAAGGACAAGCATGGAAAAGCAGTCTCGAGATAGCGCGGCCACCGAAACAACCGGGTTGCGAGGACTCTCGGATCCTGGGGAGCTGAGGCATCGCGGACTACCGTTCAGCGCCGGCCGGATGGCTGCCTGGGCTTGACCGCAGGCTTCGTCTTCCCACCCGGGACTGGCTTGCCGGCAGCCTTCGCCGGCCCTCCCCCTCTGGCGTCCTTCCTGACCGGCGCTTTCACCACGGGTTTGTGCCGCCGGTTCTGTTCGGGCGGCTTCCTATCGGCAAAAGGGTTGCTGGAGACGTTGAACTGGATTCGCAACGGCGTCCCCTGGAGCTTGAACACCTCGCGGAAGGTGTGCTCGAGGTAGCGACGATACGACTCGGGAACCTTGTCGAGCGCATTGCCGTGGATGACGATCAGCGGCGGGTTGCGCCCGCCCTGGTGAGCATAGCGCAGCTTTGGCCTGAACAAGCCGCTACGCGGGGGCGCCTGTCTGGCGACCGCCTCGCTCAGGGTGCGCGTCAGTTGCGGCGTCGGCAGGTCGGCGATGGCCGCCCTGTACGCCGCATCCACCGAGCGGAACAAGGGTTCGAGGCCCTGCCCCCTGAGCGCCGAAACATAGTGGAAACGGGCGAAATCGATGAACCCCAGTTGGCCCTCGAGAGCGCCCTTGATCTGCTCGCGAACGTAGGAGTCGAGTCCGTCCCACTTGTTTACGGCCACCACCAGCGCCCGCCCGGATTCACGGATGAAAGCGGCAATGTGGGCATCCTGCTCGGCAATGTCCTGCCGCGCATCGAGCACCAGGATAACCACCTGCGCGTCCTCGACCGCCTGCAGTGTCTTGATCACCGAGAACTTCTCGATGGTTTCGAAGACTCTGCCGCGGCGGCGCAGGCCGGCGGTGTCAATCAGCGTGTATTTCTTGCCGCCGCGCTCGAAATCGACTTCGATGGCATCGCGCGTCGTTCCCGGCTGGTCGAAAGCGATGACCCGGTCTTCGCCAAGCAGCGCGTTGATCAGCGTGCTCTTGCCGACGTTTGGCCGGCCGACGATGGCGACCTTGACCACGTCGCTCTCGGGCTCGCTTTCCACCGCTTCGGCACACGGTTCGAGCGCCAGGTCGATGAGTGCGCGCACTCCCTCGCCGTGAGCTGCGGAAATCGCCAGCGGCTCACCGAGCCCCAGTTCGTGGAAATCCGAGACGACGACACCGACGCTCATCCCTTCCGACTTGTTGACGGCCACCAGAACCGGCCGGTCGACCTTGCGCAGACGGTTGGCGATCTCCTTGTCCAGCGCGGTGAGGCCGCTGCGTCCATCGACGACGAGAATCACGACATCGGCCTCGTCGATCGCCTGCTCGGTCTGGCGTGCCATGTGGTACATGATGCCATCCTTGGCGAGCGGTTCGAAGCCGCC
The DNA here is from genome assembly GCF_000024165.1 of Candidatus Accumulibacter phosphatis. Classification (NCBI taxonomy): domain Bacteria; kingdom Pseudomonadati; phylum Pseudomonadota; class Betaproteobacteria; genus Candidatus Accumulibacter; species Candidatus Accumulibacter phosphatis. The sequence goes on along the minus strand of NC_013194.1, from coordinate 2,382,736 downwards.
GGTGTCGATCACCAGATACGGTTTGCTGCCGAGTTTCCCGTGTCCGTAATGGCGGTCGCGCGTCAGCCCGGGGAGATCGGCGACGAGTGCATCGCGGGTCCTGGTCAAGCGGTTGAAGAGGGTTGACTTGCCAACGTTCGGCCGCCCGACGAGGACGATGCTTGTCTTCATTGGGCCTCGATCGCCAGCACGCGACCACTGCGCGTCTGCGCGACGAGATTGTTGTTGCCCAGGGGCTGCAGCGGCGCCTGAATCGCACTGCCATCGGTGCTCAGTCGTCCGACGAAGGATCCATCATCGCGACTCAGAAAGTGCACCACGCCCTGCACGTCGCCAACAACGACGAGATTGCGACGCACCAGCGGCGCAGTCAGCTTGCGCAGGAACAGCTTGTCCTGTTTCCAGATGCTTGCACCGCTTGCCTTGTCGAGGGCATGCACGGCCCCCTTGTCGTCGGCGACATACACGTAGCGGCTGTCGATCGTCAGCCCGGCCGCACTCGATATGTCACGTCCCCACATGAGGTTGCCGTTGCCAAGGTCGAAGCACGAGACGCGCCCCTGGAAAGCAGCAGCGCAGATCATCCGCCCATCGATGACCGGGGCGCTGGTCACATCGGCGACGCGGTCGAGTTCCGTGGCGCCTTTCGGCAAGGCGACGGTCCCCTCCCAGAGCGGCGCGCCGTTGTCTACGCTTACGGCAATCAGCTTGCCGCCCGGGAAACCGACGAAGACGTACCTATCGACCACCAGCGGACTCGCCGTCACACGCAGTGACAACGGCGGACTCGGGCGCTGATAGACCCACTTGCGCTTGCCGTCGCTGGTGTCGTACGCGGCGACGCGGTGGTCGCCACTGCGCACGACAACGATGCCCTGCCCCACCGCTGGCGGCGAAATGACTTCGCTGCTCGCCTTCGCTTTCCACACCAGTTTGCCGTCCGCCGCATCAAAGGCGAATACGTCACCCTTGGCGGTACCCACCGCGACGATCCGAGCATCCGCGCCGACGCCGCCGGAAAGCGCCTGTTCGGCCTTGATTCGCCAGACCGGCTGACCATCGTCGAGACGAACGATGGTGCCGTCTCGGGAAGCCGAGTAGACCGACGATCCGACCACGGCAGGAGTGAACGCATAGTCGTCGCTCTTGCCGACGCCTTCCTGCCAGATGGCCCGCGCCTGGACAGTGGCGTCGATCGGGCGCAGTTCCGCCATCTTCGGTCCGCTACTGGCAAAGGGATTGAGGGCGTCGAGCGTCGAACAGCCGGCCACCAGGAACGGGACCAGGACGACGACCAGGGAAGGCTTCATCAGCTGCTCTCCCCGAGCGCGTCCAGCTTCAACTCCAGCATTTCACGAAAGGCGGCATTCGCCTGCCGATCCTGCAGGGTGTTCTTGCCCTTGCCGGTCTTGTCGCCCTCATCGAGCCTGACCAGCGCCTCCTGGTACGCGGCGCGCGCCTCGGCCGTCTTGCCCTGGGCACTGAGAACGTCGCCACGGCTACCAAGAAAACGAACCGCGAAGCCACCGGTGGTGTTGCCCGCGAGTTGTTTCAGCGCCTCATCGTAAGCTTTCTCGTCGAGGAGAACGGCCGCCAGACGCAAGCGAGCCAGATCGCGCAGCTCGTCCTTGCCGTGCTCGACGACCCAGACAAGCTGCAAGCTCGCCGTCTTGGTGTCGCCGGCGGCGAACATGGCTTTCGCCGCGCTCAGGGCAGCCATCGGCGCATAGGCCGTGCTGCCGTATTTCTCGAGCAACTCGCCCGCCGCCGTCTTGATCCGCTGCGCATCATTCTCGCGCACGGCCTTCTGCAGCACGCCATACACCATCGAAGCCTGCGCCGCCTGATTGCGCTGGTACCAGTTCCAGCCCTGCCACGCAATGACGCCGATCGAGGCCGCGGTAACGATGCCGAGCAGAAGGTTGCCGTACTGCTTCCACCACGCCTTGATTTCGGCGATCTGTTCCTGTTCCTCGAGGTCGTAGGTAGCCATGCTTACTCTTCCCAATCCAGAATGTGACTCATGATGGCGTCGGCGACGCCATCGACGCTGACCCGCTGCTGCTCGTTCGCCTGTTTATCCGTCGCACGCAGGAGCTTCAGCGTCACCTCACCGGCATCCGCTTCGTCGTCGCCGATGATCACGGCGAAACTGGCTCCCGAGGCATCGGCCTTCTTCATCTGCGCCTTGAAGCCACCGCCGCCGCAATGGAAGAGGACATCGATACCCTGGTCGCGCAGCGCCTCGGCGACGCGGACGGCCAGGCGCGACGCCGCCGTTCCCTGATGAACGAGATAGACATCGACGGCCGCCGCCTTCGCCTCGCCGCCGGCCTCGCGAATCAGTGCAATCAGCCGCTCGACCCCCATCGCGAAGCCGCAGGCGGGTGTCGGCTTGCCGCCAAGCTGCTGCACCAGTCCGTCGTACCGACCCCCGGCACAAACTGTCCCCTGCGCGCCGAGGCGATCGGTGACCCATTCGAAAACGGTCAGGTTGTAGTAGTCGAGGCCGCGCACCAGCCGCGGGTTGATGGTGAACGGCTGGCCGGCATCGCGCAGCACCTGCTGGACCCCCTCGAAATGCGCCAGCGACTCGGCGCCGAGGTGGTCGATCAGCTTTGGCGCGCCGAGAATCAGATCCTCGAGCGCCGGATTCTTGCTGTCGAGGATGCGCAGCGGGTTGGTGTGGAGACGCCGCCGGCCATCGTCGTCGAGCCGGTCGCCGTTGTGCTCGAAATACCGGATCAACTCGGCACGGTGGCGCGCACGTTCCGCAGGCTCACCCAGCGTGTTGATCTGCAGGGCGATACCGTCGAGCCCAAGGTCGTTCCACAGGCGGGCTCCCATCAGGATCTGCTCGGCATCGATGTCCGGGCCGGTAAAGCCGAGTGATTCGACACCGACCTGATGGAACTGCCGGTAACGCCCCTTCTGCGGCCGCTCGTGCCGGAACATCTGGCCAAGGTAGTAGAGTCGTTGCGTCTGCTGGGCAACCAGATTGTGCTGGATCGCGGCGCGTACGCAACCGGCCGTGCCTTCCGGACGCAGCGTCAGCGGCTCGCCGTTCAGGGTATCGACGAAGGAGTACATCTCCTTCTCGACAATATCCGTGACCTCGCCGATAGCCCGCTTGAACAGTGGCGTCGGCTCGACGACCGGCAGGCGGATCGGGCGATACCCATAGCTCTTGAGCCACGACCGGATGGTGTCCTCGAACATCTCCCAGAACTCCGCCTCGTCCGGCAGAATGTCGTTCATGCCGCGAACGGACTGGATCTTTACTGCACTCATCGGCCGGTCGGCTTTCGCTGGTAGGTCCGCGCCACATAAGCATCGACGATGGCGGTGAAATCCTCGGCGATCCGGTCGCCACGCAGGGTGACGGTCTTCGCACCGTCCTCGAACACAGGCGCTGCCGGTACTTCGCCGGTGCCCGGCAAGCTGATGCCGATATTCGCGTGCTTGCTCTCGCCCGGTCCATTGACCACGCAACCCATCACTGCCAGCGTCATGTTCTCGACCCCGTCGTGGTCCAGCCGCCACTGCGGCATCCGGCTGCGCACATGCTCCTGGATGGACTGCGCCAGTTCTTGAAAGAAGGTGCTGGTCGTTCGCCCACAGCCCGGACAGGCGACGACCATCGGCGTAAAGGCGCGCAGTCCCATCGTCTGCAACATCTCCTGCGCGACGATCACCTCCTGCGTGCGCTCGCCACCGGGTTGCGGCGTCAGCGAGACCCGGATCGTATCGCCGATACCCTCCTGCAGCAGGACCGCCATTGCCGCCGTGGAAGCGACGATTCCCTTCGAGCCCATGCCTGCCTCGGTCAGGCCCAGGTGCAGGGGATAGTCACAGGCGCGTGACAACTCGCGGTAGATGGCGATCAGATCCTGCACGCCGGACACCTTGCACGAGAGAACGATCCGGTCGCCGGGCAGGCCGATTTCCTCGGCCCGGGCTGCCGACTCGAGCGCCGAGGCGACCATCGCTTCGCGCATCACCTCGATCGCATCGCGCGGCTCGGCCCGATGAGCGTTTTCATCCATGATGCGCGCCAGCAAATCCTGGTCCAGGCTACCCCAGTTGACGCCGATGCGCACCGGTTTGTCGTACTGGCACGCGATCTCGATCATCTGTACGAACTGCTCGTCGCGCTTGCGGCCATGGCCGACGTTGCCGGGGTTGATCCGGTACTTGGCGAGCGCCAGCGCACATGCCGGATGCTCGGCCAGCAAGCGATGGCCGTTGTAGTGGAAGTCGCCGATCAGCGGCACGTCGACGCCCATGCGGTCGAGGTGGGCGCGAATCGGCGCCACTGCCGCCGCGGCTTCCGACGTGTTGACGGTGATCCGTACCAGTTCCGATCCCGCGCGCGCCAACTCGGCACACTGAATCGCCGTCCTGACCACATCAACGGTATCGGTATTCGTCATCGACTGGACGACCACCGGCGCATCACCGCCAATCCGGACATGGCCGACACTGACCGTTCGCGTTGGCCGCCGCGCGGCAGCAGACAGGAGATGGCTCACAGCGTGCTCACGACCGGACATTTCCTCATTCGACGGTCAGCCGCGCGACGTCGCCGTTGATGTGCGGGGCCAGATCGACCACCTTCCCCTGGTACTCGACGCTCACCTGCGTCGCGTTCCCCAGCACCAGCGAAAAAGGCGGCTGCCCGGCGACGTCGCGCCGGCTGCCCGCCGGGCTCACTCCCGAGAACACGATCTGCCCACGCCCGTCACGCACCTCCGCCCAAGCGGGTTGCGCAAAGCCGAGTTTCAGTCCACCCGCCGTCGCCGGCGAAGCCCCTGCCGGTGAGCGCACCCCTGGCGCTTCCGACAACACGGTCGCGTTCGGTGCCGTCAGCACGGTCACCGACTCGCCCGCTGCCCCTTTGGGCGCGACCACGTCGGCCGGCGCCCGCACGGGCGGCACGACGGGAGCCGGCGGTGCGCTGCGGCTGCCGATCCAGGTTGCCATCTGTGACTGCCAGAAGTCGGCGGGCACATAATAATAGGCCAGCCCGGCGAGCACGAGCAGGATCAGCCCGGCGCTGATCGCGAGATAATCGCGACGTTCCACCCGCCTGACCGTCGGAGGCAGAGTCGCCGTCGTTCCAGCCGACACATCGAGCTCTACGGTACGCTGCAGGTGCGCAGCATCCAGCTCGCGCATCAGTTCATCGGGGTCCAGGCTGAGCAGGCGTGCGTAGTTGCGGACGAACCCCCGGATCATCGTGTTGCCGGGCAAGGACAACCAGTCCTCGGCCTCCAGCGCCTCGACCTGACGGGGACCGAGCTTGAGCGATTGGGCGGCGTCGGCCACCGTCATGCCCCTCGCCTCACGCGCGGCACGCAAGCGCCGCCCGACCCGTCTCGTCTCAGGCGTCAGATCTTCTGCAGGTGCTGACCCGGGGCCGGAAAGGTTTCCCACGGAAACCCCTGCTCCCGCCGAATCGGCCGTTTGGGAGTGTTCGCTCATTCTTCAATCATTCGAAATTGCCTTTCAGCAGTTCCTCGGCCTCCGGCGAAAGCGGGAATTTCCGCCGCAACTGGGCACTGTAGCGGGCCTCGGCCTGACGGTTGCCCAGGCTGCGCTCGACCCTCACCATCAACCATAGCGCCTCTGCGTTCGGCTCGGTCTTGCGCACCAGCGACGCGAGCTGTTCGTTTGCCAGTTGCAGATCACCGCGCCGGTAGTAGATGTTTGCCAGCTGCAACTCCGCCTGCGGGTTCCCCGGCGCGAGACGCAGGCTCTGCTGAACAAAAGTCTCGGCCCTGTCCAGATCGCCCAGCGTCGCGTAACAGCCACCAGCATTGAGATAGGCTCTTTCCGGGGTTTCATAGAGGGGATCCTTCAGCGCACGCTGGAGGTAGGTAATTCCTTCCTTTCCTCTACCGATCTGGCAGAGAAACCAGCCGTAATTGTTGCTGATGTCGGGATCGTTGCGGTCGATGCTGAGTGCTCGCTGAAAGTCCCGATCGGCGAGCTCCAGCTCGCGGATGCCGAAGTGGGCGAGCGCACGCGTGCCATAGGCCTTGCCGTAATCGGGGTCGATGTCGATGGCAATCAGCAATTCCTGAAGCGCCACGGCGAGGTTGCCGCTCTGCAGATACAAGGAGCCCAGTTCGGTATGGAGCTTGGCGCGCGTCCGCGCGTCGCGCGGCGGAGTCGGTCGGCGCGAGTCGACCTCGTCCTCGGCGGCCTTCGCCTTGGCGGTCGGCGCAACGGTCGTCGATGAACAGGCACCGAGACATAGCAAGGCAACAGTCGCCAGCGCGGCTCGTCTCATCCGGAGACCCGCTGAAGATCGAGGCGAAGAGGAAACACCCGACGCCCGGTACGCTGTGTACGATCGAGAACCTGCCCCGCGAGTTGTCCACAGGCGGCGTCGATGTCGTCGCCGCGCGTCTTGCGGGTCGTCGTCACCACACCGGCGTCGATCAGGGTCTCGGCGAACTGCCGAATGCGCGGCGCCGACGAACGGTGATAGGGCGAGCCAGGAAAGGGGTTGAAAGGTATCAGGTTGAACTTGCACGGCACATCGCGGGTAAGGGCAAGCAACTCGTGCGCCTGGGCGTCCGAGTCATTCACGCCAGCGAGCATCACGTACTCGAAGGTCACGAAATCGCGCGGCGCCTTTTCGAGGTAGCGCAGACAGGCGGACATCAATTCGTGCAAGGGATACTTGCGGTTGATCGGCACCAGTTCATCGCGCAGGCGATCGTTGGGTGCGTGCAGGGAAACCGCCAAGGCGACCGGGCATTCGTTGCGCAGACGATCCATCGCCGGCACCAGACCCGAAGTCGACACGGTCACCCGGCGGCGCGACAAACCGTAGGCATTGTCGTCGAGCATCAGCCGTAAGGCCGTCACCGTGTTGTCGAGGTTGGCCAGCGGCTCGCCCATCCCCATAAGCACCACATTGCTGATCACGCGTTCGCCGCCAGCAGTTTCCCCCGCGGCGTATGCACCCAGTGAATGCCGAGCCTGCCACAGTTGGCCGACAATCTCGGCCACCGTCAGGTTGCGGTTGAAGCCCTGCTTACCGGTCGAGCAGAAGGAACAGTCCAGCGCGCAACCCGCCTGCGTCGATATACAGAGCGTTCCGCGCTCGGCCTCGGGAATGAAGACGGCTTCCACCGCATTGCCACCGCCGACATCGAAGAGAAACTTGCGCGTGCCGTCGTCCGACAGTCTGTCGGCGATTACCACCGGCGGCAGCACTTGTGCCGTCGCCCGCAGCTTTTCGCGCAGACTTCTGGCAATGTCGGTCATGGCATCGAAGTCAAGCTGCCCGAAACGATGCAGCCAGCGCAACACCTGTCGGGCGCGAAAAGGCTTTTCGCCACATTCGGCGAAAAACGCCGTCAGGCCGGCAGCATCGAGATCGAGCAGATTGACCGTCATGTGCAGCGTAAGCCCCGACTCAGCGGCCGGAGTAGACGCTCATCGCCGGGAAGAAGAAGGCGATCTCGACCTTGGCCGTGTCCTCGCCGTCGGAACCATGGACGGCGTTGGCATCGATCGACTCGGCGAAGTCGGCGCGAATCGTTCCCGGCTCGGCCTTCTTCGGGTCGGTCGCGCCCATCAGCTCGCGGTTCTTGGCAATCGCGCCCTCGCCTTCGAGCACCTGGATCATCACCGGACCGGAAATCATGAAGGAAACCAGATCCTTGAAGAAGGGACGCTCCTTGTGCACGGCGTAAAAGGCACCGGCTTCCTGCGGCGACAGCCAAGCCAGCTTGGCGGCGATGACTTTCAGACCGTTCGTCTCAAAGCGCGAGTAGATCTTGCCGATGACGTTCTTGGCAACGGCATCAGGCTTGATGATGGAAAGGGTACGTTCGATGGCCATGACTCATTCTCCACAGGCAGGTTGGTCAGAAAAAACAGGACGATCAAATTGCTCGAAACATAACCTTATATTATACCAACACTCGTCCGCGAATGCCCGCGACGCTTGAAAATGCTGAGCGCGCGTACGGGTTCCCCCGTACGCGCGCTCAGGCGACACAGGAACGGCAGGTCTTCGCTACATCATGCCCAACTTCTGCGGCAGCCAGGTCGACATGATCGGCAGATAGGTCACGACGACCAGGAAGGCGAGCATCGATAGCAGCCACGGCCAGACGGCGACCGTCAGTTCGGTGATCCCCATCTTGGTAATCCCCGAAGCGACGTAGAGGTTCAGTCCGACCGGCGGATGGCACATGCCGACTTCCATGTTCACCACCATCAGGATGCCGAAGTGCACCGGATCGATTCCCAGTTTCATCGCCACCGGGAAAAGGATGGGTGCGAAGATCAGTACGATCGACGACGGCTCCATGAAATTGCCGGCGAGCAGCAGGATGATGTTGACCGCCAGCAGGAAGGCAATCATCCCCAGACCATGCCCCAACATCCAGTCGGCCAGCGCCTGCGGGATGTTCTCGTTCGTCATGATGAACGAGAAGAGCACGGCGTTGGTGATGATGTACAGCAGCATCGCCGACATGTTGGCCGAGTTGAGAAGAACCCGCGCCACGTCCTTCATGGTCAGGTCCTTGTACACGAAGACGGCGACGAAGAAGGCATAGACCGCACTCATCGCAGCGGCTTCGGTCGGCGTGAACATGCCGCTGTAGATACCGCCCATGACGACGACGATGAGCAGCAGACCCCAGACCGATTCGCGGAACGCCGTCCACTTCTCGCCCAGTGACGCTTTCGGCATGCGCGGATAGTCGAACTTTCTGGCCCGGTACCAGGTGACGCCGCCGAGCACGCAGGCCAGGCCGATGCCCGGAATCACACCGGCCATGAACAACGCGCCGACCGAAGTGTTGGTCGCCACCGAATACATGACCATGACGATCGACGGCGGGATCAAGATGCCGAGGGCGCCGGAAGTGGTGATGACGCCCGCGCCGAAACTCCGCGGATACCCTGCCTTGACCATCGCCGGCAGCAGGATCGAGCCGATCGCCACGACGGTTGCCGGTGACGACCCGGAGACGGCGGCAAACAGGGCGCAGGCTACCACTGCCGACAGGCCGAGACCACCGTACAGGTGGCCGACCATCGTCGTCGCGAAGCGGATCATGCGTCGCGCCACCCCACCGTGGGTCAGGAAGTTCCCGGCCAGGATGAAGAACGGAATGGCCATGATCTCGAACTTCTCGATGCCGGTAAACAGCTTGAGGGCAACCGACTCGAGGGGCACCTGCGTGAACATGAACAGGAAGCTGAGGACCGTAAGGCCGAGCGAGATCGAGATCGGCATGCCGGTCAGCATCAGCACCAGCAGCAGCGTGAAAATGATGGCGGCGTTCATGGCTGTTTTCCTCCCTTGTCAGACGGGTCGCCCGACGGATCTTCGGGATGGCGTTTCTTGTAGGTCAGGTCATGCGGATGCAGGTTGTCCTCCATCGCGAAGACGCTGACCTCGTCCACCACCGGTTCTTCCTCGATTCCATCCACATGGCCGTGATCGTGATGTGGCAACTCGCCGGTCCTGATGAAGCTGACCGTCACCTGCAGGAAGCGGAAACACATCAGTGAGGAGCCGAGCGGGATGGCGCTATAGACGATCCAGGTCGGCCATTCGAGATCGGGCGTCGTCGGCCCCTCGGGAACATCGACCATTTCCCAGCCGACAAAGGAGTAGAAGGCGTAATGAAAGCCGTTTTCCCACACGAAGTGCGCGCCGAGCGTACCGACGACGCCGGTGAACAGCGCGCCGGCGAGCAGCCCGAAAACGACGAACTTGGAACGTGTGCGGCCGCTCATCCGGTTGATCAGCACGTCAACGCCGACGTGGATGCCGGTACGAACGCCATAGGCCGCGCCGAACTTGGCCATCCAGACGAACATGATGATGCACAGTTCCTGCGTCCAGCCAAAATTCAGCGACAGCAGCCAGTCCTGCACACCGGGAATCGCGTATCCCGACGCGTAGCGATGAACGACGGACACGAAAATGATCGATGTCGCCGCCGCCATCAGGAAGGTAATCAGCCATTCCTCGAGGTGATCCAGTATCTTCATATCAGCAACTCCCCCGCCTGCTTGAAAAAAGGCCCGTTGGTTCAGGCGTCCCAACGGGCCATTTTCTCCTCCTCCTGCGTGCTCAGAGCTTGTTCGGATCGAAGCCGGTTTCCTTGTAGACCGCCTGCAGCAGATCCTTGCCGATCCGCGATTCCATCTTCACATGCACGGGTGCCAGCGCCTTCTTGAAAGCCAGGCGTTCCTCGGCGGTCGGCACGGTGACCTGCGTCTTGCCAGACTTCTTGACCGACTCCAGGTCCTTGTCGTTGTCCTCCTTGGCAACCTTGTTGGCATAGACAGTCGCTTCCTTCATCGCTGTTTCCAGTTGCCCACGGACGTCACCCGGCAAACCCTCCCAGAACTTCTTGTTCACGATCACCGCGTAACCGAGATAACCATGTTCGGTCAGCGTCAGATACTTCTGCACTTCGTACATCTTCTGCGTGTAGAGGTTGGAAATCGGGTTTTCCGTGCCATCGACGACGCCGGTCTGCAGCGCCTGATAGACCTCGGAGAAGGCCATCACCTGCGGCAGGGCGCCAAGCGAACGCATTTGCTCTTCCAGCACCTTCGACGACTGGATGCGCATCTTCTTGCCCTTCAGGTCAGCCGGCATCTTGATCGCCGTGTTCGCCGAAAACGACTTGAAGCCGTTGTCCCAGAATGCCAGACCGACGATGCCCTTCGGTTCGAGCTTCTTGAGCAGACTTTGCCCGACCGCACCTTGCGTCACCTTGTGCAGTTCCGCGTAGTTGTCGAAGATGTACGGCAGGTCGAAGAGTTCGAACTCCTTGACGCCGAGCGGACCGAACTTGGCCAGCGAGGGGGCGAGCATCTGCACGGCGCCGAGTTGCAGCGCCTCCATCTCTTCCTTGTCCTTGTACAGCGTCGAGTTGGCGTAGACCTCGACCTTGACCTTACCCTTGGTCAGTTCAGCGGCGCGCTTGGCAAAGAACTCGGCGGCCTGACCCTTGGGCGTGTTGAGCGCCACGACATGGCTGAACTTGATGACGATCGGCTGCTGCGCGATAGCCGCCAGCGGTACGACGGTCAGGGCGCCGGCGACGAGGCCGAAAAGCAGGGTGGAAATCTTCATGAATTGTCTCCTCCGTTGAGCACTTTGGTTTGAAATCGGGCGACGCCCGTACTGCGGCCGCCAATATCACAAAAAAAACGCGCGGCGCATATTGTGGAAACCCGCAACCCTCGGCGAGTCGCCCGACCCGCAGGCGGCGCCGTCGACCATGACGCACCGACGCCGAGCCGGCTACCCGCTGCCGCAGGAAGTTCGGTAAGATGATCCGCCATGCGAGCGCTCTCCCCTCCTTACCCGCACCAGCACCAGCACCAGCACCAGCGCGAGCGCCGGCGACCGGCGTCACTGAGGTGGTCGAACTGGTACCTGTCGATCCTCAAGGTGGCGGTGGGTCTGCTGCTGGTGCTGCTGATCACGCTGCTCTGGCTGTTGCACCGGAATGAAATCGACGAACAGCGTTCGACGCTGATTGCCGATGTCCTGTGGCTCGAGCAGAACATCCGCTTTCACATCGAAGGAAACTCCGAACAGTTGCAGCAGCTCGCCCTCGATCTGAGCCGAGCCAGGCGCCAGGGCGAACTCTTCGATCTGCGCGCCCGTCACATCCTCAAGAACAATCCCGAGATCCGGCAATTGCTGTGGTTGGACACCGCGGCCAGGGCAGTCCAAGGTATGCCGACGGCCAGCCTGCCGCGGCCCGGCCCGGAGGCGCTTGGCGAGAATCCGGTCAACCGGTCGATCGAACTCACCCGGCTCGGCAAGCCGATCTACAGCGATGCCTATCGCGCCGCCGAAGCGGCACAATTCGACGTCTACGTGCCGATCTTCGATGGCGGGAGGTATCGTGGCACTCTGCTCGGTGTGTATTCGCTCAATGGCTTGCTCAAGCAACACGTCCCGTGGTGGTTCGCCGAGAAGTACCAGGTGCGCATCGTCGACGGCAACGGCACCCTGCTGGCCAGCAAGTCCAAGGTCGACGCCTCGCCGACGACGCTCAGCTACCCGGTCAGCATCGACCCTCCCGGCTACGGCATCGTCCTGCAGGTAACGGCCTACCGCGGCAGCGGCAATCTGGCGCAGACGCTGATTGCGACGCTGATCGTCGTTCTCGCCGCCGCCGTCTTCTGGAGCCTGTGGGCGGTCCGCGGACTGATCCAGAGACGCCTTTCCGCGGAGCAGGCACTGCGCTCGGAGTATGCTTTTCGCAAAGCCATGGAAGACTCACTGATGGTCGGCATGCGCGCGCGCGATCTCGATGGGCGGGTGACCTACGTCAACCCGGCCTTCCTGCAGATGGTCGGCTTCCGAGCCGACGAGCTGATCGGCAAGGAACCGCCGATGCCGTACTGGGCGCCGGAGGAAATGGAGAAGACCCTGCTCCTGCACAACAAGGTGCTCGAGGGCAACGCCCCGCACGAGGGCTTCGAGATCCGGCTGATGCGCAAGGATGGCACTCGCTTCGACGCACTGGTTTACGAGGCGCCGCTGATCGACGCCGACGGCCGGCAGACCGGCTGGATGGGGTCGATCATCGACGTCACCGCGCGCAAGCACGCCGAGGAGCTCGCCCGCCAGCAGCAGGAGAAGCTGCAAGTCACCGCCCGCCTGGTCACCATGGGCGAGATGGCCTCGACGCTGGCGCATGAACTCAACCAGCCCCTCGCCGCGATCACCAGTTACAACGCCGGCTGCCTGAACAAGCTCGAGTCCGGCAATTTCAACGCCGGGCAGTTCAAGGAAGCGCTCGGCAAACTGGCGGTGCAGGCACAGCGAGCCGGCCACATCATCCGCCGCGTGCATGACTTCGTGCGCAAAAGCGAACCCAAGCTCGCGCCTTGCGACCTCGCCGAAGTCATCGACGACAGCATCGGTTTCATCGAAGGCGCCGCCAAGAGCCGCGGCGTGCGCATCGTCCGCGAGATCCAGGGAATGCGGCCGGAACTGATGGCCGACCAGGTGATGCTCGAGCAGGTACTGCTCAACCTGATGCGCAACGGCATCGAGGCAATGAGCGACGTCCCCGCCGACCGCAGGCGACTGACGATAAAGCTTAGCCAGACCGACAATCAGATGGAGGTGCGGGTCGTTGACCGCGGCCCGGGAATATCGCCCGAGGTGGCCGAGAAACTGTTCACCCCCCTCTTCTCGACCAAGGCCGACGGCATGGGCATGGGACTGAACATCTGCCGCTCGATCATCGAGTTTCACCACGGCCGCCTGTGGGTCGAAGCCAACCCCGAAGGCGGCTCGATCTTTGTCATCACCCTGCCGATTGACCGACAATGACCCCGCACGCCTACCTTGTCGACGACGACGACGCCATTCGCGACTCGCTGAGCTGGCTGCTCGAGTCACGTGGTCTTCACTGCCTGAGCTACCCTTCCGCCGAAGACTTCCTGGCGGCCTGGGACCCGTCGCTCGCCGGCTGCCTCGTCCTCGACATCCGCATGGACGGCATGAGCGGACCGGAGCTTTTCGATATTCTGTGCGAGCGCGGCAGCACGCTACCGGTGATCTTTCTCACCGGTCACGGCGACGTGCCGATGGCCGTGTCGGCATTGAAGAAAGGCGCTTTCGATTTCGTTGAAAAACCCTGCAACGACAACGAACTGGTCGATCGGGTCATCGAGGCGCTGAAGCTCGACGAAAACCGGCGCGTCGCCGCGTCGGATGCCGATTCGGTCAATACCCTGATCGCCAGACTCACCTGCCGCGAACGCGAGGTCATGGAACTGGTCCTCGCCGGCAAGCTCAACAAGGTCATTGCCGACGAACTGCAGATCAGCATGCGCACCGTCGAAGTCCATCGCGCCAACCTCTTCGAAAAGATGGGCGTCCGCACCGCCGTTGAGCTGGCACAACTGCTCGCCGGCAAACGCTGAACCCCACATCGCGCGGCGGGCCGCCGCCGATCACGGCCTCGGCACCGTCGGCAACCGGCGCGTGCTAGCGACCCAGGAAACGCGGCTTGCGCTTCTCGCTGAAGGCGGCGATCCCCTCCTGATAGTCCTGGCTGTCGTAGACGATCCGCCGCAGCCCCTGGATCCGTTCGAACAGTTCCGGCGTGATCGAGCGCGCGCTCGACAGCAGCCGCAACTCCTCCTTCATGACCGAGATGCTCAGCGGCGAATTGGCGACGATGCTCTCGGCGAGGCCATGAACGAAGGATTCGATTTCATCCGCCGGCCGGACATAATTGACGACACCCAGGTTCAAGGCCTGCGAGACGGGAATTGGTTGTGCGGTGAAGAGCATCTCCTTGGCCACCGGCAGCGGGATCATGTTCATCACGGTCAGCAGCCCGCCAAGGTTGTAAGGAACGCCGAGCTTGGCCGGGGTGATGGCAAACGTCGCCTCCGGCGTCGCCACCAGGATGTCGCAGCCCATGGCGACTTCGCAGGCACCGCCCCAGACTCCGCCTTCGATCAGGGCAAGCACCGGCGCCGGGAACTCCTGAATGGCGCGGATCAGCACGCGCAGGGGGTCGCTCCAGCCAAGCGGGTCGCGACCGCCGCTGGGTAGCTCGCTGACGTCGTGGCCGGCCGACCAGACCTTGGTTCCGGCAGGCGCGCGCAGCACCACGGCGCGGATCGCCTGCTCGCGGAAGCCGTCGAGCGCGGTGGTGATTTCGCCGATCAGCGCTTCGCTGAGGGCGTTGCGTTTTGCCACATGGTTCATCACGATCGTGCCGATCGCGTTCTGGGTTTCGGTAATGATCAGGGACACCTGGTTCTCCTCGGGTTCGCTGCGCTACTCGGCGCGCAAGCATGAGCGTACGGCCCGATGGTAGCATGGTCGCCGCGCGACGCATCCGCGGCGCAGCGACCACCAGAAAGCAAAGTCCCTGGACAGTTACGCCAACTCGACCTGCGCGCCCAGTTCGACGACGCGGTTCGGCGGAATCTTGAAGAAGGCCGTCGCCGGATCGGCGTTGCGGAACATCCAGGTGAAGAGAATCTGGCGCCAGTACGCCATGCGCGCGCGCCGGGAAATCGGCATCGTGACGACCGTCTCGCGGCCGAGGAAAAACGACGTTTCCATCATCTCGAAGCGCAGCCCCAGCCCGGCGCACATGTCCATGACCTGCGGCACGTTGGGGTCGTCCTTGAAGCCGTAGCGGACAAACACCCGATGAAATCCGGCAGCTAGCGCCTCGACGCGCACGCGCTCGTCCTCCGGCACATGCGGAACGTCTTCCGAGGCGACATGCAGCAGCACCACCCGCTCGTGCAACACCTTGTTGTGGTAGAGGTTGTGAAGCAGCGCGCGCGGCACACCCTCCGGGCTGGCGGTCAGGAAGACGCCGGTGCCGCCGACACGGTGCGGTCCACCGTCAGCGAGGCTGGCAATGAACGCGTCGAGGGGTATCGAGTCCTGCTGCAGTTTCTCATAGAGCAGTCGGCGGCCGAGCCTCCAGGTCGACAGCAGCGCAAACACCGAGAAGCCCAGCACCAGCGGAAACCAGCCACCATCGAGGATCTTGATGACGTTGGCCGAGAAGAAGGCAAAATCGACGACGACGAAGAACACCAGGAACAGCGCCGCACGCGGCCAACTCCACTTCCACAGCGCACGCACGACGACGAAGGCGAGAATCGTGTCGATCATCATCGTCAGCGTGACGGCGATGCCGTACGCCGACGCCAGGTTCGACGACGAGCGAAAACCGAGGACGACGATGATCACCGTCAGCAGCAGCAGCCAGTTTATGTTGGGGACGTATATCTGGCCCTTTTCCCGTTCCGAGGTGAAGTTGACCCGGATACGCGGACAATACCCCAGTTGCATGGCCTGGCTGGTCAGCGAAAAGGCGCCGGAAATGACGGCCTGCGAGGCAATCACGGTGGCAATGGTCGCCAGGACGACGAGCGGAATCAGCAGGATTTCACTGGGTACCAGCAGGAAGAAGGGATTCTGGATCGCCGTCGGATCGTCGAGGATCAGCGCGCCCTGACCGAGGTAGTTGAGGTAGAGCAGCGGGAAGACGAAGGAGAACCAGGCCCACTTGATCGCACGTCGACCGAAATGCCCCATGTCGGCGTACAGCGCCTCGCCACCGGTGATCGCCAGCACCACTGAACCGAGGGCCAGGAAGGCCATCCCCTGGTGCCCGATGCCGAACGATACGGCGTACCAGGGGTTGATCGCGGCCAGTACGGACGGATGCTGGATCACGTTCCACAGGCCGAGCAGGCCGAGGGTCGCGAACCAGAACATCATCACCGGGCCGAACAGCGCACCGACCGCTGCGGTGCCGTGCCGCTGAAAAACGAACAGCACGATCAGGATGGCGACGGTAATCGGCAGCACGTAGGGCTTGAGCAGCGGCGTCGCCACTTCGAGTCCCTCGACCGCCGAAAGGACCGACATCGCCGGCGTGATCACCGCATCGCCGTAAAAAAGCGCGGCGCCGAAGATCCCCAGCGCCGACATCATCCAGAGGACTCGCGGCGAAGCATTGGCGGTGCGCAGAGCCAGCGCCGTCAGCGCCATGATGCCGCCCTCGCCCTTGTTGTCGGCCTTGGTGATGAAGAGGACGTATTTCAGCGACACCGTGATCGTCAACGCCCAGAAGACCAGCGACAGGATCCCCAGCACGTTCTCCGGGGTGACCGCCAACGGGTGATGGCCACCAAACACTTCCTTCATGGTGTACAGCGGACTGGTCCCGATGTCGCCAAAGACGACGCCCATTGCCGCCAGCGCGGTGGCGGCCAGACCCGAGTGCTCACCGTGCGCCTCAATTGCTGCGCTCATTTTCCCTCCCCACCATTGTTGATCGAGCCCTTCACGCCAGCCTGCGTCAGCCGTGACGGCGGATTGTGCCGAACATCAGCCGTGGTCGATCAGAGCACCCCAGGCGAGGTTTTGCCGCCGATTCGGCTGACTGTTGCGGCGCAGCAATCAGCGCGAAATTATAGGACGAATGCGAACCCGCAACACGGAACAAGGGGCTTTCAGCCCAACGGGGCCTCGTCGCATCGCCTGCCGATTCGGTCGACTGTCCGCCCGCCGGCTATCAGCCCGCTGCCGTTCCGTTCGCGGCCGTGCAAGGCGCCACGTTCTCCCAGGCGACCACTATTCCCGCCTCGCCCTCCCGACAGGCGAAAGACGCGTCGACGCCCATGCCACCGACCCAGATCAGCCGATCATCCGACCACAGGAGCGGCAAACGCACACGCTCCCACGGTGGCACGCCGGCCTCCTGCAGCAGGTTGGCGAGCGTCCGCCGCGGTCGGCGCGCGTCGACCTGCAAGCGCTCGCCGCCCTGCCGGCAGCGCAGGCAGACGCGCGTGCCGGCCAGCAGGCGGCGGCTGACACCGGCGCCGACGGTGGGAACGAAGGAGACCCACAGATCCCCCCACGCCAGACGCGCCTCGCCGAGCCAGAAAATGGCTCCCGCAGGAAGCGGCGGACGCCGAGCGCAGACGTACAGCTGGCGCCGATACACGTTGACCTCGCCGTCCGGCGTCGCGATGCAGGTCTGCGAGTCGCTGCCGACCGTCGCGAGTTGGCGCAGCGCCTCGTCGAGCCAGCGCGCTTCCGGCGCGCGCCAGCCGGCTGCCGACAGTTCGTTGCGCAAGAGATTGCGCGCGCGCGCCGGCGGCAGGGCATTGAAACGAAGAAGATCGATTCGCCCGCCTGCCGCGACGACGGTCGCCCGATCGGCCTGTGCCAGTTCGTCGAGCAGCGCCGCCGCCTCGGCAAAGTGGCCGGCGGCGCGCGCCAGCGTCCGCGCAGCGGCCGGAAAAGCCTCCTCGATGCGCGGCAGCACGGCCTGGCGCAAGTGGCTGCGGCGATAGCGGCAATCGGCGTTGCTCTCGTCTTCGACCCAGACCAGCGAATTCTCGGCGGCGTAGCCGGCGATCAGCGTTCGCGGCACGTCGAGCAGCGGCCGGATCAGGCGTGGCCCGCCGGCCTGCGACCGCTCGGCGGGCATGCCGGCGGCTCCCGCGACCCCGGCCCCGCGCAACAGGCGAAAGAGGACCGTTTCGGCCTGATCGTCCTGATGGTGCGCCAGCGCCAGCCAGTCTGCACAACAACCGGCAAACACACGATGGCGCGCCCGACGGGCGGCGGCCTCGATACCCTCACCGTCGTCGCGCGGCACCTCGACATGGACGATGTCGAGCGGCACGCCCAATTGTCGGCAGAACTCGGTACAGAAACCGGCCCAGGTACCGGCGTTGGCACTCAGGCCGTGATCGACGTGGATGGCGGCAAGGGCGCCAACAAGGCCCCGTACACGCAGGCCATCGAGCGCATGCAGCAGGACGACCGAGTCGCGCCCACCGGAAAGGCCGACGCACAAACGTTCGCCCGGTGCCAGGCGGGCTGCGAGAAATGCCGAAAGCGTATGCTGGAGCCGACTGCTCGCCGTCTCCGGCGCGATCTCAGGGCAAGGGCTGCTCTTTGAACCGGCCATAAGCCATCAGGCGATCGAGGCGCGCCTGCAGCAGTTCGCCGGTCGGTAGCGCAGAGAGCTTCTGCAGGGATTCCCGCAGCGCCTTCCCGAGGTTTTTTGCCATCGCCGGATGATCGCGATGCGCGCCGCCGGTCGGCTCATTGACGATCCGGTCGACCAGGCCGAGGGATTTCAGGCGCGGCGCGGTAATGCCCATGATCTCGGCCGCCTCGCTCGCCTTCTCGGCACTTTTCCAGAGAATCGACGCACAGCCTTCCGGCGAGATGACCGAGTAGGTCGAATACTGAAGCATCTGCAGGACGTCGCCGACACCGATCGCCAGTGCCCCCCCCGACCCGCCCTCACCGATGATGGTGACGATGATCGGCACCTTCAACTCGGCCATCACATATAGATTCCGGCCGATCGCCTCGGACTGACCGCGTTCTTCGGCATCGATTCCGGGATACGCACCGGGGGTGTCGATGAAGGTCATCACCGGAATGGCGAACTTCTCGGCCAGTCGCATCAGGCGCAGGGCCTTGCGGTAGCCCTCGGGACGCGGCATGCCGAAGTTGCGGAAGATCTTTTCCTTGGTGTCACGCCCTTTCTGGTGGCCGATCACCATCACCGGGTCGCCGTTGAATCGCGCCAGGCCACCGACGATCGCGTGATCGTCGGCAAAGGCGCGGTCGCCGTGCAGTTCCTCGAAGTCGGTAAACAGGAGGCGCAGGTAATCGAGCGTGTAAGGCCGCTGCGGATGGCGAGCCACCTGGGAAACCTGCCAGGCGGTGAGCTTGGCGTAGATTTCCCGGGTTTGCGTCTGGCCCTTCTTCTCGAGGCGGCTGATTTCATCGGCGATGTCGAGCGCCGAATCGTCCTGCGCCAGGCGCAAGGCTTCGATCTTGCCTTCGAGGTCGGCGATCGGCTGTTCAAAATCGAGAAAGGTGTTTTTCATCAAGGCTGACCGTGTTTGCAGGCGGGCTGTTTCGAGAGCGCGCCATTCTAACCCGAAAGGCCGCTCCTGCGCCCGGCCGCAGCGACGACGCTGGCTGGGTCAGTACTCGACGGGAACCGGATCGAGGCTTCGCCAGAGATACCAGGTGGCCACCGAACGCCAGGGGCGCCAGCGCTCACCGTGCTCGGCGAGGAGGCGTCGCGGCGGCCGCTCGCCGCCGTGGTAATGAATCCCCACGGCGCGCTGCAAGCCGATATCGTCGAGCGGAAAGACGTCGGGACGCAGCTGATTGAAGATCAGAAACATCTCCGCCGTCCACACGCCGACGCCGCGCACCGCCGTCAACTCGGCGATGATCTCCGCATCACGCATCGACGCCCAGTGGCTGACGTGGATCTCCCCCCCAGCGAAGCGCCGGGCCAGATCGATCACATACTCGACCTTGCGTACCGACAGACCACAACGGCGCAGCGCTTCCGGCTCGCAGGCCAGGAGTGCGGTCGCCGCGGGTACCGGCAGGACCGCCAGGAGGCGTCCCCAGACGCTGTCTGCGGCTTTCACGGAGATCTGCTGACCGACGATCGAGCGCAGCAGCGTCACGAAGGGGTCGCCGCGCGATACCAGCGCCGTACCGGCAAAGCGCTCGACGAACCCGGCGAGAACCGGGTCGCTCTGTGCGAGTTCGGCGGAGGCCTGTTGCCAGTAAGCGGGAGTCACGGCGAGCCTCGGCAGGGACGACCAGCGAGATGGTGGCTCCGAGTCGCCATCGCGGGAGATACCCGGGCGCCCTGCCGTCCGGGCAGGTCGAGCAGGCGCGGCGCCTCGCTCAGGCCTTCTTCCGATCCTTGTCCCGGGCCTTTTCCTTGGCCTTGCGGCGACTCGCGTCCACCTCGGGCGGACGATAGACGAGAACCGGAATGCTCGAGTGCGTCAGCACCCGGTAGGTCTCACTGCCCAGCAGCAGCGAGGACAGACCGCCGCGGCCGTGCTTCGACATGAAGATGAGGTCGCAGTTGTTGTCCTCGGCAACGTTGACGATGGCCTCCCAGGGCGTATCGCTGACCACCGACAGCGCGGTGCACTCGACGCCGGCTTCCTTGCAGAGCTTCTTGACGAAACCCAGATACTCCTTGGACTTCCCTTCCGACCCCGAAACCAGTCGTTCCAGGACGGCTGGCTCGACCAGATCGCCATAGTTGTCCGCGTTCCCGACCGGCCTTGCGTACAAGGCGGTGACGCTGGCGTTGGCCGCCTTGGCAAAAGCGACCGCGCGTTCAGCGGTCTCGCGCGAGAGTTGGCTGCCATCCGTTGGCAACAGGATATGCTGGAACATTTTTTGTTCTCCCCCAATGGTTGGCGCCACCTGTGACCCTCTGGCGCGCCCGTTATGATAAACCCAATTGCTGCAGCTACCGCGACGCGCGCAGGAATCAGGGTGGCTCCGGCCGGCGGACCAGCAGCCACCTCGCCAGATGCTCCTCCCGACGGGCAGGCTGGGGCGGAAAGACCGCTGCGGCCACGCGCCCATCCACACCCCGACGCTGCATTTGCAGTACCCGAGCGTGATGGCCTAGTCCTGCATGGCCATCAGTTCCTTGTCCGAGTAGCGTAGTCTCAGGGCGAGCACCTTGGCTACCGCCTCGACCAAGTGGCAGGCAAGACGCTTGTGCTCTTCTCTGAGTTTTTCGAACTGCTCCCGCTGCAAGACGTAGAGCTCGGTATCGGCAAGGGCGGTGGCATCGTTGAAGCGGGTCATCTGCGACAGGAAAGCCATGCCGCCGAAAAAGTCGCCGCGCCCGTAGGTCAGCGCGTGATGCCCTACGGTTTCCCCCTGCGCTGGCAGGGTGATACGGACGGCGCCCTTGCGGATCAGGTACAGCTCGTTGCCGGGGTCGCCAAACGAATACACTCTCTCGTCCTTGTTGATCGAACGTCGCTCGAGGCAGGCCTCGAGGTCGATCAAGGTTTCCTCCTTGTGATCGCTGAACAGCTCGAGATCGTTGAGTTCCAGCGCCGCGACCTCGGCCTCCACCGCCGGGCCCTGGCCAAGAATCTGGTCTTCGATCCATTCGACAGCGTCATCGAGTTCGGGAAACACCTTGACATGCTCGGTCATCGTCGTGAGTTCCATCTGGTCGAAGAACTCGGCGATGTTGCGGCCATTCGGCAAGCTGTGTGACAAGTTACTGAAGATCAGGAAGGCATCGCGTTCGATCAACGAATCCCTGATCTGGCTCAACAGATGTACCGCCGTGACGTCGACCGACTGCACCCGCCGCATGTCGAGGACGATGTAGGTGCGGCGGGCGAGTTCGGGTTCCAGCGCCGTGTACAACTGGTCCTTGGTCCCGAAGAAGAGGCTGCCCTGCAGTTCCAGGATCGCCGTCTCGCTTCCCCGCTTCTCGAGCAGCTCCATTTCATGGCGCAGGCGCACCCGCTTCGAGAACCGGCTGGCGCCGTCGATCTTGCGGCGAATCACCGTACTGCTCAACTGCTCGCGGATGAACAGGAACATCGCCAGGGCGATCCCGACTCCCGATGCGGCGATCAGACTGTAGCCAACCGCCACGGCGACTACCGCAACGATGACGATGAAGTCGAAGAGGGTCCACGGCGACTCCAGGAGATGCAGGCTGTGGCGGTCGATCATGCGGATCCCGACGACGATCAGGATGCCGGCGAGCGCACCCACCGGAATCCACGCGATGAACGTTCCCAGCGCCAGGAAGGCGATCAGCGAGAGGACGCCCTCGATGACCCCGGAGACGCGCGTCTGGCCGCCACTCGCCAGATTGACCAGCGTCGCGCCCATCTGACCGGCCCCCGGCATGCCGCCGGCACACGCCGAAGCGACATTGCCCAGACCCTGGGCAACCAGTTCGCGGTTGGAATCGTGGCGGCCGCGGGTCAGGGCGTCGAGAACGACGGCGGTCTTCAGAGTGTCGATCGACAACAACACGGCCAGCGTAAACGCCGTTCCCAGCAGGCTGGCGATCTGGCTCAGCTTGAGCTCGCCGATTTCGCTCCAGCGACCGGTGATCGCCGCGAGCATGCTGGACGCCGTGCCGCCCAGTGGTCCGATGATCAACTTGTTGCCTTCGCTGACCAGCAGTTGCTCATCGACCCCATAGGCCAGCCCGAAGTAGGTGAGCACCCCGGCCAGCAGGCCGAGAATCGCCGCCGGCACCACCCGTGTCACCAGCGGTGCGCCTAGCATGACCGCCGCCGTCACGGCGCCGATGACCGCGCTCTGCCACTGCCACAGCTCCGGCGAGATCAGGGCCCGCCACCAGGATGTGCCGCCGGGAGCGCCGAGGAACTTGGGGATTTGACTGCCGATGATGATCAGACCGACGCCGGTGAGATAGCCGCTGACCACCGGAAACGGGATGTACTTGATCAGGCTGCCGATCCCCATGAAACCGAGGAACAACTGCACCAACCCGGAGACCAGGCCAAGGGCAGTCAACATCAGGACAATCGACGCCGGCGCCACGCCGTGCTGCACCAACTCGATGGCAAAGGCCGAGAGAACCGCCGCTGCCGGTGCACAGGGCGCCGTGATCAGGCGATTGGTGCCGCCCAGCGCCGGTGCCACCAGACCCAGCGCGGTCGCCCCGAGAATCCCCGCCAACGCCCCCAGGCCGGCGTAAGCCGGGCCAATCGAGGCATAGATCGTCACCCCAAAGGCAATCGCCGAAGGCAGGGCGACCAGCATCGCCGCCAGTCCTCCCCAGAAATCGCCGACCAACTTGTCGTTCCTGAACTTCATCGTCAGTTCCACAGTCCCCCCTCTCTCTTCAGTCTTCAGACGACATCAGCATCTCCCGGCGGAGCACCCGCTGCCATGAAGCCCGACCGGCCCCAAGCGCATCCCGGGATTGCAGGAAGCGACCCGCGCCGCCGACCGCCCCGGGGTATCCACTCCGCGACGCGGCAACTCGACCACCGCCCTTCCCCTGCCGGGCGGCCCGTGGACGAAATGAAACGCGGCCTTGTCGCAAGGCCGCGTCCGGCTGCCCACCCGCGCCAATGGCGCAGGCTATCGACCCGTCAGTTCTCAGTGCGAATCCCTGCCACCCACACCGGACGTGGCGTCCATACGGCCGCTCCGGACTTCCCGGTCGATGGACTCGGCGTAGTCCGCAACACGGTCGATTTCCTCGATGAGCTGCGCCAGCGGCAGTTGGCTTTCCACGTCCAGAACCTCATCGGTGAAGATCTTCCTGATCAGTTGCGACGACAGCCGGTCGGCCTGGCCCTCGTACCAGGTGACGCTCCGCTCGGCATGGCCAGGCTTCGCCGGCTCGGCCCACGGCATGCTTGCTCGGCAGTCGTCTACCAGCGCATCGACGGCGGCGCAAACCTCGTCGGCAAGTTCCTGTACCTCCGGAACCAGATGCGCGGGGACGCGGCGGCCAGGCCCGGAAAAGCCGGACTCGATCGCGAAACCGGTGACTTGCCGCTTCATGTCCTTGAGCAGACGACCGACGCCGGTAAGCGGGTCCATCAGTTCGGCCAGCAGCCCGCCGACAGGTGTCTGGGTCGGGACAGCCATCTCGATCTCCTGCTGCATGTCGTCGAGCCTGCGCAGCTGTTCGGAGATCCGCTTGGCTTGTTGCCAGCACGCGCCATCGGGGCCGTTGGCGAGGTAGACATCGACCGCTGACCGGAAGATGGTCGTCGCGTCGTCAATGGCATCCAGATAGCTGTCCAGATCGCTCTCGCCCGGCCTCGACATGGCGGGCCTCGGCGCCACGTGCATTTGAGTTTCCACAATGACTTCTCCTGCTTGATGAAAAAAACCGGATGCGGGCCAGCCTGGGCGGGACTGCCCGGTGCTGCCAGCTCCTGTATTGGTTGGCACGGTCTTCATGTCAGCCGGCAACGCAGCGATGCGCTAGCGCCCACTGGCGCTCATCGGTTCTCGCCGCCCACTCGCACGCCGCGCCGGACAATCGCTGCGACCACTTCTTCAATATGGTTCCTGCCCCGGCAAGTTCCTGGGCAACGTCGTTCAGATAGCCATAGAGCTCGGCGAACCAGAAGGTCGCCTCACCGGCACGCGCACCCGGCGCGCCAACGACACCGCCTGTCGGCCGCGACAAATCCCGGCACTCGACGGCCAGCAATTCCTGCAGGGCCAACACCCGATAGCTGCCAAGCACGTGCCTGCTCGCGATCGCATCATCGGCATCCGACTCCGCGGTCGGCGAGCCATTCGCCAGCCGACCGTAGCCATGCTGCAGGCTCTCGGCCGCCGCCTGAACCACCGCCAGCATGCGGCGACTCACTTCGGCAGGAACGGCACGCAACTGCTGGCACCCACGAGCCGCCTGGAATAGCCGAACGGCCGCGCGGTTCAGGAGTTCGATCGTTCCGCGGACATCCTCGACGCCGGAACTCGTCTCAAGCAGCGAACGCGCGGCCGTCTGGTGGCGTCGCTGGAGTTCCTCACAGCGCTGTTCCAGTTCGAGCAGGCGAACAGAATGCGCGGACTCCCTGCCCTGCACGATCTCGCCCACCATTCTGGCCACGCCCACCACCATGCCGGCCTGCTTGCCGATCATCGTCAGGAAGTCCGGCAAATCGACAGCGCCTGGCAACGGCTGGGCGGCGCGGAGCACCACTTGCGAAACGGGGAGGAGTGTCACGGTATTCACCTGTTGTCTGCGGCAATGATCGCTGGTCGAATCGTCATCTGAAGCAACTCCTCGCCACTGAACCGATCGAGAATTGGCTTCCGGGCTGGGCCAGTCGCGGAGGCAGTTCTCTGCTGGTTTTCTTTAAGCAGTAAGCGTGCCATCTGGGGATCGCCAACACTCTGCCAATAAAATCAGCGTGCTAGGCGAGCAACTCCAGGCTCCCGCGCCTTTGCTGGGGTGCAACAAAATGTGCGCCGCCGCCGCCCCGGAGGCCGGCGACAAGCCACATTTCTTCGTTATACCATGGCCTTACGTCAAAATCACGGAATTGGCAGCGAAACACAGCACGTTACACCGCGATGAGTGACGGCTGCCGGACAAAGCCGGCAGCCGCGCACGCAGGCCCCGCGCGTCGCCCCGAGCCGCCGCCGGGCCGCGGCAAACGCCAGGCGCCGGCCAGCGGCTGGTCGCCGCGAGCCGCCAGGCGTGTCGCTTGTCAAATCAGAGGATGCTGCGGCAGGAGAGCCGCGAGTGCGCGGATGCGCGAATGCACGTATGCACACAGTGGGCGTCCGCGGCCTGCACAGAGCACGCCGAACCAGGCGCTCGGCACACGCACCCGCCCTGCCCCTCGGCCAACCGGAATGGCTGGCCAAGGCGAAAAATTGGCAGGCAGGCGAGCGCCGCTTGACTCAGCAGACCGTG
Source organism: Candidatus Accumulibacter phosphatis (assembly GCF_000024165.1). Classification (NCBI taxonomy): domain Bacteria; kingdom Pseudomonadati; phylum Pseudomonadota; class Betaproteobacteria; genus Candidatus Accumulibacter; species Candidatus Accumulibacter phosphatis. The sequence continues at coordinate 2,356,952 of NC_013194.1, read as the reverse complement.
GCGCGAAGCGCCAGGACGCCACGCCATTCCTGGCGGGCTGCCGACTGTGGTGTCACTGATTGCGCCACGGTACCGCATGCCCGTGGAAGTCGTTCAGGGCAACTGTTACGTCCCGCGATATCTGGAACTCTTCAACCCGAGCCATTCGAGGTTGAGATGATGGCAAAGTCCCACGCTGACGCCGGAAGAAGAGGTTCCGGCGTCAGCGTGGGACGAGAGGGCTAGAAGGGCTCGCCTGGAGGTATTCTCCAAGGGGCTTCGGGATCGTAGAGGTTCATCTGACGGCTGCGGTGGCGGCGAAGCTGGACGAGGTAGCGGGCCTCACAAGCAGCGGCGAGTTGGTGAAGGAACTCGCTGATCGCCGCCGCACTTTCGTCGGAGAGGCCGTCGGGGAAGAGGGAGTGAGGGCGGCGTTTCATCGCAACTCCTCGATAGCCGCTTGCAGCAGATCGTCGGGCAAATGATTGAGTGCGCGCGGCACCGCCAGACGCATGGCGGTGCGCAGGATGCGCCCGGCGTGGCGCGGCAGGCCCTTGCTGGCTTGGCGCAGGAGTTCCAGGCCGGAATCGGTGAGCAGGGTATGCGCACACCCGGCGCTCTTGAGGGCATGGCCGACGAGTTGCGCAAAGCGCTCGCGTTCGAGCACCGGTCGCAGATGCACGCGTGCCTGGATGCGGCCGGCGAGTGCGGCGTAAGACGCCCGTTCGAGGGTTTGGGCGAGGATCGGGTGACCGACCAGCCAGACAGTGATGAGATCGCGCGAATCGAAGGCGAAGTTGAGAAAAGCGGGGAAATCGCGGAAGAATTCGGGTGGCAGATTCTGCGCCTCGTCGAGGATCCAGACCGGCAGAAGTTGCTTGGCGTCGGCCAGATGATGGATATGCGCCTTGATGTCGCGCCACAGTTGGGCGCGACGATAACTCGGCTGAAGGCCGAGGGATTGGGCCAGGCACCGGTAAAGGTCTGCCCGTCCGAAATCGGTCTCGGCATGGTAGATGACTTGGTAGCGATGCGGATTGAGCTTGGCGGTCACGAGGCGCAAGGCGGCCGTCTTGCCCACGCCGGCCTCGCCGGTCAGCAGGCCGAGGCCCGGCGATTGCAGAAGCCACTGGAAGCGCTCGGCGAGTTGCGCCAGCGCACCGTCATCCCACAGCTCGGCGGCGTCCTTGCCCAGAGGCGGATGGCGCAGACCAAAGTGTTGCAGATACATCTTCAGTCTCCTTTGCGGTCGTAATACTGACGATAGGTGAGTTCGATCAGATTCGGGCCAGACGGCGAGGCGGGAGCGGCGTCTGTCGGGTCGGATTTATTTCGTTGGCGATCGAGATTGCCCAGGGCATCGAGCGGGGTCGCGGCGCCGATCCCCTTGCCGTGCTCGTCCTCGACCTCGATGACCGCCCCGCTATGCGGATCGACGACCAGACACACCGTCTTGCCGGAGAGTTCGAAAGGCACTTCGAAGCGCGCCCCCTGATACGACACCGTGCCATCCTTCCTGACTCGACGGCTGACGCGATACCGGAACAAGGCATCGAGCTGCGCGGCCAGCGCTCCCAGCGAACGAATCTTCGACAAATCCTGCTGGTAGCGCGCGAGCGGCGTCATCCCGTCGAGGCCGGCATGCGGCGTATGGTGATAGACCCGCTCCAGCCAGGCCCAGAGACGCGCATTGAGGTCCTCGAAACTGTTGATGTGGCGCTCGTCGAGTTCCGACAGGAACTGGTCGCGGCAGGTCCGGTGCCAGCGCTCCAACTTGCCCTTGCCCTCGGGCGCATAGGGCCGGCAATAGATCAGGTGAATGCCCAGGCGGGCGCAGATCCCCTGCAGGGTCTCAGCGCGGTAGGCCGCGCCGTTATCGACGACGAGCTTGATCGGGATGCCTCGCTTCAGCAGCGCCTGCTTGAGCACCCCTTCGATGTCGAGCGCCGTTTCGCCGGGGCAGAAAGCGCTGTGAGCCACCAGACGTGAGGCATCGTCGAACAGCGAGACGAGATACCCCTTGACGAGCTTGCCCTCGTGAGGCACGCGGGGACCGTGCATCACATCGCCATACCAGATGGCGCCCGCGGAAGCGGCGACGAAGCTGCGCTTCTCCTCGGGCAGGCTGGCCGAGCCGCTGATCCGCGACAGGCCGTGCTGTTGCAGCAGCCGGTGGACCGTCGAGCGCGACAGGCTGCCGCGAGCCACCGTTCCGGTGGCTTCGAGCAACTGGCGAATCTGACGGATCGAGCGGCGCGGGTTGTCGCGCTTCGCGGCAAGGATCGCGGTCTGAATGGCTTGCGATAGCTTCGATTGCCCGCGGTCGATACGGGTCTTGGGTGTCAGGCCATCGATGCCCTGGGCAAGGTAAGTGTAATACCAGCCCTGAATCGTCTTCTCGGCAACATGGCGCCGACGCGTGCCGGGAATGGTGTATTCGCGCTCGGCCAGGGCGCGGATGGTCTGCTGCAATTCGCCGTGATCCAGCCGTTCCCGGCTGGTCAGCGAACCCAGGACGGACAGGCGAAACAAGGCGATCGGATTGATTCGATTCATGACGACTCCTCGGGGTGAATGGGAGTCGTCATCAAAACAAAAGGGCCGAAATAATGCCACGAGCAAACTGTGTGGGGACCCCGCCCGGGCGGGGTCCCCACCGTCCGCCACTCGCTCGGTGTCAGGAAATCATGGGACGCTCATCTCTTGATCGAGCCAGAACATGGCCCGCGGCAGACCCAGGCTGTTGAACACCTGGTGCCAAAAGCCGTGCGTGTCAACGGCCCGGCCGAGTTCGGCAAAGCGCACGCGCAGGTGAAACACAAAGTCCTTTCCCCGCTCCTGCAACCAGTTCCACCAGCGCGCGCCCGTGTGCCGGTCAGGTGGACCGCCGGGGTGCTCTGCCGCGCCGTTCAGCCGCTGCTGCAGGACTTGCTGTTGCACCGACCAGTCATACCAGCGTCGCGGTGCGATACATTCCGGCAGGCGCGAACACGTGCGTCGGCATCCGGCACAACGGTAGCGAAGGATGGGGATCGGGTTGAGCCGTGGCGGCACGGCTCGGCGGTCGGCCTTTCGCTCATAGTGACCATGCTGATGGACCACTCCCAGCCCGCAGTGCGGGCACGACTTCGGTCGATACACTTCAGCGGCCTTTTGAGTCGTCTCAACGTGCTGCTCAAGCGTGGTGATGCCGGCTACAATTCGTTGCATGGGCTGGGCTCTTTTCTATCTCGGTCGTCTCGATAACTTCCCACGATAGCAGAGGTGTTCCAGCCCTTCTCCGTCCTTCTTCATTCCGCCTTCGCTCAGGAGATCCTTCGATCTTCCTGCTCAAAGTACGCGCGATATTCAAAGCCCTTCAATCCCGTTTAGGGGCGGACGTAACAGCAACAACGAACTCGGGCAGGAGTGAGTCGGTCTGGCCAGCCAGCCAGCAGCGAAGGACATCGCCGTGCTCGCCGGGAAGCGCCTCGGTAATCAATTCGGAGGCCACCGCCAGATCATTCAGTCGCCCGAGCAGTTCCTGCAGGCCGCTTGCCGCCACGTGGTAGTGGCGGAGGAGCTCGCCGGGGAACAGCGGCGCGAAGAACTCGAGCGCGTAGCGCAGGCGCTTGTAGGCGACGCGCAGGCTGTGGCGAGCCGTGGCGTCGCCCTGCAGGGCCTCGTCCGCCAGATGCCTGACCTGTTTGGCGCGCTTGTCGAGACAGCGCGGGGCAAAAGCATCGACCCGGCGCGCCTCGCCCTCGACGGGGAGAGCCAAGACGGCCGCCGTGAATTCGAGCAGCAGACGCGAATAGTCGACCGACTTGAGCGCGCTACGGGCGGCCTGACGGTTGATCGTGCAGCGCCGGCGCGCGTAGTGCGACAGGCGGTCGACCTCGCCACATGCAGGAAAGGCGGCGGCGATCGCCGGCAGGGTGTCGCCCACGAAGACATCCCAGTTGCGCGTCTCACCGAGTTGCCTGGCCAGCGTCTGCCAGAGCGGATCGAAGTTGCTCACGAATTCCTCCGGGAGCAGAGGCTTCCAGACGCGAATTGCTGAACGCAGGCGGCGTATGGCGACGCGTGCCTGATGGACGAACTCCGGATTGTCGCTCTCGCGCACCCCTTGCTCATTGCTCTGCAGGTGCCTTACGCAGGAGCGTGCAATGGTACGAAAGGCGCCAATCGCCGTCATCTCGGCGTCGATGACCACCGGCGGCGCCTTGACCACCTGCAAGGACTGCTCCGACAACACGCGATAGCCGCGCTGCGACAGGCTGGTGGTCTCCGGGTGCAGCGACAGATCGCTCTGCAACTCGCCGGCGGCCGAAAACAGGTCGGCAACGCCGCCTGACAGCAGTTCCAGGCCAAGTTCGCAAATCGGCTGGCGCCGGCCCTCGGCCTCGATCCAACCACGGTCCAGAGCCAGTTCGATGCGCACCCCTGCGCGGGGTTCCAACAGCCAGGCGCTGCGCGTAACGCTGGTCGTGAATGCCGGCCGCAGATCCTCGCGTACCGACTCCAACCACTGCCGCAAGCCATGATCGGCGACATGTGAGAAGTCGAGTTCCCCCGGCGCCCCGGCAAGCGGCCATTCGCGATGCCCCGCCTGCCTGATCCCAGACTGGGCCAGCCGGCTGACCGATGACAGGCGCGTGGAACCTCGCTTCCGATCGCTCACCACGACACTCTCGCGCTGCAGCCGCAGATCGGGGGTGTCGTAGTAGGTACTGGTGACCTTTTCGCGCATCGGCTTGGCATCGGTCAGCAGCGGGTGCCTGGCCAGCCGGCTGGCGACGCCTGGGGTGAGTGAAAGATTGAGTGCGGTTTCGATGCCCATCTGTAAGCTCCTGAGGATTGGACTGACATTCCAGCCACGTCAAAAGGCCCTTGAGAAAACTGCCGTAAATCGCAGACCGGCGTCTGTAGGCCCCGTTTCCTAGAGAAAAGCAGCAATCGTGCCACACTCAAGATGTCACAAATACTCGTTATAAATCAACATTGCTAGTGCTCCTACCGAGACGTTGTCCGATTGCCTGCCGGGTGCAACAAAATGCACTCGGGAAGGTCGCCGAGCTGCCTTGGCGACCTTCATCTGCCATGCGAAACAGTTACTTAGCACGCCGGAACGAGGCCTCACGGAATCGGAAAACGTTACACCTGGCGGCCACTGAAGGGGCGCCGAGTCGTGTCGGCAACGGCCGGTCGACGCCAGCCGCTGGGGGCTCAACGCGTGCTGGCGGCGCCATGGGGGCGCCGTGCTGACGCCAACGGCGGGAGGGCTGGCAAGGCTGTGAAAACGGGGTGCAATGCTCCCGGCAGGCGGCGCGCGCGCCAGCCCGACCGGGACGGAAGCGGCCACGGGATTCGCACGCTGGCAAGGCTGCCGCGTTCGCTCCCGCGAGCCGGATCACAACGGCAAGGGGGATGCCTCAGCAGAGCTTGACGACGATGTCCAGCAGCGTGCTGTTGCAGACGTTAAGGCGGTCGCCGGCGCCTCTCAGTTCGTTATAGATTTCCTTGCGGCGAAAGATGTTGTGGAAATCGGTATCCTGAAAAAGCTCCGCCAGTGCGCGGCGGTGGGTTCTCGTCAGGTTGCGGACGGCCTTGTCGGCCTTTTCCGCATCGGCGCGACCCAGTTTCGGATCGCTCCCCAGGCGGCCATAGCCCGCGGAAACCGCCTCGACCCCGGACTTCAGGTGTACGGCCATCTCCAGGCAATACTTGTCGGGCTTCAGGGCCAGTACGGCGGAATCCATCTCGACGACGATCGACTTGCAACTATTGATGATCTCGTCGAGATTGATGATCGCCCGGTGCAGGTCTTCACGATCGATCGGCGTCGAGAAGGCCTCGTTGAGCAGCGTCAGGTTGCGGATCTTGAGCCGGTCACCCTCGTACTCGGCCTCGACGATCTTCTTCGCGGCCTGCGAACTGTCAGCGCCCATGTACTCGGCGAGCAGACCGGCACTGACGTCCACGTGCGCACTCTGCTCGGCCAGCAGCGCGAAGAAATTCGGTACTTTCGGGAAGACCCGATGCAGGATGCGGCGAGTGATGGAGGTTTTTGCGACGCTTACGTTCGACATGATTAGGCCTTTCCGAGAAAGAGATTGACGAGAGCGAATGTCTGGATGGCAACCAGTGCCGAGCCGGGAATGGTGATGACCCAGGTGATGGCGATGTCCTTCGCCTTTTTCCAACGGACGGCGTTCGGTCGCTCGGAAGCGCCGATGCCCATGATCGACGTGGCGACGACGTGGGTTGTCGATACGGGAGCACCGATCACCGATGCCGTCAGGATGACGATCGCCGAAGTCAGTTGGGAACTCAGTGCGTGGATTGGCCGCACTCGGTAGATCGCGAAGCCGAGCGTGCGCACGATCCGCCAGCCACCCGAGAGGATGCCGAGGGTGATCGCCGTGGCGCAGGCCAGCATCACCCAGAACGGGACTTCGAACGTCGGGATGAAACCGCCCAACAGCAGGGCCAGCGTCAGCATGCCCATGCTCTTCTGCGCATCGTTGGCGCCATGCGAGAAAGCCAGACCGGCGGCCGTGACGAACTGCGCGTAGCGCAGCCCGGTATTGGCCGACGGCTTGGCGGCAAAGAGCAGGACCTGCATCAACCGCAGGATCAGGAAACCCGCCCAGAAACCGATCAGTGGCGAAAGGATCAGGGCGGCCAGCACCTTCATGATTCCGGTCATCTGGCCGTGCATCAGTTGCGAGAAACCCCAGACGACGTTGTCCGGTCCGGCAGACACGACCACAGCGCCAATCAGTCCGCCGACCAGAGCGTGCGACGAAGACGAAGGGATACCGAAATACCAGGTCGCCAGATTCCAGACGATGGCGCCGACCAGCCCACTGATCAGGATGGCCAGCGAAAGAACGGCCTGCACATCGCCCAGGGTGACAAACTTGCCGATGGTATTGGCGACTGCCGTGCCGCCGAGCAGGGGCCCGAGGAACTCGAAGGTGCCGACGATGATCACCGCCTGTATGGGCGTCATCGCCCGCGAGGCAATGATCGTCGCGACGATGTTGGCCGCGTCATGGAAGCCATTGGTATAGTCGAAAAAGAGGACGATGGCGACAGTCGCGATCGTCAGTATCAGTAATGTGCTCATCAAGCGGCCCTGTGGTTGTTGTAATGGGTGGCAGCGCGGCTGGCGGGACAATCCGCAAACTGCGAAGTGCGCCTGACCGAATCGCCCCGACTTTCGGTGTGAAGGGGTTTCCGACCCTCGGGATCCTCCTTGTCGATACAGGCTGCTCGGTGCTTGTACAAGCTCGCGGCGAGCACAAGCGGGCCGGTCGAGCAACAGAGGATGCAGCGCAGGGAGCAAGGGCTGTCGCCTGGGTCGCGGGAAGCGGCGCGACAAAGCGGCCGCCGACCACCGGGTCGTGCTGTCGACGGCAAACGACGAAGCTCCGGGGCAACGCCCGACACCCGCCCGTTCATGCAACCCCCGTCAGCAGTCAACCGAAATCCCCCCATTGCCAGCGCCTCGACTGCGGCCCCCATTGCCGCATTCCGATGATCGCTAGTGGCCTGCAGCGGCGGCAGCCGGCGATATCGAGTCTGGTGACGTAAGCATTTTTTGTGCCAAAAGCGCTGACTATGCGCGATAGTCGGGAAATCAGTTCATTACACGGGATTCCAGGCGCCAGAGCAGGCGCCGATGGGGTGTGACAAAACGCACATCCAGACCCCGACGAACCGCCGGATACGGAGTGCTTTCCTTGTTAGACCAGAGGCTTGGCGGCTTTTCCGGGATCGCATCACCGATGCACAACGTTACACCCCGAGGATTCGCCGCTCCCCGGATCGCGGACCGGCGCGCGCCGCAGCGGCGGCCTTTCGCCGCAACCCGCCGGATAGGGGCAGGCGGTGTGCCCGGCTGCCGCCTACGCTTGCAGCGCGCGCCGTGCCAAGCGCCGATTGAGCGCCGGACGCGAGAGCCCGAGCAGGGTGGCGGCAACGCCCTGATTGCCCTTGGCGCGTTTGAGAGCCTCGTTGACCAGCGCCTCCTCGACCTCGTCGAGCGTCGGAAAGCGCCCCGGGATCACCACCGGCAGGCCGTCCTCCGGCTCGCTCGTTGCGTGCTCCGCTCCCGCCTTCTGCTGTTTCTGGATGGCCTGCCGGAAACTGTCCATGGCCAGCACCGAACCACCGCGATGCAGCGCCATGGCGTTGAAGACCATTGCCCGCAGTTCGCGGACATTGCCGGGAAAGTGATAGTTCGAGAGCAGCGTGATCAACTCGTTCGACGGCTCGGGTGCGGGCTTGTTGATCGATGCTGCCGCCTCATCGAGAAAGTGCTGCAAGAGTAGCGGAATGTCTTCCTTGTGCTGGCGCAGCGGCGGCACCTCGATCTGGTGTACCGAGAGGCGAAAAAAGAGATCCGAACGAAACTGGTTCTGGCGCATCATCTGCGCCAGATTGCAGTTGGTCGCGCAGACGACGCGCGCATCGCTCGGGCGCGCGACGTCGGAGCCGAGTGGGAAGTACATGTGTTCCTGGAGAAGGCGCAGCAGCTTGACCTGCGAGGCCATCGAGAGATCGCCGATCTCGTCGAGGAACAGCGTGCCGCCCGCCGCCTGTGCGATGAGCCCTGGCCTGGCCTGGTCGGCGCCGGTGAAAGCACCCTTCTTGTGTCCGAACAGCGTATCCGAAAACAGGGTGTCGTCGAGGCCGGCGACATTGACCTGCACGAACTGCCCGCCCAGGCCGCTGAGCTTGTGCAGGGCGTGCGCGAACATCTCCTTGCCGGCGCCGGTCTCGCCGGAGATCAGCACCGGCTCGGCGGAAACGGCCACCGCCTCGAGGTATTGGAAGAGCGCGCGCATCTTGCGACTGTTGGTGACGATGCCGGCAAACGCCTCGTTGTTCTGCAGGCAGTCGGACAGCAGATAGTGCTTCAGGACGCCCATCTGTCGGCGCAAGGAGTGCACTTCGAGCGCGTGCCGGACGCTCGCGATCAGCCGGCTTTCCTCGACCGGCTTGACGAGGTAGTCGAAAGCGCCCTCCTTCATGCTGCGCACGGCGGTCTCCACATCCTGCGCCGCCGTCATGACGATTACCGGCACCTCCGGATAGAGATGAACGATGTCGGGGAGCAGTTTGTTGCCGGTAATGTGCGGCATGAAGAGGTCGAGCAGAACGGCACTCGCCGGCTGCTCCTCGAGCGCCGGCAGCAGTTCGCGACTGTCGTCCACCATGCGGATCGCCGTCACCCCGGCGCTGCGCAGCACCGCCGCCGAGGCGTGCAGGACCGAGGTGTCGTCATCGACGAGAAAAACGGGAAGACTGGCAAACGGCTTCTCTTTCATTCACTCCTCCTTGCTGACCGGCAAGTCAATGCTCACCGTCGTCCCCAGATCACTGTTCGACTCAAAGCGCAGCACGCCGCCGTGCCTCTCGACGATCGACGACGAGATCGACAGACCCAACCCCGTACCGCCGCTTTCGGCCTTGGTGGTAAAGAAGGGATCGCCAATGCGGACCATCACGTCTTCGCCGATGCCTCTCCCCTGGTCCTCCACCTGGACGACCACCCGGTTGCCAGCCCGGTCGGTCGCAGCGGAAACCCGGACGCCGCGGCTACGTTCAGACAGCGCCTCGAGGGCATTGACGATGACGTTGATGAACACCTGTTCCAACTGCTGCACGTTGCCCCTGACCGCCGGCAGAGCCGCCGGCAAGTCCAGCGAAAACGCGTCGGTGTGCTTGCGGATGCGCGCATCGAGCAGGGTGACCACCGCCTGCAGGATCTTGCCGATGTCGGCCAGTTCATCCATGTGCCCGCGATCCTGCTTGCCCAGGTGCTTCAGATTATCGACGATCTTGCGGATGCGTTTGGCGTTGTCGCCAATGTCGCGCATGCCTCGCGCAATGACCTCGCGCGCCTGCGCGAAGCTCAGCCCGGCCAGCAGAAAGTCGCCCTGCTCCTGCTCATACTCCTCGAGAATCGGCATCGCATCCTGCCAGATGCGGGCCAGCAGCGAGGCATTCGCCAGAATCGCGTGGTTGGGGTTGTTGATTTCGTGCGCGATGCCGGCCGACAGCACGCCCAGCGAGGCCAGGCGCGCGCTGCGGATGGCCTGCCATTGCAGCTTCCGGTTTTCGGTGATGTCGGTGATCACCACCATGGCTGCCATCACCGCGTTGGCCGAACTGATCGGCACCATGCGGACTTCCCACCAGGTGGCGTCGCTCGACGTGTACTGGCAATGGTCTACTCGCCCGCTGGCGAAGACGTGGCGCAGCTTCTTGAGATAGGCGTCGCGGACGTCGGGCGGCAGAATGCGCTCGGAGCGCTTCTCGCCGGAGCCGCCCACCGGATACGGCAGCGGGCGATTGGTGAGCAGAATGTTGGCCTCGGCGTCCACGGTGAAGATGAGATCCGGCGAATGGTTGAACAGGGTGCGCAATTTCGCTTCCGAGTCGCGCAGGGCATCCTCGGCCAGCTTGTGTTCGGTGATGTCCTCGAAAAAGCCGACGATGCGACTCAGTTCGCTGCTCGTTTCGCACACCGGGAAGCCGCAGACGCGCAGCCAGCGCACACCCCGATCGCCAGCCGACACCGGCAGGACGACCGTGAACCGCCGGCCCTCGGCACGCAGCCGGCCGATGGCTTCGACGAGGATGCGCCGGTCGTCGGCGGCAAAGACATCGAGCATCAGCGACGGCGCGGTGCTGCCGAGCTGCGCTCCCGGTCCCGCGATCTGCCGGAAAGCGGGGCCCATGTACTCGAGGCGCGTGGCGTCGGCGTTGGTTGCCCAGAAGACGACATCGACCGTTTCCGCCAACTGGCGAAACAGTTCCTCGCGCTCGTAGATGGTCTGCGTCAGTTGAATCCGCTTGTCCAGTTGCCGGCGACTGTGCACCAGGTAGAAGCTGAGCAGGGCGGTGAACAGGATGCCGCCGACGAGCACCGACCAGTGTGCCTCGGTCAAGGCCTCCGCGCTGCGGAAGGTATGCGTGGCGACACAGGTGATCGACCAGTTCCGGTCGCCGACCGGAATCGTCACCACCAAACGCGGTTGATCTTCATCGTTGGCCGGCAACAGTCCGCTGGCCGTCGGCGAGGCGCCCGGCTCCAGGCGACTCGCGTAGAAGTGGAGGAACTGCGCGTCGCCCTGCGCCGAGTCGTCGCGCACGAGGACCTCAACGCCACGCGGCTCGAGCAGGCTGATGGCGACATGCACCAGTTCCTCGATATCGTAGATGCCGACCACGAAACCCAGGAGTTCAGCCGGCCCACCGGGCGGTACGCCGACGACGGGACGGCCGGAGTTGTCCGGCGCATAGACCGGAAGTGCCGCGTGGATCACGTGCGCAGCATCACCGCGGCCCGCGCGCGGCACTTTCATGCGCGCGCTGACGGCGATATTGCCGCTCTCCCGGGCACGCTGCAGCAGATCCGCCAACTCGCCGGTGGTATTCAGGTCGACACCCTTCCAAACGCCGGAGCCGGCGCGCGACGAGGCGAGCAGCACCGGCATCGGCGAGCGCCGCTCGCCCCCTGAAACTCCCTCGCCCCCTTCCAGCAGCGATGCCGGCGCACTGCCGGTCGGGGCCGGCGAGGCGGCGTCGCCAGTCGGTGGCGAAATCGGCACCCAGAGCAGACTGTCGATGTACGGGCGCCGCTTGAGGATCGCATCGGTAAAGACGAGAAACTCCTTCTCGTCGACGCCCTGCGCCGCGTAGAACAAGCCCCGGATCTCGAGCAGCGCGTCAAGGCCCTGGTCGACCACCGCGCGCACCGACTGGATGCGGTCGCCGGCGGCCCACTGGAATTCCTTGTAGTGGCTGGTCTGCAACTCCTGACGCACGTTCCACGACGACAGACAGGTGAGGAGAATTCCACCGATTGCCACGGCATAAGCGGCGGCAAATTTTCGCAGGTTGTCGAACATGGGCGGCGATCGGAAAGTTGCTGTACAGGGCTGAGCGGGGACTATTGCCCGAATCGCCACGACGTGTTCGCGGCAAGCTTAACAGAAAGCATGCCGCGCAAGAAAACACGCGGCCCGCCCGGCCCATCCGAACCGGCTAGCGCGCCGCGAGGGGCGCTCCTTTCTCGACCAGGATCGCGCGGTATACTCCGCTCAACGCCATTGAAGCCGCGATGTGCGAACCGCCGAGGACGCAGTGACGGCCGGCGGGCAAGCCGTGCTCGTGCGTCGCGCGCGCCGGACCTGGCGAGAAGTCGCGCCGACTGCCGAGGAGTCATCTTGATCGCCCTGATCTACGCCCACCCGCATCCGGCGCGCTCGCGCGCCAATCGCGTGCTGCTGGAAGCGGCGCGCCGCGTGCCCTCGGTGACTGTCCGCTCGCTGTACGACAGCTACCCGGATTTCGAGATCGATGTCGCCGCCGAACGTAAACTGTTGCTCGAATCCCGCCTGATCATCTGGCAACACCCGCTCATGTGGTACTCCGCACCGGCGCTGCAGAAGCTCTGGTTCGACACGGTGCTCACCGACGGCTGGGCCACCGGTGAAGGCGGCACCGCGCTGGTCGGCAAGTCGTGTCTCTGGGTGACGACCACCGGAGCACCGTCGGCAGGCTACACGCCGGAGGGCGTCCACAAGTTCCCGTTCGCGGCCTTCATGCCGGTGATGGAAATGACCGCACGCTATTGCGGCATGCACTGGCTGCCGCCGCTGGTGCTGCACGACGCACGTCGGATCGATGACCACGCGCTGCACCATCATGCCGCGCAGTACCGCCGGCGATTGCAGGCGTTTGTGGCGGATGCGGAGGTGGCGCGTGGCTGATCCGTTAGGCAGTGCCCTTGTTTACCTCGCGGCGGCCGTCGTCTGCGTGCCGCTCGCCAAACGCAGCGGCCTCGGCTCGGTGTTGGGCTACCTGATTGCCGGTTGGCTGATCGGCCCGTGGGGCCTCAAGCTCGTCGGCGATGTCGAGTCGACGCTGCACTTCGCCGAGTTCGGCGTCGTCCTGATGCTCTTTCTGATCGGGCTCGAACTCGAGCTGAAGCGCCTGATCGAAATGCATCGCGCCGTGTTCGGCGGCGGCAGCCTGCAGATGGCCGCCTGCGGCGCAGTGCTCGCGCTCGGCCTCATCGCCCTCGGCTTGACGTGGCAGGCGGCAGTCGCCGCCGGACTGGCGCTGGCGTTGTCGTCGACGGCCATCGCCGTGCAGACGATGAACGAACGCAACCTGATGGCGGCACCTGTCGGCCGCAGCAGCTTTGCGGTGCTGCTGTTCCAGGACATCGCGGCGATCCCGCTGATTGCCCTGGTACCCTTCCTCGGTGCCGCCAGCGGCGAAGGCGGCACCGGCTGGCTGGGCGCGGCAAAGGCGATTGGCGCGATCCTTGGCGTGGTGATCATCGGCCGCTTTCTCACACGACCACTGATGCGGCTGATCGCCAAATCCGAAGTGCGCGAAATCTTCACCGCCTTCGCCCTACTGCTGGTGATCGGCATCGCCCAATTGATGGCCGGTGCCGGCCTGTCGATGGCGCTGGGAGCGTTTCTGGCCGGCGTGCTGCTGGCCAGCTCGGAATACCGGCACGCCCTGGAAAGCGACATCGCGCCGTTCAAGGGGCTGCTGCTCGGACTGTTCTTCATCGCCGTGGGCATGTCGATCGACTTCGGCCAGGTGATCGCGCGGCCCGCCCTGCTGGCGGTGCTGGTCGTCGGTCTGTTGGTGGTCAAGGGGACGATGCTGGCGCTGATCGCGCCGCGCCTCGAGGTTCCGCCCAGCGAACGCTGGCTGTTCGCTGCGCTGCTCGCGCAAGCCGGCGAGTTCGCCTTCGTCGTCTTCGGCGTCGCGCGGGCGGCGCAGGTCCTGCCGCGCGACTGGGAAGGCCGGTTGACTGCCGCCGTGGCGCTGTCGATGGCCGCCACGCCGCTGTTGCTGATCGCTTTCGATCGCCTGACGGCTCGCCGCGCACGCACGCAGCGCGCAGCGGACGCGATCGACGACGACAGTGCGCCGGTGATCATCGCCGGCATGGGGCGTTACGGCCAGATAGTCGGCCGCCTGCTGCTCGCGCAGGGCATCCCGATCACGGTGCTTGACCACGACCCGGACCAGATCGATACCCTGCGCAAGTTCGGCTACCAGGTGTTCTATGGTGACGCGACGCGCCTCGATCTGCTCGCGGCGGCAGGCGCGGCGCGGGCGAAGCTGCTGGTCGTGGCGATCGACGACGTGGCCGACAGCCTCGCTCTGGTCGACCTGGCCCGGGCGAGTTTTCCGAAGCTCACCATCGTTGCGCGTGCCCGCAATGTGCGGCACTGGCTGGAACTCGCCGATCGCGGCGTGACGGCGATCGAGCGCGAGACCTTCGAGTCGTCATTGAAGAGCGCTCGCACGGCATTGACCGTCCTCGGCGTCGAACCCTATGAGGCGCGCTCGATCGCCGAGGCCTTTCGCCGCCAGAACCTGATCACGCTCAACGCGATGCTGCCGCACTTTCGCGACGAGGCGAAAACCGTGGCGATCGTCAAGAGCGGCCGCGAAGAACTCGAGGAGAACCTGCGCCGCGATCGCGAGGCGCGCCAGCAGGCCGGCGGCGGCGGCTGGCATTGAGCGCTGCGCACCAGCCGCCTGCACACGTTCATCAGCGGCAAGTCCGCAACGCGTCGACAGCCCCGCACGTCTGTCCACCCCTTGCGGCACCGTGATCGAGACGCGCATCCGCGCCCCGGCGCGCGGACCGGAGCGCCGATTGACCGCGATTGCTGGCGCAACATACACTGCCGCTGTTGTCGTTGATTTCCTGTCCCCCACCCATTGCCGGGAGAACACGAAATGGTGCCGCGATCGTTTCCCGACCTGGTGAAAGACCTGCGCATGCGCCGCGCGGTCGGCGACAAACCGCCCGTGTTGCTGCTCGGTGCCGGCGCCTCCGTGGATGCCGGAATCGGCGCCATGGACGAGCTGTTCCAGTTTTTCGGCTGCGCCGATTTCGACACGTTCTGCCAGAAGATCGGCCAGACGACCGCCACGGAGCGCTACCGCTACCTGGCCGAGTTCCTGCAGACGCGCAAGCCCGCCGAGGTCAGCGCCGGCTACCGGGCGCTCGCCGCGCTCTGTGCGCAGAACTATTTCGACTTCGTCCTGACCACCAACATGGACCCCCTGCTCGACGACGCGCTCGCCGCCGCACGCCTCTGGCGACGCGACTATCTGCTCATCGTCAATGGCGTGATCCGCCCCGACCGGCTCGAGCTGCTGCTGCGTGGCCAGAGCCCGCGCGTCAAGATCGTCAAGCTGCATGGGGACCTGTTCCAGCGCTTCATGGCCTGGACGGTGGAGGAGATGGACGAGTTCCTCGTCGAGGTTTCGCCGTACCTCAAACCGGCAGTCGCCGGCCGCGACTTCCTCGTGGTCGGCTACAGCCTGCGCGACGCCCGCGTGCGCGAGTTGGTGGACTCCGCCGGCGGCGACGTCTGGTTCACCCACCCGAAGGCCGTCCCCGACCACTTGGCGAACCGGCAGGGCATGCGCGCCGTCGTCGCTCCGGAATGCGCTTTCGAGGCGTTCTTTCCGGCGCTGGCAGAGGCCCTGCAGGTGGCAGTCGACGACGAGCGACCCGCGACCCTGCGGCGCGAAACACGCGCCCTGGCGCCAACGCCGACGCCAACAGGCGCGCAGACCATGGATGACCTCATGTCGGCCGTCTTCGGCGTCGTTGGGCCGGGCGGAGCGCCGGTCGCCACCGCCTTCCTGCTGGCCGAGCCACGCGTCATCGTCTGCAACCGCTTCGACGTCGCCGCCCTCATCGAATCCAATCAAGTGGGACTCGTCGGTCCCGGCGATCGCCGGTTCAAGGCGCGGGTCAGCAGGGTCAATACTGAGCATCCCTTTGGTCCGACGCTACTGGACGTTCCCCCCGAAATCCAGGCAGCCGGCCTGCGCCTCGACGCCAGCCAGCCACAAGCCGGCGACTTCGTGCAGGTGGCCGTCGCCGCCGGCGAGAAGACCGGAATCAGTTCCGGCCCCGTCATACGCACCGAAAAGCACGCCATCAGCATCGAGCCCGTCGGTAACGTGGCGGACCTGGTGTCGCTCGAATGCTACGTGGCGCCGGGCGCCTGCGGCGGCCCCGTGGTGGACGGCAGCATGGCCGTGCGCGGCTACATCGTGGCCGGCACCTCCGACCCCGATCAACCCTATTCGCTGGCGTATGCGAGCAGCCAGTGGGATGGCTTCCTGCAGGGCAAGAAACCCGTCAAACCATCCAGGCGTCGCCCGGCCGGCGGGCGCTGAGAGTGGTGGCGCCGGAGCAGGCGCGCGGGCTGTGGAGTTCTGCGTGAACGAAGGTGAACTCAAGACGGCGCGACGGGAGAGTCAGCCGGGGTCGCTCAGGGCAGGCTCACGCCACAGCAGCATTCCGAGTCACGGCGCTCGGCACTGTTGACCGACCGTTACGCTGCGGGAAGTGGTCAGTAAGTGTACGATGGTGTCGGTCGGCAATCGGCCAGGAAGCGACTCTCGGAAAACTTCTCCATAGCCGACGTTCAGCTTGCGGTTCGCTCCGCAACGGTAATTTCTCAGGTTGATGAGCATGCCCAGTCTTATACACCGAGGCCCTGGATAGCCTGCGAGGGAAGAATGCGTCATCTTGGTGAGCTATTGCCCCCTAGTGGTGCTTGAGGCGTTCGGCAATCCAAGTCCAGATGGCTGCACCGAGATAAGGCAGAACAGCGCCACAAGCAAGTGCGGCAAGCGCTTCAGGCTCTAGCATTTTGATTGACCCCGCTCGCGATGTGAATGACGTTCATCTTCAAGCATTATTTGTGCCAGCAGGGCGCATGCAGCCTTCCGTATGACTTCTGCCTGTGCGAGCAAGAGCAGAGAGTCGGCTTCCTTGAGGGGCCTGCACAGCAACGACGAAGATGGTGCAACTGCGCGGGGCTACATGAAACGCAGGGACCGTTCCTGCCCGTCGCGGATAGGGCCGCTTGAGGGGCCAGCGACGGAAAGCCCAGACCTTGCTGGGGATCGTTACTTTGAGCGTGGGATGGATAAAGCCATGGTGGCGGATTGGAAACAGCGTCTTGAGGCGTGCACAAGCGGTGGGTCGGGTTAAGAGCTTGCAATTGAGAGCGCATCACTGGTCGGTCGCTTGAGTTCCGATGTGATAACCGATTCAATGCCTGTATATCTTGAACCGCTGTGGCGAATTCCTCTCTTCGGCGTTTCGTGGTTCGGTGTTTGTGCGAGCCCACGCCCGCACGCGACATCAGCGAACTGCGGAGTCTGCTCGGTGCGTTCAACGAGGCGAAGAAGACGGCGGGGTTGACGATTGTCCGGCTCTTGGTCACCGGGCTTGGGTTGGCGCTGCTCGCCGGGGCGCTCGTGAAGCTGAAGTTGTTCGGGGGCGGACAGTGAACGGTCTTTCATCACCTCGACGGATTGGTGCTGGCCATTTTCGTCCGAGACGGTGCGCTACGCTCCTTAGCGAAAGACGGACGACTGTGCACCCTGCGTCGATGCCTGTTGGTCGGCAGCCGCCTCGCCGGCCTTCGCCAACCGGTCGAGCATGTGGCGCCAGTGGCTGCCTTCCCAGAAGACACGCCGGCATACTGCGCAAGTGCTGAAGTGCTGCTGGTGTTCTCGCACACGGGGTGGCAGGGCGTCGAGGATCAGCGCCTTTTCCACCGCCATGAGCGGGGCGTTGCATTTGAGGCAGCGGGAGAGCGGCTGCATGCTGCCGAAAAGGTCAAGCCGAGCGAGTACTTCTGACAACTGCCCATCGGGCTTCAGCGCATGCACGTAGCACCCGTGGGTGATAGCCCGTCGCTTGAGCAGGTCGCGGTCGCGGGTCAGTACGATGCGGCCCTCCCTGCCGGCGATGCGCTCAATCCCGGCATCGTCGAGGGAATTGTCGTACCAGGTGTCGAACCCGGCCATTCGCAACAGGCGGGCCAGGCCACCCAGATGGACGTCGGCGACAAAGCGCGTGATACGTAAGGGGCCGGGGCGCACGCACAGCAGGAAGCTGATGTCGAAAGCCTCGAACTTCGGGTAGACAGAGATGCGGTCGCCGTGTCGCAGGCCTTGGGCGAAGTCGACAGAGACTCCATTGACAAGGATCAATTCGACCTCGGTGTGCGGTACGCCGAGGGCTTCGATCACATGCTTGATGGTGGCGTCCGCGGCGCACTCAAAGTCGAACTCCCGCCAGCGCCGGTCACGGGCGATAAAGTCGTTCAACTCCTCGTAGAAGCGGAGGCTCGCCACCACGGTGGCGGCCGTTCGGTCCTGGCGCGCGCCGATATCCTCCAGAGATGGCAGAGCAGGTAAGATTCGGCTTGTCATGGAGATCCTTTCGCCGCTACCCAAGGGCCGCTACCCAAGGCGGAGCACGACAGGGGTAACCGCCGCCGCTGAGTGTACTGGAATGCCCCTGCTGCACATTCTGATTTTCGGCGGGCACTGGGCTTGCTAACATCAGCATTGCGGATGTCCTTTCCCCACCCAGGTGAGCAAGCCCATGACGGTCCTTGATCCCATTGCCCGAGCACGCTCAATGCGGCGCAAACGCGATCTCAAAATGGTCGCCGCCTGGGAAGCCGGGCAGTCCCATGCCGAGATTGCCCTGGCGTTTCAACTCTCCCGAGAAAACGTCAAGGACCGCATAGAGCGACATTTCCGAGCCAAGCAGCGGAAGGCAAGCGGCGATCCGTTCGACAAGATCAGCCCTCGCCTGCGAACGCTGCTCCTCAAGGAAGGCCTGACGACGGTCAATGAGGTGGTTGGACGGTACAGGAGCAAAGCGCTTTTTCAGATGCGAAGCTTCGGCCGCAAGAGCATCCAGGAAATCGAAATGTGGTTCCCCGTCGAGCGACGGTACCAGAACTACGCTGCGGTCCCTCCCTATATCACCAAGGATGGCTCTGAAATCCGCGAGTTGATGCACCCAGCGGTCCAGGGTAACCGCAACCAGAGCCTGGCCGAAGCCACGCTTCCCGCCGGAACCAGAACGATGCTGCACAGGCATCGCGTGACGGAAGAGATCTACCACATCACAGCCGGCGAAGGACAGATGACTCTGGGAGCGGATCTGTTCAAGGTCGGGGTTGGCGACACCATCTGTATCGCGCCGGGAACGGCACACCGCATTGAAGCATCGACGACCGGTGCGCTGGTGTTGCTCTGCTGTTGCTCGCCAGCCTACTCGCATGCAGATACGGAAATTCTCGAAACTGGTCAGGAGGATTGAGGATGGAGCGATCATCGGCTCGACGATCCGTTTTGATGTCTGACAGGACGGCGAGAATATGCCGGCGAGTAGCGCATTTGTGGTAACTGGTCCTTCCCGGTTCTTTGTCGGCAACCACTCAAGCTGGAGAGCAAGTCATGGACATGACCATCACCTCACGTGCATTTGCACTCGACGGGTCGATCCCGAAGCTCTACACCTGCGAGGGCAAGAACGTTTCCCCGCCGCTGGCCTGGAGTGGAGTGCCGGCGGGGGCGAAGAGCCTGGTCCTGATCGTCGACGATCCGGATGCACCGGATCCCGCTGCGCCCCGCATGACCTGGGTTCATTGGCTGCTCTACAACCTGCCTGTTACCACCTCCGGGCTGCCCGAGGCCGTGCAATCGCTTCCTGTCGGTACGCTGGACGGACTGAACGATTGGCAGCGCGCTGGCTACCGTGGCCCCTGTCCGCCGATCGGTCGGCACCGCTACTTCCATAAGCTGTACGCGCTTGACATCGTGCTGCCCGACTTGGAAAAGCCCAACAAGCGGACCTTGGAGCAAGCGATGAAGGGGCACATCGTGGCAGAAGCACAGTTGGTCGGCACCTATCAAAAGGGGCGTTGATCGTGTCTTGCGCGTACACCGAGACGACCTGTCTGGCCGATGACGAAACACTGTCGGCTATTACGAGCGGGTCGTAGCCACTGTGCCTCCCTAGCCGACGTTGATCTGGAGCGAACAACAGTCAGCGGCCATTGGACGCGGGATGTCAACCTTTCTCGCCCAACCGGCCGTCACACCGCGGGAAGCGGTTAGTGGATGCACTGACAGCGGCGGTCGGCCGCCGGCCGGGAGCAGACGGTGGCGACTTTTCCCCCAGGTCAACGTTAACCTGGGGGCAATCAACCGTAACTGGTCATTCGGCTGGGGATTTCAGCGGCCCCCTGACCGACCGCTGTGCTCGGGAAAGCAGTCATTGATTTAGGATGGCGTCGGTCGGCAACCGGCCAGGAGCCGACTGTCGCTACCTCTTCTCCAAAGCGGTCGGTTGTCAGAAACGATTTCCAGAAAGCCGTCACTGGTGTAGCGTTGGTGATGTCGCCTTCTCAACGGCGGCTTTGTGGTTGAAGCGGTCGTCGGGGTATAGTTTCGTGAAGGCAGCACCCGGCCAGGAGCAGCCGTACGAATCTTCGTAGATCGAGCCGTTTGAGCGACTCCTGTGCTCCGGAACCTGCCGATCGCGATTTGGCCGAGACCCTTCTCCACTCTTACGGCTAAGGCATATCGCATTTCCCGACCGCGAATGGCGCCATAAGGACGGGAATCCCTTGCGATAATAGGTTCGCCAGCTTCGAGGGCATAGAGCCGCGACCGACTGGCATGATCACGAAGGGTACTCGCTACGTTAGGGCACCATGACACTGCCTGTAACGCTTCCCGGATCCACACGGACAGGGACTGTTGCGAGTCAGCGTCACGCCATTGTGGGTATCAGCCGCGATCGAGGACCCTTGCACTTGTGCAACGGTCTGACTGCCCAGACTGTTGATCGCTTTTCGCGCCGCATGCGTGTTCAGGTGCTCGGGCCCCCGCATCTTTTCCCTGATCGCCAGCGCGCGCGCATACAGCGGCTCAGCCTTCGCGGAAGCCCCCTGGGCGTGGTAGAGCATTGCCAGGTTGTTGAGGCCCTTGGCCACGTCGGGGTGCTCGGACCCCAGCGCCTTTTCCCAGATCGCCAGCGCGCGCGCATACAGCGGCTCCGCCTTCGCGTAAGCCCCCTGGGCGTGGTAGAGCAGCGCCAGGTTGTTGAGGCTCATGGCCACGTCGGGGTGCTCCGGCCCCAGCGCCTTTTCCCAGATCGCCAGCGCGCGCGCATAGAGCGGCTCGGCTTTCACGTAAGCCCCCTGGGCGTAGTAGAGCAGCGCCAGGTTGTTGAGGCTCTTGGCCACGTCGGGGTGCTCGGGTCCCAGCGCCTTTTCCCAAATCGCCAGCGCGCGCGCAAACAGCGGCTCGGCCTTCGCGTAAGCCCTCTGGGCGCAGTAGAGCAGCGCCAGGTTGTTGAGGCTCATGGCCACGTCGGGGTGCTCGGGCCCCAGCGCCTTTTCCCTGATCGCCAGCGCGCCCGCAAACAGCGGCTCGGCCTTCGCGTAAGCCCCCTGGGCGTAGTAGAGCATTGCCAGGTTGTTGAGGCTCATGGCCACGTGGGGGTGCTCGGGCCCCAGGGCCTTTTCCCAGATCGCCCGCGCGCGCGCATACAGCGGCTCCGCCTTCGCGTAAGCCCCCTGGGCGTAGTAGCGCATTGCCAGATTGTTGAGGCTCACGGCCACGTCGGGGTGCTCGGGCCCCAGCGACTTTTCCCTGATCGCCAGCGCGCGCGCAAACAGCGGCTCGGCCTTCGCGTAAGCCCCCTGGGCGTAGTAGAGCATTGCCAGGTTGTTGAGGCTCATGGCCACGTGGGGGTGCTCGGGGCCCAGCGACTTTTCCCTGATCTCCAGCGCGCGCGCCCACAGCGGCTCGGCCTGGGTGTACAGCCCCATTCCATGGAGCAATAGTCCGGTCTGATTCATCAGCAAGGCGGTCGGGTCGGCAATACCCGCCTCATCGGCATAGGCGGCGATGGCGCGGACGTGGGACAACAGGGGGGTGAGCACCGGCCAGCTGCGAACGTCCGTCGGATCGGCGACGAAGGCCCCACTTATCCAGCCCAGTGCTTCGGTGAGCGCCGCACCATCCGCCCCCCGTTGTGCCACCGTCTGCACGAGGCGATGGATGGTGAAGACCGGCGCATCCGCGGCACGGACCACCAGCGAATAGGACTCCAGCTCCGCCAGGGCGGCGTCAGCATCGTCGTCTGTCGTCGCACCCGGCACGGCCACATCCAGCAACGATTCCGGAATCGGATCTGGCGCCAGCCAGGCCAGGCGCTGCAGTAGCCGCTGGCCCGCCTCGCCGAGTTGGTCGACGGAGGTTTGCCAGGTGACGGCCAGACTCTTCGGATACTGCATCAGGCGCTCGTTGTACCAAGACAAGACCTTGTCGCGCTGGCCGCGCCATTCGGCGAGGTAGCCGGTCATGCTGAGGCGGCGCTGGGCGATGTAGGCGCTGGCTTGTTCCAGCGCCAGCGCAAGGCCGGCCAGTTCCACCGCAAGGATACGGGCTTGTTCGGCATCGTCTGCCTGCTTGCGCCGCTTGGCGTCGGTGCGGGCGAGGAGAAAGTCCACTGCGGCAGGCGTATCGAGCACGTCCAGCGGCAGGGCTTCGACGCTGCCGCTCCAGTTGCTCAAGCGGCTGGTGATGAGCACATGGCCACCGGGCAGTTGAGGCAGCAGGCCTTCGGCCGCCTGAGCGGCCGCTTCGCTATCGACGTTGTCGAGGATCAGCAGCCAGCCGGGATTGCGCTGTAGCCAGCGCATCACCGCAGCGCACTGGACAGGGACTTCCGTGATCTGATATTCCGGCAGTTCGAGGATCGCGCGAGAGCACAGCCCAGCGAGGTTGCGCTGCAGCGCCTCCGGGCTGTCGGCACCGACGAAGAGCAACGCCGTGTAGTCGTCCGCATGGTGCCAGGCGTATTCCACCGCCAGGCGCGTCTTGCCCACCCCACCCAGACCATGTAACGCTTTGCCGACGACGGCGGCGGCGCCTTTGGCCGGGGCATTGACGAGGCTGGCGTGCAACGCCTTGAGCCTCTCCCCCCGGCCCTTGAACAGGTCGCCGAGGCTGGGATAGGGGAGATGGGCGACTCGTTTGGCCACCCCGGCGGCGACGAAAAGATCAAAGAGCTTGGAACGAAACACGTCCACAGCCAAGCGCTCGACGCCGGCGAAGTGAATGGGGTACCGTTCCACCTCGGCCAGGCGCTGCAGGTGCGCCTGCTGGGCAGCACGCTGTTCCGGGATGAGTTCGTAGCGTGCGTCCCGCGGCGTGCTCTCCTCGGGCACGGCGATGATGAGCGGCTTGCGGTGGTACAGGGCGAGCCACGCTTCCCACTGCGTGTAAGAAAGCGCCGACGCGCCAGGTACCAGGAAAGGGGCCAGGGGCGGCAGTTTCTCACCCAGGTCGGGATAACGATAGCGGATCACGGTCAGCGAAGGCGTCTGTGCGGGTGCACCGGTCATGTCGCCCACCAGGTGAATGACGGCATCGCACTGCCGGATGTAGCCGTCCAGCATGTCCAAGGTTTCGGTGCCCGTAGCGATGAAATCCTCCTGCACCGCCACCGAGACGTTCGGGCGCGTGAGGTAGTGGCTCAGGGTGTCGCGGTAGCTGCGGAATTCGGCACTGACGGTGGACAGAAAGATCTGTACGAGGTGCACGGCCTGTCTACCTTTTGTGTTTGTCGTTCCTCAGGTCTTCAAACCTTCGGTGCATGCGCGGGTGCCGGCACAGTCCGATAGCGCTTTGCGAACCGGCGTCAGCATTATCGTGGCAAGACGAGGGGATGTCGACAAAGCCGGCAAGCCAATCGCTCCCCGGTGCTCCGCCGACTTCGCTGTTCGACCGGTCAGGCCGGGATAGCCGCCGTATGGCGTTCGGATGATCAATGGCCGCTCGGGGTCGGCTGCGGCCCGAGGCCCGAAAAGCCTGTACGACGGCTTTCAGCCGCGATCCGGTCATTGCTACGAAGTTCTCGCTCGGTCGTAGTCTGGACGACCGGACAACGCGAAAGCAGTCATTCGTAGTGCATACCCCGTTTTTGGCTTAATCGATGGCAGCGTGGACAAAGTCGTCGGCGGTCCCGCGGTTTCTGAATCGGGGCACCAGACCCAAAGGCGCCTGATGACATATACAAATTCTGTGGCAGCTTACTGTTCATCGAACTGCCGGTCGCTGAACACTGACCCTGACGGCGGTTCGGGCTGAGTCGCCGACCGGTGGGAGCGAAATGAGCGTCTGTAACCCAGCCTACACCTGCCCCCCACGCTCACGCAGGCCAAGCGGGAGTCCTCCCTTCCTTCGCACTCAAGGTTTCGACCCCTGGGCGCGATCAGAACCAGCAGGAAGCAAGCGCCGGCACGGCCTCGGTCAGTCAGCTCGCAAACCCAGTCGCTCCACGACCTGCAACCACTTGTCGGATTCCCGGCGCAGGCGTGTCGCCGTCTGCTCGGGCGTATTGGGAACGAATTCCAGCCCAGATGCGAGGAATTTGTCTCGTGCGTCCGGCTGCGCAAGCACCGCGCCGATGGCCTCGTTCAAGGCGGCCAAGACCTGAGGCGGCGTACCCTTGGGGGCCAGCAAGAGATCGCCGAACGTCGCTTCGTAGCCTGCAATGCCGGCCTCGCTCACCGTCGGCAACTCCATGGCACTAGGCGAACGCTTGGCCGTGCTGACGGCGAGACCGTTCAGCTTGCCGCTCTTGATGTGGGGCATCACCACCGCCGTGGAGAGGAAGCCACACTGCACCTTGCCCTCGATCATGTCCTGCACGGCAGCGTTGGGGCCGTTATACGGCACGTGCGTCATGCGCAGTCCCGTTGCCGCCAGGAACATCTCGGCCGCCAAGTGGCCGGGAACGCCCTTGCCTCCCGACGCGTACGACATGTCATGCGACTTGGCGTAGGTCACCAGGTCCAACACTGACTGGACCGGCGCCGAAGGATCGCACACCAAGGTCTGGCTCGTGTTCGCCAGATAGATGACCGGCACCAGCTCGACATCCGCCTTGAAATTCAGATTCCGGTACATGTGCGGGTTGCTGGTGACCACGGTGTCCGTCGTCACCAGCAGCGTGTAACCATCGGGCACCGACCTTGCCACCGCCTCGGCGGCGATGTTGCCGCCGGCGCCCGGTCGGTTCTCGATGACCAGGGCTTGCTTGAATTTCTCCTGAAAGTGCCTGTTCGCCAGCCGCAGGATGAAGTCGAGCGTGGTGGGCGGAAAGGCCGATATCACGTTCACCGGCTTGCTTGGATAGCTTTGCGCCCAAGCAGTGCTGCCGGTTGATATGGCTAGGCCGAGCGCCCCGGCGAAGAGGGATGAGAGCAAACGCATGGACATCTCCGGTCGAAGGAAGGTGAACAGCCCCAAACATGGTAGGAGACTTCCCATCGATGACCGAATCGTGTCTGGACCATTTCTGCGGCGTGGCGCAAACGCACGGGATCGCTCTTGGATCGAGTGCGGGGATTCACTTGCATCGGCCTCGATGACAGCCTCTGCGACGGCTGAAGTTGGCGTTTACTCCAAGCCAGCCGGCGGCTTGGCTCAGGGTGCACGCGATGCCAGATAGGCAGTTATCGCAACGATGTCACCTTCCGTCAGGTTTTCCACGACCGGCTTCATCTGCGAAGCGTTGGGACCGGCACGGGCGCCGCTGCGAATGTCATGGATCTGGCGCGCAACATAGCTCGGCGATCGGCCCACGATCGGCGGAATGGTGTCGGTCCCCTTCAACTCGGGCCCATGGCAAGTGGCACATGGCACGCTACGCCCTTCGGCGCCTGTTCGAACCAATTCCATGCCACGACTCACGGAACCCGGCGGCGCGTAGACGATGAAACGGGCACGGGAATCCCGGCTCTCGAAGTCCGCCGGTTTCTCCGGCACTTCGATGATGCGCTGGCCGATCGGCTCCTTTTCTCCGGTGCCCGTGTCGACGAGGACCCAGCCATCCACGGTTGTCTTGGGAACGAGAGGCGTTTCGACGACGCGCCGGTTGGTTCTCGGCTTGAGCGACGAGAAGTAGCGTGCGGCCTCGTCGATTTCGGCGTCGCTGATCGTTTTCGACCCGGCGATCATCAACGCCGTGGGTGCGCGTTTGGCGATCGAAGTTTTCCGATCCCCACTCCGGAAGTCCTTCATCTGTTGCACGAAATAAACATACGGGAGGCCCATGAGGTTTGCGTTTTCCGGCCCGCCAGACCCATCCGCACGATGGCACCAACCGCAGGCAAAGACGTCTGGCTTTCGGCCCTTCGCCACGACCTCGGGCATTGCCGGGTGATCCCCGGGATGCCAGTCCGTTGCGGCGAAGCGATCCCGCGTTTGAGTTAACGTGTATCCTGCAGCACTATCGGGCACCCGGCGGATTGACGCATCGTCGCTCGCCGCCTTGAAGTCCGGCGGATTCGTCGGGTAAGCCCATACGGGGTGAGCCTCCTGGGCGTTGACCTGCATGGTCACGAGATTCAGCATCACCGCAGCGAGGGATGTGACGAGGCGGCGTGTCTTCACGAATGGACTCCTTGGCGGCGACGCTAGCATTCCGGCAGCGATGCGAGGTACAAGTTCATTATCCTCGCAGCCGCAGTTAGCCGACTCCATTCGGATAGTCGCCTAGCAACTGCGGGGTTGGTGTCGCACCGATGCCGGCGAGAATCCGCTTGAGGTAATCGCAGATACGATGCCAGACGGATGGCTGGGTCAACTGCACCGCAGTTTCGGCCACCCAGCCTTGAAGCAAGGCAGAGACTCGCACCAGTGCCGCCCGCGCTGGCGCGAAGCGAGCATGCAATCCGGTCAGGGTGACGGTGATCTGCCCGACATGTTCAGTTTTTCTTCCGACAGAGGTCATCAGCCAGGGACGGCTGGTGATGGCCTCGCGCCGAGCGTCCGGATGCGCCAGCCGGACGAACAGACTCCACCAATTGTAAATCAGTGCCACGGCACGAGCAGCCAACTGACACCGATACAGGTCGTGTGTGGTGCACCGCCCCAACTGACAGCGATGCATGTCTTACGTCCCGCCCTATTCCGGACTCTTTGTCCCGAGCTAGTCCGGGGTGAGACAAGAGGAGAGTCCCACGCTGCCGCTGGGAGGACTGGCTCCGGCATCAGCGTGAGACAGGCGGCCTCGGGGTCGTGGATCGCTGGGCGGGAAGCGCCAGGACAGGCCGTCGGCAAGTCAATGGCCTGCAATGAGGTTCTCAGTCTGCGAATCTTGTCGCTCGCCACCTGCAGGTCCCCGTGTGTGCCTCGGTGAACCAGCAGCCGGCGGACTGCTGCAAATTCGGCAAGCTATCAGAGGGGCTCGTCGGTAACCAGAATCGCCCGGAAGTCGTTGACGTTGGTCAGTGTCGGGCCGGTGATGACGGAATCGCCCAAGGCGTCGAAGAAACCGTGGCCGTCGTTGTCATCCAGGCAGACGAGCGGCTTGATCCCCTTGGCCCAGGCACGCGCCAGGGTGTCCGGCGCGAGCCAGGCGCCGGCGATCTCCTCCTGACCGTCTACTCCGTCGGTATCGCCGGCGATCGCGTGGATGCCGCGATGGCCGTTCAGCGCCACGCCAAGCGCGAGCAGAAACTCGACGTTGCGTCCGCCGCGCCCGTTGCCGCGCACCGTCACCGTCGTCTCGCCGCCGGAGAGCAGGACGCAGGGCGCCGTGAAGGGCTGGCCGCGGCCAGCGACCTGCAACGCGATGCCGGCCATGACCTTGCCGACGTCGCGCGCTTCGCCTTCGATGGCGTCGCCGAGGATGTGCGCCGCCACCCCGGCCTGGCGCGCCACGGTGGCGGCTGCTTCGAGCGCCATCTGCGGTGTCGCGATCAGGCGCGTCTCCACCCTGGCCAGGCGCGCGTCGCCAGGCTTGATCGACTCACCGCAACCGCTTTCGAGGACCTGCAGCACAGCCGGCGGAACAGCGATGCCGTAGCGGCGGATGATCGCCAGGGCGTCGTCACAGGTGGTGGGGTCGGCAACCGTCGGACCGGAGGCGATGTCGATCGGGTTGTCGCCGGGCACGTCGGAGATCATCAGGTTCAGCACGCGCGCCGGACCGCAGGCCGCCGCCAGGCGCCCGCCCTTGATCGCCGAGAGGTGGCGACGGACGCAGTTCATCTCGGCGATCGAGGCGCCGGACTTCAGCAGGGCCTTGTTCACCGCTTGCTTGTCTGCCAGAGTCAGACCTGCGAGCGGCAGGGCAAGCAGCGACGAGCCGCCCCCCGAGATCAGGCACAGCACGCTGTCGTCGGCCGTCAGCCCCTGCAGCAGGGCGTGGATGCGCTGTGCTGCGGCGACTCCGGCGGCGTCCGGTACCGGGTGAGCCGCCTCGACGATCTCGATGCGCTGGCAGGGAACGGCGTAGCCGTAGCGCGTCACCACCAGTCCCGACAATTCGCCCGGCCAGTTCTCCTCCAGCGCTCTGGCCATCGCAGCCGATGCCTTGCCGGCACCGATCACGAGCAGTCGGCCGCGCGGCGCCGTGGGCAGGTGCGGCGGGATGCAGTGGGCCGGCTGCGCGGCGGTGATTGCCGCCTCGAACATGTTGCGCAGCAGGCTGCGGGCTTCATTGGTTTTCATCGTTCATCTCCTGTTCAGACCGCCAGCTTCGGGCGCTGCGTGAGCAAGTCTGCCTCGTCGAGGCTGCTTGCGGCGGCGTCACCCTCGTACAAGGCTTGCAGGTGTTCGGGATCGCTCTTGCCGTCAAGCACCTGCTCGAGACGCGCCCTGTCCACCGCGTCGACCCAACGAGCGATCGCCACCGTGCCCACCGCGTTGCCGATTGTATTGGCAATGGTGCGGGCTTCGGACATGAAGCGATCGACGCCGAGCAGCAGCACCATGCCGGCGACGGGTATCTTGCCCATCGAAGCCAGTGTCGCCGCCAGAGTGATGAAGCCCGAACCGGCAACGCCTGCCGAACCCTTCGCAGTCAGCAGCAGCACGCCCAGCGCCAGCAGTTGGTCGGTCAGGGTCAGTGGCGTGTTGGTGGCCTGCGCGATGAAGATCGTCGCCATAGTGTAATAGATGCACTGTCCATCGGGGTTGAAGGTCAGTCCCGAGGGCACGACCAGACCGACCACCGGCTTCGAGACGCCAGCAAACTCCAGCTTGCGCATGAGCTGCGGCACGACCGACCCGGACGAACTGGTGCCGAGGACGGTGAAGATTTCGTCCTTGATGTACTGCAGAAACTTCCAGAGGCTGAAGCCGGACAGTCGGGCGATGGTGCCCAGCACGAGGACGACGAACAGAAAGCAGGTCAGGTACATCGTGGCCATCAGCTTGCCGAGCGAGACAATCGGTCCGAGGCCGTACTTGCCCACAGTGAAGGCCATCGCCCCGAAGGCAGCGATCGGCGCCAGGCGCATGATCATCCCGACGACGGAGAAGATGGCGTGCGTGAAGGAGTCGAGGAAGGTCACCACTGGCCTGGCGCGCGGGCCGATGTGCGACAGGGCCACGCCGAACATCGTCGCGAACGCCAGGATCTGCAGAATGTCGTTCTTGGCCAGCGCGTCGACGATGCTGCTGGGTACGAGATTCTGCATGAAGTCGACAAATCCCGTCGGCTTGGCTGCGCTGGCGGTGTAGGTGGCGATGGCCTTGGTGTCGAGCGTCGCCGGATGCTTGCTCCTCGGGCCCGACCAAGTGTGTGCCACTCGCAGCCCGAGTTCAGGCGGCAAGCAACTTAACGTTCTTCGCTAGCCGCTAGTCCGTCCGTCCACCCATGTACAGGGTTGGATTGTTGTTTCGCGTGACCTAGACTGAATACTTGCATGCGAAGACTCCAAGGAAGCGCCGAGTTGATCGTCAAATCCGATTACGGGTTCGATGGAATCAATGGGTTGCGAGGTGTTAGTTCGCGCCGCTATAAGGCCATTTCGGTGGCGGCGTAATGAGGCCACTGGACTCGCGGCGCAATGAGGCCAGAGCAATCGCGGCACAATAAGGCCACGTAGAAGGCAAGTAGAGGCGGTTTTGGACTTCCGATTGTGTAACCTCTGGCAATTTTGCCGGGGGCAGGCGCAATGGCTAACAGGAAGTTCGAAATGTACGAAATACGACAAATGATTCAACGCCTGCGACTGGGCGAAAGCAATCGGGCGGTCGCCCGAGCACAGGGGGTCGGGCGCGACACCGTCGCACGTGTGCGAGACATCGCCGCCGCGCAGAACTGGCTGGAGGCGACGAGCCCGCTGCCGGACGACGCGACGATGGCGCGTTACTACCAGACGGCGGGCGGCGGGGCGGTCAAGAACGCGAGCCACCTGTCCACTGTGGAGCCCTTTCGCGAGAACGTTCTCGAGTGGCACCGTCAGGGCATTGCCGTGAGCAGCATCCGCCAGGCGCTGGCCCGCCGGTACGGCTACGGCGGCAGCGTGCATGCCGTCTATCGCTTCCTGCGTAGCGAAGCGGCCCCCGCCCCGGTGGCGACCGTGATGCTCGACTTTGCCGTCGGCGAACAAGCGCAGGTCGACTTCGGTTCGGGACCGCTGATCACCGACCGCCATTCCGGCGAGGTGTTCAAGACCTGGTTCTTCGTCATGACCTTGTCGTGGAGTCGGCACCAGTACGCCGAAGTGGTGCGCAACCAGAGCGTCGAGACCTGGCTGGCCTGCCACCGGCACGCCTTCGAGTGGTTCAACGGCGTCCCGCGCAAGGTACGGATAGACAACCCGAAGTGCGCGATCACGCGCGCCTGCTACTACGAGCCGACGGTGCAGCGCGCCTACGCCGAACTCGCGCTCGGCTATGCCTTTGTAATCGACCCCTGTCCGGTCGCGGACCCGGCCAAGAAAGGCCGCGTGGAGTCGGGAGTCAAATATGTCAAGGGCAACTTCATGCCGCTGCGCGAGTTTCATAGCCTGGCGCACGCGAATGCGCAATTAGAGGCGTGGATTCAGGGCGAGGCAGGCAATCGCCTCCACGGCAGTACGCGTGAGCGGCCGCTCATGCGCTTCAACGAAACCGAGCAAGCGCTGCTGCAGCCGCTGCCCGCCGTCGCGCCAACGTGCCCAACCTGGGCTAAGGCCAAGCTGCACGGCAACGGCCACGTCCAGCATGCGTATTGCCACTACTCAGCGCCGTTTCGCCTGATCCACCAGACGCTGTGGTTGGAAATCACGCCGGATGTCGTACGCCTCTATCACGAGCACGAGCTGGTGGCGATCCATCCGCGCCTGTTCAAAGCGGGTACGCGGTCGACCGTCGCGGATCATCTGCCACCCGACGCCCAGGCTTACTTCATGCGCGATCCGCAGTGGTGCTTGACCCAGGCCACGGCGGTCGGGCCGGCTTGTCGGGCGGTCGTCGAGAGCTTGTTCGCGAAGCGTGTGCTCGATCAGCTGCGCGCCGTCCAGGGCTTGCTGCGCTTGGCCGATCAGTTCGGTCGCAACCGACTCGACGCGGCGTGTAGCCGCGCGCTGAACTTTGGTACGCCGAGCTATCGCACGATCAAGCAGATCCTCCAGACCGGACTCGACCAGCAGCCGGAGTTGATCGACGCGCCGACGCTGGAAGCGCCCTATCTGAGTGGCGGCCACTTCCGCCGCCAACCCTCCGATCTGTTGCATTGAGCCGCCGCACGGCGCGCCGCTCCTTGCTCATCCCTTATCTATCTGGAATCCTCTCATGAATCCCATGCTCCCACTTGAACCCCTGCTCATGCAACTGCGCCTGTCCGGCATCCTCGACTCGCTCGAGGCGAGAAACCGTCAGGCGATCGAGGCCAAGCTGGCCTACACCGACTTCCTGGCGTTGCTGGTCGAGGACGAAGTCGCCCGTCGTGATCAGCGTCAGTTTGCCCAGCGCCTGCGCAAGGCGCAGGTGGTCGGCGACAAGACTCTGGAACGTTTCGATTGCAGCCACAGTCCGTCGGTCAATCACGCCTTGATTGCCGAGCTGGCAACCTGCCGATTCGTCCTCGAACAGGCGCCGGTTCTGATCGCCGGTCCGACCGGTACGGGCAAGTCTCACCTGGTCCAGTCGCTCTGCCATTGCGCACTGCGCGCCGGCCATGAGGTCCTGTTCATTTCGCACGCCAAGCTACTGGCTCAGCTGCACGCGGCGCGGGCGACCGATTCCTTTGAGCGCAAGCTGCGTCAACTGGCCCGCGTCGATGTGCTGGCAATTGATGACTTCGGGCTGCGTCCTATGCGCTCGCCGCAGGATGAGGATTTCCACGATCTGATTGATGCCCGTTATGAGCGCACGACCACCTTGCTGACCAGCAATTTGCACTTCGACGAGTGGGGCGCGGCGTTTCCCAACAAGTTGATGGGGGCGGCGACGCTCGACCGTTTGCGCGACCGTGCTTATCAGATCATTCTCGACGGCGAGACCCGGCGCAAACCGCGGCCCCTGCCGGAAGTCCGCTCGCCCGTCCAGGCCACGGCGGGCAGGGACGCTTCCAAGCCTCCCCCGGCCGCACGTTAGACCCTCAGCGGCGAGCAAACCCTGGGGCGCTGCCCCAGACCCCGCACTCGCCGTGAGGCAGCCGCCGGGGATGAAAAAACATCCCCGACAACTGCCGTCAGCGTCTGCGACCTCCAGGGTGTCAAGGGGCTTTCGCGGCATAAACGCCAAACAGCCGGCATTTA
This sequence comes from Candidatus Accumulibacter phosphatis, assembly GCF_000024165.1. NCBI lineage: Bacteria > Pseudomonadati > Pseudomonadota > Betaproteobacteria > Candidatus Accumulibacter > Candidatus Accumulibacter phosphatis. The sequence goes on along the minus strand of NC_013194.1, from coordinate 2,324,532 downwards.
TTCCACGGTCCCCTGGACACCCTTCCGGTCGCCACTTGCCACGTTGCAAAAAGACTGAAAACGGCGTAAAACCGACCCGTCCGAAACCGCTAAAACAGCCACTTCTGCTGGCCACATTACGCCGCGATTCGCTGGCCTTAATGTGCCGCAAATTGACACGAGGCCACCTGCCGTGAAGAAGCGACTAGATCGGCGCGAACCTCAGCAGGTGGAGCAAGTGTTTTGTGGCGAGTTTTGTCTTGCAGGCGAGGCCTCTTCAGGACTCGTTGGCATGAGGCGGAACTCCGCCAGTGTCCCACCAACCTGGCGGGAAACCTACAGATGATCGACTACCTTCTGAATACCCCCTTCGTGATTCCTGTTGCCGTTGTGTTTGCCGCGGGTTTCCTCAACAGACGCCAGGAAGTCGATAAACACGGAGATCCAACGTTACGACTAAGAGGACCCTTTCTCGTGCTCTTCGCGATTGCCATGTGGTTTTCCTCGGTGGCACTCGCCAACTTGGGCAATCCCTCAGAAAAGTTCTCTCTATATTGTTGGCTGGCAGCTCTCTGCTTCCTTGGCTCCTTCTATGCATTCAACAAACGAATTACTCTACATCACGGCATGATAGAGGAAGCCTGCACTTCAGTCTTTCGGGCGAGATACTACCTGACCACTCTAGAATCGTTGGAAGTTCAAGGCAATGGACAATATTTGGTCGTACATTTCGCTCATGGGCGCAAAATAACCACAACCGGTTTTCACTCAGGCCTTCCCTACTTCATGGAAAAACTGCTGGATGAACTCCAGCGCGGCGGTCATCATTACAAGGGGATCCAACACTCCAATGCGCCGGGCGACCGCCAATCGACGCCTTGTGATGACCGGGAGATTATTGCGGTGAGTGGCCATTCTCAGAAACTCTGACCCTGACCGGAAGAGGTCGGTGGCCGTCAGCCGACCACCGGCACGCCGTAACCGCCCGTGGCCTATACACGCCCAGCGTGACGAGAAACTGCTGAAACCGAGCACCAACGGCCGCATCACACGGCAAGGAGTGTTTCACACCTATCCGAGAACTGGCGGCCGCCGACGGGAGGGCGGCCGTCATGAGTACATGGGAGTGTTTCCGGCGACCTACGCAAATTCGGCGTTCTTGTTGTAGAACTCAAAGCATTTTCTTATCAACCTGTCCTTTGCTTCGTCCACGTTCTGGAATTCCACACCACATTGGTAGTTTTGGCCGTCCTGCCTTTGCCAGGCCATTCTTCCTCCGACCCGCAAAGGCTCTTGCTTTTCATATTGATCGAGGTCGTCATTCGGCAGGTACAGGGCTAGATCGAGTTGTGCACGCTCACGTACGGGGTGGGTGATCCTGAGGCGCAATCCCTTCAGGGAAAAATCGCTTGCCACGGCTTCGAACGTCGTGCCGTCCTGAGTAATCTTTACACGCAAGCTGTTGTTTGCCCGTGGCGCGCGACGCTTCTCGTGCTGAGCCTCCTCGATTTCAAGTCCGCCGGTGAACGTGAAGCCGGACATGATGTCGTTTAGCCTCGCGGTAACAACGCGCAGGTCTTCGCCTATGGCCGCCGTCGTCTTGACTTTGCAGCCACTTTCTCGCAAGACGGCGAACAAGGTTTCCAGCGTCGATCTGAGCAAGCCAAACTGCTCCACCTGTTGTTGGCTCACGCTGGAAATCCTCTGGTTGGCCTTTGCGGTATCAACCGCGGTAACGGCGATCCCTTCCATGGTGCTAGCCATTTTCCGCGCTTCTTCCTGAGTGACACTGACCTTCTGAACGACCACGTTCATCGCTGTAACCACTTGTTGCACCTTGCCGGAGAGCTGCTCGATTATCTCCCCAACTTCTGTAGCCGATCTGGTGGTGCGTTCGGCAAGCTTCCGCACTTCGTCGGCGACAACGGCAAAGCCACGGCCCGCTTCGCCCGCGCGCGCGGCCTCAATGGCGGCATTCAGTGCCAGCAGGTTCGTCTGTCCGGCAATCTCCTTGATCACATTGACAATGTTGTGGATCAACTGGGCGAATTGCTCGAGATCCTGAATCTCGACCGATGCACGGCTGACCTGATGCGTCGTCTCCTCCATGGAGCCGATGTTCTGCCGGACGTTCGCGATTCCTTCTCGTGCGAGTCTCTCGACTTGATCCGAACGGTCCGAAGCGTCAATGGCTTGTCCCTGTACGTCAGAAGAGATCTGGAGCACCTGCTGCATGGCACTTGTCACTTCTCCCGACTGGCCTTCCTGCTGTCTGCTGACGTCAGAAATCTCGTTTGAAATCGCGGCAACCTGAAAAGCCGATTGGCCCATGTTGCGCCCGCAATCATCAACTTCCTTCAGCACCCCGTGGAGTTTCTCCTGCATTTTGGTCAGGGCCGTCAGCAGCGCACCGGTTTCATCGTGCGACGTAATATGGATATCGTTGTCTAGCCGCCCTTCGGCCACCCGTTCGGCAACCGCTACAGCGTTTGCCAACGGTCGTGTGACCGAGCGCCGGATGAACAGAAAGACGACGAGCAGAAACGGCACGCTAAGCAACAGCGCAAGACCCGCAAACAGCGAAACGAACTGCCGAGTCTGACTGTTTGCCTTTTCCAGCGAGATCTTCATGCTGACGACCCCGAGTACCGTACCCTCGGGAACCAAGTGGCAGGTGAGGCAATTCTTGCCGAGATAGTCCTTTTGCGCCACGGCCGGAATGACCGCCTTGAGATAGCCTTCGTTGCCGTTGACCTGAAAAACGGGCTTGCCGCTCGCGAGAACCTGCTGTTCATCCGCTCCCGTGGCGAGTTCAACCGACGCACCGGGACCAAACTGCTTCGCCACCTGCTCGCCGCGAAATACTTCCAGCGCCTGGATACTGCCCGCACTCCTCACCTGCTCGAGGTAAAGAGCACGGTCCCCGATCGAACCGGTCATCATCATGGCGGTAAGGGAAGCCATGGTCATCTGGTGCACACTGCTTGCGAAGTCTTGCGCCTGAATCTCGGCATTAGCCTTTTGCTCGGCATACGCCCAGATTATCATCGCGCTCAACAAGAGGACGAGCATCCCCCAGATCGTTGCCACCAAGCGTACCCAGATTTTCTGATTCTTCAACCAATTCATAATCCAACTCGCCTCATAATGGCCAAATTCGTGACCAGACCAAAGCCATCCCTTGGATAGCGCCAGAAAGGGTTTTGTCCAACAGGGGGTGCCTGACACTGCGTGAATTTCCACCGTGGAATGCGCTGCAGCGATGGAGATTGGTGCAGAGACGCGAGCGGCTGTCGATTGCCCCCCCCAACTCAAGCCAGAAAGGCCTTGACGATGTGTGCTGTCTCTAGCTGGCCGACAACTCAATAACGGCAGGCAAATGGGCGAAACGCTTCTTGTCGAGGGTTCGAACGCTGACGCAACTGCCGGATCAATCTCATGAGCAGTTCAACAGTCCCATCCTTGCCAAAAATTGTGTTGGAAAGACTCAGCACCTCCGACGATCAAGCGGCTATTCGACACCATGAGCGTCCGCTCTCAGGAGCACGCAGCGACTTCGGCTTCTGGTCGGCTACCGCTCGACTCCGTCCTCGACTCACTGGCCACTCCCCGTTCAACGCTTCCGGTCAGGGAAGAATAGCACTGCTGAGCACCGAACGGCAGCTTCCGCGTGGCGCGTGGTTTCGCTGAATGGCCACTTGGAACAGCCTCGTCCGTCGACTCAGAGTCGATGGCCGCCACTCGACGCGCGCGAAAGCCGGCGGCAAAGTGCCTTCCCGCGCGATGCAGGGCGTCGAGTCAGGGAGCAGGCGCCGGTGCCATGAGCAAGCCGATCAGGTGAAAATGGAACCCTGGAGGTGAAAATGGGCAGCAAGGTCTCGATGTTTGAACGTGGCGCATGGAAATGACCCCCGGCGCAGATTCGGCCCGGCCGGCGCCGCCCGATGTGGCCGCGCCGACAAGTCTTGTTTGGCCGCAGAGGCTCAGTGTCGCGTGGCTGCTGACATGGTCGGGGCTCGCCCTGTGGACGGCCCATGGCCTCGCTACCTCTTGGCCCTACGAACTGCATCCGCTCCTGCTCGTGTTGGTCGTCGCCATGTCCGGCGTTATGTTTCGCGCCGGTGATCTCCTGTTCATGCGACGGCGCCGACGCCGCCTGGCTGGTTGGTGGCGCGCGGGCGCTCGTCTCGCCGCTGTGCCCGTTGGCGTGGCGGCAGGATGCTTTCTGTTTTCGGAGCTCGATGCGCTCAGCATGACTCGCTTCGAGGGCGAAACCGCCAACTGGGTGCACCAGCTTGATACCGGCACGCCCGTCTCCTGCCCTGCCGACGGCAGGTATCCGGTCGACGCCGCCCTGAACGCGTATCTGCATGCATCAGGCGCGATACGTCAGGGCACGCTTCATCATGGCGATGGGCGATTCGTTCTGGAACTCAAAGGACGCTCCATCGACATCGACGGCAGCACCCTTTACTACGACTCGGTCACGCGCAAGTGGAACCGCTTTCACAATGACAACCGGGAGCGGACTGGCGAGTTTGAGGCCCGGATCAACACCTTGGCGGAGTGCCGCGTCAGTCTGAGCTAGTCCGCAGTCCCTGGGGTGCGGCGCCACCAAAGAGGGCCGCATCGGGATCCGCATAGGGCAGGAGCGCGCCCTGGCTTACGGTTGCCAGAAAGCGTATCCGCAAGTCCGCGGCAGGCGCGAAATCCGCAATCTTCGCCTCCAGCGTCAGGGCATCGACGTTCTCGACTTGCCCGGGGAAACACAAGGAAATGCTCTCCTCCAAAGACGACTTTCTCAGCCGCAGGGTGAAATCCCGGATCGGCCCCCTCCATGTATTGGCGGTCTTGGGAATGTAGCTCCCCGTGCCTCCCCAGAGTGGCGCCGCATCGCGCGGCGCCGAGCGTTCCAGCCGGTGTATCAGACCTGGCGAGGCGCAGAATTCATCGCGCAAGACCTTGGCGGAAAAGGCGCGGTCGTCGGGAATCCAGCCCTACGTGATTCCCGACCCGAGGAAGGGAGCATGGCTGTGTCGTACCGAGACGGTCTTGCCCGGCGGGAAAGTGAGCGTCCATGCGTACACGATTCGCACTCTCCAGGCCTGATAGCTGAGTGTGTCGGACTCACGCAGGTGCGGGTCTTCGCGTAACAGTCCGCGGGCGCGCAAAGCGTCGACTTGCCCACGGGTAACGGCAGACGCCTGACGCGACTGCGCGGGATCGAATGCGGAGATGTCCCGCCCGCTGATCTTGAACGGCCCCGGCAGCAGAGCAATCTGGGCATCGTCCAAACCCGTTTCCCGCAAGACGGCCGTCACGTCCACCAGCGCGGTCGAATCATCAGCCTTGAACCGGGCGCTGACATGGTTCGCAAAGGGGGAGGCGAGGCCGTCGATCAGCAGGCTGAAGTTCGCCGGTTGTCCGCCGCGAAAATCATCGTCCGGCTCGGTCAGGCCACCATACTCAGGCAGCGGAAACACCATCGGCAGGGTAACCGGAACGTCGGTTTCATTGACCAATTCGTAGGCGACATCGATCCGACTGGTGCCAATCTCGAGAACCTCCTGGCGCATGGCGACCGCGTCGGTGCCGCCCAGCGCCACAGAGATTGCAAGGCTGTTTCCGCATCGCTTCGATGATGTCTTTCTCATGGTCCCAGTTCCGCCGCAGGAAAGATCAAGCCCACCAAGCATCGGGCAGTAGTCCAATGCCACATCGGCTTTCTGCCCGCTCCAAGATCTCCTCTTACCAGAAGACAAGAATTCCGGATACGCCAGAGGTCATCGGACGCGGGGGCTTCGGAGAGCGTGCTGGCAGCCGATCCTTCCCGAGCCAAGCACGCGCCTCGATGAACCTGGCGATTGGGCGGCTGTGTGCGATCATGAGCGTCATCGACTCATTGCAGGCCGGAAGCGCGGGCACTGTACTCAAGGAACCCGTCACCCTCGTTCGCGAGAGAGAAAAGAGCGGCGATACCGAAAAGGAAGCAAGCCATGACCAAAACCCTGAACGTTGCCATCGTCGGTTACGGCTTTGCCAGCAAGACCTTCCACGCGCCACTGATTGTCGGTGTTCCCGGTCTTCAACTCACAGCGATTGCGAGCAGCGACCCGGCCAAAGTCAAAGCCGACTGGCCTGATGTCGCGGTAGACGCGACGCCGGCGGATCTCTTTGCCCGCCCCGAGATCGACCTCGTCGTCATCCCGACACCCAACGACAGCCACTTCCCGCTGGCCCGCATGGCACTCGCCGCAGGCAAGCATGTCGTGGTCGACAAGCCTTTCACGGTAACCCTGGCCGAGGCTCGCTGCCTGCAGACGGAGGCTGCGGCCGCCAGCCGCCTCCTCTCGGTATTCCACAACCGGCGCTGGGACTCTGACTTCCTGACTCTGCAGCAAGTCATCGCCACGGGAGAACTGGGGCACATCGTTCATTTCGAATCGCACTTCGACCGCTACCGGCCGCAAGTGCGCGCCCGTTGGCGGGAACAGGCCGGCGCGGGCAGCGGACTGTGGTACGACCTTGGGGCGCATCTCATCGACCAGGTGTTGCAGATCCTCGGGATGCCCGAAACGATTGCGCTCGACCTGGCAGCGCAGCGGCAGGGCGCCGCGACGGACGACTGGTTCCACGCCGTGCTGCGCTACGGGCAAAGCCGCTGCATCCTGCACGGCAGCGCCCTCGTCGCAGTGCCCGCGCCGCGTTTCACCGTGCACGGCAGTCTCGGCAGCTTTACCAAGCTGGGCCTCGATCCGCAGGAGGACCACCTCAAGTCCGGCATCCGCCCGCCGGCACCGGGCTGGGGCGAAGACCCGCTGACCGCCACGCTATCCGTCTGGCGCGATGGCGTTTGCCGCACGCGCGAGCTGACCTGTATTGCCGGTGACTACCCGGCTTACTACAGCGCCGTCCGTGATGCCATCTGCGGCCTGGGGCCAAACCCTGTCACTGCCGACGAAGGCATTGCTGTGATGGGCCTGCTCGAACTTGGCCTGCAGAGCGCACGCGCAGGCCAAGTGCTGTCGACGTCGCCGTCACTGCCCCGCCCGGGATCGAACTGAGCTTGCGGGAGTCTCGACGCTCCGAGCCTCGGCGTGAACACCGCCAACGGAGCCGCGTTCGACCCGTTCGTGGCCATCGACAATGCTCCTGACCAGGCGGCGGATGACCGGCAGCCTCCGACGAACGCCGCGGCCGCTGCGACGGCGCGTATCATGTATCGATATCGTGACTGCGACCGAAATGAGGGGGGGACGAGGAATGAAGCTGGCGTACGCGGGTGGCGACACGAGCCGGCGCCAGGCGGTGCCGGCGCGGGCTCGGCAGGGCCTGCGGCAAGGCCGCGTGCCGGCGGTCTCGCCATGACCACCTGGTGGGGTACACCGAGCCCGGACGGCGACCCTCTGGGCTTTCGGTCGGCGCTGGGGGATTTCGACCTGCAACTGTTCGGCGAGGGCAGGCACTACCGCACCTATGAACTGCTCGGCGCCCATGTCGTGCGGCTCGGTGACGTACAGGGCGTGCGCTTTGCGGTCTGGGCGCCGAATGCCCGGGACGTCAGCGTCATCGGCGACTTCAACCAGTGGGACGGCCGCCGCCATCCGATGCGCGCACGCGCCCGCTCGGGCATCTGGGAACTTTTCATCCCCGGGCAGGGCCAGGGGGCGCTCTACAAGTACGAGATCAGGACCAAGACCGGCGCGCTCGCGCGGAAGACCGACCCGCAGGGCTTTTACGCCGAGATGCGCCCACAGACCGCGTCGATCGTCTGGGATATCTCCTTCGGTGCCAGGGGGCTGTGGAGCGATGCCGGGTGGATGGCCAGCCGCGCCCGCAACGATCCGCTGCGCCGGCCGATGGCGATCTACGAAGTGCACCTCGGCTCGTGGGCACGCGTACCCGGCAGCAGTGGCTACCTGAGCTATCGCGACCTGGCCGCACGCCTCGTCGCCTATGTCCGGCAGCAGGGCTATACGCATGTCGAGCTGATGCCGGTCACCGAACATCCGCTCGATGCGTCGTGGGGCTACCAGGTCACCGGCATGTTCTCGCCCACCAGCCGTTTCGGGTCGCCGGACGATCTCCAGTACTTCGTGGACCACATGCATGGCAACGGCATCGGCGTGATCCTCGACTGGGTACCGGCCCACTTCCCCAAGAACGACTTCGGGCTGGTCAAGTTCGACGGCAGCGCGCTGTACGAGTATGCGGACGACCGCATCGGCGAGCACAAGGCCTGGGGTACCAAGGTGTTCAACTACAAGCGCAAGCAGGTGGTGCAGTTCCTGATCAACAGCGCGCTCTTCTGGCTCGACCGCTACCACATCGACGGGCTGCGGGTGGATGCCGTGTCGGCGATGCTCTATCGTGACTACGAACGCCAGGACTGGCTACCCAACGAATATGGCGGTCGCGAGAACCTGGAAGCGATCGCCTTCTTGCGCCGTCTCAACGAGATGGTGTACGAACTGCATCCTGGCGCCGTCACGATCGCCGAGGAGTCCACCGCCTTCCCGATGGTCAGCCGGCCCACCTACCTCGGCGGCCTCGGTTTCACCTTCAAGTGGAACATGGGCTGGATGCACGATACGCTCGCCTATATCGCCCACGATCCGATCCATCGCAAGTACCACCACCAGAAGCTGACTTTTGGCCTGATGTACGCCTTCAACGAGAACTTCGTCCTGCCGATCTCGCACGACGAAGTCGTCCACCTGAAGAAGGCAATGCTCGACAAGATGCCCGGCGACCTCTGGCAGAAGTTCGCCAACCTGCGCCTCTACTATGGGTTCATGTGGACGCATCCGGGCAAGAAGCTGCTCTTCATGGGCCAGGACTTCGGGCAATGGCGCGAGTGGAGCGAGGATCGCAGCCTCGACTGGCACCTCATCGAGCCAGGCGGCGCGCCGCACGGCGCTGAACCGCATCGGCGGCTACAAAACTGGGTCGCCGACCTGAACCGGTTCTATGTCGGCGAACCGGCGCTCCACGAACAGGATTGCGAGCGACCGGGCTTCGAGTGGATCGACGCCAGCGACTGGGAGCACAGCGTCATCTCCTACATTCGGCGTGCCAGGAATTGGCAGGACTGCCTGCTCGTCGTCGCCAACTTCACGCCGCTGGTGCGGCGAGGCTATCGCCTCGGCGTCCCCATGCTGACGACTTACCGCGAAGTCCTGAACAGCGACGCCGCGCCGTACGACGGCAGCGACGTGCGTAACGACGGCCCGTTGACAGCCGCCGACATCCGCTGGCAGTCGCAGCCGTATTCGATCGAGATGACCTTGCCACCGCTGGCGGTGGTGGTGCTCAGGCCTGACCGCTAGGCGCCGGCAGTGCCCGTGCCCAGGTGCTGCGAGACAACTGCCCCACGGGTCACGCCCTGCGAACCCGGAGGGTGCACCTTGGTGCCTACCTTGCCAACAGCCGACGACTGGCCAGATCGACGACCTGGAGTACCAAGACTTGTGCCATGAGCGACTCGACGACCGGTGTCGGCGGCAGGCGCCGGCCAATCTGCGTCAGTGCGCCGACGGCGCTGGCGGTCGCCAGGCGCGCACTGTCGGCCAATGTCCAGCCGCGCAAACTGCCGGCGACGAAGCCCGCGACCATGGCGTCGCCGGCGCCGACCGTGCTCCTGACCTCGACCTCGGGCGGGATGGCTTGCAGGCATTCATCGCCGGTGACGAACAGCGCACCCGCCTGACCCATCGACACCACCACGCAGCCCACTCCGGCAGCCAGTAACTGGCGCGCCGCGCTGATCACCGCCGCCTCGTCAAGAAGCGACGTACCCACCAGTTCCTCCAGCTCGGCAAGGTTCGGCTTGATCGCCCAAGGCCCGGCGGCGATGCCGTGGCGAAGCGGGTCGCCACTGCTGTCGAGCAACACGCGCTTGCCCGCCGCCTTGAGGCCACGGATCAGGTCGGCATAGAAAGCGACAGGAACGCCGGCGGGGACGCTGCCGGAGAGCACGAAGCAGTCGTGATCGGCGAGCAGTGCGTCAATCATCCGCGCCAGTTCCGCGAGGCACCCTGGGGTAGCGACCGGGCCGGGGAAGTTGATCTCGGTGACCCCCGGCGCCGTCTCGTCGATGATCTTGACATTGACCCGGGTCTTCCCGGGGACGCGCACGAAGGCGTCGGTGATCGCCTTGTCAGAGAGGAGTTGCTCGAAGGCCCCGGCGTTGTCACGGCCGAGCAGACCGGCAGCGGCGACGCGAAAATGCAGGTCGGCAAGGAAGGACGCGACGTTCACGCCCTTGCCGCCGGGGTCGCAGTGCTCCGCAACAACGCGGTTGAGGCGCCCGGCGGCGAAACCGGGAATCGCCACACTCTGGTCGATGGCCGGGTTGAGGGTGACGGTGGCGATACCCACGGACCGGCTCATGCGCCCTGCCTCCAAACGCCTCGCCTGCCCGCGCAAGGGTCCGCCGGCCCGCGGGCCTCACTTGGCCGGACGCTCATCGCCACCCCGTCTGCGTGTTGCCGATGTGCCTTCAGGCCTTGGGCAATTGCTGGTAGGCGGCAAGCGCGCGGGCGATCTGCGGCGTTGGCTTGGCCGGGTCGCCTCGCCCGAACTCGCTGCGCAGCGACGACAGGTTGTCGGCGAGGTAGTCGATGGCGCCGTCAAGATTGTTCAGTTGACGAGGAATGAAGTTGTCGCTGGCGTTGAGCAAGCTGGCCGACTTGGCGAAGCTGGCGCTGAATTCGCCGATGGTGTCGAGCACGCCCTGCCGGTTTCTCTGGAAGGCGGCGTCGAAGGTCGCCGGGTCGAAATGGGCGAGATTGCTCGTCTGGTCAATGGTGAAGCCCAGGTCGCGCAGCCCGTGCAGACCACGCATGGCGCCGTTGAAGGGGTTCTCGACACTCTTTTCGAGCTCGTAGAGCGATACTTCGGCGGCCTGCGTCCCATCCAGCACGCCGCCCTGCTCGACGCTCCCGGCGAAGCGGCCGATCCATTCGTTGTACCGGCTGGCGAAGGCCTGCAGCTTGGCCCTGAGCGTGGCGCCGTCGCTGCCGGCGTCGCTGGCAGCGTCAATTTCGCCGAGTGTCTTGCCGGCTTGCTGCATTGTCGCCACCGCCGCCTGCATCGCGCTGAGCTCGGCGAACTGCGCCCGATACGTGACGTCACGCTGGTTGATCCTGCTCATCATGCGGTAGCCGGATTCCGGATCGGCCAGGCTGAGGTTGCGCCCGAGCGACGACAGCCCGGCAACGCCTCCGCCGGTGCCCAGCCGCGCGAGCAGCGGACTCGCCGCGCCCCCGGGTGTGCCGGCGAACGGCAGGCCACCAGCCCCGGATTGGCCGAACAGTGCCGTCGTCGCATCCTCGGGCGAGCCGCGCAAGCGTTCCGCGAGCAGCGCCTGAAAACTGTCGGCCTCGGCCGGCACGGCGGCCTTCCAGGTGGCTGATGCCAGGCCGAACAGGTTGCCGGCAAGGGAAAGAACCGAGAATGGGGACATGGCGTGCCTCCGGCACAGGGTTGTCTGGCGGTCGCCGCACGGTCGGCGGCTCCCGAGAACTGGAAGCAACATCCGGGCCATACCCTGGCGGGCGCCGGCAGCAGCGACTGGGGCGAAACCGCGTAGGCGCTTGCCGCTTTGCGCGTCCCCCGGGCGGCAATAATTGCCGGCCGGCTGCGTTGTCGTCGAAACTGACCGCCGAACCGAAGCCCCTTGCGGCGGAACACGTGGCACCGCCTTTTCGGCCTATCATCTACTCCATGCTCGTTTCGTTGTGCAATCGCCAAAGGAGGCATGGGATGCAGATCGTCAGGTGGATCGGTATTGGCGTCGTGACGATCGCCGTGCTGGCCTTGCTCGCCGGGCAGGTCGGTCTGCTCCGCGGCTCGCCCCCGGGCGACCTTGGAGTGCGCGCAGGCAAGCTCAAACCACCGTCGGAAACTCCCAACAGTGTGAGCAGCCAGGCACTGCTGTGGGCTGGCCATGCGCAGCGCGAGCAGGCCCATATCGCGCCGCTGGCCGTGCGGGGCGATGCGTCCACGACGATGGCCAGGCTGCAGGCCCTGCTGCAGGCGCAGCCGGGCGTCAGCATTGTCGACAGCCGTTCCGACTATCTCTACGTGCGCTGTGAAACGCGATTCATGAAGTTCGTCGACGACGTCGAGTTCTGGTTCGATGCGAGCAGTGGCGTGATCCAGGTGCGCTCGGCATCGCGCCTCGGGCGCAAGGATTTTGGCGTCAATCGCCGGCGCATCGAGGACTTGCGCGAAAAGCTCGCGACTTCCTGAGCGACCGGCCTGTCGACGGACACGCGGCCGTGTTCGCTCAGCCGCTGTTGTCCTCGGCAGCAAGCTGGTACTTGACCGCGCAGGCGCGAATCGTCGATCATCGCATGACCTTCTCGCGAATAAGGAAAAGGGTGAAGAGCGTCTTCCCGCTGATGGCTGCCGCGGCACTCGCCGGCTGCGCTGCAAGCCCTCCCCTGGCCGGCGACAGTCTGTCCGACCCCGGCCGCCTGCCGGCGGCGCATGTGGCCGTCAAGGTCCCCGGACTGGGTCCGTGCCATGATGCTGCCGACCGCACGCTCTACCTGTCCCCGGACCAGCCCGTGAATGTCCTGGTACATGGCTGCAGGGGTTCCGCCGGCCGCTTCCGCTCGCTGGCCGAGGTCCTTGCCTTCCATGGCCAGCAGACCGTCTGTTTCGGTTACGACGACCGCGACAGCCTGATGCTCAGTTCCGGCCAGTTGGCACGTACCGTCGACCAGCTTGCCGGGCACCTGGAGACGCCGCAGATCACGGTCATCGGTCACAGCATGGGGGGGCTGATCGCCCGCAAGGCGCTGGTCGCCGACCGACCGGACCCGGTGCGCAAGCCCGACCTCGACCTGCGGCTGGTGACCGTGTCGGCGCCTTTCGCCGGCATCGCCTCGGCCCGGATGTGCGCCGTCACCGCACTACGCCTGGCAACACTGGGACTCAACGACCTGGCGTGCTGGCTGATCAGTGGCGACAACTGGTACGAAATCACGCACGCGTCGGCGTTCATCCGCCAACCCGGGCAGCTTGCGCCGCAGGTGCGCAGCCATCTGAAGGTGGTCACCGACGAACGCAACACGTGTCGCCGTCGCGATGCGGCAGGCCAGTGCCTCAAGGACGACTACATCTTCAGCCTTGCCGAACAGCGTTATCCGCCGGTCACCGAGGCACCCGACACGACCGATGTCGAGGTAGCAGCCGGCCACGTGGAAATCGTCGGCGAATCGGGTGTCACACCGGACAAGTTGATCACCGTCCTGCAACAGCAGGGGATCGTGCTGCCGACGCCGCCCGACCGCCGGTCTGCCTTCGACAAGTTGCTGGCGCGCCTGTACGCGCCGTGAAGTGGGCGCCGCTGGCGTGCGGGGGAGACCGCTGCTCGCGGCGCCGCGCGGCCAATGGGCGCTACCTCAGACCGCCCCCGGCCAGACATCGGCGGACGTGGCTGGGTGCCCGCTACAACATGTTCTCGAGGAACGCGCGCGTACGCGGGTGTTCGGGGGCGGCAAACAATTCCTTTGCCGAACGCGCCTCGAGGATCTCGCCCCCATCCATGAAGACGACGCGGCTCGCCACTTCGCGGGCAAAGGCCATTTCGTGCGTCACCACCAGCATCGTCATGTGCTCTTCGGCCAGTTCGCGGATGGTGCGCAGCACTTCGCCGGTGAGTTCCGGGTCGAGCGCCGAGGTTGGCTCGTCGAACAGCATGATGTCCGGCTCCATGGCCAGTGCCCGCGCGATGGCGACGCGCTGCTTCTGGCCGCCGGAGAGCCGCGAGGGATAACTCGCCTGCTTGTCGAGCAGGCCCACCTTGCGCAGCAGCGTCTCGGCTTTCGGGAGGATCTCGTCACGCCGCAAGCCCTTGACGGTGATCGGCGCCTCGATGATGTTCTGCAGTACCGTCAGATGCGGAAACAGGTTGAAGTGCTGAAAGACCATTCCCATTTTGCGGCAGATGCGCCGGATATCGGCGTCGGGCGAATAGCGGCAAACGCCATCGGCACCGGTGGCGACCAGCGTTTCGCCCTCGATGTCGATGCTGCCGCGGTTGATCGTCTCGAGATGGTTGAGGCAACGCAGGAAGGTGCTCTTGCCCGATCCCGACGGGCCGATGACGGCAACCACCTCGCCCTTGCCAACCGCCAGCGAAACGCCCTTGAGCACTTCGACGGCGGCGAAGCGCTTGTGCACATCGCGCGCATGGATCATCGGGCTAGCCATCGTAGACGGCATACTTCCTCTCCAGATGCTGGAAGCCCAGCGTCAGGACCAGCGTCATCACCAGGTAGAAAGCCGCGGCGACAACAAAGGGCGTCGTCGTGAAGTCACGCTGGACGATTCCGCGCGCGGCGCGCAGCAGGTCGTTCATCGCCAGCACGTAGATCAGTGACGTGTCCTTGACCAGGGTGATCGTCTCGTTGCTCATCGGCGGCAGGATGCGCTTGAGCACTTGCGGCAGGACGATGCGCCGCATCGTTTGCGGATAGCTGAGCCCGAGGACACGCGCACCTTCGTACTGGCCCCGATCAATCGACTGGATGCCGGCGCGAAAGATCTCGGCAAAGTACGCCGCGTAGTTGAGCACGAAGGCGACGATGGCCGCCGGAAAGTCCGGCAGGCGGACGCCGATCACCGGCACGAAGGGCAACGCAAAATAGATGAACAGCATCTGCAGCATCAGCGGCGTGCCACGCATCAGCCAGATGTAGCCATTGACCAGGCCGCTCAGCACGACGAAGCGCGAAATCCTGACGAGGGCCAGGACCAGACCGAGCGGTACGGCGAGGACGAAGCTGATGAGAAAAACCTGCAGCGTGACCCCCGTACCCTCGATCAGGGGGGCCATGATCTCGATCACATAGTCCATGCACCGTTACTTCTTGATGATGTCCTTGCCGAACCACTTAGTCGAAATGGCGGCGGCCGAACCATCCTTCTTCATCTCGTCGAGCGTTTTCTGCAGTTTCGCCATCAGTTCGGTGTCGTCCTTGCGGGTGCCGACGCCGTAGTCCTCGGTGCCGAAGTTCTCGTCGAGAACACGGTACTCACCGGGCTTCTTGGTCGTGTAGTAGCGGCCGACGACCTCGTCGACGACCAGCGCATCGAGTCGACCAGCTCCCAGATCCATCAGTGCGGTGACGTTGTCGCCGAACTTCTTGAGTTCCTTGAGTGACTTGGCCGTGGCCGCGTCCTTCTCGACAGCCTCGATGGCGCTGCTGCCGTCCTGCACGCCGACCACCTTGCCGGCGAGGTCGGCCTTGGTCTTGACCGGCGACTTGTCGGTGACGACGATGATCTGGCGGTTTTCCAGATAGGGCGTGGTGAACAGGATCTTCTCCTTGCGCGCCTCGGTGATCGTCAGACCGTTCCACAGCACGTCGACGCGCTTGCTGTTCAGCTCGGCTTCCTTGGCATTCCAGTCGATCGGCTTGAACTTCACTTCAGCGCCGAGCCGCTTGCCGGCCTCGCCGGCCAGATCGATGTCGAAGCCGACGAGCGTGTTCTTTTCGTCGCGGAAGCCCATCGGCGGAAAGTTGTCGTCCAGACCGACGACAATGGCGGCAACCGGCGCCGGCACTGTCGCCGCTTTGCCTTCAGCAGGATTCTCCTTCTTGCCGCAGGCTGCGAGCAGCGCAGCGGACAACAGGACGATCGACAGAACTGCAGTTTTCTTCTTCATTTTTGTTTCCTGTGACGAGAACGATATCAGCATGGCAGGCCACCGCCGCAGATACATCACCAACGTGCGGCGGCGCCATGCCGGGGTCAGGTACGGCAAGGGCGACAGTATACCCAAGTCTGCGCACCCTCCCCGGCTGAATCGCCGGCGCCGCGCGTCGCCTCGACATCCGCGAACATTCGCGCGAACGCTTGGGCCTGGCACGCGCTTCACGTATACTTCGCTTGGTTCAGGTGCCATGCCGCACAACCGTGCGGCAGGTGAAACGGGAAGCCGGTGACCGTACGATTCCACGAATCGTGCCAGTCCGGCGCAGCCCCCGCTGCTGTATGCCCGACGAGTTTGCCTCATGCCACTGCGTGATTGACGCGGGAAGGTCGGCAAAGGAGAAGGAAGGCGAGCCAGAAGACCGGCCTGAACCACAGGCAGTGCCAATCCCCGGGGTGACGGGAACGGTTCCGTTGATCAGCCGCAGCGGTTGCTTTGCAGGCGGTCCGTCTTCCGATCCTCGCCTCACGATGGTGCTTCCTGCCTTTCGCGCAGAGGAGGATGGTCATGCACATCATGGAAGGCTTCTTGCCCATCGAACATGCCGTCGGCTGGACGCTGGCGTCGGCACCCTTCGTCATCTACGGCCTGCGCGCCGTCAGGCAAAGGGTCCACGAGCAGCCCGAGCAACGCATGCTGCTCGGTGTGGCGGCGGCTTTCGCCTTCGTTCTATCGGCACTCAAACTACCCTCGGTGACCGGCAGTTGCTCGCACCCGACCGGCACCGGGCTCGGCGCGATCCTCTTCGGCCCGGTCATCATGGCGCCCATCGGTGCCGTCGTGCTCCTCTTCCAGGCACTGCTCCTCGCCCATGGCGGACTCACCACTCTCGGCGCCAACCTGTTCTCGATGGCGATCGTCGGCCCGTTTGCCGCCGCTGCCGTCTTCCGCCTGGCGCGTGGCCTGAAGTGCTCGTTTGCCGTCAGCGTCTTCCTCGCCGCCAGTCTGGCCGACCTGCTGACCTACGTGACCACCTCGCTGCAACTGGCCTGGGCTTTCCCTGACCCGGTCGGCGGCTTCGCCGCCTCCTTCGTCAAGTTCGCGGGCATTTTCGCGATCACCCAGATCCCGCTGGCCATCAGCGAGGGTCTGTTGACGGTCGTCATCTTCAATGCCCTGGCGCGTTTCAACCCGCGCGAACTGCAGGACATGAAGGTCATCGGCAGCAGCGAGGTGCGCGCGTGAAACGCCATCAGAACCTCTTGCTCCTAGTCGCCGTCGTGCTGCTCACCGCCCTGCCGCTGTGTCAGGTGCAAAGGCCCGAGGCGGGCGCGGACGGCAAGCCGATCGAGATCTTCACCGGCGCCGACGACAAGGCCATGGCGCTGATCGGCCAGATCGCCCCCAGCTACCAGCCGTGGTTCGAGCCGCTGATGGAACCCGCCAGCGGTGAAGTGGCGTCGCTCCTGTTCGCCTTGCAGGCCGCCCTCGGAGCCGGCTTCATCGGCTATTATCTCGGCGTTTCGGTGACCCGCGAGAAGATGCGGCGCGAAGCCGGAAAGCGCCAGGAGGCGGACGCCGGCGACAGAGCGTGCTGATCGAACAATGCGCCTACGCCAACCGCTGGCGCAAGGCGGCTCCGGCGGCCAAGGGCCTGTTCTCGCTGTGCGGCTTCGTCGCCGCGTTTGCCGCGGCCAGGCCGGAAACAGCCCTCCTCGTCGCCGCCCTGGTTGCGCTCTCGACCATCGCCGGCGCCGGCGTCTCCCCCGGCCACTACCTGCGGGTGGCCCTGCCGGCGCTGGCCTTTCTCGCTCTCGGCTGTATCTCGCTGGCCTTTTCGCTCGACCTGAACGCCGCGACCGGGGCCATCGGCCTCCAGTTCGCGCCGGACGGTCTCGGCAAACTGGCGGCGGTCGGCGCACGTTCGCTCGCGGCGCTGGCCGCCCTGCTCTTCCTGGCCCTGACGACACCGCTGATCGACCTGGTCGCCCTCCTCCGCCGCCTGAAAGCACCGGAAACCCTGCTCGAGATCATGGTGCTCTGCTACCGCATGCTGTTCGTTTTCTCGGAGGCGGTTCATGACACCCTGACGGCACAGTCGGCGCGCCTCGGCTATGCGACGCCACGTCTCGCCATGCGCTCGCTCGGCGGACTGGCGGCGAATCTCACGCTGCAGGTCTGGGAGCGCGCGCACGCCCTGCATGTCGCCGCACAGGCACGCAACAACGATGGGCCGCTGCGTTTCATGGAGCCGCATTTCGAGCAAACGGCGCGCGCCGTCGGCATTGCAGCCACGGCCGGCAGCGGCCTGATTGCTTTGGCGCTTGGACTTCGATGACGTTGGCGATCGCTGGCCGGACGACGGAAGCGCTGCTCGCCCTCGAGCAGGTCGGTTTCTCTTACCCCGATGGCAGCGTCGGGCTCGCCGACTGTTCGCTGTCGATCATGCGCGGCAGCCGCAATGCTTTGATCGGCGCCAACGGTTCGGGCAAGACCACCGTCTTCCAACACACCAACGGGCTGCTGCGACCACAGGCCGGCGCGGTCCGCTACGCCGGGCAGGCCATCGATTACAGCCGCGGCGGATTGCGTCGCTTGCGCAGCAAGGTCGGCATGGTCTTCCAGAACCCCGACCGCCAGTTGTTTTCCGCCAGCGTTCTGGAGGACGTTTCCTTCGGTCCCTGCAACCTTGGCCTGGACAGCACGACGGTACGCGACCGGGTGGCAGCGGCGCTGCACGCCGTTGGCATGTCAGCCTTTGCCGACAAGGCTGTACACCACCTGAGCTTTGGCCAGAAGAAGCGCGTCTGCATAGCCGGCGTACTGGCCATGGAACCCGAACTGCTGGTGCTCGACGAACCGATGGCCGGCCTCGACTACCGCATGCAGGAAGAGCTGCTGGCGGTGCTCGATGGACTGCACGCGCGCGGCATCACGCTTCTGTTGGCCACGCACGACATCGACTTCGCGTACCGCTGGGCCGACCAGATCCACCTGATGCGCGCCGGCAGTTGCACGGCCTCTCTCGACGCCGTGCATCTCGCGGAGTACGCCGGCGAGTTGTCGGCGCAGGGTCTGCCGTTGCCGGCGGTCATTCCCCTGCAGCATGGGCTGACGGCGCGCGGCCTGCTGTCGAGGGAGCAGCGACCGCGCAGTTGTGCCGAACTGCTGGCGGTGCTGGAAGGCGGCCAGTCAGCGGCGGGAGCCCGACCATAGAAAAAGGCGGCACCCGAAGGTGCCGCCTCCTCCACTCCTCCCCTTTTACTTCAGAATGCGCAAGACCGGTCAGGCCGTCTGGCTGCGCCGACGGGTGAGACCGATACCGGCGAGGCCAAGGCCCAGCAGCGCCGGCGAAACAGGGAACCTCACTTCGCGGCGACTTCCGCCCGAAATATCCATGCAGGGCGAACTGGGGTAGATGACACTCCTAGACGAGGTCGGCCACCGACTTCCACGACACAGCACTTTTCATGCCATAAGAAACTTGTTGTTATTTAGCAGTGTCTTGGCCGCTTCCCAAAGAGCTGAGGCAAGTCGGGGTGTCAAATATCCCGACAGGTCTGGGCGCTGGCGCGCACTCCCGTGTCAATGAGCGCCGCCCGCGAGCTTGCGCGAGTGGCCCGCGCCGACAGCGTCACGCCCCAGCGCGGCGAGCCAGCCAGTCGCTGACCGCCAGACCGGTGCCGAAATCCCAGGCTTTGAGCTTTTCCGGCGCGATCAGCCGAAACTCGGCGAGTTCCTCGTTGAGGCGGATCTCGCCGCAAGCAAGGACATGATAGGCAATGATCACCTCATGCTTGCGGGCGAACGGATAGACACCGATCAGCGTCACGGCGACGGCATCGAGGCCGAGTTCCTCCCGGACCTCGCGCGCGACGCCAGCCGCCGGATCCTCGTCACGCTCCAGAAAGCCGGTGATCAGGCCGAAAGCCCCCGCCGCCCAGGCGTAGTTGCGCGCCAGGACGATCCGTCCATCGTATTCGACGAGCGCGGCCAGTACGGGCGCCGGATTGTCCCAGTGGACAAAACCGCAAGCGGCGCCGCAACGCAAGCGCTGTCTGCCGGCCAGTTCGCTTTCGACGAGCGCTGAGCCGCAGCGCGGACAGAACTGCCAGTGACTGGTCACGACTCGCGCGCCAGCTCGCGAACGTCGCCAACGAGGCGATCGACGGTCTCCGGCGCCGTGTCCCAGCCGCACATGAAACGTGCTCCGCCGGCACCGATGAAGTTGTAGAACAACCAGCCACGCTCGCGCAGCCCTTCCTCGATCCGACCCGGTAGACGCACGAAGACACCGTTGGCATCGACCGGGAAAAGCGCCGGCAGGCCGGCGACTTCCGCCACTCCCGCGGCCAGGCGCCGCGCCATGGCGTTGGCGTGCGCCGCGTGCCGCAACCAGGTGCCGTTTTCGAGAATCCCCAGCCACGGTGCCGACAGGAAGCGCATCTTCGAGGCCAGTTGGCCCGCCTGTTTGCAGCGATAGGAAAAGTCCTCGGCCAGCCGACGGTCGAAGAAGACGACCGCCTCGCCGACCGGCAAGCCCATCTTGGTGCCGCCGAAGCACAGCACATCGACACCTGCCCGCCAGGTCATTTCGGCCGGGCTCAGGCCGAGTCCGGCGACCGCATTGGCGAAGCGGGCGCCATCCATGTGAACGCGCAGGCCCCGTTCGTGCGCCGCGTCGGCAAGGGCTCGCAATTCGTCCGGGCGGTACACCGTACCCACTTCCGTCGCTTGCGTCAGCGTCACCACCTTCGGCTTTGGATGGTGGATGTCGCTGCGCCGGCTAACGGCTTCGACGATCGCCGCCGGCGTCAGCTTGCCTTGCTCGCCACCCACGGCCAGCAGCTTGGCGCCATTCGAGAAGAACTCCGGGGCGCCGCATTCGTCGGTCTCCACGTGCGCCAGATGGTGACAGATGACGCTGTGGTACGACTGGCAGAGCGCGGCGAGCGCGAGCGAATTGGCGGCCGTGCCGTTGAAGACGAAATAGACGTCGCAGTCGGTCTCGAAGAGCTCGCGCAGGCGATCAGCCGCCTGCAGCGTCCATTCGTCGTCGCCATACGAGCGGACGTGTCCATCATTGGCGGCGAGCAGGGCCGCCAGCGCTTCCGGGCAGATGCCGGCGTAGTTGTCACTCGCGAAATGCTGCATCGAAGGGTTCCGTGGGGAGGATGAGCGCAGGCTGAGCCGACCTTGCCGCGGCAACCGGCTGGATAACGCCCTGCGCGCTGACCCGGGCGGTGACGAGATCGCGTCGGTCTTCTTCGCCTTGCGGATCGATCAAAGCCGCTGCTCGACCCAGGCGCGCACCGAGGCGAGTGCTGCCGGCAGGTTCGCGGCATCGCTGCCGCCGGCCTGGGCCATGTCCGGGCGGCCGCCACCTTTGCCGCCGACCTGCCGGGCAACCATGTTGACCAGTTCGCCGGCCTTGACCTTGCCAGTCAGGTCGCCCGTAACGCCGGCGATCAGCGTCACCTTGCCGTCGGCCGTCGAGGCCAGCACGACAGCAGCGCTCTTCAGCTTGTCGCGCAGCTTGTCGATCGTCGAGCGCAGCGCGTTGACGTCGGCACCGTCCATGACCGCGGCGAGGACGCGCGCGCCCTTGACCTCGACCGCTTGCGCGAGCAGATCGTCGCCTTGCGCCGAGGCCAGCCTGGCCTTGAGGCGAGCGAGTTCCTTCTCCAGCGAGCGGACGTTGTCGAGCACCTGCGCGAGCTTCGCCGGGACCTCGGAAACTGGCGCCTTGACAGCCGCCGCGGCCTCGGCGAGCAGCGCCTGCTGCTGCTGGACGAGGGCCAGAGCATTGTCGCCGGTCACCGCCTCGACGCGCCGGACACCAGCGGCGACGCCGGTTTCGGCAAGGATCTTGAACAGGCCGATATCGCCGCTGCGCCTGACGTGTACGCCACCACACAACTCCTTGGACGAGCCGATCGTCAGCACGCGCACCTCGTCGCCATACTTCTCGCCGAACAGCATCATCGCGCCCGACCGCTGTGCTTCCTCGATCGGCATGATGCGGGCGTCGGTAGCGGCGTTGGCGAGAATCTCGTTATTGACGATCACCTCGACGTGGCGAATCTCGTCAGCGCTCAGCGGCGCGTTG
The DNA here is from genome assembly GCF_000024165.1 of Candidatus Accumulibacter phosphatis. NCBI lineage: Bacteria > Pseudomonadati > Pseudomonadota > Betaproteobacteria > Candidatus Accumulibacter > Candidatus Accumulibacter phosphatis. The sequence goes on along the minus strand of NC_013194.1, from coordinate 2,302,771 downwards.
TGCGCGAAGTCGAAGCGCGTCTTTTCCGGATCGACCAAGGAGCCTTTCTGCTGGACATGCCCGCCGAGCACCTCGCGCAGGGCCTTGTGCATCAGATGCGTCGCCGAGTGGTTGCGCACGGTGCGTGCGCGGGCGAGTACGTCGACTTTCGCGGCGACGCCGTCGTCGACACGCAGCACGCCGGTTCTGACGACGCCATGGTGGCCGAACACCGCGGCCTGAATCTTCTGCGTATCCTCGACCGCGAAAATACCGCCTGCCGTCTGCAGCACGCCGCGATCGCCGACCTGGCCGCCGGACTCGGCGTAGAACGGCGTCTCGTCGAGAACGACGACTCCGATGTCGCCTTCGCTGAGTTCATCGACCGGGCTGCCGTCACGGTAGAGCGCCAGCACCTTGCCGGTGACATCGAGCCTCTCGTAACCGTGGAAGGTCGTCGGCGGACCGCTGTAGTCGAGCGCAGTCGCCATCCGGAACTTGCCGGCAGCACGCGCCTGCTCCTTCTGCTGGGCCATGGCCGCGTCGAAAGCGGCGACGTCGACGCTCACCCCGCGCTCGCGGCAGACATCCGCCGTCAGGTCGAGCGGGAAGCCGAAGGTGTCGTGCAGCTTGAACGCCGTGGTGCCGTTGAAGACGCCCTGACCCGGCAGGCTCGCGAGTTCGCCCTCGAGGATGCTCATGCCATGCTCGATGGTTTCGAAGAAGCGCACCTCTTCCTGGCGCAGGACGTCGGTAACACGCGCCTGCTGGCTGACCAGCTCGGGATACGCCGAACCCATTTCGGCGACGAGATCGGGCACCAGCCGGTGGAAGAAAGCCGCCCGCGCACCGAGCTTGTAGCCATGCCGGATGGCGCGTCGGATGATGCGCCGCAGGACGTAGCCACGGCCCTCGTTGCCCGGTATCACGCCGTCGGCAATCAGGAACGCACAGGCGCGGATGTGATCGGCAAGCACACGCAGCGACGGGCTGTCGAGTTCGGCCGACGCGGTCTCGCGCGCCGCCGCGGCGATCAGCCGGACGAACAGGTCGATCTCGTAGTTGCTATGCACGTGCTGGAGGACCGCCGCCGTGCGCTCGAGCCCCATGCCGGTATCCACCGACGGCTTCGGCAGCGGGTGCATCACACCGGCTTCGTCGCGGTTGAACTGCATGAAGACGTTGTTCCAGATCTCGATGTAGCGGTCGCCTTCCTCGTCGGGCGACCCCGGCGGCCCACCGGGGATGCCCTCGCCGTGATCGTAGAAGATCTCCGTGCACGGACCACAGGGACCGGTATCGCCCATCATCCAGAAGTTGTCGGAAGCGTAGCGGGCGCCCTTGTTGTCGCCGATGCGCTCGACCCGCTCGGCTGGAACGCCGATCTCCCGCGTCCAGATGTCGTAGGCTTCGTCATCCTCGGCGTACACGGTGACCCAGAGGCGATCAGGCGGTAGCCCGTAGACGTCGACGAGCAATTCCCAGGCGTAGCGGATCGCGTCGAGCTTGAAGTAGTCGCCGAACGAGAAATTGCCGAGCATCTCGAAAAACGTATGGTGGCGTGCGGTATAGCCGACGTTTTCGAGGTCGTTGTGCTTGCCGCCGGCACGCACACACTTCTGCGACGTCGTTGCACGCAGGTACGGGCGCTTGTCGAAACCCAGGAAGACGTCCTTGAACTGGTTCATGCCGGCGTTGGTGAACAACAGCGTCGGATCGGCATGCGGCACGAGGGAACTCGAGGCGACGATCTGGTGACCTTTCGATTCGAAGAACTTGAGGAACTTGTCGCGGATTTCGGCGCTTTTCATCGGCATGCTTTTCATCGTCATCGGTGCCCGCACGGGGCTCGTTCAAGGAGCTGCGATTCTAACGTGAAAGTCGGATTTCCGACCGGGGAATGTCCTTGGGGGGATGGCTTTGGGAGCGGGGTGCGCGTGGGTCCCGGATTTCGCTGGCGCTGCATCCGGGCTACGGCGCTACGGGGCAATGGCGTGATAAGGCTGGCGAGCGTGGGCACCCGTAGGTTGGGTTAGCCCGCCGGGCGTAGCCCAAGATCCGCCTCGCCAAGGCAGTCGATGCGGTCGCTGAACACGGCAGCGACGCCCCGCTGGAAGAGCGCTATCGCGGCGAGCGGATCGTTGACCGTGTAGCAGAGGAGCGGGATGGCGGCCGCGTGCGCCGTGCGCAGCAAGTCGTCGTCCACGCTGCTCACGGCGCAGTGGAGCGTCAGCGCGCCAAGCGCGCCTACGCGCGCCAGCCAGTCCGCTGGCGGACACTCGTAGAGACAGCCGAGCGGCAGTTCGGGGGCGGCAGCGCGCGCGGCCGCGAGCGCCGACTCCGAAAATGACGAGACCAGCGGCAGATCGGCGCCCGCCCAGAGTTGGCGGACCTCGCGCGCGACGACATCGCCGGTCAATCTTTCGAAACCGGCTGCCGGCTTGATCTCGACGTTGGCCCGCAGGCCCAGTTGTTGACAGAGACGGGCTGCCGCCGCGAGCGTCGGCAGCGGCTCGCCGGCGAACGCCGGGTGCCGGCGGGCACCGGCGTCGAGGACACGCAAGTCGCCATCGGTAGTTGCGCAGACCCGGCCGACGCCGTTGCTCGTGCGCTCTAGCGCCTCGTCGTGAATCAGCCACGGCGAACCGTCCGCCGACAGCATCACGTCGAACTCCACCGCCCGCAAGCCCAGCCGGGCGGCGATGCGCAGGCCGGCGAGCGTGTTCTCCGGCGCCAGCGCACCGCCGCCGCGATGCGCGAAGACGCGCGGCAGGGGCCAGCCCAGCCGCCGATGAATCACTTCACCAAAGACGCCTTGAGTGCCGCCGGCATCACCGCATTGCCGCGCTGCACGGCGGTATCTAGCGCCTGCTTGGCCGGCGTCTTCCCCGACCAGGCGGCTTCCAGTTCCTCCTCGACGATGATCCGCACGGGCTCGATCTCCGACACGCGTATCGCGCGCAGGGCAGCCGGCCCCTGCAATTCGCGCTCCGCCACATTGAGAGCGACGACGTCGCCCTTCAGCAGTTTGCTCTCTGCCGCCGCGCGCGAGGCGGCGGTCATCGGCAGGAAACCTCCCGCCGCAGTCAGTTCGACCTGGATTTCGGGCTTCAACAGGAAGCTGACGAAGCTCGCGACGGCCTTGTACTCGGCCGGCTTCTGGCCGGCGCCAACCCACAGTGACGAACCGGCGGCGAGCGTCTGCTGCGGCGTGCCCTGCACGTCGTCGTGGTAGGGCAGCGGAGAAACCCCGGTCTGTGCCTTGCGCGCCTCCGGCAGCGCGGCAAACAGCGACGACGAGCTGGTCAGCATGCCGCAGTCGCCGGCGGCGAAACGCCGGTCGGCTTCATCGCGCCGACCGAAGTACGTGAAGAACCTCGCCTTCGCCCAGGTCGTCATCATGGCCGTGTGCTTGACCTGGACCAGGCCATTGAAATTCAGCTTGCCCTTGCTGTCGGCCACCTCGACACCATTCCATGCACTCAGGTTGTCGATATGCACCCAGGCTGGCCAGGTCGTGGTGTATGGGCAGGTGCTGCCGGCGTCGAACAGCTTGTCGGCCGCCTTCTGCGCCTCGGCCCAGGTCTTCGGCGGCTTCTCGGGGTCAAGACCGGCCTTGCGGAAAGCTTCCTTGTTGATGTAGAGGACCGGCGTCGACAAGGCGATCGGCAGCGCGAACAGATTGCCCTTGGCATCGCCCAGGCCGACACGCAGTTCGGGGGCCAGCTTGCTGCCATCGAAGGGCTCCTTGGCGTCCTTCATCACCTGGTGCAGGGGGACAAAACGTGCGCGCGCGGCAACGAACTTGGCCTGCTCCTCGCGTGTCACCAGATTGAGGTCCTTGGGCGCGTCGCCCTGGACACGGCGCACCAGCTTGACCTGGTAGTCCTTCTGCCCCGTATTGAAACGTTCGATGAGCTTCTCGAGCCGCTCGGCACGTTCTTCGTCAAGCTGATGCGACAGCTCGATATCGGTCGGCGCGGCAAGCGCCGTGAACGAAGCCGGGCCCGCAAGAGCCAGCGCCAACGCGGCCGGGAGAGTTTTCAGTAAGCGCATGTCGATCCTCGATAGTGGGAAAAAAGCTCGCATTATAGTCTGACCTGACGGCAATCCCGACAGTCCGCTTCGGTCATCGGCAGCCGCTACGGGCCGCCCGGCAAGAACGTGGAGGCGGCCAGCGGGCGCGGCGGCGGCAGACAGCCAGACGCCGCCATTACGGCGAACGTGCCGGCGAACGCGCCGACGTTCAGAGCGCCGAAGTCGCTCGTGGGCGATGAAAGACTCGCCCCAGCAAGGCCTTGAGTCCGGTCGGCCGGGCCGCTCGCAGCGCCTTGCGATACGCCTGCGTGTGCCGTTGCATGCGCTTGATCGCCTCCGGATCGAGCGTGATTCCCGCGCTATTGACCGTCTTGGCGACGGCCTCCATCCGCTGCGCGTCGGCACGCAAGCCGAGCCCGTCGTAGATCACGGCCAGATGCATGGCGGCCGGCAGTGCTGCCTGGCTGGTCACTTCCGGCCCGGCGAGCGCCTTCAGAAAGTAGGTGATGGCCAGCGGAATCTCGCCGCGGGAGACGGCAGCCTGCCCGCGCAGCGACCAGGCCCCACATTCAAAGGTCGCGGGCAGCCCCTTCGTGATCGCCGCGTCGAGCAGCGCGTCGGCTTCCGCAAACTGCTCGGCCTGGAGGACGCGCAGGGCGGCTTCGAAATCGGTCTTCCCCGCTCCGACGTTGGTGCCGACACGCACGAAACTGGTTCGGCAGTGTTCAGGGCAGACGCGGCCCGGTTCAGCAAGCTCGGCGCCTGGTCCTTCGGGTGCAGCCGCGTGCTCGGCAGCAGCGTCGGATTCGCGTTCAGGTTCGCCCGACGACTCGGCGGGTTTTGCCGGCACCGAGGCCCGCCGCCCCCGCCATCGCCAGAACGCAAACGCCCCGACGCCCAGCACGAGCAGCGAGAGCCCCACGAGCGCAGCCGTGCGCGCCGATGGCAGGCCGAAATCCAGCCCCTTCTCGGCGTCGGTCTTGGCGAAACTGACCACCGGCTTCGGCGGCTCGGGCAAGGACACGGTGAAAGCGCGCCCGCCGAATTCGAGCGAGACGATGTCACCGGCCCTGGCCGGTCCGGCAAAGGCAATACACAGATCGACAGTCGGGCCTTCGAGGGTGAGTTTCAGCGGAGCGCTGGCACTGTCTCTTGACACCCCGAGACCACCGTCCTTGCCCACGGCCATTCGCGACACCTCGCGCACGCGCGTCTCGGGAGACAGGTAGCGGCACATCGCAATGCTCACACCGACGGCGACCGCGCTCTGCGGCTTGGCTCCCGGAGTCGACCCGGAGATTCTTGCCCGGATCTCCGGCAGCGCCACCGGGTCCAGGCGGCCGCCCGGCTGCACGCTCAGCCGCCCCTGGATCTCGAGGAAGCCCTCGCCATCGGGCGGAGAGCGACGAACGAAATCGTTGTCGTCGCGCATCCATATCGCCGGCACGGACTGCGCCGTGAGCCCCGTCAGCGACCAGGTTTCGGGCGACGATTGCGCGGCGGCAAGCGGCGTCAGGATGGCGACAACCAGCCCGACCAAGGCCAATGCTGTGGTAGCCATGTCGAAACACTCACTCTGAACGGTTGATGATCGAGGGGAGCTTTACACATTTGCGGCCCTGGATCAAGCGGCGGCACGTCGTGCCTGACCAGCGCCCGCGCAGCCCGTCACGGCGGGCCGGACCACTGGCTTCGCCCGGCGGGCCGGTCAGCAGAAACAGAAAGGGCGGCTACCTGAGCCGCCCTTTACTACCCGACAGGAAAAGGGCCTAGCTACGCCGACGGCGCGCGAGCAATCCGCCGAGCAATCCAATCCCTAGCAGCCTGTCGGACTTTCGGCTTGCTCCCCACCGGATATGCTATAATCATGCCTTTTGAAGCAACCGAGGGCCGGCATGTCCCACTTCATCGTCACCGACCGTAAGACCGACTACCTGCTACCGCCGTCACTGGACGATTGGCTGAACCAGGATCACCTGGCGCGATTCATCGTGGAGGTAGTCGACCAGCTGGACCTGTCGAAGCTGACGCGACAGTACGCTGGACGTGGATCGAAGGCGTACCATCCGGCGACCCTGCTGGCAATTCTGGTCTATGGCTACGCCACGGGTATTTTCTCCAGCCGCAGGCTGGAGCGGGCAACCTACGATTCGGTAGCCTTCCGCTACATTGCCGCCGGAAGCCATCCCGATCACGACAGCCTGGCGACGTTCCGCCGGCGTTTTCTGGACGAACTGAGCGACCTGTTTCTGCAGGTCCTGGCGATGGCCAAGGAAATGAAGCTGCTCAAGCTAGGTAACGTCTGTCTTGACGGCACGAAGATCGACGCCAACGCCTCAAGGCACAGCGCGCTCTCCCACGGACACATCGAAAAGCTGGAAGCCCAGCTCAAGGCTGAGGTGCAGGAACTCTTCAGCTTGGCGGAACAGGCGGATCAAGCCGACGTTCCGGACGGCGTCAGCCTGCCCGAAGAAATCAAGCGTCGTGAAGATCGGCTGGCGGCGATGGCAGTGGCCAAGGCGAAGATTGCTGCCCGGGCCGAAGAGCGTTATCAGCGAGAGAAAGCCGATTACGACGAGAAAATGGCGCGGCGCGCGGCCAAGGAAGAAGCGGCCGGCAAGAAGTTGGGCGGCAAGCCGCCGAAAGCCCCCGAGCCCGGCGCACGGGACAGTGACCAGATCAATCTGACCGACGAAGAATCGCGCATCATGCCGGTGGCCGGTGGCGGCTTCGAACAAGCGTACAACGCCCAGGCCGGGGTTGATGCGGCGACGATGCTGGTTGTGGCGGTCGGCGTGACGCAAGCCCCCAATGACAAAGAGCAGGTCGAGCCGATGCTGGCGACGCTCAAGGCACAAGCCGAGGTGCTGGGTCCCGTGGAAAGTTTGATCGCCGACAGTGGCTTCTGCAGCGAGAAGAACATCAAGGCATGCGAGGCCGCCAGTATCGATCCGGTGATCGCGGTGGCTCGCGACGAGCACCACCCTGACTGGCGGGAGCGGCACAGCGAACCGGCGCCGCTGCCGGAGAATGCGACACCCGTGCAGGCCCTGTCGCATCGCTTGAAGACCAAAGCGGGACGAGCCCTCTATGCCTTGCGCAAGCAGACCGTCGAGCCGGTCTTCGGTATCATCAAATCGGTCATGGGCTTTCGCCAGTTCTCGCTGCGCGGTTTGAAGAAGGTCACGGGCGAGTGGACGCTGGTCTGCCTGGCGTGGAACTTGAAGCGCATGGCCAAATTGCGCCCACAGTAGGGAAAACGAGGAGAAAACCGTCCAAAAGGCCGCAAAGTCGAGAAAATCCGGCCTTTTCATTCCGCATTGTGAAATTTGGCGGTTTTCTAAACCTCAAGTCCGACAGGCTGCTAGGAGCGCCGAGGTCGCGGGTTCGGGGATAGACACCGGAGCTGTGGTGATCAGGGACGCAAAGCGGACGGTCGTATTGGTACTCTCCGGCGTCCGGAAGCCGAGGCACGGCGCCGCTACGCCAACCGCAGAGCAGGCGGCAACCGGCAGAGGATTGAGGCCACTGGTCGATTCGAAGAAGCTGATGAAGTACTGCTTCGGCGCATACGTCGTACCGGCTCCGTCGAGGTCATAGAAGAACGGGAAGTTGAGCGAGTTAACGTCGGTAACGTAGATATCCGCGCAGCCGTTGATGTTGACGCCTACACCGTTCGCACCTCCGTCGGCACAAGTGCCGCCAGCAGGATTGTTGGGCGTCTCGGCGAAATGGACCTTGAAGATGAAATCGACCGCCGGCAGGCCGGGGCCCAGAGGCGACACCGGAGTCAGCGTCAGCGTCGACACGATGTCGACGGTGCCCAGCGTGGCGCCGGTGATCGGCTGATTGCGGTGGGTGATCGAAACGTTCGGGACTGACGCACCGTTCGTGTTCACATTCCCGGCTGATGAACCGCCGATGTCCAGGCCGCTGATGCCGCCGCTTCCCCAGCTCAGGCTCAAGGGGCTCTTCGTAATGCCGTTCGCGGCGGTACAGTCGCCGCTGTTGTTGCAAACCGACGCCGTGTCGAAGACCGTGGACACGTTGACGTTCCAGATGTCAATGATGCCATTGATACTGTCCGCATGCGCGCCGAACGACAGAGACGCGGCAGCAACGCCGACAGCGCTGGCGATCAGCGCCCTGAGTGGTTTGGTTTGATTCTTCATGATGACTGGCTCCTTCTTATAATTGCGCGCACCCGCTGTGCGACGGACTACAATAAGCAAAGACCGTGCCAGAATCGGATTAATCTTTTAAATCACCTTCCTGCCTGAAGCCCCCCGAATCCCGCAACGTCGGCTGTAAGATTTCCCGACACGGGCAGCGTGCCCGGCCGGGGCACGAGCGGTCCGCTGCCGACGCAAACCCGCCATTCCCCGAGACCGGCGGCGGCCTCAGAGGCCGGCAAGAAGCTTCTTGACCTCGGCCTGCGCCGGGTACTTGTCGCCGAGCTTCGCGAGAACCTCGAGTTCCCGGCGCGCTCCCTTCGCATCGCCGGACTTGATCAAGGCCTTGGCCAGATTCAGGCGCAGATCGGGCGCGTTTGGCGCTGCCGTCGATGCCCGCCTGAGGATATCGGTGCCACGCGCGAGATCGCCGCGCTCGACGAGGATCCACCCGAGGGTGTCGAGGACTTTTGGGTCCTCGGGCGCGAGCCGGCTGGCACGTTCGGCGTAGTCGAGCGCCATCGGGTCGCCAGCCCGCCCGGCGGCCCACGCCAGGTTGTTAAGCGCGCGCAGATTGTTCGGAACGTCCACCACCACGTCCTTGTAGATGCGGACGGCCGCGGGATAGTCCCTGGCCGCCAGGGCGAGGTCGGCGAGGTAGCTGCGGACGACCACATCCTTGGGGTGAGCCTTGATCCAATCGGCGGCCGCCCTGGACGCCTCTTCCGCGCGGCCGGACTTGACCAGTGCGGAATGCAGCGCGACGACGAGTTGTGGCGAGTTCGAGCGCTCGATCCCGGCCTTGAGGACGCGTATGGCCTCCGGCCACTTCTCCTGCTGAACCAACGCCTTGCCCTCGAGAAAATAACCGATGGGATCGCTCGGCTGCGACTTCTGCAGTTCGCGGGCCGCCTCGATGGCGTCCGCCGGCCGAGCGGGTTGCTGGTCGAGGGCGGCCAGGCGCACCGTGGCCGGCCGGAAACCCGGTCGCAGCGTCAAGGCCTTGCGCAGTGATCCCTTGGCCGCGTCAACGGCGCCGCCGGCGAGTTGAAGATCGGCAAGGCGCACCAGTAGTTCCGGCGAGGCGGGGGCGAGTTCGATCGCCTTCGCCAGCGTGGCCGCCGCGAGGTCGGCCTTGCCCGCGCGAATCTGCAACTCACCGAGGACCGTCTGCAAACGCGCACTGGCGGGCATCGCCTTCGTCGCCTGCTCGGCGGCGACCATGGCCGCATCGAAATCCCGCCGGCTGGCGTGAAAAGCCACCAGTGACAGCCTGGCGTTGACATCGGTGGGGGCGACTGCCACGGCTTTCTCGATCGTCGCGCGCACGCTGTCGGGCTCGGACTTGCTGTCATTGAGCCACTCCGCGTAGGCCAGCAGGACGCTCGCATCCTTCGGGCGCCCCGCGACCGCATCTTCGAACCGCTTCTTCGCGCGCTCGGGCTTGCCATCGGCGAGATCCAAACGTCCAAGGTGACGCAGCGCGGTGATGAGATCCGGTCGCAGCTCGTACGCTCTTTCGAACGCCACCCGCGCCTCGGCCCTTCTCCCTGCAGCGATCAGGACTTCGCCCTCGAGCGTCAGGATGCGCGCATCGCCCGGTCGCTTCCTGGCCATGATCGCCAGGACCTCGAGCGCCTTGTCGAACTGTTTGCTGCCAACGAAGTGGTTGACCAGCAGGACATCCGCTTCGACACCCGCCGCGTCCACGGCCGACGCTTCCATCAGAACGTTGATGGCCTGGCCGGCATCGCCGCCCGCCAGGCGAGCCAGTGCTAGGCCGGTCAACGCCTTGGGGGTCTTGCCGCCCAACGCATTGGCCTGCTCGAACAGCGACTGCGCCTTCTTCGCGTCGCCCGCCTTGAGGTACACCATGGCCGCCACGCTCAGCGCCCGCGGTTCCTCCGGCGCCCTCGCCACCATCTCCTGCGCCAGCGCCAGGGCCCTTTCCAGGCGCTGGGTCCGCAACAGGACGCCAATCAGCGCCTGCTGCGCCGGCAGGTTGCCCGGGTTCCGCATCAGCACCTTGCTGAGATCCTTCTCGGCGAGTTCGTATTCGCCCATCTCGGCGTTCAGGGTCCCCGACAACAGCAGCGTCGGAACAAACTCCGGATCGCCCTTGAGCGCCAGCGCAACGTGGTCGCGCGCTTCGTTCAGGTCGCGGTCGCGAATCGCCATCAGGGCCAGCACATGCTCGGTCCGCGGGTGCTCTTCGGCCGCTTCCACCATAGCGGCCAGTTGCGCTCTGGCGTCGTCGACCCGGCCGGCCTGCCAGAGGAGCATGATCGCCGTGTAGTGCGCCGCGACGTCGGACGGTCGCACCTGCGTGAGCGCCTGCAGCGCCTGGATGGCGCCCGCCAGGTCACCCTTGCTCTGTGCGATGCTGGCCTTCGCACGCAGCGCCTCCACCGACTTGGGCTGACGCGAAAGTACCTGATCTATGGCCAGAGAGGCCGCATCGTACTCGCCTGCGGCTCCGGTGATCACCGCTCGCGCAATCGCCGCCCTCGGATAGTCGGGACTGGCTTCGAAAGCCTGTTGAACGGTCTGCTTTGCGGCCTCGACGTTGCCTGTGAACAGGTGCACGAATGCCTGGCTGACCAATACGTCGGCCCTCGCCTCGGGCGACCTGATCTGCTGCGGCGGAAAGTCGGACAGCACTTTCTGGTACTCGCCGCTTTCGAGCAGCGCCCGCGCCAGCAAGGGCTTGACGGTCTCACCTTCCAATCCCGCTTCGTAAGCACGACGCAGTTCCTTCTCGGCCGCCTGCGGTTCGCCGTTGTCGAGGAGGACCCGCCCAAGCAGCAGGCGACCCTCCCCAAACTCGGGATCGGTCTGCAACACGCTGCGCAGCCGGATGATGGCGGCCTGGTAGTTCCCCGCGGCGAAGTCCGCTCTGGCCGAGGCGACCGACTTGTCGCGACTGTCGCCACAGGCGGTCAGAGAAAGGGCAAGAATGATTGCCGCCGCGCTTCTGGTGAGCAGGCGGATAGGCTGGCGTTTCATGATGAGTTCTCCCTTGTGGCTGTCGTCTGGAAGCTGGTTGATCGATATGCCGAAGAAATGGCGCCGGCGAGCATTCTCGCCAGCCGGGCGATTCCGCGTGGAGCCCTGCCCGACCACCTGCTGGACACCGGCGGCGTAGCCGGTGGAACGCGTCTTGCCCACCCGGCAAACGCTGGCGCTGGTACGCCCCTCTGCCCACCGGATGACTCGCCTGCCGGATACGGGAAGGCGACTGCATCTGCCAGGCGTCTGCCGGCCGGCCCGCGATCGTCCGGCGCTACTGGCGCCCCGGCGATCCGCGCGGTCGCCGGCACGGCACCTGCCGGGCAAGCGGCAAGCACTCCCGACAAATGGCGATCTTATCCCAGTTGGTCGGTGGCACGCCGTGAAGTTGTTTGCGCTGACAGACCTGGGCCCATCCGCCGGGGTCCTGAACGAGCCCTTCCAGCACCCGGAGGACGGCCCGAAAAAAGCGGACCCGCGGCGGCTTCCGGTTAAAATGCACGCCATTCAAACCTTTGCCCAGGGATCGTCGTGCCCGATAGTCCACGGAGTCAACTGCGCACACTGCTCCTCGCCGCCACCCTCCTGCTCGGCCTGTCGGGCTGCGATGTCGTCCAGCAGAAACTCGGGATCGAGGCGCCAGCGGCCAAGACCGCGCGACTCGAAGGCGAGGGCAAGGCGGTTGGCGGTGCCTGCCGGCAATCGGGACGCGCAATCGAGGATTGCTATTCGATCTATTCGTGGTTGCCGAAAGCGGCCATCTACGAGGGCTGGCGCGACATGGATGTCTACATGCGCGAAAACAAGCTGCTGACCGTCGAGCCACAACTGCCGCCGCCACAACCGCCGGGCACGAAGAAGAAGAAGGCACCGCCACCTGCCGAGGATGCCATTGCCGAACCGCGAGCCGAGAGCAAGAATGGCGAGGCGCGTTAGGCGCTTCGCGAAGCGGCCCAGCTCACCGACTCGTCTATAATCGCAGCAGCACGCCACGCGCGATCCTCCCGATCGACAGGCACGGCACATTCATTACAAGATCGCCCATCACCCACACTCCACGCCATGTCCAAGCCGATCCAGCCGCCGCAGCCAGCCGCACACGATCGCGATGCGCTGCTGCGTGCCGGCCGTGACCTGTTCCAGAAGCGCTTGACGGAGATCGTCAGGCAATCCGGCGTTCGGCTGCCGGCCGCGCTCGACGCGTTCGGCCGCGAGATCGGTGAAGCGCACGACGAGCTGGCCGCAGCACGCCAACTCGATGGCTTCGATCAGGCCGCCGACCTCACCGCTTCACGCCTGACCTTGCTCGGCGACGACGACCTCGAACTGGACATTCGCGTCCGCGAAGTGGCCGCCCACCTGCGCGAAGCCGGTGGTCGCGATCTCTGGCGAACGCAGTTGCGCTACCGGACGCTGCTGCGTCGCCCGCTGATGAACGAGGATGCCCATCCGATCGGTCCGGACGTCATCTGCCTCGGCCTTTGGGCACTCTGCGCGCAATGCGGCGGCACCCTCGAGCAGCGGCTGGCCCTGCTCGACCGCCTGGAGCCGGACATCTGCCAGCAAGTCGCCGTGATCTATCGAGAAATCGACGAACTGCTGGCTGCCGCCGGCGTCGACCCGGCGCCGGGGCAGACCCCGCCAGCGGCCACCCGTTCCGGATCAGGCGACGCGGCCGATGACGGGCAGGGGCCCGTCGACCCCTTGTCGGCTCTCCAGCAGGTCATGCGACAGCAACACGACGGCGATCTACCCGTGGCGTTCGGAAACCTGCGCGGTCATGCCCAGGCGACGTCGGCGAACCCTACTCTCGATGCCGCGGCGATGGTCATGCTCAAGCACCTGTTCGAGCGCCTGACAGCCCTCGAGGCCCGTTCGCCTACGGCGATCGCGGACTCGGCAGCGTTGGAGTCGCCGTCGCCTCCTGCCCTGCACGCACTGAAGGCCAAGGATCTGGACCTGCCGCTGGGCATGCCCGAGGCGATTACTCTCGACACCCTGGGCCTGATCTTCGAAGCGATATTCGATTCCGCGGAACTGCCGGACACCGTCAAGGCGGCCATCGCGCGCCTCCAGATCCCCCTGCTCAAACTGGCGATCGTCGATTCGTCGCTTTTCGCCAACAGCCGGCATCCGGCGCGCCTCCTGATCAATCGCATGGCGCGGGCAGCCGTCGGCTTGCCGCGCGCTGCCGGCTGGGAGCATCCGGTCTGCCACCGTATCGGTAGCGTAAGCGCTGCCGTCCGCGAGAGACTCGCCGAGAAGGGCGCCGTTCTCGACTCGTATCTTGCCGAACTCGACGTGCTGATCGGCGAACGTGACCAGGCCATCCGCCTGCAGGCCGACCGGCATGTGCCGGTGGTGGAGGCGCACGAGAAGCGGCAGTATGCCGAGCAACTCGCGCGCACCTGGTTGCGGGGGAGCCTGCCCCGCGCGCGCTCGCCTGAAGTGGCGTCGTTTCTCGACCGCTACTGGTTTCGGGTGATGGTCGCCGCGGCTATGGAGGGCGGCGGCGAAGGGAAGCGCTGGCAAGAGGACGACGCCACCGGGGATGAATTGATCTGGAGCGTCCTCCCCAAACAGAGTGCCGAGGAACGCAAACGCCTGGCCAGCCTCGCATCGTCGTTGATCAGGCGAATCGGCGCCGGACTCGATGCAATCGGAGTTTCAAGCACGGAACGTGCGCCTTTCCTGAACACCTTGTTCGACCTGCAGACCGCTGCCCTGCGCAGCCAGTCACAGCCCGCCGCGCCACCGGCGGAAACGCCGGGAAGTGACAGTCAAGCCGACCGGAGCACGAATCTCGCTTTCAAAGCCGGGCCCTGTCTCCTCGAGGATGAGGGGCAGCGCATCCATTACCTGGTACTGGGAGCGACCGCCGAAGCGCGCAAACGGGCAGCGGCCGAAAACTGGCAAGTGGGCGACTGGCTACGTTTCTGGACCTCGGAGCAGGAGCCTCTGTGCGGTCTTTGCTGTTGGCAGAGCCCGTCGTCGGGAACGGCGCTGCTGTTGAATCCGGACTGGGGCTACGCGGTCGCCGTCTCGCCGTCAGCTCTCGACCAGCAGCTGAGCGCCGGCCGGGCCCAGATCGTTTCCCGTCTCGCCGTCTTCGACGCCGCCGCTGAACGCGCTCTCAGCCTGCTGCAACGCTCCTGACCCTGCTCGTCGCCGCAAAACCGGCCGCGAAGGGTCATTCCATGTATAATAAGCGCTTGATCCTATTGATTTTGGAATGTCTTGAACGATTTTGGGCTTTTGCCAATGCGCTTTGATGACCTCGGCCTGGCACCTGATCTGCTGCGCGCGATTGCCGACCAGGGCTACGCCGAGCCGACACCGATTCAGGCACAGGCGATACCGATCGTTCTCGCCGGCCAGGACTTGATGGGCGGCGCCCAGACGGGTACCGGCAAGACTGCCGCCTTCACCCTGCCTCTCCTGCAGCGCATCCTTCCCTTCGCCAGCGCCAGCCTGTCGCCCGCCCGCCATCCGGTACGCGTGCTGATGCTGGCGCCGACTCGCGAACTCGCCATCCAGGTCCATGAGTCTGTCAGGGGCTACAGCAAGTACGTTCCCTTGCGTAGCGCGTGCGTTTATGGCGGCGTCGACATCAAGCCGCAGATTGCCGAGATCCGACTCGGCGTCGAAGTGCTGGTCGCGACGCCCGGCCGACTGCTCGACTTGATCGAACAGAGATGCCTCAACTTCGGCAGCGTCCAGGCACTCGTCCTCGACGAAGCGGATCGCATGCTGGACATGGGCTTCATCCCCGACGTAACGCGCATCATCAACCTGCTGCCGCAGCAGCGCCAGAGCCTGCTCTTCTCGGCGACTTTCTCTGAAGAGATCAAGAAGCTGGCGGACCGGATGCTCAAATCACCGGTGCTGATCGAGGTCGCCAGGCGCAACACGGTGTCCGAGACGATCACCCACCGCGTGCACCCGGTGGCCGCCGAAGCCAAGCGCGCGCTACTCGTCAAACTCTTGAGATCGTCGGATTTCAACCAGGTATTGGTCTTCACCCGCACCAAGATCGAAACCAACAAGCTCGCGCGCGAGTTGCAGCGGGCCGGAATCGCCGCCGATTCGATTCATGGCGACAAGAGCCAGCAGGAGCGTCTGAAGGCACTCGAAGCCTTCAAGGATGGCTCGGTGCTGGTGCTGGTGGCCACCGACGTCGCGGCGCGCGGACTCGATATCGACGAGTTGCCGCACGTGATCAATTTCGAGTTGCCGCGGACACCGGAGGACTATATCCACCGCATCGGCCGTACCGGTCGTGCCGGCAAGCCAGGCACGGCGGTTTCTCTGGTCTCGGCCAGCGAAGTCCCCTATCTGGTCGACATCGAGAAGCTGATCAGGATTCAGGTCGAGCAGATCGTCGTCCCGGGCTTCGAGCCGGAAGACGACTACACCTACCCGCCCGGTGGCGAACGCCGTCGCCGGCAGCCGGCGGCAGCCTCGGCACCGCCGGCGCCCCTGGCGACGGCCCGCAGCGAGCGAACGCAGTTCCGCGCCGAGCAGCGGGAGGCGGCAAGCCGGCCTGGCATCTCCCGGCGGCCCCACCATATCGCCGCCGATGGTTTCGACTTCAGCAAGCCCTACGAAAGCGCCGACCCGCATCCTGCAGCCACACCGGCCGACGGCAACGCGGCGAAAGGAATTGCCCGCGTCGAACAGCCGCACAAACCTCGCCGCCCGCTGGCGGCGCTACTTGGCGGGCTGGGGCGGAAGTAGCCCGTCGTCGGCCGCAGACGCCGACACCTTCTCGGGAGCAGCGGTGTCAACCAGCTTGAGGATGGCCAGCGACATGTTGTCGCCATCTCCTTTGGCGAGCGCACGTGCACGGCCGATCAGCAACTCGGACGCTTCCCGTGCCGAAGCTGCCCCATCGATCGCCCATGCCAGTTCCTGGTCGGTGAAATAGCCCCAGAGGCCATCCGAGCAAAGGAGAAAGGTGTCGCCGCCACGCAGGCCTTCGGCCTCGCCAAAAGCAACCTTGGGCGTTTCAACGCCACCGAGCGAGGTCAGCAGAATGTTCCGGTTCGGATGTACAAGCGCCTGTTCCGGGGTGATCTTGCCCTGTACCACCAGTTGCGCGACGTAGGAATGATCGGTACTGCGAAAGATCAGGCTGTCGCCGCGAAAATGATAGAAGCGGCTGTCGCCACAATGCGCCCAACTGACCTTGCCCGGCTGCAGCAGCAGCATCACCACCGTGCTGTGTGGATCTTTCTCGTTTATGAAACGACACGCCTTGATCAGCATGTGCGCTTCATTGATGCTCGATTCCAGCAGCACGCGCGCCGACTCGCTGCGGGCGGAAAAGCGTTCGAGATTGTTGCGCGCCGTGTGAACTACCTGTTGAGCGGCAATTGTGCCGCCGGTATGCCCGCCCATGCCATCCGCCACCACCGCCAGCGCCACGCCGCCACCGCCGGGATGCGGCAGGATGGCCACGCGATCCTGTTGTTCGCGACGATCACCCAAATGCTGGGCAACGCAGGCATCAACTGAAATCGGCATTCTGGACTCTCTCGGCGGCTGATGCGTCACCGTCGACCGGACTGGCCGACGCACCACCGACGCGCAAGCTGGCAAAGGGGACGACGCATGATGGTTTAGAGGCTGGCCCGCCGAAGTTCGCTCGGGTGCGGCAAGTGACCACTACGATCCGGGTTGCGCTCGATATACACGCGGTGCGCAGCAACCACCAGGGCATGCACTTCTTCACCGCTCAGCGCCGGGAAATTATCACGCACGATGCGATACGCCAGATGCTCGAGCGAATGCCCTCCCCAGCCGTTCTCCGGATCAAAGAATGGCTCGATCATCACGAAGGCGTCGGCAAAAGCTGCGCGCAGGCCGAGATTCTGACGCCGCTCTGCGGCCGGCCAACCCGTGCGCTCAGTCTGTTCGTCCATTCCACCCCCGGTTTACACACCACCGACTTGTCTTCCCGGCGAGCGTCGAAGGCGCATCGCCTGACCCCACCAGTCGTCATCGCCAGCTTGGCGGTGAATTCTATCGCTTTCGGCGCCTCACATGTTGAAGACATCGCCGGCCGGCCCCTCGCACCACAGATAGCCATCGTCATCCATCCTGCCCAGATCGCCGGTCAGGCCCCAACCATCGCCGACGAACTTCGCGGCAGTGGCTGCGGGATTCCGCCAGTAGCCGAGCATCATCACCGGATCATCTTCCCCGTTGCACCGACGATGCACGGCGACCTGGCCGACCTCGCCGGGCGGCAGGACGGTACCCTGGTGATCGACCACCGCAACGCGGTGCCCCGGGAACGGCCTGCCGATGGCGCCCGGCTTCGCCGGCCAGCGCCCAGCGCTGTGACCCACAACGGCATTCATCTCGATTCGTCCGAACGTTTCGCTGATTCCCACGTTCAGCTTCTCCCGGACCCAGCAGCGCACAAGCGCGTCCGCGCGCGGCCCACCGGCGCTGGTCAGCGTACGCAGGTCGAGATCGTGGATGGTCGCGGGCTCAGGCACCTCCATCATCATCGCCTGCAACGCCGTTGGCGCCAGGAAGGTATTGCGCACACCGTACTTCTCGATCAGCGCAAGCGCCTTAGCCGCGTCGAAAGGTCCGGTGTAGGCCAGCAAGGGCTCGCCGAAGTGCCAGGTCGGCAGCAGCGCACCCCACAACCCGGCGCTCGACGCCCAGTCCGCCGGCGACCAGAACAGGTCGTCCGGTTGCGGGAAGAAGTCGTGTGTGCAGGCATAGCCACTGAGGTTGCCAAGCAATGTACGGTGCGCCATCAGCGCGCCCGCTGGCTCTTCGCTCGCGGCGTCACCGTAGAGGATCATCGCCGGAGCCTCGGCGGCGGTGAGCACGGGCGTGTAGCGCGGCGAAGCGTGTTCCAGCACTTCTGCCCAAACCTTGACGCCCTTGCCGGCAGCTCGACCGACACCGATGACGTGTCGCAGTTTCGACAGGCGGTCGCGCAGCGACAGCAGCTTCGGCAAGCTTGCCGCATCGACGATGGCGACATGCGCGCCTGAGTGCGCGAGCCGATAGGCGAGCGCGCTGGACCCGAAGCGAAGCGACAAGGGCACCGACAGCGCACCCATCTGGTAAATGGCGACGTGCGCAATCGCCGCCTCCGGGCATTGCGGCAAGAGAATTGCCACCCTGTCGCCGGGCAGCGTCCCCAGCGCCGCCAGCACGTTCGACAGGCGATTCGCTGCGCGCTGAATGTCCCAGAAAGTATGGGCCGAAGTGAAACCGCTCTCGTCCTCGTAGTAGAGAGCAAAGCGGCTGCGCTCGCCGGCCCAGCGACCGCACACGTCGACGCCGATGTTGAAGTGCTCGGGGACTTGCCAGCGGAAGTTCCGGCAGAGATCCTCGTAAGTGCCGGCCTGGTTGTCGATGTGCATGGCTCGCCCGCTCCGCTTGTCTGCCGTTCGCCGCTCAGGCACTCAGGCGCTCGTCGATCAGTTCTATCCAGTGCCGCACCGGTGTCTTGCTGCCGCTTTGCAGATGCGTCTGGCAGCCGATGTTGGCAGTCACCAGGAGCGCCGGCGACCCGGCAGCCATTGCCGCCAGCTTGTTGTCGCGCAACTGCGTGGCCAGCACTGGCTGGCTGATCGAATAGCTGCCGGCCGACCCGCAACACAGGTGCGCGTCAGGCACCGGCGTCAACCGATAGCCGGCAGCGGTCAGCAAGGTCTCGACAACCCCGCGGATCCTTTGCGCATGCTGGAGGGTGCAGGGCGAATGAAAGGCCACGCGCTCGCCGCCACCGTTGCCGGTCTGGCCGAACAACTCGTTCAGACG
This sequence comes from Candidatus Accumulibacter phosphatis, assembly GCF_000024165.1. NCBI lineage: Bacteria > Pseudomonadati > Pseudomonadota > Betaproteobacteria > Candidatus Accumulibacter > Candidatus Accumulibacter phosphatis. The sequence goes on along the minus strand of NC_013194.1, from coordinate 2,283,779 downwards.
GCCCTGCTCGGCAGCCAGCACTTCACAAGCATCGCGGGTGATCGCGGATATCCGCGCCGCTTTCTCCGCGTAGGCCGGATCGTGCCTGAGCAGTTCGCCGTACACACGCACATGCTCGCCACACCCCGAGGCGGTCATCACGATGCCCTCGACACGCCCGCTCGCCACCTCCGGCCACCAGGCGTCGATTACCTGTCGCATGTCGTCGAGCGCCCTGGCTTGCGCATTGAGGTGGTAGCGCCAGGCGCCGCAGCAGGCGGCACCCGGCATCTCGATCAACTCGATGCCCAGGCGATCGAGAACGCGCGCCGTCGCGGCGTTGGTGTTCGGCGTCAAGGTCGGCTGCACGCAACCGGCGAGCGCGATCATTCGCCGCGTGTGACCACGGCCCCGAGGCCAGGGCCTGCCGGCGTCGGCCGCGGCCCTCGGCAACTTGTCGGCCAGCACCGCCGGCAACAGCGGCCGCATGAGTTGCCCCATGCGCACGGCCGGCTTGAAGATCCAGCCGCGCGGCACCGCCTCGCGGAGCAGAAAATGCGTTGCGCGTGCGGCCAGGGAACGCGGCACGCGCTCCTCGATCACCTCGCGCCCGATCTCGAGCAGCCGCTGATACCTGACTCCCGAAGGACAGGTCGTCTCGCACGAACGGCAACTGAGGCAGCGGTCGAGATGGAGCTGTGTTTTTTCCGTGACCGGCTGGCCTTCCAGCATCTGCTTGATCAGATAGATGCGGCCGCGCGGTCCGTCGAGCTCGTCACCGAGCAGCTGGAAGGTCGGACAAGTCGCGTTGCAGAAGCCACAGTGCACACAGCTACGCAGGATCGCGTCGGCCTCGCGCCCGGCAGGCGTGTTCGTGATGAAATCGGCGAGATTGGTTTGCATGGCCGGCGCCTTCTCAGAATTCCGGATACATACGACCGGCGTTGAAGACCCCCTGCGGATCGAACGCCCGTTTCAGATGCCGATGAATTCGCGCCAGCGGCGCCGTCAGCGGCTGAAAAACGCCGACCGACCGCTTCAGCGCCTGATCGCCGCGAAACAGCGTCGCGTGCCCACCCGCTTTGGCCGCAGCCGCTCGGATTCCCATCGGGTCGCCGCCGCGCAGCCAGCGTTGGGCACCACCCCATTCGATCAGCGTCGGCCCAAGTGCCTGCACCGACGTCGCCGATGGCAGAGACAGACGCCACAGTGGGGCATCGCCGGCGAAAAAGGAATGCCTCTGCTCGCGTAGCGAGTCCCAGAACGCCTCGCCTTCGGCGTCACCCAGCGCCTCGCCGGCGAGCTCTCGCTGCGCGGCAGCGACCGCCGCCGCGGCTCCCGAGAGGCGCAGAGTGAGTACGCCGTCATGCCACGCCGACGCCGAAATCGGCAGGGGCCGGCCACCCCACTGGTTGAGCCTGGCGAGCGCCGTCGCTTCGTCGAGCGCGAAACGCAGGCTTCTTTCGGCGACCGGCAACGGCAACACCTTCAGCGAAACCTCGAGCACGACGCCGAGCGTCCCCAGGCTGCCGGCCATCAGCCGCGCCACGTCGTAGCCAGCGACATTCTTCATCACCTGGCCGCCGAAGGAGAGCACCTCGCCGAGGCCGGTCAACACCTTGACACCCAGGACGAAGTCGCGAACGGCGCCCACCGCCTGTCGACGTGGCCCGGACAAGCCGGCAGCCAGCATGCCGCCGACGGTTGCCGCCGGCCCGAAATGTGGTGGCTCGAACGCCAGCCACTGGCCCTCCTCCGCCAGCGCCGCCGCCAGCTCGACCAGCGGCGTTCCGGCACGCGCGGTGACCACCAGTTCGGTCGGCTCGTAGGCGACGATGCCGCGGTATGCGCTGACGTCGAATGCCTCGCCCTGTTCGGGTCCTCCGTAGAACGCCTTGCTGGCTCCCCCGCGAATGGCCAGCGGACGGCCCGATCTGGCCGCCTCGGCAATCCGCCCAATCCAGTCGCCGATCAATGTATCCATCAGTACCTCGGCGCTGCCGGCGCGATGCCGCCGCGGGCCTGCGTGTACTCGCGACAGCGGGCGAGCGTCGGCACGCCCTTGCCAGGATTGAGCAGCCCATGCTCGTCGAAGGCTGCCTTGAGTCGATGAAAAGCGGCGATCTCGGCCTCGGTGAACTGCTCTGCCATCAGCATGATCTTCTCGATGCCCACCCCGTGCTCACCGGTGATCGTACCGCCGAAACGAACCGACAGTTCGAGGATCTCGGCACCGAAAGCCGCGGCGCGGTCGAGTTCCCCGGGCTGGTTGGCGTCGTACATGATCAGCGGGTGCAGATTCCCGTCGCCAGCGTGAAAGACATTGGCGCAACGCAGCCCGTACTTCGCGGACAAGCCGGCGATGGCCTGCAGCATCTCGGCCAGCCGCTTCCTCGGGATCGTCCCGTCCATGCACAGGTAGTCGGGAGTCATTCTCCCGACAGCCGGAAACGCCGCCTTGCGCCCGGCCCAGAAGCGCAGCCGCTCGCTTTCGTTCTGCGAAACACGAATCCCGGACGCTCCGCTGTTTTCGAGCACGGCCACCATCCGGCCGATTTCCTCGGCGACCTCTTCCGGCGTACCGTCCGACTCGCAGAGAAGGATCCCCTCGGCGTCCATGTCATACCCGGCATTGACATAGGGCTCGACGGCATGGATCGCTTTCCTGTCCATCATTTCGAGGCCGGCCGGAATGATGCCGGTGGCAATGATGCTGGCGACGGCATCGCCGGCCTTGCCAACGTCGGCGAAAGACGCGATCACCACCTGCGCCAGTTCCGGCTTCGGTGTCAGCCTGACGGTGACCTCGGTGATCATCGCCAGCAGGCCTTCGGAGCCGTTCACCAGCGCCAGCAGGTCGTAACCCGGCGCGTCGAGTGCCGCGTTGCCGAACTCGACGACTTCGCCTTCGATGGTCAGGCCGCGCACGCGCATTACGTTGTGTACCGTCAGACCGTACTTCAGGCAGTGCACCCCACCGGAGTTCTCGGCGACATTGCCGCCGATCGTGCAGGCGATCTGCGACGACGGATCCGGGGCATAGTAGAGGCCATGCGGTGCGGCGGCTTCCGACACCGCCAGGTTGCGCACCCCAGGCTCGACGACCGCGGTCCGCGACACGGGGTCGACACGCAATATTTTCTTGAGCTTGGCAAGCGACACCAGCACTCCGTCGGGATGCGGCATGGCACCACCCGAGAGACCGGTGGCAGCGCCGCGCGCCACTACCGGCGCCCGCAGTTCGTGACAGATCGCAAGGATCGCCTGCACCTGCGCCTCGTCCTCCGGCAGGGCGACGATCAGCGGCAACTGCCGGTAGGCCGTCAGGCCGTCGCAGTCATACGGCCGCATGTCTTCTTCCTCGACGAGCAGCGCCGGCGTCGGCAATACCTCGCGCAGACGCCTGATCAAACCCTGGCGGTCAACCGCGAAGCGACGATCGGCAACCGTACTCTGCAGGCTCATGGCGCATCCTCAAGCGGTAGGTCACTCCTGGCGAAGCCTACTATGAAACCAGCTTGCTGTAACGCTTCTCGCGCCGGCCCGAGCTTGCCCGCCGGATGGCCGGTGCCGGGCCCGGCGCGCGCCGCAGCAGGTGGCCGCCGCGGGCTGCCCAGGTGATGCGGGATGCCGGCGCGACGCCGTCCGGGCAGAATTCGTCGCCGATCGCTCACGCCGGGAGGTCCTTCGCCACGTCCGCCACCGCAGCCTGCAGCAGCGTCACGTCGGCGAGCGTCGTCCGCCAGTTGTCGAAGGCGGCGCGAATCGCCGACCGGCCGTTCCAGGCGGTGCCGGTGACAAAAGCACGGCCATCCTGCTGAATCGCACGTACCGCACGGCGATTCAGATCGTCGCTTGCGGCGTCGTCGAGGCCAGCGCGAACGACACGGAAGCAGACGATATTGAGCGGCGCCGGATTCATCAGTTCGACAGCCGGCGTCGCCTCGACCCAGCGGGCGAAAGCCGCGGCGTTGTCAACGCAGCGTTCGATCATGGTGCGATAGCCGGCCCGGCCAAAGGCCTTGAGCGCACACCAGGCGGCAAGCCCGCGGAAACGGCGCGACATTTCCGGCACGTGCGTGAACGGATCCCAGCCGCCATCGCTGCCGACGACATAGGCTCCACCGGCAGCGAAGGCTTCGCGCAGGATGCCCGCGTCACGCACGAAAGCGAAGCCACTGTCATAGGGAACGTTCAGCCACTTGTGAGCGTCCGCGGCGACCGAATCGGCACGTTCGATGCCACGGGTGAGCACGGCAAGCCGCGGCGAGGCGGCAGCGAAGAGGCCGAACGCACCGTCGACATGCAGCCAGGCGCCGCCCGGGTGGGCGTCCCGCAGGTCGGCGAGCGCCGAGAGGTCGTCGAAATGGCCAGTGTTCACCTCGCCGGCGTTGCCGACGATGATCACCGGCCCGGCAATCTCCTTCAACAGCGCGGCCAGCGCGGCAATGTCCACCGGGCCGCCCGGAGCGCGCGCCCGGCGCACCTGATTGCGGCCGAAGCCGAGCGTCCCGAGGCACTTGACGGCACTCAGGTGGATCTCGGTGCTGGCGACGACGACGATCGGCGGCTGTCCCGCCAGACCATCGCCGGCGGCGTCGAACCCGAGCCGCCGGCCGGCCCACTGGCGCGCCGAAATCAGCCCGACGAGGTTGGCCATGGTGGCACCGCTGGTCAGTGCGCCGGCCCACTGCTCCGGCAAGCCAAACAACTCCTTGAGCCAGCGCAGGACAACGAGCTCGGTCTGCGCCGCCGCCGGGCTGCTGGCCCACAACCCGGCGTTCTGGTCGATCGCCGAGGCAAGCCAGTCGCCGGCCAGCGCTGCCGGGGTGACGCCGCCGGTGACGAAACCGAAGAAGCGCGGCCCGGGCGAAGCGGTGATGCCGCGTTCGGCGCGGCCGAACCACTCGTCGACCACGCCGGCGGGGTCACTGCCGGCTTCCGGCAGTGCTTCATCGAGTGCCGCCGCCATTTCCTCCGGCGCGGGGACGTGGCTGACCGAGCGACCGGGAAGCGACGACAGAAAGGCGGTGGCCAGCGCGTGCGCACGCTGCAAAGCGCCTTCGCTTGCCGCCACAGCGGCTGGGTCGTGGTTGGCTGTCTTCATGCTCGAGGCTCCTTGGAAAGTGGCCGGGAAGGCACGCGTGCCCCGTATGAGCCCGCACAGCCGGCGGCGGCCGGGAGAGTGTCGCAGTTCGGCGAAAGCAAAGTCAATGGCCGATCGTGTTGCGGGTGCGGCATCGCGATGGCAGCACTGCGCCGCGACGACGCCGGGGAGACACCCGCGGACGGTGATGCGCAGCCGCTCAGTCGCGGCCCAGCCGTTCGTACTCCGAGATCACCTGCGCTCCGAAAAGGAGCAGCGTCGCGGCGATCTCCATGCTGAACATGGCTACCACCGCCGTCGCCAGCGGGCCGTATACCAGACTGGCTTTCGACAGGCTGCTGAAGAACCACACGAGAACCTGACGAATCACTTCCCAGATGAGCGTCGCCGTGCAGCCGCCGAACAGAGCGTGGCGCAGACGCACCTTGCCGACCGGCATGATCCGATAGATCGCCGTGAGGATCCCGATTTCGGCGCTCAGTCCCAGCAGGTAAAGGAGGTTGCCGGCGACGCCGCGTAGCGACCAGTCGCGGCCGAGAAAGCGGACGCTTTCCTGGGCTACGGCCTCAAGGGCTACCGAGGCGATGGTGACGCCGAGCAGCGCCACGCCAAGCAACAGGACGAAGCAGTAAGGCAGCACCGCCGAAGTGAGAAAGTGGCGCCGTTCGGCCGCTGCGCGGTGAGCGAAGATCACGGTCATCGCCTTCTCGAGCACCGAGAAGGCGAGCGAGCTGAAGAACAGCATCGTCACCAGCAGCACGGCGCCAACCGCCGCACGCTGCTCCATGAATTTCGAGACCTCGGCCAGGAACGCCCGTGACTGGCTGGGTACCACCCATTCCAGGTAGCGCCCGAGCGTGGCGAGCAGTTCCGCCTGGTCGACCAGGTGCGAGAGAGCAACCACCGAAAGGATCAGCAGCGGCACCACCGAAAGGAGCGCGTAATACGCGATCGCGGCGGCCAGCAGCAAGCCCTGATTCCCATTGAAGCTCCTCAGCGTCCGCAGGGCAAAGGCCGCCGGGTGCTTGAGCACTTGTTGGGTGGAGGGACTTGGGACGCGCATGCTGGACCATGAACAAGGGGTCGCCAACCGGCGAGAACCGCTAAGCTGGCGACGCGCCTACGAGTATGCCTGAGTAGCGGCCGTTCGGGCAGGATCTCGGCGACCGGGCGTGCAGCCACGCCACGCACAGCCCGCGACTGATCGAGCCTCGGGCAGCAATGGGCACAGCCGCGCTGCCTGCGCTACACTCGACGGCCCAGCATCAGGAGAGGCGCATGGACGACGGAGATCTGGAGATTCTCGAACGTGAAGTCTGCTACCAGGGCTTCTACCGATTGGAGCGCCTGCGGCTGCGCCACCGCCTGTTCGCCGGCGGCATGAGTCCGCCGATCGTGCGCGAGGCGGTCGAGAAGGGCGACGTCGCGGCGGTCCTGCTCTACGACCCGCAACGCGACGAGGTGGTGATGATCGAGCAGTTTCGCATCGGCGCTCGCGACGATCCGCGCGGCCCCTGGCTCCTGGAAATCGTCGCCGGCCTGATCGAGCCCGGCGAAACGCCGGAGCAGGTCGCACGCCGCGAGGCCAGCGAGGAAGCCGGCTGCACCGTGCAGGAAGTTCTGCCGATCAGCAGCTTCTACACCAGCCCGGGGAAGACGTCACAGCGCACCCACCTCTACCTCGGGCGAGTAGACAGTACGCACGCCGGCGGCATCCACGGCCTGGCGCACGAAGGCGAGGATATCCGCGTCGTCTGCCTCGCTGCCGAACAGGCCATCGCGCTGGCCGAGCAAGGGCGAACCGACTCCGCCTGGCCCCTGATCGCCCTGCTGTGGTTCGCCCGGCAGCACGCGGCGATACGCAAGCTCTGGCTGAGCAGCGACGGCGGCAAGACTACGGCTTCGACTGACTGAGCGAGGCCGCTCGCGCTGTGGATGATTTTGCCTGGCCGGCGGCTCGTCCTTACCGCGAGTTCTGGAGGGGCTGGCGGCGAACGGGAAGCGGCGAAGCCGGCGCTTCGACGCTCAGTTGAGATCGATGGCGTGTCGCTTCAGATCGTCGAGGCCGACGATCAGCAGCGAGGCCTCGTTGGTGGAATTGAGGACGACACGGGGCGCCATGCCGGCTTGCAGCGCTTCGCGCCAGCGTGCCGCGCACAGGCACCAGCGGTCGCCGGGCTGCAGCCCGGGGAACCCGAACTCCGGCCGCGGCGTCGACAAGTCATTGCCGCGTGCCTTCGAAAAGGCCAGGAACTCGGCCGTCATCACGACGCAGACGGTGTGACTGCCGACATCCTCATCGCTGGTGTTGCAACAGCCATCGCGAAAGAACCCGGTCATCGGCCGCTCGCTACAGGCGCCGAGCAAGCCACCGAGAACGTTGCGCTGGCTGCCGCCGGTATCGTCGGGCTTCATGCGCGTTCATCGATCCAGGCTTGCTGGATCGCCTCGAGTATCTTCTCGCCGCAGTGCCGCGAATCGTCTTCGAAATCGGGCAGGGCAAGAACCCAGTTCATCAGGTCAACGAAGTTGATGCGCAGCGGGTCGACCTCGGGATGGGCTTCCGAGAGCTCGACCGCGAGGTCGTTGATGTCGGTCCATTTCATCGCTTTCCCTCCTTGGCCATGTTTATCGAGTAGCGAGGGATCTCGATCACCAGTGGCGTGTCATTGACGATCGCCTGGCACGACAGGCGCGAGTTCGGCTCGAGGCCCCAGGCCTTGTCGAGCAGGTCGTCCTCGACCTCGTCGGACGCGTCGAGCGCGCCGAACCCCTCACGCACGATGACATGACAGGTGGTGCAGGCACACGACATCTCGCAGGCGTGTTCGATGGCGATGCCGTTCTCGAGGAGATTCTGACAGACCGACTCACCCGGACGGGCATCGATCAGAGCGCCGTCCGGACAGAGTTCGACGTGCGGCAGAACGACGATCTGTGTCATGCCACTTCTCCCGTTCTGGCGACGGCGGCTTGGCTGTCCAGTTCGCTGATGTTGCGACCGGCAAGGGCGCGCCGGATCGACTTGTCCATGCGGCGTGCGGCAAACTCCTTGGTTTCGGCTTCGAGGTCGTCCATGGCGAGCACGATCTGCCGGCGGTTTTCGGCCAGCGACGCACTTTGCAGCCTGACGATGCCGCCCTCCACCCGCGCCAGCTCGTCGGCAGCGAGCAACTCGCTGTCCGCCTTGAGCGCCGAGCGTACCGCCTCGATCAGCCTCTGCGCTTCGACCTGGGACTCCTTGAGTGCACGTCGCAACGCATCGTCCTTGACATGTGTCAGCGAGTCCTTGAGGAGCCCGGCAATCTCGTCGTCCGTCAAGCCGTACGACGGCTTGACGACGATGCTCGCCTCGACTCCCGACGCCAGCTCGCGGGCGGCGACCGCCAGCAGACCGTCAGCGTCCACCTGAAAGGTGACACGAATGCGCGGCGCCCCGGCGACCATGGGTGGAATGCCGCGCAGCTCGAAGCGTGCGAGCGACCGGCAGTCGCTCACCAGCTCGCGCTCACCCTGCACGACGTGGACGGCGAGCGCGGTCTGGCCGTCGCGGAAGGTGGTGAATTCCTGCGCGCGCGCCGTCGGGATCGTCGAGTTGCGTGGAATGATCCTTTCGACCAGACCCCCCATCGTCTCGAGGCCGAGCGACAGCGGAATGACGTCGAGCAAGAGCCAGTCGTCGCCGGCAGCGCGATTACCGGCCAGCAGGTTGGCCTGTGTCGCGGCGCCGATGGCAACGACCTTGTCAGGGTCGAGATTGTTGAGCGGTTCCTGCCTGAAGAACTCGCCGACCGCACGCTGCACCTGCGGCATTCGCGTCGCACCGCCAACCATGACCACGCCCTTGACCTCGGCCACCGACAACCCGGCGTCGCGCAATGCCTTCTTGACCGGCTGAATGGTCTTGGCGACCAGCGTCTGCGTGATCTCGGCGAAGGTTTCGGTAGTCAGCGTCAGATCGACGACCTCGCCGCTGTTCAGCCTCGCCGTAACCGGTGCCGCACCGTGGAAGGTGAGGTACTCCTTGGCTTCCCGCGCGCGCGTCAGGAGCATGCTCGCATCCTCGACCGACAACGGCTTCAGTCTGGCCGCTTCGAGAATCCAGCAAAAAATCCGCTGGTCGAAGTCGTCACCACCGAGCGCCGAATCGCCACCAGTGGCAAGCACTTCGAAAATGCCGCGCGCGAGTTTGAGAATCGAGATGTCGAACGTACCGCCGCCAAGGTCGTACACGGCGTAGACACCTTCGGCCGCGTTGTCGAGGCCGTAGGCAATCGCCGCCGCGGTCGGCTCGTTGAGCAGGCGCAGAACGGGGAGACCGGCCAGCCGTGCTGCGTCCTTCGTTGCCTGACGCTGGGCGTCGTCAAAGTAGGCGGGCACGGTGATCACCGCCCCGACCAGTTGCCCGCCCAGCGCGGTCTCCGCCCGCACGCGCAGAGCGCGCAGGATCTCGGCCGAGACCTCGACCGGGCTCTTCAACCCGGCCGCAGTGTGCAGGCGCAACATTCCCCCACCATCCTGAAAGACGTACGGGAGAGCCTCGCGATGGGCGATGTCGGCAAGCCCGCGCCCCATGAAACGCTTGACCGAGGCAATCGTGTTCCGCGGGTCGACCGCCTGCCCAGCCTGTGCCTCGTAACCGACCTCGGTAGCGCCATCGCCACGATAGCGGACGACCGAGGGCAGCAGGGGGCGGCCGAGATCGTCGCTGAGGACGACAGCCAGCCCGCTGCGCACGGTTGCCACCAGCGAGTTGGTCGTCCCGAGGTCGATGCCGACGGCCAGCCGGTGCTGGTGCGGCGCTGCCGACTCGCCGGGTTCCGCTATCTGTAAGAGTGCCATGAAGAAGTCCTGGTGCTGGTTACTCGGTTCTTTCGACGGGCGCCCGACCTATTCCTCGCACTCCGCCATCGCATCGTCGATGTCGGCCAGTAGCTTGTCGAAAAACATCATCCGCCGCACACGATCGGCCGCCAGATCAAGATCGTGCCGATCGTCGAGCAGCACCGCGAGTTCGTCGTAGCGATCGAGCATCTCGCGTTTCAGGCGATGGTGCAGATGCTCGAGTTCGTGCTGCTCGCCCGCGGCGCGCGCCTCCTCGACAGCCTCTCGCCATTCCATCTGGTCGACGAGAAAATCGGCCGGCATCAGCGCGTTGTTGTCACTGCCGATGTCGTGCGCGGCCAGGTGCAGGAGGTACTGGGCGCGCGCCAGAGGCTGCTTGAGGGTCTGGTAGGCCTCGTTGACCCGCGTTGCCCATTGCAGCGACAAGCGCCGATCCGCCTCGCCGGCGCGTGCGAAGCGGTCTGGATGGACCTGCGACTGCATCTCCAGGTAGCGCCGATCGAGCAGCACAGCATCCACCCGGAATTCCCGCGGCAGCCCGAGCAGGGAAAAGTGATCGGTGTTGAAATCCATTGTCTGATGACCGCCTGCCACCTGCCGCCGGAAGGCCCTCAGGCCACCTTGCGGGTTGATCGTCGCGGCGCCGGTGGCGCCCCCCGGTCACACGTTGAAGCTCTCGCCGCAGCCGCAGGCGTCCTTGACGTTCGGATTGTTGAACCGAAAACCCTCGTTGAGGCCTTCGCGGGCATAATCGAGCTCCGTGCCGTCGAGATAGGGCAGGCTCTTGGCATCGACCAGCACCCGCACGCCGTGCGACTCGAACTCGATATCATCGGGGTGAGACACATCGGCAAACTCGAGCTTGTAAGCCATTCCCGAGCAACCGCTCGTGCGCACGCCCAGGCGCAACCCGATCCCCTTGCCGCGCTTGACCATGTAGTTGGCGACGTGGCTCGCGGCCCGCTCAGAAAGCGTCACTGCCATACATAACCTCCTGCTGTGAATACCGTTTGCTGCTGGTGGGTGATCGATGTCACACGCTCTCGGCGTGCTTCTTCCGGTAGTCGGCGACGGCAGCCTTGATCGCATCTTCCGCGAGTATCGAGCAGTGGATCTTGACCGGCGGCAAAGCCAGTTCGTCGGCGATCTGGGTGTTCTTGATGTCCAGTGCCTGATCGATGGTCTTTCCCTTGACCCACTCGGTGACCAGCGAAGACGACGCAATCGCCGAACCACAGCCGTAGGTCTTGAATTTGGCATCTTCGATGACGCCTCCCTTGCCGACCTTGATCTGCAGCTTCATTACATCGCCACAGGCGGGCGCACCGACCATACCGGTCGCCACACCCTCCTCTTCCTTGCCGAACGACCCGACGTTGCGGGGATTCTCGTAGTGATCCAAGACCTTCACACTGTATGACATGTTGTTTCTCCTTCAATACTTCATCAATGAGCGGCCCACTGGACCGTACTCAGATCCACGCCTTCCTGGACCATTTCCCACAGCGGCGAAAGCTCGCGCAGCCTGCCGATCTTCTCGTGCAGCAGCCTGATCGCGTAGTCGATCTCTTCCTCGGTCGTGAAGCGCCCGAGCGTGAAGCGGATCGAGCTGTGCGCCAACTCGTCCTCGCGACCAAGCGCCCGCAACACGTAGGACGGCTCGAGCGAGGCCGAGGTGCAGGCCGATCCGGACGACACGGCGAGGTCCTTGATCGCCATCAGCAGCGACTCGCCTTCGACATAGGCAAAGCTGATGTTCAGGTTGTGCGGGACCCGCTGCTCCAGGTCGCCATTCACATAGACCTCATCGATGTCCGAAAGTCCCTTGAGCAATCGATCACGCAGCATGCGGATACGCTCGCTCTCGGCGCCCATCTCCAGGCGCGCCAGGCGAAAGGCCTCGCCCATGCCGACGATCTGGTGCGTCGGCAGCGTGCCGGAACGAAAGCCGCGCTCGTGTCCCCCGCCATGCAGCTGTGCAGTAAGGCGCACGCGCGGTTTGCGGCGTACGTACAAGGCGCCGATGCCCTTCGGGCCGTAGGTTTTGTGCGCCGAAAAGCTCATCACGTCCACTTTCAGCGCCTCCAGATCGATCACCACCTTGCCGGTCGCCTGGGCGGCGTCGACATGGAAGATGACCCCGCGCGCGCGGCAGATCTCGCCGATTTCGGCGATCGGCTGGATGACGCCGATCTCGTTGTTGACGAACATCACCGACGCCAGAATCGTGTCCGGCCGCAGGACCGCCTTGAAGACTTCGAGATCGAGCAGGCCATTGTCACGCACATCGAGGTAGGTGACTTCGAAACCCTGGCGCTCGAGTTCGCGGCAGGTATCGAGGATGGCCTTGTGCTCGGTCTTCACCGTTACCACGTGCTTGCCCTTGCCGGAATAGAACTGTGCCGCCCCCTTGAGCGCGAGGTTGTTGGACTCGGTGGCACCTGAGGTCCAGACGATCTCCTTCGGGTCGGCGTTGACCAGCTTGGCCACCTCTTCGCGTGCTTCCTCCACGGCCGCCTCTGCTTCCCAGCCGAAGGAGTGCGAACGCGAGGCGGGATTGCCGAACTTCTCGAAGAGGTAAGGAATCATCTTCTCCGCGACGCGCGGATCAACCGGTGTGGTTGCCGAATAATCGAGATAGATGGGCAGTTTCAGCATTGCTCTTGCTCCGAGTTGTACAGGTTGTCCATGTTGTGCGGTTTGTTCATCTCGCTGTCGCTCAACCCTTCAGACGGACATCGCCGTCAAGTGCTGCAGCCTGGCCACGGTCGCCTGCAGCGTGCACAGGAAACCGTCGATCTGTTCCTGCGTGTTGTCGCCGCCGAGACTGACGCGCACCGCGCCGCGTGCCAGCTCCGGCGACACGCCCATGGCGCGCAACACATGCGACGGTTCCGGGTTGGCGCTCGAACAGGCAGCGCCACTGGCAACCGCATAGCCCGCACGATCGAGCTTTCCGACCAGCGTTTCGCCGTCAAGTTCGGGAAATGCAAAATACACCGTGTTCGGGAGCCGCTCGGCAGCCTGGCCAAAGATCGTCGCGCCGCAGGCGAGCAGGCCGCACTCGAGTTGTCGGCGCAAGCCCAGCAGACGCCGGGCGAGATCCGCCCGCCGGCCGACGGCCAGTTCGCAGGCCAGGCCAAAGCCGACAATCGCGGCGACGTTCTCTGTACCCGAGCGCAAGCCACGTTCGTGGCCACCCCCGGCAATCAGCGGTTCGACGTCGACACGCTTGTCGAGAACCAGTGCCGCCGCACCCTTCGGGCCGCCAAGTTTGTGTGCCGACAGGGTCAGCGCTTGCACGCCGGCCGCATTCAGACGGCGAAAATCGACGGCCACCTTGCCGATCGCCTGGACAGCATCGGTGTGGAAGCAGGCGCCGACGCTGCGCGCCCGCTCGGCCAGCCGCTCGATATCCTGCAGGACGCCGGTCTCGTTGTTGGCCAGCATTACCGAAACGATCTTCGGCTTCTGCGCCATCACCGCCTCGAAACGCCCCGGATCAACCCGACCGAGACTGTCAACGGCCAGTTCCTGGACCACCCAGCCACGCCGGACCAACTGCTGGCCCGGCCTGATCACGCACGGGTGTTCGATAGCACTCACCGCCAGCAGGCCTGGTTTCAGGCAAGCGGCCGCGCCCTTGATCAGCAGGTTGTTGGCCTCCGAGCCCCCGCTGGTAAACACGACTTCCGTTGAATGCGCGCCCACCGCCGCAGCGACCTGGCTGCGCGCCTCGTCAACCGCCCGCCGCGCTGCACGGCCGTACTCGTGCCGACTCGAGGCGTTGCCGAAGCGGGTCGCCAGCCAGGGCAGCATCGCCTCGACAACGGCCGGGTCGGCCGGCGTCGTGGCATTGTGGTCGAGATAGACGGGCGCAAACATGGTCGACTACCGATACTCAGCTGCTGAGGGACATGACCTTGGCACGGGGTCGCGAACCGACTCGCCGCCGCGCATCATGCAGCACGGATACGTTGCCACCCTGACGCTGCAGTTGCTGATCGACGAGCTCGTTCAGAGTCACCGAACTCAGGTAATCGAACATCTTCTCGTTGAGTGTCGTCCACAATTCATGAGTCATACAGCGCTCATCGTCATGGCAGTTTTCGCGCCCGCCGCACTGCGTCGCATCGAGAGGCTCATCGACGGCGCGAATGATATCGGTCACGGTCATCTGGCTGGTCGGCCGCGCCAGACAGTAGCCACCTCCCGGGCCACGCACGCTGTCGACAAGACCGTAACGCCGCAGCTTGCCGAACAACTGTTCCAGATAGGAAAGCGAGATCTTCTGCCGCTCGCTGATCCCTGCCAGAGTCACTGGCCCCTCGCTGCAGCGCAACGCCAGATCAATCATCGCCGTCACCGCAAACCGTCCTTTTGTTGTCAGTCTCATGTCGTCTCCACTTTTAATAGTTGATCGGGTTAGTACAGTATAGTGACCCATCGCAGATTAGTCAACTATTTTACTCAGGTATTGCGGGTCGAACTGGTCGGCTTTCGCCAACTCCGCTTCGACAGGAACACCAGCGTCCTCGAGTTTCCTGAGCAGCAACTCGAGGCGCCGATCAGTCTCGACCGCGTGGTCGAGAAGTCCATGGATCGCCTTGGCCAGCGGATCGTCCTGATCGCCGGCCAGTGCATAGGCCGAGAAGCCCAGCTGCCCAGCCATTTCCTCACGCTTGCGGGCCTGCTCGTCGTCGATGATGCGTGCCCGATTACCGACCGCGGTCGCTCCCGCCGGCACATCCTTGACGACCACGGCGTTCGAACCAACCTTCGCCGCGGCCCCAATGGTGATCGGTCCGAGCACCTTGGCGCCGGCCCCGATGACGACGCCGTTCGCGAGCGTCGGGTGGCGCCTGCCGGTGTTCCACGAGGTGCCCCCGAGCGTAACGCCATGATAGAGAGTGACGTCATCGCCGATCACCGCCGTCTCGCCGATCACGACACCCATGCCGTGATCAATGAACAGACGGCGCCCCACCGTCGCTCCCGGATGGATCTCGATGCCTGTGAGGAAACGGGTCAGATGCGAGACGAGGCGGCCAAACCAGCGCAGGCGGTGAGTCCACAACCAGTGTGCGCAGCGGTGCCCGATCATGGCATGCACCCCGGGGTAACAGGTCAGCACCTCCCAGGAGGTACGGGCGGCAGGGTCACGATCGAATACGGATTGGATGTCTTCGCGCACGCGGCTGAACATGGTTCGGGAAGTCCTTTGGCAGGTAGGGCCATTCTATAATACCCTACTGTTTAAGTCCACTATCTTGCATTGCCGGACCCACTCCGCCCCGGGCCGGCCAGCTTGCGCTCGACGGCGTCGAGCAGCCCGCGCAGGATGTTGATCTCGTCGCTTTCAAGTTCAGTTCGTCCAAACAGGCGCCGCAACTTCGGGAGCAGCCGGCGCGGCCGCTCCGGGTCGAGGAAGTCGCTCGCCACCATCACGCGTTCAAGATGCGCGTAGAAACGCTCGACGTCCTGATGCACCGCCGGCGGCGACGCAAAAGGCATCGTCCGCGTCACCACCGGTGGGCTGCCGGCGAAAGCGGCGAGGCGCAGTTCATAGCACAGCAACTGCACGGCCGCCGCGAGGTTGAGCGAGGTATATCCAGGATCGGCGGGAATGAAGACCGTTTGCCGGCAGCGCTGCACCTCGGCGTTCGACAGACCGGCAGTCTCGTTGCCAAACAGCAACGCCACCTCGCCGGCCCCTG
Organism: Candidatus Accumulibacter phosphatis; assembly: GCF_000024165.1. Taxonomy (NCBI): domain Bacteria; kingdom Pseudomonadati; phylum Pseudomonadota; class Betaproteobacteria; genus Candidatus Accumulibacter; species Candidatus Accumulibacter phosphatis. Next base: position 2,268,131 of record NC_013194.1, on the reverse strand, counting down.
CTCTGGCGACAAGGTCGACCGCTGCCTGACGCGCCGGCAGCGCCGGCGGTCCGAGATTGCGGTGCCGTGCCGACACGGCGCAGACCCAGACGGTGTCGGCGAGCGCCGCATCGAGCGTCGTACACACCTGCGCCTGCCCCAGGATGTCGTCGGCGCCGGCGGCACGGGCCACCGCCTCGTCGTCGGGAAAACGTTTCGGATTGACCAGCACCAGACGCGACACGCCCATCGTCTTCATTGCCCGCGCCGCCGCGCCGATATTGCCCGGGTGACTGGTGTGCGAGAGAACTATCCGGATGCGCTCGAGCGGCACACCGGAAGAAGGAGACCTGGCAGGCCTGTTCATATTAGAATCGGGAATTCTTCACACCAATCGGGCAGCACCAGCAGCCCGTCGGGTTCTTTAAAGCCATGCATCCAGTTCTCAACATCCTCATCAAGGCGGCGCGGCGCGCCAGCCAGATCATCAACCGCGCCTCGCTCGACCTGGGTCACCTGCAGATCACGACCAAGCGCCAGAGTGACTTTGTCACCGAAGTCGACAAGGCGGCCGAGGCCGCGATCATCGAGGTGCTGCGCGAGGCCTATCCCGACTACGGCATTTTAGCAGAAGAGTCGGGGCACACCGGTGGCCACGCCGGCGGCAGCGACTACCAGTGGATCATCGACCCGCTCGACGGGACAACCAACTTCATCCACGGCTTTCCCCAGTACGCGATTTCCATCGCCCTGGCCTACCGCGGACAGATCACCCAGTCGGTCGTTTATGACACCGTCCGCAACGAATTGTTCACCGCCAGCAAGGGCGGCGGTGCTTTCCTCAACGACCGCCGGATACGCGTGAGCAAGTGCATCCGCCTTGACGACGCGTTGCTCGGCACCGGCTTCCCCTATCGCGTCTATGAGCATATCGATGCCTACCTGGCGATGTTCAAGGAACTGGCGAAGAAGAGTTCGGGCATCCGCCGCCCCGGCGCCGCCTCTCTCGACCTGGCCTACGTCGCCTGCGGCCGCTTCGATGGCTTCTGGGAGTTCGGTCTGTCGCCCTGGGACATCGCCGGTGGCGCGCTGCTGATCTCCGAGGCCGGCGGACTGATCGGCGATCTGGCCGGCAACGAGACCTACCTGCAGACTGGCAACGTCGTCGCCGGTACCCCGAAAATCTTTGCGCAACTGCTGCAGGTGATCGACGCCCACCGCACACCCGGGCTGATGGCCTGAGCAAACGCCGGCGGCGCGCCGGGTGGCGAGCCGCCGGTTCGCCTACCCCCTGATAACCGCCAGGGCATCGTGATACGGGTAGCCGAGGTCTTCGGCCACCTCGCGACAGGTAAGCTTGCCGAACGCGACGTTCAGGCCATTGCGCAGATGCTCGTCGTCCTCGAGGGCCCGGCGCCAACCCTTGTCGGCGATCTGCAGGGCGAACGGCAAGGTCGCGTTGTTCAGCGCATAGGTGGACGTGCGCGGGACGCCGCCGGGCATGTTGGCCACACAGTAGTGCACCACATTGCCCACCATGTAGGTCGGATCGGCATGCGTCGTGGCTCTTGCAGTCTCGCAGCAGCCACCCTGATCGATGGCGACATCGACGATCACCGAACCCGGCTTCATCGCATCGACCATGTCGCGCGTGATCAGCTTCGGCGCCGCGGCCCCAGGGATGAGCACGCCACCGATGACCAGATCGGCGCGCAGCACCTGCTGCTCGACATTGTCCCGGTTCGAGAAGACGGTCATCACGCGTGCGCCGAGCACGTGATCGATGCGGCGCAGGACATCGATATTGCGGTCGATGACCACCACCTGGGCACCGGTACCGACAGCAACCTGCGCGGCGTTCGTGCCGACGACACCACCACCGAGGATGACAATCCGCGCCGACGGCACACCGGCAACGCCGCCCAGGAGGATTCCCATGCCGCCGTGCGCCTTCTCGAGGCAATAGGCACCGGCCTGGATCGACAGGCGGCCGGCGACTTCCGACATCGGCGCCAGCAGGGGCAGACCGCCGCCAGGCTGGGTGACGGTTTCATAAGCGATGCACACGGCGCCGCTGGCGACCAGGTCAGCGCACTGCTCGGGATCGGGAGCGAGGTGCAGATAGGTATAGAGGATCTGTCCCGCGCGCAGCATCGCCCGCTCGGCCGCCTGCGGCTCCTTGACCTTGATGATCATTTCCGCGCTGGCAAAAATCTCCCCCGCGGTGGACGCGATGCTTGCGCCCGCTTTCTGGTAGACCTCGTCGGTGGCACCGATACCTCGGCCGGCACCGGTTTCAACCGTCACCTGATGACCATGCGCGACCATCTCCCGCACCGATGACGGAGTCAGGCCAACGCGATATTCGTGGTTCTTGATTTCCCTGGGTACGCCGATCAGCATCCTCGTCTCCTTGCCAGTAGTCTTGTTTTCGGGCCGCTCATCTTATGCGATTTCCGGATTGCCGGCGGCTTTTTTGCCCAACGCGGCGTGTGACCGCGGGCAGCATCCTGGCCTGCCGTGGCGTCCATCACGTCGATGCCGACCAGCGGACAATGTTGTTCTGCGCCCTCGCTTGCAGGTACACTGCCCCATGCGCTGCGCCGCCGGTCGGGACGGCGGCAGTCGCCCGAAGCAAACCCGAATCCCGACCTTTGAGAGATTCCATCCGTGCTCGCTTGTCTCCCCTCGCTGAGGTTTCCCGCCGACGGTGACGCCACATGAACTCCGCCGATGCCGGCGGGGTCGATGGCCGGCCACCCGCCGCCGCCGATAACAGCCGCAAGCTCCCGCCGGCCGCTGCCACCATCGCCGGCGAACTGGCAGGCTTTCGCCGCGACATGCTGCGCTTTGCGGTGCTGCAATTGCGTGATCAGGCGAGTGCCGAAGACGCGGTGCAGGAAGCCATGTTGTCCGCGCTCGAGGGCGCCGACCGCTTCGCCGAACGCGCCAAACTGAAGACCTGGGTCTTTTCGATTCTCCGGAACAAGATCGTCGACATCATCCGGCGGCGGGTGCGCGAGCCGAGCTACCAGGCTCCCGAAGAGGAGATCGACGATGCCGATTTCGACCCCTTGTTCAGGAGCAACGGCCACTGGCAGAACGACTCGCGGCCGGCAAGCTGGGGAGACCCGGCGAAGAGTCTTGAGGACCAGCGCTTCTGGATGGTCTTCGATGCCTGCCTGAACCGCCTGCCGGCGGGAACAGCCCGTGTCTTCATGATGCGCGAAATGCTCGGGCTGGAAACCGACGAAATCTGCAGCGAACTATCGATGAGCAGCAACAACTGCTGGGTCGTGCTGCACCGGGCGCGTATGGGGCTGCGCCTGTGCCTCGATCAAAAGTGGTTCACGACGGGGGACCGGGGCGCATGATGAACTGCCAGCAAGCCGTCAGGCTGATGTCAGACGAGATGGATCGCGGGCTCGCCGGGAGCGAGCGTTTTTCACTGCGCCTTCACTCGCTGCTCTGTGTCGGCTGCCGCAACTACCAGCGGCAGATCCCCTTCTTGCGACAGGCGTGCCGGGCGACGCCGCCCGCCGACGTCACACCACCCACAGCGTCGTCGCCAACCCGCGAGTGAGCGACGCACGGCCGCCCGCGAGCACCTGCCGTCGGGGCCGGGGACGCCTGTCAAGTGCCGACGACTCCGCCATCCCGACGGCGGATGACCAGGGTGGCGGACCGCGGTCGGCCGCCGGTCACCTCGGCGAATTGATTGGCGGGCCAGCCCGAGACAGCCAGCGGTCTGGCCGGATCGGAACGTGCACCGGGGACCTCCCCGGGATGCTGAACGTTTACAAACAGGTTGCACGAATCAGGCGTTGCCGTCAGCCCAGTGATCTCGCAGCCTGACGGACCCGTGAGAAAGCGCCGGATCTCGCCGCTGGCAACATCGGCGACGAGCATCTGGTTGTTGCCGATCCGCTGGTAATCCCCGTGGTTCATGAGACGGCCCGGGACGTCGGTCTGAATCCACAGGCGGCCTGCACGGTCGAAAAACAAGCCGTCCGGGCTGCCAAAGGAATCGCCGCGAATGTTGCCTCGCTTGTTCGCGTCGCTATGCTGGGAGTCGCCGCAGAGAACGAAGATGTCCCAGGAAAAGCGGCCGGCCGCGGCGTCGCCCGCGTCCTCGCGCCAGCGGATGATGTGGCCGAAGGCGTTGTCCGCACGCGGATTGGCGGCGTCGGCAGTTACCCGCTGGCGGTTGTTGGTCAGGGTGCAGTAGACCTCGCCGCTTTGCGGCTGCACGGCAATCCACTCGGGCCGATCCATTTTCGTCGCGCCGACCAGGTCGGCCGCCTGGCGCGCCCGGATCAGGACCTCGGCCTGACCGGCAAAGCCATTCGCCTCGTTCAGGTTGTTCTGCCCATGCTGCAGGGCGACCCACTGACCGCGCCCATCAGCCTCGAAACGCGCGACGTACAGCGTCCCGACCTCGAGCCAGCGTCCGCTGGTCGCCGAACTCCCGGCGATGAAGCGATCGCGCGAAACGTACTTGTAGATGTACTCGAACGCCTCGTCGTCACCCATGTAGACAACCACCCGCCCGTCGCTGGCCAGCGTGACGGTCGCTCCCTCGTGCTTGAAGCGACCGAGTGCCGTATGCTTTACGGGCGGCCGACCAGGCTGCCACGGGTCGACCTCGACTACCCAGCCGAAGCGGTTGGCCTCGTTGGGCTCGCTCGCGACGTCGAAGCGGCTGTCGTGTTCATGCCAGCGCAGTCCGCTCCCCCCCTCGCGAATCCCGTAGCGCCTCTGCGCCGCCGTCGGTGTCCCGCTGGCGTTGAAATAGCCGTTGAAATTCTCTTCGCAGCTCAGGTAGGTACCCCAGGGCGTTAGCCCCATCGCGCAATTGGCGAGCGTGCCGAAAACGACGTTGCCGCGCCGGTCGTCACGCGTGCGCATGTCCACGGCACCGGCGGCCGGACCGTCGATGCGCATCGGCGTGCGTGCCGTGATCCGGCGCGCGTAGGCCGAGGGCCTGACAATCTGCCAGCGCAGCTCGCTGCCGCCGCCCCGGAGTTGCACTTCGATCACCGAGATGCCGTGCGCGTTCTGTGACTTGAGCGTCTTGGCATGACTCCAGGCGGCCGTACCGCCAACGTGCAACAGACCCTCGTCCGTGTACTCGTGGTTGATGCACAGCAGACCGTGCGTCGACGACGGACGGCCATCATTGACGAAAGGAAAGAACTGCATCCCGTCGTGATGCATTCCCGCCTGCTCGGCCTGTTCGGGCGCGCTGTTGCTTGCGTCGCCCCGAAACGCTGGGCCGAGAGAGATCGGATCGCCCCAGGCATACAGCAACTGGAGCGTGTAACCCTCGGGCACCCGTACGGCATCGTCAGTCGCCGCGGCAATCGGCCGGAAACCGATCGCTGACCCGCCACCCCCAGCAGCCTGCGCCGGCAGGCCGAAGAACGCCAGCGCGGCGCTACCCAGGCCGGCTTGCAGAATCTGGCGCCGCGTTGCCGAACCGGCCGCACGCGCTCCGAGCAGTTGCTCCAGATGCGGGTTGGCGCTGTCGTTGCTGAGCAAGTCGTCCTTCACTGGCTGCTTCTCCTCGCAGTTCGCCGAAAGCCGCAATTATCCCCCTGCCCCCTTCGTCGGTGTGCCCGGAAGCGACCTCCCCCTTGGCACGCCAGGCATTCGCTGCCACTTCCTGCCGCCACGTCACAACTAGCGTCGGCGAGCGGCCACTGGAGGCGGACTCCCTTGCCGGGCACGTTCGCAAGGCATTACGCAACACGGTTGCATTTGACTGGTTAACGAGGCAAGATCCACGTCCCATGCCCAAGCCGAGCCGTGCACCTGTCGTCTGCCCTCACCCCTGATGCCTTCGATTACTCCCCCGACCGTCTCGCCGCGTGTCGTGAGCCGCAACCCGGTTCTCTGCGCCAGCGCCCCGGCGCGCCTGATTTGGGCGGGCGCCGCGCTGGCCCTGTTGTGGACGACGGTCCTCTGGGCTCTCGCTTGAACGCGCCGCTGCCGACCAACGGTCTCGTGCCTGCGCGCGCCCAGCCGATCCTGCGCTTCGAGAACCTGACTCTTGGTTACAACCGGCATCCAGCAGTACATCATCTGCGCGGCGAAGTCGCCGCCGGCAGCCTGCTGGCCATCGTCGGCCCCAACGGTGCCGGCAAGTCGACACTGCTCAAGGCGATTGCCGGCGAACTGCGGCCACTGCAGGGCCGGATCGAATTGAACGGCCTCGAACGCCGGCAGATCGCCTATCTGACGCAGTCGACGACCCTCGATAGCAGCTTCCCGATGGTCGTTCATGACTTCGTGGCGATGGGGCTGTGGCGCGAAATCGGGGCCTTCTCCGGACTCAGCCGCACGCAGCGCGGAAACATCGAACATGCGCTTGGCGTCGTCGGCCTTGCCGGCCTGGAGAACCGTGCCATAGGCACCCTCTCGGGTGGCCAGTTGCAGCGGGCCCTGTTTGCCCGCGTCCTGCTCCAGGACTCGCCGCTGGTCCTGCTCGACGAGCCTTTCGGCGCCATCGACGCGGCCAGCGTCCGCGATCTGGCGACACTGGTCCGGCGCTGGCACAGCGAAGGACGAACGGTGATCGCCGTCCTGCATGACCTCGAACATGTGCGGCAGGAATATCCCGAGACGCTGTTGCTGGCACGCGAGGTCGTCGCCCGCGGCGATACCGCAAGTGTCCTCAGCGAAGAAAATCTGCTGCGCGCACGCCGCCTCGCCGAGGGGCGCGGCGACGATGCGCACGCTCCGGTCTGTCACGCCGTGGGCAACGTCGAATGATCGAAGCGCTGTCCGACATGCCGCTGCTCTCGCCCTTCATCGAATTCGGCTTCATGCGCCGGGCGCTGGCGGGCTGCCTGGCACTGTCGCTCGGAGCGACGCCGATCGGCGTCTTCCTGATGCTGCGCCGGATGAGCCTGGCCGGTGATGCGATGTCGCACGCCATCCTGCCGGGCGCCGCGGTCGGATACCTGCTCGCCGGGCTGTCCTTGCCGGCAATGACGATCGGTGGTCTGATCGCCGGCCTGGCGGTAGCGGTGATGGCCGGCGGCGTCGCCCGCAACACGGTGATCCGGGAAGACACCAGCCTCGCCACCTTCTATCTCCTCTCGCTTTCCGCCGGCGTGTTGATCATCTCGCTACGCGGCAGCAGCGTCGACCTGCTGCATGTCCTCTTCGGCAGCGTCCTGGCGCTCGACGACGCCACGCTTCTCCTGCTCGCCGGCTTCACCTCGCTGTCGGTCGTGGCACTCGCCATCGGGCTGCGGCTGTTCGTGCTCGAGAGCTGCGACCCGGCCTTCCTGGCGCGCATCAGCCGGCTCGCACCGTTGGCCCACTACGGCTTTCTGACTCTCCTGGTCATCAATCTGGTCGCCGGCTTCCACGCACTCGGAACGCTGATGGCGGTCGGCATCATGATTCTGCCGGCAGCGGCCGCCCGCCTCTGGGTGTGCAGTATCGGCCCGCTGTTGCTGCTCGCCGTGTTCACTGCGCTCCTCGGGTCGACCAGCGGCCTGCTTCTTTCCTACTACATCAACGTGCCAGCCGGACCGGCGATCGTCCTGACTCTCGGTGCCCTGTACCTGCTGTCACTGGCCATCGGGCCACTCGCCCCGCTCGCCAGCCGCTGGCGGACGAGCTGGCATTTCGAGCGCTGAACGCTCTGGGAGATCGCGCATGTCATCCATCCTCCGGCTTCCCCTGCACCGCCTGACGGCCATTGCCCTGCTGGTGCTCGGCATACTCGTTTCTACCGATCGGACCGCGGCGGCCGATGTGCTGCCGGTGGTCGCCAGCTTCAGCATACTCGGCGATCTCACACGGCAGATCGGCGGCGAGCGTGTCGAGGTCCACACGCTGGTCGGCCCCGGCGCCGACGCGCACGTCTACCAGCCCACCCCGGCCGACGCGAAGAAGCTGGCGCGCGCCAGACTGGTGATCGTCAACGGACTGGGTTTTGAAGGCTGGATCGATCGCCTGATCAAGTCCTCCGGCTATCGCGGCAAGCTCGTCGTCGCCAGCCAGGGCATCAACGCGATCCGCCTCGAGCGTACAGACGTCGACAAGCATGGATCACGTGAGCACGCCCACACCGACGATGTCGACCCGCACGCCTGGCAGGATCTGGCCAACGGCCGCCGCTACGTGGACACGATCGCCGCGGCCCTAGTCGACGTAGACCCCGCCGGTAGAGCTGTCTATCAGGCCAACGCCGCCCGCCTGAACCGGGAGATCGGCGCGCTCGACAGCAAGATTCGATCGACCCTCGGCGCACTGCCGGCTGCACGACGCAAGGTGGTAACTTCGCATGACGCCTTTGCGTACTTCGGCCGTGCTTACGGTTTCCGCTTCATCGCTCCAGTCGGCATCAGCACCGATGCCGAACCTTCGGCCGCCGACATCGCAGCAATCATCCGGCAGATCCGCAAGGAGAAGATCAGGGCGATGTTCATTGAGAACATTGCCGACCCCCGCCTCCTCGAACGTATCAGCCGCGAGTCCGGCGCGCGCGTCGGAGGCACCTTGTACTCCGACTCGCTGGCGACTGCCGGCAGCCCGGCCGACACCTACCTCGGGATGATGCGGGAGAATACCCGGACTATCGAGGCCGCGCTCGCCGACTGACGCCGACGCCCGTTCGGCGGCCAGGCTGTCGGTGCGCCCGCGGAGCGACCGGCGTCAGCCCGCAAGCTCCCCCGGCCTCCCCGGCAAAAGAACCGGACCGACCTTCGCCGCGGCGGTAGAATTCCCGACAACGGCGAGCCGTCATCATTCCGTCACAAAATCGACGCATGATTACTCCGTCGTTCCGATCCATGTCGACCAAGGAGACTCCTCATGCAACGCCTTCTCTCAGTCCCCTCTCCAGCCACGTACGTCACATCGCTCGTCCTTTCCGCCGCGCTTGCCTTCAGCCCGCTCGCCATCGGCGCCGAGGCGGTGGTGAAGATCGACGGCTCGAGCACCGTCTATCCGATAGCCGAAGCCATGGCCCAGGAGTTCCAGCGGGCCAGGCTGCATGAGGTGCACGTCAACGTCGGCGTCTCCGGAACCAGCGGCGGCTTCGCCAAGTTCTGCCGCGGCGAAACCGACATCGCGAGCGCCTCCCGACCCATCCTCAAGAAGGAAATGGAGGCTTGTGCCAAGGCCGGCGTCCGCTATTACGAGATGCCGCTTGCCTACGATGCGCTGACCGTCGTGGTCAATCCACAGAACAGCTTCGTCAGCAGCCTGAGCGTGGCGGAGTTGAGGAAACTGTGGGAGCCGCGGGCACAGGGCAAGATCACTACCTGGCGGGATCTCAACCCGGCCTGGCCGCCCCAGAAGATCAAGCTCTATGCTCCTGGCGCCGATTCCGGAACGTTCGAGTATTTCACCGAGGTGGTCGTTGGCACGGCGAAGGCGAGCCGCGCCGACGCCACGACCGCCGAAGATCACGCCGTGCTCGTGCAGGGGATTGCCGCCGACAAGGACGCCCTGGGCTATGTGGCTCTCGACTACTACGTCGAGAACCAGCAGAAGCTCAAGGCCGTGGCGATCGGTGACGGCAAGGATGCCGTCCTGCCGACGATCGCCAACATCCGCAGTGGCGGCTACCAGCCGCTCTCGCGTCCAATATTCCTTTATGTCAGTGAAAAGTCGATCGAGAAACCGGCGGTCAGGCAATTCGTCGACTTCAGCATGAAGAATGCGGCCAGGGTGGTCGAGGAAGTGAACTACCTGCCGCTGCCGGCGCGAGCGTACAACGAGAACCTTGAACGCATCACGGCCAAGAAGGTCGGCACCGTCTATGGCGGCGAGGACAAGGGGCGCTTGCGGCCCATCGACTCGCTGCAGATCCTCAGGGCACTGATGCACGGTTCGTGACCAACATCCGCGCAGAAGGCCATTGCCGGCGCTACCAGAGGCCGGCAGCCCTCGTCGTCGCAACCCATCACCCTCACCTACCACGGAGATTTGTATGTCATCACCCGCCAAGCGGTCCAACGCTGAAGCTCTCAGCGCTGCCGCCGTCGAACTGAAACGCCGAAGAGCCGCCCGAACGGCCACGGAGACGCCACCGCCCAAGCCCGGGACGGCAAAGAAAGTCAAGACGGTCCGCTGCAGTGTACGGCTGCCGGAAGGTGAGTACCGGGAACTCGCGAAGCTCAGGAAGCGTCTTGGCCGTGAGGGAGTCAGCACGAAAAAGGGAGAACTCGTTCGCGCCGGCCTGATGCTGCTCGCCCTGCTTGACCGCACCGACCTGAATGCGGCGATACGCGACGTGATCGCCCCGGAACCGGCCACCCACCAGACACCCTAACCGGCTGCCCGGCCCGCTGCAAGCAAGGACCGCGCGGGCCAATGTCATCAAGCTGTCACATGGCCAGCGCAGAATCCGCTCCGAAGTTGTGATCCACAGACAATAAGGAGTTCATCATGAATCAAATGTTGCCCAAGGCGGCCGTGCTCGCCATGACGTTACTGGCCGCGCTGTCCTTCGCTGCGTCGGCATCGGCGGCGCCGGCAGTCGTCAAGATCGACGGCTCAAGCACCGTATTCCCGATCACCGAGGCCGTCGCCGAGGAGTTCCAGAAAGCCAAGAGAGGCGCCGTCAATGTCACCGTCGGCATCTCCGGAACCGGGGGCGGCTTCAAGAAGTTCTGCCGCGGCGAGACCGACGTGGCCAACGCCTCGCGGCCGATCCTGAAGAAGGAAATGGACGACTGCGCCAAGGCCGGCATCCGCTACTACGAAATGCCCATAGCGTATGACGCACTGACGGTGATGGTCAATCCGCAGAACGCGTTCATCAAGAGCATGAGCGTCGCCGAGCTCAAGAAGATCTGGGAACCGGGTGCGCAGGGCAAGATCAATAGCTGGAAGGACGTCAACCCGGCGTGGCCGGATCAGAAGATCAAGCTCTACGGTGCTGGGTCGGATTCCGGCACCTTCGATTACTTCACCGAGGCGATTGTCGGCAAGGCCAAGTCGAGCCGCGGTGACTACACCGCGTCGGAGGACGACAACGTCCTGGTGCAGGGAATTTCCGGCGACAAGGGTGCGCTCGGCTACTTCGGCTTTGCCTACTATATCGAGAACCAGAAGAAGCTGAAGGCTGTTGCCATCGACGGTGGCAAGGGACCGGTAGCACCGACGCCCGAGAACGTCGACAACGGCTCGTACCAGCCCTTGTCACGGCCGATCTTCATCTACGTCAGTGAGAAGTCGCTGGAGAAACCGGAGGTCAAGGAGTTCGTCGAGTTCTACATGAAGAGCGCCGCGCCACTGGTCAAGGAAGTGAAGTACATCCCGCTACCCGCCAAGGCCTACACCGGCAACCTCGAACACCTCGCCAAGAAGAAGCTCGGCACCGTCTTTGGCGGCCAGAATGAGGTCGGCCTGACCATCGAACAGTTGATGAAGCGCGAAGCTCAGCTCTGAGCCGGCACCACCGACCCCGTGAACCGGAACGGCCATGCGGGTGATCAGGCCGCTCCGCCCTAATTGACGTCGTCCAGGGCTCGAACGATGAGCAGCATTCCCTTGAAACCCCTTTCACCACCGTTGCTGGAAGCGGGCGCCGGCCAGCCGCCGGCGGCCGCATCGATGCGTCGATCGATGAACCTGCGCCGCCGCCTGACGGAACGCGGCATCGAAGGATTGCTGCTGCTCGCCGCGCTGGTTTCGGTGTTCACGACGCTTGCCATTGTTGCGATTCTCGTCTGGGAATCGATCCTCTTCTTCCGCACGGTGCCGTTGATCGACTTTCTCACCGACACGCAGTGGACGCCACTTTTCGACGACGCGCACTTCGGCATCATCGCGCTGCTCTCCGGCACGCTGACGACGACGGTCGTCGCCCTGCTGGTGGCCATCCCCCTGGGAACCATCCTGGCCATCTATCTCTCGGAGTTCGCCCCCTTTCGCGTCCGCGAGGTGGCCAAGCCCTTCCTGGAAATGCTTGGTGGGGTGCCCACGATCGTCTACGGCTACTTCGCCCTGCTCTTCGTGACGCCGCTGCTGCAGAGGTTCTACCCCGACCTGCCCGGCTTCAACATGCTCTCGGCCGGGCTGGTCATGGGCATCATGATCGTCCCCTACGTCAGTTCCCTGTCGGAGGACGCCATGCGCGCGGTGCCGATGAACATGCGCGAGGCGTCCTACGCGATGGGTGCGACGCGCCTGCAGACCGCCCTCTTCGTCGTCACGCCGGCAGCACTCTCCGGCCTGGCCTCGTCCTACATTCTCGGCATCTCGCGCGCCGTTGGCGAGACCATGGTCGTCGCCATCGCCGCCGGCATGCAGCCGAGTTTCACCTTCAACCCGACCGAACCGGCAGCAACGATCACCGCCTACATCGTTCAGGTGGCCCTTGGCGACCTGCCGCACGGATCGATCGGCTACCAGACGATCTTCGCCGCCGGCCTGACGCTGCTGCTGATCACGCTGCTGTTCAACATCATTGGCCACATCCTGCGCAAACGCTTTCGCGAGGCTTACTGACAATGCCAGCCGACTCACTCACCGTCGCCGACGGCTCGCCCGATGCCCACCTGCAGGCGGTACGTCACCTCATCGCCCGGCACAAGACACTGGACTGGCTCTTCGGCCTGCTTGGCGTTGCTGCCCTGATGTTCGCGATGCTGGTTTTTGCGATGCTTTTCGGCCAGATGCTGGTGAACGGATTCCCGCACCTCTCCTGGGACTTCTTCACGAGTTTTCCATCGCGCCGGGCCGCCAGCGCCGGCATACTTTCGGCCTGGGTCGGCACGATTCTGGTGATGCTGGTCACCGCCGTGGTGGCCGTGCCGCTCGGTGTGGGCGCCGGCATCTATCTCGAAGAGTACGCTCCCAAGAATCTGCTGACCGACATCATCGAGATCAACGTCACCAATCTGGCCGGCGTGCCGTCGATCATCTACGGACTCCTGGCGCTGGCACTCTTTGTCTACCAGTTCGGCCTCGGCCAGAGCATCGCCGCGGCCGGGCTGACGCTGGCCCTGCTGATCCTGCCGGTGGTCATCGTCGCCACCCGGGAGGCGATCAGGACGATCCCGCAGCAAATCCGTGAGGGGGCCTATGCCTGCGGCGCGACCAAATGGCAGGTGGTCGCTCACCATATCGTGCCCTATTCGCTGCCGGGGATCATGACCGGCGTCATCATCGGACTGGCGCGCGCCATCGGCGAAACCGCCCCGATCATCACCATCGGCGCGTTGACCTTCATCGCCTTCCTGCCGCCCTCGCCCTTCGGCAACCCGGGACATCTGATCTCCTTCGACTGGCTGACCGCGCCGTTTACCGTCATGCCGATCCAGATGTTCAACTGGATCTCGCGTCCCGAGGCGGCCTTTCAGGCCAACGCGGCGGCGGCAGGACTGGTGCTGGTGGTGATGACCCTGTCGATGAATGCGATCGCCATCTGGATCCGCTACCACTTCCGCAAGCGGATCAAGTGGTGAGCCGCCGCCATGGTGTGAAGAGAAACCAACAAGGAAAGCCATCGTGAGCACCGTAACTACCCTGACTCCGAAACCGCAGGCCGAACTGAAGGCACAGGTCAATGCGCTGAATTTCTACTACGGTGACTTTCAGGCGCTGAAGAACATCGATTTCCCGGTTGAGAGAAATCAGGTCACGGCCTTGATCGGCCCCTCGGGCTGCGGCAAGTCGACCTTCCTGCGCTGTTTCAACCGCATGCACGACCTCTACCCGAACATGCGTTACGAGGGCGAGATCCTGCTCTATCCCGACGCCGTCAATATCGTCTCGCCGCAGGTCGACCCGATCGAGGTGCGCATGCGCATCGCGATGGTCTTCCAGAAGCCCAATCCGTTTCCCAAGTCCATCTACGAAAACGTCGCCTACGGCCTGCGCGTGCGCGGCGAACGCAAGAAAGATGTAATCGACGAGAAGGTGGAAGAAGCGTTGCGCGACGCCGCCTTGTGGGACGAAGCCAAGGACCGGCTCAACGACCTCGCCTTCAACCTCTCCGGTGGCCAGCAGCAGCGCCTGTGCATCGCCCGGGCGCTCGCCACCGACCCCGAGATCCTGCTCTTCGACGAGCCCACGTCGGCTCTCGATCCGATTGCCACGGCACGCATCGAGGAACTGGTCAGCGAACTCAAGGAGCGGGTGACAATCCTGATCGTCACCCACAACATGCAGCAGGCCGCACGCGTCTCGGCCTATACCGCCTTCATGTACATCGGCCAGTTGATCGAGTTCGACGACACCAAGAAGATCTTCACCAACCCTTCGTCGAAGCTGACCGAGGAATACATCACCGGGCGCTTCGGTTGATCAGGCTTCGGTGAGAGTCATCAGGATATCGGCGTACCAGGCGCTGTTCAGACCGAGCGCCTCGTCCAGTTCGAGATCGCGAGTGCCAACGTCCAACCGGGCCGAGTGGACTCCCAGCAGCATCCAGGGGAGGTCGCCGTGCGCCACCGTCGCGCGCGGAAGACGCATGACGACGGGCGCGCCGCTCGTCCCCCGGTGCGTGCGTGCGTCGGTCAGGAAATAGCCCTCGCCCTTGAAACGCAGGCCGAATGAGGAGGCGATCACGGCTTGGCGGACCACCGGCATGTGGTGCAGGGTATCGTGGAAGCCGAGCGGAAAACCGACCACCAGGAGCGACGACCCCACCTCCACCGAGTCACATGGGCCGGCCAGGTGCGCCGGCGTAAAGGCGCGATAGACGGTGGTCGGCGGTAGCGCGCCGCGGTCGATCTCGATCACCGCCACGTCAATGTCGCCAGCGGCATCCAGACCCTGGCGCCAGAGGCGGCTGCCATGGCGATACAAGGGGATCGAGAAGCCGGTGGAGCCGGCCATGTTGGCAGGATCGATGTGCAACTCGATCTCGATGCGATCGGGAGCATGCCGGCTTGGCTTGTCGCGCATGACGTGCCGGCTGGTCACCACGAACAGCCTGTCCCCGCGCGCAAAGAAGAACCCGCTGGCGTTGGTCAGCGCGCGCTGGTGGTCGAACGTGCAGATGCGCGCGGCGGTGAGCAGAATGGTGTCGATCATGGATTCGCCTTCGCGAGCGCGGGTCAGTCAGTGGTGGCAGCCGACCATTTTAGGGCATCGATGAGCGCGTCGGCGCGTCGGCTCGCTGCTGGCCGGCCACCGCGCCGCGCTGAAGTTGCTTGCTGACTGGCGTCCATTGGCCGAGAATGCAGCGTGCGCCCACCTTGGTCGATCCGACACCTGAGCGCCCGGCACCGGCAAGCACTGAACAATTTTTCTCGATTGAAAGGAGACATGCACCATGGGTTTGCTCGATTCGGTACTGGGCTCGGTCCTCGGCGGACAGCAGGCAGCGGACGCCACTCAGGGTGGCGGTCTGGCCGGCATGCTGGGCACCCTGCTCAGCAACCCGCAACTGCTGCAAGTGATCACGGGCCTGCTGGCCAACGATGGCGCCCAGGGCGGCCTGGGCGGCTTGATGGGCAAGTTCCAGCAGGCCGGCCTCGGCGACGTACTCGGTTCGTGGGTCGGATCGGGTCCGAACCAGCCCATTTCCGGCAACCAGCTGACCGCCGTGCTGGGCTCCGACGTGATGGCGGATCTGGCCGCCAGCCTGGGCACCGACACCGGGGCAGCGGCCGGCCAATTGTCCCAGGTTCTGCCGGGCCTGATCGATCAACTGACGCCTTCCGGTGCGGCGCCGCAAGAAGGGCTGGGAAGCGGCGGCGAGCTGATGGGCATGCTCGGCGGCCTGCTGGCGAGACGCTGATCCGTTGAGGGCAGCGGCACACCCGGACAGCAGTCCGGACTGGCCACCAAGCGCTCCAACCGCTGCGCGCGAATCGCCGCTCAGCCCAGTTCAGCCCAGTTCAGCCCAGTTCAGCCCAACTCAGCCCTTTTCCATGCCTCTGGCCTCCGAAGCAGCGCTCCAGATCCGATAGCGGACTTCAACGCCTGCAGGTGCATACACCACCACCGGCAAGCGGCTGTTGTAGCGAATCAGGTAGCGTTCGCCGCCAAGCGCGACGAAGCGGCTCACCTTGGGCGCGTCCGGATCGATGGCCATCAAGGTCCCCGCCATCGGGCCCAGGGCGCTGACCACGTAGCGCGGAAACCCCCAGCCCTTGATCGTTTCCTCCTCGATCCGACCAGCGAAAAAGTATCTGTTCCGTTCATCGACGTCGACGGTCTTGCCAACGATCAACTCGACCTTGAAATCGGACTCCTCGCCCTGTTTCGGAAGCTGCAGGACGTAACGGACCATCCCCCCTTCGGCCGCAGGAAACGCCCGCATGTCATCCGCGGCCGGCACCGCAGACACGGCCAGGAGAAACCACAGGGCACCCAGGAAACCAAACAGTCTCATAACGCCTCCACAAAGCCGTCCAAAGGAGAAAGGACCTGGTCGCCCGCGCATGCCGCTCGCGCCCACGTACCACTGCGGCAGCCGGCGGAAAAGCTTCGGTGGCCATCGCGGCGCGACAGCGTGGTCGACGAGCGAACGGGGGGGTTGGCGACTACTCGGCGACTGTAAATGCCCCCGCTTTGCGCAGTGAATCGCCGGTCGCAACGGCACGCCTTCTCCTGTTGCCGCCGATCGTCCACCGTCCCGCCGGCCGGTCCTGGCGATATCCTGGCTATCAACCTTCGCTCCTGAAGTCCTGCGGGTCCTTCTCCTTTGCGCGACGCCGCAGGTCGTCGAGCAGCATGTAGCAACTGGTCAGCAGCACCCACAGCGGGAATACCAGGATGAGTCGGTCGATGTACCGGCTAGTGAGCAGCAGCAATAAAGCCAGGGCATAGCCGACGAGCGCAATCCAGCGGGCAATGAAGCCGGTTCGCAGCGCCAGTGTGGACGTCGCGATCATGAACACGCCCGCCATTCGGACGGCATAGACGTTCATCACCTCGTAGCTGATCGCGCGCGCTACGCTGAAAGTCGCGGAGCCAAGCACACGCGTCGGCTCCGCCGTGTAAGTCACGACCAGTCCACCAACGACGGCCGCCGAGAAAAACAACATGGCCAGGAACAGCAGTCCGCTGCCCAGAAAGACGGTGGCAAACAGCCGATCCTCGCGAGCGCCGAGACGGTCACGCAGCACCCCGATGAACCAGAGGAAAGAGATCCCGGCAAAGGGTATCAGATGCAGCGCCGTCGCCACGGACTGCGAACTCGTCTGTAACCAGGTACCCGCCTCCAGCGGGTCCTGGGGAAGCGACTCGCGCAGCAACCACACGCTGGCCATCAGCAGCAATGAGAAGAGAATGCCGGCAATGGCCGCGGCGCGCGGCGCGCGCAGGAATTGCGCGGCAGTCGTCGCCGAGTCAGGCGGCATCATCTTCGCAAGGACGGACCTGAGCGGCCAGTGCGGGCTCCGCGCCGCGACAGACCCAGATCAGGAAAAGGCCCTTTGCCCGGGACACGATGGCCTCCTCTTGAGGGTTCAGCAGGGTAGGAAATCCGACGACACCAGGGAGAGTATATGAGTCCCCAGGAAGCAGGGTCAATCACGAAATGGGTCCCTGAGGCCCCTGCAATGGCATCCGACGCCCGTCCCGCCGAGCGCCTCGGGTCTTCCGACGACGGGCAATGGACTCGGCTTGTTCCACCCCGCTCGGGAAGACCGGTCGCGCCACAGTCGCGATCGCCGCCACGGTCGGCCGATCACGACAAGCATCCAAGGCTCTCCCGGCAACTCCCGATTCAGACCTCGGACTTCAACCGCCAGGCCGGAAACTCGGCACAGAAGGTGCTGCCCTCGCCGACTTGCGACTCGATGGCGAGCGTCGCCTGGTGGCGCAACAGGATGTGCTTGACGATGGCGAGTCCGAGGCCGGTACCGCCGGTGTCACGCGAACGGCCGCGGTCCACACGGTAGAAGCGCTCGGTCAGGCGCGGCAGGTGCTGGGCGGCGATACCGACACCGGAGTCGCGCACGGAAAACATCCCGTTACCGTCGCGAAGCGTCCACTCGATCGCAATAGCGCCGCCAGCCGGCGTATAGCGGATGGCGTTCGACACCAGGTTGCCGAAGGCGCTGTGCAACTCCTTGCGGTCACCGCGCAAGGCGGGGCCGCGACAGCTGACTGCCAGACGATGCCGACCTTCGCTGAGGCTTTGCCCTTCGGACAGCAGCTGCGCGAGCAGATCGGCCATATCGACGTCCTCTTCGCTCGCCGGGGCGTCCTCCGCCTCCAGCCTCGACAGCGTCAACAGATCGTCGACCAGACTCAGCATGCGCGCGGTCTGGTCGCTCATCAGACGCGCAAAGTGCAGGCGCTGATCGGCGCTCATCGTGCCCTCGTCGGCAAAATGCTCCAGGAAGCCGCTGACCACGGTCAATGGAGTACGCAATTCGTGCGAGACGTTGGCGACGAATTCGCTGCGCATCGACTCGACACGCCGGGCATCGGTTACGTCGAGGCTGACGAGAAGCTTGTGCTGCTCGCCGAGAGGGACCACCCGGAGCGCGTACACGCGCGTCCGCAAGGCTGCGGACTGCAGCAGAAAGGAGGCGGTCGGGTCCGGACTGCCAAGGTAGTCGGCGAAACCTGGCGTGCGAACCAGTTGCTCGATGATCGCGCCTGTATCGCGCGGCAGGCGAATTCCCAGGTGCGCCTCGGCGGCACGGTTGTGCCACTGGATCCGGTGGCTGGCGTCAAGGATCACCAGACCATCAGGGACGGCGTCCATGGCGTCGCGAAAGGAGCGCAGGCGCGCCTCGACCGCCTCGAGGGTGCGCGCGTCGTGACGCAACTTGCGCGAGAGTCTGAGGAAAACGTCGCCCCAGGCGCCACCGGTGTCCGGGAAGCCGGCGCTGCCCGGGCTATCGAGCCACGCCAGGAGGACCGCCAGCCGCCTGGTCTGCACCACGACGACAAGCATGAAAGCCAGCGCGGCTGCCGCCCACCCCGCGGCCGGGCCGTGCAGCGCCCAGACCAACCCGGCCAGACAAACGATCGGCAGCAAACCGGTCAGCAGGGTCTTCGCGAACCACGGCCCGGCGGGGCTCATGGGGCGTTCTGCGTCGACTCGGCTCGCCCGATCAGTTTGTAGCCTACCCCGCGCACCGTTTCGACCATCTGCTCGGCTGCCGGGCCGAGAGCGACGCGCAGGCGCCGGATGTGGATATCGACCGTACGGTCTTCGATATAGACGTGATCGCCCCAGACGTTGTCGAGCAGCTGCTGGCGCGAGTAGACCCGCCCGGGGTTGGCGATCAGGAAGCGCAGCAAGCGGAACTCGGTTGGCGTCAGAGTGATTCGCTGACCATCGACGCGCGCTTCGTGGCTGACCGTGTCGAGTTCGATCGGGCCGGCGCACAGCGTGCCCTTGACGAATTCGGGCGCACAACGGCGCAGCACCGCGTGTACGCGGGCGACGAGTTCCTTTGGGCTGAATGGTTTGACGATGTAGTCGTCAGCGCCACCTTCGAGGCCGGCGACACGATCAGTCTCCTCGCCACGCGCCGTCAACAGGATGATCGGCAGGTGGCGCGTCCGCGCATCGCTGCGCAAGCGCCCGGTGAGCGCCAGACCGGACTTGCCGGGAAGCATCCAGTCGATCAGCGCCAGGTCCGGCAGCGTCTCGCGCAATAGTGCCTCGGCCGCTTCGGCGGTGTCGACGCAGAGCGGCTGATAGCCGCCGCAGACGAGCGTGAAGCGCAGCAGTTCCTGAATGCCCTTGTCGTCCTCGACGACGAGGACCTGCGGCAGACTGGAAGCCGGTCGGGTCATGCCTCGTCCGCTTTCTTCCTGACCGCCGCGGTATGCCGGACATCGATGCCGCTGACCACGTAGATGACGTTCTCGGCGATGTTGGCCGCGTGATCGCCGACCCGTTCGATGGCCTTGGCGATCCAGATGATGTCGAGTGCTTCGGTAATCGTGCGCGGATCTTCCATCATGTAGGTGATCAGTTGCCGCAGGATGGCGTTGAAGGCGGCGTCGATCGCCTTGTCGGAGCCGATGACCTGGCGGGCGGTCTCGGCGTCCATGCGCGCCAGCGAATCGAGTGCGCCCTGCAACATGTCGGTGGCGAGCCTGCCGGAATGGTGGACGTCGGACAGGCGCGGTATGCGCTGACTGCCGGCCAGACGCAGCTTGCGCGACATGTTGGCGATCTTGGAGGCCTTGTCGCCGATGCGCTCGAGGTCGGTGACGACGCGCGAGATCGCCATGATCAGACGCAGGTCACGCGCGGTCGGTTGCCGGCGGGCGATCAGCAGCGTGCAGTCCTCGTCGATCCCGACCTCGTAGGCATCGACTTCGCTGTCGGTGTCGATCACCTGCTGCATTTCCTCGAGATTGCCGGTACTGAACGCGTCGACCGCCGCCAGCACCTGTCGCTCGACCAGGCCGCCCATCTGCAGGATGCGGGTACGGATGTTTTCGAGTTCGAGATCGAACTGTTTGCTCAGGTGATCGCTCATGGGGCAAGGCTCGCGTCGGGAAACAGGAGGGATGCAGGAAGCTTAAGGTGGCTATGTTACGGCAAGATGACGGAGTGCCGACGGCCGGCAGCGGCGGCGGCACAGGACAGCTATAATCGCCCCTCCGGCACCCGCGGCGTCACGACCGGGACAACTCCTTCCTCGCTGGAGCTTTTGTGAACTGGTTGAACTCGAGTGTCCTGCTGGCGGCGATCCCTGCTACCGCCTTTGCCGCCTTCCCCGTGCCGCTGCTGCTGCAACGGCACGGGCGAGTGACCGCGGCAGTGGCGACGGCGGCGGTGATGGCGAGCTGCCTCGCCCTGCTGCTGCCGCTGGCGCCGGCCGCCTTTGCGGGCGGTACCGAAATCGCCCGGCTGGCCTGGCTACCCGCCTATGGACTGGACCTCAGCCTGCGCCTCGATGGCCTCGGCCTGCTCTTCTGCCTCCTGATTCTCGGCATCGGCCTGCTCGTGGTGCTCTACGCCGCCTGGTACCTGCCGGCCAGCGATCGACTCGGACGCTTCTATTCGATCCTGTTGCTGTTCATGGCAGCCATGCTCGGCGTGGTGTTGTCGGAGAACCTGCTCCTGCTGCTGGTTTTCTGGGAACTCACCAGCCTTTCGTCGTTCCTGCTCGTCGCCTACCAGAGCGAGAAGTACGAGTCGCGGATCGGCGCTCGTCTGGCTCTGGCGGTCACCGGTGGCGGCGGTCTGGCGCTGCTCGCTGGCATCCTGCTGCTCGGCCACATCGCCGGCAGCTACGAGCTGAGCGTCATCCTGGCTGCCGGTGAGCGCATCCGGGCGCACGCACTCTACGCGCCGACGCTGATCCTGATCCTGCTCGGCGCCTTCACCAAGTCGGCCCAGTTTCCCTTCCACTTCTGGCTGCCGAGTGCGATGGCGGCGCCGACGCCGGTCTCCGCCTATCTGCACTCGGCGACGATGGTCAAGGCCGGGGTCTTCCTGCTCGCCCGCCTCTACCCGGCGCTTGGCAGCAGCGACCTGTGGTTCTGGCTGGTCGGCGGCACCGGCGCGGTGACGCTCGTCTACGCTGCCGCGACGGCGCTCTTCCGCAACGACATCAAGGGGCTGCTGGCCTACTCGACGATCAGTCACCTGGGCCTGATCACCTTGCTGTTCGGGCTGGACACGCCGCTGTCGGTGGTCGCCGGCGTCTTTCACATCATCAACCACGCGATCTTCAAGGCCTCGCTGTTCATGGCCGCCGGCGTCATCGACCACGAATGCGGCACACGCGACATGCGGCGCGTCAATGGCATGTTCCGGGTGATGCCGATCACCGCGACGCTGGCGATCATCGCCGCCGGCTCGATGGCCGGTGTACCGCTGCTCAACGGCTTCCTGAGCAAGGAGATGTTCTTCGCCGAAACCGTCACCTACCCGCAGTTCGAACCCCTCGGCTGGGCCCTGCCGCTGTTTGCGACGATCGCCGGCATGCTCGCCGTCGCCTATTCGTCGCGCTTCATTCACGATGTCTTCTTCAATGGCGAGCCGATCGACCTGCCGCGCCAGCCGCATGAGCCACCGCGCTGGATGCGCGCGCCGATCGAACTCCTCGTCCTGCTCTGTCTGCTGGTCGGCGTCGCTCCGGGCTGGACCGTCGGCCCACTGCTCGATGCCGCGGCCGGCGCCGCTCTGCAGGCACCGCTGCCGGATTTCCATCTGGCGCTCTGGCACGGCTTCAACAAGCCTTTGCTGATGAGCGTGCTGGCGCTTGCCGGCGGCGTGCTGATCTATGCCTTCAGGCGCCCCTTGTTCGCCTGGCAGGACCAGTTGCCGCCGATGCACCCGCGTACCGCCTTCGAGCGCTTCTACCGCGCGCTCGCCGCGGGCGCGCGCCGCAACGTGGCGCGGCTCGACAATGGGTCGCTGCAACGCTACTGCGCGCTGCTCATCGCCTTCGTCGTGCTGCTCGGCGGCTGGGCCTTCTTCTCGGGCGCCGACGACGCTGGCGGCCAACCAGCCGGTCAGGCGGCCGACGAGGCGGCGGTCGGCACCCTGCTCGTTCTCTTGCTCGGCGCGCTGGGCGCCACCGCGCTGTACCGTGAACGCCTGCTGGCGGTGATCCTGGTGAGCATCGTCGGTCTGAGCGTGACGCTGACCTTCATTCGCTTTTCCGCACCCGACCTGGCGCTGACGCAACTCGCCGTCGAAACGGGGACGATCGTCCTGATGCTCCTCGTCCTCTACTACCTGCCCGCGCGCAATGCGCCGAAGAGCAGCGCTCCCCGGCTGATCCGCGACCTGCTGCTGGCGCTGCTCAGCGGTGGCGGCCTGGCGCTGGTAACGCTGCGCATGCTGGCCGCACCGGTCGACACGCTCTCGGGCTTCTACCTGCAGCAAGCGGTCCCCGGGGGCGGGGGCGCCAACGTCGTCAATGTGATCCTGGTCGATTTTCGCGGTTTCGACACCCTCGGAGAAATCACCGTGCTGGCGATGGTCGCCCTCGCCTCGCACGCCCTGCTCGACCGTCTGACTCTGATCGCGCCGCGGCGGGATCCGGATGGCCGAGCGTGGGCAAGCGAAGCCCATCCACTCTTTCTGTCGATGCTCGCGCGCCTGCTGCTGCCGCTCGCCCTGACCGTGTCGGTCTACGTCTTGCTGCGCGGCCACAACCTCCCCGGTGGCGGTTTCGTCGCCGGGCTGATCACCAGCGTCGCGCTGGTCACCCAGTATCTGGCCAACGGCATCGGCGCGGTGCAGCCGCGCCTGCCCCGGCAGCCGGTCAGGCTGCTGGCGCTGGGCCTGCTGCTGGCCGCCGGCATCGGCGTGGCCAGCTGGCCGTTCGGCCGGCCGTTCCTGACCAGTGCGCATGGTCACGTTCGCCTGCCACTCCTCGGCGATGTCGAACTAGCGTCGGCAATGGTCTTCGATCTCGGCGTCTATATCGTCGTCGTCACGGTCGTCGTCAGCGTGCTGTCCGGACTTGGCCAGTTGTCGCTGCGCGCACGCCAGCCTGTGGAGGAAGCCTGATGGAAGCTCTGCTGGCGACTGCCGTTGGTGTACTGACGGCCTGCGGCGTATTCCTGATCCTGCGCGCACGCACCTTTCCGGTCCTGCTCGGCCTGACGCTCCTTTCGTATGCCGTCAACCTTTTTCTGTTCGCCAGCGGCCGCCTGCGGCTCGGCGCGCCACCGCTGATTCGGGCCGGCGGCAGCTACACCGACCCCTTGCCGCAGGCGCTGGTGCTGACGGCAATCGTCATCGGCTTCGGCATGACCGCCTATCTGGCGATGCTGGCCCTGCGCGCACTGTCGGAATCGGGCGGCGATCACGTGGACGTGGCGAAAGAACCGTGATGAACACGCATGCGCCGATCCTGCCGATCCTGATCCCCTTTGCCGCCGCCCTGCTGCAGATGGCGAGCGAACGCCTGGCCTTCCAGCGCGCCGTCGGGCTATTGGCCAGCGGCCTGCTGGTAGTGCTCACGGCATGGTTGACGCTGCTCGCCGACGACGGACTGTTGCGCGTCTACGCCCTCGGCGACTGGCCGGCCCCTTTCGGCATCGTCCTCGTCGTCGATCGGCTGGCGGCCGGAATGACGCTCCTCACCGCTGTCCTCGCTTTCGCCGCACTGCTCTACGCCAGCAGCGGTTTCGACGCACGCGGACGGCACTTCCACCCGCTGTTCCAGTTGCAGTTGGTGGGCCTGACCGGCGCCTTCCTGACCGGCGACCTGTTCAACCTGTTCGTCTTCTTCGAAGTGATGCTGCTCGCTTCCTACACGTTGCTGGCCCATGGCGGCGGGCTCGCCAGAACCCGCGCCGGAATCAGTTACGTGGTGCTCAATCTCATCGGTTCCGCGCTCTTCCTGATCGCACTCGGGCTGCTCTACGGTACGCTCGGAACGTTGAATCTGGCCGATCTCGCGCATCGCCTGACGCTGCCCGGGCACGACCAGGCGCTGGCCAGACTGGCGTTTGCGCTGCTGATCGCCGTCTTCCTCCTCAAGGCGGGAATGTTGCCGCTGTCGTTCTGGCTGCCGCATACCTACAGCGCTGCCGGCGCGCCGGTCGCCGCGCTGTTTGCGATCATGACCAAGGTCGGCATCGTCGCCGTCCTGCGCGTGCAGGCCATCGCCCTGACGCCGGCGATCCCCGATCTGCTCGACACCTGGTTGACGACGCTGGCACTCGCCACCGTCGTCTTCGCCGCGCTCGGCGTTCTCGCCGCCGACCGCCTGCGCACGCTCGCCGCCTGGCTGGTACTGCTGTCGGCCGGCGCGCTGCTGCTGGCGCCGGCCCAGGCAAGTGCCCAGGTCGACGCCGCCGCGCTCTTCTACCTCGTGCAGTCGACACTCGCCGCAGCGGCCTGCTTCCTGCTCGCCGGCGTCATCGCCGAACGGCGCGGCGACGCCGCCGACCGCTTCCGGGCCGGTCCGCTGCCGGCCACCTGGCTGAAGGTCGCCTTCCTGATCCTGGCGGCCACCGTTGCCGGACTGCCGCCCTTCGCCGGCTTCCTCGGCAAGCTGATGCTCCTGACCAGGCTGCGCGAGGTCGCCGCCGGACCCGCGATCTGGCTGGCCTTGTTGACGTCGGGATTCATCGTCATGATCGCTTTGGCGCGTAACGGCTGCCTTCTGATCTGGAAGCAGGAAACGCCGGTCGAGCCGCGAGCGGCCGCCGCGACGCCCATCGCCTGGCAGCGCGCGACAGCGACCCTACTGCTGGTCGCCGCGGGACCGCTGCTGGCGATCGGCGTGCGTCCGCTTGCCGACTACGCTGCACGTGCGGCCAGCCAACTGCATGCACCCGGCGCTTATGTCGCCGGTGTGCTCGGCCCGACGCCGGCAGCGATCGGGCGCACGGAGGCGCGATGAGGCACAAGGTATTCCCGCGACCCTTCCTGTCGCTTACCGTTTTCCTGCTCTGGGCGGCGATCACCAATGCCGCATCGATCGCCATGCTCTTGCTCGGCGCCCTGCTGGCTGTCGGCGTACCGCTGCTGAGCAGGCCCTTCTGGCCGGAGCCGCCGCGTCTCGTTCGGCCCTGGCGAGCGCTGCACTTCCTGGGCATCGTCGCGATTGACATCGTCACCGCCAACTGGCGCGTCGCCCGCCAGGTCATCGGCCCGTTGCACCGCCTGGCGCCGGCCTTCGTCGAGGTTCCCCTCGATCTGCGCGACCCGTTCGTGTGCACCGTGCTGGCCAGCGTCGTCTCGCTGACCCCCGGCACGGTGTCCATCGACGTCGACCAGCGGCGCTGGATTCTGCTGGTGCACGCTCTCGACGCCCCCGATCCGCCGGCTCTGGTCCGCGAGATCAAGGATCGCTACGAAACGCCGCTCAAGGAGATGTTTGCATGCTGAATACCGCCGTCGAGATCGCCTTCGTCCTGATCGGCGCCGCGCTCGCGCTCAGTCTCTATCGACTGCTGCGCGGGCCGGACACCACCGATCGCATCGTCGCACTCGACACACTGGGCATCAACGCCATCGCCTTGCTGGTACTCTTCGGCATCGACCAGGCAAGCACCGCCTACTTCGAGATAGCCTTGCTCGTGGCACTGCTCGGCTTCGTCGCCACCGTCGCGCTGTGCAAGTTCCTGTTGCGCGGAGACATCATCGAATGAGCACGGTGGCCGAATCCACCGTCGCCGCGCTGGTCGTCCTTGGAGCGCTGTTCGTCCTGCTCGGATCGATCGGTCTGGCGCGGCTGCCGGATTTCCTCACCCGGCTGCACGGTCCGACCAAGGCGACGACGCTCGGCGTCGGCGCGCTGCTGCTGGCTTCGGCAATCTTTTTCTCGACTGGCGCCAATACCGGCATCAGCCTGCACGAGTTGGCGATCCTGTTCTTCCTCTTCATCACCGCGCCGGTGACGGCGCATCTGCTCGCCAAGGCTGCATTGCACCGGCAGGTAACGAGGCGGGACGACACGCCACGGTCGACGACTACCACCGAAGGTCAGAGCGGATCTTGAACCCTTGTCGGAAACTGCGCCACCAGCCAAGGCTGCCTTGGCCACTCACGGCGCCTCGCCATGCTCGCCAATGCTAGAATTGCGCCCTTCGGCCGGCTGGCCGAGTGCCACAGCCGCCGCCCGCGCGCGCCAGCGGAACAACACAACAATCGAACAACAAGGAGCAGCGACCGATGGCTGAAGAAGGCCAGTTTTTTCGCCCGGTGAGGGATTTCTGCCAGCGCACGGTGGTGACCTGCGGACCCGACGATGCGCTGGTCGACGTCGTCAGGATCATGCGCGAGAAGAACATCTCCAGCGTCGTCGTCTGCGACAACAAGCTGCCGAGCGGCATCATGACCGATCGCGACCTGCGCAACAAGGTGGTGGCCTCCGGTGTCGACCCGTCGGCAATCGCCGTGCGCGCCATCATGAACAGCCCCCTGGCGGTGATTGGCGAGAACGATCTCCTCTACGAAGCGCTTTACCAGATGTCGCGGCAGAAGATCCATCGCCTGGCGGTGGTCGACGGCAAGGGCAAGCTCTCGGGGATCATTACCGACAGCGACATCATCCGCCTGCAGTCGCACTCGCCGCATCAACTCGTGCTCGACATCGAGAGGGCCAGGGACCTTGGCGAACTGAAAGATGTCTTCTCGAGGATCCAAAGTCTGGTCCTGCACCTGAGCGGCAGCGGCACCAGCCCCCGCAACATGGTGCGCATGATTGCTCATCTGAATGATCAGATCCTGTTGCGCCTGATCGCGCTGCTGACCGAAGACCGTTTTGCCGACCTGCCCCAGCGCTTCGCCGTTGTCGTCCTCGGCAGCGAGGGGCGCGGCGAGCAGACGCTGCTCACCGATCAGGACAACGCCATCGTCTATGGCGACGAGCTCGCCGCCGAAGAAATCGCCCGGATTGAAGAATTCTCGCAGATCCTGATCGATTCGCTGGTCGCCATCGGCATCCCCCCCTGTCCCGGCGGGATCATGGCCAACAACAAGGAATGGCGGCGTAGCCTCGGCAAGTGGCAGGAGCAGCTCGACCGCTGGCTGCAGGCACCGACGCCCAGCAACGTCCTCAGTTGTGGAACCTTCGTAGACATTCGCACGATCTTCGGTGACCCGTCTTTCGAGCACGAGCTCAAGACGCAGGTCTACAAGTACGTACAACGCGACAAGCTGTTCCTGATGCGCATGGTCGAGAATACGCTGCGCTTTGCCCCACCGATCGGCTGGTTCGGCAAGATCAAGGGCGAAAAGGGCGGTGACCATTCCGGCATGCTCGAGATCAAGAAGGCCGGCATCTTCGCGATTTCCGAAGGGGTCAAGGCGCTGGCCATTCAGGCCGGCAAGCTCAAGGGCAGCACCCACCAGCGACTCGAAGCGCTGGTCAAGGACAAGGTGTTGAGCAGGAAGGTCGCCGAGAACATTGCCGAAAGCTTCGACTTCCTGGTGCTGATGCGCCTGCGCGGGCAGGTGGAAGCCGTGTGCGAAGGGCGCAAGCCGGACAACTACATCCCGCTCGAACGCTTGAACATGATGGAACTGGGCAGGCTGCAGATCGCGCTGAAAGGTGTCGAGAAGTTCCAGGAGTTCATCAAGGGGCACTTCAATCTGCATCTGCTCAGGTAAGCGAGCCGGAGGAGCCCCCGACCTGCCCGGGCAGCTGCCTCCGGGCCGGTGCGACGATCGACCTGGCCCTGCGTCGCGTCGCAACCCGGAGCCAGCCGTCTCAGAAGACAGGGGCTTCCGCGTCGTCGTCCTTCTTGACCCCCGGCTTCCGCCCGCGCGCCGGTGTCGGCAGATCGCAGGACAAGCGGCAGCTGATCCCCTCGATCTTGCGGCCCTCGATGAAACGGGTCACCTTGCAGCAGATCACGTCTCCGGCTGCCGCAAGGCGAGCGATCTCGTCGCGTAACTCGGCAAGCGGAATGTTGAGAGCCTCGGCCATGTCGACATCGAGTTGCTCCGCATTGGCTCGCAGAAAACCAAGAATCGCTTCGCTCATCTGACTCACTCCAAAAAATCCATCGCCAATCGGAAAACCGACATAGTGTGCGCCGCCCGACCGGTTCTGGCAATTGCCGGCCGTTCCGGCGGCGACGATTCCCCGCCAACGATGGCGAAGCGGAAGGCCAGCGACGCGCCCTTCGGTTCCCGGTGGAGCCCCGGAGCGGACCCCGCCCGGCTCGGTGCCGCGAGCAAAGTCCGATCACCCTCGGACGGTCTGTCAGCGGCACGAAATTGCTGCGACGCAGCGAACGAAGTATCATAGCAATCAAGCTGCCATTGTCAACACCTATTGCTGCATCGCAACATCATGACTGAAGATACCCCTTACGCACTGATCGGGGGCGAAGCCGCCGTGCGCAAACTGTGCGAGAAGTTCTACGAGCTGATGGATACCGTTCCCCAGTTCGCGCCAATCCGCGCCCTGCACCCCGCCGATCTGGAGCCCTCGCGCGACAAGCTGTTCATGTTTCTTTCCGGCTGGCTGGGCGGACCCGATCTCTACGTCCAGCACATCGGTCACCCGATGCTGCGTCGCCGCCACCTGCCGTTTGCCATCGGCGAAGCCGAGCGCGACCAATGGGTCGCCTGCATGTTCCTGGCGATGGAATCGACAGGAGTCGACGAGCCCCTGCGCGACAAGCTACTGGCAGCCTTCTTCAGCACAGCCGATTTCATGCGCAACCAGCCGGCGTAGAGGGCAGCGGCTTTCTCGCAGCGCAGCAGGAGAACAGCCCTGCGCGTGCTAGAATACCCGCCCCTCTTGAAAGGCTTGACCCTCTATGTCCCGCGCCGTTCGCAACATCGCCATCATTGCCCACGTCGACCACGGCAAGACCACCCTGGTCGACAAGCTGCTGGTCCAGGCCGGTACCTTTTCGGCCCACCAGCACATCACCGAGCGGATGATGGATTCGAACGACCTCGAGAAGGAGCGGGGGATCACGATTCTGGCCAAGAATCTGGCTGTCGACTACCTGGGAGTTCATATCAACATCGTCGACACGCCCGGACACGCCGATTTCGGCGGCGAGGTCGAACGTGTCCTGTCGATGGTCGACGGCGTACTGCTGCTGGTCGACGCCGTCGAGGGCCCGATGCCACAGACGCGCTTCGTCACCAAGAAGGCGCTCGCTCTCGGCCTGAAACCGATCGTCGTCGTCAACAAGATCGATCGCGACGGGGCGCGCCCGGACTGGGTCGTAGACCACACCTTCGACC
This sequence comes from Candidatus Accumulibacter phosphatis, assembly GCF_000024165.1. NCBI lineage: Bacteria > Pseudomonadati > Pseudomonadota > Betaproteobacteria > Candidatus Accumulibacter > Candidatus Accumulibacter phosphatis. The sequence goes on along the minus strand of NC_013194.1, from coordinate 2,238,616 downwards.
TTTTCGACAAACTTGGTGCCAACGACGAACAACTCGACTTCCCGGTGATCTACGCTTCCGCCATCAACGGTTACGCGACTCTCGATCTGGCGAAACCATCGCCCGACATGCGGCCGATGTTCGACACCATTCTCAAGCAGGTCTCGCCGCCGCACGCCGACGGCATCGACGGACCGCTGCAGTTGCAGATTTCGGCTCTCGATTACTCGAGTTACGTTGGCCGCATCGGCATTGGCCGCATCCAGCGCGGCCGCCTGAAGCCGGCGCAGCAGGTGATCGTCATGTATGGCCAGGCGGATGCCGAGGGTCGCTTCGAGCATGGATCGCCAAAGACCGCCAAGCTCGGGCAGGTTTTCGGCTTCCAGGGCCTGGAGCGGGTGCCGATGGACGAGGCTCTCGCCGGCGACATCGTCCTGGTGACCGGCATCGACGACCTCTCGATCGGCTGCACGATCACCGATACCGAAAAGCCCGAAGCCTTGCCGATGCTGAAAATCGACGAGCCGACGCTGAACATGACCTTCATGGTCAACAACTCGCCCTACGCCGGTACCGAAGGCAAGTTCGTCACCAGTCGACAGATCGGCGAACGCCTACGCAAGGAGTTGCTGACCAACATGGCGCTGCGCGTCGAGGAAACCGCGGATACCGACAGCTTCCTCGTCTCGGGACGCGGCGAACTGCACCTGACGATCCTGCTCGAAACCATGCGCCGCGAGGGCTACGAGCTGGCTGTCGGCCGCCCGCGGGTGATCATCAAGGAAATCGACGGCGAGCAGTGCGAGCCTTACGAGATGCTGACTCTCGATGTCGAGGAAGCGCATCAGGGCGCCGTGATGGAAGCGCTCGGCTATCGCCGCGGCGATCTGCAGGACATGTCTTCGGATGGGCGCGGACGCGTCCGTCTCGAATACCGCATCCCGGCGCGCGGACTGATCGGCTTTCAGGGCGAGGTAATGAACCTGACGCGCGGCACCGGGCTGGTCAGCCACGTCTTCGACGAGTATGGTCCTCTCAAGGGTGATATCGGCGGTCGACGCAACGGCGTCCTCATTTCCGGCGAGAAGGGTGAAGCCGTCGCCTATTCCTTGTGGAAGCTGCAGGACCGCGGGCGGATGTTCAGCGTGCCGGGCGACCGGCTCTATGAGGGGATGGTGATCGGCATCCACAGCCGCGAGAACGACCTGGTGGTCAACCCGATCAAGGGCAAGCAACTGACCAATGTGCGCGCCTCGGGAACCGACGAGGCGGTCCGCCTCGTGCCGCCGGTGGCACTGACGCTCGAGTCCGCGGTCGAATTCATCAACGACGATGAACTCGTGGAAATCACGCCGAAGAGCATCCGCATCCGCAAGCGCCTGCTCACCGACAATGAGCGCCGCAGGGCCTCGCGCGAGAGCTAGCTGCCAGGCGTTACGCGGCGCTCGGATTGGCTTTGAGCTCGCCGACTTGACGACTTGACGACTTGACGACTTGACGCTTGTGGCGTGGATGGCGGAGCGTTCCGTCCGGAGAACGTGATCGAGGATCCAAGATGACGCACAGTGAATCCGCTGCACGCCCGTCCGGCAAACTCCTGAGCGGTGCCGAGTACCGCGAGTCGCTGCGCCGCTACCGGCCGACGGTCTACGTCGACGGCGAGTTGATCGACTCGGTGGCCGACGCGCCGAGCCTGCAGCCGGGAATCAACGCACTGGCGGTCACCTACGATTTCGCCCTCGACCCGGCGAAGGCACGGCTGATGACGGCCCAGCAGAGCCTCCGGGGTCAGACGGTCAACCGGATGCTGCACCTCAACGAGTCTGCCGGCGACCTGCTGAACAAGCTCGAGGCGGTGCGCATCCTCTGCCAGGAGACCGGCTGCGCGCAACGCTATCTGGCACACGATGCCTTGAACGCCATCCATCAGGTCAGCGCCCGGATCGATGACGCGCGCGGCAGCCGCGAACATCGGGCGCGCTTCGCGGCTTACCTCGACGAGGTACAGGAGCGTGACCTGTCGCTGGGGATCGCGATGACCGACGCCAAGGGCGACCGCTCGCAGCGACCGCACCAGCAGGCGAATCCCGATACCTATGTGCACATCGTCGATCGCCACGGCACCGGCATCGTCATCAGCGGTACCAAGGCCATCGTCACCGGTGCGCCGTACATGCACGAGCTTCTGGTCATGCCCAGCCGCAACATGAGCACGGCCGATGCCGACTTCGCGGTCTGCTGCGCGATCCCCGTCGATGCTCCGGGCCTGACGATCGTCGCCCGCCCGGCAGGCCGTCCCGGCGAAAAGGTCGAGCACGGCGCGGCGCTCTTTTCGCGGCGCTATGGCCAGTCGACCGCGGTGGTCATCTTCGAGCGCGTCTTCGTTCCCTGGGAGCGCGTGTTCTTCGCCGGCGAATGGGAGCATTCGGGGTCGCTGACCTACAATTACGCGACGCACCATCGGCATAGCTGCATCGCCGCGCGTGCGGGTTTCGGCGACCTGCTGATCGGTGCCGGAGCGCTGATGTGCGAAGCCAACGGCTTCGCTCCCGGCAGGAAGGCCAGCCTGCGCGAACCGATGGTCGAACTGATCAAGATCACCGAGGGTTTTTTCGCCTGCGGCGTCGCCGCCAGCGTTTACGGCACGCCGGACGAATTCAGTGGCAGCTTCATGCCCGACCCGGTTTTCGCCAACATCGGCAAGTTGCTGCTGGCCACCCAGATCTACGACATGCATCGCCTGGCGCACGAGGTATCGGGCGGCCTGATCGTCGCCCTGCCCGGGCCCGACGAGGACCACAACCCGGCGACCGCGGCCACGCTCGCCGAGGTGCTGCGCGCCAACCCGGACGTGCCCTACGACAAGCGCATCGAGGTCGCCCGCTTCATCGAAGACCTGACGGCTTCGTATCAGGGCGGCTGGTACTCTGTGATCAGCCTGCACGGCGGTGGCTCGCCGGCAGCGATGAAGCAGGAAATCTGGCGCAACTACCCGCTCGGCAGCAAGGTCGAACTGGTCGAAAGGCTTCTCGACCGTGGTGTGCTGCATGACGAGTCGCGTGCGATCACGCGCAATCGCCAACCCGGGCGCTGCTGCGACGCCGGCTGTTCACCGCCCGGGCAGGCGATCATGACGCCGATCGTCAGCGGGTCCTAGGCCAGCGGCACAGCCGACGTGCCGCTGGCAGGGCGCAGTGCCTGCCGGCTGTCGCTCGTGGCGCCACCGCCCGTCAGTCGCCAGGCCTCGGCGAAAGCCAGCGCGGCGGGCAGAAAGGCCAGGCAGTCGCCTTCGAAATCGCGATAGCCGAGGGCCAGTTCGCTACCTGCCCCGCCCAGGCTGTTGCTGCGCCGCAGGCGGTGCTCGGCGATCCCGTCGAGCGCCCGGCCGACCGCCGCCGGCTCGCGATAGCCGGCGAGCCAGTCGTCGGCGCGCATCCCGGGGAGAATCCGCGCCAGACGCTCGGGCAAGGGTCGTTCGGCGAGCAGGGCATAGACGCCGGCAGTAAAGGCTTCGAGCGGCTCCTCCGAATAGCGAGCCCAGTGCACAGCGAGAAAATGATCGTAGAACAGGTCGACAATGATGCCGCTGTAGCGGCGACGTGCGGCGCTGATCCGCTGCCGGCTGCGCCGGAAGGCCGGGTGGGTGTCGGCAAAGCTGTCGATCCGCCGGTGCAGGACAATCCCCTGCACAACCCCCGGCGACAGTCCCGCCGGCGCCGCTGCGAGCGGCCCCTTGACGAAATCGCCAAGCAGGCCGCCCAGCCGATAATCCGGATCCGCGCCGGCCAGCAGCGCGTGCGCCAGATAGTTCACAGCGGCAGTTGCGGTGACTGGCGATCGGTATCCTCACCGACCAGCGATAACGAGCGCAGCGCGGGGGCCGGCGCACGCGGCAGATGCAACAACAACAGGTCGCTGCCGAGCAGCGTCGCGTGGCCGTTGCGACGGTTGTCGCCGGTGTCGCTGTACTCGAAGTTGTAGACGCGCCGCAGGCACAAGCGCCCCAGCTCGTCGCGCTGGGGCCGCAGCGAACCGAGCGCCACCGTGTCATCAAGCAGGAGCAGGTGCTCGGCGTCGCAGGCCGCACGCGCGGCGCGAATTGCCGCCTCACGAGCCTTGAAGCTGTCGAGCCAGAACCAGACCGCCACCAACAGGACCAGCAGGCTGATCGTTTCCATCCACGGTATCACCGGCATTAGCCCTTTTCTGGAAAAGCGAAGCCGCCCGACCCGCGGCCCCGTTCTGTAACATTTTCTAATCGAAAAGGCTCGGCGCAAGGCCTCGTCGGGTGGCATGCGGACGTCCGAGCGCATCGAGCTTGGCTATACTAGCGAAAAATGGCAAACACCACATCCCGCCCGCGTCCGCTCACCCTCCGCGCTGCTCCCCTCCTGCTCTCCGTCGCCACGCTGTCTGCCTCGTTGCCGACCCGGCTGCACGCCTTCGACGCGAGCGATCCTTTTACCACCCGCGCGCTTGCCCCGCCCCGCCCGGCTCTTTCGTTGAACGGCGCCGAGCCGTCGCCACCGGCATGCCGAACGCCCGCCGCCGATGCCGCCTATGGGGTGATCGAAGTGGTCGACCTGGCGTTGTGCAAGAACCCGACGACTCGCGAAGTGTGGTCCGCGGCGCGCGTGCAGGCCGCCGAGGTCGGTGTCGCACAGTCCCAGTTCCTACCCGGACTCGATGGGGGCATGGCCGTCAATCGCGTGCGAGCCGATTCGCAAACGACCACCCAGAAGAGCGCCTCGTTGACCCTGTCATGGTTGCTGTTCGATTTCGGCGCCCGCTCGGCCAACCTGGAAGTCGCCCGCCAGTTGCTGAATGCCGCCTCGGCCACCCTCGACTCGACCGTTCAGAGCGTTTTTCTGAGCGCCCTGCAGGCCTACTACAACGCCCAGGCTGCCCGAGCGGCGGTGACTGCCGCGCTGGAGTCCGAGAAGGCCAGTCGTGAGAGCCTGTCGGCAGCGGAAGTCCGTTACCAGGTCGGCACCGGCACGCCGGCCGACCGCCTGCAGGCACAGACGGCCTGGTCCCAGGCGACGCTGACCCGCATCCGGGCCGAAGGGGTGCTCCGCAACACCCTCGGCCGACTGGCCAACGTCATGGGACTCGACGCCAACCAGCCGCTGCGACTCGACGACATCCCCTCGGCGACACCGGCAGCCGGTTTCGAACGCGATGTCGCAGCGCTGATCGCCGAAGCACGCGAGCGTCGGCCCGATCTGAAGGCCGCCGAGGCCGAGCTGAAGGCGGCGCAATCGGCTGTCGACTACGCGCGCGCCGCCGGCCTGCCGACGCTCTCCTTCGCTGCCGAACCCAGATGGCAAGACATCGGCGGCCTGTCGGCCAACGGCAGCACTATCGGGCTGACCCTCAGCGTGCCGATCTTTTCCGGCTTCAGCACCACTTACAACGTCCGCGCCGCCGAGGCCAGAACCGATGTCCAGGCCGCTCGCGTCGACAATGTCCGGCTGCAGGTGGCACTCGACGTCTGGGAGGCCTACCAGAGCCTGACGACCGCCACCCAGACGATCAGGACCAGCGCCGACCTGCTGGCCAGCGCCGAGCATTCCGAGCGCGTCGCGCTCGGGCGCTACAAGGCCGGTATCGGCAACATCCTCGACGTGCTCAACGCGCAGAGCGCGCTGGCCAGCGCGCGTCTGCAGCGCGTCCAGGCGATGCTCGACTGGCACGTGTCGCGCGCCACGCTGGCCAGGGCCATCGGTGTTCTCGACGGGAATCTGCTGCTGTCAGTCAGTGGCGGCAAGAAGGCGCAATTGCCATGACAAACTCTCTCCGCAACTCGGCCATCGCCTGCCTGGTCGTCGCACTTGCTGCCGGCAGCTTCTACGCGTACCGGCAGAGCGTGGCCCAATCGCCCGAACAACGTTACAAGCTGCAGGCGACGGAAAGGGGCGACCTCACGCAGACGGTATCGGCCAACGGGACGCTCAACCCGGTGGTCCTGGTCAGCGTCGGTACCCAGGTATCGGGGACGGTAACCCGGCTGTACGTCGATTTCAACGACAAGGTCGAGAAAGGCCAGGCGCTGCTGGAACTCGACGACTCGCTGCTCGCCGCTCAGGCCCGACAGACGGCCGCCAACGTCAGGAATGTTGCGGCGGCCCTCGATCTCGCGCGCGCCAACGAGGTGCGCCTGCGGGCACTCTTCGAACAGGAATACGTTTCGCGCCAGGAACTCGAACAGGCGATCCAGGCCCGCCGGTCGAGCGAGGCGCAGTTCGCGCAGGCGAAGGCCGCCGCCGAAAAGGACCAGGTGAATCTCGCGTACACGACGATCCGCTCACCCGTATCGGGAGTCGTCGTCGACCGCGTGGTCGACCTCGGCCAAACGGTCGCCGCCAGCCTGCAGACGCCAACCCTGATCAAGATCGCGCAGGATCTCTCCGAAATGCGCATCGACTCGAGCTTCGCCGAGGCCGATATCGGCAAGATCAGGGAGGGACAGAAAGTACGCTTCACCGTCGACGCTTTCCCCAATCGCAGCTTCCAGGGCGAGGTACAGCAGATTCGCCTCAACCCGACCACCCAGCAGAACGTGGTGACCTACAACGTGCGCGTCTCGCTGTCCAATCCCGAACAGATCCTGCTGCCCGGGATGACCGCCTACGTGAGTATCGGCGTCGCCAGCCGCCAGAATGTCCTGCTCGTTCCCAACGCGGCCCTGCGTTTCAAGCCCACCGACGTCACCGGCAGCAACGGCGACCGAGCAGCAGCGGCACCACCCAGCGGCCCAAAACCTGCCAGCGAGGGTAGCGGCGAAAGCAAGGGCAAGAGCCGGAAGCGCGACTCGGCCAGCGGCACGGTGTACGTCGTCGAGAAGGATGAACTGAAGCCGGTCAGCGTGCAGATCGGCATTACCGACAACCGCAATACCGAAGTGCTGGGTGGCGATCTGAAGGAAGGCGAAAAGGTTGTCGTGGGCGAGAACGTGGCGACAGCCACCGGCAAGCCGAGCAGCGTGGGCATGAGATTGTTCTGATGCCGCCGGCGATCATTCGCGTCGTTGCGCTCGGCAAATCCTACAGCACGGCTGCCGGACCCTTCCCGGCACTCAGGGGCGTCGATCTGAACGTCGAGCCAGGCGAGTTCGTGGCCATCATGGGCCCCTCGGGATCCGGCAAGTCCACCTTCATGAACCTGCTCGGCTGTCTCGATACGCCGAGCAGCGGTGACTACTTCCTGGTCGAACGTAACGTCGCCCACCTCGGCAAGGACGAACTCGCGGCGTTGCGCAACCGGACCATCGGCTTCGTCTTCCAGGGCTTCAATCTTCTGCCGCGGATGACGCTCGAAGACAACGTCGCCTTGCCGCTGGTGTACTCGGGCATCGCGCGCGAGCAGCGGCGGCTGCGGGCCCGCCAGGAACTGGAGCGCGTCGGCCTCGGCGATTACGCCGGCTCGCTGCCAAGCAGGATTTCCGGTGGCCAGCAGCAACGTGTCGCGATTGCCCGCGCGCTCGTCAATACGCCGCAACTGATCCTCGCCGACGAGCCGACCGGCAACCTGGACAGCCGTACCAGCGAAGAAATCATGACGCTGTTTTTCGACCTCAACCGCGAGGGAATCACCATCGTCCTGGTGACCCACGAGCCGGATATCGCCGCGCACGCCCGACGGCAGGTGCGCTTCCTCGACGGACTGATCGTCAGCGACGTCGCCACACCGGCACGAGCGTCCAACGCATGCTGAAAGCCATGCTCGAGGAAGCCTGGCATGCCATGGGCGCCAACCGCATGCGGACCGTCCTGACCATGCTCGGGATGGTCATAGGCGTCGGCTCGGTAGTCCTCATGATGGCCATCGGCCAGGGCGCCCAGTATGCGGTCGCACAGACGATCAGTACGATGGGCAGCAACCTGTACATCGTGATCTCGGGTTCGACCAGCGCCGGCGGCCTGCGCAGCGGCGGCGGCGGCGGCCCGACGCTCACCGTCGCCGACGGCGAAGCCATCGCCGAACTCGACGGCGTCAGCAACGTCGCACCGGTGCAGCAGGGCACCCAGCAACTGGTCTACGGCCCCAACAACTGGAGTTCGACGGTGGTCGGCACGACGCCCCCCTACCTCGATGCGCGAGCCTGGACGATAGTCAACGGCTACCCATTCGGCGACTCCGACGTGCGCGCGGCAACCCGCGTCGCGTTGATCGGACAGACCGCCGCCGACAACCTCTTCGGTGCCGACGATCCGGTCGGCAAGACGATCCGCATCCGCCAAAGCCCTTTCGTGATCATCGGCGTCCTCGGCAAGAAGGGACAAAACCTCGACGGGCGCGATCAGGACGATACCCTGATCATTCCCCTGACCACCGCCCAGCGCAAGGTCTTCGGCAACCCCTTCCCGGGCTCGGTGCGCCTGATCATGGTCCAGGCCACCTCGGCCGAAGCCATGCCGACCGTCGAAAAGAGCATGACCGCGCTGCTCCGCCAGCGCCACCGCCTGCGCGAAGGACAGGACAACGACTTCTTTGTGCGCAACCTGGCCGCCGCCGCCGACTCGGCCGCCGAAACCACGCGCGTGATGTCGGTCCTGCTCGGTGCCATCGCCTCGGTGTCTTTGCTCGTCGGCGGCATCGGCATCATGAACATCATGCTCGTCTCGGTAACCGAAAGAACGCGCGAAATCGGCATCCGCATGGCTATCGGAGCCCGCCAGCGCGACATTCTCGCCCAGTTCCTGCTCGAAGCCCTGATGATCTCGGTCGCCGGTTGCCTGATCGGCCTCGTTCTCGGTATTGCCGGCGCCCTGTTGACCAACGCCATGACCGACATGGTGATCGTCATCTCCGGCGGCTCGGTGCTCGTCGCCTTCGCGGTGGCCGCCGGCATCGGCATCTTCTTCGGATTCTATCCCGCGCGCCGTGCTGCCGCCCTCGACCCGATCGAGGCGCTGCGTCATCAATAGCCCGACAGGCTACAATCTCCCCACCCGCAACCACCCTGAGAAACGACCCCATGCCCACCTTTGTCATCGGCAGCCGCCGCCCCCAGATCGACCCCGACAGCTGGATCGCCCCCACCGCCATCGTCATCGGCGACGTACGCCTCGCCAGAAACGCCTCCATCTGGTGGAACGCTACGGCGCGCGGCGACAATGACCCGATCAGCATCGGCGAGAACAGCAACATCCAGGACAACAGCGTGCTTCACACCGACGAAGGCGTGCCGCTGAGCATCGGCCGTGACGTTACCGTCGGTCACCTGGTGATGCTGCACGGGTGCACCATCGGCGACGGCTCGCTGATCGGTATCGGCTCGGTCCTGCTCAACCACAGCGTCATCGGCAAGGGCTGCATCGTCGGCGCCAATACGCTGATCCCCGAGGGCAAGACCTTCCCCGACTACTCGCTGATCGTCGGCTCGCCCGGCAAGGTGGTTCGCCAGCTCAGCGAAGAACAAGTCGCCCGCATCAGGCTTAGCGCCGACCACTACGTCGCCAACTGGCAGCGCTACCGGCGCGAACTCACCGCCATGTAGTCGCGGAGACAGCGCTACTTCCTCGACCGCCCGCGCAACAGCTTGTCGAGCAGGAGCGCCAGCAGGGCGAAGCCCACGCCCGTCACCAAGATGAAGACGACAGCGCCAGCCGGCGCCGCCAGCAACCAGGGCGCCGCGGTATCGTGATTGTCAAATCCGGCGAAGATCCGTCGAAAGGCAAAACCGGCGGCCTGATAGCCAAGCGGCACGGCCAGTGCGGCGGCAACCAGCAGTTGCAGAATTGTCCGGCCGACGCCCGGTTCCACAGCCGCTTCGTCACGATCAGCTTGCCGCCGACGCAGCGCGATCACGGCCACCAGGCCAGCCATCAGCAGAGCACCAAACACCAGGATCGCCGGCAACAACCAACGCTCGATCTGCCCGACCCGGGCCAGATCGCCAGCCGGCCCTGGCCGTGCCGGCGGCGCCTCGACCCGCTTTGCCAGCGCAGGGCTCTCTCCAGCACGCGCACCTTCGTCCGCCGCCTCTGCACAGCGCTCATGGCCTGGCGACCGGAGGGTTCGTGCCCCCGGCGGACAAGGCCCGTCGACCACGTACGGCACGCCGCGCAATTCGCAGGTCGCGGCGTTGCGCAGCCGGCACTCCTGCCCCGCGGTAGGCACATCGGCAGCGCAAACGCCGGCGACGAGCCAGCCTGACAAGACAAACAGCCGAGGGAAACAGGAAGTACCGTGACGGGCCACCTTGCGCATCTCCGCGATCGATAGGGAAACGAGTTCCCGAGGCGTAGCGACCGATTGTCGCACAGCCCTTGTCCGGCGCCATGGAATGACCGGCAACTACATCGGCTTCCCCACTGCCGCCGGCGCGGGCTTACGCTCCGGCCGCGCCGCACCCGGAGGCGGCGCTCCGACCCGCCCCCCGATCCCCGCAAAACTCGCCTTGCACTTGATTCCGGCCGGCAGCTTCAGCCCGGGGTTGGCCATCTCGAGACGAACGCCGAACGTACCGCTGGCCGCGTCGTGCACGCGGTCGATGACTTTCACCGTCGCCGTGTAACGCCCCCCGACCGGCGCTTCGGGCAGCACCTCGACGCTCTCACCGAGTGCCAGCTTGCCGAAGGCCTCGAAAAGGAGTTTGTAGCCCGTATCGTGAGCGTTTGCCATGGCTGAATAATGGTTGAAGGACAGCGACGCTGAGATGATCCGATGGACCACAGAACCCCCCCTCAAAGCTGGTACTCCTCATCCGGTCGAACGCCGGCCATCGCCATGTCGACCGCCTTTCTCGTCAGGTGCGAGGCGAACAATTCGATGAAATCGTATTCGTAGCGGCGGACGTGGGTGCCGCGCCGCAGGCCGATGCGGGTGGTGTTGGAGCCGAACAGGTGTTCGGCGGCCATCGCCTGCAAGCCAACATCGCGTAACGGGTCGAAAGCCATCCGGGCGATGATTCCGAGGCCAAGCCCAAGGCTGACGTAGGTCTTGATCACGTCGGCGTCGATGGCGGTGAGCACGACGTTGGGCGTCAATTGCGCCAGCTCGAAGGCCTTGTTGATCCGCGACCGGCCGGTGAAAGCCGAGTCGTAGGTGATCAGGGGCCAGCGCGCCAGGGCGGCCAGCGACAATGACTTCTCGGCGAGAATCGGGTGCCCATCGGGGGCGATCACGCAGTGCACCCACTGGTAGCAGGGAAGCATCACCAGCTGCGGATACTGGTCGAGCGCCTCGGTAGCGATGGCGATGTCGGCCTCGCCTTTCAGCGTCCATTCGGCAATCTGCGTCGGATGCCCCTGGTGCAGCGAGAGTCGAACCTTGGGGTGCCGGTCGACGAAGTTCTTGACGACGGCGGGCAGGGCGTAGCGGGCCTGGGTATGCGTCGTGGCGATCACCAGGCTGCCGGAATCGCCGCCCGCGTACTCCTCGCCGACGCGCCTGATGTTCTCGGCGTCGCGCAGCATGCGCTCGGCGATTTCGAGCACCACCTTGCCGGGCTCGGTGATCGCCGTCAGGCGCTTGCCGCTGCGCTCGAAGACAATCACCCCGAGTTCATCTTCGAGCAGCTTGATCTGCTTGGAGATTCCGGGCTGCGAGGTGTAGAGCGCCTCTGCCGCTTCCGACACATTGAGGCCCTGGCGCGCCACCTCGACCAGATACCGGAGTTGCTGCAGCTTCATGGTCCCTCGAAATCACTATTCGTTATAACAATCTAACTTAACATTCTTTTTCGATCAAGTCGTGCGCTGCTACCATGCGCCCTCTTTCTTGTTGCGGCGCGCCGTCATGGACTGGATGTACACCTTGTCGGGGTTTGTCGTCGGCGCCATCGTCGGGCTCACCGGCGTCGGCGGCGGCTCGCTGATGACGCCGCTGCTGGTACTGCTTTTCGGCGTCCACCCGGCGACGGCGGTAGGCACCGATCTGCTCTATGCCGCGATCACCAAGGCCGGCGGGACTGTCGTCCACGCCAAGAAGGGGCACGTGGACTGGCAAGTGACCCGCCTGCTGGCAACCGGCAGCATTCCGGCCGCGGCCCTGACCGTCTGGGCGCTGTCGTTTCTGCCCAAGCGAAGTCCGGAAGTCTCGCAGGTCATCTCGTTCTCGCTGGGAATCGCCTTGCTGCTTACCGCTGCAGCGATCATCTTTCGCCAGAAGCTGCAGCAGCAGGCACTGGCGCACGCCGACGACGCGGCGCACACGCAGTTGCGGGCACCCATCACGGTAGCTGTCGGCGCCCTGCTCGGCGTGCTGGTATCGGTTTCTTCGGTCGGCGCCGGCGCACTCGGCGTCGCGGTGCTTTTCTACCTGTACCCCCGCCTGCCGGCGATCAGGATCATCGGTAGCGACGTCGCGCACGCCGTGCCGCTGACGCTGGTCGCCGGTCTGGGCCACTGGCTGATCGGCAGCGTCGACTGGTCGCTGCTCGGCAGCCTGCTGCTCGGCTCGCTACCCGGGATCTGGCTCGGCAGCCACGCCTCGGCAAAGGTACCGGACCGCTGTCTGCGCCCGATCCTCGCCGGCATGCTGGTGCTGATCGGTGGCAAACTGATTGCCCTGTAAGTGCCAGGGTGGCACCTGACGCCAACCCAGCCCTCATTCATCAAAGGAACGAGCGATGTATCGCTACGACACTACTGACCAACGGATCATCGACGAGCGCGTCGCCCAGTACCGCGACCAGATGGCCCGCCATCTGGCCGGCGAACTCTCGGTGGACGAATTGCGCCCGCTACGCCTGCAGAACGGCCTGTACATCCAGCGGCACGGCCCGATGCTGCGCATCGCCATCCCCTACGGCATGCTGGCGGCCGCGCAACTGCGCAAGCTGGCCGAGATCTCGCGCCGCTACGACCGCGGCGTCGGGCACTTCACGACACGCCAGAACATGCAACTCAACTGGCCGCAGCTCGAAGAGACGCCGGACATCCTGGGCGAACTGGCGAGCGTCGAAATGCACGCCGTGCAGACCTCGGGCAATTGCGTGCGCAACATCACCACCGACCACTTCGCCGGCTGCGCGCCCGACGAGATCACCGATCCACGTCCTTACTGCGAACTGCTGCGCCAGTGGTCAACCTTCCACCCGGAGTTTGCCTACCTGCCACGCAAGTTCAAGATCGCCGTCAATGCCGCGGCCGACGATCGTGCGGTGATTCGGGCGCACGACATCGGCCTCGGCCTCGTGATCGACGACACCGGCGAGATCGGCTTCCGGGTCTTCGTCGGTGGCGGCCTCGGGCGCACGCCCATCCTCGGCAAGCTGATCCGCGAGTTCCTGCCGCGCCGGCACCTGCTCTCCTACCTCGATGCGATCCTGCGCGTCTATAACCGATACGGGCGCCGCGATAACATGTACAAGGCGCGCATCAAGATCCTCGTGCAGGCGCTCGGTATCGAGGAGTTTGCCCGGCAGGTCGACGCGGAGTGGGCGTACCTGCAGGATGGTCCGACGACGGTACCCGATGCCGAGTTCGCACGCATCGCCCACCATTTTGCACCCCCGCCCTGGGAAACACTGCCCGCGGAAGACTCGGCGCATGCGGCACGACTGAGCAGCGACAAGGCTTTTGCCAACTGGGTCAAGCGTTGCGTGCATGTGCACAAAACGCCCGGCTACGCCGCCGTCACCCTCTCCCTGAAAGCACCCGGGGTCGCTCCCGGCGACATCACTGACGCGCAGATGCTGGCGGTCGCCGACCTCGCCGACCGCTTCAGCTTCGGCGAACTGCGCGTCACTCACGAGCAGAACGTGGTCCTTGCCGACATCAGGCAGCGCGATCTGTACGAAGTCTGGCAGATCGCGCGCAGCCACCGGCTGGCGACGGCCAACATCGGCCTGCTGACCGACATGATCTGCTGTCCCGGTGGCGACCTCTGCGCGCTCGCCAACGCCCGCTCGATCCCGATTGCCGACGCGGTGCAGCAGAAGTTCGACGACCTCGACTACCTGTACGACATCGGCGACATCTCACTCAACATCTCGGGCTGCATGAACTCCTGCGGGCACCATCATGTTGCCAACATCGGCATCCTCGGCGTCGACAAGAACAACGAGGAGTGGTACCAGATCACCGTCGGCGGGCAGCAGGGTAACGCCGCGACGATCGGCAAGGTGATCGGGCCCTCGTTCTATGCGCAGGAAGTGCCTCTGGTCATCGAGGCGCTGATCGACGTCTATCGCGAAAACCGCGGCGACAGCGAGCGCTTCATCGACACCCTGCAGCGGATTGGCATCGAACCGTTCAAGGCGCGCGCCTACGCCGGGCGTGACCGGCGACGCGTGGCGAAAGTGGACAGCAACGAAAAGGAACTGGTCAATGCCTAGGATCATCAAGAACGAGAGCATCGTCGACGACAACTGGCAGGTGCTGACACTGGCCGAAGGCGACACGCCCGAGTCGCTCAGGCTGCCTGCCGAACCGGCGCTGGTGCCGCTCGCCGTCTGGCTCACCCGCCGCGACGAACTGATCGCCACGCCCGCGCCGCTTGGTGTCTGGCTCGACAGCCACGAAGGGCCGGAGGCACTGGCCGCCGACATCGCACGCTTCGCGGTGATCGGCGTCAATTTCCCGAAATTCACCGACGGCCGCAGCTATTCGACCGCCCGGCTGCTGCGCGAGCGCTACCACTACGCGGGCGAGATTCGCGCCCTTGGCGATGTCCTGCAGGACCAGATCTTCTACATGCGTCGTTGCGGCATCGATGCCTATGCGCTGCGCGCCAACAAGGACATCGACAAGGCTCTGGCCGGCCTGCGGGTCTTCAGCGAGACCTACCAGGCGGCTGCCGACCAGCCGCAACCGCTGTTTCGGCGGCGCTTCGCCCGGGAGGCGGCATGAACGCCAGACTCCATCTTGACGACCCGACGCTGCTCGAGGGCCTGGCGACGCGCGTCGACGCCGCACGCCGGCTGTTGCGCGAGATTGCCGACGATTTCTCGCCGGCGGCTTTCGCCTGCAGCCTCGGCGCCGAAGACATGGTCCTCACCGACCTGATCGTCCGCGACCAGCTCGCCATCGACATCTTTTCGCTCGACACCGGCCGCCTGCCGCTCGAAACCTATGACCTGATCGCCGAAGTCAAGAAGCACTACGGCCTGGCGCTGCGGCTCTACTACCCGCGCCACGATCTGGTCGAGACGTGGACGCGTGAAAACGGTATCAACGCCTTCTACGAATCGGTGGACCTGCGCAAGGGCTGCTGCTTCGTACGCAAGGTCGAGCCCTTGCAGCGCGCCCTCGCCGGCCACAAGGCGTGGATCACCGGTCTGCGCGCCAGTCAGGCGGCGACCCGCGAAGGCTTGCCGACGCGCAGTTTCGACGCCAGCAACGGCGGCCTGGAGAAGTTCAACCCGCTCGCCGACTGGAGCGAGCGCGAAGTGTGGGCCTACCTCAAGCAGCATGCGGTGCCCTACAACGCGCTGCACGACAAGTTCTACCCGAGCATCGGCTGCGCGCCGTGCACGCGGCCGATCACGCCTGGAGAAGATGTCCGCGCCGGCCGCTGGTGGTGGGAGAATCCACAATCGAAGGAATGCGGCTTGCACAGCAAGCGCGCCTGAAGCCCCAAGGATCAGACACAGGTCAACCATGAGTACTGCAACGCTCTCGCGAGTCACCCTTTCCCACCTCGACTGGCTCGAATCCGAAGCCATCCACATCATGCGCGAGGTCGCCGGCCAGTGCAGCAATCCGGTCCTCCTCTTCTCGGGCGGCAAGGATTCGATCTGCATGCTGCGCATCGCCGAAAAGGCTTTCCGCCCGGGCCGCTTTCCGTTCCCGCTGATGCACATCGACACCGGCCACAACTACCGCGAGGTCACCGACTTCCGTGACCGGCGGGCGGCCGAACTCGGCGAGCGCCTGATCGTTCGCTCGGTCGAGGATTCGATGGCGCGCGGGACGGTGGTACTGAAATCCGCCGACGAACCGCGTAACAAGCACCAGTCGGTGACCCTGCTCGAAGCGATCGAGGAGTTTGGCTTCGACGCCTGCATCGGCGGCGCGCGACGGGATGAGGAGAAGGCACGCGCCAAGGAGCGCATCTTCTCTTTCCGCGACGAATTCGGCCAGTGGGACCCGAAAAACCAGCGGCCCGAGCTATGGGACCTGTACAACGCGCGCAGTTTCAAGGGTGAGAACATGCGTGTCTTCCCGATCTCCAACTGGACCGAAATCGACGTCTGGCAGTACATCGAACGCGAGCACCTGGCCTTGCCGTCGATCTACTTCGCCCACCGCCGGCCGATCGTGCGCCGCAGCGGCGGCCTGTTGCCGGTCACCGAGGTGACGCCGGCGAGACCCGGCGACAGCATCGAGAATCTGATGGTGCGCTTTCGCACCGTCGGCGACATCACGTGCACGGCGCCGGTGGAATCGGACGCCGCCAGTGTCACCGCGATCATCGCCGAAACCGCGATCACGACGATCACCGAGCGCGGCGCCACCCGTCTCGACGACCAAACGTCGGACGCGTCGATGGAACAACGCAAGAAGGAAGGTTACTTCTGATGTCCGCGATCGAGAAACTCCCCACCGAAGCCATTCCGGACAACGGCCTGCTGCGCTTCCTGACCTGCGGCAGCGTCGATGACGGCAAGAGCACGCTGATCGGCCGCCTGCTCTTCGACAGCAAAACCATCCTCGCCGACACCCTGCACGCCATCCAGCGCACCTCGGCCAGGCGCGGGCTCGACATCGTCGACCTGTCGCTGTTGACCGACGGACTACAGGCCGAACGCGAGCAGGGAATCACCATCGACGTCGCCTACCGCTACTTCACGACCGGGACGCGCAAGTACATCATTGCGGACGCGCCGGGCCACGAGCAGTACACCCGCAACATGGTCACCGCGGCGTCCACCGCCGACCTGGCCATCATCCTCATCGACGCCCGCAAGGGTGTGCTGACGCAAACCCGCCGCCACTCCTATCTGGCCCACCTGGTCGGCATTCCACACATCGTCGTCGCGGTGAACAAGATGGACCTCGTGGACTACTCGCCGGCAACTTTCGCCCGGATCAGGAGCGACTACCTGGCTTTCGCCACCGCATTGGGAATCACCGACGTGCGCTTCATCCCCATGTCGGCGCTCAACGGCGACATGATCGTGGACCGTGGCGAGCGTCTGGACTGGTACGACGGGCCGACGCTGCTCGATATCCTCGAGAACGTCCCGGCGCTGCACGGCGAGCACGCCGAGAAGTTCCGCTTCCCGGTGCAGTACGTGTGCCGCCCGCAGGACGCCGCCAACCCGGAACTGCACGACTATCGCGGCTTCATGGGCCGCGTCGAGTCCGGCGAACTGGCGATCGGCGACGCGGTGACCGTCCTCCCTTCCGGACGCGAGACGCGCGTCAAGGACATCCAGATTCTCGGCGAGTCGCTACCCCGGACCGTTGCCGAGCAGTCCGTGACGATCCTCCTCGAGGACGAGATCGACATCTCGCGCGGCGACATGATCGTCAAGACCGGCGAGTTGCCGAAAATCGCCAGACAGATCGACGCCATGCTCTGCTGGCTTTCCGAGTCGCCGCTCGATCCGCGCCGAAAGTATCTCCTGCGACACACCACGCGCGACAGCAAGGCGATGCTCGCCGGCATCGCCTTTCGCGTCGACATCAACAGCATGGAGCAGCAGGCGGCCGAGCGCCTGGCGATGAACGACATCGCCCGGGTCAGCTTCAAACTGGCGCAGCCGATCTTTGCCGACCCCTATGCCGAGAGCCGCGGCACCGGCGCCTTCATCGTCATCGACGAATCGTCGAACAACACCGTCGCCGCGGGCATGATCGTCTGAGCCCCGACATGGATATCCACGGCAAACCGATAGAGGAACGCATCGACTGGCTGTTCGGCTTGGCCGAGCGTCACAGTACGATCTTTCGCAGCCCGGAAGCCTGGTTGGCGCGCGAGCACTATCTCGCCGAGCATCCGACAGCCATCGCCGTGCTGAAGTGCATGGACGGCCGCATCAACATCCCGGTGGCGACCAACACGCCGGTCGGCATCCTGATGCCCTTCCGCAACCTTGGCGGCATCTTCGATCTCGGCTGGCCGCACCTCGGCGAGGTGCTCGCCCACCATGTGCAGCGCGTCGTCAGCGCCGGCCGCCACGTGGTTTTCCTGGTAACCTACCACTACTCACAAGGCGACCCGCGTCGCGGCTGCGCCGGCTTCCAGTACGACACGGCAGCGGCGATCGCCCACACCTACGAGATTCGCCGCCAGGTCGAATACATTTTCGGCACCGATCACGGCACCGTCTATCCGCTGGTCTGCGGTTTCGAAACCGACGAGGATGCGCTGGTGATCCACGGCACGGCCGGCGACAAACTCGATCTGGCGACGCTGACGTCGACCGACAGGGCGACGCTCGAACTCCGCCTCGCCGCGCTGCTGCCCGACATGCCGGCCCGCATGCGCGCCGATCTGCTGCCCTTGCTCTACGGCAACCTCGAACACATCGAGAACGTGCGGGCGCAGATTCGCCGCAACGAGCGCCTGCTCGACATCGAACATCGCGAGTGGATGATCTGCCTCGGTCGCGGCTTCGACTTCCTGCATACGCCCAACATCGCGCTGATCATCGGCCCCTACAGTCCGAATCTCGACGTGCCGATTCGCCGTGCCGCCGGCATCATCGAAGCCAACATGCTGGCCGGCCGCATCCCGAACGACGGCTTCCTGCTCCTCGCCTCGGTACCGTACGACGAAATCGGCGTCGACCGCGCCCGCGCGGAACTCAAGTCACGCTTTCTGTCGACCTTCGCTGCCGACGTCATCCGCGCCGAGTTTCCGCGCCTCGGCGAGCAGATGGCCATCCGCACGGCCGTACTCGACTGGCGCTCGCGCACTCTCGAGACCATCGCCGTCGTCGGGAAGTGAAGAAAGCGCCCACCGGCGTCGTCAGCACCAGCCGGCGGTAACGACGGTTGCCACGCCAACCGTCGGACCGGGAACAAGCTGTTAGAATCGCCGCCTCTTCCCACCTCGGCCTCGTCCATGTCCACGCACTCACGCCTGATCTTCGGTTTCCATTCCACCCTCGCCAAGTTGCGGCACGATCCTGGTGCGGTGCGCGAGATCTACGTCGACGCCAGTCGCCACGATGCCCGTCTGCGCGATCTGGTGGCGCATGCGGAGTTCGCCGCAGTGCGCGTCATGCCGGTCGATCCGGCCCGACTGGAAGCACTGGCGCCGGGCGCCAGGCACCAGGGCGTCATCGCCACCGTGGGCGCGACGCAGCGCCACGTGACGCTGGACGACGTGCTCGACACGCTCGACGAGCCGCCCTTCCTGCTCGTCCTCGATGGCATCCAGGATCCGCACAACCTCGGAGCCTGCCTGCGGGTAGCCGACGCCGTCGGCGCGCACGCCGTGATTGCCCCCAAGGACCGCGCGGTCGGTCTGACGCAGACAGCAGTTAAGGTGGCCAGTGGCGCTGCCGAGACAGTGCCGTACATCACGGTGACGAATCTCGCCCGCGCCCTGCGCGAAATGAAGGAACGCGACATCTGGGTCATCGGCACGGATGCGCTGGCCAAGGACGATCTTTACGCCGCCCAGTGGTCAACCGCCACCGCCTGGGTGCTCGGTGCCGAAGGCGACGGACTGCGCCGACTGACTCGCGAAACCTGCGACCAACTGGTGAGTATTCCCATGCTCGGCTCGGTCGCCAGCCTGAACGTCTCGGTGGCGACCGGCGTGTGCCTTTACGAGGCACGAAGGCGCCGCAACCCGGCCGTAGACCTCTAGCCAGCTAGCCCCCCAGCACGCGCCGGCCCGTACGGAGCGCCGGGAGCGACACCACGCCCCCCCCCCGCGACCCCCTCGCCCTTGCGCTTTCGAAGGGTGCAGACGGCGCGCCCCGGCGTCACCCCGGGCGGTCAGCTCTTGTACGAGTAGCGGTAGACGTAGCCCTTGTAGCCGTAACGGTAGCGCTGCCGGTTGACGTTGAGATCGTTGAAGACGAAGCCCCGAACCTGCACGCCCGCCTGATTGAGGCGCTTGACCGCCTGCTCCAGTTCGCGAATCGGGTGTTTGCCGGCGCGCGCGACCATCAGCGTCGCACCGACATGCCGTCCGATGATCGCCGCATCGGAAACCGCCAGCACCGGCGGAGCATCGACGATCACCGTGTCAAAACGCGCCCCGAGTTCGCCGAGCAGCGCTTCGAAACGCTGATGCATCAACAACTCCGACGGATTCGGGGGAATCTGACCGGTCGTCACCACCCACATGTTGGGCACCGACGAGGTCTTCAGGATCTCGTCGAGACTCGCCTGCCCGGCAACATACTCCGAGACCCCGACCGCGCGAGGCAACCCGAACTCCTTGTGGATATGGCCCCTGCGCAAGTCGGCATCGACGATGACGACGCGTTTCCCGACCTGTGCCAGGACGGCACCCAGATTCTTCGAAATGAAACTCTTGCCCAGACCTGGGCTCGATCCGGTGATCAGCAGTGAGTTGCGCTGGGCGTCGAGGAGCGCGAAATGAAGCGTCGTGCGCAGGCCGCGCAGGCTCTCCACGGCGTCTTCCTCCGGGTAAGCCACAGCCAGCAGTTCGCTGGCTTCACCGACTTTCGCCCGACGATGCAGATCAATCTCTGTCTGGCAGTGCGGCACCGTCGCGTAAACCGGCAGACCGAGCTGTGACTCGATGATTTCCGGGTCTTCAACGACCACACGCAGCGAGCGCAGGAGCCAGATGGCGACCATGCTCACCAGCAAGCCGAGCAACAGGGCAATCCCGAGGATCGCGACCGGTTTGGCGCCGACCGGTTCGCGACCGACAGCGGCGATGTCGATGACGCGCACATCGCCAACCGTGCCGGCCTTGGATACCCGCAACTGTTGTGCGGTATTGAGAAGTTCGGTGTATAGCTTGGTAGAAACCTCGACATCGCGCGCGAGCCTGAGAACCGTCTGCTGCGTGTCGGGCAGACGCGAGACTTCCCCCTCAAACTGCTTGCGCCGTTCATTCAGGCGCTGCAGCTTGTTGTCCATCGCCTGAATCCTGGGGTGTTCCGGTGTGAAATGCTGACGCAGTTCGTCGCGTTCCTGCTTGAGCAGGACCGCCGCGTTCTCGACCTCGACAAGCGACTTGAGAATGCCCTGCGTCTCGAGGTTGAGATCCAGAGAACCGCGATTCTGACGATAGTTGTTGTACGCCGCCTCGGCGTTATCGCTCTCCTTCTTGAGAGCCGGCAACTGGGTTTCGAGGAACTTGAGCGTTTTCTCGGCTTCGGCGGAACGACGCTCGACATTCTGGCGGACGTAAGTATTCAGAATGTCATCGAGGACGAGGCCGATCTCCTCAGGATCGGGCCCCGTCAGGCTCAACTCGAGGACTCCCGACTTCTTGCCACGCTCCTTGACCGAGTAGCGACGCCGCACGTCGTCGATTGCCGACTCCGCGGAAAGCTTGGTCAGCCGAAAGCGGGTTCCCGGCCGCGCTTTGAGTTGCGCAACAAAGATCGAGTACCCCTGGCCACTGCCGCGCACGCCGACCTTTCCCTTGACGACCTGCTGATCGTCGTTGTCGACCAGTTCGAAGCTACCGCCCTCCCCGGCGATCAGCGTGAGTGTCTCATCGAGCGCCTGCGCCGGCACGTCGAGCGAGTCGACCTGAATCCGCTCACCGCCCCAGGCGAAACTCGAAAGCCCCAGCCACGGCGAGTTCGGCTCATCGCCCTGATAGCGCCGCGCGACGGCGGCACCAATCAACGGCAGGGTTCGCGGCTTGGCGATGATATCGAGCTTGAGCTTGCCGACCACCCGTCCGAGCACCATGCGCGAACTGAGGATCTCGAGCTCGGCCGAGACGGTCGTATCGTCGCCGAGGAGCGGCTGCAAGGCCTTGAGCGAACCGACGCCAGAACTCTTCTCCTCGATCTGCAGCAAGCCATCGGCCCGGTAGACCGGCTTGGCGACAAACAGCCACGCCAGACCCAGAACCAGTGCCGCGAGGCTGATCGCCGCGATCAGCCAACGGTAGTCGATGAGAACGGCGATGATCTCGCCGAGCGCCAGGCCTTCGTCCTCCTCGTCGGGGGAGATCTGCGGGGTAGACCGCACTGGCGTCTGGGCTCCGGTCAAACCCGATGTGCCGGGGGAGTTGAACGGAGGCGTGATCTGATCATTGTCCATGGGTCATCCGAAATTGCGTTCCCCAGGGCCCCGTCGGGGCGCCTGGGCGTGGTGAGCAGGCCGCCATGCTCGGGGAAGAGAGCCCGGCACCGGCCCGCCGCGGCCGCCACAAGCTCGAGACGGCCCGGGTCAGGGTCAGAACGGTGGCTGCCGCGCACCGAAGAGCGGAAACTGCGTCTGGCTGGTCAGATTGAGCATCGTTGCGGTCGGCAGGATGTTGGCAATCACCCGCTGCCAGCGAACGACGGCCGCGGCATCGACGTAGACGATGTCGCGCGGACGCAGGGGGAAACGGTCGGCAAGCAGCATCGCGTCAGGCAGCCGCGAGTCCAGATGGAAGACCTCCGGCGTATCGGTGTTGCCGCGCATCACATAGATCCAGCGTGGATCGGAAGTGTTCTGGTTGATGTAGCCGGCATCGCTGAGCGCTTCGGCGAGCGTCGAACGCTTCTTGTTCATCACCAGCGACCCCGGCTTGGCGATCTCGCCCAGTACGAAGATCTTGTTGTAGCTGCGGTCCGACACGTTGACGATGTCGCCTTGCTCGAGCAGAGCGTTCTGCTCAGTGGCGCCGTAGTCGTACATCGCCTGGATATCGACGAGATAAGTCGTGCCGCGACGCGTCAGCAGGACGCGGCTGTAATCGGCCTCAGGCGTGAAACCACCAGCTCGATTGACGGCCTCGAGAATCGTCATCGGGATGTCCGTCACCTGCTGGATACCCGGCTTGGCGACTTCACCAACGACATAGACCTGCTGGCTACGGAAGGCGACCATCCGGACATCGAGCTGGACTTTCTCGATGTACTTCGCCAGCCTTGCCGACAGCAAGGTGCGCACCTCGCTCGTCGTCTTTCCCTGAACCTTGAGAACCCCCGCATAGGGAAAGAAGATGGTGCCATCATCGGCAATGACAGTACCGGCCTGTTCAGCCGTACGGAAGCTACCGGCCGGGATGGTCAGCTCCGGATGGTCCCAGACGATGATCGAAATGATGTCGCCCGGACCGAGTCTGTATTCGGGTACCGGTTTGACATCCGTTCCGCCGGGCCGCGGGCTGTTCTGGGTCGCTACCTTGGCGGCGCTGGTCCCGTCGCCAACCGGCGGCCGCGCCACCTTGAACATGTCGATGATCAGTTCGGCGGTAATCGGTTTGATCTTGACGTTGGCCGGCGCGAGCACATCGCCCTGCTGCACCGGCAGCCGGACGTCCGATTCCTCACGGTTGCTGTAGCTCTGGTTGCCGGGAACGATACTGCAGCCGGCAAGCGTACTGGCAATCAGAGCAAGCAGGAAACGCCGGATCCTGTCAGGCACGGCAGACGATAACCTCATGCTGAATTCCTCATCTCTGTTCCTCAATCTCCGTTGCTGACGCGCTCTCTACGGCCGGCGCGGCGAAGTTTACACGCCCCGCGGATCCACCGCAAAGCCATCGAGCCCTTCTTGGTCGCCGCAAAGAAACGGCGCAGGCGACCGGGTAGACTCGCTACGCCCTCTGCGCTGTCGCGGGGACTGCCCTGCGATGCCGCGACTTGGGAGTCAGCAGCCTCTCGATCCAGCAGCATTGCTGCAGTGCGCGCAAACGACGGCCCCGGTCGGTTCCGCTTGCGCGTGCTTCGCGTCGCTGCCCCTTGAGACTTATGGACACCGGTGCGAGCCACTCGCGTCACCCCCCATGCAGGCAATGACGGCTACCCGCACTCGCCGAGGGTACATCGCCTGACGAGCCGACAATCCTCGCACGACACGGGGCACCCCCGCCAGTTTCCTTTCCCGCGCCTCGAGCCTCATCTGCGGGACACCCGACACGACAGATTCGGGTACCTCCTGCGCGGCGCTGCGGCTAACAGCAGAGCTTATGCACCCAGGGCTCTACCGCGGCTTCGATCAGTCGGAGAGCTTCTGCGTGCGCCGCATCGCCGCGTCGATACGGATCGGGGATTTCGGTCTGGGTCCAGTGGCCGAGGAGGAAGGTCTTGCCGCGGGCGGTCGGATCCATTGCCAGCACCGCGTCGCGGTGGTGCTTCTCCATGACCAGAATCAGTTCGGCCCAGCGCAGACGTTCTGGGGTCAACTGGCTGGCCCGGTGTACACTCAGATCGACCCCGCGGGCCTGCAGCATCGTCCGAGTGGTTTCTTCGGCCGGGTGATTGACCAGTGCTCCGATGCCGGCCGAGTGCGCCTCCACCGGCCTGCCAACCTCTTCGATTCGCCGACGCAAAAGGAACTCTGCGGCTGGGCTGCGGCAGATGTTGCCAGTGCAAACGGTTAGGACCCTCTTGAACACCTCAGTTCGCCTTCATGCTGGAGGAACACTGACTTCAAAGCCGACCTGGTCACTCGCACCCATTCCGTCGCCACGTTCAGTAGAGTAGATCAGGGTACTGCACATACCGCGACGATCGACAGTTCGGCTGCGACCGGCCATGCCTTGTGAGGAAGCGCCGCTCTCGTGCGGGTCCAGCTCGCTGCCCCGGCACAGGAACAGCCGGACCTCGACCCCACCTTGCCGGCGAAGCAGACGTCTCCTGATACGCAAGGCGTCACGGTGAATGATGCCTATCAGGTGATCACTGCCGACTACGGGGACATGCACCAGACAATAGACGTTGCGCCCGTCGGCAGCGGATCGTTCGGCCCGGTACACACTGATCTGGTAGTCATAACCTCGGCCGAGTCCAGCGGCAACCACGCCGACAACCTCCCGATAAGCCTCCTGGCGGAAATAACCGACGAAGATGCCACGCACCTCGACAGACGGCAAGCCGAGACGACGGCTCAGCCGGCGCAGCCAGGGCACCAGACGCCACGGACGGGCAATCACGAAGGCATAGGCCGCAAAAACCAGCACGAACAGCCAGAACATCACATACTCCGGCACACCCAGCCAGAGGCCGCCAACGCCGAGCAGTCCGAAAACGAACTGCATGGCCACGGCCAGCGCAACGATGTCACAGACCCGAAATCCGGCGCGGATGAACAGGTGATGCAAGTGGTGGCGGTCGGCGCGAAACGGGGACTTGCCAAGCCAGATGCGCCGCAACATGACGCCAACGGTATCCATCAGCGGCAAGGCGAACAACCACAGAGCGGTCACCGGAGTCATCACCGGCTGCCGGCCCTCCGTTGCCTGCGAAAGCGCGATCAGCGACCACGCAAAAACGAATCCAAGCAGCATGCTGCCGTTGTCCCCAAGGAAGACCCGGGCTCGACTGTTACCGGCATAGCGCAGGTTGTAGCCGAGGAAGCCGACGACGCCGCCCATCAGCGCGACAAGCAGCACGAAATAGGTAGCGTCGTGTCCGTGATGGGCGATCAGGGCGATCAGGCCCAGACTGACCAGACTGACCGAGCCCGACAACCCATCGATACCGTCAATCATGTTGAGGGCGTTGATCAGACCAATGGTCGCGAAGACCGTCAAGGGCACGCCCAGCAGCCCGAGATCAAGCGTGACCCCCGGAAAAAGCTCGCCGAAAGACCGCAATTCCACACCACCGACGAAGACCATCAACAGCGCGGCAATCGCCTGCACCAGCAGACGCGGCTTCACCGCGAGGTGCCAGACGTCATCAGCCAGCCCAGTAAGGAAGATCACCACGGCGACAAGGCCAATGGCGCCGACCGAATCCAGCGACACGCGCGAGAAACCAAGATCCGCCAGCGGGAAGATACTCAAGAGCACAACCATGATGCCGACGCCGCCGACAAACGGCGTGCGGTCACCGTGCTGCTTGTGCTCGCCAGGCTCGTCCATGACCCCAAGACGACGCGCCAGAGAACTGCTCAAGCGTATCGCAACACCGGAAATCGCGACGCAAAAAACAAATAAAACAGTCAACTCCAAGACTCGCCTCCACTGCTCGTTCAGTCCGCAGCCAGACGCCATTCTACGCCACGCGCGTGTTGTAGAGTGACTGCTGACGCCCTGTGACTTACCGGCTCGACCACCAAAGCAACGAGCACATTGCCGCCGCGAAGGTCGCTGCGCTCAGCTTCCGACGATCCGACAAGGACGCGATGCCTCCGACGCTGACCACTGACCACCGACCCGTCCAACCCGTCCAACCCGGCCGACTCGGGAGGCCGCTAGAGAAGCAAGTGCCAAAAAACACCAAGCAAGAACAATGCCCACAAACAGAAGGCACAAAATGTATTTCAATACATGCTCTTACAGAACCACCTCACCAAGTTCGGACGGGAGTGTAAAGAATTCCGACACCAGAACGGATCAACGACCGCCAGCACCCGCTTGCACTGCGTCTCCGAGCGGCAATGACGAGGCGGCGGCAATCAGACGCCTGAGCGGAAAGTCGGCGCCTGGCGGCAAGACGGCTCGCGTGGCACCAGCCGCCGCGGTGGTGCCAGACGAGGACGCGGAACTGGCCAGGGGCGCACGCGCTTCGCCTTTTCTCCACCCAGCCGCTGCCCGTTTCATTTCACCACTTTGGCAAGAGGCCGGCGTGCCTGGGCCGGCAGCCCACCGAAGCCGCCGCAGGGTCATACTCTAAGACGAGCAGCCACAACAAAAAAAACGGCGGCCAACGCCGCCGTTTCTCTTGCCATCGAAGCTTGTCACCCAGCTTTGCGCCGACGTGCAGCGAGCCCGACGAGAGCCAAACTCATGAGCGCCAGGGAACCCGGCTCAGGAATGTGCACCGCACCGTTTGCAAAGACCAGCCCGTTGATCAGCCCATCCTTGTTTCCGGGGGGGAACGGCGGTGCGATGATCGACCCATTGTCGAGTCCATAAAGGGTCGCTTCCAAATTGAGGCCATCGCTCTCCGTCAGAGTCAGACTCCAAGTATCGTCACCGAATGTGTGCTCCACCGCCACGGTACCACTGCCCAAGAAGCCGGCGATGACGCCGCCACCCGGGCCGAGGGCAGCACCCAACAGCAACAGCAGCCCGCTACCCGAAGCAGTAAAGTCGCCACCGGAGTACGAAACGCCGTCGGAAGTCCACTTATTGGTGTTCCAGTCGTAAACGAAGTGCGTACCGGTAATGTCGGTGTAGCTCCCCGTCGCTGCGCCCGCCGGCTTAAACGTGGATGAGAAGGTACAAGCGTCGTAGCCCGCGAAGCCCAGCGTCGCACACGCAGCGGCCATAGGCGGCGACGGCGATGCCACTGCGACACCGTTATAATCCCAAGCGTAGGTACCCTTGCGCTCCGCGAACCACGCGCCCGGAGGCGGAATGTTGAACTCCAGAACTCCCGAAACTTTGATGAAGTTCAGCTTCACCACGCCGTCAGCGTTTCCGAAGTCCGAGAACTCCCAATTGGCCCTGAAGTTCGTCGCGGTTTCGAGGTAGCCAGCATGGGCAACGCTGGCGCCACCCAAAGCCACGGTCGCACCGACCGCCAGCACAAGTTTCTTTATCATCATAGTCGTGTCCTCTAAAAAACGTTTTGGGGTGCGTCTGACCCTGGCGCCTGCACTGACGCTGCCGCCTCTGAAACAGCGCATTGCACTCGTACAAGCAATACCTATGCCAATAAATATAAGCCTATAATTTATAACCGTTCGCGCAACTTTTCCGAAATCTCGGCCCCGGGCAGTGTAAAATTTTTCGACACCTTGCCGGCGCATGGAGATCATCGTGCGCTGTGCCGCGCCCGCCACAGTGCGCCACCTCGATCCGGCCTGCCGCCTGCACATTCCCCCTGCGGATTGTGGCTTGCCACTTGCGCCTCCACCACGCTATAGTTGCACGGCGAATGGGAGAGAGCGGCGACGCCGCCGCCGAAGGCGCAATCCACCCGGAAACGCTCAGGCAAATGAACCGTTCGTGCACTGAACTCTGGAGAGCGGCGCGCGCCTGAGGCGAAGCGCCCACCGATGGGGCAGCGCGGCCGGGGGTTTTGGCCGACAATCTCTCAGGTACATGGACAGGGGGGTGAACTCGATCCGAGTTCACCCTTTTTTCGTTTCTGGAATCGACTTCAACAACCTCTTTCAGTGGATTGAACCAATGCAGAAAACTGTCCTTTACGAATCGCATCGCCAAAGCGGCGCACGCATGGTCGATTTTGGTGGCTGGGAAATGCCCCTGCATTATGGGTCGCAGATCGAGGAGCACCACGCGGTCCGCCGTGACGCCGGGATGTTCGATGTTTCGCATATGTGCGCCGTCGACCTCGATGGTCCGGACGCTAGGCCTTTCTTGCGCCGTCTGCTTGCCAACAACATCGACAAGCTGCAACTCCCGGGCAAGGCCCTGTACAGCGCCATGCTCAACGAAGGCGGCGGCGTGCTCGACGATCTGATCGTCTATTATCTCGACGAGACGCATTACCGGATCGTCGTCAATGCCGGTACGGCGATCAAGGATCTGGCGTGGATGTCAGCCCGACTCGCCGACTGGCGCATGGCGGCAGCCATCACGCCGCGACGCGCGGGCGCCGATGCGCTGGCGATGATTGCCGTCCAGGGACCGCAGGCGCGTCAGAGGCTGTGGCAGGTGCTGCCGGACTGTCGTTCCGCCTGCGAGCCCCTGAAACCGTTCTTCGCCTGCATCGCCGCCGACTATTTCATCGCCCGCACCGGCTATACCGGTGAAGACGGCTACGAGATCACGCTCCCCGCCAAGCGCGCCACCGACCTCTGGAACGCCCTGGCCCAGGCTGGCGTGCGGCCATCCGGACTGGGCGCTCGCGACACGCTACGCCTGGAGGCCGGCATGAATCTCTATGGCCAGGACATGGACGAGACCGTTTCGCCGCTCGATGCCGGCCTGGCATGGACGGTCGACCTCGTCTCGCCGCGCGACTTCGTCGGCAAGGCCGCCCTCCTGGCAAGGCCGCAGCAGCACCGGTTTTGCGGGCTGCTCTTGCTCGACCGCGGCGTGCTGCGGTCGCACCAGCAAGTGTTGACGCCGCATGGGACCGGCGAGGTCACCAGCGGCAGCTTTTCGCCGACGATGCAAAAGTCGATCGCCCTGGCGCGGCTGCCACTTGCCGTGGCGCTCGGCGATACGATCCAGGTGGCGATCCGCGACAAGTTGCTCGCCGCCCGGGTCGTCAAGCCCTGCTTCGTCAGGAACGGCAGCGTTCTCGTTTAACATCCCTTAGCATCCCGTAACATCCCAATCCATCCCCCCCATATCCCGCCACCTAACCCAATCTTATTGTCAGGAGCAAAGATGACTATCCCCGCCGACCTCAGGTACACCAGGAGTCACGAGTGGCTGCGCGCCGAAGCGGATGGCACGATCAGTGTCGGCATTACCGACCACGCCCAGGAACTGCTTGGCGATCTGGTTTTCATCGAACTGCCGGAGGTCGGCAGCACACTCGCGGCCGAACAGGAGGCCGCGGTGGTCGAATCGGTCAAAGCCGCTGCCGACGTCTACGCACCAATTGCGGGAACCGTCGTCGAAGTCAATGAGGCCGTCGTGGACGCGCCGGAAGCGGTCAATCAGGACGCCTACGCGGCCTGGCTGTTCAGGATCAGACCGACCGCCGCCGCCGACCTGGAGGCGCTGCTCGACGCCAACGCCTACCAACAGATCGTAGACGCCGCCTAGACAGCGGTCCCTTTTGCCGGAGCACGCGATGGATGCCAAGCCCCTCTCTGAGGCCCTCTGCGCCCTTGAACAGCGCGACGACTTCGTTGGCCGCCACATCGGCCCGAGCACCAGCGAAATCACCGCCATGCTCGCCAGCATCGGCGCCGCCAGCCTGGAGCAACTCATCGAGCAGACTATGCCGGCGGCAATTCGGCTGCCGACGCCGCTGGCACTCGACGCCCCGCGTCCGGAGCACGAAGCGCTCGCTGCGCTGCGCGCGATTGCCGGTCGCAACCGCGTCCAGCACTCGCTGATCGGTATGGGTTACGCGGACACGGTGACGCCAAAGGTCGTACTGCGCAACGTCCTCGAGAACCCCGGCTGGTACACCGCCTACACTCCGTATCAGGCAGAAATCGCACAGGGTCGGCTCGAGGCCCTGCTCAACTACCAGCAGATGGTCGTCGATCTCACCGGACTCGCCCTCGCCAATGCCTCCCTGCTCGACGAGGCGACCGCCGCCGCCGAGGCAATGACGATGGCGCGGCGGGTCAGCCGGTCGAAATCAAACCGTTTCTTCGTCGATGCCGCCTGCTTCCCGCAGACCATCGACGTCGTCACCACCCGCGCCGCCTTCTTTGACTTCGAACTGGTCTTCGGGTCGCCCGACGACGCGGCCTTGCAGGAGGTCTTCGGTGCGCTGTTCCAGTATCCGAATGATCACGGCGAGGTCAGGGACCTCAGCGGCCCGATCTCCGCCGTCAAGTCGCGCGGCGGCGTCGTCGCCGTCGCCGCCGACCTGATGGCACTCGTCCTTCTGCGCTCGCCCGGCGAAATGGGTGCCGATATCGCCCTTGGCTCGTCGCAGCGTTTCGGCATCCCGCTCGGCTTCGGTGGCCCGCATGCGGCCTTCTTCGCCACGCGCGACGAGTACAAGCGCGCGGTTGCCGGGCGCATCATCGGCGTATCGGTCGATGCGCGCGGCCACAAGGCCTTGCGCATGGCACTGCAAACCCGCGAGCAGCACATCCGGCGCGAAAAGGCCAACTCCAATATCTGCACCTCGCAGGTCCTGCTCGCCAACATGGCGGGCATGTACGCCATCTATCATGGTCCGCAGGGGCTGCGCACGATTGCCGGCCGCATTCACCGCCTGGCCGCGATCCTCGCCGAAGCCGTGCAGCGCGCCGGGCTGCGCGTGCTGACCCGGAGCTTCTTCGACACGCTGCGCGTCGACCTCGGCAGCCACGCGCTGACTGCCTACAAGGCGGCCATCGACGCCGGTTACAATCTGCGCCAGGTTTCGCCTGGCGTCCTTGCCATCGCGGTCAACGAAAAAACCACGCGCGCGGATATCGCCAGGCTGATCAAGCTGATCACCGGCGTCAACGCCGACCTCGACCGCCTCGACGAACAGATCTGCCAGACCGACCCGACCCTGCCCTTGTCGCTGCTGCGCAGCGACTCCATCCTGACGCATCCGGTCTTCAACACGCACCATACCGAGCATCAGATGCTGCGCTACCTGAAGCAGCTGCAGAGCAAGGATCTGGCGCTCGATCACTCGATGATCTCGCTCGGCTCATGCACGATGAAGCTCAACGCCACCAGCGAGATGATCCCGATCACCTGGCCGCAATTCGCCGACATCCATCCCTTCGCCCCCCTCGACCAGGCCGAAGGTTACCTGCAGATGATCGGCGAACTCGAGACCTGGCTCAAGGCGATCACCGGCTTCGACGCCATCTGCATGCAACCCAACTCCGGGGCACAGGGAGAGTACGCCGGGCTGGTCGCCATCGCACGCTACCATGCCAGCCGCGGCGAGGCTCACCGCAAGGTCTGCCTGATCCCGCGCTCGGCGCACGGCACCAACCCGGCGACCGCGCAGATGTGCGGCATGCAGGTGGTCGTGGTCGACTGCGACGACTCCGGCAACATCGAGGTCGCCGACCTCGCCGCGAAGGCCGCCGAGCACGCCGACCACCTGGCCTGCCTGATGATCACCTACCCTTCCACGCACGGGGTTTTCGAGGAGGCGGTGAAGGATATCTGCGACATCGTTCACCGCCACGGCGGCCAGGTCTACATGGACGGCGCCAACCTCAACGCCCAGGTGGGGCTGACCTCGCCTGCGCTGATCGGTGCCGACGTCAGCCACATGAACCTGCACAAGACCTTCTGCATTCCGCACGGTGGCGGCGGTCCGGGAATGGGACCGATCGGCCTCAAATCCCACCTGGCTCCGTTCATGGCCAATCATCGCGTGCAACCGGTCAGCGGTCCGCACGGCGGCCAGGGTGCGGTTGCCGCGGCACCCTGGGGATCGGCGTCGATCCTGCCGATCTCCTGGATGTACATCGCCATGATGGGCGGCAGCGGGCTCAGGCGGGCCACGGAAGTCGCCATCCTCAACGCCAACTACATTGCCAGCCGTCTGCAGCCGCACTACCCGGTCCTGTACACGGGCGCGAACGGCCGCGTCGCGCACGAGTGCATCCTCGACATCCGCCCGCTCAAGACGGCTACCGGAGTCTCTGAAACCGACATCGCCAAGCGCCTGATGGACTATGGCTTCCACGCGCCGACGGTCAGCTTCCCGGTCGCCGGAACGATGATGGTCGAGCCCACGGAGTCGGAATCGAAGGACGAACTCGACCGCTTCATTGCCGCGATGGTCGGCATCCGTGACGAGATCCGCCAGATCGAGCGCGGGCACTGGCCGGCGGACGACAACCCGATGAAACATGCACCGCATACGCAGGCAGACATCATCGACAGCCACTGGCAACGGCCGTACAGCCGCCAGGAAGCCGCCTTCCCCTTGTCGCATGTGGCCGAGAACAAGTTCTGGCCGAGCGTCAATCGCATCGACGATGTGTATGGCGACCGTCACCTTTTCTGCGCCTGTGTGCCGATCGACGATGACCATCAGTAGGACAAAGCCATCACTCCTGGAGACACCGCCATGACCGCACCGCTATACCAGTTCAGCGCCGATCGCCTCGCCGGCGGCAGCCAGTCGCTCGGCGATTACGCCGGTCAGGTCCTGCTGATCGTCAACACCGCCAGCCACTGCGGCTTTACTCCGCAGTACGAAGGCCTCGAAGCGCTCTACCAGCGCTACCGTGAGCGTGGCTTCGTCGTCCTCGGCTTCCCCTGCAACCAGTTCGGTGCGCAGGAGCCGGGCGATGCCGACGAAATCGCCAGCTTCTGTCAGATGAACTACGGCGTCAGCTTCCCAATGTTTGCCAAGGTCGAGGTCAACGGCGACGGTGCCCACCCCCTCTACCAGTATCTGAAGAAAGCGGCGCCCGGCCTGCTCGGCAGTGAGGGAATCAAGTGGAACTTCACCAAGTTTCTGGTCAACCGTGAAGGCGAAGTTACCGAGCGCTACGCGCCGGCCAGCACACCCGAGACCATCGCCCGCCACGTCGAAGAACTGCTTTGAGGGCCGGACCGCTGACCACAGTGGCGACCACGCCGGTGGCCTGCGCCGACCTCGCACGCCGGACAGCCAATGCCTGAACCCGACTTCAGTGCCATGCTACGCTGGCCGAACGTCCCCGCCTGCTACGGCTGGCTGTCGCTCGATCGACGCGGCCGCTGGCGGCTGCGCGGCGACCCGGTCACCCATTGCGGCCTGAACGATTTCCTCAATCGACAGTACTCGCACGACGAACACGGCAACTACTTTGTCCAGAACGGCCCGCAGCGAGTGTTTGTCGAACTCGACTACACGCCGTGGATCGTGCACCTCGTGGCGGCGGACGCGCTCGCGACGCACGTCGGCGAACCGGTCGGTGAGATTCGCGGCGCCGCGCTCGACGAGGAAGGGAGTCTCCTGATCGAGATTCCGAAGGGCATCGCCCTGCTCTCCGACCGCGACCTGCCTACCCTGCTCTGCCACCTCCACCTGGCGAGCGGCGAAATCGCCGACGAGCCGGCGCTGCTCGCCTTCATCACTCAGGGGGTCGGTGCGGACGCGCTCGCGCTCGACTGGCAGGGCACCCGCGTACCGGTGGTCCCGCTGCAGCGCTCGGCTGTCCCGGGACGCTATGGCTTTGTTGCCTCACCGCAGGCCGCAGTGCCCGGAAGCCCGCCGTGAACCTGCGCCAGGCTGCCCTCGATGCCCTGCTGCTCGCGGCCCCCGATGACAAGTGCGCCGCCGTCAGGAGCATTGCGCTGGCTGACGAGCCCCAGCAGTTCATTACTCCCGACATCCGTCGACTGGCCGGCGAAGCGCTACCCGGTCGCCGCGCCAGGCCGCTGCTGGTACCGCCTGCGCAGGTGGCACAGCGGCCGGTCAACGCCCTGGAGGGACGTGCCGCCCTGATTCATTCACTCGCTCACATCGAGATCAACGCCGTCAATCTCGCGCTCGACATCGTCTGGCGCTTCGACGACCTGCCTGCCGCGTTCTACCGGGACTGGCTCGGTGTCGCCAGGGAAGAGGCAAGCCACTTCGACCTGTTGCAGGCCCACTTGGCAACAACTGGCTACGCCTACGGCGACTTTCCGGCCCACAACGGCCTCTGGGAGATGGCCGAGAAGACCAGCGCCAACCTCCTGGCGCGTCTGGCGCTGGTACCGAGGACGCTCGAGGCGCGCGGTCTGGACGCGGCGCCGCTGATTCGTGACAAGCTGCGGTCGGTCGGCGACGTGCGCGGCGCCAGTATCCTCGAGACCATCCTGCGTGACGAAATCGGCCATGTCGCCATTGGCAACCGCTGGTACCGGTGGCTCTGCGACCAGCGCGACCTCGACCCGCTGACGACCTACGGCCAGCTCGCGCAGTCCTACGACGCCCCGCGCCTGCGTGGCCCTTTCAATCTGGCGGCTCGCCGGGCGGCCGGTTTCGACGAGCGGGAACTGGCCGCCCTGCAGGCGCCATGAGCGGCGACGGCGGCCCACAGCGAGGTCGCCGGGCGACCGTGATCGTCGCCGGCGGGATGGACTATTCGCTCGCCTTCGCCAATAATTGCGCCCCTTGAACCAACCATGTGTTCGGCTTTCCCGGGTCGGGCCGTTTCTTTGCCGAGGTGAGTGATGCGCTATCAGGTTTTCGTGGAGGAGGAGGAAGGCGCCGATGGAGCGGGCGACCTGGCCAGCTTCGACGATCTCAACGACGTCTGGGAATTCATACGCAGCCGCCTGCCCACCGGTATCTTCAGCGATCGGCGTCTGGTCTGGGTCAAGGACAGGGAGGCCGAAGGCGACGTTTCCTTCTCGCTGACCGCCGAACTCTGGGCCGAGCACTGCGAGACCCCGCTCGCCTTTGCCCGCTGCTTCAAGATGTTTTTCGACTTCAAGGGCAAGTAGCCCTCCGCGACGCCCGGTGAGGAGCCGCGAAAGTTCCATGTGGCCGTTCCTGCGGCGCCCCCCGGACTGACTGCGCCACCCCGCTCGCGCGGTCTGGCGGTACTGCTGACGACACTGGTCGCCCTCGGGCCGCTATCGACCGACCTCTACCTGCCGGCTCTGCCCACGCTGGCGAGAGTCTTCGCCAGCGATGCGGCTCGCGTTCAACTGACGCTGTCGGTGTTTCTCGCCGGCTTTGCCTGCGGCCAGATCGTCTACGGACCGCTGTCCGATCGCTTCGGCCGCCGGCCGGCGATGCTTTCCGGGCTGGCGATCTATTGCGCGGCCTCACTCGGCTGCGTCTTTGCCGACAGCATCGAAGTGCTGATTCTCGCCCGCTTCGTGCAGGCCCTCGGTGCCTGCGCCGGCCCGGTACTGGGCCGGGCCATCGTGCGCGATGTCTGGGGCGCCACCGATTCGGCGCGCATCATCGCCTACATGGGTGGCGCCATGGCGATTGCACCACTCCTCGGACCGACGCTGGGCGGTTTCCTGACGGTGCTCTTCGGCTGGCAGTCCAATTTTGTCGTCCTGCTACTGATTGGGGCGACCCAGTTGATCGCGGTGGCACGCCTGCTGCGCGAAAGCAACGTCCATCGTGACGCCGGTGCGACCCACCCGCGCCAGATGGCCAGCACTTTCCTGCGCCTGCTTGCCGACCGCCACTACCTCGGCAACGTGCTTACCTTCTCGTTCTCCTACAGCGCGCTGTTCGCCTTCATCTCCGGCTCGTCCTTCGTTCTTGCCGAGCGCCATGGCCTGACGCCACAGGTATACGGGATGTGCTTTGGTGTGGTCGTCGCCGGTTACCTCTTCGGCTCGCTGGCTTCCGGTCGGCTGGTCAGGCGCCTCGGGAGTGTGCGGCTGCTGGCGGGTGGGGCCTGGCTCGGCGCGATCGCCGGAGCCGGCATGTGGTGCCTGGTAGTCGCGGGGGTTCACAGCATCGCCGCGCTTCTCGGGCCGATGTTCTTGTGTACCGTGGCCACCGGACTGGTCATGCCGAACGCCATTGCCGGAGCTCTCGCGGCGTATCCAACGCTGGCCGGTTCGGCGTCGGCGCTGATGGGCTTCGTGCAAATGACGCTCGCCGCGCTCGTCGGCATCGCCGTTGGGCACGGACTGGCCGGCGGGGCCGGCGCACTGGCGAGCGCCGTGGCGATCTGCACGGCGCTCGCCCCCTTGTCATACCTGGCGCTCATCCGGGTCCGCCGCGGCCCGTGACGGCTAGCTCGGAGGCGGGCGCGGGGACCATCCGCCGCTGCCCGATTGCGCGCGTGGCGCCAGCACTGGATTCGGATAAGATGAGCACCGCCCATGCCGGGTCAGAGGAGCATTCCTCCGCGCCGACCCGGCAAACCTGCTGAAATCACTCATCGAAATCGGGGTACCGCCTTGCTAGCCAGAGAAACCACGCCCAGCGCGATCGTCAGGTATCTTGATCAGTACGTCATCGGCCAGGAAGACGCCAAGAAGGTTCTCGCCGTTGCCGTCTACTCGCATTACCGAAAGATCGCCACCTTTCACGGTGACCGGGAGAGCATTGCCAAGAGCAACATCCTGCTCGTCGGCCCTTCGGGAACCGGCAAGACCCTCCTCTGCGACACCTTGTCACGGATGCTCAAGGTCCCCTTCGTAACCGCCGATGCGACTTCGCTGGCACAGACCAAGTACGTCAACGAAGAAATCGAGGCCGTATTGCTGCGGCTGCTCGACAAGGCCGACGGCAACATCGAGGACGCTCAGCACGGAATCATCTTCATCGACGAGATCGACAAACTGAAGACAAGCAATGCGCAGGCGAGGGCGATTTCGGGCGAAAGCGTACAACATGCGCTCCTGAAGATAATGGAAGGCTCACCCGTCAAGCTGAAGGACAACTGCTACATCGATACCGGCAATATCCTCTTCATCTGTGGTGGGGCATTCGTCGGGCTCGAGAACATCATGTCCAAGACGCACGGCTTCGGGTTCATCGCCACCTCGGGCGACGACAACCAGAACATCCTCGACCGACTCAACAAGCGTGTCAAACCCACCGATCTCTTCGAATTCGGACTGATTCCCGAATTCACCGGCCGCCTGCCGATAATCGCCAATCTGCACCCCCTGACCAAAGCCATGCTGGTCAGCATCATGAGCGTGCCGAGAAACTCGATCTATCGGCAATACGTCGAGATCTTCCGCGGCGAAGGCGTGGAACTGAGGATCGGCCCGCGGGTCTTCGAGCAGATAGCGGAGATAGCCATCGAATACAAGACGGGCGCGCGCAGCCTGCGTGGCATCTTCGAAGAACTGATCACGCCGATTCTCTACATCGTGCCGGACAACCACGACATCGCCCGGGTCGAGATTACCTCACTGTTCGAAGATGCCCGCCTTGTCAGACGAGCCTGAACGCCGATCCACAGCGGCCCTCGCCGCGTCCGGAATCGCTGGCGCCACCGCAGCCGGCGGCACGGGTCTTGCACGCGCCCGAGCGGCGCTGCGGGTCGTCGCCGTCAGTTGTCTGCTCATCCTCGCCGGAGTCGCCATGTTCCAGGATCACCTTCTCTACTACCCCGAGCCCGCCAGCGTTGCCGAAATGGAATCGGGTGGACTCTCGGCCTGGCCGTCAGCTCAGGACTTCCGCGCCCTGCTCGCCGAACCGGAAGGACAGGCACGCGCCACGGCCGTAGTGTTCCACGGCAACGCCGGGCACGCGGGGCACCGTCAGTTCTATGCGCACGTACTCAACCGACTCGGTTTGCGCGTGATCCTCGCCGAATACCCCGCTTACGGGCCGCGCCCCGGCGAACTCGGCGAGAAGAGCCTCGTCGCCGATGCCGAGCGGACGATCGCCCTCGTTCGCGATCGCTACGCCGGGCCACTGCTGGTCATTGGCGAATCGCTCGGCGCCGGCGTCGCGGCGGCCGCCAGCAAGCGGCGCCACGAAGCCGTCAGCGGACTGCTGCTGATCACCCCATGGGACCGCCTCGAACACGTCGCCGGCCACCACTACCCGCTGCTGCCCGTCAGCTGGCTATTGCGCGATCGCTACGACAGCATCGTTCACCTGGTATCGTTCGGCCGACCGATACTCGTGGTCATTGCCGCTGCCGACCGGATCATCCCGCCGCACTTCGGCCGGGCCTTGTATGATGGGCTGGCAGAACCGAGGCGCCTGTCGGTGATCGAAGGTGCCGGACACAACGACTGGTTCGACCGCCTCGACGACGCCTGGTGGGAGGCGGCGATAGCGTTCCTGCTGGCGCCCGCCTCCTGATTCGGGCCAGACAAACGACCGACCGGGCGACGGCTTGACGCGAGCCAGATGCGGAGATTCAGCAGACGGACTCAACCTTTTCCGACAAGCAGCCGTTAACCAGTACAGGAGCCTCGCTCTGTGGAGAAACATCATGATGCATACCTGCACTGACCGCACCGACCTCGATGAACTGATCGGCAAGCAACGCTGGGACGGGCAACACCTGCTTTTTTATTACGGCCCGCTTGCGCGGGCCATGAAGGGCGGCGAGGAGTTGATTCTCGAACACAGCGAGGAGCTCTCTCCCTTCATGCTCGCCAAGGTCGGGTTCATCCTGCACGACCTCTTCATCGACGACACTTCCGAGCTGATCCAGCCGAACGACGGCTTCCGGCTGACGCTCAGGTAGTCAAACGCTCAAACGCTCAAACGCTCGAACGCTCGAACGCTCAAGCGCCGCAGCCGCCGTCCGCTTGCCTTCTTCCCCCGCACGCCTCGACTGCCCGACACGCCCCGGCGCCCGTTGGCACGGCGACCGTGCCGCTGCCGTGGCAGCGGCCAACAGTTCCGCGCTCCGTGATCCGTCGCGTCCAGCGCAGCCGGGCGCAGAAGCAAGGCGTGTGTGGCAGGCTTCGCTTCACGACACCAGCGCCGCCAGCTTCGCGTCCAGTTCGCCGAGACGCTTGCGGCCGTCGCGACTGAGCGACATCGCCTCGCGCCAGTCGATGAACAGGTGACGCAGCTCCTCGATGCTCGAGCAGTCCTCGACGTGCGCGATCAGGCTCGATGCCGCGATGCCGACGAACGCGCTCAGAGTGTTGACCATGAAATTCCGCGCCATCTCCAGGCGCTCGTCATCGTTCATCGGCGCAGGCAGCGGTGCCCCGGTTGGTACAGGCCTGGGCGAAGCCAGCGCGCTGACGAAGTTCTGGTCGATCACCGCCAGCCTGTTCTCGAAGCCCGCCAGTTGCTTGAGGCCTTCCGGCGAGCGGGCCATGGCTTCTCGCCAAGGCACGGCGAGCACATGCAGATCGGGCAACCGCGCCGCTGCTTCGATGCGGCTGACGAGCGGCGAGGCGCCAGTGCCGACGAAGCTGGCAAGCGTGCTGGCCATGAAATCCCGTGCCATGCTGAGGCGCTGCAGATCAATGGCTGAAAGCAGCGCTCCACTGCCGGCGCCGGGCAGGGAGCTACCCGCTGTCCGTAGCGGCGGCGATTCCGGCTTGTGCAACGGTACGATAAAGCCGTCGTCGATCAGCTGTCGGCAGGCCCCCGGCAGGGTGTCGCCGGGGAACATCGCCACAAGGGCCGCATAGTCGCGCTTGCCGTCGATCATGATGAGCACCTGACGCGTGCGCACCGGCAAGCGGTACGTACGTTTCTCGATCTCCTCGATGCCCTTCGGCGTCTTGACGCAAATCGGTATCACGGCCATGAGCCTCCACTCGCCCGGAACCCAAGACGCGTCCTCTATTGCGTCAAGCTCACCGGTAGCCATCGCGCCCGTGGTCTCGCCGAGCGCGCATCCCCCCAAGACATCTCGTCGCCCCCCGCCGGAAAATCGGCGAACCCGGCAAGGGCTCGAATCGTACGCACCGCTTCACGGCGCCAACGTCGTGTCGACGTCGAGGTCAGACACGAGGGCTGCATGAGAACCACCCCGAGTATATGTGGCGCTGACAACCCCGGTCAATCGAGGAATTGGCAACCGAAGGTGCAGGAACAGGCCTCGAATGACACCCCGACAGCCCTCTTTGACAGGTCACCGACGGTCGTTACGCCCCCTCCGCACGGGGAACCTCGACCCTCCGGGAGTGGCGGTCGGCCCGGCGAACACGGCGTGACGCGCCGCCACCACCGGCAGCGTTACCACCGCGCGTCCGACTTGGTCTATGCCCTTGCCGGTGGCCGACGCCAGGTCGCGGCCAACGCCCCAAGTCCGGCAAGCAGCACCACCAGGGCGCCTGGCTGAGGGACCGCATTGACCACTATCAGGTTGTCGAAACCGACCGTTGCGTCGGCCGGATCGAGACGCAGGACGGCGAAATTGAAGCGGGGATAGCGGTTAGAAACGCTGGGCGACGGATCGCCCTTGCCGCTGCCGAAAACGTAGAAGAAGCCCCCGTCGATGAGATCCTCCGGCGGAAAGGTGAACTCCCGCCTGTGACCGTATTCCGGCAGGGCCACGGCGCTTGCCAGGTCGTCGCCAACCAGGAGGTCGAAACGGCGGGTGCCGCCGACGCCACTGGTGTAGTCGCTGACCGACAGCGCGACAAAGTCGATCGGCTGCTCGAACTGCATCACGAAATAGGGCTTCGCTTCACCCGGAACGGCATCGGCGGTCAGGAAGTAGTGGTCGGAAACATAGTTGCGCGGGTCGCCGGCTACGCCCGCCGCATTTCCGTAGGTGCCGCGCGGATGGAAGAGACCGAACTCCGAGGCGCCGGGATCGATCTGGCCGATGCGGCCGCGCCAGTCGATTCGCGCCAAGCTGTCGCCAAAACCGAAGCGCACCCGGTTGTCGCCCAGCCTCACCCAGTCCGCGAGCACCTGAGCGTTCGCGAAGCCACTCTCGAAGTCCTGGCGAGCCGACCCGTGACCGGATAGGAAGGCAACGGCATGGGTCAACAAGCCGAACGCATCGAACTGGGCAGCCTGATCCTCATCGATTCTGGCGGGCGTCGGGTCGTAGCTGACGTCCCCCCACGCGGCGTGCGCCGAGGGAAAAAACGCCGCCACCGCGGCGAGAAACAAGACGCGGAATACACGCAACGACTGATGCATCATGGAGACATCCAGGACAGAAGAACAAGCCGAGCGATCGGGATGATCCACGCTCCACTGGCGGCGAGCAAATCCCATACCGGCGTCCAGTCTATGGCCCGCGCCGAATGTCGTCAACCTCGCCGCAGGCCAACGGCATGCGGCGTACCGGCGGTACTGCCTGATCCGCTTACGGCGCCGACCGCTGTTTCCGGCGGTCCGCACTGGCGGCGGCGACGGCGACGCGTTCTTCTCCGTGCGCCGTGGTAACGACGATCTCGCCACGTCGCGAATCGCACGCGATACCGCTGATCACTTCGCTGCGGAATACCGGCTGGGCGGCCACCCGACCATCGGGTTTCTGCACGAACACTGCCTGGCGTTCGCCGTTGGTGAACACCGCGGCCCTGCCCGGAGCGCAGCTCGCCACCAGCGAGCGGTCCGCGTCGAAGCCCACCGTGCGCTTCTGGTCGGTCAGGGCGATCGCCAGCAGCAGACCGCCGACCCCCAGCCCCAGGAGGATCAGCCCGCTGCGGGGGATTTCGTTTCGCTGCTCCATGCCAGTCTCCTTCGGGTTCGGTCAGGAGGTCATCCTGAACCCGGCATGAGCGGCGTGGGGCGAGGTCTTTTCATCGCGTTCATGTGGAGATTTCATGAACTCCGCTCAGGCCCGCGTTCTGTCATCGACTGGCCGGCGGCTCCAGTGCACGAATGGTCGTGACCGGCGCTCGCCGCTACGCCGTCGGCCAGCCGCGATGACGGGCC
The DNA here is from genome assembly GCF_000024165.1 of Candidatus Accumulibacter phosphatis. Lineage (NCBI taxonomy): Bacteria > Pseudomonadati > Pseudomonadota > Betaproteobacteria > Candidatus Accumulibacter > Candidatus Accumulibacter phosphatis. The sequence goes on along the minus strand of NC_013194.1, from coordinate 2,196,876 downwards.
AATGCCGATGAACACGGAAGGGCGCACAGCGCCTGCGACGTCGAGTCGGTCGGTGATAAAGTGACCGGCCCGCCAATCGAGAATCCGACATGCCATGGCCGAGACCAGGAAACCGCGAGAGAACGTTCGACTACCCGCGCTGAGCGGCCTGCTGGCCTTCGAGGCGGTTGCCCGTCACGCCAGCTTCTCGAAGGCAGCGGACGAATTGTCCGTTACCCAGAGTGCCGTCAGCCACCGCATCGCGCAACTCGAGTCCCGGCTCGGCGTTTCCCTGCTGCTGCGCGTTGGCCATCTGGTCAGCCTCACCTCGCACGGCGGCGATCTGCTCCCGCATGTGCGCGAAGGACTGGATTGCCTGCGCCACGGCGTCGGCAAGGTCGCTGGGCGTCGCCGGACGACGGTGCGGCTCAGTCTGGCGCCAGCGATCGCCTCCAACTGGCTGATCCAGCGCCTCGGATCGTTCCAGCGAAGGCATCCCGACATCAGTCTCGACATCGTCGTCACCTCCCGAAACCTGAACATCCGGGCCGGCGAGGCCGACGTGGCGATCCGCTTCGGCCACGGCCACTGGGAGGGAGTGGATGCGGAAGAGCTGATTCCCGTACGCATCTTTCCGGTGTGCAGCCCGGCCTACCGCAAGGCGCACCCGTGGCTGAATCAGCCGAGCGACCTCGTCCGGGCCACCCTGTTGCGGCAGTCGATGATCCCGTGGCGTCCGTGGTTCGCGGCTGCCGGCATCGATCTGCCCGAACCGCAGGATGGCCCGTCATTCAGCGAAGTTTCCCTGCTGATCGACGCTGCCGAGCACTCCCAGGGGGTCGGCCTGGTGCTGAGCGCCCTCGTCGAGCAACAGGTCCTGGAGGGCACGCTCGTCCGCCTGTTTGATGTCGAGCAACGCTCCGACCGCGCCTACTACCTGGTCACAGCCACCGGCCCGGCACGGCTGGCGGAAGTCGAGACCCTGGTGGCCTGGCTGAGAAGCACCCGGGAGCGAGGCTGACTTGCGCCCGGCAGCGACAGCGCCGCGGTAAGGGCGTCGGCTCCGTCACCAGCGACCAGCGCTCAATAGGGCGTGCCATCCTTGTGCGAAAAGCGCCACCTTCCATCGACAAGCACGGCCTGAATGTCGTCGTCAGGATAGTGGGCCTGGTCGCCTGGTGTCCGGTCGCCGACTTCCAGATAGACCACGTCCTCGCCGGTTTCGTTGATCAGCCGGTGGGCATTGCCGGTACCCGCCTTGAAGCCCGTACACATCCCCGGCGCAAGCTGAACCTTACCCTCATCGGTGTGCAGCGTCGGATGTCCCTGCAGAACGTAGACGAACTCGTCCTGCCGGGTGTGCGCGTGGCGCAGCGCCGAGACCGCCTGCGGCGCCAGCCGGGTGAGATTGACACCGAAGCCGGCGAGGCCGAAGAGGTCGCCAAGCGGCCTCTTCTCGCGGCCGTCCATGCGCGCGGCGAAGGGCTCCGGATAGATAGACGCCACGGTGCGGGGCGCTGCCTCGGCCGCGAGAATGGCAAGCGGACGCGTCGTTTGGGTCATGCAGACCTCCTTGTGTTGATGCGCATCACTACCTCACCACCGGCGTCTGGCGGACATCAGCTCATGCAGCGTCCGCCTCGCCGGCTTCAGGGGCGTGCGGCTGAGCGTCCAGCCCGACTGCAGCGGCGGCGTCAGCGCCCGGAAGCGCGTCGCCAACCAGCCGAAGGCGCGATAAAGTGCCGGGCGGGTGTAGAGCGCGGCCCAGCCCGACCACACCGCATCGACCAGGCGGTTCCTGGCCGCACCCTGACCGAGCAGCGGTGGATGTCCCGGGCGGGCCTCGTGCTGCGCTTCACCGCGCAGACGGATCAGCACGTCGGGAATCGGAATCCGCACCGGGCAGACCTCGCCACAGGCACCGCAGAGACTCGAGGCAGTGGGCAGGACATGCGTTGCCGCCAGGCCGAGCATGTGCGGCGAGATGATGTCGCCGATCGGGCCGGGGTAAGTGGTGCCGTAAGCATGACCGCCGATGCGGGTATAGACCGGGCAATGGTTCATGCAGGCGCCGCAGCGGATGCACTGTAGCGTCGAACGCAGTTGCTCGTCGCCGTAAGCCTGCGTGCGCCCGTTGTCGACCAGCACCAGGTGCATCTCGCGCGGACCGTCCTTCTCGCCGGGCTTGCGCGGGCTGCTGATCATGTTGAAATAGGTGGTGATCGCCTGACCGGTCGCCGAACGCGTCAGCAGACCGAACAGCGGCGGCACATGTTCGAGTTTCTCGACGACCTTCTCGATGCCGGTAATGGCGATGTGCACGTCCGGCACCGTCGTGCACATGCGACCGTTGCCCTCGTTTTCGACCAGGCACAGGGTGCCGGTCTCGGCGACCGCAAAATTGACGCCGGACAGCCCGATCTCGGCGGTCATGAACTTCTCGCGCAGGACGGCGCGGCCGATGCCGATCAGTTCATCGACCGATTCGGTGTACGCGGCACCCGGCACTTTCGCCGCGAACAGGCGGGCGATCTCGAGCTTGGTCTTGTGGATCGCCGGCATGATGATGTGCGAGGGTTTTTCGCCGTCGAGCTGGACGATGTATTCGCCCATGTCGCTCTCTAGCGCCTCCATGCCGGCGTCGGCCATCGCATGGTTGAGTTCGATTTCTTCACTGACCATCGACTTGCCCTTGACCATCAGCTTGGTCGAATGGCGGCGGGCGATGTCGATGATGACGCGGTTGGCCTGCTCGGCGTTCTCCGCCCAATGGACGTGCACGCCATTCTCGGTCAGCTTGCGTTCGAGCAGTTCGAGTAGGTCCGGCAGGCGCGCCAGACTGTATTTGCGGATATGCTCGGCGAGCCCGCGCTGACGTTCGAGCGCTGCCGGGTCCGGAAACTGGGCCGCGCGCTTGGCGATCAGGAAGTCCATTGCCCCGCGAAAACTCCGGCGCAGGTGCTCGTCGGCAACGGCAACCGCCGCGCGCTGCTTGAATTCGCTGGCCGGAATGAAGTTGAGCGGTTGGCTGTTCATGGCGTTTCCTCCTCATCGACCAGCAGCAGGACAATCAATTCCTTGGGACCATGCGCTCCGTAGGCCAGCGTCACCTGAATGTCGGCGGTCTTCGACGGACCGGAGACGAGCAGCGCATTGGTCGGCAGAGCGTCGCTCCAGCCTTGCTCGACCATCGCCTCGAACAAAGTGTCATAGAGCTTCCCGGCATCGAGCAGAGCAAAGTGAATTGGCGGCACCAGCGACATCAGTCGCGGCTCCCTGGCGTCGGGCCAGATGATCAGCGTACCGGTCTCGGCGATGCCGCCACGCGTCGAGGTAAAGCTGGCATCGGTGTTCTCGAACAGTTCCTGCTTCCAGTCATCCACCGGCCGATCGTAGGGCTTGAGTCCGCTGATGCCGGCACCCACCAGGGCTGCCGCCTGTTCGGTGTGCTCGCCGTAGAGCAGCGAACGCACGTTCTTCGCCACGCACAGCTGGCGCAGCTTCTCCGGCCAGTCACTGGCCGTCACGCGGACGACTTCGGCGTGCCAGAAGGCCATCTTTTCGCAGAAGAGTTCGCAGCGCGCAGCGCGCGTGCTCGCTGGCAGGGCGGCGCGCGCCGCCGCATAAAAGGCTCGCACGTCGGGCGGCAAAGGTGGCATACCCTGCGGCGCGGCGCGCAGGCGTTGCAGGATGTTGTCGCGCGCGCTCATTGCTGCCCTCCTTCGCCACCCGTGCGCTGCCAAAGGAAAGTCGCCAGATGCTGGCCCTGGAAACCGTCGCCGCGCTTCTGCAGCGTGTGGTTGAGGCTGAGCATGCAGCCGCAGTCGGCAGACAGGAAGCTCACCGCACCCGTCTCCTTCAGCGCGTCGGCCTTGTCAGCCGCCATGGCCGACGAAATCGCCGGGTGCTTGAGCGAGAAGGTGCCGCCAAAGCCGCAACACTCGGATTCGTGCTCGTGCAGGCCGACGTCGACGCCGGGCAGTTGCGCCAACAAGGCTCGCGCATGCACGTGCGTCCCCATCTCGCGCCGCGCGGCGCACGAGGTGTGCAGCGCGACGCGCGTGGGTGCGCCCTGGTCACGCAGGCTCACCTTGGCCACATGCACCAGGAACTCGGACAGCTCGAAAACCCGCGCGGCGAGCGCCGTCGCCTCGGCCAGCAGGCGCGGTTCATCGGCGAAGACCTTGGGGTAGTGGTGACGCATCATGCCGGCACAGGAGCCGGACGGAACAATTACCGGCCACGGCTCGGGAAACAGGCGCAGCTGCGCCAGCGCCACGGCGCGCGTCTGCTCGGGAAAGCCGCTGCTGTGCGCCGGCTGCCCGCAGCAGGTCTGGTCGGGCGGGAAATGCACCTCGATCCCTTCGCGCTCGAGCAGGCGCACGGCGTCCATTCCCGCCTCGGGACAGAACATGTCGATCAGGCAAGTTCCGAATAGGTAAACCCGCGGTGGCTTGTCCGGGTAATCGCGATCGCCTGTCTCAGTCATGTTCGTCTCCTCCTTTTTTGGTCACAGGGAAAGTGGTAAGACCACTTTCCCATAGATTAGAGACCAGCTGCCTCTTTGTCAATCGCCTGCCCTCACTGGCGCACTCCGGAGGCCTCGGCACCGTCCCGGCCTGTCCGCCTTCAGGGCAACAGTATTTTCCAATTCAGGTATGAGCCTGAAGGAGCGACGGAGTGGGTGACGCGGTGATGTGGGCTGAGGGGTTGAAAAGGGCAGTCTAACGGATTCCGCCGGGGGGCGTTGAGATGATCCTGGCGGGTTGGTTTTGATCTTGAGTGTTAAGGGAATATTTATTCCGGTTGTACGTTTTGCTGCCCGCAGGGCTTCCGGCGGGCAGATGGCGCAGCCATTCGTCCGTCTGGGAAGCGCAGCGCGGCAGGCTTTCGGCTGGCGTCGTCGCCGGTACGTGTCAGGCTCGGCGCTTGGGTTTGACGAAGCCGGCAAAGAGTTCGCGCTTGGCGGATTGCATGGCCTGGGCGGCCGCCAGATCGGTTTGTGACCTGGCCTGAATCTGCAAGGCCTCCAAGGTGATGCCCGGCTTGAAGGTGACCCGACCCAGTGGCGCCAGCTGGGTCAAACACTCGAGTGGCGTCTTCACCTCCTGAGGCTTGTAGCGCTTGACGGTCTTGCCCTTGTGGTTGGTGATCAAGGTCGCGAACAGGCACGGGCGGTGCAGATTGAGCCAGGGATTGAAGGTATCCTGGTAGAACGCGTTGATCGGCTTGGCGTACGCCTGCGGGATATGGTCGTAGCCCATGTGCTTGCGGACCACGCTGGCATTCTTGCTCTCGGCCAGGGCGTTGTCGTTACTGTGCCGGGAGCGTGACTTGGTTTGCTCGATGCGCAGCTTCTCGAGTAGGCTCGCGACGTGGTGATTGATGTACTCGGAGCCGTTGTCGGAGTGAAAACCGACAATGACGAACGGGAACTGATCGATGATCAAAGCCAGCACCGGCAACAGAAAGGCCTCGCTGATGCCTTCTACGCATGCCTCGACCTGCCACTGGCTGACGGCATCGACGCAGGTGATGTGATAGACGCCCTTGACGCCGTCCTGATCGCCCTGATGAACGGTATCGATGCGTACAAAGCCGGCGCGTCCCTCCGGGCCGGGGGCTTTGCGAACGCCGATCGCGTTGCACACCGGGCGGGTCTTGGTGAAGCTCCTGCGCCGGGCCTGATAGCCGGCGCTCTTGCGCAGGTTGTACAGGTGCGAGACGGACAGCTTGGCCAGGCGCTCGTAACGGGGATCGTCATAGTCCCGGTAGGCCCGTTGCAGAAGGTGCGCGATGGCCGGCCCGCAGACGTCTTCATGGGCCTGGTCCATCTCCACGAGCAACGCCACGTCGACGGCGGTGTACTTGCGTGCAAAGGGCGCGGCAGGCGCACGGTAGCGCTTGACCAAGGGGACCGCCGCCAGGCGGTTACACTGCCAACGGGTCACCAGGCGGGTCACCTGAGCCCGACTGTAGCCGCTGGTGTGCTGCAGGTACCTCAGCAGCACGCCGCGCTCGCGCTTGTTGCGACCGGGGTAGTCAAAACGTGCGAGGACGCGACTGATGTGCCAATACCGCTCGCCGTTGTCGTCTGCCGCCGAGAACTCTATCGAGCCGCTGGCGGTGAGAAACTGCTCGATCTGCTCGATCGTGGTCAGCCGTGCTTCGTTCATGTTGATCACCATCCTTGCGATGATCAACCCACACCTCACTTCACCCGCAATTTCTTTCGCTCAGGCTCATTCCTGGGTGGAAACACGATCCTCGTTCAGGCTCATACCACGTTGGACAAGGCTGCAACTGGTAAGACCACTGGATTCCTGCAATAATCTACATGATCGATAGCCACCACGCCTGACCGCATGACCTATGCCAAACTCAACCTGCCGCGAATCCCTGACGCCATCGCGCATCAGCTGGAGACACGCATCATCGAGGGGTCGCTGAAACCGGGCGACCGCCTGCCGGCGGAACGCGAACTGGCCATCGAGCTGGGAGTTTCGCGACCGTCTCTGCGGGAAGCGATCAAGCAGCTCGTCTCCCGCGAACTCCTGGTCAGTCGCCATGGCGGAGGAACCTACGTCACCGACAGGCTCGCCGCGACCTTCAGCGACCCGTGGCAACGATTGCTGGATCAACACCCGTCGCTGCAGGACGACGTGCTCGAGTTCCGTTACCTGCTCGAAGCGTCGGCAGCCGAGCTGGCTGCGCAGCGGGCAACGACAGGCGACCTGCTACGGATCGAGGAGGCGTTCACCCGCCTGGATGCGGCCTACCTGAGCACTGACCGGGGTGCCCAGGTGGCTGCCGACGTCGCGTTTCACCTGACTGTCGCCGAATCGGCGCACAACGTCCTCTTTGGTCATCTGGTATCCAGCGTTCTGCGCCTGCTCCACGAACAGGTGAGGCGGAACCTCAGCGAGATGGCAGTCAGCCCGGAAACGGCCCGACAACTGATGGCGCAGCACCTGGCGATCCGTAACGCGATTCGCGACCGCCAGCCTGAACAGGCGCGACTCGCGGCGCAAACCCACATCAGTTTCGTCCGCCAACGCCTCAGTGAAGCCGCGCGCTCGGAGAAACGGCAGCAGCGATCGCTCCGGCGCAGTGGCTGAGTCGCGGTCGCGCACAAAAACCCGGCCAGAGCCGCCACTCGCGGGAGTGCCTATGCCTTCTCCCGCATCAGGCGCGCCTTCTCGCGAACCCAGTCGCGCTCCTTCTCCGATTCGCGCTTGTCGAACTGCTTCTTGCCCTTGGCCAGGCCGATTTCGAGCTTGATGCGGCCGCGCTGGAAGTGCAGATCCAGCGGCACCAGCGTGTAACCGGCGCGCTCGACCTGACCGATCAGCTTGCCAATCTGTCTGCTGTGCAGCAACAGCTTGCGGGTACGCACGGGGTCGGGCTTGACATGCGTCGATGCCGCCAGAAGCGGCGTGATGTGCATGCCGAAGAGGAAGACCTCGCCGCTACGGATGACGACATACGCTTCCTTGATGCTCGCCCGGCCGCCACGAATCGCCTTGACCTCCCAGCCTTCCAGCACGATGCCGGCCTCGATCTTCTCTTCGATGAAAAAGTCATGAAAAGCCTTCTTGTTGGCGACGATGCTCATGGTGCCGATTCTCGGGAGATGGGGGTTCGGGATAGCGTTGCGGAGTGCTAGAATTGCCGATTCTACAGGATTCAAGGGGTGCGGCAGGGGATGGCCATGGTCAAGAAGTCGGTGCTGATCGAGCGTTCGTCACAGCAGATGTTCGATCTGGTCGACCGTGTCGAGGACTATCCGCAGTTCCTGCCGTGGTGCAGTCAGACACACTGCGAGTTTCGCGACGAGCGCAGGACCGTCGCCACCCTGCACATCAACTACCGCAGTGTGAAGTCGCACTTCACGACCGAGAACGACAAGGAATCGCCCGTCTCGATGCGCATCACGCTGGTCGATGGCCCGTTTCGCCGCCTCGACGGCCTGTGGCGTTTCAAGCCGCTGACCGAGCAGGCATGCAAGATCGAATTCCAGCTTTCCTACGAGTTTTCCAGCCGCATGTTCGAAAAAGTGATCGGTCCGGTTTTCAGCCAGATCGCCAACACCTTCGTCGATGCTTTCGTCAAGCGGGCAAACGACATCCACGGGGTACCGCATGCCTGAGCTGATCACGGTCGAGGTCGTTTACGCGCTGCCGACGAAACAGCCGATCATCAGCCTGAAACTGCCGTCGGGCGGCACCGTCCGGCAGGCGATAGAAGCCTCGGGCCTGTTGGAGAAGCATCCCGAAATCGATCTGGCCAAGAACAAGATCGGCATTTTCGCCAAGCTCAGCAAACTCGACGCGCCGCTACGCGATCATGACCGCGTGGAAATCTACCGCCCCCTGATTGCCGATCCCAAGGAGGTTCGCAAGCAGCGTGCCGCCGCGGGCAAGGTCATGAAAAAGGGTGCCAGCGACAGCGACGGCGAATAGCTCACTTGCAGTTCGCCTCCACGGACTTGCGCGCGCGGGCGATCTCCTGTTCACGCTGCGCGTCGTCGATGATGTAGCGTTCGCCCTTCTTGTCACGCATCGACACGCGCTCGCCCGACTCGAGAACCTGCAGCGAACTGCGCGCGCTTTCGCAGTGTGTGTTTCGTTCTGCCGCGGCGCGCTGTTCCTTCTCGCCCTTCTCGGCAGCGTCCTGGGATTCCTTCTGACGCTTGCGAAACTCCATTTCGCGATCGGCCGCCTGCTTTGCGGGTTCGCCGCTCGCCACCGGGGCCTCGGCCTCGATCTTCTTCTGCTCGCGGACCTTGCCGACAGGCGGGCGGTCAGAAATCACGGTCTTGTTGTTCTCATCCTGCCACTTGTAGATCTGGGCATGCGCCGCGACGGCGGCAAACAGCGCGGCGGTGGCGAAGGCAAAGTGTCTCATGGTCATTCAGCCGTAACGGAGCACACTGTATAATACGTTTTTGTGACCTCGGATCAAAGGCCATGCGTGTTATCCAAAGGGCGCTGACGTTCGACGACGTCCTCCTTCTCCCAGCCCACTCCACCCTGATGCCGCGCGATGTCACGCTCAAGACACGGCTGACGCGCAACATCAGCCTCAATCTGCCGCTGGTGTCGGCCGCCATGGACACGGTTACCGAGAGTCGGCTGGCCATCGCCCTCGCCCAGGAGGGAGGCATCGGGATCGTGCACAAGAACCTGAGCCCGAAGGCACAGGCGGCCGAGGCGGCCAAGGTCAAACGCTTCGAGTCCGGCATCCTGAAAGATCCGATCACCGTTTCACCCAGCATGTCGGTGCGCGACGTCCTCGCGCTGACCCGCCTGCACAGGATTTCGGGGGTACCCGTGCTCGACGGTCGAGTCGTCGTCGGCATCGTCACCAATCGCGACCTGCGCTTCGAGACGCGCCTCGACCAACCCGTCAGCAACATCATGACGCCTCGTGAGCGCCTGGTGACGGTGCAGGAAGGGGCCACCGTCGAGGAAGGCAAGGCGCTGATCCACAAGCACCGCCTCGAGCGTGTCCTGGTGGTCAACGACGCCTTCGAACTGCGCGGCCTGATCACCGTCAAGGACATCATCAAGACCACCGAGCACCCGGACGCCAGCAAGGACGCCGCCGGCCGCCTGCGGGTCGGAGCTGCCCTCGGTGTCGGTCCGGGAACCGAGGAACGCGCCGAGCTGCTTGCCGAAGCCGGTGTCGATGTGCTGGTCGTGGACACGGCGCACGGACACTCGCAGGGCGTCCTCGACCGCGTCCGTTGGGTCAAGAGGAACTTCCCGCTGGTCGAGGTGATCGGCGGCAACATCGCCACCGCCGACGCGGCACGGGCGATGCTCGATCACGGCGCCGACGGCGTCAAGGTCGGCATCGGACCAGGCTCGATCTGTACCACACGCATCGTTGCCGGCGTCGGCGTACCCCAGATCACGGCCATCCAGATGGTTTTCGACGCGCTCCAGGGCAGCGGCGTGCCGTTGATCGCCGACGGCGGCATCCGTTATTCCGGCGACATCTCAAAGGCGATCGCGGCCGGCGGCGACGCCGTCATGCTTGGCGGTCTTTTCGCCGGCACCGAGGAAGCGCCTGGCGAAGTGGAACTGTACCAGGGGCGTTCCTACAAGTCGTACCGCGGCATGGGCTCGATCGGCGCCATGGCGGCCGGCGCCGCCGACCGCTATTTCCAGGATACGGCCACCCTCGACAAGCTGGTGCCGGAAGGCATTGAAGGGCGTGTTCCCTACAAGGGCTCGGTACTCGCGGTCATTCATCAACTGATGGGCGGTCTGCGCTCGTCGATGGGTTACCTCGGCTGCCGGACGATAGCCGAAATGCATGACAAGGCGAGCTTTGTCGAGATCACCTCGGCCGGTGTCCGGGAGTCGCACGTCCACGACGTGCAGATCACGAAGGAAGCGCCCAATTACCACGTCGAATGAGCAGCGATCGACGCTTGACAGTCAGCGGGCGGCGGCAGGCCGCCCGCGCCATTTGAGAGGCCGCCATGTCCCATCAGAAGATCCTGATTCTCGACTTTGGCTCGCAGGTCGCGCAGTTGATCGCTCGTCGTGTGCGCGAGCAGCAGGTGTATTGCGAGTTGCATCCCTACGACGTCGCGGACGCCTTCATTCGCGACTTCAACCCTCAGGGCATCATTCTTTCCGGCGGCCCGAATTCGGTCTACGAAGTCGAGGATTTCAAGGCGCCGCCAGTGGTGTTCGAACTGGGGGTGCCGGTCCTGGGTATCTGCTACGGCATGCAGACGATGGCCGCGCAACTGGGAGGACGCGTGCAGAGCTCGACCAGGCGCGAGTTCGGCTACGCGGAGATGCGCGCGCGCGGCCATTCCGTACTCTTCGCAGGGATCGAGGATCGCCGCAACGAGGAGGGCCACGGGCTGCTCGACGTCTGGATGAGCCATGGCGACAAGGTGACCGAACTGCCGCCCGGGTTCACCCTAATCGGCAGCAACGAAGCGACGCCGATTGCGGCCATGGCTGACGAGACGCGCCGATTCTACGCCGTGCAGTTTCATCCCGAGGTGACGCACACGCTCAAGGGCAAGGAAATCATCGGCCGCTTCGTACGCGACATCTGCGGCTGCGGACGCGACTGGAACATGCCCGACTACGTTGGCGAGGCGGTGGCCAGGATCCGTTCGCAGGTCGGCCATGACGAGGTGATCCTCGGCCTTTCCGGCGGCGTCGACTCCTCGGTCGCCGCAGCGCTGATCCATCGCGCGATTGGTGACCAGTTGACCTGCGTGTTCGTTGATAACGGGCTCTTGCGCCTCAACGAAGCCGAGCAGGTGATGCAGACCTTCGCCCGCAATCTCGGCGTCAAGGTCATTCACGTCGATGCCGCTGCCCGCTTCCTCGGCCACCTCCAGGGCGTCTCCGACCCGGAACAGAAACGCAAGATCATCGGCCGCGAGTTCGTCGAGGTTTTCCAGGCCGAAGCGAGCCGGCTCGACAACGCCAGGTGGCTGGCGCAAGGGACCATTTACCCTGACGTGATCGAATCGGCCGGCGCCAAGACCAAGAAGGCACATACGATCAAGAGCCATCACAATGTCGGCGGCCTTCCCGAGACGCTCAATCTCGATCTCCTCGAGCCGCTGCGCGAGCTGTTCAAGGACGAGGTACGCGAACTCGGCGTCGCGCTCGGCCTGCCGCACGACATGGTCTATCGCCATCCGTTTCCCGGCCCCGGCCTCGGGGTGCGCATCCTCGGCGAAGTCCGGCCCGAGTTTGCCGACCTGCTGCGCCGCGCCGACGCCATATTCATCGACGAGCTGCGCGCCGCGGGCTGGTACGAGAAGACCAGCCAGGCCTTCGCCGTCTTCCTGCCAGTGAAGTCGGTGGGGGTCATGGGCGACGGGCGCACCTACGAGTACGTCGTCGCCTTGCGTGCCGTCGAAACCCAGGACTTCATGACCGCTCACTGGGCAGAGCTGCCGCACAGCCTCCTCGCCAGGGTATCGAACCGCATCATCAACGAAGTTCGCGGTATCAACCGGGTCGTCTACGACATCTCGAGCAAGCCGCCGGCGACGATCGAGTGGGAATAGTTCAGCGTACCTCGCCGACTTTCGGCAACTATCCAGAACAGTGCGCTCATTGCTGACGCCTTCGTAGGGCGCTGTTGGCTCGGCGGCACTCTCATACATGGCGGGAGAAGCGTTCAGGCTGGAGGAGTAGCTGCGATGAGCGAGTGGCGAATGAGCTTTGGCCTGGATGCCGTAGGCGCCCTTCACCTACGGCAACGGCGAAAAACACGAACAACCGACCGCGCTGGCCAACGGATGAAGCGCAACCGCGTGGCTGAACGCCACGACACCCGGCTTGGCGCAGTCTGGCGCCCGGCGGCAGCGGCCACCTCCCGAAGCAGCCGCAGCGTCCCCGGCAGGCCGCGGGAAGCATGAGGCGCTCGCCGCTGCCGTCGCCGCGTGAACGAGCCGCCACCGTGATTCTCGTGCATGGCCTGTGGACTCCGGCGACCGTCTTTGCGCTGCATGACCACTGGTTGCGACGCGACGGCTACCGCGTCCTGCGTTTCGGCTACGCCAGCGTCAGGGCGACGCTGACGGAGAACGCTCAGCAATTGAGCCGCTTCATCGCGACAACGGACGCCGCCGAGATCCATCTGGTCGGCCACAGCCTCGGTGGTCTCATCATCCTCGATGTGCTCAGGCAAACCCCGGATGCACGCCTGCGCCGGGCGCTGCTGCTCGGCACGCCCTGCCTCGGCAGCGACTGTGCGCGCAGGCTGGCGGCGTTGCCGGGAATGCCGGTGCTGCTAGGGCGCTCGATAATGCAGTGGTTGTCGCGTAGCGCCGGCGCCCCCTGCTCGCCCCCACCCAACATCGAAGTCGGCGTGCTCGCCGGCACGCGCAGCCTGGGGCTCGGCCGGGTGCTACGGGGCCTGCCGCGGCCCAACGACGGGGTCGTGACGTTGGCGGAGACGCAACTTCCCGGCGCTGCCGACTTCCTGGCGCTGCCGGTCGCACACTCGCAGATGCTGGCTTCGCGCCGTTGTGCCGCGCAGATCGCATCTTTCCTGCACACCGGTCGTTTCCAGCATGCGCAGCCGGCCTGAGCATCACCCTGCGCCTCTTCTCCCAGCAGCGCTGCTGGCAGTGCTGCTGGTGGCCGGCTGCAGCCACATTGCCTACTACGCCCAGGCGATCAGCGGACACCTCGATGTCATGCGCGCCAGCCGCCCGATTGCCGAGGTAATCGTTGACCCTGCCAGCGATCCGACCCTCCGGGAGCAGCTCGAGCAGGTGCGGGCCATCCGCGATTTCGCCAGCCGCGAACTGGCCCTGCCCGAGAATCACAGCTACCGCACGTACGCCGACCTCGAACGTCCGTACGTGGTGTGGAATGTCTTCGCCGCCCCCGAGTTCTCGCTCGACCCGCTGCGCTGGTGCCTGCTGATGGTGGGCTGCGTCAGCTACCGTGGTTACTACGACAGGCTGGACGCCGAACGCTTCGCCGCCGAGCTGCGCCAGCAGGGTTACGAAACGTTCATCGGTGGAGTTCCCGCCTATTCGACCCTTGGGCACTTTGCCGATCCGGTCCTCAACACCTTCCTCCGCCTGGGCACGCTCGAAGTCGCGCGCACCGTCTTCCACGAGTTGGCGCACCAACTCGTCTTTGTACCGGGCGATACGCAGTTCAACGAATCCTTTGCCACGGCCGTGGAGAACGAAGGCATGCGACGCTGGATGATGGTCCGTGCCAGTGCCGAACAACGTTCCGTCTTCGCGACACAGCGCGCCCGTCAGGCAGCCCTGGCGGGATTGATGCACGCTTTCCGCAAGGAGTTCGCCGCGCTCTATGCCAGCGACCGCACCGCCGACCAGCAGCGCGTCGCCAAGCTCCTCCTGTTTTCCGCGCTGCGGGGCGACTACGCCAACCTCAAGGCAAGTTGGGGCGGCTACACCGGCTACGACACGGTTTTCGACGACCAGCTGAACAACGCCAGGCTCGTGGCGCTGGCTCTCTACAGCGAACTGGTGCCCGCCTTCGAGGCCTTGCTCGCCGAATGCCGGCAGGATCTGCCACTGTTCTACCAGCGCGTCGCGACCTTGGCCGCACTCGACGCGGATTCCCGGCGGGCCGCCCTGACCCGCCTCCTCGTCACCGCCAGTGACAGCGTGGAGGAATCCGCCGACATCGCCGCCGCTACGGCGAGCGAGTAGCTGACTCGCCGCAGCCGGCGGCAGCGGCACCCGGCGAAACGCCGCCAGGCGGCGAGCAGCGATCGCGGCATCGCCGACGGTGCATGCCGGACGCGCGCGATGCGTCGAGACGCTAGCGCCGACGACAAGAAAACCGTGCCCGACGAAGAGGCGATATACTTTCGCTTCAGCGCCCTACTCCGCTCGTCGACGCGGGCCACACGCTCTCCTGGGGCCGCGGACGGGCGTCGACCGGCCCCGATCAAAGCCCGTTTCACCACCCAGCAGGAGCGAGATGTGGTCAGATTTTCCAGCAAGTTGCGGATCGGCGAGAAGCTCGGCCTTGGCTTCGGATTGGTGGGCCTGCTTTTCGTCGGAGTCGTCTGGCACCAGCAGCAGACTCTCGACACGGTACTCGATGACTACCAGCAGCTTCAGGGCGTTTTCGAGCGGCGCAAGTCGCTGGCGCTCGAGATCGAAATCGAAATCGCGGCGGCACGCGAAGCCGAACTGAACTTCCTCATCCGGCACGACGAAGACCTGGCCATGAAGGTTGATCGACACCTGCAGAAGCTGCGCGAGAGTGCGACGCTCCTGGCAGCAGTTGATCAGCCATCCCGGCAGACGGCCGAGGCAATCCTGGCACTGACGGCGACTTACCAGGAAACCTTCCATGCCGTCGCCGACGCCTGGCGAAGCATGGGGCTGGACGAGAACTCAGGAATCCAGGGGGCCTTCCGCAACAAGATCCATCGCCTGCACGAACTGTCCGGAAACTACAACGTCGACCGTCTGTACAGCACTCTTCTCCAGGTTCGCCGTAACGAGAAGGATCTCGCTCTGCGCACGGAGCCGAAGTATCGGGAGCGGGTTCGCAAGCTTGTCGCGGAATTCCGCCAACGCGTCGAGACCTCCGATCTCAAGCCCGCCGTCAGGGAGCAATTGCTCGCCGAACTGGTCGTCTATGCGAGAACCTTCGAGCCCTATGCCGACACCGTGCTCAGGACGGGTAACGCCGACGGCGGCCGAGGGCCTTTTCGCGATGCGGCGCAGCGCATCGAGGCGCTTCTCGATGCCTATCATGTCCCCAACCTCGAGACCAACGTGCTGACGCTCCGGCGCCGGGAAAAGGACTTCCTGGTGCGCGGCGACGAATCCTACGCGCAGATGGTCGTCGAGACCGCCAGGAAAGTGCGCGCCCAGATCGCCGAGTCAACGATTTCCGAAACCGACAAGGCGCTCCTTACCAGCCTGCTACGCGACTATCAGAGGAGTTTCCTGGTCCTCGTGTCGCGGCGCGCCATCATCGTCGAGTTGACGCGGGAAATGGATGCGGCCGCCAACCGTGTCGTGCCGCTGATCCAGCAGAACGCCGACCAGGCAAACCAGTTGATGGCCGCGCGTGTCAGCGCGATCACCGAGTCCTCGCAGGCGAGCGTCCGGCGCGGCCTCGTCGTCCTGGCGTCGGCAATCGCGCTGTCGATCCTTTTCGCGCTGACGATCAGCGGACGCATCGTTCGCCCGGTCAGGCAGATGGCCGGGCTGCTCGACGACCTGGCGTACGGAACGCCGACGGGGCGCGTCCCGACCGTCGCCGGTGGACGCGACGAGATAAACGCCATGGGCGAATCGCTGAACGCGCTGATCGACCACCGGGCGAACTTCCTGGGCTGGTGGAAGGCGTCGATGGCGGAAGTCACGGCCCTGCGCGACCTGCGCGAGGCAGACACCGAAAAGGCCCGCGACGAAGCGAACAGCGACTTGCGCGCCGCCGAGATCGCCAAGATGCAGCAACTCAACACCATCCGAGGCCGCCTTTTGCAACATTCGGAACGGCTGCTGGAGATCTCCCGGCGGGCCCTCGCCGACTCCGGCAGGCTCGCCGAGGACGACGCGAAAGCCCTTGCGCACTCGGCGCAGGGGATCACCGTGCTGCTCGAAGCGCTGGCGACGGAAGCCACCTCGACTGAAGGCAACGGCGCCCCCGGCACGGGTGGGCGGGCTGGCGCCGCCTGAGCGGCGGCCACCTGACCGACAGGCATCGGCGGACCGACTGTCCCGCGACGGTGGCACCGCGAATGGCGGCAGCGGCATCGCCACCAACGGCACGCACTACCGAGTCGGCTTCACGCCGACGCTCAGGTGGATGTTCCGGCGCCCGGCGGAACGTTCGATGAGCCGGCAAGCTGCGCGCGCAGATCGATCCATTGCCCTTCGATCAGTCCCTCGATGGGCGTGAAGTTCGCCTTGTAGGCCATCTTCCGGCTGGCGCGGATCCAGTAACCCAGGTACAGGTAGGGCAGAGCGTTGGCGACGCACTGGGCAATCTGCCAGACGATGTTGTAAGTGCCGAGACTCGCCGGTTGGAGATCCGGGTCGTAGAAGGTATAGACCGACGACAGTCCGTCATCCAGCACATCGAGGATGCTGACCATGCGCAGCACTCCCCCTTCGGTAAACTCGACCAAGCGGGTATCGACACGACTCTGCAGCAGGAAATGCGCGTACTGGTCGTGACTGTCCTGGTCCATGCCACCACCGGCGTGTCTTGCCGCCTGGTAGCGCAGGTAAAGCTGGTAATGCTCGTCACGAAAGCGCAGTGGCAGTTCGCGCGCCACCAGGCCGGCGTGCATGCCGACACTGCGCCGCTGGCTGCGGTTCGCCTGAAACCGGCTGGCCGGAATGCGTACCGGCACGCACGCACGGCAGTCGTCGCACCTCGGCCGATAGGTGAACACCCCGCTGCGGCGAAAGCCGCTGCGCACGAGTTCGCCGTAGACTTCGGTGTTGATCAGGTGGCTGGGCGTCGCCACCTGCGAACGTGCCCGCTCGCCCGGCAGGTAACTGCACGCGTAGGGCGCCGTGGCATAGAATTGCAGCAGCGAAAAAGGCAGGTGCGAATCGTTGAGTCGCGACATTCGCTAGATCCACGCGTGGCTGGCGCCGTCGCTCGGCCATTTGCCCGGCTGCCAGGCGATGGCGACGAGCGCGCGTAGCCGGTCCATGAAAACAGCGCGCGGAATCTCTCGCGCGCCGAGCGAGGCGAGGTGCGGCGTGTTCATCTGGCAATCTATCATGCCGAAGCCCTCCTCTTCAAGGAAACGGGCGAGGTGCGCGGCAGCGACCTTGGAGGCATTGCTGACCAACGAGAACATGGACTCGCCGTAGAACATGCGACCGATGGCCAGCCCGTACAGACCGCCGACCAGTTTGCCGTCCAGCCAGGTTTCGACCGAATGCGCAAAGCCAAGTTCGAAAAGCTGCCAGTAGGCGTGCTGCATGTCACGCGTGATCCAGGTTCCCTGCTGGCCAAAGCGTGGCGTTTCGGCACAGGCCCGGATCACCGCCCGGAAGTCGCTGTCCAGCCTGGCCTCGAAGCGGCCCGAGCGCAGGCAGCGGCGCAGCGAGCGCGATATCCGGAACTCGCCCGGAAACAGGACCATGCGCGGGTCCGGACTCCACCAGAGGATGGGCTCGCCGCTCGAATACCAAGGAAATATGCCACGCTGATAGGCGTCGAGCAGACGCCGCGCCGACAGGTCGCCACCGGCACAGAGGAGACCGTTCGGTTCGACGAGCGCGGCGTCGAGCGGCGGAAACGGCTCCCTGCCTTCAAGCCACGGAATCATCGATGAAACTGGATCGTCTGCGCGCCGGCCTGGAAGACCAGAGTCGGCGTCTTGAAGGCAACCACGTGGTCCACATCGAGGCGAATGCCGATGCTCTCGCCGATCGCGTGATTGTGATGCGAGGGCACCAGGGAAAGCACTTCGACGCCACTGGCCAGGCGCAGCGTGTAGAGGATCTCGGCACCCCGGAAAGCCTTGTGCCGGACCTCCGCCAGCAGATCGCTGCGGTCGTCATGGATGATGTCGTCGGGGCGCAGCAGCACTTCGACGCCACAACCCTTACCGCAGGCATCGCAGCCCTGGCTGCACTCGAGCGGCAGGTGCGACGCGAGAACGCCCAGTTCGACGGCGACGTGGCTGTCGTCGAGCACCATTCCCGGCATGAAGACCCCCTGGCCGACGAAATCGGCGACGAAGCGGTTAACCGGCTGGTGATAGATGCGGTACGGCGTGTCCCACTGCTGGATGATTCCGTGCGCCATGACGCCAACCTGGTCGGCCATGGCGAAGGCTTCGTGCTGGTCATGCGTGACCAGCACGGCAGTGATGTTCCGGCTCTTGAGAATGTCGCGCACTTCGAGCGACAGGCGTTCGCGCAGGTCGACATCGAGATTGGAGAAAGGCTCGTCGAGCAGGATCAGTTGCGGATTCGGGGCCAGCGCGCGCGCCAGCGCGACACGCTGTTGCTGGCCGCCTGACAGTTCGTGCGGATACTTGCTGCCTTCGCCGACGAGCCCGACGGTGGCCAGCAATTCAGTTACCCGATCGCGCCGGGCCTCGGCGGTCAGCCCGGCGAGCCCGAAGCCGATGTTGGCGGCGACCGTCAGGTGGGGGAACAGCGCGTAGTCCTGAAAGACCATGCCGATCTGTCGCCGCTCGGGGGGCACGCGCTGGCCAGGCGTGCTGACCGTCGTCCCCTGCACACGAATCTCGCCGGCAGCAATGTCCTCGAACCCGGCAATGCAGCGTAGCAGCGTCGTCTTGCCGCAACCCGATGGTCCGAGCAGGCAGGCGATGCTGCCGGTTTCGACGGTCAGGCTGACGCCGTCCACAACGGTGTGCGAGCCGTAGCGCTGGACAATTCCCAGCAGTTCGAGGTGTGCCATCACAAGTTGGCCATCAGTTGTTGGCGGTCGAAACAAGCGATCTGGTTGGCGATCAGGTGACAATGCGCAGGCCGGACCTTACCGCTTGTCAATTATAATTCTCATTTAAGCGACAAACCATCCATGCTCCGCCCGCGCCTCAATCTCCTGCTCATCGTGTCCGCCACGGTCGCCGCCCTGGTCGGTCTGCCAGTGGCCAGCGTGCTGAGCAACGTCCTTGCCGGCGATACCGGCGCCACCTGGTCGCATTTGGCGGCGACCGTACTGCCGGACTACATCGGCAATACGCTGGCTCTCTGCCTGCTGGTCGGCCTGGGCGTCATGCTGGTCGGTGTGGCAACCGCCTGGCTGACGGCGATGCACGACTTCCCCGGCCGGCGAATCTTCGAGTGGGCACTCGTACTGCCGCTGGCCATGCCGGCCTATGTCCTAGCCTATGTGTACACCGATTTCCTGCAGTTTGTCGGCCCGCTGCAGACTTTCCTGCGCGAGTCCTTCGGCTGGAGCAAGGCGGATTACTGGTTCCCGGAGGTTCGCAGCCTCGGCGGGGCGGTAACCATGTTCGTCTTCGTCCTTTATCCCTACGTCTATCTGCTGACGCGTACAGCCTTCATCGAACGTGCCAGCGGCATGCTCGAAGCCTCGCGCACCCTTGGTCTCGGGCCCTGGCGCAGCTTCTTCCGGGTCTCGCTGCCACTCGCCAGGCCAGCCGTGGCGGCTGGCGTGACGCTGGCGCTGATGGAAACCCTCGCCGACTACGGCACAGTCTCCTACTTCGCGGTACAGACTTTCACGACCGGCATCTATCGCGCCTGGTTCTCGCTCGGCGACCGTATCGCGGCTGCGCAACTGGCGGCAGCGCTGCTCGGCTTCGTCATCCTCCTGCTGGCCATCGAGCATGCTTCGCGCGGCCGCTCGCGCTTTCACAACACCAGCGGGCGACGTCGGCCGCTGGCCGGCCAGCCCTTGCCGGGATGGCGCGGCTGGGTCGCCACGGCCGTCTGCACCCTGCCGCTGAGCATCGGCTTTCTGGTACCCGGCTACCTCCTGCTGCGCCTGGCGCTGGCCGAGCGTGACGGCCAGTTCACGACACATTTCGTGGCGCTCGCACGCAACAGCTTCGTCCTCGCCGGGCTGACCGCGATCATTGCGGTGACGCTGGCCGTCCTGCTCGCCTACGGCGCCCGCCTGTCCACCGGCTGGCTGGCGCCTTCGCTCAACCGCCTGGTCGGCCTCGGCTACGCAGTGCCCGGTTCGGTGATCGCCGTCGGCGTGCTGATTCCCGTGACGCGTCTCGACAACTGGCTGGCCGCGCAATGGCAAGTCTGGTTCGCGAGCAACCCCGGTCTGCTGATCACCGGCGGCATCGCGGCGCTGATCTACGCCTACCTGGTGCGTTTTCTGGCGGTTGCCCTGCAGTCGGTAGGCACCAGCCTGGCAAAGATCACGCCAAGCATGGATGACGCCGCGCGCAGTCTCGGACTCGGGCAAGTAACGACGCTGTGGCGGGTGCACCTGCCGATCCTGCGCGGCAGTCTGCTCACCGCGTGCCTGCTGGTCTTCGTCGATGTCATGAAGGAGCTGCCGGCAACGCTGGTGATGCGCCCTTTCGATTTCGACACGCTGGCGACACAGGCCTACACGCTCGCTTCCGACGAGCGCCTTGCCGAGGCGGCGAACGCATCGCTGGCAATTGTCGCCGTCGGCCTGCTGCCGCTGATCGCGCTGTCACGGCAGATCTCGCGCACGCGCCGCTAAGCTTGCCGTTCGCCGGCGACGCGCCCTGCCACGTGCGACTCAGCGAAAGCCGGCACGGTCGAAAATGATCTGTGCCTTGGCCCGGTACATTGCCAGCGAGCCGACTGGCATGCTGTCGGCCTTGAACTTGCCGAGTTCCGCGAGCGCCGGGTTGGCTACCTTGACACCTGCCACTACCGGCCATTCGTTGTTGCCGTCGGCAAAATAGCGCTGCGCCTCGTCGCTCGACAGGTACTCCAGGAATCTGACCGCCGCCTCGCGATGCGGCGCGTTCTTGAGGACTCCGCCGCCGGAAACGTTGATATGCGCGCCACTGCCCTGCTGGTCCGGCCAGACGACGCCGACCTTCTCCATCGTCTTCCGATCCTCCGCCTTGTCCGACCGCATCAAGCGCGCCAGATAGTAGGTATTCGAAAGGGCGACGGCGCACTCGCCGGCAGCAACAGCGCGAATCTGATCGGTGTCGCCGCCCTTCGGCGGACGCGCAAAGTTGGCCACCACGCCCTTCGCCCACTGCTCGGCCTTGGCCTCGCCCTGGTGGGCAATGATGGAAGCCATCAGCGACAGATTGTAGGGATGCGAACCCGACCGTGTGCAGACCTTGCCCTTCAGCCGCGGATCGGCCAGATCACTGTAGTTGCGGACTTCCTCGGGCTTGACGACACCCTTGGCATAGATGATGACGCGCGCGCGGGTGGAGAACGAAAACCAGTCGGTGGTGCGCAGATGCGCCGGGATGCGGGTATCGAGAATCTTCGACTGCACCGGCGAAAAGAGCCCCATCTCGTGCGCGGCCGCCAGGCGGGCAGCATCGACCGTCAGCAGGACATCTGCGGGGCTGTTGGCGCCTTCGTTGCGGATTCTCTCGAGCAGCTCGTCTTCCTTGCCTTCGAGCCTCTTGATCGCGATACCCGTCTGGCGGGTAAATCCGTCATACAGAGCCTCGTCGGTCTGGTAATGGCGGGCCGAGTAGAGATTGAGCAGTTTCTCCTGGGCCTGTGCACTGCCGAGAGAGGCAGCCGCCAAGGCCAGTGTGCACAACGAACGGGACCACTTCATGGTCGCTCCTCCAGTCATCAAGATAGGGAAAGGGTACAAGTACGGAATACGAGTACCCTGATTCTAGCAAGCGCTCCCAAGAATGTAAATGCGAATCGTTTTTAGTACAGGGCAAAAAAAACGACGCGTCGCGTCGTTTTCTCGGGGCGAGTCAGCCGCTCAGCGCGACAGGAGCCGGCGCGCGCCGTTGTAGCGCTGCAGCCAATAGCTCTGGCGCATGTCGTCGACGCGTACCTCGGCACCGGTACGCGGGGCATGCAGGAAGCGGTTGTCACCCAGGTAGATGCCGACGTGCGAAAAGGCGTGGCGCATGGTATTGAAGAACACCAGGTCGCCGGCCTTGAGTTCCTGCTGGTCGATCACGGCTCCGACCTCGCTCTGCTCCCGGGCAGTGCGCGGCAGCAGGATGCCGATAGCTTCCTTGAAAACCAGTTGCACGAAGCCGCTGCAGTCAAGACCGGTATCGGCACTGGTACCACCGAAGCGATAATTGATCCCGATCAATTCGAAGCCTTTGAGGATCAGATCCTGGGCGCTGGTGGTATAGCGCTCGAGGAGCGAAGGCTCGTCGACAGGCCTCTGCTGTTCGCTGGCGTGGACCACACCGGCACCCGAAAGAGCAATCAGGGCGGCACCCAAAAGTGAGGCAATGGAATGTTTGATGAGCATGGAACCGAAATTTATGTGAAAAATGTCACGCTGTAAACCCCCTGCACACCAGCGGTTGCTCCAGAAAGCAGTTCAAGGGCCTATTGCAAGCCCTTAACTTAACGTGTTTACCGGGAGAATTCCCGGCCGCGAAGCGAAGCAAATCTTTTGTGCACTGCACAGTGGATTGCTCTACGGAACACGGTATAGTCGCTGCCCAGGGTCTGCTGGCGATGGGCACGCGCCCGGCAGCCAGGGCGTGCCGCCTGCGCCGTGCGAAATTCTCGTGGCGTTTCTGTTTATAATCGACGCCCGTTCATGACGCGGACCCTGCCGTCCCGCTGCCCGGCCACCTCCTCACCCATCCACCGACCGCATGGAGCAAGCATGAGTCCCTTCAAGGCCTATCTGATCGACGAAAAGGAAGGTCTGACGCGCGGCGACTTTGTGAACATGGACGAGTCGCAACTCGACCCCGGCGAGGTGACCATCAAGGTCGCCTATTCGAGCGTCAATTTCAAGGATGCGCTGGCGGCCACCGGTGCCGGCCGCGTCATTCGTCGCCACCCTTGCGTCGGCGGTATCGACCTCTCGGGAATCGTCGAATCAAGCACCGATCCGCGTTACCGGGCAGGCGATCCGGTGATCGCCACCAGCTTCGACATCGGCGTCGCTCATCACGGTGGCTACGCCGAATACGCCAGAGTGCCGGCCGAGTGGGTCGTTCCCCTGCCCGCAGGACTATCGCTGTACGAAGCCATGGCGCTCGGTACGGCGGGGTTCACCGCCGCGCTTGGCGTCGTTCGCATGGAAGAGAATGGTCTCGCTCCTTCACGCGGCCCAGTGATCGTCACCGGTGCCACCGGCGGCGTCGGCAGCCTGGCGGTGGACATGCTCGCCGGCCGAGGCTACCAGGTGACCGCGCTGACGGGCAAGGAGGCCGAAACCGCTTACCTGAAAGGCCTCGGCGCAACGTCCGTCATGTTCCGCTCGGCACTCCAACTGTCGCGCATCCGCCCGCTCGACACGGCGCTCTGGGCCGGTGCGGTTGATAACCTGGGCGGCGATGTCCTCGCCTGGATCGTCAGCACGATGCAACAGGGCGGTACGATCGCCAGCATCGGCCTGGCGGCGAGTCCCGCGCTGAAGACCACGGTCATGCCCTTCATCCTGCGCGGCGCCTGCCTGCTCGGCATCGACTCCGGCTACATCAGCGAACCGTATCGCAGCGGCGTCTGGCAGCGTCTGGCCGGCGACCTGAGACCACGACATCTGCAGGACATGACGCGTTGCATCGCCTTCGACGAACTGCCCGGCATCTTCGACGAATACATCAAGGGTCGTGCGCACGGTCGCGTCGTCGTCGACCTCGGCCGCGCGTAAGCTTCCCAGCCTGACAGGGATCGACACGGGCAATGGACAACCCGACGCAACGGCCGCGCATCCTGATTGTCGACGAATCCCGGATGGTCCGCGCCACGCTGATCAAGCTGATCCGGAACCACTACAGCTTTCGTGAGGAGACCGACGGCGAATCCGGCTGGCAGGCGCTGGTGCTCGACCCCTCGATCCAGTTGGTGATCTGCTCATCGTCGCTGCCGATGCTCGACGGTGACGGTCTGCTCGCCCGGGTGCGCGGGTCGAGACTGGCGCGTATCCGTCAGATCCCGGTATTGATGATCAGCAGCGACAGCGAAGAGGCCAACGAGCAAGCGCGCGCGCTCGGCGCTACCGACTTCATCAGCCGGGGAATCGGTGCTACCGAACTGCTGGCGAGGATCGACTCGCTACGCCAGTTGGCGGAGGTTCAGAACGAGCTGCGCGAGAACCCCGCGCGGCATGCCGCGCATCCCGACACCGGGCTACCGACGCGGCAGTACGTCGACATCCAGGCCGCCCAGGCGATATCGCATGCGATCCGGCATGAAGGCCCGGTGAGCGCGCTGATCGTCGGCTTTGACCGTTTCGACGCGCTGCGCGAGGAGCACGGCGACGAACTGGCCAACGAGTTGCAGAAACGTCTGGCGAGCATGCTGGCCAAGAAGGTGCGCAAGGAAGACAGTCTCGGCCACTACGGCGGCAGCGAACTGGCGGTTGTTTCACCGGGCACGCCCTACCCGGCATGCGAGGCCTTTGCCAACCGGCTGCGCGAGGCGTTTGCGGTGGCCAACATCAGCGTACATGGACAGCGCCTCGATCTGTCGATCAGTATCGGCGCCGCCAACACCCCGGTCGACCGGGTAAGCTCCGCCTCGGCGTTGCTGGGCCTCGCTGCCGAGCGACTGCGGAGCGCCCAGCAGGCCGGCGGCAACCGCGTCGTCGCCTGTGTCGCCAGACCCGTGTCCGAGATACCGGTGCCCCGGCTCGGCCACGCCATCGATCTGATCCGGACTGGACATGAGCGTGCGGTGATCCCGCATCTCGTCCATCTCGGCAGGGAAGTACTGCCCTTTCTCGAGTTGCTGGAAAGGGAGTTGAAGTTGGGTCTGCCTTTGGCAGATATCCGAGAACGGATGCGCGACCGGGAGCAGGAGGTTCAAGACACTCGGCACGCATAGTTTCCACTGTTGCAGGTGGTTCACAATTTGGAAGAGGGAGTCTCATGACGACAATCCAAGAGTTTCACAAGAAATCAATCGAAAATCCGGACGCCTTCTGGGGTGAAGAAGCCAAACTGATCGACTGGCACAAGCCATTCACTCAGGTACTCGATTTTTCTCGTCCGCCGTTCGCCAAGTGGTTCGTCGGCGGCGAAACCAACATCTGCTACAACGCCGTCGACCGGCACGCTGAGAAGCGGCCGAACGACCGTGCAATGGTCTTCATCTCGACCGAGACCGACCAGGAGGTGGTGTACTCCTTCGCCGAGTTGAAGCAGGAAGTCATGCGCATGGCGGCGATCATGCAGAGCCTCGGCGTCGGCAAGGGCGACCGCGTCCTGATCTACATGCCGATGATCGCCGAAGCGATGTTCGCCATGCTCGCGTGCACACGCATCGGCGCCATTCACTCGGTCGTCTTCGGTGGATTTGCATCGGGCTCGCTGGCCACCCGTATCGACGATGCGACGCCGAAACTGGTCGTCTCGTCCGACGCCGGCATGCGCGCCGGCAAGGCGGTGCCCTACAAGGGCCTGCTCGACGAAGCCATTGAACTCGCCGAACACAAGCCGGCGAAGGTGCTGATGATCGATCGCGGCCTCGACAAGGACTTCACCAAGGTCGCCGGTCGCGACGTCGACTACGCGACGCTGCGCACCCAGTTCATGGACGCCGACGTGCCGGTCACCTGGCTGGAGTCGTCCGACCCTTCGTACATCCTCTACACCTCCGGGACTACCGGCAAGCCGAAGGGCGTGCAGCGCGACACCGGCGGCTATGCCGTCGCCCTGGCATCGACGCTGAAGTACATCTTCTGCGGCGGCGAAGGTGAAACCTTCTTCGCTACCTCCGACATCGGCTGGGTCGTCGGTCACTCGTACATCGTGTACGGGCCGCTGATCGGCGGCATGTGCACCATCATGTACGAAGGCACGCCGTTGCGCCCCGATCCGGGCATCTGGTGGCAGATCGTCGAGAAATACAAAGTCAACGTCATGTTCTCGGCGCCGACGGCGGCGCGCGTTCTCAAGAAGCACGACACGTCCTACATGCACAAGTACGACCTGTCGGCCCTCAAGCACCTCTTCCTCGCCGGCGAACCGCTCGACCAGCCGACGCACGAGTGGATCATGACCGAACTCGGCCGGCCGGTTTACGACAACTACTGGCAGACCGAGACCGGCTGGCCGATCCTCGGCCCGATGCCGGGCGTCGAAAAGACCGAAATCCGCTACGGAACGCCGAACTTCCCGGTTTACGGCTACAACCTCAAGATCTTCCGTGAAGACGGTACCGTCTGCGAGCCGGATGAAAAGGGTATCGTCGGTATCCTGCCGCCGCTGCCGCCGGGCTGCCTGACGACCGTCTGGGGCGACGACGCGCGCTTCGTGTCGACCTACTTCACGCTCTTCCGCGAGCCGCAGGTCTACTCCTCGTTCGACTGGGGAATCAAGGACAAGGACGGCTATCACTACATCCTCGGCCGTACCGACGACGTCATCAACGTTGCCGGACACCGCCTCGGTACACGTGAAATCGAAGAGGCCATCCAGGGTCATTCGGCGATCGCCGAAGTGGCCGTCGTTGGTGTTGCCGATCAACTCAAGGGCCAGATGCCGATGGCTTTCGCGGTGGTCAAGAACGCCGACAGCGTCGCCACGCCGGAACTGACCGCGGCGCTCGAGAAGGCCGTGATGAAGCAGGTCGACGACAGCCTCGGCGCGATCGCCCGCCCGAGCCGGGTCCACTTCGTCACCGTTCTGCCGAAGACCCGTTCCGGCAAACTCCTCCGGCGTTCGATCCAGGCGCTCGCCGAAGGCCGCGATCCGGGCGATCTGACGACGATCGAGGATCCCAAGGCCCTCGAGCAGTTGCAACGCGCTCTGGGCAGCGGCAAGGCCTGATCCGCACCCGACGCGCTCGCCGCGCCGACATCCGCCTGCCACCCGCGAGGGTGGCAGGTTTTTTTTCGTCGGCGCCTGGCGTGTCCGTGCTGTCCCGCTGTCTGGTCGCCGCGCTGACCCCACCTGACTTCTGCGCCGGCGCCAGCCCCGGTCTGCAGGCGCGGACGACGATACCTGCGACTTCGCGCACACCACCAGCCGCAGCGACGTCGAACTGGGCGCCCGCCTGTTCCGCCATCTGCTGAACCTGCCGCTCGCCTGCTTCCAGGCGCGCGGCGTCGGCGACACGGTCGCGCGCGTGCGCGGGCTGGGGAACATCCGTCAAGCAGCATCGGCCACAGCGGGGGGGCGAGGGATCGGCCGGTGACCGAGGCGGCAGCGTTTGGCCGGGAAATGCGCGCGGGTTGCTTACTCGATGGGTTGAAGCGGAGTCCGGCTCTTCCGCAACGGCGCGCAGCGACGATCAGGCCGGTGTGCTTGACCCAGGTCAAAACGGGTCGGCATGGGATGGTTCAGGCTCTCGCGACAGCGCCTCAACGGGGTAACGCACGCTTCGCGTAGCGGGTCCGTTGACGGGAAGGGACACCTTGACAGCAAGATCCCACGGTACGCTTGTGGGTGGACTTCGAAAGGAAAACGCGTGATGGGAAGACTTGACTTGAGGGGCGTCCGCGGGGCGCTCAGAGCACTTGCGGCAGCACTATCCGTTGCGACCGGCCTGGCTTGCGCGCAGCAAGACGCTACCTTACGGCTGGACAGTGACCCGCCACTGCCTCCGCCTACCGA
Organism: Candidatus Accumulibacter phosphatis; assembly: GCF_000024165.1. Classification (NCBI taxonomy): domain Bacteria; kingdom Pseudomonadati; phylum Pseudomonadota; class Betaproteobacteria; genus Candidatus Accumulibacter; species Candidatus Accumulibacter phosphatis. Next base: position 2,169,234 of record NC_013194.1, on the reverse strand, counting down.
AGCACAACTCGAACGTGGGCGCGAACTGCTTGGCAAGATCGTGCACGTGATCGAGCACGTGTCGCTGTATGACGCGAGCGCTGTGCTCGGCGTCTTCGGGTTCACCGATCTGGAAACCTTCTCCGCTCCCAAATATTTATGGGTAAGACCAAGACCACGAATCCCGCGACCGGGAGTCCGAGAGGAGTATCTGGGCAGTGGTCTGACTGATCTCGAGAGTTCGCCTTCGATTCGCGACGTTCGCATCCGCGCATCAGCCAGATTCTCCGGCGGTTTCAACACTCGCGACGCATGCGTGGCGATCGACGACGTTGAGCGTCAATTTGCCGCCGCCCCCGAGCGGCGGACCGGTCCATTTATCGTCAAGGATCGCTTTAGCACCCCACGCCGAGCACATGACATCGGCAACCTTTCCTTCAAGCCGCTGGCAACACCGTATGGCTTTGTCGGCCAAATTGGCTTCGGTTTTGATTACCAGGTGTGTGCGGTCGACTTCGGTTTCATCTATTTCCCAACCGAGCCTAGAGAGGTATTGCAATGAGCACGCTGGCGCTGACTCGATCCGACTTCAGTGATAAGTTCGCCAACATCCAGTCCTACATCACGCCGGCAGCGCTGGATCTGATCAATCGATCCGAAACGCTGAAAGAAGCGGTTCGTCGCTACCAGGATGACGACAAGACCGCGGATGCAGTCCTCGATACGTCGAAGGAGCCCAACGCGGCGACCCATCGGCCTCGAAGAGAGGGTAGTGGGAACGAAGACTTCATCACCGTCGGCAAAGACACCCTGGGCAACAGCATCGATCTCGTGCGCGTCCTCTCGCATGAACTCGGGCACCACGCCGTCGAAGGCATCGACGGCATCGTGACGAACGGACGGAATCTGGCCGCCGCCGGACGAAACTTCGACGCTCTGGTGGACTCGTGCCTGTTGAGCGAAGGTTACGCGGCGCTGGCGACCGCGCGCGTTGCCAAGGAACTCCTCGATAGAGGTCTCACCGGAGCCGATCAGTTCTAGATCAGCAAGTGGTGGGAGTCCGCAGCCTACTCGCGCTACGCCGCTGACACCGCTTCCCTCGCCTGGACAAGTGACGAGATGGATGCAGCACTGGCCCTTCTACTGGCCGAAATACAGAAAGGGCATTCCACCTCCAACACGCGGGAAAACGATCTTGAGTATTGCCGGAAGGAGGCAGCGGGGATTCTCCACGGGATCGGTCATCTGCGCCGGGACATCTCCCGTGAAGTCCACAGCGACTTCACCGCATCCAGCCACCTCCCCTCCTCCAACCTCGCCGCCCCCCGCCGCGACCCGCTCACCCTCGACCGCAACGGCAACGGCCTGATCGACTCCGGCCGCGAACTCTTCGGCGACGCGACGATCAACAGCGACGGCACACGCGCCGCCGACGGCTTCGCCGCCCTCGCCGACCTCGACAGCAACGCCGATGGCACCGTCAGCAGCCTCGACGCCCAGTTCGCCGACCTGCGCGTCTGGCGCGACCTCAACCAGGACGGCATCAGCCAGAGCGGCGAACTGTTCACACTCAACGCGCTCGGCATCGCCGCGATCAACGTCGCCAAGACCGCGAACAACCAGACGCTGACCAGCGGCAACCAGATCGCCGACCTCGGCACCTACACGCGCAGCGACGGCAGCGTCGGCACCAGCGGCACCGTCACCGACAAGCTCGCCGACATCAACCTCGCCGGCGACACCTTCCACCGCCAATTCACCGACACCCTCGACACCCGCGCCGTCGCCACCCTGCCCGACATGCACGGCAGTGGCGCCGTCCGCGACCTGCGCGAAGCGGCCAGCCTCTCCCCGGCACTCGCCGCCACCCTCCAGGGTCTCACCGGCGCCGGCGTCCAGACGCGCGCCTAACTCCTCGGCAGCCTCGACGCCCTGATCGACCAATGGGCCGCGAGCAGCGACTTCACCCCTCCCGCGTCGCCGCGCAGGCGAAAGGCTACACCCTGCACTACCGGCTTCCCGGCAGGGCAGACCACTTCGGATCGGGCGAACTCCTCTCCGCCGGCGAAGCCGCCGCCCTGCAGACCCGTCTCAAGCCCTACCTCGACGCCGTCAGCCTGAACATCGACGCGACCGGCATGCACGCTGACTTCAGCGCCCTCCAGAGTCGCCTCGCCGCCGAGTACCTCGCCAACAAGCCGCAGGCCTTCATCGATCGGTTCGAAGTCATCCAGTACGCCGGGCAGGGCTTGCGCACCATGGGCTGGAGCGGTGAACAGACCCTCGCCCAATGGATCGCCCAGGCCGAGGCTGATGGCGACTGGGCGACGATCCGCGCCGCCATGGGCTCGCACTTCACCGCGACGCCAGCGACGGGCAGCGACATCTCCCTGGGAACCAGCGCCGGCGAAAGCCTCGGTGGTCGAGGCGGCGACGACCACCTCCTCGGCGCTGGCGGCAAGGACAGCCTGTGGGGTTCCGACGGCGACGACGTTCTCGACGGCGGCGACGACGACGTCGAACTGCGGCGCTACGGCGACAATCTGCACGTGATTCTCAAGCGCGCCGACGGCAGTGATCCGTTAATCCACTCTACCGGCAATACCACCGAGCGCATCGTCGTCGAGGGGTATTTCACCGGTAGCAAGATCAACCGCATCGACTTTGCCGACGGCAGCGTCTGGACTCAGGCGGCGATCGAAGCGCGCTTCATCCACTATGGCCTGGCCGGCAACGATAGGCTCTCGGTCGCCAGCGCCCTCGGCGGCGACGACTCGCTTCTTGGCGGCGCCGGCAACGACACGCTCAAGGCGATGGCCGTCGAGCCGCAGATGACGCGCCGCTGCGAGAATCAGCAGGCGGCCTACGTCAGCGCCGGCTTCCGTACCGCGACGCGGGGGACGCTGGCGCACGAGCCAGGGCATTACGACAGGGCGCATCGGCTGCCGCAGGGAGTTGCGCGGTGAACCGGCCGGTGGCGAGAGCGGCGGCGTCTGACCCCGAGAGGCGCGGGCTGTTTACCCGTTGGGCTGGAGGGGAGTCGGGACTTCCCACAACGGCGGCCGGCGACGAAAACGACGAGGTGCTTGACCCAACTCAAAACCGATTGCTATGGGATGGTTTAGCCTCCCGCGACGGAGCCTCAACGGGGTGGGGCAGCTTACGGGTAGGCGGTCCGCTGACGAAACGGATGTGTTGATCGCAGACCCCACTGTGCGAACTTGTGGGTAGAGAGAGAAGGGGCAATAGGTGATTGCGGAACCTGATAGCGGTTGTACCGATCTCGCGGCCGCTTCGACACCATCGGATGGTGGCGCCAAACGTCATGGGGCCAAACGGAGCGAGGAAACACTGCCATTCTCGTGGCACGCTGCGACGGGATCGTCCGGCGGGCTATGTACCCCACTCCGTGGGCTGCGGCGCTGGGCGGTCTACGCGCTTGCAGTGACCGCCCTGTCGCTGGCCACCGGCTTGGCGGGCGCGCAGCAGGAGCCGCCCTCACCCCCGAACACCCTACCGCCGCTGCCGCCGCCCACCGCCGCCCAACTCGAACGTGGGCGCGAACTGCTCGACAAGATCGCCTACGTCGCCGCCAAGGTGCCGCTGACCGATGCCGCTGCAGTGCTCGCGGTCTTCGGCTTTACTGATCTGCACACCAGGGAGTATCCCACTTATACCGGCGTGCAACCCAAGGGGCAGGACGGGGGCGGTTCGCAGCCCAAGGACCTGGTTGGAACCGGGTTGGCTGACATCGAAGTTCGGCCACGGATACGGTGGCCGACCGGCAGGACGGGGGCCTTATTCGATGGGCGTCTTTCCCTGTGTTACGTCCCGCCCTATTCTGGATTCTTTGTCCCGAGCTATTTCGGGGTGAGACAAGCCGAAAGTCCCACGCTGTCGCCGGGAGGACTGGCTCCGGCGACAGGGTGGGACAAGGGGCCTATCGGGATCGGGGAGCGTTAGGCGGAAAGCGCCAGGGGTCCTCGGGATCGTACAGATTCCTTTGGCGATCGTGATGGCGGCGCAGTTGCACGAGATAGTGACTCTCGCAGGCGGTGGCGAGTTGGAAGAGGAAGTCGCAAAGCGCCGCGGCGGCTTCGTCGGAGAGACCCTCGGGGAAGCCAGCGTGACGACGGCGGCTCATCGGAGTTCCTCGATGGCCAGTTGCAACAGTTCGTCGGGCAGATGATTGAGCCCGCGCGGCAGCGCCAGACGCATGGCGGTGCGCAGGATACGCGCCGCATTCCGGGGCAGCCCCTTGCTCGCTTGGCGCAAGATCTCCATGCCGGAATCGGTGAGCAGCGTAGACGAGTTGCCGGCGCTCTTCAGCCCATGCTCGATCAGTCGCGCAAAGCGCTCGCGCTCGAACACCGGCGTCAAGTGCACGCGCGCCTGAATGCGTCCGGCGAGCGCCGCATATGGGGCGCGTTGCAGCGTCTGCGCGAGCACCGGATGGCCGACCAGCCAGACACTCATCAGATCGCGCGAGTCGAAAGCGAAGTTGAGGAAGGCCGGGAAATCGCGGAAGAAGTCCGGCGGCAGATTCTGTGCCTCGTCGAGGATCCACACCGGCAGGAGTTGCTTGCCATCCGCCAGATGGTGGATATGCGCCTTGATCTCCCGCCACAACAGCGCCCGCCGATAGCTCGGTGCCAGGCCCAGCGACTGCGCCAGGCACCGATACAGATCGAGGCGGCCGAAGTCCGTCTCCGCGTGGTAGATCACCTGATAGCGATGCGGATTGAGCGTCGCCGTCACCGCCCGCAGCGCTGCCGTCTTGCCCACTCCCGCCTCGCCGGTGAGCAGCCCGATCCCCGGCGATTGCAGCAACCACTGGAAGCGCTCGCGCAAGCGCGTGAGCATCCCGTCGTCCCACAACTCGCGGGTCTCCTTGCCCAACGGCGAGTGGCGCAGCCCAAAGTGTTGCAGTTCCATCTTCAGTCTCCTTGGCGGCCGTAGTACTGCTCATACACCAGCTCGACCAGATTCGGCCCAGCGGGGCGCTTGACCGGTACGGCCGCCACCGGGTCCGGCTGACGTCGCCGCCGATCGCGATTGGCCAACGCATCGAGCGGTGTCGCCCGGCCGATCAACTCGCCGGCGTCGTTCTCGACGCCGACCACCGTCTCGGTGTGCGGATCGACGCGCAGGCAAACGGTCTTGCCCGTCAGTTCGAAAGGCACCTCGAAGCGCCCGCCCTGATACGACACCGTGCCATCCTTGCGCACCAAACGGCGGACGCGGTGCAGGAACAGCGTATCGAGCGTCGCCGCCAGTGGCCCCAGCAAACGGATCTTCGGCAGATCCTGCTGATACCGAGCGAGCGGCGTCTGGCCCTCAAGGCCGTCATGCGGGGTGCGGTGATAGACCTGCTCCAGCCAGGCCCACAGCCGCGCGTTGAGATCGTCCAGACTCAGGACATGGCGTTCCTCGACCTCGCTGAGAAACTGATCGCGGCAGGTCCGGTGCCAGCGCTCGATCTTCCCCTTGCTCTCGGGCGCGTAGGGCCGACAATGGACCAGGACGATGCCCAAACGCGCGCAGATCCCCTGTAGCGTCTGCGCGACATAGGCGGCACCGTTATCGACGACTAGCTTGACCGGTACGCCCCGTTTGAGGAGCGCCTGCTTGAGGACGCCTTCAATGTCCAGCGCCGTCTCGCCGCGGCAGAAGGCGCCGTGAGCGACGAGCCGGGACGCGTCGTCGAAGAGCGACACCAGATAGCTCTTGCCCAAACGACCGCCGATCGGCACGCGTGGGCCGTGCATCACGTCGCTGTACCAGAGCTCACCGGCGCAGGCGGCGACGAAGCTGCGTTTCTCCTCGGGCAGGCTCGCCGAGCCGGGGAGCCGCGACAGACCGTGTTGCTGGAGCAGGCGGTGGAGACTCGAGCGCGACAGGGTGCCCCGCGCGACGATGCCGCCGATCTCGAGCACGCGCTGGATCTGGCGAATCGAGCGCCGGGGATTCTCGCGCTTGGCGGCGAGAATAGCCGCCTGGACGGACGCCGACAGTTTCGACTGGCCGCGATCGGCACGCACCTTCGGGATCAGCCCATCGAGGCCGCGCGCGCGGTAGCGGTAGTACCACCCCTCGATCGTCTTCTCGCCGAGCAAGCGCCGATCGGTGCCGGGGATGACGTACTCGCGCGTTGCCAGCTCACGCAGGCTCTTTTGCAGCTCACCCCGCGCCAGCCGCTGCCGACTGATCAGCGGACCCAGGACGGAGAAGCGAAACAGGGCTTGCGGATCGATTTCGTTCATGACCACTCCTCGTGAAAAATGGGAGTCGCCATCAAAGCGCAATCGCCGCGTCAATGACAGTCGCAAAGTGTGTGGGGGCCCCGCCCGGGCGGGGCCCCCACTGTCTGCCGCCGTTTGGGGATCAGCCGATCATGGGACGCTCATCTCCCGGTCCAGCCAGGCCATGGCTCGTGGCAGGCCGAGCGTGGCGAACACCTGGCGCCAGAACCCCGTGAAGTCACTCGCCCGACCCAGCTCGCGAAAGCGGCAACGCAGAGAAAACGCGAAGATCGGTCCGCGAGCCTGGAGCCAGGCCCACCAGCGACCGGTACTGCGCACGGCAGGCTGTCCGTCGTCGCCACCGCCGCCGACAGGCCGGCCGTCGAGTCGAGCCGACAGGGCGTTCTGTTGCACCGACCAGTCGTACCAACGCCGTGGGGCAATGCACTCGGGGAGGCGCGAACAGGTGCGCCGGCAACCGCCACAGCGGTAACGGCAGATCGGCACCGGGTTGAGCGAGGGCCGCTGCACTCGCCGATCGGCCTTCCGGTAGTAGTACCCGTGCTGACACAGGAGCTTGATTCCGCAGTGCGGACACGACGGCGGTCGATAGACCTCGCGCTTCCCCTTCACCGTCTCCAGGTGCTGCTCAAGCGTGCTGATGCCGGCTACAATTCGTTGCATGGGCTGGGCTCCTTTCTCTCCGGGTGGTCGTCAAGCTTCCCACGATAGCAGAGCTGTCCCAGCCCTTCCTTGACCTTCCCCGTCCCACTCTCCTTCCGGCTCCGTTCCTGCTTTCTTCCTCGCCGTTAGCGGGATAGCCAACCCACTACAGGCCTTTCACAGGGGCGGACGTAACACCCTGGACGAAACCTGCGTCTCGATCGACATGGTGCGCGAGATCTTTACGCCCCTCGCGTCAAAGGTGGAAAGCCTGGGCATCCTTGACATTCATCCCGTTCTCCGGCCCAAGCCGCTTCATTCGACAGGGGACCTAGATTTTTCTCTGACGGATCTTCCTCTAGCCAGTAGACGCAACTACGCTTTAAGTATCGGTTTTTGTTAAAGAAAAAGCCAGTGCCGCAAAAGCGGCGGCTGCCTACACGGCGCGCTTTTCGGCTTTGGCCTTGAGCGGGAAGGAAAGGCCGATGGCGTCGAGGATTTTGGCCTGTTGATCGTCCGGGCGTGGCAGATGCGTGTGACGCTGACCGTTGCGGTCGGTGCTGTAGAGATAGGTCAATCGTCCGAGGGCCACCAGGGCGTCGTCCGGAGTGATGGTGGCGGGGTCGTCTACGGTGCTGCCGAAGGTCCGGTGGAGAGCCGCTTCAAACCGCCGCGTGATCTTCAAGGCGAGCATCGCCACGAAGACATGTGCCTTGGTACGCTCAGCCTTGCGCAGGAAGATCGGGCGAATTTCCAGGAAGGTGGTTTTGACCGTGCGGAAGTTGCGCTCGACTTTTTGCAGATCGCGATAACGCGCATCGACCGCCTTCGCATCCATCAAGCCTTGTGGCACATCGGTTTCCAGGAGATAGCAGCCGTCGAGCAGGGCGTCCTGCGCTTTAGCCTCCTGGTCGATGGTGCAGACAATGACGCGTTCGTTCAGCGCGAGGGTGACAAACGCGGCGAGTTTGTGGCGTTTGGCCCAGCGCTGCAAAGCGGCCAGGCCGGTTGCCGCGCTGGCGCGCCTGGAGTTCTTGACGAAGGCGTTACGGTCGGCGATCTTCGCCTGCAACTGAGCCAACTTGTCCTCCCGCCGCCGCTCCTCGCGCACCCGGACGATCTCGTTACGGCGCACGATCAGCCGTTTGTCGTCGTGTTCGACTTCGCACAGAGGCACATCGAAGAGGTCCGTCTGCAGCACGCCCTCCTTGAGGAAGGTGCGTACCTGCGCGTCAGTCAAGGCGGTGATATAGCGGAAGCCCTGTGCCGACAGCGCGGCCTTCCCCTTGGCCTTGATCATTCCCCGGTCGCCCACCATCACCACCTCGGCAATCCCGAATTGCTCCTTCAGAATCGTGATCTGGCTGGCCACCGTCGTCGGGTCCGCGGTGTTGCCCTCGAAGACGCGCACGGCGAGGGGCTCGCCGTCCTCGGCGGTCAATAAACCGATGACGATTTGCTGCTTGCCTCGCTTGCCGTCGCGGTTGTAGCCGTATTGCCCCAGTTCGTTGCATTCTCCTTCGAAATAGCTGGAGGTGACGTCGTAGAGCACCAGGACCGGTGGTTGGCCCTGCTCCTTGACGTAGGCCCGGTACAGTTCCCGCTCGATACGCTCCTGCTGGCTCGCCAGCCAGTCCAGAGCGGCATAGAGGTCGTCCTCATCGAACTCCTCCAGCGCCAACACATCGGCCACCGTGTGCTGTTTCGCCCAGCGCACCGCCGACAACCGCGACCCGCCATGCGCGATGCGTGCGAGAATCAGAAACAGGTTGAGCCTGCTTTCCGCCGCACTGCCCAATACCCGCGTGATGCCCACCTGATCCGCCAACTGCTTGAGCGCAAACAGCACTCCAAAAATCTCGCCGCTGGTCATCTCTCCCGACCAGTCGTCGAATTCGCCCTTCACCAGACGTTCCATGGCGACGATTCGCTCCGGTGCCCAGTTCGTCAGGTTGGCAATGGTCCGCGTGCAGACTTTGCCGCCCTCACGATAGGACTCGCGGAGCAGGATGGCGGGCCTGGATTTTCGGTTGGGGACGCGAGCGATGTACATGCCGACAATAAAACCAAACAGCGCATTGTTTGTCAAGCACTATTATTACATCTACATGCCTACATGTTTTGCCGACTTTCTGATTTATTGCAATTAATCAGAGACTTACCTTGAGGGCTCCGGGAAGGTCCGTCTGACACAGCATCCGTTTTCCGAGCGATCCCTAATCAGCTTCCGTTTCGAGTACCAGACCTGCGCAACGGACTTTACGTTGTCCCAAACCATGTCTTCTAAGGAGCCGATTCAGTGAGCACCCCCAGTATGGGGACGAGAGCCTGCGCGAGCGTTAGCCTCGAGTGATGCGGTGAGCGCAGCGCAGCGCGGCGGGCGCGGCGTTGCGGCAGAGCCCCATTGTTACCAATCGTCAGCCAAGAGACCCAGAGTCGTTCACGACCACGGCTGAGTCTGGCTGGCGGCGCTGGATTTCCCGTCATCGTCGGCTGCGGCCTCGCGCCAGAAGGCCTGGTGCTGGGCGGTGCTGGCCTGACGATCGACGATCACTTCGAGCAGCGTCGCACCGCCCCGCTGCCGAGCGTTGTCGAAGGTGGCAAGCCCCTCGGCGAGTGACCCGGCGCGCTCGCCGGCTATGCCGAAACTGCGCGCAGCGGCGACCAGATCGATCCGCTGCGGCGTCAGCCAGGCGCGCTCGAACTCGGGCAGTGCGGCGACCGGCAGGTAGCCGAAGATACCACCGCCACCGTTGTTGATGACGACGACCACGATGTCGCGGCCACCGGCAGCGGCGAGCGCGGTCAGGTCATGCTGGGCCGTCAGGTCGCCGACCAGCGCCACGCAGGGCCCCTCGGTGGCTATCCCGAGAGCCGTCGACAGATTGCCGTCGATACCGCTGGCACCGCGATTGCCGAAGAAGCGCAGGGGCTTGGCGGCGCTACCCGAAAACGCGTCGAGATCGCGAATCGGCATGGAATTGCCGCAGAACAGCCGGTGACCGGCGGGCAGGCGATCGAGCAGCGCCGCGATCAGCGCGCCCTCGAAGTTGTCGCGACAACGATAACGGCCGGCCAGGGCCTCGGCCTGTGCTTCCGCCTGGACGAATAGAACTCGCCAGTGCGCCGGTGCGCACTGCGGGGCCGCGGCGAGCAGCGCCTCGCAGACCGCCGTCGGATCCGCCTGAAGCAGCACCCCCAGCGCGTGCTGAGGGTCTCGCCAGCGGCTGTCGGCGCTGACCACGATCTGCCGCGCCGGGGCCACTGCGCGCAACCAGTCCTGCAGCGTGCGGGTGACCGGAAAGCCGCCGAAGCGCAGGATCCACTCGGGCCGGGCCAGCGCCACCATGGACCGCCGGCGCAGAAACACATCGTAGTACACGCACAGGCGGCTGCGATCGTGCCCACCAAAACGCAGATTCGACAGCGGCTCAGCGAGGATCGGCCAATCGAGTCGGCCGGCGAGAGCTGCGACGCCTTCGGCAAAGTCTGGCGGATAGTCGGCACCGCCACAGACGATGACGCCGGGGCGGCCGCTGATCTCGGCAGCGCTGTCAGCGATCAATCGCTTGTCGGGCAGCAGACGCGGATGCGCCACGCGGATCACGGGGCAGCAGTCCGCGGCGCCGATCTCCGCAAGCTCGCCGTCGGGCAGCAGCGGCTCGCGAAAAGCCAGGTTCACATGCACCGGACCGGGCGACGGCCAGCAGCTGTCGGCAAGCGCGCGTGCCGCCAGGCGGTGCAGATAGGCGGGGGCGAAGTCGGCCGTCGGCAACGCCGGCGAGTACATGGCGCGCACGTGGGCGCCGAACAGCCCATGCTGGTCGACGGTCTGATTGGCTCCCCAGCCGGTCAGCTCGGGTGGCCGCGCGGCGGACAGCAGCAGCAGCGATACGCCAGCGAGATCGGCCTCGATGACCGCGGGAAACCAGTTCGCCGGCGCCGAACCGGAAGTACAGAGCAGCGCCGCTGGCCGGCCGCTGACCCTGGCGATACCGAGCGCGAAGAAGGCCGCGCTGCGCTCGTCGAGGAGAACGTGGCAGCGGATCTCGGGCCGGCGCAGAAAGGCCAGCGCCAGTGGCGTCGATCGCGATCCGGGCGAGAGGACCAGTTCGCGCAGGCCGGCGGCGGCCAAGGCGTCGACCAGCACTTGCGACCAGCGCAGGTTGAGCAGGCCGGTGGCGTGCGGGTCGTTCATCCGGTGCCGGTCCGCCGCGCCTGGCCAGGCGCGCCCGCACGCGGGCAGCGCAAGGCCGCGGCGATGACGCCCAGCTTGACTTCGGTTTCGGCGAATTCCTGCTCGGGGTCGGAACCGGCAACGATCCCGGCGCCGGCAAAAAGCTCGGCGGCGCGGCCACGCAGACGCGCGCAGCGTAGCGCGACGACGACGTCGCCGTTGCCGTCGCGATCGATCCAGCCGACGCCGCCGGTGTACCACGCACCCCGCCGGTCGCCGTGGCGGCACAGCCACTGGCGCGCCGCCGGGCCGGGCACACCGCCGACGGCGGGAGTCGGATGCAGACTGGCGATCAGATCGAAGAGCCCGACTCCCGCCCGGGCGCGGCCGACCACCGTCGTGCGCAGGTGCTGTAGCTGACCCAGGTGCATGATGCTCGCCGCCTGCGGCGGCTCCTGCGAAACGCACAGCGGCAACAGGGCCGCCCGCACGGCATCGACCACCAACTGGTGCTCGCGACGATTCTTGTCGGCCTGCAGAGCACGCGACGTCGGCTGTCCAGCGGCAGCGCTCAACCACGCCGTGCCGGCCAGCGCGTCGGCACGCACGGTGCCGGCACGCAGCGACACCAGGCGCTCGGGCGTCGCCCCAAAGAAACTCTGGCCAGGCTGGCCGACGCCATAGATCGTGCACTCGGCGTGGCGACGGGCGAGCACGCCAAGCACCGACGCCGCGGCGATAGGCAACTCGCTCGCGAAATGGACGCTGCGGGTCAGAACGAGCTTGTCGAACTCGCCGCGCGCAATCTCCGCCAACGCCGCGCGGGCGCGCGCCAGGAAAGCCTGGTCGGCAAGCGTTGCCGGACGCCGCCGCCATAGGGTCGCCGGCGCCGCGGCGGCAGGCCGGTCGTCGGCGGCATGCAACTCGGCCAGCCAGCGGCCGACCGCCCCCTCCGCCGCACGCGCCGCACAACTGAAAGTCACCGTGCGCTGCCCGGCGCGGTTGCGCAGGAGAATCGCGGGTACCAGCAGGCGCGCGTTGGGCAGTCCGTCCTGCGTGTCGTCGTCGAATGCAAAGCCGACGTGCGCTGCAGGGAGCTCTCCGGTCCGCCGTGCATCGTCGTGTTCCCAGAGTGGCGCGAGGCCCCGAAAGGCGGCTTGCAAGGCGGCGAAGCGCCCGCTGCCGGTGGTGGCGAAACTCATGGCCTCGCCGAGTGCGAGGCGATAATCGCCCGACTCGCGACTGCCCGGCGCCGCCCACCAGTTGACGTGTGCGCGCGCCAGATCGACGCCCAGCCAGTCGTCATCGCCCGCGCCAAGGTCGAGCGTGATGCTCAGCAGGCCGCTCGCCGGCACGCCCGGCAAGCGGGCATGCAGGCGGCGGCGCAGCAGGGCGATCCGCCGCGCGTCGAGCAAGCGTGCCAGGCTCAACCCGGACCCTGCACCGTCTCGCGCAGAAGGGTGCGCAACTGCGCGCGATCCAGCTTGCCCATGGCACTGCGGGGCAGACCGTCGACGCGCAGTACGCGCCGCGGGCGCTGGGCGGCGGTCAGGGAATTCCGCACCCACGCTTCGAGAGTGGCGCTCTGCGCCGTGCCGACGATGAGTGCAACGAGAGAGTCGCCCCATACCGGATCGGGCAGCCGCATCACCGCGACATCGGCAACCCCTGGGCACGCCGCCAGGCAGGATTCGATCGTTGCCGGGTGTACCTTGACACCGCCGACGATCAGCATGTCGTCGGCCCGACCATGAATGGTGACCTGGCCGTCGGCGGCGAGCGAGCCCAGGTCCGTGGTGGCCAGCCAGCCATCGTCCAGCCCATGCCCGCGCCGACACTCCGGGTTGAGATAGCCGTGCATCACTTGTGCACCGCGCAGGTGGAGACGCCCATCGGCTGCCACACGCGCCTCCAGGCCGGGCAACAGTCTGCCGACCTGGCCGACCTGCCAGTCACTGCCGGGCCGCAATAGTGTCGCCGCCTGCGCAGCGGTCTCGCTCATTCCCCAGGTCGGGCAGATCGGCCAAGCGCTCGCCAGCGCGCGCTCGCACAGCGGCCGTGACAGCGACGCGCCGCCGATCAGGGCGTGGCGCAGGGCTTTCGGCGGCGAAGCACCGTCGGCGACGTCGAGCAATTGCGCCAGCATCGCCGGTACCAGCGAGATGTGGCTGACCCGACTGGCGTGCAAGGCGTGCCAGACGGCAGCGGCCGAGAACCGCTCGTGCAACAACAGCGTCGCTCCGGCGCGCAGACAGCGGTAGAGCAGCGAAATGCCGCCAACATGATACAGCGGCAAGCAGCCCAGCCAGCAATCGCCGGCGCTCAGTGACAGGCAGCGGTTCGCGGCGCGGGCAGCGGCATCGAGATTGGTGTTGTTCAGCATCACCGCCTTCGCTTCGCCTTCACTGCCGCTGGTGGCGATGACCAGCGCCAGATCGTCAGGACGTCCGGTCAACGCCGGCGGCACCGGGCCGGCGGGGGACGCGATCGGCAGCGCCGCCAGCCTCTTCAGGCAACCGCCGGCCAGAGCCTGCATCTTCGGCCACGCCAGGTCGGCAGTCAGCGGGTCCAGCGGCAACAGAGCGACGCCGGCAGAGGAACAGGCGAGCGCCGCGATAGCCAGTTCGCCGGCTCCGGCAGCGAAGGCGGCGATGTCGCCGGCGAGCAGACCGTCGCTGCGCAGCGTTTGGCCGCCCTGGCTGGCAAGTGCAGCGAGTTCGTCGTAGCGCCATTGGCCGCGCGACGTCCGCAAAGCGTCAAGCGACGGGTACTGACGCGCACCTTCGGCGAGCCACTTGGCGAGCAGGGTCATCGCTGATCCAGACTGGCCGCAGACAAGGGAAGCGGCGACAGTGTCATCCTCGGCGCAACGATCGCCGCCGACCTGACAACGCGCCGACCGCCATCCGACTACTCGCCAACCCGGATATCGATTGGCGTGATCTCATCGTCGCCGGGCGGCGCCTTGGGTATCGGCTGGCCCTCGAAGTAGAGCCCAATCTCGCGTTCGCGCCGGGTCTTCAGGCCTCGATAGTCCTTGCCGTCGGCCAGGGTCCAGCGACGCAACTGGGCGGGCACACGCTCGTGCTCACCAGCGTTGATCGCCTTGAGCAGCGTCGAGTTCTGCAGCTTGCGGGCCCCCACGTTGTAGGTGAAATCACACAGCGCTGCGTATTGCCCGTCGGTCAGGTCCGTCTTGACCAGGCCCAAGACCGCCCGTTGCGCGCGTCGCATATCCTCGACCAGCAGCACCGCACCCTGCAGCTCGCTGATGCCACGGCGCAAGGCGACCGGTTCGTTGGTGTCGCAGGGCGCCTTCTTGACCACGTGGCCATAGCCGATGCTGCAGAAACGCGATCCATCGTTGTACAGCCGCGGTACGAAACCCTCCGAAACCTTCGCCAGCGCGATGCCCTTGTCGGGTACCGGGCGCAGACGAACGCCTTTGGGCAACGACACGTCGAGTGGCGGCTCGAGCAGGATGCCCGGCGTCAGCCGCGCCTCCGAGGGGAAGTCGCCGGCCGCGGTGACCACCCTGGCGATGTCGCAGGGACCGCTCGGCGCGCACACCAGTGCGTGGGCCAGCCCGCCCAGAAGAGGTGCGGCTTGCCGTTCCACGCGAAAGCTCTTCGCCGCCAGCTTCTCGATCTGGCGCAGGCTGCCGACAGAAAGTCGAGCGAACGCTTCCTGCATCGCACCCTGCGCGTCGCGCTCACCGCCACCGCTTTCGTAGACGTCCAATGCTTCCTTGCTGAGGAAGGCGGCGACGACCGTCGCGCCATGGGGCTTGGTGACCTTGAGATCGAACTTCATCTGCTCGCTGGGAATCGTCACCTGGCCGACCGGCACCTCGTTGTCGCGCTGGCTCCGGTTGGGAAAGAGGACGGTCGCGACGTCGTCGGGGCCGACGCTGACGAGGTAGAGGTAGCCGTCACGCGGCACGTCGACCGTCACCACCAGGGCATCCCCTTCACGCAGGAATGACTTGTTCAGCTGTACCGACAGGCCACCGGCAAGCGTCGCGGAATTCTCGACCGCCAGCCGGAACGACTTGCTGGCGACGACCGACGCCGGCTCGCTCGCCGCAGGATCCTGCTGAGCGGAACCTTCCTGAGCTGAAACCGTCCCGATGGCCCAGACCAACGATCCGATGATGGCGCAGGCCCCGAGCCCGCAGCGATTCGTGTTTTTCATCTTTCCCCTCTGGTTGCCTCGCAAGGCGCAGTCGTCCATGCGCGCAAGTATAGCGATGTCGCGTGCCAGGCCCAACGAGTCAGACGTTTCCCCGCAGAGAATCCGCTGCCGAGAGCTGGCGAGTCCCTTGCCGCGATCGCCGCCGCACGCCTGGGTTACACTCTGCCGATGTGTGGACGTTACGCCCTCGAAGCCCCTCGCTCGCAGTTGTGCCACCGCTTCGCGCTGATGGAGTGCGCCGACTTTGCAGCCCGTTACAACATGGCGCCGGCGAGCGACGTGCCGGTGATTCGTCAATCGCCAAACCGGCAGCGCGTTCTCCACCTGCTGCGCTGGGGTCTGCTGCCGCACTGGGCCAGCGATCCGACGATCGGCTCGCGGCTGATCAATGCCCGCGGCGAGTCGGTGGGCGAAAAGCCGTCGTTTCGCGATGCCTTCCGACGACGCCGCTGCCTCATTCCGGCCAGCGGCTTCTATGAGTGGCAGGCGGTGCGTGCGACGCAAACGCGACCGGCAAAGCAACCCTGGTACGTCAGCCTGAAGTCCGGCGAGACGATGGTCTTCGGTGGCCTGTGGGAGTCGTGGACGTCGCCAAGCGGCGAGATCATCCGCAGTTGCTGCATCATCACCACCGAGGCCAACGAACTGGTTCGCCTCATCCACGGGCGTATGCCCCTCATCCTGGCTCCTGAGCACTGGCAGGCCTGGCTTGCCGCCCCGCCGGAGCAGGTGGGAGCCTTGCTGCTGCCGTATCCGGACGGCGAGCTGCAGGCCTGGCCGGTGAGCTCGCGAGTCGGCAAGCCGGACGCGGACGATCGTCAGTTGATCGCCGCCCTGCCCGGTGAACCGCCATGATCGGTCCCGGCCAAACGCGCCTCACCCATACCACCGGGAGGGATGGCGATAGTCAACGGGTTTTGTAGCATAATCGGCCGCAAATGTTGGATTTGAGACTGCCTTGATCAGCTTCGTCGACCCCGACCGCTACGATACGTTGAAGGCGACGGGCAAACTGCCGTCGCCCAAAGGGGTGGCCTTCTCGATCATCAAGCTCCTGCAGCGCGATGATTTCCGCGTCCCCGACCTGGTACAACTGGTTCAGTCGGACCCGGCGATTGCCGGACGCCTGCTCAAGTTCGCCAATGCCGCCGCCTTCGGCCGGACACGGCCGATCGTCTCGCTGCAGCGGGCCATCGTCGCCCTGGGAGCGTTCCGGGTGCGCGATCTGGTGATCAGCTTTTCGGTCATGCACAGCCACACCAGCGGCCAGTGCGCGGCATTCGATTACGCCGCGTTCTGGGGTCATTCGCTGGCCACCGGCATCGCCTGCCAGGAACTCGCCCATTTCGCACAGATCTCGAGCGAGGAAATCTTCACCATCGGCCTCCTGGCGCGTGTCGGCGAGCTGGCGATGGCTTCGCTCTACCCCGACGAATATGCGACCGTGCTGCTCAAGGCGCAGGGGGCGCAGAGTGAGCTGGCCAGCCTGGAGCGTGAGCGCTTCGCCATGGACCACCTGCAACTCGGCGCGACGATGCTCGCCGAATGGGGAATGCCCGAGATACTGATTCGCGCGGCGTACCACCATGAGGAACCCGACGTCGCCGATTTCGCGGACGGATCACGCTTGCAGACACTCACCCACTCGCTGAATTTCGCCCGCTCGCTCGCCGAGGTCTGCATGGCCGACGAGGAGTCGCGCTGGAGCCTCCTGCCCGGCCTGCTGACGCGCGCAGCGCGACTGGGAATCAGCGGCGATGCGCTCAACGACATGGTCGATCGGATGGTTCGCCGCTGGCGTGAGTGGGGGGCGACACTGCAGGTGCGCACGCAGGAGATGCCGCCGTTCGCCGAAATCCTGGCCGCCAGTCCGCCCAGCCGACGCGTCAGCAGCACGCCCGCCGAACCAAGCGGCAGGATCGGGGCACCGCGGCTGCAGGTCCAGCTTCTCGGTATCCCGTTGACGGAGCTTCCCGAGTTGATGCAGCAGATCGAGGAGTTGGGCCATCTGCCCATGCTGATCGATGGCCATGACGACGCGATCATGCAGGCCCTGCGCCAGCCGGCGCGGATCGTGATTGCCGAAATGGCGATGCCCGGGCTGCAGCCGGCGGCTTTTTGCCGCATCCTTCGGCAGACACCGGCCGGCAAGGAGACCTACCTTCTCCTGCTGGCCTCGCCGCAGGGCGATAGCCACATTCTCGAGGCAATCGATGCCGGGGCTGACGACGTCCTCGTTAAACCGGTGACCTTGCAGACCTTGCGTGTTCGTCTGAACACGGCGACCCGCATGCTGCTCCTGCGCGACGAGATCCAGCGCGAGCGCCGCGGCATCATGCGCTCCACGGACCAGTTTGCCGTCGCCCACAAGCGCCTCCTGCGCGAGGCGCTGACCGACACCCTGACGCAGCTCCCGAACCGCCGCCACGGGCTCGACTTCCTGGCTTCGGAATGGGCTTTCGCGCAGTCCAATGCGCTGCCGATGGCCTGCCTGCTACTCGATATCGACCACTTCAAGCGGATCAACGACACCCTCGGCCATCCCGCCGGCGACGCCGTCCTGCAGCAACTCGCCGACCTGCTCAAACGCGCCTCGCGCCCCGAGGACCTCGTCTTTCGCTATGGCGGCGAAGAGTTCGCTGCGGTTCTGCCCAATGCCAATGCGCAGACCGCCGTGCAGATCGCCGAACGCATTCGCGGTCTGGTTCAGAAATACGACTTCCTCTGGCAGCGACGGTCGATCCCGCTGACCGTGAGCATAGGCGTCGCCATCCTGAGCAGCACGGGAAAGGACAGCCAGGCGCTGATCGAGGCCGCCGACGCCGCTCTCTACCAGGCGAAGAACGGCGGCCGCAACCGCGTCACCGTCGCTGGTTGACAAACGAGCCGGCTGACGCCTGACCGATCGGCTATCTGATGACGGGTGGCCGTCGAGCGAACCGATCGTCGCGCCCCTGCCGGCAGTTTCAAGCGAGCAGTGCTGCGGCGTGATGCCGCAAGTGATCCTCGATGAAGCTCGCGATGAAGTAGTAGCTGTGGTCGTAACCCGGGTGCAGCCGCAGCGTCAGCGGATGCTCCGCGGCGGCGCAGGCCTGCCGTAGCCTCTCCGGTTGCAACTGTGTGTCGAGGAAGCCGTCGGCCTCGCCCTGGTCCACCAGCAAGGGCAGGCGCTCGGCGGCGGCAGCGATCAGCTCGCAGGCATCCCAGGCCCGCCATGCTCCCTGATCCTCGCCGAGATAGCGCGAGAAGGCCTTCCGCCCCCAGGGACTGGTGATCGGGTGGCTGATCGGCGCCAGGGCGGAGAGCGAACAGTAGCGGCCGGGGTTACGCAGTGCGCAGACCAGCGCACCGTGACCACCCATGGAATGACCGCTGATTCCCCGCCGCGCGCTGATCGGCAGCATCTCCTCGACCAGCGCCGGGAGTTCGTGCACCACGTACTCATGCATCCGGTAGTGTTCGGCCCACGGCGCCTGCGTCGCGTCAACGTAGAAGCCCGCAGCGTGACCGAAGTCCCAGCATCCCTCCGGATCACCCGGCACGTCGGCGCCACGCGGGCTGGTATCCGCTGCGACAATGGCCATGCCGAGGGCAGCGGCGACGCGCAGCGCCCCGGCTTTCTGCATGAAGTTCTCGTCGGTGCAGGTCAGACCCGAAAGCCAGTAGAGCGCCGGCACCTTGTGGTCGGCCGCCTGCGGCGGTAGATAGACGGCAAACACCATGTCGCAGCGCAGCGCCGGCGAGTAGTGGCGGAAACGCCGGTGCCAACCGCCAAAACAGCGATTGGCGGTGACCTCCTCGAGCGACCCGAAACCGCGCGCCATGGCCGCTCAGAACAGAATGACCGAGCGGATGCTCTTGCCTTCGTGCATCAGATCGAAAGCGTGGTTGATGTCTTCGAGCCCCATCGTATGCGTGATGAAGGTATCCAGTGGAATCTCCCCGCGCTGCGCACGTTCGACATAGCCTGGCAGTTCCGAGCGACCGCGGACGCCACCGAACGCCGAACCGCGCCATACCCGGCCGGTAACCAGTTGGAACGGTCGCGTGGCGATCTCTTCGCCGGCGCCGGCCACGCCGATGATCACCGACTCGCCCCAGCCCTTGTGGCAGCACTCGAGAGCCGAGCGCATGACCTTGACGTTGCCGATGCATTCGAACGAATAATCGACACCGCCATCGGTCATGTCGACGATGACTTCCTGAATCGGCCGGTCGTGGTCGAGCGGATTGACGCAGTCGGTCGCCCCGAGTTGCCTGGCAATGGCGAACTTGGCCGGATTGGTATCGAGCGCAATGATCCGCGAGGCCCTGGCCATGACCGCCCCGATCACCACCGCCAGGCCGATACCGCCGAGGCCGAAAACGGCGACTGTCGCCCCCGCTTCCACCTTGGCGGTGTTGATCACGGCGCCGATACCCGTGGTCACGCCGCAGCCAAGCAGGCAGACCTTGTCGAGGGGAGCGTCCCTGGCGATCTTGGCGAGCGAAATCTCGGGCAGGACCGTGTACTCGGAGAAGGTCGAGGTGCCCATATAGTGAAGGATCGGCTTTCCATTCCGGGAGAAGCGGCTGCTGCCATCCGGCATCAGACCTTTCCCCTGCGTCGCCCGTATCGCCTGGCAAAGGTTGGTCTTCCCCGACTTGCAGAACTTGCACTGCCCGCACTCGGGGGTGTACAGCGGGATCACGTGATCGCCGACGGCGACCGAGGTCACGCCGGAACCGATGGCTTCGACGATGCCGCCGCCCTCGTGACCGAGAATACTCGGGAACGCCCCTTCGGGATCGGCCCCCGACAGGGTAAAGGCGTCGGTATGGCAGACGCCAGTTGCGACGACGCGCACCAGAACCTCGCCGTGGCGTGGCGCCTCGACGTCAACTTCGGTGATTTCCAGCGGTTGACCAGCGGCCCAGGCAACGGCGGCACGTGCTTTGATCATCAGCGACTCTCCTCAGTATTGACAGCACTCCCGATGGCCGGTGCGCGCCCCCGCCAAACACCGCACATCGGCCGCCGAAGACAGCAGCCCGCCGAACAGCCGTGCCGGTCCGCCACTAGTGCAGGTCTCCGGGCTTCAGCAGCGGCAGGCGCAGGACGTCGATCCCTTCGTCACGTAGCGCGTCGTACTCCGCAGCGGTGGCCTCACCGCGAATCGACCGTTCCTCGACTTCCAGATAGTGGATCCTCCGCGCCTCTTCGGCGAAGCGGTCGCCGACGTCTTCGCAATCCGCCAGCAGCACTTCGGTCAACTGCCGATAAGCGGCAAGAACTCCGCCCCGCAAGTCGATGTTTGGCTTCTTTCGTGTCGGCGGCGGCGCTGGCTCGACCGGCAGCGGCTGCGCCGCGCGGGCCAGGTGGACCGCCGAGGGCACGCGACGCACTACCGGTGATCCGCACTGCGGGCAGGCAATCAGGCGACGCGCGCACTGCTCATCGAAGTCCTCGGAAGACTGGAACCAGCCTTCGAAGCGGTGTTCATGCTGGCAGGCAAGGTCATAGATGATCATCGGGCACCAAGGCCGGGCGGGCAGTCAAAGGATCGTACCCGGAGCCGGGGTCGAACCGGCACGGCCGCGAGGCCGAGAGATTTTAAGTCTCTTGTGTCTACCTGTTTCACCATCCGGGCCGGCCTGCCAATTATACCCGTCCCGAAATGAAACAAAGGGAAAGTGCGGCTTCGCACTTTCCCTTTGCAATCTGGAGCGGGAGAAGAGTCTCGAACTCTCGACCTATACCTTGGCAAGGTATCGCTCTACCAACTGAGCTACTCCCGCATGAGCCCTGTCTGGACAGCACGCCGCGATCACTCGAAGCACTTGGACGGCCAGACGGCGACCAGCGGGGCGGATTATCCCGGTGCTGACCCGACCTGTCAACAACGAGCGTTGTCCAACGCGGTATGAGCCTGAACGAGGGGCGTCTTTCCACCCAGGAATGAGCCTGAGCGAAAGAAACTGCGGATGAAGTGCGGCGTGGGTTGTTCCTCGTTGGCCGCGTCTGCAGGCTCGTACGTGAACCAGAAACGACCCGAGTCATACACGGCGCAACCTCTCCCCGGCCGCCGCCAGCGTCGCTTCCTGCTTGGCGAAACAGAAACGAACGACGCGGTCGTCCTGGCCATCCCGATAGAAGGCCGACACCGGAATCACGGCCACTCCGACCTCACGCGCAAGCCAGCAGGCAAACTCGCGGTCGGGCAAGTCGCTTATGGCGCTGTAGCGCGCCAATTGAAAATAGGTACCGCTGCAGGGCAGCAGTTCAAAGCGCGAAGCGCCCAACTGATCGCGGAAGAACTCTCGCTTCTCTTCGTAGAAGGCGGCCAGTCCGAGATGGCGCGACGTGTCGCCCATGTACTCGGCAATTCCCAACTGGCACGGCGTATTGACCGTGAACACGTTGAACTGGTGGACCTTGCGGAACTCGGCCATCAATTCCGCGGGGCCAAGCACGTAGCCGACCTTCCAGCCGGTGATGTGATAGGTCTTGCCGAAAGACGAGACGACGATGCTGCGCGCGGCCAGTTCGGGGTGTCCGGCGACGCTCTGGTGTTGCGCGCCATCGTAGACGATGTGCTCGTAGACCTCGTCCGAGAGGATCACGATGTCGGTGCCACGCGTCAGTTCCGCCAACCCCTCCAGATCGTCGGCACCCAGGAGGCTGCCCGTTGGATTGTGCGGCGAATTGATGATGATCATGCGGGTGCGCGGGCTGATCAGTGCGCGCACCTGCTGCCAGTCCGGCCGGTAACCGGGATAGCCGAGCCTCGCGTAAACCGCCCTGCCGCCCACGGTTTCGATCGCCGGCACGTAGCTGTCGTAGACCGGTTCGAAGACGATCACCTCGTCGTCCTGGCGCACGAAGGCGGCAATCGCCGTGAACACGGCCTGAGTCGCACCGGCGGTGACCGTGATTTCGCTCTCCACGTCGTAGACGGCGTTGTAGAGACTCGCCACCTTGTCGGCGATCGCCTGCCGCAATTCCGGTACGCCTGCCAGTGGCGGGTACTGATTGCGTCCCGCGCGCATTGCGCGCCAGGTCGCGTCGAACAACGACGGGTCGGCCTGGAAATCGGGAAAGCCCTGTGACAGATTGATCGCTCCACAGTCGGCGGCAAGCTTCGACATGACGGTGAAGATCGTGGTCCCCACGCGGGGAAGCTTGGAGTCAATGACAGGGGACGACTTGTGCATGGTCGGCCGCGCGGCGCGCGCCAGGAAGTGATCGAGCAGCTAGTTTAGGTGCCGGCTGCGCTCGCGACAAGGTGGACGACCAGCAAGCGTCGACTCCGAGGCGCAGATTGCGTCGCGGGCAACGTGTGGAGCACAATCTGATAGCATTTGCCTGCCAGAGCATCCTTCTTTCTCGGCCATGCGAGCAACCATGACTGCCTCCCCCTTACGAAGCCTGTGGCGCCCGCTTCTCGTCGTCGCCCTGTCGCTCGAGACTGCCCTCGCCGCCCCGTCGCTGCCGGCGCTGGGCGCCCGACTGGAAGACCTGACGGTGTCGGGAATCTCCTCGGGAGCGTACATGGCGGTGCAGTTTCAGGTCGCTCACTCGAGCCTCGTGCGCGGCGCCGGAGTCATTGCCGGCGGACCGTATTACTGCGCTGAAGGATCGACCTGGCGTGCCCTGACCAGTTGCATGTCGCCCTCGGCGTGGGCACCATTGGCGTCGACGAGCGAGTTGCGAACGCGCGCCGAGGAGGTGGCGCGCGCGGGCCGCATCGATCCGCTTGACGGCTTGCGCGACGACCGCGTGTGGCTGTTCTCGGGAGGCAAGGACGACAAGGTGACGACGCCGGTGATGGACGGACTGGCCACCTTCTACGCGCAATGGCTCAGCCCGGCGGCGATCCGCTTCGTCAAGCTGCCCGAGGCGGGACACGCGATGATCTCGGTCGCCGATCCACAGGCCAATGCCTGCGGCAGTGCGCAGCCGCCGTTCATCAACCGCTGCGGTGATCTCGACGCCGCCGGCGAAATGCTTGCTCACCTGCTCGGCCCGCTGCAGCCGCCGAACGCGGCTGGCCAGTTGCTGACCTTCGACCAGCGACCGTTTGTCGACGGCAAGGCGATCGACGCCGGACTCGCCGACGAAGCCTATGTCCATGTCCCGCAGGACTGTCGCCATGCGGCTTGCCGGATCCATGTGGTCTTCCACGGCTGCCGCCAGAGCGCCGCGAATGTCGGACGACGTTTCGTCGACGGCGCTGGCTACAATCGCTGGGCGAACAGCAACCGGATCGTCGTCCTCTACCCGCAGACCGTGCCGCGCCATGGTTTGGCATTCGGTTCGTGGCGGTGGTTGAACAACCCCTTCGCCTGTTGGGACTGGTGGGGCTACTCGGGCAGCGACTACCACACGCGCGCCGGGCTCCAGATCAAGGCCGTCCGCGCCATGCTCGACCGGCTGGTCATGCCACGTCAGGACGCCTCTGCCCAATAGCCCGCAGCACGCGTCCGGCGGCGACGGCCCGGGCTACCGCGAACCGCCGCGCAGCTTGCCGTAGACGACCAGCAGCAGGATCGCCATGATCACCGAGGCGATGAAGCCGGCCCCTTCGCCGGCCCGGTACCAGCCAAACATCTGACCGATGATGCCGGCCAGGAACGACCCGGCGATTCCCAGCAGCACGGTGATGATGAAGCCCATGTTCTCCCTGCCGGGATGGATGAGTTTGGCGACGACGCCAACCACGAACCCAAGAACGATTGTCCAGACGATTCCCATCGCCAACTCCCAAGAATGTTTTCCGACACGCCGGCAGACCGTACCACCTGCCGCCTGCCGTGGCCGGGGTCAAGCGGACCGCAGACAGGAGGTCCGGCCGGCTCGACGCAGCACCCCGCCAGCAGGCCCGCGCGTCATTCCACCGGTGGAATCCGCAACACCTGGCCGGGATAAATCTTGTCCGGGTGGCTGAGCATTGGCTGGTTGGCCTCGAAGATCACCATATAGCGGTTGGCATTGTCATAGTGCCGTTTGGCAATCTTGGACAGGTTGTCACCGGCAACGACCGTGTAGAAGGTCGCCTCCGGCTCACTCTGGTCGACGGACAGCATGTCATTGACCTGCGCAACGCCAGTCACGTTGCCGCAGCACAGAAGGATTTTCTCCTTGCTGGCCTGGTCGCCGGCGACGCCGAACACCGTTGCGACTCCGCTCGCTCCGTCGAAGGTCACCGTCAACCCGGTGACCGGCAAGCCCTGAGTGGCGATGTAGGCCTCGATCGCCTCTCCTGCCGTGCGGTTCAGGTCGTCCAGGCGCGCTTTCGCGTCGTCGTCGTCCGGCGTGCTCGCCACCGCGTCCGAAGCCGCCTGGGCGTCTCCGGCATGAAATAGCTTCTCGCCTGCTTCCTTGACGAAATCAAAAAAACCCATGCTGTCTCCTCCTTGTCGAGCGGCACCGAGCGGCGCCGGAAAATGCCAATGCTCTACGCAGGTCCGTAGGCGGCAACGAGTCTAGCAGCTTCACAATCTTTCTCAAAGGCCGTGGCAAGCTTGCGGCAGGCGCTGCCTGGCGCAGCGAAGCGGCAGCCTGTCGCGACCTTGACGACGTGTGCGCTGACATGAACTCACCGCTACTGACTGCGTATATCCTTGTCGCTCCAGCGAAACACCGATTGATCCGCCCACCCCTGCCGCCGGAGCCGAAGCCATGCGCCGATTCGCCCTCTCTCGTCCACTAAGCGCCGGCCTGCTCACGCTGGCGCTGCTTGTCGCCGGCTGCCACCCGTCGCCTCGCCAGAAACCTTCCGGGTCGAGCGGCCTGGAGATCAACATCGCCCATATCAACGACCACCACTCCCACCTCGAAGCCCACGCCGATTTCGAGATTGCCGTCGGCGGCTTGCCCACGCGCGTCGCGGCCGGCGGTTTTCCCCGCCTGACGACGCTCTTCAAGGCGCAGGCCGGACTGCCGAACCTGTTGAAGATTCATGCCGGCGACGCCATGACCGGCACGCTGTACCACACGCTCTACAACGGCGAGGCCGACGCGGCGCTGATGAATACCGTCTGCTTCGACGTCTTCGCGCTCGGCAACCACGAGTTCGACGAAGGCGACGCAGGCTTGCGACGCTTCCTCGACTATCTGCGTAGCGGCCCCTGCCAGACAACGGTTCTCGCGGCCAACGTCGAGCCGGCGATCGGCAGCCCGCTCGCCCCGGTCGCCATCGACGACTATCGAAGGCCGTATCTGCTGAAGGAGGTCGACGGTATCGTGCTCGGCATCATCGGTATCGACGTGCGCGGCAAGACGATGAACTCGTCGCGGCCGCTAGCGACCACCCTCTTCCGCGACGAGGTCGACACCGCCCAGAAGACCATCGACGAGCTGCGCGCCCGAGGTATCCGCCATATCATCCTGGTGACCCACCAGGGCTACGAGGCCGACAAGGCGATGGCCGCCCGACTCTCCGACGTCGACGTCATCATCGGCGGCGACTCGCACACGCTGCTCGGCAGCTTTTCGGCGCTCGGCATCAGCGGCAGCTCGGGACCTTATCCGACCGTCGTCAAGAACCGCGACGGTGAGCGGGTCTGCATCGGCCAGGCCTGGGAGTACGCCAAGGCTTTCGCGCTGATGCAGGTTCGCTTCGACGATCGCGGAGCAGTGGCCAGTTGCAGTGGCGAGGTCATCCTGCCGATTGGCGACGACTTCCGGCAGAAGAACGGCGCGGAGGCTTTCTTCGCTGTCGACACCGCCACCCGCGCCAGGATCCTCGAGCAACTGGCACAGCACGGCACAGCTCGCATCGTCAGCCCGGACCCGATCGCCCAGGCCGAGTTGGCACGCTATGCGGGTCGCCTCGACGACATGAAGCGACAGCGGATCGGCACCGCCGGCGAGTCGCTGTGTCTGGTCCGCGTCCCCGGGGAGTCGACCAACCGCAGCAGCGGCGTCGCCGGCTGTGAAAGCGCCAACACGCTAGCCCGCGGCAGCGACATTGCCCAGGCGGTGGCAGAGGCCTATCGCCAGGCGAGCAGGCTGGCCGACATCGCTCTGGTAAACGGCGGTGGCATGCGGACAGCCCTGCCCAAGGGTGATGTCAGTTTCAGCACCGCCTACACGGTGCTGCCGTTCGCCAACGTGCTCATCGAGCTGCGGCTAAGCGGGCGGCAGATCCTCGAGGTTCTCGAGGACGCGGTCGCCAACCATCTCGACCGCAACGGTTCCGACGGCTCGCACCCCTATGCCGCCGGTCTGCGCTGGGATCTCGACATGTCCAGGCCGCGCGGCAGCCGTTTGGCCAACGTCGAGATCAAGTCCCGGGCCGACGGCGCCTGGCAAGCGCTTGAGCCGGCGGCTACCTATACCGTCGTCACCAGCGATTTTCTGGCGATGGGCGGCGACGGCTACAGCACTCTCGCCCAGATCCACCTGGCGGGCGGCAGCGTCAACACCTATCTGAACTACACGCAGACCTTCGTCGACTACCTGCTGGCGCAAGGCAGGGTGAGCCGCCCGGCGGCAGCCGACTACAGCCACAAGACGGTCATCAGCCGTGCCGGGCGGCGGCTGCCCTGAGCCCCGCGGTGGCCGACGGCTCGCCTGCAACCGCGAGACCTGCACCGACAGGCGCCGAGACTGTGGTTATGTCATGCCAGCCCGCGCGACGATGCGGCCAGGGGCTGTCAGCGCGTCCGGCCGCTGCTCCGGAGCGACGGTGGACGGCAGACTGGCTGCCAAGCGGACAACTTCTGGCAGGACATGGTTGCGCTGGCGACGAATGTGAGCGCAGACTGCGCTCGTTCCCGGCTGCCGGCGAACCAGCGAACCGGCTACAACAATCAGGCGGGCAACATCGAAGCGTGCTTCGGTTGCCTTCAGTTGCCCAACGAGAGGGAAGTATCGATGGATTTCGTGATCGTTCTGGCGGCGCTTTGCTTCCTGATGTTTGTCGCCTACCGCGGCTACAGTGTGATCCTCTTTGCGCCGGTGGCGGCGCTCGGTGCCGTCCTGCTCACCGATCCAGGCATGGTCGCACCGATGTTTACCGGCCTGTTCATGGACAAGATGGTCGGCTTCGTGAAGAACTACTTTCCGGTGTTCCTGCTCGGCGCGGTGTTCGGCAAGGTCATCGAGCTGTCGGGATTCTCGAAGGCGATCGTCGCTTCGGTGATCAACCTGCTCGGACCGCAGCGGGCGATGCTGTCGATCGTCCTCGTTTGCGGCATTCTCACCTACGGCGGCGTCTCCCTGTTCGTCGTCGTCTTTGCGGTTTATCCGTTTGCGGCCGAGATGTTCAAGGCGAGTCGCATCCCCAAGCGACTGATCCCCGGAACAATCGCTCTCGGTGCATTTACGGTGACCATGGATGCTCTGCCGGGTACACCGCAGATTCAGAACATCATTCCGACGACCTTCTTCCACACCACCACCTGGGCCGCGCCCTGGCTCGGCGCCATCGGCGCTGTATTCATCATGGCCTGCGGCATGAGTTATCTGGAATGGATGCGTCGCCGCGCCTTGGCGGCGAATGAAGGCTACGGCACCGATCTCGTGAACGAACCGGCCGCTTTCGAGCACGAGAAGCTGGCGAATCCGCTGGTCGCGATTCTGCCTCTGGTCATGGTCGGCGTCATGAACAAGGTGTTCACCAACATCATTCCGGCTGTCTACGGCGAGCAGGTATCGTTCATGCCTGCCGTCATCGGCACGGTCAAGCCGGTGGTGCAGAATATCTCCGGCGTTGCCGCCATCTGGGCAGTCGAGGGTGCCCTGCTGGTCGGCATTCTGACCGTCTTCGTGTTTGCCGGCAAAACGGTGCTCGGCAAGTTCGCGGAAGGCTCCAAGTCGGCAGTCGCCGGCGCTCTTCTCGCCTCGATCAATACGGCCTCGGAGTACGGCTTCGGCGCGGTCATCGCCGCTTTGCCGGGCTTCCTGGTCATCGCCAACGCGCTGGGAGCGATTCCCAACCCGCTGGTCAACGAAGCGATCACCGTCACTGCGCTGGCCGGCATCACCGGCTCGGCGTCGGGCGGCATGAGTATCGCTCTGGCCGCCATGTCGGAAACCTTCATCGCCAACGCCCACGCCGCCGGCATTCCGCTCGAGGTCTTCCACCGCGTGGCATCGATGGCGTCCGGCGGCATGGACACGCTACCGCACAACGGTGCCGTCATCACCCTGCTGGCCGTGACCGGCCTGACCCACAAGCAATCCTACAAGGACATCTTCGCGATCACCTGCATCAAGACCATGGCCGTGTTCGTGATCATCGCCGTGTACTACGCCACCGGAATCGTCTGACACTTCCCGCCCACCATTTCTGCTCTGGAGACCAGTCATGCCTCTTGCCAGTCATCCCATGGCCTCGTCCTTGCGCGCCTCCGATACCGGAAAGGTGGTTTCCGCACGCGAGGCGGTGCGCCTGATCCAGGACGGCGACACCGTCGCTACCGGCGGCTTCGTCGGCATCGGGTTCGCCGAGAATGTCGCGGTTGCCCTCGAAGAACTCTTCCTCGAAGGCGAAAGCGAGGACGTCAACGGTCTTGGCCGCCCCTGCAACCTGACCCTGGTGTATGCGGCCGGACAGGGCGACGGCAAGGAGCGCGGACTCAACCACCTCGGCCACGATGGTCTGGTCAGCCGCGTCATCGGTGGTCACTGGGGACTCGTTCCAAAGCTCCAGCAACTGGCAGTAGCGAATCGCATTCAGGCCTACAACCTGCCGCAGGGGGTGATCACCCACCTCTTCCGCGATATCGCCGCGGGCAAGCCCGGCACCATTACCCGCGTCGGCCTGGGCACTTTCGTGGACCCGCGCTTTGGCGGTGGCAAGCTGAACGCCCAGACCACCGACGATATCGTGCGGGTGATGGAAATCGATGGCGAGGAGTACCTGTTCTACAAGGCCTTCCCGATCAACCTCGGCATCATCCGCGGCACCACCGCCGACCCGGATGGCAACGTGACGATGGAGAAGGAGGCACTGACGCTCGAGGCACAGGCCATCGCCATGGCGGCCCGCAACTCGGGCGGCATTGTCATCGTGCAGGTCGAACGTATCGCCGAGCGTGGCACGCTCAACCCGCGGCAGGTCAAGATTCCCGGCATCCTCGTCGATTGCGTGGTCGTCGCCGAGAAGCCCGAGTACCACATGCAGACCTTCGCCGAACAATACAGCCCGGCGTTCGCTGGCGAGATCCGCGTGCCGCTGTCGGCGATAGCGGCGATGCCGATGAGCGAGCGCAAGATCATCGTGCGCCGGGCGGCGCTCGAACTCAGGGCCAACGCCATCGTCAACCTCGGCATCGGCATGCCCGAAGGCGTCGCCAACATCGCTGCCGAGGAGAAGATTTCCGACCTGATGACGATGACCGCCGAGCCCGGCGTGATCGGCGGCATCCCGGCCGGCGGCCTCAATTTCGGCGCCTCCACCAATGCCGCGGCGATCATCGACCAGCCGAGCCAGTTCGACTTCTACGACGGTGGCGGCCTCGATATCGCGTTTCTCGGCCTCGCGCAGGCGGATCGCCAGGGCAACCTCAACGTCTCGAAGTTCGGACCGCGCCTGGCCGGAGCCGGCGGCTTCATCAACATCTCGCAGAACGCGAAGAAGGTCGTCTTCGTCGGCACCTTCACGGCCGGCAACCTGGAGATCGCGCTCGTGGACGGCAAATTGCGCATCCTCGAGGACGGCAAGGCACGCAAGTTCGTCGACGAAGTCGAGCATCGGACCTTCAGCGGCCCGCAGGCACTGAAAAGAGGCATGAGCGTCCTTTACGTGACCGAACGCTGTGTCTTCAGACTCTGCCCGCAAGGCCTGGAACTGATCGAGATCGCCCCCGGCATCGATCTCCAGAAGGACATCCTCGACCGGATGGACTTCGTTCCGGTCATGCACGGCGAACCCGCGCTGATGGACGCGCGGATCTTCCGCGAGGAAGCGATGAAGCTGCGGCCGGCAATGCTCGAGATGCCGATGGCCGACCGCCTCTCGTACGATGCCGCCAAGAATCTCTTCTTCCTCAACTTCGAGGGGCTGAGCATCCGCAGCCAGAGCGACATCGACCGGGTTCGCCAGGCCGTCGGGGAAAAGCTCCTGCCCGTCGGCCACAAAGTCTACGCCATCGTCAACTACGACCGCTTTTCGATCCTGCCCGAACTTGTCGACGACTACATCGACATGGTCAAGGAGGTGGTCGAGGCTTACTACCACAACGTGACGCGGTTCACCTCCAACACCTTCCTGCGCGCCAAGCTCGGCGAAGCACTCGAGAAGCGGAAGATCGCCGCCCGCAGCTACGAGACGGCCGCAGAAGCCGAAGCGCACGTCAGGGAAGAGTAGCGCAGCGAGCATTCCAGGGGCCGGGTTGTGTAGACCCGGCCCCTGGTGTCCGACGGCGACGCTACCTAGCGAAGAGAGCTAGCAGAGTCCAAGTTCATGAGATAGCAACGCGAACGCCGCGACGTCCGTAGATCGCGGGCCACCGGCTATCCCTTCTTCATTCGCCGACTGAGGCCCAGTCCTGCGAGGCCGACGCCAAGAAGGACCAGGGTGGCCGGTTCTGGAAGGGGCGGACGCTCGGTGCTGCCGAAGGTGCCGGCGACGTCGTCGACAATGTAACGACCGAACTCCGATGTGAAATCAAAGATTGCATACGCGGCCTCCCCAGCAAAACTCACGGAAACCTCGCCTTCTGGAAACGAGCTCAGGCCGGCAGGCGGGACGGTGGTGGTGAAAGCGCCCTGCTGTGATGCACTAGCGATCTCAACGCCAGCCGTATCGAACACCCTGATACTGGCGAAATACGCTGGGGCCGATACCGACGAGTCCAGCGCATAGCCGAAGGTCAGTGATCCCGTAGCCCGGCGGAGAAAATCGACCCGCAGGTCCGGGTTCAGCAGTGATGTTCCTTCAATCCCCGGTTCATGGATGTAGGTCATATTGCTGCCCGGACCGGCAGTGTTGAATCCGAAGGGATCGGTCGTACTGAAAATGACGTCGTTGATACCATCGGCGTCGCCGTCATAGCCATAGCTGGTCACGCCCGAAACGAGCGTGTCAAAGGTGATGACCGCCGCACTGGCGGGACTGCCCGCGATCGCGCCCACCAACAGCGCCGAGGCGGTAGCGCGGAGTAAGCTGCTACGCTTGTTCATACCATCTGTCCTTTCGTTTGTCCTTCAATTCCAAACTTGTGGTCGGCGCTCCCGCTTCGTGCTTCGGGCCGGCCACGCTTCTCTCCGAACTGGGGAACCGCAGACAGGCGACCCCTGCCAAGCAAGTCAAACAGCCGAAGGCCTGAGAACGAGAACCTCCCCAAGAAAGGAGGGCAGAGCGTCGACAAGCGATGAATCCTGCTCCCTCCACCATGGCACCGATCGCATCAAATGTATGTCCTGGTGCTGCCACCAAGGCAAGCAATAGTTATACCATTAGTATGGTTTTCCTATGGATACAACGTCCTATAACATCGTCCGTGCGAATGCTTCTCGCAACGACCGGCAGAGTGTAAGATATTCCGACATCTGCAAGTAATCGTGCGTCATCCATGCACGCCAGCACTGGTCCGGCCCGTCAGCTTGCGATCGGTACATCGGCGATGGCGCTCAACCAGAACCGTGACGACAAGGCGAACAACAGCACACTTGTGGCGCAGGCATGGCGAATTCTGCCGCTCGACTCGACGAAAGAAGGAGACCACATGAGCACGATTACCCACACAGCCAACGCCGCCTGGCATCTGGCAGCGCGGCCAGTGGGCCTGCCTACCGCGGCCGACTTCACGTGGCGCGAGAGCACCCTACCGGATCTCGCTCCAGGCCAGGTACGAGTGCGCAACATCTGGTTGTCCATCGACCCGACCAACCGCATCTGGATGAACGACGCCGACAGCTACCTGCCGAAGATCGAACTCGGCGAGGTCATGCGCGGCATCGGCATCGGCCGCGTCGAGGAGTCGCGCGACGCCAGCCTGCAAGCCGGTGACCTCGTGCAAGGCATGCTCGGCTGGCAACGTTACTGTCTCAGCCCGGCCAGGGCACTGAGCAAGCTGCCGCCGATCCCGCTACCATTGAGCGCGCACTTCGGCCTGCTGGGCCACATCGGCCTGACCGCCTATTTCGGTCTGACGGATGTCGCACAGGCCAGGGCGGGCGAAACCCTGGTGGTTTCCGCAGCCGCCGGCGCGGTCGGCTCGCTGGCCGTGCAGATCGGCAAGAACCTGGGCATGCGCGTGGTGGCCATCGCCGGGGGCGCCGAGAAATGCCGCTGGCTGAGCGACGAACTCGGAGCCGACGCGGTCATCGACTACAAGGCGGAGGACATAGACGCCGGGCTGCAGCGGACGTGCCCCGACGGCGTCGACGTCGATTTCGAGAACGTCGGCGGCCGCACGCTCGATGCGGTCCTCGGCCGAATCAATCTCGGCGCCCGCATTGCGCTGTGCGGGATGATCTCGCAGTACAACGCGACGGCGCCGGAACCCGGACCGGCCAACCTTGCCAGGCTGCTGATGCAGCGCGGCCGGATCCAGGGCTTCATCGTGCTCGACTATCTGGACCGCGCTGCCGAAGCGGCGGAGAAGTTGATCGCCTGGCACCTGGCCGGGCGGATGAAATACCGACTGGACGTTACCGAGGGGCTGGAACAGGCGCCCGCGGCGCTCGGCAAGCTGTTTGCCGGCACCAACACCGGCAAGGTACTGGTACGCGTCAGCGATGAGTGAGGCGTCGGTACGGCGTTGATGCACCGGCGCATGCCGGCCGAATTCGCGGCTCGCTGGTCTGCCTGCCCCGCCATCAGGCGACCACCGCCGAATCCCGGCGGCGCGGCCCGGCACGCCGCGCCTGAGGCGTCGACAGCTTGCCACCGGCACCCGTGCATTGACTGCGGCCGCCGGCGCTACCTATACTTGCCGATTTTTCGTCGAAGCTCCGGTTAGCATCGGGCGATTACCCGCGGCAGATCGCCCCCGCGGGGAGTTCGCGACCCAATGTCGAGGCGATCGAGGAGTACGTGATGCGCCGAACGAAAATTGTCGCCACCATCGGCCCCGCCACCTCCGCACCGGAGAACCTGCGGCAACTGTTGGCAGCCGGTGTCGACGTGGTGCGGCTGAACGCTGCGCACTCGGACATGGAGACGCACAGCAACAATGCCCGGCTGGTGCGCGAGATTGCCAGTTCCCTCGGCCGCAGCGTCGGTGTGCTGGTCGATCTGCCCGGGCCGAAGATCCGGACCGGCCTCGTCGTCGGCGACGCCGTGGAACTGGAGTCCGGCCAGGAGTTCCTGCTCACCGCCACCGACGACGGCATGGGCGACGTGCATCATGTCGCGACGACCTTGCCGGAACTCGCGCAGTGGGCGCGCCGGGGCGACGAAGTCTACCTCGCCGACGGGGCGATCGTGCTGCGCGTACTCGAATCGCTGGGCAGCGATGTGCGCACCGAGGTCGTGCGCGGCGGCACCCTGCGCTCACGCAAGGGCATGCACCTGCCGCGCGCCGAGGCACACGTCGATCCATTCACCGAACGCGACGCTCTGGCGCTGGAGATGGCCATAGCCGCCAAGGTGGACTTCCTCGGCCTGTCGTTCGTGCGGCGGGCCGAAGACGTCGAACGCGTGCGCGCCATGCTCCCCCGGCGCGGCGTGCGGCCGGCGCTGGTGCCGAAGATCGAGACCGCGGCGGCCGTCGACAACCTCGCCGGAATCATCAACGCCGCCGACGCGGTCATGGTCGCCCGCGGCGACCTCGGCATCCAGATGCCGGCGCGACGCGTACCGCTGCTCCAGAAGGAGATCATCCGTCTGTGCAACATGGCCGGTAAACCGGTGATCACCGCCACGCAGATGCTCGAGTCGATGACGCGCTCGCCCCTGCCGACGCGCGCCGAGGTGAATGACGTCGCCAACGCCGTGCTCGACGGGACGGATGCCCTGATGCTGTCGGAGGAGACGGCGGTCGGGCTGTTCCCGAACGAAACCGTGCGCATGATGAGCGAAGTCGCGGAGTCGGCCGAGGGCTGGCCGCACGACCGCGTCGACCCCTCTGCCATCGTCGGTGCCGATGCCGACCGCGTGGCCTGGGCGGTCGCCCACGCCGCCGTGCAAGCTGCCGAGGATCTCGGCGTCGCGGCGATCCTGTGCCCGACGCGCAGCGGTCAGACGGCGCATCGCGTCGCCGCCTTCCGGCCGAAGGTGCCAATCGCCGGCATCGCGACCGCCAACCCGGTGCTGGGCGGGCTCAGCCTGGTGTGGGGCGTCCAGCCGCTGCTGGTCCCGGAAAATCCCAGGGAGGAGCAACTGCAACTGGCAATCGCGGCGGCGCGCACTGCCGGCATGGTGCGCGACGGGGATCTCGTCGCCGTGGTCTTCGGATCGGCCGGGCCACGTGCCGGCAGCACCGACAGCGTGCGCATCGTCCGGGTCTGAGGGTTGCCGCCGGGCGCGGCAAGGCGGCTGGCGGGACTACGTGTGCGGCGGCTCGCGCAGGTCGCGACGCAGCACCTTGCCGATCGGCGACTTCGGCAGGACGTCGCGGAATTCGACCTGGCGTGGCAGCTTGTAGCCGGTAAGCTGGCCCCGGCAATGCTCGACCACCGCTTCCGGGGTCAGCGAGGGATCCTTCCTGACGATCACCACCTTCACCGCCTCGCCGGTTCGTTCGTCGGCAATGCCGACCGCCCCGCATTCGAGGACACCCGGATGCGAGGCCACGACGCTCTCGATCTCGTTCGGGTACACATTGAAGCCCGACACCAGGATCATGTCCTTCTTGCGATCGGTGATGGTGACGAAGCCCGCGCTGGACATGTGGCCAACGTCGCCCGTCTTCAGCCAGCCTTCCTGGAGCACCTTGGCCGTTTCCTCCGGGTTGCCCCAGTAGCCTGTCATCACCTGCGGACCGCGGACGCAGATCTCGCCCGTGCACTTCTCGATCTCGCCCTCGCCTGTCCACAGCGGCAACAGCTTGAAGTCATCGTCACGAATCGAGATCTCGGTCGACGGGAAGGGCAGACCGATCATGCCGTTCCACGGCGTCTCCACCGGATTCGCGCTGACCCCCGGCGAGGCCTCGGTCAGGCCATAGGCTTCGGTGACATAGTGCCCGGTCACCGCCTTCCAGCGCTCGGCGACCGGTTTCTGCACCGCCGCGCCGCCGCCGATCACCACCTTCACGGAAGAAAAATCGAGCGCCTCGAAGCCGGGCGTGTGCAACAGGCCGTTGAACAGCGTATTGACGCCGCTCATGGCGCTCCACCGCCACTGTCCCAGTTCCCGCACCAGCGCCGGCATGTCGCGCGGATTGGTAATGAGCACGCTCAGGCTGCCCCACTTCATGAAGGATAGCGTCGAGGTAAGGCAGAAGATGTGATACATCGGCAAGGGCGCGATGATGATCTCGCGGCCTTCCTGGAAGCTTCCCGAAATCCAGACGCCGGTCTGCTCGAGATTGGCAAGCATGTTGCGGTGACTGAGCATCGCTCCCTTCGAAACGCCCGTGGTGCCACCGGTGTACTGCAGGAAGGCAAGGTCGTCGGGCGCCACGCGGACAGGCGCAAAGGGCGCCGCGGCACCGCGGGCGAGCGCGTCAAGCAGCGGGATGGCAGCGTCGATACGCCAGGCGGGAACCATTTTCCTGACGGTCTTGATGACGAAGTTCACCAGCCAACGCCGCGGGATCGGCAGCATATCGCCGATCTGCGTCGTGATCACGTGTTCGACCGGCGTGTCCTGCCAGACTTTCTCCAGCGTCGCCGCGAAATTCTCGATGACGACGATGGCCCGGGCGCCGGAGTCCCGCAACTGGTGCGCGAGTTCCTTCGGCGTGTACAGCGGGTTCACGTTCACCACCGTCATGCCGGCCCGCAGGATGCCGAACAGAACGACCGGGTATTGCAGCACGTTCGGCGACATGATGGCGACGCGCTCGCCCTTGCCCATCCCCGGCAGGGTCTGCAGGAAAGCAGCGAAGTCGCGTGACAGCTTTTCCAGTTCGGAGTAGCTCAGCGTCCGGCCAAGATTGTGGAAGGCGGGTCGGTCGCCATAGCGGCCGACGATCTGCTCGAACAGATCGGCAATCGACCGGTAGCGGTCGGCGTCGATATCGGCCGGCACGCCAGCCGGATAGCTCTTCAACCAGACTCTGTCGGCCATCATGCCGTGCTGCCGTTTCGCTGTCAGTAGATCCGGAACAGGCGCTGTATCTGCTCGAACTCGTGCAGGTAGGCTTGCGCCACGTCGCGATTGGTGGCCAGAACCATCAGGTCGTGGGAGAACACCGAGGTGTTGTACCAGTTGAAGCTGCCTTCGATGACTGTCGCATCATCGATGATGCAGTACTTCGAATGAATCGGCGAATACGGCACCGGGTGATCCTCCTGCCCGTAGACCAGACCGACCGCCACGCCGGCGTCCCTGAGGCGTTGCGCGGCCGGCAGCAGCGGCCGATGCAGTTCATCGTGCATGGACCGCTCGATGCCGACCCGCCCCTGCCGCGCGAGGTGGCCGTTGAGCAGAATATGCACGTAGACACCGCGGTGCTTGGCGTGTATCAGGGCATCGATGACGCTGTCGCCGTGCTCGCCGAGAAGGTCGCCAATCAGGAACAGGACCAGCTTGATCGAATGCCTGGCGCGGTGGATTTCCGCGAGGATCGCCTGATGCGGCCGGTAATACTTGCCGTCGAGCAGGGCATGCCGACCGAAGGTGTAGAGCAGGTTGAAGTGACTGAACGGGTCGATGCCGTATTTCTGGTTCACGCCACCGCGCTCGCTCTGGAAAACGTTGTCGAGCAGCCGGCAGACGCCCCGCGAGTGGAAGGTCATCCCCGACTCCCAGTTCGCCCACCACCGGTCGAAGGTGATGTTGAACGAACCGAGGATCGCATCCTCATCATTGAAGATGATGAACTTGGTGTGCATGTCCGGATCGACTTCGATCAGGTGGTGGCGCGGCGTACACACCACCCCCAGCAGTTCGATGCCGGCGCGCTTCAGGCGAGCATAGTTGGGGCTGTTGGTGAGCGTCATCTTGCGCCAGTCGACAATGCACTGAACGCAGACGCCATTGTTGTGGGCATGCACCAGGTGATGGGTGAAGTCGTTGTCGTCGATGCAATCCACGCTGACCTTGATGGTGCACAGGCGCTCGGGATGCGCCCACTTGCTGTGGATAACCTTGTCGATGTGGTCGTGGATGAAGCGCTTGGGATGATAGGGATGATACTGCTGTCCCTTGGTGAACTTGGGGATCAGACGCAGCGATTCGAAGTGGTGGTTGTACCAATCGACGTCGCTCTGCAGTTCCCAGGCCTTCAGCTCGTGGGTACGATAGCTGTTGCCGGTTGCCCAGTCGGAGGTGATTCTTCGGTACTGGGGATGGCCTTCGCTTACCTGGTGGCCATCCATGAAGATGTATTCGAGTTGCGAGGGGATCGAGTGCTCGCCGAGGTGCACCACGTAAGCGAACTTGACACAGGTGGTGTGCCCGAAGCTGCTCGAGAAGGGATGAATGTAGAAGTCGCGCGTACGTCGCTTGTGGTGGTCCCAGTGGATGTCGTAGGGATCGGTGTCGACGACGTAGGTCTCGCAGATGTTGTGTTCCCGATAGACCCTCAGGATGAGCTTGACGTTGGCCTGCACACCATGCCAGACATCGAAGCTGATCTTGCCCCAGCGAAGATAGAACTTCTCGTTGAAGTCATTCACCCGCACGAAGGAACCACCGAGATTCCCGTGCACCGGCACTGCATAATTCTCTGCTGTTTTCATGGCCTGATCAGAAGAAGCTGTGTTGTTCAATGTCCATCGAGTGCGCCCGCGCCGGATGGTCCCCGCACGTGCCGGCCAGTCACTTCGGCACGAAGGTCATCAGATAGCCCGGGTGATCGGAGACTGTCCCGTAGTCCTGGTCGGTGAACACGACCCGACCCGAGGTGACGCGCAGCGCGCTGCCCTTGCGCAAGAACACGTAGTCGATGCGATGGTCGTCGTCGAGATCATGGCTCCACGGCAAATCCCGGACTTCGAAGATCTTGTGGAAGGTCTGTGGCGATCGCGCCGACAGGAACTGGTCATCAAACTCGTTCGAGGCGACGACAAGCTGGTAGCCGTTCGAACCGGCCTTGATGTTGAAATCGCCGCCAAGCATGGTCGCCGTGACCTGACTGGTGTGTTCTTCGCCCGCCCACCGACGGAGATTCTCGAACTGCTCCGGAAACCCGTCGTCCCACCAGCTCAGATGCGACGAGAAGACATTGAGCAAACCGACACTGGGCACCTCGACCTGTGCCATGACGACTTTGCGCGAGTGGATGCTGTAAGGATCGTGGCTGGCCGAGACGTAGCGCGCCGCATGCTTGCGAATCGGGTGACGGCTGAGCAGCGCCACGCCTTCCCGATAGCGCCCGAAGCCCAGATGCGACCAGTCGGTCACAAGGTGATAGGGCGTCCCGAGGCGTTCATTGATGATCCGCGCCGTATTCGTCTGCCAGTCGCCACGACCCTCGTTCCAGAGTTCCGCCACCTCCTGCAGACAGACAATATCGACGTCCAGGTCGCCAATCGCCTTGGCGATCTGCGACAGCTTGTAGTCCTGGTTGTCTTCCTGGCAGCAATGCAGGTTGAGGATCAGCACTTTCAGCGCCGGGCGCTGGAGCGCATAACTCTTGCCGAAGTTGTCGTCCCAGACGATTCCCTGGCGGGTTTCACAACGAATCCTGTACTCGATGCGAAAGGCGTCGCCCGCCCTCAGCGCGCCGTTCCAGATCTGGTAGCCGTAGTGGTTCGGATTGCGGGCGTTGCTGAGAAACGTCTCGTCCCAGTAGTCGCGCGCAAATCGGCAGGGCGATTGCTGCGTCGTCTTCCAGTTGTCGCTGGTCCAGTGAATGCTCACCGTCGTCGCCGCCAGCTTGTCATCCACTGCTACCGCGATCGGAACCAGCGTCTCGCCGTCCGCCAGGCTGGCCTCGAAGCCACTATTGACGACCGGCCGGCCAGGCCCTGGCGCGATTCCCGAGTCGGCCTGAATGGCGTGGTTCGTGCCGTGATTGTTGTCCCAGTACTCCTTGCCGAGCGCTCGATAACGCAAGGCGAAATCGACGTTTCCCGGCAGGGACCTGTCCGGCGCCAGGGCCAATACCGTCCGCGCGACCCAGTATTCCCGCTGCCGCTCGGCGCTGCTGTGATAGGACGCCGGCAGGGTGTGCCAGACACCGTCTTCGCCGGCCCACACGACGTCGATGCTCTTGTCGTATGACAGGTTTTCGACCAGCACGACGAACGACAATTCCTGCTGCACAACCGCCGTTTTTCTGGTGATCAGGTTTCTTGCGTAGAGTAGATTGATCTTGTCCATTGGTTCCGTCTCCCGCCTCGGCAATTCGCTTCGACACTTGCCTGCCATCGGCGAGGCGGCAACACCTGCAGCCACCGACATCTGCCGCGGTCTGCGCCCCCCTGGCCCGGCAATCGCACAAGCCGCAGTATCCCCGACCTCGGCACCCGGCGTCAAATGCCATTCGGGTATCCCGGGCGTGATCGCGAAAATCGGCACGTCGAGGAGAGACAAGTGTCGGCGTCGGCGTCGTCGGGCGGCCACCAGCCGTTCGATCGCGGGCCATGCCGATGCGTGAGCGTCGCACGCCTCACGCAGGAAAGCACTTGCTCCGGACAAGCCCTTTGTCTGAGAATTCGCCAGAAGCGCGCCAGAAGCGCGCCAGAAGCGTCGCCAGAAGCGCGCCAGAAGCGTCGCCAGAAGCGTCGCCACCTGCTCGCCGGAGCGACCGCCACCTTGCCGTCGCTGCACCGATTCGACCACTTTCCGGGGATTTCTCATGAAGCTTCGCCTGACGCTGGAGAACGCAACGGGTCTGCCGGCCACAAGCACCGCGAGCGTCGAGTTCGGCGACCGCGACAGTCTCAGCATAGGCCGCGCGCAGGGACTGGACTGGACGCTACCCGACCCCAGTCGATTGATGTCCGGCAAGCATTGCGAGATTCGTCGATCGGCGCAGGCCTACCTGCTCTACGACCTGTCGACCAACGGCACCTTCGTCGACGGCAGCACGACCCGGCTGAGCAGCCCGCATACCCTGCGCGATGGCGAAGGCTTGCTGGTCGGCGCCTACCTCATCCGGGTCGAACTGAACGACGAAAGCGACCCGGCCGCGCAGGACGACAAGACGCGTCTGGTCGCCCGGTCGACCAGCGAGCCCCGGCTCGATCTGACGCTCGCGAACACGCCGGCGCCCGCCGGTCAGCATTCTCCAACGGCGACGCTGGGCCGTGTCGGCGTGCTCAGGATCGGCCGGGACGACAGCGCCGACTGGACGCTACCCGACCGGAGCGGCGGCATCTCGCGCAACCATTGCACGATCCGCTTCGCCGATGACGCTTTCGTACTCGAGGACAACTCGGCCAACGGCACCTTCGTCAATGACAGCGGTGAGCGTATCGCCGGCAGCTACCGGCTGCGCGATGGCGACCGCCTGGTGATCGGTCCCTATCTGGTCGCCGCACGCATCAGCGGACTGGCGAACGCCGCCCCGCCTGCAACTGCCGCCGACGCCAGCAACGCGCCCGTGCCTGCCGCTACCGCAGCGCCGCGTCCCCCGGCGTCGCCACCCCGCCCCGGCGGCGCACGCCGCGGCGGCGACCCGGCAGCGCTGCTCGCCGACCTGCCGCCCCCTGCCCTGCCGCCGGCGTCCCGGGCAGCCGCCGAGCACGGATCCGAGCGGCGCCCGGCGACCGATCCCGCCGCCCACGACGACGGTGTGACTCGCCTCGCACGCGTACTCAAGACGCCGCCGC
The DNA here is from genome assembly GCF_000024165.1 of Candidatus Accumulibacter phosphatis. Classification (NCBI taxonomy): domain Bacteria; kingdom Pseudomonadati; phylum Pseudomonadota; class Betaproteobacteria; genus Candidatus Accumulibacter; species Candidatus Accumulibacter phosphatis. Next base: position 2,128,211 of record NC_013194.1, on the reverse strand, counting down.
CAGCCGTGCCGGCCACCGATCCGGCCGCCACCCTGGCGGCCAGCGAACCCGCCGCTGCCGCCGCCCTCCCCCCGCCCACTGCCGCTGACGGCACGCAAGGGCTCGCCCGCGCGCCGGCCAGCGACCCCGTTCTGGTCGGTATCGCCAGAGGATTGGGGCTATCGGCTGAAGACCTCGACGAAGCCGATGCCGCCGCGCTCGGCGAACGCTTGGGACAACTGATCCTCCTGGTCACCGACGAAGTGCGGCAATTGCTCGCCTTGCGCCAGGCCGCCCTCGACCAGCCACCCGGCGGACGTGCCCAGCCGGGTGCCAGCAATCCGCTGGCCATCATGCCGACCAGCGAAGAGGCCCTGCGCGTCCTCTTCGGGCCGCCCCGGCGAGCGTACCTGGACAGCCACCAGTCGTTCCAGAGCAGCCTGGCGGAACTCGGTCAGCACCTGCGGCAGACCGATGCGGCGATCCGTGCGGCCAGCCAGGTACTGGCCAGCGAGTTGGCCCCCGAGGCCATCGACAAGGCGGCAGCGGCAGAGAACCGCATCGGCCAGTTGCTGAGTTCGCGCAAGGCGCGGCTCTGGGACCTCTATGTCGAGCGCTGGAACAGCCGCCCGCCGGTGCAGCCACACCGAGCCCTCGCTTCCTTTGTCGAGACCTTCACCAGCGAAACCGCCGGCGCCGACAAGCCGCAGGGCAAGTGATGCGGACGGTACGTCGGCGACTCGCCAACCGCTCCCCCTTGCGCTGCCACGCCCGGGCGCAAGTGCTTGACGACAGGGAGCCGGGACGCCGCCGGACCATTCGCCCCTGATCGTGATGCGCTGCGTTCAGGACTCGCTTTTCGCCATTCAACGATCAGCGCCGGCATGCCGGCGCAGGGAGGCTCCGATGAAGTTCTTCAGCTACACCGACCCGAACGAACAGGTCACCGAACGCGTCGCCCCGGCCGGCTTGCGGCCGGTCCTGCGGGAGTTCTCGGACGAGGAACTCGACAGCCTCGACAGTTTCGTCGCCGAGTTGCGCTTTGCCACCGGCAGCCGGATCGTCGCCGTCGGCGAGCGCAGCGATGCCCTGCTGATCATCGTCTCCGGCAGCGTCCGGATCACCGCCGGCGAAGCCGGCAAGGGCGAGCGGGAAGTGGATCGCCTGCGCGAAGGCGAGGCCTTCGGCATCTCGTCCTTCCTCGATGGCGAAGCCAGCGCGATTGCCGCGACAGCCCTGGAAAGCACCCAGGTCCTCGCCTTGCGGCGCGCCGCCTTCGCGCAGTTGGCTGCCTGGAAGCCCTCACTGGCGATCTCCCTGCTCCAGGATCTCGCCGCCTACACGAGCCGGCGCCTGCGCCAGCTCGAGGCGGCCTGTTGAGACTCCACCGACAGAGCCATGCCATGAGCCCAGAGCTGTTCTTCGCCAACTACACCAAGCGCACCTCCGCCCTGCCCAAGCCGGCATGGCAGGTACTCCGCGTCCTCACCCTGCTCGTCACCCTCGGCTTCGCCGCGCTGCTGACGGTTGACCCCGCCGTCGGACTCAAGCTCTGGTGGGGCCTGGCGATCCCGGTGCTGCCGGCGCTGCTGGTGATCGCGCCGGGCCTCTGGCGTCAGGTCTGCCCGATGGCCTTCGTCAACCAGGTTCCACGCATGACCGGCAGCAGCCGCAACCAGCCGCTACCCGCCAAGTGGAAGAACCATGCCTTTCTCGTCGCCGTCGGCATCTTCCTCGCCTGCGTCGCCGCCCGCTCGCCACTTCTGAACCACTCAGGCGGTCTGGTAGCCGCCGGCATCGTCGGCGTCCTCATTCTGGCTTTCGTCGGCGGTCTGGTCTTCGCCGGGCGCAGCGGCTGGTGCGGCACCTTCTGCCCGCTCGGACCGATCCAGCGCACTTATGGGCAGGCACCGCTGGTCGTCGTGCCGAACGGCTACTGCCCGACCTGCGTCGGCTGCCAGAAGAACTGCTACGACTTCAATCCGCGCGGCGCCATCTTCGCCGACCTCGTCGATTCCGACGCGCGCTACGCGAGCCAACGGCGGCTGTTCATCGGCCTGCTGCCGGGGCTGATCGGCGCCTATTTCCTGCAGGGGCCGACGCAGTCCTATGGCTACGAACTGTATCTCGCGATCCTCCTCGCCGCCTGCTGCGCCTCCGCCGGCCTCTATGCCATCGCGACCAGTTGCTTCCCGTTGTCGCCGCATCGCGTCGCGGCCGTTTTCGCGGCCGTTGCGCTCGCCGTCTTCTACTGGTTTGCCGGCCCGATCGTGCTCGGCACCCTGTCCGGTTTCCTGTCCTTCGCGGCGCCCGAGTGGCTGACGACGGCCAGCCGTGGCGTCGGCGTGGTCGGTGGACTGGTGCTCCTCGGCGCCAGCCTGCACGCCGAAGGCCTGTTCCGAAAAGCCTCGGCGCAGCCCGCCGAGCGCGCAGCGGAACCGAGCCGCAAGACCCAGATGCTTACCCGCTTCGGTGGCAAGCAGGGAGCGGAGGTCACCGACCGGGAGACGAAGGTCGCCTTCCCGGTCCCGAAAGGCGCGACGCTACTCGATGCCATCGAAAGCGCCGGTCTCAAGATCAACTACGGCTGCCGCGCCGGGCTCTGCGGCGCCGACGCCGTGGTGGTGTGCGAAGGTGGCAAGCATCTGTCGCCTGCCGGCGACGACGAGCTGGCGACGCTGCGGCGACTCGGACTCGAAGGCAAGGCACGTCTGGCGTGCATGTGCCGAGTCAGCGGCCCGGTAGTCATCGACCGCGACCCGACCTCTGCGGGGCCGGAACAAAGCCAGGCGGCGCCAGCCGCGCCGGAAGTCGACCATGCCGTCGCCTGCGGCGTTTCCCGCGTCGTGATCATCGGCAACGGCATCGCCGGCACCAGCGCCGCCGAACAACTGCGCCGTCTCAGCGCCTCGCTGCAGATCGACATGATCACCAGCGAACCGCTCCACTTCTACAACCGCATGGCCATCGGCCGGCTGATCTACGGGCGCACCGGCATGGACGGACTGCAACTCATCCCGGACAACTGGTACACCAAGAATCGCGTCGAGGTCTGGCGCAACTCGATCGCCCGCTCCGTGGACCGGCAGAGCAAGAGCGTGCTGCTCGCCACCGGCGAAAGTCTGCCCTACGACAAGCTGATCCTCGCTACCGGCGCCCACTGCACGACGCCGGACCCGGATTTCCTGGCGTTCGACAATGCCTTCGTCCTGCGCTCGGCAGAGGATGCCCAGGCGCTGCGCAACTACGTTCAGCTCCGCCGCGCACGCCGGGCGCTGGTCGTCGGCGGCGGCGTACTCGGTGTCGAGGCGGCCGACGCCCTGCACCACCTGGGGCTGCACGTCACCCTCCTGCAGCGCTCGGACCGGCTGATGAACGCCCAGCTCGACCACCAGGGGGCTGCCCGACTGGCCAGCTACCTGGAAGGCATCGGCATCGAGGTGCTGACCGACGTCAGCATCAGCCGCTGGGAAGGCCAGGGCGAGACGCTGCGCGCCGCCTGGCTGGCGCATGGACCCTGCGCCCGCGCGGACGTGTTCGTCGCCTGCCTCGGCATCGGCACCAATACCCAACTGGCGCGGGCGGCCGGCCTGGAAGTGGGACGCGGCGTCAAGGTCGACTCCAGCATGCGCACCAGCGACCCCGACATCTTCGCCGTCGGCGATGTCGCCGAACTGCCCGGTGCCGTCGGTGGGCTCTGGACAGTCGGCGCCGCCCAGGCCGCCACGGCCGCCGGCGCCGTGCTCGGCCAGGGGCAGCCCTATCAGGCGCCGCGCATCGTCCTCCAGCTCAAGTGCGACGGTATCGACCTGCGCAGCTTCGGCGAAATCTCCGCCCGGCCCGGCGATGAGGAATACACCGCGGCACCGAACGATGCGGCATGGTGGCGCCTGATCCTGCGCCAGGGAGTGCTGGTCGGTGCCCTCTACGTCGGGCCGCCGCGTTCGGCCAAGGACTTCACCCGCGTCGTCCAGGCCGGCACCGACCTCAGCCCGGTCTGGGCGGAATTGCGGCGCGGCGATCTGTCGGTTCTCGCCAGCCTGAGCAGCGATTGATTCGTGCCACCAGCGTGCCCGTCGGCCGTGCCCGGCAACGCGTCGGCACTTCTTTTCTCCACTGGTGGCGGACCTCCCCGTCGCACCCGGCGGCCGAGCTGACTGGACGAGCGCGCCATACGCCCGGTGGGGTCTGGGCCATGGCGGAACCTTCACCCTAGACTCCTCCGTTGAAGGCAAGGACGGAAGCTAACCCGCGATGCACATTGGATTTTTCGAGCCCCTCGGAGCCACCTAAGGGTAACTGTAGCGCAGTTGCCAAGAGTCGGCCGCAAACCCTTGCTACTCCACGCGTTCGCCAAATCTGCTCGAGGGCCAACAGCGGAATCTAGGTTCACCGACGATCGATCCTTTGTCCGCCTCCGGCCTGCGAGGCAGGACCAAGGCCGCAGGCCACTCACCGGACGTCCCTGCAAGCTGTGGTACAGTTCCGTCAGCGGGTGCCCCCGGGCCATTCAAGGCGTGCCGAGGGACTTCCGGGTGACATTGGCCCTGGCGGAGTTTCCATTAGTGGCCCGGTCCGAGAAGCAGTACACTGTTTTCAATGGCGATTTTTCCGCAATCCGCGTAGCCATCCAGCATCGTGACGCAAGGCTTTGCGTCAAATGGGACTACTAGATCACGTTCGATGACGAAGGTACGAAATGGCATACCCCATTGAAAGAAAACTGGTTGTCGCCGTGTCTTCTAGCGCACTTTTTGATCTTTCAGAGTCACACGCAGTATTTATCGAGAATGGGCCGAAGGCGTACAAGGAATTTCAGGAAGCCAACTTGAATAAAGTCCTTGGCAAAGGGGTCGCATTTCCATTTGTTCGACGCTTCTTGAATATCAATAAACGCTTCCCGAAGCAGTCGCCCGTGGAAGTAGTTCTCTTATCTAGAAACTCGGCGGCCACCGGAAAGAGAGTCTTTCGCTCGATTTCGCATTATGGTTTAGATATCTCGCGCGCCGCATTTATGGAGGGGGAATCCCCATATGAATACATCCCGGCCTTTAACGCATCACTGTTCTTGTCAGCCGACGAGGAAGATGTAAAGAAAGCCATCCGCAATAAATATCCGGCTGGCACGGTTTTACCCAGCACCGTTAGCGATGACGAATCTGAGGAAGAACTTCGAATAGCATTCGACTTTGATGGCGTTATCGCGGACGACGAGTCTGAGTCAGTCTATAGAGGAAGCAACCTTCCCGCGTTTCACAGTTATGAAGTGGCAAGAGCTCACATTCCTCACAAGCCCGGTCCACTCGCCGATCTATTTCAGAAGCTCTCGTTCATGCAAAAGCTTGAAGATAAGGAACAAGAGAAGGATAGAGATTACAAACGGATTATTCGAACAGCCATCGTTACAGCGCGAAATGCTCCAGCGCATGAGAGAGTAATAACAACGCTGGAGCATTGGGGAGTAAGCGCAAACGAAACATTCTTCTTGGGCGGCATGAAGAAAGATCGAATTCTTACGCGGCTAAAGCCCCATATGTTCTTCGATGACCAAAAAAGCCATCTTGAGTCCGAGGCCGGAGATATACCGATGGTTCATATTCCATTCGGCATTGCGAACACAATCATCGACCAAGGCGCTCCAGAGGGACGCTCCGCCGGCTAGTCGGCTCCGCGCCCCTGAGCTCCACGTTGGGCAGCCAATTTCGTCGTAATGTGACGAGACTCCTCCAAATGAACCTCGTTCCCTTAGACTAGGGCTCGTCAGGCCCTAACATTTCATAGTCGGATTTCATCCCCATGCCTGCGCTGCAACAACCAGACTTTGACGTGCTACGGCGCTATTCACGCGCAATAATGCATCTCCGCGATCGTCAGCGAGCGGGGCGCCTCGCCATCGGCCTCGGCGCCGGTGTTTCCTTAGACTTGGGCTTCCCCAACTGGAGAGAACTTGTAGACCGCTTGGCGAGACGCGACGAGTTTAAGGACGCGCGCACGCCAGCCGATGCTCCGCTAACTATCAAGACTCAAGCGCTTATTCAGCATCTGGGCAGGACCGTCGAGCATCGGTTCGCGGCATCTGCTGAAGCAGAACGTGAGATCCGCTACCGCTGGATCCAGCTCCTGCATGAGGCCCTGTATAGCGGAATCCCCGAAGACGCCGGTCAACTTTCCCGTGCACATCCCTATCTTGGATACTTCTTGGAGGCGATAAAGACCGCCCCCCTCACCATTAACTACAATTTCGATGATTCCGTCGAAAGAATGCTTGGGCACACCTACAGTGCAGAGCAGGAAGCTTGCAACGAGCGAGTCTATGAGACAGTGTGGGACCCATCGACCCAGTTCCGCCGGTCCAAGGGAGTGATCTATCATCCGAACGGCTTTCTACCAACCCGACTTGTTGAGGGATTCAGTGAAAGCATTGTCTTTTCAGAAGGTGAGTACGCAGACCAGCTCATTGATGTGATGAGCGGGCACTACGCCACCCTGATCTCGCATCTGACGAGCTATACTTGTCTGTTTCTGGGTCTTTCTTTGTCAGACTCCACCCTAAAGCACCTACTTCGCCACAACGTTCACTGTAACCCTGGGCATGCACACTACTACGTCCGGTATTGCGAAGCCGATGAAGATCTGCCACCCGATAAGAACGACGCAGAGACGCTCGCGAACTTCGATGTCTATGGTGTCGTTACGCTACATTTGACCAAGGCCGGGATGGCGAGCCTCGGGCGGCTGCTTTCCTGCTCAGATGCGGACCTCCGGGAAGGATTGGACGGACTCGGCCTGAAGAAGCGCTACGTCTACTACCTTTCGGGAGCGGTTGGCTCCGGCAAGAGCTCCGTCATTCAGCATCTCAAGAGCTTGTCGACTCTCGCAGAATGGGTCGACCAAAGGCCAGTATTGTTGGAAAGGCCGCATACTGCTCTCTCCGATGAGGATCGTCGCGAGGTGGATCATTGGGTCTCCACCCAATTTCGACGGAAGAACTTCCGATTGCTCACAAACAAAGACCTACTCCTCGCTTGCGACCGGACACCACTCGACCCTCTGGTATTTGCTGAGGTAGCCGACGTTCCTCGACGTGCGAAAGAGCATCTTGGAGTTCTTCAGCCCAATGCTACCGGCGAACGTCTGGTTCCTGGACACATTGTTCTCTTGACTGCGAGTGCAGAGGAACTCATGGCTCGCGCGAAAGAGCGTCACAAGGGCGCTACGTTGGATTACTTGCGACAGCAGCAGGAACGTTTTATCCAACTTTTTGGACCCGATCCAAAAGCTATAACTGAGCTGTCCACATCTTCCAGGCCATTAGCATCGGTGGTTCGCGCAGTATGCAAGATAATACATCTCGGGGAGTACGAAGAACTAGATATAGCTTCGAGATTGAAGGCGCTGGCCGCAGGATGAGCGCTAAAACCAAGCTGATTTACTTTGCGGCACGGCGTTGGTGTAGTATATTGGCATGATCCCGGGTGTGGCGGGGCGTGGGTGTCCGAGGAGGTTGGCATGGCAATGCGAGTGAAGCCGGAGACTGGCGAGGTGGGCCTCAAGCAGCGGTATCGGGTGACGAACTGGTCGGAGTACGACCGGGCGCTGGTCAATCGAGGCAATCTGACGATCTGGTTCGACGAGGCGAGCATCCGGGACAGTTGGACGCCGCCGCGTCCGATCGGACGCGGCAAGCCCGGGTTGTACTCGGAGACGGCCATTCAGACGTGTCTGACGATCAAGACCTTGTTCCAGTTGCCGTACCGCGCCACGGAAGGACTGATCAAGTCGCTGATGCGCCTGTGTCACCTGGACCTGCCGGTGCCGGACCACACCCACATGTCGCGACGGGCCGGAGAGCTTTCGGTGAAGATACCGCGCCGGCCGCGTCAGGGGCCGACGCACGTGGTGGTCGATTCGACTGGCCTGAAGATTTTCGGCGAAGGCGAATGGAAGGTGCGTCAGCACGGTGTCGGCAAGCGCCGCACCTGGCGCAAGATCCATCTGGCCGTAGACGAAAGCACCAAGGACATCATCGGCATTGAAGTGACCACCACCGCCTGGGGCGACAGCGAAATCTTGCCCGGCCTGCTCGACCAGATCGAAGGCGAGATCGCCCAAGTCTCGGCCGATGGTGCCTACGACAGCCACGGCTGCCATGCGGCAATCGCCGAGCGGGACGCGCGTGCCACCATCCCGCCACGCGACGGTGCGGTCACGTGGGGAGGCGACCACGCTCGCGACGTCATCCTCCAGGAAATTGAAACCAAGGGACTCGACGGCTGGAAGAACGATAGCGGATACCACCGACGCAGCATTGCCGAGAACATGATGTACCGGTTCAAGCAACTGGGGGACACCCTGTTCTCCCGACGCTTCGAGCGACAAGTGAACGAAGCCCACGTTCGGGCGGCCATCATCAACACCTTCACCTACCTGGGCATGCCGCAATCGGTCCGGGTAGGGCAAGTTGCGCCTGCTGCATGACGACGGACGGGAAATGGGGGAACTCATGCCGGAAACGAGGAATCCAGTTTCATTGAATATTAGCAATTACTAATAGTGCACCAACGCCTTGCGGCACCGTTCTTCTCTCAAAGTGAGAGACTATTCAATGACCATTGCGTTCGGGCGCTCGAGACGGCGTGGGGCGTGTTCTATCCGCATCGGGACGGACCGCGTATGGCCGATCTGATCGCCCAGGGCATCAACTTAGACGATGCCGCGCATCAGGTCTGGCTCTGCGACCTTGAACAGATTCGTAGCTGTGATCTTGTGGTGGCGGTGCTCGACGGGCGAGTTCCCGATGAAGGCGTGTGCGTAGAACTCGGCCTTGCTAGCGGGTTGGACAAGATCGTTATCGGGTTGCTCACCGATTCCAGACGCTGCTTCCCCTGGGGCGCCAACCCAATGGTGACAGGATGTCTTTCGGCCATATGCACTGATCCGTCGCTCCTTTTGAGAATGGTAAAGGAGTGCTTCGACGGGCAGGCTGCCCAAATCTAGTAGCCGGAGGTTTCTCTCCCCCGGCCCCCACACCACCCACCGTGCCGGTCCGCAGTGGGTGGTTCAACGAGTTGGCGCGCTCGACGCCTGCTGGAACTCGCCCGCTACGTGGTTCTCAACCCGGTTCGTGCAGGAATGGTACGCACTCCTGGAGACTGGCCGTGGAGCAACTATCGCGCAACGATGGGCGATGAATCTACGCCGGACTGGTTGGCAACGCCGTGGATCCTGTCAGGATTCGGCGAGACCATGCCGGAAGCCGTTGCCGCGTACAGTCGCTTCGTCACCGAAGGAAACCGCCAGGCGACGACGCCATGGGAACAACGCAAGCAGCAACTGTTCCTGGGCTCTGACGTTTTTGTCGGTTCAGTACGCCGCCACGTTCCTGCCGGCAGCGATCTGCGCGACGGTCCGCAAGCCCGGGGTCGGCCCGTCCCGAAGCCTCTCGCTGACTTCGCGCGGCAATGTGACGATCGGAACGGCGCCATCGCCGCGGCCTACGCCAGCGGCAAGGGTAAAGGGCGGGTAAAGGGGCCAGGGTCGGATTAAATGCAAATCAATAGCCCAACTCTGCGCTCCACGGGACGCTGCGCGATAAGACCGCGCAGCGTCCCTGAGCTTTGACGTGTGCGCCGGGCATGGCGCGTTACTTCATAGGTGGAAGTCCTATGGCCAGGTTTTGCCGCACTTGCGGTGCGTCCAGCCCCACTACGCAGAGCCGAAGGCAAGGAGAAGGGCAAGGGCGTCGCCGCGAGGCGGGGTCTGAAGGAAGCCCAATCCAAAGCTGCGGGGCGATGAACAAAAACCGGATATCAGGCGTGATGTACTCGGGACGAGCGGGCACGTGACGGCGAAGTCCTCCATCTGCGCTTGGAGTGCATTTTGTAGATCCGGCGTCTATGCAGCGAAGGCAACGAGTCTTACACCGGGAGATCTCCCCGGTGCCTCAGAGGACCGAGGCTGGGGTTAGGTAACTGGCGTTGAATACCGTGGAGAAGGCAGCAGAGGGCATAGTAGGGTAGGCGACGGCGAGGAGTCAGAGAGCCAACCGAAGGCCCGAATGGTGTTCCGAGAGGAACTTGAAAGAGAGGAGTGATCGTTGTCCAATGAAGGCTGTGACTGCATCCGACCGGATGAACATGGGCTTGGAGCGGACAGAGATGAGGCTCCGGTTTGCGGGTCGCGAACCCTCGAGCTGCTCCAGCACTGGGCCAGTCGACTTGCCGACTCAATCTGCCGAACCACCGTGTACGTGACCCGTCCGCACGGTGGTGTGGGAAGGGGGGAGCCGTGAGGCTTCTCCCTATCCCGATTGGGCCTATCAACAGGGAGAGCGCAATGTCATGCGAGTGTGGTTGTGGTGAAGTGCCGCGCAGGGGCTTGTTTTGTCCGGGGCATGACCAGCGGCTTCGAGCAAGTCTCGAGCATCGGGTAGGTGGAATTCTCGCCCTGCGGTCGCTAGTTGAAGCTGCCGAACGCTCGGCGTCTGGAACCTACGCCCCCGAAGAACTTGCACGCCGAGTGCGCGAAATAGTTGAAGCCGCCAATGTCTAGGCCCAACGAACGAGGATAGATCGTGCGCAGCCACGAACTATCGGTCTGTTGGACGAGCCCGGGCCAGAGCGCTGGGCGCGCCCTCTGCAAATATCTTTTTTTGATTTACCCCAAAGGCATGAACGCCGGGGGGCTGGGAGCGGGAAGTCCCGAAGTGCCGGTGCCCAGGTGGCAAAGGTTTCGCGAATGAGGCGGTTCTTTGCGTCGCGGGTGCGGAACTCCGGGCGGCCGAGTCGTTCAGCTTGGGGAAACTGAAGTCCCGAATGCGGCCGGGCAGCGCTGAGGGCTCGGCTTACATGATCAGAGGGCGACCCCGATGCGCGGCACGACCGCGACGACTGCGGACGACGTCGGTCGAATCCGCGTCCTGACGATCGCCATCTCGGCGCCACAGCACGAGCAAAGCATCGGTGGCCGCTCCTTGCGCGGTGGCTTGAAGCGGTTCGGATCGAACTTCAGCAAGAGATGCAGCAAGGCAATGAGGCGCTTGCAGTTGGCGTGCAGGAAGCCGAAATTGCGCGCGCGGCGAAAGCCCTTGGGCAGCACGTGCTGGAGAATCAGCCAGAGGAACTCAGCGCCGGTAAGCGAGCGCTTTTCCGACTTGCCGGTTTCGGCGTTGCGATAGCGGAAGCTCACCCGGCCATTCTCGCAGGCGAGGATGTCCTGTTCACGGATGACGCCGCGGTAGAGGTAACGACCGAGGTAGATCAGGGCCTTCTCGCCGCTGCCAACCGATTTGCAGTGCGCCACCCATTCCCGCGGATAGCACGGCGGCAGGCAAATGCCGGCCGCCTCGATCGCCGCCAGCATCTTGGCCCGAAAGACCTTGGCCATCGCCTTCTCGTTGAACAGGTAGGTGCCGTTCTTGCCGCGCCGCTTGCGTCGCCAGCGCGGCTTCGTCGCATCGACCGCCGCTGCGGGGACGACGAGATGGACATGCGGGTGGAAGTCGAGCCGACGCTAGTGCGTGTGCAGGACCGCGATCGCCCCCGGCGTCCCCTGCAACTGCCGGTCGTTCTGACTAAAGCGGTGCACCGTTTCCCAGGCACAGCGCATCAAAAAATCGAAGACGATGTCGGCGTGCGCCGCCGCCAGCCCGCAGATCATCGCGGCGTCCCCTTGGCCAGGCGATAGCGGTCCATCAACGCGTTGATGCGGTCGATGGCGTGATGCTTAGTTTGATCCGTCAGATGGGTGTAGTGAACCGTCGTGAGAATCGAGTGATGCCGAGAATGCGCTGCACCTCGGGGAGCTCGACGCCCGCCTCGACGAGGTGTGTGGCTTAAGCGTGGCGCCTATGCCGAGTCCCGAGCAATGCCGAGTTCGAGCGTTTAGGCTATCAGGGCAGACCGGTTAGCGTCGGTCTACTCGGCATGGTTCTATTCTTCTTCCAGGGCGATACGTCCCTATGGACTACCTTGGATTGCTTTGTGGTGCCAGGAAGGGACTGAAACAGCAAGCCACAACTCTTGCTAAACAAGGCTTCACGCTTCTGGCATTTCTGAGTTACCCCGAGAGTTACCCCACTTTTGTCGACGCTGCCCCTGAAAAGGGTGGGAGTATGCCCTGCCCCGCACCAAAGAAAAACCCGGCACGCGGCCGGGTTGGCGCTGCCGGACCGGTAGGATTCAGCGGCCGTCGCCGACCAGCAAGCCAGTCAGGTTGGCCAGCTCACGGCACTCCTCGACGATCGCGTCGTGGCAGGACCACATGAAACCGTCTTGTACCGCGACGCTTTGTTTCCTGAACGCCTCGCCGCCAACGCCCCAGGTCATCACCAGCATGGCGTCAAGGTGCATCAGCTTGACTTCCAACAGTTCGCGGACGTCGACAGAGGTGGCGCCGGGGGAGATGTCGTAGACGGACGAGTTGATGGACTGGCGGGGCTCGGCGATGGCGGTCATCGTGAGTCCTCCTCGTGGTGGGCGCCCAGATCGGCGGCGGCAGAGAGAAACATCGAAGCGCCTTCCAGCGCGTCATCGGTCGAGATGCCTTCGCTGACCACGAACAGCTGTGCAGAGCTGCCGGCCGGCGCGAAGTAGGGATTGGCTGCAGACGGGGTCACGTGCTGTGTCGCTCTCATGGTTTCAGCCCTCCCGCGGCCGCCTCGTCGCGCCAGGTGTTCGCCACACGCGCAAACCTGTCGGCGACATGCATCCCGGCGACGATCAGGGCGTCGGTTGTCGAGGGGTTATCGTCGTCCTGGATGGCGCCCATGATGACCGACAGACAGGCGAAGGCATCGCCACAGCACTGGAAGTACGCAACGGCATCGGCGGCGGACAGCGGCATCGGGGTGGTCTTCTCAGCCATGGCGCACCTCCTTTCCGACGGCGGCCAGGTGCGGGTTTTCGCTCTCGTACTTCAGGGCGGCGCTGATGGTGCCACACAAGAGGTAGAGGCTGCCCAAGCTCGGCTCGGTGCCATCCGGCGGGTTGTCGACCTGGGACAGCAGGTAGCCCAGATCGTCGACCATGCGCGACAGGTTGCTGAGGGAATCCTCCGTAAAGGATCCGATGAGGGGATTGATGGTTGACGCGGCGGCGCGTCCAATGGGTGCGGAGTTGTGGGTCATGGATTGCGCCTTTGTCTGAGACCAATGCGGTGGCCGGAGATCATGTGAAGTGGTGAGGCTGGCCGGGCGACGTTCGTGCGGAATCCCTGGCTGCGCTGGGTTGTCGAGACCTGGGGCCGGTGGGTGGGCGGCGCCGATTTCGGTCCATGACAGCAGCCGACCCTTATGGAAAGCTTTGCATAAGGGTCGGCTACCGTCACTCACAATCCACCCGATCCGACCAATTGCGCGTGTCCCTGTCGAGTTCGCTGTGGAAACTGCCAATCATAGAATACTCCTGCGACCCGCCAGCGCCCACGCGCCCTCTTGGCAGAGGCAGTTCTGGACCCCCCTGAACATCTTGCCAACCCCCTTGCGCCGTGCCCAGGCACGCGGCTTTGGTGCGCTGTATGGTCTTTTTCAACGCGTCTGAGCACGGATCAGCCAGGTGCTCTTTGGCACGTTGAACGCACTCCTGAGGCCTGCGCCAACCCGGTCAGTGCGAAGCGGCTCCGCACTGCACGTACGAGATCAGTCTCAGCAGCGGCTGCCCGCGCCTCTCGCAAGCCCACCTGCAGATCGTTCGCCGATGTTCTCCTGACGCTGGCAACGTGCAGGCCTTCAGCGTTCGTGGCCGACGTCGCGCACCGATTTCCCCCGGAATTGGTCCAGTCACGCACCCCGATGCATAATGGATAGCTGGATCAACAGACTGTGCTTGCCACCCCATGCTCGACGACATCAAGAAGACCTTGTGGGCAACCGCCGACAAGCTGCGCGCCAACATGGATGCCGCCGAATACAAGCACCTGGTCCTCGGGCTGATCTTCGTCAAGTACATCTCGGACACCTTTGCCGCGCGGCGTGCCGAATTGGCGCGCCGCTTTGCTGACCCGGCCGACGATTACTACCTCGACGCGGCCGACCTGATCGCGGAAGAACTCGAAGATCGCGACTACTACCGCGAGGTGAACGTGTTCTGGGTGCCCGAATCCGCCCGCTGGGAAGCCCTGCGCACCGCCGCCAAGCAGCCGGACATCGGCAAGCGCATCGACGATGCCCTCACCCTCATCGAGGTCGAGAACCCCAAGCTCAAGGGCATCCTCGACAAGCGCTATGCGCGCGCCCAGTTGCCCGACGGCAAGCTCGGCGAACTGGTTGATCTGGTCTCCACCATCGGCTTCGGTGCCGACCCGGGCAAGGCCCGCGACGTGCTCGGGCAGGTCTATGAATACTTCCTCGGCCAGTTCGCCAGCGCCGAAGGCAAGAAGGGCGGCCAGTTCTACACGCCGGCTTCCATCGTCAAGACTCTGGTTGCCGTGCTCGCCCCCCACCATGGCAAGGTCTATGACCCGTGCTGCGGCTCCGGCGGTATGTTCGTCCAGTCCGAGAAATTCGTCGAGGCGCACGGGGGCAAGCTGGGTAACGTGTCCATCTACGGTCAGGAGTCCAATCCGACGACCTGGCGCCTCGCCGCGATGAACCTCGCGATCCGTGGCATCGACTTCAACCTCGGCCGCGAGCCCGCCGATACCTTCACCCGCAACCAGCACCCGGACCTGCGCGCCGACTTCATCCTGGCCAACCCGCCGTTCAACGTCAGCGACTGGTGGCATGGCAGCCTGGAAGGCGACCCGCGCTGGGAGTTCGGCACCCCGCCGCAGGGCAATGCCAACTACGCGTGGTTGCAGCACATGCTGTACCACCTGAAGCCGAGCGGCCGCGCCGGCATCGTGCTGGCGAATGGCTCGATGAGTTCCAGCCAGAACAGCGAGGGTGACATCCGCCGGGCGATGGTCGATGCCGATGTGGTCGAGGTGATGATCGCGTTGCCGGGGCAACTTTTCTTCAACACGCAGATCCCCGCTTGTCTGTGGTTCCTGACCAAGCACAAAGCTGCTCGTCCGGGTGAAGTGCTGTTCATCGACGCCAGAAAGCTGGCCCGCATGATCAGCCGGGTACAGACGGAGTTGTCCGATGAAGTCATTGACCGCATTGCCGGCACCGTCGCTGCCTGGCGTGATGAGGCAGACGCTGAGGAGTATCAGGACATCCCTGGCTACTGTCGAAGCGTGAATCTGGCCGAGATCGCCGACCACGGCCACGTGCTGACGCCGGGGCGCTACGTGGGTGCCGAAGAGGTCGAGGACGACGACGAAGCCTTCGCCGACAAGATGCAGAAGCTGACCGAGAAGCTCGGCGAACAGATGGCGAAGGGGGCGGAGCTTGATGCTTTGATCCGGCAGAAGCTAGGAGGGCTGGGGTATGAATTTTGATCTTCCAGCGTTGCCAGAAGGCTGGGTGTATTCGTCCCTTGAAGATTGCGCGAGAGCTAACTCAATAAGCTATGGCGTGGTTCAGCCAGGGTCACCCGTTACAGGAGGGGTGCCAATCATTCGCGTCAATAATTTCCGTGGCACCCGTATTGATCTTTCTGAAACCATGCGAGTTGCGCCTGAGATAGAGGCTAAGTACGCGCGAACCCGTTTGGCTGGTGGCGAGGTGTTACTGACTCTGGTCGGTTCTGTCGGTCAGGTAGCTGTTGTTCCCGATGCACTGAAAGGCTTCAATGTGGCTCGGGCAGTTGCGGTTATTGACCCGCTTCAACACGTAAGTGCCGAGTGGATTGCCCTTTGCCTCAGGTCGCCACTATCGCAACACCTCTTGACCAGTAGGGCGAACACGACGGTTCAAACAACAATCAATCTCAAGGATGTTCGGGCCTTACCCATTCCTATGCCACCTGCGGCAGAGCGGCAAACTATCACCAAGATGGTGTCGGCTCTCGACGACCGCATCACCCTCCTGCGCGAGACCAACGCCACGCTCGAAGCCATCGCGCAGGCGCTGTTCAAGTCGTGGTTCGTCGATTTCGACCCCGTTCGCGCCAAGCAGGAAGGCCGCGCCCCGGAAGGGATGGACGAAGCCACCGCTGCGCTGTTTCCGGATGAGTTCGAGGAATCGGAGCTGGGACTGGTGCCGAGGGGGTGGCGTAGTTGCTCCTTCATCGAAACTATCACGGTGATCGGCGGAGGAACGCCGAAGACCTCGATCAGAGAATACTGGAATGGGCATATCCCGTGGTTCTCGGTCGTGGATGCGCCTGCAGTAACCGATGTCTTTGTTATCGACACGGTAAAGCACATCACTGAACAAGGATTGCGTAATTCATCCACGAGTTTGCTTCCCCTTGGAACTACCATTATTTCGGCCCGAGGCACGGTAGGACGACTCGCGCTTGTCGGGCGAGAAATGGCGATGAATCAATCCTGTTACGGCTTGCGAGGAAAAGCCAGTGATGATTACTTCACCTATTTCAACACCTACCGAATTGTCGAGACATTGAAGCAAAGAACTCACGGTTCGGTCTTTGACACAATCACCCGAGACACTTTGGCCGGTGTTTGCGTCGTTTATCCAAATGGTGCGTTTATCACAGCCTTCGAGCGCACGGTGTCGCCGGTCATGGAGCGAGTCAAGGAAAACCTTAAACAAGCCCAAACCCTCGCCACCCTGCGCGACACCCTGCTCCCTCGCCTGATCTCCGGCAAGCTGCGCCTGTCGGAGGCCGAAGCCGTGCTCGAGGAAGTCGCCGCATGACCGAAGATCACCTCGAACAAGAAGCGCTCGGCTGGCTGACCGAAGTCGGCTACGACACCCTTTACGGCCCTGACATCGCCCCCGACGGCGCCAACCCGGAGCGCGCTGGCTACCAGCAGGTGCTGCTGCCGTTCCGGTTGCGCGAGGCGATTCACCGCCTGAACCCCTCCATCCCTCTCGCCGCCCGCGAGGATGCACTCAAGCAAGTGCTCGACCTCGGCATCCCGGCCTTGCTGTCGGCCAACCGCCACTTTCACAAGCTGCTGGTCGGCGGCGTACCGGTGCAATACCAGAAGGACGGCGAAACCCGGGGTGACCTGGTCCGCCTGATCGACTGGACCAACCCCGCCAAGAACAAGTGGCTGGCGATCAACCAACACTCGATCAAGGGGCCGCACCACACCCGCCGGCCGGACATCATCCTGTTCATCAACGGGCTGCCCCTGGTGTTGATCGAACTGAAGAACCCGGCCGACGGAAACGCGGACATCTGGCGGGCCTACGACCAGCTTCAGACCTACAAGGAACAGATTCCGGACGCCTTCCAGTACAACGAGGTGCTGATCATCTCCGACGGCAGCGAGGCACGCTTCGGATCCCTCTCGGCCAATGCCGAGCGATTCATGCAGTGGCGCACGATCGACGGGGTGGCGCTCGACCCACTCGGCGAATTCAACGAACTGGAGACGCTGGTACGCGGCCTGCTGGCTCCGGCCATCCTGCTCGACTACCTGCGCTTCTTCGTCCTCTTCGAAGATGACGGCGCATTGGTCAAGAAGATCGCCGGCTATCACCAGTTCCATGCGGTGCGCGCGGCGATCGATCAGGTGGTTACCGCCTCGCGCCCCGGCGGTACGCACAAGGGCGGCGTCGTCTGGCATACGCAGGGCAGCGGCAAGAGCATCACGATGACCTGCTTCGCCGCCCGGGTGATGCAGGAAGCGGTGATGGAGAACCCGACCATCGTCGTCATCACCGACCGCAACGACCTCGACGGCCAGCTGTTCGGCGTCTTCTCGCTGGCGCAGGACCTTCTGCGCGAGGAACCGGTACAAGCCAACACCCGGCAAGACCTGCGCGCCAAGCTCGGCAACCGCCCCTCGGGCGGCATCGTCTTCGCCACCATCCAGAAGTTCATGCCTGGCGAGGACGAGGACGCCTACCCGACCCTCTCCGACCGCCACAACATCGTGGTGATTGCCGACGAAGCCCACCGCACCCAGTACGGCTTCGAGGCCAGGCTCAAGACCGTCCGGGCGCCCCGGAACACGGCCGGCGACGGCGTCAACGACGCCAACGCGCGGCTCGCCGCCGAGCCCGCCGCGTCGTACCTTTCGCGCTACCAGGTCGGCTACGCCCAGCACCTGCGCGACGCCTTGCCCAATGCGACCTTCGTCGCCTTCACGGGGACCCCGGTATCGAGCGAGGACCGCGACACGCGTGCCGTGTTCGGCGACTACATCCACGTCTACGACATGCAACAGGCGAAGGAGGATGGGGCGACCGTCGCCATCTACTTCGAGTCGCGCCTCGCAAAACTGTCGCTGAACGAGGCCGAGCTGCCGCACATCGACGACGAGGTCGATGAACTCGCCGAGGACGAGGAGGAAGGACAGCAGGCCCGGCTGAAGAGCAAGTGGGCAGCGCTCGAAAAGGTGGTCGGTGCCGAACCCCGTATCGCCAGCGTCGCCGCCGATCTGGTCGCCCACTTCGAAGAACGCAGCCAGGCCCAGACCGGCAAGGCGATGGTCGTCGCCATGAGCCGCGAAATCTGCGTCCATCTCTACAACGAGATCACCAGGTTGCGCCCCGAGTGGCATGACGCCGATCCGGAAAAGGGGGCGATCAAGATCGTCATGACCGGTTCCGCCAGCGACAAGGCACTGCTCCGGCCGCACATCTATAGCGCACAGGTCAAGAAGCGCCTCGAGAAGCGCTTCAAGGATCCCGCGGACCCACTGCGCATCGTCATCGTGCGGGACATGTGGCTGACCGGCTTCGATGCGCCCTGCGTGCATACGATGTACATCGACAAGCCGATGAAGGGCCACAACCTGATGCAGGCCATCGCCCGCGTCAATCGCGTGTTCAAGGACAAGCAGGGTGGGTTGGTGGTGGATTACATCGGCATCGCCAACGAACTCAAGAGCGCGCTCAAGGAATACACCGCCAGCCAGGGGCGCGGCCGGCCGACGGTCGATGTCGCCGAAGCGTATGCGGTGCTGGAGGAGAAACTCGACATCCTGCGCGGGATGTTGCACGGCTTCGATTACAGCGACTTCCTGACCACCGGCCACCGGCGACTCGCCGGCGCCGCCAACCATGTGCTCGGGCAGAAGGACGGCAAGAAGCGATTTGCGGATACCGCACTGGCGATGAGCAGGGCATTCACCCTCTGTTGCACACTGGACGCGGCCAAGGAAGTACGCGAAGAGGTCGCCTTCATGCAGGCGGTGAAGGTCATCCTGACCAAGCGCGACCTCAGTCAGCAGCGCCGTACGGATGAGCAGCGCGAACTGGCAATCCGGCAGATCATCAATTCGGCCATCGTTTCCGAGGAAGTGGTCGATGTGTTCGACGCGGTCGGCCTCGACAAGCCGAACATCGGGATTCTCGACGACGCCTTTCTCGCCGAGGTGCGCAACCTGCCCGAGCGCAATCTTGCCGTCGAACTGCTGGAGCGCCTGCTCGAAGGGGAGATCAAGAGCCGCTTTGCCGGCAACGTGGTGCAGGCGAAGAAGTTCTCCGAGTTGCTGACCAACGTGATCAAGCGCTACCAGAACCGGGCCATCGAAACTGCGCAGGTCATCGAAGAACTGATCGAGATGGCCAAGAAGTTCCGCGCGGCGGCGAACCGGGGCGAGGCACTGGGGCTGACCGAAGACGAGGTTCGCTTCTACGATGCCTTGGCCGACAACGAATCGGCGGTACGTGAGCTGTCTGACGAAACCTTGAAGAAGATCGCCCACGAACTGACCGAGAGCCTGCGCCAGAACATCACCGTGGATTGGTCGGCGCGGGACAGCATCCGCGCCAGGCTTCGACTCATGGTCAAACGCATCCTCCGCAAGTACAAGTACCCCCCGGATCAGCAGGAGGCGGCAATCGAGCTGGTGCTGAAGCAGGCTGAGGTGTTGGGCGAAGAGTGGATGTGAGCATTGCCGCGCTGGCGCAGTCGGAGCTGATCGGCCTGCACATGAGCCTGGGCGCCTGGATTCGGAACAACCTGGGGCTGTGGAAGGGGAACGATCGGTTGATGATGGCTGTTCGGGATGGCGATCAGCCGATGCACCCTGACGATGCATCGACGGCGATCGTCGAGGCGGTGTGGGAGAGGCTGCGGGAAATGCTGGAACTGTTTTGTCCCGACCCCGTCTGACGCATGGTGGCCTTACCAACTTGGCGACCCACACGCGGGTGAAGTGTTCAGATGTCGGTGCGAGCCTTGAACGCTATGTGCTTTGACGTCCGGACTCGCCGACTCGACGGTGGGTTCTTGTGACTTCAAGAATCGCCAATTCGGTGGGATCACCCTGTTGTCGAGGTGGAAGCGACATCACTTTTCGATCGGCGTGCCGGTCGGCTTCGAAGGAGGATCAAAGTCATGAGGAATACCGCTCGCTGCGTCGGCCTGGCTGTCGGCGCTTTGATGTTTGTGTCGGTCGCAGCCCCTGTCTACGCTGGCGGGGCTAATTCGTCGGGCCCCTACGACCCTTACCCCGACAATGTTGGTGCACCGTCGGGCAACGGCAATGGGGTCGGCAATGCGTACGGAAAGCCAGCCGCCGGCACGGTTGGCAATGCTGATGCGAAAAACCCGCCTGGTCAGCTTCCTGGTCCATGGGATGCCAACAACGGGTACGAATGCGATGACAACAGCGGCATTGCCAAGGGGAACCCAGCGCACAGTGTCTGCGAGGAGCTGAAGTAGCATGACTCTTGTGGACACCCTATCGCCACGCAAGTTGAGGACGTAAGGGTGTCCGGTGCGGTCCCGTCACGACGCCGTACTGCACAGTAGGACGTCGTGATACCGGCTCATCGCAGAAGCAGCGGTGGGCAGAGTGTTCGCCGGCTGGCACATGATGGCGAACGCCCCCCCGGCTCTGCTCTGCAATACCGCCCACTGCGGACCCGCACGGTGGGTGGTATTGCTGCACGCAGCCAGGATGCGTGTGGCGCGGTCGGCGCGGAGGCTTGTCGAATAAACGGTTCAGCTCGTGCCTTCGCTCGCACGTTCCAACCATATTCGTCCGACGGCGCCGCGGTTAGGGAACGAGCTTCCCTAGGCCATGCTTCCCGTCCTTCAGCTTCGCGGGGCGGAAGGTCGATCGATTGTCTCTCACCAGTCCATCGAGAATGTCGTCGGTTAGAGTCGGATCGATGCGACTGCGGATTCGGTCGTAGCTGACAAATTGATAGCCCCTCTGTCGCAAGTAGGAGAGGATCGAATTGACCCTCGGATCCTGCGGCGGGATGTCAGGCATCGCGCCGACAGCATCGAGATCCTCTTGCGAGGGTGACTCCGACTCAAGTTCACGGATGCGCTCGACAAGCAGGTTCCAAGGGAGTTGACCTGGCATAGAGAAGTCCAGATGTTGAATAGGTTCGAGGCGCGGGTGTACCTTGCACGGTTCAAGCCTCACGGGAAGGATTGTCTTGCCCTTGCCCAATCCGTAAGCCCACTCGAAGGTCACGTAAGACGAACTCGCGGAGTTTTCGCTCAATGCGACAAGGACAGCGACCGAATCGGAGATGCCGCGCTCGATTCCATCGCGCCAGTCGCTTCCGGCACGCAGTTGCCCGTGGTCTCGCCAAAGCATGATGCCCGACTCAGCGAGTTTGATACTGGCTAGCTCGGCAAAGTAGTGGTCCTTTGTCGAGTAGCTTAAGAAAATTGTCGGCATCACGCACCTCCAGAAGGTCTCTTGCCAATTCACCTGTAGAGTCGATTGGTCGCTCCGAAGCCGCGTCGGGATAGGTACCGAAAGGGAGCAGCTTTTCTTTGCCCTCGAAACTGTACCGGAAGCGCCACCACTTGCCGCCGGCGGCGGTCACGATGAGGAACAACCCGAGCTTGACTGGTTTCGCGCCGGGCTTGGCGTTGCGTACTGTGGTGTCCGTGAGTGGCATAGCGGCCTGCGTCCGGGTTCGTTTCATCCCTTGGAGTTACCCCGGGGCCAAGAGGAATTACCCCAAAAGTTACCCCACCAGCAGCTGGACTTACCCCGAGAGTTACCGCAGTTTCTCGCCGGATGCTTTGGGACCATGTTACCCCGCAATGGACAAAAGGCAACAAAAAACCCGCACTTAGGCGGGCTCTCTGGACTGCTATGGACTACCTTGGATTGCTTTGTGGTGCCCAGGAAGGGAATCGAACCCCCACACCTTGCGGCGGCAGGACCTAAACCTGCTGCGTCTACCAATTTCGCCACCTGGGCTCTGCCACCAACCAAACAGTATGCCGGACGACAGGGGCGCTCTGAACTCATCCCGGCGGCACCCGATGGCTCCCCTGCCCTCGCGCCAATACGGCATTCTACCCGGGACGGTCCCGCGCTGTCAGCTTCGCGAAGAGGGTTCCACGCCACCGGCAGGCCCAGCCTGGGCCGACACAGCGATCGGCCGACGGATCGAGCAGGCGCCTTGCCACGTGCAGCCGGGCCTCGCGCGTCACGGTGCGGCGGGAGTGCCGTACCGCTCCCCGTCGCGGACGCGGAGGACGAAGACGAGGATTTCTGGCATGATATGAAATTCGAGATCACCATCATTTCGGCCACACGACCGTAGCACCACGCAGCGCGCGGTTGTTGGGCTTGCAGAACGAGCCGGCTGCGCTGGATCTAATGACGGTCGAAAGGTCGAAAGCTCGGAAGGCCGTCTTCCCGCCGGAAGGGCTGCGCATGAGGGAATTGACGTGGGTCGCCCCCGGATGCGCTTGGCGGCCACCGCTGGTGCCAGGACTGCCTGGCGAATGCCTGGAAGGAACGGGGGCTCCTGACCCGAACTCCCGGCTTCTCTCCCCCCATTACTCAGGAGCGCGAAATGACATCTGATCTCTTCAAGACACCGGCCGCCCATGCCCAATCCGACCGGCGTGGCATTATCCTGGCGGGAGGTTCGGGAACGCGCCTGTACCCGGCCACCCTCGCGGTGTCCAAGCAATTGCTGCCGATCTACGACAAACCCATGATCTACTACCCGCTGACAACGTTGATGCTGGCGGGGATTCGCGACTTCCTGATCATTTCGACGCCTCAGGACACGCCACGCTTCGCGCAATTGCTGGGCGATGGCCGGCGGTGGGGACTCGACATCCGCTACGCGGTCCAGCCCACGCCGGACGGCCTGGCGCAGGCGTTCATCATCGGCGCGGACTTCATCGGTAACCGACCTTCCGCCCTGGTGTTGGGCGACAACATCTTCTACGGTCACGAGATCGCCAATGACCTGCAGTGGGCCAATGCGCGGCAGGAGGGGGCCACCGTGTTCGCCTACCGCGTCCAGGATCCACAGCGTTACGGGGTGGTCGAATTCGACAGTACGGGACGCGCCATCAGCCTGGAAGAGAAGCCGAGCGAGCCGAAATCGCACTACGCCGTAACCGGGCTCTATTTCTACGACCAGCGCGTGGTGGACGTCGCCCGGAACCTGCGGCCCTCGCCACGCGGTGAACTCGAGATCACCGATGTCAACCGACAGTATCTGGACTGGGGCGACCTTTCTGTTTCGATGATGGGCCGCGGCCATGCCTGGCTGGATACCGGAACCCATGAGTCACTCCTCGAGGCGAGCCTGTTCATCGAAACCATCGAGAAACGGCAGGGGCTGAAAATCGCCTGCCCGGAGGAAATCGCTTACCACCAGGGTTACATCACGGCGAGTGAAGTCGAAGCGCTGGCCCAGCCGATGAAGAAGAACCTCTACGGGCAGTATCTGCTGGCACTGCTCGACGAGTAGCGGCGTCGGCTGTTTTCCATGCCTGTGGATCCCCCTCCCCAACCTCTGGTGCCCTTGCCATGAAACGAATTCCAACCGACCTCCCCGATGTATGGATCGTCGAACCGAAGGTCTTCGGCGACGCCCGCGGCTTCTTCATGGAAACATGGAACCGCAGGACCTTTGCCGATCTGGGTCTGGACGTGGAGTTCGTCCAGGACAACCATTCGCGGTCCCGCCAGGGCGTACTGCGCGGACTCCACTACCAGATCCACGAACCGCAGGGCAAACTGGTCCGGGTCACCAGCGGCGAAGTGTTCGACGTGGCAGTGGATCTGCGCAGGTCGTCGCCGCATTTTGGCCGCTGGGCAGGGGTGACGCTCTCCGGCGAGAACCAGCGCATGCTCTGGGTTCCGCCAGGCTTTGCCCATGGTTTCCTGGTGGTGTCGCCAGCAGCAGACTTTCTGTACAAGACCACCGCCTACTACGCACCGGAACATGAGCGCTGCGTCGCGTGGAACGACCCCGACATCGGCATCCGCTGGCCCCTCGATGACGAGCCTGCCCTGTCCGCCAAGGACCGTATCGGAACCCCCCTACGGCTGGCCGAAGCCTACGCCTGAGAACCACCACCCGGCGACCCACCTGTGCAGTCGGGTGCGGTGCAACGTGCGGCAGGCGTCGGCCAGCGCAAACCCGTTCTCCCCGAGTCCAGGACTCGGCTGGCCCCGCCCACCCGACCACCGGCCTGCGGTCTTCAGCGCGAGTATCGCGGCAGACGACCCCACGAAATTCCGCGCGTGTCAGACAATCCGGCACGCTTCCTCGAAGGCGAGCCGTGGACCGCGAGGATGCAGTCTGGCGGGGTCGCCGATGCCGAGATTGCAGAGAAAGTTGGCCTGATAGCGCCCGTCCGGGAAGAACGCCGCATTCAACGTGGCCGTGTCGAACCCCGACATCGGGCCGCAATCGAGTCCGAGCGCGCGCGCGGCCAGAATCAGGTAGGCGCCCTGCAAGGTGCCGTTGCGAAAGGCCGTAGTGGCCGCCAGCTCGGCGTTGCCGGCAAACATCGGCCGGGCGTCGTAGGACGGAAACATCGTCGGCAGGTGCTCGTAGAAGGCACTGTCGGTGGCAACGATAACGGTCACCGGAGCCGCCAGCGTCTTGTCGAGGTTGCCCGGAGAAAGCGCAGGCGCGAGCCTGGCCTTGCCCTCTGGCGAGCTGACGAAGAGCAGGCGCGCCGGCTGGCAGTTCATCGAGGTGGGCCCCCACTTCATCAGGTCGTAGAGGCGGCGCAAGGTGGACTCGGGGATCGGCTCGTGGGCGAAACCGTTGTGGGTTCTCGCCTGCACGAAAAGTTGCTCGAGGGCTTCGGTGCTCAGGGCTGGCATGGTGGCTCCTTGTGGTTCGGTCTACGGGTTCAGGGGCGCGAAGGCGACGTCGAGTATGACATCTTCGGTGACCTGTGAGGCGCACTTGCCGACATGAATGGCAAGCGCCTGAAGCGACCGCACACGAAACACAAAGCGGGGCCCTGGTTTGAAGAAACCGCCTTCGGCGCGCCGGCTGGGATGACGAGCAGGACGGCCAGATCGAGATCAAGCATTGCCGAACACGCGCGCAAGGTGGGAACATACGCCTGCAGCGCGCTCGGCACTGCCTGATCTCACGCAATCAACCGGAGGAAACGACATGATCAACGGCCCTGTCTGGAATGAATCGATCCTGAAGCGGGAAGGCGTATTTCCGACCATCCTCGCGATCGGCGATTCGTGGTTCTGGTATCCCGAGAACAACCTGGCTTCTCCGCTGCACAACATCGTCAACCGCCGACACACTCATGTCATCCTCGTGCGGGGACACAACGGGGCGGAGGCGCTCGAGTATCAGTCGGGCCCCATTCGGGCTCAGATCGAAAAGGACCTCGACCGCGACAAGGGCTATGGCCGAACCCTGAAGGCGGTCTTTCTTTCCGGAGGCGGCAACGACCTCGCAGGCAGTGACGACCTGCCGCAGACGTTGCTCGACAACTGCAGTGCTGCCACCGCGGCCGCCGCTTGTTTGCGTGCCGGACAGCCCGAGCAGCTTTTCCGGCGCGTTCGCGACTCGCTGCTGAGCGTCGTCGCGCTCGTCGAAAAGAAGATCCCGGGTACGCCGGTGTTCATACACGGCTACGACTACGCCTGCCCGAACGGCGAAGGCTTCCTCGGGCTCGGGCAATGGCTGCAGTTTCCGATGGACCAATGCAAGGTGAAGCGAACCCTGCAGCAGGATCTGGTCAATGTCCTGATCGATCGCTTCCGCGTCGCACTGGAGGAGGTCCAGGCCCAGGCGCCCAGCGTCCGACTGGTGGACGGACGCAAGACCCTGTCTTCCGCCGATTGGGCCAATGAGTTGCATCCGACCGTCCCCGGATTCAATCGCCTCGCGAAATGCTGGCAGGCCCCGCTGGAAGCCGCCGGGATTGCCTGAACCCCACCCGCGCATCGGGCCATGAGTCACCGCGCCATCCCCGGCGTACGCCGTCTGCCGTCGATTGCCATGGGCAGGGTCTCCTCGGCCGGCGGTGGCCAGCTTACACCAGCCCGCGTGCGGTCGCCAGGATGTAGCCGATGACGCAGGAGGTGCTGACGCCGATCAGCCCGGGAAGTATGAAGCTATGGTTGATCAGGTACTTGCCGATGTGCGTCGTCCCTGAGCGGTCGAACTGAATGGTCGCCAGGTCGCTCGGGTAGGTCGGCAGGATGTAGTAACCATAGCAGGCTGCAGCGAAGGCGACGACGTAACCCGGCGGGACGCCGATCGACAGCGCCACCGGCACCATCGCACTGATCGCGGCCGCCTGCGAGTTGACGAACTTCGAAACGATCAGCAGTGCCACCGCATAAGTCCAGGGTTGCGTCTTGACGAGGTCGGCCAGGGCGTCCTTGATGATCGGGAGGTTGGCCTCGAAGACCGAATCGGCCATCCAGGCGACACCGAACACGGCAACCACGGCAATCATTCCCGCCCGGAATACCTCGGTCTTGCCGATCGTCGCGGGATTGGTCTTGGTGAAGATGATGATGAATGCGCCGGCCATCATCATGAACATCTGGATCGTCAACACCATCGACAGGGGCTTGCCGGCGAAACTCGGCCGCAGGGCCTCGAACGCACCCAGAGTCGCGACGGTGGCGATCGCGCCGACGAAGATCCACATTGCCACCCACTGGCCCCGATCCAGCGTCTTGCCGAGCAAGGTCGCCGTCTCGCCGTACACGAATTTGCGGTTCTCCGGATCGGCGATCAGCTTCTGGAAGTCCTCGTCCTGGTCGAGGTCCTTGCCGCGGAACCAGCTGAAGATGCCGATCATCAGCACACCGGCCAGCGTCGACGGGATGGTGATCGACAGCAGCGTCACGAAATCGATCACCGGCGCGCCCGCCGGCGCCTTGGCGAGAAACGCCGCCAGCGAGACGACGGCCACCGACACCGGACTGGCGATGATGCCCATCTGGGCGCCGATCGAGGAGCCCGCCATCGGCCGCTCCGGCCGGATACCGTTCTTGATGGCGATGTCGTAGATGATCGGCAGCATCGTATAAACGACGTGCCCGGTACCACAGAGCATGGTCAGGAAGGTGGTGACGAAGGGTGCCAGGATCGACACGTACTTCGGATTTCGCCGCAGCACCTTCTCGGCCAGCAGCAGCAGTACCTCCAGGCCGCCCGAGGCCTGCAAGGTCGCCGAGGCGGCGACGACCGCGACAATGGTCAGCATCACGTCGACCGGCGGCTTGCCCGGCGGAATGTGAAACACGAAAACGAGCACCACGACGCCGATACCACCCAGCAGGCCGAGCGCCACCCCGCCCTTGCGCGCGCCGTAGAACAGACAGACGAGAATTAGCAGCAGTTCGAGCGTCAACGTCATGATGGGACCTCTTCCTCGGGTTCAGCAATGTCGTAGCGGCGACTGACGGCAAGTGGCATTGTGCATCCAGGCCGTACCGGAACGTTCACCAACAGTCTCACTAGCCGGCCTGACGACCGCGTCCAGCCAGCACGCCCGCATTCTCTCCCGGTGGCAATATCGCACGGTTGACCCATCTCAACTGGCGCCTTCATTTGCCCCCCACGGCAGCCCAGTGCGCCGGGCATGCCGTCAGGCCGCAGCCTGACGCGTCACGCCGCCAACCCGAAACGCGGTCACGATGGCCATACCCTGCAAAGCCGCGATGCCTATCAGCACCGCAGCAAAACGCCCGCGGTCCATCAGTCCGCCGAAGACCAGTGGCGCCAGCGCCAGGCCGAGGTCGAGACCCGAATAGACGAAACCATAGACGCGCCCGTAGGCGGCCTGACCAAAACGCGAGGTTGCCGCCCGGCGCACCAGCAGGTCCCGCGAGGGCCCGGCGATGCCGGTGCAGAAGCCGATGCAGGCCATCACCGGCAGCACGCTCCAGGCCGGCAACGGTAATGTCGCCAAGGCAACCGCGAGCAGCGCGCCGGTGCCGAGCGCGGCGGCGATCAGCCGCTCCTGGTCGCCCTTCCGCGCCAGGAAGCCACCGGTAAGGATGCCGCCCGCCCCACCGGCCAGATAGGCGGAGAGCGCTGTTGCCCCGGCCGCCAGTGACAAACCGTAGAGATTCTGCAGGATCGGCGTCGCAAAGTTCTGGATCGCGCCGAACGCCGTGGTGATCAGAAAGAAAAAGGCAAAACACAGCCATACCGCCGGCGAACGCAGGAACGCCAGAAGCGGCGCCGGCGTCGCGACATCAAGGGCCTGCAGGCTGT
The DNA here is from genome assembly GCF_000024165.1 of Candidatus Accumulibacter phosphatis. NCBI lineage: Bacteria > Pseudomonadati > Pseudomonadota > Betaproteobacteria > Candidatus Accumulibacter > Candidatus Accumulibacter phosphatis. The sequence continues at coordinate 2,099,809 of NC_013194.1, read as the reverse complement.
TCGGCGGATCGGCCAGCGTGCGACGACGCCAGAACAGGAGAACCAGTGCGAGGGCCGCCAGCCCGGCGGCGGCCAGCGCCGCAACCCGCCAGCCGGCGGTCGCGGCAATGCCGGTCATGAACACCGGCGCCAGCGCCCAGCCGAGATTGCCGGAGAGGCCATGAATCGAGAACGCGTAGCTCAGCCTGGGTGGCGATACGTGGCGATTGAGCACCGTGAAATCGGCCGGGTGGAAAACACTGTTGCCCAGCCCGGCCAACGCCGCGACGACGACCAGCCCGGCATAGCCATCAGCGACCGAAAGCAGCAGCGACGCGACCAGAAAACAGCCGATGCCACTGCCGAGAACCCTCGCCGCGCCGTAGCGATCGACGAGGAAGCCGGCAAGCGCCTGACCGATCGCCGAGACAACGAAAAACACCGTCATCGTCGCCCCGATGCCGGTGAAACTGAGTGCGAAGTCCTTCATCAGCCACGGAAAGAGTGGCGGCAGGAGAAGGTGGAAGAAATGCGAGACGCCATGCGCGCAGCCGATCAGCGAAACGACTTCGAAATCACGGTTGGGCGGCACCACCGCGGGGCTGGCAGTCATGGCGAGGCTCCTGGACGAAAGCGTGCGGCAGTGCAGTGTACTGGGTTTTGCCAGGCGCCGTGCCTCGGCGCCGCGCTACCCGCGACGGCCGCCGCCATCCCCGGCACCGCCGCCGATGGAGACTGCCGGCAACCGACCGGCCACGGTCGTACGGGGCCGATCGACCTGGCCTGATGCCCTGCCAGCGGCACGGCGTCAGGCCAGGTCGCGGCAGCAACTAGACCTGTTCGGAGATCGACAACCTGCGCAACATGTTGCGCCGCTTGTGCTGATGGGCGTGCATGCGCTCGAGTACGCCGTTGAGGAAGCGCACCGCCTCGACGATGTAGGGCCCCTTGTTGAGCATCACCGCTTCGGCACGGCCGCTCATGACGGCGTCGGAAACTTCCGCACGCGTCGGCGCGCCGGTCTTCGCCAGCCCCTCCAGCACCTGGGTGGCCCAGATCACCGGCACGTGGGCGGCTTCACACAGCCAGAGAATCTCTTCCTGCACCTCGGCCAGACGCTCGAAGCCCACTTCGACGGCCAGATCGCCGCGCGCCACCATCACGCCGACCGGCGGCGAGTACATGGCGGTCAACAGCAGGCGCGGCAGGTTCTCGAAAGCCTCCCGGTTCTCGACCTTGAGCACGACACCGATGTCGCCGCCGCCCAGCCTCTCGAGATGCCGTTGCAGGAGCAGCACGTCCTCGGGCGTGCGCACGAAGGATAGTCCGACCATGTCCACGTGCTTTACCAGAAACGCCAGGTCATGGACATCCTTGTCCGTCAGGGCGGCGATAGCGAGTTCGGTGTCCGGCAGATTGATCCCTTTTTCCGACCGCAGCCTGGCGGTTGTCGGGCCGGTGTCGCCGATCTGCACGACGATTTCATGACCGTCGTTGGCCACGACGCGGCTGCCGATCTTGCCATCGTCGAAAAAGATGACCTCCCCGGGCTTTGCGGCATCGAAAGCGGCGTCCAGGGAGCACGAAATGCGCGCCGGCTCGATGATCCGACCCTCGGCGTCGCGCACGGCCGACCGCCCCGGGATGCCGTCGCGTGTCAGGATCAGCCTGTCGCCCACCGCCAACTCGATCGGCGAGACGACCTCGGGCAAGGGACCGAAGTCGCCTTCGCCAATCACCTCGCCGGCGCGCAGCAGGCGTGCCAGTCCGCCCTCTTCCACGTAGGCCGTCTGGCTCGACAGCGCCAGGCACGAGGCATTGCGCACCTCGCTCACGACGAGTTCGCGATACTTTCCCCGGCAATCGTCGAAGGCGATGACGTCACCGGCAAGCGCGGACTCGATCAGGCGGCCTTCGATCGGCACAGTGAAACGCACACCCGGAGGTGGCGGCTCCGGCGCTTCGGCGGGCGTCAGCCAGACCTGCGCCGGCTCGCTTACCGAACCGCGCAGGTCGCGGCGCGGCCGGTACTTGAGGACACGCCCGAGCGACTCGATCATGCCGGTACGCAGCTTCGGACCCGCCAGGTCGGCATAGATCTTGGCCGAGCGACCGAGTTCCCTCTCGGCACGGTGCAGGTTGTTGATCATGCCCAGCCAGGCCGTCTCGTCGTCGTGCGCGCAGTTGATGCGCACCACGTCCATGCCGGCCGCCAGCAGGTTGCGCACCAGCGCGTAGTCGACGGCGGCTTCACTGGGCATTGTCACCATGATCCGCACCGAACGCTTGCCCGCCGGCGAGCCGAGAAGAAGCTGGCTGTGGTGATCGAGGACGATCGTGCCGTCGTCGATGCTCAACGGCGAGGGCGGAGACTGCCGCGGCCGCGACCGGCCGGCAAGGCCATGCAGGGCCGCCAGAACGGCATCCAGCGAGCTGAGTGTCTGCGCCTCGCAGCCGCCCAGCGAGGTGAGGCCGAGAGCGGTCAGTTCTTCCTGCAGCGGTCGCAGATCGATCTGCCGCAGGGCGAGATAGTGCAACAGGTTGCGGGCGCTGGCCTGATAGCTGGGCTCGATACCCTGAAGATGGTCGACGTGGCTCTGTTCGAGCGCTATGGCGCGCGCACGCAACTCACTGATCCTCGGGATCAGACGTTCTGCCTGCGGGTGGTCCAGGCCGGCAGCGGCCTCGGCGCCGTCACGGTGGCATGGGCTGTCCTGGAGTTGCTGGGTTTGCTTCATTGGCTGATTCCCGTCCGTGGAGTGGCTGGAGCGTCGCGAGCCGCGCTGGCGCGCTCTCCGCCGCAGACTACGCCAGCAATGTTGCGGCAGCGTGACGGCGACGCGATCGCCGCCAGGGCCGCGATCGCGCGCCGGCCTCCGGCAGCTTCCCCGCTCGCTCACAGGGGCGCGAAAAAGACCTTCAGAGCCGCCTGAAGCCGCCGTTCCTCCTGCACTCGTTGCGGGAAATCGAAGTGCCCGGCCGTAAGGACGAACAAGTCCTTGCGCCCACCGATGGCGTTGAAGACGGAGAACTGGCCGGGCGGCGCGACTGCCGGGTCGAACAGGGCCGCGGCGACGTGCATCGGCTGCTGGATGAAGCGAGCTGCCACGGCAGCGTCGTAGAACGCCAGGGTCTCCACGACCTGCGGGTGCTGTTGCGCGAAAGCCTGCACCGCCACACCGCTGCCGACGGTGGGCAGGACCAGGCGAAGAGCCTGGTTGCCGAAAGTCGGCACGTTCAGATGCGCACGCTCGATGCGCCCATCCCAGGCCAGACCGAGCGCACCGACGCCGCCGCCGAGACTGATGCCCATGTAGCCGACGTGGCCGGCCGTGTGCGGCGCCACCTGCAGCAAGGCCGTGACTCCGGTCCACAGGTCGTCGACACAGCCACCGATAATGTAGCGATCGCGCAGGTGGATGTCGTGCAGCACATGGTAGTTGGGATCGTCGGATATCGGCCAGCGGCGACTGCGCGAGAGGCCTCGAAAACACGGAACCACATAGACGGCATCGTCACATGGCAGGTCGCTTGGCGGCGACTCGATGCCGCCGTAGCCGTGCCCGAGGACGAAGCCCCGGCGGGCAACCCGCGAAGTGGGCCACAACAGCCAGCCACGGACCGGGAAACCTTCGGTAGACGCATACTCGAGGTCAAAAACACAGAAACCCTGCAGCCGGTGCTGGCTGGGAGCGAGCCTGGGCTGAGGGTCGATGCGCAAGGCGCGCTGATAGCGTTCCTGCCAGAAGGCAGCGAAACCCTCAGGCGGCAGCGGCGGCTCGATGGCGCAGAGGCTCTGCAGGTCATGGCCGTAACGCGGATCGAACGGATAGGCGTGCGACAGACCGGCAGGCCCGGGCGAGCAAGCAGCAGCATGGCTGCTCGCCGCCAGGCGCGACTTCCTGGCCGCAGCCCTTCGCGAGCGCAGCCAGAGGTGGAAATCGCGCGACATGGCCGCACTCTTGGGAATCACGCCAGCAGTCGGCATCGTCGTCCTCCGCAGCCTTGGTCAGGTCGCACTCATCATGGCGGAAAGGCCTCCGGCCGCTGGGCAAGCGCCACAGGCAAGCGCCCCACAGGTCGCCGTCAGTCCAGCCAGCGGATCGGTGACGCCAATTCCGGACGCTTGCCGCAGCGGCCGGCGTAGTGGCGCGCGATAACCGCCAGGTCGCTCGCTGGATCGCCGGACAGCGTCACGTAGGCGAGAATTCCCGCTTCGCGGCGCGCATAGTCCACAAAGCCCAGGGCAACCGGCACATCAGCGGCCAGCGCCATCCGGTAGAAGCCGCTCTTCCAGCCTCTGGTCAGTCTGCGTGTGCCTTCCGGGGCGAGAACCAGGAGCAGGCGAGGCTGGGTTGCAAACTGCTCCACCATTTCGGCGACGAAGCCCTGACGAACGCGCCGATCGACGGGGATGCCGCCCAAGTGGCGCAGCAAGCCGCCAAAGGGCCAGCGAAACAGCGAATCCTTGGCCACCCAGCGGGCATCGAGAGTGAGCCCGAACTTGCCGAGCAGCGCGTAGAAGGCGTCCCAGTTGGAAGTGTGCGGATAGGCGATCAGCACGGCGCGTGCCGGCCGCTCCGGCGGTTCGCTCAGGGTCCAGCCCAGCAGGGCGAGCAGACGGCATGAAAGGATCTTCAACATGTGCGCAGTGTAACCTGCGGGCGCGAGCGGGCCGGGGGAATCACTGACCCGACAGAGCGCTTCCCCGGCTGGACGCCCGATCAGAGTTCGACCTGCGCTCCGAGTTCGACGACGCGGTTCGGCGGAATTTTGAAGAATGCGGTCGCCGTATCGGCGTTGCGGAACATCCAGTTGAAAAGAACCTGCCGCCAGTGCGCCATTCGTGAATGCCGCGCTAGTGGCAGACCGACGACCGTTTCGCGGCCGAGGAAGAAGGACGTCTCCATCATCGCAAAGCACAGTCCGTGGGCCGCGCACCGCTCCAGGGCCTGCGGCAGGTCGGGGTCGTCCTTGAAGCCATAGCGGACGAACACGCGGTGAAACCCGGCCGGCAAGCTCTCGACGGCGATGCGCTCGTCTTCGGGAACGTGCGGGACGTCCTCGGTACTGACATTGAGAACGACAATCCGTTGGTGCAGCACCTTGTTGTGATTCAGGTTGTGCAATAGCGCCCGCGGCACGCCTTCCGGGTGGGCAGTCAAAAAGACGCCGGTACCGTCGACGCGCTGCGGTCCGCCCTCGGCAAGACCGGCGATGAAGGCGTCGAGTGGAATGGCTTGCTCCTTCTGCCGTTCCGACAACAAGCGACGACCCAGCTTCCAGGTCGACAGCAGCACGAAGACCGAGACGCCGAGCACCAGCGGGAACCAACCGCCATCGAAGACCTTGATGATGTTGGCGGAAAAGAAAGCAAAATCGACGACGACGAAAAACACCAGGAACAGCGCCGCCCAGCCCCAACTCCATTTCCACAGCGCCCGGACGACGACGAACGCAAGGATCGTATCGATCATCATTGTCAGGGTAACCGCGATACCGTAGGCGGAAGCGAGGTTCGACGACGAGCGAAAGCCAAGCACGACGACGATGACGGCCAGCAGCAGCAGCCAGTTGATGTTCGGCACGTAGATCTGCCCCTTTTCGCGCTCCGAGGTAAACCTGACCTGGATGCGCGGGCAGTAACCGAGTTGCATCGCCTGACTGGTCAGCGAAAAAGCCCCGGAAATCACCGCTTGCGAGGCAATCACGGTCGCCGCGGTGGCGAGGACGACGAGCGGCACGAGCAGGCTCTCGCTCGGAACCATGAGAAAGAACGGGTTGTCGATCGCCTGCGGATTGCTGAGGATCAGCGCACCCTGCCCGAGGTAGTTGAGATACAGGAGAGGAAAGACGGCCGCAAACCACGCCCACTTGATGGCGCGCCGACCGAAATGACCCATGTCGGCGTAGAGAGCTTCCCCGCCGGTGATCGCCAGCACCACCGAACCCAGCGCGAGAAACGACAGGCGCTGGTTTTCGGCGATGAAGGCCACCGCGTACCAGGGATTGACTGCCGCCAGAACCGCCGGAGTTTCGATCACCTTCCACAAGCCCAGCGCACCGAGAGTGGCAAACCAGAACAGCATCACCGGACCGAAAAGGGCCGCCACCGCCGCCGTGCCGCGCCGCTGAAAGAAGAACAGAAGAAAAAGGATGATCACCGCGATCGGCAGAACGTAGGGATCGAGTTGCGGCGTGACGACCTTCAGCCCCTCCACGGCACTCAGCACCGACATCGCCGGCGTGATCACCGCATCGCCGTAGAACAGTGCGGCGCCGAAGATGCCCAGTGCCGACATCAGCCAGAGCAGGCGCGGCGAGGCATTCGCTGTACGCAGGGCGAGCGCGGTCAGCGCCATGATGCCTCCCTCGCCCTTGTTGTCGGCACGGGTGATGAAGAGGACGTACTTCAACGAAACGGTAATGGTCATCGCCCAGAAGACGAGCGAGAGGATACCCAGCACGTTGTCCGGCGTCACCGCCACCGGGTGATGGCCGGCAAAGATCTCGCGCACCGTATAGAGCGGACTGGTACCGATGTCGCCGAAAACAACGCCCATTGCCGCCAGTGCGGCCGCCGCCAGACCCGGCTTCTCGCCCGGCTTCTCGCCCGGCTTGGCGCGCTCGGGCGCCGGCGCGGGCACGGCGACCTCCCTCACCGACGCGCGCCCGTATCGGCGACCATCGGCTTTTCGGGCCCGGTGCCGCAGGGTCCAGACGCAACGCGGCTGCCGCCCCGGCGAGCGTGGTCGCCAATGGCGATGACAGAGCGGACGGCCGCGACCAAGCCGACGGCAGGCATGGCACGCTCGGACGACGAAGCATTGTGAAACCAGATCATGGAGGTGCAGCCCGAAGGGAGAACCGTCTGCATTCTAACGGCTCCCGCCGGACATGGGGACTCTCGCCACCGGATGGGGCAAGGGCCTCGTGGCGATATAATGGCAAGTCGGGCTCGGGTACCTCACCGCCAAGATGGTGGCCACAGCGCCCCCTGGCCTGCTGACCGTCCCGACCCTCCGGAGTGCGTCGAAATGTCCTGCCTGCTGCTACTGCGCCTCACGCAACGGTTTCACCTGGTCCTCTGCACAACAACTCTCGGCCTGCTGCTCGGCGCTGGTGCTGCGCTGGCGGAAGCCGGCAAGAGCGAATTGCTGCTTTACTGCGGCATTACCATGGTGCGGCCGATGACCGAAATCGCACAAGCCTTCGAGAAGCGGGAAAGCGTCAAGGTGACGCTGGCGCAAGGTGGCTCGGAAGATCTGTACCAGGCGGCAAGAAAGAGCGGTGTCGGGGATCTTTACTTGCCGGGCGAGCCATCGTATCGCGAGAAGCACCTCCCTGAAGGCTTGCTCGGTGAGTTCCAGCTCGTCGGCTACAACCAGTTGGCAATCATCGTTGCCAAGGGCAACCCGAAGAAAGTCAAGGCCGATCCGCGCGAGTTGCTGCGCAAGGATCTGACGGCGAGCATCGGCAACGCGACGTCGGGCAGCGTCGGCAAGGAATCCAAGGACGTCCTCGACCAGTTGAAGATCTACCACGCCGTGGTCAGTGCCGTCGCCTTTCTGGCGCCCGATTCGCGCGGCCTGAGCACCGCCTTGAAGAAAGGCGAGGTGGATGTGGTGCTCAATTGGCGAGCCACCGGGTTCTTCGCCGACAACGTCGACAAGCTGGAGGTGATCGACCTCGACCCGAAACTGGCGAGGCCGCAGGCACTGCTTCTCAACCTGCTCACCTTCTCCCGACACAAGGAGCTTGCACGCCGTTTCATCGCCTTCGCGGCCGGCGAGGAGGGGCAGGCCATCTTTCGCAAGCATGGCTTCCTGGACAACCGGTCAAGGCCCTGAATCCACATGGCTCACGTCACAGTCAGTCCCGGCAGCGTTGGCATCCTCCCGCCGGACCCGCCGGAGAAGAGCCCGGATGCACTGCAGGCGGTATCGGCAAACCGCATGCCCTGGCTCTTCGGGACTTTCATCGTCGGTATCGCACTCCTCGTCGGACTCAAGGTCTTCTTTGCCGAGCTCTACGTCGAACTCGAACAGCGCGGTGGCAACGAGCGCTCGCGCCTGTTCATCGGTGACGAGATCGTGCGCGAGATCGGCAGCATCGAAACGGCCGTCTACCGCCTGGCGCTGGCCGACAACCCGCCGGCACTCAAGCGGGCGCGCCAGGACATCGAAGCGCAGCTCGCCAAGCTCGAACGTGACCTCCTGGTCCTCCAGCACGGTGGCACGGTGCGCCGCGAAATCCAGCTCAACATCGAGGGACGCGACGAGATGGTTCGCGAATTCCCTTACGCACCACAGTTCGACGACTCGTCCTTCGTCATGGAGGTGATCGAGATCGCACCCCTTCTCGATGTCATCCGCAGCAAGGCGGCCGGACTCGAAGAACTGCTGGTGCGGCGCGGCAGGTACCGCGAGGAGGGAAAACGAGACCAGCTCTTTCTTGTCGACGCAGAAATCAGTGTCTTTGCGAAAAACGTTCCGCCGCTCTTCTTCCGCATCAACGAGAACGCCAATCGCCTGTACGTCGACAGCAGCGAGCGACTGCGCCGGATCGAGTCGGCCCTCGCCACGCAGCGCGAGCATTTTCGGCTCACCGAGTGGTTCCTGGTCGGGCTGGTGGTGCTTCTGGCCACCGTCGCCGGCTGGTTCTTCGTGCGCCAGACCAGGGAGGCCAACGACAAGCTGCGCAAGACCTGGACCGCCATGCGCGTCGCCAGGGACGAGGCAGAGCGCGCCAGCCGGGCCAAATCGGACTTCGTCTCGCGCATGAGCCACGAACTGCGAACACCGCTGAACGCGATCCTGGGATTTGCGCAAGTACTCGACCGCGAGCCGCTGCAGGCATCGCACCAGGACTACGTGCGGCTGATCATGCGCTCCGGACAGCACCTGCTCGAACTGGTCAATCAGGTTCTCGATCTGGCCAAGATCGAAGCCGGACGGCTGACGCTCGAAGCGATTGTTTTCGATTTCCGCCAGACGATCGCCGAAGTCGGCGGCATCGTCGCGCAGCGCGCCGCCGACAAGGGACTGGACTTCATCCCCAAGGTCGCGGAAGACCTGCCGTCGCATGTGATCGGCGACCCGACGCGCCTGCGTCAGGTCCTCATCAACCTCACTGCCAACGCCGTCAAGTTCACCGAGGCCGGCTCGGTCGAATTGGCCATCGACGCGCACGACCAGCGCCTCCTCTTCAGCATTCGCGACACCGGCATCGGCATGGACGAGGCAGCGCTGGGCCGCCTGTTCCTGCCCTTTGGTCAGGGTGACGAATCAATCACCCGCAAGTACGGCGGCACTGGTCTGGGCCTGATGATTGCGCGCGAGCTGGTGCAGGCGATGGGCGGGGAAATCGAGGTCGACAGCAAGCCCGGTGCCGGCAGCTGCTTCCGTTTCTCGCTCCCCCTGCATCTTGCCGACGCGCCACGCGAAGCAGCGCAGCCGATGGCGGAGGCAGCCGCCGGCACGTCTGGCCAGCGGCGATCGCTGGCCGAGTTGGTGACCGGACCTGTCTTGCTGGTCGACGACAACGCGATCAATCAATTGGTCGGCGGCGCCATGCTCGAGCGACTTGGCCTGACCTACGACACCGCGGCCGATGGCCTGGAGGCGCTGAGCCGAGTCGCCCAGAAACCTTACCGACTCGTCCTGATGGACATGGAGATGCCGGAAATGGATGGCCTCACGGCAACCCGCCGGCTACGCGCGCGGGAAGCCGGAAGCGGCAACCGTACCGCCATCATCGCGATGACCGCCAACGCTCTGCAGGGAGACCGCGAGCGCTGCCTGCAGGCGGGAATGGACGGCTACGTTGCCAAACCGATCGACGTGAGCCTCCTCGAGGAGGAACTGCGCCGGGTTTTGGCGACGGACCCCTTTGCCCTTTGATCCGTGGCCACGCGCGGGGCCGTCGCTGTTGCCGGCGCCCGCTTCCCTCGCCGGATCAGGGGAGAATTCAGGGTTCCTCGGCGCACGGACCGTCCCTACTGGAGCCCACCCACGGGCAGGAAGATCATGGTCGCGACCGATTGGGAGAAACGCGACAGCGCGCGGCCGTTGCGGTCGGCAACGACGCTCGCCATCAGATCGAGCAGACCGATTTCACGGCCGAACTCGCGCTCGAACGACAGGTTGCGCCGTGCCGGATCGCCTTCGTTCGAGAGCAGGTAGAGTTCGCCGGCGCCGTTGCGGTCGTTGGCGAGCTTCCAGATCGCCACTTCCATGTTGCGCGCACAGTTGTACAGCTTCGTTTCGTTCAGGCTGTCGAGAATGTAGAAATCGGCCTTGTGCTCGAAAGCGGCGTCGACCATGGTCAGCAGACCGAATACCAGCGCCGCGACGCGATCGCCGCCATAGGAGTCGCTGAAAGCCAGCGCCGCCGCCTTGCCTTCGCGCGCGCCAAGCAGTTCCGGAGAGCTGACGCTGGGGTGCAACCGCAGGCGTTCGAGCGCGGCCTCACGGCTTGCCACGCCCGTCTTCCGCCACTCCCTGGGGTTGCGCTTGTAGAGCTTGTCGGCGATCCGCAGCAGTCCCTCGTCGACTTCGCGGCGAACCGTATCGGCGAGCCGGTCGGCCTCGGTCTTGGCGAGATAGCGGGCATGCACATCGGTCTCGGTCCGCCCGTCCTTGCCCAGCCGGGTTGCGCAGCCGGCGACCAGAACCAGCGCCAGGACGGCCAGCCAGCGCCGCCGGTCACCCCGGCCTGCAGGTGGCCGCCTGAGCGAAGCGCCGGCGCTGCGCGTCGACTTGACCATGGCTGAAGACTCTCCCGGATTCCGCCTGACGGCTCCGGAGCGGCGGCCAGCAACCCGTACCCGGTGCCTGAGGCAACGAAGCGTCACTTTAGCAGCCTATCGGCCTCGCCGTCGAAAAACGGCGACAGGCTCTACAACCGGTTCGCTGGGGAAGCTGCCGCGTCGGCTCTGTCGACCACCGCCGTTAGCGGTGATGCGATGGCGGCAAGGCTGCCGCCGGCAGCGCCAGCGGCAGTTGGCGCGACGGATCCGGGCTCCCGGCCACGCCCATCACGGGCGACGCCGAACGCGCGCAGGCGCCGACTGCTTGCCTGCAGAGTCCGCCGGTCGATCTCGCCTCGGGCGAGTGCCCGGGCGGCACCGCTAAGCGCACGAAAATACTGGTCGGGGTCGTAGGAAACGAGAACCAGATCGACGCCGGCCGCCAGCGACTGGGCCGCGACGCGACCGATTCCCTGGCCGTACACGGCGCCCATGTTGAGATCGTCGGTGATCAGCACGCCGCGATAGCCCCATTGCCCACGCAGGACGTTCTGCACGACGATCCGCGAATGCGAAACCGCGTGTTCGGGGTCCACCGCCTGCAAGACCACGTGGCCGAGCATGATCGCCACCCGCGAGCCGTTGCCGACGCTGCGAAACGGCTGCCAGTCGCCGCGCAGATCCTCGGTTGTCGCCGCCAGACTGGCGCGCCGCAGATGCGTGTCCTCGCGCACCCGCGCAAGCCCCGGAAAGTGCTTGAGAGTGGCGCCGACACCGGCATCGGCGAGGCCGGCGACATACGCCCGGGCCACCTCGGTGACGACCGCCGGATCGTCGTCGATGGCCCGGCCGCCGCTGCCGGTCAGGAAAGCGAGGGCGGCATTCGGTTCTGAAGGCCGCAGGTCCACCACCGGCGCCAGATTCAGATTGACGCCGAGTGCGGCCAAGCTGGCCCCCTGTCGTTCGCCGTGCAGCCGCGCGCGCACCGCCAGCGTCTCGGGCGGCGCCGCGTGCACCAGGCTGGACAGCGCCGGCAGCCGTTCCAGCCATGGCGACAGGTGGGCAACCGGCCCGCCTTCCTGGTCGGCCGCGACGATCAGCGGCGGCAGGCCGGCCAGGCGACGGGCTTCCTGGAGCTGGGCGATCCCGGCGGCGACAGTCACCACACCGTCGGGCAGGAGGTTGCGCCGAGTCAGGTAGATGCCGCCGATGAGGCCTCGTGCCGCCAGCGGCTCGACCTCGGCGAAGCTGCGAAAGCCGACGATGAAATGCTCGCCCAGCATCTGCAGGTCGCGGCCACCGGCCAGGACGTGCCGGCGATCGGCGTGAAACTCCAGCTCTCGCCACAGGGTCAGGCCGGCGAGGGCGAGCAGGCCGAGCGCCAGGAGTCGCCGCCTGCCAGGCGAACGCTGCGCAGGCGGCTGCCGCAGCGCGGCGCTGCCGCCGAGCACGGCGACAGCCAGCAGCAGAGCCGTCTCGCAGGGGCGCAGCCAGTACAGCAGCGGATGCTTGAGATTCCAGGCGACGGCGAGCAGGCTGCCAAGCGCCGCCCAGGCAAGCAGCGAGCGCCAGCAACGCGGGACAGCGCGGGGCATGTCGCTGCCTCATTCCGCCGGCCGAGCCGCAGCGGCCGGCGCGATCCGATACCAGTCGATGCGCCGCGTCGCCAGCATGATGGCGCCGAGCGCAAGGAAGAGCAGCACGCTGCCCATCAGCAGCGAGTTGTCCTCGGAGAGCAGCACCCCGTAGAGCACGCCGTAGAGTCCGGTCAGCGCCGCGGCGAAGGCGAGTCCCTGGCGGCGATCGCCGAGCGCGCCGGCCAGGTAGCTACCGATCAGGCCGATACAGGCCGACGCGGCTATCGCATAGGCGGCGACGAAGGGCAGGTGCTCGGAAAGGGCAATCAGCAGCAGAAAGAAGAGCGCGAGGGCGAGTCCGACCAGCAGATACTGCAGCGGGTGAATCGGCGCCCGACGCAGGATCTCGCTGAGAAAGAAACCGGCGAAGGTCAGGGCGATGAACAGGATTCCGTACTTCACTGCACGCTCGGACTGCAGGTAAACATTGACGGGATCGACGAAGAGGATGTCGAGCACTTCGGGTGCGGGCCCGCCCTTCGCGGCAGCCAGCGTATTGGGAAAGTTGCGCGCCAGATGCGAGACCTCCCAGCGGGCCGTGAAGCCGTCGTCACCGACCGTACGCTGCCGCGGCAAGAAGCGGCCGCCGAAGCTCGGGTGACGCCAGTCCGACTTGATGGCGATGGTGTTGGCTTCGCCGGTCGGCGCGATCGCCAGCCGCTCGGTGCCGGTGAGTTGCAGCGGAAAATCGAAATCGAGCGTGCGCGCGGCCTCGAGAGCGATCGCCCCGAGCGGGATCGCCAGGCGTTCGCCGGCCAGCGCATCGCCGTCCTGTGCCGAGATCTTGGGGGTCGCGAAGCGGTAGCGCTGGCCGTCCAGGTTCACCACCGGGTCGTTGTCGACGCCGCGCGGATCGGCAACGCCGAGCAGCAGCGTCGCCTCGGCACTGAGAATGACGCGCTTGCTGTCGAACCCGAGATGCGCGGGCAGTACGAAGCGCCCGGCGACCGCCAGATCGAGGTGATAGAGACGCACCTGGTAAATGCCACGCTGGCGGGTTTCGACGCGCGCGTCACCACTCAGGCGCAGGGTCTCTGCCGGCAGGTAGAAGGTCCGCTCGGCAAAGCGCGGGATGCTCTTGAGGCGACCGGTGGCGGGGTCCTCCTTGATTTCCGGCTCGAGTTTTTCGCGATAGTGAATCGCCAGCACCGGCCCGGTGAGAGTCTGCTGGCCTGCCGAGCTGTTGGCGATACCGCGCTGGACCTCGTCCTGACGCGAGCTGCGCTGGCGGATCTGGTCCTCGATGAGGGCCAGCGGCACCAGCAGCAGCAGCGACATGAAGCCGATGGCGATGAGTTTGAGAAGCAGCTTCTTGTCCATGAGTTTCTCCCTGGTTGACGGTACCGGGAGTCTGCGGCGTCTCGATGAACCGACGAGGAAGCGGCCGTGAAGCTCGGTGAAGCGTAGGTGAAGTCAGCCCGCCCCGGCAATGGGCAGCAGCAGGCGGGCCAGCGCGCCACCCTCGGGATGGTTGGCGAAATCGGCTTCGCCCGCGTGCAGGCGGGCCACCTCGCGCACCAGTGCCAGCCCGAGCCCGGAACTCTTCTTGCCGCTGGCGGTGCACGGCAGCGAATAGAAGCGGTCGAAGACCTGCGCCAGCGCGTAGTCCGGAGCGCCACTGCCATGATCGCGGATCGCCACTTCGGCGTGCTGCTCGTGATGCCGCAGAGCGATTTCGATGCACCCCCCGGTCGGCGAGAAGGCGATGGCGTTATCGAGCAGGTTGAGCAGCGCCTGCTGCAGCAGGAAGGGGTCGCCACGCACACCGAGCGGCTTGTCGATGGCGAGCCGGCAGTTCACTTGACGTGCCTGCAGCGCCAGACTGCGTTCGTCGACGCAGCGCCGCAACAGTTCGCCCAGGTCGACCTGGACCGCCTCTTCCGGCGCCTGCAGTTGCTCGACCCGGGCCAGCATCAGCATCCGTTCGATGATTCCCTGCAAGCGCCGCGCCTGCTCGCTGACGCTTGCTGCAAAGCGTCGGCGATCGCCATCGGCGGGGCTGCCTTCGAGGATCTCGGCGGCGCCGACGATCGCCGAGAGCGGGCTCTTCATTTCGTGCGCCAGGTTCTGGACGTAGCGTTCGACGTACTGCTTGCCTTCGAGTCTCTCGCGCATCAGCGCCAGGGCGCGCGCCAACTCGGAGAACTGGCGACCGCCGGACGTCGGCGGATCGGCCTTGCGGCCTTCCGAGACGTCACGCGCATAGTTGCGCAGACGGTTGATCGACCAACTGAGCCAGGCCGAGAAAGCCACCCCGATCAGTGCCGAGGCCGCCAGCAGGATGTAGCCGGCACGCTTGACGCGCTGCTCGGCGTGGCCGATGTAGGGCAAGACGCTCGACAGGGGTTTGGCCAGCGACAACACGCCGATCAACTGGCCGTCGCGCAGGATCGGAGCGGCGACGTACATGACCGACGAACTGGCATCGCCGGCCTGCTCGCGCGTGCTGCGCGCCCCGTACTCGCCCTTGAGGACGCGCGCCACGTCGCGCCATTGCGAGTAGTCGGCGCCCAGGGCAAGCGCCTCGGAATCGAAGATCACCCGCCCTTGCCGGTCGGTGATGTAGACACGAAAGTCGATGCGATCCTTTTGCACTCCCCAGATGCTGGCCTGCGGCGAGCGCTCGCGAGCCGCCGCCAGGGCCCTGGCGAAGCCGCCGTCGGCGATCTGGCCGGCAATGAGTTCCGGCGCGGCCAGTTCGGCAAGGACGTGTGCCGTGTCGACCAGAGTTTCTTCGGTGGCCTGGCGGATTCCCGGCTCGGCCTCGTGCATGAAGATGTTGAGGACAAACCACGCCGCCAGGCCGAGCATCAGGAAATAGCCGACGAAGAGGCGGACGGAAACGTTCACCGGCCGCTTACCGTGGCGCGATGCTGTAGCCCAGACCGCGGTGGGTCAGGATGGGTTCCTCGTCGGCGCGCACCGCGCGCAGTTTGCCGCGCAGCGTCTTGACGTGGGTATCGACGGTCCGCTCCAGGCTCTCGCCGCTATCCTGCCAGACGTTTTCCATGATCTGGCCGCGACTGAGGATGCGCCCCGGACGTGCCAGCAACAGCGTCAGCAGGAGGTACTCGTAACGCGTGAGATTGAGCCAGACGCCGTGGTAGGCGACGCGCAGGCCTTCGCCATCGACCGTGAAGCGCGCCGACGCGGTCGCGCCGGCGCCGTTGCGCAACTCGGGGCGACTGCGGCGCAGGATGGCGCGGACGCGCGAGACGACTTCGCGCGGACTGAAGGGTTTGGCCACGTAGTCGTCGGCGCCCAGTTCCAGGCCGACGATGCGGTCCACCTCGTCGGAACGGGCGGTGAGAAAGATCACCGGCACGTCCGAGTTCCGGCGCAGGAGGCGGCAGACATCGAAACCGCTGATGTCCGGGAGGCCGACGTCGAGCACAACCAGGTCGTGCCCGCCGGCATCCAGGAGTGCCAGCGCCTCGGCACCCAGCGTACAGCAGTCGCTGGCGAACCCCTCAGCCTGCAAGGCATAGGCCAGGGTATCGGAAATCGCGGGCTCGTCGTCGACGATGAGGATTCTCATGGCCGGAATGGTAATGCAATCCGCGCCTGCCGGCGGGCCGGCCAAGGCGCCGCGGCGCCGGCGGCAAAGGCCATGTCAGGTGACGCGGAAACGGCCAAGCGCCTGGTCGAGCCGCGCCGCCAGGTCGCGCAGCGCCTGTGCCGCGTTCTCCGAATCCTGAGACGCCGAATGGTTGGCCTCGGCCATCTGGGCAATCTGTTCGACGCCACGGGCAATCGTCTGGCTGGCCACGCTCTGCTCGCTGATCGCCTCCGAAATACTGCCGACGGCGGCGATGACTTCGCGCGTGCTGGCGTCGATTTCGCCGATCGCCTGGCCCGCGCGATCGGCCAGGACACCACCCTGGGCGACCTGTGCGACGCCATGCTCCATCTGCTCGACCGCTGCCCCGGCGCCGTCCTGGATACCGGTGATCATCTCGCCGATCGAGCGGGTCGAGTTCGCCGTCCGCTCCGCCAGTTTGCGCACTTCGTCGGCGACCACCGCGAAGCCCCGGCCCTGCTCGCCCGCGCGCGCCGCCTCGATGGCGGCGTTGAGGGCCAGCAGATTGGTCTGTTCGGCGATTTCGCGAATCACCTGGACGACTTCCGAGATGTCCTGCGAGCGCCGCCCGAGTTCGCCGACGGTCGTGGACGCCTGGCGCACGAAACCGGTGATCTGGCCCATCGCACCGGCCGCCTGCTGGATGACCTCGGCGCCGTTGTTCGCCGCCTCCCCGGAACCGCTCGACAGCCGCTGCGCATCGCGCGCGTGTTGCGCCACCTGTTCGATACTGACGCTCATCTCCTCGACGGAGGCCGCCATGCCGGTCGCCGCGTCGCGCTGAACCTCGGAACTTTGGCTGACCTGCTGGGCCGAGTTCACCAGTGCCGTCGACTGTTCGAGCATGGTCGCCGCCGCCTGGCGCACATCGCCGATCGTCGTCTTCAGGTTTTCGGCCATCGTGCCGATGGCGCGCTTCAGGGAACCGACCTCGTCGCCGCCATCGGCAAGCAGCCGGCTGCTCAGGTCGCCGCCAGCGATCCTTTCGGCCTCGAGGACGATCTCGTGCAGGGGGCGGCTCACCCAGGCGCGAGTCGCCACGTAGCCGCTGGCCAGGGCAGCCAGGATGATCGCCACCGCCATCATGGCAATGTCGCGGACGGCCGCATCGGCGCCGCGGCTGATCTCTTCGACATAGCTGGTGGACACGACCACCCAGTTCCACGCCGGGTAGTGGTCGAACACCGCGACCTTCCGGCGGGGGCTGCTCTCGCCGGGATTGGCCCAGTCGTAACGGATGACGCCGGACTTCTTGTCGAGCATCTCGCGAACGAACTCGAAGCCCTGACTGTCCTTGGCCGCCAGCAGGTTGGCGCCTTCCTTGGCCGGATGGATGGTCGCCACACCCTTCTGGATGCCGGCGTCGAGCGCCAAGACGTAGCCCGTTTCGCCGACCTTCATGGCGAGAATCCCCTGCTTCAATGCCTTGAGCCCTTCGGTCAGCTCAAGTCCGACGAAGAAGGCACCGATCACCTTGCCGGTGGCATCGCGTACCGGGACGTAGTGAGTGATGAAGTCGCGACCGAACATCAACGCCTTGCCGGTGTAGGTGTTGCCGCCGAGCAGAGCCTGGCGTGCCGGATGATCGGTGCCGAGCGGTGTGCCGGTGGACCGGGTGCCGTCCTCCTTCTTCAGTGAAGTGGCCGTACGCAGAAAGTCGTCGCCCTGGCGAACGAGAATCGTCGCCACGGTTCCCGCCTTCGCCGTGAAGGCCTCGACCACATCGAAGCGGTCGTTGAGTGGCGTCCCCTTCTGCAGCAGGCGAGGCGCTTCGCCAGCCGCCTGCAGTTCCAGTGGCTGGTCGAACATCCCGGCAAAAAGGCGGCCGCTGCGTTCAATGTCGCTGCGCAGGCTGCGATCGTAGGCTTCGAGCATCGAGACGACGAGGCGGTTGGTCTGCCCGAGATCGTGAACGGCGGTATCTTCGAGTTGTTGGCGCAGATGCCAGGCCGTGGCCACCGCAGCGGCGACGATGATCGCCAGCAGGACCAGGCCCTGGACGAGATTGAGCTTCAGGGCGATCGAAAGATTTCGGAACTGGCGAAACATGCGCGCTCCTTTGCACGGTGGTTCAACAAGATGACGGTCCACAGTAGATAACGGCAGCCGGCGGCAAAGCTTGAGCGACGCTCGGCACTGGCCGCGAGGAACAGGCGGCGCGTGCGCGTGCGCGGCTCACCCGCGCCGGGCGTTGTCCAGCGCGGCGATCACGACATTCTCGAAAGCGCGAACGACGCGCGTGTCCCCATCCACGCGGCCGGCAGCCGCACGTTGACGCTCGCGCCGGGCAGCGCGCAGGCCGGTATCGCGCGACTCGTCCGCCAGCCGCACCGCCAGCCGCAGGTATTCCGCGCGCGAAGCCGCCACGGTCTCGGACAGGCCGGCCTGGCGCAATACACCCGCCGCCAGCCGCTGCCGCATGCAGGCGCCTTCCATGGTGACGATCGGAATGCCCCGGTGCAAGGCCTGCCAGGCCGTCGTGTAGCCCGAGAAGGCGGGGCAATCGAGATAGACGTCACAGCCATCCATCAGCGACAGGAACGCCCCTGCGGCAAGCCACGGAAGCACCAGGAAGCGCCCCTCGGCGGCCAGGCCACGATTGCGGAAGGCGCCGGCAAGGCGATCCAGCAGTCTGTCGGTCGCCCAGGGATAAACCGGGTCGCGACAAAGGATGAACAGCGCATCGGGCACCTGCTCGGCGAGATCCACGAACAGCTCATCATCGGACGGATCGAACTTCATCGGTCGCTGCGGAACGACAAAGCGCACACCGCGACTTCTCGCCAGCTCGGCCTCGACCTCGGGGATCGGCGTCGCGGGCAAGAGCAACGGAACGGTGCAACAGCCGGCTCCCGGCAGGAGCACCAGCCGTTCCCGGTAGTGCGCGCTCGCCGCCGGCGGCTCGATCAACTCGCCCGAGAGGAACAGGTCGATGCTGGCCAGCCCGGTGGTTATCGGATGGCCCCATCCCGCCATCTGCAGTGGCGCCAGGCGTCGTGCCGCCAGATGGTAGGTCAGCGGATCCATGCCCAGTTCGGGATAGAAGATGGCATCGGGCGCATCGGCGATCACCGCCGCTTGCCAGGCGGCCGCATCGGCGACCGATGCACGGTCGCGCCAGACGTCGGCAAGGTTGCGGGCGACGGCCGTCTCTGCGTCCTCGACCACGCCGAGGTGGTAGAGAACGACCTCGAAGCGCGTCCGATCGAGGTGGCGAAGGAGACCGTGCAGAACGACATCCCAGACGGAATGTCGGCGCAGATGCCGGGAGATCACCAGCAGACGAATGCGCTCGCGCGCCGGTGGCAGAGACGCCAGCGGCGCCGAGCTGCCGACGAGATCGCCAAAAGCGGACAAGGAGGCGAGATGATTGCCGTAACGGTAGGCCAGAAAGAAAGGCATCAGCGAGGCCGCCGGCTCGCCGACCCCGGCATCTTCCCGGTGATGATCCAGCGCACACGCGGCGAGAGCCGACGCGAAGCGCGCGGGAGCGGAACTGGCCTCCTCGGAAGTCGAGGCGACGATCGGCAGCAAGGAAAGCGCGTGTTGCAGGTGGAGTTCGCGGCGTCCCGGCGCCATCTCCAGAGCCTGTCGCAGGGTGGCCTCCGCGTCTGCCGCCTGGCCACGTTCCGCGAGGACGGCGGCGAGCCGTGCCAGCGCCGGCAGGTGTCCGGGCAGTTGCTGCACGACTCGCCGATAGGCAGCTTCCGCCTCGCCAAGACGATCTTGTTCGCCAAGCAGACGACCGAGGTTCATCAGCGCATCAAGGTAAGCGGGGGCAATCGCCAGCACGTCGGTAAAGGTCTTCTCGGCGGCGGCCAGTTGCCCGAGCTCGATCAGTACGTTGCCGAGATTGTTGTAGGCCGGGAGATACGCCGGCGCCAGCTGGATCACGCGGGCATATTCGGCAGCCGCTTCCGGCAGCCGCCCCGAAAGACGTCGCAGCTCACCCTTGCAGAAATGCGGCATCGGATGCTGCGGATGGACAACGAGGGCGCGCTCGCAGAGAAGCTCCGCTTCGGCCAGGCAGCCTCTTCGCGACAGCGTGTCGGCAAGGCCGAGCATGGCATCCACGGAGTCGCCGTCGAGGCCGAGTGCACCGCGAAAGGCGGCTTCGGCCTCCGCATCGCGTCCGGCGTGGGCCAGGGCATTGCCGAGCTGAACGGTCGTTGCAGGGTTTGCCGGGCGCAACTCGACGGCCCGCCGCAAGGCGGCGACGGCCTCACTGGCGCGTCCCTGCGCCAACAAGGCAGTCCCCAGATTGAGCAAGGCATCCGCATCGCCGGGAGCAAGATCGGCCGCACGCTGCAGCGCGGCGAGACCATCGTCGCCGCGCATCTGCAGGGTCACACCAAGCAGCCCCCAGAGAAAGGCCGAGCCGGGCGCCGAAGGCAGCAGTCGCTTGATCTCCATCTCGAGCCGGGAATGCTGCCCGGCATGCAGCAGACCGATCAAGCGTCGCCCCTCGGCCGACTGGGCCCCGAACAGCCGCTCGCTCGCCACCACGCCAGACGCACTCTTCGCCTGACAGCAGGCCTTGAACTTCCGCCCACTGCCGCAAGGGCAGGGATCATTGCGCCCAACGCGTGTCATTCTGTCCTCCCCCGGCAAGTAGATGGTCACCGCCGGAGCCTGACAGGACCCGGTTCACGTAGGCATGGACCGCGTCGTCGTCGAGGATGCCGCTGTGGTCCTGGTCAAAGCCGCGCATCGCCCGGGACTGGGCCTGCGCCTCCGCCCGCAGCTGGCTGTCCAGCGGTATGACTCCATCACCACTGCGGAAGGTCGTCCGGCTACTGTTGCGATAGCCGAACAGCAGGTAATGGGAAACCCTCGGCGGCAGCGGCCGGGCGAAAAGCTCGCGCAGGAAGCGACTACCCGGCGCGATGCTTTTCCACACCGGCACGACGACAGGCGAGCGATCCACGCCGGTCTGCGCCGCCCGACTGCCGCCGAAGGGCGTCGAGATCGACGTGAAGGAGCGGACGTAAGCGCAGTGCTGCAGTTCTTCGCAAGCCTTGAGATAGGATTGGGCGAGGAGGCCGCCGAGACTGTGCGCGACAAGATGCAATTCCTTCAGGTTGTAGCGCAGATCCAGTTCGCTCAGCATGCCCAGCAAGCCATTGCCCAGCGCGTCCAGCGCCAGGCCGGAAGGATAGTGGAGCAACCAGGGCTGAAAGCGCGTCCGATCCAGCCCGGCGATCATCCCGGCGAAGTCCCGCGGGCTGCCGTTGATGCCGTGCATGAACAGTACGGGCACCTTGTGCGGCGTGTATTCCTCGAGAAAGTACAGGCCGGCGTGGCCGGCCTTCATGAAGCCGATGGGTTGCCAGACGCCCATGCTGGCCACCTCGGGTTCGAAGCGTGCATCATCCAGATCGACCACCTGTCCCAGTTGCACATCCACCGATCCCAGGGTGATCCCGCGCAACTCGGAGAGGTCGCCCATCTGTGGTCCCTCCCGGGCATCCGGCTCGGCGGGCCTGATGCGCAGCACGATCCCGGCGACCTCGCGCTTGCCGCTTGGCGATTCGGTCAACTCATACCAACCGGAAGGCTCGTCCGGCTGGTACTCGAAATCTCCGTTCAGATCGTTGAAGGCAAACAGATAGCGCGACCCGGCAAGGATCACCATGTCGAACTTGCCAGGCTTTTCGAAGACGCGATAGGTGTGCACCTGGCGCCCGGATCTGTCACCAAGGGCGACGACGATCGTCGGGCAATCGGCACAGGTCGGCGACTCGATCCGACCGGCGACGCGATGGAAGGTCTTGCGCGCCTCCTTGAGATCGGCGTGCAGGCTCATCAGGTTGCCGCAACCGGCCAGCAGCAGCCCGAGAAAAACGGCAAGCAGCAAGCGCCGGACGCCGGACCTGTCGCGGGTGGGCGACGGGCCCCAGTGGCGCTGCAGGCCAGGCCGCCAAGCGCCGGCGTCCAACGCCGCAAGCCACATCCCGTGGATCCCACAACCCTGACGGCCTGCGCCCGGCGCTTGCGCAGGCCTGCTCGGCGGGTTAATCTCGCCGTCAGGCGTTGGCGCCGGCACCACCCCCGTCGAGCAGATGCGGCGGGTTTGTCGGTCGCTATCCCTGAGCGAGATCAACCTGCACGTCCGCCTTCGTATTCCACCGCAACCAGCCACGGAAATCCAGTCATGAACAAGCTGCTTGCCCTCACTCTCTCGATCGCAGCCGCAAGCGCGGCGTTTCAACAACCCGTGCTGGCCGACAGCAAGCCCAGCGTGGCAACAACGCCCGACAAGCTGGCACAGGCGCGCACGCAGGTGGAAGCCCGGCAATGGGCGGCGGCACTGGCGGAACTCCGGCGCATCAACGATACGAGCAGCGCCGACTGGAACAACCTGATGGGCTACTGCCTGCGCAAGTCGCCGTCACCCGATCTCGATGCCGCCGAGCGCCACTACAACGAGGCGCTGCGCATCGCCCCGCAGCATCGCGGAGCGCTCGAGTACTCGGGTGAACTGTACCTCATGAAGGGTGACCTCGCCAGCGCCGAGAAGCGACTGGCCGCCCTCGACAAGGAATGCCTGTTCGGTTGCGAGGAATACACCGATCTGAAGAAGGCCATCGAGCGTTTCAAGGCAGCCGGCAACCGCTTCGTGGCACCCCGCTGAGGCTGCGGTTCCGCACGTCGAAGCAGCCGCGTTGCACACGGTCAGGCACTCTTCGCGATCACCGCCGCTACAACCCGCCGGGGATCACCGCCTATAACGTGGTCCCGGGCCTGCTGGGCGTCATACTCACCATGACCATGGTGCTCATGACGGGGCTGGCGATGACTCGCGAACGCGAGCGCGGCACTTTCGAGCAACCGCTGGCAACCGCGGCGACGCCGCTGGAGGTGATGACCGGCAAGATCATTCCCTGCATGCTCATCGGCCTCATCCAGGTCACGCTGATACTGCTGGCCGCGCGCTGGGTGTTCGACGTCCCCATGCGCGGCAGCATTCTCCTCCTCTACGGCGTCGTGCTCGCCGTTGGGCTGAAGGCCTTCCGGCGTACGCTCGACTGACTCGGCGACAACGACATGGCAAGGCGTCGCAGGCAGTCGCGACGTCCCTGGGGATTACGTTTGCGCGTGTTGCGGGGCATCGGCACCCACATGCGCGAGCTGCTTGCGGCGCATCGGTTCGGCCGCCTTGAGCACCTGCCGGATCAGTTCCTTGCCGCCAGCATCCAGCCGCCGGGTCTGCCGGTAGTCGAGCAGGAAGCGCAGCCGCTCGCTGCGCCGGAAGAACCGTTGTGCCGGCGCGTCCAGCGCCGCGAGGTCGCTTGCCCGCGCCGCCACGCTGAGTTCCCGCCGATGCGACCGCCCGCGCGGCATGTCGATGAGCGAGAGCCGCGCCAGTTCGTTGCCCGCGATTACCAGGTTCCGCCAGTACAGGTCGCCATGCGTGAACTGCCGTGCATGCATCACGCGCGTGAGCCGGGCCACCTGACGCAGGAGTTCGCCGCGAACCGACCGCCGTTCGGCGCCGGCCAAGCGCGGCAGCACGTCCCGGATGAACACATCCACGGGCATCGGTTCGGCGATGCCCGTAGTAATCAGGAAGGACCGCCACAACCAGCCGGCCCGCCGTTCCTCGCCGAAGGCCAGCGGCATCGCCTCGGTCAGCTGCCACTCGTGCAGCCGCGCCAGATTGGCAAACTCGCGGCGCACCTGCGAAGCACCGAAGAGCATCCCGCGAAACACGCGGCTGCGCAGTTGCGCCCAGCGCGTCACCCAGGATTTCTTCAGGAACAAGACCTGGCGCGCGCCCTCGACCTCGACGCGCCGCACCTCGCTGCTGCCGCTGCGGCGCACGACCGTCCCCTGGTCGCCGAGGAACGCGGGTTCGAAGCTGTTCAGTCCGGCGGCGCGCAGCCGCGCTTCCCAGCCCGGCGCAAAATGGAGGTACTGGCGGCGGAGCACGCTGACCGCGGGCGGCGACGGCTCAAGCCGATACGCGTTCAAAGACCGCAAGGTGGAGATTGTTGGTCAGGTCGAGCGGAAAGTTCTTCACCAGCCTGAAGCCATTGGCCGCGAAATAATCCGTGACCTCGGCCAGCGGCGTGTTGAAGACCGAAAGCTTCTTGCCGCGCCAGCGACGCAGTTTCTGTTCCAGCGCGCGCAGGGTTCTCGGGTTGAAGTAGGACATGACCACGTGCTGGCGCGCGACGCGGCAGAGTTCTCCGACGACCTTGCGGCGCAACTCCTCGCTGGGCAGATGGTGAAAGAAACGAAAACAGACGATCGCATCGAAACTCCGGTCGGCCTGCGAGAGATTTTCGATGTCTTCTTTGAACACGGGAACCTTCAGCCCCGTAGCGGCGGCGGTCTCGCGGGTGATGTCGCGCATAGGCTCCGAGTAATCTGCCGCGCTCATCTCGTACCCGAGCTGGCTCAGCAGCACCGTCACCCGGCCGCCGCCGCAGGGCACGTCGAGGACGGAGGCGGGCCTGGGGATGAGCTCGAAAGCGCTCTCGACCAGCTTCAATTCCGGAACGTTGCGCCGTGCCTCGCGGTTGGCATAGCCGCGAGCCTTGTCCTCGGTGTAATTGGTCTTGGCGCGGTAGGTCGCGCAGGGAGTATCGTTCATGCTCGTCACCATCTGGACGTGAGGATGAGGCGCTGGCGGCGCTTGGCGATGTCGCCGAGCGACGGCGCCTGGCGTAAGGACGGGCTCGAGATCATCCACACCATCTTGCCGCGCAGGCCTGAAGCCCACCTTAACGCATGCTCGGGTGGCTTCCGCGAACATTCATGACTCATACGGTGCGCGCCGTTCGGATCAAGTGGTCCCGTGTGGGACGACGCGGGTTTCGTTACCGCCTGGCGATGCGATCGGCAAACTCGATCATCCGTTTGAGAAACTGCGCGTGCCGACCATTGCTTTCGGGCCGCCAGCAGCCTTCATCGGAGTGTCTGTGACGTGAGAATACCCGTCGGGAACGCGACGCTTCCACCGCCCGGAGGAGCTGTCGATGATGAAGTCGCTGGCCTTCGCCGAGTAGCCGAAGGACGGATGGAGGAAGCCACTGTCTTGATTGACAGGACCAGACGGCGTGTGTTCGTCCTGACACCCCCTGTCGTAGTCAGCCACCTGATTGTGACTGCGGTGTCGATGGCGAATCATCGCGAGTGAGGCCGGCCCTCCCCTGCAGGCAGCGCAGCAGCGCCAGCACTCAGCGATCGAAGAAGCGGACGATCTTGCCGATCCGTTTGCGGTCGTCGTCGGTCACTCGCGCGTGCCCGGCATAGTCAAGATAGAAACGCAGTCGTTGCGTGCGCGACAACAGGCGCCGGGCAAGCTTGTCGAGCCAGGCGAGGTCCTTGACGATGCGGTACCGGAGAACTGCGCCACGGTAGAAGGTGCCGCTCGGGCAATCGATCAAATAGACTGTGGGCAAGGGCCCGTCATCGACCAATAGGTTGCGCCATTTCAGATCGTTGTGCGCGAAGCCGTGGCCGTGCAGAGTGCGCGCGATGCCGGCAATCTGCCGCGCGACATGGGCAACCCAGCGACGATCACCCAGGCGCGAATCGTTGGCGCGGGCCAATTGCGCCAGATCGCACGTAGCCGGGATCTCGTCGGTCACCACGGCACCACGTATGAAGCCGCCGAAGCGACGCTCGAGGCCGTAGGCGACCAGCGTTGCCGTTGGAATTCCCCAGTCCCGGAAAGCCTGCAAGTTCCGCCACTCGGCGCGCACTCGCGGCGGACCCAGCCAGCGGCGCAGGCCAAACCAGCGGCGCTTGAGGTTCTTGCCGGTGCCACTGTAGCGCTTGACGTAATAGCGCTTGCCGCCGGCACTGACGCGCAGGACGCGGCTGAGCGAATCGCTGGTAATCAACTCGCCGTCGAGCGCAAAGACGCGGTCGATGTCGTCAAACAGTTCTGCCACCTCGCTTGCCGGGTGTTGCCGGTTGACCCACCAGAACCTCACGTCATTTTCCTCTCGCCCACTTTGCCAATGCAACGGGCGAGCAGGTGCCGCACCTGCTTCGCCAAATCGGTGTCCGGCCACTGCCCGGCGCCGCAAGACGCAACGCGGCAAGATCCTTGGCGTTCCCGCGCCGCGGCACCCTGGCCCAGACCGGTGCGCAACGGCGGTGGATCGATCGGAGCCACGGCTGATCGGCCATTGGCCGCGAATCAAGGTGCGGCAGAAAGCGACGGTTACAGGAATTCCATTGCCTTACCCCGAGCGCGTGCATTCTTTCCCCCATCGCGGCGACACCTCTGCATGACACGCGCCCCAGGCAAGCTGCGAGGCAGATCCTGCCATTACCCAGCCTCCGCGCACGCGCCGAAAAGTCCCGGTGAAATCCGGAGCGCGAGAGTATTTGCGAAACTGGCATCGACCGTCAAGCGTACACGCACGCACCACCACGTACCACTTCCGGTCCGCGGAAACGATGACGCCGCCGCACTTGACGTGCGGCGGCGTCATCGCAAGACCAGAACTTGCCGCACCTATCGCTTTTTCACCGCCGGCAGATCCGTGCACACCCCCTCATACACCTCCGCCGCCATCCCCACCGACTCGCCGAGAGTCGGGTGCGGGTGGATGGTGTGGCCGATATCGGTGGCGTCACAGCCCATTTCAATCGCCAGGCAGACTTCGCCGATCAGGTCGCCGGCGTCGGTGCCGACAATGCTGCCGCCGATGATGCGGTGCGTGCCTTCGTCGAAGATCAGCTTGGTGAAGCCCTCTTCGCGGCCATTGGCCAGCGCCCGCCCCGAGGCAGCCCAGGGGAAGACGCTCTTGCCGTACGTGATTCCCTCGACCCGGCATTGCTCTTCCGTCTTGCCAGCCCAGGCGATTTCGGGATCGGTGTAGGCCACCGAGGGGATTTGCAGGGCGTCGAAGCAGCGCTTGCCACCGTTGGCGGCTTCGGCCGCCACATGCGCCTCATGCACGCCCTTGTGCGCAAGCATCGGCTGCCCGACGATGTCGCCGATGGCGAAGATGTGCGGGACGTTGGTTCGCAACTGCGTATCGACGGGAATGAAGCCACGCTCCGTGACGGCCACGCCGCTTTTCGGCGCGAGCTTCCTGCCGTTCGGCGAACGGCCGACGGCGACCAGCACGAGGTCGAAGACTTCCTTCTCGCCGTTGCTGTAGCTGACTTCGATGCCGGCGGCACTGGCTGCGGCGGCGACGACACCGGTGTTGAGCAGGATGCGGTCGAAACGATGGGCGTTCTTTTTCTCCCAGACCTTGACGAGATCGCGGTCGGCGCCCGGCATCAGGACGCCTCCGAGTTCGACGACGGTGATGCGCGAGCCGAGCGCCGAGTAGACACTGGCCATTTCGAGGCCGATGATGCCGCCGCCGACGACCAGCAGGCGCGGCGGGATCTGGCGCAGTTCAAGAGCGCCGGTCGAGTCGACGACGCGCGGGTCGTCGGGCATGAAGGGCAGCGCGATCGGTTGCGAGCCGGCGGCGATGATCGCTTTCTCGAAGCGGATCAGCTTGCGGCCACCGCCGGCAAGCGCGACTTCGAGGTGATGCGGGTCGACGAACTGGCCGACGCCCTGCACGACCTCGACCTTGCGCCCCTTGGCCATGCCGGCGAGGCCACCGGTGAGTTTGCCGACGACCTTGTCCTTGTGCGCGCGCAACTTGTCGAGGTCGATGTTCGGGGCGGCGAAGCTGACGCCGCAGTCGCCCATGTGCTGCGCTTCTTCCATGACGCCGGCGATGTGCAGCAGGGCTTTCGACGGAATGCAGCCGACATTGAGGCAGACGCCGCCGAGCGTCGGATAACGCTCGACAAGGACAGTCTGCATGCCGAGGTCGGCGCTGCGGAAAGCCGCCGAGTAGCCGCCCGGGCCGGCGCCGAGGACGAGCATTTCGCACTCGAGGTCGGCCTTGCCCGTGATCGGTGCCGCGGCCTGCGGCGCCGCTGCCGCGCTGGCCGGCGGCACCGTCGAAGCGGCGGCGACTGGCGTCACGACGGCCGTCGCCTCGGCAACGCCGGCGGTCTCGATGAGGACGACGATCGCTCCTTCGGACACCTTGTCGCCGAGCTTGACCTTCACTTCCTTGACGACGCCGGCGACGCTGCTCGGGATGTCCATCGTCGCCTTGTCGGACTCCAGGGTGACGAGTGGGTCGTCGCTCTTGACCGTATCGCCGGCCTTGACGCAGACGTCGATCACCGGCACGTCGTGGTAGTCGCCGATGTCGGGCACTTTGGCTTCAATGATCTGGCTCATGATTATCTCCCGATCAGAGCAGCACGCGCCGCATGTCGGCAAGCAGTTGCGCAACAAATACGTTGAAACGCGTCGCCAGCGCACCGTCGATGACGCGGTGGTCGGCCGACAGCGACATCGGCAGGATCAGGCGCGGCGCGAACTCCTTGCCGTTCCAGACCGGCTTCATCACCGACCGGTTCACCCCGAGGATGGCGACTTCCGGCGCATTGACGATCGGCGAGAAGTGCGTGCCGCCGATGCCACCGAGGCTGGAAATGGTGAAGCAGGCACCGGACATCTCCCCCGGCGTGAGCTTGCCGTCGCGTGCCTTTCTCGCCAGTTCGCCGCTTTCGACGGCGAGTTGGCTCACCGACTTCTGGTCGGCGTTCCTGATCACCGGCACGACGAGGCCGTTCGGCGTGTCGGCGGCGAAAGCGACGTGGCAATACTGCTTGAGCACCAGATTGTCACCATCGAGCGAGCTGTTGAACTCGGGGAACTTCTTCAGTGCCACGGCACAGGCCTTGATCAGGAAAGCAAGCATGGTGATCTTGAGACCACCAGACTGGGCCGACTTCTCGTTCTCCTTGTTCATGGCGACGCGGAAGGCTTCGAGATCGGTGATGTCGGCGTCCTCGTGGTAGGTGACCGCCGGGATCATCACCCAGTTGCGCGCCAGGTTCTGCGCGGAGATCTTCTTGATGCGCGCCAGTGGCTTGACTTCGACCGCACCGTATTTGGCGAAGTCCATCTTCGGCCACGGCAGGAGGTCGAGCCCACCGCCGAGCGAAGGTGCCGCGGCGGCCACGGCCGGGGCGCTCAGGACGCCCTTGACGTAGGCCGTCACATCCTCCTTGAGGATGCGGGCCTTGGGTCCGCTGGCAGTCACCTTGTTCAGATCGACACCGAGTTCGCGCGCCAGCATACGTACCGACGGGCTGGCGTGCATTCTGGCACCGGGCGCCAGCGCTGGGACCGGCGCAGCGGCCAGCATAGCCGCTGGCGCGGGCGGCGGTGCAACGCCGCCGGTCGCCGGTGCTGCCGTCGCGGCGGCAGTCACGGGAGCGGCGGCAGCAGCAGTAGGGGCGGCAGCGCTCCCAGCGGTGTCAAGGACGACGACGACCGCGCCCGCAGACACCTTGTCGCCGAGTCCGACCCTGATCTCGCGGATCACCCCGGCCGCCGACGAGGGCACGTCCATCGTCGCCTTGTCGGATTCGAGCGTGACCAGGGCATCGTCCACCTTGACGACGTCGCCGACCTTGACGCAGACGTCGATCACCGGCACGTCGTGGTAGTCACCGATATCCGGTACCTTGACCTCGACCGTCCCGCCGCCGCTCGCCGCCGCCGGCACCGGGGCGGTGACGGCTGCCGCCGGAACAGTGGCCGGAGAAGCGGCCGAGACGGCCGCCGCAGGCGCCGCGGCCCTTACCTCGGACGCTTCGAGGACAACGACGACCGTGCCTTCCGAGATCTTCTCGCCCAGCGCAACGCGGATTTCCTTTACCACACCGGCTGCCGACGACGGCACGTCCATCGTCGCCTTGTCGGATTCGAGGGTCACCAGGGCATCGTCGACCTTGACCACGTCGCCGACGATGACACAGATGTCGATCACCGGCACATCGGTGTAATCGCCGATATCGGGGACTTTCACTTCGATCAATTGACTCATCAGAGGGCTCCCTTAAACCGTCGTCGGGTTGGGTTTGTTCGCGTCGATCCCGTACCGGGCGATGGCTTCGGCCACCTTGCCGCGCTCGATGATTCCGTCATCGGCCAGGGCCTTCAGGGCGGTCACCGCCACCCAGCGACGATCGACCTCGAAGAAGTGACGCAGCTTCTCGCGCGTGTCGGAGCGGCCGAAGCCGTCGGTGCCCAAGGTGACGTAACGACGGTTGATGAGAGGGCGAATCTGGTCGGCGAACATGCGTACGTAGTCGGTCGCGGCGACGATCGGCCCGCGCGTGTCGCCAAGGCACATTTCGACGTGCGACATCCGCGGCCTGGCGGTCGGGTTGAGCATGTTCCAGCGCTGCACGTCGTTGCCGTCGCGCGCCAGTTCGGTGAAGCTGGGGCAGCCCCAGAGATCGGCATCGACGCCCCAGTCGTTCTTGAGCAGATCGGCAGCGGCAATCACTTCCCGGAAGATGGTTCCCGAGCCCAGCAGTTGCACGCGCGGCGCCGGCGGATTGCTGTCCGAGGACTGACCGCGGCGCAGCAGATACATGCCGCGCAGGATGTCGGCCTCGGCACCCGCCGGCATCTCCGGATGCTCGTAGTTCTCGTTCATCACAGTGACGTAGTAGAAGACGTCCTCCTGCTCCTGGTGCATCCTGCGCATGCCTTCGCGCATGATCACGGCGATCTCGAACGAGAAGGTCGGGTCGTAGCTGATGCAGTTGGGGATCAGGCTCGAGAGAACCAGCGAATGGCCGTCCTCGTGCTGCAGGCCTTCGCCGTTCAAGGTGGTGCGGCCAGCCGTGCCGCCGATCAGGAAGCCGCGCGCGCGCTGGTCGCCGGCGGCCCAGCAGAGGTCCATGGTGCGCTGCAGCCCGAACATCGAGTAGCAGATGTAGAAGGGAATCATCTGCACGCCATGCACCGAATAGGCAGTCGCGGCAGCGATCCAGTCGCTCATTGCGCCCGCCTCGTTGATCCCCTCCTGCAGGACCTGGCCGTCCTTCGACTCCTTGTAGAACATCAACTGGTCGTGGTCCTCGGGGACGTACTTCTGGCCCTCCTGGTTCCAGATGCCGATCTGCCGGAACAGTCCTTCCATGCCGAAGGTGCGCGACTCGTCGGGAACGATCGGCACGACGTGGCGGCCGACCTTCTTGTCCTTGAGAAGGATGTTGAGAAAGCGGACGATGGCCATCGTCGTCGACACCTCGCGACCTTCGCCCGAAGCCTTGAGCAAGGACTCGAAGGCGGACAGATCCGGTATCTCGAGCGCCGCCGCGGCGCGTCGACGCTGCGGCAGGTAGCCGCCGAGATCCATTCGCCTCTGGCGCATGTAGGTCAGTTCGGCCGAGCCTTCGGCGAACTTCAGATAAGGCAGTTCGGCGATCTGGTCGTCGCGCACCGGCAGGCCGAAGCGGTCGCGGAAGCGCTTGATCGCGTCGTAGTCGAGCTTCTTCTGCTGGTGCGAGATGTTCATCCCCTCGCCCGCCTGGCCCATGCCGTAGCCCTTGATCGTCTTGGCCAGAATCAGGGTCGGCTGACCCTTGTGCTCGACGGCGCTCTTGTAGGCGCTGAAGATCTTGAAGATGTCGTGCCCACCGCGATTCAACATCCACACCTGGTCGTCAGTCCAGTCGGCGACCAGTTCCTTGAGTTCCGGGGTATTGAAGAAGTGCTCGCGGACGTAGGCGCCGTCCTTCGCCTTGAAGGTCTGGTACTCGCCGTCTACGATTTCCATCATTCGCTGCTTCAGGATGCCCTTCTTGTCGCGCAGGAAGAGCGCGTCCCAGTAGGTTCCCCAGATCAGCTTGATGACATTCCAGCCGGCGCCGCGGAAAGTCCCTTCGAGTTCCTGGATGATCTTGCCGTTGCCGCGCACCGGACCATCGAGGCGTTGCAGGTTGCAGTTGATGACGAAAATCAGGTTGTCGAGTCGCTCGCGCGCGGCCATGCCGATGGCACCGAGCGATTCGACTTCGTCGGTCTCGCCGTCGCCGAGGAAGGCCCACACCTTGCGGTCGCCGGCCGCGATGAAACCGCGGCTGTCCAGGTACTTCATGAAGCGTGCCTGGTAGATCGCCTGGATCGGCCCAAGGCCCATCGAAACCGTCGGGAACTGCCAGAAGTCGGGCATCAGCCACGGATGCGGGTAAGAGGAGACGCCCTTGCCATCCACCTCCTGCCGGAAACGGTCCATCTGCTCGTCGGTCAGCCGCCCGAGCAGGTGCGCGCGCGCATAGACGCCGGGTACCGAGTGACCCTGGAAGAAGATCAGGTCGCCACCGTGCTGCTCGGACGGCGCGTGCCAGAACCACGAGAAGCCCACGTCGTAGAGTGCTGCCGCCGAGGCGAACGAAGCGATGTGGCCGCCGACGTTGCTCTTCTTGTTGGCGCGCACGACCATCGCCATGGCGTTCCAGCGAATGTAGTTGTGAATCCGGATCTCCAGATCGGCGTTGCCGGGATACTTCGGCTGCCGCTCGACCGGGATGGTATTGACATACTCGGTAGTCGCGCTGTAGGGGATGTCGATCCCTTCGTGGCGCGCCTGGGCGATCAGACCATCGATCAGCTGGTGAGCGCGCTCGACGCCCTCCCGGTCGATCACGCCACTCAGCGCGTCCTGCCACTCCTGGGTTTCCTGCGGGTCCGGATCGCCAACACCGGCCGGCAGCGTGTTTTCGGGCAGAGCTCCCATGGCTTTGTCTCCTGATCTTCTGAATCGTGAAATTGATGATGGTTCGCTGCGCGCCAGGACTGACCGCAGCAACAAGAGTAATCCCTTGGCCGGCTGCACGGTACCGCGCTGCAGCACAGGCATCTATCCCGCATTGTAAAACACCTTTTTGTATCGCGCAATAACGGCCGGTTCGGCACCTGCACCATGCGGCACCGACTCCTGTCGATTGACAACGACAGGCGCCAGAAGTTGATCAGCGGCAGTGTCAGCCGGCCCGTGGCAGCCGCCAACCGGCTCCTGGCGCCAGGCAGCCCGACGGCGGCGGCCGCGGCGGCGAAGCGTGAAACACACTCGCCCGGGTCGATGTGAGGCGTCATACCGGCGCTCGGCCGGGTCCCGGCTTGACAGTATTCAAGGGCAATCCATACACTCGAAGCGCTACCGTCAAGTTTCATGCAAAGCGTGCCCTGCTCTGAATCGGGATGGCTGCCGGGTTGCACACTCATGTTGCCGCCAACTGTGGAGGAAGCGCCATGTACAAACACATCCTGGTTCCCACCGACGGGTCCGAACTGTCCAGGGAGGCTGCCGGTGCAGCGGTAGCTCTTGCCAAGGAGTCTGGCGCGCGTATCACCGCGTTCTACGCCAGGCAGCCGTATCCGAAGAACCTCTATGACGACGGCGCGCCCATGGGGTCGGCCAAACCCGAGAAGTTTGCCAAGCTCACCGAACAGCAGGCCCGGCGTAACCTGGGTTTCGTCATCGATCTGTGCAAGAAGGCGGGCGTCAAGGGGGACAGGATGGCAACGATCAGCGATAGTCCAGCCGAGGCGATCCTCGACGCCGCCAGCAAGGCGGGCTGCGACCTGATCTTCATGGCTTCGCGCGGCCGCCACGGCCTGAGCGCGCTGTTCCTTGGCAGCGAGAC
The DNA here is from genome assembly GCF_000024165.1 of Candidatus Accumulibacter phosphatis. Lineage (NCBI taxonomy): Bacteria > Pseudomonadati > Pseudomonadota > Betaproteobacteria > Candidatus Accumulibacter > Candidatus Accumulibacter phosphatis. Next base: position 2,066,361 of record NC_013194.1, on the reverse strand, counting down.
CTACAAGGTACTGACCTACGCGAAGATCCCTGTGCTCGTCCATCACTGATTTCTCGGCACGGCCGCCGAGCGCGCCGAACACTTGTCATGGCGCAGAGCCGGCTCCGTCTTGTCCAGGCCGGACTACGGGAGGCAACCCACCTCGTGCCGAACGAATACGATAATGTCAGCACAACGGATGAGTTGCGGCGACAGAATAAGAGCTAGAAATCCCCACAACAAGGTGCTAGCCTTTTGTACCGCACACGCTCGTTGGACCACACATCTCTCCTGACACCGGTCACCTGCACGTTTGCTGCTGCTCTTTCCACGGGAGGTACGACTATGCGTTCATCGCGCGTATCATGCAAAAGGCGTTTCTCGCGCAGCATCGTCCTCCTCAGCGTGTTGTTGGTTGCAGCTTGCGGCAAACCGGCGAGTCCGCCAGCGGGCACGCCCGCAGACTCGCCGGCGACTGCCGCATCGACCGATGAGCGAACCTTCACCGGCGACTGGACCGTTACGGGGAACCGACGGGTTCAGGACCTTCTCCCGGGGCAGCGAGCCGGTATCTTCCAGCTCAGCGGTTCGCTGCTCCTCAACGGCAAGGAGCGACTGAATCGCGGCTTCTATGCCGAAGCGATCGGTTTCTCCGACACCACCACAGGCATGCAAGGGCGCAGCGTGTGGCTGGATGAACATGGCGACAAGGTCTTCAGCGAGTTGAGCGGCGAAGGCATCGGGCCCGGCCAGATGATCGAAGGCAAGTTCATCGGCGGCACCGGGCGCTACGCCGGCATCAGCGGGGAATACAGCTTCAAGTGGCAGCGCCTCGGCGCCATCGAAGGCGACGAGCTCGCCGGGCGGGTCGTCGATCTGAGTGGTCGGGCGCGCCTCGGCACAGCCAATGTGGTTTCTCCGACCGCGGCAGGAGGTCCAAAATGACTACAGGCGCTTTCGGAACGAGCAGAATCGTGAAGCTGGTGTGCCTCCTGGTGCTGTTCTTCGGCCTCTGGTTTACGCCGGTTCCCGCAGGGCTGACGCCTGAGGCCTGGCATCTCTTTGCCGTTTTCGCGTCGGCGATCGTCTCGGTGGTTCTCAATGTCTTTCCGCTGTTCACTTCGTCGCTGCTCGCCTGCGGGATCGTGGTACTCACCAACACGCTGACGCCGGCGAAGGCCTACGGCGCCTTCGGGAACGCCATCGTGCTCCTGGTGGTGACCGCTTTCCTGGTCTCGCAGTCGGTGGTCAAGAGCGGACTCGGCAAGCGCATCAGTCTGTACGTGGTCTCGGTGTTCGGGAAATCGACGCTCGGCCTGGCGTACAGCATCTTCATCACCGACACCCTGATTGCCCCCGGCTTCCCGAGCAATACCGCGCGCGGTGGCGTGCTCTTCCCGGTCATCCTGGCGCTGGCCCAGAACAGCGGCTCGACGCCCGACGACGAGAACAAGCGGCGCTTGGGCGGCTACCTGATGTTCTGCGGCATGGCCAGCCTCGCCATCACCTCGGCGCTGTGGTTCACGGCCACCTCGGGCAACCCGGTCGGCGCGGGGCTGGCCGCCGAAAAAGGCTTGAAGATCGATTTCGGCTCCTGGCTGCTCGCCTCGTGCGTCCCCTGTCTGGTGGTGATCGCCCTGCTGCCGCTGCTGCTCTATCGTCTCTTCCCGCCAGGAATCACCGCTACGCCGGAGGCACCGGGACGCGCCCGCCAGGAATTACGTTCGATGGGGCCGATGTCGCGTCACGAGTGGATCACGGCGATAACGTTCATCGTCATGATCACCGGCTGGGTGCTGGCTGCCCCCTACAAGCTGAACCTGACGGCCATCGCCATCACCGGTCTCGCGACGCTGATGATCACCGGCGTCCTGACCCTCGACGACATGCACGAGCAGGGCGGCACCTTGGTCACTTTCGTCTGGCTGGCGGTGCTTTTCGGCATGAGCGGGCAACTCAACGAAATGGGCTTCATGGGCTACGTCGGCGAGCGGCTGGCAGTCGGACTCGAAGGACTCGCCTGGCCGGCCGCCTACGTCGCCCTGCTGGTGATCTATGTGCTGCTCCACTTCGGCTTCGTCAGTCAGAATGCGCAGGTGCTGGCGCTGCTTGGCGTGTTTCTCGACGTCGGCGTGAAGTCGGGAGTTCCTGTCCACCTGATGGCTTTTGCGCTTCTCTTCGCCAGCAGCTACTTCTCGGTGATCACGCCACAGGGCGGCAGCCAGAACATCATCTTCGTCGCCAGCGGCTATCTGAAGCAGAGTGAGCTCTACCGCCTGGGGCTGCTGACGACGCTTTTCGCGACGGTGGTCTTCCTGCTCATCGGCACCCCCTGGATACTCTGGGTCGCCGGGTAGTCATGACCTACGGGCGACGCGGCGCCCGCGCGCGCCGTGGCGGTGCCCTTCGACTGAAGGCGCCCACATAGCCGGCGGCAACGTACCGTCGGCACCCTTGGAGACAAGTCAGGAATCCTGCCCTGACGTCGGGGTTCACTCCATTTCGACCGGCAAGCCGTTATCCATCCGTTTGCAAAGGAGACTGAGACCATGTTCACCATTTCACGGCGCTTCGCCATTGCTGCAACGCTTGCCACCGCGCTGATGTCTATTACGGCTCTGGCGCAGGATCTGACCGGTACGCTGAAGAAAATCAAGGACACCGGGGCGATCACCCTGGGGCATCGGGAGTCGTCGATCCCGTTCTCGTACTACGACGACAAGCAACAGGTCATCGGTTACTCGCAGGAAATGATGCTCAAGGCGGTCGATGCGATCAAGGCGGAACTGAAGCTCGCCAAGCTCGACATCAAGCTCATGCCGGTCACCTCGGAAAACCGCATCACACTCGTCCAGAACGGCTCGGTCGACCTGGAATGCGGTTCCACAACCAACACCACCGAACGTCAGAAGCAGGTCAGTTTCTCGAACAGCATCTTTGTCGTCGGCACCCGCATGCTCACCAGGAGCAACTCCGGGATCAAGGATTTTCCCGACCTGGCCGGCAAGACTGTGGTCACCACGGCCGGCACCACCTCCGAGCGCCTGCTGCGCAAGATGAACGAAGACAACAACATGAAGGTGAAGATCATCAGTGCGAAGGATCACGGCGAATCGTTCCTGACCCTGGAAACCGGCCGTGCGACGGCCTTCGTGATGGACGAAGTGCTGCTGTATGGCGAGACGGCAAAGGCCAAGAACATCAATGAGTGGGCAGTGGTCGGTACGCCGCAATCGTATGAAGCCTATGGCTGCATGATGCGCAAGGATGATCCGGCGTTGAAGAAGGTCGTCGATGCGGCGCTTGCCAAGGTGATGACCTCGGGTGAGGCCGAGAAGATCTACGCCAGGTGGTTCCTGCAGCCAATTCCACCGAAGGGTCTGAACCTCAACTTCCAGCTCTCGTACGCGCTCAAGAAGCTCTACAAGTCGCCCAACGACAAGGCTTACCAGTAGGGGCCGCGTCGCCGGCTGGCGAGCGCAACATCAAATTCCCGGCGCCGGCCCGAGCCACTGCCGACCTGACGCCTGACGCCTGACGCCTGACGCTGGCAGTCTTGCCGGCTACCAACGACCCGGCGGCAGGCGCTGCTGCCGGGCCATTCTCCAGCGCTCTACACCGATGCCGGTTCAGAGATGCGCGTGGACCAATGGTGCCACGTCCGCGGCAGCGGCAGTACCGCCGGCCGCAACGATGCCGGTCGCCTGCAGCAGCGAAGCGTCCCGTCTCCTCGCGCCTGAATTCATTGTCCGACCATCTTCAAGATCGACGGCAGAGCCCGGCCTGCCGAGCATGGTGGGGCATGATGGCACGCGCCTACCGGCGGAAACTCCCGTCCGACCTGTACCTGGCGCTCCGGCGTCGCATTCTCGACGGTGAATTGCCCGCAGGCACACCGCTCCCACCGAGCCGCGTGCTGACCGCGGAACTCGGGCTGAGCCGCAGTACCGTGCTACAGCCAGGGAGTCTACGGACCACTGAAAGCGGTACTGGCCGACTACCCGACCGGCGTGGTGATGTCGCTGAGCCAGCGCATCAAGCTGCTCGAACTGGCCGAGGCGCACAACGCCTGGGTCATCGAGGACGATTACGACAACGAGATTCGCTATCACCCGTACTGCATCGGCTCCCTGTTCGGCCGAGCACGCTCGCCACGCGTCATCTACCTGGGCACCTTCAGCAACTGGTGAGCACCAGTGGTGACCTGGCGGGTCTGCACCTTCCCTACTTCTTCAATCACGCCCTCGACGATGTGGCGCTGTCCCGCGAAATGCTCGAAGCCGGCATCGTGCTGCGTCCGCTCTCCATGTACTATGACTATGCCGATTCCCGGCAGCGCCGGTCCGGGATGGTTCTCGGATTTGCCGCGGTTGACGCCAAGACCGGCGAGACGGCCGCCGACCTGCTATGCACGGCGGTCGAGCGACGCTGTCGGCGCGGCTGAGGACCACAGTGCGAGCACGCGGGAGCGGGAATCAACGGCGCGCCATCGGCGGCAAGAGCCCGCTCGAGGCGCCGCGGCGACAGGTGGGGCCGCCGCCGGATTTGCTGGGCGCCGGCGGCAGCCATCGGCCGCCAAGGGGTCGCGCCGGCTTGCCGTCAGGCCTTTGGCGGCTGCGATAGTCGGGGCCGTCCAGTTGAAGTTGACCTACGTCAACTTCACGGCACGCTGCAGCGGCTAACGTTTCGCCTTTGTTTGCAACTTTTCTTGTGCGAGGAGAAGCAATGACGGCAGAAGCAGTGGTGTCGACGCCGCCCGTGGCGGCAAGCAGCCGGCTTCTGATGTCCGGCAACGAGGCAGTCGCGCGGGCCGTGTGGGAGGCAGGGGTACGTGTGGCAGCGGCCTACCCCGGAACGCCCGCAACCGAAATGCTCGAATGCGTGGCCACCTATCCGGACGTATACGCCGAGTGGTCGGTCAACGAGAAGGTGTCGCTCGAAGTCGCCTTCGGCGCCGCCATGGCCGGCTCGCGCAGTTTCTGCGCGATGAAGCACGTGGGCATGAACGTCGCCTCGGATGCCCTGATGACGATGACGCTGACCGGCGTCGCCGGCGGTCTGGTGATCGCCATTGCCGACGACGTCGGCCTGTCGTCGTCACAGAACGAACAGGATTCTCGCTACTGGGGCCGTTTTGCACACGTGCCGGTGCTCGAACCCGCCGATTCGCAGGAAGCTCACGACTTCACGCTCGTCGCCTTCGAGCTCTCGGAACGCTTCGAGACGCCGGTGATCCTGCGCCTGACGACCCGCATCTGTCACGTCAAGGGCCTGGTAAGCGTTGGCGAGCGCAGCGACCGCCCGGTTGCCGGTTTCCACAAGGACGTCGGACGCTGGGTGATGGTGCCGAGCGCTGCCGGCCGGCGGCTGCCGCTGATGTTCGACCGCGAGCGCCGGCTGCGTGCCGAAGCCGAGATTTCGGAACTCAACGTCGTCGAAGCGGGCAGCGATCGCCGTGTCGGCTTCGTCACCTCCGGGCCGGCGTACATGCACGTCCGCGAGAGCTTCCCCGACGCGCCGGTTTTCAAGCTCGGCCTGGCCTTCCCGCTGCCCTTCGAGCGACTGCGCCTCTTCGCCGCCGAGTGCGACCAACTGGTGGTCGTCGAAGAAGTCGAACCGCTGATCGAGACCGAACTCAAGGCGCAGGGCCTGAGCGTAGCCGGCAAGGACATCCTGCCGCTCTCCGGCGAACTGTCGCCACAGATACTCAAACCGGCGATCGCCCGCCTGCTCGGCGAGCCGCTGCCCGAACTGGCGCGGACGCCGCCGATGACGGTCTTTCCGCGGCCACCGACGATGTGCGTCGCCTGCCCGCATCTGGGCGTCTACTACACGCTGTCGCAGTTGCGCAACGTCACCATCTCCGGTGACATCGGCTGCTACACGCTGGGCTTCGGCCAGCCCTGGAACGCGCTCGACGCGTGCATCTCGATGGGCGCCTCGATGGGAATGGCGCTGGGCCTCGACAAGGGGCGCAGCGACGCCGAAAAGGACAAGAAGATCGTTGCCGTGATCGGTGACTCGACCTTCCTGCACATGGGCATGCAGGGCCTGCTCGACATCGTCTACAACCGCGGCAACGTCACCGTGCTGCTGCTCGACAACCGTGCCGTCGGCATGACCGGTGGCCAGGACAATCCCGGCAGCGGCCGCGACATCCATGGCAGCGACGCGCCGCGGGTCGATTTTGCCAGGCTGGTCAAGGCGCTCGGCGTGCGCGAAGAACGCGTGCACGTGGTCAACGCCTACGAGCTTCCGGTACTGCTGCGCACGCTGCGTGACGAGACGAAGATCCCCGAGCCGTCGGTGATCATCACCAGCCAGCCGTGTGTGCTGATCAAGGACTACCACGCGCTCAAACCATTCACGGTGATCGACGACAAGTGCACCGGTTGCGGCAACTGCATCGACGTCGGTTGCCCGGCAATCCACGTCACGCGCCGCGAGCGCGTGACGAAAGCCAGCGGCAGGGAGGTCGATCTGGCTTTCGTGCGCATCGAGAGCGCCGCCTGTACCGGCTGTGGTCTGTGCCTGAAACCCTGTGCGCCCGATGCGATCGTCCATGTCGACACCCTGGCGATGCCGATCAGGGTGGTGAAAAAGACGTCAGAGCTGACGCAGACCCCGTAGCACGCAGCGAAAGGTTCCCATCCCATGTCTGAAGCAGGCAGGTTCGACACCACCAACATCCTCGTCGTCGGCACCGGCGGCCAGGGCGTGATGACCGCCACCGAGATCCTCGCCGAAGCGGCGATCGCGCTGGGGCACGACGCCAAGAAGACCGAGGTCGCCGGGATGGCGCAGCGTGGGGGGGTCGTCTCGTCGCACCTGCGCTTTGGCGCGAAAGTGCTGTCACCGCAGATCACTCCCGGCTCGGCCGACGTCCTGCTCGGTTTCGAGGCCGCCGAGGCGATGCGCTGGCGGCATATGCTGCGTGCCGGCGGGCTGGTGCTGATGAATACCGGACGACTCGTACCACCGGTCGTCGAACTCGGTCTCTACGACTATCCCGACGATCCGGTGGGCCAGATGCGCGCCGCCGGCACGCGGGTCTTTTCCTTCGACGCCTCGGCGATTGCCCAGGAACTCGGCGATATCCGGCTGGGCAATACGGTGATGCTCGGCGCGATCGCCGACCACCTGCCCTTCCCCGCCGAGGTGCTTGAACGCTGCATCCTCAAGCGTTTCGCCCGCAAGAAAGCGGAGGTCATCGAACTCAACCGGCAAGCCTTCGCCGCCGGTCGGGCGGCAGCCGAGCAAGCAGCACGGACCGCCGCCGAGGCGGGATGATTTGCGCTAGAATCGCGCTCCTTTCCTCCCGACCACCCGACAAGACCAAAAAATGACGGCAACCATTCTCGACGGCAACCTGCTGGCGCAAAAACTGCGCGCCGACTTCAAGACGCGTGCCGAAGCGCTCGCCGCCCGCGGCACTCGCCCCGGTCTGGCAGTGATTCTGGTCGGCGAAGACGCCGCTTCGCAGGTCTATGTGCGCAACAAGGTCAATGCCTGTGCGCAGGCCGGCTTCCACTCGGACAAGATCACGTACGCACCGGATGTCGACCCGCAGGTCGTGCTCGCCAAGATCGCCGAACTCAATGCCGATCCAAAGATCCATGGCATTCTCGTGCAGTTGCCGTTGCCGAAGCACTTCGACGCCGACGCGGTGCTCAAGGCGATTTCCCCCGCCAAGGATGTGGACGGTTTTCACGCCGAGAACGTCGGCGCGCTGATGCAGGGCCACCCGCGTTTCATCCCGTGCACACCCTACGGAATCATGAAGTTTTTCGCGGAGGCCGGCATCGACCTCAAAGGCAAGGAAGCCGTCGTCCTCGGACGCTCGAACATCGTCGGCAAGCCGATGGCCATGCTGCTGATGCAGGCCAGCGCGACGGTGACGGTCTGCCATTCGCAGACGCGCGACCTTGCTTTCCACACGCGGCGCGCCGACGTGCTGGTCGCGGCGCTCGGCAAGGCACGTTTCGTCACCGCCGATATGGTCAAGCCGGGCGCCGTCGTCATCGACGTCGGCATCAACCGGCTGCCGGACGGGAAGCTCTGTGGTGACGTCGATTTTGCTGGCGTCAGCGAAGTGGCCTCGGCGATCACGCCGGTGCCCGGCGGTGTCGGGCCGATGACGATTACGATGCTCCTCGCCAACACGCTCGAAGCGGCCGAAAGAGAGGCCCGCTGATGGCAGGCGGCGAGCCGCTGGTCGGCGTGGTCATGGGTTCGGATTCCGACTGGCCGACGATGCAGGCGGCGGCGGTGATGCTGAAGGAGTTCGGCGTACCTTTCGAGACGCGCGTCGTCTCGGCGCATCGCACCCCGGATCTGCTCTTCGAATACGCGACCGCCGCCGGCCCGCGTGGCCTCAAGGCGATCATCGCCGGCGCCGGCGGCGCCGCGCATCTGCCGGGAATGCTCGCCGCCAAGAGCATCGTGCCGGTGCTTGGCGTGCCGGTACAGTCGAAAGCCCTGTCCGGCCAGGACTCCCTGCTTTCGATTGTGCAGATGCCCAAGGGAATTCCCGTCGCCACTTTTGCCATCGGCGAGGCCGGTGCCGCCAATGCAGCCCTGTTTGCGGTAGCGATGCTCGCCACCGGCGATCCCGAACTGGCGCAGCGCCTCACCCACTTCCGTCGGGCGCAGGCCGACAAGGTGATGGCGATGAAACTGCCGGAAGTGTGAGCCGCATTCCCGCAGCACGGCGATGCCTGCAAACGCACCGGCACAGGCGGGCAGCGTACCAACCGCCGGCGGTCGCGCTTCTTCGCTGCCAGCAGGGACGGTGATGATTCTCCCCCCTGCCACTCTCGGCATGCTCGGTGGCGGCCAGTTGGGCCGCTTCTTCGTCGCCGCGGCGCACGAAATGGGCTACTTCGTCCGCGTACTCGACCCCGACCCGCACAGCCCCGCCGGGCTGATCGCCGACCGCCATCTGATCGCCGCGTACGACGACTACGCCGCGCTCGACGAACTGGCACAGGGCTGCGCCGCGATCACCACCGAGTTCGAGAACGTTCCCGCAGGCACCCTCGACTATCTCGACAAGTTCGTCGTCGTGCGCCCATCGGCTGCCGCGGTCAGCGTCTGCCAGAACCGCATTGCCGAAAAGAGCTTCCTGCGCGAGCATGGCCTGCCGCATGCCGAATTCCTTGCCGTACACGGCGAACAGGACCTGCGCGCGGCGAGCGACAGCCTCTTTCCGGGAATTTTGAAGGTTGCCCGCTTCGGCTATGACGGCAAGGGGCAGGCCGTGGTCAACGATCGCGATCAGGCGCTTGCCGCTTTCCAGCACTTCAAGGGCGAAATCTGCGTCCTCGAGCAGAAGCTGATGCTCGAGCGCGAGCTGTCCGTCGTCCTGGCGCGTGACGAGGGCGGCGGCATCGCCAGCTTTCCGACCGTCGAGAACAGCCATCGCAAGGGCATTCTCGACGTCTCGCTGGTGCCGGCGCGAGCGGCGGCGGAATTGCGCGAGCGCGCCATCGAACTGGCCGCGCAGATCGCCCAACACCTGGGCTACATCGGCACCCTGGCGGTCGAGTTCTTCGTCGTGGACGACGCGCTGGTCATCAACGAAATGGCACCACGGCCGCACAACAGCGGTCACTACACGCTCGACGCCTGCATCACCAGCCAGTTCGAACAGCAGGTGCGCGCCCTCTGCGGCCTGCCGCTCGGTGAGACGCGCGCGCACTCGGCCGCGGCTATGGTCAATCTGCTCGGTGACCTGTGGTACGAAGTGGGCCCCACCGGGCATCGCCATCGCGAACCCGACTGGTCGAAGCTGTACGCCTTTCCCGGCCTGAAACTACACCTTTATGGCAAGCATCACGCCCGGCCCGGCCGCAAGATGGGGCATTTCACCGTCCTCGATGCCGACCCCGAACGCGCGCACGCGCTGGCCGTCGCGGCACGCGCCGCGATCGGGATCACCGATGCGCACTGACCAGGCCGTCATCGATCGCGCCGTCGCGCTGCTGCAGGCCGGCGAACTGGTCGCCTTTCCGACCGAGACCGTCTACGGCGTCGGCGCCGACGCCGCGAACCCGGCGGCCGTCGGCCGGATCTTCACCGCCAAGGGTCGGCCGGCCGATCACCCCTTGATCGTACACCTGCCCGGCGACGGCGGCCTGGACCGCTGGGCGCGCGACATTCCGACACGCGCCTGGGAACTGGCCGAGGCCTTCTGGCCGGGCCCCCTGACCCTGATTCTCAAGCGCGCTCCGGCTGTCCCGGCGATCGTCACCGGCGGTCAGGATACCGTCGGCGTGCGCGTGCCGGCGCACCCGCTGGCGCTGGCCTTGCTGCGCGCCTATGCCGAGGCCGGCGGCGGGGTCGATGGCCTGTGCGGCATCGCCGCCCCCTCGGCCAATCGCTTCGGCCGCATCAGCCCGACCGAAGCCGCGCACGTGCGCGCAGAACTCGGCGACGCCGTCCCGTTGATCCTCGACGGCGGTCGCTGTCCGGTCGGCATCGAATCGACGATCGTTGACCTCACGCGCGGCGACGACCAGGCACCACGCCTGCTGCGCCCGGGACGCGTCACGCCCGAACAGATCGCGGCGGTGATCGGCGTGCTGCCGGAGATCGTCACGCGCCCGGCGGACGATGGCACGCCACGCGTCTCCGGGTCGCTCGCGGCGCACTACGCACCGACAACACCGCTACGCTTCGTGACGCAGGCAGACCTTGTCGACGTCGTCGACGAATTGCGCCAGACCGGCCGCCGCTGTGCGTTACTCCACCACAGCCAACTGCCTAATGCGAGCGCGCTACACGCCGGACTGCGCCTGCCGGTCGATCCGCAAGGCTATGCGAGGGGGCTGTACGCGGCTCTCAGAGAACTCGATCAAATGGCCGCCGACATCATCCTCGTCGAAGAGATCCCGGCAGCGCCTGCCTGGGCGGCGATCGCCGACCGCCTGCACCGGGCCGCCTGCGGCGCCGGCCTGGCGACGAACGACCGCGCGTCGACGACGCAAGTTCGCCCGTAACAGGAAAAAAGTCACATCGGCACCCAGATCATCGGGCAGCGGCCGGTCGGCGTCTGATAATCTCGAACGTCTCGTTCGACTCACTGCTCACGAGGCACTGCCCATGCGCCCTACCCTGTTTGCTCGCTTCCTCATCGGCGTGGTGCTGAGTCTCCCGCTGCCGCTCGTCGCCCAGGATCTCTCGTCGGCACGGGGCAACGAACATCGTGTCGCCCTGGTCATCGGCAATTCGGCCTACGCGCACTCGCCGCTCAAGAACCCGGTGAATGATGCGCGGGCAATGCGCGACAAGCTGAAGAAGATGGAGTTCGACGTCGTCATGCGCGAGAACCTCAAGGCACGTGACATCGGCGGCGCCCTGCGGGAATTCCGCAGCAAGCTGCGCCCGGGCTCGATCGCGCTGTTCTTCTACGCCGGCCATGGCTTGCAGATTCGTGGCGAGAACTACCTGCCGGCAGTCGACGCCGAGATTTCGAGTGAAGAAGACGTTCCGCACCAGAGTCTGAACGTCAATACCGTCCTCAACACGATGGAAGACTCGAAGGCGGGGGTGAATCTGGTGCTGCTCGACGCCTGCCGCAACAACCCCTTCACGCGCAGCTTCCGCTCCGGCGCCGGCGCCGGTCTGGCGCGCATCCAGGCGCCGAGCGGCACGCTGATTCACTACGCGACGCGACCGGGCAGCGTCGCCGAGGACGGCGACGGAGCCAACGGCACCTACACCGCCGCCCTGCTGGCACAGATCGAGGAAAAAGGGGTGCCGATCGAACAGGCGCTAAAGCGGGTCACCGTCCGCGTCAAGAGCGCCACCAAAGGCAAGCAGGAGCCGTGGATGGAAGGCAGCCTGACCGGCGACTTCTACTTCGTGATCACCGGACCGACGCAGATCACCATCCAGCAAGCGCCAGTCGACGCCGACGCGGCAGCCTGGCAGGCCGCCGAAGCGACCAACACCGCGGCCGCGTATCAGGCCTATCTCAGCGAGTATCCGAAAGGTCTTTATGCCGCCGCCGCTCGCGTCAAGCTCGCCGGCCTGACGGCGGCGAGTCAAGCGGCGGCGCCACCCCAGGCCGCCCCGGCAGCCGCAGCCCCGGCGGCGGCACGTGCGAAGAGCGAGGTGACACCGGAGGACCGCGACACGGCGCTGTGGCAGCAGGTGCAGGCAGCAGGCAACCGTGACTACTATGAGACCTATCTCAAGGAATTCCCGCGCGGCAAGTATGCGCCGCTGGCACGCGCCGAACTGAAGCGCCTGGCCACCCAGGAGAAGGAGCAGCAGGCACAGGCGGAACGACAAGCCTGGGAAAAGGCCCAGCAGATCAACAGCGACGAGTCCTACCAGAGTTATCTCGTCGAGTACCCGCGCGGAACCTTTGTCGCCCTCGCCCAGGCCGCCCAGAAGAAAGCACGCAAGGAGGCAGCAGCCCGCCTCGCCCAGGGCAAGCCGACGATGCGCGAGCAGCAGCGCCCGGCCGACGAACGCAAGGCGCCCGAACGAAGCGACAAGAAGAAACCGGACGAGGCCCGCCAAGCCGCCATCGGCGAACTGAGCCTGGCGCGCCTCTCGGCAGCCGAGTACCCGATGGGTGCCGCCGCCGACGACGTCACCGACAATCCCGAAGCCGACGAAGCCGCGCGTCCGCAGCACAATGTCAAGGTCGCGAACTTCGAACTCGCCTACTACGAAGTCACCGTCGGGCAGTTCCGCAAGTTTGTCGAGGCCACCGCCTACCAGACCGAAGCTGAACGTGTTGGCCGCAGCCCCGGCTGCCACGTCGCCCGCAGTGGCGGCGAGTTCGCCGTCGAGCGCAGTGCCACCTGGCGCGCACCGGGCTTCGCGCAGACCGACAGCCATCCGGTCGTCTGCGTCAGCTGGAACGACACCCAGGCCTATGTCGCCTGGCTCAACGGCGCCGCTGCCGGCTACCGGCTGCCGAGCGAGGCTGAATGGGAGTATGCCGCGCGCGCGGGCACCGTCACGCCGCGGCCGTGGAGCGATACCGGCAACTTCTTTGCCCGCATGTTCCAGTCCGGCAAGGGAACCGATCCCGAGCAGCCGCCCAGCCGCACCTGCCGGAACGCCAACGTCGCCGACGAGTCGCTGAAGAAGGCCCTCGCCTGGCCGGTCACTCACAACTGCAGCGACGGCCAGGCTTACGCCAGCAGCGGCGGCTACTTCGGCCGCAACGGCTTCAGCCTGTACGACATGATCGGCAATGTCAGCGAATGGACCCAGGACTGCTGGAATCCCAGCCATGCTGGTGCGCCGCTCGACGGCAAGGCGCGCCTGTCCGGCGACTGCTCGCAACGCGTGATCCGCGGCGGAAGCTGGAGCAGCGGCCCCGTCTATGCCCGCTCGGCCGCGCGACAGAAGAACCCGGCATCCTACCGGGCCTCCGACCTCGGATTTCGCCTGGCCAGAACCCAGCCCTGATTCCGATTCCTCTGACTGCCCGGCGGTCAGAACAGTTCGAGCTGCTGGCCCGGCGGCGGCGGGCGAAAGAGATCGCTACGCAGTTCGGCCGCTTCGTCAGCGAAGCCGAGCCGGCGTGCGGCCAGCGCAAAGCGCCCGGCGATCAGTTCCGCGAACGGGCCGCTGCCCGTCATCCGGCTGCCGAAGCGCGGATCGTTGTCGCGTCCGCCGCGCATCGCGCGCAGCGCGTTCAGCACGCGCTCCCGTTTGAGCGGCTGGTGCTCCTGCAACCAGGCGTCGACCAGGCCGCGAACTTCATGCGGCAGGCGCAGGACGATGAAGGCCGCCGTCGTCGCCCCCGCCGCGCGCGCCGCGGCGAGCACCGCCTCGAGCTCATGGTCGTTCAGAAAAGGGATCACCGGCGCCACCAGCACCCCCGTCGGCACACCGGCCGCCGCCAGCCGGCGGATCGTTTCGATGCGGCGAGCCGGTGCTGCGGCCCGCGGCTCGAGCCGGCGCGCCAGGGCGTGGTCGAGTTGCGGCACCGAGACGAGGACACGCGCCAGACCGAGCGCCGCGGCCGGCGCGATGAGGTCGAGATCGCGCTCGACCAGCGCACCCTTGGTGGTGATCGTAAACGGGTGTCGGCATTCGCTCAGCACCTCGAGCACGCCGCGCGTGATCCGCTGGGCGCGCTCCGCCGGCTGATAGGGATCGGTGTTCGCGCCTAGCGCAATTGGGCTGCAGCGGTAAGCGCGGGCGGCGAGTTCCGAACGCAGCAATTCCGCGGCGTTCGTCTTGGCAAAGATGCGCGTCTCGAAGTCGATTCCCGGCGACAGATTGAGGTAGGCGTGGCTGGGACGCGCATAGCAGTAGATGCAGCCGTGTTCGCAGCCCTGGTAGGGATTGATCGACTGCGTGAAGGGAACATCGGGCGAATCGTTGCGCATGATGATCGAACGCGCCGTCTGCGCGAAGACGACCGTCGGCAGCGACCGCGGCTCGGCGTCGGGCTCGCTCCAGCCGTCAGCGAAGGCTTCCTTGGCGCGCGTCTCGAAACGGCCTGCGGGGTTGCCGGTGGCGCCGCGGCCGCGCGGCGGGCCATCGCGCGTGCCTGCCGTCATTTGCCCGGCTCGCGTCCGAAACGATAGTTCCAGAGCAGGTCAAACCCGGTGTCGGTGCCGGCGCGACCGACCAGCGAGAAATTCCGGCTCAGGTCGACGGTCAGCTTGACGACGCTGCCGGCAGCGCTCAGCAACTGGTCGTAGCTGAGGACGACATTCGACGACAGCCGCTTGCCGACACTGACGATCTGGTCGGTGGTCGAGTCGGTCGTGCCGAAACCCGAGGTGCTGGCCACGCGACTGGTCTGCCAGCGACCCGACCCGTCGAGCGTGCCGGTGCGGATTCCGAACTCGTCGATACCGAGACTGCGTTGAATCTCCTTCAGCGGTCCGCCGTCCTGGCCGCCAAGCATCGTCTGGGCAGCGGCCATCAACACCGAAGCGTCCTTGCCGCCCTGTTGATCCGGCGCCTGCCCGAGGACCAGCCAGGAGAGTTTTTCGGCATCCGGCACGTCCGGATCGGAGACCAGGCGGACGATCGGCCGCCTCGCCGTACCGGTCACTTCGACTCCCGCCTCGACCGGCAGGTGGCGGCGAACCGCGCGGATGTTGAGCCCCGGGTTGTCGATCAGGCCCTGGAAGTTGAGAATGCCGCGTTCGATGTCGAGCTTCTGGCCATAGGCGTCGAAGCGACCGTCGCGGGTGCGGATCGTGCCGGTCGCCCGCGGTAGGCCCGCACCCTCCGAGCGCAGTTTGACCGCACCGACCAGACGGCTCTCGACGCCGGCGCCCCGGAAATGGAAGTGGCGACCGAGATCGGCGTTCAGGTTCACCGACAGCAAGCGCGCCGGTACCGAGGGTTTCGCCTGGCCGGTGCCTGGACGCTTGATCACCACGTCTTCGGACAATTCCGGCGTGCCGCTCTTGGCAAGCTCCCAATAGGCGGCGTCGATCCTGAAGCTACCGACGATGTCGAGTACGCGCTCGCCCACTTTCAGTTGTGTATCGCCGGACAGCAATATCCACTGATCGGGGCGCTGCATGATGCCGAGACGATCTGCCTTCAGGGTCAGGAAGCCATCGGTCTGTCCGGCGCGCAGCTCGCCGGTCGCCTCGACGCGCCCCGGCCGGCCGGTCAGGCTGCTGGCGTCGATCGCCGGGTCGAGCAGGAGCGTCCGCGGCATCGCCTGCAGATCGCTCTCGAAAACCAACTGTTTGAGAATCAGGCGCAGGTCGTCGCCGGCTTCGCCGCTCAACTGCACCAGCAGCTTGCCGCGCTCCAGGCGCAGTCCCTGATCGAGCGCGCGCACGGCGAGTTGTTCACCACGCCATTCCCCAGTGAGGCGGGGTTGCGCCGGCGTGCCGGCCACCGCCAGTTCGCCGGCCAGGCGACCGCCGAGTTGCCAGCCGTCGCCGACCAGCGGACCCGCCCAGGCGAGATCGGGAGCGTTCAGCTTGATTTGGCCGCGCCATGGCGCCTGGCGGTCGATCAAGGTATCGGCAGAACTGCTGGCCGAGAGCTCGCCATCGACCTCGCCAAGCCGCTTGCCGCGCAGCTTGAGCTGGCCTTCGCAACGGCCGGCGCCGACCTGCAGGCTCAGGACGCCTTCCTCGAGGCCGAGCGGCAGCGTGCCGATCACCAGATCGCCGCTCTCCCGCGACAGGCGCACCCGACCCGTCGGCAAGTTCGGGCGCGTGCTCGGCGCCGTGGCCGCCGGGCGCTTCCCAGCACCGCTGCCGCCGGTGCCCGAGCTGCCGGCGCCGCCGCCGATCTCCCAGTCGCCGCTGAGGCGAAGCGGATTGCCGTTGCCCTGCGCGGCGGTCGCCAAGGCGCCGAAGGATTCGGGAAACTCGGCCAGCGTCGCGGCCACCGGCAAGCCCTGCAGACTGCCGGCGGTCTGCCAGCGCTGCTGGGCGTAACTCAGCCGGTCGAGCCGCGCCGACCAGCCGGCGCCGGCGAACTGCGCCGGGCCCGCGCTGAAGCGGTCGCCAGCCACCTGCAGGGGCATCGCCGCGACCAGGCGCAGGAAGCTGGCATTCCGCTCGCGCAGCGACGCCAGCGTCAGCTCGCTCAGTGTTCCCGCCCAGGCCAGCCCGCCGCTCGCCGCCGAAAAGCCGCCCTCGAGCAGCAGGCGCAGATCGCGTTTGCCGGGCAGGCTCAGTTGCCCACGCAAGCGATGCTGGCTGCGCACGCCGTCCGCATCGAGCGCGATGTCGCGCAACACCCCTGGCCGCTCGGGCAGGTCCACGCCGGCCAGGCGGAGCTTGCCCGAGAGGGGACCTTGACTGCCGTCACCGACGCGCGCTTCGAGATCGAGCCCGCGCATCTGCCCGAGTCCGGGGACGGCCAGGTGCGCCGAGCGCAGTTCCGCAGCAAGCTCGGGCAGCTTGACGCTGCCGGCGAGAACGAGCTGTCCGTTGAGGTCGCCGGTGATCCCCAGGGGATCGAGCCGGGGAGCGGCAATCAACACCTTCAGCAGGTCGCCCGGCGCGCCGAAGGCGCCTTTCGCCGACAGCCGGTTACCGGCGGCAGTCAGTTCGACGTCCGCCTTGCGCAGCCGCTCGCCGGCCAGGTCGATCTCGCCGCTGCCGGTCAACGACTCCTTGCCGAGACGGCTGTCGCGAAGCTGGAAGCGCAGCCCCAGCGCGAGCCGCGGCCGACTGCTGCCCTGCGCCTCGAACTCCGCGTTGAGACGCGCGGCCGGCAGCCTGGCAAAGCGGCTCGGGTCGAAATCCCTGAGCGTCCCGCGCAGCGAGAAAGCGCCCGTGTCGAGCAGCGCGACCTTGCCGCTGGCGGCGAGCTGCGCGTCGCCGGCGACCAGCCGCAGGGTGTCGACGACAACCGCGGCCGGATCGATCAGCAGCTTGCCCTGGATCGCGAACTGCGGACCGCGCAGGTCGGCCTCCAGGCTCTGGCGATGCAGGCCGAGCGTGGCGCGCAGCGGGCCGGCCAGTTGCGTGCGGCGCAGGCCGCTATACAGGGCGCTCGCATCGAGCGCGGCCACCGCGACGCGCAGCGCCAGTTGGTCATCGCGCAGACTGCCGCTGCCCTGCAGACGGCCGCCACCGGAGAGGCGGACGTCGAGATCGGCCAAGCGCAGTTCACTCTCGCCGAGCGTCAGCCCGGCGGCCAGCGATTCGATCGGCAGAAGCTGCCGGTCGACGGCGCCCGGGCGACGGTTGACCACCGTCAGGCGCCCCGCCAGTTCGCCCGCCTTGCCCTGCGGGCGCAACTCGCCGCGCAGGTCGAGCTGCGCCCGCGGCGCGCCCTCGACCCAGGCGGCCGGGTCGATCCCCGAGAGTTTTGCCAGCACCTCGGCGATCGGCTGGACCGCCAAGGGGCGGATCCGCGCCTCAAGCTGGCCGGCAACGGCCTCGCCGGCGCCGGCAGTGAGGGCACGGAGCTTGCCGACCAGTGCGAACTCGTCGAGGCGACCGTCGGCCGTGAGATCGAAGGCGAGCGGCCGCTCGGCGACTTCACCCTCGATGCCGGCCCCGGCCGTCAGCGCAAAGGGCGGATCGGCGGCCAGCGTCGCCTCCGCACGGATCGCCAGACCGGCGACGCGGGCCCGCAACTCGACCAGGCGATGCCACGCGCCGTCACTCGCCGCCCGGCCGCTGAGCGACTCGGCGACGCTTACCGCCTTGCCCTGCGGATGCGCGTAGTCGGCAATTTCGATGCGCCCGAGAAACATCTGTTCGATCTCGACCGCCAGGGGCAGCCGCAAGCTTTCCGGCACCGCCACCGGCTCGCTGCTGGCGACGTTGGCGATGCGCAGATTGGCGGCGGCGAGGCGGCTGACGGTCAGGCGCCCGCGCAGCAGATCGACCGGCCGCCAGTCCACCTGCAGATCCTGTACCTGGATGTCCAGCGTATCGCTACGCCAGTGCGCCGACTGCAGCGAAAACGATCCGCTGAGCGCGCCGGCCGGTTCGTCGAGACTGAGCCGACCTTCCAGCAGCGCTTCGATCGACCGGCAGCTCGCGCGTAAGCCGCTCTCGCTGCCGAACAGCCAGCCGACCCCCGCCAGGGCCACCAGCACGGCGCCGAGAGCGGCAAAGCCCAGCCAGCGCCAGCGCCGGCGCGCCGGCGGCGCCACGACAGCCGCCTCGTCGCCCGTCGTCGTCGATTCCTGCACGTCGCGTTCGTCCCGATCGCCGTTCAAAATGGTATCGCCAGCGAGAAGTCGAGCCGCAGCGTGCCGTCACGCTGACCATAAGCAAGGTCGATGCCGAGCGGTCCGGCCGGGCTGCGCCAGCGCGCGCCGACCCCATAGCCGACCGCCAGATTCATCTGCTGCGGGTCATCGACGGCGTTTCCGGCATCGACGAAGACCGCGGCACCCCAGGTCGGATTGAGCCAGTGCGTGTATTCGCCGCTCATCGTCACCAGGTAACGGCCGCCGACGATCGCCGCGCCTTCCTTGACGCCCAGGCTCAAATACGGGTAGCCGCGCACCGAGTTGCTGCCGCCGGTACGAAAGAGGAAGTCCTGGGGAATGCCGTTCGACGACGAGGCCAGCGTCGCTCCCAGCTCGCCGCGAAAAAGCAGGGCATCGGTGGTGCTGAGCGGAATCCCCTGGCTGTAACGCAGATAGGTGCGGACGAAGTTCTGATCGGAAAGCAACTGCTTGCTGGCACCGCCCAACTGCAACTGCAGCGAGACGCCCTCGGCGAGATCGAGCGGGTCTTTCGCATGGCGCCAGGTCCAGCCGACCATGGCCGTCAGCGCGCGGTTGGTCGTCGACGGCGCCCCCTGCGGTGATTGTTCTTCCCGCTGCCAGTTGAGGCCCAGACGCTGCTCGATGCTGCCGCGCCGCTGCACACGCGTCGCCCCGACGCCGACACGCTTGATGCCGAGCTTCTCGATGTCCGAGTTCTCGACCGCCGCACCGACGCCATCGCGGCGCTGCCGGTCGTCCGGCGGGAAGAAAACATCGGCGTACGCCGTCTGGCGCAGTTCCTCGAGACGCACCCCGGTCTGCAGTTCCCAGGCACGGCTCAGAAAGTCGCTGTTGCGATAGCTCGCTTCGACGCGCGCGCCGGTGTTGGTACTGTAGCCAGCACCGAGAGACACCTGGTACGGCGCGCGCTCGCGCAGCTGGACGCGCACCGGCGCCGTTACCCACCCGTCCTCACCGACCAAGGGGGCGCTACCGTCGGTATCGCCGCGCTCGATCGTGACGCTCGCCGACGAGAAATAGGGCGTGCTCTGGAGGGCCGCCTGAAAGGCCAGCAAGTGCTCTTCGCGATAGTTGTCGCCAAGCTTGACGGTCCGGTTCAAGCGCTCGACCAGATCCGGCGAATAGCGCGCGAGACCGCTGATGGCCAGCTCGCCGAAGCGGTAGCGCGGACCGGTCGTCGCCTCGACGTGCAGATCGACCCGGCGGGCCTCGGGATCGACGTCGGCGCGGGTTTCCTGCAGGCGCGCCGCGGCGAAGTCGACGGCCAGCAGGTCGGCGAGCAGCCCCTGCTTCGCATCGTCCCACGCCGCCTGCCGGAAAGGCTGGCCGGTCTTCAGCTTCCAGCCCTGTACCAGCGACTGCCGGCGAACCGCGTCGATGTCGCCGACAATCTCGATCTCGACACTGCCGATCAGCGAACGCGGGCCGGGATCGACCTCGAGCAGCAGTTCCTCGCCACGCTGTCGGAGGACGACGAGCGGCGAAAAGTAGCCCTCGGTCGCCAGCAGACTCGCCACCTCACGCTGCATCCGCCGCTCGAACGCCGCCTGTGCCGTCGCATCGGCAACCTCGCCAAGTTCGAGGTAGCGCTCCAGCAGTTCGTCCACCTCGTCCGGCGCCACCAGTTGTGGCACGGCGGCGAAAGCAGGCAGGGCGAGCAGCAACGCCGCAATGGCAAGAGGTTTGTGCATGGGTCTGTCAGGTGCCGGCATGGCCAGCGGCAAGTCCTGGGCTTGAAGGTTCCGTCAGCGTGCCGAGACGACTCGCCACGCCGTCCGAATAGCCCGCAGCGGCAACCGCCGGCCGCATAGGATAAACCTTTTGCACCCACTATCGACAAGATCGACGCTGGCACCAGCCGCCGCACCGCACCCCGAGCCGCGTAGCCCGGATGGAGCGAACGCGAAATCCGGGGCCACCCCAGCCCGCTCGCCCCGCCGAAAGCCCCGCAACCCCGCACCCCCACCGCACCACCGACCGCGCCCAACCGCCCCGAAAGCCCGGCACCCCGTAGCCCCGTAGCCCGGATGCAGCGCACGCGAAATCCGGGGCCACACCACAAGCCACCCCGCCTCGCCAAAAGACCCCGCAACCCCGCACCGCCACCGCACCACCCACCGCGCCCAACCGCCCCGAAAGCCCGGCACCCCGTAGCCCGGATGAAGCGCACGCGAAATCCGGGGCCACACCCCGCCCGCCGACCCCGCCCTGTCTCGCCTTGCCACCCCTTTCCCTACTCCACCGCACGCAACCACCACATCCGAATCGGCCAGCGAGCCGCCGCGCCCGACCCGCCGCGCCACCGCATGCAGATGTCCCCAGCAGCCGTACCAGGCCGATCGATGCTTCTACCCCAGCATGTCGAGCGGACTGCGAACGCCGTGCCCACCGCGCTTGAGCACGTGCGTGTAGATCATCGTCGTGCTCACATCGGAATGACCCACCAGCAGCTCCTGCACGGTGCGGATGTCGTAGCCGGTTTCCAGGAGGGATGTGGCGAACGAATGGCGCAGAGTGTGCGGGGTAGCCGGCTTGCTGACTCCCGCAACGCGCAGCGCCTGGTGCATTGCACGCTGAATACTCTGCGCCTCCACGTGGTGTCGCCGCACCGCCCCGGAACGCGGATCGACCGGTCGCCTGGCGGCAACGAAGACGTACTGCCATGCCCATTCACGCGCCGCGTTCGGATATTTCCTCTCCAGAGCCCATGGCAGGTAGACGTCCCCAAAGCCCGCAGACAGATCAGCCGCATGCAGCGCCTTCACGCGTGCCAGATGCTCCCCCAGCGGCGCCATCAGCTTCTCGGGCAGCATCGTCACCCGGTCTTTGAACCCCTTTCCCTCGCGCACCAGGATTTCGCGGCGAGCAAAGTCCACATCCTTAACGCGCAGGCGCAGGCACTCCATGATGCGCATCCCCGTACCGTAAAGCAGCCGGAGGATCAGGCCCGTGGTTCCCTCGATCGGCCCGAGCAGGCGCTGCACTTCTTCGGGCGTCAGCACCACGGGCAGACGCTTGCCGGACTTCGCCGACTCGACATCATCCAGCCAAGGGAGATCAGTCCTCAGCACCTCCTTGTAGAGAAAGAGCAGAGCGCTTTTTGCCTGATTCTGCGTGGATGCGGAAACCCGCCCTTCGACGGCGAGATGGGTGAGAAACGTCTCGACCTCCCGTGCCCCCATTTCCTGAGGGTGGCGCTTGCCATGGAAAAGGATGAAACGTCGTACCCAGCCCCTGTAAGCCTGCTCCGTCCGTATGCTATAGTGCTTGAGGCGTATGCTTTCGGAGAGTTGGTCAAGGAGCCTCTTGGGAGGCCGGACAACGCCGTTGGCATTGACGCAATTGTCGGAATTTTTAGTGAACGTGCCCATGCCCTACCTCCTTGTTTCCGTTGGAAGTTCATCGCTATATGTACATGCATACAGTATACTGACGCAAAACTCTGCGTCAAGTAGGTTTGCTACATCACGTTAGGCTCCCTCACACTCCATTATTCGGAGAACCGTGTCCATGGATCTTGAGGAACGCGTCGTACGGTTGGAGTCCGAGGTAAAGCAGATTCATGAGCGTTACCTCGTCGCAAATGCTGAGCTCCGTCGGCTGGGAATTGAAAACGGGTCTAAAGGAGTAAAGGGGGGCTTCTTCCTCTTCGCCTTCGTGTTCTCCGTCAATGCCGCTTATGCATATGCTACGGGTGGAAAGGACATCTTTTCCGCATGGCACCTCATTGGCCTTGGAGCGCTACTTTGCTTAGCACTTGTTGCGTACTTTGGATTCATCTTCAGGTACACAGTGAGCGCCGAATTCGCCAAAGACAAGCTATCTTTCGGTACTGGTGGGCATCCGTCGGATAAGCCGGGTGCCTAACAATTTATTCGAGCCGACGCCCGCATGCTTCGCTTGCGGGTTCCCTTCGCAGCGTCGCTGCTACGGCGCGGCTCAATTCAAACGTTAGGAGCCTTTGGTTTGACCACTATCAGGAAGGAAGATATGTCAGAAGTTGAACAACTATACGCACGAATTCGCGAGAAAATTGAGCACGAAGATGATCTCGTGAATCAACGGCAGATGTGGATGATTACCTTCAATGGCCTTCTCTTTACAGCCTACGGATTTTCGTTGGGCGCGAGCGGCTCATCCATTTCCGGACTCGCTTCAGATCCAACTAATCAACGACTGCTTGAATCATTCAATTCATTGCAAACCACTATCGAGGCATTACGTCTTGCTTTGGCTGGAGTGGGAACACTATCAGCTATTTTTGGCTTGCTTGGTGTCATTGCCGCATTCAAGGCCATCCGTGATGACGAGTACGTATTTGCAGAGTTTGTTAAACAGACGCTCAAAGCTGGGAAGTACGTGCCCGTATTGCCATCATTAATCGGTAGGCGCTGGAATAATGTCTTCGGCATGCTATCCGGTATGTTTTTTCCATTGCTTGTTGCGGGCGCATGGATTTGGACGGTACAGATAGTGCCTAAACCAGAGTGGTTTCTGATAGGTGGAATTGTCGGCACATTAATTCTTGGTTTGCTGGTTTGGGTTCTCTTACCGCGGAACTTGGGGGATGACTCCTAACACTACGTTCCAAGGGACGCCCTCCAGCAAGCTTCGCTTGCTTCCGGGCGCCCCTGAACTACGACGTTAGGGCTCGCGCAAGTGTCGCTTGAGCGCTTTCAAACTTGGTTTCGTTTCGGGCATTGGCTGAATACCCCGCAGGGCATTGCTTTGTTATTGAGCATCCCAGTGTGCTGGTCAGTGGCAGCATTGCGCTTTGCAGCGCCGGATGTAGCAGAGGTTCGTGCTTTCTCTTCGCCTACATGGCTTTACGTTTTTTCCCCGTTTCTTGCTTTTGTGGCATTTGTCAGAGTTAGCGCGCCATCGCTTGGCTCTTCATGGCCGGCAACGTTTTCTGTGTGTGTAATGTCGGGGTTTCCGTTTTATGTTTCCTACATCAGGCCCTAATCGGGTAAGGGCCGGCGTCTAACCGGCCCTCCCCACACCACCCGGCATGCGGGTCCGCACCGGGCGGTTCATCAACAGGGCGCACACGACGTTGTTAAGCGTAACCGTGAGCCTTCATCCAAAGATTCCGGATACTCACCAGACCTTGTGCTCTCAACCAATCGTTCGTCATCCCGACTTGCGTGGCCTTTGACCGAGACAAATGCCAGTAGCTCTTGCTGCTGACGCCCGTCAAGATCGCCGTCCGCCGGTCGACCCCCAGCGCCAGAAGGTGGCTGATCTTCGTGCGACACAAACGCCACTGTTTCCAGTAGCACATGCGCACACGTCGGCGTAGCCATTCATCCAGTTCGGGAATCGGTCGGTAATACTCCGAGATGCCAAAGTAGCCCATCCAGCCGCGCAGGTACTGCCCGAGTTTCTCGAACCGATGTGGCATCGAGACTCCCCAGCTTCGCCCCGTCAGTTCCCGGAGGCGGTGCTTGAAGTCGGCGAAGGCGGCATCCGACCAGCGCAGTTTGTTCTTCCTGAAGGTGAAGCCCAGAAAAACGCACTGCTCGATCTTTGCCACCTGGCTCTTCTTCTCGTTGACCGGCAGTTTGAGTTGCCGGCCGAGGTAGGCGGTGAGACTGGCCTTGACGCGCTGGCCGGCCCGTTCGCTCTTGACCAGAACCATGAGGTCGTCGGCGTACCGCGCAAAGCGGTGGCCTCGCCCTTCCAGAGTCCGATCCAGATCGTCAAGCAGGATGTTGGCCAGCAGCGGCGAGAGGGGTCCGCCTTGCGGCGTTCCCAACTCGCTGGGTTGAAGCGTGGAACCAATCATGACACCCGCCCGCAGGTAGCGGCCGATGAGGGCCAGCAACCGCTTGTCGCTCACCTTTCTGGCCACTCGGGCCATCAGGATGTCGTGATCGACGTTGTCGAAAAATTTCGCCAAGTCGAGATCAACGGCGATGCGATAGCCGGCCTTGAGGTCGGCTCTGACCTGCTTGAGTGCGCCGTGGGCGGAGCGTCGGGGCCGAAACCCGTAGCTCGATTCGGAGAATTCCGGATCGAAGATCGGTGTCATGATTTGAGCGATGGCTTGCTGGACGACCCGATCAACAACGGTCGGGATGCCCAGCGCGCGTTCGCCACCATTGGGCTTCGGGATAATCACCCGTCGCACCGCTTGTGGCTGATAGCGACCCTCGCTCAGGGTCTGGCGGATGGCCGGCCAGTGCTCACAAGCATACGCCGGGAAGTCCTCAATGCGCAGTCCGTCGATTCCCGGTGCGCCGCGATTGGATTTCACTCGACGCCACGCCTGTTTCAGGTTGGCCGGTGAGAGTACGGCTTCCATCAAGTCCTTCCCCATACAACCTTCCTTCGGGGCGTCGTGCAAGGCTGGCTGGGCAAGATCACGCCGATCCCCGGCTCCCCCGGTCGGGTTCATTGTCGGGTTCGAGTGACTCACGGCTCCTCCTTGTCTGTTCATGTTCGGCCCTTCGCGTTACCTTTCGGTGTCGCTACTATGGCCTCTGCTGACTCCTGATCAGTCACGCTGGCGATTGCTCGCCGTCGCGCTATGGCCTTCGCTTCGCTCGCTGCCTGTTCGCTCGTCTGCGGCCGGCAGCCTCCCGCAACGCCCGGATCATTCTGTTAAGCAGCGATCCCCACTGCTTTTGCGAAACGTCGGCAATCGCTTGCCGATCAGGTCTCCCCAGGTAAGAACGCGATGTTTCCGTGCACAAGCGCTGCATTTACCTTGTCCGCCGTATCCGGTGGGCTTCGTCATGGGGTGCCAACTCGCCCGCAGACCAGGCCTTCTATGCAGTTTCTGTCCGTCGCCTCGCACTTTTGCGCTCCGGCTTCCTCCAGACAAGTCCTCACGACCTTGCCCTTGCCTTCGGCTAGTGGTTATCATGGCTTCATCATGAAGTCACGTCGGTACTCCCACAGGGGACTTCCACCCCATCACATCGCGCCCATGCTGGGCGCACACCCGGCGCTCAACCTCGCTCCTTTCAGTCGCTGGACGCTGCGCGATAAAACCGCGCAGCGCCGGTTAGCTCTACGTTGGGCGTCACCAAACACTCATGAGGGAATCTATGCGTGATCGCAATTATCTCTTTAACAATGCTGATTGGCATTCTGTAGATCAGCACCAGCGAAAAGAACTCGCGAAAGAGATCGATACCATCAACGGCGACAGGTTGCTCAACAGCTCCGTTGACGATCTATGTGATTACTTTGAGAAAAAGTACAGAATCGAAGTGCCAATCTTGAGGCCTGATAACATCGTCGCAGATCAACGCGAAACCAAGATTGATGTAAGCGGCGACAGGGGCAGGTATTTCAGCAATCCAGGTCAGCCGTTCTACGTGAATGGCACAACAGTAGAAATTTCAGTGCCGTTCGAAGGAGATTCAGAAGCATTCAAAATTCAGCCGACCAGCTTCACGATGAGTCCGCCTCGTGCCGAGGTCAAGAACAACAACCTCATCATAAAAATTGAGGGAACCGATTTGTCGGCAGAGCAAGTTCGAGCTGAGGTAAATAGAACGATTTCGGAAATCGAAGGGTATTTGGTTACCTTGCGCTCAAACGCGCAAGGTTTGAATTCTCAGGTTCGCTCAATTGCTCGCGGGGCAATTGAGCAGAGACGCACCAAGTTGCTAAAGGATCGAAATCTTCTTGGCGATCTTGGTTTTAAGATCAAAGAACGGGAGGGTGAGTCACGCACTTTTGCTGCTCCAGAGGTGCGGCGAAAACTAGCCCCGTCGCTCCCCCCAGCAAGTGCGACCCCATTTAAGCCGGAGCCGACTTTGGCAAGTGCGGACTATGACCATATCCTGAGCGTTATTCAAAATATGGTTCACGTAATGGAAAGAAGCCCTTCAGCATTCACATCGATGGACGAAGAGTCAATTCGATCGCACTTCCTTGTGCAGTTGAATGGGCACTATGAAGGCCAAGCAACGGGTGAAACATTCAACTATCAAGGCAAGACCGACATCCTTATTCGTTCAGACGGGAAGAATATTTTCATCGCTGAGTGCAAGTTTTGGTCTGGGCCTAAAAAGCTACTTGAGACCATAGATCAACTGCTCGGCTACAGTTCATGGCGGGACACTAAAGTCGCCGTCATTGTCTTTAATCGCAACAAGGATTTCACAAAAGTATTGGAGTCCATACGGGAAACAAGCAAAGGACACAGCAATTTCAAACGCCAAATTGCATTCGCTTCGGAAACTATGTTCCGGTATGTGTTTGCTCACCGGGATGACCCAAATCGGGAACTTTTGCTTACCGTTATGGCATTCGATGTTCCTGCTTAGCATTGAGGCGATGCCCAACCCGGCGCTCAACCTCGCTCCCTTTGGTCGCTGGACGCTGCGCGATAAAGCCGCGCAGCGCCGGTTAGCTCTACGTTAGGCCGCACAAGAGACAACCGCGTGTATCGCCTGCACTCAAGAGCTGACTTCGCGATCTTCTTCTTCGTGTCTGTCGCAGTGGGTTCATTGGGAGCGCTGATGCTCCTGTATCCCCTTGAACGGTTGCCCGAAGATCCCCAAGCTTACCGGCTTGTCCGGGGTGTTCTGAAAGAGGTAAAGGACGAGAGCCCTCGCAGAGGCACCTGGGTACTTTTCTCGCTCACTCACGATGAGACGGTGTTCGTAGCAAGTACACCTCCAGCGCGTGAGGAATCCAAGGCATGGGTTGTCGGTAGCACAACACTTCAGTTCTTTGTCCAAAAGCAATCAGCCGCTAACCTCGAGCCTGTTCCTGCGTACGGAATCAAAACCGACACACATCAGGTAAAGTCCCTGGAAAAAGACATCGCCTTCCACAACGCCGGAGTCAACCCCTGGGCCGGCCTTATGGCTCTAGCCATAGGTACCCTTGGGTTTGTCATCGCCGTCGTGTGTTACGTCCCGCGATATCTGGAACTCTTCAACCCGAGCCATTCGAGGTTGAGATGATGGCAAAGTCCCACGCTGACGCCGGAAGAAGAGGTTCCGGCGTCAGCGTGGGACGAGAGGGCTAGAAGGGCTCGCCTGGAGGTATTCTCCAAGGGGCTTCGGGATCGTAGAGGTTCATCTGACGGCTGCGGTGGCGGCGAAGCTGGACGAGGTAGCGGGCCTCACAAGCAGCGGCGAGTTGGTGAAGGAACTCGCTGATCGCCGCCGCACTTTCGTCGGAGAGGCCGTCGGGGAAGAGGGAGTGAGGGCGGCGTTTCATCGCAACTCCTCGATAGCCGCTTGCAGCAGATCGTCGGGCAAATGATTGAGTGCGCGCGGCACCGCCAGACGCATGGCGGTGCGCAGGATGCGCCCGGCGTGGCGCGGCAGGCCCTTGCTGGCTTGGCGCAGGAGTTCCAGGCCGGAATCGGTGAGCAGGGTATGCGCACACCCGGCGCTCTTGAGGGCATGGCCGACGAGTTGCGCAAAGCGCTCGCGTTCGAGCACCGGTCGCAGATGCACGCGTGCCTGGATGCGGCCGGCGAGTGCGGCGTAAGACGCCCGTTCGAGGGTTTGGGCGAGGATCGGGTGACCGACCAGCCAGACAGTGATGAGATCGCGCGAATCGAAGGCGAAGTTGAGAAAAGCGGGGAAATCGCGGAAGAATTCGGGTGGCAGATTCTGCGCCTCGTCGAGGATCCAGACCGGCAGAAGTTGCTTGGCGTCGGCCAGATGATGGATATGCGCCTTGATGTCGCGCCACAGTTGGGCGCGACGATAACTCGGCTGAAGGCCGAGGGATTGGGCCAGGCACCGGTAAAGGTCTGCCCGTCCGAAATCGGTCTCGGCATGGTAGATGACTTGGTAGCGATGCGGATTGAGCTTGGCGGTCACGAGGCGCAAGGCGGCCGTCTTGCCCACGCCGGCCTCGCCGGTCAGCAGGCCGAGGCCCGGCGATTGCAGAAGCCACTGGAAGCGCTCGGCGAGTTGCGCCAGCGCACCGTCATCCCACAGCTCGGCGGCGTCCTTGCCCAGAGGCGGATGGCGCAGACCAAAGTGTTGCAGATACATCTTCAGTCTCCTTTGCGGTCGTAATACTGACGATAGGTGAGTTCGATCAGATTCGGGCCAGACGGCGAGGCGGGAGCGGCGTCTGTCGGGTCGGATTTATTTCGTTGGCGATCGAGATTGCCCAGGGCATCGAGCGGGGTCGCGGCGCCGATCCCCTTGCCGTGCTCGTCCTCGACCTCGATGACCGCCCCGCTATGCGGATCGACGACCAGACACACCGTCTTGCCGGAGAGTTCGAAAGGCACTTCGAAGCGCGCCCCCTGATACGACACCGTGCCATCCTTCCTGACTCGACGGCTGACGCGATACCGGAACAAGGCATCGAGCTGCGCGGCCAGCGCTCCCAGCGAACGAATCTTCGACAAATCCTGCTGGTAGCGCGCGAGCGGCGTCATCCCGTCGAGGCCGGCATGCGGCGTATGGTGATAGACCCGCTCCAGCCAGGCCCAGAGACGCGCATTGAGGTCCTCGAAACTGTTGATGTGGCGCTCGTCGAGTTCCGACAGGAACTGGTCGCGGCAGGTCCGGTGCCAGCGCTCCAACTTGCCCTTGCCCTCGGGCGCATAGGGCCGGCAATAGATCAGGTGAATGCCCAGGCGGGCGCAGATCCCCTGCAGGGTCTCAGCGCGGTAGGCCGCGCCGTTATCGACGACGAGCTTGATCGGGATGCCTCGCTTCAGCAGCGCCTGCTTGAGCACCCCTTCGATGTCGAGCGCCGTTTCGCCGGGGCAGAAAGCGCTGTGAGCCACCAGACGTGAGGCATCGTCGAACAGCGAGACGAGATACCCCTTGACGAGCTTGCCCTCGTGAGGCACGCGGGGACCGTGCATCACATCGCCATACCAGATGGCGCCCGCGGAAGCGGCGACGAAGCTGCGCTTCTCCTCGGGCAGGCTGGCCGAGCCGCTGATCCGCGACAGGCCGTGCTGTTGCAGCAGCCGGTGGACCGTCGAGCGCGACAGGCTGCCGCGAGCCACCGTTCCGGTGGCTTCGAGCAACTGGCGAATCTGACGGATCGAGCGGCGCGGGTTGTCGCGCTTCGCGGCAAGGATCGCGGTCTGAATGGCTTGCGATAGCTTCGATTGCCCGCGGTCGATACGGGTCTTGGGTGTCAGGCCATCGATGCCCTGGGCAAGGTAAGTGTAATACCAGCCCTGAATCGTCTTCTCGGCAACATGGCGCCGACGCGTGCCGGGAATGGTGTATTCGCGCTCGGCCAGGGCGCGGATGGTCTGCTGCAATTCGCCGTGATCCAGCCGTTCCCGGCTGGTCAGCGAACCCAGGACGGACAGGCGAAACAAGGCGATCGGATTGATTCGATTCATGACGACTCCTCGGGGTGAATGGGAGTCGTCATCAAAACAAAAGGGCCGAAATAATGCCACGAGCAAACTGTGTGGGGACCCCGCCCGGGCGGGGTCCCCACCGTCCGCCACTCGCTCGGTGTCAGGAAATCATGGGACGCTCATCTCTTGATCGAGCCAGAACATGGCCCGCGGCAGACCCAGGCTGTTGAACACCTGGTGCCAAAAGCCGTGCGTGTCAACGGCCCGGCCGAGTTCGGCAAAGCGCACGCGCAGGTGAAACACAAAGTCCTTTCCCCGCTCCTGCAACCAGTTCCACCAGCGCGCGCCCGTGTGCCGGTCAGGTGGACCGCCGGGGTGCTCTGCCGCGCCGTTCAGCCGCTGCTGCAGGACTTGCTGTTGCACCGACCAGTCATACCAGCGTCGCGGTGCGATACATTCCGGCAGGCGCGAACACGTGCGTCGGCATCCGGCACAACGGTAGCGAAGGATGGGGATCGGGTTGAGCCGTGGCGGCACGGCTCGGCGGTCGGCCTTTCGCTCATAGTGACCATGCTGATGGACCACTCCCAGCCCGCAGTGCGGGCACGACTTCGGTCGATACACTTCAGCGGCCTTTTGAGTCGTCTCAACGTGCTGCTCAAGCGTGGTGATGCCGGCTACAATTCGTTGCATGGGCTGGGCTCTTTTCTATCTCGGTCGTCTCGATAACTTCCCACGATAGCAGAGGTGTTCCAGCCCTTCTCCGTCCTTCTTCATTCCGCCTTCGCTCAGGAGATCCTTCGATCTTCCTGCTCAAAGTACGCGCGATATTCAAAGCCCTTCAATCCCGTTTAGGGGCGGACGTAACATCGTGCGCTGGCGCCAAACACGTGCGGCCTAACGAAGAGATCGTGCGAAGCCACGATCTGATCCGTTTGTTGGACGAGCCCGGGCCGGAGAGCGGGGCGCCCCCCCTGCAAACATCTTTTCTGGATTGACCCCATGGGCATGAACGCCGGTGGGGCGGGAGCGGGAAGTTTCGGCGCGCCGCCGCATGCGCGACGCCGATCTCCCGAAAGCGGCCGTTTTCGCGTCCCGGCCACCACTTTCCGGGCGGCCACATCGCTCAGCTTGGGGAAACTGAAGTCCCGCGTGCGGCCGGGCAGCGCTGAGGTCTCGGCTTACATGATCAGATGGCGACCCCGATGCGCGGCACGACCGCGACCACTACGGACGACGTCGGTCGAATCCACGTCCTGACGATCGCCACCACGGCGCCACAGCACGAGCAAAGCATCGCTGGCCGCTCCTTGCGCGGTGGCTTGAAGCGGCTGGGATCGAACCTCAGCAAGAGATGCAGCAAGCCGATCAGGCGCTTGCAGTTGGCGTGCAGGAAGCCGAAATTGCGAGCGCGGCGAAAGCCCTTGGGCAGCACGTGCTGGAGAATCAGCCAGAGGAAATTGACTCTGGAAAGCGTGCGCCTTTCCGACTTGCCGGTTTGGGCGTTGCGATAGCGGAAGCTCACCTGGCCATCCTCGCAGGCGACGATATCCTGTTCCCGGATGACGCCGCGGTAGAGGCAACGACCGAGATAGATCAGGGCCTTCTCACCGCTGCCGACCGATTGGCAATGCGCTACCCATTGCCGCGGATAGGACGCCGGCAGGCCGATACCGGCCGCCTCGATCGCCGCCAGCATCTTCGCCCGAAAGACCTTGGCCATCGCCTTCTCGTTGAACAGGTAGGTGCCGTTCTTGCCGCGCCGCTTGCATCGCCAGCGGCGCGTCGCCGCATCGACCGCCGCCGCGGAGACGACGAGATGGACATGCGGGTGGAAGTCGAGCCGACGTGAGTGCGTGTGCAGGACCGCGATCGCCCCCGGCGTCCCCTGCAACTGCCGGTCGTTCTGGCTGAAGCGCAGCACCGTTTCCCAGCCGCAGCGCATCAGCGAATCGAAGACGACGTCGACGTGCGCCGCAGCGAGTCCGCGCCACTCGGCCGGCAGCGTGAAGGTCAGCAGAAAGTAGTCGGCCGGAACCAGGCGCTGCATTTGACGCTCCAGCCATTGCTGGCTCTCGTGGTGCTGGCAGTGCGGGCAAAGGCGATGGCCGCAGGAGTGCGGAACGAGTTGGTGATGGGCACAGTCGCTGCATTGAACCTGCATCATCGGGCTGGCCGCGCTGCGGCAATCGCGCAGGGCCGAGAGGGCACGAAGCTGCTCGAAGCTCAGCCGGTGACGAAATTGCGCAAGGAAGTCCGCTTCGAATTCGGCGATGACAGAGCCGAGGCGGATCATCGCGGCGTCCCCTCGGCCAGGCGATAGCGGTCCATCAGCGCGTTGATGCGGTCGATCGCGTGATGCCTGCTTCGATCCGTCAGATGGGTGTAGCGAACCGTCGTGAGAATCGAGTGATGGCCGAGAATGTCCTGCACCTCGGTGAGTTCGACGCCCGCCTCGACGAGGTGCGTGGCATAGGCGTGGCGCAAGCTGTGTGGCGAAATGTGCTTCTTTACACCGCAGGACTCGACCACCGCCCGCAGTGCTTTCTGAACACCGCCGCGATCGAGCGGTGTCCTGGCTGCGCGTGCGCCCGCCAAGCCGCCGTGCCGATTGGGAAACAGCAGAACGGGATTGCGGTGGCGCTGCCAGAAACGGCGCAGGAGTTGGTGGGTGGCCGTCGGCAGCGGCACCAGGCGATCCTTGTTGCCCTTGGCGTCGCGGATATGCACCCGCTCGCACGCGCCGTCGATGTCGCCGACCGTCAGCCGTAAGCCTTCGCCAAGGCGCAGACCGAGGCTGTAGAGCGTGAAGAAGAAGACGCGGTAACTGAGCACCTGCGTCGCGAGAAAGATCCGCTCGGTCTCCTCGACCGTGACGATATCCGGCAAGCGCTGTGAGCGCGGCGGCTTGATCAGACTGGGTGCCACCCAGGGTTTCTTCAGCACGTGCTCGTAGTGGAACTTGAGCCCGTACAGATCGAGCTTGACCGAACTCCAGGAGTGCGTCTCGCGCAGATCGGTGAAGTAATCCACCAGATCGGCCTCGCTCAGATCGCCGATCTGATGATCGAAGTAGTCTCCCACCCGGCGGATGGCGCGCGAATACGCCTCGATCGTCTTCGGCTGCAAGCCCTTGAGCTTCAGGTGCTTCAGGTGCAGTTCGTCGTTCTTCTCAAAATCGGTTGCTGCGACAGCTGACATGTCTTCCATCTTGCGGTAACCTCGCATTCGTTATGAATATCCCTCCGATGAGGGGCGAGGTCACATCTTGACTTCAACACGACGACAGCGCCGCAGTTTCCTCCGCGTAGCGGCTTCGTCCAACAACGCCATCAACTCGGACGTGCAAAAGCGTCGCTGCGCTCTGCTTTTGCACGCCGGTTATGGCGAACGTTGGGCGTCAAACTCTAGGAGTCCGGATGCAGATTGAGCGTCTTGATCATTTCGTTCTGACCGTGCGAGACGTAGATACGACGACTTCGTTCTATCAAACCGTTCTTGGCATGGCGCCTGTTACGTTTGGTGCAGGCCGGAGAGCGCTTGTTTTCGGGCAATCGAAGATCAATCTGCATCCTGCAAATGCGCCTCTCGCGCCTCACGCGAGCCATCCCGTTCCCGGCTCGGCCGACTTGTGTTTCGTTACCACGGAGTCGCCCGAGTCAGTCATCGATCATTTGCGCAAGTGCGGCATCACCATCGAAGAGGGGCCAGTTCCTCGCACTGGTGCTCTTGGCCCGATAACGTCGGTCTACTTTCGCGACCCCGATGGGAACCTCATAGAAGTGTCCTCTTATCGTGAGTAGCCGGCATGCCACGCCGCAGCGGTACCGTATGACGCCCAACCCTGCGATCGAGCCCGTTCCCTTCGGTCACTGGACGCTGCGCGATAAAGCCGCGCAGTGCCGGTTACTTCTATATTAGACATAACAGGAGCCGCCGTGGCAGTCATATTCAATTCCGACCACAAAGCAATGGCAGAGCGAAGCGTCCTCTGCTGGTTGGCAACCGCTGACGAAGGCGGCCAACCGAACGTTTCCCCAAAAGAAGTGTTTGCGGTTGTGGATGATGAACACATCGTCGTAGCAAACATCGCCTCGCCGGGTTCGGCGAAGAATATTCATATCAACGGAAAGGTATGTCTGAGCTTTATTGATGTGTTTGCCCAGAAGGGGTTCAAGGTTTATGGCGTTGCCCGCGACGTAAAACCGTCAGAGACGGAGTATTTCCGCTGGGCAGAGCCACTGCGCATGATGGTTGGCGACCGGTTTCCAATCCATAGCGTTTTCCTAGTGCGAGCGACGGCGGTTGAACCGATTATTGCCCCCAGCTACAGGCTGTACCCTTCGGAGACAACTGAAGCATCACAGGTTCAGGCCGCACTTTGTACGTACGGAGTTAGACGAGAGAGCAGTAATGTCTAGCATTCCGCTCCAGAGGGACGCTTCGCCGGCAAGCCGGCTTCGCGCCCCTGAGCTTGCACGTTAGCCGCGAGTAGGCACCATGGCCCCTACCGTTGTCCGCGACGGTTCGTATAGGCTCTTCTTCTTTTCACGCGAAGAGCCGAGAATGCACATCCATGTGGCCCACCCACATGGGGAGGCCAAGTTCTGCTTGCAACCGAGTCTGACGCTGGCCAACCACACCGGCCTGTCCAAGCAGGAACTGGCCTACGCTGAGCGCATCGTCGCTCGCCACCTTCAGTAGGTCATCGATGCCTGGCACGAACATTTCGGCGGCTGAAGTCACCCACGTCTCAGTACACGGTTTCTGGCTGCTCCTTGGCGATGAAGAGCTTCTCTTGCCGTTCGCTGAATTTCCTTGGTTCCGGCAGGCCACCATTGAGCAACTGACCACCATCGAATGGCCAAGCCCGGATCATCTGTATTGGCCGCTGCTGGATGTGGATTTGTCCGTTGCATCCATCCGACACCCGGAAAATTTCCCGCTCGTCTCGGGAGCATCGGCTAACCCTGCGCCCCAGCCGGACGCGCCGCAAGCGGCGCGCCCCTGAGCTTGCACGTTATGCCAACAGATGAGGTAGCCGCACGTGAAGAAGCTCGAAGCTAATGACTTTGCTGAATTTGTTCGCATTACATATGGCTTCGATTTGATTGCTGAGTTGACTGTTTTTCGTGGACAAGCCTTTCAAGGCAATCTAATTCCAAGCGTGGCACGCAAAGACAAGACTGTCGACACTGCCGAACAAGAGAAAAAAGTTATAAAACAGCTCGCCCTTATGGGGGCATCAATGCTGCCACCCGGCCCGCAAAACGAACTTGAATTACTTGTTATCGCGCAGCATTTTGGTCTTAAAACTCGCCTGCTGGATTGGTCAAGCAACCCTTTGGCGGCACTATGGTTCGCATGCGCCGATCCGGCGCCAGGAGATGCCTACGTTTATGCCCTATACGCCGATGACCTGCTTGCGAATGACGTATACGAAACCAGTCCATTCTCACGGTCTGAAACACGTGTTTTCCAACCACGATTGAATAACCCAAGAATCATCGCTCAACACGGTTGGTTCACGCTTCACAGGTACTCAGCAAGAAGCCGGAAATTTGTTCCCCTTGAAATCAATCCAAATACGAAAAAGCATCTCACCGAACTTCGTGTGCCTGCCGATAAACGAGCCGATGTTCTGCAGTCGCTAGATCTATATGGGATCAGTTCGCGCACTTTGTTTCCTGATCTTGAAGGTTTGTGTCGGTACCTCAATGGCAAACACAAATTGGCATAATCGGGTAAGGGCCGGCGTCTAACCGGCCCTCCCCACACCACCCGGCATGCGGGTCCGCACCGGGCGGTTCATCAACAGGGCGCACACGACGTTGTTAAGCGTAACCGTGAGCCTTCATCCAAAGATTCCGGATACTCACCAGACCTTGTGCTCTCAACCAATCGTTCGTCATCCCGACTTGCGTGGCCTTTGACCGAGACAAATGCCAGTAGCTCTTGCTGCTGACGCCCGTCAAGATCGCCGTCCGCCGGTCGACCCCCAGCGCCAGAAGGTGGCTGATCTTCGTGCGACACAAACGCCACTGTTTCCAGTAGCACATGCGCACACGTCGGCGTAGCCATTCATCCAGTTCGGGAAGCGGTCGGTAATACTCCGAGATGCCAAAGTAGCCCATCCAGCCGCGCAGGTACTGCCCGAGTTTCTCGAACCGATGTGGCATCGAGACTCCCCAGCTTCGCCCCGTCAGTTCCCGGAGGCGGTGCTTGAAGTCGGCGAAGGCGGCATCCGACCAGCGCAGTTTGTTCTTCCTGAAGGTGAAGCCCAGAAAGACGCACTGCTCGATCTTTGCCACCTGGCTCTTCTTCTCGTTGACCGGCAGTTTGAGT
This sequence comes from Candidatus Accumulibacter phosphatis, assembly GCF_000024165.1. Lineage (NCBI taxonomy): Bacteria > Pseudomonadati > Pseudomonadota > Betaproteobacteria > Candidatus Accumulibacter > Candidatus Accumulibacter phosphatis. The sequence continues at coordinate 2,030,110 of NC_013194.1, read as the reverse complement.
TGCCGGCCGAGGTAGGCGGTGAGACTGGCCTTGACGCGCTGGCCGGCCCGTTCGCTCTTGACCAGAACCATGAGGTCGTCGGCGTACCGCGCAAAGCGGTGGCCTCGCCCTTCCAGAGTCCGATCCAGATCGTCAAGCAGGATGTTGGCCAGCAGCGGCGAGAGGGGTCCGCCTTGCGGCGTTCCCAACTCGCTGGGTTGAAGCGTGGAACCAATCATGACACCCGCCCGCAGGTAGCGGCCGATGAGGGCCAGCAACCGCTTGTCGCTCACCTTTCTGGCCACTCGGGCCATCAGGATGTCGTGATCGACGTTGTCGAAAAATTTCGCCAAGTCGAGATCAACGGCGATGCGATAGCCGGCCTTGAGGTCGGCTCTGACCTGCTTGAGTGCGCCGTGGGCGGAGCGTCGGGGCCGAAACCCGTAGCTCGATTCGGAGAATTCCGGATCGAAGATCGGTGTCATGATTTGAGCGATGGCTTGCTGGACGACCCGATCAACAACGGTCGGGATGCCCAGCGCGCGTTCGCTGTCAACACCGATTGAAAACTGACACAGTTTTTCCTTTGTCACCGATTGAAAACTGATACACCCCCAATGCTGCTTGATGGCGGTGGTGGGGCCTCCTGGAGGGCGGGCCGTAGGCCCAACCGGAAGGAGGCCCCACCACCGCGGCGGCGCCTACCCTCCGGCGATCGCCTTCCTGGCCTGAACCATTCCCGTCTGCCGCTGACGTTTGAGCCGGTAGCTTTCCCCGGCGATCGGTACGATCTGTGCGTGGTGCAGCAAACGATCCAGCAATGCCGCCGTCAGCGTGGCATCCTGCGCAAAGGTGGCATCCCATTGGCCAAACGACAGGTTGCTGGTGACGATCAGGCTGCCCTTCTCGTAGCGCGCGGCAATCACCTGGAAAAAGAGGTTGGCCTGCTCGCGGCTCATCGGCAGATAGCCGATTTCGTCGATGATCAGCAGACGGTAAGCGGCGATCGCCCGGTGCATGACCGCTTTCAACTGGTTCTGTGCGTGCGCGGCCGAGAGGGTCAGCAAGAGATCGGCGGCGGTCGTGAAACGGGTCTTGATGCCGGCTTGCGCGGCGCGATAGCCCAGGGCGATCGCGAGATGGGTCTTGCCCACCCCGGAGGGGCCGACCAGGACGACGTTTTCGTTGCGCTCGACAAAGGCCAGACCGGCCAGTTCGTCGATCTGGCTCCTTTTGACGCCGGCGGCGAAGGCGTAATCGAATTCCTCCAGCGTCTTGATCGCCGGGAATCCCGCCAGACGCGTCAACATGCTTTGCTTGCGCACCTGGCGTCCCGCGACTTCCGCTTTCAGCAGTGCTTCCAGAAAGTCGCTGTAGGCGCTTTCCTGCGCAGCGGCTTCCTGGGCGGCGCCGACGTAGTTCTGCGCCACGAACGGCAGGTTCAGACTGTCGCACAAGGCGAGCATTCGTTCGTACTGGAGGTTCATGGCTGCATCTCTGCAGCGGCCTGCAGTTGGGTCAGCAGTTGCGCGTAGACGGCGAGCGGATGCTGCTCCGGCGTGGGCAAGGCGATTCTCTCGGCAACCGTCGGGCGGACAGTGGCCCCCTCGACCGGCGGCGGGGCGTCCAGGGGACGAGCGGCGGCGATATCGCCGCGCCATGGCGGGGGAATGCCTTGCAGATGCGCCTGCTCTTCCTGCAGGCGTTGTGCGGGCTGTACTTGCGTGCTGGCGTGGATACGCACGTTGGCCACTTCCTTGAGCCAGCGCCTGACCTCGGCATTGGCGGTCACGGCGTCCAGTGGCAGGCCGGCCTGCTTGAGCCGACTGATCAGGGGAACGTAGAAGGAGCGGCGAAGGTAGCCGTTGAAGCGCTCGACCTTGCCTTTGGTCCGGGCGCGATAGGGACGGCACAGGTTGATGACGAAGCCACAGTGCTTGGCGTAGTCGAGAAAGCCCGCGTGATAGCGGTGTTCGCCTGGGCCGTCGACGTCGCGTTCGAGAACAACGGTCTTCATGTTGTCGTAGAGCAGGCGCCGGGCCACGCCACCGAGCGCCTCAAAGGCATGCTGGTGGCAGTCGATCAGCGTACTGACTTTCATGTCGGTGACGAATTCGACGTAACTCGCCCGGCTGTACCCAAGGGTCGCGCAGAAGGCGTACAGCGGATCAGCACCTTTACGAAACTCGACCCAGTCGATTTGCAACTGTTCGCCCGGTGCCGTTTCGAAACGCACCACCGGATCAGCAGCCCCCTGCGGCCGGATCGTACGCATGAAGGCGCGCAATTGGCTGACGCCGCCGGCGTAGCCCAGGGCCCTAATCTCCCTGAACAGAACCGTGGCCGGGATCCACTGCGGCTGCGCTGCAGCCTGTCGCTCGCACAGGTACGTTTCATGGGTCGAGAGTTTGGTGGCCCGCTTCTTCTGACGCTGGTAGCGGGGCTGTTTGCCCTGCGCCAAGTGGCTGCGAACCGTATTCACCGCGCAGCCCACTTCGGCTGCAATCTTGCGCAGACTGAATCCATGCTTCCTCAATACTTCAATTTCCACATACACCTCCTTCGTAATCATCGGCGCCCAAAAAAAATCGCCGATCTTCTCAGTTCGGTGTATCAACTTTCAATCGTTGCGCTGTATCAATTTACTTCCGTTGCTGACATTCGCCACCATTGGGCTTCGGGATAATCACCCGTCGCACCGCTTGTGGCTGATAGCGACCCTCGCTCAGGGTCTGGCGGATGGCCGGCCAGTGCTCACAAGCATACGCCGGGAAGTCCTCAATGCGCAGTCCGTCGATTCCCGGTGCGCCGCGATTGGATTTCACTCGACGCCACGCCTGTTTCAGGTTGGCCGGTGAGAGTACGGCTTCCATCAAGTCCTTCCCCATACAACCTTCCTTCGGGGCGTCGTGCAAGGCTGGCTGGGCAAGATCACGCCGATCCCCGGCTCCCCCGGTCGGGTTCGTTGTCGGGTTCGAGTGACTCACGACTCCTCCTTGTCTGTTCATGTTCGGCCCTTCGCGTTACCTTTCGGTGTCGCTACTATGGCCTCTGCTGATTCCTGATCAGTCACGCTGGCGATTGCTCGCCGTCGCGCTATGGCCTTCGCTTCGCTCGCTGCCTGTTCGCTCGTCTGCGGCCGGCAGCCTGCCGCAACGCCCGGATCATTCTGTTAAGCAGCGATCCCCACTGCTTTTGCGAAACGTCGGCAATCGCTTGCCGATCAGGTCTCCCCAGGTAACAACGCGATGTTTCCGTGCACAAGCGCTGCATTTGCCTTGTCCGCCGTATCCGGTGGGCTTCGTCATGGGGTGCCAACTCGCCCGCAGACCAGGCCTTCTATGCAGTTTCTGTCCGTCGCCTCGCACTTTTGCGCTCCGGCTTCCTCCAGACAAGTCCTCACGACCTTGCCCTTGCCTTCGGCTAGTGGTTATCATGGCTTCATCATGAAGTCACGTCGGTACTCCCACAGGGGACTTCCACCCCATCACATCGCGCCCATGCTGGGCGCACACCCGGCAGTCAACCGGACGCTGCGCGATGAAGCCGCGCAGCGCCCGTTACTTCTACGTTAGGCTTCACGAACAACCACCAATGGGGGGTCAGACGAATGGATACCAAAACGCTGCTATTGATCGCACTCCTAGTCGTGTTTGCAATGCTGACGGGTTGCGCATACAACCACAAAAAGTTTGATCACCACATTGATGTCACGCACGATCAAGATGACTTTGTTGTTCAAGTGGACGACTTTGGACAGTTCTGGGACCCAGCTGAAGCCGAAAGAGCACTTACGCGGGTTTCGAGTCTTGCGAAGTCAAGAAACGTAATCGTCGTGCTCTTCGTACACGGATGGAACCATGATGCAGATCCAAAGAACGAAAACCTGGTCGATTTTCGCGAGTCCATCGTTGATACAAGACGTCGGTTGACTGACGAGAAGGCCCCCGAAAGCGCCGTGTATCGGCAATCAAGAAAGAATCTGACCGGAACCGAAGATCTTACGGTCGTGTCCATCTACGTCGGGTGGCGCGGCAGGTCTTTACCTTCGTATTTAAACTACACCACTTTCTGGGGGCGCAAAGCTGCAGCAGAGCGGGTGGGTGAGGGCGATACCCGAGAGTTCTTGCTTCGGCTCAACTCCCTCTATCGCAATCAGCAGGCAGCACGTGTCGCTGGGACAAGTAAAACGTTCATGGGCCTCGCAACGATTGGGCACAGCTTTGGCGCACAGGTTCTATTCAAGGCTGTAGCAACGGAGATTGAGAACGAACTAGTAGCGCGAACTACTGCCGCATCGAAACAAGGTGCTGGGCAGAACACCGTATCAGACCTACCGGGCTTCGGCGACTTGGTCGTTCTAGTCAATCCCGCGTTCGAAGCCATGCAGTTTGAGCGCATTGACAAGCTTTCAAATCAACTTAGCTACGGACGCCAGCAAAACCCCATTCTACTAGTCGTCTCTTCTGCAGGCGACGTGCCCAGACAAGTCTTGTTTCCGCTTGGGCGGCAGATCGATGCACTTCTCCTGAGGCCATCATTTCGGCCGGGGCAGCGAGCGCTTTGGACCCAGGCACTGGGGGAGTATGAACCAACGCGAACTCACTCTCTCACCATTACACAAGCAGATCCTGCTTTAATTCCGGGCTTTGATCCGGGCGTCTACATAAAGGACCCTTGTGCAATTGTCAATCTGGACCTAACAAATGTTCCGTCTGTTGGCGGTGTGAAGCTCACTCCAGGACCAAATCATCGGCCGAACAACCCATTCATTGTTGCCTACGCGAGCACCAGTGTCGTGCTAAACCATAGCAGCGTCTTCGAAGAAATTCTTCGAAGGTTCCTAAACGACTACGTGGCAATTGCGCAGGGAAAGAGGATGCTGACTGCATCCGATTCAATCAGCTGTAGATGAGCCGTGAAGCCTAACCCCTCCCTCAAGCTGACCCGCTACGGCAGCTTAGCTCGAACGTTGGGCGTCAAGAACAACCAATGGAGGACCGTGATGGATCAGGCGAAGCACGATTTCGGTGTCGAGAGCTACAAGCAGATTCGCGCGGAGGTAGCTGTCCTTCTCGCACGGATAGAGAACCTCTTTCGATATTCGCTCTTGGCAAGTTCGGCTGTGTTCGCCTGGGTGCTCACCCAGGCATTCTCCGTTACGGACAAGGGAGCTATCTGTCTCAAACTTCCAACTGAGGCGCTTGCGGTCGCTTGGTGGATTCCGCCAGCCTTCATAGTGCTAAGCGGCGTGATCACGCTAGCAACGCACATCAGAGTTATGCAAATGTCAGGGTTTCTAGCCAAGTGCGAAACCGCTCTCGGGCATGCGAATTTGAGTTGGGAGGCATACCTCAAGCCCAAACCGCCCATGTTCGCCACCATGACGGTCATTGCGTGGGTTTTAATGTTGTCGACTGCCGGATATTCAGCTTGCGTCGGGGCGTCTCTAAGCAAATCGGCTCCGTACTGCACAGCGAGCAAGTAAATTGACGCCCAACCTTTCAGTCAACACGGACCGTGCGAGCGGCGCTGCGCGCCGCTCGCACGGTCCGGTTACTTCAAACGTTAGCCATTTCAATGACCTCATCACACATCCGCGCAGTCGTAGAAAGCTTCTACGCCGATGTCTGGAACCGCCACGACAAGTCGAAGATTCCGGCCTTACTTCGTGACAACTTCACTTTTCGTGGCTCTCTCGGTCAGGCCAAGGTCGGCCACGAGGGGTTTGGGTCGTACGTCGATTTTGTGCACTCCGCCCTGGCCAGTTATCGCTGCGACATCCTTGATCTCGTTGTCGAGGACTCAAAGGCGTTCGCGCGCATGCGTTTTTCCGGCATCCATCGCGGCGAGTTCTTCGGCTACCAGCCAACAAGCAAACCCGTTGAGTGGCTGGGGTCTGCTCTCTTTTCGTTCGATGGAGAGAAAGTTGCTGACTTGTGGGTGCTTGGCGATGTATACGGCTTGCTTCAATTGCTCGAAAAGAATGCCAATGACTAATCGGGTAGCCGGAGGTTTCTCTCCCCCGGCTCCCACACCACCCACCGTGCGGGTCCGCAATGGGAGGTTCAACGAGTTGGCGCGCTCGACGAAGTGACTGGAGCCAAGTAGCCCTGGGCCTTGCACCACAGGGCCTTGACGCTGAGGAGGCCTTGCGCCTCCAGCCGGGCATTGGAAAGGGCCTGCTGTACCGCCGGGGTTCGCGCCATGTGCCAGTAGCTCTTGCTACTGACGCCATGCTGGATCGCGGTCTTCAGGCGGACGCCCAAAGCCAGCAGGTGGCTGATCTTCGTCCGCGGCCAGCGCCACTGTTTCCAGTAACACATGCGCACGCGGCGGCGCAGCCACTCATCCAGCTCCGGGATCGGCCGGCAATACTCGCTGATGCCAAAGTATCCGAACCAACCCCGCAGGAAGTTCCCCAGTTTGTTCAGCCGAATGGTCATGGAAATCCCCCCACTTCGCCCCGTCAGTTCCCTGACCCGGTGCTTGAAGTTCGCCAGCGCCTTGTCGCTCCAGCGTATCTTCGTGCCGCGCAGGGTGAATCCGAGGAAACGGCAGTCACTCATCGGCGCCACCTTGCTCTTGGCAGGATTGACCTTGAGTTTGAGGCGGGTCTCCAAATAACGCGTGAGATTGTGCATCACGCGCTCCCCGGCCCGCTGGCTTTTGACCAGAATGACCCTATCGTCCGCGTAGCGGGCAAAGCGACGTCTGGGGCGTGCGCCACGACCAGCATGACATCCCGGCGTGGTTGCTGGGTGCCGCAGCCTCGGACATGGGCGATGCTCAGTGAGCTCGGAGACCAGCGATAGCCTGCCGAGGACGCCTTCCAGTCCTCCGAGACACGCAGGGTAACGCGTAGCCTGTTTGTCCGTGCTTTTGTCCGTGCTTTTGTCCGTGCTCTTGTTCGTGCTCTTGTTCGTGCTTGCCCGTGCTTTGCCTCGACTGTGCCGTTGGAGAGCGAATTGCCGTGCAACACTTCACCCCGGTTTTCCGCAAGGTTTCGGCTATCGTCTGGACAAAGCAAAGTTCTGAGCAGCGCCAAACGGAATTTGAGCAGGCTCTCGTCAGCGTTCCGGAATTGGCATCGCAAAGCAACCCAGCGTGGTTCAGCGCTGCCGCTATTCGTCTTATCGCGGGGAGAGCGAGTGCACAAGGCTGCTTGATCGCTGCGAAGCCACGGCTGACACCTGCCAAGTCATCGGAAGGCGGGCATTTCCCGTCTCGGTTAACCTGCATCAAGGCTGCATGTCGCCGGCGCCTGTACAATGGTTCGCCCGTGCGTCCGCGCCGCCCACCGGAACCTCGCCGGCGCTGCCACCGGATGCGCTGCGCGCGCTGCGCGTCCTGTCACCCGGCCGCCGTTCGCCCACACCATCGGAAACCATGAAACTACTCACCACCCTGCTCCTCTCCATCGCCCTGCTGCTGCCCGGTTGTTCCGGCCCGCCTGCCTTCAAGTCGACCGACATCACCGGTTCCGACTGGGGCAAGGAGTTCGCCCTGACCGACCCGCAGGGGCAGGCGCGGCGTCTGGCCGACTTCAAGGGCAAGGCGGTCGTGCTGTTCTTCGGCTATACGCAGTGTCCCGACGTTTGTCCGACGACGCTGGCTTCGATGCGCGACGTCCTCGCGCGCCTCGGTGACGACGCCAAGCGCGTCCAGGTGGTTTTCGTGACGCTCGATCCGGTGCGCGACACGCCCGAGGTGCTGGCCGAATACGTCAAGGCGTTTCACCCGAGCTTCATCGGCCTGCACGGCGACGAGGCCACGACGGCAGCAGTGGCCCGCGACTTCAAGGTTTTCTACGCGAAGCAGGCGGGCAGCACGGCAGGCAGCTACAGCATCGACCACTCGACCGGCAGCTACGCCTTCGACCCGCAGGGTCGACTGCGGCTGCTCGTCCGTCACGGCGAGACGCCCGACAACGTCGCCGCCGATCTGAAACTGTTGCTCGCCGGAAAATGATCCTTGAGGACACCTGACATGAAACGCTTGTTCGTGCTGCTCGTGCTGTTCGCCTTTCTTTCCCTGCCGGTCACTGCCGCGCCGACCAGCGACCAGATCAATCTGGACATCGGCACGCCGCCGGTGGTGGTGGTCAAGCACAGCCTGGCGCAGCGCGCCTCGCGGCTGGTCCGCTTCTACGACGCAGGCGTCATCGGGCTGGGGTACGACGGCATGGTCAAGCTGCGCGATGGCAGCCGGCTGACGCTGCCGCAACGACAGATCGCCGAGAAGCTCATCGACAACGAGAACCCCGATCGCAATTCGCTGATCTATGCGCTCGCCGAAGCACAGGGCGGCAAGGCCGCCGAGCCTGCCGCGCGCGAGGCGCAGGTCAGGCGCTGGAAGGAGCAGTTCCACGCCGGCTGGTGGATCGAGGATGCCAAAGGTAACTGGAGCCAGAAGCCGTGATGTCCGCCTGCCGCCTGACCGGCTGCGGCATCTTGTCGCAGAGCGGTGCGCAGGCGCCCGTCTATAATCGCCATCCCGCAACGAACAAGGAGTATGGAGTGAAAGCAATCCGAAACCCGCTGGCCATCGCCATCCTGCTCGGCGTTTCGACGGCGGCATTGGCTGCCGATGTCGAGGTCAGGGAGGCCTGGGTGCGCGGCACGGTGAGCGGCCAGCAGGCCACCGGTGCCTTCATGGAGATAACCAGCAAGTCCGGCGCGACGCTCGTCGGCGCGGCCAGCCCGGCCGCCGCCATCACCGAGATTCACGAAATGAAGATGGACGGCGGGGTGATGAAGATGCGCGCCATCACCCGCCTGGCATTACCTGCCGGCCAGCCGGTGCCGCTCGGCCCCGGTGGCTACCACGTGATGCTGATCAACCTGAAACAGCCGCTGAAGAAGGGCGATTCGGTGCCGCTGACGCTGCAGGTCGAGGGCAAGGACAAGAAGATCGAGGCCGTCGAGGTCAAGGCTGAAGTGCGCGAGTTGGGCGCCACCGCGGCGCCGGCCAGCGCACACAAGCACTGACTGGCGCCAGAGCGGGTCGGCCGGTCGTCGCTGGGGTGAGGCCGCAGGTCGTCACCCGACCGGCGGCCCCGGCAACACGGCTCAGCGACGCAGGAGCGTCGCCACCGCCGCCAGCAGCATGGCGGCGCAGGCTCCATGGCTGATCGCCATCCAGAGGTTGAAACCACTGAGCACCATCAGGCTCCCCAGCGCGACTTCGCTGGCCAGGAGGAGCAGCAGGGCGACTGCCGCCTGGCGCCGCGTCGGATCCGCGAGCGCCTGCACACCGGCGCTGCCGAGCACGAGCAGCGTTGCGAGAGCAGCGTAGCGATGCAGGAGATGCAGCGTCATGCCGCCCGGATCGCCGGCAAGCGGCGGGCCGGTGAGAGCGGCGAACGGCCGCAGGCTGGCCCAGCCAGCCGCCACAGGCCACCAATTGCCCCCACAATCGGGAAACGAGGCGCAGGCCAGCGCGGCATAGCCGGCGCCGATCAGAGCGCCGAGGACGACGGTCAGCGACAGCAGGCCCGCGCCCAGACGCAGCCGCAATGTCGGCGGTGTCGCCGTGTCGAGCAGCGAGCGCGGTCGGGCCGCCAGCACGACTCGCCATGAGAAGGTCACCAGCCCCAGGCCGCCCATGATGTTGAGGAAGCTGACCAGCGCCAGCCGCGGATCGGAACTCCAGATGCCGAGTGCGGAGAGGACCAGCATCAACAGCAGGAGAAGGGTCGCCGAACGACCGGCCGACTCGACTGCGGGACGGCGCAGGCACTGCCAGGCGAGGTAGCCGGCGAAGAGCAGCGACAGCGATGCCGTGGCGCGGTGCAACAGGCGGACGAACCCGAAATGCAGGGCCTGCGGCTCACCGGCCAGCAGTTGCCCATAGCAGGCGGGCCAGTCGGCACAGCCGAGACCGGCGCCGGCAAGCCGCAAGTGAGCGCTGAGGACCACAACCAGTAGCGACAAGGCGCTGAGCAGGAGCGCCGTCGTCCGGATATTCCGCAGGCGCAGCGCCTGACTCGCAATCACGAAGCGTCGCCTGATGCGGGCGCCACCCGGAGTTCGTGGTTCAACCAGAGCAGGACCCCGAGAACGACCATCGCACCGCCCTGATGGGCGGCGCCGAGGCCGACCGGAACGAGCAGCAGCAGCGTCGCGATGCCGAGCAGGATCTGGGCGAACAGCACCGCCACGAGCAGCGTGGCGGCACGCCGTGCGGCGGCGGAGACGCCTGCCGCACGGATCTTCCACCAGAACCATGGCACCAGGAAAGCGAGCAACCAGGCGCCGAGGCGGTGATCGAACTGGACCAGTGCCATGTTGTTGAAGAAGTTGAGGTACCACGGCTCGATGATGAAGCTCTCCGGCGGCAGCACGTGGCCGTTCATCAACGGGAAGGTGTTGTAGGCCTTGCCGGCGCGGATGCCGGCGACGAAACCGCCACTGACGACCATGTAGGCGACCAGAATCGTCAGCCAGAAGCCGCCGCGCTGCAAGCCCCGCAGTGCCGCGTCGGCGGTGTGGCGGGCGCGCTCGGCGAGCAGGCCGAGAGCCAGCCAGAACATGGCGATGAAGATCAGGAAGGCCAGCGACAGGTGCGCCGTCAGGCGGTAATGACTGACGCGCGGATCATCGATCAGGCCGCTCTTCACCATGTACCAGCCCATCGCCCCTTGCAGGCCGCCGAGTACGAAAATCCCAAGCAGCTTCGGCAGGAGTGGCGGGGCAATCTTGCGGCGCAGCCAGAAGTAGAGGAAGGGCAGCAGGAAGACGACGCCGATCAGCCGCCCGAGGACGCGGTGCCAGTACTCCCAGAAGAAGATCCCCTTGAATTCGTCGAGCGTCATCTGGTGGTTGACCTGCTGGTATTCCGGCGTCTTCTTGTATTTCTCGAAGGTTTCGTCCCACTCGGCCTGATCGAGCGGCGGGATGACGCCGACGATCGGCTGCCATTCGACGATCGACAGGCCGGAATGCGTCAGGCGCGTAACGCCGCCGACGACCAGAATGGCGAAGACCATGGCGCTGCAGACCAGCAGCCAGAGCGCGATTTGTCGGCGAGCGACTTTATCCATGTCGGGAACCAGGAAAGCGGGAAAGGGGGCCAGGCGCGGATTATATGCTCTTTGATAGGCCGTTCGTGCGCTCGATCGGCTGCGACCATTGGCCGCACCGGCGGCCCTGCGACGCCCATCCCTGCTGGTTTTGCCGCTGACCGCGGTCTTTCCGCGTTCTTGACGTGCATCAAATCAATCAGGCACCCGCTGCAGGTATTCTTCGGCCAATTGTGCCCCGAAAGGCCAAGGAATTCGACGTTTGACCGCAACTTAGCAACTTACCATGCGCCGCGCGCGCCAATCAGTGATGGGGGATACAAAGATGGCCGACCAAAACGATGACGACATTCCGTTCATGCAGAAGCTGCTGGACAACCACTTTCTGCTGCTGTTTCTCGGCGTGGCGTCACCGGGCTTGCTCTACATCCTGTGGGGCATCATCGACATCATGAACACGCCGGTCGCCCGCTAGGCCAGTCATTCACATCAGGGAGAAACAACTATGAGTGCAATTCTGCCGCCGTCCGATCGGCTATGGTGGAAGCAACCCATCGACAAGGTCGAATGGGCGTGGATCGCGATCGCCTTCGTCTGGGGGATGGTCATGTTCGTGATGATGATCTATTGGCACATCTACGGTAAGCAGAACCTCTCCAACGAGGCCTACAAGACGACCCCCGAGATGTTCGCGGCCAAGGCCGAGAAGTTCATCGCCGAGAACACCATCCGTACCGAGACCGACCAGAACATTCCCGTGGTCAAGGTGCCGGCCGGCGGCGATGGTTACCTGATCGCCCGCCTGTGGGCCTGGTACCCGATCCTCGAACTCGAGAAGGGCCAGACCTACAAGATCCACCTGTCGTCGATGGACTACAACCACGGCTTCTCATTGCAACCGGTCAACATCAACATCCAGGTGATTCCGGGTTACGAGCATGTGGTCAAGATGACACCGACCAAGGCAGGAACCTACGCCATCGTCTGCAACGAATACTGCGGCATCGGCCACCACTCGATGCTCGGCCGTATCTACGTGAAATAAGGGGGGAACAAACAAGATGGCAACAACCTACCGTACCTGTCCCGTCTCCGGACTGCAGTTCGAGGACCAGGCCGAGAAACTGATGCGCTGGAACGCCGTCGCCGGCGTCCTCTGGCTGCTCGTCGGCGGCATCACCGCCCTGCTGGTCATCCTCACGCGCTGGCCGGCGATCAAGCTCCTGCCGGCCGACCAGTTCTACCTGATTCTGACTGCCCACGGCATCGACATGCTGATCCTGTGGATCCTCTTCTTCGAGATGGCCGTTCTCTACTTCGCTTCGTCGACCCTGCTCCGCTGCCGACTGGCGACGCCGAAGATCGCCTGGCTGGGCTTCTGGCTGATGGTCGTCGGCGGCATCATGACCAACGTCGCCATCTTCCAGGGCGAATCGAGCGTCATGTTCACCTCCTATGTGCCGATGCAGGCGGCCCCGCACTTCTACCTCGGGATCATTCTGGTCGCCGTCGGTGCGCTGCTCGGCACCGCCGTGTTCTTCGGCACGCTGGTCGTCGCCAAGAAGGACAAGACCTATCAGGGCTCGCTGCCACTGGTGACATTCGGCGCGCTGACCGCCGCGATCATCGCCACTTTCACCATCCTCGCCGGCGCCGGTATCCTGCTCCCGACCTTCTTCTGGTCCGTCGGCCTGATCAAGGAAATCGACGCACAGTTGTACCGCATGGTGTGGTGGGGACTGGGGCACTCTTCGCAGCAAATCAACGTCGCCGCACACGTCTCGGTCTGGTATCTGACCGCGGCCGTGATCTTCGGCGCCAAGCCGCTGTCCGAGAAGGTGTCGCGCTTCGCCTTCCTGCTCTACATCCTCTTCCTGCAACTGGCGAGTGCGCACCACCTGCTCTCCGACCCCGGCATGAGCGCCGAGTGGAAGGTGCTGAACACCTCCTACTTCATGTACTTCGCGGTGATGGCGTCGATGATCCACGGCTTCACGGTTCCCGGTGCGATCGAAGCCGCGCAGCGGCGCAAGGGCTACACCAACGGCCTGTTCGAGTGGTTGCGCAAGGCCCCCTGGGGCAACCCGGTGTTCTCCGGCATGTTCATCTCGCTGGTCAGCTTCGGCTTCCTCGGCGGCATCTCGGGCGTCGTCCTCGGTACCGAGCAGATCAACATGCTGATGCACAACACCTTCTACGTTCCGGGCCACTTCCACACCACGGTCGTCACCGGCACGACGCTGGCCTTCATGTCGATCACCTACCTGCTGGTTCCGGTCCTCTTCCGCCGCGAGATGATTCTGCCTAAGCTGTGCCAGATCCAGCCCTACCTGTTCGGCATCAGCATGTCGGTGCTCGGCCTGGTGATGATGGGCGCCGGCACGCTGGGCGTCTCGCGCCGGCACTGGGACATGGCCTTCTCCGGCGCACCGTTCCAGTATGAATGGCCGGGTGCCGCCTACCTGATGATGGGCCTGACCGGCATCTTCGGCGTCATCGCGGTGATCGGCGGCGGCCTGTGGATCCTGCTCGTCGTCGGTTCGCTGCTGTTTGGCAAGAAGCTCGACGGCGGCAAGGTCTCCAACCAGCCGACACCGATCCCGCCGAGCACGCAGGCCGCGTCGGCGGTGGCACACGGCAGCGACCATGTCGGCGTTCCCGGCACCGTGGTCCTGGCACTGCTGCTCTTCGTCTGCTTCGTCCTCTACTACTTCGTCAACTGGAAGTACCTGTCCGAAGTCTGGCTGCTGAGCTGATCCGGCAATCTCCCCCGCGCCGCCGGCGTGGGGGCCTGCCTCAATCGGGCCTGGAGTACAGGCTCGATTCAAGCAGGCCTGACCCCGAACCGATCGTCCCATCGTTTTTCAACTGATCGCCAAGCTATCGACGCCAATGCAATCCACACTCCCATCGAACAGCACCCCCGGTTTTCCCTTCCGTGCCATTCTGGGCGTCTTCAAGCTGCGCATCGGCGTCGTCATCACCTTCACCGCGCTGGCCGGACTTGCGGTCAGCCCGGGGCCTGCCCTGAGCCTGCTGCAACTGCTGGTGCTGACCTTGTCGGTGCTGGTTTCGTCGGCCAGCGCCGGCGCCTTCAACCAGTATTACGAACACGACAGCGATCACCTGATGGCGCGTACCAGCAAGCGCCCCTTCGTCACCGGCGAACTCCGCCATGGGCCGATCTGGCTGCTGGTCATCGGCGCCCTGATGGCGCTGTCGGTCGGCAGCGCCTGGCTCGCCCTCAACGCCTGGTCGGCGCTGTTCGTCTTTCTCGGCGCCTTCTTCTACGCCATCGTTTATACGGTGTGGCTGAAGCGGCGGAGCTGGCTGAACATCGTCTTCGGCGGTCTGGCCGGGAGTTGGGCGGTACTGGCGGGGGCGACCGCCGCCGACCCGCAGCCTGGCGGCGTGCCGCTGGCGCTGGCACTGGTGCTCTTTCTGTGGACGCCGCCGCATTTCTGGAGCCTGGCGATCGCTTTCCGCACCGATTATGAAGCCGCCGGCGTACCCATGCTGCCGGTCGTCGTCGGTGACCAGCGGGCAGCGAACACCATCTTCTTCAGCACCCTGGCGCTGGTTGCCGCTTCCTTGCTGCCGCTGGCCTTCGGCCTTGGCGCGATCTACTTCGCCGGCGCCGCCGTCGGCGGCTTCCTGTTCATCCAGAAGGCCTGGCGGCTGACACGCGACCCCAACCGCAAATCGGCCATGGTGTGTTTTCATGCCTCGCTGATCCAGTTGACGCTGGTCCTGCTGGCCGCCATCGTCGACACCCAACTCCGGTTCTGATCCCCGACAGGCAGGTTTCCGCGATGGCTCGGTTTGCTCGCGCGCTGGTCGCGTCGATTCTCTTTCTCGCAGTCAATCCGCTGCTTGCCGACACTGACGTCGCCGAGAAACCCAAGCTCACGGCGCGTCCGCAGGGCGTCAACAGCGGCCTGGCGCTCACCGCCCTCGATGAAAAAGCGGCCTTCGCGCTGTCGCAGAGCGCGATTGGCAAACGCGTAGGCGACTTCGTCCTCCTCGACCGCGAAGGGCAACCGGTACAACTGGCGCGCTATCGCGGCAAGCCGCTGCTCGTCAGCTTCATCTATACCGCCTGCTTCCAGGTCTGTCCGACGACCACCCGTAACCTGCAGAAGGCCGTCCAGAATACCGTCGACGTGATGGGTGCCGACCGTTTCAACGTCATCAGCATCGGCTTCAACCAGCCTTTCGACTCGCCAGCGGCCCTCAAGGACTTCGCCAGGCAATACGGCATCCACCTGCCCAACTGGGAGTTCCTGAGCCCTGCCCCGGCGATCGTCGGTGAACTCACGCGCGAGTTCGGCTTCAGTTTCGTCGCCACGCCAGCCGGGTTCGACCATCTCAACCAGATGACGATGGTCGACGCCGAAGGCACGATCGTGCGCCAGGTCTATGGCGAGAAGTTCACTGCCGAGGATCTCGCCGAGCCGCTCAAGGTGCTGATCGCCGGCTCGGCCATCCCACGCGAAGTGGGCACGCTCACCGAGATCATGGAACGTGTCAGGATCATCTGCTCGATCTACGATCCGCTGACCGGCCGCTACCGTACCAACTACTCGCTGTACTTCCAGTTCGCCGGCTTCCTGACCTTTGTCGGCTTCATGATCTACCTGTCGGTCAACTTCTGGAAAAACCGACGTCGGGGCACGCCAAAAACCCCCTGAAGGATCTGGCCGCTGCCACCAGCGCTTGCGGCGTCCGCCCGTCACCGCGGCCACGCAAAAGACCTTGCTTCCCGCGTGCCATCGTCTACACTGCATTTAATTAATTCCCTTTCTTGCTCTTCGACCGAAGCAGGCGCGGCGACCACCGCGCCCGGCTTGGCGTTGGACATTCGCATCGGCGGGCTGCCGGCGATAACCCTCGGCACAGGGAGTTGTCGGGTGATGGCGAGTGCAACGTGTGGAATCCACGGGAGATGCCCTTGGCCGGCGGTTCGCCGGGTGTCCCTCCCATTGACCAATCGGCCTGCATCGGCAAGGCCGGAAAGGAGCGTGACAAATGCCTCTCATCATGCACGGCAACTGGACAGTTGCAGTCAAGGAGAAACATGCGGCTTTTGCGCAGCGTTTCATCATCAGCGGCGCGACACACGGCAATGGCACCTACGTGGCGCCGCATGCGCCGGTCTATGTGACCGGCAGCATCTGGTCGGTGCGCATCCAGAGTGACCCCGGAGGGTCATCCTGGGCTGATTCGGAGTACCAGATCACCTTCCCGGTAAAGTCGGCCGGGCAGTACCAGTTTGATCTCCAGTCCAATGACGTGTGGGGCGGCGACGCAGACTTCAACGACCTGGTGTTGACCTTCTCCACCCCGGTTACCGAAACCGATTTCCTGATCTATGGGCACGTGAGCAACTACAGCGGTTGCGCCTACAACCCCTGTTATCCCGGCTACATCTACCTCGAGAGTGCCCTCGCCCTCGCCAAGGCGCGTCGCTTCCCGGTCCTGCGCCAAGCGATCGAGCTGCTGTATCCGCAAAGCATCCCACCGCAGCGCATCCCGCTGCCGGATCCACCGCCCGAGTTGCCGGCCGCGCTGCTGAGCGGGCAGGCCTACACGCCGGTGCTGATCCCGGTGCAGGGCAAGACCTATACGCCGGTCAAGCGGGCGCAGGTGATGAGGACGGTGCCGGTCGAGCAGGCAGCCGATAGCGGCAGCGAATCTACTGCCGCTGCCGGAACGACCCGGGTTCCCGTGCGCACGGTCGAAGTGGCTCAGGCCGTGAGCGCCATTGCCGCCCTGGACAAGGTTGCCCTCGGCCGATTGCTGGACATCGGCATCCGCAACTGCCAGACCGAGTCGCTCGTCAATGCGGCGCTGCGCTTCCTGGAATACGACCGTACGCTCGCCGAACTCGGAGGTGGCCAGTACACCGGCGAAGGCAACCGCGAGGAGCTTGGTCAGGCCAGCACCGACCGCAATGGCAACTACATCTTTCGCTTCAGCCGCAGCCTGGCCCAGTTGATCGACGAAACCAATACCGACGTCGCCCTCGGCGAGAACGAGGTTCTCGAAGCCATGCCGGACCTGATCATCCAGGTACTCGGCGCTACCCTGCCCGGGGGCACGCCGTACGAGACCGCGCCTTACTGGAACGTGCCGCTGGTCAAGCGCCTGAACATCTGCATACCGTCCAGCTACTGGCATACGCCCACCGGTTGCCACGGCAAGCCGATCTCGCACATCGGCTTCATCCCGGTCGGCAAACCCTCAACGGTTACTCTGGACAGCGATGGCCGCGTGACCTGCACCGACACCTCGAAGATCGACATTCCGCAGACCCAGTGTGCCGCCTGGTGGGGTGCGCTGCGCATGAGTGCGTGCATCGGCAAGTACGACCAGGTGCCGCATTTCACCCTCGAGTATCGCGCGCGACGACCCGACGGCAGTTGGACCAACTGGAGCATCTATCAGGAGGCCCTGATGCTGGATAACTGGAAGACCCTGGTGAACGAGTGGGTTGCCACCAAGGCGGGCCCCTTCATCCACAATCTCGAACTGGTCAAGGGGCAACCCAAGCAGGACGTCCTGGCCTACAACAATATCCAGGGCAACATGGACTGGTCCGGCCCGGACTGGTTCATCAAGGCCGTCATCCCAAGCTGGGTGTATTCGTACCAGGGCGGGCCGGGCAGCGTGCAGTTCCGCCTCAAGGCCTACGGCCCGGATGGCAAGCAAGTCCAGCTGTGGAGCGATCCGGTGACCTCGGCGCCGCTGTATCAGGACAGCATCCGGCTCTATGTCGACCATACCGGCCCCGAATTGAACTTCAAGGAGGTGACCATCGGCACAGCCACCACGAATCCATGCCCTCTGTTCACGCTGACGGGCAGCGAGTTGGTCAATGCAAGGCTTGATCTGAAGTTCAAGGCCGTCCAGCGTCAAGGTTTTCTCGGCGCCTACACCTTGAGCGTCACCAAGTGCAATACGCCCAACTTCCCGCTGGAAGACTTGGCATCGGCACATCCCCTGCACCTCGACTACCTGGCCGGCCCACCGCCCTGCGGCGATCTGTTCGGCACGCTGTTCGGCGTCGATGTGGATGCCGACGTGAACGACCATGTCGCGGTGCAGCTCAATCCGCCGGGCAGCTCTCCATGGCTCGGGCCCGACGAAACGTTGTCGAGCTTCACGCTCAACCTGAGCGCAAGCGTTCGCCGCACCGATGGCCACAGCAGCAATTACCCCGTTTACTACGGGCCGCTGCAGTACAACCTGGTCATTCAGCGCGGTTCATGAGGTCGCGCGATCGGCATGCAGCAGACAAGTGAGGCAGCCTGGCTCTTCTTCTGCGTCGCGACGCTGGCCGTCTGGCGTCTGACGCATCTGCTACACGCCGAGGATGGTCCGTTTGACGTATTCGTGCATTTGCGCCGTGGCGCGGGAGGGGGATTCTTCGGAAAGCTGCTGGGCTGCTTCTATTGTCTGAGCCTGTGGACTGCCGCCCCGGCCGCCTGGCTCCTCGGCGGCGACTGGCGGCAGTGGCTCTTGTTGTGGCTGGCGCTGTCCACCGCTGCCATACTGGTCGAACGCCTGCATGCCGGACTGTTGGCCCGCGAGCAGGCCTTTGGCCTGCCAGCCATCTATTCGGAAGACGCGGCGACACCTGAAGAGGGAGCGGATGGGCTGCTGCGGAAATAACCGTGCTGCACCCGGGCCACCAGGAGCGGCGACCGCCACACGTCCTGGCAGCGCGACAGCGGGACAGGCCCAGCAGCGCGTGGTCGCTGCCGTGGTCCACTTCCAGTACATGGGGAACACGGCCTTGAGCGCACGCGGCATGTTCTCCCGCCGCGTCTATCGGTTCGCCGCTCCGTTGGCCGTGCTGGAGGTGGACGCGCGCGATGCACCGAGCATGGCAGCGGTACCCCTTCTGAGAAGGGTCAAGGCACCGGGATAGCCGCAACTCGCCGGGCGAGACGGATCCCTGCGATCTGATCCGCCACATCGCCTTTGGTCAGAAGCCGCTCACCCGCTGCGAACGCGCCGTGCTCATGGCCAGCCTGCGCGAACTGGTGCGGGAGATGGAACTCCTGCTACTGCAATCGCATCGAGGGCCAGAGCACCCATCCGCACACCATCAGGCGCGCCCTGCGGCAAGACTTCTCCGACCAGCCTGAAGTTGCGCGCCTGCAGCGTGTCGCCCTGGCGCACATCGAAGCCGAACGTCAGCTCGAAACCGCTGTCGCCGCGGGCACGCCGGCGCTCCCGGTCGCCTTCGTCCAGCAAGCCCATGCCGCGCTCTACGGCCGGCTCGCCGAAGCCGACCGCCTCACCGCCCAAGGTCAGCCCATCGCGCCCGGTGCACTTTGCCTTCCCGCTCGACGCCCTGCAGCTCCTACTACCCGTGCTCTACCCGGAAGCCGCCAGCCGCCCATACTTGGGCGATTTCCCGGAATCACAATACCGAACCACTGGCGTGGCGACTTGTTTTGCTGGACGTAAGCCCGGTCTACTGCCATGACTCTTGGTATGGCGTTTTTGCGGAAATTACCTAAGGTCCGTTGCGAGGTGGTCGGGGTACCCGAGGAGGCACAGGAGTTCCGTACCAAGGGCGAGATCGCCCCTAGAGGTGGTGATACGCCGGAGGCGGGAAGGCTTCCACTTTTCGTGCATTGGCTTTGATGGGGGCTACGGGCACTTGCCCTTGCTACTTCGGAAACGGGATGGCGATAGAAAGCGCTTCTTCGCTGAGGTGCATTCGGATCAAGCGGTCCATCTCCAAGATCCGGCACCCACCGTGGCCGAGCGACGTTCGTCAAAGGGTCGGGCGCCACGTCGGCTTCGGACCGCGGCAGAGCCTATGATAGGGACTGACCAGGCGGCCGCTCCGCCGGCATCAGCCGGACGCCGCTTGTTGTTTCGTGACGGCGAGAAGGGCCGGGGCCATGGCCGACTATCTGACCCAACGAATGTCAGCTACGTCGTTGGCAGGCCAGGCACGATCACATGGTGCTGGTCATGATCGCCACCATGTTTCTGGCCAAAGAGCGCATGGCCCTTCGCGATACGGCTGACTTGCTCTCCTGCCGCAACCTCGTAGAGATCATGCGCCACCGGTTGCCCACCAACATCACGGCTGACGAAGACCTCGCCATATCCATTACCGAGAGGCATCAGCGGCAGCGCCAGGCAATGCAGTCGGCCTTTCGACGGCATGCCGGGATGCCTTCGGCATCAGATTGAAATGCAAACAAACAAGGTAGAACGAGACGAATTTGCAGTGCGCGAGGTGCACCACACGCAGCCGTCGTTCGTCGAAAAATTTTACAGATCACCGCCCGCCCCCCGTCAGAATCGCTCTGGAGTCTCCAAGTGGTTGTTTTCTTGCGAACCGTCTCAACATGGCATGTTCTGTGCTTTTCATTCGCTGTGACCCGGGAAGAGAACCTCAAATGTATCGGCGGCGCGCTCCGACGTCCGCAGACCGCAATTCGAGACGACCAGCGGGGCCGTCCACAGAACCTCCAGCCAAGGACCCTTTCTCCATGAAAATTATGCGTACGAAAAACCTAGTTGCCGCGATCGCCAGCGTCGCGGCTCTTGCCACGGGCAGCGCAGCACACGCAGCCTTCCAATACACGCTGAACAGCATCTTCGGCGACGGCCTGCCGGACTTCGTTCTGACGGTCCCAACCCTGATCTCGAGCGATACGACCTTCCAACTGACGGACTTCGACTCGATCACTCTGCCCAGCGGCGAGACCGTTCTGTCAGTCGCTATCCGCTCTCCTCTGGGCGGCCCCGAAATTGACTTCAACATTGCATCGGGATCTTTTGGTTACTTTTGGGTGACTACGGATGCGTTTGTCGGCCCGGGGACGTATTGCGCAGGATTCCGCGGCTGCACCGACACTGCCGCCATCATGACCATCACTGAGACGGGGACGGTCCCGGAACCCGGGAGCCTCGCTCTGCTCGGTCTAGGCTTGGCAGGCCTCGCAACGTGGCGCAAGCGGCGTTGAGGTCAAGCACACCGTAGAAGCCCGCCCGGCGCGGGCTCTTTACGCTGCGCCAGAGCGCGGCGGGAGTCTGCGATGTTGGCTTGGCCAGCTTGGCCACAGTATCTCCTTTCTCGTAGACCGTGCGGCTCAGCTCGACGACGGGATGAGCCCCTTTCCAGGCCATGCTCTTGGCCCACTCCAGCATCGTTCGTGTGTCGGTCGGCTTGGCGCCGTTCCAGTGCCTTATGTGTGTGACGCGAGTTCACTCCTCGGGGGCTTGACACTCCCACCACGCGTAGAGATTGTCGATGATGAAATCGCTGGTCTTCGCCGAGCTTCCGAAGCACAGAGGGAGGGATCACTGTCTTCATTGACGACACCAAACGGGGTGTGCTTTTCCTCGCATCCCATGTCGTGGTCAGTCGCCCGGTTGTCACCCCGCGTCTTGCCACCGCGCGAGTACTCGCCACTATTCACCGTCGCCTTGCCGTCCATGCTCAAGCGCATGACGGCTTCGTCTTGGCAATCGCGGTCACGTCCCCGGATATTGGCGAGGATGGCGTCGGTTTCAGGGAGTTTTCTTGGGGTTTGGCCTTGAGCACCGGACGCAACCGGTACCCGTTGCGGTTCAACACTTCCGACACGCCGCTTCGGGAGGGCAGCACATCGTCCGCAAATCCCTGCGCCCGTAGCTGCTCGATGGCGGCCTCGGCTCTCAGGCGGGTGAACGACAAGGTCGTGCGAGACGTCGGATCTTGTTGGGCATGACTTTCCGCCAGTGCCCACAGGGCCTGCGCCACCTCCGGGTGTTTCTTCTCTGACAACCTCGCACCGCAACAGAGCGTGTGGAGCCCCAGGCAAACGATACCGGTACGCTTCTCATGCCGACCGAGTTGCACGGCCTGCCGACTCCAGCCGAAAACGTCCTCGGCACGCCGAGCACTGCCGCTACAATACTTCAACGCCATCGCCGCCTGAAACGCCCTGCGCCTCGGCCCCGTCATCTTGCTCGCCGCAAGTCGGATATCGTCGAGGTGGACGGCTTCAAGAGAAACCTGCCTTTCAGCTACCGTGGTGACCCCCTGTTACGTCCCGCGATATCTGGAACTCTTCAACCCGAGCCATTCGAGGTTGAGATGATGGCAAAGTCCCACGCTGACGCCGGAAGAAGAGGTTCCGGCGTCAGCGTGGGACGAGAGGGCTAGAAGGGCTCGCCTGGAGGTATTCTCCAAGGGGCTTCGGGATCGTAGAGGTTCATCTGACGGCTGCGGTGGCGGCGAAGCTGGACGAGGTAGCGGGCCTCACAAGCAGCGGCGAGTTGGTGAAGGAACTCGCTGATCGCCGCCGCACTTTCGTCGGAGAGGCCGTCGGGGAAGAGGGAGTGAGGGCGGCGTTTCATCGCAACTCCTCGATAGCCGCTTGCAGCAGATCGTCGGGCAAATGATTGAGTGCGCGCGGCACCGCCAGACGCATGGCGGTGCGCAGGATGCGCCCGGCGTGGCGCGGCAGGCCCTTGCTGGCTTGGCGCAGGAGTTCCAGGCCGGAATCGGTGAGCAGGGTATGCGCACACCCGGCGCTCTTGAGGGCATGGCCGACGAGTTGCGCAAAGCGCTCGCGTTCGAGCACCGGTCGCAGATGCACGCGTGCCTGGATGCGGCCGGCGAGTGCGGCGTAAGACGCCCGTTCGAGGGTTTGGGCGAGGATCGGGTGACCGACCAGCCAGACAGTGATGAGATCGCGCGAATCGAAGGCGAAGTTGAGAAAAGCGGGGAAATCGCGGAAGAATTCGGGTGGCAGATTCTGCGCCTCGTCGAGGATCCAGACCGGCAGAAGTTGCTTGGCGTCGGCCAGATGATGGATATGCGCCTTGATGTCGCGCCACAGTTGGGCGCGACGATAACTCGGCTGAAGGCCGAGGGATTGGGCCAGGCACCGGTAAAGGTCTGCCCGTCCGAAATCGGTCTCGGCATGGTAGATGACTTGGTAGCGATGCGGATTGAGCTTGGCGGTCACGAGGCGCAAGGCGGCCGTCTTGCCCACGCCGGCCTCGCCGGTCAGCAGGCCGAGGCCCGGCGATTGCAGAAGCCACTGGAAGCGCTCGGCGAGTTGCGCCAGCGCACCGTCATCCCACAGCTCGGCGGCGTCCTTGCCCAGAGGCGGATGGCGCAGACCAAAGTGTTGCAGATACATCTTCAGTCTCCTTTGCGGTCGTAATACTGACGATAGGTGAGTTCGATCAGATTCGGGCCAGACGGCGAGGCGGGAGCGGCGTCTGTCGGGTCGGATTTATTTCGTTGGCGATCGAGATTGCCCAGGGCATCGAGCGGGGTCGCGGCGCCGATCCCCTTGCCGTGCTCGTCCTCGACCTCGATGACCGCCCCGCTATGCGGATCGACGACCAGACACACCGTCTTGCCGGAGAGTTCGAAAGGCACTTCGAAGCGCGCCCCCTGATACGACACCGTGCCATCCTTCCTGACTCGACGGCTGACGCGATACCGGAACAAGGCATCGAGCTGCGCGGCCAGCGCTCCCAGCGAACGAATCTTCGACAAATCCTGCTGGTAGCGCGCGAGCGGCGTCATCCCGTCGAGGCCGGCATGCGGCGTATGGTGATAGACCCGCTCCAGCCAGGCCCAGAGACGCGCATTGAGGTCCTCGAAACTGTTGATGTGGCGCTCGTCGAGTTCCGACAGGAACTGGTCGCGGCAGGTCCGGTGCCAGCGCTCCAACTTGCCCTTGCCCTCGGGCGCATAGGGCCGGCAATAGATCAGGTGAATGCCCAGGCGGGCGCAGATCCCCTGCAGGGTCTCAGCACGGTAGGCCGCGCCGTTATCGACGACGAGCTTGATCGGGAGGCCTCGCTTCAGCAGCGCCTGCTTGAGCACCCCTTCGATGTCGAGCGCCGTTTCGCCGGGGCAGAAAGCGCTGTGAGCCACCAGACGTGAGGCATCGTCGAACAGCGAGACGAGATACCCCTTGACGAGCTTGCCCTCGTGAGGCACGCGGGGACCGTGCATCACATCGCCATACCAGATGGCGCCCGCGGAAGCGGCGACGAAGCTGCGCTTCTCCTCGGGCAGGCTGGCCGAGCCGCTGATCCGCGACAGGCCGTGCTGTTGCAGCAGCCGGTGGACCGTCGAGCGCGACAGGCTGCCGCGAGCCACCGTTCCGGCGGCTTCGAGCAACTGGCGAATCTGACGGATCGAGCGGCGCGGGTTGTCGCGCTTCGCGGCAAGGATCGCGGTCTGAATGGCTTGCGATAGCTTCGATTGCCCGCGGTCGACACGGGTCTTGGGTGTCAGGCCATCGATGCCCTGGGCAAGGTAAGTGTAATACCAGCCCTGAATCGTCTTCTCGGCAACATGGCGCCGACGCGTGCCGGGAATGGTGTATTCGCGCTCGGCCAGGGCGCGGATGGTCTGCTGCAATTCGCCGTGATCCAGCCGTTCCCGGCTGGTCAGCGAACCCAGGACGGACAGGCGAAACAAGGCGATCGGATTGATTCGATTCATGACGACTCCTCGGGGTGAATGGGAGTCGTCATCAAAACAAAAGGGCCGAAATAATGCCACGAGCAAACTGTGTGGGGACCCCGCCCGGGCGGGGTCCCCACCGTCCGCCACTCGCTCGGTGTCAGGAAATCATGGGACGCTCATCTCTTGATCGAGCCAGAACATGGCCCGCGGCAGACCCAGGCTGTTGAACACCTGGTGCCAAAAACCGTGCGTGTCAACGGCCCGGCCGAGTTCGGCAAAGCGCACGCGCAGGTGAAACACAAAGTCCTTTCCCCGCTCCTGCAACCAGTTCCACCAGCGCGCGCCCGTGTGCCGGTCAGGTGGACCGCCGGGGTGCTCTGCCGCGCCGTTCAGCCGCTGCTGCAGGACTTGCTGTTGCACCGACCAGTCATACCAGCGTCGCGGTGCGATACATTCCGGCAGGCGCGAACACGTGCGTCGGCATCCGGCACAACGGTAGCGAAGGATGGGGATCGGGTTGAGCCGTGGCGGCACGGCTCGGCGGTCGGCCTTTCGCTCATAGTGACCATGCTGATGGACCACTCCCAGCCCGCAGTGCGGGCACGACTTCGGTCGATACACTTCAGCGGCCTTTTGAGTCGTCTCAACGTGCTGCTCAAGCGTGGTGATGCCGGCTACAATTCGTTGCATGGGCTGGGCTCTTTTCTATCTCGGTCGTCTCGATAACTTCCCACGATAGCAGAGGTGTTCCAGCCCTTCTCCGTCCTTCTTCATTCCGCCTTCGCTCAGGAGATCCTTCGATCTTCCTGCTCAAAGTACGCGCGATATTCAAAGCCCTTCAATCCCGTTTAGGGGCGGACGTAACACCCCCATCAGCAATACCTCTAATCTCACAGTCAACTAGAAGTATCTTACACAACTGAAGTTTAGACCGACATTATGGAGCAGCCACCCCACTCGTCCGCCGGGCTTGGCGACGCCGCCGCCCCTGTTCTTTCTGGCGAGCTCATTCTGTGAGCCTATAGCGCCCTACACTGCGGCTCATGCCCCAACCCCATGAGCCCGTGCGATGAGTTTACATTTCCTCCTGAAAGCCAAAGCCCGTACCCTGTCCGTGGTTCAGGTCCTGGCGATGAGTGACGACGACGCGTTTACCCTGTTCCGCGAGGCGCGCTGGGGCGACGGGGAGGAAGTGGTCTGCCCGCACTGCGGCATGGCGCACCGGCACTACTTTCGCCCGGCCCGCAAGATTTGGCGTTGTGCGGGCTGCCAGGAGGATTTCTCGGTCACGTCCGGAACGATTTTCGCCTTCCACAAGCTGCCGCTGCGCCTGTACCTGGCGGCCGTGATCCTGTTCACCAACGCCGTGAAGGGCATTTCCGCGCTGCAGGTGGGTCGCGACCTGGGCGTGTCCCACAAGACTGCCTACGTGCTGTTGCACAAGATCCGGGAGAGCCTGCTGGTGGGCCGGGAGGAATCCGCTCTGCAGGGCGAGATACACGTGGATGGCGCGTATGTCGGCGGGAAGGTCCGGCCGGAGAACAAGAAGGAAGACCGGGTAGACCGGCGCCTGGCAGAGAATCAAGACCCGGACAAGCGCTGCATCCTGGTGATGCGTCAGGCGCACACCGAGGCGGAGGTAGAGGCCGGCAACGCCGGGGCCAAGAAGACGCTGACCTTCATCGTCAAGAATGAGAACCAGGCCGACCTCGGCAAACTGGCGCCAGCCTACATCGCGCCAGGTGCGGTGATCTGTGCCGACGAATCGGACGCCTACGACCGGCTCCCTGCCAAGTACGAGGTTCGCCGGGTGAACCACGGCAAGGAGTACCGCGCCGATGACGGCACGACCAACAACCTGGCGGAATCGTATTTCTCCCGCTTCCGCCGTTTCCACATCGGCCAGATCCACAAGGCGGCTCCGAAGTACCTCGACAACTACGCCAACGAGATGGCCTACCGGGAAGACACCCGGCGCTGGAGCAACGGCGACATCTTCCGGGACATCCTCGGCAAGTGCGCCCGTGCCCTGGTGAGTCGGGATTGGTGCGGGTACTGGCAGGGCAACCACCGACTGGGGGAAAGCCTGGCGGTGTGAAAGCGTCAGGCGACCGCCCAGGTGGCGCCGTGCCCGTCACGGCCGGCAGGGATCAGGGTGCCGCTACGCTCCAGGCGATGCACGACGCCAATGGCGTTCTTCCGCATCTGCTCGATCATGACGGTGGTCGCTTCCAGACCCCGGCGTGCCGTCAGCGCTTCGCCGATCTGGCGGCTGCTCAGCGCTGCGCCTTGAGCCTCGCGGAAGATGTCCAGAACCAGGCGTTGGCATTCCCCCGGGCGGAAGAAACGGTTCCGCATCCGGTGGGCCTTGACCCGGATCGTCCGCAGGTCGATCTCCGGGGAAAACAGCTTGAGGGTGGCGTCAAGGTGGGCCAGATCATCCGCCAGACGATCCATTTCCTTCTGATGATGCTCGATCAGCCCAGCCAGTTCGGCGCGCTTGCTGATCAGGGCCGTAACCACGTGGCTCTCCGCCATGAACAATGCTCCTGTTCGTTGAAAACAAGAGAATTTTCGCCGGGCTGAGCGTCAGCCGCTGGGGGTGGCTGCTCCATAATGCCGGTTTAGACACTCGCGATCGCCGGCGGATGCCGAAGACATCCCGGCGCCGTGAAAAAAGTTTTCGAAAAAATGAAAAAAAAGACTTGACATGACAAGAGAATCGTGAGGTCGCCGCGCGCTGCTTGCGCATGGTTCTCGCGCAAGCAGCGCGCGGCGACCAATGAGGGATCGTTTTCGATCTCGGACTTTCCCTCATGTCTCTCGCTGCCAACGTTGGCTTGCTGCTCTCGGAATGGATTTCCTTTCTCCTGGTGGCCGTACCACCGCGTTCCCGCCGAACTTTCGTCGAACTCCTGATCGGCTGCATGCTCAACCCGGAAGGCTGGGTTACGCGGGCCATCGGGGCCATTCGCCGAGAGGCGCACTGGGCGACCTATTACAAGCTCATCGAGCGGGCAAACGTGTCGGTCACGGAACTGTCGTTGCGTTTGCTGCAGCTGGTGCTGACGGTGTGCCCGACCGAACTGGTCACCCTGATCCTCGACGATACGCTGGTTCCGCGCGGCGCGAAGGTCGGGCCGGGGATCAGTATCAAGCACGATCACAGCTGTGTACCGCCAACGTTTCTGATGTTTCAATGTTCACAGAACTTGATGGCTTAGCGAATGATTGGGTGGGAAACCGCAGCCAGTCATCATGGCTGTTGGCGCGAAATGCCGCACCAACAGCCATGATCGAGCGTATCGACTCTCCACCGCGTCAAGGGTGTGCTTCGCCAGGCTGCATAGTGCCGCAGCCTGCCCTTGACCCGTCTCCGAGTCATCGAGCCCATCACGCTCGTGATTATTTATGACAGGGTAACAAGAAAAACCAAACAAAGTCAGACCATTACAACACATCACTCTTGTTGACCAAGTCCTGATCATACCGTGATGGCACTTCGAGCACTCCATCACTTATCGTGATTTCCCAAGAAATCATGGAGTTATCGACAAAGCCATCAACTTGCTTGACCAAAGTGGAGCGATTTCCCATCACGGGAGCTGACCGTGCTCAACAGCCACAAGGCCAATCGGCCGACCTTTTTGAACAGCCAGTGCTGGGTCACGCTGGCTCTCGTTGTTCGCGTCCGGCTGGGCTCGGCGCTGACGGTACCCATTCGCTCATGGCTGCTCGAAGAGTCGGGCCAACGGGGCAAACTCTGGGTGGCACGGCAATTGATGGACTCGATCCGGGGGCAGGTCAAGGGGGTGCGCTTGTTGATCGATGCCTGGTTCATGCGCAGCACGCTGATTCTTCCTTTGCTCGAACAACAGGTCCGAATCATCGGACAGGTGCGCCGCGATACGGCCTTGTTTCTGCCGCCCGAGCCGGAGCCGAAACGCCGAGGACGCAAGCGCAAGTACGGCCTCCGGATCGATGCCGTGGTACTCGAAGCCTTACCGGTGCAGGAGATGGAACTGCTGCTGTACGGCAAGGTGCAGCGGGTTCGGGTGCGCTCGGCCCTCGCCGTGGCGCGATTCTTGAAGGGTGTCCCGGTACGGGCAGTGTGGTGCGAGATGTTCCTGTCCGACCACACCTGGTCGCGTCCGCGCCTGATTCTGGCGACCGAGACCGAGCTCTCGGCGCAACAGGTGGTGGAGATCTACGCCGAGCGCTGGGGGATCGAGCCCTTGTTTCACAACCTGAAGCGCTGGTGGGGAGTAGCCAATCTGTGGCAGCGGTCAAAGGCTGCCCTGGAACTGTGGATGCAGATTCGCTCCACGGCCTATGCCTTGACGCAATTGCTGGCTCTGCAGTTGTGGCAGTCCTTTCCGCTGATGGCCATCGCGCCCTGGCGAAAGGGTGCCATGATCACCGCGGGCCTTTTCGCTCAATGGCTGCGGATTCAATTTATCGGACTTCCCCTGCGTGACGCCTATGACCCGAAGTCCGGTCAATTCATGATGCCTTTCCCCGGTCAGGATCAGCGTTTGCAGTGTTGAGGCGTCTGGCCCAGCGCCGATCGGTGCTGGGGAATGCCATCGTCGTGCCCCTCATCGATCGCCTCCGCGGAAATCCCGCCCGGCGGGACCCGCGTGTGTCTAAACTTCAGTTACACAACCGTATGAATAGTTGCTGAGATTACCTAAGGGCTTCCGGCGTCGGATCCAGCCGGACGATGTGCTCCACCTTGTCCTTCGCCTCCTCGACCGACGGCGTATGGCCGCGCGGCACCCACCACAGCACCTGGTGAGCGCTCCTCAGCTTGGCCATCCAGGCGTCGCGGTCGCGCGCAGCAGTTCGACATGCGAGGTCTTATAGACGAAGTGCTGCAGCGACTGCAGGTCGTCCCAGACGCTAAGGCTGACCAGCAGCAACTGATCTTAGAAGACGCGGATCGCCGTCGAATCGCCGGCATCGGTCTGCAGGCGCCAGACGAAGCCCGCTGTCCGGTCGGCAATGATATTGATTTCGCCGAGGCTGGCGACGAAGCCTGCCATGTGTTCGGATTCCATTTCGTCCCTCGCGAGGGCGACGTTGATCTGCGCAAGCTGGTATTTTTTAAGGGCTGTCCCCGGGTGGCCGGGGATCTCTCCGGGCGCCGGACTCAGGACTCAGGACGGAGGCAGGGTTCAATCCGTCCAATCCTCGACCAGCAGACCGGCAACCTGAGAGAACCGTCACCAGCACAGCGCCGACGCTGAGCGCATGCGTGGCAATCAGCAGATCGAGCGGGGCATGCGTCTTTCCGTAGCGCGCCAGGTCGGCTCGCACCACGCCGTAGTGCTCCGCCACAGCACTGTCCCAAGGCAGCACATCAACGCGCCGCAAGAACTCACGCACGGCGCGATGGAGCCGCCTTGCCTTCGGCCGCTTTGCCTGGGCAAAGAGCAACCCGCCCTCGCTGATGGCCGAGATGCAAAGCGATGCCATTGGTGCGGCCACGACTCGCCGAACGAGGGCTGGATTCTCCTTCATCAGTTCGCTTGCTGCGTTGGTGTCGAGCATGAAGCGCTTCATTCACCCCACCCGCTGAAAGGGTCCCGATCTTGTTCCGGTTGGCTCCGTTCGTTCTTGTCGAGAAAATCCAACGGCACATCGGCACCTCTGAGCGCGGCAAAAAAGCCATCCCAATCCACCGGCTTACGTGACAGGATGACGTCGCCGGTTTCCGGATCCTGGCGGATGAAGACTTCCTTGGTATCGAAGCGATAGGCAGCGGGCAGCCGCACAGCCTGGCTGCGACCGTTGCTGAAGAGTTTGGCGACTTGGCTCATGGCTGCCTCCGGCTGCCGGGGTAGATCCCAAAATCTATGCCTGGTAACGGGATGCATCAAGGGCTGTGCCAAGCGCTTGGAGCGGGCGAAGGGCGAAGGACGCATCTGCCGCACGCCGAGGATGCGCCGTTTGACGTATTCGTGCGTTTGCGCCGCGGCGTGGGGTGCGGGATTTCTCGGAAAGCTCCTGGGGTGCTTCGACTACGAGGCACCGCGCATGGCGGCGGTAGCCCTTCTGAGGACGGTCAAGGCGCCGCGATAGCCGCAGCTCGCGGGTCGGCCTGCCCAGGCCTGCCACAACGAAGATCGTGCAGTCGGTCGGGCCTGTCGTCAGGCCCACGCCAGTCGCCGGGCGGTCAGCTACGGGTCAGCCGGCGCCTGGAGGATAGAGCAAGCACGAGGAGACCGATCCCGAAGACTCCAGGCATTCCGGGCTCCGGCACCTGCAGCATGGCGAGGGCACGTCGGCCATCAAGGGTGGCCGCGCCTTGCCAATACCATTCGACGTCGAAGCTATCGTTGACCAGCGCCAGTTCGAGCGGCGTCACCCCGGTAACGGCGAACGGGGTGGCAAGCGTCAGTTCGTAACGGTAGAGATCAAGGCCATCTACGGAGCCATCGGCAACGCTCTTCACACTACCGCTTTGCGTCTTGCCGCCGAGCGCGATGACGAAGCTGTCGTCGAGGACGCTGCCGGCGAGGTAGTAGCCCCACCAGGAGATTCTGTTGATCGACGCCGGCGCCGGCACGGCCACGCTTTCGGCATAGGGCCCCGTACTTTTGTCGGCTTGCTGGCCGACAGCCGTCACGGCAGGCAATTGCTCGACGAGGAGCGTGGCCGACGCGTTGGCGGCCATGAAAAAACAGCCGATCAGCACGGCAGCGTGGAACTTTCGTAAGGTGGTGGAGAGTTTCATATGATTCCCGTTGTGTTGGCTCCCGTCGGCGCGAAATCAGTCTTGTGCCGACGAGAGGATTGCTGTTGAGCTGGCCCCCGGATTTCATTTCATTTCATCCGGGCTACTCGGCCGCCAATCCCGTAGCCCGGATGCAGCGCCAGCGGAATCCGGGATCCCCAGGCACCTCGAACCTTGCCCCGAATTCCATTTCATTTCATCCGGGATACTCGGCCAAAAATCCCGTAGCTCGGCCGCTGCTACGGGGCAAAGACGTCGGTCAGCGGCACACCCAGGACCGGCACCTGGAAGTCAATCTTGTCGACCAGGAAGTCACTGCCGTGCTTGACTCCCACGGCATCGCTCGTCACCGTCGCGGCAAAGCTGCCGTCCGCGTGGGCATAGCCCCCCGGGACGAAGGTGCTGCCGTCGTAGACGCCGGCACTCAGCTCGATGGCGCTGAAAGCCAGGTCCGATGTCAGGGTGATGGCCTGCGTTCCCGCCGCGCCGCCGGCGTGGAAGCTCGTTTCCTTGACAACATGACCATCGGCGTCGAGCAAACGCAGACGCCCGCTTTCGACAAAGTCGCCGCCGTCGTCCTGAGTGAAAAGACGCGACAGATAGACCGTCAGTCCGGTTGCGCTCTCGGCGAGGTTGAATCGCAAGGCTTCCTTGCCGTCGATTTCCTGCCGCACCGGGCTGCTTGCCTCCGACTGCCCGCTGACCCCCAGGTCGCCAGCGTAAATGTCGCCTCCCGCCAGGGTCTGCGGGCTTACTCCGTTCAAGCGCACCGCGCTCCAGGTCTCCGTCGCATTCGTGTAGTCGGCTTTGTGGACGATAGAAGTGACGATGTCCGCGTTGGTCCACGCGGCTGCCCACTGGCCGCCAAGGCCGGACTGGCGATCGGGAGCATTACCTATGCTCACCGTCTTGGTGGGAATCGGCACGACATCGATCGCGGCGGTTGCGGTCGCCGTGCCGCCGAAGCCGTCGCTCGTCGTGTAGCTGAAGCTCGTCCGCCCCGTGAAACCGGCCTTCGGGGTGAAGATGAAGTGGCCATCGGCAAGGAGCGAGATTGAGCCCTGCAGACCCGTAACGTCGGCCAGCTTGGCGGTAAGGGCATCGCCATCTGCGTCGCTGTCGTTGCCCAGCAACCCGGGCGCGGCAACCTCGAGTGTCCGGCCAGCATAGACAGCATAGCGGTCGTTGACCGCGACTGGCGAACTGTTGACCAGGTTGATGGTGGCCGTGCCGGTCGCCGTACCGCCGGCGCCGTCGCTGACCGTGTACCTGAAGCTGGTGGTACCGGCAAAATCCGTCGTCGGGGTGAAGCTGAAGTGGCCGTCGGCAAACGGGGTAATGCTGCCGCGCAGGCCGCTGACGTCCAGGGCCACCACACTCAGCGTGTCGCCGTCGGGGTCGCTGTCGTTGGCCAGCAGGCCGGGGGCGGCGACGCTCAACACCTGGTTCGGGCGGATGTTGTAGGTGTCGTTGTTGACGACCGGCTTGTTGTTGAAAACGTCGATATTGACCTTTGCGGTCGACGTGCCGCCGAAACCATCGCTGATCGTGTAGTTGAAGCTGGTCGTGCCGGTAAAGCCAGCCGTCGGAGTGAAGCTGAAGTGGCCGTCGGCAAACGGCGACAAGGTGCCCTGGAGGCCGGTGACGTTGAGCGAGGTCACCTGCAGCGGATCCCCGTTGGCGTCGCTGTCGTTGGCGAGAAGGCCAGGCGCAGCGACCGCCAAGGTCCGGCCGACGTGCACCGAATAGGAATCCTCTACCGCCACCGGAGCGGCATTGCCGACATGGACGAGCGCCGTGGCGGTCGCATTGCCACCGAATCCATCGTTGATCGTGTAGGTGAACGTCGCGTCGCCGACGAAGCCCGTGTTGGGCGTGAAGGTGAAGCTGCCGTCCGCACGTGGGCTGACCACGCCCTTGCCCGACAGGCCGGTGACGTTGAGGGACGACACGCTGAGGGAATCGCCGTCGGCGTCCGTGTCGTTGGCCAGCAGGCCCGGCGCGGCCACCGTCAGTACGCCGCCGGCGTGAACGAAGTACTCGTCGGCGTTCGCGTCCGGTGCTTGGTTGACCACGTCGATGCTGGCCACGGCGGTGGCGGTACCGCCGTTGCCGTCGCTGACCGTGTAGGAGAATTTGGTCGTGCCGACGAAGCCCAACCGCGGCGTGAAAGTGAAGCCGCCATCCGGCGCGCTGCTGAGCGAGCCTTGCAGCCCTGCCGTGTTGGTGGCGCTCACCCGCAAGGCGTCGCCGTCGGCGTCACGGTCGTTGACCAGCAGGCCGGGGGCGCTCAGGGTGAGCGCACGATTGCCGCGCGTGCTGAAATGGTCGTCGCTCGCCACTGGCGCGGCATTGGTGACGTGAATCACGGCATTGGCCGTGCTCGAACCGCCGAATCCATCGCTGATGTAGTAGGTGAAGGTCGCGTCGCCGGCGAAGCCCGCGCTGGGCGTGAAGGTGAAGCTGCCGTCCGCGCGTGGGATGATCACGCCCTTGCCCGACAGGCCGGTGACGTTGAGGGACGACACGCTGAGGGAATCGCCGTCGGAATCCTTGTCGTTGGCCAGCAGGCCCGGCGCGGCCACCGTCAGTACGCCGCCGGCATGAACGAAGTACTCGTCGGCGTTCGCGTCCGGTGCTTGGTTGACCACGTCGATGCTGGCCACGGCGGTGGCGGTACCGCCGTTGCCGTCGCTGACCGTGTAGGAGAATTTGGTCGTGCCGACGAAGCCCAACCGCGGCGTGAAAGTGAAGCCGCCATCCGGCGCGCTGCTGAGCGAGCCTTGCAGCCCTGCCGTGTTGGTGGCGCTCACCCGCAAGGCGTCGCCGTCGGCGTCACGATCGTTGACCAGCAGGCCGGGGGCGCTCAGGGTGAGCGCACGATTGCCGCGCGTGCTGAAATGGTCGTCGCTCGCCACTGGCGCGGCATTGGTGACGTGAATCACGGCATTGGCCGTGTCCGAGCCGCCGAATCCATCGCTGATGGAGTAGGTAAACGTCGCGTCGCCGATGAAGCCGGCGTTGGGCGTGAAGGTGAAGCCGCCGTCAGCGCGTGGGTTGATCACGCCCTTGCCCGACAGACCGGTGACATTGAGGACCGACACGCTGAGGGAATCGCCGTCGGAGTCCCTGTCGTTGGCCAGCAGACCCGGCGCAGCCACCGACAGTACGCGGCCGGCATGGACGAAAAACTCGTCGGCAATCGCGTCCGGCGCGGCATTGGTGACGTGAATCACGGCACTGGCCGTGTCCGAGCCGCCAAATCCATCGCTGATGGTGTAGGTGAACGTCGCGTCGCCGGCGAAGCCCGCGTTGGGCGTGAAGATGAAGCTACCGTCCGCGCCTGAGCTGATCACGCCCTTGCCCGACAGACCGGTGACGTTGAGGACCGACACACTCAGGGAATCGCCGTCGGGATCCTTGTCGTTGCCCAGCAGACCCGGTGCGACGACGGTCAGCGGCTGGTTGGGGCGGGTGCTATAACTGTCGCTATTGGCAACCGGGTTGCGGTTGATCGGAACAGCGGCTAGTGCCGGGGAAAGTGCAGCGGAAAAAGCGCTTGCGCCAAAGACGCTGGACTCCGCCAGACTGTCTGGCGCGCTCGTATCAAGCAACGACGCCAGACTCGGGCTCGTCGCGCTCCGCGCATTGGTGCCGTCGTCGCGCCCCGCAGACAGGTACTCGTCGCGCGAGACGATCGTCTCAGCACCACCATCCCGGGAAAAAGGCTGGGTCGACGCCGTGGGGTCGCCGTTGAACAACCAACCGAAGCGATTGTGGCCATGCTTCTTCATGAGATCTCCTTGCGAAACAGCGCGTCAACAGGGCATAAGCAATTCCGTCGCAGTATAAGAAAAATCAGCAAGCAAATTTCGCACCATACTCTTATATTGCTGCTTTAATGTACTTTGCAATCTTTCCCCGCCACCTAGTGTAAAGGATACCGACACCTCGCAGCGCCCGCTGCACAGAGACGCACCACTTCGCCGCATGGGCGAGGTGACATCGCCGACCGATCCACAGGACCTCAAATACGAATCGCCTCGTCAAGAGTGATGTCTACCATCAGGTCGTTCGAAAGGTCCTCCAGCTCGCTGGTGAGCGCCCTCACGTCAAACGTCGACGAGGCGGTCAGCTCGACGCTCGCATGGAACAGCATTCCGGCGGACATCGGTGCGCTGGCCGTGTAGGTGCTCAGATCCTCGACATTGAGTGCGTGCCGGGCAAGGACTTGCGAGACCTCGCGCACGATGCCGATGCGGTCGTGACCAACCAGCGAAAGCTTCAGCCGCCGATTGCCAGCCTGCGCCACAGGCGAGTGGGAGACCTCGGAAGTGACGCGAAGACCGGGCAAGGCGGCGAGCGCGTCGGTAAGGGCAACGAGTTGTTCCTCGGGAACGCTGACGCAGACGATACCCGCAAACTTGCCGGACAGATTCGACATCGACGACTCCAGCCAGTTGCCGTGATGCAGACTGACGGCAGTGGCAAGCTGTTCGACGAGACCTGGGCGATCATCGCCAATAACGGTCAGAACAAGGGAAACGCTCATGGGCTGCTCCTGGCAAGGTGAGCGCTCATTCTACCCTTTGCCGTTTGCCGGATCGCGGCTCGCGTCGTTCAAGTCCCGCAGCTTGAACGAGCGGCCCGCTGCGCTGAAGAACCGGCGGCAGCCCTTGCCCTGCACCGGCGGCCGAGCCGCCGCCGGCACGCTCACTTGCCCGCGCAACTCACTCGTCGCGACGCGGACCTGCGCCCTTGTCTGCGGCAGCGGCCAGACCGCCAGGCGCCGCACCGCCGATGTCGACACGCCAGCAGCCACCGCTCTCGCTGACGTGCATGGCTACCGGTAGGAAGGCGCCGATCACCGCCAGATTGGTCAACAGGTGGCTCGACGGTTTGCCGGTGCTGAAGCTGCCGCTGCCGGCCAGCGCCAGCGGCAACACCAACTGATCCGCGAGGTGCTCGCCAACCCCGCCCGGGCTGTCAAGATAGCCGCGGACAGCTTTGGCGACCCGGTCGGCAACATGTTCGGCGCTGACGCCGCGCGCGCCAAAGCCGGTAAAGACTTCGTGCACGGCGGCATGCTCGAGGTCGACGAGCAGGGCGTTGCCCGGACCTTCTTGATGCGGCAGGACGCGGCATTCGCCCTGAAGTTGCGGAATGCGCCGCGCGAGTTGCGTCAGTTCGCGGCGGGCGACGTCGTGCGGCACACCGGCGACGATGGCGGTCGCGCGCGTGCCTTGCCAGGCGCCACGCTCGAGCAGCGTCAGGCCAAGCGGCTTGCCGGGCGCAACCTCGGCGCGCACCTGACCGCCGCCGGCAGGATAGAAGCCGTGGCGCAGCAGCTCGATCTTGGTCTGCACGCCCATCCGCCGCAGCAGCGGTAGCCAGGCGCGGATCAGGAAGTCGGCCGGCGGTGCGGCCGGGTTGTGCGTACCGCCGCTGACCGTTACCGTTGCCGGGCGGTCGGCATACCATAGCGCCGGCAGGACGGTCTGCAGAACGAGCGTGCAACTGCCGGCGCTGCCGATGGCAAAATGGTAGTCGCCGCCGCGCAGCGCGCCCGGTGCGAAGAACAGCGACTGCGAAGCGGGCGAAGCGCCTTCGACGTGTGCGCCCGAAATCGTCGCCGCCGCCTGCACGGCGGTGAGGTGCTGACGCAGCAGGCCGGGTCTGGCCCGCCCGGCACGAATGCGTTCGAGGCGGAAGGCCCGGCCGCTGATCATCGACAGCGTCAGCGCGCTGCGCAGAATCTGCCCGCCGCCTTCGCCTTGCGCGCCGTCGAGGGTGATCGTTTCCATGTTGTTCGATGGCTTCCTGGTTACTGGTTACTGGTTACTGGTTACTGGTTACTGGTTACTGCTTACTGGGTAGCGCCCTTGAAGCGCAAACCGTCATCTCGACCATAAGCGATCGAGGAGAAAAGCTCAGCGCCCTTGCCGACGATAGTCGAGACTGCGCACCGCGCGCAGCGGGCGCAGGGGTCCATCGTCACTGCCGGTGCCTCGCCGCCGACCGACCGATGGTTCAGCCCTTCACACACACCACCTGCCGCAGGGTATGCACCACTTCGACCAGCGAGCGCTGCGCGTGCATCACCGCGTCGATGTCCTTGTAGGCCATCGGGATCTCGTCGATGACGTCCTTGTCCTTGCGGCATTCGACGTGTGCGGTGGCGCGTTCCTGATCGGCGACGGTAAAGCGGCGGCGGGCTTCGTTGCGGCTCATGACGCGGCCGGCGCCGTGGCTGCACGAGCAGAACGACTCCGGGTTGCCGAGGCCGCGCACGATGTAGCTGCGCGCGCCCATCGACCCGGGGATGATGCCCAGTTCGCCCTGCCGGGCCGATACCGCGCCCTTGCGGGTGACGAAGATCTCGGCGCCGAAGTGCGTTTCTCTCTGCACGTAGTTGTGATGACAGTTCACCGCTTCGACGTCGACAGCGAAAGGTTTGCCGATCGCCGTGCGCGCGGCGGCGATCAGGTTGGCCATCATCGCCGCGCGGTTGTGGCGGGCGTAGTCCTGCGCCCAGGCGACCGCCTCGACATAGTCGGCGAAGTGCGCGCTGCCTTCTTCGAGATAGGCCAGGTCGCGGTCCGGCAGCCTGGCGAGATGTTGCCGCATGTCCGCCTGCGCCAGTTCGATGAACGTGCAGCCAATGGCGTTGCCGACGCCGCGCGACCCGGAGTGCAGCATCAGCCACACGCG
The DNA here is from genome assembly GCF_000024165.1 of Candidatus Accumulibacter phosphatis. NCBI lineage: Bacteria > Pseudomonadati > Pseudomonadota > Betaproteobacteria > Candidatus Accumulibacter > Candidatus Accumulibacter phosphatis. Next base: position 1,992,202 of record NC_013194.1, on the reverse strand, counting down.
CTGGGCCTCGTCGAGGCACACCTCGATGAAGTGATTGCCGGTGCCCAGCGTACCCAGGTGCTTGTGGTTGTTGGTGCTCTTCAGGCGCGGGTATTTCTCGACGAGGCGCTGGAAGCGCGGCAACAACACCGCCCAGTGCGCGTTGACCAGATCCGGCGGGTTCTCCCAGCTGCCTTCGTCACGCCGGCCGCGGCCGACCGTGCGCCCGTGCGGGACGGCGCGCTCGATGGCACTGCGCAGGCCATGCAGATTGTCGGGCAGGTCGGCGGCGTCCAGCGTCGTGCGCGTGGCGATCATTCCGCAGCCGATGTCCACGCCCACCGCCGCCGGGATGATCGCGCCGCGCGTCGGGATGACGCTGCCTATCGTCGAGCCCTTGCCGAGATGCACATCCGGCATCACCGCCAGATGGCGGAAGATGAAAGGCAGGCGCGCGGTATTGATCAACTGCTGACGCGCTTCCTCCTCGACCGGCACGCCTTCGGTCCACATCTTGATCGGCGCCGCGCCGGGCACCCGGAGGGTTTCGATCGACGCTTCCGGGGTGATCCCCTGTTCCATGGTTTGCTCCTTTCTCTTGCGGCGCACACCGCGATGTTACGGCAAACGCCGTAGTCGGCCCTGGCGGCCGACACCTTGCCTGCAGTCCATGCTGGCTCGTCCCGGCGCGCTACTTGCGGCCGATCTTCACCAGACCGTTCAGCACCTCGTCGAGCCCACCGAACACCGAGATCCGGTCGATCCGCTCGGCGACCCGCTCCAGCGTTTCCAGCTCCTTCAGGCGCAGTGCGGTCGGGTTGTCTTCCATGACCTTGGCGGTGTTCAACAAGGAGCGCGTCGCCGCCGTTTCCTCGCGCCGGCGGATGACGTTCGCCTCGGCCGACTTCTGCGCCTCGACGACCTGCGCCAGGATGGTCTTCATCTCGCCCGGCAGGACGATGTCCTTGACGCCGACCGCGCCGACCTCGATGCCGAAGCCGTCGAGTTTGCGCGCGACATGCGCGCTCACCACCTCGTCGATGATCTGCTTGTTGTCCAGCAGCTCGTCCACCGAACGCGTTCCGACAGCGGCGCGCAAGCCAAACTGCAGTTCGCGATACAGATGCTCGACCGGCTTGTTGAGGCTCGCAAAAGCACGCAGCACGTCGGTGTAACGCCAGGTCGCCGCCAGATTCAGGCGCAGGCCCACCTTGTCGCGCGAGAGGATTTCCTGGCCGCCGACTTCCATGGTCTGCAGGCGGGTATCGACCAGTTCGACCTGCACGTCGCGATTGAACCGCCAGAAGGCCGCCAGACCGGGCTGCAGCAAGCGCGCCACCTGGCCATCGACCTTGAGCACGCCCAGGTGGTAAGCCGGTACCGGCAGCAGGAGCACCCCAGCGAGTCCGCCTACCGGCCGGGCGCGCAGGTTCGGCTGCGTCAGCCGTGCGGCAAGCGCCGGGGCCAGCGCCGTTTCCCCGGCCAGGTCGATACACTCCAGGCGATGCGCCACCAGTCCCTTCCAGAAGCAGGCGCGCACGCCGGGCGGCAGGATCTCCACCAGAACCTCGTTCTCGTAGCGCAGACCGGCCTGATCCTCGCCGAGAACCATGTACTCGAAGTGCTCGGCGACGGTTTGCGGTTGCTGCCGCTGCAGGTAGTCGACGAGATTGAGGTCGCTCATCGCCGCGTCGAGTTTCCACACCTGCAGCGCCAGACGGCGCAGCGGATCGACGAAGTAATGGCGTCCGGCCGTGAGCAGGCGATCGAAGTCGCCGTCGCGCAGCAAGACGCCGCATTCGTTCTTCTTCACCACAAAACGTCGCAACATGACTTGTCCTTTCTTCTTGTCATCGATTTGCCGGTGCGCACCGAGTTGCCGGGGCCACCCTTCCGGGACTGGCGGGGGAGCACGCGGGGCGTTGCGGCGGGCTCGCCGCCGGCGTGCAGCGCACGCTCGCGACCTTGCCGACCGCCTGCGCCACCGGCGCCCTGCCGGCAATCCGGGGCAGGTGCCGAAGCAACCCGGTGACGGGTGCTTGCGCACACCGCGACCGGCGGGTCTTGCAATTGCACTGTCAGACGACAGGTTTTGGAGCGGGAGTCGAACCCGCGACACACCGCCGAAACGGTTGCTCTACCCATTGAGCTATCCAGTGGCTGGCGGGCCGGGAATCGAACCCGGCGGGACTCACCAGAGCCCGCCACTCGAGCGTGTGCGCCACGGCGGCATGCACGCCAACGACAGATCGAAACCCGGTTGCCGTGCACCGGCGGGGTCTGCAGCCCCGACCCGTGGGCCATTGCGGCGCCTGCGCGCTCGGCTATTGCTTAGCGAATGCCATGCCAGGCGTGAGCGGCCTCTGCGAGATCGTGCAAGTCCCTGTGGGAAAACGACAAACCTCTCGCCGACCGGCAGCCGTCTTGTCGCCGCCAGCCTGTATCAATAGAATCTACGCTAATGGTTTAGCTGGAGAGATAAGGCTGTGAAGAAGACAGTGGTCATCGGCTTCCTCGGCACGCAACTCGACTACGGTGGACGGGGAGCTGAGCGCTGGGCGAAGTGGCGCCCGACGGTGGCGGCTTGCCAACAGGAGGACTTGCTGGTGCACCGTCTCCACCTCCTGCACGACGATCGCAGTCGTGGTCTGGCCGAGAGGGTCGCTCTGGACATCGCCGCCGTATCGCCGGAAACGGAGGTCTGCCGGGTCGAAATCGGTTTGCACGATCCGTGGGACTTCGAAGAGGTGTACACCACCCTGCACGATTTCGCCCGCGCCTATCCCTTCGATACCGAGCAGGAAGACTATCTGATCCATATCACGACCGGCACGCACGTCGCGCAGATCTGCTGGTTCCTGCTCGCCGAAGCGCGCTTTCTGCCGGCGCGCCTCCTGCAGATGTCGCCGCCGCGCAAGAAGGAGGTGGCCGGTGGTGCCGGGACCTACGCGATCATCGACCTCGACCTGTCGCGCTACGACAAGATCGCGCAGCGGTTTCGCCACGAACAGGCGGACACGCTGGCCTTCCTGAAATCCGGCATCGCGACGCGCAGCGCCGCTTTCAACGCGATGATCGAGCGCCTCGAACGCGTCGCAGGACGGTCGCGGGCACCGCTGCTGCTGGTCGGCCCGACCGGCGCCGGCAAGTCCTTTCTCGCTCGCCGGGTCTATGAACTGAAACGACAACGGCAACGGCTCGGCGGCCGGTTTGTCGAGGTCAACTGCGCGACCTTGCGCGGCGACGCGGCGATGTCCACCCTTTTCGGGCATGTGCGCGGCGCCTTCACCGGCGCCCAGAGCGAACGCCCGGGCTTGTTGCGCGCGGCCGATGGCGGCCTGCTGTTCCTCGACGAGATCGCCGAACTCGGTCTCGACGAGCAGGCTATGCTGCTCAAGGCGGTCGAGGAAAAGCGCTTTTTCCCGCTCGGCAGCGACCGTGAGTCGGGCAGCGATTTTCAGCTCATCGCCGGCACCAACCGCGATCTGCGCCGCTGCGTCGCCGACGGTCGTTTTCGCGAAGACCTTCTGGCGCGCATCAACCTGTGGACATTCGAGCTGCCCGGCCTTGCGGCGCGCGTCGAAGACATCGAACCGAACCTGGACTTCGAACTCGGGCGTCATGCGCGCGAGCAGGCGCAGCAGGTCCGCTTCAATGCCGAAGCGCGACGGCTCTTCCTGGCTTTCGCGTGCTCGCCGCAAGCGCTCTGGCGCGGCAACTTCCGCGAGCTGTCGGCATCGGTGACGCGCATGGCGACGCTCGCCGAAGGCGGACGAATCAACGAAGTCGATGTCGGCGAAGAGATCGCCTGCCTGCGCCGCGCCTGGTCCGACGCCGGCGGCGATGACGCCGCCCGCCAACTCCTCGGCGACGGCGCCGAGGCGCTCGACCTGTTCGACCGAGGCCAACTCAACCTGGTGATCGACGTCTGCCGCCGCTCCGGCAGTCTCTCGGAAGCGGGTCGCCAGCTGTTCGCCGTTTCACGCCTGCAGAAAAGCCAGGCCAATGACGCCGATCGACTGCGCAAGTACCTGACCCGATTCGGCCTCGACTGGAACGGAGCCTCCTCGACTTCGGCCGCTCGCACATCCTCGTGAGAGCGTCGCTGGCGATGCTGGAGCCAAGCAACGCGCCACCAGCACACTCGTCGCGCGCGCCCTGCTCCCTGCGCGCCTGCCCACATCCGTCGCGGACATCGCCTTTACAGGACGAACGCCGCGAGCAACAATCCGTGCAAGAGGCGCCCGCCTCCCAGGCAGACTACCGTCAAGGAGCCCTGTTCATGTTCAGCCAGGCCACCTTCAACTTCCTCGACGAACTTGCGGCGAACAACGCGCGCGCCTGGTTTGAAGCCAACCAGACGCGCTACGAAGCGCTGGTTCGCGAACCGGCGCTGACCTTCATCGCAGCGATGGCGCCCGAGCTGGAAAAGTTCGCTCCGCAGTTCCGCGCCGAGCCGCGCAGGACGGGCGGCTCGCTGATGCGCGTGCACCGCGACACGCGCTTTGCCCGCGACAAGCGTCCCTACAAGACCAACATCGGCATCCAGTTCCGCCATGAAGCCGGCAAGGATGTTCATGCGCCGGGCTTCTACCTGCACATCGCGACCGACGGATGCTTTTTCGGCGCCGGTTGCTGGCATCCGGAGTCGGCGATCCTCGCAGTCATCCGCGCGCGCATCACGGATCATCCGGAGCGCTGGTTTGCCGTACGCGACGACGAGCAGTTCGCCGCGCACTGGACGCTGGCCGGCGAGAGCCTGAGGCGCCCGCCGCGCGGCTATGCCGTCGACCACCCGGCGATCGACGACATCAAGCGCAAGGACTTCATCGCGCTGGCCCCGCTGTCGTTCGCCGAAGCCACGGACGTGGATCTGACCAGGCTTGCCGCGCAACGCTTTGCCGCCGCCGCGCCGCTGATGGCGTTCCTCTGCGAGGCGCAGGGGGTCGCCTACTGAGCGGTCGGCAAGGCGCGTGGCGGGGGCCATACCCCCAGTTCGCGTCCTCGAACGAAGCGAAGAACCGATGAACCGGTCAGCGATTCTTCTTCATGCCGGCTCTGCCATCGGTCATGTGACACGTTCAGTCGACGCGACGTCGGCCCGGTGCCCGGCAATTTGGTATCGACGCCTTCGCGCCCCTCACGGGCTTGCGGAGGATCGGCAGGCGATAAAGTCACAGGGCACCTATCCGCTGCGTCTGTCCAGTGTGATCAACGCCGAGCTTGCGCGCTGCGCCACACCCGATGGCACGAGCTTCAACCAGTTCGTGGCAACCACCGTCGGCAAGAAACCTAACCGAAAGGCAGGCGTCGCCTCCTGCCCGTCCGGTCGCCTCGGCGCAGGACCGCCGCGTGCCATCCCTCAAGGCGGCGAGGGAGTCGGCTCGCGCACATGCCGGCTGTCAAGCAGTCGCCCCAATCCCGAACCGCAAGCGACGGCCCGTTGCGGCAAGAGCGCCCAGCAGCACCAACCCCAACGTGCCGGGCTCCGGAACTCTCAGATTGGCGGTGACGTCCACCAAGAAACCTCCCGAGGTGGCGCCAAAGATCAGCGTGTGCGGACCGGCTGACAAGCCTTCCACGGCGACCCAGTAACCGTCCGAGACGGCGTCATAACTGCCCTTGGGCGCACCGAAGAGGTTGTCGTCGGGCAGGGCGACCGAAAAGAACGCACTGCTGGTCTGCCGAAACCCGGATGCTCCTGCGGCAAGCAGGTTCAGGCCGTCCAGGGTTGCCGTGAGAGCGGTCGCGTCGTCGATGAATGGGCTTACCCGCGCCAGCGCGCATGCGACGGAACCAGCACACTCGGGAGGCGGAGTCTCGATAAAGAGATTGTTGATGACTGGGAAAAAGATTGGCCGGCCCGCCGGCACGGCGAACGTCCGCACGGTAGGCTCTCCGAAGATGCTACCCGCCACGAAGAAGACCGGACCGTTGTTCCCCACCTGAGCGAACACGCCGTCCTCGTCCAGCAGGGGGTTACCCGAGTTCGGAGCCCCCAGCGCCCACCGCCACCACTCCTGCGACAGCTCCAGTTGACTTTTCTCCGCAACGGGCTGGTCCGGTGCGACGACCACGAAGGCCTGCGCAAATCCCATGGCGCCAAACAGCAGCATCGCTGCAGCAACATCTCGAACGAATCGTTTCATGGTGCTTCCTCTCTTCACTTTGGTTGAAACGAGAACGCGCGCTACAGCGCGTCCTCACTGGGAGGGACTACGGGTCGATCTTGGCACCTTCACTATCTCGATGCCTCGCCCGGACTACGGACTGTTGCCCGAACACCCTCCTTTCCCAAGTTCAGGGAGGCGCCAACAGCTTCGCGTGCTTGAACCGCCGAGAGCAGAAAGCCCATGACGCCAACTACACTATAGAAACCCCATCAAGCGGTGTCAATGTCAAATAGTTCCCAAGAGCCCCTGATGAATCACCGGAAGCGAATCGCGCCGCTCAGGCCGTGTGGTCGTCCCACGACGGGGCAGCACCGATAGCCTTGTTTCGGCTTCGTCGTGGGGCTGGCGTTGTAGTCCAAGCCATCACGCTGGCAATCCCGCTCGACAGCCCTTAGGCGGCGGGCCTCCTTGATCCGGATGACCCCCTGCGCACCGGATCTCCCGGTGATCGTCAGCGGGGCCGGAGGACCCCTCGGCTTCACCGCGGCATGGATGCTGGTGTCGTCGGCCGCGATGCTAATCTTCATGCCTTCCGCCGTACCGGCGATCGTCAAGGGGCTGACCGGCCCTGGACCATCGCCAAATCCATGCTGATGGTCATCCTGCTGCCGCTGCTGCCCGGGATGGCGATCCTGCGGGCATTGCAAACGCTGGCCATCCGACTTCAGCCTTTCATCGGCAGGACGACGGGCGTGGCCACGCTACTCCTAGCGGTCTTGAGTGTCCTCGTGCCCGGTGACGACTTGAGCGGGGCCAAGGGACATCTCGCCGTCGCCGCGCAGCTAGTTTCCTTCCAGATCGTCACCACCCTACCCTACTGGTTCGGGTTTGGCTTGCCGCACGAGGAGAAGATCGTTCTCAGCGCCGGGACTGAGCCTGCCTCGTCCGACCAAGGGGGGCGAAGCTCCAGGGCAAACTCGTTCGTCGGACACCAGATGTGGTCGGGCAGGCGCATCTCGCACCACATTGCGCGCACCGCGAGCCCCTTCAGGAATCGCACCACGGCAAGGACCGAGTGCACCGGATCGACTGCACCTCGCCGCACGGCATCAGCCCCGGCATCAGCCCCGGCGCCGGCACGGTTTGGAGCATTGGCGCATCGACCCGGTGGACCCACCTGCGCTTCGCTCCTCGGTGTTTTGGCTCCCGTTCGGGCGAAAGAAACAAGGCCGTATCTCGCCGCCCCTGCCCGATGGTGCGGACCTGTTGTCGGCGACCGAATCGAGTGGAGTTGCGCCGTGCGCGACAGCGAGGGTGCGCTGGAACTCGCGAACCGGCGCCAACGGCGGATATGCACGCCGCTTGCCGATGCTCGTCATGGCCGGACTCGGGCGAATCGCCCGCCGGTTGACGAATTCATGCTAGATTGATGCGTTTGAATCGCCAGACGTGCAGCACTTCGGCCTTTTATTGAAAGGCGCATCCTGTGCCTGCCGATGCCCTCCTTCGCCGGAAAGGACTCCTCCCATGGATGCACCACACGAGACCGATCGCGAACTGGAAAAGCGAGTCGCCGCCCGCCTGCTCGATGTCTTCGTCCGCACCGGCCTCGTCCTGGCGCTCGTGCTGCTGTGCTACCACTTCTTCTCGCCGTTCCTGACGATGATGCTGTGGGCGCTGATCCTGGCAGTCACCATCTATCCGCTGCACGAGATGCTGGCCGGGCGAATCGGCGGCAAACAGGGACTCGCGTCGACGCTGATCGTGCTGGTCGCCATCGCCGTGATCGTCACGCCGACGATCATGCTCGCCAGCCAGTTCGGCGACTCTGTCCATGAACTGGTCAAAGGTGTCCGCGACAACACGCTCGAGGTGCCGGCACCGTCCGAGAAGGTCGCTGCCTGGCCGGTCGTCGGCAAGAAGGTGCATGCCATCTGGTCGCAGGCGCACGACGATCTGCCGGCCCTGGTCAAGAGCATGCAGCCCAAGATCGGCGAGCTTGCGACCAAGGCACTTGGCATCGTCGCCGGCCTGGGCGGCGGCCTGCTGATGTTCGTCCTCGCGTTCATCGTCGCCGGCATCATGATGGCTTACGGCGAATCGGGCGCCCAGGCAATGCAGGCCATCTTCGAGCGCGTCTTCGGCCTGGCCCGCGGCAAGGAGTTCACCAACCTGTCTAGCGCGACGGTGCGCGCCGTCGCCTCAGGCGTCATCGGCATCGCCTGTATCCAGGCGCTGCTCATCGGCGTCTCGCTGATGATCGCCAGCGTCCCGTTCGCCGGCCTGCTGGCCGTGATCGTCCTCGTTCTAGGCGTCGCGCAGTTGCCGGCGCTGCTGGTCACACTGCCGGTGATCGGCTGGATCTGGGCGAGCGGCGACTACGCCACCGTCCCGGCCGCCGCCTACAGCGTGCTGCTGGTCGTCGGCGGCATGGCCGACAATGTGCTGAAGCCGATCATGCTCGGCCGTGGCGTCGATGCGCCGATGCCGGTGATCCTGATCGGGGCGCTCGGCGGCATGGCGACCAGCGGCATTCTCGGCATGTTCATCGGCGCGACGGCGCTGGCCCTGGGCTACCAGATTTTCATGCGCTGGGTGGATGACAACCCCGAGCGGGTGCGCCAGCAGGCTGCCGGCGACTCGCCTTCCGTCGCCGGCTGAGCCGGTGTGGCAAGGCCTTGCCGGCGTAGCTGGCCGGCGCCTGCTCGCCATGGCTGGAGCCGTGCTCCTCGGGGGCTGCGCGGCGGTCGGACCCGACTTCAAGCGTCCCGCAGTTTCGTGGTTGCCTGGCTGGTCGGGCGGCTCGCTCGATTCGCTGAACGCTGAACAGCGCGGCAAGCCGCGCGCGCAGACCGAGGAGTGGTGGCGCAACTTCAGTGACCCGGTGCTGGACCAGCTGATTGCTGAGGCCCAGCGCGTCAATCCCAATGTGCGAACCGCCGGGATGCGCATCCTGGAAGCGCGCGCGCAGCTGATGATTGCCGGCAGCCTGCTCTATCCGCAGCAACAGCAGATCACCGGCACGGTTCTGCGCACCGGCGAGGAACGGTCAAGCGGGCCGGACAGCGCCCTGACCGCGTACAACGCCGGCCTGGCGATCGGTTGGGAAATCGATTTCTGGGGCAAGTTCCGGCGAAGCGTCGAGGCCGCTGATTCCGGCTACTTCGCCAGCATCGCGCAGTACGACGACCTGCAGGTGTTGATGGCGGCGCAAGTCGCCACCTTTTACTGCGCGATCCGCACCCTCGAGCTGCGGTTGCAGATCGCCCATCAGAATGCCGCGTTGCAGAAGCGCAGCCTGGAGATCACCGAGCGCCTGTTCAAGCACGGCAACGACTCCGAGCTCGACGTGCAACAGGCCAAGGCCCAGTACTTGGCCACGCTGTCCACGATTCCGCAGCTCGAGGGCAGCCTGCGGCAAACCCAGAATGCACTCGGCGTGGTGCTTGCCAGGCCGCCCGGGCCACTGTCCGAAATGGCGGACGGCAAGAACACGATCCCGCAGGCAGAACTCGGGGTCATCGTCGACCTGCCGGCCGATCTGCTGCGGCGCCGCCCCGACGTGCGCGCGGTCGAGATGCAACTGGCGGCCCAGTCCGCGCTGATCGGGGTAAGCGTGGCCGATCTCTATCCATCGATCGCCCTGCTCGGCTCGCTCGGCCTGTCGGCCACGTCACTGTCCGGGTCGCCACGGACGCTCGCCTGGGGAGTTGGTCCCAGCCTCGTCTGGAACGTCTTCGATCATGGGCGGCTGACCGGTGAGGTGCTTGTACAGGATGCCCGCTTCCAGCAACTCTACGAACAGTATCACGGAGCAGTCCTGCAGGCGGCGCGCGAGGTCGATGACGCAGCGGTGGGGTTTGCCAAGAACCGCGAACAGGTCCCCATTCTCGAAGAAGCGGTCAAGGCCGCGAAGCGCTCGCTGGCGATTGCCAGCATCCAGTACCGCGAGGGCCTGGCCAACTTCGAGCGGGTGCTCGATTCGCAGCGAACGCTGTTCAGTCAGCAGGAACGCCTGGTGAGCAACCGGGGCAACGTCGCGCAGAGTCTGGTCGCCCTGTACAAGGCGATGGGCGGCGGCTGGCAGGCGGGGCGTGGCCGCCCGCTACTGGACGACGCGACCCGAGAAACCATGGGTGAGCGCAGCGACTGGCGGGAGTTGCTGCGGGAACCGCTGCCGGCGCCTGACGCTGGCCCGCAACTGATCGGACCCGGGACGGACGAGCAATGAGTGACGAAGCAATGAAGCGGGACGAAACTCCAGCCGGCGTGGCCCCCGAAGAATCTTCCGCACCACCCGGGAAAGGAACGCGGGTCGGCGCGACCATCGTGCTGGCGCTGATCGCCGCCAGCCTGCTCTGGTATTTCGCTGCTGACCGTCTGACCCCGCACACCTCGCAGGCCCGGGTGCAGGCCTTCGTCGTGCCGGTGGCCACCGAGGTGGCGGGCAAGGTGCTGGCGGTGCACGTCAAGAACAACGACAACGTCCAGCACGGGCAGCCGCTGTTCGATATCGACCCCAGCCAGTACCAGATCGCGTTGCAGCGCAGTCGCTCGGACTACGAGTCGGTACGCCGTTCGGTCAATGCCTCGGTGGCGACCGTGGAAGCCGCGCGCGCCTCGCTGCAGGCGGCACAGGCCAACCAAATCAAGGCCGACAAGGATGCGACGCGGCAGGAAGCGCTCTACGCCGAGGATCCCGGTGCGATATCGGTGCGCCGACTGGAGGTCGCGCAGGCCACCCGAATCGAAGCGCACAGCAAGGAAAAGGCCGCCGAGGCCGACCTGCGCAAGGCCCAGGAAGCCGCCGGCGACGCCGGTGACGACAACGCGCAGTTGCGTAGCGCGCGTTCGGCGACCGAGAAGGCCGAGTTGGATTTGGCGCGCACCAGGGTGGTCGCCCCCGGCCGCGGTCTGGTGACCGACCTGCGCACCGACGTCGGCCACTTTGCTCAGGCCGGCACACCGGCGATGACGCTGATCGCGATCCACGACCTCTGGATCAACGCTGACATGACCGAGAACAACCTCGGCAATATCGACCCCGGCGACGAGGTAGCCATCGTCCTCGACGTGCTGCCCGGTGAGGTACTGAAGGGCCGGGTACGCAGCATCGGTAGCGGCGTCAGCTCCGGCCAGCAGGCGCAGGCGGGAACACTGCCGACGATCCAGAACAGCCGCGACTGGCTGCGTCAGGCGCAGCGTTTCCCGGTGACGGTCGAGTTCGACGCTGCGGAACGCGAACGTCTGCAACGCGTACGCATTGGCGGTCAAGCCGAGGTCATGGTGTTCACCGGCGACAACTTCGTCATGAATCTGCTCGGCGCAGGCTACATTCGGCTGATGAGTTGGCTCTCCTACCTCTACTGAGCGGACCATGATCGCCCCGGCGGACAAGGCGGTCCTGCGGCTGGCGATCGGCCTCGGCCTGGCCGTGCTGTTCGCCTACGGCTTCGCGCTGCAGATGCCCCACGTGGTCTGCCTGATGGCCATGATGCTCTTGTGCAAGCCGGGTCCGCCAATCCCGCCGGTCAAGGCGGCGGCCATGGCCCTGCTGCTCGCCGGGCTGTTGGTAACGGGGGTGCTGATGGTCCCCCTGCTGGAAAACTACGCCCTGGCCGGAATCTTGCTGACCGGCGCGATCCTTTACGCGCTGTTCTTCTTCGGGATTCGCACCGGCAACCCGCTGACCATGCTTCTGGTCGTCGCGTTCACGCTGATCCCGGTCGCCGGGGTGGCCGAGCAGGCGCTGGTCACGATCATCAGCATGACCATCGCCGTCGGGATCGCCGTCGGCAGCCTGGTCAGCGGCTTTTCGCATGCCTTTTTTCCCGACGCTGCGGCTGCAAAGGCGGCCAAGGCATCGCCCCCCAGCCGCGAGACGGCGAGCTGGATCGCGCTCCGCGGCACGCTGGTGGTGATGCCGGTGTTCGTTCTGGCGCTCACCGACCCCTCGTTCTATCTGGCGGCGATCATGAAAGCCGCTGCTCTTGGCCAGCAGGCGGTTCGACCGACACGCGTTCGGCCGGGCGCGAACTGGTGGGATCAACCCTGATGGGGGCGGCGATGGCCCTGGCCGTCTGGTTAGGCCTGTCGCTCTGGCCCAGCCTGTGGATGCTGATGCTGTGGATGATGGCGGCTGCCCTGTGGGCTGGCGCACGGCTCTTCAGAGTCAGGCGCACGCTTCTCCCGCCCGTTTTCTGGAGCGATGCCCTGGTGACCATGCTGATTCTGCTCGGGCCGGCGATCGAGGACAGTGCCGACGGCACGGGTGTGCTCGCAGCGTCCGCCGTTCGTGTCGGCCTGTTCGTCGGCGTCGCGCTCTACGCTTGGGCTACGGTATGGTTGCTCGAACGCTGGCGCGCGTCGACAAGCGAAGCCCTGTTTTTTCACAACGGCTGATGGAGGTAAGCGGCATGACCTTGATCAATCTGGCGATCGGCTTGCTGATCATGATGGGGTGTCTGATCCTGCAGGTCACCTTCACTCTCTGGAGCGTCCTCCACGCCATGCGTCATTCGGGCGAACCGGGATCCGGCATTACACTGCTGGCGGGAATTCGCACGCTGTTGATGGCGATGGTGATCATGATGCTCGGCAATTTCCTGCAGATCATGCTGTGGGGCACCCTGTTCTTCTGGCTCGGGGCGTTCACCGCTTTCCATCAGGCCGTATACCACTCGGGAGTCAATTTCACCTCGCTCGGCTATGGCGACGTGGTCATGAGTGCCGACTGGAAACTCCTTGGTCCGCTCGAGGCACTCAATGGCATCCTGATGCTCGGCCTGACCAGCGCGGGCCTGCTGGGCATCCTGCAGCACCTGACCAGAGAGAAACCGCACGCGCGCGAGCATCGGGATTGAGTCGCGCACGCCCGCGTAGCGCCGACGAGCGCAGGGGGTTGCACGGGGAGCCGCCCGCACCGCGGCGGCGATCGTCGTCGCCACCCCCCGCCGTACCGTTTCCGGGAACGCTGCCCTTCCTCCGAGGATCACCGCACCATCTCGGTCAGGTCACCATCCTTGGCGTTGCGCCGTAGCGCGCGAGCGTGGCCTCGCCGGGTACCACGATCGTCTATCCGTAGCGCCCCTCGATGTAGTCCGCCGTTTCCTTGTGGGCAGGTGTGACGAACAACTCGTCGGTCCGTGAATGTTCGACTACCCTGCCCATCAGCATGAACACGCACTCTTCGCTGGCGCGTCGCGCCTGCGCCATGTTGTGGGTGACGATGAGAATCGTGTACTGGCCGCGCAGCTCCCAAAGCAGTTCCTCGACCGCTTCGGTGCCCTTGGGATCGAGCGCCGAGCAGGGCTCGTCCATCAACAGCATCTTCGGCTTCACCGGCAGCAGGCGCGCGATGCAGAGCTTCTGCTGCTCCTCCAGGGAGAGTTCGGTGGCCTTGCGCTTCAGTTGGTCCTTCACCTTGTCCCACAGCAGCACCTGACGCAGCGACTGCTCGACGATCTCGTCGGGAGTACCCTGGTGTACGTCGCCGCCACCCTTGGCATGCAACCGGTGGCTGAACAGAATGTTGTCGCGAATCGAAATGGGTAGCGGGTTCGGGCGCTGAAAAACCATCCCCACCTGCTTGCGCACCTGCACCAGTTCGACGTGGGGGTCGTAAATGTTCTCACCCATGACATGGATGCTGCCCTCGATGCGAACGTACCCGAGGCGCTCGTTGATGCGGTTGACGCTGCGCAGGAAGGTGCTCTTGCCGCACCCGGAAGGCCCGATCATCGAGGTGATCATGCCTTGCCGGATGCGCAGATCGACATCGTAGAGCGCCTGGAAGGTCCCGTACCACAGGTTCAGTCGCTGGCTGTCGATCGCGTGCTGGGGCGTCGGCTGCGGGAGCGCAGCGGTCTGCTCGGTATTCATAGTGGATCATGTCCTTGGTAGGCAATTCTGAAATCGCCGGGGGAGCCGGCGCGTGTGCGCTGCTTGCCCGCCGGCGCCGTCGGGCTAGCCGAATCTTCCCTCGACGTAGTCGCGCGTCCTCTGGTCTTTGACCTCGCCGGTGAACAGGTCTTCGGTGACGCCCACCTCGACACATTCGCCGTTGAGAAAGAAGGCGGTTCGATCGGCGAGGCGCCGGGCCTGCTGCACCAGATTGGTGACCAGGAGAATCGTCACTTCCTGGCGCAACTCCTTGAGAACGTCCTCGATGCGCATCGTGGTGACTGGATCGACGGCGATCGAGAACTCGTCGAGCATCAACAGATCGGGTTCCTGCGACAGCGCTCTGGCGATCGTCAGGCGCTGCTGTTGACCACCCGACAGCAGGCTGCCAAGAGCCTGCAAGCGATCCTTGACTTCGTCCCAGAGGGCCGCGCGGGTCAGACAACGCTGCACGATGACGTCCAGGTCCGCCTTGTTGTTGATCCCGCGCAGCCGGGGCGACAGGGCCACGTTGTCGTATACCGTCATCGGCAGACCCACCGGCAGCGGAAAGACGACACCGATGCGGCTGCGCAGGGCATAGATGTTTTTCAATCGACTCGTATCGCGACCGTTGAAACGGATCTCGCCGTCCACCTTCATCCCCGAGGTGAATACATCCATCCGGTTGATCGCCTTGAGCAGTGAGGTCTTGCCGGCGTTGGCCGGACCGATGATGCCGAAGATCTCGTGCTCGCGGACGGCCAGATTGACTCCTCGCAGCGCCACCGCGTTGCCATAGCGGATGGTCAGGTTCTTGATCTCGAGCTTGTGCGGGAAGTTGTCGGCCGGTGCCACGGTGTCGCTGGCCACCGCCGCTGCGCTTGAACTCACCATTTCTTTTTCCCCCTCAGCCACATGCGGAAAGCGATCGAGACGCTGTTCATGGTCAGGACCAGACCGATCAGCACCAACGCGATGCCGAAGGGGACGTGTTCGGCGATCTCAGGCACCTGCGTCGCCGCGACGAACAGGTGCAGGGACAGAGCCATCGTCTGATCGAAGACGCTTTGCGGCAGGAACGGCGTAAAGAAGACGGCACCGGTGAACATGATCGGCGCCGTTTCGCCGGCCGTTCGCGAGACCTCGAGAATGACCCCGGTAAGGATGCCGGTGATCGAGTTCGGCAGGACCACGCGGCGGATCGTTTGCCAGCGCGTCGCCCCCATGTTCCAGCAGGCTTCGCGAAAGGCCTGCGGCACCGCCTGCAGCGATTCGCGCGTGGCAACGATGACCACCGGCATGGTCATCACCGCGAGCGTCAGGCTGGCGGCCAGGATGCTGGTGCCGAACTTGAAGAAGAGGACGAAGGCGCCGAGCCCGAACAGGGCATGGACGATCGACGGAACGCCGGCGAGATTGATGATCGCCAGGTTGATCGTCCGGGTGAACCAGTTGTCACCGGCGTACTCGCTGAGGTAGATCGCCGCGAAGATGCCGATCGGCACCGACAGGATCAGCGCGACCGTCACCAGCCAGATGGTCCCGAGCAGCGCCGGAAAGAGGCCGCCCGTGCGCATGCCGTCGGTCGGCGCCGTGAGCAGGAACTCCCAGGAAATCGCGGCGCCGCCCTTCACCACCAGCGTGCCGAGGATCAGCATCACGGGGGTGATCAGAAGCAGAGTCATCAGCCCGAAGAGCAGTCGATAGCGTCTCTGCACGCGCTCGTTGTGCTGGTTCAGGTCGCTGGCCTGAAACATCGTTGGATTGGCGGTGGCCATGGCTTACCCCTTGCGTATGCCGCGCACGATGAGATCGGCGCTCAGATTGATGATGAAAGTGACGAGGAAGAGGAAGATGCCGATGGTGAACAGCACCTGGTAGTGCTCGCCGCCGACGACCGCCTCACCGAGTTCGGCGGCGATTGTCGCGGTGAGCGCACGCACCGAGTCGAAGATGCTGTCCGGGATGTTCACCGCATGGCCCGTGGCCATCAGCACCGCCATCGTTTCCCCGAAGCCACGACCGACCCCGAGCAGCACGCCGCCGAGCAGGCCGTTCTTCGCCGCCGGCAGCACCACCTTGTAGATCACCTGCCAGCGAGTCGCGCCCATTGCTTCGGCGGCCTCGCGATAGCGGTCGGGAACGGCCTTCAGGGCATCCTCGGCGATCGACGTCATGATCGGCGCCGCCATCAGGCCGAGGATGATGCCGGCGTTGAGCACGCAGAGGCCGACCGGAATGTCGAACCACTTGATGAGCAGCGGATTCATGATCACCAGACCGATGAAGCCCCAGACCACCGACGGGATCGCGGCCAGCAGTTCGACCAGCACCTTGAGCACTTCGCGCGTCTTGCCGCTGGCAAACTCGGCAATGAAGATGGCGGCACCGAGCGAGAACGGCACCGCGACCAGCATCGCCAGCCCGGTGACGCTGGCCGTGCCGGCCATCAGTGCGAGGATGCCGTACTCCGGATCCTCGGCGTCGCTGGGCGACCAGTAAGGGGTCAGGAAGAACTCGCGGAAGTCCATCTTCTCGAAGACGAAGCCGATTCCTTCCTTGGTGACGAAGAAGAAGATACCGAGCACGAAGAGGATGGCCGAGATGCCGCAGACGAAGACGATGCCGGCAAGCAGCTTGTCGACGTACCAGTCGGGATCACGGCGGTCGAAATCCTCGGCCGCGCGGGCGTCGGTGGCGCGGTTGCGTAACGCCTGCGTAGAGGTGCTCATCTCAGTGGGCCTCCTGGCCACGCAACACCGTCATCAGATTGCTGACCTGCAGGGCGATCTCCCGAGCGAGAAGCCGTAGATCAGGCGGCGCGCTACCGGCTCCGGCGACGTCCCACTCGAGCGCCACGGTATGGAAGGGAATCTGCTCGACGTAGGACTTGACCGGCCCCTGCAGGCTGACGATGATCTGGAAAGTAGCGAACTCCTGATGGTGCGCCGGAATCGCTTGCGGCTGGTGGTTGGCGAGGTCGATTCCCAGATCCTGCAGCAAGCCAATCGACTGGGGATCGCTGACACCGGCGGTCCGGCCGCGACTGTGATATTCGCCAACTTCCGGAAAATTCTTGCGCGCAATCGCCTCGGCGATCGGGCCGAGCAGGGTGTTGTCCTCGTCGACAAAGAGGATGCGGAAGAACTTCGGCCCCTTGGGCTGGCCGGTGACCGCGAAGACCGTGTCTTCGCAGATGTTTTTCGCCTGATCGGAAACCCGTTCGAGCGCATTGAAGACCGACAGGAAGGCGAAGAGATCCTTGACGCTGGTACTACCGCCGGCACCGCTCAGGTCGTCGAAGGCCATGTCAAAGGTCCGCTCGACCTGATCGGCGATCACCATTGTCGCCCTGGCCTTGTCGGCGTTGCCTTCGAGGAAGGCATCGACCGCCTGCTTCAGCATCTGCCGCGACTCGCCGGCCATCAACTCGACCTCGCGCAGTAGCAGCCCCTGTGGCGGGCGGGGGACCTGAACTGCCTCGCGGCAGATCGTCACCGCATAGTCGCCGATGCGCTCGAGAGCGACATTGGTATGGACGACGGCCGCCATCAGACGCAGGTGACTCCCGGTCGGCAGATGCACGCCGATGAAGGCCATGCGCAGGCGATCCAGCTCGTTGCTGACGGCGTTGATCCGGTTGTCGGCGAGAACCGTGGCGTAGGCCAGCTTGTCGTCGTCGGCCAGCAGCGCGTGCACGGCATCGTCGAGGGCCTTCTCGACGAGTCCGGCGAGCAGGGCGACTTGTTGCTTGATCTGGGACAGATCTCTTTCGAGACGTTCTTCGTAATGACTCATCGCTGGTTTCTTCCTCAGGCGCAGGAACACGGGCTTGGGTGTGGTACCGGTGGCGTGCCGGCGCCCCACCGCAAGCGGCTTATTTGCAGGTGACCTTCTTGATCGGTGCGTAGCCTTCCTTCTCGATGATGCACTGGCCGGTGTTGCTCTTGATCCAGTCCATGTATTTCTTCACCTCGCCAGTCGGCTCGCCGTTGGTGTACATGAACAGCGGCCGGGAGATCGGATAGGTGCCGTCGAAAGCGGTCTGCTCGGTGGGCTTGACGCAGGGTTTGCCGGCTGACGGAGCGACGCAGAGGGCCTTCATGTGGTCGGTAACGTACGCCAGGCCGCTGTAGCCGATCGCACACGGCGTCTTCTCGACGAGGTCGGCAACGTCCTTGGAACCGTGCATGTCCAGTGTTCCCTGACGGAACTTGCCTTTCTCACCGAGCACCGCTTCCTTGAAATAGGCGTAGGTACCGGAGTTGTTCTGCCGACTGACGACGACGATCTCGCCCTTGCACCCCGGAATGGTGATTCCCAGATCGCTCCACTTGCTGGCGCCGCCGTCGCGGCCGTAGATCTTGGCGAGATCGGTAACCGTGATCGAGTCTGCCGGGAATTTCTTGTTGACGAAGATGGCGAGCGCGTCGTAGCCAATGATGTGCTCGACCGGTTGCCGACCCTTCGCCTGCGCCTCCTTGATCTCCTTCTCGGACATCTTGCGGCTGGAGTTGGCGATGTCGACGGTGCCGTTGATCATCGCGGCAATGCCGGTACCCGAACCGCCGCCGGAGACCGCCACCGCCACCTTGGGATTGATCTTGCCGTACTGCTCGGCCAGCGACTGGGCGGCATTGACGAGGGTGTCCGAGCCTTTGTTCTGGATCTCGGTTCTGGCGGAAGCGCCGGTGGCGGCCACCGCGCCGATGGTAAGGACAGCCAGTTGGCGCAACATTGAGCGAGAGGTCATCTGAGATTCTCCGAGTGATTTCAGGTGGGAAACGATTCACCTGCTGCTGACAGGATGAGTCATCGTAGGGCGCTCCAGCGACCCTGTAAATTGGGGCGCGAACCTAAGGGATACCCCTAGTCGGCGAGCACACCGAGAGGCCCGTCGAGGCGTCCAAGGGAGCGCATTCGGGGCGTTGGTAAGGGAAACACTTACGCAATTCAACCCATGTCGGGAATGCCGGGCACGGGCATAATGGTGGCTCGATCAACTCCCAACGGTCACTCATGCCAAAGTCGGCGATCCGGCCTCTTGGTTGGCAGGCTGCTCTGCTGCTCTTGCTGGGCTACATTGCGCTCGACTGGACCAGCCAGAGCCATCCACTGCACGGCCTCGCCATCACGCCCTGGAGTCCGGCACCGGCGCTCGGCCTGCTGTGTCTCGTGCGCTATGGTGGGAGGGCCGCGCCACTGCTGGCGCTGGCGATCCTGGCGGCCGATGGCTGGCTGCGTGATCTGTCGCTGCCCTGGCAACTTGGCGCCGGCCTGGCGATTCAACTGGCTGCCGGCGATTGGGCGATTGCGGAGGTCATGCGCCGCCGGCTGAACCGCAAGGGGGTGTTTGCCGATCGGCGCGGCCTGATCACCTGGGTCTCGATCGTGGTCATCGGTACCCTGTTCAATAGCCTGGCCTTCATTGCCGGCTTGCTGCTCACCCGCTTTCTGCCGCCCGAGGCAGCAGCCGAGTCACTGGTACATCACTGGCTCGGCCAGCTCGGCAGCGTCCTGGTGTTCATGCCACTGTTGGCGATGATCATGGATGCGCGCGGGCGCGCCCGCCTACGCCCGCTATTGCTTGGCCAGGAGTCGTTGAGCCTGGTGGCCACCGGCAGCGTTCTAGCGTTCACCTTTTTCACTGGCGAGATGACGGAGTTCAAGTACTTCTCCGTACTTTTCTTGCCCATCGCCTGGGCAGCCGCCAGGCAAGGCCTGGCCGGAGCCGTGCTCACCGTTGGGCTGACGCAGCTTGGCGTCATCGCGGCGGCGCGCTTGCTCGGTCTTTCCGCTATCAATGTGCTCGAACTGGAAGTGCTGGTGATGGTTCTCGCCTTGTCGGGATTCTTCATCGGCGTGGTGGTCGATGAGAAGCAGCGGCTGGGTGCCGAACTGCAGCAGACGCTGCGCCTCGCGGCTGCCGGCGAGATGGCCGGCGCCCTGTCGCACGAACTGCATCAGCCGCTGACCGCACTGCTGATGTACGCCAGGGCGGGTCAGCATTTGCTCGCTGCCGGTGAAACCGGCGAACGGCTGCGCGATGTGATCGCTCGCGTGGAGGCGGAATCCCAGCGCGCGGCCGACGTGGTCAGTCGCCTGCGCGATTTCTTTCGCACGGGAACGACCCGCCTCGAACGGATCTGGCTGCGTGAGCTCCTCTCCCTGGCGGCATCGCGTTTGTCCGCGCAGGCGAAGCAACAGGGCATCGCCTTGGTGCTCCATCCGGCGCCGCCCTGCGCGCTGTGGGCGGATCGACTGCAGCTCGAAGTGGTTTTGCGCAACCTACTCGCCAACGCCTTCGAGGCGGCTGCCGAACGACCCGAGGCAGAGCGGCAGGTGCGTGTTTCAACACATCTGGAAAGCGCTGGACGGGTCTGCATCACCGTCGAGGACAGCGGCCCGGGCGTCACGGAGGAAATGGTGGAACATCTGTTCGAAGCGTTTCACACGTCGAAAGCAAGCGGCATGGGACTTGGCCTGGCCATCAGCCGGGCCATCATCGAGGCACACGGCGGCAGTCTGCTGGCCGAGGTGGCCGATCACGGCGTGTTCAAAGTATTTCTTCCGATCGAGGAGTCTCCCGGCGATGGCACATGAGGTCAACACGGTCTTCATCGTCGAGGACGATCCGTCGGTACGCGATGCGCTGGGGCTGCTGCTCGGTCTGCACGGTCTGACCGTCGCGCTGTTTGCCGACGCCGAGAGCTTCCTCGCGGCCCGCCGCCCGGACTGGTACGGCTGCCTGCTCATCGACATCCGCATGCCGGGAATGAACGGCCTGGCCTTACAGAAGCATCTTCTCGAGAGCGGCTGCTGGCTGCCGGTGATCGTGATGACGGGACATGGCGACGTCGATTCGGCGCGGCAGGCCTTCCGCGCGCAGGCGGTCGATTTCGTGGAGAAGCCGATCGATCATGACCGGCTGATGCGAGCCATCGAAGAGGCGTTCGCGCGGCAGCGATCGCAACGGGACAATCGGGATCGCAACGCCGAATCCGCGGACCTGCTGGCGGCCTTGACGCCACGCGAAGCGGAAGTCATGGAACAGGTGGTGGCCGGCCAGCACAACCGGGACATTGCGCGCAAGCTGGGCATCAGTCCACGCACCGTCGAGGTACACAAGGCCAGACTGCTGGCCAAGCTGCGCGTCAGCAGTATCGCCGATCTGGTTCGCCTGAGCATGGACGGTCGCAAGGCAGGTCGCGGCTGAGTGTGAACGCGCCGATCGATGCCGCGTGAGCAGCTTCCCAGGCTACTGGCCAGGGAAGGGAAAATCCAGCGGCACCAGGACAGGCAATCCCGGGCTCCGGCCGATGCCGGCAATACACGGCCCACGGCCGACTGGGGCGCCAGATCAGGGTGGCGAGCGACAGCACGACGCCGAGGATCACGCCCTCTTCGACGCCGAGCAGCAACACGCCAGCGACGCTGGCAAGCAGCGCTCCGGCGTTGCCGCGCTCATCGCGCCAGACCTGGCACGGAGTCGTCAGGTCGATCATGCTCCCACGGCACGGCATCGAAGAGCGCTTGCAGACGCGCGCCGCGTTCGGGATTGACTTGCCGGAACCACGACAGTCGCCCCTGCAAATGGGCGCCAAAATCGGGCACTCCGCGGTGATTCTGGCTTGCCGGTCCATGGCGGCGGCAATTGGTGAGGATGGCCTTGAGCCTGTCGTACTCGGTACGGGGCAGGTTGAGCCGCTCATTCACCACCAGGCCGGTAATGCGCTGGCTGGCGCAGGCAGGAGCCAGTCGCGTCTTGCGCCAGTTTGGCGAGAAGCCCTCTTCCAGAATGATCTCCTGAACCATCGACACGATGCGCCGGCCGCGGGCAAGGTCTCCGTCGGCACAGGAAAACACCAGATCATCGACGTAGCGACTGTAGCCAGCCTGACATTCGCGTGCCGCGCCGGCCAGGCGCAGGTCGAGACGATACGCGCAGAGGTTGGCCAGCGCGGGCGACGTCGGCGCACCCTGAGGCAGATGCCGTCCCATGAACTGGCGTGCCCAATCGCGACGCCGGCAGCGCTCCTCGGGACTCGGATACGCCTCTTGCGGAACCTGGCGAAGCAGCCAGGCGGGGCTGCAGCGAGTGGTCAGGCCAGTCAGATAGCGGGCCGTCTCGCGCGGGTAGCCGAGGGTGCGAAACAGCGCATGAACGCGGGCACCCGAGATACCGACAAAGAAATCGCGCAGATCCAGCTTCAACAAGAGTGCCGAGCCAAGGTGCCGACGCGCGTTGTCCACCACCGAGCGGCCCCGCACGCAACCCTGTGCCGCTTCGTGCACCGGCACCCGGTTGAGGATTTCGCGCAGGATACGGCGCTGAATGAAGCGTAGATTCTCCTTGGGCGCCTCGATCAAGCGCGCTCCACCTGCCGCCTTGGCCACCCAGCGGGAATGGTAGTGATCGCGCTTTTCGACGCGCGAACGGACAGACCACGCTGCCGCATCGGCGTACCAATCGAGCAGGGAAGGCGTCATTTCCAGCCAGTCCGCGAGATCACCGATGGTCGCCAACGACGGCAGGAGAAGCCCGGCCAAAGGCTCGGGCGGATGTCCCATCGGCTGGTGAAATGGGTAGTAGGCACGCACCCCCGGGGCTCCTTCAGGCTGCTCGAAAGCGGCCAGGAAAGCGGGGAAAGCGAGGATCGCCGCGACGACCTGATCATGCTGCCGCGGGTGCCAGACTTCGCCCGCTGGCGGCGCACACTCGAAATGCAGATGCAGCGCCAGCGGCACCAGCCACGGCGTGGGATGGCCGAGCACGCGCTCCGCCCTTGCGCGCATCGCGGGAGGGCTCGCCTCACCCGCCATGCAGGCGCGCGCCAAGGCGGTCGCCACCCGGCGCTGGGCTGCCGACGCGTAGCTGGAGCGATCAGAAAGCTCATCCATAGCGGCTTGAGAAATCAAAGCGTGGCGCCCTCTCCAGCCTGTCGTGTGACGCCTGAGCTGAACACGCCGCAGGCGTGAGCCGCTCAGGCAACGAAAAGCCGACTACCGAAAGAACTCCAGGGTAACCCTGGAATGGCCGAGCCAATTGCAGCCCGAACCCACCTGGAGAGGCGCACCACGAACAGAGACTAATGCACCCGCAGGAAGCGAGTCAAATGACAACGAACTTTCCCGCAAGCCGTTCGGGCCACGCACCGCCTTGCCGTTCTGACCTTCGCCAAACGCCTCGCGTGCGCACATCGCCGCGAACGGTGGCGCCGCCACTGTTCAGACGCGGCGGGTGATCGATGAAGAAACGGCCGCATGACACAAAGTACAAAGCCGTAGCAGGCACGAGTGCCCGCCTACGCGCCTGCGTTCTCGCTCATGCCGGCGATGTGCGAGTCATGGAGGAGCTTTCCCGAAGAGCGGACGCGCACCGTTCAGCCCGCCTGTGACACCTGCTCAGCCAGGCAGCGAAACGCCTGCACGGTGCTCAGGAAAACCTGCCCGCTGAGTTCCTTGCCGAGCAACTCACTCTGCTGCAGGCGGTCCATCACCGGGCCCTTGACCGCCCTTGACCCTCGAACAGAGACTGCCGTACCAAGGTATCTCGATGATTCTTCCGGGAAGTCAGAGCGAAAGGCTGAAAATTTGGTACCACGTTGTTGCAGACTGAATTCTCTCTTGCGTAAAACGCCCGCGCTCGGCAGACTTGTCAATATTGTTCGGATGCCAGATGCTGGAGTTCCAGTCTTCGTTTCGCGCAATATGACTATCTTCCGGAATGGCATAGTGAAGCAAATCGACTGACAGCTTTCGATCTGTTTTATGGAAACTGCTGGCAAGCACCGTAGTGGGAGGCGAGCTGCCTTGCCTCGCCATCTGGGTGGCGACTGAAGCAAGAAATGGCTGGGACCAAGCGTCTGTCATATGGGTTACTTCGTAGCACATCTGCGGTCCGAAGGATTCATTTACTTGAACATCACCAGCATAACGAGGGGTAGTCTTGCAGCCGGAAAACTGCGGGAACCCGCTGGAATCGGCAACCACCTGAATCCGTATTGCGATCATTTCGCTGCAACGGCGACCCTCATACTTGCCAAGTGCCACCAATTTATCCTGGCCACGCTTCGATGCGGTGTTGATATATGCAAGCCCGCGCCAATCTCCCGTGGGTAGCGAAACGGTTTGTCCAGCAATCAGTATCTGTTCCTTGAAGGAATTTCCGGTGTAGACGTCGCCCTTGTCGTCAGTCGAATTGGCTGGAGTACGGTTCGCGGTTGTGGTATCCGAGATTGCAAAACGGTCCGCTTGGTAGCCTCCCTGGAAAGAGGTCTGGACAACGCCGGTAATTTTCTGGATCTTTCTCGAAGCGTCATCGAATTCCTTGGAGTCCTGGTTATACGCGTAAAAATACTCCCCTTGCCGGGAGCAGTTGCGACATGGCGATGCTTCGTGGGTGCGAACTTCAACCGGGATACTGTTGGCTATTCCGTCGACATCCTGACCGTGGTAACCGGCAAGGATGATTTTCGCGATGCGACTTCTCGGGTTGACTGATATTCTCCACAATACCGGGTCGTAGGACATCAATACCAGAACCATTGGCGCAGGTGACCGGCTGACCTCCACCGATATCGATCTTGTTGATCGTAGACCAGCGTATTTGCTATGGCACTCGGCCATAGCTGTGCTGTCGTCTTTGAAGGCCATGCATTTGGCCCACCAAGGCTGCTCCTTCTGCCCATTTGGAAGTGCTCCTTGATAGACGCCGATCATGTGAACTTCTGTCCCTTGGGGAAAGGGGGAATTGAGCGAGGGAAGGCCGACGTCGAAAGCCGGATTCAACCTGGAGGCGGCGGTACTGACTGAAGTATTCGATGTACTGGCTGGCTGAGTGCGATTGAAGCTGGCTTTTCCAATGGCGACTGTTGGCGGTGCCTTGTAAGTCGCAAGAGGAGGCGTACCCGTTCCCTGATTCCGCCATGGGCTGAACAAATAAGCGAGGCCAGACAGCAGCAGGGTAATGACAACCGTCCATCGCCAGGCTGCCGACGTTTCCCAAAGCCCGTCTTCCACCGCCATGGCTTAGCTGACTTCTGGTGATGCGCGTACCGCGCGGGCAACAATTCCTTGGCTCTCGGTCTGCACGAGAGAGATGCGCGTAAAACCCTTCCTTCTGGCTTCTATCAGAGAGTCTGCAAGCTGTTCTTCGATTGCCCGCACCAGATCCCTTGATGATCCAACGGTGCCGAGTTTCTTGTGTCGGACCATCAACATCAGCACAATGTTTGGGTCGATTCCTTGCTCGGCGACTTCAAGCCCGTAGCTACTGATCATTTGTTCTATTTCGAGCGCCGATACCCGGGCGATATCAAGTCCCTCCAATGTGCGGAAAACAAATATCCGATCGATTCTGTTGAGCACTTCGGGGGCGAATTGCGCTTCTCGCAGGGTATTCACCGCAGCGGTGCGCATCGATTCTGGGTCTCCAGCATACTGTGTGGCCAGCATACCGAGACGTTCGGTTGCCGCGTTGCTGGTTAAAACGAAAATCGCGCCAGTAGTCGAGACGATTTTTCCGTCGGAGCGCTCGGTTACGAAGCCGTCATTCCAAGCCGTCAAAAAGGCTTTCAATACGTCGGGGTGGGCCTTCTCTATTTCATCCAGCAAGACCACCGCATTGGGCGTGTCGCGCAAACCGCCAGTGAGTTTGCCATAGCTGTCTGAGCCAACATAGCCTTTACTCATGCCAAACAGTTGTGACAACGAATGGCTTCCTGCTGCAAATTGTGCCATGTCCAGATGCAATAGTTCGCGGTCAAGTTCCTGGGCAAGAACTTTCGCCAAGAAAGTCTTTCCGGTTCCCGGCGGACCGGCGAAAAGAAATATTCCGACTGGCTTACCGCGGCGAGACAGCGCCAAACGACGTCTGATTTGGGCGGCGATGTCGGTACAAACCGAGTCCTGGCCAATTATCCGTTGTTTAAGTGCCCGTGAGAGACTTTCGGCATCAAGATAAGTGGCAGCTTCAAGTTCGGGTAGCCTGTCTTCAATAACTTGCCTATTGGTCAGTCGGTCCAAGATATCCATGAGTGTTGGCCGGAGGAAAAGTGAAGGAAGTTTTTCGCGTGAATATAGCCAGCCAAGGACCAACAACAGCCAGCCAATGGTTGCTGCGCAGGCAAAATACCAGAACATGCCGCGCACACCGTTAAGAAGACTGGTTGCAGTTGATCGATCAGGCCAGATATCCTGAAGGAACTTGAACAAGGCAATCAGCAGTACCAGTGCAAACAACAGAGGTACATAACGCTGGAGACTGTGTAGCAACGCTGGTGCCTAGAAATTGACGGGCAAACTTATAGCTTGCCCTTCCGTTATTAGGGGGAGTGAAACCTTTCCCGCGCCGTTTCGAACGCCAAGTGTTATCCCGCCGCCGCCATCGTGTGCTCCGGTTATCTGAATGGTTTGGCTGGCGTCTATGGGGAGCGTGACGATGGTTGGTTCATTTAGCAGGGCTACGTCGATTGCATATCCTGCCGAAGAAAGGCGCACGACATCGCCATCTTGCGAGGCGAAATCCCAGACGGTGATTCTAGCTAATACCGTGGGCGATGACCCGGGGGCCTTTCTATCCAGCGTGTGCTTCATGGCTTGACGTAAACTTGGGTCGAGACGCATCGTATCAAGTGCTGCATCAACATCATGATCCTTGACTTGCTCTACTGCTATTGTTCTCAGGTGGGTGAATCCGGTTATCAGTTCAGCCTTTTCTTTTTCTGTGACGCGGTCGGCTGGCAAAGGATTCCACCATGCGGTCATGGCGTAGCCTGTTCCAGCGATCAATAGCCCGGTGACCAGAAGGAGATTCAATCTGGACATCGGGCCTTTCTGGGGCCGCGGTTCGTGCGCGATTTGCTCTGCGGGCTGCGTCTCAAGGTGTTTCATAGTTGATTTACGGCGGGTCTGGGCGGATAGAACTCTATTCTATACGCATTTTCTGTGAACAATCTGTAGCGAAGTTTAGTGCCATTTTGGTCCGGCCGCTAGTGCGCAGAGACCGGGCATCACTCTGCGTCACCTGGTCAACGCCATTCCGCTGTACGCCATCAAGGGGCCTCTTGACCGTCGAGAAGAAGGGCAAGAAGAACGTCTTCTCCAGCCGCATCCTCGAAATCGAAGGTCTGCCGAACCTCAAGGTCGAGCAAGCGTTCGAACTCCCCGACGCTGCCGCCGGAGGGCACGAATTTCAATGCCATTTTTGGAAGTATCTCGACCGTTCCCGTCCGTGTCAATCGTGACTTTCGTGCCCAGGATTCCTGAGCGCCCATAAAAACCAGCTCCGGAAAGGCCGTTGTCTGTGCCTGTGGTCATCTGGGCGTCGGAAGTTTGCCGCTCAGATGACCACAGGCACGAGTCGCCCCCGACGAGTGAGTCTGTTCGTCTTGTGTCCTACCACGCGATATGCTGATCGAACTCGTAGTCGGCTGCGGGTTGCGCTTCCAATGCTCCCAACCTATCAGAACCTTGTCATACTCCACTTTTGTAAGCGTGTGATAAATGTGGTTTTTGGGTGAATTTCCTGGGGTATGACCGGTTTGGTTTTATCTGGACGAGGTTCTTGATGAGTTCGTTGAAGACCGAGGTGATGTTGTCGAGGGCGTCGCGGCCTTGGAGGAGCCAGCGTCCGAGTGTACGCTTGATGCGCGAGAAGGTGTCGCCGCGGTTGATGAAGTAACTTGCGCGGGTGTTGGGATCGAGGGATTCGCTGGCGGCATGGACGGCCAGGGCATTGATGTTGTCGCAGAGGATTTTAGCGCCGAAGTCTTGTCGTGCGGCCAACCAGGACATGCCCGACAGATGCTCCAGGGCCAGACGGTGCTTGATCCGTTTGAAGGCTTCCTCAATTCTCCACCGCGAGTGATAGAGCGCCCCGAATTCGGCAGCGGGATAGGCGTCGAGGTCGAGGAGCGAGGTCACGAGGACACGCACCTTGTGGCCGAAGACCTGGCGAATCAGGCGCACCTCACAAGGCGTGGCGGCAATTTCGTAGTCCAGCGCATCCTGTTTGCAGGGAGCGGGCAGCCTGACGATTTGCTCGGCCAGGCCGGATCGGCGGAAGGCTTGAATAGCGCTGAAATTGAGGCTGTCCGCTCGCATGCAGAAGTGCCGCCCGCGCTGCAACAAGGCGGCGAAGAGCCAGTAGGCTGGGTAACCGCGGTCGAGCACCAGAATGTCCTTGGAACGGAGTTTATCGAGATGTTCGAAGAGCATCTGACGCTCGCCGACGTCAGGAGAATACAGCGTGGCCGCCAGGGTCATTTCGATCCCGGGCAGATACAGTGCGAAGCCAATGGCGTCGACCACGTGGCGAACAAATGGCCTGCCGTCACGGGTCTTGCCGAACAAAGTCAGGCGCAGGACCGTGGCATCGCCGGCGACGACCCGCAGACCGCGCCAGAGGGGAAAGCCGAACTGCGTATCGACCAAGGCGAGGAAGTGATCGTTGAGAAGCTCGAAGGCGGTGGCCGACACCTGCTTTCGGGCTTTGGCAAAGGCTTGTGCGGAGACTTCTCGCAGCAGGTCGGCGCGGTTCGCCAGATTGGCGAAGAACGCGTCGAGTTCAGACTGCACTTTCGACGTGTATCCGCCGAGCAGGCAGGCGATCAGGCGGGGAAAACTGAGGAAGCCCGTTCGCGAGAAAGCTTTCGTCGAAAGACGCGCATCAAGGAAAAAAGCTTGGGAAACAAGATACTTGGAAAACGAGTCAACGACGTTGACATAAAGATCGCGGCATATAAAATTTTACATCCGTATCAAGGGGATACCCACTTTGCCTTGTCCTCGCCCGGCGCGCAACCGGTTTCTCGGCGGGTTCCTGAATTTATGCTAATCGCGTGTTAGGTTGGGAGCATTGGTTGCGCTTCCGGATCGATGGCGTCCGATCCGCTGTCCTGCATCTCCCACAGCGGCGGACCGCGCGCTGACATCAGACTAGACGGCACTGCGCAGTGATGCACAGCTGACGGTGGCAGGCACGGCTGAGGGGTCGGGTGATCAGGACCATGAACTGTATGCTCACCCAGCTATCGATGCAAACGTAACAGCATGCTCGGTGGACTCTCGGCATTGCCACAGGCCTGCCCTGCTGCAAGCGGCTACGCGGCGCTTACGACACAACGTCAGGGAGGAGCCCCCGCTCAGGGGAGGATCCTCGCCAGACTCGACGACCGAGATCTTTAGCTCGAGGGGCTCAAGGTGTCGAGCCGCAAGAACCAATTGACGAAGCAGTACCGTGAAGCCTTAGCCAACCACGACCGCGCCCAGATCCGCGTGATGCTCATGCCGGCGCCCGATCAGGCGGCAGGCGTTGGCGTCGCGGCTGATCGTGATCGCGATGACCGCTGGCACGCGAGCAGCGTGTGAGGCCACCGGCCAAGGTCTCGAAAACCCAGCGGCACCACAAGGAGCTTTCCCGAAGAACGGACGCGCACCGTTCAGCCCGCCCGTGACACCTGCTCAGCCAGGCAGCGAAACGCCTGCACGGTGCTCAGGAAAACCTGCCCGCTGAGTTCCTTGCCGAGCAACTCACTCTGCTGCAGGCGGTCCATCACCGGGCCCTTGACCTCGGTCAGATGCAGTTTGATCGCCTGTGCCCGCAGGCTGCGGTTGATCTCGGTCAGCGCATACAGACCGGTGGTATCGATCAGGCTCACCGCCGACATGACCAGCACCACGTGGCCGGTGGCCAGACGCTGCGTCGCGCGCGCCTTCAGCAGGTTCTCGAGGCGATCGACGACGGCGTCGACATTGCCAAAATACAGGTCGGCGTCGATGCGCAGCATCAGCACCTCGGGCAGCGTTTCCACGTCATGCCGTTCGACGTTGCGGAAGTGCTCGCTGCCCGGGATCCTGCCGATGACGGCGATATGCGGCCGGCTGGTGCGCCAGATCAGGGTGGCCAGCGACAGCACGACGCCGAGGATCACGCCCTCTTCGACGCCGAGCAGCAACACGCCGGCGACGGTGGCCAGCAGCGCTCCGGCATCGCCGCGATCATAGCGCCAGGCGTCGCGCAGAGTCGTCAGGTCGACCATGCCGAGCACGGCCAGGATGATCGTTGCCGCCAGCGCCGGCAGCGGCAGCAGCGACACCCAGGCAGTCGGCACCACCAGGATGATCAGGACCACGGCGGCCGAACTCACGCTGGCCAGGGGCGTGTTGGCACCGGCCGAGTAGTTCACCGCCGACCGCGAAATGCTGCCGGTCACCGGTAGGCCCCCGGATAGCGCGCTGGCCAGATTGGCGGCGCCGAGGCCCAGCAGCTCGCGGTTGGTGCTGATGCGTTCGCCGCGCTTTAGCGCCAGCGATTGCGCCGCCGACTGACTGGAGAGAAAGATCATGAAGGCGATCAGCACGCCGGGCACCAGCAAGGCTCGCCAATGTTCGGCCGACACGCTCAAGGCCAATCCGGGTATCCCCGAGGGAATCTCGCCAACCGCCTTCACCCCGCCTGGCGTCAGGCCCAGCGTAACGACCGCTGCCGTCGCCGCGACCAGCACCGCCACCGGCGCCAGTCTGGCCAGCGTCTCGGCGACGCGCGTGGACATCCCCAGACCACTCAGCACCTTCGCCAGATACTGCTTCGCCGCCCACAAGGTGAGCAGCGAACTGACGCCGATGATGGCACTCGGCAGATGGACTGCCGTCGGCGGCCCGCCGAGCAGCGGCTCCAACTGGCCGCCGGTGATCAGCAGGGCCGCGCCGGTGGTGAAACCGCTCATCACCGGCCGGCTGAGGAAGCCGGCGAGGAAACCGAGACGGAAGATGCCGCTCAGGAACAGCACCACGCCGGCGATCAGCGCCATCTGGCCGGCCAGAACGACGCTCAGAGGCGAGCCGGGCGGTGCGAGCGCCGCCAGCGCGGTGCCCGTCATCAGCGAGGTGATCGCCATCGGACCCACCGACTGCACCATGCTGCTGCCGAAGACCGCGTAGGCAATGGGTGGCAGGATGCTCGCGTACAGTCCGACCACCGGCGGCAGCCCGGCGACCAGGGCATAGGCCATGCCCTGGGGAATCAGCATGAGGGCGACGATGACGCCGGCAGCGATGTCGCCGGCCAGCAGATCGCGGCGATAGTGTTTCAGCCAGAACGGCATGGCTACTCTCTCCCGATTGTCCACCAAGCGCGATGGGACGCGCCGACCATGGTACCCGTCATGCCGCTGTCGCCCTATAGGGGCATGCCGGGTACGAACGCCCCCGGCGCTGCCGGCTGCCGGTCGGTGCTGCACGGTGAGCGAGCCGTCCGGCAGATTGAGAGAAGTCCCGGACGGCCGCATAATCCGCCCATGCGTGCGGTCATTTGCTGGACAAGAGCCGTCGATCGCTGCGCACAGCCAGACCGGGAGGCGACAATGGTCGTTCGTGGCTCGCCCGGGGCGGCCTGTACGGCGATGTCTTCTGACGAGCAAGGAGAGCACGATGATCTTCGAACAAGTCGCCACCGGCGGCTGCCAGTCCTACCTGATCGGCTGCAGCGAGACCAGTGGAGCCGCGCTGATCGATCCGGAAATCACCCAGATCGACCACTACATTGCGCTCGCCGCCCGTGACGGCTTGCGCATCCGCTACCTGATCGATACCCACACCCACGCCGACCACTTCTCGGCGACCCGGCAGCTGGCGCGGCAGCTTGGCGTGCCCGTGGTCATGCACCGGGCGAGTCCGGCGCCGTTTGTGGACATGCGGATCGGCGACGGCGAGATGGTGATGCTGGGTAAACTGCGCCTGCAGGCGATCCACACGCCGGGCCACACTGCCGACTCGCTGTGCCTGCGCGTCGAGGACCGCCTGTTCACCGGCGACACTCTGCTTTTCGGTGCCACCGGTCGTACCGATTTGCCGAGCGGCGACCCGGAAGCGCTCTATGACAGCCTCTTCCATCGCCTCCTGCGTCTCGACCCGAACCTCAGGATCTTCCCCGCGCACGACTACAAGGGTCGCCAGAGCTCGACCATCGGCCAGGAAATCGCCAGCAATCCGCGCCTGCAGAAGCAGGAGCGGGCCGACTTCGTCGCCATGATGCGCAACCTCAATCTCTCCATGCCCACGCATGTCACCGAGGCGCTGCGTACGAACATGAGCGGTGGCAAATCGGTTGCCCAGCTACTCGCCGAAGCCGCGCTGCGCGTACCGTTCATGTCGCTCGAAGAACTCAGGGCGCGCGTCGAGGCGCAGGAGGACGACCTGATCGTGCTCGACGTGCGTGAGCGTGACGCTTACGAAGTCGGCCATGTTCCGGGAGCCCGCCTGCTGCCGCGCGGTCAGCTCGAATTGCGGGTCAACCAGGAACTGTCGGACCCGACGCGGCGCATCCTCACCTGCTGCGAACTGGGTTACGTCTCGACGCTGGCGGCGTCGACCCTGCGTGAGATGGGCTTCCTGCACACCGTCGCGCTCGACGGCGGAATGAAGGCCTGGCGCGAAGCCGGCTACCCGCTCGCAACCGGTCCCGCCATGACGCGTGCGGCGCCTGCCGCTGGTTAGGCGGAGCCTCCGGAACTGAGACCGTCCTCAGTCCTGGATGAACCTCTGGTTCGAACAGAACGCCGGATCGAAACTGAAAGCCCACTCGGTCTTGGTCTTGGACTTGGTATTGACAGCAGTGGGCGCCACTACCCAGCCGTTCATCCCTTCCATCGCTGCAAAGGTCTTCATCGAGTTGCCCACAAGCGCAAGCGAATAGCCATCCTTCGGACGCTTGTACTTGAACGAGACCTCCGCCGCTTTCGGCGTGCTGGTATCCGCCGACCCATACCACAGAGTGAGCGAGAAGTCTCCCATAGCATCACCCAAATCGACGGCAGCCCCTTCAAAGACCTTCTCGCGAATGATGAGATCGCCCACCACTCTAAGGGCGTCGCTGCTATCCAAACCCGTCGCATTCAATTTCGGATACAGATCGAACACATCCTTCATCGAATTTAGGTTCTTGTCCGAGCCAATCCGTCGTTTTCCGGACTTCGAATACTTCACCACATAGCCACCCGCAATGTCTTCCTCGAACTTGACGTCGATTCCTTTCTCCGACTTCGCTGTCTTATCATCGATCATTTCTTGATAACTCGCGAGGTGGCGATCCGGGGAACGAAACTTGAGAGTCACGTTGCGACTATCTCCCTCAATGCGTTCGCGAAAGATAAGGCCGTTCGCTTGTAACTTGCATGTCTTTGGCGTGTCGTAGAACTTGACGGTGCGCTCCGTTGGCAACCGATTCAATGCGCCAATGGTAGTCCTGCTGATGGGCGGGGCCTGGATAGCAGCAGCGAGCTCAGCCCAATATTGCTCGACACAGCTAATAGCCTGGGCACAGCTCCCAGGCCCCTGCGGGGAAAACCGCGCGGGATCGAGCATCACCTTGAACTCTCGAGACGTAACATCCTCGACAGCATGTATCTGTCCACTTAGTACTCCGCAGGTCGCGGTTATGACAGCGAGTCTACACAAGAATTCTGACATAACAAAGCCTCCATTCAAAACAGCACATGAAAATCAGCCGGCCACTCTGGAGAAACGAAAAATACCCAAAAACCAATTCGCTCATGGGCATTCTACCCTGGTACGGCAGCGAGCTCGCTGGCCCCTCGCTTAATCCACCACCCCGAAGCGAGAAGGGCTGAACGAGGCATCCGCATCTTCGCGAGAGGCACCAGATGAAACGACATAAACTCCATCCGTAGCCGTCTAGGTCCCTCCTCAAAAATCAATCACTTTTTTGGAACGGAGGCCATCCTCATCGAAAAGTTGAACCGTGATACTTCTGCCATCTACATCGACAATGCCGAAATTGCCGCTGGCACCGTGAAACTTGCCAGGGCGGGCGGCACCAGATGCGGTGAATTCCCACAAATTGCCGCCCCCCGTCTTCTTATGCTTCTTCAGACGAATATCGTGAATATCGCCCGACAAGACAACGGTTTGCTCGAACTCCTGGCCAAGAAGCCACTCGAAGTCGGTGTAACGGTCCCAACTGTCGGCACCGTTCACATTTCGGTCCGTCAAAGTGGAACCGGAGCAGATCACGCTGAGGCCATCCTGATCGTTAATCGTTTGTGCGAGCCAGCCTTTCTGCGCTTCGCCAAGCATCGTTGCCAAGGGCTCTCCCGGGTGAATCTCCGGGTATGGACTTGGTACCTCACGCTGCTTTTCGCGGTAGTACCGGCCATCGAGCATGAGAAAAAGCACCGGGCCGATCGAAAATGAGTATTCTATTCCGCGGTCTTCCGTGCTGAGCAAAGAATCCATCGACGGTATCGCTGGATACTCTACCAGGGGCCGCTTCTGCAACCAATCGCGAAACTGCAGGTGTAATGTTCTGGCTATCAGTTTCTTGTTCCTGGGAACCACGTCTTCGTCGAATCCTGCACCCCATGAATCGTTCCAGGCAAAATCGTGATCGTCCCAGATGGCTCCAATGATGCCGACAGAGCCAACAAGGCTCCGGAAACTGTTCACTTCCGATTGCGCCCGGTAGCGGCTGTACATCTCCTGCGCAAACTTCGCCTCATCCCACTTTCTTGGCTTTCCCAGTGGATGCGTTGAATGGACGCCTAGGAGCGGGAGATTGACGCCAAAATCCATGTAAATGGAATCTCCAAGGAGCAACATGACATCGGGTCTCTGCGCAGCAACTCGGTCCCATACCACTTGCTCTGGGTCATCGAGCACATCGAAGCAGGACGTAAAAGCAATTCTCATGGCGTGGTCCTCAAGTAAAGTCAACGTGGCGCAGACAGGCTCTTGCAGAGCCAAGGAGCGGCTCGACGGGCATGGCCCAGCGAGATGAGAGGCAATGGTATGGTGTGGTTGATGAAGTAAATAGGCAAGACGTGTTGGCGAAAAGCGCATCCTCCTGAGCAGTCACCTTATCGAGTGTAAGCTCCGGCAGTAGACCTGCAGTTTTCCCGTGAACTGCCTGAGCGCGCGTCATCGGCAGGTCACAAGCATTGCGCTAGATCGCCTCAGCGAATGCAGGCCATCTTCTGGTTGAAAACCGGCCCCGCCTCGACGAAGCCCACTTCGCCGGCTCCAGTCGGCGTGTGCTTCAGAGGTTGGCCTTCGAAGATGACATCGATAGTGTAGTCCCGCGTACCGTTCTTGAGCCAGAAACGTTCAATTGACCCGTCGGAACGCCTCAGGTCAAGAAAGAAGGCGAGGCTTTGGATTTCGCGGCGTACCGCAACGACGCCTCCACCCTTAACGTGATTCTGGTCGTAAGTCATCTTGACCCTGTAGTAGGCGGGCTCAAGCCTACTGCCCAAGTACAGCCCCGCTCGACTAGCCGAGCTATCGTTCACGTCCCTATGCTGCACATACATACCGGCATTTTCGATGGTCCCACCGGCACGGGCTACGAGAGCGGCCTCATCAACCGAGATGTACGCTTCCAACCAGCGCAGTAAAACAGGTCCCCTCGAGAACTCCCCCTTCCCAATCGCGTTGACGTAAAACTCACAATCGCTTGCATTGGAATTGGCGGTGACAAGGTACCGAAGGGTAGTCTGGTGTTGATCTGCACCAGCCTCGGAGAAGACCGGGATGGAGGGTTCGCTTACGGAGTCTCCACTCACTTCGGGTGAGCCCGCAGATATGGCTCCACACCAAGCGACAGACACGATGATACAGAAACCCAGCCGTACGAGTCGGTTACTCATACTGGAGGCCCGGGCCAGATTTGGCTCAGGACAAAAAACTGGGCCCTGAATGTGGGATCGGCCTCAACGGCCTTCCCCGTCAGAATGGCAGAAAAGAAGGCCGAAACAACGGGGTTTTCATTGATCGTCTTCGTATCCCAGAGTCTGTGCGTGTCTCCTACGCCCTGGCCGCCCGTAAAGTCGAAGTACTGGGCGCTGGCCGACGCCCCGACCGCTTCCGGCCGGGTGTTGCCAAGACGTCGCTTCCCGTCATTCGGCTTCTCAGCTTTGCGAAGCGTACTGTCATTTGTGTTAATTGTGACGTAGACCGAGGAGCCGGCTGACGCGAGCCTGTTCAAACACTCTCGATGGCCATCATAGTCGAGGTCAGCCTGACTCAGGATGATGTTCGTAAACGCCCGGACTTCATCGCCGCTGAAAGCAGCACTCTTGATGTAGCTCTCAAGAAGGAAGTTGCCTTCACTATGCAGCAACAGATTGACTGTAGGCGAACTCGTGGATCTCGGCGGGGCTCGTTGGACTATGCGCTGCAAGAAGTCATCAAAACAATCACCGGACGCTTCCGCGTTCCTGCGCGCCCTCCTGTATCGCTCAACGAGACCTTCGAGACCCTCGGGATCGTTTGCCGTGGGCACGATAAACGACGGCCATGAAAACAAAAAAACGTCGACTCCATAACTTCTTTCTATCTCCGAGGCTTGCTCCAGGGTTTGCTCAAAGCGCTTGTTGATGCC
Source organism: Candidatus Accumulibacter phosphatis (assembly GCF_000024165.1). NCBI lineage: Bacteria > Pseudomonadati > Pseudomonadota > Betaproteobacteria > Candidatus Accumulibacter > Candidatus Accumulibacter phosphatis. Next base: position 1,955,827 of record NC_013194.1, on the reverse strand, counting down.
GTGAACGTAGCAAACGCAAGCCCCACGAGGAGCACGCAATGCGCTCTCAATGCCCGAAGAGATACTGCCCTCCTCGACCAGCAGCCTCACATCCCAGTCACTTCCACCCTTTGCTGGCGTCGCCATCGCAAATCGCAGTCCATCGCCGAACTCTTCGCCGAACCAGTCCTGAGGGTCAGGTTGGTTGCCATGGTCGACGACAGGCCTTTGTCGGCTTTCCAGATTTCGCGTTGTCGCAATTAACATGTCATGCTCCATTCGGGGACGACTAAGGTAACCATATGCAAGATGAGCTTAAGGTCTTAGGATTGTATGTTGCGGCAAGAAATTGTGGAACGAAATTTCTTATGGTGGGAGCGTCGAGGTGTGAATTCCTCATTTCGGCGCCGCAGATTCCCCAGCCACACGGCCGGCACTACCACACGACTGAGGATTGTGCGGGCGAATTCCCTGGCGGTCAGAATATACGCAGAAACCGTTCGATGTGGTCGAAGATCATTTGGCGATCCCGCGATGGCCCTCACTCTCGCCAACGCGTGAACGAGTAACCGATTCGGACCGCGCTTGCGGGCCAAGGCATGAACGCATTCGACAGTGGATACAGGACCCTTGTAGAGGGCCTTCGCCGCATCGGTTGCCATGCGTTCCCGTCATTCGGCCACGCACGGCCGGGCTATCCAGGGCTTTCGGTTTGTTGGCGTCCGTCTTGGTGTGTCTTGGCTCGGGCGCGAGTGAGCAGAAGGGAATGCCTTCGGCAATCACTTTGCGGCACGGGAGAACCCACCAGCTGCAGATACGTATTGCGTGGACCGTTGGCAGCATCACCGCCGTCGCGCGAACCGTAAGTATTCCCACCCTGGCGACGACGAAGCTCCATCGCAAATCGTGGAGGCTTCCATGTCCTGGCATTCCCTGACAAGTCCGCTGCTCCTCGCCCTGGCTTGCGGCGCTCTCGACGCCGCTCCGGCAAGCACCTGCCAGCGCAGTAGCCCGCCGCATACGGTGGCGCTGGTCGAACTGTTCACCTCGGAAGGCTGCAGCAGTTGCCCGCCTGCCGACCGCTGGCTGAGTACGCTGGCAGCGCGCTACGGACCCGAGCAGGTCGTACCGCTGTCGCTGCATGTCGATTACTGGGACTACATCGGCTGGCAGGACCGCTTTGCCCAGGCGCAGTTCAGCGAACGCCAGCGCCAGTTGGGACAGCGCTCGCCGAGTCCCGTCGTCTACACCCCCGAGGTATTCGTCGGCATGCGCGAATTGCGTGGCTGGCACGATGCAGCCAGCTTCGAGCAACGGCTGCGTCAGATCAATCGTCAGCCCGCCCGCGCGGACATCCGCCTGGCGATGAAGGGCGGCGAAGCCGGAGCGCTCGCCGTCGACGCCCAGTTCCGCGCGCCGGCCGGCGAGGATGGCCGGAACAGCCTGCAAGGCGTGCTCGTGCTCTACGAAGACCGTCTCGAATCGAGTGTGCGCCGCGGCGAAAACCGCGGGGCGACGCTGCGCCACGACCATGTCGTGCGTTACTGGTCGCCACCCTTCCCGCTGCGCGCCGACGGCACGCTGCAGACAGTCCCCCGCACGCTGGAGCTTGACGCCCAATGGAACACGACGAAACTGGGCCTCGCCGCCTTCATCCATGACAACCGGACGGGCGAAGTGCTGCAGGCGCTCTCACTGCCGGTCTGCGTCGCGACAGTGCGGTGAACGGGCGGCGCGGTCACGCGGCATCGGCGTTCGCCGCCAGAAAGTCCATCAGCACCCGGACCCGATGCGAGACATGGCGGTTGCCGGGAAGCATGGCGTAGATGCCGAGTTCGGGAATCGGAAAATCCGCGAGAATCTGCTCGACCCGGCCGACGGCGAGCAGGTCGGCGACGATGAAATCCGGCTGCAGGGTGATGCCCAGCCCCAGCGCCGCGCCCTCGCTCAGCACGTCGCCATTGTTGGCGTTGATTCGGCTGCGCAGCAGGTAGGTCTGCAACTGGCCGTCAACGAGGAAGTGCCAGCTTTGTGCCGCGCCACTGCCCGAATAACCCAGGCACTCGTGATGCGCGAGTTCCGCCGGGTGTTGCGGTCGGCCATGGCGGGCAAGGTAATCGGGAGCGGCGACGACCAGCAGGCGACTGCTGCCGATCTTGCGCGCCACGTCGCCGGGGTCGAGCCGGCGCGTGATACGGATCGCGAGATCGATGCCCTCCTCGATCAGGTTGATGCGCCGGTCGCTGTAATCCATGTCCAGGCTGACCTCCGGATGGCGTTGCGAGAAGTCGAGCAGCAAGGGCGCCAGCCGTTTGATGCCGTAACTGAGCGGCAGGCTGATGCGTATGTTGCCGCGCGGCGTCAGGCGTTCCTCGGCAACGTCGGCCTCGGCGGTGTCGACCAGATTCAGGATGACCCGGCATTTCTCGAGATACGCCGCACCGGCTGAGGTCAGCGCCAGCCGCCGCGTACTGCGGGCCATCAGCTTGACCCCGAGGTGGTTCTCCAGCGCAGCGATCTGCCGTGTCACCACCGAGCGGGCGACGCCGAGTTGCAGCGCCACGGCCGAAAAGCTGCCGAGTTCGGCCACGCGCATGAAGAGGTGCATTGCCTCCAGCCGGTCCATTGTTGCTTCTTTCGCAATAAAGATTTGCCGATTGTCGGCTATTTCCGAGCAATCTGGACGTTTAGAGTACGGCCATCGCTTGAGGAGTTGCCCGAATGACACCTGCCCTACCCGTTTTCTTCGTCCCCCACGGTTCCCCCGGCTTTGCCCTGCGACCGGGTGCCGCCGGTGCGGCAATGGCCACCGCGGTGGGCGGGCTGCCGCTGCCGCGCGCCATCGTCATCGTCAGCGCGCACTGGGATACGCCGGTGCCGACCGTCGGCTTTGCCGAACGCCCGCACACCATTCACGACTTCCAGGGCTTCCCGGAGGAACTGTATGCCCTGGACTATCCGGCGACGGGTTGCCGCGAAGCCTCGCGCGAGATTGTCAAGGCGATTGCGGCGGCCGCTCTGCCGGTCCAGGAAGATCCCGGCCGCGGCCTCGACCACGGCGCCTGGATCCCTTTGCGCCTGATGTTTCCCGAGGCCAACGTACCGGTGGTCCCCGTTTCCATCCAGAGCGCAGGCGGTCCGCAACAGGCGTGGCGCCTCGGCCAGGCGCTGGCACCGCTTGCCGCTCAGGGCTTCCTGATCATCGGCTCGGGGAACGTCACGCACAACCTGCGCGACTATCAACTCGCCGCGCGTCAGGCCGGGCAGACCCGCGCCTATGTCCGCGCCTTCTCCGAGTGGATCGCGGATCGCCTCGCCAGCCACGACATCGCCGCCCTGCTCGCCTATCGCCAGCAGGCGCCGGGCGCCGTCCAGGCGCACCCGAGCGAGGAACATCTGCTGCCGCTGTTTGTCTCGCTCGGTGCCGGTGGCGAAAGGGCAAGGGTGCAACGCTTCCACGCCGGCATCGACGACTACGTCATCGCCATGGACGCCTATTCATTTTTTCCGCCGTCAGGAGGTACTGCATGAGCGAGCGCTACACATCCACCGCCAAGGCCCTGCACTGGCTGATGGCCGTTCTCTTTTTCGGACTGCTGGCGCTGGGTTTCTACATGCAGGACCTGCCGCTCTCGCCCGAGAAGCTGAAACTCTATTCTTGGCACAAGTGGGCCGGCGTCACCGCCTTCCTGCTCGTCTGGGTGCGGCTGTTCTGGCGCCTCACGCATCGCCCCCCCGCGTTGCCGGCGAGCATGCCGCGAGCGCTGCAGTTCGCCGCCCACACCGGTCACTTCCTCCTCTACGCGCTGATGTTCGCCATTCCGCTCTCCGGCTGGCTGATGAGTTCGGCCAAGGGCTTCCAGACGGTGTGGTTCGGTGTCCTGCCGATCCCCGATCTGCTGAGCAAGAACAAGGAACTGGGCGACCTGCTGCAGACCGTCCACATGAGCCTCAACCTGCTCTTCGCCGTGACCATCGTCGGCCATGTCGGCGCCGCACTGAAACATCACTTCATCGACAAGGACGACATTCTCACCCGCATGTTGCCCGTCCATTCCCGGGAGAACTGAGATGAAACGACTCGCCTTCGCCTTCGCCTTCGCCTGCGCCCTGGCTGCCGCCCTGTCCGCCCACGCCGTCGAATACACCCAGGTCCAGGCCGACAAGAGCAGCATCCAGTTCACCTACAAGCAGATGGGTGTCGCCGTCGACGGCAGATTCAAGCGCTTTTCCAGTCAGATCGCTTTCGACCCGGCGAAGCCGGCCGCCGCCCGCGCCGCTTTCGATGTCGAACTGGCCAGCGTCGATACCGGCGCGGCGGAAGGTGACGAAGAGGTCGCCGGCAAGGCGTGGTTCAACACCCGCGCCTTCCCGACGGCCCGATTCGTCTCCGGTAGCGTCAAGGCGCTCGGCGGCAACCGCTACGAAGTCGCCGGCCAGTTGAGCATCAAGGGCCGCACGCAGGATGTCGTCGTCCCCGCCACCTTCACGGCGCAGGGCAACAGCGGCGTCTTCGACGGCAGTTTCACCATCCGCCGCGCCGATTTCGCGATCGGCGAAGGCAGCTGGGCCAAGTTCGACGTCGTCGCCAACGACGTCCAGATCCGGTTTCGCATCAGCGCAGCCGGCAAGTAAGCCTCAACCCCCACAGGAGCCTCAACATGAAAAAATCGATCCACCCCGCCGCCACCCTCGCCACCCTCGCCACCATTGCCCTCGCCGCCGTCGCCAGCACCCCGGCGCTCGCCGCACCGGAGACCTACGTGGTCGACGCCAACCATACCTACCCGCGCTTCTCCTACAGCCATTTCGGCTACTCGACGCAACTCAGCCGCTTCAACAAGACCACCGGCAAGGTGGTGCTCGACAAGGCCGCGAAAACGGCGACGGTGGATATGGAAATCGATGCCCGCTCGGTCGACACCGGATCGACGATCTTCGACGAGCACATCCAGGGCGAAGACTTCCTCGATACCGCGCGCTACCCCACGGCTACCTTCCAGTCGACCCGCGTGATCTTCGCCGACGACAAGCCGGTTGCCATCGAAGGCAAGCTGACGCTGAAGGGCGTGACCCGCCCGGTGACGCTGACCGTCACCTCGTTCCAGGCGATGCCCCACCCGATGCTGAAGAAGGACGCGATCGGCGCCAACGCCTGGACCGTCGTCAAGCGCTCGGATTTCAATGCCGGCAAGTATGCGCCGAACGTCGGCGACGAGGTGCGCATCGACATCGCCATCGAGGCGATCCGGCAGTAAGTCCCTCCATCGACCACAGGAGACACCACATGCTGACCCTGCGCCTCGCCGCGGACCGCGGCCATGCCGACCACGGCTGGCTGCAAAGCCACCACTCGTTCTCGTTCGCCGATTATCACGACCCGGCTCACATGGGCTGGGGCAACCTGCGCGTCATCAACGACGACCTGATCGCGCCGGGCGGCGGCTTCGGCATGCACGGCCACCGCGACATGGAAATCATCACCTATGTCACGGCCGGCCTGCTCGCCCATCGTGACAGCATGGGCAACGGCACCGCCATTCCGCCCGGCGATGTGCAGCGGATGAGCGCCGGGAGCGGCGTCCGCCACAGCGAGTTCAATCAGGCGCCCGACGCGTGGACCTGCCTCCTGCAGATCTGGATCGAACCGCGCGAAACGGGCATTGCCCCTGGCTACGAGCAGAAGACGATCCCCGAGGCCGAAAAACGTGGCCGCCTGCGACTGATCGCCTCGGAGAATGGCGCCGATGGTTCGGTGACCATCCATGCCGACGCCGCGCTGTACGCAGGATTATTCACCGGCGAGGAATCCGCCACCCTGCCGCTCGACCCGGCACGCAAGGCCTACGTGCATCTGGTGCGCGGCAGCCTGACGGTCAACGACCAGACCCTGCGCGCCGGCGACGCCGCCCTGCTGGCCAACGAAAACAGTCTGCGGCTGGGCGGTGGCGACGATGCCGAAGTCCTGGTTTTCGATCTCGCACCCTGATCGGTTCCACCGCGCACGGCGCCACAGCAACGAGCAGATTCACGCCGCGAACGGTCCTCGCGTCAGGCAGTCTGCGAGCGGCGATCTGCTCGCCATTCTCCGGTGCCGATTGACCGCGGTGGACGCGGCCACCTATACTCGCCGGGGAGCAAGCGACTGCCCCGCTCCACGTCCATTCCGGGAACGTCCCGCTCCCTCCTGCAACCGAAAGCGGAATGCCAAACATGCTGATCAAGTTGAATCCCCTCGCGAAGTGCCTTCTGGCAGCCCTTTCCCTATCCGCAGCCGCTGTCGGCCAGTGTGCCGACAGCGCGCCGGGAACCCGGGTCAAGGTGGAAGGATCCCCGTATTACCTCGACGAGGCGGCGGTGCAAATGAAGAATGATGTCGCGACGTTCAAGCTGTACACGGCGTTCGAGGCAAGCGACCCGGGGACCGACAGCACGCTCAATTGCGCCACCCGAGAGTTTTCCGCCCGCACCGGTGAGCAATGGTCGGCCCCTTACCGGATTCTCGCCGGCGAAGCCCTTTACCCCGTGGGCAAGAAGCTGTGCGACTGGGACGCCAAGGGGTTCTTCCAGCGGTTTTCGTTCTGATCGCCGAGGCGCGGTGGCGCGTCGTCGGTCGCCCTGTACACCCCGCCGACCCCTATCGTGAACGCCCAGCCGCAGCATCAGCAATTCGCGCGAGCTGACAAGAATCTGGGGAACGATGCTCCATCGCCGGCGTACCGCGAGCAACGCGGTAACAAAGACGCACGCTCATAGCGCCCGACTGCTCAAAAGGTCGATCGGAGAAACGTGCGCAAGCTGCCGAAAAAAGAGCGGAAAACCCCCCACATGCGGTAGGCGATGAGGCCGAAGCCGACACCAACCAGAGATCTGCTGGCGTTCACCGGCCTGAACTTCCCGCCGCTCGCTGGCGAAACCCGTCGAGAGCCGTTCGTGTCAAGGCAAAGCCAGCATGAGGGGCGCCGCTAGCCAGCATCGGCAACAGCACGTCGGTTGGCTGCCGAATCAGAGTTTGCTGTCCGGACGCCACCGATCTACTTGCTCTGCATCCTGTTCAAGTAGTCAATCAACGCCAGAACTCGGCCGCGAACGTAGGCTTCCGAATCATAGGGCACGTCGACGTAGTACTGCGAGGCCCTCACCTGGTAGTCTCTACCCCAGATCGGCATCTCCCGAGCGCCGTGGGCCTTGAGTTCCTGCCGACCGTCAATCACGGCATAAACACGTTCGACCGGAAAGGTCCCGCCGTTCTTCCGCGACAACTGAGTAAGATCACCGGGACTTACCTTGTGTCAATTTGCGGCACATTAAGGCCAGCGAATCGCGGCGTAATGTGGCCAGCAGAAGTGGCTGTTTTAGCGGTTTCGGACGGGTCGGTTTTACGCCGTTTTCAGTCTTTTTGCAACGTGGCAAGTGGCGACCGGAAGGGTGTCCAGGGGACCGTGGAATAAATGCCGGCTGTTTGGCGTTTATGCCGCGAAAGCCCCTTGACGCCCTGGAGGTCGCAGACGCTGACGGCAGTTGTCGGGGATGTTTTTTCATCCCCGGCGGCTGCCTCACGGCGAGTGCGGGGTCTGGGGCGGCGCCCCAGGGTTTGCTCGCCGCTGAGGGTCTAACGTGCGGCCGGGGGAGGCTTGGAAGCGTCCCTGGCCGCCGTGGCCTGGACGGGCGACCGGGCTTCCGGCAGGGGCCGCGGTTTGCGCCGGGTCTCGCCGTCGAGAATGATCTGATAAGCACGGTCGCGCAAACGGTCGAGCGTCGCCGCCCCCATCAACTTGTTGGGAAACGCCGCGCCCCACTCGTCGAAGTGCAAATTGCTGGTCAGCAAGGTGGTCGCGCGCTCATAACGGGCATCAATCAGATCGTGGAAATCCTCATCCTGCGGCGAGCGCATAGGACGCAGCCCGAAGTCATCAATGGCCAGCACATCGACGCGGGCCAACTGACGCAGCTTGCGCTCAAAGGAATCGGTCGCCCGCGCCGCGTGCAGCTGAGCCAGTAGCTTGGCGTGCGAAATGAACAGCACCTCATGGCCGGCGCGCAGTGCGCAATGGCAGAGCGACTGGACCAGGTGAGACTTGCCCGTACCGGTCGGACCGGCGATCAGAACCGGCGCCTGTTCGAGGACGAATCGGCAGGTTGCCAGCTCGGCAATCAAGGCGTGATTGACCGACGGACTGTGGCTGCAATCGAAACGTTCCAGAGTCTTGTCGCCGACCACCTGCGCCTTGCGCAGGCGCTGGGCAAACTGACGCTGATCACGACGGGCGACTTCGTCCTCGACCAGCAACGCCAGGAAGTCGGTGTAGGCCAGCTTGGCCTCGATCGCCTGACGGTTTCTCGCCTCGAGCGAGTCGAGGATGCCGGACAGGCGCAGTTGCATGAGCAGGGGTTCAAGTGGGAGCATGGGATTCATGAGAGGATTCCAGATAGATAAGGGATGAGCAAGGAGCGGCGCGCCGTGCGGCGGCTCAATGCAACAGATCGGAGGGTTGGCGGCGGAAGTGGCCGCCACTCAGATAGGGCGCTTCCAGCGTCGGCGCGTCGATCAACTCCGGCTGCTGGTCGAGTCCGGTCTGGAGGATCTGCTTGATCGTGCGATAGCTCGGCGTACCAAAGTTCAGCGCGCGGCTACACGCCGCGTCGAGTCGGTTGCGACCGAACTGATCGGCCAAGCGCAGCAAGCCCTGGACGGCGCGCAGCTGATCGAGCACACGCTTCGCGAACAAGCTCTCGACGACCGCCCGACAAGCCGGCCCGACCGCCGTGGCCTGGGTCAAGCACCACTGCGGATCGCGCATGAAGTAAGCCTGGGCGTCGGGTGGCAGATGATCCGCGACGGTCGACCGCGTACCCGCTTTGAACAGGCGCGGATGGATCGCCACCAGCTCGTGCTCGTGATAGAGGCGTACGACATCCGGCGTGATTTCCAACCACAGCGTCTGGTGGATCAGGCGAAACGGCGCTGAGTAGTGGCAATACGCATGCTGGACGTGGCCGTTGCCGTGCAGCTTGGCCTTAGCCCAGGTTGGGCACGTTGGCGCGACGGCGGGCAGCGGCTGCAGCAGCGCTTGCTCGGTTTCGTTGAAGCGCATGAGCGGCCGCTCACGCGTACTGCCGTGGAGGCGATTGCCTGCCTCGCCCTGAATCCACGCCTCTAATTGCGCATTCGCGTGCGCCAGGCTATGAAACTCGCGCAGCGGCATGAAGTTGCCCTTGACATATTTGACTCCCGACTCCACGCGGCCTTTCTTGGCCGGGTCCGCGACCGGACAGGGGTCGATTACAAAGGCATAGCCGAGCGCGAGTTCGGCGTAGGCGCGCTGCACCGTCGGCTCGTAGTAGCAGGCGCGCGTGATCGCGCACTTCGGGTTGTCTATCCGTACCTTGCGCGGGACGCCGTTGAACCACTCGAAGGCGTGCCGGTGGCAGGCCAGCCAGGTCTCGACGCTCTGGTTGCGCACCACTTCGGCGTACTGGTGCCGACTCCACGACAAGGTCATGACGAAGAACCAGGTCTTGAACACCTCGCCGGAATGGCGGTCGGTGATCAGCGGTCCCGAACCGAAGTCGACCTGCGCTTGTTCGCCGACGGCAAAGTCGAGCATCACGGTCGCCACCGGGGCGGGGGCCGCTTCGCTACGCAGGAAGCGATAGACGGCATGCACGCTGCCGCCGTAGCCGTACCGGCGGGCCAGCGCCTGGCGGATGCTGCTCACGGCAATGCCCTGACGGTGCCACTCGAGAACGTTCTCGCGAAAGGGCTCCACAGTGGACAGGTGGCTCGCGTTCTTGACCGCCCCGCCGCCCGCCGTCTGGTAGTAACGCGCCATCGTCGCGTCGTCCGGCAGCGGGCTCGTCGCCTCCAGCCAGTTCTGCGCGGCGGCGATGTCTCGCACACGTGCGACGGTGTCGCGCCCGACCCCCTGTGCTCGGGCGACCGCCCGATTGCTTTCGCCCAGTCGCAGGCGTTGAATCATTTGTCGTATTTCGTACATTTCGAACTTCCTGTTAGCCATTGCGCCTGCCCCCGGCAAAATTGCCAGAGGTTACACAATCGGAAGTCCAAAACCGCCTCTACTTGCCTTCTACGTGGCCTTATTGTGCCGCGATTGCTCTGGCCTCATTGCGCCGCGAGTCCAGTGGCCTCATTACGCCGCCACCGAAATGGCCTTATAGCGGCGCGAACTAACACCTTGAGCATATCGACATAGGCCCCGCCGCGCAAATCCCTGCCGTGGCATAGTATGCAGTTCGTTTCGTATTCGATCTTTCCGACATCGATGCGCTCAGCGCCGATGACGTCCGTCAATGCTGCAAGCAGCGCCACGACGATCCCACCCTTGATGCCCATGCGTTTCATTGTCATCTCCTAAAAAACGAACTTCTCCAAGATACCGTTCTTGTCTGAGCACAACGGCTGCAGAGCCCTTGGTATCTACGCCCTTCACCGCCTCGACTGCCGCCATCCCGATCCAAGGCGACTCCGCACAATAAGGATACCGAGCAACAACCGTCATCTTCGCGCAAGTAAGTGTACACACCATTCCGCCCGATGCCGTACTGAGTCGGGACTGGGTTGCCCCTTACGCGGGAATGACGGAATTCCTGGACCGGTTGGGATAAATAGCACCTGAAATTCGCCTTAAGCCATTGCGACTACACCTCGATCAGCGCCAGTGACGAGAGCAAAGCGGTCTTCGCCGACCGCGCACCCGAGTTCGGTGAGCAACTGGTAAGCCTCTCCCGTCGGACGAGAATCCGTCAGGCGCGCACCGAACTCCAGCGCCGCACAGATTCCGGCCTGTCGAACCAATGGGTCGCGCTGCCATTCGGCGTAGCGGCTGACGACGAGCATCACGGTTGCCCACTGAGCGCGACGGGCGAGGTCGAACACCAGCGCCTGTCGCTGCGCAACGGATGCCCCAAAATGCCTCAACGCGGCACTGATCTCCAGCGCCATGTCTCCGAGCAATTCGAGTGCGACGCCAGCGAGTTCGACAGGATCGGCAGTCAGGCGATGCCGGAACCGCCCCAGTGCGTGATGGACCTCTTCGCCGACAAGCCACGCCCCATAGGCTGCGACGTGGCGGCCAGCCGCCCAAAGGTTCGACGCGCCGGGGGGTTTGGCGGTGGCTCCCTCGCCCTCCTTCATAGCCGCCGCAATCGGGGCAAGATAGTGCTCGCCATGCACACGGGCCAGCGATTGAAAGTAACCCAGGGTCACGATTTCGTTCTCGCCCTCATAGACAGTGGGAGCAAGCAAGTCCGAGAGCATTTCCGTGAAGAGGTTGCCTTCGAGCAGCGCTCGGCCACCATGCGTTTTTAGCAGCACGTCGACGGTGGCGTCCTTGACCGATTCGCTACCGAAGATCTTCGCCGTCACGGATTCAAACTCGCCGCGATAGCCTTCGTCGAGCAGTCGCGCAACCCAGGCGATCATGGCATCGCACGCAACGATGCGCCCCGCCAGCCAACCCAGGCGGCGCTGAACAAGCTCGCGGGCACCGATCGGCGCCCCGAATGTGCGCCGCTGCTGTACCCAAGGAATGAGGCTTCCCGCGATCATGCGCAGCAGCCCGGCAGAGCCTGCGCACACCGCAGTGCGACCGCAGTTCAGTGCGTGGTAGGCGATAGCACGTCCATCACCCCGAGGCGAATGGAGCACGTTCGCGGCAGGCACGGGAAGATTATCGAACACGAGCCCGACATTCTTCATGTGCGCAAGGGCTTTCAGGCCGTAGGTGACGGTCCGGAACCGCTCGTCCTCATTCTCCGGAAGCTCAATCAGTACCATCTCGTGCCGTCTGTCGATCAAGCACAGCAAGCCGATGGTCCGCCCGGGGCCGGCGTTGGTGATGAACAGCTTCTCTCCGGACACGAGGAGCCGATCTCCGTCGGGACGGGCCAAGGTGCGGATCGCTCCCCAATCGGAGGAAGTGCCTGGTTCTGTCACGGCAAATGCGCCGAGACGTCGCCCAGTGGCCAGGGGTGGCAGCAGCCGCTCCTTCTGTTCCGGGGTGCCGAATGCTTCCAGCAGACCGATCGGCCCGATGTATGCCTGACACGCCATCAGCGCAGCCACCGGAGGGGCGATGAGCACCATCTCGGTGAGGAACGGCATCAGCGCCTGGAAGTTAGCGCCATAGCCACCGTATGCGGGACTGGCGCGCAGCCCCCAATAGCCTGCCGCCGCAAGATCCGCAACGACCTCCTGCGTAACGGAGCCATCTGTTCCGTACAACGATCGATTCTCCTTGTAACGACGAACGACGGCAAGACTCCGCTCCATAACGGCACGAACCGATGCTGGAAGCTCCATGGCTGCGCTGTCAAATGCCTCAAGGCCAACGCCGCGCTCCCATATTGCGCGGTGGACGGGACTGCTTTCGACCTCCCAGATCGCTTTCATTAGGATCCCCTCTGTGAATTTGCCCATCCTGTTGCCGTTACATGACGACAAATCTGAAGTAACGCGCGTCGCGGGATTGACGCCGGTGCAGCTATCAGTGCGCCCTCCAACTCTGTGATGGCAAGAATCGTCTTGCGCTCTGACCCCGAAACCTGCATGCATATACACTACCGAGTAGTCGTGGCACGTAGCACCACACCACCATCACCTCTGAAGGTCGCAAATTGCCTCAGCAAACGCGGGAGCGAACCAACGTCTCCCTTTCAGCATAGACACAGTCGAGGCCTACTTCAAGAAACTGGGACGTACCCCTTCGTCCTCTTTCCCGGCATTATGGAGCAGCCACCCCCAGCGGCTGACGCTCAGCCCGGCGAAAATTCTCTTGTTTTCAACGAACAGGAGCATTGTTCATGGCGGAGAGCCACGTGGTTACGGCCCTGATCAGCAAGCGCGCCGAACTGGCTGGGCTGATCGAGCATCATCAGAAGGAAATGGATCGTCTGGCGGATGATCTGGCCCACCTTGACGCCACCCTCAAGCTGTTTTCCCCGGAGATCGACCTGCGGACGATCCGGGTCAAGGCCCACCGGATGCGGAACCGTTTCTTCCGCCCGGGGGAATGCCAACGCCTGGTTCTGGACATCTTCCGCGAGGCTCAAGGCGCAGCGCTGAGCAGCCGCCAGATCGGCGAAGCGCTGACGGCACGCCGGGGTCTGGAAGCGACCACCGTCATGATCGAGCAGATGCGGAAGAACGCCATTGGCGTCGTGCATCGCCTGGAGCGTAGCGGCACCCTGATCCCTGCCGGCCGTGACGGGCACGGCGCCACCTGGGCGGTCGCCTGACGCTTTCACACCGCCAGGCTTTCCCCCAGTCGGTGGTTGCCCTGCCAGTACCCGCACCAATCCCGACTCACCAGGGCACGGGCGCACTTGCCGAGGATGTCCCGGAAGATGTCGCCGTTGCTCCAGCGCCGGGTGTCTTCCCGGTAGGCCATCTCGTTGGCGTAGTTGTCGAGGTACTTCGGAGCCGCCTTGTGGATCTGGCCGATGTGGAAACGGCGGAAGCGGGAGAAATACGATTCCGCCAGGTTGTTGGTCGTGCCGTCATCGGCGCGGTACTCCTTGCCGTGGTTCACCCGGCGAACCTCGTACTTGGCAGGGAGCCGGTCGTAGGCGTCCGATTCGTCGGCACAGATCACCGCACCTGGCGCGATGTAGGCTGGCGCCAGTTTGCCGAGGTCGGCCTGGTTCTCATTCTTGACGATGAAGGTCAGCGTCTTCTTGGCCCCGGCGTTGCCGGCCTCTACCTCCGCCTCGGTGTGCGCCTGACGCATCACCAGGATGCAGCGCTTGTCCGGGTCTTGATTCTCTGCCAGGCGCCGGTCTACCCGGTCTTCCTTCTTGTTCTCCGGCCGGACCTTCCCGCCGACATACGCGCCATCCACGTGTATCTCGCCCTGCAGAGCGGATTCCTCCCGGCCCACCAGCAGGCTCTCCCGGATCTTGTGCAACAGCACGTAGGCAGTCTTGTGGGACACGCCCAGGTCGCGACCCACCTGCAGCGCGGAAATGCCCTTCACGGCGTTGGTGAACAGGATCACGGCCGCCAGGTACAGGCGCAGCGGCAGCTTGTGGAAGGCGAAAATCGTTCCGGACGTGACCGAGAAATCCTCCTGGCAGCCCGCACAACGCCAAATCTTGCGGGCCGGGCGAAAGTAGTGCCGGTGCGCCATGCCGCAGTGCGGGCAGACCACTTCCTCCCCGTCGCCCCAGCGCGCCTCGCGGAACAGGGTAAACGCGTCGTCGTCACTCATCGCCAGGACCTGAACCACGGACAGGGTACGGGCTTTGGCTTTCAGGAGGAAATGTAAACTCATCGCACGGGCTCATGGGGTTGGGGCATGAGCCGCAGTGTAGGGCGCTATAGGCTCACAGAATGAGCTCGCCAGAAAGAACAGGGGCGGCGGCGTCGCCAAGCCCGGCGGACGAGTGGGGTGGCTGCTCCATAATGTCGGCATCCTCCCCAGCCTCAACAACCCGACGGTTGCCCATTTGCACAATTCCGACTGGGTTTCGATCGAAACCATCCTCCCGGAAATGAAGGTTCGAAGCATTGTTCCGGAACTGATGAAGCTCGGTGCCGAGGGAATTGTCGAGTACCCGTTAAACAAGATCATCTGAGCAGACTGGCCCGGAGCTATCGGAACCGAATAGCTAATCCGCACCGCTGCATGCCCTACCCGGGTCCACACTTTTCGGAAGTTTGGGGTTGCAGTGATGAATTGAGTATGCTGTCCCCGAAATACCCCTGTCCCCGAAATACCCTGTCCCCGAAATACCCACAACGTCAGATGACCACGTCTATCCGAAGCCTATCTGATCTTCACCTGCTGAAGGAGGCGCTACGCGTCGCCGACGAGCGAACTTATCCGGTAACGCAGGGAGTCGAACCGTGGGCAACTGACGCACTCGATCCTCGTTCAGCTTCCCTCCTCGTGCCGATCGAGGAAGATCGAGCCGACCTGGCCGAACTCGAAGGGCTCTTGAAGAAACACGATTTCTGGCTAGGCTACTCACATCTAAAGGGCTGGGCGTTGCTTGACCGCAAGAAGAGGGAGTACTCGGACTGGAATCGCCCCTTCATATTGCTCGGGGACGGAAGCATTGATCGCTTGAGCCGAGCAGAATTCAGTTGTGAGCCCAATGGCCCTTGGCGGCTGAACTACTGGAAAAAGATTGACGGCACAACCCGGCGGGCCGCAGGTTCGGCGTCCGATCTCTTGCAGGAAATCCGTCGCTATATCCAGCAAACGGAACAGGCCGGGCAGCTCAGAGCCAAGCTTGTTGCCGACCGCAACGGGGATTTTGCAACTCGTATCGGCGAGCCTTCCTTCGACGAGGAGATCTATTCTACTTGCGGTCTGGAGTTTCATGAGAAATGGGCCGAAGCGAGACGGGCGCATTACACTCAGACACTCCCCTGCCGAGCGGAATGGTTGCGGACTTGGGCCAAGAAAATCAATGCGGGTGCAGCTGGCCTAGAGCCTACCTGGTCTCGCGGCATCGTGACAGAACGCCATTTGTCCGATAACGGCGTCGGCCATCTGTGGCACTTCACCGACATCCGCAACCTAGCGCCGATTCGTCGCGCCGGCGGCTTGTATAGCTGGGCTGGCCTCGGCGCACTGGGAATCAGTGACGCCTATATGCTCGCCAATGATTTCTCGAGAAGTTGCGATGCCCGTCTCGGGAGAGACCGCTACGTCCGGTTGAGCTTCATACCCAATTCCTGGTTTTTCCAAAGGGTTCGTTGGAGCTGCCCGCAGGCGGTGTGGCTCCGTTTCTCATTGAAGGCCGTAACCTTGGGAGAGGTCGACTATTCCTTGGGGAATGCTGCATCGGGATTCGTGGCGCTTAGGGACGACCTGCCTTCGATGGGAATCAACTGGGACATGGTCACGCCTTTCTCGCCTCCGCACCCGTGTGATAAAGGTCCGACCAGGTACCCGACACTGTATCCTGATCAGGTCGGCGACCCTTTTCTTTTCCGCCAAATCAGCAACGCTTGGAACTCAGAGGTGTTGATCAAGCATTACCTGCCGCTCGATTTTTGCACTGGCGTTTTTGATTGTCGAAGCGGTGAAGCGCTCAATATCTAGCCGCTCACGATGAATCGCGGCTCAAGGAGATCATATGGCTAGTCGCCCCGTCTACACACCTTGCTTAAATGGGCGAGGCCTCGTTTCGCCTGTTGACATCGAGTTCAAATGGGTGGCGGGCATGGCTGTGTCGCAAAAGCAGAAATCCATCCGCTCACTCCATGAAGCCGCAGAGAAACGAAACATCGCGCACATCTTGGAAATATCGTCAAAATCCGAAGATCCGCTGGGGGTGAAGTTGAGTGCATTCAACCTGCCGTTCGTGATGCCTAACGGCCTGCGGACAACGGTTGAGAACGCCTTTCAATCTGGCAAGGTATTTCGCCATGGCGGCCCCTACCTCGACCTCTTGAACAAGACGCCGCGGGAAGCAAAAAAGGATTCTCGATTGAGTGGAAGCGGCGACCTTGTTGGATTTCGGCTCGATGGGGAGGATTGGCCGACGCGACCTTTAACGGCGTTCTACGACTGGATCTACTTGTCTGCATTGAAGCAATCGCCAGCATTGGCAGAACAGCTGCTGCGTTTCGACGGATTCACTGATATTGAGTTCAACCCGGAGCGTTCGTTGAACTGCCAGGCCGCGTCTGCTGCATTGTTCGTTGCGCTAACGAAGAGAGGCGAGATCGATGCGGCAACCCAGGGGCGCGATGTTTTCCTTGCACTCCTTGCTCTCGGCAACCCCGGCTCAAGACCACTTCAATCGAGTCTATTGTGAAGGCACTGGCAGTGAGGCTGGAGCATCGGAATCGCCCCGGATTTCGCAGACATGTCGGACGTCAGCTTAGCGGCGATCACCGGCCTAACCCATCTTTAACAAGCCCCACTAAACCTATAACTGAATCAATTGGTTGCGAGCCAAGAAGAACTCAAGTGGCACTACAAGCCCGTAATCGCGGATTCAGCTGATGAGTTTTCTGGTCCCTCCTGGTGCGGCGCTGATGCCCAGGGCGCGATAGATCGCCATCAGATCGGGTTCGGCGACGGTGGCTTTGCGGACATGCAGGGAGTGCCCGTCGCGCCGACTGAAGGTGGCGGTGACCCGGCGCTGAACCGAGAGGATATCGCGCAGGGTCGCCCAACTGTCGGTAATTCCCGCCGCCTTGAGTTTCACGCGCAGGAACTGAACACACTGGTAGGCGAGGACGGTGATGAAGAAGTGGCCGTCCGAGCGGACCTCCTTGTGGTGGTAGATGGGCCGCAAGCCGAGCTCGCCTTTCAGACTGCGAAAGACACTCTCCAGGTCGGTCAGCATCGTGTAGGTGCGCCAGAGTTTCTCTTCATCCCAGGCGAGTTCGTTGGTCCGCAGGCAGTAGACGCCGGGATGCGTGGCCATCGTGCCGAGTACCGGCACCTTCTGCCAGGTGATCGCCGTCACCGTCTTGCCGGACTCCTCGGTGACCAGCCTGACCTGGTAGTGTTGGCTGGCACCGCGGCTCTTCTGCTTGAGTCGGCCGAGACGTTCCAGCAGCTTGTCGTGACTCTTTTCGCTGCGCGGCTTCTGCAGTCCATCGCGCATTTGCTGCAAGCCGGCCTCGAAACGCCCACAGGATTGCGCGAGCATGGCCTCTTCCTTGAGCTGCCGACTCGGCGAATGGCAATACAGGCAGAGCTCCTGGCCATCCGGACTCAGCTCCTTCTGGAGATGTAACCACTCCTCGCCAGCCGTCTCGATGCTCACCGAGCGTGTCGCATCGAACTGGCGCCTGCCGCCGCGACGCACCACCAGATAGCGGTAGCCGTGTTCGACCAGCCAGACGACGTTGGCGTCGGTGGCAATGCCGGCATCCATGACCACCAGCGCGCCCGCCGGCGCCCCCAGTCCGGCCAGCATGGACGCCAGCGTACCGGGCTCGGAAACGTTGCCGGCGAAGGTCTCTGAACGCCTGACGAAGCCGCTGCCGTCGAGCACCAGACCGAGCGTCACCAACGGGCAGTCGCTGCGCTTCTCCTTTGACCGTCCGCGCCTGGCCTTTGGATTGCGCTTGGCTTCGCCTTCGAAATAGGTGTTGCTCAGGTCGTACAGGGTGACCGTTTCCTGCAGATCAAAAAGTGTCTGAGCGGTGCGGAATAAACGCGTCTCGATCACCTCCCGATGTTTCATCAGCACATCCGAGGCGCGGTACAGGCTCATGTGGGACATCGACCCAAAGTCGACGTCGATCAACTCGCCCACGGCGCTGTGCTGCTGCAGCCAGTTCCAGGTCGCCAGTTCCGACCCCGGCTGGCCGATTCTCCCGATCAGGTTGCCCAGGATCGATGCCTGCATCACCCCATTGACGCCCAGGTCGTTCAGCGTCTCGATCAATCCCAGCTCGCTTGCCGCATGCAGACCGGCGTGTTCGACGCCTACCGACCGCGGTTGCGTCATCTGCAGGGAGTCCACATCGACTTCCTGGAAATCAGCCGGCGGGCGAGCTTCGCCCGCCGACCCGGCCGCCTCGTCAGCCGGCGACACCAACATCGGCGCGCGGGCGACCAGCTGCGCGTGGTAGCGCTGCGCGGCCCGCTCAATCGACTCCGAACATTCCAAGGCCATGATCAGAGCCTGCGGATTGAGCAACTGCTCCAGGCGGCTGCAGAGGATCGGCCAGTCTTCCGACTTGATCGGAAAATGGCGGCCGAGGTTCAAGACCGTGATCTGACGGACCTTGCCACCGATGCGCTCGGTACGCACCAGCCGGTAGGTGACGTAGCCTTCACCTGTCGCCTTGTTGCTCGTTCTTGTCTGTCGGATGAACATGCACACGATCGTACAACAAAAGCAAGAGGTCCAGCGGCCCTGGCGGAACTATTATGGCACTACAAAACGTCGGAAAAATCCAGCATCAAGCAAATCAACAGCTTAGGATTCGCTCCTGCCTGGAAAGTGCGGAATATGCGTATGGGGTGTTAACAACCGGCTAAGTTCGCAGCGTTGCTGGATGGCAGCTTTGGTCGAAGACTTGTACGTGAGTTGTCGGCCCGAGCGACTGTTTTGATCAGATACCTGCCGTTGAACCTTGAATCCTCTGAATGTCGGCATTGGGTCGATTGCCGTCAGCAAACCGCGAACACTCAGTAGCCGCTTAGCGCCCGGAGCGGTCATAGAAATGGTCAAGAAGTGACCGCTTCGAACGGCGGCCAAATCCTACCGAAGCCGATCGTCATCCGTGCGAGCCGTCAGACGCCTCGTCGGCCCGAACAGCCGTTTGCTCAAGGCGAGCCCAACGACGGGTCCCGGTGCGAAAGCAGACCTGCCATGAAAGCGTGCATGGCGCTCGCCTCGACGGTACCGGCCGCCGCCGCCGCCGTTCAAATCGAAGCACTTCCACGGGCTCTCAGCGCTCGTAGGATTCGATGCGCGCGGCCGCGCTCAGTGGCACCAGGAACCTGCTCGGATCAGGCAGCACTTTCTCCCGCACCGCTGCCAGCGTGATCTCGCCGCCGTAGCTCACCGATGACTGCAGGTGGCCGCGGATGCGCTGCAGGATGCTGCTGACGCTGCCGCGGTAAGGCACCTGGATTTCCTGGCCTTCGGGCGGGGTTTCGAGCGCCGCGTCGAGCTCTTCGCTGCTGCCGCTGTCGTACAGTGTTTCCATTACGGCCTCGGGCGAGGTCATGCCGCGGTAGAGCTTTTTCTTCATGTGGGTCGCCGGATCCTCTATCACGTGGCCCGGCGCCTCGTCGGTGCCGGACAGCGCGCTGCCGAGCATCACCGTCGACGCCCCGCAGATCAGGGCCAGGAAGATATCCTTGTCGGTTTTCACGCCGCCGTCGGCCATGATCGGCACGCTGTCACCGACGGCGAGATAGGCCTCGCGGATGGCCTGCAGCTGCGGCACTCCGGCCGCCGTTTCCAGCCGCGTACGGCAGCCGCGGCCCGGCCCGACCCCGACCTTGACGGCATCGGCGCCGATATCGCGCATGAAGCGCGCGCCGGCGCCGGTCGCGACGTTACCGCAAACCAGTGGCACGCTGCCGAACTTGCCGCGCAGCCCGGCGACCGCCTGCTCCATGATTGCCGAGTGGCCGTGGGCGATGTCGATGAACAGCAGGTCGGCGCCGGCCTCGAGCAGCGCGGCGGCCCGCTCCAGGTAATCGCCGCGCGCGCCGACCGCCGCGGCGCAGCGTAGGTGGCCGGCGCTGTCCTTGCTGGCGCCGGGTCGTTCGCGCTTGAGATCGATGTCGCGGCGCGTGATGAGCCCATGGATGCGATTCTCGCCATCGATCAGCGGCAGGCGCTCGATGCGGTGTTCGAACATCAGCCGTTCGGCCTCGTCAGTGGAGATGTCCGGCGCGCCGGTCACCAAGCGGGACAGCGGTGTCATGAAATCGTCGACCGGTCGATCTTCGTCAGCACCGTGCACCGGTGTGTCGCGGTTCGAGAGCAAGCCGGCCAGTACGTTCGAGCCGCTGGCCGTCTCGATCAGGATGCCGGTGACGCCATTCTGCCGCGCGAAACGCCTGGCCTGGCGGATAGGGGTGCCCGCCGGCAGGCACAGCGGACTGACGATGACAGCGCTCTGGCTGCGCTTCACCACGGCGACTTCGGACGCTTGGCGCGCAATGCTCATCCCACGATGCACGACCCCAATGCCGCCGTGCATGGCCATGGCCCGCGCCATGTCGGCGCCGGTCACGCTGTCCATGTTCGACGACACGATCGGCAGATCCAAGGCCACGCCCGCCGTCAGCAGCGAGTTCACGCTGATATTGCGGCGAGTCAGCGAATCCGTCTTCTGCGGCCGGAACAGGAAATCGTCGAAGGTCCTGCCGGTCCAGAACGCCGCCTCGTCCGGCGCAGCGGCGAAGGCGCCGTCCACGGTCTGCCAACTGCTCCTTGCCATGTGTCAGTCTCTCCTTATGCTGCGGTTGGACTCGGGAATAGGGTCGATCGGGCAATCACGCTACAGTAGCGCGGCCGGCGCGGCGCCGAATCTCAATAGCCATGCCATTGCAAACACAGATCACCGGCCACGCGACCGCCGGCCGAATAGCTTACAGCGAATTCGGGTCCGAGTTCGTCAGACTACCGTGACCGCGGCCCCGTTTCCGCGGTGGTTCCAGCAGTCGGCATCGAGATGGACAGGTGGGTGATAATCGACTCGGCGCATACACTTGGTGCCGCTTCTCGAACTGACCGACGGTAACGTCGCCGATGCCGACCGCATCGCCGGCCGCAAGCGCGCCGAGTTCGAGCGCTTTCCTGCAGAAGCACGCGCTGACGCCGGCGATGTTCCGCGCTGCGGCCGGCGACAGCAGCGTGGTCGAGCGGCTCAGGGCTTGCGGCGCTAAACCTGCGCGGCGGCGGCCGCGTCGACCTGTGCCTCCGACTGCTGACCACGACCGGGGTGCAGGATGTCCTCGGGCGTCAGCGTGCGGAACTGGTGGATCAGGCGCGCAACGACGCCGGTCCATCCCGTCTGGTGGCTGGCGCCGAGGCCGGAGCCACTGTCGCCATGGAAGTACTCGTAGAAGAGCAGGTGATCGCGCCAGTGCGGATCGCTGCGGAAGATCTCCACGTCGCCAAAGACCGGCCGGCGGCCGTTGGCGTCGAGCGTGAAGATGCGGATGAGGCGGTCGGCAATCTCCTTCGCCACCTCGAACAGCGTCGCCATGCGGCCCGATCCGGTGGGCATCTCGATCCGGAAGTCGTCGCCGTAGTAGGCGTAGTACTGCAGCAGGGCGCGCACCAGCAGCAGGTTGACCGGCATCCAGATCGGCCCGCGCCAGTTCGAGTTACCGCCGAACATGCCGTTGTCCGACTCGCCGGGCAGGTACTCGACCTTGTACTCGACGCCGCCGACCGTCACCGTGTACGGGTGCTTCTGGTGCCACTTCGACAGCGCGCGGATGCCGTAGTCGCCAAGGAAGCGCTCCTCGTCGAGCATGCGCGCGAGCACGCGGCGCAGCTTCGTCTCGTTGAGCACCGACAGCAGCCGCCGGCCGGCGACGCCGGGCTTGTCGAAGGGGTGGATGTTGGCCGACAGCTCGGGATGGCGGCGGACGAAAGCGCCAACCTCGGCGGCCACCGCCGGAAAACGCGTCAGCGTGCTCTCGGGAATCACCGTCACCGCCGCCAGCGGCAGCAGCCCGACCATCGAGCGCACCTTGATGCGCGTGGCGCTGCCGTCGGGCAGCAGCAGCACGTCGTAGAAGAAGCCGTCATCTTCATCCCACAGCTCGTCCTGCTGGTCGCCAACCCGGTCCATGCCGCCGCCGATCCAGTAGAAGTGCTGCACGAATTTGAGGATGAAGTCCTCGTAGTCGTCGTCCTCCTCGGCGATGGCGATCGCCAGCTCGAGCATGTTCTGCGTGAAGAAGACCATCCACGCCGTCCCGTCGGCCTGTTCGAGCACGCCGCCGGTGGGCAACGGCGCGCTGCGGTCGAAGACGCCGATGTTGTCGAGGCCCAGGAAACCGCCGTTGAAGGCGTTGCGGCCGAGCGGATCCTTGCGGTTCACCCACCACGAGAAGTTGAGCAAGAGGCGGCTGAAGGCGTTCTTGATGAAGCGCTGGTCGGTCTCACCCCGGCTGCGATCCATGACGAAGTTGAACAGCGTGGCGAAAGCATGCACCGGCGGATTGACGTCGCCGAAGTTCCACTCGTAGGCTGGAATCTGCCCGTTCGGGTGAATGTACGAATCGCGCAGCATCAGCTTGAGCTGATCCTGCGCGAAATCAACGTCGACCATCGACAGGGCAATCGTGTGGAAGGCCAGATCCCACGCCGCGTACCACGGATATTCCCACTTGTCGGGCATCGAGATGATGTGCTCGTTGACCATGTGGTACCAGTCGCGGTTGCGCGCGGCGCGCTTGCCGCCGCTGATCGGATTGGCGTCGTGTTCGTCGAGCCAGCAGTCGAGGTCGAACAGGTAGTATTGCTTGCTCCAGAGCATGCCGGCGAGCGCCTGCCGCATGACCATGGCTTCGTCGGCGCTGGCATTCGGCGGCGTCAGGTCAGCATAGAAGGCATCGGCCTCGGCGAGGCGCTCGCCGATGATGGCGTCGAAGGCCGCGCCGAAGGGAGACGAGCCATCGTCCGGAGCCTGCTTCGTCAGGCGCAGGCGCACGCTGGTCGTCTCGCCGGCAGCGACGCTCAGTACGTGCAGCACGGCGGCCTTGCTGCCCTGCTGCGCCGGATTGACGGCGTCGGCCCGGCCGGCGACGAGATGGTCGTTGATCGCGTCCTTCACGTAGGGCGTCGTGTTCACGGTACCGAAGACACGTTGCTGATTGGTCTCGTTGTCCGTAAACAGGAGTGTCGGTGCGCCCTCGGCGTACAGGTAGCAAACCCCGAGTGCCGGGTGGCTGGCCTCGATGACCTGCACGCCCGGGGCCGCGGCGCTCGCCGGCAGGGCGCGCAGCAGCGGCATCGCCTCGCCGGCGGCCAGGCCGCGCCACCAGGTGTTGCGAAACCACAATTGCGGCAGCAAATGCAGGTCGGCGGCTTCCGGCCCCCGGTTCGCCACCGCAATGCGGATCAGCAGGTCGTCCGGGCTGGCCTTGGCAAATTCGACGAAGACATCGAAGTAGCGGCCGTTGGAGAAGACGCCGGTATCCAGCAACTCGTACTCGGCTTCCGCGCGCGAACGCTGCGCGTTGGTGCGCACGATCTCGTCGTAGGGATAGGCCGCCTGCGGGTACTTGTACAGATACTTCATGTACGAGTGCGTCGGCGTCGAATCGAGGTAGTAGTAGTACTCCTTGACGTCCTCGCCATGGTTGCCTTCCGAGTTGGCGAGCCCGAACAGCCGCTCCTTGATGATCGGGTCCTTGCCGTTCCACAGGGCCAGCGCCCAGCAAAGTTGCTGGCGGTCGTCCGAGATGCCGGCGATGCCGTCCTCGCCCCACTTGTACGCCCGCGAGCGCGCCTGATCGTGCGTGAAGTAGTTCCAGGCGTCGCCGTTCGCACTGTAGTCCTCGCGAACCGTGCCCCACTGGCGCTCGGAGAGGTAGGGGCCCCACTTCTTCCACGGGTGGCCGGCATGCGGGGCGCTGTCGAGCCGCGCCTCCTCGGCCGACGGAACGTCACTGCGGGCCACCGTCGCCCTACCCTTTCGCGAACCGCTGCTCATCGTGTTCTCTCCCGGCGCCCTGACGGCGCGTCTGCCTGAACTACCCCGCTCACCGGCGAGGTCGGTGGCGGGCTCGCCTGGGTGCAGCCCCGATCAATAGATCACCGCCGCACACGGGTTGATGATCGCCAGGATCTCCAGGGACTGCGAGCTGGCCTCCTGCACCACCTCGGCGAGCACGGCCTCGTCCAGTCCCAGCAGCGCCCAGGCGGCGGAATCGAAATCCGCCTGCCCGGCCTGGCTCGCCGCCACGCCCTTGAGCGTCGGCGACAGGCCGGCGGCGACGGTGTTGGCGACATGCAGCAGCGCCGCTTCGCGTGCGCAGTCGGTGGCCTCGCCGGGACGCAGTTGGCAGGCCACCAATACCTGCAGCATCACCGGCAGGTTCCAGGACTTGAGCAGTGCGGCACCCAGGGTCGCGTAATCGAAGCCGAAAACGCGCCTTTCGGCGGCGGCCAGCGCAGGCTCGTCGGGCGCCTCCGCAGCGCCAAGCTGGGCGCGATATTCGTCGGGCCGACGGGCGTAGAAGACGAGTCTGCCGACGGCGTGCAGCAAGCCGGCGAGGAACAGTTGTTCGGTCTTCGGGATACGGCAGCGGCGACCGAGCAGGCGCGCGATCACCCCACAGGTGACGCTGTTGTCCCAGAAGGTCGCCATATCCACCAGATCGGCCGGCAGGCCCCGGAAAGTCGTCGTCACCGAGGTCGCCATCGCCATCACCTGCAGTTCCCGCTCGCCAATGACGGCGATGGCACGCGGGATGCTGTCGACGCGGGTAGCCAGGCCGTAGTGGGCACTGTTGGCGAGCTTCAGCACAGCCGCCGCGAGACCCGGATCGAGCTGTACCACCTCGACCAGATCCCCGGTGGAGGAATCCGGTGCGGCGATCAACTCGTTCAGGCGAATTGCCACGTCGGGCAGGGTGAAGAGCTGGCTGACTTCCTGGACCAGTTGTTGTGGCGTCATGATGAGAACCTCGCGACAAGAAGCGTGCAGAATACTCCGATTCGCTGAGGCGAGCTGACCCCGCCGCCGTCAAGGCAGTGGCAGAAAAACGGGACAGGACGCCGACGAGGTGGAGAATCCTCTGCGGAAGCCCTCGAAGCTCGTGCCGGCGCGCTAGCCCGCGCTATCGAGGGGCGCCTGCCAGCCACCACCGAGCGCCTTGAAGAGGTCCACCGCGGCACTCAGACGGTTCTTGCGGCTCGCCAGATAGAGCAGTTGCGCCGCATTCAGCGTGCGTTGGCTGTCGAGCACGTCGAGGTACGCGGCGTAGCCGCTGGCATAGCGCGTCTGTGCCAGATCGAGCGCACGTCTTGAGGCAGCGACCTGGGCTGCGAAAGCCGCTTCCTCGTCGGCATAGTCGCCGAGATTGACGATGGCATCGCTGACTTCCCGGAAAGCCGTCTGCAGCGTCTTGCGGTAAGTGGCGACGCTTTCCTGTTGGATGGCGGTCGCCTGGTCGACCCCGGCCCCGGTCTTGCCGGCGTTGAAGATCGGCATGGCCAGGCCGATCGCCGCCGACCAGATGCCGGCACTGCCGGAGAACAGATCGGCGAGCGCCACGCTTTCGCCACCATAGAGTCCGGTCAGCCCGATGCTCGGAAAATACGCGGCCTTGGCGACGCCGATCCGGGCGTTGGCGGCGACCAGGTTCTCCTCGGCCTGACGCACATCCGGACGCGCGGCGAGCAGCGAAGACGGCAGACCCGCCGGCGGGGTCGGCGGCAGCGGGATCTGCTCCAGGCTGGCGGCGGCGATACGCAGGCCCGGCTGGCCGGTGAGCAGGCCAAGCTGGTTTTCGGCGAGGGCGCGCAGGCGCTTGACCTGGCTCCACTGGCCCTGCGCGCCACTCAGCGCGCTCTCGGCCTGGGCCAGTTCGAGGCCCGAGGCCGACCCCGCCTCCAGGCGAGCCTGCACGATCTTGAGCGACTCCCGGCGCGACTCCAGCGTCTGGCGGGTGACTTCCAGTTGTGCGTCATGGCTGCGCAAGGCCAGGTACTCGTTGGCGACCTGACCGATCAGGGCGAGGCGGATGCTGTCGCGGCCAAAGCGACTGCTCAGCACCTCGGCACGCGCGGCTTCGTTGCTGCGTTGCACGCGGCCCCAGAGGTCGACTTCGTAGCTCAGCGTCAGCGCGGCGCGGTGATTGTTGTAGCGCAGCGAGCCGCTTTCCTTGCCGCTCGCCGTTTCGCCGCTGATGCGATTGCGGCTGGCGCTGGCCTCGAGGCCTACGGCCGGATAGAGTGCGGCACCGACGGCGCGCGCGGCGGCTTCGCTGGCTTCCAGGCGCGCCACGGCGGCCTGCAGATCCTGGTTGGCGGCAAGCGCCTGGTCGACCAACTGGTTCAGGGTCGCGTCGTTGAAGAGTGTCCACCATTCGGGATTGACCGGGGCCGTGGCGCGCGATTCGGTGCCGACCGTCGGGTAGTGCTCGGGCAGCGTCGAGGCTGGCCTGACGTAGTCCGGGCCGACGACACAGCCGGCGAGCAGAAGCGTGGCGGTCACCGCGGCGGCGAGACGAATCGCCGGCAGAGTTTGCTGGCAGGCGGGCATTTCAGTTCTTCTCCGTCGGCAAGGTGGGCGAGTCGTCGCCGGGCGACAGTGGTTTGCCACGTTCCAGCCACGTGAAGAAGAGCGGGATGAAGATGGTGGCGATGAAGGTGGCAGCGATCATGCCGGCGAAAACGCCGGTGCCCATCGACTGCCGGGCGGCGGCGCCCGCACCGCTCGCTTTCACCAGGGGGAGGACACCGAGCACGAAGGCAAGCGAGGTCATGATGATCGGCCGCAGGCGCAGGCGCGCGGCGGCCAGTGCGGCATCGACGATGGCCATGCCTTCGGCGTGTTTGCGGGCGGCGAACTCGACGATCAGGATGGCATTCTTGGATGCCAGGCCGATCAACACGACGAGGCCGATCTGGAAGTAGATGTCGTTCGGCATGCCGCGCAGCCAGATCGCGGTGAGCGCGCCGAGCAGCGCGAAAGGCACGGCCATGATCACCGCCAGCGGCAGCGACCACTTTTCGTACTGCGCCGCCAGGATCAGGAAGACCATGACGATGGCGAAGGCGAAAGCCTGCAGCGACGAGCCGGCGCTACGCTTCTCCTGATAGGCCTGACCGGTCCAGGCGATTTCGTAGCCGCTCGGCAGCGTTGCCGCGGCGACTTCCTCGACGATCCGGATGGCATCGCCCGAACTGACTCCCGGCCGGCTGTCGCCCATGATCTTGGCGGCGACAAAGCCGTTGAAGCGCTCGACCTGCTCGGGACCGACGACCGGCTTGACGGTGCTGATCGCCGACAGCGGAATCATCGTATTGCTGGTCGCACTGCGCACATGCACCTTGCTCAGGTCGTCGGGCTTCATCCGGTAGTCCGCTTCGGCCTGCAACTGCACCCGATAGACGCGGCCGGCCTTGTTGAAGTCGTTGACGTAGAGCGTACCCATCGTGCTTTGCAGGGTCTCGTAGATGCTCGCCAGCGGGATGCCGAGGGCCAGCGCCTTCTGTTCGTCCACCTCGACGAACAGTTGCGGCACGGTCGGCCGGAAGAAGCTGCTGATGCGCGTGAATTCAGGCCGTGCCTGCAAGGCGGCGAGGAAGGCCTGAGTGACTTCGTTGAGCTTCCGGCTGTCGCCATCGACACGGTTCTGCAGATACACCTCGAAGCCGCCAGCGGTTCCCAGGCCCATGATCGGCGGCGGGTTGAAAACCAGCGCCATGCCGTCCGGCTGCAGCATGCCGAAGCCCATGAACTTGCCGGCCAGTTCCGGCGCCGTCGCCTGACGCTCGTCCCAGTCCTTGAGCGGGATGAAAATGGTACCGGCGTTGGGCTTGTTGCCGCCGCCGATCAGGTCGAAACCGGAGACGACGACGGTGTGCTTGACGGCCGGGTCGGCGGCCACCATCTGGCGCATGCCTTCGCCGGTCGTCGCCGTGCGCTTGAGCGTTGCGCCGTCCGGCAGCATCAGCGCCGAGATCAGATAGCCCTGATCCTCGGCGGGGACGAAGCTGCCCGGAATGATGCGGAAGAAGGCGACGGTCGCGCCGATCACCAGCGCAAAGCTCACGCCGCCGATGATGGCGTGCTTCAGCGTCAGGCCGACGGTGCGGGTATACGAGCGGGTGAAACGCTCGAACAGGCGGTTGAACGGCTTGAAGACCTGGTGCTCGCTGTGCTGCGGCTTGAGCAGCAAGGCGCACAGCGCCGGCGTGAGAGTCAGCGCGACGACGCCCGACAGAACGACGGCGACAGCCACGGTGACCGCGAACTGCTTGTAGAGCTGGCCGGCGATTCCCCCGAGAAAGGCGACCGGGATGAATACCGCGCAGAGCACCAGAACGATGGCGACCAGCGCCCCCTGCACTTCCTGCATGG
This sequence comes from Candidatus Accumulibacter phosphatis, assembly GCF_000024165.1. Lineage (NCBI taxonomy): Bacteria > Pseudomonadati > Pseudomonadota > Betaproteobacteria > Candidatus Accumulibacter > Candidatus Accumulibacter phosphatis. Next base: position 1,927,332 of record NC_013194.1, on the reverse strand, counting down.
CCTTGATCGCCGCGGCACGTGGCGCCAGCTTCTCCTCGGCCATCAGCCGTTCGACGTTCTCGAGCACGACGATCGCATCATCGACGACGATGCCGATCGCCAGGACCATCGCGAACAGCGTCAGCGTGTTGATCGAGAAGCCGAACAGCCACAGCCCGGCGAAGGTGCCGATCAGCGAGATCGGCACGGCGACCATCGGGATCAGGGTCGCGCGCCAGCTTTGCAGGAAGATGTAGACGACGGCGAGGACCAGCAGCATCGCTTCGATCAGCGTCTTGATCACTTCACTGATCGAGGCGGAGACGAACAGCGTGGTATCGAAAGGAATGATGTAGCCCATGCCTTCCGGGAACTTCTTCTGCAGCGCATCGAGCCGGGCGCGTACCAGTTCGGCGACCTCCAGCGCATTGGCGCCGGTCTGCAGGAAGACGCCCATGGCGATCGTCGGCTGGCCGTCGAGCTGCACGCTCTGGTCGTAGCTGTAGGCGCCGAGCTCGATGCGTGCGACGTCCTGCAGGCGTAGCACGCCACCCGGGCCGCTGGCACGGATGACGATGTTGCCGAATTCCTCGGGCGTCAGCAGGCGACCTTTGGCGGTGACCGTGTACACCAGCATCTGGTCGTCCGGCGCCGGCTCCTGGCCGATCTTGCCGGCGGCGTTCTGGGCGTTCTGGGCCTTGATCGCGGCGGCGACGTCGCTGGCCGTCAGGCCGAGCTGCGCCATGCGATCGGGTTTCAACCAGACGCGCATCGAGTAATCCTGCGCGCCGAAAATGCTCACATCGCCGACTCCCTTGATGCGCTTGAGTTCGTCGACGATGTTCAGGGAGGCATAGTTCGACAGGAACAGCGTGCTGTAGCGGCCCTTGGCGGATTCCAGCGCGACCACCTGCAGAATGTCATTGGAACGTTTCTGGACGATCACGCCGTTGCGCCGCACCTCTTCCGGCAAGCGCGGCTCGGCGGCCTTGACGCGGTTGTTGACGTTGACCGAGGCCACATCGACGTTGCTGCCGACTTCGAAGGTGGCGGTGATGGTCATCGTGCCGTTGGCCGCCGCCGAGGACGTGAAGTAGGCAAGCCCCTCGACCCCGTTCAACTGTTCTTCGATCGGCGCGGCAACCGTCCTCGCCAGCGTTTCGGCGGAAGCGCCGGGGTAGTTGGCGGTAATCAGCACGGTCGGCGGCGCAATCTGCGGGTACTGCGCGATCGGCAACACCAGCGACGCCAGCAGACCGGCGATGACGATGACGATGGAGATGACCGAGGCAAAGATCGGCCGCGTGATGAAGAATTTCGACATGCCCGCTCCTCAACCCTGCCTGGCCGGCGTCGGCGCAGGTGCGCCGGGCGGCGCGGCCGGGTGCGGGGCCACCGGCGCACCCGGCCGCAGCTTCATCAGGTTGTCGACAATCACCTTGTCGCCCGCCTGCAGGCCGCCGAGGATCACCCAGTCCCTGCCGCGCCACTCGCCGGTCTGCACCGGCCGCGGCGCCACCTTGTTGTCGGCACCGGCCAGCATGACCAGGGCACCTTGTTCGCTCTGCAGCACCGCCGACTGCGGCACCAGGAACACGCCGTCGCGTTCGCCGGTGAGCAGGCGGACGCGGACGAACTGGCCGGGCAACAACTGCTTGTCGGCGTTGGCGAATTCGGCGCGCAGGGCCTGCGTGCCGAGGGTCGTGTCGATCGTCGAGGCGAGGAAGTTCAGTTTCCCCTGCCCGGTGTAGACCGAGCCATTAGCCAGCAGGAGTTCGACGCCGGTGACCTCGCGCTCGGAAATGCGACCGCCGGCGAACCGCGCGAGATCGCTTTCTCCGAGGCTGAAGCGGACCCAGATCGGATTCAGCTGGTAGATCGAGGTCAGCAAGCCGTCGCCACCGGCGCTGATCAGGTTGCCTTCGGACTTCACGGCACGGCCGGTGGTACCGGCGACCGGTGCGGTGACGGTGGTCCACGCCAGGTTCAGTTCGGCCTGGCGCAGCGCGGCCTGGGCAATCGCGTTGGTCGAGGTGGCGTCGTCGTATTCTTTCTGGCTGATCGCTTTCGATTCGATCAGCCCATGCAGCCGCTTCATCTCACGTCCGGCCTGATCGGATCTGGCGCGGGCGTCCGCGAGGGCGATCTCGTACGGCGCCCGATCGATCTGGAAGAGCGGCTGGCCAGCCTTGACCGTTTCGCCTTCCTGGTACAGCCGCTTCATGAGAATGCCGCCGACCCGGGCGCGCACCTCGGTTTCGCGCGCGCCTTCGGTCTGCGCCATGACCTCGATCGACGTCGGCACCTTCTGTGGCTGAACGTCGAGCACGGTCACCGGCAGCGGCGCCATGGCCGGCGGCGCGGCAGGCCGGCTGTCCGAGCAGGCGCTCAGCGCACCGGCGGCGACGATCAGGAAGGCGGCGGTGCGCAATAACAGGGGGCGACGCGACATGGGAACTGCTCCATCACGGAAATCTGATGCTAGACTATACATACGTGCATGTATGTATGTCAAGGAGTGCGGACACATGGCAGGATCGCTTACCATGCCTGCCAGCGCCGCACATGGAGACCGACCGGGAGAGAGGCAATGGCCAGAAGAACGAAGGAAGACGCGGAACAGACCCGCAAGCAATTGATCGACGCCGCGCGCACGGTGTTTCATCAGTGCGGGGTGAGTCGCTCGACACTCGAGAAAATCGCCCAGGCGGCGGGCCTCACGCGCGGTGCCGTCTATTGGCACTTCAAGGACAAGGCGGAACTGTTTTTTGCCATGCGCGAAGACGCGTTCCGGCCGATGGTCGAACGTACCGACGCGTTCCTGTTCTCGGAATCCTACGCCAACCCGCTCGATGCCATCGAGGCTTCGCTGAAGGAGTTCTTTCGCGTGCTCGAAGACTGCGCAGTGGTGCGCGAGGTGTTCGAGATCATGATCTCGCGCTGCGAATACGTCGATGAATTCGCCAGCGTCCAGGAAGAGGCCACGCGCCCGGCGCGCGAATTTCTCGAGAAGATCGAACGTATCTACCAGCGGGCGGCAGATCAGGGCATGTTGCGCGCCGGCCTGGATCCGGTCGACAGCGCGCGCGACACCTGGGCGTTCACCAGCGGCATGCTGCATCTGCTGCTCGAATGCCAGCTCCATGGCGGTCTCGACCAGGAGATCCCGCGGATGATTTCGACGCACATGGGGTTGCGGCGCCGGGCCTGACCGGCAGCGCTCGTCGAGCACGGAAGTCGCCGGTTGCGGGCGGCACCGCCAACAGCACGGAAGTCTGCTACGATTTTGCCGGCCGCCGCAGATCCTCTCTGCAGCTTCGCCCTTCGCCCTTCGCCTCGCCCCCTCTTGCGCCCTTGCGGCAGACCTCCGATGCCATGACCGTGCCACCCGATATCGACTCCAGCCTGCTGGGCATCCTGCTGCGCCTCAGCGAGCTGTTGCCGCCGACGCACGCACGCTTTCGTCCGCTGCTGGCCGACGCGCTGCTGTTCTTCCTCGACCGCCTCTCGCCCGTCCGCCAGCGAGACATTTTCGCCGCCCAACTGGCGCTGCCGATCAACGCCAGCCGTCCCCGGCGGCTGCTCGCCCTGTTTCGTTTCTGCCCCACCCTGCACAAGCTGGGACAGGTGGTCGCCCACGACCGCCGCCTTGCCGGCGACCTGCGCCGGCGCTTGCAGGAACTCGAAACGCTTGTCCCGACGGATTCGCTGGCGGCCGTCCGCCCACTGCTCGAACGCGAGGTGGGCCATGTCGCGGGCCTGCACATCGCGAGAAAGGCGCTTGCCGAGGCCAGCGTCGCCGTCGTCGTTCCCTTCGTCTGGCGGCCGGCAGCGAACAGCCCCCCGCAGCAGGGCGTCTTCAAGGTGCTGCGGCCGGGCGTCCAGGACCGGCTGGACGAAGAACTCGCCATCTGGCCGGCGCTCGGAAGTTTCCTCGAAGAACGCTGTGTTGCGCACGGACTGCCGGTGTTCGACTACGCCAACACCCTCGAGAGCGTTGCCCACCTGCTCGCCAACGAAGCCCGCCTTGACCGCGAGCAGGCCCATCTGCGCCAGGCAGCCGAGTTCTATGCCGGCTCGCCGGACATCGTCATTCCCCGCGTGTTCCCGTTTTCCACGCCGACCGTCACGGCCATGCAAAGGGTCGATGGCTGCAAGGTGACGTCCCAGGACCTGCCGGCGAGGGAGATGCGACAGCGGGCCGAACGACTGATCCGGGCCTTGCTGGCCCAACCCTTCTGGAGCAGCGGCGAGGCCGGGGCTGTCTTCCATGCCGACCCGCACGCCGGCAACCTGCTGGCGACGCCGGATGGACGACTGGCCATCCTCGACTGGGCGCTGACGACGAAACTCGCCAAACGCCAGTGCGAGGCGGTCGTGCAACTCGTTCTCGGCGCCCTGACGCTGAACGACAGGCGCGTCTGCGCGGCGATCGCCGCGCTCGGCGAGTCGGTCGACGACGCCCAGGTTCAGGTCGCCGTCAGACAGGCGATCGGGGAGGTGCGCCGCGGCACTTTCCCCGGCTTCGAGTGGATGACCTCGCTGCTCGACGCGCTGGCTGCGACGTCGGCGGTCCGCTTTCCCGAAGAAGTCAGCCTTTTTCGCAAGGCGCTGCTGACCCTGTCGGGAGTCGCCGCCGACGTTTCGCAGGACATGACGATGGATGGCGTCCTCATTCGCGAAGGGGCCAGCCAGTTCATCAGGAGCCTGTGGTGGCGGCCCTGGATCTGGGCGGACTCGCGCCGCCAGGGAGGCGCCCATCTCTCGAATGCCGACCTGTTCGGTCTCGGCGCCGAGCTGCCGGCAAGCACGCTGCGTTTCCTGACCGGCGGCAGCGGCACCGCCCACGACTGACAGGCGCCGGCCGCTGCTTCGGCTCAACCCCCGGCACGCCGAGCGGCGACCAGCGTGCCCAGGGCTTTCCTATTTTCCGAGTTGCCAGAAGTGCGCGTCGCCGGCGACCGCCGGCGTCATCCGCTGCCGCCTGCTTGGCGCGGTGGCTCGGATGGTCCGCAGCGATGAGGAGATCGAAGTGCGTGGGCATGGCCGGTGTCAATCTCCAATCTCAGCCGGTTCGCCCCGGCGGAACCTCGTGCAGCCGGCTGCTGGTGTCGCGGATCCTCTCCGCGCAGCGCCAACGCGCAAAGACCGAGACTGACGCCGCTGCATGGGGGCTGATCATGGGCAGGTAGATGTTTCCCGCCATTCAGGCAGCCACCAGCACTGAAACCAGGCCTGTCGTGTGATTTGCCGCCTTGGGTCGAATGACGATTTCCACGTCCTTGTCGAGTAGGGTAATGAAGTGCAGCAGGCGCTCCGACGAAAAACGACTCAGCTTGAAGTTGCGCAGTTCGGATACATGGGGCTGGGGGATACCGAAGATTTCGGCCACCATGGTCTGGGTCAGCTTCCGATCCTTGGTAAGGTCGTTGAGGCGCATGGCGAGCTGAACACGAAGTTGCCGTTCTCCCGCGTCGGCCAGTCCCAGGTCCTGGAACACGTTGCCCGTACCGACTTCCACCGTTTCAGTCTTCCTTGCCATATCGCACCTCGTAGTCGTTGCGCGCTGTCTTCAATCGTTGATGAATGAGGTCGATGTCGGCCTTGGCGGTGCGGATGCCTGACGGCGATTTCTTCTGGAAGCAGTGAAGAACATAGACCGCTTTGGCGAATCGCACCGTGTAGGCGGCCCGATAGGTGTCGCCACGAAAATCCGTCACCAATTCGAAGACGCCGCTTCCTTCTCCCTTCCAGGGTTTTGCCGTTGGCGGTTGCCCCCCCATTTGCACCACCCCGAGCGCGTAACCGAACTCATCGACCACGTCCTCGGGGAAATCCAGCAGATTGCGCTTGGCCGAGCCGACCCAGTGCAACGGACGCTGGATTCGAGGAGGAACGTTCATCAGCAAAGTATACCTACCTCGGTATGTTCTGCAAGAGAGCGGAACTTCGGTTTACGGGTTGGCGAGGGCGGCCTGCCGGGCCTGGTCGAGGAAGTCGTCCACGGCGGCTGGCAGATAATCCCGATCTACCTGGCGCTGGCTGAGCCACTGCGCCAGCGGAGCGAAGGCGGGGTCGGCGAGCAGGTCGGCGAAGCGCGGGACGGTCGCCGGGACCGGGCAACTGCTCGCGAAGCGCGAGGGCCCGGCGCTCCTGGGTGATCGCCTGCGCGAAGTCGCCTTGCTCGGCGAACAGCGCGGCGGACCAGCCCTCCTGGGCAACGTGGGCCTGCCGGGCGATGTCGTGCGCGCTGATCGAGGCGCGGACGAGGAACTCCGCATCCGGCGCCGCGAACTCGAGCCGGTTCGGCTTGGCCTGATAGAGCAGCACCCACTCGAAGCGCGACTCCCACAGCGCCAGCGCTTCGGCGGTGAGCGCGGTCTTGCCCATGCCGCCGAGCCCGCTGACGACCGCCACCGGCTTCACCTCCGCCCCCCGGCGGGAGCCGATGAATTCCGCTCCCAGCCCGACCAGTTCCCAAGTGCGCCCGACGAAGTGCGCGTGCTGCGCGCTGCTCAGTTCGCCGATCCGCTGCAGACGGGGTTGGCGCGGATTGAGGTCCGGGCTGCGCCCTTTCGCGAGGGTGCGAGCCGCGCGCCTCGGCAAAGACGAAGAGCACGCGCAGCGCTTCGTCCGGCGCCAGTTTGATCGGCGTCCAAGCCGGCGGCATCGCACAGGGAAAAGTCCGCGCGGCGGCTCGGATGGTCCGCGGCGATGACGAGATCGAAGTGCATGGGCACGGCGAGGCTCGACGACATTCCTGGCATAGTGACTGAAAGGTTCCGGCCGCTTTTTCGACTCAACACCAGGCACGCCAATCTGCTACCGTTCGTGCCGCGTATCGGCGCTGCCCTCGCCGACACCGCGAGCGCCCGTCCGGGCGGCGTGCCTGCCACCGGATCTTGCCCAGGCAGACCACGGACAGAAAGCGAACCAGCACGTCCCAACTCCCTACAGGAACCCTGATGAACCGACTCAAGCGCTTTTTCCTCTTCCTTGCCACCGCCGTGCTCGCCGCCGCCACCTTCGCTACCTTCGCCGCCGAGCCGCCGCTCAAGTTTGCGGTCGGCCTCTTCCAGCCGGACAAGGACAAGAACGACGCCACCTACCGGCCGCTCGCGGATTATCTGTCGGCACGGCTCGACCGGCCGGTCGAACTGCGCACCGTCGATAGCTGGGAAGGGCTTGCCAAGTCGCTCGCCAACGGCGAGACCGACGTCGCCCTGATGGGGCCCTGGGGCTACGTGCTGGCCAATCACCAGGCCGGTGCTCAGGTGGTGGCGACGATTCTCTACGACGGCAAACCCGAGTACTTTGCGATCATCGTCACCCACCCGAAGTCCGGCATCAGCAAGCTGGCCGACCTCAAGGGCCGGACTTTCGCGTTCGGCGACAAGGGCTCGACCTCCGGCTACCTGATCCCGCTGCACTATTTCATGAGCCAGGGAATCGACCCGCAGACCTACTTCAGCAAGGTCCTGCATACCAAGCACCAGGCGATCGAGACGCAGGTGGCGCAGGGTGTGCTGGATGCCGGCGCCGACTACAACCGCAACCGCAATGCGATGATCGAGCAGGGTCTGATCAAGGCCGATCAGTCGAAGATCATCTGGCAGTCGGCGCCGCTGCCGAACGACGCCGTCGCCGTCAGCAAGGCGCTGGCCGCCGACAAGACCTTCGTGGCTCGCCTGCAGGCGGCACTGAGCGACGTCGGCGAAGTATTGAAGAGCCGGCCCAACCTGCTGCCACCCCACTACACCGGTTTCGTGAGCCGCGACAACGCCTTCTACAAGCCGATTCGCGATGCCGGGCTGGCCACCGGCAGCCTGCAAGCGAAGTGATCACGGTGCGCACGCTCGAAAGTCGTTTCCTCGATCGCTTCGCCGGCCGCATCGGCTTTCTCGCGCTGGCGCTGGCGTATGCGCTGCTCGTGCTCGCCTGCCTCGCCTCACTGGCGAGCGAAGGCGAACTGACGCTCGGGCGCCAGCCGCTGGCCAACCTCGTCAAGACCGCCGGCGAGTTTGCCCGGCCGAGCTTTCTCGATGCCTGGTTCGGCAACCCACATCTCGAATACCGCAGCGACGACGGCACCCTGCTGCGCGTCGAGAACCGGCAGGAAGTCGAACTCGCCTACCTCGCCGGGCTCGGCCGGGCGACGTGGACGACGGTGCGCATCGCCACCCTGGGCTCGCTGCTCGGCGCCCTGCTGGCCTTGCCGCTGTCGGTACTGACCGCGCGCAACCTCGCGGCGCCACGCGCCCTCGCCTGGCCGGCCAAGACGATCCTCGACGTGGCGCGCTCGATCCACACCTTGGTCTTCGGGCTGGTGCTGGTCGGCATCGTCGGCCTCGGGCCGACCGCCGGCATCCTGGCGATCGCGCTGCACTCGATGGGCACCTACGGGAAGCTCTTTGCCGAGGCCATCGAGTCGCTCGACATGGCCGCCATCGACGCCGTGCGCAGCGTCGGCGCCGGGCCGGTGCAGGTGTTCTTCAACGCCGTCTGGCCCTCGGTACTGCCGCAGTTCGTCTCCAGCCACCTGTACGTCTGGGAATTCAACATCCGCGACTCGACGATCCTCGGCATCATCGGCGCCGGCGGCCTTGGCCTGCTGATCAGCGAGGCGACGTCGCTCTTCCAGTGGGGTCGCCTGGCAACGGTGCTGATCGTCATCGTCGTCCTGGTCGCCGGCTTCGATGCGGCCAGCCGGCGGATCCGGGAAGCGTTGCTGTGAGCCCCTGCCTCACCCTCGACTCGCTGCTCTGCCAGGCGCAGGGCAGGACGCTGCTGGCCATCGATCGACTTACCGTCGTGCACGGCGAGCGCCTGGCCATCATCGGCGCCAACGGCGCGGGCAAGTCCACGCTGCTGCGTCTCCTGAGCGGCTTCCTGCCGCCGGCGAGCGGTGCGCTCGAAGTGCTCGGTCGGCGCATGGACAGCCCCTTGCCACCACGCGAACTGCGCGCACTGCGCGTCGAGGTCGGCCAGGTGATGCAGGGGCTGCATCTCGTCGGACGCTTGTCGGCGCGGGAAAACGTGCTCATCGGCAGCCTCGGACGCGTCAGTGGCTGGCGTAGCTGGCTGCGCTGCTTCCCGGCCGACGAGCTCACCCGGGCGGCGGGAGCACTGCATTCGGTCGGCCTGCTGGCGCGCGCCGACACGCGCGCCGACAGGCTGTCCGGCGGCGAGCGGCAGAAGGTGGCGATCGCCCGCCTGTTGCTGCAGCGCCCGCGCCTGATCCTCGCCGACGAGCCGACGGCGGCGCTCGACCCCGCGGCGGCAGCCGAGGTCTGCCGACTGCTGGTCGCCGCGGCCGCCGAGGCGACGCTGATCAGCGTCGTGCACAACCCCTCGCTGCTGCCGCTGCTGGCCGACCGGGTGATCGGCCTGCGACTCGGACGCATCGCCTTCGACCTGCCGGTAGCGCAAGTCGACGAGCGCCGGCTCGTCGATCTGTATCGGCCGGCAGCCGGCGACGAGGCGTCGCTGCGGCCGGCGTCGGCGGCTATCGACCCACCGGCCAGGCTGGCGGCGCTTTCTTGAAGGCTCCTGGCCGATGGTGTATTGTGAATTTGCGGAGCGCGGCGGAGCCCGCCGCCGCGCTCCGCAATCAGGCTGCCGCCCTAGCCGGGCGCTCGCCCGGTCGGTCACTTTCGCGGAGGATCAGGCAATGTCTATCTCACCGTTCTTGATCGCTGCTCTGCTTGTCTTCGTCGGCTGCCTGTGGTGGGTGCGCCGGCGAGACAAGACGCGCACGCTGTCAACCGCAGGCCCGACGACGCCACAGCCCTATCGCTGCGTGGCCATACGACCCGGCCAGGAGGCCTGCCCTGGCGTCAGGAGTCTTGCCGGCCGGCGCTTCCTGGTGCCGGCGGCGCCGCCGCTGCCGCTCGCCAATTGCGCCGTGGCGAGCTGTCAATGCCGCTACGCCCACTTTGCGGACCGGCGCGACGATGAACGGCGGCACTCGAATGCGCTCCTGCGCGGCCTCACCCCGCATACCGGCAACATCGATCACCGTAGCGGCCGCGATCGCCGCCGGTCGGCTGCTGCCGGCGCAGACGCCAGGCATTGACGTGACGGAGCCTGGCGGCGTTACCCTGAGCACCCTCCTCCCGCCGTGGCCGCTCTTCTCCGCCTTCCTGCTGGCGAGCCTGGTGCTGGCGGTGACGCCTGGCCCGGGCGTGCTCTACATCGTCACCCGCAGTCTCGTCCAGGGCCGTCGTTCCGGGCTGACATCCGTTGCCGGCGTCGCTCTCGGCAATCTGGGCAACGCCCTGGCCGCGTCAACCGGTCTTGCGGCCTTGTTCGCGGTTTCCTCGCTCGCCTTCGCGGTTGTCAAGTACGCCGGCGCCCTCTACCTCGTCTATCTCGGCGTGCAGATGCTGCGCCTGCCGCCGGCCGAACTGTCGGCCCCCGTGCCGCCAGCCGCGTCACTTGGCCGCATTTTCCGCGACGGCTTCGTCGTCGCTCTGCTCAACCCCAAGACGGCCATCTTTTTTGCCGCCTTCCTGCCGCAGTTCCTTAGCCCGGACGGAGCACCCGCGCTGCAGGGCATGGCACTCGGCGTGCTCTTCGTCGCCATCGCAGCGGTCACCGACAGCGCCTACGCGTTGGCGGCGGGTACGGTCGCGCCCGCGCTGGCTCGTGCGCGTGGCCTGCGCCGTGGCGGTCGTTGGCTGGGAGGAGGCGCGTTCATCGGCCTCGGCGTTTTCACGGCGTTGACGGGGACGCGCGCAGCCAAGTAGGCGCGGCAGATCGGCGCCAGACTTGGCTGGCGCTTCCGCCGACCCCCCGCGCCAAGATCGGCGGTCAGGCCCCCGGCCGGCCGAAAGCCTCCCGGACTGCGCCACCGACTGCGCCACAGCCTGCCCCATAGCCCGGCAGCGTCGCCGGGCCACGCCGCCTCAGGCCGCTGGCCGCCGCCGTGAAACCCAGCCGACCAGACCGAGGCTACCCAACAGAAGCGCCGGGGTCGACGGTTCCGGCACTGCCGTGATTTCGAGGAACGGACGCAACGCCGCGTCCGCTGCTGCCGAAGACGCGTACAGCGAGGCAATCGGCCGACCCGAGGCCGCGGTGATGATGTCGGGCTGCAGCAGTTCGATGCCGAAGTTCGTGCCTGGGTCGGAGAGCCAGTCCCTGACCAGCGCGGTAACGTCGAACGACACCCACTGGTTCACGCCGTCCTGCATCGCCGACGTGAACGGTCCGGCCACCGCCGGCTGCGTCTCCCAGGTCACCGTCGTCTCGCTCCACGCCTCGGTGACGCGGTGCAACTCGGTGGTGACCGGCTGGGCCGCCGTTGGATTGTCGAAAGGCGGCAGGCCGGGCAAGGCAAAGAGGTTGATCGTCGCTTTGCCGACCTGGCCGGGCGTAAAGGCCAGCGAGCCGAGATCGAAGCGCAAGAGCGAGCGCGTGTCGTGTGCGCGCGTCTCGCCCAGGGCACCGATCAGCGGCTCGGTATTGCTGCTGCCGAGAAAATTGCCGAAGGCAACGGCAGGTGCCGGCACCAGCGCACCGAGCGTCTGGCTGTCGAGATTGGTGACGCGCGCGGCGGTAGCAATACGGAAAGCGCCGGGAACACCGAATTCATAGACAAAGACATCCTCGCTCGCCGCCTCGTCGGGTTGCAGGATGGTCGCGCCGTGTGCGGCGCCCGCCAGTGTAGCCGCCAGGACGAGCGGCAGCAGTCGCGAAGGAACAGTATGGGTCATGGGATACCTCCAGTGGTTGGGTTTGCGGCAGGCGCACACCGCGCGCCCCTGCCCCTTCCCGAATACGCTCGAAGTCCAGGCGTGGATGCAGGTGGCCGGGCACGGGTCGAGGTCGGGCGATGGTCCTCAGCGCGCGATCTTTATCGCTTCTTTACAGACGACACCCTGCCTTTTCGACTGTCTTGACATGCCGCTGCCTATCATTCCTCTTGTCACAACCCCTGATTGAAGGAACGCAATGGACGTCGTCTATCTTGCCGCGCTGGCCGCCCTGTTCGGCCTTGTCGTGGCATTCGCCAAGGGCTGCGCGCGGTTGACAGGAGGCCGCGCATGAGCCTGCTCACCATTCTCGCTGGCCTCGCCGCTGCTGGCCTGCTGGTCTACCTGATCGCGGCCCTGCTTTTTCCGGAGGACTTTTCATGAACAACCATGCCTGGTTGTTGCTCGGTCTTTTCATGGCCGCATTGCTGCTCCTGGTCCGGCCGCTGGGAATCTATATCGCCAGGGTGATGATGATGGAGAATCACGCGACCCTGGTCAGCCGCTTCGAAGTAGCGGTGTTCCGGGCGTGCGGCTTTCAGCGCGATGAAGACATGGGCTGGCTGAAATACGCGTTGGCCCTGCTCTTGTTCAACGCCCTCGGCCTCCTCGCTGTCTATTCCCTGCAGCGCCTGCAACTCTGGCTGCCATTGAATCCGCAGGGCATGGTCAATGTCAGCCCCGATTCGGCCTTCAATACGGCGGTGAGCTTCGTCACCAACACCAACTGGCAGGGCTATGGCGGCGAATCGACGATGGGCTACCTGGTCCAGATGCTGGGCCTGACGGTGCAGAACTTCCTTTCCGCCGCCACCGGCATCGCCGTCGCCATTGCGCTGATTCGCGGCTTTGCGCGGCATTCGAATGCTGGCATCGGCAATGCCTGGGCGGACCTGTTTCGCGCCACGACCTGGATTCTGCTGCCGCTGTCGCTGGTTTTCGCGCTGTTTCTGGCCAGCCAGGGCGTGATCCAGAACCTCGACGCCTACCAGGAGTTGACGACGCTGGAGGTCACCAAATACGACAATCCCAGGCTCGACACCGACGGCCAGCCGCTCAAAGACGACAAGGGCAACGCCGTCACCGAGCCCGCCACGACACCCACGCAGACCTTGCCGATGGGTCCGGTTGCCTCGCAGGAGGCGATCAAGATGCTCGGCACCAACGGTGGTGGCTTCTTCAACGCCAACTCGTCTCATCCCTTTGAAAATCCGACGCCGCTGGTGAACTTCCTGCAGATGTTGTCTATTTTCCTGATTCCCGGCGCGCTGTGCATTGCCTTCGGCTGCATCGTCGGCGACGAACGCCAGGGCTGGACGTTGCTTGCCGCGATGGCGCTCCTCTTCGTCACCTTCGCGATCGCTGCCATCGGCTTCGAGCAAGAGGGCAATCCGCTGCTCGCGCAAGTCGGGGTCGGCGAGACGACGAGCGTGAGCACCACGGCATTGACCGACGGCAACATGGAAGGTAAGGAGACGCGCTTCGGCATCGCCGATTCGGCGCTTTTCGCGACGATCACGACGGCAGCCTCCTGCGGTGCGGTCAATTCGATGCACGACTCGTTCACGCCGCTCGGCGGCGCCGTGCCACTGGTGATGATACAACTCGGCGAAGTGGTATTCGGCGGTGTCGGTTCCGGCCTCTACGGCATGCTGATCTTCGCCGTGCTGGCGGTATTCATCGCCGGCCTGATGATCGGACGGACGCCGGAATACCTCGGCAAGAAGATCGAGTCGCACGAGATGAAGATGACGTCCATCGCCATCCTCGCCACGCCCTTGCTGGTCCTCGTCGGCACCGCCATTGCCGTGATGACCGAGGCCGGCCGCGCCGGTATCGCCAACCCGGGTGCACACGGCTTTGCCGAAATCCTCTACGCCTTGTCGTCGGCCGCCAACAACAACGGCAGCGCCTTCGCCGGGCTGTCGGTCAACACGCCTTTCTACAATGGACTACTGGCGACGGCGATGTGGTTCGGCCGTTTCGCCGTGATCGTGCCGGTGCTGGCGATGGCCGGGTCGCTGGCCGCCAAGAAGCGGATCTTCGTGACCGCCGGGACGCTGCCGACGCACGGCCCGCTGTTCGTGACGCTGCTGATCGGTGTGGTGTTGCTGGTTGGTCTGCTCAACTATGTGCCGGCGCTGGCGCTCGGCCCGCTGATCGAGCATCTGGTGCTGTGGTCCGCCCATTGATTCGCTGGAGAATTTCATGACACGCAAGACGTTTTCCCTGTTCGACCCGGCGTTGCTCAAGCCGGCCATCGGCGACTCGTTTCGCAAGCTGGACCCACGCGTGCAGTGGCGCAATCCGGTGATGTTCGTCGTCTTCATCGGCTCGATCCTGACGACACTGGCGGCGGTCCCAGCCCTGAGCGGTCCGGGTCAGGAGTCGACCGCGTTCATCCTCGGCGTCGCGATGTGGCTGTGGTTTACCGTGCTCTTCGCGAACTTCGCCGAGGCCCTGGCCGAAGGGCGCAGCAAGGCTCAGGCGGCGTCCTTGCGCGGTCTGAAGAAGGAAACCTGGGCAAAGCGGCTGCAGGCGCCGCGCGCGGACGCCGAATGGCAAACTGTCGCCGCTGACGAGTTGCGCGTCGGCAACGTCGTGCTGGTCAGTGTCGGCGAAACCATCCCCGCCGACGGCGAGGTGATCGAAGGCGTTGCTTCTGTCGACGAATCGGCGATCACCGGCGAATCGGCGCCGGTGATCCGCGAATCGGGCGGCGACTTCTCGGCGGTGACCGGCGGCACGCGCGTGCTCTCCGACTGGCTGGTGGTGCGTGTCACCGTCAATCCCGGCGAGACTTTCGTCGACCGCATGATCACCATGGTCGAGACGGCGAAGCGGCAGAAGACGCCGAACGAAATCGCGTTGACGATCCTGCTGGCGGCGTTGACTGTCGTCTTCCTCGGCGTCACCGCGACGCTGCTGCCGTTCTCCCAGTTCAGCGTGACGGTGGCCGGGTCGGGCTCGCCGGTCAGCATCACCGTTCTCATCGCGCTGCTGGTGTGTCTGATTCCGACGACCATTGCCGGACTGCTTTCCGCTGTCGGCGTCGCCGGCATGAGTCGCATGATGCAGGCCAACGTGATTGCCACCTCAGGCCGCGCGGTCGAAGCCGCCGGTGACGTGGACGTGCTGCTGCTCGACAAGACCGGCACGATCACGCTCGGCAATCGTCAGGCCGCCGCCTTTCTGCCCGCCGAGGGCGTCAGCGAGGCCGAACTCGCCGACGCCGCGCAACTGGCATCGCTCGCCGACGAAACGCCTGAAGGACGCAGCATCGTCGTCCTCGCCAAGCAGCGCTTCAACCTGCGCGAGCGCGACGTGCACGCGCTCGCAGCGCAGTTCGTGCATTTCTCGGCGCAGACCCGGATGAGCGGCGTCGATGTGCATGGCCGGCAGATTCGCAAGGGGGCGACCGACGCCATCCGCCAGCATGTCGAGGCCATCGGCGGCGCCATGCCAGCGTCGGTGCTGACAGCGGTCGAGGCGGCGGCGCGACGCGGCAGCACGCCGCTGGTCGTTGCCGACGGCACGCGCGTGCTCGGCGTCGTCGAATTGAAGGACGTCGTCAAGGGCGGTATCAAGGAACGCTTCGGCGAACTGCGGCAGATGGGAATCAAGACGGTGATGATCACCGGCGACAACCGTCTGACCGCGGCGGCGATCGCCGCCGAGGCGGGCGTCGATGATTTTCTTGCCGAGGCGACGCCGGAGGCCAAGCTGGCGCTGATCCGCCAGTACCAGGCCGAGGGCCGCCTGGTGGCGATGACCGGCGACGGCACCAATGACGCCCCGGCACTGGCCCAGGCCGACGTCGCCGTGGCCATGAACACCGGCACGCAGGCCGCCAAGGAAGCCGGCAACATGGTCGACCTCGACTCGAATCCGACCAAGCTGATCGAAGTCGTCGAGACCGGCAAGCAGATGCTGATGACCCGCGGCGCGCTGACCACCTTCAGCGTCGCCAACGACGTCGCCAAGTATTTCGCGATCGTTCCGGCCGCCTTCGTCAGCACCTACCCGGCGCTCTCGGCACTCAACGTGATGGGACTGGCCAGCCCAGCCTCGGCGATTCTCTCGGCGGTCATATTCAATGCCCTTATCATCATCGCATTGATTCCCCTGGCCTTGAAGGGGATACGCTACCACGCCGTCGGTGCCGCCAGCCTGCTGCGTCGCAACCTGGCGATCTACGGCCTCGGTGGTCTGGTCGCCCCCTTTATCGGTATCAAACTGATCGACATGGCGCTGGCCGCCGCCGGTCTTGCCTGAGGAGGTATCAATGAAAACGCTGCTGCGTCCCGCCATTTCTCTGTTCGTGTTGCTGTCGCTCGTTACCGGCGTCCTGTATCCGTTCCTGGTCACCGGCGTGGCCCGGATCGCCTTTCCTGCTGCCGCGGGCGGCAGCCTGATCATCAAGGACGGCCAACCGATCGGCTCTGCACTGATCGGCCAGAACTTCAGCGATCCGAAGTACTTCTGGGGCCGCCCTTCCGCAACAGCACCCCAACCCTATAACGCTGCCGCATCCTCGGGCTCGAACCAGGGACCCTTGAACCCGGCCCTCGCCGATGCCGTCAAGGGTCGGGTCGAAGCGCTGCACGCCGCCGACCCAGGGAACCAGCGACCCATACCGATAGATCTGGTCACGGCTTCGGCCAGCGGTCTCGATCCGCACATCAGCCCGGCCGCCGCCGATTACCAGGCGGAGCGCGTTGCGCGCGCCCGCCATCTCGAGACGAAGGCCGTGCGGCAACTCGTTGCCGCGAATACGGAGGGCCGCGACCTCGGCGTCTTCGGCGAAGCGCGGGTGCACGTCCTCAGACTCAACCTCGCCCTCGACGCGCTGGCGCCGTGAACACCGGGGGCCGCGCAGGAGTGCGTGTCGGCACCGGGAAAAGCGCGGAAAATGCCGGCATCCCACCTGACGGAGCTTCTCCGATGCTGATCAATTGCGTTGCCTACCGCGAAGGCAAGAAGCTTGCCGATATCGACACCGATGAAATCAGCGACTACCTGCAGCATCCGGACTGCTTCGTCTGGGTCGCCCTGCGCGATGCCACCCCGGCAGAACTCGACAAAATGCGTATCGAGTTCAACCTGCACGCGCTCGCCATCGAAGACGCGAACCACGGTCACCAGCGGCCGAAGCTCGAAGAGTATGGCGACAGCCTGTTCGCCGTGATTCACCTCCTCGAAATGGAGCATGGCGAGATCACCATCGGCGAGGTGGATATTTTCGTCGGCAGCAATTTTATTCTCTCGGTGCGCAACCGCAGCGGCCAGCATCTGCTGGGTGTGCGCGAACGCTGCGAACGCGAGCCCGAGGTTCTCAAGCAAGGGTCGGGTTTCGTCCTCTACGCCTTGATGGATGCCGTCGTCGACCGCTATTTTCCGATCGTCGATAGCATGGAATCTGAGCTCGAAGGTATCGAGGAGCGCATCTTCGAGCGCGGCGCGGCACGCCTCAACATCGAGCGCCTCTACGACCTGAAACGCCGCGTAACCATCGTCAAGCACGCGGTGGCGCCGCTGATGGAGGCTGTCAGCAAGCTTGCCAGCGGTCGCGTACCACCGGTTTCGGCCAGTAGCCGCCACTATTTCCGCGACGTCTATGACCACCTGACGCGCATCAACGCGCACCTCGATGTCCTACGCGACACCATCGGCACCGCCATCCAGGTCAGTCTTTCATCGGTGGCCATCGAACAGAACGATGTCGCCAAGCGCCTAGCCGCCTGGGCCGGGATCTTTGCCATCGCGACCGCCTTTGCCGGTATCTGGGGGATGAACTTCAAGGTGATGCCTGAATTGCAATGGGAATACGGTTACCCAATGGCGTTGACCATGATCGCTGGCGCCATGGGGTTTCTCTTCTTCCGCTTTCGGCGCCTGGGCTGGCTATGACCGAACGACCCGACCCCGATCGACTCCTCGCACGCGTCCAGGAGGAAGAGGCCAAAGCTGCGCGCGGCAAGCTGAAGATCTTCTTCGGCGCCTCTGCCGGCGTCGGCAAGACGTACGCGATGCTCGGTGCCGCTCGTCAGCAGAAAGAGCTGGGGACGGACGTGGTCATCGGTGTCGTCGAGACGCATGGCCGCAAGGAAACCGAGGCCCTGCTCGCGGGCCTCGAACGGCTGCCATTGCGCGACATCGCTCATCGCGACAGGATGCTCAAGGAGTTCGATCTCGACGGCGCACTGGCGCGCCGTCCGGCGCTGATCCTGATGGACGAACTGGCCCATTCCAACGTCGCCGGGTCGCGGCATCCGAAACGCTGGCAGGACGTGCATGAGTTGCTCGTTGCCGGCATCGACGTCTACAGCACGGTCAATGTGCAGCATCTGGAAACGCTCAACGATGTCGTCAGCGGCATCGCCGGCATTCGCGTCTGGGAGACGGTACCCGACCGTGTCTTCGACGCCGCCGACGAAGTGGTGCTGGTCGATCTACCGCCCGACGAACTGCTGCAGCGCTTGAAAGAGGGCAAGGTCTACCTGCCGCAACAGGCGGAACGGGCGATCCGCAATTTCTTCCGCAAGGGCAACCTGATCGCCCTGCGCGAGTTGGCCTTGCGCCGCACTGCCGACCGGGTCGACGACGAGATGCTGGCCTACCGCCGCGAAACCTCGATCAATACGGTATGGCAAACGCGCGATGCACTGTTGGTATGCATTGGACCAGGCACCGGCGGCGAGCGACTGGTGCGCACCGCGGCGCGTCTGGCGGGCCGACTCGAGGCCCCCTGGCATGCCGTTCACGTCGACACGCACACCGCTGGGCCGGAGCCCGAATTGCAGCGGCAGCGCATCGTGCGCGCGCTCGATCTTGCCAGTTCGCTTGGCGCTGAAACGGCGACGCTTTCGGCTGACGACGCTGTCGCGACGGTTGTCGATTATGCGCGCGAACACAACCTGTCACGGGTGCTCGTCGGCCGCGACCATCCACGCCGTTGGCAACCATGGTACCGCTCGATGGTCGAGCGCGTTGGTCATGCCGCACCCGACCTGGACGTGGTCCAGGTGGCGCGCAACGACGACGCACGGACCGCCGTGCCATCGCCGACGGCTCCACCGACACCGGGCGAGTGGCTGGCCTATTTCAAGGCCACGGCAATCTGTGCCGTGGCAACTGCTCTGGCAGCGCCGCTGGCAGGCGCGATCGAACTCACCAACATCGCCATGCTGTTCCTGCTTGCCGTACTCATCGTGGCCATGCGTCTTGGACGCGGCCCAGCAGTGCTCAGCGCCTTTCTGGCGGTTGCCGCCTTCGACTTCTTCTTCGTGCCGCCGCGCTTTTCCTTCGCCGTCAGCGATGCGCAATATCTGATGACCTTTGGCGTGATGCTCATCGTGGCGCTGATCACCGGCCAGCTCACCGCGCGCTACAAGCAGCACGCCGAGGTGGCGACACAGCGCGAGGCGCGCGCGCGCGGGCTCTACGAAATGGCCCGAGATCTGTCGGCGGCTTTGCTGCCGGTGCAGATCGCCGAGGCTTGCGACCGCTTTCTGGTGGTCGAATTCGGTGCCCGGGCAGCGCTCTTGCTGACCGATACCAGGGATCACCTGCAAGCGGCGATACTTGCTGCCAAAGCCGCCGCCGGCGAGACGCCGGTCGTAGACGAAGGTGTGGCCCGCTGGGCCTTCGATCACGGCGAGGCGGCTGGGCTGTCCACCGATACCTTGCCGGGTAGCCCGCTCCTCTACCTGCCGCTCAAGGCCCCAATGCGTACGCGCGGCGTGCTCGCCATTGCACCCCGCGACCCGCTGCGCGTGCAGGGGCCGGAGGCGCGCCGGCAACTCGAGACCTTTGCCAGCCTGGTGGCGATCGCCGTCGAGCGCATGCACTATGTCGACGTCGCGCAAACCACGCTGGTGCAGATGGAGTCGGAGAGTCTGCGCAATTCCCTGCTGTCGGCGATCTCGCACGATCTGCGGACGCCCTTGAGCGTGCTGGTGGGCCTGGCCGAGTCGATCCGGCTGACGCAGCCGCCACCCACCGATGCCCAGGCCACGATTGCCGCAACGCTGAAGGAAGAAGCGCTACGCATGAGCACCAAAGTCAACAGTCTGCTCGACATGGCGCGTCTGCAGGCCGGCAAGGTCCAACTCAAGCGCCAGTGGCAGCCGCTCGAGGAAGTCGTCGGCAGCGCGCTGATGGCCACCGACGTGTCGCTTGCCGCCCATTCCGTGCATACCGCCCTGCCCGATGATCTGCCGCTGCTCGAAATCGACGGCGTACTGATCGAACGTGTGCTCTGTAATCTCCTCGACAACGCTGCCAAGTACACGCCGGCCGGCACGCCGGTCAGTATTGGTGCAGCGGCGCGTGAAAATGAGGTTGAGGTGTGGGTGGACGACAGTGGGCCAGGCTTGCCACGAGGGCGCGAGGAGAGCATTTTCGAGAAGTTCGAGCGCGGCGCACGGGAGAGCACGACCTCCGGCGTTGGCCTTGGTCTGGCGATCTGCCGCGCCATCGTCGAGGCGCACGGCGGCCGGATTCATGCCGAGAACCGCCCCCGCGGCGGCGCACGTTTCATCTTTTCGCTGCCGCGTGGCGTACCGCCGACGGTTGTCGAAGAAGGGGGAGCTACATGACGACCTGCGTACCCAGCTCGACCACGCGATTGGCCGGCAAACCGAAGAAGTTGGCGGCGCTGCCACCGTTGCGGAACATCCACACAAAGAGCTTGCCGCGCCAGCGACACATGTCGGTATTCAGTCGCGGAAGCAGGGTTTCCCGACCGAGGAAGAAAGAGGTATCCATCGGGTCGAAATCGAGCCCGTAGGCGGCACACTCTTCCAGCGCGTTCGGCAGGTTGGGTTGCTCCATGAAGCCGTAGAAAACCTTCACCTGCCAGAGGTCACTGGTCATGTGCACGACCTCGACCCGGCTGGCGTCCGCACGCCGGGGAACGTCGAGGATATGGACGGAGACCAGCACGATGCGCTCGTGCAACACCTTGTAGTGCTTCAGGCTGTGCAGTAGGGAGTGCGGCACATTGTCGGGATTGGAGGTGAGGAATATCGCTGTCCCGGGTACCCGTCGCGCCCCGCCAATCGCTTGCATGAAGCTTCCCGTATCCATCGCATCCATGGCCAGATGTGCGCTGAGCAGGTCGCGGCCGCGCTTCCAGGTGGATAGCAGCACATAGACGGCGAGGCCGAAGAGCAGCGGGAACCAGCCGCCGCCAGCGATCTTCACCGAGTTGGCGGAGAAATAGGCCAGATCGATGATTGCGAAAGGCAGCGCACCGAGAAACGCGCGCCAGACGGGCCAGCCCCAGACGTATCGCGCGACGACGAAGGCCAGCAGATCGGTGATGAACATCGTTCCCGTGACGGCGATGCCGTACGCCGCCGCCAGGTTCGACGAACTGCCAAAGCCGAGCACCAGTACAATGACCGCTGCCAGCAGGCTCCAGTTGATGCCCGCCAGGTAGATTTGCCCCATCTGCTGATCCGACGTGTGGCTGATCTCCATGCGCGGGGTAAAACCGAGCTGAATCGCCTGCTGCGTAATCGAGAAAGCGCCGGAAATCACAGCCTGCGACGCGATCACGGTTGCCACCGTGGACAGCACGACCATCGGATAGAGCAGCCAGTCGGGCGCCAGCAGATAGAACGGATTGGTGATGGCTTGCGGGTCGCGCAACAGCAGCGCTCCCTGCCCGAAATAGTTGATGACCAGCGCCGGCAACACGAGGCCAAACCAGGCCAACTGGATCGGTTTGTGTCCGAAGTGCCCCATGTCAGCGTACAGCGCTTCGCCACCGGTCAGCACAAGCACGGCGGCGCCGAGTGCAAAGAAGCCGAGAATCGGGTTGTCGTCGAAGAAACGCACGGCGTGCCAAGGCCCCAGCGCGCTCAGCACCTGCGGCTCGTGGGCGATGCTGAATAAGCCCAGCGCGCCCAGCGTCAGGAACCAGAGCACCATGATCGGCCCGAAAAACCTGCCCACTGCAGCCGTGCCGTGACGCTGCACCGCGAACAGCAGCACCAGGATGATCAACGAGATTGGCAGCACGTACGGCTTGAAGGCCGGAGTCGCCACTTCGAGGCCCTCGACCGCCGAGAGAACGGAAATCGCCGGCGTGATCACCCCGTCACCGTAGAACAGCGCCGCTCCGAACAGACCGAGAATCATGATCAGGCGGCGCTGCCACGAGCCTTCCGCGATCGGTCGCAGGGCCAGCGCCATCAAGGACATGATGCCGCCTTCGCCCTTGTTGTCGGCGCGCATGATGAACAGCACGTACTTCAGGCTGACCACGATCATCAGCGACCAGAAAATCAACGAGAGAATGCCGAAGACATTGTCAGGCGTGATCGGCACCGGGTGGTGTTCACCGCCGAAGACTTCCTTGATCGCGTACAGAGGACTGGTGCCGATGTCGCCATAGACTACGCCAAGGGCAGCCAGCGACAGGCCGGCCAGACGGCTCTCGCCGGTGTTTTCAGACATGTGCTTACCTCTTGCTTCAGGATTCAGGATTGAAAGCGATAGCCGACGCCGGTCTCGGTCAGAAGGTGCTGCGGCTGCGTCGGGTCCATCTCGAGCTTCTGGCGTAGGCGGCCAACGTAGATGCGCAGGTAGTGGCCCTGCTCGCTGTGCCCGGGTCCCCACACCTCCCGGATGAGGTAGCGATGGGTCAGTACCTTGCCGCTGTTGGCGAGCATCACCGCCAGGAGGCGATACTCGATTTGCGTCAGGTGAATCTCGACGCCCCCCCGGCTGACGATGCGCCGGGACAGATCCACCTCGACGTCGCCGAACCGATGTAGGGGACTGGCCTCGCCGGCTTGCCAGTGGCGTCTCAGCAAGGCCCGCAAGCGCGCCAGCAACTCACCGACACCAAAGGGTTTGCAGAGATAGTCGTCGGCACCCGTGTCAAGGGCGGCGATCTTGTCGCGCTCGGCCGAGCGGGCCGAAAGAATGAGGATCGGCACTGCCGACCAGCTACGCATGTCGCGGATGAATTCGATACCGTTCATGTCGGGCAGACCCAGGTCGAGGATCACCAGATCCGCCTTGCCACGGGCAAGTTCGTCCAGCCCCTGGCGCGCCGTGGCCGCCTCGATCGAAGCGCAGCCCTCGCGGCGCAGGGCATCACACACGAAGCGGCGGATTTGCGGCTCGTCCTCGACGACGATGACGCGCGCGGTCGTCTCGTTCATGACGTGCCCTCCTCGTCCATGGCGGGGGGCGTGCCGAGAGGAAGGGTGAAACGCACACAGGCGCCGCCGGGACGGTTCTCGGCGACGATCGTACCGCCGTGCGCCTCGACGATGGCCTTGCAGATCGCCAGCCCCAGGCCGGTACCGGCGACGGCCGGCTCGCGCTCGCCCCTGGCAAACAGGTCGAAAACCTGGTCGATGCGATCCACGGGAAAACCGCGGCCGTCGTTACCGACGGCGATTTCCAGCGCCTCTCCGCGCGTGCGCGCCAGCACCTCGATGCGCGCCCCCGGCGGGGAATACTTGGCCGCGTTCTCCAGCAGGTTGCACAGGACGCGCTCCAGCAACACGGCATCGAAGTCCACCAGCGGCAGATCGCGCGGCACCTGAATGTCGAGCTTGCGGCTGGCGAGAAGACCCGCCAGCAGGCGCGTGCTGGAGCCGACGATCTCCTCGAAGGGCTGCCACTCCTTGTTCAGCGTGATGCTGCCGGCCTGCAGGCGAGCCATTTCGAGCAGGTTGGACATCAGGTGATGCATGGCATGCGCCTGGTCGCGGATGATCGCGGCCGTCTCGATGGCGCCTTCGTCGAGCGCCGGCTGCCTGTGCACCAGGGTATCGGCGAGCCCGACGAGACTCGTCAGCGGTGTCCGCAAATCGTGCGACAAGGAGGACAGGATCGATGTGCGCAGCCGCTCCGCGGAGACCTGCAGTTCGCTGTCCTGCGCGGCATCGGCGTAATGCAGCCGCTCGAGCGTGATCGCCAGCAGCGATGCCACCGCTTCCAGCAAGGGCCGCAGTGCACGCACCCGGTCGACGTCGTCCGACCGGGGTACCAGAGCCAGCACCCCGAGGACACGGGTCGGTACGACGAGGGGCAGAAAGACGATGGCTACGCCCATGCCGGCCAGGGGATCGGTCTCGACGATGGTGCCGCGTTCGTAGGCCGAACGCGCGAAGCCGTACTCCAGATCATTCAGGCGGTGGCTACCGTATTCATGGAACTCATGGAACGCGACTCCCTTGCCCGAAGCCTCGGCGACCAGCAGCGTCACATCCAGCTCAACAGCGCCCAGGAAATGCCGTGTAATGTCGGCGACCTGATCAGCCGTCAAAGCGCCACCCAGATCGCGTGCCAACTGGTAAAGGACGCGCGTCTCCTGTTCTCGCGACTGGGCCTCGGCGGTCCGCTCCGAAAGCAATGCCGCAAGATGCGACGAGATCAGGCCGACGGCAAGCATGACCGCGAAAGTCACCAGATACTGCCCGTCGGCGACGTCGAATGACAGATGTGGCGGCACGAAAAAGAAGTCGAAGAGGGCCACCCCGAGGAAGGCCGCCATGACCGATGGGCCCCGCCCAAGCCACACCGCCGCGACGAAAACCGTCAGCAGAAAGATCATCACGATGTTGGCGAGATCGAGCAGGCCACGCAGCGGAAGCGTGCCCAGCGTGGTCAGGGTACAAAGCGCGGCGGCCACCAGATACGGGGCGCGGCGCCAGCGGGAGGGGAGTCCAGTTTTCACGGCGGCAAGCGGAGTCAGAACGCGATGCCGTCAGTGTCCGGAATGCGACGTAAAAATGGTGTAAACACTTGCCGACGGCGGCGATACCGCACAGGGCATCCTTGCCAGGATCGGCGAGAACGACACGCGCAAGTGCCTGAGCTGTTCAGTGCGGGGTGGCTTCTTGTTACTATCCGTCTGGCTTGAGCCGCCTGTCCAGGGCGGAGCCGACCGCCGTCGCGGGGCAATGCCAGCGAGGCGGAGACGTCTCGCCGGCCCGGGTCGGCAAGCAGCGCGCCTGCACCACTTCCCTCAACGCGAGCGTCGTGACATGAACAACCTGGAAGACCAGCAAGCGAAAACCGGCGCCGGGCAGCGCGCGCCATGACGGAGCCGACGACCGGCATCGTCGTCGTCGAGGACGAAGCCAATATCCGCCGTTTCATCAAGCTGGCGCTCGAAAGCGAGGGGTTTCAGGTCTTCGAGGCCGACAGCGTCAAGCGCGGCCTGATCGAGGCCGGCACCCGCCGCGCGGATCTGGTGGTGCTCGATCTCGGCCTGCCCGATGGTGACGGCATCGACTTCATCCGTGATCTGAGAGCCTGGTCGGAGATCCCCGTGCTCGTACTCTCGGCGCGCACGACCGAGATCGACAAGGTGGCCGCGCTCGATGCCGGTGCCGACGATTACCTGACCAAGCCTTTTGGTGCTGCCGAGTTGCTCGCCCGCGTACGCGCGCACCTGCGCCGCCGCAGCCGTAGCGCCGGCGGCACGGCGCTCGCCGAGTTCGGGTCGATTCGCGTCGACCTGGCGCGGCGTACGGTCGAGCGCGACGGAGCGCCCCTCCACCTGACGCCGATCGAGTATCGGCTCCTCAGCTATCTGATCGCCAATCCCGATTGCGTGCTGACCCACCGCCAGCTACTGAAGAACGTCTGGGGCCCCGGACACGTCGAAGACAGCCACTACGTCCGCGTCTATATGGGCAATCTGCGCAAGAAGATCGAGGACGATCCCGCGCGACCGAAGCACCTTCGCACCGAGGCGGGTGTCGGCTACCGATTTGTCGGCGCCTTGCCGAGCAAGTCATGAGCGACGGCTGGTGGCAGTGAGCGGCGCCGGCACCGCAGGATGCGCCAACGATCCACCGTCTCTGTGCAGGCCGGAGGTCGATTCGTGGTGATGCAAAGCGAGCCAGCCAACCCGGCGCTGCAGGCACCCGGCCACCTGCAGACGCGCCCGTCGCTGGCGCGGCGACCTATCATGTCGGAGCCTTGAGCGTGCCCTTTACTCCTTTCCACATGGGACCTGGCTTGCTGTTGAAGGCGCTTCTTCAGGGAAGCTTTTCACTGATGGTCTTTGCCTGGGCGCAAATCATCATGGATATCCAGCCGCTGGTCGTCATGATCACCGGCGAAGGGCATTTGCATGGTTTTTCGCATACCTATGTCGGCGCAACGCTGATTGGTATCGGGTCAGCGCTGACGGGAAAATACGCGGCCGAGTTGGGCCTCCGCCTGCTGGGCCGGTCTCGTGACTCGCCAATCAGTTGGCCCGTCGCAATCGTTAGTGCCGTCATTGGTTCGTACAGTCACGTGCTGCTCGACAGCGTGATGCATACCGATATCGAGCCGTTCGCACCCTTTATCCTGGACAACCGGGTGCTTGGCTTGGTGTCCGTTGCGGCGCTCCACGAGTTCTGTGTCTACAGCGGTCTCGTTGGGATAAGCCTCTACTTCGCGATCTCGCATTGGCTTGACGGGCGCAAGCACAGGAAGTGAAGCTCGGCGCAAGCTCGCCCGGAATGGTCCGCTGTCGTGCCGGGAGCACACCGGCAGAGCCTGTCGGCGGCGCGCCGTTTACCTGCAGGCAGCGCCGTGCTGCCACAGCGGCAGCGGCGTGCATCGACGCCCGGACTATTCGCACATGCGCCGGATGGCATTCTCCTCGATGGCCAGCTTGACCTGGAGGAGAACGGCGTCGACGTCGGCGAGCCCCTCGTCGAGTACGACTTGACCGGTCAGGGCCAGTTCCGGCGACAGCAGGCCGCTTTCGTAATGCGCCCAGATTTCCTTGCCGTACTGGGTGTCCTTGAGGGTCGGCGCGAAGGCGCTGAAGTAGGTGCGCAGATTGAGCACATCACGCTCGAACATTTCGGCGGCGTCGCTGTTGCCCGCCGCATCGACGGCCTGCGGCAGGTCGATGATGACCGGCCCGCCTTCGCCAACGAGGATGTTGTATTCGGAGAGATCACCGTGAATGACGCCGGCGCACAGCATGCGCACCACCTGATTCATGAGCAGGGCGTGATACGCCAGCGCCAGTTCCTCGCTGAGTTCGACATCGTTCAGGCGCGGCGCCGCATGGCCGTCGGCATCGAGCACCAGATCCATCAGCAACACGCCGGCGAAGCAGAGGTGCGGCTGCGGCACCCGCACGCCAGCGGCGGCCAGCCGATACAGGGCATCGACCTCGGCACTCTGCCAGACCTCTTCCTGCATCCGGCGCCCATAGCGGCTGCCTTTCTCCATGGCGCGCGCCTGCCGGCTGTTCTTGACCTTGCGGCCTTCCTGATAGGAGGCGTTCTTGCGGAAGCTGCGTTGATTGGCATCCTTGTACACCTTGGCGCAGCGAATCGCCTCGCCGCAGCGAACGACATAGACGGTGGCCTCCTTGCCGCTCATCAATTGGCCAATCACCTCATCGACGAGGCCTTCTTCGACGAGTGCGGTGAGTCTGTGCGGGGTTTTCATGGTGGCCTTGAGTGGGGGGCTGACTGGGGGCTTCCGTCACGCACCGCGCGCCGGCGCGTAGTGCGTAGTGCGTAGTGCGTAGATCGTCTAGCGTAGCGCAAGCCGAGGCTTTTCGCGCGAACTGTCGAGATCGAGCCCCATGACGTTGCCCGACGGCGGCGCGCGATCGAGTTCATCCAGCAGAAAGCCGTGCTCCTCGTCTGGGACAGTTCCGAGAATCGGCACGCCTACCGGTCCGTGCCTGGGCGCGGCAGCGGCCAGATCGGCCGCGTACACCCGTTCAGCGGATGCCGGCGGGCGAAAGCACCGCTCAGCGCCGGTCCCGCGCCCCATGACCACTACCGGTGGCCCGGCACTTGCGTCCGGCCGCTCGGTATCCCCGCGCCGCAGGGTCACCGGCGACGCGGACTTCTACGGCTCGATGCGCATTGCTACCCCAGTTCCAGCGCGTCGCCGTTGCCCAGGAACAATTCCGTCTGGGAGCCGTGCCGGGCCGTCCCGCGCAGGACGGGCAAGCCGCTCGCCAGCATCTTCTCGACAGCCGTGCGGCCGGTGCAATGATTGCACGCCAATTTGGTGATCCCATAGTCCCCCAGGGCCTTGACGATCTGGTCCCGGCCCGAGTCCCAGTCTTCCAGGGGAGAAAGGTGCAGTCCACCGTAGATCGCGTGGATACGCTCGCCACCCGTGAAGCTCCGGCGGGCATAGTCGAGCAGGTTCAGCACGCCGCCGTGACCGCAGCCAGTGATCATGGCCAAGCCCTGATTCTCCAGGTTGGCGTAGAGGACGTTTTCTCCCTGGACCTGCAACAGCGTGCGCATCGGGAAGCTGACCACAGCCAGACCGGGAAACAGCAGCAGCGGCTGCCCGCTGGCAACGGTAATCACACTTCCCGTATGACCCTGCTCGCGAATGAAGGCCAGGCCTGTCGGATGGAAGCCCTCGGGAAGGTAAATCGGCATGGCGGGACAGTGTCTGAGCGTCGAGCCGATCCCCCAGAAGTGGTCGAAGTGCTCGTGACTGACGATCAAAGCCTCGATCCGGCCCTCCTGCAGCAGGCGGTCTATGCCCTCCTCCGCGAAGCGGCGATCCATCCAGTCGGGGTTCCAGCCGGTGTCGAACAGCAGGCGGCGCACCTTGCCATCGGTCGTCTCGGCCTCCAGGAGCGCCGAGAAACCGGCAGCGTTGTCCGCGTGCAGGGGGCCGAACGGCGGCCACGGGATAGCGTACTGGTCGGTCTCGGCACCGCCGGCGGCCCGAATGTCGTCAAACACGGTAGCGGTGTCGAACCAGCCAGTTTCGGAGATGCACAGAATGCGCAAACGCTTGAGGGCGCCGATGTCGAGTGTGGGAGCAATGCTGGTCATGGTGCTTACCTCGCAAATGGGCAGCCGCTGAGCCTGCCTTCGCTTCAGCGGCAATCGCGCTCGCTGGGCGCCAATGACGGCGCAAAGCGGTGCTCGTGGCTATGATGGCTGCGGTCAACGGGCAACCGGTCGAGGTTGTTGGCGAGCAGGGCCACCACGGCGACATCGGGGTCTTGTTCCAGGGTAATGACAGGAAGAATGCCGCTCTGCATCAGGCGATCGTAAAGACCGGGGCCGATGCCACCGGCAATCAGGACGTTGATTCCGGCCAGCGGCTCG
This sequence comes from Candidatus Accumulibacter phosphatis, assembly GCF_000024165.1. NCBI lineage: Bacteria > Pseudomonadati > Pseudomonadota > Betaproteobacteria > Candidatus Accumulibacter > Candidatus Accumulibacter phosphatis. The sequence goes on along the minus strand of NC_013194.1, from coordinate 1,898,513 downwards.
GCCAGGTGCTGATGACTGGCGTGCAAGACCTCGTCCATCGAAACCTCGACCAAGCGCTTGCCGACGACCAAGCCCTTCTCGACTTCGTAGATCCAGAACTTGCGGCATTTCCCGGCGTGCGCGGTGATGGTCTTGCGGTTCTGGCTGGTCACTGCGATCTGCATGATGTTTCCTTCTGGTGTCGATCACAAGAGAAGTGCGGGCGTGCCCGCTGCGAAGGAGGCGACGCGGCGCATGACGGCGACCCCAAGGCCGCCGGCTGCGCCTGTGAATCTGTCGAGTCACTTCCGCCGATCTTTTTGCACGGATCAGGCCTGCCCGCGCTGGTCGCTACCGATAATCAGGCGGCTGTCCGTCAGGTAGGTATGAGGGGGAACTTCCAGATTGATCGGCGCCGGCTTGTCCTTGAAGACGCGGCCGGCAAAATCGAAGGTCGATCCATGGCAGGGGCAGAGAAAACCACCGGCCCAGTCGGCACCCAGAGCCTTGTCCCCGGAATCGAAAGCCTTGGCGGGTGAGCAACCGAGATGCGTGCAGATGCCGACCGCAACGAGATACTCCGGCTTTCGTGAGCGATGTTCGTTGGTCGCGTAGTCTGGTTGCTGCGCGACTTCCGATCCCGGATCGACCAGATTCGGCTCGGCCTTCTTCAGGGCCTCCAGCATTGCCGGTGTTCGGTGCAGAATCCATACCGGCTTGCCCCGCCATTCAACGACGATCATTTCGCCCGGGGCGATTTTGTCGATGTCGACTTCCACCGGTGCGCCGGCTGCCTTTGCTCGCTCGGACGGCAGCAGGCTACTGACGAAAGGCACAATGGCAGTCAGTGTCATCGCGCCGCCGAGTCCGACGGTAGCCAGCAACCATCGCCGGCGTGCCGGACTGTCGCTGACCAGAAATGATTCGCCCTGGCACGTACATAGACTCATGATGATTTCCTCGTTGGGATGGGTTCGTTGTCGCGCAAACAGGCGGCGTGGGCTCTTGCCTTGCAGACTCCGCCGAGCGAAGCAAGCGTCCGCAAACCCCGACCGGGCGGGTTCATGAATTGGCTTCGATCAGCCATATCAGCATTTACTTATCAAGACTCGTGCCAGCTTTTCCCGGAAACAGAAAATTACCCATAAACAATGCGTTGGTGTCGTCTATGGGGACGTGCTGCTGTCGTCTTTGACTATCAACTGCCGATATGGCAGCATGCGGCAGTCAATTTGGCAGAGCTGGTGGCAGCGCGTGGCGGTCAATCACAAGTCCCTGGCAGAGCTGGTCTCGTTCCTGGAGACGCTTCCCGAACCGCACATCCTGTGTGACCGCGACTATCGGATACTGGCCGCGAACGAGGCCTATCGGGCCAACTGGGTCGATCAGGTCGAGGTCGTTGGCCGCAAGTGCTTCGAGGTTTCGCATCGATACACGGTGCCCTGCGACCAGGCGGGCGAGTCGTGTCCGCTACAGCGCAGTCTGCAATCCGGCCGGCGCGAGCGCGTGTTGCATCTCCATTACACGGCACACGGCGAGAGCTTCGAAAACATCGAGCTGTCACCGATACGCGATGCCCGCGGCGCAATCGTTCTTTACATCGAGAAGCTCGAAGCTCTGCCCGGAGCGCAAAGTCGTGCGCACGCCCAGGGTCTGATCGGTCGTTCGCCAGCCTTTCTCGGGATGATGGAACTGGTCGCCCGGGTAGCGCCGTCGGAAGCTTCCGTGTTGCTTCAGGGTGAATCGGGCACTGGCAAGGAACTCGTCGCCAATGCCATCCATCAACTCAGCCCGCGCGCCCGGCAGCCATTCGTTGCGGTCGATTGCTCCGGACTGCCGGAGACACTGTTCGAAAGCGCCTTGTTTGGCCACGAGCGCGGTGCCTTCACCGGTGCTACGACTCGCACGACCGGCCTGATCGAGGCCGCGTCCGGTGGCACATTGTTTCTCGACGAACTGGGCGACATCCCGCTTTCCATCCAGGTCAAACTCTTGCGCCTGCTGGAAACCGGAACCTATCGCCGAGTGGGTTCGCCAGAATTGCGCAAGGCGGAGGTGCGAACGATCTCCGCCACCCATCGCCCGCTGACGGAAATGGTGGCCAAAGGCCTCTTCCGGCAGGACCTGTTCTACCGCCTCAACATCTTCCCGATCCACCTGCCGCCACTGCGGCAACGCGGTGACGATGTCCTGCTGCTGGCCGAAAGCTTGCTCGCCCGCATCGCTGGCGGGCGTTCCCGTCGGCGCCTGTCGGCGGAGGCTGCCGACTGGCTGAGCCGCTATCCCTACCCCGGCAATGTGCGCGAGTTACGCAACATTCTCGAACGTGCCTGCCTGCTTTGCGATGGCGATGAGATCCGTCTGCCGCACTTGCCACTGGAACTGGCGGCGGAAACGCTCACCCTTCAGGGCATGCCGGAGCAGTACCAGGCGGCGAAGCCCGCTTCCCGCGAACGCGAGACGGTTTCGTTCGTGGAACAGGTACGGAGCTTCCGCGGCAACCGCAAGGCGCTGGCCAGGCACCTCGGCCTGTCGGAACGGACGCTCTACCGTCGACTGAAATGCCTGCCGAAGGCATGAGCACGCCGTCGTGCAGGGGCGCAGCGCTCTCGTCGCCTCACCGACGCGCTGGCTGGACCATGGCCCGGCGGCGCGCACGCTGAAGCTCGCCGACTGATTCTGCAGTTCTACCAGAGTGGCACCGACGACCCGCTGCTGCCGGCCGACCTCGCCAACCAGCTGTCGCTGCGCCAGTTCGATCTCTTCATCAGTCACAACCACCACGACTCGGCGCGGGTCGAAGCGCTGGTCTGCACGCTCAACGAAAAGCACGACCTGCGCGTCTGGCTCAAGAAACAGGAGCGTGGCCCTGCCAAGCTCGAACCACAGTGCGCGGCCGACATCTGCAACTGCCGCTTCGCCGTCGTCGCCGGCTTGCAGGCCGCGCTGAACTCCCAATGGGTGGACGGAGAAAAAAAATGCACCTCGAACTCAATCCCGACGCCAACCGCCTGCTGCCCCTCAAGTTCGAGCCGCTCCACCGTAAGCGTTCAGCGCACCCACCTCTGGGTGGGCATGATCACGCTGCTCTCTTGACCCACGTTGTTTGCGAGCCAAGAGGATTTCGAGTGGCACTACAAGCCCGTAGTTGGAGATTCTGCTGATCAGGATTCCCGGAACCACGGGGAAGCCAGGAACGAGGAAAACGGAATAGTGCGGAAGAAGACCTGGACAACCATGGTGTTACGTCCCGCGATATCTGGAACTCTTCAACCCGAGCCATTCGAGGTTGAGATGATGGCAAAGTCCCACGCTGACGCCGGAAGAAGAGGTTCCGGCGTCAGCGTGGGACGAGAGGGCTAGAAGGGCTCGCCTGGAGGTATTCTCCAAGGGGCTTCGGGATCGTAGAGGTTCATCTGACGGCTGCGGTGGCGGCGAAGCTGGACGAGGTAGCGGGCCTCACAAGCAGCGGCGAGTTGGTGAAGGAACTCGCTGATCGCCGCCGCACTTTCGTCGGAGAGGCCGTCGGGGAAGAGGGAGTGAGGGCGGCGTTTCATCGCAACTCCTCGATAGCCGCTTGCAGCAGATCGTCGGGCAAATGATTGAGTGCGCGCGGCACCGCCAGACGCATGGCGGTGCGCAGGATGCGCCCGGCGTGGCGCGGCAGGCCCTTGCTGGCTTGGCGCAGGAGTTCCAGGCCGGAATCGGTGAGCAGGGTATGCGCACACCCGGCGCTCTTGAGGGCATGGCCGACGAGTTGCGCAAAGCGCTCGCGTTCGAGCACCGGTCGCAGATGCACGCGTGCCTGGATGCGGCCGGCGAGTGCGGCGTAAGACGCCCGTTCGAGGGTTTGGGCGAGGATCGGGTGACCGACCAGCCAGACAGTGATGAGATCGCGCGAATCGAAGGCGAAGTTGAGAAAAGCGGGGAAATCGCGGAAGAATTCGGGTGGCAGATTCTGCGCCTCGTCGAGGATCCAGACCGGCAGAAGTTGCTTGGCGTCGGCCAGATGATGGATATGCGCCTTGATGTCGCGCCACAGTTGGGCGCGACGATAACTCGGCTGAAGGCCGAGGGATTGGGCCAGGCACCGGTAAAGGTCTGCCCGTCCGAAATCGGTCTCGGCATGGTAGATGACTTGGTAGCGATGCGGATTGAGCTTGGCGGTCACGAGGCGCAAGGCGGCCGTCTTGCCCACGCCGGCCTCGCCGGTCAGCAGGCCGAGGCCCGGCGATTGCAGAAGCCACTGGAAGCGCTCGGCGAGTTGCGCCAGCGCACCGTCATCCCACAGCTCGGCGGCGTCCTTGCCCAGAGGCGGATGGCGCAGACCAAAGTGTTGCAGATACATCTTCAGTCTCCTTTGCGGTCGTAATACTGACGATAGGTGAGTTCGATCAGATTCGGGCCAGACGGCGAGGCGGGAGCGGCGTCTGTCGGGTCGGATTTATTTCGTTGGCGATCGAGATTGCCCAGGGCATCGAGCGGGGTCGCGGCGCCGATCCCCTTGCCGTGCTCGTCCTCGACCTCGATGACCGCCCCGCTATGCGGATCGACGACCAGACACACCGTCTTGCCGGAGAGTTCGAAAGGCACTTCGAAGCGCGCCCCCTGATACGACACCGTGCCATCCTTCCTGACTCGACGGCTGACGCGATACCGGAACAAGGCATCGAGCTGCGCGGCCAGCGCTCCCAGCGAACGAATCTTCGACAAATCCTGCTGGTAGCGCGCGAGCGGCGTCATCCCGTCGAGGCCGGCATGCGGCGTATGGTGATAGACCCGCTCCAGCCAGGCCCAGAGACGCGCATTGAGGTCCTCGAAACTGTTGATGTGGCGCTCGTCGAGTTCCGACAGGAACTGGTCGCGGCAGGTCCGGTGCCAGCGCTCCAACTTGCCCTTGCCCTCGGGCGCATAGGGCCGGCAATAGATCAGGTGAATGCCCAGGCGGGCGCAGATCCCCTGCAGGGTCTCAGCGCGGTAGGCCGCGCCGTTATCGACGACGAGCTTGATCGGGATGCCTCGCTTCAGCAGCGCCTGCTTGAGCACCCCTTCGATGTCGAGCGCCGTTTCGCCGGGGCAGAAAGCGCTGTGAGCCACCAGACGTGAGGCATCGTCGAACAGCGAGACGAGATACCCCTTGACGAGCTTGCCCTCGTGAGGCACGCGGGGACCGTGCATCACATCGCCATACCAGATGGCGCCCGCGGAAGCGGCGACGAAGCTGCGCTTCTCCTCGGGCAGGCTGGCCGAGCCGCTGATCCGCGACAGGCCGTGCTGTTGCAGCAGCCGGTGGACCGTCGAGCGCGACAGGCTGCCGCGAGCCACCGTTCCGGTGGCTTCGAGCAACTGGCGAATCTGACGGATCGAGCGGCGCGGGTTGTCGCGCTTCGCGGCAAGGATCGCGGTCTGAATGGCTTGCGATAGCTTCGATTGCCCGCGGTCGATACGGGTCTTGGGTGTCAGGCCATCGATGCCCTGGGCAAGGTAAGTGTAATACCAGCCCTGAATCGTCTTCTCGGCAACATGGCGCCGACGCGTGCCGGGAATGGTGTATTCGCGCTCGGCCAGGGCGCGGATGGTCTGCTGCAATTCGCCGTGATCCAGCCGTTCCCGGCTGGTCAGCGAACCCAGGACGGACAGGCGAAACAAGGCGATCGGATTGATTCGATTCATGACGACTCCTCGGGGTGAATGGGAGTCGTCATCAAAACAAAAGGGCCGAAATAATGCCACGAGCAAACTGTGTGGGGACCCCGCCCGGGCGGGGTCCCCACCGTCCGCCACTCGCTCGGTGTCAGGAAATCATGGGACGCTCATCTCTTGATCGAGCCAGAACATGGCCCGCGGCAGACCCAGGCTGTTGAACACCTGGTGCCAAAAACCGTGCGTGTCAACGGCCCGGCCGAGTTCGGCAAAGCGCACGCGCAGGTGAAACACAAAGTCCTTTCCCCGCTCCTGCAACCAGTTCCACCAGCGCGCGCCCGTGTGCCGGTCAGGTGGACCGCCGGGGTGCTCTGCCGCGCCGTTCAGCCGCTGCTGCAGGACTTGCTGTTGCACCGACCAGTCATACCAGCGTCGCGGTGCGATACATTCCGGCAGGCGCGAACACGTGCGTCGGCATCCGGCACAACGGTAGCGAAGGATGGGGATCGGGTTGAGCCGTGGCGGCACGGCTCGGCGGTCGGCCTTTCGCTCATAGTGACCATGCTGATGGACCACTCCCAGCCCGCAGTGCGGGCACGACTTCGGTCGATACACTTCAGCGGCCTTTTGAGTCGTCTCAACGTGCTGCTCAAGCGTGGTGATGCCGGCTACAATTCGTTGCATGGGCTGGGCTCTTTTCTATCTCGGTCGTCTCGATAACTTCCCACGATAGCAGAGGTGTTCCAGCCCTTCTCCGTCCTTCTTCATTCCGCCTTCGCTCAGGAGATCCTTCGATCTTCCTGCTCAAAGTACGCGCGATATTCAAAGCCCTTCAATCCCGTTTAGGGGCGGACGTAACACATGGGATTGGAAGCCACCGAAGAAAATCAACGAAGAAGAAACGCGACTCGCAAACCGCTAGGTCTAGGGGACTTTCAGAATGACGCTGACACCTCGGGCGAGGTGAAAGTCGGACAGGCTGCCAGTGTGGCGCAAGCCGACGCCTTTCGCGCGAACTATCGAGATCGGACTCCAGGACTGGCCCGACGGCGGCGGCGCGCACGGCAAGCCTATAGCCGTCCCCGCGACACCGGCTTGCCCAGCGCGCGGCGGCACGAGCTAACGTGCTTCGCGCGCGCCCATAGCCGGTGGCTGCTCGCCGCAATCCTGGGGCGCCACGACCTGAAGCTCAGCGATCCCTGGAATACAAAGAATGGAAGCCCTCGGGGGGGGCAAATCGGAACCCGGCCCTATTGACCAACCGGAAACACCATCCCGCCATCACAGACCAGGAAATCGATGCGGTTGTCCGCCAGCGCCTGCAAGGCCTCTGCCGGCGTGTCTACCATCGGTTCCTCGTGCGCGTTGAAGCTGGCGTTGACAACCCGAGAACCGAGTCGCTCGCCGGCAGCCAACAAGTCGTCGCCGGTGTAGGGCCAGCCGTAGCCGAGGTGGGTGAGGCGATCGCGGGTCAAGCATGACAGGCCCTGACTGGCGGTCCAGTAGTCGATGCAGGCGCCAACCGGCAAACCCGCGTCGTCCATCGCCGGTAAAACCAATACCTCGGCAATTCCCGGCGGGGCGGCCACCAACTGGCTCAGGCGTACGTCGGCGAACACCCCACCACTCATCGCAATGTGCCTGGCCGGGTGCTTCTTCCGCAAGGTTTGCAGCCAATCTCCAAGGGGACGTCATCGGTCCAGTCGCAGTCCCGCCGCGATGACAGCACGTGCGCGCGGTGATGGTTGCTGAAGTGGAGCGCGGCATCGGTGCGCAGGCCCATGTGCTTGCGCAACCGGGAAAGTCCAGGAAGGCACCGGCATCAGTGTTCTTCGGGCGGCTCATCAGGCTGGCCAGCGAGCGATCACGCTGCTAACCCAGCAGCTTGTGACGAACGTCCTTCAGCGGCACGGCACCGATCCGGAAGCAGGACGCTGGAAACTTCATGCGCGCAAAGGCCACGGCATCCAGCTGTTGCCGCTTTCGTTGGCTCTGCTTCGATTCCACTCGCGGCAACAACATCTTGACGTCCTGACTTCCCGCCGTTACCTATATATGCACAAATAGAATATACAAATCCAAATTAGTTATTTTTCGGAATAAACATTTCGTCCTATCATCAAACCAACCACTAATGAAGGCGATGCCAAGACATGAAAATTCGTCACTTGGACTTAGAAGACGTAACCGTAAATCCTGAGCATGCCGCGTTAGGAATTCCACCGATCGAGTACGAAGTCACTCATGCCGGTGACCATCCAGTAATGAAGTTGGTTGGTTGGCTGGTCTTGTCGATGCTGTTTGCGCTGTTCAGCTACTTCGTTTACCGCATATTTGGCGGAAACGGCGTAGCTGGCGGAGTGGGTTTGATACAAGACGCACTCAACGACCCCATGTTCTGGACAGCTTTTGCCGTAGGGCTGATCGCACAAGTTGTCGATGGTGCATTAGGCATGGCCTATGGCATCACTTCCACAAGTTTCCTGCTGGCTCTTGGTGCGCCTCCAGCAATGGCGAGCGGCGCAACTCATTTGGCCGAGGTGTTTACGACCGGCGTCTCTGGAGTCTCCCACTTGAGACTCGGCAATGTCTGCAGAAAACTGTTTCTTAGCCTGCTGATTCCCGGAATTCTGGGTGCGTTGATCGGCACGTATGTCTTGACCAGCATAGACGGGAACGCACTTAAGCCATTTATCGCCTTGTATTTGTTGGCAATGGGAATCTATGTGTTCAGCAAGGCTTTTCGCCATCATCGGAACAAATCGGAAATCGATACACGCAAGGTTGCTCCACTGGCGCTGTTTGGCGGCTTTATGGATACGACGGGCGGCGGTGGTTGGGGGCCTATCGTGACGACCTCACTGGTAAGCGCAGGCCATGACCCAAGAACGACGATAGGCTCAGTCAACCTGGCCGAATTCTTTCTGACCATCTCGACCGCTATCGCGTTCTTTGCGATTCTGGATCATACGGTATGGCTATTGGTTGCAGGGCTGGCAGTAGGCGGGCTATTCGCCGCACCGTTTGCGGCATTCGTTACCAAACAACTTAAGACAAAGACGTTGTTAATGCTGGTTGGCGGACTGATTTCGTTGATTAGCTTGTTCAATATCTATAAGGCGTTGGCCTGAAAGTGACGGGTGAATTTGGCGGACTTATTACTTTCTGGTTGCCCAGTTCGTAACAGGTGCGTTTGAGTTGGTAGCAGCCGTACCGACGCGCGCATCTTGCGTCGGCCAGCTCGAAGTCGAGTCTGCCGCGCGGCGCCGCTTCGCGGCCACAGCCTCCGACTGAGCGCAGAAGCGCGATGCCAGGCTCCCCGAGCTCGAACGCCTCGCCAGCGGTGGCGGTGGCCGTGTGCCGAGCCAGATGCTGCAGCCCCTGCAAGCCCTCGCCATAGCCTGCGCCCAGGTCGGCTTCGGCGACCAGCCCCTTGACCCCGGCGCGGAAGAAGCCCTGAGTACCCTCGACGGCTACCCGGCACCCTTCCCACCTTCTCCGCCGCCCGCCCGAGCTACAGGAGCGGCTCGCCGGCAGCATCGCGGCCATTCGCCACACTCGGCCGGGTCACTGAAGCGGCGACGTTCAGGTCGCCCCCGCCTGACGCAGGCGCTCGATCACCGCTGCGTCCCAGCCGAGTTCGCCGAGGATCGCGTCGGTGTGCTGCCCGAGTGCCGGCACCGCGTCCATGCACGGCGTGAAGGCATCGACGGCGCCCGACGGCAGAACAGCCCCACAGTTGGGCCGGTCGATCAACTGTTCGGAACCGAGCAGCGCAAAGCTGGCGACGATCAGCGCCTCGATTTCCTGGCGATTGGCCGTACGCCGCGGACTCAAGAGGAAGCGTGTGGATCACTCGCCACATCCGGCCTTTCGAGCACCGCGCGGCAGAACACCTCGCGCTCGCGCTCGTGCTGCAGGCCCGGCATCATCGTCCTGCCGTCGCCGGCGGTGAACGGAGCGCAAGGGGTGATCGTCGCGTGCGCAGCGGCGGCACGGCACCGTCGAAAGCGTACTGCTGGCAGAGCCAAGGCGGGCTTCGCCAACTGGCGCTTCGCTGCCACACACCGGGATGGCGATTGACCGACGGCTGCAAGCCTTGCCTGCTCGGGGTGCACGCCCTAATATAACAGCCGTTCGAACCGTGGAGCGCACCATGTTGACGCTGAAGATCACACAGATCGGAAATTCGGTCGGGGTCATCCTGCCCAAGGAGCTGCTCGCCCGGCTCAAGGTTGAGAAGGGCGACACCCTTTACGTAACCGACGCTCCCGCAGGCGTAACCCTGACGCCCTACGAACCCGACTTCGCACAGCAGCTCGAAGTTGGCCGCGAGTTCATGCGCGAGTACCGAGATACCTTCCACACACTGGCCAAGTAGCGTCCCGTGTGGACCTGGATCGACAAGCGCCTGCTCCTGCTGCTGCACGACGAAAGCCTGGCCGAGCATGGCGGCCTGGCCGGCATGCGCGACGAGGGGCTGCTCGACTCCGCCTTGGTCCGTCCGCGCAACGTGCTGGCCCACGGTGATCCGGATTTCGCCGCCCCGGCGGCCGCCTACGGCTTCGGCCTAGCGAAAAACCATCCCTTCGTCGATGGCAACAAGCGCGCGGCCTTCCTGTCAATCGGTCTTTTTCTTGCGATCAACGGTTTACGGCTCGTCGCGACGCAGGCCGATGCAACGCTGACCATGCTTGCGGTCGCCGCCGGTGAGATCGACGAAGCCGCGCTCGGCGATTGGATACGCCGCAACAGCCGTCCCCGCTGAGGGGGCAGACCAAGCGCTGATCGCCACCCCGCAGATAAGCGGCGACGTTCAGATCGCCCCCGCCTGACGCAGGCGCTCGATCGCTGCCGCGTCCCAGCCCAGTTCCCCGAGAATCGCGTCGGTGTGCTGACCGAGCGCCGGCACCGCGTCCATGCGCGGCGTGAAGGCATCGACTGCGCCCGGCGGCAGCAGCGCCGGGATCGGGCCGGCCGGCGTCGCCACCTCGGCCCACCGCCCGCGCGCGCGCAACTGCGGGTGTTCCCAGACATCATGCATATCGTTCATGCGCGCGTTGGCGATCTGCGCGGCGTCGAGCCGGCCGATCAACTGCTCGGAACTGAGCGACGCAAAGCTGGCGACGATCAGCGCCTCGAGTTCCTGGCGGTTCGCCGTGCGCCGCGAACTCGACGAGAAGCGCGGGTCGGCGGCCAGTTCCGGCCGTTCGAGCACCGCACGGCAGAACACTTCCCACTCGCGCTCGTTCTGCAGGCCCAGCATCACCGTCTTGCCGTCGCCGGCGGTGAACGGACCGTAGGGGGTGATCGTCGCATGCGCGGCGCCGGCGCGCGGCGGCGGCGTCGCACCGTCGAAGGCGTAGTACAGCGGATAGCTCATCCATTCGACCATGCTTTCGAGCATCGACACCTCGATGTGGCAGCCGCGCCCACTCCGGCCGCGCTGCAGCAGCGCCGCCAGGATATTGCTGTAGGCGTACATGCCGGCCGCGATGTCGGCGATCGAGCAACCGGCCTTGGCCGGTGCGTCAGGCGAACCGGTGATCGAGAGGAAGCCGGACTCGCTCTGGATCAGGAGGTCGTAGGCCTTCTTGTCGCGATACGGCCCGCTTGCCCCGTAGCCGGAAATGTCGCAGACGATCAGGCGCGGATGCTGCTCGCGCAGCACCTCGTACGACAGGCCGAGCCGCGCCGCGGCGCCGGGCGCCAGATTCTGCACGAGCACGTCGGCCTGCTCGAGCAGTCTGGCCAGGATGCCAGCGGCCTCAGCGTGCTTGACGTCGAGCGTCAGGCTTTCCTTCGAGCGGTTGGTCCACACGAAATGCGAGGCCAGGCCGCGCACGCGCTCGTCGTAGGCGCGCGCGAAATCGCCGGTCACGGGGCGCTCGACCTTGATCACGCGCGCGCCGAGGTCGGCCAGTTGGCGCGTGCAGAACGGCGCCGCGATGGCGTGTTCGAGGGTGACTACGGTGATGCCGTCGAGCGGACGCATGCCGGACTCCTCGCGATCTCAGAACGAGCGCGGCAGGCCGAGCAGGTGCTCGGCGACGTAGGAGAAGATCAGGTTGGTCGAGATCGGCGCCACCTGGTACAGGCGCGTCTCGCGGAACTTGCGCTCGATGTCGTATTCGTTGGCGAAACCGAAGCCGCCGTGCGTCTGCAGGCAGACGTTGGCCGCTTCCCACGAAGCCTTGGCGGCGAGGTACTTGGCCATGTTGGCCTCGGCACCGCAGGGCTGTTGCGCGTCGAACAGGGCGCAGGCCTTGAAGCGCATCAGGTTGGCCGCCTCGATCTCGATGAAGGCATCGGCGATCGGGAACTGCACGCCCTGGTTCTGGCCAATCGGCCGGTCGAAGACGATGCGCTCCTTCGCGTAGCGGCTGGCGCGCTCGACGAACCAGTAGCCGTCGCCGATGCACTCGGCGGCGATCAACGTGCGCTCGGCGTTGAGGCCGTCGAGCAGGTAGCGGAAGCCCTGCCCTTCCTCGCCGATCAGGTTCTCGGTGGGAATCTCCAGGTTGTCGAAGAAGAGTTCGTTGGTCTCGTGGTTGACCATGTTGGCGATCGGCCGCACCGAGAGGCCGTTGCCGACCGCGTCATGCAGGTCGACGATGAAGATCGACATGCCCTCGGATTTCTTCTTCACTTCGCCGAACGGTGTCGTGCGCGCCAGCAGGATCATCAGGTCCGAGTGCTGCACGCGCGAGATCCACACCTTCTGGCCGTTGACCCGGTAGCGGTCGCCGGACTTCACGGCGGTGGTCTTGATTCGCGTGGTATCGGTGCCGGTCGTCGGCTCGGTCACCGCCATCGACTGGATGCGCAGCTTGCCGGCGGCGATCCCCGGCAGATAGCGTTCCTTCTGCTCCCGGCTGCCGTTACGCAGCAGCGTTCCCATGTTGTACATCTGTCCGTGCACGGCGGCGGAATTGCCGCCGCTGCGGTTGATTTCCTCCATGATCACGCTCGCCGCAGTCAGCCCGAGGCCGGAGCCGCCGTATTCCTCGGGGATCATCGCCGACAGCCAGCCGGCGCCGATCAGCGCATCGACGAAGTCCTCGGGATAGGCGCGCTGCGCGTCGATGCGGCGGAAATACTCGTCCGGGAACTGGCGGCACAGGTCGCGCACGGCGTCGCGGATTTCCTGGTGTTCGTCGGGGGAGTTGCGCATGGTGGTCTTCTCTTCGGGCGGTAGCCGGTCGTCAGTGGCGACAAGGTCGTTCAGTCCAACCTTGCGCGCGCCGGAGGATGGAGAGTAGCAAGGCGGCGGCATTTTGCAAATCGGCATTTTCGCGGTTTATGCCTGGCGGCGTCGCCCCAGGGATCAGCTTCGCTGTGGCATACTGCCGGCCTTTCCCACGCCGCCTCGATGCGCCGCGGCCACCCCGGGTGCCGGCGCCAGACCACCCGCAAGTGCCCATGAAGCCAGAAACCAGACTCCCCGAAAGCGCCCAGCGCGTGGCCGACATGCTGCGACGGATCGGCCACGGCCAGCCGGTCGTCTTGCTGCCGGCGAGCGGCCGGACTTCCGCCGAGGCCGCCGCCGGCCTCGGCTGCCGCGTCGACGAAATCGCCAAGTCGATCATCTTCCGCCGCCTCGCCGACGATATGGCGGTGATGGTCGTCGCCAGCGGTGCAAACCGCGTCGACGAAGGGAAGGTTGCCGCTCTGGTCGGGCCGCTCGGCAAGGCCGACGCCAGCTTCGTACGCGCACACACCGGTTACGCCATCGGCGGCGTCTGCCCGATCGGGCACCTCAGGGAAACGCTCGTGCTGGTCGATGAGGATCTGCTTGGCTTCGCCAGAATCTGGGCCGCTGCCGGTCACCCGCATGCCGTTTTCGCGCTGTCGCCACAGGAACTCCTGGCGATGACGGGGGCTCAGGCGGTCGACGTCGCCTGCCGCGACGCGCTCGGCCCGCCACCCGCCTGAGACGCCTGGCAAACCGGAGCAGCACATTGGCTTCACCCTCGCCCGAACCCCTCGACACCCCGCCGCCGGCAATCGGACCACAGCTTCGTCAACTGGCGCTGCAGTTGGCCGCGGGCCTGGCCGTCCTGTCGCTGGCCTGGCCCTACTACGGCATCCGCAACGAGGAACTGCCCTGGCCGGAAACGGCTCTCGCCATCGGCGGCGTTGCCCTGCTGCTCGCCAGCCTGACCCGCCAGGCCTGGTGGTGGCGACTGATCCACCTGCTCTTCGCGCCGCTGGCCTGGGCCGTTTCCGGCCTGGCGATCGACCCCGGCTGGTTCCTGCTGCTGTTCATGCTGCTATTGCTCGTCTATCGCGGTGCGCTCGGCGGGCAGGTGCCGCTGTACTTCTCCAATCGCCCGACTGCCGCCGCGCTTGCCGAACTGACCGCCGATCTGCCGGGGCTGCGCTTTCTCGACGTCGGTGCCGGGGTCGGCAGCGTGCTCTGTCCGCTCGCCCGACAGCGGCCGGACGCGCAGTTCACCGGCGTGGAAAACGCCCCCGCGACCTGGCTCGTCGGCCGCCTGCGCACCGCCGGCCTGGCCAATTGCGACTGGCGCTGGGGCGATCTCTGGCGAACCGATTTCGCCGGCTACAACGTCGTGTACGCCTTTCTCTCGCCGGCACCGATGGCTGCCCTGTGGGAAAAGATCCAGCGCGAGATGCCGAAGGGGAGCCTGTTCGTCAGCAACAGCTTTCCCGTTCCCGGTGTCGACGCCACCCGTGAGATCGACGTCGACGACGCCCGCCAGACGCGGCTTTACTGCTACCGGATCTGAACCGGCCGCGCAATCGTCGGTGCCGGCAGCGGGCCGGGCCTTTCGCCGGCCGACCTGGGTGCTGCTGTCGATCGCCGCGAATACCGCGTTGTTTTCGCTCCTCGGCACCACCTACGGCGGCGACGGAGTCAGCACCTTCGCCCTGCCTGACCTGCGGGGCCGCACGACCGTGGGTACCGGACCGGGTTTCCCTGTCGGCGAGGTCTTCGGCGGCGACACCAACACGCTCTCCATCGCCAATCTCGCACCGCATGCGCATACGCTCCCGGAAGTCACCAGCATCCCTGAACCGGCAACGCTGGCGCTGATCGGCCTGGCCATCGGCGTACTCGGATTCGGGCGACGCCGGCAAGCGGCGCCAGCCTGATCGCCGGTCGATTCCGGCCACGGTGGCGAAGCGGCGCGCCACCGCCGGGATTGACCGCGGTTTGCGGCGCTGCCTATACTGTCGGGCACGGGGTCAGGGCACTGTCCTCGACCCAGTGCCACACTCCGACCAGCCCGCCCGCCATGTACATCACCCCAAAGCGCTGCCCGCGCTGCCGCTATGAGCGCAAGCCGAGCGACACGGCCCCCGATTGGCAATGCCCTTCCTGTGAAGTGGCCTACAACAAGGCCGAGGAGGCGGCTTCCGTGCGGCCGCTCCCCACGCAAGGAGCCAGACCGGTCCGGCGCAGCGGCGGGAGGCTGTGGTTCGTGGTCGCGCTGGTCCTGCTCGCTGCCGGCGGCATGTATGCCATGCAGGACAGGCACCGCGAGCGGGGCGCCGCGACCCGTTCGGCGACCACCCAGCCGGAAGTCGTCATGTATGCCACCACCTGGTGCGGTTATTGCGCCAGGGCGCGCGCCTTCTTCGCCGAGCACAGTATCAGCTATGTGGAACTGGACATCGAGCGCGATGCCCGCGCGGAGCAAATGAACCGCTTGCTCGGTGGAGGCGGGATCCCGACCATCCTGGTCGGCAAGGACGGGCTCGTGCACGGATTCGACGAGCGAGCCCTCTCCAGGATGCTTGGTCCGTGGATGAGAGCGCCCAGTGCATCGAGTCGGTGAACACGACGCGCCAGATCTTTGAGGCACGCGCAGACGCCCAAGCGGCTTGACGCCGGTCGCGACGCGACGGCGGCGCCATGCATCCGCGCGACGCCACTCGTCGCTTGACGACACCCTTGCGGCATAATGGGATGCGGAGACCGACCATGACCAATGTGATTGAGCAGTACCGTGACCAAGTGGCTACGCTGTGCCGGCGAACTGGCGCCAAGCGGCTGGACGTTTTCGGTTCTGCAGTGCGTGCGGACTTCAACCCGACATCCAGCGATCTCGATTTTCTCGTCGAGTTCGACGACCTTCCTCCGGCCAAGTATGCGGATACCCATTTTGCGCTGAAGGAAAGCCTCGAATCCCTGTTCGGTCGGCCGGTGGACCTCGTCACCGAGAGCAGCCTCGATAACCCGTACTTCCGCGACCGCGTCTACGCCGAACGCCGCCCGGTCTATGCACGCTGACGCGCACAAGCTGTTGTGGGACGCGCGGCGCGCTGCCGATCGCGTCGCCCTCGAACGGCACATTCCCTCCCTGCTCGGTGGCCAAGTGAGGTCGCCGGCCACGGTTCAGGCGGTGATGGCCGGCCTGGAAAAGCGGGGCATCGTCGAGTTCAGCGACAAGGCAATCAAGTACAGGATCCCGGCGGCGTAAGTCCTGCTCACCAGCATCGTCATCCTGGCGGCGTTCTGACTGCGCGTCGACGCTATACTGGTTTTCCCATGCTCTCCTTCTCCGCCCGGCATACCGACTCATTTGTTGAACGCACGTGGCGCCGGCTGACCGAGTCCCTCGTCATCGTCGTCGCACTCGCTTGGGCAGCCGTCGCGGCAGCGGCGCCGGTGCACACGCCGCATGTTGAAGCAGAACTGCTCGCCGAGCGAACCGCGCTGGTACCCGGCGAGCCGCTGACCGTTGCCCTGCGGCTGCGCATGGCGCCCGGCTGGCACGTCTACTGGCAGAACCCCGGCGACTCGGGCGTGCCGACGACGATCGCCTGGGACCTGCCGGCCGGCATCGCCGCTGGACCCATCCAGTGGCCGGCGCCGCGGGCCTTGCCTGCCGGCCCACTGATCAACTATGGCTACGAGGGCGAAGTGCTCCACCTCGTCGAACTCGCTGTCCCGGCGTCGCTCGCCGCGGTCGGCACGCAGACACTGAGGGCGCGCGTCGACTGGCTGGTCTGCAAGGAAGCCTGCATCCCCGAATCGGTCGAGCTTGGCCTGACGCTGCCGGCCGCCGCGTCGGCCGAGGCCAACCCGGCCTCGGCCACGACCATCGCGGCGACGCGCCGTGCGCTACCACGAGCACTCGCCGGATGGCAGGCAAGCGCCGCCGGCCAGGGTACGTCGATCACGCTGAGGCTTGCGCCTCCGACAGGCGCCGGCGATCCGGGAACGCTGCGCTTCTTTCCTTTCGCCGAGCGGCAGATCGAGGCGTCGGCACCACAGACACTGGCGCGCGCGGGCAATACCTATCTGCTGACGCTACCGGTGGCCAGCGATCTTGCCGGACCGCTGCCGCGGCTCAATGGTGTGCTCACCGCCAGCGGCACGCTGGGCGAAGCCGTCACCGCCGCGACGCTCGACCTGCCGCTGGCCGGCCACGTCGTTCCCGGAGCGAGGCCCGATCTGGCGACGACGACGCCAGTCGGCCCCCATCCGTCACCGGCGGCAGCCGCCCTGACGCTCTGGCTGGCGGCGCTGTCGGCGCTCGCCGGGGGTTTGCTGCTGAACCTCATGCCCTGCGTCTTTCCAGTGCTGTCGATCAAGGTGCTCGGCTTTGCCACGCACGATGATCGCCCGTCGACGCTGCACAAGGAGGCTTTCGCCTACGCGACCGGCGTGGTGCTAACTTTCGTTGCCCTCGGTCTGGCGCTGTTCGCGCTGCGCGCCGCCGGCGAACAGCTTGGCTGGGGTTTCCAGCTGCAGTCGCCGGTGGTCGTGACCGCATTGGCCGCCCTCTTCTTCGTGCTCGCGCTCAATCTCTCCGGCGTCTTCGAATTCGGCCAGTTCGCCCCGGCCAGCCTGATCGGGCTGAGCGCCCGCCGACGCAGCCTCGACGCGTTCGCCGCGGGTGTCCTCGCGGTGGTCGTTGCCTCGCCGTGCACGGCACCCTTCATGGGAGCGGCGCTCGGTTTTGCGCTCGCCGGCTCGGCCTGGGTGACGCTTCTGGTGTTTGCCGCGCTGGGCATCGGCATGGCGCTTCCCTATGTGCTGCTGGCCTGCTTTCCCGGCTGGCGGCAACATCTGCCACGGCCGGGAGCGTGGCTCGGCCGCTTCAAGCAATTGCTCGCCTACCCGCTCTATGCAACGGTGATCTGGCTGGTCTGGGTGCTCGGGGCGCAGACCGACAACGACAGCGTCGTGCGCCTGCTGCTGGCGCTGCTCGGCATTGGCTTTGCGCTGTGGGCCTGGCGCATCCTGCGCGAAGGCGGCACACGCCTGTGGGCGGCGGCGATCGCTGTCGCCTTGCTGGGGGTCGCGCTCGTTGCCTGGCCTTTGCTGACCGGGAGCCACGAGGTGAGGGTGAACACGCCCAAGGGCACTGGTACGGCCGCGACGTCGGACAGCGAATGGGAGGCTTTCACGCCAACGCGCCTGGCCGAACTGAGCGGCGCCGGGCGCACCGTCTTCGTCGATTTCACCGCCGCCTGGTGCGTCACCTGCCAGGTCAACAAGCGCCTGGTCCTCAACGACGGCGAAATCCGCAGCGCCTTTGCGCACAAGCAGGTGGCACTGCTGCGCGCCGACTGGACCCGCCGCGATCCCGCCATCACCCAGGCGCTGACCGCGCTGGGGCGCAGCGGCGTGCCGGTGTACGTTCTCTACCGTCCCGGCCGGGAACCTCTGCTGCTGCCCGAGGTCCTGCAACGACAGACGGTACTGGCGGCGCTGGCGCCGCTGTAGCGCCGACAGCATGCGTTCGACCAACCTACAGGAGAAAGCGATGAGCACTCGCATGGCGACAATCGGACTGGTACTGGCGATTCTGGCCGGCACCGCGTCGGCACAGGCACCAGGAGCGGCAGCACCCGCATTCACGATCAACGACACCGCCGGCAAACCGGTCGCGCTGGCCGACTTCAAAGGCAAGTACGTGGTGCTCGAATGGACCAACCCCGAATGTCCGTTCGTGCAGAAGCACTATGTCAGCAAGAACATGCAGGGACTGCAGAAGGAGTGGAGCGAGCGCGGCGTCGTCTGGCTGTCGATCAACTCGACGAACGCCAATCACTCCGAGTTCAAGACCGGCCCCGAAGTGGCGAACTGGATGCGGGCGCAGGGCAGCGCCCAGAAAGCGACGCTGCTCGACAGCAGCAGCGCCACCGGCCGTGCCTACGCGGCCAAGACGACGCCGCAGATGTTCGTCATCGACCCCGCAGGGACGGTGATCTACAACGGCGCCATCGACGACAAGCGGTCGACCAATCCGGCCGACGTCAAGGGCGCCAGCAACTACGTGCGCGCAGCCCTCAGCGAGGCGCTGGCCGGCAAGCCGGTAACCGTGGCATCGACCTCACCCTATGGCTGTAGTGTCAAGTACTGAGCAGTGCCCGGTGCGGCGAGCGGAGAGAAGCCATGACGCCCAATCGGCGCGGCAGGAAGGGATTGATCTGCCGGGTCGTGCAATGTGGCATAAGTCCTCGCTGCTCCGACCTGACCCTCGCTAGAATCTCGGCATGTCGAAGCAGGTTCCTCCCGCCACCCCGGAAATCAATCGCCTCCGGGCCGCCGCCGCGCTGATCCCGATCATCGAGTCCGGTTTGGTGACCTCGACACTTTCCATCGAACGGGCCGCGACCATGGCGTCATTCTGCGAGTGGACAGTGGAGCAGCCGCCTGCCGATCCAGAAGCCATCCGGCTCGCGGCAACCGTCATGAGTGGCATGAAACGCCTCAAGGCCGTTCTCTCGTCGGTAACGTGACCTTGTAGGGCGTACCCCGGCAGGCTGCCGCGGGCACCCTGCCGTCGGCTCTCAGGCCGCGCGCAGGCACTCGGCGATCTCCAGGCGTGCCGCGCGCCATGCCGGAATGAAGCCGCCAACGACGCCCATCGCCAGCGCGAAGGCCATCGACTGCAAGGCGATCGACGGCGTCAGCACGAAACGGAAGGCCAACTCGGCGAAAGTCTGGAAGTTCGTCGTCGAGATATCGACCGCCTGCATCGCACTTGCACCCGCCAACCCGAGAACGCCGCCGAGCGCAGCCAGCAGCAGCGACTCACCGAGAAACGCCAGCAGAACGGCGCCACGCCGAAACCCGAGCGCGCGCAAGGTGCCGATCTCGGCGGTGCGCGCCGCCACCGCGGCGAACATCGTGATCATCGCACCGACCACGGCGCCGATCGAGAAGATGACGGCAAGCGCCGTGCCGAGCAGGCGGATGAAGGTCGCCAGCGCCTCGCTCTGCTCAGCATAGAACACGCGTTCCGGCTTGGCTTCGAGCGATAGCCGGGGGTCCTCCTCGAGGGCCTTCCGGATGTGCTCGAAGCCCTCCGCATCGGCCAGACGCAGGACGACGGTCGAGTAGGCGTTACGCCTGAAGGCCTGCAACATCTGTTCGCCATCGCCCCAGATCTCCGAGTCGAAGCCGCTGCGCCCCGCGTCGAGAACGCCGACGACGAGCCAGTCGCGGCCGGCGAAGCGCAGCGTCTGGCCGAGGCCGACACCCTGAAAGCCGGCAGCCACGGCGCTACCGGCGACGATCTCGGAAGTGCCCGGGCGGAACATGCGGCCTTCGCCGATGCGTACCTGCGGCCGCAGTTCGCCGCCCACTGCCGACGTGCCGCGCACGGTGACGTTGCTCGGCTTGCCGCTGCCACGCTTGGGCAGATTGATCAGCACCACGGGCTCGCGGCTGACCATCGTGCGGCCCAGCGCATCGCTGGCGATTCCCGGGAGGGTCTCGATTGTTCCGGCCTGGTCGCGACCGACCGCGCTGTTGATCTCGGCGCCGGCCCCCTTGCGCAGGATGATGACGTTGTCCGCCTGGCCGGTGGCGACCAGCGTCGCGCGTATGCCTTCGCTCATCATCAGCACCGTCGCGAACACGTAGACGACCAGGGCCATGCCGAGCGCGGTGAGCAAGGTGGTCACCCTGCGCACCCACAGGTTGCGCAAGATGTAGGCAAGCGGCAGGCCCTTCACCGCCGGTCAAGCCACATGGCGCAGCCCATCGACGATGTCGATCCGGCTCATCCGCCACGCCGGCCAGGCGGCAGCGACGATGCCGACGATCGCTGCGGCCAGCAACTGCAGGCTCATCGTCAGTGGCGACACCTGGAAGACCGGGAACAGCGTGCCGGTCGCGCGCGCGAAGGCAGCCGACAGCGGCAGCGTCGCGGCGACCCCGAGGACGCCACCGATGCCGGCGATCAACAGGCTCTCGCCGTACAGCAGGCCGACCACGAAAGCCGGCGGGAAACCCAGCGCCTTGAGCGTCGCATACTCGGCCAGGCGCTCGCGCGCGGTCATCGTCATGGTATTGGCCATCACCGCCATGATGATCACAACGATGATGAAACTCACCGCCTGGATCGCCACCAGGATCGCCTCGCTCATCGACACGAAGCTGAGCTGGAACGCCTTTTCGGTCTCGCTGAGCGTCTCGGCCAGCGAATTGGCGAACAGCGCGTCGATGCGTTGCGAGATCAGGGCGGCGTTGTTCGGCTCGTCGATGCCGACGATATACACGCCGACGGCATCGGCGCGCCGGCGCGCGCTCTGGCGCAAGGATTCGTTGATGAACGACCAGTGCACGAACATCTGGTTTTCATCGGTCTTGGCGTCCACCCCGTCGTAGATCGCGCGCAGGTTGAAGGTCCAGGTTCCCGGATAGATCGTGCCGCGCAGGGGGATCGGGTCGCCGATCTGCCAACCGAATTTTTTCGCGAGTCCGCGGCCGACGACCGCTCCCTGCCGATCGCGGAAGAAGGCGAGCTTCTCGGCGTCGGCGATCAAGTACTCGGGGTAGAGCGCCAGGTAGCTCGCCGGATCGATCGCGAACTGCGGGAAGAAATTACGCTCGGTGATGTACACCCCGCCGAACCAGTTCGCCCAACTGATCGCGCGCACGCCCTCGACGGCGCGGATTCGCTGCGCGTAGTTGAGCGGCAACTGGAAAGTCAGCGAGATGCTGCTGCGCGTCACCAGGCGCGTGCTCGAGCTGGCCTCGACGCCGGCGTACCAGGCGTCGACGATGGTGCGCAGCAGACCGAAGGCGCAGATCGCCACCACCAGTCCGATCAGCGTCAGGCCGGTGCGCAGCTTGTGGCGAAAGGCGTTTTTCAGCAGGAGCCGGAGCAGGAACATCGGCCGCCTCCTGCACGCGCCGGCGTCACGCGCCGACCTCGTCGACCAGCACGCCCTTCTCGAGGTGCACCAGACGGCGCGCTCGCGCAGCAGCCTTCGGGTCGTGCGTGACCATGACGATCGTCTTGCCCATCTCGACGACGAGTTGTTCGAGCAGTCCGAGTATCTCCTCGCCAGTGACGCGGTCGAGGTCGCCGGTGGGTTCGTCGGCAACGATCAGCAGGGGGTCGCTGACCAGCGCACGCGCGATCGCCACGCGCTGCTGCTGCCCGCCGGAGAGTTCGTTCGGATAATGGTCGGCGCGGTCGGCGAGGCCCACCAGCCCGAGGACGAGGCGCGCACGCTCGGCGCGCTGGCGGCTCGACAGCCCGGTCAGCAGCAAAGGCAGTTCGACGTTGTCCTGCGCGCTGAGCACCGGCAGCAGGTTGTAGAACTGGAAGACGAAGCCGACGTTGGCGGCGCGCCAGTCGGCCAGTTCGCCTTCGCTCAGTTCGGCGATATCGACGCCGCCGATCTCGATGGTGCCGCTCGACGGCTTGTCGATGCCGGCGATCAGGTTGAGCAGCGTGCTCTTGCCTGAGCCGCTCGGACCCATCAGGGCCACGAACTCGCCTGCCGCGACGTCCATGTCGAGGTCGAGCAGCACCGGAATCACCTGGTCGCCGCGCCGATAGCCTTTCGAGAGCCCGCGGATGCGAATCAGCGGACTGGCCGGGTCAGTGCTCAAGCGCGGCTCTTCACGGCGCCGCTCACTTGCCCGAGACGACCACGCTGGCGCCGGCAGCGAGGCGTTCCGTGGGCGCCAGGACCAGGCGTTCGCCGGGCTGCAGCGGGCTGCCGGTCAGCTCCTGCGCGTCGCCGAGCTTGCGGCCAAGCGTCACCGGGACGGCTTCGACGGTCTCGCCGACCAGTCGGAAGACCACCTTGCTGCCGGCGCGCTCGGTGATCGCCCGCGGGTTGACGGCGACTACCGGCGTCTGGTCGGCGTCGCTCGCCGGCTGCGACAGAAAATTCACCTTCGCGCTCATTTCGGGCAGGATGCGCGCGTCGATCTTCTCGAAGCGGATCTTGGTCACCACCGTCGCCTTGGCGCGGTCCACCGTCGGCACGACGCGGGCAACGCTGCCGCGGAAGCGCGCATCGGGGATCGCATCGAGCGTGATCTCCACCGGCATGTCGACGCGGACCCTGGCGACATTGCTCTCGGAAACGTCCGCCTCGACCTCCAGCGTGCTCATGTCGGCCATCGTCACGACAGCGCCCGAGGTGCCCGCCGCCGCCGAGAAAGGCGTGATCATGTCGCCGACGTTGGCGTTCTTAACCAGCACCACGCCGTCGAACGGCGCGCGGATCTCGGTGTTGTCCTGGTTGACCCGCTGCACGCTCACCTGCGCCTGTGCCTGCGCGAGAGCGGCCCTGGCACTGCCGATTGCCGCGCGCCCGGCGCCGACCCCCGCGCGTGCCGCCAGCGCGCGGCGCTGTGCAGCGTCGACGGCCTGCGACGAGACGAAACCGCGGGTGCGCAAGGTCTGCTGGCGCTGGAATTCGACCTCGGCGTTGGCGGCCTCGGCCTGCGCCTGTTCGAGGTTGGCTTCCGCCTGCCGCACGCCGGCCGCTGCCTGGCCGATCGCCGCCTGCGCGACGAGCAGCGCGGCCTGCACGTCGCTGGCGTCGAGGCGGCCGATCAGTTCGCCCTGCTGCACCGGGCTCCCCTCACGCACCCGCAGCTCGATCAGTCGGCCGGTTCCCTTGGAGGCTACCGAGGCGCGCCGTTGCGCGACCACGTAGCCGGAAGCGGTCAGTTGTGTGTACTGCTGCGACGGGTAGGCGCTGAGCACGCTGGTGACCTGGACTTCGGTCTTTCCCGGTACGAGAAGGAAGGCAGCGATGCCGGCGGCGACGAGCGCACCCGCCAGCCAGCCGACCCAGCTCCGCCGGCGACGCCGAGCCGGGGCCGCGCTGCGATCGATGGTGAGCTGCGACAGCGAAGCGGCGGGGAGTTTCTCGGGTTCGGCCATGGGAGGGGGGCAGTAAGGGGGCGTCAGAAGCTCGGCTGCAGAGGCCTGAAGCGAGCCGCCAGCGGCTTTTCGCGGCGGCGTACGCAGTCGCCCCGTCAGCGCGTCGGCAGGCGGAGTATCCCGGGGCCCCTGGGTCGTGTCAAGCGCCGGACGGGCGGGTCGTCTGCCGGCGAGGGGAGCGTTATGGTTGCGCGGAGGCGCGGGGTAGCGCGTCTGGTGGGGGGCCAGCCTTGGGGCCCCGGATTTCGCTGGCGCTGCATCCGGGCTACGGCGCTGAACACCTGCGACTCGTCGGCCTGCGGCTGGCGGTACGCGCGCTTCGAGGATCGCCGGCACGATGAGGGGCGACGCTACAATCCCGTGCTGCGCGGCTTCGGGGCGGCTGCCGGTGATGTCGAACTGCGTATTGGCGTCGACCGCAGAGGGAGAAGCGCAGCCGGCGCAATTCCAGGCTGAGGAAAAGAGGGGCGAGCCCTCAAGCCAGCCGGTCGTGAAACCGGATCAAATTGCGCCCCGCCTCTTTGGCGTCGTACATCGCCGCATCGGCCCGCTGCAGGATGTCGTCCGCGTCGCCTTCATGACCCGTGAACAAGGCCACGCCGACGCTGACCGTGCACCGATGTTCGATGGCCCGCGTGGCCGTTCCCTTGTATGCTTTCTTTCGTGGCTTTTGGCTCATCTGGGAGAGGGCGGGAAGGAATGGCTGGAAGGGGGTCAAGAGAACCGTGGAATAAATGCGAGAGAGGTTTTTTCTCTCGCGTTTATGCCGCGAAAGTCTCTTGACGCCCTGTAAGCCAAGTACGCTGGAGGCAGGGGCTGGGGAGGGGTGTATCATCCCCAGCCCTGCCTCACGGCGAGTGCGGGGTTTGGGGCAGAGCCCCAAGGTGTGGGTGACGGAGAGCCGCATGAATGTTGTCGAGGAGAGTTCGGAAGGCCAGGCATAGCCCGATGTCCCTCTGGGACCTCAAGCCCGTGGATGAGCACTTGGCATGCTTGGTCAGCCGTTTGTCTGGATACCGAACAGTTGCTTGTTGGCGCGTGTCGCAAGAGCGTGACCTCGTATTTGCAAGGATGGCTATAGATGAACGTTCCGGAATTGATTTTCCCCGGCATTGATGTTGCGAAAGACACGCTCGAACTTGCTCTGGACGACCAGTCCAAGACCGAATGCATCGCCAACAGCGGGAAGGAGATCGGAGCCTTGGTGAACCGGCTGAAGCTGCTTGCGGAGCGAATTGGCGTGATCCTGTTGGAGGCCACGGGTGGCTATGAGCGCCCAGTGGCAGCGGCGCTCTGTGCGGCCGGTCTGCCGGTGATGGTGGTGAATCCACGGCAGGCGAGGGATTTCGCGAAATCAATGGGATACCTCGCCAAGACGGACGCCATTGATGCGCGAGTGCTCTCGCACTTTGGGAGAACGCTGCACCAGTCCGCGCAGCGGGAGCGGCTGTTGATGAAACTGCCCGACGCCAACCAGGAGGCACTGGAAGCCTTGCTGGTGCGCCACAACCAGTTGGTCGCCATGCGCGTGGCGGAGGCAAACCGCTTGGCCACGAGCCATCCGTCGCAGCACAAAAGCATCAAGCTGGTACTCAAGATGCTCGATCGGCAGATTGCGCTGATTGACAAGAACATCGATGGCATGTTGAAGGGACATTTTGCTCAGAAGCTCGCGTTGTTCAAGGATTTCAAAGGAGTCGGGCCCTGCATGCAAGCGGCTCTGATGGGCGCCTTGCCTGAGTTGGGGCAACTCACCCATGCGCAAATTGGCAAGCTGGTCGGCGTGGCTCCCTTGAACGCGGACAGCGGTCGCCACAAGGGCAAGCGCATCACCTGGGGGGGTCGCGCGACAGTGCGTACCACTTTATACATGGCGGCCCTGAGCGCCATACGGTACAACCCGGTGATCAAGATCTTCTACGAACGGTTGCTCGCCAAAGGCAAGCTCAAAAAGGTCGCCTTGGTCGCTTGCATGCATAAGATGCTGACGATTATGAACGCGATCGTCAAATCGGGTATCCCCTGGAATCCAGAACACCCAAACGCCCCTAAAAACGCTTGACTTGGAACACAGTTGCTCATCCCGGATGCTCAGCCGATACGGTTGCGACAAGCTGAGACGGATTTTCTCCGCGACGATCCGGGCTTGCGAAGTCGATTGCGCGCTGCCCGAATCGAGGGCACTCAGCATCACCACAAACTCATCGCCGGCGAAACGCGCCACGGTGTCCATCTCGCGCACGCAGGCTTTCAGGCGGTGCGCCACCTCGATCAACAGCAGGTCGCCGGCTTCGTGGCCGTAGGTGTCGTTCATCGCCTTGAATTCGTCCAGGTCGACGAACATCAGCGCGCCCTGGCAACCGGTGCGCTTGCTGACGGCCAGCGTCTGTCGCAGGCGGTCCAGTAGCGTCAGCCGATTGGGAAGTTGCGTGAGCGTGTCGTGGAAGGCCAGATGACGGATTCTCTCCTCGGCCTCGCGGCGCTCGGTGACGTCATGGGAGAGGACGACGACGCGCTTGGTACGGCCTTCGCTGTCCTTGATGGCGCCGCCGCGCGACTCCATCACACGGACGCGGCCGTCGCTGGTGACGAAGCGATATTCGAGATGCTGGCCGACGCCGGTAGCGACGGTGTCACGGAACGATTGCATGACCCGTTCACGGTCATCCGCATGGATATCGGCGAAGGAGGAGGTGCCGGGAAGCTTCCGGTCGCCGACCAGGCGGGCGTAGGAGGGATTGTTGTAGATCCGCCGTCCGTCGACGTCGAGAACGGCCAGGAAACCCTCGAGGTTCTCGGCGATCAGGCGGAAGAAGGCTTCCTGTTCGCGCAAGGCGTCTTCGGTCTGCCGGCGTACCGTGATATCCGTGTTGGCGCCGGCGACGCGGATCGCCTTGCCGTTCTCGTCGCGCAGAATCATCGCGCGACAGATGGTGTGCAAGTAATGGCCGTCGCGGTGCCGCAAGCGGAATTCCACTTTGCAGGAGTCGGCACCGTCCGCCAAAGCCGCCCCGAACACCTGGCGAACGCGCTGCACGTCGTCGGGATGGGTCAGTCGCTGCCACAGTTTCGTATCGAAGACGAGTTCGTCGTCGACATAGCCGAGCATGTCCCACCAGCGCGGCGAATAGTAGACGTCGCTGCGTCGCAGATCCCAGTCCCAGAAGGCGTCCCGGGTACCACGCAACACCAGTGACAAACGCTCTTCGCTGGCGCGCAGCGCTGCCTCCGCTTGCTTGTTGGCGGTGATGTCTTCGGTGAAGATGACGATGCCGCCGACGCTTCGCTGCGCGTCGTACCAGGGATGGATCTCCCAGCGCACCCACTTCACCGAACCGTCGAGCCTTTCGAAGCGGTCCCCTTCCGAGCGCAATTCCTCGCCCGCCAGGCCTCGGCGATGCGCTTCCTTCCACTCTTCCGGGAGTTCCGGGAAGACGTCGTAGTGTGACAGGCCCTGCAGATCGCGCTTTTCCAGGCCGTGATCGGCGAACCAGCGGTTGCTCGCGTACAGATAGCGCATGTCGCGGTCGAACATCGCCAGTCCGGCCGGCGCGTATTCGATGAACAGTCGACGCTGTTCTTCGCTGGCGGCCAGCGCCTCCTCCGCCTGCTTGATCGTGGTGATATCGGAGAACAGCGTCACCACCTGGCGGATCTTGCCTTGCACGTCGGGCACCGTGCTGACGGTCTGCATCTCGACATACAACTCGCCGTTCTTGCGCCGGTTCCAGACTTCGCCGGACCAGTAGCCATCTTCGTTCAGCGCGCGCCGCCTGGCCGCGTAGAACGCCTTGTCCTGACGCTCTGAGGCGAGAAATCGCGAGTTGCGGGCCATGGCTTCTTCACGGCTGTAGCCGGTGATGCGGGTAAAGGCGCGATTGACCTCGACGATCGTGCCGTCGGTGGCGCTGATCATGATGCCTTCGCGGGCATGCGAGAAGACGCAGGCCGCCAGTTGCAGTCGGACCTCGCTCTGCTTGCGGTCGCTGATGTCGCTGATCATGACGCGAAAGACGGCAGCGTCAGCGTCGTCGCGAGCACTGGTGGCGTCCACGCGCGCCCAGAAGGTGTCGCCGCCCTGCTTCACCATCCGCAGTTCGCACGCCGGCGATTCGCCGGCCGCGAGCAGCCGTTTGCGGTAGAGATAGTAGATGACCTGATCGTCATTGAGGATGAAGCGGGCAAACGGCTGGTCGATCAGCAGATCCCGGGGCACGCCCAGCAGGCTGGCGCAGGTCAGGTTGGCCTTGAGGATCAGGCCCTGTCGGGAAAGCGTCAGGTAGCCCGCCGGCGCCAGGTCGTAGAGTTGCCGATACTGCTCGCGCGACGCCTCGATCTCGGCCTGGGCACGGCGCAGCTCCTCGTTCTGCCTGTCGAGCGCCATCCGTTGCACGCGCAGTTCATGCAGCGTCCACTGCAGGGATTCGGGCGACGGCGCGCCTTGCGGCTCCGCCAGGCCGGGCTCCGGCACCGGGGCTGATGCCGGCGAGCGCGGCGCTTCTGTAGCGTCCTTCTTCTCCTCGGTGCTCACCGGCTACCTCCATGGTCCATGTACGGCAGCGATTCGTCCGCTGGGTCGACGAATGGCCTCCATCGCATGCACATCGGTCGCGCCTCATCCACCGAAAACAGTCGCCGCCTTCCAGCAGGTCGACGACCGAATTCCCAGCCCCCCCACTATAGACCAGCTTGTGCCGCGATCACGCAGATCGGGCAGAGATTGTAAAGAAGTCATTATAGTTCTGTGATGACCGGAACCAGGCAGGCGCCGCTAGATCGGCTTGCTGGCGCGGGTGGGGGCCTTGCGCTCGGCCTTCTTCTTCAGGCCGAGGGACGGATGTCCCGCGTCGAAAATCGTAGCGCCTGGCTTGAAATGCTGTCAAGGCGCCGCTTGCTGGCGGCCGCAAACAAGCCATTCGCTCGACCAGGGAGCGTAGTGCGCGTGTCGTGTTGGCAACACGACGGCTCGTGATGGCAATTTGTCGCGCCGTGATCGAATCACGACACGTCGTGGAAGGAATTTGCTTCACCGGGCTGCCATCACGACCTGTCGTGATGGCAGCACGCGACGGCGTGTTGCCAATTTGTCGTGCCGTGATCGAATCACGAGGCATCGTGCCAGGATTTTGTCGCCGGGTGATGGCGGCACGACGCGCGCACGCCCTTGGCCAAGGCGGTGAACACGCGACCCTCAGCCGGCGGCGGCCGCGCGTTGCAGGTTCAGCGCCAGCAGCCGGCGCAGGATTTCTTCGTCGGGCATCGCCGGGGTGTAGTCGCTCCAGCCATACGCGGCGGCGACGGCGTGGTCGAGTTCCTGATGCGCGAGCGCGAGCCAGGCGGGACGGGCATTGTAGAGGTTGGTGAGGGTGCGTTTCTTCAGATCGGCGGCGTGGCCGGACCTGGCCACCGGACGCTTCGGGAAGCCGGCTTTCTCTTCTTCGGGGGTAATCACCCAATCGACCCATTCGGCGGGGTTGAGCCAGTTTTCGCGCAGTTCGTCGAGGCGCCGCGCGGCTGATCCGATTCGCTCGGCGAGCGGACCAGTCGGCGCAGTCTGGGCCGTGTCGCGGGGGGTCAGGTGCTCGGGGAAAGGGAAGGTTTCGAACGTGGTCCTGGAGGTATAGCGCGGGCGATCCTCAAGGCTCGTCCCCATGCGAAGCGCCCACAACGCGTGAAAGCGCGATTGCAGGATGCCAAAGGTCGCATCGTCCGGGCGCGCTACGACGACAAGATTCTTGTCCGCCACCACCGCCGCCGGCAGCCAGACGAAAACGCGGTGCTTGGCGACTTCCGGTGTCGCGATGAAGCGAGGCAGTCTTGCAACTTCCCGTTTCATGTCTGCCGCTGATCGCTTGAACAACCAGAATTTTTCGCGAATACTCCTTTCGGCATTAGTGTCGCGCTCCGGCTTGACAAGCGTCAAGACATGAACGAACGGCGTTTCAAACAACATGGCGGCGGTCTGAGAGTATTCCGCGAAATCGACGATCCACTTGTCTCCCGGGCGCTGCGTGACATCCATACCGTTGCGCCAAGGGCGAACCACGTCCGCATTTGGCCGGCCGTTCGGATTTGGCAAACTTAGCCACTGGCGTGCCAGCGCGCCGGGAACGTCGAAGGCTCCGCCCTTGGTGATTCCCTGGAAAGCGGCGCAAGCGTTCTCCGCCAAGGCCTTGGCCTGCGTCAGATCAAGCCCCGCGCCTGCCGTCAGATCGGCGTGAATGGCGGCAACCTCGGCGTCGTCCAGCCGAGCGCTGCCGTCGATGCCCGAACCTCTCCCGAAACCCAGCAGCGACACCCGCACCGCCGCCCCTTCATTGACCCACGCTTCATCGCTCCAGGCTTCGAAGATGCGCGTCGTGTCGACGATGCGATCGAGCACCTTGCGGTTGGCCCCGCCGCGAATCGAGTTGGTGGCGACCAGCCCTGCCCGCTCGCACAAGCCGGCCTCGATCTGCGCGCGGCTTTTCTCGAACCAGTAAGTCACCAGGTCGGCGCCGCCGGGAACGCGGCCTGCGTAGCGCTTGCGCAGGCGTTCGACGTAGTCGGCACCGAGTTCGCCGCGCATCATCTTGTCGCCGAGAAACGGCGGATTGCCGACGATCACATCGGCCTTCGGCCACACCGCTTCGCTGCCGTCGGCGTCGAGCAGCGCGTCGCGGTGCTCGATATGGTCGAGCGGCGCCAGGATCGGGTTGCGGCGGAAGTCGTAGCCGTTCTTCAGCATCCACTGTATTTCGCCGACCCACACCGTCACCCGCGCCAGTTCGGCGGCGTAGGCGTTGATCTCGATGCCGAGCACGTTGGCCGGGCTGCTTTCGATGGTGAGTTGCCGTTGCAGGCCGAGCGCTTCGGCGTCGAGGTTGGCGCGGTGCTCGAGTGAGCACGGTCAGCTCCCGTGATGGGAAATCGCTCAACTTTGGTCAAGCAAGTTGATGGCTTTGTCGATAACTCCATGATTTCTTGAATAATCACGATAACTGATGGAGTGCTCGAAGTGCCATCACGGTGTGATCAGGACTTGGTCAACAAGAGTGATGTGTTGTAATGGTCTGACTTTGTTTGGTTTTTCTTGTTACCCTGTCATAAATAATCACGAGCGTGATGGGCTCGATGACTCGGAGACGGGTCAAGGGCAGGCTGCGGCACTATGCAGCCTGGCGAAGCACCCCCTTGACGCGGCGGAGAGTCGATACGCTCGATCATGGCTGTTGGTGCGGCATTTCGCGCCAACAGCCATGATGACTGGCTGCGGTTTCTCAGCCAATCATTCGCTAAGCCATCAAGTTCTGTGAACATTGAAACATCAAAAACGTTGGCGGTACACACTCGAGGTCCTTGAGCGCGCGCAGGCTGAGGTACAGGAAGTTGCCCGAGCCACAGGCGGGGTCAAGGACGCGGAAGCTTTTCAGGCGCTCGATGTAACCGAGGAACAGCGCCTGGGCTTCCTTCCAGGCGCTCTGCGAGCCTTTGCCGCCCGCGTGATATTTGGCGACCAGCGGGCCGATGCGCGCGCGGGCTTGCGCCCATTCGCGCGCCAGCGGTTCGACGATGACCGGATTGACGAGCTTCATGATCGTCCCCGGGTCGGTGTAGTTGGCGCCGAGCGGGGCGCGGATCTTCGGGTCGAGGCCGCGTTCGAAGAGCGTGCCGAGAATCGACGGCTCGATGGCGCTCCAGTCCATCTTGCTGGCGGCGTGCAGCGCGGCGACCTCGCCGGGCGTCAGTTCGATCAGGTCGACATGGGCAAAGAGGCCGCCGTTGAACCAGGCGATGTCTTCGAGCAGGAAGTCGCCGCCGTTCTGCATGGCCTGGAAGAGTTCACCGAGCGCGGCGCCGAGCTTCACCGTGTCGGCGCCGCGCTTGGCCATGACGCGCTCGAAAAGGTGCTTGGGCAGCAGTTCGATGTCTTCGGCAAACATGCAGAACAGGCACTGGATCAGGAAGTGCGCGACCTTCTGCGGATCGTGGCCACGGCTGGTCATCGATTGGGCGATGTCGGCGAAGCGGCCGGCGGCGTCGGCGGTGATCTCGCGCACGGTGCGGCCCGGACGGAAGCTTTCGGGGTCGGTGAACAGCCGGCGCAGCTTTTGCAGGTTGTCGGGCGTGCCGATGTCTTCGAGGCGGATGGTGTGCGTCTCGGACGGCGTGCCGGTGAAATGGGTGTGGATCTGCGTCACGTCGCGGTTGCTGACGACGAGCAGCGGCGGGTTGTCGAGGGCCAGCGCGTAGGTCATCAGTTGCTTGAGGGCGCCGCCGAGGTCACCGCCCGGACCCTTGTTCTCCCAGCCGAAATGCCCGCGCTTCCAGACATCCGCCCAGCCATGCCCGGCGCCGGTGCGCGTCGCGCCGCGTTCGAAACAATAGTTGTCCGAATCGTTCGGGGCGTCGACGCCGAGCAGCGCGCACAGGTCGAGGAAGAAGGCCTGCGAGCCGGCGCGCTCGGAGAGTGGGTTGTCGCGCCATCTGGCGATGAACTGGCTGGGGGTCATGGGCGTGGCGCTGAGCGTTGGCAGAGCGTGGAAGCATAGCCGATGGGCGACCATGGTTGTTGAAAGTCCGTCGGCCTGTCGGTTAGACTTCGGCCAATCATTTGGAGTGGCCAACCATGAACACGATGGAACGAATTGTCGAGGAAGTGCGGACGCTGCCTGAGACGGATGCGCGAGAAGTGCTGGATTTTGTTGGCTACCTCAAGTCCAGGCGCGCACAGACCATGGCGGCAACTGCGGACATGAGCGAATTCGATCAGTTCGGTGCGGTGTTCGATGGCAAGTTCAACCGTGATGAGTGCTATGACCGCGAAGTGCTTCGCTGACACGAACGTCGTCCTGTATACCATTGGGAAGGACAGCCGCAAGGCGGAGATTGCGCGCGGCATCCTGGCGGCGCGTCCGCTGGTCAGCGCGCAGGTCATCAATGAGGCCATCAATGTCTGCCTGCGGAAGCTCGATTTTGGTCGGACGAAGGCGTACGCCTTCGCAGATAGTGTGATGCGGCTTACCGATGTGCTGCCCGTCGATGAAACGACCATCCGCAAGAGCGCAGAGCTGGCCATCCGCTACCAGCTTGCCAATTGGGATGCACTGATCGTGGCAGCAGCCGTGCTCGCCGGCTGCGATACGCTCTATTCCGAGGACCTGCAGAATGGACAGGTGCTGGCAGACCAGCTGTCTGTCGTCAATCCGTTCGTCACCGCATGAAGCACTGGCCATACGCTTGCGTCGAAACCCTGATCGGTTGCTCTTGGCTCTCGATGAGGGCCGTATCGATCAGCGGCGTTCAGCGCACCTTGATCTCGGTCCACATCCGCGACAGGATGCGGCGCGTTTTCGGGTCGAAATCGCGCAGCATTTCGAGCCGCCGCAGGTCGCCGGGCGGCGGGAAGATGCCGGGATTGCCGGCAATCTCGGGGCGGATGTGCGGCGTCGCGGCGGCGTTCGGGTTGCCGGCGCCGATCAGGTTCGAGACATCCGCAGCGTTGGTGCCGTCGAGGATGAAGTCGATGAAGCGGTGCGCGAGGTCGGGGCGCTGGCCGCCCTTGAGCAGGACGAAACTGTCGACCGCCAGCACCGCGCCTTCCTTCGGCGTGCGGAATTCGATGGCGAACGGCCGTTTCGCTTCCAGCGCGTCCTGCTGCGCCCGGTACATGTCGCTCGAGTAGCCGTGGGCGAGCCAGATGTTGCCGATCGCCAGGTCCTTGATGTAGGTGCTGTTCGAGAACGTCGCCCAGTAGGGCTTGGCGCGCAGGATGAGACGCTTGGCTTCGTCCCAGCGCGCCGGGTCGATCTCCTGCACCGAGTAGCCAAGGTATTTCATGGCCGCGGCCATCAGTTCGCGCTGGCTGTTGAGCACAGTCACCTTGCCCTTGAGCTTCTCGAGGTAGCGCGGCTCGAAGATCAGCGCCCAGGTGTCGGTCGGCAGGCCAAGCTGGGCCAGCCGCCTGGCGTTGTAGCCGAGCAGCGTCACCGTCGTCGCGTAAGGCACGGCGTAGCGCATGCCGGGATCGTACCAGGGCTCGCGAAACTCGGCCTTCAGGTTGGCGAGGTTCGGCAGCCTGGCCTTGTCGAGCGGGCGCAGCGCCGCCTTGCGGAGTAGCGTCTCGACGGCAAAGCCGGTGGGAACGACCAGATCGTAGCCGGTGGCGCCGGCTTCGAGCTTGGCCAGCATCTCCTCGTTGTCGGAGTAATAGTCCTGGTTGACGCGGCACTGGCACTGCGCCTCGAAACGGCGAACCGTGTCTTCCGAGAGGTAGCTGTTCCAGATGTAGAGATAGAGGACATCTTCGGCGTGCGCCGGCGTCGCCAGAGCGCCAAGCAGCAGCAGCGCCAGCCGGCGGACGACGCGCAACAAGCTCCTCACATCCTGCCCTTCAGCGCGTCCGGCGCCAGCCTCGCGGCCAGCGCAATCAGCGTCAGCGTCAGCGCCATCAGCAGCGTCGAAACGGCATTCACTTCCGGCGTCACGGCCACCTTGATCATCGAGTAGATCTGCAGCGGCAGCGTGGTGACGCCGACACCGGCAACGAAGAAGGTGATCACGAAATCGTCGATCGAGAGGGTGAAGCTCATCAGGAAACCGGCCAGCACGGCCGGCAGGATCAGCGGCAGGGTGACGCGCCGGAACGTCTGCCAGGGGCCGGCGCCGAGATCGCGCGCGGCCTCGAAAATGCTTTCGTCGAGCATCGCCAGGCTGGTGCGCACGACGATCGCGACGAAGCCGATCGAGAAGGTGATGTGCGCAATGAGGATCGAGACGAGGCCGAGCGTCAGGTCGAGCACCTGGCGGAAGAACAGCAGCAGCGACACGCCGAGCAGGATCTCGGGCATCGCCACCGGCGTCAGCACGAGAAAAGGCAGACAGCGCAGCAGACCGGAGCGCCAGCGCTGCATGGCCATCCCGGCCATGGTCCCGAGCACGGTCGCCAGCGTCGCGGCGGTGAGGGCAATGAGCAGCGAGTTGGCGGCGGCGCCGAGCATCTGCTCGTCGGCGAACAGCGTCGCGTACCAGCGCGTCGTGAAGCCGACCCACTCGGCGTTGAGCAGCGAGTCGTTAAAGGAGAAGAGGACGACCACCGCCAGCGGCAGGTAGAGAAAGGCATAGACGGCGAGCGCCGCCGCCCATAGCCAAGCGGTTGCCCGCCCCTTCATGGCGAACTCCGGCGCGGTCGTCCGGCCCACGCCGAAATGCCGGCGAGCAGCAGCACGGCGATGGTCAGGAGGATCGACAGCGTAGCGCCGAGCGGCCAGTCGCGGCTTTCCAGGAACTGCTCCTTGATCAGGTTGCCGACCAGGATGTCGCCCGTGCCGCCAAGCAGTTCGGGAATCGCGAACATGCCGAGTACCGGGATGAAGACCAGCGCCGAGCCGGCCCAGATGCCGGGCAGTGACAGCGGCAGCGTGATTCGCCGAAAGCGCGTCCAGGTATCGGCGCCGAGATCCTGCGCCGCTTCCAGCAAAGCCGGGTCGTGCTTTTCGAGGTTGGTATACAGCGGCAGGATCATGAACGGCAGGTGCACGTAGACCATGCCGGCGATCACGGCGAACGGGCTGTACAGCAGATCGGCCGGGCCGAGCACGATGATCCAGGCGTAAATGCGAATCAGGAAGTTGCTGGCAAAGGGCAGGATGACGAGCAGCACCAAGAGGTCGCGATGACGCCTGGCGCTGCGTGCGATGGCGAGGGCCAGCGGATAGGCGAGAACGAGGCAGAGCAGCGTCGTCGCCGCGGCGACGAGGAAGGAACGGAGAAAGATCTCGGCGTAAATCCAGTCGCCGAAGAAGAAACGGTAGGTCTCCAGCGACAGATTCCACTGCCCGTCCTGCCGGGCAGGCGCCAGCCCCCCGAAATCGCCCGGCTCCCGGAAGGACGCGCCGAGCATCAGCAAGGCCGGCGCGAGAAAGAAGACGAGCAGGAACAGCGTCGGCGGCAGGCTGACCAGCCACCGGGTCAGCGATTCGCCCGGCCCGCCGGCGTGGCGGGCGCTTCGCCTCTCAGTCATGCAGGAAGACCCCGGCGGCGAGCCGCCAGGCGACGTCCACCGGTTCGCCGCGTTCGAGGAAGCTGGCGGGTCCGGGAAGCGAGTTGGCGAGCAGCGCTTCGAGCACGACGCCATTGTCGAGGGCGATCTTGTAGACGGTAACGTCACCCAGGTACAGGTGGTCGCGGACGACCCCGTGGAAGTGGTTCTCCAGCGCCTGCGCCTCACCACGAGCGACGATACGGATTTGCTCCGGACGCAGGGCCAGGGCACCGCGTTCGCCCGGCCTGGCGTCGACGGCCGAAGCGCCGACGATCTCGCCGAGTCCGACTGCGAAGAGCCGCAGGTGGTCGGCGGCGACTTCCCGCACCTCGACCGGCAGCAGGTTGACGGTGCCGATGAAATCGGCGACGAAACGATTGCGCGGGTAGCCGTAGATCTCCTGCGGGGCGCCGATCTGCTCAAGGCGCCCCTTGTTCATCACCGCGATGCGGTGCGACAGCGCCAGCGCCTCCTGCTGCGAATGGGTCACGAAGACGAAGGTGATGCCGACCTCGCGCTGCAAGGCGATCAGTTCGCCCTGGATCTGCTCGCGCAGCTTGGCGTCGAGCGCCGCCAGCGGCTCATCGAGCAACAGCAGGCGCGGTTTGTTGATCAGGCTGCGCGCCAGCGCGACGCGCTGCTTCTGGCCCCCCGACAACTCGTGCGGAAACTGCCGCGCCTTGTCGGCCAGATCGACGAGTCCGAGCGCTTCGTCGAGACGGCGACGAATCTCGGCGTGGCCGGTGCCGGCCATCTCCAGCGGGAAAGCAACGTTCTGCGCCACGGTCAGGTGCGGAAAGAGCGCGTAGCTCTGGAAGACCGTGTGCACCGGGCGCTTTTCAGGGGGAATGCCGGCCAGCGGGCGGCCGTCGAGCAACAGTTCGCCGCCATCGGGTTCATCGAAGCCGGCGATGATGCGCAACAGCGTGGTCTTGCCACAACCGGACGGACCCACCAGGGTAAAGAACTCACCCGCCTCGATCGACAGGGAAACGTCGTCAAGGGCCTTGAGGTCGCCGAAGCGGCGGCTGACGTTGCGGATCTCGAGCAGTGCCATGGTGACCTGCAGTCTAACGCATAAAGTCCGCGCTCCGCCAAGGGTCTGCAGGCGCGCGTGCCGCGAACCACTCGCCGCGGCGGTCAGCGCCGTTGGCCGGGCGCGTTGCGTCGAGCCAGGGGCGAAGCATAGAATCGTCGGCGTTCGCTTGCCGCAGCCTGGCAAGGAACGCCATGCGGAGGTCTGCCAAATGAAAGCGATGATTCTGGATGCGCAGGGCCAGCCCTTGCGGCTGGCCGAAGTGCCTCGGCCAAAACCCGGTGCCGATCAGGTCCTGCTCGAGGTACGCGCCTGCGGCGTCTGCCGCACCGACCTGCACGTCATGGACGGCGATCTGCGACAACCGCGACTGCCGCTGGTGCTCGGCCACGAGATCGTCGGCGTGATCGTCGACAAGGGCGCCGAGGTGCAGCGATTCGCGCTTGGCCAGCGCATCGGCGTCCCCTGGCTCGGACGCACCTGCGGCCATTGCCGTTACTGCAGCAGCGGCGCCGAGAACCTTTGCGACGCGGCGGAGTTCACCGGCTACACGCTCGACGGCGGCTACGCCGAATTCGCGCTCGCCGATCAGAACTACTGCTTCGCCCTGCCTGACACTTATTCCGACGCCGAGGCGGCACCGCTGCTCTGCGCCGGGCTGATCGGTTACCGCTCGCTGGTTGCCGCCGGCGACGCGCGGCACCTCGGCATCTACGGTTTCGGCGCGGCCGCGCACATCATCGCGCAGGTGGCTCGCTGGCAGGGACGCGAGGTCTTCGCCTTCACCAAGCCGGGCGATGTCGAAGGCCAGGCTTTTGCCCGCCAGCTCGGCGCGGCCTGGGCCGGCGGAGCCGACGCGGCGCCACCTCGGGAAATGGACGCGGCGATCCTCTTCGCACCGGTCGGCGACCTGGTGCCGCAAGCGCTTCGCCACACGGTCAAGGGCGGCACCGTGGTCTGCGCCGGCATCCACATGAGCAACATTCCCGAGTTCCCCTACTCGATTCTCTGGGGAGAGCGCTGCATCCGCTCGATCGCCAACCTGACCCGGCGCGATGGTGAGGAGTTCTTCGCCGTTGCGCCCCGGGCCGGTGTCAGGACGGAAGTGGAGTGTTTTCCCCTCGAATCGGCCAACGAGGCGCTGCACAGGCTGCGAATTGGCCAGATCCGTGGCGCCGCCGTTCTCGTTGCCGGCCAGGACACGTCTCAGAAACTGTAGCGCAGCTCCGTATAGACGCGGTCCTTGGCGTCGTAGCGACCGAAGTAGCCGTACGCCGGCCCGTTGAAAATATCGACGCCAAGTGCGAGACGCCAGTTCTTCTCGAAGTTCCAGTTGACTCGCGGGCGGAGCATCCAGTCGGTGCGGTTCAGGCTGGCGACCCACAAGGCCTGCGCCTCGACCTTGTCGCCGAACTTGTGGTTGAGCAGCAGGCTGTAGCCGCTTTCGTTGGGCGACGTCAGCGTGTCCGGATTGTGGTCGAAGAAGTGGGTCTGGAAGAGCTGAACATTGATCCGGGTGTCGGTGAACTGGGTGAAGTCGAGGCCGAGCACCCAGAGAAGCGTGTTCTGCGACACGACCCCGTCGGGATCCGTGGCGTTGGCGACCTGGACGTTCAGGCCGTTGGTGTACACGGCCTCGGCCTTGAAAACCACTGAGCCAAAGTCCTTGGCCACCGTGCTGCCGAACTGGTCGATACGATCGTGCCGGGCCTGGTAGACGACGGTCGGCACGGGACCGGGGACGATTTCCCGGTAGAAGGTTGGCGCCACGCTCATGCTGCTGTAGGCAAAAGCCGCCACATCCCAACCGTCCCGCAACATCGACAGGCGCATGCCGTAGTTGGTATTGGAGAGATTGCGCGTCGGAAACTTCTCGTTGCGGAAGGTCGCCGTCGGATACGGCACCAGGGTGTAGTTATAGAACTCGGCACCCGGCTTGCCGATGTTGTCGTAGCTGGCGACCGGGATCCACAGCAGTTCGGCGTGCAGATCGTCCTTGAAATACTCCGCTCTGACAGCCCACTGCGGAATCCGCAGGATGTCGAATTCGGGCAGCACGAAATGCCGCAAGTCCTTGGCGGAAACCACGTCGCCGAACAGCAGGCCGACCATCTCGCCCCAGATGACATGCTGCCGGCCGACACGGAAATCCCAGTCACCGGCGCCAATGTCGAGGTAGTTCTCACGCAGCAGGACGTTGAACCGCTGGTTGTTTTCCACGGCCTGCGGGTAGAAGTCGGTCACCGAGTAGACGGCGTCATAGTCGATGCGCGCACCCAGCTTCCATTTGACATTGCTGCTCAGGCTGCCCTGCGCACTGAGATCGAAGCGCGTCATCATCTCGGACCAATGCGCCGGCTGCGGATAGGTATAAGCCATCACGTTGTCGACAAAGCCCTTGAAGCCGGCCGTCCGCGACGGCGCGCTGCCACTGGCCGCGTCGGCCGTCGGCTTGAGCAGGGCCTCGTCACCGAACAGCGCATCCCGATTGGCCGCGCCTTCTGTCTCCTTGACCGGTTCCGCGGTTTCCTTGAGCGGCTCCTCGGTTTCCTTGACCGGATCGTCATCGCCAAACAGGGCATTCCGACCCTTCGGCAGATCGGCGTCCGGCTTCGCGGCGAGCAGCGTCGCCGACGCTGCGGCCGCCAACGGCCGCGAGACGGCGATCGGCGGACCGCCGGCGCTGCCGGTGGTATCGGCCTGCACGCAAAGCGGCACCGTCGCCCAGAGCAGCGCGAAACACGCGCACGGCCTTCTAGTTGTGTTCTGCATTGTTCGTTTCCCCACCTGAGGGCGTCGCTTCGGTCGAAGGGCGGTTCTCCGGGTTACCGGCACCGCCTTCCGACGGGCGGTGACGCGCGAGGGACCACTTGGTGCTTGAACGCACGCCGAGCATGGCGATCTCCCCGTCCTCGATACGGACCAGTCGGTCCGCTCGAGCGATCACGCGTTTGTCGTGGGTGGAGAAAATGAAGGTCGTCTTGAAGGCACGGTTGATCTTCTTCATCAGCAGGAGGATCTCCTCGCCAGTCCGGTGATCGAGGTTGGCCGTCGGCTCATCGGCGAGGACGATTGCCGGCTTGATCGCCAGCGCCCGGGCGATGGCCACCCGCTGGCGTTGGCCACCACTCAACTGGTTCGGACGATGCTCCGCGTATTTCGACAGACCGACGACATCCAGAAAATATGCCACGCGCTTCCGCCGCTCCGACGCCGTGACATCGCGCCGGTGAAGCAGTGGGTATTCGACGTTCTCGGCAGCCGAGAGGACCGGCAGCAGATTGAAGGTCTGGAAGATGAACCCAATCGTGCGTGCGCGCAGATCGGCGAGCTGATCGGGCGTACGGTCGCTGACGTCCTCGTCGTTGATGAAAATCCTGCCGCTGGATGGCGTGTCGATGCAGCCGATCAGGTTGAGAAGCGTCGTCTTGCCACTCCCCGACGGGCCGGCGATCGCCAGAAAAACCCCAGGATCGAAAGCCAGAGTAATGTCTTTGAGGGCTTGGACTTTCTGTTCGCCGAGCAGATAATCCTTGTTTACATGTTCGATGCGGACAACGCTCATTCGCTGGCACTTCCTGCCAACCGCGTCGACGGTCAGCACAATGGGGTGA
Organism: Candidatus Accumulibacter phosphatis; assembly: GCF_000024165.1. Lineage (NCBI taxonomy): Bacteria > Pseudomonadati > Pseudomonadota > Betaproteobacteria > Candidatus Accumulibacter > Candidatus Accumulibacter phosphatis. The sequence goes on along the minus strand of NC_013194.1, from coordinate 1,858,091 downwards.
AAACTATGGAAATCATGACGTTCCGCCATACGAGTGTCAAGACTGCGTTGGCCCTTCTGTTTGTTGCCATCCTCACCTGGACGCACCCCGCGCCGGCCGCCGATGCCGGCGCACCGTCCGTCAGCGATGATGCAGAGGCCCGCTTGATCGTCGAGAAGGCCGATCAGGTGCGTTTCCCGGCCGAGGGATTTCAGGTCGACGTGGCGATCACGACGACCGGCAGCGGACAGTCCGCTGACGTGCGCAAGTACCGCGTGTTGTCCAAGGGCAACACCAACAGCGTCGTCATGGTGACCGAGCCAGCGTCCGAGCGCGGCCAGATTCTGCTCATGAAAGGCCGCGACCTGTGGGTTTTCATGCCCGATGTGTCGCAACCGATTCGCCTCGCCCTGTCCCAACGACTGACCGGTCAGGTGGCCAATGGCGACCTGGCGCGCGCCAATTTCGCCGCGGACTACAACCCGAAACTCCTGCGTACGGAGAAGATTGGCAACGATGACTATAACGTGCTCGAACTGATCGGCGTCGACCGCAGCGTCACCTATCAGCGCGTGGTCTACTGGGTGCGTGACAAGGATTTCTGGCCATACAAGGCGGAGTTCTACTCACTCTCCAATCGCCTGCTGAAGACCTGCAAGTACGAGAACTTCAAGCCCATGGAAGGCCGAAAGCGGCCAACCCGACTGGTCATGGAGGACGCACTGCGCGGCGGCGAGCAGTCGGTTCTCGAATATGGAAGCATGAAGCTGCGCGATCTGCCCGACAAGATATTCACCAAGGATTACCTGAAGAAGCTCGACTAGCAGCAGCCTCGCCTTCTTGCGACGCCAGCCGGACGACGACTCGCGGGCGACGGAGGCAGAGCACAGGCCGCCCGCCGGCTTGAGGATCGCGCGGCCACTGCTTTGCCAAATCCATCACACTTGCCGCCGCGAGGCGGCGAATATCCGTCTCACTTCGTAGTACCATGCCACGTTGGAGCGGCAGCCGGCCGGACCGCAGCTGAACAGTAGAAGGGTGGCGAATGTTTTTATCGAATCTGACGGAACTGACGATCAGCCAAGGCTACCGCCGGTTCTTCAAGGTCGTGCCGGCGCTCACCGACGAACTGCGCGCCGAGAACTACCGCATCCGCCACGAGGTGTATTGCCGTGAACTGGGCTTTGAGCCCGAGCGCCCCGAGGGCCTGGAAGCCGACGCATTCGACGCTCAGTCGGTGCACTGCCTCGTGCAGTCCGCCACCACGGGACAGTACGTCGGATGTGCACGCCTGGTGCTGGTTGATCTCGACAAGCCACAAGCGCCGCTGCCGTTCGAGATTGGCTGCGAGGCCACACTTGACAGGTCGATTATCGATCCGATGGCCATCGACCGCTCCCACATCGCCGAAATCTCCCGCCTGGCGGTGATCGGCAGCTACCGCCGGCGGCAGGGCGAGCAGAACCGACCGATTTCCATTTCCGAAGAGGACTTCGGTACCGAAAAGCAGCCACGCCAGCCCTATCTGGCACTCGCGGTCTATCTCGGGCTGCTCGCGCTGGCCCGCCATTACGGCATCACGACGCTCTTCGTGCTGACCGAACCGCGCTTGGCGATGAACCTTACCCGACTCGGTGTGCGGGTGCAGAGGATCGGCGGCGAAATACAGCACCGCGGAACTCGAGTTCCGTCGATGATGTCGGTGAACGAGATCATCGACGGCATGAATTTCCTGCTCCGTTCGCTCTTCGAGGTGATCGCGCGGGAAGTCAGGGATGGCCTCGGCGCTAGCGACGAGTACGCCGTGCGCGCCAGGCATCACCCTCTTGTTTAGGTGCGCCGCAAGACATGCGCGCTCCACGCGCCGCGCCGCCCGCTGTTAGAGAGCGAACCGGCGTGTCTTCGCCGCGCCATGTATAGCCTGCCCGAGCCGATCCGTCAGGCAATGGAGTCCGGGCGAGTCCCCTCTCCACCGCAGGTACTGCTGCGACTGCTGCAGATGGTCGACGACGACGGCACCACGATGTCCGAACTTGCCCGACTGGTCGAACAGGATCCGGGGTTATGCACACGAGTCCTGACTGCAGCCAACTCGCCGGCCATCCGGCGGGGCAACCCGATGCGCAGCATCGAGAGCTGCCTGATCGCGCTCGGTACCCGCCTGGTACGCTCGATTGCCACCTGCCTGTCGGTCCAGAGCCTCTTCGATGAGCGCGCCGCCGCCCGAATCGTCGACCTTTCAGCCTTCTGGACCCATTCGCTGCTCACCGCCGAGTTGTCTCGCAGCCTCGCCGCGGCGAGTGGCTACCCGCGGCCGGACGAAGCTTATCTGGCCGGTCTGCTGCATGATGTCGGGGAACTCATTCTCCTCTCGGCGCTTGGTGATCCCTATGTGCAGATCCTTGCCGCTGCCGGCAGCGAAACCGCCCTGTCAGAACTGGAGAGCGAGCAACTGGGCGTCCACCATGGCGAGATCGGCACCTGGCTGGTGGATCAGTGGCAACTCGACTCAGCGTTTGCTGACGGCATTCTTTTCCACCATCTGCCGGCAGACCAGATCGTCACCGCCGCCCAGTTGCCCCAGGTGGTCTGGCTGGCGCATGCGCTGAGTGGCGGCGACGAGGCCCCGGACGTGCTGACGGACCTTGCCGACCAGATGTTGGGGGACACCGACAGGCTGCCCCTGCGCGTGTTGCGCGAACAGGCCGAGCAACGGATGTGCGTGATTGCCGACGCGATCGGCATCGCCCCCCCAGACCCGGCAACTGGCGACCGCGCGGCGGGCCTGCCGCGCGTGCTCGCCGGCCGCAGGCACCACCCAGGCGAGGCGCAGACCCGCATCGCGACCCTGATCGGCAACCAGGCCCTGATGCAACCCCTGCAGCAGGATCTCTTCGCCCTCACGACCGATGCCGAGGTCCTGCTCGCACTGCGCGAATCCGCGCGCATCCTGTTCGACCTCAACCGTCTCGCCTTCCTGCTCTGCGATCCGGTCGACGGCCGCCTGACGGGCAAGGAGATCGCCGGACAAGCGGCGATCTTCGCCCAGATCAGCATCGTCCCCGAGGCAAGGCGAAGCCTGGTCGCCACCGCCGCCCTCGGCGGCCAGATCTGCTCTACCTACGACCAGCAGCCAGCCCCTGCCCCGTCCCTGCTGGACATGCAATTCGCCAGAGCCCTGTCCAGCAGCGGCCTGCTCTGCCTGCCCATGGTCGGCAAAACGCGAACCGTAGGGGTCATCATCGCCGGCCTGAGTGCCGGCCAACACGCCCGCCTGTCTCGCCGCCTGCCCTGCCTGGCCAATTTCGGGCGCATCGCCGGCATCAGCATCAACAACTGGCGTACCGCGCGGGACGTGCGGCAGCAGGCAGAAGAGGAAGCGTCGGTTCGCTTCACTCGCAAGGCCAGACGTGTCGTCCACGAAGCCGGGAACCCGCTGACGATCATCAAGGGCTACCTGAAGATACTCGACGGCAAGCTACCGGAAGGAATCGAAGTTCATCAGGAACTGAGCGTGCTCAGCGAGGAGATCGACCGTGTAGCGGCCATAGTGCGGCGCTTGAGCGAAGTTCCCGGGGCGCTGCCCGACCACCAGGTGGTCGACATCTGTGATCTGCTGCGCGACCTGCTGCTGCTCTACCGCGACACCCTGTTCGAGTCGCGCGGAATTGCCGTGGAAACGCTCCTGCCGACGCACCCCGTATGGGTTGCCTGTGACCGTGACAGCATCAAGCAGATCGTCGTCAATCTCTGCAAGAATGCCTCGGAAGCGCTCTCGCGCGGACAGCGCCTGAAGCTTTCGGTCACCGATGACATCCGCTCCCAGGGACGCCAGTACACGGAACTCCGTTTCGAGGACAATGGTCCAGGCATGAGCGAGCTCGCGATGCGCGCCCTCCAGCGCCCCCGCGACGGCCGACTCGGGGAGGTGCGCGGCCTGGGCCTGTCGATCGTCGGCACGCTGGCCAGCAGGCTGCAGATTCCGGTCACCTGCCGCAGCCAGGCCGGCTCCGGTACCATGATTGCGCTACTCTTGCCGACACTGCAGCCAGGCGAGCACGAAACACGCCACACGAGGAAAACGATCTCATCGCCGGACACCGGCCAGGAGTAACGATGCAGGCCATACCCAACGTCGACTTTTCGCCACAGATCCCGGAACCAACGACAAGCGGCAGCACCCTCCTGATCGTAGACGACGAGGAACGCATCAGGACGGCCTACCGACAACTGCTGGCGGCCGAGGGACGCAAGATCGAGGACTGCGGCAGCGGCAGCGAAGCCCTCCGCCGGCTCGAACGTCGCGACGTCGATCTGCTGATCCTTGATCTGAACCTGCCCGACATCCATGGGCTGGAAATCATGGAATGGATGGTGACGAAGCACATCGCGACGGCGGTTGTCGTCTTCAGTGGCGACGAATCCATCGACTCGGCGATCCGCGCCCTGCGCCACGGTGCGCTGGAGTTCGTCCGCAAGCACGGCAGTCCCCAGGAACTCATCGACACCGTAGACCGTGTCCTACACCGCTGCCGGATCGAGCGTGAACACGCCCTGATGACCGTTCGACTCGAAAACTCCGAACGCCTGCACCGCTTCCTGGTGGAACAATCACCCGACATCATCTACACGCTCGACAAGAAAGGCCACTTCATCTTCGTCAATGGCCGAGTGCACGGCCTGCTCGGCTACACGCGCGAGGAACTCCTCGGCAAGCACTACTCGACGATCGTGCATCCGGATGACCAGGAGCACGCCCGCTTTGCCTTCAACGAGCGCCGGATCGGCGATCGAGCCAGCACCAATGTCGAAATCCGACTGCAAACGAAGACCCACAGGGTACGCCATTTCGAGAACCGGACGATCGTCGCCATTCTCAGCGCGCAAGGTCTTTACGCCGCCGCCCACGACGGACCGGCGACTCGCCACTTCATGGGCACCTCCGGCGTCGCCCGCGACATCACCGACCGCAAGAAGGCCGAGGAGACCATTGCTTTCCAGGCCTTTCACGACCTGCTCACCGGACTCCCGAACCGCGTCCTCTTCAAGGATCGACTGGCGGTTGCCTTGACGCAGGCAAGGAGAAAAGGCAAGCGGCTGGGCGTGATGTTCATCGACATCGATCGCTTCAAGCTCGTCAACGACACGTATGGCCACCATGAGGGTGACGAACTGCTCAAGAGCTTTGCCCAGCGAGCGCGCAGCTGCCTACGTTCCGGCGACACGCTGGCACGCCAGGGGGGCGACGAATTCACCGTCCTGTTGCCCGACCTGACCAGCGGCGAGGATGCCGCTGTCATCGCCGCCAAGGTCCTGGCGGAAGTCAAACGACCTTTCAGGATCGCCGGACTGGATTTTTTCACCACCGTCAGCATCGGCATATCGCTCTTCCCGGACAGTGGCGAAACCCCGGAAACCCTGCTGCGCAATGCCGACATTGCCATGTACCAGATCAAGGGGCGTGGGAAGAACGGCTACCTCCAATACGCACCCGAGATGCACAGCGGCCACAGCATGCGGATCACGCTCGAGAGCGATCTGCGCGCCGCCCTCGAAGGCGGCGACCAGTTCGAACTCCACTATCAACCCCAGATCCGCTTCAGCCAGGGACTGACGATCGGCATGGAAGCACTGATCCGCTGGCGCCACCCGCAGCACGGTCTGATGGCGCCGGACACCTTCATTCCGCTGGCCGAAGAAACCGGGTTGATCGTCGCCCTCAGCGACTGGGTACTGGACAGGGCACTCGGCCAGTTGGCGGTCTGGCGTCGCCAGGGATTCACCAGTCTGCAACTGGCCATCAACCTCTCACCGAAGGATTTCGAGCGCAACGACCTGCCCGAACGACTCGTTGGGCGCCTCGCTGCGCACGCCATTCCGGCGGACGCCATCGACATCGAGATTACCGAAAACCTGTTGATGAAGGAGGCCGAGAAGAACATCGATATCGTCAAGCAACTGCGCGGCTGCGGACTGCGCGTTGCCATCGACGACTTCGGCACACGCTACTCGTCACTGAACTATCTGCGCCGCTTTCCGATCAACAGCATCAAGATCGACCAGTCGTTCGTCCGAGATCTGAACCCGCAAAACCAGAGTTCGACCGCGATCATCCACGCGATTTCCTGCATCGCCCACAGCTTCGGCTTGCGCGTCCTGGCCGAAGGCGTGGAGACTGAAGCCCAGAGAAAACTCCTCAGCACGCTCGACTGTGACGATATGCAGGGTTTCCTGTTCAGCCGGCCGCTGGCCGCGGCCGAGTTCGAGGATTTCCTGACCGCCGGCGCCTTCCCCTCGCGCGAAGGGCCGCGCGTCTGCTAGCCCCTGTTCGTACTCGCTGGCCATCATGCGCACACCATGCCCGAGTCATGATGGCTCGAGCCATTCGGTGCAGTTGCGGCGACTCTGTTGTCACCGCCCACAAGATCGAGTACGCCTCCATCCCAGGGCTAACGGTAATTGCAGGAGAGGCAGCCAACCCGTATCATGAAACATCTAGAGGCGCGTTCTGCTCGCCGACGGAAGGTTGAGGCACCAGGGATGGTGCTTGACCGAGGCAACAGATTGGTCGCGCCAAGTTCTTTTTCGGGCCTCGCGACCTCATCGTCGGCGACGTTTTCTGCTTCCCGAAAGTTGGATTGCTTCACATTAACCCTTCTGAAAAGGCGATGTGAAATGAATCTCTTTCCCGCTTTTTCCCGATCGGTTCCGATTTCCGGGTGTTGCCTATACTGTGCAGCACGGTCGCGAGAGCCCGCGCGCCAGGCTTTCACCGACCTTCATTCTGTAGCAACTTCGCTGGGCAACACTTACCGTATTCTCGCAGACAACCACTTGAGCATCGATCAGACCGAGATCCACCGACGCGGATGCGTTGGCGGCTCACGCCGAGCAATTCACCTCCCTGTCTGTGCGGCCGGGCCATGCTTATGCGTGCCGGAATTCTTCGAACACCCTCAGAGATCATGATGCGCTACGTGCTTCTCGGCCTCACCGGCTTCTTGATCATCTATGGATCGCTGTACCCATTCGATTTCTCTCCAGCGGCACCGGACGCCATCGTACGTATGTTTTCGAACTGGAAACTGACGAGTTCGCGTGGTGATATCTTGGGCAACATCGTCTTGTTTGTTCCATGGGGACTGGCCGGCGTGTTTTCCATGGCGCCTCGTCTCGGCGCCGGTGTCGCCGTAGCGCTTACGGCTGGACTGGGTTTCGCAATCGCACTCGGTGTTCAGGTGGGTCAAGTATGGGTTCCATCGCGGTTCGCCTCAATGGGCGACGTTTTCTGGAACTTGGTTGGCTTGGCTACGGGTGCATTGCTCGGCCGTCTATTGCTGAAGCACCTTCAGTCTGGCCGCGGAAAGTCGGTAGACACGCTGGTAGCCTGGTCTTTGATCGTTGCGTGGGTTCTGGTCGAGTGGTCGCCCTTGGTTCCCAGCCTCGACTTTCAACTGGTCAAGGATCAAGTCAAGTTGCTGCTGGCCGGTGGTCCGGTATTCTCGATTCCGGGGATTGTGCTGCAAACGGCGGTGGCACTGTTCCTGGGGAGTCTGCTCAGTTTGGCATTCGGTGGCCGGCGCGCTCTGTGGCTGTTGCCCTCTGTGCTCGGCAGCATCGCCCTCGGCAAACTGTTTTTCCGTGGTGCGTCCATGGATGCATCCGTCTTGCTCGGCTTCACTCTTGGCACTTGTGGGTGGTGGGCAATCTACCGTCTGTCTGAGGACAGACGAAACCTCATCGTCGTCTGCTCATTGCTTGCTGCCTACACGACCGAAGCTCTCTCACCCTTTGTCCTGCGCGATACGCCGGCAGCCATTTCCTGGGTGCCCTTTGCGGCCATGTTGCAAGGGTCAATGATGACAAATCTGGGGGCGTTGCTCGGTCGCCTTGTCCTGTACGCAAGTATTCTGCAGACGTTCCGACATGCTGGCGGCACACCGAGCATCGCCAGTGTAGGTCTCGCCTTCTGGGTCATGGTGATGGAACTGATGCAGACCCTAATCGACACCAGGTCGGCTGATTTCACGGAGCCGTTGCTGGTCTTGCTGCTGGGGCAAGGCATGGGGATGTTGGTCGCTCGTGCGCCGGCTGATCAGAAACTCAGGGCCGCTCCTCCTCGACACAGTCTGGGCGGTCAGACAGACAGCCGAAAGACACAACTGCTGGCACTGATAGCCGCCGTCCTGTTCATAGGCATCGGTGTCCGCATGTTGCTGCGACTGCCCAATATTCCATACAACGTAAAGGAGTTGTTTTGGAACGACGGAAGCATTGCCGATCTTGCCTTGTTTGCTCTCGCACTTCTATGGGCCGGCGTCGGATCGGTCTGGTTGGCTCGTCGCTTGGTCGGCTCGCCTGTGCCTGAACTCACGCTGCCAGTGTTTGCCCTTGCCGTGAGCCTGATAAGCCTAACGCTGCTATCGTCCAGCGTTACCGCCGAGAGTATCGGAGACATCGCCGGATCATCGAACCTGTTCTGGTCTGTCACCAACGAGACCACTTGGGGTGAGGTCTGGCGACAGATCTTTCTCAGGCTTGATGCCCCCGAGATCATCGGATTTCTTGAGCGTTGCGTCCGCTATTCATCCTTTTACGCTCCCCTCCCCATTTTTCTCGGGCTCATGATTGCTGTCCGCCAGTGGTTGCCTGACCGTTGCGGTGGCTACTCGTGGCTGTTGCGTCTCCTGGCGAGCGCGCTGTTGGTCCTGTGGCTGTGCAAAGCGGTGGCTTTCGACTGGTCGTCAACTGATAACCTTTACGAACTGATTGCGCGTGACGGCGAATGGGGATGGGGTGGTGGGGGCTACCTGTATGCCGTGCTGCTGCTGATTTGCCTAAATGGGCTGGTGTTGGCTGACTTGCCTGCAGCCAGGAATGGTGAGCGTGCTGGCATCCTGCTGTTCTCCCTTGTGGCGTTTCCTCTGGGTTGGTGGCTGTTGAATCAGGGCCTCGAACAGCAAGTCCAGAAATACGGGCTGGTTTTTTCGGGAGTCCAGTTCTTGCTCGGCCCAGACCGCAGCCATACTCTGAGTTCCGAGATTCTCTTCATGCGCTGGTGCGCAGTTCAAGCCTGTGGTGTCCTTGTTCTCGGGGTAGGCATATGGCTGGGGAACGCGGCGTTGATGGGCGGCCGTGCGGGTCTCCCACGAAGTGAAGGCTCGGCTTGAGTTGACGATCGTGGCTGAGTCTTGAAGGCGGCCCACGAAATGCCTCCGAAAATGAGCACCTCACAACTTTCGAAAGACGCCTCGACAGGTGCTTCTTCAGTGTCGACGAACACATGGCTTGGCACATCAAGAGCATGCCGGTGGCCATCCTGTTCGCACTCATGATTGCGCTGAGTGAAATCTGACACAGCACGAATCTTCACTTTCGCGTAGCATCCGTTCCGCCGACATCGGCCAGCGACGTGGTGTTACGCTTGGCGTCCGGCGGAATGCACCTCTGCTCTTGCGCCACGCTCGCCCCTAGAAGGGCAGGCACCCACGCCCAAGCGTCACAGCTCATGTCAAATTGACCTTACGACGCCAACGATCCATTTACCGCAGCCACCACGCAACCCATGAAAGATAAGCTATCTGGCCAGATTGATCTGGTCAGCCTATTCGGCGCAAGCGCCGTGCCGACTTTGATCACCTCGCTGGCACTGCGGGGTGACGATGTCGCCCACGACACCCAAACTATCTGCGCAGTTGTCGGTTCGCCCTCGGTCGACAGCGAGAGCGCCGCCAACAGCGCGCGACGACCGGGATCTGCCGCATTGATCCTGAAGGCGTGGCGGGCTGATGGTATCGGCATCGCCCCACGCCTCACCGGCAGTTACGCCCTTGTGATCGTCGATGCGGCACGCCAATGCGTCTTCCTGGCCGTGGATCGCTTCGCGATCGAGACGCTGTGCTATCGCGCCGACGCACGGACACTCGCCTTCTCCGACCGTGCGGATTGCGTTGCGGGGCGAGGCGACGAACTGGACCCACAGGCGATCTTCGACTACCTGTACTTCCACATGATTCCGGCGCCGCGCACCATCTTCAGCCAGGTACGCCGCCTGCCGGCTGCGCACGCCGTGCTTGTCGACCGCCAAGGAGCGCATGTGATGCGCCACTGGGCCCTGCAGTTCGACGAACAGCACCGGCAACCGTTCGCCAAGGCAAGGGACACCTTCCGCCAACTGGTTCTTGACAGTGTCGCTGAAGAACTGGCGGGGCACCAGCGCGTTGGCGCCTTCCTCTCGGGTGGCACGGACAGTTCGACGGTTGCCGGCATGCTTGGCCAGGTCACCGGCCGGCCAGCGCCTTGCTACTCGATCGGTTTCGATGCCGAGGGCTACGACGAAATGGAGTATGCCCGAATCGCCGCGCGACACTTTGGCTGCGAACATCACGAGTACTACGTGACGCCGGATGACTTGCTGGCCAGCATCCCGGCAGTCGCCCAGCATCATGACCAACCCTTCGGCAACTCTTCCTCGCTGCCGGCCTACTACTGCGGCAAGATTGCCCGCGCCGATGGCTGCAGCAAGATGCTCGCCGGAGACGGCGGCGACGAACTGTTCGGGGGCAACTCGCGCTACGCTACGCAACGCGTGTTCGAGTTCTACCAATCTGTTCCCAGCGGAGTCAGGCGCTTGATCGAGCCGATGTGCGGCGACGACAGTCCTCTGCGACGAATACCCGGCCTCCGGCAGGCGACGGGTTATGTTCGTCATTCACGGGTGCCGATGCCCGATCGACTGCAGAGCTTCAACCTCCTCACCCAATTGGGCCCGGCCACGGTACTTGCCCCTGATTTTCTTGCCCGGATCGATTCGAGCGAGCCGTCTCGACACATGCAGGCCACCTGGAACGAGTGCCACGCGCCAAGCCTGATCAACCGCATGCTCGCCTATGACTGGCGCTACACCCTTGCCGACAGCGACCTTCCCAAGGTTCGCGGGGCAACGCAAATGGCCGGGATCCAGGTCGGCTATCCGCTGCTTGCTGATCGCGTGACGGACTTCTCGATGAGCTTGCCACCCGACTGGAAGCTCCGTCGGTTCAAGCTCCGCTGGTTTTTCAAGGAGGCGCTACGCGGCTTCCTGCCGGACGAGATCATCACCAAGAAAAAGAAGGGCTTTGGCCTGCCTTTTGGCGTTTGGGCGACCCGCAACCCGGCGTTGAAGCATCTCGCCGAGGACTCGCTGCAGACGCTCGCGGCGCGTGGAATCGTGCGTCCCGATTTCATCCGCAAGCTGATCAGCGAATACCTGCCGGAGCACCCCGGTTATTACGGCGAGATGGTGTGGATACTGACGATGCTCGAACAGTGGCTGCGCAGGCAGGAGAGCACGGGCCTGACGCTGCGCTTCCAGGCCCGCAATGACTGATGGCGGATCCTGCGCGTGACGACTGGCGTCGTTCGCACGCTGACGCGAGGGCCAACGGCAAAGCCATCGGCGGCTTTCCGCTGACGGCAGCGCCAGTTGCGTGCAGGGGGTTGTCGGCCAGCGGGAACAAATTCACAGCCAGAAAACCTCTTGTGGTTAAAATTCGCCTCCATCCCTACCATCCGACCACTCCGAAACTATGACCGATGCGAGTCTCCTGCACGAACTGATCTCCCGCTCCGCAAGCAGCCGTCCGGACGCCACCGCGCTCGCCTACGGCAAACAGTCGATGAGCTACGGTTTCCTGCAACAGTCGATCGAGAGCTTCGTCGGCGGCCTGGTCGGCCTGGGCCTGCAGCGTGGAGAGCGGATCGCCATCTACCTCGAGAAGCGGCCGGAAACCGTCGTCGCAAGTTTTGGCAGCGCCGCCGCCGGCTGCGTCTTCGTACCCCTCAACCCCTTGCTCAAGGCGGATCAGGTCGCCTATATCATGCGCGACTGCAACGTCCGCGTGCTGGTCACCTCCAGCGAGCGGCTGTCGCTGCTGGCATCCGTTCTGCCTTCCTGCAAGGATCTGCGGCACGTACTGCTGGTCAATGCCGGCCCCTTGCCCATCGCTGCAGGTCAATTTCCCCTGTGGCGCTGGGACGACCTGCTCCAGCCTGGCGGCCCATGCGGCCACCGCGTGATCGACACCGACATGGCGGCCATCCTCTACACCTCAGGGAGTACCGGCAAGCCGAAGGGGGTCGTTCTCTCGCACCGCAACATGGTAGCGGGCGCCAAGAGCGTCGCGAGTTACCTCGAGAACACTGCTGACGACACCCTGCTGGCGGCGCTGCCATTGTCTTTCGATGCCGGATTCAGCCAGTTGACCACCGCCTTCCACGCCGGAGCGCGCGTGGTCCTGCTCAATTACCTGTTGCCGCAGGACGTACTCAAGGCGCTGGCGCGCGAACGCGTTACCGGGCTGACTGCTGTCCCGCCACTCTATATTCAACTCTCGGAACTCGATTGGCCGACCGCCATCGGCGAACAACTGCGCTATTTCGCCAATACCGGCGGGCGTATGCCTCGCGAAACGCTGACCGCCTTGCGCAAACGTCTGCCAAAGAGCAAGCCCTACCTGATGTATGGACTCACCGAAGCCTTCCGCTCGACCTACCTGCCGCCCGAGGAGGTTGACCGGCGGCCGGACTCGATCGGGAAGGCGATCCCCAACGCCGAGATCCTCGTCTTGCGTGACGACGGAACACCGTGCGCGGCCGACGAACCCGGCGAACTCGTGCACCGTGGCGCACTGGTCGGCATGGGCTACTGGAACGACCACGAAAAGACCGCAGAACGCTACAAACCGCTTCCAGCCCAGACACCAGGACGGGATGCCGGTCTGGTGCTCCCCGAAATCGCCGTCTTCTCCGGCGACACGGTACGCATGGATGAAGAGGGCTTCCTTTACTTCATCGGTCGCCGCGACGAGATGATGAAGACCTCGGGCTACCGCGTAAGCCCAACCGAAGTCGAGGAAGTGCTCTACGCTACCCGGCAGGTCGGCGAATGCGTCGCCTTCGGCGTTGACCACCCCAAACTTGGGCAAGCCATACAGGTGATAGCCACCCCACCCTCCGGCAGCAGTCTCGACACGACCGCACTGTTGGCCGAATGCCGCCGACAAATGCCCGCCTACATGGTGCCGGAGAACATCCTCGTTCGCCAAGGCCCCTTGCCACGCAACCCCAACGGCAAGATCGACCGCAAGGCACTGGCCAGCGAGTTCCTGGCAAACGCGTCGCCTGTGCCGGAAAGCGGTGTCACCGCCGCGTGCTCACCGGGGACCGGCAAGTGAATAAACCCGACCGCGCAGTACCCAGACACGCGCCGATGAGCCAGTTCCCGGTCAAGGACGGCGAACTGCTGGTTGGTGGCATCCCGCTGTCGCGACTCGCCGCGCGCGTCGGCCAGACGCCTTTCTACGCCTACGACCGGCAGTTGCTCACGCGCCGGGTCGCGCTGCTGCGCGCGGCCCTGCCAGCGTCGTTGAAGCTGCACTACGCCATGAAGGCGAACCCGATGCCGGCCCTGGTCTGTCACATGGCAGGACTGGTGGATGGAATCGACGTGGCCTCTGCGGGCGAACTGAAAGTCGCTCTCGACGCCGGAGCGAATCCACGCGAGATCAGTTTTGCCGGACCGGGCAAGCGACGCGCCGAGTTGTCCCAGGCGGTTGCCGCCGGCATCCTGATCAACATCGAGTCGTTTCGCGAAGTCGCCGAGTTGGCGGCGATCAGCCATGAGACAGGCTGTGCGGGACGCGTCGCCGTGCGCGTCAACCCTGATTTCGAGCTGAAGAGCTCGGGGATGAAGATGGGTGGCGGCGCCAGGCAGTTTGGCGTGGACGCGGAGCAGGTCCCCGACTTGCTCACCGAGATTGGCCGCTACGGCCTGGCTTTTGAGGGCTTCCACCTCTTTGCCGGCTCGCAGAACCTGCGCCCCGAGGCGATCGCTGAAGCGCAGATCAAGAGTTTTGAACTCGCCCTGCGCCTCGCCGGGTCGGCGCCAGCACCGGTGCGCTTCCTGAATCTCGGCGGCGGTTTCGGCATCCCCTACTTCCCGGGGGAACAGCACCTCGAACTGGCGCCGATCGGCGCCAACCTCTCCGGCATCGTCGAACGCGCCGCCCGCGAGTTACCCGCGGCCGAACTGGTGATCGAACTTGGACGCTACCTGGTCGGTGAGGCCGGCCTCTACGTCACGCGCATCCTTGACCGCAAGACCTCGCGTGGTCAGACCTTCCTGGTCACCGACGGTGGCCTGCACCACCATCTGTCGGCGTCGGGCAATTTCGGCCAGGTTATCCGCAAGAACTACCCGGTCGCCATCGGTAACAGGATGATTCCCGCAAGACTCGAAACAGTTTCGGTGGTTGGCCCCTTGTGCACGCCGCTCGATCTGCTGGCTGAGCGCATGGAACTTGCTGAAGCGCAAGCGGGCGATCTGGTCGTTGTCCATCAATCCGGCGCCTATGGCATGACGGCGAGTCCACAAGCTTTCCTCGGCCATCCGGCCTGCGTCGAGATCCTGGTATGAGTAACGGCCCGCAGCGCCGGGGGCGTGCGCCTGGCCAGCCCCGGTCGTCTGGCTGCTGAACGGCCGGCCTTGAGATTCGCTCGCTTCGACCCCGGTCCTTGTGGCTTCCCAAAGCCGCGGGTATCGCCATTGCCGAACACCCCTGTTGTACCCCTACCGATGTCCTGGCACTCGCCGCAAGCCGGCCGATGGACAACAGAGCATTTCCGCCATTTCGTGCACGGCCGATATGCACTTGCCGAAGCCTACCGACTTGCCGGTGTCGACCGCAACAGCGCTTTTCTCGCTCCTGCCTACCATTGCGTGACAATGCTCGATCCCGCGTTGGCCCTAGAGGGAGAGGTACATCTGTATCCGCTCCGAGCCGATCTTGCGCCCGACCCCGTCGCACTCGACAAGGTTCTTGGCACCGTACGGAAGCCGGTCAAGGCACTTCTTGCGACACACTACTTTGGTATTGCCCAAGACTTCACTACGCTGCGGCAGTGGTGCGCAGAGCGCGACATCGTCCTGATCGAAGATTGTTCGCACGTCCTGTTTACCGAGCAGTTCCAGGCCAGCGGCACCGGTTCGCATGGCCGTTTCGTGGTGTCCAGTCCCTACAAGTTCTTCGCCTGCGACGACGGGGGCTTGCTGCACTCTGCCGACGCTCGCCTCCTCGACGGCCTGGCGACCGAGTCGGCACCACTGAGCGACGAGTTGCGTGGCCTCAAGCGCGTTCTGGAAGGCAGCCGATCACCAACGCTGACCACCAGCGACATCGCATCGATCGACCGGCAACTCGTGTCTCTCAGCGCCAAACCGGTGGTTCCCGGCAAAGACGCAATCACTGAACGGTCGGTCCCTTCCTCCTGCTACTCGGCGGCGTTGACGGCCCGGGCCTCGCTGCGCAGTTCCCGTTTCGTCGTGGCCCACTCGCCCCTGAACGACAACATCCTCCGCCGGCGAGCAAACTACGATCGCTGGGTCGAAAGCCTCGCCAGCGTCCCCAACTGCCATGCGTTGTTTCCCGTCTTGCCACGAGACTGCGCGCCCTATATGTTCCCGCTACACATCGACCATCCAGACCCGCATTTCTACTGGCTGAAGCACCTCGGCGTCCCGATCTGGCGCTGGGATGAGATGGCTGACTCGGGTTGCCCGATCGCTCGGGAGTATCGGCTTCACCTGCTGCATCTGCCATGCCACCAGGCGCTGACCGAGGATCAGATGACGTGGATGACGACCGCCGTCGCCCGGACTCTCCAACACGTCGCCGGGGCCGTTCCGTGATGGGATGGGAAATCCACACCGCCAAAACCGCTTTCGCCCAGTTTGCGGAGGCCTGGGACCAACTGAACGCCAGTCTGTACGACGGCCACCCGTTGTTCGACAGTCGGTTCATTGGACCGCTGCTGGATCACTTCGGCACGGGCGACGAGCGGCTTTGCATTCACCGGACAGATGCTGGCCTATCGGGCGCCCTGATCCTGTACCGAGGGCGGATCGGCGGGTGGTCGAGTTTCCACCCATCGCAGTTGCAGGCAACGCCGGTCCTCCTTGCGGACGCCACCGTTCTCGAAACCCTGTTCGCCGCCCTGCCGGGAGCGCCGTGGACCATCGAACTGTACGCCGTCGACCCGCGCTATGCGCCCGATTTCTCGCGCCTCACCTTGCCGCAGATCGTCACGGCACACGTGTACACCATCGGGATTCAACCGGCAGAGCAATTCACCGATTATTGGAATGGACGCTCGAGAAACCTCACAAAAAACGTTCGGCGCTATTTTCGGCGAGCTCAGGAGGAAGCTCCTCCAGTTCCCCTTTCATCATTTTGCGACACAGTCGATATGGGAGCCTGCGTGGCGCGTTATGGAGCACTGGAAACGACTGGCTGGAAAGGGAAGGCAGGAACGGCGATAGCCGCTGAGAACGAACAGGGGGCATTCTATCGCGAGGTCTTGGGCCGCTTTGCGGCTACCGGTCAGGCAACAGTGTACGAACTCCACCTCGGAGGTCGCCTAGCATCGTCACGCCTTACCATCTCCAGTGACAGGATGCTAATCATCTTGAAAACGACCTACGACGAATCCATGGCACGCTTCGCCCCGGGCCGGCTACTGCTCTATCGTCTCATCGAGGAGCAATTTGCGCTTCCCGGCCGGAAGACCGTCGAGTTCTACACCAATGCGACCAGCGATCAGCAGGAGTGGGCCACCTTTGGCTGCACTCTGCAGAACATTCAGTTGTTCCGTGGCCCGCTGAATGCCGTCATGTTCGCCGTGTCGCGAGCTTGCCGGCAGCGTCTGCGAAGCATCCGGGGCGAAATGCCGGTAGAGGATTCGCCGACGACAGGAGTCGCCAGCTGCCGAAGCATCGACGACCTGCGGGCGGAACAGTACGACCTTGGCGAATTCATGACCACCGACAATGTGGAGGCTTCCACCAACTGGTTCGAACTGCTGCAGAACAAGGTCTATCCCCTGGACCCCGGTGTCCGCTTCTACATCACCGCAGGGAAGAAGCGCCCGCGGGTCATCCTGCCCTTGCGCTTGACGACAAACGGGTCGGCCAGAACGATCGAGTCGCTGAGCAATTACTACACCGCGTTGTATGCCCCGCTGGTGGCTCGGGATGGCGAGCTGCTTGACGTACAGAGCCTGCTCACGGCAGCGGTGCATGACCACAAGGGCGCCCAGGTGATGCGTTTTGGGCCCATGGATCCGGACTCAGACGCGTACAGCGCCCTGTTCAGCGGCCTGCGCGCGAACAACTGGATACCGTTCCGGTTCTTCTGCTTCGGCAACTGGTTCCTGCGCGTAGAAGGAACCTGGGACGACTATCTGAAGAAGCGACGCGCCACGCTGCGCAGTTCCATCCGGCGCGCGTGCAAGAAGTTTGCCGCGGAAGGTGGAACCCTGGCGATCGTGACGACGACCGAACAAATCGAGCAAGCCATTGCCGAATTCCAGGCCATCTATTCGGCAAGCTGGAAGAAGCCGGAACCTTATCCCGAGTTCGTCCCTTCCCTGATCCGACACCTTGCTGTCCGGGGCATGCTCCGTCTCGGCTTTGCGCGGCTCGGAGAGCAGACGATCGCCGCCCAGCTCTGGATCGTCGGCGGCAGGAAAGCCAGCATCTACAAGGTTGCCTACCACGAGCATTTCTCGGCCTACTCGCCGGGAACCCTGCTGACGGCGCATCTCATGCAGCATGTCATCGAGAGTGACAAGGTTGAGGAGGTGGACTACCTGATCGGCGACGACGAATACAAGCGTCGGTGGATGAGCGACCGTCGGGAGCGATGGGGAATCGTCGCTTACAACCCCGCCAGCCTGCTTGGTTTCGCACTGCTGGTCAAGGAGGTCGGCGGCCGGGCGCTCAAACCGACCTATCAACGGATGCGCGCCCTTTGTCGCAGAGTCTGGACACGCATCAGCGCTCCCGGTCCCAAGGAAGAGGGATAGGCAAGGACAAACACCATCACGCAGGGGTCACCGCCCCGACAGCACTTCCGCAGGCTTCCGCTGACGAGCATGCCCCATCCCGCTACGCCGGCCCAGGGGAGGCGCGCGCGCCCCGCAGCGCAGCGCTGCGGCAACTGGTGAAGACAACCTTCATGGTCGGCACGGCAGCTAGCCGCGGCTGACCAGCAATACGCCGGCCAGCACCAGCGCAGCACCTGCCAGTTGCGCTGCCGACATCGGCTCGGCGAGCAGCCACCAACCGAAAACGATGGTCAACAAGGGGCCAAGAGTGCCAATCAGTACCGCCTTGGCCGAGCCGATGCGGCGGATCGCCGCCGACTGCATGAATACCGGCAGAACCGTCGAGACGACAGCCATCGCCAGTCCGTAGGCGTAGATCGTCGGCGGCTGGCGCAGCGCCGACAGCGACTGCGTGGCGAGAAAGTGCAGTTGCGTCGCGAGCGTCGATACCAGCATCGCCAGGGCCGTGAAGCGCGCAGCGCCAAGCCGTTGAATCGCCGGCCCGCTCCCGGCCAGGTACAGCGCATAGGAAAGGGAGGAGCCGAAGACCAGCGCAACGCCGGTCAGCACAGTCGCCATCTCGCCGGCGACACGCAGGTCATGGGCGAAGGCCAGCGCGATACCGGCGTAGGACAACAGCAAAGCGGCAACCTCTCGCCGCGCCAGCGATTTGCCCATGAACAGCACGCCAATCAGCACCGTCAACGTCGGATAGGTGAACAGGATCAGCCGCTCGAGGGCGGCCGAGATGTACTGCAGGCCAAGGAAGTCGAGGATACTGGCGCCATAGTAACCGAGCAGACCGAGAGCGCCCAGCATTCCCCAGTCGTTCCTGGTCAGCGGCGGTGCCGAGCGGCTTGCAGCGAAGCCTACCCAGAGGAAGGCCGGCAACGAAAAGACCATGCGCAGCGACAGCAGCGTCACCGCATCGACGGGTGCCGCCGCATAGGCCAGCTTGACGAAGATCGCCTTGAACGAAAAACCGAGAGCGGCGAGTACCGCGAGGACGACACCCAGACGTTCGGCGGACCAGTGTTTCCAGGGCATGGGAGCAGGAGAATTGGTAAAATACGAATGATGGCCTTTCCAACCTACCACGACAATTGGCAAATCGGCACCAAAGCGTTCGCCGTGAACGAATGCAATGCACTATGACCTCACCGACCTGCGGCTCTTCGTAGCCATCGCCGAGGCGCAGAACCTGACCCGCGGCGCCGAGCGCGCGCACCTGGCGCCCTCATCCGCCAGCCACCGCATGCGTCTGCTGGAAGCCGGCATCGGCACCTCGCTGCTCTTGCGACAGGCACGCGGTGTCGTGCTGACGCGTGCCGGAGAGGTACTGCTGCGCCACTCGCGACAGGTCCTGGCACAGCTCGAACAGCTCCACGCCGACCTTGCACCCTACGCCGAGGGTGTGCGCGGTCACGTTAGCCTGTGGGCCAATACGCACGCGACGCACAGCTTCCTGCCCGACGATCTCGCCGACTTCCTGCGCCGTTACCCGCAGGTCAGCGTCACGCTGGCCGAACATACCAGCCCCGAGATCGTCATGGCCATCGCCCGCGGCGAGGTCGAGGTCGGTGTCGTTGCCGAGCGCGTCGCCGGCGCCGACGTCGAAATGATCCCCTACCGCGCCGATCGCCTGGTCCTCATCGCGCCGGTCGCGCACCCGTTGGCCGCCTGCGCCAGCGTCCGCTTCGGTGAGGTGCTTGACCACCCTTTTGTCATGTTGCACGCGGGATCGGCCATCCACACCTTCACCATGAATGCCGCCGCTGCACTCGGCCGGCACATCAATGTGCGCATCCAGGTCCGCAGCTTCGATGCCGTCTGCCGGATGGTCGGCGCCGGCGTCGGTGTTGGCCTCGTGCCGCGCAGCGCGTTGTCGCGCGGCGAAAGAGAACAATCGCCGAGCGTGGTCGAACTCGACGAGTCCTGGGCACAGCGCGATCTGCAGGTATGCGTGCGCAAGCGAAAAGACCTGTCCGGCTTCGCCGCAGCGCTGGTCAACGGCCTTGTCGAGCGCCAGACCTAGCCTCGCCGCGCTTCTACCGTAGCTCCTCAATGGCAGGCCGCGGCCCGCCATTCGACAAGCTCGACCGCGCTACCCGGGGTCGCCTCGCGGCCTGCCTGTTTGACTGCTGCGGCCCCGATCGGGCACACTTCGCGGAACGCTGAGGCGTCTGTTCTGCCGGCCAGCGTCTAATGCGTTTACGATGAAAGTGATAACCGGAGCGCCACCTCAGGCGCGGGACAGCGGAGGTAGAAAATGCGCGTGTTTCAGATTCAGGACGACTGGGGAATGGCCAACCTGCGCATGGCAGAGCGCCCGGAGCCGCGGCCCGGGGCCGGGCAGGTGCTGCTGCGCATGCGCGCCTCCTCGCTGAACTACCGTGACCTGGTCGTTCCCGAACGTGGCTATGGCAGCTTTACCGGCACGCTGCCGCTGATCCCGATCTCGGACGGCGTCGGCGAGGTCGTTGAGGTGGGGCCCGGGGTCAGCCGGGTGGCCGTCGGTGACCGCGTCTGCCCCACCTTCTTCCAGGGCTGGATCGCCGGCGAACCTGACTTGGCGCGCATGAAACCTTCATTGGGAGGCCCGCTCGACGGCACCATGGCAGCGTTCATGTGCCTGTCCGAGGAAGGCGTCGTCAAGGCACCTGCGTACCTCGGCGACCTGGAAGCGGCGACGCTGCCCTGCGCAGCGCTGACCGCGTGGAGCGCGCTGGTGACCTACGGCGCGGTCAGGGCCGGCGAGCATGTCCTGATACAGGGTTCCGGTGGCGTGGCGCTGTTCGCACTGGCCTTCGCCAAACTCGCTGGCGCGCACGTCACCGTGATTTCATCCAGCGACGAGAAGATCGAGCGCCTGAAAACGCTGGGCGCCGACGCGACGATCAACTACCGGACAATTCTCGAATGGTCGAAGCCGGCGCGCGAGATCACCGATGGCCGCGGCTTCGACCATATCGTCGAACTCGGTGGCGAGAAGACGCTGCCGCAGTCACTGCGCTGTATCCGCCCCGGCGGCACGCTGTCCATGATTGGCGTGCTGTCCGGCTCTTCGCTGTCGACGCCGCTTGGTCTGATCATCACTCGGCAAGTCCGACTGCAGGGCATCACCGTCGGCCACCGCGACGGCTTCGAGGCAATGGTCCGGGCCCTCGAACAGCATCGTGTGCCGGTCCTCGTCGACCGTGTCTTTGCGTTCGACGAGTTGAAGGACGCGTTGGGCTATCTGAGGAGCGGCGCCCAGTTCGGCAAGATCTGCATCCGCCACTAGACGGCCCGGGACGCTTCGGGAGCGGCTCGATTTTCAGGTGCACGAAGCACCTGCAGCCCTCCTGCAACTCCCTGGCGCCCCTGCTGTCTGACAACCCAAGGGAAGCCTCACTGCGCCACGACACGTCGGGCCATGCAGTGGCCACGCTGACCGGGCGGCGTAAGCAGCCGTTCCGAACAGCGTCCAGACAGCCGGCCGCCCGGCACCGAGGATTGCCGCCAAACGCCGACACCGCCGGAAATTTGCTAACATGCGCCACACACCAACCACCGGAGCAACTACATGCCCAATCAAACCTCGTTGACCGATCCACTCAGCTTCGCCAGGAAAATGTGGGGGGGGATGGGCATGTCCCTGCCCGGAATGGTGACGCCAACCCTCGATGTCGCCGAGATCGAGAAGAAAGTGGCTGATCTCAAGGCCGTGGAAAACTGGCTGAAAATGAACCTCTCGATGCTGCAGATGACCATTCAGGGACTAGAGATGCAATGCGTGACGCTGAACGCCGTACGCGCGATGGGCCAGATGGCGGGAGGTTACGGAGCAGCCGCGGCGGCGACCGAAGGTGGCCAGTCA
Source organism: Candidatus Accumulibacter phosphatis (assembly GCF_000024165.1). Classification (NCBI taxonomy): domain Bacteria; kingdom Pseudomonadati; phylum Pseudomonadota; class Betaproteobacteria; genus Candidatus Accumulibacter; species Candidatus Accumulibacter phosphatis. Next base: position 1,836,331 of record NC_013194.1, on the reverse strand, counting down.
GCGGCGCCTTTGGCGGGTGCCGGCAGCGACACGCTCAAGCAAGCAGCGATGTGGCCATGGACCCTTCTGCAGCAGATGCAGGAGCAGATGCAGCAGGCGGCAGCCGCGGCGGCGACAGCAGCCACCCAGAACGAAGACGCGCCAAAACCCTAGATCAGCCGGCCCAGGTGACGCCTTTTGCGCGTCGCCGCAAGGGACGATCGGCAATGACGAGAGCGACTTGGCCCAGCGCGAGCCGAAGTCGCCGGCCAACCGAAACCAGGCCGAATCAGATAACTGAGCCCGCCTGCAGGGCGGCGATCTCCTGCTCGCCGAATCCGGATTCGCGCAGAATCTCCTCGCTGTGCTCGCCCGGCGAAGGAGCCGCCCGGTCGACCGCAAAGACCCAGCCGGAAAGCTTCACCGGCGGCGCGTACTGAGTAAGCCCATCGGCCTGCACGACCATCCCGCGCGCCCGAAACTGCGGATGCTCGAGCGCCTCGGCCACATCGAGCACGGGCGTGACGCAGCAATCCACGTTGGCAAAGAAATCGCGCCAGTAAGCCTGACTTCGACTGGCGAAAAGTTCCACCAGTTCGCGACGCAAGGCGGCAGCCGCGGCGCCACGCGCGCCATGCCGTGCTTGCCAGTCGGGGCGACCGATCGCCTCGCAGAATACCTGCCAGAATTTCTGCTCGAGTGGGGCCACCGCCATGTAGCGTCCATCGGCCGTCGCATAGACGCCATAACCCGCGTCACCGCCGCTGAGAATATCGCCACCACGCGCCGGCACGGCGCCAGCGGTCTGCAGTGCGAACAAGGGGAAGAGGTTGTGCGCCAGCACGGCTTCGCTCATGGCCACGTCGACCAGGCGACCCTGCCCGGTCCGCTGCGCGTCGAAGAGTGCTGCCAGAATGCCCATCACGGCGGTCATCGCGCCGCCGAGCAAGTCGCCGACCTGTAGATTGGGAATCGCCGGCTGGCCCCCATCGATGCCGATCTGATCGAGCACACCGGCAAAGCCGATATAGTTGAGGTCGTGTCCGGCCGCCATTGCCAATGGGCCGGTCTGGCCATAGCCGGTGATCGCGCAATAGACGATCTTCGGATTGACCGCCCGCAACGCTTCGTAACCAATTCCCAGCTTGTCGCTCACCCCCGGCCGGAAGCTCTCGACGACGATGTCGGCAGCACGCGCCAAACGGAGGAGCACCTCACGGCCCTGCGCCTGCTTGAGGTCAAGCCGCAGACCGCGCTTGTTGCGGTTGACGCTGCGAAAGAAAACGCTGACGCCGTCCGGACCGTCGCCCAGGATACGCGCATAGTCGCCGGCCGCGTGATCTTCGATCTTGATCACATCGGCGCCCATATCGGCCAGATGCAGTGTGGCGACCGGACCAGGCAGCAGGCGAGTCAGGTCGAGAACACGCACACCAGTCAACGGACCGCCGCTCATCCGTCGGCCGCGCAGCGCAACAACCAGGTAGCATCCATATCGATCACCTCTCCCTTCTTCAGCGTCTGTTCGAGAAACTTCCCGCGAAACAACCAGCCGGTCGTCCCTTGTTGCGGCGACCAGGGCGTCTCCCAGTCTTCGACGGAAACCTGGACGCGCGTCACGTCGACTTCAACGGCGTCGGCACCCTTATCCACGCAAGGCATGGCGGCGGCCAGCCGCGCATGGTCCGCAGGCGTCTGGGCGGCGGCCTGCTTGCCGATGCGCGGGCAGGCCTGCGCCGTCCGTCGCGTGCGCGAAACCCCGGCAATCGAGCCCCTCAGCCAATAGACCGGCGTCCTCAACAGGAGGCCGGCGCCGCCCTCGCGAAAAATGACGCAGTCGCCAATTTGCGGATCGGACGGCAGCGCTGCCGGTCCCGCTGCCGCACCGCCCTCATCCGCCAACACCGAAACGGCCAGCACCGCCGCAGCAATGGCCCAGACGAGACGAGTCACTCGCCAGGGCGTATGGAAGGAAGATACACGCCCGGACGGATCATCGTCGAGCTCCGCATGCCGGCTCACGAAAGCCAGCGCTTGCGACGGCGGTAGTGCTTGACGTCGCGGAAGCTCTTGCGTCCGACCGAGGACAGCCCGAGGTAGAACTCCTTGACGTCTTCGTTGGCCGCCAGGTCGCCGGCCGCACCCTCCATGACCACCCGGCCATTTTCGAGGATGTAACCGAAATCGGCGTAGCGCAAGGCCATGTTGGTATTCTGCTCGGCGAGCAGGAAGGTCACGCCTTCCTTCTGGTTCAGATCCTTGACGATGGCAAATACCTCGTCGACGATCTGCGGCGCCAGGCCCATCGAGGGCTCATCGAGCAGCACCATGCGCGGGTTCGCCATCAGCGCGCGGCCGACGGCACACATCTGTTGCTCACCGCCCGAGGTATAGGCCGCCTGACTGCTGCGACGGGTCTTCAGGCGGGGGAAATACGTATAGACCTTGTCGAGAGTCTCGGCGATCGCCGCCTTGCCATCCTTGCGCGTATACGCGCCGGTCAGCAGGTTTTCCTCAATGCTCAGGTGACCGAAGCAGTGCCGACCCTCCATCACCTGAATGACGCCGCGTTTCACCAGCTCGGCCGGTGTCAGCGCCTCGATGCGCTCGTCGCGCAACTCTATCGTCCCTTTGGTCACCGCGCCTCGCTCCCCGTGCAGCAGGTTGCTGACCGCACGCAGGGTCGTCGTCTTGCCGGCGCCGTTGCCACCCAGCAGCGCGACGATCCCGCCCTCGGGAACGCTGAACGAAACGCCCTTGAGAACGAGGATCACGTGGTTGTAGATCACCTCGATGCTGTTGACTCGGAGAAGGATGTTGGCAGTGCTCATGGCGCCTCTTCGCTAAGCTGTCGGCACTCCCAGCAGCGGGAGTGCCGACAGGGGACCCGCCGTGGCGAGCCCACTGGGATCTACTTTTTGCATTCCTCTGGCGTACGCGGCTTCAGCTTCTTTTCTTCCGCATACTTGCTCGAAGCCAGCATCACCATCGGACGCAGATTCTTCTCGTCGGCCTGATACCAGTCGGAGCTGAACTCCCACTTGCTGCCATTCCAGGTGTGTACGCGCACCCAGGCCGATCCCATGTGATCGAGGCAGGAGGTCTGCACCGGCCGCATCACGCCGGCAAAGCCCATGCTGTCCAAGGTCTTCTGGTCGAGGTTGAGGTTTTCGAGACCCCAGCGAACCTGTTCGCCGGTCATGACCTTGCCCTTGCCGAAACGCTCCTGCGCCTTGCGGACGCCTTCAACCCCGAGCATGGCCGAAAGCAAACCACGCATGTAGAGCACCTGGCCAACTTCCGCTTTCGGCCCGGTGCCTTGCCCCTTCGCGTACACCTGTTCGAGCATGTCCTTGACGACCCTGGAGTTGGGTTCGGCGCCATGCTGCAGGGTCAGCGCGCTGTAGCCCTTGGCACCTTCGGCAACGTCCTTGACATCGGGCTCGGCACCTGCCCACCAGATGCCGATCATCTTGTCACGCGGATAACCCGTCGACTGCGCCTCGCGCAGCGCCGTGGAGTTCATGACTCCCCAGCCCCAGAGCAGGACATAGTCGGGCTTCTGTTGGCGAATCTGCAACCAGGTCGCCTTCTGTTCGACACCGGGGTGCGCCACAGGCAGCAGCTGCACGTCGAAACCATAGGTCTTGCCAAGTTCCTGCAGCACCGGGATGGGTTCCTTGCCGTACGGGCTGTCATGATAGACGAGGGCAATCTTCTTGCCCTTGAGCTTGGCGACGCCACCTTCCTTCTTGGCGATGTGCTGGATGGCAACATCGGCGCCGACCCAGTAGGTCCCGAGCAAGGGGAAGTTCCACGTGAAGACGGCGCCATTCTGGGATTCGCTGCGCCCGTAACCGGCCGTGATCAACGGAATCTTGTCGACCGGTGCCTTTTCGGTCAGCGCGAAGGTGACCCCTGTGGATAAGGGCTGGAACACCGTAGCGCCGCCATTCTTGCCTTTCAGGCGTTCGTAGCATTCGACGCCGCGGTCGGTCGCGTAGGCCGTCTCGCACTCCTCGAAGCTGATCTTGACGCCGTTGATCCCGCCCTTGGCATTCACCAGCTTCAGGTAATCCACATAGCCGTTGGCCCACTGAGAGCCATTGGCGGCGTAGGCGCCGGTGCGGTAAACCAGCACCGGAAAGAACTGCTCCTTGACCTGCGCCAGCGCCGCCGGCGCTGCGGCCAGCGACGATAGAACGACCGCAGTTCCCAAAGCAGTCAGAACGAGCTTGCGAAGTTTCATCAACGTCTCCTCTTGTTGGTATGGCAATACAGCGTTTGCAGAACGACTCCCGAACGGCAGCGAAACAGATCTGCCGGCAAAGCGATCAGTGCGGAAACGGCCAGAGCCGCAGTTTCTCCTTGCCCGTAGACCAGAGACGAGCGATGCCATGTGGCTCCTTGATCAGGAAGAAGATGATCAGGGCGCCGAAGATGATCAACTCGGCGTGCGAGATGCCGGCGGTCGAGATGGTGATCCCGAAAAGCCCGCCGATGGCCGGCAGGAACTGATTCAGGGCGATCGGCAGGATGACGATGAAGGCGGCCCCGAAGAAGCTGCCCATGATCGAACCGAGGCCACCGATGATCACCATGAACAGCAACTGGAACGAGCGATCGACCGAGAAAGCGGCCGGCTCCCACGAGGCGAGATGGATAAAGCCCCATAGCGCGCCGGCGGTGCCGACGAAGAAGGAACTGACGGCAAACGCCGAGAGCTTGGCAAACAGCGGCCGAATGCCGATCACCTCGGCGGCAACGTCCATGTCGCGGATCGCCATCCACTGCCGGCCGATGGCGCTACGCGTCATGTTCTTTGCCAGCAGCGCGAAGACCGTCAGCCAGCCCAGGCAGAACAGGTACTTGTCGACGGGAGCAGCAATCGGCCAGCCGAGCACCTGCAGATTGGAGACCGAGACCGAGCCGGACGAAGCGTTGTCCGTAAACCACGGAACGCGCAGAAAGACCCAGTCGGTGAAGAACTGTGCCGCCAGGGTGGCCACCGCCAGGTAGAGCCCACGCACCCGCAGGCTGGGAATGCCGAAGACTATTCCCACTGCGGCCGCGGTCAGCCCCCCCAGCAAGAGAGAAAGGAGCAACGGCAGGCCTTCGATGCGGATATGAAAGTTGTAGGCGGCATAGGCCCCGACTGCCATGAACGCCCCGGCGCCGAGGGTGATCTGCCCGCAGAAGCCGACCAGAATGTTGACGCCGAGGGCCGCCAGCGACAGGATCAGGAAGGGGATCAGGATCGCACGCAGCAGGTACTCGTCGACGAGCAGCGGAATGCCGATGAAGGCAAACACCAGGAGGCCGACAATCGCCCAGCGGTCCTGAGCGATCGGGAAGATCTGCTGATCGGCAGCGTAGGATGTCTTGAACTGCCCGTTTTCTCGATATAGCACTGGCCTGCTCCTCGATCAGACGCGGTCAATGATCTTTTCGCCGAACAGCCCTTGCGGCCTGAACAGCAGAAACACCAGGGCCAACTGGTAGGCAAACCAGATTTCGATGCCGCCGCCGATCATCGGGCCGAGATAGACCTCCGAGAGTTTTTCGCCGACGCCGATGATCAGTCCGCCGATGATCGCACCGGGAATCGACGTCAAGCCGCCGAGGATGACCACCGGCAGGCCGCGCAGCGCTACCGTCGCCAGCGAAAACTGGACACCCAGTTTGGAACCCCAGATCACCCCGGCGACCAGCGCGACGACGCCGGCGACGCACCAGACGATGACCCAGATGCGATTGAGCGGGATACCGATCGACTGCGCCGCCTGATGATCGTCGGCCACCGCCCGCAAGGCGCGTCCCGTGACCGTCTTCTGGAAAAAGAGCGCCAGCAGTGCGACAAGCACTGCCGCAATCAGCGCCGCCACGAAGTCCTCCTTGTTGATCAGCAACCCACCCTCGAAGCTTCCCTCGAGAATCATCACCGGATCCTTGGGCATGCCGATGTCGATCTTGTAGACGTCGCTGCCGAAGATGCTCGTCCCGACGCCTTCGAGCACGTAGGCGATTCCCAGGGTCGCCATCAGCAGCGTTGCACCCTCCTGGTTCACGAGATGCCGCAGGACCAGACGCTCGACAAGCCAGGCGACGACGAACATCAGCGCCCCGGCAGCGAGAAAGGCGATCGTGTTGGCCAGGAACGGGCTGTCCAGACCCAGCCAGGCCGGAATCCAGACCGCGAAACGCGCCATCGCCAGAGCGGCGAACAGTACCATTGCCCCCTGAGCGAAGTTGAAGACTCCCGAGGCCTTGAAAATCAGGACAAAGCCGAGGGCGACCAGGGAATACAGCATGCCGGCCATCAGGCCACCGATCAACGTTTCCAGAAAAAAACCCATCAGACTCTCTCCTCAGTGGCTGGCGCCAAGATAGGCACTGATGACTTCGGGATTGGCGCGGACGGCGTCCGGCGCGCCGTCGCCGATCTTCTTGCCGTAGTCGAGAACCACCACGCGGTCGGAGATATCCATGACCACGGCCATGTCGTGTTCGATCAGCACGATCGTCGTGCCGAACTGGTCATTGACATCGAGGATGAAGCGGCACATGTCCTGCTTCTCCTCGACGTTCATTCCGGCCATCGGCTCGTCGAGCAGCAGAATGCTCGGCTCCATCGCCAGCGCGCGCCCGAGGTCGACGCGCTTCTGCAGGCCGTAGGGCAGGCGACCCACCGGCGTCTTGCGAATATGCTGGATCTCGAGGAAATCGATCACTTCCTCGACCTTGGCGCGATGGGCCAGTTCCTCGCGCCGCGCCGGCCCCCACCAGAAGGCCTGCTGGATCAGGTTGCTGCGGATCTTCAGGTTGCGCCCGGTCATCAGGTTGTCGATGACGTTCATCCCCTTGAACAGGGCAATGTTCTGAAAGGTCCGCGAGATGCCGGCTTTGGCGGCCTTGTAGGGGTTCATCTTGCTGAAGTGCTGACCGCGCAGGACGATCTCTCCCTGCTGCGGCCGGTAGACGCCGTTGATGACGTTGAGCATCGAACTCTTGCCGGCGCCGTTCGGGCCGATGATGGCTCGAATCTCGTGTTCGCGGACGTCGAAGGAAATGTCGGTGAGCGCCTTCACGCCGCCAAAGGACAGAGAAACGTTCTTCAGGTCGAGGATGACTTCGCCGATCTGCCGACTCATCAGGCGGCCCTCCCGGCGATGCCGAAGGTCTTCACATCGCGGATCGCCAGATCGGCCGCCACCTTGCCTTGCCGCCCGTCCTCGAACTTGACCGCCGTCTCGATGAACTGGCTGCTCCTGCCGCTGTACAGCGCATCGATCAATACGGCGTACTTCTCGGCGACGAAGTTCCGGCGCACCTTGCGCGTCCGCGTCAATTCGTCGTCGTCCGGATCGAGTTCCTTGTGCAGGATCAGGAAGCGATGAATCTGCGAATCGGCGAGGGCGCCCTCGCCCACCAGTTCGCCATTGACCTGCTCGATCGACTCCTGGATCAAGGCATGGACTTCCGACTTCGCGGCCAGATCGGTATAACCCGAATAGGCGATTCCGCGCCGCTCGGCCCAGTTGCCGACGGCACCGATGTCGATGTTGATGAAGGCGCAGACCATCTCGCGGCGATCCCCGAAAACCACCGCCTCCTTGATGTACGGGAAGAACTTGAGTTTGTTCTCCAGGTAGTTGGGTGCATACATCGCCCCGTTGGCCAGCTTGCCGACATCCTTGGCGCGGTCGATGATCTTCAGATGCCCGTCGTCGTCAAACAGGCCCGCGTCGCCGGTCATGAAGTAACCTTCGGCGTTGATCGCCTCGGCCGTTGCGTCGGGGCGCTTGTAGTACTCCTTGAGCAGCATCGGGCCCTTGACCAGGATCTCGCCGTTGTCGGCGATCTTCACCTCGACTCCCGGCGCTGGCTTGCCGACGCTGTCGAACTTGATCTCGCCATCGGGCTGCAGACAGACGTAGGCACAGGTCTCGGTCTGACCGTAAAGCTGCTTGAGATTGATGCCGATCGAGCGATAGAATCGAAACAGATCCGGGCCGATCGCCGCGCCCGCCGTATAGGCGACCCGGATACGACTCATGCCGAGCACGTTCTTCAACGGACCGTAGACCAGGAGGTTGCCGAGCGCGTAAAGCAGGCGATCGGCAAGTGGCACCGGCTGGCGGTCGAGGATCTCGGCACCGCTGCGGCGAGCGACCGCCATGAACGCGTGAAACATCTTCTGCTTGATCAGGCTGGCGTCCTCCATGCGGATCATCACCTGCGTCAGCAGGTTTTCGAAGACGCGCGGCGGAGCGAAGTAATAGGTGGGGCCGATCTCGCGCAGATCGGTCATCACCGTCTCGGCAGACTCCGGACAGTTGATCGTGAAGCCGGTGACCATCGCCTGGGCAAAGGAGAAGAGGTGGTCGCCCACCCAGGCCATCGGCAGGTACGAGAGGATGTCTTCATCGGCGCTCAGATGATCGAATTCCGCCCCGCCACGCGCCGCACTGATGAAGGCGTGATGCGTCAGGCGCACGCCCTTCGGTTTGCCCGTCGTCCCGGACGTGTACAGCATGACGCTCACATCATCGGCGCTGCCGGCGGCGACTTCGCCGGTCAGCAGATCCGGATGGTTGCGATTGTGGATCCTCCCCATCGCCATCAACTCGCGAATGTCGTGGATGAACGGCAAGGTGTAGTGGCGCATGCCGCGCGGATCGTCGTAGAGCACGTGCTCGAGCTGCGGCAGCTGAGCCTGTATCTCGAGCACCTTGTCGACCTGCTCCTGGTCCTCGACGAAGACAAAACGGACTTCGGCGTCAAGCAGCACGAACAGCATCTCGTTGGCCACGGCGTCCTGATACAGCGGCAGCGGCACGCCGCCGAGGCACTGCACGGCCGTCATCATCATGTACATGCGCGGACGATTGTCGCCAACGATGGCCAGATTCTCGCCGCGCTGGAAACCCATCTCGGCGAGGCCGCAGGCGAGTGCGCGCACCTCGTCGGCGACGGCGGTCCAGGTCCACGACTGCCAGATGCCCAGATCCTTCTCGCGCATCGCCGTCTTGCCGCCGCGAACCTGTGCATGGTGAATCAGCAAGCGAGGAAAGGTGTCCAGCGCTTGCGGAGAAGCGCTCTCCGCCATCTTGTCTCCTCCGGTGCCTTCACCGCCAGCCGCGCGGCGGGAAGCCCTTGTCGTTTATGTGCAACGCTTGATTCTAGTCCGTTTTCGTCGGCAATCATTGTGCAGCGCGGCATCGCTTGCCGCTGCGGCGAAGGCGCTCTGCACAACGCCACAGCGAACCTTCGCCGGAGTCTAAGCGCTTCTGCCGCCTATAATTGTCGCCTGCGAGACAATTCGGATACGCTTGTGTTGATCGAACCACGGATTCAGTCGCTCGACGACATGCTGTGCGCCTCCTGCTGGGCCCGGCAACTGTCGGCAGACGAACTCGATCAGGTCAGGCGGGACACCTTTGTGCGCACCATCCCTGCCGGCGGTTATGTCTGCATGAAGGGGGAAGCGGTCGACTACTGGCTGGGCATCGTCGACGGTCTCGCCAAGATGGCCAGCAACTGGCGCACCGGCAAGGCGACGAGCTTCGTCGGCCTGTCCAGCGGCAGCTGGTTCGGCGAAGGCTCGCTGATGAAGGACGAGCCGCGGCGCTACGACGTGATCGCCCTGCGCGAATCGCGGATCGCCTACATGAAGCGCAGCCGGTTTCAACACTTGCTCGACCACAGCATCCCCTTCAACCGGTTCCTGCTGCTCCAGCTCAACGAGCGCCTCAGCCAGTTCATCGGCATGATCGAGCACGAACGACTGCTCGACAGCGATTCTCGACTCGCTCGCTGCCTGGCCTCGATGTTCAATCCCCTGCTCTACCCCGGCAGCAGCCTGGAACTGCGCATCTCCCAGGAAGAAATCGGCCTGCTCGCCGGCATTTCGCGCCAGCGCGTCAACCAGGCTCTCCACAAGCTCGAAGAAGCCGGACTGCTGCGCATCGACTATGGCACCCTGACCATCCTTGACCTTGCCGGGCTGCGCAGTTTCGGCGAGTAGGCCAGCCGGCGAATGCCCAGCTCCGTAGCGCGCGTCGACCCAAGCGATTTCGGGAACAGCGGAATTGAACAAGTCATTGATCTGGGTTAGTATTCCGCGCGGCGAGGGGAGGCGCTTGTCCACACCCAGTCAATCTGTTGTGAAACCGCGTCACAAAACAAGAGTGGAGGAAGCAAACAATGAGTAGCGTTATGTACGAGCGAATGCGGGTCAATCCCAAATTCCAGAAGCTGGTCAGCGAGCGGGGACGCTTCGCGTGGACCTTGTCGGCCATTGTGCTGATCCTGTTCTACGGTTTCTTCATGCTGGTCGCCTTCAACCCAGGGCTATTGGCAAAGAAGATCGCCGAGGGATCGATGTGGCCGATCGGCTACACCATCGAGTTATGCCTGTTCGTCTTTTTCTGGCTGCTGACGGTCGTCTACGTTCGCCGCGCCAACGGTGAGTTCGATGACCTGACCGCCGACCTGATCAAAGACGCCCAGAAGGAGAAGCTATGATGCATCGACTGATAACCGCTCTCACCCTGCTCGCTGCCTCCGGCATGGCTCTTGCCGGTCCAGCCATGGATGCGAGCGGAGCCAAGCAGGCTACCAACTGGCACGCGATCATCATGTTCCTGATCTTCGTCGCGATGACCATGGGCATCACCTACTGGGCGGCCGGCCGCACCAAGTCCACTGCCGACTTCTATACTGCCGGCGGCGGCATCACCGGCTTCCAGAACGGACTGGCGATTGCCGGCGACTACATGTCGGCGGCAACCCTGCTCGGACTGACGGCGATGGCCTATACCTCCGGCTATGACGCCTACATCTACATGCTGGCGTTCTTCGCCGGGTGGCCGATCATCCTCTTCCTGATGGCCGAGCGCCTGCGCAACCTGGGCCGTTTCACCTTTGCCGACATCACCTCGTATCGGCTTGACCAGGGCAAGGTGCGGACGATGGCCGCGATCTCGTCGCTGGTGGTGGTCGTCTTCTACCTGATCGCGCAGATGGTCGGTGCCGGGCAGTTGATCAAGCTGCTCTTCGGCCTCGACTACAACATCGCGATCTTCGTGGTCGGCATCCTGATGATGGTCTACGTCACCCTCGGCGGTATGGTCGCGACGACCTGGGTGCAGATCATCAAGGCCTGCATGTTGCTCTTCGGCGGTACGCTGACCCTGCTCCTGGCCTACTGGCAGTTCGGATTTTCGCTGACGACGTTGCTCGAGAAGGTGGAAGCCGTGCACAAGCTCGGTCCCAAGCTGATGGCCCCGGGCAGCCTGCTGGCCGATCCGATCACGGCAATCTCCCTCGGTCTCGGCCTGATGTTCGGTACTGCGGGTCTGCCGCACATCCTGATGCGCTTCTTCACCGTCGGCAACGCCAAGGAAGCGCGCAAGTCGGTGCTCTACGCCTCCGGCTTTGTCGGCTTCTTCTTCAACGTGATCTTCCTCATGGGACTGTGCGCGGTCATCATCGTCGGCCAGAACCCCGAGTTCTTCGAAGGTGGCGTGGTCGGCGGCAAGATCATCGGCGGCGGCAACATGGTCGCCATGCACCTGGCCAAGGCCGTCGGCGGCAACATGCTGCTCGGCTTCCTGGCGGCGGTGGCCTTCGCGACCATCCTGGCGGTTGTTTCGGGTCTGGCCCTGGCCGGTGCCTCGGCGATCTCGCATGACATCTACGCGCGCGTGATCCGCAAGGGACAGGCGACCGAGAAGGAAGAGATTCGCGTGTCGCGCTTCGCCACCATCGGTCTCGGCATGCTCGCGATCGTGCTGGGCATCCTGTTCGAGAAGATGAACATCGCGTTCATGGTCGGTCTGGCCTTCGGCGTCGCTGCTGCGGCCAACTTCCCGGTGCTGATCCTGTCGATGTACTGGAAGGGCCTGACAACTCGCGGCGCGCTGTGGGGCGGTTACGGCGGCGTCATTTCCGCTGTGCTGTTCGTCCTCTTCTCGAAGTCGGTGTGGGTCGACGTGCTGGGCAACAAGGCTGCCTTGTTCCCCTACACGCAGCCGGCGCTGTTCGCGATGCCGATCGCGTTCATCTTCGCCTACATCTTCTCCAAGAGTGACACCGGGCCCCGCTCGAAGCTCGAGAAAGAGGCGTTCGAAGACCAGTACGTGCGCGCACAGACCGGTTTCGGCGCTTCCGGTGCCAGCCACTGAGCGACCCATCCTGTAGCACGACCCTGGCGGACCCGAACAGTCCCGCCAGGGGCCTCAAACGCCGGCCATCTCCTAGCTCTCAGCGAAGGACATGGCCGGCGGCTTTTCCCCACCGCCAGTCGCACTTGCGGCACTCGGATTAAAGTTCGCGGACATTCGTCCGTGAAGGAGATGATAGTCACCACCACGGACGGGACTCCCAGCATGCATCCAGTCATCAGGCTTTCTTCCGCCTTCCTCGTGCTCTCCCTGCTGCCCCCGGGGGTCGGCGCTGCCTGGCAGGTCATCTCTGCCGAGCCGGGCAAGCGTGTCGAGATCGACCGCGCCAGCATCAGGAAGGACGAGACCGGAAAGTCCGTAGCGCAAGGACGGATCGTTCTTGAAAAGCCGATCGTCGACCCGAAGACGTCGTCTTCCTACCGGATCGTCGAGGCTGTCAACCGCTACGACTGTGCGTCACGCAGCTACAGCACGCTGAAGCGGAGCTATTTCAAGGACGAAGGCGACCTGCTCCGCGAGGAGGAAGTCAAGGTCCAGATCGAAATGCCCGTCCGCACCGGCATGCTCGACGACAAGCTGCTGCGCGAGGTCTGCCGCCCGAAACCGGGCCCTGACGCGGCGACGGCAGCGAGCAAGGTCGCCGACAAGGTCAACCAGGCGGCCGGCGAACTGCGCAAGGCCAACGAAGCGCTGGTCCAGAAGGAAGTCAAGCGAGCGAACCTGCAGACACCGAACGTCGACAAGGCCGAAGCCGAGCCGAGATCGTCACCGGCCGCCAAACCGACTGCTGCCGCCGCCATGCCGGCGCGGGTCCATTCGGCCAGGCCCGCAGCGCCAAGACCCGGCGAGACCTCTCCGGCCATCGCACACGCGCATGGCCACTGGGCGTACGAGGGCGAAGGCGGACCCGACAACTGGGGCAAGCTCAAGCCCGAATACGCGACCTGCGCGACGGGCAAGCGCCAGTCGCCGATCGATATCCGCGACGGCTTTCGCGTCGACCTGGAACCGATTCAATTCGTCTATCGCCCGTCGCAGTTTCGTGTCGTCGACAACGGCCATACCGTACAGGTCGAGGTCAGCGGCAGCAGCATCAGCCTGCTCGGCAGAAGCTATGACCTGACCCAGTTCCATTTCCACCGTCCTTCAGAAGAACGCGTGAACGGCAAGGCCTTCGACATGGTCGCCCACCTGGTCCACCGGGCCGAGGACGGCAGGATCGCCGTGGTCGCCGTGCTCCTCGAAAAGGGACTCGAAAACCCGGTCATCCAGAGCGTCTGGAACAACCTGCCACTGGAGAAGAACGAGTATGTCACGCCGCCGGAGTTGAGCATCGACGTGTCCCAGTTGCTGCCGCAGGACCACAGCTACTACACCTACATGGGTTCGCTGACGACGCCGCCGTGCAGCGAAGGCGTCCTCTGGCTGGTCCTCCGGCAGCCGCAGCAGATCTCGCCGGAACAGCTGGCCATCTTCTCGCGTCTGTATCGAAACAACGCCCGCCCGGTGCAGCCAAACTTCGCGCGGATGATCAAGGAATCACGTTGATCGACGCGGCCCCAGCCCGCTGGCCGCCGACGCTTCGGCATCCCGGCAGTGGCTGACGACGGCCTGCAGCAGGAGCTTCTGCACCGCCGGGGGCAGGTCGTGTCCCATTCCCCTGATGATCGCCAGCCGGGCACCGGCAATGTGTTTCGCCGTATCGTACCCGGCAGCCACCGGCACCAGCGGATCGTCGGCACCGTGAATGACCAGCGTGGGGGTACGGATTTTCGCCAGTTCCCTGCGTCGATCACCAGCCGCAATGATCGCCAGCAACTGTTGATAGTGCCCGGCCGCGTAGTTCGCCCGCCGGATGGCGCGCGCCAATTGCTCGCGCAGATCCGCCTGGTCGGAGGGAAATCCCGGACTGCCGATGACCCCGAACACTCGCATCAGGTGGTCGAGCTGGCTGCTCGGATCATCGGGTCTCGCCGGTCGGCGTAGCAGTTGCCGCAAGACGGCCGGCTTGCCGCAGGCGACACGCCAGTTGCCGCTCGACGACATGATCGAGGTCAGGCTCAGCAGGCGATCCGGGTAGCGCGCCGCCATGCACTGGGCAATCATGCCCCCCATCGAGACGCCGACCAAATGGGTGCGTGCGACCTGCAAGGCGTCGAGCAGGCCGATCGCATCGTCGGCCATGTCGCTCAGCCGGTAGGGCGAACGAACCGGCAAGCCGAGCACGCCGCGAGCGATCGACGGCAGTAGCCGGGGCCGCTGCCGCCAGTCGATGTGAGTCGAATGGCCAACGTCACGGTTGTCGAAGCGGATGACGCGAAAGCCGCTGCCGACCAGACTCTCACAGAAAGCATCCGGCCAGGCAATCAACTGCATGCCGAGGCCCATGATCAACAGGATCGCTGACGAGCCTCGATCACCCAGCGTCTGATAACAGATGTCGATGCCGTTCGCGCGTGCCATCGCCTCGCCGCCGACCTGCCCCGGATCGGCCTGCTGGCCAGGCGGCGCGCCCCCGCCGACACGGCTCACCTTGACCCTCAGTAGCTCGCCGGACGGCGGGGATCGGGATAAAGGTAGCTCCGCAAGCCCGATCGGTCGAAGGGACGCCAGTCGCCTTCGGCTTGGGCAAGCCGATCGGCAAGTGCGTAGAGCGTCAGCGGGTTGAGACCCATACCCAGATGGCTGGCCTGCACCTCGATGTTGTCGGTGTGCGGGCTCTCGCGCTCGAGGCTGCACTGCCAGGCGACGACGCCGTCGCTGCGGCTGAAGATCGAGGTCGTCGGTACCGGCGGCGGCGACCGCAGCGGCTCGTGGATGTCGGGGGCGCCGATCTTGTGGCCAGTCGCCCATTCGTAGATGCGCCAGGCGTTGGTGGCTTTCGGATGGCCGGTGAAGGGTGTTCCCATGGTGATCACCTGGCGGACCACATCCGGTCGCGCCTTGGCCAACTCGCGCGCGTAGAGACCGCCGAGGCTCCAGCCAATCAGGCTGAGCGATCGACCATGCTCTTGTGACAGCTTGTCCAGGCGCTCCAGGCAGGCATCGATCACGCCCGCGCGTGGCCCGCGATTGATTCCGAGGCCCCAGGGGTAAGTGGCGTAGCCTCGACTGCTCAGATAATTGCGCAGCGGCAGCGTCGACAAGTCGCCGGTAATCAGACCGGGGAAGACCAGCACCGGGTGACCATCGCCGCGCGGCGCGAGACTGAGCAGCGGTGTCGCCGCAAGGCTCGCGCCGTACTCCCAGCCGGCGCGCATCTCCAGCGCCAGCCTGACCCAGCCCGGCGACCGCAAGAGGCCAAGTTCATACCACTGATGGGGTTCGTACATCCGTCTCCTCCTCGCATCCGCCGCGACAAGCCCGCCGGTTGCCTGCCCACACGCACGTCAGCGATTGACCGTTGTGCGCTTGTTCTGATCCTGAACACTGGTCCGGGCACGCGCCTGCGCCTCTGCCTCTTCCACAGCGATGTGCTTGTCCAGCAGCGCCTGCGCGGCCGTGATCTCGGCCGCTTCAGCCACTCTTTCGGCGGCAACCCGACGCTGCTCTTCATCGGCCAGCTGGCGCACGATCTGGTCGTCGGTCCTGCTCCAGCCCCAATAGCCGACACCACCCACCAGGGCGACAACCAGCGCCGCCGCGCCGGCCCACAGCGCTGGCCTGCCAGCAGGCGAGGAGGTTGACGGCGCCGCTGCAGGAACAGTCATCGCCGCTGCCGCGGGCGCTGGAGGGCCGACCGGCATCGACTGGGACAGTGGCAGTCCAGCCGTCTGGCGTGCGCCGCAATCCGGGCAAAACTTGCTCTCCGGCGCGATGGCCTTGCCACAATTCGTGCAAAACATGTTGAATCCCCGATGTCCAGGCCGTGCCGTCGCGTTTCGCGAACCGCGCCTAGCACTTACCCGAGGCAGCACAGGCGCTGACTCGCTGCATGTTTTCCTCCACCCGCTCGCTGAAGCCGTTGAGCATCTCCTGCAGGTCGGTCAGGCGAACCAGAACGACCTCGCCCGGCAGGCAACTGCTCGAGCCACTGGCGACCACCTTCATTTCGGCGAAGGCGCCTTCCCCGGCAGGCAGCTTCGAGAACCCGATCAGATCACCAGTGTTCAGGAAGCACTCTACGCCCGCGGACGCCTGCGCCACGTTGAGCGGTTGCGCAGTCTGGAACAGGTAGATTCGCGCATAGCCGGAGGCCAGCACGTCGGCAAGCACCAGGGGACGACCATTCTGATGCATGGCGACACTGAGGCGCACCTGTTTGCGCACTTGCTGGCGGACTTCTTCGGGAATCTGTATGGGCACCGCACTGCCCACCGCCTCCTGGACCCGTGACGATGCCGCTTGCACATCCACCCCTGCCAATTGATCCTTGAGCGCCGCGTTGCCCTGAACGCTGGTCTTCACGTGCTGCCGCACCGTCGTCATCTGGCTGCGCAGCGTCGCCGCTTCAGGCGCATCATAGACCGGGGACGCCCCGTAAGGGGTCGAATAAGCGTAACCCTCTTCAAACGCCGACGAGATCTGCATATCCCCCATCAAGGCCAGCGGATCGTTGTAGCTCGTGACCGGCGAAGCAAAGGCCACCCAGGTCGCCGCTGCCACCACCACCGGCACCGCGAAGCGCGCGTAATGACCGCGGTAGTCATCCGGCACGAAGCGCGACGGGCGGTACTGGGCCACCGGCGCACCGTGGATGTAGACCACGTCGTACCGACGAACCACGGGCCTCGGTTCATACTCCGGCCGGCCGTTCCACCAGCGTGCGTAACGCGTCCGCTCGATCATTCGGCGCTCACGGCCATCCTGATCACGGAAGGAAGTGAAGCGATCCTGAAAAACCGGTCTGCCATCGGGCAGTACCGCCGCTCGCAGGCCATTACGGTGGGTGACGAAGCTCGTCCCACTCCCCACGGAACGACGTTCGAAATCACGCCCCTGGGTCACCAGACGGCCATCCGCATAGACACGGGTCGTTGTCCCGTCGCGCGTATCGTCGGTCTGCTTGAAACCGGTCACGCGCTTCGTCCCGTCGGGCAACTGCTGCTGCGAGACCACGATCTGCGAACCGTCGGCGTTCTTCTGACGAATGTCGAAGCTGTTGCGATTGCCGTGCGGCACCACGCTGGTCGCCGCATCGACAACGACCGCTTGCGCTGGTGTCGACCGGCGTCCATCCGGGGCGGGCCGACGGACATCAGACGACTGCTGAGCTTGCGCGGGTAGCGAAGCCTGCCCTGGCTGGCCCGCTGGCCGAGTGACAGCAGGTGCTTCGGCTAGGCCCGGCGCGCTCACGGGCGCGGTCGCGGGCGCTTGACCCGGCGCGACTGGCTCACGCGGCCGGTGTCCATCCGACGGCGCCAATTGAGCTTGTGCCGCCGCCGGTGCGGGCTGGACCGACGGCCCGAGCACAGCGGATGCTGGCGGTTTTCCCGGCACGGCCGCGGTCGCTGGCGTCTGCAACACGAGGCCGGACTGGCCTGGCCGGCGTCCATCCGGCGGTGGCCCCGGCACCTGCGCGGTCACGGGAGGCTGCACGGGCTGGACGGGTGGCCGGATTGCAGCGGGTGCCGGCGCTTGGCCCGGCGCGGTCGCGGGCGCTTGACCGAGCGCGACTGCCTCCCGTGGCCGGCGTCCATCCGGCGGCGGCGATTGAACTTGCGCCGCAGGCGGCGCCGGGACCGGCTGGGCCAAGGGCCGGACCGCTGCGGATCCTGGCGGCTGGCCCGGTGCAGTCGCGGGTGCTGGCGTCTGCACTACCACGACTGATTGGCTGGGCCGGCGTCCATCCGGCGTTGGCGGCTGCCCCTGCGCGGTCATGGGAGGCTGCACTGGCTGAGCCGCTGGGCGAATCACAGGCGGGGCTTGCGCCTGGCCCGGCGCCGTCGCGGACGCTGGCGTCTGCACCACCGGGCCTGGCTGGCCGGAACGGGCGCCATCCCGCGGCGGCGCTTGCACTTGCGCCACCGCAGAAGCTTGTGCCGGCAAGACCGGCGCCGGTGCCCGGATCGCGGTCGGTGCCTGGCCTTGGCTGGACATGGTCGTGGGCGCCTGGCCAACCGGGCCCGGCTGCCCGGGTCGGCGACCATCAGGCGGCGGCAGACCTAGCCCGGCACCGGCAACTTGAGGCTGCTGACCAGGTTGACGAATCACACCGGGGGACTGCCCCAACGGAGCTTGCGGGACCGCTTGAAGTGCCCGCGGTGGCTCTTGCTGCAGAGGCTGCTGCCTGGCGCGTTGCTGCTCCTGTTGCTGCGCCTGCTGTTGCGCACGCTGCTGCTCTTGCTGTCGCGCCTGCTCCCTGGCGCGCTGCTGCTCGTGTTGCTGCGCCTGCTGTTGGGCGCGCTGCTGCTCCTGCTGTTGCGCCTGCTCCCTGGCGCGCTGCTGCTCCTGTTGCTGCGCCTGCTGTTGGGCACGCTGCTGCTCCTGCTGTTGCGCCTGCTGCCTGGCGCGCTGCTGCTCCAGTTGCTGCGCCTGCTGTTGCGCACGCTGCTGCTCCTGCTGTTGCGCCTGTTGCCTGGCGCGCTGCTGTTCCTGTTGCTGCGCCTGCTGTTGCGCACGCTGCTGCTCCTGCTGTTGCGCCTGTTGCCTGGCGCGCTGCTGTTCCTGTTGCTGCGCCTGCTGTTGCGCCTGCTGCCTGGCGCGTTGCTGCTCCAGTTGCTGCGCCTGCTGTTGCGCACGCTGCTGCTCCTGCTGTTGCGCCTGTTGCCTGGCGCGCTGCTGTTCCTGCTGCTGCGCCTGCTGTTGCGCACGCTGCTGCTCCTGCTGTTGCGCCTGCTGCCTGGCGCGTTGCTGTTCCTGTTGCTGCGCCTGCTGCTCCTGCTCCCGCGATGGTGGCGAAGGCCTCCTCCCACCGGCCGCCAGATTGTTCGGGCATTTGGGATCGGTATTGCCATCTGGACAGTTCAACGCCAGCGTGATGACCTCAGGAGCGGGCGCAGAAGCCGCTTCCGCCCAGGGGAGAGCCAGAGTCAGGCACAGCGCCAGCATCGTTGATGCAAAACCCTTCATTCCGTCTTCCCCAGGTCGATGCCATGCCCATGCACTCGAGGATCGGGCTGGACCGCGCATCGCGTTACGTACTATCCCTGAGAACAACGCGCGAAGTTGGCCCTACGCTGACGACCTGTTCAGAATGCCGGTGGCAGCCGCTCAGCCTGAGGCCTTGTTGCCTGTTGCCGCGCTTACCGCCGTCGGCGGCGATTCGGGATCTCGTTTGCGCGCTTTGCTTACTCGGTGCCGCGGCCGTGGAGCCGTGTTCGGTAGCACCGGCCCGGCCTGTGACAGTTGCTGCAGTTCCCCATAGGCGATGGTCAAAGCCCGCGCGAGCGAGTGCACGTCCGGCAGGGCAGCGCGGGCGACCGTCAAGCCAAAGTCCAGGGAATCGCCATAGCTGAACACCGTGATGTTGAGGCCCAGACCATGCGTGACGATACTCAGGGGCCAGCAGGCACGCACCCGGGCACCGGCCAGAAACAGGGGCCGCCGCGGACCCGGCACATTTGAAATCGCCAGATTGGCCAGCGGCGGGATGACCTTGGTCAAGCCCGACCGACCATAGAGCGAAGCCAACACGCTGAGGATCCAGGGCGCGCCTAGCGACGGAAAATCGGTCGGGATCACCGACCGTGCATGCGTCGTCAAGGACTTGGCGGCACCGGCGGCGGCGCGAACCGCGTGCAGACGACGCAACGGATCGGCCAGATTGGTCGCCAGCTTGACCAGCGTCAAGGTCGCCTGGATGCTCGTATCGGTGTCACCCGCCGCGCGCAGCGAAACCGGCATGGTGGCGATCAGCGACTTGCGCGGGACGCCGCCGTGTTCCTGCAGATAGCGACGCAGCGCACCACTGCAGATGGTCAGGACGATATCGTTGAGCGTCGCATCCTGCCGCCGGGCTATCTCCTTGACGCCGGAAAGCGACAGCGAGACTGCGGAGAACCCACGCTCGCCGGTAATCGGAACGTTGAGCGGTGTCTTCGGGCCGAAGGCGAGGTTCTGCCGCATACCCGCGGACTTGTCCTTGGCGTCCGCCTTGACCAGGCCGGCCAGCAGCTGCAGTCCCGCGGGCAGTGACTTGGCGGCATTGACGCACTGGAACGCCGTCTGACGCAAAGCAGCGCCCAGCCGCTGCCCGATACCCGGATTCTCTGCCGCGCCGATCCGCTCGCTCCAGTCGGCCGGCACCTGCGCCGGCTCGCGGGTCTCGTCGAACAGTGCCGCCGCCAGGGCCATGCCGGACACCCCATCGAGCGCAGCGTGATGGATTTTCAGGTACAAGGCGATCTCACCAGTCGCCAGCCCGTCGATGATCGTCAGCTCCCACAGCGGGTAGCGTCGATCGAGCAGGGTGGCATGGAGCCCAGCGACACAGGCTTCAAGTTCGGAGAAACCGGCAGCTTCCGACAGGACGACGTACCGAAGATGATGCGAGAAGTCGGGGGCGCCACCATCGATCCAGACCGGATTGGCAAACCCCAGCGGCATCGGCGCCAGCCGCGCGCGCATTGGCGGCGAGAGCGCCAACCGCGGCAGCAATTGTCGCCGGATCTCGCCGGCGAAGTCGCCGCTCCGCTCCGCCGACGCCTCCAGCAGAAACAAGGCGGCCACATGCATCGGCGTCGCCGGCGTTTCCAGGTGCAGAAACGCGCCCTCCAGCCCACTCATGTCTTTCATTGACGAAGCCTCATCATGCCTCCGAGGATTGGCCGTTCCCGCCGGGTTCCTGAAGCGGCGTCAACTCCCGCTGCCTTAGCCCGCGGAGCGTGCCAGCGCGAACGCGTTACGCACCCGCTGACTCAAGGATCCGCCTTGCGAAGGGCCGCTTCCGTGATCTCCTGGACTTCCTCCAGCGTTGTCGCGGCCAACGCTTCCTGGGTAACCGCTTCCATCTCTCCGAGCGTCATCTGCCGCAAGAAGCGGCGGATAGCCGCCGCGTGAAACGGGTTCATGCTCAAGCTCCTGACGCCCATTCCCAGCAACAGGCAGACGGGAGCCGGGTTCCCCGCAGCCTCGCCACACACCGACACACCGATCCCTTGATCCAGTGCTGTGCGCACCACATGCTGCGTTGCCCGCAGAACGCTCGGATGCAGGAAGGCCTGCACGCCTTGGGACTCCAGGGCCTGGCGGTCCGTCGCCAGGATGAAGTGGGCGAGATCGTTGGTCCCGATCGATACGAAGTCGACCATTTTGACGACGTCATGGATTTTGATCACCGCCGCCGGGGTTTCGATCATGGCGCCGATCGCCACGCGCCTGGCGAGTTGCTCGGCTTCGATCACCTCGGCGACCAGATGGCGAGCCTCCCGCAGATCGGCAACGCCCGTGACCATGGGAAACATGATGCGCACGTCACCCATCGCCGCGGACTTCAGGATGGCCTGCACCTGACGGCGGAACATGCTCTTCTCGGCCAGGGAGAAGGCCAGGCCGCGCTTGCCCATGCGGAAGGCAAGCTCACTGTCGCTGCCATCAAATCGCGGGACCTTGTCGCCACCGAAGTCCATGGTCCGGATGACGACGGCGGACGGATTGAGCGTTCTCGCCACCGCGGAATAGGCCGCCACCTGCTCGTCCAGGGTCGGGGCCTGCGCGACGTCGAGAAAGAGGAACTCCGACCGGAAGAGGCCGACACCGTCCAGCCGATACTCCGAGACCAGGTGTGCCTCATCCGGCCGGCTGATGTTCGCGTACAGTCCGATACGCACGCCATCCTTGGTGGTGGGTTCCTCCGCCGCATCCGGCACGGCAAAACTCTCGTTGGCGACATGTCTGCTTCGGCGTTCGGCGAAAAGCTCGGATTGCATCCGGGTCGGCGCCACGATCACCGTACCCGCCTCCGCATCCACCAGCAAACGGTCGCCGGTTGCCAACAGATCCGCAACATCCTTGATGTCGCTGACTGCCGGGATGTTGCGGGTGCGCGCGAGAATGGCGACATGCGAGGCGGGACCGTTGCGCTCGGTGACCAGAGCGACCAGATTGACGCGGTCCACCTGAAACATGTCGGACGGCAGGAGTTCCCTGGCGACGAGAATCGTGTGCGGCGGCAGGGAGGCGAGGCGACTGGCTGGCGACTCGCCGCAGCCCCCGATATTGCGCAAGACGCGGCGGCCGACGTCACGAATGTCGGCACCCCGCTCGCGCATGACTTCGTGAGTCAAGGCCTCCAGCATCTCGGCCATTCCCCGGACTTCCTCGGCGACAACCTGGTCGACCTTGATCAGTTCCGCACGCACGCGCCGCTTGCAAGTGTTCCAGAACTCGTCGTCATTGAGCATGGCCAGTTGTACATCGAGCAAGGCGCTTTCCGCGGCCGCCATGTCGTCGGCGAGATGTCTGTCCTTGTGGTCCAGTTCGCGCACCGCCGCCGCCAGCGCCTCGTCGAGACGTCTGATCTCTTCGTCGATGTCATCGGCTGCGACGGGTTGGTGCTCGACCGGCAATTCGCTTTCCGCCGGCAGGTGGATCCAGGCCACGCCCTCCACCATCCCCGGGGAAAGCCCTCGACCTTGCAGGGTGGCACTCGCCATTCTGCTGAAGGCGCGCAGCTGGCTCACCTGAAACTCTCTTTTCGTTACCGTGCTCTTCAGTCGTCTTGTCTGGGCCGCCGTCCTGCCGATCAGATACGCATAGAGCGCCATGGCGGCGATCTCGATCAGCGCGTTGATCGCGGCAATGGCGGCCGAGGCGTCCGTGCCCCAGGGAAACTCGTACGCGAGCCGCAGCAGCGGCAGCATCGCGGCGAGCGCATACGCCAGGTACCGCTGGTGCCGCCAGGCAGCAAAGCCGACCGGAAGAGCGTAGAGCAGCGGAAACCCGATTTCTTCGCCCGCCCTGACGTCGACCCACAAGACGAGTACCGCGACAGCGATGCTGAAGAGCGCGGGGTGTCGGTTGCTGACCTTTTCCAGCAAGCGCGGCGCAAGCGGCATGCTTTCACTCCTTCTCTCGGCGTCGAGGATCCGTCGACTGAAGACCCGCAACCAACGCGACGTGCCTCAAGTTCATTCCACGGCTAGTGTACGCTCGTCACGGACGCCCGCCCACGCCGCTTTCACCGTCGATCACCCAACGGATGGGCGGTGGCCCCCCGCCACCGCCAGACAGCAGTCAGAGCTGGACGGCGGGGCCGGCGATGTCGGCAACAGACCAATCGACACCACTCGAGGCACTCAGTTGCGAGGCGGGCCGCCGGGGCCGAATCTGCCCCACTGCCCCATGTGTTCGATCTTGCCCTTGAAGAACAGGCGCGCCTTCTCCTTCTGCGTCGCGTCAAGGCTGTCGTAAACCGCCAGCCAGCGGTCGCGATTGGCCTCGTGCTGCTTGCGCCCGGCATCCTTGAGCGCGTCCATCTGCCTGGCGATGGCGCGCAGGTCGGCGCCCGGCTGGCTGACGGCGGCCAGTACTTCCTCGTGTTGCTTGCGCCGCTGGTCGCGCATTTCATTCATGCTTGCCTTGCCGGCCTTGTCGGCCTCCTGCCAGATCGCCTCCTGCCTCGCGTCGAGCTTGAGTTCGTCGTGCAGCCGGGACATCTCCTTCATGCCGTAAGCCATCCGCTGCTCCATCCGGCCACCGCCGGCACCGCAGCGCTCCGGATTCATGGCGAAAGCCGTGCCGCCGACGCCGAGGGCGAGAAGCACTGCAGCAACGAGAATACGCGGGGAGAATTTCGATTTCATGTAAAGACTCCTTATATCAGATTGATTGATCGCGCCGTGAGATGCTGTTTGCCACCTCCCGCGATGTCGTCATTCTGCTTCGCCTGCCGTTGCAAACGATTTCCGAGCGGTGACAGGTCTTTGCAAATTGTTTCCCCTGTTCGGAACCACCCGGCAGGGAGGCATAGAATGACAAGGGTACCCACAGGCATCACGACCATGAAGAAGATCCTGCTGATTGACGACGATTCCGAACTGCGTCCCCTGCTCGCCACCTATCTCGGACGGCATGGTTTCGACACGCTGCTGCTGCCCGACACTCGCCAGCTCGATGCGTTTCTCCAACGCTATCAACCCCACCTGCTGGTGCTCGACCTGATGCTTCCCGGTGAGGACGGTCTGGCCGCCTGCCGCCGTCTGCGCGCCCGCGGCGAGACGCTGCCGGTGATCATGCTGACTGCGCGCGACGAACCGGTCGACCGGGTGATCGGCCTGGAGATGGGTGCCGACGATTACCTGGGCAAGCCTTTCGACCCCCGCGAACTCGTCGCCCGCATCGAGGCTGTCCTGCGTCGCGGCACGCGCCCGGCGGCGGCGCCTGATCCCGAAGGTGGCCTGGTGTGCTTCGGCGAATGGCTTTTCGACCGCGGCGCCCGTCAGTTGTCGAGGAACGGCCAGGTGGTAGCACTGACCAGTGGCGAATTCGCGCTGCTGAACGCACTCGTCGCCAATGCCAACCGCCCGATGAAGCGCGAACGCCTGCTCGAATTGACGCGCGGTGAAAGCACGGAATCGTTCGACCGTGCGATCGATGTCCAGATTCACCGCTTGCGTCGCCTGATCGAGGTCGATCAGGCACACCCGCGCTATCTGCAGACCGTCTGGGGGGTCGGCTATGTCTTTGTTCCCGATGCAGCAAGCGCCGGCAGCGCCGACCCGTGAGACTTTTCCCCAATTCGCTTGCCGGACGCACCGTGCTCCTGGTGGTTGCGGTCATCGCCGTGGCCGAGTTCGCTACGCTGTCGCTGATCGGGCATTTTCGACGTACATCGCACCTCAATCAGACCGTTCAGTTGATCGCCAGTCAGGTACGCCTGCTGCAGATCGTCCTGCCCAGCCTCGACGCCGCGGGACGCCGCCAGCTGAGTGGCGCCGATGCCGGCGAGCGGGGCCTGCAGTTGGGTCCCGACGACAGTCACGTACCGCGCCATCAGCCGAGATTCCGCTTTGCCCGCCACCTCGCGCTCGAACTCGGCGAACGTCTCGGCGAACCGGTGCTGCTCAGGCATGGCGGGCCGGGGCAGCGTACGGGCCTGTGGATCGGTTTCCTCGCCGGTGGCGAGCGCTGGTGGCTGATTTTGCCGCCACCGCGTTTCGAGCCGCAGGAACTCCCGGCTGATCTGTGGCTGGGCCTGGCCGGGACGCTGGCTGCCGTGCTGCTGATCGCCGGCTTGTTCGTGAGAGGTATCGTCCGCCCGCTGGCACGTCTCGGCGACGCCGTCGCGGCGACGGGTGACGGCGCGGCACAGCGGGTGACGCCTGACGGACCACGCGAAGTCCGACGGCTTGCCGCCCGCCACAACACGATGCTCGACCAGTTGGCGACAGCCGCCGCCGAGCGTCGCGAGATGCTTGCCGGTCTGACGCACGACCTGCGGGCGCCGCTGGCCCGCCTGCGCCTGCGCCTGGCGCTGCTCGACAGCGATACCGAGCGCGCCGGCATCGCGCATGACCTGGACGACATGGAGCGGATCGTCGGCCAGTGTCTGCAGTTCCTGCGCAGCGAGGAGGCCGATCGAGCACCCGTGCCGCTGGCCATCGCCGCCTTGTTGCGCGACGGGGTCGCCCGCCAGCGCGAGCTCGGCCGGGCCATCGAGCTGACCATCAGCGCCGCCGCCGAGCCGCGCAAGGTCGCGATCGCCGCGGGTAATCTGCAGCGTCTCCTCGACAACCTGATCGACAATGCCCTCCAGCACGGTGTGCCACCGGTGCACGTCGAGTTCAGCATGGCTGGCGAGTCGCTCGCCAGGCTGCTCGTGCGTGATCACGGGCCCGGAATCGCAGAGGCGGATCGCCAGCGTGCGCTCGAGGCCTTCGCCCAACTCGAGCCCGCGCGGGCGACCAATGGCAGCTGCGGGCTGGGCCTGGCGATCGTCCGGCGAATCGCCGCCGGTTGTGGCGGTGAAGTCCTCCTGGGCGAGGCGCCCGACGGCGGACTGGAGGTTGTCGTGTGTTTGCCCACTTCCTGACCGGCGCGGCCCATCGGCCAGGGTCGCGCCGTTCGCGGACGACACCGGCAAGAGGAGGCCGTCGCTGGAGGCGTTTCGCCGACCAGCGTATCGGAATCCTGTTCTCCCTCGTCGCACATGCTGGATGACAAGCCAGGCAGCGCCTCGGAAAGGTGCTCTCCCCGGCCGTCCCGAGCACCGTGGTGGACCGCACAGACAGCCACGAGAACCTACGCTAGAGTGCAGATCGCTTCAATTCAAAGACTTGAAAAGCCGACGAATCCGGGCATCATTATTGCTTTCTGAAAGAGGTTTCCTTGCAAAGGTTGCAGCGATGAGCAATGTCCACCGACTCGAACGTGCCTCGAACAGTGATCCGATCCCTCCCGAGGGAACGCGGAGGATCGTCGATGGCGAAGAGCGCGTCCTTTATGACGGCTACTGGATCAAGACCTACCCGGTCCCGATCGACTCCTTGCAAGCCAAGAAGCTGCTGATCGAAGCGCTCACCCGCCGCTTGTTCAACCACACGGAACACGGCCTCAACATCCCCGGTTGCCGACTCGGCGAAGCACGCCAAGCCTATCAGGCGGAAGCCGACCCGAGCAGGCGCCGGGTGAAGGCCGCGATGCTTGCTGGTGCGCTATTCAACAGGGCTACCGATATCTTCCGAAAACTCGTGGAACTGCAGGCAGACGGCATCGAAATCCGCAGCGACGATGCCCTGATGCGCGAATGCGGCCAGTGTCTTCTCGATGCGATGGACCTCGGCCATCTGGTCCTCCATCGCAGCGGCGAAGAGGGAATCGACGAACTCTGGGGCGAACCCTTCCGCGCCTTTTCGATCCCGATCGAGGAGTTCTACGAAAGTCGTTACATCAAGATCGGCCAAAGCATGCGCGACATCGACCGCATTGCCGATGCGATGATCGCCAACTTCAGCGGCATCCCAGCCTTTGCGGCGATCGAGCCGCTGGTTCGCGATTTTGCCCGCGCCGCCCGGGTCAAGGCCGAAACCCTGCGCACCGACCCGGACATCTTCGATGTCTGGGCAGAACTGGTCACGGCCTGCGAACGGCTCGCCAATTTCACTCCGCAAGAAGCGGCCAACATGAAGGGGGGACTCACGGCCCGTCTGGCGCATCGGGTTTCCGACGGACTCCTGCTGCTGCGCAGCGGCCGGGATTTGGTTTTCTACATTGCCCGCGCGCGCACGCCGATGCCCAGGAGCACCTCCGAGTACATTGCGCGCTGCGAGGCTTATGTCGCCACCGGTCGTGTTCCTTTCATGCCGGCACCGCTACCGGCCTGAATCCGCTCGGCCCGAAGCGCTCAGTCGTCGATTTCCTCGACGCTGACGTTGCCTTTCCCGGAGCGCTTGATCCGGTACTTGGTACCGTCCTTGCCGGTCCAGCGAGTGGCCGAGGGCGGAACCTTCACCCCGTCGATCGTCACATTGCCATTCACCACGCTGATTCCGCTCGCGTCATCATCGCCGCCCTTGCCAGTGGTGACCGTCGTGCCCGGAGAGTGGGTGATCGACGACGAACTCTGTCCAGGGTTGGTGTATACGGCATTGCCCCTGCTGCTGGTCGTCGTCTTGCCGGTGGTAACGTTGGTGCCATTGCCGGTGTTGACGTTCACCCCGCCTGCTCCGCCGGTATTCACGTTGACACCGCCGGCACCGCCGACCGAAACGGAAACCTGCGCCATCGCGGACGCCGCGGCGAACGTCAGCAAAGCCGCCATCATCGTAACTCTCATGCACGTACCTTTCTATTGAGCAAGCAGAACGCGGCGATTCACTCTCGCGTGACCCGGGCAGCCACCCGGGAACCCTCTTTCAACAACGACTGAGCCCCGTCAACGGATGACAATCCGCCCTACCGGCCGCCGCAGGCGCTGGTCGACGCCAGATCATCCCGACGGCTTCGCCCGCGCCTGCGCCAGAAGACAGATCGGCTCGGCGTGCTCGTCAGCCGGCAGAACCCGACCGATGCGGGCGGCCTTGTCGTAGCCAAGAGCGCGCAGCGCCCGCAGACAGGCATCGGCCCTCGCCAGCGGAATGCTCGCCAGCAATCCGCCGGCCGTTTGCGGATCGAACAGCAACGGGTAATGCGGGTGCCCGCTTCCTTGCTCCGGATTGCGCAGGTAACGGCGTGCGCGCAGGTTTGCGACGTGCAGCGAGCTGACGATACCCGCCGCGCTGGTTTCGACAGCACCATCGAGAACCGGCAAGTCGTCCAGAGCGATCTCCACGCTCACCCGCGACGAGCCAACCATTTCGACCAGATGCCCGAGCAGGCCGAAGCCGGTAACGTCGGTACAGGCCGTCGCCCCATGCTCGCGCAGACAGCGCGCGCCCGGCGCGTTCGATTGTGCCATCACGGCCAGGGCCTGGTCGATCCAGCGGCCTCTGGCGCGTAGACGGGCGTGCGCGGCGAACAGCGTGCCGACACCGATCGCCTTAGTGAGGACCAGCACGTCGTCCGGACGCATGCCACCCTTGCGCAACACGCCGGCCAGGTTTTCGTCGATGAGGCCGTTGATCGCGAAGCCGAGCGCCAGGTCGCTACCCTCGCCGCTATGACCGCCGACCAGCGCGCAGCCCACGTCGTCGAGCACGGCTATGGCGCCGGACAGCATCTGCAACAGGTTATCCTCGATCTTCCGCTCCAGGCCGGGCGGCACCGTGACGATGGCCGTCGCCGTTTGCGCCTCCGCGCCCATCGCGAAGATGTCGCCAAGCGCATGGTTGGCGGCAATCCGCCCGAACAGCCAGGGATCGTCGATGAAAGAACGAAAGAAATCGACCGTATGGACCAGCGCCTTGCCGGGTGGCACGCGTACGATCGCCGCGTCGTCGGGAGCCCGCAGACCGATCAGCACGTCCGCTCGCTCGATCGGGTGAAGCGCCGCGAGCACCCGCGACAGCAGCGTGCCGCCAAGCTTGGCGCCGCACCCACCACAACGCATGGCAAGTGCCGATGTCGCCTGCAGCGCTTCGTTCTCGTCAAGCGGCACCGGCGCCCGCTGGCTACGCGCTTGATCGGCCATCGGCAACAGATCCCCAAAGCGGGCCATGAAGCGGCGGTCAAGCCAGTCCTTCCAGCGCCAGACCCAGGCGCCTTCGGCATGCATCCCGGCACGCGAGGCGACGGCGTAGCGACCACCGGTGCTGATCAGCGCCAGCCAGCGCCGTTGTGGACGCCAGACACGCAGGGGCCGTTCGAGCAGCGATCGACGCAGGTTCTCGGCGAGCACCGGGCCCTGACGAACGGCGAAGACGCCTGCCTTCTCGAGTGGTCTGCCGAGCATCGCGGCACAATCGCCGGCCGCAAAGATCAGCGGATCGCTGACCGTCTGCAAGGTCGCGCGAACCTCGATGAAACCGGCGGCGTCGAGTGCCAGACCGGTCTGGCGCAGCCAGGTGGCGGCGCCCGCTTGCGTCACCCAGACGACTTCGTCGGCGGCCAGCGTCTCACCGTCACGGGTACACAGTCGCCCAGCAGATACGCGGCTCACTTCGGCGGCACGATGCACGACGACCCCCCGCTCCGTCAGCACGCGCTCGAAGCTACGCCTCACGCGGGCATTGTGCGTGGCGAGGATATCGCGCTCGGCGGCAAAGAGATGGAAAGCGAGTGCGTCAGGGTCGCGCCCGCGCCTCTGCAGTTCGCCACGCAAGCGATACTGCATCGCCAGCGTCAGCTCGACGCCGCCTGCCCCGGCCCCGACGACAGCGATCGTCGTCCGTCCGGCGTGCCGGCAAACGCGTTCGAGGAGGGCCAGCCAGCGCTCGTTGAAACGCCGGATCGGCTTGACCGGAACGGCGTACTCGGAGGCTCCTTCGACCAGGCCGACCGCTGGCATCGAGCCGATATTGATCGACAGACGGTCGTAGGGCACCGGCGGGCGATCGCGGCACAGCACCTGGCGCTGGTCTCGATCGAGGCCGATCACCTCGTCGCGATAGAAGCGTGCGCCGGCGAACTCGGCCAGACGCCGCAGGTCGATATGCACCTCGTCGTAGGCGTAATGGCCGGCAACGTAGCCGGGCAACATCCCGGAATACGGCGTGTCGGTATCGGTGCAGATCACCGTCAGGCGTACGCCGGGCAGCGGTCGCATACCGAAGCGCTTGATGACGCCGACGTGACTGTGGCCGCCGCCGACGAGGACGATGTCTCTGAGGACGACTTGTCCGGCGTCTTGCATCTCTGGAGGTGGTTTCTGGGTCGTCCCGAACCGATCGTTGGCCACGTTTCGCGCGGCCCACTGCGCGGCACGCGCCGTTCAGCCGCCGGGCGAGCGCTGTCGAGCGCAGCGGCCATTGTCGCACGCTCGGACGGTTCGCGGTGCTGATCCAGCAGGATCACGCGCAATCACCACGCAAGTCGACAGGGCGATCGCGACTCGAAAGCCGCAACACACAGCGCTTGCCGGTGACGAACTGACCGGCGACAGACCCGGCGGACTGTAAAACCTGATTCACCCTTGTTGCCTGGCGAGTTGGCCGCTGCCTATGATGATCCACGCTTGTTTGTGACCCTTTCCGTCGTCTGCCATGACATCGCCTGATTCAACGACGCTGCATCGCCTGCAAGACGGGCACGCGCTTGCTGAACCGCGACGCCCGGCGACGAAGGAAGTCGATTGCCAGCCAGCGGGCATTGGTGCGCCTCGCATGACGGCGTGTTCTCCTCCTCCGCAACAGTGCTCCCCTGGTCGCCAAGGACCGTTCGACAGACCCAGAACGGTCCTTGGCGACCCCTTTTTTTGCACTGCGACGCGCAGCCGAACCGCGCTTGGTGACATACTGGCTTTCCCGTCTGGTCAACAGTCGGAGTTCCGTGGCACACTATGGAGTGGCCGCAACGCGGTCGCTGGCGGCGGGCAACCGCTCATCGTGGAAGACGCTGTTCGGGTGCGAGGAACAGCCTCTTTATACGGCAACGAACGAGTCCAAGTGAGCCGGGGATCGTGGTTCTACTGGCGGAAATCCGGAACTTTTCCCCCAGTGCTCGGCCTCACCCCGTGCTCGCCCCCTGTGGTCGTCCAAAGGCGCCGGCATGTAGTGTGTAGCCTTGCCCTGCGGAGCCGATGAACAGGGCTGAGCAAGCGAAGCAAACCAGATTCCAGGAGATGTGCAATGCGCGATGAGGGGGTAGCCGACCCACGCCAGCATTCGACGGCGTCATCGCCCGAGATGGCTGATCGCCGGTCGAGGCCCGACCGGCGCGCGGAAGCTGACCGGCGCCGTGGTGCTGACCGGCGCCGCATCGGCGACCGCCGGGATGCACGGGACGCCGACTTGTTGCTGGCCGAGCTTGAAATGCGCGTGGCCGCAGCGATTCGTCAGAGTGGCGGCCTCATCGAGGGTGACGGCTCAGGATGGGACAAGCTGATCGTTCCGTTCAGGTAGCGGTGGCGACGCCGGCCGCACGGACGACCGGCTTCCGCCACCAGTCTCGTGCCAACGGATGCAGCCAGGCGGTGCGCCGAGGCGACCTGACCCGAGCCTCAGCTCAGCTCGTGGCGCTGGTGTTCGACCTGGACGATGTAGCGCTGAAGCTGCTTGTCGTCGGCGCGACGCAGATCGACGAACTGCAGCCCGACCCGCCACTGCGTCACGCCGGCGCGGAGTTCCAGCGCCGTCACGTGCCGTACGACCGCCTGAACCAGGATCTCGTGCCGCTCGGCCGGTAGCGCAAAGCGACAATTGGCAAGGGCAATTCCCGCCTCCAGATTGGCGTCGTTGCCGGCACTCAGACCGACACCGGCGACCGAGATGTCATGCGCCGGCAGGGTCAGCCAGTGGCCGCCGGCAAGGCGCGCGTGAAACCGCAGCGGGCGAGCAAGTGGTGTCTCGATCCGGAAAACCTCGCGCCGCTGCAGGCGAACGATGAACTTCGGCAACGGAACGGCGAACGCCCTGGCTCCGCGAAAGGTGATTTCGCGCGCCTGGCCGGTCGTGAACTGCACATGTATTCCTCCGGGTCGGGCAACGAAAACATTGCGCAGGCTTTCCGGAAAGCGCCGGTTGATCTCGACACTGCCGCTGCAGTCGATGATCAGGCAGCCCGCTTCCGGCTGGACGCCGAGCAGAATGGTCAGGAAGTGTTCGCTGCCACCGGCAAACTGGACGGAGAACGATTCCTTATGTTCCGCAAAGCCGGCGAGCGTGAACGCAATTGCCGTTCCCCCGGTGAGGTAATAGCGCTCTTCGATCTCGGCTTCGGAGAGCTGGGCGATCTGGCTCATGCGGAATCCGTCGGGGACAGCACAGGCTTCGTCCGGCTGGCGGCCATAGCAACAGAAAAAGGCGAAGCGAACGCGGGTTCCACCACCAGGCCGCGGCCCCAAGCCGTGTCCTCCAGCCACGCTTCCGTCTCGGCCGCCAGACCGCGCTTGACCATGCTCTTGTCCATAAATAACGGAAATCTCAAAGATTCAACGCCATTCGTGCGAGTGTGAAAGTATCGGTCGAAGAGCCGGTGCTCGTCAATCACCGTGCCGTGCGAAGGCCCGTAGCGACGCTCGCGGCGCCCGGAGAAGACTCGCGCCGCAGGAACCGGCGGGCGCCCGGGTGAGCAAGAGGGTTGCCTGACCACCAAGTCGCCCCACAATCCACCTGTTGGCCGCGCCCCGGGGACGGAGGCTCGGTTGGGCGTGCGAGCCAACGTCTGTGCGGGGCATCTCAGCGCTGCGCCGTTCTGATGGTGACGACGAGGTGTCCGCAATCCGATCGCAGCGCGCCCTCGTCAGGTGGGGTAAAATGCGAGCAAGAGAAAACCACGCATCGATCATGGCTTATTCTGACCCCATACCTGCACTGATATCAGCCGTCTGGCCCGGCAGACCCTATCCCCTGGGCGCCACCTGGGACGGCCAAGGCGTCAATTTCGCCCTCTTCTCCGAACACGCCGAAAAGGTCGAACTGTGCTTGTTCGATGCCACGGGACAGCGCGAACTGCAGCGCATTGCCGTCGACGAACAAACCGATCAGATCTGGCATGTCTATCTGCCACAGGTCCGTCCCGGCCAACTGTACGGTTACCGGGTCCACGGTCCTTACCGTCCGGAGCAGGGACACCGCTTCAACCCGCACAAGCTGCTGCTGGACCCCTACGCCAAGTCCATCGTTGGTGCCGTCAACTGGAGCGACGCCCAGTTCGGATATCGCATCGGTAGCCCCCGAGAGGACTTGAGCTTCAGCCGCCGCGACAGCGCACCCGGAGTGTTCAAGAGCCAGGTGATCGATGCGGGGTTTGACTGGGAAGGGGACCGACACCCCAACGTTCCCTGGCATCAGACGGTCATCTACGAGTTGCACGTGAAGGGCTTCACCCAACTCCACCCGCACATTCCGCCCGCCATGCGCGGCACCTATGCCGGGCTGAGCACGCCGCCGGTGATCGAGCACCTCAAACGCCTGGGCGTCACAGCGGTGGAGCTGCTGCCGATTCACACTTTTGTAGACGACCGCCATCTCCTGGAAAGGGGACTGAAGAACTACTGGGGCTACAACTCCATCGCCTACTTCGCCCCCGAGCCACGCTATTCGGCGAGTGGACATATCAATGAATTCAAGCACCTGGTCAAAACGCTACACGCCGCCGGCATCGAAGTCATCATGGACGTGGTCTACAACCACACCGCCGAAGGCAACCATATGGGGCCGTCGCTGTGCTTTCGGGGAATCGACAACGCTGCCTACTATCGCCTGGCGGCGGGCAATCCCCGTTACTACATGGATTACACCGGCTGCGGCAATACCCTGAACATGATGCATCCCCGAGTGTTGCAGCTGATCATGGACAGCCTGCGCTACTGGGTGATCGAGATGCACGTCGATGGCTTCCGCTTCGACCTGGCGGCGGCGCTGGCACGGGAACTCCATGAGGTGGATCAACTGGGCGCCTTCATGGACATCATTCACCAGGACCCCGTGCTGTCGCAAGTGAAGCTGATTGCCGAACCGTGGGACCTCGGCGAGGGCGGCTATCAGGTGGGTAACTTCCCGATCGGCTGGGCCGAGTGGAACGGCAAGTACCGTGACGTGGTCCGCGATTACTGGCGCGGCGAGGGTGGCCTGATGGGCCAACTGGCCTACCGGCTGACCGGATCGAGCGATCTGTATCAGCACAGCGGGCGCCGGCCCTATGCCAGCATCAACTTCATCACCGCCCATGATGGATTCACGCTGTACGACCTGGTCAGTCACAACGAAAAGCACAACGCCGCCAACGGCGAAGACAACCGCGATGGCGACTCGCACAACCGCAGCTGGAACTGCGGCGCCGAAGGCGATACGACGGACACCGAGGTGTTGCGCCTGCGACAACGGCAGCGGCGCAATCTGCTGGCGACGTTGGTGCTCGCGCAAGGCGTGCCGATGCTGCTGGCCGGCGATGAAATGGGACGCACCCAGCGAGGCAACAACAATGCCTATTGTCAGGACAACGAGCTGAGCTGGGTCGACTGGCAACTGGCCTGGCTGCCGGACAACCGTGAGCTGTTCGAATTCACACGTCACCTGATCGACCTGCGCAACAGGCATCCCGCCCTGCGGCGTCGCCATTTCTTTCAGGGCCAGCGCATCCACGGCACGGGTGTCAGGGACATCATCTGGCTGCATCCGGACGCAAGCGAGATCAGCGACGACGACTGGGACCATCATCATGCCCGAAGTTTCGGCCTGTACCTGATCGGCGAGGCACTGGAAGAACAGGATGAAGGTGGTCAGTGGACCAGGGACGATGATTTGCTGCTGCTGCTCAACGGCCATCACGAGACGATTCGCTTCGCTCTGCCGTGGAAGGGAAGTTGTGCACTCGTGCTCGACACCACCCAGCCCGAGTATGGCCGCGGCCGGGAGATCCTCGACCAGTCGTATCTCCTGGAGGGTCGTTCGCTGGCACTGCTCTCCCAGCAGCGGCAATTCGACCGAGTCGCCCCGCCGCAGCTGCGCCGACGCTATTTCATGCCTTTCGGCGCGCAAGTCCTGGAGGGCGGCCGGATTCGCTTTCGCCTCTGGGCTCCGGCTGCCGAGCGGGTGGAACTGCTGCTCGAGACCACCCACGGCGGCGGCGTGACGCTGCCCATGGCATGCACAGAGGCCGGCTGGTACGAATTGACCAGTGATCGGGCCACGGCAGGCGATCTCTACCGTTATCGGATCCACGGCTTTGGTGAAGTGCCCGATCCGGCCTCCCGCTACAATCCCCAGGGCGTACACGGTCCCAGCCAGGTGCTGGAGTCAGGTCAGTTTATCTGGAACGACCGCGGCTGGCGCGGCAGGCCCTGGGAGGAGGCAATCATCTATCAGCTGCACGTCGGCGCGTTCACTCCGCAAGGGACTTTTGCGGCGGCCAGGGAGCGGCTCGACTACCTGGTGGACCTTGGCGTCACCGCGATCCAGCTACTGCCGGTCGGCGCCTTTGCCGGTGCCCACAACTGGGGGTTCGACGGCGTCCTGCCGTTTGCCCCGGCCGCCAGCTATGGCCATCCGGACGATCTGAAAGAACTGATCCAGGCCGCCCACCACAAGGGGCTGATGGTTCTGCTGGATCTCGCCTGTCATTATTTCGGTCCCGAAGGCAATTACCTGTCCGTTTACGCGCCGGAGTTCTTCGCAAGACAAGCGACCAACCTGGCCGGTCGGAGTATCGACGTCACGCTACCCGGCGGACGCGAGTTCATTATCCACAACGCGCTGTACTGGTTGGAAGAGTTCCATCTCGACGGCCTGCGCCTGAATGCAGCGCTGTTTCAGGACGAGCAGGAACAGGCGGACCTGCTCGCGGCACTTGCGCGCGCCGTCCGCGAGGGGCCCGGCAAACACCGTCATTGCCATCTCGTGCTCAGTCATGATCGGCGGGCCGCCCGCTACTTGCGCTGGGCCGATCACAGCGATCCCCGCCACTACGAGGCCGTATGGAACAACGCCGCCCAGCAGGCCATGCAGGACGTGTTGACGGGGGCTCCGTCAGGCGCGGTCACCGACGTTCAAGCGCTCGATCAACTGGGTGCCTGCTTGAGCAGGGGGGGAGCAGCGGGCGAGTCAGAGCCCTTGCTGCCGACCGCTTTCGTCACCTTCCTGCAGGACTATGCCCAGATCGGCAACCAGGCCCTCGGCGAACGTCTCCATCAGTTGACGCCCCCCCGCCCGCTGGGTGCGATGGTGGCCACCTCACTGCTCGCGCCGATGCCCCCGGCGCTGTTCATGGGCGAGGAATTCGCTGCCGCCCAACCCTTCCTGTACTTCTGCGATTTCAACCCGGACCTGGTAAAGGACGTGGCCATCAATCGACGCAAGTCCTTTGCTCATCTCAAGGGGTTTCGCACGGCCAGGACTCGCGCCCGCATCCCCGACCCGATGGATCCGGCAACCTTCCAGCGCTGCAAGCTGGACTGGAGTAGCATCCAACGGTCCCCGCATGCGGACTGGCTGTACTTCTATCGCCGCCTGCTGGCGGTGCGTCGTCGCGAAATCACGCCACGACTGAGCGGGATGCATGAGGACCGCATACGCTACCTACTGTCAGGCGACGGAGGCCTGTCGATCCAGTGGACGCTGGGAGATGATTCGCTATTGACGCTGCTGGCCAACTACGGCCCGGCACCACTGGACGGACTGCAAGCACCCGCAGGCGCCGTCCTCTGGTCCGAGCCTGGCGACGCGGCGACTTCACTGAGCCAGGGCCGCCTGCCAGCGTGGTCGGTGGTATGGTTCCTGCAGGCTGCCGCTTGACGCCGTGTCAGTCGTCAAGCCGGGCCGGGAACGGGCGCTCTGTGGCGGCCACCCGGGCGGGCCGCCCGAAATCAGCGATCGGGCCGCAGGGCTGCGGTCAGACGTGCTCTGTTGAGACCCGACAACCACCGCAGTCCACGACGCGCACCGGAAGGTCGCTGACCTCGTCGTGCACGCTCGACATGCGATTCGATATCTACAAGCACTCTCAGATTCAGGGAAACGCGATCACTGCTGCAACGGGCAGCGATGCCGCGAGCGATCTCGGCGTCGCGTGTCATGCCGGCACACTGATAGATACGATGCAGATAGCCTGCCGCTGAAAAGGCTGCCTCAGCGGTCAGGCTGGGCCAGGCCAGGCACTTCAGGAACAGTTCGACAGACCTTTGCAGGTCGCCCCGTTCCAGAGCGATGCGTCCCAGGAAACACAGCGCACCGCAGACGTAAGTCCCCGTGAGACCAAGCTTCAGGGCACGTTCGAAGCACTTCGCAGCCGCCGGGTACTTGCCGTCCTTCATCAACGCCAGTCCCTTGCCGAACTGGTCACCACCCGGCCCCGCCACGGCCTCAACCGGCAGGAAGTTCACTTCGCCCAGTTCTTCCGCGATGCGCGGCAACCAGTTGTCCAGGGCCACTTTTTCGCCGGGGGTTGAGGCAGACGGCACATAGGTCGTGATCACCAGCTGCCGGCGACGCCTGCTCCACCAGAATCCGCCCGCGGCGGCGATGGCCATGAGCAGCAGCGCTGCGACAGCAGCCAACAGCCAACTCGTATCAAGACTGTCCACCACTACTGTTGAGCCTCCAGGACGGTCCGGTCATCCGGTTGCATGGTTGGCATGATTGAGGGCCTCCAAGGTCAAGGAACTGGGGAACGATGACGACCAAGGCCTCAGGACAAACGCACGGGCGAGGCCCTTCGTTTGTCCCACCACGTGGGCAAAGGATATCACCAACCAAGTTAACCCGGTCAACAATCGTGCAGGAATTGGCCGCCTGAATGGGCGGGAAAGGCGACCGGAACTGGGATACGCCGACCATGATCCGCGGCACAGACTCAGCAGCAGTTTCGGCGCTTTCGGACGCAGGGAGGTGAAGCGCATCGACGAGGAGCCAGACGAAGCGGTGCACCGATGAGTGGCTTCCTCCGCCCCGGGGCGAAACTTCAACAGGGATGCCTGAGGTACAACGCACGTCTCCTCAACAAACCATCGCTACAGACGAACGTCGGCACGGCCTATGGCTGACTACCACCGAGCAGGCAAACAGGGAAACGAAGGAGCTGACCGCGCTCCTTCTGCCGCAGGGACTCCCGTGGTGACGGCCGCAGGCAGGGCTTGGCTCACGCCTGGGCTTTACGCCGCAAGCCAAAACCGAGAAGACCGAAGCTACCCGTCATCAACAGAAACAGCGTACCCGGCTCGGGGACGGTGATCCGAATCGGCGGGGAGTTCAGGGTAATGGCTTCACTGATGGACAAGCCGCTTTGGTTGAGGCTGATGCGCAGGCTCGTGGGTGACAGCTCGAAGCCTGCCAGGTCCGATTCCGGCGTGAAATCGCCCAGGAAGAAAATACCCAGAAAGGTGGCGCTGCGCGACAGTATCGACGCCGCGGTGGGGACGAACTTCCCGTAGGTGGGATTCGTCAACTGAAAACTGGCGACAAGACTGGCCAGACTCGACAGGTCCAGAACATGCCCGCTGAAGGACGTCATGAAATGTACGGGAGAGTAATCGCCAAACCCCGGGAACGCCGACGTTGATCTCAGCAACGATGTCTTGGCGGGAGGTTCGGTGGACGCCTGTGTCTTTCCTACCGCTCTGCGGCCGTCGGGCCACGGTCTGTTGGGCTGGCGTGCCCAGCAGCAAGCACTCGACAATCCGCCGCAGCTGCTAGGCGAATCGCGCCGACAGCCCACCATCGACAACGAGTTCGGTGGCCGTGATGTACTTGGCTTCGTCCGAAGCGAGGAAGAGCGCCGCGTAGGCGGTGTCCCAGGCGTCGCCCATGTGGCCGAGCGGACACTGGGCGTCACGCGTGCGGATGAGGTTGGCAATGTCGCCCTCCTCGCCATAGACGCGAGTCAGTGCGGCGTGCACCAGCGGCGTGTTCATCAGCCCTGGCAGGACGCAATTGGCACGTATGCCGTCGGGCGCGTGACGAATGGCCATCGTCCGCGTCATCGCCACCATCGCGCCCTTGCTGGCCGCATAGAAGCCATAGTTGACCCCGGCCCAGCCCAGCACGGCGACCGACGCGTTATTCACGATCGCGCCGGCGTGCTGGCGGATCATCACCGGCAGCACGTGGTGACAGGTCAGATAGGTACTCTTGACGTTGACCGTCATCAGACGATCCCAGGTCGCCTCGTCGAGTTCCGCCGGGCCGCCGACGATGGCGATGCCGACGTTGTTGACCAGGATGTCGATACGCCCATAGGTATCGATCGCCGCCGCCACCAGGCGCTCGACGTCGGCAGCGCGGGTGACGTCGGCGACGAGGCTGATGCCGGTGCCGCCTTCATCGTCGATGATCCGCTGCGTCGCCGCGCCTGCTTCGGCGTCGATATCCACGCCGACGACCTTGGCACCCTCGCGCGCGAACAGCACCGACATCGCTTTGCCATTGCCCCAGCCCGGCCCGACCGAACCGCTGCCGGTGACGATGGCTACCTTGTCCTGCAAGCGTCCGGCCATTTTCAGTTCTCTCCTGGCTGCGTCCAGTGACGCCGCAACGCCGTCTTCAGCACTTTGCCATAGTTGTTCTTCGGCAGCGCCGCGACGGGAATGTAGTCCCTCGGCCGCTTGAAGCGGGCGATCGAACCGAGGCACAGACGGTCGAGTTCAGCGATCGGCGCGCAAAGGCCGGGTCGCCAGACCACGAAAGCGACGACTTCCTCGCCCCACTCGGCGCTCGGCCGTCCGACCACCGACACCTCGGCCACGGCGGCGTGGCGCAGCAGCACTTCCTCGACTTCACGCGGATAGATGTTGGCGCCACCACTGATGATCACGTCCTTCGAACGGTCCCTGAGGGTGAGAAAGCCGTCGGCATCCAGACTACCGAGGTCGCCGGTGTGCAGCCAGTCGTTGCGCAGGGTCGCCGCTGTCGCCTCGGGATTGCGCCAATACCCCGCCATCACCGTGTCGCCGCGCACGAGGACCTCGCCGATTTCCTCGGCAGGCAGCGCTTGATCGTCGGCATCGGCGACGACGACCTCGACGACGCTGTGTGCGACACCGACCGACGCGATGCGCTCCCGATAGCGCGGATGAGCGCGGTCCGCGAGGTGCCGACGCGCCAGCGCGGTGATCGTCATCGGGCTTTCACCTTGTCCGTAAATCTGCACCAGACGATCGCCGAGAACGTCGAGCGCGCGCCGGATATCCTCGATATACATCGGTCCACCGCCATAGACGATGGTCTTGATGCCGCTGCAGTCGGCGCCGTGGTCGGCGACATGGTCGACCAGACGGCGGACCATCGTCGGTGCAGCGAACAGCGAAACCTGACCGAAACGCCGCGCCAGCGACAGGATCTCGTGCGGATCGAAGCCACCAGACGCCGGGACGACATGCCGCGCGCCGACCAGCACGTGCGCGAAGTTGTACATGCCGGCGCCGTGCGACATCGGCGCGGCGTAGACGATGCTGTCCGCGGGCGTCGCCTGGTCCACATCGGGGAAGTAGGCCAGAGTCATCGCCAGCAGGTTGCGCTGCGAGAGCATCACGCCCTTCGGCTGGCCGGTGGTACCCGACGTATAGAACAGCCAGGCGAGATCCTCGGGTGCGCGCGGAACGACGGCGATCGGCTCGCCGCTGGTGAGCCGCAGACTTTCCGGGTCATCGACGGAGATGATGCGCAGGCCCGCAGCGCTTGCGCACCACAGGCGCCAATCGTCGTTTGGGTCGCCAGCAACGAACAAGAGCGAGGCCGCCGAATTTTCGAGGATGAAGGCAACCTCGCGCGCGTGCAGCTTGTTGTTGATCGGCACGGCGACCAACCCGGCGTGCCAGATGCCGTAAAGCAGTTCGAGATAGCGGGGACGATTGGCCATGAACAGCGCGACCCGGTCGCCGGTTCGCAAACCCAGGGCGGAGCGCAGGCACCCGGCGGTCGCCGCCGCGCGGCGAAACAATTCACCGTACGAAACACTCTCGCCTTCACCGAGCGCGACCGCAGGCCTCTCCGGGCAGACCCGCGCGGTTCGGGCGAGGAGATGGGCAAGATTCATGGCCAGGCGACCGGGCGAAGCGGGCGGGCAACTTCAGGGATATCGGCCGCGCCCTGCCTACGGCATGGACTGCGCTCAGGGCCGATCGGCGAGCAGGAACTCCTGGACGATGCGCACCTGGGCTTCCTCGAGGAACATCGGTGCATGGCCAACCGACGGCACTTCGACGAGCGTAGCCTTGGGACCACGGGTGCTCATCTCGGCAGCGGTATCGTGCATCAGAATGTCCGATTGCGCGCCGCGCAATACCAGCGTCGGGCAGCGAATGGCATCGTACATCGGCCACAGGTTGATTTCCTTGGCTTCGAGGAAGGCCTTCTGGTACGGCTGCGCGATGGCGCGGTCATAGTTCATCTCGAAGCCGCCGTCCGGCTTCGCACGCGTGCCGACGACGGTCATGTAGCGCCATTGCGCGTCGGTGAGGGCACCGAAGGGCGCGCAGACGGTACGCACGTAGGCTTCCGCCTCGGCGAGGTCGGTGAAATCCGGGGACTTGCCGAGGTATTCGCCGATACGCTGCAAGGCATCCATGCCAATCGTCGGTCCGACGTCGTTGAGCACCAGGCGGCTGATCGGCGAACCGGGCAGGCTGGAAAGGAACATGCCGATCAGACCGCCCATCGAGGTTCCCAGCCAGTGCACCGAGTCGACACCAAGGCGGGCAATCAGCGTCATCAGGTCGTTGGCGTAGACCGGGACGCCGTAGTCATCGGCGAAGAACAGGCGATCACTGCGCCCGCGCCCGACGACGTCCGGGCAGACGACGCGGTAATCGCTGGCCAGCGCATTCGCCAGCACGTCGAAATCGCGACCGTTGCGGGTCAGCCCATGCACGCAGATCAAGACCCGTGGATTCGCCGGATCGCCCCACTCGACGTAAGCCATCCGGTGCAGGCCATGCGGGCCCAGACAGCGCACCGAGCCCTCGCGCATCTCGTTCAGCTGCCCCCCGGCCGCCTGACCGGGCCGCGATGTCACCACCAGTTCTTCGAAACCCTTCAGTATCGCCATGATCGAGCCCCGCTGTCGTTCATTGATTCGGAATGTGGACGCACCCTGGACCTCCCCGAACCCCGAAGCGAGCGGCCGCAAATCGGCCTGCAGGCCGGGGCCACCACTGCCCCGTTGCCGGGGCCGGAAAGTCAATGATAGCGAGGAGAGTATCCTCGCATCGGGGCAGCCAAGTCAATCGCCGCCGGCCGATGTTTGACGACGCTTGCGCCCGGTGATCATCGCGCGAACGAGGTTCTCACGATGCAGAAGGCTTTCCCAGGCGACGCCCAGCAGATGTCCGGCGACCAGCAGCAGCGTGAAGTTGGTGGCCGCTTCGTGCGCCTCCTTGAGGGTGTCGATCGTCGCGTCGCTGCTCTCCAGCAGCAGCCCCGCCAGTGGTCCCAATCCCTTGTCGGCGGCGTACAGCGCCAAGCCGGTGAGAATGGTGGAGGCCAGGCCTAGCAGCAGCAGGACGATCATTGCGCCGCCTGCCGGATTGTGCCCGAGGTAGCGGCGCGCGCGCAGCGTCAGCACGTCTCGGGCATAAGCCAGGGTCGCCCCGGGGCCGAACACGAAGTCACTGAAGCGGGCATGTTGCGGCCCGATGAAGCCCCACAGGAGGCGAAACAGCAGCAAACCCGCGATCGTGTAGCCGGCCCAGACGTGCATCGTCTGGAGCAGTTCACCGTCCAGACGGTCCTGGACCTTTTCGAAGACTTCGCCTTCCGAGAAATACGCTAGACAGAAACTGACGAACAGTATCCAGTGGAACAGACGAACCAATGGATCCCAGACAGGGACTTGGCTTGAATCGGACGTACTCATGGCGCGGACAAGGCCTGTTGGTGCCCCGCTGCCGGTCGCAGCGGGGGCAAGTGAAGGAATCGGCGAGGAGGATCAGGCGTCTTCTGGCTACTTGCCTTCCTCGGAAACCAGAGCGCCGGTCTTGATCTCGTAATGCACTTCCCACTTCTTGCCATCGGTACCGTTGATCTTCACTTCCCAGGTCTTCTTGCCCTTCTTGGTGTCTTCGTAGGCCTTGGTGACTTCGCCAGGATGCGCCTTCGTGGCCATTTCGATGGCCTGCTCCTTGGTGATCTCGCGCGCCGAAGCGGCAGCCGGAGCCGGGGCAGCAGTCGCCGCCGGGGCCGCCGCCGGAGCGGCAGCCTTCGTATCGGCAGCGAAGGCGGCGCCGCCGAAAGCGGTGGCGATGGCGAGCAGGGTGGCGGCGGAGAATGCGGTTCTCGTGTTCATTCGATCAGTCTTTCGTGAAGGTCTGTGAAGGATGGAGGTTCCGGCTACCGGTCTTGCAAACGCCGTGCCGGCCGGAACCAAAAGTGCGGGTACCACTTTAGTGGTCCATCCTTAAGCGAGTCTTACCGAGCGGCCGCGCGCTACTGGCGGATCCATCGCCCCGCCAGTTCACGTCGCGAATCAGTGCCGAATCAGTACCAATAGCCGCCCGGATACCAGCGCGGCGCCCCCCGGCGCGTTCGCCAAATCCCGGACGCCAGGGGTGGAATCTCCTGCCGGGGCAAGTGGCGAGGGCCAGCATCGGCCAGCGACAGAAGCCGTGAAATTCGTTCCTCGGTGGCGGGATGGGT
Source organism: Candidatus Accumulibacter phosphatis (assembly GCF_000024165.1). Lineage (NCBI taxonomy): Bacteria > Pseudomonadati > Pseudomonadota > Betaproteobacteria > Candidatus Accumulibacter > Candidatus Accumulibacter phosphatis. The sequence goes on along the minus strand of NC_013194.1, from coordinate 1,792,686 downwards.
GCGCAGCCAGGACGGCTCCGGATTGCCCCAACCCGGTAGAAGCCAGCTTCGCCAGGAGCGGCTGACGCGCTCGATCTTGGCCAGAGCGCTGGCCAGGCCGGCCGGGTCGCCGGTGATGCGGACAGCCTCGAGGTCGGCATCGAACTCGCGCACACGCGAGAGCCCCAGTTGCGCGAGCAGCGCCAGATGCGGCGAGACAACGAGCAGCAGCAGTGCAAACAGGTCGATCTCGGCGCTACCGGTCAGGATCAGCGGCAGCGACAGCAGCAGCAGGAGCTGGCCGACGAAGGCAAACAGGCTGGTCAGGCGACTGATGTAGTCGGCAAGGTTCATGACGCGCAGGTCGCCGTGCGCGATGTGGGCGATTTCGTGGGCCAGGACACCCGTAATCTCGCGCATGGACAGCGCACGCAGCAGGCCGTCGGTGAGCGCTACCGCCGATCGCTTGCGCTGACCGACGGCAAAGGCGTTGACCAGCGGCGTCGGCGCATAGTGCAAGACCGGCGGGCTCGGTAGCCCGGCGATGTCGGCGAGCTGTCGCGCGACAGCGCACAATTCGGGCGCCTGATACTCGGCGATCGGCCGCGCTCGATAGAGCGTCAGGGTCAGCCGTGCTCCTGCCGCCGGTTCGATCAGCAAGGCCAGCAGACTCGCCAGCAGAGCGATCCCCATTCCCTGGACCCCGAACAGCAAGGCCCCCGCCAGTCCACTGATGCCGAGCAGCGCAAACAGCAGCAGCACGGTCTGCAGCCGATTGCTCCAGGCGTGGCGCCGCCACGTCAGCGGAGCCACGTCGATTCAGCCCGGCCCAGCCCGCTCGACGCGGGCGCGCAGTTCATCGAGCTCCTCCAACAGGTCAGCCATCAGGGCGGCCAGTTCCGGCACGGCATCGAAGTCGCGCTCCACCTGCCGCATGCGCCGTGCACGCAGCAAACTGGTGCTCGAAAAGCACCAGACGCCGGCAACACTATCGGCGTGCGGAAACAACCCCTCCTCGATGTGGCGCAGCAGCCAGCCGGGTTCGACAGTGCAGGCGGCGGCCACCTGTTCCAGCGTCAGCCAGGTGTTCTCCATCGGACTACCGATCAGGATCTCTTCGTCGCGCATGGTTCATTCCTTCCCTTGCCGGCGCGGGTCGAAGGCGAGTTCGCGCGCCATTTCTTCATAGAGTGCGCGCGCCTTGGCCGTATCGGCCGGCGACAGCACCACCAGGATATCGAGCAGCAGATCGCCCGGCGGCGCACCCGGGATTCCCTTGCCGCGAACGCGCAGTTGCCGGCCGCTCTGTGCGCCTTCCGGGATGCGTACCTTGACGCTGCCTGACGGCAGGTCCACCGCCACCACCGCCCCCAGCGCCGCCTCCCATGGCGCCACTGGCAGCGTCAGATGAAGGTCGCGGCCGTGCGCGCGGAAACGCGGATGCGGCTTGAAGCGGACCTCCAGCATCAGGTCGCCGGCCGGTGCGCCGCCGCTGCCGGGCGCTCCCTGACCCGCCAGGCGAATGACCTGGCCGGCGTGCACCCCTTGCGGAATCCTGACGTTCAGCGTGCGTGTTTCCAGGGTGACTCGCCCGTGGTCGTCGGTTTTCGGCGCCCGCAGCGAGATCTGCCGGGTAGCGCCGGCAAAGCTATCCTCGATGTCCAGCAGCACCTTGGCGTGATGATCCTCGCCACGCGCGTGGAAGTGCGTGCGCTGGCCGGCAGCAAAGCCATGCGGGCTTCCCGTCCGTCCGAACAACTCGGCGAAGAAGTCCGAGAAATCGGCTGCCTCGCCCGGCGAAAAGCCGTGGCCGGAGAACTCGAAGCCGGCGTCCCAGTCGGGCGGTGGGCGAAAGTCCTGGCCAGGTTGATAGCCGCGCCCCAACTGGTCATAGGCGGCGCGCTTCTCCGGGTCCGAGAGCACGGCATTGGCCTCGTTGAGTTCCTTCATGCGCGCTTCGGCATCCGCTTCCTTGGAAACGTCCGGGTGGTATTTGCGCGCCAGTTTCCGAAAAGCCTTCTTGATCTCGTCGGCCGTGGCCTCGCGGGGCACCCCCAGAATCTGGTAGTAGTCCTTGAATTCCATGCGCGATCCTCGATTCACTGTGGCTACTGAACAAGACTACTAGAATGGTATTGATGACGGCTTTTTTCAAGACATTGAAGTCCGGCAGACCGGCCCCAATTATGTTTCAAGGCGCCGACCCTGGCGCCCTCACCCACCGCATGGAGGAATGAACATGATGTACCGTTCCCTGTTTCCCCGCGACGTATTGGCGGAGTTGAATCGGCTGCAGCGTGAGATGCAGCAGGGTTTCCATCTGTCCCCGAACATTCGCGGTATTGCCCGCGGCGGCTTCCCGGCGATGAACGTCGGCGGCACGCCGCAGTCCGTCGACGTTTATGCCTTTGCCCCGGGCATCGATCCGGCCACTCTGGATGTGCAGATCGAGAAAGGCGTTCTTACCGTTGCCGGCGAGCGCAAGCTGGAGCAGCCCGGCGAAGACGCTACCGTCCATATCGACGAGCGCTTCGCCGGCCGTTTCCGGCGCGTGGTCACCCTGCCGGACGACGTCGACCCGAGTGCGGTCGACGCAAAATACCGCGATGGCGTGTTGCGCATCAGTATTGGTCGCAAGCAGTCCGCGCAGCCTCGCCGCATCACCATTGAGTAAGGAGGATTGACCATGTCCGACAATAGCCCAGTCACGAAGCAGACCACCGGCGAGGAAGCCGCCCTGCTGCCGCCGGTCGACGTCATCGAGAATGCTTCCGGTATCACGCTGTACGCCGACCTGGCCGGTGTACCGAAAGACAAACTCCACCTGCAGGTGGAAGCAGACACCCTGACGATCGAAGGCGAGATTGATCTTGAGATGCCCGAAGGCATCGAAGCCAGCCACTCGGAAGTCAGCGTCTCTCGCTACCGGCGGGTGTTCACCCTGTCCAAGGAACTGGACGCGACCCGGGTCGGTGCGGAGTTCAAGAACGGCGTGCTGAAGCTCTCGATTCCCAAAGCCGAACACGCGCAGCCGCGCAAGGTTGAGATCAAGGTGGTGTGAAGCAGCGCAGGGGCGGGGGTGCGCCCCCGCCCAAGAACCGACACCTGACTGAACCGGGAAACATGAAGACCACAGCAAACGCGGCAAGCCGCCGCACGGGAGCCATCTGCTCGGCTATCGCGATGTTCGCGATGACACCGGTCACGGCGCAGACGCTCGCGCCGCAAACACTCGGGTCCGCGCCACTCTGCGAGGCATCCGCGGCGCTGCTGATCGATTGTCCCGGCACAGCCGGCCGCTGTCTGGTGGTCGGCGACAATGAAGAGGAAGCATCACTGTTCTGGTTCAGGCTCGGCGACAAAGGCATAGACCCGACCAGCCAGCGCCAAGTCGCACTCAAAGGCAGCAAGCTGGGAGACATTGAGGCGCTGACGGGACTGGCGGACGGCAAGATCGTCGCCTTTGGTTCGCATAGCCGGGACTCGGTTTGCACGCCGCAGAAGAAACGGCAGCGGTTCGGCGTCATCGACCGGCTGACGGGCAAATCCGCGAACGTCGCGGTCACCCAGTCCGGGCCGATCGACTGCGACAGCGTGTTCGGAAAACCGCTACCCGATCAGCCGCTGATCCGGTCGGCCTGCCAGGCGATCGAGGCCGCCGAGGACGCTGCCGAGAAAGCCGCCAAGCAAGGGGCGAAGGCCAAGAAGGAATGCAATCAAGCGCACGCCTACAACGCCGAGGGGGCGGTAAACGTCTCCAGGACGGAGGCCCTGGACATCTGGATCGGGCTGCGCGCGCCGCTGCTGCCGCATCCAGCGGGAAAGAAAGGCGTTGACCTGGCAATGCTGCTGCACCTGAGAGGGCTCGATGCGTATGCCTTTGATCGCGTCGCCGCGCTCGACCTGGGCGGCTTCGGGGTCCGCGAGCTTTCCTACGCCGATGGCTGGGTATGGGTCATTGCCGGGCCACCCCACGACCTGGGGCGAAAAGACGAGGTGCGTTCCAAGCTCATGCGTTTCCGGTCGGATCTGCTGGGCGCCGACAAGATCATCGTGCCGGAAACGGTTCGTAGCGACCTGCCGAGCTCGTCGGAAGGGCTGGCGGTCCTCGCCGACAAGATCCTCGTACTCATCGATGGCAGCAAGGCCACCAAGGAACAGCCCGACCAGTGTGCGACTCCCGCCGGCTTCGTGGTCCTGCCCCGGCCAGCGTCCGCCATGCCGTAATGCGCCATCGCGCCCACTATCCCGACACCAGCCGTCGAAAGTTCGCTTCATCCAGGGACCTGCCCACAAGCACGGCAGCCGCCAGGTCAGTGGGCAGACAAGCGGCAAACTTCAACGCACTGCGCTTCGCCAGGTTCTCGGCAAACGCACTCATCGCCGACTGCTCGACCGGGTGTTGAATGAGCGTTGGTACAGAGACGCCAGGCGCCGTCTCGATCCACAGATCGTCCACCTGGGTGTCCCCGACCTCGCCAAGTCTCAGCGCCAATGCACTGTTGACCGCTCCACCGGCAAAGGTCCACCAGCGAAGCCGGCCAGATGGCTGGCGCTCCAGCAGAAGGCCCCCTGGCGCTCGGGCGCGGTGACCAGCGCACGAACCTCGTCGAGCTGCCGAGTGCCGCGCCGCGATAGGCCCAGTTCCTCGTCGCCTTCCTGCAACAACACGCGGCGCATCGCCTGACAAACCGTGAAACCCAGCCAGCGCGATGTGCCGAGCCAGCGCGACTTGCCTTTCTCGTCGGTCGGCTCCAGGTACACCATGCGCCTGGACCAGTCGACTGACATGACCCGCCAGCTTCGGCCGCCAAGCAGGAGAACGGTTGGCCCCTCCTTCAGCGGCTGCACCGCCATTGGGTCGACGTAACCCAGCTCGCTGGAACCGTAACGGGCCGCCAGCACCATCGGGCTGGCAAAGGCCGAAAGCAACTCCAGGAAATGAGCGCGTCCGAACAGCTTCTCGCCTTCAGGCCCCATCGAGGCAAGGCCGCTGCTGACGAACAGGATGCCCTTGCCCACCATGAAATCGAACACCGTCGCCAGCGTCGCCGGATCGAGGTCGGGGAACTGCTTGCGCGCCACGCCGACGACCTCGTGCGCCGGCAGGCCGGGAGACTCCAGGACGAGCGCCAGCATCTGCTGCGCCACCATGTGCCACGGTAGCGGCGGCGGCTCGATGTGCTCGACATACTTCTCGCGCCACAGCGTGGTAATCGCGCAGGCAAGCAGGAAGGCTTCGTCGTCGGTGGTCAGGAACAGGCAGTTGCGGCGGCTGCCAGGACGCCGACCGCTGCGCCCCATCCGCTGCAGGAACGAAGACACCGTGCTCGGCGCGTCGATCTGGATCACGTAATCGAGGTCGCCGACATCGATCCCCAATTCCAGCGTGCTGGTGGCGACGATCACGCAGTCCTGCTCCTCGGCGAAAGCGGTCTCGGCCAGTTTTCGCTCGGACGCGCTCAATGATGAATGCGAAACGAACGTCCGGGTAGCCAAGCGGCGCAGCGCCACCGCGAGTTCCTCTACCCTGGAGCGGCTGTCGCAGAAGACCAGGCGCTTCGCACCACGCTGCCACCGCGAAATTACCGTCGCCGCATTGGCTATCGACCCCACATGATCAATGGTGACATCGGCGTCCGCGCTGAGCGACGACGGGCCGACGACCTGTCGCTTGCCTGGCCCCGCGAACCAGTCCAGCAGTTCATCCGGATTGCCCACCGTCGCCGACAGTCCGATCCTCTGAATCGCTTGCCTGGCATACGCCTCAATCCGCTTGATCAGCGCGCGCAAGTGCCACCCGCGGTCGTCGCCGGCAAACGCGTGCAGTTCGTCGACGATGACGACGCGGACGCTGCCGAACCATGATGCTCGATCCACCTGCGTCGAAATCAGCATCCCTTCGAGGGACTCCGGCGTGGTCAGCAGGATGTCCGGTGGCGAGCGCCTGGCGCGTGCCTTGGCCCCCTGCCCGACGTCACCGTGCCACATCTGTACCGTCCTACCGACGAAGCCGGCATAGCGCGACAGCCGTGACTCGAGGTTGTTGAGCAGCGCCTTGATCGGGCACACGTAGAGAACGCTTGGCCCGGGCCACTCCTCGGTCGCCAGGTGCGACACGACGGGGAGGATGGCCGCCTCGGTCTTGCCGCCGGCCGTCGGCGCGAGAATCAGGCAATGCTTCCCTGCGAGGATCGGCACCACCGCATCCGCCTGCGTCGAGCGCAGAACGCTCCAGCCCATCGAGTTGACGATGTGGTATTGCAAGGCGCCGTGCAGGCGCTCGAAGGGCTCCGCGCTCACTCGCGGTTACCCAAAGGAGCCAGCCGCCTACAGCTCGATGTCATCGACCGAGCCCACCCCAACCGACGCGCGTTCCTGGGCGGTCATCTCAATCTCCGAGATCATCAGCGCATAGTGCTTGCGTGGGTCAAAATCCGCGAACTGGTCGACGCGATCCATCACGTCGGCGACCAGTTTCTTCAGGAACAACCTCGGCGACGCGCCGACCCTGCCGCCCAGGTTGCCGGTGACGGCCCTGGCCAGGGACTCGACGTAGGCGTCGTCAACCAAGGCGCGGACCCGTTTGCCCGCCACTGCCCCGTCGACGTAGATGTCCCGCACCTTGCGTCCCACTTCGAGCAGCGAATCGTGACCGAAGGCCGGCAGGCGCACCTGCACCGCCCGTGCGTTGTCGAAGCGCGAGTCGGTCGCGAAATCGACGTGCAGTCGTTGCGCCAGCGGCGCGAGACGCTGCACGCCTTGGGTCCCCACGTAGAAAGCCTGGGCGCCGGTGATCAGGAGGTACAGCCCCGGAAAATGGCCGGCGTCGATCTCGTCGATCCACTGGCGTAGCGCATTCAAGCCGCGCTCGCGGGTGTCGGCGCGCATGCGTTGCAGGGTCTCGACTTCATCCAATACCAGCAGCAGACCACCGTACCCCGAGTCGCGCAGCATCGTCAGCAGCCCGGAGAGGAAGTTGGTCGCGCCGAAGTGATCGATGTCTCCCTTCACCCCGGCCGAGCGGCGGATCGCTGCCGCGACATTGGGCTGGCCGCTGACCCAGGCGATCAGCCCATCGGCCATGGCGTTGTCGCCGGCCTGCAGTGCGCGGCGGTAGGCGCGCAGCGTGGCCGAGAAGGCCGGCGCCACCCGGGTCACGCTGGCCAGCCTCGCCTCCATCAGCGCCTCGGTGCCGGCGAGCAGGGTCGCCTCGTCGGTCGGGTCCAGGCTGGCGTCTTCCAGCACGTCACGCTCCAGCGCGTAGAACCAGCCATCGATGATGCCGCGAAACGCCCCTTCGCCACTGTCCGCCGTGGCGATGCGCTCGACCAGGCGGCGGCACACCGTTTCCAGGCGATGCAGCGGCGTCTCGGTTTCCGGAATCTGCACTTCGCTGGTCGCCAGGCCGCGCGCCCTTGCCCGCTCCTGCAGCCAGCGGCCAAAGAAGGTCTTGCCCGATCCGTATTCGCCGCGGATCGCCTTGAAAGCGCCGCGGCCGGACGCCACGGCAGCCAACTCTTCGTCGAGCGTTCCCTGGAGCCGGCCATAACCCACGGCCAGCGCATCCAGGCCCGCCTTGGGCACCGTGCCGCGTCTCAAGGCGTCGATGACTTCGGCTCTGCGCTGCGGACTGATCACTTGTGAACCCTCATTGCGTGCTCCACACAGAACCGGCTCGCCGAAACGATGGAAAGCCGCTACCGATAACGCTCCAAACTCGACCAAGGGCTCTCACGACCATTACTGAACTGCTGCCTTGCTGGCTTGTGAACGACCGCTTCCGAACCACTGCAGCCATTCGGTCTTTCGGCGCCGGCGACTGCAATGCAACCGTGCCCCGTCTTTAGTCTTCACAGACGATATCTCGGCACCCGGGCAATCTGCACTCACTCAGCTTGCCATTTCAAAGTTCGGAGACCGGGATTTGTATGCTCCGATGATGCCAAGATCTGTTCAAAGAGTTAAGCCAAGCGCTTCCACACCTCACCTGATTCAACGACCTCGACAAATCGCGCCGCAGAGAAACCGTCTGGGAACATCGTGTCAGTCCCTTTCTGTGGAACCTGATTAACATCCAGCAGCAGTTGACGCTCATCGCGCAGAATCACCTGCAATGCTTCCAGCGACACTACGAGGAAGCCATCGACGCGCTGCTGATCCAATTCAATGGAAGTATCCACAATCCAAGCCTGTAAGTGGCTGCCCGGGTTTGGGTCTGAGCATCCGAGCTTTTCCCGCAGTAGCTCATCTCGAGTCAACGCAGCCACAACCGCCGAACTCTTTCGCCTCAACTGCCAAGCTGCCTTGCGCAGGGCATTGGTTCGGTGCAACCAAATCTCGTGCAAATTTGTACGAATGTACCCAGACTTGATTTCCAGCAGCATCGCCAACCCATCTCGATAGCAGATCAGATCGACCTCACCCGGATCCTCTTGCTCTGTGCGCTCGGGCTGATACCCCACCTCCACAGCAAATCCACGCTGACGTAATTGATCTGCCAGTCGCAGTTCGATACGGCGAGTCTCACTCATTTGGCCAGAGCGACGTGCGCCGATGCGGCGAAGGTTATTTACCACAGCAGTCAAGTTGTTCTGCTGGGCCACCACCCAAGGAAACTGGAAGTTGTAGCGTCCTATTTTGTAGAAAGGGCGCTCACACAGGGTGGGAACCAACAATTGTGGCTGTTCCTTTAGGCTGCTAGCAAGTGCTTTGAGATCGCTTGTCCAGAAATCCAAGATCGCCTTGGCGGCCAAAATACTGCCTTGGGGATATTTCGAACAAACAGTCCACCCCGTGGTTCTTTTGATCTTTTTGTCTTCTTCGGCCCAAGTCATAGGAAACCGATTCTCTCCGTTGAGCAGTCCACTGAACGCCAGCTTGCTCAACGCCTTGGAGACGATACCTAACTCAGCGTAATACTTCTGGAACGGTTGGACGTAAGCGCTCTGGAAGAAAGCTGAATGTAATTCGCTTGCTAGCAAGGTCTGCAATATTCTGGCGCAACCACCCCCGGCCAGTTCAATCTCCTCATCCAACCCATATATCTCTTGCAACTGCAGTTCGCCGCGCACTGCCTTGATGTACGCCAACGCATTGCGTTCGTGGTTCTCCTGGCTGCCTATCTGGACTTCAGCCATCCCTCGCTCAATGAATTCATGAATGCCTCGATTCATCCAGTAGTGCCATAGCGCCTGGGATTTTTGTTCAGTGCGCTGCCAAGTAAGACTACCGTTTTCAGTCTCGTTATAGATGACTGATTTTCCAGGCTCCAGCCGATAGCGGCACTCGGGGTCAAAGCAAAACCAGTCGATTGAACTCTCGTAATCCATCCGTTCCTTCGTAGCCGCAAGCAGCACGCCAAAGGCTTCAAGGTTGTCCGCGCACTCCAGGGTTATTGCGGGAGAGGGAAAGATGATCGGCGACAGGTGTCGTTTCAGCGACTGAGCAAGGCGCACGTCGTTGAGGTTGAAATCCTCTTCACTACAAGTCGTCAGCTTGTGTGAAATGACGCGGCTATAGACACGCCAACTATCGCCTGCAGAATCGTCAGGCGCCTCAGGAACCAACCGTTCGTACGCCAACACACTCAGATAGGATAGCGTTTCTAATAAAGAGAGATAGGCAAGCTGTTTCTGAGCTCTTTGGATCAGTTGATCAAACGGCTGGAGTTGAGCAAGAAGGCGATCACAAACACCGATGAAGATGCGCCATTCTTCCCCTTGGACACGATCTCGAAGAAGTGTCCAAAGCGCGGAGTCGGTGCGAGCAAAAAGTTTGGAATAGCGGATTGCCCATCTGAGGGTGTCCGGAACCGCGTGTGACAACTGTTCTAGCAATTCTACCGAGATAGCGCTTTCATGGCGCAGAATCCGGCTCATCGCCAAGGCGGATAACTCTGATGCATTGACCACATCCGCTTCCCGCCAAAAAGGCGCAGCCGCCAAACCGGTCGCACGATCAAGCCATGAGAGGTTCTTGCCAACTGGGCGCTGGTCCAAGAAATGGTGTAGCGCTTCATCCAACGCCTGACTCTTGTTGGCCAGTTGCTGGTGGCGTGTGAAAACAGCCAGATAATGCCGTAGACAACGATTTGCATTTCTGCTGAGCTCGGACAACTGAACTCCCTAGAGAATTTGAAATTTCATCTGCACGTGAACTTCTTCGAGCATAACCAGCTGTTCATTCTAGCTCTTCGGCCGGGAAAACACCCCACTACTATCGAGCATAGACCCCTGACGAAACTGGCCGTATCGTCAACTGCCGGTGACGCAAACAAACTGAAGGTCGGCTAACATCTTTAACAAGTCGGACAGCTTGTGCCGACGAATGACTCTTGCTGGCCGAGAACAGCCGTCAAAACTGACAAGAATGCGCTAAACCGGGCTTGCCTCGACAAACCAGGGTAGTCTGGATGCCTTCACATCGAAAGTTGCCGTCGTAGTGCACCCCATCCTACGATTCCTGGCGCCGATCAGGCAATCCGAGAACCCAGCAGAATGGTCTTTCCAGACGAAAATCGCCTGCTCAACGGCAGCCTCATCTTCCAACTCGAAATCCATGGAGTCCAGCAAGCCGGAAACAACCCCCTGGATCTGGGGCTTGGAAAAGCCATACCGACTGCGCAACACCCATTCCATTTCCTGGAGAACGAGTTGGCTCACGAAAACGCGGCGGCTTGCCAGCACTTCTCGTTCAACAATCTTGTGCACGATCTCGAACTGTTGGGCGTCGTCTCGAACGAGGAAGCGTACAAGAACGTTGGTGTCGATCCCGAGCATCAGATCGATAACTGCTCGATGGAAACAGCCTCCCGACCTTCCTCGTACAACATCCCGGCCAGGTCGTTAAAGCGCTTGCTCTTCACCCTCATCACCACGGTGCCGTCCGGCATGAGCGTAAAGGTCATGCGGTCTCCTGCTTTCATTCGAAGGCTGTCCCGGATCTCCTTGGGAATGGTCGTTTGCCCCTTGCTGGTCAAAGTGGCTTCAGTAGCCATGGCCGGCTCCTCGTTAAATTCCTTACTCTTATAATTATCGTAAGGAACAAACAAAAAAGCAACTTGCCGTTCCAGCGAGGTGAAGAGTTGTGGCGCTTCCGCTTCGTCGCGTTCCGCCCCTCATCGCACCGTCACCCGAAACTGTCGCGCCAGCAATTCCCGGTTCAACTCCACCGTAGCCGCGGTCTCGTCGAGCACCACACCGCCGCCTGATCGACATTGAGCACGCGCTTCGCGGCGTTGACGAAGCCGCTGATGCGCATTGCGGGCATGCCGAGTCGCTGCGCGAGCGCTGCTTTCGACAGCTTTCCGCCACGTGCCGCCAGTGCCTCCAGCAGGGAGCGCAGGTCGGCATCGGCCGGTGCCACTCGCGCGGCCAGGGCCTTCTGTGCCGCGTAGGCGGGCGTCGCCTGCAGGGCGGCTATCCAGTCCACTGCGGGCTCGGGCGCGACGACCGGCAAGGCTCCGCAGAAGAGATCAGGCTGCGGCACGGCTACGGCTCCTGGCTTCGCTGCCTTCCGGGGGAGCGTCGGCCTTTCAGCGGCCGCTGCCGGCCACGTCGCCTCCTGCGGAGTCCACCAGTCGGGCTGCGGCGCCGCGGCCATCTGCCAGCCCTTCAACACCCTGTTGCGCGGCGTGAATACGCTCAGCGGCACGACGACCTCCGGCGCCGATACGCCACCGTGGTAGCCGTTTTTCTTGGCGCCGTGGCGCACGCCCTCGGACCACGCGCAAACCACCGCGTTGCCGGCAGCCGTTTTCACCCGGCCCCCCTCAAAAAGGAGTTCGCCGGCATCCGGCGCGCCCGCTGGCAAGCGCCAGCGATCGCCTTCCCCCTGGCCACGCTGCACCGTGCCGTCGTCGAGCACATGGCCATGGTCGGCGGTAATGATCAGCACACGCCGCGCGCGACGAGCCTCGCTCAACAAGGGTCCGAGCAGTCGCAGATCGTCGATCGTCCAGCCCACCTGGATCTGGTTCGGTCCGTCGAGATGATCGTCGACGGCGTTGTAGACCACGGCCACCACTTGCTGCTGCGGCGAGGCAATGGCATCGCGAACGGTCGATGACAGACCCTCGGCGTCGGCGAGATCGCCCTTGTGAAATACCACCGGCGCCATGCCGGCGCGCGACACGGCGACGAGGGCCGGATGTGTCGCGAACGCGCTCTTCTCCTGCGCCGCCGCGCCGACCACCAGGCGGCCCGACAACAGGCTGCTGCGGCTCACTTCGGTGATCGTCGGCAGGGGCCGCGATACCGACCGCAAGCGTCGGCGTTGGCCAGGCAAGCTGCTCGTCCCAGCCCAGTGCCTCCAGGTCCTCGCCAAGCTCCCGGAACATGCTGTAACTCAGTCCGTCCGCGACCAGCAACAGCACCGGCGCCTGCCGCGCCAGCGGGGCCAGCAGGCGCTCGACGATCGCCTCCACCGGCAGGCAGGCGGCTTCCGCCCGCGGCTCGCCGTTCCAGATCTGCAAGGCATTGGCGAAGCTTCGACTGAAGGCATCGGCCTGCTGGCGCGCCGCCGCACGCAGAGCGACGAATGCCGAAGAAGGGCCAGGCAGGTCGTCACCACCAATCAGCTTGCAGCGCGCCCAGTCGACGAAAGCGCCTTCGCCGGCGTACCGGTGCGCGAGGTCGGCGAACCCGGATAGCGGACGGCCGGCTCGGCCCTGGCTCGCCGGCCGGTCGGCCAGCAGCCATCGACACAGGCGAACCGCCATCTTCACCCGCAGCAGGCGCGTGCTCGCCGGATCGGCATGCGTATGGCACGCCACCGAGTCGGCCGCCCGTTCGATGACCTGAAGCCGTGCTGGGGATGGCTCGACGATGAAGGCCGTGAAGGCGTCCACGAGTAGCCCAAGCCGCTGCTCCAGGCCGAGCGGCAGCACGTCGCTCAGATGAGCGTAGGCATCGACATGAAGTTCGCGCAGCAGCCACTCGGCACGTTCGATCACCCCGTGACGCAGGGCGGGCGTCAAGGCCTTCAGACAGCTTGCCGCGTCAGCAGCCCACAGGCGTCCCTCGGCGATGCCGATGCGCTTGTCGCCGATGAAACGTTCCAGACGAATCGCCGCGGCGACAAGGTCGTGCACGCCTTCACCCTGAGCCGACAACAGGACGCCACAGACCAAGCCGAGCGGGACGGCATCCTGCGTGCTGCCGGCCAGTACGTAGCGCATCAACAGCGTGCCCACGGCGCCGGCCGAGTCGCTCAGCCAGGCGACGATCGGTGGTTTGGCTGGAGCGGGCAGATCGTCGAAAAGCCCGACCGAATCGGCGCCCAGTGACCAGTTCAGAAGCATCGCCGCATCCGGCCTCGCCACGTCCAGACCCAAACAACGGCCGAGGACACAGCGCCACGCCGTGTCCATGTTCAGGAGACCGTTGGGCACCGGCGGATAGACACCCAGGCTCGCCCGCTCGACCAGCAGGTGGGCCATCCAGCGGCAGCGGTTGAGGCGCGCATCGATCTCGCGCGCCCTGAAGAGTTGCTGCACCCAAATGGGACATCCGTATCACCGCGCTCTGGGCCTCGCTTCTCGCTCGAAGCCGTTGATGAGCGCCGGAGAGGGGATTTCGGTGAAATTGCCGCACTCCAAGCCCGGATTCCGCGATTCGAACCGCATAGATCCCGTGGAAGGCCCGTATTGGCAGGCTTTCCGGTAGAGTGGCGGCGTCAAGGGTGTGGATCCATGGCGCCAGGAAACCAGGTGTCGCTCCGATAACCGATTACGCGGCAGCAATCGCTCTTGCGGCGGCCGGCAGCGCAGTCCGGTCTTGCTGGTATTCGAAAGAGGAGTTGAGTCGATGCGTACGGTGCTGAATTTCATGGTGTGCGGCGCACTGTCTGCCGCGCTGGTCTTTCCGATAGCCGCACGCGCTGAGTCCGCCGATGGCCGGGCCGATGCCCCGCCTTGGGTCATCACCAACGGCCAGCCGGATGCCGGGCTCTACATGCCGCGGGAAGTCCAGCAGGCCTATGCCAAGGGCACGCGCAGCCCCGACGGCCGGCCCGGCTCGAACTACTGGCAGAACCATGCCGAGCACCGCATCCGCATCAGCTTGAACCCGCCAGGCCGACGCGTGCAGGGCGAGCAGGAGATCGTCTACACCAACCACAGCCCGAGTCCGCTGACCAGCCTGGTCTTTCGGCTTTACATGGATGCACACCACCCGGCAGCCATGCGCGAGAAGCCGGTCGACGCCAAGTTTCTGACCCAGGGCATCACCGTCGAGCAGTTCAGCATCGACGGCAAGACCATCGACTGGAACAACCCGGCCGAGCCGCAGGCTGAATACAACACCCCGGGCAGCACCCTCCACGCCGTAACGCTGGCCACGCCGATCCCGCCCAAAGGCAGCGTGCACATCCGCATGCGCTGGCACTACGACCTGGTGGCCGACAAGGGCTGGAAGGAAGGCGCGATCGACGAGACGTCCTACTTCCTGGCCTACTTCTTCCCGCGCGTCACCAACTACAGTGACCACGGCGGCTGGGACTACGCGCCCTTCACCCTGGGCCGCGAGTTCAACAACGACTTCGCCGACTTCAGAGTGGAGGTGGACGTGCCACGCGACTACGTGGTCTGGGCCACCGGTACGCTGCAGAACGCGGCCGAGGTGCTGCAGCCGGCGGTGCTGCGCCGGCTGGAGACCAGCTTCAAGAGCGATGAGGTCGTGAACCTGGCGCAGATGGCCGACGCCAAGGCCGGCAAGGTCACTGCCCGCGACAAGCGCCTGGTCTGGAAGTGGCAGGCCGAGCATGTGCCTGACTTCGCCATCGCACTCAGCAACCACTACCGCTGGGATGCGGCCAGCGTGGTGGTCGATCCCGTCAGCGGCCGCCGAACCAGCGTGCAGGCGGCCTACCCCGACAGCGCCACGGACTTCACGCCGATGGTCAATGTGGCGCAGAAGACGCTGCAGTTCGCGTCCACCGTCTACCCCGGCGTGCCCTACCCTTACCCGAAGACCACCATCGTGCTCGGCAGTGCCGACGAGGAGTACCCGATGATGGTCAACGACGGCTCCAATGTCCACAACCACTTTGCCGCCACGCTGCCAGAGAACGCCTACACCGGCTTCGTGGCCTCGCACGAGCTGCTGCACAGCTGGTTCCCGTTCTACATGGGCATCAACGAGAAGCGCTATCCGTTCATGGACGAGGGCTGGACCACCGCCTTCGAGTACCTGCTCAACCGCGAGGTGCTGGGCGTGCCGACCGCCGACGGACTGTTCAAGGGCTTCCGCTCGTCGGCCCTGGCTCTGCCGCTGTCGAGCATGGATCTGCCGATCATCACCCCGCACGATGCCCTGTTCGCCCAGAGCGCCGTCTTCGGCTTCAACCAGTACGGCAAGGCCGCGCTTGGCTACCTGGCGCTGAAGGACCTGATGGGCGACGCCGCCTTCCGCACCGCGCTGCACACCTTCATGGCGCGCTGGAACGGCAAGCGCCCGCTGCCCTGGGACATGTTCAACAGCTTCAACAACGCTGGCGTCGGCAATTACACCTGGTTTTTCCGCAACTGGTTTTTCAGCCATAACTACATTGACCTTGCCTTGGACGGCGTGCGCAGCAAGGGCGGCGTGCAGACCGTGGCCGTGCGCAACCCGGGCGGCATGGCGGTGCCCTTCGACCTGGTGCTGGCCTACACCGACGGCAGCAGCGAGCGCGCGCACCGCACGCCCGCCGTCTGGCAGGCGGACGGTCGCCGCACCGAGGTGCGATTGCCAGCCGGAAAAGCGCTGAAGTCGGTGAGCCTGGACACCGGCATCTTCGGGGACGCCAACCCCGCCGACAACGCGTGGGCGGCGGACAAGGCCGGCGCACGCTGAGCATGGCCGGGCCCGGCACCAAAGCGACACGATGAGGCCAGGGCATGACGACGCCGACGACGAAGATCCTGGACTTTCTGGTGCTGACCTTCGGGCTCAGCACCCCGCTCTGCTACCTCATCGCCACGGCCGAGTCGATCCACAGCTATTCGGCCTGGTTGATGTGGACGCCCGGCATCGCGGCGCTGCTGACCAAGCTGCTCTTCACCCGCAGCGTTGCCAGCCTGGGCTGGCGCCTGCGTTGCCGCACTAACCCCCACCTACCCTGACCAGAGTGCCCTCATGAATGCTGTCCTCGATTCCAACCCCAGCCTGTTGCAACGCGTTTTGCACTTCGCGCCCGTCCGCCTCTACCTGCTGTACTTGATCCTGCCTTACCTGTACCTCGCAGGCTATTTCTACCGGCAGGACTTCGCGAAGGGCACTTGGGAGGGACTGTGGGCGACCATCCTCTCGGGCATTGCGATGCTCAGCATGTACGGCGTCGTGGTCCATTTTTCCGAACGCCGGCAGGTCACGGAGCTAGCCCTGAGGCCGGCGGCGCGGGAACTGGGACTTGGCCTGCTGCTGGGTTTCGGGCTTTACACCTTGTGCATGGTGGTGCTGATGCTCACGGGCAGCTATCGCATCCTCGGGGTGAACGACTGGCACGTGTTGATCAGCGGCCTGTCCATCGCCCTGGCCACCGGCGTGTTCGAGGAACTCCTGTTCCGCGCCGGCGTGTTCCGTCTTGCCGAGGAGTGGTTCGGCACCTGGTGGGCGCTGGTCATTTCGTCGGTGGTGTTCGGCTTCACGCACCTGGAAAACGACGCCGCCAGCCTCCAAGGCATCATCTCGATCTCGGTCTGGGCCGGCGCCCTGCTGGTGGGTTGCTACCTGCTCACCCGCCGCATGTGGCTGGGCATAGGCCTACACGCCGCCTGGAACTACACGCAGGGCTCGGTGTACTCGGGCATCGTCTCGGGCAATGCGCCGCCGAACGGCTTCTTCAAAGCGACCCTGCAAGGCCCGGACTGGCTTACCGGCGGCAGCTTCGGCGTGGAAGGGTCGGCCGTGCCCTTCGTGCTGTGCGGCATCGTGGCCATCTGGATCATCGTCGCTGCGAAGCGCCGTGGCCACATCCTGCCGCCGCTTTGGAAACGCAAGGGCTGAGCAAAAGCGGCGCCGGAACCGCAGGGCCGGCACCGGCGAAGCTTCCACCGGCCCCGGGCTCGGGCCGGCCTCAGGGCGACTTTTCGTAGAATCCGCGCACATCGGCGGCCATTTCGGCCCGGCTCTTCTTGCGCAGATAGAACATGTGGCCGCCCGGGTAGGTGCCGAAGAAGAGCCGCTTGCGCGTGTCCGCCCCGCGCACCGTCTGTTCCAGCACGTAGCGCGACATCAGGTAGTTGGCGTTCAGGTCGTGGTAGCCATGCAGCACCAGCGCCTTCAGGTCGTGGTTCTGCGCGAGCGCGATCGCCAGGTCATCGGGGCCACCCAGCTTCGCGCTGCGGTCCCAGCCCATGTTGACCGGGAGATTGAGCGGGATGTAGGGCCGGTCGCTGACATAGCCAAGATCCTTGCGCACATAGTCCGTGAAAGGCGCCAGGAGCACGCCGGACAGGATGTTGAGCGAACGGTCGAAGGCGCCGAGTTCGTCCTTCTTCTCGGGCGTGGGGTTGTCGCTGGCCTGGGTGCCGTCGTAGGTGTCGATCACCTGCCCCTTCTTGCCGAGCAGGTTGGCGGCGAAGACGACCTCGGAAATCCGGCCGCGATGGTTCGCGACGAGCGCCGGCTCGATCCCGATCAGGCCGCCGACCTTGGCATAGAACGCAGCCTGCTCCGCAGGACTTGCCCGGCCCTGTGTCGCGAGCCCGGCCAGGTAGGCGGTCATCGCATAGTCTTCGACCGCCTTGATGGCCGCCGGCTCGTTCTTGATCGTGCTCAGCCCGTGGTGGGCGGCGATCGCCGCCTGCGAGGGCAGCAGCGTCATCGGCGCCACCAGGGAATAGTGCGGATCGGAGAGTTCGAGATAGAACGCCGGCGACAGCATGACTGCCCAGTTCAGATTGATGGCGTATTGCTCGGCCAGGATGCGCGACAGCGCCGCGACCCGCTGCCCGCCATAGCTTTCCCCCGCGATGGCCTTCGGCGAGCCCCAACGCTTGTTGACCGTCAGCCACTGGCGGATGAAGCCAGCGATGGCGTCGAGGTCGCCGGCGACCCCGTGGTAGGGCTTGCCGTCGCGTGGTTTGCCGTCGGGCCCGGGCAGCATGCGGCTGTAGCCGGTGTCGACCGGGTCGATGAAGACGAGGTCGGTGAAGCGGATCCAGCTGTCGGGGTTCTCTTCCAGACGCGCCGGGACCGCGGGAAAGCTGCCGTCCCCGGCGGTCACGATCGTCTTCGGACCGATCGCGGCGAGGTGCAGGTAGATGCTGGCGGCGCCGGGGCCGCCATTGAAGGCAAAGGTCACCGGTCGCTTGGCGGGATCCGCGCCCTTGAGCGTGTAGGCGACGTGGAAGATCTCGGCATCGGGACGCTCGGGGTCCGTCCCGATCTTGAGCATCCCGGCCGAGGCCTTGTAGTCCGGCAGCTTCTGCGCCACTGCGCTCTGCGGGCCCGCAAGCAATGCGACAAGCCCGAGTGCAAGCACCTGAAGCGCCTGCCGTCCGATGGTCAAGAGTGTCATGCCACAAACTCCATTCGTTAGTGATGGCCATCTCTGGCCAAGGAAGGTGCAGGGCGAGTTGGCGGAGCGTAACCCGCCTGAACCGCGCCAAACTGGCGGGTTACGGACCAAGGCCCTGGGATGCCCAACGTTTTTTCAAAAAACCTGTCGCGAAACTGCACTACTCCTACTCAATCGTCGTGCGTGCTTGGCTACGGCGTGCGAGTCCATACGCTTTCTTTTTCAAGCTCGAACATGACCACCCATGAGCGCATCGTACCAAGCCCCAGGTTGCCATCGAAGATCAGCCGGCTGCTCTCAACGAGCGTTTGAACCGGCGCACCACCGTCGACGCGCAGCTCGAACCGTGCACCAGAGGCGCTCACAGGGGTCGCGAGGCCGACCATCGCGGCAACTGGTTCGTTGAGAATGAAAGCGCTGCTGCTGCCGGTATCGACCTCAAGCCAGACGTCGGTGTCGCGGTGACGACTCGCAACGAAGGCCACGAGCGACAGGCCGGTGACCGAGCGTTCAAAGCGGGTGCGCACGCTTCGCGCATCCCGTGGAGGACTGTCGTCGACCACCAGGCGACGGCCGGGAGGGTCCAAAGTGAGGATGTCGCCGTCAAAGGTCGACAGCGAGATCAGGCCGTCGAGGCGTGGCCAGTCCGGCGGCAGCAGCTTGTTGATGTCGAGCACCATGACCGTATGCGGCCGCGACACCCAACCGGCGACGCTCACTGTTGCCCCCTCACATCGTGGCGCGTCGATGCGCTCACCCGACATGCGGAAGCCCGTGAGCGTGACGGCGGCGGCGAAAAGGACGCAAAAAGACGGGGAACAGTCCCCGTTCCAATCTGCCGAGCCAGTGGGCGACTTCGGATTCCGCGCTCTTGCTCATGCCGCCTCTTGCTGCCGAAATCAACCCCGCGAGCCGGAAACGGCCGATGGAGCCAGGTTGACCTCGTCCGGGAGCGTCATCGGGCGCACGCCCTTGACCGCGCGGATAGCGAACTTCGGGTCGCGCTTCTGCAGTTCAGCGAAGAAACCAGGAAAGTGCGCCGCGCCATAGGTGATGTAGATCTTGTCGGACTTCGATTCGTCGACGAAGCGGGCGAGCGCCCTGTTTCGGAAGTCGACGATGATGCGGTTGGACGGATCCTTCTCTTCGCCGAGCGCGCCGGAGACGGCCATGCCGAGCACGCCGCGGCAGACGATGCCGGCGAGCTTCTTCTGCTCGGGGGTGGCCCCTTCCACGATGCCGAGGAAGAGCGCGAACGGATCGCCGCCGGGATCGGACGTCGCCTGCTTGGCCTTGGCTGCCTTGGCCGCCATGCCAGCGGCGAAGGCTGGGTCTTCGCGCAGCAGGCGGTCGTACTCGGTCTTCATCTCGAGGAAGTTCGTGTCGGCGGTGATGTGCCGCGACGGGTGGATCGCCATGTCGGCCTTGATGGGGTCGAAGTAGTTCAGCTGGAAGCTCAGGCCGCATTGCTCGGCCATCTTCTTGTAGCCGGCGCTGAGGTCCTGCTTGCTGCCCCGCAGGGTCTGGTTGAACCAGTCGGTTAGGTCGGGCCGCCCGTCCACGGGCGTCACGCCCTCGTAGAACAGCGTGTAGCCATCCGCGAGCGCCTGCTCCAGGTCGAAGACCACCGACTTGTAGAAATCCTCCGAGCCGATGTGCTGCATGCCCTGGAAGACCACCGTCTTCTGGCCGTTGGACAGCGTGGCCAGCGGCACCGCGGTCGGCCCGCTCTGAACCCAGAAGGCCAGGTAGAACACCGGCAGCGAGGCCAGCCCCAGCATGCCCAGCGCGCCGGCGAGCGCGAAGGCGCCGAAGGACCGGCCAGGCGAGTAGGCCGGGTCGCGCCGCTTGGCCAGCCAGCGCAGGAGGAACAGAATCGCGCCCAGTGCGACGCCCGCGGCGACGACCATGCTGACGATCCATAGCGGCAGCTTGCCCACCACCAGCAGGCCGGCCAGTGCGAACAGGATCAGCGCCAGCCAGAACGCGCCATTCAGACGCGCTGACCAGTTGCTGGTGCTGGATGTGGTTGTGGTCGACTTGGTTGTGGTCATCGTGTTACTTCGCCTTGCATTGCAGTTCGTCGGTCTTGCCGGTATTGGTGTTCAGCCAGCTCACCTTCAGCTCGTTGCCCTGATGCACGAGGCTGACATTCTGGCCTTCGTACTTCCCATCGCTCACAGAGCCGACGAGCCACATCGTCACGGTACGATCGCCGCGCTCCAGTCGAATCGTGGCCGGGTCGGTGGCGAAGAAGTTTGCCACCACCTCGTTGGCGGGGTTGTTCTGGCAGGCATGGAAGACCGTCTTCGGCGGCACCAGTTGCCAGACCGCTTGCAATTCCGAGGTGCGGAGCCGGTACTGGGCATCGACGCACCCCTTGACCGTGTCGACGGTCCAGGTCGCCGTAATCCAGGTCTTGTCCTGCGCCTTCCAGCAGTCGTTGCGGCCCTTGACCCAGCCGCGCTGCTCCTCGCGCAGCCGCGTCGCAAGCTTGCCCTTGGCCTTCGCCGCGGCCGCCTTGTAGGCCTCGTCGAGCTTGCGGTCGAGAGCCGCCAGTGATGCATCGCTGCAGATCAGCGTTTCAACCTCGCCCGTTGCTTTCGCGCAGTTGAAGGTCGGTCCCTGCGCAAGCACAGCCATTGGCAAGCCCAGCGCGCAGGCGATGAAAGACGGAACAACCGGCACGCGCTTCTTCATTGGTTCTCCTCACTAACCATTCGAGCAGTCGTTGGCTGACCTGTCCAAACTGGACGACAAAAATATCCGCTGCCCCGGGTCGCGGTAGACCACGGTTTCCGAGCCGCCGGCGCGGACCTTGCTGCAGTCGAACGCGGGCGTGTTCGCTCCGGAGACGCTGCCGGCGCGGATCAGCCTGCCGATGTAGCCGCACCATGCCTCTTCCGCGCACGGCGGCACTGTCGCGTTGCCGCGCAGGCCGAGCTTGAACTCGACGACGGGCATCGCTCTGATGGCGGGTCTAGCGGCTGCCGGCGTGGCGATAGCTGTACCTGCCATCGTAAATATTGCCGGCACGGTCGAAGGCACAGGAGAATGCCAGGTGACGATCGCCGCCGTCGCTGAAAGCAACGCTGCCGTCGCCGCTGAGCGTCCGGCCGTTCAGACTGGGATGCTCGAGTTCCAGGCTCTGCACATCGCCGTGATCGTTGTTCAGATGGGCGGTGAGGACGCGCTTGCATTCCGTTTTCAGAAAGCGCATGTCTTCGAAAGGGGTTCCCTTGCCGGAATTGTATTCAGCGCGCTTTTCGTCGTGTTCGCCGTCCTTGCTCTTGCTGGAAGCCAGGATGGCGATCAGCGCGGCGGCACCGGCGATGCCCGCACCGATTGCCAGGGCCTTGTTGCGGCTCTTTTTCTTGTCGTCGCGGTCGCTGCTTCCGGAATTGACGTTCCAGTTCACCACTTCGCGATCCTCGACACGGCAGTCGAAGCGGTACTCGCGACCATCGCGGTCATTGACCAGTCCGCTGACGTTGTAGGATCTGTAACCCGTTTCGTCGCTGCGGACGTCGTGCGGATTCGAATAGACCGAACCCCAGTGCACCACCTTGCCCAGGCAGTCGCTGCGGGCACTGGAGTCGTTGTAGGCAAAGGCGGACGATGTGGAGAGAAGGGCGGCAAAGGCAAGGACGAGAGTGAATTTGATGTTGCCAGACATGCTCGGGCTCCTGATGTATCGGGGAAGCATCTTCCTCCGCTCCCGATGGGTCAATGAAAACACTCACACGGAAAGAGTTTCCGCGGAAGGTCACCTTCCTCACTGCTGCGAAGCGCTCCGCGCGGTCGGCGCCGATCGGACTCGCGAGCGCGACTGACGACATTGCCAGGGATCGCCAGACAGCAGGCGCTCATCAGAAAACAGCGTCAGCTCGCTCAAGTCTGCCGCCACATTTGTCTGAGGTTGCGTCAGCCGCAGTATCGGTCAGCGGCTTTCGACCTTACACTAGCGCCATGACGAAACACTCTTAATCGAAAATTGAAAATCAGGAATCTGCAGGATCTCCGCGTCTTCGTGCTGGCTGCCGACAGCGGGAGCCTCTCGACCGCGGCCCAAATGCTCGGATTGTCTCCTGCGGTAGCCAGTACCAGCCTGAAACGGCTGGAGTCCGATCTGGGCGCGCTATTGCTCGTACGCTCCACGAGGAGCCTGCGTCTGAGTCCGCCGGGAGAACGCCTTTTGCCGGCAGCCCGTTGCGCACTGGCTGGACTGAGTGATGCGCTCGAGGACATTGCCCAGGTGCGCGGCAGCCTGCGCGAGGAGTTGCGCGTATCGATGCCCTCGGACCTTGGAAGGAATCATCTGCTGGCCTGGCTCGACAGCTTCCTGCTTCAACACCCCGACGTCACGCTGCGCACGCATGTTTCCGATCGCCCGGCAGACCTCTACCGGCAACCAGTCGACATTGCCATTCGCTATACGGACATGGCGGATTCGGGGTTGGTCGCGCTGCCCATCCTGTCCGGCAACCGGCGTGTTCTCTGTGCAGCGCCGAACTACCTGGCGCGCCACGGCGTACCGGCCGTTCCGGGGGACCTGTCTCGCCACAACTGCCTGCGATTTCGTCTCGGGAACGCCCTGCACGAGCATTGGCGCTTCAGCCTGGAGGGGAAGGAGATCGTGGTAACCGTAAACGGGAACCGGATCGCTGACGACGGTGATGTCGTGCATCGCTGGGCCCTTGCTGGCCACGGCATTGCCTACAAGTCGGCGCTGGATGTCGGCAAGAGCATAGCGGCCGGCCTTCTGGTGCCGCTCTGTACCGAATGGACGACCGAGGCGGCGCCATTGTCGCTGGTCTGTGCCGATCGTCGCCAGTTGTCGCCGCTGGTCATGCTGTTGCGCGACCACTTGCGGCAGTGCTGCGAGAACCTGATTGAGGGCTTCAAGGCCGCCTGGCCATTCACCCCCGTTCCTTGATTGTTGACGCCTTGATCCAGAGGAATGAGGCGGACGAGAATCAGCCCCGGCCACGATGATGTCGCTACGATGATTGCGGGCTTGCCCGTCGGACGCGGCATGGTCCACTGCCGGTCCATGCGAGCCGCGAGTGTCGGTTGCCCTATGGGCGAAATCGACACTGCATGCGTTCAGGCAAGCTCGGACACTCGCCATGCCCGGCGATGCCCAGCCGTGTCGCGGCAGTTGCCCCGCGCTCTGGCGATGCCGCCGAGTGCAGAGCCATCACGCCACGTTCGTCCTGCAGCCTACTTCCGACAGGCAGCTGGAACCGCTCGCCACGTTTCTAAATGGACGCCATGAGAAGACGCGCTTGTACTCGCCTAAACGCCCTGCACCATCCGTTGGCGGGTAGCAGCGCTACCCGGACGAGGTAGCGTGAAGCGGATTTGAACCGGGATTAAGCCCAAGAAGAACCCGGGGCAGGCCTCAGGTGACTGGCAACCGATTGATTTTGTTATAGTTATTGGAGGCGCGAGCGGGAGTCGAACCCACCTACACGGATTTGCAATCCGGTGCATAACCGCTTTGCTATCGCGCCGCGCCCATCTGATGACAGGAGCGCCGTCAGGTCCGAAGAACACGGAACGTCCGGCAGAAAATCTGGAGCGGGAGAAGAGTCTCGAACTCTCGACCTATACCTTGGCAAGGTATCGCTCTACCAACTGAGCTACTCCCGCGTGAAGCGAGTGCGCATTATAAAGGCCTGCCCATTGCTGTCAACGCATTCTTCCCCGGTCGGGCGCCGCCGGGCACCCCCGATGTCGCCTTTTGCGGCTCCCCGCTAGCGCCGCCGGTCCTCTTCAATCAGGTGCGGCCACGCCATTCGCATGTAATAACCCATCGACCAGAGGGTCAGTACGGCCGCCACGTAGATCAGCCAGGTGCCGGCCTGAAAGACGTCGAAACCACTGACCGGCGCCTGATAGAGCAGCAGGGGGATGGCTATCATCTGCGCGCTGGTCTTGATCTTGCCGATCATCGATACGGCAACGCTGCGGTGGGCGCCAATCTGGGCCATCCACTCGCGCAGGGCCGAAATCGTAATCTCCCGGCCGATGATGATCGTTGCCAGGATGGCGTCGAGCCGGCCCAGTTGCACCAGGACGATCAGTGCGGCGGCAACCATCAGCTTGTCCGCCACCGGGTCGAGAAAAGCACCGAAAGCCGACGTCTGCTGCCAGCGCCGCGCGAGATAGCCGTCGAGCCAGTCAGTGACCGCTGCCACCACGAAAACCAGCGTCGCGGCGAGGTCACGGCCGACGACCTGGAGCCAGGAGCCGGGAACGTAGTAAACGGCGATCATCAGCGGAATCAGGATGATCCGGAGCCAGGTGAGAAGAATCGGTGTGTTCAGTGGCATCAATGCAAAGACGCGTAAATTTTCTCGGCCAGTTCCCGGCTGATTCCCGGAACTGCTGTCAATTGGTCAACGCCGGCATCCGAAATGCCCTGCAAACCACCAAAACGGGCAATCAATGCCTTGCGCCGTTTGGGTCCAATGCCCACTATCCCTTCCAGCCGGGAAGTTCGCCCTGTCTTGCCGCGGCTGGCGCGATGTCCGGTCACCGCAAAACGGTGCGCCTCGTCGCGAATTTCCTGGATCAGGTGCAGGGCGGGATGTTCAGGGGTCAATTGTAACGGCTCGCGAGCGTCCGCGAAAACCAGCGTCTCCAATCCCGGCTTGCGCGCCTCGCCCTTGGCGACGCCGAGCAGCGGCAGCTGCGACAGGCCGAGGTCGGCGAGCGCGGCGGCGGCGACCTTTACCTGTCCGCTGCCGCCGTCGATCAGGATCAGCGCCGGCGCCACACCGCTGCCGGAAACCAGCTTCTCGTAGCGCCGCTGCACGGCCTGCCGCATCGCCGCGTAATCGTCGCCCGGCTGGACATCACGAATGTTGAAGCGCCGGTACTCTGACTTGCGCATTCCCCCACCCTGGTAGACGACACATGCCGCCACTGTGGCGTCTCCCTGCGTATGGCTGATATCGAAGCATTCGATACGCATCCCCTCCTCGGCTTCGAGACCCAGCGTGCTGCAGAGCGATTCAAGGCGCGCTTCCTGCCGGGACAGCGCAACGCGACGCGTGGTGATCGCCAGCCGGGCGCTCTGCTCGGCCATTTCCACCCAGACGCGTTGCGTGGTCAACCTGGCCTCGCCAAGCCTGATCGGCCGACCGGCCATTTCGCTGAGCCAGCCGGCCACTTCGCCATCCGCGAGGGGCAGATTGACCAGAATACGCGCCGGGATGGGGTGCGCCAGATAATGCTGATAGAGGAAGGCGGCCAAGGCCTCGTGCGGCGACGAATCGGCCGTGTTCGCGGGAAACTGCGGCCGGTCGCCGAGATGTCGGCCGCCACGCACCATCGCCAGGTTCACGCAGATCAGGCCGTCGCCGTCAACAGCGGCGACGATGTCCACATCCGCGTCGGTGCCGCTCTCGACGTATTGCTTCTCCTGCACTTGCCGGAGTGACTGGATCTGGTCGCGATAGACGGCAGCCTGCTCGAAGGCGAGTTTCTCTGCGGCCTCATCCATGGCTGTCGACAAGCGGCCGATCACGTCCTGCTGGCGGCCTTGCAGAAACATCACGGCCATCTGCACGTCCTCGGCATAGCGTTCAGGCTCGATCAGGCCGACGCAGGGGCCCGAGCAACGTTTGATCTGGTGGAGCAGGCACGGCCGCGAGCGGTTGTTGAACACCGGATTCTCGCAAGTGCGCAGGCGAAACATTTTCTGCAGCAGGTGGATGCTGTCACGCACCGCCGACGACGACGGAAACGGACCGAAATAGTCTGCCCGCTTGTCGGTAGCGCCGCGGAAAAACCCCAACCGCGGTGCACTGTCGTGGCTCAGCACGATATAGGGATAGGACTTGTCGTCACGAAACAGTATGTTGTAGCGGGGCGACAGGCTCTTGATGAGATTGTTTTCGAGCAGCAGAGCCTCGGCCTCGGAACGCGTTACTGTCGTCTCGACGCGAGCGATCTGTGCCACCATCAGCGCGATGCGCGGACTGGCATGGTTCTCCCGAAAGTAGGAGGCGACCCGCTTGCGGAGGTTCTTCGCCTTGCCCACGTAGAGCACATTGCCGGCGCGATCGAGCATCCGGTAGACACCCGGCAGTTCGGTCAGCGTGCTCAGCAGGGACTTGGCGTCGAAGGGTTCGTTCATGTGGATGCACGGCAGCCGCCGGCTGACGTAGGATAGTGACTTCGATGTTATCACGCTCACCTGCCCCCGCCCTGCCGCCCGTTGACCCTCTCGCGACCAGCCGACCCGACTGGGATGTGTTCTGCAAGGTAATCGACAACCTTGGCGACATCGGCGTCTGCTGGCGCCTGGCCCGCCAGATGACCGGCGAACACGCGTTGCGTGTGCGTCTGTGGGTGGACAACCTGACCAGTTTCCACCTGCTCTGTCCGGAGGTGAACCCGGCGCTGTCGATCCAGCATCGGCAGGGAATCGAGGTCAGGCGTTGGGACGGCGATTTTCCCCGCGTCGACCCGGCGCGCGTCGTCCTCGAAACCTTCGCCTGCCGGATCCCCGAGTCGTTCGTCGAAGCCATGGCGAAGCAGTCGCCGCCGCCAGTGTGGCTCAACCTCGACTACCTGAGCGCCGAGGACTGGGTAGCCGGCTGGCACGCGCTGCCGTCGCCCTACCCGCAACTGCCGCTGATCAAGTATTTCTTTTTTCCCGGTTTCCGCCACGACACCGGCGGACTGTTGCGCGAA
This sequence comes from Candidatus Accumulibacter phosphatis, assembly GCF_000024165.1. Lineage (NCBI taxonomy): Bacteria > Pseudomonadati > Pseudomonadota > Betaproteobacteria > Candidatus Accumulibacter > Candidatus Accumulibacter phosphatis. Next base: position 1,765,494 of record NC_013194.1, on the reverse strand, counting down.
GGCGAGCTGCGGACGCGCAGGCAGAATTTCCTCGCCAGCGCTGACCGGCAGCTGGCCCTGTGGAACGACGTCGGCTTCCCGCCACCGACCGGCGATGCGCTGCTGGTCTCCCTGTTCGCCTACGAGAATCCGGCGATCGGCGACCTGCTGAGCGCCTGGGAAGCGTCGGAGACGCCGGTCTGCTGCGCGGCCCCGCTATCAAGCACACTACCGGCGATGGCGGCGTACGCCGGGCAGGCACTCACGGCTGGCCAGAGCCTCCGACGCGGCGCACTCGAACTGCGTATCCTGCCGTTCCTGCAACAGGACCGCTATGATCAGCTGCTCTGGCTGTGCCGCCTGAACTTCGTCCGCGGCGAGGATTCCTTCGTCCGCGCCCAGTGGGCAGCACGGCCCCTCGTCTGGCAGGCCTACCCGCAGGAAGACGCCACGCACCTGCGCAAGCTCGACGCCTTCCTGACGCTTTACGGCGCCAGCCTGCCGAACACGACAGGCGCTGTGCTACGCGACTTCTGGCAGGCATGGAACAAAGGAAGCCTTGCCGTCACGCACTGGCGCGACCTTGCCGCCAGCCTCGACAGCCTGGACGAACACGCGCACCGCTGGGACGCGGGACTCGCCGAACAGGACGATCTCTGCACCCGGCTGATTCGCTTCAGCCGTTCCAAGTTATAATCGTTCGTTTTTCTCACCCGTTTCCTGGAACGTACTATGAAAACCGCACAAGAGCTTCGCGCAGGCAACGTCTTCATGGTCGGCAACAACCCGATGGTCGTTCTCAAGTCGGAATACGTCAAGTCGGGCCGCAACGCGTCGGTCGTCAAGATGAAGATGAAGAACCTGCTGACCGAGTCGCCCAGCGAGACCGTCTATCGCGCCGACGACAAGTTCGACGTCATCCAGCTCGAGCGCAAGGAAGTCAGCTACTCGTACTTCGCCGATCCCCTCTACGTGTTCATGGACGCCGAATACAACCAGTACGAGATCGAAGCCGACTGCATGAGCGACGCGCTGAACTACCTTGAAGACGGCATGCCCTGCGAGGCCGTTTTTTACAACGGCAAGGCCATCTCCATCGAACTGCCGACCAGCGTGGTCCGCGAAGTGGTCTACACGGAACCTGCGGTCAAGGGCGACACCTCGGGCAAGGTGATGAAGCCGGCCCGGCTGGCGACCGGTTTCGAACTGCCGGTTCCCGCTTTCATCGAGATCGGCGACAAGATCGACATCGACACACGCAGCCACGAGTACCGTTCGCGCGTCAGGTAGCCGTGACAGGTCGGCCGGCGCGTTTGCACGCGCCGCCTCGACAGACAGCGACAGCCGGAGCCGCAGCGGTCTGCCGCGTCCGCCAGCTCACGCCAACAGCCGTTCCGCCCAGGTAACGCCGGTCAGGTAGGCAGGATCCTGCTGCAGCTTTGGCCAGTCGAGTGCGCTGGTGACCGGGCACAGACGTTCGACCCGGAGAGCCCGCTGCGCATCGGCTAGCGGCCGCCAGGTGGCCAACAACTCACCGACCGCCTCCGGCGAGTTGCACACCAGCAGGAGGTCGCAGCCGGCGTTCCATGCCGCCGTGCAACGATCGATGATGCCGCCGGCAACGCCGGCAGCCGCCATCGACAGATCGTCGCTGAAGATCACACCCGCAAAGCCCAGCTCGTCGCGCAGCAGCCGCATCCAGACCGGCGAAAAACCGGCCGGCCGATCGTCTACCTGGCTGTAGATGACGTGCGCCGGCATGACGGCGTCCAGACTCAGCCGACGATAGGGCGCGATGTCCGGAGTCAGCTCGTCCAGCCGACGCTGGTCGATGGGCAGGGCGATGTGCGAGTCGGCCTCGACCCAGCCATGACCGGGAAAATGCTTGCCACAAGCGGCCATGCCGGCGCTGCGCAAGCCCGCGATCAGCGCGCCGGCGAGTTCAGCGACGACTGCTGGATCGCCGTGAAGCGAGCGATCACCGATGACGCTACTGCGCCCCCAGTCGAGGTCGAGAACCGGCGTAAACGACAGGTCGACGCCGCAGGCACGTAATTCGGCCGCCAGCACGTAAGCCACTTGCCGGGCTGCCGTCAGCGCCGCCTGGGGATCGCGGTCCCAGAGTTCACCGAGACGGCGCATCGGCGGCAGACGCGTGAACCCCTCCCGACAGCGTTGCACCCGGCCCCCCTCGTGGTCGATGGCGATCGGCAAGGGCGGCGAACGCAGAGCATGGATCTCTGCCGTCAGCCGCGCGAGCTGCTGTGGCGACTGGTAGTTGCGTGCAAACAGTATCAGGCCGCCAACCAGAGGATGGCCGAGGCGTTCCCGTTCGAGATCGGTCAACTGCACGCCCGCGACGTCGATCATCAGCGGCCCGAGAGGCAGGCTCGCGGTCGTATTCATGTCTGCTCCATGATCACGAAGGCGATGGCGTAGTCCTGCTCATCACTGATCGAGAGGTGGGCGAACAACCCACGCTGCGCGAGATGTACCGCTAGCGGCGTTGCGTACTCGAAAAGCGGCCGGCCCAGCGCATCATGTGCGACACCGATGTTCGGCAGCGTCGCCGGGGCGATCAGGCCGGTACCCAGAGCCTTGCCGAAGGCCTCCTTGGCAGCGAAGCGCTTGGCGAGAAAACGTCCGGGATCGCGTGTGCCGGCGAACTCGGCACACTCGCGCGCCGACAGCAGTCTCGCGACGGCACGCTGGCCGTGTCGCGCATGCAATCCGGTGAGACGCGCGATGGTGACGATATCGGTACCGATGCCGGTAATCATCGCGAACGCTCCTGTGCCTCGCGCAGCAAGCGCTTCATTTCCCGGACCGCCTCCCGCAAACCGACGAAGACGGCCCTGCTGATGATCGCGTGCCCGATGTGCAGTTCCCGGATACCCGCCAGACGCGCCACCGGCTGGACGTTGAAGTAGTTCAACGCATGCCCGGCGTTGAAGCGCATGCCGAGCTGGCGTATGGTCTCGCCGGCGCGGCGAATCTTGTCGAGCTCGCCGACGACGGCAGGGCTTTCGGCATCCCGCCCCTGATGGTAGAAAGCATGGGCATAGGGGCCGGTATGTAGCTCGCACACACGTGCGCCGATGCGCGCAGCCGCTTCCACCTGCGCCGGATCGGCATCGATGAAGACGCTGGTGACGATCCCGGCATCGGCCAGGCGCTGGACCGCTGCACGCAGCCGCTCTTCCTGGGCCAGAATGTCGAGGCCGCCTTCAGTGGTCACTTCGTGCCGGCCTTCGGGTACCAGCATCGCCATTTGCGGTTTGATCCGGCAGGCGATGGCAAGCATCTCGTCGGTCGCCGCCATTTCGAGATTGAGCTTGATCTGCGCCAGCTCGCGCAGTTTCTCGACGTCGGCGTCCTGAATGTGGCGCCGGTCCTCACGCAGGTGGATGGTGATTCCGTCAGCACCGCCCAGGTGCGCTTCAACCGCCGCCCAGACCGGGTCAGGCTCGTAGGTGCAGCGCGCCTGCCGGATCGTCGCCACATGGTCGATGTTAACGCCAAGTTCGATCATGACTCCCGTAACTCCCTGAAAATCCTGCGGCTGGCGAGACTCCTGCCGCCGGTATAGTGGCCGATCAATGTCCGCATCAACTGCTTGGCTTCGCTCAGCGAGCGCGGATCGGAAAAGTCCTCCCGCGCCAGGTCGATCAGCGTCCTGCCGCTGACCGAGAGCGCCGAGCCGCCGGGTCGCTGCAGCCGCACCGGGCCACGCTCGATCTCATAGGCGTAGTCGCCGTCGGCCTCGACTGCGACACCCTCGGCATCGGTCTCGAGCAGCAGGCCGTAACCCAGCTCCTGCAGCAAGGCCCGTTCGAAGCAGCGCAAGTCGGCCTCCTGCGCGCCGTCGGCGAAGCGGCGCAGCGTTTCGGCATAGACGGCGAACAGTCGCGCATGCGCATCTTCGCGCGGCAGCAGGTTCATCAGCAGTTCATTGAGGTAGTAGCCACAGAACAAGGACTTTCCCGCCAGCAGCGGCTGACCGCCCTGCCACTCGGCTTTCATCAGGGTTTGCACCTCACCTCTGCCGGCCCAAGCGAGTTCCAAGGGCTGGAAGGCGAGCAGAACGCCACGCAGCACCGATCGCGGCCGCCGTGCGCCACGTGCGAGCAGCGCAACGCGACCAAAGTCACGCGAGAAAACATCAATGATCAGGCTGGTTTCACTGTAAGGGTAAGCGTGCAGTACGAAAGCCGGCTGAGCATCTACCTTGTGCCGCTGATTCACGTGCCGACTCGCTCGTCAGCCATCACCGAGAACCCCGGCTACTCGTAGCCAAGGCTCTTGAGCAGTCGCTCATCGTCGGCCCAACCCGACTTGACCTTGACGAAAACCTCGAGAAAGACCGGGCCACCAAACATGCGCTCCATGTCCTGGCGCGCCTCGGAAGCGATCCGTTTGACCGTCTCGCCGCCACTACCGATGATGATCGCCTTGTGCCCCTCGCGATCGACGACAATCGCCGCGCTGATCCGGCGCAACTCGCCATCGACGACGAACTTTTCCACTTCGACGGTCGCGGCATAAGGCAACTCATCGCCGATCAGGCGAAACAGCTTTTCGCGAATGTACTCGGCGGCCAGGAACCTCTCGCTGCGGTCGGTGATCTCGTCCTCGCCGAACAGAAACTCGTTGTTCGGTAGATGCTTGCGAGTTTCTGCCAGCAGTTCATCGAGTTGCGCACCACGCGTGGCGCTGACCGGCACGATGGCCGCAAAATCACCTTCTCGCGCCAGATCGGCGAGAAACGGCAGCAGCCGCGCCTTGTCCTTCAACTGATCGATCTTGTTGACGACGATGATCAGCGGACAGTCCGAGGGGACAAGCTGGCGTACCGCCCGGTCGCGCTCGTCAAACCGACCAGCCTCGACGACGAACAGTACGACATCGACTTCGGCCAGTGCCTGCCGGACGCCACGATTCATCACCTGATTCAGGGCATTGCCGTACCGGGTCTGAAAACCGGGTGTGTCGACGAAGACGTACTGCGTGTCCGCTCGCGTCAGGATACCGATGATCCGGTGGCGGGTCGTTTGCGCGCGCCGCGAGACGATACTGAGCTTTTCGCCGATCAGCGCATTGAGCAAGGTCGACTTGCCGACATTCGGGCGGCCGATGATGGCAATCTGTCCGGACCGAATCTCGCTCATGGGCTGCCCAGGGTGTCCAGCGCACGCTCTGCCGCGATCTGCTCGGCCGCTCGGCGGTTGCTGCCGCTGCCCTCGGTGCGGATGCGCAGGGCGTCGATCACACAGGTGACGGTGAAGTGCTGGGCGTGCGCCTCGCCCTCCGCGCCGGTCAAGGCGTACTGCGGCAAGGCAAGCCGCCGGCCCTGCAGATACTCCTGCAAGCGTGTCTTGGCGTCCTTGGTGCCCTGTCCGGGAATCAGCTGCTTCAGCATCGACTCATACAGGCGATTGATGACTTCGCCGGCCGCTTCAAAACCGGCGTCGAGCCAAAGAGCACCGAACAGCGCTTCCAGGCCATCGGCAAGGATCGACGGTCGCTGTTGTCCGCCGCTTTTTTGCTCGCCCTCGCCGAGACGCAGAAAGTCACCGAGCGAGAGCGCCAAAGCCTGCTGGTGCAGGCCGTCCTGGCGCACCAGTTGTGCCCGCAGGCGTGAGAGGTCGCCTTCAGGAAGGGTCGGAAAGCGCTCGAACAGGGAGCGCGCGATAACGGCGTTGAGAATGGCATCACCGAGAAACTCGAGTCGCTCATTGTGCGGCGAACTGTAGCTGCGGTGCGTCAGGGCTGTCTGGAGGAGCGCACGATCGCGAAACGTATAACCGAGCCCCCGCTCGAGTCGAGAGTCGATCATTGGCCCAGATTGCGCCCCGACGATGAACCGTGAAAGTCGATCAGCAGACTGACATTGGCGATCAGCGGAATACGCTTCTCGTAGGCGAAGGCCACGACGATCTGATTCTCTTCCTTGAAGACGTCCAGGTCCGCGGGTCCGATGGTCTTGACATGCTCCACCTCGGCGTACTTGCCGAAGGCCTGGCGAATCTCCGGAACCGTCTTGCCACTCGACTCGCTGGCGACTGCTTTGACCGCCTGTCTGATCTTGTAGTATTCGGTGACCTCGGGAAGGATCCGGATGACGATGATGGACACCAGGGCAATCACCACGCCCCAGAGCAGCAAGGCGGAAAGCGCCAAACCACGCTGACGATTCATGACCAGCACTCCTTACCTGAACGAGCCAATCCGTTTGAAATCACTGAAGTTCAACCAGATGAAAAAAGCCCTGCCGACGATATTCTGTTCCGGAACGAAGCCCCAGAAGCGACTGTCGCGGCTATTGTCGCGATTATCGCCCATCACGAAGTAGTGCCCCGGTGGGACGGTGCAAGTCACCCCCACACTATTGTAGGAACAATTCTGGCGATTGGGAAACTGCACGGGACCGGGAACGAAGGGGGGTGCATCCTCGTCATTGAGCGTCCGATGCTCGGTTTCACCCAGCTTTTCGGTATATTGCCGCGAATAGTACAGGCGCTCCGGGTGCAGGTAATCGTCGACTTTCGTTGTCGGTACCGGCTCGCCATTGATCGTCAGCTTCTTGTTCTGGTAGGCGATCCGATCACCCGGCACGCCGACCACCCGCTTGATATAGTCGAGGGAAGGATCCTCGGGATAACGGAAGACCATCACGTCGCCACGTTGCGGACTATTGACGTCGATGATTTTCCAGTTGGCGACCGGCAGGCGAATGCCGTAGGTGTATTTGTTCACCAGGATGAAGTCGCCGACCTGCAAGGTCGGAATCATCGATCCCGAGGGAATCTTGAACGGCTCGACAAGAAACGAACGGAGCAGGAAGACTACCAGAATGACCGGGAAGAAGCTGGCCCCGTACTCGACCCACCACGGGTCCTTGGCGTCAGCCGGACGGCGCTTGCGGAGGACGAAGGCGTCCGCCGCCCAGATGGCACCGCTGATCAGCAACAGGATCAGCAGGATCAGTGCAAAGTTCACTCGTTCACTCCTCTACTTGCCGACCCGCAGCACGGCAAGGAACGCCTCTTGTGGAATCTCCACCGAACCGACCTGCTTCATGCGTTTCTTGCCTGCCTTCTGTTTCTCGAGCAGTTTCTTCTTGCGCGTGATGTCGCCGCCGTAGCACTTGGCCAGCACGTCCTTGCGCATCGCCTTGACGTTCTCGCGGGCGATGATGTTGGCACCGATGGCAGCCTGAATGGCAACATCGTACATCTGACGCGGAATCAGCTCGCGCATCTTGGCGGCCAGTTCGCGGCCACGATAGATCGAGTTCGCGCGATGCAGAATGACCGACAGGGCATCAACCCTCTCGCCGTTGATCAGAATGTCGAGCTTCACGACATCGGCCGCGCGATACTCCTTGAAGTCGTAATCGAGCGACGCGTAGCCGCGCGAGACGGACTTCAGACGGTCGAAAAAGTCCATCACCACTTCGGCCATCGGCATTTCGTAGACCAGTTGCACCTGGCGACCATGATAGGTCATGTCTACCTGATTGCCGCGCTTCTGATTGCACAGCGTGATCACGTTGCCGAGGTAGTCCTGTGGCACGAACACCGTGATGGTGATGATCGGCTCGCGAATCTCCTCGATCTTCGACAGTTCGGGGAGCTTGGCCGGGTTTTCGACGTTGATCAGGCTGCCGTCACGCAGCACTACTTCGTAGACGACGGTCGGCGCCGTGGTGATCAGGTCCTGGTCGAACTCGCGCTCGAGACGCTCCTGGACGATCTCCATATGCAACAGGCCGAGAAACCCGCAGCGAAAGCCGAAACCGAGCGCCTGCGAAACCTCGGGCTCGTAGCGCAGCGACGCATCGTTCAGCTTGAGTTTCTCGAGCGACTCGCGCAGGGAATCGTACTGGTTCGACTCGACCGGATAGAGTCCGGCGAAGACCTGCGACTTGATTTCCTTGAACCCCGGCAAGGCCTCGCTGGCCGGCCGGTCCAGCAAGGTCAGCGTATCGCCGACCTTGGCCGCCTGCAGTTCCTTGATTCCCGAGATCACGTAACCGACCTCGCCAGCGCGCAGGGCGTCACGCGGCACCGCCTTGGGGGTGAACACGCCGACCTGTTCGCAGAGGTGGGTAGACCCCGAGGCCATCAGGCGAATCCTGTCCTTGGGGCGCAGCGTGCCGTCAAAGACCCGCACCAGCATGACCACACCCACGTAGTTGTCGAACCAGGCATCCACCAGCAGCGCCTTGAGCGGCGCATCCTGATTGCCCTTGGGCGGGGGGATCCGCTCGATGATCGCTTCGAGGATGTCTTCGACCCCGACGCCGGTCTTCGCCGACGCCAGAACTGCCTCGGACGCATCGATGCCGATCACGTCTTCGATCTCCTGGCGCGCGTTGTCCGGCATTGCCGAGGGAAGATCGATCTTGTTCAGGACGGGTAGAACGTCGACGCCCAGTTCGATGGCCGTATAGCAATTGGCTACGGTCTGGGCTTCAACGCCCTGCGACGCATCGACCACCAGCAAGGCCCCCTCGCAGGCGGACAGCGAACGCGACACCTCGTAAGAGAAATCGACGTGTCCCGGCGTGTCGATCAGGTTCAGGTTGTAGGTCTCGCCGCTACGCGCCCGGTATTGCAGTGCCGCGGTCTGCGCCTTGATGGTGATGCCGCGCTCGCGCTCGATATCCATCGAGTCCAGCACCTGCGCCTCCATCTCGCGATCGGAAAGGCCGCCGCAAAGATGGATGATGCGGTCGGCAAGTGTCGACTTGCCGTGATCGATATGCGCGATGATGGAAAAATTGCGGATGTGTTGCATGGGCATCGTGTGGGCTCTGTTGCGACCGCGCAGCCGCTGAAAAAAAGGGTGCCGGCGGCGGGCACCCTTGGTCGAACTGCCTGAAGGCGCGGATTCTAGCGGATTTCGCCCAAATAATCACGGACTTTGCGGTCGTCGAGGAAGTAATGGCAGAGTTCCTCGCCATCATGCAGCAGCACGGGTACGAGTTCATCGTACAAGGCCTCAAGCGTCGGATCGGCGTCCACATCGAGCACCTCGAGGTCGATGTCGAACTCAGCCAGCAACGGCCGCAGCGCCACCTCCATCTCCTGGCAGAGATGACAGTAGCTGCGCGAAACGAGCGTCAATATCGGTGACTGACTCACTCGGCGCGCCGGTCGGGCAGGCCTTTCACGGTGACGAAGGTCTGTACGTCGCCACGGCGAACGAGCAGCGTCACGTTGGCGGCCTTGTCGAACTGCGCCAGGAGGCTGTTGAACTGCTGAACGCTACGTATCTCCGTGCTCTCGCCACGCGCAAAGAGCGCCAGGATCACGTCGCCCGGCCGCAGATCAGCGCGTGCCGAATTGCTGCGCACTTCCTGAATGACCAGGCCGCCATTGACCTTGAGCTCGCGTTTCTGCTCTGCAGTGAGTTCGGACACCACCAGGCCAAGCCGATTGGCCACCTTTTCGACCGGCTTCGCAGCGCGACTGCTACCGGCGGCAAGCTTCTCGTCCGGGATTTCGGCGACGACCAGCGCCAGATCCTTGGTTGTCCCTTTTCGCCACACCTGGACCGTCACCCGGGCTCCCGGTCGGGTGGCTCCGACCATACGTGGCAAGTCGCCGGAACCGGTGATCGCCTTGCCGTCGAACTTCAGGATCACATCACCCGGCTCGATGCCCGCCTTCTCGGCCGGCCCGCCCTTCTCGACGGCATTCACCACCGCCCCCTGCGCCTTGCTCAGACCAAAAGACTCGGCCAGATCCTTGGTCAGATCCTGGATGACGACACCGATCCGACCGCGACTCACCTTGCCGGTCGCACGCAGCTGGGTTTGCACGTCCATCGCCACATCGATCGGAATGGCGAAGGAAATGCCCATGAAGCCACCCGAACGACTGTAGATCTGTGAGTTGATACCGACCACCTCGCCTTTCATATTGAACAGCGGCCCGCCTGAATTGCCGGGGTTGACCGCGACATCGGTCTGGATGAAGGGCACGTAGTTCTCCTGCGGCAGCGAACGTCCCTTAGCGCTGACAATCCCCGCCGTGACACTGTTGTCGAAGCCGAACGGGGAACCGATGGCGATCACCCACTCGCCCACCTTGAGAACGCTCGGGTCGCCCAGGCGAACGGTCGGCAGCGCCGTCGCCTCGATCTTGATCAGGGCTACATCCGTCCGCTTGTCGGCGCCAATGACGCGCGCCTTGAACTCCCGCTTGTCGGTCAGGCGAATCAGAATCTCATCGGCAGACTCGACTACATGGGCATTGGTCAGGATGTAACCGTCGGGACTGACGATGAAACCGGAACCGAGCGAGCGGCTCTCGAATTCGCGCGGCTGGCCGAATCCGGGCACCCCCGGTTGGCGGGGAACAAAACGACGGAAGAACTCGTACATCGGGTCGTTCTCGTCGAACGGCAGGGACTGCGCGCCCCGTCCGTTGCCACGCGCGGACTGTGTCGTGCTGATGTTTACCACCGCCGGCCCCTGTTTCTCGACCAGTTCGGTAAAGTCCGGCAGTCCTCGAGTCTGGGCGTTCGCCAGCAGCGAGAAACAGGTGAAGAAGACGACCGCAAGCAGTTGTTTCATGGCACCGAAAGCCTCCTGAGTGTCTCTGCAATCATGACCAGACCCAAGGCGCAGATCTGTGGGCGCCCGGCGGAAAGTCAAGGCCTGATCGATGGCCGAAAACGCGGGTCGTCGCGCGAGCGCAAGTGCGCTCGCCGCAAGCCCCACCAGCCGCCGAGCAGACCGCCGAGCGACCCGCCGATCGCGCCAATCTCACCAGCCACCGCCGATCCGCCGAGAGCCCCGACGAAGAGTCCCAGTAGCGGCACAGCGTAGGCGTGGAGCGCACTGCTGCCGAGCGACCCGTCCACCACGCCGACGCGCACGCGCTGACCGACGACACAGCGTTCAGGGTTAGCCACCCGAAGAGTCCGCGGCGTGGCGCACAACAGATGGCCCAGGTTGTTGCCGCCACAGCCACCCGATTCCCGACAGCGGCCGCAGCCGCCATCGTCCATGCGTATCGTTGCCTGCCCGTCATCCACGGCGGTGACGGTACCCCACGCGTCATTCATGCCGCGGATCACTCATCGCTACCAGCGGCGGTCAGCCGAGACGTCGAGCAGCGGCCGCAACTTGGCGGCCACGGCCTCGCGTGCACGAAAAATCCGCGAACGCACGGTACCGATCGGACAACTCATTGCTTCGGCGATCTCCTCATAGCTGAGGCCCTCGATCTCGCGCAACAGGATCGCACTACGCAGTTCCTCGGGCAGATCAGCCATCGCCGCATTGATCGTGTCGCCGATCTGTCTGGATTGAAGAATGCTCTCTGGGGTGTTGATATCACGCAACTGACCGGCGTCCTCGAAGCCCTCGGCTTCATCCGCGTCGAATTCGGTCGACGTCGGTGCCCGGCGCCCCTGTGCGACCAAGTAGTTCTTGGCCGTGTTGATGCCGATACGGTACAGCCAGGTATAAAACGCACTGTCCCCACGAAACGACGGTAGCGCCCGATAGGCCTTGATGAACGCCTCCTGCGCGACATCCTCGATCTCTGCCTGATCGCGGATGAAGCGCGACAACAGCCTGCCCAGCTTGCGCTGGTACTTGCCGACCAGTATCTCGAAGGCATGCTTGTCGCCGGCCTGTGCGCGCTCAACCAGTACCTGGTCAATCTCGCGTTCGCTCATAACTCTGTGCTTGTCCTGTCGCAGACGGTATCGTCGGGAGCGGCGAAGTATAACGCAAGCATCAAATTCCCAGCGTAACAGTGCGTAAGCGTCGTCCAGCCGACCACCTCGCCAGAGAGACGCTGGTCACCCCGGCGCAGGCTTATCGCACTGCCATGCGCGTGCTATAGTTGCAGCCCTTTTGGGCAGGATCTCCGCGGTGGCGCTTCGCTTCGACGTTCTCATCATCGGCAGTGGCTTGGCTGGCCAGGCCGCAGCACTCCGCCTGGCGCCAACCCACAAGGTGGCACTGATCAGCAAGCGCACACTGGAGGACAGCGCCTCCAGCTGGGCCCAGGGCGGCATCGCTGCGGTTCTCGACAATCGCGACTCGATCGAGGCCCACATCCGCGACACGATTACCGCCGGCGCTTTTCTCAATGACCCACGCGCGACCCGCTTCGTCATCGAAAACGGTCGGCGCGCCGTCGATTGGTTGATTCAACAAGGGGTTCCCTTCACGCGCGACGACGCAGGTTACCATCTGACCCGCGAAGGCGGACACAGCGCCCGCCGCGTCATCCACGTTGCCGACGCCACCGGCCAGGCGGTTCAGAACACCTTGACCAGCAAGATTCACCAGCAACCGAACATCACCGTCCTCGAGCAGCATATCGCCATCGACCTGATTACCGGCGACAAGCTGGGGCTGGCCGACAAGCGCTGCCATGGCGTCTACGTTCTCGACAGTGCGAGCGGAGAAGTTCTGACCCTCGGCGCGCGACACACACTGATCGCCACGGGTGGTGCCGGCAAGGTTTACCTGTACACGACCAACCCCGACACGTCGACCGGCGACGGCATTGCCATGGCCTGGCGCGCCGGGTGCCGGGTCGCCAACATGGAGTTCATCCAGTTCCATCCAACCTGCCTCTACCACCCGCAGGCCAAGTCCTTCCTCATCTCCGAAGCCGTACGCGGCGAAGGAGGACTCCTCCTCCTCCCTGACGGCAGGCGTTTCATGCCCTGGCACGACGCACGCGGCGAACTCGCACCGCGCGACGTGGTAGCCCGGGCCATCGACTTCGAAATGAAGAAGCGCGGGCTGGATTGCGTCTACCTCGACATCTCGCACAAGCCTGCAGCCTTCCTGGCCGAGCACTTTCCGAACATTCTGGCGCATTGCCGTGAACTCGGGATCGACATTACCCGCCAGCCGATCCCCGTCGTGCCGGCAGCGCACTACACCTGCGGTGGTGTCGTCACCGACCTGCGCGCGCGTACCGACATCGCCGGCCTCTACGTCGCGGGTGAAGCCTCCTGGACGGGCCTGCACGGCGCCAATCGCCTGGCCAGCAACTCACTGCTCGAATGCCTGGTGTTTGCCGAAGCGGCGGCCATGGACATCCTCGCCCAACCGGCGTCCGATCTGCCCGAGCTACCGCCTTGGGACGCCAGCCGCGTCAGCGATCCAGATGAAGAAATTGTCATCGCCCACAACTGGGACGAGTTGCGGCGCTTCATGTGGGACTACGTCGGCATCGTCCGCACCACCAAACGCCTGCAGCGCGCGCAGAACCGCATCCGCCTGCTGGCGCGCGAAATCGACGACTTCTACTCGCACTTTCGCGTCAGCCACGATTTGATCGAATTGCGCAACCTTGTCGTGACTGCCGACCTGATCGTACGCTGCGCCCTGCGGCGCCGCGAAAGCCGCGGCTTGCATTTCAGCCGCAACTTTCCGGAGACGGATGCACACGCGCGCAATACGATAGTCAAGCGTCGCCTTCCACGCGACCCTTAGGCTCTGCTCGCCAGCGCAGCCACAAACGCAGCACGCGAAACTGCTCCGCCGACATACTGTCGGGCAAGAGCACAAGCGTCATGGGCCGGCGCTGCTCATTCTTGCGTACGCGCAGGACGACCAACTGGCTAAACACGACAGTGCCGCTTGCTATGGACACCGACAAGGCATCGCCCACGGCGGAGAGCACAAGCAGATCCCCATTTTCCGTCAGGCGCAAACCCGCGACCGGCGGCGGATGCCGCGTCAACCAGGCCGAGACAGCGACGGCCAACAGCAGAAGGCATCTGGGCAATGCTGGCCAAGGCAAGACCCACAGACAACCCGCCGCCAGAGCGTGCACCAGGATCAACAGAATGGTGAGGCGACGCGAGCGACACAGCTCGACGTGAATCGGGAAGTGCACGCGCCGCCCGGACGCGTGCCTCTAGAGGCGCTTGAAAGCTACGGTGGCGTTGGTCCCGCCGAAGCCGAAAGAATTCGAGATGCCGACATCGATCTTCAACTGCCGAGCCTCATTGGCGCAATAGTCGAGGTCACACGACTCGTCCTGATTGAAGATGTTGATCGTCGGAGGCGACACCTGATGATGGATCGCCAGGATTGTAAACAAGGCCTCGATGCCGCCGGCAGCACCCAGCAGATGCCCGGTCATCGACTTGGTCGAATTGATCACCAGTTTCCTGGCGTGCTCGCCAAAGGCACGCTTGACAGCAATCGTCTCGGCCTTGTCGCCAAGAGGCGTCGACGTCCCGTGCGCATTGACGTACTGGACATCATCGAGGTTCACTCCCGCGTTGCGCACGGCATTGACCATGCAACGCGCCGCGCCCTCGCCGTCCTCGCACGGAGCGGTCATGTGATGGGCATCGGCACTCATGCCGAATCCCGCCAGTTCGCAGTATATCCTCGCCCCCCGCGCCCTGGCATGCTCGTACTCCTCGAGTACGACGACGCCCGCGCCTTCGCCGAGCACGAAGCCGTCACGATCCCGATCCCACGGACGGCTGGCGGTCTGCGGGTCGTCGTTGCGCGTCGATAAGGCGCGCGGGGCGCAGAAGCCGCCCAGACCGAGATTCGAAACACACCCTTCAGCACCGCCCGCGATCATGACATCTGCGTCGCCATATTCGATCAGGCGTCCGGCATCACCTATGCTGTGCGTTCCGGTCGAACAAGCGCTGACCAGCGATATGTTCGGACCCTTGTAACCGTACATGATCGACAGGTTGCCGGAGATCATGTTGATGATCGAACCGGGGACGAAAAAAGGCGAAACCTTGCGCACGCCCCCAGCCGCGAAATCATCGCAGGTGGATTCGATCATCGGCAGACCGCCGATGCCGGATCCGATCGAAACGCCGATCCTTTCGGGATTCATGCCGCTGGCGTCAAGACCCGCATCGCGTATGGCCTGAATTCCTGCCGCCATGCCGTAATGAATGAACACATCCATACGGCGCGCTTCCTTCGGCGACAGATACTGGCCGAGGTCAAACCCCCTGACCTCACCGGCGATCTGAACAGGAAAGCTCGATACGTCGAAACGGGTGATCCGGTCGATCCCGGAGCGGCCGGCCAGTACATTCTGCCAAGCGTCTTCCACGGAATTGCCCACGGGAGAAACGATACCCAGACCAGTGATGACGACTCTGCGACGTGCCAACTTGTACTCCGAAAACTGGAAGAGATGGAAGCGGCGCTTCCCTTTCACGATCACTCCCTGTCGAACTCATCCTGTCGAGGACACAGTCCGCAGGGACCCCGAATCAGGAAGTCACTTCTTGTGTGCGAGCACGTAGTCGATAGCCTGTTGCACGGTGGTGATCTTCTCGGCTTCGTCGTCTGGGATCTCGCACTCGAATTCCTCTTCGAGAGCCATCACCAGTTCCACCGTATCCAGGGAGTCGGCGCCGAGATCGTCGACGAACGACGATTCATTCTTGATGTCCGCTTCATTGACACCGAGTTGTTCGGCGACGATTTTCTTGACACGTTGCTCAATATTTTCCATCAGAGTGCTCCTTCGCGAGGTTCATGTGTAAAACAAAAATGTGCCATTCTAGCAAACTGGCTGCAACTTACCAATCATCCCTCCGAAAACGAGGGACCGTTTCTCGTGCCGAGGTGAATCAATCCATGAACATGCCACCGTTGACATGAATGGTCGTGCCGGTGACATAGCCGGCGGCCGCCGAAGCGAGGAACGCCACAGCCGCAGCAACGTCCTGCGGCAACCCGAGGCGACCCAGCGGAATGCCGGCCGCCAGTGAGTCTCGCTGACGCTCGTCGAGCGCCCGCGTCATGTCGGTGTCGATCAGGCCTGGCGCCACACAGTTGACGGTGATGTTGCGACTCGCCAGTTCTCTGGCCAGGGCCCGGCTCATGCCAGCCACCCCGGCCTTGGCCGCGCAGTAGTTGGCTTGGCCGGCGTTACCCGCGTGACCAACCACCGAGGTGACGTTGATGATCCGGCCGCGCCGGGCTTTCATCATCCCCCGCATGACCCCTCGGGACAGGCGGAAGACAGCTTTCAGATTGGTGTCCAGGACGAGGTCCCAGTCGTCGTCCTTCAATCGCAGCGACAGATTGTCACGCGTAATGCCTGCATTGTTGACCAGCACCGATACCGCACCGTAGGTTTTCTCGATGCGTCTGATCAGTTCCTCGACCTGCGGCGCGTCACGCACTTCCAGAACAGCGCCTTCACCCTTGCTACCGGCATCTGCGAGGAAGGCCGAGATCCTTGCCGCGCCAGCGCTGCTGGTTGCCGTACCGATCACGGTGGCGCCCAGGCGGCCCATTTCCAGCGCAATCGCCTGGCCGATGCCACGCGAGGCACCAGTGACGAGAGCAACCTCCCCATTGAGCATGATTCCTTACTCCAGGTTTGCGGCGGCCGCTTCGATCGCCGTCAGGTCAGCGAGCGCGACACTGTTCACTTTGTCGGCACAACGCTTGGTGAGGCCCGCCAGAACCTTTCCTGGTCCGCATTCGGCCACCGTAGCGATATCCATCGCCGCCATCTTCCGGATCGTTTCGACCCAGCGCACCGGCGAATAGGCCTGACGAATCAACGCGTCCTTGATCCGGGCGCCGTCCGACTCGATCGCGACGTCAACGTTGTTGATTACCGGTATCTGCGGTGCCGCGAAGCTCAATTCCGCCAGACGCGCCGCCAGTTTGTCGGCTGCCGGCCTGATCAGCGACGAGTGGAAGGGCGCCGACACCGGCAGGAGCAGCGCACGCTTGGCACCACGCGCCTTGCAGGCGTCGCAGGCGCGCTCGACGGCCCCCTTGCTGCCGGCAATGACGGTCTGACCGGGCCCGTTGAAATTGACCGGTTCAACAACGGCACCCTCGCCGCTTGCGGCGGCCGCTTCGGCACAGGCTTCAGCAATCTTGTCGTCATCGAGACCGAGAATCGCCGCCATCGCGCCGGTACCTGCCGGCACCGCCTCCTGCATCGCGGCAGCGCGCAGTCGAACGAGCGGCACGGCATCCGTAAAGGCGATGACACCGGCGGCAACCAGCGCCGAGTACTCGCCGAGGCTGTGCCCGGCGACGACTGCCGGCAGCTTGCCGGCCTTGTCGAGCCAGAGGCGATAAGCCGCGACGCCCGCCGTTAGCATGATGGGTTGCGTGTTGACGGTCTGCGCCAGAGCCTCGGCGGGACCATCGGCAAGCAGCTGCCAAAGGTCCTCGGCAAGCGCTGCCGACGCCTCGTCGAAGGTCGCGCGCACCACGGACGAATCACCGTACGCCGACATCATGCCGACGGACTGCGACCCCTGACCTGGAAAAACGAACGCGAACGCCATTTACTCTCCCCCTAAAGCTCGAACAGAACCGCACCCCAGGTAAAACCACCGCCGACGCCTTCGAGCATGACTTTGTGCCCGGCGTGAATACGCCCGTCGCGAACGGCCTCGTCAAGCGCCAGCGGCACCGAGGCGGCAGACGTGTTGCCATGCCGATCAACCGTCACCACGACCTTGCCCATCGGCAGCTTCATGCGCTTGGCTGTCGCTTCGAGGATGCGAACGTTGGCCTGATGCGGAATCAGCCAGTCGATGCCTGCAGGCGCCACACCCGCGGCCTGACAGCACTCTTCGGCCACTTCGGCCAGTACGCGTACGGCAAACTTGAATACCGCCTGTCCGTCCATGCGCAGGAAAGGATCGCCGACCACCTTGCCGCCGCAGACGCTACCCGGCACCGACAGGATGCCATGGTAGGCGCCATCAGCATGCAGGGCAGTAGCCAGGATTCCCGGCCGTTCCGAAGCCTCCAGAACGACCGCCCCCGCACCATCACCGAACAGTACGCAGGTGGCTCGATCGGACCAGTCGAGAATTCGCGAAAACACCTCGGCGCCGACCACCAGTGCGCGTCGATGACTGCCCGAGCAGATGAACTTGTCGGCAACCGTCAGCGCATAAACGAAACCGCTGCACACCGCCTGGATGTCGAAGGCCGTCGCACCGCGGTTGCCCAGCTTGCTCTGGAGCAGACAGGCGGTACTTGGGAAAATGAAATCCGGCGTCGAGGTAGCAACCAGGATGAGGTCGACATCCGAAGCCTCGATACCTGCGGCAGTCAGCGCCCGGCGGCTCGCTTCGAAAGCCAGATCGCTCGCCGCTTCACCGTTTTCAGCGAGATGGCGAAAGCGGATCCCGGTGCGACTGGCCACCCACTCATCGCTGGTCTCGATACCGCGCTGCGCCAGATCATCATTGCTGACAGGCTCGCCGGGCAGAAAACTGCCGATGCCGGTAATGCGAGAAAACATGCTATGCGGTCTCCTGCAGCGGTTGCTGCTGCGCAACGCGTTCGCTGATACGTGCCAGCACACCGCTTCGCGCCTCTTCCGCGGCACGTTGCAGCGCGTGCCCAAACGCGAAGGAATCGGCCGATCCGTGGCTCTTGACGACGATACCCTTCAAGCCGAGCAGGCTCGCACCATTGTATTGCCGATGATCAACCCGGCGCTTGAAGCGGCTGACTACCGGCATCGCCACCAGCGCAGCCAGCTTGGTCCACAGGCTGCGCTTGAATTCCTGGCGCAGGAAGGTAGCCAGCAGTTGTGCCAGACCTTCCGAGGCTTTCAACGCGACATTGCCGACAAAACCGTCACAGACGATGACGTCGGCCTCGCCCTTGTAGAGGCCGTCACCCTCGACGTTGCCGATGAAGTTGAGACCCGACTGCCAGAGCAACTCGGCAGCGCGCTTGACCACGTCATTGCCCTTGATCTCCTCCTCGCCGATGTTCAGGAGGCCGACCGTCGGCCGATCGCGATGCTCGACCGCGGAGACCAGAGATGCGCCCATGATCCCGAACTGCAGCAGGTGTTCGGGACTGCAATCGACGTTGGCGCCCAGATCAAGGACGTGCGTATGCCCGGTGAGCGTCGGCAGCACGGCGCAGATCGCTGGTCGGTCGATCCCTGGCAGCATCTTGAGGACGAAACGGGAAATGGCCATCAGTGCACCGGTATTGCCGGCCGACACACAGGCATCCGCCTCGCCCAGTTTGACCAGATTGACGGCCACGCGCATCGACGAGTCCTTCTTCGTGCGCAACGCGAGCGAGGGCGACTCACCCATGGCGACGACTTCGCTGGCATGACGAATGGCGACACGACCGACAGCCGCGTCGCCAACGAAGGGCCTGATACTCTCCGCAACGCCGACGAGAATCACACGAACGTCGGCATGATCACGCACGAAACCGAGAGCCGCCGGCACGGTCACCCGGGGACCGTGGTCCCCGCCCATGCAGTCTATGGCAACCGTAATGGTCATCCGCTGGCCGCCAAAAGAAAAGGCAGGCAGATCACCAGCGCGGGAACCTGCCTGCCTGCTCCGCAGGAATCACTCGGCCGAACCTTTGACCACCTTTTTGCCCCGGTAGTGGCCCGACGGGCTGATGTGGTGACGCAAGTGCACCTCGCCGGTCGTCGGTTCGACGGCCAGCGGCAGGCTGCCCAAGGAATCGTGCGCACGATGCATGCCACGCTTGGACGGGGATTTCTTGTTCTGCTGAACAGCCATCACGAACTCCTAGAATCAAACTCATCAGTGCCGGCCCTTGAGGCCGGCCAAAACCAAAAACGGCGATGAAGCCGCCTCTTCTCGCACCGCCCCGGGCAACACGCAATCCGCGTGCCTCGGCACGATCGGCAGCGCCAAAAGGATCTCGTCCTCGATCAGCCCGGCCACATCAAGCTCTTTCTGCAGCGGAAGGAAGTCTCGGGAGTCATCCTCCAGCTCCTCCTGCGTCAGGTCGCCGTCGCTATCGACAAACTCCAGCAGACTACGCAACTCGAGCGGGTACTCCAGCGCCTCGAGGCAACGCTGGCAACGCAAGGACAGCACCCCGTCCACCTCGACCAACAGCTCTGGCCGGTTGCGTTGCCCAATTCTCCCCGCGACCCGATACACCAGCGAGCCGGTGGAATCGGTGAGCAAATCGAGCAAGCGCGTCAGCAAGACCACCTGCAGTTCCCCTTGTAGCGAACCGCCCTCGCTTGCAAAAGCCAGACTGTCAATTACAACGCGTCGCGACATAAGGGGCGCATGATATTATTTTCAGCTTTTGAAGTCAAAGCAGCACGGGTGGAAAAGAAGAACTTCCTCGATGTTTCGTGCCAGCCGCGGCTTCATGCCCAGATCGAAGGTTCGATGCCCAGCCCGCCGCTCATTCTCGCCTCGACTTCCCCGTTCCGACGCGAACTGCTTGGCCGACTTGGCCTGCCCTTCACCACGGCCAACCCCGCCGTCGACGAATCGCCACTGCCGGGAGAAGAGCCCGAAGCCAGCGCGCTACGACTTGCGGAAGCCAAGGCGCGGGCAGTTGCCGGCGCGCATGGCGAAGCCCTGATCATCGGCAGCGACCAGGTGGCATGCCTCGATGGACAGGTTTTCGGCAAGCCAGGAAACCACGCCAACGCCGTGCGGCAGTTGCAGGCGATGCGTGGCCGCCGCGTCACCTTCTTTACCGGTGTATGCCTCCTCGACGCCAGAAGCGGCAGAGCGCGCCTGCGTAGCGTCCCGACGGTGGTCACCTTCCGGGAACTGGCTGACGCGGAAATCGAAAACTACCTGCGCACAGAGCAACCCTACAACTGCGCCGGCAGCGCCAAGTCGGAGGGACTGGGAATCGCCTTGATCGCCAGGATCGAGGGCGAAGACCCCAACGCCTTGATCGGGCTGCCATTGATCGCGCTCTGCGACCTGCTGCGCAGCGAGAACGTCGCTGTCGTCTGAGCGTCCGCTGACCGCTTTCGGACCTGGCGCGCCATGAACAGAGGCCGGCTCATTCTCATTCCCGTTCCTCTTGGACAGGCTCCGGCAAACGCCGTTCTGCCGCCGCCAGTGCGCGCCTGTGCGCAGCGACTGACGCATTTCGTGGCCGAAAACGCAAAGTCGGCGCGCAGCTTCCTGAAGGCGCTCCCTTCCGACTGGCCCCTGCAACAAATCGCGATTGATGAGCTCAACGAACACACGGCTGCCGGCGAGTTGCCCCGACTGCTCGCCCCCGCCCTTGCCGGCAGCGACCTCGGCCTCATCTCCGAAGCCGGCTGCCCAGCCGTCGCCGACCCCGGCGCCGCGCTGGTGGCCCTGGCACATCAGGAGGGCATCCCGGTCATCCCGATGGTTGGCCCCTCGTCGATCCTGCTCGCCTTGATGGGCTCGGGGCTATCTGGCCAGAATTTCGCCTTTCACGGCTACCTGCCGAGTGATGCCCAGGAGCGCGACAGGCGCCTGCGTGAGTTGGAAAGGCAATCGCGACAGGAGCAGCGAACACAGATCTTCATCGAGACGCCCTATCGCAACCGGCAAATGCTCGAATCACTGTTCCGCACCTGCGCCCCGGGAACGCGAGTCTGCGTGGCAACCGACCTCACCCTGGACAGCGAGCAGATCGTGACCCGCTTCGTCGCCGAATGGCGAGGCCAGCCGCTGCCCGAAATCAATCGGCGACCGACGGTGTTCCTGCTGCTCGCCTAGCGATTGCTCGCCGGTGAACTCGGAGGCCGGCCTCCCTCAGCGAACAGCCGGCCTGATGACTTCCAGCAGGGAACCGACCCCCTGGGTCGAATCGGCCCGCAGACGCTTGGCAAAGCGCTCGGCAATGTTCTCCTTGATCGTGAAGTCGACCATCCTTTCGGCCTTGATCACGTCACGCGCCACCGAACCCACGGTACCGAAGCCATCGGCCAGCCCCAACTTGACACTCTGGCTACCGGTCCACATCAGGCCACTGAACATTTCCGGCGTTTCCTTGAGCCGCGGACCGCGCCCGCGGCGAACGACCTCGATGAACTGCTTGTGGATTTCCCGCAACAGCACCTGCGCATGCTCTTTCTGTTTCGCATCCTGTGGCGAGAACGGATCGAGGAAACCCTTGTTCTCGCCGGCGGTCAGCAAGCGGCGCTCGATGCCGAGCTTGTCCATCGTGCCGGTGAAACCGAAAGCATCCATCAGGACGCCGATCGAACCGACGATGCTGGCCTTGTCCACGAAGATCTTGTCGCCAGCGACGGCAATGTAGTAGCCGCCGGAGGCGCACAGGTCTTCGACGACGACATAGAGCGGTATCTGCGGATGCGTGGTGCGCAAGCGGCGAATCTCGTCGTGCACTATCCCGGCCTGCACCGGACTGCCACCCGGACTGTTGACGCGCAAAATGACGCCGGCGGTCCCCTTGTCGCCAAACGCCGCCTGCAGCGCGTCGTTGATGTTCTGGGCGCTGGCTTCGCCGCTTGCCTCGATCGTGCCATGCAGGTGAATCACCGCCGTATGCCTGCCGTCGGCACGTTGCTCGGGACCGCCCCAATCGACGACCATCACCAGGACAGCGACGAGGTAGGACACAACAACCAGTTTGAAGAAAATACCCCACCGCCGCTTTGCTCGCTGCTCGCGCAGCGTCGCAAAGGCGATCTTCTCCAGCAACTGCCGTTCCCATTGTGGTTCGTCTTCAGGGGTGTTCAAGATATCTGCTCGCTTGGGGTGAAATAGATCGATCCATCCCGTTCTTCGACGGGTAGCGGCGTCAGGCCTCGGCCATTGCATCGGCCACCAAGACAACGCCCGTCTGCCGGAGAGTAGAGAGCGCCGTGCGTCGCGCAGATCAAGTATACCTTGGAATCGTCGAAGAATTCCCCGGGCTGCCAGTCGAGTTCGATCGACACGTGCGCACAGCGGTTGAAGTAGGCCGCCACACGGCCGCGGAAGCGCACGGCAAACGCCTGCTCGTCAACGCCCTGCCGGCGAACCGTGAAGCGAACGCCGGGGCCGCCGTCGACCAGATCGGCGGCGCGGCAGATCACGCGTGCGTGCGCAGCCATGCGGCCATCTCCGCGACCTCCTGCAGGCGAGCCAATGGCGCGAGTGCGTCGAGGGCGGCTGCCGGATGCGCGCCGTAGGCGACCGCCAGGCTGGCGACGCCGGCATTCCGCGCCATCTGCAGGTCGTGCGTGGTATCGCCAATCATCAGCGTGCGCTCCGGCGCGACCGACAACTCATCCATCAACTCGACCAGCATCTGCGGATGCGGTTTCGAGAAACACTCGTCCGCACAGCGCGAAGCATGGAAATGACCGCCGAGGCCGCTCGTCCGCAGCGCACGCTCAAGGCCGAGCCGGCTCTTGCCGGTCGCCACCGCCAGCAGGAAGCCGCTGTCGGCCAGTTCGGCGATCAACTCCGCCACCCCGGCAAACAACAGCAGTTCGTGATCGTGCGACAGATAGTGGTGACGATAACGGTCGACCATCTGCGGGTAACGCTCTTCCGGCAGGTCCGGGACGGCGTAACGCAGGGCGTCACGCAGACCGAGCCCGATCACGTGACGAGCCCGCTCTTCCGCCGGCAGAGGCAACCCGAGGTCGTCGCAGGCAGCATGGATCGCCGTGACGATCGCGCCTGCCGAATCGAGCAGCGTCCCGTCCCAGTCGAAAACCAGCAGATCAAATACTCTGGCCATGATCCTGCTTCTCCTTCGCCGACAGGCTGTCCAAGAACCGACGCAAGACAACGGGCAACGGCGCCTCCACCACCAGATCTCGCCCATCCAGCGGGTTCGGCAAGCGCATCGTCCACGCGTGCAGGAACATCCGTTTCAATCCGTCCCTGGCCAGGACCCTGTTCAAGGCGAAATCGCCATACTTTTCGTCGCCGGCGACGGGATAGCCAAGATGTGCCAGATGCACCCTGATCTGGTGGGTCCGCCCTGTCTTCAAGTGCGCTTCGAGGAGGCTGAAATGCTCCCAGCGCGCCAGCAGTCGGAATACCGTGTGTGACGCTTTGCCGGCCTCCGACACGCGCACCCGGCGCTCGCCGGACGGCTGCAGGTACTTGAGCAATGGCACCCGGACGTTGCGCACGGGATCCATCCAGCGCCCAGCGACGAGCACCTGGTAGCGCTTGTCCGCACCCCGCCCGCCACCGCCGCCATCGCGGAACATCTCATGCAAGGCAAGCAGCGCCGATCGCTTCTTGCCGACCAGCAGAATTCCCGAGGTCTCGCGGTCAAGACGATGCGCGAGTTCCAAGAAACGCGCTTGCGGCCGCTGCCGGCGCAGGGCTTCGATGACCCCGAAGCTCTCGCCGCTGCCACCGTGTACCGCGATGCCGGCCGGCTTGTCGATGATCAACAAACCGTCATCCTCGTAAAGGACGGGCAAGTCCACGTTGAACTCGGCGCCGGCGACGATCTCCTGCTCACGCCTGGCGATGCGCAACGGCGGAATGCGCAGCACATCGCCGGTCTGCAGACGATACGAGACTTCCGCACGCCGACCATTCACGCGCACCTGGCCGCTGCGCACGATGCTGTACACGTGGCTCTTCGGCACGCCCTTGCACTGCTTGAGCAGCAGATTGTCGAGCCGCTGCCCATGCTCGTTCTCGGTAATCAATGCCTGAGTTACAGAGCTTTTGCTAACTTCCACCATTTTGAATATACTTCAGTTGATTTGCGTCTTGTGTTGAAAGAGGCGCTGACCCGTTAGACCGTCGAGCGACGCCGATTCTGAAGCACTTGCGACGCACTTTCCGGCAGGCCTCAGCCGCCTCACTTGCGCCAACCTGCGCGAGATCACTCAACGCTGGTCACCTGGTTAAGTACGCTCACCACGAAGTAGCGATACTACTTGAACTGCGCGCGCCTAGCACCTGTGGAGCGGCCCAGGCAGATTCCCGAGTCCTTGACGTTCAAGGCCCGACAAGTCACTGCGTTGGCGAGAACCCCTATTAGTTGCACTACCGGAAAGCCCCCCTCAGGCATCCCTCGAACAACTAATCCGCTGCTGCCTGCACCAGGCATGTCCCCCCCGTGAAAGCGCGCGGGAGATCCTTCTATGAAACGAATGCTTTTCAACGCAACACAGGCCGAGGAACTGCGTGTTGCCATTGTCGACGGTCAGAAGCTCATTGACCTGGACATTGAATCGGCCGCCAAGGAACAGAAAAAGAGCAACATTTATAAAGCAGTCATTACCCGCATCGAGCCCAGCCTGGAAGCCGCTTTTGTCGACTACGGAGCGGAGCGGCATGGCTTCCTGCCCTTCAAGGAAGTGTCGCGCGCCTTCTTCCAGCCCGGCGTCGAGACCAGTCGCGCGACGATCAAGGAGGCGCTGCGCGAAGGCCAGGAGTTGATCGTCCAGGTCGACAAGGACGAGCGAGGCAACAAAGGGGCTGCGCTGACGACTTTCGTCAGTCTCGCCGGCCGCTATCTCGTCCTGATGCCGAACAATCCGCGCGGCGGCGGCGTCTCGCGGCGTGTCGAGGGCACCGAGCGTACAGAGTTGCGCGAGGTGATGGATCAACTGCAGGTGCCGCCAGGCATGAGTCTGATCGCCCGTACCGCGGCCATCGGGCGCAACGGCGAAGAACTCCAGTGGGACCTCAACTACCTCTTGCAGTTGTGGAAAGCCATTGAAGACGCCGCCCAGCAGCAGAAGGGCGCCTTCCTCATCTACCAGGAAGGCAGTCTGGTGATCCGTGCGATCCGCGACTATTTCCAGCCCGATATCGGTGAAATCCTGATTGATACCGACGAGGTCTATGATCAGGCGCAGCAGTTCATGTCGCACGTGATGCCCGGCACCGTCAATCGCATCAAGCGCTATCGGGACGACGTGCCCTTGTTCTCGCGTTTTCAGATCGAGCATCAGATCGAGTCTGCCTACTCGCGTCAGGTCGGCCTGCCCTCGGGCGGTGCCATCGTCATCGACCATACCGAAGCGCTGGTTTCGGTGGACGTCAACTCGGGCCGCGCGACGCGTGGCGCCGACATCGAGGAAACGGCCCTCAAGACCAACCTCGAAGCGGCTGAAGAGGTGGCCCGCCAACTGCGCCTGCGCGATCTCGGCGGTCTGATCATCATCGACTTCATCGACATGGAAAACGCACGCAACCAGCGCGAAGTCGAGAATCGCATCCGCGATGCCCTGCGCTTCGACCGGGCGCGCGTGCAGACCGGCAAGATCAGCCGTTTTGGCCTGCTCGAACTCTCGCGCCAGCGCCTGCGCCCGGCACTCGCCGAAACCAGCTACATCCCCTGCCCGCGCTGCTCGGGAACCGGCCACATCCGCAGCACCGAGTCAGCCGCTCTGCACATCCTGCGCATTCTCGAAGAGGAGGCGATGAAGGACAACACGGCCGCCGTCCATGCGCAGGTCCCCGTCGATGTCGCGACCTTCCTGCTCAACGAAAAGCGCACCGATGTCCAGGCCGTCGAACTGCGCCACAAGGTAAGCATCCTGCTGATTCCCAACATCCACCTCGAGACTCCACAACACTCCGTCGTGCGCGTCCGCCATGACGAGTTGGCTCAGGACGATCTGCAACAGGCATCGTACCGCATGGTGGACATGCCGACTAATGACGCCGGCAGCGAAGCACCGGCAGCGGGTGATGGCAGGGCCGCCCGCCCGGAAGCGGCCATCAAGGGTGTAACGACAGCGCAGCCGGCCCCGCTCGTCGGCGAGCCGCAACCGGCCGCGGCCGAGCCACCGGCAACGAGCGGCAACCGCTTCCTGACCAGGATTCTGTCCTGGTTCCGGCGCAAGCCGGAGGCAGCCCCGCCTGCCGTGGCGGAGCCCGTGCCGCCGCGACGCAGCGGCCCGCCGCGCGAGGCGCAACGCGATGCGCGGCGCAGCGGACCTCGCCCCCCTCGCCGTGACGAAGCACGCGACGTTCCCGAGACACGCGCCGGCCGCGAACAGAGCGACGCATCAGCGCAGCCGACACAAGCGGTCCCCGCCGTCGCCCGAAGCGAGCCCCAAAGACCCCGCACACCACGCGAACCGCGCGAAGCGCGCGAGCCACGCGATCCGAACGAAACGCGCGAGCCGCGTCGGCAGAGAGGCGCGCCACGCGCCGAACGCAAGGAGCAACCAGCCTTGGCGGTCGCCGAAACCACGGTAGCTGTCGCGCCGGCGCCTCTCCTCCCGGGCGCCGCGGCGCTGAGCGAGCCGCGTCCGTCAGGTGACGAGCCGGTCAGCAATGGCCGCCGCCGCGGGCGTCGCGGTGGGCGTCGCGAGCGCGGTGAAAGGGTCGAGAGCCTGGCCGAAACCCAGAGCGGCGAGAGCGTCGAGACGAGCACGGCAATCGCCGGCACGGCAGTCGACATACCGGGGGCGGCACTGCCGGCAAGCGCCACCGGCCAACCGGCACGCACAGCGGTCGCGCCGACGGCAGATCAGCAGGGTGCCACCACAGCGGTCACGGCAGACCCCGCCGTGCTCGCGGAACTGCCGGCGGTAGCCACCGAGCCGCCACCCGCGACCCCGGAAGTGGTCACGGCGCTCGCCAGCACAGCACCGGCGAGCGTCAACCAGGGGCTGGATGCGGATGCCCCGATGGCGGTCGACGGCCGCGCAACGGTCGACACCGCAGCCGACGTGGAAGCACCGAAGGTGGCACCCGCCGCCGACACGCCGGCGGCCACCGCGCTTCCGGCGAGTGTCGCCATCCTTCAGGCCGAGCCGAACCAGGTGCTCGCCCAGCCTGCCGCATCGCTGCCGGCGTCGCCGACCCTCCAGCAACTGGTCGCGGAGAGCGGCCTGATCATGGTCGAGACCAGCCGCGACGACACTCGAGGAGCGCCACCGGAAACCATCGACGACGCACCGCTCAGACAGCCGCGGCGCCGACGGGCACCGGTAGTCGTCTCCGAAGAGCCGCTGGTGATGGTCGAGACGCAGAAGTAAGGCAACGCTCGTCAGTACCGCCGAGGGCGGGCAGCCAGTCTGGCGGTGATGTAGGCCGCCAGCTGGCAAGCGGTAAGGTTGCGGCTGGCGCCGAGTTCTGCCGATGGCGGCGAGCCCGCCGCCCTCACCACCACCGCGTCACGCTAACGAAGGCGCGCGAAAGCAGCCAAAGCAGCCTGAAAACTGGCTTCAGTGCTCGCCATCCTGCATAATCATCACCTTGGTCGCCGCTGTCATCCGGAGTCATTTGCTCGTTCTGCACACGTCGCGAGTGATGTATCCGGGGGGCATCGGCCCGATTACCTCCCTTTCCAGGGCTAGCCCTGAACAGCGACGCAAGCAGTCACTCCCAATTCTCCCAGCAGGAGCCGTCATGACGCCGATCCCTCTATCCTTCTCAGCGACCCATCGCACCCTCCGCTACACTGCCGCCGGGCTGGCCGCGATCTCGCTCCTGATCACCGCCGCTTGCGAGAAGCCGAAGGCTGCCGCGCCGGCGGTGCCGGTCGTCGACGTCGTCACCGTCGCCCAGCGTGACGTGCCGATCTACATGGAATGGATCGGCTCGCTGGACGGCAACATCAATGCCGTCATCCGGCCGCAGGTCACCGGCTACCTGATCAAACAGAACTACCGCGAAGGCGACCTCGTCAAGCAGGGTCAGCCGCTGTTCGAGATCGACCCACGCACTTTCGAGGCCGCCGTCGACGAAGCCAAGGGATTACGCGCCCAGCAAGCAGCGCGTTACGAGACGACGCGCGCCAATCTCGCCCGCATCAAGCCGCTGGCGGCGATGAACGCCGTCAGTCAGAAGGACCTCGACGACACCACCGGCGCCGACCTTTCCGCCAAGGCGTCACTCGAAGCCGCCGATGCTTCGCTGCGGACCGCCAAGCTGAATCTGGCTTTCACGAAGATCACCTCGCCGGTGACCGGCATTGCCGGCATCGCCAAGGCGCAGATCGGCGACCTCCTCAGCCCGAGCATGCCGACCGAACTCACCACGGTGTCGACCGTCGACCCGATCAAGGTCTATTTCAACATCAGCGAGCGGGAATACCTCAAGGTTGCCGGCGAGCGAACGGACACCAGCAAGCAGGTGCCGCTCGAGCTGTTCCTCGTCGACGGCTCGCTCTATCCCCACCCCGGAAAGTTCTTCGTGCTCAACCGGCAGGTTGACACCAGCACCGGCACCTTCAAGGTGGCAGCGCTTTTCCCGAACCCCCAGAGCCTCCTCCGCCCGGGCCAGTACGGGAAGGTGCGGGCCACCATGGCCGTCGAGAAGGGTGCACTGCTCGTGCCGCAGCGTGCGGTTACCGAAATCCAGGGCAAGTACTTGGTGGCGGTCGTCGGCGCCGACAACAAGGCCGACATCCGCCCGGTCACGGTCGGCGAGCGCATCGGCAGCGACTGGATCATCAGCAAGGGCCTGCAGCCCGGCGAGCAAGTGATTGCCGAGGGAACCCAGAAGGTTCGCGCGGGAATGACCGTCAGCCCGAAACCGTTCGTGCCGGATGCCCCGGCCGCCGCCACCCCGGCCAAGCCCGGTGACAAGCCGGCTACGCCGGCACCGGCGAGCAAGGGGTAAGCAGCCATGTCAAAGTTCTTCATCAACCGGCCCATCGTGGCGATGGTCATCTCGATCCTGATGACCATCGTTGGCCTCGTCGCCATGTCCGGGCTGCCGACCGCCCAGTTCCCGAATATCGTGCCGCCGCAGATCAATGTCAGCAGCACCTACACCGGCGCCGACGCGCTGACCGTCGAGCAGGCGGTGGCCACCCCGATCGAGCAGCAGATGTCCGGCGTCGACAACATGGACTATATGTATTCGATCAACGCCAACAATGGCCAGTCCACGCTATATGTCAACTTCGCACTGGGTACCGACGCCAACACCGACCAGCTGCTCGCCCAGATGCGCGAAGGCCAGGCCGAATCGCAGTTGCCGTCGGACGTGCGCAACTACGGCGTGACCGTAGCCAAGTCGACCTCATCGCCGCTGATCATGTTCGCGCTCTACTCGCCGAACGGCACCTACGACAACATCTTCCTCGCCAACTACGCCTACATCAACATCAACGACCAGATGACGCGGGTCAAGGGAATCGCCAGCGTCACTGTCTTTGGCGCGGGCCAGTACGCGATGCGAATGTGGGTCAAGCCCGACCAACTGGCCAAGCTGAACATCACGATTCCCGAAATCATCAACGCGGTCAATGCGCAGAACACTGTCAACCCAGCCGGAACAATTGGTGGCGAGCCGGTCCCGGCGGGCCAGGAATTCACCTACGCGGTGCGCGCGCAGGGCCGCTTGCAGAGCACCGAAGAGTTCGGCAACATCGTGCTGCGCGCCAACCCGGACGGCTCGATCGTGCGCGTCCAGGATGTGGCCCGCATCGAACTCGGCGCCCAGACCTACAGCCAGCAGGGCCGCCTCAACGGCAAGCCGGCTGCCCTGGTCGCCCTCTACCAGATGCCCGGCGCCAACGCCCTCGATGCGGCCGATGGCGCCAAGAAGCTGATGGAAAAGATCAAGCAGAGCTTCCCGCCTGACCTCGATTACGTCATCGCGCTCGATACGACGCTGTCGGTCACCGAAGGAATCACCGAGATCAAGCACACGCTGTTCGAGGCGCTGGTGCTGGTGATGATCGTTGTCTTCGTCTTCCTGCAAGGCTGGCGGGCGACGCTGATTCCCTTGCTCGCCGTGCCGGTGTCGCTGGTCGGCACCTTCATGCTCTTCCCGATGTTCGGCTTTTCGATCAACACGCTTTCGCTGTTCGGTCTGGTGCTGGCGATCGGCCTCGTGGTGGACGATGCCATCGTTGTCGTCGAAGCGGTCGAGCACCATATCGAGCACGGCATGTCGCCGAAGGATGCAACGCTGAGGGCCATGGAGGAGGTCACCGGCCCGGTGATCGCCATTGCCGTCATCCTGGCTGCCGTCTTCGTGCCGACCGCCTTCATTCCCGGGATCACCGGCCAGCTCTACCAGCAGTTCGCAGTCACCATCGCCATCTCGGTAATCATCTCGGCCTTCAACGCGCTGACCCTGAGTCCCGCCCTCTGCGCCATGCTGCTCAGGCCCAAGGTCAAGGGCAGCGGCCCGATCCAGAAATTCTACGACTGGTTCAACGGCGTGTTCGGCCGCGTTACCGGCGGCTATGTCGGCATCTGCCGGATCGCCATCCGCAGGAGCCTGATCAGCCTCGTCTTTCTGGTCGCCGTCACGGCGAGCGCGGGCTTCTTCGGCAAGCTTGTACCCGCCGGCTTTCTTCCCGATGAGGACCAGGGTTACGTCTTTGCAGCGGTGCAACTGCCCGATGCGTCATCGCTGCAACGCACGTCGGAGATTGCCGCCCAGGCCGAAGAGCTGATCATGAAGGTGCCAGGCGTACAATACACGACCACGGTGGTCGGCTACAGCATGCTGAGCCAGGTGACCAATACCTACAGTGCCTTCTTTTTCGTGACGCTCAAGAACTGGGCGGATCGCAAGCAGCCCGAGGAGCAATACGCGGCGATCAAGGCCGAACTGACCAAGCGGCTGGCCGGGATCCCCGGCGCCATCGCTTTTGCGTTTCCGCCGCCGGCGATCCAGGGAGTCGGCACCTCGGGCGGCGCCACCTTCATTCTCGAGGACCGTGCTGGAAAGGACATCGCCTTCCTTGCCGAGAACACCACCAAGTTCCTCGAGGCCGCGCGAAAGCGCCCGGAGCTGGCTAGTGTTTCGACCACCTTCCGGCCAACCGTTCCGCAGCTCTTCATCGACGTCGATCAGGACAAGGTGCTCAAACAGGGCGTCCTCCTCAGCGACGTGTACAAGACGCTGCAGAGCTTCCTCGGCAGCGGCTTCATCAACTACTTCAACCGCTTCGGACGCCAGTGGCAGGTGTACGTCCAGGCCGAGGGTGACTACCGGACCAACATCGACAATGTGGGCCAGTTTTACGTGCGCAACAACAAGGGCGAGGCGGTGCCGTTGTCGGCGCTGACTTCCATCCGTAATGTCTCCGGTCCTGAATTCACCATGCGCTACAACCTGTACCGCAGCGCACAGATCAACGCGTCGGCCGCACCGGGCTATAGTTCCGAGCAGGTGATGCGGGCGCTTGAGGCAGTCTTCGCCGAAACCATGCCGAGCGAGATGGGCTACGACTACATGGGCATGTCATTCCAGGAGCAGAAGGCGCAGCAGGGCATCTCGCCGGCGGTCATCTTCGGCTTCTCGCTGCTCTGCGTCTTCCTGATCCTGGCGGCGCAGTACGAGAGCTGGTCGCTGCCCTTCTCGGTCCTGTTGGGAACGCCAATCGCCGTCGCCGGCGCGTTTTTTGCACTGATGTTGCGCGGCCAGGAACTCAACGTCTATGCGCAGATCGGTCTGGTGATGCTGATCGGTCTGGCGGCGAAGAACGCGATTTTGATCGTGGAGTTCGCCAAGATGGAGTACGAGAAGGGCGAGCTGTCGCTCGCCGAGGCGACGCTCAAGGGCGCGCAACTGCGCCTGCGCCCGATCCTGATGACATCGTTCGCCTTCATCCTCGGCTGCGTTCCACTGGCGATCGCCAGCGGCGCCGGTGCCCTGTCGCGGCAGGTGATGGGTAGCGCGGTGATCGGCGGCATGCTGGCGGCCACCTGCCTGGCCATCTTCATCATTCCGGTAACCTTTTTCGTCGTCGAGAAGATCAGCCACAAGGGCGAGACTGGGGTACGCAGCCACGCGGCCGGCGAGGGGGAGGCCGGCAAACTCGACGCGCCAGCAAAGCCGGCTGACAAAGAGGAGGATCGCCATGCGTAAGCCACTGTTGGTCACCTTGCTGGCGCTGGCGGCCAGCGGTTGCATGGTCGGACCCGACTACGTCCGCCCGCCGGTAGACACGCCGGCAGCCTGGCGGCTCAGCGAACAGGACGCCCGCGACCTCGCCAACACCGCCTGGTGGGAGCAGTTCGGTGACCCCGTGCTCAACGACCTGGTAGCGACGGCGCTACGCGAAAACAAGGACCTGATGATCGCTGCCGCGCGGGTCGAGCAGTTTGCCGGCAACTACGGCATCGTTCGCTCCGGGCTCTTCCCGCAGGTTGGCGCTGGCTATGAAGTCCGACGGCAGAGAGACATCAGCGCCGTGGTGGTTGGCGCCGGCGGCGACGAGACCTACAACAGCTACAACGCGGTGTTGAATGCCAGTTGGGAGATCGATATCTGGGGCCGCATCCGCCGCCAGACGGAAGCGGCACGCGCGCAACTCATGGCCAGCGAGGAAGGCCGGCGCGCTGTCATCCTGTCGCTCGTCGGCAGTGTTTCCGGCGCCTACATCAACCTGCGCGACCTCGATCGGCAACTGGATATTGCCAGGGCGACCGCCAAGAGCCGCGGCGAGTCGTACGAGATCTTCAAGCTGCGCTTCGCAGGGGGCATCATTTCGGTGCTCGAACTGAGCCAGAACCGGTCGCAATACGAGGAAGCGCTGGCGAGCATCCCGCCGCTGGAAAAAGCCATCGCCCAGCAGGAAAACGGGCTGAGCGTCCTGCTCGGCCGCAACCCCGGGCCGATACCGCGCGGCAAGGATATCGACCATCTGGCGCTACCGGCAATCCCTGCCGGCTTGCCGTCGGATCTGCTTGAACGCCGGCCCGACATCCGGCGCACCGAGCAGGACCTGATCGCTGCCAATGCGCAGATCGGTGCCGCCAAGGCGGCGTACTTCCCGACCATCTCGCTGACCGGACTGTTCGGTTACGCCAGTACCAGTCTGAGCAATCTCTTCGACAGCCAAAGCAAGGTGTGGAATTACGGCGCACCGATCACGATGCCGATCTTCACCGCCGGCGCGATCGCCGGCCAAGTGCAGGCCGCCGAAGCCGCGCAGCAGCAGGCCCTGTTTGCCTACCAGAAGGCGATCCAGGAGGCTTTCCGCGAAGTCAACGACTCGCTGGTCAGCCGCGACCGGACGCGCGAACAACTGAAGGCGCAGCGGCGTCAGGTCGAAGCGCTGCAGCAGTACGCAGCCACCGCCCGCCTGCGCTACGACAATGGCTACACCAGCTACATCGAAGTGCTCGACGCCGAACGCAGCCTGTTCAACGTCCAGCTACAGTACACGCAGACGCAGCAAGTGGAGTTCCAATCGATGATCAATCTTTATCTGGCCATGGGCGGTGGCTGGGTGAACGAAGCTGAGAAAGTCGCGAGCACGAGTAGTGCGCAGTGAGAACCCATCCTGCCGCCATAGAGTACCGGGGTGTACCGGGTGGCCAGCCGTCAGCTTGGTGACGGGTATTTGGCAGCGCAACAGCATCCGCAAATCTCTTGAAAGGGGTAAGTGATGAGCAAGAAAAGGAAGTCAGCAAAGAAAGCCAAAGTCGAGACGTTGATCAATCCCGACATGCCGTCTGAATCGACGGAGAGCGAAGCGCCAGAAGCGGCCGAGGCCATTGAAAAGCCGGAGAAAAAGATATCCAACCGGACCTACCTCAAGGAACTCGAGAAACTCGAGGGCGAACTGGCGCATCTGCAATCCTGGGTGATCAAGCAGGGACTCAAGGTGGTTCTCGTTTTCGAAGGCCGTGACGGAGCCGGCAAGGGCGGTACGATCAAGGCCATCACCGGCCGCGTCAGCCCGCGCGTATTCCGGGTTGTCGCCCTGCCCGCGCCGACCGAGCGCGAGAAGACGCAGATGTATGCCCAGCGCTACCTGCCACACATGCCGGCAGCCGGCGAGGTGGTGATCTTCGACCGGAGCTGGTACAACCGCGCCGGCGTCGAGCGCGTCATGGGCTTTGCCACCGAGGAGCAGGTAGAGGGTTTCCTCCGGATGGCGCCACTGTTCGAAAAGCTACTGGTCGGAAAAAGCAACAACGTCATCTTGCTCAAGTACTGGCTGGAAGTCGACATGGACGAGCAGACGCGCCGCCTCGAGGCGCGCATTACGGATCCGCGCAAGCAGTGGAAGCTTTCGCCGATGGATCTGAAGTCGTACAGCCGCTGGTACGACTACTCGCGCGCGCGCGACGAGATGTTCAGGGAGACCGATACCGAATGGGCGCCGTGGTTCGTGGCGCGCTCCAACGACAAGAAGCGGGTGCGCTTGAACATCATCAAGCACATCCTGAGCAGCATCCCTTACGAGGTCGTCAAGCAGCCGAAGATCGTTCTGCCCAAACGGCAAAAGCCCGGCGACTACAAGGAAATCACGCTGCCGTTGAAGTACGTGCCGGAAGTCTACTGAATCGGCGGTGGGCCTGAAACACCTCGCTGGCTGCGCGTCCCTCGTCGATACCAGCGAGGTCAGGCCGCCGCATTTCCCGGGCGGCCGCGAAACTCGTCGATGACGTCGGCCACCGTGATCCTGCGGCCGAAGTAGCCGACGTTTTCCTCCAGTCCCTCGGCGCGCAGAATGTCGCGTACCGCCGCATGTGCCGCGACCAGGCGCAGGCGAATTCCAGCCGCCTGGAACTCCTCGTGCAGCTTCGCCAGCATGCGCGCGCCGGCCAGGTCGACAATGGGTGATGTGGAAAGGTCACACACCATCAGGCTGAGCGGCCCGGCGGCCGAGCGGACTTTCTGCCAGACCGCTTCGCGCACGTGCTCGACGTTGAAATAAAGCAGCGACGCCTCGACGCGGAACATCAGCACACCGGGAACGGCCTCGTTGTCGGGGTTGCGCTCGATATCGGAGTAACTGCGCGTTCCCGGGATGTGGCCGAGGAAGGCCACATGCGGGTGTGCCGCGCGCCGTATGAGCAACAACATCGACACGAGCACCGCCACGATCACGCCCTTGAGGATGCCGAGCAACAGCACGCCGCCGAAAGCGACCATCGAGACGCCGAATTCGAAGCGGCTCACCCGCCACACGTGGCGAAGTTCGCCGATGTTGATCAATCCCTTGACGGCCACCAGCACGATCGCTGCGAGCACCACGTTGGGCAGGTTGTACAGCAGCCCTGTCAGGTACATCAGGCACAGGCCGATCGTCAGCGAAGCGAAAACGAGGGCGAGCGGCGTCTTTGCGCCGGCCTTGTCATTCACCGAGGACTGCGACAGGCCGCCGGCCACCGGATAGGCCTGGAAGAAACCCGCCGCGAGATTCGCGGCGCCCAGACCGAGGAGTTCCTGCCGCGCATCGATCTCGTAGCCGTTCGCCTGCGCCAGGGCGCGTGCGGCGGAAACGCTTTCCACGTAGGCCAGCAACAGGCACGCGAAGGCCAGCGGGATCACCCCGTCGACATCGCGTACCCGCAAATCCGGCAGCTTGAAGTCGGGCAGGCCCTGCGGCAACGCGCCGACGATCTTGAAACCGAGCTCACCCAGTGGCGTTACCGACAACACAACGATCGAAATCACCACCACGAACAATGCGATCGGGCGCCCCGGCAGGAATTTTTCCCCCAGCAACAGCACGGCGAGCGCGGCGAGACCGAAAGCCAGCACCGCGAAGTTGGTATCGGGGAGCTGGCTACCAAGGGTGACGACGGACTCGAAGAACCCATGCCCACCGCCCTTGACCCCGAACAGCTTGGGCAACTGGGTCATGGCGATGGTCAGCGCCGCGCCGGCCTTGAAACCGAGCAGAATCGTTTCGCTGATGAAGTTGACCAGCGAACTCAAGCGAAACAGCCACGCCAACACGCACATCGCGGCGATGACCACCGCCGTCAGCGCGGCAATGGACGCCCAGCGTCCCGGATCGCCCTGCGCCATGCCGGCGACCGTGACGCCGACCAGCATCGAGATCGCTGAAGTAGGACCGATCGCCAGCTGGCGCGAGGAGCCGAACAGGGCATAGAACAGGCCGCCGAGCAGATAGCAGTAGATGCCGTATTGCGGCGGCAAGCCGGCGAGCGAGGCGTAGGCGAGCGACACCGGGATGCCGTAGGCGGCCAGCGTCACGCCGGCGATCGCGTCGTTGGCCAGCCACCTGGTCTGATACGCGGCGAGCCACTGCGCTGGCGGAAAGAGCGCGCGCCAGCCACTCGCCGGGGGAGCGCCCACCAGGGCACGCGCAGGACGCACTTCTTCAGTCTCGGCGCTCAGAGTCATGGACTGTCCTCCACCTGCGCTTCGAGGCGTCCTTCGCGAATCGCCTTGACGAAAGCCCGATAGTCGCGCTGATTCTGGTCGCTATACTCGACGGCGAACTCGCAGATGGCGTCGTCGAAGGTGGCATTCGAACCCATGTAGCCGGCGATCAGCGCTGCATCCCCCGAGCGAGCGTGCGCCCGTGCCAACGCCCAGGCGCACAGCCGGCCGTAGGCGGTCAGGAGATCGACGTCCCACCCCTCGACAATCGCGCTGATCTTGACGTCGCGAAGTTGGCGGACATACACATCCCTGCCATTCTGGGTGGTCGTCCAGCCCAGGAAGATATCGCTCGCTCCCTGCATCAGGCGCTGCCCGGCAACGACTCGCTGGCCATGATTGGCATGCAGGCTCTGGCCCGCGTACGGTTCGAGAACCGACGCCCGCGCTTCCTTGATCTGCAGGAAGATCGGGTCATTGTCCGCGGCCATGAACAGGGCGACGGAGCAGAAGGTGCCGACGCTGCCGACACCGACGACCTTGATCGCCATGTCGCAGAAGCGAAACCGGTCGAACAGGACACGCACGTGCTCGGCCAGCGACTCGCGGTAGCTCGCGATCACTTCTCTGTACTGCGTCCCTTGCCCGGGTGCTTGTTCCTCGGTCAGGTGGAAAATCAGCGGCGGGTTATCCTTGATCTTGGGCAGCGCCCCGTGGTGTTCGGCAAGCTTGGGAAAGATGTATTCGGCGGTGCTTTGCTGCCGGGCCTTCTGGAGCCGCTTGACAATGCGCTTCCTGACCTCCTCGCTAGGAGTTTCGGCGAGCACGCGGTCGACGGTGATCGTGTCGTACCAGACGTCGAGCGCGCGCATTGACGAATAGTCAGCCATCCGCTCGCGGTAAGCGCGCGCCGCGGCCGTCGCCGCCCGGGCAGCCTCGCTCTCGTGCAGGCGCAAATACTGCGCGGCGAT
Source organism: Candidatus Accumulibacter phosphatis (assembly GCF_000024165.1). NCBI lineage: Bacteria > Pseudomonadati > Pseudomonadota > Betaproteobacteria > Candidatus Accumulibacter > Candidatus Accumulibacter phosphatis. The sequence goes on along the minus strand of NC_013194.1, from coordinate 1,727,818 downwards.
GACGATGCTCGCGGTCAGACGCTTGACGTCCCACTCCCAAGGCGCTGGCAGCGTCTCGTCGAGGTCATTGACATCGAAGACCACTTGGCGTTCGGGCGTGGCGAAGCCGCCGAAGTTCAGCAGATGCGCGTCGCCGCAGGCCTGTACCCGCAGTCCGGAGTTCGGGGTGGACGCGAGATCTGCCGCCATGATCGCCGCCGAACCGCGGTAAAAGGTGAACGGCGACTGGAGCATTCGCCCAAACCGGATCGGCACGAGTTCAAGCATCCGCCCCTCGTTCGACGCCGTGAGCACTTCAATCGGATCGCGCCGCTTCTTGGGCGGCTTCCAGCCGCCCTGTGCCTCGCGCGACACGGCGTCGCGCAGCGCGCTCCCTTGTGCGCGGCGCTCTTGCGGCGAAAGAACCAGCGCCTGGCTACTCGCGGTGGCGCATTCGTGTTTAGGATCGGATTGGCGCTTGGACATCTGGGCGAACCTCCCTGTAAGAAATCCCTCCAGATCAGTATAGACTATCCGTCATTCCACTTCTGAGCGTGTTGCCAACAAGAGGGTTGCGGGCAGCAATCATGGGTTGTCGGTCCTCCTCTTGGGCGAGGCGTTGCTGTGCGGGCCTCCCCCTTGCCACGGACGGCGGCGATCTGCGCCTGCCCCCTCCATTGCCGGGATGGCTGAGGCTGGTTCGGTCGCGGCGCCATTGCGGATACCACCGGGTGCGGCCAATCTTCCCGAGGCTGAGGTGATGGCAAGCTCGGTGCACACTGTGGGCAGCATTTGCGCCGTCAGCCGTCGGATCGAAGCGGCTGCGTTCGGCTGCTTGGCGAAGTGGACTCACTGGCCCGCTGCCAGGGCCAGCGACCTTCCAGTTCGACTTGCAAGGCCGTACTCAGGAAGGTCCGGATCAGGACGATCAGGCCGAGGACGAGGACGCCTTGCAGCGTCGGCGTCACGGCCACAGTCCGGATGATGTCGGCGGCGACCAGAAACTCCAGTCCGAGGAGGATTCCTCGCCCAATGTCCTGCCGGAACTGCCGATACGGGTCGGTGTCATGGCGTCGGTACGCAGCCAGCCGAACCGTGGCGACCACCGTACCGAGGACGATGACCGCCACCCCGACTCCGTCGAACAGCACGCCGACCATCTCGGCGACTTCGTTGAACGATGGCATCAAATCGTCCTCCAGTCTCATTCCGCCTGCGCCCGGGGAGTAGCGTTTGCCAGCCACGCCACAGCGGCGCCCAACCAAGCCGCGCTCAGGGGCTCAGAGGTAGCGTGTCACCTCGTCAAAGTTGATCCCTTGCGGCAAGGGCAGTTCCTGGCGCGCGACGCGCGCCAGGACGAAAGCCCTGCGGATCGGTGGGGAGCCGCTCAGCTCGGCAATCGCAAAATCGACCTCGGCAGCCGGTTCGCTGCTGGTTTGATCGAGCACCACGTTCATCGGGCTGAGCCGCAGCCGCCTGGGCTCGATGCGCAGATACCGCTGCGGGTGCTCGAGCACCTCCTTCAGGCACTCGAGTTCAGCTTCGAGCACCGACTCGCTGCCGCCGATCGCTTCCAGTTGCTGCTCATTTTCCAGTAGTTCTGCTTCCAGACGGGCTTGCTCGCTGCGCGCCGCCGGAGCCTCGCCGAACATCGATCCGAGGCCCGGTCCGTGTTGCTGAAGCAGGCGCAGGCGTGCCCGGATCAGCGCACGATTGGCCTGTAATTCCTGCCTTTCGACACGCTCCGCGCCGATCTCCGCCAAAGCGTGGGCGACCAGGTACTCGAAAATCTCGACGCCCACGACACGCCGCAAGCGGGACTCGTCGCGGCCGCAGATGCGCGCCCGGTGGTCCGAAAAACTCACGCTCGTCTGGGCGACGTCGCGCTGTACGATGTTCCCCTGCAGCGCCATTCCGAAAACCCGCTGCTCGTTGAGCGCCATGCCGAGAACCAGAAACGCCTCATCGAGGTCCGGGGCTTTGTCGAACAGGGTACGCAGATTGTCCGAACGGCCGAGCACGGTCGGGATGTCCGATGATGCGGCAAAGAACGCCCGCAAGGCCGGATCGGCAGACCACACCGTCGACGACAGCGGCCGCACGGCCGGCAGCACCGGGACCAGCGCGCGCAGGAAATCGATCGTCGTCTCGACGGCGGGCGTCAGGCGCTTTTGGCAGGACGGCAGCAGCTTGAGCCGGGGATTGGTCAGCGTGATGGCTTTGTCGACAGCCCCGCGAACCATTTCGTCAGACACCCCGTTCGGATCGAACTGACCCGGTCGGTTCTTGAACCAGTCGAGAATGCCCATTTCCATCTTCCTCCAGGGGAAAGCGTCGGCCAGGCCCTGGCGCGACAAATGATCCAGAACAACGGTTCCCGCGTCAGGGCAGACCCGGACCGACCGTAGCGCGCACAAGCGAGTGACCGGCTTCGCGCTGGTCAGAGAGATCGCCGCGGAGTCGACAAGGGCGCGGGCCGAGCACAGCGGACGCCGGCCAGCCTCGCCACGGCTTCCTCACTGTACCCGCGAGTCGAGACTCCGGCAAGATCAGCGCCAGGCCGCGGATGACCAGCACCTTACGGGGCATGCCGCGGCAGCAACGCTGCGGAAACAGCGGCACGGACCCCCTGCCCTCGCCTGTTGGCAGCAGCTCTGGCGGGATGGGCGGGGCATTCGAGCAGTCGGCTCAGCCACTATTGCGCAGGCCGGCGGCGATCCCGTTGATCGTCAGGTGGATGGCGCGTTTCACCCGCTCATCCTCGTTGCCGGCACGCAGCCGCCTGATCAGCTCGATCTGCAGGTGATTCAACGGATCGAGGTAGGGAAAACGATTGCGGATCGACCGGGCGAGCAGCGGGTTGTCCTCGAGCAGACACTGCTGCCCGCTGATCGCCAGCAGGGCGTCGATGGTCGCCTGCCACTCGGCCTTCAGGCGTGGGAAGATCGCCGCGCGCAGCGCGGGATCGGTGACCAGTTCGGCGTAGCGGGCGGCGATCGCCAGATCGGTCTTGGCTAGTACCATGTCCATGTTGGAGAGCAGTGTGCGGAAGAAGCCCCACTCGTGGTGCATGCGCTGCAGCACCTCCAGACCCTCGGGATGCACGGCGAGAAACTCGCGCACCGCCGTGCCAAAGCCGTACCAACCCGGCAACATGAGACGGCACTGCGCCCAGCTGAAGACCCAGGGTATTGCCCGCAGATCCTCGATGGCGGTGGTCTTCTTGCGCGAGGCAGGCCGGCTGCCGATGTTCAGATGCGCTATCTCGGCGATGACGGTGGACTCCCAGAAGTAACGTTCGAAGCCTTCGGTCTCATAGACCAGGCCACGGTAGGCACGATAGGCCGACTGCGAGAGCATGGCCATCGCCTCGAGGTACTCCGGCTGCGGCGCCGGATCGGGTGCCGCCAGCAAGGTCGCTTCGAGCACGGCCGACGCCAGGATCTCGAGGTTGCGCCGACCGACCTCCGGATTCGAGTACTTGCTGGCAATCACCTCGCCCTGCTCGGTCAGTCGCAGCCTGCCCTGAACCGCGCCACCCGGCTGGGCAAGGATCGCCTGGTAGCTCGGACCGCCACCGCGCCCCACCGAGCCGCCGCGTCCGTGGAACAGGCGCAGCTTGACGCCGTGGCGGGCGAACACCTCGACCAGCGCTATCTCTGCCCGGTAGAGCTCCCAACCCGAGGTCAGGAAGCCGCCGTCCTTGTTGCTGTCCGAATAGCCCAGCATGACCTCCTGCAGATCGCCGCGGCTGGCGACCAGCCTGCGGTAGGCAGGCAAGGACAACACCTCGTCCATGACCCGCGGGCAGTTGCGCAGGTCGGGAATGGTTTCGAACAGCGGTACGATATTCACCGCCAGTTCTCGCGACTGCGGCAACAGCAGGCCGCATTCCTTGAGGAGCAGCGCCACTTCGAGCAGGTCCGAGACACCATCAGTCTTCGAGATGATGTAGTTCTGTACGGCCTGAGACCCAAAGGCGCGATGGGCGTCGGCGGCGGTGCGAAAGATCTCCAGTTCGCCACGCGTCTCGTCGCTATAGGCGAGGTGGGATGAGGCCAGCGGCCGCGTCGAGCTGATCTCGCGCAGCAACAGCTCGACACGTCCGGCCTCGTCATGTTCGCGGTAATTGGTGCCGGGGCTGGCCGCCTCCAGGAGTTCGCCGACCACTCGCTCGTGCACCTCGGAGTTCTGGCGCAGGTCGAGTGCCGCCAGGTGGAAGCCGAAGACGCGGGCCGCACGGCGCAACGTGCGCAGGCGGCCACGCGCCAGCAGTTGTGAGCCATTGGCGACCAAGGAGCGGTGGATCACGTCCAGGTCGGCGGCAAACTCCCCGCAATTCGCGTAGGGAGCCGATTCACCAACCGGATGACGTTCCGGCTCGAGACCGTCAAGCTTGCGCGCGGTGGCCGCCAGGCGCGCGTAGATACCGGTGAGCGCTCGCCGATAGGGCTCGTCGCTGCGCGCAGCGGCCGTGTCGGGCGAGCTGTCCGCCAGTGACTGCAAAGCGTCCGAGACGCTCACCAGGCCCTCGGCGAGCGACAATTCGGCGCCCAGGGCGTGGATCTCGTCGAGGTGGAAACGCAGCGCACATGCCGACTGCAGGCGCAGGGCCGCGCGCGTGACAGGGGCCGTCACGAAGGGATTGCCGTCGCGGTCGCCGCCCATCCAGCTGCCCAACTGGAGAAAGCCGGGCAACTCGCTGGCCGGTCGTCCGCCATCGGCCGCGGCGAGATGATCCTCCAGCCAGCAGTAGAGCCTGGGCAGTTCGCGAAGGAATGTGTAGTCGTAATACGACAGCCCGTTGGCCACCTCGTCGAGGACCATCAGCCGCGTCGTACGCAGCATGCGCGTCTGCCAGAGGGCCAGCACGGCGCGCCGCAGCCCCTCGTCGAGCGACTCCTGCTCGTCGGGCGTCAGCCGGCTGTTGTCGCGCCGATGCAGCAGATGGGCGATCGCACGCTGCCCGTTGAGGGTGCTCTTGCGCTGGACTTCGGTTGGATGCGCTGTAAGTACGGGGACGATCGATGCGTCGTCGAAGAAACCGTACAACTGCGCCACATCGCAACCGGCGGCGCGGGCGCGCGCCAGCGCATGCGCCAGACTGCCGGCGTGCGGTGGCGAGCCCGCGATCAGGTGCGCACGCGAGCGTCGGATGTGATGCTGATCCTCGGCAATGTTGGCGAGGTGCGAGAAATGGCTGAAGGCGCGCACGACGGTCTGCGTCTGGTCGCGCGACAGGCTGTCGAGAATCGCTGCCAGTTCCTGCCTGGCGCCGCTGTCCTCGTCGCGATGAAAGCGGATCGCGCTGACCCGGATACGTTCCACCAGTTCGAAGGTCGCCTCGCCTTCCTGCGCGCGCAGCGTGTCGCCCAACAAGCGGCCAAGCAGCCGAATGTCTTCGCGCAGCGGCAGATCCTTGTCTTCGGGAAAAGCCTCCGTCATCACGGGATTCCTTTCTGTTGATGGGGCGGGAGTTCCCCCGCGACCTCGGCAAGAGCCGCGTGCGGAGTATAGGCGGCACCCGCAAGGACGGTCAAACCGGTGCGACAGTCCTGGCTGGCCGACAATGCGTGGACTAGAATAATGTTGTCGCCATCGAACGACTCCGGGGCCGCGACGCCTGCGGGTGAGACCCGCGTCATGCGCGTCCGGGAGACTCGTCCGGCATCGACCCACACTCCGGTCCACGCCAGCCAACCAGCAGATGAGGAAGACAATACATGACACAACTGAACCCGACCGAAGCGTTCTTTCGCGACCTCGAAGTGAAGGTGAAGGGCCCCGCCGGCGCGCTCGACGGCAAGAAGGCCCTGGTGATCGGCATCGCCAATGACCAGTCGATCGCGTATGGCTGCGCGCTCGCCTTCCGCGCGCTCGGCGCCAGCGTCGCGATGACCTATCTCAACGAAAAGAGCAAGACCTACACGCAGGCGCTGGCCGATCACCTGGGGGTCGACCCGGCGCTCTATCTCCCCTGCGACGTGCGCATACCCGGGCAACTCGAGGCCGTTTTCGAGGCGATCGAGAGAACTTGGGGCCAACTCGACATCGGCCTGCATTCGATTGCCTTCGCGCCACGCGAGGATCTGCACGGCCGCGTCACCGACTGCTCGCGCGACGGATTCCTGATGGCAATGGACGTCTCGTGCCACTCCTTCATTCGTATGGCGAGACTCGCCGAGCCGCTGATGAAGGAAGGCGGCTCATTGTTCACGATGAGCTACTACGGCGCCGAGAAGGTGGTCGATCGTTACAACTTGATGGGCCCGGTCAAGGCGGCGCTCGAGGCGTCCGCACGTTACCTCGCCGCCGAACTGGGACCGAAGGGCATTCGCGTGCACCCGATCTCGCCCGGCCCGATCAAGACGCGGGCGGCTACCGGCATCGACCGCTTCGACGAGTTGATGGACATCGCCGCAACACGCGCCCCCAGTCGCATGCTGGTCAGCATCGAGGATGTCGGCATGGCGACGGCCTTCCTCGCCTCCGACTATGCGAAGCTGATCACCGGCGAAACCATCCACATCGACGGCGGCTACCACGTCATCGGCTGAAGCCAGCGCACATCTCCCGAGTTGCGGCGCTCATCCGCCGAGCCCGACAGACCGTCTACCGTCAGTTCTCAGCGCCGGGGTTAGTCCCCGGCGCCGCGCTCACCGGCCCAGCAGCGTGCGGGTGTGGCGAGCGATCATCAGTTCCTCGTTGGTCGGCACCACCCACGCCGAGACCCGGCTACCGACGCCACTGAGGCATGGACCACCCTGCTCGTTGGCGGCCTCGTCAAGCTCGACGCCCAGCCAGCGCGCCTTCTCGCAGACGAGCTGCCGAATGCGCGCGCTGTTTTCGCCAATACCGGCGGTGAACACCAGCGCGTCGAGACCGCCGAGAACAGCGGCGAGCGCACCGAGTTCGCGGCTGATACGGTAGACGAACAGCTCGATCGCCAGTCTGGCCCGCGGCGCATCGCTGGCCAGCAGGACACGCATGTCGTTGCCGATGCCGGACAGGCCGAGCAGGCCGGAGCGCTTGTAGAGCAGATCCTCGATCTGTTTCGCCGACAGACCTTCCTGCTGTAGCAGGTAGAGGACGATTCCCGGGTCCATGTTGCCCGGCCGGGTGCCCATCATCAGGCCATCGAGCGCGGTGAAACCCATCGAGCTACCGACGCTGCGGCCATCGCGCATGGCGCACATGCTGGCGCCACTGCCCAGGTGCGCGACGACCACACGCCCATTGGCGATTTCCGGCGCGACCGACGGCAGGGTCGCGGCGATGTACTCGTAGGAAAGCCCATGGAAGCCATAGCGGCGAATACCCCGCTCGTAGTATTCGTAGGGCAGACCGTAGAGATCGGCGACCATCTCCTGGGTCCGGTGGAACGCGGTGTCGAAGCAGGCCACCTGCGGCAGGTCGGGTCGTACCTCCTGGACGGCGCGGATCGCCGCCAGGTTGTGCGGCTGGTGCAGTGGCGCCAGCGGCACAAAGGCAGCGAGATTCTCCATCGCCGGCGCGGTAATCAGCAGCGGCGCCGAGTAGTCGGCACCGCCATGCACCACGCGATGGCCGACGCCAACGAGTTCCAGTCCCTCGGAGCGGGAGCGCAGCAGCGTCGCAATCTCCTGCAGCGCCTGGGCGTGGTTGGCAACTTCCGCCGTTGCCCAGCGAACATCGGCGAGGATCGTGCCCTCGCCGTTCTTTGCCTTGAGTCGCGGCGCCGTGCCCAGACCTTCCACCTGACCGACGACCAGCATGCGCAACTCGCCGGCACGCGGGATGCCGAACACCGAGAATTTCAGGCTCGATGAGCCGGCGTTGATGACCAGAATCGCGTTTGCCATGTCAGCCTCCGATCGTCGTCGAACCATCACCCAGTGGTGCACTGGCCATCAGGCAGGCCACGGCACACGAGGCCAGCTTGGTACGTTTGTTGTCGGCGCGGCTGGTCAGGATGATCGGCACGCGCGCACCGAGCACGATGCCGGCGCCATCGGCATTGCTCATGAAGGTAAGCTGCTTGGCGAGGATGTTGCCGGCGGCGAGGTCGGGGACGACGACGATGTCGGGATCGCCGGCGACGATCGAGTCGATCTTCTTGATACGCGCCGCTTCCTTGCTGATGGCGTTGTCGAGGGCCAGCGGACCGTCGAGAATGGCGCCCGTGATCTGCCCCCGATCGGCCATCTTGCACAATGAAGCCGCGTCGGTCGTGCAAACCATGCGCGAATTGATTCCCTCGACCGCGCAAATGATCGCTACCTTGGGCCGCGCGATACCGAGGGTCCGGGCCAGATCGATGGCGTTCTGGCAGATGTCGCGCTTGGTGTCGAGATCGGGCGCGATATTGATCGCCGCATCGGTGACGATCAGCGGCTTGTGATAGGTCGGCACGTCCATCACGAAGGCATGCGTGATACGACGCTCGGTGCGCAAGCCGGTGTCCCGACTGACCACCTCAGCCATCAGTTCGTCGGTGTGCAGGCTGCCTTTCATCAGCGCCGCCGCCTTGCCGAGGCGAACCAGCTCGACGGCACGAAAGGCAGCGGCATGACTGTGCGGCATGTCTTCGATCTGCACGCCGGAGAGATCGAAGCCATGCTCCTTGGCGAGCGCGCGCAAGCGGACCAGAGGTCCGACGAGGATCGGCTCGATCAGGCCCTCACGCCTCGCCTGCAGGGCGGCACCGAGCGACGACTCGTCACAGGGATGCGCGACCGCCACCGGCACCGCTGGCAGTTGCGCGCAGCGTTCGACGAGGGTCTCGAAGCGGTCGTGGCTCTGGATCGACACCTGCGCCGCTTCCGGACGCTCCATTGTGACCTTGACCAGTGGCGCGATGACCCGCGCGGTGCCGGTCATGATCGTCTCGCCGCGTCCGTTGACACCACGACAGTCGAAGATCACCCGCCGACTTGCGGGATCCTTGGCGGTTGCGGTGATCGTGATGGTGACCTGCTCACCGATCGGTACCGTTGCCAGGAACTCGAGATCCTGTCCCGAGTGTACCGTTCCCGGACCCGGCAGCTGATTGCCGAGCAGTCCGGAAACCTGGGCGCCCAACCACATACCGTGTGCAGCGAGGTCGGACGGCCCAAGCTGCCGGTCGAGTTCGCTGTCCAGTTGCGTTGGGCTGATGTCGCCCGAAACGGCCGCGAAGAGTTGCACGTCGCGCAAGCTCAGCGTACGACTGACGCTTGCCGTATCGCCGATGTTGATTTCGTCGAAGCAACGATTCTGGAGGATGTCCAGTGTCATGATCTGTTCCCCTCGGACTATGATGATGGCCTGTCTGTGGTCCGAACCCGCACCGGACTCCACGCGGGAGACCTAGCACTCGCGCCGCCGTTGCCGCCGACCGAAGCAGCCTCTTCTGTCGGCAGGTCGGACGATTGGGCTGGACGACCGAGTCCGCCGGACCGACCGGGGCTCTCCGTCGTCGAGACGCTGGAGCGGCAAGAGCCCCTCTGGTCATTATAGCCTTGTCAGTGCGAGGCGGACTGGCATTAGCCAAGTCGCGGTCGCAACACCGGCGCCGATCGTGCCGCTGCGGATCATCATGTCGCTGGCAGAACAACTGGCAGCGCTCGCTGCTACGGGGATCGATCCAGCGAGTTCGCGGGCGCCAACGCAGGAGGCAGGTGGACCCGCCGAAGGGGCAGGCATTCGGTTATCATGGCAAACTGACCCGCAAGAGCGGGCGGCTTCTACGTGGCGGCAATTCTTCAGGGGGGTAACTCTATGTACAAGCTTTACAACACGTTTGTTGCGCGGGGCTCGCAGGTATCCCGTTGGTTCCTGATCGCCGTGATTGCGGCGCTGCTGGCGCCGGCGAGCGCCCTCGCGGCGGACTCGCGCGGGGCGCTCGAACGAGACGCGCGCAACACCTATCAGAAACTGATCGCCGGCGTCCCGGCGGCCAGGCTCCTGTCAAGGGAGGCTGTTGCCGTCCTCGTGTTCCCGAAAATCACCAAAGCCGGTCTGGTCGTCGGCGGGCAGTACGGAGATGGCGTCCTCTTCACGGGCGGTAAGGTAGCGGGCTACTACAACACCTCCGGAGCTTCCTATGGACTGCAAGCCGGTGCACAGCAGTACGGCTATGCCATGTTCTTCATGAACGAAAAATCGCTCAAGGCCCTGAGCGAGAATGACGGATTCGAGGTCGGTGTTGGCCCCTCGATCGTGGTGGTCGACCAGGGCATGGGCAAGTCGCTGACTTCGACGACCGCGAAGGACGACATCTACGCCTTCATCTTCAGTCAGAAGGGGCTGATGGCTGGCCTTGGCCTGCAGGGGAACAAGATCACCCGACTCAACGACTAGAACCATCGCGTCTTCCCGGGGATGTGCCGAGCGGGCTGGCGAGCCGGCCCGCCGTACGACGCCGCGCAGCGCGACGAACGGCGGCCCTTGCCGCCGGCCACCCCGGCCCGTATCACCCTGAACGGGTCGGTTGAACCGATCCGCCGCCGCGTCGGAAGAGATGACTGGCCTGCCACCCTCGCACGGTTCGCTGGCCGCAGCGAACCCCGCTCAGACAGGGACGCGCGACGAGAATCGACCGACAGCACCCATTGCCGACTCCTCGCCAGGGCGGCGGGCCTGCGGACCGCCGCCCGCAGTCGTCCGCCCCCGGCCCGGGACTTGCCGCCGCCAGGCAGACGGATCCAGCCAGCGCGGCGCGTTTCGCGACGGCCAAATGCAGGTTAGCATTACGGTTTTTCCTGGCCCGCCAGCGGCCGATCACCCGGATCAACACAAAGGACCAGCATGACTTCACTTCCCCGCCAGAGCGGCATTCTCCTTCACCCCACTTCACTCCCCGGTCCGCATGGCTCGGGCGACCTCGGCCCGGCCGCCTACCACTTTGTCGACTGGCTGGTCGCCGCCGGCCAATCGCTCTGGCAGGTGCTGCCACTCGGCAGCGTCGGACCGGGCAACTCCCCCTACATCAGCCCGTCGGCTTTCGCCGGCAACGAACTGTTGATCGACCTGTCGCAACTGCGCGACGCCGGTTGGCTGACCGACGTCGACCTGGCGTCGGTCCCCGAATTCCCTGAAACCCGGGTCGATTATGCGAGCGTGCGGGACTTTCGCGTCGCGCGCTTGCGGCGCGCGGCCAAGCGGTTCTTCGGCCGCAAGAACACGCCGGAACAGAGCGCCTTCGAAGCTTTCTGCAGCGCGGCCAGGGACTGGCTCGACGACTACGCCCTGTTCATGGCGCTCGACATCGCCCATGGCGGCAATGGCAGGATGTGGCAGGACTGGCCCGCGCCGCTGGCCCAGCGGCAGCCCGTTGCGCTCAAGGAAGCCCTCCTCAAGTACGCCGACGAAATGAAGTTCTGGAAATTCTGCCAGTGGCGCTTCCACGACCAATGGGCGAAGCTGAAGGACTACGCCAACGCTCGGCACATCGAGATCGTCGGCGACCTGCCGATTTTCGTCGCCGCACACAGCGCCGATGTCTGGTCGAATCCAGGACTGTTCGATCTCGACAAGAAGGGCCGGCCGCGCGTGGTCGCCGGCGTACCGCCGGATTACTTCAGTGCCACCGGCCAGCGCTGGGGCAACCCGCTGTACCGCTGGCCCGCACACGCTGCCGAGGGCTATCGCTGGTGGATCGAGCGAATGCGGCAGACGATGAAACTCTGCGATGTCGTCCGCATCGACCACTTTCGTGGCTTCGAGTCGTTCTGGGAGATTCCGGCCACCGCCAAGACGGCAATCGACGGCAAATGGCGGCCCGGGCCGGGAGAAGCCGTGTTTGCGGCCATGCGCCGCGAACTGGGTGATGCGCAGGGCAGGCTGCGCATCATCGCCGAGGATCTCGGCATTATCACTCCCGAGGTCAACGCGCTGCGCGAGGCGATCGGTTTGCCGGGCATGCGCATCCTGCAGTTCGCCTTCGACGGTGACGCCAACAACCTCTACCTGCCGCACAACTACGACGCCAACACCGTCGTGTATACCGGAACCCATGACAACGACACGACCCTTGGCTGGTGGAAGTCACTGAGGCCGTCGGAGCGCGACCACATAATCAACTACCTCGGCGGCGGCGCCGAGGCCCGGGCAGAGCCACAGTGGCATCTGATCCGCCTTGCCAATTCCTCGGTGGCCGCACTCTGCGTCATCCCGATGCAGGACGTGCTCGGACTCGACTCGACGCACCGCATGAATCAACCGAGCCTCAGCGAAGGCTCGTGGGAGTGGCGCTTCACGTGGAAGTGGGTGGACGCATCGCACGCGCATCGGCTTGCGGAACTGGCGCGCCTGTACGGCCGCCATCGCGCCTGAGCGAAAGCGCTACCGGAGATCGGCGAACGGCGACTGCCGTTCGCGCCAAGATTCTCGGCCGCGGCGGCCGCGGCGGCCGAGAATACGCCAGCATCAAGTGGGGATGGCGCGAGCCCAGCAGGCAGGTCATTCGCGAAGCTGGCGAGCGCGGAATCCCGGACCAGTTGGCGATGACGGCCTCGAGCGCGAGGCCCCGACATGGGAGTCGGTGTAGCCCTCGCCGACGCGATCATGCACGGCGGGACCCTGGCGGTCGTTTGTAGCGCTGGCCGCTATGAGCGGCAACCGGCGGCCTAGCTCGCCTCGATCTTCGGGTCGCGGCTCAGCAGCGTCTCGACCGCCAGTGCCGCTGGTTCATCGCGATAGAGGATGGCGTCGACAGCCCGGGTGATGGGCATGTCGATCCCCATCTGCGCCGACAGGCGCGCAACTTCGCGTGTCGTGCTGACGCCCTCGGCGACATGACCGAGATCATCGAGAATCTGCGCCAGCGTCTTGCCCACACCCAGGGCAAGACCAACGCGCCGATTGCGCGACAGGTCGCCGGTGCAGGTGAGGATCAGATCGCCCATGCCGGCCAGCCCCATGAAGGTTTGTGGATGACCGCCAAGGGCGACTCCAAAACGGGCAATCTCGGCCAGACCGCGCGTGATGAGGGCCGCGCGCGCATTGAGACCGAGCCCAAGACCATCGCAGACCCCAGTGGCGATCGCCATGATGTTCTTCACGCCACCGCCGACTTCAACGCCGGGCAAGTCATCGTTGGCATAGATCCGGAAATGCGGGCTGTGCAACGCACGCGCGGTCCGATGGCCGAACTCGGCGTCGTTGGCGGCCAGCGCCACCGCCGCCGGCAGGCCGCGCGCGACTTCCTCGGCGAAACTGGGCCCGGAGAGTGCGCCGCAAAGCGCCTGCGCACCGAGTTCTTCAGCGACGATCTGGTGCGGCAGTTTTGCCGTTTCGGCCTCCAGGCCCTTGCACGCCCAGAGTAGCGGTTTGACGACGCCGGCATCGCGCAGGCGAGCGACGGTAGCGCGCAGGCCGGAAACGGGGGTAGCCACCAGCAGCAGATCGGCATCGGCGGCAGCCCGCTCGAAATCATCGCCGATCAGCAACGCGTCGGGGAAGCGATGCCCTGGAAGAAAGCGGCGATTCTCCCGATCGTCGCGCAGGACGCCTCTCACCTCGGCCCGGCGCGCCCAGAGCGTCACCGCGTGCCGCGCACTGAAGGCGATGGCCAGCGCGGTTCCCCAGGCGCCGGCTCCCAGCACGGCCAGTTTCATCGGCGCTCAGAGACCCCAGATCTGGTTGATGCGGACGAAGCCGGACTGTCCGTCACGATGGCGCACCTTGACCCAACCACCCGGCACCACTTCGACGAAATCCAGCGACACGTTCTTCTCGGCTTCGAAGCTGACTGGTGCCGAATCGTCGGCGTTCTGCCTGATCTGGCCGCGCGCCGTGGTCACGATCAGCGTCCGCCGCTTGCCGAGATACTTGCTCTCGATCCAGGCGAGACTGCCATCGGCATCGCGCACCTTCGACCATCCCTCAAGAACCACCACCAGTTCGACCGGTGTCCCGCGCTTGATGACGAACAGCTTGCTGCCTTTCTGGGACGGGGCATCGTAGAGAACGGTCGCCGCGTCGACGGTACGGTACTCGATGGCCAGCGCGGGCCCGGCAAGACCCGCGGTAAGCAGCAGCGTCAATAGTCGCTTCATCGACGGCTTTCTGCCGACTACTGAATCGTTGCCTCGCCCGCTGCTGCCTTGGCGGCCTCCTGCTGTTGCTGACGCGCCATGTACAGTGCTTCAAAATTGACCGGTTGCAGCATTACCGGTTGGAAACCGGCACGTGTAACGGCATCCGAAACGACTTCGCGAGAGTAGGGAAAGAGAATGTTGGGACAGGCGATCGACAGCAACGGCTCCATGTTCTCGCTGGGCACGTTCTGGATGCGGAAGATGCCGGCCTGACCGACCTCGACCAGGAACACCGTCTTGTCTTCGAGTTTCGAGGTCACCGTGGTCGTCAAGGTCACCTCGAAAACTCCCTCGCCAACACCTTGGGCATTGGTCTGCAACTGGATGCTGATCTGCGGAGTTTCACGCTCCAGAAAGATCTGCGGGGCATTGGGCACTTCGACGGAGAGGTCCTTGACGTAGATCTTCTCGATCGCAAAAACGGGGGCTTCTTGTTCGCTCATTGTCGGCTCATGGAGTGTGGAGAGGTTGGTAACGGCTCGGGGGGCAGGTGTCAGGTGGACTCACCCGCCAGCAGGGGCAGCAGCTTGCCGGCACGATCGAGGGCCATCAGTTCATCGCACCCACCGATGTGCGCCTCGCCGATAAAGATCTGTGGAACGGTGCGCCTGGCGGTCTTTTCGACCATCTCGAGGCGGCGCTGGGGATCGAGGTCGATGCGCACCTTCTCGATCGCGGCAACGCCACGCGCGCGCAGCAGTTGCTCGGCGCGCACGCAGAAAGGGCAGACGGCGGTGGAGTACATCAGAACGCGCGGTTCGACACTCATCTGCGCGCGCCTTTCTTGAGCGGCAGACCTGCCTCGGCCCAGCCCACCACCCCACCTTCGAGCGTGTGCACCCGCGAGAAACCAAGCTTGCCCAAAGTGGCGCAGGCCTCGGATGAACGGGCACCCGACTGGCAGACGAGAATCACCGGTTTGTCCTTCAACGGCTCCAGTTCGCCGGCACGCTCGGCGAGCGACCCGACAGGAATGTTGCGTGAGTCCGCAACGTGGCCATTGACGTACTCGTTGGGTTCGCGAACATCGATCAACTGCGCATTCTCGCGATTGATCAGCATCGTTGCCTGGGTCGCGGTCAGCGATTTCGCGCCGCCGGGACGACGTACCGAAAGGGTCAGGAGCATCGTGCCACTGACCACGGCGACGGCTACCAGAAGAAGGTTTTGCTGTATGAATTCCAATCGAAGCTCCACAAACCAACGCGGCCAAGAAACGAGATTCGCCGAGACCTGCCGGGCGCCGGACGGCTCGCGCGGGCGCGGCGCCACCACCGCCAACACTCCACCGCGACCGCTAGCCGCCGCAGAACACCTCGCGCATCATGCCAATCAACTGCAAGGTGCGGGCATCGCCGACCCGATAGTAGACACGGTTGGCGTCCTTGCGCGCGAGCAGCACACCCTTCTCGCGAAGGATGGCAAGATGCTGGGAAATGTTGCTCTGCGATGTACCCACCGCGTCCACGATCTCCTGCACGCAAGCGTCCTGATCGCCGATCACGCACAGGATCTTGAGGCGCAGGGGGTGCGATATCGACTTCAGCGCGCGTGCCGCCTGTTCGATATGCTCCTGCTTGTCGATGAGACTGGTCCGGACAGGCACGTTCGCCAAGACAATTGATTATAATGTAATCTATCATTATAGAACAAAGCCTTTGACAATGGGTGTGCCACACAGCCCGACGCCGCCCGACGCCAGGGGCGCCGGCACCCGGGGTTGCCTCCCGTTGCGCATTACCCGCCTGGCTTGCGCACTGACCTTGACGCTGGCGTTCGTCGGGCCGACCCTGGCCACGAGCAGCAAGCCCGGCGGCAAGGACGCGACCGCCGCCTCGGCCGGCGAAGTGGCCGAACGGCAAGGCGATCTTAGGTCGCTGCGCGCCCAGATCGAGACTCTGCGCCGGGACATGGCCGCCGCCGAGGGATCGCGCAAGGATGTGGCGGATCAGTTGCAGGACGCCGAACGGGCTATCTCGTCGACGCAGCGTGAACTGCACGGCCTGACGACGCAGATCGGCAAGCTGCAGGCCACGCTCAGGAATCTCGACGCCGAGTCGCGCGAACTCGAGAAGGGACTGCGCGCGCAACAGGGTCAACTCGAGAAGCTGCTCTATAGGCAGTACTTGCGTGGCAATCCGGATCCCCTGCGCCTGCTGCTCAACGGCGAAGACCCGAATCAGTCGGCTCGCGATCTCCGGTACCTCGAGGCGATCGGCCGGACACGCCGCCAGTTGCTGATCGACATCGAATCGACGCTGCAACGCAAGCAGGCGCTGGCCAGCGAGACTCGCCAGCAGGCCGAACAACTGTCCGCGGCGGAACTGAGGCAGCAGGAAGACCACGCCCGTCTGCTGGCGCAGCGGGAACAGCGGCAGGCGATGCTGAACAAGGTGGCGGACCAGATCCTGACGCAACGACGCGAGATCGGTAACCTGCAGCGCGATGAGAAGCGCCTGACAGAACTGATCGACCGCCTGGCGAGAATCATCGCCGCCCGGCTAGCCGACGCGCGAGCCAACGAAATTCGCGAAACCGCGCGCCGGGAAAGCGCACACCGGGAAGCGCAGCGCCGGGAAATGGCGAGACCCGAGTTGCGCCAGGAAAGGCTGCCACGCTCCGCCGCCCCGCCACTCGAGACGGACCCGGCGGCGAAGGCTCCGGCAGCCGCCGAAGGTCGTAGTGAGCCAGCGCCGCCGGTGGCGCCTTCGGCGGGAGGCCTGGCACGCCAGCGGGGAGAACTGCGCCTGCCGACAAGGGGCGCCGTTGCCAATCGATTCGGCAGCGCACGCCAGGAGGGAAGTACCTGGAAGGGCATCTTCATTCGCGCGAACGCCGGCTCCGATGTCAGAAGCATCGCCGGCGGGCGCGTCGTGTTTGCCGAATGGATGCGCGGTTTCGGCAATCTGATGATCGTCGACCATGGCAGCAGCTACCTGTCGATCTATGCCAACAATGACGCGCTGCTGAAACAGGTCGGCGACGACGTGCATGGCGGCGACATGATAGCCACCGTCGGCAACAGCGGTGGCAACCCGGAATCCGGTTTATACTTTGAAATTCGTCATCAGGGAAAGCCGATCGACCCGCTGGCCTGGCTCAACCTGAAATGAGATGCGCACTGGAGCGAGACAAATGGGCAAGTTGAAACAGGCCGGGCTGGTTTGCGCCGGCATGCTGGGGGGCGTTCTGCTCAGCCTGCAGTTTTCGGCAATCGCCGACAAGGAGACCCGAGCAAGCCTGCCGGTCGAAGAGCTGCGAACCTTCGCCGAGGTGTTCAACGCCATCAAGCAGGGCTATGTCGAGCCGGTCGAGGACAAGAAACTGATCACGCACGCGATCAGCGGCATGCTTTCGAACCTGGACCCGCACTCCAGCTACCTCGACGCCGACGCCTTCAAGGACCTGCAGGTCGGCACGCAAGGCGAGTTCGGCGGAATCGGTATCGAAGTCGGCATGGAAGACGGACTGGTCAAGGTCGTCTCGCCGATCGAGGACACTCCCGCCGACCGTGCCGGCGTCAAACCTGGCGACATGATCTTCAAGATCGACGACACGCTCGTCAAGGGCCTGACACTGAACGAAGCCGTCAAACGCATGCGCGGCAAGCCGAAGTCGCAGATCAGACTGTCCATCCTCCGCAAAGGCGAAACCAAACCTCTGGAAGTAACGCTCACGCGCGAAGTCATCAAGGTGCAGAGCGTCAAGTCGAAGCTTCTTGACGGCGGCTACGGCTACCTGCGCATCACTTCCTTCCAGGAGAATACCGGCGCTGCCGTGGTCAAGCATCTCAACGACCTGACCAAACCCGGCCCGCTCAAGGGACTGGTTCTCGATCTGCGCAACGATCCGGGCGGCTTGCTGAACAGCGCCGTGGGTGTTTCGGCGGCCTTCCTGCCACCCGACACGCTGGTCACCTCGACCGATGGGCGTACTGCCGATGCCAAGCACCGCTTCTCGGCATCCCCCGCCGATTACCTGCGCGGCAGCCGCGACGATTACCTCAGGAATCTGCCACCCCAGGCGCGCAAAGTGCCAATGGTGGTACTGGTAAACGGGGGTTCCGCTTCGGCGTCCGAAATCGTTGCCGGCGCGCTGCAGGACCACAAGCGAGCCCTCGTCCTCGGCACGACGACCTTCGGCAAGGGCTCCGTGCAAACCGTACTGCCCTTGCCGGGAAACACCGCGATCAAGCTGACCACGGCACGCTACTTCACGCCGTCGGGCCGCTCCATTCAGGCCAAGGGCATCGTTCCCGACATCGTTGTCGAGGAAAGCGCCAACGGCAGCTCGGCACAGCGTTTGCGCGAAGCCAACCTCGACCATCACCTCGACGGCAGCAAGGACGGCACGCCACCGGCCAAGGAGACGCCGGCCAAGCCGGCCGCCAAGGCCGCACCGGCCAAGCCGAAGAGTGGCGCGCCGCGGGAAGAGGCCGACGAGTCATCCGAGTTGCCAAGCCGCGAACTTGCGTCGCCCAAGGACTACCAACTCACCCAGGCGCTGAATCTGCTCAAGGGGATGCAGATCATGCAGGCCATCCAGTGAGCTCGGCTCCCGGAGGAGAAATGTGAAACGACCGGTCGCCACGCCGCAACGGCCGATCCGCAAGGAGCGGAACATCCTGTTCGCCAAGTTTCCGCCCGGACAGGTGCGCGAGGCCTCCGACTTTCTCTCCCGGGTCGACCAACTGGAAGTGGAACGGCGTGAGCAGGCGAGAGTGGTCGGCGTTGCCTACGATCTGCATCACCACTCCCTGCAGGAACTCGAGGGGACGCTCGAAGACAAGGGCTATCACCTCGACAACACGCTGATGAGCAAGATGATGCGGGCGCTGATCTATTACGTCGAGGAAACACAGCTGCACAACCTCGACGCTCCTCATCGGCCACTCAAGCGCTCGCAGTCGGAAGCCTACACGCACGCCTGGGAGCGCCACCCACACGGCGACCACGACGACACCCCACCGGAGTGGCGCGAATACAAATAGTGCCGACCCGATGAACGACGGACAGTTGCTGCGCTACAGCCGCCACATCCTGCTCGACGAAGTCGGTATCGAAGGACAGGAGAGGCTGGGTCAAGCCAGAGTGCTGATCGTCGGTGCCGGCGGCCTGGGGTCGCCGGCGGCGCTCTATCTCGCTTCTGCCGGGGTCGGGAGAATCACGCTGGCGGACGGTGACACGGTGGACCTCACCAACCTGCAGCGCCAGATCCTGCACACGCTGGAGCGCGTCGGCCAGCCCAAGGCCGTGTCCGGACAGACGGCATTACGGGGCATCAACCCCGAAGTGACAGTCGCAGCGATCACCACCCGGCTGGCCGGCGACGCGCTGGCGGCGCAGGTCGCCGAGGCGGACGTCGTTCTCGATTGCTGCGACAACTTTGCAACGCGGCACGCGGTCAATCGCGCCTGCGTCAGGCACCACACTCCGCTCGTTTCGGGCGCCGCGATCCGCTTTGCCGGGCAACTGGCGGTGTTCGACAGCCGACGCGATCACACGCCCTGTTACAACTGCCTGTTTCCGGAAGGTGATGATGTCGAGGAGGTGCGCTGTGCGGTGATGGGAGTCTTCGCGCCGCTTACCGGGATCATCGGCGCCATGCAGGCCGCCGAAGCGCTGAAACTGATCATCGGTGTCGGCGAGGTGGCCGTCGGCCGCCTGTGGTTGCTCGACGGACTATCTATGGAATGGCGCAGCGTCAGGTTCGGCAGGGATCCGGAGTGTCCGGTCTGCGCCTGCGACAGCCTCAGTTGAAGCGCGCCAGCAGACGCAGGTCGGGGCCCACCGAACGCAGGTCGCGGATCGACAGTCGGCGGCGACCGGCAAGCGACGCGAGCGGTGGCAGGTCGAACATCCCGCGTGCCGCGTCGCCCACCAGGCAGGGCGCCAGGTAGAGCAGCAGCTCGTCGACCAGGCCGGCATCGAGCAGCGAACCACCGAGTGCGAAACCCGCCTCGCCGTGCACTTCATTGATACCGCGCCTGGCGAGTTCATCGAGCAGCGCCGCCAGATCGACCCGGCCGGCCGGCCCGGGCAGCAGCAGCACCTCGGCACCACGCTGCGCAAGCGCGTCGACCTTCGCCCGGTCGACAAGCGCGGCGGCGACCAGGACCTGGCCATCACGCAGCAGTCTGGCGTCCGGCGACAGCTCGAGCCGACTGTCCACGACGACCTTCAAGGGTTGGCGGAGCTCGCCGGCGAATCCCTCGACCCCACGCACGTTGAGCTGCGGATCGTCGTGGCGGACCGTGCCGATGCCGGTGAGGATGGCGCAGGCACGGGCTCGCCAGCGGTGCCCGTCCTGCCTGGCCGCCGGGCCGGTCAGCCACTGGCTGGCGCCATTGCGCAGCGCCGTCTTGCCGTCGAGGCTGGCTGCCAGCTTCAGGCGCAGCCATGGCCGGCAACGCGTCATGCGGGCGACGAAGCCGATGTTGATTTCCCCCGCCTCGGCCGCCAGCAAGCCACACTCGGCGCGCACGCCAGCGGCCTGCAAGCTGGCCAGCCCGCTTCCCGCCACCTGCGGATTGGGATCCTGCATCGCCGCGACGACACGCGCCACCCCCGCCGCAAGCAAGGCCTCGACGCAAGGTGGGGTGCGACCATGGTGACTGCACGGCTCGAGCGTGACGTAGGCGGTGGCACCGGCGGCTTTTTCGCCCGCCGCCTGCAGGGCGTGCACTTCGGCGTGCCGCCCGCCCGCCCGCACGTGCCAGCCTTCGCCGACGACTTCACCGTCGGCGACGATGACGCAGCCGACGCGTGGATTGGGTGTCGTCGTATACAGCCCGCGTTCGGCAAGCCGAAGCGCACGCGCCATGAAGTCGTGATCGGCGGCGCTGAACACCGGCTCTCTCAACGACCGAGCGGCTGCGGCGAGCGGGAGACTTCGCGAATGACCTTCGAGAACTCGTCGACGTCCTCGAAATTGCGGTAGACCGAAGCGAAGCGAACATAGGCCACCTTGTCGAGCTTCTTCAGCTCGCGCATGACCATTTCACCGATCTTTTCCGAGGAGACTTCACGCTCGCCGAGCGCCAGCAGTTTCTCTTCGATGCGGACGATCGCCGCATCGACCGCTTCGCTGCTCACCGGTCGCTTGCGCAATGCCAGCCAAAGACTGGCGCCGAGCTTCTCGCGTTCGAAGTCGACACGCGAGCCATTCTTCTTGATGACCTGCGGCATGCGCAGTTCTGCCCGCTCGTAAGTGGTAAAGCGCTTGTCACAGGTGAGGCAGCGCCGCCGGCGCCTGACTATGTCGCCGTCGTCATTGATGCGTGTGTCGGCGACCGCCGTCTCGTCGGCGCCGCAGAACGGACACTTCATCCCGCCGGCGCACCATACACCGGGAATTTCCGGCACAGCGTCGAAACGTCGGCGCGAACGCGTTGCAGAACGTCCTGGTCACCGGGCGCGTCGAGCACATCAGCGATGAGGTGCCCGACCAGTTCCGACTCGATCTCGGTGAAGCCGCGAGTCGTCATCGCCGGCGAGCCGATACGAATCCCCGAGGTAACGAAGGGTTTCTGCGGATCGTTCGGAATCGCGTTCTTGTTCACCGTGATATGCGCGGCCCCCAAGGCCGCCTCGGCTTCCTTGCCGGTGATGTTCTTGGCCCGCAGATCGACCAGGAAGACGTGCGACTCGGTACGGCCGGAAACGATGCGCAGGCCGCGTTCTTCCGACAACACGCGTGACAGGACACGCGCATTGGCGACGACCTGCTCCTGGTAGGCGCGGAAACCGTGCGTCAGCGCCTCCTTGAAGGCCACCGCCTTGGCCGCGATCACGTGCATCAGCGGCCCGCCCTGCAGACCCGGGAACACCGCCGAGTTGATCGCCTTTTCGTGCTCGGCCTTCATCAGGATGACGCCACCGCGCGGACCGCGCAGCGTCTTGTGCGTCGTCGACGTCACGACATCCGCATGCGGCACCGGGTTCGGGTAACAACCGGCGGCAATCAGGCCGGCGTAGTGCGCCATATCGACCATGAAGATCGCGCCGATCTCCCTGGCCACGTTGGCGAACCGTTCGAAGTCGATATGCAGCGAATACGCCGAGGCGCCGGCGATCAGGATGCGCGGCTTGTGCTCGCGCGCCAGCGCTTCCATCTTCTCGTAATCGATGGCCTCATGCGCGTCGAGACCATAGGCAACGACCTTGAACCACTTGCCGGACATGTTCAGGGGCATGCCATGGGTCAGGTGCCCGCCTTCGGCCAGGCTCATGCCCATGATCGTGTCGCCCGGCTTGGCAAAGGCCATCAGCACGGCCTGATTGGCCTGCGACCCCGAGTTTGGCTGCACGTTCGCGGCCTCGGCATTGAACAGTTTCTTCAGTCGCTCGATGGCCAGCTGTTCCGCGACATCGACATGCTCGCAGCCTCCGTAGTAGCGCTTGCCCGGGTAGCCTTCGGCATACTTGTTGGTCAGCTGCGAGCCTTGTGCCGCCATCACGGCATGGCTCACGTAGTTCTCGGAAGCGATCAGCTCGATGTGCTCTTCCTGACGGCGATTCTCGTTCTCGATCGCCTGCCAGATCTCGGGATCCACTTTCGCCAGGGTGTCTTTCGCGGAAAACATCGTGTGCCTCGCAAGCCTTGAAAAGATTTCGATTGTAGCATGCGGGCGCTTGCCCGGTCGGCGCCACGCCTGCTATCTTCGACAGCAAACGAATGGAGGCCCATCGATGACCAGCAAGCTGATCACCACCTGGAGCGAGCACGATAGCGCGGTACAGGAAATCCTCGACCTGTCGCCGACGACACTCCTCGTTTTTGACGAGAACCTGTCGCCGCTCAAGCTCGAACGCCCCGCGCGGATCGCCGCGCTGCGCCGCTTGCTGAGCGCGCGGCAGCCCACCACACGACTGACGATCGTCGTCCAGAAGGCGGACTTCGTCAGGCAGTACAGCCCCCAACTGATGGACCTCCTGGCCGTCCATTCGCCGGCGCTGACGATCATCCAGTCGCCGCCGCATCTCGCTAGGCTCAAGGATTCGCTGCTCATCGCCGACGGCCGGAACGCACTCGTTCGCTTCCACCAGGAACAGCCGCGGTCCCGACTGATCATCGACGACAGCGAGGAATGCGCCCCCTACCAGCAGCGCTTCGACGAGATTCTCGGCGAAGGCGGCGATCCGCTGAGCCCGATGACCCTGGGTCTTTGAGCCGGCGGAAAAGCACCGCGGGGCGCTGACCGGCCGGGTTCGGACAAGCTCGGCAATAGACGCTTGACGCTCCACTTTCTGTCATGATACTGTTTTTTCGTACAGCTCTTGCGAGAGCCGTGGAGGCGATGTGGGGCCCCTCCTCCCGGGCTAGCGACAGCATCTGGCCTGCGGCCTCTCGAACGCGAAGAAATCGAGCGTTCTGCCGGCGCCTGTGACAACGAAGGGAGGATACGCACATGACAGGGACACGACGATCGTTGCTGTATGGCGTGCTGTTGCTTCTGATGCTGTGGGCAGCCTTCCCCGGCCGCTGGGCGTGGAACGAGCATCTACTGGCCAAGGCGGAAGAAGAAAAGAAGGCGGCCCTCGCCCGGAAGGCCAGGGCGCTTTACGAAGAGAAGTGCAGAACCGTCGCCGGCGAGAAAATCTACCGCACCGTGCTGGACGTGGAAGGGATCGTCCTCTTGAAGGTGCGCCCGCAGGCCGGCGGTCGCGAGTGGGCGGACCTGATGTGGCCGGGCGCGGCGTTTGCCCTGGAAAGCCGGGCTGACGAGTACATCACGACCTTCCTGGGCTACGAGCAGTCTTCGCGAGAAGGCGTGCCGGTAACGCCCGATCGTCGTGGCTACATCAACACCAATTACGTCCCGGAAAATGCATCCAATCTTCCGGGCTATCGCTACGTGGATGTCATCGACGAGAAGGACGGCCAACGGTATCGCTATACGGGTTCAAACAAGGTGGTAGGCAAGAAGGACATCACAGCCCCTAACGTTCAACTAGGAATCAAGAACGACCCCACGTACGATCTCAATGTTTACCAGTGGACACTGGTAAAGAGCCTTGCCCCCGATCCTTCTCCCCGCTACGGTGTTACGTTCGAGGACCATGTCATTCCCGACGAGCGCGCTTTGGGCGTTGCCAGCAGCACGGTCAGGGTCCTAGACATCAAGACGGGTGAAGTACTGGGCGAGATGACGCGATTTGCTTGGGGATCAACCAAGCCCAGTGGTTTCAATCCGACCCCTTGGCTGACTGCCTGGAAATGTCCCGCACATGGTGTGGGAGCCAACGCGGCAACACGGAAGTTTGTTGACCAAGTCCTTGTTCCAAGGAGTAACCACTGATCATGCCCACCATCGCCGACACCCTAGAGCACGCCAGTCTTCAGATGGCTGCCGAAGCACTTTACGACTTCGACGCAAATGTGACTCCTTCACAAACGCCAGGGGAGAAGGCACTAAACATCCCACTCACCGTCGAGAACCTCACCACGGGCAACCGCCACGCCAGCAAGTTCCCACAACTCGAAGCGGAGAAGTTCGCAACCCGGTGGACGGTGGTCGAACACCTGTCAAACACCACGACGGGCTTCAGCGGCACGCTGTTCAAGGAAAAAGGTACCGACAAGCTCGTCCTCAGCTTCCGCAGCACCGAGTTCGTGGACGACGCCGCGCGCGACAATCAGGCCACCAACAAGATGGAAATTGCCGAAGGCGGCTGGGCCATGGGGCAGATCGCCGACATGGACGACTGGTACGCCAGCCTCAAGAGCAGCGGCAAGATCCCCGCCGGTTCCAGCCTGACGGTTACCGGTTACAGCCTGGGTGGCCATCTGGCGACGGCGTTCAACCTCTTGCACCCCGGCGAAGCGGGGTCCACCTACACCTTCAATGGCGCGGGCGTCGGGAAGATCAACGCCGGCCAATCGCTGCGCGACATCGTGGATCGCTTTAACCTCCAACGCAAGAATACGGACGGACTCCAGATCGTATTCACCGATGGCAACATGAAGTTGTTCTACGACGGTGTCAGGAGCCGGCTCAACAGCGGTAGCCGACCTACGCATGCGGATTTTGTCCGGCTGGAAAGCACGAGCACGGCATCCCCAGCGGAGAAGCTCCTGCTCCGTCAGGCTCTGGCAAATCTCAGCGAGGTTTACGACGAAGTCATCCGCCTTGCCACGCTCACCAGTGGCTCCACGAGCCCAGGAGAGCCGACCTTTCCCGCGCCCATCCCGGTTGTCCACATCGAAGCCACTCGCCTGGATTACCAGCTTGCCGTAGCTATCGCCCAGCGCGACACCCAGGCCTACAGCAAGGTGCGTGAAGCCTGGAACATCGCCACGGATGGGCGCAACACCGTCTCTCCACCAGAGCCCAATGTCTTCGACATCTTCGGCGCCACCTACCCGTCGGTCGTCTCCAGCTCCCAACTGCACTACGGAGCTCCGACGCCGGTCTTCGTCGAAGACCAGCCTTTGTACCGTGGCAGCGTCATCAAGGAGGTGATCAGGGCGAGCCTGGACGCCTACGGCCTCAAGTTCCTGGTTGACCGCTACGCGCACAACGACTTCGGGGACACCCACAGTCTCGTGTTGCTGGTCGACTCACTCAATCTGCAGAACACTCTGGCGACTCTCGACCCGCTGGTCACGACGGACACGCTCAACGCGATTCTCCAGGCGGCCTCCAACGCCAGGAGCAAGTCCGTGGCGGGTGACCAAGGCAAGGCGGAAGGCGACGTACTGGAGAATGTCCTCAACAGTCTCTCCCGGATGATCCTGGGCAGCGCGGCCCCTGCGCTGCCTGCGCGACTCGATGGCAACACCTGGGCCGACATCACGGACCGCAATGCATTCTACAAGAACCTCAACGCGCTGACGGGTGGCAAGCGCTTCACCGATCTCATCGGCAAAGTCACCGTTACCCTCCCGGGCGCGGACCTAGGCAACGCCGCCCGCACCGACTTCGCCAGTCTGTTGACTCTCCTCACGCTTTCCCCCGTCGCCCTCAGAGCCACAGTCGGCAACGCAACGGCCGTCGCAGAGACGCTCAGAGCCCAGTGGGACAGCGAATACAATGATTGGAAGGCCGATGGGGACTTGACGCCCCAGGAACGGGCCGACGGGCGAGGAAACTACACTGATCGATACCTCGCGGATCGGGCCGCTTTCCTAACCCGCATCGTCGCCGCCAACCTGGCCAATACGGGTACCGGCAAGGATTTGCGCGTCGACGTGCTGTCAACCGACACGCTCTATTTCGAAGACAGGGCCACCGGCATGACCCTACAGGAAGTCAATAGCCTGACCGCCACGAGCGATGGTTCGCGCTACCTGTTCGGCGGCGACGGCAACGACAGCTTCTTCGGCGGCGATGAAGCAGACCACCTCTACGGTGGCGCCGGCATGGACCGCCTTGACGGCGGCAAGGGTGACGACCATCTCGAAGGCAACGCCGGCAGCGACATTCTCAGCGGCGGGGAGGGCCAGGACACGTTGCTGGGCGGCTCCGGAATGGACCGCCTGGAAGGCGGAAAAGGTAACGACCTCCTCGACGGGGGCGCCGGCGACGACACCTACGTCCTCGATGTCGGTGGCGGTTTTGACACCATCCGCGACAGCGACGGCATCGGCCACATCCGCATCGGCGACCAAACGCTCTCGCTTGCCGACTGGGTCGCCGACGGCTTCTGGCAGAAGGACGGTATCAGCTACCGTTTCAAACCCGACGACAGCGGCCGTGGCGACCTCGTCATCACCTCGCCGGCCGGCATCACCACCGTCAAGGATTACCGAAAGGGCCAGCTCGGCCTCACCTTGGCCGACGCCTCAACAACAGGCGCAGTGCGGCCTACGACCCGCGACATCCTCGGCGATTTCCAACCGCTCGACCACGACCCGGTGACGCCGGGCGTACAGTCCTTGCGCGACGACCTCGGCAACGTCATCGGCGACCCCGACCAGCCGGACCCCGCCTACGCCGACACCCTCAAGGACAGCACCGGCAACGACCACATCCAGTCGGGTGGTGGGCGTGACCTGATCGATGCCCGGCGCGGCGGCGCCGACTGGATCGAAGCGGGCACCGGCGACGACTGGGTCGATGGCGGGGCGGGCGCCGACCGCATCCAGGGTGGCGACGGGCGCGACATTCTCGAGGCCAGCGACGACGCTGACACCGTCGAAGGCGGCACCGGCTACGACCTGATCACCGGAGGGAGCGGTGGCGACCACCTCTTCGCACGCGACAAGGTCGAACTGCGGGCAGCGTTCGCCAACAACGATGTGCAGATGGCCAGTGGCGCACCCGGCGAGTCGGGCGACCTGCTCGACGGTGGCGAGGACGACGACACGCTGGTCGGCGATGCCGGCAACGATTTCCTGGCCGGCGGTGCCGGCGATGACCTGACGATCGGTGGTGGTGGCGACGACAACCTGTCGGGCGACGCCGTCGTTCTCACGGCTACCCGCGACTGGCAAGTAATCCGCCTTGTCGAGACCCGTGGCGACGTAACGACCTTCCGACAGGACTTCCGCTCCCTGGAGATCACTCGCCGCGACGGGGGTGCCGACCTGATGTTCGGCGGAGCCGGCAACGACTGGCTGTTCGCCGGCCCCGGCGACGACTTCGTCGACGGCGGCGCCGACGACGACGTGGCCTTTGGCGGAGAGGGCAACGACCAGATCTACGGCGGCCGCGGTGTCGACATCCTCTCGGGCGACGAGCCGGCTGACCCGGACGATCCGACACGTGGCCTGCCCGGCATCCTGCATGGCAGCGACTACCTGGACGGCGGCGACGGCAATGACCATCTGTCGGGCAACGGCAACGGCGACCGGCTGTTCGGCGGCGCGGGCAACGACCAGATCAGCGGTGACGACGGCCTGACACCAGGCGAGTACCACGGGCGCGACTATCTGGATGGCGGTGACGGCGACGACAGACTGTGGGGGGACGGCAACGACGACGGGCTGTTCGGTGGCGCGGGTAACGACCGCCTCAAAGGTGACAACAGGGTAACGGCGGGCGAGTACCACGGCCGCGACACCCTCGATGGCGGCGATGGCGACGATAGTCTGTGGGGTGACGGCGCAGACGACGAACTGATTGGCGGCGTCGGCAACGATTACCTCGACGGCGACGACCCTACTCTCGACAGTCGCTATCACGGCCGGGACACGCTCGACGGCGGCGCCGGCAAAGACAGCCTGATTGGCGGTGGTGGCAACGACGAACTCTACGGCGGTCAGGGCGACGACGTCCTCGCTGGCGACGATACGCCGGACACCCCGCTCGCCACGTCGGCGCACGGCGACGACCTTCTCGACGGCGGCAGCGGCAACGACGGCCTGCGCGGAGGCGGCGGAGCCGATACGCTGATCGGCGGCACCGGCACCGACTACCTGGAAGGTGGCGCCGGCGATGACATCTATCTCTTCGCCGCCGGCGACAGCCCGCGCGATGCGGACGACTTCGTCGAACACGTCGTCGATGCCGACGGCGACAACACCATCGTCTTCAGCCAGGCCACGCCGACCGACCTACGCATCGCCAAATCCGATGATTCGCTCCTCATCACCTACGGCACCAGCGATCAACTGCTGATCAAGGATGGCCTGGCGGGCAGCATTGGCCACTACCGGTTCGCCAACGGCGAAACCCTCAGCTACAGCGAACTCATCGGTCGCCTCGTCGATACGCCGATGGGCGCGGCAAGCGGTGGGCGAAGATTCTGGTTCGGCGGCAGCCTCGGCGACTACCTCACCGCCACGGACGGCCACACCACGTTCTCGGGCGGCCGGGGCGACGATACCCTCATCGGCTACGGCGGCCGCAACACCTATCTCTACAGCCGCGGCGACGGCACCGACCGGATCATCGACACCAGCGCCAAGACCGATGCCGACGGCACCGCCCTCCCCAACACCCTGCGCTTCGGCGCCGGCATCACCGCGGACGACATCCGGCTGGCGATCGGCTCGCTCAAGATCCTGGTCGGCAGCAACCCCGACGACGCCATCCACATCGACGGATTCGACCCCGACGACGCCCTCGGCACCAAGAAGCCACCGGCGATCGACCGTTTCGAGTTCGCCGACGGCACGGCACTGAGCTACGGCGAGCTGCTCGCCAGAGGCTTCGACCTCACCGGCACGACCGGCAACGACACGCTGACCGGCACCAGCGTCAACGACCGCCTCGACGGCGGCGCCGGCAACGACAGCCTGCGTGGCGGTGCCGGTTCCGACACCTACGCCTGGGGGATCGGCAGCGGCCAGGACAGCATCGACAACACCGACACCTCGGCCGGCAAGACCGACACTCTGGTGATCGGCAGCGGCCTGCTGCCCGCAGACCTCCTCTGCGGACGCAGCGGCGACGATCTGATCGTCCGCGTGCGCACCACCCGCGAGCAGGTCACCGTCCTCAAACACTATGCCGGCGCGCCGATCGACCGCATCCGCTTCAGCGACGGCAGCCAATGGCAGGCCAGCGAGATCGACGCGCACCTCGACAACCGGCCGACCGACGGGGACGACATCCACGCCGGCACCTCCGGCAGCGACCGCCTCGACACCCTCGCCGGCAACGATGTCGTCAGCGGCCTCGCCGGTGACGACGAAATCGCCGGCGGACCGGGCGACGACACGCTGTACGGCGGTGAGGGCAACGATCGGCTCAGCGGTGGCGACGGCGACGACGATCTCACCGGTGGTGCCGGTGACGACAGCCTCGACGGCGGCGCCGGGGCAGACCGTCTCGCCGGCGGCAGCGGTGGCGACACCTACCTGTTTGGCCGCGGCGACGGCAGCGACCGCATCGTCGAGGGCGGCGATCGGACATCGACCGACGTGATCCGGCTGTCGGCGGGCGTACTGCCGAGTGACCTCAAGCTCAGTCGGCAAGGCAACGATCTCGTCATCGACATCCTCGGCACGACCGACCGGCTGACCGTTGCCGACGCCTACGCACCCGGCGGCGGGCCGACTGCCGGGATAGAGCGCATCGACTTCGAGGCAACGGCCACGTCGTGGACGGCCAAGGACATCCTCGCGCGACTCCTGGCCGATGCGGCAACCGCGGGCAACGACGTGATCGTCGGCGTGCCGGATGCCGCGAACCGCATTTATGGCCTGGACGGCAACGACCGGCTGACCGGCGGCGGACTCGCCGACACCCTCGACGGCGGCGCCGGCGCTGATTCGCTGGTTGGCGCGGACGGCGATGATCTCCTGCTCGGCGGCAGCGGCGACGACTTTGTCAACGGCGGTGCCGGTTCCGATACCTATTTCTGGGGGCTCGGCAGTGGCAACGACACTGTCGACAACAGCGATTCCTCGCTCGACACCGACCGCCTGATCATCGGCAACGGCCTGCTTGCGGACGATCTGATTTTCGCACGCAGCCACGACGACCTCGTCATCCGCGTGCGGACGAGCGGCGAACACGTTCTCGTCCTCCGGCACTTCGCGGGCGCACCGATCGACCGCGTCCGCTTCGCTGACGGCAGCGAGTGGAACGGCGCCGAGATCGCCACACACTTGAGTACCGAACTCAGCGAAGGCGCCGACATATACACCGCCACCCTGGCCTCCGACACGATCGACGCACTGGGTGGTGACGACCTCGTAGACGGTCTGGCCGGCGACGACGTGATCACCGGTGGGCGTGGCAACGACACGCTGCGGGGTGGGGCGGGTAGCGACCACTATCGTTTCGCCGTCGGCGACGGCAGCGATCTCATTGTCGACGATGACGTCACCGCCGACCACGCCGACGTCGTCGAGTTCTTGGATGTCGCTTCCTCGGTAGTCACCGTCACGCGTCCGCATAACGGCAATGACCTGGTATTGGCCTACGGCGGTTCGGATCGGCTGACGATTCAAGCGTATTTTGCCGGTGCCAGCCACCAGATCGAGGAGTTTCGCTTCGCCGACAGCGTGCGCTGGAACGTGGGCGACCTCCAGGAGCGCGTACTCGTTACCGGTACTGCCGGCAAGGACGTGATCAACGGTCAGGCGGGGACCGACAACCGTCTTTACGGCTTCGACGGCGACGACAGCCTCAATGGCGCGGAAGTGGCCGATACGTTGGCCGGCGGTCGCGGCAACGACCGGCTGGCTGGCGGATTCGGTGCCGACATCTACCTCTTTGCCAACGGCGACGGCGCCGATGTGATCAACGAAACCAACGACACGAACGGTACCGTCGATACCCTGCGCCTGACCGACCTCGCTGCCGCCGCAGTCAGCGAACTCGCGCGCGTCGGTAGCGACCTGATCGTCAGGCTCGGCGGCAGCGATCAAGTGACCGTCAGACAGCAATACAACGCGGCAACATCCGCCGGCATCGAGCAGATCACTTTCGCCGATGGTCTCACGTGGACCGCTGACGACATCAAGGCACGCCTGTCGACGCTCGGCACGTCAGCGGCGGACTCACTGACCGGCTTTGACGGCGTCGGCAATCGACTGTTCGGTTTCGACGGCTCCGACACGCTGAGCGGTGGCGATCGCGGCGACCTGCTCGACGGCGGCAACGGCAATGACTGGCTCGAAGGACTGGCCGGTGCAGACACGCTGGTCGGCGGCGCCGGCAACGATGTCTACGATATCGATGACGCCAACGACCTCATCATCGAGCACGCTGGCGAAGGCCGAGACACCGCCTACAGCTGGGTGTCGTTCGATCTGGCCAGCCAGGGTAGCGGCGTCGAGGTCCTGACCTTGCTCGGGTCGAACCCGCTCGGCGCTGCCGGCAATGAACTGGACAACGTGATCAACGGCAACGCGGCAGCGAACGTGCTCAAAGGCGGCGCCGGCAACGACACCCTCAGGGCTTATGGGGGCAGTGACAACCTCGACGGCGGCAGCGGCCGCGATGACCTTTGGGGTGGTGAGGGCGACGACACGCTCGACGGCGGAACCGGCGACGATACACTGAGTGGTGTCTTCGGCGCCGACACCTATCTCTTTCGCCGCGGTTCGGGTACGGACCGTATCATTGACGACCGGCGCCTCGGCGCGCCCGTCGACCGGGACAATATCCGGTTCGACGAAGGGATCCGCATGCAGGATCTGACCATCGCCGTGTTGTCTGACGAGAGTTGGCAACTGACGCTGGCAGGAAGCAGCGACAGCCTCGTTTTCGTCAAGGACGCGGGCTCGCGCTTTGCCGATGGGCAACCGGTGATCCCGATCGAGTCCTTGCAGTTTGCCGACGGCACGCGCGTCGACCTCACCGGTGCACTGGTGGGAACCGCGGGAGCCGACAGACTGGCGGCTTCCTTCTTCGCCATACCGACGTTTGGTCCGGTGACCACAGCGACCATCAACGTCAGGATTGACGCCCAGGCCGGTAACGATACGGTCACCGGCGGTGGTGGCAACGACTCCTTACGCGGCGGCGACGGCGATGACGTCCTCTACGGGGACAGCGGCAGCAGGTCCAGCAGCGACGACCAGCTTTACGGCGATGCCGGCGACGATACCCTCTACGGCGGCAGTTCCATGTCTGCGCGGGAGGGTGCGGACCTCCTCGATGGCGGCGCCGGCAACGACCTTCTTTACCATGCCAGCACGGTACGCTACGGGCGAGGATACGGCCAGGATCGCGTCATCGGCAAAGTGGAGCGGATCGACCTTTTCGACCTCCTGCCCAGCGACGTCACGCTTCAGTACCAGCCCGACGGACTGTATTTCCGTGTCAAGGACAGTGCGGATTGGTTGAAGCTCGAAGCTGACGGGCGCCGCATCACGGTCGAGCAGGTGAATTTCGCCAACGGTTCGTCGTGGGACCGTCGAGCCATCGAGGCCATGGCCGCCACCCAGGGCAACCTGGCTCCGCAAGCCGACGTGCCGCTGTTGCCGGTCTCGGCGCGCGAGGGCGAGGCGTTCACCGTCGTGCTGCCCGAAATCGCCTTCCGCGACCCCAACCCAGGCGATTTGCTGACCTGGTCGGTGAACCTGCCGGACGAACCCGCCTGGCTTCGCTTCGACCCGCTCACGCGCACGCTCAGCGGCACCCCCACCAATGCGGATGTCGGGAGCCACGACCTGTTCGTCACCGCCGCTGATCGGAGCGGCGCGTCGGCCTCTCAGGCCCTGAAAGTGATCGTCGCTGACGTCAATCAGGCACCCGTCGTCAACGCGCCTATCGAGACGCTGACCTTTCGCGAAGGCATGCCGATCCGCTGGACGATACCTTCCGACACCTTCGCGGACGAGGACCCGGGCGAGGTGCTGACGCTGCATGCCGCGCTGACCACTGGCGACCCCCTGCCGTCATGGCTGGCGATCGACGCCCGCACCGGGGACATCAGCGGCATCGCACCGGTCGGCGCCAGAGGCAACCTCAATCTACGCATCACGGCCACCGACCGAGCCGGTGCTTCCGTCGCCACACCATTGACGCTCCAGATTGCCGCCGCGTCTCCCGCCGCGCTTCTCGGAACCGCCAACAAGGACGTACTCGTGGGCACCTCGGGGAACGACTTGCTCAACGGTGCCGCTGGCGCCGACACGATGCGCGGCGGTGACGGCGACGACACCTATGTCGTCGATGAGCGCGGCGATACCGTTGTCGAACTGGCGAATCAGGGGAGTGACACCGTCTGGAGTCTGGTCAGCCACACCCTCGCCGACAACGTCGAGAACCTCGTCCTGGCGGCAGGCGCCTCGATCAACGGCACCGGCAACGCACTGCGCAACCGGCTGACCGGCAACAGCGGCAACAACGTGCTCGATGGCGGTGCCGAAGCCGACACGCTGGAAGGCGGCACAGGGAACGACACCTATTACGTCGGCGACAAAGACACCGTGATCGAGGCGGCCGACGCCGGCAAGGACACGATCGTCTCGGGCATCCGGTGGACACTCGGCGCCAACGTCGAGAACCTCACTCTCACCGGAACGGCGGCGATCAACGGCTATGGCAATGATCTCGCCAACACGCTGCGTGGCGACACCAACAGCGCCGCCAACGTCCTCACCGGCGGCCTCGGCGACGACATCTACTACCTCGGCGCCGGCGACCGGGTGGTCGAAGACGCCGACCAGGGCAACGACAGCGTCTATGGCTACGCCACTGAGCACACGCTCGCCGCCAACGTCGAACACCTCTTCCTCGCCGTCGCCACGGCCGCGACGCTCACCGGCAACGACCTCGCCAACCGCCTGCGCGGCAACGCCGGCGACGACCGGCTCGCCGGCCTCGCCGGCAACGACACGCTCGATGGCGGGCTCGGCGCCGACACCCTCATCGGCGGCACGGGCGACGACAGCTACACCGTCGACAACCTCGCCGACGCGATCCACGAAGACGCCGACGCCGGCTTCGACACCGTCTACAGCAGCGTCACCTGGACCCTCGGCGAGCACCTCGAACGCCTCTACCTGACCGGCGGCACCGCCATCGACGCCACCGGCAACGCCCGCGCCAACACCCTCTACGGGCACGCCAACAGTGCCGTCAACATCCTCTCCGGCGGCCTCGGCGACGACATCTACTACCTCGGCGCCGGCGACCGGGTGGTCGAAGACGCCGACCAGGGCAACGACAGCGTCTATGGCTACGCCACCGAGCACACGCTCGCCACCAACGTCGAACACCTCTTCCTCGCCGTCGCCACGGCCGCGACGCTCACCGGCAACGACCTCGCCAACCGCCTGCGCGGCAACGCCGGCGACGACCGCCTCGTCGGCCTCGCCGGCAACGACACGCTCGATGGCGGGCTCGGCGCCGACACCCTCATCGGCGGCACGGGCGACGACAGCTACACCGTCGACAACCTCGCCGACGCGATCCACGAAGACGCCGACGCCGGCTTCGACACCGTCTACAGCAGCGTCACCTGGACCCTCGGCGAGCACCTCGAACGCCTCTACCTGACCGGCGGCACCGCCATCGACGCCACCGGCAACGCCCGCGCCAACACCCTCTACGGGCACGCCAACAGCGCCGTCAACATCCTCACCGGTGGCCTCGGCGACGACATCTACTACCTCGGCGCCGGCGACCGGGCGGTCGAAGACGCCGACCAGGGCAACGACAGCGTCTATGGCTACGGCAGCGAGCACACGCTCGCCGCCAACGTCGAACACCTCTTCCTCGCCGTCGCCACGGCCGCGACGCTCACCGGCAACGACCTCGCCAACCGCCTGCGCGGCAACGCCGGCGACGACCGGCTCGCCGGACTCGCCGGCAACGACACGCTCGATGGCGGGCTCGGCGCCGACACCCTCATCGGCGGCACGGGCGACGACAGCTACACCGTCGACAACCTCGCCGACGCGATCCACGAAGACGCCGACGCCGGCTTCGACACCGTCTACAGCAGCGTCACCTGGACCCTCGGCGAGCACCTCGAACGCCTCTACCTGACCGGCGGCACCGCCATCGACGCCACCGGCAACGCCCGCGCCAACACCCTCTACGGGCACGCCAACAGCGCCGTCAACATCCTCACCGGTGGCCTCGGCGACGACATCTACTACCTCGGCGCCGGCGACCGGGCGGTCGAAGACGCCGACCAGGGCAACGACAGCGTCTATGGCTACGGCAGCGAGCACACGCTCGCCGCCAACGTCGAACACCTCTTCCTCGCCGTCGCCACGGCCGCGACGCTCACCGGCAACGACCTCGCCAACCGCCTGCGCGGCAACGCCGGCGACGACCGGCTCGCCGGACTCGCCGGCAACGACACGCTCGATGGCGGTGCGGGCAACGATGTTCTCGAAGGCGGGGCCGGCAACGACACGCTCCAGGACAGCAGCGGCAGCGCGCTATTCACTGGGGGCGCCGGCAACAACACGCTCAGCGGTGGCGCCGGCTCACAGATCTATCTGGGTGGCACCGGCAACGACACGCTGCGCACCGGTCCCGGCAACGACATCATCGCTTTCAACCGGGGCGACGGTCAGGACACGCTCGCGGCGGGGGACTCCGGCCAGGATGTTCTGTCGCTCGGCGGCGTCGTCGCCTACACGGATCTGTCGCTTGACAAGGTCGATCGCGACCTCGTCGTGACGATCGCTACGGGCGACCAGATCACGTTCACGGATTGGTATGCGTCGGCTCCCGGCGCGGCCAGCCGCAGCGTGCTCCGACTGCAGGTGATCGCCGAGGCGATGGCCGATTTCGACGCCGGCGGCAGCGATCCGCTGCGCGACGAGAAGGTGGAGAGCTTCGACTTCGGCGGCCTGGTCGATGCCTTCGACGCGGCCCGCGCGGCTACTCCGACGCTCACTCACTGGGCCCTGGCCGATGCGCTGAGCCGCCACCAGCTCGCCGGCTCGGACAGCGCGGCATTCGGTGGCGATCTGGCCTACCAGTACGGCAGAAGCGGCAGCCTGGCGGGTATCGGCGTGACGCCGGCGATCGGCATTCTCGCCGATCCGGCATTCGGCAGTGCAGCGCAGGCATTGACACCGCTCGCTGGGCTGCAGTCTGGCGCGCAGCGGCTCGCGTGATGATCATCGCCACCGCGCAGCCGCTCAGGCTCGACGCTTCCACCTCCCCCTGATCGCGTCACCGCCATGCCGACCCCGTTCACCCGGAAACCGCCCAACCCCGACGCGCTCGACTTCTCGCCGCCCTTGCTGCGCCTCACCGACTCGCCCCCGAACCCGCTCGGTCGCCAGGTGTTGTGGACCTTGCTGGCCCTGCTGGCGGCGCTGCTGGGCTGGGGCCTGATCGGCGAACTCGACATCGTCGCCGTCGCCGACGGCAAACTGATCCCGCAAAGCTACCTGAAGATCGTCCAGCCGGCTGAATCCGGGATCGTCAAGGAAATCCTGGTCAGTGAAGGCCAGTCCGTCGCGGCGGGGCAGGTGCTGATGCGCATGGATACTCTGATAAGCGACGCGGACTTCAACGCACTGACCACCGACCACCTGCGGAAGCGTGCGACGCTGGCGCGCATCGACGCCGAGCTGGCGAACCGGCCGTATGCCCCGCCCCGCGGCGATGCCCCCGAACTCGCCCGTGAAATGGCCGCCCAGTACCATGCCAATCGTGCCGCTCTCGCGGCCGCGCTCGCCGAAGAGGAAAGCCATCTGCTCAAGGCTCGCCACGACCTGGCATCGGCCCAGCAGATTCGCCGCAAACTGGCCGACACGCTGCCGCACTACCGCGCGCAGGACGAAGCCTTCGAGGGACTCGCCCGCGACGGCTTTGCCGGTGCGCTGCTGGCCAGCGACAAGAAGCGGGAACGCATCGAGAAGGAGCAGGAACTCAAGACACAGGATCACCTGATCGAGTCTGCCCGGGCCGCCATCTCCCAGTCCGAGCGCAAGCTCGCGCAGATCGCCAGCGAGTATCGGCGCCAGCTGCACAGCGAGCGCAACGAAATCCAGGGGCACACCGACAGGCTGGCGCAGGAACTTGCCAAGCAAAGCCACCGCCAGACGTTGCTCGAACTGAAGGCCAGCCAGGAGAGCGTCGTCAAGGACCTGGCGACGCACAGCCCGGGCACCGTGGTTCAGCCGGGCACGGTCCTGCTGACGCTGGTGCCGAAGGACGACATCCTGCGCGCGGAAGTGTGGGTGTCGAACGAAGACATCGGTTTCGTTCGCCAGAGACAGCCGGTCAAGCTCAAGTTCGCCGCCTTCCCGTTCCAGAAGTACGGCATGGTCGAGGGAACGGTCGAACACATCGGCGCCGACTCGGCGGACGGCCCGGGCAGCGGCGCATCGGAAGCGGGCAGGAATGACTCGCCAGCCAGGAGCCGGCCGTTGGTCTACAAGGCGCTGGTTGCGCTCAAGCAGCCGCATCTGGAGATCGACGGCCAGCGTTTCGCGCTCAGCGCCGGCATGCAGACCCATGCCGAGATCCTCCTGGGTCGGCGCACGGTGGCCGAATATTTGCTCTCACCGGTGCGCAAGGCCTGGCATGAGGCGGCCAGGGAACGCTGAGTCCGTGCCCTGGTGGACGCTTTCGGCGTGGCGCGCACGTTCCGGAAGAAGCAGCAAGCGTCCAGCGGATGCCCAAGAGCGGCGACCGCCGATGGCTTTCCAGCGGCCAGGAGACTAGACTCAGGGGTTTATCGAGGAACGCGTCTTGAAGCGCTCGCACGCCAACCTGCTGCTGCTCGTCGTCGCCGTGATCTGGGGCTCGGCCTTTGTCGCCCAGGTCGTGGGCATGACGGGTGTCGAACCACTGACGTTCACCGGCATTCGCTTTCTGCTCGGAGCGGCGATCGTCTGCCCTTTCGCGTGGCGTGAATGGAGGGCGCTGTCTGCGCACGGCGCGCAGCCGCTGCCTGGTGACGCCCTCAGCGTCGCCACCCTGGGCGTGCTGCTGATGCTCGGCGCCGCTTTCCAGCAGATCGGCATGACCAGCACGACCGTGACCAACGCCGGCTTCCTGACCGCCCTCTACGTGCCGCTGGTGCCGCTCCTTGCCTGGCTGATCCTGCGCACGCGGCCACATTGGTCGGTCTGGCCGACATCGATCGGCTGCCTGGGCGGCACCTGGCTGCTGTCCGGCGCGCAGGCGCTCGATCCCGTCGTCGGCGATGCCTGGGTGATCGCCAGCAGCCTTTTCTGGGCCCTGCACGTGCTGCTGGTCGGACGCATCGCCGAGCGCATGGCGGCGCCTTTCGTGGTCGCCTGCGGGCAGTTCCTGGTCTGCGGACTGATCAGCCTGCTCTGGGCCGGACTCAATGAAACGATCACGCTTGCCGGAATTCGCCAGGCGTCACTGGCCATCGCCTACGCTGGTGTCGTTTCGGTGGGCATCGGCTTTACCGCGCAGGTGATCGGACAGCGCTATGCCCAGCCCGCCGATGCTGCGATCATCCTGTCCGCCGAAACCGTGTTCGCTGCCCTCTTCGGCTTCCTGCTCATGGGCGATCGCCTGAACGCCAGCGGCATCGCCGGCTGCGCGCTGATTCTGGTCTGCATCATCGCCGTTCAGCTTGCACCCTTGACGATGGCCGGCAGGCGCTCGGCCAGCAGATCAGATACGGCGGAAGCCGGCCGTTGACCTGGCCGGCGGGAAACTGCCGGATCGACGCTCAATAGCCATGCCGCACTTGGGACAGGAAGGCCTTGGCACGGTCGTGTTCCGGGTTTGAGAAGAAACGCTCGGGAGTCGTGTCTTCGAGAATGACGCCTTCGTCGAAAAAGATGATCCGGTCGGCAACTTCCCGGGCAAACCCCATCTCATGCGTGACGACGAGCATCGTGATACCGCTATAGGCCAGTTCGCGCATCACCGCCAGGACTTCGTTGACCATTTCCGGGTCGAGTGCCGAGGTCGGCTCATCGAACAGCAGGACCTTGGGGTCCATCGCCAGGGCGCGCGCGATCGCCACCCGTTGCTGCTGGCCGCCCGAGAGTTGCACCGGGTATTTCGCCGCCTGACTCTTCAGCCCAACCCTCTCGAGCAGGTTCATCGCCTTGGTCTCGGCATCCACCCTGCTCATCTTGCGGACGCGCATCGGCGCCAGCGAGACATTGCGCAGAATGGTCAGATGCGAAAACAGGTTGAAACTCTGGAACACCATCCCAACCTCGCGGCGGATGGCATCCAGGTTCTTGAGATTGTCGTTCAGCACGATGCCGTCGATGACGATCTCGCCCGAGTCATGGGCTTCCAGGCGATTCAGGGTACGCAGGAAGGTCGATTTCCCGGAACCCGACGGCCCGACGATCGCCGTCACCTGCCCCTCGTAGAAGGTTGCCGAGACGTCCTTCAGCGCATGAAAAGTGCCAAAGCGCTTGTCAACCCGGCGCGCCGCGATGATCGGCCGGAGTTCGCTGTTCATCTCGCGACTCCTGTCAACGCTTCTGACCGACGTCGAGCTGAGACTCGAGCGCC
The DNA here is from genome assembly GCF_000024165.1 of Candidatus Accumulibacter phosphatis. Classification (NCBI taxonomy): domain Bacteria; kingdom Pseudomonadati; phylum Pseudomonadota; class Betaproteobacteria; genus Candidatus Accumulibacter; species Candidatus Accumulibacter phosphatis. The sequence goes on along the minus strand of NC_013194.1, from coordinate 1,687,999 downwards.
GCCGTCAGCGTCGTGAAGGCGGTGGTCAGGATCAGGTAAATAGCCGCCACCGTGATGAAAACGGGGATGGGCTGATAGCTTTCGGCCTGCACCCGGTAGCCGACCATCGTCAGCTCGACAACGCTGATCGCGTAGGCGAGCGACGAGTCCTTGACCAGCGAGGCCAGATTGTTGGCCAGCGCCGGCAGGGCGACGCGCATGCTTTGCGGCAGAACGATGTCCATGAACGTCTGCATCGGCGTCAGGCCGAGGGCGCGCGCGGCTTCCACCTGGCCGTGCGGAACCGCGAGAATTCCCGCGCGCACGCATTCGGTGTTGTAGGCCCCGACATTCAGCGAAAGAGCGATCGCCGCACAGGCAAAATCCGAGAGTTCGACACCCTCGGGCATGAGCAGCGGAAAAGCCAGCCAGACAAACAGAATCTGCAGCAACAAGGGGGTGCCGCGAATCAGCCAGACGTAGCTATCGCAGAGCCAGCGCAGCGGCCAGAACCGCGACAGCTTGCCGAGCCCGGCCAGGACGCCGATGACCACGCCGACGGAGCCGGCGATCAGTGTCAGCCCGACGGTGATTCTCGCCCCGTCGGCGAACTGCTCGGCGGCCGGTCCGATCGGCGCCGGTGCCGCCGCGAGCGGCACCGCCATCCCCCAAAGAAAGACGAGCAGGCCGACCATCGCGGCGAACATCGCCCACCCCGGGTGTTGCCTGGTCCAGTCCATGTGGCAGGATCAGCGTCAGGAACGGCAGGAAACGTCTTCCTTGAAGTACTTCTCCGACAGCGCCTTGTAGGTACCGTCCTTCATCACCTCGGCCAGCGCCTGATTCAGCTTGTCGGCGAGCTCCTTGTTGTTCTTGCGCAGGATCATCGAGACGCGCTCGACGAAGACCAGCTCACCGCCAGTGATGCCGGCATCCGGGTTCTTGTCGAGAGTCGCCTTGACCGTGAACTTGTCGGAAATCCACGCATCAACCTTGTTGGCACGCAACGCGGCGAAAGCCTCCGGGTCGCCCTTGTAGGTCTTGATGGTCTTGATTCCCTTGACCTTCTTGGCCGCATCCGCGTAGCTGGTGGCCAACTGGACGCCGACCGTCTTGCCGTTGAGCGCCACGACGGTCAACGGCCCGTCCTTGTGAGCGGCGATCTGACCACCGGTGCAGTAATGAGGATTGGCGAAATCGACCGACTTGGCGCGCTCCTCCGTATAGCCATGCGAGGCAATGGCGAAATCGAAGCGATCCTGCTTGAGCGCCGCAATCTGCCCATCAAAGGGAACCACGCGCCACTCCAGCTTCAAGCCGAGCTTCTTGGCAATGGCTTCGGCGAGATCGACCTCAAAACCGGTCAGCTTGGGGCCGTCATAGTAATTGAAAGGCTGAAACCCGCCTTCGGTTGCGGCGACAAGGGTACCGGACTGCTTGATCGCGTTCCACTCGCGGGCCTCTGACGGACCGGCAATCATCAGCGAAAGAGGAATGACCGCACTCAACAACCTGGCTAGAAATCGCATGACAACTCCTGTTGATAAAGATCAGACGTGGCAGACGTGGGGTCGCCGTGGCGCCACGAATTCGCGTGCACGCGGGCGAGAGGGCAAAGACGGCGCACAGAGTACAACAAACCGCCACCCAGGGGAGCAAGAAAAACGACTGCAGAATGGCACGGACTCGCCGAGATGCCGATCGAGAGCTGATTTAATGAGTTGTCACAGGGTTCCCGGCGTTGCCGGTGGCACCCCGGCGTGAGCGCCGCCAGCGTCCCAGCAAACCGGCTGGCGCTGGCCAGTCGATCTACTGCGGGCGTTCGACCGCTGATGCGACGGCGAGAAGGCCAGCCTGGCGACGTTCCGTGCGGCGAACCAAATCCTGTCCGCCGAGGCTGCTCCTGTCGCGTTGCGAGTAGCCGGCGAAGCGCAGAACACGCCGCACGTATTGCTGCGTTTCGGGGTAAGGGGGAATTCCGGCGTAACGGTCGACAGTTCCTTCGCCCGAGTTATAGGCCGCGGCAATCAGCCGCCAATCGCCGGCAAAGCGCTTGCTCAACCACTTCAGATAGGCCAGCGCACCGCGGACATTGTGCTCGGGATCGAAAGGCCGGGTCACCCCGAAGCGCTCCTGAGTTGCCGGAATCAGTTGCATCACGCCCTGCGCGTTCTGTGGAGAGACCGCTCCGGGATCGAGATTCGACTCCACCATCGCGATGGCCAGTGCGAGGCGTGAATCGATGCCGTGCTGACGCGCCATATGCCGGATCAAGAGGGCAATCTTCTGCTTTGCCGGCGACTGTCGCGCCAGGTAGCCGTCGAGGTCGAAATGATCGACCGCCGCGCCGTCAACGTCAGCACCACACTCCTCGCCGAGGATCGCGTTGGCGACCTGTGGATCATAGTACCTGAGCGCCTCGTGGTTGCCGAGACGGGCAGCCAGCGCGAGATAGGCGTTCGCCAAGGCCGGATTGCGCAGCGCTCGCGGAGCCGTCGCAAGCACGCGTCCTACGCGAAAGAATCCCTCCGGACTGCCCATCGTGCCGGCGTCACAGTAAAGCGCAACCGCCAGCAGGAGATTCTTCCTGATACCTATCCCCAACTCGGCCGCACGCCCCTGTTCCAGAGCCGCGGCTACACGCGGCGCCTCGATGTAGCTATCGGCTCGCGCCGCCTGGCCAGCCAGACCCATCGCCAGAGCAACCAACATCAGAGCGGTACGCACCATCTTCCTGCCTTGGATCCCTGTCGTCACTTTGCGGCTCGCTGGTCACGCCCGCTTCGACCGACGGCGGGTTGGCCGCGCCAGCGTGTCGCGCCGCCCGCAAGGGTCGCCCGAGAATGGCGACAGGAACGTGAATTAATTCACACTTTCGACGATTCTCCGGCTCCGGGATGGCTTTCCCGACAGGCCGAGGAAAGGCCGGCAGCGAATACTAGACCGTCGGGTACCCGGCCTCCTCGATGATCTGGCGAATGTCGCCCTCGGAAACCATCGTCGTGTGCTCGATGCTGGCTTCGCCGGTCTCCAGCGAAACCTCGACGTAGCCGATGCAGGGCAGATCCTGGATCGCATTCATGACGCTACGCAGGCAATCGTCGGATCGCATTCCGGTGATCATGAGAGTGGTGATAGGCATGATTTCCTCCTCGCCTCATTGTTCGTGTAATCGGTATAGCGGCTTGCGAAGACGCCACTGCCCGGCACGCGCCGCGCGAGCCCATCGGCGCGTCGCGCCAGCAAGGCTCACGGCGTCCGCAGCATGCGCGCCGGAACGACTCCCCGCTTGCCGTTCTCCAGGCTGACATCGTAGTCAAACCGTGGTCCGCCCGGGCCATTGCTGTGCTGAACCCGGTTCACGCGCGCACGCACCCAGTCGCTCCCGTAGCGGGCGAGAACCACCTGGCCGACCGCAAACTCACTCTTCGACGAACTCTGACTCGCGTTGGCAGCAGCGCCCGCCGTCGTGACAGGCGCTGGCGACGCCGGCGCGCCTCTGGCAGACGCGGGGCAGAGGACTTCCCACTGCTGCGAAATCGCCAGTCCACCACTGGCGTTGTCGCGTCCGACGATCTTGCCGGAAGCATCGCGCCACCTGCTGCGGCCGCCGCCGATGTCGCTCTGGTCCCACACGCCAGCGAAACTGTAGCTCCTGCCGTCGATCGGCATGATTCGCCCGGCCGGGCAGTCGGCAGTCGCCCGATAGACCTTGTTCAGATCCTCGGCGGCAAGCTGCTGCTTGACACAACTCCTGTCGCCGGGCTGCCAGTTCGCGCACCAGGCTTCGACCTCGGCACGCGTGATCCTGGCCTCGGCGACGGCCTGCGCCGTGCCGATCCCGGACTTGGAAAAGATCGTCGGGCTGATGCACTTGCTGCACACCGCAAGCCACTCGTTCGCCGCAGCGGCCGCGGGCGCCGCCCCGAGGGTCACCAGAGCCACAAGGAAGGCCCCGACAACCGGGACCGGGTAAGAAATCGTCTCGCGCATTCATCACCTCCAGCACGCATGGGAGAATCGTGGACCGGCAGGCCAGAGTCGGCAGCCGCGCCGTTCCGGCTCCGGGAAGTGCCGCAAACGGAAATTGGACACGACCAGCCACGAAGAGTTGTGCGTATCCGCGGCGCAATGCACCACCGATCCAGCCCCGAACCCCTGCCCTGCGAGCCACACGATGGCGCAAGGGACCGCCCACCCGGTCTTTACCGATCTTTTCGGCCTGCAGCCGTCTGGGCACATTCTGCCATGCTCTGCCGGATGCCGCGCTGCTCAAAGGCCGAAGGCCCGGCGCGCGAGGCGAGCCGGCAAGGCCGAGGCTGGCGGCCTCGGCAACATGATGTCCGAAAACGGCGAGCAAAGCTCGCCGGGCGGCGCATAATCCGTCCCATGCTTACCGACGCCGCTTCCCTCTATGCCGCGCTGCTGGCCCACGATCATCGTTTCGACGGCCGCTTCTACGTCGGCGTGACGTCAACCGGAGTGTACTGCCGGCCGGTCTGCCGGGTACGCACACCGCGAGCGGAGAACTGCCGATTCTTCGGCAACGCGGCGGCAGCCGAGGCGGCCGGCTTCCGGCCTTGCCTGCGCTGTCGCCCCGAGCTGGCACCGGGACAGGGGGCAATCGACGCCTCGACGCGCCTTGCCTGGGCGGCGGCGCAGCGGATCGAGGCCGGACAACTGGCCGAGTTCGGACTGAACGGGTTGGCCGACCGCCTTGGGGTCAGCGACCGCCACCTCCGACGGGTCTTCGCGGAGGCCTTCGGCGTGACACCGGTCGCCTACACGCAGACGCAGCGTCTGCTGCTCGCCAAACGCCTGCTCACCGACACCACCCTGCCGGTGACCGAGGTGGCCATGGCCGCCGGCTTTGGCAGCCTACGTCGCTTCAATGCCCTCTTCCAGAGCCGCTACGGCCTCTCACCCAGCGGCCTGCGTCAGGCAAACCCGTCGTCGGCCGCTGGGGATGGCTTGCGCTTCGAGCTCGCTTTCCGCCCGCCCTTCGATTGGCCCCGCCTGCTGGCATTCCTCGCCGGGCGCTGTGTCGCGGGTGTCGAGGAAGTCGCTTCAGGGTGTTACCGGCGCAGCGTCTGCTGCCGATCGGTCGGCGTCGTGCATACCGGCTGGCTTTCGATCAGCCTGGGCAACCGGCATCCGGCCATCGCGGTCAGCGTGTCGCCAAGCCTGGTGCGCGTGCTGCCGATGGTGCTCGCCGGCGCGCGACGACTGTGCGACCTTGACTGCGAGCCGCAGGCAGTGGCCCAGGCGCTCGGCCCGCTGGCCGCCGGCGCACCTGGACTGCGCGTGCCCGGCGCTTTCGACGGTTTCGAGATGGCGGTACGTGCGGTGCTCGGCCAGCAGGTCACCGTCAAGGCGGCACATACGCTCGCCGGACGCCTGGCCGCAGCCTTTGGCGAGTCGATCGAGACGCCGTTTGCGGCGATCGGCCGCTTGTTCCCGACCGCGGAGCGCCTCGCTCAGGTCGCCAGTGAAGAGATCTGCTCGCTGGGAATCGTCCGCCAGCGGGCGATAGCCGTTCTCGCACTGGCCAAGGCGGTGGCCAGTGGGCGGCTCGATCTCGGACCTGCCGCCGACGTACCGGCGACGCTGGCGCAACTCGAAGCCTTGCCCGGCATCGGCCGCTGGACGGCGCAGTACGTCGCCTTGCGCGCCCTTGGCTGGCCGGACGCCTGGCCGAGCGGCGACAGGGCGCTGATCACCTCGCTCGGTGCTGCCAGCGCGGCCGACGCCGACGCCACCGCCGACGCCTGGCGGCCATGGCGCAGCTACGCCACACTGCACCTGTGGCGACGTCTTTCAGAAAGCACGGCAAAACAAGGAGAGCACGCATGAGCACGATCTGGCGGCAACACGCAACACCCCTTGGTCCGATGGTCCTGGCGGCGGCACCCGAGGGTCTGCTCGGTGCCTGGTTCGTGGATCAGGCGTACTTCGCCGGCGTCGCCGCCGGCTGGTACGAGGAGGCGGCGAATTCCCTGCTGAGCGAGGCGGCGGCGCAACTCGACGCCTGGTTCGCCGGCCGGCAGTGCCGCTTCGACCTGCCACTGGCGCCGCGCGGCACGCCCTTCCAGCGCGCCGTGTGGGAACAGATCGCGGGCATCGGCCACGGCCAGACGCGCGCCTACGGAACAGTCGCCGCCGCTCTCGGCAAGTCGGGTGCCGCGCGTGCCGTCGGCGCAGCGACCGGCCGCAATCCGCTGTCGATCATCGTGCCTTGCCACCGCCTGCTTGGCCACCGCGGCGCGCTCGCCGGCTACGCCGGCGGGCTGCACCGCAAGCGTGCCTTGCTGGCCTTCGAGGCGGGAAACGCGCCTCTGGCGCTGGCCGGCTGACCGCGTGAGCAAGCGTCGATTCACCCGAACGCCGCACAGCCCCGCCGGGCGGAGCACAGGAAGGCAAAATCGTGCGCGCGCGTGACCTCACCGATCTGATCCTGCTGGCCGCACTCTGGGGCGGCTCGTTCCTGTTCATGCGCTACGCGGCGCCGGCCTTCGGCCCGGTGCCGCTGATCTGGTTGCGGGTCGCGGTGGCCGCGCTTTGCCTCGCACCCTTGCTGATCCTGCGCGGGCAACAAGGGGTGCTGCGCCAGCACGCCACCGGCATCGCACTGATGGGTGTGTTCAGCTCGGCGCTTCCCTTCGTGCTGATCGCCTGGGCCATGCTGTCGATCACGGCGGGACTGGCATCCATCCTCAATGCCACGGTGCCGATCTTCACGGCGTTGATCGGCGCCCTGTGGCTGGGCGAGAGGCTCGGCGCCTGGCGAACCTCGGGGCTGGCCGTGGGTCTCGGCGGCGTGCTGCTGCTCGCCGCCGACAAGGCGGACTTCAAGCCCGGCGGCAGCGGCTGGGCGATCGCTGCGATGCTCCTCGCCACGCTGTCCTATGGCTTCGCGGCCAACCTCGCGAGACGCCGGCTCACCGGCGTTCCCGCACTCGTTAACGCCGCCGGCTCGCAAATCGTCTCCGCCATCGTCCTGTTGCCCTTTGCCGTATGGTCCTGGCCACCCACGACGCCAGGCTGGATGGCCTGGTCGGCGGCCGTCGTCCTCGGCGTCGGCTGCACGGCGCTGGCCTTCCTGCTCTTCTTCCGCCTGATTGCCAACGTCGGCGCTTCGCGAGCGGTGACGGTGACCTTCCTGATCCCCCTGTTCGGCGTGCTGTGGGGCAACCTGTTCCTCGGCGAAACGCTCAACGCCGGGATGCTCGTCGGCGGCTCGGTGGTGGTCCTGGGAACCGCGCTGGCTACCGGCGTACTCCATCTGCCCGTGCGCGCCTGACCGGCCAGCGCTCGCCGGCCTCACGCGCGCGCCCGCTTACCGGAACACGCCCAGTGGCTGCATGGCGCCAATCGCCGCGCTCGCCGCGGCGTCGGCAGTCGCCGGGCTGAGGCCGGGGCCATGAATCTTGCCCACGCAGACGACGGCAGGGTCCTTCAGGCGTACCAGTTGCGCTTGCACCGTCGCGTCGGTGATCGTCGGTGAGCTGCCGTTCATCGCCTGCGTCGACTGCGGCTCCATCATGTTCACCTGGCTTTGCCGGATCGTCGGACTGTAGAGCCGATCTGCATCCTGGTGCGTGACCAGCACCAGGATCGCGCCATCGGCCCCCGACGCGAGCAGCGACTGCAGCAAGGCATCGCTCGACAGATCGTTCGCATTCGGCACCACCACGTAGCTCGGCCGCGCCTCCGAGCCGCTGACCTGCTTCACCTGGGCGACGAAGGCGTCTTCGACGGCGCGGCGCGTGCGCGGATCAAGCTCGGTGGCAACAACCACCAGCCGCCTGAAAGGCGTGCCGCCGAACTGCGGATTCACCCACATGCCGGAATCTCCCAGCACATAGGGTGGCGCGAGGATCTGTCCCGCGTCCGGGCCACCAGCAACCACGGTGACGCAGTTGCTCCCCTGGTAGGAATCGATGTCGGCAGCGCATTCCGTGAGCAGCGCATTGCCTCCCGATCCCGCGCAAGCGCCGAGGGCGAGGGCAAGCACCAGCGCGCAGTGCAGACCGTGGTACTGCGGGGCGGCACATTTCATCTCTTGTCTCTCCGCGAATTGGCGACACGCGGACAGGCCACGCGTCCGGTGCGCGGGCGGTCCCGCCACACCACTGTCGCTGACGCATGACCAGGCCGTGCCTGTCAATGGAGTATCGGCGGCCCCGCCGTCCCTGTCAAACAAGCGCAGCCATCGTCAGGATCCCGCACCTGCCGCCGGCGAGCCCGGGCGACAAGCTGCGGCCTGCGCCGCCAGCGACAACGGCACCGGTTGCGGCAGCGAAGCGGTGGCGCGCCTGCGGCGGCCGTGCATCAGCGTCCAGGCAAGCACCGTCAACAGCTGATCGCGCAGCCGCACCCAGACCGGCACCTTCGCGCCGCAGATCAGCGGTGGCCAGTCGATTGCGGAGCGGCGGCTCATCGGATTCCCCGGTCAGGACTGTTCCAGGCGCCGCGTGCCTGCTTCGAGCGCATCAGCGCCAGCGGCAGACCGACCACGGCAGTGAGGGTCTGCAGTAGCCAGCACAGCGCCTTGGCTTCGAAAGCCACCTGCCAGCCGGCGAGCTGAATCCGCCAGGTGACTTCGACATCATCGGTGAGCGCTGCCGGCGACCACCAACCAGCAGCGGCCAAAGCCCGCTTGCGAAACGCGCAAACGACCCCGGAGACGGTGAACACCCTGCCATAAACCGTCTGTGCGCGCTTGATCAGACCGACGATCGACGAGAATTCGCCTACCTGCAGACGACCGAGCAGCGCCGCGCGCTTACGGATGCGCGGGTTGCCGGTGAGCGCGCCGAGCAGGTCGCCGACGAGAAAGCGGCGCGCAGGGGCCACCGCCAGCGCTCCAGGGTCGTCAGCGCGCGCTCGGCCAGCGCATCGCCGGGAAATGCCGGCAGCCGAACGCCGGCGAATTTGACGAAACGCGCCAGGTCGGCCAGCAACGCGCTCTGCGCCCGCCACCCCATCACCCTTTCGCTGTCGGCCACGCCACTGGCTCGGCAAGCGACAAGTGCTCGAACGCGCCGATCATGGCCTCTTGCGCGCGAGCAGATCGTCCGGCAGGCGGAACTGTATCGCCGAGGCACGGGGTGGTCAATCGCACCGCACGCGTCGGCGACTCACCGCCAGCCTTGGCACCACAAGTCTCGCGGGAACCCGCATGCGCGCCAAACGCCGTGGTGGCGTCGTACAGCGCAGGAGCGATCTTCGGTCGCGTGGGAAAACCCGGCAGCGCAAAACCTCATCGTGTTAGCATCGTTGATTCCCGACCGTCCAGGTCGGGAATCAACGCCTGCACGAGAGGGGTAGCGCGAGGATCGCGCCGGGAGGCTTCGTTTGATCGTAACAGTCTGGATGGAGGGCCTGCGCTGTGGAACTATCGATCCGATTCAAGAATGACAAGCTGGTTGGTGATTTCTGGGGAGGGCTTGCGGCGATGCTGGTCGCCCTGCCGTCGGCGATCGCTTTCGGCGTTACGATCTACGCCTCAATCGGCCCCGCTTATGCGGGTCTCGGCGCGCTCGCCGGCATTCTCGGGGCAACCGCTCTGGGACTGGTGGCACCGAGTCTCGGCGGTACCAATCGTCTGATCACCGCACCCTGTGCACCGGCAGCCGCCGTGCTCTCGGCGTTTGCCATCGAACTGGTGCAGCATGACGTCGACCCGATGTTCATCGTCCTGATGCTGACCGCGCTCGGCCTGGTTGCCGGGTTGATCCAGTTGCTGCTCGGCTTCATGGGGATCGGCAGCCTGATCAAGTACATCCCGTTTCCGGTGGTCAGCGGCTACCTTACCGGGGTCGGCCTGATCATCATCGGTAGCCAGATCCCGAAATTGCTCGGTGCTTTCGGCGGTCAGTCCTTGTGGCGGACGCTCATCTCGCCGGAAACCTGGCAGTGGCAGAGCGCACTGATCGGCGTCGTTACCGCGTCCGTCATGCTGGGCGCACCGCTGCTCACGCGTGCCGTACCGGCGGCCATACTCGGCCTGCTGGCGGGAGTGCTTACCTATTTCGGACTCGCTCACTTCGTGGACCCGTCGATGCTGGTCCTCGAAGGCAACAAGTTGATCATCGGTCCACTCGGGGGTTCCGCGTCGAGCATGTTCGAGGCGATCACCGGCCGTTGGCGGGACATCGGTGAACTCAAGCTCAGCCAGATCGGCAGCCTGATGGGAACGGCGCTCACCCTTGCCGTGCTGCTGTCGATCGACACGCTCAAGACGGCCGTCGTTCTCGACGCGCTGACGCGCAGTCGCCACGATTCGAACCGCGAGCTGGTGGCGCAGGGTCTCGGCAACGTCGCCTCGGCCTGCGCCGGCGGTATGCCGGGTGCAGGCCAGATGGGAGCGACGCTCGTCAATCTGGCGAGTGGCGGCCAGACCCGTGTCTCCGGCGTCGTCGAAGGCGTGCTGTCGCTGATCGCCTTCCTTGCCCTCGGCGCCTTCATCGCCTGGATTCCGGTGGCTGCCCTGGCCGGCATCCTGATCGTCGTCGGCATCCGGATGATCGACAGCCACAGTCTGCATCTGCTGCAGTCGCAATGGACGATGCTGGACTTTGCCGTGATCGTCGTGGTGGTCGGCGTGGCGCTCGGCTACAGCCTGATCGCCGCCTCGGCGGTGGGTATCGCGCTGGCCATGCTCCTGTTCATTCGCGAGCAGTTGGGCAGCACGATCATTCGCAACAAGGTCGATGGCGGCAACCGGTTCTCGAAACGGATTCGCCTCGGCCACGAGATGGATCTCCTCGAGCGACGCGGCGACCGCACGGTCATCGTCGAACTACAGGGCAGCCTGTTCTTCGGCACCAAGGACCAGCTGTACAGCAGCCTCGAACCTGAACTGGGCAAACGCACCTACATCGTTCTCGACATGCGCCGCGTGCAGTCGGTCGACGTCACGGCGGTGCACTTGTTGACCCAGATCAGGGACTCGCTGATCGAACGTGGCGCCTTCCTGATCTTCAGCGACCTCACCCATACCCTGCCCAACGGCCGGAACATCGCCGATCTCTTCGACCAGATGGGCTTGACCACCACGACCGACCACGTGAAGGTCTTTCCGGTGCTCGACGACGCCGTCGAATGGGTGGAAGACCAGCTGCTGGGCGACAATCTGCTCCAGGCAGCCGAGCTTCCGCCACTCGAAATCTACGAACTGGAAGTCTTCAGCGACGCCAAGGAGGAGGCGCTGATCGCGCTGGTCGAGTGTCTCCAGCGGCGCTCGGTGGCCAAGGACGACCGAGTGTTCTCCTCGGGAGACCCGGCGGATCAGCTCTACCTGATCCGCAAGGGTGCCGTCCGTATCACGGTACCGGTTCCCGGCAAGGATATCAGCCGTCACCGTCTGACTTACGGGCGTGGCGACTTTTTCGGCGGCCTGTCCTTCATTTCCCGGGCGTCGCATTTCAGCAGCGATGCCACGGCAGTAGAAGATACCGAGCTCTACGTGTTGCGGCGGGAAGACTTCGAGATGCTTCGCGAGCAGCACAGGCGGCTCGCCTTCCACCTGATCGAGGCCCTGGCGCGCGTGCTGGCGATGCGCTTGAGCTACGCGGACAAGGAACTCCTGGCCATGCAGGATTAGTGGAAGGTCGACCGTTCGCTGGAATTGCCACCGTGGCCCGGGCACGGCGGTGCATTCCGCCGCCTTCCCGGGGCAGCTAGCCGCCAGCCGGCAGGCTGCCGTCTCCTGGCCAGGCAGCGGATTGCTCTCGCATCCCGGTGGTCCCGCGAGCGGCGCTCGACGCGTCGTCCCGGCGCTCGGGAACGGGCGCCGTCAAGGGAATGTCGATCGTGAAGCGTGTGCCGCGGCCGGGAGTACTGTCGGCGGCAAGCGTCCCGCCCAGCACACTGACGACGATGTTGTGCGCAATATGCAGGCCGAGGCCCGTTCCGCCACGCCCCATGCGCGTGGTCACGAAGGGGTCGAAGATGCGTGGCAGGAGAGACGTCGCGATACCCTTGCCGTTGTCGGCGACTTCGACGACGACGCGACCTCGCACGCTGTTGTCGGCCGAGATGGCCACCTCAGCCTTCTGGTCGTCCGCAAAGGCATGCACGACGGCATTGTCGATGAGATTGGTGATGACCTGCCCCAAGGGGCCAGGGTAGCTGTCGAGAACGATGCCGGCGGCAATCGACACTTTCACCGTAACGGCGCGGTGCTTGAGGACCGGTTGCAGCGTCAGCAGGATCTCGCGGGCGACTTCGCCAAGATCGAACGGGCGGCGTTGCGAGCTGGCTTGATCGACCGCGACCTGCTTGAAACTGGTGACGAGATCGGCAGCTCGTCCAAGGTTGCGCACGGCGATGTCGGTCCCGGTGTCGACCGCCGCCAGCAGACGGTCGAGATCCGAGCGGCGCACTCCCGCGCGCGTCTGCTCCTCGAAATCCGTCAGTCTGGCGCGCATGGTGGTGACCGCCATCACGCCATTGCCGATCGGGGTGTTGAGTTCATGGGCGATACCGGCGACCAGCGAGCCGAGCGAGGCGAGCTTCTCCGTACGTACCAGTTCGTCACGCGCGAGCTGCAGTTGTTCGACGGTGGCCGCAAGCTCGGCGTTGGCAAAGCGCAGTTCTTCCGTGCGCTGGCGCACCCGCTCCTCGAGTTCGGCGTTGAGGGTACGGACTTCGTCCTCGATTCGGCGGATGTGGGTGATGTCCTTGGCGACCCAGATCGTTTGCGGCCGGTTGCCGATCACGAGGGTCCGGGCGCTGATGGCGGCGAGGACGATGCTACCGTCGCGACGCTTCAGCCAGCCCTCGACTTCCCCATAGCCCTCCGCCTGCAGCAGGTCGTAGAGACTCCGCCGCACGCTGAGGTCACACCAGAGACCGAGGTCGAGCCCGTTTCTCCCCAGCAACTGTTCACGTTGATAGCCCAGCAACTGCAGGAGTGCATCGTTGACGCGGACGAAACTGAAATTACTTGCCGGCTCCAGCAGGCCGATGCCGACTGGTGACGCGTCGAAGATAACTCCGAGCGCCCGCTCTCGGTCGCGCACGGCCTCGGCCATCCGTTCGAGGTCGGCCGACAGTTGATTGAGCTCGATGGTCCTGCTGCGCGGCCACGGACCAAGCGTCGTCCCGGCAGCGATCCACCGGGCACGTTCGGTGATACTGCTGATCGGGCGCGCCAGATAGGTCGCCCAGAGCGGAGACAGGACGAGCCCGAAGACGATGGAACTGACCAGCGCGGCCACACCGAACTCGATGGTCGCGGCAATCTGCGGGTTCTTCAGCCCGCTCGGGCTGCGTACGACGAAGTACCAGTCGAGCAGGCGCGAGTGGGCGACTGCGGCGTCGAATACCTCGCCTTCGAAGCTGACCTGCCCGATGCCACCGGCGCTGTCGCCGAGGCTGGCAAGCAACGGCTGATTGGCGAGATTGGCGACGCCGACCCGCGCCGAGTCCTCATCGTCGGCGAGGATCTCGCCGCGCTGGTCGATCACCCAGACGCGCGCATGCCGCTTGCCGCCGGCGATGCGTAGCGACTTGAGCACCTGGGCGAGTGGCATTTCGCCGACGATGACGCTGTCGCCCGACGGCACGCCGACGGCGACGCTGATCACCCCGGAAATCGGCGAATGGTGTTTGTCGCTCCACACCGGTGCACCGGTCTCTCGGACACGCTGAACGAGGAAATGGCGCGACAGATCGTTGCCGAGCAGTTCGGCGCGACGGCCGACGCCAACACGCGAATTGACGGCGGCGCGCAGAACCGTGCCATCGGCGGACACCTGGTAGATCGCCTGGAAAGCGCTGGTGTCCGCGACGGCGTGTTCGATAACCGCCTGCAGTCCGCTGTACGGCACCAGAGCAAGCGTGGACGCTATCAGCTCGATCTGCGTCTGCAGGGCAGCGAGGAGCGCTTCGGTACCCTGCGCAAGGTCGGCGCTTTCCGTCTGCAAAAGCTTGCGGGTTTCCAGATCGATCTGCGGTGCTCTGACCAGGAAGAGGACAGACCCGACGGCGACGAAACTGACCGAGAAGATCGCCGTCAATACCCATGCCAGAGACGTTCGCAGTCGCCAGGCTTTCGGCGCAGTCATTTGTCGCGCACGAAACGACCGTCGCGAACGACCATGAAGTGGGCCGTACGTTGCGCATCGCCATTGGCGTCGAAGAGGACCTCCTGCTGCAGGCCCTGGTAGGGGCCGAACTTGAGCACCGCATCCTTTACTGTCATGTCGTTCGGGCGACGCGCGAGCGCGCCCATGACCACGCTGGCGGCGTCGTGACCCAGGACGCTGGCGAACACCGGGGGCTTGCCGAAGCGCTTCGCATACGCATCGCGGAAGGCCACATAGCGTGGCGAGGTATCGTCCTGGTCGTAGTTCTGAACGAGCATCAGACCTTCCACGGAACGTCCTCCGAGTTCGATCAGTTGCGACGTCGCAGCCCACTCGGCGGCGATCATCGGGATCCCGGGGCGGAACTTGTAGGCCTGCTGGGCAAGGCGTGGGACATCGACCGAGTTACCGATGAGCAGGAGGCCGTCGGGTTGTGGCGCGAGCAGGCGGTCGACAAGGTCGCGATAGTTCTCGGCAGCTGAGTCGAAATAGTGGCTGGCGCTGATGGTCCCACCGAGCGACTCGAAGACAACGCGAAACTCGGCCAGCCAACTGTCGGCAAAGACCCGGTTGTTCTCATTCACGGCGACACTGAGACGGCGCAGGCCCTTGGCGTGGTAGTGCCGCGCATAGTTGCTGCCGTTGTCGCGAGTGGTCCAGTTGATGCGAACGAGCAGATCGTCCTTTCCGTAGAACTGAGTGGCCGTCGCGCTCGGCGATACGAGCAGTATCCCGGCGTTCTCGGTGACCGACTGCACGGGGGGCACCATGCCACTGGTCATCGGCCCAATGATCACGTCCACACCGGCAGCAACCAGATCTTCCGCGGCCTTTTGTGCGGATGAGGCGTCGGCGCCGGTGTCTCGAATCAGGACATCGACGCGCCGACCCTTGAGCAGTTTGCTATCGCGGGCGCTCTCGATGGACATCAGCACGCCGTTGCGACCGGCCTCGGCAAGATCCGATGAGCGCCCGGTCAGTTCCGCGAGGAAGCCGACGCGCAATGGCGGCTGCTCATCGCAGCCGGCGAGTGCCAGGGCACCCGCGCACAACAGACCGACAAGCGCCCAGCATCGACTCATCCGGCGGCACACCCGCCAGCGGCGAGCCAGGCGACGAAATCGGCCTCGACCATCGGTCGTGCGAAGTGGTAACCCTGCGCTTCGTGGCAACCGAGCGCGCGGACGGCAAGTGCGACGGATTCATTTTCTACGCCTTCGGCGATGACGCGCAGACCCAGTTCGCGACCGAGGGCGATGATGGTCCGGGGGATGCGCGCCGCGCCTTGGCCACGCTCGAGCCCCTGGACGAAACTGCGGTCGATCTTGAGGCGATCGGCGGGCAGGCGCTCGAGATAGGAGAGCGACGAGTAGCCCGTCCCGAAGTCGTCGATGGCAACCGTGATGCCGCTATCGCGCAAGGGCGCGAGCGTTTCGATGGCCGCCGCCAGGCCGCCGACGGCAACCGATTCGGTGATCTCGAGTTCGACGGCGTCGGCCGGCGTCGCTGTCTCGCCGAGGATCTGCAAGACGCTGTCGGCGAAATCGGGACGACGCAATTCGATCGGCGAGACATTGACCGCCATGCGCAGATTCGGCGCGCCTGCCGCACGCAAACGATGCAGAGCCAACATCGCTTCGCGCAGGAGCCAATGGCCGATGTCGATGATCAGACCTGATTGTTCGGCCAGCGGAATGAAGCGGTCCGGGGGAATCATCGTGCCGTCAGGCAAGCGCCAGCGCAACAGTGCTTCGGCGCCGATCACCCGGCTGGTAGCGAGATCGATCTGCGGCTGGTACACGAGATGCAGGCGATGGCCTTCGAAGGCGCGGCGAAGGTCGTCGAGAAGACGGGCGCGCGAACGAACTTCGTTGGCGAGATCGGCCGTATAGGTGACGATCTGGGCAAGTCCGGCGGCCTTTGCGCGCTTGAGCGCCAGGTAGGCGTCCTGGACGTATTCCGCGCCGGGGCGAAAGCCGGCGTTCAGGAAGACGATTCCGGCGGAAGCGGACACGGACTGCCGGATCCCCATCAGCGAGAACGGTTCGGCGAAGCAGAGACCGATTGCCTCGGCAGTGACTACCTCACGCTGCCCGACCACAGCAAAGGCATCGCCGGAAAGACGTGCGATGTAGGCCACCGGACCAAAAAACTCGCGCAGACGCGCACCAGTCATCTTCAGTACCAGGTCGCCGTAGTGTTGTCCGAGGATGTCGTTGACGGTGGCGAATTGATCGACATCGACGACCGCCAGGACGCCGTCACCGTTCGGAGCGATCTGGGCTCGCTGATTCAGTTCGACGATCAGTGCGTTACGATTGGGCAAACCAAGCTGACGGTCGAAGAAGGCGTCCCGCCGCAACTCCGCGACGAGGTCGACGTTCTTTGCACACAGGGCAATGTTGCTGCAGAAGACCTCGATCAGATGCTGGTCGAGCGGCGGTATGGGACGGGCGGCGTCGATGAAGGCGGCAAAACCCTCCTGCTCGGACTTCGCGAAGTAGAGTGTCGCGCTGTGGCGTCCGATACTGCTGACCCGACTCTCCAGGGCAGCGGTCAGAGCAGCAACGATGCGCAAGTCGTCGATCTCTTTCAGCCGGTGGTGGATGAGCGAACGGAAGCTTCCAGCTGCAGCAATCACCTGATAATCATTGGGTCCGGCATCGCCGGCGCGGGTCTCGGCAACGGCGCAGACCAAGCCTTCCGGCGGTACTCTGACGAGCGCCGCGATCTGCGTGATCAAGCCTTCAGCGAAAGCCTGCACGCCATGCTTGGCATTGAGCTGGTTGCTCGCCGCGACGATCATTTCCAGGCCCCGCCTGTTGGCCTCGAGACGCTGCAACTGATCGTAGGAGCGGATGGCCATGGTCAGACTGGTGAACAGCTTGCTTTCGCTCAGTTCGGCCTTGGTCTTGTAGTCGTTGATGTCGTAACGGGAGATCGTCTCGGCCTCCGGAGCATGGCCCGGTTGCCCCGTGCGCAGGATAATGCGCGTATTCGCCAACGCCTCATCGCTGCGGATGGTCTCGACCAGACGAAGGCCCGCGTCATCGCTTTCCATGACCACATCGAGCAAGACGACGGCGATGTCGGGCTGCGCGCGCAGCACGGCCAGCGCCTCGGCACCCGAGTGCGCGTGCAGCAATGCCAGAGGTCGGTCGAGGATGGTCATCGTCGCCAGCGCAAAGCCCGTCACCTCGTGCACACCGTCGTCGTCGTCGGCGACGAGAACGAGCCAAGGTCTCCGGCCGTCGGGATCTTCGCCACGCGGCTGCCCATCCTCGATGAACAGAATGTGATCGTCGCTTACAGACATCTTCTACCTCACCTACCACAGTGGATTTGTCCGCGTCCGTCGGCGCGAGCGAAGCGGACCCGATCGCTCGAGCCTGGGGCCTGCAAGGGCAAACACCCACTTTGCAAGTATAGGCTAAAACCAATCAGACCCTGACAGCCTGATGCGGGAGTGATGGAGTACGCGGGTCTGCCGGCGAAAGAAGGGAAGCGCGAAGCGGCCAGACGCCGCACGCGTGCGCTAACGTGCCGAGCTTTGCTCCGGCACCTGGTCGATCCTGAGCATCGCCACCAGTGCCAGCAGACCCAGAGCAACGGCGAACCAAAGGGTTGTCAGGCGGATGATCACGGTAGCCGCCAGCGCCAATGGCTGAGTTGACCCGATCAGGATCAACAGCCCGACCATGGTCGCTTCAACGCCTCCCAAGCCACCTGGCAAGAAGCTGATGGCGCCGACGAGCATTGCAAACGCATAGATGAAGACGGCAGCCTGCCAGCCTATGGGCGCTTCCATCCACTGCAGGACAAGATAGAAGGCATAGGCCTCGGCGCCCCAGGCAGCGATTGAAAGCACCAGTCCGAGCAAGAGATGGCGGCCGTGCAAACACGTCTGAACGTGTCCGAAGACCCCGCCGACAGCTTCCAGCCCCGCATGAAAGCGGCCTGGAACAAGCCGCGTAACCCACACGCCCACGCGGGCACGCCAAGTGGGAAGACGCAGGACCAGGAGCACCGTCAGGACGACGAGGCCCAGGCCAACCAGCACGGGGCGCGCCGAGTCGAAGGCCCAGAAGCCGATGGAAGCGAGGATGAGCACGCCGAGCAGGTCGGACAGCCTCTCTGCGAGAAAGGCCCCCAGGCTGCTCCGGTAACTCATTCCGCGGCTACTCAGGAACAGGCTGCGCACGGCTTCGCCGGCCTTCCCGGGAACGATCGTCAGACCGAATCCGGCCAGGTAGATCACCAGGCTCTCCCCACTCGGGATGCCGCACCCCAAAAGCCGCAGGAAGTATTGCCAGCGCACGAACCGCAACAGGTAATTGACCAGCGACAACACCAGGGCGATCGCCACGCCGCCGGCGCCCACCAATCCAAAGGCATGCGAGACCTCATGCCAGCCCCCCGATACCGACACGCCGAGATAGGCCAGGCCGCTCAGCACGGAGGTCCAGACCAGCCAGTGCTGATTGCGGCCGGACAGGAAAGTGGACAGTTTTGAATTCATGGTTGTCAAGAAATCAGCATCAGCGTCGCGGCAAGCCAGCACGCCACGGCGCCCCCCAACCAGGCATCGCGCACGATGTCGTGGGCGGTATCCGTCCCTTTGTGTTGATGATGCAGCAGGTAGATGTAGCGAAACACACCGAAGATAACGAAAGGAACCGTATAGATCAGGTTGGCCGTGTGATGGACGCGAATGGTGTCCGGACTCATGGTGTACAGGCTGTAACTCATGATGACGCCCGACGCGGTGATGCCGATCATCTTGTCCAGCAGCACCGGGCTGTAGTGCTCGAGAACGCGACGATGTGCAGAGTGTCCATCACCGAGCGTCAGCACTTCGGCTCGGCGCTTGGAAAACCCCAGAAAGAGGGTGATCATCACGCCACAGAGCACCAGCCATTGCGATGGCGGAATGCCCACACCCACCGTCCCCACCAGGATTCGCAGCATGAAGCCAGTGGCGATGATGAACACATCGATCAGGACCACATGCTTGAGATGCACCGAGTAGGCGATGTTCAGCACGCCATAGCCGAAAAGCATCGCCAGGGCCGCGGGCGACACCCACCAACCGAGACCGAGGCCAAGCGCCATGAGCACTATCCCGAGCGCCGCCGCCGCCGTCACACTGACCCGCCCCGCAGCCAGCGGCCGGTTCCGCTTGGTGGGATGCGCGGCATCGGCAGCGCGATCCAGGATGTCGTTGAGGGTGTAGACGCTGCTCGAAACCAGGCTGAAGCCAAGCGCCGCGCCAATGACCTTCAGGACGAGGTCCGAATCGCCCCATAGATGTCCAAAGATCAGGCCGGTAAACACGAAGGAGTTCTTCACCCATTGATGCGGGCGCATCAGCTTGATCAGGTCCAGCAGCTTTTTCAATTTCGTTCACCTTTCGGCATGGTGCGGTAATACGGATGGTCCGCCATCGCCAGCATTTCCCGGTCACCCCGGCTATCGCCGTAGGCATGAATGATTGCCTCCCTGGCCCCCAGCCACGCACGCAGTCGGCTGGCCTTCTGTTCGCCGTAGCAATTCCCGCCGTCCAACCGGCCCGACACCAGTCCATTGTCGTCACTGGCCAGTTGCGAACCGATCACGTGGTCGAAACCAACCGACTTCGCCCACGGTTCCAGGTAGTGGACCAAGGAGGCACTCACCAGAACGCAGACATGCTCTTGCCGCTTGTGCCAGAGGAAGCGGGCGTAGGCATCGTCCAGCAGCATGGCGGGCACGCGCTCTCGGGCGAAGCGTGTGCCGATGGCCTCGATGTCCGCCAGTGGGCGCTGGTGAAGGAAGGTGCGCAACAGCTTTTCCTTGGCCGCGTCATTACGCATCAGGCGGGCCGCGTAAGCGAGCAGGGCCGGTGAAGCCCTGGTCATCTTGATGGCGAAATTGACCGGCCCTGCGGCGTAGAGGAGAAACGGCAGGAGGCTGTCTCGCCGGGTGAGTGTGCCATCGAAGTCGAAGGCGGCAACGGTAATCTTCCCGGTATCCATTCAGAGTTTCAGTCGCTTGAAGAGCTTCTCTGGAATGTGGCGAATGATCAACATGATGTAGCGCCAGAACCAGGGAACATAGACGACGTCGCGTCGCGCCAGGACGGCGCGAACAATGCGCTCGCCGACGTAAGCCGGGCTGGCAACGAGGAACATCCCGGGAAGTCCGTAGGTCATCGGCGTATCGACAAACCCCGGCTTCACATCGACCACGGTCACCCCAGAAGTGAAGAGGCGGTTGCGCAGTCCTTGCAGATAGATGCTGAAACCGCCTTTGGCGGCCCCATAGACATAATTGCTTTGCCTGCCCCGGTCACCCGCCACGGAGGAAATGCCGACGATGAATCCCGCTCGCCGTTCCTCCAGGTAATCCGCACATAGAGCGAGAATCGCCGCGGGACCGACGAAATTGGTCAGCAACACGCGCTGCAGTTGTGGTTGATGGCGTGACGACGGAGAATCGCCAAGGTAGCCCACGGCAACCACCACGCCGTCGATCCCGCCGGGGAGGGACTGTACCTCGGAGAAGAATACGCCGTGCGTCTCCAGACGGTCGACATCGAACTCGCGGTGGCAGGTCTGATTGCCGAAACGGATAGCCAGATTGGTGGCGTCCCGTTGCAGTTCGTCGATGTCACGGCCCGCCAGGCACAGATGGTAACCTGCCGCCGCCAGGGTGCTTGCCGTCGCCCGCGCAATGGCGGACGTTGCCCCCAGAATCAAGACCCACCCTTTCATGCGGCGCCCCCAATCTCCAGGCGTCGGGCCAGACTCGAGGTGATCCGGTGCTGCGGATCCAGTTTGTTCTTGACGGTCAGCCATTCCTCGTAACGTGGATACATCCTCCGGAACGACGCCGCGCTCAGGCGGGCATCCTTCGCCAGATACACGCGCCCGCCGTGTTGAATGACCAGTTCATCCAGCGCATCGAGCAGCTTGAATAGATCGGGATCCCGCAAACTGAGGTCCAGTGCGAGAGTGTAACCGGGCATCGGGAACGAGAGCATCCCGTTTCCTGCCGGCCCCATGCGCTTCAGCACGGCCAGGAAGGACGCGTGCCGACTGCTGGCAATCCGCTCGAGCAGCTTGCGCATGGCATCGAAGGCGCCGGCTTCGGGGATGACGCACTGGTACTGAACGAACCCCCTCGTCCCATACATCCGGTTCCAATGGGAGATGTTGTCCAGCGGGTAGAAGAAGGAACGATAATCGGCAATGAAAGGGGCACGCTTGCGCGCTTGCGCAGCGAAGTAGGCCCCGTTGAACAGGCTGACACACGTCGGGTTGAGCACCCAGGCCGGCAGGTTGACCGGCACGGACAAGGCCCTGCCTGCTGGCAAGTCGTAAGGTTTGGCGCGGGCCTCGACCGGCAGTTCGTCGCACGCGGCATGATGCCCGGCCATGAGTACGCCGCGACCCAATCGCTTGCCAGCGGACAGACAATCGATCCAGGCGACGGTGTAGGGGGCATCGCGGTCCGGGTCGGAAAAGTGACGGAACAGTTCTTCGAGATTCGTCGCCGCGTAGTGCCTGGCTTGCACGTAAGCGCTGGAAATCGGGCGCAACTGCAATTCCACTTCGCCGATGAACCCGGTCAGACCCATTCCACCCACGGTTGCCCAGAACGTCTCCGGATTCGCGGTCGGCGAACAATCGATCGGGCCAGCCCCCGGTATCGCCAGGTGGATGGAATTGACGTAGTTGCCGAAGGAGCCATCGCAATGGTGATTCTTGCCATGAACGTCGGACGCCACCGCACCGCCGAGGGAAACGAAGCGTGTCCCCGGAGTCACCGGGAGAAACCACCCACGCGGCACAATGACGCGCAGCAGATCGTCCAGGCTGACGCCCGCCTCGGCGCGCAGCACCCCACGCTCCGGATCGAAGACCGAGATTCGGTTCAGCCTTTCGCTGAGAAACACATGCCCACCCTCGTTGAGGGCGGCGTCGCCGTAACTCCGTCCCAGACCGCGGGCGATGCCCGATTCCACGTCCGGCGAGAACTGCCGATAGCGCTCCGGTCGATGCAGGGTGCAGACCTGTCGTGGATAATTGTTCCACGAGGCCACGGGTGCAATCATTGTCGTCAAAGCGCATCTCTCCCAAGCGAACACCCAAAACCTCGTTGCCCCCGTGTCGCCAACCAGACCATGACGCAAATCGCGCCGCCGCGGATGTCACAAAGCGCGGCCCGATTGTGCCGGGCCTGACGTCAGCAGCGGTCCGTACCTCCGTGACCTCCTGTTGACCGACCATGCGTCTGGATCCCCTGTCTTCTTGTCTAGTGGGCTACCGAGGAGCAACAAGAGGACGCTCGCCGACAGCGCCGGTGCTTGGCGGACTACGTGCTCGTGCCCTGCGGCAGTTACTCGTCCGGAGAATCGCTGTCGATCGGCACTTCGTCGGTCTCGGCGTTCTGGTCGGTTGTTGCCCGCTGTTGATCGGCCGCCTTACCGGGGACCAAGTTCTTGACCACCGGCACGATCTCCGAATGCCTACCCCCGAGCAGGCGATATAGCTCCACTAGCATCTTCGCATGCGGGGCATGCTCCAGGCCAGTCTTCACCAATTGCTTGGCCTCCGCCTGTCTGCCGGTTTGCATCAGGTGCTCCGCCCAATGGGAATAAGCGGGCCAGTAGTCCGGTTTGATTGCCCGCGCCCGTGAAAACGCCTTCTCGGCAGCACCTAGATCCGAGGCCAAGAGTCGAGCCTCTCCGATGCGCGTGTAGATCTCCGGCAACAGTATGAAATTGGGGTCTTTGAGATTGTTCAAGACGTAGGTGTATTCACCGGCTGCGCCTTCTAGGAGGACCTTCCGTTCCCTTGGCGGCACTCCCGGCCGAAGTGCCCTGTTGCGATTGACCAGACCGCGACAATAATGATGCATGGCCCAAAACGTCTCACCCATTTGGGCCACCCACTTCTTCGCCAATGGTGATGCATTGCTGCCCCATTTATCGCCGTAGCCGGCGAAGCCCTGAGTATCCTTGCAGTATATTGGGAGCACAGCCCGTTCAGCATCGGTCGTCTCATACATGGCGAAGGCCTGGCCTGATGCCCACATCAGTACTACTCCGGCAACCAGCCGAAGCCGGCTTCCCATGTGGCGTGTCTTCATCGTCTTGCGCTCGTGCATGCCTTGCCTACTCCCTCGTACTTGAATGCAGTGATCAATGCTGGCGGCCCCAAGTCCTTCCACCACCCAAACTCCACAGCTGCCCCCGTCGGCCACGGCCAAACGACCCTCCCGAGGTTGAAAACGCAACCAGCGCAGCGGCGGCACTGGCAACGTCAGAACTGGAGCCGAACGCGATACCACCGGACAGCGTGCGTCGCACGGCCCCTGTCTAACGGTCATTGCAGGACAGGTAGCCACCCCGTATCATGAAATATTCAAAGGCGCGGTCTGCTCGCCAGCCAAAGTTCGAGGCACCAGGGGTGGTGCTGACGGAGGCACCTGAGCGATCCTGCCATGCTCTTTTCTTGGCATCGCGACGTCATCGTCGGCGATGTCTATTGGCGACGGAAAGCAGGGTTGTTTCACATTGAGTGCTCATCGAGTGGATTGGGCTCAAGATCATATTTTGCCAAAATATTCTCCATTGGTCTGTGGGAAATACCACGGATAGGCGCTCAAGCCCGGCATCATGGAGCCACCACCCCCAGCGGCTGACGCTCAGCCCGGCGAAAATTCTCTTGTTTTCAACGAACAGGAGCATTGTTCATGGCGGAGAGCCACGTGGTTACGGCCCTGATCAGCAAGCGCGCCGAACTGGCTGGGCTGATCGAGCATCATCAGAAGGAAATGGATCGTCTGGCGGATGATCTGGCCCACCTTGACGCGACCCTCAAGCTGTTTTCCCCGGAAGTCGACCTGCGGACGATCCGGGCCAAGGCCCACCGGATGCGGAGCCGTTTCTTCCGGCCGGGGGAATGCCAACGCCTGGTTCTGGACATCTTCCGCGAGGCTCAAGGCGCGGCGTTGAGCAGCCGCCAGATCGGCCAAGCGCTGGTGGCACGCCAGGGACTGGAACCGACCACCGTCATGATCGAGCAGATGCGGAAGAACGCCATTGGCGTGGTGCATCGCCTGGAGCGTACCGGCACCCTGATCCCTGCCGGCCGTGACGGGCACGGCGCCACCTGGGCGGTCGCCTGACGCCTTCACACCGCCAGGCTTTCCCCCAGTCGGTGGTTGCCCTGCCAGTACCCGCACCAATCCCGACTCACCAGGGCACGGGTGCGCTTGCCGAGGATGTCCCGGAAGATGTCACCGTTGCTCCAGCGCCGGGTGTCTTCCCGGTAGGCCATCTCGTTGGCGTAGTTGTCGAGGTACTTCGGAGCCGCCTTGTGGATCTGGCCGATGTGGAAACGGCGGAAGCGGGAGAAATACGATTCCGCCAGATTGTTGGTCGTGCCGTCATCGGCGCGGTACTCCTTGCCGTGGTTCACCCGGCGAACCGCGTACTTGGCAGGGAGCCGGTCGTAGGCGTCCGATTCGTCGGCACAGATCACCGAACCTGGCGCGATGTAGACTGGCGCCAGTTTGCCGAGGTCGGCCTGGTTCTCATTCTTGACGATGAAGGTCAGCGTCTTCTTGGCCCCGGCGTTGCCGGCCTCTACCTCCGCCTCGGTGTGCGCCTGACGCCTCACCAGGATGCAGCGCTTGTCCGGGTCTTGATTCTCCGCCAGGCGCCGGTCTACCCGGTCTTCCTTCTTGTTCTCCGGCCGGACCTTCCCGCCGACATACGCGCCATCCACGTGTATCTCGCCCTGCAGGGCGGATTCCTCCCGGTCCACCAGCAGGCTCTCCCGGATCTTGTGCAACAGCACGTAGGCGGTCTTGTGGGACACGCCCAGGTCGCGACCCACCTGCAGCGCGGAAATGCCCTTCACGGCGTTGGTAAACAGGATCACGGCCGCCAGGTACAGGCGCAGCGGCAGCTTGTGGAAGGCAAAAATCGTTCCGGACGTGACCGAAAAATCCTCCTGGCAGCCCGCACAACGCCAAATCTTGCGCGCCGGGCGAAAGTAGTGCCGATGCTCCATGCCGCAGTGTGGGCAGACCACTTTCTCCCCGTCGCCCCAGCGCAAGCCGCGGAACAGCGTAAACGCGTCGTCGTCACTCATCGCCAGGACCTGAACCACGGACAGGGTACGGGCTTTGGCTTTCAGGAGGAAATGTAAACTCATCGCACGGGCTCATGGGGTTGGGTCATGAGCCGCAGTGTAGGGCGCTAGAGGCTCACAGAATGAGCTCGCCAGAAGAACAGGGGCGGCGTCGCCGCCAAGCCCGGCGGACGAGTGGGGTGGCTGCTCCATAATGCCGCGGTTTTCGGCAACTGAGGCGCAGAGAGGTGGCCCCGTTTGTTTGGACAGAAAACGTGCTTTGATAAGTGGAACCTTGCCAGTTGTGGTCGACTGACCGGTGATACGGTTGGTTTTGACCTTCCGGGATTTTATACAAAACGAATAGAGCTCGGTGGAGCTTGTGGGCGAAGGGACGCGCGGTGGGAAAGTCGCCAGACTTTTCCACGGCAAGCGGCCCGGTGCGCGACAGCGCATCGTCCACAAATCCACGGAGTCCCTTCCTCATGCCTTACGCCGCTGGTCGGGTTGCGGACGCGATTGCCGCGAAGTAGGCGACGTTCGGCGTCTTGCCATCCAGGGAGCGATGGGGTCGTCGCTCGTTGTAGAAGCGTAGATACGTGGCCAGGTTGGCCTTCGCATCGGCGACGCCGTCATAGGCCTTGAGATAGACCTCCTCGTACTTGACACTCTTCCACAGACGTTCGACAAAGACGTTGTCCCGCCAGGACCCCTTGCCGTCCATGTTGATCCGGATGTGGTGCATCTTGAGCAACCCCGTGAACTCACCGCTGGTGAATTGACAACCCTGATCGGTGTTGAAGATCGCTGGGCGACCGTAGCGGTGGATGGCTTCTCGCACCGCGTCCAGACAGAAGTCGGTCGTCAAGGTGTTGGAAAGCCGCCAGGCAAGGACCCGCCGCGAGAACCAGTCGATCACGGCGAACAGGTAGAGAAAGCCCCGGCGCATCGGGATGTAGGTGATGTCCGCCGCCCACGCCTGATTGGGCCGCTCGATCGCGAGGCCGCGCAGGAGATACGGATGGATTTCATCACCCCGCTGCCGACGAGAGGTGTTGGGCTTCCGATAGAGGGCTTCGATCTCCATGCGCGCCATCAGGGTGCCGATGTGCTTGCGCCCGGCCTCGAAGCCCTCGGGGCGCAGAAGATCGCGCAACATGCGTGTGCCGGCGAACGGGTGCTCGATATGTAACTCGTCTATCCGCCGCATCAGGGTCAGGTCCGCCGGCGAGACCTCACGTGGCGTGTAGTACGCGCTCGAACGGGCAAGCCCAAGCACGGTGCACTGATGCGATACGGGGAGCTTGTGGTTGCGGTCAATCATCGTCTTGCGCTCAGCAGGCCCGCCTTGGTGAGCGCATGTTCTAAGAAATCGTTTTCCAGCGCTAACTGACCGATCTTGGCGTGCAGTTTCGTCAGGTCCGGATCACTGCTTGCGGGGCTGCTGGCGTCACCAAAAACCTGGACCGCACGCTCCGTCAGTTGCCGCTTCCAGTCCGTGATCTGATTCGGGTGAATGTCATACTGCTGCGCCAGCTCCGCTAGCGTCTTGTCGCTCTTCAGCGCCGCCACTGCCACTTGCGCCTTGAATGCCGGTGTGTGGTTCCGCCTCGTCCTTCTTGCCATGCTCTTGCTCCTGGTGTGGCCGCTTACGCAGCCGTTCGTGGGGGCAAGGCTACCACCTATCCTCCTGTCCGAATTTCCGGGGCCCGCTCTCCCGGCGCTGGAGCAACGGCCACATTCTCCTGGATATCGTCGGCAAGTGCGCCCGTGCCCTGGTCAGCCGGGATTGGTGTGGGTACTGGCAGGGCAACCACCGGCTGGGGGAAAGCCTGGCGCTGTAAGGGTGTCATGCGACTGACCAGGTCGCGCCGTGTCCGTCACGGCCCGCGGGAATCAGAGTGCCGGTGCGCTCCAGGCGATGCACGACGGCAATGGCGTTCTTCCGCATCTGCTCGATCATGACCGTGGTGGATTCCAGGCCTTGGCGTACCGCCAGGGCTTCGCCGATCTGGCGGCTGCTCAGCGCCGCGCCCTGAGCCTCGCGGAAGATGTCCAGAACCATGCGCTGGCATTCCCCCGGCCGGAAGAAGCGGTTCCGCGTCCGGTGCTCCTTGGCGCGGAGCGTCCGCAGGTCGATTTCCGGGGAAAACAGCTTGAGGGTCGCGTCTAGGTGGGCCAGATCAACTGCCAGTCGCCCCATTTCCTTCCTGTGATGCTCGATAAGCCCGGCCATCTCGGCATGCTTGGTTACCAGGGCCGTCACCACGTGGCTCTCTGCCATGAAAAATGCTCCTGTTCGTCGAAAACAAGTGCATTTTGGCTGAGCCGACGGCTACGCGCTGGGGGTGGTTGCTCCATAATGCCGCTAAATCTCAGTCTGTGATAACATCCCGCATCTCTTAGCAGAGCGCCCAGCTTGCGCGGCGCGTCACTACAGGACGTTCGCTTGGGCTCTGTCCGCAAGTCCGTTTACTACTCCCTGGCGCAGAACTATCTTCTCATGGTTCTACAGCTCGCCACCACCATGGTCCTCGCCCGCATCCTGCGGCCCGATGAAGTAGGGATATTTTCGGTCGCAGCATCGCTTGCCGCGCTGGCTTCCGTGGTCAGGGATTTTGGCGTCGCCGAGTACCTTATTCAGGAAGCCAATCTTACGCGCGACAAGATCCGTGCCGCGCTGGCGATCAATATCATGGTCTCGTGGACCATGGCGGCGTTGATGTTTGGGGGCAGTTTCGTGGCCGGGGAATTCTATTCTCAAGCGGGAATCGGCAGCGTCATGCGCGTTCTGGCCTGCAACTTTCTGCTGATTCCCTTCGGCGCCATCACGATGGCCTACTTTCGGAGGCAAATGAACTTCGCTCCGAACTTCCGCATCACCATGGTCGCCGGCGTCGCTTCTTCCATTGCTGCAGTGGCCTTGGGAATGTCGGGTTTCAGTTATATGAGCATGGCTTACTCATCCCTGTTGGGCGTCGCGATCACGGTGGCGATGACTCTCGCCATGCGCCCGCCGGAGTTGCCACGCTGGCCGGGACTCAAGGAAATCCGAGGAGTCCTGGCGTTTGGCGGGTTCGCCAGTGGCATCTACGTCTTTGGCCAACTGGGCAGAAGCGCGCCCGACCTGATCATTGGCCGCACCTCCGGCATGGAGGATGTAGGCTTCTTCAGCCGCGCCAGCGGCTTGCTGGAGTTGTTCGTACGCACGGTCATGTCAGCCGTCCACAGTGTCGCCCTACCCTATTTCGCGGCAACGCGACGAGACGGTGGCAACGTCAGCGAGGGTTTCCTGAAGACCGTCCTGATGACGACCTCGATTGGCTGGCCCTTCTACGCGGTCTGTGCGTGTCTGGCTTTACCGGTGATTCGTGTCCTCTATGGCGACCAATGGGACGCGACGGTGCCCTTGGTGCGTATTCTCTGCTTTGCGATGGCTATCGACCTCGTCCTCCTGATGTCCACGGAGCTGCTTCTGGCCCTCTCGGAGGTCCGGAAAGCCAGCCTGCTGCAGGTGAGCATGCAGGTCTTGCGCACACTGATTATCCTCGCCGCCGCCCCTTTCGGCCTCTCGACAATCTGCTACGGCCTAGTTGTGACAAGCATCTTGAATGTGGTATTGGCATTCTTCTTCTTGGCTGGCTCGATCACCCTGCTCGGTCGCGATGTTGCGAAAGCCTGCCTGCCAGGCTGTGGAATCACGGCTACCGCGGTACTTGGCGCGCTGAGCGGAGTATTCATCGCAGAACAACTGACGGCCCCGTACATCGGCCAACTGGCGGCAGGAGGCGTGCTGGCGTTGACGGCGGCCCTTGCCGCCGTTTGGCTGACTAAGCACCCCTTCGCCAACGAACTCAGGCTATTGCGGAAACGATTGCCGGTCGGCGCTAGGCAGGACCGATCCAAGTGAGAACCTAATTAGCAATGAGCGTCAGCTGAGCGCATCTGGTGAGCCCAGCGGGGCTTAGCCTGGACTCCGTCACTACACGGAGAGCAGCGCCATGGCCATGAATCGAATCCAGTTTCAACCGGGGTTGTCGATGCCGGAGTTCACCCAGCGCTTCGGAAGCGAGTCGCAGTTCGCAGCAGCCTTGGAGGCGGCACGTTGGCCGAACGGGTTTTCCTGTCCGCGCTGCGGTGAGCGGGCGCACTGTGTGCTGCGCGGGGGGTCGTGCAAAGTGTTTCAGTGCAACGCCTGTCGGCATCAAACCTCGCTGATCGCCGGAACGGTGTTTCAGGGCACCAAGCTGCCGCTGACCGTGTGGTTCCTGGCGATCTACCTCATCAGCCAGGCCAAGACGGGTCTGTCGGCGCTGGCTCTGAAGCGGTATCTGGGAGTGAGTTATCCCACTGCCTGGCTTATCCACCACAAGCTGATGCGGGCGATGGAGCAGCGGGAAGAACGCTATGTGCTAAATGGCCAGGTGCAGGTCGATGACGCTTACCTGTGCGGCGAACGAACGGGCGGCAAGGCAGGGCGGGGTTCTGAGGACAAAGTCCCGTTCGTGGCCGCGGTTTCGTTCAGCGATGAAGGCCACCCCCTGCGTGCCAAACTCACGCTGATTCCCGGTTTTACCCTGAAGGCAATTGCCGAGTGGGCCAAGAGCAACCTCGCACCGGGATCGACGGTGCTGTCGGATGGTCTGGCTTGCTTCAACACCGTCACCGACGCCGGCTGCGTTCATCAGCCGACCGTCGTCGCCGGGCGAAAGCCCAAAGACCTGCCAGAGTTCAAGTGGGTCAACACGGTCTTGCGCAACCTCAAGACCAGCCTTTCGGGTTGCTACCACGCGCTTGCCTTTCGCAATCCGTTCGGGTGGGGTAGGTTGCGCCTGCTGCATGAAGAATGACGGGAAATGAGGGAACTCCAGGGCTTCCGTACTCGGATAGCATAGTCTACTTCGTCATATTCAGAGAGGCAAAAATTGCTGACGGCCAGACTTTATGACAATAGCTTGTAAACCCGCGCGAAATCGGGTCTACTCTCGTCTTTTGGACGACAGAAATGACTCTGACGAGGGGGGCAAGCCTGATGTGCTGTTTCCGGGAAGTGGATGACCCGCGTAAACGCAGCAATGGGACACTGCATGACTTCCAGGAAGTTCTTGTGATTGCTATCGCAGCCGTCCTCTCCGATTGTGACACCATCGAAGACATCGCCCTTTGGGGACGTGAGAAGGAAGATTGGTTGCGTCAGTTCCTGGTGCTGCTGAACGGCGTGGCCTCCGAGGAAACGTTTCTGCGCATCTTCCGAGCCCTCGACCCGAAGCAATTTGAGGCGGCGTTCCGCCGTTGGGTGGCTGGGGTGGTCGGTACCCTGACAGGCGGCCTGGGGGTGGATGGCAAGACGGTACGCGGGTCGGGCAGTGGCGGCGAGAGCGCCATTCACATGGTCAGCGCCTTCGCGACGGAACTGGGCGTCGTTCTCGGCCAGGAAAAAGTCGCCAGCAAGAGCAATGAGATTACCGCGATCCCGGAACTCCTGAAGGCACTGTATATCAACGGGTTGCTGCTCACCATCGACGCCATGGGGTGCCAGAAGAACATCGCCCGTCAGATCACGGACCAGGGCGGCGACTACCTGCTGGCGGTCAAAGGCAACCAACCGACGCTGCTGGACGCGATCGAGACGGAATTCATTGACCAGTACCAATCGGACGACGTCGACCGCCACCGCCAGGTGCACCCGTCCCATGGCCGGATCGTCGCTCAAATCGCTTCGGTGCTGCCCGCGGAAGGGATCGTTGATCTGGCCGATTGGCCCGAATGCAAGAAGATCGCTCGGGTCGACTCCCTGCGTAAGGTCGGTAACCACGAGTCGAAGCTCGAGCGGCGCTACTACATCAGCTCTCGTGAACTGACGGCCGAACAACTCGCCGCCGCGGTGCGAGCCCACTGGGGCATCGAGAACCGCCTTCACTGGGTTCTCGATGTCAGCTTTGGCGAGGATGCCAGCACCATACGCAAGGGCAACGCCCCACAGAACCTCTCCCTCCTGAAGAAAATCGTCCTCAACCTGATTCGTCTGGATACCGCCGACAAGACCAAGACCAGCCTGCGCCTGAAGCGCAAGTGCGCCGCTTGGACGGACGACGTCCGGATGAGGATACTGGGTTTCACTTCCCTGGGCTTCACTTCGCAATGACATCCGAGTGAGCAAGCCCTGGGGGGAACTCATGCCGGAAATGAGAAATCCAGCTTCATGGAATATTGGCATTGGCTAATAGGGCACCAACGCCTTAGGGAAACGCTGATTTAATCGCAGCATATCCGCATGGTATAATACGGGCATTGAGCACACGCCGGGTAGCGAGATGAAGCAGATCAGTTTTTCCGAAGTGGAATTTGAAGGCAAGAAGCGGACGACGCGTCGAGAGGTGTTCCTTTCCGAAATGGAGAAGGTAACCCCGTGGGCGGAGGTACTTGAGGTGATCGGGCCGCACTACCCGAAGGGGAAGCGGGATCGCCCGCCGGTGGGTCTGGAGCGGATGTTGCGGGTGTATCTGGTGCAGCAATGGTACGGCCTGTCGGATGAGCAACTGTGTTCCAAGTCAAGCGTTTTTAGGGGCGTTTGGGTGTTCTGGATTCCAGGGGATACCCGATTTGACGATCGCGTTCATAATCGTCAGCATCTTATGCATGCAAGCGACCAAGGCGACCTTTTTGAGCTTGCCTTTGGCGAGCAACCGTTCGTAGAAGATCTTGATCACCGGGTTGTACCGTATGGCGCTCAGGGCCGCCATGTATAAAGTGGTACGCACTGTCGCGCGACCCCCCCAGGTGATGCGCTTGCCCTTGTGGCGACCGCTGTCCGCGTTCAAGGGAGCCACGCCGACCAGCTTGCCAATTTGCGCATGGGTGAGTTGCCCCAACTCAGGCAAGGCGCCCATCAGAGCCGCTTGCATGCAGGGCCCGACTCCTTTGAAATCCTTGAACAACGCGAGCTTCTGAGCAAAATGTCCCTTCAACATGCCATCGATGTTCTTGTCAATCAGCGCAATCTGCCGATCGAGCATCTTGAGTACCAGCTTGATGCTTTTGTGCTGCGACGGATGGCTCGTGGCCAAGCGGTTTGCCTCCGCCACGCGCATGGCGACCAACTGGTTGTGGCGCACCAGCAAGGCTTCCAGTGCCTCCTGGTTGGCGTCGGGCAGTTTCATCAACAGCCGCTCCCGCTGCGCGGACTGGTGCAGCGTTCTCCCAAAGTGCGAGAGCACTCGCGCATCAATGGCGTCCGTCTTGGCGAGGTATCCCATTGATTTCGCGAAATCCCTCGCCTGCCGTGGATTCACCACCATCACCGGCAGACCGGCCGCACAGAGCGCCGCTGCCACTGGGCGCTCATAGCCACCCGTGGCCTCCAACAGGATCACGCCAATTCGCTCCGCAAGCAGCTTCAGCCGGTTCACCAAGGCTCCGATCTCCTTCCCGCTGTTGGCGATGCATTCGGTCTTGGACTGGTCGTCCAGAGCAAGTTCGAGCGTGTCTTTCGCAACATCAATGCCGGGGAAAATCAATTCCGGAACGTTCATCTATAGCCATCCTTGCAAATACGAGGTCACGCTCTTGCGACACGCGCCAACAAGCAACTGTTCGGTATCCAGACAAACGGCTGACCAAGCATGCCAAGTGCTCATCCACGGGCTTGAGGTCCCAGAGGGACAGCGGGCTATGCCTGGCCTTCCGAACTCTCCTCGACAACATTCATGCGGCTCTCCGTCACCCACACCTTGGGGCTCTGCCCCAAACCCCGCACTCGCCGTGAGGCAGGGCTGGGGATGATACACCCCTCCCCAGCCCCTGCCTCCAGCGTACTTGGCTTACAGGGCGTCAAGAGACTTTCGCGGCATAAACGCGAGAGAAAAAACCTCTCTCGCATTTATTCCACGGTTCTCTTGACCCCCTTCCAGCCATTCCTTCCCGCCCTCTCCCAGATGAACCAAAAGCCACGAAAGAAAGCATACAAGGGAGTCGAGGATGCGATCACCGACAGCCAAGCGTTGCGGGCGTTTGTCAGGATCGACCTGTCGCGGGAATCGGCACCGGATGCGACGACGCTGCTGCAGTTCCGGCACCTGCTGGAGAAACATGAACTGACGAAGAAACTGTTCGAGGCGATCAACGGCAAGCTGTCTGCCGCGGGGCTGATGATGCGGGAAGGAACGATCGCGGACGCAACGATTATTGCCGCACCGCCGTCGGTGAAGAACGAAGCCAAGGCGCGCGACCCGGAGATGCACCAGACCAAGAAGGGTAACCAGTGGTACTTCGGCATGAAGGCGCACATTGGTGTCGATGCCGAAAGCGGCTTGGTGCACACGGTGGTGGGCACGGCGGCGAACGTCGGGGATGTGACGCAGACCGCACAGGTACTGCACGGAGACGAGAAGACGGTGTATCTGGATGCGGGCTACACCGGCGTCGAGAAGCGGGAAGACCTGAAGGAGCGGGACATTGACTGGCAGGTCGCGATGAAGCGCGGCCAGCTCAAGGCCGTGCCGGAAGACCGCGTGCTGGGTCAGTTGTTGCGCAAGTTGGAATCGGTGAAGGCCAGCATTCGGTCCAAAGTCGAACACCCTTTCCACATCGTCAAGAACCTGTTCCACTTCAGGAAAGTGCGTTACAAGGGCCTGGCCAAGAACACGGCGCAGCTGCACACCCTGTTCGGCCTGGCCAACCTGATGATCGCCAAGCGGCGCCTGTTGGCGCTCAACGGCCAAGTTGCGCCCTGATGGACGAAGAAGGCCCGGAAACGGGTGGAAAAATGGGGAAAGCCACGTCTGATCGACCGAAACTCATGCCCAAGTCATAACGGGCCAAGTTTGGCACTGCCGCGGCTGGTTTCGCGTCGTCGAGTCTGTCGAAAAAGGGCGTTGATCAGCGTTTCCTTAGCCAGGGCCTGAAAGAAAAAGTTCCAACATTTTGATGAAAGGAAACGCGGTGGACAATCGTGATGTGAAGGGAATGGCCAATGTCAATGACGGTCAGAGGCTGCCTATACCGACAAGTAATCCGCATGCAGCAGCACGATTCATCGGAGAATGGGTTTCCAGCCTCAACCCGTTTTGGTTGCCGGTCGGCCTTTTCCTCACCGTGCTACTCTCTCGAGCGGCTTTTATAACAGACGGTTTCGGCTCGCATCCGGACGAATGGCGAGTAGTTCGCAGCGGGGCAGTTTTCTGGCTCGATGGCATGTACGTACCATCCCGTCTCCCAGGCTACCCTTTCAATGAGCTCCTTATGGGAGGCGCAGCACTGCTCGGAGGGCCAAGACTATGCGCCCTCCTGACGACGCTCGTCTCTGCGGTTACGGCATTGTTGTTTCTGCGCTGGGTACGCCTTAACGCCGTGGAAGGACCAAGCTGGCCCGCGTTCGCACTCGCCTTGCATCCTTGGTTCTGGGCTAGTGGAATCACCGCCCTCGATCCAGCTTGGGGCCTGGGGCTCCTTGTCGCGGCACTTCTCGCGATCGAGACGAGAAATTACTTTTGGGCGGGCTTTGCGAGTGGTCTCGCGATCGGCTTCAGACCGACTGCGGCGCTTTGGGGCGGAGTTCTTCTTCTAAGTACCATCCACAGAAGCAGATCCTTGCATAGTGCCATTGGATTCGTGGTCGGCGCCTCAATTCCCGTTGGACTCCTACTGGCGTTATTGTTTTCTGGCGACAATTACCTCAAGAATACGTCCAGTCTTTTCGATAGCCTCGCGAAAGTTAACGTTAGACAGATAGTGCTTGCCGCCGCTCGTACCGTCGAGTTTCTCGGCGGAATTCCGGGGGCCGTGGCAATCTTGACTATTACCGTCTGGAGGATGGCAAGTGTCCGAGCATTTCTTGGGAAAAACTTCGGCGCCGTCTGGCCTTTGGCAGCTTGCTGCATCCTGTTCTTGATTCAGTATGTAATCATCTCCGATAAGCCGGAATACCTTTTCCCGATAATGCCCTTCATGCTTTTGACCTTGGCGGGTGCGGTTCGTTGGCAGGACTGGACGGCATTGTTAGTAATCTTCATTGTCACTACGTTTGTGGCTCTTGATCTGGGCTCTTGGGGCCATGGGGATAAGCCGGTCTTTGACGTAAGGCTTGTATCGGGGCCTGTCCCGCACTACGTAAGCCGGATACAAAGTCAGACTCAAACGGCGGCGCGCCTTGCTTCACATAGCCGAGAACACGATGCCGTGATTCGCGAAGACGTACCGTCCTATCATGTTTTTGAGCGTGCCTACATAATAGACCTCTTGCGGTACTCATCAGTACGCGGAACGCAAAATGAGCAGATACCCCTCTTGCTAGAGTTTATAAGGAGATCACGAGGTGAGCCTTTGCTGGTCCGCGAATGGAACGAAATCCGGATTTCGGAAGGCAGCCTCGTCGGTTTGTATTATCCGGCCAAGAATACCCTACTTATTGAGTCTGGTAGCCCAGACTCAGATCAGGCGTTACTCATGGCTGCACGAAGTGCGAGCGAGTTCAAGAAATCCAGACAGCGGGAGGGTTCTTGAGAGTTTATGTCCAGGGCCTTTCCACTCGAAAGTCATAATCCCCCAGGACCTCGCCACTCGGACGACATAATCTCCTTCGTCATATAGAGAAAAGGGGGAAGCCGTTAACATTCATAGCTTTATGCCATGGTTGAGTAACTTCTCAAAAACTGGTTTCTCAAAAACTGGTGGTACGGCTCATGCGGCCCGTTGGCGCATGAGGTCGGCGAGGGGTGGCACTTTGCCGGCGTTGGTGAGGCGGTCAGTGAGATAGGCCCAGAAGGAGACGCCGAGCTTTCGGCAGGTTTTCTTCAGACTGGCGAAGGTGTCGCGGCACTGGCGGCCGAGATCGCTGCGGGTGCCGCCGCTGATTTTGCGCACCTTGACGTAGTCCCGGATGTCGGTTTCGCTGGCGTTGGTGTGCAGCGGCATGTCCGGTCGCGCCAGCACCCGGAGCAGGTCGCCTTTGTGCTGTCGGATACGCCGGAGCTGTCAATTTGCGGCACATTAAGGCCAGCGAATCGCGGCGTAATGCGGCCAGCAGAAGTGGCTGTTTTAGCGGTTTCGGACGGGTCGGTTTTACGCCGTTTTCAGGCTTCTTGCAACTTGGCAAGAGGCGACCGGAAGGGTGTCCAGGGGACCGTGGAATAAATGTCGGCTGTTTGGCGTTTATGCCGCGAAAGGGCGTCGGTGTAGTATATTGGCATGATCCCGGGGGTGGCGGGGTGTGGGTGTCCGAGGAGGTTGGCATGGCAATGCGAGTGAAGCCGGAGACAGGCGAGGTGGGCCTCAAGCAGCGGTATCGGGTGACGAACTGGTCGGAGTACGACCGGGCACTGGTCAATCGAGGCAATCTGACGATCTGGTTCGACGAGGCGAGTATCCGGGACAGTTGGACGCCACCGCGTCCGATCGGACGCGGCAAGCCCGGGTGGTACTCGGAAACCGCCATTCAGACGTGCCTGACAATCAAGACCTTGTTCCAGTTGCCGTACCGCGCGACGGAAGGACTGATCAAGTCGCTGATGCGCCTGTGTCACCTGGACCTGCCGGTGCCGGACCACACCCACATGTCGCGACGTGCCGGAGAGCTTTCGGTGAAGATACCGCGCCGCCCGCGTCAGGGGCCGACGCACGTGGTGGTCGATTCGACCGGTCTGAAGATCCTCGGCGAAGGCGAATGGAAAGTGCGTCAGCACGGGGTGGGCAAGCGCCGCACCTGGCGCAAGATCCATCTGGCGGTCGACGAAACCACCAAAGACATCATCGGCATCGAAGTGACCACCACCGCTTACCGTGAAAGAACCCTGTGGAGAGGCCAAGCGAAGGCTTGGCGCCTGATGCCATGAAGGAGCGGCTCGACGGGAGAGATAGTCAGGCGGCGGCGGGGATAAAGCCGTGCTTTCTGAGCATTTTCAACCAGCGAGGGGCGTTACGTGTAACCGACATGGCTTCGAAGTCGACGACCGAGTCCCGGTAATGCGTCTGTCGGCGGATCAACAAGAAGACGGTTTTGAGGACCTTGTGGGCGATGGCGACAATGGCGCGTTTATGGCCTCGTCGCAAGCGTAGGGCCTCGAATTTGGACTTGAAGGCGCATTGGGTACGACTGGCGGCGTGAGCGAACTGGCAGAGCAAGCGACGAACCCAGGGGTTGCCTTTTCGGATGCGCCCGGACTTCCGCTTCCCGGCGGACTCGTTGTTGCCAGGACAGATGCCGGCCCAGGAGGCCAGCCGATCCACCGAGCCGAAGGCATCCATGTCGTTGCCGATCTCGACCAGCAGCAAGGCGGCGCCAATGGCGTCGATGCCGGGGATGGTTTGCATCAGCGCCAGGGTGGTCCGATAGGGCTCTAGTAGTTCGTTTCAACAATAGACATGAAGATTCGGCGATACTGACATGATTTCAAGACGTTTGTGTGTGAGGTGTGGTCATGTCGGGAAAGACGAGTCGGGTGGCACTGGCCTTGACGGCGGCGGAAGAGGAGATGCTCGGGGATCTGGCCCGGTCGAGAACGGCGCCGGTACGTGAAGCCGAGAGGGCGAAGATTCTCCTGGCGTACGTGGAGAACCGGTCGATTACTGAAGTCATGCGTCGAGTGGGAGTCGGACGTTCGACGGTGTACAAGTGTATCGACAAAGCCCTGGCCGATGGTGTGGCGGCTGGCCTGAAGGATGCCTATCATCGCCCGCATGAGCCTGAGATTGGCGAGGAGGCCAAGGCTTGGGTCGTCAGTTTGGCGTGTACCAAACCGAAAGATCATGGACGGGCAGCGGAAGTGTGGTCGATTTCGGCGTTGGCGGAATTTGTCTCGAGCCATGCCGAGGAGGTCGGCCATCCGCGTTTGGCGCAAGCGGGCAAGAGTACCGTCTGGCGGATTCTCAACGAGCGGCAGATCAAGCCGCACAAGATCCGCTATTACCTGGAGCGGCGTGACCCGGATTTCGACCGGAAGATGCAAGAGGTTCTGATGGTTTATCAGGATGTGGCTTTGTACCGGGAGGGGGCTGTTCATGATGCGCGTCCCAATCCGATCTACACCGTGAGCGTCGACGAGAAGCCAGGTGTTCAGGCGCTGGGTCTGACGGCGCCGGACTTGCCCCCGGTGCCTGACAAAGCGGCCACCCTCGGGCGTGATTACGAGTACGTTCGCCATGGCACCGTCTCGATTCTGGCTGGCATCGATCTGCACTCCGGTCATATCTTCGAGCGAGTCGAGGATCGGCACCGTAGCGCCGAGTTCATTGAGTTGCTCAAGGATATCGACGCCCACTAT
The DNA here is from genome assembly GCF_000024165.1 of Candidatus Accumulibacter phosphatis. NCBI lineage: Bacteria > Pseudomonadati > Pseudomonadota > Betaproteobacteria > Candidatus Accumulibacter > Candidatus Accumulibacter phosphatis. The sequence goes on along the minus strand of NC_013194.1, from coordinate 1,649,545 downwards.
CCTCCAGAGGCGCTTGTTCGTCTCGTCCTCGACAATCATTCGGCACACATCTCGAAGGAAACCCGGGCGTTCCTTGCGACGCGTCCTGGGCGCTTCGAGTATGTCCACACCCCCAAACACGGCTCGTGGCTCAACCTCATCGAGTGCGCCTTCTCGAAGATGGCTCGCACCTTCTTGCGACATATCCGCGTCAGTTCTCTAGACGAACTCAAGACACGCATCCGCCAAGGGGTCGACGAGATGAACGCGGCCCCAGTCGTCTTTCGTTGGAAGAAGTTCGATCTCGCCATAGCCTAATCTGTATAGGTTTTAACGGAACGCACTACTAGTTCGTTGAGGAGATGGCGGTCGAAACGATCGATGCGCTGCTCCAACTCCTGAACATGGGCCATCAACTCACGCAGCACGAAACGGTGTTCGGCCGTGAGGTCGCCATCGAGGGCGTCGAGCAGTTCCCCGCGGTCGGCCTTGAGGCGATTGCCGGCCAGCATCAGCACCTCAGCGGGAGCCTGGCCTTCGATCAGCGCCTTGACCATCGCTCGCCCGGCGACCCCATGGATGTCACTGACGACGACCGACAGACGAATGCCACCATCGGAAAGCACCTTGTGCACGCGGTTCTTCTCGCCCGAGAGGATGCCGACCAGTTGCTGGCGTTGCCGCGCCACATGGCGCAGCTCCCGCAACTTCGCGGGCGGCACGAACGAGGCACGCAGCAGTCCGGATCTCGCCAGCGTTGCCAGCCACTGCGCATCCGCCCAGTCGGTCTTGCGACCCGGAACGGTCTTCACACGCCGAGCATTGACCACCGTCGACACGATGCCGACCTTCTCCAGCGCGGCATAGGGGCTTTTCCAGTAGATGCCCGTGCTCTCCATGACCACGACTTCCGGGCCACGGGTGGCCACCCACTCGGCCAGCGCCTGCCGGTCACGCTTGAACCCGCCGAACTCGGCCAATCCTTGGCGCTCACGAAACCTGACCCTTTTTTGCTCACGAGAATTGAGCCAGCGGTAGCGCAGGCCTAGGTGGTGAGCGCGGCTGTGTGCAAGGGTTGAAGCGGTTGAAGAAGCGGCCTTCGCCAAGCCGTGCGGAGGGTTTTTCTCGTGGCTGGCGGAAGCCTTGGGGGGAGAGGCGCCCTGGAGCTGGGTCAAGGGCAGGCTGCGGCTTTTCGCAGCCTGGCGAAGCGTCCCTTGACGCAGCGGAGGGGCGATACGCTGGGGCGTGGCAGTAAGGGCGGCAGTATCGCGCTTACTGCCATGCAGACCAGCGTTTTAGGCGTCGGAGCCGCGCGGCGGTCATCGAGGAGAAACGGTGATGCTGGGCGAGCAAGCCGCCGCCGTTCACTGATGCCTTCAAGCGCTACGCGGAGTCATCTGGCGAGGTCTTTTTGCGAGACGTCGCGCGGCTGGAGGCAGCTGTCGGGGCCGTCGTTTGGGTTGCCTGGGAGCCAGCCGGCTCGCTGCGCAAACTCGCACCACTCAAGCGCAGGAGGGTGCAGCGATGCTGCAGGCGGTCGAGCAGCGCATCGACCAGCGGTTTCTTCTGAAACAACTCGTACCAATCGGGCAGGTCGACATTCGTTGTGACAATCGTCGACAGACGCAGATTGTAGCGCTGGTCCATCAGGCGGAAGAACGCGTTGACCTGCTCGGGCTTTAGGTTGAGGTAGCCGAGTTCGTCGATGACGATCAACGGCAGGCGGCACAACTGATTGAGAAGCCCAATCGTCGAGCGGTCAGCGAGCGAAGCATACAGTTCGTCGAGCAAGGCCTGTGCGTTATAGAAACGGGCGCGGTAGCCATTCAGACACGCTTCGCGCAGGAGCCCGATGGCGATTCCCGACTTGCCGGTGCCGGGCGGGCCGATCAGCAGGAGGTTCTCGCCGCGGCGCAGAAAGTCGAGCCCCGCGAGGGTCAGGACCTGCGCCTTGTTCACGCTCGGCTGACGGGCGAAGGGGAACGACTGCAAGGTCCACGGCCAGGGTAGATGGGCCTGGGCCAGACGATAGGCCAGGCTCTTCTCGCGCCGCGCCGCTTCTTCGGCGCGAAGCAGGCGAAAGAGCACCTCGGGGACCGGCGTCCCCTGCCGTTCGGCGAGGTCGAGTTCCTCGTCGAGGACGCGCTCCATTCCGGACCAGCGCATCTGCGCAATCAGCGCCTTGAGCGGCTCACGCATCGTCGTCTCCGCGGTCGAGGCGGAAGAAGTCCCCGGCCACCTGCTGCAGGATCATCGCCTCCAGGCGGCCGAGGTCGAAGAGACCAAACTTCAGCGCCTGCGCGACCGCCGCGAGGAAGGGACTTTCCGGGTAGCTTCGCCGGAACCCCAGCAAGCGGCGTAGGGGCCGCACCCCGCGCCCGTGCGCCTGCTTGACGAGCGCCGCGACGTACGCGTCGAGCACAGGGTGGTGGCCCTGCAGCAAGGTGGCTTCAGGCGGCGGGGTACGATCCTGACGCTGCGGCGTCGGGTGATGCCCGGGCAGCTTCTGCTTGGCATCGCGTACGCCGATCAGCCGCGGGTGGACCGCGACCAGTTGCTCGCGGGCACAGATCCTGAGTTCGCTGGCGTACAGATAAACCGTCAGCGTCTTGCCCACCCAACGTTCGGGCACCGAGTAGCGATTGGTCTCGATCGACACGAAGCCGTACAGATCGACCACCCGCTCGGCCACCTGATAGACCGGCGGCAACACCGCCGGCAGCGGCTGCAGACAGGACCTCTCCATCGCGTAGGCCGCGCTTGGCGCCATCCCCAGGACACGCTTCGGCTTGGCATTCGCCACCTTCTCGCACCAGGCTCGCGCCTGCTGGTTCAGGTCGGCGAAATCGGCGAACGTCCGCCCGGCCAGGAAATTGCCTTCGACCCAGGCAAAAGGTCTTTCGACGCGCCCCTTGCGGTCGGGTTGGTTCACCGGGTGGGCACGGAAGGCGAATCCCAGCGTGCGCGCGAACGCCACCATCTCGGGCGCGAACACGGCATCGTCGCCGGCGCCGTCGACGACGATCACGCTGGTGTTGTCGATGACGCAGGTCGGGCAGCAGCCGGCCAGGAAGCGCACGGCCTCGAGCAGGAACTGCTTGGCTTCAAAGCGCGTAAAGCGCGGGTAGTACTGGAGGAACAGGCAGCGCGAATAGGCCAGGATCAGCGACGCGCATTGCGCCGTCAGCGTCTTGCCGGCCAGGATCACGCGATGGGGCGAGGTATCGTGCTGCATCTCCTGGCCGGGCGCGAAGACATACTCGCCAGCGCGTTTGGGCGGCGAGCGCAGACCGGCTTCCCGGATCCATCGGGTGAGCGTGCTGTAGCCGGGATGGAGGCCCAGTTCCGCCTGCAGCATCTCCTGTAGGCGGACCCCATAGCCGCGCACGCGCGCAAAAGCGGCAGGGAGCCAGAGGCGTACCGGCGCCGGGCACGCGGGCTCGCGCGCGTCGGCAAGAACCGGCATTCGCAGGATGCGGCGAATCGTATTACGCGACAGCTTCAAGAGCCGGCTGATCTCGCGAACAGCCAGGCCTTGCTGATGCAGCGTCTGGACGGATTGACGAATCTCGGGGGATATCATGCGGGCAAATCCTGGTCAGATGGCGCTGAAGCGACGCGAGCGCCGGTTGCAAAGAAGCCACCGCCGCCGTGACGGCGGGCGGCATAGCGGTCGATGGCGAACTCAAGGCGGACAAACGCCGCTTCAGACGGGCACCGACGGCTTCCAGGATGCGCAGGTCGGCGAGCACCTCGCCTTCCGGCCCCTCGCGCAGACGTTCGGCAACCTTCTCTTCCTGCCGAGCGGCGACGGCTTCGAGCAACAGCTGCGGCGACTCGACCATGCGCTCGCGCACCGGTCGCGCAGCGCGTTGATACTGCGCAAACCAGTTGGCCAATTGCCGAGTTGACAGGGGCGTCGTGCGCAGGGTCGCGAGCAGTTGTTCGGCGTGCGCGCTATTGGCGCGCGCCAACGGTCCGAGGATGCGGACCGCCGCCCAGGTCGACACCTGCCCCTGGCGTACGGCCTCGAGCAAGGCGTCCGACAGCCCCCCGAGCAGTTGCAGACGGCGACTGACCCAGCTCACATCGCGCCCGCAACGCCGGGCGACTTCGTGTTGACTCAACTGCCCGCCCGAAATCAACTCGCGCAACAGGAAGGCTTCTTCGATCGGCGCAAACGATCGGCTGCGCGTCCGCGCCAACACGCCCAACAGCGCCTGCGCGAGATCCGCCTGCCAGCATTCGACCTCGGCCGTATCGCGCCCGAGGTGACGCAACGCGGCGATGCGTCGATAGCCGTCGACCAGGATGAACGCCTCGCCCTCCCCGGCGACCGCAATGCAGGGAACCAATTGACCATCGGCCGCGATTGACCTGGCCAGACGCGTGATCGCCGGAGGGTCCGGCAAGCGAAGCGATGCGTAGCGCAAATCGAGGCGGTGCAAGTCGAGGGTAAGAACCCCCGCAGCAGCCAATTGATCCATGCGAGATACCTCCTGTCGGACCTAGCGTACCGGCCTGGTGCCGCCAGGGCGAGCAAGTCGTCTTTTGCAATTCGTAAGTATTCGGTGAACCCGTAGTCGGAGGCGGCGGCCGATAGTCGGCGACTGAGCAGATGGCGGAGGGCTGGACACAGAAGCCGAGTTTGGGTAGACTTCGGCGTATGGGCTCTGGATCGGACATCTCGTACGCAGGACCATCGACAAGCAACGGCAAGCCGACGCCGTTTGCCCAGGTGATGGTGACGCTGAGCAAGGAAGCGGAGATCAAGCTCCGTTCCGAGGCCAATTACTGGAAGAGTCAACATCAACAAGCGCTTGCCCGTTTGGCGCAACGGGAGGCTGATCATCGCCTGGCGATGGCGCAAGCGGCGGCGCGTGAGGCGGCTTTGCGCAGCGAGTTGGAGAAGGCCGAGGGCAAGCTCCGGGATTTGCAAAAGCGCCTGTTTGGCCGCAAGTCCGAGCGTCGTTCGAGGACGGAAAAGGACGCCGCATCGAATGACCAGAAGTCGGCAAGGCCGCGAGGCCAGCGGCCGGGAGTCGCCGGTCACGGACGGAGGCTCGAAAGCCACTTGCCGGCACAGGTCGAAACCATCGAACTCGACTGCCCCCATTGCCCGGAGTGTGGTCTCGGCTATGCCGACTTTCCCGGCACGGAAGACAGTGAAATTCTCGAAATAGACGTCAAGCCGTACCGGCGAGTAATCCGCCGGCGGCGCTACCGGCGGACCTGTCGGTGCCCCGGGACGCCGGGCATCCTGAGCGCACCCCCCCCCGGCGCGGTTGATCACCCGCGGCAAGTACGGGGTGTCGATCTGGGTGCACCTTCTGCTCGCCAAGTTCTCGTACGGCCAGCCGACTCATCGCCTGCTCCGAGACTGGTCTGACTACGATCTGACGCTCTCGCCCGGAACCCTTACTGGCGGACTACGCACCTTGGCCCCGCTGTTCGAGCCGCTGGAAGACGCGCTGCGTTGCCGACTGCAGAGCGAGAATCGCTGGCACGCGGATGAAACCCGCTGGATGGTGTTTGCCGAGACCGAAGGGAAGATCGGTCATCGCTGGTACCTGTGGGTGTTTCACTCCGAATCGGTGATTCACTTTGTGCTTGACCCGACGCGATCGGCGCCGGTGCCGATCGCAGAACTGTCCGCCAGCCAAGGAGGGATCGTCATCTGTGATCGCTACTCGGGCTACAAGAAGCTCGCGAGAATCCTTGGGACGATCCTTCTGGCCTTCTGCTGGGCCCATCAACGGCGTGATTTCATCGAGTTGGCCAACGCCCATCCGGAGCTCTCGGAATGGGCCCTGTCCTGGGTCGAACGGATTGGCGAGCTCTACCTCTTGAACGACGCGCGCCTTGCCGTGCGCGCCGATCCGGTTCAGTGGGCCGCACGTGACGACGGCTTGCGGCAAAGGGTCGCGCAAATGGCGAACCAACGCGAGGCCGAACGGGCGAACCCGGCGCTCAAGGCCCCGGCCAGGAAGGTGCTGCAGAGCATGCAGAAGCATTGGTCCGGCTTGACGGTGTTTGTCGACCACCCCGAGGTGCCGATGGACAACAACGTCGCCGAGCGGGACCAACGCACGCCCGTCGTCGCGCGCAAGAACTTCTACGGTTCCGGCAGTCCGTGGTCGGGCGCCCTCGCGGCCACGATGTTCAGCTTGCTGATGACGATGCGCCTGTGGGGGATCAATCCCCGCACCTGGCTGACGGCGTATCTGGACGCCTGTGCGGCGAATGGCAGCCAGCCGCCGGCGGACCTGAGTGTCTTTCTGCCCTGGGCGATGGACGCTGACCTGCTGGCACAGAGGCGTCGTGCCGCGATGGACCCGGCCGACCCCATCGACAGCTCATGAAGCCTTATTGCGGGCGTCAGTTCACCCTTGACGAACTGCAGACCCTCCGCCACCTGATCGAGGCCAACCCCAGTGCCAGCCGCGCGCAGCTCTCGCGTCAGGTGTGCGCGCTCCTCGACTGGTTCAAGCCGAATGGCGAGCTGAAGGACATGACCTGCCGAGTCGCCATGCTACGCATGCAAGCGGACGGCCTGCTCACCCTGCCGGCGGCACAACGGTGCGCCCCTCGCCAACCCGAGTATCTCGCCACCGCCGCTACCGATCCCCAATCGCTGCTCGTGCGGCCAGTGCATGAGCTGCCGCCGCTCCACTTGCGCCAAGTCTCCGGTTCGGCCCACTCCCGACTGTGGAACGAGTACATCGCCCGTTACCACTATCTCGGCTACACGCCCATGGCCGGTAGTCAGAGCCGCTACTTCGTCTTCGCCGGTGAGCATCGGGTTGCCTTGTTGAGCTTCGGCGCCAGTGCCTGGAAGCTTGCCGCACGCGAGCGCTTCATCGGCTGGCAGGAGGACGAGCGGCAAAGAAACCTGCCGCTCGTGGTCAACAATGCCCGCTTTCTGATCTTGCCCTGGATCCAGTCCAAGGGCTTGGCCTCGAAGATCCTCGCGATCATCCACAGGCAACTGCCCAACGACTGGCTGGCGCGCTACGGCTACCGCCCCGTGCTCCTCGAAACCTTTGTCGAGACTCCCCGTCATCGCGGCACCTGTTACCAGGCCGCCAACTGGATCAAGGTCGGTCAAACCACCGGACGCGGCAAGAAATGCCCCACGTCCAAGCCTATCCTGCCGATCAAGGATATCTGGCTCTATCCCCTGCACAGGAGCTTCCGCTCAATTCTGTGTCGCTAGCGCCGATCGTCAAGGTCAGACTTGGCCCACGGGTTCACCGAATACTTACTGCAATTCCCTCAGGGCGAGGCACAAGCCGCTGTAATCACGGTGATTTCGACCATCCACGCGTCACTCTTTGCAAGCGACGCGTCCACTACCGGGGACAAACGGTAAGTGCCTGAAGGAATTGGCATTTCAACCTTTGACGCGTTCATCTTTGCAATCTGCCCGGCCGCCTCGTCCTTTGCGCGTTGCCGCTGCCGGACGCGGTTGCGCTCGGCGTACTCCGGGTGTTGGCGTCGATAGTCCCGCCAATAGTTCGGGTGGCGCTCCGCCCAAGCCTGTTGTACCCGCTTCTGGTTCTCGCGATAGTCGGGATCGTTCTGGCGCCTGGTCGCCTGCCAACGCCGTCGCCGTTCGCGTTGGCAGGCCGCAGCGGAACAAAAGCGTTGCTCTGCAATTTGCGGGCGTGGCCGAAAGGGGGCCTGGCACGCCTGACATTGCCGGAATTCCATAGTGGGTTCTCCCCGCACGAGGTCGTGATGTCGTGCGGGAAGATACGGCGGCCGGAGGTGATTCCTGGCTGTCGGCGGGCTGATGAGGTCCGGGAGGGATTTGTTGGGGACAGCGGGCGCCGCGAGGGGCTTCTCTGCCGCACCGTCAGGAAGACGCGCCTTCGGACTGAGGCGCTATCGCTCCGGATAACAGACGAGGAACACCGACCGCCATCGGTAGCCGTTGCGCATCAACGGGGCCACCCACGTCTCTCGCCATCTCACCAGCTCAGACAGTCCTACCTGGGGCAGGACTTCTTCTCTCCTTCACATGCCACGCGGCAAGCCCGAGCAGTGGGTCCGGTCTGGTGAGCAGAAACGGGTCAATTCTGGTGAGCGCCAAGGGCCAATTCAACCGTCACCTCTCCCGACTCATCCTCGAGAATCGCACAGGCCGTGATCTTCGCTTGATGCACGTCCAGCCCAACCACCCGCTTGTAAAGTGTAACCAGCTCCATCGTGGACTCCTTTCCCATAAGCTCCGCAATGGGTAGAAGACGGGGCTGAACCGAAACAACCTGCAGGGTCGCCCCTGCGGTCCTATTACCGTGCGCTCTGAACGAGGCAATCCGGGGTACGAGTCGGTTCGGCGGGTCACGTTGGGGATCAGGGTGCTACCGCCATGTCATTGCTCGACCTCTCCCGCTTCTGCCCACTTGCATTCTCTTTCATCCTCCGGGGTGGCGCGACTCAGATCTCGCAATGATCGTTGGGGCGACAGCGAAATCTTGCCCGGCCTGCTCGACCAAGTCGAAGGCGAGATCGCCCAAGTCTCGGCCGATGGCGCCTACGACAGCCACGGCTGCCATGCGGCAATCGCCGAGCGGGACGCGCGTGCCACCATTCCGCCACGCGACGGCGCGGTCACGTGGGGAGGCGACCACGCTCGCGACGCCATCATTCAGGAAATTGGAGCCAAGGGACTCGACGGCTGGAAGAACGATAGCGGCTACCACCGGCGCAGCATTGCCGAGAACATGATGTACCGGTTCAAGCAACTGGGGGACAGCCTGTTCTCCCGGCGTTTCGAGCGACAAGTGAACGAAGCCCACGTTCGAGCCGCCATCATCAACACCTTCACCTACCTGGGCATGCCGCAATCCGTCCGGGTAGGGCAAGTTGCGCCTGCGGCATGACGAAGGACGGGAAATGGGGGAACTCGTGCCGGAAACGAGGAATCCAGGCTCATGGAATATCAGCAATTACTAATAGTGCACCAACGCCCCGCGAAAGCCCCTTGACGCCCTGGAGGTCGCAGACGCTGACGGCAGTTGTCGGGGATGTTTTTTCATCCCCGGCGGCTGCCTCACGGCGAGTGCGGGGTCTGGGGCGGCGCCCCAGGGTTTGCTCGCCGCTGAGGGTCTAACGTGCGGCCGGGGGAGGCTTGGAAGCGTCCCTGGCCGCCGTGGCCTGGACGGGCGACCGGGCTTCCGGCAGGGGCCGCGGTTTGCGCCGGGTCTCGCCGTCGAGAATGATCTGATAAGCACGGTCGCGCAAACGGTCGAGCGTCGCCGCCCCCATCAACTTGTTGGGAAACGCCGCGCCCCACTCGTCGAAGTGCAAATTGCTGGTCAGCAAGGTGGTCGCGCGCTCATAACGGGCATCAATCAGATCGTGGAAATCCTCATCCTGCGGCGAGCGCATAGGACGCAGCGCGAAGTCATCAATGGCCAGCACATCGACGCGGGCCAACTGACGCAGCTTGCGCTCAAAGGAATCGGTCGCCCGCGCCGCGTGCAGCTGAGCCAGTAGCTTGGCGTGCGAAATGAACAGGACCTCATGGCCGGCGCGCAGTGCGCAATGGCAGAGCGACTGGACCAGGTGAGACTTGCCCGTACCGGTCGGACCGGCGATCAGAACCGGCGCCTGTTCGAGGACGAATCGGCAGGTTGCCAGCTCGGCAATCAAGGCGTGATTGACCGACGGACTGTGGCTGCAATCGAAACGTTCCAGAGTCTTGTCGCCGACCACCTGCGCCTTGCGCAGGCGCTGGGCAAACTGACGCTGATCACGACGGGCGACTTCGTCCTCGACCAGCAACGCCAGGAAGTCGGTGTAGGCCAGCTTGGCCTCGATCGCCTGACGGTTTCTCGCCTCGAGCGAGTCGAGGATGCCGGACAGGCGCAGTTGCATGAGCAGGGGTTCAAGTGGGAGCATGGGATTCATGAGAGGATTCCAGATAGATAAGGGATGAGCAAGGAGCGGCGCGCCGTGCGGCGGCTCAATGCAACAGATCGGAGGGTTGGCGGCGGAAGTGGCCGCCACTCAGATAGGGCGCTTCCAGCGTCGGCGCGTCGATCAACTCCGGCTGCTGGTCGAGTCCGGTCTGGAGGATCTGCTTGATCGTGCGATAGCTCGGCGTACCAAAGTTCAGCGCGCGGCTACACGCCGCGTCGAGTCGGTTGCGACCGAACTGATCGGCCAAGCGCAGCAAGCCCTGGACGGCGCGCAGCTGATCGAGCACACGCTTCGCGAACAAGCTCTCGACGACCGCCCGACAAGCCGGCCCGACCGCCGTGGCCTGGGTCAAGCACCACTGCGGATCGCGCATGAAGTAAGCCTGGGCGTCGGGTGGCAGATGATCCGCGACGGTCGACCGCGTACCCGCTTTGAACAGGCGCGGATGGATCGCCACCAGCTCGTGCTCGTGATAGAGGCGTACGACATCCGGCGTGATTTCCAACCACAGCGTCTGGTGGATCAGGCGAAACGGCGCTGAGTAGTGGCAATACGCATGCTGGACGTGGCCGTTGCCGTGCAGCTTGGCCTTAGCCCAGGTTGGGCACGTTGGCGCGACGGCGGGCAGCGGCTGCAGCAGCGCTTGCTCGGTTTCGTTGAAGCGCATGAGCGGCCGCTCACGCGTACTGCCGTGGAGGCGATTGCCTGCCTCGCCCTGAATCCACGCCTCTAATTGCGCATTCGCGTGCGCCAGGCTATGAAACTCGCGCAGCGGCATGAAGTTGCCCTTGACATATTTGACTCCCGACTCCACGCGGCCTTTCTTGGCCGGGTCCGCGACCGGACAGGGGTCGATTACAAAGGCATAGCCGAGCGCGAGTTCGGCGTAGGCGCGCTGCACCGTCGGCTCGTAGTAGCAGGCGCGCGTGATCGCGCACTTCGGGTTGTCTATCCGTACCTTGCGCGGGACGCCGTTGAACCACTCGAAGGCGTGCCGGTGGCAGGCCAGCCAGGTCTCGACGCTCTGGTTGCGCACCACTTCGGCGTACTGGTGCCGACTCCACGACAAGGTCATGACGAAGAACCAGGTCTTGAACACCTCGCCGGAATGGCGGTCGGTGATCAGCGGTCCCGAACCGAAGTCGACCTGCGCTTGTTCGCCGACGGCAAAGTCGAGCATCACGGTCGCCACCGGGGCGGGGGCCGCTTCGCTACGCAGGAAGCGATAGACGGCATGCACGCTGCCGCCGTAGCCGTACCGGCGGGCCAGCGCCTGGCGGATGCTGCTCACGGCAATGCCCTGACGGTGCCACTCGAGAACGTTCTCGCGAAAGGGCTCCACAGTGGACAGGTGGCTCGCGTTCTTGACCGCCCCGCCGCCCGCCGTCTGGTAGTAACGCGCCATCGTCGCGTCGTCCGGCAGCGGGCTCGTCGCCTCCAGCCAGTTCTGCGCGGCGGCGATGTCTCGCACACGTGCGACGGTGTCGCGCCCGACCCCCTGTGCTCGGGCGACCGCCCGATTGCTTTCGCCCAGTCGCAGGCGTTGAATCATTTGTCGTATTTCGTACATTTCGAACTTCCTGTTAGCCATTGCGCCTGCCCCCGACAAAATTGCCAGAGGTTACACAATCGGAAGTCCGAAACCGTCTCTACTTGCCTTCTACGTGGCCTTATTGCGCCGCGATTGCTCTGGCCTCATTGCGCCGCGAGTCCAGTGGCCTCATTACGCCGCCACCGAAATGGCCTTATAGCGGCGCGAATTAACAGGAGCAGACGGTCGAGCGTTGCCCAGCCGGTGCGCTGGCCGAACAGGGATTCGAATCGCGCGGTCAGCGCCTCTGTGTCCGCCGGCGCTGGCGCGGCCCGGTAGACCTTGAGATCGGCGTAGTAGGCCCAGATTTCCCCGCGCACGCGTTCTTGCTCGCCGCGCTGGACCGCGTTGGACGGAATCAGCTTGTGTACCAAGCGCTCGGTATGCACCCAGCAGAGGCCGTGCTCCAGGAGGTCGAACTGCCCCCGGCGCCATCGCTGACGATGGCCAGCATCGGATGGATGCCTTTGGCCACGAGACCGCCCAACAAGCCGGCCTCGGTGGCGATGCGGCGGTGGCGCTCATCGCAGATGCCGAGGCGGTTGAGATACGCCGCCCAATCGTCACCGGCAAACAGGTTCGTCTGCAGCCGCTCGACCAGAGCCGCCTTCAACCCCTGCTTCTGCAGGTGGCGCAGGGCGATGTCGTTCAGCGCATAGGACGGCTGGCCGTCATGCAGGTGGGTCAGGAAGCCAATACGGCTCTTGTTGTCGGCGCTGCCGAACCAGGCGAAGGTCGGGCCGCTGACGACGGTGACGTAGCCATTCTGGCCTCGGTGGCGCGCACCGGAGTCGTCGACCGTGACGGCCGAACTGACTGCCAGGCCCGTTTTGAGCAGACCGGACTTCTCGGCCGAGAAGGCCTCCTGGCCGGACGCCAGCAAGGCGTCGATCTGGCCGACGGAGAGGTCGAGGCCCCATTCGCGCAGTTGCTCGTGCAGCTTCGGCTGCGTGACGTGGCAGTGGTGTCAGCAACGGAAGTAAATTGATACAGCGCAACGATTGAAAGTTGATACACCGAACTGAGAAGATCGGCGATTTTTTTTGGGCGCCGATGATTACGAAGGAGGTGTATGTGGAAATTGAAGTATTGAGGAAGCATGGATTCAGTCTGCGCAAGATTGCGGCCGAAGTGGGCTGCGCGGTGAATACGGTTCGCAGCCACTTGGCGCAGGGCAAACAGCCCCGCTACCAGCGTCAGAAGAAGCGGGCCACCAAACTCTCGACCCATGAAACGTACCTGTGCGAGCGACAGGCTGCAGCGCAGCCGCAGTGGATCCCGGCCACGGTTCTGTTCAGGGAGATTAGGGCCCTGGGCTACGCCGGCGGCGTCAGCCAATTGCGCGCCTTCATGCGTACGATCCGGCCGCAGGGGGCTGCTGATCCGGTGGTGCGTTTCGAAACGGCACCGGGCGAACAGTTGCAAATCGACTGGGTCGAGTTTCGTAAAGGTGCTGATCCGCTGTACGCCTTCTGCGCGACCCTTGGGTACAGCCGGGCGAGTTACGTCGAATTCGTCACCGACATGAAAGTCAGTACGCTGATCGACTGCCACCAGCATGCCTTTGAGGCGCTCGGTGGCGTGGCCCGGCGCCTGCTCTACGACAACATGAAGACCGTTGTTCTCGAACGCGACGTCGACGGCCCAGGCGAACACCGCTATCACGCGGGCTTTCTCGACTACGCCAAGCACTGTGGCTTCGTCATCAACCTGTGCCGTCCCTATCGCGCCCGGACCAAAGGCAAGGTCGAGCGCTTCAACGGCTACCTTCGCCGCTCCTTCTACGTTCCCCTGATCAGTCGGCTCAAGCAGGCCGGCCTGCCACTGGACGCCGTGACCGCCAATGCCGAGGTCAGGCGCTGGCTCAAGGAAGTGGCCAACGTGCGTATCCACGCCAGCACGCAAGTACAGCCCGCACAACGCCTGCAGGAAGAGCAGGCGCATCTGCAAGGCATTCCCCCGCCATGGCGCGGCGATATCGCCGCCGCTCGTCCCCTGGACGCCCCGCCGCCGGTCGAGGGGGCCACTGTCCGCCCGACGGTTGCCGAGAGAATCGCCTTGCCCACGCCGGAGCAGCATCCGCTCGCCGTCTACGCGCAACTGCTGACCCAACTGCAGGCCGCTGCAGAGATGCAGCCATGAACCTCCAGTACGAACGAATGCTCGCCTTGTGCGACAGTCTGAACCTGCCGTTCGTGGCGCAGAACTACGTCGGCGCCGCCCAGGAAGCCGCTGCGCAGGAAAGCGCCTACAGCGACTTTCTGGAAGCACTGCTGAAAGCGGAAGTCGCGGGACGCCAGGTGCGCAAGCAAAGCATGTTGACGCGTCTGGCGGGATTCCCGGCGATCAAGACGCTGGAGGAATTCGATTACGCCTTCGCCGCCGGCGTCAAAAGGAGCCAGATCGACGAACTGGCCGGTCTGGCCTTTGTCGAGCGCAACGAAAACGTCGTCCTGGTCGGCCCCTCCGGGGTGGGCAAGACCCATCTCGCGATCGCCCTGGGCTATCGCGCCGCGCAAGCCGGCATCAAGACCCGTTTCACGACCGCCGCCGATCTCTTGCTGACCCTCTCGGCCGCGCACGCACAGAACCAGTTGAAAGCGGTCATGCACCGGGCGATCGCCGCTTACCGTCTGCTGATCATCGACGAAATCGGCTATCTGCCGATGAGCCGCGAGCAGGCCAACCTCTTTTTCCAGGTGATTGCCGCGCGCTACGAGAAGGGCAGCCTGATCGTCACCAGCAACCTGTCGTTTGGCCAATGGGATGCCACCTTTGCGCAGGATGCCACGCTGACGGCGGCATTGCTGGATCGTTTGCTGCACCACGCACAGATCGTACCGATCGCCGGGGAAAGCTACCGGCTCAAACGTCAGCGGCAGACGGGAATGGTTCAGGCCAGGAAGGCGATCGCCGGAGGGTAGGCGCCGCCGCGGTGGTGGGGCCTCCTTCCGGTTGGGCCTACGGCCCGCCCTCCAGGAGGCCCCACCACCGCCATCAAGCAGCATTGGGGGTGTATCAGTTTTCAATCGGTGACAAAGGAAAAACTGTGTCAGTTTTCAATCGGTGTTGACAAGTGGTGATGCTGGTACAGAATGAAGGCACGCAGGTGTTACGTCCGCCCCTAAACGGGATTGAAGGGCTTTGAATATCGCGCGTACTTTGAGCAGGAAGATCGAAGGATCTCCTGAGCGAAGGCGGAATGAAGAAGGACGGAGAAGGGCTGGAACACCTCTGCTATCGTGGGAAGTTATCGAGACGACCGAGATAGAAAAGAGCCCAGCCCATGCAACGAATTGTAGCCGGCATCACCACGCTTGAGCAGCACGTTGAGACGACTCAAAAGGCCGCTGAAGTGTATCGACCGAAGTCGTGCCCGCACTGCGGGCTGGGAGTGGTCCATCAGCATGGTCACTATGAGCGAAAGGCCGACCGCCGAGCCGTGCCGCCACGGCTCAACCCGATCCCCATCCTTCGCTACCGTTGTGCCGGATGCCGACGCACGTGTTCGCGCCTGCCGGAATGTATCGCACCGCGACGCTGGTATGACTGGTCGGTGCAACAGCAAGTCCTGCAGCAGCGGCTGAACGGCGCGGCAGAGCACCCCGGCGGTCCACCTGACCGGCACACGGGCGCGCGCTGGTGGAACTGGTTGCAGGAGCGGGGAAAGGACTTTGTGTTTCACCTGCGCGTGCGCTTTGCCGAACTCGGCCGGGCCGTTGACACGCACGGCTTTTGGCACCAGGTGTTCAACAGCCTGGGTCTGCCGCGGGCCATGTTCTGGCTCGATCAAGAGATGAGCGTCCCATGATTTCCTGACACCGAGCGAGTGGCGGACGGTGGGGACCCCGCCCGGGCGGGGTCCCCACACAGTTTGCTCGTGGCATTATTTCGGCCCTTTTGTTTTGATGACGACTCCCATTCACCCCGAGGAGTCGTCATGAATCGAATCAATCCGATCGCCTTGTTTCGCCTGTCCGTCCTGGGTTCGCTGACCAGCCGGGAACGGCTGGATCACGGCGAATTGCAGCAGACCATCCGCGCCCTGGCCGAGCGCGAATACACCATTCCCGGCACGCGTCGGCGCCATGTTGCCGAGAAGACGATTCAGGGCTGGTATTACACTTACCTTGCCCAGGGCATCGATGGCCTGACACCCAAGACCCGTATCGACCGCGGGCAATCGAAGCTATCGCAAGCCATTCAGACCGCGATCCTTGCCGCGAAGCGCGACAACCCGCGCCGCTCGATCCGTCAGATTCGCCAGTTGCTCGAAGCCACCGGAACGGTGGCTCGCGGCAGCCTGTCGCGCTCGACGGTCCACCGGCTGCTGCAACAGCACGGCCTGTCGCGGATCAGCGGCTCGGCCAGCCTGCCCGAGGAGAAGCGCAGCTTCGTCGCCGCTTCCGCGGGCGCCATCTGGTATGGCGATGTGATGCACGGTCCCCGCGTGCCTCACGAGGGCAAGCTCGTCAAGGGGTATCTCGTCTCGCTGTTCGACGATGCCTCACGTCTGGTGGCTCACAGCGCTTTCTGCCCCGGCGAAACGGCGCTCGACATCGAAGGGGTGCTCAAGCAGGCGCTGCTGAAGCGAGGCATCCCGATCAAGCTCGTCGTCGATAACGGCGCGGCCTACCGCGCTGAGACCCTGCAGGGGATCTGCGCCCGCCTGGGCATTCACCTGATCTATTGCCGGCCCTATGCGCCCGAGGGCAAGGGCAAGTTGGAGCGCTGGCACCGGACCTGCCGCGACCAGTTCCTGTCGGAACTCGACGAGCGCCACATCAACAGTTTCGAGGACCTCAATGCGCGTCTCTGGGCCTGGCTGGAGCGGGTCTATCACCATACGCCGCATGCCGGCCTCGACGGGATGACGCCGCTCGCGCGCTACCAGCAGGATTTGTCGAAGATTCGTTCGCTGGGAGCGCTGGCCGCGCAGCTCGATGCCTTGTTCCGGTATCGCGTCAGCCGTCGAGTCAGGAAGGATGGCACGGTGTCGTATCAGGGGGCGCGCTTCGAAGTGCCTTTCGAACTCTCCGGCAAGACGGTGTGTCTGGTCGTCGATCCGCATAGCGGGGCGGTCATCGAGGTCGAGGACGAGCACGGCAAGGGGATCGGCGCCGCGACCCCGCTCGATGCCCTGGGCAATCTCGATCGCCAACGAAATAAATCCGACCCGACAGACGCCGCTCCCGCCTCGCCGTCTGGCCCGAATCTGATCGAACTCACCTATCGTCAGTATTACGACCGCAAAGGAGACTGAAGATGTATCTGCAACACTTTGGTCTGCGCCATCCGCCTCTGGGCAAGGACGCCGCCGAGCTGTGGGATGACGGTGCGCTGGCGCAACTCGCCGAGCGCTTCCAGTGGCTTCTGCAATCGCCGGGCCTCGGCCTGCTGACCGGCGAGGCCGGCGTGGGCAAGACGGCCGCCTTGCGCCTCGTGACCGCCAAGCTCAATCCGCATCGCTACCAAGTCATCTACCATGCCGAGACCGATTTCGGACGGGCAGACCTTTACCGGTGCCTGGCCCAATCCCTCGGCCTTCAGCCGAGTTATCGTCGCGCCCAACTGTGGCGCGACATCAAGGCGCATATCCATCATCTGGCCGACGCCAAGCAACTTCTGCCGGTCTGGATCCTCGACGAGGCGCAGAATCTGCCACCCGAATTCTTCCGCGATTTCCCCGCTTTTCTCAACTTCGCCTTCGATTCGCGCGATCTCATCACTGTCTGGCTGGTCGGTCACCCGATCCTCGCCCAAACCCTCGAACGGGCGTCTTACGCCGCACTCGCCGGCCGCATCCAGGCACGCGTGCATCTGCGACCGGTGCTCGAACGCGAGCGCTTTGCGCAACTCGTCGGCCATGCCCTCAAGAGCGCCGGGTGTGCGCATACCCTGCTCACCGATTCCGGCCTGGAACTCCTGCGCCAAGCCAGCAAGGGCCTGCCGCGCCACGCCGGGCGCATCCTGCGCACCGCCATGCGTCTGGCGGTGCCGCGCGCACTCAATCATTTGCCCGACGATCTGCTGCAAGCGGCTATCGAGGAGTTGCGATGAAACGCCGCCCTCACTCCCTCTTCCCCGACGGCCTCTCCGACGAAAGTGCGGCGGCGATCAGCGAGTTCCTTCACCAACTCGCCGCTGCTTGTGAGGCCCGCTACCTCGTCCAGCTTCGCCGCCACCGCAGCCGTCAGATGAACCTCTACGATCCCGAAGCCCCTTGGAGAATACCTCCAGGCGAGCCCTTCTAGCCCTCTCGTCCCACGCTGACGCCGGAACCTCTTCTTCCGGCGTCAGCGTGGGACTTTGCCATCATCTCAACCTCGAATGGCTCGGGTTGAAGAGTTCCAGATATCGCGGGACGTAACACAGGCCCGGACCGAAATGCAGTCCGCCCAGATCCGGCGGGCAGGCCGCCGTGAGTACCCGGCCGTCCGGGGTCGCCCACCGTTCGAGCAGGAAGCGGGTGTTGTGCGGCCCGATCCTCAGGTCCTGCACCGTGAAGGCGCGGTGGCCGAGAAAGCGCGAACCTTCCGGCACGTCGTTGACTGCCATCGTGCGCTCTTCATGAATGTCGAGGCGGGCGGTCTTCGCCGGCTGACCAGAATTACGGTATTTGCCACGCCCTCTGCCGCCGGTCGGGTTATTCTTGTCCTTGTCCATCTCCTCGTCCATCCGGCTCGGCTTCATCGCTGGCCGACCCATCTGACCCTTGAGCACGGCAATCTCGTCCCGCAACTCCCGAATCGTTTCGGCCTGCTGCAACACCCGTTCCTTCAGTTCGGCATTCTCGCCAGCAAGCTGGTCGAGACGCGCGACCAGTGACCGCAACCACGGCAAGCCGTCCTCCGGCAGCGGCGAGGGCAACTCAAATGGGAATCTGGCTGGCGGCGAAAGCATCCAGCGCATTTAAGCACAGTTAACAGCTACATGCACGGGAAAGTTCCACCACTTTCTGAGAAGTTACATGGTTGACAACCGGCTACGCATGAAGCGCAAGAGAGCGGCTTGGGATGACGACATCCGGGCAAGGATCCTGGGCTCACGCCACTTTGACATCCGAGTGGCGAGACCCTGGCTCTCTTCGTCCTCCGGCGTAAGGAATGAGCGGGTTTAGTCCGTTTCGTGTGGAACGGGGCCCCGGCACCCCAAGCTGAGCCCTTCGGGCGCCCCACCCCTTGTATCTTTCGTTTTGTGGTTTGTCGTTCATTGGAGGAGGGTGTGAATTGATGGCTGGAAGGATGTCAAGAGGACCGTGGAATATATGCGAGAGAGGTTTTTTTCTCTCGCGTTTATGCCGCGAAAGCCTCTTGACATCCTGGAGGCCAATGACACTCGAGGGAGTGGTCGGGGAGGGTTTATCATCCCCGGCCGCTGCCTCACGGCGAGTGCGGGGTTTGGGGCGGAGCCCCAAGGTGTGCATCGCCGATTGCTGCATGGATGTTGCGGGAAGGAGTTCGGAAGGCCAGGCATAGCCCGACGCCCCTCTGGGACCTCAAGCCCGTGGGTTAGCACTTGGCATGCCTGGTTGCCCGTTTGTCTGAATACCGAACAGTTGCTGGTTGGCGCGTGTCGCAAGGCCGTGACCTCGTATTTGCAAGGATGGCCTGAGATGAACGCTTCTGAATTGATTTTTGTTGGTATTGACGTTGCCAAAGAGACGCTGGAGGTGGCGGTAGACGACAAATCCAAGACCCGATGTATCGCTAACGCCGGCCGAGAGATCGAGGCCTTGGTCAAGGAGTTCATCCCGCTTTCCGAGCGCATTGGTGTGGTGCTCCTGGAAGCCACGGGAGGCTTCGAACGGCAGGCCGCCGCCGCGCTATGTGCGGCCGGGCTGGCGGTGATGGTGGTCAACCCCAGGCAGGCGCGAGACTTCGCAAAATCCATGGGATACCTGTCCAAGACGGACGCCATTGACGCGCGGGTGCTATCGCACTTTGCACGAACGCTGCACCAGTCAGCGCAGCGGGAGCGGCTGTTGATGAAGCTGCCCGATGCCAACCAGGAGGCGCTGGAAGCCTTGCTCATACGCCACCACCAGTTGGTCGGCATGCGCGTGGCGGAAGGAAACCGCTTGGCCCAAAGCCATCCCTCGCAGCATAAAAGTATCAAGGCGGTACTGAAGATGCTGGACCGCCAGATTGCATCGGTTGATAACGACATGAGCGGCATGCTGAAAGCACATTTTGCCGACAAGCTCGCTTTGCTCAAAGACTTCAAAGGGATTGGGCCCTGCACGCAAGCGAGTTTGATGGGGGCGTTGCCCGAATTGGGACAACTCTCGCATGCGCAAATTGGCAAGCTGGTCGGTGTCGCACCATTGAACGCGGAAGCGGTCGCCACAAGGGCAAACGCATCACCTGGGGTGGTCGAACAGCCGTACGTAGCGCGCTATACATGGCCGCCTTCAGTGCCGTCCGTTACAACCCCGTGATCAAGGCGTTTCATCAGCGCCTGATCGCCAAGGGAAAGCCCAAAAAAGTGGCGCTGGTCGCTTGCATGCACAAAGTCCTCACGATCTTGAATGCCATAGTCAAATCGGGTATCCCTTGGAACCCAGGGCATCACAAATGCGCCTGAAAACGCTTGACACCGAACACAGTTGCTAACCCCGCCCCAAGGGCGGGGAAGTCCTCGCCGCCGGACGGGCTCGGGATCTGGCCGCGAGAAGCCGCAACCAGCCCCAGGCCCTTGAGCGTATTAGCGTTTCTGACGCAGTAAAGGGTTCGCTTCGCCGGGCTGCGCCCGCCCTTGACAGCGCCATCAACGCGCGCGGCAATGCGGCTTGGGGTTGCCCTGCATCGGTGGCAATCGAGGGCGGCTGGAGGCCCGTTCCACACGAAACGGCATAGACCCGAATGAGCTTGCCGGTTCACGCGGGCTTGGATCGCTGTCCGTTCGCGCAGGGAGGGGCCAACTGGAAATCCCGACGCCTTTGATGCGCCAGCAAGCGCATCGACCACACTGGCAGAGCGTTACCCCAAGGCGTATAGCGCGGCAGCTGGAACAAGTCATCGCCAGTTTGCGCGACTCCTCTGGAGGTAGTCACAGCACCGCGAAACCCTACCTTTTCTACCAGCTTGACGTGCTCCGCTTGGTAGTCCTGACCCGGCTTGCCATTCGGGTAGGCAAAGACGTCGACCGGCGCGTCGACCATCGCTTCGAGGCAGCGCTTGCCCTCAACGATCTCGATTTCCGCTTCCGCCAGGGTCAGGGACGCAAGGATGGGATGCCTGACCGTATGCGCGCCGATTTCCATGCCCGCCGAATGCAGCGCCCGGATCTGGTCGGTGCGCATCATCAGGTCGGCAGGCAAGGCGGCGACCCCGGTTATCGCCTGCAATTGAACAACGGCCTCCTCCCGCTGCGCAAGCGTCAAGTACTTGATGCGCGGTAGAAGTTGCTCGATAGCTGCCCGGCGGTCGCTGAGCTCGGGCAGCGGCAACCGCCCCAGGCCAAACGCCTCAAGGTCAAGCGCTGGCTTGGTGCTGGTACGCAAGCACTCGATGACGGAATCGTTCCACATGCGGCCGCCGTCGAGAAAGCCGGTGGCCACGAAAAAGGTCGCTGTCAGCCCGTGGCGACGGAGAATCGGCAATGCCACTTCAGCGTTGTCCGCGTAGCCATCGTCGAAAGTGATCGCCAGCGCCCGAGGTGGCAAGGTACCCGCAGCCAGATGATGGACGGCCTCTCCCAGGGACAGGACATTGAAACTCCGGGCGACGAAGCGCATGCGCTGATCGAAGCTCCTGGTATCGGGCTCGTGCGGAAATAGGGAGTCCGGCCGGGCATGCACGCGGTGATAGATGAGGATCGACAATCGGCGCGGGGTGATGACATCCAGAGCGCCGAGGGTTGCCTTCGCCAGTGTTGCGGTCAAGAGTTCCACAGTCCCTCTATTTCACAAAAAGTGTCTCGGATCAGTTGCCGGAGGACGCGCCGTCAACAATAGTGCGGACGAACCGCAGCAGGTTGGCGGTGGTGCACTATTAGCCAATGCCAATATTCCATGAAACGGGATTTCTCATTTCCGGCATGAGTTCCCCCATTTCCCGTCATTCGTCATGCAGCAGGCGCAACTTGCCCTACCCGGACGGATTGCGGCATGCCCAGGTAGGTGAAGGTGTTGATGATGGCGGCTCGAACGTGGGCTTCGTTCACTTGTCGCTCGAAACGCCGGGAGAACAGGCTGTCCCCCAGTTGCTTGAACCAGTACATCATGTTCTCCGCAATGCTGCGCCGGTGGAAGCCGCTATCGTTCTTCCGGCCGTCGAGTCCCTTGGTTTCAATTTCCTGGAGGATGACGTCGCGAGCGTGGTCGCCTCCCCACGTGACCGCCCCGTCGCGTGGCGGGATGGTGGCACGCGCGTCCAGCTCGGCAATCGCCGCATGGCAGCCGTGGCTGTGGTAGGCGCCATCGGCCGAGACTTGGGCGATCTCGCCTTCAATCTGGTCAAGCAGGCCGGGCAAGATTTCGCTGTCGCCCCAAGCGGTGGTGGTCACTTCGATGCCGATGATGTCCTTGGTGGTTTCGTCGACTGCCAGATGGATCTTGCGCCAAGTGCGGCGCTCGCCGACACCGTGCTGACGCACTTTCCATTCGCCTTCGCCGAAGATCTTCAGACCGGTCGAATCGACCACCACGTGCGTCGGCCCCTGACGCGGGCGGCGCGGTATCTTCACCGAAAGCTCTCCGGCACGTCGCGACATGTGGGTGTGGTCCGGCACCGGCAGGTCCAGGTGACACAGGCGCATCAGCGACTTGATCAGTCCTTCCGTCGCGCGGTACGGCAACTGGAACAAGGTCTTGATTGTCAGGCACGTCTGAATGCCGGTCTCCGAGTACCACCCGGGCTTGCCGCGCCCGATCGGACGCGGCGGCGTCCAACTGCCCCGGATACTCGCCTCGTCGAACCAGATCGTCAGATTGCCTCGATTGACCAGCGCCCGGTCGTACTCCGACCAGTTCGTCACCCGATACCGTTGTCTGAGGCCCACCTCGCCTGTCTCTAGCTTCACTCGCATTGCCATGCCAACCTCCTCGGACACCCACACCCCGCCACACCCGGGATCATGCCAATATACTACATCAACGACCAGCAGGTCCGTATTGATCGAGAGCGATCGATCCTGCCGACGGCTAGCGGTGGAAGCACGCGGGATCGGCGACTCAGGAGGTCGGTCTGGGTACTGCCTCCTGAACTTCTCTTGTGCTGGCGGACTTGCGCCTTTCATTGATCGTCGCGTCAACCAGAACCACGAAACCGACCATGTAGTACGGAAGGTCGAAATGGACCAACGACAGGAAGGCACCACCGACTGCAAACCCCGCCAGGCTGGCTTGCGACATTCGCATCAACAGGGGCGCCCACGCGGCAAATTCCGGTTCGTGCCGCGCCTTCGCCGCCACCTCGTTAGCCTTTCGCCACGCCAGAATCCCGATGAGCACGTAGAGAAGCAGGCCGGGGAAGCCGTGCTCACCCAGCGCCTGGAAATAGATGCTATGGGCTACGTAGACCTGGCCTTGCCAATCGAAACTCATGTCTCTCGGAGCATACATGGCGAAGACTGTGGGGATATCCGCGTTAAAGCCGGCACCAACCAGAGGTCTGTCCAGCGCCAATGTCCAGAGGGTCTTCCAGGTATAGATTCGCGACATCGCCGACGAGTCCTGATCGAAGGATTCAATGGTACTCATGCGGCCAGTCCATGTTTCTGGCATAAAAAGAATCCCTAGCAGGAGCACACCGCCGAGGATCAGTGTCGTCAACACCGGTTTCTTGCTCTTCATGGCCACGAAAAAAGTCATCCCCACCACCGCCAGGAGGGCACCCCGCGACTGGGTGCCCAGAATGCCCAGGAAGTTCGTCGCGATCAGAAAGACCATCCCGTAACGCACATAGCGGTGCGTGGCTGTCTGAAAAAGGTAGTACATGAATGGGACGACCATGACCAAAGCGACTCCCAGCTCATTGTTCCCCGCGATCACCCCGCCTCCGGGCCCCCATACGCGCCCGCCTCCGCCGGTAGTAACGGTCCAAAGGCCTCCCTTCATTCCATAGAAACCGATTGATAGCGTAATCACCCAGAGCAGAGCCTCAATCTGCTCACGTCCACGTATCAGCATCACAGTGAGAAAAATAAAGAAATGAATCTTTACGACAAAAACCCACCGGTCGAATATGGCAGCCCCGCTATCAATGGCAAAGAAACTGGTCACCGTCATCCATAGCAGAAACAGCAGGTAGGTCGTGGTGATGGACGACGAGGGAAACGGGTGTCGGTCGCGCGAAAAGAGGAAGCCGGCGAGAGTGGCCAATGCCACCATGTGGGAAAACGGCATGGTCTGAGCAAACCCGAAGGCCATTCGATGCGGAACCATCATCGCCAGCCAGGCCCAGACGTAGACACCGACCCTCGGCTTGCCCAGAATGAAGGGAATGAGACCGAGGATGATCAACGTAATCAGAATGTCACGCATGGTCGTCGGTCAGTTGCGAGTTGCTTGGGATGTGGCGGCCGACACACGGCTGACGACGTAGCGGAACTTGCCGGACGCCTCGCTGGCAATCGCGGCAACCCTATCGACCCGAACATCAACCGTTTCACCCAGGCGCGCTTTGAAGTCGCGCACGATCCGCTCCTCCGACGCCCGCTCAAATGCCGGCCCGGCAACCACCTGGACAAGCGTCTGGTCGATCGATACCTGCTCGATCCTGAAACGCTCGACACCCGGTAGATCGCGCAGCGTGTAGATCAGCGCGAGGCCGTGCATCACGGTCCCATCACGCGCAACGACGAAATCTGTGGTACGTCCCTGGACGTCTTCCAGAACCGGCAAACCGCGACCACAGGCACAGGTCTTGTCGCTCAGCAGACCTATATCTCCCGTACGGTAGCGAACAAACGGAAAGTCTCCTGTCGCCATGTGCGTGACGACGATCTCACCGGGTTCCCCAGGCGCTGCCGGCTTGCCATCGGGACGTACGGTCTCGACAACGATGTCCTCGGCGCTGAGATGCAGGCTGCCGGCAGGGCACTCGTGGGCGATGAAGCCAGCATCGCGCGCCCCGTAGCCATTGGCCACTGGGCAGCCGAACACCTGACTGATCACGGCGCGTTGTTGATCGTACAGCTTCTCTGAAGTCACGAAAACCACCTTGATTCCAAGGCCACGCATATCCAGATTCCTCTGCTGCGCACGCTGGGCGATCAACGAGAGGCTCGAAGGATAGCCGAAGAGCATTGCTGGACGTCTGTCGCGGATGGCGTCGACGAAGTGGTCGAGGTTCGCAGCTGACATTTCGAAAGCTGGCAACAGGTGGCTTCTCATGATTCCGTCACGCAGGCGCCGAAGCCGATCCTGGGCACCGAGTTCAATCGGACTGCCCCAGACCACCAGTTCACGATCGCCAATGTCCACATCCCACCACCGTGTAGCGCGCCACTTCGCCGCAACGTCGTGGCTCTTTCGTCCCTTTCCCATGTAGAAGATCAGTGGCTCGCCCGACGATCCACCGGTGTTGTAGCGCGTCAGCGGTCCATGGCCATCCGCCTTCAGCCGCTCGACATGGGCCCGTATATCCGGCTTGTCGAGCAGCGGCAACAGCGACAGCTCGGCCGTTGTACGGACGCTTGCAGGATCGAAGCCCAGGCGGCGGAACAAGTCCCGGTAGTACGGGACTCGCGCCCCGATGGCCACCAGGAAGTCGCGCAAGCGCAGAGCCTGCTCCTCGGCTACGCGATCCACGGGCCACCACTGGCTCTTCTCCAGCCGCTGCCGCCTCGCCACCGAATCGTGGCCTTTGAGGCGTTCATGCAGCGGGAACAGAAGACGCGAACAAATCCCGGTATACAGACTCAAGCACTTCTCCTTGTGCAATAGACACTGCTCGCGTGTTGGTTGGCGGGTCGCGATCTCCGGCTGACCGTCCCACCAGCAATACCGATCAACGCACCACGCCAGGTTTGCGCAGCGTTACCAGGATCCAGCCGCGCAGAAAGCCAAGACTGTCGAAACGACTGATCAGTTTCTCGTAGCAGGTCCCCAGGAAGAAAAGACCAGCATTGAACATCAGATAGTTCGGATACTGGCTCAGATACTCGAAGGACTCTACTGTGAGCCGTGCCGACGCTGCCAGCCGTTCGACGTCGGCGCGTGTATTGGTCCGATAGGCTGTTGGAAAGGTATCCTCCTCGGCCCTTCCTTCCACCTTGCTGACGATTCGGGCATGAAAGCGATTGGGAACCAGACGCGCCACCAGCGTACCGTAGTCCCACATGTTGGCGGTCAGGAAAAGCACTGCCCCCCCGGGGCGCAAGACGCGCGAGAGTTCCTTGTACACCGCTTCCGGGTCCGTCAAATGCTCGAACACGCTGCGCGAGATGATGAGGTCGACACTCGCGTCAGGCAACGGCATCGCCGAAAGATCAGCGTTATAGGCGTCGATTCCAGGAGGAACATCGGTGAAACTCACCAGTTCCACGCCGATGAGGCCGCGTGCTCGTCCCAGATACTTTCTGAGGACCGGAACGGTGCGACCGCAGCCGGCGTCAAGCAACACGCTGTCGGGTGTCAGCAAGGACTCGACGCGCTCCTCATACACCCGATAGGGATGCGGGCTGTTGGCGTAGTATTTCCGCAGCAGTGTTTCGGAAAGGGCAGTCATGGCAGTTTTCCAAAGGACAGGTCACAGCGTTCCAGCGCTCTCGGGCACGACGATTTCCGCATGGACGGTGACCGAAACCACGTAATACTCAGGATTCTCTTCGTTCGGCAGCAACCCGACGATACGCGTCAAGCCACTGCCTCCGTACTCGGGGCCAGGCGTACGTGTGTGCCTGTTCCAGGCCGGCCTGCCTGAGAGCCGCAGCCAGGCCGGCATCCCGCAAGACGCGAAGGGCTTCAGTGGCCATCGTTGCATGGTCGCCGACCGGCACCAGCAGGCCACTGACGCCCTGCTCGACCAAGTCAGGAATGCCACCCGCACAGGTACTGACAACCGGCACACCACTGGCAAACGCCTCGAGTATCGACACCGGCATGTTGTCGACTGTGCTCGGGTTGAGCAGGCAGTCCGCCGATGCGTAAAGCGCCGGTATATCCGCGTTGGCAATGCGTCCAGTGAAGCTCACCGCGGTCTGGAGACCAAGGTCGGCAACCAGAGCCTCCAGGCGCGAAAGCTCCGGCCCAGTACCGGCAATGGTCAAGCGCGCACATCGGAAACCATCCCGGATTCGCGCGAAAGCGCGGATCGCTGTCGGAATGTCGTAGATAGGCTCCAGGTTACGCGTAACCACGAGATGCGGCGCATCGCCAAACATTCGCGCGCGCCCCGGTACGAAACGAGACAGATCGATAATGTTGGGAACCACTTCGGCCGACAGGCCATAGCGGGAGAAAACCCTGAAGAGGAACTTCGAAGGGGTCACTCGCAGCGATGCGCCGGCAAGCATGCGGAGCACATGGCGAGGTGCCGACGCAAAGAATGCATCGGCGTTCCCGCCTCGGTAGTTGATGATCACCGGAGTCCCTCGGAGTCGGGCAATGAGCAGTGCGGGTGCAGCACACAAGTGCCAGCTCCAGCCCGAGTTGGCAAGGACGTGCATCACCTGCGCCCGCCCCGCGGCCTGCCAGAGGCGCAGCAAGTAGGGCAGCAAGCGAAAACCTGCACGCAAGAAAGGCAGTCTGCCTGCCCATGCCGGTCGATACGACGCGTTGGTACACACCAACTCGGCCTCGACGCCTTCATCGCGCAGGAGGCGAACGAGTTGCTCACATTGGTTCGCCATACCACCAGACGGCGGTGGGAGTGGCCCGACAACGCAAACGGCCGGCCACAGATCGGCGTCCGCGAGGATCGGTCGTGCTGCGTCGACCAAAGTGCTCACCGTGCGCCTCGCGCCGCCAAGCGCCGCCCTGCCGTCCACCAGGCGACCAGACAGACCAACAGCACCAGCAGGGCAGCAGCACCCGTAGCGCCGACCCACAACAGGTGGCTGCGCACCGACTGAATGGCCTCGACCTGCCGTCGATTGTTCGGCTCTTCAAGAATCCTCACGCCCGGATATACGCCTTGAACGATACCGCCGAGTTGTTCGAGCGCACGCGACACCGAGCCAAAGGTGCGCACGAGTTGCGCCTGGTCATAGGAGAAGACATTGTTGCCCCACACGGCATACCACTCATCCAGGCCACGGCGGTAGTATTCCCACGCCCGCTCCGGCGTCGCAGCGCCGGAGCGGGCCGTCGGATGGAGTGGCAGCAGACGCACGGTAGTGGCGTTGGCGCGCATGGACGCATGGACCTCGAGCGCCGACATGGGCACGCCGTCGACACCGACGAAGTAGTTGTTTTCGAACACGTCAAGGAGCTGCCAACGCCCAATGTCGCGGTTCCATACTTCGACCCAGACGTGCCCATGACCGCCGAACCCATCAAACGAGAAAGCCCAGCTCCGCACCGGGATACCGGCCGCTAGCGCCAAGCCCGAAAAAACGCGGGCGAAATCGCCGCAGTAGCCTTCGCCGGTACCAACGATGCGCCGATAGCTGTCAAGCAGGTCGGACTGGATTGCGCCGCCCAACAACACCGGACTTGAACCGAGCAGATGTTGACTGATGGCGACCGCTCGTTCCCAGTCGGACGGCATCCCGTCCAACCCGAGGCGACTGACTGCATCGACGAACTCCGGATAGGGCGCGCCACGCTCAAGCAAGAAGTCAGCCGGCACGTTGGCCGGCGTCCAAGCAAGATCGCCTTCGTTGCCGGCAACCAAGACCAGAGCGTTGCGCATGCGAACCAT
Source organism: Candidatus Accumulibacter phosphatis (assembly GCF_000024165.1). Lineage (NCBI taxonomy): Bacteria > Pseudomonadati > Pseudomonadota > Betaproteobacteria > Candidatus Accumulibacter > Candidatus Accumulibacter phosphatis. Next base: position 1,621,234 of record NC_013194.1, on the reverse strand, counting down.
CTCGGTCGAACTGCTCAGGTATGGCGCCAGAGAGAGCAGCGCTCCCACCAGCACCAGCAAGCTGATCCAGACACCTCGGCGCCAGAAACGGACAGCTGCCGACACGCTACATCATCCTACCAGCACAGTCCGTGGACCGCCGCCGGGATTGCCGCCGGGTTCGGTAGCCGGACCAGATCAAGGAGTACCTGCTCGGCCCGGCACGACCTCGCGAGCGTCTCGGCGATCGCCTGCCCCGATAGCCCGATCACCAGCACTTCCGACTCATTGATGACCTCCGCCAAGTCCGCCCGCATCATTTGTCCGATGTGCGGCAGATGCTTCTCGATGAAGTTGCGGTTGGCGCCAAGCAAGCTTGCCAGGTGAACCTCGGGATCGTAGATGGCAAGCTGCATGCCTTTGCCGATGAGTTGTTCGGCAAGGGTCACCAGTGGGCTCTCGCGCAGGTCGTCGGTGCCGGTCTTGAACGACAGCCCGACGAAACCGATCTTGCGCTTGCCGAAGGCCAGCAGTTTGTTCAGCGCCAGATCGAGATGATTGCGGTTCGACTGCATGATGCCACCAAGCATCGGGATGTCGACGTCGTGGATCTTGGCCAGGTAGGTAGTCGCCCGCAGATCCTTGGGCAGGCAGGAACCGCCGAAGGCATACCCGGGCCTCAGATAGGCCGTCGAAATGTTGAGCTGTGTGTCCTGACAGACCAGATCCATCACCTCGAAGGCATCCACGCCGAGTGCCGCGCACAGGCGTGCCGTCTCATTGGCAAACGTGATCTTGAGCGCATGGAAGTTGTTGCAACAATATTTCATCATCTCGGCCGAGCGAACCGATGTCTCGATGAAGCGGCATGGCAGATTGCCGAACAGTTCGCGCAGGCGCTCGACCGGGTAGGCATGGTTGGCGCCAACGACCGTGAAGGGGGGCTTGTCATAATCACGGATCGACGAGCCTTCGCGCAGGAACTCCGGCTGGAAGCAGAGGAAAAAGTCCACGCCGTCCTTCTTGCCGGACTCGTCTTCGATGATCGGCCGCAGCACGTCCTCAACCGTGCCCGGCACCAGGGTCGAGCGAAAGACGACGATGTGCGGCGCGCTCTTGCCGGCGATTGCGCGCCCCATCTCTGCCGCCAGACGCAGGATCGCACCCTGATCCTGGCTGCCGTTGGCCGCGGATGGCGTTCCTACGCAAACCAGGGAAATTTCGCTGTCGAGCACCGCCTGCTGGGCGTCCGTGGTTACTGCGACGCGGCCACTGGCTGCAGCGAAGGCCATCAGATCGACCATTCCCTCCTCGACCACCGGCGTCTTGCCGGCCATGATCAGGTCGAGCTTGGTGGCGTCGATGTCGACCCCGATAACCTCGTGACCATCACGCGAAAGGCAGGCCAGCGACACGGCACCAACGTAGCCCAAACCGAAGATACTGATTTTCATGCGAGTTTCCCTTTGCTTTGCGAGAAGTTCCTGATGCAGCGGTCGATGATCTCGTCCAGCCTTGCCATCGAATGCGGCCAGGCATGATTGCTGAGCATGCGTTGCCGTCCGGCCACCGCCAGTCGCTGCCGCTCGGTTGGCTTGTCCAGAGCCTGTAGGATGGCATCAGAATATTCTTCTGCGCTGTCGACAACAAGGAAATGTGTCACAGGTTCAGCGTCGACACCACCGGGAGCGATCCGGCTGGTCACCACCGGCACACCCATAGCCATTGCCTCGAGGATCTCGTTCTGCGTCCCCCGGGCGATGTTGAGGGCGCCACCATCAGTGCCGACTGGCGGACGAACGGACGGACATCGGGCACCGACCCGGTGCCGGTAACGCCCCGCAGGTCGCCCAGCTTGCGCATCGCAGGCGAGGGATCGGCACCAATGATCAACCTAATTCTACTTTGTCAGATTGCCTTTCAATCTGATGCTGAGAGCATGGCAGATTGCATTCGATAGGCAGATTCCATGGCTTGGCGCCGCCGTCGATGCCTATCGATGATGGATGCCGCGAGGTCTTCGTCGGTGACGATCTTGGTGGGCAACCGATGGCGCATGATCTCCACCAAGTCGCGGCAGGAGAGAAGTTCGGCCGTATCGCGATGGGCTATGCGCTCCTTGGCCAGGAACATGGTCGCGATCATGACCAGGGCCATGTGATGGTGCCACGCCTGCCAGCGGCGGACCTGATACTCGGCCATGCCGCAGGCGCTCTTGGCCTCCCGGAAGGACTGCTCGACGAAATGGAGCGCTCCCCGCATTTCCGCCAGACGGCGCAAGGAAGCGCTGGGTTTGGCATTGGACAGGCCGAACTTGAGTTTCGTCCCATCGAGTTCCCGTCGTGCCAGGAGATGCCAGCGGCTCGCCGACGGCGCGCCGACGGCGCCTCGCCGTCCCAGACCCATACCCGCTGGGTGAGATGGTCGGCCATCACCTCGCCCTTCTCGCCGTCATTTCAGTTGTCGATCTTAGTACGGGCACCGCAGCTCGTCTCCGTCAGCGACGTGATTGGAATCCGCGGCTCGCTCTGGATGTCGAAGTGCAGCCAAGACAACGTCAACTGGGTGCCCAGGATTGCCGGCAAAGCTGCAAGCATCACCGTACCTGCGGTCGCCGGCGCACCCATGCGGGTCGACGTGATCCACTCGCTTACCCCGAATGCGATACTAAACAAAATCAGTAGCAGCCCAATGACTAACTCGACCGAGGCCAGCGAGAACCCCCGAACAAAGTATGTGTAGAGGACGCGCCTTGCGAAGTTCACCAAGTGTCCCCTGAGAAAAGTGCCAACGACTCGCATTGGCCTCAGGCTCGACTGCTCATCCGCGTAAACGGCTTTCATCGGAAAGTCGGCGACCACCGCACGCGCTAGCGCAAGCTGAAACAGCATGTCCGACTCGAAGAAGTAACGCTTGCTGACCCTAGCCAGGTCACAGCGCTGGAGCGCCTGTCGCGACACCGCCGTAAACCCATTCGTTGGGTCGAACACCTGCCAGTAGCCGGTCGACAATTTGGTCAAGAACGAAAGCACCGCATTACCTACCAGCCTGACCGCAGGCATCTGCCGAACGCCGCCTAGGAAGAAGAAACGATTGCCCTTAATGTAGTCCGCGTGCCCAGCTAGAATCGGCGAGATCAGTTCTGGTACAAGTTCGGGCGCCATTTGACCATCCCCGTCGATCTTCACCACGATCTGGGCTCCGTCGCGTAACGCACAACGGTAACCTTCGCTTACAGCCCCGCCAACACCCTGGTTTACCGCCAGACGAATGACGTCGACCCGAGGGTCCCGGCAGACGCTCTGCACAAGGTCTGCAGTGCCTTCTGGGCACGCGTCGTCAACGACATAGATACGCTCCACCTCCGGCCCGATCCTTTCGATGACTCCCACGATCTTGTCGCGCACCCTGAAGCATGGGACTACCACGGCAATGCGGACTTTCGGCGTAGGTACGGGCTGCAAGGCCGCTGTCTCGAAGGAGCAGGCACGCACGGTTTCACTGTCCATAAACCACCACCATCAGACCGGCCATTACCAGTGCCGTTCCTACCATCACGCTGCCGGAAATGCGCTCGCCGAGCAACCAATTCGCGAGGATTGGTGTGACGACGAACGCGAGCGCGACGAAAGGGTAAGCACGGGAAAGAGGCACTTTCGACAGAATCCACGTCCACAGGAGCGTCAGTGCCCCGTAAAGCGCAAGCGCAAGGATGAACCGGGGTTGAAGAAACAGTGCCACGACGAAGCTTCCCCCTCGTTCGCGCGCGTCCTCGGCCGCCATCTTAAATAGGATCTGACCCGACGCTAGCATCAGCGAATAGGCCATGAGCATCGCTACAAGCCACGGCCTCACTGGGGCCCCTCTCTGGTGGTACGAGGCGCCACAGCACGGACAACAAGCAAGTTACCGCGCGGGGCTGCCAGCTTAGCGCGCAGCCACTCCGGGATGAAGGTGGTACCGCGTATCGCCGGCACGAGGAACGCCGGCAACGCCGTTGGGCCTTCGATTCTGCGCACTACCGCCCACTCCGGTCTGACCTGGAGTGCGGGTAGCATCGACTCCGGCGTTAGGCGGTTGGGAGCACCGATGCGCGATGGCACGACGAAGTAAAGCGCACCGTCAGTCGGGGGGGCGCCCACGACCTGTTCCGGCGGGACCCCGGCCCAGTGGAGGAACTCCGACGCATAGCGTGCGGTGTACGGATCAGTGAACACCGGCTCGTGGGAACTTGCCGCGAATGCGGCGAGTTCCCGCTCTTCCAAGCGCGGGTTGTTGTTCTGCAACCCTATCCCCGCGAAGTTGGCTGCGACGACACAACTCACCGCAAACCAGAGCCGGCGGGGGTGGGTCACTGCGGTCTGATGCACGCACAGGAATGCCGCCGAGCCGACGGTAAAGAGCCACGCCGGCGCGATGTAGTACCGCCCAAGTAACTTGATTCGCCACAGGGTTGCGACCACGAAAAGAAACCAGATCATCCCTGCGGAGAGCGCAAGTCTCTGCAATTCGCGCGCCGCCGGGCGGTCATGGGCAGCCACCGATGGTCGCCCGCTCACCGCAACCAACAAGACCGCGAAGAAGACCCAGTAACCCAGTCCGAAGAATTGGCGGGCAAGCACGAGCAGCAACGGATCAAGCAGCGGATGCACACGAAGCGACCCGCTACTGTCGACGCTGAAAGCCGGCGCCACTGGACGGTCGTTCGACGAGGATATACCGTTCAGTAGGAGGGAGAACCGTAACAGCGGATCACCACCTGCAAGAGCATAATACAGGGCCTCGGATCCGAGCACGGCCAAGCCCCCCACCACAACCCAAACAATCTGCCCACGACCGATCCGGTGACCCAGAAGAATCGCCCCGGCGACGAAGATTCCCAACGCCATGACCGTCTCGCGGCCACTGAACGCCAGTGCTAGCGCTACACCGCAACCGAAAAGCGCCTCCGCACGCAGGCGGCCACCTTGCCAAGAGTAGAAAAACAACCAGAACGCAACCGAGGCCCAGAAGAGCTCAGCGATATCGGCCGTTGCGTTCGTGGCAGCGGTAACGACCACAGGAAAGGTGGCGAAAACCGCGCACGCGAGAAACGCGACCGTCCGATCGGCGCTCCGACTAACGCACACAAAGGTCAGCCCAATCGTCGCGAAGTAGTAGACGGTACTCGGCAAGATCACAGCGAGCTCACGGTCACCGAACAAACTGATTGACAACGCAATCGGCAAGGAGATCGAGTGGCGAACGCGGCCAAAGTGGTCTGGCAAGTACCATTCCTCCTCGAGCCACTTCAACGCGGCCGAGTAGTAGTATTGGTCGTCACTCGCGGTGAAACCCACCCAACCAATGGTAACCGCGATCACCGCAATCAACGACACGAACGCGAATTCGCGCGAAAAAACATCGACGAACAAGCCGCGTTTCATCGCCGTGCCGAGCGAAAGCGGTAGGCGCTACCGCATGCACACATGTAGTTCATGAGAGCACATGACCAGTTCATGATCTATAACCCTTTGAATTCTATAATTCTTCTGGAGTCCTGCGCGGTCAGTCGAATGCGGGCTCTTGGTGGGCCACCACCTGATGAACTCCGAGAATCGCTGCCGGACTACACTCGCCTGCGTGACAGAGCTTCGTCGATGACACCCGTGTCATCCCAGCCACCAGCCATCCCCGCAGAAGGCTGCGCATCCTACTCTCGGACCTGCCTGACGATTTGTAGATGGGATTCACCGTATCGGAACCGCCCAAACCGAAGATACTGATTTTCATGCGAGTTTCCCTTTGCTTTGCGAGAAGTTCCTGATGCAGCGGTCGATGATCTCGTCCAGCCTTGCCATCGAATGCGGCCAGGCATGATTGCTGAGCATGCGTTGCCGTCCGGCCACCGCCAGTCGCTGCCGTTCCGCCGGATCATCCAGGATCCGCAGAATCGCTGCAGAATATTCTTCGCACGTGTCGGCCACAAGGAAATGCTTCACGGACTCAGCGTCGACGCCGCCCGCCGCAACCCGGCTGGTCACTACCGGGACGCCCATCGCCATCGCCTCGAGAATCTTGTTCTGCGTACCACGGGCGATATTGAGCGGCGCCACCATCACCGCCGACTGACGAACGAAGGGACGCACGTCGGGGACCGAGCCGGTGACGGTCACGCCGGGCAGATCGCCCAGCTTGCGCATCTCCGGCGAGGGGTCGGCACCAATGATCAGCAGCTTGACATTCGGCCGACGCGACCTGAGCACGGGCCAGATCTGCTCGCAGAAGCGCGCCATGCACTCCTGATTCGGGTAGTAGTCCATGCGGCCGATGAAGCTGATCGTATCCGCGTCATACGGCTCACCCGAGGGACAGAAGAACTCCGCATCGACGCCGTTCGGAAACCAGTCCGTCGCGACACCCGTACCATAACCCTCGAGCGTCTCCCACTCGGCCCGCGTAGTCGCCGTGCACAGGTCGAACAGCTTGGCCAGACGCTTCTCGGCCGCCAGCATCTTTTTGCCTTCCAGCCGATAACCGAGAGACAGCGGAAAGGGCTTGTAGTTGGCGTATTCGAGCCATTTCTGCGAATCCATGTCACCGAAGTCGAGGATCTTCGGGACATCGCGGACCTGTTCGACGTACTGAGCGACCGACGAACAGTGGACAAAGATGAGATCCCACCGCTGCGCGCTCAGCAGTCGGCGCACGCGTTGCCGCAGCGACGCCGAATAGAAGTAGCCCATCGACGAAGGCTTCGCCAAGGGCAGGCGAGCGACCATGCGCAGCGTCTGCACTGGGTCGGAAACCTGCGCCATTTCAAACGCCGCACAATGCGGTGCGATGCCGCGCCCTTCTTCGGCTTCCTCGGGTGAGCGGGCCAGCGAACAGACAGTCACCTGGTGGCCGCTGGCCGACAGATGGCGGATCATGTTGAATGGCCTGATCTTGCCACCGCGCTTGGGCGGAAAGGGAAAACGGTGGCAAACGTAGAGAATGTTCATGCCACGTAACCCTTCAGTTCGTCGGCAACGTCGCCGGGATCGCGACGATCGAGATAGATCCGGCTCCAGATCTCGAGGTTCATCAAGGCCAGCAGGATGTCGGTGCCGTCTATCCGGTTGGCTTCGTGATCGGATATCAATTGCTCGACCATCGACTGCCGGAACAGACCGCGCGTGCTCACCACCTCGGCCGCCAGCAGTCGTCTTAGCAAGGGTGCGAGTTCGCGTTTGAGCCAGGCGCCCATCGGCGTGCCGAAGCCGCGCTTCTTGCGGTTGAGAATGTCATCGGGCAGCAGGTCGGCAAGCGACGCCTTGAACAGATGTTTGAGCCGACCATCACGTACCTTGATCTGCGCCGGCATCCCAGCGGCCAGTTCGACCAGTTCGTGATCGAGCAGCGGCACTCGACATTCGAGCGAGACGGCCATGCTCATCTTGTCGGTAAGCAGGAGCAGATCATCCGGCAACTGCGTCTCGGCATCTACCGCAAACATCCGGTTCAATTCGTCCTCGTTGCCGGCCGCCGCAAAGGCGCGCGCCAACGGATCGGTGGCGACGGCCCCGGGCTCCAGCAGCAGCGCCGCTACGCCCTGGCGATCGAGCACCTGCAGGTAGCTGCGATAGCGCTCATCAGCGGTCATTTCCGCTGATGCCAGAAAGCCCTTGGCCAGACGCAGGGTGTTGAGGAAACCTGTATGACGGTCGGCCGGCAGGCGCCCGGCAGCAAAGCTCGCAGAACGACGCAGCCATTCCGGCAGGCGGCTATAACGCCTGCCATAGTGACCGCCAAGGTAGCGGCGGTAGCCGCCGAACAGCTCGTCGCCACCGACCCCCGAAAGGATGACCTTGACGTCCTGGCGCGCGAACTCGGAAACCAGGAAGGTGGTGATGAAGGCTGTATCCGACAAGGGCTCGTCCATGTGCCACAGCAGCTTCGGGAGTAGCGCGACAACATCGGGACGAACGAGAATCTCGCGGTGCCGGGTCGAAAACAGCTCGGCGACGCGGCGCGCATAGGGTAGCTCGTTGTACAGCGCCTCCGCTTCGCCACCCGCGAAGCCGATGGCGTAGGTGCGAATCGGCTGCTCCGAATGCCTGGCCATGCAAGCGACGACCGCGCTCGAATCGACACCGCCAGACAGGAAGGCACCGATCGGCACGTCACTGACCATCTGCATGCGAACCGACTCCTCGAGCTGGCTCCGCACTCGCCCGGCCCACTCACCCTCGGAGAGCCCCTGGGTAAGACGTTCCGGCAGACGCCAGTAGCGCCACTCGCGCACCTGACCGCTTTCCACGGCCAGCAGGGTCGCAGGCGGCAGCTTGCGAATCCCCTTGAAGATGCAGCCCGGCGCAGCCACGTAACCAAGATGCAGGTAGTCGGCGATGACGCCGCGGTCGAGTTCGGCGCTGACCCCCGGCAAGCCCAGCAAGGCTTTGGCCTCGGTGGCGAAAGCCAGCCGCCGCGAGTCCTGCAGCACGTAGAGCGGTTTCACGCCGAGTCGGTCGCGCCCGATCAACAAACGGCGCCGACGCGCATCCCAGAGAGCGAAGTCGAACATGCCGTTCAGCCGGAGAACGAAGTCGTCGCCCTCGGCGTCATAGAGGTGCAGCAGTACCTCACAATCCGAGCCGGTCTTGAAATGGTAACCCTTGCCCTGCAGTTCTTGACGTAGCTCGCGAAAATTGTAGATCTCGCCGTTGCACACCAGCCACAAGGTTTCGTCGACGTTGGATAGCGGTTGATGACCTCCGGCCAGATCGATGATCGACAAACGGCGCATGCCGATCCCGCACGGGCCGTCAAGATGGCTACCCTCGTCGTCCGGGCCGCGATGACGCGTCCGATCGCCCATGGCGGTCAAGGTTCCAGGCTCGACGCTGAGCCCGTCAAAACGATAGATGCCGTGAATACCGCACACGATGGGGCCTCGGAGTCAGATGGATGGATTGCTGCGGTCGTAGCGGGCCAACGCCCGCCGGTAGACATCGCGGTAGCAGGCCACGCTGGCTGCCCAGGTCCGCTCTACCTCGACAAAACGGCGTGCCTGCATACGAACTTGCGACCACAGCGAGCGCCTGACCAAGATATCTTCGATCGCTGCCGCGAGAGCGGCAGGGTCGCCGGCACGGAAGAGGAATCCGGTCTCGCCGTGGCGAATCAACTCGCGATGCCCGCCGACATCGGAGGCCACCAGCATCCTTCCCTGTGCCATCGCCTCGAGTGGCTTGAGCGGCGTTACCAGTTCGGTCAGCCGGATGGGCAGGCGCGGATAGGCGAGTACGTCGATCAGTTCGTAATAGCGTTGTACGTCTGCGTGTGGAACACGGCCGGTGAAGATGACGCGATCCTGCATACCGGCAGCCGCCGCCTGGGCCTTGAGATTGCTTTCCTGCGGCCCGCCGCCGACCAGCAACAGACGTAGCCGTGGATGCCGGGGCAGCATTTGCCGGGCTGCCTCGATCAGGAGGTCAAGGCCTTCATAGCCGTAGAACGATCCGGCGAAACCGACGACGGTCGCACCCTCTAGCCCGAGCGATCGGCGAAGATCAGCGTCCGGCTCGGCGCCGAACTTGAACAGGCTCACGTCTACCGCGTTCCGAATGACGGTGATACGCTCCGGCCGGACGCCGCGGACGGCAATGTCGGCGCGAAGCCCGTCACAGATCGTCGTCACCTGGTCCGCCGCACGCAGTGCCACGCTCTCCAGCGCGCGTGATACACGGTAGCGGAGACTACCTTCTACCGTCGTGCCATGATCGACGGCCGCGTCCTCCCAAGAGGCACGCATCTCATAGACCACCGGCAAGCGCCGGCGGCGCCCGACCCACAGACTCGGCAACGCGTTGAGGACCGGCGAATGCGCATGAATGAGGTCCGGCTGCGTGTCGCGGATGACATCTTCCAGGCGAGCAGCGGTCAAGCGCATCTGGGCGAGCAGGCCTGTGCCTTCCGGACTCGGTGTGCGGTGGAAGAGCCAGCCATCGACCTCGTCCCGTAGCGCGGTCGCCACCCCCTGCTTTGGCGTCGTCAGATGTACCGTCTGCCAGCCAAGGGCGCGCTGCTCACGCAGGATCGCCAGCGTCCGAAAGCTGTAGCCGCTGTGCAGTGGTAGCGAGTGGTCAAGGACATGCAGAATGCGCAGGCTCATTTCGCTGCGGGCCAGTCGGTGATGATGGCGGGCTGGTTTATCGGCGCATCGAGAACATTGCGCAGGAACGCCTCAAACATCAGGAGGGTCCACAGCGGCGAACTGTAGTCGCGCGCACCCGACTGATGCGCATCAAGGAGGTGTCGCAGATAGTCCTGATTGAACCACCCCGTAGCTGCCAGACGCGGCCCAAGCACCGCCTCCCGGACACGTTCTCTGAGCGGACCGCGGAACCATCGGGCGAGCGGTACGGCGAAGCCCATCTTCGGGCGATACAGGATGTCGTTCGACAGGCTGGGCTCCATCGCCTTCTTCAACAGGAACTTGCCTTCCTGGCCATTCACCTTGAGTGAAGAGGGTAGCGTCGCCATCCATTCGACCAGTTCGTGGTCCATCAAGGGCTCGCGCACCTCCAGTGAGTGCGCCATGCTGGCGCGGTCAACCTTGGTATTGATATCGCCTACCAGGTAAGTCTTGAGATCGAGATACTGAATCAGCGCCAAGGGATCGTCGGTTGCCGCCCGCCCCGCGTGAAAGCGAAAGACCTCCTCGGCGCTGTATCCCGCGATCTCACTCCGGAACCGCGGGCTGAAGAGCTCGGTGCGCATCGGACCACGCAGGATGGAGACGGAATGGAAGTAAGCTTCCACCGATGTGCGTGCCATGCCTTCAAAGGTTGTCTTGGCGCGGAAAATGCGCGGCGCCCAGTCCGCTTTCGGATACACGCGGCCGAGCACGCCAAACACTCGCCGGCGGACGCTCTGCGGCAGCGCCGAGCGCATGCGCTCTTCCATCAGGTGCAGGCGGTAGCGACGATAGCCACCAAAGGTCTCGTCACCGCCATCGCCCGAGAGCGCGACCGTCACGTGTCTGCGCGCCAACTGGCACACCCGGTAGGTGGGAATGGCCGAGCTGTCGGCGTAGGGCTCATCGTAGAGCCTGGCCAGGGTGTCGATCAGGTCGAAGTCATCGCTGGCAACCAGGTCGCAGTGATGGTTGGTACGATAGCGGTCGGCAACCTTCTGAGCAAAACTGGCTTCGTTGAAAGCGGGATCGTCGAAGGCGATCGAACAGGTGTTTACCGGGTCGGCCGAGAGACCGGCCATCAGTGCGACGACGGCACTCGAGTCGACACCGCCGGACAGAAAAGCCCCGAGGGGTACTTCCGAAATCATGCGCAGGCGAATCGACTCGGTCAGCTTGTCGTTGAGTTGAGCACAGGCCTCCTCGACAGTGCACGCACTGCCCAGACTGAAGCGAACGTCCCAATACTCCTTGGGCTCCCCGACCGGCTCGCCGCGCCGCAGGGTCAGCGTGTGGGCAGGTGGCAGCTTCTTCGCCTGCCGAAAGATCGTTCGCGGTTCGGCCACGTAACCCAGAGCAAAGTACTCTTCGACGGCCAGCGGATCAATGTCGCGCACCAGCCCACCGTGGGCGAGCAGAGACTTGAGTTCCGAGCCAAAGACGAAGAAACCATCGGCCAGGAGGGCGTAGTAGAGCGGCTTGACGGCAAGCCGATCACGCGCGAGAAACAGCGTGTCGCGGTTGCGGTCCCAGAGGGCAAAGGCGAACATGCCGCGAAAACGGCGAACGCATGCCTCACCCCAGGCCTCCCAGGCGTGCACGATGACCTCCGTGTCACTGCGGGTATGAAAGATGTGGCCGAGCGCCTGCAACTCGGGAATCAGTTCCTGATAGTTGTAGATCTCGCCGTTGAAAACCACGCAGACGGTCTGATCCTCGTTGTAGAGCGGCTGCTGGCCAGTCGACAGGTCGATGATTGACAGCCTTCGGTGCCCCAGGCCGACACCTGCTTCCAGATGAAGACCGCCTTCATCGGGGCCACGATGGTGCTGCGATTCGTTCATGCGCGTGAGCACTGCACGATCTATCTCACGTCGGCCACGAGTGTCGAAAATTCCGGTAATGCCGCACATGGTTGCTGCCCGTCTTCTTGTAGTCTGTTGAAAGTCGACGACTAGATGGAAACATCAGCCGCCCGAATGTTGGCGATGGTCAAACCCAAGCGTGGCATTGACCGAGCCAGGGTGACTGCGCACTACCCAGCCGCCGATAGCTGATCGCAGAATTCCTCATACACGGCTTGGTAAGCGGCCAGCATCGTCGCCAGGCTGAAGTGTCGGACAGCCAGTTCCCGCGCGTTCTCGCCGTGCATCCGCAGCAGTGCCCGGTCGCCGATATACTCGGTCAACAACCGGGTCAGTGCTGCAACGTCACCCGGCACAAACAACCGGCCGTTGACACCCTCGGAAACCAGTTCGACGTTGCCGCCGGTCGCAGTTGCCACCAATGGCAGGCCCGTGGCCATGGCCTCCAGGAGTGTGTTCGAGATCCCCTCGGCCAGCGAAGGCAGGACAAAGATATCAAAGGCGCGTAGAAGCGCGTCGACGTGACTGACGTTTCCTGGAAACCACGTCAGCGCGGCTATGCCCAGTGCGTCGGCAAGCTGCATCAGCGCACCTCGCAAGGGCCCATCGCCGACTATCACCAGTCTGGTCGTCGTCGCCACTTCGCCACCGTTATGCACCAAGGCTGCAAACGCCCGGACTAACGTTTCCTGATCCTTTACTGCCTGTATCCGACCGACGGTAGCGACAACGATCGAATCCGGGGCGAGGAATCCGTCCGGAAAGAACTCGTGCGAGCGCATCGATGGCGGCGAGAAACGCACCGTATCGACACCATTCACGATCCTGGTCACCCGTGCCGAGGGAATGCGTACCCGTTGCACCAGATAGTTCCTCAAATCGCTCGACACCGTGATGTAGCGGTCGACCAGCGGCGAGTGCAGCCGCCGAAGCACGGCCGGCTTGATCCTTTGTCCGTTGAGGTCGCTGACATCCCAGCCGTGCTCGCCGTGGATACAGTGTGGGACCCCGGCAAGTCGGGCCGGCAACAGGGCATCTAAACCGGACTGGTTGCGCGAATGCACAATGGTTGGCTTCATCTGACGGCACAGGCGGTAAAGCCCTTGCCTGAGCCGCCAGATCCCGGTGCGCGAGCGGTGAAAGGCCACGACCGGCGTATCTGCGCGAGTCAAGCGCAGGCGGAAATCCGAAAAATCCTCGACGCACGCCACCGCGTGCCGGAAGCGTGATTCTGGCAGATGGTTGATTAGGTTGACCAAGCCGTTCTCCATTCCTCCCGTAACCAAGTGATGGATGACATGCAGGATAAGGGGTCGGACCTCGTGACTCATACGAGTCCAACGCACTCGAACAGAAACGCCTGGTCCGAGAATGCCCAGTTGATACCGCGGCGGAGGACATTGAATCGCTCCACACCACGAAGGTTGGTCCCTCCATACGCGGCAAGGCAGCCCGAATAGCCTGCGCGCTTGACCATCTCGAGACGCTCCGGGGTCATGTGCTGCTTGCCGCCGTAGGGATACGCAAAAATGCACTCCTTCACCCCCAATTCACGCCGCAGATCAGCCAGCGACCGATCGAGTTCATCGCTGACCACATCCACGGGCTCCAACGCGCAGTCGATGTGATTGACCGTATGCGAGCCGATGGTAAACCCCGCGGAATGCATCTCTCTCAGATGCTCCCACTGCATCATCGGAATGACCGGATTGCCGCGACGTATGTCGTGAGGGAAGCGATTGTTGCTGTTGACGATGCCGGTCGACACGAAAAAGGCAGCAGGTATTTCGTGCCGCAGGAGGCTGGGTACGGCGTTGATGTAGTTGTCGAGGTAGCCATCGTCGAAGGTCACGCAGACAAGGGGTCTTGACGATCGTTCAATGGTCTGGGAAGCGAGCACCTCTTCGATCGAAAGCACACGGCAATGCCGCCGCAACAGGGCCATCTGCCGCTCGAATTGTTCAGTTCCGACGGTAAGGTTATCGCGGACGGCATCGCTGACCCGATGGTACAGCAGCACGGTGATTCTTGGTCCCACGAGTGCGTGCACCCCGGCGCGCCAGATCAGGCGGGAGCCAATACTCAGTACCGACTTCGCAACACGCCTAGCAAGCGCCGCGCGCTCCGGCTGCAGCGCGAGAAGCTTGTCGTTCAAGGCGGCCATCTGCGCCAACGTGGGCTTGCGATAAGTCCGGCCACCTGGGCGCTGTGGTGTCGCGGGACGCATTCCCTTGAAGATCTCGCCGATTACGTGCCGCATCAGTTCGACCCCGATCTCATCGAGACGTAACTGCAACCCTCGGAAGGTCGAGTACTTCTCGCGCTCGACAACCGTCTCGGCCGCCACCTCGCCCGTATCGAGCCGGTCGTCCACCCAATGCACCGTGCACCCGACTGACTCTTCGTCATTCCACAGTTCCCAGAATGCAGGCGGCATCCCCCGGTAGTCCGGCACCTTGCCCTTGTGCAAGTTGACTGTACCCACGGCCGGAATGGCGAAGAGCTCGCGCCGAAGAATCGGGGCGGCAAGCGACAGGCCGACGTGCGGCTGGAAGGCACGCACGTCGTCAATCGTTTCCCTCGCGTGAATGTCCACAACCTTGAGCACACGCAGGTTGGGACGGGCTGCCAAGGCCGCCATCGAGAATTCGGCACCCGGGCCGCAACTCTCGCCCGCGTGCGTAGAAGGCGTAAAGACCCGTTGCCACAGATCAGCCAACTGGTATGGAATCCAGCGCCAGCCGTTGCGGCGCATGTTTCGCCACTGGTTACGCAATAGCTGAGCAGGCGTCCTGCGTGGCGAGTGCAAGACTACGAGCCACGACAGGCCCGGGATCGACCGGTCAATCTCGACAATGCCTTTCCGCACAGAAAAAGCCAAGTTGCCAGTAAAGACAACTATCCTTCTATTCATCGCAGGTACTGCCTCCGCTGCATTCCTTGGCACGGTGAGAACCCGGCTCCTCGACGAGCACATTCCTCAGGGACAAGCCCGGGAATCGAGGTCGCGAAGCGCCAACGGCTCCCCGAGAGGGCAGCAGTGTCGGAGAGACAAAGACTGACAACCGCCCGGCAAGAGAATCATCCACTACACGGCGCGCCTGTGCCATGTCATTCGTCACGAACGAGCGTCTTCGAATGGATCCACCTCGCTGGCGAGGCCTCGGCGCTGCCAGGACCAGAACCGCCGTTCGCAGCTAACGACCTGCCAGAGCGAATCACCTCCCCAGTCATCGGCCCGCCATCGTCTGCCGCAGTGAAGTGTCGATCGCCGGCCCCGCCGCACGGACAAAGTCCTCGAGCACGGCCCCCCCTTCCCGCGCTTGGTTCTGCGCTATGTGGAGAATGATCACTGCCGAATCGTCGCCCTTGCCCGTCAACCGCGACAGCGCTGTGTACACCTTGGCCACGAAGTCGCTGGACGTCCACTGTCCGTTGACCCAGTACCACTGCCAGACGACCAGCCGCCCACCATCAAGCGCACGCAACTCGGCCTCGCGTATCCTGACTACCTGCTGGTTGAACTCGAGGTCGCGCGTCCCAGCAGCCGTTCTTGTCCACACGGGGTCGTCGTTGCTGACCAGAACGTTCGCCGAACTGACCAGTTTGTGCTGCTGATCCTGGTTGCGGTAATAGGCAAGAAACACTCCGACCACACGCCCATCGCGCTCAAAGGCTTCCTGGCGACTGGCCGCCGGGTTCTCGAACTTTGGCCGCCAATCATCGTTGCCGCCGGGGACTGTCTGCCAGCCGTGGATCGGTCCGAGCGGGGCAAGCTGGCTGACGGGCGGAGCCACATGATGCTCGAGCTGCCACTGGGCCAGCGGCCAGACGGCCGCCACGAGGACCGTCGCCACCGCCGCACCCAGGGAGTACGACCGGGCCGCGACCCCAGTCGTCGGCTGCGGTGTTGGCGCCGCTGCCGGCAGTTCGTCCTCGCGCCAGCGCGCACCAATCCAGAACATCGCCATGATCACGATGCCGAAGAAGACCCAGCCATAGACCAGATGGTCAACGCCGACGGCCAGCTTGTTCCCCGACAGGTGACCGAGCATGACGATCATGTAGGCGCGCGCCCAGTTGGCGACGATCGGCACAGCGACGGAAACACAGATGAAGATCGCTCGCCGGCGCGCCGAGTGATAGGTGAGATAGGCAAAGAGGGTTCCGACCGTTACCGAAGCGATGAGATAACGAACACCACTGCACGCCTCGACCACCGACCAGCTGCCAGTGGGAATCACGAAGCGCAGGCCTTCGGCGTGCACGGGTATGCCGGAAAGCCGCAAGCCGAGGATGGTGACCTGCGCCGTCCAGTCCATCAGCTTGGGCATTGCAAAGTCGCCGAAGGGAACGGCAAAGAACAGGAAGAGCAGCGGAAAGGTGACCGCTCGCGCAACCTCCCAGCCGAGCACCGCAGGCACCGCCAGAACCAGCATGAAGGTCAGGGCGAACTGCGAGACTACATTGGCTGCCGAGAGCTCGCCGAGAAGCCAGGCGCAGCCGGCACCGGCAAACAGGGCGACCGCCAGATAGCTGTGTCCGGGCGCCAGGACGGCGATGCTGGAACGTTTCCGCCAGATCAGCCACAAGGCAATCGGCGGGACAATGAAGCCGTGCGCATAGGTGTCCGAACGCAGCCAGATAGCGGCCATCGCCAGGACGGTTTCACGACAAAGCACCAGGATCAGTACCAAGGTGCATACCAGGGCCGGCAAAGCCACTCGCCACCCCGGATGCGTGGCAGACGATGTCGGTCTCGGTGCTGACGTATTCATGGTGTCGCTTTCAGCAGGGAAGTGCAATCGGAGGTCATCGATTCGGCACGATCACCGTGGCAACAAACTACCACCGCCGGGGTCAGGCCAGATTGCGTACGATGAAGGGCCCGAGCCAATTGGCCAGTCCGACCGGCAGCCTCCGCCAGGTGTCGATCAGCAGACGGTACTTGGCGTTCGCCGGATTGTTCTGCGGCACGGAATCGCGCCGGTAAAGGCAGTACTCGTAGAACAGGGGCTGCGGCTCGAAGCCCCAGTTCTTCTTGAAGGCATAGGAACCGGTGCCCTGCTTGCTGCGGCCATAATCGAAAACCTTCAGCCCGCGCTCGCAGGAACGGCGCATCAGCTCCCAGTACTTGAAATCGTTTGCCGCGAGTTCACGGGCCGAGATTTCGTCGCCTGCGTAATAGGGCAGGACTTCGTCGCGAAAATAGAAGCTGAGGACGCTGCTCAACGGACGCCCGCTTCCCTCGACGACGGTAAGGATCTCGCAATCGGCGCCGAACACCTGCTGCAGCGCCTCGAAGTAGCGTCTGGAAAAGGCAGGCGTTCCGTGGCGATGAACGTTGTCGGCATAGAGGGCGAAGAAGCGCCGGCAATCACTATCGATCTCGCTGCTCAAGCCGTTCTTGATGCCCTTGCGGACCATCGCACGTTGCTTCCGCGGAATCGCCTGCATGTTGGCTTCGACATCCGGTGCAAGGTCTTTGCGAAACCTGACATAGAGATCCTGTAGCGGCCACTCGGCGTGGCGTCGCCGGACGTTGCGCAGCTCCAGGTGGGCGACTCCCAGTTGCCTGGCGAGGGCCTGCGCCTCCCGTTCCAGCGCCTCCACCGCCGCCGCGCTGGCTGCTGCCACGCCGCCATAGACGGCGAACGGCAACGAGGTCAGCGAGTTTCCGAACAGGAGACTCTTCACTTGCGCCAGCGGCAGAACACCCTCGATAAGGCCGGCGCGCTCCGCATAGAGGAAGTAGGTGCGATGACGAAAGACCTCGCTGACAATCCTCTGCCATCCGGCCTTGTGGAAGAAGCTGGCTTCCGGGCACGCGTCAACAAAAGCATCCCAACGTGCCACCGCAACGCGGTCGTCAGAACTCAGGTGGCGGATGGCCAGTGGCGCACTCGCCGCCGTCAGCCCGACAGCATCTTCGCCGGTCGTTCTCATACGCTCCCCACCGGCACCTGGGCATGATCAACAAGAAACACTTCGTCCATTCGGCCCCACTTGAAGTCCGCGAGCAATCGCCGGAGTCGGCCTTCGGTGTGCTGCAGGTTGACGTAATGGCGAAAGCGCGTCTTGGCACTGATGCCGGGAATCCGCGGCTGTCCGGCGTCGATCTCCCAGGGATGGAAATAGAAGATCGCCGCCTGCCGATCCAGTTCATTGACTTTTTGCAGCAGCCACCGCGACAGTGGATACGGCAGCAGCCGGAAGTAGCCGCCACCGCTGGCCGGCCAGTTGCGGTTGAAGAAGCGAGCCGTGGTCACCGGCAGTTCGAGCAGGCCGGAGCGCACCCGGTGCGCGAAACGCGGTGCGTCCGGCATGCCGTAGTGATCATGGCGGATGGGGTAAATGCTCGAACTGTAGCGATAACCCGCTCGCTCCAGGCAATCGAAGGCCCACAGATTGCCCGCACCGATCGAGAAACTCGGTGCCCGGTAGCCCTTGACTTCATGGCCGGAGATGTCTTCGAGCATTTTCTTCGCGCGCCCGACGTCAGCGGAGAAATCCGCAGCATTCAGATCGCTCGCGCGCTCGTGGCCGTAGCCGTGACTGGCCACTTCATGACCGCCGTGAACGATACGGCGCACGAGATGTGGGTAACGCTCGGCGATCCAGCCAAGCGTGAAGAACGTCGCCCTCGTCTGCCGCTCATCGAGCATTTGGAGAATCCGGTCGACATTTCGCTCGACCCGGCACTCGCGACTATCCCATTGATCGCGCGGGATATAGGGAGCAAGCGCGGAGACCTGGAAGTAGTCTTCGACGTCGATCGTCAGTGCATTGGTGATCGGCTGTCTGGGCATTTCTCGCGTCACTCGTCAAATTCTTGGCAACGCTGGGCATGGCGAGCAAGCAGCCACTGCGACAGGTCAGCGGCGATTCTCTCTGCTGCCCGACCATCCCAGAACTCCGGGATCCGACCCGTCTTGCCGGCGCCACTCAGGATCTCGTCGACGCCTTTGCGGATAGCATGCGGATCGCGGCCGACCAGAGTATTGGTTCCCTGATCAACGGTGATCGGCCGTTCCGTGTTTTCACGCATCGTCAGACAGGGAACTCCAAGGGCCGTGGTTTCTTCCTGCAAGCCGCCGGAATCAGAGAGCACGAGTCTCGCCCCCGTCAGCAGTCCGAGCATTTCCAGATAGCCCTGCGGAGGCAGCAGGACGATCCGATCGCTGGTCAGCAGGTCAAGCAGAGCGAAGCGCTCGATGTTCGCACGCGTGCGCGGATGCAGGGCGAAAACCAGCGGAATCCGTTCGGACACCTCGCGAAGAACGGACAGCAGCGGCTCGAGCCGGTCCAGTCGATCGACATTGGATGGACGATGCAGCGTCACCACCCCGTAGCCGCAGGGCTCGTCGAGAACCTCCGGGGCGACGCCGGCCATCAGCAGCACCTGCGCTGCGGGATGGGCATGCTCTCGATTCGACAGCAAGGAGTCAATCATGACATTGCCGACGAAGTGTACACGCTCCTCGGCAACGCCCTCGCGCATCAGATTGAGGTGGGCGCTGCGCTCGGTGGTGTACAGCCGATCGGCGATCTGGTCGGTGAGCACTCGGTTGATTTCCTCCGGCATGGCGCGATCGTAACTGCGCAGGCCGGCTTCGACATGCACTACGGGAACATCCTTCTTGGCGCAGACCAGAGCACACGCCAAGGTCGAATTGACGTCCCCGACGACCATAACGCAGGAGGGTTTGTGCGTGTCGAGAACCGGCTCGAAGCGGCGCATCACCTCGGCCGTCTGCACCGCGTGAGTTGCTGAACCTACCTCGAGGTTCAGGTCGGGATGTGGCAGGCGCAAATCAGCGAACAAGCGATCGTTCATGTCCCGGTCGTAATGCTGACCGGTATGAACAAGCAATGTCGGTATCGCTGGCAAGTGGGCGGCAAAAGCGCGCAGGATGGGCGCCATTTTCATGAAATTCGGCCGCGCGCCGACAACACAGACCACCGGGCCCAGATCAGCGGGCCATGCCTCGTTAGCCAAGACGACTTTCCTTTACTGTTTTGCGCGAACCGCATCCACCAGCTGCTGAAGCAGCGAAAGAACGGCTGCATTGTTTCGTTCGAGGCGGAACATGCTGCGCTCGATGCGTATCATCCGCTGCTCCGCCTGACCGTTCCTGAGGTCGGCAATCACGCGTGACGCCTGATCGGCAGTGCTCGGGTCCATCGCCAGCCGGGAAAGGTCAATATCCAGAACGCCGCTATCCGTGAGTTGCGGGTTCGTGGCTGGATCGCCGTCGCCGGTCTTGTTCGTCGCCTGCGAAGAGGAAGGTTGCGTCTCCTCCCTGATCTCCCTGGCAACCTCTTCCACGTCGACCCGCGCGAAGTCGGTCTTTCCAGTCAGGAAGCCCGACAAGAGAAGGCGATCGCAATGCGAGTTGATTCGCCGGGGCACCCCACCGCTGGCCTCGAAGATCGCCTCGAAGGCTCCGGCATCAAAGCGCGGCATACCCTGCGACCCGGCGCACTTCAGTCGGTGCTCGATGTAGGCCTGCGTTTCGTCCTGATCCATCGGCCCGATATGGCAAGCGGCAATCACCCGCTGACGCAATTGCTGCATCTGCGGACTCTGCATGATCTTGCGGAATTCCGGCTGACCAATCAGGAAACTTTGCAGCAGCGCCTGGGTACCAAACTGGAAATTCGACAGCATGCGTAGTTCTTCAACCGCACGCGCCGTCAGATTCTGCGCCTCGTCGACAATCAACAGACAGCGCTTGCCCTGGCGGGTGACATCGACCAGGAAAGCCTCGAGCGCGAGCAGCAGTTCGGACTTGCCCACATTCTTGGTGCCGACGCCAAAAGCCGCGGCAACCATGCGCAGGGTATCCTCGGCATCCAGTTGGGTGGTCACCAGTTGGGCGGCCACCACTTTCTCGTGATCGAGATCCTTCAACAGGCCTCGTACGATCGTCGTCTTCCCTGCGCCAACCTCCCCAGTGACGACAATGAATCCCTCGTTCTGATTCAAGCCATACTCTAGGTACGCCATCGCCCGCCGGTGCTGTTTGCTGGCGAAATAGAAAGAGGGGTCGGGATTAAGCTGAAAGGGCTTGCTGGTCAAGCCATAGAAGGACTCGTACATGAGCACCGATCAGAAACTGTGCGACAGCCCGCCGGTCAGCGCGCTTTCGCTGTAGCTGGTCACGCCATCGGAAATCACCCGACGAACTGTCATATTGGCGTTGGTCTTGGGTGAGACACGACTGGTAAGCAACAGGTACGCGCCTTGCGTCTTGGTATCCGGTGAACCTGCGGTAAAGCCGACGGATTGCTGCTGGTTGAGCGACAAGGAGAGGGAGGAAAAACCCGTCAGCTGATGTCCCCAGACGACGCCAAATCCTCGCTGCCGAATCCGGTTGTTCAGAGAAAAATCATCGGTCAAGCCGCTGACCACACCGAGCGGCTGTTGCTCGTTCTCCGTCGCGGTCAAGGTCACGGTGTTGCGAACGCCGAGCAAAGCCAGCGATATTTGCTGGTATTCCTGCAGCGTGGGACGGTTCGCCAGGAAACCATTGACTACCGACCCATCCGCTGGCACTCCTCGGTCTTGCAGAACCTGAGTGACCTGCGCCCGGATCGCATCCGGAGACAGTCCCGGGTTGCTGGCGGCGATAATCGAGTAGTACGCGTCGTAGTTGCTGCCCTGCCCGGTATTGCCTACGCCTTGCGGCTGATACGACACATTCCGGCTGGCCGTGTAGGTCACCAGCGAGCGCGGCATGCGGTGGCTGAAGCCCACCTGGTAGCCGTTGCCAAAGAAACGCCGGGTGGCCGTCGCTTCCAGCTTGGTGCGCGGGCTCGGCGTCCACAGCAAACCAAAGCCCGAATCGCCATGGGTCTCGTCCTGCAGGCTGACCAGATTGGTCGTCTCCCGCCCGCCAATAAGCGACACCTGTAACTGCGGGTTGAAACGGTACGCCAGGGTCGCGCCATAGCGCGTGTCATTGCGGTCCCTGCCCACGTCATAGTCCGTGTTCACTTTGCTGGCATCCAGCGACCAAGTGACGGCACTGAAGCGAGTCAGGCCATTGATCCTGCCGACCCACTGGTTGGTCGTGAAGTCGGACGCCAGGTTCGACTTGGAGGACGTGGTGGACGCCGTGTAGCGGAGAAAATACTCGGTGGATGTCAGGAACCTGCCCTTGACGTACGGGGAGATCGAGTAGTTCGACGTCTCAGTCCGGTTGTTATCGACGTTGGCCGTACTCGGCGCCACCTTGCCGAACGCTGAAAGGTATTGCTGCGAGATGGTCCCCGTAGCGTCGATGAACAGCCAGTCCTCGAGCGCCTCAAGCGTTCCCGTCGCCGTCAGCGCATTCTGACGGTTGTTCGACGCGGACTCGTGCGCATAGAGGTACTGTGTCAGGCCGTAGTTCAGTCGCAGACTGGCGCGCGCGCCTTTGCCGTCGATCGAAATACCGGGGGTCACCGCGGTAACCAGATCGCTCGTCGGGTCCGTCGACGACAGGAAGACGTTGTTGGTGAGCGTCTCGTTAACCGCGATGACCGGCGTGATCTGCCATTTCTCTGCGTGCGCAGGAATCGCCAGGCACATCAAGGCGCAACCGAACCACGAGACAGACACCTCAAGTCGTCGGCGATCGCCCCTGCCTACGCCACCACTCCGCGCGTCGCTCGCCACTCTCATCCAGCGGCGCCCAGCGCCTCTGGCGCAACGCAGGCGCTCAAGCGCCATCTGACGAACCATAGCCATACCCGTAACCATAGCCATACCCGTAACCATAGCCGTAGCCATAGCCATCCTGGGTACTCGAACGCGCCTGATTGAGCAGCATCATCTTTACGGGGCAGGATTCGATGGCGGCAAGCGCATGCTTGACGTCGCCACGCGCCGTGCTTTCGGCCTTCACCACGACCACCACCTGTCCCATGTGCGTCGCCAGCACCCGAGACTCAGTCGTCATCAATAGCGGCGGCGAGTCGAAAATGATGATCCGATCCGGATAGCGAGTCGCCATCTCGTCGAGCAGGGCGATCATGGCGTCGCTGGCGAGGAGTTCAGTCGCCCGCGCGTGCTGCGTACCACTGGGCAACAGGCTGAGCTTTTCGACATTGGTACGCATCAGTACCTGTGAGAAATCCACGGAGTCGTCGATCAGCACGTCGAGGAGGCCCCGCGCCGGCGGCAACCCAAGCATCTTGAGCACCGAGGGTTTCGGTACATCCGCGTCCACCAGCATCACCGTATTGTCCAGTTCCATGGCAATGCTCATGGCGAGATTGATCGCCGTGAAACTCTTGCCCTCGCCGGAAAGTGCGCTGGTCACCATGATCAGATTCCCGCGCCTGATCGGTGCCGCCCCCTTGCCCATCGCATTGGCGATCAGCGGCCGCTTGATCACGCGATACTGATCGGCGATCTGCGACCGCGGCGCGTCCGGGGTGATCAGACCACCCACCGCGAGCGCAGTCATGTCAAGCTCGATGCGCCGGGATACTGCCGGCTCTGCCGCCGGCAGGTCGACCAGGAGCTTGGCAGCGACGGGATCCCCGGCATCCGGAGTCGGCGTCGTGCGGGTAGCGGCATCGGCCGCCAGGACGGCGAGTGGTGGCGCCGCGTCGGCAACCGACCCCGAGACTTCCACGCCGGCCTTGCGCAGTTGTTCCAGACGCTTCGCCGCTTGTTCAATGAGGCTCATCGTTTTTCCTCAGGCAGTACGGACGGAAAGTAGAAACAAAGCGAGAAGCCCTGCACCATAGACCGCGACGAGCGAGCCGCAAGCCGCTGAAAACCGCAGCAGATCCTTTCTCTCACGGCGCTTAGTTGTATCGTCCATGAGCAGGGACACCGTCCCCAGAAGGGGCAAGCCACAGCTATCCCGGAGCGAACGCGAGTCGAAGAACACGGGGCGAATCTGACTGGCGGCAAACGTCACGGCCACGCCCGCCGCCAAGGCAAGTAGCAGTGTCAGCGGCAGGAAGAGCGTGCGATTGGGTGCTACCGGCTTCGGCGAAACCCGCGGCGGATCAATCAGCCGGAAATCCACCCCGGCGGTGGTGTCCATCTCGCTCCCCATGCTCGCCGACTCGCGCCGCTGGACCAGCTGTTCGTAGTTCTTCTTGTTGATGTCGTAATCGCGATTGAGCTGCGCAAACTCGGCCTCGATTTGTGGCACCAAGGTGACCTCCCCTTTCATCCGGTCGTAACGAGCCTGATACTCGGCAACGCGGGTTTGCAGAGCAGCAACTCTCGCCTCGGTCTCGGATAGCGAGATCTTGAGTTGCTGCTGAACGGGATTGACCGTGGTCGAGGACGTGGGGTTGGTGGCAGCTGCCTTCCGCCGGGCGGCGATCTCTTCCCGCTTCTTGTCCTCGAGTTCCTTGATCAGACGGCGAGTGCTGACGATGTCGGGATGCTTTTCGGTGAACCGCTGTAACATGGCATCCATATTGCGCTGCAAGGCATCTATCCGGCTGTCGATTTCGGGAACCGAGACGCCGGCGATCTCCTCCTGGCCCGCACCGGGCAAGAGCGACGGCTCATCGCCGCCGACAAGCTGGCGCCTGAGCGAATCGCGCGAGTGCTCCGCCTCGCGCAATTCGAGACGGCTCTGTTCAAGCAGGCCGGCGACTTGACTCATCCGGGCAAAATGGTCCTTTCCTTCGGAACTCTGCGAGGCGAGATTACGCAACTTGAATTCCTTGAGCCGAGCCTCGGCTTCCTCGAGCTTCTTCTCGTAGGCCTTGATCTGTTCGTCGAGGAACTTGCGGGCCGACTCCGAATCCTTGCGCGCATCTCCGAGGTTGGATTCGACGAAGATCGACACCAGAGACTGAACCACGCGTTTTGCATGGTCAGGCTGGGTGTCCCGATAGGTGATCGTGTAAATGTTGTCCCGCGTCGTGTTCTGGATCTTGAGCGAAGTCATCAGCGTTTCGACCAAGGTCTCCCGATCGGCCTTGGACGTGATCTTGAGGTCCAGATCGGCCATCCGGATAAGCTTCTCCACGTTCGGTCTGGTAATCAGGGTCCGGCTCAGCATCATCACCTGCTGATCGACGTTGGGCTGAGTGACCAGACCACTCATCAGTGGCCTGAGAATCGACTGGGTATCGACGAAAACACGCGCCGACGCCTCATACTTGTCGGGTATGGCGAGAACCGCCGCGACGCTGGCCAGGCCGACTACCCAGGCAACTATGATCCCCAGCCAGCGACGTTTCCACATTCCGCGCAGGATCGTTGTTGCTTGTCGAAGCAGTTCATCCATCGGATTCAGACTCTCTCGGGATCGGTTTCAGGAGCGCCGTGCACAGTGCAACAGCCATGCACGGGAGCAGGGCAAGCAGGCAGAACACCCATCAGAACCAGCTTTGCGGGATAATCAGGACGTCGCCGGGTTTGACATCCACGTTGGCCGACACATCACCGCGGCGAATCAGGTCGCTCAGGCGCACGCCATACTGCTTGTTGCCCTCGGCAGCACGCAGCAAAGTGGCCCCGTTGCCATCGGCAAAATCGGTCAGCCCTCCAACCGCGATCATTACGTCAAGCAGCGTCATGTTCTGCGAGTAGGGCAATGCCTGCGGCTTCGAAGCTTCGCCGACGACGCGGATCTGCTCGCTGTAGGTCCCTCTGAAGGCAGTCACGATCACCGTCACCACCGGATCGCGGATGAAGGTGCCGAGCGCTTTTTCCATGTCTCGGGCGAGCGCCGTCGGCGTCTTGCCCATCGCCGGCATATCCTCGATCAAAGGTCCGGCAATCAGCCCATCGGGCCGCACAGGCACGTTCATCGACAACTCCGGGTTGCGCCAGACGAGAATATTGACACTATCGCCCGGTCCGATGATGTACCGATAATCCGGCGACGCAGCGGAAACTGGTGCCGGCGGATGCGATGCGCATCCGAGCACAAGCACCCCAAGGGTGCCGACGACAAGCCAGTTGAACGCGGCGCCGAATGCATCATGCAGGCGTGTAAGCATAACTCTCTCCTATTTTGGTCACCAGCTTGGGCACGGTTTGCAGCCAACTCCCGCAGGCTATTGCCCTAGCGGGTATCGTGCGGCGCGCCACAGTATAGTGGAATTGTCCCGCCCCACGAAAGGGCTTCCATTGCCCCCACCGGCGATGCGTGCCTTGCGACAGCGGCACGATACTCGGCAAGGACGCCTAGGACGGCCGGCTCGCCACCCAAGGCACTCACCTCCGCCAGGCGCCCTACCAAGCAGTCGTCACCAGGAAACCGTCCTCGAACGTCGATAGGATACGTCGTTCCCAGCCAGGGGCACGACAAAAACCGCACACTTCACCCCCTTTCGCGGGTTCGATGCGGCAAAACAACACCAACACCGGAAGCTCCAACAGACATGATTTAACGGCAGCGAGCCGTCGTGTCCGCTTGTTTGTCTCCTCCCGCTCGCCCTCAGCCCTGCGTTACGTGCATGGCCCTTGCGCCATACGCCGCCTTGGCGCAGCATGACGGCCGTCGATCGATTCCCCCCATGGCCTTGCGCCAAGACCCGCTGCACTTACCCAGCCAACGAAACCGATCGTTGGCGCCCCGACGAGGCCCGCCGATGGACCCACCGGTGATCACCGAGCAGGAGTTTTCCCTCTTTCAGCGCCTGATCCATGAGATCGCAGGCATCAGCCTGGCCGACACCAAGAAGGTGCTTCTCGTCGGCCGTCTGCAGCGCCGCCTCCGCGAACACCGGCTCGGTAGCTTCGGCGACTATTACCGCCTGGTCTCAAGCGGGCAACACCCAGGCGAGTTGCAGACGATGGTTGATCTCCTGACCACCAACGAGACCTACTTCTTTCGAGAAAGTCGACATTTCGACTTCTTGCGTGACGAGATCCTCGGCAAACGCCGCGAGGGCAAGAACTTTCGCATCTGGAGTGCGGCGAGTTCGAGCGGCGAGGAGGCGTACAGCATGGCCATGGTCCTTGCCGAGACGCTGCCGAGCAACGTCACGTGGGAGGTGTTCGGTTCCGACATCAGCACGCAGGTGCTCGCCAAAGCACGCACCGGTCACTACCCGATCGACCGCAACGAAGGGATTCCGGACGCTTGCATGCGCAAGTACTGTGTCAGGGAAACGGGCGAGCATCGGGGGAGTTTCCTTATCGCACCCGCCATACGCCAGCATGTTCGTTTCGCGCAGGTCAACCTGACCCGCCCACTCACATCTCAGATCGGCTCGTTCGACGTCATCTTTCTGCGCAACGTGATGATCTACTTCGACACGGAAACCAAGCGCAAGGTGGTCGCGAATCTCATTCCCCGGTTGCTTTCTGGCGGCTACTTCATCGTCGGCCATTCCGAATCGCTGAACGGCATAACCGATCGGCTGTCGTCTGTGCGACCAACGATCTATCGCAAGCCCTGAGCAACTCCGGCCAGGCTGGAGCTGGCTCACGGTAGAATCATTGCGTGTTTGCGCGTCGCCGCCGAACCCGACCGGCGATCGCTTGTCCAAGAGCATTGAAAAACAACAGGGGGAACAATCATGTCATTCCACGATCGCCTTTTCGTGAGCGCTTGTCTTGCTGTCGGCCTTCTCGCCGCCGGTTGCAGCAGTACGGAGGAAAAACCCACCGTGGCAGCGCCGGCACCAGCACCGCTGGTTGCCCTTCCGTACGATCAGGCTGTGCGCAAAGCCGCACAGGACTTGCTGGCGAACGCCAACCTGGCGAAGGATCAAAAGTACAGCATGGTCGTCGATCCGCTGGTGGACGGAAACAGCGGCATGCAGACCGAAGCGACGGTGGCGATGGAGCAGTCGGTCGTTCAACTGGTGAAAGAGAACTATCAGCAGGTCGATGTCAAACCCTTCAGCAGCGACGTCGTCTCTGCCCTTCCCTTGCTGATGGTCGGTACCTTCACGCCGATCAACCTGCAGGGCAAGGCGGACGGCGAACGCGATGCCTATCGCATCTGCTTCGCGCTTGCCGACCTGAAGACCGGAAAGATCATCAGCAAAGGCCTGGCGCGCTCGCTACCCGACGGTTTCGATCCGACGCCGCTGCCGCTCTTCCGCGAAATGCCGGTCTGGGCCAAGGATACGGCTGTCGAGGGATACGTGAAGACCTGTCAGGGAACCAAGGCCGGCGACCCGATCAATCCAGCCTATATCGACGCCGTGCTCGCCGCATCGACGATCAGCGAAGCTCAAAAAGCTTACCAGGCGAAGAACTACAAGGACTCCCTGGCCCTTTACCAGTCGGTCCTCAAGAATCCGGCAGGCAATCAGGCGCGCGTCTATGCCGGAATCTATCTCGACAATCAGAAACTGGGTCGCAAGAAGCCCGCCATGCAGGCCTTCGGCCAACTGGTGGAAATGGGCCTGGCGAGCGACCGACTGGCCGTTCGCTTCGACTTCAAACCCGGGGCGACGGCTTTCAGCCAGGAGCAGCAACCTTATGCGCTTTGGTTGTCGGAGATCGCCAAGCAGTCCTTGCGTCAGACATCCTGCATCGAGGTTGCCGGACACACCAGACGCAGCACCTCGGAGCAGATGGACGAGCGCCTGTCGCTGCAGCGCGCCGAGTTTATCCGGCAGAAGCTGGTGGCGACAACGCCAACGCTGGCCAAGCGCACGTCCGCGAAGGGTTATGGTTCGCAACGCGCCGTCGTGGGTACGGGCAAGGGTAACGAGTCCGACGCGCTCGACCAGCGCATCGAGTTCAAGAAGGTTTCCTGCTGACCCTCTCGCCGAGGCCGGCCAGCGTGCTGCGAAACAAGTGGACGTGGCGCGACTGCGGCTGGGCAGTCGCCTGCTGGCTGCTAAGCGGCCTGCTGGCTGTCGGTCCGGCGACCGCTCGGGGAGTTGAAGCCACGCCCAGCCTGCGCATCGAAACCGGCAGCCATGTGGCGCCGATTCGTGCCGCAGGCATGGACCGTGACGGTCGCTACGCCGTCACCGCGTCCGAAGACAAGACCGCCCGCATCTGGGATGCCGCCAGCGGCTCGCTCCTGGCGGTTTTCCGACCACCTTCCGGTGCGGGCAACGACGGCAAGCTGTATGCGGTGGCGATGGCTCCCGACGGTGCGCTTGTTGCGGCGGCAGGTTGGTCGGCGAGCAATGACCTGTATCTGGTCCGCCGCCATGACGGCCAGATCATCCACCGCATAACCGCCCTTCCCGATGTGGTGACGCATCTCTCGTTTTCTCCCGACGGCAGAACGCTCGTCGTCGGACTGTGGGGTAGGCAGGGCGTACGCGTCTTCCTCGGGGCCGAGGGCTGGACGGGCGCGCGCGAACTGCAGGGGGACGCGGACTACTCGAACGAGGTGAATGCGACAGCCTGGTCGCCTGACGGCAAGAACGTCGTGGTCAGCAGCGCGGACGGCTTCGTGCGCGCCTACGAGGTCACAGCGAAAGGACTCAAGCTGCTGTCCCGGAGCACGCCGGCTGGAACCGGCATCCCTTTCGGCCTGGCTTTTTCACCCGATGGGCAGACCGTCGCCGTCGGCGCCTCGGACCAGGGAAACATCGTCCTGCTCGACGCCAAAACCCTGAAAACGCGCAAGGTTCTGTCTAGCACCAAGGGGAGCCTGGCACGCAGCCTGAGTGTCGTCGCCTGGTCCGCGGACGGCAAGCGCCTGTACGCGGCCGGGAGCTGGGTCACCGACAAGGGACAATTTGCGATCCTGGCCTGGCCAGATACTGGCCAGGGCGAACCGGCAGTACTTCCGGTGGCGCGCAATACGATCACGGCGCTGCACGCCACCCGCGACGGCAGCCTGCTCTATGCGACCGCCGATCCTGCCTGGGGAGTGCTTGCCGCCAACGGTCAGCCGCTGTTTGCCGTCGGCAACAGCTTGCTCGACTTCCGCAACTTGCGCAGCCGCTTCCGCCTGGCGGCGGATGGGGGCGCACTGGCCTTCCAGGAAACCCGGCCCGGGAGTAGCGGCGATGCCTTCGACATTCGCCAGCTCGCCTGGACGAAACCGGGAAAGGACTGGCAGGCGCCGCGAACATCGGCAGCCAAGACCATGGTAGACAACTGGTTTGAACGCCAACAGCCGTCGATCAACGGCAAAGGGATTGGCCTGGACGCCAACGAGTGGTCCTTGTCGGCGAGCGTCGCGCGCGACGGCAGCCGTGTTGCCATCGCGACCAATTTCCAGATCCGTCTGTATGACCGCAACGGCCGTGAGTTGTGGCGGACCGCCGCGCCCGCCACGGTATGGCAGATCAACACCAGCGACGACGGACGCTGGGTGGTTGCCGCACTCAGCGATGGCACGCTGCGTTGGTATCGGCAACAGGACGGCAGCGAGCAACTCGTTTTCTTCCCGCAAGCGGATGGACGCCGCTGGGTGATGTGGACGCCGGGCGGCCATTTCGCCGCCAGCCCGGGAGGCGAAAACCTGATCGGCTGGCAAGTCGATCGCGGCCCGGCGCAGGCAGCGGATTTCTATCCGGTGTCGCGCTTCCGTGCCGAGTACTACCGACCGGAGCTGCTCAGTGAAGTGATCGGCAAGGGCAGTGGCAGCGCTGCGCTGGCCGCACTCCCGGCCGGCGCAACGGCCCCACCCGGTGGTCAGGCAATTCGCGAACGACTGCCGCCGACGGTTCGCATCGTCTCGCCCGATACGGTGGGCACGGCGGGCGGCAGCGAGATCAAAGTGCAGCTCGCCGTCCGTGCGCCGGCTGACGCGCCGGTGACGAGGCTGCGCGCGCGCGTGAACGGCCAACCCGTCGCCCTGCCGCCGCTTTCCGCGCTGCGGAGTTCCCGCTCGGACAGCAACGAAAGCATCTACGAGGTACCGCTTCCCGTGTCGGGGCTCGACGCGCAACTCCTCCTGTTCGCCGAGAACAAGCACGGTGTCTCGCCCGAGGCGACGCTGACGCTCAAGAAGCCGGCAACGGCCGCGGCCAAGGAGGCGGCGGCGAATGCGTCCAGCGGCGCGGTGCCACCGGCCGGCGCCGCCGGAGGGGTGGACCTGCGGCCGGCGCTCTACGTGCTCGCGGTCGGGGTCAGCAAGTACCAGGATCCGGCGATCCAGCTCGAGTTCGCCGCCAAGGACTCGACCGACCTGTCGAATTTCTTCAAGACCCAGGAAGGCGGCCTTTATCGCAAGGTCTCGGTGCGCCTGCTCACCGACAGCGGCGCCAGGCGCGACGACGTCCTTGACGGGCTCGAGTGGATCCGCCGGGAACTCACCGCGCGCGACGTCGCGATGGTCTTCATTGCCGGCCACGGCGTCAATGATGCTGACGGCACCTACTACTTCCTGCCGCAGGACGTCAACATCAAGGCCCTGAAACGCACCGGCGTGATCTTCAGCGAGATCCGCAACACGCTCGTCTCCCTGCCTGGCAAGGCGATGTTCTTCATCGACACCTGCCATGCGGGCAATGTGCTGGGCACCGGCACGCGCTCGCTCCGCCTCGATACCACCGCCGTCATCAATGAGTTGTCGAGTGCGGACAACGGCGTCATCGTTTTCGCCGCGGCTACCGGGCGCCAGTACGCCCAGGAATCCTCGGACTGGGGCAATGGCGCGTTTACCAAGGCCATCCTCGAGGGGCTGCGTGGAAAAGCCGACTACAACAAGTCTGGTCGCATCACGCACAAGATGTTGGATCTCTATGTCTCGGAACGTGTCAAGGCGCTCACCGAGGGCGCTCAATCGCCAGTGACCATCGTCCCCAGCGGCGTACCCGACTTCCCGCTCGTCCTCGGCCAACGCTAGGCGGCGAAGAAGCCCAGCGCGCCTTGCCAGACCAGGCTCGGCCGCTCGCGCCAGCCCCATCCGGGCCAGGCCAGCGCGGCTTGACTGTGCTGGCCAAGGACAGAGATACTCTGTTTCTTCTTTATCTGGGATTCTCGCTGCAGACCGTTTCGTTCGTATAATCCGCCGACTCTGAATCTTGCGCAGTCGCGTGATTGTCTAGATTGTCTACCATCCCGGGAGGTGGAATGAAGGGTATCCTGAATTTTCTCGCACGTGCAAGGCTGGTCGAACTCTCGGAAGACGAGCGACTGGCTGCCAGCGAGGCAGAAGCCCATACCGCCGGCGCGAGCGCCGTCGCCGAGGCGGATGCGGCCCCAGGCCGGATGCCGCAGGAATCGGTCGACGTCTCGCCAGTTGCGCCGCGAGCGGTGGCCGCTGCCCCGAGCGACCCCTTGGCTGGCGATGCGGAAGGCATCGCGCTGGCGGATATCTTCGCTGCCGCTGGCGTGCCAGACTCCCCCTACCCGGCCGAGAAGCTCCTGCGCCTGCTCGACGGACTGCGTGCGATGGACGCGGGGACGCGCAAGGCGGCCGTGCTGGCGATGGACGCGGCTGATGACAATTGGCGAATCGGCGACTGCATCGCCGATGCCGATCGAAAGATCTCGGCGCTCGATGCCTACAAGCAACAGTTGAACGCCCAATTGCAGGATCGCGAGCAACAGTCGGCAGAAGTCGTGAACCAGATCAAGCTGGCTCTCGACAACTCGACCGCGGCGATTCGCAAGCAGATCGCCGAACTCGAACAACTGCTGGAACGTGAAGTGACGCGCGCGGCGCAGGAAGCGACGAGCGTGGAAGCGGGTCTGCGAGCGGCTCGCGAATCGACAGCGCGCGAAGCCCGCCGCATGGACGCCGAGATCGAGCGCCTGCGCGAGATCCCGACCAGCTTCAAAGACGCCTGACACCGCAGAGAATTACGCAAGGAGAAACCACATGGCGCAACTCACACCGATGGCCAAGGGCCTGATTTCCATCATCGTTATCGGCGTGGCCGGTTCGCTCGCCTGGAACTTCGGCCTCAAGGAGCGCTTTGGCGGTGGCGGCGGCGAAGCGGCCACCGCGAAACCGGCGACCGTAACTGCCGAAGCACCGGCCAAACCCAAGCCGGCAGCGACGGCGGCGAAGGCATCCCAGTCCGACGACAAGAATGCGCCGCTCGGCAGCCCGGCCAACCCGTTGAAGGTCAGTCTGGTCAGCTTTCACGGCTATGCACCGGCGCTGGTCGCCAACGGCAATGCCCTGGACACCCAGCCGGGATCGATCTACAGCAAGAAGGACGTCAATGTTCGCTTCGTGATCCAGGACGACATCCCGACCCTGGCAACCATTTTCGAGTCCGGCGCGGCCCAGTGCGCGTGGCGCACTTCCGACTTCTGGGCACAGGAGCAGCCCAACCTGCGTAACGCCGGCCTCGACGGCCGGGCGGTGATGGTCGTCGACAACACGCAGGGCGGCGACGCGGTGATCGCCAGCGATCCGGCCGTGAAGTCGATCGAGGATCTCGCCGGACGTTCGGTGGCCCTGCTCCAGTTCACGCCATCGCATGGCATGCTGATCGACGCACTCGATAATTCCTCGCTGACCGCGCGCAAGAAGGAAAGTGTCAAGGTGGTCTTCATCAACGCTGAGGAAGGCACCGCCGGCGTGCGTGCGGCGCTCGAGTCGGGCCACGTCGATGCGGCCGCACTCTGGGATCCGGACCTGGCACTGGCCCTGCGCAACGTCAAGGGGGCGCACGTCGTGTATTCGACGAAGACGGCGACCAACCTGATCTTCGACGTGATGGTCTGCGACTCACGCCTGCTGGCGAAGCCGGAGGGTCAGGCAGTCGTCCAGAAGTTCGTCGAAGGCTGGATGGAAGGCGTCCCGGCAGCGCGCGCCAACCCCGACAACGCGGTGGAAGCGCTGGTGAAGACCGAGGAGTTCTTCAAGCTCCTCGCCGACAAGGAAGGCCGACCGTTCGTCAAGAGCTTGTTCGCGAATGTCGTGTGGACCGGCGTCGAGGAGAATGCTCGCATCCTCGGACTTGCCGGCGGCACCAACCACTACGAGCGCGTCTACAAGCGTTTCGACGAGATCTACCGCAAGGCCGGTGCGCTCGCCAATCCGAAGTCACCGGTGATTGCGCCGCAGGACAGCTTCGACTACCGCTTCATCAAGGCGATGCTCGCCCGCGACAAGCCGGCGGCCGCCGCCGCCGCTCAGCCGCAGACCACCTTCACCGAAACGTCGCTCAAGGAAGCGACGAAGAAGGAAGCCATAGTGACCAAGCCGGTCACCGTCGGTTTCCCTTCCGGCAGTGCTGAACTGAGCAAGCGCGCCGAGAAGACCGTCGATAGCGAAATGGTGCCGTTCATCGAGAACAACGGCAAGGCCTACTTCGAGGTCAGCGGCAATACCGACTCGACCGGCTCGCGCGAGGTGAATCAACGTCTTTCGGCGGCCCGCGCACGGGCCGTCGTCGACTACCTGGTCAAGCAATGGGAGTTTCCGCGCGAGCGCTTCAAGATCGTCGGCTATGGCCCCGACCGCCCGCTGTGCAACGAAGTCAATGCCGCCATCGAAGGTCTGTCGCTCGAAGACTGTCGGGCCATCAACCGGACGACACGGGTAGCCGTTTTCGGCGGCCGCTAGATCAGCGGCCATGCGCGAGTTCTGGAACCCTTACGCGCCGCCGGACCCGCAGCGGCGGCGCCTGCTCGGCGTCGGCTCGGTGCTCGCCCTGCTGCTGCTGTGGAGCGCCGTCGCGGCTTCCGGGCTGGTCAGCGCGACCAAGCTGCCGGCGCCGTGGCAGGTCGTTTCGGCATTCGGCTACCTGGCCTGGAACGACGGGCAGAGCATGCTGCTGACGGCCACCTTGTGGTCGGTCGGCCGGCTGATCGTCGCCGGCCTGCTGGTCATTCTCATCGGCATTCCGATCGGCATCGTCATGGGCGCTGCACCGCAGGTCAACGCCGCCTTGTCACCGCTTGTCGACCCGTTCCGCTCGGCACCGGTGGTGGCGCTATTGCCGATTCTCGTCATGTGGATGGGCATCGGCGAGTCGATGAAGATCGCTTTTCTGTTCATCGGCGCGGTCGTTTACCTGATTCCGATGGTCCGCGACGCCATTCAGGCGGTACCACAAAGCTACTGGATAGGCGCCCGCGACCTGGGTGCCACACCCTGGGAGTGCATCCGCAGCGCGGTCGTACCGATGGCCATGCCGCGCATCGCCGACGCGGTGATCGTCGCTTTCTCGGTGATGTGGACCTACATCACGGTGGCCGAATACGTGAATGCCCGCGAGGGGCTTGGCCAGTTGATTCAGAACGCCCGCCGCTTCAGCGCCTGGGACCAGGTCTTTGCCGGCATCATGGTGATCATTGCCCTCGCCCTGGCCACCTACCAGTTGATGATCTGGCTCAAGCGCCGCCTTTATCCGTGGGAGACCCAGCAGTGAATACCGCAGTGGCGGCAGCAAAGCCGGCAGAGACGGCTGGCGCGACGTCGGTGTCCGTCGTCGTCAAAGATATCGTCCAGGAGTACCCGGCGGAAACCGGTGGCGTCACGCGCGTCATCGACCGCGTCACCCTGAGCTTCGACAAGCCGGGCATCAACATGCTGCTGGGACCGTCCGGCTGCGGCAAGAGCACGCTGCTGCACATGCTCGGCGGCGTGCGGCCGATGGGTGTCAGGACGCCGACCTCGGGCAGCGTCCTGATCGACGGCAGCGAGTGCCAGGGCGCCCATGACGACTCGGTGATGGTTTTCCAGCGCTATGCCAATCGTCCGGATCTTTCGGTGTTCGACAATGTCGCCTTCCCGTTTCGGCTCAAGCTGTGGAAGTCGCGCGTGCCGGAAGCCGAATGGCGCCAGCGCGTCGCCGACATGCTCAAGGCGGTCGGTCTGGCGGACAAGGCCGGCCTGCGTCCGGCACAGCTCTCGGGCGGCCAGAACCAGCGCGTGGCACTGGCGCGCGCACTGGTCCTGCGGCCGAAGATACTGCTTATGGATGAGCCCTTTGGCGCGCTCGATGCCCAGACGCGCGAGGAAATGCAGAGACTGCTCATCGATCTGTACCGGTCATGGCCGTGTCTGGTCGTCTTCGTGACGCACGACGTGACCGAAGCGCTGATGCTCGGCGACCGGGTCATCGTCCTGTCGACGCAGCCGGCGCGCGTCGCTGATGACTTCGTGGTCGGCGAGGCACGCCCGCGCTCGGCGGCGTGGCAGCGCTCGGCGGAGGCCCAGGGCCTCGAGGAACGCATACTCAACCAGTTGCATGCGAGTCCCGGCAAGGGCCAGGTCAGGGTGACGATCTAGCGATGACCGAAGGCAAGCCACCCTACGTCAGGGAGGTCCTGACCAGTCAGGCCAATCTCTACGCACTTCTCGGCTCGCTGGCGGCGGGAGCACTGCTGTCGATTCCCTTCGGCTTCGGCGTCGGCGCCGTACCGCTGATTGCCTTTGCCGCCGGCGAGGTTCTCGCCGCCCTGCACATCCCGTCCCTGCCAACGTTTCGCGAAAAGGTTGACCGCCGCTGGCGGGCCAAGGCGCGGCAGGCATCGCGTGAGCAGCTAATCGCCGAATTGCAGAAGCGCGCCGCCAAGCGCGACGGGTTCTCGACGCGGCTGCGCACCTATCAGCGAATGCTCGAGCGCGTCGGCTCGCTCTACCAGCGCGCGGAAGCCGGCCTGTCTCGACTGGCCTACCGGGACGTCGAACAACTCGACGACGCGACGGTCGAGTATCTCGGCTTGTGGTTGTCCGCGCTGGTGATCGACGACAGGGTGGAATCGATCAACCTGCGGGAAGTCGATGGCAAGCTGGCCGGCATTGAAAAGGAACTCGCGGCGCCGCGCCCGGGGACCGATACCCGGCAGCTTCAGAAGGCGCGCAGCGACTACGCGGCGCTGATCGAGCGGCACAACCGGATGCTGAGCCGGCGGCGGGCGCTCGAGGCGGCGATGCTCTCCATGCCCGACCAGCTCGACGAAATCTACCAGACGATCATGACACTGCCGGCGTCCGAGGACGTCGGCAGCCGGCTTGAGGAGGCCGTCGGCAAGCTGCGCCTGCAGGAAGATATCGAGGCGGATCTGGCGAGCGGCCTGGCCGAAGTATTGCCCGACGTAGCCATGCCCGTGACCGGCGGCGGTGCGCGGCGGCTGGTCGCGATCGCTGGTTCCGGCAAGGGTTGAGCGCGGCTGATCTTTAGGAACGACTGATGACGATCGACGTCACCAGTTTACGCATGTTTGGCCGGGGCACCGGTTTACGAAAGGAAGAAGGCGATGGCTGAGATCAATTTCATGGGGCGTCTGTCCAACCTCTGGTCGGGCTTCGTCTCGCTGTGGATCACCGACGTGGAAAAACGGCACCCGGAGATTGCCTACCAGAACGCAATCGACTCGATGATCGAGAAGTACGGCAAGTTGAAGAGCGCGACGGCGGCGATCATGCGCCGCCGCGAGGACATTTCGGCGCGGCTTGAAGGCGAGCGCAGCGAACTGGCAGCGGTAACCGCCGACCTCAATACGGCGCTGGCCACCGGCCAGGATGACTTGGGCATCGTCCTGATCCAGAAGAAGAACTCGCTCGACGCGAGTATCAAGACGCTCGAACAGGATATGGAACAGGCGCGCAACGACGCGCAGGAGGCCAAGGACTCGCTGATGCAGGTCAAGTCCGAGATCCAGAAGCTCAAGGACGAGAAGGACCGCATGCTGGCGCAGATGCTCAGCGCGCAAGCCCGCCTGAAAATCCAGAATCAGCTCGATGGCCTGTCGGTCGATGCCGAAGTGCGGGCGCTCGACAACGTCCGCGAACACATCAAGACGACGGTCGCCGAAGCCAAGATGGGCTCCGAACTGCGCGATTCCGACCTCGACGTCAAGCTCGCCAAGCTTCGTCAGAGCAGCGGCGCCGTGACGGCGCGCCAGCAACTCGAGGAAATGAAGCGCGCGCGGACGACGCAGGCCGATGCTGCCGGCAAGTCAATGTAGGCGCGCCACAACTCCATGACCAACGCCGGCAACACCTCCTATACCGAAAGCGCCATCCGGCCGCCGCTGCCGGCCTGGGCGGAGACGCTGCGGCAAAAGTACCTGGCCGGCGAGGCGTCGGTTTTCGTCCTCTACCGTAATGTCTTCGACCGCTACCGGGTCGGCGACCGCTACTACACCTTGCTGCCCTTCCTCAGCGACGTGCTGCTCAAGGACAACAAGCAACAGGTCTTCGAACTGAGCGTCGACCGCGGCGTACGTGTCGTCCACGGCAGCAGTCCGCAGGGGAAGGCCGAGCTGTACCGTCATCTCGAAGGCAAGGGACTGGCCGGCATTTTCGAATCGCTCGAACGGCAGATGCTCGAACAACGCTCGAGTGCGCTGCTGATTCCCTACGCCGGGACGATCTTTCCGGCCGCCGAGCCGCATTTCCTGTCGCTCGACGAGCGCGGCGCCTTCACCGCGCTGCACCGCTGGTCGCTGGACGAGGAGTTCGCCGATCGCGACAACGTCGTCATTCTGGTGAGCGAATCGCTGGCCGACATCAGCCCGGCGCTGCTGACGCATCCGCGAGTGGTGGCCATCGAGTTGCCGGTGCCCGACCACGAGGCGCGCCGCGCGGCGATACGGCATTACGCACCGACCATGCCGAACAGCGAGGCAGATCTCCTGGCTGACCAGACAGCCGGACTACGCCTTATCCAGCTGGCCAGCATCGTCGCCAGCGAAGCGCCGCAGGGCCTGAACGAGATGCAGCGGCGAAGCCTGATTGCCGAACTGCTGGCGGGCAGCCCGAACGCCGCCGAGCGGGCACAAAGACTGGCGGCCATCACTGCCGGCATGGCACCGAGCGAAATCCAGCAGCTCGTCGATCCCACGCGCGCACTGCCCGATGCCGAGGACCCGGCCAACGAGATGATGGCCGTCGTCCGCCAGCGCAAGCGCGAGTTGATCGAGAAAGAGTGTGCCGGCCTGATCGAGTTCATCGAGCCTCGCCATGGGCTGGATACCGTCGGCGGCAACGAGCACATCAAGGGTGAGCTGCTCGAAATCGCTCGCCTGATCCGCAGTGGCGACCGGGCGCGCGCGCCGATGGGGCTGTTGGCGGTCGGACCGATGGGCGCCGGCAAGACCTTCGTGATCAAGGCGTTTCTCAAGGAAGCCGGACTGTCGGGCGTGGCGCTGAAGAATTTTCGCTCCAAGTGGGTCGGTTCGACCGAGGCGAACCTCGAACGCGTACTGGCGACAGTCAAGGCCATGGGGCCGATTGCCCTGGTCATCGACGAAGGCGACCGCAGTTTCGGCACCGGCGGCGACTCCGACGGCGGCACCGGGTCGCGGGTCATCGCCCGCCTCAAGGAGTTCATGTCCGACCCCGAGAACCGCGGTGAGGTCCTGTTCATCCTGATGACCAACCGCCCGGACAAGCTCGATACCGACATCAAGCGTCCGGGACGCCTCGACCGCAAGATCCCCTTCTTCTACGCCGAAACGGCCGCCGAACGGGCGGCTGTCGTCGGCGCCATTTTCCGGCGCTACGACGTGGCGCGCGAACTCGACGCCGCCGCCCTGCAGGACGCTTGCGAGGCGCTGGACGGCTATTCGAACGCCGATCTCGAAGCCGTTGCCCTGCTCGCCGCCGAATTCGCCGAGCGCGAACGGACGCCCCTGACCGCCGCTGTCCTGGCCCGTGCCATCGACGATTTCATGCCGCCACAGGAGGTCGCGATGGTGCGCTACATGGAGATGCTGGCCGTTTCGGAAACCTCACGGCGCTCACTGTTGCCGCAACGCTTCCGCTCGCTATCGGTCCAGGAAGTCCAGACCCGGCTCGCCGATTGCCGGCGTCAGATCAACCTCTAAAGGAGTTGCCATGTTTCCACAGTTTGCCGACGTTTCGCTCAGTGCCGACCAGACGGTCGCCGCCACCCAGTTACTGCTGCGCATCGCCCAGGTGGACGGCGCCCGGACCGCCGAGGAAGTCACGCTGATTCGTCAGTTCTATGACGCCTGTCGCAACGGCGCCGATGATTGGCCGGCTTTCGACTCGCTGCAGACCGAGACGCAGAACATCAACCCGGCCGGCGCCTTCCCGACCGCGGCACAACGCGACATGGTCCTGGCCACTTGCCTCCTGGTCGCCTATGCCGACGGTTCGCTGATTGCCGAAGAACTGCTTGCCGTACGCGCCGTCGCCGCGGAGATCGGTATGCCGGCAAACCGCGTCGATGAACTGCTTGGCCTGGTCAAGGATTACATGCTCGCACACCTCGCCAGACTCCCGGACGCCGGTTCAGTGGCAGTGGTCGCCCGCGAACTGGGCTAGCCAGCGGACCCGGGATCACGCGTGCACCTCGGCGAGATCTCCGGCAGTCGCGCCAAGCGCGCACATCGGCGCCAGCGCCCGCTCACCGTGATCGGGTAGCGCATTCGCCGCGCGCACCGCGTCGACGAGCAGAACGACACTGAAGCCTTCCAGAAATGCATCGCGCAGTCAGACGGGTCTGCGCGGCGCCACCGGCGAGCGCTCAGCAGGTGACGTGGAAATGATCACACCAAGGGCGGTCAGGGCCACCTGCCGCCGTACCACCAGCCCGCACACGTCCAGGACGAGACTTTCGATGGCTGCGCCTGCGTCGCATCGGGAGGGCGCATAATCGCGGGAATCAAGCCCGCAAGGAGACCACGGTGGCCACCAATCAACTCACTCTTTACGTCGAGTCGCGTTTTCTCAGCCCGTACGCGATGTCCGCCTTCGTCGCGCTGCAGGAGAAGGGCCTGGCCTTCGCCATCCGCTCGCTGGATCTGGCGGCACGCGAAAACTACAGTGCCGAGTATGCATCCACTTCGCTCACCTGTCGCGTGCCGATGTTGCGGCATGGTGATTTCAGCCTTGCCGAATCGTCGGCCATCGCCGAGTACCTTGACGAGGCCTTCCCCAGCCCAGGCTACCGCGCCATCTTTCCAGGCGCGCTTCGCCCCCGTGCCAGGGCCCGGCAGATTCAGGCCTGGCTGCGCAGCG
Source organism: Candidatus Accumulibacter phosphatis (assembly GCF_000024165.1). Lineage (NCBI taxonomy): Bacteria > Pseudomonadati > Pseudomonadota > Betaproteobacteria > Candidatus Accumulibacter > Candidatus Accumulibacter phosphatis. The sequence continues at coordinate 1,580,483 of NC_013194.1, read as the reverse complement.
ACTTCCTGGCGATTCGGCAGGAACGCCCGACCGAAGTGGTATTCCTGAAACCGAGCGACCAACCGCTCTCGGACGCAGCCAGGGCATCTGCCAACAGGCTCTTTGCCGCCAGCGACGCGCTGCTCGGCAAAGGCGCAACCGATCTCTTCGGCGAATGGAGCATTGCCGACACAGACCTGGCATTGATGCTCAACCGCCTGGTCATGAACGGCGATGCCGTACCCGACAGGCTGGCTGCCTACGCGCAGCAACAATGGCAACGTCCATCGGTTCGGCAATGGATTGAGCAAGCCGTCGCGGCATCGGCAGAGCGCACGTTGTGACATCCGCCATGAAACACCTTGTGTTGCTTCTCTTGGCGGCTGTCCTGTCCGCCGCCCACGCCTGGGCATCGACCTGCGAGACCGGGCGCCAGCAGTCGCCAATCGACATCACTGCCCCCACGCGTCAGAAGCTGCCTCCCCTGACCTTCGACTACCGCGCATCGCCCTTGAAGATCGCCGACGACGGGCACACGGTACGCGTGCGCTTCGGCAATGGCAACCAGTTGTACATCGGCACCCAGCGTTACGCGCTGCAGCAGTTCCACTTTCACACCCCGAGTGGCGACCGCATCGCCGGGGAGGAGTTCCCGATGGCTGCGCATCTGCTGCACAAGAGCCCCTCCGGACAGTTGCTGGCGGTCGTGGTGCTGTTTCGCCTTGGCGCCGAAAACCCTCTGCTGGCCGCACTGTTGCCGCTCATTCCGGCACGTGCCGACGGCGATCATGCGCCGCCGGGGATCATGGTCGACGTCAGCCGCCTCCTGCCGACCTCGCGCCGCTATTACCGCTATCCGGGTTCCCTGACCAGCCCGCCCTGCACCGAGGGCGTCGACTGGATCGTGCTCAAGCAAGCGCTGGAGCTCTCCGCCGGCCAACTGGCGCGCTATCGGGAGCGCTTTGCCGACAATGCCCGACCGGTGCAGCCGCTGAATCAGCGAGTGGTGATGGAAAGTCTCTGATATCCGCCAGTGACGGGAAACCGCAAGAACCCGGTGCCGTCCGGGGGCAAACCGCCACCTTACCCGATCGTCATCGCCGATCGGCGCAACAACCGCCTGCTGGAAGTGGCGCCCGACAAGCGTATCGTCTGGGAATTTCCCTCGCCGAACCTGAAGGTCTATCGCGGCAACGAAGACGTCAACTTCTCGGCCGACGGCAAACAGTTGGCCGTGAGCGAGGAAGACAACTTCGATGTTCACCTCGTCGACTACGAAAAGCGCGCACTCATCTGGACCTGCGGCACACCCGACACCCGCGGCAGCGCCGACGGGCTGTTGAACTACCCTGACGACGCGCACCTGCTCGCCGACGGCAAGTTCATCACCGCCGACATTCGCAACTGCCGCGTGCTGATCATCGACCCCCCGGACAACAAGCTCGTCAGCCAATGGGGCACGCCGGGCCGGTGCCGGCACAACCCGCCGCACGAACTGGCCTACCCCAACGGAGCGACGCCGATGGACAACGGCGACATCCTGGTTACCGCAATCAGGGACGCCTGGATCTCGCGCATCACCCGCGAAGGCAAGGTGCTGTGCAGCGTCAAGGCGCCCAACATCCGCTACCCCTCGGATGCCTTCCCGACGGTGGACGGCAAGCAGGTCATCGTGGCGGATTTCTGGAAGCCCAGAGCGTCGTGATCTTCGACCCGGCGACGCGCAAGATCGCCTGGGAATACTTCGTCAAGGACGGTGACGGGATGCTGGACCACTGCTCGATGGCGCGGGAACTGCCCGATACCGGCGATGTCCTGGTGGTGGACGACCTGAACGACCGGGTTGTCGTGATCGACCGCAAGACCAGGCAAGTCATCTGGCAGTACGGCGAAAAGGGCAAGAAGGGCAAGAAGGGCTTCACTCCCGGTTTGCTGAACTACCGGGACGGCGTGGACCTCGACATCTTCCGTGACTGGAAAGCAGCGCTTCGCAAATAGAGTGGCGACAGATCACGCCAATGGCGACGCGGGCGGTTCGTCCGAGAGAACGGGAAGCAGCCTTTGCGCGATCTCTCTGGCCCACGCATTGATCTCACCGTAGGTTTTCACCAACTGACCTTGGGAAGCGCGAAACAGGAGCCTGGCGCGGGCGTCGTCGACCGAATTGTCGTAGACGTAGGTGCGGTCAGCCAGCCAGGCGGCAAAGTAGCAACAAGCCAGCGACCGGGTGTAGCGCGCGATGATCTTTGGGATGGGAACGTCGTGCCCGCCCTCCATGACCCGCATGGCGACCCGCTTGGCGTTGATCGACGGGTCGTCGGTGCCGACGAAAAACAGGCGGATGAAGAAACCGGCGTCTTTCGCGCGGCTGATGAAGTCGAGCTTGTCGGGTGCCGAGAGAACGGTTTCAAAGGCCAGGCTGAGACCGCTCGTCAGGCAGTGTTCGCGAATCTCGGTCGCCCGCTCGGCTGCCTTGATGACCGCCTCGGGCGAGTTCCAGTCGCCAAACTCATCGCGGGCAATGAAGTCGGGATTGACGTACACGCAACCGCCCATCCACTCGTGCATCAGCAACTGTTGCGTGATCGAGGTCTTTCCTGAACCGTTGGGGCCGGCGACGACGATCAGCCGCGGCTTGTCGCCAGCGGTCATTTCCCGGCGCGACTGGGCAGCTTGATCGCGGTGATCTCGGCACGCAGGCGGAGCATCAATTGTTCACGCGCCGACTGCGAATGCCTGCGCGCCGCCGCGGCAACCTCTTCCATCAGCGCATCGAGTTGCTCGTCGGAGGGTTCGTGGAAGATGTCGTTCAGATCGAATGCTTGTGGTTGCATCTCTTTTCTCCAGAAGCGATCAACGTTGATGGATTGCCGCTCATCTTCGACGGCCAAACGGCATTCTAACTCAAGCGGCGACCGGCGAGCCGGAAGTTGGCAGCGCGTAACCGCCATCAAGCCGGCGGCGCCAGCAGCCAACGCGGGCGAGCGCGCAGCGACGGCGAGGCGAATGGACATGCTTCCGTCTGTCCACACCGGTTCGCCAGCCCACTGGCCAGACCGCGAGCAGCGCAATCGCTTCTACGCCGAATCTTCAGTCGGACCCGTCCGTGCCGACGGCCGTGCCGCGCGTCGAAGCCGTGGACGGCTGCCCGTCGACACCCATCCACTCGCAGACCTCCGTACGCAGGTGCACGAGTTGCTCCGGTTCGATCAGGCGGATGCGATAGGCGCGGGCACGCTCGCGCGCGGCACAGCCGGGGCCCTGCTGCAGCCGCCGCGCAGTCAGCAGCCAGGTCTCGCCGAGCGCGCCACCAACGTGGCGGCGCAGGCTGTCGAGGCGATTGAGAATCGCCTGGCTCCCGCCTTCGGTGCTGATCTGCACGCCCGTCTTGCATTCGAGCACCAGCAACTGGTTGCGCCACACCAGGGCCGCATCGAGTTCGTTGCCCGCCATCTCTGGCATCCCACAGCCGGCGCCGATGCGCACATTGGTGCCCCAGTAACCATCTGGAATGACACCGTCGGCCTGCAGCCTGGCCAGCGTGAGCCAGGTCCACTCCTCCAGCCAGCCGCCACCAGCGTACCTGGCGGCAGCCTCGTCGGCGAACACGAAGCAGCGATCAGCGTCCCATTGCCAGATGGCGGATTGCTCGAACAGGCGCGCCAGTTCGTGGTTGCTCCTGAACAACTGGCGTTCGGCGATAACTTCGCGCCGGAAGGGCCGTGTCAGACTCCCGTCGGGCCGGGTCTGCGGTAGCGCTGCGCGCGTAAGGCGATTGACGTAACCGAAAAAGCCATTCAGCTGCGGTGCCTCGCGCGCGAGAAGATCGGTCAGGTCGGCGCGCGCGGCGGCAGCGCTGGCGAAATCAATGTCCCAGGTGGGATCGGCGACCACGCGATAGCCCTGCATCTGCAGGGCATCGGTCAGCCTGAGCATGTCGGCCGGCAAGGCCAGGGATGCGGCGCCGCCCAGATGTTCGAGCAGGCCGTGGCGTACATCGCAATACCAGGCATCGCCGAGGCCGGCGAACGCTCCGAGGAAGCCGAAGGACATCACCTTGGTGCCGCCGCTGGCATTGAGATCGATCGGCAGTCCTGGATGCCGATGCTGCAGATCGGTGGCAAGTTCGCGGGCATACCGGGCGACGCTCGCAAGATCATGGTCGGGAGCGTGCTCGACAATCCGGACCGCCCCAGCGGGCCAGCCCGCATCGTGCAGTACCTGGCCGACCTGGTCGGCGCCCTTGCGCGCGGGCTCGGCGTCACTGGCCGCGATGACGACGTGCGCGGGCCGCAGGCGCAGTGCAGGCAGCGTGTTCTGCATGATGTGCTCGGAGGCAAGGCAGACGAGAATGCGCGGCGCGAGAGGCATTGGCCTTTTCGAGTAGTCGTGAAGGACTGCCATTGTGCGCCTTCTGTCCGAAAACAGGCCAAACAGGGACAGATCGGCAGCGGCGTTACCGGCCTGCCTCGACCCCTGCGCCTACGGCGCCGCATCGCGGCGCCGAAGTGCATGGCGGTGCACCTGCAAGGGCACGATGCGCGGCCCACCAGCGTCTTACGGCCGAAGTTCCCGCCAATGGCAAGGAGCGTTTGCGGCCGGCTCGCATTGCACCAGAAGGTGTTTGTCATGCGCGCGGGCGATCAGGGCTCTGGCGGTATGCTTCCGCTATCGAGAACCGACACGCCGACGCTCGTCGTGGCCTTGCCTCAACCGGCAAGACCCTGAGATACTGGGCGACAACCGTTGAATACCCTGCGCCGCACCCTTCGCGACCAGCCCTGCCGAACCGTGACACACCCCTCGCCCATGAAACCTCGACGCCTCCATACCCTGCACCGACCCGCGGTCGGCACCACGTCTTCGGGCCATCTGATCTTTGTCCACGGCGGTTATGCCACCGCCCGCTGCTGGGACGAGTATTTCCTGCCCTGGTTCAGCCGCCAGGGCTTCGACTGCCACGCGCTCGACCTCTCGGGCCACGGCAAGAGCGAGGGGCGCGAGCGGCTCGACTCGTTCGGGATTGACGACTATGCGCAGGATCTGGCGCAGGTGGCCGACGATCTCGATGAACCGGCGGTCCTGATCGGCCACTCGATGGGTACCGTCGTCGTCGAGCGCTTTCTCGAGCGCCATCAGGCGCGCGCGGCGATCCTGATGGCCCCGGTACCAGCCACCGGCATTCTTGGCGCGACCATGAAGATCGCGCTGACCGAACCGTCGTTCTTCAGCCAGCAGGCGCGTGCCATCCGCGGCGAATACAACGAGCAGACGCTCGAAACGATGCGCGAAGTGTATTACTCGCAGGAGACCAGCAGCGAGGATCTGATGCGCTTCGCGGGGCTCTTCCAGGGTGAGTCGCGGCGCGCCCTCATGGACCTGACACTGTTGGCGATGCGCCTTGCGCGGCACCGACCCAAGCTACCGGCCCTCGTCCTCGGCGGGCAGTCGGACGCCGTTTTTCCGCCGGATCTCCTGGGCTTCACAGCAGCGCGCTGGCACGCCGATGTGGCGGTGATCCCGCGCGCCGGCCACACGCTGATGCTCGACGCCCACTGGCTGGCCGCTGCCGAACGCATGGCCGAGTGGCTCGATCGGCTGGTATGAGACGACGCCTCGACCGGACCTGAGCCGGCAGCGGTAAGCCAACCCAGCGCCGGCTGCGTGTGCTCGACCACTGCCGGTCATTGCTGCCGGTTGAGAAGCGCTGGCAGGTCCGCCATGCGATCGAATACCGTGGCGGCACCGGCGGCCCGTAGCGACGCGGCTGAGCCGGGATTGGCATGGCCGCCGCCGCAGAAGCCGAGGACGCGCATGCCTGCCGCGCAGCCGGCCTGAACCCCGGCGACGCTGTCTTCGACCACCACGCAGCGCTCGGGCGGCGAACCCATCCTGTCGGCGGCCAGCAGGAAAAGGTCCGGTGCCGGCTTGCCACGCACGACCATTTCGGCGCTGAACAGGTGCGGCTGGAAATACGGCAGCAGTCCTGTGATCTCAAGACTGCCGCGTATCTTCCCGAGCGTCCCCGACGACGCGACACAGCGGAGCATGGACAGTTCGCCGAGCATCTCCGCCACCCCCGCCACCGCTTGCAGCTCGGCACGAAAGGCCGCACGATCACGTTCACCAAGATGCGCGACGAAACCCTTCGGCAGGTTCCGGCCCCACTCCGACTCGATCCGTGCCAGCACCGCAGGCAGACTGATTCCGGTATAGCGCTCTATCGCCTGCGCGGGGGTGAGCGGAAAACCGCTCTCGGTCAGAACTTCGGCGAGGACGCGGCTGGCGATCGGTTCGCTATCGACGAGCACGCCGTCGCAATCGAAAATGACCAGCAGCGGCGCCACATCAGTGCTCAACGCACCACTCCTCGACCTCCTGGAAATGCCGGACGACGATGTAGGACCTGACCCTGACCCGCAGGAGAGCGCACGACGGCGAAGTGGCGAACTCGGCCAGGTAGGGGTGGCGCACCAGATACGCGTCACGCAGGCAGACACACGCGTCGCCCGCCACCTCCTCGGCATCGCCCAGCGCGGTGATCGCCACCGCCTGCTGGGTGTCGGAACCGACGTTCTCGCGGTTGTCGACGAACACCGCCACACGACGATTGGCCATCAGGTTCGCGTACTTGTGCGTTCCCCGCTCGGTCAGCAAAATCAGCGCCTTGAGATCGCCGGTCGCGGCAAACGCCATCAGGCTGGTGTACGGCTGCCCACCCTTCTCGGTCGCCAGAACGGCATATTTCTGGGCTTCGAGCAAGCGCTGCAGCACCTGCTCGACGGTCTCCGGAGAATTCATCGTTCCCGGCCTCCCCCGTTACTCGGTGAATCACGGCCCGGGGTGCCTGTTTCAATGGCCGCATGGGCCAGACGGATCATCAGCATGCCTTCATGAACTCCCACTTTGAGGTAACTCGACGTGACCGTGTCGCAGCCGCTGCACTTCGACAGCGTGCTGCGCAAGCAGTTGCGAGAAATGCGCTCCAGAAAGAACGGCGTATTCGGCCACTCGCTGCCCGGCGAAGTCAACGCCGCCATCCACAGACGCCGCCGGGTGGCACATCAGCAGGTCCCCGGCGCATGCGCCGGCCAACCACCGGTCCAGAAGTCCACAATACTCGCCGGCGCCGCCTTTGAAACCGTAGACACCGAGCAAGCGCGCATTCATCCGGAAGCCGTTCTGACCACCCAGTTCCTTCAACGCACTGCCTCCCAGATAGCCGATCAGGCTCGCCTTCAGTCGATACGGCGTGGAGATCGTCGGTAGCGCCGCCGGCAAGGTCGATCTCAGCCAGGGCAGGCACTCGGGATAGCGCCGCCGGAGCACCTCGATCAGACAATCGCGGATCACCGGGAACTGGTGCACGTGCTGGTGCCCATCGACGAAGTCCGGCGCTTTGCCAAACACGCCTTCAAAAGCATCCAGCTGCCGTTCGACTTCCCGCGTGATGAGACTGGAATCGATTTGCCGCGTCAGACACGACAACAGCAAACGGCTCAGTGGCCGGCTGAATTCGTCCTCCTGCAGACGCTCGGTCAGGTTAAGATGCAGTCCCCGGTCCACCGGAAAACCAGCGAGAGCTGGCGCATACTGCCGGAAGAACCGCCCTCGGCTCAAGCAACTGACCGCCGACAGACGGTCGCAGCGAGCCAGCTCGATAATCCCTGAACTGATCCCAGGCGCCATCCCAAAATCGTCGGCACAGATCGCCAGCGGCTTGCGCGCCGACCGGCGATCGACAGCACCCTTTTCGTGAGCAGGAATCATGAAAGCACTCTTGCGACAACTCGCCTGGTTTGTTGCGGTCGGCTGCGCGGCCGCCGCGACTCATTGGACGACCGCCGTTGCCGGCATCGCCTGCCTGGGCCTCCTGCCGGCTGTGGCGAATCTGATCGGCTGGTCCATCGCACTCGTCGTTTCCTTTTCCGGTCACTACTTCCTGACCTTTCGTCGGCAGACGAAAACTTTGCTACCCGCACTCGGGCGGTTCTTTGCCATCGCCACCGGGGGATTCGCGATCAACGAGCTGGCGTTCGTCTATCTTCTTAAAGCTACCGACATCCCGTACTACTGGCTCCTGGCGATCATCCTCGTTGCGATCGCCGCGCTGACCTTCGTTCTCAGCCGCTATTGGGCATTTCAGCACAGTAGTTGACGTCGTGATGCAAATCCACGACCCGCCACAGCGTCGCCTCGTCGTCCGCAAAGACGATGGACTGATCTCGGAGGTACCGATAGCGGGAACCCCAACCCCTTTTTCCCCACACCCACAAGGCACCACCCGAGTGCCCGCAGGCGCGCGCGCTCAACTCGTCGGGAAAGAGCAACCTGTCGCGCATCTTCACCTGATCAAACTGGCCAGCGTCGTACAACTCCCTGCGCCAATTGTCCTTGGCGAAAAGGTCCGATCTGTTCCAATCGCTGACGACCCACGGATTCCTGGCCGCCCCAAGGGAGAACGGCAAGTCGTACGGATACTCGTCAAGCATGACGATCTGATCGCCCGGGCGAAAGCTCGGCAACACCTGAGCGGACAGGCTGCGCGAGGAGCTGGGATAGCGAAGCGCCACACCCAGAACGAGGCCACTGCAGAGCATGACTGCCGCGAGCAAGCTGGCCCCGAGACAGGCACGTGCATTCGCCCCCTGAGCGTCATCCAGCCAGACGAGAAAACCATCTGCAATCAGGCAGGCGAGCGGCGGCAAGGCGGGAAGGATGTAACCGACAAGCTTTGAACTGGGCCAGGAGAAGAAAGCCAGAACCACCACCAACCAGATGACCATCAAGCTGCGCATCGCGAATTGCCGCGTGTCCTGCAGGAAGCGTCTGGAGAAGACTCGACAGATCCACGGAGACCAGGGGAGTGTGCCCAGCAAGAGAACCGGAACATAAAACCAGAAGGGTTTCGCGCTGTTGAAGCCAGACTCGGCAAAGCGCTGAAAATGATGGTACACGAAGAAGTAATCGAGAAAGCCCCCGTGGGACATCTCCATCCACCAGAACCACGGCATGACCAGGACAAGAAACAGCAGGATCAGGCGCAGCGGCAGTAGCGAACGAATCACCTGGTAGCGCTTGCCGACGACTAGCCAGGCCAGCAGGATCGCCCCCGGCAGGACGAACCCGATCAACCCCTTGGCCAGGACACCCAGAGCAGCAAAGACATAGGCCGATGCCAGCGCCGCCCGATAGTGCTGCCCACGTTCCAGACTGAGGACGGCATGTGCTCCACAGAGGATGGTCAACGTAATCATCGCCGCGACCAGCATGTCCAGATTGGCAAACTGGGCGCCGCCAAAGAACAAGGGTTGTGTGACCAGAACGGCAACGACCAGATTGGCCAGTCGCTTGTCCGCATGCCGACGGAGGAAGACATGCAGCGCCACCACCGCAATCATCGCGGCAAGCGTCGACGCGGAGCGCGCTGCCCAACCGTTGGCACCGAACAGGTTCAGGGCCAGCGCGGTCAGCCAGTAGAACAGCGGCGGCTTGTGAAAGAAGGGTAAGCCGTCAAGCGTCGGCGTCAACCAGTCACCCGAACTGAGCATCTCCCAGGCGACCCCGACGTAGCGCCCCTCGTCAGGCAGCATGAGTGGCCTGATGCCCGCCAGGACGGCCAGCCAGAAGGCGCAAACAAGCAACAGGAAAGCCGGCGAACGAATCCCCAGGACACCCTCGGCAGGGGTCGCCAGAAAGCGCTTCAACATTCCGCGTCGCTGTCTTGCGCGGTCGTATCGAGGCCGCTACCGATGTCGTTGCGTAGCAGGTACAGCGGCCTTTGTTTGACCTCGTCGAAGATTCGACTGATGTAGGCGCCGATCACTCCCAATCCGAGCAGGTGCACGCCGGACAGAAAGAGCATGGCGGTAACGATGGTCGTCCAGCCGGACACGGGATTGCCGACGAACAGGTACTCGATAATCAGGTAGGTTCCGTACATAAAGGCAAGCAAAGCGACGACCAATCCGCACAAACTGAGAACTCGCAGCGGCAGTGTCGAAAACGCGGTGATTCCGTCGACCGCAAACGTCACCAGACGCAGGAAGCTGAAACGGCTGGGGCCGTGCAGGCGCTCTGGCGGTACATACTCGATCGATTCGGTCGTGAAGCCAACCCAGGCATAAAGCCCCTTCATGAAACGCGTGCGCTCGGGCAAGCGGAGCAGCGCGGCGACCACCGTACGATCCATCAGGCGAAAGTCACCCGCATCGGCAATGATCCTGATACGGTTTCCCGATCCGAGAATCCGGTACAGAAGGGATGCGCCGACGCGCTTGATTCGCGACTCATCGTCGCGACTGGCGCGCACGGCGCAGACCATGTCGGCGCCGGCTCGCCAACGCTCCAGCATCTGCGGAATCAACGCCGGCGGATGCTGGAGGTCGGCGTCGAGACAAATCGCCACGTCACCTTCGGCAGCGTTGAGGCCCGCGCTGAGCGCTGCCTCCTTGCCGAAGTTTCGCGACAGTTGCAGATATCGAAAGCCGCCCGCCCGCACCCACGCGGCCATCAGATCTGCTGTCCCGTCGGTGCTGCCGTCATCGACCACGATGATCTCCCAAGCCGAACTCTGCGACCTGAGGATCGCCTCCAGGCCGGGCAGGAGTAGCCGGAGATTCTCGTTTTCGTTGAAGGCCGGGATGACACAACTGACCGTGGGCGCTCGCTGGGCAGCCCTCGCCGGGGCTGCGGACTGACCATGCACTGGGTGCCTCCTTGCTGCCGTTCAGGTTGCGGTCTGGGCGATCGATCGGTCGTCGCCAAGCCAGGGAAATCAGAGCGGCGCAACCGGCGGAGGCGACCAGGCCAGACGCCTGTCGCGCAGTCAGACCTGGCTGATACCAGGCAACACCCGTGGACAGACGAGGACCATCGCCCAGGCGAATCGCCGGCCACAGCTCGCGCCAGATCCCCACCGCAACCGTTCTTGGCAAGCATCGGCGACCTTGCGGCGAGCGCTCCTCAAAGACAAGGCCTGCATCATCCCCTCTGCGTCTTAAGTCACGCTGAAGGCTGCCCGTTCTACCTGCCGGTGCGCGCCACTGCCGCCTCGCACGGCAGCACCCGCCTCACTTCGCCGGCCGCCGGCTGCGTGCCGTTTCGAGGTGCCGGCAGAGCCGGTCGGCACCGTCAAGGAGGCGCGGCGTATGGCGCTGGATCAGATCGGGCGGCACGAAAAACAGGTTGCCGCGCACAACGGCGGTGATCGTCGTCCAGCGCAGCCAGTCGTCGAGCCACTCGGGCCGTGCCTCGCCCATGCCGCTGGCGACGATCGCTTCCGGGTTGGCGGCAATCACCGCCTCGACGGTCACCGTCGGTGCCATTGTCTCGAGCTGGCCGAAGACGTTGTCGCCGCCACACAGCCGGATGACGTCGGAGATGATCTGCTGGCGGCCGACGGTCATCAACGGCTGCTTCCAGATCTCGTAGAAGGTGCGCACCGGTGGCCGACTGCCGTAGCGCTTCTGCAGGCCGGCGAACCGCTGGCGGAAGGCCTCAGCGGCACGACCGGCAACCGGCGCGCTGCCGGCCAGCACGCCCAGGCGCTCGATTTCACTGGCGACATCGTCGATGCGATTCGGCTGCGAGACGTAAATTCGAAAACCCAGCGCGCGCAGCCGGTCGACATGCGCAGCGGCATTGCCGCTCTGCCAGGCGATGATCAGGTCCGGTTGCAGCGCCGCGACACGCTCGAGGTCGAGCCGGGAGTAGCCGCCGACGCGCGTGATCCTGCTCGCTGCCGGCGGGTAGTCGCTGTACTCCACCGTGCCGACGACGCGCTCGCCGGCACCGGCAGCGAACAGTGTTTCGGTCAGGTGCGGGGCCAGACTGACGATGCGGCGCGCCGGCTGCGCGAGGCGGACCGTCGCACCGGTATCGTCGACGACGGCGACCTCAGCCTGGACGAGGCCACCGGCCGCCGCCAGCCAGGCGATGAGGAGAAGGCGCGCCAGTTCCATGCCAGTTCCATCTCAGGGAGCAAGGTTCGCCAGTGCGGCGGCAAGGCGTTGCCACTCGGCCTCGCTACCGGGCAAGCCGAAGCGCAACAGGCCGTGCGCTGGAAAATGCCGGGTCAGGATCGCCCGGCGCGCGAGGTGTTCGTAGAGCGCGACACTCTGCGGCGTGGCCACGGTTGCGAACAGCGCGCAGGCCTGCACGCCGCCGAACGGCGCCAGCAGTGCCGCCAGTCGGGCCGACGCGGCGATCAGTTCGCCGCGCGTGCGCTGCTGCCAGGCGGTATCGGCCAATGCCTGGCGGGCAACGGCGCGCGCCGGCCCGGACAGCGGCCACGGACCGATCGCTTCGCGCAGCAGATCGAGCTTCTCGCGCGCCCCGAAGACGAAGCCGACGCGAGCACCGGCCAGCCCGAAGAACTTGCCGAGCGAGCGCAGGACGATCAGGTTCGGCGCTGCCGGACCGCCGGCCAGGGCAGTCACGCAATTGTCGGGAGTGGCATCGCCAAAGGCTTCATCGACGATCAGCCAGCCACCGCGTCGCTGCAATTGTGCTGCCGCGTCGAGCAGGGCAGCGGCCGGCAGCGTGCCGGCGGTCGGGTTATTGGGGTTACAGAGGACGACGAGCGGCGTCGCCGCCGCCAGTGCGCGCGCCAAGGGCGCCTGTGACAGCCGGCGCAGCTTGTGGCCGGCGCGTTCCCAGGCCTGCGGATGTTCTTCGTAGATCGGCGTCAGGCAGGCGACGACCACCGGCCGGAACAGCGCCGGCAACGACTGGATGGCTGCCTGCGAGCCCGCCAGGGCGAGGCCGCGATCGCTGCCATAGTAGGCCGCGGCAGCCGCCTCCAGGCCGTCGTCGTCCTCGGGCAGGCGCCGCCAGCAATCCGCGTCGATCTCCGGAACGGGATAGGCGTGCGGGTTGATACCGGTCGACAGATCCAGCCAGTCGCCGAGCGCTGCCCCGCAGAAGGGCGCGTACTGGCGTGCTGCCGCGCGCAGACGGCCGCCGTGGTCAAGCACGCGCCAGGCCCCAGGCAAGCAGGATGGCCAGCCACAACAGCAGGCTGCCACGCACCAGGCACAGCGCGCGCACAATGTCCGCCCCGCCGGCCGGCCGGCCCTCGCCGAGTTGCGGGCGCTCCTCCATCCGGCCATGATAGATCGCCGCACCACCGAGCACGAGACCCAGGCTAGCGGCGCCGGCGGCCATCACCGGACCGGCGTTCGGGCTTTTCCAGCGCGGCGCCTGCTCGCGCCAGCAACGCAGCGCCGCACGCGTGCGGCCGCCGAGCGCGTAGGAGACGGCAGTCAGCCGCGCCGGAACATAGTTGAGGACGTCGTCCGCACGCGCCGCCGCCCAGCCGAAATCGGCGAAGCGCTCGTTGCGGTAGCCCCACATGGCGTCGAGCGTGTTGGCCAGCCGGAAAAGGACGGCACCCGGGCCACCGAGCAGCGCGAACCAGAAGAGCGCGCCGAACACCGCGTCATTGCCGTTTTCGAGCGTCGATTCAATGCAGGCGGCGGCAACCGCCCCGGCGTCAAGGTCGTCGGTCTGCCGCGAAACCATCCAGCCGACATGCTCGCGCGCCGCCGCCAGATCGCCGTTGGCCAGATCTGTGGCAACACGCTTGGCGTGCTCACCGAGGCTGCGCCCGCCGAGCGCCAGATAGAGCAGGATCGCGTTTGTCGCCCAGCCGGCGAGTCCCGTGGGGATCGCCCAGGCGGCCAGCGCCACCGGCGGCAGGACCAGCACCGACCAGGCCAGCAGACCACGCAGGCGACGCCAGCCACCGCGATTCGCGGCGGCCTCGCAACGGCCGGCCAAGGCACCGAAACCGACCAGCGGATGCCAGCGCCGGGGCTCGCCAAGCAGCCGGTCGAGGCCGGCGCCGGCGATCGCCGCGAGCGGCAGTGACAACGCAGCTGGCATGCCGGCGACGAGGAATTGTGAAAAAGACGGGGTGAGCATGCGAGAATCGGGGGGTCGAAACCCGGATTCTACGATGAACGAGCACCGCACCCCCAGCCTGATGATTCAGGGCTGCACCTCTGACGCCGGCAAGAGCGTGCTGGTCACCGCACTTTGCCGCATCCTGCACCGCCGCGGCGTCCGCGTCGCCCCCTTCAAGCCGCAGAACATGGCACTCAATTCGGCGGTCACTGTCGACGGCGGCGAGATCGGCCGGGCGCAGGCACTGCAGGCGCTGGCCGCCGGCCTGCCGGCACATTCCGATTTCAACCCGGTGCTGCTCAAGCCGGCGACCGACAAGCGCGCGCAGGTGATCATTCACGGCAAGGCGCTCACCGACCTCGATGCGCGCGACTACCACGCCTACAAGCCGCGCGCGATGCAAGCCGTGCTCGAGTCCTGGCAGCGCCTTTCGGCACAGTACGAGTGCCTGCTCGTCGAAGGCGCCGGCAGCCCAGCCGAGATCAATCTGCGCGACCGCGACATCGCCAACATGGGCTTTGCCGAAGCGGTCGACTGCCCGGTGATCCTGATCGCCGACATCGATCGCGGTGGCGTCTTCGCGCATCTGTGCGGCACGCTCGACCTGCTGTCGCCCTCCGAGCAGGCGCGCGTCAAGGGTTTCGTGATCAACCGCTTCCGCGGCGACATCGGCCTCCTCGAAAGCGGCCTGCGCTGGCTCGAACAGCGCACCGGCAAGCCCGTGCTCGGCGTTCTGCCGTACCTGCACGGTCTCTACCTCGATGCCGAGGATGCCGTACCCCGCGCCGCGATGCAGAAGGCGGCGGCCGCTCTGCGCGTCGTCGCCCCGGCCTACCCGCGAGTCTCGAATCACAACGACCTCGACCCCTTGCGCTTCCACCCGGAAGTCGATTTCCGCTTCGTCGGCCCCAACGATCCGCCACCGCCCTGCGATCTGATCGTCCTGCCGGGCTCGAAAGCCGTGCAGGCCGACCTCGCCTGGCTACGCGCGCAGGGTTGGGAGGAAGCAATCCGCCGCCACCTTCGCTACGGGGGCAAAGTCATCGGCATCTGCGGCGGCCTGCAGATGCTCGGCCGCGAACTGCAGGATCCGCTGGGGCTCGAGGGTCCTCCGGGCAGCATGCCGGGGCTGGGCTGGCTGGACTACGCGACGCGAATGGCCACCGAGAAGACGCTGGAGAACGTCAGCGGCTACCTGATGCTGCCCGCTGCGCCGGCTATCGGCGGTTACCGCATCCACATGGGGGTCACCCGCGGTGCAGCCCTCGAAAAGCCGGCGGCAATCCTCGACGGTCAACCTGACGGTGCGCTCTCGGCAGACGGGCAGATTCTTGCGACCTACTGCCACGGCCTCTTCGACTCCCCGCCGGCACTGGCAGCGCTGCTCGCCTGGGCCGGCCACCGACCGACACAGGACTTCGATCCACGGCAGCGGCGCGAGGCCGACATCGACCGCCTCGCCGACGCTGTCGAGCAGCACATGGACCTGCAGGCGCTGGCCGAGTGGATCCCGGCGCAAGCGATGCGCTGATCGCGCCAGGCGGAGAAGTGCTACTCGTCGGGCTCTTCGCCGCGCACCAGCAGAAGCGATGTCTGTCCCTTGCGCACCAGACGCTCGGCGACGCTACCGACGAAGAAGCGTTCGATGCCGCGTCGCCCATGCGTGCCGACGACGAGTAGATCGGCCTGCCATTCGCCCGCCGCATCGATGAGCATGTCCGAAACATGCTTCTGCTCCGATTCGACGAGCTTGATTTCCGCCTCGACCCCGGCCGAGCGAACCGTTTGCAGCAGTCTGTCGAGAAAACCCTCCGCGCCGAGACGCATGCGGGCCTCGGTCTTGCCGACGCTGTTCGGCAGCATCATCGCTACTTCGCGCTGGGCAAGAATCGTTTCGTCGATGGCATGACAGATCGCCACCTGCGCGCCGGTGGCCTTGGCCAACTCGATCGCGGCTTCCATCACCTGACTGGTCATGAAGCTCTCATCCACAGCAACCATGATTCGCTTGTACATTGGCGTCGGCTCCTCGTTGGGGCAAAGTTGTCAGACAACGGCGACAATAGCACCGATCACGGTGGCCGGGAACGGGCTACTTGAGGCTGAGCGGTAGGCCGGCGACCACCAGGGTGACCTTGTCGCAGACCGCCGCCATGCGCTGGTTCAGTCGGCCCTGCTCATCGGCGAACAGCCGTGCCAGCGCCGCCATCGGCACAATGCCCGAGCCGACCTCGTTGGAGACCAGGATGACCTGCCCCGGCAGCTGGGGAAGCAGGTCGCTCAGCGCCTGGATCGCCCCGGAGAGGCGTTGACAGCTTGCCGTTTCACCGGCTGCCGCCCCGCTCGCCGTGTCGCCGGCAAACAGCAGATTCGACAACCACAGCGTCAGGCAGTCGACCAGCAGGCAGACGTCCGGCGCGGCGTGCCGGCGTAGTGCAGCGGCCAGTTCCAGCGGTTCCTCGACCAATCCCCAGTCGGCCCGACGTCTTTCCTGATGTTGCGCGATACGGCGTGACATCTCGGCGTCGAGAGGCTGCGCCGTCGCCACGTAAACGACGCGCAAGCCGCTGTCGCCGGCGCGCCGCTCGGCCAGCAGGCTCTTGCCCGAACGGGCCCCACCAATGATCAGTTCTCGCATACTTGCAAGCTTATCATGGCCCCGTGATGGGTATAATCGGCGGCTTTCCAGGGGCCTCGCCAAATCATGCACTTTGCCATTCCGCCTATCGCCGTTGTTCCCGGCCTGCAATCCCGCATCGACGGCAAGACCAAGCCACCCGGGTCACTCGGCCAGCTCGAACGTCTGGCGCTGCAGATCGGCGAGATTCAGCAGTCCTTGACACCACGTCTCGACAACCCGCAGCTGCTCGTCTTCGCCGGCGACCACGGTGCCGCCTGCGCCGGCGTTTCGGCTTTTCCGCAGGAAGTCACCTGGCAAATGGTCGAGAACTTCCTCGCCGGAGGAGCCGCGATCAACGTTTTCGCTCGCCACAACGGCCTGCAACTGCAAGTAATCGACGCTGGCGTCGCGCACGCGTTCGGGCCGCGCGACGGTCTCGTCGACGCGAAAGTCGCCTTCGGCACGCACAACTACATCGAGCAGGCGGCAATGAGCAGCGGCGAGCGCGACGCCGCCCTGGCACGTGGTGCGGCGATCGCCAACAACCTCGGGGAACAGGGCTGCCGGGTAATCGGTTTTGGCGAAATGGGAATCGGCAACACCGCCGCCGCCGCGCTGCTGACGCACCAGCTGACCGGTACGCCACTCGCCGACTGTGTCGGCCGCGGCACCGGCCTAGACGACGCCGGGCTGGCACGCAAACAGGCGCTGCTGGCAAGAGCCGCCGAACGCGCGGGGCTGCCAGCCGACGCCGACGCGCTGACCGTACTGGCCGAGTTCGGCGGCTTCGAGATCGCCATGATGACCGGCGCCATGCTCGCCGCCGCCGAGCGGAGGATGTTGCTGCTGATCGACGGCTTCATCGTCACCTCGGCGCTGCTCGTCGCCGCCCGCATCGCGCCAGCGATCGTTGACTACTGCGTCTTCTGCCACCGCTCGGCCGAGCCGGGTCATCTGGCGCAACTGCGCGCCTTGCGGGCGGAACCGCTGCTCGACCTCGGCCTGCGTCTCGGCGAAGGAACAGGCGCCGCGCTCGCCTGGCCGCTGGTCCGCGCCGCCGCCGCTTTCCTCAACGAGATGGCCAGCTTCGCGTCGGCAGGCGTCAGCGAGCAGTCCTGAGCGACTACCCGCTGCTTGGCGGCCGCTGGCAACCGTCGTCGCCGCGTCGCTTGACCTGCGGGAAGTCAGCCACCCGCCACCCACCGATCGCGAAAGGCGCCTCGCCCGTCAGTCACAACAACAGCGCCACGACGCTGCCGCAAGACAGTGTCGCGAGAGTCCCCGAGATCAGGGTTCGCGGACCGAGTTCGACGATTTCGCTGCGCCGGTCCGGCGCGATAGCGCACATGCCGCCGAGCAGAATCCCGAGGCTGCCAAGGTTGGCAAATCCGCACAGCGCGTAAGTCATGATGATCCGGCTGCGTGGCGCCAGGGCGTCCGGAGAAAGCCTGGCCATGTCCAGATAGGCGACCAGTTCGTTGAGGACCGTCTTGGTTCCGAGCAGCGAACCGGCGACTGCCGACTCATCCCAGGGGATGCCGGCCATCCAGGCCAGCGGCGCCATCAGCCAGCCGAGCAGACGCTGCAGCGTCAAGGCCGTGCCATCGACCACCGGCAGCAAACCCAGGAGTTGATTCGCCAGGCTCACCAGAGCCACCAGGACGATCAGCATGCTGACGATGTTGATGAACAGCGTTGCGCCCTCGCCGGTGCCACGGGTGATGGCCTCCATGGTGCTCCGGTCAGTCTGCGGCAGAGAGAGGTGGCGCCCGGTCGGCTCGCCTTCGGGAGGCACCAGCAGCACGGCAAACACGATCGCCGCCGGAGCGCTGATGAACGAGGCGGCGAGGATATGACCGAGTGCATCGGGGACGATCGCCCCGAGTACGCTGGCGTAAAGGGCCATAACCGTGCCGGCAACACCGGCCATACCGGCCGTCATGATGACGAACAGTTCGCCCCGACTGACGCCGGCGAGGTAGGGACGAATCAGCAGCGGGGCCTCGACCATACCGACAAAGACATTTGCCGCCGTCGACATGCCGACCGCCCCGCCGACGCCCAGCGTCTTCTCGAGCACCACCGAGAACGCGCGCACCATGATCGGCAGCACGCGCCAGTGATAGAGCACCGCCGACAGGGCACTCATCACCAGAACCACTGGCAATGCCTGAAAGGCGAGAACGAAACTGGCCCCGGGAGCAGTCTCCGCATATGGCAGCAGGGCGCCGCCGAGAAAGCCGAAAACGAGGCTCGTCCCGGCGCGGCTTGCGGCGGCGATGGCCAGGAGGACGTCGTTGCACGACGCAAACGCCTCCCGCGCACCGGGCAGCCGAAAGATCGTCACGGCGAGCGCGAACTGCAGGCAAATGCCACCGACGACGGTTCGCCACGGGACGGCGGATCGCTGGCTGGAGATGGTCCATGCCAGACCCAGGAGGAGCAGATAGCCGACGGCGGCTTGCAGCATGGAATTCAACGCGCCGGCGTTCCGCCCCGCGTGCCGGCGCTCGGTCTCATTTAGCGGCCCACCCGCGGGCTGACGTCAACTCGCGTCCCCGCCTTCTCGTATTCCGGTCGGATCTGACTCGCGGCGCGGTAGGCCGGCTGAATGTGGGCTTCCGGTGTCGGCGCGACATCGCGCCGCTGCGCGGGTGGCTCGACCGTCTGGCCGCGCGGCGCGAAAAGCTGGCCGTGGTTGCGCTCGTAGCGATCGAGAAAGCGCCGCATCTGCTCGTAGTCGGGGCAGTTCTGCGGCATCAGGCAACGGCCGAACGCGTCGTACACTATCGCCGGCGGCGGTAGGCCGTACGGCGAAACCCACGACCCGATGGCGAAGTCGCTGCCGATCGCGAAAGCACCAGCGGCGGCCGGAGCGGCTAGCGAAGTGAGAAACGTCCCCAGAAATGATCGCGTGCGCATGGTTGAACCAGTGTAGCACCTCGGCGCCGATCGCTGGCGGTAGCGACGGCAGACCGTGTACCACCTGTCCACCATCGGATGTGCGCAAAAAAGCGCACGCGCGTTTCTGCGGGGTGTGTATACTTGACAGGCTATCCAGGTTTCCATGCCCGCGTGGAGAATGGCCACAAGGCCTGACGAACGTCCCGAGCCTTCCCTGCACCCATGAAATGTCCAAACTGCCTCTCCGACGACGTCCGCCGTTCACGGCGGCGCGGTCCGCGCGAAGGGATCACGCTGCGCATCAAGCATCAGGCGCCTTATCGCTGCCGGCAATGCGATTTTCGCTTTGTCGGCGCCGAGGACGACGGAGATGTAACCAGCGCCCGTCGCCAGGTCTCGTTTGCCGATTATCTCGGCTTGCGGGGCACAGCCCGCAATCTGCTCTCCGACCACGTGATTCTTGGCACACTGGGATTCCTGCTGTTCATCACCCTTATCGTGCTCTTTTTCGCCCTTGCCTTCGGGTGGATCAACCCCTTGTCCTGGTTTCCCGAGGGGACCTGGAGACCGACAACCCAGGAAATGGAGCGAATCACCCGCGAGTAGCGCGAACCGTACCTCGCCACCTGCCTGCCTGAGTGGCACCAGCTGGCGATCCTGACGGCGGCTACCGCCAGCACGGCAAGGCGAGGCAATGATCAGCCCGAAACAGGGCTCGTCGGCAGCGACGCCGAACGAGCAGCGGTATTGCAACGCACAACAATAATGGCGGCGGGGTCGTTGATCAGTGTTAGAATAATCAGTTGATCGACGTGCTAGCCGGTCAACCATTCAGCTTTTGGCTCGTTGTAATCTTTCCATTGTCGATAAGGAACCCCCACATGAAGAACTCCCTCCTCGTTGCTGCGCTGATCGCTCTTGCTGTTACCGCTTGTGGCAAGAAGGAAGAAGCCAAGCCGGCTGCTGCTCCTGCAGCTGCTCCTGCCGCTGCCGCTCCTGCCGCTGCTCCTGCGGCTGCCGCTCCTGCCGCTGCTCCTGCGGCTGCTCCGGCCGCGGATGCTGCGAAGCCCGCCGATGCCGCCAAACCCGCCGACGCCGCCATGGACAAGGCCAAGGAAGTTGCCGGCGCTGCTGCGCAAGGCGCTGCCGATGCAGCCAAAGATGCAATGAAGAAGTAATAGCTGCTCTGGCATCAGCGAAAAGCCGGCTTGCGCCGGCTTTTTTTGTGCTCAGACTCGTCGACAGACTGGCCCGCCGCTCACATGATCTGCCGCCAGCCGAATCCATCCTCCTGATCGGCAACCCCTATCCAGTCTTCGCTGCAGCCCAGGGCCGAAGCAAGCGCCCGGGTCGCCAACTCCGGGCGGTTGTTCTCCTGACTCAGATGGGCAGCGACCAGATGCTGCAAGCGCCGCGTTTCCACCTGGCCAAGCAGGGCTGCCGCCTGTGCGTTCTCCAGATGGCCGTATCGCCCCCCGACCCGCTCCTTGAGAACCGCTGGATAACGTGACGCCGCCAACAGCGCGCGGTCGTGGTTGCATTCGAGGACCAGCGCGTCACAAGCGTGGAGCATGTCGACGATGTGCGGGGTGATCGAGCCCGTATCGGTGAGGACGCCAAGACAGTGCTGGCCGTTGTTGAAGGCATACTGTACCGGTTCGCGCGCGTCGTGAGGCACGGGAAAGGGCAACACTTCGAGGCTACCGATGGCGAAGGACGCATGTCCGTCGATCACCCGGCATGCGGGCAGGGCACTCTTGCCACGCGCCGCCGCCACATATGTGCCGTGGGTGAGATAGACGGTGAGCTGGTGACGCCGCGCGAGCGCGAAAACACCCGCCACATGATCGCTGTGTTCATGGGTGACCAGTATTGCCGTCAGATCCTCCGGCGCCGCCGCCAGACGGGCAAGTCTGGCGGTCGCCACGCGGGCCGAGAAGCCACAGTCGACCAGCAGCTTCGTCTCGCCGGCATCGACAATCAGCGCATTGCCGCGACTGCCGCTGCCCAGCGATGCAAAACGCATCACTTCAACTGGTCGTAGAGCAGGCTGAGGATCCTCTTCGACGTCTCGGACTGATCGACGCCACCTTCGAGCGTCAACACCTGGACCGTCGACCTGCTGGCGTCGTCCTTGACGAAGATACGATACTGCGTCTGTGGTTTGCCGCTGGAGCTCGACTTGAAGATGTTCAGCTTCGAGAGGAAGCCTTCCTCCTTCTTCTCGTTGTCGATTTCCGGATCCACATAGCGAACGAAATACAGACCCCGCGAACGATCGCGGTCCTCAACCGTAAAGCCGACCCGGTCGAGCGCCAGCCCAACACGCCGCCAGGCGCGATCGAAAGACTCCTCGACCTCGAGGGTACCGCTCCCGTCAGGCCCGCGCGTCATCTTGGCACGCTCGAGGGGCTTCTCCTGTGCTGCCTGCATGGCAGCCGTCGCGCGCTTCTCCTCGCTGCCGAGGCGAACCATCAGGCGGCGCAGCATTTCCGCTTCCAGTTCCGGATCGGCGGGACGCGGTTGCCACTTGGTCTGATCCTTGCCTTCGGTGACAAAGATCTCGTACATCCCGCGATGACTGATGAAGATGTCTGTGGTTCCCGGCGTGCTTCCAGGCTCGAGGCGGGTGCGGAACTTGTCCCGCTCGGCCGTCGAGTAGACCGAGTCGATCACCTTGCCGAGGATGTTGCGGATGAAGTCCTGCTGGATCTTCGCGCGGTTTTCGGCCCAGTCGGTCTCCATCACGCCGGCATCCGGCAACTCGAGTTTGATGACAAACCCGGTCTCCTGCCAGAAGTCCTTGACGGGCCCCCAAAGCTTGTCCGGGGAACCCGAGGCGACCAGCCAGCGCTGATTGCCCGAACGCTCGATACGCGCCGTATCGACCTCCGGCAGGACATCGCTCTTCTGCTGCGCTCGGGCCTGGGGCGAACGCTCGGCGCTGTACGCCGAGAACGTCGCCGCACCCTTGCCACTGGTATCCGGAACGGCATAACGGTCGTCGCGCGTCGGCGATGTCAGGTCGGGGGGCACCTCGAGCGTCGGCACCTTGTTGGCGGACGCGGTCTTGTACTCGATCTTTTTTGGCTCGAGGAGCGAACCCGTACAGCCGGCGAGCCCAATCAGCAGAACGGCAACAGCACCGCGCGCAACGACGACAGAATTCAATTTGTTCACCCTGACTCTAGATGCCCACGCCAGCCTGATACAGGGCAGCTCGCACTCGTTCGTGATACTCCGGCGACAGCGGCGTCAGCGGCAGCCGCAACCCGCTTTCGACCAGGCCGAGCTGTTGACATGCCCATTTGACCGGAATCGGGTTCGCCTCGCAGAACAACTGCCGGTGCAGACCGAGCAGGCGGGCATTCAAGGCGCGCGCCTGGATCGCCTGACCGGCGAGCGCCGCCGCGCACATCTCGTGCATCAGGCGCGGCGCTACGTTGGCAACCACCGAAATGTCTCCTTGTGCGCCCATCAGGATGAGGGCGCAGGCGCTGGCGTCGTCGCCACTGTAGACGGCAAAGCCCTCGGGTGCGCGGGTGATCAGCTCGACACCACGGTCCATGTTACCGGTTGCGTCCTTGATTCCGACAATGTTCGGAATGGCTGCCAGGCGCAGGGCGGTGTCATTGCTCATGTCGGCAACGGTGCGCCCCGGCACATTGTAGAGGATCACCGGAATGTCGACGGCCTCGGCGATCGCCCGGAAGTGGCGATACAGTCCTTCCTGCGTCGGCTTGTTGTAGTAGGGCACGACCGAGAGCGCGGCGCTGGCGCCCGCCTGACTGGCAAAGCGTGTCAGTTCGATGGCTTCAGCCGTCGAGTTGCCGCCAGTGCCGGCAATTACCGGAATCCGGCCAGATGCCTGGTCGACGGCGACATGAATCAGTTGGCAGTGCTCGTCGAAATTGACCGTCGGCGACTCGCCGGTCGTTCCGACGATGACGATGGCGTCAGTACCCTCCTGTACATGAAAGTCTACAAGACGGCGCAAGCCAGGCACGTCGAGACTGCCATCCGCGTGCATGGGGGTGACGATCGCTACGATCGATCCAGTAATCATGGTCATGAAAAGGAACCCGCGAAAAAGGTCTTGCCATCAAGGCTCAGGCCCCGGATTCTAACCGAAGGCGGGCGACTTGACCATGAAAAACGCCGCCCACCAAGCCCTGGTGGACGGCGGCGGCGCAGCCTCTGAGCACTCAGAAGTCAGCCAGGACCCGGAGATGGCAGACAACGCTGCGCGCCAGCGCCGACAGGGAGTACCCGCCTTCGAGCATCGACACGATCCGTCCCTGCGCGCTCTCATCGGCAATCTGCTTCACTTGTTCGGTGACCCAGGCATAGTCCTTCTCGAGCAGACTCAGGCCACCCATCTCGTCCTCGTAGTGGGCGTCGAAACCTGCTGAGATGAAAATCATCTCCGGCTGGAACTCGCGCAAACGCGGCATCCACAGGTCGCTGACCACGCGCCGGAACTCCTCGCCGTCGGTACCCCGGCCAAGGGGAACGTTGAGCATGTTGGCGGCGGGATGCTCCGTACCGCTGTACGGGTAGAACGGGTGCTGGAAGGTACTGACCATCAGCACGTGCTCGTTGCCCTTGAAGCAGTCCTCGGTACCGTTGCCATGGTGGACGTCGAAATCGACCACCGCCACGCGCGACAGCTTGTGCGCTTCGAGCGCGTGCGCCGCGGCTACGGCAATGTTGTTGAAAAAGCAGAAACCCATCGCCGTGGCGCGCTCGGCGTGGTGACCCGGCGGACGCACCGCACAGAACGCGTTCTGCACCTCCCCTGCCATTACCAGGTCGACCGCCAGCACCCCGGCCCCGGCGGCTCGTAGCGCCGCCTGCCAGGTGTACCGGTTCATCGCCGTATCCGGATCGAGGTGCACGATACCCAGTTCGGGTGAGGCGCGCTTCAGACGTTCCAGGTGCATTGCCGAATGGACGCGTTTGAGTTGCTGAAAGCTGGCCAACGGTGCGTCGTGATAGACAAAATACGAATCCACCCCTTGCGCGATCATGTGGTCGCTGATCGCGCTCAGGCGCTCAGGCGATTCCGGATGGTACGAACCCATGTCGTGCAGTTGACAGTCGCGGTGGGTGATGAATGCAGTGCTGGTCACTGTTGCCTTTCTGCCGCAGATCGTGGCCTCCATGGGCGGCGAAATCTGCGGGGAATCGAGTTGTCGGCCGATGGTTTATTATCATCCCAATTACCCCGGAACGACAAGCCATGCTGCCCGCCAACCCACAATCCGTTCTCGCCGACATCCTTGCCGCCGCCAACGCGGTCGTTCTCGGCAAGAGCACGCAGACGCGGCTCGCCCTCTGCTGCCTGCTCGCAAAAGGCCATCTGCTGATCGAGGACCTTCCCGGAGTCGGCAAGACGACTCTTGCGCATACCATGGCCCGCCTCCTCGGTTTCCAGTTCTCACGTGTCCAGTTCACGAGCGACATGCTGCCGGCGGACATTCTCGGCGTCTCGATCTTCGACCGCGAGCGGGCCGATTTCCGCTTCCTGCCCGGACCGGTCTTCTGTCAGATTCTGCTGGCGGACGAAATCAACCGCGCCACCCCGAAGACGCAGAGCGCCCTGCTCGAGGCGATGGAAGAGGGGCAGGTGACCACCGAAGGCGAGACCCGGCCGCTGCCGGAACCTTTCTTCGTGATCGCCACGCAGAACCCATCGAGTCAGGTCGGTACCTTCCCCTTGCCCGAGTCGCAACTGGACCGCTTCCTGCTGCGCATCGAGCTCGGTTACCCGGACCAGGCTGCCGAACGCTCACTGCTCGAGAGCGGCGGCAGGCGCGAACAGTTGCCGGCGCTTGCTGCCCGCGTGGCCCCCGGCGACTTCGCTCTCCTGCAGCAACAGACGGCGGCCATCTACGCCGCACCGGCCCTCTTCGACTACCTGCAACTGCTGGTGGCGGCGACGCGCAACGAGCCGCGCTTCGTCCATGGGCTGAGCCCACGGGCAGCCCTGTCGCTGCTTGCGGCGGCACGCGCATGGGCGTTCACCGGTGGCCGCAGCATGGTTCTGCCGGAAGACGTACAGGCGGTCCTGCCCGCCGTCGCCCGTCACCGCTTGCGGCTGCTCAGCGGCGGACAGGCCGCAGCGGAAGACATGGCGGCACTGATTCGCTCCGTGCCACTGACCTGATGCGCCCACTCGCAGCCGTTCAGCGCTGGCTGTTTCGCCTGGGTCGTGACGAGCAGGTACCGATCGTGCTCACCCAACGCCGGATCTTCATCGTGCCAACGCGCGGCGGCATCGTTTTCGCGATCGTCCTCGCCGTCATGCTGATCGGTGCGATCAACTACAACCTGAGCCTCGGTCACGCCTTGATTTTCCTGCTCGCCGGGCTCGGCATCGTCGCCATGGTGCATACCTTCCACAACCTGTTCGGCCTGCGCCTGACCCCCGCACGGGCGGAAGCCGTCTTCGCTGGCGAAAGCGCGTACTTTCCCCTGGCGATCGACAACACCCGCCCACAGCCGCGTCGCGCCCTTGAGTTCGCCTTTTCGCACCAACCCGTGGTCAGGGCCGAGGTCCCGCCCGCAGGACGCGCAACGGTCGCCATTCCGCACGCTGCGCCACGCCGCGGCCGGCTCGACCCCGGCAGGATAACCTTGACCAGCCGCTATCCACTCGGCCTGTTCCGCGCCTGGAGCTACCTGCATCCGACCTTCTCGTGCATCGTCTATCCTCGGCCGATTCGTACGCCGCTGCCGCCGGCGGCGTCGACAGCACACGCCGACAGCCGCCACGGCGAAGGCGGTCTGGAGGACTTCGCGGGCTTGCGGCCACGCCAGGCCAGCGACCCGACCCGCCACATCGCCTGGAAAGCGGTCGCCCGACGATCCGATGAACAGCCGCTGCTGGTCAAGGAGTTCGCCGGCGGTGCCGCCGACGAACTCTGGCTCGATTGGGCGCTGACCCCCGGCAACCGGGATCCGGAAGAGCGACTGTCGATCCTTGCCGGCTGGATCCTGGCCGCCGAGGAACAGCAGGCACTTTACGGCTTGCGCCTGCCGGGACATCTCCTGCGCCCGGCGCAGGGCCCAACGCATCGCGCAGCCTGCCTGCAGGCGCTGGCGCTGCACGGCGAGCCCACCCGGTGAGGCGCAGACCGGGCGTCGCGCTCGAACTCGGCGCCGTGCCCTGGCTGCTCGCCGCCGCGCTGGCGACTACCGTGCCGCACGCCGAGCACCTGCCTCCGTGGCTCAGCGCACTCGTCGGCAGCGCCCTTCTTTGGCGCGCCTGGTTGTGGTATCGGCGGCGCCCGCTGCCGGCGCGCTGGGCACTGGCGCTACTGGTCGGTGGCTGCGTCGCCGGCATCGCCTGGCAGTTCCATACCCTGCTTGGCAAGGATCCGGGGGTCGCGCTCCTGGTCGTCTTCATGGCGCTCAAGCCACTGGAAATGGACAACCGGCGCGACGCGATGGTGGTGATCCTGCTCGGCTACTTCCTGCTGCTTACCCACTATTTCTATTCACAGAGCATCCCCGCCGGCCTCTGGCTACTGTCCACCATCACCCTGCTGACGGCAACCCTGATCCGGGTGCACGGCGGCGCCCAGCCGGTCGCGGCGATCGCCCGCCTGGCCTGCCTGCTGCTGGTTCAGGCGCTGCCCTTCATGCTGATCCTGTACCTCCTCTTCCCACGCGTCTCCGGTCCGCTCTGGGGCTTGCCGCAGGACGCCTATTCGGCCCTCAGCGGCCTGTCCGAGCAGATGTCGCCGGGCTCGATCAGCAGCCTGACCCAGTCCGGCGCGATCGCCTTCCGCAGCCAGTTCGCCGGAGAGGTCCCGGAAAAGGCCGATCTCTACTGGCGCGGACCCGTGTTCGACGACTATGACGGACTGACCTGGCGCGCACGTCCGCCGGCCGGCGGACCGGCGCGAGCCGATCCGCTCATCGAGGCACGCGGCCAGGTGCATGCCTACACGAGCATCCTCGAGGCGCACAACCAGCGCTGGCTACTGGCTCTCGACGTGCCGACCCGCCTGCCGCCCGACAGCCGCCTGGCACCGACGCTCGAAGTCCTGGCCCGCGAGCCCTTGCGTGTCCGGTCGAGAGTCTCGTTCGTCTCGGCGCTCGACTATCGCGCCAGCGTCGCTGAAGCAGCGGCTGTCCTGCAGCAATCCCTGGCCCTGCCCGCCCAGTTCAACCCGCGCACGCGCGCCCTCGCCGCCGAGTGGCAGTCGCTGCCGCCGCGGGAAATCGCCGAGGCCGCGCTGACGAAGTTCCGCCACGAGCCCTTCTACTACACCCTGCAGCCGCCGCTGCTCGGCCCCGATGCCATGGACGAATTCCTGTTCACCACGCGTCGCGGTTTCTGCGAGCACTACGCCTCGGCCTTCGTTTTCCTGATGCGGGCAGCGGGGGTTCCGGCACGCGTGGTCGCCGGCTACCAGGGCGGCGAAGTCAATCCGGTCGATGGATACCTCACCGTACGCCAGTCGGACGCACACGCCTGGGCCGAAATCTGGCTCGCCGGGCAGGGCTGGGTACGCGTCGATCCAACCGCAGCGGTGGCTCCGGCGCGCATCGAACAGGGCATTGCCGCGGCGCTACCCGAGGGCGAACCCCTGCCGGTCGTCGTCCGGATCGATGCCGACTGGCTGCGCCAGTTGCGCAACCGCTGGGAAGCGGCCAACAACAGCTGGAATCAATGGGTACTCGGGTACAATCCTCAGCGTCAGCGCGAGGTTCTGTCCCGACTCGGCCTGGCCGACGCGGACTGGCAGAAGATGACCGCCACGCTGGCCGTCCTCTGCGGCACGGCACTCCTGATCGTCACCCTATGGACCCTGCCCGCGCGCCGGGCAGTCGATCCGGTGCAGCGTGCCTGGCAACGCTACTGCAAGGAACTCGCGCGACGGGGCATGGCCCGCGCCGAATGGGAAGGACCGCTGGCCTTCGCGCAACGTGTAGCGCGCGAAAGACCCGATCTGGCTCAGCTCACCAGCGAAGCTGCCGCTTGCTATGCCGAGTTGCGCTACGGTTGCCAGGGCGACGCCAGGCTCGGCCAACTGCAGCAATGCCTGCACCGACTGCCACCGCAAAGGAGAAGGAAAGCTTGAAACGAAAATTGCCTGCCACGCTGTGCCTGGCGCTGCTCGGCGGCCTCCTGCCAGTCTCCGGCCATCCCCAGCAGGGAACCGGATTCAGCCAGGAACCGGAAGTCAAGTCCTTCATCATCGAGATGCATGAACGTTACGGCTTTGACGTGGCCCACCTGACGCGCCAGTTCGCCGCGGTCCGGCCAAACGCCACCGTGCTGCGCGCGATCCGCCCGCCGGCGGTTCCGGAAAAGCAGCGTTCGTGGCAACGCTATCGCGAACGCTTCGTGAACAGCCGCCGCGTCGATGGCGGCCAGCGCTTCTGGCAACAGCACGAAGTGACGCTGCAACGCGCCGCAGCGATTTACGGCGTGCCACCCGAGATCGTCGTCGCGATCATCGGCGTCGAGACCGAATACGGCCAGAACATGGGCAGTTTCGGCGTCCTCGAAGCTCTCTCGTCTCTCGCCTTCCACTACCCGCCGCGGGCGGAGTTCTTCCGTAGCGAACTCGAGCAGTTTCTCCTGCTGGCCCGCGAGAACGGCCTCAGTCCGCTCTCAATCAAGGGTTCATATGCCGGCGCCATCGGCATCCCGCAGTTCATGCCGAGCAGTCAGCGCCGCTTCGCCGTCGACTTCGACAACGACGACCGCATCGACCTGCGCAACAGCAACGTAGACGCCATCGGCAGCGTCGCCCGCTTCCTGCAGCAGCATGGCTGGCAGAAAGACGCTCCGGTCGCCGTTCCGGCGAGCGTCAATGGGGATCCCGCGATGCTCATCGCCGCCGGCATCAAACCGGCGCTGAGCGTACGCGAACTGGCCAGCCAGGGTGTCGTTCCGGACACCGTTCTGGCGGCCGGCGATGCCGACCGACCGGCGGCACTGATCGACCTCGTCAGCCCGGGAGCGCCGACCGGTTACTGGCTCGGCTTCGACAATTTCTATGTGATTACGCGCTACAACCGCTCGAGCTTTTACGCAATGGCCGTCTTCCAACTCGCCGAAGCGTTGCGCGAGACGCGCAACACGCTCGCCGGCACGCGCTAGAAGAGGTTTTCCGAGGTCACGCCACGGCGCCTGATGATGCGCCGCAGGTGGTCGAGCGCTTCGATCTGGATCTGGCGAACGCGTTCGCGTGTCAGATTCAGGTCGAAGGCGATCTCTTCGAGGGTGGAGGGTTCGCTGCCGCCGAGACCATAGCGACGCTCGAGAACCTGCCGATGCTTGCCGGCGAGTTGCCCCAGCCAGTTCCTCAACAATTCGCCGAGTTCGTTCGACTGCAGCAGTTCATCCGGATCGAGCAGGCTCTCGTCGGCAATCAGGTCGCCCACCGTCTGGCTGGGATCGACTTGCAACGGCGCATCGAGCGAAGCGATACGCTCGTTGAGCGCCATCACGCGACGCACGTCTTCGACCGGCCGGTCGATCAGATGAGCGATCCGGTCGGGACAGATCTCGCGCCCGCTGGCTGACTCCAGGTGGCGGATGGCGCGCAATACCAGATTGATGTCCTTGACCACATGCACCGGCAGGCGGATCGTCCGCGACTGGTTCATGATCGCGCGTTCGATGCTCTGCCGGATCCACCAGGTGGCGTAGGTCGAAAAGCGGAATCCGCGCTCGGGGTCGTACTTCTCGATCGCGTGGATCAGCCCGAGGTTTCCTTCCTCGATCAGGTCGAGCAAGGGGATGCCGCGGTTGAGATAATGCTTGGCGATATTGACGACGAGTCGCAGATTGTGCTCGATCATCTTCTGTCGCGCCGGGAACTCGCCGGCACGGGCACGCCGTGCCCAGTTCACTTCCTCGGCCGGCGACAACAGCGGCTTGGCGCCAATCGCGTTCAGGTAGTGCTGCGTAACGTCATTGAGCAGTTCCACCTCGGGGGGCGAGGAAAAACCCTCCGGCTCGGGTTCGGGTTCGGGCAGCGGCACTTCAGCCGAGAACTCCGACGCCTGGAAGTCGTCGAGCAAATCAGGATCGAAGTCGAACTCACCGGCCATGATCAGCGCGGCGGCAGGTGTTTGAGCGGGTCTACCGGCTTGCCCTGACGTCGCACCTCGAAGTGCAGCTTGACCTGGTCGGCATCGGTGTCGCCCATTTCGGCGATCTTCTGCCCCTTGCCGACACTCTGCCCCTCCTTGACCAATACGGTCTTGTTGTGCGCGTAAGCGGTGAGGAAATTGTTGTTGTGCTTGACGATCACCAGCTTGCCGTAGCCGCGCAGACCGGCGCCGCTATAGACGACCTTGCCGCCACTCGCCGCCAGTACCGGGTCGCCGGCCTTGCCGGCAATATCGACACCCTTGTTGCCGCCCTCGCTGAACGTGCCGACCAGCTTGCCACTGGCCGGCCACATCCAGACGATCTCCTCGCTGCCCATGCCGGCGTCCACGGGTGGCGGCTCGACCGGGACGTCGGGCTTGCCTTCGCCGCGTGCCGCCGGCTTCGCTTCGGGCTTCGCCACGACTGCAGCCGTTGCCGAAGCCACCGCCGGCACCGGCTCCACCGGCTTCTGCTGAGCCACAGCCTGCGCCTGCGCGCGCGCCAGCGCCTGATCGGAGTAAGGCTCCTTGCCCGCCTTCGGCTCACGCTTGAGCAGGTCGCCGCTGCCGTCGAGCGAGCGCTGCTCGACCGCCGAGGCCGTAGCCACCGGCCGCACCACGACGGCGTCCGAACCGTTCGTCGAGCCGGGTGGCCGCACGCGCAGCGACTGACCGACGAGAATCCGGTTCGGATTCTCGAGCCCGTTCCAGGCGACCAGATCCCTGTAGTCCTGCCCATGATCGAGCGCGATCGAATACAGCGTGTCGCCCTTCTTCACGACATAGCCATCCTTGCCGACGACCGCAGCAGCCACGGGTTGCGACGCTGCCGACGGCCCGCTGCGATCGGCCACCGGCGCCGGCGACTTGCTGGCGCAGCCAGCGACGATGAGCATCACCGTCAGCGCCGGAGCCCAGCCTCGCGGCGCAAGAAACCATTGATCCTTCATTCGACTCCCGAAAGTAGCGGAACAAAACGAACGGCGTCGAGACGCGTTTCGACATACCCCTCGGTGCGGTGTTCGATCAGGGCCAGGTACTGCGTCGCCCCACCCACCGGCAGGATCATCCGACCGCCTGGCGCCAGTTGGCGCAACAGCGCCGGTGGCACCCGCGACGCCGCCGCGGCGACGATGATCGTGTCGAATGGCGCCGCCTCGGGCAGGCCGAGCTGGCCGTCGGCGTGCTTCAGACGCACCTTGAGTTGCTTGATGGCACGCAGGTTGATCCTCGCCTTGGCGAGCAGCGGCTCGATGCGCTCGATCGCGTAGACTTCGTCCGTCAACTGGGCGAGAACGGCCGCTTGGTAGCCACAGCCGGCACCGATCTCGAGCGTCCTGCCGAGCTGGCGACCGGCGCGCAGCGCTGCGATCATTCGCGCCACCACGTAGGGTTGCGAGATCGTCTGCGAAAAGCCGAGCGGCAGCGCCGTATCCTCGTAGGCGCGCGAGGCCAGCGCCTCTTCGACGAAGATGTGCCGCGGCACCGCGGCGATCGCCGCCAGCACCTCCTCGTCGACGATCCCCTGCTCGCGCAACCGCTCGATCATGCGCGTGCGCGTGCGCTGCGAGGTCATGCCGAAACCGGAAACGGCGCCGCTCATGGCGCCAGCCAGTCGCGCACCAGCGACAGTTGCGCGCTGTGCGTCAGGTCGATCTGCAGCGGCGTTACGGAAACCTGATTGTTCTGCACCGCGTAGAAGTCGGTGCCCTCGCCGGCATCCTGCGCCTCACCGGCGGCGCCCACCCAATAGACCGTCTCATTGCGCGGCGAGATCGTCCGCACCACGGGCTCCGCCTTGTGGCGCTTGCCCAGGCGGGTGACGACGAAGCCGCGCAGTCGCTCGTAGGGCACGTCCGGGACATTGACGTTGAGCAGCACCGGTTCATGCAGCGACTGTCTCTGCAACAGGATGACCAATTCGCGGGCCACTCGCGCCGCCGTTTCGAAGTGCTCGCCGGCCTTGCTGCACAGTGACACGGCCAGCGATGGAACGCCGAGCAGGAAGCCCTCGGTGGCTGCCGCGATAGTCCCCGAATAGA
Source organism: Candidatus Accumulibacter phosphatis (assembly GCF_000024165.1). Taxonomy (NCBI): domain Bacteria; kingdom Pseudomonadati; phylum Pseudomonadota; class Betaproteobacteria; genus Candidatus Accumulibacter; species Candidatus Accumulibacter phosphatis. The sequence continues at coordinate 1,547,909 of NC_013194.1, read as the reverse complement.
TCGTGTCGTCGCCCATGTTGGCGCCGATATTGATCCCGGAGACGACCATGTCCGGCAGCTCGTCGAGCATGCCGGTCACCGCCAGATGTACACAATCGGTAGGCGTGCCATTGACGTAGTGGAAGCCGTTCGCCGCGCGCCTGAGCGACAGCGGGCGGTCGAGCGTCAGCGAATTGCTCGCCCCGCTGCGGTCGCGCTCGGGCGCAACCACGGTAATCTCTGCCAGATCTGACAGCGCGCGCGCCAGATGGTCGATCCCGGGCGCGAAGTAGCCATCGTCGTTACAGAGCAGGATCCGCATATACCATCCACAAACGTCAGCGCACACTGGAAAACAGAAAAGAAGACCGGCAGCGTACCGGCGCTCGTGACTGTCGGCGAGGCAGCGCGACTGCTGCCGGCACACCGGATCGGCCAGATCGTCGGACATTGCCGTTCCACGATCGGCACCACTCCCGCGCCTGGCACTCCGGGTGGCGGCTCGCCACTGGGCGGCCCGACCAGCGACACGGATGGCCATGCCACGCCGACAGTCATTATAACCACCTCGGACCGTCGCTGAGAACAGAGTTCAGTCGGCGTGCCAAAGCGCTTCGGCACCGGCCCCGGCGGACGCCGACCGCGTGCCGAACACCGGCCAGGCAAGCCTCGGCCAAGCGGCGAGACAGACGGTTTTCCTCAACTTCGCCGCTCGATTGCCGATAAGAGACTTGCACGGCCAGTCCGCAGAATATTTCTAAAGTTTTCCGGCAGCCGGTCGTAAGAAAAGTTGTCAGCGAAGAAATCGCCACACAGGATGGGCCGGCAGATGCCTCGCCAGGCAGGTCACCGAAACCCGAAGTCACTTTCACCACGGTAGGAGAAGGAAAATGCCCCAAGTCATCAACACCAATGCTGCCTCGCTGAATTCGCAACGCAGCCTCAACATGTCGCAGACTTCGCTGGCCACCTCGCTGCAGCGCCTGTCTTCCGGCTTGCGCATCAACAGCGCCAAGGACGACGCCGCCGGCATGGCCATTTCGGCCCGGATGACCTCGCAGATCAACGGCCTCAATCAGGCATCGCGCAACGCCAACGACGGCATCTCGCTGGCGCAGACAGCAGAAGGCGGCCTGCAGAGCATCACCGAGTCGCTGCAGCGGATGCGCGAACTGGCCGTGCAGGGCGCCAACGCGACCAACACCGCCACCGACCGCGCCGCGCTGCAGCAGGAAGTCGACCAGCTGGTACAGCAGATCAACACCGTCGCCGGGCAGACCGCGTTCAACGGCGTCAAGCTGCTTGACGGCACGTTCAACTCGCAGGCTTTCCAGGTAGGCGCCAACGCCGGTGAAAAGATTTCGATCAACTCGATCTCCAGCGCCAGAGCCGATTCACTTGGCGTCGGCACGACCTCCTCGTACTCGGCAACGACGGCCGGTACCGTTAGCACCGGCGTCCTCGCCGCCGGCGGTATCACCGTCAACGGTTACGGTATCGGACCGAGCATCGGTGACGGCGTCTCCGCGGCAGGCAGCAACGACAGCGCTATCTCCAAGGCGGCCGCCTTCAATGCTGTGTCCGGTTCGACCGGCGTCACGGCCAAGGCCAGCGCCACGACGCTGACCGGCGCCGCGAACACCGCCCAGGTGGCCATCGCGGGAGACGCCACTGACAACATCTACGTCAATAACGTCAAGCTCGGCAACATCGCCGCCGGCGCCAACGCCGTGACCCAGGGCGCCAACATCGCCGCCGCATTCAATGCCGTCGCCAACCAGAGTGGCGTCACCGCCACCTTCAGTACGACGACGGGCGCTGTCTCGCTGAGCGCCGCCGATGGCCGCAACATCAGCCTGATCGCCAACGGTACCGGGGCCACCTTGGCGAATACCGGCCTGACGATGGGCGCCGGCGGCAACATCGCCGCCGCCGCCGCGCCGACGACCTTCACGGCCCTGGCCGCTGGCGACCTGACGATCAATGGCTACGACGTCGGCGCCGTAGCTGCCGGCACCGACGCCTTGACGCAAGGTACCAACGTCGGCAACGCCATCAATGCGCTGACCAGCAAGACCGGAGTCACCGCTGCCGTCGACGGCACCACAGGCCTGATCACCTTGTCGACCGGCGCCGGCCAAGCCATCAGCATTAGCGGCAGTCTGACCAATCGGGCGGCCACCGTGACGGCCACCGGATTCAGCGCCGATCAGATGGGCGCTTCCGCCACGGCGTCGACCAATGCCGCGGTCACGCGCGGGAAGATCTCGCTGAGTTCTTCGGGAAGCGCCGGCATCACCCTGGGCGGTTCCGACATTGCCCTGGCAGGCCTCACCTCCGCCTACACGGCGGCGACGGCAAGCTTCGGCTCCGGTGTGGCGAGTGTTGACGTCAGTACCGCCGCCGGCGCCGCCAACGCCATCGCGACCATCGACTCGGCACTCGCCAACATCAACTCGAGTCGAGCGAACCTGGGTGCCGTGCAAAACCGCTTCAGCAGCGTCGTCAGCAATCTGGCGACGACGTCCGAGAACCTGACGGCTTCCCGCAGCCGCATCCTCGACGCCGACTTCGCTGCCGAGACCGCCAACCTGACGCGTGCGCAGATCCTGCAGCAGGCCGGCACGGCGATGCTGGCGCAGGCCAACTCGCTGCCGCAGAACGTGCTGTCACTGCTGCGCGGATAAGCATCAGCGAGCAAGCGCAAATAGCGGTAACATCGGGGGCGCGAACGCGGCTAAGCGGTCGCGCCCCGGTGGTTCTTCCTCAAGGAGTGTGAGATGAACATCCAACCCAGTGGCGCCACTCTGCCCCCTCAGGGCAATCCGGTGCTCAGCAGCGCAACACGCGATCTCAGAACACCCGTCGGCACCGCCGCCAAAACCCCCGACCCGTCGCCCCCGGCATTGTCCTCGCAGCCCGAGCGCGAGGAGGTCGAAGCGGCTGTCAAGAGCGTCGGCGAGTTCGTCCAGCCGATCAACAGCAACCTGGAATTCAGCGTAAACGACGACACCGGGCAACTGGTCGTCAAGATCATCGACCGGGCCACCAAGGAAGTCATTCGCCAGATGCCGTCGGAAGAGATGCTCGCCATCGCCAAGACGCTGGACAGCATCAAAGGCTTGTTCGTGAAGCAGACGGCCTGACGACGCGCGACCGGCGGTGTTGGCAGGTTTGAGGGTCGCAGGAGAAGATCATGGCACTGTCCACAGGCGGGATCGATGTAAATAGCATCGTCACTCAGTTGATGACGGTCGAACAGGCACCGCTGACCGCATTGGCCAAGAAGGAGGCAGGGTTTCAGGCCAAGATCTCGGCACTGGGCTCGCTGCAGGGCGCGGTTTCGGCGCTGCAGACCGCGGCCGGCAACCTCGTTCCCGCGATCGGCACGACCGCCCTGCAGAAATTCTCGGTCTTCAAGGCCGCGCTCGGCGACGCGACGATCGCCTCGGCCAGCACCGCAGCGAGCGCCGTTGCCGGCACCTACAGCCTGGAGGTGACGCGGCTCGCGAAACAACACAGCATCATGACGGCCACCGGTGCCGCAACGCCCTTTTCCGGGACCGGCAGTACCCTGCCCACGGGCGGCAAGCTCACCATCTCTCTCGACAGTGTGCCGCCCGGCGCCAGCCCTTTCAAGAGTACCGACGTGACAATCGCCGACGGCGCCACCCCAGAGGCGATCCGCGACTCGATCAACAGCGCCAGTACCGGCGTTTCCGCGGTGGTGATCAACGGCACCGCCGGCAAGCAGCTCGTCCTCACCAGCGATACGGCGGGCAGCAACCAGTTCATCAAGCTCTCGGGAATCGCCAGTCTGGCCTATGACCCGAATGCGGTGCCGGTGCCGCTCACGGATCCCTTCGTGCAGTCGCAGGCGGCGCAAGGCTCGGCCTTCAAGCTCAACGGCATTGCCATCGAGGCCACCACCAACACCGTCACGACGGCGCTCGACGGCGTCACGCTGACGCTATTGAAGGGCCCGGAAGCACCCGTGACATCGCTCAGCACGACGCTGACGATCAGCAAGGATACTTCCAGCCTGACCGCCGGGGTCAACGCCCTGGTAAAGGCCCTCAACGACTTCAACAGCACCGCCAACGGTCTCGGCAGCTACGATGCCGCCACCAGGAAGGCGGGCACGCTCAACGGTGACAACACGCTACGTTCGGCGCAGAACGCCATCCGGACAGCCTTCGGCAAGGTACCCACCGATCTCGCGGGCGCCAAGCTGCAACGCCTGTCGGACATCGGTGTCAGTCTGCAGAAGGACGGCAAAGTGACCGTCGACACGGCCAAACTCGGCAAGGCGATCAGCGAGGACCTGCCCGGCGTCGCCAAGCTGGTTGCCGCCTACGGCAGCGCCACCAAGCTGGCAGCCGACACGCTGGTCGGTACCGGCGGGCTGATTGCCGCGCGCAGTGAGGGGCTCAGCGCATCGATCCAGAATCTCGGCAAACAATCCGATGCGATATCAAGTCGCTTGACCCAGATCGAAGCCCGCTACCGCCGACAATTCAGTTCACTCGACACGCTGATCGCCGGGATGACCACAACCAGTACCTTCCTCGAACAACAGCTCGCCAACCTGCCTACTTTCAAATAGGGATCCCAAATGTTCGGTAATGCGCGCCAAGCGATATCCGCCTATCAAAAGGTCGGCGTCGATGCTGCCGTTGAGGTTGCCGACCCGCACCGTCTTATCCTGCTGCTCTTCGCGGGCGCTCAGGCGGCCATCGGCAAGGCCCGGGCGGCCATGCAGCAGCGACAGATCGCCGTCAAGGGAGAAGCCATCTCCAAGGCCATCGACATTATCGCCAACGGCCTGAAGGTGAGCCTGGATCTTGAAAAAGGCGGCGAAATCGCCGAGCGACTCGATGCGCTCTACGACTACCTGGTGTTGCGCCTCCTCCGGGCCAACGTCGATAACGATCCCGGCGCGCTGGAAGAAGTCGCCGGTTTGCTCGAGGAGATTCACAGCGCCTGGCGTCAGATCCCTCACGACGCGCTGCCGCAGCCCGGCGCATGACGTCCTCGCTGAGCGCACTGGAACACTTGCTGGCGCTCTCCGAAGAGATGCTGGGTGCCGCCGCGGCCGGTGACTGGGAAACCTTGACCGAGCGCGAGGCTGCCCGTCGCGCACTGGCACACAGCCTTCCGGCAACTCTGACCAGCGATCTCTCGCGTGCGTCGGAGGAGCGCGCCCGACTCGTCATCGAGGCTTGTCTGCGCTGCGACCTGAGCATCAGGCCATTGGTCGAGGCGCGCCTGAACGAACTGCGCGTCGTCCTGCGCGCAGAGCGACCCGCCGCCTGAAGAAATGATCCGCGCCGACGTGACCAACCGCCTGCAACCGGCAGCCGATCCTGCCTTGCGGCCGGCCCTGCCGACGCAGGAGATCACCGACAAGCTCTCCGGGTTGGTCGCCGGGCAACGACTGCTCGCTGAAATCGAGTCCCTGATGCCCAACGGCACGTACCGGGCTCTGATCAACCAGCGCGTCGTGACGCTCGCCCTGCCATTTGCCGCAAAGAGCGGAGACGCTATCGAGTTGGAAGTCGCCGAGAGCGATGGCAAGCTGACCCTGGCTGTCGTGCCACGCGGGGTAGCCGACGGCAACAAGAGCAACGACGAAGCGGCGGCCACCAGCTTGAGTCGCACCGGCCAGTTGATCAGCAATCTGCTTGCCGGCGCGCGCGACCTCAAGGGCGGCACCATGGCGCTGCCGCTCAACAGCAATCAGCCGCTTGCTGCCGGTCCGCCGACCAGCGGCAGGGACCTGCTACCGCTGCTCGAACAGGCGATCACGCAGAGCGGCATGTTCTACGAATCGCATCAGGCCGATTGGATCGAGGGCCGCTACAGCAAGGCACAACTCTTGCAGGAGCCGCAGGGCAAACTGCCCCCACAGGTGCCGGCCGGCCAACTGGGACTGGCCTCTGCCGACACACCCGAGAGCATGGCCAGTCCCGGCGCCAACAGCGCGCAGACCGCGAGTCGACCGCTCGAAGCGAAGGGCGCCGCCAGCCCGCTTGGCCAGCCCTCCCCGGCGGCTCAGTCGGCTCAGTCGGCTCAGCCTTCCGAAGCCTTGCCGACGCCTCGGACGCCCGAGCTTTCTCCCGCTGCTCACGGATCGCAGGCGCCTCAAGGTCCCCAACCGTCTCAGTCGACCCCCTCTTCTCAAGCCTCGCAAGCCTCCGAAACGCCCCAGTCCACCCAGCCCACGCAGTCGTCGTCGCCTTCCCAGCCCGCCCAGCCCATCGCCCAGCAGGCGCAAGTGCTGGTGCAGCAGCAACTTGAGGCTTTCGCGACGCAGAACTTTTCCTGGCAGGGACAGGTCTGGCCCGGCCAGGAAATCGAGTGGCAGATCGAGGATCCGGGCCGCCGGCGCGAACGCGCTGGCGACGACGGCGCCGAGCAATGGCAAACCCGCCTGCGTCTGACGCTTCCCAGTCTCGGCGAAGTCGAAGCACGCCTGCACATCCAGGGCAAGCAGATCACGCTGGCGCTGATCGCCAGCAACGCCGACACACGTGGGCTCCTGCGTGGTGCCGCCGTCGATCTGCGTGGTCAGCTCGAACAGGCCGGACTGGACCTTTCCTCCATCGGCATCGCCGCCCCGGCAGCCGCGCCGATGGATGCTGCACAGTCCGACTGACTCACCGCCACCGCCCGCCAACACGCGCACCAGCGCCGCGCTTCTGACGACGATGGCGAGGCGCACGCCTGCCACCGTGCAACCTCAACCGGAACGCTGACGGTCCGACGCAGCAAAGACGCACGCTCGCCCTCAAACGAACCGCACGCCAGCTCGGATCGGATCGCCTCGCCGCGCCGCACCCCCGCCGCTCGTGCAGAGAGGAACGTGCCCCGCCCTGGCAAGGCGCCCTGCCTTGCCCCACAGCACAGCGGCGGCCTGCCTCGGGCGGAGAAGCGCAGACCGGGAGATCAACCGGTCCGCCGAAAAATAGATGGTGAATTTCGCCGCCGCGGTACTCAAGTTTCCCTCGCACGCGCCGATAGGGTAAGAGAGATACCCCGTCGAGCCGTCTCCACACGTTCGTTGGCTATCCCGAAAAAACACCATTACGGATTGTTTCTAAACATTTTTCAGGTTTCCCTCAGGGCAAGGGAAGTCTGCGGGGACACAAAAATGGCTTCAGTCATCTCGGGCATGACCACTGCGCAAATCGCGGCGCTGACCACCACACAACTCGTTGCCCTTGGCACCAGTGACATGGTGGCGTTCTCCACCGCGCAACTCGCCGCCCTCACCACCGCCCAGATACCAGCCTTCGAAACGCGCGATCTCGCCGCCCTCACCAGCAGCCAGATTGCCGGTGGATTGACGACCGCCCAGGTCGCCGCCCTGACCACCGACCAGGTGGTCGGCCTGACCACCGCCCAGGTCGCTGCGCTGACCACCGCGCAGATCGCCGCCGGACTCACCACCGATCAGGTGGTGGCCTTGTCCACCGCCCAGGTGGCGGCGCTGACCACCGCCCAGGCGGCGGCCCTGACCACCTCGCGTCTGGCCGCCCTGGAAACCCGCGACCTCGCGGCGCTGACCACCGCCGATGTGGCGGCCCTGACCACCGCCCAGGTCGCTGCCCTGACCACCGATCAGGTGGTCGGCCTGACCACCGCCCAGGTCGTCGCCCTGACCACCAGTCAGCTCGCCGCCGGACTCACCACCAGCCAGGTCGCGGCGCTTGAGACGCGTGATGTCGCGGCGCTCAGGACCAGCCAGGTCGTCGCCCTGACGACCGCCCAGGTCGCCGCCCTGACCACCGACCAGGTGGTCGGCCTGACCACGGCCCAGGTTGCCGCGCTGACCACCGCGCAGATCGCCGCCGGACTCACCACCGATCAGGTGGTGGCCTTGTCCACCGCCCAGGTGGCGGCGCTGACCACCGCCCAGGCGGCGGCCCTGACCACCTCGCGTCTGGCCGCCCTGGAAACCCGCGACCTCGCGGCGCTGACCACCGCCGATGTGGCGGCCCTGACCACCGCCCAGGTCGCCGCCCTGACCACCGATCAGGTGGTCGGCCTGAGCACCGCCCAGGTCGTCGCCCTGACCACCAGTCAGCTCGCCGCCGGACTCACCACCAGCCAGGTCGCGGCGCTTGAGACGCGTGATGTCGCGGCGCTCAGGACCAGCCAGGTCGTCGCCCTGACGACCGCCCAGGTCGCCGCCCTGACCACCGACCAGGTGGTCGGCCTGACCACGGCCCAGGTTGCCGCGCTGACCACCGCGCAGATCGCCGCCGGACTCACCACCGATCAGGTGGTGGCCTTGTCCACCGCCCAGGTGGCGGCGCTGACCACCGCCCAGGCGGCGGCCCTGACCACCTCGCGTCTGGCCGCCCTGGAAACCCGCGACCTCGCGGCGCTGACCACCGCCGATGTGGCGGCCCTGACCACCGCCCAGGTCGCTGCCCTGACCACCGATCAGGTGGTCGGCCTGACCACCGCCCAGGTCGTCGCCCTGACCACCAGTCAGCTCGCCGCCGGACTCACCACCAGCCAGGTCGCGGCGCTTGAGACGCGTGATGTCGCGGCGCTCAGGACCAGCCAGGTCGTCGCCCTGACGACCGCCCAGGTCGCCGCCCTGACCACCGACCAGGTGGTCGGCCTGACCACGGCCCAGGTTGCCGCGCTGACCACCGCGCAGATCGCCGCCGGACTCACCACCGATCAGGTGGTGGCCTTGTCCACCGCCCAGGTGGCGGCGCTGACCACCGCCCAGGCGGCGGCCCTGACCACCTCGCGTCTGGCCGCCCTGGAAACCCGCGACCTCGCGGCGCTGACCACCGCCGATGTGGCGGCCCTGACCACCGCCCAGGTCGCTGCCCTGACCACCGATCAGGTGGTCGGCCTGACCACCGCCCAGGTCGTCGCCCTGACCACCAGTCAGCTCGCCGCCGGACTCACCACCAGCCAGGTCGCGGCGCTTGAGACGCGTGATGTCGCGGCGCTCAGGACCAGCCAGCTGACCGCCCTGACGACCGCCCAGGTCGCCGCCCTGACCACCGACCAGGTGGTCGGCCTGACCACGGCCCAGGTTGCCGCGCTGACCACCGCGCAGATCGCCGCCGGACTCACCACCGATCAGGTGGTGGCCTTGTCCACCGCCCAGGTGGCGGCGCTGACCACCGCCCAGGCGGCGGCCCTGACCACCTCGCGTCTGGCCGCCCTGGAAACCCGCGACCTCGCGGCGCTGACCACCGCCGATGTGGCGGCCCTGACCACCGCCCAGGTCGCTGCCCTGACCACCGATCAGGTGGTCGGCCTGACCACCGCCCAGGTCGTCGCCCTGACCACCAGTCAGCTCGCCGCCGGACTCACCACCAGCCAGGTCGCGGCGCTTGAAACGCGTGATGTCGCGGCGCTCAGGACCAGCCAGGTCGTCGCCCTGACGACCGCCCAGGTCGCCGCCCTGACCACCGACCAGGTGGTCGGCCTGACCACGGCCCAGGTTGCCGCGCTGACCACCGCGCAGATCGCCGCCGGACTCACCACCGATCAGGTGGTGGCCTTGTCCACCGCCCAGGTGGCGGCGCTGACCACCGCCCAGGCGGCGGCGCTGACCACCTCGCGTCTGGCCGCCCTGGAAACCCGCGACCTCGCGGCGCTGACCACCGCCGATGTGGCGGCCCTGACCACCGCCCAGGTCGCTGCCCTGACCACCGATCAGGTGGTCGGCCTGACCACCGCCCAGGTCGTCGCCCTGACCACCAGTCAGCTCGCCGCCGGACTCACCACCAGCCAGGTCGCGGCGCTTGAGACGCGTGATGTCGCGGCGCTCAGGACCAGCCAGGTCGTCGCCCTGACGACCGCCCAGGTCGCCGCCCTGACCACCGACCAGGTGGTCGGCCTGACCACGGCCCAGGTTGCCGCGCTGACCACCGCGCAGATCGCCGCCGGACTCACCACCGATCAGGTGGTGGCCTTGTCCACCGCCCAGGTGGCGGCGCTGACCACCGCCCAGGCGGCGGCGCTGACCACCTCGCGTCTGGCCGCCCTGGAAACCCGCGACCTCGCGGCGCTGACCACCGCCGATGTGGCGGCCCTGACCACCGCCCAGGTCGCTGCCCTGACCACCGATCAGGTGGTCGGCCTGAGCACCGCCCAGGTCGTCGCCCTGACCACCAGTCAGCTCGCCGCCGGACTCACCACCAGCCAGGTCGCGGCGCTTGAGACGCGTGATGTCGCGGCGCTCAGGACCAGCCAGGTCGTCGCCCTGACGACCGCCCAGGTCGCCGCCCTGACCACCGACCAGGTGGTCGGCCTGACCACGGCCCAGGTTGCCGCGCTGACCACCGCGCAGATCGCCGCCGGACTCACCACCGATCAGGTGGTGGCCTTGTCCACCGCCCAGGTGGCGGCGCTGACCACCGCCCAGGCGGCGGCCCTGACCACCTCGCGTCTGGCCGCCCTGGAAACCCGCGACCTCGCGGCGCTGACCACCGCCGATGTGGCGGCCCTGACCACCGCCCAGGTCGCTGCCCTGACCACCGATCAGGTGGTCGGCCTGACCACCGCCCAGGTCGTCGCCCTGACCACCAGTCAGCTCGCCGCCGGACTCACCACCAGCCAGGTCGCGGCGCTTGAGACGCGTGATGTCGCGGCGCTCAGGACCAGCCAGCTGACCGCCCTGACGACCGCCCAGGTCGCCGCCCTGACCACCGACCAGGTGGTCGGCCTGACCACGGCCCAGGTTGCCGCGCTGACCACCGCGCAGATCGCCGCCGGACTCACCACCGATCAGGTGGTGGCCTTGTCCACCGCCCAGGTGGCGGCGCTGACCACCGCCCAGGCGGCGGCCCTGACCACCTCGCGTCTGGCCGCCCTGGAAACCCGCGACCTCGCGGCGCTGACCACCGCCGATGTGGCGGCCCTGACCACCGCCCAGGTCGCCGCCCTGACCACCGATCAGGTGGTCGGCCTGACCACCGCCCAGGTCGTCGCCCTGACCACCAGTCAGCTCGCCGCCGGACTCACCACCAGCCAGGTCGCGGCGCTTGAGACGCGTGATGTCGCGGCGCTCAGGACCAGCCAGGTCGCAGCGCTCGCGACAGCGGGCGTGGCCGCATTGACGACCGGACAGCTCGTTACGCTAAGTACAACTCAAGTAGTTGCCCTGACCACCGGACAAGTAGTCGCGCTGACGACGGGCCAGGTAGCGGCACTCACGACAACCCAGGTCGAGTCGCTGACCACCAGCCAGATTGCGGCCTTCACCACGGATCAGATCTCGCATCTGACCCTGGGCACACCCCTGATCCTTGATCTTGACGGTGATGGCAAGCTGTCGCAGAGCATCTCCTCGGGCGTTCAGTTCGATCTGTTTGCCACGGGCAGCAAGGTTCATACCGGCTGGGTATCGAGCACTGATGGCCTGCTGGTGAGGGATCGCAATCACGATGGTAGTATCAATGACGGAGGAGAACTGTTCGGTAGCGCTACCGCTCTGACCAGCGGCGAACGAGCTGAGGATGGCTACGCCGCGCTAAGCGCCATGGATTCGAATGACGACGGCGTGATCGACGCCACAGATGCGGACTGGTCGGACCTCTCCGTATGGGTGGACCGCAACTCTGACGGCGTCAGTCAGGCGGCGGAACTCCATTCGCTGGAATCGCTCGACATTGCACGACTCGATCTGGACGCGCGGACCGTCGCGAGGAAGGACGCGGGTAACATCGTCGGCTTGGTTTCCAGTTACGAGACGACGGATGGGACCAGGCACGAGATGGCGGACGTCTGGTTTGTCGCGGACAAGAGCGCGGCGGACACGGCGACACCGCTACCTGCTGACCCGGCGGGAGCGCCTGATCTCCGAGCAAACGTCGGCAACCTGCTGCAGGCGATCTCCTCGTTCAATAGTGCCCAGGCGGCATCCGACCCGGACGGCCAGGAAGGCAGATTGCCGCAACTCTCGACCGGGAGCAGCGTCGCAGCGAACCTGCCCGGCATTCTCAGCGTGCTGCAGCAATACGATGCCAACGGCAATGCCTTCGGTGCATCGCCGCCGACCACTCAGGCTGTGACGACAACGTCGCTGACAACTGTGCCGAGTCTGGAGCAGATGAGTACAGGTATCCTGACGCCAAGCAAGTAGGCATGCCGGTCAAGGGGCGGACCCGCACGGGTTCTGCCCCCTGACTTGGCGAACGAGCCGGCTGCCCAGCGTACCGGGCAAGAGGCCTCGCAGAAGGTGCCGGCTTGCTATAATCCTGCGTCCCGTCGAGAGGGAGTCGCGGGCAGCTTTGGGGGAGCGGTGTTGAGCGAGGATCTATTGGCTTCCGTGCTGACGGCGGCATGGAACGGGGAACTGGAACTCTTGCAGCTCATCGACCACTGTAGCAAGCTGGAGCAAAGTCGGCGCGCCCCACTGGCTGCGATCCTCTACCAGACCTGGCTCAGGCGGACGCGCTCGCCGCATGCCCACCTGGCCTACTTCAACCTCGGCGCCACCCTGACCAACCTCGGCGAACTGACCAGCGCCGAAGAAGCCTACCGGCAGGCGATTGCCCTGTCCCCCGGATTCATTCAGCCCCGGCTTAACCTCGGCCTTCTCCTCGAACGTATGGGATCCCCGGAGAAGGCTGTCGAGGAGTGGCGGTGGATCGAGCGTAACGTCCCTGCCGATACGCCGGAGCAGAAGGCGCTCCTGATTCTCGCCCTGAACAACCTGGGCCGTGCGTTGGAGATCAGCAAACAGTACCGGGATGCGACGGACTACCTGAGCAGGAGTCTGGCTCTCGATTCCGACCAGCCTGACGTGCTCCATCATTGGGTTTTCCTGCGCCAGAAGCAGTGCTGCTGGCCCGTTTATCTGCCGGTCGGCGATACTCCTGTTGCACTCATGGAACAATCCACCTCGGCTCTCGCGATGATCGCCATCACGGATGATCCGGCCGTACAGCTCGCGGCAGCACGGCGCCACGTCGACAAGAAGGTCCTCAAGAACGCTCCCACACTGGCTGGCCCCGGCCCCTACGAGCACCGGAGAATCCGCATCGGCTACTGTTCCTCCGACTTCTGCCTGCATCCGGTGGCCATGCTGATGGTGGAGCTGTTTGAGCTCCATGACCGCGACCAATTCGAGGTCTATGGGTATTGCTGGAGCCCGGAAGACGGCTCGGAGATCCGTCGGCGCGTCATCGCGGCCATGGATCATTTCCGTCGCATCCAGCCCCTCGCTGACGAGGAGGCTGCCCGCCTCATCCGGCAGGATGAGATCGACATCCTCTTCGACCTGCAGGGCCAGACTTCCGGCGCCCGCATGAACATGCTGGCCTTCCGCCCAGCGCCGATCCAGATCACCTATCTGGGTCTGCCGGCTACCACCGGCCTTCCGTGCATCGACTTTGTCATTGCCGACCGATTCCTGATTCCCGAGGAGGAGAGGCCGTACTACTCGGAGAAGCCGCTCTACATGCCCGATGTCTATCAGGTCAGCGACCGCCGGCGCGCACCGGGGCCGACACCCACCCGAGAAAGCTGCGGCCTGCCACAGGATGCCTTTGTGTTCTGCTCATTCAACAACAACTACAAGTACACCCCCGAAATGTTCACCACCTGGATGAACATCCTTCGCCGCGTGGCGGGCAGTGTGCTGTGGTTGCTGGCCGATAATGCGTGGGCAGAAGCCAATCTGCGGCAGGAGGCGATCACTCGCGGAATCGATCCCGCCCGCCTGATCTTCGCCTCGCGTGTAGCTCCAGAGAACTATCTGGCCCGCTACCGCGTCGCCGACCTCTTTCTCGACTCGTTTCCCTTCAATGCCGGTACCACCGCCAACGATGCACTCTGGATGGGTCTGCCCGTCCTGACCCGCAGCGGCCGCACCTTTGCTTCGCGAATGGCAGGCGCGCTACTCACCGCCTGCCGTCTGAGCGAACTGGTAACCTACACACTCCAGGACTACGAAGAAAAGGCTGTAAGCTTGGGCAGTGATCGCACCGACTGCCTCCGGCTGAGGGAACATCTGGCCTCCGAGCGGGAGCACGGTGTATTGTTCGATACCAGCATGTTCGTGCGCAACCTGGAGAGCAGGCTGCTGCGCTTGGCAGGGCATCAAGGCGGCACGGACGCACGCGTCTAGTCCGTGACCCAAAAATCACTCGGAACGGTTTACTATGGATAGTGGCATTTCAGGGATAATCTCGTGCTATAACTCCGAGGCATTCATCGCTAACACCCTCGATTCCATCTTCAATCAAACCACGGCGCTGAGCTCGTTGATTATCGTCGATGACTGCAGCAGCGACGCCACGATTGATGCCGTGCACAGATACGTGACTGCACGAGGTCTCGATGCGGGTACCGTTAGCGTGCTCCCCAACCGTATCAACCTGGGCATTTCCATGTCTTACAACCTGGGGATAATGGCCTGCCGGACCAAGTATGCCATGCTCTTCAGCCATGACGACATCAGTCATCCGGATCGAGTAAAATCCACACTGAACGCATTTGCGGAGGGCGCGGCCATCGTCTGCTCGTACATGGACGTTCCGGCCAGCGGTCAGAAGATAACGCTCCCGGAAATGCCGTCGCTGGTCGCTCTCGGCCTGGCACTGGGCAACGTGGTACCAGCACCAACCGTCTCCCTGGACGTGGATATCGCACGACAGAACAAACTGTACTTCAATCCGCAGAACGATTATGCGGAGGATTACGACCTGTGGTGCCAATACATTTTGCGTGGGTACAGCTTCCACGTTGTACCAGAGTTCCTTGTTGCGTATACGCTACATGACCAGCAAGCGTCAGTGACCAGGCAGGCGCACCAGAAACTGGTCGCCGAAAGGGTCCGTTTGCAGTATTTACGATCCTTGTTCCCATTCCTGCAGCCAGAGCAAAGCGAAGTCCTGGTCAGGATATTGCTGTACGAGAAGCACATGCTTGGCCACATCAGCCAAAGCTTCAACGAGGCCATTTTGAACGGGATGGAAAAACAGAGCGTAGCTCCCGGCGTTCAGTCTGTCTATGGATACGTGCGACAGATGTTGACAAGTCCAGTCAGCGCCCCGGTCACCGTACAATGACACTGCGCGGGTTGGCTTGACCCCGTTGGCAGCGTAGCAACCTGACTGTTCATGGCACCAACGATTTCTGGGCAGCACCTCACGTCGGGAGTTTCAATGTCATTACAAGACTGCAGAATCATTGAGTTACCGAAGATCCACGATCCCCGGGGCAACCTCACCTTCATCGAGGGAGGCCACCATGTCCCCTTCGACATTCGCCGCGTCTACTACCTCTACGATGTGCCCGGAGGAGCGGACCGAGGCGCCCATGCCCACAAGAACCTGCACCAGTTCATCGTCGCCATGTCCGGCAGTTTCGATGTCATGTTGGACGATGGACGGGACAAGTATCGCTTCCACCTCAACCGCTCCTACTTCGGACTCTACGTTTGCCCCATGATGTGGCGCTACCTGGACAATTTCTCGTCCGGAGCCGTCTGCCTGGTACTCGCCTCATCGATGTACGACCAGCTCGACTACATAAGAGACTACGACAAGTTCCTTGAGGCCGCCCTGAAACCCGCAACATGATTCCGTTTCTCGACCTCAAGGGCCTCAACCTGTCCCTGGCGCCGGAACTCCAGGCTGCCTCGGCCCGCGTTCTGGAGTCCGGCTGGTTTGTTCTTGGGCAGGAAGTGGAGGACTTCGAGGCCGAGTTCGCCGACTATTGCCAGGCCGACCACGCGATCGCCGTGGCCAACGGCCTGGATGCCCTGCACCTGATTCTTCGCGCCTACGACATCGGACCCGGGGACGAGGTGATCGTCCCGACCAACACCTACATTGCCACCTGGCTTGCCGTGTCGTATGCCGGTGCGCGACCAGTCCCCGTGGAACCTCTGCTGTCCACTTACAATATGGACCCCGCTGCCATTGAGGCAGCCATCACACCGCGCACGCGCGCCATCATGCCGGTGCATCTCTATGGGCAGACGGCCCGGATGGCGCCGATCATGGCCCTCGCCGAACGTCATGGCCTCAAAGTCATCGAGGACGCGGCACAATCCCATGGCGCAAGCCAGCATGGGCGTCGAGCCGGCAGCCTGGGACACGCCGCCGGCTTCAGTTTCTACCCGGGCAAGAACCTGGGGGCTCTCGGAGACGGTGGCGCAATCACCACCTCGGATCCGGTCCTCGCGCACCGACTGCGCCGCTTGCGCAATTACGGGAGCCGCACCAAATACCAGAACGACGAGAAGGGCTTCAACTCCCGTCTCGATGAACTGCAGGCAGCGTTTCTGCGCGTCAAACTCCGGCGACTGGATGACTGGAATCAGCGGCGTCGACAGATTGCCGAACGCTATCTGGCAACGCTCGACGGGTTGGGACTGATCCTGCCCCATGTGGAGCCCGGCAACGTGACTTGCTGGCACCTTTTCGTGGTGCGCTGCGTGCGCAGAGACGAACTCCACACCGCCTTGCTGGAAGCCGGCGTCCAGACGGCAATTCATTACCCGATCCCACCCCACTTGCAGCCGGCCTATGCCGATCTCGGCCACACCGAGGGAAGCTTCCCACTGTCCGAGTGCCTGCACCGCGAGGTATTGAGCCTGCCCATGGGGCCGACCCTGAGCGACGACGAAGTGGCAGAGGTGATTGCGGCGATAACCAGAGTCGCCACGCTGCTCGATTTGCCCGCGACGACCGCGTCATCGGCAGTCTAGATGAGTGCTGTGCTCGCTCGCCCTGCTGTGGAGGAAACGCATTGCGAATGCGCCCGACCCGGCACGGTAAGGGCACCGTGACCAGCAGCAATCGTGGCTTGCACCGGGACGCCGGCCGCAAGGACACGCTTGCCGGGCCCAGGAGCAGCTTCCGACTGCCGTGACCCGCGCTCTGGCCCTTCCGGATGCCCAAGCAGGAAGACAACCCATGAAATTGATACAGTTGAGCGATAGCGAGGCCTACTCGATCGGCAGTGCAACGCTGGTCAGTGGATCGGCCCTGATCTATGACAAGAATTTTGACCATTGCTACAACCTGAGTCCGTTCGACGCGACTGTCGAGTATCTGCAGGAAGAGATCGCGCGACGAATCGAGCGCATTCCGGGTGACAGCAGGCAATGCGACAAATTCAAATTCACACGCCAGCCGACCCGGATAGCAGACATCGACGGCACCATCGTACCTTTCAACCTGATACATCCCTACAATTACTTTCATTTTCTGATCGAGTCGCTACCATCACTGCTTTACCTCATCCACTCGAACTTCCTGCAACCAGACCATGTCATTGTTTCCGGACTGCTTCACCCGAACATGCAGCATGCCCTGAAGCTGGTGACCGAAAACAGATTTCAGTTGTTTGAAGTCGGCTTGCTGAATTCGGTCGCCGCCAAACAGGCAATCGCCGCCAAGGAGTCATTCTCCTGCTATGAACTGATCGATGGCTCGTCACCGACCAAGGTTTATTACAACGGCGCCAATCTGCTGGCACTTCGGGAATGCTTCCGGCAACGCCTGAAATTTCACGACAACGCGGCGCAGTTGAAATTGTTCATCCTCAGGCAATCCAGCCACAGAAACATCGTGAATCTGAAGGAACTGGTTGCAGCCGCCGAGAGCCGCGGGTTCCTGGTCACCAGCCCGGAGACGCTCTCATTCCGGAAACAGGTGGAGCTTTTTTCTTCGGCCTCAACGATAATCGGACCCACGGGCGCGTGGCTTGCCAACCTGCTTTTCGTGGGCAGCGAAGCCCGGGTCGCGATACTCTACCCCGAAACGTGCAGAACCTCAGTTTCGCTGTGGAAGAGGCTGGTGTTACGTCCGCCCCTGTGAAAGGCCTGTAGTGGGTTGGCTATCCCGCTAACGGCGAGGAAGAAAGCAGGAACGGAGCCGGAAGGAGAGTGGGACGGGGAAGGTCAAGGAAGGGCTGGGACAGCTCTGCTATCGTGGGAAGCTTGACGACCACCCGGAGAGAAAGGAGCCCAGCCCATGCAACGAATTGTAGCCGGCATCAGCACGCTTGAGCAGCACCTGGAGACGGTGAAGGGGAAGCGCGAGGTCTATCGACCGCCGTCGTGTCCGCACTGCGGAATCAAGCTCCTGTGTCAGCACGGGTACTACTACCGGAAGGCCGATCGGCGAGTGCAGCGGCCCTCGCTCAACCCGGTGCCGATCTGCCGTTACCGCTGTGGCGGTTGCCGGCGCACCTGTTCGCGCCTCCCCGAGTGCATTGCCCCACGGCGTTGGTACGACTGGTCGGTGCAACAGAACGCCCTGTCGGCTCGACTCGACGGCCGGCCTGTCGGCGGCGGTGGCGACGACGGACAGCCTGCCGTGCGCAGTACCGGTCGCTGGTGGGCCTGGCTCCAGGCTCGCGGACCGATCTTCGCGTTTTCTCTGCGTTGCCGCTTTCGCGAGCTGGGTCGGGCGAGTGACTTCACGGGGTTCTGGCGCCAGGTGTTCGCCACGCTCGGCCTGCCACGAGCCATGGCCTGGCTGGACCGGGAGATGAGCGTCCCATGATCGGCTGATCCCCAAACGGCGGCAGACAGTGGGGGCCCCGCCCGGGCGGGGCCCCCACACACTTTGCGACTGTCATTGACGCGGCGATTGCGCTTTGATGGCGACTCCCATTTTTCACGAGGAGTGGTCATGAACGAAATCGATCCGCAAGCCCTGTTTCGCTTCTCCGTCCTGGGTCCGCTGATCAGTCGGCAGCGGCTGGCGCGGGGTGAGCTGCAAAAGAGCCTGCGTGAGCTGGCAACGCGCGAGTACGTCATCCCCGGCACCGATCGGCGCTTGCTCGGCGAGAAGACGATCGAGGGGTGGTACTACCGCTACCGCGCGCGCGGCCTCGATGGGCTGATCCCGAAGGTGCGTGCCGATCGCGGCCAGTCGAAACTGTCGGCGTCCGTCCAGGCGGCTATTCTCGCCGCCAAGCGCGAGAATCCCCGGCGCTCGATTCGCCAGATCCAGCGCGTGCTCGAGATCGGCGGCATCGTCGCGCGGGGCACCCTGTCGCGCTCGAGTCTCCACCGCCTGCTCCAGCAACACGGTCTGTCGCGGCTCCCCGGCTCGGCGAGCCTGCCCGAGGAGAAACGCAGCTTCGTCGCCGCCTGCGCCGGTGAGCTCTGGTACAGCGACGTGATGCACGGCCCACGCGTGCCGATCGGCGGTCGTTTGGGCAAGAGCTATCTGGTGTCGCTCTTCGACGACGCGTCCCGGCTCGTCGCTCACGGCGCCTTCTGCCGCGGCGAGACGGCGCTGGACATTGAAGGCGTCCTCAAGCAGGCGCTCCTCAAACGGGGCGTACCGGTCAAGCTAGTCGTCGATAACGGTGCCGCCTATGTCGCGCAGACGCTACAGGGGATCTGCGCGCGTTTGGGCATCGTCCTGGTCCATTGTCGGCCCTACGCGCCCGAGAGCAAGGGGAAGATCGAGCGCTGGCACCGGACCTGCCGCGATCAGTTTCTCAGCGAGGTCGAGGAACGCCATGTCCTGAGTCTGGACGATCTCAACGCGCGGCTGTGGGCCTGGCTGGAGCAGGTCTATCACCGCACCCCGCATGACGGCCTTGAGGGCCAGACGCCGCTCGCTCGGTATCAGCAGGATCTGCCGAAGATCCGTTTGCTGGGGCCACTGGCGGCGACGCTCGATACGCTGTTCCTGCACCGCGTCCGCCGTTTGGTGCGCAAGGATGGCACGGTGTCGTATCAGGGCGGGCGCTTCGAGGTGCCTTTCGAACTGACGGGCAAGACCGTTTGCCTGCGCGTCGATCCGCACACCGAGACGGTGGTCGGCGTCGAGAACGACGCCGGCGAGTTGATCGGCCGGGCGACACCGCTCGATGCGTTGGCCAATCGCGATCGGCGGCGACGTCAGCCGGACCCGGTGGCGGCCGTACCGGTCAAGCGCCCCGCTGGGCCGAATCTGGTCGAGCTGGTGTATGAGCAGTACTACGGCCGCCAAGGAGACTGAAGATGGAACTGCAACACTTTGGGCTGCGCCACTCGCCGTTGGGCAAGGAGACCCGCGAGTTGTGGGACGACGGGATGCTCACGCGCTTGCGCGAGCGCTTCCAGTGGTTGCTGCAATCGCCGGGGATCGGGCTGCTCACCGGCGAGGCGGGAGTGGGCAAGACGGCAGCGCTGCGGGCGGTGACGGCGACGCTCAATCCGCATCGCTATCAGGTGATCTACCACGCGGAGACGGACTTCGGCCGCCTCGATCTGTATCGGTGCCTGGCGCAGTCGCTGGGCCTGGCACCGAGCTATCGGCGGGCGCTGTTGTGGCGGGAGATCAAGGCGCATATCCACCATCTGGCGGATGGCAAGCAACTCCTGCCGGTGTGGATCCTCGACGAGGCACAGAATCTGCCGCCGGACTTCTTCCGCGATTTCCCGGCCTTCCTCAACTTCGCTTTCGACTCGCGCGATCTGATGAGTGTCTGGCTGGTCGGCCATCCGGTGCTCGCGCAGACGCTGCAACGCGCCCCATATGCGGCGCTCGCCGGACGCATTCAGGCGCGCGTGCACTTGACGCCGGTGTTCGAGCGCGAGCGCTTTGCGCGACTGATCGAGCATGGGCTGAAGAGCGCCGGCAACTCGTCTACGCTGCTCACCGATTCCGGCATGGAGATCTTGCGCCAAGCGAGCAAGGGGCTGCCCCGGAATGCGGCGCGTATCCTGCGCACCGCCATGCGTCTGGCGCTGCCGCGCGGGCTCAATCATCTGCCCGACGAACTGTTGCAACTGGCCATCGAGGAACTCCGATGAGCCGCCGTCGTCACGCTGGCTTCCCCGAGGGTCTCTCCGACGAAGCCGCCGCGGCGCTTTGCGACTTCCTCTTCCAACTCGCCACCGCCTGCGAGAGTCACTATCTCGTGCAACTGCGCCGCCATCACGATCGCCAAAGGAATCTGTACGATCCCGAGGACCCCTGGCGCTTTCCGCCTAACGCTCCCCGATCCCGATAGGCCCCTTGTCCCACCCTGTCGCCGGAGCCAGTCCTCCCGGCGACAGCGTGGGACTTTCGGCTTGTCTCACCCCGAAATAGCTCGGGACAAAGAATCCAGAATAGGGCGGGACGTAACAGCTGGGCGACATTCTTGGCATTGCGGTTGCGGACTGCTATTTTCAGACGTCTTTCCTGAATCAATATCAACCCATTCATTCCGACTTCCACGTCGACATCGATGCGTTCGTCGAACTACTCGACAACCCGAATGGGTGACGGCAAGCGAATGTCAGGAGAACTGCAACAGCGGTAGCCGATCGTTCAATGTCGGATCGCCAGCGAGGTAGCGCATGCGCGCCAGCGACCCGATGATCCTGCGCAACTGCAGCGAATCCTCCGCACTCGAAGCGATGGGCGGCAACTCCTGCTGGGTCAGCATACCGGCAATGCCTTCCGCAACCTTCAGCAAGACCTCGGCATGCGCGGAGTCGATTCCCTCGCCACACAGCCGCTCGACCCAATACGCGCCAAACCGGCTTTCGTCGAGCGGTGGTGCGGCAAACAGTTCGGTGAAGGTTTGGCTCAGCACGCTGCTGGACTCGGCAAGGAGGGCCAGACTCTCACGTTCGCGGTCGAAGCTTGTCAGCTTTGCCGGATCCCAGAAGACGTCCTTCGGGTCGACGTCGACCAGATGGTCATACTGCACATGCCAGCCGCGTTGGCGCTCCACCTGGCTGAAGCGTGCCTTGCGTTCGGCGATGATTTTCCTTCGCCCGTGTTCGAGACTGCGCACCGGGTAATGCTTGAGAATGAAGCGAGTGGGGAATACACGTGCGCCGGGCACGCGAATGTGATGACCGCCGAGCGAACTGATGTCGACCTCCGGGCTGGCTTTCCAGGCCTTGACCTGGCGCTGGTTGAAGCGTTCGGCGCCTGAGTACATCGGCATTGACGACTCAAAGTCGCTGCCGATCGCCGTGTCTTCCGTGAGGCGGAAGTTGAAAAGCTTGAAGTTGATCAGGTTGTAGCCGGCGGCATCGACCCGGCCGATTCCCTCGCGCAGCGACAAGCCGGGCCAGGGAGCATAGCGAACCTCGTCAGCATCGACATGCAGAAACCAGTCATGGTGCAACCGACGCGCAAGCTGTTCCTTGAGCTTGAGAAGCGCCGTCCAATCGTAGACCTCGCGCTCGTCCTCGAAGAACCGTGCCGTCTCGATATCGATCACGCCGCGACCGATCAGGTCTTCGACGCGCTGTGCCGTGCCGTCGGTCGAGGCATTGTCGATCAAATAGACGTCAACACCCTGCTCGATGAGCTTGCTCACGGCTTCGCGGACGATGTCAGCTTCGTTGTAGACGGCCATGATGGCGCAGACGTCGATCATTCCTGGTTACTCCGAGTAAGTGGTGCTGCAGGCAGAGGCGTACCAACAGCACGGCGTATTCTGCCGCTTTGACGCCGCAGGCGCAGCTAGATTCTGCCATCTCCCCTGTTCCCTGATCACACGCGTTCGCGGAGAAGGCCAGCGTCCCTCCGCAAGCGTCACCCGGCGGCCCGGCCGGCGACTCTTCCGAGGCTCGCCCGCACCGCTCGCCGGGTGGCCAGGGAATGGGATATTATCGACTTCCTGCCAACCAACAACGATTGTTCCGCGTCTCCCAAAACGGCTGAATGTTTTGAAGCCACCTGGGTCGCCGGTCTCTGGAGCGTTTCAGATAGGCCCTGGGCACATCCATCGTCGCCGTGAATATATCCATTTACACCGTCGTCTATTCCCCCGAGCAACTGGAGCAGGCGGCTACCTGTCTGGTGCTCGACAACACCCGCAACGAACGGCCCGACTGGCGCGAGTACTGGCCCATCCGCCACTTCCTCCTCACCCACCCCCTGGAGGACGACCGGTACTACGGGTTCTTCTCGCCCCGCTTCGCGGAGAAGACCGGGTTGTCCACACAGCAGGTGATTGACTTCATTCTGGCGTCTCCACCGCAAACGGATGCTGTGTTGTTCTCTCCGCAGGTCGACGTGGGAGCCTTCTTCCCGAACGTGTTCGTCGGCGAGGACCAGGCGGATCCGGGGTTTCTCGAAACCTGCCAGCGTTTCGTGAATAACGTTGGCCTGGACCTTGATTTGTCATCGGTGGCGATGGACTCGTCCACGATAGTCTTCAGCAACTACATCGTGGCGCGTGCCGGTTTCTGGCGGGTCTGGTTCGCTCTCGCGGAACGTCTCTACGAAATTGCCGAACAGGGAACCGGCGAGTTGAGAGATCGTCTGGCTCAGCCCACCAATTACCGCGAAGGTGTCCAGCGCAAGGTCTTCCTGATGGAGCGTCTGGCGTCGCTGATACTCGTCACCAACCCGGGCCTGCGCACGCGGGCATTCAACCCCTTTGCGCTGGCCTGGTCGATGCAGTTGCACCGCTTCCGGGATGAGGCGATCATCTGCGACGCTCTGAAAATCGCCGACAGGAGATCCGACTTCCCCGAGTATCGGGCTCTCTACGAAAAGCTTCGACAACGGGTCATCCTGTCGGCCCTCGCTGTGGACACGCTGGGCAAGCTGAGGTCCGATCCCCTCGCTGGAACACTCAATTCGGAAGTCCTCGGTCTGCTCCCGGCCAGCCTGCGCTGCATCGCCGAGATCGGTGCCGAGGACAAGCAGTTGTCTCTTGCCTACTGCGATGCCAATAAAGATACGGAGTGGATTTCGCTCGCTGCCAGCATCCTTCGCCGCCCAGAGCAGGAACTCGCCCCGAACGCCTGGGACGCCTGCATCCTCGATGGGATCCTCGAACGTCAGGCCGACCCTGCTGCCGCCCTGGCGAGCCTGAAAACCGCGCTGACCGCCGAGGGCGTCCTCGTGGCTACCTTCCAGAATGCCCAGCACTGGCGCTATCAGGCCCGGCTTGCCTTGGGTGACACGTCGACCCACCCGGCGGGCGAAGCCATCGGCGACCGACGGTTCACCCGTGCGGAGGTTTTCAGGCTCCTGGACCAGTGCGGCTATCGTGTCGATACCGGCGTTGCCCGCGTCTATGATCCGCCCGAAGCGGCAAGGTACCTGGCCAACATCCGATCGATGGCCCTGTTGAGCGGCGGCGACCCCGACACCGCCGCTGAGGATGCCCGGATTCTGCAGTACGTCGTGCGCGCCGTTGTGAAGCGCTGACCAGGCCGATGCACGACAGCGGCAACTCACTACTCGATCCATGCGGCCGCGTGCGTCTCCTCCGGCATTGCGGCTACGCGCTGGTGGCCACCCTGCTGTGCGGATGCCTGAGCAAACCCTACGGCTCGGACCTGCCCGTACTGCAACTGCCCGCCCAGTACCAGAATGCAGCACCAGGCGAAGCGACCGCAGCGGTTTCCGGCGCGAGCCCGGCGGTGGAGTCCCAGGACCCCGCGACTTCGAGCCCGATCGCTGCCCCGCCGACCGCGGACGAAACGCCTGTCGATTGGTGGCGTGACTTCGGAAACCGCGAACTCCAGGCGCTCGTCGATCGGGGCCTGGCCAACAACCCGGACGTTCGCATTGCCCTGAACCGCATCGTCCAGGCCAAGGCCCGGGCCGACCAGGCGAACGGTGCGAGGTATCCCGCTCTCTCGGCTCCCTTGACGATCGCTGAACAGGCCCCTGGTGGAACGACGGTGGGAACGGCGCCGGCCGGCAGCGTCTCGAGTGCGGGGGGCAGGAATACCTCGCAAAAGACCTTCCAGGCCAGCATCCGGGCGGACTGGCGCCTGGACATCTGGGGAGAGCAGAGCGCCCTGGCCGATTCCGCCAACTTCCAGCTCTGGCGGGCAGTCTATGAGCGGGAAAACGTTCAACGGAATCTGGCCGGCAGTCTTGCCGCCAGCTACGTGGAATTCCTGTCGCTCAACGATCGCCTCAGGATCGCCATGGAAACCGAGGACGTCCTGAGCGCCACCCTGGCCAGCATCGAAAAGCGAGTCAAGGTCGGCGACGCCACCCTGTCGGAACTGGAACAGCAGCGGGCAGCCATTTTTGCCGTACGGGCAAGCATCCCCACGCTGGAGCAACAACGATTCGATGCGCTTGCCGCGATCGCCTTCCTTGTCGCCACCGTTCCCGGCAACCTGACGCTCTCCGATGACGGTCTCGACTCCCTGGCCATTCCAGGCGTGGCCGCCGGCGTCCCCTCGAGCCTGCTGCTCCGGCGGCCCGACGTGCGCGCGGCAGAGGCCCAACTCCTGGCTGCGGATGCCGACGTCGCCGTTGCCCGGGCGCGCATCCTGCCGCCCATGGACCTCTCGGCGCAAATAGGTTACAGCAGCGTGGCCCTGTCGCAACTATTTGTCCCGCGCGCCTTGTTCTGGAGTGTAGTGGACAGCCTCACCGTAAGCATTTTCGACGGTGG
Source organism: Candidatus Accumulibacter phosphatis (assembly GCF_000024165.1). Lineage (NCBI taxonomy): Bacteria > Pseudomonadati > Pseudomonadota > Betaproteobacteria > Candidatus Accumulibacter > Candidatus Accumulibacter phosphatis. Next base: position 1,522,607 of record NC_013194.1, on the reverse strand, counting down.
CAGGAAACGCAACGAGCAGGTCTTCTCGCAGGCCGTCCAGGAAGAGATGGTGGAGAGCTATGCGCGCACCGTCTACCGCGCGATGAAGGAAGCGGAAACCGCTCTCGCCGCTGTCCGCCTGTCGGAACGACGGCTCGCCGCCCAACGCGAGGCCAGTCAGGCCGCGCGCCGCGCCTGGGAGATCAGCACCCGGGTTTACGCGGTGGGGGGAATCGACTATCTCAGCCTGCTCGAGACACAGCGCAGCTATCACCGCTACCTGGACGACTACCAGAAAGGCCGCATGGAGTTGTTCCGTGGCTACATCAGCCTGTTCCAGGCATTGGGCGGCGGCCTGAAAGCGACTCGCCAGGCGCCGGCCGGCGACAACGCCGCCGTGGGTTCGCCACGCGCCCTGCCGGCGGCCGCCGATGGAATACCGGTGGATGACGGTGCGGGAGTCAGTTCCGAGACCTTCTGGCAGGTCGAACTTGGCGGGCTCCACCATCGCTCGACCATAGGCGCGACCTGGCGCGACCTGCACAGCCGTTATGCCGATCTGATGGCAGGCCGTGCGATCCGACCGCGGCTGCAGGGGCGCATCGACGACGACCGCGATGGCCAGCAGTCCTGGTATCGGCTGTATGTGGCAAAATTCGCCAGTCCGCCGGAGGCGGAACGATTCTGCCTGGCCCTCAAGTCCGATCAGCAAAGGTGTCGTGTCATCTCGTCCGAGTCCGACGAAACGCTCCTGGCGCCCACCGCAACATCGCCCGCCGAGCGCGCGGGGCCATCCTCCGTAGCGAAGGGAACACCTTGACCGAACGCCTGCTCGTCACAGTCCGGCTCTCCGGGACACCTGCAAGGGCCAGCCGCGAGCACAGCACTTGCGCGATCCACCGGTAATGGCCGAAAAATTCGCCCACAGCGTTGTCCAGTGTCTGGCCGCCATCGCCCAACACCAGGGCATCCGGATCAATCCGGAGCGGCTGATCCACGACTTCGCACTGGCCGATGAAGAGCCGAAGGCAGCGCTGGTGTTGCGGATGGCTGCGGACATCGGCATGAAGGCGAAGGCGGACAACCTGAGTTGGCAGCAGCTCGTCGCCCAGCAGGGCGTGTTTCCACTGCTGGCCCGTCTCAAGACCGGGGCCGGCGTGATCGTGGTTGGCGTCAAGAAGGAAGGCGACGCCGAACAGGTGGCCATCGTCGATCCCCTGGCCGATGCAGCCAGCGTGACCCTCCATACCGAGGCAACGTTCGGCGAAGTGTGGGGCGGTGACGTCATCCTGCTCAAGCGCGAACATTCGCTCTTCGACGCCCAGCAGCCCTTCGGCCTGCGCTGGTTCATCCCGGAGATCCTCAAGCAGCGCACCGCCTTCCGTGACGTGATCATCGCCGGCATGGCGATGAACGTCCTGGCTCTCGCCGCGCCGCTGTTTTTCCAGCTCGTCATCGACAAGGTCCTGGTACACCAGAGCTCGTCGACCCTGGCCGTGCTCACCATCGGCGTGACGGTCGCCCTGCTTTTCGATTCGGCGTTCGGCTACCTGCGCCAGATGCTGCTGCTGGCGGCCACCAACAAGATCGACATGCATGTCACCCGGCGCACCTTCGGCCACCTGCTGTCGCTGTCGATCGACTTCTTCGAGCTCTCCACCGCCGGCGTGATCACCCGGCAGATGCAGCAACTGGAGGGCATCCGCCAGTTCCTCACCGGCCGCTTGCTGTTTGCCGGGCTTGATGCCTTCGCCCTGGTGATCTTCCTGCCTCTGCTGTTCACCTATTCCGTGACCCTGGCGCTGATCGTTCTGGCATTCACGCTCGCCATCGCCGCCATCATCGCCATTCTCCTGCCCACCTTCCGCCAGCGCCTGGATCGCCTGAATCTCGCCGAGGGCGCCCGCCAGGCCCTGCTCGTGGAAGCCATCCACGGCATGCGCACGATCAAGTCGCTGGCCATCGAACCGGTGCAGCGCAAGGCCTGGGACCAGATGTCGGCGGAAGCCATCAACGCCCACTTCCAGGTCGGCAAGCTGGCGATCTCCGGAAACTCGCTGACCGACTTCCTGGGCAAGCTGATGCCGGTGGTCATCATTTTCATTGGCGCCCAGAGTGTCTTCGATCAAACCATGACCGTCGGCGTGCTGATCGCTTTCCAGATGCTGTCCGGACGCGTGGTCGGCCCCTTGATCCAGATGGTCAGTCTGATCAACGAGTACCAGCAGACGGCGCTCTCCGTGCGCATGCTGGCTGAGATCATGAACCGTCCGTCGGAGGGACGACTGGGTGCCGGCGGCCTGCGGCCGCAGTTGAAAGGCCAGATTACCTTCGAGGACGTCACCTTCCGCTACCCGGGTGGCAGCGTCAACGCCCTCGACCGGACCAGTTTCACGATTCCCTCCGGCGCCGTGGTGGGCATCGTCGGCCGCAGTGGTTCGGGAAAAACCACCCTGACCAAGCTGATCCAGGGCCTCTACAGCGTTCAGGAAGGACTGGTCCGCTTCGACGGTATCGACGCCCGCGAGATCGACCTGTCACATCTGCGGCGGCAGATCGGCGTGGTCCTGCAGGAGAACTTCCTGTTTCGCGGCACCATCCGCGAAAATCTCGCCATGGCCAAGCCCGATGCCAGCATCGAGGAGATCGTCGCCGCCGCCCAGGCCGCCGGCGCCGACGAATTCATCGACCGCATGGCCAAGGGATACGACACCCTGCTCGAGGAAAACGCGTCGAACCTGAGCGGCGGACAACGACAGCGACTCTCGATCGCCCGCTGCCTGCTCGCCAAGCCCAATATCCTGATCCTCGACGAAGCGGCGAGCGCGCTCGACCCGGAGAGCGAAGCCATCTTCATCCGCAATCTCTCGCGAATTGCCGTCGGCAGGACAGTGATGATGATCTCGCACCGCTTGTCGACCCTGGTCAACGCGGATGTCGTTCTGGTCATGCAACAGGGCCGCTTGTCCGACTGGGGCAAGCACGAGGAACTGCTGTCCCGCTGCGAAACCTACCAGCATCTATGGAACCAACAGACAAGCCATCTTTGATCAGCCGCCGGCGGTCCAGACGGGCAGTCAATGAGCCCATCGTGGATTTCCTCCCCGATGCGGACGAGATCGAGCGGCGCCCCCTGCCGCGATCGGCCGGCGTGACCCTGCATCTCCTCGCCGCGGCGCTGCTGGTGTTCCTCCTGCTGGCGACGTTTTCGGAAGTCGACCTGATGGTCACTGCCCGCGGACGTCTGATCACCCCGCTGCCGAACATCGTCGTCCAACCCCTGGACACCGCCATCATCCAGGAAATCAATGTCAAGTCCGGACAAGTCGTCAAGAAGGGGGAACGACTCGCCACGCTCGACCCGACCTTCACCGGCGCCGACGAATCCCAGCTGAGGACCCGCCTGGCGAGCCTCGACACGCAACGGGAAAGCCTGGAAGCCGAACTGGCGGGAAAAGGCGTCGCCGCTGGCGCCGCCTTGAGCGATGACCAGGAGATCCAGAGCCGCCTGGCCGGCGAGCGGCAAGCGAGCTATCTGGCGCAGACGCGACGACTCGATGAGAATATCGGCCGCATTCGCGCCGCCCTGGAAACCAATCGCCGGGATCAGAGTTCGATGACCTCGCGCGTGCGCGTGCTCGGCGAAATGGTGGCCAGCCTGGAACCGCTGGTGGACCAGAAGTACGTGGTACGAGCGCGCCTCCTCGATGCCCAGGACCGACTGTTCGAGGCCGAGCGCGGCGCACAGATGGCACGCAGCCGGGAGCAGGAGCTGCAGAAGGAACTCCGGGCGCTGGAGGCGGAACGCCTCTCCTTCCAGACCGGCTGGCGGCAAAAGGTCATGGAGGAGCTGCTCGCGCTCTCGCGCGAGCGCGATACCGTCAATGAACAGTTGCAGAAGGCCGACAAGCGACACCAGCTGGTCGTCCTCAGCGCGCCATCCGACGCCGTCGTCCTGGAGATCGCCAAGTTGTCGCCCGGCTCGGTGGCCAAGGGCGCCGAGTCCCTGTTCACGCTGGTTCCCCTGGGAGACGACCTGGAGGCCGAAGTCCAGATCGAGTCCGCCGATATCGGTTATGTGAAACGGGGCGACCGCGTGCATCTCAAGGTCGATGCCTATCCGTTCCAGTTGCACGGCGCGCTGGATGGGACGCTGACCACCATCAGCGAAGATGCTTTCCGCCGCGACAAGGCAACGGGCGGCGGCATCGACGCCTACTACCTCGGCCGCATCGGCCTGACCAGAACACGCTTGAACAGGCTGCCGGAACACGCCCGCCTGCTCCCCGGCATGACGGTGAGCGCCGAGATCGCGGTCGGCAAGCGGTCGGTGATTTCGTACCTCCTGTGGCCGCTGATCAAGGCCCTCGACGAATCGATCCGCGAACCGTGAGCCGGGCGCTCGCTTCCCGCCGGCCGAGCTGCCTGCCCCAGCAAAGGGGTGACGGCGGCGTCAGGCCCGGACCTCGCCCTGCCTGGAAGCCGCTACACCAGCCGAGCACGACGAGAAGGCAAGGAAAATCCGACCACGACGAAGCGCAGCGACAATCACCCGGGCGAGCGTATCTCGGGCACACCCCAAAGGCGTACGCCTGACGGTGGACTCTCGACCGCCCGGACGATGGCGGCGACCATCTGCCCGACGCTGACCAATCCCAAGCGACGCGCGGCATCGCGCGTGCCGGGCAGGTGCTCCAGCAGGTAGTACGCGGGGAGCAGGAGCATGGGCCAGTGATGGCCGGGACCGAGCACGTACCACGGACGCAGAACGCTGGCCGCGATGCCGCTGGCGCGGATCAGCACTTCGCCTTCCGCGCGCGCGGCGACGTAGGCGCGCATCACCGGCGCCGGCTGCGCGACGCTGAGATAGACGAAGTGCGGTACCCCGGCCTCGACCGCCGCGGCGAGCGCCGCGCGTGCGGAAGCGAGATCGATGCAGCGGAACGCCTCGGCCTTGGCCGGACTCGGATGCGGTACGCCGACCAGATGAACCAGCGCATCGACGACACCGATCTGCGACGAATAACTCGAGGCATCGAGCGCGTCGCCGACAACGACGCGACAAGCCGGTGCCAGCCGCTGTACCGAGGCCTGCCGCGCCAGCGCGGAAACGCGATGGCCGCGCGCCACCAGTTCCGGAATCAGACGACTGCCGATGTAGCCGGTAGCACCGGTCACGAAGACGTGCATGCTGACCTCCCAAGAGGCACTGCCCGACAAGCCCGCCGGGCCGGTTCACGGATCGGAAAACCGCGCGCCGCGTTGTTCGGGTTCTCTCCTTCGATACGCGCCGAGCCCCGGGGCAGATGCAAAGAAGTCGTCTGCTCGGGCGTTCCCGATCGACCGGCTTCCTGTCCCCGGCCTGCTCGCACAGCTTGTCTTTCCTGGCCCAAAGTAGATACTCCTGAACACACGTTTGCCCCTGCATGAGGAACACCACGATGAGCGAGACGCCGGTTGCCAAACTGTTCAAGAACGGCGCCAGTCAATCCGTGCGTCTTCCGGCCGAGTTTCGCCTCGAGGGCGAGGAGGTTTATGTCACGCGTGACGACACTACCGGTGACGTTGTGCTTTCGAAGCGCCCCGGCGCCAAAGCCTGGAGCGATTTCTTTGCCCTGCGGCATTCAATCGACGTCCCAGCCGACTTCATGGCCGAGCGCCCATTGAATGTTGCGCCGAAAGCGCGCGGCGTCTTGGATGACGACGATTCCGCAGATGACGACGCCGACCTTTAGCCATGCTGCACATGCTCGATACGGACACGTCCAGTTACCGCATCCAGGCAAGTTCGCTACCCAATCCGTCATAAGCATGAAAAATCGGACCAACACTCCGACTTTTCATGCTAAATTTTAGCATGCTTCGACGCCAAGTTCATCTTGATCACCTGCTCCAGCGTTTGTCGCGCTTCCCGGTGCTTGCTCTCCTGGGACCGCGCCAAGTGGGCAAGACGACCCTGGCCGGACAACTTGCCGCAACCTGGGACGGCCCGGTAAGACACTATGACCTTGAAGACCCCGACGATCAGGCGCGCCTTGCCGATCCTGCCTTCGCACTGCGTCCGCTGACAGGCTTGGTCATCCTGGACGAAATCCAGACCCGACCGGATCTGTTCCCATTACTGCGGGTGCTGGCCGACCGCCCCGATACTCCGGCACGCTTCCTGATTCTTGGTAGCGCTGCACCGGAGCTCTTGCGACAATCCGCCGAGAGTCTGGCGGGCCGCGTTGCCTTTCAGGAGCTTGATGGTTTTGGACTCGACGAACTTGCTGCCGCAGATGGGCAGCATCGCATCGAGCCAGACTGGCTTGACGTCCGTTGGTTGCGCGGCGGCTTCCCGCGTGCCTTCCTGGCCAGCGATCTCGCCACCAGTCGAGAGTGGCGCGAGGCGTTCATTCGTACCTACCTGGAGCGTGACCTGCCGCAACTCGGCATCAATCTGCCGGCACTTACCCTGCGCCGCTTCTGGACCATGCTGGCGCATTACCATGGCCAGACGTGGAACAGCAGCGAAATTTCCCGCTCGCTTGGTGTGAGCGACAAGACCGTGAGCCGCTATCTGGATATCCTCGAAGGCACGTACATGGCTTACCGCCTCTTGCCCTGGCACACCAATCTGGGCAAGCGGGAGGTGAAGGCACCCAAGGTTTACCTTTCGGATACCGGCATCTTGCACAGTCTCCTGGGAATCGGCGATACAGACGCCTTGTTGGCGCACCCCAAATGTGGCGCCTCCTGGGAAGGGCTGATCGTGCGTGAGATCATTCGCCGAAGCGACGCACGACCGGGCGAAGCGTTTTTTTGGGGCGTGCATACAGGCGCCGAACTCGACCTGCTGATTGCCAAGAACGGCAAACGCCTGGGCTTTGAAATCAAGCTTACCCGCTCCCCGAGAGCGACGGTTGCCATGCGCTCCGCCCGCGACGTGTTGAACCTGCAGCACCTCTATGTGATCTGTCACGGAGAAGGCCCGCCCTGGCCACTCAGCGAAGGGATCACCGCTGTCCCGGCGAGGAATATCGATGCCGTACTCGCTCAGTAGTTTCCCCCGTCAGCCTCATCCAGACCCCGACCCCCGGCGGTATGGGTCAACTGACTTCGGCGAGCGCCAGGGCCAACGCTGGGTCGTCCAGGCCAGCGACGCCCCATCTGGGCGGCAGGAGCGCTGGCCGCAGGCAGTTGAGCGGCATCTTCTTCCTCTCATGCCGATCTCCGAGCACATGGGCGGGGTCTCGTGAACGGGCTGAATGCGGACTGGAGGATGCTGCGAACGACCTCAGCCTTGTTGCTCGTCTGCAGTTTCTGCCTCTTTCTGCCGAGTCTGTATCACGAGCTCTTCGCCGATGACGAGATCTACCTGGCTTTCAACAACCGCATGGTGCGCCAACTGCCGTGGACCGACCTGCATCTCTTCCTCCAGAAACCGGCCAATCGCTGGGAGTTCCTGCCGCTGCGCGACTTCACCTACTGGCTCGACTTCCGTCTGTTCGGCGATGAACCAATGGGCTTCCACTTTTCCAATCTCGCCTGGTACGCGCTTTCGGCGATCGCGTTCTTCTGGCTGGTCCGGGAACTCATCCTGCTCTTTCGACCGGCCTGGGTGAACCAGGCCGGGGTGTTGGCTCTGTGCGGTACCGTGCTCTTCGTGGTCCACCCCGCGCATGTCGAAGCCGCCGCCTGGGTCGCTTCCCGCAAGGACCTGATGGCTGGTACGTTCGGCTTCCTCGCGGCGGCGACTCTTGCGCGCGGGCTGCGGGCGGGCTGGCCCGTCGGAAACAGCGTACTGGCCGCCCTACTGCTGCTATGCGCGTGTTTCAGCAAAGCCGCGGGAATGACCCAGGTGCTCTTCCTGACCCTGTTGCTTGCTGCCTGCTGGCGCCATGCCACCACCGTTCCTGTCGGACGGAAAGTCGCCAGCTTGCTGCTGCCCTGGGCAGTCGTCGTCGTCGCGGCAGTCGTGCACATGCAGATGGCCGAGTCCACCGGCATTCGCATCGAGAACCACCCTGGCGCGCTGATCGTCCTCGACCGCGCATCGCGGATTTTCAGCACCCTCGGCAGCCTCCTGCTGGTGCCCTATCCGCTTGGCCTCTACCACGATGTGTATCGGCTGGGCGAATGGCATTGGCTTGGTTCCGGGCTCGGCTTGCTGCTCGTGCTGCTGGCCCTGCGCACGCTCTGCGTCCGGCGGGCACTGTGGCCCCTCGGCATCGTCATGGCCGTATCCCCCTGGCTGGTCTATCTTCAGTTCCTCCCTTTCACGACCTGGTCGATGGCCAGCGAGCGTTTTCTCTTCGTGTCGGTTGGCGGACTGGTTCTGGTTCTGGTTGACATCCTCGGGCGGGCCGGGCTACCACGGCGCATCATTCCGCTCTTGCTGCTGCTGACGGTGCCGATGGGTGTGATCACCTGGATGCGCATGGCCGACTGGGAACTCGGGGGCACCCTGCGTACCAGGGAGTATGAGCGCCAACCGCATTTCCATAACGCCATTCGGGACCAAGTCATCTACACGCTGCTGCCCAAGCGCCAGTATGCCGAAGCCGAGTCCCTGGCGGGAACGATTCCCCGTGATTACGCGGCAGCCGCACTGACGGCGGCAGTCAATGCCGAGCGCGCGTTCCGAGAACGGGAAGAAGGCCGCGCAAGCGAAGCGACCGACCCGCACGCCGACGGGGCTTACTGCCAGGAAGTGGCGTCACTGCGTAAGGCGCTGACATCCGGCTATACGCATATCGTGCGCGAGCGAGACATCTCCTACAACAATCTCTTGCGCTCCATCGAACGACAGGCGGAGTTTCGCTACGCAGATTACCCGCGGATCTGTGACGGCGCCGCTACGGCTGGCCACTGATCCGGTAAAGGCGCCACGTAGCCCTGCTGTCGTCGATGGGTTCGATCTTCAGGCGCTGGCGAGCAAATTCATGCAGATTCGCGTCGCCGTTGATCAGCACCCGGTTGAAGCCAACCAGGTGGTCCGGCTTCGACCGATAGGGAGACCAGACCAACTCGCGGGTCGGGTTGACATGAGCCGGGTTTCTGTACTGAACGATACCGCTGTAGTGCTCCGTGAAGCTGAAGTTGGTATCGCAGCCGCGCAATGCCTGAGCGTAGGACGACAACTGCAACCCGGGCCTGCCCTTGACGTAAATGCTGCCACCATCCATGTCCACGCCAAAGACGCGGTCTGCCTTGTTGAGTTGTTGAACACTTGCGAGAAACCCGCCCATCTGTTCCTCATCCCAGTCTCGCCACGACTTGATCGTGGCGAGCGAGAAGATCAGCGTAAGGCCGAGGCCGACCGTTATCCCATACACCCTGGCCATGCGCGGAGCCGGCAGAGCCAACAGAAGCAGCACAAGAGCGCAGGGCAGCCAGCGCTGGTTGAAGAATATCGTGTTCATGTAGTTCCACGGCAGCACCCAGTAGGCCAGGAGAAGCCCGAGGGCGGCAAGGAACAGCGGCCTGTCGATTTCAGCGTCCAATTGCCGCCAGCGGGTCACCACCGCGAGAAGAATCCAGGCAGCGAGAATGATCACGAACATCTGTTCGAGACTCCCCTGCAGGCCTCCTTGCGCCGCATTGGCGAAATACTCCAGTTTGGCACGTTCCAGGGGCATCGTGCTCCACTCCGGCATGGTCGACACACCGCTGGCCTGCCGGTTCATGGCCAACTGCGGATACCAGATACAGGCGAGCACCCACGCCGGAACCAGCGATGCCAGGGACAACCGCCATGAGCCGGGCTGCTTGTCGACGAATCTCGCAATCACCCAGACACTGGCCATCAAGAACCACAGCGCATGCGCATAGTAGAGAAGCAGCGCAGTGCCAGCCATGCCCGCGGCCTGCAACCAGCCCGGGCGGCGGCTGGCGACCACGACGAACAGGCAGAAGACGGGCCAGCCGACGAGGAAATTGAGCAGGCCCCAGTAGAAGAGGAAGTTGAACACGAGAGGCACGCCGATCAGCCAACTCTCGATCTGGCGCCTGCGGCATCTGGCCAGAGCATAACTGCCCAACAGCCAGCCTGCCGCCAGAGCACTCAGTGTCAGGCGCCCGGCGACAAGCGGGTCCGCGACCAGCCAAAAGCTGTAGATCAGGCCATAGACCAGCGTATTCGGGTAATACCAGGGAGTCACGACGAGTTCGGGCCGGTTCCCGGCGAGAGTCTCCTCGAAGAGAAAAATCTGGCTCAGATGCTGCGGGAGATCGGTCGAGGGAGGAACGCTGACGACCCAGAAGGGGAGTATGGCGACCACGATGGTCAGCAGAAGGAGCACCGGCGGGCCCCACCGTGGGCCGTCGGGCACGCTCAACTCACTCGGCAGCTTGGGCATGGGCAAAAAGAATGCAAGAATGTCGTCTTATCCGCTAGCGGACATTGTCTTGTTGCGTTGCCAAGGATGTTTCAAGTCTTCTCGCATGCTTTCGTCACGCCTCAAGTCGATGCCGCCGGCAGCCCAACTGTTACTCATTCTGGGCGCCGTCCTGCTGCTCGGCGCGGCCGGCATACACACGTCCAGCGACCTTCCTCGCCAGTATAGCTGGTCCCGCACGCTGGAGCTTTTCTGGCAGGCCATCATCGATGCCTATTTCATGGTCATGGCATTGATCGTCCTGCTCGCGGCAAGGCTGGAGGCCGCACCTGGTGGAACCACGACAACCCCTTGGCGTTTATCGCATTTCCTGTTTGCCGGAACGCTGACCGTCGGCGTCGCTTGTCTCCTCTTGAGCGCTTCCACGAGCTACACCGTCTGGGACCGCGCATGCATCATCCCGGTCGCCCTCCTCCTGCTTAACTCATTACGTGATCGCGACCTGCCCGCTGCACTGCTCGGACTGTCGTCGACGGTGTGCATCCTGATGCTGGTCAGTTACGTCTTCACCGTGTTCAAGTCGCAGTTGTTCGTCACGGGCATCATCCTTGACGAATGGCTGATCGCCGGTGAAAGAATGATTTTCGGACAGCCTCTGTACCTGACCATCGCCCGTTGGGCAGAGCGAAACCCGCTGGTCGTCCACCTCAGCGACTGGGTGTATTACCTCTTTTTTCACCACATGGCTCTTGTCGCCCTGTTCCTCTTTGCACGTGGCGAACAAGGCGAACAATGGCGTTACGTGGCAACCCTGTCCCTGTGCTACCTCCTTGGCGGACTGTCGTATTACCTCTTCCCGGCCTTCGGACCGGTCTATTACGATCCGGGTGCGTTTGCCTACCTGAAGACTGGCGCGGTGTTCACGGCCGATATCCAAAGCTTTCTTTGGCAGGCGACCAACGCCTCAATGCATGGAACCCTGACCGAGATCGACACCTTCGCGTTCATCGCGTGCATGCCGAGCCTGCATATGGCCCATGAATCGATCATGTTCTTCTATTCGCGGCGGGCACCGCTGATGCTGGCTTTCTCCGGACTGTTCTGGTGCTCGTCAATCGTCGCCGTGCTGGTCCTGGGCTGGCACTATCTCTTTGACGTACTCGGCGGAGTTGTCCTCGCCGGCATCGTCATCGCCGCGGTCCGCTATCGGCGTCCAGCGGTCATTGTCCAGGACTAGCTCCCCGTTGCGCCCGGAACAGGATCGTCAGTTCCGAAACGACGCCGTCGTGGTCAAGCAAGCAGAGCGGCCTGTGCAATGGCGCTTGCCGCCCTCCTCCTTGCCATCGCAACTCGGCCCTTACCGGCCTGCCACGTCACTCGACGAGATGGTCCTGAAGAACACGGTTTCTAGCGACACGCTGGGTTTCACGTCCTGCAGAACGCCGCCGCAGGAGTTGACCCGCGCGATCAAGGCAGGCAAGTCGGCCGCGCCGGCATCGAGAGTAAAAAGGCCCGGCCGCACTTCGCTGCAGCCCTCGATCGGCGCTCCACCGCGGTAGCGCAGAACAAACCGGTCGGCCTGATCGGCGGCGAGTTCCTGCGGCGAGCGGATGGTCAGCAATTGCCCGCGATGGATCAGCCCGAAGCGGTCGGCAATACGCTCTACGTCATGCAGCACGTGCGACGAGAAGAACAGTGTGCCTCCCTGTTGACGGTACTCGTCAAGAATATCGACCACATCCTTCCGACCGACTGGATCGAGTCCCGAGAGCGGTTCATCGAGGATCAATAGCCTAGGTTTGATGGCCAGGGCATGCGCCAGCGCCGTCCGTTGCAGCATGCCCTTGGAAAACCCGCGTAGGCGGCTGTCGGCAACCGCCGCGAGATCGAAGCGCTCCAACCAGTGCATGCAGTGCTTGCGCTCGTCACCGATACGCAGACCGTGCAGGCGCAACCCCATCAGCAGGATTTCGTAAGGAGTCAGGAAATCCTGCAGGCTCGGATTTTCGGGAACAAAGCCAAGCCCCCGGCGCGCCTCCGGTTCGCGCACGTCGCAATCAAACAACGAGGCGCTGCCAGCCGTCGGCAGCAGGGCGCCGATCAGAATTTTGATCAACGTGCTCTTGCCGGCCCCATTCGGTCCTATGAAGCCGAAGGTCTCACCCGCGTCGATACTCAGAGAGATACCTTTCAGGGCGACCTTCGAAGGCTTTCTCCAGCCACCAGAATAGGTCTTGTGAATACCCTCCACCAGGATCGCGTACGTCACCGCGGTCTCCCCGACTCGGCCGCGCGTGGCTGGACGACCTGCGCCTTGCCGTTGGCGTCGATCACGTACTGCATCAAGAAAGGATCCGATGGAATAGCCGGCAGGATCGAGATGTCCACGAGTTGCTGCAGGCGAACCGGCGGCTTCCCGGTCAGTTCGTCGTAACGGGCGATCGCGCGGTCGAGCATCAACAGGTTCTCCAGACGATTCGCGCGCTTCTCCAGGAAACCGGCGAAAGACCTGTGCCGGGTTTCCTTGGCCATTGCCCGGTGCAGGCGAATGGCAAACTCCCGGTCCTCGCCCTTGCCAGCCCACTGCGCGGCCACCTGTTGAAGCTGAATCTTCTCGATATCATCGGACGCATGGTCTGCGGCAATCTTCATCCATTCCGCACCCATCTGGGGATTCTTCAGAAAGTGGATGGCATTGAAGGCGTAATAAAAAGCTGGCTGCCAATCAAAGGGCCGCGCGTCACTGGCTTTCCTCAGGATATCTTGCGCGGCTGCAACCTCACCATTCCAGGGCAAGATCGCTGCGGCAATGTAGTAGTTGTCCTCATGGGCGGGATTGAACCAGGAGATATCGGACTGCACGATGGCGAGAATTCGGTAGTTCTCGGCGTCCATTTTCTCCGTAGACGCAACCAGCGCCCTGAAACCGGCCAGATCAGCAGCCAGATAGCGGTCCCCTGCTGCCATCAGCACTTGGGCAAACCGCGGTACGGCCACCTCCATCTCACCCGACGATGGGGGACGCGGACGGGCATACAGGGCCGGGACGAGGGCCGCGTAGACCACAAACGATAGCACTCCCAGAGCCAGTCCGGTACGCCCTCCGACTACCGCCATTTCAGGAAAACTCCCGTTTGGAGAAGGCATGGACCGAAAAACCGATCATCGCCAGGCAATACGCGAGAGCCATAAGCAGGCTCAGCATGATGGCCTGCATGTCTGGGAGAAGGCCGTACATTGGCCAGACGCGCCAGTCAAGGCGCGACAAATCGGGCAACACCCAGCGAATGGTGTCCAGCGCTGGCCCAAAGCGGACGACCAACTCGGTTTGTCCTTCGGCCCCCTTTTCCAGAAAATCGAAAACGGCACCCACCGCCCGCCCAGCGATGGCAAACAGCGCGCCGAGTACCAAGGCGAGCATGGGGACAGTCGACAACGTGGCAATCCATAACGAGAATGCAGCCACCACCGCTACATCAACCCACACGCCGAACACTGTCGCCCAATAGGGAACGCCCAGACTGACCCGGAACTCCTGATCATAGTGGACCCCCAGCGTGATCACCGCAGTCCAGAGCAGCAAACCGAGCAAGAGCGCTGCCACACCCGTTAAGGCCAGGACTCCGAGATAGCGGCCAATCAGATATGTCGCCCGATGAACGGGATAGCTGAGAGTCAGGACGACCGAACGCTTCTCAATCTCGCGGCCAACCAGATCCTGCGTCAGGATGATGGCGAACAACACCAGACTGAAACGAAACCCCGAAAGCCCAACATCAAGCGCGACCGTCAGAGGCTGGCGGGGAGAGAACGATGCGGACAGGTACGCAAGCGCGACCAAGGCCACGCCGAGAGCGAAGACCGCAAGAAACGTGCGATCGCGAAAACCTGCCCGCCACGAAGAAAGAAAAAACTGCAGCACTTACGACCCCAAAAAAAGAAAGGCGCACATCGGAGGCGCCTTTCTTGGTCCGATGATCCCGCCGATCAGGTGCTGGCCGCCGCCTTGGTATTGGCATCGGCTCTGGCAGCACTCGCCTCGCCTGCGGTACAGCCCCCCGGAATGCCACACGCACGAAATGCGGCAACCGCGCCACCGTTGGTATGACCGCCAAAGCTATTCTTTCCTTTGACCGAATTGGCTCCGACGGCAAACCACGCGCCGGACGTGCCATCCGTTCCATCCACCTGCGTGTTCGCCGAGCACTTGGGCGCGATGGGCCTCATCATGTAGTTGGTGCCTGCCACGCCACTTGCGGGCACTATTCCCGGACCAGCAGCCGGAGCCGATGCCCCCGGACAAATGGTAGCGGCAAACGCAGAAGCCGAACCAAGCAACGTGACTAATACGGCGGAAGAGAGCGTAATCTTTTTCATGGGACCTCCAACAAAAAGGGAAAGGACTTACTCTGGGGACGAGTTGACGACGGCCGAGGTCAGGATATTTCTCGCGTCCGACTGGGCCGCTTTATCCTCGCCTTTGCGCGTGTAGTCAGAGAATTGGGGAATGGCGATCGCGGCCAGAATACCGATGATGGCCACAACGATCATCAGTTCGATCAGGGTAAAGCCTTTCTGCAGCTTCTTCATGGTCTTGAACTCCTTCCAGTGAGAACAACGGACAATCCGTTGCGATTGATGCAATCAAATTCCATGCCAAGGCGCAAGCAGGCTGAGAGGCGCCCGGGTTGGTACGGAGCCCCAGCCGCACCTTTCCAATAGCGTCACCTGCCTGACGAAAATTGTCAGCCGCCTTGCCGTTTGGCACGGTTTCTTCGAGCTTTACCCACGGATTTGGATAGCAGGCGTAGCGTCACGAGGGCACCCTGCCAGCTGGTTGCGGATGCCGGCAGAGGAATACAAGGAGCTGCCAAGGAGCTGCGACGTCCTTCATATACGGCTGGAGGCGACGCCCGGCCACGGCGAACCGCCGTGCACCGGGAGGATACCGCTGGATGACTGACCCGCGTCCGGGGAAAGTGCTTATTCTCCGGAGTTCACGAGAAGCGCGGCCGTCAGGAAATTGCGCGCATCGGATTGCGCCGCCTTGTCTTCGCCCTTCCTCGTGTAGTCCACAAACTGCGGGATGGCGATCGCAGCCAAGATGCCGATGATCGCAACCACGATCATAAGCTCGATCAGGGCAAAGCCCCGCCGGGATTTCATAGGGATCAAGGGCTTCTTTCGTGGATACATCGCACATTTCATGGCGTGGCCACCAGCAAGTTTCTTGCCATCTCGCAACCCGCACCAAAGCCACGGCGGAGCGGTCCCTTGTTGCAGTAACGCTAACGCTGCCGAGGACCGAGTGCCGGAACCGGCTATCTCGCGGGGCGAGGCTGCCAGCAACAGCTGGTTGCAGCGTGCACTTCCTGGAATTGACCGGTATCAATTCGGCACAAGCACCCCGCCAATACAATAGAGGGCGAGCAATCCCCGTCCGCATTCGTCCAGACCCCTCCGTGAGTTTCCACGCCACATTGCGCCAGGGCGCGAGCAGCGTCTTCCTGCGCATCGAAGAAGCTCTCGATGCTCCCTTTGGCGGCCAGGACAACCCCTTGCGCCACCTTGGCGCGATCGGCTTGTATCTGCTGTGGATCGTCGTCGGCACGGGCCTCTATCTGTATACCGTGCTCGACACCGGCATCGACGCCGTCTACAGCTCGATCGGCTACCTCTCGCAGGAGCAGTGGTACCTCGGCGGCGTCCTGCGCAGCCTGCATCGCTATGCTTCCGACGGCTTCATGCTGGTGATGCTGCTGCACCTCGTTCGCGAATGGGCGTACGGGCGCTACCACGGCTTTCGCCTCTATTCGTGGATGACCGGCATACCACTGATCTGGCTCGCCTACGCCGCGGGAATCGGCGGCTACTGGATCGTCTGGGACCAACTGGCGCAGTTGTCGGCCACCGCGACCACCGAGTTGCTCGACTGGCTGCCGATCTTCAGCGAACCCGCCGCACGCAACTTCCTGGCACCGGACTCGATCAACGACCGCTTCTTCACGATGTTGATCTTCGTCCATATCGGCGTGCCGCTGCTGCTGATCCTCGGCCTCTGGGCGCATGTCCACCGCATTGCGCACGTCGACTACCTGCCGTCGCGGCGCGTGATGCTCGGCACGCTGGCGGCGCTGGTCCTCCTCGCGCTGCTCCGACCGGCACTCAGCAACCCACCGGCGAATCTGGCGGTGATCCCCGGAGCGCTGGATTTCGACTGGTTCATCCTGTTCATCCATCCGCTGACCGACATCAGTTCGCCGGCGATCGTCTGGTCGCTGCTCTTCGGCGTCACCGCTCTGCTCTTCGCTCTGCCCGTCCTGCCGCACCCCGCGCCAGCGCCGGTGGCCGTCGTCGACGCCGCCAACTGCACCGGCTGCGACCGCTGCCTGGCCGACTGCCCCTATGCGGCGATCGCCATGCGGCCACACCCGCGGCGACCGGGGCTGAAACTCGCGGTCGTCGACGCCGATCTGTGCGCGGGCTGCGGGATCTGCGCCGGGTCCTGCCCGTCGTCGACGCCCTTCCGCCGACGCGAGATTCTCGTCACCGGCATCGACATGCCGCAGCAACCGGTCAATGCGCTGCGCGAGCAACTCGAGATGGCGCTGGCACGACTCACTGGCCGCACCCGCATTGTCGTCTTCTCCTGCGCACGTGGCGCCGACGCCAAGACGCTGGCCGCCACCGACACCGCCGTGATCGATCTTCTCTGCACCGGCCAGTTACCTCCGGCCTTCGTCGAATACGCGCTGCGCGCCGGGGCCGACGGCGTCCTCGTTACCGCCTGCCGCGCCGGCGGCTGTGATTTTCGCCTCGGCGAGCAGTGGACCCAGCAACGCCTGCTCGGCGAGCGCGAACCGCATCTGCGCCGGACCGTTCCGCCATCGCGTCTGCAAGTCGTTCTCGCCTCGGCGCACGACGACGACAGGCTGGCCGATGCGCTGGCCGACTTCAGAAGCCGCCTCGACTCGCAGCCGGCGACGAGCGACAGACTTCCCCCCTATCGGCGTAGCGCGCCCCCGCAGGCTTGAACCCGTGGCCGTCAGCGACGGAGCGACGGGCGAGTTGACACGACCAGGAAGCTTGCCTAGCCTAAAGCGATAGGGTGGGAGTCCACACAAAAAGGAGAAGCGTCGTGCAAACCTACGAAAAGGACATCATCGCCTGGGCAAATGAACAGGCAAGGCTCTTGCGCGCCGGGCAGTTCGACCGACTGGATATCGAGCATATCGCTGAGGAGATCGAAGACGTGGGCAAGAGCGAACAGCGTGAGTTGGCCAGTCGGATGGCGATCCTGCTGGCGCATCTTCTCAAGTGGCAGTTCCAACCTGACCGCAGAGGAGCGAACTGGCAGCGGACGATCAGGGCGCAACGGCAAGGGATCAGCAAACGCCTAGCCAAAGCGCCAAGTCTCCAGGCCGTGTTGTCCGACGACGACTGGAATGCGGAAATCTGGGCAGACGCGGTGGCTCTGGCGGCCACCGAAACCGGCCTGGCGGATTTCCCTGAGTGCTGCCCATGGTCTTTTCAGGGGCAAGTCCT
Organism: Candidatus Accumulibacter phosphatis; assembly: GCF_000024165.1. Taxonomy (NCBI): domain Bacteria; kingdom Pseudomonadati; phylum Pseudomonadota; class Betaproteobacteria; genus Candidatus Accumulibacter; species Candidatus Accumulibacter phosphatis. The sequence continues at coordinate 1,504,764 of NC_013194.1, read as the reverse complement.
GTGCGGCGAGTGGCTCCCCGGCGAACCTGCTGCCGACCGGTAGCCAGCGCCCACAGCCCGAGGTTTACGTCGGTTACGTCCGCGGATTTGACACGTGTCAATTCGCCGCGGTGACGCTGTCAATATAATCAATAACTAATAAGCAGCGCCGACACCGGTCGGGAAGGCCAGTGGGCGCCTTCCACCCAGGCTTGCGCAAGGGCGTGCGTCGCGTCTTCCTGCGCATCGCAGACGCTCTCGAACTTTCACTCTCTCTGCGGAGCGCTTCACACCATGCTCAAACCCACCGCCATCGTCGGCCAGGTGATTCTCTACGGCGCGTTTGCCGCTTTCATCGGCGTTTTTGCCACCTGGCCGAAGTACCAGCAAATCCCGAACGACGTCGCGCTGATCAAGCTGTCGATCAGCCACCTCGGTGACCGCGAGTGCCGCAAGCGCACGCCCGAAGAACTGGCGAAGATGCCGCCGAACATGCGCGCGCCGATGGATTGTCCGCGCGAGCGCTCCGACATCCGGCTGGAAGTCGATCTCGACGGCCAGCCCGTTTTCCGCACCGTGATGCATCCGACCGGCCTGTACAAGGATGGCGTGTCGACCGTCTACAAGCGCTTCGAGGTCAAGGCGGGCACCCATCAGTTGGCCGTCCGAATGGACGACAACCTCGTGAAACCGGGCTTCGACTACGTCAAGGACGAGCAGATCACGCTCGCTCCGGCACAGGTGATGGTGATCGACTTCAACCCGGACCGCGGCGGCCTGTTCTTCAAATGATCGCTGCCGCAGCGACTGTCAGGTAAGCACTCACGCCTCACCCATTTTTCGAGCCGACATCGACCATGGTCAAACTTCTGCAACGAATCGTGCGCTGGTTCTTCATGCGCATCGAGAACGTCTTCAACATCGCTTTCGGCGACAAGCTCAACCCCTTCTACCATCTGGGGACGATCAGCTTCTGGCAGTTCTGGCTGCTGGTCGGCTCCGGCCTCTACCTGTACATCTTCGCGGACACCGGCGTGCATGACGCCTTCGACTCGGTCGAGCGGATCACGCACAACCAGTGGTGGGCCGGCGGGATTCTGCGCAGCATCCACCGCTATGCGACCGACGGCATGATCCTGACGATGCTGCTGCACATGCTGCGGCATTTCGCCTACGACCGCTATCGTGGCTTCCGCTCGTTTTCGTGGCTGACCGGCGTCGCGCTGCTGTGGCTGGTCTACATCGCCGGCGTCAATGGCTTCATGCTGGTCTGGGACAAGCTGGCGCAGTTCGTGGTCATCGCCACCGCCGAGTGGTTCGACATCCTGCCGATGTTCAACGGCACGCTGATCCGCAACTTCCTCTACCTGGAAACCGTCAATAGCCGCCTGTTCACGCTGCTCGCCTTCATCCACATCGGCGCACCGCTGATCGTCGCCATCATCATGTGGGTGCACGTGCAGCGCGTGCCGCGCGCGCACATCAACCCGCCGCAGCCGATCGCCATCGCCGTGACACTGATGTTCATCGCCCTGGCGCTGGTCAAGCCGATTCTCAGCCAGGGTGGCGAAGCCGACATGGCGGTGGTGCCGACCAACATCGAGTTCGACTGGTTCGAGTTGCCGGTGCTGGCGCTGGTTTACATACTCCCGCCACTGCACGTCTGGTACTGGGTGCTGGGTTTGACTGCCCTGCTCTTCCTGGTTCCCTGGTTACCGCCCAAACGATTGGGTTCGGCCAAGGCGCTGACTTCGATCACCTTCCACCCGGACCACCGGTCGGTCAACGCGCGCTTCGACGAAACGCTGCTCGACGCCGGCCTGCGCCAGGAAATCGACCTGCCCTACGAGTGCCGCAACGGCGGCTGCGGCGTCTGCAAGTGCACGGTGTTGCAGGGCAAGGTCGATCCCGGCCTCTACCAGCCGAGCGCGCTCTCGGCCGAGGAGTTGGCCCAGGGCAAGGTACTGATGTGCTGCGCCACCGCGCTCGAGGACGCCGTCATCGAGTACGAGGCCGGCGCCTTCGCCAGGAGTTTCCAGGAATACACCGCCCGCGTCGTCATGATGGAGAAACTCACCCACGACGTCATGCGCGTCCTGCTCAAGCTCCCGGAAGGGCAGCAGATCCGCTTCAAGGCCGGCCAATACGTCAACATCATTCTCGACGATGGTCAGCGCCGCGCCTTCTCGTTTGCCAATCCGCCGCACGAGGACGAATTCGTGGAACTGCAGATTCGCCTGATGCCCGGCGGCCGCTTCACCACGCACGTCTTCGAGCAGATGAAGGAGGGAGATGAGGTCCGCTTCGAGGGACCGATCGGCGACTTCTCGCTGCGCGAGTCGGATCGGCCGATCGTCTTCGTCGCCGGTGCAACGGGCTTTGCGCCGGTCAAGAGCATGGTCGAGGATGCCTTCAAACGCGGGCTCAAGCGTGAAATCCACCTCTACTGGGGCGTGAAGGGCCTCAAGGACCTCTACCTGCCCGAGCTGCCCACGCGCTGGGCGCGCGAGCACGCCAACTTCCACTTCATCCCGGTACTCTCCGAAGCGGCGCCCGAAGACCAGTGGAGCGGCCGCACCGGCCTCGTCCATGAAGCGATTCTCGAAGACTTCCCCGAACTCAAGCAGCACGAGATCTACGCCTGCGGCTCGGTGCGCATGATCGAGGCGATCTTCCCCTTCCTCAAGCAGCACGGGGCCGAGGACGGTGCCTGCTTCTCGGATGCCTTCAGCCTCTCGGCACGCTCGATGGCGTATCAGCCCCGGAAGTAGATGGGCGGTGAACCATGGCGCGCAGGATGGCGTCGGTCAGGAATCCTCGTGACGCCGCTTGCAAAACAACTGGGCCAGCCGCTGTCGCGCATCATCGGGCGACTTGAGCAGACATCCGAGAAGGGTGTCAGTCAATCCGTTTCGCGTCGCTTCGAGAAGCGCAAGCTGGAGGACGTACAAATGGTTGTCGACCTACCTACCGCAGGAAGGCCGGACGATCGGATAGCGGCGGCAATCGATCGGTAAACTGGGTTGTTGCTGACATCCGCAAGCACATCTGAAAAGTCGTCGCAACGCAGAGCGCTCGATCTTGGAGAAAGCGACGACACGTCCACACACGCCGGCAATGAGGGCGTGCCTGGGAATCCTCTGCGAGGAGACAACCAGGTTCCTGTCGCCGCATGCTGGTCTAAGGACTTACCCGAGATGCTTGTGTGCATCGGCGCTGATCCGTCCGATCGCTGCTCTTGCGGTGTCGCCGTGATGGATTAGAAGAACTGCTTGGCGAAGTTCGCCAGCGCCAGAGCCAGCACAGTGGTGACAATCCACTTGACCAGAACCAACTCGGCTTTGACCTCGGCGATGTCCAGCTTGGTGGCGATCCTCTCGTCAATCAAGCGGGCCTGCTCTTCCGCGAGAATCTCCGCCTGCGCCTCGGGCATGCCGGCCTCCATCAGGCGCTTGACGACTTTGTGGGTGTCAAAAGTGAGGGTGCTCATGGGCGTCATCCTACGCTACTTGACAAGCCGCCGGCAACGGGCGCTACACCTTGTTGGCGATGCCAGATCGTTTGAGGATGGCGCTTGCAGCGTTACTTCAGACCACGGCATCGGCGTTCATTGGGCTGGATGGAGAAGAAACTCAGGCACACTCCATCGAGTACGGGTGGCGCACCAAACCCGCGTCAATTTCGGTTCGCGGGCATCCGGCAACACGGCACAACAGTGCCCGACTCCCTTGCAATTCCAGAAACGGAGTATAAAATATCCTTAGAAGGAGAAACCGATGAACCTTGCCTATGCCTACCCCGCCAGCCGCTTCGAACCGGCAACGCTTGTCGATCTCAACGCGCGCGCCGAGCGCGAGCGCCTTTCGAAGTCGGCGCTGCAGGGTTTCTTCAATCTGGCAAGTGCCTGGCGGTTGCGCGATGAAGACGCGCGCGAACTGCTCGGCGGCCTGTCGAGCAGCGCCTTCTACGAGTGGAAGAAGAACCCCGACCGGCTGCTCGAAGTCGACCGGATCACGCGCATCTCCTACCTGATCGGCATCTACAAGGCTTTGCACATCCTTTACGGCGACAAGCTGGCCGATGAGTGGGTCAGCCTGCCGAACAGCAACCGGGTTTTCGCCGGCCGCTCGCCGCTCGCTTTCATGCTCGGCGGCGGCCTGCTGGCCATGCAGACCGTGCGCAAACTGCTCGAAGCGCGGCGCGGCGGCATATGAACCCGCCACTGCCGAGCCTGTCGCACCTGCGCCAGATCGATACGGTGCGGCTGATTCCGTCGCGTTTTGCCGAGCGCGAGGACTCGGTACTGACCGCTATCGCCGAGAACCTCGACCACCTGCGCGACCTCTTCGAACTCGACAACGCCACCAACGAGAGGCTGATCGGCGAGCGCGGCGGCCTGCCGGGAATCGGCGTCGACGAGCTGGTTTTCGGCGTGCCGAACTTCCGCATCGTCAATGCCGCCTTCACCTACCCGCGCCCGGAAGGCAGCCGCTTCAACGACGGCGAACGCGGCGCCTGGTATTGCGCTTTCGAACTGGAAACGGCACTGGCCGAAATCATTTTCCACAAGACAGTCGAGTACCAGGAAATCGACCGCTTCGACGACAGCGTCAACTACCAGGAGCTGCTCGCCGATTTCAGCAGCGAGTTCCACGATCTGCGCGCCGCGCCGGCCTTCGCCGCCTGTCTCGACCCCGCCAGTTATGTCGCATCGCAGGGTCTCGCGGCACGCCTGCTCGACGCCGGCTCGCTGGGAGTCATCTACCCCAGCGTGCGCCGCGCCGGCGGCACCAACCTCGCCTGCTTCCGGCCGGCGCTGGTCGGCAATCCACGCCGCGCCGCGTCGTTTCGCCTGACCTGGGCGGGCAACCGGCAACCCCAGGTGGAGAGACTGGACCGCCAAGAAACAAGAGGCTTGTGAAACAATCGACCGAACATGTCAACCCGACCACAGCCATGACGACCGCGGCCAACCACACAAGCAACGCGCTGCTCGACAGACGCCCGGAAGCGCGGACCTTCAGCGTCCAGGACCTGCTGGAGGTGGTGGCAAGCGGCCGGCTTCGCATTCCCAGTTTCCAGCGCGGCCTCAAATGGGACCGCATGGATGCCAGGCTCCTGCTGGAAAGCCTTTTTCGGGGTTATCCGGTGGGAACGCTGCTGCTCTGGGAAGCAGCGGCGCCGGCGGGCGAAGTGCGTTTCGGATCGCTCGCCCTGCCTGCTCCGCAGATGCCGAATGCCTTGTGGGTGGTCGATGGTCAGCAGCGAATTGTCTCCCTTGCCCGGACATTGCTCGCTGCCGACCCGGACTCGGATGACTTCGCCCTGTACGTCGACCTCGATGCGGCGGACTTTGTTGCTCCTCCTGCCATCGGCGAGCGCCGCGCCGATCCGTCGCGCTGGCTGCCAATGACCGTCGTGCTTGACGCGGAAAAGCTGATGCAATGGTTGCTCGACCACGCCGCCGCGCCCGGCAGTCGGCAAAGGCGCGACACGGCAATCCAGTTGGGCCGGCGCCTACGCGAATACGAGATCCCCGCCTACATTGTCCGCAGCGACGACCAGGCCATTCTGCGTGACATCTTCAATCGGATCAATTCGGCCGGCAAGTCGCTTGACGATTCCGACGTTTTCGACGCGCTCAACGGCTCGCGCTTGCAGAGCCGGCCAGCGACCATCACACAGATTTCTTCCGAGTTGGAAAAACTGGATTTCGGGCGAATCGAAGAAAGAATTCTGCACCGGCTGCTGCGCGTTCTGCTCGGGCTACCGGTCGTGGAAAGCGCCCGCAGCGACCCGCCACGCCTGACTGACAAGGAAGCCGAACAGGCGTACCGGTTGACGGCGGCCACCGCAAGCCAGATTATCCAGTTCCTCAAGAGCGATGCAGGCATCCCCCATTACGACCTGCTGCCTTACAAGCAGGCGTTCGTGACCCTGGGCAGGTTCTTCCAGCTCCATCCCCAACCGTCGCCGCGATCGCGCGAACTGCTGGCACGCTGGATCTGGCGCGGCGCGCTGAATGGCGCTCACCAGGGAGATACCGTTTCGACGCGCAAGGCCCTGGCGCGCATTCTCCCGGAAAGTGAGGAACGCTCCGTCAATGGGATGCTGGAGATGGTCAGCGGAAAACCATCGGCAATACCCGACGTCGCCGATCGCTTCAATTTCCGCTTCGCGGCGAGCAAGCTGCTGGCCCTTGCCCTGTTTAGCCTCGAACCACGCGACTTGGTAACCGGCGACAGGCTGGCCGCCGGGCGACTCATGAGCCAAGTCCATTCGGGCCATGACTCATCACCACTGGTGCAGATCTTTCCAGTGCGTGCCGGCAAAGCTGAGGAAGCGCTGCAATCGGCAGCCAACCGGCTCATCCATCCGCCACACCAGAGGGGCGTACGCCGCGTGCTGGTCGGAATCGATGATTCCCGCCTCCTGCTGTCGCATGGCATCAGCGCAGCCGTTCGACGGGCGCTCGATGACGGCGATAGCGCCGCTTTCCTGAAGTTGCGCGCCGAGTGGATGCGGCCGCTCGTAGAGCTATTCTTCGCTCGCCATGCCCGCTGGGACGAGTCCGATCGGCCGAGGATCGCGTCGCTGATCGTCGACGACGAGGAGGGCTGAATGGAGCACAACCTTGGCGTATGGATCAACGACATCCACGTCGGGCAACTGAACCTGACGCGCAACGACGGCTGCGAGTTCAGGCTCGTCGAATCGTACAAGCGAGCCTATCCCAGGCCGATACTTGGGCAACAGTTTCTCGACGATCCTGACCAGGTGCATGCCTCCCGATCACGCACACCGCCATGGTTTTCCAATCTGCTACCGGAAGGTCCCTTGCGCGAAATGATTGCCCGCCAGGCCGGTGTTTCGGTATATCGCGAGTTCTTCCTCCTCCATCACCTGGGAGAGGATTTGCCCGGTGCCGTTCGCATCACGGCCGACGAGGCGTTGCCGGAAACCGCAGACGCAACCCTTCAGGCGACCGAAGGGCACGCCGGCGAAAGCGACTGGCATTTTTCGCTGGCCGGAGTACAGCTCAAGTTTTCCGCCCGACGCGAAGGGCGCGGACTGACCATCCCGGTCAGCGGCACCGGCGGCGACTGGATCGTCAAGTTGCCGGACGCCCGCTTTCCAGGTGTGCCCGAAAACGAGCAGGCAACCATGCTCTGGGCAAAGGCCAGCGGCATCGATATCCCGGAAATTCGGTTGATTCCGGTTGCCGAGATTTCTGGCTTACCGTCGGAAGCCAGTACATTCGGAGGTCAAACGGCTCTGGCTGTCCGCCGCTTCGACCGCCCGTCGCCGGGCAGGCGCGTTCACATCGAGGACTTCGCGCAGATTCTGGGGCTCTACCCCGAGCAAAAATACGCCAGCTACAACTACGAAACGCTGGCCAACCTGGTATACAAACTCGCGGGAGAATCGGAACTGGACGAATTCATCCGGCGACTGGTTTTCGTCATTGCCTCTGGTAACGGCGATGCCCACCTCAAGAACTGGAGCCTGATCTACCCAGACGGCGCCAACGCCCGACTTGCGCCCGCTTACGATTTCGTATCGACCGTTCAGTACAAGGCCGACGACCAGTTGGCGCTCAACCTCGCGCGTTCGAAACGCTGGCAGGACGTCACTCACGAATCGTTCCTGCGCCTCGCGCGCAAGATTGGCGACGACGAAGCGCTGATGGCTACCCGGATCGAGCGCGTCGGAGAAGCGATCATGACGGCATGGCACGCCTCACGCGGCGACTTCGGTTACACCGCGCAGGCGCGCGACCGCCTTTCCTCTCACCTCGCACGCGTACCGCTGTTCTCCGCGGGCACCTGACACCTGCCCTCTGAGGCAGGAACCGACTGCACAGCGGCTGCTTGGCATTGTAGATCCGCCGGCCGACCCCGCGCTCCTTGCCTGCGCACCGGAACTTGTCGATACTCGTCCTGCCCAAAGGCCACACTTTCCAGGAGACCCAGCATGAACGAACACGAACAGAAAGCCATCCTCACGCTCAGCCTGATGGCTGCCTTTGCCGACGGCAACAAGGACGAATCCGAGCGCGCCGAACTCAAGCGCATCGCCGACGCATTGGCCGGCGAAGCATCGATCAACCTTGCCGCCCTCTATCAGGACGTGCTGCTCAAGCGCGTCTCGATGCCGTCGGCAGTCGCCGCGCTGACCTCGCCGGAAGCGCGTCAACTCGCCTTTGAGATGGCCGTCTGCGTCTGCGATGCCGACGGCGTGCAGTCGCCTGCCGAACAGGCATTTCTCGCCGACCTGCGCCACGCGCTGGCTCTCGATGTGCAGCAGTCGGCCGCGTATACGCGCCAGGCGGAGGCGATCGCTGCGCTGCCGGTCGGTGCCTCGGCAACCGACAGCGCCGTTGACGAGCCACCGGCCGCGCCCGTGTTCGCCGTCGCTGAGCACGCGTCGACGATGAGCGAGGCCGAGATGGAGAAGGCCATTCTCAATGCCGCGATCCTCAACGGCGCGCTCGAACTGCTGCCCGAATCGCTGTCGACGATGGCGATCATCCCGCTGCAGATGAAGCTGGTCTATCGCATCGGCAAATCCTACGGCTTCGAACTCGATCGCGGGCATATCAAGGATTTCCTTGCCACCCTCGGTGTCGGGCTGACCTCGCAGTATCTCGAACAAGCGGGCCGCAAGCTGCTCGGCGGCCTGCTCGGCAAGATCGGCGGCGGCATGCTCGGTGGCCTCGGCAAGCAGGCGGTGAGTTCCGGCATGAGTTTCGCCAGCACCTATGCACTCGGCCATGTCGCCAGGCGCTACTACGCGGGTGGCCGCAGCTTCTCGGCGCAGATGTTGCGCGAAAGCTTCGACAGCATGCTCGGCGAAGCCAAGGGTCTGCAGGCGCGCTATCTGCCCGAGATGCAGGCACAGGCACGATCGCTGGATACGGCGAAGATCATCGACATGGTCAGGCAGGGTTGAGTCCTCCGCACCCGTTGCGACCGGCGGCGGTCACCAGTCCACCGCCACACCTTGCCGACTGACCCTCTGCCTGGATGCCCCGCGCCAATGCTGAACTTCGACAATCGCTTCCTGCGCGACCTGCCCGGCGACACCGATCGACACAACGCGCCGCGACAGGTGTTCGGCGCCTGCTGGTCGCCGGTCGATCCGACACCGGTCGCCGCACCGACCCTGCTCGCCCATTCGCGCGAGGTCGCCGCAGCGCTCGGTCTCGACGAACAAGCCATGGCGGCGCCGGAGATGCTGGCCGCGCTGGCCGGCAACGCCTTGTTGCCGGGGATGGCCGCCTACGCCAGTTGCTACGGTGGCCATCAGTTCGGGCAGTGGGCCGGCCAGTTGGGTGACGGCCGCGCCATCCTGCTCGGCGAAGCCGTCAATCGCCAGGGGCAGCGTCTCGAGCTGCAGCTCAAGGGCGCCGGACCGACGCCGTACTCGCGGCGAGCCGACGGACGCGCCGTGCTGCGCTCGTCGATCCGCGAATTCCTGTGCAGCGAAGCGATGCATCACCTCGGCGTGCCTACCACCCGCGCCCTGAGTCTCGTCGCTACCGGTGAAACGGTCGTGCGCGACATGTTCTACGACGGCCATCCGGTCGCCGAACCCGGTGCCGTGGTCTGCCGGGTCGCCCCCTCGTTCACCCGCTTCGGGCATTTCGAGCTGCTCGCCGCGCGCGGCGAGCGGGAGTTGCTGCAGCGCCTGGTCGATTTCACGATCGCGCGCGACTTCGCCGAACTCGTGACCGGCGCCGAGCCGAGCCTGGCCGCGTGGTTCGGCGAAGTCTGCGAACGTACCGCCCGCCTGATGGTGCATTGGATGCGCGTCGGCTTCGTCCATGGCGTGATGAACACCGACAACATGTCGATTCTCGGTTTGACGATCGACTACGGGCCTTACGGCTGGGTCGACAATTTCGATCCCGGCTGGACGCCGAACACCACCGACGCCTCGAGCCGGCGCTACTGCTTTGCCCGGCAGCCGGCGATCGCGCGCTGGAACCTCGAACGGCTGGCCGACGCGCTGGCCATGCTGACGCCGCGGCCGGTCGAACTGGCAGCCGGCATTGAACGCTACGACGAAGTCTATTCGAGCGAGTTCTGCGCGGCCTTTGCCGGCAAGCTCGGTCTGTGCGAGTGGCACCATGACGATGCCGACCTGCTCGAGGAACTTTTCGAACTGATGCGGCAGGCGGAAATCGACATGACCGAGTTTTTCCGGTGCCTGGCCTCGCTGGACATCGACAATCCAGCCATTGATGTTGTCCAGAGCGCCTTCTATCGTGATGACCTGCGCCTGCGCTTCTCCGCGCCTGTCTCGCGCTGGCTCACGCGCTACGCGGCTCGGGTTCGCCAGGACGCTCAGCCGGCGGCACGCCGAGCAGCGCGCATGAACGCCGCCAACCCACGCTACGTGCTGCGCAACTACCTCGCGCAACAGGCCATCGACCGCGCTGAACAGGGCGACACGCAGCGCATCCATGATCTCCTCGACGTGCTGCGCCACCCCTATGTGGAGCAGGCAGGGTGCGCAGCGTTCAGCGCCAAGCGACCCGATTGGGCCCGGCACAGGGCCGGTTGCTCGACGCTTTCGTGCAGTTCCTGAGGCCCTCGAGTGCTGCGCGCGCTAAAATGGAGCCCCCCGGAAACACCGGTTTCGCCGAACGAGGAATCACCATGCCTTTCACGCCCGATCTGGTCGATGAACTGAATACCCTGGTCCACTTTGATCTGGCAAGCACCCAGCAAGGAATCAAGATCCACAAGACGGCCGCCCCGGCAATCATCGCGGCAACACAGCGACTGCACTCCAAGGGCTTGTTGACGCAGGTCGATGGCGGCTATCTCACCAGCCTCGGCCGGGATGCCGCCGAACACGTGCAAGCCGCACTGACGATTCTCACTTCGCTCCCCGCGAGCAGCAAGGGCTAGCCTTTGAGCCTGACCAGGACGACCCGCGCCAGACGAGGAATGGCGAACGCCGATCCGGAAACCAGAATAGGCCAGTCATGAAACGCATGCTTTGCCGGCACTTGCTGCTGCTCGCGCTGTTCGCCATCGGCTGCATCGCCAGCGCCGCCGAGACGCCACGACCGCGTGTCGGCCTCGTTCTCGGTGGCGGCGGCGCGCGCGGCGCGGCGCATATCGGCGTTCTCGAAGTGCTCGAGAAAATGCGCGTACCGGTCGACTGTGTCGCCGGCACCAGCATGGGAGGTCTGGTGGCCGGCGCCTACGCCGGCGGGCTGACACCGGAGATCATGCGCGAGGAACTGGCCAAAGCGGACTGGGACGACCTCTTCCAGGACGACCCGACCTTTTCGCAACAGAGCTTTCGCAAGAAGGCTCGCGACAAGAGATTCCTGCCGGCGTCGGAGACCGGAGTGAGCGCGGACGGCATGCGCTATCAGAGCGGGATCGTCACCGGGCAAAAGATCAAGCTGTTCTTCAACCAGTTGATCTACGACTATCTTGGCGAACGCGAAATCGCTTCGCTGCCGCTGCCTCTGTCGATCATCGCCACCAACATCGTCAATGGCGAGCGTGTGGTTTTTCGTGAGGGCAGCCTGTCGAGGGCCATGCGCGCCAGCATGTCGGTCCCCGGCCTGATGTCGCCGGTCGAGATCGACGGCGAGAAGTTGGTCGATGGCGGTCTGGTCGACAACGTACCGATCGGCGAAGCGCGGGCACGCTGTCAGGCGGACATCGTCATTGCCGTCAATGTCGGCTCGCCATTGCTCAAGGCAGACGAAATCGGCTCGCTGCTCAGCGTGTCGGCGCAGATGGTGAACATCCTGACCGAACAGAACGTCAGCCGCTCGCTGGCGACGCTCAAACCCACCGACATCTATATCAAGCCCGATCTCGAAGGAATCACGGCCGGTGACTTCAAGCGCACCGCGGAAACGGCTGACCGCGGCGCCAGGGCCGCTGAAGCACTCGCTGACCGCCTGCGTCCGCTGGCGGTCAGCGAGACCGCCTATGCCGCCTGGTCGGAAAGCATCCAGATCGCCCGGCGCGACGCGCCAAAGATCGATGCTATCGAGATCGCCGGTCTCCAACGGGTCAATCCAGCGGTCATCGAGCGCCATCTGGAGACCCGGCCCGGCGAGGCAATCGACCCCGACGTGGTCAGAAGCGACCTGCTGCGCGCGTACGGCGACGGCTACTACGAGAACATCGACTACGCATTGGACAACACGCTGCGCGGCCGCAATGTGCTGCGCGTGACGCCCGTGGAAAAGAGTTGGGGACCCGATTACCTCCGCTATGGCGTCAACCTCGACACCAACTTCAAGGTGGACTCGACCTATACGCTGCGCCTCGGCTACAACAAGACCTGGCTCAACAGCCTGGGCGGCGAGATCCTTGCCTTCGGGGAGATCGGTTCGCGATCAGGCGTCGGAGTCGATTACTACCAACCGCTCGACGAGCGCCAGCGCTACTTCTTGGAAACCAACTTCCGGTTCGGCAACCGCTCCACCGGCATTTACGAGAACAACGACAAACTCGCCGACTACCGGATCACGCAGACCGACGTACGGCTGAGCGGCGGCATCAACATCGGCCTGCTGGGCCAGATCCACGCCGGCTGGCAGCAAACCTGGTACAAGGCTCAAATCGATACCGGATCGCCACTCTTCCCGGAGGAGTCGAAGGACTACAACGGCTGGTTTGCCGCGCTCGCCCTGGATCAGACCGATCGCCTCTACTTCCCGACCAAGGGCTGGTCCGTCAACACGCGTTATTTCGACTCGCAGACCGAAGACTACAGCAAACTCGACGCCGATCTTAGAGGCTACACCAGCCTCGGCGACTGGGTTTTCGGCACCCGCCTCAGCTATCAGGGTTCGCCGATCGGCAAGCTTCCCTACTACGATCTTGGCAACCTTGGCGGCATGCTCAACATGACCGCCTTTGCCGTCGGCCAGTTGAAGGGCGACGACATGAGCTACGGTAGCGTGCGGGCCGAGAGGATCATCGGCCGCCTGCCGCTGGGCTTGCGCGGTGACATGCGTCTGGGTGTCGCGCTCGAGGCCGCCAAGGTCGGCCGACCCTTTACGGAAACCGAGTTGAAAGGCTGGATCAACTCCAGCGCCATCTATCTCGGCGGCGAAACCCCGCTTGGTCCGGTATACCTGGGTTACGGTTACTCGAGTTCCGGCTCGACCGGCGGCTACTCGAATCTCTATCTGTTCCTCGGAACACCCTGATGACGGGTTGCCCCGACGAGGAATCAACGAGTCGGAGCTTTTCCGGCACCGCGCGGGCGCGTGTCGCGCTTCTCTCTCGATGCCCTGGTAAACATGGCTACGGCCTTGGGCAGGCGCGTGCATGTGGAGTTGGACGTGGCGTAACCCGGGCTGCCGGCTAATGCGCTGCTCGCACCTGTCGACCGCGCACGGCTTCAACGAACTCTTCCGCGACCGCTGGCACTTCAACGCCGACGTAGGGCCGGAAACCTGTGGCTGCCCTGAAGGGAAGACAGCGTCAGCGTGCGGGCACAAGTAGTAGACTCCGCTGTAGGACACGTCCGACAGGACAGTCCGAATTCAGACGGGAGGTATCTCTCTCGTGGCAATCAACCAAGCACAAGGTGCTCTCCGGAGGAAAACACATGAAAGCACGCCTGACAATGTTCGTTGCAGCCATTTGCCTCGCTGCACCACCGCTCGCCGCCCAGCAGTGGTCCTGGGACCCGATGAAGGATGTCGAGAACGTCCTGCCCCAGGGGGTTCCCAATGAAGGCAAGGTCATCCAGGCCAGGCATCAGGTTCGGGAGATGTCACAGGATGCACTGAGCGCCCTGTACGAGATCGCGCCGGGGGTGCGGCCTGCGATCGAGCGTTCGGCCGGCTACGCGGTGTTCAGCACCTTCGGCATCAAGCTCTTTTTTGCCGGCGGCACGACCGGCAAGGGCATGGTGGTCAATCACATGACCGGTCGTCAGACCTTCATGCAGATGGCGCAGGTGCAGGGCGGGCTGGGATTCGGCGTCGCGAAGAGTCGCCTGATCTTCGTCTTCGCCAGCGAGCAGGCCCTGCGCAACTTCATTGACCAGGGCTGGGAGTTCGGTGGCCAGGCCAACCTCTCGGCGATGGCTGGCGGTCAGGGCACCATGTTTACCGGCGCCGCCTCGGTGGCCCCGGGCGTGTACCTGTATCAACTGACGGAGACCGGGCTCTCCGCGACGCTCAGCGTGTCGGGGACGAAATTCTTCAAGGATGCCGACCTCAACTGAGGAACAGCGGCGGCGCCACAAGTCTATCCATTCGCCAATCGACAGGGGTAGCCAGGGACGGCGCAGCAGCCCCGGCTTCAACGAATTCTTCGGCAAGCGCTGGCCCTGCAATGCTGAGGAAGAGCCGGAAACCCTTGACTACCCTAAAGGGCAGTAGCCCAAGCGCCTCGCGCCGGGTACGCTCCACGACCATGCTGACCGCTGGCCTGAATCAGGTGTATGTGGGTGTCGTCGACGACGATGAGAGTCTTCGCCGTGCGCTTGCACGCCTCTTGCGCGCGGCGGGGATGCAGCCAGTTGCCTATGCCTCCGCCGAAGAGTTTTGCGCGGACATGAAGCGGCCGCGATTTGCTTGCCTCGTGGTCGACATTCAGCTACCGGGGATGTCCGGGGTCGATCTCCGCAATCAACTTGCGGCCGATGGCATCGCGACACCTGTCTTCTTCGTTACCGCCCATGACGGCCCCAGGGTGCGCGCGGAAGCGATGGCCGGCCCGTGTGCGGGCTATTTTCACAAAACGGATGCCGGCAGCGAGATCCTCGCCGCGATTCGCCGTGTGCTTGCATCGCCTGCCCCCGGGCAATGATGCGTCGCAGGCCGACATCGCGCGGTCAATCCCCCTGCCTGTTCCTCCCGCGATCGCTCGGCCCCGCTGCGATCTCTGACCCTGATCCCCGACAGACACGCACCGCAAGCATGCGCATGGGCCGATTGCAGGCGTAGAATCGTCGCGGTCGGCGCCAGACTGCGTCCCGCAGACTGGGGAAGCGAAGCCACCGCTACTGTGCCATGAACTGGATCACCATCACCTGGCCCATGGTGGCCGCCGCCTGCCTCACTCTGGGCTTGATCGAGTTGAGCATTGCCCTCGGACAACCCCGGCGTGCGGCCCGCCTGTTGTTTGCACTGAGTGCTGGCACCGTCGCCTGCGTCTCCGGTCTGGAATTGGCGTTGATGCGAACGAACGTCCTGGCCGAATGGTGGGCATTGATGCGTCTGCTCGACATCGCCGTCGGCGTCATGCTCGTATCGCTGACGGCATTCATCTGGATGTATTTCGGCAACGGGCGCAAGTGGCTTGCTGTTGCGGTTCCGGTCCTGTACGCCCTGGGGTTGGCGTTCGACTATCTGCCCGGGGCGCCTGCCGGCTCGGGCATGACCTATCAAACGGTTGCTGGTTTCCGAACGGTCGAGACCTTCGGCGGGGTCCGCTTCCATATGGCCGAAGGCGTGCCCAACCCCTGGAATGTATTTCCGTATCTGGCGGTCCTGGCGCAGATCGCGTTCGTGACCGATGCATCTGTCAGATGGACACGCAGCGGTGGAGACCGACGCCCCGTGGTTGTTGGCGGCGCGATCGCGTTCTTCTTTCTGTGCGCGGGCTTGCAGGCGGGTTTGGTGGAGACTGGTGTCCTCGACATGCCCTACATGATCAGTTGGGCCTACCTCGCCGTCCTGATGGCGATGTCCATCGAGTTGAACGCCGACGTTTTGGCGGGAGCAAGACTTGCCAGCCAGTTGCGGGAAAGCGAACGGCGCATGGACCTGGCCAGTGCGGCGGCCGATCTGGGCATGTGGACATGGGACGTGGGTCACGACACGATCTGGGCCACCAGCCGCGCCCGCGCGATGTTTGGCTTTAGCGAATCGGAGCACATCAATCGCGCGCGATTTTTTGGCGCACTGCATCGCGACGATCGGGAACCCACGAAACAGGCTCTCGACGATGCGTTGGCCAGCGACGTTGGCTATGACGTCGAGTACCGCGCGCACCTCCCTGAAGGGAGAATCCGCTGGATTGCAGCACGCGGGCAGGTCGAACGTGGCCACCGCGGCGAGCCGATCCTGATGCGCGGGGTGGTACTTGACATTTCCGCACGGCGCGACACCGAGTTGGAGTTGCAACGACTGCACAGTGAACTGGCTCACGCCAGTCGCGTGTCGATGATGGGGCAGCTCGCCTCAGCGCTCGCGCACGAGTTGAGCCAGCCGCTTGGCGCCATCCTGCGCAATACCGAGGCGGCCGAACTGTTCATCGAGCAGGACCCGCCAGACCTTGACGAGTTGCGGGCCATACTGGTCGACATTCGCCACGACGACCAGCGTGCCGGCGCTGTGATCGCCAGGCTGCGGGCGCTGCTGAAGCGCCGCAGCTTCGCCCCGCGCGTGCTGTCGCTGAGCGACGAACTGGCAAATGTGGCAGCCCTTGCGCGAAGCGAGTCACTGTCCCGCAAAGTTGCACTGGAAATCGATGCCGCCCCTGAACTGCCGCTGGTGATGCGCGATCCGGTGCACCTCCAGCAAGTGCTGTTGAACCTCGTTCTCAACGCGATGGATGCTGTCGAGGACCTACCCACTGCACGGCGCAAGATAACGGTGCGGGTGCAGCGTCACAGCGAGGGCGAGATCGAGGTGGCAATCGAAGACAGCGGGCCCGGCATCGCGCCAGAAAGCCTCGAACGCCTGTTCGAGCCTTTCTTTACCACCAAGGCGAACGGCATGGGCATCGGACTCTCGATTTCGCAAACGATCATCGAGGCGCACGGCGGGCGAATCTGGGCCGAGAACAATGCCGGCGAAGGAGCAACATTCCGCTTTACACTGCCGCTGGCCGGGGCAGCAAGGTGAGCATGAGCGAAGCGCTCCCAGTGGTCCACGTCATTGACGACGACGCGTCGTTTCTCGTGGCGCTCGCCCGTTTGTTGAAGGCGTCAGGCTACACGGTCCAGACCCATGCATCGGCAGCCGATTTTCTCGCAGAGCTGGGTGATGGCGCGGGTTGCGTCGTCACCGATCTCCGGATGCCGGGAATGGATGGGCTTGACCTCCAGCAAGCGCTGAAGCGCGGCGCGAACGTGCTGCCGGTGGTCTTCCTCACCGGGGAGGGTGACATCCCTTCAACGGTACAGGCAATGCGCCAGGGAGCCGAGGATTTCCTCACCAAGCGAGCGCCGAAAGAGGACCTTCTCGCCGCCGTGGATCGGGCTATTGCCCGAAATGCCCGAAGCCGTGCAGAAAGCGCCCGTTTGCACGCGTTACGAGCCAGATTCGCTGCCCTCACGCGTCGCGAGCTAGGTGTCTTGCGGCACGTCGTCACGGGCAGGCTCAACAAGCAGATCGCGGCCGACCTGGGTATCAGCGAGCGGACGGTAAAGCTCCATCGCACGGCCATTACGACCAAACTCCAGGCGCACTCCGTGGCCGAACTCACACGACTCGCGCAGGCCTCAGGTTTGTTCGAAGGGACCCCGTCCGACCTGCCCTAAAGGGAAGTGTTCAACCAGCCACGATGGCGGTAAGCTGCCAAGACCCGTAGGGCATCGCGGCGAGGCTGCTGTTCGGTCTTGTGAGCAATGACATAGGCACTAGAGATCGTTTTGACGTTCGTGAATCAATCACAGGGGGATTCCATATGAAAATCTCAGGTCGTATCCTGCGAGCGCTGGGCTTGGCGCTTGTGGCAATGGTCATGGCATCGGGGGCCGCGCTGGCACAGGCGCCGGGCAAGAGGCCCAACATCCTGTTCATCATGGGCGACGACATAGGCTGGATGCAGCCGAGCATCTATCATCAAGGACTGATGGTTGGCGAGACGCCCAACATCGACCGCATCGGGCAAGAGGGTGCGAAGTTCATGACCTACTACGCCGAGCAAAGCTGCACCGCCGGGCGCACTGCCTTCTTCACCGGCATGACGCCGCTGCGCGCCGGCATGATCCCACCGCAATTGCCCGGCAGCCCGTCCTTCCTGCAGCCCGGCACGCCTTCGCTGGCCAAGTTCCTGCTCGATCTCGGCTACACCACCGGCGAGTTCGGCAAGAACCATCTCGGCGACCACTCGGCGGCGCTGCCCACGGCGCATGGCTTCCAGGAATTCTGGGGTTACCTCTATCACCTGGACGCGATGCAGGGCGTAAGCTTCCCCGACATCAACAGCTCGCCGACGGTGCAGGCCATTGTCCCGCCGTGCAAGAACACGCCGGTGCGCGGCCTCGCCGAGGTGCCGGGTGCGGTGGATCCGAAGACCACGCTGTGCATGACGCCGCCGCGGCCGGTGCTCGCCTGCACGTCATCCGACGGCACCGAGAAGAACCAGACCTGCAAGGACGAGGGGCCGCTGACGCTAAAGCGCTCCGAGACCGTGGATGAGGAAATCTCGGCCAAGGTGATCGACTTCCTCGACCGCAACGACCCGAAGAAGACCAACAAGCCGTTCTTCGTCTGGTACAACCCGGCGCGCATGCACATCACGACCATGCTGTCGGACAAGTACATGGCCATGGTCGGCACCAAGGGTGGCAAGGACTGGGGCACCAACGAAGCCGCCATGAAGCAGATGGACGACAACATCGGCTATGTGCTGAAGAAACTGGAGGACATGGGCCAGCTCGACAACACCATCGTCGTCTTCACCACCGACAATGGCGCCGAAGTGATCACCTACCCCGACGGCGGCAACACGCCGTTCAAGGGTGGCAAGCTCACCACCTGGGAAGGCGGCATGCGCGCTCCGGCGGTGATCCGCTGGCCAGGTCACATCAAGCCAGGCACCGTCCTCAACGACATCTTCGCGTCGTACGACTGGATGCCGACCTTCGTCGAGATCGCCGGCGGAGCTAAGGGCAACGACCTCAACAAGCAGATCATGGCGGGCAAGTATCCCGGCATCGTCAAGACCAAACTCAACGGTGTGAACCAGCTTGACTACCTGACCGGAAAATCGGCGACATCGGCACGCGATGCGTTCTTCTACTACGGTGGCCCGGTGCCGTCGGCAGTGCGCTACAAGAACTGGAAGATCTACTTCGCGATGGCGTCCGAGGCCAACACCGGTGGCCTGATGGGGGTACATACCTTCCATTGGCCTTTGGTCGCCAACATCCGGCGCGATCCGTTCGAGGGGTCCGTCGGTTTCGAACCGAAAACCCTCCTCGGCCAGGGTGGCGCACTTGGCGGACCCGTTACCGCCTACATCTACGACTGGAACATCATTCCCATCGGCCAGGCGCTTTGGCTGCAGGAACTTGAGTCCTACGGCCCGTACCCGGCGCTGCAGTCCCCGGCCTCCTACAGCCTGGCGCAGGTCCTCGTGGAGGTCAAGCAACAAATGGCGAGGGCTCGCGCCAAAGGAGACTAGGACGTAGGGATTCAGATAGCCTGGTAAGGCGTTTGTGATACTGCCAAGCGGGCGGCTCGAAAGGGCCGTCCGTTTCCATTCAATAACGGATAGTCAACCATTGACGAAGGAACTGGAATCATGAAGACCATGTACTCTGTTTCAACGCTTGCCCGCACCTTTGCGCTGAGCGTGCTGCTGACGCTGGGTCTGGCAGCGCAAGCGCAGACCGACCCGCTACCTTCCTGGAACGAGGGTGCGGCCAAGAAGGCCATCGTCGAGTTCGTCCAGGTGACGACCACGCCAGGCAGTACGAAGTTCGTGCCGCCCGCCGAGCGCATCGCCACCTTCGACCAGGACGGCACGCTGTGGGTCGAACACCCGATATATTCGCAGGTGATGTACATCCTTGAAAGCGTTCCGGCGCTGGTCAAGGCCAAGCCCGAACTGGCCAAGGTCGCCCCGTTCTCGACGGTGCTGGAGATCCTGAAGGGCGATCGTGCGGCGATGGCCAAGCTGACCCTGCCCGACCTCGAAAAGCTGGCTGCCGCAACGCTGACCGGCATGCCGGTCCAGACCTTCGAGGCGGAAGCGAGGAAGTGGCTCGCCGAAGCGAAGGATCCGCGCTGGAAGAAGCCTTATACCGAACTCACCTACCTGCCGATGCAGGAAGTGCTGAAGTACCTGCGCGCCAGCGGCTACAAGACCTATATCGTCACCGGCGGTGGCCAGGATTTCGTGCGTACGTACGCTGAAGCAGTTTATGGCATCCCGCCCGAGCAGGTGATCGGCACCGCCGGCGGCACCACTTACGGTTACGCCAAGGACGGCAAGCCCTTCCTGACCAAGGAACCGAAGCTGGTGCTCAACGATAACAACGCCGGCAAGCCCGAAGCGATCCACTTGATGATCGGTCGGCGCCCGGTGATGGCCGTCGGCAACTCGACGGGCGACCAGCAGATGCTCGAATACACCCACGCCGGCGACGGCGCACGGCTTTCGATGCTGGTGCTGCACGACGACGCCAAGCGCGAATACGCTTACGGCCCGGCGCAGGGCTTGCCCGCCACCAAGGTCGGCACCTTCACGCAGGCGCTCTACGACGAGGCAAAGAAACAGGGCTGGACGGTCATCAGCATGAAGAACGACTGGAAGAAGATCTTCGCCTTCGAGTGATGCAAGCGCACCGCCCGATTCAGTAACGGCACAACTCCTGGGAGCAAGGAAATGATCCTGCAACGATTCGTCCTCGTGATCACCGCCGCAATCGGGCTGGTGCTGGCTGCGGCCGTACCTGCCTTCGCGCAGGCGCCGGCAAGGAAACCCAACATCCTGGTCATCTGGGGCGACGACATTGGCATCTCGAACGTCAGCGCCTACAACCTGGGCGTAATGGGTTACCAGACGCCGAACATCGACCGCATCGCCCGGGAAGGCGCGATCTTCACCGACGCCTACGCGCAGCAGAGCTGCACCGCCGGGCGCGCGTCGTTCATTCTCGGCCAGCATCCGTTCCGTACCGGCCTGCTGACCATCGGCATGCCCGGCTCGCCGCAGGGCATCCCGACCTGGGCGCCGACCATCGCCGACCTGCTCAAACAGCAGGGATATGTCGCCGGCCAGTTCGGCAAGAACCATCTCGGCGATCAGGACTCTCATCTGCCCACGGTGCACGGCTTCGACGAATTCCTCGGCAACCTCTACCACCTGAACGCCGAGGAAGAACCCGAGACCTACTACTACCCGAAGGACCCTGCCTTCCGCAAGAAATTCGGCCCGCGCGGCGTGCTGCACACCTGGAGCGACGGCAAGGGCGGGCAGAAGATCGAGGACACCGGCGCGCTGACCAAACAGCGCATGGAAACTGTCGACGAAGAAATCTTCGCCGCCGAGCAGAAGTTCGTCGCCGACGCGGCGAGAAAGGGCAAGCCCTTCTTCGTGTGGTTCAACACCACGCGCATGCATGTGTGGACGCGCCTGAAGAAGTCCGCCGAGGGCCGCACCGGCATCGGCATCTACCCTGACGGCATGGTGGAGCACGACGACATGGTCGGCGCGGTATTGAAGCAGATCGACGACCTGGGGCTGACCGACAACACCATCGTCGTCTACGGCACCGACAACGGTGCCGAGACCGGCACCTGGCCCGATGGAGGCACGACGCCGTTCCACGGCGAGAAGGGCACCACCTGGGAGGGAGGCTTCCGTGTGCCGATGCTCGTGCGCTGGCCGGGAACGATCAAGCCGGGAACAATCGTCAACGACATCTTCTCGCAGGAAGACTGGCTGCCGACCTTCCTGGCGGCAGCGGGCGTACCGGACATCGTCGACAAGGTCAAGCAGGGATACACCGCCAACGGCAAGACCTGGAAGGCGCACCTCGACGGCTACAACTTCCTGCCCTACTTCCGGGGCGAGACCAGGAAGGGCCCGCGCGAGGAGATCTTCTATTTTGGCCAGGGCGGTGAGTTGAATGCCGTTCGCTGGAACGACTGGAAGGTGCACTTCGCGGTCACCAACGGCAACATCGCCACGGCGGTGCGCGACGTGCCTGGCTGGCCGGTGATCGTCAATCTGCGCGCCGACCCCTACGAGAAAGCGCCGCATGAATCGGGGCTGTACCTGCGCTGGTACGCGGACAACATCTGGCTGTTCGTGCCGGTGCAGCAGAAACTCGGCGCGTTCCTGAAGACCCTGCCCGAGTATCCGTTCCAGCAGGGCAGCAGCCTCAACGCCGCGGGAATCAACTACGACTCGCTGAAGGCGATGCAGGCGATGAAGCGCCTGAAGGAGCTTGAGACCCTGGCGCCGCCGCACAACTAGACGAGGATGAATACCGTGGAACTGAGCCTCTATCATTGGCTGATCATCGCCGCGTTCATCGGCGTCGTGATCTGGGCCTTCGGTCGCAAGCGCAAGGCGCGCTTCGAGGAAGACGCACGTATTCCTTTCGAAGACGGCAAGGATTGAGCCGGGAGCGAAGCGATGGAAGCGCTGCTCGGATTTGATCTCGATCTCTGGGATTACCTGACCTTCCTGACCCTGGCGATGTGTGTCGTCGCCTTGATCATGAGCTGGCTCTTCCTGGCGGGCCTGCCGGGACGCATCGCCATCGCACGCAAGCATCCGGAAGCCGAGGCGGTCAAGTACCTCGGCTATGCCGGCCTGCTGCCGACCGTCTACCCCTGGATGCAGGCCCTGATCTGGGCCTTCAAGCCGACCGACATCGTCGATATCCGGCGTTTCCCGCGTGAAGAGGCCATCGAAACGGACAGGGAGATTGCCCGTTTGCGCGGCCTGCCTTCAACGATGCACGCGGCTGTAGTGGAGTCCTCGGCAGCGTCCGAAGCGGACCAGCAGGCCATGCGAGCAGGGAGGACCGCGACCGATGTTGAAAAGGGCAAGCCATGATCGCCGGACTTGTCATGGTCTTTGGCTATGCCCTCATCGTCTGGGCGGTTTTTGTCAAGTTCAAGTGGCTCAAGTTCACTATTCCCTGGGGTGTCATTTCCGCCTTTGTCGGGGTGCACCTGCTGATCATCTTCCTGATCGGCCTGCGCTTCATGACCCCGCTGGCCACCGAAGCCAAGGTCATCCAGCACACCATCCAGCTCACCCCCCGCCTGCCGCAGCCGACGCTGCTGATGGCCGTGCTGGCCGAGCCCAATGTGCCGGTCAGGAAGGGTCAGCCGCTGTTTCAGTTCGACCGCCGGATGTTCGAGTACCAGGTCAGGCAGTTGGAAGCCCAACTCGCCAAGGCGAAGCAGAACGTGCTGGTGATGAAGGCCGATACCGGCATCGCGGCACAGAAGGTGATCAAGCTCAAGAGCCATCTGGAGTTCGCCAGGTACCAGCAGGCGCTGTCGGCGAAGCTGGCCAAGCAGGGTGCCGGACCGGAAGAAGACGCTCAGAAATGGGCCGCGCAGGTGGCGGCAGATGTCGCCGCGATCAAGGAGGCGCAGGCCGAAGAGCAACGCGCCATCCTGAATTACACCTCCGAGATCAACGGCGTCAACACCAGCGTGGCTGCCGTTCAGGCCGAACTCGACCAGGCGCGCTTTTACCTTGACAACACCTTGATGGTCGCCCCCGAAGACGGCTACCTCATCAACCTGCAGGCGCGCCCCGGCATGGTGGCTGGCGATGTGCGCATCGGCGCCGTCGCCTCCTTCGTCTGCGACGCCGACCGCTATCTGCTGGCGAACTTCTTCCAGGAAAACCTGAAATACGTGAAGCCTGGAAATGAAGTGGAAGCGGCGATCGACCTCTACCCGGGACAGATCTTCAAGGGCAAGGTGCTGGCGATCTGGCAGGGCAGTGGCGCCGGGCAAATGCTGCCGAGCGGCGTGCTGCCGAACTTCCAGGCCGTACCGACCGATCGCCCGCAGGGTCAGTTCGCGGTGGCGATCAGGCTCGATGACCCGGATCAGGCGAAGTTCCCGATCGGCACCCAGGGGCGGGCGGCCATCTATGCCAATCCCGATAGCTGGTTCGTCCCCTTGCGCAAGATCATGCTGCGCGCCTACTCGTGGTTCAACTGGATTTATCCGTTCTCGGGCTGATGCGCACCTCAATTCTCGCGGCTGCGGCTGCGGCATTGCTCAGCGGCTGCGCGCTGGCCCCCGCGCCCTCGCATGACGAGGTCGTCAGCCGCGCACTGCCCGTGGACACCCGCATCCCGCCGGCCTGGAAAGCAGCGCCGGAGAGCGGCCCGGTGATCAACGACTGGCTGAAGTCGCTGAATGACCCGCAGCTCAGCGCGATCGTGGCCGAGGCGATCGCCAACAACCCTGACCTGCGCGTCGTGGCAGAGAGCGTCCGGGTGGCGCAGGAAACGGTGCTGGTGGTCGGCGCGCAACTACTGCCGCAGGTCGGGGTCGGGCTCGGCGAACGCGTCCTCCATGACCAGGACCACAGCGGCCATACCGACTCCGCCAGGGCGCTGGCCAGCGTTTCCTGGGAACTCGACGTCTGGGGCAGGCTGCGCGCGCAGCGCGCCTCTGCCGAGGCCGCCTACGAGGCGACCGCGCTCGACTACGAATGGGCGCGTCAGTCCCTCGCGGCCACGGTGGCGAAGACCTGGTACCTGGCGACCGAGACACGGCAGTTGCTCGCGCTTGCCGAGCAGGCGGTCACCGTCTACAGCGAATTGCTCAGGCTGGTCAAGGCGCGGCGTGCCGCCGGCAAGGACACCGATCTCAACGTGGTCGACATGCAGGCCAATGTCGATTCCGCGCTCGCCTCGGTCGAGGCCGCGCGGCAGTCGTATGGTGACGTCCGGCGTAGCCTCGAAGTGCTGCTGGGGCGTTACCCGGCCACCGAGATCGAGGCCGCCATCAGCTACGCGCCCGACCCGCCGCCGATCACGACCGGCATCCCCGCTTCCTTGCTGCAGCGCCGACCTGACCTGATCGCGACGGAGCGGCTGGTGCTGGCCGCCTTTCGCAAGACCGAGGCGGCCGAGCTGGCGCTGCTGCCCGACTTCTCGATCGCGCTTGCGGGCGGGCGCCTGGCCGACCCCCTGCTGACCTTGCTGCGCTTGAATCCGTGGCTGGTGACGGCGGCCATCGGCGCGGCCATCCCGATCTACGAAGGCGGCGCCCTCGAGGCGCAGGTCCGGATTGCCACGGCCCAGCAGGCACAGGCCGTCGCCCGCTATGGCAGCGTGGTACTGACGGCATTCCGCGAGGTGGAGACCGCACTCGCCAACGAGCCCTTGCTGGCCAGACGCGCGGTGCTCGATGAAAGCTCGCTGAGCAACCGGACCGGCGCCGTGCGCATCGCCACCCAGCAGTACCTGGCTGGCGCCAAGGATCTGTTGTGGGTCGCGAACCTGCAGACGAACCAGATCCGATCCGAAGGGGATCTGATCAAGCTGCGCGCGCTCCGTCACATCAACCGCATCGCCCTGCTGCTGGCGCTGGGTGGCACCTACGACAGCGCGTCGGCGACGAATGTGGGAACGCTCGACTGAGATCCTGATTCTGAATCTGCCTGGCACGCGTGTTCGCAGAACGGACAGGACATCGGCTCACATGGTCTATAATTAAAGCTCATATGATCCTTCAAGGAGTGTGATCATGGCGAAGGCGACGCCTGGGCGCGGTCAAATCGGCAAGCCGGATATCCAGGCGGCGGCCGAATCGCCTGCCAGGTCCGCATCTCGGGTCGAGCAGGTGCGAACAGAATATGTCGTTTCGGCGGGTCGTCCGGCGGCTTCGCTCGCCGCCCAGGGCGCCGCGGGTGCATGGGTGCTTTATCGCAACCAGTTCCTGAGCAGTTCGGCTCAGACTCAGATCAGCGAGATTCGCAAGGGGGCGTCGGCCAGCAACCTGATCGGCATGGCAGAGGCGCTGCGTGTACCACGCGAACGGATTTATCAACTGATCGGCCTCTCGGCCTCGACAGCCAAGCGCAAGCTGGCCCGCAACGAAACGCTGGACCCGCCGATGACCGAACGCCTCAACCGCATTGGCGCCATCGAGAAACTGGCCGAGGATACTTTCGGCGACCCGGTCATGGCCAGTGCATGGTTGCAGACCAGCAATCTGGGACTGGGCAACGTGGCGCCACTGTCACTGCTCGATACCGAAATCGGTTGCCGCGAAGTGTCGCGGATTTTGAATGCCATCGCCTACGGCGGCGCGGCCTGATGCGCGTCTGGCGCATCGCCAAGGCGAGGCATGCCCTCGACCGTAGCGGTGCTGGCGGACTGGTCGATGGCGGACGTTGGCACGCGCAGGGCACGCCGGTGATCTACGCTGGCGTGAGCGTCGAAATCTGTGCAATGGAAAAGCTCGCTCATGCGGGCACTTTCCTGCCGGTCGATCTGTTGTTGGTCTCACTGACGTTGCCGGACGATGCCACGCTCTACGAAACGGCCGATATCGAGGCGCTGGCCGGCTGGGAGGCGACGCCGCCCGGTCCAGCGTCCGTCGATTTCGGTACGGATTTCTTGCGATCAGCGCGGGCGCTCGGGCTGATCGTCCCGTCGGTCATCGTGCCGGAGGCGCGCAACCTGATCCTGAACCCCTTGCATCCCCGGTTTGCCGAAGTTCAACTCGCGGTGGAGCGGCCTTTCTTTTTTTGACCAACGGCTACGGCCGCTCGCTTCTTGACTGCGGACCGGCAAACGCCTGTGATACGTCGTCCCAACCGCGGCGCCGGCTGTATAGCGCCTCCAATGGGCTCACCGGCTGTGAAGAGCGAGAATGAGAAGCTGGCCATGATGGCGTTGAGACGCGCGGCGACCGAACGCAGGTCGTCGCTGATCGCGGTGGTGACCTCGACCTTGTTGCTCGATTCGCCCAATGTCCGGAACAGCGTATCGAGCGTCTGCTGCAGGAGCCTTCGACGTCAGCGAAATCCTCATGCGTACCGCAGCCAGGACGACCCGAGATGCGACGGTCATGGCACTGAGCTGCCCTCACTCGCTGCACGACCCATCGCCTTCTTGCGGGCAGATGGCGCAGCGCCTTACCAGCGCGGCAAGCGTTCTGTCAGGAGCCGCTCGGATAGGTCCTCGTAATGCGAGATGTCGTTGAACAAGCGCAAGCGGGCGCGAACCTCGCTCATGAAGTCGAGAAGGCTCAGCGCTGCGGGACTTTGCTCGAGGCGATCGCGATAGCCCCGCATGTCGAAGCCCAGGAGGCTACTGACCAGCAGTCGGTTGGTTCCCTTGTGGGATACCAGCAGCACCGTGCCGTGGCGATGCCGCTCGACTATCGCGCGCAGCGCGGGCAATGCCCGGTTGAGCACATTGACACCCGATTCTCCACCCAGGGGAGCGATAGCGAATGGATCCTCCTGCCAGACGGCGTACTCGGCCGGGAACGTGCTCTCGACCTCCGATCGACGCAGCCCTTCCCAGTGGCCATAATCGATTTCGCGCAGCCCAGCCTCGGCTATCGGCTCCAGACCGTGGGGAAGCGCCAAGGTGCGCGCGGTTTCCATGGTGCGTCCCAACGGACTGGCGTAGACGGCGTCCAGCTTCTCTCGTTTCAGCCGCGCCGCCAAACATGCCACCTGTCTGCGGCCTTCGTCGGAGAGGGGCACATCAGAGGAACCGGCGAAGCGGTCTTCGGCGGTGAGGTCGGTGGCACCGTGGCGCACCAGATGGATTCGGGTCGGCATCGAGTTGCCCAGTGTTCGTCAGCCCGCGTTTACTTGCCGCCGAGTGCGCTACGCGCGGACCGTGTAACGCG
Source organism: Candidatus Accumulibacter phosphatis (assembly GCF_000024165.1). NCBI lineage: Bacteria > Pseudomonadati > Pseudomonadota > Betaproteobacteria > Candidatus Accumulibacter > Candidatus Accumulibacter phosphatis. Next base: position 1,477,238 of record NC_013194.1, on the reverse strand, counting down.
CATGGGCCGCCACCACCGCCTGGGCGATGACTGAATCGACTTCGCCTTCCTCGTTGAAGGAAGCTTGCAGGTCTTGCAGACGACCATCTTCCAGACCATAGATCCAGGCATGCAACATCAGGGGTTGGTGACGCCTCCAGGCGTCGCCGACCAGCGTCGTGCGGGCAACATTGCGCACCTGATCGATCACATTCAGTTCGCACAGGGCGCGCCAGCGGGCCGTGTTGTCCGGCAGCGCCGCGAGGAAATCCATGTGCCGATCGCGCACATCCTGAATGTGGCGCAACCAGTTGTCGATCAATCCCAGGGAGGGCCCTTCCAGAGCCGCCCGCACACCGCCGCAGCCGTAGTGACCGCAAACGATGATGTGGCGGACTTTGAGCACATCGATGGCGTACTGCATTACCGACAGGCAGTTGAGGTCCGTATGCACCACGACGTTGGCGATATTTCGATGCACGAACACTTCGCCCGGCTTCAGGCCGGTGATCTGATTCGCCGGCACCCGGCTGTCCGAACACCCTATCCACAGGTAGTCCGGGTCCTGCAAGCCGGCCAGACCGGCAAAGAAATTGGGGTCAGCTGCTCGCATGTCCTCAGCCCAGCGGGTATTGGCGGCAAACAGTTCAGGCAGATATTTCATACTGGAGTCTTTCCATGAGTGGACGCATGCCGGACACCGAACGCCGAGCCACGATACGGCGAACGAAGAATAAGCGCACCGGCCTGTCGGCAATCCGACCGGCTGCTGAACGCCGGACGCTGGTCCGGGCAGCCGATCGGAGTCGGTCAGCCCAGCGCCCAGCCAATGCGACAGTACCTACAAGAACTGCCTGGTGATCTCGACCAGTTCCTTGACCGACTTGACCGAGTGATCAAACATCGCCTGCTCCTCGGCATCCAGCTCGATTTCAACGATCCTCTCGACGCCGCCCGCTCCCAGGATGACCGGGACGCCGACATAGATGCCCTTGACGCCGTATTCCCCGCTCAAGCAGGCGGCGCACGGCAACAAGCGCTTCTTGTCCTTCAGATACGCATCGGCCATGACGATGGCAGCGGCCGCCGGGGCATAGAACGCCGAACCGGTCTTCAACAGGGCGACGATTTCCCCACCGCCATTGCGGGTGCGCTTGACGATCGCATCCAGCCGTTCCTGGGTCGTCCAACCCATCTTGACCAAATCGGGTAACGGAATGCCGGCGACGGTCGAGTAGCGCACCAAGGGCACCATGGTGTCGCCGTGGCCGCCCAGCACCAAGGCGGTGACGTCCTCGACGGAGACCTTGAACTCGTCGGCCAGGAAATGGCGGAAGCGCGCACTGTCCAGCACGCCGGCCATGCCGACGACTCTTGCCGGTGGCAGGCCCGAGACCTGCTGCAGTACCCCGACCATGGCGTCCAGCGGATTGGTGATGACGATGACAAAGGCCTCGGGGCAGCGCTGCCTGATGTTTTCGCCGACTGAGACCATTACCTTGGTATTGACGCTGATCAAATCGTCGCGGCTCATGCCCGGCTTGCGCGGCACGCCGGCCGTGACGATAACCACGTCGGCACCGTCGATGGCAGCGTAATCGCTGCCGCCGGCCAGGGCGCTGTCGAAGCCCTCGACCGGCCCGGCCTGGGCGAGGTCGAGCGCCTTGCCCTGGGGGACGCCGTCGGCGATATCGAACAGAGAAATGTCGCCCAACTCCTTGATGCCGGCGAGCAGGGCGAGCGTACCGCCAATCTGACCGGCGCCGACAAGTGCAATCTTCTTGCGTGACATGCTGAACTTTTCCTCAATGAATGTGCTTCAGACTTGATCGATCGGGCAGCCCCCGCGGCAGCAGATTGCCCCGGGGGCGCGACCGGCAGAGTCAACGACGAGCGTTCAATGGGCCTCGTGCGCCAGTTCCCATTTCTCGGGCGAACGCCAGAGTCGCGAGCGCAGCAATTCGCGTTCGAAGATGAACTCCTTGGGCAGGCGGTCAAAGAACATGTCGAACTGCTCTTCGTGCGCATGCGCCTCGGCCGAGCCTGCTTTGCGGCCGACCGACATCAGGTCATAGAAGGTGTCGCTCGGATAGTCGAGGCCGTTCCATTCAAGGTCTTCGTGGCGCGGCATCCAGCCCATCGGGCTTTCGATGCCGAAGCCGCGGCCGTGCACCCGATCGACGATCCATTTCAATACGCGCATGTTTTCACCGAAGCCCGGCCAAAGGAATTTGCCGTCGTCGCCCTTGCGGAACCAGTTGACGCGGAAGATGCGCGGCGGATTGGGCACCTGGCGACCGACGTTCAGCCAGTGGCTGAAATAGTCCGCCATGTTGTAGCCGCAGAACGGCAGCATCGCCATGGGGTCTCGACGCATCGCCGCCTGGCCGATCGCCGCGGCTGTCGCTTCGGAACCCATGGTGGCGGCCAGATAGACGCCGTGACTCCAGTTGAAGGCCTGGAACACCAACGGCATGTCCTTGCTCATTCTGCCACCGAAGACGAAAGCGCTGATCGCTACGCCAGCCGGGTTCTCCCAATCCGCGTCAATACTCGGACACTGGCTGGCCGGCGCCGTGAAGCGCGCGTTGGGATGCGCCGCCACGCGGCCGCAGCCGGGCGTCCAGTCCTCGCCCTTCCAGTCGATGGTATGCGCCGGCGGCGGGCCGTCCATGCCTTCCCACCAGACATCACCGTCGTCGGTCAGAGCGGCGTTGGTGACGATACAGTTCTTCTGTATGGTCAACATGGCGTTGGGGTTGGAACTCATGTTGGTGCCGGGAGCAACGCCGAAGAAGCCGGCTTCGGGATTGATCGCGCGCAGCCTCCCGTCCGGCGCCTTCTTGATCCACGCGATGTCGTCACCCACCGTGGTGACCTTCCAGCCCTCGAAGCCCGTGGGCGGAACCAGCATGGCCAGATTGGTCTTGCCGCAGGCACTGGGGAAAGCGGCGCCGAGGTAGGTCTTTTCTCCCTGCGGCGATTCGAGGCCCATGATCAGCATGTGTTCGGCGAGCCAGCCCTCATCGCGGGCCATTACGGAGGCGATGCGCAGTGCCAGGCACTTCTTGCCGAGGAGCGCATTGCCGCCATAGCCCGAACCGTAGGACCAGATCTCGTAGGTCTCCGGGTAATGCACGATGTACTTGCGCTTGATGTCCGCCTCGCACGGCCACGGGACGTCCTGCTGCCCCGGCGCGAGCGGCGCGCCCACGGAGTGAACGCAGGGGATGAAGAAGCCGTCGCTGCCGAGTACGTCGAGCACGGCACGGCCCATCCGGGTCATGATTCCCATGTTCACCACGACATAGGGGCTGTCGGTGATTTCGATGCCGATCTTGGCGATCGGTGAGCCCAGCGGACCCATGCTGAACGGGATCACGTACATCGTTCGTCCGCGCATGCAGCCGTCGAACAGCCCGTTCAAAGTGGCACGCATTTCCGCCGGCGGGGCCCAATTGTTCGTTGGGCCTGCATCCTCCTTGTTGATGGAGCAAATAAAGGTTCGGTCCTCGACCCTTCCGACGTCGGAAGGGTGTGAGCGTGCGAGGTAGGAATCTGCCCGCTTTTCCGGATGGCGGATGAAGGTCCCGCCTTCGACCATCAGGTTGCACAAGCGGTCGTATTCGGCTTTCGAGCCATCACACCAGACGACCTGCTCCGGTTTGCACAGCGCCCGCACCTCCTCGACCCAGGCAATCAGTTTCGGGTTGTTGGTCGGAACACTGACGGAGTTCGTTGCGTTGCTCATGTTTCTCCTCTTTCCTCGGTAGTGGTAATCAGCCTGCAGCACCCGTCGCATGTAGCTCGCCAAGCTCGATCACGAGACGGAACCTAGCGACGGCCTAAAGACCTTGTTGACGAGAGGATATTACTATGCTCGCCTACCAACAGTCAACTTATAATAAGCATGCTTACTATTTTCTGGTATTGGCTGCGGTCAGGCAGGTGCGTTGTGCAAGCGGCATCCACAGACTCCCCCATGTTCTCGGCGGTTCCCCGCTCGCTCGTCGCATGCCGGGGAAACTGGGATAATCTGCGGCTAACGCCTGCGCTGCGCACAGCACCGTCGTGCCGGCAGCCAAGGGCCATTCCCTAGATCGTCACTGAGGCCGCATCCATGTTCATCGATGATTCCCAACGAGGCCCGGGCTTCCTCTTGACCGAGTCCGCGCGACTGCTGCGCAAACTGATCGATCGACGATTGCAGCCACTCGGCTTGACGCGTGCCCAATGGTCGATATTGGCGATCCTGTCGAATCAGGAGGGGCTTTCCCAGTCGCAGATATCGGCCAAGCTCGAGATCGAAAAATCCACGGCCGGCCGCCTGATCGATCAGGTCGAGAAGAGCGGCTGGATCGAACGGCGTCCAATTGCCGGCGATCGGCGCGTATGGGGAATCCATTTGACCGACCGAGCGCGACAATTGCTCGTGCAGGTCGAGACCGTCATTCTCCGTAGTCGTACGGAAATGCTGCAAGGCCTGTCAGCAGCACAACAAGACTACTTGTCCGAGATCCTGCAAACCGTAAAGGCGAGTCTCTCCGGGGCCCTTGAACTTGACCGGTCAGAACCTCACGCGCGGAGATCCGAAGACACTATCGGCTGAATTCTTGCTGCCGGCGCCGATAACCGGCCGCTGCAGGGGGAACGCGGCCTGAAGTGGCCGCGTTCCTCATGTCTGTCGACGTATCCCACCGGTGTTGGACTAAACTAACCGGACCTGACCCACCGGAGATATTCATGCAGACGTCCAAAATTCACGAACCCAAGACCCAGCTGTCGCGGTTGGTCGAACACGCCGCCAAAGGCGAGTCGTTCGTGATCGCCAAAGCCGGCCAGGTCACGGTCCCGGAAGCCGGCATATTCAATTCGCTGGGCCGCGACAAAATGGTGGCGGCGTACACCACAAGTCCGGTTCGTCTGGTCTGAAAGGCCGCGAATACTTCGGTCACGTCCGCCTTACCCGCCGCCCTTCCCGCATCAGCGGCAGTCTGTCCAGCAACCGGCTGGACCAAGGCGATTTCCCCGCAATGCAACTCCAACTGCAATTCTTCACACCACAAGGAACCGTATGAAATTGCTCAACTCCAGAATCCTGCTGGCCAGCGCTGCGTCGCTGCTGGTCCTCGGCGCCTGCAACTCCGACCAGAATGCCAAGCCCGCTGCCGTTGCCCCGGCAGCGAAAGAAGCCGCCGAGGCAACCGTAAACGGCGTTGTCATCAGCAAGAAACGTGTGGACATGATCGTCAAGCAAGCTGGCGGCAACGGCCAGGCGGACAGCCCGGAGGCCAGACAAGGCATCGTCGACAAGCTGATCATGCAGACGCTGGTTGCCGAGGAAGCCGTCAAGAAGGGCCTGGACAAGTCGCCTGAAGTGATCGAACAAATTGACCTGATGCGTCAATCCGTTCTGGCCAGCGCCTACGTTCAGGACTTGATCAAGAACGGTGCGGCCAGCGACGAAGTCCTGAAAGCCGAGTACGAGAGGATCAAGGCCACGATCACCGGCTCCGAATACAAGGCACGCCACATTCTCGTCGAGAAGGAAGCCGAAGCCACGGCCATCATCGCCAAGCTCAAGAAGGATCCCGGAGCGTTCGCGAAGCTGGCCATGGAGAAATCGAAAGATGCCGGCTCCAAGGCAAGTGGTGGCGAGTTGGGCTGGTTCGACCTGAGCAGAATGGTTCCGGAATTTGCCGCTGCTGTCAGCAAGCTTGAAAAAGGAGCCATCACACAGGAGCCCGTCAAGACCCCGTATGGCTATCATGTCATTCAGCTGGAGGATTCCAAGCCCATCGAGGCACCTCCTTTTGAGGAAGTCAAACCCCATCTGGCGCAGCAGGTTCAGCAGCAAAACCTGAAGAAACACCTTGACGATCTCAAGGCGAAGGCCAAGATCGAGTCAGCGACCACACCGGCAGCCGCGCCGGCACCGGCGCCAGCCGCCGCACCCACAGCACCCCGCCGCACCCACAGCTGCCAAGTAAGCCCGGCCAAACTGCTCATTCGTCGCGGCACGCCTGGCGCGGCGAATGAGCCGGGTGCCGGATGTCAGTTCCCAAGCGATGGAAATCACTCTTGACGTTCATGGGAGACATGAAATGAAAGCGCAAATGCACAGACGCAAGCAAGTCATCGGGGATCGCTTGTCGATCCTGGTGCTCGCCGCGACGAGCCTCCTGCCGCCAGCACCGGTTCTAGCGGCTACCGGCCTCAACGGCCAAGTGCTCGCCGCCGGGGGGCTACGTCGGAGGTTGGCTGCAGTTGCAGACCGAGATTGCCGTCGGCCCGGCGGGAGACGTCTGGGCCATCAACAACTGGCAGGACATCGACAGCTGCTACGCCGGTGCAGCCGAGGCGCTGTCGACGCGCTGCTGTGGACAGGGCGTGGTGATCTTTTTCGGCATGGCCAAGCCGGTGCGCGCGCCGCAGATCGGCCCGGCACGGCCGCTGTAATCGTCACTTCCCCGGCCTTACAGCGGCCGGGAATTCATTCAACGCTGGAGGAATGCATGATCAAGCCCACCACGATCCCCGGGTGCGCCGCCACTGCGCTTGCCACACTGCTGGCGGCCAGCCCCGCCCTCGCCGAACTGACCGCCGAGGAACTGGCCAAGCTGGCTCAGAACCCGGTCGGCAATCTGGTCAGCGTGCCGTTCCAGAACAACACCAACCTCAACTTCGGGCCGGAGAAGAAGACCCAGAACGTCCTCAACATCCAGCCGGTGATTCCGATCTCGGTGAGCGACGAGTGGAATATCATCACCCGCACCATCGTGCCGGTGATCTCGATGCCTTCGCTCTACCCCGGCGACGACCGAACCAACGGTGTCGGCGATACGGTGCTGACGGCCTTCCTCTCGCCGGCCAAGCCCGGACACTTCATCTGGGGAGCCGGGCCGGTGGTGCAGATTCCGACCAACAACCATTCCGAACTCGGCAACAAGAACTGGGGTCTCGGCCCGTCGGTGGTGGCGCTGCATCTCGAAAAGGGCGATCCCTGGTGTTACGTCCGCCCCTAAACGGGATTGAAGGGCTTTGAATATCGCGCGTACTTTGAGCAGGAAGATCGAAGGATCTCCTGAGCGAAGGCGGAATGAAGAAGGACGGAGAAGGGCTGGAACACCTCTGCTATCGTGGGAAGTTATCGAGACGACCGAGATAGAAAAGAGCCCAGCCCATGCAACGAATTGTAGCCGGCATCACCACGCTTGAGCAGCACGTTGAGACGACTCAAAAGGCCGCTGAAGTGTATCGACCGAAGTCGTGCCCGCACTGCGGGCTGGGAGTGGTCCATCAGCATGGTCACTATGAGCGAAAGGCCGACCGCCGAGCCGTGCCGCCACGGCTCAACCCGATCCCCATCCTTCGCTACCGTTGTGCCGGATGCCGACGCACGTGTTCGCGCCTGCCGGAATGTATCGCACCGCGACGCTGGTATGACTGGTCGGTGCAACAGCAAGTCCTGCAGCAGCGGCTGAACGGCGCGGCAGAGCACCCCGGCGGTCCACCTGACCGGCACACGGGCGCGCGCTGGTGGAACTGGTTGCAGGAGCGGGGAAAGGACTTTGTGTTTCACCTGCGCGTGCGCTTTGCCGAACTCGGCCGGGCCGTTGACACGCACGGCTTTTGGCACCAGGTGTTCAACAGCCTGGGTCTGCCGCGGGCCATGTTCTGGCTCGATCAAGAGATGAGCGTCCCATGATTTCCTGACACCGAGCGAGTGGCGGACGGTGGGGACCCCGCCCGGGCGGGGTCCCCACACAGTTTGCTCGTGGCATTATTTCGGCCCTTTTGTTTTGATGACGACTCCCATTCACCCCGAGGAGTCGTCATGAATCGAATCAATCCGATCGCCTTGTTTCGCCTGTCCGTCCTGGGTTCGCTGACCAGCCGGGAACGGCTGGATCACGGCGAATTGCAGCAGACCATCCGCGCCCTGGCCGAGCGCGAATACACCATTCCCGGCACGCGTCGGCGCCATGTTGCCGAGAAGACGATTCAGGGCTGGTATTACACTTACCTTGCCCAGGGCATCGATGGCCTGACACCCAAGACCCGTATCGACCGCGGGCAATCGAAGCTATCGCAAGCCATTCAGACCGCGATCCTTGCCGCGAAGCGCGACAACCCGCGCCGCTCGATCCGTCAGATTCGCCAGTTGCTCGAAGCCACCGGAACGGTGGCTCGCGGCAGCCTGTCGCGCTCGACGGTCCACCGGCTGCTGCAACAGCACGGCCTGTCGCGGATCAGCGGCTCGGCCAGCCTGCCCGAGGAGAAGCGCAGCTTCGTCGCCGCTTCCGCGGGCGCCATCTGGTATGGCGATGTGATGCACGGTCCCCGCGTGCCTCACGAGGGCAAGCTCGTCAAGGGGTATCTCGTCTCGCTGTTCGACGATGCCTCACGTCTGGTGGCTCACAGCGCTTTCTGCCCCGGCGAAACGGCGCTCGACATCGAAGGGGTGCTCAAGCAGGCGCTGCTGAAGCGAGGCATCCCGATCAAGCTCGTCGTCGATAACGGCGCGGCCTACCGCGCTGAGACCCTGCAGGGGATCTGCGCCCGCCTGGGCATTCACCTGATCTATTGCCGGCCCTATGCGCCCGAGGGCAAGGGCAAGTTGGAGCGCTGGCACCGGACCTGCCGCGACCAGTTCCTGTCGGAACTCGACGAGCGCCACATCAACAGTTTCGAGGACCTCAATGCGCGTCTCTGGGCCTGGCTGGAGCGGGTCTATCACCATACGCCGCATGCCGGCCTCGACGGGATGACGCCGCTCGCGCGCTACCAGCAGGATTTGTCGAAGATTCGTTCGCTGGGAGCGCTGGCCGCGCAGCTCGATGCCTTGTTCCGGTATCGCGTCAGCCGTCGAGTCAGGAAGGATGGCACGGTGTCGTATCAGGGGGCGCGCTTCGAAGTGCCTTTCGAACTCTCCGGCAAGACGGTGTGTCTGGTCGTCGATCCGCATAGCGGGGCGGTCATCGAGGTCGAGGACGAGCACGGCAAGGGGATCGGCGCCGCGACCCCGCTCGATGCCCTGGGCAATCTCGATCGCCAACGAAATAAATCCGACCCGACAGACGCCGCTCCCGCCTCGCCGTCTGGCCCGAATCTGATCGAACTCACCTATCGTCAGTATTACGACCGCAAAGGAGACTGAAGATGTATCTGCAACACTTTGGTCTGCGCCATCCGCCTCTGGGCAAGGACGCCGCCGAGCTGTGGGATGACGGTGCGCTGGCGCAACTCGCCGAGCGCTTCCAGTGGCTTCTGCAATCGCCGGGCCTCGGCCTGCTGACCGGCGAGGCCGGCGTGGGCAAGACGGCCGCCTTGCGCCTCGTGACCGCCAAGCTCAATCCGCATCGCTACCAAGTCATCTACCATGCCGAGACCGATTTCGGACGGGCAGACCTTTACCGGTGCCTGGCCCAATCCCTCGGCCTTCAGCCGAGTTATCGTCGCGCCCAACTGTGGCGCGACATCAAGGCGCATATCCATCATCTGGCCGACGCCAAGCAACTTCTGCCGGTCTGGATCCTCGACGAGGCGCAGAATCTGCCACCCGAATTCTTCCGCGATTTCCCCGCTTTTCTCAACTTCGCCTTCGATTCGCGCGATCTCATCACTGTCTGGCTGGTCGGTCACCCGATCCTCGCCCAAACCCTCGAACGGGCGTCTTACGCCGCACTCGCCGGCCGCATCCAGGCACGCGTGCATCTGCGACCGGTGCTCGAACGCGAGCGCTTTGCGCAACTCGTCGGCCATGCCCTCAAGAGCGCCGGGTGTGCGCATACCCTGCTCACCGATTCCGGCCTGGAACTCCTGCGCCAAGCCAGCAAGGGCCTGCCGCGCCACGCCGGGCGCATCCTGCGCACCGCCATGCGTCTGGCGGTGCCGCGCGCACTCAATCATTTGCCCGACGATCTGCTGCAAGCGGCTATCGAGGAGTTGCGATGAAACGCCGCCCTCACTCCCTCTTCCCCGACGGCCTCTCCGACGAAAGTGCGGCGGCGATCAGCGAGTTCCTTCACCAACTCGCCGCTGCTTGTGAGGCCCGCTACCTCGTCCAGCTTCGCCGCCACCGCAGCCGTCAGATGAACCTCTACGATCCCGAAGCCCCTTGGAGAATACCTCCAGGCGAGCCCTTCTAGCCCTCTCGTCCCACGCTGACGCCGGAACCTCTTCTTCCGGCGTCAGCGTGGGACTTTGCCATCATCTCAACCTCGAATGGCTCGGGTTGAAGAGTTCCAGATATCGCGGGACGTAACACCTGGGTCTACGGCGTGCTGGTCAACAACATCTGGTCGCTCTCCAGCAACAAGCAGGGCGGGTCGTACAACAACGGCCTGATCCAGCCCTTCGTCAATTACAACTTCGACGGCGGTTTCTACCTGACCAGCGCGCCGATCATCACCGCCGACTGGAAGGCCGAGAGCAGCCAGCGCTGGACGGTTCCGGTCGGCGGCGGGGTTGGGAAAATCTTCCACCTCGGCAGACTGCCGGTGAACACACAACTGTCGGCGTACTACAACGTGGTGACGCCGGATAACGGCGCCAACTGGCAGATTCGCGCCCAGGTGCAGTTCATGTTCCCGAAGTAAGCCTTCCTCGAAGGCCGGCATGTAGCTCCTCGACTACCTGCGGAAGGCGGTCGCCGTTCTGCCAACCTTGGCCAGCTTCGCGGTATGCATGATGCTGATTGTCAGCATTCCACGCCTCTCGCGCCGCGTCCATTTTCCGGAGGCGGTGGGCTTGCTGGTCGCTGGCATGCTGTTCGGGCCGCATGTGCTCGACATCTTTTCCCACGAGCATCCGGTTCTGAAATTCTTCGCTGAAGTGGGCGCGCTGCTGTTGATGTTCTTCGCCGGTTTGGAACTCGACCTGACGTTGTTCCGGCAAAAGATCTTGCGCGCGCTCAGCTTTGGAGTGATCACGACTTCGCTTCCGCTGCTGCTGGGAACGCTGGCCACCCTGTGGCTTGGCTACGAGTGTCTGCCGGCAATCGTCGTCGGGTCGCTGATCGCCTCGCACACGATGCTCGGATCGACCATCATCGCCAGGCTGGGGGCGAGGAATCGCGAACCCATGGTGGTGACGTTCGGCGCGACGATGGTTTCCGACACCCTCTCCCTGCTCGTTTTCGCTGCCTGCCTCCCCTTGTACACCAGCGGCCAGTCCGCTGGTCGACAACCGCATGCTCAACGCGGTTCTCATCGTGGTGCTCGTGACGGCCATCCTCGGGCCGATCCTCACACAACACTACGCGCCGCGCCTGCTCGACGAACTGCCGCCGCCACGCGGCGGCGGCTAGCGGGCGCCTACACGAAGCATTCGCGATACGCTTGAGAAGGCCTCGCCAATCCACACGGCGCTACTGTCCGTCGCGCAGTCGGTCGGCGAAGTGCCGATCGCGCGTGTCGATGTGACCGCGGACGAAACCAAGAATCTCTGCCGCCTGTGCTGCCAGCAGCGGAGAATTGCCCGCCGCATGATCGGCGGCGATCTGCCGCAGCCGATCGAGCATCTGGCCGTGATCGTCGACGTGATCCGCGTAGTCGTCATGGCTGTTCAACCGCATCAGCAGTTCCTCGGACATGAAGTGCGCCTCGCTGTAGGCGATCAACTGATCCAGGATCTCGCTGACCGAAGCGGCATCGCGATTGTCGGCGACGGCGCGGCACAGCGCCTGCAACAGGCCAAGCTGAACGTCGTGCTCGCGATCGGTAGCGGCACCTGACGCGCTGTTGAAGTCGGAGATGTTCGGCACGGGTAATCCTTTCCAGTAGTCAGTGGCGGCCTAGATCGAGCCGGCGCTGCCTGGCCGGCAAGAGGCGAGATCACCGGGCTTCGAGTTCCGCCACCAGTCGCTTCAGATTGGCGTTGTCCGGCAGGATTCCGGCGAGCTGTTTCGCATAGCCAAGCGCCGCCTGCCGGTCACCCGCCTCCCGACTCATCGACAGCAGCGCCGCAAGGATGTCGAGATCGTTGGGATGACGCTTGTCGGCGGCGCGCAGCAGCGTCAATGCTTCCTTGAGCTTGCCGGCAGAATGCACGGCTATCGCGTGAACGTAAACATAGCGCGCGTTGTCTGGCGCCAGTCTGGCCGCCTCGACGAACGCCTTCAGCGCCGCGACTTTCTCGCCCTGGCGTGTCAGCGAGAGACCCAGCGCATGCTGCAGGTGCGCATCGCGCGGCATGACGGCCAAGCCCCGGCGCAGTACGTTTCCCGCTTCGGACTCCCGCCCCTGCTGACGCCAGGCATCCGCGAGATTGATATAGGCGCCATCGAAAGCCGGGTCAAGCGCGATGGCGCGCTCAAAAGCAGCCACCGCCTCGTCCATGCGCCCCTGGCGCAGGCGCAGGTTGCCAAGGTTGACGTTGCCCGAAGGCCAGTCTGCCTCCAGTTGCAGTGAGGCCACATACTCCTGCAAGGCGGCCACGCGAGCCGCCCGCCTGCCCTCCGGGATCTGCGCGTCGGGCACGTCAGCGAGGACCCGCGCGGCCTCGACGCGCACGCCACGAACCGGGTCGGAGAGTAGCGGTGCAGCGCTAAGCACGCGGTTCAGTGGGTCGATCGGCGCGATCATGCCGAGACCGGCAATGCGTACCGACGGGTCGGCATCCTGCAGCAAGGCGCGCGCTGCCGGCAGTGTGCCGGGATGGACATGCGGCTCGGCAAGTGTCGCCGCAGTCGCCCGGATGATCGCCGGTGCGGCAGGGTTGCCGGCCAGGTCGAGCAGGCCGGGCAAGGCCGCCGCTCCCTGCGTCTGGCCGGCGTGCAGGGTCGTGCCGTACTGCGGTCGCTCGCGCCAGGTCTTGCCATACCACCTGTCCATGGCACTGGCCGCCCATTGAGCCTTCTTGTCCGTGTGGCACTGAGTACAAGCGTTCGGGCTGCCAAGCGCAATCGACACGTCTGGGCGGGGTACACGCATGCTGTGATCCTGCCGGGCATGGATCACCATGTAGTTCTGGGTCGGCATGTGGCAGGTGACACACTGCGCGCCCTTGCCGTTGGCCTGATGCTGGTGGTGCTGCGGGGCGTCGAACTGGGCGGCGCTGTGGCAGCGCGTGCATAGCGCGTTGCCCTCGGCGCGCAACTTCTGGGTGTGCGGGTCGTGGCAGTCCATGCAGGTCACGCCGCGTTGATACATCTTGCTCTGCAGGAAGGATCCCCAGACATAGACCTCTTCGCGCTGCTGACCATCGGCATGATAGTTCGGGGCGGTGAGCATCGCCAGGCGATGCGTGTCCTCGAGCGGCGCGCCGGCCTTGCCGCCTTCGCTCAAGGTCGAGCGGCGAGCGTGGCAGGCAGCGCAGGTGTTCATCCCGGCAGGGTCGGCAAGGTGGTTGCGGACGGCAAACCTGGCGCCCGCCGACGGGAACTTCCACGCTTCGTTCCAGTGGCTCTTCAGCGATGGCAAGCCCTTGTCTTCCCGGCCGTCGTACGGCGCCCTGGCGTTCCGGGCCCAGTCCACATGGGTAGACGCCGGACCGTGGCAGGATTCGCAGGCGACGTTGATTTCGCTGAAAGTGGTCTTGTAGGTATCGCTGGCCGCGTCATAGCCCTTGCGCAGATTGGTCGAGTGGCACTCGGCGCACTGCAGCGCCCAGTTCTGGTACAGGCGCGTCCAGTGCAGGGGGTCCCGGTGATCGACCTTCTGGTTGGGGTAGAGGTGGAACCAGCGCTGGCCGCCCTCGCCCCGGGATCGCGAATCCCAGGCAATCGGCAGCGTCTGGTAGCGCCCACCGGGGAAGGGAATCAGATACTGCTGCAACGGGTAGAGGCCGAAGGTGTAGGCGATCTCGTAGTCCGCAAGCTCGCCATCGGGGCCGTCGGTGCGGACCATGAACTTGTCGCCACGCTTGAAGAAGGTGGACTCGACGCCGTGTTGCCGGAACTTGACGTTGGCGAAGTCACCGAGCACGCTCGCGGCGTTGGCCTCCTGCATCGCCAGCTGGTGATGGGAACCCGACCAGGCCTTGAATTCCGGCGCGTGGCAGGTCTTGCACGTCTCGGCGCCGACATAGGTAGCGGGCGTGCCGGCAGGCGCCGCCTCGGCCGCGGCAACGGGCACCGGCGACGCCGGCGCTACTGGAGGTGGTGGCGTCGACCGGGTGGCAAGGAACACCACGCCGGCGACCACCAGTGCCAGGAGCAACCCGGCGACAAACCGCCAGTGGCGGCTTGGCCGTCGATCGACAACACTTGCCGACACAGCAGTTGTCTGCGGGGGGGGCTCGCTTCTCGATCGTCTGGTCATGTCGCGTGGCGCATTTCCGGCGGTGTGCAGCCTACGTCGGCGAAGGTCGTCAGGGTGACGCCAAGCAAGCTCCGCGTCACCCTGCCTGGAAACCCTGGGCGGCGTGCCTCACCCCAGGCTACCGCAAGTGCCTAAGGCTGGGCGCCGCGCAGTAGAGCGATACGCTTGGCCACCAGCTGAGACCACTTGTCGAAGGCGTCCTTGGCGTAGGTCCAGGCCTGGAAGGAACTCAGATAGCCATTGGCCCAGGTCTGCGCCGCGCCGACGGCGCTGGTATTGACGTCGACCGCGTACTTGCGGCCAATCTCGGTGTCTCGGCATTCTGCGAGAACCTTGCCCGACCCACCATCGCGAAACTGCATCTCCATGCCGGTTTCGCCCATGTACGGCGTCGAGCCTGCGGGCCTGCCGGTGGCCACGCCCGACCCCGCCTCGGCGACGAAGGCGTAGGGAATCAGCGTCCCGGCCAGGCTGTCGGTGACCGTCGTCGGCACGAGGTCGGTCAGAGCCACCCGCATCACCACCACGCCGGGTCCGGCCTTATCGACGACCCGCATCTGCGGCTGCAGCGCCTTCACCAGGTCGTGGTGGAAATAGTCGGTGAGTGTGTTGAGATCCTTCGGATCGATGGTCTGCGGCGCCTTGCTGGCCTTGAGCGAAACCAGGATGCGCGAGACGAGAATCTTGTCATAACGTGCGGCATCGAGATTGGGGTCACGCCAGCACTCGACGCCTTCGCCCCAGGCGGTCGGTTTCAGGCGCGCGTAGTCGGACAGGAAGCCGCTCTGTGTCAGGTGCGACGTGTCGGAGACGACGGTGGTGGTGCCGCTGCCCAGGATGGCGCTTTCGGTGGCACAACCGGCGAGGACGCTGCAGCCGGCCAGGACGACCATCCGAATGGTCGTCCTGGCGCCCGCGCGTGCAAGGATTGAGATTTTTCTCATCAGGGTTTCCGCAAAAGGTTAAGCATCATTCGTTGCGCCGGTTCGCTCACGCCGGCGGCGGCTGGGTTACTGCTACGGGACGACAGGCCGGTCGCGACTCGCCAACGCCATGGTGTTGATCGGTCGCGCCCGACCGTTCCAGGCTGCCGAAGATTCTAGCACGGCGGCAGGGCATCCCTTCCAGCCACGCTCAGTCTGCCGACGGGGTCGGCCTGGCGCCCCGCGTCGCCTCGCGCTTCCTGCGGCGCGCGTCCCACGCCAGGCGGCGCAGGTGGTTGCACTGCTCGACGATGCTGACCAGGACGCTGGCCGTCCAGGCGAAGGTGAACATCCCGGAAATGGCGATGATCGGCGCCAGCATATGCCATTTCTCCGGCACCTGGTGGTCGCTGCCGATCGTCGTATAAGAGCGCGCGGCGAAGCGTGCAGCCTGCACCCAGTCGGGGATGACGCCCCCGTAAACCACTGCCGCCGACCAGAGGAGAACCGACCCCAGGTGCAGGCCGAGCAACATGAAGACGGCGCCGCCGAACATCAGGTCGACGCGCCACAGTGCCGGACGTTTGGCAATGGTTGGCGCGCGCTTGTCGACGTGGCCCGTCAGCAGACGCAGGCCGATCGCCTGAACGATCACCACCGCGACCAGGACGCCACCTCCATAGACGATGTCCACCAACGGCATCGCCTTCGCGATGGGCAGATTCGCCTCAAGGTAGGCCTCCACCGGGGCAAGTTCCCCGGGCAGGGTCCTGATGACCGACTCGGGCACCCTGGCCAGGTCGGCGGAGGCTTTGTCCGCTGCTCGCGGCAGCGCCTGCCCGTCTTTCGACAGCCGCTCGATCGTCTGAGGAACCGGCTGCGGGTCCGCCAGCGCCGTGCCGGAAGCTGGCGCCACTCCGGCCGCGCCAGCGGGCGGCTGAGCGGCGACGGGCGGAGCCGTGACCGTCATCTCCCAGACGCCCCTCCGTGTCGTATCGGCCATCCCGCTGCGCGTTGTTAGCTTGCTACGTCCGGCGGCGTCTGCGTGGGCCCCACGCCAGCGGCCTTGGCAGCGTCCAGAGCGGCCTGCAGCTTCTCCGTGTCCTCGTGTGACAGCGACGTCTGAATGATCGTCCCGCCCATCCCCTGCAGTTCCTGCAGCGTCTTGTCTTCCGTCCAACTCTTGAAAAGGATGAATAACTGGGAACCGCCGGGCTTGAGGTTCGCGGCAATGTTCTTCATGAAATCGTCGTTGATGCCGAGGTCTGAGAGAGCCCCACCGATGGCGCCAGTGGCCGCGCCGATGGCCACCCCGACGATAGGCATCATGAAGATCATGCCGATCAGCAAGCCCCAGAAGCTGCCGCTCGCCGCACCCGCGGCCGTCAGATTGATCGGCTGAATCAGCTTGACCTTGCCGTTCGGCTTCTTTATCGCGATGACCGCATCTTCCAACTCGATCAGATACTCTTTCTGCAACTGGCCAAGCTTGAGCTTGGTCTCCTCGGCCTGGGTTTCCGTCTCGTAACCAATTACAACGAGTGTTGCCATGGCTCCCTCCGTGTAGGTCAAATTGAGGCCGGTGACGCGCCGTTGGTGCTGCTTGTCGTGGTCACCTGCGCAGCCGAAACATGCTCCCAGGCATCCACGACCGCATGCAGGGAGCCGTAGAATGCCTGCGCACCCACGGCCTCGGTCAGTCCGTAGCGGTCGAACTGCTCGCGTACCGCAGATGAAACATGCGCAAACACCAAAAGGATCCCCTGCTCCTTCAACAGCTTGCAGGTGTCGCGCAGCATGGCGGCGGCGGAGAAGTCCACGTCGGCAATCGCTGATGCCTGAATGCACAAGCAGCCCAGCGGCGCCTGTCCCTTCGCCTTTGCCAACCGCAGAACCTCCTCGGCGAATTGCCCGGCGTTGGCGTAGTACAGACTATTCGTGAACCAGTAAACGAGCAAGCCGGGCGCGATCTGATGCGGCTCGCTCAGCGCCACCGTTTGCCAGCCCTTGCGTCGCTTGTCCGCCGCGATGATCGAATTGCGGCCACGGTAACCCCGCCGCACATGATCGAGCAGCGACAGCACCATGGCCAGGAGAATGCCCTGCTCGACACCGATCACCACCACGGTGGCTGCCGTCAGCAAAGCCACCCAGAACTCGGCACGCGCCTCGACGAAGATTCGCCGCATACCCTGCACATCGATCATTCTTACTGCCACCAGGAAGACGATGGCAGCCAGAACGGCGGTTGGCAGGTAGGCCAACGGTCCGGTGAGAAACAACAGCACCAGCAGAACGAGGACGCAGGTGGTGAGCTGTGCAATCTGGCTGCGGCCACCACCACCGTCCACCATCGCCGTGTTGGTCGGGCTGCCGTTGACGAGGAAGGTTCCCGACAAGCCGGCACCGAGGTTGGCCATGCCGAGCCCGACCATGTCGACGTTTTCGTCGAAGCGATCGCTGTACTTCGCGGCATAGGCACGCGAGGTGGCGGCGCTCTGCGCGAGGATCACCACAAAGCAGGCAAAGGCGATCGGCAACAGCTTCTGGATCAAGGGCCAACTCCACGCCACATGCGGAAGGCCCAGCGTCGGCAGGCCGCTGGGTACGGCGCCGAGCGTCTCCAGATGAGCCCCCAGATTCAGCGCCCAACTGACGCCGATGGCGGCGACGACGGCGATCAGCCCGCCGGGGATCCTCTCCGAAATCCTTTTCCCGCCGAGGATCACCACCAGCACGGCGAGCGAGACGCACACCGCATAGGGATTGGTGTCCCCGATCTGCCTCAGATCGTGCACGATCTCCACAAGCGGATCGTTGCTGGTACGCTGCAGGCCCAGCAGGCCGGAAACCTCCAGCAGCGCCACCTGCACACCGACGCCGGTGAGAAAACCAGTAAGGACCGTGCGCGAAAGAAAATCGGCGAGGAAACCGAGCCGCAGCACGCGGGCGGCAAACATCAGCACCGCCGCCATCAGCGCCAGCAGGCTGCACAGAGCCAACCACTCGTTCGAGCCGCGTACCGCCATGCCGGCAAGACCGGCGGCAACCACTGCCGCCGTCGCCGAATCGGCCCCGACCGACAGATGCCGCGACGACCCGAAAATGGCAAACAGGCTCATCGGGATGAGAATGGTATATAGCCCCGTAATCACCGGCGTGCCGATGATCTTGGTGTAACCCATGGTTCCCGGAATGGCGAGTGCCGCGAGGGTGAAGCCGGCAAGGATGTCCCGCCCCAGCCCTGACCGGTCGACCGGCAGGAGGCCCTGGAAAACCGGCAACCGAAAACCCTGTTCTTGGCTGTCTTGCGTCATCGTCCCCTCGCGGCAATCCCTACCCACGCGGCCAGAAAAGGCTGGCCGAACCTCAGATCCCGTCGTCCGCAGGATGCATCGAGTCCCTTCCCTCAGCACGTCCTGCCACCGGCAACGCCAACTACGCCTTGCCGCCGCGCTTTTCCGTTCTGTCCGCAGGCTTTGGCGTCTTGGCCACCCGCTGTTCCTGCGCGGCTTCGGCGGCATGATACTTCGCGGCGATTTCCTTGAGGTCGACCCGCGTCGGCGGCAGCTTCAGCCCCATTTCTTGCATGCTGTCCGCGATGATCTGCGAGATGGCGAGGTTGCGGAACCACTTGTGGTTGGCCGGAATGACATACCACGGCGCCTCCTTGCTGCTGGTCTTGCTCAGAGCCTCTTCGTAGGCACTGACGTAGGCGGACCAGAACTCGCGTTCGGAGTAGTCGCCTTCGCTGATTTTCCAGTTGCGCGCCGGGTCGTCGAGCCGCAGCTTGAAGCGGCTGAGTTGCTCCTCGGGGCTGATGTGCAGGAAGAACTTGAGAATGCGCGTGCCGTTCTGGACGAGCAACTTCTCGAAATCGCTGATCAAGGCGTAACGTTTCGACCAGACTGCCTTCGGCACCAGATTGTGCACCCGCACGACGAGGACGTCTTCGTAATGCGAGCGATTGAAGACGGCCACCTCGCCCTTCGCCGGCGTCCGTTGGTGTGCGCGCCAGAGAAAATCGTGCGCCGCCTCTTCGGCGCTCGGTTGCTTGAAGCCGAACACCGAGGTGCCCTGCGGGTTCATGCCGGTAAACAGATGGCGGATGACGCCGTCCTTGCCAGCGGCATCGAGCGCCTGCAGCACCACCAGCAGCGACTGATTGCCGTCGGCATAGAGCAGGGCCTGCAGTTCGGCCATGCGGGCGACGTGTTTCTGAATCTCCGGCAGAGCCTCTTCAGCCGAGGCCTGCCCACCGGTGTGCGCAGGATCGATCCCGGCCAAGCTGAGTTTTTCGCCCGGGCTGACGAAGAATTGTTTGCGGTAGTCCATTCGCTACTCCTCTGGTGACGATGAGGGTTTGGCCGACACCCCTGCGGATCGGTGGCGGGACCAAGGATCGGCTCGCTCAAACTCAACAGGTTCTTGGCCAGGACACCGGTTTTGTCGGAGTTGAGTATATCGCTGCCGGCCAGCGCACGGAGCCCCATGGTGATCGAGAAAGCCGCTGCCATCGCCAGAACCGCCGGACGTCTCCTGCGTTCGACAATCGGCGGCTTCGCTCAGCATGGCAGGGAGGCCACTACGGGGCCCGCACCGGCCCGATCATCGGCACCTTCACCGGCTTGGCCATGCCGTGGAAGACGACCACGCCCTGGCCTGCACCGAGCGTCTGCAGTGCTTCGTCGACCTTGCCAAAGGTTGCCGGGTAGCGGGCGATGGCCTCGGCCGCAGCGAGCGTGTCGGTCGGCACGCTTCCGGCCAGCCCCCTGGCCGCCGCGAAGACACTCCGGCAGGCGTCGGCCTTGAGGCGCGCGACACAGCCCGCGAGTACGTTGGCCAGCGTCGCGAAATTGGCCAGCGTCGGCGTTTGCGCGCTGTTCAGCGCGTCGCCGATGACCTGCCCATAGCCGCCGGTGGCCAGATCGACAAAGCTGGGTACGTGGCTGGCCGCGATGCGCAGCGCGAGCGGCGGACCCTCGATTGCCGTTCCGTCGATGAACTGGTTGTGCGTCCAGGCCGAGGCGATGGTGGTCAACTCGCTGATCGTCACCCTGGCGGGTGGGTGGCTGCCGATGACCGCCATCAGCACGATGGCCGGGTTGTCAGCGGCCGACTTATCGACACCGGAATGCCCCCTTTGGCGACGAGATACAGGCTCGCGTCCTTGTCTGTGGGCCCGGACGCGTTCACCACGAAATGCCCGTCGGCACCGCTGCGCACCTGTGCGAGCTGTTTTGGTGCGCCGCTGTTTGCGGCCCACAGGCTCACGGTCGAACCGGCGATGGGCGAGCCGGCACCAAGCACCTGGCCGTTAATGCTGAGCGCCGCGACGGGCGCCGCCACCAGCAGGCTGCTCGTGGCGATCACCAGGATCGGCCATCTCTTCACGGCCGCGAACGTGGGGGTGAGCATTGCGCGTTTCACTGGGCTCCCCTTGAAAACGGATTGGCGAATCCCGCGAGCAGAGAACCCATCACCAAAAAAAACGACTCTCGCGCCGGGGAGATTGCCCGGAGAGTCGCAACCTCGTCGATCTCGCCACGGGCAACTACGATACGAAGGTACCGAATCTGCCCAACAGAACGCAGACACTGGCGACCTCGGGCAGGCTCGGGAGACTGCTGGGCACGTGCATCGCCGGCCTCACGAGGACGGCATGCAGCAGCCCGCTCATGGCCGCGCTGGCGCTTCGCCGGCGACATCGACCGGCCTGGATGCCGCTGTCAAGCCGGGCACCAGGGTGCCCGCTGACGGCAGGCTGCCGCGTCTCGGCGGCAGCGCGAGACGCACGCGGCCATCCCGGATCTGCGCCAGCTTCTTCACGCCGCCGCCGAAGTATTCGTAGAACTGCATCACCAGCTTCACGTAGGCCTGGGTTTCCGGGTACGGCGGCACCGTGTTGCTGTAGCGCTGAACGGCCCCCTCGCCGGCGTTGTATCCCGCCAGAGCAAGGATCAGATTGCCATCGAACATGTCGAGCAGGTAGCGGAGGTAGCGCGTGCCGCCGCGCACGTTTTCCTGCGGATCGTCGATCTGGCGCACCCCGTAACGCGCCGCGGTATCGGGAATCAACTGCATCAGGCCGGTTGCCCCCTTGGGCGACACCGCCGCAGGATCGTACGCCGATTCGACGGCGATCACCGCCTTGACCAGGGCAGGCTCCAGCTTCTGCCGCTCGGCTTCCCGGAAGACCAGCGCGTCGAATTTCTGGACGTTGGGTATGGCCTGCAGGCGCCTGGTGATGACGTGATCTTCGATGCGCGCCTTCTCCGGCAGGTACTTGAGTTCCGACGACAACCTGAACTCGGTCCTGGCTTCGCCCCTGGCGAACAGCTCGTAGCGTTCGTCGACCTTCTCCCTGGCGAGATGGACCGCTCCCTTCTCGTCGACAAAGCCGTACATGTCGGCGTGGGCGGCTGCCGGCAAGAGGCACAGGACAAGCAAGGGAACGAAGCGGTGAAAGCGCATCCCGTTATTCTACCTGACGCCGGCCACCGCGCGTCAGGCGAAAATCCTCCATCGATCCCGGTCTCCGCGTGCTTCCCGGTCTTCCCCCGGGTCGGTGCGCCTGCCGGATCGGCCAGAGCAAGCCACCACCGCGCATGATGGACGGCCCTGCGCGTCGATGGCCACCAGCGACCGACTATGATCGCCTGAAGCGAGGCCGGCCCTGACCGTCGCCGTGGTCTTCAGCGGAGAATCCCCAGCGCCTGCCAGGCGGCAAAGCCGAGCAGGAACAGCCCGGCGCTGCGATTGATGGCCTGCAATGCGCGTGACCCGACGCGGTGACGGATGGCGGCAACGCCAAACGCCAGCGCCAGCCACCAGAGTGCC
This sequence comes from Candidatus Accumulibacter phosphatis, assembly GCF_000024165.1. Classification (NCBI taxonomy): domain Bacteria; kingdom Pseudomonadati; phylum Pseudomonadota; class Betaproteobacteria; genus Candidatus Accumulibacter; species Candidatus Accumulibacter phosphatis. Next base: position 1,455,232 of record NC_013194.1, on the reverse strand, counting down.
GAACCCGTCAGGACGCCGAGGACCATGACGACAGCCGCCGGCCGCGTGCCGGCCATATCGCCGGCAAGCGTGGCGAAGACGGCGATGAACGAGACGATGGTCATCGGGTTGGCAATCGTCAGCACAAACACAGAGGCGAAGGCCCGCCAGCTGCCTGCAGCATCGGGCAGACTCGTCGGCGCGCCGGCTGGGGCGGCGCGCATCAGGCGAACGCCCATCCAGCCGAGAAAAACAGCGCCACAGATCGCCAGAGGCGTGGCGAGGGTGACGAAGAATCGGGTGATTGCCGTCAGGCCGAAGGCGCCGATGGCGCCATAGACGCCGTCGGCCAGGGCCGCCCCGAGGCCGCTGGCGAAACCGACGCGGGCGCCGTGCGCCAGGGTGCGCTGAATACACAGCAGGCCGATCGGCCCGACCGGCGCGGCAATCGACAGCCCGATCAGAGCCGCCTTGAGAAACAGGAAAGCATCCACTTAGCCACTCCCGGCCAGCACGTGTGATCTGACGAATTGTGGCAGCGAGGCGCGCACTCTTGAATGGCAAAATTCAGGGAAAGCGGGTAGATTCCCTTCATTATTCTTGCCGGCGCGCTTGTTCGCGGAACAGTCATGGACCTTGACGCCAAAGCCTGGAAAATTCTCGCCGCCGTTCAGCACGACGGACGGGCCTCGTTGAAAGCCCTGGCCGAAGAGGCCAGCCTGTCGTTGCCCGCCGTCTCCGAACGTCTCAAGCGACTCGAGGAAGCGGGTATCGTGAAGGGCTACCGCGCCGAGGTGAATCCCGCGGCGGTCGGCTACGGCGTCATGGCGATGGTCGGCATGACGACCCCCCAGGCGGACAAGGCGCGGCTCGTCGCCCTGCTGAAAACCCTGCCGGAAGTCCTGGAGTGCCTGCACGTGACCGGGCAGGATTCGTTTCTCCTGCGCGTCGTGACGCGGGACATCAGCCACCTCGAACGCTTCGTCGGTGTCATCAACCATTACGGCGAAACGCGGACCTCGATCGTCATGTCAGCGCCAATCCCGATGCGCTCCGTCGCACAGCCGGCGGCCGACTAGCAGCCGGCGTGTCATTTCCCAGCCGGGTCGCAGGCGGGCAAAGACGATGTCGCGCGAGCTGCCGGCGAACTTGTCGCTGCAATCTGGCAGCGAGGCGTCAGGCCGCGCCAGCGCCGGCTAAGCGGGTCGCCGGGAACAGTACTCGGAGAAGATCCCGGCTTCGACGTGGCGACGCGCGTCTTCGAGACCTGCGTGCGCGAGCGTCGCCATCACCTGGGCGGGAGGGACGCAGGTCTCGATGGTGTCCCAGTAGTAGCGCATGAGTTTCGGTGTGTCGCCATGGCGCGCGATCAACCAGGACAGCGCCGGTATCACGCCGCGCATGTAGGCCTTGAGAAGCAGGGCGTGTGAGCGGTTCTCCGGGTAGGTGATTTCCAGCACACAGGCTATGCCCCCGGGTCTGAGCACACGCCTGAATTCGCTGAACGCCGCCGAGAGATCGCCGACGTGGCGCAGCGCATAGCCCATGCTGACGAAATCGGCGCAAGCGTCCGGCAGTGGCAGCGCCTCGGCCCGCCCTTCGCACAGCGTCACTCCCGCCGGCACGCGGGCGCTACTCAGCATGCCGGGGCTCGGGTCCACGCCGATCACCAGCGACCCCGCGCCGACGACGCGCACGGCCTCACAGGCGACCAGTCCGGTGCCGACCCCGACATCGACGACGCGCATGCCCGGCGCCAGACCAGCACGCAACAGCGCCTGCCGCCGATACCAGGAGCCGCTGCCGAGAGCCATCAGACGCTCGATGCGATCGTAATCGACTGCGGATCGGTCGAAGATGGCGCGCACCCAGTCGCGGCGACCGTGTTCGTCCGCGTAATACTGCGTGAGCGGAGGATGCGGCACGCGCACTACCGCAGAATCTTCCGGTGGCAGGCGCTCGGCGTCAGACATCGCGAGCACCTCCTGAAACCACGGGCCATTGGCAGCGTCGATCCAGGGCGTCGAGCGCGCGCGCCGGCATGCCGCTGGGCGACTCGTTGCCGGCGTGTCGAGAGAGCCCGGCGGCCGGCAGGATTTCGTCCGGCAACGCCGCTTTCCTGATGCCGGTCGGCAAGGCGCCCGCAACGACGGACGTGTCGCCGCGAATGGCATGCCGGCTCATGCGGCAGCGACGCGCGGCGTTACGAGGGTAGCCGACGCTCACTCCTTGCCTTCTTCAAAAGGGATTCGAGCGTCCTTCTCGAAGCGTGCCTGGCGTTTGCGGCCGAACGCCCAGATCACGACGCCGATGAAAGCGGCGATGATCAGCCAATGATAGATGGTCAGTTCCATGGTGATGCCCCTCTTTCGTCGACCTTGGTCAGGGACGCCGGCTCACAGCCCCGCACCCCAGCGGTACTGCCAGGCGATCCCGATCAGGTCGTAATTGTTGTCGGTGCGTGCCGACACGCCTTTGCTGGCGTAGAGCTTGACCGAGTTGTTGATGTCCACGGGAAACGCCAGCGTGCCGCCGACGCGCCAGTTCTGCTGGAGATCGTCGCCCTCAACGCCGTTTAGCGTCGTCCGACCACCGGTGAAGTAGGTAACGTCGAGCGAACCCCAGACGCCATTCCGTGAGCCGTAGATCACGTGCCCCTGCAGCGAGTAGATGGGAGCCTGCGAACGCGTGTTGCCGCCGAAGAAGTCCCTGTTGTCGGTGAAGAAGGTTGCCGCAGCCTGCGACTCCAGCGTCCACGGACCGATGGCCTGGGAAATGCCCACCTCGGGCTTGAACGACCAGCGGTTGGTGCCGATGTTGACGACCCGGTTGTTATCGTACTGGCCCGAAGGCACGGACACCTGCAGGCTCGCGCCGACGATCAGATCCTGCTCGTAGTTCCTGAACTCATTGAGCGTCAGCGCCGGCGCGCCATACAGGTTCACCGACAGACGGAACCGCGCATCGGCGAGACCGTCGACAATCCGCTCGACCGTCTCGCCGCGCAACTCGGCGGTCCCGGAAAGCCACGTATAGGGCACGATGGCGTCGAACTTGCCTGACATGCCCCACAGGTCAAGGACCCGCGCATAGGCAAGGACCGCGTTGGACGTCTTGAGCTGAGCGTTCTTGACAGGCAGTGACGCGTCGAATGGTACGGCGCCCTCCGTGTAGGCATAGCCCGCGATCAGGAAGTTCACGCCGACCGGCGCGTTCGAATACGCGCGTGGCTCGATGTCCTGCGCCTGCGCGCCGGCAAGCATGCCCAAAGCAAGCGCTGTAGCGGCAAGGATCGAACGTATCGCGCGCCGGCACAGACAACCGCGTCCTGGTCGTGATCCGGAAGACATACCGGCGCACATCGAGAACGCAAGGCTGAGAAACGCATAGGGAACAGCAAACATGCAGGCTTCCTCGGCTTACTTGCCTTTCGGTTCGAGGACGGGGCAGATCAGCGATCCGAGCCTCCGGGACGACAACGATACCATTGAATGCCCAGGGCCGTCAGGCGAAGCCAGCGGGAAACGGATGTTGCGCCAACCCGTTAACCCGGTGCCGGCTGACCGCTATGGCGGCCTCTGCAAGGTGCCCGCCCTGGCCCGGACGGGCTGGCGACCACGAGCGTCCGACGAAAGGCGACTCCGGTCACTTTGCAGGGGTTCGTGGGTCCGATGCTCGATTGACGCCGCCCGTTGGGGGATCCTATACGCGCAGCGGTGCCGCTGGATTTCCCATCCCTGGATTTGGCCCGCGTCATGGCGACACCTGTACCCGGCAGACCGGGTCCGCTGCCCGGTCCTCGGCCCGCGGCGGCGCCAGAAGGACATTCCCGCCATCGCCGCATGAACATCCCCGTCGTCATACTTCCTCGCCGCCTCGCGATCGCCCGTATCGTGGCGGTATTCCTGGTGGTCCTGTGGGTACACTGGATCGACTGGTTCGGCCCCCTGGCGACCGCAGCTTTCTTTGCCCTTCTCGCCGCGGCGGGCATGCTGCTGGCCCTCGCCTACTTTCCACGGATTCCCCAGCCGCCGGCTCTGCGCACGCTGACGAGCGATGACCAACTGGCGATCTGGATCATGCTCGCCGTCCTGGCCATCATCGGCTACCTGCACAACGCCAACGCATGGCTCCCCGACGGCGCCTTCAACCGTCCAACCGACATGGGGCTGTGGAAAACCGAACTGGTACTCTGCATCTCGCTGACCGTGCCGCTGGTGCGCTGGCTCGCGACGGCCCTGATACCCGGCTGGGGCGAAACGCGGGGAGGCTACTTCGCCCGCGAATTCGCGCTCTACGTAAACTTCTCCGGCGTCGCGATCATTCTGTGGACCGGCGAAGCGGCGTTGAGCCGAACGGCACTGGCTGCCCTGCTGGCGCTGATCGTGCTCGCCGAACTGACGCTGCACGCCGACCGCTGAATCGACGACTTGCAGGTTCGGCCTGTGGGATACCCTGGTTCCCTGGTTTCGGCGCGTGACACGGGGCGGGTATTACGCTAGTGTCCTCGTTTTTCTGGCCCTTCAAGGAGACTCACATGAGCAAGGAAAGAGCAACGATTGGCAGCGATGGCGTGGCGCTGCCGGTTCTGCCGCCGGAGCGTGATGCACGCGTCTGCGCGCGACTGGTGCGCGTCATGTTCTACACACCCGGTTTTCTGGCGCTGCTTCTCCTCAAGGCGGGGGAACCGACGAGCTTCGGCATTTCGGTGGAACTGCTGATGCTGTCCAGCGTCGCGGCGATCGTCGCCGGGCTTTTCATCAGCGCGCAATCGACGATTGCCGGCTCCGACCATTCGTCGCGAGTCGGCACCTGGAGCGGGATGCTTATCCTCGAACTGCTGTCGGTCGTCTCGATCCTCTGTGCCATTCCCTCGGTCTTCCATGAGCTGGCGAACAGCCGACTGTTGCATGCCCTGGCGCCGGGTGCCGTCGATGTCGCGCTGGGGGCGTCGGAACTGCTTCCTGCCGTTGCGGTCATTCCGTTCATACTCTATCAGCTCGCCGGCTTTGGAATCCTGCACTACATCCTGCCGAAGCCAATGAACTGGGCGATCAACCTCGCCATTCTGGGCCTGATCGTGGTCGCGACCGCGGCCAATCGCCGGGCCGACTACGGCATGGAGAAGGCAACCGTGTCGGTCCTGGTGATCGCCATGCTGATCACCGTCTTTTTTGGCGTGCTCAAGCTGCGGCAGATGCAGACGACTTACGACACGAACTGCCCGGCCAAGGAACCCAAGGAGAAGGATGCGGAGTGAACGCGCGACCGGCCGGCAATCCCCGAGGCTGCGCAGCACGCCGTTGGCATCGGGTGGCGGCAAGCGGGAAGTGGAGAAGCCTCCTGATCTCCCCGCGGCAATTCCTGAAGCCATCGCGCGGTGATGAATGAGTTCGAGTACGGCCGGCAGATTCTTGCCGCCCTCATCCCGATCGCCCTGACGGTCGTCGTGCATGGTCTGGGCATGGACCTGGTGCGGCGAAGCTTTGAACGCTTCGGGAAGCCTCTGCTGCGCAAGTCACACAATGCCGGCGCCAGGACGGCCTTCATGATCAGCGTGGTCAGCATCATGGTGCTCACGCACTTTACGGGCATCATCGTCTGGGCGCTCGCCTTGCTGGTGCTGGAGATCGTCCCGGGCGTCGAGCAGGCGGTGTTCTACTCGATGCAGTACTACACGACCCTCGGCGCGAACGTCCACAAGCTGCCGGAAAGCTGGGCGGGGTTCGGTGGCTTCGAAGCGATGACCGGGATGCTGATGTTCGGCTGGTCGACGGCCATTCTCGCGCTCGTCGGCCAGAAGATGCACTCGATCGACGATTAGGAAGGGGCGCTCCCGATCCACGTTCGTGGGACAGGCGAGCCGCTTGCGCGGCATGGCGCACGTCGACCATCGAGCCGCTGGACAGGAACACCACCCAGCGGGCGCTAGAGCCCGTACTTGATGACCTCCGCGCTATCAACACACTGATAGTTGGTCGCGCATTTGGTCAGCGAGCAGGCGCTTTGCGTCTTGATGGCCACCTGTTTTCGCTGCTCGCACAGCCCTTCGGCCCTGGTGCGCACGTCCGCGATGGCCTTCTCGGAATTCGCGTGATTGAAGGTCAGGTAGTTCGTGTCTTCGCCGAAGCCCACGAGCAGGTTATCGGCGCAGCTTGCGAGCAGGAAAGGCAGCAAGAGTGCGCGTACGATCACCTGGATTCACCTGGCACGCATGAAATAGACGTCGAACTTCTGCTGCGCCACCGCCTGGAAATACACGCCCTTGAGCACATCGGCCGCCGGGTCGTAGGTCAGGGAGTAGGTCGATCCGTTGTAGCCGCCGGCACGCAACTCGAAGAAAAGCTTGACGACTTTGCCTTCGAGCGTCGCCTCGGCTTTGGCAAACGGCAACGGATGCGGATTGGCATAGGCGGCGTCGAGCTTCCCGCCTGCATCTATGCGCCTGATGTTGATGACATACCCGCCATCGGGCCGAATCCAGCGCCCCAGGAGGGTATCCAAAGCGGATTCGGAGCGGGCTGCCGGCTTGGCGTCCGGGCCAGTCTGGGCAACCGACGACGGTGGGAGCATGCCGATTCCCAGCGCCAGGAGGCAAAGGTGGAACGTCGTGGTACTTCTCGTCATGTTTCGCCGTCAACTTGAAATGGGCGCGGCTGGCGCCACCCGGGGTGCCAGCCGCTTCGCTTGCTCTCTACTCACCTGATGCGCACTGCCGCGCTCCGCCAGCCTTAGTGCGGCCCGGGCTGCACGTGCGTCAGCGGCTTGCCGTCGAGCGCCTCGGCTTGCGCACCCTCGAGCTTGTGGAGGTCGGCGGGCGACAACTGCGGCCGCTCCACCTTGATCGTCAGCTTGTTCAGCTTCGCAGTCAGCGGGAACGGCGGCTTGTAGTCGGCGTCGTTCACGCCGGTCAGCGTATCCGAGCCGATGTCGAAGCTCTCGTCCCACTGCAGGATCATCGGTAGCGTTTTGTCCATCGTGATCGTCTGCACGGCCTTGCCGTCCACCTTGAGTGTGCCGGTGCCGGGCCGGCCGAGGCCGCTCATGTTGTTGAAGGCCAGCGTGCCGACGCCGAGGCCGTCGTACTTGAAGTCGAACTCCAGCATGTGCCGGCCGGGAGCAAGGACTTCGGGGCCTTCCCACTTCACCCGCTTCAGGTCGATCAGGTTCCACAGGAATACCGGCTTGCCCTTGAGCAGGTAGAAGCCGTAGCCGGCAAAGCGCCCGCCGGAGGTCAGGATCATGCCTTCGGCGCCGGCCTGCGGCACCTCAATATCGGCGGTGATCGTGTAGGAGGAGTTCAGCAGGAAGGGCGAGTCGCCTTGCGGCAGCCCGGTCATCGGCCGCGTGTAGACAAATTCCGTCCGGCCGGCGGTGATGTTCGGGCGCGGTGCGACGATGCGTGCCGCCACCGAAGCGTCCAGCGGGAAGACCTGGTACTTCTTCGCCTCGGCGATGAACTTCTCCTTCATCTCCTTGACCTTTTGCGGGTTCTGCGCGGCAATGTCGTCGGTCTGGTTGAAGTCCTTGCCGAGGTTGTAGAGCTGGAGCTCCTGATTGTTCAGCGGATCGGCGTTGGCCGCGCCGAAGGCCTGCCACGGCGCACGGTTCACCTTGGTGCTGAGCAGCCAGCCGTCGTCATAGAGTGCCCACTGGCCCATCATCTCGAAGTACTGCGTCTTGTGCCGCGACGCGGCCTTGGCATTAGCCGGGTCGAAGGTGTAGGCGAAGCTGGTGCCTTCGATCGGCGCCTGCCTGATGCCGTCGACCATCTCCGGCGCCTTGATGCCCGCGGCTTCGAGGATGGTCGGCACGACGTCGATGACGTGCACGAACTGCTCGCGCAAGGCCCCTTTGTCCTTGATCCGCGCCGGCCACGAGACGACCATGTTCTGGTTGATGCCGCCGAGGCGCGAGGCGTTCTGCTTGAACCAGTCGAACGGTGTGTCGAAAGCCCACGACCAGCCGGCCGACATGTGGTTGTACGTCTGCTCGGTGCCCCAGACGTCGTACCACTTCATCTGCACCTCCGCGGGCATCTCGGCGATGCCGTTGAAGAAGGCAACCTCGTTGGGGGTCCCCATCGGCCCGCCCTCGGCACTGGTGCCGTTGTCGCCGTTGATGTAGATGACCAGCGTGTTGTCGAGCTTGCCGAGGCCCTGGAAGGCCTGTATCACGCGCCCGATCTCGCTGTCGCTGTAGGCGGCGTAGGCGGCGAAGACCTCGACCTGGCGGATGAACAGCTTCTTCTCGTCAGCGGTGAGCTGATCCCAGGGCTTCAGAACCGAATTGGGCCAGGGCGTCAGCTTGGCATCCTTGGGAACCAGACCAAGCTTTTTCTGGTTGGCCAAGATGGTCTCGCGCAGCTTCTCGTAGCCGCCGTCAAAGAGATGCATGGCACTGATCTTGTCCACCCATTCCTTGGTCGGATGGTGCGGCGCGTGCGTGGCGCCAGGCGCGTACTTGATGAAGATCGGCTTTTCCGGGTCGATCTGATGGATGCGCGTCATGTAGTCGATCGCCTCGTCGGCCATCGCCGTGATGAGATTCCAGGTCCCCGGCGGCTTGCCCAGGAACGGATAGATCTGCGTCGTGTTGCGGAACAGGTTCGGCTCCCACTGGTTGGCGTCGCCGCCGATGAAACCGTAGAAGTACTCGAAGCCCATGCCAGTCGGCCACTGGTCGAAGGGCCCGGCCTGGCTGGCGGCGAAGGCCGGCACATTGTGGTCCTTGCCGAACCACGCCGTGGAATAGCCGTTGTCGAGCAGCATGCGGCCGATCGTCGCCTTGTCCCTGCCGATGATGCTGTTGTAGCCGGGGAAACCGGTCGACTGCTCGGAAATGACGCCGAAGCCGGCCGAGTGGTGGTTGCGCCCGGTGATCAGCGCGGCGCGCGTCGGCGAGCACAGTGCGGTGGAGAAGACCCGGTTGTAGCGCAGACCTTCGCTGGCGATGCGGTCCATGGTCGGAGTCGGGATGACGCCGCCGAAGGTGCTCGGCACGCCGAAGCCGGCGTCGTCGGTGATGATCAACAGCACGTTGGGCGCGCCCTTGGGCGGCACCACGCGCGGCGCCCACCACGGCTTCGACTGCAGCGCGTCGTTCTTGATGACGCCGCCGAAAGCAGGGTCGGGGGCCGGGAGTTGCTTGTTGGGGATCGTCGTCGTGGCGCTGGGCGAGCCAAGCACACCAGTGACCTGTTGCGCGAGCGCTGAAGCGCTGATGCTCAACGACGTCGCCAGGAACCCGGCAAGAAGAAGAAACCGCCTGCGTGGTTGCATATCAACCTCTTCTGATAGTAAGGGCGTGATCAACACCTTGGAGGCTAGAAGTGGACGGTGGCGCCGAGCGAAAACCCGGTAAAGCGCGGTTCGATGCTGTCACCACCGTTGCTGAAGTCGTAAGACAGGTTGCGCAGCGCCAGCGTCACATCGCCCCAGCCGTAGCGATAGCCCAGCGCCACCGCCGCCTGCCAGGTCGTGTTGCTCGACCCGGAGCCGATGTCCAGGTAGTAAGGCATGAAGAGGCGGCCATCGTCGCTGAGGCCGATCTCACCTTTGATACCGCCGATCGCGTCCCATTTGTTCACGCTCGTCGAGATCGCCCGCTGGCGTCCAGGCAGCAGGCCGGCGACGCCGCTGACGCTCCAGTCGAGCGATGTGTTCATATAGAGGTAGCGGGTACCAGCGAACACGTCAAGATACGAGGCGCCGCGGCGCCAGGCGGTGTAGCTGCCGGCGAGTGTCCAGACGTTGGACTTGAGATCCATCGTGCTGCCCTGATCGACCGCCGTGGAGACCCTGCCTGCCGGCCCCCTGACAGTCCGTACGCTGGTGTCCTGGGCCTTGAACTTCATGTAGATGTAGTCGGTGAACAGCGACCAGTCGCCCTTGCGCGCCTCACCGGCAATGAAGAAGGCGAAGGAGAGGTCCTTCAGATAGTCGCTGGGCGTGCTGTGCATGGCCGTGTCCACCCCGCCGGAAATCCCGAATGGTCCGGTAAGGGACGCGTTCGTGTAGATGGTCGGCAACCACGCGTAGGGCGTAACACTGAAATGCCACTGCCCATCGAAACGATTCGCTGCCGGCAGATTCTCGGCAGCCGCGGCGGGCGTCATCGCCACGAGGCCGAGCACGCCGAGCATGGCGCCGGCGACATGCTTCCGGAAACCTTGTCTTCTCTTCATTCTGAATCCCCTCCCGCGGTCAATCAGTCATGCTGCGCTCGTTTTCATCATCCGGGCGACGGCGAATTATAGGCCGCACACCCATCGTTCTGTCCACACACCCGAGGACAAAGCCAAGCCGCAGGGTGCAAGCAAACGTTCCGGGCGTGACTACCGAGGAGCAGCGACATTGGCCACGAAGCGATACGACTCGAGGAATTCGACAGCGCCATTGAAAATCAGGCCCATGCCCATCGCCGCGACAAAGAAACCGACGATTCGCGTTGCGGCGTCGATACCCTGCGTACCGATCTTGCGCAGGATCGGCTTGGCATAGATCAACGAGATGTAGGTCGTTCCCAGGCAAGCGATGATCGCCAGACTGGCAGCCAGGAAATAGATGAGTTCCTCGGCCGACTGCTTGATCGTCGACGCCATGCTGATCAGCGTTGCGATCGCCCCGGGGCCGAACATGATCGGCATCGCCAGCGGCACGAAGGCCACATCCGTGTCATTGCCGCCGGAGCGGGGAATCAAACCACCCGAGGGTGGCGGTGCGAACAATTCGAAACCGACGCGCGTCAGGATCACGCCGCCGACGACACGCACCATGCTCAGCGGCACTTCGAAAACCCTCAGCAGGAGGGTGCCGAAGATGAGAAAGAAAAAAGATAACAGCGTCGCGTAGAAGCAGGCCCGGCGCGCCACCTGCCGCTGTTCACTCTCCGGCCGGTTCTCCATCAGGCCGAGATAAACGGGGATCGCTTCGAGTGGATTGATGATCGCCAGCAGCGTGGTAAACAGACTGATGAAAAGCGTCAGCGTAGGGTCCATGAATACCGCACTCCTGGGCAAGAAACTCGATGGGGTGCCGCCGCCGATCCGCGCAGTTCTCAAGGGATCGACCGTCAAGTGTCGCGAGGCTATCACAATCGGCCCGCGCGGCGCATCTCCGCCGCTGCCGGCCAGCGCAGGGCGTTGGCGAGAACTCGTGCCGACGACCGCCTCTCGGCCCGAAGCATGCGCGTATCGGCCGGGCTCGTCGTTGACCGGCCTGGGGGGGCAGTCTCATACTCCTGCGCATGGATTTCAGTTTTCTCACCGTCCTGCATGTCTTCGTCCTGCTGGCGGTCTCCTTGCGAATCTTCTCGCGGCGCAGTTCGCACGGCACGGCGCTCGCCTGGTTGCTGCTCATCGTCCTGATACCAGCCGTCGGCGTCCTGGTGTATCTGCTGATCGGCGAGCGCCGTCTCGGCAAGACCTGGATGCAACGAGCGATTGCGCTGCAACCGCAGGTGCTGAGCTGGGCCAGACGCATTCCCGCAGAGCACGTCGTACCGCCGGGCACCTTGACCACAGGGGCGGAGAGCATCAGCCGGCTCGCCACCGGGTCGGTCGGCCTGCCGCTGATGGGCGGCCATCGACTGCAACTGCTGGCCGACAGCGAAGCGAGCATGCGCGCGTTGATTGTGGACATCGACGCGGCCCGCACCTCGGTACATCTCGAGTTCTACATCTGGAGCGCCGGCGGCTTCGTTGACGACCTCATCGCGGCGCTGGTGCGTGCTGCACAGCGAGGGATCCCCTGCTCTGCCCTGATGGATTCTCTCGGCAGCCGGCCTTTCTTCAGAAGCGAAGCCTTCGCCAGGCTGCGCAACGCAGGGGTCAGCATCGTCGAAGTCCTGCCGGTCAATCCGCTGCGCGCGCTGTTCGTGCGTCTGGACCTGCGCGATCATCGCAAGATCGCGGTTATCGACCGGCGCATCGCCTATACCGGGAGCATGAATATCGCCGACCCGCATTTCTTCAAGCAGGATGCCGGGGTTGGCGAGTGGGTGGACGCGATGGTCCGCATCGAAGGGCCGGCGGCCTGGGTGCTCGAGGCCGTTTCGCTCTCGCTGACGGCGCTGCAAACGGGAGCCAATTTTGCCCCTCCGCCACCACCCAGGCTAGCGACCACTGGTGACAGCCACGTCCAGATTTTTCCGTCGGGGCCGCAGGCGACGACACGTCACATCGAACAGCTGCTGCTCGCTGCGATCTACGCCGCCAAGCGCGAGATCGTGCTGACGACCCCCTATTTCGTTCCCGGTGAAACGCTGTTAACGGCGCTGCGCTCGGCTGCCCTGCGCGGTGTGCGTGTCATTCTGATCGTTCCGGAGAAAGTGGATTCGGTGCTCGTCCGCTACGCGAGCAACGCCTACAACGACGACCTGCTGGCCGTCGGGATCACGATCCTGCATTTCCACGGCGGCCTCCTGCACACCAAGAGCATGGTCGTCGATGAGGAAATCACGATCTTTGGCACGGTCAACCTCGACCTGCGCAGCTTCGAGCTCAATTTCGAAGTTTCGTTGATCGCCTACGACGCAGCGTTTTCGGCAGCGACGCGGGCGCTGCAGCGCCAGTACGAATCCCGGTCACAACCGCTGCAACTGGTGCACTGGCGTGCCCGGCCCAAGTGGCGCCGTTGGCTCGAAAACGCCGTGCAGGTGATGAGCCCGCTGCTCTGACGCCGGTGGCCCAGCACGCTACGCCTGGCCCAGATGATCGGCGGCGGGCTCGCGGCGACTGACTATTTCAGGCCCATGTCCATCAGGACGATGTCGATGCGACGGTTCTGGCTGCGGCCGGCCGGCGTATCGTTGGCCGCCACGGGCTGATATTCGCCAAAGCCTGCCGCTTCCAGCCGAACGGGGTCTATGCCCGCCGCCTGCAGGTAGCGCACCACATCACAGGCGCGCGCCGTCGACAGTTCCCAGTTGGTCGGGTAACGGGACCGCAAACCCGGGCCGATCGGCGTGTTGTCGGTATAGCCTTCGACGACGATGCGCTTGCCGGCCGCGTTCTGCAAGGTGCCGACGATCTTGTCGATCGTCGCACGTCCCTTCATGTTCATTTCTGCGCTACCCGACGAGAAGACGATTTCGTCGACCAGCGTCACGGTCAGACGCCCCTCGAGCTGCTTGATTTTCACCTGGTCTGCCTGAATCTCTGTCTGCAACTGCTGGGTAAGCTGCGCATAGGCCTTGTTCTGGACCGACAGGGTATCGACTTGCTGGACTTCCTGCTTGTAAGTACTTTGGGACACACAGGCGCTCAGCGAGGCAACCAGCAACAAGGGAAAAACGATTCTCGCATTCATGAAATTCTCCTGGAAAGTGGGGCATTTGACGCGGCTCGTACTGCCGATGGCGAGTGACCAAGCGCTGATAGTCTAGCAAAGTTGGCCGGCCGTCCGCCGGCAAACTTCTTCACTGCGAGCTCGACACGGACCGCGCCTTCGCCTTGCACAAGCGGCACGCAGGTCTCCGGCCGATCGGCATGGAGCACGCCCACCGCCACCCACGTAGTAAACTTTGGACTTTGGACTTTGGACTTCGCCTTTCTCCCCCACGTCATTTCCCCGCAAGAAAAGGATACTCAAGACGATGAACGTGCCCGAACCTCGCCTCCTCGCCTGCCTGCTCAGCCTCGCGGCTGTAGGCCCGATTGGCTGTACCACTTCGCCATCCGGATCATTCCCAGACTCTCCGGCCCTCAACCCTTCCACGCAGCAGTTTGACGTCAACCCCAGCCTCGATAGCCCACCCACAACGGATAGAGCCTCCAACGCGCCAGCATCTACGGTGCCAGAGGCTCTCCGCGATCCGTGGCCGCGCCCAGTCACGCTGGCCGGCGCCACGGCACTCGTCTATCTGCCCCAGATCAACAGCTGGCAGGGTAACCAGCTCAGCTTCCGTGCAGCCGTGTCGATCAAGGAGACGGGCTCGAGTGGCGAAACCTTCGGTGTGATCTGGGGCAGCGCGCGCACCGGCGTCGATCGCCTGACGCGAACCGTCTCGCTGGAGGATCTCACCCTGACGGAGGGCAAGTTCCCGACCGTCGCCGACACTGGGCTCGCCTACGTGCAGCAGTTGCGCACCCAGTTGCCGGCCGTGCTGGCGACGATGTCGCTCGACCTGCTGCAGGGCGCACTCGCCGCCTCGCAGACGGTGAAACCACGCCCGGTACAGGTCAATAACGATCCACCGCGCGTGATCGTCAGCGACACCCCGGCGATCCTCGTGCCGATCGATGGCACACCCAGTATCCAGGCTGTCCCGAACACGCGCTTCGAGCGGGTGATCAATACCCAGGCGCTGATCATCCGGAGCAAACGGGACAGCACCTGGTACCTGCACGTTTTCGACGGCTGGCTGTCGGCCGGCTCGCTGGAAGGCCCGTGGACGGGCCCGTCCAGTGCTCCGTTCGGGCTGAACGACCTAGCCCGGCAACTGGCCGGCCAGGGGAGCGTGGACCTGCTCGATGGCGGCCCGCAAGCAAACCCGAAGCCATCCTTGAAAACCGGCGTGCCAACGATCTACGTCAGCCAGGTTCCGGCGGAACTGATCGTCTTCAAAGGTCAGCCGAACTTCATCCCGATCACCGGCACTGGCCTGCTGTGGGCGGAGAACACGACCGCCGACGTGCTCGTCAATACGGCCAACAACGACTACTACACGCTCCTGTCGGGGCGCTGGTACCGCGCCGCCGCGCTGAGCGGGCCGTGGGCCCACGTTCCATCGACTGCCCTGCCCGCCGACTTCAGCCGCATTCCCAAGAGCGCGCCCGCCGGCGTCGTCCTGCCCTCGGTAGCCGGGACGCCGCAGGCGCAGGAAGCCCTGATCGCCAACTCGATCCCGCAGACTGCCACCGTGCCGCTGAGCAACGGCCCCCGGTTCACGCCGGTATTCGATGGCGCGCCGCAGTTCGCGGCCATCGCCGGAACGTCGCTGCAGTACGTGCGCAACGCCGACGTGCCGATCATCCTGGTGGCACCGAACAGCTACTATGCGGTCCAGGCGGGCGTCTGGTTCACTGCCGCCGGTCTCACCGGCCCGTGGCGAGTCGCCACCAGCGTACCGAGCGTCATCTATGACATCCCGGCCAGTTCACCGCTGCATTACGTGACCTACGTCCAGGTCTATGGCGCCAGCAGCGAGGTCGTCTACGTCGGCTATACACCGGGTTATCTCGGCACCGTCGTGGCACCTGATGGCGTCGTCGTCTATGGCACCGGCTACAACTACGTGCCGTGGGTGGGCTCGGTGTGGTACGCCGCACCTTACACCTGGGGTCTGGCCGCGGCGCCGATCTACAACCCCTACGTCGGCTTCGGCTTCGGCTTCGGCCTCGGTCTGGCGACCGCCGCCTGGGCGGCACCGTACTGGGGCGGCGCCTACTACCACCCCGGCTATTGGGGCTATCCGTGCTGCGGCTCAACCAGTGCCAGCGTCTATGGGCACTGGGGCAACACCGTCTATTCCGGCAGCCGGAGCTGGTACGCGTCTGCCGATGGCCGGGTCGGCACGACGGCCACCGGGAGCTACGCGAACCAGCGCACGGGAACCACCGGCTCGTATGCGGCGGGCCGCAGCTACAACCCGTATACCGGGGAAGCGCAACGGGGCTACGATCGGACGTTCGACACGCCCGGCGGCACGACCGGTAACGTCGCGCGCGGCGGAGCCTACAATAGCGAAACCGGACAGCGCGGCTACGCCTCGAGCGTGTCGGCCACCGGCCCCGGCGGCAGTTCGGTGTCCAAGACGACCGCGGCGACCGCCGGCCCCGAGGGCGTCGGTGCCCAGCACACCACGACCGCCTACGATGCGAGGACCGGACAAACCAAGAGCTACACGTCCAGCGGGCTGTTCGGCAACCACTATGCCGGCGCCGACGGCAATGCCTACCGCAGCACCGATGGCGGCTGGCAGCAACACAGCTCGGCGGGTTGGCAGTCAGCCGCCGGCGACACCTCCTGGGCCGATCGCGAGCAACAAGCGCGCAGTAACGCGGACAGCCGTGCGAGTGGCTGGGGAAGTGGCGGCGACCGCTTTGGTGGTGACGGCTTTGGCGGTGCCGACCGATTTGGCGGCGGCGGTTTCGGCGGCGCGGATCGGTTTGGCGGCGGCGGTTTCGGCGGTGGAGACCGCTTTGGCGGTGGCGGCTTCGGCGGCCGCTTCGGCGGCGGCGGTTTTGGTGGCCGCTTCGGCGGCGGCGGTTTTGGTGGCCGCTTCGGCGGCAGGCGCTAGCGGCTCCTTTGCACCGGCGCCGTCAGTCGCCGGATCCCGCGCAATGGCGAGAAGTCCGGTACAGGCTGCCGAGGCCTGTACCGGCAAGACGGCGCGCCGGGGACTCAGGGCGTCGGCACGACGCGGTAGTAGACGCCGTTGGCGCCATAGGCTGGCAGGAACCAGGTATTCCCGAGGAGGTAGTAGGTCGTGCCGTTGCGGGAAATGGCGGCAGCCCCCGGGGGCAACGCGGCGTAGTTCACACCGACGGCGTAAGCCGCCGCGGTGTTGACGCTGCCGGCAGCGTAACCCGAAGAGTACGCATTGGCACTGGCCGCAGCGGTGTTTGCCGAGGCGACAGCCGCACCGGCGGCCATGCCCACCACAGCGCCGGCAGCGGCTGCGCCAGCGCAGTTGTAGCAACCGGACGAGTAGTACGGTACGGCGACGGGCGGATGGTACGGCGCGTAAACGGGCGCTGCCGGGTAGGCGGGCGGGCGATAGGCAGCGGCCCCGTAGGATGTCGTGTGCACGGCGCCTGCCCCGTAAGCCCCGTAGGTGCTGCCACCGTACGCATTGGTATGCTCGGTGCCGCCGCCCCAGGCGTGCGCCGAACTGCCCCCATACATGTTGGTGTGTTCCGTTCCTTCACCGTAGGCATGTGCCGAGCTGCCGCCAAAAGCGTTGGAGTGCTCGGTGGCACCCGGAACGTGCTCGGTACTGCCGCCAAAACGATTGGCGCTCGCCCAGGCCGCAGCCGGGCCGCTAGGCAGCGCGACGCCAAGCGCCACGGCCATGCCGATGATCGTCGATTTCATGGTTCGATCTCCTCAAGGGGTCTTCGTGGGCTGCGGCTTGGCCGCTGGCTTGCCGGCAGGCTTGGCCTTCGCCGGCGGCCGAAAGCCGCTCGCCGCCGAGCCACCCGGGTGAGCAAAAGCGATCGGGACCGCGCCGGCGAACTTGGTCGAGGTGAACGTGTCCGCAGCCACCACTGGATCAAGCTTCCAGTTGGACAGTTCCATCTGGTGGCGCAGGCGCAGCGGATCCCTGCGAAAGACGGCGCGCAGCATGCGCGGCAGCTTGTCCTCGGCGCCAATCCAGATCTGCACGAACACATTGTCGTTGACCAGGGCCACCATGTCGGTCGTCGTTCCGCCGATGACCTTGGACTGGCCGACGTAGAAGGCGACGGTCAGGCCCTCGGCGAGTGCCCTGTAGGGATCGGCAAGCACCACATCGCTGAACGGAAAGTAGATTGCCGCGCTGTCGAAAGCCGCTTTGAGTGTGGCATCGATCGTCGGCGGCGCCGCCGTGACAGCGACCAGATTCTCGGCCGGGGCGAACGCCGTCATCGTCTTGCCATCGTAATAGAACTCCGACGCCGGTCCGTCGCCGAGCGTGATCACGCGCAGCTTGTCGGGCCGCTGCATGACCACCTCGGACATCGTCGTATAGGCCAGCGCGGGGCCAATGCGACTCGGGCTTTCGTAGGTCACCACCGCCGTGAACGACAGCGAACGTGCCGCTGCCAGACGCTCGCTCGTCGCTTTCAGCAAGTCAATCGCCTTGGCTTCGAGTTCCGGCTTGGGCGCGGGCGCCACCGCTTTGCTCGACGCCTTGGTAGTGGCCGCTTTCGCTGCCTTGCCGGCTGTCGGCGCGCTCGCTGACGGCTGCGCGTTGGCGCCGCCGGCAAAAAGAATGGCCACGGCGAGCAGCACGGCGCGGCCAAAGTATTGGTACGGGATCATCAAGTTTCTCCTCCTTCAATCGAACCGACAAGCGGGCGACCCTAAGTTACGGGATCATCCCGCATTCGAACATCTTGTTGGCGATCGGACCCGCCACCCGGTTGATGAACTCCGTGCGCATCGCCGGATCGGCGCGCAGCCTCGCAACGGCTTCCTGCACCTGCGGCGACTTCGGTTCACCCTTCTTGATCCATAACTGCTCGCAACTCGATTGCTGGTACTTCTCGACGACCTTGCCGGCGATCATGTCGAGGATCGGAAACTGCGCAAAACTGACGCCGGCAAAAAAGACGGCCGGCACGGCGGCCAACAGCCAATAGCGTTTGGTCATGATCTACTCCTCATCTCTGGAATTGATGGACACGCGCGCTGACGAGCCTGCGCGCCGCCACACTATATGCATTTCGTGTGCGCGGCGCCATTTTTTTCGACCAGTTCTGCGTGGCCGCTGTCGATACCCCAGCGAGGCCCAGGCTCGGGAGCGCTGCCGCCAGGTCTCCGGTGAATATCTTCCCAGTGCGCGAGCGCGCGGTTGAACACACGGCGCCAGAACAACCGAAAAGAGCGGCAAACACCTCGACGCTGGTGGCCGTCTCCCGGCGAAGCAGAGGTCGATGTATTCGATGCGTACTTGGTGTGGAAAAACTGAAACGGTCAAAGGGGAGAGCGCTCCGTGAGTTCAATGGCCATAGCGCTGATCGCGTTGATCGCGTTGATCGCCTTCATCGGCATTCCGGGCGGCCGGTGCATTACTCGGCTTGTTCCTGAGCGTGGCCTTCCCGCAGCATCACCTGAGCAGTGACTCAACGGAGACCGTGAGGCTGGGTGCGGGCCTCGTTGCCACCATAGCCGCCGTCGTTCGCGGCTTGTTCGTCGGCTCGGCCAAGAACTCGTTCGACGCCATGAACACCGGCATCACCGAGATGGGCGTCAGGACCATCCTAATCGCCCGCGTCCTCGCCCACTACGGCCTGCAGGCGAACGAGGTGCGCAACGTGGCTGTAGGACTACAATGTTGACTGCCGCGCTCGGCCTGCATCCCGTCGAAGCCCGACGGGCCCCCTTTTTGTGACCTGATCCGTGGTCGCCTCTCGGGCGAGCGGATACCACCGGAGAAACACGATGAAGACTATTGTCATGTCCCTCAGTGCCGCCTTGGTGATGATGGCCGCCGTCACCAAAGCCGACGCGGTTACCTGCGCCAACGGCGTCTATCGGGCCGGCTGTGCAGGACCCAACGGTGCGGTCGTCGCCCGCAAGCCGGTTGCGGTTGCGCCGGCACCGAAGGCCGTGGTCGTCGCGCCGGCGCCGAGAGCGGTAGTGGTCGCCCCGGCTGCCGGTTGCCGCTATGTCAACGGTGTCCGTGTCTGTCGGTGATCGCGACGGCCAGCCCGGCAAGCCACAGTTCATCGAGTCCAGTTCACTCAGGCGCGAGCGATTGACGGCAACGGCGCGAGCCGCGATACTCATGGCCGCTCTGGTTTGCGCGCCAGCCGCGTGCTTAGCCAACTCACCCGGGTGCAGACCACGGCGATATCCTTGGCCTGGCGGCATTCACCAGCGGTCGACCACGTCTCGGCGGCGACCACAGTGGGAATGCGCCCGGCCAGTTCCCAACACGCTCGCCATGTCGCTGGACCCGACGGCTTCCGACACGCGCCGTTTGTCGGGCCGGTAACCGACGAAGCCAGCGACACGCGCTATACCAACCCCAACCAAACCCCTTCAAGGAGACCTCGATGTTCCGAAAGACTGCCTCTTACCTCTCGGCCCTGGTGCTGGCCGTCGTCCTTGCCGCTTGCGCGGCCCCCGGACAGCAAGCCGGTGAAGTCCAGATCCGCACCGGCGTCATCGAACAGATCACGATGGTTCAACTGCCCAGCAATCATCATTCGGGGGTCGGCGCGGTGGTCGGTGGCCTGGCCGGGGTCGGCATCGGCAGTCTGATCGGTGCCGGTACCGGGCGCGACGTTGCGATGGTGGCTGGAGCCATTGGCGGCGCTTTCGCGGGCAACGAGATCCAGAAGAAGTACGACCAGCCGGTCCCGGGTCAGCAGATCATCGTCCGCGCCAGCAACGGTGTCCTGGTATCGATCACGCAACCCGTCAATCCAAATCTCTTCCAGGGCCAGCGCGTATATATCGAAGGCTACGGCGACGGCGCACGGGTCGTTTCGCGCTAGGCCGCGAGGCGGTCGCCGGGCAGCGCGCCACCCGCCGGCACGCTGCCCCCCGGATCGCCACGAGGCGACATTACATTGACACTTGCGGCTCCCCTACGATCATGACCCATCACGACTACCCGTCATCCCGCGTTCGACCACCCGGAGGGGCGCTGCTCGCCACCCTGCTTGCTGTCGTTGTCAGCGCCTGTGCTGCCGATGCGTGGCGGCCAGACCCACGCTACGAAGCATTCCTGGACCAGGTGCAGAACACATGCGGTACGGAGCGCATCGGCAGCAGAAGCATCGGCTCCGACCTGATTCAGGACGCCTATTTCCTGGACGTGACATCGCGTTTCTACAACGGAGAAGTAACCCGGAACGACTACGCCAATTCCCTGGCTGGGTCGTTCGGCGGCGCTGCCGACGCGGCTGGCATCCTGTGCATTCTCGCTCAGGTTCCGAATCAGGCTTCCAGTCCGCCGCCGCGAATGCCGGGCTACAGATAGTCGGACCCGCGCCAGATGGCCGTCACCAAGGCCGAATCTGTCGGCGAGCGTTGCACCCGCCCAGTATCGGCCAGGACGCGAGGTGCGCAGGACGCCAACCCGATCGCCCGCGAGCAACCCCGGCTGTCGCTCCTGCCCGGCGGCGGGCGGTTTGAGCAAACGCCGGATGCCTGCCCGGAGAACCACAGAGGTGTCAAGGCGAGCAAATCCATGGTGGCTCGAGCGATGACGGCGGCCTGGCTGCTCGCCCTGCCGTGCGTCGCGACGGCCTGCAGCCCGCATGTCGAGGCGCAACCCGATGGCGACTCGGCGTCATTGCGTCAGCACACTGACGCCTTCACGCGCTGCGAAATGACCGAGTCGAGTTACCGGGAGGTGGTCGGCAAGTGGTTGCGGCAGCGACCGACGAGCGCCCCTCCCTTGCGGGGCCTGTCGCTCGGGCGGGCATTCGATTACCCCTGGATCTCGCACCACCTCGCCGAGGTCGCACTGCGCCATCCGCAATGGGCGGCGAGCCGCGGGAAAGCGCGTAGCGGCGGGCCAAACCAGTGGGTTGCCTCGGTGCTCTCGGAACCGGCCTTTCTGGCCCGCCTCGCGGTTCCCTTCACGGACACGCCATACGCGCCGGTCGCCGTGTCGGTGGAGAAAGTCCTCGTCGGCAGTGCGCAGGACGTCGCGCCGGAGTTGAATGCCGGCAAGCTGCTCGTACCGTTCGACGCGCAAGTCTGGCTCCATGTCGAGACCAGGCGATGAGCCCCGAGGCCAACTCGTGTCGGCTGTGCCGACAGCGCAATCGGCCAGCAGCGTTTGCCGTGGCAGGAACGCCGTGAACTGGAATCCTGCTCGTCTGCTCAACGCCATGAACGTGGCCATCTGGGGATGCCCGGCCGATCCCGTGCCGGCGTGGCAGCAGCATCCCGAGTCGCTGGTCGCAACCGGGGGCGAACCGCGACTCAGCAACCGGATGCGCGAGCGCCTTGCCCTGGGAATCATGGGCATGATCGGCGCGCACTACCTGAGCGGCCGGCCAGCATGGACTCTCAGGCAGCTATGTCAGGCACTGCAGGTACCGAGCCATAGCGTGGCGGCGATTCTCGACGCCTTGCAGGACGGCGGCCTGCTCGTGCAGAGCAGGGACAATCCGCGAGGCTACCTGCCGGCGCGCGACCTTGGCGCGGTCTCGGTAAAGCAGTTGCTGGACATCGTCCGCTCCGCCGGCGAAGACGGCTTCCTGAATCCGGCCGCGTTGCCGGTTTCCGCTACTGTCGAGCACGTCCTGCAGTCGATCGAGCGCTCGCTTGACAGGCCATTCCAGACCATGAGCATCATGGAACTCGCCGGCCAAGCGGCCGGGCACGACCACATCACGATACCGAACGGAAATTTGCTGAAGTCGGTGCAACAAGCGGCAGGTGGAGCGGGCGAAGGGAATCGAACCCTCGGCTCTAGCTTGGGAAGCTAGGGTATTACCATTATACGACGCCCGCGCAGGCCGCTATTCTACGACGCTTGTGCTCCTCTTAACAACGGCCGCGCGCTCGGCGTACGTCCACCACCCAGTGCGTGCCGCCGCCTGGATTCGCCAGGCGCCGAGCGTACCACCACCGCGCGCGGTCTGCAGAAGGAGTCAGACTGCCGCCTGCTGCGCGATCACAGCTGACATCGGAGGGTCAGCGTGTCTATAATGCTTCGATGGATATCCCCACTGCTCTCCTGTACACGATCATCAGCACGATTGCCGAGATGGCCATGACGCCGTCTGCCGACTCGCAGTCCGCGTACGAAACGGCCGCCATCGCCAGAACGCTGCCACCCGAGGCCAAACAGGGCGTGATGCAGCCACCGGCCGGCGACGGCTTCCTGATCATCAATGGACGTGAGTGGCCGCTGGCCCCGACAGCCCAGATTCGCAGCCGCCAAAACCTGATCGTCGTGCCGATGCAGATCCAGAACCCGGTCGACGTTGTCTATCTTACCGACGCCTCCGGCGCCATTTTTCGCGTCTGGATGCTGACGCCGAGCGAAGCCTCGGTGCCCCGCCCGCGCTAGGTCAAACACACGATGGCAAGAAAACTGTTCATCCGCACCTTTGGGTGCCAGATGAACGAATACGACTCGGACAAGATGGCCGACGTGCTCGCCGGATCCGAAGACATCGTCAAGACGGATAGCCCTGACGATGCCGACATCATCCTCTTCAATACCTGCTCGGTGCGCGAGAAGGCGCAGGAGCGCGTCTTCCACGACCTCGGCCGCGTGCGCCTGCTCAAGCGGGCCAATCCGGATCTGGTGATCGGCGTGGGGGGCTGCGTGGCCAGCCAGGAGGGTGCGGCGATCGTCGCGCGCGCGCCTTACGTCGACGTGGTTTTCGGACCACAGACGCTGCACCGGCTGCCGCAACTGATCGCCGACCGCCGCCGACTGGGCAAGTCGCAGGTCGACATTTCCTTCCCGGAGATCGAGAAGTTCGATCATCTGCCGCCCGCCCGGGTCGCCGGGGCTTCGGCCTTCGTCTCGATCATGGAGGGCTGCAGCAAGTTCTGCTCGTTCTGCATCGTTCCCTACACGCGCGGCGAAGAGGTTTCACGCCCCTTCGACGACGTGCTGACCGAGGTCGCCGGTCTCGCCGCGCAGGGCGTCAGGGAAGTGACGCTGCTCGGGCAGAACGTCAACGCCTACCGGGGAGCGATGAGCGGCGTCGGGCAGGCGCCCGCCGGCGACGAGGCCGCCGATCTCGCGCTGCTCATCGAGTACATTGCCGAGATACCCGGCATCGAACGCATCCGCTACACGACCTCGCATCCGCGCGAGGTATCGCAACGCTTGATCGACATCTACGCGAGAGTTCCCAAGCTCGTTTCGCATCTGCATCTGCCGGTGCAATCGGGTTCGGACCGTGTTCTGGCGGCGATGAAGCGCGGCTATACGGCAATCGAATACAAGAGCCTGGTGCGCAAGCTGCGCGCGGCGCGCCCCGACCTGTCGCTGTCGTCCGACTTCATCGTCGGCTTTCCCGGCGAAACCGCGGACGATTTCGAGAAGACGATGAAACTGATCGACGATGTCGGCTTCGACGCTTCATTCTCCTTCCTGTACAGTTCGCGTCCCGGCACGCCGGCCGCCGAGCTTGCCGACGACACGCCGTCGACGCTGAAGCTGGAAAGGCTGTTGCGCCTGCAGGCGCGCATCGACGAACTGGCGCAGGCCGTCTCCGTCAGCATGGTCGGCACCGTCCAGCGCGTGCTGGTCGAAGGTCTGTCGAAAAAGGACAGCGGCGAACTCGCCGGACGCACCGACAACAACCGGGTCGTCAATTTCGCTGCCGGCTCCGACGACTGCACGCGATGGCTGGATCGTTTCGTCGATGTGCGCATCACGTCGGCGATGCCGCATTCGCTGCGCGGTGAACTGGTGGGTGGCCTGGCATGAGCGAGAAGACAGCGGCGGCGAAAAGCCGGGCGACCGAACTCCTGCTCTCACCGGTCAACAACAAGCAACTGGCCAACCTGTGTGGTCCTCTCGACGAGAATCTGCGGCAGATCGAGACCGCCCTCGACGTCATGATCGCTCGCCGCGGCGAACGCTTCACGCTGCGCGGCGAGCCCGCGCAGACCGCGCGCGCCTCCGAAGCGCTGCAACAGTTCTACGCACAGGCCAAGGACACGCTGTCGGTCGATGAGATCCAGTTGGGCCTGATCGAACTCCTCAACCGGCCGGTTCGCAGCATCTCGTCGGGAGGGGGCGTGTCGCCGGCGCTGATGACTCGCAAGAGCGAACTGCACGGCCGTACGCCCCGCCAGATCGAATACCTCAAGAATATCCAGGAGCACGACATCACGTTCGGCACCGGCCCGGCGGGCACCGGCAAGACCTACCTGGCGGTGGCTTCGGCGGTGGATGCCTTCGAGCGCGAACTGGTGCAGCGCATTGTCCTCACCCGCCCCGCCGTCGAGGCCGGCGAGCGCCTGGGCTTCCTGCCCGGTGACCTGGCGCAAAAGGTCGACCCCTATCTGCGACCACTTTACGACGCGCTCTACGACCTGATGGGTTTCGAGCGCGTCGGCAAGCTGTTCGAGCGCGGCGCGATCGAAATCGCCCCGCTCGCCTACATGCGCGGGCGCACGCTGAACCACGCCTTCATCATCCTCGACGAGGCACAGAACACGACGCCCGAGCAGATGAAGATGTTCCTGACGCGCATCGGCATCGGCGCCAAGGCGGTGGTCACCGGCGACGTGACGCAGATCGACCTGCAGCGCGGCCAGAAAAGCGGCCTGATCGAGGCCCGCCAGATCCTCAAGGAAGTTCGCGGCATCGCCTTCACCGAGTTCCTCAAGGAAGACGTGGTCCGCCACCCCCTGGTGGCCCGCATCGTCTCCGCCTACGAGGCACACACCGCCGCACTCGAGGCACGCGATGCGGCGGCGGCAACGGCGGGAAAGCATGCCGGCAGCAAGTAAGCGGCTGCACGTTGGCGTGCAGTACGCCTGCCTGGCCAACGAACTGCCGCAAAAGCCGCAAGTCCGGACCTGGGCGCGCGCCGCGATTGACGTTGACGGCAAGCGGCGGGGGCAGATCACCGTGCGCTTCGTCGATGCCGACGAAGCGCGTCGCCTGAACCGCGACTACCGCCACCGGGACTACGCCACCAACGTCCTGTCGTTTCCCTACGCACGGGAACCGGTCGTCTGCGGTGATTTGGTGCTCTGCGCCCCGGTGGTGGCGCGCGAGGCGGCCGAGCAAGGCAAGCCACTGGAAGCGCACTATGCACATCTGATCGTGCACGGCCTGCTGCACCTGCAGGGCTACGACCACGAAACGAGCGCACGGCAGGCTGCGGAAATGGAAAGTCGGGAACGCCGAGTCCTGCATGCTCTGGGCTATCCGGACCCGTACGCCATGGAGGTGTGACGCGTCAGCGGCGCCGGGCGACGAATGCCATGAATCCAATGAACCTCCGTCACCCGGCGCCGCTGACGCCTCATTCCTCAAAAGGTCAGTATGGACAGTAGCAGCCCAAGTGGCAAACCCGGTTTCTTTGAACGTCTCTCGTCGCTCCTGGTGCGCGAACCGGAAGACCGCGAACAACTGGTGCAACTGCTGCACGCGGCACACCAGCGCAAGCTTCTCGACGCCGACGCCTTGAGCATCACCGAAGGCGCCCTCGCCGCCTCGGAAATGATCGTTCGCGAAGTCATGGTGCCGCGCCCGCAGATGGAAGTGGTCGATGTCGGCGACACGCTCGATGACGTCATCGACCGTGTCAACACCACGGCTCACTCGCGGTTCCCGGTAATCAACGGCGACCGCGATCATGTGGTCGGCATTCTGCTCGCCAAAGATCTGCTGCGCGTACGGCGCGATGCGCCCTTCAACCTGCGTGAGTGGGTGCGCCCGGCGGTGTTCATCCCCGAATTCAAGCGTCTCGACGTCCTGCTCCGCGAATTCCGCGTCTCGCGCAATCACATGGCCATCGTCATTGACGAATACGCCGGAATTGCCGGCCTCATCACCATCGAGGACGTCCTCGAACAGATCGTCGGCGAGATCGAGGACGAATACGATTTCGACGAAGCCGACGAGAACATCCAGCTCGACCAGAATGGTCTGTATCGCGTCAAGGCGCACGCGGCAGTGGCGGATTTCAACGCCGCGCTGGGAACCCACTTCAGCGACGAGAAATGCAATACGGTCGGTGGACTGGTCCTGCACCACCTGGGCCGGGTGCCGCAGTTCAACGAGACGATCGTCATCGACGGCACGCGCTTCCAGGTATTGCGCGCCGACAGCCGGCGCATCTACACCCTGATCGTCACGCGGCCACCCGAGGCTGACAGTCCTGAGTAACGCGCTGCGCTGGCACTGCCTCGGCGCGCTGCTGCTCGGCGCGGCCGGCGTCCTCGCCTTTGCCCCGCTTGGCTGGTTTCCGGTCAACTGGCTGAGCCTCGGCGGCCTGTTCGGCCTGCTCTCTGCCGAAGCCGCCGGCGCCAGGAGTTCGCGCCGTGCCGCCTTGATCGCCGGAGCCTATGGCTGCGGCCTGTTCCTGACCGGCGTTTCGTGGGTCTATGTCAGCCTCAGCGTTTTCGGCGGCATGCCGGTATGGCTTGCGGGCGTGGCCACGGTCCTTTTCTGCGCTGTACTCGCACTGTTTTCGGCACTGGGCGGCGCGCTGTTCGTTCGTCTCTCGGCGCCTGGCTGGTTTCCCCGGGCACTGCTCTTCGCCGGCCTGTGGACGCTTGCCGAGTGGACGCGCACCTGGGCCTTCACCGGCTTTCCCTGGCTCGCCGCCGGGTATTCTCAGACACCGCCGAGCCCGCTCGCCGGCTATGCGCCGCTGCTCGGCCTGCATGGCGTCACGCTGGCATCGGCGCTGATCGGGGCGCTGATTCTCGAGGTCGTCAGGCGCTGGCTGTCGAGCGAAAGCTGCGGCACGCGCAGCTTGCTGCGCTGGTGTCCCGCCTTGCCGCTGCTCGCCACGGCCGTGGTTCTTGCTGCGGGCGGCCTGCTCCGCGAAGTCCGCTGGACGCAACCGACGGGCGAGCCGCTGTCGGTAGCCCTGCTCCAGGGCAACGTCGCCCAGGAAATGAAATGGCGGCCCGAGCGCTTCGTCGATTCGCTGCGCACCTACTATCGTCTGGCGCTGGAGAATCCAGCGCAGCTTACGGTGCTGCCGGAGACCGCCCTGCCCGCTTTTCTCGAGCAGATTCCGGGCGAGTATCTCGACGCCTTGCGACAACTTGCACTCCGCCAACAAGGTGACCTGCTGCTCGGTATCGCCATCGCCGACGGCCGGCAGTACTTCAATGCGGCGCTGAGCCTCGGTGCCAGCGGCCAACAGCACTACAGCAAGAGCCACCTGGTGCCCTTCGGCGAGTTCGTTCCCCCCGGCTTTGCCTGGTTCATGGCCAAGGCCAACATCCCGATGTCGGACTTCACGGCCGGCGCGCGCGCGCAGGCGCCGCTGCGCCTGGGCGGCCAGTACGTCGCGGTGAACATCTGCTACGAGGATGCCTTCGGCGAGGAGATCATCGGCGCGCTGCCGGCCGCCACGCTGCTGGTCAACATCTCCAACGTGGCGTGGTTCGGCGACTCGCTGGCGCCGGCACAGCACTTGCAGATCGCCCAGATGCGCGCACTTGAAACCGGCCGCATGATGCTGCGCGCGACCAACACCGGCATGACCGCCATCGTCGATGTCGACGGTCATGTGCAGTCGGTGTTGCCGCCATTTACCCGCGGCGCGCTGGTCGGCGAAGTACGGGGCTATTCCGGAGCGACGCCTTATGTTCGCTGGGGTAACTGGCCGGCCGTCGTTCTCGCGTTGCTGCTCATCGCCCTGGCGAGCGACCGCAAGGCGTTCCCACGACAGGCATGACCAGTCGGCGAGTGTCAATGTTGCCAGAATGACGGGCGCCGGGCCGCCGGTTGCGTCGAAGGAGAAGAAATCTCACTGGCAACATGCAGCAGTTTCATGCTCCGCCGCGGCCGTCTCCCTATGCTTGGTCCTCCTCAACCAACCTGGGAACCCACCGTGTCCGATTCCAGCATCGTCGTCTTCGAGCAACACGCCGGCATCGTCGTGCTGACGCTCAACCGCCCCGAGGCGCTCAATGCGCTCAACCTCGCCGTCTTGCAGCAACTCGCCGCGCTACTCGACAGGTTGCGCACCGACGCTGCGGTGCGTGCCGTCATCCTCACCGGTGGCGGCACGCGCGCCTTCTGCGCCGGCGCCGACATTCGCCAACTCAACAGCGCCTCGCCGCTCGCCGTGCGCGAGTTCGCCAGGCTCGCCGTCGAAGTCAATTGCCGCATCGAGACACTGGGGAAGCCGGTGGTCGCCGCGATCAACGGTGCGGCGCTGGGTGGCGGCCTGGAACTGGCCGAGGCGTGCACGCTGCGCATCGCCGCTCGCGGTGCGCGGCTCGGCCACCCGGAAGTGCAGATCGGTGCCATCGCCGGCTTCGGCGGCACCACCCGGCTACCGCGTCTGGTCGGCCGCGGTCGGGCGGCCGAAATGCTGCTGCGTGGACGCGCTGTCGATGCCGACGAGGCTCTGCAGATCGGCTTGGTACAGAGTGTCGTCCCCGTTGACCGTCTCCTCGACGAGGCACAAGTCTTCCTTGCAGACATCCTCGCGCAGTCGCCCACCGCCGTGCGACTGACCTGGGAGGCGATGCACCGCGGGCTGAACCTCTCGCTCGACGACTCGGCGCAACTCGGCGCCGACTACTTCGGCCTCGTCGCCGCCAGCGAAGATTTCCGCATCGGCACCACCGCTTTCCTCAACAAGCAGCAGCCCCGCTGGACAGGCCAGTGAAGCTCATTCCTCATTCCTCGCTCCAGGCCAGGCGCGCACCGCACACATGCGCCTCCTCACGACCGAAGCCGGCTTGCCCGCAGGCTCTGCGTTTCCGCAGGGAACAAGGGCAAGCAGCGCGGCGAGCCAGGTACTGCGCCTTGACCGTCTCTTGGGCCTGGGTCGCCGGTCCTTCAGACCACTTCCAGGACGGCGCCGCCGAAGGTAAATCCTCCCCCAAAAGCGGTAAGACCCCACTTCTGCCCCGCTGTAGCCAAGGGCAGAAGTTCCTCAAGGCAAAGGGGAATGGTCGAGCTGGAGGTGTTCCCACTGTGGCCGATGTTGGAGTAAACCTGGTCTTCCGCCAGCTTCATTCTCTGGCGGAGAGCATTGATGATCCTCTGGTTGGCTTGATGCGGAACGACGAGATCCAGGTTCTGCGGTTCCATGCCCAGCTGACGACACGCGTCCACCAAGGCCTGCGGCATGTACTTGACCGCGCCCAGGTAGACCTTGGGACCATCCATTGAAATCTTCTCGCCGGGATTGGCGGGCAGCTTCAGTATTTCACCCGACTCTCCATGCGTTCCTATGGCTGTTTCCAATACCTTGAGTTTCATGACTCCGGCTCTCCCCGACCCGACAAGCAGAGTAGCCGTGGCAGCGTCGGCGAACACCGGCGCGGTACCGTAGTCGGCCATGTCGATCTGCGGCGACAGGACTTCCGCGGTAATCAGCAGCACCCGATCCTTTTGCCGGAGTTTCAAGTGATCGGACGCCTGCTTCAATCCAAAAATATACCCGGAGCAAGCAGAAGAGAAGTCATAGGCAGGAACCAGGATGGGATCGGCCTCATCGAGGTTCAGATTCATCTGGATCATGGCAGCCAGGGACGGGGTGTGGGCTGGCGGCGTACCCGTCGACACCAGGATCAGATCGATGTCCGCCAATGTCAGGCCCGTTTGTTTGAGCAACTTTCTCGCTGCCGCCGTGGCCAGGAACAATACCGTCTCTCCGTCGGCAATCCAGGGCCTGGTTTCAATACCGATGCGCTTGAAGATATCATCGGTCTCCCACTCGGGACACATCCCGGCAATCTCCAGGTTGGTGACAACCCGACTTCCCTTGACACTCGTTACGGCCTGAATGCCCACCAATCCTTGGGAATCCCGGTGAGAAACCAGCGGTGCGACCGGCGTGGCGGGCGCCAGCCGCAGGTCGGATATCCGAGGTTGTCCCGGATTCTCTTTCGTCAGAGGCTTGAAGCCTTCCTCGCCCTCGCCGATCTTGACCTTTAGAACAGGCGTACCCACCTTTACCATGGTTCCTTCTGGAACCAGGATTTCTTCCAGGAGTCCAGAGGCTGGCGATCGCAACTCCACGGCGGCCTTGTCGGCTTCCAGGTCGCCGATATAGTCCCCTTCCCCGATCGTATCGCCCGGCTTTACCAACCACCTGGCCACCGTGACGGATTCATCAGAGGGGCTGGAACCAATGGCCTCCACCAAGAAGCAACCTCTTGGCGCGGTGGGCGGAAGCTCCCAGCCAACATGACCTCCAAGCATTTCCACAGCCGTTTCAAGTAGGCGTTTATAGCTCGGGAGAACCTCCAGCTGGTTGGCAAAGTTACAGGGCACATAGGTGTCTGCCCTCGCCACCCGGCGGACGCGGAAGGGTCTCGCTACCGTTTCTGCCATGACCGCTATGATTTCCGCACCCATGCCCGCACTCTCGTTATCCTCGTGCACGACGACAAGGCGCCCGGTCTTCTCCACCGAAACGGCCACAGTCCTCCGATCCCAGGGCTGGAGCGTTCTGAGATCGATGACCTCCGCCTCAGCACCCTGCGATGACAAAGCCACAGCCGCCTGGAGGCAGAGTTTCACGGTGTTGCCGTAGCCAACCAGGGTGATGTCCTTTCCCTGACGGACGGTTCTCGCTCTTCCCAGGGGAATGAGCTGTTTCTCCACGTCGCAACTGGTGGCGTTGTCCCGGTCATTGAGGCAGCTCTTCGGATAAAAGAAAAGGGTTGGACGTCCGCTTTCGAAGGCCGCGTTGAGAAGACCTGCGGCGTCGCCAGCGGTCGAAGGCATGAAAACGTCCACTCCGGGCGTGTGAACAGCCAGGGCTTCGTAACTCGAGGCGTGGAAAGGACCCAAACCGGGTTTGTAGCCGCCGCAGGTGACCATGACGATTACGGGCGCTTCCCAACCCCCGTCGGTTCGCCAATGCATGGACCCCAGTTCTGAAACGATCTGATTGTAGGCAATGGGAAGGAAGTCCGCGAATTGAAGAAAGGCCACCGGGCGCCTTCCCGCCAGGGCTTCCCCGATGCTGACTCCGACGATGGTGGCTTCGGCCAGTGGCGAGTTCCTTACCCGGCCCGGAAAGGTGGTCGACAGGCCTTTGGTCAGCCCGAAGACGTCGCCCTTGGGATCCTCGAGATCCTCACCGAACAGGGTGATCCTTTCGTCCTCCGACATCCGTTTTCTCAGCACTTCGCGGATGGCTTCCAGCATCACCAGATTGTCTTCACCGGTGGCGGAAGGGGAGCCTCGATATTCAGACGAGGGGTCTTCCAGCGTTGGTGGCAAAGGCTTCAGCGCCGTACGGGTGGGAGACGGCTCCGGACTTCTTTGGGCCAGGGAAGCTTGTATCTTGAGATCGGCACGCAGGGAGTCCCCTAGCCCAGCAAAGAAGTCTTCCGGTACACCCTGAGCCTTGAGCCAGATTTCCAGGTTCACAATGGGGTCCCCGGATTCCTTCACCTGCTCGAGTTCGCCGACACTGCGGTAGATTCTCTGGTCATCGGCATTGGTGTGGCTATGTAAGCGGTCCACGTCCATGATGACAATGGCCGGACTCCGGTCTTTTCGCATGGCCGCGACCAGCGTTGCGAAAGTCTCCAGGCAGGTTTGCGGATAGCGCCCATTGATCCGGTGAATGGGAATTCCATAGAACTCTGAAGCATCTCCCGCCGGCGTCTGGTAAAAGGTCTTGGCGGTGGTGGAGGTGGAGATGGCCAGCTTGTTGTCCTGGACCAGAAAAAGCACAGGCAGGTTTTCTCGGACGGCGTGCGCCAGGGCTTCAAGAACCTCTCCCTGCTGAGTCATTCCATCGCCAAGCGAGCACAGCACCACCGGTTGATCGGCGTCACCTTTCACCGCGTTGGCAACGCCAACCGCCTGCAGAGCCGAGTTGCCCACCGGCCCCACGAGGGACAGAATCCTGAGTTGCGGGCAACTCATATGCGCGTTCATTTGACGGCCCCGGCTGTGGGAGGCGTCTTTGTTGAAAAGCGCAAGAAAGAACTGCTGTGGGGCAATGCCACGGGCCATCATCAGAGCTTTGTCGCGGTAGTGGCAGTGGAGCCAGTCCTGCGGTCCCAGAAACGGACTCAGGGCTGCAGAGGCTTCGTGGCCTGCTCCGGAAACGTGAAAGACAGCCTCCCCTCGACCCGTGTATTCCTGCTCGATCAGATCGACCTCGCGCGACATCACCATGGTCCGGTAAAGGGCTTTGAGGATATCCAGAGGTGCTGAGGCTTTGATTGCCATGGGTTCTCCTAGGACTCTAACCAGCATCTATCGACTTCGTGTCACAGCCCGGGGCTAACGTGGTTTCCTCAAGATCCATGACCATCGTTCCCGACTGTCGGCGAATTCTCTTGAAAGACGGTTAGGCGTTCTCCGGGAGTTAGTCCCCAATCAAGGGCTTGTTCCACGTTTTCCGGGGTACTGGCGGTTTCTGACAACTGGATCAGGCAAGGCGATCCAGGGGGCATCGTGACAGGTTGTGAAAATCAGTCTGACAAGGCTGGTCACCCCCGGCGTGCCACACTCACGCCCGCTCGCGAAAGTGTCGGCATCAGACGCTCGCGACGGCGGCTTACCGGGTCGACCGTCGATTCGATCTCGGGACTCTCATCGGGCGGCGCTGGGCGGCGGCCGCAGCCCGGGCGCCACAATCCCGGCGCGCGATCCGGGCGGCTGACGTTCATCGAGAAGGGCCAGGACAGCTATCCCCGGCGTAATCCGGATCGCGCCCTGAGGGAGAATTCTGTGGCTCATTTCGAGCCTGCCGTTCTCTTGAGCGCATCGGCGAGGGCACCCAAGCGCCGCACATGCACCACATTCCTGAGCCAGTCAGCGTGTTTCATCAACGGCATCGACCCGGTGTACATTCCCGGCTCGGTAATCGACTTGGTGACCAGCGTCATCGCCGAAACGACGGCGCCGTCGCAGATCTCCAGATGACCGACAACACCGGAGCCGCCGCCCATCATGACGCGGCGGCCGATTGTGCTGCTGCCGGCAATGCCGACGCATCCGCAGATGATTGTGTGATCACCGATCACGCAGTTGTGGCCGATCTGAACCTGATTGTCGATCTTGACGTCGTTGCCGAGCACGGTGTCATCGATCGCACCGCGATCGATGGAGGTGTTCGCACCGATTTCGCAGTCATCGCCAATGACGACGCGGCCGACCTGCGGGATTTTTGCCCAGCCACCGTCGCCTTCCGAAAAGTCGGGCGCAAACCCGAAGCCATCGGCGCCGATCACCACGCCGGCATGGATGATCCCGCGCGCGCCAATCGAGCAGCGCGCGTAGATTGTGACGCGCGCGACGAGGCAGGTGTGGGCACCCACCGACACCTCGTCACCCAGGATACATCCCGGTCCGATGCGCGCACCTTCACCAATCACGGCGCCGCGACCGATCGAAACATGTTCTGCGACGGAAGCGCTTTCAGGTACGCGCGCCCCGGCGTGGATGATGGCAGACGGATGGACGCCGCTGGCGTAGAGCGGTGGCGGACTGAAGAGTTGGGCCACCCGCGCGAAACAGACGTACGGGTTGGCAACCACCAGACGTGGCAGCGGCGTCAGGTCCCGGTCTGCAGCGCCGAGAATGACCGCCCCGGCACGCGAAGCCGCCAGATCGGAACGGTATCGTGAATTCGCCAGGAAGGTTATTTGGGTCGGCGTGGCCGAACGGATTGTGCCGACGCCGGTGAGCGGCTGATTGACTTCGCCCACCATCTCGCCGCCGAGTTTCTGCTGAAGATCGCGCATGTACATGCCCGCATTTTCGCACGGGACAGGCTGCCGGGGATAGTCAAAGCCTTGCAACAACGGGTGGTTTCGATCCGCGCTTGACAGCGCCGAGCGAGCCGGAGATACTCTCCCGCCGGTCGGCGTTGTCTCCTCTTGCCATTTTCCTCCCCCGCTACCGCCTGAATTGGCCATCCGCTCCGCGTCGAGCGAGCGGCCTGCCGCGAGTTACCGAACTCGCTGCCATGTCCGGGAGGCGTGCGGCGCTCTTTTCTTGTTCTCTCCCTTCCTGCCCATGACTCCGATCTTTCTCTACGACACGACCCTGCGTGACGGCTCGCAGCGTGAAGACATCTCGCTTTCCGTTGACGACAAGCTGACCATCGCGCAGCGCCTGGCCGCTTTCGGCATGCATTACATCGAATGCGGCTGGCCCGGTTCCAACCCCAAGGACGCCGACTTCTTCGCGCGCGTCATGCGCATGAATCTGCCGGCGCGCCTGGCAGCCTTTGGACGGACGCGCAACGCCAACGGATCGTGTGAGGAGGACACCAACCTGCGCGCCCTGGTCGTCGCCGGTACGCCAGTGGTAACGCTGGTCGGCAAGGCCTGGGACTACCACGTGACGCATGTACTCTCGACGACCCTCGAAGAGAACTTGGCGATGATTCGCGACAGCGTCTCCTGGATGAAGGCGCAGGGCAAGGAAGTCGTCTTCGACGCCGAGCATTTTTACGATGGTTTCCTGGCCAACCCGGACTACGCCGTGGCGACCCTGCGCGCGGCAGCCGACGGCGGGGCCGACTGGCTCGTGCTCTGCGAAACCAACGGCGGCAAGCTGCCATGGGAAATGGAGTCGATCACCCGCGCGGTTGCCGAACGGCTGCCCGCAGCCCGAATCGGCGTGCATTGTCACAACGACACAGGCTGCGGCGTCGCCAATTCGCTGGCGGCCGTCCGTTCTGGCGCGACGATGGTACAGGGAACGATCAACGGCTATGGCGAGCGTGTCGGCAATGCCGACCTGGTGACCATCCTGCCCAATCTGCAACTGAAGATGGGCTATTCCGTGCTGGCCGAGGAGCGCCTGCGCGAGTTGACCGCGCTTTCGCGCTATGTCGCCGAGGTGGCCAACCTGAAGCACAACGACCACCAGCCCTATACGGGTCATTCGGCATTCGCGCACAAGGGGGGCATTCACGTCGCCGCGATCCTGAAGTCGCCGGATACCTACCAGCACATCGACCCGGAGCAGGTGGGTAACCTGATGCGTTCGGTGACCTCGGAGTTGTCCGGTCGCGGCAACATCGTTCTGCAGGCGCGCCGCATGGGACTCGACCTCGACAACGAGGCGGCACAGCATGTGCTGGCACAGATCAAGCACCTTGAGCACGAAGGCTTCACCTTCGAGGCAGCCGAGGCCAGTGTCGAACTGATGTTCCACCGGCTGAGCCCACACTACCGCCGCCCCTTCGAACTCCTCGACTATTTCGCGATCACCGAAAGGCGGCATGGGCGTGGGCTGGTGGCCGAGGCAACGGTCAAGATCAAGGTCGGCCAGACCGTGAAATTCACCGCTGCCGAGGGCAACGGCCCGGTTAACGCACTGGCCAGCGCGCTGCAGGAGGCACTCGTCGAGGACTATCCGGTTCTCCGCACAGTACGACTCGCCGACTACAAGGTGCGCATCCTGGGCGGTACGGCCGGCACGGCGGCCAATACCCGCGTCCTGATCGACTTCCAGAGCGGAACGGAAGCCTGGACCACCGTCGGCGCCAACGCCAACATCATTGACGCCAGTTGGCGGGCGCTCTCCGACAGTATGGAGTACGCGCTGATCCGGCTGACGGAAAAGGACTGAATTGCGGCGACCAAAGCCCGCGAAATGCGATAATCTAGACTTTCCTTGGCCCGGCAAATTGATCATGGCACGCACGCTTTACGACAAACTCTGGGACGCGCACGTCGTCCATCAGGAAGGCAATGGCACGGCGTTGATTTATATCGACCGTCATCTGGTGCATGAAGTGACCAGCCCACAGGCTTTTGAAGGACTCAAGCTGGCTGGCCGCCGCCTGTGGCAGGCAAAGACGGTTCTCGCCACCCCCGATCACAACGTGCCGACCACCGACCGCGCCGCCGGCATCGTCGATCCGGTCTCGCGGACCCAGGTGGAAACCCTCGACGCCAACTGCGCCGAGTTCGGCCTGAACGAATTCCGAATGGACGACAGCCGCCAGGGCATCGTCCATGTCATCGGGCCCGAACAGGGTTTCACCCTGCCGGGGGCGACGCTGGTCTGCGGCGATTCGCATACCAGCACGCACGGCGCCTTCGCTGCGTTGGCCTTCGGCATCGGAACTTCCGAAGTCGAGCAGGTGCTGGCGACACAATGCCTGTGGCAGAAGAAGTCGAAGTCGATGCTGGTGCGAGTCGACGGCAAGCTGCCGGCCGGCGTGACCGCCAAGGATCTCGCGCTGGCGATCATCGGCAGAATCGGCACGGCGGGTGGCAATGGTTATGCCGTCGAGTTCGGCGGTAGCGCGATCCGCGGGCTGTCGATGGAAGGCCGCATGACGCTGTGCAACATGGCGATCGAAGCCGGTGCCCGTGCCGGCATGGTGGCCGCGGACGAAAAGACGATCGCCTATGTCGAGGGCCGTCCACAGGCGCCAAGAGGTGCCGACTGGCAACAGGCGGTGGCGTACTGGCGCACCCTGCACTCGGATGACGGCGCCCAGTTCGACGCCGTGCTCGAATTCGACGCAGCAACGATCAGGCCGCAGGTGACCTGGGGCACGTCGCCGGAAATGGTGTCGTCGGTCGAAGACCGCGTGCCCGACCCGGCGGATGCGCCAAGTGCCGTCAAGAAAGCCGGTTGGGAACGGGCACTGGCCTACATGGGGCTGACCGCCGGCACACCGATCACCGAGATCGCCATCGACAAGGCCTTCATCGGCTCGTGCACCAACTCGCGCATCGAAGACCTGCGTGAAGCCGCTGCCGTGGCGCGCTGGGCGGTTGCGCAGGGGCGCCGCGTCGCCGCCAATGTCCGCTTGGCCATCGTCGTTCCCGGCTCCGGTCTGGTCAAGTCCCAGGCCGAGGCGGAAGGGCTCGACAAGGACTTCCGCGCCGCCGGTTTCGAATGGCGGGAGCCCGGCTGTTCGATGTGCCTGGCGATGAATGCCGACCGCCTTGAGCCGGGGGAGCGTTGCGCCTCGACCTCGAATCGCAACTTCGAGGGGCGTCAGGGACAGGGTGGTCGCACCCATCTCGTATCACCGGCGATGGCGGCGGCAGCGGCCGTGTTCGGGCATTTCGTGGATATCCGCGGCTTGACCGGCGAGGCCCGGTGATGACGGCAAACACTCTTCACCGCTGCGACGCACGCCAAGTCGCGCGCGCGATTGACCTGGATCTTCGAGGGGCTGGCATGGCCAGCCGGAAGGCAGACGACAAATGAAACCGTTCACCACCCTGCAGGGTCTGGTCGCCCCGCTCGACCGCGCCAATGTCGATACTGACGCGATCATCCCCAAACAGTTTCTCAAGTCGATCAAGCGCTCGGGCTTCGGCCCCAACGCTTTCGACGAATGGCGCTACCTGGATCGCGGCGAACCGGACCGCGATTGCGCGACGCGCCCGCTGAACCCGGATTTCGTTCTCAACCAGCCGCGCTACCAAGGTGCGTCGATCCTGCTCACGCGCGAAAATTTCGGCTGTGGTTCGAGCCGTGAGCACGCGCCTTGGGCGCTCGAGGATTATGGCTTCCGCGCCATCATCGCTCCGAGCTTCGCAGACATCTTCTTCAACAACTGCTTCAAGAACGGCATCCTGCCGATCGTTCTGGCTGCCACCACTGTCGATCGACTGTTCCAGGAGACCGCAGCACACGCCGGCTATAGCCTCAGCCTCGATCTCGCCGCGCAAACGGTCACCACACCGGCCGGCGAGGTGATTCCCTTTGTCGTCGATGGCGAGTGTAAACACCGCCTCTTCAACGGTCTCGACGACATCGGCCTGACCCTGCTGCACACCGACAAGATCAAGGCCTACGAGGCGCGGCGCCAGGCCGAGGCGCAATGGCTGTTCCAGACATGAAGCACGTGATCTGGGTCATGTGGCCGGCCTTTATCGCCGCCGGCATCGCCGAGACGCTGTTTTTCACGATGATCGATCCGCGGCAGTTGTACCTGTTCGGCGAACTCGTCGAATGGTCGCCGACAGCCACCTACTCGACGGGTTTCCTGCTCTTCTGGATGATCTGTATGTGCTCGAGCCTGATGACCTATTTCATGATGCCGCAACCGGCCAAGGATGCGCTGAAACAAGCCGCCGGCGATCGTGACGATCTGGCCCGGCCGAAACGCCGCGAGCCCTCCGGCGGCAACCGCTAGATCGACGACAGGCCGATTTCGAGGTCGGTCTGCAGATCGACCACGGCCTCGAGACCGACAGCAATGCGCAGCAGGTCGTCGCCGATGCCCGCGGCGGCGCGCTGTTCGGGCGTAAGCCGGCCATGCGTGGTCGAAGCGGGATGCGTCAGGGTCGTCTTCGTATCCCCGAGGTTGGCGGTGATCGACAGCAGACGACAGCTATCGACGACCTTCCAGGCTTCGGCGCGCGCTCCCTTGACAGTAAAGGAGACGATCGCACCACCGCTCTTCTGTTGCCGTCGCGCCAGTTCGAACTGTGGATGCGAGGGCAAGCCGGGATAGTAAACCCGTGCCACGCTGGGATGCTTCTCCAGCCACAACGCCAGTTGCATGGCCTTCGCCGATTGCGCTTCGAGGCGAATCTGGAGCGTCTCCAGCCCTTTCAGCAGCACCCAGGCGTTGAAGGCGGAAAGCGTCGGCCCGGCGGTTCGCAGAAACTTGAACACCTCGTCGGTGAGTAGCCTGGGCCCGGCAACAGCACCGCCGAGGACCCGCCCTTGACCGTCAAGAAACTTGGTCGCCGAATGGACGACCAGATCGGCGCCCAGGTCGAGCGGTCGTTGCAGAATCGGCGTGCAAAAGCAGTTATCGACCGCCACCAGGACACCCTGCGCGCGCGCGATGCCCACCAGCGCGGCGATGTCGGCGATTTCGGTCAGCGGATTCGACGGGGTTTCGAGGAAGAACATCTTCGTTTCAGGCTGTATCGCCGCGTGCCACGCGGCGACATCGGTCTGCGCAACAAAGGTCGTACGGATGCCGAAGCGCGGCATGATGGTGCCGAGCAATTGCTGCGTGGCTCCGAACAGGCCCGTCGACGCGACCACGTGGTCGCCGCTGCTGCACAGCGCCATGACCAGAGAGAGAATGGCCGACATTCCCGACGCCGTGGCCACGCACGCCTCGGCGCCCTCGAGGGCTGCCAGACGATCCTGGAAAGCGGCCACCGTCGGATTGGTGAAGCGCGAGTAGACGTTGCCGGCTTCCTCCCCCGAAAAGCGTGCAGCAGCCTGCGCCGCGCTGTCGAAGACAAAGCTCGATGTCAGGTACAGGGCCTCGCTGTGCTCGTTGAACTGGCTGCGTTCCTGGCCCTCGCGCACGGCCAGCGTTTCGAGGGAATAGTTGCGATCGAGTGCCATCGACTTCAGTCCACCGACATCAGGTTGAGTTGCAACTGCCTTGACGTCCAACGATCGTCCTTGGTCAAGGCATGGTGACCCTCCCGCGCCAGTTCGATGGCGTTGAGGTACTCCAGGCTGACATCGCCAGTAACGTAAGTACCATCAAAGCAGGAGGTGTCGAAGCTGGCGAGCGCCGGCTTGAGCTCACGAATCGACGCTTTCAGCGCGTCCAGATCCTGATAGACCAGCGCGTCGGCGCCGATCTCGAGGGCGATCTCCTCGCCGGTACGACCGGTGGCAATGAGTTCGCCACGTGTCGGCATGTCGATTCCGTAAACGTTCGGAAAGCGCACGGGCGGCGACGCCGAAGCGAAGTAAACCTTCAGCGCGCCGGCGGCGCGTGCCATCTCGACGATCTCGCGGCTCGTCGTTCCGCGCACGATCGAATCATCGACCAGGAGGACGCGTTTGCCTTTGAATTCCTGCGCCACGGTGTTGAGTTTCTGCCGTACCGACCGCTTGCGCGTCGCCTGACCAGGCATGATGAAAGTACGTCCGATATAGCGGTTCTTGACGAAACCTTCGCGATACGGGACGCCGATGCGCTGGGCCAGCTGCATTGCCGAAGGACGGCTCGAGTCGGGGATCGGGATGACCACATCGATCTGATCGACCGGAATGCGTTTGATCAACTTGTCTGCCAGATGCTCACCCATCCGCAAACGCGCCTCATAGACGGACACGCCGTCGATCACCGAGTCTGGGCGTGCCAGGTAGACAAATTCGAAGATACAGGGCGAGAGTGTCGAAGTCACGGCGCACTGACGCTGATGCATGCGGTGCTCCAGGTCGATGAAGATCGCTTCGCCGGGAGCAACATCCCGAAGCACCTGGAAACCGAGGGTGTCGAGCGCCACCGACTCGGAAGCGAAAAGATACTCCGTGCCTTCGGGAGTCTCGTTGGTGCCGAAGACCAGCGGGCGGATGCCGAATGGATCGCGGAACGCCAGCATGCCATAACCGGCGATCATTGCGACCACCGCATAGGCTCCCCGGCAACGACGATGAACGGCGGCGACGGCGGCGAAGATCGTATCGAGATCCAGGCGGCAGCCCTGGGCTGTCGCCTGCAACTCGTGCGCCAGCGCATTGAGCAGGACTTCCGAGTCGGAGCTGGTGTTGATGTGCCGCAAGTCCTGACGGAACATCTCCTCCTTCAACTGTTCGGTGTTGGTCAGGTTGCCGTTGTGCCCAAGGACTATCCCGAACGGCGAGTTGACATAAAAGGGCTGCGAGAGTGCGGCATCGAACGCCGAACCGGCGGTGGGGTAGCGACAGTGGGCGATGCCCATGTTGCCCGGCAAGGCCCGCATGTTGCGGGTGCGGAAAACGTCGCGCACCAAGCCCGAACCCTTGTGCATGTGGAACGCATCATCCTCGGCCGTCGCAATACCGGCGGCATCCTGACCTCGGTGCTGCAGGACCATCAGACCATCATACAGCAACTGGTTTACCGCCGTGGTGGCGACCACCCCGAGAATCCCGCACATAGTCTGTTCCTAACCGAACCTGATTCGTTTAGCCACGTCCGTCGGCAACCAGGGCCTGCTGGCCAGCACCGCCGTTTCCAGCGGAGCAGCGAAGTACGCCTCGCTCCACCATTTCTCTTTCGGCAAGGACGTCATGCCGCCAACCGCCACGAAGGCCAGGACGATGACCAGACCCCGCGCCACACCGAACATGACGCCGAGCAGGCGGTCGGTAACGGTCATCCCCAAGGCCTTGAGCAGGCCCTGTACGACCATGCGCAGAAGAGCCATGGCGATGAGCACGATCACGAAGACTGCGACCCACCCGGCGACGATGCGCAGGGTTGGATCGGCAATCGCCGAGAACCCTAGGGCAAGTTCCGCGCCCCAGGCCCTTGCCGCCAGGAAAGCCAGGATCCACGCCACGAGGGCGATGATCTCGCCCACCACGCCGCGCCACATGCCGAGCAACAGCGAAGCAGCGACGACCATCACCACGGAATAATCGAAGACTGTCATTGCCTGCCGGCGACAACTCCATTGATGCCACTGCGCTTCAACTTTTCGAGAGCATTGTCGGCGGCCTCGCGAGTGGGAAAAGGACCGGCGCGCACTCGCGTCTTGGCGCCATCCGGCGAGTTGAGCATCTCGGTGTAGGTGCTGACGCCCAGTCCACCGATCTTGCCCTGCAACTGTTTGACATTCTCGGGATTGGCAAAGGCCCCGATCAGAATGACATGCTGCCCACCGGGTTTCGCTGGCGCCGGCGCTGGCACCGCTGCGGCTGTCTTGCCGGCCGGCGGGGCCGCGCTGGCGGGGCGCGCCGACTCGTCCGCCGCAGGCTTGGCACCTTCGTCAACGGGTTTCTCTCCCGGTTTGTCGGCTGCCGGCTTGCTGGCGTCGTCGACAGCCTTGTCCAGTGGCCTGGAGACCGGCTTCTCGACCGGTTTCTCAACGGCTTTCGTCACCGGCTTCTCCGCTGGCTTCTCCACCGCTTTCTCGACTGGCTTCGGAGTCGGCTTCTCGGCCTTCTTGACTTCCGGCTTCTCCGCCGGCTTGTCGATCTTCTTTACGACCGGCTGTTTGTCGGGGGTCTTGTCGACGGGCTTGACGGCTTTTTTCTCGGGAGATTGTTCCGCCAGCCTCTCGGGCGGCTTCGCCACTTTCTTCTCCGGGGCCTTGTCCGCCCCCTTGTCGGCCGGCGCGGTACCGGAGAGCTTTGCCGTCGGCACGATTGCCTGTGACTTTTCGGCGGCATCGTGCGAAGTCCCTACAGCCGCCTGCTCGGCACTCGCCACGGGCGCACCCGAAGGCGTCGGCAAGGCCGCACGGGCAGGCTCAGCTGGTCTCACGGGCACCTGTTCCTGACCGGGAATGCGTATCTGGACGTCCTGAAGCCGCTGTTTCGGTTCCTCATCCATGACCATCGGCAAGACCACCGCAGCCAGGCCAGCAAAAGCGACTGCGCCGACGAGGCGGCGACGAGCCCGTTTCTTGAGTTGCAGTTGCGGGTCAGAGGATTCAGTCATCGGTATCGTGGCGCCCACTCGCTTCGTTCAGCGGCCATTCTGCATGCTGTGCATGGCCGCCGCGACCGTGTAGAACGATCCAAAAACCACAATTCTATCATTTTCCCCGGCCAGCTTGACAGAACGCTGGAAAGCCAGAGAGGGTGAAGCGAGACACTCGACATGGCCACCCAAGGTGGCGGCCGTCACCACGTCCGCCAGAAAGGCAGCCGACGCACCACGCGGTAGGTCGAGATCGGCCAGCAGCCACAAGTCAACCCTGCCCGCCAGCGGCGCCAGTGAACCGGCAATGTCCTTGTCGGCAAGCATCCCGACGACAGCGATGGTGCGGGCGAAGAAACCCATGTCACCGAGGTTGTCGACCAAGCCGACAACGGCCTGCGGATTGTGCGCCACATCGAGGACGACCACCGGCCGCCCCGGGAGAACCTGGAAACGCCCGGGCAACTGAAAATCGACGAGGCCACGCCGTACCGCCTGCATCGACGCGGGCAGTTGCGACCTGAGAAGTTCGATGGCAGCCAGAGCGGCGCTGGCGTTGCGCATCTGACAGGCGCCCCGCAGGGCGGGATTGGCGAGACCACCACGGCGCAGCCCATGACGCCCCCAGAATGTCCATTGCTGTCTGTCGCCGAAGTACCCGAAATCACGCCCGATCAGGTGCAGGTCGGCACCAATCGCCAGCGCATGCTCGATCAGCGATGGCGGCGGGTCGGGATCGGCACAGATCGCCGGTTTGCCGGCCCGGTAGATGCCCGCTTTCTCAAAACCGATGGTCGTTCGCGTCGGGCCCAGCCAGTCGGTGTGATCGAGAGCAATACTGGTCACCACCGCGCAACTCGCGTCGTAACAATTGACCGCATCAAGCCGGCCGCCCAGCCCGACTTCGAGAATGATGACCTCGACCTCGCGCGCACGGAACACTTCCAGAGCGGCCAGGGTTCCGAATTCGAAATAGGTCAGCGCTATGCCGCCGGAAGCCAGTCTCGCCGCCTCGACTCGCGCAAAAGCCTCGCACAGCGCGCGGTCGTCTACGGGCAGGCGATCCACGCGCACCCGCTCGTTGTAGACGAGTAGATGCGGCGAAGTGTAGCAGCCAACCCGGTAGCCGGCGAACGAGTAGACGGCCTCGAGATACGCGCAAGTCGACCCCTTGCCGTTCGTACCGCCGACGGTTATCACAGGGCAGGCGGGTTCCTGAGCCAGAGCTTCCTTGACACGCAGCACCCGCTCCAATCCCAGTTCGATTCCCGCCTGTCCCCTGGGGTGGAGGCCTTCGAGATGCGCCAGCCACGCCGTCAAAGTAGAGGGCTCCGGGGCCTCGCCTGTAGGTGCAGCCGACTGCTCCCTGCCTTCCTCGGCGGTCACGCCGCGTCCCTCACGACAACGCGGGTCGCTTCTGCAGCAGGGCCAGCAACGATGCAACCCGGTTTTTCATTTCCCGGCGGTCGACGATCATGTCGACTGCGCCTTTTTCGAGCAGGAACTCGGATCGCTGAAACCCCTCGGGAAGCGTCTCGCGGACGGTTTGCTCGATGACCCGCGGGCCGGCAAAGCCGATCAGAGCGCCTGGCTCGGCAATCACGACATCGCCAATGAAGGCGAACGAAGCCGACACGCCGCCCATCGTCGGGTCGGTCAGGATCGAGATGAAGGGCAGCCCCGCTTCCGTCAGCCGGGTCAGGATCGCCGTCGTCTTCGCCATCTGCATCAGCGAGAAAAGACCTTCCTGCATGCGTGCCCCGCCCGACGCGGTGACGCAGATGAACGGCACGTGGTGTTCGACCGCCGCCTGCACGCCACGCGCGAAGCGCTCGCCAAGCACCGAACCCATCGACCCACCCATGAAATCGAACTCGAAGACGGCCAGGACCACGGGCAGCGTCCGGATCGTGCCGCGCATCACCACCAGAGCGTCCGTCTCGCCGGTTGCCGCCGTCGCGTCCTGCAGGCGATCCACATAGCGACGACTGTCCTTGAACGACAGGGAATCCACCGGCAGGACCTCGGCACCAATTTCCGCACGCCCTTCCGTATCGAGCAGCAGGTCGATGCGGGCCCGCGAGTCAAGACGTTTGTGATGACCACACTTGGGGCAGACGTTGCTGTTGTTCGCGAGGTCGGTGGCGTAGAGCACGGCCTCGCACGCCACGCACTTGCTCCACAGACCTTCGGGCAGGGACGACTTGCGGGCGACGCCATT
The DNA here is from genome assembly GCF_000024165.1 of Candidatus Accumulibacter phosphatis. Lineage (NCBI taxonomy): Bacteria > Pseudomonadati > Pseudomonadota > Betaproteobacteria > Candidatus Accumulibacter > Candidatus Accumulibacter phosphatis. The sequence continues at coordinate 1,410,443 of NC_013194.1, read as the reverse complement.
GTCGTTACGCTTGATCTTCGGCGGTAGCGGTTTGTTGAGCCAGCTCATGCTTGTCCTCGCGACACCGCGGCATCCATCGCACGGCGAATGGCGTCCACCAGGGTGCCGACGTTGACACACACCTTGTCGGACGGCGACTGTTCGATTTCTTCGATGATCCGGCTACCGATGACGACCGCATCGGCCAGTTCCGCGACTGCCGCCGCTGTCGCCGCATCACGGATGCCGAAACCAACGCCGACGGGAACGCCGGTGCGTGCGCGGATCTCCGGAATGCGTGCGGCGACGGCCGCAACATCCAGCGCCGCCGAGCCGGTAACGCCCTTCAGCGACACGTAGTAGATGTAGCCGCTGGCCAGCGCACCGACCTGCGTCATGCGCGCCTCGCTGGATGTCGGCGCCAACAGGAAGATCGGATCGAGCGCGTGCCGGTGCAAGGTCTGTGCGAACTCGACAGCTTCCTCGGGTGGATAGTCAACGACCAGGACGCCGTCCACACCGGCATCAAACGAGGCCGCGGCAAAGGCTTCAAGACCCATCGACTCGATCGGATTGGCGTAGCCCATGAGCACGATTGGTGTTTCGTTGTCGTCGGCGCGAAAATTGGCCACCATCCCAAGTACGTGGCGCAGACTCACGCCCTTCGCCAGCGCTCGCTCGGAGGCACGCTGGATGGTTGGTCCATCAGCCATCGGGTCGGAGAACGGGACGCCAAGTTCGATGATGTCGGCCCCCGCTTGCACCAGCGTATGCAGCAGCGGTACGGTCAGCTCCGGCGCCGGATCTCCCGCAGTGATGAACGGAATCAGCGCCTTGCGCCCGCGCGCCTGGAGGCGTTCGAATACAGCCTGTATTTTCGACATGGTCAGAAGGTGATTCCCGATTTTTCGGCAACGGTGTGCATGTCCTTGTCACCACGACCGGAGAGGTTGACCAGCAGTATCCTGTCCTGCGGCAAGGTCGGCGCCAATCGGCTGGCGTAGGCCAGGGCATGGCTCGATTCGAGCGCCGGAATGATGCCTTCGAGGCGACACAGATCGTGAAAGGCCTGCAGCGCCTCGCTATCGCTGACTCCGACATACTCCGCCCGGCCGCTATCCTTGAGCCAGGCGTGCTCCGGGCCGACGCCCGGATAATCGAGGCCGGCCGAAATCGAATGCGTCTCGATGATCTGACCGTCCTGATCCTGCAGCAGATAGGTCCGGTTACCGTGCAGCACGCCTGGCCGCCCTGCCGTCAACGAGGCCGCATGCCGTCCCGTCGCGATGCCTTCGCCGGCCGCCTCGACGCCGATCAGACGCACACCGGCAACCGGAATATAGGGGTGGAAAATGCCCATCGCGTTCGAGCCACCGCCGACGCAGGCAATCACGGCGTCGGGTTGACGGCCGCACTGCTCCTGCATTTGGGCGATCGCCTCGCGGCCGATGACCGACTGAAAATCGCGCACCATCATCGGATAGGGATGCGGGCCGGCCACCGTACCGATGATGTAGAACGTGTTGGAGACATTGGTGACCCAGTCGCGCATTGCTTCATTCAACGCGTCCTTGAGCGTCCTTGAACCACTCTCGACCGGCACGACGGTCGCGCCGAGCAGTTTCATCCGGTAGACGTTGGCGGCTTGCCGTCTGATATCTTCCGAACCCATGTAGACAACGCATTCCATGCCATAGCGCGCGGCGACGGTCGCCGTTGCGACACCATGCTGACCGGCACCCGTCTCGGCGATGACGCGTGGTTTATGCATCCGCCGCGCCAGCATCGCCTGACCGATGCAGTTGTTGATCTTGTGGGCACCGGTGTGATTCAGGTCTTCGCGTTTGAGATAGATCTGGGCGCCGCCGAGTACCTCCGACCACCGCCGCGCATGGTAGAGCGGACTTGGCCGACCGACATAGTGTCTGAGGTCGTAATCGAATTCGGCGACGAATTGAGGATCGCGCTGAGCGGCGGCGTAAGCCTCCTTGAGTTCGTCGAGTGCACCGATCAGGGTTTCGGCGACGAAGACGCCACCGTACTGGCCAAAATGGCCTGTGGCGTCGGGTAAATCGTAGTCAGGCTGGGTCATCAACACATATCCTTGCGAGCTGGCGACAAGGCGCTTGCGCAGCGCCGGAGAAAAGCACCAGACGCCCCCTCAGGTATGTTTCGCCAGATGCTGCCGCCAGCACATCCGCGTCCGACCACCAGACTGCCTACCCATGACCCAACCTCGCTCAGAGACCTTCTGCATCGTTCGCTGTTCATTTATCGAACAGCCCGTACCGCGGCCACAAAGGCACGCATCTTTTCGCCATCCTTGATCCCCTTGGCGGCTTCGACACCCGACGAGACGTCCACCGCTGCCGGCCGCAGTCGGCGTACCGCTTCGCCCACGTTGCCGGCATCGAGTCCGCCTGAAAGGATCACCGGCCTGTCGAGCGACTCCGGCACCAGCGACCAGTCGAAGACCTTGCCGCTGCCACCGTAGCCGTCCGCAAAGGCGTCGAGAAGAATCGCTTGCGCCGACGGGAAGGCAGCCGCGTATTGTACCAAATCCAGCCCTGGCCTGACGCGCGCGGCCTTGATATAGGGCCGATCGAACTGCCGGCAATAGGCTTCGTCTTCATCACCGTGAAGTTGCAACACATGCACTGGCACAGCCGAAAGCGTCGCCCGTACCAACCCCGGATCGGCATTGACGAACAGGCCGACGATGGTGACGAAGGGCGGCACCGCGCGCGCCAAACGCGCCGCAGTATCGACATCCACGCAGCGCGGGCTCGGCGGATAGAAAACCAGACCGATCGCGTCCGCGCCAGCCTGCACTGCCTGCTGCAGATCCTCGCCGCGAGTCAGCCCACAGATCTTGATACGTAACGGCAGTGGGCCGGCGAGCTTATTGTCCATAGAGCGGAATACAAGGTGTGAGGTTCGTTTGGTCCCCACTCGGCAGCCCGAGTTCCGGCGGATACCTGACCGCAAAGAGGTAGAGCCCGGCCGCCGCGAACGTCGGCGCCGCCAAGCGGCGATCGCCGGCAGCCAGCAGTTCGCCAATCCACTCGGGCGGGCGTTTCCCCTGACCGACATGAACCAGGCTGCCGACCAGATTCCGTACCATGTGATGAAGAAAGGCCGAGGCTTCGAAGTCGAAGGCGATCAGATCACCGAAACGCCGTACATGAGCCTCGCGCATCACTTTCACCGGGGAGTTGGCCTGACACTCGGCCGCCCGGAAAGCCGAAAAATCCCGCTCACCAAGCAGCAGGTGTGCAGCCGCCTGCATTGTCCCCACATCGAGCGGGTGATGATACCAACCGACCCTGCCGTTCCAGACTCCCGTCCGATGTGCGCGGTTGATCAACAAATAGCGGTATCGCCTGGCATACGCCGAAAACCGCGCATGGAAGTCGTCCGCGACCGGTCGCGCCCAGCGGACGGCAACCGCCGACGGCAAGAAGCTGTTGGTGCCGCGTACCCAGGCAAACATCGACCGTTCAACGGCGGCATCGAAATGCACGACCTGCCCCGTCGCATGCACGCCGGCGTCCGTGCGCCCAGCGGACACCACCTGAACCGGCACACCGGCGAACTGTCGCAAGGCGTCCTGCACGGCATCCTGCACCGTACCGCCACCCGGCTGCGTCTGCCAGCCTCGAAAACCGCTCCCGTCGTATTCGACAGCCAAGGCAATGCGCATAGCTCAGGCCTGCCACAGCCAGACGGTCGCCAGCGTACCGGCGACCAGCGCCAGAACCAGGAAATCCCCCCCGGAGAAAGGCCGATCGGCGATTTCGAACACCTCCTCCGTGTTGCCGGTGGTCGGCACGTCGAGCAGGATACGCCAATCGCGCGGACGCGGCAGCGTTTCAAGGTGGCGCAGAACCAGCAGCAGTCGCACCAGTCCACGATCGGGATCGACTCCCAGCCGCCGTAGCGGTCCCAACAAGCGACGCGTACCGGTCAGCAACTCGGGCAAGGACATTCGCTCGCGGAGGATTGCCACCGCCATCAACACCAGCAGCAGACGTCCGACATGCGTCAGGGCATCGGCCAGTCCCTCGCGACTGGGTGCCAGCAAGCCGCTCCACGCCGGCTCACCGGCGCCTCCCCAGGCCATGATGACGAACAGCGACACAAAAAGCCAGCGCGCACCCCAGGCCAGTCGCGCGCAACGCCGCTGCGCCTTGCTGCCGGACAGCAGCAAGGACAGCAGACCTGCCAACAGCAGGTGGCTACCTTCCAGACACTGGATCAACACCAGCGCCACGAGCCAGACCAGCAGGCCGCTTGCCGGGTGCATTGCCGCGTCCGTCCTTTCAGCTTACGCCCAAGCGCAGGCGCCGACGCGACCCACCCCTCACCCGGCGCACCGCCAGCCCGCCGCCCCGAAGGCACTTAGGCGGCAAGCAAAAATAACTTGAACAATACGAGTTATTCGTCATTTTTCCGGGGTATCAACCGGTAGTTCCATTCGCCATGAAACGCGTCGCGCTCGATGGCAAGCGAAGCAAGTTCTTCGTCGGACACCTTGATTCCCGACGTATAGGCGTTTTCATCGATCGCAGCCTGGATTCGCAAGCCTGTCTCGGTTGTCGTGTTACCGATCAGGTTCACCACCACCTGTCGACTGACTAGCGGTCGTCCGCGCCAATTCGCGGTGATGTGGCAAAACATGCGATGCTCGATCTTGTTCCATTTGCTGGTTCCAGGCGGGAGATGACAAACCTGAACCGTCAGGCGAAGTTCATCCGCCAGCTTTTGCAACTCCCTTCGCCATAGACGCACACGATAACCGTTGCTGCCACCGCCGTCCGCGGTGATCAGCAGACGGCGAGCATTCGGGTAGGTCACCTGTCCCATTTCACGCCACCAGCGCCGGATGCTTTCGACGGCAAATTCGGCGGTATCGTGGTCGATGCCGACACTGACCCAGCCCGTATTGGTGGTCAAGTCATAAACCCCGTAGGGCGCGACCTTGCCGAGTTCACGGTCAATGAAGTCATGAACCCGGACTTCTTCTGGCTTTCCCTTGGGTTGCCACTCTTTGCCGCCATTCTTGAAGTCGCCGATTAACTCTTTCTTCTTGGTGTCCACCGAAATCACCGGATCGCCTGCCGCCTGATACTCCGCAACAGTACGGGCGATGTGGCCGAACTGGGCATCGCGGTCCTCATGCTGCCCACCCTCTCGCGTCTTTCGCGTCGATTGCAGACTGAAGCCTGCCAAACTCAGCAAATCACAAAGGCTCCGCTGGCTGACCGTATGCCCCTGTCGCCTCAGTTCTTCAGCCAGGCGATAGGTGCTCTTGCAGGTCCAGCGCAGCGGCGACATCGGATCACCACGCGTTGTCGGCTCCACCAAGGCGTCGACATCGCTCAGCAAGCTGGCATCCTTGTCAATCAACTTCTTTCGCCCACCGCCTACCGCTCGCGCTCGGAGTGGCACGCCTTGCTCCCCAGCCGAAACCGGTGCGTTCAGTTCACTCAAACCCGCATGAATCGTCGTGCGCGACAGGCCAGTCGCCTTGGCGACCAAGGTGACGCCACCACGCCCCAGGCTTCGTGCCTCCGTCGCCGCCCAAAGGCGAAGCGTGGCCTCATCCAGCCTGCCGCACAGCGCTTGATACTTGGCTTCTATGGCTAGCTCTTGCTCCATGCTGAAACCATAGGCCAATCACCACAAATGTTCAAGTTATTTTTGCTTAACGCCTTACTCGCGGAGTTCCGTCAGAAGGGCGCTGGCCGCTTCGCGCTGCCGAGAATCACCGTCCCTGAGAACCTCCTGCAGGAGTTCGCGCGCCCCTTCGAGATCACCCATCTCCTGATACGCCCTGGCGAGGTCAATCTTCGTCGCCACTTCCTCGCTCGAACTGATCTCCGGTTCCGCCGCCAGATCAAGATCCGGGGGGAACCGTGAATCCAGTCCGGCGTCGGTGCTCTCCACCGAGAAATCCGGATTGACCAGGGTATCCTCCTGCTCGGCTTCGAAGGAGGCTTCCGGCGATTGGTCGGCAACACTCACCTCAGCCCGCCTAGGCATATCGTCGGCCAGGTCAAGGCTGATTGACGAGATGTCGAACGATGGATGCTGCAGCGCCTCGCCAAGAACTGTCGACTCGGTCAGCTTGACGTCGAACTCCAGGGCATCGACGCCAGCCGAGCCGATATCGAGCATCTCATCCGGCGCCGCGGGCACACGCAACTCCGTTTCGGCACCCTGCTCAACCGACGACGCGGCATTCAGATCGAAAGCGAAATCGACTCCAATGTCATCCGAAAGCGTACCCGGGTCCGTTCCGGGCGCGATGAGCATCGTGATTTCCGGCGGCTCGATGTCCACCCGCGGCGTCGGCTGCATCGCATCGAGTTCCTCGTCCGAAAGCGATGGCGTCTCCGAATAGGACGTGGCCAGATCGAAATCGAGTGGATCGTCGGGTGCCGGACCTTGAAACGCGAGAGTGGTTTCAAGGTGAGCGTCCTCGACAGCGCTTGCCTCCAACGGCTTCGCGTCATCGAGACCAAGATCGAAATCCAGGCTGGCCAGTTCGACCGGCGCGGCTACTGCCGGCGCTGCGGCAGGCGGCACCAGCGCAGCCGCGGCGGTAGCGACGGTAGCGGCGGCAGCCATTTTCGCCAGTTCGCCGGGCTTGGTGACGGTATCCTGCAAGATGGTCGTGGAGGCTGGCTCATCCGGCGCCGACGCCTTCGGCTTCTCCAGAATCGTCTCGGGACGCACGATGATCGTCGTTTCGGAGTCCCGCGACGGGGCAGGAGTTGTTCCAGCGGCGCCATACAGCGGGTTCAACGGGTCGAGCTGCAAGCCCATCGCGGCAGCTTTCTCCCATTCGACGCCAACCCCACCGGTGACGCTGAAGAGTTCAGCCGCCAGCGTGTCGAAGGGCTTGACGTCCTTGCGCCCCAGATAGATCTCCAGCAACTTCAGGTGAATGGCATGACGCCGCGGGTCTTTCTGCTTGGCCTCGAGGAGAATCTCTTCAGCCTGCGCGTCACGGCCGTACGCCATGTAGACGTCGGCCTCGGCCACCGGATCCACTTCATCGGTATCAATGCTGCCTGGCCCGGCCTGGCTGAAATCGGTCTGAGCCATCGAGTGCGATGTATCGACGCTCTGCCCACCCGTGTTGTGGAACACCGAGTTGGCGACCAGACTATCGCCTGGCGGAGCAATCGTGCTGGTCGCATCGAGCGACCTGGAGGTCTCGCTGCGATGACGACGCCTGGCCAGCCAGTAAGCGGCAAGCAGCGCCAGGACACCGCCGCCGCCTGCCAGGAAGGGCGTACTGGTCAGCAGCGCCTCGAAGAACCCCGGCTCTTCTTCGGGCGGCGAGGTGACCGCCACAGCCTTTGCTTTTGGTGCAACGGCCGGCTTGGGCGCTGCAACCGGTTTCGGCTCTTCCGGCTTGGGCTCGACCTTTGGCTCCTGTGGTACAGGTTCAGGCTTCGCCGCCACATCGCTGGGCTTGCTGTCGGCAGGCACATCGGCAGGTTTGGCGGCGACCACCGGTGAGGCAGGGGGTGGTGATACCTCCGATCGCCCGCCAACGACGCCTGGCGCCGGCGCTCCCGGCGACGTCACGGGTGCTCGGGCGTCTTCCACGGTCTTTTTCGTCTCGGCTGCCGGCGCGCCGCCCTTGCCCGCTGCCTGTTTTTCTAGATCAGCCAGCGTCTGACTCTTCAGTTCCACCAGCCTCTGCAACTCGGCCACATTCTTTTCGAGGCTGGCCAGACGCTCATTGGCATCCTTGAGCGCCTTTTCCTTGGCAATCAAGTCCTCGTCGGCACGCTTGCTGGGGACCGCCGGCTTGCTGCCGGCGAGCTCCGTCTTCGATACCTTCAGTTGATCCTTTGGTTCAGCCGCCGGTGCCGCCCGGTCTTCGACCCGTGCCGTGATCTTGCCGACAGATTGCTGGCGCGCCGCCTCCTCCGGAACGGGAGCGTCGGCTGCACCTGCGGCAAGCTTGCGGCGGTAACCACCCCAGTCGGTGGACTGCGCCACGACGACTCGCCGGGCTTCGTCCTTTGGTATTGCCTCAAGACTTCCCTTGTCCGGTATCGAAAGAATCCTGCCGGCCTTCAACCGGTTCATGTTGCCACGATCGAATGCGTCCTGGTTGGCCTGGAAGAGCCCGACCAGCATCTGGTCAAGCGACACCCCCTCGGGCCGGAGGTCACTGGCGATCTTGCCGAGCGTTTCGCCGCGACGCACCTCGTAGGTCTCGCCGCTTTTCGGCGCCTGTTCGGTGGCCCGCGGCCGGCTGTAGGAGTCGCCGCGCTGGGGCCTTGCGACGGTGCGCTCTTCGGCGAACGGCCTTGGCGACACCAGCGGCCTGGCGACAGGTGGCGGAGCAGCGGTCTTGCCAGCGAACTCCACCGGATCGAGGAGGAACGTGTACTCCCGAATCACGCGACCGGTCGGCCAGTTGAGTTCCAGCAACAGATCGACGAAGGGGTCGTTGACCGCCCGCTCCGAAGTCAGCCTGACGATCGCCTGCCCATTCGGGCGCTTGTCGATGGCGAAGCGGATGCCCAGCAAGGTCGGCGCATATTCCACGCCAGCCTGCTTGAAGGCATCCGGCGACGCCAGCTGCGCCCGCAGACCGGCAAGTTCTTCGCGCGTCGCAAAGAGCTCCACCTCCGCGCGCAGAGGCTGACCGATCGCAGAGAGGACGGTGACCTTGCCCAAACCGGCAGCGGCTGCGGCCAGGGGCAAAGCCGCGACCGCCAAGGCTGATGCAACCGCCCATGCAGAGGTCCGCAGTCTGAAATTGCTTGCTGTATATTGTATTTTCTTGGCCACGGCGCCACCCTGCGCGTCGAAATCGGAATAATTAAAATAACATCATGAAGTTAGCCATGCAAGCTAAACTTGCTTGTGATTCCGGGCACTGCGCCGGGCCGAATACCGGCGGTCCGCACCGAACTCGCCGGTTTCTACCCAATCAGTCCTCGAGCAGAATACGGAGCATTCGCCGCAGCGGCTCAGCCGCGCCCCACAACAACTGGTCCCCGACAGTAAAAGCGCCGAGATAATCCGGCCCCATGGCCAGCTTGTGGAGGCGACCGACCGGGACATGCAGGCTACCGGTAACCGCCGCCGGCGTCAGTTCCCGCTCACTGATCTCGCGCTGATTTTCCACGACCTTTACCCAGGGATTCGCCTGCGCGATAACGTCGCTGATCTCATCCAGCGGCACCTCCCGCTTCAGCTTGATGGTCAGACCCTGCGAGTGACAGCGCATGGCACCGATGCGCACGCAAAGACCGTCGACCGGTATGCTGCCTGGCGTGCGAAACGCCGGCAAGCCGAGGATCTTGTTGCATTCCGCCCCACCCTTCCACTCTTCCTTCGACTGGCCACCATCAACCGGCACATCGATCCATGGGATGAGGCTGCCGGCAAGTGCCGTGTTGCGGAAGTTCGTCGTCGGGAAACTCGGTGAACGCATGCATTCGGCCACTTTCCGGTCAATATCGAGAATCGCCGAAGCCGGCTCGGCGAGCTCGGACCTGACCGCATCGTGCAGCGCGCCCATCTGCAGCAACAACTCACGCATGTTCTGCGCCCCCGCCCCCGATGCCGCCTGATAGGTCATGGCGCTGACCCACTCCACGAGATCGTGCCGGAACAGCCCGCCAATACCCATCAGCATCAGCGATACGGTACAGTTGCCACCAATCCAGTTGCGCCCGCCATTGACCAAGGCATCCCTGATGACGCCAAGGTTGACCGGATCAAGGATGATTACCGCGTCGTCGTGCATGCGCAGGGTGGACGCAGCGTCGATCCAGTGACCTTGCCAACCGGCAGCTCGCAGCCTGGGAAACACCTCCTTGGTGTACTCGCCACCCTGACACGTGATTACCGCGTCCAGGTGCGCGAGCGCCTCGATCGACATTGCATCCGCAAGCGTACCGCCTCCCTTGCCAGCGAAAACCGGGGCCGTGTCACCAACGGCCGAAGTCGAAAAATAGAAGGGTTCGAAATGCTCGAAATCACCCTCATCAACCATCCGCTGCATCAGGACCGACCCTACCATACCGCGCCAACCGACCAGACCAACTTTCATCATTGCCTCACCTCTACCCGTATTCCGACTCTCACAGCGCCGCGAGGACAGCATCACCCATGGCCCGCGTACCGACCCGCCGGGTGCCTGCCTCGTAGATGTCGGCGGTGCGGCACCCCTGCGCCAGCACTTTCTTGACCGCGCTCTCGATGCGTAGCGCCTCGCCCTCCCGACCAAAGGTATAACGCAGCATCATCGCCACCGAAAGAATCGTCGCCAAGGGATTGGCCACCCCCTGGCCGGCGATGTCAGGCGCTGAACCGTGGCAGGGCTCGTACAAACCCTTGTTGTTGGCATCGAGCGAGGCCGACGGCAGCATGCCGATCGACCCGGTGAGCATCGATGCCTCGTCCGAAAGAATGTCGCCAAACATGTTGCCGGTGACGATGACGTCGAACTGCTTCGGATTGCGCACCAGCTGCATCGCGGCATTGTCAACCAACATGTGGCTCAACTCGACATCGGGGTACTCGCTGGCCGTCTCGCTGGCGACGTCGCGCCACAACTGAGTGGTTTCCAGCACGTTCATCTTGTCGACCGAACACAACTTCCTGTGGCGTCGACGCGCCGCCTCGAAGGCAACCCTGACGATGCGTCGAATCTCGCTTTCGCTGTAGTGCATGGTGTTGTAGCCGAAGCGTTCCTGGTGGCCATCGACATCGCGTGTTTCGACTCCCCGCGGTTGGCCGAAGTAGATGTCACCGGTCAGTTCGCGCACGATCAGGATATCGAGACCGGCAACTATCTCAGGCTTCAATGTTGAGGCGTTCGCGAGTTCCGGATAGAGGATCGCCGGCCGCAGATTGGCGAACAGACCAAGCTGCTTGCGAATACCGAGCAGACCACGTTCCGGCCTTTGCGCACGCGGCAGATCGTCCCACTGCGGACCACCGACGGCCCCGAGCAGGACCGCATCGGCTTCCTGGGCCAGTCGCTGCGTTGCCTCCGGATAGGGATCACCCGTGGCATCGACGGCGCAGCCACCCAGGAGCGCTTCCGTCATTTCGCACCCGAGATCGAGTGCCTGCAGAACGCGCACCGCTTCGGCCATGATTTCCGGGCCGATACCGTCTCCCGGGAGAATACAGATCTTCATTTCCTGTCCTTGTCATCCTGAATGCTGAGCTGGTACGACGTCCTGCCGACAAACCGGTTGATGCTGGGTCAGCCGAGGGGTCACCCACCCATTTTCGATGGCGCTCGCCAACGGGCGGATTATGTCACAGCCCTCGATAGCTGTCTGTCGGCCGATGGCAAGGCTTCAGTCTGGCACGTCGTCGAGATCGCTTCTGCGAACCCATTGAGCAACGAATAGTAGACCGACCAGGGCAAACACCGAACTCAAGGCATAAGTGGGTGCGGCACCCAAGCGTTCCCACGTCCAGCCGCTGAGCAGCCCACCCACGAGACCTCCGGCGCCAAACGACACACTCGAATAGAGCGCCTGCCCACGGGCCTGGCAGCGACCCGGGAACCAGCGATTAATCGCCGCGATCGCCGCTGCATGATAGGCACCAAAGGTCAGCCCATGGAGAAGTTGGGCAAGGACGATCACCAGCAACCAGTCGACGCCCCAGCCGATCATCAGGAAGCGCACCGTTGCGGCGGCAAAACTGAGCAGCAGAATGGCGCGCAAGCCGAACTGGCGCAGCAGATCGCTCATGAAGAAGAACACGATGATCTCGGCCAGAACCCCGAGCGACCAAAGGCAACCAACCAGGAACTTGTTGTATTGATGATCGGCGAGGTGGATCGAGTAGAAGACGTACAGCGCGCCGTGCGCCGCCGACATCATGAAGCAGGCCGCGAAAAGCGCCCTGACGCGCGTCTGGCGGACGATATCGCCCACCGGCAGGTGTTCGTCAGCGGACGCGTGCGCCGGCGCTTCAGGAACGGCCAGCGCGTAGATCAGGATGCCGGTCAGCGTCCCGACAATCACCCACAGCAGGCTCGGCAAGTGTAGGCCATCGAGCAGCGCGCCGGTCCCCATCACCGCGACGATGAAGCCGACCGAACCCCACAGGCGAATGCGGCTGTAACGCCCCGGTTGGTCCCGCAGATGGTCGAAGGTCACCGTTTCGACCAGCGGCAACGCGGCACTCCAGAAGAAGGCCAGCAATGCCATGGCGACGAGCATCGCCGGGAAACTCTTGACGAGGAAGAATGCCGAAAACGCGATCAGACTCAGCACGGCGGCGAGACGAACAACCGATACCCGCTGCGCCAGACGATCAGCGAGAACGCCCCAGAGGTAGGGAGCGCACAGGCGCATCAGTTGCATTTGCGACATCAACAGGCCGATGTCCCAGGCTGAAAAGGACAGCGACTGGAGGTAGAGCCCGAAATAGGGCGAGAAAGCGCCAATAAAGGCGAAGTAGAAGAAGTAGTAGCCGGACAGACGCCAATAGGGCAGTGAATGCATCCGGCAATTCTACCGGATGCACCGCATCACACCGGCGGGATCGGATCAGTGGCCGTTCTTGTGCGCGACGAGCATCCGATACATCTGGTCCTTGAGCCGCACACGGTGCTTCTTCATGGTTTCGATAGTGAAATCGTCAACCGGCAGGTCTTCCTCTTCCAGACGTTCGACTTCTCTGGTCAGATGCTGGTATTCATCATACATACTGCCGAACTGCTCGCTCGATGTCTTGAGGACGTGAATTACATCCAGATACTCGGGAAACTCCTGATGAAGGTCGTGGTGCTCAACTTGCATGATCATCGCCTCTCACTGATCGATCCCGGCTCGCCCCATGCGCAACCGGACCGCGCGATTATAACCATTGCCACGGCACCACGTCATCCCGCTACGCGGCCGGCAATGCGAGGCGTGGCGCACAGCACATCAGCGCACTGCGCCCGATGACGAAGGGCCTGATCGATCAGTACCAGCGCGAGCATTGCCTCGGCAATCGGGGTCGCCCGGATACCCACGCAAGGGTCGTGCCTGCCGTGGGTTTCAACGAGCGTGGCATGACCAGCGAGGTCCACCGAGCGGCGTGGCAGGCGGATGCTCGACGTCGGCTTGATGGCCAGCCTGACCACCAGGTCCTGCCCGCTCGATATGCCGCCGAGCACCCCTCCCGCGTGGTTGGTGACGAAGCCCTGCGGGGTCATCTCGTCACCGTGCTCGCTGCCCTTCTGGGCAATGGCCGCAAAGCCGGCGCCGATCTCCACCCCCTTTACCGCGTTGATGCCCATCATCGCGTACGCGATCTCGGCATCGAGACGACCATAAACCGGTTCTCCCCAACCGGGCGGCACGCCACTAGCGGTAACCGTGATCCCGGCGCCGACGGAATCACCGGACTTTCGCAACTGATCCATGTAGGCCTCGAGTTGCGGTACCAACGCCGCATTCGGCGCGAAGAAGGCGTTGGCGGCAATATCGGTCGCGTTGAGGAAGGGAATCTCGATCGGTCCGAGCTGGCTCATCCAGCCAACGATCATGATGCCGTAGCGTTCGGCGAGCCACTTGCGGGCAATCGCGCCGGCAGCCACGCGCACCGCCGTCTCGCGCGCCGACGAGCGGCCACCGCCACGATAGTCGCGGAAACCATACTTCTGTGTGTAGACGTAGTCGGCATGCCCTGGACGAAAGGTCTCGGCGATGTTGCCGTAGTCCTTGCTGCGCTGGTCCTGATTGCGGATCAGGAGCCCGATCGGCGCACCCGTCGTCCGGCCGCCGAAGACTCCGGACAGGATCTCGACCGCGTCCGGCTCGCGCCGTTGTGTCACGTGGCGAGAGGTTCCCGGCCGGCGGCGATCCAGTTCAGCCTGGATGTCGCCTTCGCTGATCGCCAGCCCCGGCGGACAGCCATCGACCACGCAGCCGATTGCCGGCCCGTGTGATTCACCAAAGGACGTCACGGTGAAAAGGGTACCGATCGTGTTGCCGGACATGGCTGTCTTCTTGCACGTTAGAATGACGGCGAAGTCTACCACAGCGCCAGCCAGTGGCCGCGATCACTCCGATGAACCGAAAAGCAAACCGACCGGGCACCAGTCCGGCCAAGCCCGCACCCCAGCGGGCCACCTCAGGCAATCCCGTTGAGCACACCGCCAATGCCCTGCGCCAAGCGGATTCGCGCTGGCGGCGGGCGGCTCGCTACGGCTGGGACAAGGGGGGCAGCAAGGGCGGCCGCTGAAGTCGGGGGACGAGGACGATGTGATGATGCCGCGCGTCGGCACGTCGATGACACAAAGGCTTTGCCGGATACCACGGTCGGCCGCAACGAATCAACCCCTTCGCTCACGCACCGAAGTGGATACAGGCCGAACGACAGTGCAGCGTGTGCGAGAAACCAAAGCGGCCCGGCAGCTTGTCGCTGCCGGGCCGCTTGCTGCTCAACGCAGGCTGCTAGCGGCTACCGCTCAGTGGCCGGACGCCGACGAAGCGCCCACGCCCGTTTCCGAGCGAACCTTCTGGGCCGGGTAGAGCGAACGCTCGAGCTTGGCCTGCTGGCTGTTGTCCATCTTGGAGACCAGATAGATCACCAGGAAGGCGCCCGTCATCGAGAAGATCGCCGGTGACGAGTAGGGGAACAAGGCACTGCCCTTCGGGTTCTTCAACACCGCTTCCCACACCGAGGCCGACAGGAGGGTCAGGCCAACCGAGCTGACCAGACCGAAGATACCCCCGGCGACGGCTCCTTTGGTCGTGCAATCTTTCCAGAGCACGGACATGAAGAGGATCGGGAAGTTGGCCGAACACGCGATGGCGAAGGCCAGCATCACCATGTAGGCGACGTTTTCCTTCTCGAAGGCGATCCCGAGGAACACCGCAACGACGCCGAGGCAGACCGTGGTCATCTTGGAGACGCGCAGCTCGGCCGCCGAGTCGGCGTTGCCGTGCTTGAAAACCGTCGCATACAGGTCGTGCGACACGGCCGAAGCACCCGACAGCGTCAGACCGGCGACCACCGCCAGAATCGTCGCGAAAGCCACCGCGGAGATGAAGCCGAGGAAGACGTTACCGCCGACCGCATTCGCCAGATGAATGGCGGCCATGTTACCGCCACCCTTCAACCCTTTGGCCAGATCCCCATCGACATAGTAGAGATCGGGGGACTGCGTCAACATGACGACGGCACCGAAACCGATGATGAAGGTCAGAATGTAGAAGTAGCCGATCCAGGTGGTCGCCCAACCGACCGACTTGCGGGCTTCCTTGGCACTCGGCACCGTGAAGAAGCGCATCAGGATGTGCGGCAGACCCGCCGTCCCGAACATCAGCGCCATGCCGACTGAGATCGCCGACACCGGGTCCTTGATCAGCGCCCCCGGACTCATGATCGCGTCGTGCTTGCTGTGCACTTCAACGGCTTTGGCAAACAATGCTTCCGGGTTGAAGCCGAACTGCCAGAGCACCGCCAGCGCCATGAAAGTAGCACCGGTAAGCAACATGATGGCCTTGATGATCTGCACCCAGGTGGTGGCCGTCATGCCGCCGAACAGCACGTAGCACATCATCAGCACGCCGACGAGGATCACCGCAACCGTGTATTCGAGACCGAATAGCACCTTGATCAACTGACCGGCACCGACCATCTGGGCGATCATGTAGAACGCCACGACGACCAGCGAGCCGGTTGCCGCGAAGGTTCGCATCGGTGTTTGCGCGAAACGATACGCCGCCACGTCGGCAAAGGTGAACTTGCCGAGGTTGCGCAGGCGCTCGGCCATCAGGAAGGTGATCACCGGCCAGCCGACCAACCAGCCGATCGAGAAGATCAACCCATCAAAACCGTTGGCGAACACCAGGCCGGAAATACCGAGGAAGGACGCGGCCGACATGTAGTCGCCGGCAATCGCCAGACCATTCTGAAACCCGGTAATGCCGCCGCCGGCCGTGTAGAAGTCGGCAGCGGACTTCGTTTTCGCCGCGGCCCACTTGGTGATCCCCAGAGTAATGGCGACGAAAATGGCGAACATCGCAATCGCCACCCAGTTGGTCGCCTGCTTGGTGGTGTTGCCAAGGTCGGCTCCCGCAGCCAGAGCACCACCGGCAACGCCGAGACCCAGCGTCAGTGCGAAAATGGTACGAGTGGATTTGCTGATCATTTCCTGTTCGCCTCCTTGATGATTTCGGCATTCAGGTCGTCGAACTCCGTATTCGCACGCCGAACATAAATGTTGGTGACGACGATCGTGAAAACAATAACGCCCACACCGAGCGGAATACCGATCGAGGTGACCATACCGGCGCCGATCTTGGTCGCCAACCATTCCTTGTTGAAGGCAATCAAGAGAATGTAGCCGTAGTAGACAATGATCATCAGAATCGACAGGGTGATGCCGAATGAATTGCGCTTGCTCACCAGTTCGTGATACTTCGGATTGGCCTCAATCCGTGCAACGATGTCGTCGTTCACTTCGCGTTTCCTCCTCCAAAATGGACTTTTGTCGAGTCACTTAGCATGACTAGCGCCAGATCATAGTTGCCATTGCTTACTTCGGGCTTACGGCCTCGAAAAAACCATTGCTCCAGCAACACCTTGCTCACACCGCCATGTGCAGCCGGCGGCAAGGTTGGAAGCTTCATCGGCAGAACGGATTCTGATGAGTCGGGAGTCAGCAGCGTTGAACTCGGACGACGGGGAAGCGGCCGGGGCATCGGCACCAGCGACGGTCAGGCACGCCCGTCGCGCCCTGCTCCCAAGCGGGAAACGCGGGACGTGGCGGCAGTCCTTTTGCAAAGCGTTGACACGGCGCGGCAGAGACCGCACCGCGGCGTTCACGACGACGACTCGCCCCACGGCATTGGCTTGCCGAAAAAGTAACCTTGAGCATAGTCGACGCCGAGTTCGCACAAGCGTTCGGCGATCGACTCGCTGCACACGTACTCGGCGACCGTCTGAATCCCCATCGCGTGGCTCATCTGGTTGATGGCAGCCACCAGGGCATCGTCCCGGGGATCCTCGCACATGTCCTTGACGAAGCTGCCGTCGATCTTCAGGTAGTCGACAGGCAGCGTCTTCAGGTAATGGAACGAGGAGAGTCCACTGCCGAAATCGTCAAGCGCCAGATGACAGCCGTGCCCCTTGAGCGCGGCCATCAGACCGAGCGCAGGTCCCAGATTCTGAATGGCGGCGGTTTCCGTGATCTCGAAACAGGCTCTTTCCGGCGGGAACGCGTGTTCGACAAACTGGCTTTCGATGAAAGCGAGAAGGCTCTCGTCGCTGAGTGAGTTTCCCGACAGGTTGATCGCCAGTCTGGCACCGCCGAGACCGACTCCGTTTGCATATTCCCGGAAGGCGGCCTGAATCACCCAGCGATCGATGGCGCCCATCAGATTGTAACGTTCCGCCGCCGGAATGAAGGCCGCCGGCAAGACCAGTTCCCCCTTGCGCTGGGTATTGCCAGGATGAGCAACGCGCAGCAGCGCCTCGTAGCGCACGGTGCGGAAGTCGGGGCCCTGCAAGGCCACGATCGGCTGGTAGTGAAGCCGGAACAGGCCCTGGTCGAGCGCGTCGCGCAGACCGGCCGCGCCGAGTATTTCGCTGTGACGCTGAACGCTCTCGCTGTCTGTCCGCTGGTAGACATGGACGCGGTTGCGACCCAGTTCCTTCGCCGTATAGCAGGCAATATCGGCCTCGGTCAGCAACTGGACGGTATCCTGGGTTTCGGCCGTGATCGGCACCAGGCCAATACTGACGCCGATCTGGTAGCTTCGCCCCTGCCAGTTGAAGCGGTGCTCACGGACATTGCGCACGACGGACTGGGCAATGGCGTAGGCGCGATCCAGCGGACAGTTTTCCTGCAGGAGCGCGAACTCGTCACCGCCAATCCGCGCCAGCGTGTCGCTCTCCCGGAACATGCCGGCCAGAATCGTATTGATCTGCTGCAGCAACTCGTCACCGGCCGCATGCCCGGCGGTGTCGTTGACCACCTTGAACTGATCCAGGTCGAGATAACACAGGACGTGCCGGGCGCCGTCCTGACGGGCGCTGGTGACGGCTCGCTGCAATCGCCGCTCGAACTCGGGCCGATTGATCAGACCGGTCAGAGCGTCGTGCGTGGCATCGTGCGCCAACTGGCGTGCCAGCTCGCGCGTCTCGGTGACGTTGCGGAACACGAGGACGACGCCGAGAAGCTGGTTGTCCCGGCCACGAATCGGCGCTGCCGAATCGTCGATGTCGTACTCCTGGCCGTCGCGCGCGACCAACAGCGAATGGCTGGCCAGGGCAACGATGCGTCCTTGCTGTAGGCAGCGACTGACCGGATCCGCGACCGGCCGACGCGTCTGGTCATGCACGATCGGGAACACCTCACCGGACGACCTGCCCCTCGCCTCCGCCGTCGTCCAGCCGGTGAGCGCTTCCGCTACAGGATTCAGGTAGTCGACATGCCCACTCGCATCCGTGGTGATCACGGCATCGCCGATCGAATGTAGGGTCACCAAGGCTCGCTCCTTGGCTTCGAACAAAGCCTGTTCCGCAAGCTTGCGTTCGCTGATGTCGCTACAGACGCCGATCAGTTGCTCGACCTCGCCATCGCCATTGACGATCGGCGCCTTGATGGTGTGGAACCAGCGCACTACACCCGCCCGGTCGACAAAGCGAATCTCGCGCTCGACGCGACGCCGCTTGCCGCTGAGGATGGCCCGATCATCGTCGCGCAGCGTCTGCAGGAGATCAGGGTCGGTCACGAAGTCCGGCAGGGCGTGTCCGACCATTTGCGCGGGCGTCAGATCGAAGCTCACCGCCAGGCTGCGGTTGGCGAGGCGGATCGTCCCCTGCCCATCGATGACGAAGACGAAGTGCGGATTGGCGTCGATCACCGCTCTGAGGAAGGCACGTTGCTGCTCGATTTCCCGCTGTGCATGCAGGAGGCGCTCGACCAGCTTGACGTTACGGAAGCAGGCGGCAATGTTGGCAACGAAAACGTCGAGCAGGGTGCGGTCGAGAGTCTCGAGCACCTGGCCGGAATCGAGGAAGATCGCCGCCTCCTGATGCGGTGAAGCCTTCAGGTAGAGGACCGCGTAGTCGCTGCCAAAGACGTGCTGGCGACGCGCCACGCTGGCCAGGATGGCGTCAACGATCCGCTCATCCGGCAAGGTCTCCAGCGGCTGAGCAATATAGCCCGCGTGACGACCGGCGGCACCCACGACATAGCAGTGGTCGCCATCACCGCCCAGCGGTGACCCTTTCTGTGTGCACACGATGCCGTCTACCGGCAGCTTGAGCAGGGCCGCGAGCTGCGTGAGCACACCCTCCGCCAGATTGGCGATGGCGCGCTCCTCCATCAGATCGGCGGCGGCTCGAACGATCAGTTCCAGACCGCGCCGATGTTCGGCGACCGCGTGCAGTTGCTGGTACGAGCGCAGAGCTGAACTGACCGTCGTGATCAGGCGAGTGTGGGTCAGTTCGGCCTTGGTACGGTAGTCGTTGATATCGTATTCCTGGATGACGGTCAGCTCAGGCGCATAACCCGGCTCGCCGGTGCGCAGGATCAAGCGGCACTCGCTCATGCCGAGTTCGTCACGAATATGGCCGACGAGATCGAGGCCCGCCTGTGCCGTCTCCATGACGACATCCAGCAGGGCGACGGCAATGTCGGGATGCACCTGCAGCTGCCTGCGCGCCTCCTCGCCGCTGAACGCGTGCAGCAGACGCAGCGGCCGCCCGCAGACGTGCAGGCCGTCGAGAACGAAGCGCGTCACGCCATGCACTTCGGGGTCGTCGTCGACCACCAGAATCTTCCAGGGACACTGACCGCCAGGGACCAAGCTGTCGTGCGATCCGGTGTCATCCGTCCAGCGAAGTAGTTCGTCGTTCATGCAGGGTATTCCAGGGCAGAGCGGGCGAGGTCCGACCGCTGCTAGGTCAGCGGGAAAGCAATCTCCGCAACAGCGCGGCGACTGGCCGTGATTTCTCCATCGAGCGATTCATTGGTGAACGGCAGACAATCTACACTACACGATACACCACTGAAGACGACTCGGTCGAAGCGCCAATGAACTCGGCGCCGCTGAACACACAAGAAAAGAGCCAACCTGACAGCGTTGGCTCTTTTCTCTGGTCCATTGGTCGGGGCGCCGGGATTCGAACTCGGGACCCCTTGCACCCCATGCAAGTGCGCTACCAGGCTGCGCCACGCCCCGACGAATTGATAATTATAAAGCAAACACTGCGACGGCTCAAACCCGAAGCATTTCTGCAATGCTCAACAACTCGGCACGCAGTATTTCCGGCGTCAGCCCGGACGAACTGGCGTCGGCCTCTTCTTGGAGCACAGCCTCGTCGAGGCGATTGCGCGCGCCGCTGATCGTGAAGCCCTGACTATAGAGAAGCTCGCGAATGCGGCGAACCAACAGCACCTCGTGGTGCTGGTAATAGCGCCGGTTCCCGCGGCGTTTGACCGGTCTGAGTTGGGAGAATTCCTGCTCCCAATAGCGCAGCACATGCGGTTTGACGCCACAGAGTTCGCTGACTTCGCCAATCGTGAAGTAACGCTTGGCGGGAATGGCCGGCAAAGGCTCATTGCCCGTGTCCCTAGGACTCGCTTCCATCATAAGCGTGCTCCACCTCGCCCTTCAGTTTCTGGCTGGCGTGAAAAGTGACCACTCGTCGCGCCGTGATCGGGATTTCCTCGCCGGTTTTTGGATTCCGGCCCGGCCGCTGCGGCTTGTCGCGCAACTGGAAATTGCCGAACCCCGAGAGCTTGACACCGTCGCCACGTTCCAGTGCATTCCGGATCTCTTCGAAAAAAGCCTCTACCATATCCTTGGCTTCACGCTTGTTGAGGCCGACCTTTTCAAAAAGCAAGTCCGCGAGTTCTGCTTTGGTAAGCGTCATTCCTCTCCCTTCTCAGACGCGAAGCCGCGCCGCGAATGCCTCGCTGAGATAGGCCGTCAGCTGCTGCATCGCGGCGTCAACGTCGGCTTCGAGCAACGTTTTTTGAGTATCTTGCATCACTATGCGGAAGGCAAGGCTTTTCTTGCCGGCCTCGACGCCGCTACCGGCATAGACGTCGAACAGCTTGATATTCCTTACGATTGCCGGGGAATTGCGCCTCAAACCATCGTCCAGTTGCTGCAATTCCAGAGCCTGATCGACGACGATCGCGATATCCCGTATGACTAGTGGTTGACGGGAAACCTCCGCGTATCGCGGCAGAGGGATCACCGTCAACGCGTCGAGATCGAGTTCGAAGAGAACCGGCACCAGTGGCAATTCGTACTTCTGCTGCCAGCGTGGGTGCAACTCACCAACAAAGCCAATCGTTCTGCCATCGACCACCACCGCGGCACTCCGACCGGGATGCAGGGCAGGATGCGCCGTCTTCTCGAAACGTGCCGCGAGTGGCGCGAGCAGGCGCTCCAGATCGCCCTTGGCGTCGAAGAAGTCTACGTTGCGCAGCGCTGACCCCCACTGCTCAGGCAGCGCACTCCCATAAGCCAGCGCGCTCAGCTTCCAGGGCTGTCGAAAGCCGGCGACCGGGCCGCCCAGCGGATCACGAGAAAAGCAGCGACCTGTCTCGAAGACTCGAACGCGGTTCTGCCGCCGCCTGAGGTTGGTCGCCACATTGGCCACGAGACCGCCGATCAACGTCGAGCGCATGACGCTCAAGTGGCTGGCGATCGGGTTGGCAAGGCGAATCACCTTGGCGTTACCGGCAAAATCGGCTTCCCACGCTTCTTCGACGAAAGCGAAGTTCACCACCTCCTGATATCCGCAGTCAGCCAGAATCTGTCTGATTCGCTGGCAGGGCCGGACCGCTTCGGTTTGCGGCAACATTGACATCAAGGCCCGCGGGACCGGAGCGGGAATGTTCTCGTAACCATGCAGCCGCGCTATCTCTTCGATCAGGTCTTCCTCGATCTCGATGTCGAAGCGAGAGGTCGGCGGCGTGACGATGAAGTCCTCGCCGTTCCGGGTGAACGGCAGACCCAGACGGGAAAGCAGTTCAGCGATGCGCTCGGTCGAGACAGCCATGCCCAGAACCCTGACCACACGCGCCGGCCGCAGGCGCACCGGCGAACGTTCGGGTAGGGTCGCCAATGCTTCACTGAGCGGACCCGCCTGGCCACCGCAGATGTCGATGATCAGCCGCGTGGCACGTTCCAGCGCGCGCCGCGTGCCGCCGAAATCGACACCGCGCTCGAAGCGATGTGAAGCATCGGAGACAAAATTGTACCGACGGGCGCGACCGGCAATGGCCTTCGGCGCGAAGAACGCCGACTCGAGGAACACTTCAGTGGTCACCGATGTGATACCGGTGTCCGCACCACCCATGATCCCGCCCATCGCCACGGGACGCCGCTCATCGGCAATCAGGAGAACGTCTTCCTGCAATTCGAGTGTCTGCTCGTTGAGCAGCACGATCGATTCTCTATTGCGCGCCATTCGCACGTGAATGGCTCCGGTGAGCCGGGCATTGTCAAAGGCATGCAGCGGTTGGCCGAGTTCGAGCATCACGTAGTTGGTGATGTCGACAAGTGCCGAAATCGGACGAATGCCGCTACGTTCGAGGCGCCGCCGCATCCACCCGGGCGTCATCGCGCCGGCGTCGACGCCGGCAATGATCCGTCCACAGTACAGGGGGCACGCCTGGGGAGCATCAAGAACGACGACGCGGGACGCGCTGATCGTTGCGGCGACTGCCTCGACTGCGGCAAAGCGTGCTGGTGCACCCGTGAGCGCCGCCACTTCACGCGCGATGCCTTCCAGCGACAGACAGTCGGCGCGGTTCGGCGTCAGCTTGAGCGTCAGCAGGCGATCGTCGAGATCAAGGTAGCGGCGGATGTCATCGCCAACCGGCGCGTCGACCGCCAGTACCAGCAGGCCTGTCGCGTCGTCGGTAATGCCGAGCTCCCGCGCCGAACAAAGCATGCCGAAAGACTCGACGCCGCGCACCTTGCTGACCTTGATGGTCAGTCCGCCGGGCAGTTCAGCGCCGGGCAATGCACACGGCACCTTGATCCCGGCGGCAGCGTTCGGCGCGCCGCAGACGATCTGCAGCGGTTCCCCGGAGCCGACATCGACGCGGCAGACATGGAGGCGATCGGCATCCGGGTGCTTGCCGACCTCGAGTACCTCGGCGACGACGACCCCGCCGAAGTGCGGAGCCACCGTCACCTCCTCCTCGACTTCGAGGCCGGCCATGGTCAACAGGTGCGAGAATTCATCTCCCGCGCAGGCGGGGTCAACGAAGCTGCGAAGCCAGGATTCAGAGAATTTCATGGGCGCCAGAGTTCAGGAGAAGACACCGTCAGACAAACTGCCCCAGGAAGCGCAGGTCGCCATCGTAGAACAGGCGCAGGTCATTGATGCCATAGCGAAGCATCGTCAAACGATCGGGGCCCATGCCGAAGGCAAACCCAATGTACTTCTCGGGATCGATATTGACGTGGCGCAGGACGTTCGGATGGACCATGCCGCAGCCGGCGATTTCCAGCCAGCGCCCCTTGAGGGCACCGCTCATGAAGGCCATGTCGATTTCGGCAGACGGCTCGGTAAAGGGGAAGAACGACGGGCGGAAGCGCACCTGCAGATCGTCGCTCTCGAAGAAACGGCGCAGAAAGTCGCCGATCACCCCCTTGAGGTCGGCGAAGCTCACCTGCTCACCAACCCAGAGGCCCTCGACCTGATGAAACATCGGTGAATGCGTCGCATCCGAGTCCACACGATAGACGCGTCCCGGAGCGATCACGCGGATCTCGGGCATGGTCTCCGCGCCGGCATACCGGGCGACGTGCGCCTGCATGTAGCGCACCTGGATCGGGCTGGTATGCGTACGCAGCAGGATCCCCGGCGCCACTCCGCCATTCTCGTCCTGCAGATAGAAGGTATCGTGCATCGAGCGCGCCGGATGATCCTCCGGTGTGTTGAGTGCCGTGAAATTCTGGAAGTCGGCCTCGATCTCCGGTCCATCGGCAACCTCGAAGCCGATTGACCGGAACAGCCCTTCCATACGCTCCAAGGTTCGCGTCACCGGGTGCAGTCCGCCACGCGCCTCGCCACGGCCCGGCAGGGTCACATCCAGCGCCTCCTCGGCCAGTCGAGCTGCGAGCGCCATCTGGCGGAGCGACTCGCGGCGGGCATGCAGCGCCGACTCGACCGCCTCCTTGACGCGATTTATTGCTGCGCCAACGAGCTTGCGCTCGTCCGGCGGCAGTTTCGCCAGTCCCTTGAGCAATCCGGGAATCTGGCCGTTCTTGCCAAGGAAGGAAGCCTTGATCTGCTCAAGCGCGTCAGGGTCGTCGGTCGCCGCGAAGGCGAGCAACGCGTCCTGGATGATTTGGTCGAAATTTTGCATGGTTTACCGAAAAAAGGAGGCTCGCGCCTCCTTTCCCGAGATCGGTCGAGCTAGCCGTCGAGCTGAGCCTTGGCCTGCTGGGCGAGAACCGCAAAAGCCGGCTTGTCGAAGACCGCGAGGTCGGCCAGCACCTTGCGATCGACCTCGACCTGCGCCTTCTTCAGACCGTTCATGAAGGTGCTGTATTTCATCCCCAACTCACGAGCCGCCGCATTGATGCGGGCAATCCAGAGACTGCGGAACTGACGCTTCCTTTGGCGACGGTCGCGATACGCGTACTGGCCTGCCTTCATCACCGCCTGCTTGGCGACGCGATAGACATTGTTGCGGCGACCGCGGTAACCCTTGGCGAGGGCGAGAATCTTCTTGTGACGCGCGTGCGCCGTTACACCACGTTTGACTCGGGGCATCTCTTATCTCCTCACGCGTACGGCAGCATGGCACGAACCATGGCCTTGTCAGAGGCATGCACCTCGGTCACCCCGCGCAGCTGGCGCTTGGTCTTCGTGTCCTTCTTGGTAAGAATGTGTCGCTTGAACGCATGCGAGCGCTTGATGCGGCCGCCGGGACTGATCGTGAAGCGCTTCTTCGCTCCCGACTTGGTCTTCATTTTGGGCATGGAATGCTCCTGTTTATAAACATGCTGCCAGGTGTCTCCCGACGGGAGCACTTTCGACCCGGCACCACTTGTTTTTGCTGCTGAAGGTTGAAACGAGTGCTACTTCTTCTTGCTCGGCGTCAGCACCATGACCATCTGGCGGCCCTCCATCTTGGGCATCTGCTCGACGACCGCCATCTCCTGCAAGTCGGCCCGTATCCGCTCGATCTGACGCATGCCGATATCCTGGTGGGCCATTTCCCGACCGCGGAAGCGCAGAGTTACCTTGACCTTGTCTTCTTCTTCGAGAAAGCGCGTCATGTTGCGCAGCTTGATCTGGTAGTCATTCTCGTCGGTACCGGGACGGAACTTGACTTCCTTCACCTGCACCTGCTTCTGCTTGAGCTTGGCCTCGTGCTGACGCTTCTGTTCCTGGTACTTGAACTTGCCGAAATCGACGATGCGACAGACCGGCGGTTGCGCCATCGGGGCAATCTCGACGAGGTCAAGGCCTGCTTCCTCGGCCAGCGACAACGCTGCCCTGACACTCATGACTCCCAGTTGCTCGCCTTCCTCCCCGACGAGACGAACTTCCGGTGCGTTGATCTCTTGGTTAACGCGTTGCGCCTTTTGCAGTGCGATGGGTCCACTCCTTGTTTCGACAAAAGTCAAGCCGTGCCACTACGCGACGCAACTTCCTCGAGAAGTTGCCGGATCAGGGACTCGAGCGACATTTGCCCCAGATCCTGCCCACCGCGTGTGCGCACGGCCACCAGATTGGCTGCCACTTCCTTGTCGCCAACGACGACCTGATAGGGCAGCTTGTTCAAGCTATGTTCCCGAATTTTACGGGTAATTTTTTCGTTGCGCAAATCCGCTTCGGCGCGCAGGCCGGCGCGGCGAAGCGTCGCCGCCACCTGTTCGGCATAGTCGCCTTGTTTCTCGGAGATATTCAGTACCACGACCTGCATCGGCGACAGCCACAAAGGCATGGCGCCAGCATAGTGTTCGATGAGAATACCGATGAAACGCTCGAGCGAACCGAGGATCGCCCGGTGCAGCATGACGGGAACGTGGCGGTCGTTGTCTTCGCCGACATAGTGCGCGTCGAGGCGTTCCGGCAAGGCGAAATCAAGCTGCAAGGTGCCGCACTGCCAGACCCGCCCGAGACAGTCCTTGAGTGAAAACTCGATCTTCGGACCGTAAAAGGCGCCCTCTCCCGGTTGCAGATCGTAGGCCAGGCCCTTGGCAGCCAGCGCCTCGGCAAGAGCCGCTTCCGCCCTGTCCCACACCGCATCGGAACCGATGCGTTTGTCCGGGCGTGTCGACAGCTTGACGAGGATGTCGGTGAACCCGAAATCGGCATAGATCTTTTCCAGAAGATCGATGAAGGCCGCCGTTTCCGGCAGAACCTGCGCTTCTGTACAGAAAATGTGGGCGTCATCCTGCACGAAAGCGCGTACACGCATGATGCCGTGCAGAGCGCCGGAAGGCTCGTTACGATGACACGAGCCGAACTCGGCCAGCCGCAACGGCAGGTCCCGATAGCTGCGCAAACCCTGATTGAAGATCTGGATGTGGCCGGGACAATTCATCGGCTTGATCGCGTAGTCGCGGTTCTCGGACGCCGTGGTGAACATGTGCTCGGCATAGTTCTGCCAATGGCCCGAGCGCTCCCACAACGTGCGGTCCATGATCATCGGCGTCTTGACTTCACAATAACCGTTCTCGCCAAGCAGACGACGCATGTACTGCTCAACTTCCTGCCAGATCGTCCACCCTTTGGCGTGCCAGAAGACCATTCCCGGTGCCTCGTCCTGCAGGTGGAACAGATCCAGTTGCCGCCCCAGCTTGCGATGGTCGCGCTTTTCCGCCTCCTCGAGCAGGTGCAGGTAGGCGTCCTGATCTTCCTTCCGAGTCCAGGCGGTACCGTAGATCCGCTGCAGCTGCTCGTTGCGATGATCGCCGCGCCAGTAGGCACCCGCCAGCTTCATCAGCTTGAACACCTTCAGTTTGCCTGTCGACGGTACGTGCGGGCCGCGACAGAGGTCGACGAAATCACCCTCGCGATAGAGCGACACTTCCTGGCCGGGCGGAATGGCATCGATCAACTCGGCCTTGTAGTGCTCGCCGATCGACTTGAAGAAAGCGATGGCCTCATCGCGCTGCCAAACTTCCCGCTGCACGAGCAGATCGCGGCGGGCGAGTTCGGTCATCCGCTTTTCGATCGCCGCCAGATCCTCGAGCGTAAACGGGCGCTCGCAGGCAAAGTCATAGTAGAAGCCGTTTTCGATCACCGGGCCAATCGTCACCTGCGCCGCCGGGAAGAGTTCCTTGACCGCGTAAGCCATCAGGTGCGCGGTCGAGTGCCGGATCACTTCGAGACCTTCGGGGTCCTTCTCGGTGATGATGCCCAGATGCACGTCGGTATCGATGCGGAAGGAGGTATCGACCAGACGACCATCAATCTTGCCGGCGAGGGCCGCGCGCGCCAGACCGGCGCCAATGCTTTGCGCCACCTCGGCCACGGTGACCGGCTGCGCGAACTCCCGTTGAGAACCGTCAGGCAGTGTGACAATCGGCATAGGGCAACCTCAGAAGAAATGGAAAAGCCAGAGGTCTGCTCTGGCTTGAAGGTGTCCGACACGCGCGCTGGTCGCCCAAGGCCGGCCCCGCGGCGATCTCGCCGTGCCCTTCCTGGGTCAGACCGCCGGAACCCACGGGACCGGACGTTCGCGCCAACGACTGGCGACGCCGGAAGCCACGGAGACATGGCGGCAGCGCGACAAGCTCACCAGCAAAATCAGCATTCTAGCACAGTGACGGGCCGGCACCCAAGGCGCCAGAGCTCGCAACTGACGGGGATTGGCCCTTCGCTACGGCAGACCGTCACTCCTGGCGGCCCGGCTGGACCAGTTCCACGCAGAAATCCGCCTCGTATGGCGGCACATGGACTTCGATGATCGAGCCCGGAGCGACGTCGAGACGAATTCCCGTAACGTCGGCATGAATCGGCAGCAGGCTGACGCCGCGGTCGACAAGAACGACGCTGCGGATCAGCCCCGCGCCCCGCGCCGCCAGGAACTGCACGACCCGCAGGAGCGAATGGCCCCGGTAAAGGACATCGTCTACCACCACCACCGTCTTCTCCGCCAGGGCTACGCCGGCCGGCACCTGCCGCTCGGTCAGGCGCGTTTCCGGATACAGCAGTGCAAGGTCGTCGCCGTAGCGCTTCACCTCGAGGTCCAGCCGCCAGGCAGAGCGAACTCCCAGCTTGTCCAGCCGTTCGGCCAGCCGCGATGCCAGCGGCACACCGCGCCGGAGAACACCAACCAGGACGATATCGGCGTTGCCACCGAGCAGACCCGTCAAGCGTCTGGCCATACCGTCGAGCACCACATCCAGTTGTCGTTCGTCGTAAAGACAAGAGCGCGCGTTCCCGTTCATCGGCCGATTATGCACAAAAAACCGGCTGCCGTCGCGTGCCGCGGCAGAACGCCGCGACGATCGCGTACAGGCGGTCCTGTCGCGGTGTGGTCTTCACCCTCGGGCAAGCGCAGGCTCTCCCGCGAGGGCTGAGCACAGGGTCGGGGCTGGGTGTCGTGCGGACACCCGCCATCGATGGAACGACGTCCACAGGCTGAGCAAAATGGTTTATGCTGCCCACGACCCGACCACTGACCGATGATCTGCGCGCTGCCGTTACCGGAATAGGGACCGCGCACAGGCGCCGAGCCGTCGCCGCGCCGGCGAACGCTCCGTGGCGGCAGATACCGTTCAATCCAGGAGGAATGCCCCATGTCCATCCACGTCAAGCGCTTGTCCGTCATAGCCGGCCTTGGTGCCCTGCTCGCCATGGCAGGCTGCGACTCCAACTCGTCGTACGACCATCGCTACGACGATTACTCGTACGACCGCTACCCGTCATCCGACCGCAACTCGGCGTACGAGCGCGGCTATCGCGATGGCGAACGGGCGAGTTTCAACCAGAACTACAACTCTCGAGACTACCGAGAAGGATATGACCGCGGCAGGAAAGAAGCCAAGCGGGACAGCAAGGAACGTAGCCGCGACCGTAACGACTACCGGCATTCGAACGATTACCGCCCGCCTAGCGACTACCGCCCGCCGAGCGATTACCGTGGCGCCCCGGGTGGTGTCCCATCAGCCCCGAGCACCTACGGGACGAATGACGGCTGAGAAGAGACCGTTCGCCACGATGAAAGAAATGATCTCCGGCAACCCCTGCCCGGTCTTCATGTTGCTGAAGACAAACGGCCGCTCGCCACGCATGCGACGGCTATCGCGCTCCATCACCTCGAGCGAGGCACCGACCAGCGGCGCCAGATCGATCTTGTTGATCACCAACAGGTCGGAGCGGGTAATCCCCGGCCCGCCCTTGCGCGGTATCTTGTCGCCGGCAGCGACGTCGATGACGTAGATCGTCAGGTCGGAGAGTTCGGGGCTGAAGGTCGCCGCCAGGTTGTCGCCACCCGATTCGACGAGAACGATCTCGATGTCGGGGAAGGTCGTCGTCAGCCGGTCCACGGCTTCGAGGTTGATCGAGGCGTCCTCGCGGATCGCGGTGTGCGGGCAACCACCGGTTTCGACGCCGAGAATGCGCTGCTGCGGCAGCGCCGCATGCTGGACGAGGAAGCGCGCGTCTTCGGCCGTGTAGATGTCGTTGGTCACCACACCGAGGCTGTACCGATCACGCAGGGCGAGGCACAGGGCGAGAGTGAGCGCGGTCTTGCCTGAGCCGACCGGCCCGCCGATGCCGATACGCAGCGCGGGTCGCCGGGTGATGGGCGCGTCGTGGTCTTTCATGATCGGAAGAGTCTCGAATACTGTGTTTCGTGGCTGCTCGACGCCAGCGCGAGACCGGGAGCGAAGTTACTCCATGCCGCTTCGGGAAGTTCGATCGCCTGCTCCGCCAGCACTGGAATGCGGCCACCGAGCGCCAACAGCAGACGCTGCCCGGCTGCCTGCCCGAGGGGTACGCTCTTGAGCGCGGCCATGACCTGGTTTTCGCACCAGGACCAGAGATAGGCGGTCAGCGAGTCCACCGTCGGTATCTCCCAGACCGCGCTGGCGAGTGCCCAAGCGGTTGGGAAAGCCACTTCAGGCATGGCATCGAGCGTAGGCGGCACCGGAAAGTCCTCGAGATCGTGCAGCAGGCGGCGCAGCGAATAGCCCATTTGCACCGTCTCGGCGCGCAACTCGGACGACTCGCGACTGGCCAGGAAGTCGGCATTCAGCCGCTCGACCTCAGCCGTCTGGCCAGCCGCCCAGGCGCGCTGCAGACAGGCCGCCAACGGTGCTTCGAAGCGGCCGACGGCGTGCTCCAGCAGCCCAGCGATCCATTGCTCGCCAGTCGCCTGATCGTGTACCAGACCGGCCTCGACCGCCCACTCGAGGCCTTGCGAGTACGTGTAGGCGCCAACCGGGAGGGCCGGGCTGGCGAGTTGCAGGAGGCGAGGCAGGGCAAGATTCACTTGAACTCGTGGATCTTCGCCGGCGAGCGATGCGCGCCATGCCCGGGGTCGTGCGCAGCGCGTGGCGAGGCGGCCGTCGCTTCGCGCGACGGCCGGTAGGCGTGCCCTCCTCCAGCAGCGTGGGCATGGCTGCCATAGGCACCGCCCTCGGGATCGAAAGCCGCCTGCACCGCCTCCACCAGACAGCCGAGCCCGATCAGCATTTCGGCCAGAACATGATCCGGCTGAAAGCGCAGGCAGCCCTCGGCCAGTTGCACGGGAACGTGCCGGTTGCCGAGATGATAGGCGGCGCGGGTCAGTTGCAGGCTGTCAGCGGCGCGGACTTCGAGCAGTTCTTCCGGAGCGGCTTCGACCGCGACAACACGCCCGCTGCCGGTCAGCAGGCGATCGCCGTGGCGCAGGACGGTGCCGGCAGGAAAAACGTAGCCCAACTCCTCGCCGCTCGCCAGCATCACGCGCTGCCGGCTCTTGCGACGAGCGTCGTAAGGCAATACCAGGCGGTCGCTGGCCGGGGCCCCGGCTGCGGCAAACGATTCGGCAAAAAGCATCCGCCCCTCAGAAGAGAAAGTAACGTTGCGCCATCGGCAGCACGCTCGCCGGTTCGCAGACCAGGAGTTCGCCGTCGGCGCGGACGACATAGGTTTCGGGGTCGACGTCGATCTTCGGCGTCGCGTAGTTATGCACCATATCGGGTTTGCCAATCCCGCGCGTCCCGCGAACGGCGACCAGCGGCTTGCTCAACTGCAGCGCCGCCACCTCGGGATTGGCGAGTGCCGCCTGTGAGACGAAGGTCACCGAAGTTCGCAGCGCCCGCCCGAAGGCGCCGAACATCGGCCGGTAGTGCACTGGCTGTGGCGTCGGAATCGACGCATTGGGGTCGCCCATCGCCGCCGCGGCGATCATCCCGCCCTTGACAATCAACGACGGCTTGACGCCGAAGAAAGCGGGCTTCCAGAGCACCAGATCGGCGAGCTTGCCGACTTCGATCGAACCGACGAGATGGCTGATGCCATGCGTGATCGCCGGGTTGATCGTGTACTTGGCGAGGTAACGCTTGACGCGGAAGTTGTCATGCGCGCTCGCCGGATCACCCGCTGCGGCGGGCAGGTGGCCACGCTTCGCCTTCATCTTGTGCGCCGTCTGCCAGGTGCGGATGATCACTTCGCCGACGCGGCCCATCGCCTGCGAGTCGGACGACATCATCGACAGCGCGCCGAGGTCGTGCAGGATGTCCTCGGCGGCGATCGTCTCGCGCCGGATGCGGCTTTCGGCGAAAGCGACGTCCTCGGCGATCGCCGGGTCGAGGTGGTGACAGACCATCAGCATGTCGAGGTGTTCGTCGACGGTATTCACCGTGTAGGGCCGCGTCGGGTTGGTCGACGAGGGCAGGACGTTGGTCTCGCCGACGGCGCGCAGGATGTCCGGTGCGTGGCCGCCGCCGGCACCCTCGGTATGGAAGGTGTGGATCGTTCGCCCCTTGAAGGCGGCAAGCGTCGTTTCGACGAAGCCCGATTCGTTGAGCGTGTCGGTGTGGATCGCCACCTGCACGTCCATCGCGTCGGCCACCGCCAGGCAGTTGTCGATCGCCGCCGGCGTCGTTCCCCAGTCCTCGTGCAGCTTGAGGCCGATGGCTCCGGCGCGCACTTGCTCGCGCAAGGGTTCAGGAAGCGACACGTTGCCCTTGCCGAGGAAGCCGAGGTTCATCGGAAACGCCTCGGCGGCTTCGAGCATGCGGTGGATGTGCCAGGGTCCGGGAGTACAGGTGGTTGCGTAGGTGCCGGTCGCCGGGCCGGTGCCACCACCCAGCATCGTCGTCACGCCCGACATCAGCGCCTCGTCGATCTGCTGCGGGCAGATGAAGTGGATATGGCTGTCGATGCCGCCGGCGGTGACGATCATCCCTTCGCCGGCGATGATCTCGGTGGCGCCGCCGATGGCGATCGTCACGCCCGGCTGAATGTCCGGATTGCCGGCCTTGCCGATGGCAGCGATGTGGCCGCCCTTGATGGCGATGTCGGCCTTGACGATACCCCAGTGGTCGACGATCAGCGCATTGGTGATCACCGTGTCGGCGACTTCCGCGGCGACCTTCTGGCCCTGCCCCATGCCGTCGCGGATCACCTTGCCGCCGCCGAACTTGACCTCGTCGCCATAAACGGTGAGATCCCGCTCGACCTCGATCCACAGATCGGTGTCGGCGAGGCGGACGCGGTCGCCGACGGTTGGCCCGAACATTTCGGCATAGGCCTGGCGCGAGATGCGGACGCTCATTCGAGGGCTCCCATGACAGCGGCAGTGAAACCGTAAACCCGGCGATCGCCGGCGAGCGCGACGAGTTGCACGCTGCGCGTCTGCCCGGGCTCGAAACGCACCGCCGTACCGGCGGCGATGTCGAGCCGGAAGCCGCGCGCCGCCGCTCGATCGAAGGACAGCGCGGCGTTGGTCTCGGCGAAGTGGTAGTGCGATCCGACCTGGATCGGTCGGTCGCCGGTGTTGGCGACGACGAGCCCGATCGTCTCGCGACCAGCGTTGAGCTCGATCTCGCCGGGCTGGACAAGTATTTCTCCGGGAATCATGGCTCGCCTCCTCAGATGATCGGGTGATGGACGGTGACCAGCTTGGTGCCGTCGGGAAACGTCGCTTCCACCTGAATGTCGTGGATCATTTCCGGCACGCCTTCCATGACGTCGTCGCGGGCAAGCAGCGTCGTGCCGTAACTCATCAGTTCGGCTACCGTCCGGCCATCGCGGGCGCCTTCGACGATGGCCGCGCTGATCAGGGCGACGGCTTCCGGGTAGTTGAGCTTGAGACCGCGCGCACGCCGCCGTTCGGCGAGCAGCGCGGCGGTAAAGACCAGCAGCTTGTCCTTCTCTCTCGGTGTCAGTTCCATTGCTCCCTTTCAGCAGAATCAGGTACTCCAGAGGCGTGGCGGCACGGCCACCCGGGCCAGCGCCAGCGGCCGCAGGCGCTGCCAGACTTCGACCAGCCACGCCCTTGCCGGTTCGGCGGCCGGCCCAAGGCAGCGCGCCACCAGCACGCCGGGCAGCGCCGTGACGCCGGCCCGCAAGCCGGCGGCGAGCGGCACGGCGCGGCACGCCGCCAGCCATTCCGGCTCGACCGGGCGGCCGGCGAGCAGCAGCGTCCCGCTCACCGGCAGGCCGCCGAGGCCGGCCGTCGCGGCCAGCCACGGCGAACCGCCACGCAGACCGCCCCGCTCGATCCACAGCGGCCGCCCGGCCTGCTCGATGCGCGTCGCCAGATCGAGCCCACCGTGAGTGTAACGCTCGCCGCAGGCGGTCCGCCCCAGGCAGAGAATGTCCCAGCCACAGTACAACGCCCCGGCGGCCAGTTCGACCCGCGTCTCCAGCTCGGCCTCGGCGCCGTCGAAAACGATCGTTTCCTGCGGCAGCCACTCGACGATGGCCTGCTCGTCGACGCGCACATGCAAGGACTGCCGCGCGCGCCGGCCGCCGGAACGATACCACTTGCCGGCACCCGGTGTCGTCAACTGCGCATGCGCCCCCGCCGCCGCGGTCAGCACGACTTCCAGACTGTCGCCGCCGGCGATGCCGCCCGGCGGATGCAGGACGATCGCCTGGCAGACCGCCGGCCCCTCCGGGTACAGCGCCTTCTGCACGCGCAGCGGCCCGAAGTGTTCGCAGCGGGCCAGCAGCGTCCGCTCGCCGCGCCGCTCGAAACCGAGCGTCAGGCGTCCCGGCCAGCCCGGCCGTGCCGCTTCCTCGATCGCCCGCACGGCGCCGGACGCCAGCCGCAAGCTCTCGCTCAATCCGCCCACCGCCGCGCGCGCGCCGAGCCGAGCGACGACAGTGCGCGCGCCAGCCGTGGGGCCGGCCGCGCCGGGGAGAGCAGACGGCCGCTCATGATCTCGCCGAAGAGATGTTCGGGCAGAGCGAAAGGATCTTCGTGGAGCGCGGGTTTCTCCTGCCATGGTGCCGTTCGAACGAACGGCGGCGGGCCGGCGTCGCCGGCTTCGAGCACCGGGGCAGATCGGCAGGCACATCGCGTAAGGCGAGCTTCGGCATGGCTTGGGCAGTGACATCGCAAGGACGGCACTTTAGCATCGGCCAGCCGTGTGCAGGCGAAATGCGGCTGCGGAGCCCGCCAGGCGAGCGCGTCTTCGAAGCGCAGGCTTCGGGAGCGGCGATGTTTCGCGCCAGCCGCGCCGCTCGCCGGCGTCGATAGCCGGCGACAGCTTTCTCTGCCCAAGAACCCGCTTGCCGCAGCGGCTGTCACACGGCGGCCACGCCGGCCGCCGCGATGGACACCGGCCCGACGTGCCGCTAAGATCAAACAGGAAGATATGAAGCGGGCGCGCCGGACGCGCGCGTCGGTTCTTCGCGAACGCTCGAGTGCCAGCGCTCGGGTGCCAGATCGACGGCCCGGATGAGCGACGAATCCTGCAGGGGATCCGGCATTCCTGGCGCAGAAGAGCTTCCCGTAATCCCTTCGAGTAACCTTGTCGCTGCTCGTCAATACGCCGATCATGTGTAACTCACCGCAAGGACAGCTCAATGACCATGCGCAGCCGTCGGCACCCTGGCTCATCGACCAACGACGGGACGCTGCCTGTCTCGCCAGCCCGGATGGCGGGCCCATGAGCACAAACATTCACCATCGCTGGCAGCGCTACTGGCTGCCTATGGGCGCCAACTTGAACCTCGACGTGGATGGTTTCCTGCCCGATCCGGAGTGCGAGTTCGGCCGCCACTACAATCCGGAGTTGCGCCGGCTGGAAGCCTTGCGTGCCATTCCGCTCTTGATGCTGCTTGGCGAGCCCGGCGCGGGAAAATCCACGCTGATGCAGGACGAGGCGGACGCACTCGCGGCAGCCGGTCAGGCCGTCCACTCTCTGCGGCTCAATGAGTACAGCTCGGCCGATCTGGTGCCCGCCGCATTCGACTCGCCAAGCGTGCTGCACTGGCGACAGGGAGCGCACAGGCTCTACCTGTTCCTCGATGGTCTCGACGAGTGCCTCCTGATCATTCCCAACGCCGCCCGCCTGCTGCTGCGAGCGCTCAGGGAATTGCCGCGGGACAGGTTGCTCCTGCGTTTGAGTTGTCGCACGGCCGAATGGCCATACGGTCTTGCCGATGAACTCGGTGCGCTATGGCCCCGCGAGAACGCCGATGTCGAACGGCAAGCAGACGAGCAGTGCCAGACTGCAGCGAACGAGGCCGGCGCGGCCCCCCGTGTCTACGAACTCGTGCCGCTGTGCCGGCGCGACGTCGAAAACGCGGCGCGCGATTACCAGATCGATCCGGCAGGTTTCCTGCAGCAGGTTCATGACCTGGAGATCGCGACCTTCGCCGCCTTGCCCAACACGCTGCGCATGCTGTTGAAAATCCAGAAGCAGAACGATTGCCTGCCGGCCACGAAACAGGAGATCTTTCGCCAGGGCTGCCGCCTGCTGGCGGACGAACTATCTCAGAGTCGACTTCAGGCCGCTTTCCGAGGTCGCTTGAGCACCGACCAGCGCCTGGCAATAGCCGGGCGTATCGCCGCCATGCTGCTGTTGGGAAACAGGCAGTCGGTATGGCTGGGACAAGCACTGGAAGTGGCGCCGGATGACCTGTCGCCCGCAGAGATCCTCGGCGAGAACGAACGCGCCGGCAGGCTGCGTGTCCGGGTCGATGACCAGGCGCTGAAGGAGGTGCTGAACACCGCCCTATTTACCACCCGCGGCCATCAGCGATTGGGCTTCGGGCACCAGAGCTGGGCCGAGTACCTGACCGCCGACTATCTTGCCGAGCGCGTGGCAGACCCCGAACGACTGCTCGCATTGTTGCGCGGCGGCGGCGACCCGCGCCTACCGCCGCGACTGTCGGAACTGACGGCCTGGTTGGCGAGCCTCTCGCCCGCGCTGTTCGACATCCTCGTGGCGACCGAGCCGGCGCTGCTGCTGCGCGGCGATCTCGGGGCGCTCGATGCGCCGCGCAAGGCGAGGCTGCTCGATGAACTGCTGCAAGCCTTCCGGCGCAATGAGGTGAATTTGTGGGATCGGGAAACGCGTCCTCATTTCCGCAAGCTGGCGCATGCCGGCCTCAGCGAACGGTTGCGGCGCTGGCTGCCAGACCGCAGTTTGCCCGAAGACGTGCGTGCCGCCGCTCTGCAGATCGCCTCCGCCTGTCGGGCAGACGAACTGGCGGAGCTGGCGGCCAAGCTCGCGCTCGATGACGACGAAGCGCCGCGCATTCGCTACGCGGCTGCGAAGCTGGCGGCCGAACTGGGCGATTGCGCGGTCCTGGCTCGCCTGCGTTCGCTGGCGATCGGAACCTCCGCGACGAACCAGGAATTGCGGTCGCTCCTCCTGACCCGTTTGTGGCCGCATCATGTCGATACGCGGGAACTGTTCGACGGTTTCGGCAGAGACGGCGATTGGCAATGCCTGGGCCCCTACCGCTATTCTCCGGGGAAACTCGTCGATCGTTTCGGCCCGTCCGACCTCCTTGTCGCGCTGGATTGGCTGGAGGCGAGCGAGCGCTCACCTTTCGATTTCGGTCATGACGACCTGGCAAACGCCATCGTCGCCAGAGCCTGGCAGTGTTTGGACGACCCCGCCATTTGCCGGGCCTTCGCACCGGTCGCATGGCGGTGTCTGCAGCGTTACGAGAAGCTGTTCACCCGCCGTAGCGAAACGGCTGACGGTGCGCACCCCTTTGCGTTCGACGCCGGGAAGCGCAGGAGGCTGGTGCTCGCCATCCTTCCTCTGGTCAACGACCCGGCAGAGCAACTCGTGCCGCTCGTCTACGCGGAGAATCCCCTGCTGCTCCCCGAAGACCTGCCCTGGCTGCTGGATCAATACGAAGCGACCGCCGATGAGCAGCAGAAGACGCGTCTGGCCTCCTGCCTGCGGAGGGTGTTTTCACCGAATGCCGACAACGACTGGACGAACCGGCTGTTTGAAGCGGCCTGCCGGGATGCTCCCCATTCTTTCTCTCCGCTTGCTGATGCCGTCGCTCCCTTAGTCGAGCCGATCTGGCTCGGCACGGACGCCGAAAGGGACGCCCGGGAAGCGCACGCGCGTCAACTTGAGTTCGAGCAGAGGAGATCGCAGGGCGAGCGTCGGCTGGACCCTCCACCGGCAGAGCGGGTGCAGAACGCCCTCGACGACCATGCGTGCGGCGATACCGGGGTCTGGATGCGGTTATGGCAGGAACTGAGCCTGAAAGACGGCGCTGCGGGATACCCCGTTTTGCCGTTTACGCCCATTCTTAAGACGCCTGGCTGGGAGCGCGCCAACCCGGCGCAGCGAATGAGAATCCTCGATTGCGCCCAGTCGTGGGCGACGGCCATTTCGCTTTCCGAGCTGGGGATCGGCTTGCCCGACGGAGAGATTTCCTATTCAGACATCGCCACCCACCTTGCCCTCGCGCTGCTGGGACATGAACGGGCCGGCTGGCTTGGTGCAGCCACGGAAGAGCGATGGTCGGCGTGGCTTCCCTCCATCTTGTCGTATCCCTTTGAACCCAGCGCCCCTGTCCGGGGTAGGCTGCTCAGGATAGCCAGCGAGAGGTTTCCGGATCGCGTGCTTGCCGAAATCGGCCAGCAACTCGACAAGGAAGTTGCCGTGGAAAGTCGCCACTTCACCGGCCTCGGTGACCTGCAGGCAGTCTGGTCACCGCAGGCAGCGGCAATGGTCCATGCCTACCTGCAGCGGCTGACCGACCCGGACCAGCGCAAGGCTTTCCTGAAAGTGCTGCTCAACCGGCAAGATGCGACCGCGGTCAGTCTGGCCTTGACCGAGTTCGCGGCAGCGGTCGACTCGGGAGCCGCGGAGACAGGTCGTTCTCTCGAACTCGCCGAAATGCTGATGGAGCATGCACCGAGTGCGGCCTGGCCGCCGCTGTGGGCGAGGAGCCAGCAGGATCCCGCGTACGGAGAAGCTCTCTGGAGCAAGCTGGCAGGTCGATACCACTGGCTTGCCGCGCTGCACGAGTCGCAGTTGGGTGATCTGTATCTCTGGCTCGAGGAGCGCTTCCCGGCGGCCACCGATCCCGTACGCCCAAGCATGCAGGTCTATTCCCCCACCAGCCGCGATCACGTCGCCCGCCTGCGCGACGGCTGTGTCGGACAGCTCTCGGCAGCGGCGACGGTTCAGTCGGTCGCCGTCCTGCAGAGCTTGTGCGATCGATTTCCCGGACAGCACGGGTTGGTAGAAAGCCTGCTCTCTGCCCGCTCGGCCCTGCGCGAAAGGAATTGGTGTCCAATCCGCCCATCAATGCTGCTGCAGTTCCTCGAACGAACCGACGCACATCTCGTACGCAACTGCGCGGAACTGACCAACGCGGTCCTGGCCTCGCTCGCGCGGCTACAGAGACTGCTGCAGGGAGACACGCCACTGGCGCCTTTCCTATGGAACGTGGAACGGGACCAACGCTCCGGAAGGCCGAAGGGCGAGGACCGGCTGTCGGATTTCGTGCTGCATCATCTGCGACGTGATCTCCCCGGTTCGGTCATCGATCGCGAGGTACAGGTGAGGAATCTACGGGAAAGCGGGATCGGCGAGCGCACCGACCTCAAGGTCGAGACTCGGGCGGCCGACGGCTCTCCTCTCGTACTGATCATCGAGACCAAGGGCTGCTGGAACGAAGACCTGATGAGCGCGATGGAAAACCAGTTGAAGGAACGCTATCTTGAAGCGCTCGACACCGCGCATGGCATCTATCTGGTCGGCTGGTTCGGCTGCGACTTCTGGCTGGAGGGGCCGAAAAAGCGAGCGTGCCTGCGCCATGCTGAAAGCTCGGCCGCGCTCCTGTCAGAGCTTGAACGGCAGGCAACCCGGTTGTCGAGCGATAGCTGTCGAATCGTCGCGATGGTTCTGGACATCGCCCACCCGGCGCCGTAGCGCGAGGGACCGGCGGTCTTGTCCTGCGGCGAGTTCACCAACTCAACAACTTTGCAACCGCTCCGCCTGCCTCGCCACCCAAGGGCGAGCGGCCGGCTGGCCTTGTCTTCCGCCGGCGCCGGCAAGCTTCGGCACCCCCACCGCAAGGTGAGGGGCTGGCCCGCAAGGGTTCAGGACATGCGTTGCCGCTTCAGCGGATTGCGCGCCGGCCGGGCGAGCCGAAGCGCCGCGGAGGCGCCTCATTCTCCAGTGGCAACGGCGCGATAGCTGGCCAGTTCGGCGAGATGGTCGCTTTCGATCATCGCCGCGAGTTCGGAGTGGGCCTTGAACACCTGCATCGCCGGCACCTTGAACTTCGTCTTCCGCCAGCGTTTCTTGTGCTCGAAGTCCATGCGGATCCACCCGCCGGTGGTGTCGTCATCGACGATGAAGATCGGCCGCCGCTCCCACTTGATTCCGGGGTAGAGCGCATGCTCCTGCAGCGGGTGATCGGGTGGCAGAGCATTCCTGATCTCGGCAATGCAAAGGTCGATGTATTCCATCGGGACCATCGTCCAGGGGGATTTGATTTCGAGTGTTTCTTTCATTGATCGCTCCGCGGGAAAACGGGGTCTGGGGTCTGGGGTCTGGGGTCTGGCTGCGGGCTGCTGGCAGGGCGTGTGCCATCGTCGGAGAGGTCGCCGGGGACCGGCGCGGCGCCGTCACGAGTCGCCGCCGGGCTTGGCGCCGGGGTCGCGCGCCAGACAGTCGGCGATCTCGTCGTCGCTCCGGCCCATCTTCTGCAGCAGGGCGACGGTGTTGGCTCTCACTATCTGTGAGTTGGGGTGCTCGCTGCCGAAGCTGGCGACGAATATTCGCCGCGCGCGGCGCATCAGCGGCTCGGCTTCGGCCAGGCGGTCGGTGGCCTGCAGCAGTTGGGCCAGGTTGTTGAGGTGGATCGCGACCCTGGGGTGCGCGTCGCCGAAGCTCGCCTCGTCGATCGCCAGCGCGCGGCGCATCAGCGGCTCGGCTTCGGACAGGCGGTTGGTCGCCTGCAGCAGTTGGGCCAGGTTGTTGAGGTCGATCGCGACCGTGGGGTGCGCGTCGCCGAAGCTCGCCTCGTCGATCGCCAACGCGCGGTGCAGCAGCGGCTCGGCTTCGGCCGGGCGCTTGGTCGCCTTCAGCAGTCCGGCCAGATTGTTAAGGTGACGCGCGACCCTGGGGTGCGCGTCGCCGAAGCTCGCCTCGTCGATCGCCAGCGCGCGGCGCAGCAGCGGCTCGGCTTCGGCCAGGCGCTTGGTCGCCCGCAGCAGTTGGGCCAGGTTGTTGAGGTGGCGCGCGACATTGGGGTGCGCGTCGCCGAAGCTCGCCTCGTCGATCGCCAGCGCGCGGCGCATCAGCGGCTCGGCTTCGACCAGGCGGTTGGTGTCCTGCAGCAGTCGGGCCAGGTTGTTGAGGTCGATCGCGACTTCGGGGTGCGCGTCGCCGAAGCTCGCCTCGTCGATCGCCAGCGCGCGGCGTATCAGCGGCTCGGCTTCGGCCAGGCGGTTGGTCGCCTTCAGCAGTTGGGCCAGGTTGTTGAGGTCGCGCGCGACGTTGGGGTGCGCGTCGCCGAAGCTTGCCTCGTCGATCGCCAGGGCACGGCGCATCAGCGGCTCGGCTTCGGCCAGGCGGTTGGTCTCCTGCAGCAGTTGGGCCAGGTTGTTGAGGCGGATCGCGACTTTGGGGTGCGCGTCGCCTAAGCTCGCCTCGTCGATCGCCAGCGCGCGGCGCAGCAGCGGCTCGGCTTCGGCGTAGCGTGCCTTCTCCAGCAACAACAAGCCAACTTGATTGAGCAGCCGGGCCGTGGGATCGGCGATTCCGGCCGCGTCGGCATAGCGAGCGACGGCCAGTGCGTGCGGCGCCAGCGCGTCGAGCAGCGGCCAGTCGCGGACATCGCCGGGATCGCCGACGAAAGCCGCATCGACCCAGGCCAGCGCGGCGCGCAGCGCGGCGGCGGCGGCCGGCGCCGTATCGTCGCGCGGGCGTCGGCTCACTTCCTGCAGCAGCCGGTGGATCGTGAAGCTCGGCGCGTCGCTGGCGCGCCGGACCAGCGAATACGACTCCAGTTCCACCAGCGCGGCCAGGCTGTCGGCCGGCGCGCCGGCGGTCGCGCGCGCCTCGCCGGCGTCTTCGGGTACGGCGACGGCGAGCAGCGATTCGGGAATCGGCTCCGGCGCCAGCCAGGCGAGACGCTGCAACAGCCGCCGCGCCGGCTCGCCGACTCGGTCGAAGCTGGTCTGCCAGGTGATCGCGACGCTCTTCGGGTACTGCATCAGGCGCGCGTCGTACCAAGCGAGCACCTTCTCACGCTGGCTGTGCCATTCGGCCAGGTACTCGGCGAAGTTCAGCCGGCGCTGCGCGATGTAGGCGCCGGCCTGTTCGAGCGCCAGCGCCAGGCCCCCGAGTTCGTCGGCGAGCTGCGCCGCCAGGGCGGCATCGTCGGTGCGCGGGCGCCGCCGCTCCTGGCTGCGCGCCACCAGGAAGTTGGCGGCGTCCTTGCGCGCGAGCACTTCGAGCGACGGCAGCGCCAGGCGGCCGCTCCAGTGGGCGAGCCGGCTGGTGAGGACGACGTGGCCGCCGGCGAGTCGCGGCAGCAGCGCCTCGGCCGCCGCCGCGGCGTCTTCGGAATCGACGTTGTCGACGATCAGCAGCCAGCCGGGGTGGGTGCGCAGCCAGTTCAGAACAGCTTCGTACTGGCGGCCCTCGTCGGTCTCGTGCCGCTCCGGGAGATCGAGGACGCTGGCGCTGCACAGCGCGGCGAGGTGGCGCTGCAGCGCCGCGGGCGACTCGGCGCCGACGAAGAGCAGCGCGCTGTAGTCATCGGCGCGCCGCCACGCGTATTCGAGCGCCAGGCGAGTCTTGCCGACGCCGCCGATGCCGTTGATGACGCGCGCGACGACGGCGCTGGGGCTCGCCGGGATACCGCCGAGACTGACGGCGAGGTCGGCGAGCGCCGCGTCGCGGCCCTTGAAGAGAGCGCCCAGGCTGCCGAACGGCAGGTTGGCCGGCCGCATCCGGACGCCGGCGCGCGCGAGGATTTCGTGCAGCTTCGAGCGGAGCAGCTCGACGGCGAGGCGGTCGGCGTTGGCGAAGCGGATTTCGGGATGGCGCTCGACTGCCGCCAGCCGCGCCAGGTGCGCCTGCTGCGCGGCGCGCTGCGCTTCGTCGCGGCGGTAGCCCGCGTCACGTGGCGCCGCGTCCTCCGGCACGGCGATCAGCAGCGTCTTGCCGTGATAGAGCGCCAGCCACGCCTCCCACTGCGTGTAGGAGAGCGCCGGCGCGCCGTCTTCGAGGAAGGGCGCGAGCGGCGGCAGGCGGCGGCCGAGATCCGGGTACCGTTGCCGGATCAGCGCCAGCGACGACGGCTGCGCCAGCGCGCCGGTCAGGTCGCCGACGAGGTGGATGACGGCGTCGCAGCCGGCGATGTAGGTGTCCAGCTTGTCGAGCGTTTCGCTGCCCGTCGGGATGAAGTCTTCCTGGACCCTGACGGTGACCCCGGGGCGTTCGAGGTCATGACGCAGCGCATCGCGATAGCTGCGGAACTCGCTGCCGACCGCCGAAACGAAGAGGCGGTACGCATTGAGCAGATCGGGGAAACGCGCCGCGAGCAGACTCGCCTCCTGATCGAGGCCGCCCTGGCGCAGGAAGCCGAGCGCACGCAACAGCAGGTCTTGCGCTTCGGCTTGCGTCAGTCCCTGCTGCCGACCGCGCTGCAGCCGCTCGATCGTTGTCGCGGCCAGCGAGCGCAGCTCCGCCGGGTCGAGGCGCGTGTCGATGGCCCCGCGTTCGCGCGCGCCAAGCCGGTCGCCTGCCGCTTCGGCGGTTCTGGTGGTTTCAGCGATCTCGCTGAGCTGCAGCTTGACGAGAAACCACGAATCGAGGTCGGGGACGAGGCGAATGAAATCCTCGGCGAGGTGCGGCGGCAGCCACCAGATCTGGCGCTGCGGCTGCTCGCCGAGGGGCTCGCGCTTGAGGTTGAAGCGGTAGAGCGCTTCCCGGCGTTGCGCGCTGTCGAGCGGCAGAGCGCTGGCGAATCCGTCGATCGAGACGGCGCCCGGGGCGAGCGTCGAAAGGTGCGCCAGCAGATCACTGGCCAGTGCCGAGGCGTCGGCGACCGTCTGCAGGGTGATCTCGTGCAGCAGAATGCCACGCGCCGCCAGGTCCTCGCGCAAGCCTGCTACGACGCGGCGGCGGGCGCCTTCGCTGCTGAATTCGACGCGCGCCAGGCCCGAGTCGCTGCGCTCGCACCAGAGGACGAGCCGCTGGCGGACGTCGGCGATGCTGCCCAGAGGCGGCGATCTATTCGGTTCCACCGGGCACCCGACCGGAGTCCGGGCGGGCAATCCTGTTCTGGCGAACGAGCAGGTCCACCACCAGCGGATGCACGCCGAACCAGCGCTCGC
The DNA here is from genome assembly GCF_000024165.1 of Candidatus Accumulibacter phosphatis. NCBI lineage: Bacteria > Pseudomonadati > Pseudomonadota > Betaproteobacteria > Candidatus Accumulibacter > Candidatus Accumulibacter phosphatis. Next base: position 1,366,723 of record NC_013194.1, on the reverse strand, counting down.
CGTTGAACTCCTGCACGGCGCGCGAGCGCAGCAGCGAATAGAGCACTGGCGCGGGAATCTTGGCTTCCGGATCCCCTTCGTAGATGCGCAACATCCGTTCCGCTTTCGCTTCGTAGGCGATCGGCCGCGCCTTGCCATCGGCTCCGGTTTCCTGGTCGTACTGGCTTTCGCCGAGCTGGCGCTCGTAGTCGGTCCGCAGTTGCCGTATGGCGCCGCTCACGTCGTCCGCCTCGATCCGCTGGCCGCCCCGAAGCAGCGCCGTATCGCCGGCGCTGGCGGTCATCGCGAAGAGGTTGCGGAGGTTGCCGCCGGACGCCTCGATCAGCCGTTCCATCTCGCCGGCGGCAAAGAGTTCGGGCCGCATGCGGGCTTCGAGGACGGCGCGGATGGCCGCCCGCCCGGGCTCGTACGGTCGATGCTCCCGGTCGAAGACCATCGTGTCGGGGAGGACGAAGAGTGCGCTCTGCGCAACCGGCAAGGAGCCGGCTCGCGGCGAGTAACCGAGCGTGATCGGAATGGTGAACAACAGCTGGGCGTCGAGTTCGCGAATGGCGTTGGCGTAGGTGACGAAGAGATCCTCGGTCTGCTTCGGCGAAATCCCGGCCTTGTCGAAATCCTCGAAGATGAACAGCCACTCGTGTCCGGTCGCCGCACGCAAGAGGTCGTTGCAGTGCACGAGCAAGCGGTTGGCGGCGCCGATCAGTTCGTCGAGGCGGCTCAAGCGGTAATTCACCTTCTGCCGGTCGCGCACGCTGGCATATTTGATCTCGCCCTTGATGTTGGCGAACAGACCGGTGAGTTTGGCCCACAGGGTGTCGCCCGCGACGCCGGCGCCGGCCGCGGCCTGCGCGGTCGTCTCCGTCCGGCTGCTCACCATATCCTTCTCGCTGGCGAACCAGTCCTCGATGTCCTTCAGGTAAGCATCGTCGGGTCGCCGACCGGCGCCGGCGGGTTTGTTCTCCGCCGTGCGCCGGGCGACTTCGATCATCATCAAGAGAACGACGTCGAAGGGCTGGAAGCTGATCGGGTCGAGGCTCTCGCTCGCGCTCAGCCGGATGACCCGGTACTTGTCCTCGACCTCGCGCGTCAGGCGTGTCAGTTCGGTCGACTTGCCGACGCCGGCGTGCCCCATCAGCAGCGCCTTGTACGGCAGGATGCCGTGCGCCCGCTTCAAGCCTAGACTCATCCGTTCGACGACCTGACCGCCGCGCACGGCATTGATTTCCTGGCGGTAGAAGGCGGCGAAGTCGGCGGGATCGATCAGCGGTTGCGGCGACAGAGCCTTGTAGAGGTCTTCGAGCGTCTCGGCGCGTTGCAGCATGTGGTGTCCTCCATGACTCGGCGGAACCCGCGAGGGAAAGCGGGCAACGCCCGAGAATACAACGAAGGAGCCTTGCATCTCAACGATTCTGCCGGCACGCGCGATCGACGCGCGCGGGATTCTGCGGCGAACGGGTCGATCCGGATCAGTGGGAAGCGAAGCGGGCGAGCATCGGCACCGACCGGCGTGCCGGCGCCGGCACTGCCGAACGGGTCCGTCAGCGGCAGCGTGCCGCGCCGCCAGGCACCGACCGCGCCGTCAGACGGCGAGCGCCGCCAGCACCCCGTCCTTCTCCATGTCGTCGCCGCGCCCGCGCATGATGATCTCGCCACGCTCCATGACCAGGTACTGGTCGGCGAGCGAACGCGCGAAATCGTAATACTGCTCGACGAGCAGGATGGCCATTTCGCCGCTTGCCGCCAGTGCGCGGATGGCGCGTTCGATGTCCTTGATGATCGACGGCTGGATGCCCTCGGTGGGCTCGTCGAGAATCAGGAGCTTCGGCCCCATCGCCAGCGCGCGGCCGATCGCCAGTTGCTGCTGCTGGCCGCCGGAGAGGTCGCCGCCGCGCCGGCGCAGCATCTGGCGCAGGACCGGGAACATCTCGAAGATGCGCTCGGGAACGCGCGTGCCGCCGGGACAGGTCGCCAGCCCCATCAGCAGGTTTTCCTGCACGGTCAGGCGAGGGAAGATCTCGCGCCCCTGCGGCACGTAGCCGATGCCGGCCTTGACCCGCTGGTGCGACGCAGCACGCGTCAGGTCGCGGCCGGCAAACTCGATGCTGCCGCTCTTCGTCGGCAGCAGGCCCATCAGCGACTTGAGCAGCGTCGACTTGCCGACGCCGTTGCGGCCGAGAATCGCCGTCACCTTGCCGGCCTCGGCGGTGAAGCTGAGGTTGCGCAGGATGTGGCTGCCGCCGTAATACTGGTTCAGGTTGTTGATACTCAACATGGTCGTCCTAACGCCCCAGATAGACTTCGATGACGCGCTGGTCGGCCTGCACTTCCTCCAGAGTCCCTTCGGCGAGCATGCTGCCTTCGTGCAATACCGTCACCTTGCCGCCGAGTTGCTTGACGAAGGCCATGTCGTGCTCGACGACGACCAGCGAGTGCTTGCCGGCCAGCGAGAGAAACAACTCGCCGGTACGCTCGGTCTCCTCGTCGGTCATGCCGGCCACCGGCTCGTCGAGCAGCAGCAGCTTCGGCTCCTGCATCAGCAGCATGCCGATCTCCAGCCACTGCTTCTGTCCGTGCGAGAGCAGGCCGGCCAGGCGATCGGCGTGCGCCGACAGGCGAATCAGCTCGAGGGTCTCGGCGATCCGGTCGCCGGCGGCGGAGTCGAGCAGCGCCAGAAGGCTGCACCAGACGCGCTTGTCGGTCTTCATGGCCAGTTCCAGGTTCTCGAAAACCGTGTGGTTCTCGAAAATCGTCGGCTTCTGGAACTTGCGGCCGATGCCGATGTGCGCAATCTCGGGTTCGCTCAGTCGCGTCAGGTCGATCGTCTGGCCGAAGAACACCGTTCCCTCGTCGGGCCGTGTCTTGCCGGTGATGACGTCCATCATCGTCGTCTTGCCGGCGCCGTTCGGGCCGATGATGCAACGCAGTTCGCCGGCGTCGATGGTCAGCGACAGCTTGTTGAGAGCGCGGAAACCGTCGAAGCTGACCGTAATGTCTTCGAGATAGAGGATGACCTTGTGCGACAGGTCGAGCTGGCCGGGTTTCAGTACGTGCCCGAGTTCGGCCGTGCCGCTGTCCCAGTCCGGGTTGTCCTGGTCCGCCAGGTGAAGTTCGCCGGCGTTCATGCGCGCACCCCTTTGGCGTCGCCCGCGACCGCCCCGGCATCGTCGTTGCGGAATCGCCCGCGCAGCTTGAACCACAGGCCGACGACGCCCTGCGGCAGGTAAAGGGTGGCGACGATGAACAGCGTGCCCAGGAAGAACAGCCAATATTCGGGGAAGCTGACCGTAAACCAGCTCTTCGCCAGATTGACGATGAACGCCCCAATGACCGGCCCGATCAGCGTGCCGCGGCCGCCGACGGCCACCCAGATGGCGATCTCGATCGAGTTGGCGACGGACATTTCGGACGGGTTGATGATCCCCACCTGCGGCACGTAGAGCGCGCCGGCAAACGCGCAGAGCATCGCCGACAGCGTCCAGACGAACAGCTTGTACCACAGCGGGTTGTAGCCGATGAACATTACCCGCGACTCGGCGTCGCGGATCGCCGTCAGGACTCGGCCGAACTTCGAGGTCACCAGATAGCGCGCGAGCAGCAAGGTGCCGATCAGCGCCAGAGCCGACAGCGCGAAGAGGACGACACGCGTCTCCGGCGCGGTGATCGAGTAGCCGAGAATGCGCTTGAAGTCGGTAAAGCCGTTGTTGCCGCCGAAACCGGTTTCGTTGCGGAAGAAAAGCAGCATTGCCGCATAGGTCAGCGCCTGCGTGATGATCGAGAAGTACACGCCCTTGATGCGCGAGCGGAAGGCGAAATAGCCGAAGACGAAAGCGATCACCGCCGGCACGACGAGCACCAGCAGCGCCACCCACAGAAAGCTGTCGCTGCCGGCCCAGAACCACGGCAACTCCTTCCAGTCGAGGAAGACCATGAAATCCGGCAGATCGCTCTGGTAGCTGCCGTCACGCCCGATCTGGCGCATCAGGTACATGCCGAACGCGTAGCCGCCAAGCGCGAAGAAAAGGCCGTGCCCGAGCGAGAGGATGCCGCCGTAGCCCCAGATCAGGTCCATCGCCACAGCGACGATGGCGTAGCAGAGGATCTTGCCGACCAGCGTGATGAACCAGGTCGACAGATGCAGCGGGTGGTCGGGCGGCAGCGCGAGGTGCATCACCGGCACGGCGACCAGCGCGAAGGCGGCGAACAGGCCGACGATCTGCCAGGTGCGCGCGTCGAAGCTGCGTCCGAGGCGAACGATGAAGGGCACGGGTACCGGTGAAGGGTTCATGATCGCTTTTCCCGGCTCACGATTCGACGAAGCGGCCCTTGAGGGCGAACAGCCCCTGCGGACGCTTCTGGATGAAGATGATGATGAACACCAGCACGACGATCTTGGCGACCACGGCCCCGGTCCAGCCTTCGAGGAACTTGGTGAAGACGCCGAGTCCGAGAGCCGCCCAGACCGCGCCGGCGAGTTGCCCGACGCCGCCGAGAACGACGACCATGAAGGAATCGACGATATAGCCCTGGCCCATGTCCGGCCCGACGTTGGCGATCTGTGACAGCGCCACGCCGCCGAGGCCGGCGATGCCGGCGCCGAGGCCAAACGCCAGCGTGTCGATGCGGCCGGTCGGCACGCCGACACAGCCGGCCATCGGCCGGTTCTGTGTGACGGCCCGCACGAACATCCCCAGCCGCGACAGGTTGAGGATCGCCCACATGGCGACCAGCACGGCAATGGAAAAGGCGACGATGATGATCCGGTTCCACGGCAGCATGAGATTCGGCAGCAGTTCGATGCCGCCGGCCATCCAGGCCGGGTTGGCAACCTCGACGTTCTGCGCGCCGAACACGGTGCGCGCGACCTGCATCAGGAACAGCGAGATGCCCCAGGTAGCCAGCAGGGTCTCCAGCGGACGGCCGTAAAGGTGACGGATGATCAGGCGCTCCATCAGTACGCCCACCAGCGCCGCGGCGAGAAAGCCGACGGGGATCGCCGCCAGCAGATACCAGTCGAGCGCCCCGGGCAAATAGGCGCGGAACACACTCTGCATCGCCCATGCCGAGTAGGCGCCGACCATCAGCAACTCGCCGTGGGCCATGTTGATCACCCCCATCACGCCGTAGGTGATCGCCAGTCCGAGCGCCGCGAGCAGCAGGATCGAGCCGAGCGACAGGCCGGTAAACGCCCGTCCGAGACTGTCGGCCCAGGCCAGCCGCTGCTCGATCGAACGGAGCGAGGTGCCGGCCGCGGCGCGCACGGCGCTGTCGGGCTCCACCCAGCTATCGCCGCGTTTCTCGTTGAGTGGCAGGAGAAGCTGGCGGACCTTCGGATCGCTGCTCTCGCCGAGCGTCTTGACTGCCGCGAGGCGGACTTCGGCGTCGGTCGAACCCAGACTGGCTTGCGCATGCGCGAGTTGCAGGCGCGTTCGAATCTCGGGATCCTTTTCCGCGGCGAGCGCGCGGTCGAGCAACGGCAGCATCTTCGCATCGGCGCTCAGGGTCACTTCCTGTGCCGCCTGCCAGCGCACCGCGCGCTCCGTCGAGAAAAGCCGCAGTGCAGCCAGCGCGGCCGAGAGTTCTCGGCGCACACGGTTGTTGATCCCGATCACCTCGCGCGCTGCCGGCGCCGGCGAGATCTCGGTGTTATTGGCCGCGTCGAGAACCCGCTCGCCGGCAACGATGACGACGCGCTCCCCCGCCACCGCCAGCGAATCGTCGGCCAGCGCCTTGAGCACCGGCAGCGCCTCGGCAGGTGCCGCCTGGGCCAGAGCCGTGATCGCGGCGATCTTGGTGTCGGAATCTTCGGAGGCCAGCGGCTTGAGCAGCGCCGGGTCGATGGCCGCCTGCGCAAGCGAAACGCTCAACAGCCAACCACACAGCAGAAATCGAGACTTGCCCATGCTCTCTCCACGATCGGGTGCCGGCGGCTGACCGCCGGCACCCGCAGAACAACGCTTACTTGCCTTCCGGCGTGTCTTTCTTCTTGTCGTTACCCGGGATGTACGGGCTCCACGGTGCTGCCTTGACCGGACCAGGCGTCTTCCAGACGACATTGAACTGCCCGTCGGCCTTGATCTCGCCGATGAACACCGGCTTGTGCAGATGGTGGTTTTTCTCGTCCATCTTGATCGTGAAACCGGACGGCGCCTTGAAGGTCTGCCCGGCCATCGCCGCGATCACCTTGTCGACGTCGGTGGACTTGGCTTTCTCGACCGCCTGCTTCCACATGTAGACGCCGATATAGGTCGCTTCCATCGGGTCGTTGGTGACCGCCTTGTCGGCATTCGGCAGCTTCTGCTTGACGGCCCACGAGCGGTACAGCTTGGTGAACTTGTCGTTCTCGGCGTTCTTCAACGACATGAAGTAGTTCCACGAGGCCAGGTGCCCGACCAGCGGCTTGGTATCGACGCCACGCAGTTCCTCTTCGCCGACCGAGAAAGCAACGACCGGCACGTCGGTCGCCTTGATGCCGGCGTTACCCAATTCCTTGTAGAACGGAACGTTCGAATCGCCGTTGATCGTCGAGATCACCGCCGTCTTCTTGCCTTCGCTCGAGAACTTCTTGATCTTGGCGATGATCGTCTGGTAGTCGCTATGCCCGAAGGGGGTGTACTCCTCCATGATGTCGGCGTCGGCGACGCCCTTGGACTTCAGGAAAGCGCGCAGGATCTTGTTGGTCGTGCGCGGATAGACGTAATCGGTGCCGAGCAGAACGAAACGTTTGGCCTCACCACCATCCTTGCTCATCAGGTACTCGACCGCCGGGATCGCCTGCTGGTTTGGCGCTGCGCCGGTGTAGAAGACGTTGTACTCGAGTTCCTCACCTTCGTACTGCACCGGGTAGAAGAGCAGGCCGTTGAGTTCCTTGTAGACCGGCAGGACCGACTTGCGCGACACCGAGGTCCAGCAGCCGAAAGTCACCGCAACCTTGTCCTTGCTCAGGAGCTGGCGTGCCTTCTCGGCGAACAGCGGCCAGTTGGAGGCCGGGTCGACGACCACCGGCTCGAGCTTCTTGCCGAGGACGCCGCCCTTGCTGTTGATCTCGTCGATTGCCATCAGGACGGTCTCCTTGAGAGCCGTCTCGGAAATCGCCATGGTGCCGGAAAGCGAATGCAGAACACCGACCTTGATCGTCTCGGCGGCCAGGGCGCTCAGCGAGTTGAGGCCGAAGGCAGCCGTGACGGCAACCGCCGACAGGGTCTTCATGAAATTGCGACGTACCATCTGTTGTCTCCTCGAAGGTTAAGAAGCGGGAAGAAGTCTTCCTCCGAGGAGCATTAAGCAAGCGGCGTGCCAACACTAAAGATGTTCGGAAGGCGCGCCGGCAGGCGGCGCTTGGCCGCGGCACGCACTATTCAGGGAGCATCGCGCCTTTTCTCCGCACCAAAGCGGGGCAACGGCCGGCGTCGTGCACCAGGATCACGCATCTGGCGCTTTCCGTCCGCTTGCCGACAAGCCCATCGGTGGTAGCCATGGGGGAAGAAGGGGTAGGCGCCAATCATGGGGGTAGTCGGTCTGCCGCCGATTCAGGGCCATGCCGCCCCACAGGCAGCGGCGGAGTGGGTCAGATGCGGCTCAGCAGCTCCGTCTTCTTGGCCGAGAACTCCTCGTCACTGAGGATGCCCTTGGCGCGCAGATCGGCGAGCCTTTCCAGCGTCGCGAACACGTCCTGCTCGCCGCGACCCGCCGCCGGCGCCGATTCCAGCGCTACGCTGTTCGCCCAATCATTGGCTGCCGGCCTCGCCGGCGACCTCACGGGAAGCTGTCCGGTGGACGAGACCACCGGCAGGCTTGCTACGTCGATCAAGCCATGTTGGCTCGAGAAGCTCAGCGTGCCGCCGACCGACTGCTGGATAGTTCATTGCACAGCCCGTCGATACGCCCCTTCAGTGAGTTGTCGAACATGTCCGATACCATGATCATGCCGCCGCGCGTCCACTGACCGGAGCCGGAGAATTCGGAATGCGAGAACTGCGCCATGCTTGCTCCACTGGTACACTGGCCGCCCACTTGAACGCAGGATGTGATGATGGAAGGGATCCTTGCCAGGCAGGAGCGCGTCGACGCTCGCGTCCCGCCGGCAGTCCATGAAACGCTGTACCGTGCCGCCGAACCCTCCACCGATCTGCTCGCGCCGCCTGCACGGACCCGTGTCGCCGCCCTGCCGGGAGACCCGGCATGGGCCACCAGCACGGAAGGCTGGCGCCGCCCGTTGGCGGTGACACCGGCGCTCGTCGTTAACCTGGTGGTCGCGCCTTGCCATGTCGGCGCGACCGCGCTTGACGAACGTGCCGAAAACCACATGCTCACTTGCCCACAGGCCCTCGCTCTCGACGATATGCCCGTTCCCGCCGCGCAAGGACTGGCCGAGGAACGAAGCCATGATCTCGACGACCGCAAACGCTTGCGCAGGCCGCCAGGAGAGTGAGTACGGATGCCCGAACCGCTGTGCCCGCGCTGCCTCCCTACTACGAAGCACCATCCGGTCTGCGCCCTCTGGCCTGGGCGGTCGCTGCCTCGCTGGTCGTGCACGCCGTCGTGCTGTTCGCTCCACAAAAGGAGCCGCCTCCCCTGCTGAGCGCCAGCTCGCGCTTCGAAGCCAGCCTGTCGGCCCGCCCGCAGGCCGAGGCCCCACCCGCACCCGCGCGCCCGCCGGAAAAGGCGGCGCCGACGCCGAAGGCTCCCACCCGGCCGACCGTTGCCCCGCCAGCCAGGCAGCCGCCCCGCGCGCGCGTATTGACCGCGCCGAAGTCCGCCGCGCCGGCCGTCGCCGAGACTCCACGCTGGTCAGCGGCTGAGAAGCAGGAGATGAACCGTTTCCTCGACGAACTCGCCGCCGAGGCCAAGGCCGCGCCCAAGCCTTCGCTGGCCCAACGTTCGCTGGCCATGGCCAGGGACATCAGTCGTCAGCAAGCACGCCAGGACGAAGAGGGTAGCGCCCTGCTCGAGCGGCGACCGAACACGCCGCCGCCCGAGCCCTTCAGTCTCGATCTCTATGTGGACGGAGTCGTCAAGCGCCTCAACCGCAGCGCCGCCTTCGTCCGCAACGACCCACGCAGCCGGGGCCTGAAGACGGCGTCGGTGCAGTTCCGGATCAATCCCGACGGCAGCCTGAAATCCTTCAAGGTCATCAATGCGGGTGACCAGGAAGAGGAGATCGCTTTCATCAGGTCGGTCGTCGAGCGCGCCATCCCCTTTGCACGCTTCCCGCCGGACATCGACCGCGCCGCCCGCTCGCTGGGCGTGACCATCTGCATTCAACCGGGTGTCGGCGGCGGTTTCGGCTTTTCGCGACTGGCCGACGGCCGGCCGTGCTGATCGGCGACACGACTTCCCTGGGCGATAGGCTCGCTACATACCGCCGGGCCGGGTGGCGGCCGCGACCACCGCCAGGGCGACCCACCGGGCCCCCTCAGCCGCCGGCATCCAGCCGGTACACGGCCTCCTGCATGCGCCGCAAGGCTTCATCGAGGACCGCACTACCGGCAGCGAAATTGAGTCGCACAAACCCGGGTGCGCCGAAATCGGCGCCGTCCGAAAGGCCGACGCCCTGCTGCTCGAACCACTGTGCGGCGTTGCCGACTTTGCCAACGAGCCGCCGCGTGTCGATCCACGTCAGGTAGGTCGCCGCCGGATGGCTGTGCGGCAGGTGCATGGCGTCGAGCGCTGCCGAAACCTGGTCGCGATTCCGGCGCAGCCTGGCGAGCAGCGCCTGACGCCAGGGCTCGCCAGCGCGCAGCGCGGCCTGCAGTGCCGTATAGCCAAAACAACAGGCCTCCGGCACCAGGCGCTGCTTGGCGGCGCGGAAGCGCTTGCGCAGTCCGGCATCCGGAATGATCGCCCAGGCGATTCCCAAGCCGGCGAGGTTGAAGACTTTTCCCGGCCCGTGCAAGGTGATGCTGCGCGCCAGATGCGTCGACGAACGCGCGGCAAGCACGCGGGCAAACGGCACGTGGGGCGTCGTGCCGTCGAGAATCAGGTCGCAATGGACTTCGTCCGAACAGACATACAGATCGTGGCACACACAGAAGTCCGCCAGCGCATCAAGTTCGTCACGGGAGAACAAGCTGCCGACCGGGTTGTGCGGGTGACAAAGCAGCAGCAGGCGCGTATCCGGCAGGAGGGCCGCATCGAGACGAGCGAAATCGATGTGGTAGCGTAGATCACCGGCTCGCCAGGCGGCTTCATCGAGCGCCAGGGGAACTTCCAGCGTGCGCCTCCCCTGCGTCGGCGCCGCGCTCAGGAACGGCGGGTAGACGGGGGAAAAGGTCAGCGCCGACTCGCCGTCGCCGCAGCAGGCCTTGACTGCGAGATTGATCCCGAGCACCAGACCCGACAGCCAGACGATCCACCCGGGCTCGATCTGCCAGCCATAGTGCTCGGCGTGGTAGGCAACCAGGTCGCCGGCCAGTTCGCGCGGCGCCGACATGTAGCCATAATTGCCATGCCGCACGTGCGCCGCGACGGCGCGCTGGATCGCCGGCGCAACCGGGTAATCCATGTCGGCGATCCACAGCGGAATGACGTCCCGCCCGCGATATTTTTCCCACTTGGTCGCCGACCACTCGAGGCGGTCCGCAGGCGAGTCGAAGCTCGCCGAAAAGTCCCTTGTCATGGCTGTCGATTCACGCGGGCCTGAGGCAGTGCAGACACTTTTCCAACTTGACGGACACCCACTGCGCCGTGTGGCCGCAGGCCGACTGGAGAGCGCAGCAACCCACCGAACGGGCAGCCGGTGCCCCGCCCCCCGGACTGGCGCCTACTTGCACAGACCGAGCAGCCGTTCCTGCTGCGAGCACGCCTTTGCCGGCGGCGATCCCGTCTGCACTCGCCCCTTGGCCTCGCCGCCGATGCAGGAACGCAGTTCAGCAGTGGTGGCGGCGTAGTAGTTCCAGCCACGCCCAAGGTCCGGCAGGGCAAGCTCGACCTCGCGCCATTTCGGGTGCCCCTTATCGAGCAGCGTCGGGAAGTTCTGGCACAGCGAACGGGCGAAGCGTCGCAGGTAAGCCTCGGTGTTCTTCACCTGGAAGTCGTAGGTGACGAGGAACGCCTTGACGGCCAGCCCGGGCAGGTCGGCCGTCAGCAGGTTGGGATAATTGCTGGCCCGCACACTCGCCTGGAAGTAGGTCCTGAGCACCGACTTGCTGGACGGATGGTTGGCATCGAACTTGAGCAGCTTGATGCGCTGACGCGCCTCGGGCTTCATATCGACGAGAAGTTTGGCAGGCTGGCCGGCAACCACGGCGACCACGTCGATGGTCTTGTCAGTCACCAGTTTGACCAGCGCCTCCTCGTTCGACAGGTAGCTGGCGCTGGCGTCGGGTATCGCTTCGCCGAACATCAGGCGGTAGAGCGTCGCCGAGGTCAGCGCCGTGCCGCTCCCCAACTCGCCAGCGTTGATCTTCGCATTCCTGATCTCGTGTACGTAGTTGCGCTCCGAGTCAGCCCGGACGATGAAGTAGATCTCTTCGTTGTACAGCGGCATGATCACGCGCAATGGCCGGATCAGCGCGCCCGCCTCGCTGTTCCCGCCGCTGGCCATGTCGAGAAAGGACTGATAGACATCCGACTGCACCAGAGCGAACTTGACGCCCGGCTCGTAACGCAGACGTCGAACGTTATCCACCGATCCCGCCGACGACAGCACCTCGAGAGCGATGTCCGCCGGCGGCGCCACGAACTGGGCGAGATCGCGCCCGATCTTGATATAGGTACCCCGTTCCGAAGCGGTCACGATCTTGTATTCCGCCGCCGCCAGAACGGCGATCGCATGGCCCATCATTGCCGCCAGCAGCAGCGAGTACAGGACTATCTTTCTCATGCTATTGCTTCCCCTGTTTCAAGTTCGCCGCGCACAGACCGAGGGCATCGACGGCTTCCGGACATCCCGTCACCGTCGGCGCCGCCTCCGCCGGCTTCGCCGCCGCATCGGTTCCATTCCTTGCGCGCATGGGCTTGGCCGCGCCGGCGGCCGGCGGCGCCAGCGCCAAGGCCTTGTCGGGAACGCCAATTCTGCTCGCTACTGGCGGTGTCACGGCCGATGGCGGTGCGCGGTCGAGCCTGGCCGCCACGTTCGTCGAGGCAGCATCTGCCTTCAGCGGAGGTTCGGTCGCGCTCGCCGGCAATGCTTGTTCAGCCTGCTTCTCGGCAACCGGAAGCGGTGCCGAACGCTCATGGGCGTAATAGAGCGAAGCGGCAATCGCCACCAGCAATAGCGCAGCCACGGCAGCCCGCCAGCCGCGTCCGGAGTCGGCGCCCGGCGCGTACGGAGTAGCCGACGTCAGCGTTGCGTCAGCCGGCAACAACTGGGGAAGCTGGGGACGCGCGTGCGTCTGCTCGTCATTCGCCGGCGTTGCTTCCGGAACATCGAGTTCCGCCACCGGTTCGCCGACATCGTGATCAGCGCGTGGCACTCCCCGGCGCAACTCAGCGAGCGCCAGCGCCACCGATTCGGGCACCGCCGGCCGCCCACTGGCGACGCCGCCGGCGTCAAGGGGTGGATCTGCGAGCGGCTGGTCGAGCGCCGCCAGTGCCGAGTCGATCTCATCGGCGAGAGACTCGGCCGACAACTCGCTCTCCGCCGGCAGCGGGAACTCGCCACCGCACTTGTAGCAGGTCGCCGCCGTCCGCTTGTCGATTGCCCCGCAGCGTTCGCACGGCTGCAGGTGCAAGGGCGAACCGCAGCCATTGCAGAAGCCGGCACCCTCGGGATTAGGGTGCTTGCAGAACAGGCACAGGAGGAAGCGCATGGATGACATGATCAGCAGGTGCGTTGGTGCCATGGGCACAGGTCCGGCGAAACCACCGAGCATCCTGCTCGGCATTCCGTGATCGCGAACATCTGTGCAGCCCGCCATGGACCCACCAGTTCCGTCGTCACGCGTCGCCAACCGCCCGGTAAGTCAACGGTACGGCATCAGTATAGGTGGCCGGGTCAACGCCAGTCAATGCGGAGCGCCGGGCGGTCGCCACAGCGACTCCCGGTGTGCCAGCCCGGCCAGCCTGCGCAGCGCCGCACGGTGGTGCATTGCCGGTGTATTCCTGCATTGACAGCCGCTTCCCCGCGCCCTTAACCTACCGTGAAAACCATGGCGCAGCGACGCCATCGATCTCCTGGCCGGCCCATCCGGGCGCCCCTTTTCCGTCGGCAGAGCCGCATGCGCGTGTTATTGGTCGAAGACGATCCGATGATCGGCAAGAGCGTTCAGCAGGGCCTGCGCCAGGACGGCCATACAGCCGACTGGCTGCGTGACGGCCAGCAAGCGGAGCTGGCTCTGGCCACGACGCCCTACGACATCCTGCTGCTCGACCTCGGCCTGCCCGGCCGATCCGGCCTCGACGTCCTCACCCGCCTGCGGCGATCGGCCAACAGCATTCCGGTCCTCGTGATCACCGCCCGCGATGCGATCGCCGACCGCATCCGGGGACTCGATGCCGGCGCCGACGACTACCTCGTCAAGCCATTCGACCTCGACGAACTGTCCGCACGCATGCGGGCGGTACAGCGGCGGCATGCCGGGCGCGCCGAACCGGTGATCGAGAATGGACCCCTGCGGATGAATCCGGCCACGCACGAACTGACACTGGACGGCACGCCGGTAACGCTCTCGGCGCGTGAGTTCGCGCTGCTGCAGGCACTGCTCGAACAGCCCGGCGTACCGCTCTCGCGGGCCAGGCTCGAAGAGAAACTCTACGGCTGGGGCGACGAAATCGAAAGCAACGCGGTCGAGGTCTACATTCATTCGCTGCGGCGAAAGCTCGGTGCCGAGCAGATCAAGAATATCCGCGGTGTCGGCTACCTGGTGCCGCGCCTGCCATGAGATCGATCCGACGCCAGTTGCTGTTCGCCCTGCTCGCGGCGATCACGCTGACCACGCTGCTCGGCGCGCTGGCCACCTACCGGACGGCGCGCGCGGAGGCCAACGCGATGTTCGACTACCAACTGCGCCAACTGGCCTTGTCGTTTCGCGACCAGGCCTTGCAGAATGCGCACATCCGCGACCTGGCGAGCAACGACGACGCGCAGGACTTCTCGATCCAGATCTGGCGACCGGACGGCACCCGCATCTACCTCTCGCACCCCGGCAAGGAACTACCGCACCACGCGCCACTCGGCTTCGCGACGATCGACACCGGCAAGGGCAAGTGGCGCGCGTTCGGCTTGCAGCAGGGTGGCCAGACCATCCAGGTCGCGCAACCGCTGCAGGCGCGCGACGAGTTGGCGCTGGCCGCCGCCTTGCGTACCGTCGCACCCTTCCTGCCGATGCTGCCGATGCTCGGGGTATTGATCTGGGTGGTCGTCGGCCGGGGCTTGCGGCCGCTCGACGCGGTGGCGCGCGCGATGACCACGCGCACGCCCGTGGCGCTCGATCCACTGCCGGAAAACCGGGTACCCACCGAGGTGGTGCCGCTGGTGCGCTCACTGAATGACTTGCTCGCCCGCCTCAAGCGCGCGCTCGACGCGCAGCGCGAGTTCATCGCCGACGCCGCCCACGAATTGCGGACGCCCCTGGCGGCCCTCAGCCTGCAGTTGCAACTGGCCGAACGCGCGACCGATGCCGCAGCGCGCGGCGACGCCTTCGGCGAACTGGAACGTGGACTCGAACGTGCTACCCACTGCGTGCAGCAGCTCCTCACCCTGGCCCGCCAGGAGCCCGGTGGCGGTGACCGGCCGCTGACGCCGGTGAACCTTGACGACCTCGTGGCCAAGGTCGTCGCCGACCAGTTGCCTCTCGCCGAAGCCAGGCAAATCGACCTCGGCGTAACACCCGCGGCGCGCGCGCTCACCGTCAGCGGCGACGCGGAGGCGCTGCACATCCTCGTCAGCAACCTCGTCGGCAACGCGATTCGCTATACCCCACCCGGCGGCAAGGTCGACGTGGCGGTCGGCGACGACGCTCTCGGCACCTTCGTCGAGGTCAACGATTCCGGCCCCGGAATTCCCCCCGAGGAGCGAGAACGCGTCTTCGACCGCTTCTATCGGCGCGCCCAGACCGACGAACCGGGCAGCGGTCTCGGACTCGCGATTGTCAGAACGATCGCCGAACGGCATCGGGCCAGCGTCCTGCTCGATGCGGCGGACCTCGGTGGCCTGCGGGCGCGGGTTCGCTTCGGCGGGTCGACGGCATCCTGACCGGTGCTCGCCGGCAATCACGTGGACTCGCCGGCGCCTTAAGTCAGATTTAAGTCATGCCCTCCTATCGTTGCGCCATGGGAAGCCGAGCGCTTCCGGTGTGCAACGAAACAGGAGACCAACATGCAAGGAAGCACCTTCAAACGCAGTCTGCTCGCCGTGACCCTGATTGCCGCGCTGGGCGCCGGCTACGCCAAGCTTGGCGGGCACGCCATCAGCCCCGCCGATGCGCTTCCGGCGGCCGCCGCAGCGGCCCCCGCACCGGCCCCCAGGTCCGCGTCGGCACTGCCGGACTTCACGTCGATCGTCGAGCGCAGCGGTCCGGCCATCGTCAACATCAGCTCCACCGGCCCGTCGAAAACGGCGGCGACGATCGACCCGAACGATCCAATGTTCGAGTTCTTCCGCCGCTTCGGCCTGCCCTCGCCGCACGGCGGGGCGCCGGCGCGCGGCATGGGGTCGGGCTTCATCGTCAGCGCGGAAGGGCTGATCCTGACCAACGCGCACGTCGTCGACGGTGCCGACGAGGTCACCGTCAAGCTCACCGACAAGCGCGAATTCAAGGCCAAGGTGGTCGGCCTCGACAAGCTCACCGACGTTGCCGTCCTGCGCATCAACGCCGGCAATCTGCCGGTCGTTCGCCTCGGCGATCCATCGCGGACACGCGTGGGCGAATGGGTCGTTGCCATCGGTTCGCCGTTCGGCTTCGAGAACAGCGTCACGGCCGGCATCGTCTCGGCGAAATCGCGCTCGCTGGCCAGCGACAGCTACGTGCCCTTCATCCAGACCGATGTGGCGGTCAATCCGGGCAATTCCGGCGGCCCGCTGCTCAACCTGGACGGCGAGGTGATCGGCATCAACTCGCAAATCTACAGCCGCAGCGGCGGTTATCAGGGGGTCTCGTTCGCCATTCCGATCAACGTCGCGCTCAACGTCCAGGAGCAGTTGCTGCAGCATGGCAAGGTCCGCCACGGCCGCCTCGGCGTAGCGATTCAGGAGGTCTCGCAGTCGTTGGCCGAATCGTTCGGACTGAAGAGTTCGGCGGGCGCCCTGGTGAGTTCGGTCGAGAAAGGCAGTCCGGCTGCCGCCGCCGGCCTCGAGGCGGGCGACATCATCCTCAAGCTCAACGACACCGAGATCGGCCGCTCGTCCGACCTGCCGCCGCTGGTCAGCGCGATCAAGCCCGGAACGCAGATCAAGCTGCAAATCTGGCGCAAGGGGGCCACGCGCGAGCTGGCACTCTCGGTCGGCGAGATCCCGACCGCCAAGGTCGCCGCGGAGCGCAGTGGCGACGCCGACAAGTCCCGCCTCGGTCTGGCGCTGCGCTCGCTGACGCCGCAGGAGCGCCGCGAGGTCGAAAGTCCAGACGGGCTACTGGTCGAAAGCGTCAGCGGTCCTGCCGCGCGGGCCGGCATCCGCCCCGGCGACGTCATCGTCTCCGTGAACGGCCAGCCGGTCCGCGACGTGCCGCAGCTACGCGCGCTGCTCGACAAGGCGGGCAAGAAAGTAGCCCTGCTGATCGAGCGCGAAAACGCCAAGATCTTCGTACCGGTGGAACTCGGCTGATGTTCGCCCGGGGAAGGTGTTTGGGATCGACGCCTGAATCACGAGGACCGAAAGGCCGATCGGCGCGCTGCCGGACAGCGACGCTGACCTGCCGGCCACCGCAGTTTCCAAGCGTGGATGAGCCGCCCTGGCGGGCGCAGGTCGTAGGTT
This sequence comes from Candidatus Accumulibacter phosphatis, assembly GCF_000024165.1. Classification (NCBI taxonomy): domain Bacteria; kingdom Pseudomonadati; phylum Pseudomonadota; class Betaproteobacteria; genus Candidatus Accumulibacter; species Candidatus Accumulibacter phosphatis. The sequence continues at coordinate 1,349,874 of NC_013194.1, read as the reverse complement.
GGGGTGAGGAACGAACCCCAACATGGCAGGCGTGGAATGGCGTTGGGGTTCCTTCGTCACCCCAACCTACGGAGTGCCTCGCGGCAAGTGGTCTGTTGTCGCCACTGTCCGGGCCGACGCCGGCGAGTGCGCAGGCCTTCTCGCCGAACGTCGGGCGGGCGACCGGAGAACTGGCTGCCCTCGCTGCCGGTTGCGGAACCGATCCTCGCCATCGTCGCAGCACGGCGCCGAGCCGACAGGCGATCCGCCGCGCGCGCCGAGCGTGCCCAATGCGCGCCAAACGCCAGTGAACGCGTCGATCGAGCGTAGAATTCCCGGCTAGCGACCCTGGGCCAACTGTCCCGATGAGTGAAAACACAATCAAGGTAACGATCGTCGATGACTCGGCGCTGGCTCGCCAGTTCATCGCCCAGGCGCTGTCGGCTGCACCGGGAATCGAGGTGCTCGCCACGGCGGCCGACCCGGTCATCGCCTTCGACCGGATGCGCAGGCAATGGCCGGACGTGCTGGTCGTCGATATCGAGATGCCGCGCCACGACGGCATGGCCTTCCTGCGCGAGGTAATGGCCGAACGGCCGACGGCCATCGTCATCTGCTCGGCGCTCGCCGCCCGGGGAACGCCGGCGAACCGCGAGGCGATGACGGCCGGCGCGCTCGCCGTCATCACCCGGCCAAGGATCGGCCTCAAGGCTTTCCTCGACACTGCCGGCGGCGAGATCGTGCGTGCCGTGCGCGCCGCCGCCCGTGCCCGCGTGGGCACGGGGCCACGCGTCGCCGCGGCGACCCCGCTCCTGCGGCCGAAAAACTCCGCCGACGTGATGCTCGCCGCCGGCCCGCCGCTGGCCATGCCCGGGAACGGCGAGCAGATCATCGCCATCGGCACGTCGACGGGTGGCACGCAGGCGCTGGAGGCGGTTCTCACGCGGCTGCCGGCAAGCTGTCTCGGCATCGTCATCGTCCAGCACATGCCCGAGCGCTTCACCGCGATGCTGGCGCAGCGCCTCAACGAGCTGTGCCGGATGGAAATCCGCGAGGCGCAGAACGGCGACCGCGTCATGCCCGGGCGAGCGCTGATCGCCCCCGGCGGCAAGCACATGCTGCTCAAGCGCAGCGGCACTCAATATCAGGTCGACGTCGCCGACGGCCCGCTGGTGAACCGCCACAAACCGTCGGTCGATGTCCTGTTCCGCTCGGTGGCCAGGTTCGCCGGCGCCAACGCACTCGGCATCATCATGACCGGCATGGGCGACGATGGCGCGCGCGGCCTCAAGGAGATGCACGACGCGGGCGCCCGCACGATCGCCCAGGACGAAGCCAGTTGCGTGGTTTTCGGCATGCCCAGGGAAGCCATCAAGCTGGGCGCGGTCGACCAGACGATGGCGCTCGACCAGATTCCCGGCGCCGTCACCGCCTACTGCCGGACCGGCAACCCGGTCGCGTGAGGTGACGCGGATGCGCCGAGACCTTCGCCAACGCTACGTGCCGGGGACGCACCGGCGCTTCCCGAGCGCCGCGCCAGCGCGTATGCTCCGGCGATGAGCATTCGGGGAGTCATCGCAGCGTCAGACCCGCATACGGCGGTGGCCGGGGCGCGAATGTTGCGGCGCGGCGGCAACGCCGTCGATGCGATCGTCGCCGCCAAGCTCGCGGCAACCGTCACCGAACTGCCCCTGACCTCACTCGCCGGCGGCGGTGCCTGCCTCTGGGGTGACGCCAGGGACGGCTACGAAGTTGTCGATTTCTTCGCGGCGATGCCGGGCCGCGGCCTCACGGCTTTCCCGGTCGTCGACTTCGCGCCGGTGGCCGTCGATTTCGGGCGGACGACGCAGACTTTCCACGTCGGCAAGGGAGCGGCGGCGGTACCGGGCGAACTGGTCGGTCTGCTCGAACTGCATCGGCGCGCCGGCCGCCTGTCGCTCGCCGAGGTCGTCGCACCGGCGGTCGCCTGGGCGCGTGACGGCTTCATGGTCAGCCCGCAGATCGCCAGGATTGCCGCCGTCATCACGCCGATCGTCAGCCGCTCGCCGGCCGTGGCGCGCCTCTTCTTTCCGGGCGAGCACATGCTGCAGGCAGGCGATCGCCTGGCCAACCCGGATCTGGGCGATTTCCTGCACGCGCTTGGCGCAGGCAATCCCGCCGTCCAGGTCGCCCAGTACTGGTCGTCCTTGGTCGACCACTTCGGCCCGGCGCACGGCGGCCTGATCACGGCAGCAGATGTCGCGGCCTACGCGCCGGTGATACGCGAACCGCTGCGCGTGGAGTTCGGTCGCCACACCGTGCTGACCAACCCGCCGCCTTCAGCGGGCGGCGGCCTGGTCGGCGCCGGACTGCGCATCGCTGCCGGCCTCGGTCTCGGCCAGGAGGCTTTCCGCACGCGCGCGCATCAGCTCGCCATCGCGGCGCTGCTGGCCACCGTATCCGACCTGCGCCAGTCGGGCTATGACGAAAGGCTGCGCAGCGACCCCGCGTCGATCCGCGACCTGGTGGCTGGCGACGGCATCCCGACCTGGGTGGCGCGGGCCCGCTCACGCCGGCACGAGAACCCGCTGGGTGCGACCACGCACATCTCGGTGATCGATGCGCAAGGCATGGCGGCGGCGATGACCACGAGCAACGGCGAGGGCTGCGGAGAGGCGCTGCCGGGACTGGGAATCCACGTGAACAACTTCCTCGGCGAGGACGACATCAACCCGGGCGGCTTCCACCAACTGGTGCCGGGAAGCTGGATGAGCACGATGATGTCGCCGACGATCGTCGTCGCCGGCGAGCGACCCTGCTTCGCGCTCGGCAGCGGCGGCTCGAACCGCATCCGCAGCGCCATCCTGCAGGCCTTGCTCAACCTGCTGGCGTACCAGCGGCCCCTCGACGACGCCGTCAACGCCGCTCGTCTGCATGTCGAAGGACCGCAACTCTGGTTCGAAGACTTCGGTGTCGACGCCGACGCCGTCGCCGCCCTGCGCGCCGCCTGGCCGGACGCGATGTGTTTCGACGCGCCGAGCCTGTTCTTCGGCGGCGTCAATTGTGCGGCGAGCCTCGACGGGCAGCTCGCCGGCGCCGGCGACCGTCGACGTGGTGGCGTGGTCGTGCTTGCCGAGGATTAGTCGCCGGCAACCGCCGCCGGTAGGGACGGCGTCAGCGGCCGAGCGTGCTCACCACTTGCGAGAAGGTCTGGGCGATTTCCTCGGTATGCGCTTCCAGCCCCATCTGGCGCTGGATCCGCGCCAGGGAGAAAACGCCGCAGAGAACGTGGTGGTCCTCCTCGTCGTGATCGACGACCAGGCAGAAGGGCGTCCCCAACTCCTTGAGCGTGGTGACGATGTTGCCCACCCGGGCATGCGCGACATCCCTCAGATGCAGTACTTCGGCCTCGTCGTGCTTGTCGATCATGACATTGCCGACGACCAGTTCGCCCGGCCGAACACCCATCCGGTGGGCAATGGCGAGTGGCTGATTGCCTCGCGTACCGGCCTCGGTGACGATGCCCAGCAACTGCTGCTGCTCGTCGGTCACCAGCAGATACTGCACCCGGCACAGCGTCATCGCCCGGTTCGCATCGTCGAGCGAGGCGCTGCGCGCGATGGTCACCGGGGTCTGGCGGCGATAATCGGTCATCACCTCGAGCGCCGGCGAATTGGCATCGACCGAGGCATGGCCGGCGGCTCGCGGAAGGTAACAGGGCACGCCCCTCTTGAGCTTGGTCCAGGGCAACGGCTTGTAACGATTCTCGGGCATTTGTCGATCCCTCCGGTCGGTGGCAATGCAGGAATTAATACACCGATGTCGTCCTGCTGACAAGCGCCGCGCAGCCAGGCCAGGCGACGCCAGAATTGCGTCACGCGAGTCTTGAAGGTAGTATCCATGCCGCGCGCCGCATGATTGTGCCAATCCTTTCATTTTGCCGCCCCGGCGCTCCACTCCGGACCGCACTCTACCTGGTCACGGCGGACAAGAACCGGCTCCGCCAGTTGGCTCGGGCCGACATATTAACTTCGCAACATCCTCTACCGTTCCCAGAATGATTTCCGGCCTACTCAAGAAGATTTTCGGCAGCCGCAATGACCGGCTGATCAAGCAGTACTCGCAGGTTGTCCGCAAGATCAACGCGCTGGAAGCTTCTGTCAGCGCACTCTCCGACGACGGCCTGCGCGACAAGACAGCCGAGTTCAAGGCTCGTGTCGCCAATGGGGAGTCGCTCGATGCCCTGCTGCCGGAGGCTTTCGCCGTCGTTCGCGAGGCCGGCAAGCGTAGCCTGGGCATGCGTCACTTCGACGTGCAGCTGATCGGCGGCATGGTGCTGCACGACGGAAAGATCGCCGAAATGCGGACCGGCGAGGGCAAGACGCTGGTCGCGACGCTGGCTTCGTACCTCAACGCGCTGTCCGGCAACGGCGTGCACGTGGTCACCGTCAACGACTACCTGGCCAACCGCGACGCCGAGTGGATGGGGCGTCTGCACCGCTTTCTCGGCCTGACCGTCGGCGTGAACCTGTCGCAGATGGCACATGAGGAAAAGCAGGCCGCCTACGCCGCCGACGTCACTTACGGAACCAACAACGAGTTCGGCTTCGATTACCTGCGCGACAACATGGTGTACGCCGCCAGCGAGCGGGTGCAGCGCAAGCTCAGCTTCGCGATCGTCGACGAGGTCGATTCGATCCTGATCGACGAAGCGCGCACGCCGCTGATCATCTCGGGCCAGGCCGAGGACCATACCGACCTCTACGTGCGCATGAACAAGGTCGCGCCGCTGCTCAAGCGCTGTGCGGAAGAAAACGGCCCCGGCGACTACTGGGTAGACGAGAAGGGCCATCAGATCCTGATGACCGAGGAAGGCCACGAGCATGCCGAGGAACTGCTCGCGAGCGCCGGCCTGCTACCCGACGGCGGCAGTCTGTACGATGCCAGCAACATCCTGATGATCCACCACCTGAACGCCGCCCTGCGCGCCCACAATCTCTTTCTGAGGGACCAGCAGTACGTGGTGCAGAACGGCGAAGTGATCATCGTCGACGAATTCACCGGTCGCCTGATGTCCGGCCGCCGCTGGTCCGACGGTCTGCATCAGGCCGTCGAAGCCAAGGAGGGAGTGCGGATTCAGAACGAGAACCAGACTCTGGCCTCGATCACCTTCCAGAACTACTTCCGTATGTACGACAAGCTGTCCGGGATGACCGGCACGGCCGACACCGAAGCCTACGAGTTCCAGCAGATCTATGGTCTCGAGACGGTGGTCATCCCGACCAACCAGCAAATGCGGCGGACCGACAACAACGATCAGGTCTTCCGTACCGCCAAGGAAAAGCACGAGGCGATCGTCGCCGACATCCGCGCCTGCCGCGAACGTGGCCAACCGGTGCTGGTCGGCACGACCTCGATCGAGAACTCGGAACTGCTGTCGGCGCTGCTCGACCACGAGAAGCTGCCGCACCAGGTGCTCAACGCCAAGCAGCACGCGCGCGAAGCAGAAATCGTCCGTGACGCCGGCAGTCCGGGCGTCATCACGATCGCCACCAACATGGCCGGCCGGGGTACCGACATCGTCCTCGGCGGCAGCATCGAGAAGAAGATCTCCCAGGTTCGCGACGACGAGACGCTGAGCGCCGCCGAGATCGATGCGCGCATGGCCGAAATCCGTGCCCAGTGGCAGAAGCTGCACGACCAGGTGGTGGCGGCGGGCGGCCTGCACATCATCGGTTCGGAGCGGCATGAGTCTCGCCGCATCGACAACCAGTTGCGCGGCCGTTCCGGTCGCCAGGGCGATCCGGGTTCCTCGCGCTTCTTCCTCGCGCTCGATGATTCCCTGCTGCGCATCTTTGCCGGTGACCGCCTCAAGGCCATCATGGAGCGCCTGAAGATGCCCGAGGGCGAGCCGATCGAGCATCCCCTGGTGTCACGTTCGCTCGAGTCGGCTCAGCGCAAGGTCGAGGCGCGCAACTTCGACATCCGCAAGCAACTCCTCGAGTACGACGACGTCGCCAACGACCAGCGCAAGGTCATCTACGCGCAACGCAACGAGTTGCTGGAGAGCGGCGACATCTCGGAAACGATCACCGCGATGCGCGAAGGCGTCCTGCACGACATGTTCCGGCTTCATGTTCCGGCGGAAACGGTCGAGGAACAATGGGACCTGCCAGGACTCGAGAACGCGCTTGCCGCCGAACTGCAGCAACACCTGCCGATCGTCGAATGGTCGACGAAGGAACCGAATCTTGGCGACCAGGAGATGCTCAGGCGCATCGTCGACGCGGTTGCCGCCGCCTACGCCGAGAAGATCGAACTTGTCGGCGCCGAGAACTTCCACGCGTTCGAGCGCAACGTCATGCTGCAGAGCCTGGACACGCACTGGCGCGAACACCTGGCGGCGCTCGATCACCTGCGGCAGGGAATCCATCTGCGCGGCTACGCCCAGAAGAACCCCAAGCAGGAGTACAAGCGCGAAGCCTTCGAACTGTTCCAGCGACTTCTCGACAGCGTGCGCGTCGACGTGACGCGCCTGCTGGTCACCGTTCAGGTGCGTGCACAGGACGTCGAGGAAAGTGCCCCGCACGCCGAGGTGCAGAACGTCCGCTACCATCACGCCGACTACGACGAGGCACTCGGCAGTACCGACGGCGACGCGGCTGCCGCAGCGAGTGCTCGCAAGCCGATGGCACCGGGCGCCAAGGTCGGCCGCAATGAGCCTTGTCCCTGCGGTTCAGGCAAGAAGTACAAGTTCTGCCACGGCAAGCTGTCGTAGGCGTCAGCCACGGGGAGAACAGCTTGCGGGCACCCCACCCCTCGGCGCCCCCGGCCTTCGCCCTGCTCCTGCCCCTGCCTTGCTCCTGGCTCGTTGCTCGTTCTCCGCTCGCGAGGTTGCCATGCCCGTGAATTATCGTACCCCTGCTCCCGAAGAACTGCTGCCGGTCGCCGGCGTTCGCCTCGGCGTTGCCGCGGCGGCGATCCGCAAGCTCGACCGGCACGACCTGACGCTGCTCGCACTCGACGCGGGCTCCCGGGTCGCCGGCGTGTTCACCGCCAATCGCTTCTGCGCCGCTCCGGTGCAGGTCTGCCGGCGGCATCTGGAAATCGGCAGCGACATGCGGGCGCTGGTGATCAATACCGGCATCGCCAATGCCGGCACCGGCGAGCAAGGCTGGCTGGCGGCGACGGAAACCTGCGCCGCGGTCGGCCGCCTGCTGGGAATCGATGACCGCCAGGTACTGCCTTTCTCGACCGGCGTGATCCTCGAACCTCTGCCGGTCGACCGCCTGATCGCAGGCCTGCCGTCCTGTGCCGCCAACCTCGCCGCCGACAACTGGCACGCCGCGGCGCATGCGATCATGACCACCGACACACTGGCCAAGGCCGCCTCACGGCGCATCGAGAACGCCGGCCGAAGCATCACCATCACCGGTATCAGCAAGGGAGCCGGCATGATCCGGCCGAACATGGCAACGATGCTCGCTTTCATCGCCACCGACGCCGGTATCGCCGCACCGCTGCTGCAGCAACTCCTGCAGGAAGCCGCTGCCGAGTCGTTCAACTGCATCACCGTAGACGGCGACACCTCGACCAACGATTCCTTCATCCTCATCGCCACCGGCGGCGCCGGCATTGAGTTTGCAGACGCCGGCGCGGCTGGCTACGAGGCGCTGCGTCAGGCCGTAATCGACGTCGCCGTCGAACTCGCGCAGGCGATCGTTCGCGACGGCGAAGGCGCCAGCAAGTTCATCACCGTCGCCGTCGAAGGCGGTCGCGATAGCGCGGAGTGCAAGCGCGTCGGCTATGCGATTGCGCACTCGCCGCTGGTCAAGACCGCCTTCTTTGCGTCCGACCCCAACCTCGGGCGAATTCTCGCCGCCATCGGCTACGCCGAGGTCGACGACCTCGACGTAGACCGCGTCAAGGTCTGGCTGGCCAGTGCCGGTAGCGAGATTCTGGTTGCCGAAAACGGCGGACGGGCGGCGTCGTACCGTGAAGAAGACGGCGCGCGCCGCATGCAGGAAGCCGAGATCGGCGTCCGCGTCGACCTCGGGCGTGGTCCCGCCCGCGCCGCGATCTACACCTGCGATCTCTCCTACGACTACGTCAGGATCAACGCCGATTACCGCAGCTAGACGCGTTGCAGGCGAATCCGTCTGAACCAACCACCGGCCAGCGCCGGCTGGTCGCTCGCCACGACCAGGCCAGGCACCTGCGCGAGCACCTCTTCGAAAACCACATCGAGCCGTGTCGCGACATGGCGGACCATCGGGTTGACCAGTCGCCGCACCGGCGCCCACTGCCCCGGTTGCAGGAACTTGTCGAAAATCAGCACGCTGCCGCCTGCAGCCAGGACTCGTGCGGTCTCTCGCAGGCAGGCCACCGGGTCCGGCAGAACGGCCAGGATCAGGTGCAGGACGGCGTGGTCGAAACTGCGGTCGGCAAACGGCAGGCGCTGCGAATCTCCCTGAATCCACTGGAAATCGAGGTCGCCGGCGCGCCGCCTGGCTCGCCGCAGCATCGCCGGCGTCAGATCGATGCCGGTGTAGTGGTGCTGTAACGGCAGCAGCGGCAGGTCGAGACCGGTGCCGACACCGCTGAGCAGCACGCGCGCCGGCGCCTGCGGCAGCTCGGCCAGGCTGTCGGCGCGCTGGCTGCGGCTGGCCGCCGCGAGCACCAGATCGTAGAACGGCGAGATCAGCGTGTAACTGTGCTTGAGGCTCAAGCGCGGGGAATCAATGCAGGACGTGCGGGACGGCCAGGGTGAACTCGGCAATCTCCGCGTCGAACTGCCGGCCATCGACAGCCGTCATCTGGTAACTGCCACGCATCGTACCCACCGGGGTATCGAGCTGACAGCCGCTGGTATAGGAAAACTGCTCGCCGGGCTGCAACAAGGGCTGCCGGCCGACGACACCGAGCCCGCGCACTTCCTGGACCTTGCCGCCGGCATCGGTGATGACCCAGTGGCGCGAAATCAACTGCGCGGCCACGGTGCCGACATTCTCGATGGTGATCGTGTAGGCGAAAACGTAATTGTCGTTCACGGGATCCGACTGGTCGGCGATGTATTGCGGAACCGCGGTGACCGCGAACTCGTATTTCTTGCTTTCGGCCATGATTTCTCGATGTCGGAACGATCAGAACCCGCATTGCACACCAAACGGCGGGTACTGGCAAGCCTGCCGATAAACCGAGGGGCCCCTCTAAGCCGACCAGACCTTTCGGAGTAGAATAAACCCTGTTTTCCCTACGGATTCCCCACATGCATGTCATCGCCCCCAGTATCCTCTCCGCCGATTTTGCCAGACTCGGCGAGGAAGTCGTGAATGTCATCGCCGCCGGCGCAGACTGGATCCACTTCGACGTCATGGACAACCATTACGTTCCCAACCTTACCATCGGTCCGCTGGTCTGTGCGGCCATCCGCCCGCTGACCGAGGCGCCGATCGATGTGCACCTGATGGTCAGGCCCGTCGACCGTATCGTTCCCGACTTCGCCAAGGCCGGTGCCAACATCATCACCTTCCACCCGGAAGCCTCGGAGCACGTCGACCGCACGCTCGCGCTGATCCGTGAGAACGGTTGCCAGTCGGGGCTCGTCTTCAACCCGGCGACACCGCTCGACTACATGGATTACGTCATGGACAAGCTGGACATCGTCCTGCTGATGAGCGTCAACCCGGGTTTCGGTGGACAGCAGTTCATTGCCTCGACCCTGGCCAAGCTCGCTGCAGCACGCGCCAGAATCGACGCCTATGAACGGAGCAGCGGCCGGCGCATCCGGCTGGAAGTCGACGGTGGCGTCAAGATCGACAACATTGCCGAAATCGCCCGCGCCGGCGCCGACGCCTTCGTCGCCGGGTCGGCGGTCTTCGGCGCCGGCCGGGACAGCGACGCCAATCGCTACGACACGGTGATCGCGGCGCTGCGCGCCCAACTGGGAGAGATCTGATGCCCCAGTCACTCGCCGTACGTGCCGTTCTCATCGATCTCGACGGCACGTTGCTCGACACTGTCCTCGATCTGCACGCCGCCGCCAACGCCATGCTGGACGACCTCGGCCGTCAGGAGGTTGCTGTCGAGGCGATCCGCAGCTATGTCGGACGTGGCATCCCGAATCTCGTCAAGCGCGTGCTGGCCGGCACCATGGAAGCCGCCGACGACGCGGCGCCGCCACCGGCCAAGGCGCTGGCCAGCTTCAGGTATCACTACGCCGCAGAGAACGGGCGCAACGCCATTCTTTTCCCGGGCGTCATCGAAGGACTCGACGCGTTCAAGGCCATGGGGTTGCCGCTCGGCGTCATCACCAACAAGGCGGAAGCATTCACCCTGCCGCTGCTCGAGCATACCGGTCTGGCTCCCTACTTCGACGTCGTCGTCAGCGGCGACCTCCTGCCGCGGCCCAAGCCCGATCCGATGCCACTGCTCTGGGCGAGCGGCCGCCTCGGCGTATCACCGGCGCATGTGCTGATGATCGGCGACTCGCTGCACGATTTTCATGCCGGACGCTCTGCCGGCTGCCGCGTTTTTCTGGTGCCTTACGGCTACAACGAAGGACGCGATGTCCGCGATCTGGACTGCGATGGTATAGTCTCGTCCCTCGCCGAGGCCGCCCGCCGCATCGCTCAGGAATGACCGCGCTCCACCACAGACGGCCACCGAGACCTGCCCGCGGGGTGCGGGCCTGGCGCTGGCGCGGCGGACGCGTCTAGCCGCCGCGTGGCGGCCCCGCCCAGGACGCGCATCGGCCCGGTGCGCAGCCACTTGCGCCGTGTTTCCCGCCGTGTTTCCTTGTGGAGTTCCGATGACCGAAGCCTATTTCAATCGCCTGGCTGCCGAAGGCTACAACCGCATCCCGGTGACGCTGGAGACCTTCGCCGATCTCGACACGCCGCTGTCGATCTATCTGAAGCTGGCCAACGCCCCCTACACCTACCTGCTCGAATCGGTCCAGGGCGGCGAACGCTTTGGCCGCTACTCGTTCATCGGCCTGGCCAGTCCGACGCGCATCGTCGTCAATGCCCATCAGGTACTGGTTCTCAACGGCAATCGCATCGCCGAACGCGAAGACGACACCAACCCGCTCGACTTCATCGGCAAATACATGAAACGCTTCCGCGCCGCGCCGACGACCGGCCTGCCGCGCTTCTGCGGTGGTCTCGTCGGTTGCTTCGGCTATGACACCGTCCGCTACATCGAAACCCGCCTGACGCGTTCGCAAAAACCCGACGACCTCGGAATTCCCGACATCGTGCTGCTCCTTTCCGAGGAGATTGCGGTAGTCGACAACCTGTCGGGCAAGCTGACGCTGGTCGTCTACGCCGAGCCCGGGGTTCCCGGTGCCTACCACAAGGCGCAGGCCAGGCTCAAGGAACTGCTCGCCCGCCTGCGCGAACCGGTGCGCATTCCAGCCGAAGCGCCGCAATCGTCGCAGCCGGCGACGTCGATGTTCGGCGAGTCCCAGTTCAAGCGAGCGGTGGTCACGGCCAAGCGCTACATCACCGAGGGCGACATCATGCAGGTCGTCCTCTCGCAGCGCATGAGCAAACCGCTTGCCGCCAGCCCGATGGCGCTCTACCGGTCCCTGCGCTCGCTCAATCCGTCGCCGTACATGTTCTACTTCGACCTCGAGGACTTCCATGTCGTTGGCGCCTCACCGGAAATTCTGGTTCGCCTCGAAGGCGACACGGTGACGGTCCGGCCGATCGCCGGCACCCGCCGGCGCGGCGTGTCCTTCGAGGAGGATCAGGCGCTTGCCGCCGAATTGCTGGCCGACGCAAAGGAACGTGCGGAGCACGTCCAGCTCCTCGACCTCGGCCGCAACGACGCCGGCCGCGTTGCCCGCGTCGGCACGATCAAGCTCACCGAGAACATGATCGTCGAACGCTACTCCCATGTCATGCACATCGTCTCCAACGTCGAGGCGCGGCTGCGTCCGGACCTTTGCGCGCTCGACGTGCTCAAGGCGACCTTCCCGGCCGGCACCGTCTCGGGCGCGCCGAAGGTGCGGGCGATGGAGATCATCGACGAACTCGAACCGGTCAAGCGCGGCATCTACGCCGGTGCCGTCGGTTACCTCGGCTTCAACGGCGACATGGATCTGGCGATTGCCATCCGTACGGCCATCGTCAAGGATGGCCAGCTGCACGTGCAGGCCGGTGCCGGCATCGTCGCCGATTCGGATCCGTCGTCGGAATGGCAGGAGACGGAGAACAAGGCCCGCGCCGTGTTGCGCGCCGCCGAACTGGCCGAGCACGGTCTCGACACCCGCTGCTGAGGGAACGACCGCGCCAGGGTCCGGGGTGAGCGGCGGCTACCTCAGGAGCGACGCGCGCCGATGCCGTCGGCGATGCACCGCGAACGCTCACTCCGCGGCTGCCCCGGTCAAGGGCACGAAGGCGACCGGCAGGACGCGCCGTTCGGCGAGCCCGCCCAGCGCGTCCTTTTGGAGCACCAGCAACTCCTGCCCGAGGTAGCGGCTGCCCACCGGCATGACCAGGATGCCGCCGGCCTTGAGCTGCTCGATCAGCGCCGGAGGAATGCGCGGGGCGGCCGCGGTGACCATGATCGAATCGTACGGGGCGTGCTCGGGCCAACCGAAGCGGCCGTTGCCGGCGCACACCTCGACGTTGTCGCAACCCAGGCGCTGCAGGCGCACGCGCGCCTGTGCGGCGAGTTCCTCGATGATTTCCAGCGAGTAGACCTGCTTCACCAGCCGCGCGAGAATCGCCGCCTGGTAGCCCGAACCGGTACCGACCTCGAGGACGACGTCCCCCGCGCGCGGCTGAATCAGGTCGCTCATCAAGGCTACGATGTACGGTTGCGAGATCGTCTGTCCATGGCCGATCGGTAGCGGGTGGTTGACGTAGGCGCTGGCCTGCAGATCGTCGGGGACGAACATATGCCGCGGCACCCCGCGCAAGGCCTCGAGCACGCGCGGATCAAGAACCGGACGACCGGTCAGTTCGCGCGTGTCGCGGACCTCGTCCCGGATTTCATCGAGCAGCCGCTGCATACACCCGTCGTCGTCCTGGCGCATGCCGTCAGCGCGCCCAGTGGACCCGCAAGTGCGCGTCTTCGGCGTTGTAGTGAAACTCCAGTTCGCCCTGATAGGCGTGATGTACGGCTTCGCCGATACCGCGTGCAAGGTGCATGTCGGTCGTACTCACGCGCATCTCGCTGTCGCTCTCTTCGATCGCCATCACACGTTTCAGCGGGTGTCCGGCCCTTTCGCGCTCCGCCTCGTTGAGAACGAGGTGCTTGATTTCCTCGCGGTGACTGTGCAGGAAGCTGCCCTCGAGGACGACAACGCCGGCCGGATAATGGTCCTGCACACGCTGGCACGCCGGGCAGCTTGTCCGCTGGGCGTCCTCGGGGGCACTGATGCCCCACTGCCATCGCCCACCATGAAACACCGCGCCACAGTGCGGGCAGACCGTCGGCTCCGCAAGCTTTCCTCGGGTTTTGTAGCTGTCATGCCGCTCTTCCTGCAGCAGGCGGTCGCGGCGAACCCGCTGAAAGCCCGCTGGAATTGATCTGGTAATCATGGCAAACCTCCTTGCCGGAAAATTCCGACATTATGGAGCAGCCACCCCACTCGTCCGCCGGGCTTGGCGACGCCGCCGCCCCTGTTCTTTCTGGCGAGCTCATTCTGTGAGCCTATAGCGCCCTACACTGCGGCTCATGCCCCAACCCCATGAGCCCGTGCGATGAGTTTACATTTCCTCCTGAAAGCCAAAGCCCGTACCCTGTCCGTGGTTCAGGTCCTGGCGATGAGTGACGACGACGCGTTTACCCTGTTCCGCGAGGCGCGCTGGGGCGACGGGGAGGAAGTGGTCTGCCCGCACTGCGGCATGGCGCACCGGCACTACTTTCGCCCGGCCCGCAAGATTTGGCGTTGTGCGGGCTGCCAGGAGGATTTCTCGGTCACGTCCGGAACGATTTTCGCCTTCCACAAGCTGCCGCTGCGCCTGTACCTGGCGGCCGTGATCCTGTTCACCAACGCCGTGAAGGGCATTTCCGCGCTGCAGGTGGGTCGCGACCTGGGCGTGTCCCACAAGACTGCCTACGTGCTGTTGCACAAGATCCGGGAGAGCCTGCTGGTGGGCCGGGAGGAATCCGCTCTGCAGGGCGAGATACACGTGGATGGCGCGTATGTCGGCGGGAAGGTCCGGCCGGAGAACAAGAAGGAAGACCGGGTAGACCGGCGCCTGGCAGAGAATCAAGACCCGGACAAGCGCTGCATCCTGGTGATGCGTCAGGCGCACACCGAGGCGGAGGTAGAGGCCGGCAACGCCGGGGCCAAGAAGACGCTGACCTTCATCGTCAAGAATGAGAACCAGGCCGACCTCGGCAAACTGGCGCCAGCCTACATCGCGCCAGGTGCGGTGATCTGTGCCGACGAATCGGACGCCTACGACCGGCTCGCTGCCAAGTACGAGGTTCGCCGGGTGAACCACGGCAAGGAGTACCGCGCCGATGACGGCACGACCAACAACCTGGCGGAATCGTATTTCTCCCGCTTCCGCCGTTTCCACATCGGCCAGATCCACAAGGCGGCTCCGAAGTACCTCGACAACTACGCCAACGAGATGGCCTACCGGGAAGACACCCGGCGCTGGAGCAACGGCGACATCTTCCGGGACATCCTCGGCAAGTGCGCCCGTGCCCTGGTGAGTCGGGATTGGTGCGGGTACTGGCAGGGCAACCACCGACTGGGGGAAAGCCTGGCGGTGTGAAAGCGTCAGGCGACCGCCCAGGTGGCGCCGTGCCCGTCACGGCCGGCAGGGATCAGGGTGCCGCTACGCTCCAGGCGATGCACGACGCCAATGGCGTTCTTCCGCATCTGCTCGATCATGACGGTGGTCGCTTCCAGACCCCGGCGTGCCGTCAGCGCTTCGCCGATCTGGCGGCTGCTCAGCGCTGCGCCTTGAGCCTCGCGGAAGATGTCCAGAACCAGGCGTTGGCATTCCCCCGGGCGGAAGAAACGGTTCCGCATCCGGTGGGCCTTGACCCGGATCGTCCGCAGGTCGATCTCCGGGGAAAACAGCTTGAGGGTGGCGTCAAGGTGGGCCAGATCATCCGCCAGACGATCCATTTCCTTCTGATGATGCTCGATCAGCCCAGCCAGTTCGGCGCGCTTGCTGATCAGGGCCGTAACCACGTGGCTCTCCGCCATGAACAATGCTCCTGTTCGTTGAAAACAAGAGAATTTTCGCCGGGCTGAGCGTCAGCCGCTGGGGGTGGCTGCTCCATAATGCCGGAAAATTCGCTGCAGCGACAGGAAACGCTGTCCCTGGCTCGTCCTGCGAGGTTGTTTGCCGCGGCTCGACGGAAACAACTCCGCCTATTCATCATAGGTCGTTTGCCGCGCTTTCCCAGTAGAAATAAAGATCGCGACGACCACTGCGCGGAATGCTGGTCGTCCGGCTGAGGAGCTTGCCGTGGTACTCGACGTCGATCCGGTAGGTACCGGGTCGCAGCGTGGCGAAGAATAGCGGGCCGGGCGAACGTGCCACGAGGACCGTCTCACCGCCCGCACCGTGCAGCGTGACCCTGACATCGGCGAGATAGGAGCCGCTGCCTTTCAAGGCGAAGACGAGTTGCAGGTTGTGCAGGCGCCGCATCATCTCGATTTCGATCGGGTCGTCGTCGCCGATGCCGAGACTGACATGGATGACCTCGGCAGCAAGCACGCGCGCCGGCACGCCGACAGTGCAACCGAGGCACAGCATCAACAGGCCAGCCGACAAGCTCAACTTTCGCCTTCGCATCTCCGCCCCCTTCTCCCGGAATGTCGATGCAACAGATTTCGGCACGGCATGCGGCAGCGCCGAGCGATCATCGCGGCATGGCATTGCGCACCGCGTCGTCGACATTCTCGAGAAAGATGAATTCGAGTTTCTCCTTCGCCTCCGCCGGCACTTCCTCGAGGTCCCGGCGATTCCGCGCCGGCAGCATCACCCGCTGGATGCCGGCGCGCATGGCGGCGAGCACCTTGTCCTTGATCCCGCCGACCGGCAGGACGAGGCCGCGCAGGCTGATCTCGCCGGTCATGGCGGTGTCGTTGCGCACCGGACGCTCGGCAAAGAGGGAGGCGAGCGCGATGAACATCGCCACCCCGGCGCTCGGACCGTCCTTCGGGATCGCTCCAGCCGGGACGTGGACATGCACGTTGACCTTCTCGAAGCCGGCGGGATCGAGCCCGAGGCTGGCCGCACGCGTTTTCGCCAGGGTCAGCGCCGCCTGCGCCGACTCCTTCATCACCTCGCCGAGTTGACCGGTGAGGATCAGCTTGCCGTCGCCACTGGTGCGACTGGCTTCGATGAACAGGATGTCGCCGCCGACCGGCGTCCACGCCAGTCCGGTCGCCACCCCGGCCTCGCCGGTGCGCAGCGCGACTTCGTTGTCGTACTTGCCCGGCCCGAGAATTGCCGGCAGATCGTTCTCCTCCACCTGCATCGCGTTCAGCGTTCCCTCGGCAATGTTCACTGCAGCGCGTCGACAGACGGCGCCAATCTGCCGCTCGAGCGAGCGGACGCCGGCTTCGCGCGTGTAGTCACGGATGATCGCCGTCAGGGAGGCGTCGGAAAACTCGATCTGCCCTTCCTTGAGGCCATTCTGGACGATCTGCCGGCCGACGAGATAGCGGCGGGCGATCTCCCGCTTCTCCTCCTGCGTGTAACCGGGCAACTGGATGATTTCCATGCGGTCACGCAAGGGGCCGGGGATGTTGTCCAGCACATTCGCCGTGGTGATGAACAGCATCCGCGACAGGTCGTAGGGCAGCGCCAGGTAGTTGTCGCGAAAGGTATTGTTCTGTTCCGGATCGAGCACCTCGAGCAGCGCCGCCGACGGGTCGCCCTGGATGCCGCTGCCCAGCTTGTCGATCTCGTCGAGCATCATCACGCAGCCCCGCGATCCAGCCTTGCGGATCGCCTGAATGATGTTGCCGGGCAGGGCGCCGATATAGGTGCGTCGGTGGCCACGGATCTCGGCCTCGTCGTGACAACCGCCGAGGGAGGCACGCACGAACTTCCTCCCCAGCGCCCTGGCAATGGACTGGCCGAGCGAGGTCTTGCCGACTCCCGGCGGCCCGACGAAGCAAAGGATTGGCCCGTGCCCACCGGGATTGAGCTTGCGCACGGCGAGAAACTCGATGATCCGCTTCTTGATCTGGTCGAGGCCGAAGTGATCGCCCTCGAGAATGCGGCGCGCTTCGCCGATCTCGATGCGATCCGGCTCGGGTTCCTTCCAGGGCAACTCGACCAGCCAGTCCAGATAGGCGCGGATCATCGAGGATTCGGCGGAGCCGTCGGACATGCGTTCGAGGCGCTTGAGTTCCTTGTTGGCCTGGGTCGCCACCTCCTCGGGCATCTCCGCCTCGGCGATGGCCTTGCGCAGTGCTTCGATCTCGCTGCTGTTGCCGGCGTCACCCTCACCGAGTTCCTTCTGGATCGACTTCAACTGCTCGCGCAGCAGGTATTCGCGCTGATGCTGGTCGATGCTGGCCTTGGCACGCTCGTCGATCTCGCGCGACAGCCGCAGCACCTCGAGCCGCCGCTGCAGACAGCCGAGCACAAGGTCGAGTCGTCGCCTGAGGTCGATGGTCTCGAGGACCTGCTGCCGCTCGGCGATCTTGATCTCCGCCACACTCGCCACCAGGTCGGTCAATGCTCCGGGCTGGACGAGACTCTTCACGGCGCCGAGCAATTCCTGCGAGACCTGCGGCAGAAACTGCAGGACTTCGAGCGCTCGTTCCCTGAGCTGGATGGTGCGCGCTTCCACTTCGCTGTCGATCGCCTCGGGTTCGTCGATGCGACCGATGCGCGCCACCGGGAACGGATAGCCCGAAAGGTATTCGGCGATGCGAAAGCGCTGTAGCCCCTGGCAGACGATGACATGTGTGTTGTCGGGCAGGGTGACGTAGCGCAGGATGTTGGCTACCGTACCGACCAGACAAAGATCGTCAGGGCCCGGCACCTCGACCCCGGCGTCGCGCTGCAGGAGGATGCCCACCGGCCGCTCCGTCTTCACCGCCTGCTGGGCGGCGAGGATCGGCTGTTCGCGGCCGATGGTCAGCGGCAGGATCATTCCGGGAAACAGCACGACGTTGCGTACCGGCACGATGACCATCGCATCCTCGGGGATCACCAGGATGCTGGCTCCTGTCGCGACGCGGTCGCGATTCCGGTCGGACCTGTCGGTCGGCATGTTGTCCCCACTCATTCAGGGTTGACGGAGGACGACCACCAGACAGCCGTTCTCAAGGAACTGCTCGTGCACGTGAAAGTCCCGGCCGGGCAACTCGATCCGGCGCTCGAACCTGCCGTAAGGGATCTCCAGGCGATGGATGGCGGCATGCTGCGACGTCGACGGCATCGGGCGCTCGCCGCGCACGGCCAGTCCCTCGTCGTCGACGAGAACCTCCAGGTGCCCCGAGTCGACGCCCGGCAGAGCGACGACCACCTTGAGTTCATCGCCCTCGTCATAGACATCGACGGCGGGAACCCAGCAGGTAACCGACTGCAGGCCAGCCAGCGTGAAGAACCGGCGCTGCAGTTGCTCGCCAGCTCGGAGAAGATCGAGCGCTTCCGCCCAAACCCAGAGACTCTGGTCATGAGATCGCATTGGCCGAACCCTCCCCTGAAACTCGCGCCTACTGCCGCCCCGTCGTAGAAATCGTGCGAATCGTGCGATTCGTGCAAGTATAGCCCTCGCCATCGCCTCATCGCCATCGCGTTGTTCCGCTGCGCTCTAACGGGTCCAATGCCCTCGATGCGTGCGCACGCCGACAGCGATCCGCAGCCTACTTTTCGCTGCGCACACCGAGCACGGGCGCCTGCGCTGGCCACAGCCCGCGCTCGACGGCTCGCCCGCCCTCGAACACCAGCCAGCTCTGCCCGCCGTAGTGCGGCAGTGGCCGCGCCAGCGCGCGTAGCGCCACCGCATCGTCCGCGGCCACCGCGAGCAGCGGCCCGCGCGCGCTCGTCCACACCCGCGCCGAACCGCGCCCGCCTTTCTTGCCCAGGGCTTCCGACTGCTTCGGCAAGCCCGACGCGGAGAGCGCTGCATCGACCTCTGTCGGTGTGCCGATGAGCATTACCATCCCGTCGTCAGCCAACACCGACTTCAGGTCCGACACGGCAAGCGGCGTCGCCGGGCGCTCGAAAAACCGACTGACGACGACCTCCGCCGCCTTGCGAAATTCGGCATCGCCGCCGACCACGGCCCAGCGCGGCTTCAGGGCGCCGAGCCAGCGGCGCAGAATGGGCGGCTGTTCAGCGACATCGAGCCGACGCCAGACGCGCGCGTCGGGATCCAGGCGCAGTTGCTGCGGACGGAAGTCGAGGTCGAGGTCGACGATCCTGCGCGCGCCGTCCAACTCGACCCAACGCACGACGCGCCGCTCGCCGGCGGCGATGTCGACCGGCACCCGCAGCGTCAGCGGCGGGTTCGCCTGACGCAGCGTCAGGCGCAGGCGATGGCCGACGGCAGAACGGCTGACCACGGCGTCAGCGGCCGTCACCTCAGGCAATTGCCGCGAATTCAGCCACTGCGCGAAGAAAGGACGCAGGTCGTGCCCCGAGGAGCGCTCGAAAGCGCGGCGCAGGTCGTCCCAGTCGGCCCGGCGGAAGCGCTGCGTCTGCCAGAAATCGCGCAGACCCTTCTGGAAGGCCACCTCGCCGATGCGGTCGCGCAGCATCAGGAACAGCATCGCCCCCTTGCCGTAGCCGACGGCCGCCTCGGCCCCATGGCGTCGCGAACGGAAGTCGCGCAGCGCCGGCTGCTCGCTCGCCGGCAGTGCCGCGGCATCGCGCAGCCAGGCGAGACGCATGTCGCGCGCGGCCGCCGCCGAACGCTCCTCGCTGTAGGCGTAATCGGCGAGAAAGGTGGTCAGCCCCTCGCTCCAGTTGCCGCTGCGCGCGTCGCCATAAACGCCGTTTCCCCACCAGTTGTGGAGAATTTCATGGCCCAGGGAAGTGGCGCGGATGAAAGGCAGGCGCAGGACATCCACGCCGAGATAGGTCAGCGTCGGCATGCCGAAGCCGGTCGGCAGCGGGCTGGCGACAATCGAGAAAGCGTCATACGGATAGGCACCGATCAGGCTGCTATAGCGGGCAATATAGTGCTCGCTGTCGGCGAGGTAGCCCTCGGCAAGCCCCGGCTCGGCGTCGAGCTCGGCCGGAAAGTAAGTGCGCAGGCGCAGAGCCGGCGCACCCGCACGCGCCACCAGACGCTCGCGTACGCGCCACGGCCCGGCCATCAGGTCGATGCCGTCGGTGCCTTGCGGGAACTCGAACTCGGCCTCGTAACGATCGCCAGCGCCGGTCGGTAGCCGCTCACCGAGCAAGCGGCCGGCAACGAGCGCGCGCTGCTCGCCGGGCAGCGAAAGGCGCACACGGTAGTCGAACAGCGCGGCCGGCGGCTGCGGATACCAGGCGCTGCCGGCAGGCAGAAACGAACCCTCGGGAGCCGCCATCGGCGGCAATCCGCGCAGCACTTGTCGGTGGTCGCGGCGCAGCTCGGTCGCCGGCAGCGTACCGGCGTAGGCGATGCGCAGCCGCTCGCTGCCGGCCGGCAAGACGAGGCGCCACAAACGGGTAGGGCCGCGCGACTCCTCGCCGCGGCGGCCGACCGCATCGGCCAGCCCAATGACCCGGCCGGCCGCCGTGGCCTGGCTGACGGTCAAGGATTCGTGCAGTTCGAACGCGAAGCTCCGCCCGGCAACGGGCAGTTCGGCGACCACTTCGAGTCGCCGCGTACCGGGATCGAGCGTCACCGCGAGGTCCAAGGCCGGCGCCGCCCCGGCCCCTGTAGGCAGCAGCAGGACAGGCAGGAGAGCAGCGATCAGCCAGAAGCGCTTCATGGTGCCGGCGGAAAGCGGATCACGGCCTCGAAACTGGCCTCGCCGCGTTTGACGCGCAGCGGTAGCCAGGTTCCTGGTGGCGCTGCGCGCACGACGGCGATCACCGCGCCAGCTGTCGCCGTCGGCCGACCAGCAACTTCCAGCAAGCGGTCGCCAGCGGCGAGGCCGCTTCGCTCGGCGAGACTGCCGGCGGTGACGGCCAGCACGCGCACCCCGCCCTGCCCGGCGTCGGCGTCGGCGAGTTGCACGCCGAGGCGCGGTGGCGGCGCCGGCGTCGAAGGCTTCTTCGGCAAAGCGAAAAGCGCATCGGCGAGGCCCGGGCGAATCTCGCGGCAATCCGCGTCGGGCGACAGCGGCAGCAGCGTCACGACGCGCTCGACGCCGAGATCGCGCAACTGGTGCGCTACGCCGAAGCCGTAGCGCAGATGCCCGCTGCCCATGACGCCGACGATCAGTGGCGGTTGCCTCGACGACCCGGCCACCCGCCGTACCGCCAGCGCCTCGGCCATGGCACGGTCCCAATTCTGCTGCGCCTCGACGAAGTACTGGAAACCGCTGCTGCTGCGCGCGCCGTCGCCGTGCGCATGCTCTCGGTAGATGGTGAACAGGAAATCACGATAGGCCTCGCTGGCCGGCGCCGCCCGACCGACTCCCTCACGTTCGCGCTCGGGAATGGCATCCCAACCCTTGTCGCCGATAGCCCGGGTGAGTCTCGCATCGACATTGAGCGCGAGCATCGGGATGCGGTTGATGCGCGCGAACTCGAACAGCGGCAGATACAGGTCGATCGGAAAGTTCCAGTTTTCTTCCCAAGCCGTTTGCGCGAGCAGTGCCGCGACGGACAACTCGCCGGCTATCCAGCGATCCAGTGCCGGCTGTACCCGGCGCGGGAACATCTCGAAACCGATCACCAGATTCGGGCGAAGCCCATGCAGCCCGGCCAGCACCTGTGCCTGCCAGCGATGGTGGTCCTCTTCGTCGTGCTGCTCGCCCAACAGGACAATCTCGGCAGCGGCGGCCCGCGCCAGCACCTCGTTGCCGGGAACCCGCTCGCTGCCTGTGCCGGACGCTTGCAACCAGCCGCCCGGGGCGGCACAGGCGGCCACCGAAGCCGAAGAACCGAGCGAGGCCGCCAAAGCGGCCAACGCAGCGACGAAGGCAGACAGCAAACACAGAAACCGCCACCGAGGACGATGTAGATTCATGCTAGGCACCTCGAGCATGGAACGTCACCATGACCAGCCTTGCAGCCACGGCATGGCATCGATCAGATCACAGCAGGACAGCGACAATACCCGGCCCGAGTATACGGTTTCCAGGTCGATGCTCTCGCATCCGAGTCGCTGGGGGCTGCGGCTGAATCACCCGCGGAAGCATGAAGTGCGTCTCCTTGCCATGCGGGGCAGCCGCTGTCCACTTGCCGAGCAGCAGCAGCAGCTTCGGGTTCAGGCGACGAGCAATCGGTGCGGCGAAAGCCGGGACGCCGCATCCGGGGATAGTGGCGGCCTTTCGGTCTTGCTCATCAGTGTCCTAGACAGTCTGAAGATTTTACCGTAGTGTAGCAGCAATATTAGGTTGTTTGGTGGTTTGCATTTTTGTTGTCCTGAACAAAATAATCGTTCGCTCGATCAAGCTCGTGGCTTCTGTGGCCGACGGGGCGACCGTTCCCGGACGGCAGGCGCAACTGGAGAAGCGATGTCATGGCAAGAATAACTCTTGTCACTGGAACGGCAGGCGGGCTGGGTCAATCGGTGGCGGCCAGGCTGGCGGCTTTCCCTCGCCGGGCATTGGCTCGGCGGACGCACTGCTTCGTCTGGAGCGTCTTCCCGGCGCTTCTCGCCTGGTCGGCATTTCTGTTTCCGCCGATGCTGGCGAGTTTTCTTCTGGTATCCGGGTTTCTGGCCCACTACTGGCAAGATAGACTGCTGGTCGCAACGAGCCTTCTGCCGTCCTGGTACCTGCCCTTGCGCTTCCGGCTGACCACCGTGGCCTGCCTTTGCCTGATGGCGGGTGCTTTCGCCGAGACCTGGTAATCGTTCAAGACCTGTCGAGTAAAGGAGTAACGATGAACGCCTTCAACAGACTTCCGGGATTCGTGCAGACGCCGGCTGGGCGGGAGCGTGACGTCCTGCGCCTCTTGCCCCGCGCGCTCGTTTTCGGCACGCTGCTCTTGGCCCTGCCGTCGCTCGGCGCGAGGATCTTTTTCGGGGACGGGGATGCCGTGGAAGCTTCTTCTCGCCTCCAGATGGTCGACATTCTGGCGATCAGTATCCTGGTCCTGCACTGGACGGGATCGGCGCGCGATTGAACGGGTTGGCGGAACGAAGAAGGAGCATGGTCAGGCTGCTCATCGTTGCCCTTGCGGCCATGGCATGCCCTTTGCTGGCGCGGGCCGATCAGCCGCCATTGCCGCTTGGTGAGCTGGCCAAACCGGGCCGTCTGCTGATGCTCCGGCATGCCCACGCGCCGGGGTTCGGCGACCCGCCGAATTTCGTCATCGGCGATTGTTCCACGCAGCGCAATCTTGACGCCAGCGGCCGTGCTCAGGCACGAGAGCTGGGGGCCCGTCTGCGTGCGGTCGGCTTGGCCAGAGCGCGTGTCTTTTCGAGTCAGTGGTGCCGCGCGCGCGAAACGGCCCGCCTACTCAACCTTGGGCCGGTGGAGTCCTTGCCCGCGCTGAACTCGTTTTTCGAACGGCAAGGCGATCGGCAACGGATTCTGGACGACTTGCGAGCGTTCCTTGCCAAGTTGCCCGTCGATGGCCAGCCGGTGATCCTGGTCACCCATCAGGTCGTGGTGAACGCCTTCACGGAGGCGACGCCGCCTGCCGGTGGCGGCAGCATTTTTCAGATCAACGGGACCGGGGCACCACAGTGGATTGGCACCATCCCGATCGAAGCACGGTAAGGTTCATGACCACTGCCTCCATTCGACGCACCTGCCTCACCCAGGCTTTCGTTCGCAGGTGTATGGCGCCACTCCTCACCGACCGGCTTCGACCATGACCCCTTTCCAGAAAGCAATGTGCTCAATATTCAATGCTCGCATGACGCAGGAAGATGGAGGCTGCGACCGCCTGTTACGACGACATCTGTTGCGGGCGTCGCTGAAGCAGCCGGCGAGTCTCCAGTGCTCTGCTGCCTGCCGCTCACATCCGATAGAAGACATAATCCGCCTGATACGCGACCTGCGTCTTTGCGCCGACTGAACCGGCAGAGCAGGCATCCGCTGGCGCGACCCCGCCCTTGGTGTTCAAGCGCTGGATATAGGTGACATTGCTCATCGCGCCGTTGCCGGTCGCAGGTTCGGCCTTGACGAGCTGCAACGGAATGCTTCCGGGTGCGGCGGGCGAAACGGCAACCTGCTTGCCGGTGACCTTGCTGCCATCAATGGCCTCCCAAGTCGGACCGGCGTAGTACTTGCCGACCTCCTTCTTGCTCATATCCATCAGGGTCGCGACGGGCGCGACGAAGGCCCATTCGAAGACAGCAGTGGTGCCGGCCTTGGCGCGGCATTCATAGGTGATCTCGCCAACGCCGACGGTATGCAGGCTCATCGCATGGCCAACCGGCGGACGGACGGCTTCTGGCGCGTCCATCATGTCGGCAAGAGCGGGAGCGGAAAACACGGCGGCAAGTGCCGCAAAGCGAGCGAATGTGCGCATGGGTCTTTCCTTTCGATGTTGTGGTTCAGGTGCCGTTACCTTATACGCATGCCAGCGCGGACTGGATGCACCGTGCACACTCGCGCATCGCGGCCGGACGCGTGCGCCGCCTCGCTCGTGCCATGAGCCGCCTCAACGAACCCGCATCTGCCCTGGTTGTCTGGGAACGACGACAATGTCGCCACACTGCCGCGCCTTGCCGGACTGCTGCCCAGCGGCCTCGATGTCGGGCCGCTACTGCGGGAGCCAAGCGCCAGTCGCACGTCGAGGCGGATCATCTCGGCGAAGGCATCTGGCTCCGCCGTTACGCCGGATTGCTCGCCGAGAATCGCCCGATCAGACCACTAGAGCACGCCAAAATTATCGGCGCCGCAGTTGAGCGGGGCTCGCCGGCAGGCGATAATATGCGGTCTCCGGATTGCCGACCCCAGCGCGCTCTGCCAACGACAAGAAAACACGGCGAGAGGCGGCCGGGATTCCTGAGTCCCGTCAGCAATTCATATATTAATCAACAGGCTATCTCCCGTATGCTGCTGATGCTCGATAACTATGACTCCTTCACCTACAACCTCGTCCAGTATTTCGGCGAGTTGGGGCAGGACGTCCGGGTGTTCCGCAACGATGCCGTCACCATCGCCCAGATCACTCGCCTTGACCCGGCCGTGCTGGTGATCTCTCCCGGCCCCTGCACGCCGACGCAGGCCGGGATTTCCCTGGCAGCGATTCGCGAGTTTGCCGGCCGGATCCCCATCCTCGGCGTTTGCCTGGGCCACCAGGCGATCGGCGAGGCCTTCGGCGGCCGCATCGTGCACGCCCGCAAATTGATGCACGGCAAGGTTTCGCCGGTGCATCACGCCGATCAGGGCGTTTTTCGCGGGCTACCCAATCCGCTGACGTGCACGCGCTACCACTCGCTGGCCGTCGAGCGCGCCTCCCTGCCGGCCTGCCTGGAAATTACGGCGTGGACGGACGACGGCGAGATCATGGCGCTGCGCCACCGTACGCTGGCCGTCGAGGGCGTGCAGTTCCATCCGGAATCGATCCTCACCGAACGTGGCCATGATCTGTTGCAGAATTTCCTCGAGGAACATGCCAAATGAAAGTACAGGAGGCGCTGGCGCGGGTCATCGAACACCGCGAGATTTTCCACGACGAGATGATTTCCCTGATGCGCCAGATCATGGGCGGCGAGGTCACACCGGTGATGATCGCGGCGATCATCGTCGGCCTGCGTGTCAAGAAGGAGACGATCGGCGAAATCGCCGCGGCGGCACAGGTGATGCGCGAGTTGTCGACCAAGGTGGTGGTCAGCGACGCGACCCACCTCGTCGATACCTGCGGCACCGGCGGTGACGGCGCACAGACCTTCAACATCTCGACCGCAGCGATGTTCGTCGCTGCCGCCGCCGGCGCCCGCGTCGCCAAGCATGGCGGGCGCTCGGTTTCCTCGCAGTCGGGCAGCGCCGACGTCCTCGAAGCGCTCGGCGTCAATATCAACCTCTCGCCGGAACAGGTCGGACGCAGCGTCGACGAAACCGGCATCGGTTTCATGTTCGCACCCAATCACCATAGCGCCATGAAGCACGCCGCGCCGGTACGCCGCGAACTGGGCGTCCGCACCCTCTTCAACATCCTCGGTCCGCTGACCAACCCGGCCGGCGCGGCCAAGCAGGTGCTCGGCGTCTTCCATCCCGATCTCGTCGGCATCCAGGTGCGCGTTCTGCAACGGCTCGGCAGTACGCACGCGTTGACCGTTTTCGGACGCGAGGGTCTCGACGAAATCTCGATTTCCGGCGAAACCCTGGTCGGCGAACTGAAGGACGGCCGGGTCGAGGAATATACGGTCCACCCCGAGCAGTTCAACCTGCCGGTGCACGACCCGCGCGTCCTGCGCGTCGGCAACGTCGAGGAGTCGAAAGCCGTGCTGCTCGCTGCGCTGGAGAACCGGAGCGGCGCCGCGCGTGACATCGTCGCACTCAACGCCGGCGCCAGCATCTATGTCAGCGGTCTGGCGGCCACGCTGGCCGATGGCGTCGACAAGGCCTTCGAGACCATAGCCTCCGGCGCGGCGCGCGCCCGGCTCGACGATTTCGTTGCGTATACTCGACGCGTTTCGGCCTGATCGACGGCCTGGTCACGGAGAACGCGCATGAGTGACATTCTCAAACGGATTCTCGCCGTCAAGCGCGACGAAGTCGCCGCGGCGCAGGCCGCCCTACCGCTCGCCGAAGTCCGCGCGATGGCCGAGAGGCAGCCGGCGGCGCGCGATTTTCTCGGTGCCCTGCGCGACAGGATCGTCGCCGGTCGCCCGGCGGTCATCGCCGAGATCAAGAAGGCCAGCCCGTCACGCGGGGTACTGCGCGCCGACTTTCGCCCGGCCGAAGTCGCCGCCAGCTATCAGCGGCACGGCGCCGCCTGCCTGTCGGTGCTGACCGACCACGCGTTCTTTCAGGGCGCGCCCGAGTACCTGCAGGCAGCCCGCGCCGCCTGCAGCTTGCCGGCCTTGCGCAAGGACTTTCTGGTAGACGCCTATCAGGTCCATGAGTCACGCGCCATGGGCGCCGACGCCATCTTGCTGATCGCTGCCGCGCTCGATGTGCCGGCCATGCGCGACTTCGAAGCCATCGCCGGCAGCCTCGGCATGGCCGTTCTCGTCGAAGTGCACAACCGCCAGGAACTCGATCTCGCCCTGCAACTCGCGACGCCGCTGCTCGGCATCAACAACCGCAACCTGCGCAGCTTCGACGTCAGCCTGCAGACGACCCTCGAACTGCTGCCCTACATCCCGGCCGCGCGTATCGTCGTCACCGAAAGCGGCATTCTCACTACCGGTGATGTTCAGTTGATGCGCGACAACGGCGTCAATGCCTTCCTCGTCGGCGAAGCCTGCATGCGCGCGGTCGACCCTGGCGAGGCGCTCGCCGAATTGTTTTCCTGAGCTTTCTGCTCAGTCCGTCGTCGGCGTGATCAGTTGCAGGCGTGGGAGCAAGGCCGGAACCTTGAGAAACCGATCGGCAAGCCGTCGGTAGCTTCCGCCGCTCGCCGGACGCGCCTCATCACCGGCAATAGTGGCGACCGCGCTGGCCTCCGGCCACCCGCGGCACCTTCCTGCTGGACAGCTTTGTTGAACAAATCGCTACGCCTGTAGCAAAAAACCAACAATCCTTCGGCTTCAAACAGCGAAAGCGCTCAGGGCGCTTGCTCCGGCTGGCCGCGTTTGCCAGAATCGCCCCAACTTCTCGTCTGTTTCGAGAGGTCCAGTTTGGTGAAGCAGCGGTTGGCTTCATCGATCTCAAACCTAGAGGAGATTCACAATGCAAAAGAAACTGATTGCACTGGCAGTAGCCAGTCTGGCCTCGGGCGCTGCTTTTGCCCAGACCAATGTCACGATGTACGGCATTGCCGACGCCGGCTATGTCTATAGCACCGGCGATGCCGGCAAAGCCAGTGCCCCAGGCTTTCCTGTTGCTCCTGGCGCTGCCAACATTCCCGGCAATAACACCTTCAGCGGCGTCGTTTCCGGCCTGCTGAGCGGTTCGCGCCTCGGTTTCCGCGGTGAGGAAGCGCTCGGCAACGGCCTGAAAGCCATTTTCACCCTGGAGTACTCGCTGAACATCGACGACAACAGCGGCGTCGGTAACACCACCAGTGGTCTCCAGGCGCGCCAGCAGTTCGTTGGCCTGTCGGGTGGTTTCGGTGCCATCACCCTCGGTCGTCAATATGCTCCGGGCTACCAGGCCACGGCGAACAACGACCCCGCCGCCGGCGCCGTCTTCGAGCCGCAGTCCTACCTGTCGGCCCAGGCCGGCAACACCATCACGCCGAATAGCGGCGCGCGCTGGAACAACTCCATTGCCTACACCACCCCGAACTGGGGCGGCTTCACCGGCAAGCTGATCTACGCCTTCGGCGAAACCAACAACCAGGACGCGATCACTCCGTCGGGCGCCGTTCCCGCCGGCACGTATAACGACAAGGTCGTGAGCTGGGAGGACAACGGCCGTTACGGCATCGGTGCCAACTACGCCAACGGCCCGTTCAACATCGACTTCGTCTGGCAGACTCGCCAGAACGTGATCGCGAATCCAGCTCCGCTGATCACGAGCGGCCTCCTGGCACCGACCGCCATTCCGGCACCGGCCAACGCGGCCGGCAAGGACATCAACGAAGCCTATCTGGGTGGCAGCTTCGACTTCAAGGTCGTCAAGATCATGGCCAGCTACCAGCAGCAGAACGACAAGAACCCGATCAACAACGACAACACGGTTTGGCAGGTTGGCGGCATCGTCCCGGTGGGCAACGGCAACATCCATCTGGGATACGCTTCGCTGGAAATGGATCAGGGCAGGGTCAAGGCGCCCTACGCCCCAGTCAACGCCAAGAAGCTGAACGGCAACTCCGACGCCTGGATGATCGCCTACACGCATAGCCTGTCGAAGCGCACCACGCTTTACACCGGTTATGTATGGACCGAGAACGACAACAACAGCTTTGCCGCCGGCCCAATCTCAAACGCCACCTCGCTTACCGGCGCCAAGGGCCAGGACAACCAGACCTTCCTGGCCGGTGTTCGTCATACCTTCTAATTTGACGACCGTCATTTAGTTGCTGACACGGGCGCTTCGGCGCCCGTTTTTTTTCCAGCGCTCCCGAACCTCCTCGCGTCAACGCCGTTCCGCCCGGACCAGGCCGCCGTCGCCTCGCCAGCAGAGCGCTTCCCGCTTCACGGGGGCGAGAACTCCGCCATCCGCCATCGCCGGCCAACACCGCCGCCCGCCTGCCGCCCTCTGGCAAAGACTCCGTAGCATAAGCGCAACAAACCGCCCACAGGCTCCGCTCCGGGCCGTGTAAACGTTGCCCACGCCTCGACCGTCTGTCACAATCGACTCAGACCTTCGCCTGACACGCTTGATCTTGAACGCGCGCCTTGGTGGAAACGATTTCGGGACTCACTTTTTCAGACCTACAGGAGATGACCCACATGCAAAAGAAACTCATCGCGCTGGCCGTTGCCAGCCTGGCCTCCGGCGCAGCGCTGGCCCAGACCAACGTCACCGTTTACGGTGTTGCGGATGTTGGCTACGTGTATAGCGCGGGCGGCGCTGGTCGCGACCCTGTTACGGGGCTCAAGATTCCTGGAAACAACAAGTTCAGCGGCCTCGCGGGCGGGGGCGTGACTGCGGGTAACCGTCTCGGTTTCAAGGGTGAGGAAGCGCTCGGCAACGGCCTCAAGGCCGTATTCACGCTTGAATATGGCCTGAACATGGATAACAACTCCGGCCTTGGCAATACGGGTGGCCTGGACGCACGCCAGCAGTTCGTCGGCCTGGCCAGCAATTACGGAACGCTGTCGCTCGGTCGCCAGTACGCTCCGGGCTTCAACGCCACGATAAACAACGACGCCCTCGAAGTCACGGACCTCAGCCTCGTGTCCAACCTCAGCGTCTATGCCGGCAACTCGATCACCCCGAACAGCCCGGCTCGCTACAACAACTCCATTGCCTACACCAGCAACAATCTGGCTGGGTTCACGGTCAGTGCGATTTACGGCTTTGGCGAGGCGACGAACCCCTTCACCAACGCCAGCCTTGGTACTTATAACGATAAACTCGTGACCGTCAGCGACAGCGGCAAGGTGGGACTTGGCCTCAACTACGCCAACGGCCCTATCAACCTCGACGCTGTGTACCAGGCCCGCCAGAATGTCGTCGTTGCCGTCCCGAACCCACCCGGTTTCGGTAAGGATGTTAACGAGTGGTATTTGGGCGGTAGCTGGGACTTCAAGATCGTCAAGGCCTACGCAAGCTACCAGGCGCTGGACAACAACAACCGCGGCGTCATTGCCCTTCCCGTTGGTTGCTGTCTCGCCAAGAGTAACGACCTGTGGACCGTCGGCCTCAGCGCACCGATCGGCAACGGGTCGGTCGCCGTGAGCTACGGCAAGCTGTCCGTCGACAACAGGAATGCACCCGACGGCGATAGCTGGGGCTGGGGCGCCATGTACCAGCACAACCTGTCGAAGCGCACGGCGCTGTACGTGGCCTACCAGTACATCGATAACGACAAGTACTCTGTACCCGCGCAGTCGCAGTCGGCCGGTGGTGGCGAGGGTATCGGCGTCTTGGGCGAAAGTAACTACGCGCTTGGAGCCGGCATCCGTCACAGCTTCTGATCGTCGTTCAATCGCTTCGCAGAATCGACGGGCGCTTCAGCGCCCGTTTTCTTGTCGCTGTGCCTTCGGGAAAGTATTGCGCCAGAGGGCCTCAGCCGCTATACTGCGCGGCTTTCGATCCATTCATCAGCCTTTCATAGGGACCCAAATTCATGGCCAATAGCGCACAAGCTCGCAAGCGGGCCCGCCAAGCCGTCAAGCAACGCGCCCACAACGCCAGCCTGCGCTCCACCCTGCGCACTGCCGTCAAGCGCGTGCAAAAGGCAATCGTGGCGGGCGACAAGGCCGCCGCCCAGAGCATCTTCCGGGAATCGGTGTCGACCATCGACCGCATCGCCGACAAGAAGATCATTCACAAGAACAAGGCCTCTCGCCACAAGAGCCGCCTCGCCGCCCAGATCAAGGGCCTCGCTGCCTAGTCGGTCGGCGGCAGTGCGGGAACAGTAGCGGCGCCTGCGGGCGCCGTTGTCGTTTTCGCCGCCCGGGGTTCCGGCAATCCCGTCGCCGCCCCGTCATCCCGAAAACCTCCCGGGGGAGACCACGCGCAGCGGTGGCGATCGCCTTGCGCGGCCCCCAGTTGATCCAAGGTATAATGGCGGTATGGGCAGGGAATATTAGATCGTGCTAATATCGATATTGTGATGAGGATTGCTATGTCTGCGGTGAAGATGGATATGGAACAGGCTCGCTTCAACATGATCGAGCAACAGATCCGCCCCTGGGAGGTTCTCGATCCCGAGGTGCTCGACATTCTCGCGACGGTCAAGCGTGAGGATTTCGTTCCGGCCGCGCACCGGGCACTGGCTTTTGCGGACCTCGAACTGCCGATCGGCAACGGTCAGACCATGCTCCAGCCGAAGATCGATGCCCGCGTTCTCCAGGAAGTGAACGTAAGGAGCACCGACATCGTCCTTGAGGTCGGTACCGGTAGTGGCTACATGGCCGCCCTCCTGGCGGCGAATGCGGAGTACGTCCATACGGTCGAGATCGATCCCGTCCTGGCGGAAACCGCCCGGCACAACCTTCGGCAGGCGGGCATCACCAATGTCAGCGTCGAAGTCGGAGACGCTTCGCAAGGCTGGTCGGCGTCGTCACCCTACGACGTCATCGTCATCTCCGGCGCGCTCCGCGAATTGCCGGAGGCGTTTCTCCAACAACTGAAGCCTGGGGGTCGACTGGTGGCGTTCATCGGCGAGCCGCCGGTGATGGAGGCCCAGCTGGTCACCCGCACAGGCGACAGGGCGTTCACCACCATCAACCTTTTCGAAACCGTGGTCGCACCACTGAGCAGCAGGAAGCGCCCGCGCTTCGTTTTCTGACGCCCGGCGTGGATCGAGCAGCGGGGTTCGGCGGTCCACCCGGCGCCCGCGCGGCGCACACCCCGCCGTTCGGTCTTGAACATTGCGGGCGGCGTCGATGCCCGGCTGCACGACACTGCTGATCCGGCGCGATGCACAAGTACCGAAAGTGAGTTAGCTGCATGCCTCTGAAACCGCGTGTCCGCAAGTCGAGCGTCGCGCTGCTTGCTCTTTGCGCCGCCATTCCGGCGTTCGCCGCCGATCTGGTGCACGTCTATCGCGAAGCCCTGGCCTACGACGCGCAGTACGCCGCTGCCCGCGCCACCGCTGAAGCAGGCCGCGAGAAGCAACCGCAGGCGCTTGCCGGCTTGTTGCCGACGATCGGCGCGACCGGCAACACCTTCTGGAATGACAGCACCTTCGACAGCAAGGCCGGGGCGGCGACCTTGCACGAGCGCAACAAGTACAACAGCAACGCCTATAGCGTCAACCTGACGCAGCCGCTGTTCCGCTGGCAGAATTTCGTTCAGTACGACCAGTCCAAGCTGCTGGTCATGCAGAGCGAAGCCAATTTTGCCCAGGCCGGCCAGGATCTGATCGTCCGCGTCGCCCAGGCCTACTTTGACGTCCTCTTCGCCATCGAGAACCTGCGCGCGGTTCAGGCCAACAAGACGGCAATTGCCCAGCAGCTCGAGCAGGCCAAGAAAAACTTCGAGGTCGGTACGGCGACGATCACCGACACCTACGAGTCCCAGTCGCGCTTCGACCTGGCGACCGCCCAGGAGATCGCCGCCGACAGCGAACTCGAGGTCAAGCGCTACGCGCTACGCGTGTTGATCGGCAAGGATCCGGGCGAACTGAATCGGCTGAAGCCGAAGGCGGTGATGGAAGCACCGCAGCCGGCCAGCATGGAACCCTGGGTCGAGGCGGCCGAACGCGACAGCTTCGTCGTCCAGGCGCAGCAGGCCGCTGCCGAAGCCGCGAACAAGACGATCGAGATCAACCGGGCCGGCCACTACCCGACGCTCGATGTCGTCGCCAACTACGGGACCAACAATGGCCCCGGCCAGTTCGGCATCGGCGAAATCGACACGACGACACGCCAGGTCGGTCTGCAACTCAATATTCCCCTTTTCCAGGGTGGCGCCGTCAACTCGCGAACCCGCGAGGCGATCGCGAGACGCGATGCCGAGCGGGCGACTCTCGACAGCGCCAAGCGAAACGCGGCATTGAATTCGCGCCAAGCCTATCTCGGCGTGGTCAATGGCCTGGCCGAAGTGAGGGCGCTGGAAGCCGCGCTGGTTTCGAGTCTCAGTTCGCTCGACTCGAACCGGCTCGGCTATGAGGTGGGCGTGCGCATCAACATCGACGTCCTCAATGCCGAAAACCAGGTATACGTGACGCGGCGCGATCTCGCACGCGCCCGTTTCAACACCCTGCTTTCGCAACTCAAGCTCAAGGCGGCGGTCGGCTCGCTCGCCGAAGCTGACCTGGAACGTATCAACGTCCTTTTCGAAGCGCCATGAGCCGCTGAACCAGCTGCATGCTGCGCAGCGTCGCACCGCGATGCGCCTGGCTGAACGTCGTGGCGGCTGCGCGCATCCCCAGGAGCCGCTGCCGATCGTTGAGCAGATCGCGCGTGGCAGCCGCCGCCGCGACGGCATCGGACACGCGCCGCGCCGCGCCACAGGCGATGGCATCCTCACTCGCCTGCGCGAAGTTGAAGCTGTGCGGGCCAAGTACCACCGGGCAGCCGCAGGCGGCCGCCTCGATGAGATTCTGCCCACCGAAGGGCAGCAGCGTGCCGCCAACCAGGGCCAGATCGGCCAGGGTGTAGTAGGCGGCCATTTCTCCCATGCTGTCGCCCAGCCAGACCCGCGTGCCGCTGCTCGGCAGCGTGCCGTCGCTGCGCCGGCAGAAAGGCAGCCGGCGTTCGTCGATAAGCGCGGCGACCTCGGCGAAGCGTTGCGGATGGCGCGGTACCAGGAGAAGCAGCAGTTCGGGAACGTGGAGCCCACTGAAGGCATCGAGGATCAGCGCCTCTTCGCCCTCGCGGGTGCTGGCGGCAAGCCACACCGGGCGGGCGCCGAGCGCCTGCCGCCACAGCGCTCCCTGTTGCAGCTTTTCCGGCGCCGGTGCGACGTCGAATTTCAGGTTGCCGCACACGCTCACGTCGACGGCGCCGAGCTGCCGCAGACGCTCGGCGTCAGCCGCGGTCTGTGCGGCGACACCACTCAGCGATGCCAACGCCGGCCCGATCAGGCTCTTCAGCCGCGCAT
The DNA here is from genome assembly GCF_000024165.1 of Candidatus Accumulibacter phosphatis. NCBI lineage: Bacteria > Pseudomonadati > Pseudomonadota > Betaproteobacteria > Candidatus Accumulibacter > Candidatus Accumulibacter phosphatis. The sequence goes on along the minus strand of NC_013194.1, from coordinate 1,315,628 downwards.
AGCCGCGCAGTGAGCGGGCCGAGAGGCGGGCGTTGATCAAGGCCACCGGCAGACGCCGTCGCGCCGCCGCCGCGATCACGTTCGGCCACAGTTCGGTTTCCATCAGCAGCCCGACGCGTGGTTTGAAATGATCGAGAAAACGCCCGCAGGCGCCCGGCAGATCGTACGGCAGGTAAGCTTGCATCACCCGCCCGGGGTAGCGGGCCAGCAACTCACCACCGGTGGCCCGGCCGGTAGGCGTCATATGCGTCAGCAGCAGGCCGTGCTCCGGATACTGCTCCAGCAAGGCCGCGATCAGCGGCTCGGCGGCACGCGTCTCGCCGACCGAGACCGCGTGCACCCAAAGCAGCGGTGCCGGCGACGCCGGCGGGTAGTAACCATGCCGCTCGCCAAGATGCTGCAGATACTCCGGCTGCCGGCGCGCCCGCCACAACAGACGCAGCCAGACCAGCGGTATCGCCAGGTAGAAAAGCGTCGAGTAGATCAGGCGGGGCATCAGCGCAACGCCTGCTCGGCAACCGTCATGACCTCGGCGACCGAAGGGGGAGCACCGGTTCGCCCGAGATTGCGGACGAAGCCGCTGCCGTACACCCCGGTGAGCGCCGGCTCGGTCGCTACGTAGAGCGCGATGGTCGGCACGCTCAGGGCAGCGGCGAGGTGCGCCAGCCCGGTATCGACGCCAATCGCCAGACGCGCGCGTGCTGTCAACGCGGCGATCTGCGGCAGACTCAGCGGCGGCGCGACGACGGCGCCGGTGGCCACGGCGGCGATACGCTCCACCCGCTGGCGTTCGACCGGGCTGCCGGCCGGCAGGACCGGCGTCAGCCCGCGATCGAGCAAGGCTCTGGCCAAGTCGCACCAGTGCCCTTCGTTCCACAGCTTGTCGTCGCGGCTGGTTGCCGTCAAGAGGACGACGAGCCGATCGCCGGCGCACCAGCCGCTGTCGATGGGCGGCGCCGCTATCCCGTAGTCGAGCGGCAGATCGACCGGGTAATCGAAGGCGGCGGCGGCCAGCCAGCGGTTGCGCTGCACGGCATGCACATTGCGGGGAATGACGAAGGTGGCATCGTAGAAACGTGCCGCCAGGGGTTCGCGTGCCGCCTCGGCCGCGTAACCGCAGCGCCTGCCATGCGCCTGACTGACGATCAGCGCGCTCTTCAGCAAACCTTGCGTATCGAGAACGGCGTCGTAGTCGCTCTCGCCAAGTCGCCGGCGAAAACCGGCCAGTTCGCGCCAGGTGGCGAGGCGGCCGAGAGTCCGGCGCCAGCGCCTGATGGCGACCGGTATGATCTGATCGACGCCCGGGTGCAATCGGGGAATGTCGGCAAAGACTTCCTCGACGCACCAGTCGATCTGCACGCCGGGAAAACAGCGGCGCAGGTCGCTGACCACCGGCAGGTTGTGGATTACATCACCGAGCGACGAAGTCTTTACCAGTAGGATGCGCATCGGTGGGCCAGGGTGTGTGAGATGGGCGGCAGCCGCAAGACGCGCATTATAGGAGATGACGGCAAACCGCTATAATCCCGCCGCCCGCATCCACTTCTCGGCGCGCCCACTCCTCATGGAGACACTGTCAATGACCCCCCCTGTGATTCGCCCCGTCATCCTTTGCGGAGGATCCGGAACTCGCCTGTGGCCGATGTCACGAACGCATTACCCGAAGCAGTTTCTTCGCCTGGCGGACGAGTTTTCCCTGCTCCAGAACACGCTGCGCCGGCTCGACGGACTGCCGGGACTCGCCGGCACCATCGCCGTCGCCAACGAGAACCATCGCTTCCTGGTCGCCGAGCAGCTTCTCGAGATCGGGCTGCGTGCCGACATCCTGCTCGAACCGGCAGCGCGCAATACGGCGCCGGCCGTCGCCGCGGCCGCGCTGCACGCCCTCGGCAAGGCGAATACGCCGGTACCCCCCCTGCTTCTGGTGCTCCCCTCGGATCACGTGATCACCAACGTGGCGGCCTTGCAGGCGGCGATCAGGGCGGCCATTCCACACGCCAGTTCCGGGTCGCTGGTCACCTTTGGCGTCGTGCCCGACCGTCCCGAAACCGGTTACGGATACATCCGCCGCGGTCCGCCCGTCGCCGGCGGCTATGCCCTCGACCGGTTCGTCGAGAAGCCCAATGCCACAACGGCGCAGGCCTACCTGGATTCCGGGGATTACTACTGGAACAGCGGCATGTTCATGTTCCGCGCCGATTGCTACCTGGATGCGCTGGACCGTTTTGCCCCGGGAATTCACGAGTCGGTTGCCACAGCCCTGGCCGATGCCAGTCACGATCTCGACTTCCTGCGCCTCGATCACACCGCCTTCAGCAGCAGCCCGTCGGACTCGATCGACTATGCGGTAATGGAAAAGACCGACCGCGGCGTCGTCATCCCGCTCGATGCCGGCTGGAACGACATCGGTGCCTGGGATGCGCTCGCTACGCTGGGTCTCGCCGATCGGAACGGCAATACCGAGCGCGGCGACGTGCATAGCGTGGACACCGAGAACTGCGTGCTGCTCTCCGAGGGACGACTGCTCACCACCGTCGGGGTCAGGAACCTGATCGTCGTGGCCACGCCGGACGCGGTGCTGGTGGCCGACAAGTCGAAAGCCCAGGACGTCAAGACGCTGGTTGCCGAATTGAAGCTCGGAGCCCGCGGCGAGATCGAGTTCAGGCACATCGTGCATCGCCCCTGGGGAAGCTACGAGGGACTGGCCAATGGCCCGCGCTATCAGGTCAAGCGCATCCTCGTCAAGCCGGGCGCCAGCCTCAGTCTGCAGAAGCACCATCATCGCGCCGAGCACTGGGTCGTCGTCAAGGGCACGGCGGTGATCGCGCGCGGCGACGAATCGCTGCTGCTGTCGGAGAACCAGTCGACGTACATCCCGCTCGGCGTCGTTCATCGGCTCGAGAACCCGGGCAAGATCGACCTCGAAATCGTCGAGGTGCAGTCCGGCAGCTATCTGGGTGAGGATGATATCGTCCGCCTGGAGGACAGCTACGGCCGCTAGACGCGATCGCCGGAAGCACACCGTGACGCGTCGGTCACGGCCCTCCCCTTTTCCCAATTCTCCTGGAAGGAGCGCGACATGATTCTGGTTACCGGCGGCGCCGGCTTCATCGGAGCAAACTTCGTTCTCGACTGGCTGGCGCAGAGCGACGAGGCGATCGTCAACCTCGACAAGCTGACCTATGCGGGCAATCGCGAAAACCTGTCCTCGCTGGCCGGTGACCCACGCCACATCTTCGTGCACGGCGACATCGGCGACGCCGCCTTGACGAGCCAGCTGCTTGCCCGCCATCAGCCGCGCGCCATCGTCAATTTCGCCGCCGAATCCCATGTCGACCGATCGATTCACGGCCCGGAAGACTTTATCCAGACCAATATCGTCGGCAGCTTCCACCTGCTGGAAGCCACCCGCGGCTACTGGGGCAGCCTGCCGGACGAGGCCCAGAGACGCTTCCGCTTTCTCCACGTCTCGACCGACGAGGTCTATGGCTCGCTCGCCAGAGACGAGCCCGCCTTCAGCGAACTCCACCGCTATGAACCCAACAGTCCCTATTCGGCAAGCAAGGCGGCGAGCGACCATCTGGTGCGAGCCTACCATCACACCTATGGCCTGCCGGTGTTGACCACAAACTGTTCGAACAACTACGGCCCCTACCATTTTCCCGAGAAGCTGATCCCGCTGGTGATCGTCAATGCCCTCGCCGGCAAGCCCTTGCCGGTCTATGGCGACGGCCAGCAGATTCGCGACTGGCTCTACGTCAGGGATCACTGCAGTGCCATCCGGCGCGTGCTCGATGCCGGTCGCCCCGGTGAAACCTACAACATCGGCGGCTGGAACGAGAAGCCCAACCTCGACATCGTGCACACGGTTTGTCTCCTGCTCGACGAACTGCGCGCGCGCGGCGACGGCAAGCCGTACCGTGACCAGATCGTTTACGTCGCCGACCGGCCTGGCCACGACCGGCGCTACGCCATCGACGCCCGCAAGATCGAAAGCGAACTGGGCTGGCGGCCTGCCGAGACCTTCGCCAGCGGAATTCGCAAGACCGTGCAGTGGTACCTGGAGAACCAGGACTGGGTCAGGAACGTGCAGTCCGGCGCCTATCGCGAATGGGTCGAGAAGAACTACCAGGGACGCGACCAATGAAGATCCTGCTGTTCGGCAAGCGCGGCCAGGTTGGCTGGGAACTGCAGCGCAGTCTGGCACCGCTCGGCCAGGTCGTCGCACTCGACTGCGAAGGGGATGGCAGCCTGTGCGGCGATTTCAGCAATCTCGCCGGTCTGGCCGTCTGCGTACGCGAAGTCGCGCCCGACGTCATCGTCAATGCCGCCGCTCATACCGCAGTGGACAAGGCCGAAGCGGAACCGGATCTGGCCAGCACCATCAACGCGCGCGCGCCCGCCGTGCTGGCCGAGGAAGCCGCCCGGCTGGGTGCCTGGCTGGTCCATTACTCGACGGACTACGTGTTCGACGGCAGCGGCGAAACGCCGTGGCTGGAAACGGATACCCCCGCTCCGCTCGGCGTCTATGGCCAGACCAAACTGGCCGGCGAACTGGCCATTGGCCATCGTTGCGACAAGCACCTGATCTTCCGCACCAGCTGGGTGTACGCCGCACGCGGCAACAACTTCGCCCGGACGATGCTGCGTCTGGCGGCGGAGCGCGATCATCTGCGCGTCATCGCGGACCAGATCGGTGCGCCGACCGGCGCCGAACTCCTCGCCGATGTCACCGCACATGCGATTCGCAGCGCTCGTCAGCGCCCCGAACTCGCCGGTCTCTATCACCTGGCTGCCGGCGGCGAGACCAGCTGGCATGGCTACGCCCGACATGTCGTCGAGCAGGCGCGACGAGCCGGCCAGCCGATTCGCGTTGCCGCGGAGGCTGTCGAGGCGGTGCCGGCTAGTGCCTATCCGCTGCCGGCGCCTCGGCCCGCCAACTCGCGCCTGGATACCGGCAAGCTGCGGTCCGCTTTCGCCCTGAACCTGCCCGATTGGCAGAGCGGTGTAGACCGGATGCTCGAGGAGATCCTCGGACAACAGTGAACTGGCCGATGGCGACCACTGCCCGGGACGCACCGGCGCTCAGCCGCGGTCAGCGGCGGTCAGGCAAAGCGCACCCCGGCCGGGAATCGTGGGATGATAGTGGCCTTCTGGCCGCGGCCTTGACGGGGGTCTCACTTGCTCTGGTGGTTGGCGTATATCACGCTGGGCCTGTTTACCGGCTTCTTTGCCGGCATGCTCGGTATTGGCGGCGGACTGGTGATGGTCCCTGCGCTGACCATGATGTTCGCTGCCCAGGCTGCCTTTCCGGGTTCCGAGATTCTCCATCTCGCGCTCGGCACGTCGATGGCGACGATCCTGTTCACTGCCCTCGCCAGCCTGCGTGCGCACCACCGGCACGGCGCCGTGCTGTGGCGGGTGGTCGGTCAGATCACGCCGGGGATTCTCCTCGGGACCTTGCTTGGCACCTTGTTCGCGTCGAGCATCCCGGCCCGGCCGCTGGCCATCTTCTTCACGGCCTTCGTGTGCCTGGTGGCAGTGCAGATGATCCTCAATCTGAAGCCCAAGCCGTCGCGCGACTTGCCCGGTGCGGCGGGCGTCATTGCGGTCGGTGTCGGCATTGGCGCGCTGTCGGCGCTGGTCGCCATCGGTGGTGGCTCGCTCACCGTACCTTTCCTCACCTGGTGCAACGTGCGCGTGCAGCATGCCATCGGCACGTCGGCTGCCGTCGGCTTTCCGATTGCCATCGGCGGCTCGCTGGGCTACATCTACAACGGCTGGGGACACCCCGGGCTGCCGGAGTGGAGCCTTGGCTACATCTACCTGCCCGCCTTCGTCTGGCTCGTGCCGTCGAGCATGCTGATTGCACCGCTCGGTGCGCGCCTGGCGCACCGCTTGCCGGTAGCCACACTGAAGCGCCTCTTCGCCGTCGTGCTGATCGCGCTCGCCGCCAAGATGCTGTGGGGCCTGTTCGCCTGACGAAGGCGATCAGCGACCACGGAAGTTCGGCTGGCGTTTCTCGATGAACGCCGCCAGGCCTTCGCGGTAGTCTTCCGTTTCGAGAAAGGCGAAGGACGCCCGCAGTTCATCCTCGCTTAGCGGAACGTCATGCTGCAGACGGCGTATCCACTGCTTGTGCCAGCGCGCGACCAGAGGTGCGCCGGCGCAGATGCGACGCGCGCTGGCGTACGCTTCGGCAGCGACTTCGTCGTCGGCGACAACACGCGTGACGAGCCCCTTGGCCAGGGCCTCGACGGCGCCAAGGATCCGCCCTTCGAGCAGGATTTCGAGCAGCGTCGCCGAGCCGACCAGACGCAGCAGCGCTTCCATTTCCGCAGGATACATCGAGAAGCCGAGCTTGTTGATAGGCGCGCCGAAGCGTGAGGACGCACCGCAAATGCGCAGGTCGCACTGCGCGGCAAGCTCCAGCCCACCGCCGATACAGGGCCCCTGGATCAGCGCGATCGTCGGATGGCGGCAGGTGAACAGTGCCAGCAAGGCGGCACCTGCCTGCGCGTGGTAGGCCATCGCGTGCTCGAGGGTGTCGCGCTTGCTGGCGAACTCGCCGATGTCGCCACCGGCGGCAAACGCCTGGTCGCCTTCCCCACGCACGATCACGCAACGGAGTTCCTCGTCGTCCGACAACTCGCCGACAATCGCGGCCAGCTCCTGCCACATCGCGTGGTCGATGGCGTTGAGCTTGCCCGGATTGGCGAGAGTGACCGTCGCAATGGTCGACTCGCGGCGACACAGAATGCGACCGCTCATGCCGGCACCTCATGCTGCGAAATGCTTCTGACGAGCGCGCGCCGCACCGACAGGATGTGATCGTGCATCGCCGTCTGTGCGGCCACCGCGTCACCGGCCTTGATCGCATCGAGAATGACGCGATGTTCGATCAAGGACTGCTCCAGACGACCGTCGATACTCAACGACAGCAGACGTGTCAACTTGAGTACCTTGCGCAGGTCCTGGATCACCTGTCGCAACCAGCGGTTGCCGGCCATCAACTGGATCTGGGAGTGGAACTCCTGATTGGCCTCGAAGAATCGCTCGATCTGATTGTTCTCGGCAAAACGCTCGAGTTGCCGGTGAATGGCCTCGAGCCTGGCGATCTCCGCGGCCTGCGCCCGGCCGGTCGCCTCCAGCGCACAACGGCCTTCGAGCATGGCCATCAGGGGAAGAATCTCGTCCAGATCCTGCTCGGAGATCTCGGTGACGAAGCAACCCCGGCGGGGCCTCAGCGTCACCAGCCCTTCGGCCGCCAGGACCTTCAAGGCTTCCCGCAAGGGCGTCCGGCTGATGCCGTAATCGATTGCCAGACCCTGCTCGTCGATGCGCGTTCCCGGCGGTATCTGGTGCGCGAAAATCCGCTGGCGCAGTCTCTCGGCAACCTCCTGGTAAAGGGCAGTCTGCGCTATACGACTCGGAGCCATCGATCTTTTCTTGCCGACTTGTTCAGGGTCACCATCGGACCTTGCTTTCATAATTATGGATACAGTATTATTCGCAGGGCGGGGTGTCAAGCGTTTCAGCTGGCTCTGACTCGGCATGATTCTCCAAGTCGGTATGATTCTTGCGTCGAAGGCGGGAGCGCCGCCTCAATCCACAGATTTCGTGAAAGGTTCCGTCATGTCCAACGCGAACAATGCAACGCCACTGGTTTCTCCAAACATCGAGGCCTGGAAAAAGGCCGCCACCAAATCCGCACCGGGTGGCAACATCGAAGCATTGAACTGGGTCACCCCTGAGGGTATTGTCGTCAAGCCTTTGTATACCAAGGCGGATGTCGAAGGGCTCCAATACACCGATACGCTGCCGGGTCTGGCGCCTTTCGTGCGCGGCCCGCAGGCGACGATGTACGCCGTACGTCCATGGACCATCCGTCAGTACGCCGGTTTCTCAACCGCCGAAGCATCGAACGCTTTCTACCGCAAGGCGCTGGCCGCCGGCGGTCAAGGCGTTTCGGTCGCCTTCGACCTGGCCACCCACCGCGGCTACGACTCCGACCATCCGCGCGTCACCGGCGACGTCGGCAAGGCCGGTGTGGCGATCGATTCCGTCGAAGACATGAAGATCCTGTTCGACGGCATCCCGCTCGAAAAGATCTCGGTGTCGATGACGATGAACGGCGCCGTCCTGCCCATCCTCGCCGGCTACATCGTCGCCGCCGAAGAACAGGGCGTACCCCAGGAAAAGCTGTCGGGGACCATTCAGAACGACATCCTCAAGGAGTTCATGGTCCGCAACACCTACATCTACCCGCCCAAGCCGTCGATGAAGATCATCTCCGACATCATCGGCTACACCGCGCACCACATGCCCAAGTTCAACTCGATCTCGATCTCCGGTTACCACATGCAGGAAGCCGGAGCGACTCAGGCGCTCGAACTCGCATTCACCCTCGCTGACGGCCGCGAGTACGTGAAGACGGCAATCGCTTCCGGCCTCGACGTGGACGAGTTTGCCGGCCGACTGTCGTTCTTCTTCGCCATCGGCATGAACTTCTACCTGGAAGTCGCCAAGCTGCGGGCGGCGCGCCTGCTGTGGTGGAAGATCATGCAGGAATTCTCGCCGAAGAGCCCGAAGTCGATGATGTTGCGCACGCACTGCCAAACCTCCGGCTGGTCGCTCACCGAACAGGATCCCTACAACAACGTCGTGCGCACGACCATCGAGGCGATGGCGGCGGTCTTTGGCGGCACCCAGTCGCTGCACACCAATGCCCTCGACGAAGCGATCGCGCTGCCGACCGAGTTTTCGTCGCGCATTGCCCGCAACACGCAACTCGTGATCCAGGAAGAGACACACATTACCAACGTCATCGATCCCTGGGCCGGCTCCTACATGATGGAAAAACTCACCCAGGATCTCGTCGACGAGGCCTGGAAGCTCATCGAGGAAGTCGAGGCCATGGGCGGCATGACGCACGCCGTCGAATCGGGCTGGGCAAAGATGAAGATCGAGGGCTGTGCCGCCGATAAACAGGCGCGCATCGACTCCGGCAAGGATGTGATCGTCGGCGTCAACAAGTACAAGCTGGCCAAGGAAGATGCGATCGACATTCGCGACATCGACAACAACGCCGTGCGCGATTCGCAGATCGCCCGTCTCAAGCAGGTTCGTGCCGCCCGCGATACCGACAAGGTCAACGCGGCACTTGCCGATCTGGCGCGCTGCGCCGAAACCGGCGAAGGCAATCTCCTCGAGTTCGCGGTCAACGCCATGCGCCTGCGCGCGTCGGTCGGCGAAGTCTCCGACGCCATGGAAAAGACCTTCGGTCGTTTCCGCGCCACGCAGCAGACCGTTTCCGGCGTCTATGGCGCGGTCCTCGAAGGCATGGCAAGCTGGGAATCGCTGAAAGCCGAGATCGCCAAGTTCAACGAGGACGAAGGCCGTCGGCCACGCATCATGATCGCCAAGCTCGGACAGGATGGTCACGACCGTGGTGCCAAGGTCGTAGCCACCGCCTTTGCCGACCTCGGCTTCGACATCGACGTCGGCCCGCTCTTCCAGACCCCCGAGGAAGCGGCACGCCTGGCGATCGAAAACGACGTGCACGCCGTTGGCGTCTCGTCGCTCGCCGCCGGTCACAAGACGCTGCTGCCGGCGCTGGTTCAGGCACTCAAGGATCAGGGCGCCGACGACATCATCGTTTTCGCCGGTGGCGTCATCCCGGCGCAGGACTATGACTTCCTCTTCCAGGCTGGCGCCAAGGCCATCTTCGGCCCGGGAACGCGAATCGAAGATTCGGCAATGACCGTCCTGACGGAGATCCGCAAGGCACGTTCGCACGCTCCAGCCTGAGCAACAAGCTCGTACCAACGTTTGGTTAGGGACATGACCAGCACCTCTGCCACCAGCCTGTCGGCTGCCGACCAGCATCTCGTGGAAGGGGTGCTGGCCGGTCGTCGGCGAGCGCTGGCCAAGACCATCACGCTCGTCGAATCGACGCACCACGATCATCAGCGGCGTGCCCGCCAGGTATTGACGGCACTGCTGCCGCACACCGGCCGGACGATTCGCGTCGGCATCTCCGGTGCCCCGGGCGCCGGCAAGTCGACCTTCATCGAGACTCTCGGCCTCTATTTGATCGAAGCCGGCAAGCGCGTCGCCGTGCTCGCCGTCGATCCCTCGTCGTCGGTTTCCGGCGGCTCGATTCTCGGCGACAAGACGCGTATGGAGTTCCTGTGCCAGCGCGACGAGGCATTCATCCGGCCCAGCCCGTCGTCCGGCTCGCTGGGCGGCGTCGCCGACAAGACGCGCGAAGCGATGCTGGTCTGCGAAGCAGCGGGTTTCGACGTGATCATCGTCGAGACGGTCGGCGTCGGGCAGTCCGAGACGACTGTCGCCGGCATGGTCGATATCTTTGTCCTGCTGCAGTTGCCCAACGCCGGCGACGACCTGCAGGCGATCAAGAAGGGCATCGTCGAAATCGCCGACCTGGTGGTCTTCAACAAGGCCGATATCGACGAACGCGCCGCGGCTTTTGCCCGCGGCCAGATGAAGGCCGCACTGACCATGCTGCGCAGCGCCAGCCCGAACTGGCGGCCGCCGGTCCTCACCGTCAGCGCGCTCGCCAAGCGCGGCATCAGCGAATTCTGGGCCGAGATCGAACGTTACCAGACGACGATGACGGCCAGCGGCGAGTTCGAAGAGAAGCGCCGTCGACAGGCCGTCGACTGGATGTGGAATCTGATCGACTCGGGCCTGCGTCACTATTTCCGTTCGCATCCGGCAGTCCGCTCGGCGCTGCCGGAACTCTCGGCAGACGTCGCCGAAGGGCGAACGACGCCCGGAGCAGCCGCTTCACGACTGCTGACCTATCTAAAGCACTGACTCTTGGCTATTGCAACGAAACCTCCGACTTGTTTGTAGTTCTGATTGACGCGACCGTTAGGGAGTAGAACATATGCATGACATTATTCGCCAGCTAGCAGAAAAGCGCGCGGCGGCCTGTCTGGGTGGTGGCCAGAAGCGCATCGACAACCAGCACAGCAAGGGCAAACTGGCTGCCCGCGAGCGCATCGAGCTCCTGCTCGACAGTGGTTCTTTCGAAGAGTGGGACATGTTCAAGGAGCACCGCTGCAACGACTTCGGCATGGCCGAACAGTCGGTGCCCGGTGACGGCGTCGTGATCGGCTGCGGCACGATCAACGGTCGCCTGATGTTCGTCTTCTCGCAGGACTTCACCGTCTTCGGGGGCTCGCTCTCGGAAGCGCATGCCGAGAAGATCTGCAAGGTCATGGATCATGCGATCAAGGTCGGTGCGCCGGTGATCGGTCTCAACGACTCGGGCGGTGCGCGCATCCAGGAAGGCGTGGCTTCGCTCGCCGGTTACGCCGATGTCTTCCAGCGCAACGTTCTCGCCTCCGGCGTCGTACCGCAGATCTCCCTGATCATGGGACCGTGCGCGGGTGGTGCGGTCTACAGCCCGTCGATGACGGACTTCATCTTCATGGTCAAGGACTCGTCGTACATGTTCGTCACCGGCCCGGAAGTGGTCAAGACGGTGACGCATGAAGACGTCACTTCCGAAGAACTCGGGGGCGCGATCACGCACACGACCAAGTCCGGCGTCGCCGATCTGGCTTTCGAGAACGACGTCGAAGCCCTGATGATGATTCGCCGCTTCATCAGCTTCCTGCCGTCGAACAACCGCGAAAAGCCACCGCGCCTGCCGTCGCAGGATCCGGCCGAACGTCTCGACTTCTCGCTCGACACGCTGGTCCCGGACAACGCCAACAAACCGTACAACATCAAGGAACTGATCATCAAGGTCGCCGACGACGGTGACTTCTTCGAACTGCAACGCGAGTACGCCAAGAACATCGTCATCGGCTTCGCGCGCATGGACGGTTCCACCGTCGGCATCGTCGCCAACCAGCCGCTCGTGCTGGCCGGCTGCCTGGACATCAAGAGCTCGATCAAGGCCGCCCGCTTCGTGCGCTACTGCGACGCCTTCAACATCCCGGTGGTGACCTTCGTCGACGTTCCCGGCTTCATGCCCGGTACCGCACAGGAGTACGGCGGCATCATCAAGCACGGGGCGAAATTGCTCTACGCCTACGCCGAATGCACGGTGCCGAAGATCACCGTGATCACCCGCAAGGCCTACGGCGGTGCCTACGACGTGATGGCCTCGAAGCACCTGCGCGGCGATGTCAACTTCGCGTGGCCATCGGCCGAAATCGCGGTCATGGGACCGAAAGGCGCGGTCGAGATCATCTTCCGCGAGGAGAAGAACGACCCGGCCAAACTGGCGGCGCGCGAGGCCGAATACAAGGCCAAGTTCGCCAACCCCTTCGTCGCCGGCGCACGTGGCTTCATCGACGACGTCATCATGCCCAACGAGACCCGCAAGCGCATCTGCCGCTCTCTGGCAATGCTGCGCAACAAACAGCTGGAAAACCCGTGGCGCAAACACGGCAACATTCCGCTTTGATCGACGGGGAGAAATAGAGATGTTCAAGAAAATTCTGATCGCCAACCGCGGCGAGATCGCCTGCCGGGTCATGAAGACCGCCAAGAAAATGGGCATCAAGACGGTCGCGGTCTATTCCGAGGCCGACAAGGACTCGATGCACGTACTGATGGCCGACGAAGGCGTATGTATCGGCCCCGCCGCCTCCAAGGAATCGTATCTGGTGATCGACAAGATCATCGCCGCCTGCCAGGCGACTGGTGCCGAGGCGGTACACCCCGGCTACGGCTTCCTCTCCGAGAACGAAGAGTTCTCCCGCCGCCTCGAGGATAACGGCATCATCTTCATCGGCCCGAAGCATTATTCGGTCGCCGCGATGGGCGACAAGATCGCTTCCAAGAAGCTGGCGATGGAAGCGAAGGTCAACACCATCCCTGGCTACAATGCCGAGATCGCCGACTCGCCACAGGCCGTCGAAATCGCCAAGGGAATCGGCTACCCGGTGATGATCAAGGCGTCCGCCGGCGGCGGCGGCAAGGGACTGCGCGTCGCCTTCAACGACAAGGAAGCCTTCGAGGGCTTCGAGGCCTGCCGCAACGAAGCCCGCAACAGCTTCGGCGACGACCGCGTGTTCATCGAGAAATTCGTCGAAGGCCCGCATCACATCGAGATCCAGGTGATCGCCGATTCCTTCGGCAACACCGTCTACCTGCTCGAGCGCGAGTGTTCGATCCAGCGGCGGCACCAGAAGGTCCTCGAGGAAGCCCCCTCGCCGTTCATCGACGACACGATCCGCAAGGCGATGGGCGAGCAGGCGGTGGCACTCGCCAAGGCCGTCAACTACCAGAGCGCAGGCACCGTCGAGTTCGTCGTCGGCTCGGACAAGTCGTTCTACTTCCTGGAAATGAACACCCGCCTGCAGGTCGAGCATCCGGTCACCGAGATGATCACCGGCGTCGATCTCGTCGAACTGATGATCCGCGTTGCCGCCGGCGAACCCCTGCCGTTCAAGCAGGAGGACATCAAGCCGAACGGCTGGGCGATCGAATGCCGGATCAACGCCGAGGATCCCTTCCGCGGCTTCCTGCCTTCCGTCGGCCGCCTGGTCAAGTACCGGCCGCCGGAGACCGTCGAAGGTCAGGTCCGGGTCGACACCGGCGTCTTCGAAGGCGGCGAGATCTCGATGTACTACGACTCGATGATCGCCAAGCTGATCTGCCACGGCGGCACCCGCGACCAGGCGATCGCCAGACTGCGTGACGCGCTCAACGCGTTCGTGATTCGCGGCATCGATTCGAACATTCCCTTCCAGGCGGCGCTGATGCAGAATCCGCGCTTCCTTTCGGGCGTGTTCACCACGGCCTTCCTCGCCGAAGAGTATCCGGATGGCTTCGTTGCCGCCGACGTGGTGCATGACGATCCGGGGCTTCTCGCCGCATTGGCGGCCTTCGGCCGTCGCCGCTATATCGATCGCGCCGTCCAGGTCAGCGGCCAGATGGCCGGCCACCAGCGCAAGGTCGGCGACGAGTGGGTCGTGCAGATGGAGGGCAAGGACTACCCTGTGGTGGTGAAACCGATCCCCGGCGGCTACTCGGTGACGCACGGCGCCGACCGCTACGACCTGGTTTCCGACTGGAAATTCGGCGAACTCGTTTTCCACGGCACCTGTAACGGTGCGCCGATCTGTCTGCAACTCGAACGCATCGGTCTGCTCTATCGTGTCGTGCACTTCGGCAAGCAGGTCAAGGCGACGGTGATGACCGCCAACGCTGCCCGCATGCTGGCACTGATGCCCAAGAAGCTGCCACCGGACCTCTCGAAGTTCCTGCTCTCACCGATGCCCGGCTTGCTGCGCGAAGTGTCGGTCGTCGCCGGACAGCAGGTCAGTGCCGGCGAGAAGCTGGCCGTCATCGAAGCGATGAAGATGGAAAACGTCCTCAAGGCCGAACTCGACTGCAAGGTCAAGAAGGTCGTCGCTGCACCCGGCGAGAGCCTGTCGGTGGATCAGGTGATCATCGAGTTCGAATGAGTCTGGTTTGGCTGTATGCCTGGCTCCCCATGGAAGCCCGCCGCAAGGCGGGCTTTTTGTTCTGGCGGCAAGGAACCCCTGAAACCACCGCCGCTGCAGGCGGCCGTGCCGTCGCCGACTAACCGGCGTCTCGAGCAAGCTCTTCCGCGGCCTCGGTGAACCCGAGGACCCACTCCAGCGCCTCGATCTGGCATCTGTTGACGGCGTTCAGGTCGAAGCCACAATCTGCGGCCAGGGTCTCGATCGACGCTTGATCACCACTCTCGCAGGCCAACGCCAGTTCGAGATAGCCGGCAAATTTTCCCTGGTGATTGAGCAGCGCATTCGACACTTCCGGTGGCAGCGTGAACTTCTCCACGGCGTGTTGCATCGACATGCGAAACAGCTTGTCGATCATCGACAGGACGCCGACAACGAACAGCTGGCTGCATTCCAGCGTGTTCAGGCGCCCGGCGGCGAGCACCTCCATGAAGCGCCCGCGCACGAGGGCCGTTTCGCGCCAGGCGTTTTCCATCGGCTGCCTGTCTTCCGGGCGATGACTGGAAAACAGCAGCAGCGTTACCCAGCGGTAGAGTTCGTCGTAGCCGAGGTAGGTGATGGCCTGCTTCAGATCGCTGATCGGCGCGCGCAGACGAATGGCAGGCGAATTCACGACGCGCAGCAGACGCAACACCAGTGTCGGGTCGGACCATGCCTTTTCCGCGAGTTCGTCGTGATTGGCCTGCCGGCGAATCGCATTGAGCAGTTCCATCGCTGCCACCTTGTACGGGGGAAGATCGACGTTGCCTTCCGCCTCCTCGCTACAACTGATGAAGTCACCGTGGAAATACCCGAAGCGCATCTTGCGGCAAGCGTGGTACATCTCGATGAAGTCGACGTTCATTGCCATCAGCGGCTTCTGCTGGTGGCGGCCCGACAGCCGGCGTTGCACGTCGAGGAGATCGGGTGGCGCCATCTGGCCCACGTCGACCGTGACGTAGTCCGCCAAAGCCGCCAATCCGTCGTCGCCGTCCATGAGATCGTGGGCGCAGGCAAGGGAAAACCCGAGTTCGCGCAGCCGGGTCATACCGGCAAGCAGCGTGCTCGGCGAACCCGGGCTACCCTCATCGTGCCAGGCAATCTGCAGCACGACGTTACGCCGTGGCAGGCTGGCCAGCGCCGGGTGGTCGATGATCCCGATACCCACCGGCAGAAACACCAGACGCTGCATGAGGAGGGCATCCAGCCTCGCCTGCGCAAACTGCCAAAGCAGGACATCACCGAAAAGCTTGCGCGACGTCGCCTGCCATTGGTGGGCATGCAGCGCTCGATGCCTCTCCACGGTGAGTTCATACGCAACCACGCGCTGTTCGCGATCGAGTATCGGCCGATGCCGCAGATACGTCTGGCTTTCCGGCCGGCCGACATCGGGCCTGCCCACATCGGCGACGGCGACTTTGGCCACCGGCGGGACCTCGGCAGGCGCGTTCCCGGTCTTCGTGCGAAAAAACGACAGCAGGCCTCTGAACATCGGTTTCCTCCACTCCCGGGTGTGCTCTTGTCATTCCCGCGGGCCATCACGCGCGCAGCGCAGAGAGTATATGTGGCGCCGTCAACGGTGGTCAATCGACGATTGACCACCGGCAGACCAGGCAGACCCGGCAAAGCCCTCTCTTCGGGTCACCTCTCTGTCCCGTAACCTCGCGGCGTCGCCCCGGTCGGCGGTGATCCCGGAAACGCCGGTCGGCATTTGCCTCTGTCATGGCAGGAGGAGTATAGTGCGGCCCAGACACTGGGCAAGCTCATGCCCTCAACGACACGAGAACGGCAGTGAACCTCACCCACCCGGCAGCCGTAAGCACGAACCTCGCCTTGCCAACGCCTGACCCGGCTCATGCGCGCCATGCGCATCGGCACACGCACCCAACCGACGGCAGCGGCCCGGCGCATGGACTGGCACAGCAATCCCTGTTGCTTGCCGCCATCGGGCTGCTATCGCTGCCGGCGGCGTCCGTGCTCGCCGCAACGGCGCTGCCCACCGGCGGCGTCGTCACCGCCGGCAGTGCCACGATCAGTCAGACGGGCAGCAGCATGCGCATCGACCAGACATCCGCCAAGGCCGTCATCGACTGGCGCAGCTTCAATGTCGGCAGCGATGCCGCCGTCCGCTTCCAACAGCCTTCCGCCTCGGCGATAGTACTGAACCGCGTCGGCGCCGACGGCGGACGCTCGGTCATCGACGGTCGCCTCTCCGCCAACGGCCAGGTCTGGCTGCTCAACCCCGGCGGCGTCCTTTTCGGCCCCACCGCCCGCGTCGATGTCGGCGGCCTGCTGGCCGCCAGCCTCAGGCTCGGCAACGACGATTTCATGAGCGGCAACTACCGCTTCACGAAGGAGAGTTCCGGCAGCATCGTCAACCAGGGCACGCTGACCGCCGCCGACGGCGGCTACATCGCCCTCCTCGCACCGGAAGTCAGAAACGAAGGCATCATCGCCGCCCGACTGGGCACTGTCGCGTTGGCCAGCGGTGAGGAACTGCGCGTCGACTTTTCCGGCGACCGGCTGATCGAAATCCGCGTCGACCGGGCCGATGTCGCCGGCCTGATCGACAACAGGAACCTCGTAGCCGCCGACGGTGGTTGGGTCCTGATGAGCACCGACGCCGCCGGTCGCCTGGCCAACGGCGCCATCAACAACAGCGGCATCGTCCGCGCCACCACGCTCAGCGAGCACCAGGGAGTGATCAAGCTGCTCGGCGGAGCCGTCAAGGTCGCTGGCACCCTCGACGCTTCCGCGCCCAGCGGCGGCGATGGCGGCTTCATCGAGACATCCGGACACAGCGTGAAAGTCGATTCCTCCACGCGCGTCACCACGGCTGCAGCCTACGGCAAGACGGGAAACTGGCTGATCGATCCGAACGACTACACCATCAGTTCGGTGCCATCCGGCGGCGACATTACCGGCCCAGCGCTGTCGAGCCTCCTCGCGACGACCAGCGTGACCATCCAGACGGCGACCATGGGTACTCCTGGCGGCGCCGGCGACATCTTCGTCGATGACCCCGTGTCGTGGAGTTCGGGCAACGCGCTCACCCTGGTGGCCGAACGCAACATCACGATCATCGGCAACGTCACCGGAACCGGGCTGAATTCACGCTTCGCTGCCACCGCGCCGGGCACCCTGAACGTCTTCGCCAACGTCACCGGTACCGGCCCCGGCGGTGGCGGCGGCGATGCCGTCCGTTACCAGGCCAACAACCTCGTGCTGAGCGGCACGACGACGGCCATCGCCGGTACGCTGAGTATCCAGCCCAACGATCCCGGCCGCTCGATCCGCATCGAAGCGACGCCGAGCGCGGGCGTCCTGAGCCTGACGCCAACCCAGTTCGCCACCCTGCGTGCGGATGCAGACCGGGCTATCGTGCTCTTTACACAGAACGGCGACATCAGCGTGGGGGCCGCGCTTGCCGGCAGCCAGATCCATGCCGGTTACCTGGCGCTGAGCACCCCCGGCGGCAACATCACCATCGACGCGCCGATCACGGGCGGGCCGGGACTGTTGGGGATCGGTCTTGAGGCGCTGGCGGGTGTCCGGATCAACAGTGCCGTCAGCACCCCGGGGGTCTTCAAGATCGATACAGCAGGGACGCTGACTGTTTCGAGCACCGGCCGCGTGAACGCGGCGGACGTCGAGTACCACGCCAATGACCTGGATCTGACCGGCACGACGACGAGCAGCGCAGCAAGTATCGGCATCCGGGCTTTCGATTCGACTCGCGCCATCCGCATCGAGTCGAGCCCGAGCGCCGGCGTGCTGAGCCTTTCCCCGGCAGAAATCGCCACCCTGCATGCACCGGCTGCCCATAACATTGTCATCGGATGGAGCGGCGGCGGCCCCCTGACGGTCGCCGCCGACCTCGACGCCAGCCATATCGATGCCGGAGACCTGCATCTGGGCGGCAGCAGCGTCGTGGTGAACGCTCCCATCACCTTCGGTTCGGGTGCGTCTGGCCTGCTCTTCGACACCGGCAGCGGCGGCGTCCAGATCAATGCGCCGATTTCCCTGACCAATGCCGATGGCTTGCTCAGCTTCCAGTTGAGCAGTGGCGGCCAGGTCCGCCAGTCGGCTGCGGCGCCGATAACCGCCAGACAACTGGTGGCAACCGGCAGCGGCGAGATCATTCTTGTCGATGCGGTCGGTGGCAACAGAATCGGCACCGTCGCCGCCGATCTGGGCAGCGGTAGCGTCGGTGACTTCGCGCTCATCAACGACAGCAGCACGGGAATTACGGTTGGCTCGGTCGATGGTGTCAATGGCATCACCGCCGTCAACATCCTCCTTTACACCGGCGGCAACATGACGCTCAACGCGCCGATTGTCGCCGTCGACAGGGGTTACGGATTTGGCCTCGGCCCCGTCTATACCGTGGACCCACTGTGCACCGGCACCTGCGTGCAGCCGCATATCGATCTACGCGCGGGCGGCAGCTTCACCAACAATGTCGGCGCCAGCGCTCTGACGCTCCCGGCCGGCAGCTTCTGGTCCCTGATCACCGACAAGCCGTCCACCACCTACCTGAACGGCCTGAGCGGGTATGTCGTGTCCTTTGACGGCGCCAGCATTCAAGGGGACATCCTGTTGTCGGCAAACCGGGTGTTCTACACGTCCGGCGGAGGCGATTCCTCGCTCGTCGGTCAAGTGAAAAGCGCCATCGTCACAACCGATACCCGGGTCAACGAGCAGTCGTCCGCCAATCCGCCGACCAACGGGCTGGTGTCGGCCGCCATCGCGCCCCCCGGAGGCCTGGGCAGCGGTGGCGCGGCGATGAGCAATTTCCCGAGCGGCAGCGCAACGAGCCAGGCCTCGTCGACAGGTACGCTGGCCAGCGCCACAACGAAAACGCCCCCCCCTCCACCGGAATTGATCGTCGACGCGAGCACGACCATGCCCCGGCTCGCCGGCGTGCTGAAGCTTGGCGACCTGCAGGCCATCAGCCGGCAGGTACACGCGGCGCGCAGCCAGCTCTTTGCCGACGCACTGGCTGTGCTGGCGAAGAATCCCGGCGCCGCCGACATTCCGGACTGCATTGACGGTCGCAGCGAGCTGTGCATCGCCACGCCGCTGCGAGCGGCGGACGACGGCTACCAACCGGCGGTCAGACGCAAGGTGGCGCTGCTGATCGGCAACAACGCCTACCGCTCGCCAATCCCCGAACTCGAGACCCCGATCAACGACGCCAACGCCATCGCCGCGCAACTGCGCGACCGATTGGGTTACGAGACCAGGGTGGTCGACAATGCCGACCGCCAGGAACTGGTCAAGGCCCTGAACGACCTGATCCGCAACACCGCGCGCAACGACAGCGTGCTGGTGATGTACTCGGGCCACGGTTATCTCGACGAGGCCACGCACACCGGTTACTGGCTGCCCACCGACGCTGACGTGCAGACGCCATACCAGTGGATCTCGAACCAGACGATTGCCCGCGCCCTGCGCAACATCCCGGCCAAACAGGTGATGCTGGTCTCGGACAGTTGCTACTCCGGTTCGCTGACCCGGGAAGGCAAGGTGACCGATAGCGTCCGCGTCAGCCGCGAGCAGACGCTGACGCGGCGCTCGGTGCTGGCGTTCTCCTCGGGCGGCGAGGAGCCCGTTTCCGACGAGGGCTACGACGACCATTCGATCTTTGCCTGGAACCTGATCCGGTCGCTCGAGCAGATGAAGGAAGAGACCTCGGGCCAGCAACTGCACGCCGCGATCAAGGCCGCGGTGGCCAGCGAGTTCCCACAGGTGCCGCAGTACGGCATCGTCGTTTCCGCAGGCCACGCGGAAGGCGGCGAGTATCTGCTGACGCCGGGGCGCGCGGGAGAGAAGCCATGACCACCACTGGAGCCTGGCCCCTGCGCCCGCCACACGATCCTGTTCTTCGGCAACGGCGCGCGGCGGCAACGCTGATCTGGACGCCGCTACTCCTCTGTCTGGCGAGCGAAGCCTGGGCGGCGCCACCGCCTGACGCCGGTTCGCTGCTGCGCGAGGAAATCCGCCGCGACCAGCCGCCCGCTGCGCCCTTCATGCCGCCCACACCCGATGCCGTCGACGGTGCCAAGAGTGCCACCGACAGCGGCCCGAAGACCGAGGTCCGAGCCTTTCGCGTGACCGGCCTGAGTGCGGTAGCGGAGTCCGAGGCGCAGGCCTTCCTCGCCGCCTTCGCCGGTCAGCTACTGAGCGTGGACGGCCTGCAGCGTGTCGCCGCGAAGTTCGAGGCGTGGTTGCGCAAGCGCGGCCTGTTTGCCGCCCGCGCCTACGTGCCGCCGCAGGAGATCAAGGATGGCGTCGTCGAACTGCGCGTCATCGAGGGCCGTGTCGAAGGTATCGACATCAAGCGCGCACCGGATACGCGCCTCTCCGACGACAGGCTGCGCGCCATGCTGGCCGGCGCGCTGCCACCAGGAAGCGCACTCGAGGAAGAGCGCCTGGAGCGCGGCCTGCTGCTCATCAACGACCTGCCAGCAACCAGCGCCCGTGCGGTACTGACACCGGGCGAGGAACTCGGCGGTACGCGCGTCCTCATCGAGGCCGGGCAGGGAGCGGTCCTCGCCGGCACCATAGACATGGACAATGCCGGCAACCGCTACACCGGCAGGGCGGAACTGGGCGCCGGGATAGCGATCAACGACGCCTATGGACTCGGCGACCAGTGGAGCCTGCGCGGCCTGGTCAGCGAAGGCACTTCCTTCGTGCGCGGCAGCTACGCGCTACCCCTCGGCGATGATGGCTGGAGAGCCGGCGTCGTCGCCATCGAATCGCGTTACCGGCTGTGCTGCGGCGATTCGACGATGTCGGCATTGCGCGCAAATGGCGAAGCCTCTTCGCTTGCCGGATTTGTCACCTATCCGCTGCTGCGCACCCGCCTGAATAACCTCAGACTTCCGGATCTCGAAGGAAACCCGGATGGCACTTCAGACTAGAGCAAAGGTCATTTTTGCTCCGGTTTCCGGATGCGGGAATTCCTGTTGGGTGAGTTCGTCCAGGAGAGCGGCGATGGCACGATCATGGACCGGACTGGCCATCCGGTGAATCTTGACGGTCAGTGTGTTGGCGGCGGTGTTGGGCTGGATATCAGCAGCAGAAACGAACAACTCGCGAATGAGCGCGCGCGCCTCGTCCTCGTTCTTCAAGTGGCGGCGTAATAGCGCCACCATCGCGGTCTCGGCCCGGTAGGCGACCATTTTTATGGTATCGCAGAGTATCTTGTTCAGCGGCGGCAGTTGGGTCGGCCGCTCGGCCTCGGGCAGGCTGTCGATCGTCACTTTTCGGGAGGTTGCCTTGCGCTTTGAGAGAAGTCGCTTGAGTTCCTCCTGAACGGCTTGAAGCGATTCAACCGACTCGGCGTTTTTCTGGATTTCCCCGCCGTCGTTCAGCGCCGTCCTGGCGAGTTCGGCCTGGAGCTTTCGTTCGCTCTGGCGGGTTTGCCTGACGGCTTTGTCGAGCTCCCGCCAGCGGGGATTGACGACTGGGTGAGTGCCGGGAAGAGATTCGGCTCCGTACTCGACAAGTCCATCAATATCATAGTGTTCCATCATGTACGCGAAGTAGTTTTCCTGGCACCAACGGGCGAACATCCGGCCCGCGATGGTGGTGTTTCCGAGTTGCCTGGCGGTCGTGATCACGGCCGTTTGATGTCCGGTCTGGGTCAGCCGACGGACTTCGCTGACGGCGAGGCTGTTCGCGTCGGCGCCGAGTCGGGTTTCGCGCATCGCCAGTTTCATCCGGGTGCTGCCGCCGGCCGGCAGACGGACTTCCTGGTCCTGAAACTCGTCTTCGGGCCAGAGGGCCTTGACGTTCTTGCGGTAGGTCAGGGCGCCGATGCGCTGTTTCCAGAGTCTGCCGAGGAGACTCTGGGTCGCCCCTTCGCGATCGAAGACCATCACAAACCGGTGCAGGGTCGGGTCGGCGTCCAGTTCGCCCGGTGTCGGCTGTGCCGGGACGATGTCCAGCAACTGGGGAACGATGTCCTTGAGCAGGGTCTCGGCGAGTCCGTCATTGAGCGGCTGCGATACCACGAAGAAGGGGCGACCCAGGGCATCATTGACCCAGTAGTCGGTGGTGCCCCGCAGGCACAGGCGTTCGCGCGAGACGTAGCGTCGTGAGAGATTGGCTTGCTTGCCGTGATACACCCGAACATGTCCATCGACATAAAGGTAACCGGCTTCTGCGGGCTCGCTTGCCATCCAGTTCTTCGCCAGGTCCCGCATCCAGGCCGCCGGGTCGCCTGTCTTGGCCAGCAGAGTGATCTTTTCCCGCAGGGTGCGGACCTCCGGCACCCGGTCAAGGCCGATGACTTTGCCCAGCTCTCCGGGCGGGGTTTGTCGCAGATGTTCCGGACGCTTGATTCGCCCCAGCGCCATGAAGCCGAGGACGAGAAGGATATGCAAGGCGCTGTAGAATCCCCGTGGCAGCTTGAGATGGCGACCCAGGCCGGTCAGCAGCCCGTTGGCGCATAAGGCCGGTAGCCCGGCCAACAGCCCTCCCATCGCCACATCATGGCTCGCTTCGAAGCGCGTCGTTGCACCGGTCGCCAACCCCAGCGCCGCCTGGATCCGCTCGTCCGCGCGCGTGCAGGCGGTTCCCATCCCCGCAGCGGCTTCCGCATCCGCCCGGCTGCGCTCGCTCTTGGTACTCGCCGGTGCCGACTCCACCCGCTCTGGTGGCAGGGGCGCCAACTGCGGCACACCCTGGCGACGGATCGCCTTGCGCAGCGTCGACTCCTTGACGCCCACCTGTCGCGCCACTTCAGACGGTCGCTTTCCCTCGCTCAGCAACCGCGCGCATTCGGCACTCTTGTCCGGCGTCATGATCCGCGGCTTGCTCGGCGCCGCCGGCCGAAAGAAAGACGATGGCCCCGCTTTGCGGCTTTGTCCCACCCAGTTCATCAGCGTGCGGTGCGGAATGCTCAGCGGTGCCCTTTCCAGTTCCACCGCCTTAACGTGCCCGTTTTCCATCAGGCTGGCCAGCGCGAATCTTCGGCTGGCGTCGTCTCCTGCCGCGTGCGAAAAATAGTTGTCCCCTCCAACGAAGTAGGTCACCTGGCCATCCTTCTCCAGAATCGCCAATCCTTCCCCTACCTTCTGCGCACCATCAGGAAAACCCGGAAGCCACGACTGTCTCAACACCTTCGCACTCCTTGGCAACGTGAGGCGCCCGATTATGCCAATAACAACCTACTGCTCGGCGAATAAAGTGCTACCTCGAATTCCTGAATTTTACCTCCATACCCCGCCGAGATCCGGAAATCTGAACCTGTCGGTGTCGGCCAACTGGGCGAGCCAGAGCTTCGTCAACCGCGCCCTGGGGGTGACGACCAGCGACATCGAGAGCAAGACCCTGACACTGGGACTCAGCGGCGACCGCAGCAACCTGCTCGGCCTCACCGGCCTCGGCGCCTACACCAGCTATTCTGCGCAATGGGTGTCGGGCCGGATCACGCTCGACGGCTGGGCGGCGAACAAGCGCCAGGATGCGGTGACTGCACAGGCACAGGGCGGCTTCGACAAGGGCAGCGCGCAGCTCGTGCATCTGCTGCGCTTGTCGAAAACCTCGGCGCTGTATGCGGCGCTGTCCGGGCAAGTGGCCAGCAAGAACCTCGACTCGTCGCAGAAGTTCGTCCTCGGCGGACCGCAGGGCGTGCGCGCCTACCCGACCGGCGAAGCCAGTGGAGACGAAGGCTGGCTCCTTAACCTCGAGTGGCGCCGCGAAATCGACCGCCACTGGCGTCTCGTGGCTTTCCTCGATCATGGCGAAATCCGCTTGCACCGCAACCCGTGGTCGACCTGGAACGCGTTGACGCCAAATCTGGACAACCAGTACGGGCTCTCCGGCTTCGGCGCCTCGGCGGTGTGGACGCCGACGGCCAACAGCCAGATCTCGGCAACGCTGGCGCAGCGCCTCGGCAACAACCCGGCCAGCGACGTCAACGGCAATGACTCCGACGGCCGCGCACGCAGCCCGCAACTCTGGGTCCAGGTCAGCGCCGCCTTCTGAACGCAGCGCGGGCGGCGCGGCGCCGACAACGCTGCGCCAACCGGCCCCGTCCGCTACCGCTCGCCCGCCTGCTGCGCGAGGTTGCGCTGCATGAGCGCGAAGAAGCGGTCGTAGAAGGGTCCGGCGGGAATCGTTTCGCTCGCCACCTTGACCAGCGAATCGTCGGAAGCGGCGAGCGGGATCGACAACGAGCCGAACGCGGCGACGCCGACGGTCGCCGAGTTCGGGCTCTTCTTGAGCGCGTAACGGTCCTGGATCGCATTCACATAGGCTGTCGACACGTGCTCCTGCCCGCCCTCCGGCGCGCAGACGACGTTGAAGACGATTTGCACATGCACCTCGCCCTCGGGCTGGAAGTTCTTGCTGGCGCTGATGAAATCGCGCTTCAGCGTGCTCAGCACGTAGCCCTGGCTGAGCAGGGCGCGCCGCGCCGCCTCGCAGGTCGCGTCGACATCGGCGTCGAACAGCCGCGAAAAGGTTTCGTTGGCTTCGAAGCCTTCGTTCTGGTAGACGGCGACGCTGCTCCGCGTGCTGCCGCAACTGGTCAGCAGGCCAAGCAGCAGTATCGCGGCAAGCGTCCGGAAGGACGAGGGAAAGGACGGGGAGCGGAAGTTGAGCAGCACCGGCGAGAGTATAGGTGGCCCTGTCAGGCAAGGTCAAACGCCGACCGCCTGCCGATCGGCGACGCCTGCGCGCCTGACGCGGAAGGTGGCGGGCAGGTAAGGACGCTTGCCCGGCGCGTGCTCGTCGGCGAGCGCCGCTGCCAACCCAGCGACCGCCCGCGCGACCGTGAGAAAATGCCCGAAGCGGTGCAACATACCGATACACTGTCTTGTAGAGCTGGTGTCTCCCACTCGAAAAGCCTTCGCAAGACCGCTTGCGCACGAGCCCGTTCGGGCTTGAAACGAACCATCAATGGCCTCATCGATACGTTCCCTGCTTGGTGAACTGAAAAACCTGGCGACCCGGATTGCCCCGGGCCTTTCGTCCCGCTTCGCCGGCACGCTCGACTCGCTCCGCCAGCCGACTCGGCGAGGGGTGATCCGGACACTGCTGGCGGTACCTGCGCTGTTGCTGCTCTATGTCCTCATCCTCATCCCGTTCACGCCAAGCATCAGCAACATCCGCAAGGCGTCATCGGAGCACCCGGCGCAAATCCTCTCGGCAGATGGCAAGAGACTCACCGAGTTCAAGCAATCCAACCGGGAATGGGTCGCACTCGCCGAGATCTCGCCATATGTCATCAACGCCCTGATCGCCACGGAAGATCACCGCTTTTATGACCATTTCGGTCTCGACTGGCGACGCACCGCTGCCGCGGCGCTCAACAGCCTCAGGGGCGACCGCCAGGGGGGCTCGACGCTCACCCAGCAACTCGCCCGCAACCTCTACCCGGAGGAGATCGGCCGGGCGCCGACGCTGACCCGCAAGATCAAGGAAGCCATCACGGCATTGAAGATCGAGGCCATCCACAGCAAGGACGAAATCCTCGAGACCTACCTCAACACCGTACCCTTCCTCTACAACGCCTACGGTATCGAGATGGCGGCGCGTACCTATTTCGATACCTCGGCCGACCGGCTCGATGTACTGCAGAGCGCGACGCTGGTCGGCATGCTCAAGGGCAACAGCTACTACAATCCGGTGCTCAATCCCGAGCGAGCGCTGCAGCGACGCAACACGGTGCTGAGGCAAATGGTCAAGCGCGAGAAATTGACCCCGAAACAATTCGACTCGCTCAGCAAGCGGCCCATGCGTATCGACTTCGAGCGCCAGACGGAACCGCCGGGACCGGCACCCCACTTCGCCAGGCAACTGCGCAAGTGGCTGATTGCCTGGGCCGACCGCAACGACTACAGCATCCATGGCGACGGGCTGGTGGTACGCACAACCATCGATTCCCGGCTGCAGGCAGCCGCCAACCAGGCCGTGACGCGCCAGGGCAACAGCTTGCAGAACATCGCCAACGCAGCATGGGGAAAGCGCTCGGCGTGGGGCACCGACTCCAGCCTGGTCCAGGCCTTCATCCGCGAATCGCCGGAGTACGCCGCCGCAATCGCCAAAGATCGGACGCCTGCACAGGCCATGCTGGAACTGCAGGCCGACAAGGACTTCATGCGGGCGCTGCGTCAGCAAAAGACGCAGATACAGATCGGTTTCCTGGCCATCGACCCGCGCAACGGCCACATCAAGGCCTGGGTCGGCAGCCGCGACTTCGAGCAGGAGGCCTTCGACCATGTGCAGCAGGCACGCCGCCAGCCCGGCTCGACCTTCAAACCCTTTGTTTACGGCGAAGCCTACCGCCAGGGCGCCAGCCCGGACGACAGACTGATCGACCAGGCGGTGGAAATCGCGGTCGGCGGTAGCGAGGTCTGGCGGCCCACTGATGGTGCAGCGCCAAGCGGCGAGGCGATGAGCCTGAGCGACGGGCTTGCCTACTCGAAGAACACCATCACCGCGCAACTCATCCAGCAGGTCGGCCCCGCCAAGGTGGCCAGACTCGCCCGCCACATGGGCGTGCGCCAGAGCAAGCTCGAAGCCGTGCCATCGCTCGCCCTGGGCACCAGTCCCGTCACTCTCAAGGAAATGGTTGCCGCTTACGGGACGATCGCCAATGGCGGTGGCTACCTCGAGCCGCTGCTGGTCAGCCGCATCGAAGACCGCGACGGCCGGGTCATCGAGGAATTCAGCCCGCAAGACCCCGACATTGCGCTCGAACCCGACGTCGCCTACACCCTGATCGACAACCTGCGCGGCGCAATCAACCGCGGCACCGGCCGAGATATCCGCAGCCGCTATGGCATCCGCGCCGACGTGGCCGGCAAGACCGGCACGACGCAGGACAACGCGGACGGCTGGTTCATCCTGATGCACCGACAGTTGGTCGCCGGGGCGTGGGTCGGTTTCAACGACAGTCGCGTCACGCTGCGCAGCGACTACTGGGGTCAGGGGGCGCACAGCGCCTTGCCGGTGGTCGGCGACTTTTTCGGGAACGCCCTGCGCGCTCGCCTCATCGATCCACGTGCTCGTTTCGCGGCACCGGAGGACACCGGCCTCTGGGCGCGCATCACCGGCTGGTTCCGCAGACTCCTGTCGCCGGAACCCGTCGCCGAGCCCAGGCCGCAACGGATTGTCAAACCCGCCCAAAAACAACAGCCTCGCGAGGACCCGGCGACGCCGGCTCCGAACGTATTGCCCCCCCAGGCTCAGGATGACCCGCTGCAGGAGAAGATCGATCAAATCATGAAAGAGAGCGACGAAGCCGAACAGCTGCCCACCGATCCAGCAGCGGCGGCGAAGCTGGAGGACTCGCGTTGAAGCAGGGCCTGCGGCACCTCCCTTTCTTGGGGAGCGGCATTCAGCTCATGGCGATCCGACTTGCGGCTGGGTGCATCGCCGTGGCCCTGATTTTTGCCACTGAACTGGCGGCTGCGGATTTCGCAAGCAGGGGCGGGCCTGAGCCCGCCAACATTGCCGAGATAGGGGAATTGCTCCGCACCGACCCCTACGATCTCGAACTGCTGATCAGCTTCGGCACCTCCAAGGGTGGGTCAGCCGGCCACCTCGCGCTGGCGCTCCGGGACGACAACACTGACGACGATCTGGTCTACTCGGCGAACTTCTATGCCGACCGCCGCCCCGAGCACGACCAGGCGTTCTATACAGATGACCTCATGCTCGCCGTTCCGAAACTCGAGTACCTCTTCAAGACGACCTCATCTCTCGGGGAAACCGCCTCATTCGGCCTGGACTTCGGCGAGATCTACAAACGCTCGGTCGTCGGCGTGCGCGTCTATGGTGTGCCAGCAGGCGAAAAGGAGGCTCTGGCGAGCTTCTTCGGGCGCATCAACGCCGACTTTCATGCCCGCGCCGCGCGCACGGCATACCACGACGGGGAAATCAAGTACGACTACCTGCTCTTCAACTGCGCCAAGAGCATCGGCTCGGCATTCAAGTTTGGTGCTGGCTACGAGGAACTTGCGGTGACCAGCCCGCGGCGCCTCTCGCTGACGCGGCTGGCAGCCGCTGCCAACGCCAACCTGCCGACCGAGATGGCCATGAAGCTGATCAGCGAATGGAGCCGGCGCGGCTACGCCATCGACGTGGTGCTCTACAAGAAGTATGGCGGCTCGACCTACATCGACCCGCATGAAGAAGAGAAGGTGGCTTTCAAAGATCTGCCCAACCGTTTCCCCTCGGTTCGCTCCCGCGATTTCCGCCGAGAAGAAGGCGCCTACCGGGACTTCGACAACCTCTACGCGATGTACCTGCTCTACAACCTGGGCAAGTACAGCGTGTGGGTCAATGAAGCGACGCAAGGTCTCGAGATAGAGAAGGAGAAGCAACCGATGGCCTACGACGAGGCGGCAGCACTGGCAAAGACCAATGCCAGGTCGGACAGCAGGAGCTACCGCAGACACCTGCGCTTCCTGCCCCGGGGAATCCGGATTGGTGAAGCTCCGGACAACTCGCATCTGTACGATTACACGCATGGCGGCAAGGCAGATTGAGGCCATGCGTCGGGCAGCCAACTATCTCCCCATCCTGATCACGGCTTTCTGCATCCTTGCCATGATCGTCCAGGGTCCGATCCCACAAACGGAGAACTACCATGCCTTCGCCGACGAGACTTCTTTCCTCGGCATTCCTCACGCGCGCGACGTGCTGTCCAATCTTGGTTTCGCCTGCGTGGGCCTGTGGGGATTGCTGGGCCTCTGGCGGCACCGCCGTCACCCCGGCATCGCGCGCGGCTGGCCGGGCTATGCGCTGTTCCTGATCGGCCTGATCCTGACCGCATTCGGTTCGGCCTACTACCATTGGCTGCCGGACAATGCCCGCCTGGTCTGGGATCGCCTGCCAATCGCACTCGTCTGCGCCGGCCTGCTTGCCGGGGTCTGGGCCCAGACGGCCCTGCCACCGGGCCGTGCCGGCATTGTCACCGGGCTGCTCGCCGTGTATGCGGTGCTCAGCGTGCTCTGGTGGTATTGGACCGAACTGAACGGACAGGGCGACCTGCGCCCCTATCTCCTGCTACAAATACTGCCGATCCTGTTGATCCCGCTCTGGCAGGCAATTCACCGCACACCGGCAGTCGAACGACTCTGGTTCGGCGCAGCCCTTCTCCTCTACGTTCTCGCCAAGGTTGCCGAAGTCAATGATCATGCCCTGCTCGCCGCGACATACTCTGCGTTGAGCGGCCACACGCTGAAGCATCTGCTTGCCACCGCGGCGGCCGCGGCGCTGGTGTATCGGCTCCTGCAGGCAGTAAGGTCGGCGGCGCCATTGGCCGTTTCATCACGATAGGGGTTTCAGTTCTCGAGATCCGCTTTCATCGGTCGCCCTCAATCACCTGCACGGTCGGCTTTCCCGAAAAAGAGAGCCCATATTTTTTCCTCCCCGAGCACCCGCCCAAGTTCCTTAACGGCGAAGAAAGGGATCAAAGCGACGAAGATCACCAGGGATCCGGCGAGCAATTCGTGCGGCCCCCTGTCAAGGAACTCAGCGAAACCGCCGGCGAGTCCGTTTCCCGTCCAGAGGCCCTTGATCGCATGCTCGACAAGGTTGAGAACGACGACCAGAAAAGTGAAGACCACAGCCTTGTAAAGGGTCGGGAAGATCAGGGGACGTTGCTCAAGGCTGCGCCCCAGGCGGAACACGGCGCCGATCATGATCACTTTCCCGAGGATCAGCGCCTGGATCACTGCCACCCAGTAATTCGTGTAGATGATGTCATGGGCGGCGAGAACGAGTCTCCGGTACTGCGTGAAAGCGGCGAATACGAGCGTCAGATAAATGACGTTGATCGCATACTCGGCCATCTCGTGGACGAATTTTTCCTTCCAGCGTCCAGTTTGCCGCTCAGTGCCAGCCATGAACCACCTCCCTCCCGAGGCGAAGTCCTGCTGCGCCGCACATGCTCGGTGGCACCTGCAAAGTCGTCGCCACGAAGACCCGCCGATTCGTTCAATTCGCCAGTAGGCGAGTGTGGAACCGCGACAGCATCCCGCCCGCCAGCGTCCTCGCCGTGAACCCGTGCTGCACGAGCGCGCGTGTTGCGTAATAGGCTCGCTGACCGGAGCGGCAAATGACCAGGATCTCCCGATCGCGGGGAAGCTCGTCGAGGCGCGCCCGGAGCTGGCCAAGCGGGATGTTGAGCACGCCCGGCACGCTCTCCACGGCGAGTTCGCCGGGCTCGCGCACATCGAGCAGGAACGCGTTGTCGGCAGCATCCCAATGAGTCAAGGGCATGTCGCCGCAGAGGATATCCGCAGCGACCATGCCCGCGAAGTTGACCGGATCCTTCGCGCTTCCGAACTGCGGCGCGTAGCACAGCTCGGCTTCTTCGAGGTCATGGATCGTCGCGCCCATCTGGAGCGCCATGGCGAGAGCGCTGATGCGCTTGTCTACCCCATCCTCGCCGAGCGCCTGCGCACCCAGGAAACGTCCGTCGGATTTCCGGAAGAGCACTTTCATCGCAATCGGCCGCGCACCCGGGTAGTAGCCGGCGTGCGAATTCGGGTAGAGGTAGATCTTTTCATAATCGCTGTCGCCGAGCCGCTTGAGCGTTTTTTCGCTGGCGCCGACCCAGGCGGCGGCGGCACCGAACAGCCCGATGATCGACGTGCCCTGGGTGCCGCGGAAGCGGGACTGGCGCCCGGCGATCACGTCGGCGGCGATGCGGCCCTGCCGGTTCGCCGGCCCGGCGAGCGCGATGAGACTCCACTCGCCGGTCACGAAATCCCTGACTTCGATCGCGTCACCGACGGCGAAGATGTCCGGGTTGCTGGTGCGCATCTGCTCGTCGACGCGAATCCCGCCGCGTTCGCCGATAGCGACGCCGGCCGTCTTCGCCAGAGCCGTCTCCGGACGCACGCCAAGCGCGAGGATCACGATGTCGGCCGGATGCACCTTGCCCGACTTCGTCAGAACCTCAAGCGAGCCGTTCGCGGCCTGCTGGAATCCGGCCACCCCGTCATTGAGCGCGAGACGGATACCGTGACGCTCCACGTAGCTCTCCACGATGCGCGCCATGTCCTGATCGAGTGGCGCCAGGACCTGATCGAGCATCTCGACCAGGGTGACTTCGAACCCGCGATGCACGAGGTTCTCGGCCGTTTCAAGGCCGATGAATCCGCCGCCGATGACCACCGCGCGGGTCTTCGGCCTGAGCGTCTGGAAGCCCGAGTACTTGTCCATCCCGGAGAGGAACAGCGAACCCCGTTCGATCCAGTCGCGGATCGCCCGCGCATCGGGCACGGTGCGCACCTGGAAGATTCCGGGCAGGTCGATTCCCGGCAAAGGCGGGCGGACAGACGACGCGCCGGGCGACAGCACGAGCTTGTCGTAGGGCTCGCTCGTCACCTCGCCAGTCTCCAAATTGCGCAGATCGATGGTCTTCGTGTCCGGCGACACCCGGATGGCTTCGCAATTCGTTCTGACATCGACATTGAACTGCCGGCGGAAGGTGTCCGCAGTCGCTACCAGGAGGCTCGATTCCTTTTCGATCACGCCACCGACATGGTAGGGAAGCCCGCAATTGGCGTAAGAAACGTACGGCCCGCGTTCGACCATGAGGATTTCCGTGTTTTCGTCCAACCTGCGCAGCCGTGCCGCGCACGAGGCACCACCAGCCACGCCGCCGACGATGACGACCTTGTTTCTTGCACTCCCGCTCTTTGCTTCCATGACGCTCTCCTGATGATCAACCAATCCCTTGCCAGGCGGATACCCAGCAGCGCATTCATGGATTCTAATCCGATAAATCACCTGGAAGCCGTGCCCCAACGAGAAGAGAAGTGACTCGACGAAGTGCAGGTCAAGGTTCACCACCGTCTGCGGCGCGCACCAACCCGGCGCGGTGTGCCTGAGCCCGACGACGCCGCGACGATGGCGAATGGCGGTGGCTACCTCGAGCCGCTGCTGGTCAGCCGCATCGAAGATCGCGACGGCCGGGTCATCGAAGACTTCAGCCCGCAGGATCCCGACATAGCGCTCGAACCCGACGTCGCCTACACCCTGCTCGACAACCTGCGCGGCGCAATCAACCGCGGCACCGGCAGAGATATCCGCAGCCGCTATGGCATCCGCGCCGACGTGGCCGGCAAGACCGGCACGACACGGGCGCCGCGGACGGCTGGTTCATCCTGATGCACCGGCAGTTGGTCGCCGGGGTGGTGGGTGGGTTTCAACGACAGGCGCGTCACGCAGCGCAGCGACCACTGGGATCCGGGGGCGCACAGCGCCGTGCCGGCCCCGGCACCTTGAGGACATTACCCTCTTTATTACATCCTTTCACGCCAATTGCCCCTTCTCTGCCAGAGCGCACCGGGGCCTCGGCCGATGCAGTCGACGGACTGTCCTTTCTGCGTATTCAGCACCCGCCGGATCATGTCCCGGCTCACCCCCGGGCAGGCACGCTCCAGGTCGGCCAAGGAGAACGTTCCCGGCATCTTGGCGATGGCCTCCAGCACCATCTGGGTTTTCGATCCTCGTGGCTCCGAGGTTTCCCCAACCCGTTCGACGAACTCACGATAAGCGCTCTTGAGGATGAACAACACGTAGTTGATGTAATGCCACGGATCGTGCTTGGCCTCGTGCCAGCGCTGCGAACTCAGTTCCAGTGTCTCGTAGTAACGGTCCTTGTTCTGCTCGACCAGACGTTCCAGGCTGATGTAGCGTCCGACCTCGAAACCCAGTTGGTAGCTCTGCAACAGCCAGATCAGCCGGGACACCCGGCCATTACCATCGCGGAACGGATGGATGCACAGGAAATCGAGATTGAACGCGGCCAGCGCGATCAGCGGCGGAACCCAGCGCTCTTCGAGGCAGGCCCGCCAGTCGCCGACCAATCGGGCCATGGCTGCCGGCGTCTCCTTGGCAGGCACGGTGCGAAAGCGCACCCGCTCGCGCCCATCGGGATAGCGTTCGATGATGTCGCCATCCTTCTCCTTGTACAGACCGGCATCCCAGATCTGTCCCCGCGTCATCGCGTGGAGACGCTGGATGGATTCGGTGGCAATCGGGATGCGCTGGGCATCCTGGTGAATCCAGGTTACGGCATCGCGGTAGCCGCGCACTTCTTCCTCATCGCGATCCCGAAACAGCGGTCTGGCCGATACGACCACATCGCGGACCCGCGACGGCTCGACGGAAACACCCTCGATGCGGTTCGATGAGACAGCGCTTTCGATCAGCGCATGCTCGCGCAAGGCCTTGAGGCGCAGCGGTGACTGCCGGGTGTAAAGCTCCTGCTTACCGCGGAATTCGCCGAGGTCCGAGAGATACCAGGCCGTGGCGGGAGGTATAGACGATTTCCCAGCGGCAAACAGTTTCAGCGTACTCGTCATGCTTTATCCTCTTCTGCCGATTCGACATACAAGTTGAAGAGGGACCAATGAACAGCGGGGTTTTGCGGACGGCATACCAAATTGCTCGTCCCAACACCGAAGTGCCGAAGAGAATCGACGTGGGTGGAGTATGCAGCAGAGCGAATTCCATATACTGTCCCCAGAACTCGCCCCAGCCATCAATTCACACCCTCCTCCAATGAACGACAAACCACAAAACGAAAGATACAAGGGGTGGGGTGCCCGAAGGGCTCGGCTTGGGGTCCCGGGGCCCCGTTCCACACGAAACGGACTAAACCCTGATGTTTCTAATGATTGCCGCTGCAAAGTTACGGTGTGCTGGGCGTACGACCGATGTGATCGCCGGGCGCTCACATTGTGTTGTGGTCAGAATGGCGTGCAGTTCGTAAAAGGTCCATTCTGCATACATGTATAGTTAGGCGACGGGCGGTGCATGTGCTCTGCTGGTGCCTGATTCCGCTGACGTGTAGCGTTTAGCATTTCGTTACGTGCATTTAATTCGGCCACTTTCTTGTCAAGCAAGTAGGCCCATTCGGTTTCGTGCATCGCTCGTGCGTCCATCTTCTTTGCGAGGTAACGTTGATACGATTCCATCTCACGCGTCATGTCATCTTCCAATGGCAGGATCTGGTCGCGGAGTTCGTAGAAGCGATTAACCATTTCGGACCACGAGATACGTCCACTTCTTGCTAGTTGGTAGCCCTGTAATTCAGTTCTATGGAGAGCCTGACAGCGAGAAGCATACTGAGGTGGGCAGTCGGCAAACCCAAGTGGTGTTGGCTTTGAGGCAAGATAAGGGCCGTCAGCAAGTGCTGTTGAACAAGTCAACGCTATCGCCAGGGTAAGTGTGGCTCGGCTACAGCAGTGCTTTAGGTGGTTCATCTAGTTCTCCAGCAATGCGATCGGAAGCGACCAAACGCGATGCTATTTGAATTGCAGAGGGAGCGCCATAGCGGGTACACCGGTCAGGGCTCCCGCACTCGGATAGCATAGTCTACGTCGCTATATTCAGAGAGGCAAGAATTGTTCACGGGCATGAATTTATGCCAATAGCTTTTAAACCCGCGCGAAATCGGGTCTACTCTCGTCTTTTGGACGACAGAAATAACTCTGACGAGGGGGGCAAGCCTGATGTGTTGTTTCCGGGAAGTGGATGACCCGCGCAAACCCAGCAATGGGACGCTGCATGACTTTCTGGAGATTCTCGTGATTGCTATCGCCGCTGTCCTCTCCGATTGTGACACCATCGAAGACATCGCCCATTGGGAACGTGAGAAGGAAGATTGGTTGCGTCAGTTCCTGGTGCTGCGGAACGGTGTGGCCTCCGAGGAAACGTTTCTGCGCATCTTCCGAGCCCTCGACCCGAAGCAATTTGAGGCGGCGTTCCGCCGTTGGGTGGCTGGGGTGGTCGGTACCCCGAGAGGCGGCCTGGGGGTCGATGGCAAGACGGTACGAAATTTCGGGGACAGCATACCAAATTGCTCATTCCAACACCGAAGTGCCGAAAAGGGTCGACGCGTGTGGAGTGTGCAGCGGTGCGAATTCGAAATACTGTCCCTAAAATCTCCAAGCGCAATGCATCCAAATAGGCTTCGGTGCTGGCTACAGCGGCCTCAACAAGGGCACTCACAGGAAGGTCAGGCATGGCTCGTGGCATCGTCTCCGGCACAACCAGTGCGTCGAATTAGTCGCAACTGACCGTTTTCTGGGCCACTGTCTGTTCCACGAAGAACTGGGCAGTCGGAGCCTGGCGACGTGGGGTGAAGGGGTTGCGGGAACAAGAGAGGATATACCACGTTGCTTGGGAGTCATCGTCAAGCATGCTGCTCGGCTGATCCCACGGAGCTATCCGGTAGCTTCTCGAGAATCGCCTGCCAGTGAATGACGATTTCAGGGAAGATGGCCGGCGAGCGTTCGCCGGCCATTTCGGCAATTTCCGGGCCGCCGTAGATGCCGTCCTTCAGCGTGTACAGCGTAATGACACGGTCGACCGGGTGAACCAGCCAGTATTCTCGGACACCGGCGCGTTCGTAGAGGGCGCGCTTGGTCAGGTGGTCGTGGCGGGCGGTGGCGGGGGAGAGGACCTCAATGATCCAGTCCGGGGCGCCGTGAATGTTGTTCTCGGTGACCTTGGCCGGGTCGCAGACGACCAGAATATCGGGCTGGACGACGGTCGTCGCCTGATCATCAGCGTCGCTCGCTGCCGACAACAGGATGTCGACCGGAGCGATCAGGGCGCGGCAGGAGGCGCCATCCAGGGCTTGATCGATCTGTCTGAAAAGCTGACCAATCATCGTCTGGTGGCTGATCGTCGGCGCCGGCGCCCTCGCGTAGGCCACGCCATCGATCAGTTCCCAACGCTCGCCAGCGGGCCATTTCCGGTAGTCGGCATAGGTAAGACGGTGATCGGTGGCTTTCGGCAAGGCCATGACGTTGATTCCGGCAGGGCAGACCCGATCATTGTGCCTTGATGCCTGCCCCCATGGCAATGACAGGATCAGGCCATCCACTCCGACAACATTTGTTCGTTTCACGCAAGCCGGCGATGGAGGCTCGCCTAAGGGGCTAGACCTCGTTGATGGGAATGTTGTGCGGAAGCTTCAAAGCCCAGCCAGGAAACAAGGCTGTGGGTGTGGATGGGTGCGGAAGACGGATTGCGGCGACGGACTGGAAACGCGGCTGGAAGCGCTTTCCGGCGGGCTGCGTCGACTGACCTACCGCCCGCAACCCGTCCGGCACGTCTAGATCCCGAAGGGTAACGAAGGTAGACGCCCACTGGGGACACCCAGTTTTGAAAAGTGCATCGTCCAAGATCGGCCTTGCGAAATTCTGCTAGCGATCGGGGAAGCAGGTTTTGGCGCCTGTGCCTGTGGGTTTCGACCGGGCCGTAATGCCCACCAGGCGCTCGAGCGACTGGGGGAAACCGTCACCTCGAAGGCGATGCAAACGGCTAGTCGAGGCCGAAGGTCGGGCGGACCCACGGCAGTGCCGAGCGGCCGATCTCCGATGAGTTCGCTGCCGTTCGTGCGGCTCTATTTCCTGGGCCGCTACGGCCGGCTCCGGCCGATAGTAGCCATTGAGCCGTTTTCAGCGCAGCAGCCACACAGAGGCG
Organism: Candidatus Accumulibacter phosphatis; assembly: GCF_000024165.1. NCBI lineage: Bacteria > Pseudomonadati > Pseudomonadota > Betaproteobacteria > Candidatus Accumulibacter > Candidatus Accumulibacter phosphatis. Next base: position 1,278,672 of record NC_013194.1, on the reverse strand, counting down.
CCGGGTGCACCCCACGACCGTCGAGCGCCGGCGATCGGCGGGAAGTCGTCATTCTCTTGCGAACCCCTCCTGTCCGGTCAACAGCAGGCCGCGGCAGCCCCCCGCCGGCGCTCAATGCGCCTCGTCCCAGTTGGCGCCGACGCCCACGTCGACGACCAGCGGCACGCGCAAGCTGGCGAAGTCGGTCATCAGCCGCGGCAGTTCGCCGCGCACGCGTGCCAATTCGTCGTCCGGCACTTCGAGGACGAGTTCGTCGTGCACCTGCATCAGGAGGCGCGTCTGCAGGCGCTCGGCGTCGAGCCAGCCCTGCACGGCGATCATCGCCGACTTGATGAGGTCGGCCGCCGAGCCTTGCATCGGGGCGTTGATCGCCGCCCGCTCGGCGCCCTGGCGGCGGCCGGCCTGGCTCGAACGGATTTCCGGCAGCCATAGCCGGCGGCCGAAAACGGTTTCGACGTAGCCCTGCGTCCTGGCCGCCTCGCGCGTCGTCGCCATGTAGCGCGCGACCCCCGGGTAACGCGCGAAATAGCGCTCGATGTAGGCCTGCGCGGCGCCACGTTCGAGATCGAGTTCGCGCGCCAGGCCGAAAGCGCTCATGCCGTAGATGAGGCCGAAGTTGATGACCTTGGCGACGCGCCGCTGGTCCGGACCGACGTCGACCGGCCGGACGCCGAAAATCTCGGCGGCGGTGGCGCGATGCACGTCCTCGCCCTGCGCGAAGGCTTCGAGCAGGCGCGCGTCTTCCGACAGATGCGCCATGATGCGCAGCTCGATCTGCGAATAGTCGGCCGAGACGAGCGAACTGCCCGGCGGCGCGATGAAGGCGGCGCGGATGCGCCGGCCTTCGGCGGTGCGTACCGGGATGTTCTGCAGGTTGGGGTCGCTCGACGCGAGCCGGCCGGTGACCGCCACCGCCTGCGCGTAGCTGGTATGCACGCGCCCGGTGCCGGCGTTCACCATCTTCGGCAGCTTGTCGGTGTAGGTGCCCTTGAGCTTGGCGAGTTGCCGCGATTCGAGCAGGATCTTCGGCAGCGGATAGTCGAGCGCCAGTTCGGAGAGCACTTCTTCGTCGGTCGATGGCGTTCCCGACGGCGTCTTCTTCTTCACCGGCAGGCCGAGCTTGTCGAAGAGGATTTCGGCGAGCTGCTTCGGCGAGTTGACGTTGAACGGCTGCCCGGCGGCGGCGTGTGCGCGCGCCTCGAGGTCGAGCAGGCGCTTGCCGATCTCGTGGCTCTGGCGGGTCAGGAGTTCGCCGTCGATGAGGACGCCCTGACGCTCCATCCGGAAGAGGATGTCGCGCACCGGGATTTCGATCTCCGCGTAGACGCGCGCCAGACCGGCGTCGGCGACGATCTGCGGGTAGAGCACGGCGTGCAGGCGCTGGCAGAGGTCGGCGTCCTCGGCGGCGTATTCGGCGGCCTGGCCGATGGCCACCTGCTCGAAGCCGATCTGGTTCGCACCCTTGCCGCAGAGCGCTTCGTAGGGGATCGTCGCGAGTCCGAGGTGGCGCGTCGCCAACTGGCCCAGGTCGTGGCCGCGCACGCCGTCCTTGCCGGATTCGAGAACGTAGGACTGCAGCAGGGTATCGTGCCGGACGCCGGCGAGGGCGATACCGTGGTTGGCCAGCACATGCTGGTCGTACTTGAGGTGCTGGCCGATCTTGGCGTGGCCGGGCGATTCGAGCCAGGACTTCAGGCGCGCCAGGACCTCGTCGCACGGCAACTGCGCCGGCACCCCGGGGTAGTCGTGGGCGAGAGGCAGATAAGCCGCTTCGCCGGGGGCGACGGCCAGCGAAATGCCGACGATGCGCGCTGCCAGCGGATCGAGGCTGGTGGTTTCGGTATCGAGCGCGGTCAACGGCGCGTTCTCGATCTTCTGCAGCCAGTTCTCGAAAGCCGGCCAATCAAGAACCGTCTCGTAGCCCGCACGGTGCGCGCCAGGCGGCAGCGGCTCGGCGGCGACGGCCGGCGCGGCCGCGCTGCCGACCGCTACGGCCGCTGCCTGCGCCGCGGCATCGGCCGATCCTTCGCCCTGCACCTCCCGGAGCCACGATCGCATCTCGTAGTGCGCGAAGAGCTCGATCAGGCGCTCGCGATCTGCCGGACGCGGCGCCAACTCGCGCAGCGCGAGCGGCAGTTCGAGATCGCAGCGCACGCTCACCAGGCGCCGCGCCAGCGGCAGGAAGTCGAGCGAACGGCGCAGGTTCTGGCCGACGACGCCACCGATGGCTGCCGCGGCGGCGATGACGCCGTCGAGCGAGCCGTACTGGTCCAGCCACTTCACCGCCGTCTTGGGGCCGACCTTGTCGACACCCGGCACGTTGTCGACGGCGTCGCCGATGAGCGCCAGGTAATCGACGATGCGTTCCGGTGGCACGCCGAACTTGGCGCGCACACCGGCTTCGTCGAGCGCCTCGTTGCTCATGGTATTGATCAGCGTGACGTGCGGGCCGACGAGTTGCGCGAGGTCCTTGTCGCCGGTGGACACCACCACCTCGATGCCGGCCGCCGCTGCCTGCGTGGCGAGCGTGCCGATGACGTCATCGGCCTCGACGCCGTCGATGCTCAGCAGCGGCCAGCCGAGCGCGGCGATGGCGGCATTCAGCGGTTCGATCTGGCGCACCATGTCGTCGGGCATCGGCGGGCGGTTGGCCTTGTACTCGGGGTACCAGTCGTCGCGGAAGGTCTTGCCCTTGGCGTCGAAAATACAGGCCTTGTAGGTGATTCCCGCTGCCTGGTAGTCGCTTTCCAGGCGGCGCAGCATGTTCAGGACGCCGTGCAACGCGCCTGTCGGCTCGTTCTTCGTCGTGCGCAGGTCGGGCATCGCATGAAAGGCGCGGTAAAGGTAGGACGATCCGTCAACCAGCAGCAGGGTAGGCATCGGCAGGCCATGGCAAGGGCGAAAGGACGAAAAAACGAAAGAGCGAGAAGGAGATGCTGCGCCAGACCGCAAAGCCGCTGGCCAAACTCGGCGGGCCTGCGAGGTCTGGCGACTCCCCGGCATTATCGCAGAGTTCGCCGCACCCACCGAATGGCCGGCCGACCGTTTGGCCCCCCGCTACCGGAGCGGGCGGCCAAACGGCGCGGCATCCCGGCGACCGGCGCGCTGCGACAGTGCTGGCGCCGTCTGGCGAACGCGGGATGCCCGTCAATCTGTACTACAATCGACACTGGTTCATGCCATTCACCGATTGACCACCTGGAAGCTTGCTCATGCGTCGCCCCCCCGCCCTTTTTGCCGTCCTCGCCCTCCTTGCGGCGTCGGCGGTTGCGCAGACCCAGACCAATCTGCAGCCGCTGCCGGCCGTGCCGCCACCACCGCCGGACATGGCGCCCTTCGACGCCGCCCTCGAACCGCAGGTGACGATCAAGAAGCGCGAGGGCGACACGGTCGAGGAACACCGCATAAACGGCAAGCTCTACCGCGTCAAGGTCACCCCGGCCGACGGCATTCCCTACTGGCTGATCGACCGGCAGGGCGACGGCAACTTCACCCAGGAGACGATGGGCAACCATGACGTCAGCGTCCCGCAATGGGTCATCGGCACGTTCTGAGTACGCTGCCCTGAAGGGTAACTGCCCGCCTGCCGACCCTGCCACAACACGATGTCGGTTTTTACCCCGCTGAGCGCCGAGCAGGCGGCAACCTGGCTCGAAGACTATGCGCTGGGGACGCTGGTGGCGCTCGAAGGGATTGCCGAAGGCGTGCAGAACTCCAACTTCTTTCTGACGACCACGCATGGGCCGTACGTGCTGACCGTTTTCGAACAGGTGGCGCGGGCGGCAGTGCCTTTTCATGTCGAGCTGATGGCGCATCTGGCCGCGCACGGCATTCCCTGCCCGCAGCCGGTCGCCAACCGCGCCGGGGCGTATGTCAAGGAGATCGCCGGCAAACCGGCGGTGGTCGTCAGCCGGCTGCCGGGTCGTTCCGAGAGTGCGCCGAGTCTGGCGCAGTGCGCGGCCATCGGCACGCTACTCGCCGAGCTGCACCTGGCAGCGCAGTCGTTCCCGGCTCCCCTGGCGCACCACTGCGATACCGCCTGGTGTGCGCAGGTCGCCGCGCAGATCGTCCCGCACCTCGGCGCCGACGATGCCCCACTGCTGCGCGACGAACTCCAGCATCAGCAACGCTGTCGGCCGGACGACCTGCCGCGCGGCGTGATTCACGCCGACCTGTTCCGCGACAATGTGCTGTTTGTCGGCGACCGGCTGACGGGCGTGCTCGACTTCTACTTTGCCGGCGTCGACGATCTGCTTTTCGATCTGGCGGTGACCGTGAACGACTGGTGCTCGACCGCCGACGGTGCGCTCGACGATGCGCGCAGCGAGGCACTTGTCGCCGCCTACGACGCCCGCCGGCCGCTCGCCCGCGGCGAACGCGCGGCCTGGCCGACGCTGTTGCGCGCGGCGGCGCTGCGCTTCTGGACCTCACGGCTGCTCGACCATCATCTGCCGCGATCCGGCAAGCTCATCGTCCGGCGGCAACCGGACACCTATCGGACGATCCTGCGGGCTCGCCGCGCGGCGGATGCCGGGCACGCCCGGCTTGCCTCGCGCTGTCAGGCCGGCTAGCATCCATTCTCCCCCAACTCCCTCAACTCCCTCCCGACATGGTCATGGAAAACGAACCCTTCCCGATTCTCCCTCCCACCTTCAGTGGCAACAGCCGCAGCGTCGACGTCGGCAATGTCTTCGACTGGCTCCGCCAGGGCTGGGCGACCTTCATCGTCAATCCCGGCACCTGGATCGCCATGATGGTCATTACCATCGTCATCTTCATCGGCCTGGCGATCGTTCCCCTTATTGGTCAACTCGCCGCCCACCTGCTGACCCCGGTTCTCGCCGCCGGCATGCTGGTCGCCTGCCGCAAGGTGGCCAGTGAAGAAACGCTGGAAATCGCCGATCTTTTCGCCGGTTTCCAGCGCAATACCGGCCCGCTGATGATGCTCGGGGTGCTCTACATGATCGGCATGCTGCTGGTCTCGCTACTGGTCCTCGCGCTCGCCGGTGGCGGCCTGGCCGGCGGCCTGATGATGGGCAGTCCGGTGGGTGCCAGCATCGCCGTCGGCGGCTTTCTGGTGGGTGCCATGCTCTGGCTCGCGCTGTCCGTACCGATCGCCATGGCCATCTGGTTTGCGCCGGCGCTGGTCCTCTTCAACGACATGCCGCCGGTCGATGCGCTCAAGGCCAGCTTCAACGCCTGCCTGCGGAACATCGTCGCCTTTCTGGTCTTCGGCCTGATCGTCATGGTGCTGTGTTTCTTTGCGGCGCTACCCGTCGGCCTCGGCTTCCTGGTCCTCGGCCCCGTGCTTGCCGGCGCCATCTACGCGTCCTACCGCGACATCTTCGCCGCCGCCTGAGTTTTCTCACCACATGCACCCACTCACTCTTCCCGCGGCGCGCGGCTGGCACTGGCTGGCCGACGGCTTCCGGCTGTTTCGCCAGAATCACCTGATGCTGACCTTCCTGATCGTCAGCTACTGGATGTTGATGGCGCTGGTGAACGTCATCCCGTGGATCGGCACGATCGCCAGCACGCTTTGCATCCCGGCCTTCTCGGTCAGCCTGATGAATGCGTGCCGCAACATCGAAGCGGGTCGCCCCCTGGCGCCGCCCCTGCTGTTCTCGGGTTTCCAGAGCAATCTGCGCTCCCTGCTGACCCTCGGCGCGATCTACCTGGTCACGACGCTGGCGATTCTCGCGCTGTCGGCGCTCGCCGACGACGGGGCGCTGCTGCGCTTGATGCTTGCAGGCCAGAAGCCGGAGGAAGCGTCGGTGACGGATGGCAGTCTGCTCTTCGCCACCCAGATCGCGCTGGCCCTGCTGTGCCCACTGATGATGGCCTACTGGTATGCGCCGGTACTCGCCGCCTGGCATGGCTTTTCGCCGGCCAAGGCACTGTTTTTCAGCTTTTTCGCCTGCGCTCGCAACTGGCGGGCGTTTCTCGTCTACTCGCTGGCGATCCTCGTCGTCGCAACGCTGGTACCGGGGCTGCTCCTCGGGATTCTGGCGGCCATGCTGCCCGACGGCGCCGGGCTGATGACCGTTCTGGCAATGGTGTTGGTCGTTCTCGTTCTCGCGCCGACGCTGTTTGCCAGCTTCTACGTCAGCTATCGGGACGTCTTCGTCGCCAGCGAAGCCGATGCCTGAAAGCACCGGCGACAGGCCGCTGGGAGTTTTCGGCGGCACCTTCGATCCGGTTCATCTCGGCCACCTGCGCCTCGCTGAGGAAGCTACCGACGCCCTTGGCCTCGCCGGCATCCGCTGGATCCCGGCCGGCCAACCGGCCCTGCGTGACGCGCCGCAAGCCGCCGCCCAACAACGCCTGGCGATGGTTCGCCTGGCGACCGCCGGCAACCCTCGCTTCACCGTCGATGCCGGCGAGGTCGAAGCTGCCCGGCCAAGCTACACGGTGCAGACGCTCGAGCGTCTGCGGCGAGCCGACGCGTGTGGTCCGCAGCGGCCGCTGGTACTGCTGGTCGGCGCCGACGCGTTCGCCGGCCTGCCCGCGTGGCATCGCTGGCAGTCGCTGTTCGACCTCGCACATATCGCCATCGCTCATCGCCCGGGCTTTCCGATCGCTGTCGCCGACCTGCCCGCGACGCTGGCGGCCTGCTGGAGCGTCCACTTCTGCGACCAGCCGGCGCTGCTCGCCGAGTCGCCGTCGGGACGCATCGTCACCTTTGCCATGACCCAGATGGCGATCTCGGCGACGCAGATCCGTGCCTTGCTGGCCAGCGGCGCCAGTACGCGCTATCTGCTGCCCGACGCGGTCATCGCTCACATTGACAAGCACCACCTCTACCAGGAGAACTGACCCGCCAATGAAACTCCCCCAACTGGAAAAACTCGTCGTAGACGCGCTCGAAGACATCAAGGGCCGCGATATCGAGGTCATCAACACCAGCCGCCTGACTGCGCTCTTCGACCGCATCGTCATCGCCTGCGGCGACTCGAACCGCCAGGTCAAGTCGCTGGCTCGCAACGTGCAGGACAAGGTTCGCGAAGCCGGCGGCTGCGTCCTCTCGTGCGAAGGCGAAGAGGTCGGCGAATGGGTACTGGTCGACCTTGGCGACATCGTCGTTCATGTCATGCAGCCGGCAGTGCGCAGTTATTACAACCTCGAAGAACTGTGGGGCGGCAAGGGACCGCTACGCGTTCGCCGGGCCGCTGCCACGACCAGCGACATCGCCCAGGGATGAAACTGGGGATCCTCGCCGTCGGCCACCGGGCACCCGACTGGGTGGCCGAGGGCTGCGCCGAGTACATCAAGCGCATGCCGCGCGAACTGCCGGTGGCGCTCGTCGAAGTCAAGCCGGAAGCGCGTGGCTCGAAAAGCCGCGAACAACTGCTCGCGGCTGAGAAGGCGCGCCTGCTGGCGGCGCTCAACGGCTACGACCGGCTGATCGTCCTCGACGAGCGCGGCGATGACTTGCCGACACTGAAGCTGGCCGAGCGACTGGCGGGCTGGATGCGTGCCGGCGGCGCCACGGCTTTCGTCATCGGCGGCGCCGATGGTATCGACGAAGCCTTGAAGCGACAGGCCGACGAGACGATCCGCCTGTCCAGCCTGACGCTGCCGCATGCGATCGCCCGTCTGGTGCTCTGCGAACAGCTCTATCGCGCTATCAGCATCGTCCATAAACACCCTTACCACCGGGAGGGCTGAATGGCAATCGATCTGCTGCAACCTCGCGTACACCTCGCGTCGCGCAGCCCGCGGCGGCGCGAATTGCTGGCGCAGATCGGCGTCGCCTTCGATACCATCATCCTGCGCGATTCGCCGCGCGCCGAGCCGGGACTCGATGAAACACCGCTGCCGGGCGAGGATCCGGTCGCTTATGTCGAACGGGTCGCCCGCAACAAGGCCGAGCACGGCTGCCGCATCGTCCAGTGGCGCAGGCTGCGTGCGCAGCCGGTGCTGGCTGCCGACACGACACTGGAGCTGGCCGGCGAGTTGATCGGCAAGCCCGTGGACGCCGCGGATGCCCAGGCCATCCTGCAGCGTCTCTCGGGCAAGACGCATCGCGTTCTCACCGCCGTGGCCGTCGGCTTCGAGAGCCGCATCGAATTGGCACTGTCGATCAGCGAGGTGCGTTTTCGCACGCTCGACGAGCAGGAAATCCGCCACTATGTCGCGAGCGGCGAACCCATGGACAAGGCGGGCGGGTATGGGATACAGGGTCGCGCCGCGATGTTCGTCGAGCATCTCGCCGGCAGCTACTCGGGGGTGATGGGACTGCCGCTGTGCGAGACGGCCCGCTTGCTCAAGCGCTACGGCTACGTCCTGTAGCCGACCACAGGAAGACGCCGTCGATGGCCCACCCGGACGGGCAACAGAGCGACATCGAAGCGCGGGTCTTTGCCGAGCAGATTGCCATGATCTACCGGCTGACGCCGCATACCCTGGCGATGTCGGTCATCGGTTCGACCTTGATCCTGGTGGCCCTCTGGACGTCGGCACCGCACCCCCTGCTTTTCGGCTGGTACCTGCTGCACCATGTCATCACGCTCTGCCGCTATCGACTGATCCGATCGTATCGGCGTGCCGACCCGCCGCCGGCGGCAGCGCCGCTGTGGGCTCGGCGATTCGTGATCGGCACGATTGCGGCCGGACTGATCTGGGCGACTGTCGGCACGGTCCTCTTTCCGCCACCGGGTAGCGACGTTCAGTTCTTCATCGGCATGTATCTGGTCGGTGTAGCCGCGACCGGCATGTTCACCTTGTCGGCCTATTTCTGGTCATTCCTGCCCCTGGCCGGCCTGACCCTGATCCCCATGTCCCTGTGGCTGCTGGCTTCCGGCGTCACGAGCCTGCAGATCGCCGGCGGCGCCACTTTCCTGTTCGTCTATATCGTCCTGTCGAACGGCCGGCGCTTCGAAAGAATCACCAGCGATTCGATCCGCCTGCGCATCGAACTCAATGCCGCCAAGGAAGCGGCGGAGGCGGCGAGCCGTGCCAAGTCGCAGTTTCTCGCCAACATGAGCCACGAAATCCGCACGCCGATGAACGGCGTGCTCGGCATCGCCGAACTGCTCCTCGCCACACCGCTTGCCGAGCAGCAGCGCAGCCGCTTGCAAACGCTCTACCGTTCGGGCCAGAGCCTGCTCGACGTCATCAACGACATCCTCGACTTCTCGAAGATCGAAGCCGGCAAGCTGGAGCTGCGGGAGAGCGACTTCGACCTGCGCGCCATGCTGCGTGATGTACTCGACGCATTCGCGGCGACTGCCGCCGCCAAGGGCCTGGCCCTCTCCTCGCGGCTTGGCGCCGACGTTCCTGCCGGGCTGCACGCCGACCAGGCACGCCTGCGCCAGGTGCTGACCAACCTGATCGGCAACGCCATCAAGTTCACCGAGGCGGGACGGGTCGTGGTGACTGTCGAACGGCTCGACGACCAACACCTGCGCTTTGCCGTGCAGGACACCGGAGTCGGTCTGGCAGCCGAGGAGCGAGCGCGAGTTTTTGACGCCTTTGCCCAGGCCGATGTCTCGCATACCCGCCGGCACGGCGGAACCGGGCTGGGCCTGGCGATTTCCCGGCAGATCGTCACGCTGATGGCAGGCGAGATCGGCGTCGACAGCACCCCGGGCGCGGGCTCGACGTTCTGGTTCAAGCTGCCGTTCCAGCCAGCGCAACACGAACCGGCGACGCCCGCGGCCGACCCGCTCGCCAGCCCGCAGCGGCGCCTGCAAGGGCGCGTGCTGCTGGTCGAGGACAACGCCGTCAATCAACTGGTCGCGCAGGCCTTCCTGCAGCGTTTCGGCTTGCAGGTCAGCCTCGCCAAGGATGGTCTCGAAGCCGTCAGGATGACCGCCGAGCAGCCCTTCGATCTCGTCCTGATGGACTGCCAGATGCCCGAACTGGACGGTTTCGAGGCGACGCAACAGATTCGCGCGCGCGAAAAGGCGCGGGGAAGCACCGGGAGGGCGGCCATGCCGATCATCGCGCTGACCGCGAACGTCTTCGAAGGCGACCGCGAACGCTGTTTCAGCAGCGGCATGAACGACTTCATCGCCAAGCCGTTCAAGCAGGACGAACTGTACGCGGTCCTCGCGCGCTGGCTCTGAGCACTCTCGGACGACGGAGCAGCGCATGCTGAAGCCTTCGCGAGCGGCGGACTTCCGTCGTGGCGTCCTGGACATCCTGCCGGTGCTCGCCGCCGCGGCGCCGATCGGCCTGCTCTGGGGGACGCTCGCCGCCGCCAGAGGCTTCTCGCCCTTCGAGGCGTGGCTGACCAGCGCCACGGTGTTCGCCGGTGCCTCGCAGTTCGTCGCCATTGACATGTGGCGCGACCCCGTCCCGCTGATGCTCGTCGTCTTCACTACCTTCGTCGTGAACGTGCGCCACCTGCTGATGGGTGCCTCGCTGCAGCGGCACCTCGCTCGCTTCTCGGCGCCGGGCAAGCTGCTGGCCATGTTCCTGATGACCGACGAGAGTTGGGCCTTCGCCGAGCGCAAGGCGCTTGCCGAACCGCTGCGACCCGCCTACTACTTCGCTGTCGCCGTGTCGATGTGGCTGGTATGGACTTCCGCCTCGCTGGCCGGCGCCATCGCCGGCCACTCGCTCGGCGATCCCGCCGCCTATGGCTTCGATTTCGCGTTCTCGGCGATGTTCATCGCCATTCTCGCCGGTTTCTGGAAGGGCCGGCGTACCGCGGCGGTACTCGCCAGCAGCGCCGTCGCCGCCGCACTGGCCAAGCTGGCGCTGTCCGGTGCCTGGTACATCGTGATCGGCGGCCTGAGCGGTGTGGTCGTCGCGGCCCTCCTCCACAGCGACGAGGAGGCAGCGGCATGAGCGGCGACTGGCTCACCATCGCGACGATCATCGCGATGGCGGCAGCGACCTACCTGACGCGCATCGGCGGCCTCTATCTGATGAAGGGCATCACCGTCAAGGGCCGGCTGAAGGCGGCTCTCGACGCGCTGCCGCCGGCCGTGCTGATGGCGGTGATCGCGCCGACGGTGCTGGCCACCGGCCCGGCGGAAACCATCGCGGCGGCGATCACCGCCGGCGCCGCTTTCCTGCGCCTGCCGATGATGGCGGTGGTGGCGATCGGCGTCGCCGCCGTGATCGCTCTGCGCGCATTGCTCTGACCGGCGCCTCCGCCCGCGCTCGTCGGCGCCGGCCGGGCAAGCCACGGGCAGAGCGGCTTCACAGCACCGCCTCGCCCCTGTACCACCTGACCTCGGTAGATGCATCGGTCAGAGCCGCCAGCACGGCCGCAAGCAGCTCGCGCGGCGACGCCGGCAGCCCGACTTCCCGATAGGCAGCGGCCGTGCCGGCCATCAGGGCCTCGGCGTCGACCAGCAACTTGAGGTTCTGGGTAATCTCCGGTGCGAACGTCTCGCACTGCTTGACCGAAAGGGAATGCGCCTTGCGGCAGCTTGCCGGCCTCACCTCGTAGATGGAGCAGCGGTCGTCGACGAGAAACGCACAGGCCTGCCGGGTATCGCCAAACCCGGCGCGTTGCTCGGCAACGCAGCCGCGCAGCTTCGCGAGGAGGTCGGCAAGTTGGGCCGCGGGCCACTGCCCCACCCGTCGTGCGATGTGGAAGATCTCGGGGTCGGTCGCCTCGACACGGACGTGGCAGCAGTACGCGCAACCAGCCCGGCAATCGGCAACGGGCCCAAGTTCGGCGGCGCGAGCGGCCACCTGGTCAAGGCCGCGATGCAGGTTGGCGACGAAGTCGACGGCACGCCCGGCATCGGCAAGCTCGCCAAGACTTCTTGCCGCCACGCGCCGGACGCGGTCAACGGACTGATGAAAGATCAGCAGTTCTTGGTCGCTGAGCATGCGGGAACCACCTGCAGGAAACCGCACAGTTCGCGCGCCTTCCGGACGTCGACGATCTCCGTACCCATTCAAGAAGGCGCCGCCTCCGGTACCGCGCTGGCCACCTCCCGAGTGTTGGCACGCAACTCGGCGTGGTAGTGGCGAAAGCCGCACGACTGCGGTCTACAGCCGCGGGCGCCTGGTATCCCGTCCCAACCGTCGGGCAGGGGAACGTCTGGCCGCCCGGTCATCGAACAGACCGGGATGACCCAGCAGCCTGCGAGTCCCACGAGCTTGACGCTCGCGCCATGCGTACCGGGAAGCGCGAGACCTGGCAGGCGCAAGCCCTGTAGATGGGAGGCTGCCCCGTCGTCAATCGGCACGGGCAGATCGACAGGCAGTTGCGACAGCTTGGCAAGCATGAACCCTCCACAACTTGACGGCCAATCGGCCCCCAAGGCGATTGCACGCGCCCTGGACCATCAAGGCGAGCATACCTGCGTCGAGCGCCCTTGTCGACGACACGGACAGAGGCGGGCGTGGCTCAGCATGCAAACAAGGGCAGGAGACGGCGGGCAACTCGGATCATCGTCGGAAGGATGAACGTCGGTGGCGATTCCCGCCAGGACCGAGTCCGCCAGCTACCCTGAGTCTCGATGCAGAAGACGCCCCAAAATGGTGCGCGCGCTTGTTATAATGATGTGTTGCATGTAACCATGGAGGCGCTCACGATGACCAACGCATATCAAGGGATGTCCACCCGCAGCCAATTGCTGGTAATGCTTTCGCTTCCCCTCCTGGCCCTCGTCGCTTACGCGACGATCACCGTCTGGGGAGCAATGCGCGAGCTTCGCTCGGTGCACCTCTCGACCGCCGCCGTCGAGGCAGCGATCGCCAGCAGCCAGTTGATCCATGAACAACAGAAGGAACGTGGGCTTTCGAGCGGGTTTCTGGCCAGCAGGGGTGAGCAGTTCCGCCCGGAACTGGCCAGCCAGAGGGAACTCACCAACCGGAGACTCGACGACCTGCGCTCGGTCGCCAGGCGCCTGAGCGAAACGCCCCTCCTGGCGGAAACTCTGCTCAAACCCCTTGAGCTGGCGATTGACAAGGCCAGTGCCCTGTCTGATTTCCGGCCGCAGGTCGACGCCCAATCGGTCAAGCCAGCGGAGTCTTTTGCCCGCTACACCGCCGCGATTTCGACAGGCGTCGACGTCATCAGCGCCGTCGCCAAGGCCACCAACAACGCCGAAATTGCGCGCGCCGCAACGGCCTATCTGATGTTTGTTCAAGCCAAGGAGTTCGCCGGCCGCGAGCGTGCGACGCTGAATGCGGCGTTCGCCGCCAGGACCTTCGACCCGGAATCGTTCCGCCGCTTCGTCGGCATCGTCAGCGCCCACGATCTCTACATGCATGGTTTCCGCACCTTCGCCACGGCGGAGGCGCGCAATATTGTCGACGAGACCGTCAAGGGCAGCGCGGTAGACGAGGTGAGCCAAATGCGCAGGAAAGCGCTCGAATCGACCGCCGGGGAGGAAGTCGACGTAGCTCCGGCGCAGTGGTTCAAGGCATCGACGGCGCGCATCGAATTGATGAAAACGGTGGAGTCGGCACTGGACGAGCAGATCCTGGGAGTGCTGGCCCAACAGGAGAAGGTCGCGCTGCGCACCTTGAGCGTGGCGGCTCTGGGCTCTACCGTCGCGGCAGTTGTCGCCCTCGTATTGAGCAGCGTGATGATCCGTCGCCTGACCCGCCGCCTTGGCGGCGAACCGGCAGCCGCCGCAGCGCTCGCTCGCGCCATTGCCGGCGGCGACCTGACGCAGCCGATCCAGGTGGCGCCGGGGGATACGCGCAGCGTGATGGCCGCCATGCGCGCGATGCAGGAAAGTCTGCGGGAGATGATCGCCGCCGTGCATGCCACGTCGACCACGGTATTTTCGCAAGCGACCCGTCTCGCCAGTGCTTCCCGCCAAGTGTCCACGGCCTCATCGGCCAGCAGCGAGTCGGCGCAGACGATCGCGACCGCGGTCGAGCAGTTGTCGACGTCGATTCAGAGCATTGCGGGCAGTTCGGACGCGGTCAACGCCACTTCGAAACAGACAGGCGAGGCGGCGATGGCTGGCAGGCAGATCGTGAGCCGTACGGCCGACGAGATGAAGTCGATCGCCGAGGTGGTCGACGCCTCTTCGCGCTCGGTCAACGAACTTGGCCAGCAATCGCAGGAGATCGCCACGATTGCCAACGTGATTCGCGAGATTGCCGACCAGACCAACCTGCTGGCGCTCAATGCCGCGATCGAAGCTGCCCGCGCCGGCGAACAGGGACGCGGCTTTGCCGTCGTTGCCGACGAGGTACGCAAGCTGGCGGAGCGGACGCGACGTTCGACGCTGGAAATCTCCTCGACGATCGAAAAGATCCGGTGCTGCATGAGCGAGGCCGAACGGGGGATGGCAGCCGGCACCGCGCGCGTTCGCGACGCGCTGGCCGAAGCAGAGCGTGCCGAGGAGTCGATCGGCGACATCCACTCGTCGGCCGCGGCGGTCATTTCCAGCGTCGACGACATCACGGCTCACCTGCGCGAGCAGAGCAGCACGAGCAAGGAAATATCGCAGAACGTCGGCGCCATCGCCACCAGCAGCGCGCAGGTCAGCGACACCGTCGACTCGATGGCCGGAATCGCGAGACACCTCGAATCGCTCGCCGGCACGCTGCAGCAGTCGGTAAAGCGCTTCCAGATCGCCTGACCTATCCTGGCGCGGGACAGACTGCTGCTCCTGATGACTATGACTGACCCGGGCCTTCGCCGAGCGCAAAGCAGTCGGCGAAGCTCGGCGACCGGCCTGGTACTTCGGCGCCGCGATCGCGATGTGGCTGGCGACAACGCACAGGCCAAGCCAAGGGCCCCGTGGCAGCCGAACGACCAGCCGGCGGCGAGCCCGACCTTCGCCGTCCGCTACATCCGCAGCACCAGCGCATCCGGGTTCCAGCATTCGTCTTGCCTGACCTCAGCGGGCTCGCCTGCCATCTGAACGTCCGCCGGCAACAATGGGGCTTGCCCCATGTACCCGTTCTCCATGCAGCAGGCGTCAGCATCCAGAAAGTCCTTGATGGCCCGCGCCAGTGGCTGCCTGTGCATGGCCAGCGAGTCGCCCAGGCAGCTGCGGGCCAACTCTCGGTCACCCACGGCCACAGCGCGAAGCGCCTCCTCCAGCCGGCGCACTGCTTGTTCCATCGCCTGCCGCGCAAGCGAGAAGTCGCAGCCGCAACGCGGACAGACGCCGTCTTGCGCCAAGCGCGCCCGACACGCCTGGCAACGATCAAGCGTTTCAGGCATCGAGGTAGTACAGGAGATCAGCAAGGGCATCCATCGCCGTCTTCAAGCTTGCGTCTGGTCCGCCGAGCTGATCCTTGACCGCCTCGATGCCGTTTACCAGATCCTCGGCGTCCTCAGTGCCGGCACTGGCCAGCAGGCGCTCGGCCTTCTCGATCAGGGCACCGGCTTCGACGCGCAGGCGTCGACTGTCATCGATCGGCGCTGCCCCAACGCTTGCGCCTGGGCGCCCCTCCTCGCCATCCTGATCACGGAACAGCGCGTCGATTCGATGCCGCGCTTCCCCCAGCTTGTCGCCGGTGAAGCGGCTGATGGCATTGTCGATGGTGATCGAGTGCACCAGCCCCGTGTTCTTCTCGCGCGAAGTGACCTGGAGAATACCGTTATGGTCCAGCGAGAAGGTGGTGATCAGTGGGTTGCCGGCCGGTGCGTCGCGCAGGCCCTCGATGGTAAAACGCCCAATCTGAATATTGTTCAGGGCGTCCGGGTCCTCGCCCTGGTAGACGTTGATGTCCACTTGGCGCTGACCATCGAAGACGGTGCAGAAGCCCTCGCTCTTGGAGACGGGAATCGGCGTGTTCTTGCGGATCAGCGGCACGTAGCAGTAGGGATACATGTCGCCATTGAAGTATTCCAGGGCACTGGTACCAAAGGTATAGGGCGTCACATCGACGAGAACCGTCGGCGCCTGACCGCCGGCGATCACGGCCGCCTGGATGGCGGCGCCCATGGCGACACAGAGATCGGGGTCGACTTCGGCGCGCGGCTGCATACCGAGTTCACTTTCGAGTCGGCGCTGCACCAGCGGCGTCCGCGTCGCACCGCCAACGAGCAGGATCTCGTTGATGTCGGCGACTGTCAGCCCGGCGCCGCTCAACGCAACATGTACGGCTTCGAGCGTCTCGGCGACATACGGTTCGATCATCTCCTCGTAGTCATCACGTGAGATTTCGACCGACAAGTGGATCGGCACCCCGTCCTTCTCGAACAGATACTCTTCCGCAAGTGTGGCGTACGGCTCGTCGGAGAGGGTGATCTTTGCGGCTTCAGCGGCATGCTGCAGGCGCGCCATGGCCTGTGCATGCGGCCTGATGTCGATGTCGTGCTGTGCTTTCAGGTGATCGATCGCGAAGGTAATGAGTTTCTGGTCGAAATCGTCGCCACCGAGATGATTGTTGCCGTGACTGGCGAGTACTTCGACGACGTCGCTCTCCAGATTGACTACCGAGACATCGAAGGTTCCCCCACCCAGGTCATAGACCAGCGCCTTGCGCGCGCCGCTGTGACAGCTTTCGTAAGCCAGCGCGGCCGCCGTCGGCTCATTGATGATGCGTACCACCTCCAGACCGGCAATTTCGCCGGCCTCGCGTGTCGCCTGGCGCTGCGCATCGGAGAAATAGGCGGGTACGGTAATCACCGCTTTGCCCACTGGCTCACCAATATGTGCCTCGGCGATGTCGCGCAGCCGACGCAGGATCATCGCCGAGATTTCCTGCGGGCTGTAGTCCTTCCCGGCCATCTGTACCGCCGTGTACTCGCCCATTCGACGCTTGATCGAGCGCACGCTGCGTTCGGGGTGCAGTGCATACTGATTGCGCGCCGCTTCGCCAACCAGCAGGCTCCCGTCATCGGCAACACCAACGAGGGAAGGAAGAATGCGCACGCCAGGCGCAACCGGAATGACCTCGACGCGCCCGCCGCGAACGATCGCCACTTCGGAGTTCGTCGTACCGAGATCGATACCGACAATGATTTCTGTCATGTTCTGGTCGCCTTCTTGCTGACAATGACCTGGGCAACCCGCAACAGTTCGCCCTCGTGGAGAAACCCGCGCTGTACCTCGCGCAGGACGGTGCCATCCGCAACGTTGGCCGCCTCGGCGGCAGCTTCAACGCCGACCACCCGCATTCGGTGCGGATCGAGGGTCTCGCCCAGCACCTGCAGCGACCGTACACCATGACTGGCGAGCAACTCATCAAGGCGCTGCAGGGTGAGCCGCTGCCCCTCTGCCAAGCTGGCAGCGAAGCGCGTTGGACCAGGCACCAGACGCGTCAGAAACGACGATGGGGGCCGCCCTGCCGCGTCAACCCCACTCTGCAGTCGATCGCGCAGATCAAGCAGGGCGAGCAGGAACTGGCGCTCGGTCCGACCCTGCACAGACGCGGCCTGCTCACGCGCGCGCTCAAGATCGCGCTGCAGTCGCTCGCCGTGCTGACGCAGGTCGTCGCCGAAAAGCCGTAGCTCCTCGAGCGTGTTCTTGAACTGCCGCGACTGCAGCCGCACCTCGTTCTTCAGAACGGCCATCTCGCTGAGCAGGGTCGCGAGGTCGACCGCCGTCTGCGGGTCTCCGACCGATTCACCTTCCGGCAAGCCTTCAAGCTCACCATGCCTTGCGGCTCGCTCGAGACCGGCGCGGAAGTCGTCGACGAGACGCTCGCGTTGCTCAGGGTCGAGGACGATCGGCGACTGGTTCATTTCGCGCCCAATACCCGCAGCAGCCGTCGCTCGGTCGGACACTGCGGAACAAAATCGCTGCTGATGGCGATCAGCACATCGTCCACGGTCGGGCTGGAATGGTCGAACAACTCGTGCGCAATCCGCCGGCGACAGTTGCAGATCGCTTCATAGGCCGTGCGCACACTCTCGAAACGCTCGCGGTCACGTTCAGGTGGCGACTCGCGAATAGCCGCCAGATAGGCGGCGCGAATGGCTTCGTCACCCGCGGTCAGGGCGACGCCAAGCACGCGGTAGGGGTCAATCATCGAACAGCCCTTTCTGCCGATCATCCGGGACCGGTTCCTTGTTTCGCGGAGATCGCGGAGCGCGTGGCGCCGGCTTGGCCGCTTTGTCAGGCGAGCGGGCCGCGGGCAGACGCGGCGCCACTTCAACCAGATGATCGATCAGCATGCGGGCCAGCTTCCTCCGATCGCCGCCGGCGGCAAGTTCCAGCCGGCGAAACTCGCCGGCAGACACGATGTCGCGAGCCATGTTGATCAAGCCCTGTTCGTTGCCGAGCGAGATCATCATTTCCAAGAGCGCGCGCGGATTCTCGAACAGAGCCTCGCCCGGATGATCGAAAGCATCCAGATCAACGACGTCGTCAGGATCGTCACCCTGATCGAAGTCCGCTGGCTCGATCAGTTCACGGATTCGCAATACCGTGCGCTGATCACCGTCACGGGATGCCTTTTCCAGAGCACGTTCCAGGGCCGCTTTCTCGCGTGCCGACATGGCGAACAACGCCGCAGGACCGTGCTTCGCGAAGGTCGTCAGGTAGACGAACACCGGTCGCTCAGGCCAACGCTGCAAACCGACATCGGCATACGCCAGGAGGAGCATACGTTCACCCCGGCGCAGCAGGGTCTCGCAGATCGAGATACGTTCCGACTCACTGAAATCGCCATCGGCAGCGTATTTCAATGGTTCCCGCAGAGTGTCGAGGACAGTCCCCAATGCCCGCTTTTCGGATTTGCCAAGCACGTTGATCGCCTGCATGACGGCGAGGACTTCTCGATCAACGGGCGTTCCCGACAGACTGATCGCGGCCCGCTGCAGCTCGGCCGTGCCCGGCCTACCGATGCGAATGCTCTCGAACATGAGATGGAAGGAGGCGAGGAGATGCCCTCCCAGTTCGACAACGGCTTCCCGCAGCAGCGCTGTAGCCCTCGCATCGCTGGCGCTCAGTCCTCGCAACAACTTGCTCAGGCGGCGTTCATTCGGTGACGCGAGCCACTCGTCGGCGAGGTCGAGTTCCTTGACTGCCATGTCCGGGCGACCCGCACGGATCTGTTTGCGTGCATGCGACAGGTGCGCCTGACCGATCACTGCCCGCGCCTGCGAGTTGATCGGGTCGATTTCGAGCAGACGCTTGGCCAGGGTCACCGCTTTCTTGAACGCATTGCCGGCCAGCGCTATTTCGACGGCTTCGAGCAATACTGCCGAATCGTTGGCAAAGCGCGCCAGCGCCGTCTCCATCGCCGCACGCGCCGCTTTCAGATCCTGGGCCTGGCGGTGGATTCTGATCAGCTTGAGGTGAGTATCGCGGTCTTCCGGGTCCAGTTCAAGGCTGCGCTCCAGCCATCCGGTGCACTCGTCATCGAAGTCCGACGCGTCGTCATTGCCAACGATCAGGTCGAAGAGATGGCGCAGGATCAAGGCAGCTTGCAGCGGCGCGCTTTCCCGCGTCGAAAACAGGACGGCGGCGCGCAGCCAGTGCCTTTCACTCCGCTCGGGAGCCCTCCGGAGTTCGGCGGCGAGGGCCAGGATGCTCTCGCCTTCCGCTGCGCCAAGCGGACCGAACGCACTCCGGTATTCGTCCAGGCGTTTGTCGGCATAGGGCAACAGACGGCGGCACAGTCTGGCCGCCGTGGCCGGCAAGTTGCGATTGCGGCGCAGCAGGAGCTCAACAACCCTGGCCGGCGCCGGTGGCATGCCGACCTTGGCGAACTCCGCCACATCAAGCAGCAACGAGCGCCTGTTCTCCGGACAACCCTTGATTTCCAGCAACAACAACCGGCCGTCTTCGTCGAGATCGAGAAGCGCCGAAAGCCAGCGTGTACCGGGCAGGACGCCAGCGCGTACGACGGCCGCGAGCTTTTCGAAAGGGCCGTCCGCGGGCACACGGGCAATCAACTCGCCTGCCCGGGAGGCATTGCCGCCGGCCAGCAGGAGCGCCTTGAGGATCAGACGCAGATCGCGATACGGGGAGCGAAAAGGGATGGCACGCAGTTGCTCGTCGAGGTCAGCCGCATCGCCCCCGCAGCACGCGGCTAGGGCCGCGAGGGCCGCAGCACGATGTCGGCGCAGCGGACTGTCGGCTGCGAGTTGCGCCAGCGCGCTGTCCGGCGCGGTCAGCGCCACGGCGGCCAGACGCGTCTCGAGGTCTGTGCCCGTGGTCGCCGGAAGATCGCCGACCGTCGTCAGCAAGCCCAGCGCTGCGTGGTGTTCACCTGCGCGCAGCAACCACTCGACATAGGGTCCTTCGGCCAGCGGCTTGCCGCACAGACTCGATCGATTGCGCCACACCACCAGCGCCTCCGGCAGCATGCCCTTGCTCGCCAATTCGTCAGCCCGACCGGCATAGCTCGCCGCCAGCCCATCAAGCCACTCGGATCGGCGCTCCTGCTTGAGCAAGCCCTTGTAGAGTTCTATCGCCTCACGATAGCCACCTGCCTCCAGGACCGCTCTTGCGCGCGAGTCAGGCGAGACCGACGTGCCGGAAGCACCGGAACGTGTCCTGGGCGCCGATGTTCTGTTCTTGGTAGACACTTACGGAAGAGAGTCGAGGGGCGACGCGAAGGCTCGATTTTACCCGCAATCGCGGCTTGCGGCTTTGCGGCTTTGCCGCTTTGCTCTCCTGCGTCTCGCGCTTCCGTCCGAGTTTGCTCATGGCGACGCTGGCCGTGTCTCCAAGGGTCATCAGGGCCGACACCCGCTCGCCGGCGACGTCAGGAGGCCAGCAGCCGCCGGATCTCCGCCAGGCCCGCCGAGAGCATGGCCAGGTCCTGCGGCTCATTGCTCTTGATCTCGTCGAGCACGGCGTGCGCAGCGCCGGTGGCCGGCAGGCTGCCGGCGAGAACCTGCCCCAGGAGATGCTGCCGCAACGCCGAGAGGTCGCTGGTGAGCTGCGCGCGCGCGCGCGCCTGCCAGCGGTTGCCGGCCGGCAGGTGGTTGACGGCGCCGCCCAACCAGTCCAGATCGATCTGCGCTGCCAGGTTCCCCAGCGCGTCGGCGACGACGTTCAGCGGCTTGCCGCAAACGCGCGCGAGATTGACCAGATCGAACGCGGCGACGATCGCAGAACGTTCCTCGATGAGTGCGGTAATCGCCTGCGCACCGGTCTGGCCGCAGCGAATGCGGTCAATGGCGGCGCCGACCGCCGGGCGGTAGTCGGCCAGCAAGCGGCCGATCGTCGCACCCGCCAGGTGCTGCGTCAGGAGGAGCCGGGTGGCGGCCAGCGTCATGGCGCGCAGCCCGGCCATCAGCTCCATCTGCCGGCTGGCGTCGACGATCAGGTCGAGCGACTCGATCTCGCACCACAGCGCTTCGCCGTCCAGCACGCTGCTCGCCGCGTACCACGCGCCGGCCACCTGCGCCGGTGCGGCGCCGGTCTCGTCGGCCACCTGCATGACGAAGGTCGTTCCCATGCGGTTGACCAGGCGATTGACGAGTTGGGTCGTGATGATGTCCCGCTTCAGCGGATGTGCCGGCAGCAACTCGCGACAATGCGCGACGAGGGCGGCCGGGAAGTAGTTTACGAGCAGATCATGAACGTCCTCGCTGTCAGGCAGGCTGGACGCCAGGATGGCTTCCTTCAGCGCGATCTTGGCGTAGGCCAGGAGGACGGCAATCTCGGGCGCCGTCAGGCCCCGCTTCTGTTGCGCCCGCTCGGCGAGCCCCTTGTCGTCAGGCAGGAACTCGATGCCGCGATGCAGCGCGCCTCTGGCCTCGAGGCTGCGGATGAGGCGCCCATGCACGTCGATCAACGCCGCTCCTGCCGCGGCTTCGAGCGCGATGGCCTGCGTCTGCTGGTAGTTGTCGATCAGGACCAGGCGCCCCACTTCGTCGGTCATCGAAGCGAGCAAGGCATCGCGCTGCTTGCCGGTCATGTCGCCGCGACCGACGAGGCCGGCGAGCAGAATCTTGATATTGACTTCGTGATCCGAACAATCGACTCCGGCCGAATTGTCGATCGCGTCGGTGAAAATCCGGCCGCCGTTCTGGGCAAACTCGATCCGACCCCTCTGGGTCAGACCGAGGTTGCCGCCTTCGCCGACGACCCGCGCGCGCAACTGGCTGGCATCGACACGCAGGATGTCGTTGGCACGGTCGTTGGCCTCCTGGTGGCTCTGCCCGCTGGCCTTGACGTAGGTGCCGATGCCGCCGTTGTAGAGCAGATCGACCGGCGCCTGCAGGATGGTCTTGATCAGTTCGGGCGGAGTCATCTGGGTCGCCTCGGTTCCCAGCCAGGCACGCACTTCCGGCGACAGCGGGATCGACTTGGCGCTGCGCGACCAGATGGCGCCGCCTTCCGAAATCAGCGTCGCGTCGTAGTCGGCCCAGGAGGAACGCGGCAGCAGGAACAGGCGCTGCCGCTCGGCGAAGCTCCGTTCGGGGTCCGGCGACGGGTCGAGGAAGAGATGCCGGTGGTCAAAAGCGGCGAGCAGCCGGATTTGCGACGACAGCAACAGGCCGTTGCCGAAGACGTCGCCGGACATGTCACCGATGCCGACGACGCTGAAGGCCTGCGTCTGGGTGTCCAGACCGAGCTCGCGGAAATGGCGTTTGACCGCCTCCCAGGCACCGCGGGCGGTGATTCCCATTTTCTTGTGGTCGTAGCCGACCGAGCCGCCGGAAGCAAAGGCGTCGCCAAGCCAGAAACCGTACTCGATGGCGATGCCGTTGGCGATATCCGAAAAGGTCGCCGTTCCCTTGTCGGCAGCGACGACGAGGTAAGGGTCGTCGCCATCACGACGCCGCACCCCGGACGGTGGCTGGATGCGGCCATCGATCAGGTTGTCGGTCAGATCCAGCAGGCCGCGAATGAAGGTCGAATAGCAGGCGATTCCCTCGGCCTGAAAGGCTTCCCGGTCAGCGGCCGATGGCAGGCGCTTGCAGACGAAGCCGCCCTTCGATCCGAGCGGAACGATGACGGCGTTCTTGACCATCTGCGCCTTGACGAGACCTAGCACTTCCGTGCGGAAATCCTCCATGCGGTCGGACCAGCGCAGACCGCCGCGCGCGACGCGCGCACCGCGCAGGTGCACGCCCTCGACGCGCTCGCTGTAGACGAAGATCTCGTACAGCGGTGCGGGCGCGGGCAGGAAGGGGATGTCTCTGGACGAAAACTTGAACGACAGGTAGCGCTTGGACTGGCCGTCGCTGCCGGCTTGATAGACGTTGGTCCGCAGCGTCGCTTCGATTACCGTCTGCAGGGCGGAAAGGATGCGGTCGTCGTCGGGATTGGCGACCTGCAGGAGCGCCATGTTCAGCTCGTCGACCAGTGCCTTGGCGAGAGCATCGTCGTGCGCCGGCGAAAAGCGCGCCTCGAACAAGGCCATCAATCGGCGCGTGATCGCGAAATGGGTCGCCAGGCAGCGCTCGACGTAGGCCTGGCTGAACGGCAGCCCGGCCTGCCGCAGGTAACGGCTGTAAGCGCGCAGGATGCTGATCTGCCGTCCGTCGAGGCCGGCCAGCAGGACCAGGCGGTTGAAACCGTCGTTCTCCGCCTGCTCACGCAACAGGTTTTCGAGCAAGGCGACAAAGGACTGGCGCGTCGCGTCCTCGTCAAGCGCCGCCGGGTCGGGCAGGAGCACGGCAAAATCGGCGATATGGAGGTCGCTCTTCGGTAAACTGAACGGCTGCTCGGAAAGCACCGTCAGCCCCATGTTCTCGAGTATCGGCAGGATCGCCGACAGGGGCCGCGGGCGACCGCGGCGAAAAAGCTTGAGATGCTGGTGCGACCCGTCATCGGCTTGCGTGGCGCTCAGCTTGACTTCGACCCGGCCGCTCCCTTCGGCGGCTTCGAGGCGCTCGAGGTCCGACACCGCCGAGGCCGGCGTGACCCGTTCCTGGTAAGACAGGGGCAGTTCGAGCGAATAGCGACGCAGCAGCGCATTGCCGCGCTCCTCGCCGAAATGCCCGACGAGGTTCTGCTTCAGTTCGTCAGCCCAGCCGCGAACGATGCGTGCCACCTGTCGTTCGATCGCCTCGGCATCGTAGCGGTAGCGGCTGCCAACCGGTGTGCGGGCGATGAAATGCAGGCGCGCCAGTCGCGCCTCGCCGAGCATGATGAAGAAGTCGACGCGCTCGGCGGCGAGGGTGTCGTCAAGCAGCGCCGAAATCCGCTCGCGCACCGAGGTGTCGAAACGATCGCGCGGCATATAGACAATCGCCGAAACGTAGCGTCCCCAGGCGTCGTTGCGCAGGAAGATGCGTACCCGCTCGCGTTCGTACACCGAGACGATGCCGCGGGCGATGCGCATCAGGTCCTCGCGATCGATCTCGATCAGTTCATCGCGCGGGTAGGTTTCGAGGACGTTGATCAGCGTCTTGTCGCGATGGCTGCGCGGCAGGAAGCCGATCGCTTCACGCACGGCGGCAATCTTGCGCCGCAGCAGCGGGATCTCGGTCGCCGTCACATGGTAGACGTGCGCCGTATAGAGGCCGACGAAAGCGCGCAGTCCGACGATGTTGCCGCTGGCGTCGTAGCGCTTGACGCCGATGAAATCCAGATAGGCCGCGCGATGAACGGTCGCGCGCGCATCGGCCTTGACCAGGATCAGCGGCAAGGGGTCTTTGGCGAGTTCGGCAACGGCACCGGGAATCCCCGCCAGGCAGCGGCCGAAGCCGGGATGATCGGCGTCGCGGAGAATGCCGAGACTATTGCCGGGGACACGTGCGAGCGTACTCTCGCCAGGGGCAGCCCGGTAGTCCGCGTAACCGAGAAAAACCAGGTTGTTGGCGGCGATCCATTGCAGATAGGCGGCCGCTTCGTCGCTCTCGGCGACCGGCGCTGTCATCAGCTCCGCATGCCCCTCGTGCATCCGCTGCTGCATCGTTGCACCATCGTCGACGGCGGCACGCACGTCGCCGAGAACGGCGGCGATCTCATGGCGCAGGCCGTCGATCAACTCGCCATCGCCGACACGGTCGATCTCGATGTGGATCCACGATTCCGGCCGGCTGCCGGCGGCGCCACGCGGCAGCGCGCGCTGCAGCTTGCCGTCGCCATCGCGCTCGGCACCGAGCAGGGGATGCACCAGACGATGGATCACCAAGCCATGGCGATAGACAACCATGGTGATCGAATCGACGAGGAAGGGCATGTCGTCGGTCACGACATCGATCACCGTGTGCGGGGAATGCCAGCCGTGGCGGTCGAAGTCCGGCGTGTAGAGGGCCACCCCGGCCTGCCCCGGCTGTCGCAGTTCGCCAAGGCGAAAGTGCTGCAGGGCGGCGCCGAGAAGCTCTTCCGGGCTCGCGTCGCTGGCGTCGCTCAGCTCGACATCGGCGAAATAGGATTCGAGATACTCGCGGAGCGGCAGCGACAGATTCTGGTGTTCGGAGATTTCGCGCAGGTTGCGGCGCAGGTTCTGGGCGGATTCGCTGACCATGGCCATCCCTCTCCAGCGGCTTCAGTGGTGCAGGATCTTGGCGAGGAACTGTTGCGCGCGCTCCGAGCGCGCATGCTCGAAGAAAGCCTCCTTGCTGTCATCCTCGACGATCCGCCCCTGATCCATGAAGATCACCCGGCTGGCGACCCGCTTCGCAAAGCCCATCTCATGCGTGACGCACATCATGGTCATCCCTTCCTTGGCCAGTTCGGTCATCACGTCGAGGACCTCGTTGACCATCTCGGGGTCGAGCGCCGACGTCGGCTCGTCGAAAAGCATGCAGATCGGGTCCATCGCCAACGCCCTGGCGATCGCCACGCGCTGCTGCTGGCCGCCGGAAAGCTGGCCCGGGTATTTCTCCGCCTGCTCGCGCAGGCCAACCCGGTCGAGCAACTTGTAACCCTTCTCGCGCGCCTGCTCCTGGTTGCGCCCGAGCACCTTGAGCTGGGCAATGCTCAGGTTGTCGATGATGCTCATATGAGGGAAGAGTTCGAAGTTCTGGAAGACCATGCCGACCGTCGAACGCAGCTTGGAGAGATTGGTTGCGGGGGCGCCGACCGACACCCCATTGACGATGATCTCACCGCTCTGGAAGGGCTCGAGGCCATTGACGCACTTGATCAGCGTCGACTTGCCCGAACCCGAGGGCCCGCAGACGACGATCACTTCGCCCTTCTGGACCTGCGTCGTGCAGTCGGTGAGAACCTGGAAGGCGCCGTAATGCTTGCTGACCTTGTTCATCGAAATCATCGAAATCTCCTCTGTTCGTTGCGGCAAAGCGGCCCGGGGGCCGCCTTTGCACTCTTGTGTTCTGTTGCCTCGGGCGGCCTCAGGCCGTCTTGAGCTTGTTCTGGTAGTAGCGAACGATTCGCGACGCGGTGAAGCAGATCACGAAATACACGGCGCCGGCAAAGAGCAGCAGTTCGACCAGCCGCCCGTCGCGGTCGCCGACCTTGTAGGCAGCGCCGAAAAAGTCGGCCAGCGCCGAAACATAGACCAGCGAGGTGTCCTGGAACAGGATGATCCCCTGCGTCAGCAGCAACGGCACCATGTTGCGGAAGGCTTGCGGCAGCACGACGAGGCGCATCGCCTGGCCGTAGGTCATGCCGAGCGCACTCGCCGCCGCCATCTGGCCTTTCGGCACCGACTGGATGCCGGCACGGATGATCTCCGAGTAATAGGCCGCCTCGAAGAGGGCAAAGCCGGCGATCGCCGACGACAGGCGCATGTCCGAACCGCGCGGGAAACCAAAAATGCTCTCCAGCAGATGCGGCACGATCAGGAAGAACCACAGCAGCACCATGACCAGCGGAACGGCCCGGAAGAGATTGACGTACCCCGCCGCAAACCATGACAGAGGCGTGACGGAGGAGAGGCGCATGAGCGCCAGCAGCGTTCCCCAGACGATCCCGAAAACCACCGCGCTGAGCGTGATCTCGAGGGAAATCTTCATCCCGTCCCAGAGGAAGGGCAAGGCATTGGGGATCGAAGACCAGTCGAAGTCATGCATCTCACTTGCCTCCGATGTAGCCGGGAACGCGCACGTGCTCTTCAACCCAGCGCATGCCGAACATGACGACGACGTTGATGAGCAGATAGGCGAGCGTCACGGCGATGAACGACTCGTAGGGTTGCGCGGTGTAATCGACCAGTTGCCGACCCTGGGCGGCCAGTTCCAGCAAGCCGATCGTCGAGCAGACGGCCGAGTTCTTGAAGATGTTGAGAAACTCCGAGGTGAGCGGCGGTACGATCAGGCGCACGGCCATCGGCAGCAGCACATAGCGATAGGTCTGCGACAAGGTGAAGCCCATCGCCAGGCCGGCGTTCTTCTGCCCGGGCGGCAGCGAGTTGATCCCCGAACGCACCTGCTCGGCGACGCGTGCGCTGGTGAACAGCGCCAGGCAGACCATCGAGGAAAGGAACTGCTGGACGATCGGGTTGCTCTGCTTGAAGGCGTTGCCCAGGTTCTCGGGCAGCAACTCGGGCATTACGAAGTACCAGAGGAACAATTGGACGAGCAGCGGAATGTTGCGAAAGACTTCGACGTAGGCGGTCGCGAAGCCGGACAACCACTTGTTGGGAACCGTCCGCAGGATGCCGACGACGGCGCCGAGAACGAGCGCGATGAACCAGGCCGACAACGACAGGGCGATGGTGACCTTGAAGCCGTAGAACATCCAGCCCAGGTAGGTGCCATCGCCGGTTGCCGTCGGCTGCAGAAAAATCCCCCAGTTCCAGCTGTAGCCCATCTGCGCTTCTCCTTGGAGCAAGGCAGCGGCCGCCCGTCAAGGCGCCCTGCCGCCGTCTAAGAACGGGGAATCAGTATTCCCAGAAAATCCGCTGCAGTTCCTTGCTGTCCTGAGTCTTGCTCAGGGCGACGGCGGCGAGAATGCGTGCCTTCTGCGGATTGAGGTCGTGCGCCACCACCCAGTCGTACTTGTCGTCGGGCTGTTCGGCGTTGCGCAGGACAAAGCCGCCGGCATTGACGTGCGACGACCGAATGATCTGCACGCCCTGCCCGCGCAGGTCGAGCAGCGACGGGACGACGGCGCTGCTCACCGAACCGTTGCCGGTGCCGGCATGGATGATCGCCTTGGCGCCTTTCGCCGCGAAGGCACGATAGGCGGTATCCGAGGCATTGCCGGAACCATAGGCGATCTCCACCGCGGGTAGCGTGTCGATCTTCTCGATGTCGAACTCGGAGTTGCTCGTGTGCCGCTTCGCCGGCAGGCGGAACCAGTAGTTCTTGCCCTCGACGACCATGCCGAGCGCTCCCCACGGGCTCTTGAAGGCCTCGGTGCGCAGGTTAACCATCTTGGAGACGTCGCGACCGCTGTTGATCTCGTCGTTCATCGTCACCAGCACGCCCTTGCCGCGTGCGTCCTTGCTGGCTGCCACGCTGACCGCGTTGTACAGGTTCAGCATGCCGTCGGCCGACATCGCGGTTCCCGGCCGCATCGAGCCAACCAGGACGATCGGTTTGTCGGTGCGCACGACCAGGTTGAGGAAGTAGGCCGTCTCTTCGAGCGTATCGGTGCCATGCGTAATCACCACGCCATCCACATCGCCTTGCTTGACCAACGCCGCGACGCGCTTGCCGAGGGTCACCAGGTTATCGTTGGTGAAGCTCTCCGAGGCAATCTGGAAAACCTGCTCACCACGCACCTCGGCAATCGTCTTCAATTGCGGAATGCCGGCAATGAGCTTGTCGACCGGCACCTTGGCTGCCTGATAGGTGGCGCTGTTGGTCACATCGGCACCGGCACCGGCGATGGTGCCACCGGTGGCGAGGATGACGACGTTCGGCTTGTCGGCAGCCACTGCAGCGCTGCCGACCACGAGCATCGAGACCACGGCCAACAGCCAACGACTCAAGTCCACTCGAAACATGGCTTCCTCCTTTGCGGGTGATGCATTGCCCAGGGGCCGCCCGGCCCCTGGCGCGAAACCTACTCGAACGCCTTGTCGTTGGGAGCCTTGTACAGCTTCTTGACGGCCTCCGAGAGCGCGAAGTTGAGGTTGAGCCCCTTCGGCGGAATCGGCTGCAGGAACCACTTGGCGTAGATTTTCTCAGCTTCGCCCGAGGTCATCGCCTTGGCCAGTGCGCCATCGACGACCTTCTTGAACGCCGGGTCATCCTTGCGCAGCATGCAACCATAGGCCTCATACGACTGCGGCGTACCCACCACCACCCAGTCGCTGGCCTTCTTGGCCTTGGCCATTTCGCCGTAGAGCAGCGCGTCGTCCATCATGAAGGCCACCGCGCGGCCGGTTTCCAGGGTCAGGAACGATTCGCCATGGTCTTTCGCGCTGATGACGTTCATCTTCATCTGCTTGTCTTCGTTCATCTTGCGTAGCAGGCGCTCGGAGGTGGTACCGGCAGTGGTCACGACATTCTTGCCGGCCAAATCCGGGAAATCGTTGATCCCGGAATTCGTCTTGGTCATCAGGCGGGTGCCGATGATGAAGATGCTGTTCGAGAAACTGACCTGCTTCTGGCGTTCGGTGTTGTTGGTCGTCGACCCGCATTCGAGGTCGACCGAGCCGTTCTGGACCAGCGTGATACGGTTCGCCGAGGTAACCGGCATCAGCTTGACATCGAGCTTGGCAAGCTTCAGGTCGGCCTTGATCGCCTCCACCGCCTTGAGCATCATTTCATGCGAATAGCCGATCACCTGTTGCTTGTCGTCATAATACGAGAACGGGATCGACGACTCGCGATGTCCCAGTGTGATGACGCCGGTATCCTTGATCTTCTTCAGCGTACCGGTCAGTTCCTGCGCCGCGACGGGTGCCGACAGCAGGGCCGCGGAGAGGGTTGCAGCAATGGCGAAGCGCCTCGAAACCTTGAACATCGTGTCTGTCTCCTCATCAAACAAGAAAAGTGGCCACCGGCCGAATACCGGACCGCGCGATTGTGGCACGACTCTCGCCCGGATCCAAGTAATGAAAAGGTCATCTCCCCGCGTCGCGTCGCCAACAGTGCTGCCGGATACGCGGCATGCCAGGCAGTCATGGCGGCACGCACTCGACACTCGCGTGGGCCAGGCAACGCGCCTTAGTCGCCCCCATGCTCGCCCCGCTTCTTGCCCCGCTTCTTGCCCCGCTTCTTGCCCCGCTTCTTGCCCCGCTTCTTGCCCTCTTCCCATCGTCGGACCGTGCACAGGCCGTACAATTCCGCCAGATTCCCGAAAAGTGCATGCAACCGTCCGATGAAGCCCGTCCACATCTGCTACAGCATCCGCCCCAGCCATCCCGAGGCCCATCTGTTCGAAGTCCGCTGCACGGTTCGCGAAGCCGACCCGGCGGGCCAGTGCTTCGCCTTGCCGGCCTGGATTCCCGGCAGCTATCTGATTCGCGACTTTGCCCGCCACGTCGTCGCGATTCGCGCCGAGTCCGCCGGCAAGCCGGTCGCTCTCGAGAAGATCGACAAGCACACCTGGCGGGCCGCGCCGCTCGGCAAGGCGCAGGCACTCACCGTGATCAGCGAGATCTACGCCTGGGACCTCTCGGTACGCGGCGCGCACCTTGACCAGACGCACGCCTTCTTCAACGGCAGCAGCGTCTTTCTGCGCGCCCTCGGTCACGAACATCGGCCGTGCCTGGTCGACATCCAGCGACCGCTCGGCACGGCCTTCCAGGATTGGCGCGTCGCCACCGCGCTGCCACGCGCGCTCGGCGAGCGCGGAGCTGCCCGACAGCATGGCTTTGGCCTCTACCGGGCCGCCAGCTACGACGAACTCATCGACCATCCGGTCGAGATGGGGACGTTCACACTCGCCGCGTTCACCGCCTGCGGCGTGCCCCACGAGATCGCCATCAGCGGCCGTCACGACTGCGATCTGACGCGCCTCACGACCGACCTGACACGCATCTGCGAGTGGCAGATCCGTTTCTTCGGCGAACCGGCACCAATGCGCCGCTACCTCTTCCTGGTCACTGCCGTCGGCGACGCCTACGGCGGACTCGAGCACCGCGCCTCCACGGCCCTGCTCTGCGCGCGCGACGACCTTCCCTATCCTGGCATGAAGGGCCTGCCCGAGCGCTACCGGACGTTTCTCGGTCTGTGCAGCCACGAGTACTTCCATGCCTGGAACGTCAAGCGCATCCGGCCGGCCGCGTTCACCGCCTACAACCTCGACAGCGAGAACTACACCACCCTGCTCTGGGCTTTCGAGGGTTTCACGTCGTACTACGACGACCTGACGCTGCTCCGCTGTGGGCTGATCAAGGCGAAGAAGTGGCTGGAACTGGTCGCCAAGACGATCGACCGGGTCCAGCGCGAGCCGGGTCGCCAGCGTCAGACACTCGCACAGTCGAGCTTCGACGCCTGGACCAAATACTACCGCCCCGACGAGAACACGCCCAATGCGGTGGTCAATTACTACGCCAAGGGAGCCCTCGTGGCGCTGGCGCTCGACCTGACCCTACGCGCCGAAACCGACAGCCGCGTTTCCCTTGATGATGTGATGCGCACGCTCTGGGAGCGCCATGGCGAGCGGGACGACTACCGCGGGCCGGGTGTTGGCGATGAGGACATCCGGCTGATCGCCGAGAATCTGTCAGGCCTGGATCTGCGGCGCTTCTTTGCCGACGCTGTGCATGGCACGCCCGAACTGGCTCTGGCGAGCCTGCTCAAGCCTTTCGGCATCGTCCTCAAGCGCACCGCGGCATCCGCGACGCCGACGCTCGGTGCGCGCACCAGCACCGAGGGCAATGACGTGCGGCTGGCAACGGTGTATGAGGGCAGCCCGGCGCAGGTCGCCGGGCTGTCGGCGGGCGATCTGCTGCTGGCGATCGACGGCTTGCGCGTCACGCCGCTCGGGCTGGAACGTCTGTTGTGCCGGCGGAAAAGCGGCGATACCATCCGGGTCCATGCCTTTCGTCGCGACGAACTGATGGAATTCTCGGTTCAGCTCGGCCCACCGGCCAGCGACAGCCACAAGCTCAACCGCAAGGTCAGGGTCAACCCGCTGCGCAAGCGCTGGCTGCAGGGTCATCGGGCATCCCCGGATGCGCACTCAGCCTCCATCGATCCACCCTTGCCCCACGACACGACATGACCGATCTTGCCGCCTTGCGAAAGAGCTACGAACGCGCCGAACTCAGCGAGGAAGCGTCGCACGCCGACCCGCTAAAGCAGTTCGAGCGATGGCTCGGCGAAGCGATCAGCGCGTGCGTGCCGGAACCGAACGCCATGACGCTGGCGACGGTCGACGCCGGGCTGCGCCCGTCCACGCGGGTGGTGCTGATCAAGGGCTACGACCAGGCGGGGATCACCTGGTTCACCAATTACGACAGCCGCAAGGGCCGGGAACTGGCGGCCAATCCGTGGGCCGCGCTGCAGTTCCACTGGGTCGAACTGGAGCGCGTCGTGCGCATCGAAGGGCGGGTCGACAAGGTCAGCGCCGAAGAGAGCGATGCCTACTTCGCCAGTCGCCCGCTCGATTCACGGATCGGCGCCTGGGCCAGTCCGCAAAGCCAAGTCATTGCCGGACGCGGCGTACTGGTGGCCAACGCCGCTCGTTTCGGCACGAAGTTCCTCCTCCATCCGCCGCGTCCACCACACTGGGGCGGCTACCGCCTGCGGCCCGACACCTGGGAATTCTGGCAGGGCCGGAAGAGCCGCTTGCACGACCGCTTGCGCTACCGACTCGCTGCCGACCAGCAGTGGATTCGCGAGCGATTGGCACCCTGAGCGAAAGCCGGGAAGCGGCAAAGCTGCATTAGCGAGGCGCTTCGCGACCCGAACGCACTCAGGCTAACTCCCGCCCGTCCGCGTTAGTTGTCAACCGGCGCCACCTTCTGCCAGGCGCCGGGACATTGCCGGACGGCAGGATAGTAAGCACCCTGCTCCCGACAGTAGTACCAGTAGCCAGGCTCCAGTGGGTCAGCGCTGTCCGAGGTGGCCGCCGGGATCTCGTCGGAGCGTTCGACATAGACGACCGGTGGAGGCACCGCAACGACCGGCGGATAAACCACTACTGGCGGGTTGTACACCGGCACCCACGGCCCGCCCCATACGACAGGGCCGCCGACATAGACACCGACGCGTGGGCCCGGGTATCCCCAGCGGGGCCCGTGGCCATAGTAGCCTCCCCGCGGCCCAACGGGCCCACCGACGACCACCGCCCCGGAAACGCCATAGGCGCCACCGCCACCGGCCAGAACGATGGACGGCTGGACAGCCGCCAGGGCAAGCAGCGCCACGGTCAAGGTCTTCATGGAATGCTCTCCAGGTGCTGATGGTTGATGAGCTGTCGGCCGGCCATGGCTTGCCGCAGCCGACGGTGTTGACAGCTTCCGGCAGATCATCCACGAGTAACGCAGCATTTTCGCCATCGCCGACACGGCCGGCCGGATAACGCGTCGATACGGCCATGGCCGGTCCCGAACAGGCGCCGCCGGACTGCCGCGGCGAACGGCAACCGGCAACCGGCCCACCAATCGCCTTTCACGCAGTGGACTCACCGGCAGCCGTCGTCGGCGGCAAGCGTGATCGATTCGACGATCGCCCCCTGGTTGGTGCAACGCCACTTGATCTCCAGGTCGTGGAGACGCAAGCCGTACTGGCGCAGCGGGTCGTCGGCATAGGCGGGACGCGGGTCCTGCGCGAGAACTTCGCGCAGCAGCGCGGCCAGGTCGGGCCAGCGATGCGCGTGCTGGTGCAACTCGTCCAGCGCCTGCGCCGTGAAATCGACCGGCAGTTGCGCCGGCGGACCGTCGACGAAACCCGCGCGGGCGGCGGGCCGGCTTTCGACGAAAGGGATGTACGGTTTGATGTCGAGCACCGGTGTGCCGTCGAGCAAGTCGACGCCGCCAAAGGTCAACAGCACGCCGTCGCGCGTGTCTATCGCCAACAGTTCGACCAGTGACAGTCCCAGCGGGTTGGGGCGAAAGGGGCTACGGCTGGCAAACACGCCGACGCGTTCGTTGCCGCCGAGGCGCGGCGGCCGCACTGTTGGGCTCCACCGGCCGGCGGTGCGGTGGAAGAGGAAGCTGAGCCAGACATGCGAAAAAGCGTCGAGCCCGCGCACCGCCTCCGCCCGGTCGTAGGGCCGCAGGAGGCGCAAGCGACCCAGCGCGTGCGGCGCCAGTTGCGGCTGGCGGGGAATTCCGAAGCGATCGCGAAACGGCGTCGCCAGATAGCCGATCGGCACCAGGGCGCCCTCAGGCACGGCGGCTCTCGGCGAGCCCGGCGGCCACCGCCTGGAAGGAACGAAGGCAGGCAAGCGCCTTGCCGTCGCCGGCGAGCGCCCGCACTGGCTAGCCGCCGGCAACCGTCAGTGCATGCGCAGCCATGGCCTGGACGATGGTCTCTGCCTCGCCGACGGCAGCGGCGAGTTCAAAGCAGGCGCGCGGATGACCTCGGCGGAGTTCGTCGAGAAGCAGCGGCACGTCGCGCTTCAGGTGACCACCCCGGGCAATGAACATCGGCAAGACGACGATGCGTTCGAAACCCTCGCCAAGCAGGGATTCGGCGCACTCGCGCAAGCCGGGCTGGATGAACTCCAGGAAAGCCAGTTCGACGCGCAGTTCGGGGGCCTGCTGGCGCAGCGCCGCGCCAACGCGACGCATGGGCTCTGCCCATTCGGGGTCACGCGCACCGTGCGCAAAGAGAATCAGGGCGGCTTTCGGCATGTCTTCAGTTTAGCGCAACGGCAGCGTCGACGCCGGATCGGGTTGATCGACGACAAAACCGCCAAAGTGGCTCGGCCGGTGCGGACTGCCGGCCTGGCACGCCGAATCAGCGCAAACCGGCGACGGCGGCAATGTCTTGCGCATGATCAACGAGATGATCGGCCCCCCAGGACTCGATCGGGTCGCCGTCGCCAAGATAGCCGTAACGCACCGCCACCGTCGCCATGCCGACGGACCGGCCGGCCTGGATGTCGCGCAGGTCGTCGCCGACGTAGAGGCAACGTCCCGGGGCGCGGGTGATCAGCGTACAGGCCAGTTGCATCGGGGGCGCTGCGGGCTTGGCGCGCCGCGCCGAGTCGCCACTGACGACGCAGGCAGCGCGCTTGGCGTAGCCCAATTGGTCGAGCAGGGGCAAGGTGAAGCGCTGGGCCTTGTTGGTGATGATTCCCCACGGCGAACCACGGCTCTCCAGCCGTTCGAGAAGTTGGTCAATACCGGGGAAGACGGTCGTGGCGACGCAGATGTCCTGGCTGTAGTAGCGCAGGAAGCGATCGTAGAACTCGGTGTAGAGCGAATCACCCGGCCGCATCGAGAGCCCGGCCTTGAGCATTCCGCGTACGCCCTGCGAGGTATACGGGCGCAGCCGCCCGAGCGGTACCGGCGGGAGGTCAAGATCGGCGCGCAGGCGGTTCAGTGCGGCGGCGAGGTCGGGTGCGGTATCGGCAAAGGTGCCGTCAAGGTCGAAGAGGACGGCATCAAACATTCTTCACGCAATGCAGCAGGTAATTGACATCGGTATCGCGCCCCAGCGTGTAGCGGCCACCCAAGGGGTTGTAGCTCATGCCGCGCAAGTCGAGGCCATCGAGGCCGACCCTCCTTGCCCAGCGTAGAAGCTCTGACGGCTTGATGAATCGGGCATAGTCATGGGTGCCGCGCGGCAACATCCGGAGGACATACTCGGCGCCGATGACGGCGAGCAGGTAGGCTTTCGGGTTGCGGTTGATGGTCGAGAAGAAGACGTGCCCGCCGGGTCCCGCGAGAGCAGCGCAGGCGGCGACCGTACTCGCCGGATCGGGGACGTGCTCGAGCATTTCCATGCAGGTCACGACATCGTAACTTCCGGCGCACTCGGCCGCGAGTTCCTCGGCCGCGATCTTGCGATAGTCGACCTGGTGTCCGCTCTCGAGCAGGTGCAGACGGGCAACACTCAGCGCCTTGTCGGAGAGATCGATGCCGGTCACCGTCGCGCCTTTTTCGCACATGCCTTCGGAAAGCAGGCCACCGCCGCAACCGACGTCAAGTACGCGCTTGCCGGCCAGGCCGCACCGATCGTCGATCCATTCCAGACGCAAGGGGTTGATGTCATGCAGCGGCTTGAAATCACTGCTCGGATCCCACCAGCGATGGGCCAGCTGGCTAAATTTCTCGAGTTCGCCCTGATCAGCGTTGATGGTCATGCCTGCGGTATCCGTGTCAAAGGGTCAGTATAGGGGCTTGGCGAACGCTTGCAACGAAAAAGCCCTGCCGAGGCAGGGCTTCGCGTGGGACGGCGAGGAATTACTTGGTGCCGATGAGTTCGATGTCGACGCGACGGTCAGGCTGCAGGCAGGCGATGACCTTCGGGCTCGTCTTGCCGAGGCACTGATCGGGCTTGGTGACCGGATTCTTCTTGCCCTTGCCTTCGGTGTAGACACGATTCGCGTCGATACCCTTGCTCACCAGGTACTGCTTGACGGCCGCAGCGCGACGCTCGGACAGCTTCTGGTTGTAGGCATCGGAACCGATGCGGTCGGTGTGACCGACGGCGATGATCACTTCGAGCTTGATGGCGCCGGCCTTGGCGACCACTTCGTCGAGCTTGGCCTTGCCTGCCGGACGCAGGGTTGCCTTGTTGAAGTCGAACAGTGCGTCGGCGGCGACGGTGATCTTGTCACCCGACGGCTTGGCCGCCGGTGCGGCAGCCGGGGCAGCCTTGGCGACCATCGGCTCGCAGACTTCCTTCGGGATCAGATCCTTGTCGCACTTGCAGCCAGCCGGATCGCGGGCTGCCCCGGCGGGAGTCCAGAATCCAGTCCGCCAGCAGAGGCCGGCACCGCTCATGACGACTTCGCCGCGTTGATCGATCACATACACGCGATCCAAAGGAGCCGACGTCTGAGCCTGAGCCAGCGAGGCGCCGAAGCCGACAGTCGCGGCGAACACGGCCATCATTGAGTTTCTTGCAATTCTGTTCATCTGGGTTTCCCTCGTTAGTTGGAGCTTGCGAAACTGGTCCGCATAGCCTGTTATGCCTCGTTGTAGACTCAACTCATCACGGACGAATTTTATTTTGCCACAACAGGGCCAGTTTTATCAATCCAGTTTCGTTGTTTTCAACCAGTTGCCCATTCTCTACGCGGATCCGCCCAGCCACCCAGACGTCAGAAACATGCTCCCGGCCTAGCGAGTAGGTGAGGTGCGACACCGGGTGGTAACAGGGCGCAAGGGCGATGTCGTCAAGCCTGACGGCGCACAGATCGGCATACTTGCCGGTGGTGATCGAGCCGATGTCCGCGTCCAGGCCGAGCGCACGAGCGCCGCCCAGAGTCGCCATGCGCAGTACGCGGTGAGCGTCGATGGCGTCGGCACGCCCGCCCTGCTCCTTGGCGAGCAACGCCGCCAGGCGCATTTCCTGAAAGATGTCGAGCCGGTTGTTGCTCGCCGCGCCGTCCGTGCCGAGACCGATGTTGATCCCTTGGGCGAGAAGTTGCGTGATCGGCGCGATGCCGCTGGCCAGCTTGAGATTGGAACTTGGGCAATGGGCAACCGAACAGCCGTGCTCGGCCAACAGTTCGATCTCCTGCGCATTGAGGTGAACGGCGTGTACCGCGATCAAGGCCGGACTGAGCAGACCCAGGCGGCGAATACGTTCGATCGGGCGCATCCCGAAGCGCTGCTCGCTGTCGTCGATCTCCTGGACGGTTTCATGCAGGTGCAGGTGGATCGGCACCTCGATCTGCTCGGCCAGCGTCAGTACCTTGGCAAAACTCCGCTCGCCGACGGTGTAAGGCGCATGCGGGGCAAGACAGAACGATAGCAGCGGCTCGTCCAGCAACTCGTCGCGAACGGCGAGCCCCTTCGCCAGATAGTCGTCTGCATCGGCCGCATAGTTGCTTGGAAAGTCGACGGTGATCAGGCCTATCGCGGCGCGCATTCCCGAAGCGAGCGCCGCGTCGGCGGCGGCTTTCGGAAAGAAATACATGTCGTTGAAACAGGTGATGCCGCCGCGCAGCATTTCGGCGCAAGCGAGCAGGCTGCCGTCATGAACGAACTGCTCGCAAACGTGCTTTGCCTCGGCCGGCCAGACGTGATCGTGCAGCCATTCCATCAGCGGCAGATCATCGGCGAGACCACGCAGCAGCGTCATCGCCGCGTGCGTGTGCAGGTTGACCAAACCGGGAATCAGCACGTGCTGGTCAAGCCGTTTGCGCTGGCGCGGCGAGAAACGGGCAGCCGCCTCCGCCTGTGAAAGCACGGCGACGATCCGGCCGTCGTTGACCGCCACCGCATGGTTCTCGAGAACGGCGCCCACCGGTTCGACCGGCACCAGCCAGCGCGCCTCGATCAACAGATCGACAGCTTGCAGCCCAGAGATCATTTCCATGATCTACCGCGGAGGCTAAAAAAAACCCCGCAGAAGCGGGGTTTTTTGGGCATGGCCTGGATTACTTGGTGCCGATGAGTTCGATGTCGACACGACGGTCAGGCTGCAGGCAAGCGATGACCTTCGGACTCGTCTTGCCGAGGCACTGATCGGGCTTGGTGACCGGATTCTTCTTGCCCTTGCCTTCGGTGTAGACACGATTCGCGTCGATACCCTTGCTCACCAGATACTGCTTGACGGCCGCAGCGCGACGCTCGGACAGCTTCTGGTTGTAGGCATCGGAACCGATGCGGTCGGTGTGACCGACGGCGATGATCACTTCGAGCTTGATGGCGCCGGCCTTGGCGACCACTTCGTCGAGCTTGGCCTTGCCTTCCGGACGCAGGGTTGCCTTGTTGAAGTCGAACAGCGCGTCGGCGGCGACGGTGATCTTGTCACCCGACGGCTTGGCCGCCGGTGCGGCAGCCGGGGCAGCCTTGGCGACCATCGGCTCGCAGACTTCCTTCGGGAGCAAATCCTTGTCGCACTTGCAACCGGCCGGATCCTTGGCCGCAGCGGCCGGTGTCCAGAAGCCGGTCCGCCAGCAAAGGCCGGCGCCGCTCATCACGACTTCACCGCGTTGGTCGATCACATAAACGCGCTCACCAGCGGTTTGGGCTTGCGCCGCGCCAGCGGCCACGAAAAGGCCGATAGAGGCCAGCAGGGTGGTAATGACTTTCGATTTCAAGATGTTCCTCCTCGATTAATTGATCTCTGTTGGGTCCGAATGCGTATGCAGCGATGCGATTTTTGCGCAGTGGGGCGATTTAAGCATACAAACTTGAATGGCTTCAACCATCGGTTTGGCATTGTGTCGTATTTATGCAACGAATGGATGGGGATTCGTCTTTGGCAACGGTGCTCGCACGGGCTGGGCGAGTCGCCACGCAGGCCGGATTGCGGCCTTCTCCTCACCTGCTCCCATCCCCGTATACTGACGCGGTTGCGGCGTAGAAGCTTGCCGCATCGCCGGCGCCGGCCCTGCCCACCGCGTGCGGAGGCAGTTGCCGGGAGGGCAGGCCGTTCATTCATGAATGAGGAGGCTGTCATGCTATCAACGAGTCTGGAATCGATTGCCACGGTTCTCCGGCGGGCGCGCGAAGTCGTCGTCTTCTCGGGCGCCGGACTTTCCGCCGACAGCGGCATTCCCACTTTCCGCGACGGCGCCACAGGATTGTGGAACAACGTCGACCCCGACGAGGTGGCCAGCATCGAAGGATTCCTGCGTAAACCGCGTGTGGTCTGGGACTGGCTGCTGCAATTGAAGAACCTCGTTGACGACCGGCATCCGAACGCCGGCCATGAGGCAATCGCCCGCCTCGAGGATCTGTGCAAGGGCAAACGGCTGACCATCATCACCCAGAACATCGATGGCTACCATACGCAAGCCGGCAATGCGCAGGTGCTCGAAGTCCACGGGACGATTCATCGGGTACGCTGCCACCGGCGCTGCGGTTTCGCTGCCGTCTGGGAGCAAAGCGCCGTGGAGCCTTTTTCCTGCCCCAACTGTGGCGGACCGGTACGGCCCGATCTGGTCCTCTTCGGGGAAATGCTCGATGAGGAGGTGTTTGCGGCGGCGGGGATACGCAGCCTCAATGCCGATCTGTTCTTCTGCGTCGGCACCTCGTTTACCGTCCAGCCCGCCGCCCGCCTGCCGGTGTGGGCGAAAGGGGCCGGCGCCACGGTGGTGGAAGTCAATCCGCACCCGACGCCACTGTCGGATGCGGCGGACTACTCGATTCGTGCCGGCGCTTCGCAGTTCTTCGGCGCCCTCTGCGCGCGACTCCAGGAGAACGGTCCAGGACGCTGAAGGGAATTCGCGATCAGCCCCCAGCCTCCCGGCGTCAGCGCATCGGGCACGGCGGCAAACCCCTGGCGCCGCCGAATGCTGCGGGCGACCAGGACCGATCGGCTATAATGCCGCCCTTTTCCTGCACTGCCCAGCGCGGCAGGCGCAGACCAGTCCACTGTAGAAGTCGAGTCGCGAGTCGCATCCCTTGTCATTGCCGCTGCCCCGATCGCCTTTGCCCCAGGCCGGCGAAAGGCTCCATCTCCCATCGTTTACCGGCTCGGCCGACGCACTCCTGATCGCCCATGCGGCATCGGCAGCCAGCAACGGCGTCAGGCCGCGCCTGCTGGCGGTGCTGACCGCCAACGCCGGCGATGCGCAGCGTCTGCTGCAGGAGATCCCGTGGTTCGCCGCCCATCTGCGTGTACGCCTGCTGCCGGATTGGGAAACGCTGCCCTATGACAGCTTCTCGCCCCACCACGACCTGGTTTCCGAACGACTGGCGACGCTCTACGCCGTCACTCGCGGGGATTGCGACGTGCTGCTGGTACCGGCCAGCACTGCCGTCTATCGTCTCTCGCCCGCCGCCTATCTGGCCGCCTACACGTTCTTCCTCAAGCAGGGCGAGAAGCTCCACTCTGAACCGTTCCGCGCCCAGCTGACGCTCGCCGGCTATGCGAATGTCACGCAAGTCGTCGCGCCTGGCGAGTACTCGATCCGCGGTGGCATCGTTGACCTCTTCCCGATGGGGTCACCGCTGCCTTACCGCCTCGATCTTTTCGACAACGAAATCGAGAGCATCAAGACCTTCGACGTCGATAACCAACGCACGCTCTATCCGGTGCCTGAGGTACGCCTTCTGCCGGCGCGCGAGTTTCCCCTTGACGACAGGGGACGCGCGCGATTCCGCCAGCGCTTTCGCGAGATCTTCGAAGGCGACCCGGCCCGCTCGCGAATCTACAAGGATGTCTCGAACGGCGTTGCCGCTGCCGGTATCGAGTACTGGCTGCCGCTCTTCTTCGAGGAAACGGCAACGCTCTTCGACTACCTGCCGAAGGATAGCGTGCTGTGCCTGCACCGCGACGTCCCGGAAGCGATTCGCGCCTTCTGGCGTGAGGCGCAGTCGCGCTACACGATGCTCTCCGGCGACCGGACGCACCCGCTGCTGCCACCGGCGGATCTCTTCCTGGCCGAGGAACCCTTTTTCGTCGCCGCCAAGGCCTACGCCCGGGTGGACATCGCGGCCGGCGACGACGGGCCGGTGCACAGCTTGCCACCGCTGGCCGTTGACCGCCGGGCCGAGGACCCCCTCCACCGTCTGAAGGCCTTCATCGACGGTTTCGCTGGCCGCGTTCTGCTGGTCGCCGAAACCCCCGGGCGGCGGGAAACCCTCGCCGGGCTCTTCGCTGAATATGGTTTGAAGCCGGCGGCGAGCACCGGCCTTACAGACTTCCTGGACTCGCCCAGCCGTCTCGCGCTGACCATGGCACCGCTGCACGACGGCTTCGTGGTCGATCACTTGGCGATCATCACCGAAGCCGAGTTGTATGCCGACAGCCCGTCACGCCGCACACGCCACGCGGCACAACGCAAGGCCTCGGTCGACAACTGGCTGCGCGATCTCACCGAACTCAAGGTCGGCTCCCCAGTGGTCCATGAACAGCATGGCATCGCCCGCTACCAAGGGCTCGTCCACCTCGACCTTGGCGAAGGCGACATGGAGTTCCTCGAACTCCACTATGCCGGCGACGCCCGACTGTATGTACCGGTAGCGCAACTGCACGTCATTTCGCGCTACTCGGGCGCCGACCCCGACGCGGCACCTCTGCACACGCTCGGCTCACCGCAATGGGAAAAGGCCAAGCGCCGGGCAGCTTTGCAGGCGCGCGACACGGCCGCGGAACTGCTCGCTCTCTACGCCCTGCGTGCAGCGCGACAGGGTCACGCCTGCCAGTTCAAGGCACATGACTACGACGCCTTTGCCGACGGGTTCGGTTTTGAAGAAACGGCGGATCAGGCGGCAGCGATCAACGCCGTGATCGAAGACATGCAATCGGGGCGGCCGATGGACCGTCTCGTCTGTGGCGATGTCGGCTTCGGCAAGACCGAGGTGGCCCTGCGCGCAGCCTTTTGCGCCGTGGCCGGCGGCCGGCAGGTGGCCGTTCTGTGCCCGACCACGCTGCTCTGCGAACAGCACCACCAGACGTTCAGCGACCGCTTTGCCGACTGGCCGGTGAGCATCGCCGAACTGTCGCGCTTCAAGACGGCCAGGGAGGCCAGCCAGGCCCTCAGGGAACTGGCCGACGGCAAACTCGACATCATCATCGGTACGCATCGACTGCTGCAGAAGGACGTGCAATTCAGTCGCCTGGGGCTCGTCGTCATCGACGAGGAACACCGCTTCGGCGTCCGCCAGAAGGAAGCACTGAAGGCGCTGCGCGCCGAAGTCGACGTGCTGACGCTGACCGCAACGCCGATCCCGCGCACACTCGGCATGTCGCTCGAAGGCCTGCGCGATTTCTCGGTCATCGCCACCGCGCCGCAGAAGCGACTGGCGATCAAGACCTTCGTCACCCGCTTCTCCGACGGCATCATCCGTGAGGCGCTGCTGCGCGAGTTCAAGCGCGGTGGCCAGGTCTATTTCCTGCACAATGAAGTCGACACCATCGAGAACATGCGCGACAAGCTCGGCAAGCTGTTGCCGGAGGCACGCATCGTCGTCGGCCACGGGCAACTCAAGGAGCGCGATCTCGAGCGCGTGATGCGTGACTTCACGCAACGCCGGGCCAACGTCCTGCTGTGCACGACAATCATCGAGACGGGAATCGACAACCCACACGCCAACACCATCATCATCAATCGCGCCGAGAAGTTCGGTCTTGCCCAGTTGCATCAGCTACGCGGCCGCGTCGGCCGATCGCACCACCAGGCCTACGCCTATCTGCTGACGCACGACGAGACGGCACTCAACAAACAGGCCCGTCAACGCCTCGAAGCGATCCAGATGATGGACGAACTGGGTGCCGGTTTCTATCTCGCCATGCACGACCTCGAAATACGCGGCGCCGGCGAAGTGCTCGGCGACAGCCAGTCTGGCGAAATGCAGGAGGTCGGCTTCAACCTGTTCACCGAGATGCTCAACCGCGCCGTCGCGGCACTCAAGCAGGGCAAGGAGCCCGACCCGATGCAGCCGCTGGCGATCGCCACCGAGATCAACCTGCACACGCCGGCTCTGCTCCCCGACCAGTATGCTCCGGACGTCCATGACCGGCTGACTCTCTACAAGCGCCTGGCCAACTGCACCGTCGCCGACGAACTCGGCGAGTTGCAGGAAGAACTCATCGACCGCTTCGGCGACCTGCCGCCGCAGGCGCGCGCGCTGCTCGACAGCCATCGGCTGCGGCTGCTCTGCAAACCGCTCGGCATCAGCAAGCTCGACGCCACGACCGAGCAAATCGTCGTACAGTTCCAGCCTGACCCGCCCATCGAGCCGACGCGCATCATCGACCTGATCACGAAGAACCGCAATTACCGGCTGGCCGGACAAGACAAGCTGCTCCTCAAGCGCCATTGCGCGACGCTCGCCGACCGCGTCGCCGCCGTCAAAGACATCATCCATCAACTCAGCAAGTGAAGGCGCCCAAGCCATGACCACCCTCGACATCGACAACATCAACGTCAGCGCCTTCGACCCCATGCCTTCGCCGGACGAGATCGCGGCCCGCCTGCCGCTCTCCGCGAGCGCGGCCGGGGAGGTCAGGCGCGACCGCGAGGTGTTGCGCAACATCCTCGACCGCCGGGACCATCGTCTGTTCGTCGTCGTCGGCCCGTGCTCGATCCACGACCCGCTGGCGGGGCTGGACTATGCGCGCCGTCTCAAGGCG
Organism: Candidatus Accumulibacter phosphatis; assembly: GCF_000024165.1. NCBI lineage: Bacteria > Pseudomonadati > Pseudomonadota > Betaproteobacteria > Candidatus Accumulibacter > Candidatus Accumulibacter phosphatis. Next base: position 1,234,958 of record NC_013194.1, on the reverse strand, counting down.
CTCGCCGACGCGGTCGGCGACACGCTCTACCTGGTGATGCGCGTCTACTTCGAAAAGCCACGTACGACAACCGGCTGGAAAGGGTACATCAACGACCCGGACATGGACGACTCCTTCCACGTCGATCAGGGGATGCAGAAGGCACGCCAGTTTCTCCTCGAACTTGCCGAACTGGGACTACCCGCCGGCACCGAGGCGCTCGACCCGATTTCGCCGCAGTATCTGGGCGGCCTGATTTCGTGGACGGCGATCGGCGCCCGCACCACCGAGTCGCAGACGCACCGCGAGATATCGTCAGGCCTGTCGACGCCGGTCGGTTTCAAGAACGGCACCAACGGCGATGTCGGCATCGCCGTCAACGCCATCCTTTCCGCCTCGCGACCGCACAGCTTCCTCGGCATCAACGGCCAGGGACGCACGTCGATCGTCCGGACGCGTGGCAACCGGTATGGCCACCTCGTCCTGCGCGGCGGCGATGGCCGTCCGAACTACGACACGGTGAGTGTGCAGATGGCCGAACAGGCACTGCGCAAGGCCGGTTTGCCGACCAATATCGTGGTCGACTGCTCGCATGCCAACAGCTACAAGAAGCATGACCTGCAGCCACTGGTGATGGCCGACGTCGTCAATCAGGTGCGTCTCGGCAACCGGTCGCTGGTCGGCATGATGGTCGAATCGAACATCGTCGCCGGCAACCAGGCGATCCCCGAAGATCTCGACCAGCTCCAGTACGGCTGCTCGGTCACCGACGCCTGCGTCGACTGGCCGACCACCGAGAAGATGATTCTCGACGCTGCCACGCTGCTGCGAGACGTGCTGCCAGCACGCAACGCCGGCTGAACCGCTGGCGTCGCCGCGTCACACGCCTCCGGCGTAGGCCTGCTGGCGCCACGCCTCGAAGACGGTAACGGCCACGGCATTCGACAGGTTCAGGCTGCGCTGGCCGGGCAGCATCGGCAAACGCAAGCGCCAGTCATCGGCAAACTCGGCCAGGACGGCGGCCGGCAGGCCACGCGTTTCGGAACCAAACACGAAAACGTCGCCGGCGGCGAAGCGTCTGTCGGCGATCGTCCGCGCCGCCCGGGTGGTGCAGGCGAAGAGGCGCCGCCCGACAAGCGCGACGCGCAGGGCAGGCCAGTCATCATGCACCCTGACTTCGGCGTATTCGTGATAGTCGAGTCCGGCGCGGCGCAGGTTCCTGTCGGCGAGGTCGAATCCCAGCGGCTTCACCAGGTGCAGACGACAGCCGGTATTGGCGGCGAGGCGGATGACGTTCCCCGTATTGGGCGGGATTTCCGGCTCGACGAGGACGATTTCGAACACGTCGCTGCAGCGCCTTGCTCAGCGTACCGATCCGCCGCCCGCGAACTCGCGGTCGTAGGCCTCGACCGCCTTCTTGACCGAGACGAAGAAGTCGTTGCCACCAATCTCCTCGGAAAGCCCGACCTTGGCAAGCTCCTCGAGGAATGGTCGGGGCGCGTCGGCGATCTTCACGTCAACGCCCTCGTCGGCCAGTTCCCGGTGAAGTTCCGCGAAACGCTGCGCGGCGGTGACATCCATGTCATGGATCGCCTGCGCGTCGATGACCAGCCACTTGACCGGTGGATCGGCCTCGTCGACCAGCGTACGAATGCGCGTCATCACATGCCGCGCATTGGCGAAGACCAGCGGCGCGTAGGGCCGATAGACGAGCAGACCGGGCACACTCTCTGCTTCCTCATCATCCCGGCAGTCATGGAACCTGCCGTCGAGGAGGCGCCGGCGAAGTACCGCGTCGCCGGGCCGCGAAATCTCGACGAGAACGGTGATCAGCGACAGCAACAAGCCAAGGATGATTCCCGGCACGACCCCGGCCACCAGTATGGCCGCCGTCACGCCCAGGGCGATGGCGAACTCGACACGGTCGATCCTGTAGAGACCGACGAGCGAAGCCATCTCCAGCATGCCGATGGCGGTGACGATGAGGATCGCGCCGAGGGCGACCTTCGGCAACAGCGCGATCAATCCGGTCAGGAAGAACAGGAAGAGGAGCAAACCCACGGCCAGCACCAGTTGCGCGACCTGTGACTTGCCGCCGGAGGCATCGACGATCGACGTCCGCGACTGGCTGGCGGAAACCGGGAATCCCTGCCAGAGGCCGGCAAGAATGTTCGCCGAACCAAGCGCCACGAGCTCCCGGTTTGGCTGTACCTCATAGCCGTTCTTCTCGGCAAAGGTCTGGGCCAGCAGAATGCCGTCGGAAAACGCGAGAAAGGCGATCGCCACGGCGGCGGGAGCGAGCGCGGCGATGTCTCCCCAGCGGAAGCTGGGGATCGTCAACTGCGGCACGCCCGACGGCACCGTGCCGACCAAGGCAATGCCGTAGCTGCCGAGATCCAGGAAGAAAGTGGCGAGAATCGCGACGGCACAGACGGCCAGCGCGCCAGGGACACGTGGCAGCCAACGCGCGAGAGCCACCAGCAAACCGACCAGGAGCACGCCCAGAAGGAAGGTCGGCAGCTGCGTCTGCGGCAATTTCTCGATCACCGTATAGACCAGTTCGAAGAACTCCTCGCCTTCGGTTTTGATGCCGAACATCTTGCCCAGTTGGGTGGCAATGAGCACCAGCGACGCCCCGTTCAGGTAGCCGATGAGCACCGGCCGGGACAACAGGTCGGCAATGACGCCGAGCTTCAGTCGAGCGGCGAGCAGCAGCACGCCGCCGGACATGATGCTGAGCACGGCAGCCAAAAAGACGATGCGCGCCGGGTCGCCCGCCGCCAGCGGCAGGATCGCCGAGCCCGCCAGCAGGCCGATGGCCGCATCCGGTCCGGCGATGACGTGCCGCGAACTGGCAAACAACGCGTAACCAACGGCCGCCGCCAGCGCCGCGTAGAGCCCGGCAATCGGCGGCAGATGCACGAGCTCGGCATAGGCAATCACCGACGGAATCGAGACGATGCACGCCGACAGGCCGGCGATCGAATCCTTGCCGAACCAGGAGAATCGGTAGTCTCTCAGGGTCGCCAGCAGCGGCACGCCGGATAGCAGGTACTGGAAAATCGCAGCAGCTCTCATGGGCTTGGCTCCGGGCAAGAAAGGAATAGACCGGCAATATAACCTGATCTGCGGCGAATGCGGCAAGCGAGCCGGCATCGACGGTGCAGCAGGTGACATGTCTTGAGCATACCTGGAGCGGACAATGATACTGTCTTCAAACATGTTGAGACGCAGCATGATTGCGTCCTTGACTTGGAACCGCCGCAAGAAGGGCTCTCGCTACGCCTTTCCGAGGCCCTGGCAACCCAGAAATGTGAGGAAAATGCGGCGCGCGGCGTCGAAAGGATGGACCGCTGAAGACCGTCCGGGTAGACTAGTCAGTTGGACTACAACGCACGCAGCACCCAGGGGGAGAACATCGTCATGCAGATCAACGTGGAAACCAAGCCGGTCGCCTCTGCTGCCTACAACACCAGGAAGAAACGGCTCGTCGAGACGATCGACCGGCTCTATCACCGCGGTGCCAAAGTGCCCCTGCAAAAGGTGATCGCACGGGTTCACCCTGCCGACATGGCGTCGATTCTCGACGAGCTTCCCCCAGCACACGTGGTGGACATCTTCTACGCGATTACCGACACCGAGATGGCGGCCGAAGTTTTCCATCAGCTATCGCCAAGTCTGCGCACGGAGGTGATGACCGAGTCGCCCGTCGACAAGCTGGCGGCCGTGCTGCAGCACCTCGCCCCGGACGACCTCGCCGACCTGATCGGCGATCTGCCCGATGATCAGCGCGCGCAGCTGATGGCACTGCTCGACCGTGAAAGCAAGGACGAGGTCGAAAGCCTCCTGAAGTACGACCCGAACAGCGCCGGCGGCATCATGACCACCGACTTCTTCTCGCTGCCGCACACGCTCACCGTCGAAGAGGCCATCGAGAATATCCGCAGCCGCGAAGACGTCGAGATGGTCTTCTACCTTTACCTGACCGACGAGGCGGGGCGGCTGGTCGGCGTGGTGTCGCTGCGCCAGTTGCTGCTCGCCCGGCCCGGTACGCCCCTCGACAAGGTCATGAACCGACGCGTCATGAAGGTGACGACGGACGCCGACCAGACCACCGTCGCCATGCTGGTCGAGAAGTACCACCTGCTCGCCGTACCGGTGGTGGACGAGGAGAACGTGCTGGTCGGCATGGTCACGGTCGACGACGTCATCGACGTCCTCGAAGAGGAAACGACTCGTGACATGCTGAAGATGGCCGGTACCAGCGAGTCGGAGACGCTCACCCACTCGGCTTTCAAGATCGCCGGGATACGCCTGCCGTGGCTGCTCGCCGCGTTCATCGGCGGCCTTGCGGCAACAGCGGTGATCGGCCGCTACGAGGCCATCCTCGGCGAGGTCCTCGTGCTGAGTGCCTTTCTGCCGGTGGTCATGGGCATGGCCGGCAACGTCGGCGTGCAATCAGCGACGGTCGCCGTGCGTGGTCTGGCGACCGGCGCGATCGACGTCCGCGACACGGTACCGCTGGTCCTCAAGGAATTGCGCGTCGGCCTGCTGCTCGGCGGTTTCTACGGCGTCATCCTGGCAATCTACGGGTACCTGATGCACGACAGTCTGGCGCTTGGCGAGGTCGTCGGTCTGACGATCCTCGGCAACATGACCGGCGCCGCCCTGCTCGCCGTTCTCCTGCCGATGCTCTTTCAGCGCCTGAAAGTGGATCCGGCGGTCGCCACGGGACCTTTCGTGACCACTGCCATCGATATCCTCGGCGTCCTCAACTACTTCGTGATCGCCAGCTGGATCTACAAGCTGTAGGCGGCGCGGGCCCCGGTCGAGGCGCCGCGCCGGCGCCCGACAATCCGCACAGATCTCAGGGCTCGTCCCACGGCGCGACCCGCTGCTGGAAGTCGCTCAGTTGCCGAGCCAGTTCGGGCCGCAGGGACTCGATCGCAGCGCCCAGCCAGGCCTGCAGCGCCTCGCCTTTGCGGCCTGGTAGCGCCGCCAGCGTCATCTGCCGGGCTACCGCGAGATCGTTCAGGCGACCGAGCAGTTCCTGCAGGGAAGTCGTCGCCTGAAGGTAGCCCGGCAAGCCTGGGGCCACGACGATCGGGGTGAAGAACTCCAGCGCATAACGCAGTTGCTTGAAGGCGACGCGCAGGCGGTGGCGGGCCGCCACGTCGGCACCGAGAGCATCCGGAGCACGCTCGATCACGCGCCGGAGACGCTTGTTCAGGCAACGCGGCACGAAGGCGGCCAGCGGTCCCGTATCGGCTTCCGGCAATCCCAGGACGGCGGCGGTGAATTCGATCAGCAGCCGCGAGTAGTCTGCCGACCTGAGAGCGCGGCGGGCTGCCTGGCGGCTGCCCGCGCAGCGCCGCTGGCTGTACAGCGCCAGCCGGTCGGTCTCGGAACCATCCGGAAAGGCCGTGCGCAGAGCGGGCAAGGTTTCGGCAATGAACACGTCCCAGTTGCGTGCGTCGCCGAGTTTCGCGGCCAGCCCTTGCCAGAGCGGATCGAAATGCGCGACAAAAGACTCCGGCAGCAGCGGTTCCCAGAGACGCATGGCCGAGCGCAGGCGACGCATGGCGACCCTCGCCTGGTGCACGAACTCGGGCAGATCGCTGTCGCAAACGCCTTCTTCGTTGTTTTGCAGGTGATTGAGGCAGCACAGGGTGATCACGCGAAACGCGCCGATGCTCGGCATCGCGCCGGCGACCGGTGCGGGCAGCGCCTTCGCCGCCGCCGGCGGCGCGTCGGCCAGCAAACGGTAGGCGCGGTCCGACTTGCTGCGCGCTTCCGGGTGTAGCGGCAGCGTCGCCTGCAACTCCCCGGCCAGCAGGAACAGATCGCCGACTGCTCCGGCAAGCAGTTCGAGTTCGATCTCGCGAATCGTCCGCCGGCGAGCCTGCGCTTCTATCAAGCCGCGATCGAGCGCCAATTCGACGCGCACACCGCTGCGTGGTTCGAGCAGCCAGGCCTGGCGCGTGAAGCGAGTGGTGAAAATCGGCTGCAGTTGATCGCGCACCGACTCGAGCAGGCCACGGACGACAAGGTCATCGACATTCCAGAAGTCGAACTCGCCCGGCCGGCCCGGAACCTCCCACTCGCTGCGTTGCGCCAGCCCGCCGCTGAGGAGCGCGGCGGTCTTGACCGTAAGGAGCCACTCGCGGCCCTTGCGGCGATAGCGCACGACAACCCGTTCGCGCCGCAGACGGCCATCCGGAGTGTCGTAATAGGTATTGACGAGGAGTTGCCTATGCGGCTCGACGCCGGCCAGCAAGGGATGCTTCGCCAATTGACTGGCGGTACGCGCCGACAGGGAAAACTTGATCTCGGTTTCAGTGGCCATGCAGACCCTCGTGCGGTGGAAGGCTGATCAGGACATCTTCTCGATCAGGTGCGCCTTGAGCTGAGCACGCCCCGAAGGATTGGCCATGGCGATGATCGTGTTGCCGGCCTGGATGACGTGATCGACCTTGGGATTGAACACCCAGGCTCCATCCTCCTCACGCAGGGCCAGGAGAATGTAGTCGGGGCTGCGCAGACGCAGATCGCCGACCCGCGTCGGCGGGAAATTCGCCGGCACCGGCACCTCTTCGACGCGCACGTTCTTGTCCGACCGGATCATCTCGTCGAGAAAACCGACGACGTGCGGCCGGACCATTGCCGACGCCAGACGAATGCCGCCGGTGAAGTCCGGCGAGATCACGGTGTCGGCGCCGGCCTTGGTCATCTTCTCGACATTTCGCAGTTCCTGGGCGCGCGCCACGATGCGCAGGTTCGGATTGAGCTGCCGCGCCGTGATGATGATCATCAGATTGCGCGAATCATCGCCAGTGACGGCGAACAAACCCCTGGCATCCTCGATGTCCGCTGCTTCCAGGAGATCGTCGTCCGAGGCGTCGCCGTGCAGATAGAGCAAACCGGGAAAGCGGTCGAGATTCTCCTCGAAACGCGCTTCTTCGACATCGATCGCCACGTAGTGACGGCCGGTGTTGTGGAGTTCCCGCCCGACACTGCGGCCCACGCGGCCAAAACCACAAATGATGAAATGCTGCCGCAGTTTCTGGATGCGTTTTTCCATCCGTCGTCTCCGAAGGGACTGATCAAGATCCTTCTCGAGGAAGAACACTGACAGGCTGGTGAAAAGAAAGGTCAGCGCCCCCAGGCCGGCAATGGCCATGATGCCGGCAAACAGGCGATCATTGAGCGAGTGCAGCGGAACGATCTCGCCGTAACCGACGGTCGAGATGGTGATCAGCGTCATGTAGAGAGCGTCGGACCAGTTGCCGTGGTCATCGGCAATCTGGTAGAAGCCAAGCGTCCCGACGCCGATCAGCACCAGCACGACCACGCCGGCCCAGATGATGCGGACAATGATGCGCTGCAGTTGTGCAGCGACGCGCAGATCCGATTCGCGTAGGCGGCGCGAGCGGCGAAGCCTCATGCGAGCCTGCAGCGGGCTATCTGGCATGCGCAGGAGAGGAGTCTGATTGGGCTCTTGGGGTCATCGAGGAAACAGACACGCGGTAGGGATCGACAGGCGGCCAGTCACGCAGGCGGTATATGCTGAGCGGGCGAGATTCGCACATCTGCCGGCGATTGTCCACGATTCCGGAGGAGCCCTGCGGGTTGACCAGGACAACGCCTTGCAAGGGAGCCGTGCGCGGCGACCACGCCGTCATCGCGCGACCCTTCGCGCCGGCGCTGCCGGCGATCGTGGCGAGCGGCAGGCAAGCGTTCGCCGGCAACGTTTGGGCACTGATGGTTTACCATCGAGCCCCAAAGCAAGTCTTGCCCTGTCGTCAGCCACCAAACACGCGCCATGCCACTACCGTTGGACGATCCTGCACAAATCACCACCCGCACCCTGGCACATTACGAGCAGCATGCCGAGGACTTCCGGGAAGGAACCCGCGACCACGACGTGAGTCAGAACATCGCCGCTCTCTTGCGACATATCCGAGCGCAGGCGCCATTCACGATTCTCGACCTCGGCTGCGGCCCGGGACGCGATTTGCAGACTTTTTCCCGCCTTGGCCACGTCGCCATCGGCCTGGACGGCGCCGGCAGCTTCGTCCGGATGGCACGCGCCGACAGCGGTTGTACGGTCTGGCATCAGGATTTCGTCAGCCTCGACCTGCCGGGTGGCCTTTTCGACGGGATCTTCGCCAATGCCTCGCTGTTTCATGTGCCCAGTCTCGCCCTGGCGCGCGTTCTGCGGCAACTGCGCGCCGCCCTCAAGCCCGACGGTGTGCTGTTCTGCTCGAATCCACGCGGCCAGAACGAGGAGGGATGGAACGGCGAACGCTACGCCGCCTACCACGACCTCGCCGCCTGGCGAAGCCGCATGGTCGACGCCGGCTTCGTTGAACTCGAACACTACTATCGGCCCCCCGGCCTGCCGCGCGCGCAACAGCCCTGGCTCGCCAGCGTCTGGCGCCGGACCGCGGAATGAGCGACCATCAGCGCCGGCTGGCAGCACCGCGAAACCGTCATTTTCCTCTACCACACGTCGAAGGTCCCCATGCGAGACAAACCCTTCTCCAGACACGGCATCCGCTTCCGGGCCGGACAGCGGATCGCCGAAGCCATCCTCGATTATGTCGGCCAGACGCCGCCGAGCACCGAGCAGAGGCGGCAGAAGCCGCAAGCTCGTGCCCGCGCGCTGGCCCGCAAAGCGGCCCGGCAGGCGGCGCTGACCGCCGGTAGCCTGACGCTGCCGCCTGGCCCGCTCGGCTGGCTGACCCTTCTTCCCGAACTGCGATCCCTGTGGAAGCTGCAGACGCAGATGGTCGCCGACATCGCCGGCTGCTACGGCAAGACGGCCGAGCTCGAGCGTGAACAGATGCTCTATTGCCTGTTCCACCATACCGACCCGCAGGCCGTCCGCGATCTGGTTGCGCAGATCGGCAAACGCCTGGTCGTCCAGCGCGCGTCGCGCCCCGAAGTCCAGTCGGTGGCCCTGAAGATCGGCATGCACATCTCGCAACGACTGATCGGCAAAGGAATCTCGCGCTGGATCCCGGTCTTCGGTGCGCTCGGTGCCGGTGCTTACGCTTACTACGATACTTCACAGGTGGCCGAGACGGCGATCGAGCTGTTCACCGCTGTCATCGAGGTACCGGTGGAGGAAGCGCCGGCGGACTGTTAGAATGGTCCGACAGGGTCTGTGATGAAGGCTAACGGCATGCTGAGCGGCACCGGCAGACATATCGAGGAATGGGCCAACCCGCGGGCGGTAATCTTCCTGACCCTGCTGTTTCTCGGCACGCTCTGGTCGCTGGTCGTCTTCTCGGCGATCACGACTCGCCAGGAGAGCATTGACGCCACCGGTGACCGGCTGCAGCGGATGAACCATGCCGTCGAGGAAGAGACCCGTCGGTATGTCGATCTCGTCGCCGTTTTCCTGGCCGCCTGCGAGCAGTCGCTGGCAGCCAACCCGGCGCACGATCCGCGCAGCGACGCCGTGTTGCGCAACCTGGTCGAAGGCTTTCGAGCGAGAACGGGCGGCGCCATCGACATCCGCCTGGTCGCCCGCGACGGTAGCCTGGTCGACGTCGTGGAAACCGCTGCCACGCCATTGGCCAATGTCGCCGACAGCGATTACGTCAGGGGTGCGCTGGCAGGCCCGGGGCTGTCTATCGGCCACCCGGTGCAGAGCCCGCTTAGCGGTCGCCACGGCTTGCCGGTCGCGCTGCGTTTGCGGCAGCCTGCGCACGACATCCACATCTTGCTCGCCGTCATCGACCTGCCCACCCTGCAAGACACCTACGAGGAGCAGCGCCAGAAACCCGGAGGCACGATCGCACTCCTGCGGCGAGACGGTACGGTCCTGGCCAGCGCGCCCGGCGACGAGGGCTTGCCGGGCCAGTCGATCGCTGACGGAAAACTGTTCCGCGAGCATCTTGCGCAAGAACCGCGCGGCGTCGTTCTGGTGGAGGAAACGACGGGCCGACAGGCCAGGGAGTTCACCAGTTATTCCTCGATGCCCGATCTCCCGCTGGTGATCACGGTGTCGGAGAACTACGACGCGGCACTCGCGCCCTGGTTGCGACACACGCTGTGGATCGTCCTGCTGGCCTTCGGCGTGACCGTACCGACGACGGTCGTCGCCTATCGGTCCTTGCGGCTGCTGCGTGCCCTGGCCAGTCGCGATGCGCAGTTGCATCGGCTGTCAACCACCGACGGGCTCACCGGCGCCAGTAGCCGACAGCATTTCGTGGACGAACTCGCGGACCAAATGGAAACCGCCAGACGCCAGGCATCGGCGCTGACCGTCCTGCTGTTCAATATCGACTTTTTCCAGCGCATCAACGACGGCTACGGGCATGCCGTCGGCGATCAGGTGCTGGTCGCGTTCGCACGCGTGGCACGCGGCTGTCTGCGCGAGCGCGACCTCCTGGGCAGGCTCGGCGCCGGCGAGTTCGCGATCCTCCTGCCCGGCACCGCCGTCGAGGAAGCCGTGCTGGTCGCCGAACGCGTCCGCCGCGAGACTGCCGAGATAGCGATCGCCACCGAAAACGGGACGGTCCAGTTTACAGCCAGTGCAGGACTGACCGCTGCACACATGGCCGACAGCTCCGTTGACGATCTCCTGAAGCGCGCCGCCAAGGCTCTGCATGACGCCAGGACCGGCGGACATGACCGCGTCGTGGTCGCCTGAGGAGTCCGAACACGCTGCCTCGCAGGCTGACCACGACGGTGCGTGGCGCGTGCCCGCAAGGCAAGCCGTAGCCAGCAGCGCCTAGCGCCCCTTCCAGTCGGCCTGGCGCTTGCCGATGAAGGCGTCAATGCCCTCGCCGGCGTCCTCGGTCATCATGTTGCAGGCCATCACCTCCGCGGCATACTGATAGGCGGCTTCGAGACCCATTTCGAGCTGCTTGTAGAACATCTGCTTGCCCATGCCGATAGCCACCGACGACTTGCCGATGATCGAGCGGGCCAGTTTGTCGATCTCCGCATCGAGTGCGTCGCCGGCAACCACACGATTGACGAGACCTTGCTGCTGCGCGGTCCGGGCGTCGATGAAATCGCCGGTGAGCAACATCTCCAGGGCCTGCTTGCGGCCGAGGTTGCGGGACAATCCGACTCCCGGCGTCGCGCAGAACAGGCCGACATTGATTCCGGAAGTCGCGAAACGCGCCGTGTCGGCGGCAATCGCCAGATCGCACATCGACACCAACTGACAGCCCGCTGCCGTGGCGATGCCATGGACACGCGCGATGACCGGCTGCGGCATCTGCGTCAGGGTCATCATCATCCTGCCGCAACGCCTGAACAGGTCCTGCATGAAGGCCTTGTGGCGATTGGCGCGCATCTCCTTGAGATCATGTCCGGCACAGAAGGCCTTGCCGGCACCGCCAATGACCACTACGCGAACCGTCGGGTCGGCGGCGATCGCGTCGAGTTGCCCTTGCAGGGCGGCGATCATCGCCTGCGACAGCGAGTTGAACTGGCTACCGCGGTTCAACGTCAGCGTGGCTATGCCTTCCTCATCAGCACGGAGGACGTAGGGCGCCTCGTGGTCCGGTGTCTGGGGGTTCATCCTTCTCTCCTTGGTGACTGGCTTACTCGATTGCCGCAGAAGACTTCGCCCGGTCGCGGAGAATGAACTTCTGGATCTTGCCGGTCGATGTCTTCGGCAGGGAACCGAAGATCACCCGCTTGGGCACCTTGAAACGCGCCATGTGCTGACGGCAGAAATCGATGACCTCCTGCTCGCTCGCCGTCGCGCCATCACGCAATTCGAGGAAGGCACAGGGCACTTCGCCCCACGTGGCGTCCGGCGTCGCCACAACGGCGGCGGCGATCACCGCCGGGTGCTTGTAGAGAACGTCCTCGACCTCGATCGACGAGATGTTCTCGCCACCCGAAATGATCACATCCTTCGAGCGATCCTTGATCTTCACGTAGCCATCGGGATGCATCACGGCAAGGTCGCCGGTATGGTACCAACCGCCGGCGAACGACTCCTCGGTCGCCTTCGCATTCTTGAGGTAGCCCTTCATCACCAGGTTGCCGCGGAACATGATCTCGCCCATCGTTTCGTGGTCCCAGGGCACCGGTTCCATGGTGGTCGGTTCAAGGACGGTGATCGCCTCCTGCGCATGGTAGCGAACGCCCTGCCGGCCGTTCAGGTCGACCTGCTGCGCCAGCGGCAGCTCCGCCCAATGACCATGCTTGGCGCACACCGCTGCCGGTCCATAGGTCTCGGTCAGACCATACACGTGCGTGAGGTCGACGCCGATGTTGGCCATCGCCTCGATGACCGCGGCCGGTGGTGGCGCCGCCGCGATCAGGCCGCATACCTTCTGTGTGATGCCGGCGCGCAGTTCGGCCGGCGAATTGGCCATCAGGCTGTGAACGATCGGCGCCCCGCAGTAATGGGTGACGCCGTGCGCGCGGATGGCGTCGAAGATCAGCTTCGGATCGACTCGGCGCAGGCAGACGTTGGTCCCGGCGTTGGCAGCCATGGTCCACACAAAGCACCAGCCGTTGCAGTGGAACATCGGCAGCGTCCACAGATAGACGGAGTGCGGCGGCATGCCCCAACTGATGATGTTGCTCATCGAATTGAGATAGGCGCCGCGGTGATGATAGACGACGCCCTTCGGATTACCGGTGGTCCCTGAAGTGTAGTTGAGCGAGATGGCGTCCCACTCGTCGTTCGGGCCGCGCCACGGGAAATCCGGACTGCCGGCGGCAATGAAGGCTTCGTACTCCTGGCTGCCCAGCCGCTCACCCGGACCGCTGTACTCGGAATCGTCGACATCGATCACCATGATCGGCCGCTGCACGGCCGCCAGCGCCTTTTTCACGGTCGGCGAATACTCGCGATCGGTAATCAGCACCTTTGCCTCGCCATGGTCGAGCATGAAGGCTATCGTTTCGGCATCCAGACGCGTATTGAGGGTATTGAGCACGGCGCCGGTCACCGGCACACCAAAGTGGCATTCGACCATCTCGGGCGTGTTGTTGAGCATCGCGGCGACAGTGTCGCCCTCGCCGATTCCCAGTGCGCTCAACGCCGAAGCCAGACGACGTGCGCGGGAGAAGGTCTCGAGCCAACTGTAGCGGCGCTGCCCGTGAATCACGGCCGTGCGCTCGGGATAGACGTAGGCCGTACGGGCAATGAAGGTCAACGGCGTCAGCGGCGTGTAGTTGGCCGTGTTCTTGTCGAGACCCTGTTGGTAGATGTTCTGCATTCCCAGCTCCCCCAATGAAAAGTGTCAAGTCCTTCCTACTGGCTTTCTGCCACCGTCGACCGGCAGCTTTTCAGCGTGCCACGTTTCTCCTGATCATTCAACCACGCCGCCAGCTCGCCGGCCAGCGCATCGCTGGCCCGCACCAGCGCGTTGACGCCGCCGCGGGCGTCAACGCCAGCGGCCGGCTCCTCGACGGCGACCCGCCGCTCGCCGACGATCCGATGTCGGGAATCGAGCAGGCTGGCCTGACCCCGCAGCAGGCCGCGGCTCTGCAGCGGCGTGTCGAAGACCTGCGAGAACTCCTGCAGCTCAAGGCGCAACAGGCAATTCGTCGCCGTCTGGCCACCGCTCCCGACGACCCCGATCTGCTGCCGCAGGCGCTGGGCGAGCAGCAACCCGGGAGCTCCAGCCCAGCGACTTCCCGCGTAGCTGCGCAGCTTCAAGGGATCGTCGTAGAGCAGGCGGTATTCGATGGCCAGCGAGTCGAACCAGTACGGCACCTTGACTTCGAGGGCCAGATTAGACCAATGCCCGACGTCGGCAAGATGCTGAACCGGCATGCCGAAGTCGTAGACGTCGGCCGGTGGCGCCTTGCGCGCGCCACCGGCGCAGGCGGCAAGCAGGCAGGCGACGAACGCCATCAGAAGCCTTTTCATCATCTATCCTCGCGAGTTGGCGGTGGTACAAAGCCGGCCTCACCGGGTCCGGGGGCCGCTTGCGGAACGCCAAAAATCAGGCTCTGCGGTGACTCCTCGAGCATCTGCAGCACGCGGTTGAGCTGACGCGAGCTTGCCGAAAGCTCGCTGCCGAGCTCGTTGAGGCGTGGCGCGAGCGCGCCGATCCCGCCCGGCGATGGGTCGCCGATCAGTTGGTCCAGCTTTTCGCTGACTGACTGGAGGCGGACCAGCAGGCGACGGGCTTCGACGAGTGCCGGCGCCGCCTCGCCGGCCGCCTGCTCGGCGCGGGCGAGCGTGGTCTGCAGCAGGCGAACGTTTTCCGGAGCCAGCAGCTGCCGCAACTGACGGGTCGCGGCGTTGGCATTGCCGGTCGTCGCATCGAGATTGGCCAGTATGTTCGTCAGATGCTGCCGGTTCTCGGCGTCGAGCACCTGGTTGGCACTGGTCAGGAGGTCGCGCGCCTGCCGCAGCGTCGCCGTGCCGGCATCCGACAGCTCCTCGATCAGCGACGACTGCATGGCGATGCGCGGCGACTCGCCCTCGCCGCCGACGAGAGGCGTCGCGTCGGCACCTCTGTCTTCGAGCAGGATGTGGGCAATACCGGTGATCCCTTGGTAGCCCAGCTTGGCAGTCGTCCCCTGGGTGACCGGCACGGCGCGGTCCACATTGATGCGCACCAGGATGTTGCGCACATCCTGCGGATCGAGTTCGATCGACTGCACCTTGCCGACCCGGATCCCGCGATAACGCACTTGCCCTTGCAGACTGAGACCGGTGACATTCTGGCGGGTGACCACCGTGTATTCCTTGGTCGCTTCGTGCCTGCCGCCGAACCACCAGATCGACGCCAGCGCCGCCAGCCCAAGCAACAGGGTGAACAAGCCGGCCAGCAGGGCATGCGAACGGTTTTCCAAGGCTAGCTCACCCCTTGTCCCATGGCCGCGGCCGCGTGCCCGGAACCGAAAAAGTTGTGGATGAAAGGATGCTCGACAGCGAGAACTTCGTCCATCGTCCCGCACGCGACGATCCGGTGATCGGCGAGCACCGCCAGACGCGTGGCGAGGCCCAGCAAGGTCGGGCGGTCATGCGTCACCATCACCACCGTGAACCCCAGCTCCTTCTGCAAGGTCGTCAGCAGCTTGATGAAGTTCTCGCTGCGATCGGGATCCAGCCCGGCGGTCGGTTCGTCGAGAACGAGCAGTTCGGGCTCCAGCGACAGCGCGCGCGCCAGCGCAACGCGCTTGACCATGCCGCCGGACAACTCGGCTGGCATCAGCCGGGAGTGCCTGGGCTCGAGCTCGACCATGGCGAGCTTGAGCAGGACCAGATCGCGGATCAGGGCCTCGTCGAGCAGGCGCAGCTCGCGCAGAGGAAAGGCGATATTGTCGAAAACCGAGAGCGCCGAAAACAGTGCCCCCTGCTGAAAGAGCATGCCGAAACGTCGGCGAACCATTCGCCGACGCTGCGGATCGGCATCGAGCACGGCGTGCCCGAAAAGCTTGACCATGCCCGCGCTCGGTGCCAGCAGGCCGACGATCTCGCGCAGCAGCGTCGTCTTGCCGCTCCCCGAGCCACCGACCAGACCGAGCATCTGCCCGGGCGGCACCTCGAGATTGATGTCGCGATGGATGACGACGTCGCCGAAGCGCGTCGACAGATCGCGAATTTCGATCGCCGGAACCGCGGCCGAGCTCCATTCCGTTGGCACGCTCACAGCGGGATGCCGAAGCTGCGCGTCATGATCGCAAAGACCGCGTCGACGAGAATCGCCACGGTGATCGATGTCACCACCGACGTGGTCGTCTGCGACGACAGGCTCTCCGTGTTCGGCTTGACGCGCAAGCCGAAGTGGCAGGCGACGAGGCCGATCAACATACCGAAAACCAAGCCCTTGCTCATGCCGATCCACAGGTTGGCCACCGGCACGACGCGCGGCAGGGTATCGATGAAGAAACCATATGACAGGTCCATCTGCAGCCGCGCCGCAATCATGCCGCCAACGATTCCGGCTGCCGAACACCAGACCACCAGCAAGGGCATCGCCACCGCCAGCGCGATGATCTTGGGCAGAACCAGCCGCAGGCTGCGCGAGACGCCCATGGTCGCCAGCGCGTCGATCTCCTCGGTCACCCGCATGACGCCGAGTTGCGCGGTCATCGCCGAACCCGAGCGGCCGGCAACCAGAACGGCGACCAGCACCGGGCCCAACTCGCGGACGATGCTGATGCCCAGCAGATTGACGATGAAGACGTCGGCGCCGAAGGTCTTGAGCTGGAGTGCCGAAAGGTAGGAAAGGACGATGCCGATCAGAAAACCGATCAATGCCGTCACCGGCAGCGCCTGCGCGCCGCTCTTGTAGAGGTTGGCGGAAAACTCTCGCCACGGAATGTCGCGCGGATGCGCGCAGAGGTGGCCGACGTCGAGAACCATCTGGCCGACCAGGGCGACCATCCCGGCAAGATTGTCGACTGCAGCAAGGGCCAGGCGACCAGGCACGAGCAGCCAGCCGAGGCGCTCGCTCGGCCTGGCCGGCAGGTCGGCAGGGATCGCCTCGACGCGTTCGAGCAGCAGGCGATGCTCGCCGGACAGCGCGAGCGATGCCGGCCAGCGCCGCCCCCAGCTTCGCCAGAGAACGACCGCCGCAGCGCTATCCAGGCGTGCGATCGACAGCAAATCCCAAGCCGCTTCACGGCTCGCCAGTTCGCGCAGGCGGGCCTCGAAACGGGAAATCGGTTGCGGCAGTGTCGCCAGCGTCCAGTCACCGGCAAGCTGCACCTGCAGCGAGTTCGCCCGATGCACGGTTTCTATGGACGCCACAGCCATTCCGGCCTCACGGCACGCCAGTCTCGCCAGCCACCGGCTTGATGCGCAGCTTGCTGCCGATGCGCCGCCAGATCAGCGTCTCCTCGCTGAGCGCGGCGGCGGTGATCGGGTTGGCCTCCAGCCAGGCAGCGGGGATATCGAGCTGGAAGCCGACCGGCGACTCCTTGACCGAAACGTCGGGCAGCTGATGGTCGTCGCGCGCACGATGCAGGAGAACCGCCAGACGCAGGCAGAACACCAGGCGCCAGTTCGGATCGCCGGCCGGCATCGCCGCCAGCTTCTGGAGCTTGCCGCGCTGTCCAAGCACGAACAGGGCCAGACGCGCCTGATCGCGCTTGGAAAATCCCGGCATGTCCGCATGGCTCAACAGATAGGCGCCATGCTTGTGAAACTCGCTGTGCGCCACGGACACGCCGATCTCATGCAGGGACACCGCCCAGCGGAGGAAGTGCACATCATTCTCGTGCTCCGGCGAGTCGAGCTTGATCAGTTGCCCGAGCAGTGCCACGGCGGTGCGCTCGACGCGCGTGACCTGACTCTGGTCGACCTGATAGCGCCGCCGGAAGTGGACGACGGTCTCGTCGCGGGTATCGTGGTGTTCGAAACGCCCGACAAGATCGTAGAGGACGCCCAGTGGCAGGGCACCGTCGGAATGCGTCATCGTCTCGATCGCCAACTCGGAGAACACCGCCGACATGATCGCGACGGCCCCCGGGAGAATCGGCAGGCGTTCGCTGCGCATGCCCTTGAGGTCCAGCGCCTCCGCCGACCCGGCCCGGATGAGCAACTGGCGCAGCTTCGCCAGACCCACGCGCGTGATACCGGTGGCCGCGTCCGGATTGAGCTCGTTGATCTCGAGGATGTCGGCGAGTTCCTGGGCCGAGCCCGACGAACCCACCGCCTCCGCCCAGCCGACGCGCTGGTAGTCGGCGGCAATCCCCTCGATCTCGCGAGCCGCCGACACCTCGGCCGCGTAGAAGCGTTTCTTGTCTACCTTGCCTTCCGGAAAGAAGCGCTGGCGGAAGCTGATGCAGCCCATGAACAAGGACTCCATCAGCAAGGGTTCGGCACCCTCGCCGATGATGAACTCGGTCGACCCCCCGCCGATATCGACCACCAGACGCCGGTGACTGGCGGCGGGCAGCGCGTTCGCGGCACCGATGAAAATCAGGCGGGCCTCCTCGCGGCCGCCGATGATCTCGATCGGGAAGCCAAGTGCCGCCTCGGCCTGCGGCAGGACGATGTGCGCATTGCGCGCCACGCGCATCGCGTCGGTCGTCACCGCGCGCACCGTCTCCGGCGGGAACCCGCGCAGCCGCTCGCCAAAGCGCCGCAAGGCCTCGATCGCACGCTGTTGCGAGGCATGATCGAGAAGCTTCTCACGCGTCAGACCGGAACCCAGCCTGACGGTGTCCTTCAGCGTATCGAGCGGATGGATCCGATTGCCAACCACTCGCCCGATCTGCAGGCGAAAACTGTTGGACCCCAGGTCGACTCCGGCAATCAGTTCGTAGCTCATGCCCGTTGTTTCTCAGCCGTGTGGCGATTAGTGTGTGCAGGCCGGTAATTCTAGCACCGTCGGCAACGCCTCCACTGACCTGGACAGGCTCGGTCGCCACAGCCCGGCCAAGAAAAATGCCAGAGCAATCGACCGGCAGCGTACTGATCGCTGTAATATTCCGACCTCGACCCACCCTCCCCGATCCATCTCTTCTGACGGAACGAACCGATGACTACAGAAGCCCCGACCGCCGATACCCCTGTGCAGCAGTCCCCGATCACCTTCCCGCCGGAATACTTCCAGAATCGTGAGATGAGCCTGCTCGCGTTCAATCGGCGCGTTCTCTGGCAGGCCAAGAACCCGCGGACTCCGTTGCTCGAACGTCTGCGCTTCCTGTGCATCGTCAGTAGCAATCTCGACGAGTTCTTCGAGATTCGGGAGGCGGGGATCAAGGAACAGTTGAAGCTCGGATCGGTGGCGATCACTACCGACGGCAAGACGGCGCGCGAGGTCTATCGCCTGGTCAGCGACGAAACGCATGCGATCGTCAAGGAGCAGTACGCGCTGCTCAACGACGAAATCCTGCCCCTGCTCGCTGCCGAAGGCATCCGTTTCGTCAAGCGCGCAGAATGGAACGCCGCGCAGCGTGACTGGATCAGCGACTTCTTCTTCCGCGAAGTGATGCCGGTAATCACGCCGATCGGACTCGACCCTTCGCATCCCTTCCCGCGGGTACTCAACAAGAGCCTCAACTTCGCCGTCGAGCTCGAAGGTCGCGATGCCTTTGGCCGTAGTTCCGGGGCAGCCATCGTCCAGGCGCCCCGCGTCCTGCCGCGGGTCATCCGGCTGCCACGTGAGCTCGGGGACGCCGAGTACACCTTCGTCTTCCTGTCGTCGATCCTGCACGAGTTCGTCCACGAGCTCTTCTCGGGCATGAAGGTCCTCGGCTGCTACCAGTTCCGGGTGACGCGCAACAGCGACCTGTTCGTCGACGAGGAGGAAGTCAAGAACCTGCGCGCCAAGATCCAGGGCGAATTGCCACAACGTCATTTCGGCGATGCCGTCCGGCTCGAAGTCGCCAACAGCTGCTCGGAGGCGATGACGCAGTTCCTCCTCGGCCAGTTCAATCTCACCGAGAGCGATCTGTTTCGAGTGGCCGGTCCGGTCAATCTGGTGCGCCTGATGCAGGTGCCCGACTGGGTGGTGCGCAACGACCTGAAGTTCCTCCCCTTCACGCCGGGCATACCCAAGGCCTTGCAGAAATGCCACAGCGTTTTCGACAGCATCCGCGGCGGCGACATCCTGCTGCACCACCCCTACCAGAGCTTCAATCCGGTAATCGAGTTGCTCGAACAGGCGGCAACCGACCCGCAGGTGGTGGCGATCAAGATGACCGTCTACCGCACCGGCACCGATTCGGTCCTCATGCAGTCGCTGCTGCGCGCGGCGCAGAACGGCAAGGAAGTGACGGTGGTCGTCGAACTGATGGCCCGCTTCGACGAGGAAGCGAACATCGGCTGGGCGACCAAACTCGAGGAAGTCGGCGCGCACGTCGTCTATGGAGTCGTCGGCTACAAGACGCACGCCAAGATGCTGATGATCGTGCGGCGCGAAGAAGGCAAGGCAGGCAGCAGCCTCCTGCGCCGCTACGTGCATCTGGGCACCGGCAACTACCATCCGAAAACAGCTCGTCTGTACTCGGACTTCGGTCTGCTGACCTGCAACGAAGAGATCGGCGCCGATACCAACGAGGTCTTCAAGCAGCTCACCGGCCTGGGTCGTGCGCAGACGCTGACGCACTTGTGGCAGGCACCGTTCACGCTGCAGCCGAACGTCGTCGCCGGCATCCGCGCGGAAGCCGATGCGGCGCGCGCCGGCAAGCGTGCGCGCATCATCGCCAAGATGAATTCGCTGCTCGAACCGGAGACGATCGCGGCGCTTTATGAAGCGTCGCAGGCCGGCGTGAAGATCGACCTGATCGTGCGCGGCGTCTGTGGTCTGCGCGCCGGCGTCAAGGACCTGTCCGACAACATCAGTGTTCGCTCGATCATCGGCCGGCAGCTCGAGCATCACCGGGTCTTCTATTTCTACGCCGGTGGCGAGGAGAAGGTCTATCTGTCGAGCGCCGACTGGATGGAGCGTAACTTCTTCCGGCGCATCGAACTGGCCTTTCCGGTGCTCGACCGCAAGCTGAAGCGTCGGGTGATCGCCGAGGGGCTGCAGATCTATCTCGCCGACAACACCCTGGCCTGGGAACTCGGACCCGATGGGACCTACCACCAGCGGCGCGGCTCACGCACCAGCCGGCATGCGTCGCAGAGCGAGTTGATCGAACTGCTCCAGTCCTGAATCACGGCAGGGGGGACGCCCCCCTTGCCTCCCCGCGCGCGGCGGCCTTGGTCAGGCGCGCCGCGCGCCCACGACTCCCTCGACCTGATGCAGCAGCGCCAGCGTCCGATTGAGCTGCGCCATGGTGCCGACTTCGGCGGTGAAGCTCATGTGCGCATTGCCCTGCCGCGACTGGGTATTGACCGCGATGACGTTGATTTTCTCGCGCGCCAGAATGTCCGACACGTCGCGCAGCAAACCCTGACGATCGTGGGCGTCAATCACGATGTCGGCGGCAAAGACGCTGTCCGTCTTCAAACCCCAGGTCGTTTCGATCACCCGCTCGGGATGCATGCCGCGCATGTTGGTGAAGTTGCTGCAGTCCAGACGATGGACGGACACCCCCTTGCCACGCGTGACGAAGCCGACGATGGGGTCGGGCGGCACCGGTTTGCAACAACCGGCCAGCTGGGTCAGCAAGCGATCGACGCCAACGATCAGGATGCCCTTTTCGGCCACATCGCTGTCTCGCTGCCGGCGTACCGGCAATTCACCGACAAGGCGTTCGTCGACCGGCATGTCGGTGCCGCGCACCGCCACCTGCAACTGGCGGATGTTGAGCTTGGCCCGCGCTACCGCGATGAACAGATCGTCGCTACCGGCAAGGCCCAGCCGGACCGCCAGCTCGTCAAGACTGACGCCTGTCTGACCCATCCTCTGCAGTTCACGGACAACGACCGAACGCCCTTCGGCAAGGGTGTCCTCGAGCGCCAGACTGGCGAACCATTGCCTGACCTTGACGCGCGACCGATGGGTGAACAAGTAACCGAGCGAGGAGTTCAACCAGTCACGCGACGGGCCACCGTGTTTGGCGAGGACGATCTCGACACGTTGCCCGGTGGCCAGTTGTGTGTTGAGCGGCACCAGCGCGCCGTCGACCTTGGCGCCACGACAACGGTGACCGATATCGGTGTGCACCCGATAGGCGAAATCAACCGGTGTCGCACCACGCGGCAGATCGACGACGCGCCCCTGCGGCGTCAGGATGTAGACCGTCTCGTCGAAGGCGGCCTGCTTGTAGTGTTTGACCCAGTCCGACGAATCCGCCACATCGTCCCGCCAAGTCAGCAACTGACGCAGCCAGGCAATCTTCTCGTCGTAGCGGTCTTCCGGCGTCGTCCCGCTGCCTTCCTTGTAGCGCCAGTGCGCAGCGACGCCCAGTTCGGCGTGGCGGTGCATTTCCCGGGTGCGAATCTGCACCTCGATCGCCCGCCCGTCAGGGCAGTGCACTGCCGTGTGCAGTGAGCGGTAGTCGTTACCCTTCGGATGCGAGATGTAGTCGTCGAACTCCTTGGCGATCGGCGACCAGATGTGGTGCACGATGCCGAGCGCCGTATAGCAATCCCTCACCTCCTCGACGATCACGCGCAGCGCACGCACGTCATAGACCTCGGAGAACTCGACGCCCTTCTTGCGCATCTTGTTCCAGATGCTGTAGATGTGCTTGGGTCGCCCATAGATTTCGGGCGTACCGACGCCGGCGGCCGCCAGTTCGCTCTTCAGGCGATCGATCGCGTCGGCGATGAACTGTTCGCGCTCGGTCCGCTTCTCGTCGAGGTGCCTGGCGATCTCCTTGTAGATCTCCGGGTGCAGGTAGCGGAAGGAAAGATCCTCGAGTTCCCACTTCAGCTCCCAGACGCCGAGCCGGTTGGCCAGCGGCGAATACAGTTCGAGCGTCTCACGCGCCACCGGAACGCGCAGCTCATCGGGCTCGGCGGCGTAATGGCGCAGGGTCTGCGTGCGTGAAGCCAGGCGCAGCAGTACCACCCTGATGTCCTCGACCATGGCCAGCAGCATCTTGCGCAGCACTTCGATCTGCGACCGCAGCTCCTGCGGGTTCTTCTCGCCGCTGTCGATCGAATGCGCGACGAAACCGCGCGAGATCGGCCGCAAGCGATTCAGGCGCGAGATTCCGTCGACCAGATGCGCCACGCTTCGCCCGAAATCGCTTTCGATGCGGGTCAGGCCAAACTCCAGGATCGCCGGCACCGCAAACAGCAGCGCCGCCAGACGCGAATCGGCGTCCAGTTTGAGCCCGGCGACGATCAGCGCCATACCCAGCGCATGACCCCAGACTGCTTCGCCGCTACCCAGTTGGCCATCGCCATAGATGCCGCGGGCGAAGTCCACCGCCCGACGCAGGCGCTCTGCCTCGACAGCGGGTAGACCTTCAACAAGCGTCTGCAAGGAGTGCTCGAAGTCGCTCTGCGCAGCGACCGAGTGGATGACCGAGACCATCGAAGCATTATAAGTCCTCGCCCGGCCATCATGCATAATGCCGGTTTCCCGCGACGGTTGCCCGCCATGCTCGCCCGCCTGCACCACCCCTATCTGCTGCTCGTGCTGACCACTCTGTTCTGGTCGGGCAACATGGTTCTCGGTCGCGCGATTCGCAACGAAGTTCCCCCCCTCTCGCTCGCCTTCTGGCGCTGGGCAATCGCCCTGCTGCTGACCCTGCCGCTCGCCCTGCCGCATCTGCGTTCGCAATGGCCCTTGCTCCGGCGCGGCTGGAAGGCCGTGGTCAGCCTCGGACTGCTCGGTGTCGGCGGCTACAACACGCTCGCCTACGTCGGCCTGAACTACACGCCGGCGACCAACGCCGTGCTGCTCAACTCCTTCATCCCGATCGCCACGATCACCCTGTCGTGGGTCTTCCTCAAGAAGCACCTGCGCCGCGTCGAATCGCTCGGCGTGCTGTTGTCCTTCGTCGGCGTGGCGACCATCGTCTGCCGTGGCCAGTTCGCGACACTGGCCAGTCTGAGCCTCAACGTCGGTGACCTGTGGATGCTCGCCGCGGTATTCACCTGGGCGCTCTACACCATCGGCCTGCAGTGGCGGCCGGCGGGCGTTGACCCGATGTTGCTGCTCGCCGCCTTCACCGTCGTCGGGCTGCTTGCGCTCGCCCCCGCCTACGCCTGGGAAATCGCCCAGGGCAGAACGATTGCCGTGTCGCCCGGCTCGCTCGCCGGGATCGCCTACACCGGCGTCTTTCCGGGCTTTCTCGGCTACGTCTTCTACAACCGCGCCGTGGGCGAAGTCGGGGCCAGCAAGGCCAGCCTATTCCTGCACCTGATGCCGGTTTTCGGAATCATCCTCTCCGCCATCTTCCTCGCCGAAATCCCGCAGTCCTACCACTACGGCGGCATCGCGCTGATCTTCGCCGGCATCTACCTGACCACCGCAACGCCACCGCAGCCGAGAACACCATGATCGAAACCCTCCTCGGCTGGTGGCGCAAGCGCCTCGAACCCGCCCCGCCACCGGAAGCCTTGTGGCAAGAGATCATGGCGGGGCTACCGTTTCTCGCGGCACTCGACGCCGACGAACAGCTCCGGCTGCGCGGTCTGGCCGAGCGATTTCTCGCCGAGAAGGAGTTCACCACCGCCGGCGGGCTGCAGCTCAGCAACGCCATCTGTCTGTCGATCGCCGCACAGGGTTGCCTGCCGATCCTCAACCTCGGCCTCGACTACTATCGCGGCTGGATAGGGATCATCGTCTACCCCGACGAATTCATCATCCCGCGCAGCATCGAGGACGAATCCGGCGTCGTCCATGAATACGAGGAACTGGCCTCGGGTGAAGCCTGGGACGGCGGTCCGCTGCTCATTTCCTGGCGCGACGCGCAGATGGCCGGGAGCGGCTACAACGTCGTCATCCACGAGTTCGCGCACAAGCTGGACATGCTCAGCGGCGAGGCGAACGGCATCCCGCCGCTGCCGCCGGAACTCCCCCGCGCCGCCTGGCAGGAGGTGCTGCGTACCAGCTACGACGATTTCTGCGCCTGGGTGGACGAGGCGGCCGCGGCCGACGAGGAAACACCCTTCGACCCGTACGCGGCGGAGAATCCCGGCGAGTTTTTTGCGGTCATGAGCGAAGCGTTCTTCGAAACGCCGGACATTCTGCAGGCCGAGTATCCGCAACTCTACGCCAGTCTGGCCGGCTTCTACCGGCAGGATCCGGCTTCGCGGCTGGTCGCACGCTGAGGCTCAGCCGAGCGGAGCGCCCCTTGCGCCCGACACGGCAAGCGACCGGCGTCAGCGCCCCGCGCCGCTGTCAAGCCGTCCGAGAAAACCGACGATTGCCTCGATGACCGCCAACGGCTGATCGCGGTGCGGCGAATGACCGCAGCCGGCCAGCCCGAGCAGTTCGACATCCGCAGCGGCTTTCGCAATGCACTCGATCTGGGACATCGTCGCGTACTCGTCGTCTTCGCCCTGGATCGCCAACACCGGACAGCGCAGCCCCGGCAGACAGTCGGTGATGCTCCAGGCGCGGAACTCGGGTGCCAGCCAGGTGTCGTGCCAGGCCCGGAAAACGGCGTCCGGGTCGCGGTGATAGCGTGCCAGTTTCTGCGGCCAGTCGCCGTGCGCGTACGACTCGCCGGCCAGGCGAATGCCGGCCAGAGCTTTTTCCTCGACGAACTCGTGGGGCGCCATGACGACGACTCCGGCGACGCGATCCGGCAGCGCGGCCGCGTGGATCAGCGCAATCGAGCCACCATCGCTGTGCCCGATCAGCACCGGCCGTTCGATGGACAGCGCCGCCAGCAAGCGCGGAAACCGTTCGAGCGCCTCGGTGTGCAGGTAGCGCGGCGTCCGCGGCGCCGGTAGCGGTGCCGAGCGACCGTGCCCGAGGCGCGACCAGAGCAAGGTCCGACAACCGGTCGCCGCCGCCACGCGCGCCGGGAAATCACGCCACAGCGCGACGCTGCCAAGCGCCTCGTGGAGAAAGACCAGCGTCGGGAGACCGGGCCGGCGCGCCGCAATCAGCTCGTACTCGAGGCGCCCGCCGTCGACATCGACGAAGTCGACCACCCCGTCAGACGACCAGCAGGAAGTCGCGCACGATGCCGATCTGCCCGGCGTCGAGAAACATCGGAGCGTGTCCGACACCGGGAATCTCGACGGTCTGCGGGCGCGGGCCCCGCATCGCCATCGCCTGCAGCGTCTCGGCCGTCAGCAGATCGGAATCGGCGCCGCGCAGCACCAGCGTCGGGCAGCGGATGCGATCGTAGATCGGCCACAGGTCGATATCCCCGGAACTCAGCGCCTGCCGGAACGGCTCGCCGATCGCCGGGTCGTAGCACATCTCCAGGCGTCCATCGGACGCCCGCTGCAGGCAGAACTCGGTGAGATGGCGCCACTGCGCGTCGCTCAGGGGGCCGAAGGGCTCACTGACCAGTCGAATGTACTTCTCGGCATCGTCGAAGGTGTCGAACTTCGGTGCGCGGCCGACGTAGTCGCTGATCCGTTGCAGCGAAGCGACGGTGATCACCGGCCCGACATCGTTGAGCACCAGGCGCGTGATCGGCGAATCTTCCTGGCTGGCGATCCACATCCCGATCAGCCCCCCCAGCGACGTGCCGAGCCAGTGCACCGCTTCGACATCGAGCCGGGCAAGCAGCACCAGCATGTCCGTCACGTACTGCTGAACAACGTAGCCGGACGGGTCACGCAGCCAGTCGCTGCGCCCACGCCCGACGACGTCGGGGCACAGCACGCGATAATCGGCGGCCAGCACGCGCGCCAGTTCGTCGAAGTCACGCCCGTTGCGCGTCAGCCCGTGCGCGCAAACGAGGACGTTCGGATTGTCGCGCTCGCCCCATTCCGTATACGCCATGCGATGCAGACCCGCAGGCGAAGCGCAGCGTACCTGACGTTCGGCGAAGGCCGGCGTCGTCCCGGCGAGCCAACGGGATAACCCGGAAAGCGCACTCATCATCCATCTCCAGGAGAAGTTTCAACTGTTTCGATGTCACGTCGATGCCACCGCCGGCATCGCCCTACTGCGGCCGAGGACCGGTCACCTTGCAGGCCAATGTATCACCGTCGCGAACCGCGTGCCCCGTTCCGGTCAGCTGCCTGCCGCGCCGGCGACTCGCCTTGACCGGAAGGCGGCGACTTTAGCACACGCGTCGCGGCCGGCGGCGGGAAGAACGCCCTGTCCGAGGGGTATCGAGGTGGACGGCGAGAAACGCGCGGTCACAAATTAGCTGGCTCCCGTTTGCGTGCCCCAACGTTCATTTATGGGACTCGCGCTTCCTTGCCGGCATCGAAAAGGCGACGGGGCAGAAACACGAAGCCCAACCGCGAAGCCGACCGAAAAAGCCTCCACCACAGAAGGCTGGAGAGCGAGAGCGTGGACAGATCTCTGTGAGATTGTGAGCCTGGCCCCCTGGGTTCTGCGCGCCACATCAGTTACGACACACGCTCTGAACAGGGCTCCCGCGCCTTTGCTCTGCTCGCCAGCCTTGTCGAAACCTGTCGCTGTCGCGCCGCTTCTGTCTCGCAGTACCTCGCCACCGTCATCGCCGCTCGCAAGGGTTTGCCGCTGCCCCCCATCCCTGTCATTCCGGCTACAGCATAGGGGAGTGAACGATTGCGTGGCGCTTGCCATGGAAAAGGAGGCGCTGGCCATGGAAAAGGACGAAACGCCGTACCCAGCCCCTGTAAGCCTGCTCCGTCCGTATGCTATAGTCCTTGCGGCGAATGCTTTCGGAGAGTTGGTCAAGGAGCCTGTTGGGAGGCCCAACAACGCCATTGGCATTGACGCACTTGTCGGAATTTTTAGTGAACGTGCCCATGCCCTATCTCCTTGTTTCCGTTGGAAGTTCATCGCTTACTTTACATTCACACAGCATGCTGACGCAAAACTCTGCGTCAATTAGGTTTGCGACATCACGTTAGCCCGCACGCATTGCTATGCGCACCTTCTCGGACTTCTTCGCCTACCTCGGTTGTCCTCTGAGGAACACGCGCTGGTCGTGGTCCGCCGTGTCCGCTGACGGTCGGCGCGCGCTATTCACCCTCTGGAGTGACGAAGTCAAGAATAGGCAGTACGTGCTGTATCCCACGTCGCTCCGCCGGCCTCGCGAGATTCCTGAGGAGGCTGATTCTCGCCTCGGTGCGGAAGAGATCGCGCGAAATGCCCACTACGCGGCGTCCACGCCTGGTGTCGAGGCATTCGGCGTGCTCACCATCGCCAAAGACACGAATGCCACTACTCGCGAGCGCGCCACGTACGATGACAGCACGGTCTTTCGACTGCGCATTGAGGTCGTCGATGGTGTCTACATTGCGCATCTCGTCGAGCGCCCATCAGTTCGCTCACTTGTCGAGGCCAACAGTGCGGGCTAACCAGTTGTTCGAGCCGACGGCCACATGCACGCTTCGCGTGCTTGCGTCCGCAGCTCAACTCCAACGTTAGGCGCCACAGGAAACACCATGCCCAATCTACGTGTCACCGAAGTCAAGGCATTCGTTCCGGCCAGAGACTTCGAACTATCGAAGCGCTTCTATCAGGACCTCGGCTTCACCATGGCCTCTGACGGTGGAGGTGTCGCGTACTTCCACCACGACCACGCCAGCTTCCTGCTTCAGGACTTCTGCGTTGACGAACACATCCAGAACTTCATGATGCATCTGCTCGTGGAGGACGTAGATGACTGGCACCGGAAGATCACGGAGTCCGGACTCGCAGAGAAGTACAAAGTCGCGCTCGGCCAGGTTGAACTACAACCCTGGAGAATGCGAGACTTCACGCTCTTTGATCCGTCAGGCGTTTTATGGCGAATCGCTCAGAACGTGAAGTAGGCGCACAGTCTCGTCAGCTGGCAGGACTTATGAATTCAGTCACTACACTGTCGTCGCTGGTGGCGCCTAACCCCTCGCTCAACCGGACACGCTACGGCAGGCAGCGTAAGGCTGGCGCGCAGCGGCTTCGCCACTGTCGCGCGCCAGCCTTACGCTGCCTGCCTCCGCGTGCCGGTTAGCTCGAACGTTAGGCTGCACATGTACCGCTTCGCTCCGAATTTTGACTTGGGCTTTTGCGTTGGGTCTTCACTCGATCAAATTGCTATCGGCAAATACGATGTGCAATTCAAGTTTGGCTCCGGAGCCACAATTGCTGTGCAAAGTCAGGCAACCGTGCTTTGCCGAGAAGAACCTGTTGCAAACTGGACTGAAGCAGAAGGCTGGTCGTCTTTGGCCTACCATCGCTTACTCAACGAGCAAGTAACCAAGGGCATCGTGATCGATGAACGAACCATCGAAATTCAATTCACAGAGAACCTTGCTCTGCGGATATATGACAACTCCGACCAATACGAATCAATGCAAATCTATTTGCCTGCGCCCTGTTCCGGCATCATTGTCATATGAAAGTGCAGCCTAACCCTGCGTTCGAGGGGACCTGCGCAAAAAGCCGCGCAGCCCCCTCAACTCCACGTTAGCCATATATGCCCATCAACTACTCACTACGCATTCCTACTGGAGAGCTAAAAGACTATCAAGGTCGCTACAATTTCAGCGCCGAAGCCAATCTTGAAAAATACCATCAAATTGGGCCAAATCAGGGCTATTTAACTACCACTCAATTACACGAGATATGTCACTGGAAATCAAAAAGACGCTCAGACCTTGCTCTAAAGAACCCCGAGCCGCTTGTTAGAGAAATAACAACCTTTTCCTTTTCGGCACAATGCGAAGAGTCTAGGCTGGGTTCGCTCACGCTACTTTCAGGCGTTCAATTTCCAACGGCCTCTGTTATATTGCACTTCTGCGTTGACCAAACGTACCCCATTCTAGATTTCAGGGCTATATGGAGCCTTGGAATCGACCAACCCTCACAGTACACATTCGCATTCTGGAACGAATACGTTGAAATTTGTCGCTCTGTTGCAACCGCTCATAATCTCTCCGTCAGAGAGTTAGATATGGCTCTTTGGCAGTACTCAAGTGAGAACCAAAATGGCTAACCCGGCATTCAACTGGACGCCGGTGCAGCGTGGTTGCTTGTCCGGCGGCGCTCTTGCCGGCGCCGGTTAATTCTACGTTGGGCGTCTCACATTGAGGCTTGAATGGTTTTTGCGGAGATGGAATATCACAAGCACTACTCGGATTTTCATACCGAGTTACTTGCTTTTGTCGGCCAGAACTTCTTGTGGCTAAAGGGGCCAGGCTCAATTTAATCTGCTATACTTCCCGCATGCCTCGTCGTACCCGAATTCATCTCCCCGGCCTGCCCCTGCACATCGTTCAGCGGGGGCATAACCGCGACGCATGCTTCTTCGCCGAGGACGACTACCTCGCCTATCGGGAATGGCTGGGGGAGGCTACCAAGGCGATCGGCTGCCAGCTTCATGCGTATGTGCAAATGACCAACCACGTGCATCTGCTCGTGACGCCGCCGGAAGCGACGGCTGTGTGCCGGTTGATGATCTCGCTCGGCAGGCGCTATGTGCAGTACGTCAACAGAGCTTACCGGCGCACTGGCACCTTGTGGGACGGCCGTTACAAGTCATCGCTGGTACAGGCCGATGACTATTTGCTCGTCTGTCAGCGCTACATTGAACTGAATCCAGTTCGTGCGGCGATCGTGGATGATCCGGCGCGCTATCGTTGGAGCAGTTATCGGGCCAACGGACTCGGGGAGGCCGACCCGTTGTTGACGCCTCATGAAGTCTATCTGGGCTTGGGAGAGAGCCGCGCTGAGCGGCTGGTGTCGTATAGGGAATTGTTCCGATCAGAACTCGACGCCGAGGTGATAGGCGGGATCCGCATGGCGATGGGCCAGGGACAACCGCTGGGGGACGCGCGCTTCCTTGACAGCATTGAAAAGGCGATGGGGCACCGACGCGAAGCCCGACCGCGGGGCCGACCGAAAAAGCCCATGGCACACGGGACTGGGGAGGGAGAGCCTAGACAGGTCTCAATGGAATTGTGAGTCTGGCCCCTTTGGGGTGAACTCATCCCCGAGTTTTCCGCGTGGCTTTCCGGCCTCAGTGACAGCATGACGCATCGTCGCCTGGCGCGGCGTTTGGAGAAAGCGCAGGCGGGTAACCTGGGTGATGTCAAGCCGGTCGGCGAGAGCGTGTTCGAGATGCGCGAACACTTCGGGCCGGGCTGGCGCATGTACTACGTGCAGCGCGGCGCGGCGCTGATCGTGATGCTAGGCGGTGGCGACAAGTCTACGCAGGCCGCCGATATTGCCAAGGCCATCACGTTGGCCGCTACCGTGGAGGATTGAACCATGACCAAAAGGATCAAGGTTGCCGAGTTGCCGGAATTCGACATGGCCGAGCATTTACCTGACCAGCAGGCTATTGCCGAGTACCTGACCATCGTTCTTGAAGAGAACGATCCGGCCGAATTCGCCCATGCGCTCGGCACGATTGCCCGCGCGCGCGGCATGACCGAGATCGCGCGGGCGTCCGGTCTCACGCGCGAGGCCCTCTACCGGGCGCTGCGGTCAGATGCGCTCCCGCGCTTCGATACCGTGTCTCGCGTGTGCGCGGCACTGGGCGTCAAGCTCGTAGCCCAGGCGGTGGTTCCCGCGTAGGTTCTCATTGCTCAACGTCGTCTAACCTTCCGCTCCAGAGAGACGCTTCCACGTTAGAGCCCATCCCAACCGCAACACCGCAATGCCCGCCCTGTTCAAGAGAGGACGAGTGGAATTGTGAGTCTGGCCCCTTTGGGGTGCGGCCGCAGCATGGTCCACCAAACTTTCAGCACCAAAGACCACCGAAGGCATCGACTTCGATTGCGTTTCGAACGTGTGGACCCAAGATGACGACTTTGCCGATCTGGCTAACGTTTGTTACTGCGCGAAGGCCAAGCCTGAGTGACACGCGTGTCTGCAATAGCGGCCAAACAGGCGCGAAGGGCAGAGCGAGGAATACAGGGCAGACCACTGCCCAGCGTTTCAGCGTCCCTGCCAGTACCGACGATATTCGCCGCGATAGGAGGACAACGCGAGGCCGCTGGCCAGGTCGATGCGTACCGCGCCATCGCGATCGCTGCGCCACAGCCGGCTGCCCGCGTAGCGTGCGACGACATCGGGCCGCGGATGCTGGAAGCGGTTGCGGTAGCCGACCGGAATGATCACGTCACGCGCGGCGACGGCAGCAACGAAGTCAGGCGTCGACGACGTGGCGCTACCGTGGTGCGGGACGAGCAGCACGTCGCTGCGTAGTTGGTCTGCTGCCCGGGCCAGCAGCGCCTGCTCGTCGCGCGCCTCGATGTCGGAGGTGAGCAGAACGCTGCCGAAGGCATTTTCGATGCGCAGCACACAACTCATGTTGTTGGTCTTGGCGGCCTTGCGCTCGTAGTCGTCGGCCTGTGGGTGCAGGATCGTGAAATGCACGCCATCCCACTCCCAGGCCTGACCAGCAACACAGCGCTCACCGACGAGTTCGGGAACCGACGACAGCGTGCGCGCGATCGGCAGGGCTTGCTGTACGGCGACGACGCCACCGGAATGGTCCTTGTCGCGATGCGTGACGATCAGCGTGTCAAGCTCCCTGACACCGGTGGCACGCAGATAGGGCACGACGATGCGCTGACCGGCGTCGGACTCGGCGCTGTACAGCGGCCCGGTATCGTAGAGCAGCGTGTGCTCGGCAGTACGTACGACCACTGCCAGTCCCTGGCCGACATCGAGCACGTCCACCCAGGCATCACCCAACGCCGGCCGCGGCGCCGGCCAGAGCAGCGCCGGCAGCAGCAGGCAGACGCCAAGCCAGCGCGCCGGGAAGCCGCGCGGCAGCAACAGCCAGATGGCGCCCGGCACGGCGAGCAGGGTTGCGGCCAAAGGGGGTGCCGCTTGTTCCCAGACCGGCCAGACGGCCAGCCATTCGAGGAAGCGCATCAATCCGGCCAACAGCCAGTGATCGAAATGCAGCAGCAGCGGCCAGGGAATGACCGCGAATACCAGCGCCAGCGGCGTAATCACGAAGCTGACCAGCGGGATCGCCACCGCGTTGGCCGGCGGCGAAACCAGCGAAAACTGCTGGAACAGAAAGAGCAGCAAGGGCAGCGTCCCGACGGTCACCGCCCACTGCGTCGCGCCCCAGTTCGCGAGTGCGGCTCGCCAGCCACGCGCGGCACCGATGCGTCCCGTGCCAACAAAGAACAGTAGCCCGACGGCAGCGAAGGAGAGCCAGAAGCCCGGCGACAAAACCGCCCACGGATCGAGCAGGAGCACCAGCAGCAGCGCCAGCAACAGACTGCGGCTGACCCCCAGATTGCGACCCGACCACAGGGCCAGTGCCACCACGCTCAACATGTACAGGGTGCGCTGCGTCGGCACGGCAAAACCGGCGAGCAGCGAATAGCCCAAAGCGGCCAGCCAGCCGGCAGCGGTCGCCGCCTTCGGCGCCGGCAAGAAGAGCATCAGCCGCTCGCTGCGCCGCCACAGCCAGCCGACAAGGCCGGCGGACAGCGCCGCCACCATCGTTACATGCAGGCCAGAGATCGACATCAGGTGCGTCACACCGGTCTGCCGGAACAGACGCCACTGGTCTGTGGGAATGGCCTGTTGGTCGCCGATCGCCAGGGCGACGAGAACTCCCGCATAGGGAGCATCGGGCAGGACCTCAAGGAAGGATCGGCGAACCCCCTCACGCAGGCGCTCGATCGCGTAGCCGGGCCGCCAGACGAAGTCGTCCAGGCGCTGCGCATCGGCGCGTGGACGCACGTAGCCGGTGGCCCGCAGTCCGCGCTCGAAGAGCCAGGCCTCGTAGTCGAAGCCATGCGGATTGGCGTTGCCGTGGGGACGCTTCAGACGAACCGTGAAACGCCAGCGCTCACCCGGGCGAATCGCCAGTCCATCGCGCCACTCGTCTTCCAGCCAGCCGTGATACCAGGAAAGCATGATCCGTCGCGGCAGTTGCGCGCCCGGCGTCAGCACCGACTCGACATCGAAGGGGAAGCGCTCGCCGCGCTCGAAGCCCTGCGGCAGGGTGGCGACGACCCCGACGACATCGACATCACGGCCCTCCCACGCCTCCGGCAGGTGGTCCTGCAAGCGCTGGTCGGCGAAAAGCGCCGCCCACGAGAAACCCAGCAATGCGCAGGCGAACAGCGATACGGAGCGATTGATGGCATCCTGCCGGCGTGCCTGCCAGAGCAGGAACGAGAGCGCGGCGACCAGCGCGCCCACGACGGGCGACCAGGCCGGCAGAGTCTCCTGCGTCTGCAGAAAGCCGACACCGAGAGCGAAGGCGACAATACCGGTGCGCATTCCGCATTAGACCTGAAAACCGCCTCGACGATGGCGGGTCGTCCTGGCGTAATCCTGCTGGGGTGATCGTCACCGGTCAGCGCGAGCAGGCGCCATGCAGGCGCCGGACGACGCGCTGACCAGCATCGAGCACGTGCGGCCTGCCTCTCTGGTCTGCTCGCCGGACCCGGCGCGCAGACCGCTTCAGCCGAGTCTGAAGCGGTTCGCCTCCGCCTCGAGACCTTGCGCAAGGCTGTCGAGTTGCCTCGCCGTCGCGGCATTGCCGGCGACCGCCGCCAAACTACAAAAAAACCAGTCTCAATTTAGCACAAGCTCTTTCCAGTCCACGACGCCAACCATTCGCAGAAACTACCGATAGCCGTCGTCGTCGGGGCTCTGCTTGAACGACGCGAAGAGAAAGCAAGCTGATCGAACGCGGGAGTGCTGCTCTGAATGGCAGGTCCGCGACTGGAACGCCGTGGCCCAACAGATGCCCGAGATGATACCGCCCATCACGCCTTTCTGGTGGTCGTTGGCTGTCGTCATCCAATCCGCGCCGAGCATCAGGTCGACGAAACTGACTGGATCGCGCTCTTGCTTGAATGGAATCGTGAGCCTGGTCCCTTTTCTGC
This sequence comes from Candidatus Accumulibacter phosphatis, assembly GCF_000024165.1. Classification (NCBI taxonomy): domain Bacteria; kingdom Pseudomonadati; phylum Pseudomonadota; class Betaproteobacteria; genus Candidatus Accumulibacter; species Candidatus Accumulibacter phosphatis. Next base: position 1,200,754 of record NC_013194.1, on the reverse strand, counting down.
GCGGGCCCCTTTTCTGCGCGCATTACTGCAAATCGCATAGTGCCGACACCCTGCTCCGCCAGTGCATATAACGTGGCCGCTGGGTTCGTCGGTCGGTAAAAGAAACTGCTCGGGTGAAAAAACTTTAACTTTCTATGGTAATCAACACCCGACAATCAGCGATGTTCCAGCCCATAGCCTGGTGTGCCTTCTGCAAGAAGTGCTCTCGCGCTTGCTCATCATTCTCGAACGCCTTCTTACCATTTTGATTATACTCATCGAAGTAATCCACGAAGTCCTCGGCAATCAGGCGAGTGTCCTCGTTGTCGTAATACCTCACGTCATATACAACCACCTTGAAACGATGATTTGTGGGCGGTTCGTATGTGGTATAATCCATCACGAGCGTGAAATCATCCTTCAACCTGTTATACATTTCTTCATACGTTTCCATCTCATTCTCCTAAAGGGCGTTGCAAGCCGAATCAGCTGCGTAGACAAGCGGATTCTGCGCTTGCACGAGCCTGAATGCCTGGATGGTCTCAAGGCACATTAAACCCATATCCTTATACACAACTTTAGCATCTCGTTGTAAGCTGCCGATTTTTTTTGAGAAGGTGGCAGAATGGGCTGGGCTGGGGAGGAGCTGAAGGAACTTGACTTGGGGGACCGACGACTGAACAAGCGAGCGATCACGTTGTTGGACACGCTGGCGGCCAAACCGACACTGAGTATCCCGTCGGCGTGTTCGGGCTGGTCGGAGACGATTGCGGCCTACCGCTTCCTGGACAATGATGCCGTCACGTGGGAGGGCATCCTGAGACCTCATTGGTCGTGCTCGCGGACGCGGATCGCCTGCCACAAGGTCGTGCTGATGCTGCAGGACACGACCGAACTGGACTTCAACGGGCAAAGCATCGACGGCTTGGGCCCATTGAGCTATGAAGCTCAGCGCGGTCTGTACGTGCATCCGACGTACGCAGTGAGTACGGATCGCGAGCCCTTGGGGGTTCTGGATGCGTGGATGTGGGCGCGCGAGCCGAAAGACGCCAACGGCCAGCGCCCAGGGATCAAAGAGAGCACGCGCTGGGTCGAGGGCTATGAACGAGTGGCCGAGTTGGCGGCGGAGTTGCCGGACACCCGGCTGGTCTACGTCGCCGACCGCGAGTCCGACATGATCGAACTGATGGCCCGTGCCGGCGAATTGGAGACCCCGGCCGACTGGTTGCTGCGTGCCCAGCACGATCGAGCGCTGCCCGACGGCCAGAAGCTGTGGCAAACGGTGACGTCTGGTGAGGAACTCGGCGGAATCTCTTTCACCCTGCCGGCGAGACATGGCCAGAAGGCTCGCGTAGTGCGCCAGCAACTTTGGGCGCGCGTCGTCGATCTTCCGCATGGCAAGAACAAAACGATCCGAGCTACCTGTGTGGTAGCCAAGGAGATCGACCCCCCTGCCGGCAGCACCCCGGTTGAGTGGCGCCTGCTGACCAATCGCACCGCCGAGACGCTCGCCGAGGTGGCGGAGCTGATTGACTGGTATCGCGCGCGCTGGGAGATCGAGATCCTCTTCCACATCCTCAAGAACGGCTGCCGGATCGAGTCCCTGCAATTGCGCACGATCGACGGCCTGCAACGCGCCATCGCGCTGTACCTCATCGTTTCCTGGCGCATTGCGATGCTGATGCGATTCGGCCGGACCTGTCCAGACTTGCCAGCCGACTTGTTCTTCGACCAAGATGAATGGCATGCCGCCTATCTCCTCAACAAAAAGAAACCTCCGGCTGACCCACCAACTCTCAACCAGGTCCTGCGATTGGTGGCCATGCTCGGCGGTTTCCTGGCGCGCAAAGGCGACGGCGAGCCCGGAGTCAAAACCATCTGGATCGGGTTGCAGCGCGTCATGGACTGCGTCGTCGGTCTCCAGTTCATGCGTGAGGCGGCCCCGGGGTGAGTTGTGTATAAGGATATGCATTAAACCAAGGTCTTTCCACTCAACGACTCCAACCAATCGCAGGAAGTACCGATAGCCGTCGTCGTCAAGATTTTGCTTGAAGGCGGTGAAGAGGAAGCACGGCGACTTGAAGCGAGAGTGTTGCTCTGAATGATAGGTTCGCGACTGGAACACTGTGTCCCAGCAGATGCCAGAAATGATACCGCCCATCACGCCTTTCTGCTCGTGGGTTGCTGTGGCCATCCAATCAGCGTCAAGCATCAAGCCGACAATGCTGACTGGATCACTCTCTCGCTTGAGGTGTTGCGCGATGTATGATGCGCCGTGATCTGCTGATTCCTTCGCTTCCTTGAACGTGTGCTGGTAGGAAACGTAGTCTGTCTCACCCAGGATGAACACTCCCATAGTACCTTTCACCTTGCTCTCCAATATGGCCACGACATATGCCGCAAGTGTATTAGATACCATCTTGTGGTCGGTGTACATAGGCTGTCAGGTCACTGACCTGCCAGCCTTTCAGCCTGTGAAATGACGTTTCACCAGGTGCAATGAATATCACCGAAGGTATGCCGCCCATAGAAAGTGCTGCTCGAAAATAGTTTGTCTTGGTTGTCTCCATATTGACATCAGGTGCGTCACGCCCGTCTGTCGGAACAGACGCCACTGGTCTATGGGAATGGCCTGCTGGTCGCCGATCGCCAGCGCCACGAGAACTCCCGCATAGGGAGCATCGGGCAGGACTTCAAGGAAGGATCGGCGAACCCCCTCACGCAGGCGCTCGATCGCGTAGCCGGGCCGCCAGACGAAGTCGTCCAGGCGCTGCGCATCGGCGCGCGGACGCACGTAGCCGGTGGCCCGCAGTCCGCGCTCGAAGAGCCAGGCCTCGTAGTCGAAGCCATGCGGATTGGCGTTGCCGTGCGGACGCTTCAGACGAACCGTGAAACGCCAGCGCTCACCCGGGCGAATCGCCAGTCCATCGCGCCACTCGTCTTCCAGCCAGCAGTGGTACCAGGAAAGCATGATCCGCTGCGGCAGTTGCGCGCCCGGCGTCAGCACCGACTCGACATCGAAAGAGAAACGCTCGCCGCGCTCGAAGCCCTGCGGCAGGGTAGCGACCACCCCGACGACATCGACATCACGGCCCTCCCACGCCTCCGGCAGGTGGTCCTGCAAGCGCTGGTCGGCAAACAGCGCCGCCCACGAGAAACCCAGCAGTGCGCAGGCGAACAGCGATACGGAGCGATTGATGGCATCCTGCCGGCGTGCCTGCCAGAGCAGGAACGAGAGCGCGGCGACCAGCGCGCCCACGACGGGCGACCAGGCCGGCAGAGTCTCCTGCGTCTGCAGAAAGCCGACACCGAGAGCGAAGGCGACAATACCGGTGCGCATTCCGCATTAGACCTGAAAACCGCCTCGACGATGGCGGCTCGTGCCGGCGTAGTCCTGCTGGGGCGATCGTCGCCGGTCAGCGCGAGCAGGCGCCATGCAGGCGCCTGACGACGCGCTGACCAGCATCGAGCACGTGCGGCCTGGTTCGCTGGTCCGCGTGCCGGACCCGGCGCGCCGGGCGCTTCAGCCGAGTCTGAAGCGGTTCGCCTCCGCCTCGAGACCTTGCGCAAGGCTGTCGAGTTGCCTCGCCGTCGCGGCATTGCCGGCGACCGCCGCCGAGTTCTCGCTGGCCATGTGGGCGACTCTCTCGACATTGCGGGCGATCTCGCTGCTCGCCGCGCTCTGCTCGCGCAAAGCATGCGAGATCTGGGCCACCCGCTCGACAACCTGCTGCGCGTTGCCGCCGATTTCGGCCAGTGATCGACCGGCCTGCGTGGCCAGAGTGACGCCCTCGCCGACACGGCCGACGCCGACATTCATGCTTGCCACCGCCGCCCGCGTACCGCCCTGGATCGCCTCGATCATCTCCGCGATCTCGTTCGTCGACCGGCTGGTCCGTTCAGCCAACTTTCTCACCTCGTCGGCCACCACGGCGAAGCCGCGCCCCGCCTCGCCGGCGCGCGCCGCCTCGATCGCCGCGTTCAGCGCCAGCAGGTTGGTCTGATCGGCGATCTCCCGGATCACGTTGACGATCGCCGAAATCCGTTCCGAGCGCGTCCCCAGGTCGGCGACGATGGACGCCGACTGATGCACCACCTCGGCAATCCGCTCGATCGCCTGGACGACGTCGCCGACCACGCGGCTACCGTCGGCCGACAATTCGCCGGCGCGCGCGGCGATCCGGTCGGCGTCCTGTGCGTTGGCCGAGACGTCATCGATCCCCGTGGTCATTTCCTCGACGGCCGCCGCCATCGTCGATGCGGCCTCGCTCTGCTGCTCGCTGCCCTGCTTGACACGCGCCGCCGAAGCGGCAAGTTTCTGCGTCGCGCCGAGGACTTCGTTGGCGCTACGCTGCACTTTCTGGAGCAGATCGCGGAACGCCGCCACCATCTCGTTGAGACTATCGCCGACCAGCATCAGTTCGTCGCGGGTGCCCAGATCGACGCGCACGCTCAGGTCGCCTGTGGCGATGGTTCGCGCCTTCGCGGCCAACTGGTCGATACTGCCGAGCGTTGCGTAGTACAGAGCGATCGAGACATAGGCATAGATCAGCAGGATCGCGCTGGCTGTGGCGACACTCAGGTTGAGGTTTCGCTCTGCTCGGTCGACCCGCTGCTGCAGTAGTTGTTCGAGGATCGGGAACAGGCTCTCGAACAACTCCTTGTAACCCTTGTCGACCGACGTCGTGGTCAGCGCGAAGTAGTCATCGGGAAGCGTCGCGTAGGTACCCGAAAGAATATCCTGGTTCACCAACTCGCCGACCTTGTCGGCGGCCGTGCGCAGATCCTTGACCGAAGCGTCGAGCGCCGACTGCCGGCCCTGGTTGTGGCGCGCGGTTTTCTCGACGTTGCGCTGCAGACTGCCGACAGCCGAGTTGAGTCCGGCCAGCAAGACCGTGAACTCGACCTGTTGCGAAAGCGCCAGCGGCTGCTTCCTGGTCAGCACCCCGGTTCCCAGCGCCCGCAACTGGCCCATGCTCTCGATCGCCAGCGGCAGCTTCTCGACGGCGGTATCGATCAGGTAAGTCGAGGCGATGTCGGGATCATTGGTCAGCGAGTAGTGATCGGCGACGCTACGCTGCAAGGCCAGCAATTCCTCGATCAGGCGACTGTGGGCGAGAAAGTTCTCGCGCGCAATGAGCTCCAGGCCGTCCTTCTCGATCGCCGCCCAACCCGCGACAAGCGTCTTCCACGCCTCGCCGGCGGCCAGTTCGGGCGCCAATCTCGCCGCCAGCGCCTGGAAGGCCTCGCTCACCTGCTTTTCGCGAGCAGCACGCTTGTCCTGCATCTCGTCGTTGCCATTCAACACGCCCGACGACAGGCCGCGATGCACCTGCAGGTGCTGAATCAGGCGACCGATCGGCTGGAGCACCTCGAGACCGGCCAGTTCCTGCTGCGAACTGTCGATCACCCGGTGCAGGCTCTGGTACAGGCCAGCCAGCAGCACGGCGATGGCCACCAGCGCGAGCGCCCCCATGATGGCAAACTTCTTCGTGTAGCCGAGGCGGTTGAGCAGCGCGATGGCGGGAGCGAACAGGGTTTGCATCGTCAGACTCCTCCAGGTCTTCAAGCCTTGCCGATAATGGCAACCGGCAGCCCCGTCGGCAACGGGACTGCCCACGTCGTGCGCTCAGTCGCTCGTCGAATGCAGGCGCCCATCGCGCAGCGTCAGGATCCGCCCGACGCGGCCGGCCAGCGCCGGATCGTGGGTGACGACGACGAAACTCGTCTGCCGCGAGCGATTGAGCGCCAGCATCAACTCGAAGACGCCTTCGGCGGTCTGCCGATCGAGATTGCCGGTCGGTTCGTCGGCGAGCACGCAGGCCGGCTCGGTGACGAGTGCGCGCGCGATCGCCGCGCGCTGACGCTCGCCGCCCGACAGCTCCGACGGCGTGTGCTGCAGCCGATGGCCAAGCCCGACCTCGCCGAGCACCACCGCCGCGCGCGCCTCGGCCTCGGCGCGCGGCAGCCGCCGGATGAGTAGCGGCATGGCGACGTTCTCGAGCGCGCTGAATTCCGACAGCAGATGATGGAACTGATAGACGAAACCCAGATGGCGATTGCGCAGGATGCCGCACCGGGCATCGTCGATCGTCGCCAGGTCCTGCCCCATCAATTGCACGCGACCGCTGGTCGCGGCGTCGAGACCGCCGAGCAGGTGCAGCAGCGTGCTCTTGCCCGAACCCGAAGCGCCGACGATCGCCACGCGCTCGGCAACGCCGATTTCGAGGTCGACGCCGAGCAACACCGGGACGTCGGTGTCGCCCTGGCGGAAGATCTTGCGCAGGCCCTGGCAGGCCAGTACTGGCTCACTCATAGCGGAGAGCAGCCGCCGGATTGACGCGCGCTGCCCGCCAGCTCGGATAGAGCGTGGCCACCAGAGCCAGCACGAAAGCGACGCCGGTGATCGTCGTCACGTCGCGCCACTGCAGTTCGGACGGCAGGTTGGAAATGTAATAGACCTCCTTGGCCAGGAACTGCGTGCCGAGCAGGCGCTCGATGAAGGGCACGACGACGTCGACGTTGAGCGCCAGCGCCACGCCTCCGGCAACGCCAAGGCCGAGACCGATGAAACCGATCAGCGCACCCTGGACGATGAACACCGCCATGATGCTCAGCGGACTGGCGCCGAGCGTGCGCAGGATGGCGATGTCGGCCTGCTTGTCGGTCACCGCCATGACCAGCGTCGACACGATGTTGAACGCCGCGACGGCAATGATCAGCGACAGGATGATGAACATCATGTTCTTCTCGATCTGCACGGCGCGAAAGAAATTGGCATGGCTGCGCGTCCAGTCGCTGATGAAGGCCTCGGTGTCGAGCGTGCTGGCCAGCGAGCGCGCCACCCGCGGCGCCACGAACAGGTCGTCGAGTTTTAGCCGTACGCCGGAAACCCGGTCGTCCATGCGGTACAGGCGCTGCGCATCGGCGAGGTGGATCAACGCCAAGCCGCTGTCGTATTCGTACATGCCGACCTCGAACAGACCGGCAACGGTGAAGGTCTTCAGGCGCGGCACGACGCCGGCGGGCGTGACGACGCCCTGCGGGGAAATCAGCGTCACCCGGTCGCCGACGAAAACGCCGAGCGCGCGTGCCAGTTCGCTGCCGAGGATGATAGTGAAGCTGTCGGGCTGCAAGGCGTCGAGCTCACCGTTTTTCATGTGCGGGCGGAAGTCGGCGACCTTGTCCTCCTGGTCCGGCAGGATGCCGCGCACCACTGCGCCGCGCACCGCTTGTCCGAAGGCCAGCATGCCCTGCGCCTGCACGAAGGGTGCGGCGGCGACGACGTGCTCGTGTCCGGCAGCCTGACTGGCGACCCCCTGCCAGGCGCTCATCTCGCCGCTGGCGCCGGTGATCTGGACGTGCGAGACGACGGCGAGGATGCGCGCGCGCAGCTCGGTCTGAAAACCGTTCATCACCGACAGGACGACGATCAGCGCGGCGACGCCAAGCGCTATGCCGAGCATGGAAATCAGCGAAATGAAGGAAATGAAGTGATTGTGCTTCTTGGCCCGCGTGTAGCGCAGGCCGATCAGCAGTTCGTAGGGAAGGGCCATCGGCGGCGACAGATCATCTCAGGGTGGCAGTGCGAAGCGCCTGAACGGCAAGGCCGCTATGCTACACTTTTCCGGCGGCGTCTGCGCCTTCCGGCCGACGCCGGCCGCCTGCCGCCAGCCGCGCTCGCACGGCTCGCGCCCCCGCCACTGTCCACCCCGCCCAGACTCGTATGCAGATCACCCTCGTTGTCCCCGAACTGATCTGGCCCGAGCCGGATGACCGTGATGCCCTCGACGCCTTGCCTTGCCCGGGCCTGGGTACGCTGATCGCACGCGGCCAGCTCGACCGGCGGCCGCCGCAGTCGGTCGAAGCCACGCTCGCCGATACCTTCGGGCTCGCCGGCAACGTCGCCTACGCGGCCTTGCGGATACTCGGCGAGGACTCGCCGCCGGCCGCCGCAGACGCCTGCTGGCTGTGCGCCGACCCGGTGCATCTGCGCCTGCACCAGGAGCGCCTGATCCTCGCCGACGGCGCCAGTCTCGGCATCGAACTCGCCGAAGCCGCTGCCATCGTCGACGACTTCAACCGGCAGTTCCCGGACGTCGGCGTTTTCCACGTCGCCACCGCCGACCGCTGGTACCTGCAGCTTCCCCGCGCCACAGACTTCCGTGACTTCGACGTGCTGCCGCTCTCCGTCGTTGCCGGCCGACGCGTCGCCCGGCAATTGCCGGACGGACCCGAGATGCGCTGGCTGCGTCAGTTGCTCAACGAAGTGCAGATGGTCCTGCATCGACATCCTGCCAACGAGCAGCGCGAAGAGGCGGAACGTTCGACGATCAACAGTCTGTGGCTGTGGGGTGCCGGGGTGTTGCCGCCGGCGAGCCCACGCGACTTCGCCGCCATCTGGAGCGAAAGCCCCCTGGCGCGCGGCCTGGGGCGCGCTGCCGGCGTACCGGTTCGGCCACTGCCGGATGACGCGCGGGCGCTGCTGGCGGCGGCAAGGCCGGGCCGGCAACTGATCGTCCTCGAGGCGCTGCAGCGGGCGGTCCAGTACGAAGACGCCGATGCCTGGCGCGCTGGTCTGCTCGACCTCGAGGCGCGCTGGTTTGCCCCGCTGCAAAGGGCGCTGGCCAGCGGCCGGATCGACCACCTGCGTCTCGAAGCCCCGACGGCTTACGCGACGCTGGCCTGGGAGAGCCAACGCGGCGATCAATGGAAGCTATGGCGTCGCCCCGAGCCGCTGGCGACGATTGCCCAGGCGTTGGCCAAGGCAGACCAATGACCCGCCTCCTCAGCCGCCCGGTCTCGCAACGCGTCCAGTGGCAACTCGAACAGCAGGGCCTGCACCCGCTGCTGGCGCGCCTCTACGCCGCGCGCGGGATCCGCGCCCGCAGCGAACTCGACTACGACCTGGCGTCGCTGCTCGCACCGGCCAGCCTGACGCACGCTGCCGAAGCCGCCGTTCTGCTCGCCGACGCCATCGCCGCGAACGCCAGAATCCTGATCGTCGCCGACTACGACTGCGATGGCGCGACGGCCTGTGCGGTCGGCATGCGGGCGCTGCGTGCCTTTGGCGCATGCGTCGACTATCTGGTACCGAACCGCTTCACCTACGGCTACGGACTGTCGCCCGACATCGTCGACCTGGCGGCGACGCGCCAGCCGAACCTGATCGTCACCGTCGACAACGGCATCGCCAGCGTCGACGGCGTGGCCCGCGCCCGGCAACTGGGGATCGCGACGCTGATCACCGACCACCACCTGCCAGGCGACGAACTGCCGGCCGCCGACTGTATCGTCAACCCGAATCTCGAGCACTGCGACTTCCCGAGCAAGCATCTCGCCGGGGTCGGCGTCATCTTCTACGTGATGCTGGCGCTGCGCGCCGAACTGCGCGCGCGCAACTGGTTTGCGGAGAGCAGCGGCCGCCGCGAACCCCGGCTCGCCACGCTGCTCGATCTGGTCGCGCTGGGGACTGTCGCCGACGTCGTCAGGCTCGACCACAACAACCGGGTGCTGGTCAGCCAGGGTCTGCAGCGCATCCGTGCGGGCCGGCTGACGCCGGGCTTACGCGCCATCTTTCGCGCCGCCGGCCGCAACCCGGCGCAGGCTTCGGCCTTCGACCTCGGTTTCATGATCGGCCCGCGCGTCAACGCTGCCGGCCGGCTCGCCGACATGTCGCTCGGCATCGAGTGCCTGGTCACCGACGACGAGGGGCGAGCGCTGAACATCGCCCAGCAACTCGACGCGCTCAATCGCCAGCGGCGCGAGATCGAATCGGGAATGCAGGAACAGGCGCTGATCCAGCTCACCGCGGCTACCGCCGCGCTCGATGCCAGCCCGGCCGCCGCCGGCGTGGCGCTCTTCGACACCGACTGGCATCAGGGTGTCGTCGGCATCGTCGCTGCCCGCATCAAGGAGAAGCTGCATCGGCCGGCGTTTGCCTTCGCCCGCGGCGAAGGTGGCGAAATCAAGGGCTCGGGCCGCTCGATCGCTGGCCTGCACCTGCGCGACGCGCTGGATCTGGTCGCCAAGCGGGCGCCCGGGCTGCTGCTGCGCTTCGGTGGGCACGCGATGGCTGCCGGGGTGACGCTGCGGGAGATCGACTTCGCGCGTTTCCAGGAGCTTTTCGCGCAGGTCGTGGACGAGTTGCTTGCCCCCGCCGACCGCACGCGCACGCTGGAAACCGACGGCAGCCTCGAATCCGGCTACTTGTCGATCGCCACGGCGCGACTGCTCGAGGCCGAAGTCTGGGGCCAGGGCTTCCCGGCACCGCTGTTCGAGGATGAGTTCGTCGTCGAGAGCCAGCGCATTCTCAAGGACAAGCACCTCAAACTACGCCTGCGCAAGGGGGCGCAGCGACTCGACGCGATCCAGTTCAACTTCGACCAGGCGCCGGGCGCGACGATGCGCGCGGCTTATCGGCTGGCGATCAACGACTTCAACGGCGTGCAGACGCCGCAGTTGATGATCGAACACATCGAGAGCCGATCGGTGTGAGCGCTCCCGGCAGGGAAGCGACTCGACCGGACGCCCCTGCCCGCGCGGAAGACTGGCGCAGGCGACGGCGATCGGCTGAGCGCCGCCGTCGCCTGGCCGGTTACCGAAGCGCCGCCCCTTGGCGTCAGGACGCCTGCCGGCGGCGGCGCAACCAGGCCACGCCGCACAGCAGACCCAGACCGGCCAGCGCCAGACTCGACGGCTCGGGAACCGCGCGGGTCGGTTCGGCATAGAGGAAGTCATCCATCACCACCATGTCGGTGGTCTCGTCGGCGCGCTTGCCATTGGACAAAATGGAATTGGCGCCGGAGGTGAGCCGCACCCGACTGATCTTCTCGCCAGCATCGGCAACCGCGCCGACGAAGCTCAAGCCCTGGTTGCCCGCGATTAGAACGTCGCGCGTAAAGATCAGCTTGTCGGTCGCGTCGAAGAACTCGATCTTGGTACCAGGGCCTTCGACATCGACGAAGACGACGCCGAAAGCGCTCGTCGTCGCGGCGATGCCTGTCCCCGGAACAAAGAACGTGACGTCGGTGATAGTGCTGTCGACGGCCGTAAACAGCCGCTGCGCGCTGAACGTCTGCAAGTCACCCGGGAAACCGAAGAGCGTCGGGGTGGCCAGGCCAGCGTTGGCGCTCACCAGGAAACCGGTCCCCGGCGTGCTGAAAACCGCTCCCCGCGGCGAATTGACGTTGAAGAAATTGGCTGGCAGGAGGCTGGGATCGGCCCGTGCGTCAGGCACGCCATCCCAGTTGATCTCGCGACGAACGCCGCCGAAGGAGCCGTTGGCCCCGGCAACGACACCACCACCGACGGCCACGCGGAAGGCATCGCGCGTGGGGGTGATTGCGGCAGGATCGACACCAGCCGCCTCGAAGGTGACCAGAGTGGCCCCCGCAACCGGGGCCAACAGCAAGGCGGCGACCGCTGCGGCGGCCTTGAAGACTGAATTCATCATGATTCTCCTCTCGCTGAAAGCGACATGGCGATACGACCTCTGGCTCGCGCAGAATGCGAACACAAATCATAAGCAAGATCCTGACCACTACATAACTATTGTTTAAAACCAATGGGGTATGTGAACTCCTGGATCGGGCTCAGCGATTGGTGTAAAGAAATTCGACAGGAGTCGGCAGCCGGCAAGCGAGCACGCGGCACATGGCTCGGGGTATTTTCCAATTCAGGTATGAGCCTGAAGGAGCGACGGAGTGGGTGACGCGGTGATGTGGGCTGAGGGGTTGAAAAGGGCAGTCTAACGGATTCCGCCGGGGGCGTTGAGATGATCCTGGCGGGTTGGTTTTGATCTTGGGTGTTAAGGGAATATTTATTCCGGTTGTACGCTTTGCTGCCCGCAGGGCTTCCGGCGGGCAGATGGCGCAGCCATTCGTCCGTCTGTCAAGCGCAGCGCGGCAGGCTTTCGGCTGGCGTCGTCGCCGGTACGTGTCAGGCTCGGCGCTTGGGTTTGACGAAGCCGGCAAAGAGTTCGCGCTTGGCGGATTGCATGGCCTGGGCGGCCGCCAGATCGGTTTGTGACCTGGCCTGAATCTGCAAGGCCTCCAAGGTGATGCCCGGCTTGAAGGTGACCCGACCCAGTGGCGCCAGCTGGGTCAAACACTCGAGTGGCGTCTTCACCTCCTGAGGCTTGTAGCGCTTGACGGTCTTGCCCTTGTCATTGGTGATCAAGGTCGCGAACAGGCACGGGCGGTGCAGATTGAGCCAGGGATTGAAGGTATCCTGGTAGAACGCGTTGATCGGCTTGGCGTACGCCTGCGGGATATGGTCGTAGCCCATGTGCTTGCGGACCACGCTGGCATTCTTGCTCTCGGCCAGGGCGTTGTCGTTACTGTGCCGGGAGCGTGACTTGGTTTGCTCGATGCGCAGCTTCTCGAGTAGGCTCGCAACGTGATGATTGATGTACTCGGAGCCGTTGTCGGAGTGAAAACCGACAATGACGAACGGGAACTGATCGATGATCAAAGCCAGCACCGGCAACAGAAAGGCCTCGCTGATGCCTTCTACGCATGCCTCGACCTGCCACTGGCTGACGGCATCGACGCAGGTGATGTGATAGACGCCCTTGACGCCGTCCTGATCGCCCTGATGAACGGTATCGATGCGTACAAAGCCGGCGCGTCCCTCCGGGCCGGGGGCTTTGCGAACGCCGATCGCGTTGCACACCGGGCGGGTCTTGGTGAAGCTCCTGCGCCGGGCCTGATAGCCGGCGCTCTTGCGCAGGTTGTACAGGTGCGAGACGGACAGCTTGGCCAGGCGCTCGTAACGGGGATCGTCATAGTCCCGGTAGGCCCGTTGCAGAAGGTGCGCGATGGCCGGCCCGCAGACGTCTTCATGGGCCTGGTCCATCTCCACGAGCAACGCCACGTCGACGGCGGTGTACTTGCGTGCAAAGGGCGCGGCAGGCGCACGGTAGCGCTTGACCAAGGGGACCGCCGCCAGGCGGTTACACTGCCAACGGGTCACCAGGCGGGTCACCTGAGCCCGACTGTAGCCGCTGGTGTGCTGCAGGTACCTCAGCAGCACGCCGCGCTCGCGCTTGTTGCGACCGGGGTAGTCAAAACGTGCGAGGACGCGACTGATGTGCCCATACCGCTCGCCGTTGTCGTCTGCCGCCGAGAACTCTATCGAGCCGCTGGCGGTGAGAAACTGCTCGATCTGCTCGATCGTGGTCAGCCGTGCTTCGTTCATGTTGATCACCATCCTTGCGATGATCAACCCACACCTCACTTCACCCGCAATTTCTTTCGCTCAGGCTCATTCCTGGGTGGAAACACGATCCTCGTTCAGGCTCATACCACGTTGGACAAGGCTCGGGTTTGCTTAGCATCGCCCGAGCGACGATAATCCGAACCGACAGCGGCCGTGCAGGCCGAGCGAACAGGGAGGCAGTGAATGGATCTGTGGGCGTGCCCGGCGGTGGTCACCGGAGCAGCATCTGGCTTGGGCGCGGAGACGGCCCGCTATCTGGCCGAGGCGGGTGCCAAGGTGACCGTGATCGACATCGACGGCGACGGAGTGCAGAAGGTCGCCGAGGAGATCGGCGGCCTCGCGATTCACTGTGATGTCGCCGATTCGCTGTCCGCCGAGAATGCCGTCGCGACGGCGCGTGCTGCGCATGGCGCGGCGCGCGTCCTCGTGCACTGCGTCGGCCGCGGCCACTCCGAGCCGATCGTCGGCGTCGACGGCCCGATGCCGCTCGACGACTTCCGGCAACTCGTCGAGGTGAACCTGATCTCGACCTTCAACATGATGCGGCTCGCCGCCGCCGACATGGCGCAGTTGCAGCCACTGGCCAACGGCGAGCGCGGCGTCATCCTGTCGACGGCGTCGGTCGCGGCCTACGAGGGACAGAGCGGCGAGGCGGCCTACGCCGCCTCCAAGGGCGGCGTCGTCAGCATGATCCTGCCTGCCGCGCGCGAGCTCGGTCCGCTGGGCATCCGCGTCGTCGGCATCGCCCCCGGCCTGTTCGGCACCCAGACGCTGTTCAACATGGAGAAGAACCTCGATTCCCGGCTCGCCCACCAGATCCCGTTTCCGCACCGCTTCGGCGATGCCGCCGAGTTCGCCATGCTGATCCTGCACGTCCTGAAGAATGTCATGATCAACGGCACCGTGCTGCGCCTCGACGGCGGCTACCACCGCTAGGCGATGGCAGAGGCCAGGCCCGGAGAACCATCATGAGCAAGACACTCGTCCTGCACCTCGTCTCACACGCCTCGGGCGAACTGGTCGAGATGCTGGCGCGCAATGCGGTCGCGCAGCTCGCAGGTGTCGAGGTCGAGCGGCGACTGTGGAAGATGGTCCGCCGCCTGGGCCAGATTCCCGAGATCCTCGGCGCGCTCGCCGCTTCGCCTGGCTACGTCCTGCACAGCATCAGCCATACCGACATCCGGGAAGCGCTCGAGGAGGGTTGCCGCCGGCTCGACCTGCCGTGCGATTTCGCGCTCGAACCGCTGATCGGCCGCCTGGCCGCGCACGCCGGCGCCCCGGTGCAGCTTCATCACAGCTCCGGCGATGCCTTCGACGAGGACTACTACCGCCGCGTCGAAGCCATGAAGTACGCCCTCGCCCACGACGATGGCATGGCCAGCGACGATCTCGAGGGCGCCGACGTGGTCCTCGTCGGCGTGTCGCGGGCGACCAAGACGCCAACCTGCATGTATCTGGCCTCGCGCGGCATCAAGGCGGCCAATGTGCCGCTGGTGCCGGGCGCACCGCTGCCGGCCGGTTTGATGAACGCGCACGGACCGCTCGTCGTCGGGCTGGTCGTCGATCCGACGCGCCTGGCCAAGGTGCGCTCCGCCCGCCTGCAGGCGCTGCAGCAGGACACCAGTACCGACTACACCGATGCCGACGCCCTGCGCAAGGAGGTTCTCGAAGCACGCCGCCTATTCATCAGGCGCGCCTGGCCCGTCATCGACGTCACGCATCGCTCGATCGAGCAGGCCGCATCGATGATCATCGACAAACTCAAGGCGCGCGTCGGAGACGCCTCGTCGTCCGGGAGGCCCCTGGACGGCAGGCCTGTCCAGTGACCTCAGTCGACCGTTCTGAGCACCTCTTCCGCCCCTTCGTGGAGATCGCCAAGGTCTGTTTCGGCCAGCTTGAGCAGGCGCAAGCACGAGCCGCCGAGCTTGCTCCATTCCTGCGTGCGGCTGCCGCCGGTAAGTTGCTGGACGAGATGTTCGGCCGTCTGGCTGATGGCTACCAGATAGCGGCTGGCGGCGGGTAGACCAGACTCGAAGAGGTCGATTGCCGACTGGTCGTGGTGGTGACGGATGGCCAGGCAGATTTCTTCCGGCAGCCACCAGTCTTGCGCCAGCAGACAGCCGACCATGGCGTGATCGGTGGGCAATTCTTGCTGTTCGACCGCCGTAAAGGTCAGCACGCCATCGGCATTGGCGCGCTCCAGCGTTTGCCGGTAGCCCGGAAAGCGGCGCAGCAGCATGGCGATGCCGCAGTCGCGAAACAGCCCATAAGTATACGCGTCGTGGGTACGCACTCGACGGTTCGGCAGCTCTTCGGCGAGCCAGCCCGAGAGCGCGGCAATCTGGGCCGATGCGCCCCAGAAACGTTCGAGTTGGCCGTTGCTCGGAAAAGCCTGGCGCAGGCTGATGGTGGCGACGGCCCGGCTGGCGACATCGAGACCCAACATCAACAGCGCATCGTGCGCCGAGCGCGCCCGGTTGCGCAGGCCGAAATACGGCGAGTTCGCGGTCTTGATCAGGCCGGCAGCCAGACTGACATCAGCGCTGATCAACTGGCCGATGCGCTTCACATTTCGACTGTCGCTGCCGATCTCGGCCTTGATCCGGTCGATGATGAGCGGGCGCGGTGGGATGTCCAGGTCCTGCAACGTCTGCTCCAGCACCTGGTCCACTTGCGGGCGCCCGTTCAGGGTTTCCTCGGGGATGTCAGTCATTTCTCTGCTCTCCGCGCCATCCATTTGAGCAAGGCGTGTTCGGGCATCGGTCGGGCGTGATGGAAGCCCTGACTCGCATCGACGCCAGCCTCCGTCAGTGCAGCCAATTGCGAGTGGTTTTCCACCCCTTCGGCGACCACCGCCATTCCCAGTTCCTGGCCCAAACGCGTCATCGACCTGACCACGGCGAAGGACCGGCGGTCTCCCGGCAGAGCGGCGATGAAGGACCGGTCCAGCTTGAGTTTGCTTGCCGACAGGTCTTTGAGATTGGCGAGGCAGGAATAGCCGGTGCCGAAATCGTCGATCGCCAGGCCGACGCCGACCTCGCGCGCACTACGCAGATTGGCCTGAACGGTTGGCGAGAGATCCAGGAACAGCGACTCGGTCAGTTCGAGTTCGATCAGGCGCGCTGGAACATCGGCACACACCAGGGCAGCGTGCAGGGCGGGCATGAACCTGGGGGAAAGCAGTTGCGCACGGGAGACATTGATCGCCATCGTCGTCGGTGTCCCCCGCGCGCGCAGGCGGGCGGCGCAGCGGGCGCCCTCGAGCAGGCTCCATTCGCCAAGGCGAATGATGAGGCCGGTCTTTTCGGCGACGGGGATGAAGCGCGCCGGAGCGATCTGATGTCCGCCGGCGTAACAGCGCATCAGCGCCTCCACCGCCTCGACCCGACCGTCCCGGCCGACGATGGGTTGAAAGTGGAGGCGCAGGCCACCGTTCTCCAGAGCGGCGTGCAGGGTGCTCTCGATGGCCAGTTCCTCGCGCGCCAGTTGTACGCCAAGACGCCCGGTCAGCAACTCGTCGCCGGATAGCGCCAGGCGATTGCCGCCCCGGCGCTTGGCCTCGAGCATGGCGCGGTCGGCGCGTTCGAGCCAGGCCGCGGGCTCCTCCCCGACCTGTTCAAGAGCAATGCCGATGCTGGCGGACGGGCGGATCAGGAGCTCATCGACGGTCAACGGCAGCCGGATTTCGACCAGTAACTGGCGAGCCAGTTGCGTGGCAGCGGACCGGTCACGGACCGCTGCCAGCACGACGAATTCGTCACCCCCCATCCGCAACAAGGCGCACGGAAGGCCGATCGCTGAACGAATACGCTCGGCAATGCGAGCGATGACACCATCTCCAGCCGCATGTCCGAAGGATTCATTTACCTGCCGAAAGCGATCGATATCCAGCCAGATGGCGCACAGCCGCGCCTGCCTGGCGCCGACATCGGCGATCAGCACCGCCGCCGCCTGCAGACCGGCCGTCCGGCTGAGGAAGCCGGTGACCGGATCAAGCGTCGGGTTCGCCGCTGGGATCGTGTCGAAGCGCCGGCGAAGCGCCTCTTCTGACGACGGATGACGGACCGGGTCGCTCACTGCGCTGTTTCCTCCTGCAAAATGAACTCGCTTGCCCCGATTGGCTTGCCAAGTTTGGACAGCTTAGGGGGCAGGGCCGAAAAGTGCTTGACCGGGCACGCCTTTCGCATGACCATCTGCGCCACCGTGACAGACGAATGCCCGGGGGACTCCCGCCATGTTGAATCCCGAAACCTCGCTGGCCAGCCTCTGGCTGATCGTGTTGCGTCTCGTCGAGCTGCATGGCATCGACCCCCAGGCGTTCAGCCAGGAAGTCGGCGTGCCGGCGGCAACGCTGCGCGATGTGCATGCACGCCTTCCCAGCCGGCTGGCCGATGTCGCCTTTGCGAAAGCCGCAGCACTGATCCCGGATCCGGCCTTTGCCCTGCGCGCCGGCGAATGTTGGCACCCCTCCAACCTCGGGACGATGGGTTACGCCTGGCTCTCCAGCCGAACGCTGCACACCGGGCTGAAGCGGCTCGAACGTTTCGGCTGCATCCTCGGCAACCGCAGCACCTATCGCTGCGTAAATACGCCGGGCAGCCTGCGCTTCGTCCTGGAGCATGGCCGCGGCGATACGCCGATTGGTCATTCGATCGCCGACTACACGCTGTCGCTCCTGCTCGGCATGTGCCGAACAAATTACGGCGGCAAGCTCAACGCTGCGGCGCTTTTTCTGCGCCGGCCGGAACCTGCCGACCCACAGCCATGGCCGAAACTGTTCGGCTGCAATGTTCGGTTTGGCGCCCTGGAAGACAGCCTCTTGCTCGATCGCGATACGGTGGATGCGCCGCTTCCGTCTGCGAACGTCCCACTGGCCAACACCTTCGACAGAATACTGAGCGAGCAACTGGCCCACGCCTTCGACGACGACATCGTCAGTCGCTGCAAGGCCCACCTGCTGCGCGAACTGACGTCAGGAGTGCCGTCGGCGCAAGAGACGGGTACGGCGCTGGGAATGAGCCAGCGGACCCTGCAGCGCAAACTCCACGAACTCGGCCTGACCTACCAGAGCCTTTGCGACGAAGCCCGTCACGAACTGGCCCGACGCTATCTTGATGACACGAACAAATCGGTTACCGAGGTCACCTTCTTGCTGGGCTTTTCCGAACAAAGCGCCTTCACGCGTGCCTTCCGACGCTGGAGCGGCATGTCGCCGACGACCTATCGCCACAACCCGGCGGCGTAGCCTCGCGTAGCCTCGTAGTCTCAGCGCCGGCAACACCGCGAGCGTCGGACGGTTATAATCCAGCGTTTCCCCATCAGACGATCAGAGACATCATGGAAGCCGAACAACTCAACATCATCGACAACCGGCTCGCCGACCTCGCACAGCGGGCGAGTGAGCTGCGGAGGTATCTTTGACTACGATCAGAAAGCCGATCAGTTAAAGACCGTCGCCCGCGAGCTCGAAGACCCGGCGGTCTGGGACAACGCCGAGCGCGCGCAGGAACTTGGCCGTGAGCGGCGGTCGCTGGAGAACGTCGTTCTGACGTTGAACCGCGTCGCCGACAGCCTGCGCGACACCGGCGAACTGTTCGCGATGGCGCGCGAAGAAGACGACGACGAGACGCTGAATGCGGTCGCGGCCGATATCGACGGCATCGAGAAGGAGGTTTCCGGCCTCGAGTTCCGCCGCATGTTCAACAATCCGGCCGACCCGCTGAACTGCTTCGTCGACATTCAGGCCGGCGCCGGCGGTACCGAAGCACAGGACTGGGCGGCGATGCTGCTGCGCATGTACCTGCGCTACGCCGAGCGCAAAGGCTACGCGGTCGAGGTGCTCGAGGAGTCCGAAGGCGAAGTCGCCGGTATCAAGACCGCGAGCATCAAGATCTCCGGTGAGTACGCCTACGGCATGCTGCGCTCGGAGACCGGCATCCATCGGTTGGTACGCAAGTCCCCCTTCGACTCGAATGCTCGCCGCCATACGAGCTTCTGTTCGGTCTCCGCGTATCCCGAAATCGACGACTCGTTCGAAGTCGAGATCAATCCGGCCGAACTGCGCATCGATACCTATCGCGCTTCCGGAGCCGGCGGTCAACACATCAACAAGACCGACTCGGCGGTACGCATCACCCATCTGCCAACCAACATCGTCGTCCAGTGCCAGAACGACCGCTCGCAGCACCGCAACCGTGCCGAAGCGATGGCGATGCTGAAATCACGCATCTACGAAGCCGAGATGCGCAAGCGGCAGACCGAACAGCAGAAGCTCGAAGACGCCAAGTCCGACATCGGCTGGGGCCACCAGATCCGCTCCTACGTCCTCGACCAGTCGCGGATCAAGGACCTGCGCACCAACGTCGAAGTCGGCAATACCCAGGGCGTCCTCGACGGCGACCTCGACCAGTTCATCGAAGCCAGCCTGAAGCAGGGTGTGTGATTCCGGTACCTGCTTGCCGACCCCTGCCTGCTCCGCCTGACCAACCCGCACCCGCACCGATCACGAGAACCGCACCCATCATGTCCCCGACCGAAAACAAGCCCGACAGCGCGCCGCAACACGACGAAAACCACATCATCGCCGAACGTCGCGGCAAGCTCGCCGAATGGCGGCAGAGCGGCAAGGCCTACCCGAACGACTTCGCGCGCGAAAACACCGCCGGCAAGATCAACGACCTCTACGATGTGAGAAGCCGCGAGGAACTCGCCGCCTCGCCGGTCGAGGTCAAGGTCGCCGGCCGCATCATGCTCAAGCGCGTGATGGGCAAGGCCTCGTTCATCACGCTTCAGGATCTCTCCGGCCGCATCCAGGTCTACGTCAGCCGCGACCACCTCGGTGAGGACGATTACGCGGGCTTCAAGCGCTGGGACCTGGGCGACATCGTCGGCGCTGTCGGCACGCTGTTTCGTACCAAGACCGGCGAACTGACGGTCGAATGCTTGGAGATCCGCCTGCTTGCCAAGTCGCTGCGGCCCCTGCCGGAGAAGTTCCACGGTCTGACCGACCAGGAACAGAAGTACCGCATGCGCTACGTCGACCTGATCACCAACGAGCAGTCGCGCTTCACCTTCGCGGTCCGCAGCCGCATCGTGCAGTCGATCCGCAGCTTCATGGTGCACCACGGCTTCCTCGAAGTCGAGACGCCGATGATGCATCCGATCCCCGGCGGGGCGACGGCGAGGCCCTTCGCGACACACCACAACGCGCTGGACATGCCGCTCTTCCTGCGCATCGCGCCCGAGTTGTACCTCAAGCGGCTCGTGGTCGGCGGCTTCGAGAGGGTCTTCGAGATCAACCGCAACTTCCGCAACGAGGGGCTAAGCCCGCGCCACAACCCGGAATTCACGATGATGGAGTTCTACGAGGCGTACACGGAATACCGCCAGTTGATGGACTTCACCGAAGGGCTGCTGCGGCACAGCGCGCGCGAGGCGCTCGGAGCCGAGGCGTTCGAATACCAGGGCCGCCGGCTCGACTTCGCCAAGCCGTTTGCGCGCCTGACGATCAGCGACGCGATCCGCCAGTCGCATCCCGGCTTCAGCGTCGCTCAGCTCGCCGACGCCGCCTGGCTGCGCGAGAAGCTGAGCGCGATGAAGGTCGACATCGGCGCGACCGACGGCCTCGGCACGCTGCAATTGAAGCTCTTCGAGGAAACTGCCGAGGCAGATCTCTGGGATCCCACCTTCATCATCGACTACCCGGCCGAGGTGAGCCCGCTGGCGCGCCGCAGCGACAGCAACCCTGAGGTTGCCGAGCGCTTCGAGCTGTTCATCGCCGGCCGCGAGATCGCCAACGGCTTCTCCGAATTGAACGACCCCGAAGACCAGGCAGCGCGCTTCCTCGAACAGGCGAAAGCCAAGGAAGCCGGTGACGAGGAGGCCATGTACTACGACGCCGACTATGTCCGCGCCCTCGAGTACGGCCTGCCGCCGACCGGCGGCTGCGGCATCGGCATCGATCGGCTGGTCATGCTGCTCACCGACTCGCCGAACATTCGCGACGTCATCCTCTTTCCGCAGATGCGACCTGAGTAGCGAGCAGGCAGGCCCGCGCACCGGCTCATGAGCCGCCGCGCCATCGTCATCGGTGCCGGGCTGGCCGGCAGCAGCGCCGCCGAACGTCTGGCCGCACGCGGCTGGACCATCGAGCTGATCGAGCGCGCCGACGCACCCGCCCAGGGGGCGTCCGGCAACCTCGCCGGCGTCCTGCGGCCCCTGCCCTCGGTCGACGACAACCGGCTGGCGCGGCTGACCCGTGCCGGCTTCCTCGAGGCCTGCCGGCACTTCGCGTCGCTGACGGCCGCTGGCCTGCCGCTGCGCTGGGCACAGACCGGCGTCCTCCATTTGGCGCGCGACGACACGCATGCCGCCACCCAGCAACGGGTGGTCGACGTCCAGCAACCGGCCGCCGACTATCTGCGCTTCGTCGACCGGGGCGAAGCCAGCCAGCTTGCCGGTTGGCCGGTCACACACGGCGGCTGGTGGTTCCCCGGCGGCGGCTGGGTCGATCCCGCGTCATTGTGCCGGGCCAACATCGCCCGCCACGCCGTCGCCATCAAGGCACACTACGGCTGCCGGGTCGCCGAGGTCGAGCGTCGGGCAGGTCTCTGGCGAGCGTACGCCGACGGTGGCGCCGTCATTGCCGAAGCGCCGGTGCTGATTCTCGCCAACGCCACCGACGCCGGACGTTTCGCCGTGGCCGCGCACCTGCCCCTGCGCGCCGCGCGCGGGCAGGTCTCGCATCTGCCCGCTGCAGCCGGTTCGGCGCCCGACATCGTCGTCTGTCGTCTCGGTTACGTGACCCCGGCAATCGACGGGCTGCGCTGCGCCGGCGCCACCTTCTCGATCGATGACGGCGAGACCGCACTGCGTACCGCCGACCATGCCGAAAACCTGGCCAGGCTCGCTTTCATCCTGCCGGGCCACGCCAAGGGCATCCAGCCGGCCGATCTCGGCGGCCGCGTCGGCTTCCGGCCGCTGGCACCCGATCGCCTGCCGATGGTCGGAGCGGTCGCCGACGCCACCGCCATCGAGGCCAGCCACCCATCGCGGCCGCTCGCCGAGATGCCGCGACACCCCGGCCTCTACGTGATCAACGGTTTCGGCGCGCGCGGCATCGTCTGGTCGGCGCTGGCCGGCGAACTCCTCGCCTGCCTGATCACCGGGGCGCCACTGCCCCTCGCCGACGACCTGGTCAGCGCGCTCGACCCCGGCCGCTTCCTGCTGCGCGGCCGCCAGAGAAGGGTTCGCCGCGACGACGCCGGCAGCGGGACATAGACGCACGCCCCGCCGACGCCTTCACTACGGCAGTGGCCACCCCGCGCACCGGCAGCCGCACCCGCATTGACCGCGCTCGAAGGAGGCCCCTATACTGCCGCCGACGCTCGCGAATTCCCTGGCCCGCCGGGCGTCCCCGGCCCTGTCGGCGGCGCCCAGCCGGCCGACAGACCACCATCGGCAGGCACGCCGCATGCCGTATGTACGGACAACACGGGAGATGCGTTCCCGAGCCTGGGAAATAGCGGCACGAGGAGTACGCATGTCCATGTCGACGTCGATCCTGCGCCCGGTGGTGATGCCGCCCGAACTCATCGGCCACCCTGCGCCCTGTGATCTGTTCAATGCCAGCGGAGTTCTTCTGCTGCGCGCCGGAGCGCTGATCGTCCATGGCCGCCGGGATCCGTCGCAGCCTCTGCGCTTCCTCTGCCCGGCGGCATTCGCTGCCAGGATTTCCCATGCCCACCCGGCCAGGGAGTTGTCGCGGATCGCGGCAAGCCTCGCCGACATTTCCGAGCGCATCGCCCGCAACGCGCACGTTTCCGCGAGTGAACTCCGTGAACTCGCGCGCGACCTGCTCGAAGTCTGGCTGCTCGACGCGGATGCCTGCCTGGGCTTCGCGCGACTGGGACGCTTCGCGCGCAGCAGCGTTCGGCACGCCATCCATGTTGCCTTGCTGGCGCTCGAGTCGGGATCGGCAAGCGGCTTGCCGAGCCAGAACCTGACGACGCTTGCCGGCGCCGCCCTGAGCATGAACCTGCCCAGATTCGCCTTGCACGACGAGATGTTCGATCTCAGCGGGGCTCCCGATGACGCCCAGCGCCGCAGCATTGGCGAGCATCCGATCGAAAGCGCCCGGCTCCTGAGGCGACTTGGCAAGGACTACGAAGACTGGGTTCCTGCCGTCATCTGCCACCATGAGAATGTGGATGGGAGTGGCTATCCCGGCGGCCTGAGGGGAGCATCGATACCCCTGACGGCGCGCATTCTGCGCGTCGCCGACACCCTCGCCGCGCGTTTGAGCGGACGCAAGGCGCGCGCACCCGTCTACTGGAACCTCAACCACGCGGGTGATGCGTCGCTGCTGACGCGACACGTATTCGGCGCTGACCTCGCGCGCATGGACAAATCGCTGGTGAATCAACTGATGCGGGCTCTCGGGCCGTTTCCACCGGGCAGCCTCGTTCGCCTGAGCAACCGCGAGTTGGCGGTGGTCACGCGGCGGCGTTTCGGCAGCGCCTCGCAGCCGCGCCAGGTGGTGGCGATCGCCGACACCTTCGGCCGTCCACTCGAAGCACCCATGTTTCGTGCCACCGGTCCCGGCTTGCTGGCGATCCGTGCCTATGCGCAGGACGAGTCGGGCCGTCATCACGCACACAACTGGGGTCGGGCGTGGGGTTATGAGCTATGAACGCGACAGGCGTGGCACAGACCTCCGAAGGTACGGTGCTGTCCGCGCGAACCGCCACGCCGTCAGACGCCAGATTCCTCTCCGCAATCTGACAACCGTCTCCTTGCGCGAACAGGCCCTGGAACTGCCAGGTGCCATCGTCAAAGAGCTGGACAGAAGACGGGGCGCCCTTGGCCATAGATCGAGCGTCAACCCCGACAAGCGAAATGCTAAGATTCGCGCCTTCTCTTGATACCGCCCCACCCACACAGGGAGAACCCGCATGAAACTCGAAACTCTCGCCGTCCACGCCGGCTACAGCCCCGAACCGACGACCAAGGCGGTAGCCGTACCGATCTACCAGACCACCTCCTATGCTTTCGACAATACCCAGCACGGAGCCGACCTGTTCGACCTCAAGGTGGCGGGCAACATCTACACGCGGATCATGAACCCGACGCAGGATGTCCTGGAGAAACGCGTTGCCGCGATGGAAGGCGGCATCGGCGGGCTGGCTCTCGCCTCGGGGCAGGCGGCGATCACCTACGCCATCCAGACGATCGCCGAAGCGGGCGACAACATCGTCTCCGCGTCTACGCTCTATGGCGGCACCTACAACCTGTTTGCCCACACGCTGCCGCAGTACGGCATCGATGTCCGTTTTGCCAACCATGCGGACCCGGCAAGTTTCGAGAAGCTCATCGGCGCCAGGACCAAGGCACTCTTCTGCGAATCTGTCGGCAACCCGCTCGGCAACGTCACCGACTTCGAGAAGCTGGCCGAGATCGCGCACCGGCACGGCATCCCGCTGATCGTCGACAACACCGTTCCCTCGCCCTACCTGTGCCGCCCGTTCGAACACGGTGCCGACATCGTCGTCCATTCGCTGACCAAATACATCGGCGGTCACGGCAACTCGATCGGCGGCATGATCGTCGATAGCGGCCGCTTTCCGTGGGCCGCGCACAAGGACAAGTTCAAGCGCCTCAACGAACCGGACGTCTCCTATCATGGTGTCGTCTACACGGAGGCGCTGGGCCCCGCGGCCTACATCGGTCGGGCGCGCGTCGTCCCGCTGCGCAACATGGGCGCGGCGATCTCGCCATTCAATGCCTTCCTGATTCTGCAGGGACTCGAGACGCTGCCCCTGCGCATGGACCGGATCTGCAGCAACACCGAGCAGATCGCGGCTTATCTCAAGAGCCACGCCAAGGTTGCCTGGGTCAATTACGCCGGACTGGCCGACCATCCCGACCACGCGCTGGTGCAGAAGTACATGGGCGGCAAGGCCTCCGGCATTCTCACGTTCGGCGTCAAGGGAACCGACTGCAGCGGCTCGCAGGCGGGTGCGCGCTTCCAGGATGCACTGCAGCTGTTCACTCGTCTCGTCAACATCGGTGACAGCAAGTCACTCGCCTGCCACCCGGCGTCGACCACGCACCGGCAACTGGCGCCGGCAGAACTGGCGAAGGCCGGTGTTTCCGAAGAAATGATCCGCCTGTCGATCGGTATAGAGCATATCGACGACTTGCTGGCCGATCTCGAACAGGCGCTGGCGGCCGCCTGAGGACATTGACGCGGGGGCCTGCCCGGCATGCTGCCGGCGGGCCCTGCGCGACGAACGCAGGCATTGGCAAGCGCCGAACAGGGTTTTGGGATACGATAGAGACATACCTTCGTGCGGGTCCGCCGATGCCCACCAAGCAAGACCGCCTGCCACTCGTCGATCTGCGTGCCGATGACGCCGAGATCGGGCGTTATGCCGCCCTGCTCGACAGTCTCGGCATCGGGCTGCTGGTCTTTGCCGCCGACGGATCGCTGCTGGAGCGCAACACGCAGGCGATTGCTTTCCTCGGCGATGCGCCAAGCCTTTGGCAAGATGAGAACGGACAGCCTCTGGCCACCGAGGAGCGCCCCGAAAGGCAGGTCATCAACACGCGCCAAGCCGTCCATCAGCGTGCCATCGGGCTGCGCGGAAGCGCGTCCGCCGCGAGCACATGGTGCAAGGCCAGCGCCTTCCCCGTCTTCGCCAGCGATGGCGGCTTGCGGCGTGTTCTGCTGATCCTCGCCGACCTGCGCCAGTACAGCCGGGCAGCCAGCGACAGCCAGCAACTGCCGACGCACGACCCGCTGACCGGGGTCTTCAACCAGCGCTACATTCAGCTCCTCCTCGACGATGAGGGACGTCGCGCCCGTCGCTACGGTACGCCCTTTGCTCTGGCCCTCCTGGCGATCGACAATTTCCGGGAACTTTGCCGAGCGCATGCCACGGGGTCGGCCGACCGACTGCTCGCCGACGTCAGTCGACTGCTCGGCAAGAGCCTGCGTGAATTCGACATGGTCGGCCGTTTCGGTGATGACCAGTTCCTGCTGATCCTGCCCAACGTGCGCGTCAACGAGGCGATGATCGGCCTCGAGCGACTACGTGAAACTATCGAGGCCAGCGCTACGAGCGACAGCGGGCCCTTGCTGACGGTCAGCGGTGGCGTGACCGAATACACCGGCGAGGATGCCGGGGCGCTGATCGAGCGCGTCCGCTCGCTGCTCACCGCCGCACGCGAAGCCGGCTGCAACCGGCTGTGCGTGAACATGGACATCTTCTAGCGGCGCAGCGCTGCCGCGGATCACGGCAACTCCTCGACCTGCAGCCAGACGCTACGCTGGTCGAGACTCTGGCTATTGCCGCTGCGCCCCTGACCGCTACCGGCACCCACGGCCTGCTGGCTGCTGCCGCCGAGTTCCAGCCATTCGCCGAGGCGACCGGAAACCGTACTCGTCAGCAGCTGCGTGCTGACGGTGCCGTAAGCACTCTCGCCGGGCGAGTCGAAACGCGGGCTGATGTCCACCGTCACACGCCCACCGACGACCCGGGGTGCGGCGTAGAAGCCTTGACCGAGATCACGGTAGACAATGCTCTCACTGACCACAGCGCCCCGCGGACCAATCGCCACCTGCCGTAGCGGGATCGGCAGCGAGCGTCCGACCTCGATCAGCGCCCGCCCACCGTCGACCACTTGCACCGTCTGCATGCTGCCGCTGGCCTGCGTCCGGCGCGAGTCCCAGGCCTGCGCACTGACGCTCGCGTCGCCACGCCGGACCTCGACGCGCGTACTTTCCTTGCTTTCCTGCATGCCGCCGGACGGCTTGCCGATCCACCGCGTTTGGCCGATATCGCCCCCGGCCACCACCGCCACCCCCTCGTCGCGACCCTCCACCTCACGGTTCTGGCTGACCCGGATCAGCAAGCGCCGCGGCGGCGTGTCGATCGCCGCGAGCGCCTGCCTGATCTGCTGGCGGTTGCGCGGCGAAGCACGCAGAATCAATTGATCGTTCATCCCCGAAAGGGTAGCGCCGGGCTCCAGCAAGGGCTGCAATGTCGGCAGCACCTGATCGAGCGTGCGATGCCGCAGGGCAATGATCTCCATCTCCTGCTGCGCCATGGCCAGCGCCGGCAGGCAGAGGCACAGCCGAAGCAGCAAGCCCCCGAGGGCGCCGACGCGTGCCAAGCCAATCGCCGCCGCCATGCCCGGCCGCTCAGGACAGATGCGGCAGGCCGAGATACTCGCGCGAACGCATCTCGGTCAGACGACTCGCCGTGCGGAAGAACTCGCTGGCCTGCGTTCCCTGCGTATACAGACCCTCGGGACCACAGTCGGCGGTGGCGATCAGCTTGACCTTGTGATCGTAGAAGATGTCGACCAGCCAGGTGAATCGCCGTGCCTCGGACGACATGCTTGCCGACATTCTGGGAATCGCCGACAGCAGCACCGTGTGATAGCCGCGCGCCAGTTCGAGGTAGTCATTCTGCGAGCGCGG
Organism: Candidatus Accumulibacter phosphatis; assembly: GCF_000024165.1. NCBI lineage: Bacteria > Pseudomonadati > Pseudomonadota > Betaproteobacteria > Candidatus Accumulibacter > Candidatus Accumulibacter phosphatis. The sequence continues at coordinate 1,173,069 of NC_013194.1, read as the reverse complement.
ACCGCCGCAAAGCGACTTGAAATCGAACCAGATCACGCCGTTGCCGCGACGCAGCGTCGGAATTTCGCGCCCGAGCACCTCGATGCTGCCCGCCGGTACGCCCTCACCGCCAGCCATCGCGGCGAAGTACCCGGCCATTTTCAGCTCGGCAGCCGCATCCGCCGGATAGTGGAAGATCTCGACCTGTTCGAGGGTTCGCAAGCGGTAGTCGACACCGGCATCGATCTCCAGAACGTCGAGACGCTCCTTGATCAGCGCAATCGTCGGCAGGAAGTTCTCGCGTTGCAGGCCATTCGGGTAGAGCCGATCGGGAGGGTAGTTGGAGGTCATCACGAAGACGACACCCCTGGCAAACAGCGCTTCGAGCAGCCTTCCGAGGATCATCGCATCGGCAATGTCGGATACGTGGAACTCGTCGAAGCACAACAGGCGCACCTCGGTAGCGATCCGGTCGGCAACCCGGAGCAGTGGATCGCTCTCACCCTTCAGCTCGTTCAACTGGCGATGGACGCCGTGCATGAAGGCATGGAAGTGAATCCGGCGCTTGCGCCGGTAGGGCACCGAGTCGAAGAAGCAATCCATCAGGAAGCTCTTGCCGCGCCCCACGCCGCCCCAGAAATAGACGCCACGCGGCAGATCGGGCGGGGAAAAGAACCGCCGCAGGGCGCTGCGACGCCCGACCTTGAACGACAGCAGCGCATAGTAAAGGCGCTGCAGGCGCTCGGCGGCCGCCCGCTGCGCAGCGTCGGCAGTGAAGTGCCGTACCGCGAGCAGGCCCTCGTAGGCGTCGAGCATGCCGCGCTCGGGGACGCGGAGAATTCTGTGAGGCATCAGCTTCCTTCCGGTGCTTGGGGGAGATTTCTGGTGGATGCCGGGGCAGGCAGGTGGAGACCGCTGCAGGCGCCGCGGCGAACCCCGCTCGCCACGGCCATGGCGAAATTCTAAACCATCGCCGGCAAGACGTCAGAATCGACCGGCGGCTGGAGAACTTCGGGGAGTGGCAGAGGGCGAACGCCGGCGCTCAGCAAGGCGCTGTGGATGGCGCTCGCCGTGGCGAGCGCCTGCGGGCCATCGCCATGGACGCAGATACTGTGGAATTCGCACCGGATGAGACGCCCCTTCGCGGTGACGATGCCGCCCGCGTCAAGCATGCGCAAGACCTGCGCAACGCAGGCGTCGGCGGTGTGCAGGACGGCATCCGGCTGGCTGCGCGCGACGAGCTTGCCGTCTTCGGCGTAAGCCCGGTCGGCGAAAATCTCGGTCGCCACGCGCAGGCCGGCGCCTGCACCCGCCGCCGCCAGTTCCGAAAGCGCGGGGGCGAGCAGGATCAGCGACGGGTCAAAGCTGGCAATCGCCGACGCCACGCTGGTGGCCAAGTCGGTTTCCTCGCAGGCCATGTTGTTCAGCGCCCCGTGTGGCTTGACGTGCGTCAGGCGCCCGCCCTCGGCCCGAGCGAGGCCGTCCAGGGCGCCGATCTGGTAGATCAGCATCGCTTCCAGTTCGGCGGCAGGCAGACGCATCACCCGCCGCCCAAACCCCTGCAGGTCGGGAAACGACGGATGCGCCCCGAGGCTGACGCCGGCCGCCAGTGCCTGGCGAACCGTCCGCCGCATGACCAGCGGATCGCCGGCATGAAAGCCGCAGGCGATGTTGGCCGCACCGACGACGCGCAACAACTCGCTATCGTTGCCCATCTGCCAGACACCGAAAGCCTCGCCGAGATCGGCGTTGAGATTGATTCGGGACACCATCATTCCTGCCTCCGGGCAGCACTCGCGACCGCCGCAGCGCCGTCGGCCGCCCAGGCATCGACGACGCCGCTGACCAGATTGACGGCGTAAAGCGCCTGCGCATCGATCTGCCGCGCATCTTCCAGGGGGCCGATGCCGGCGATGAGTGCACGCAGCGCCGCTTCGCGCGAGCGCGCCGCCAGTTCGCCGGCGGCCACCGACACGGCCGCAAAGCGCAGCGGCTGTCCCGGCGCCATCACGGCCAGACGCGGCAGGTCGGCCGAGATCACCGTCGCGATCTTCGGATAGCCGCCCGCCGTCTGCCCGTCGGCAAGCAGGACGATCGGCAGCCCCTGGCCGGGCACCTGGATCGATCCGGGAACCGTCGCATCCGAAGTGATCTCACTGCCCTTCTCCGGACGATGCCTGAGCACCGGGCCGTCGAGGCGCATCCCCATGCGGTCCGCGGCCGGCAGGACGTGGTAAGTCGCGCTCAGGAAACGCTCCAGCGATGGCGTGTCGAAGTAATCGTCCTGCGGCCCCATGACGACACGGATCGGCGCCGCATCGACCGGCGGCGGCGTTCGCAACACCCGCTCGCCGCCGTCGCATGGCGTGCCGGCCAGGCGGGCGCCGCTGGCCAGCAAGCGTCCGTCGATACCGCCAAGTCCGGCGCGAACATAGGTCGACGCACTGCCGAACTGCTGCGGCAAGCGTATACCGGCCAACGCCAGGTAGCCCAGGCGGCCCACCACCGGCATACCACAGCGCAGGCTATCGCCAGGCGCCAGCGTCAGGCTGCGCCAGGAGTCGACACGGCGACGCTCGCCGCTGCCGACGACCTCGGCAGAAAAATGGCCGGCCAGCGCCAGGCGCAGCGGCAGCCCGCCAGCACGCACCCAAAGGCCGCCGGCGAGGAATTCGACGGCCGGCGCATTTTCCGGGTTGCCGGCCAGAGCATTCGCCAGGCGCAGCCACCCGCCTTCAAGCGCCCCGGCATGCGGCACACCCAGCCGGCGCAAGCCGGGGCGACCGAGATCCTGTAGCGACGCCATCGCCCCCGGGCTGACGACTTCGAGCACGGCGTTCATGGCGTAGTCCCCGCATCGATCAGGAAGGACATCGGTGGCAACGGCGAATTGCCTGCCCCCATCAGCTCTGCCGCCAGCGCCCGATATTCGCCGACCTCGACCGCCCGGAAGCTCACCCGATCGCCCGGCCGCAGCAACGCCGCCTGCGGCCACGCCGCGGAGAACAGCGGCACGGGGCAGCTGCCGATCAGGTGCCAGCCGCCGGGACTCTCCCAGGGGTAGATCGCGGTCAGCGTGCCTGCCGTCGCAACACTCCCGGCCGGCACGCGCACGCGCGGTTCGCTGCGCCGCGGCCGAGCAAGAACGGCTGGCAGGTCGCCCATGAAGGCGAATCCGGGCAGGAAACCGAGCATGTAGACCTCGTAGGTGCCGCTCGAATGCAGGCGAATGACTTCCGCCGGCGTCAGACCACAGGCCGCAGCAAGCTCATCGAGGTCAGGCCCGCAATCGGCACTCTGGTCGCCATAGCACACGGGCAGCCGCCACTGGCGCCGGGCAGGCGAGCGCGCCGCGGGCGAGGCGTCGATGAGGCCGCGAATCACCGGTTCGATCGCGGCCCGCGTCGTCCGCAGAGGATCGTAAATGACCGTCAGCGAGCGAAAGGTCGGCACCGTTTCAACGATTCCCGGCAAGCGGCCGTCTTCAACCGCCTGCGCCAGGACCGCGTCGAGTGCGGCCACCGCCGCCAGCAGGCGGCGGTCCACGCCGTCGCCGAATTCGATGGTCAGCGCCGTGTCGCCGGCGTCGAGGATGCGCAGCGTCATGCCGCTCTTCCTTCCACTCCCACTCCCTGCCCGCAGTAGCGAACTGCCGACTGCTATCCGCGCAGCGCCTCTGCCCAGCAATTGGGCGTCTCGTAGAGGCGCAGACGCTCGAGGCGCAATTGATTGCCGTAGGTATCGCGATAAACGGCATCGAGAATCGCGAACGCCTGCTGCGCGAGGTTCTCGGCGGTCGGCACGCAATCGAGCAGAACGGTCTTGTGGTCCGGCAGCGACTGCAGAAAGTCGACGATCGGCCGGTCGCCGGCCCAGACCAGGAAGGCGTGATCCCAAGCTTCGACCAGATGCTGCATGGCCAGCGCCTTGACCTCGGAGAAATCCATCACCATGCCGTTGGCCGGATCGCCCGTCCGTCGAATGATGTCGCCGGCGAGAGTGATCTCGATCGCGTAGCGGTGGCCGTGCAGATGACGGCACTGGCTCTGGTGGTCGGGAATGCGGTGGCCGGCGTCGAACTCGAGGCGGCGGGTGATGAGCATCGGAAGGCCGCGCAAAGCCTTGATTATAGCACCGCCGCCACTCGCTCTCGCGGGCGCTCGAAAGCGACGGGGCATCGACTCGCCGCGTGATCGGCCACACCCCCAAAGGACTGCAGCCGCAATCTGATGACGCCCGGCGAGGTCCTCGACGCGCCGCTGGCTGCGAGTCACCGCGAATTTGACCACGGCATCAAGGGGGCCGATAATTGGTGTTCTCGTCGGCAAACGCTATTCGGCGTTTTTTTGGGCCGGTCCTGGCAGCCAAGGGCGGCGCTGTCGGTCAGCCCAAGCCGCCTTCCGCGACCAGAAGAGCCGGGTTCGCGGTGACCTGCGCGCACGTTGTTCTGCCCGGCGAGCCCACTTCACCTGGAGGTAGGCATGGATCCCGCGCTCTGGATAGAGCTGATCGTCTTCATCTTGCTGCTTGGATTCTCGGGCTTCTTTTCGAGCACCGAAACCTCGCTCTTCTCGCTGAGTTCCTTCCAGCTCGACCAGATGCGCGCCACCAAGCACCCGCGCATCGAACTGATCGAGCGTTTGCGCAGCGAACCTCGACGCCTGATCGTCACCATCCTGATCGGCAACGAGTTCGTCAATGTCTCGGCTTCGGTGATCTCGGCGGCAATGGTCATCCACCTGTTCGGCGCCGACAACGAGATGGTCAACCTGCTGGTCATGGTGCCTATCCTGCTGCTGTTCGGCGAGATCACCCCGAAAGTGCTGGCGATTCGCAACAATGTCGCGTTTGCCCAGGTCGAGTGCCGTCCAATCGATCTCTTCGCTCGCCTGATCACGCCGCTGCGCGAGGTGATCAGGCACATCGCCGACTTCTTCATTACCCTGATCGTCGGCAAACAGCGCTCGCAGGGCAATCTGGTCACCGAGGACATGATCCGCACGCTGGTGCAGGATGCCGTTGGCGAAGGCGCGCTCGACAGCCAGGAAGCGCAGTACATCGAGAAGATCTTCGACTTCGGCAACAAGGTCTTGCGTGACGTCATGCGACCACGTTCAGACATCCAGTTCCTTTCGGCGGACTTGCCGGTGCCGGAATTGATTGCCCAGATCAAGGCCACCCGCCAGTCACGCTATCCGGTATTCAGAGGGCACCGTGACACCATCCTCGGCGTCCTGTATACCCGCGACCTGCTCGGCGTCGATCTCGCCAGGCTCGAACGCGATTCCCAGGGATTCCGCAAGCTCTTGCGGCAGGCACATTTCTTTCCCGAATCCAAGCCGGCGGTGGAACTGTTCCACACCTTTCGCCAGCGCAAGCTGTCCTTCGCGCTGATCGTCGACGAATATGGCGGCGTCACCGGACTGGTGACGATGGAAGATCTGCTCGAGTGTGTTTTCGGCGAGATATCGAGCCCTTCGGACGTCGATACGGCTAGCCAGCATCTGGTCAGCGAACTTGCCGATGGTCGTCGCCTGATCGATGCCGGCATGTCGCTTGGGGACTTCAACCAGGCCTTCGCGGTGACCATCGCCAGCGTTGACGCCGAAACGCTGGCCGGCGCATTGCTCGACACCTTCGGCGAACTGCCTGCCTGTGGAGCAACGACCGTCCTTGGCGGGCTGCAATTCACCGTCGAGGGCATCGAGCACAACCGCATCACCCGTGTCCTGGTCGAGCGCCTGCCAGAGGCAATCGAAAAACCGGCAAGCGACAGTGGCGAACTACCCAGCGATACGTCCGGCCGACCCGAAGCCGCGAAACGCGCGACGGATCGGCCCGACCGGAGGATTGGCGATGTCTGACATCTGGCTCACGGTCTTGTTGATGGTCGTCTGCCTGCTCGCCGAAGGTTTCTTCTCGGGGTCTGAACTCGGCGTCGTCAGCGCCGACCGCATGAAACTGCGCCACGACGCCGCCAAAGGTTCGCGCGGCGCGCGCCTGGCGCTTGAGATGCTCGAGAAACGGCCGGAGTGGTTGCTGTCGACGACGCTGGTCGGCACCAACATCGCCGTGGTCGCCAACTCGACCGTCGCAACAGCGCTGATGATCTCGATGTTCGGCGAAGCGGGCAGTTGGCTGGCGGTCGTCCTGGTTGCGCCGTTGATCTGGGTTTTCGGCGAAATCGTCCCGAAGAGCGTTTTCCAGCAGCGCGCCGACACGATCACGCCGTACGTGATCTACATACTGCGCTTCTTCTCCATCCTCTTCTGGCCGATTCTGATCGTCTTCGTGACCCTGTCGAAGTTTCTTTCGCGCCTTGCCGGCAGCCGCGACGAGCACAACCCCTTCACCCTGCGCGAGCAGATACAGAGCATGGTGCAGATGCCGCCACAGGAGGGCGGCGACATCCGGGCGATCGAGAAGACCATGATCCGGCGCATGTTCAATTTCTCGGAAACCACCGTATACAAGGTGATGGTGCCATTGATCGACGTCAACGCCATCGAGAAGTCCTGCACCGTCGGTGAAGCGGTGCGACTCGCAGTCCAGTGCTCAAACATTCGCCTGCCGGTCTACGACGGACGTATCGACCGGGTGATCGGCGTACTCAACGCGATGGACCTGCTCGGCGTGGACGAATCGTTGCCGATCGCGCCTTTCATCACGGCAACGCGCTACGTCCCGGCCAGCAAGAGTGCCGAGTCGATGCTCGTCGAGTTGCGCCAGGATGGTGACGCGATGGCCGTGGTGATGGACGAGTTCGGTGGTGCCGAGGGGATCATCACCATCGAGGACATCATCGAGGATGTCGTCGAGGATATGCAGGACGAGTACGACCGACAGGAAAAACCGGCCGAATGGCTGAGAAAGCTCGGCCACCATGATTATCTGGTGAGCGCCCGCGCCGACCCGGCGATGCTGATCGAGAAGTTGGGACTGAGGCTGCCGGGCAATGCCACCTACGATACGCTGTCCGGCTTCCTGCTCGAACATGCGCGCGAGATTCCCAAACCCGGTGCGACGATCGAGGTCGAAGGCATCAGGTTCATCGTCCAGCGCGCAACTCCGCAGGTGATCCAGGAAGTCCAGATTCGCTGGTAGTAGCGCTTCCCGCGCTCTGCGGCGAAGGGGGCTCGCGACGCTCATCCAGTCTTCGCGTTAACGACGCTGCCGGTGGTCGGCTTCATCTCGCCCCAGGCAGATGGCCCGGCCGCTCGGCCGCTCGCCGACGACGCGCAGGCAACGAGTCGAGCTATCGCTGCGCGAACCGATTCGCTACCATCGCGACAGTCCGCCTGCGCGCGGCCGCCTCGCAAGGACGAATCTCATGTCGGAACTTCCATTTGCCGCTTCCTGCCCCGCACCCCTCGACAAGTCTGGGAGCGCGTGGACGCGCGGCCTGCGCACGACGGCGACGCTGGCCTTCTGCCTGCTGGCGTTCTTTGCGTCGGCCGCCGACGCGCAGTCCGACGCCGGCGACGACGCGGTGACCGCCTTCGTCGACGGGGACGAGACGGTGACACCGCTGGCCAGCGACGAAGCCGCCCGGCTGCTCGCGCAGACCTTGCCCGAAGCGCCGGACGCCCGCTATGACGCGCTGCGCCGCCACTACCGCGCCGCCCAGGTGCTCGACGACCACGAGCGCCTGATCGAACTGGCGCGGCAACTGGTCGACGCCGGCCGCGGCCGTGCCGACGGCGAAGCGTGGATTCCGACCTATCTCAGCGCCGAGTTCCAGTGGGGTAGCCAGGGCAAGGCGCTTGCCGCCTGCGAGCCCTTCCTGGCCGACCGCCAACTGTCGCTGACCACGCGCGCACTGGTTGCCCTGCGCCAGACCTACTTCGCCGCTCTCGGGCACGACCGTGCGCTGCTCTTCCGCATCTGGCCGCGCGCCGATGAACTGGCCGAGAAGGCCATCCGCCAGTCGGCGGGCAAGACCACCTCGCGACTGGTCGTCAGCCGGCTCCAGGTTCGTTCCGAGATTGAGCGCTGGCAGGGCGATGCGGCGGCTTCGGTGGCCACCCTGCGCGAGGCCGTCGTCTTTGCGCAGAGCGAGTTGCGAGCAGCGCGGGCGCGCAGCCGCGCAAGTAGCGACCCCGCCGTGCGCGACGCCCTCGGCTGGCTCGACGGCTCGCTCGGCATGCTCACCTACGCCCTGGTGCGGCACGGCCGGGCGCAGGAGGCGATCGCCATCGCCCAGGCGAATCTGGCGCTCTGGCGCGCCGGCGAACTCCCCGACGGCCTCGGCGCGCGCTGGAACTATCGGCTGGCGACCAGCCTGAACGCGACCCAGCAGTATGAAGCCGCGCTGGCCGCGGCACGCCTGTCGGACGAGATGCTGCAGCGCGCCGGCGCCGGCGCCGCCAGCCACACGCGCTGGATGGCACGCCAGGAAATCGTCCGCGCCTTGATCGGCCTCAGACGCTGGCAGGAGGCCGACCAGTCCTACCGGGAGTTCCTCGCCGCGCTGCCGCCCGACGTGCTGGCGCGCACGCGGGCTTCCGACTGGCGGCTGCTCGCCTTGCTCGGGGCGAAGAACGGCCGCCTCGACGAGGCGCTCGAACAGGCGGAGCGTTCGCACCGCTACCGCGTTCGCCTGTATGGTGCCCAGCATCCGCAAACGCAGGAAGCCGCCGGAGTGCGCGGAGTCGTCCGCTTGTTGCGCGGCGACGTGAAGCCGGCGATGAGCGACTACGAAGAACTCTTTGCGGCGACGCTCGACAGCCCCGGCGGCTGGCTCGACCTGGACCTGCGGGGTGTTCGCGGCTACGTCTTCGGAATCGCCTTCGACGAGTTCCTGCGCCATGTTGCCGAACAGGCCCTCAGAGGCGAACGTGTCGATCCGGCGCTCAGCAACCGCGCCCTGCAGCTCGCCGATCGCAGCAACCTCGGCGTCACGCAGCGTGCGCTGGCTGACAGCACGGCGCGCGTGCTGGCCGCGACGCCGGCGCTGCGCACGCTGGTCGAGGAGGAACAGGCGCAGCGCCAGACGACTGCCGCACTGTTCGCCCGCCTCGCCGGCACGCTGAGCGAGGACGACCGACTGCGGCGCGAAGCCCGGAGCGAAGCCTTCCAGGCGCTGCCGGAAGGCGAACGCCAGGCGCACAAGGAGCGCGCGCAGGCCGTGCGCGCGCAGATCAAGGCACAGCAGGCCGAGGCGGCGAGCGCCCGCGCCAACCTCGACAAGCAGCGCCAGACGATCGCCGGCGAGTTCCCCGGCTATGCCGACCTGATCACGCCGGCGACGCCGACCGCCGAACAACTGCGCCGCCTGCTCGGTCCCGGCGAAGCGCTGCTTTTCGTTCATCCGACGGAGACGGCGACTCTCGTCTGGCTGGTCGGGGCCGACGGCCGCAGCGGCTTTGTCGCCAGCAAGCTGACGCGCACTGACCTGACCAAGCGTGTCGCGGAATTGCGGGCGATGCTCGACCTCGCCAGTGCGCCGCCGGGACGCGAGCCGGCCTTGCAGCCGGCCAGCCTGTACGCCCTTTATCGCGACTTGTTGGCGCCGTTCGAGCGCGACTTGCGCGACCTGCGCTCGTTGATCGTCGCCACCCAGGGGCCGCTGGCGAGCCTGCCACTGGCTGCACTCGTCACGCGCGCGCCGGAAGGCGATGCACCGCCCGCCTGGCTGGTGCGCCAAGTGGCGATCACCCAAATCCCCTCGCCATCGGCGCTGCAGGCGTTGCGCCGGGTGGCGCAGCCGGCGGCCGCAACGAAGGCGATGATCGGTTTCGGCGATCCGCTGTTCAAGCTCGCTACGGCAGCCCAGGCCGACCGCTCGCCCGGCGGGCCGACGGCCCGACAGCGCCCGGCCGAGGCCGCCCCGGCTGCCACGGCGACGCGTTACGATGCCGAGCGCGGCTTCCGCTACGGCGACATGCAGCCCTTGCCCGAGACCCGCGGCGAACTGCTCGCGGTCGCCGCCGCGCTCGGCGCCGATCCGCAGACCGATCTGCTGTTCGGTTCCCGGGCGACGCGCCGTGCCGTTGTCGAGGCAAAGCTGCTCGACCGCCGCGTCGTCGCCTTCGCGACACACGGGCTGATGCCCGGCGAACTTCCCGGCATCTCGAAGCCGGCGCTGGCGATGGCGGTCACCGCCGACGCGCGCGAATCACCGCTGCTCGAACTCGACGACGTGCTTGGCTTGCGCCTGAACGCACAGTGGGTTTTGCTCTCGGCGTGCAACACCGCGGCCGGCGAACCGGGTGGTGGCGCCATGTCCGGTCTGGTGCGCGGCTTCTTCTTTGCCGGTGCACGGTCGGTACTGGCGACCCATTGGGCGGTCGATTCGGACTCCGCCGCCGCGCTCAGCACGGCGACTTTCCAGACGCAGGCGGGTGGCAGCGTCTCGCGCAGCGAGAGCCTGCGGCAGGCGCAGCTCGCCCTGATCGACGGCAAGCTGGGTGACGGTCGCTGGCGCCATCCCTTCCATTGGGCGCCCTACGCCCTGTTCGGCGACCCCGAGCGTTGACGCGTGCGGAACGCGCCGCCATCGCGCCGGGGCACCGCAAGCTGCGCAGTGGACCAGCCTGCGGTCCGCCAGGTGTCCACGCACCCTCCTCGGCAGTCCGCCGAACGGGCATGCAAGCGCTGGCCGCGGCAAGCCTGAACCACCGTTCCGGGCGCCGTCCCGACGCCTGCCGGGCTCGCACAAAACGCGGCTTTGCCTCCTTTTCCGCCTGCGGCCGCCGAAAGCGTGTATCTTCTGCCCCGGAGCCGAGCCGCGTTTCATCCGGTCGGCAGCTCGCTCCGCTGTTTCGTCCCGACGCGTGCCTTTTCGCGCCGCTGCCCGCAGCCCCCATTCCAATCGTCGTACCCGCCTGAACCGGCTCTGATGGCGTCATGCCACAGCAGGTCGTTCCCGGAGATTCATTTGTCCCATTCGTTTGCCCTTCTCGGCCTGTCGGCCGAACTCACCCGCGCTGTCGACGATCAAGGCTACAGCGAGCCCACACCCGTACAGGCGCAGGCCATCCCGGTCATTCTCGCCGGCCGCGATGTGCTCGCCGGCGCCCAGACCGGCACCGGCAAGACCGCCGGCTTCACGCTGCCGCTGCTGCAACGCCTGGCCACGCGCGCTGCGCCGGCAGGCGTCCCGGGGCAGCGTTCGCCCGTGCGGGCGCTGATCCTCACCCCGACGCGCGAACTCGCGGCGCAGATCGAAGAGAGCGTCCGTACTTACGGCAAGTACCTGCCACTCAAGTCGACGCTGATCTACGGCGGCGTCAACATCAATCCGCAGATCGACGCGCTACGCCGCGGCGTCGATATCCTGGTGGCGACACCCGGCCGCCTCCTCGATCACCTGCAGCAGAAGACCGTCAGCCTCGCGCAGGTCGAGATCCTGGTCCTCGACGAAGCCGATCGCATGCTCGACATGGGCTTCATCCGCGACATTCGCCGCATCCTGGCACTGCTGCCAGCGAAGCGCCAGAACCTGCTCTTCTCCGCCACGTTCTCGAACGAGATCCGCAAGCTTGCCGATGGCCTGCTGCACGCGCCGGCGATGGTCGAGGTTGCCCGCCGCAACGCCGAGTCCGAGCTCGTTGCCCAGCGCGTCCATCCGGTCGATAGCTGGCGCAAGCGCGAACTGCTGACTCACCTCGTGGCCTCGGGCGACTGGCGGCAGGTGCTCGTGTTCACACGCATGAAGAGCGGCGCCAACCGCCTCGCCGAGCAGTTGTGCAAGGTCGGCATCGAGGCCACGGCGATTCATGGCAACAAGAGCCAGCCGGCGCGCACGCGCGCGCTCGCCGGGTTCAAGGCCGGCACCGTGCGCGTGCTGGTGGCCACCGACATCGCGGCGCGCGGTCTCGATATCGAGGAATTGCCGCACGTCGTCAACTTCGAGCTGCCGCATGTCCCGGAGGATTACGTACACCGCATCGGCCGCACCGGCCGCGCGGGCAGCACCGGCGAAGCAATCTCGCTGGTTTCGCCGGAGGAAAGGCCGCTGCTCGCCGACATCGAAAAGCTGCTGACGCGCCGCATCGACAGCCAGATCGTCCCCGGCTTCGAGCCCGGCCAGCCGGTGCCGCCAGAGGTCGCCGCGGCGGCCGCGCAAGCCGGCGCGCGTGGCTCCCAGGGCGCCAACCGGCGTGGCGGCGGCGGTAACGCCGAGCACGGCCGCGATGGTGGGGCGCGCAGCCAGGGCAGCACGGCGACGCCGGCACGCCCGACGAGCGCGCATGCCGCCGCACCCACGCATGCCAAGCCGACGCCCTTGCCGAACGTACCGCGGGCACCGCAGCGTGGCAGGACGGACACCAGCACGCCCCTGCCGGCGCTGTTCCGCAGTCCGGCGCGGCGCGGCGGCTGAGGCCGCTGGCCGGCCGCATCCTTCACTCTTCACAACGCTTGATCAGGAGTCGGCAATGAATATCTTCGTGGGCAATCTCGCCGCCGAAACAACCGAAACGGAACTTACCGATCTGTTCAAGGCCTTCGGTCAGGTCAAGTCAGTGCAGGTGATGCGCGAAATGTTCAGTGGCGTCTCGAAGGGCTTCGGCTTCGTCGAAATGCCCGGCAAGGCGCATTCACTGGCTGCCATCGCCGCCCTCGACGGCAAGGATCTACACGGCAAGCCGCTGCGCGTCAACGAAGCGATGGCACGCGGCAGCGGCGGCATGCGCCACCGCTAGCCGGCACCTTGTCGGCACGAGCAAGGCCGATCAGGACTTGCCGTCGGCTTGCTGGAACCACCGGCGAGATCCACCCGCGTGCTTGCGTCGGGCAGCTTCTCGTCGCCTGGCGCAAGGCAAAGCTGCCGCCGTCTCCGTCGCCCCCGTGGCGGCCGAACCAGACCCCGCGATGCGACTTTCCTGGAGCCGTTTGCGCCTCCGAGCTGGCTCCGTTCACGACGACCAGCCGTTCGCCTGCGCCAATGGTTCGCTCCGACGGATGAAGGCTCCGTATCCATAGGCTGAGGTTTCATCGTTCCCCGCCAGGCCATCGACCCCGTGAAGCGGCAACTCGCAAGCGCCATGAAAAGTGGTCTGGCGCCTGATCAGACCAGCACAGCTACAAGGAGCAGCAAAATGAGAACCGATATCCCTGCCATCAGCGAAGGCCTTGGCGTCTTTGTCATGATCGCCTGTTTGTCCCTGCCAGGCGCCGGCCTGCTCGTGGGTTGGCTGACTCGCCAAGCCGCGTCAAACGACGTGAGGCAGTAACGCACTTCCGGCGACGAGGACGACGAGGACGACGAGGACGACGAGGACGACGAGGAGGAAGACAGCGAGACTGCGCGACGACGAGACTGCGCGGTGGGTAGAGACGGACTTAGTGGCCGCGATTGCGGTACGCGTTGGCGCGTTCGCTGTGGTGGTGGCTCGACGAGTGGTTACCCATGAAGACCTGATTGGCGATTGCCTGCCGCCGGTTGTACGCCGCCCCGTAAGCCGCTGCCGACCCGGTAGCCGCCCAGCTATTGGGGCCGCCCCAGGCGTTGACACCACCCCAGGTATTGACGCCGCCCCAAGTGTTGTACCCGTCGATCAGAATGATATTGGGGCTGACCCGAAACTCGCCGTTGTCATTCCGCGAACGTTCGAGGATGGCGCGTTGACGGTTGTACTGGGCCGACTGTGCGGAAAGACTCGCACCTGGCGCCGGACCCAGGATGATTTCACCGACGGCCGGCTGGCTGAACGAAGTCAGCAGGCACCCCAGCGAAGCTGCCGATAACAGGTTGCAGAACGATGTCTTCATCAGGCGCCGCGGTGTGCTATTCATTTCATTGACTTCGACGTGATCGTGCGGTCAAGGTAATCGAGTCCAGCAAAGCCGTCACCGTCCTGCTCGGGGCCTTCAGTCAGGCCAGGATCGACATGAGACTTGGGTCAAGGCCGACATCCAGCAGAACGCGTTGACGATACCATGAAATCACGCGCGCTGTGTTGGCTGGAATTTTCCGTGCGTTGACCCTCGCCTCATCAGCGTTGCTGCGTGACCGCATACACGGCCTGGACGACCTTTGCCATGCGCACGTAGTCGAGTTTGTCGTAGGTATCGCCCGCCAGATGATAGTTGCGGTTGCGCATGAACGCGGTGTCTGTGACCATGAACGCGGGAAAGCCTGCGTGCCAATAGCTGAGATGGTCGGAAAAGTCGATGCCCTGAAGCCATGGCGGCGCGTTGATGGAATAGACAGGCAGGCTGGTCGCGCCAGCCATGACGGCCTTGATGCGACGCAGCAAGGCGAAGTTGCTCAAGCTGCCGACGAGCGCGATGAAGTCGCCGCGATCGGAGTAAAGATGTGACATCGCGGCGACCGGATAGCTCTGACTTCCCGGTTCGTCGGAGAAGTAGCCGATCATCTCGAGAGACAGCATGAACTCCACCTCCCGACCTGCTGCGCGAAGCGAGCGCGCATGCCATGCACTGCCCATATGTTCGGTGCGAAAGTGCGGCGGCTCTTCGAGGGTGTACGCAACGAGTTCGATTGGTCGGAGCTGGGTGGTGCGACCGACGAGACGGGCGAGCTCGAGCAGACCGGCGATGCCGCTGGCGTTGTCATCCGCTCCCGGCGTGTGGGTTTCTCGCGTATAGCCACGTGGATCCTTGGCGCCGCCGTGGGCATCGCCATGCGAATCGTAGTGCGCTCCGATGACCAGCAGAGGGCCGGACACCGGACCGAATCTGGCGACGATGTTCCGGTACCTGACCTCATCCACGAGAACGTCTTGTACTGTCACCGCGCCGCCCGCGGCCGTCAACTCAGCGAGGATGTACTGCGCGGCGAGGTCGATGTTGCGCAATTGATCGAAGCTGCGCGGATAGAGATCCACGGAGAGATGCCTGACGTGAGCCTCAAGTCGCTTGACGTCAACCTGCGGCGCCTGCGAGGTGACCGCCTGCACGAAGGGCTGAGTGAGCATGGCGATGCCCGCGGCAGCGACGCCCATGAGAAACAAGGCTAGAGCCAGGAAGCTTTGAATTCGCATCGGCGTGTTGGCGAGAACCGAAGTGACTTCGGCCAGTCGATCTGGAGGGCCGTCAGCAAATCGACGACCCCGGATTGTTGCGGACATGCCGCGCTGTACAGCAGGCTGGAAACTCCAGGTTCCCGGCTTCCGGCAGTGTGCGCATCAGCGTTGCGTACTCCCGGCACAGCCCGATGGCCTCGTCGACCAGTTTGGACTGGTCGCGGCGCATGCCCTCCGCGAGTATCTCGAGTTTCTCCTTCAGGTCGGGCTTGCGGGTCAGTGTGGCCGACATCGGGGGCGCTCCATGCGTTGATGGACAAAGTCTAGCGCCGCATCCTGCGGGGAGCAATCAGCGAGATCGGACCGCCAACAGGCGGTCGCTGTCGACCCGACAAGCGACCACAAGCGCCACGCTCGCGAACGCGGAATTCCCGGAACTCTACCCGGAACTCTACCGGAACTCTACTGCCGGCCCTTACCCGATTATGTTTCACAGGAATCGCTCGAGCTTTGTCGCGACAATGTTTAGTGCAACAGCAAATACGCCGCTAAGTGCGATCTTGATCATGATCGCGCGCTTTCTGTCTGAAAATTCATCTATCAGATTGATATCGCCCTTGTTTAGTTTTAGGTAGGAAAGATCAGGGTAACTATCAATTGCTTCCTCGATAAAACTACCAATGGTTCCCATGAGCGGGACAAGGATGAGAGCACCACCCGCGTAGACAACGAAAAAGCGAGCCCAGACGTCAGTCTGGATCGATGTATTGAAATATGTGGGCACTGACTGGAACGCGAACCAACTAAGAAGGGCACCAACCACAAGCTTTGCAGCACCAGGTATGTAGCCCGACCACCTACGCAAAGAATTCAAAAACGGTACCGGCGGGGTTTTCCTGCACCCTCGAAGCCACTCGTCGAATGCTTCTAGGAACCCGCGAGCGATCACGTAATCCGCGTAGTCAATCGTCACCTCTGCCGTAATTAGTGCGACAAAGCCGGCAAGATGACCACGCAGAAATGGCGGCGCTTCCTGTTCGATCTGTTGGAGCATCGCCGCACGTGATGTAAGGCGTATCGACACCGCATATTCTTGCGGTAGCTCAAGACCTGCCGGGACAATTGAAAAGTTGTACTTCAGAACGATACTAACGGTTGGGCTAGCCGCGTTGGTGTTGTATGCACGGAACCGGTCGAAGGATGTGAATTGCTCTTTTCGTTCTTTGTCATGGAAGACCGAAATAACCTCATTGCGTGCAACGATCTTATGTACGTCGCAGAGCTGCTGAACTTTGAAGTGCAACTGCTCGACCTCAGCAAACTCGACCAATAAGTTATCCGAATAACGCTTCCGTATCTGTTCGGTCCGGCCGGTTACCTGGTGATAGATGTCCTGATATACCTTGAGTGAGACACGGGAGCCGGCTTCGCCTACTCTCACAACTTCCACATTGCCATTATCATTCTCTGAGTGCTCAATCAAATCGCCCATTCAGGGCCTCCATACTTGAGTGGTTGAAACATAATCGGGATAGGAAGAAGCCTCGCGGCCCCTCAATGCTCTGAACCTATCAGAACCTTGTCATACTCCACTTTTGTAAGCGTGTGATAAATGTGGTTTTTGGGTGAATTTCCTGGGGTATGACCGGTTTGGTTTTATCTGGACGAGGTTCTTGATGAGTTCGTTGAAGACCGAGGTGATGTTGTCGAGGGCGTCGCGGCCTTGGAGGAGCCAGCGTCCGAGTGTACGCTTGATGGCATTTCGGGGCATTTCGGGGACAGTATAATTAATTCATGGCCATTTGGATCAGAAGGTTCGAGACGGGCACGGCACGCAACGGCAAGACTGGGCTCAACTGGCCGCAGCTTCCGGGGGGGCAGTAACCTTGATCGCCCCCTTCAGCGCCGAGCAGGCGCGACGTTTCGCGACTGGCGTAGGAAGCGGCGGGCCGAAGCAAAACCATACTCGTCGCGTAACCGCGCTGCCCCCGGCGGGTGATGCCTCCACCCACGATTTGCAGCCGCCGGTCGATTCGCACCTTGATCTGGTCGATGCCCGACCGTTGTCAGATGACATCCTCATAATTGCGCACACTGTCGCGCCGACCGGCGGCGGTGCTGGCTGCGAGGCTGATCGGACGGGTGGCGACCTCCCGCAACTCACTCTCTACGCGGTCCTGCCCCCCACTGCGCGGGTGTTCAAGGATCAGATTCTCTATGTTGCCGGTCATGCCCAAGCCCCCTTGCGCCGAGGCTATCGCCAAGCAGGCGCATTTCCAAGCCACTGAAGTCCTGCACCGAACACCGCTCACCTACGACCTCTTTGATTCTTCGAACGCCGTTGCGGATAAAGCAAAAGCATTGCTTTCGCGCTACAGTGATTGCGGCCAGTCGCGCGCGGTGTGAAGAACCGCCAGCACATCGATCCCCGCGGATTGTTGCCGATATGCCGCGATATACGGCAACTGGGAAATGACAAGTTCCCTGGTTCCGGCAATGCGCCCGGGCCGACCGATTCCAGGATTGTCGGATACCAGCATGATGTCTCTACGGATGTCAGCCACAACCCGTCGCGCGGCGGCAGGATTGTCCCGGGCGATGAAAGAGAAGATCTCTGCGAGGTCGGACTTGGCTTGGGGGGTATAGCGAACCCTCATGGTTCGACGATGAACCCGTGCTCCGCAAAAAACGCGTCCATCTCACCGTCCGGTACAAACTCCCCGCGTTCGGCCTGCGCCAAGCCGTTCCGGATCTTTTCCAGCAGTAGCGTTTCGCGCTCCACGTACAGCCCGATGGCCTCGTTGGCCAGTTCGGATTGGTCGCGGTGCATGACATTCGCGAGCGTCTCCAGTTTTGCTTTCAGGTCTGGCTTGATGGTCAGTGTGGCCGACATCGGGGGCACTCCTTGGGTTGATGGACAAAGTCTAGCGCCGCATCCAGCGGGGAGCAACTAGCGCGATGGGACTGCCGACAGGCGTTCAGTGTCTACCGGGTAAACCACCACAAGCTCCGCGCTCGCGAACACAGAGGAGCCCTAATTGTGCCTAACGGCTCCATGACGGCGTCGAAACCTCACCCGCAACTCCCCACCGCCCCGCAAGCCGTACAGAAATCACACCCATCCTTCCGGATCATCGTCAGGTTCCCGCACTCCCCGCACAGCTTTCCAGCCGTCGGCTGCGCCGCGGTGCTGCCTGCAGGGGTCTGCAGGATTCCCATCTGCTGCAGCGGCAGGCCGCTCTCGTCGAGGATGCCGAGCATCGCGTAGCGGTGGATCATCAACTGCGCGAGATAGGCGACGGTCGAGGGGTAGTTGGTCTGGCGACGGGTACCGGGGATGAAGGCCATGAAGTCGCCGAGCGGTTCAGGGTAGTCGAGCAGTTTCCGCAGCTTCATGCCGATCCACGCCGGGTCGAGGACGCGCATGTCGAAGGACAGCAGCTTGGTCAGGCCGTCGAGGGCGCGCGGGTAGTTGCCGGAGAGCCAGACCGAGTACGGGCGAGTGACACCGTCGGGCAGGGTGATCTCCTTGAGGCCAAGGACGAAGTCTTCGCCGGTGGCGGGATTGAAGATGTCGACCGTCCAGGAGAGCGTGCCGTCGGTGCCGGTCTTCGGCTCCTTGCGGCTGAACATCGCGTCGAGCACCGGCGTCGGGCCTTCGTGCTTGAACGAGTCGAGGCGTTCGACGCGGTACTGGATCAGCCGGGCCATCGCCGAGACGACCGAGGGCATGCGCTGGCGCTCGCCGTGCGGCGGGAAAGGCATGTCGAAGCCTTCGTCGCCGGGCGTCTTGGCCAGCGATTCGAGCTTGAGCGCCAGCCAGCCGTGGTCGTTGGCGCGCATGTCCATCGACAGCGTCTTGGCCACCGCGCCGAGGCCGCGCGGCTGCTCGGGGCCGTTGACCCAGACTTCGAACGGCCAGCTACGGCCGTCCTGGTCTACGTGGCCGACGAAGAGCGCGAACTTGCCGTGCGTGCTCTCGATCATGTAGGTCCACGCCATGTTGCCTTCCGGCAGGTGCGGACGGTTCGGCCAGCGCAGGCTGGCCAGGACGGGGGCCGGCAGCGTCTTGATGGTCAGCCGGCGGTTGGCGTCGCCGAGTTCGAAGTCCTGCGGCTGCTTGCGGTCTTCAGCTTGCTTCTGTGACACCGACTGTGACCCGGACGGTGAGCCGACCGACAGCACCGAGCCGAGGACCGCGTTCGGGCGATAGGTGGCAAGTCCCTTGAGGCCGGCTTTCCAGGCGCTCAGGTAGAGATCCTGGAAGTCTTCGTAGGGGTAGTCGGCGGGGACGTTGACGGTCTTCGAGATCGACGTGTCGATGTAGGGCGCGACGGCGGCGACCATGTCCTTGTGCGCCTTGGCGGAGATTTCGAGCGCGGTGACGAAATAGTCGGGCAGCTTCTCGACGTCGCCGCCCTGGTGCTTGTAGAGGCGCCAGGCGTAGTCTTCGACGGCGTATTCCTTGAGCGTGCCGTCGGCCATCCGCTTCTTGCGGCTGTAGGTCCACGAGAACGGCGGTTCGATGCCGTTCGAGGCGTTGTCGGCGAAAGCCAGCGAAATCGTCCCGGTGGGCGCGATCGACAGCAGGTGCGAGTTGCGCAGGCCGTGCTTGCGGATCTCGGCCTTGATCTCGGTTGGCAGGCGCGAGGCGAAGTTGCCGCCGGAAAGGTAGAGTTCGGCGTTGAAGAGCGGGAAGGCGCCGCGCTCCTTGGCCAGGTCGACCGAGGCGAGGTAGGCGGTGTCGCGCATGAATTCGGAGATGCGCGCGCCCATCGCGGTCGCTTCGGGCCGGTCGTAGCGCAGGCACAGCATGCACAGCGTGTCGCCGAGACCGGTGAAGCCAAGGCCGACGCGCCGCTTGTTGGCGGCCTCCTCGCGTTGCCGGTCGAGCGGCCAGGCGGTGACGTCGAGAACGTTGTCGAGCATGCGCGTGGACACCTTGATGACTTCGCCGAAAGCGGCGAAGTCGAACTCGGCGCGGGCGCTGAAGGCGTCCTTGACGAACAGGGTCAGGTTGATCGACCCCAGGCAGCAGCAGCCGTAGGGCGGCAGCGGCTGTTCGGCGCACGGGTTGGTGGCCTCGATGACTTCGCAGTAGTAGAGGTTGTTGTCCTTGTTCATGCGGTCGAGGAAGAGGATTCCGGGTTCGGCGTGGTCGTAGGTGGATTTCATCACCTGATCCCAGAGGTCGCGCGCGCGCACGCGGCGGTAGACCCAGATGCCGTCGTCGCGCTGGAAGGCGCTCGCCCGTTTCATGTCGGCGTTGGGTTCGGCGCGGTGCGTCAGCTCGACCTCGGCGTCGGCTTCGACGGCCTCCATGAAGGCGTCGGTGACGGCGATCGAAACGTTGAAGTTGGTCAGGTCGCCGTGGTCCTTGGCGTGGATGAAGACTTCGATGTCCGGGTGGTCGCAGCGCAGTACGCCCATCTGCGCGCCGCGCCGCGAACCGGCGGATTCGACCGTCTCGCACGAGCGGTCGAAGACGCGCATGTAGGAGACCGGGCCGGAGGCGCGCGACTGCGTGCCCTTGACGATCGCGCCCATCGGTCGGATCGCCGAGAAGTCGTAGCCGACGCCGCCGCCGCGGCGCATCGTTTCGGCGGCCTCGGCGAGCGCGCTGTATATGCCCGGCTTGCCGTCGACGATCTCGACGACGGAATCGCCGATCGGCTGCACGAAGCAGTTGATCAAGGTCGCCGCGAGCGTCGTGCCGGCCGCCGAGTTGATGCGGCCGGCGGGAACGAAGCCGTTTTCCTGCGCCCACAGGAAGCGCGCTTCCCACTGGCCGCGCTGCTTCTCTTCCTCGTTGGCGGCGAGCGCGCGGGCGACGCGCCGGCGCACGTCATGCACCGAGGTTTCGTTGCCCTTGGCGTACTTTTCGACCAGCACCTCGCCCGAGATTTCCTGTTCCGCGAGCGGAAGGTTGACAGGCGCCTCGGCGATGGCCGAGAGGGGTAACTGGTGTACAAGCTGGCTCATGGTCTGTCCCTCGGATGGTGGGTAATGGTGATCAACAGGCGGCGGCTGCCGGCGGCGGCACCGGCGACGCCTCGCCGCCGGCCGGCGCAACAGACGTAAAGCTACTACATGTAGTGGCTGAAGGCAACAATGTTACTAGATGTAGTTTTCCGGAGACGGCCTGTCGGAGAGCCGGAAAGCCCTTGAAATCACGGCCTTGCGTCGGCTACGGGCAGCGGAACTTTTTTTTGGCGGGCGTGGCGCGACGCCTGACCCGCCAGAGCGGGGATCAGCCCGCCTGCTGTTTGGCGCGGTTGGCGTGCGCGATCAGCGCCGCGATGACGCACGAGGCGATGCGCGTTTCGGCGGTGTCGGCGCGACTGGTCAGGACGATCGGCACGCGCGCACCGAGCACGATGCCGGCGCTGAGCGCGTTGGCGAGATATTCGAGCTGCTTGGCGATCATGTTGCCGGACTCGAGGTCGGGGACGACCAGGATATCGGCCCGCCCGGCGACCGCCGAATTGATCCCCTTGGTCTTGGCGGCGACGATCGAGACGGCGTTGTCGAAGGCCAGCGGACCGTCGAGCAGGCCGCCCTTGATCTGGCCGCGGTCGGCCATCTTGCACAGGGCGGCGGCGTCGAGGGTGGACTGGATCTTGGGATTGACGGTTTCGACGGCCGAGAGAATCGCCACCTTGGGTTCGGGGGTGCCGATGATGTGGGCGAGATCTATGGCGTTCTGGATGATGTCGACCTTCTCCTGGAGCGTCGGCAGGATGTTGATCGCCGCATCGGTGATCATGATCGGTCGCGGATAGGTGGGCACGTCCATCAGGAAGACGTGGCTGATGCGGCGCTCGGTGCGCAGGCCGGCGGCGCGGGAGATGACCTCGGCCATCAGTTCGTCGGTGTGCAGGCTGCCCTTCATCAGCGCTTCGACGTCGCCGCTACGCACCAGCGTGACGGCCATTGCCGCGGCATCGTGGCTGTGTTTGACGTTCACGATGCGGTGCGATCCGAGGTCGAAGCCGTTCTCCTCGGCAACCGCCCTGATCTTCTGCTCCGGCCCGATCAGGAAGGGATCGATCAGGTTCGCCTCGGCAGCCAGCAGCGCCCCCCTGAGCGACTCGCGGTCGCACGGGTGCACGACGGCCATGTCGATCGGCGCCAGTCCCGCGGCACGCGCCACCAGCACCTGCAGGCGGGCGTACTTGTCCGAGATGGTGATTTCCGGCATCACCGTCCGCTTCGTCTTGATCTTCTCGGCTGGTGCCAGCACTTCGGCGCTGCCCGACACCACCAGCATGCCATCCTGGTTGACGCACGCGCAGTCGAGGACGATGTGGTGGTTGTGATCGAACTTCTGCCTGATCGTCACCGTCACGGTAATCGTGTCGCCGATCGTCACCGGCCGCGAGAAATGCAGCGTGGACTCGATGAGGACGGTTCCCGGCCCCGGGAACTGTGTGCCGAGGATCGTCGACAGCAGCGAGGCGGACCACATGTCGTGGGCGATGAAGTCGCGGAAGAGGCCGCTGTGCCGGAATTCGGTGTTGGCCAGCGCCGGGTTCATATCCCCGGACATCAGCGCGAAGAGCTTGACGTCCTCCGGGCGCAGGGTGCGTACCAGCGACGCGCTGTCACCGACGCTGATTTCGTCGTAGGGCCGGCTTTCGAGATAGTCCAGCGAGGTCTCAAAGTGCATGATGGGGCTCCGGATGGTGCTCAGAATCGCCATTATGCTGCAACGCACCACGCAATGGTAGGGGAGCGACGCGCAGGCTCCGGTGAGGCGAGGTCCATTGTCGCTTTCGCCCTGCGCGCGCCTTTCCTCGCCTCCGTTGACCTGGATCAGCCCCTGCCGCAGCCGGGACGCTAGACTTGGCTACGGCGTAGCAGAAACTGCCGAGGGCGCGGGAGACTGTCGTGACGGACGAGAGCATGGATGCAGGGCGGATCGAGGCGTTGTTGCTGCCGATCCTCGACGCTCGTCGCCGCGATCCGGGCGAACTGGTACAGATTCTGCGCGAGGCGCAGGAGGCGCTGGGCTACCTGCCGGCCGCCGCTCTGACCCTGATCGCCCGGGCGGTCGGAGTGCCGCGTGCACGCGTCGAGGGAGTCGCCGGCTTCTACTCGTTCTTGCATCTGGCGCCGGTGGGCCGCTATCGGGTTCTCTTTTCGGACAACATCACCGACCGCATGCTGGGCAGCGGCGACCTGCTGGATCGCCTGTGCAACAAACTGTGGATCGAGCGCGGCAAGCTTTCCGAGGATGGTCTGGTCAGCGTCGATACCACCTCCTGCACCGGCATGTGCGACCAGGGCCCGGCGCTGCTGGTCAACGGCAGGGCAATGACGCGCATGTCGGCAGAGCGCATCGACCGCCTCTGCGAGCTGATCCGGGCGCAGGTGCCGCTCGCCGAGTGGCCGAGCGAGTACTTCGTGGTGACCGACAACGTCCGGCGCCGCGACGCGGTGCTGGCGACCGAGTCGCCAGCCGGCGAAGCGCTGCGGGCAGCCATAGCGCGCGGGCCCGAGGCGATGCTCGCCGAAATGAAGGTCTCCAACCTGCGCGGCCGCGGCGGCGCGGGCTTTACCACCTACATCAAGTGGGAGTCGGCGCGTCGGGCGACCTGCCGGCATGCGCCGCCCGCGCGCTACGTGGTCTGCAACGCCGACGAGGGGGAACCCGGTACCTTCAAGGATCGCGTCCTGCTGACGAGCCATGCCGATCTCGTGTTCGACGGCATGAGCGTCGCTGGCGTGACGATCGGTGCCGAAAAGGGGCTACTCTACCTGCGCGGCGAGTACGCCTATCTGCTGCCGGCATTGCAGGAGAATCTCGAACGCCGCCGGCGCAATGGCTTGCTCGGGCCGGCGCTGTGCGGCCGCGCGGATCTCGCCTTCGACATCGACATCCACCTCGGCGCCGGCGCCTATGTCTGCGGCGAGGAAACGGCATTGCTCGAGTCGCTCGAAGGCAAGCGCGGCGTCCCGCGCATTCGCCCGCCCTTCCCGGTCCACGCGGGCTACCGCGGTCAGCCGACGGTGGTGAACAACGTCGAGACCCTCTGCAAGGCGGCGCTGATCGCGGTCAGGGGCGGCGCCTGGTTCGCCGGCCTCGGCACCAAGCAGTCGACCGGCACCAAGCTGCTGTCGATCTCGGGTGACGTCGAATCGCCGGGCATCTACGAATACCCGTTCGGCGTCGCGGTGAGCCAAGTGCTCAACGACTGCGGCGCCGGCAATGCCCAGGCGGTGCAGGTCAGCGGCCCGTCGGGAAGCTGCCTGGCCATGCACGAGTTCTCGCGCCGCATAGCTTTCGAGGACGTGCCGACGGCGGGTGCCTTCATGGTTTTCGGCGCCCATCGCGACATGTTCGAAGTCGCCCGCAACTTCGCCCACTTCTTCGCGCACGAGAGCTGCGGCTTCTGTACCCCGTGTCGGGTCGGCACCTCGCTGGTCGCCAACTGCATGGACAAGATCGCCAATGGCCGCGGCTCGCAATACGACATCAGCGAGATCTTCAAGATCCACCGCCTGTTGCACGCGGCCAGCCATTGTGGCCTTGGCCAGACGGCCTGCAATCCCTTGTTCGACACGCTGAACAAGTTTCGCCCGGCCTACGAGCGACGCCTGCGCTCGCTCGACTTCGCGCCGGCCTTCGACCTCGACCAGGCATTGGCCAGCGCCCGCCAGATGACCGGGCGCGACGACCCGGCGGCACACTTCGGTTTCGCGGCGAGAGGCGTGGGAGGCGAATCATGAGCGACGACTCCAGCATGCTGCTCGACGGCCTGCCCGTCGCCTTCGCTGATGGGCAGACAATCATGGAAGCGGCGATGGCGGCGGGGATCTTCATTCCGCACCTCTGCCATCACCCCGACTTCAAGCCGCAGGGCAGTTGCAAGCTGTGCACCGTCAAGGCCAACGGCCGCTACGTTTCGGCGTGTACCCTGCCGGCCAAGGACGGCATGGAGGTCGAGAACAATTCGCCGGACCTCAACGACAAGCGGCGGACGATGCTGCAGATGCTCTTCGTCGAAGGCAATCACTTCTGCCCCTCGTGCGAGAAGAGCGGCAACTGCATGCTGCAGGCACTGGCCTACGAGCTGGAAATGCTCTCCCCGCACTTCCCGGAGTTCTATCCCGACCGGCCGGTCGATGCCTCGCATCCCGAAGTGCTGCTCGAGTTCAACCGGTGCATCCTCTGCGAATTGTGCGTGCGCGCCAGTCGCGATGTCGACGGCAAGAACATCTTCGCGCTCTCCGGCCGCGGCATCACCAAGCACCTGATCGTCAATGCCGAGTCCGGCCGGCTGGCCGATACCGATTTCTCGCTCGCCGACCAGGCGGCGCACGTCTGCCCGGTCGGCGTGATCCTCGAGAAACGCCATGGCTTCGCCGTGCCGATCGGCAGCCGCCGTTACGACGTCGAGCCGATCGGCATGCAGGTCGAGCGGCCGGCGACAGCTGGCACGCCTGGCACGCGCGACGAGCAGGCCTGACATGAGCGCTGCCCTGCCCTCCCGGAAGCTGCGCCTCGCGACGACTTCGCTGGCCGGTTGCTTCGGTTGCCACATGTCTTGCCTCGACATCGACGAGCGGCTGCTCGACCTGATCGAGCGCGTCGACTTCGACCGTTCGCCCTTGACCGACCTCAAGGAGTGTGGCCCCTGCGACATCGGCCTGATCGAAGGCGGCATCTGCAACGCCGAGAACATCCACGTGCTGCGCGAGTTCCGCCGCAACTGCAAGGTCCTCATCGCCATCGGCGCCTGCGCGGTCAATGGCGGCCTGCCGGCGCAGCGCAACCATCTCGACCTCGGTCTTTGCCTGCAGGAGGTCTACCTGACCGGCACGGGGGTCGTCGGTGGGCAGATCCCCAACGATCCGGAATTGCCGCTGCCGCTCGACAAGGTGCACCCTATCCATGAAGTCGTTCGCGTCGATTACTTCATTCCCGGCTGCCCACCCTCGGGCGACGCGATCTGGAAGTTCCTGACCGACCTGCTCGATGGCCGAACCCCGCGTCTCGGACATCCCCTGCTGCATTTCGACTGAGACAGACCATGGCCAGCGAAAACTTCGAACTCGAGACTGCCGACGCCGGCGCCGGCACGCTGCGCCGCGTGGCGATCGATCCGGTATCGCGCGTCGAAGGGCACGGCAAGGTGACGCTCTTGCTCGACGAGAACGATGAAGTGCAGCAAGTCCGCCTGCACATCGTCGAATTCCGCGGTTTCGAGAAGTTCATCCAGGGCCGCCCGTACTGGGAGGTGCCGGTAATGGTGCAGCGCCTGTGCGGCATCTGCCCCGTCTCGCATCACCTGGCGGCGGCCAAGGCGCTTGACCACGTGGTCGGTGCCGACCGCCTGACGCCAAGCGCCGAGAAATTGCGCCGCTTGATGCACTACGGCCAGATCCTGCAGTCGCATGCACTGCATTTCTTTCACCTGTCGTCGCCCGACCTGCTCTTCGGTTTCGACAGCGAGGCCGGCCGGCGCAACATCGTCGGCGTCGCCGCCGCGCATCCCGACGTCGCCAGGCAAGGCGTGCTGTTGCGCAAGTTCGGCCAGGAAGTCATTCGCCTGACCGCCGGCAAGCGCATCCACGGCACCGGGGCGATTCCCGGTGGCGTCAACCGCGCGCTCACCCGCGCCGAACGCGACGGCCTGCTCGCCGACATCTATCCGATCATCGGCTGGAGCCGCCAGGCCGTGCAGCTCGTCAAGCGCCTGCACACGAGTGATCCCGCGCTCTACGACGTTTTCGGCAGATTCCCTTCGAACATCCTGTCGCTGGTCGGTGCCGACGGCGTGCTCGACTTCTACGACGGCCGCCTGCGCGCCCGCGATGCCGACGGCAAGATCATCGTCGATGGCGTCCACGTCAAGGACTACCACGAACTGATCCGCGAGGAAGTCAAGCCGTGGAGCTACATGAAGTTCCCGTTCCTGACGGCGCTGGGGCCGCGGGACGGCTGGTACAAGGTGGGCCCGCTGGCGCGCGTACAGAACTGCGCGTCGATTCCGTCGCCGCTCGCCGAAGCCGAGCGCCGCGAGTTCATGGAGCACGGCCAGGGCAAGCTGATCCACGCGCCGCTGGCGTATCACTGGGCGCGCATGATCGAGATGCTGCACGCCGCCGAGACGATCAAGCACCTGTTGCACGACGACGACCTCTCGGGCAGCGAACTGATCACCAGCGGCAGCCGCAGCCGCGATGGTGTCGGTGTCATCGAGGCGCCGCGCGGAACGCTGATCCACCACTACCGCGTCGGCGACGACGACCTGGTGACGATGTGCAACCTGATCGTATCGACGACGCACAACAACCAGCCGATGAACGAAGCGATCCGCCGCGTCGCCCGCCGTTACCTGAACGGTCGCCAACTCAGCGAAGGCCTGCTCAACCATATCGAAGTCGCCATCCGCTGCTTCGATCCCTGCCTCTCCTGCGCCACGCATGCGCTCGGCAAGATGCCGCTGCAGCTCGAATTGCAGGATGCGGCCGGCCAGGTGCTGCAGCGTCTGCGCGCCTGAGCAGCGGATGCCGAGGTCAGGAGGGCGTCGCTGATGTCACTGGTGCCGGCCATGCCACCCGCCCCGGTGGTCGTTCTCGCCTGCGGCAACCCGAGTCGCGGCGACGACGCACTCGGACCCCTGCTCCTCGAACGCTTGCAGAACTGGCTGCATTCGGTCGGCCTGGCCGACGGCTTCGAGTTGATCGGCGACTTCCAGTTGCAGGTCGAGCATGCCCTCGATCTCACCGGACGGCGCCTGGCGCTGTTCATCGACGCCGGCGAGCAGACCCCGTCGCCTTACGCCTTTCGCCAAGTGGCGGCGGCCGGCGTCGTCAGCCCCGGCACGCATGCCTTGCCTCCCGCCGCCTTGCTCGCCGTGCTGCGGCGCATCGGCGAGCCGCCGCCGCCGGCTTTCGTGTTGTGTGTGCGCGGCGAGCGCTTCGCGCTGGGCGAGGGCTTGAGCCGCGCCGCGCGAGACCATGCGGACGCTGCCTTCGAACTGCTGACGGGGCTATGCCGCGCCTCCCGGGTCGACGCCTGGCAGGCGCGCGTAACCCGCGACGTGTAGGGGCCGGCCAGAACCCTGCCTGCGGCTTACAGAGAAGTCGTGTCAGCGGCCCAGGCCGCTCGCCGCCAAGGCAGGCCGGTCACCAGCGATCGGATTCAGATCCGTGTACGCTGGCGTGCAGCGCCGGCATCGGCTCCTCGCCGTGCGCTGGAGCTGCCCGGTAACCATCCATCCGACGAGCAACGGCTGTTCAGCCGGCAAGACCAGATGCTATATTGAGCGGCCGGGAGATGCCATTGCTCCTGGAGCCACCGTTGTACGGCCGACGCCGGCCACAGGGTTGCCGGATGTGCTGCCTGGGTTCGTTTCCAGCCTGTCCGCTGCGGCAACACGTTTTCGGGGCAGGAATATTTGAAAGCGATTCTCGCGATATCGGTCGGTGCCGCGCTTGGCGCACTGTTGCGCTGGCAACTGGGGATCAGGCTCAACAGTCTCTTCCCGACGATTCCACCCGGGACGCTGGTCGCCAACCTGGTCGGTGCCTACGTCATCGGCGTCGCCATCGCCTTCTTTACCTCGTTCTCGGCGCTTTCCCCGGAATGGCGCCTGTTGATCATTACCGGGTTCTGCGGCGGTCTGACGACATTCTCGACCTTCTCCGCGGAATTGATGATCCTGCTTCAGCAGGGGCGGATTTCCTGGGCGCTCGGCATCGTTGCGGCGCATGTCGTGGGTTCGGTGGCGATGACTTTTGCCGGTCTGGCGACCGTCTTCTGGGCGCGAGGTTCGCCATGAGACGCCCGGCAACACGCAGTCGGGTTCCGGGCGCGCCTGGCGCGAACCGCTACGGACGCAGCAAACAACTGAGGAAGGCATGGAAGGCTCATTTCTGCGGTTCTATGTGACCGAGTCCGAGGCGCACCACGGGGTTCTTCTCTGGGAGTGGCTGTTGATCCAGGGCAACCGGCTCGGCATTCGCGGCGGCTCGGCGTTCCGCGCCATCGGCGGTTTCGGGCGGCGCCACACGCTGCACGAAGACCGGTTTTTCGAGCTGGCGGGGAGCAGCGGCATCGAGGTCGAGTTCGTGGCCACCGACGAGGAGGAGCAGCGACTTTTCGATCTGATCAATCGCGAGCAGATCCGGATCTTCTATACCCGCATCCCGGCCCGCTTCGGGGTCATCAATCCGGATGCCGAGGACCCTCCGGCGACCGACAACCCGTAAGCGATGCCAGTGGCGGCGGCGGCAGATCGTGAATTGTCGCCGACCCGTGCCGGAGCGGGCTGGCTCACCGGATCAGGGGCAAGGCCGTACGCGCCGTGCCCCTGTGATCCGTCAAGGCTCAGTAGGTCAGGGTCTTCGGCAGATCCTTCGCCTGCTGCACCCAGGACTCGACCATGGCCAACGTTGGCGGCTGCTTGCTGACCTGTTCGCTGGTGTTGGTGTCGATGATTTTGGCGTGCAGATTGTCGGGGCGCCGCGTTGCCAGTTCCTTGACCGTATCGACCCCAGCTTTTTCGAGCAGGTCCGAATAGACACCGGAGACGCCCTTGATGCGGGCGAGATCGGCGCGGTTGGCCAACTCGAGGATGACGCGGGGATCGCAGCCACAGGTACCGGCGAGCGCCTTCCGCTGGGCCGGAGCGGCGGCCGCAGCAAGAAGTTGTTCGTTGTTGGTAATCCCCGCTTCCTTGAGCTTTTCGCTGATCGTCGGGGTGGCACCCTGTAGATCCTTGACCGAGACTGTCATTTCAGTTTTCTCCTCTGGTATGTTGGTGCGAAGCAAAGTTTCGATGTCGTCGGGCTACCCGAGCTGCAGGGGCGTTCGACGGGCACGATTCTAATACCAGTGAAGACATGCGGGGACATCGCGCCACTCGCCGGCCTCGCCGGCCTCGCCATGTCCTGTCGCGGGGCCAGTGCCTGCAGGCCGGCCGGAGGCGCGGACGCCACCGTGATCGTCACCGCCGGGAACGCGTCGCCAGCCGCAGGCCGAGCGCCAGGACCGCCAGCGAGGTCAGCGCAATGACGCCGCCCCAGAACCAGTACGGCAGCCACAGCGCCTGCGCAATGACGGCGGTGTCGGAGGCGTGGCGCATGCCGCCGATGACGGCGCTGGACGTGAACAGATAATCCAGGTCCTGAAGCCAACTCAGGCACAGCAGAGCGCCGGTCAGGCGCAGCACGAAAGTCACCGCACGATCGCCCAGCCACAGGGCGACCGCGGCGAAAAACAGCGCGCTGGCGACGAGGAAGATCACGCCGAACGGATTGCGCGCCCACACGACGACGACGCCGAGCAGACCGCCGGCAACGAGCCAGAGCATCGCCCGCGCCTGTCGCGCCGAGCGCGCCAGAATGATCAGCAGGCTACCGGCAATGCTCGGGCCCAGCAGACCGCCGGCGGCCACGAGCGCGGTGCTCAGGCGGCCGCCCGTCCCCCGCCACAAGGCCAGCCCGGAGCCGTCGGCGTAGAGGGCGAAGCTGCTGAACTCGCCGCCGACGAGCAGTGCCGTCAGGCCGTGCCCGAGTTCATGGGCGCAGGTTGCCAGCAGCGAGAACGGATAGAGAATCGATCGGCCGTACGGCAACTGCCAGGTCACGACGATGAGCGCCAGCACCCAGAGCAGCGCGCGCAGCGGATGTTCTGCCGATGTTTCGGACGACGATCGCGGCGACGCTGTCGACATGGAACTCATGGCTCGCGCCCAGGCTGCACTGGCAATTCGCGCCCCACGTCCGCCTGCCGGGAATCCCGGACTGGGCGAAAAGCCCGCACACCAAGAACGACGCCGGTGATCAGCAGGGCAATTCCGACCAGCGCTGTGCCGCCCGGCAGTGCGCCCCGCCAGATGAAGGCATAGGCAAAGGCCGCCAGGGTTTCGAAGACGATCAACTGGCCGGTGAGGGCTGTCGGCAACAACTTGCTGGCGCGGTTCCAGAGCAGGGTGCCGAGCCACGAGGCGCACAGCCCGAGGGTCAGCATCAGGCCGACGTAGCGCCCCGGATGCGGACCCAGAGGATAGTCGTAAGCGCTCTCCCCCCCGGCATGGACGCCCGCCACTGCCATCCCGAGGGCAGCCAGGGGCAGCGTCGCCAAGCCCTGGGCGAGGGCCCAGGTACCCGAGGCCAGAGCCGGTCGCCGGCGCAACCAGCGCGAATTGCGCACCGGGTACCAGGTCCAGGCGACGACTGCCGCCAGCGCCAGCAGGGCGCCGACGACATAGTCGTGCGCGCTACGACCTTCGCCGCGCTGCGCCATCTCGTGACTGTTCACCAGGGCGATGCCGAGGGCAATCACTGCCAGCGAAGGGAGCAGACGCCGCCACGGCAGTGCCTCACTGCCGAAGTTCGAGACGATGGCAATGACGATCGGCAAGGTGCCGATCAGCATCGTCGGCAACGGCGCATCGGCAAGCTGGATCGCCGCCGACAGGAACAGGTAGTAGAGGATGTTGCCGACCAGCGCCAGCTCGCCGGCCATTTGCCAGTCATCTCGCTGCAGGCGCCGCAGGCCCGGTAGATCGGTCAAGGCGAGGAGCAGCGCGATGACGCCGAAACCGAGGTAGCGCCCGAACGAGAGCATGGCCGGCGGATAGTCCGGCAGCATCAGCGGAACGACGAAGACCAGCCCCCAGAGCAGGCCGGCGCCGAGCGCGCAGGCGACGCCTTCGACGAGTGCGCGGCTGGCCGATGCCTGCGGCCGCATGCTGACGTCTGCCTTCGCGTATCCCGAGTCGCAGCGGCCTAGTAGCGCAGGCTGGGCAATCTCGGCAGTTGCGGCCACTCGACGGCATCGAGCATGTTCTTGACCAGCAGGCCGAGTTCGGTGTCACCAGTGATCGACAGATCGCGGTTGAAGAACAGGGTGTCCGGGTCCTCCTGACGAGCGAGCAATTGCAGAAAAGCAGACAGGTTGGCGCGAAACGACAGATCGGGGGCGTCCGGCAATCTGAAGAGCGGCCGAAACAGACCACGGCGATAGGTGAAACAGGCCTGCCCGCCGGCGTCGACGACCTCGACGACGAAACTTCGCCCTTCAAGTTGCGCCAGGCTGTCTTCCGGCAGCAGGCCGACCTTGGCGGCAGCGTTCAACGCCGTCGCCAGGGCCAGGGAGTGCGGCCATTGCGGCAGATGCACGCCAATGGTGGAAACCAGGCCGGGCAGCCTGAAACGGGGAATTGCGAAGAGCTGGCTCATGTACCGATTCCTTCCTCTGTTGCGGCGACCGCCGGAGGATGCCGGACGATGCCGGCTTCGCCAAACCAGTAGCCGTTCACCAGGCCCTCGGAGGCCCAGCCGGCGGTGTCCGGATCGACAGCCCGAGCGTGGCGAGCCGCGTCGAAAGCGGCAATTATCGCCGACATCGCCTGGGGCTGCGGACTGATGCGCACCACCTCGATGCCCAGGTCCAGCAGATCCGGCATTTGCGGCAGGAGATTGTAGGTCTGCGCCGACATCGTCTGAATGCCGTTGATGGTCAGGAACGGCTGCCCGGTGCGCGTGCGCAGCGTCAGCCCCTCGGGGTGATCGAGGCACTTGAACTGGCAGTCGTCCTTGTTGAGGATGTAGCGACGCGCCGTGAAACAGCGAGCCGAGAAGGCGAGCGGCAGTTTGCCGAAGACAAAGACTTCGGTCTCGACGCCTGCCGGGCGACTGCGATGCAGTGTCTCGATCAAGCGGCTGTCGCCCTCCAGCGGCGGTACCCAGCGCCGCATGCCGTAGCGGAAGAAGGTAGCCAGCGTCGCTTCGTTGTAGATGTTCAGGTGCGGCCCGGCAACGAACGGACGACCCGCGGCGATGCCGACCGCGCCGAGGTCGTTGACTTCGAGGCGGCAGCCGGGAATGTTGGTCAGTTCGTCGGTAAGTTCGTCGGCCAGGCGACGCACTGACTTGAGATCACTTTCCGATTCGAGCAGGGCCTGTGCGGCAACGACCACTTCCTTGCCGGCGGCGGCCAGATCGCGCGCCAGCGCAAGCCAGTCGGCCACGCGAATCTGCTGGCGGCGCGAACAGACGACCTCGCCAATGGTGATGATGTCGATGGCCGGGTTCTGCGCGATTTCGGCATAGAACTCGAAAACCTCGTGTTTGGGCCAGAAGTAGAGCAGCGGTCCGAGGGCCAGTTTCATATCTTGCTCCTAACGCCATGGCCGGTTGTAGGCACCGAGCGTCACCTGGCTCCCCTCGGAGACCTTGGCCAGTTCGGCCTGCCAGGCCGGACGGACGTGAAAACGCTGACCATCGCGGGCCAGCGCGTCGAGCGCGGCGCGCAGGGTACGCGTCACTTGCGCGACGTAGGTCGGGCTGCGTTGACGCCCCTCGACCTTGATTGCCGCGACGCCGGCTGCGGCGATCGCCGGCAGGATTTCCAGCACGTTGAGACTGGTCGGCTCTTCGAGCGCGTAGTAGGTCTCGCCATCGACCGCGAAGCGGCCCTTGCACAGGGTCGGATACCCGGCCGGTTCGTCGTCGCCGAAACAGTCGATGACGATGCCGTTCAGGCGCGTCGTCATCTGTCCCGGCGAGCGTTCCCACTGCACGTACTTCGCCGGCGAACACGCGCCGACGGTGTTCGGTGATTCGCCCGTGGCGTACGACGACAGCCAGCAGCGTCCCTCGTTCATCACGCACAGGCTGCCGAAACCGAAGACTTCGATCTCCACCGGCGTGTTCCTGATGACCGTTTCCACCTGCACCAGAGTGAGTACGCGCGGCAGCACCGCACGCCGGACGGCGAACTCGCGATGGGCGAAGTTGACGGCTTCGTAGCTGGTCGCCGAGCCCTGCACCGAGAGGTGCAGGCGCAGCGTCGGGTGACGCTTGCTGGCGTAGTCGAGCAGACCGATGTCGGCGAGGATCACCGCGTCGACACCGAGATCGGCGGCGCCATCGACCGCCCGCTGCCAGTCAGCGGCACGTCCGGGCTGCGCAAAGGTGTTGATCGCCATCAACACCTGCCGATGACGCGACTGGGCGTAGCGAATTCCCTCGACCATCGCCTTGTGATCGAAATTCAGGCCGGCAAAGTTGCGGGCGTTGGTGTCATTCCGGTAGCCGAGATAGACCGCGTCGGCGCCGTTGTCGACGGCTGCGCGCAGCGCCGGCAGGCTGCCGGCAGGACAGACGAGTTGAGGGATTGTCGGGCGTGCCATGGGAATCCTCGTCGAGCGAAGCACGCCAGTATAGTCACGACGGCCTGGCGGCACTTGATTCCGGTCAAGTTGCGGGCGAATTGGCCAACTCGCGCCGCAAGCGGCGCAGATACGGCAGCCCGTGCAGCGCCCGCGTGCCGTACCAGGAGACCAGTTCCCCATCGATCAGCGCCGCGCGCACGCCCGGCAGTTCGTCCAGCAGTTGGCGCCGGTGTTTTTCACGAAACGGGTAGGGCTCGCTCGACAACAGAACGATGTCGGCTTCGCGGGCCACGCTGGGTAGGTCGACCTCCGGATAGCGGACGCTGCTGAGCACGGGCAGCGTGTCCCAGCCCGCTGCCGCCAGCATGCGCGAGATGTAGGTGTCGCGGGCAACGCTGAGCCAGGGTTGGCGCCAGATCAGGTACAGCACCCGCTGTCGCGGCACGCCGGTGAGCCAGGCGGTGGTCGCCGCCCATTCGCGCTCGAAGGCGGCGCACAGATCCGCGGCCTGGCTCTCGCGCCCGAAGACGCCGCCGACCAGCCGGTACAGATCGAGGTTGTCGCGCGGCGCCAGCGGGTGGGTCACGATCAGATGCGGCACGAAGTCGCGCAGCGCCTCGACTTCCTCGCGCCGGTTCTCGTCGATGTTCGCGATGACGTGCGTCGGCGCCAGCGCCCGCAGCGTATCGATCGAGAAACCTTTGGTGCCGCCCACCTTCGCTATCCGCCGAACCGCTTGCCGAGGGTGGACGCAGAAACCGGTGCGGCCGACGAGAACACCGGCGAGTCCAAGGTCGATCACTAGTTCGGTGATGCTCGGCACCAGCGAGACGATCCGTGGGCTGCCCGGATAGCGGTCGTGCGGCTTGCCGAGCGCGTCAGACCATTGCATGATTCGGCCTCTGCCATGTGGAAGAACAGGAGAGACAGATGCTAGCCCAGAAACTTGCCGTTGTGACCGGTGCCGCGCGTGGCCTCGGCCTCTCGGTGGCACGCGAACTGGCGGCCGCCGGCTGTCTGGTACTGATGGTCGGGCGTACGGCCGAAACGATCGAAGACGCTGCCCGGGACCTGCAGGCGCTGGGCCACAAGGTGCTGCCGCATGTCGCCGACGTTACCGACGCGAGCGCCGTCGCCGCGCTCGCGGCGCGCTTGCGCCGTGAGTTCGGGCGCGCCGACATTCTCGTCAACAACGCCGGCGTGCTGCTCGAACCGCGCGGCTTTGCCGTTCCCGAGGATGCCAGCGCGCTTGTCGTCGACCCCGAAATCGTTGCCGCCACCTATGCCTGCAACGCCCTCGCGCCGCTGCGCCTGATCCAGGCGATCGTGCCGCTGATGCGCGACAACGGCTGGGGGAGAATCGTCAACGTCTCGTCAGGCATGGGGCAGCTAGCTGACATGGGAGGCTGCTGGCCCGGCTACCGGATGTCCAAGGCAGCGCTCAACGCGCTGACGCGCCTTACCGCCAGGGAGCTGGAAGGGAGCCCGATCAAGGTGAATGCGGTCTGCCCGGGCTGGTGCCGTACCGAGATGGGTGGCCAGGACGCCACGCGCAGCGCCGACGAGGGTGCCCAGGGAATCGTCTGGGCAGCGCTGCTGCCGGACGACGGACCGAGCGGCGGCTTCTTTCGCGACGGCAAACCGATCGACTGGTGAGCTTGCCTGCCGTCGACTTCCCGGCCCGCCGCGGCGCCTCCCTCGGCAGTCGGCCCGGCCGGAGCTGCCGACCCGGGTTCACCAGGCCGGGGCAGCGTCCGCCAGCGGCTTGAGGACGATGCGCAAGCGGTCGATCTCTGCTCTGAGTCCGTCGAGCAGCGGCTTCAATTCCGACGGCTCGCTGAAGATGGCGTATTGTTCGAGGCGCTGCGCCAGGCGGACTGCCGGCAACGCACCGAAAATGGCGAGGGTGCCATGCAGCGCGTGGGCGACCGACACGACGCCCTGGAGATCGGCGCTGGCCAGCCCGCGCTGCATCTTGTCCAGATCGCGCGGACAGTGTTCGAGGAACGCGGCGGCGATCAGTTCCACGGTTTCCCGGTCGGCGTCCGCCAGGGCAGCGCCATAGTCGAAGGCGCCCGCTGCGGCAGGCAGCTCGCTCGCTACCAGCGGCTCAGGCACGACGACCGCGGTGGATGTTGCGCCGGGGCCACCGTCGAAGACGCCGCCGAGGCCCGCCAACAGATCGTCGCCAGTAAGCGGTTTCGGTAGACAGGCGCTCACCCCGGCCTCGCGGCAGGCTTGCGCAGCGATGCTGCCGAGCCACGACGACCAGAGCACCTGCGTCATCGGCGCGTCGCCGGCGGCCGCGCGCAGCCGGCGGGCCAGCGCCAGGCCGTCGACCCCGGAACGGCAGGCGTCGAGCAGAACGAGATCGGCCAGCGGTGGTGTGCCGACGCTGGCGAGGGCCGCCACCGCCGATTCAACGGCCGTCACGACGGCGCCGGCGCCGGCGAGGGCACGCGCCAGGACGGCACGCGTATGGGGGTTCTCTGCCAGCAGCAGAACCCGCCGGCCGGCCAGTCGTCGGTCCTTGCGGGGCAGCGGGCGAGCCTGTCCATCGATCCCGCAGCGAAGCGTAAAGTGGAAGGTACTGCCTTGCCCGAGCGTGCTGTCGACCCGGATGTGGCCGCCGAGAAGCTCGGCCAGGCGTGCCGAAATCGTCAGCCCGAGGCCCGTGCCACCATACCTGCGGGTGATCGAGCCATCGGCCTGGGCGAAGGCGTCGAAGATCGTCGCCAGCTTTTCTTCGGGGATGCCGATGCCACTATCGATGATGGCGAAGTGCAGCCCGACTTCGTCGGCGTTGCCTGCCGAGCACTCGAGGCGCACGATCACCTCGCCCTGCGAAGTGAACTTGATCGCATTGCCGACCAGGTTGACGAGCACCTGCCGCAGCCGGCCGGGGTCGCCCAGGACATGTGTCGGGACGTCGGCGGCGATGTCGCCGATCAACTCGATCCCCTTGTCGGACGCGCGCAAGGCCAGTGCCTTGAGCATCTCGCCAACCACCTGCCGGAGGTTGAAGGAAACCCGCTCGGCGACGAGCTTGCCGGCCTCGATCTTCGAGAAGTCGAGAATGTCGTTGAGGATGGTCAGCAGCGCGTCCGACGACTGCTTGACGATCTGCAGGTGGGCGCGCTGACGGTGGCTGAGCGTGCTGCCGAGAAGCAGATCGGTCATGCCGATGACGCCGTTCAGCGGCGTGCGGATCTCGTGGCTCATGTTGGCCAGAAACGCCGATTTCGCGCGGTTCGCCGCTTCGGCGTCTTCCTTGGCCAGGCGCAACTGCTCGGAAGCCATCTTGGCACTCGATACGTCCGCGAGGTAGCCGTTCCACAAGCTGCTGCCGTCAGGCATCGCCTTGCCGTGCGCCTCGCCGTGCACCCAGACGATCCGACCACTGTGGCGATCGATCAGGCGGAAGTCGACCGACCAGGGCGACTGGCTGGCGGCCGCCTGGGCGATCGACATGTTTACCAGCTCGCGGTCGTCCGCATGCACCAGATCATGCAGCGCTTCGGGGCTGGCCATCGCCTCCTCGGCGGACAGCCCGCAGATCTGCGCCAGGCCGCGGCTGAAGAAGCGGAAGGTACGCCCGCCCGCACCCGACAGGTGGTACTGATAGACGGCGACCGGGATGTTCTCGGTAACCTCGCGCAGGCGCGCGTCGGCCTCCTTGAGCAGGCTGACGTCCTGCCAGATGCCGGTGTAGATCGTCGCGCCATCGGCCGCGAGTTCGGGCGCCGGGTGGATCTGGCAGCGAATCCAGCGCAGCGCTTCGTTCGGCAGGTGGATTCGATACTCGTCCTGCCACGCCTGACGCTGCATCGCGGCCACCCAGGCACCACGCATGACGCGCTGACGATCATCGTCGGCGATCTGCCCGGTGATCACGCTGGCATCGGCGAAAACGGCCTCGCGCGGATGCCCGGTGATCTCGCTCACACGGTCGCTGAGAAAGGTGTAGCGAACACCGCGCAAGCCGATCTCGCACTGGAACACGGCGGCGGGAACGGTATTGGTAATGTGGCGCAAACGCGATTCGGCGGCCCCGACGGCGGCTTCCTGTGCTTTCCGCTCCGTAATGTCGACGATGGCACCGAGGAGCCCGGCAATGCTGCCATCCGGCCGCGTCAGCGTCGCCTTGTGGTAGATGGTGTCGCGCCGCCTGCCGTCGCGGCCCTCGACCTGCGCCTCATAGACCTGCTGTCCGGCGGTCGCCAGGAGTTGCCGGTCGCGCTCGGCGTGCAACGCCGCCTGTTCGGCAGGCAGCAGGTCGGCAACGGTTCTCCCCAGCCACTCGCTACGCCGGATACCGAAGAAATCCTCACTCGCCTTGTTGAATTGCAGGTAGCGTCCGGCAGTGTCCTTGAGGTAAATCGGCAGCGGCAGGACTTCGAACAACTCCTGAACGAAGTGCAGTTGCTGATGCAGCTGCTCGAGCGCCAGCCGCCGTTCGGTGACGTCGTTGAGGGTACCCGCGATGCCGGTGAAGCGCCCGCCATCGTCGAACTCCGCGCGCGCAAAGATCTCCAGCCAGCGGCCACGCCCGTCGCGCGTCCGATAGCGCGCTTCCTCGCGGATGGACGCGATCTCCTGCCTGGCCAGGGCAGCGAAACGCACCGCAGCGTAGCGCCGGTCTGCCGCCGGGACACTCTTCAGCGACGGCCGCCCGAGGCTGTCCTGAATGGCGAAGCCGGTAATTTCGGTCCAGGCCGGATTCAGGTAGGTCCAGCAGCCATTGGCATCGGTGCGGAAGATGACTTCCTTGAGGCTCTCGACAACAGACCGGAAACGACGCTCGCTGTCGGCAAGTTCACCTTCGATCCGCTTGCGTTCGCTGATGTCGGTGCGGATGGCGATGTATTGCAGTGGTTGGCCGCCCTGATCGCAGAAGGGCACGATGCTGGCGTTGACCCAGTAGAAACGGCCTTCCCGGCTTCGATTGCAGAGCTCGCCATGCCACACCTGGCCAGCGGAAATCACCGCCCACATCTGCGCAAACAGATCCGGCGGGTGCATCCCCGACTTGACGATGCGGTGGTTGCGTCCGAGCAATTCGTCGCGCGTGTAGCCGCTGATCTCGCAGAACCTGTCGTTGGCGTAGGTAATCGTCCCGTGCACATCGGTGATGCTGACGATGGCATGCTGGTCAAGGGCGAACTTCTGGTTGGCCAGCGCCAGTAGCGCGCCCTGCAAGTCCCTTTGACTCGCCTCGCGCTGGCGTACCAGGTCGGCCATCAGTACGGAAAGGGATTCGAGATCGTCTCCCGGCGGCAGGCTCGGCTCGCTGCCGCCGAGCAGCCCACTGGCGGTGTGGCGCAATGAGCCGATGGCACGCGTGCGACTGGCCAGTTCGCTGCGCAAGCGGTCGTTGGCCTCGAGAAGTTCGTCCGAACATAAATCCAGGCTGCGCGTCTTGAGTTCCAGGTCGCGGTCGTTCTGCGCGTACGCCAGGCCGACATGACCGAGAAAACCTGCCAATCCGTTGACGAAGCGTACCGCCTCGGGCGACATGCCACCCTGTGCGGCAAGTGCTTCCAGTTCATCCAGAACCGCCGCCGCGCGTTCCCCATCAACGCCAAGGCGGCGCCGCATCTGTCGCTTG
This sequence comes from Candidatus Accumulibacter phosphatis, assembly GCF_000024165.1. Lineage (NCBI taxonomy): Bacteria > Pseudomonadati > Pseudomonadota > Betaproteobacteria > Candidatus Accumulibacter > Candidatus Accumulibacter phosphatis. The sequence goes on along the minus strand of NC_013194.1, from coordinate 1,133,413 downwards.
AGAAGCTTGTGCATGCCCGAGCCGATCAAGGATGCGAACCGGCCGGGCGAGTTTCACCGATGTAGGCCACGGTCATCGTCTGGTTGTGCAGCCGGCAGCCGCCGCTTCGCGCGAAGGGGCCAATCTCGCCGTAGGAATAGAAACCGGCCAGAACGGCGCTGTTGCCGAACACTTCGCCGACGGCTTCGACCTCCTCATCAACGCGGCCGCCCATCACCAGCTTGCGCCCGACACAGCTCACCAGCAGGGCCAGGCCCTGTCCATCGGGTCGGCGCATCTGCTGCACGGCCTCGGCGGCCGCCTCGGCGCCGTCGACCAGGGCATCGGTGCTGGCGTGCATCAGTTTCAGGTAACCCTCGGGGTCGATCTCGCCGGCCAGCGTCAGGCTGCCATCGCGCTCATCGACGCCGAGGATGGTGCGGATCAGTCCCACTTCGCGGTGGTCGCTGCCAAGCATGGCAAAAGGGAAAAGCAGACCCGATGCCGGCAGTCCGCTGGCGTGCTCGCCGAGGTAGCGCTTATAGACCTCCAGCGCCGGCTCGCCATCCAGTTCACGGAGGACGTTGCCGGCACAGCCGGTCACCTTGCGTGCCGGACCGAAGGGAGACCAGCCTCCGAAGGAAGCGTGGCAGAAGTCCAGATCCTCACCGTAGAGCCCGAGGATGACCAGCGTGTCCCTGCTCGCCCCCCGGCCGTCGAGTACCCAGGTTTCGCGGAAGGCACCGCCGTCGCCGGCGAGGCCACCGGCAAGCGGGACGCCTGGGCCGAGAACGTCACCGATCCCGACCAACAGGGCGCAACCATTGATCCTGACTCCCTGGCCAAAGACCAGGACAGCTCGCAAGCCATCCTTCGGCAGCTGTGCGGCGAGCCGCCGACCGGCGCCAAGCGAATCGTCCATTGCCGCCAGTGTCGTCGAGGCAACAGCCAGACGCGTGCTCGCGAAGCCTACGGCGGTGACCACGCACGCATTTTCGGAAACCCCGGCCGCCGAGATCTCGCCAGCGGTCGAGCAACCGACGCGATGCGCGTCGGGAAAGAGAGTCGCCAACGGCGCCGCCGCAGCCTGCAGCAGATCGCTACCGCCGAAGGCCAGGATCAGATCCGCGCGCACGCCGGTCAATTGGGCCAGTTCGCTGGCGATGGCCGGAGCATTGCGAAGAACGACCTGCGCAGTGTGCATCGATGTTTCCCCTATTCACAGCGGCAAGCGCGACGCCGAGCCCGGAGAATAGCGCCGTGCCCCCAGCCAGACAAGCGCTCTAGCCCGACCCCCGCGGCTTGCGCGGCGCGCCGGCAAGGAGCCGGTCGTAGAGCTGGTTCGGCAGCACGCGCAACGCCTTGCCGACCAAAGCCATCTGCCAGGGGATGACGACGTAGCTGCTGCCCCGCGCGATGGCGCGCGCAAAGCGCGGCGCGGCGGCATCTGCCGACAGCAGGAACGGCATCGGGAACGGGTTGGTGGCGGTCATTGGTGTACGGATGTAGCCGGGACTGATGGTCACCACCGCAACCCCCGAGCCGCGCAGTTCGAGACGCAGACTTTCGAGGTAGCTGATTGCCGCCGCTTTCGACGCGCTGTACGCCTCTGCCCCGGGCAAGCCGCGGATGCCGGCCAGCGACGCGATGCCGACCAGACGCCCGGCGCCGGCACGCCGCATGCCGCCGAGGAAAGGTGCAAAGGTCGCCACCATGCCAAAGAAATTGACATCCATAACCCGCCGGATGGTGTCGAGATCCTCGGCGTGCTCGGTCAGCGTCCCGACGGACACTCCGGCGTTGGCAATGACGATATCCGGAACGCCGGCACGGGCGATGAAGTCCTCGCCGGCGGCACGCATGGCCGCCGCGTCGGTCACGTCGAGCGGGTAGGCGTGCAGCTGGCCCGGCCAGCGTGCACACAGCTCCTGCAGGGGCTCGCGCCGACGCGCGCAAACGCCGAGCACGGCCCCTCGCGCCGCGTAGTATTCAGCGAGTGCCCAGCCGATGCCCGATGAGGCACCCGTGATGAAAACAGTGTCAAGCGCCTGCACGCGGTGTCCGAAGAACGAGCGCTCCGGCAAGGGACTGAGCCAGGCAGGCCAAGCGGTCGGCTGACGACGGGCACGGCGATGTGGCGGAGCCGCGCCACGGCGTCACTTCTTGCCGCGCTCGCTGCGTGCCTTGTTGATGACCTGATCGGTCAAGGCGATCAACTCGGTGAAACCCTTGGTCTCCTTGCCGGTCACCAGGTACTTGCCGTCGACGGCCAGTGCCGGAACGCCCTGAATCTTGTACGCCTGAGCCATCTGGTCGGCGCGCTTGACTTTGCTGATCACCCCGAAGGAGTTGAAGGCGTCGGTAAACTTCCGGGCATCGACACCCTGCGTGGCGACCCACTCGATGATGCTTTTATCGTCATAGAGCTTGCCCCCCGCCTGATGCAGAGCGTTGAACACAGCGCCGTCGAGCCTGGCCAGATCGCCTGTCACCTCCAGCGCGTAGTAGAGCCTCGCCAGACTCGCCCACGCGGGACGGCCGAACGACACCGGTACGCGCTTGAAGACCACATCGGCGGGCAAAGCCGCCGACCACTTGCCGACCACCGGGTGGAACTCGCTGCAATGCGGACAGCCGTACGAAAAGAACTCGAGCACCTCGAGCTTGCCCGGGTTGTCTGTGGTCTGTACCGGGACTATCGGCACGTAGTCGCGGCCGACCACCAGCTGCGCCCGTGCCGGCGTCATGAACACCAGCAGACTCAGGGCGAGCGCCAGACACCATCCGTTGATGCGTCCGAACATGCGTATTCTCCTCAATGGGTTCAATCTTTCCTGACCAGATTGGCATCGATGCCCTGCCTGGCCAGATCGGCGCGCAGGTGATTGACGTCGTCGATCTTGTGGTACGGCCCGAGGCGGACCCGATACCACACCTTGTCCTGCAACATCACCTGCTGGATCCTCGCCTCAGCACCGAGTAACGCCAGTTTCGCCTTTTGGTTGTCCGCTTCGCTCGCACTCTGGAAAGAACCTGCCTGCAGGTAGATCGGTTCCTTGAGCGTCGCTTCCTTGCTGCTCTTGGCACCTTCCGCCGACTTGGCATCCGCCGGCTTGCCCTCGGCCGGCTTGCCCTCGGCCGGTTTGCTGGCCGCTGTCCGGGTCTCGACCGGTCTGGTCTCGGTGGGCTTCGCCTCCGCCGGCTTCGTCTCGTCGTGTCTCGTCTCGACAGGTTTGCTGACCGGGGACTTGACCTCCTCCGGCTTGGGATCCGGGATTGCATCCGCCTTGCCGGGCAGAATCTTGTAGAAGTCGAAGCGTGGCTTTTCGCCGGCGACCGGGTCGCCGGGCTTGCCCGGAAGGGCCACCGGAGCCGTGGCAACCGGCGGCACCTCCGCGCTGGCCGGCGTCGCCGACTTGCCGGCGACCGGCGGGGGCAGTCTCGGCTGCTGGCCCGTCGTGGTGAACGGCAGCGGCGCTTTGTTGATGTACCAGACGACACCGGCCACGGCGATCACGCCGATGACCAGACCGATGAACAAGCCGAGCAGAGTGCCGCCACCCGATTTCCTGCCGGGCGGCGCCTTGCGGGGTTTCATGTCACGACTCATGGAAGTCCTCTGTTCTCCAATCACATCGATTCGGGGCAGCTGACGCCCAGAATCGCCATGCCGTTGCGAATCACCTGGCCGACGGCAGCCGCCAGAGCGATGCGCGCATCCCGGATCGCCGGATCATCGACGAGGATGCGTTCGGCATTGTAGTGGCTGTGGAATTCGGCAGCCAGATCCCTGAGATAGAAAGCGATCAGGTGTGGTGCCAACTCGCCGGCAGCGGCCTCGACGACCTCAGGGAACTCGCCGAGCCGGGCCGCCAGCGCCAGTTCACGCGCACTGCCGAGTGGGTCCAGATCTGCGCCGGCAAGCACCTGCGGCTCGCCCGCCCAGAGGGCGAGCAGCGAACGAACACGGGCGTGCGCGTATTGAACGTAGAAAACGGGATTGTCGTTCGACTGGCTTTTCGCCAGGTCGAGATCGAAGTCGAGGTGCTGGTCCGACTTGCGCAGGACGTAGAAGAAGCGGCAGGCATCGTTGCCAACCTCGGCGCGCAAGGTGCGCAGGGTCACGAAGTCGCCCGACCGAGTGGACATCGACGCCTTGCAGCCCGACCGATAGAGCACGGCAAACTGAACGAGCGCCACCTCGAGCACCTCGGGATCCAGTCCGAGGGCGCTGACGGCGCCCTTGACGCGGGGTATGTAACCGTGATGATCGGCACCCCAGACATTGATGATGCGCTGGAAACCGCGTTCGTACTTGTTGAGGTGATAGGCGATATCGGACGCGAAGTAGGTGTAGAAGCCATTGTCACGCTGGATGACACGGTCCTTCTCGTCGCCGAAAGTGGTCGACCGAAACCAGCGGGCCCCGTCCTGCACGTAGAGATGACCGCCCTTCTCGAGCCGCTCGACACAGCGGGCCACCATCCCGGTGGCGAACAGCGACTGCTCGGAAAACCAGACATCGAAATGCACGCCGGACTCTTCGAGGTCGCCGCGACAGTCGGCCAGTTGCTCGGTGAGAACGAAGTCATGGACGTATTGCCACTCTTCGCCGAGCAGGTGCTTGGCATTGACGATCAGGGCATCGAGCTGCGCTTCGCGCTGCTGCGCAGCCTCCGCGTCGGTACGCTCGGCGCCCGGCAGCCCGGGCGTCCCGGCAAGAACGTCGCTCGCCGTTCGCCGGTAACGCTCGCCGTGTGCCGTCAACAGTTGACTGGCCATGGCACGCACGTAGTCGCCCTGGTAGGCGTTCGGCGGAAAGAGCGACGGCGTGCCCTCGCCGGAACACAGTTCCAGATAACGCAGCCACGTCGACAGGGCCAGGATGTCCATCTGGCGGCCCGCATCGTTGACGTAGTACTCGCTGGTGACATCCCAGCCGGCAAAGGCGAGCAACTTGCAGAGGCTGCCGCCATAGGCGGCACCACGGCCATGGCCGACGTGCAGCGGCCCGGTCGGATTGGCCGAAACGAACTCCACCAGCACCTTGCGCCTGCCGCCGCTGGTCGAACGGCCGAAGTCCTCCGCCTGTTCGAGAACGTCGCGCACGACCTGGATCTTGGCCGTTGGCGGCAGGTGAAAATTGATGAAGCCGGCGCCAGCGATCTCGGCCTTGCTGACCCATGGCGAAGGCGGCAGCTCAGAGAGCAGCAGCTCCGCCAGTTGGCGCGGATTGCGCTTCAGCGATCGCGCCAGTTGCATCGCCAGGTTGCAGGAGAAATCACCATGCGCGGCCTGCTTCGGCCGCTCGATGTGGATCGTCGTGTCGGCCTCGGCCGGCGCGACGCTGTGCAGCGCAACGCGCATCAAATCGGCGAGGTGGGACTTCAGGTCGTGACTCATCAGGGTGCGCAGGCTTGGAAGAATCGGTCAAGCCGCTGATTATACGATGCGCAACCTACGCCCGGGCGAACGGCGGAGCGAGGACGGCGGTTTCTGTGTAAACTGGCTCCTTTGCCGACCACACCGCCGCTGCCAGCCGTGCGACTTTTCCGCCTCGCCAAGATCCTGAGTATTGCGAGCCGCTACGGCCTCGACGAGATGATTCTCGAGCACGAGCCGAGCGGCCGCCTCGCTGCGCTGTCGCGCGCCCTGCACTTCTGGCGACGCTTCGATACGCCACCCGCTGTTCGCCTGCGCCAGGCGCTCGAGTCGCTTGGCCCGATCTTCGTCAAATTCGGACAGGTCCTGTCCACGCGCCGCGATCTGCTACGCACCGACATCGCCGACGAACTGGCGAAACTGCAGGACCGCGTGCCGCCCTTTTCCTCCGAGCTCGCGTTGGCGCAGATCGCCCAGGCGTACGGTCGCCCAGCCAACGAGGTGTTTGCCGAGTTCGACGCGACACCGGTGGCGAGCGCGTCGATCGCTCAGGTCCACTTCGCCCGACTGCGTCCGGAAGACGGCGGCCATGCGGTTGCGGTCAAGGTTCTGCGCCCGGAAATGCACGGCGTCATTGCCAACGATCTGGCGCTGCTCGAAACCCTTGCCGGCGTCCTCGAGAAGGTGTGGTCGGACGGCAAGCGATTGAAGCCGCGCGAAGTGGTCGGCGAGTTCGCCAAGTACCTCTACGACGAACTCGATCTGATGCGCGAAGCGGCCAACTGCTCGCAATTGCGCCGCAACTTCAGCGGTTCGCGCCTGCTGCAGGTTCCCGAAGTGTACTGGGACCAATGCACGACGACGGTGATGGTCATGGAGCGCATGCACGGCATCCCGATCAGCCAGACCGGGGCGCTGATCGCTGCCGGCATCGATCTGCCGGCGCTGTCGCGTGCCGGGGTCGAGATCTTCTTTACGCAGGTCTTCCGTGACGGCTTCTTCCACGCCGACATGCACCCCGGCAACATCTTCATCGCCGTCGACCCCGCTCACCACGGCAGCTACATTGCACTGGATTTCGGCATCGTCGGGACGCTGACCGACGCCGACAAGAATTACCTGGCGCAGAACTTTCTCGCCTTCTTCCAGCGCGACTACAAACGCGTCGCCACCGCGCATATCGAAGCCGGCTGGGCGCCGGCCGATACCCGCGCCGATGAGTTCGAAGCCGCCATCCGCGCGGTCTGCGAACCGATTTTCGACCGGCCGCTACACGAGATCTCCTTCGGTCGGGTGCTGCTGCGCCTGTTCCAGACCTCGCGCCGTTTCAACGTGGAGATCCAGCCGCAACTGGTGATGCTGCAGAAGACCCTGCTCAACATCGAGGGGCTTGGCCGACAGCTTGACCCCAACCTCGACCTCTGGAAGACCGCCAAGCCTTTCCTCGAACGCTGGATGAGCGAGCAGGTGGGCCGACACGCTTTCCACCTCGGCGTCCTCCAGGAAGCGCCCTACTGGGCGCGCACCCTGCCGCAATTGCCGCGTCTGGTGCATCAGGCTCTGGCACAGCAGAAGACTTCCGACCTGGCACCTCTACTCGGCGAGTTGGCGCGCGCGCAGCGTCAGCAAGGGCGCTTGCTGGGCATCATCGCCGTCCTGCTGGCCGCACTGGTGGTCAGCCAGTACCTGTAACCGGTAGTCTGCCAACCACCCCGGAGAACCTGCATGCATCGCATCGTGATCAGCGCCACTGGCCTCTACACCGCTCCCCACACCATCAGCAACGAGGAACTGGTCGCCGCCTACAACAGCTACGCCAGGCTGTTCAACGAAACGAATGCCAACCGCATCGCAGCCGGCGAGGTCGTCAGCTGCGCGGAGTCGAGTGTCGACTTCATTGAAAAGGCCTCCGGCATCACTCGTCGCTACGTCATGGACAAGGCCGGCGTGCTCGACCCGCTACGTATGCGACCGAAGTTCGAGCCGCGCGGCAACGAAGAGCTGTCGCTCCAGGCCGAAATGGCGATTGCCGCCAGCGGCGAGGCGCTGGCCGCTGCCGGCAGGACTGGCTCCGACGTCGATGCGGTGATCTGCGCCGCCTCCAACATGCAGCGCCCCTACCCGGCAATGGCCGTCGAAATCCAGCGAGCGCTGGGAATCAGTCAGGGCTATGGCTTCGACATGAACGTCGCCTGCTCCTCGGCCACCTTCGCACTCGAACTGGCGGTCAACGCGGTGCGCTGTGAGACGGCGCAGCGTGTACTGGTGGTCAATCCGGAAATCTGCTCGGCGCATCTGGCCTGGCAGGATCGCGACTGCCATTTCATCTTCGGTGACGTGTGCACGGCGATCGTCGTCGAAAGGCTGGATACGGCAAGATCGACCAATGCCTGGGAAGTCCTCGGCAGCAAACTGGCAACCAGCTTCTCGAACAATATCCGCAACAATGCCGGCTTTCTCTCGCGCTGCGAAGACCGCGACCCGACCGACCGCGACCAGCTCTTCGTCCAGGAGGGTCGCAAGGTCTTCAAGGAAGTGTGCCCGATGGCCGCTGCGCACATCACCACGCATCTCGCCGGGCTCGGCTTGCGGCCGCCTGACGTGCGGCGCTTCTGGCTGCATCAGGCCAACCTGGCGATGAACCAGTTGATCGGCCGTCGCCTGCTCGGTCGCGACGCGACTGCCGACGAAGCCCCAGTAATTCTCGACGAGTTCGCCAACACCGCGTCGGCCGGCTCGATCATCGCCTTCCACCGGCACAGCGCCGACCTCATGAGCGGTGACGTCGGCGTCATCTGCTCCTTCGGCGCCGGCTACTCGATCGGCAGTCTCGTCGTCGGCAAGCGCTGACGACGACGAGAAAGTGTGTCGGCAACGTGTCGTCGCACACGCCGACGCGTTTGCCGGCGGCTTGCCGACGGTCGTCTCTACCTGCCGTAGGAATCCCCGATCACTCCGGCCTCGTTGGCAACGACGTTGCCGGATCCTTGATTGACCGTGCTGGTGTTGCGCTGTGAACGGCGAATGGAAACATAACCCTGGATGCTCGTGGCCATCGACGACTGGTACCGCGTGTAACCCCAGTAGTCGCCGCTGGATGGCTTGCCCGCATAGTACTGCGCCCTTTCCAGATTGCGCTGCGCGGAAAGCCGAGCAGGACTCTGAAACGCCACCTGCGCATAGCGAAGGTCAGGAATCAGCAGGATCACGAACAGTCCGACCAACAATGAGGAGTACTTGGGCATTGTCTTCTCCGCTCTGGTGGCACGGCCGCAGCCGGCCCGGGGGGGCTGCACCCACTCGCCGCAAACGGCCCGCCCTCGAGCCGGCCCCGAGCAGCGACGCGGCTTCCCCGGGCAGGTGCCTCACCTGAGGAAGTGTAATCCGAGGGGCGGCCCCCAGCAAGACGGTTGCCAACACTGGGCATGGCGATCTCCGGGTCCGTGTCTCACGGACTCTGCAGCACTCGATCACGAACGCCTGGGCGAGTCTTGGCGGCGGCAACCGACTAGGCCGCCGGTGACCTGCACCAGCGCAGGCGCGCAGTAAAGCCGCCGGCCGGCAGATTCTCCACTTCGAAGCGCGCGTCGTGCAATTCGGCGATCCGTTGGACGATTGCTAGACCGAGGCCACTGCCTTCAGCGTTCGCCTCGCGACCGCGATAGAAGCGTTCGACGAGCCGCGGCAACTCGGTCGGCGGCACGCCCGGGCCATCGTCGGCGACGCCGAGCGACAACTCGCCGCCTTGCCGACGGGCGAAGACGTGGATCCTGCTGTCCGCAGGCGTGTAGCGCAGGGCGTTGTCGAGGAGATTGCGCAGCACGATCTGCAGCAGTTCCGCGTCGCCGCGGACCAGCAAGGGCGAGCCGGCCGTCTGTAGCCGGATGTCCCTGGCGTCGACGCTTTGCAGGAAGTCGGCCAAGCCTTGCCGAGCCAGTTCGGCCAGGCCGACCTCGACCGGGTTGGGCAGTCGCGCGAGCGGATCGAGCCGCGCCAGACGCAGCAGTTGCTCGAGTACGCGCGTCGCGCGGTCGGCACCGGCGACGATCTGCCTCAGTGCGTGCTGGCGGTCGTTGGCGTCGGGGCTGAGTTGGGCGACCTGTGCCTGGATCCGACTGGCCGCGCGTCCGGATGTCAGTCTTGTGGGAGCCGGTAGCCGGGGGCTCGCATTGCTCACCCAAGATCTGTGTCGAACTTCCGGACGACGCCCCCTTCGTGTTGCTCAATCGCCGGCCAATGTTCCACCACAACCAGCACACTCCTTTCCTGGGGGGCCAGCCAAGTCGCCCAGAGTGTCGGAATTTTTTACACTCGCCAACCCGACACTCGCCAACCCGACACTCGCCAACCCGACACTCGCCATTGCGCCACTAATTTAAAAGACATATTTGGCAACGCCCAACTTCTGGCCGGATTATTGCTTCCGGAAAGTTGCCGAATCGCACGGCCCATCAATAATAGTAAGAAAACGGAGCTCCCCCTTGCGAAACCTGAAATTCATCTGCTTGCTCGCCGGCGTTTGTCTGGCTGTCCCTGGCTGCGACGTCAACACGCCGAAAGTCCGCATCGAAACCGAGTATCAGGCCGTCTTCCTCGACAATGGCCAGATCTTCTACGGCAAGCTGGAAGGAGCAGGCGGCACTTATCCGCTGCTGCGCGACGTCCATTACATCCAGCGCCAGACCGACCCGGAGACCAAGGAGGTCAGGAATGTCCTGCTGCGGCGCGGATCCGAATGGCATGCTCCCAATCTGATGTACCTCAACGACCGGCATATCGTTGCCATCGAGCCTGTGACAAAGGATTCGCAGGTCGCCAAGATGATCGCCCAGTCGATGGGTAAACCCCTGCAATAGCGCCCACCCCTCTGCTTACCATTAACGCCATCACAGCCAAGGAGATCTGATTGAAACCCAAACGCCCCCGGGCCTTCGCGCTCAACGCCGTGGCCGCCGCCCTGTTGGCCGCCTATATCCAACCGGCCAGCGCCGTCACGACCTATTGGTTGGGTGGCCCGACCCCGACCTGGACTTCCGGTGCTTGGACTGACGGGAGGCCCACTACGGGCGACACGGCGGCGCTTCTCTTTCCGGGCGCTGACCCAGTTGTGGTCCATGACGAAATCACGCCTGGGGTTGCGCTAGTAGGCTTGAATATCGGCAGCGATCATATCCTTTTTCAACCGTTCCCGACCGACCTTCGGTCGTTCAACGAGGCGATAGGCACGTACTGCCTGGTTTCTCTCTGCGGCGGGGATCGGGGTTCCGGCGTGGGGACTCATATCCAGGCGGCTGGCACCAATACCATTGCGAATGATCTGCACCTGGGGGTCTCCGCAGGAACCGCCGGGTATTACCAGTTGAACGGTGGCACTCTCACCGTCGGGCGAGACACCGTTCTCGGCCCCAATCTCGTATCCACGGCTGGCTTCGCGGCTTCGGGCACGATCGCCAATAGCGGTGGCACACACACCGTCGGCCGCGATCTGATTCTCGGAACGTTAGAGAATCAGACCGGCACTTACGACCTCAGCGGCACCGGCACCTTGAGCGTCGGTCGGGATACATGGGTTGGCGCGTGGGGCCATGGCAGCTTTAACCAATCGGGCGGTAGCGCAACCATAGGAAAAGACCTCTTGCTCGGGAATTGGACTGGAGGCACCGGCACGGTGAGCGTAACGGGCGGTTCGTTGATAGTCACCCGATCGATACAAGTCGGAAACTTTGGCGACGGCACCTTTACCCAGAACGGAGGTGTGGTAACCAATGAGCAGACTCATATCAACCGGGGTAGCTACACATTGCTCGGTGGTGTCTTCACTAGCACTAGCTCAACGGACGTCAGCGGCTACGGCGGCGCCGCCCTGTTTCAGCAAAGCGGCGGAACGCATAACACTCCCCATTTGACGATCGGGGATAAAGACACCGTGGCCGCGACCTATGACCTAAGCGGCGGTGTTCTCAAGACGGACCTCACCGCCATCGCCAACAACTATTACGGCGCGACGACTGGGATGATGAACCACCGCGGCGGAATGCATGAGACCGGCATACTCGGCTTGGGCTCGTTTTCGGGTAACGTTGGGACTTACAATTTGTTGAGCACAGGTAGCTTGACGGCCGCTCAAGTCAAAGTCGGCGAAGAAGGCACTGGCGTCTTCAATCAGTCCGGAGGCACGGCTACGGTGACGGAGTTCAAACTCGGAACCTGGACGACGGGTACCGGCCGGGCCGAGCTAAGTGGTGGCCAACTGAACGCGAACTACCTGACTGTCGGAGAGAGGGGGGATGGCTCATTCAAACAAACCGGCGGTACTGTGCGTACGGACTACCTACAGGTCCTTTACCATGAGGCTGAGGCGGGCAAACAGGCGAGCTATTCGCTGTCAGGAGGGATGCTTCAATCATACTGGTTGTCAGTCGGGAATGGTGTCAGTAGCGCCGAGGCCAGGTTCGAGCAAACAGGGGGAAACGTCGAGGCCGATAGTGTCGGGATCAACGGCAGTACCGGCAAGAGTAACTACGCGATGTCAGGTGGGACGCTGAGTACCCAGTCGCTAGCCGTTTTTGGCAAGTATTCGACGATGGATCACAGCGGTGGAACTGTGACGGTCAATGATTTGGACGATGGTGTCTCCGGAAGTCTTCTTGTCTCGGGAGCGGGTGCAAACTACCGGCTCTCGGGAACCGGTGTGGTGCGAGCCAGCGAAGCAGTGATTTATCTCGGTGGATCCTTCGACCTGTCGGCCAGTGGTTCGCTACTTACGGAGCGGACTAAGGTGGGCTATTTTGGCCCAGCCCCGGAGTCCTCCTTCGTCCAGAATGGCGGTCATCACCAAACCGGAACGCTGGCTGTCGGATCGAGCGGTGGAACTGGGCGTTACATTTTGCACGGTGGTATGTTGGACGCGACCGGTCTTGGGTTGACCTTGTCTCTTGGCGATGGCGGCACAGGGGCCTTCGTCCAGAACGGAGGTACCGTCAACGCCGGCTGGATGTTCGTTGGTGACGGAAGTGGAGGCCAGGGGAAATATGATCTCAATGGCGGCACGCTGAATACCGCTTGGGAGGCAGTTGTCGGATTCAGCACCGGAACAACTGGCGTATTCAATCAGACTGGCGGAACCCATAATGCCCTGAATGTGTTGCTTGTGGGCTATAGGGGCAACGGCACCTACAACCTTTCCGGCCCCGCTGTTCTTAACGTCTCGGGCACCAGCGGCGTTGGCGGCTATGGTGGTACCGGCACCTTCAACCAGTCAGGCGGCACACACACGACCTCGCAGGTGGCGATCGGCAGCGCTGGAACGTATCGCCTCGACGGCGGCACGCTCAACGCGGGCAGCGTCGTCAACCAGGGCACACTCCATCTCGCCGGCGGTTCGCTGAACACCGCGAGCATCGACAATCGAGGCGCATTGAGCGTCGTAGCCACAGGAGCTCGCAGCCTGACGACAAACCTCGATAACCAGGGCACGGTGGACATTGGCGGTGGTGGCAGCTTCACCTTTAACGGCAATGTGGTCAATCAGGCGAGTGGCAACGTCCATCTGCACAACGCCGGCGGTTCGGTCTTCAACGGCGAGGTGGTGAACCACGGCACCTGGAAACTCACCGACACCACTGCCACCTTCACCGGCACCCTGACCAACCACGGTGCCTATGTGAGCGACCCCTCCGACACGCACGTCTTCAAACTCGTGGTGGGAGAGACGGGGTACCTGGTCGGCGGAGCGGGTGACCGGTGGTTTATCGGCGGCGACTTCGCGAACCACAGCAAACAGGGCGCCCTGTGGAATACGCGGGATGCCTATCTCGCCTTCACCGGTGGCGGCGACCACACCTTCCTGCTGGCCAGTGAGGACCGTGGTGCAGCCGGCTTCGCCGATAACTTCGCTTGGGACACCCTGTTCCTCGGCGCCGGTGACATCCTTCACCTGGGCGACGGCAATACCGACAACAGCGGAACGGCTTTGTACGTCGACGCCTTCCTCCTCGAAGGCAACGATCTCGGCCTGCTGAGCCACCTCTTCGGCGACGGCATCGACATCTACTACGACTACGGCGACGCCCGCAACGCCTATCTGCGGGGTGCAAGCTACACGCTGGCTGGCGGCGGCTCCTTGAGAGCCTTTGGCGCACCACCGCCCCCGCCCCCACCCGCCGGCGTTCCTGAGCCCACCACCCTCGCCCTGCTGGGGCTGAGCCTTGCCGGGCTACGCCTGACGCGCAGACGCCACTGACCAAGTCAGACACCCGCCACGAGAAGAAGCAGGAGCAATGGCCAAGGCAAGAGCAAAGCAATACCGGGGCAGCGCCGTCCAGCTGCATTTCAATTCCGAAAGGCAACACAATGAAAATCGGCACCTTCTTGTCAACTGCCACCCTCGCGCTGGGGCTCGTCGGCATCGGGCCGGCCCAGGCGACACCGTGGACGTTCACGACTAGCGGCAAGATCTTTACGGGGGTTGACGGACTGGGACTGTTCGGTCCGGCTGACGGGAGTTTGGTTGGGCTTGACTACAGCCTGACAACGCGCCTCGCCGACCCAACCGCAAATGCCAACCAAGGATCGAATTCGACAGTCAGCCATTCCTACGGCTTCTCGTCGGACCCAGGGGGCACTTCAGCTGCCAGCTTTTCGGCAACAGTCAATGGTCATACGGTGACACGCGAGTTCGTTGTGCCCGACGGGAATTCAGCCTACGTTTACTCGTATGGCGAGGTCGACGGGAAGGTGGAGAAGGACGGTGGCCCTACCAAGTTCTCGGCGTCTCAACAGGTGTACAGCTTGTCCAACGACTTCGTGCCGGGTATCGGCTTGTTCCAGTCCATCGAGTATCTGTTCAAATCATCGGACGATAGAGGGTTTGCATTCTTTGACATCTTCAATTACGCGACAAGCACTGATGCTGCAAACTGGACAACGTTCGAGGGAACGCCCGAGAGGTTTGTCCTGAACGCACCCGCCGGCCCAACGACGACTGTGCCGGAGCCGACCGCGCTGGCCCTGCTGGGCCTCGGCTTCGCCGGCCTGCGTTTGGCGCGTCGACGCTGCTGAGCACTGACTCGTGAGCAGACGCCCCACGGCGGGGCATCTGCTCACGAGCAAGGACAACAAGCGATCGCCACGCCGGCAGCGAGGAAAGACGCCGCATCGACTTGCCCGGCATACTTAGTAGTGCAAGCCGACCGCGCGTCCTGTTCACAACCCTCTTTCTGCTCGCCCTACTCGAGTACAGCCCCCAGCCTGACACGCTTCACTCGGCCGGCAGCGCAGCCACCGCAAACGGATTTGACGGTGGTCAACTGGGCATCAACCACCAGGCCATCCTCCCTGCCATCACGCGCGTGGGCGATAACGTTCGTATCGACAAAGACCCGCTCACTGGCTCGCCAGACGTCCGTGCAGATCCTCACGTGTGGGCCAGATCGGCCATCTTCACGAACCGCAGATTCAGGGGAAGGGCCGCGCGACAAGAAGTCCTGCATGGCGGCGGCGTACAGTCCTTCTGCTGGCTGGCACGCGCGAGGGTTTCTCCACCAGCTTTGAAACGCTGGTCTTGCTCCTCGCAGCTTCGATCCGCGCGCATCGCAGGGTCGATTCATCTGTGGTGATGGTCAAGTTGGGCATTGCGATCTCCGGGGCCGTGTCTTCCGGACCCAATACAGCACTCGATCACGAAACCATGGGCAAGTCTTGCCGCGTAAACTGGCTAGGCCGTCGGCGACCTGCACCAGCGCAAGCGCGCAGTGAAACCGCCGGCCGCCAGATTCTCCACTTCGAAGCGTGCGTCGTGCAATTCGGCGATCCGTTGGACGATTGCCAGACCGAGGCCACTGCCTTCAGCGTTCGCCTCGCGACCGCGATAGAAGCGTTCGACGAGCCGCGGCAACTCGGTCGGCGGCACGCCCGGGCCATCGTCGGCGACGCCGAGCGACAACTCGCCGCCTTGCCGACGGGCGAAGACGTGGATCCTGCTGTCCGCAGGCGTGTAGCGCAGGGCGTTGTCGAGGAGATTGCGCAGCACGATCTGCAGCAGTTCCGCGTCGCCGCGGACCAGCAAGGGCGAGCCGGCCGTCTGTAGCCGGATGTCCCTGGCGTCGACGCTTTGCAGGAAGTCGGCCAAGCCTTGCCGAGCCAGTTCGGCCAGGTCGACCTCGACCGGGTTGGGCAGTCGCGCAAGCGGATCGAGCCGCGCCAGACGCAGCAGTTGCTCGAGTACGCGCGTCGCGCGGTCGGCACCAGCGACGATCTGCCTCAGTGCGTGCTGGCGGTCGTTGGCGTCGGGGCTGAGTTGGGCGACCTGTGCCTGGATCTTGACGATGGCCAGTGGCGTGCGCAGTTCGTGCGCCGCGTCGGCAGTGAAACGGCGCTCGCTCTCCAGCGTGTCGCGCAGCCTGAAGAGCAGCCGGTTGAGGGCGGCCACGAGCGGCTGGGCTTCGCTCGGCGCCGCGCGATTGGCGAGTGGGCCCAGGTTCTCCGGCGACCGTGAAGCGACATCGGCGGCCAGGTCATCAAGCGGTTTCAGGCCGCTACGGACCGAGTAATAGATCAGCAGCAGAAGCAGAGGGGAAATCGCTGCAATCGGCAACACCGACTGACCGGCAACCTCGAGCGCGGCGCGGTCGCGCAGGGTGATCGACTGTCCCACCTGCACCCGGTAGTCGCCGGACGCGGCCTGCATGTTCAGCATCCGCCAGGGATGGCCGTCGTGTTCGATGACCGAATAGCCCGTCGCGGCCGACAAGGGGATGCCCGGCGCATGCTCCGAGCGCAGCAGCAGCGACCCGTCGGCGCGCCCGATCTGGAACTCGAGCGGCGGTTCGTAGAGATTTGCCTGATCGCTGCGTACGGTTGCCAGACGCGCGGCGAGATCCGCCAGGTGACTCTCGTTGTCGCGCACGAGCGCCAGCAGGAGTCGGGCCGATTGCGCCAGATGCCCGTCCATCAGTTCTTCTGCCTCGTGCTGTGCCTGCTGGTAACTCAGCGCGCCGCTCAGTGCCAGGCCCAGCAGCGCGGCGATGCAGACGGTGCGCAGCAGGCGCCAGCGCAATGACCGGACCTGCGCGCACTGCAGCGATTTCGGCATCAGCCGGCGTCACCCAACTGGTAACCGAGACCGCGAACGGTGCGGATGAAGTCGGTCCCGAGTTTCTTGCGCAGGTGGTGGACGTACACTTCGACGGTATTGCTGCCGGTTTCCTCGCCCCAGGCGTAGAGACTCTCCTCGAGTTGGCTGCGCGTCCGGATGTGCGTCTTGTGGCTCAGCAGATCATGCAGCAGGGCGTACTCGCGCGCCGACAGGGCGATCGGCTGGCCATCCCGCAGCACCCGCTTGCTTGCCGGTTCGAGAACGACGCCGGCGTGCTCGAGCGTCGGTGTCGCGGCGCCGCCGGCGCGGCGAATCAGCGCCCGCAAGCGCGCCTGCAGTTCGGGCAGATCGAAAGGCTTGGTGAGGTAATCGTCGGCGCCGGCGTCGAGCCCAGCGATCTTGTCGGCGCTGCTGTCGCGTGCCGTGAGGATGAGCACCGGCAGGTGATTGCCGCGCGCGCGCAAGTCCTTGAGGACCGACAGGCCGTCGCGCTTGGGCAGGCCGAGATCGAGAACGCAAGCCTGATAGGCGTGGTCGAGCAAAGCCAGGCGCGCCGCCTCGCCGTCGCGCACCCAGTCGACCGCGTAGTCTGCCAGCTTCAGACCAGCACGGATGCCGTCCCCGAGCAAGGAATCGTCTTCAACCAGCAAAATCCGCACTTACTTGCCTTCCTTCCTGACTTTGGCCAACAGGGCCTGGATCTCCTGGCGGCGGCCGCTATCGGCCACTTCGCGGCCCGGCCGCGGCGGCGCCTTGAGCGCCTTTTCCAGATAGGTGAGCGCCTCGCCAGTGCGGCCCCGATCGGCCAGATACTCACCGTAAAAGAAGTTCGGGTCAATACCGTCCGGGTTGATCGCGAGCGCCTTCTTGAAGTACTCCTCGGCACGCTCCTTGTCGCCAAAGCCGACCGGCCAGCCCGGCACCTTGGCATACAGCGTCGCCAGACTGGTGTACGCCGAACCGTTGAGGGCCTTGTCGTTCAGCTTCAGAGCCTCGTCCAGAAGCTGGCGCGCTTCCTTGGCCAGCGACAGCGCCCCGAGGCCGCCCTTGGCACCGGCCTCGCTCGACACGACGATGCCTTCCCAGATCAGCGGCTCGGGCATTTTCGGATTGGCTTCGACGATCTTCTTCGCCTGGGCGGCCAGCAGGCGATAGCTTTCGGCCTGCTGCTTTTCCGGCTGGCGATACTTGATCTCCGCCCACTGTTCCTGAATCGGCCGGATCAGTTCTTCGGGCGTTGCGGCAGCGGCCAGGGTAGTGCAGGCAAGAAACAGTGGCAGGGCAAGAAATGCGCCTGCCTGGCGGACGATGATGTTCATTGGCGGAAGTCCTTTCACAGGAGATCAAGAGGAGGAGGAGGAAGAGTGCTGTTTGATGATCGCCAGCTTGCCAGCCAGGCCGCGGTCGATGAGCGCGGGGGCGAAACCGTTGATCCAGGCGAAGAGGCGCTCCGGAAATCCGAAATGACTCTCGCCGTCGCCACGACGCAGGGCGCGCACGATCTGCCGAGCGACGTCTTCGGCGCTGTCGCTGTGGTTCTTCAGCGCCCGGTTCAACGCCTTGACGGGGTCGCTGTTGAGCGGCGTATCGATGGCGCGCGGCGCGATGTGGACGACCGACACCAGCGAATCGGCAAGTTCACGACGCAAGGCCTGGGAAAACCCGCGCAGCCCGGCCTTGGCCGCCGAGTAGGCGACGAAGCCGGGAAACGGCAGGCTGCCGAAGGTCGAACCAATGTTCACGATCGCCGCTTGCGGCTGTGCCTTCAACCATGGCAGCAGCGCGTGCGTCAGACGAACCGGCGCTTCCAGGTTGGTGGCGAGGACCCCCTCGATCGTCGGCCAATCCTGATTCTCGAACAGGCCGAAAGCGCCGACACCGGCATTGTTGATGAGGACATTGATGCCGAACTCGCGCGCGGCACCCGCCAGGGCGACGACTCCCGCCGGCCGCCCGAGATCGGCGCAGACACTGGCGACGCCAGTTCCCAGCGACGTCGAGAGGGCGGCCAGGCGGCCCTGATCGCGCCCGGCGAGCAGCAGTGCGGCGCCGGCGTCGTTCAGCTGGCGAGCCAGTTCCTGGCCAAGGCCACCACTGGCGCCGGTCAGGAGAATGCGGGCATTCTTCAAGTCCATGATGGTTCCTCGCGCGGCAGTGCCCGGAAGACATCGCCATAGAGTTTGTAGAAAACGCGCGCGCTGCGCAGCACATCGGCCTGATCGTCGGGCACCATGCGCGCGAGCAGATCGGCCAGATGCCGGGTGTGCTCCTGGTCCAGCGTACCGTGCGAGCGCAGGTACGAAAAAGCCGCATTCGGCAGTGCCAGCGCCTCCTGGATGCGATCGGCCGCCTGCAGGGCCAGGGCGATGCTGGTGCCTTCGAGAACGAAAACCATACCGAAGAACGCCGCTGGATTGCCGCGGTTGAGCAGGTCGTAGGCGTAGGCGACCATGACTTCGGCCGGCAATTCCGGCTGGCTGTTGCGCACGGCCGCCGCATCGCCGCCGGCGGCGGCGATGTCGTTGAGGATCCATTCCTCGTGGCCGATCTCCTCGTCGATGTAGTCTGCGACCGCTCGCCGCAGCCATGCCAGACGTTCGGGCAGGCGGCCGCCGAGGGTCATCAGCAAAGGCGTCGTATGGCGAACGTGGTGATACGCCTGCCCCAGGAAGGCCAGGTAGCTGGCCCTGCTGACGCGTCCCTGCAGGCAGTCGGCGATGACCGGTGCCGCCAGCAGATGCGCGCGCTCGGCGGCTGTGGCAGCGATCAGTTGTTCATAAAACGACATTGGTGGCTTCCTGATCAAGATAGAGTGCCGCCAGTTCGGCAGCATACTGAGTGAAGATGGCGCTGCGAATTGGTCGCCCGTTGCCGGTGGCCAGAGCGTTCGCTGCGCCGAACGGTGCGGCTGCGATCCAGCGCGCGACACGCGCGTAGTCGGGCAGCGCAGCATTGGCCCGCTGGACGGCAGCAGCCAGGCCGGCAGCGTCGACGCCGGGCGATCCGACGAGCACGGCGCTGAGCCAGGGCTTGCCGTCGCCGGCGACAACCGCCTGGGCGATGGCTGGCTGCGCCAGGAGGACCGACTCGACCCATTCGGGGGCGATGTTGCGGCCGTAGGACGTGATCAACAGATTCCTGCACCGACCCGACAGATGCAGATGACCGTCGGCGTCGAAGCAGCCCAGGTCGCCAGTGGCGAACTCGCGCGCCGGCACGAGCGTCCCGGCGGTCTCGATCGGCGGCTCGCCGACGTAGCCGAGGAATGCGCGCGCAGCGACGCGAACTTCACCGTCGACGATACGCACGCCGACGTGGTCGAGGGGGCGTCCGACATCGTTGCCGTCGTCACCGGGGCGGTTGATGCTGACCACCGAGCCACACTCGGTCAATCCATAGCCCTGGTAAGCGGGCAAGCCGAGCGCCCGCGCCTCGCTCAGCAGAGCCGGGGAGACGCGGGCGCCGCCGACGGCGAGGTAGCGCAGTGCCGCTGGCGCGCGTTGCCCAGCCGCCGTCAGGAACAGGCTCCATGCCTTGAGCAGTTCGGGCACGAGGATCAGGCTGTCCGGACGCGCCGCGTCGACTTCGCGCTGTAGCGCGGCCGGGTCGAAACCGGCCATGCCCCGCCATCCCAGGCGCTGCAGATCAGGCAGGCAGACTTCGGCACCGCGCAACAGTGGCGCGTAGACTCCGGCGCTGTTCTCGAGCAGCAAGGGCAGAGGCAGGACCGCCAGATGCCTGCGGATCGGCAGGTCGGCCAGGCGACTGGCAACGGCACGGGCGGTATCGAGCAGGCCGGCGGCGCTCAGGCATGCCCCCTTGGGGGTACCGGTGCTGCCCGAGGTGAACGACACCTTGGCAGTGGCCGTGGGCAGCGACACGCTCACGGCCGAGCGCTGCATCCAGACAAGGCCATGCCACTTGCCGCCGATCGCGAACCCCAGATCCAGCTTGGCTATGCGTGCCGGCTGGTCGGTGAGGAGCGTGTCGGCGCCGCTTTGCTCGAGCGCGTGCGCGAGCTGCGCCTGGCTGAAGAAATCGGGTAACGGCAGATGCACGATTCCCGCGCGCAGGGCGGCGAGATCGGCGATCACCCACGCCGGGCCATTGTCAGCCAGCACGGCAAGAACGCGACTGCTGGCCAGCCGGCTGGCCAGCAGCTCGATCGCCGACAGCAGCTCCGCGGTACGCCAGGTCTGCGTCGTTCCCTGCAGGACGACCTCGTCCGGCGCTCTGGCGGCCAGTGCGGCAAACAGCAGATCGCCGCTCATGGGCGCCGGCCGATCCGCTCGAGAGCCATGCGGATGCGACCAGCGACGACGATCGGCTGCGTGTCGTAATAGTGGCCCCAGGCGGCGGCATCGTCACCGAGGCGGGCGGGGTCGGCCGAGGCCAGCGCCAGCAAGGGCAGCCCCAGGCGGCCAAGAATGCCGATCAGTTCGCGGGTGGCGGTGAACACGACCCACTCATAGCCCAGGCGGTCGAGGTGAACGGCGAGAGCGAGCACCACTTGAGCCGTCCCGCCAGGCTTCTCGGCAGCCAGATTCCCGACTTCGACGATACGCTCACGGCGCACGCGCTGGTTGGCGAGTTCAGCCATGGCCTGCTCGACCGGCTGGTCGAGATAACGCTCGAGAAACAGCGCGTCACTCGCCGCAGCACGCCAACCGGTGGCGGCGACTGTCCGGTCATGCTGTTCGAGGAGCAGCAGGTTGGGGGCAAACGACGATACGTCGGCGCCGTGGTGCCGCGCGAAGACCGTCCGGATGAAGGACTCGGTTTCCTTGCGCCGCGGTGAACCGACGACACTGTGGGTGACGAGGACTGGGCTGGAACGGCTGTCGAACACGTCGCGTCTTGCGGTCTGCATGGCAGATCCCTGGTGAAGAATTGCCACCAGTTTGCGAGCTGATCCTTAAAGTCCTCTTAATGGGGCGAATCGCGGGAACATCATGGCAGACGCCTTGCTGGTGCCGGCAAGGGCTGTGCACCCGATTGGGGCTTGGCGCGCGACCGCCATTGACAATATTGCCTGGCGAAGTGGGAAGAGCGTGGCTCCGCTGCATCCCGCCGCGAGGTCAGGGACGGTCTGCGTCGGGCTCCGCCGGACGCCCGATCAACTCGCGCAGAATTCCGGCGACTGCCCAGACCATCAGGGCAACGCCGGCAGCGACGGTAATCACCGCCGTTGGCGTACTGGTCGGGAAGTCGGGAATGAACAGCGTCTCGCCCCGGGCCAACCACAACGCACCGCTCGCCAGGATCAGCATGCCGACGACATCGAGCAGCGCAAACAACAGCACACGCGGCGTAACCCGCGAGCGTTGGCGTGCCTGCATACCGCCTACTTGACGCGCATGCCGGGTGCGGCCCCGGCGTCCGGCGCGAGCAGGAAAATCCCCGGCGCTTGACCGTCGGGATCCGAGGCAGCCAAAACCATTCCCTCGGACATGCCGAATTTCATCTTGCGCGGGGCGAGGTTGGCGACCATCACCGTCAGCCGGCCAACGAGCGCCGCCGGATCGTAGGCCGCCTTGATCCCGGCAAAGACCTGCCGGCTGCCGAGCGGGCCGATGTCGAGCAGCAGGCGAACCAGCTTGTCGGCGCCATCGACGTGCGCCGCCTCGCTGATGCGGGCTATGCGCAGGTCGATCCGCATGAAGTCGTCGAGACTGACGTGTGGTCCGGCGGCGGTTGCCACGGCAGCCTGCGCGACGGCGACGACGGCCGCCTTCTCCTGCTGCTCGGCGTGTTTTTGCGGCGCGGCCTGCGGGAGTGGCGCGCGCGATTCGCGATTGGCTTCGACCAGCGCCTCGACGAGCTTCCTGTCCACGCGCGTCATCAGGTGCCGGTAGGCATTGATCGCATGCCCGGCGGCGAGAACGGTAGCCGAGTCCTCCCAGACAAACGGGGCGACGTTGAGAAATGCCTCGGCCCTGGCACTGAGGGCCGGCAGGACCGGTTTGAGCAGAATGGCGAACAGGCGAAAGAGGTTGAGCGCATTGCTGCAGGCGGCCTGGAGTTCGCTCTCGCGCCCAGCCTGGCGGGCGAGTTCCCAGGGCTTGACGCTGTCGACATACTGATTGGCGAGGTCGGTGAGGGCCATGATTTCGCGAATGGCCTTGCCGAAGTCGCGCGCTTCATAATGGTCCGCGATCAGCGCGCGCCGGTCACGGATGGCCTGGATCGCCGGCAGGCTTTCGTCACAGGTGCACAGCTGGCCGGCAAAATGCTTGACGACGAAGCCAGCCGAGCGGCTGGCGATGTTCACGAACTTACCGACCATGTCCGAGTTGACGCGGGCAATGAAATCATCGAGATTGAGGTCGATATCCTCCATCGAACTCGACAGCTTCGCCGCGTAGTAGTAGCGCAGCCATTCCGGGTCCAGGCCCTGCGCGAGATAGCTTTCGGCGGTGATGAAAGTGCCGCGTGACTTGGACATCTTGGCGCCGTCAACGGTCAGGAAGCCATGCGCAAAGACCTTGCTCGGCGTGCGATACCCGGCGTGCTCGAGTTCTGCCGGCCAGAACAGGGCGTGGAAATAAAGGATGTCCTTGCCGATGAAGTGATAGAGCTCGGTTGCCGAACCCGGCCGCCAGTACTCGTCGAAGTCGAGACCTTGCCGGTCGCAGAGATTGCGGAACGCCCCCATGTAGCCGATCGGCGCGTCCAGCCAGACGTAGAAGTACTTGCCGGGCGCGCCGGGGATTTCGAAGCCGAAGTAAGGTGCGTCGCGCGAGATGTCCCAGTCGGTCAGATGATTCTCGCCCTCGGCTCCCAGCCACTCCTGGAGTTTGTTGGCCGCTTCGCTCTGCAGGCGGCCTTCTGCCTGCGTCCAGCGGCGCAGAAAGGTCTGGCAGCGCGGGTCGGAGAGCTTGAAGAAATAGTGCTCGGACTGCCGCAGTTCCGGTCTGGCGCCGGAAACCGCCGAATACGGGTTCTTCAGGTCGTTCGCGGTATAGGCAGCGCCGCAGCTTTCGCAGTTGTCACCGTACTGGTCGTGCGCACCGCACTTCGGGCATTCCCCCTTGATGAAACGGTCGGGCAGGAACATCTGCTTGAGCGGGTCGTAGTACTGCTCGATGACGCGCGTTTCGATCAGACCGGCCGCCTGCAACCGGGCGTAGATCTCGTTGGCACAGCGGCGAGTCTCGTCGGAATGGGTCGTGTAGTAGTTGTCGAAACCGATATGGAAGCCGGAAAAATCGCGGGCATGCTCGCCCTGCACACGTTCGATCAGCGTCTCGGGAGTGATTCCCTCGGCCTCTGCACGCAGCATGATGGGTGTGCCGTGCGTGTCGTCGGCACACACGTACCAGCACTCGTGGCCGCGCATCTTCTGGAAGCGTACCCAGATGTCGGTCTGAATGTACTCGACCAGATGACCAAGGTGGATTGCGCCGTTGGCATACGGCAGGGCGGAAGTGACGAGAATCTTGCGTGTCATTGGGCTTGGCGCAACCGGGACAAAAAGCCATTCTACCAAAGCGCAGCAAGGCTGAGCGCGATTGGCCCCGCAAGCATTGCCGGTGGTGTCTGATTCCCGGCCCCGTCCGCCAAGAAGTGTCGCCTAAATACCGGCGATTAGCTATGATTCTGGCCAGACCACAAGCGGAGTGCAAGAAAATGCGGAAGAACCTGCCGGTAACCAATCTCGAAACGATCCTGCCTGACAACGAGTTCATCTATTCGCGCACGGATGCGAAAGGAGTCATCGTCGAAGCCAACGAGGCCTTCGCCAAGGTCAGCGGCTTCACGCGTGAGGAAATGATCGGGCAGCCGCACAATCTGGTTCGCCATCCGGACATGCCCGAGGAGGCGTTCGCCGACATGTGGCGCGATCTGAAGGCCGGTCGCCCCTGGTGCGGCCTGGTCAAGAATCGTCGCAAGGACGGCGGCTTCTATTGGGTCGTTGCCAACGTCTCGCCGGTGCGCGAAGGTGGCCAGGTCGTCGGCTACCAGTCGGTGCGCAGTCGGCCGAGCCGCACAGAGATCAATACCGCCGATGCCGCGTACAAGCAAATCCGGGAGGGTGACAAGAGCACCCGCGTCGAACATGCTGGCCTTTGCCCTCACTTGACTCCGCTGCCACTCAAGGCGCCTGGGGGTGCGACGGATAGCCTTCGGGGTAGGAGCGCCAGATTCGAGGCGCAGGTGAGAGGGTGAAGATGTTGTACATCTGGACGGCCACGTCGAGATGCTGCAGACCGCGCCAGAGCACCTGGGTACCGGGCGGAGCGTCGCCGCGACGTCCGAGGTGGCCGCCCATCTTCGCCAGCATGCGCACCGCTTGAGCCATGCTGGGCGGTTCGTCGGGGGGTACCGAGGTCTGGTAGTGATAGCAGTGCAAGGCCTTCCATTCCACTTCTTCGAAGAAGACGGTGCATGGATGATCGGGAACCTCGCGCCCGAGCATCGTCAAGTGGTAGATGCGCCACGCCACCACCATGTCGATCCCCAGGCACGCCTGCAAGCGCGTGGCGGTGCCGAGTTGGCGATCCTTGATCCGACAGCCGCTCTTCAGGGTGCGGTGGAAGACCTCGATCCCCCAGCGCGCGGCGTACCACTCGGCGCGTTCAACGGCATCGTCGAAGGTGTTAACCGGCACGGTGGTCAGCAACATCCACTCGATTGGCTCGGGATCGTCGGTGTTCTCTTCGTATAGATGAACCGCCCACAGCTCAACCGCCGGCAGGCGACTGTCGCGCGGCGGCTGCAGCGTCACTTCGGCGAAGCGCACGGACAGCACCACCGTGCGCTTCGGGCGGTTGCCCCGCCGGGGAATGTGCAGGGTGATTTCGCCGGCGGGCGACTGGCGGCTGATGAAGTCCCACAGGGCTTCGTTCTCCACTCGCCGCTGCCGGGTACGCTCGGCCCGCACCAGCAACTTCGGCCCTGCCGGATCGCGCGCGGCCAGCGCAAACAGATCATGAATATCCGACTCCCGATCCCCCATGCTCACCAACAGGGTTTCCGGGCACAGCGCCTGAACTTCAGCCACCCGAGCGAAGCTGTTCAGCCACTTCATGCTCTCCTTTTCCTCGATCGGCAGATGCTTACGTTCCTCGCTCTTGCCGTGCTCGTCGGGATCGCGTGCCCAGCACTGGGCGTCGAGGACGCCGAGCGGTGTCCCCTCGACGCTGAACGCCACGGTGTCGTGCAGCATCAAGCCGACGGCCTGGTCGCGCGTGGTGTTGACCGGGCCCAGTCCTTGGGTTGCGGGATGATGCGAATAGTTGAGCGTCGTCGTATCCTGCGGGACCAGGACGATCCGGTGCGCTCGAATGCGCTCGATGGTCGCTTCGATGTGCGGGGTCAGAATCGCTTGCAGGTTCACCTGGCGGTTACGGAGAAAGCGATACGCGGCCATCGTGCCGGCGCGCGAAGCGCAGGCTTCGGGGACATTCGCCTGCGGGCGATGGAAGAAGTCGAGCGCAAGGGACACCAGCCGTCGTTTGAGGCGCTCATCGTACCAGCGAACGGTGGCAAATTCTTCTTCCGCCCAGTTGCTCGCCGGCGCACGGGGGGAGGTGCGCAGGCCGTCGTGGGGTTTCGCGGACAATCGCTCGCGCCACTGCGTGTCCAATGGCAGCAGGAAGATCTGTTTGGCCACGCCATCACGGCGCCCAGAGGTGGTTCCGACGTCCATCCAGTTGGCCGCGCGGTAGCAGTGGCCGGGAAAACGCGTGGGATCGACGAAGGTCTCCAGCAACAGCGGCCGTACGTCGTAGCGCGCTTCCCAGTCCGCCGGCAGTCGCCGGCTCGCGAGTCCGAGCACGTGTGAGGCAAGATTCGGCACCTGCACGCCCGGTCGGATCAAGAAGCGGGCATTCGCCACCACCTGCCGCAGGTTGTACCGACGCGCCGCATCATCCCACCCAATCGCTTTGTCACGCTCCTTCAGGGCCCAACTCGCCGAGGTGAAACCGAGCGCTCCCAGCCAGCCGTAGAGTTCGCAGCGCACCAGGTAGCGCAACTGGGCACCACAGAGGGGCTTTTCGCCCAGGTAGTGTTCGCGCGCCATCAGCGCGCGCCAGATTTGTGCTTCCCGACTCCCCGCCTCGACGGCCACCAACTCGACGGCACCCAGCGTTGCCAGCGGCCCACTGACGCGGAGGTCTTCCACTTCCAGCGTGGTCGGCTGGCGTGGCGTGAATCGGGCCCGGACGGCCGGAAGTTCGATGACCTGGCGCCGCACGAGCTGTGCCAACGCTTTGCGGCAGCCGCCTTCCTGCCAACCGCCCGTCGTGGTACGCCAATCGAGCCACTCGCAAACCCGCCGCGACAGCGCCCGACGCGATATCTCCGGCACCGACGTGACGGCCTCCCGGATTCGATCCAGAAGGTCGATGGAGAATTCTTGGCCACAGAGACGCATGCCCAGAGCTTAGCGCTCACGGCCAACGGAGTCAAGTGTGTGGGAGCTTCAGGTCGAACATGGCCGGGTCGTCGATCGTCGGGCGGCGTCGGTCCGGGCGGTTCTCGCGCTGCCGATCCAGCTCACCCTGATCGGCATCGCTGCAGTTGCCGGCGCCGCGATGCGCTTGGCGGGGGGGAACCTCGGCAGCGGCGCACTCGCGACTGCCCTCGACGTCGTCGCGACCGTCCTGGGCTTGTACGGCCTGTGCTTTCTTTTCGTCTACGCGCCGCGCGTCATTCGTGATCTCAACGCCTTCGGTGCCTGGCTCGATGGCCTCCTGACTACCGGCAACCTCAAGCAACGCGTAAATTCTCAACGCCATGACCTGATCGGCACGGTAATCCAGAAGACCGACAATTTCGTTTCCTCCGTCCAGGCAACCGTGCAGGGAATGGCCGACGTCGCGGCGCAGGTTGGCAGCGCGACCCACGAGGTCGGAGCCGGCGTGCAGCAAGTTCACCAATCGGCGCGCAAGCAGAGCGACGCGACCTCCTCCGCGGCAGCGGCGGTCGAAGAGGTGACGATGTCGATCGGCGAAGTGGCGGAGAACGCGCGCTCGACGCGTGAGGTCGCGCATCATACCGGCAAGGTATCACGCGATGGCTTCGAGCGATCCGGGCAGGCCTGCGAAGCGATTCTTTCACTCTCGGAAACGGTCACGGTCTCTGCGGAACAGGTCGAAACCCTGGGCCAACGTTCGGCGGAAATCAGCCAGATTGCCAGCGTCATCAAAGAGATCGCCGATCAGACGAACCTGCTGGCGCTCAACGCCGCTATCGAGGCAGCACGTGCCGGCGAGCAGGGACGCGGCTTTGCTGTCGTCGCCGACGAGGTGCGCAAGCTCGCCGAGCGCACCGGCAAGGCAACTCAGGAGATCAGCGCCATGATCGCCATCATCCAGAGCGAGACGAAGCTCGCCGTCGATGGCATGCGCGCCGGCGCCGCCCAGGTTGGCGAAGGCGTAAACCTCGTTCATTCCTCACAGGAAGCGTTGCAAAGGATCAAGGACGAGATGGACGACACGATCCGGCGCGTCGACGAGATCTCGCATGCGTCGGTCGAACAACAGGCAGCGATGACCCAACTGGCCCAGAACGTCGAGCAGGTAGCAGCGATGACCGAACAGAACGTTTCGGTGGTCGCGCACACCGACGTGATGGTCAGCCGGCTGAGTTCGATCGTCGAGCGGATGGAAAAATCGGTCAACCAGTTCACGGTCTGAGCACACCGCAGACGCCCCCCCCTGTGATCTGCAGGCTGATCCGCACCACTGCAGCGGGCGTCGTCGCTTGGCGCTGGTCGTCAGAGGCAAGCCCGCATCGCGGACGAATCCGCCACCTTGGAACCAGGACTACAGGCTCACCGCATCGGCACGTCACTGCAACAAATGGAATTCTCAACGCATTGACGGTGCGTGTTTATTGACCGCATGAATGGCGGTTTCACTGTAACTTCACGGCAGTTCCGGCTTGTCTCCGATGCTATCAGCATGGTATAATGCGCTTCCTGGGGTTCGGATCAGGTGGTTTCCGACCCCGAACGGGGCGAGGAGCCCCTTTTTCTCGCGGCTGGGTCTCCTGTCCCAGCCGCTCATTCTTGTCCACGGGGGTAGTGATGGCGGAGCAGAAGCTGGGAAATCCGGCGGTTGTCGGTCTGGCCGGTTTTGGTTTGACGACGATGGTGTTGCAGTTTCATAACGTCGGCTGGATGGGCCTCGGCCCGGTCATCTGGCTGGGACTCATCTTTGGCGGGCTGGCGCAGATGATCGCGGGCTTGCAGGAGATGAAAACGGGCAACAACTTCGGCTATTGCGCCTTTACCGCCTACGGCTGTTTCTGGATCGCGCTGGCGCTGCTCCTGATCGGCAACCACTACAACCTGTACACCTCGAGCAAGACCGACGTCGGCTGGTTCCTCGTGGCGTGGACGCTCTTCACGTTCATCCTGTGGATCGGCTCGCTGCGCATTCACGGCGCTCTGGCACTGACGTTCACGTTGTTGTTGATCGGGTTCATCCTGCTCGATCTTGCGCACTTCGGCTATCCCGAACTCACCGTTGTCGCCGGCTACGAGCTGATGGTCACGGCCGCGATGGCCTGGTACATCATGGCGCACATTATTTATGCCGACGTCTTTGGCCGCGACATCCTGCCGGTGGGCAGGCCGTGGATCGGCTAGGGTCAGTCAGGTCGGTGGCCGGCTCGCCAGGACTTCCTGGCAGCGACCGGACCAGCCGACATCGTGAACAAGTTCTGAAGGAGCAAGATGCTATGAAAAATGGGAAAGCGATCGGCCTGATCGCGGCTTTGGCCGCTTGCGGCTTTGTACCCTGCGCGAGTGCCGCCGATGCGGACATCGCAACTGCCGAAGAGGCCGTCAACAACGTGCGGGCGGCCGCCAAATTCCTGCACGACAAGGGCTCGGCCGGCTACGCGGAGTTCAACAACAAGGATGGCAAATGGGTGTGGAAGGACAGCTATGTCTTCGTCTACGACTGCCGCCGCAACAGAATGATGGCACACCCCTTGCGGCCCGATCTGGTCGGCCAGCCGATCATGCAGATCACCGACAATGCGGGCAAGTTCATCTTCAAGGAACTCTGCAAGGTCGGTAGCGAACCGCGTGGCGGCTGGGTGGAATACATGTGGCAGAAGCCGGGGGCCGGCAAGCTTTCGCGGAAGCTCTCCTATGCCCTGGCGGCGGACATATCCTTCACCACCGGCATCCAGGTGAGCGCCGGCATCTACGATGAAAAGCTGACTGCGCCGGAACTCGGCAAGGTACTCGAGAAGATGTCCGACCCGGCCAAGTATCCGGCCCTTTGACGACCGCGACAAGCGGGCGGCCAAGCTGACCGGGCCGCCTTGCTTGTCGAGCCTGCCGGCACTATCCTCACTATCTCACTATCCTTCTAGCACGACGTGGCCGCGCCCGGCGGCGTTGCGCCGACCAGACGCCGTGCCTCGGCGACGACCCTTGCCACAGTGATCCCGAAGAACTCGTAGAGTTCGGCAGCCGGCGCGGATTCGCCAAAGCGGTCGATACCGACCACAGCACCATGGCCACCGAGATACTTCCACCACAGGTCGGGATGTCCGGCTTCGACGGCGACTATCGGCAGCGATGGCGGCAGCACTTCCTGCCGATACGCTTGGGCCTGCAGGTCGAATCGTCGTTGACACGGCATGGAGACCACGCAAGCGGCGATACCCTCCGCGCGTAGCGCGGCCTGCGCATCGACGGCGACGGCGACTTCCGAGCCCGTGGCAATCAGCACGACCTGAGGAATCTCCGCATCGGCGTGCCGGAGGACGTAGCCGCCAAGCCTGATCCCGGCAAGCTGCTCGGCGGTCCGGGACAGTGCCGGGAGATTCTGCCGGGAAAGGAGGAAGCAGGAGGGGCCATCCTGCCGTTCCAGCGCCGCAGTCCAGGCCACCGCCGTCTCCATTGCGTCGGCCGGGCGCCACACGTCGAGACCCGGGATCAGCCGCAAGGACGCGGCCTGTTCGATCGGCTGGTGCGTCGGACCGTCCTCGCCAAGGCCGATCGAGTCGTGCGTGTAAACCATCAATTGCCGCAGCCGCATCAGCGACGCCATGCGTATGGCGTTGCGCGCATAGTCGGAAAAGACCAGGAAGGTCGCGGTGTAGGGAATGAAGCCACCGTGCAGGGCAATCCCGTTGGCAAGCGCCGTCATGCCGAACTCGCGCACGCCATAGCTGACGTAGTTGCCGCCCGGCTCCCGGTTGGCGGGTCGCGTGCCGCTCCAGTTGGTGAGATTCGACCCGGTCAGGTCGGCCGAACCACCCAGCAACTCGGGCAGGAGCGGGGCGACGGCCTCGATCACGTTCTGCGATGCCTTGCGTGTCGCCACGGCACCGGTCTGCGTCGCCAGCTTGTCGAGCAAGGCGGCCACCCGGGCGTGCCAGTCGCCCGGCAGCTCACCGCGCGTCCGGCGTTCGAATTCGGCTGCCGCTTCGGGGTAGGCTGCACGATACGCGGCGAAATTCGCCGTCCAGACTTCTTCGGCGGCTTCGCCACGGGCGCTGGCATCCCAGCCGCGGCGAACGTCGTCCGGGATTTCGAACGCGGCAAATGGCCATTCGAGCTGGCGGCGAGTATTGGCGATTTCGCTGGCGCCCAGGGGTGCACCATGCACGTCGTGCGTGCCCCCTTTGTTCGGCGAACCAAACCCGATCATCGTCTTGCAGCAGATCAGCGTCGGCCGCCCGGTTTGCGTCTTGGCGATGCGAATCGCCGCCTCTATCGAATCGGGGTCATGCCCGTCGCAGTGTGGGACGACGCGCCAGCCGTAGGCCTCGAAACGCTTCGGCGTGTCATCGGCGAACCAGGGCTTGACGTGGCCGTCGATCGAGATGTCATTGTCGTCATAAAAGACGATCAGCTTGGACAGTGACAAACGGCCAGCCAGCGAACACACCTCGTGCGAAACCCCTTCCATGAGGCAGCCATCGCCGATGAAGGCATAGGTGTAGTGGTCGACGATCGCGTGCTCGGCGCGGTTGAAGGTCTCGGCGAGCAGACGTTCGGCCAGAGCCATGCCCACAGCATTAGCGAGGCCCTGCCCAAGAGGCCCGGTCGTCGTTTCGACACCCGGGGTCATACCGAACTCCGGGTGGCCGGGAGTCCGCGAATGCAGTTGCCGAAAGCGCTTGAGTTCCTCGATCGGCAGATCGTAGCCGGAGAGATGCAGCAGAGCGTAGATCAGCATCGACCCATGCCCGTTCGACAGCACGAAGCGGTCACGGTCGACCCAGTCGGGATTGGCCGGATTGTGCTTCAGGTGGTGACGCCAGAGGACCTCGGCGATGTCGGCCATGCCCATCGGCATCCCCGGGTGGCCGGAATTGGCGGCCTGGACGGCATCGATGGCGAGAAAGCGCAACGCGTTGGCGCAGCGACGGCGGAACTTGCGGGATTGCGTCGGCACAATAATCTCCTTCAATCAGGGCACGGGAACAGGCTTCGAGAAGTGAACCTGCCAGCCCGTCAGCGCGCGCGGCGCTTCTTGTCGATCAGCTGCATGATCATCGGCGTGAAGATGATCTGCATGGCCAGGCCCATCTTGCCGCCCGGACAGACGATGATGTTCGGCCGCGACATGAACGAGTCATGCAGCATGCTCAGCAGGTAGGGGAAGTCGATGCCCTTGGGGTTGGCGAAGCGAATCACCAGCATGCTTTCGTCCTGCCCCGGAATATCCTGGGCGATGAAGGGGTTCGAGGTGTCGACCGTCGGCACGCGCTGGAAATTGACGTGCGTCTGGGAGAACTGCGGGCAGATGTAATTGATGTAGTCGGGCATTCGCCGCAGGATGGTGTCCATCACCGCTTCAGTGGAGTAGCCCCGTTGCGCCTTGTCGCGATGGAGCTTCTGGATCCATTCCAGGTTGATGATCGGCACGACGCCGACACAGAGGTCGACATAGCGGCCGATGTCGACCGCTTCGCTTCTCACGCCACCATGCAGTCCCTCGTAGAACAGCAGGTCGGTGTCGCTGGGCAGATCGGCCCATTCGGTGAATGTCCCCGGCGGCGCGCCATACTTCTCCGCTTCGGCATCGTCGTGCACGTAGTGACGGCTCCTGCCCCGGCCGGTCTCGCCGTATTCGCGGAACAGGCCTTCGAGTTCGGCCAGCAGGTTGGCTTCGGGTCCGAAATGGCTGAAATGATGGTCGCCGGCGAGGCTCTTCTCGGCCATCTTCGCGCGCATTTCCAGGCGGTCGTAGCGATGAAAGCTGTCACCTTCGATGATCGCGGCGTTCAGACTCTCGCGCCGGAAGATGTGTTGAAAGGCGCGCGTGACCGACGTCGTACCGGCGCCCGAGGAACCGGTGATCGCGATGACGGGGTTCTTGATCGACATGCTGTGTGCCTCCGTGGCTCAAAGGGATAGGGAGTGTATTCAGTCGCTTGCTCCGGACCGACTAATCGTCACGGAACAGCGTGCGCGTCGAGAAAAGAGGCGAACGGAACGGCTGATCTTCACCGGTTTCATGTTCCCGGTGGTAACGTTCGATGCGCTCGACTTCGTCGCGCGAACCGAGAATCACCGGCACCCGCTGGTGCAGGCTGGTCGGTTGCACGTCGAGAATGCGCTCGTTGCCGGTTGACGCCAGGCCGCCCGCCTGGCCGACGATCATGGCCATCGGATTGGCTTCGTACATCAGGCGCAGCCGCCCGGGCTTCGACGTGTCCTTGCTGTCGCGCGGGTACAGGAAGACGCCCCCGCGCATGAGGATGCGATGAACTTCGGCAACCATCGAGGCGACCCAGCGCATGTTGAAATCCTTCCCGCGCACGCCGGTCTTGCCGGCCAGGCACTCGGCGACGTAGCGCTGAACCGGTTTTTCCCAGAAACGCTCGTTCGAGGCGTTGATCGCGAACTCGTGGGTATCCGCTGCAATGACCAGATTCGGATGCGTCAGGAGGAACTCGCCGATATTGCGATCGAGCGTGAAACCATGCGTACCGTTGCCCACTGTCAGCACCAGCATCGCCGACGGACCGTACAAGGCGTAGCCGGCGGCAACCTGCCGGCTGCCGGGCTGCAGAAAGTCCGCCGCGGTCGGCGTGCCGGCGCTGCCTTTTTCCGGGCAGCGCAGTACGGAAAAGATGCTGCCCACCGAGAGGTTGACGTCGATGTTGGACGAACCGTCGAGAGGGTCGAAAACCAGCAGATACTTGCCGCGCGGG
This sequence comes from Candidatus Accumulibacter phosphatis, assembly GCF_000024165.1. Taxonomy (NCBI): domain Bacteria; kingdom Pseudomonadati; phylum Pseudomonadota; class Betaproteobacteria; genus Candidatus Accumulibacter; species Candidatus Accumulibacter phosphatis. The sequence continues at coordinate 1,099,818 of NC_013194.1, read as the reverse complement.
TTCTCGGCGGGGATCGGATAGATGTCGTCCATTTCCTCGGACGCCATCGCCGCCAGGTGGCCACCCCACTCGCAATGGTGTATGAAGGCCTGGTTGGCCAGCACGTCGAGCTTCTTCTGCGCCTCGCCCTGGACGTTCTCGCTGCCGTGATCGCCGAGCACGCCGGCCAGCGAGCCACGCGAGACGCCTTGGGCAATTGCCTTGCACGAGCGAACGACATCGCTGATGAGCATCGAGAAATCGCCGGCCAGCGCCGGATTCCGGCGCTGCTCCTCGATCAGGAACTTGTTAACATTGGTACGGCCGCATAGCATGGTGAGACTCCAGGAGTTGAAATTCTTGTTGATCCGGGGACTGCTCAGATTCTAGCGGTCCAATACAAAAGCGCTAGTTAAACATACTGTCTGTTTAATTTAAGAAAACCTTGCATATGAGAAACGCAACGATCCGTCAACTGCAAATCTTCTCGGTAGCCGCCAGCCACCTCTCGTTTGCGCGTGCGGCGGAGAAGCTGCATCTGACACACGCCGCCATCTCCCTGCAGATCAAACAACTGGAGGATGTCTCCGGTGCCCTGCTGTTCGAACGGATCGGCAAACGGGTGTTTCTTACCGAAGCGGGCGAAATCCTGCTAGACCATACGCGTCAGATCCTGCAGTCGCTCAAGGAAGCGGATGAGGCCCTTCTGGCGCTCAAGGGGCTGCGCGGTGGGCGCATCGCCGTCGCGGTCGCCAGTACCGCCGAGTATTTTGCGCCCGGCCTGCTGGCCGAGTTTCGCAAGGTCCAGGCCGACGTTCGCATTCGCCTCCTGATCGACAACCGCGACACGGTGACTCGCCTGCTTGTCGGCAACGAAGTCGACCTGGCTATCATGGGGCGTCCGCCTGCCGAGCTCGACGCCACGGCCGTCGCCTTCGCGCCGCACCCCCTCGTGATCGTTGCCAGCGCCGCGCATCCCCTGGCCGGACAGGCGAACGTTGCGGTCGAGGATCTCGCCGGCGAAACGCTGATCGTGCGCGAGACCGGTTCGGGAACGCGCTCGGCCATGGAGGAGTTCTTTCAGGAACGTTCGATCAAACCGCGGATCGGCATGGAGATGGGCAGCAATGAAGCGATCAAGCAGGCGGTCGTCGCCGGCCTGGGAATCAGCTTCATCTCGCAGCACACGCTCGGACTTGAACTCAGCGCCGCGCGCCTGGTGATCCTCAAGGTCGAAGGTACCCCCGTGATCCGGCGCTGGCACATCGTCCGTCACAAGAACAAACACCTGACACCGGCACTCGGTGCTTTCTGGGATTTCGTTCTCGAATTCGCTCCCGCTTATCTGCGGAGACTGGCCTGACGTCGGCCCGACAGGCTCGCGAGGTCGGCACCCCGATCCGCCAGCGTAACGCCTGTTCGTCGTTTGTTTGGCCCACCCGGCACGTCGGCCGCCCTCGATCCAGTATCATATCGCGCATCGCGATCAGGGATCTTTCGTCATGAAGTTGCTTTACTCGCTCGCCCGGTCATTGGGATACGAACTCATCCGGCGAAAGAAGAATCCGTCTCTCCGCGCCCACCTCCGCAACGTCATCCACCGCCATGCCATCGACGTGGTCATCGACGTCGGAGCCAACGACGGGCAGTTTGCCCTCCTCCTGCGCAGCGAGGGCTTCAGGGGTACGATCTATTCCTTCGAGCCGGTCAACAGCACCTACGAGCAGTTGCGCCGGATCGCGCAACACGACGCGAACTGGGAGGTTTTCAACACTGCTCTCGGCGAGAGGGTCGGCGACGCCATAATCAACGTCACCGCTTCCTCCGATCTTTGTTCGCTGCTCGACCCGAACGATTTTGGCAAGACGGCCTTCCCGAGCATCGCGGTAAGCCATCAGGAAACCATCGCGATGGACACGCTCGACAACTTCATTGCACGTGAGAAGCTCGCCAAGGCAGCGAGGATTCTCCTGAAAATGGATACCCAGGGCTACGACCTGCAAGTGTTCCAGGGCGCCCAGCAATCCCTTGGCTGCATCGTCTGCCTGCTCTCCGAGATCTCCCTGATGCCGATCTATGCGCAGGCACCACACTACCTCGATGCCTTGCGGCTCTATGAGGGAAAGGGCTTCGTCCCGAGCGGCCTCTACCCGGTCAGCAGGAACGACGACCTGTCGGTCATCGAGATGGATTGCGTCCTGATCAACAACGCCCTGGCGCAGCCTTGAGCAGGCGATCGCGATTCGTCGCGCATCGCGGCGCCGGAAATCTGCCGCCGGCGACAGAGATGGGCACCGACGACCACCGGCGTCACCATCCACTTCCAGACAGGGCCCGGCCAGGGTTTCGGTAATGCACAGTGCCCAACCGGGTTGGTCCCTCGAGCAACCAGAACCGTCGCCTCTGGTCCATCCGCGCTACCGTCCCGACATCGACGGACTGCGTGCCTTGGGCGTGCTCCTCGTGGTGCTGTTTCACGCCTTCCCGAAAGCCCTCCCGGGCGGCTTTGTGGGCGTCGACATCTTCTTCGTGGTCTCGGGCTATCTGATCAGCACGATCATCTTCGGCAGCCTCGAAAATGGCACTTTCAGCTTCCGGGAGTTCTACGCCCGGAGAATCAGACGCATCTTTCCGGCCCTGCTCATCGTCCTGACGGCAGGCTGGGCCGCCGGCTGGTACCTGCTCTTCGTGGACGAACTGCAGCAGTTGGGAACGCACATAGCCGCCGGGGCCGGATTCGTTTCGAACTTCGTCCTCTGGGGCGAAGCAGGCTACTTCGACAGCGACGCCTACACCAAGCCCTTTCTGCATCTCTGGTCACTGGGTATCGAGGAGCAGTTCTACATCGTCTGGCCGCTTCTCCTGGCACTGGTCTGGCGACGCCGGGCGCACTTTCTGAAGATCACCATCGTCATCGCCATCGCCTCCTTTGCGGCGAACATCCTGACGACAGGCGCCGACCCGGTGGCGGCTTTTTACTCGCCGTGGTCGCGTTTCTGGGAGTTGATGACAGGCGGGATTCTCGCCTACCTTGCGCTGCACCGGCGTGGCCCCCTGGCCAGGGCCGGCAACTGGCAGTCGGCTGCCGGCTTGTCGCTGATCCTGGTAGCGGTTGCCCTGCTCAGTCGGAAGTCCGCCTTCCCGGGTTGGTGGGCCCTGCTGCCCACCCTCGGAACTTTCCTGATCATCTCCGCAGGCCCGCAGGCCTGGCTGAATCGGACCTTTCTGAGCAGCCGGGGTATGGTCTGGGTCGGCCTGATCAGTTACCCACTCTATCTCTGGCACTGGCTGCTGCTTTCCTTCGCGTGGATTGCCAGAGGCAGAATGCCGCCCAGCAGTACCCGCGCCGCTCTGGTCGCCCTCTCCTTCCTGCTCGCCTACCTGACCTATTTCTACATCGAAAGGCGGGTGCGGGCGGGCCGGGAGCGAATCACGCTCGTCCTGGCGGGCCTGATGGCGGCCCTCTTCGCCTTCGGGATCGCCACGCAGGCCGAACTGCTTCGCCCCAGAAACGACAGCCGCAGCATCGGGCTCATGCTCGAAGCGATTCATGACTGGGAGTACCCATCCAGTCTGGAGAAGACGACCTTCCAGGGGACGCCGGTCAGGTCGAAGAAAGCCGGCGAGAAGACCGTGCTGTATGTCGGCGACTCCCATCTCGAACAGTACGCAGCGAGGATTGTCAGCCTGCTGGAGCGAGGATCGACCAGCTATCCATCGGTTGTCTTCCTGACCAGCCCGGGATGTTCGCCGATCCCCGGCAGCGCGCAAGTGAATAGCTACCATGTCGAGAGATGCGCGACGTTCAGGCAAGACCTGGCGCGACTTGCTGTCGATCCGGAAGTCGATGCCGTCGTTGTCGCGGGGGCCTGGAACCTCTACTTCCTGGAATCGCGCACGCACTACGCCGGCAGTATCGATGTCGAGTCGGAGATCGCCGGAATTGACGCCTTCCTGAGAACACTTGCCCGGCACAAGAAAGTGTATTTCGTCCTCGACAACCCCAGCGGACAGCAGTTCGAGCCGAGAAACTTCTTTGCCGGCAGCCGGCTGTCGGCCTTGACGGTGAAGCCGTTTCAGGAGCAGGTCGCGCTCGCCGAGGACCAGGCCGCGTTGCGTGCACGCCTTGCCCAGGTGGCCGCGACCGCCGGGGCGGTGGTGATCGATCCCGCTGCCCACCTCTGTCCGGGAGGCCATTGCCGCGTCGTTACCGATGCCGGCAAGCCCATCTACAAGGACGATAATCACTACCGGGCGTCCTACGTCCGCGCGCATGTCGATTTCATGGATGTTACCCTGGCCGAGTGACCGGCGCGGCATTCGTCTCGTCCGCATCGCCCAGGGGTTGGCGTATCCTCCGGATAGCGAGACAATGGCTGAGCCCGGCCCGTTTGCCGTCGAAACAGGCCTTTGCCCGCCGTGCACCGGCCACGATTGCCGTACGCGCGACCCGTCAACGAAGGAGAGAACGAGATGAAATGGACTTTGCGTCGCTGGCTTGTCCTTGCCGGACTGGCCACCGGGCTGCTCGCCTGCAGCAGCATGCCACCGGACGGTGTCGGCTATGCCCGCTCGTCAGCGCTACCCGCACCGCCGGATCCACCGGACAACCCGACGACGCCGGAGAAAGCCGCGCTCGGCAAGCAGCTCTTCTTCGACAAACGTCTCTCGGGCGATGGCAGCATGGCCTGCCAGGGCTGCCACTTCCGGCACCTTGGGTGGACCGACGCACTGCCGCTGTCGCGCAAGGTCGGGGGTGGCATGAACACCCGCCATACGCCCACCGTCTATAACACCGGCTATTACACCGCGTGGTACTGGGACGGCCGCGCCAAGACTCTTGAAGGCCAGATCACGGCCGCCTGGAAGGCTCAGATCGGTGCCGACCCGGCCAAGGCCACCGCCGTCATCGCTGCCGTTCCCGGCTATCAGGCGGGGTTCCAGAAGGTCTTCGGCGCCGCACCCAGCGAGGAGAACATTGCCAAGGCGCTCGCCGCCTTCCTGCGCACACTGAACAGCGGCGAAGCGCCATGGGATCGCTATGCCGCCGGCGACAAGACGGCCGTCTCGGCCGATGCGGCGGCCGGTGCCGAACTGTTCACCGGCAAGGCCGGCTGCGCCGCCTGCCACAGGCCGCCCCTCTACAGCGACGGCATGTTCTACAACGTCGGTCTCGAGGCAGGCAAGGCACAGCCCGACCTCGGCCGCTTTGCGGTAAGCAAGGACCCGGCCGACACATCGGCGTTCAAGACACCGACCCTGCGTTCGGTCGGCATTTCCGGTCCCTACTTCCACGACGGCAGCGTCGCCAGCCTCGAAGAAGCAGTCCGCTACATGGCCGCTGGAGGCAAGGCGGATCCGCACAAGAGCCAGATCCTGATCGACCGCAAACTCTCCGAGAAGGAGATCGGCCAGCTCGTCGCTTTCCTCAACACACTGACCAGCGAGGAAAGCTTCGCGCCGCCGAAGCTGCCGTAAGCCAGGAAATCCCGATCCATGTCCGATCTGCTCGCCAACCTCAATCCGCCGCAACTCGCCGCCGTGACGCTGCCGGCACAGCACGCGCTGATTCTGGCCGGCGCCGGCAGCGGCAAGACGCGTGTGTTGACGACGCGCATCGCCTGGCTGATCTCGACCGGACAGGTCGGCCCGCAGGGAATCCTGGCGGTTACCTTCACCAACAAGGCGGCGAAAGAGATGCAATCGCGTCTCGCGGCGATGCTGCCGATCAACACGCGCGGCATGTGGATCGGCACCTTCCACGGCCTGTGCAATCGCCTGCTGCGCGCGCACCACCGCGAGGCCGGGTTGCCGGAGACTTTCCAGATCCTCGATGCGGCCGATCAGCTGTCGGCGATCAAGCGCTTGCTGAAGAATCTCAACGTCGACGACGAGAAGTTTCCGCCGCGCGAGCTGATGCATTTCATCAACGCGCACAAGGAACAGGGCATCCGCGCAGCACAGGCCGAGGCCTACGATCATTACACCAGCCGCCGCGTCGAGTTGTACACCGAGTACGAAGGGCAGTGCCAGCGCGAAGGCGTCGTCGATTTCGCCGAGCTGCTGCTGCGCTCGTACGAACTGTTGCAGAGGAACGAGCCGCTTTGCCGGCACTATCAGGAGCGTTTCCGGCACATCCTGGTAGACGAGTTCCAGGACACCAACCGGCTGCAGTATGCCTGGCTGAAGCTCCTCGCCGGGCGCGGCAGCGTGCGCCCGGAAACGCCCGGCGCCTGTGTCTTTGCCGTCGGCGACGACGACCAGTCGATCTACGCCTTCCGCGGTGCGGAGATCGGCAACATGCGCGACCTGCAGCGCGAGTTCGAGTTGCCGAGCGTAATTCGCCTGGAGCAGAATTATCGCTCGCACGGCAACATCCTCGACGCGGCGAACGCGCTGATCAAGCAGAACGTCGGCCGCCTCGGCAAGAACCTGTGGACCGAAGCCGGTGCCGGCGAGCCGATCCGGGTTTTCGAGGGCATTTCCGACTTCGATGAAGCGCGTTTCATCGTCGACGAGATCTCGGAACTGCTGCGCGAAGGGATCGGGCGCGACCAGATCGCACTGCTCTATCGCTCGAACGCGCAGTCGCGCGTCCTCGAACATCAGCTATTCACGGCTGGCGTGCCGTATCGCGTGCACGGCGGGCTGCGCTTCTTTGACCGGCAGGAAATCAAGCATGCCCTCGCCTACCTGCGCCTGATCGCCAACCCGGACGACGACACGGCCTTTGCCCGGGTGGTCAATTTTCCGACCCGCGGCATCGGTACGCGCAGCCTCGAAGCCTTGCAGGAAGCTGCGCAGCGGAACAACGCCAGCCTCTACAACGCTGCCGCGAGTCTGGCCGGCAAGGCCGGCACGGCGGTTGCCCGCTTCGTCGCGTTGATCGAGGACCTGCGGGCGGACACCCGGGCTCGCTCCTTGCCCGAGGTGGTCGATCACCTGATCGACAAGACAGGACTGCGGCAGCACTACCTGGCCGAAAAGGAAGGACAGGACCGACTCGAGAACCTCGACGAATTGATCAACGCCGCGACCACCTTCCTCTACGAGGACAGCGACCAGGACGGCGAGCCCGCCGCCAATGGCGGGCCGCTCGCGTCCTTCCTGGCACACGCCTCGCTGGAAGCCGGCGAGCATCAGGCCGGCGAAGGCGAAACCGCGGTGCAGTTGATGACCGTGCATGCCGCCAAGGGACTGGAGTTCGACGTGGTCTTCATCACCGGCCTCGAGCAGGGGCTCTTTCCGCACGAGAACGCGGCGCAGGAGCGCGCCGGCCTGGAAGAGGAGCGGCGATTGATGTACGTCGCCGTCACGCGCGCGCGCCAGCGGCTCTACCTGACGCATGCGCAGACGCGCATGCTGCACGGGCAGACGCGCTACTGCCTGCCTTCGAGCTTTGTCGACGAACTGCCGGCGGAGCTGCTGCGCAGGATCAACCGCACCGCCAGCGCTGGCCAACCGGGGCGAGGCGCCGCAAGCGCCGCGCGGCAACCGCCGACAGCCGGCCATGGCCTGCGAATCGGCCAGAACGTGCGGCACGCGCGTTTTGGCGTCGGAGTGATCGTGTCGACCGAAGGTGCCGGCCCGGAAGCCCGCGTGCAGGTCAACTTCGGCGCCGCCGGCATGAAGTGGCTGGCCCTCGAGTACGCCAGACTGACACCAGCCTGAAGCCGGCCGACTCGGCCGCGTCCCCCGGGGACGCCGGCAGGACGGCGTGACGGATGTCCTGCAAACCCACCGTTTGTGTGGATAAGCCTGTGGACGACCCCTGTGTGCAAGGGTCAAGTGGCAGAGTCGACAGGCTTTTTTCCGCTTGCTCAAGAAGCGGGCGGAATACTAGACTGTCGGGCTACGCCAACGGAGGAGATCGACATGCCATTTGCCATTCGTATGCGCCAGGTCGGCGGACCGGAAGTGATGTCCTGGGAGGAGGTCGAGGTCGGCGATCCGGCGCCGACCGAAGCGCGCGTACGCCACGCGGCCGTCGGGCTCAACTATATCGACATCTACCATCGAACCGGCCTGTATCCGCTGCCGCTGCCGAGCGGCCTTGGCCTCGAAGCGGCAGGTGTGGTCGAGGCGGTCGGCAGCGCGGTCACCGACCTGCGCCCCGGCGATCGCGTCGCCTACGCCGGCGGGCCGGTCGGCGCCTACAGCCAGGTGCGCTGCCTGCCTGCCGATCGCCTGTTGAAACTGCCGGCTGCGATCGATTTCCGGACGGCAGCGGCGATGATGCTGCAAGGGCTGACCAGCGCCTACCTGCTGCGCCGGACCTGTCGCGTAGAGGCGGGTGACGCGGTGCTGATCCACGCCGCCGCCGGCGGCGTCGGCCTCATCGCCTGCCAGTGGGCAAAAGCGCTCGGCGCGACGGTCATCGGCACGGTGTCGAACGACGCCAAGGCCGCGCTGGCGACCGCGCACGGCTGCGACCACGTCATCCACTACACGCGCGAGGACTTTGCCCGGCGCGTGCGCGAGATCACCGGCGGCGCCGGCGTCCGCGTGGTCTACGACGGCGTCGGCAAGGACACGTTTGCCGGCTCGCTCGACAGCCTGCAGACCTGCGGCATGCTCGTCAGCTTCGGCAACGCCTCGGGCCCGGTGCCGCCGTTCGACCCGCTGCTGCTCTCCCAGAAGGGCTCGCTGTTCCTGACCCGGCCGACCCTGATGCACTACACGGCGAAGCGCGCCGATCTGGTCGCGCTGGGTAGCGAACTGTTCGACGTCGTCGGCGCCGGCAAGGTGAGAATCGAGGTGAACCAGACCTACCCTCTGGCCGATGTCGCCAGCGCGCACCGTGACCTGGAAGCGCGCAAGCATACCGGGTCGACCGTCCTCCTGCCCTGATGGATCGCCTGCGCGCCAGGCTCGTCGCCGTCCGCTACATGCTGGCGACGGCCTGGCCGATCGTCCTGATCACGGCGATCGGCCTGCTCGTCGCCTACCAATTCGTCGAGCCGGCGCCACCCAGGCAGATGACGATCACTACGGGCAGCGAGACCGGTGCCTACTATGCATACGCCAGACGCTACGCGGCACTGCTGGCCGCCAAGGGAATCACGCTCGAGATCAGGACCTCGGCGGGTTCACATCAGAACCTCGATCGCCTCGACAAAGGGGAGGCGGACATTGCCTTCGTACAGGGCGGCATTCGCGCGCCGGCAACCCCGGACGACGAGGACGACGACGATTCCGGCCATCTGCGCTCGCTGGGCAGCGTCGCCTACGAACCGGTGTGGGTGTTCTATCGCGGCGAACAGCGGGTCGACAAGCTGCATCAGCTCGACGGACAGCGCATCGCCGTCGGCGAGGATGGCAGCGGCATCCGTGGGCTCGCCCTGCAGTTGCTCGAAGCCAACGAGATTCGGGCCGATAGCCCGAACCTCCTGCCTCTGGCCGGGCTGACGGCGGCCGAAGCACTGCAGAAGGGCGAGATCGATGCGGCTTTCATCGTCGCCGCCCAGGAAGCGCCGGTCGTCCAGGTCATGCTGCGCTCGCCGGGACTGCACGTCGTCAGCTTCAGCCAGGCCGACGCCTATCTGCGGCTATTCCCCTTCCTCTCCAAGGTGGTGCTGCCGCGCGGGGTCGTCAGCCTGGTGCGACACGTGCCGCCGCGCGACGCCGTCCTGCTGGCGACGACGGCCAATGTAATCGTTCGCGACGACCTGCATCCGGCACTGGTCAGTCTGCTGCTGCAGGCGATGACCGAGGTCAACGGCAAGGGTGGTTTCTTCCAGCGCGCCGGCGAGTTCCCGGCCTACAAGGACCAGAGCTTTCCGCTATCAAGCGAAGCGGCGCGCTACTACAAGTCGGGAGCGCCGTTTCTGCAGCGCTACCTGCCTTTCTGGCTGGCGGTGCTCGTCGAGCGCCTGTTCGTCATGGTCCTGCCGCTGGTCATGCTGTCGCTGCCGCTGTTGAAGTTCGCTCCGACGATCTACAGTTGGCGAGTACGCTCGAAGATCTTTCGCTGCTACGGTGATCTCAAGTTCCTCGAGAACGAGTTGCGCGGGCGTTACGATCCCGCGCTCGCCGAGGAATACGCCAACCGCCTTGACCGCATCGAGCAGGACGCCAGCACACTGAAGATTCCGCTGGCCTTCAGCGATCTGCTTTACACTTTGCGTGAGCACATCAACCTGGTGCGCGCCGAGCTGCTTCGGCTCGGCACGACCCATGACCGGGGACAACAACAATGAAATCGTTTCTGATCGCGAATCCAAAGGGGGGTTCAGGGAAGTCCACGCTGGCCGTCAATCTGGCCGGCCATCTCGCGCGCAGCGGCCATCGGGTGATGCTCGGCGACGTCGATCGGCAGCAATCCTCGCGCGACTGGCTGCACCTGCGGCCATCGATCCTGCCGAAGATTCGTAGCTGGGAAATCGAGCCGGGAAAGACCGCCAAACCACCGAAAGGTACGACGCACGTCGTTCTCGACACGCCGGCAGCCCTGCACGGAAAAGCGCTCGACACGGTCGTCAAACAGGTCAATCGGGTCCTCGTCCCGGTTCAGCCGTCGCTCTTCGACATGCTGGCGACACGCCATTTTCTCGAGGTCCTGCTGGCCGAGAAAGCGGTGCGCAACGAACATGCCTTCGTTGCCGTCGTCGGGATGCGTGTCGATCCACGCACCCGCTCGGCCGCCGAACTGGAGCGATTTCTCGAGAAGTTCGACCTGCCGGTGCTCACCTACCTGCGCAATACACAGCTCTACGTGCAGACGGCGATGCACGGGATGACGATGTTCGACCTCTCGGCGTCGCGCGCGGCGAAAGATCTCGAACAGTGGCGACCGATCATCGACTGGGTTGACAGCTAGCCCCGATCAGCGACGCGCGGCCCAACCGGCCGCGTGCGAGTGCCGCGTGCGCAGTGATCGGCGCGTGCGCCGCCCGCCCTCGGGGTAAAATGGCGGGATGCTCGAAGCCCCGTTCATCCATCTCCGCCTGCACAGCGAGTATTCGATTACCGACGGCATCGTCCGCCTCGATGATGCGGTTGCGCGTGCGGCCGGCTACGGCATGCCGGCCCTGGCACTCAGTGACCTCGCCAATGTCTTCGGTCTGGTCAAGTTCTACTCGTCGGCGCGCAGCAAGGGGATCAAGCCGATACTCGGCAGCGATGTCTGTATTGCCAACGACGGCGACCCGGACCGACCGTATCGCCTGCTGCTGCTCTGTCGCTCGCGGCCGGGCTACCTGCAGCTCTGCGAACTGCTGTCGCGTGCCTACCTCGCGCCGCGCGTACGCGGGCGCGCGGAAATCACCCGCCGGATGCTCGAGGAAGTCGGCGTCGACGGCCTGATCGCGTTGTCGGGCGCCGCCGCCGGCGATGTTGGCGAGGCGCTGCTGCAGGGCAATCAAGAACTGGCCGCGAACCGCGCAGCGCGCTGGGAAAAGACCTTCCCCGGTGCGTTCTATCTGGAAGTGCAGCGCTATGGACAGGCGCAGCAGGAGGCGCTGGTCGCCGCGACCGCCGATCTGGCCGGCGAACTCGGCTTGCCGCTGGTTGCCACCCACCCGATCCAGTTTCTCGAACGCGATGATTTCAAGGCGCACGAGGCACGCGTGTGTATTGCCGAAGGCTACATGCTCGGCGATGCGCGGCGCCCCAGGCTACACACGGAAGAGCAGTACTTCAAGTCGGCTGACGAAATGCTCGCCCTGTTTGGCGATCTCCCCGAAGCGCTCGCCAACTCGGTCGAGATCGCCAAGCGCTGCAATCTGCAGATCACACTCGGCAAGAGCTACCTGCCCGATTTCCCGACGCCGGCAGGCGTGACGCTCGACGATTTTCTTCGCCAGCAGGCGGTCGCCGGCCTCGAAATTCGCCTGCAGCAGCTTTTCCCCGACCCCGACGTGCGCACTGCCGAGCGGGCGCCCTACGACGCGCGCCTGCAACTCGAGACCGATACCATCGTCCAGATGGGCTTCCCCGGCTACTTCCTGATCGTTGCCGATTTCATCAACTGGGCCAAGCACAACAGTTGCCCGGTCGGACCGGGCCGTGGCTCGGGCGCCGGATCGGTCGTCGCCTACGCGCTCGGCATCACCGACCTCGACCCACTGCGCTACGCCTTGCTCTTCGAGCGCTTCCTGAACCCCGAGCGGGTGTCGATGCCCGACTTCGACATCGACTTCTGCCAGGACAACCGGTGGCGGGTCATCGAATACGTGCGCCAGAAGTATGGGGCGGCGGCGGTATCGCAGATCGTCACCTTCGGCACCATGTCGTCGAAGGCGGTCATCCGCGATGTCGGACGCGTGCTCGATCTGCCGTACAACTTCTGCGACCAGCTTTCCAAGCTGATCCCGGTCGAGACCAACAAGCCGTTGTCGCTGGCCAAGGCAATTGCCGCCGAACCGCAACTGCAAGCGCGTATCGACGACGAGGAAGAAGTCAGGGATCTCTTCGCGCTCGCCGCCCGGCTCGAAGATCTGACACGCAACGTCGGCATGCATGCCGGCGGCGTACTGATCGCTCCCGGCAAGCTGACCGACTTCTGCCCCGTGTACTCGGCCGATGGCGGTTCAGTCGTTTCGCAATTCGACAAGGACGACGTCGAGAAGGTCGGGCTGGTGAAGTTCGACTTTCTCGGTCTCAGGAACCTGACGATCATCGAGCTGGCGCTGAAGTACGTCGAGCAACTGAGCGGTGTGCGTCCCGATCTGGCGACGATGGCCTTCGACGATCCGCAGGCTTACCAGATCCTCAAGGACGGCAACACGACGGCAATCTTCCAGGTCGAATCGGAAGGCATGAAGAAGCTGGTCAGAAAGCTCGCGCCCGACCGCTTCGAGGACATCATCGCCGTTCTCGCGCTGTATCGGCCGGGGCCGCTCGGCTCGGGAATGGTCGACGACTTCATCCTGCGCAAGAAGGGTCAGCAGAAGATCGAATACTACATCGACGATCTGAAGGCCTGCCTCGAACCCACCTACGGCGTCATCGTCTACCAGGAACAGGTGATGCAGATCGCGCAGATCATCGGCGGCTACACGCTCGGCGCCGCCGACCTCTTGCGCCGCGCGATGGGCAAGAAGAAGGCCGAGGAGATGGCGCTGCATCGCGACCTGATGCGCGAGGGCGCGCGCAAGAAGGGCTACGACGAAAAGCTGGCGATGCAGCTCTTCGACCTGATGGAGAAGTTCGCCGAGTATGGCTTCAACAAGTCGCATACCGCCGCCTACGCCGTCGTCACCTACCACACCGCCTGGCTGAAGGCACACCACTGCGCGGCTTTCATGGCGGCGACCCTGTCATCGGACATGGACGTCACCGACACGGTCAAAATCTTCCACGACGATGCGATCAACAACGGCCTGCGCATCCTCGGCCCGGACGTCAACGCCTCCGAATACCGCTTCATGCCGGTCGACCGCAGCACCGTGCGCTATGGTCTCGGCGCCGTCAAGGGCACCGGCGAACAGGCGGTCAACGCGATCCTGAAAACCCGTTCGGCGGCGGGCGCTTTCCGGGACCTCTTCGACTTCTGCCGGCGCGTCGACAAGCGGCTCGTCAACCGCCGGACGATCGAAGCGCTGATTCGTGCCGGCGCCTTCGACTCGCTCGACAGCCACCGCGCGCGGCTGCTCGCCTCGGTCGGCATCGCCATGGAAGCCGCCGAGCAGGCCGAGCGCAACGCCATGCAGGTCAGCCTATTCGACATCTTCGAAGCGGGCGGCGAGGAGGATCGCGAGCATGGCCCGCAGTACGTCGAGGTCGCCCGCTGGAGCGAACGCCAGAAGCTCAACGAAGAGAAGCTGGCGCTCGGTTTCTACTTCTCCGGCCACCCGTTCCACAGCGTGCAGGCCGAAGTGTCGCGCTTCGTGCGCACGCGGCTGGCGGCGCTCGAAGCTCGGAAGGAAGTGCAATGGCTCGCCGGACTGGTCGTCGGCGTGCGCAGCAAACTCACCGCACGCGGCAAGATGGTCTTCGTCCAGCTCGACGACGGCAGCACATCGCTCGAGGTCTCGGTGTTCAGCGAATTGCTGGAAAGCGAGCGCGCCAAGATCCGCGAAGACGAGGTGCTGATCGTCGAAGGCCGCGTGCAGCGCGACGACTTCGCCGGCGAAGGCCGCGTGCGCATCATCGCCGAACACCTGCTGACACTGGCCGAAGCACGCGGGCGGTTTGCCCGTCACCTGCGCCTGTCGCTCAACGGCCAGGCCAGCGGCAGCGGCGCGCGCGCCGCCGTGCAACGCCTGCGCACGCTGCTGGCGCCCTACACACCCGGCAATTGCCCGGTCCGGCTCGCCTACCGCAATGGTGAGGCATCCTGTGAGCTCGCCTTCGGTGACGCCAATCGGGTCCGCCTCGAAGACGATCTGCTGGTGGCGCTCAGCGAATGGTTGAGCAGCGACAATGTCAGCGTGGACTACCCATGATCGGACCTCACGCAGGCGAGTCCGATTACTTTCGCCCCCTCTGCTCCTGCCGCCCCCTGCTCATGAGTCATCACGAATGCCGAGTTGATCGACCACACCGATGACCGTTCTGTTGATCTCCGATCTCCATCTGCAGGAGGAACGGCCGGACCTGACCCGGGCCTTCCTGCACTTCCTGCAGACGCGCGCGGTAACCGCCGAGGCGCTGTACATCCTCGGCGACCTCTTCGAAGTCTGGGTTGGCGACGATGGCATGACCGCGAGTCAGCGCGCGATTGCCAATGCATTGCAGGAAACCGCCGACGCCGGCACGCGCATCCATCTGATGCACGGCAACCGCGACTTCCTGATCGGCAAGCGCTTCTGCCGCATGGCTGGCTGCACCCTGCTACCCGACCCGAGCGTCGTGCAACTGGGCGGCGAGAGAGTGCTGCTGATGCACGGCGACACTCTGTGCACCCGCGATGTCCAGTACCTGCGCAAGCGCAGCCGCATCCGTAGCCCCCTCGGACTGTTCATCCTGCACCACGTCATGCCGCTGTCGAAACGCCAGGCGCTGGCGCGCAAGCTGCGCAGCGAGAGTCTCGAAAGAACGGCGATGAAAGCCGCCGACATCATCGACGTCAGCCCCGAAGCCATACCGTCCGTGATGCAGAAACACGGGGTCAGGACGCTGATCCACGGCCACACCCATCGCCCGGCAATTCATGAACTGCAGGTGGCCGGCGAACCGGCGCGGAGACTCGTGCTCGGTGACTGGGATGCCAGAGGCTGGGCCCTACAGGTGGATGCCGACGGTTTTGATCTGGCATCCTTCCCGATCGGCGCCTAGCGTCTTCTGCGGGCCGCATGCGCAGCTTTCATGCGCACCATCGATCCCGTACGCGGAGGCCAGCGTGCCTGCCAACTGTTCGCCATGGCGGCCAAGGTCGCCCCGACCAGCCACACCGCCCCGTCAGCCTAGCGCCGCCGCTTCGCTGCGCAGCCAGCCAATGGAGAGCCTGAAGGGCCCCGGCTGTCGGTCGGCAATCATCAGGCCGAGGCGGCGGATTCTCCCGGGATCGAGGGCCGGCGCGAGCACGGCCCGGCCACGGTAGCGCGGCGCGAATTCACCGATCGGCAGCACCACCTCGCCCCACTGCCCGACCGGCGGCACGAGCGCCGCCTGGTAACTGACGCCGTCCCAGGCATCGTCGGTGCGCAGGTTCAACCTGTAGCGGCGACCGTCACCGCGGACGCGCAGACGCACCGACAGCATCCCCGGAGCGGAGTAGGCGCCGGGCAGCGTTCGCACCGAAGCAAAACCGCCGTTGTTGGCCAGCGAAACGGTGCCGATGAAGTCCGCATGTCCCTCGGTGGCGAAGACCAGACGGCTGCTCGACAGCCCACCCATCACCGCATCGTCGATCGCTGACCAGGCGAGGACGCTTTCCGGGCCGTCGAAAGCGACGAGGATGCCGCTGCAGGACGGGCCAGCCTCCGCAACCTCAGGCATCGGGCCGATCCTGATCGACCCAAATCAGTCGCGTGGTCGCAAAGCCCAGTTGCCCCGCCTTGTCGAGCAGTCGCTGGCGAACGTCGGCGGGCAGGCGGCGCTCGCGCGCCAGGATCCACAGGTAATCCCGACTCGGGCCGACGACCAGCGCCCAATGGTAGTCGCGTTCATCGAGCGCGACGATGTGGTAGCCGCCGTAGAAGGGGCCAAAGAACGAGACTTTCAGCGAGCCGACTCTCGGGTCGCCAATGAACTTTGCCTTGCCGATGACCTCTTTCCAGGCTCCCTTGTCGGCACTGTAACCACGGTTGATCACTTCCACGCTGCTGCCATCGGGTGCCCGGCGGTAC
This sequence comes from Candidatus Accumulibacter phosphatis, assembly GCF_000024165.1. Classification (NCBI taxonomy): domain Bacteria; kingdom Pseudomonadati; phylum Pseudomonadota; class Betaproteobacteria; genus Candidatus Accumulibacter; species Candidatus Accumulibacter phosphatis. Next base: position 1,083,607 of record NC_013194.1, on the reverse strand, counting down.
TCGGCGGAGACATCGCTGAGACCGCGTTCGAAGGAGTGGTCGAGACGAGCAATCTCGTACCATTTGCCGAGGTAGCGGTCGAGCTGGAAGTTGTCGACTGCCGTGATACCTTCCGGAAGGCTCGTGCAGGCGGGAAGAAGAACGAGGAACAGCAAGGGGCACAGCAGCTTGAGCAGGGAGCGGCGCATGGCATCGACCGTTGATGAGGATTAGAACAGACAATGATCGGCCGCCGTAGTTCGCGAAAGGCCCCGAACAGTGTCAAGCTGTCGGCAGTTCCGGCTGATGTCAGCCAACCCGAGTGATGGCCTTGCAGCGTGGTAAAATCGAACTCCCATGAGACTCCTGATCAACGGTGAAAGCCGCGAATTTCCTGCCTCGCTGACGGTTGCCGATCTGGTGAAGGCACTCGACCATGCGGGCAAGCGCATCGCTGTCGAGCGCAACGGTGAAATCGTTGCGCGCGGCCGTCATGCCGAAACCACGCTGGTCGACGGTGACCGGATCGAGATCGTCGTTGCCGTCGGCGGCGGCTGACCTCATTGCCAAGCGAGAGACAAATGCCCTCCTCCCCACACAGTCTGACGGTAGCCGGCAAGACCTACCGCTCTCGTCTTCTCGTCGGCACCGGCAAGTACAAGGATTTCGCCGAGACGCGGGCGGCGATCGATGCGTCGGGCGCCGAGATCGTCACCGTCGCCATTCGCCGCACCAACATCGGCCAGAATGCCGGCGAACCGAATCTGCTCGACGTTCTGCCACCGTCGCAATTCACGATCCTGCCGAATACTGCCGGTTGCTATACGGCGGCGGATGCGGTGCGCACCCTGCGTCTGGCGCGCGAACTGCTCGACGGGCATGCGCTGTGCAAGCTGGAAGTGCTGGGCGACCCGACCAACCTGTTCCCGAACATGCCGGAAACCCTGAAAGCGGCCGAAACGCTGGTCAAGGAAGGTTTCGCGGTGATGGTTTACTGCGCCGACGACCCGATCCAGGCGCACATGCTGGAGGAGATCGGTTGCGTTGCGGTGATGCCCCTGGCCTCCCTGATCGGCTCCGGCATGGGGATCATCAACCCGTGGAACCTGCGCCTGATCATCGATCAGGCGAAAGTGCCGGTGCTCGTCGATGCCGGCGTCGGCACGGCTTCCGACGCGGCGATCGCCATGGAACTCGGTTGCGACGGCGTGCTGATGAATACCGCCATCGCGCATGCCCGCGATCCGGTGCTGATGGCCAGCGCCATGAAGAAGGCGGTCGAGGCCGGGCGCGAAGCGTTCCTCGCCGGCCGCATGCCGCGCAAGTATTACTCGGCCGATCCTTCGTCGCCGACGGCGGGGTTGATCGGCTCCTAGCCATGGAAGACCGGGGAAGCGTCGCCGCCCCCGACAGGGAGGCGTCCATCCGCAGCTTCGTTCGCCGCCAGGGCCGTGTCTCGAATGCCCAGCAGCGCTATCGTGAGCAGATGATGGCAAGCATCGGCGTGCCATACCGTGCGGCGCTCGTCGACCTCGACGCCGCGTTCGCGCGTACGGCGCCGCGGATTCTCGAAATCGGTTTCGGCATGGGCGAGACCTCGGCAGTGATCGCTGCTCGCCATCCGGAGAACGACTACCTCGGCATTGAAGTGCACACGCCAGGAGTCGGCAGCCTGTGCAAGCTGGTCGCCGAGTTGGGCCTGCAGAATCAGCGCATCATCCAGCACGACGCCGTCGAGGTGCTGCGGGACATGATCGCGCCAGCGTCGCTCGCCGGTGTGCACATCTTCTTTCCCGACCCCTGGCCGAAGAAACGTCACCACAAGCGGCGGCTGCTGCAAGAGCCTTTCGTGGCTCTGCTCGCCAGCCGACTGAGACCCGGCGGCTACCTCCATTGCGCCACGGATTGGCACGACTACGCCGAACAGATGCTCCGCGTGCTCGCCGCCGAAGCCCGGCTCGAAAACACCGTAGCGGGCTTCGCGCCGCGCCCCGAGCATCGCCCACAGACAAAATTCGAGCAGCGCGGCTTGCGCCTTGGGCACGCGGTGTGGGACGTGGTCTTTCGGCGGCGACAGGGGTCAGTCGAGACGGAAGATGACCGGCAGGATCAGCTCGCGTGACTGAGCCCAGCTTACTCTCCCCATCGCCCAGGCCGCCCTCTCTGCCGCCTTGTCCAGAACCGGGTGACCACTGCTGGCGGCGACGCCCACATCGACGATGCGGCCGTCGTCCGACAGGGTCAGGATCAGCCGCACTTCGCCCTCGAGGCCCCGGGCGACCGCCTCCGGCGGGTAGTAGAGGTGTTGCGACAGTTTGCGCTGAGCGGCCTCAACTTCACGTCTGGGCGTCGTCCTGCTGGCAGGCGACGGCGCGCGCGCCGCAGGTGGCGGCGGCAGCGGCTTGATGGCCGGGGAAGGCTTGTCGGTGGGCAAGGTGTTCTTCAGCAGCGGTTCGTCGCTGGGGAGCGAGGGCCTGACTGGCGGCAGGCGCAGCGACGCCTCAAGCGCCGGACGCACCGCAGTGGCCTCGCGCTTCAGGATATCTGGCAACAGCAGGCTGGCGTGCAGGGCAAGCGAGAGCGCAAGGGCGGGGATCAGGCGAGACAGCATGGAACCTGTCATTGTGAACCAAAACCGTGCCGCAGAACACGCGAAGGCAACTCGATGCGCCTCGGCTGCCGGGTTGGAGGGGAGAAAACTGGTGCGAGTCGTGTGGGCTGGAACCTGTCGATGGCTATTGCTGTGGCTGCTCGTCGGTGCCGTATGGGCACAGGCGCCGGCACCCGATCCGATCACTTTCGAGTACACCGTCGAGCGCGGCAATCTTCGCGCGGTCAAGCGCTGGCTCGATGACGGCCTCGATCCCGAGTACCAGGCAGCACACATCGGCAGTGGGCTGATGGTCGCCGCCTGGTATGGCAACATCGAGATGATGGCGCTGTTCGTCGAGCGCGGTGCCGATGTGCGGCGTACCAACCGCAACGGCGAGCAGGCGCTGCAACTCGCCGCCTGGGGTGGGCATCTGGACGCGGTCAAATGGCTGCTCGAGCACGGGGCGCCACTCGAACGCCAGGGAAATCAGTGGGGGGCCCTGCACTACGCGGTCTTCAACGGTCACGAGAAGGTGGTCAGCGATCTCCTCGCGCGCGGGGCCAACGTCAATGCGCGTGCGCCGAACGGCGCGACGCCCCTGATGATGGCCGCCCGCGAAGGTCGCGACGGACTGGCGAAGGTGCTCCTCGAAGCGGGTGCGAATCCCGCCTTGCAGAGCGACTGGGGCGACACGCCACTGACCATGGCCATGCGCTACAACCATCTGCGGCTGGCCAAGATGATCTCCTCACCGGAAGAGTTCGCGATCGCAGTGAAGGCGCCACCAGAGAACTTTGGCGAGCCCAGCCGCTCGGCATCGGTTCCGCGCGAGATCGAGGCGATCATGAAGGAGATAAGGGCCGCCGAAGCCGAAGGTCGACCGAGCGAGGAGTTGCACAAGAAGCTGCTCGCGGCCGTCAATGCTCTGCGCAGCACCAGTACGGCGCCACTCGCCCAGCGGCCGATGCCGCGCCCCTATCAGCCACGTTCCATGGTGATCACCGCCCGCCGCGGCCAGCCTGGTGCCGAGCGCGCGCAGCTGATCGAAAGCAAACCCACTGGGCAGCCGGGGACGATGGCGGACGCCCCCGTTCCGGCGAGCAAGACCACGAAAACGCCGCCGCCGATCGCCGCGGCGAAAGCGCGCAGTCTGGCGGCGGCGCGGGTGTCCGATCTGCTGCGGCAGATCCGCCTGAGCGAGGTGCAGGGACGACCGGCCGACGAACTCCGGCAGCAGCTCTCTCAGGCGGTCGAAGCGATGCAACAGTAGGACGCCGGCCGCCGGCGGGACGGCGTGTGCACCGTCCCGCCGAGCACGCTCATCGGCGCTCGGCGAGAAAGCGCTGAACGAGCTGATTGAGAAAGCGCCGGCCCCGCTCGCTGGGCGCAATGCGCTGCCCCTGCCGCTGCAGGAGACCATCGCGTTCGGCCTGCCGGAGTTGGCTCTCGATGCTGATCAGGGGCAGCGCGGTGCGCATCTCGAACAGCGGCGCCGCGAAACCCTCGACCAGGCGTAGCGCGTTCATCATGAATTCGCAGGGCAGCTCGGCAGGGGCGACGGTGAACTCCTGCTGCACCGGCGTCCCCGCCGCCACCTTGGCGAGATACTGCTCCGGCCGCTTCCAGCGCATCTGACGCTGCACGCGGTCGTGCAGCGTCAGCTTGCCGTGGGCCCCGGCACCGATGCCCAGGTAGTCGCCGAACTGCCAGTAGTTGAGATTGTGCCGGCACTCCTGGCCAGCCCGCGCAAAAGCGGAGATTTCGTAGTGCCGATAACCGGCGGCCGCCAGCTTCGTCTCGATCGCGTCCTGCATGTCGGCACAGGTATCCGGGTCGGGTAACGCGGGCGGTCGGGCAGCAAAGGCGGTGTTCGCCTCGATGGTCAGCTGATAGCAGGAGAGATGCGGTGGTGCGCAGGCAAGTGCCGCGTCGACGTCGGCAAGAGCCTCCGCCAGCGTCTGCCCGGGCAGACCGTACATCAGGTCGAGATTGAAATTGTCGAAGTGGCTGGCGGCGATCCCGATCGCCAGTCTGGCGTCGCGATCGTCGTGGATGCGGCCGAGGGCGGTGAGGTGCCGCGAGTTGAAACTCTGGATTCCCAGCGACAGGCGGTTGACGCCGGCAGCGCGAAAGGCGGCAAACTTTCCGGCTTCGACGGTTCCCGGATTGGCTTCGAGGGTGATTTCGGCGTTCGGCAGCAAGGGAAGGCGGCTGCGCACGGCGGCAAGAAGCTCGTCGACTCCCTCGCCGGAGAGCAGGCTGGGTGTTCCGCCGCCGATGAAGACGCTGTCAACCCGGCGTCCCCAGACCAGGGGCAAGGCCGATTCGAGGTCGGCGATCAGGGCCGCGAGGTAGTCGCTCTCGGGGATCGCCGTCTGCCGCTGGCCAATGCTGCTACCTACCGGCAAGGCGTGCGAGTTGAAGTCGCAGTACGGACACTTCTGTACGCACCAGGGAACATGGACGTACAGCGCCAGCGGCGGCGGGTTGCGGAACTCGACGGGGTTTCCAGCTGCCGATGCCAAGGGCCGCCGAAGCAGCGGGATGACCGCTCGGGCCCCGCCGCCCGGCATCAGCGCAGCCGCTGAAGACGCTCGACGAGGCGGGCGAGCGCCTGGCCACGATGCGAGCGCCGGTTCTTTTCGGCGGCGTCGAGTTCGGCAGCGCTCTTGTCGAGCTCGCGGATGTAGAACAGGGGATCGTAGCCGAAGCCATCGTCGCCGCGTGCTGCTGACAGAATCTCGCCATGCCATTCACCCTCGGCGATGATCGGCTGCGGATCGTCGGCGTGACGAACAAAAACGATCACTGAAACGAAGCGGGCTCCGCGTGCAGCCGTCTCGCCAAGGGCGGAAAGCAGCTTCTCGTTGTTGCGGGCATCGGATTTCGGTTCCCCCGCGTAGCGTGCGGAAAAGACGCCTGGCGCTCCCCCGAAGGCGTCGACGCACAGGCCGGAATCGTCTGCCAGGGCCGGCAGTCCCGCCAGCCGCGACGCGTGGCGAGCTTTCGCCAAAGAGTTCTCGACGAAGGTGCAATGCGGCTCCTCGACCTCCGGGATGCCCAGTTGCCCCTGCGGAACGAGTTCCCATCCCAGCGGCGCGAGAATGGCGTCGAGTTCCTTGAGCTTCTTCGCGTTGTTCGAGGCGAGTACGAGTTTCATTGGGCGAGCGCCGCTTTCTGCCGGGCAATCAGCTGGCCGATGCCGGCATCGGCCAGATCGAGCAACTGGTTCATCTGGCCGCGCGTAAAGGGAACGCCTTCGGCTGTACCCTGGATTTCGACGATGCCCCCGCTACCGGTCATCACCACGTTCATGTCGGTGTCACAACTTGAATCCTCGGCGTAGTCAAGGTCGAGAACGGGCGATCCCTGGTAGATGCCGACTGAAATGGCGGCGACGTGATCGCTTAGCGGGTTGACGACCAGCCTGCCCTGGGCCAGAAGATGCGCGCAGGCATCATTGAGCGCCAGCCAGGCGCCCGTGATGGCGGCGCAGCGTGTTCCGCCGTCGGCCTGCAGGACGTCGCAGTCGAGCGTGATCTGGCGTTCGCCGAGCGCCTTGAGGTCGGTCACCGCACGCAGGGCACGGCCGATCAGACGCTGGATTTCCTGGGTGCGGCCAGTCTGCTTGCCTTTCGCCGCTTCGCGCTGAGTACGGGTGTGCGTCGAGCGGGGCAGCATGCCATACTCGGCGGTGACCCAGCCCGCTCCCGTACCGCGCCGGAAGGGCGGCACGAACTCCTCGACGCTGGCCGTGCACAGCACGCGCGTGTCGCCGATCTCGATCAATACCGAGCCTTCGGCGTGGCTTGTGAACTGGCGCGTAATGCGCACCTGGCGCAGTTGTGACGGTTGGCGTTGGCTGGGGCGCATCGGGATTCCTGTTGCTATTTGTACTTCTGAATGGTCGAGCGGATCTCTTCGATGGCGCGTTCGATTTCGGCTTCGGTAAGCTCGGTCCTGGATTGCGGGTTGCGCCCGAATTCGTCCATCTTGGTCGTCACCGTATCCCGCGGCATCGTTCTGGTGGATATCACGCTGCTGCCACCGCTGCTACCGTCGCTGTAGGTGTCCTGCCAGCGCACGGCGATCATCGACAGGTTGTCGGCAGTCGGCCCGCCCCGCGCTTCTGCCTGCCCAAGCAGCAGCGGCACGGCACGCAGCAGGTCGGCAGTCTTCAGCGCTATTGCCAGGATGTCGCCGGGCAAGCCACTCCAGGCTCCGTCGGTGCACAGCACCAGGACGTCGCCGGCTTCCAGCGTCACCTTGTGCGAGAACGTGACCTCCGGCGTCTGCTGGCCACCCAGGCAGCCGTAGATCTTGTTGCGGTCCGGGTGGCTGAGCACCTCGTCTTCGGTGATGACCCCTTGATCGACCAGCAGCCGCACGCGCGAGTGATCCTTGGTCTGCGCCAGCACCTTGCCATTGCGCAGCAGGTACAGACGTGAGTCGCCGGAGTGGGCCCAGTACGCGACGTTGTTCTGAACGATGCAGGCGACGCAGGTGGTGCGCGGCGAATCCTGCAGATGATGCTTGCCGGCGAAGTCGAGAATCCCACGGTGCGCGTTGAGCATCCCCTTCTGCAGAAACATGAAGGGGTCACGAATCCGGGGCTTGAATTCGCGCTTGAAGGCCTCGGTCAGCGTCTGCACGGCGATCTGCGCAGCAACTTCGCCATAGTAATGGCCCCCCATGCCGTCGGCGACGACCGTCAGCAGCGCATCGCGCGAATAGCAGTGTGCCAACCGGTCTTCGTTGTTGGCGCGCTTGCCGATCCGGGTTTCCTGATAGATCGTGAATTTCATGCGTCCCTGGACTTCCTGATTCTGCCGACCATCTGGCCAAGCCAGTTGTCCTTCGGCGGGGGATCCGGCGCCACCACCGGCTCGGTGAGCGCCTTCTGCAGGGCGAAAACGCTCTGCGGGCGATAGCGCTCATTCAGGCACAGGCACCAGTCGATGGTTTCGAGCAACTGGTCCGAGTACTTCCCGTCCCAGAGCACCATGGCCGGTTTGAGTTCGTCCCTGGCCTTGCGAATGTCTGCCGGCACCGGCGTACTCGCGGCGAGGCAGGCATACATCGACGCGCCGACACTGTAGATGTCGCTCCACGGACCGAGGAGATCGCGCTGCTGGCTGTAGTGCTCGGGCGAAGCGAAGCCCGGCGTATACATCGGCTTGAGCATCGGCGCATCGCACGCCAGCGTCTGGCGTGCCGCGCCGAAGTCGATCAGCACGGGCACATGGTGGTTGCGCATGTAGATGTTTGACGGCTTGAGGTCGAGATGCAGCAGGCGATGCGAGTGAACCTCGCGCAGGCCGTTGAGCATCTTTGTAAATACATTGCGGATGAAGTTCTCGGTCACCCGGCCCGGGTTGTTCTGGATCAGTTCCTGCAGCGTACAGCCTTCCTCGTATTCCATGACCATGTAAACGGTCCCGTTGGCGCGAAAGAAGTTCAACACCCGAATCACGTTCGGATGCGCAAGCCCCGCAAGCGCCCGGCCCTCCTCGAAGAAACACTTCATGCCGTAGCGAAAGGCTGGCAGGTGTTCTTCGGAAATGATCGGCGCCGTCTTGCCCTCCGCGCGCAAGGCCAGCGTATTGGGCAGGTATTCCTTGATCGCGACACGCTGCCCCTGGCCGTCGGTAGCGACATAGACTATCGAAAACCCCCCCAGGGACAGCTGTTTCTCGATGCAGTATTCATCGAGTTGAAAACCGGCAGGAAGGGGTTGGTTCGCTTGTTGCGCCATCGATGTCAAGGCTATCATGGGAGTCTTCACCCATTGTCGAGGTTTTTGGGGGGAACTGTAAAGCCGGCTTCCCATCCGAGAACGCCAACCCCTGTCAGGATTTCGATGATCTACAGCATGACCGGCTATGCCGCCAGAACCTGCACCGTCAAAGGCGGCGCCCTGCACATTGAATTGAAGAGCGTCAATTCCCGTTATCTCGATTGCCAGTTCCGCGTCTGCGACGAGTTGCGCATGAGCGAGCCCGCGCTGCGCGAACTCATCAACGCGCACATCAGCCGCGGCAAAGTCGAATGCCGTGTGAACTACGTGTCGACGGTCGGCAACAACGCGCAAAGCAGCCTCAATGGCGACCTGCTCGAGCGCCTCCGAGCATTCGATGCCCAAGTGCGAAGCGTCATGCCGCTGGCGGTCCCGCTGGCCGTCAATGATGTGCTGCACTGGCCCGGCATCTTTGGCGACGACTCCGTGGATGGCGATGCCCTGAGCTCAGCCTGTCTGGCCCTCGCCGGTGAAGCGTTGGGCGACTTCACCGCAAGCCGGGCACGCGAGGGCGCAAAGCTGACCGGCGTGATACTTGAAAGGATGGCCTGCATGCGTCTCCTGCTGCGCGACGTGGGACCGCGGATTCCCGCTGCCCAGGCAGCCTTCAACGAAAAGCTGCGACAGCGCCTGCTGGATGCCGTCGATAGCGCGGCTGACGAGCGCATCCGTCAGGAAGTGGCGGTCTTCGCCGCTCGCATCGATGTCGCCGAGGAACTGGCGCGCCTCGCCACCCATCTCGACGAGGTTGCACGCGTACTCACGACGGGTGGTGCGAGTGGCAAGCGTCTCGATTTTCTGATGCAGGAACTCAATCGCGAAGCCAATACGCTTGCCTCCAAGTCGCTCGTCGCCGAGGTTTCGCAGACGGCGATCGAGCTCAAGCTCCTGATCGAACAAATGCGCGAGCAGGTGCAGAATCTGGAGTAGCAGATCGCGCGGCACTACCGCGTCGCTTTCGGCGGTCCGAGAATGCGGAGATGAACGGTTGACCTGCCACCGGCGCGTGCTCTCTTCCCGCCGTCGCGCCGATGCTCTCCCGGGGAGGCAAGCCGCAGCGGCTCTGGTTCTACTTCGTGATCGGCGAGTTGCGACCGGAGAACTGGTCGCTCAGACGAAATGCCGCATCACTGAACTGGCCAAGCGGCTTTTCGACACAGTAGCGCTGAACATGCTGCTCGACCGTCCCGGTCGACAGCGTCGACACCTGCTGACTCTGGTTGGCGTAGTTGTGGCCAGTAAGGACACCGCGCACCCAGGCGACGTAGAGTGCCCGGAGATCGGCATCGTCCTTGGATGCCGACCAGGCACGGCACGACATGTCGTCAAAGCCGAGGATCTTGATCGGGACAGCAGCGCCCGCCGGCGCTGCCGACATTGCGGCAAGCACCAGGACGTATCGCTGCACCACTTTCCATCGGGACATCGGATTGCTCCTCGCTAGGTGTAAACGCTTTCAATGCGCAATTTTCGTCGGTAAGGGCCGGCGAGTCCATGCCGACAGACGTTGCGCGCTCACCGTAACGAGGCGCACCGCAGGTACAATTGAAATTTGGCGTTAACTGGCCAGCACACATGACTGGACATCTCTACATCGTCACCGCCCCCTCCGGCGCCGGCAAGACGACCCTGGTGCGGTTGCTGCTCGAGAACGATCCCGGCATTCGCCTGTCAATTTCTCACACGACGCGCGCACCGCGCGCTGGCGAAAGGAACGGTATCGAGTACCACTTCACGGACGTGCCGGACTTTCTCGACAAGGTTCGTGAGGGCGAGTTCCTCGAATGGGCAGAAGTGCATGGCAACTACTATGGCACATCGAGAAGCGGCATCGAAGCTGCCCTGCACGCAGGCCAGGACGTTCTGCTGGAGATCGACTGGCAGGGTGCGCAGCAGGTGCGCAGATGGTTCCCGGCGGCCATTGGCGTGTTCGTCCTGCCGCCTTCGCTCGATGAACTGGCGCGTCGGCTGCGCCAGCGGGCGACCGACAGTGCCGAGATCATTGCTCGTCGGGTCACCGCGGCTCGTGAGGAGATGCGGCATGTCGGCGAATTCGACTATGTTATTATCAACGACGAATTGCCACGTGCGTTACACGATCTGTTGGCGGTCGTGGCGGCTTCGCGACTCCGCTATGCAGCGCAAAGCCAACGCCACGCCATCCTGTTCTCAACACTGCTTGCTTGACCCTCCAGGGAGATTTGCATGGCCAGAGTGACCGTAGACGACTGTCTGCACCGCATCCCGAACCGCTTTCAGATGACCCTGGCGGCTACCTATCGTGCCCGTCAGATTACCTCGGGCGCCACACCGTTGATCGATGCCGGTCGTGACAAGCCAACAGTGATTGCGCTGCGCGAAATCGGCGCCGGCAAGATTGGCCTCGAGGTGCTCAACCGCGGCCAGGCCTGACCCTCGGCCAACGACGGGTTGCCCAAGGCGTAATCGTGAATACGCTTGCCGAGACCGCCAGGCCAGCCGAAGTCGCGGCGGCCGAAAACACCTGCCCGCATCCCGAGGATGATCCCGCTTACCAGGTTTTCATCGACAGCCTGAGCTATCTTCCGCCGGAAGAACTGCAGATCGTTCGGGATGCCTATCTGTTCAGCGAACAAGCGCATCGCGGTCAGTTCCGCCTGTCTGGCGAAGCCTACATCACCCACCCGCTGGCGGTCGCCGGCGCGATCGCCGAATGGCAGATGGATGTCGAAGGCGTAGTCGCCGCCCTCCTGCACGACGTGATGGAGGATACGACGGTCGGCAAGAGCGAGATCGCCGAGCGCTTCGGCAAGCCGGTTGCGGATCTCGTCGACGGACTGTCGAAGCTCGACAAGATAGAGTTTCAGTCGCACGAGGAAGCACAGGCGGAAAATTTCCGCAAGATGTTGATGGCCATGGCGCGTGACCTGCGCGTGGTCTTGATCAAGCTGGCCGACCGCCACCACAATCTGCAGACGATGGCTGCCGTGCGCGCCGACAAACGGCGACGCATCGCCCGCGAGACGCTGGAGATTTACGCACCGATCGCCAGCCGGCTCGGCCTCAACAAACTGTTTCAGGAACTGCAGGATCTCTCCTTCCAGCTGATCTATCCGATGCGCGCGCGTGTGCTCGCGCGCGCGCTGAAGGCTGCGCGGGGCAACCGGCGGGAATTGCTGTCGCGAATACTCGAAGGCATCAAGGGCAAGCTGCGCGACACCGGCATCGACGCGCAGGTCTTCGGGCGCGAGAAAAGCCTCTACTCCATCTATCGCAAGATGCTGGAGAAGCGACTGTCGTTCTCGCAGGTGCTCGATGTCTACGGTTTCCGGGTCGTCGTCACCGATGTACCGACGGCCTACCTTGCCCTGGGTTCGCTGCACGCGCTTTACAAGCCGGTGCCGGGGAAGTTCAAGGACTACATCGCCATTCCCAAACCCAACGGATACCAGTCGTTGCACACCACCCTGATCGGTCCGCATGGAACGCCCTTCGAGTTGCAGATCCGCACCGCGGCGATGGACAACGTGGCGCAGGAGGGGATTGCTTCGCACTGGCTCTACAAGGACGGGGAATCCTTCGGCGCCGAACTGCAACAGAAGACCACCAAGTGGTTCCATTCGCTGCTCGACCTGCAGAGTACGGCCGGCGATACGTCCGAGTTCTTCGAGCACGTCAAGGTGGACCTCTTTCCCCATGAGATTTACGTGTTTACGCCCAAAGGCAAGATCATCGCTCTGCCGCGCGGTGCAACGCCCATAGACCTGGCTTACGCGGTGCATACCGACATCGGCAATCACTCGGTGGCTGCCCAGATCAACTTCACCCTGATGCCCTTGGCGACGGAGTTGACGAACGGCGACCGGGTCGACGTTGTCACCGCCGCCGATGCGCATCCCAGCGTGGCCTGGCTCGCCCACGTCAAGACCGGGCGAGCGCGCAGCAAGATCCGCCACTACCTGAAGACCGCCCACAACGACGAGTCCACGGCACTCGGCGAGAAAATGCTCGACCAGGAGTTGCGCGCCCTCGGCGTTGTCGCCTCGGAGCTGCCGGTTTCGAGCTGGAAGAGCGTTCTGCGCGATTCCGGCAACAAGCTGATCAAGGAGGTCTACACCGACATCGGCCTGGGTTTCCGCATCGCGGGCGTTGTTGCCCGCCGCCTGCTGGCCCGCGAGGAAGCGCCACAGCCGACAGACAAGCGGCCCGCTTCGCTGATCATTCGCGGCACCGAAGGCATGGCCGTGCAGTTCGCGCCCTGCTGCCAGCCGATTCCCGGCGACCCGATCATCGGTTCGATCTGGAAGGGCAAAGGTCTGGTGATCCATACCCATGACTGCCCGGCGATCCGCAAAGCGCGCACTGCCAAACCGACGAAATGGATCGATGTCGAGTGGGAACCCGAGCCCGGCAAGCTGTTCAGCGTGCGCCTGCGGATCATGGTGCAGAATACGCTTGGCGTGCTGGGTAGAATCGCCACCGAGATATCGAACTCGGGCACCAACATCGAGCATGTCAACATGGACGAGAAGCATCCCGGGCTATACACAACCCTGCATTTCACCGTCCAGGTTGGCAGTCGCACGTCTCTTGCACGCCTGATGCGCGGCCTGCGTCGCATCCCGGAAGTGGCACGGATTTCCCGGGACCAGGGGTTGACTGCTTGAAGGTTCTGGTCCTCGGGGCCGGTGTCGTTGGCGTCACCAGTGCCTGGTATCTGGCCAGAGCCGGACACCAGGTGACCGTGATCGATCGCCAGGCAGCGGCCGGCATGGAAACCAGTTTCGCCAATGGCGGCCAGATTTCCGTTTCGCATGCCGAACCGTGGGCCAACCCGCACACCCCGTTGCGGGCCCTGGCGTGGATGCTGCGCGAAGACTCGCCCTTGCTGTTTCGCCCGCGGTGGGACGTCGCCCTGCTCAACTGGAGCCTGCGCTTCCTCGGCGAGTGCACGCCGCGCCGGACGCGCGACAACATCCGCCAGATCGTCACGCTCGCGCTCTACAGCCGCCGCCAGTTGCAGGCGCTGCGCGCCGAAACTGCACTCGCCTACGATCACCTCGAGCGTGGCATCCTGCACGTCTACACCGCTAGCGGCGAGTTCGCCGCGGCGACCAAGGCCGCCGCCGTGATGCGTCACTTCGGCTGCGACCGACGAACGATTGCCGTCGACGAGTGCATCGCCATCGAACCGGCGCTCGCCGGGGCGAAGGAACTGCTCGTCGGCGGCGACTACACGGCCGAAGACGAATCGGGTGACGCGCATCGCTTCACCCAAAGTCTCGCGACCCTCTGCGCGGCGCGCGGCGTCGTCTTCCGCTACGGCGTCACGATCGACAAGCTCGCCACGTCCGACGGGCGGGTGAGCGGGCTGCTTGCCGGCGGCGAGTTGCACCAGGCCGACGCCTACGTCGCCGCCCTGGGCAGCTACACCCCATTATTGCTCCGTCCCGTCGCCGTCCGCCTGCCGATCTATCCGGCGAAGGGCTACTCGGCCACCGTGCCGCTCGCCGCGGACAGCGTGGCACCGACTGTCAGCCTGATCGACAATGGCCACAAGATCGTCTTTTCGCGCCTCGGCCAACGCCTGCGTATCGCCGGAACAGCCGAGTTCAACGGCTACGACACCGAGCTCAACGCGGTACGTTGCGGCGCCTTGATGAACCGGGCAAACGAATTGTTTCCGGCGCTGCAGCCGGCTGGCGAGCCGCAGTTCTGGTGTGGTCTGCGGCCGGCAACGCCTTCCAACGTGCCGCTGATCGGCCGTTCGGCGTTTCCCAACCTGTTCATCAACAGCGGTCACGGAACGCTTGGCTGGACAATGGCTTGCGGTTCCGCCGCGGCGCTGGCCGACATCGTCAGCGGCCGCGCGCCCGAGCCGGATTTCAAGTTCCTTTGACGGCGTTTTCTCAGCATGCTGATCGACACGCACTGCCACCTGGCTGCGGACGAGTTTGCCGATGATCGGGATGATGTCGCCGCCGCCGCCAGAGCGGCCGGCGTCTCGGCGCTGGTGGTTCCGGCCGTCGACGCGACGAGCTTTCCTGAGGTGCGCGCGTGTTGCGCGCGCTATCCCGGATGTGCGCCGGCCTACGGCATCCATCCACTCTACGTGCAGCGCGCCAGCCAGGCCGATCTGGACACCTTGCGCGACTGGCTACGGCCATCTGGCGACCACTCTCCCCGGCCGGTGGCCGTGGGCGAGATCGGCCTCGACCTGTTCATCGTGGATCCCGATTTCCAGCGGCAAGAGTATTTCTTCGTTGAACAACTGAAGATCGCGCGCGCGGCGGATCTGCCCGTGCTGTTGCACGTTCGCCGGGCAATCGACCAGGTGCTCAAGAACCTGCGCCGCATCCGCGTCAGGGGGGGCATCGCGCACGCCTTCAATGGCAGCCGCCAACAGGCGGACGAGTTCATCAGCCTCGGCTTCAAGCTCGGTTTCGGCGGCGCGCTGACGCATGCCGGATCGACGCGCATCCGCCGCCTGGCCGCGTCGCTGCCGCTCGATTCCCTGGTCCTCGAAACCGATGCTCCGGACATGCCGCCGGCCTGGCTGGCGGGCGGGCGCAACGCGCCGTCGCAGTTGCCGCGGATCACCGAAGCACTCGCGGAACTGCGCGCCATCGAGCCGGCCGAGTTGGCGCGGGCGACGTCAGCCAACGCGCTGGCCGTTCTGCCCGAGTTGCTTTCACTCGATTGATCGGGTAGGGTACGCCCTGTCGGCTTCGAGCTCCCTGGCTTCCAGGAGGGCGGGCAGCGTGCGGAGCCCTTGGCGGAGCGTGTGCCAGGGCATTCTCGGGCACACGCAAATTTACAGCGGGAACTTCAGCCAGGCTTATCGGTCCCAACGCGGCATTCAGCCGATCGTAAACCATAACATCTTCCCTATGAAAACTCGCATCGATCGACCTGGTGCCACCTGCGTGGCTGTCAAGAAAAGCCTGCCTGCCGTCCCGCAGTACCTGCAAGCGCACTACTGGTGGGCCTACGTCCATCCGCGGGCAGTGCATGTCTTCGAGCGCCAGTGGCTGGTGAATCTCATTCTCTGGGGCAACTACAAGCGCTTGTGCAACGCGGTTCTCCATGATTACGGCCATCATCTGCCCGGTCGGACGCTGCAGGTTGCCTGTGCCTACGGCGACCTGACGCCGCGCCTGGCCAACTGCGTGACACCGGACGGCTCGCTGGAAATCGTCGATATCCTGCCGATCCAGCTCGACAATCTGGCCAGCAAGCTACCGCGGGACGTGCCGATAAAGCTGCATTGCATGGATTCGGCGGCGCTGGGCTTTGCCGATGCGAGCTTCGACCGGGCGCTGCTGTTCTTCCTGCTGCACGAACAACCCCAGGCGGTGCGCGAGCGAACCCTGGCCGAGGCGCTGCGCGTGGTCCGTCCCGGCGGAACCCTGACCATCGTGGACTATGCGCCGCCGAACCGCTTCAACCCGTTGCGCTACTTCTGGAAACCCGTTCTCGACCGGCTGGAACCTTTTGCGCGTGACCTTTTCAGCGAGGAAGTCGCTGCCTGGTTACCGAAGAACGGCAGTTTCCTCACCGTCAGCAAGCAGCGCTTCTTTGGTGGCATGTATCAGATGTTGACGCTCAAGGTTGCCGAACCTGTCAAGGACAGGCAAACCGACGAGTAAGCAATCAGTCGGCCCCGGATCTTCCGGGGCTTGTCGTATGTTGTTCGCGGCTGGCCATGCCGGGCGCGAGAAAGGATAAAGCGTGGAGACATACAAGGCAGATGTAGTGATCGTGGGCGGCGGTGGCGCCGGCCTGCGGGCGGCAATCGCCGTCGCGGAAACGGATCCGACGCTGCGCATCGCTCTGGTCTCGAAGGTCTATCCGATGCGCAGCCACACGGTGGCCGCAGAGGGTGGCTCAGCGGGAGTCAAGCAGGCGACGGACAGCCTCGAATATCACTTCAACGATACCGTGCATGGTGGCGACTGGCTGTGCGAGCAGGATGTGGTCGACTACTTCGTCGCTCACTGCACGGAAGAGTTGACCCAGCTCGAGCACTGGGGTTGCCCGTGGAGCCGGACGCCGGACGGGCATGTCAACGTGCGCGCCTTCGGCGGCATGAAGATCGAGCGAACCTGGTTTGCGGCCGACAAGACCGGCTTTCACATGCTGCACACACTGTTCCAGACGTCGATCAAGTACCCGTCGATCAAACGCTTCGACGAGCATTTCTGCGTTGATCTCATCGTCGAGGAAGGGCGCGTCCAAGGCGTCGTGGCGATCGAGATCGCTTCCGGAGAACTGACGCTGGTCGAGGCCAGGTCGGTGGTCATCGCCACCGGCGGCGCCGGCCGTGTGTTCCGCGAGAACACCAATGGCGGCGTCGTCACCGGCGACGGCATGGCCCTCGCCTATCGGCACGGCGTGCCGCTGCGCGACATGGAATTCGTCCAGTATCACCCGACCTGCATGCCCGGTACCGGACTGCTGTTCACGGAAGCCTGCCGGGGCGAAGGCGGCTTCCTGGTCAACAAGGACGGCTACCGCTATCTGCAGGATTACGGTCTCGGTCCGGCCGAGCCGACACCGCGCAACAAGGCGATGGAACTCGGCCCACGCGATCGCCTCAGTCAGGCCTTCTGGTACGAGCAGCAGAAAGGCCGAACGATTGAAGGCCTGCACGGTTCAGTCGTGCATCTGGACCTGCGCCATCTCGGCGAGGAAAAACTGCGCGAGCGCCTGCCGCAGATCTACGAGCTCGCCGAGCAGTTCATGGGCGTCGATCCGGCGCGCGCGCCGATCCCGGTTCGCCCCGCCGTGCACTACACGATGGGCGGTATCCTTGTCGATGGTCGCTGCGCCGCGCCACTACCGGGCCTCTATGCCGCCGGCGAATGCTCGAGTGTCGGCATCCATGGCGCCAATCGTCTGGGATCGAATTCCCTTTCCGAACTCCTCGTCTTCGGCAAAGTGGCGGGAGTCGAAGCCGCCCGCTTCGCCAAGTCGGTGGCGCCGGGGAATTCGGCGAGTCTGCTCAAGCAGGCACAGGCCGTCGAACAGCGGATTTCCGGGCTGAAGACGAAGACCGGCGGCAGCGAACGCATCGCCACGCTGCGCAAGGAAATGGCGCAGACGATGGAGGACGGCTGCGGCATCTATCGCCTGGCCGAGACGATGCAGAAAACCTGTGACAAGCTCGACGAACTCAAGGCGCGTTTCAAGAATGTGAATCTCGAGGACAAGTCGAGCGTCTGGAATACCGAGTGGCTGCTGGCGATCGAACTCGAGTACCAGCTTGACGTCGCCCAGGCGATGGCGTATTCGGCGATCAACCGGCGCGAGTCGCGCGGTGCGCATCAGCGACTCGACGGTTTCGAAGCGCGCGACGATATCAACTTCCTGCAGCACTCGCAGGCACACTATGTCGCCGGCGCCGCGCCACGCATCGACTACGGCCCTGTCAAGATCACCAAATCGCAGCCGGGCACGCGTGCCTACGGTGCCGCAGGCGAAAAGGCCGAGCAGGAAAGGAAGGCATCCAATGTCTGAGAATCAGAAAGTCATCGAAATCGAGGTTCTGCGCTATCACCCGGAGAAGGACAAGGAACCTCACAAGCAGGTCTTCGAAGTCCCCTTCACCGACGACATGTCGGTATTGCAGGGCGTGCAGTACATCAAGGACTACCTCGACGGCTCCTTGAGTTTTCGCTGGTCGTGCCGAATGGCCATCTGCGGCAGTTGCGGCATGATGATCAACGGCGAACCGAGCCTGTCCTGCCAGACCTTCCTGCGCGACTATTACCCGGCCCGGGTACGCGTGGAAGCACTGTCGCATTTCCCGATCGAGCGCGACCTGGTGATCAACATGGAGGGCTTCATCGAGAAACTCGAAAGCATCCAGCCTTACATCATCCCCAAGGAACCGCGCACCCTGGCGCAGGGCGAATACCTGCAGACACCCGAGCAGCTCAACGCTTACGAGCAATTCAGCTCGTGCATCAACTGCCTGCTGTGCTATGCCGCCTGCCCACAGTTCGGCCTCAACTCCAGCTTCATCGGACCGGCCGCGACAGCGCTGCTGCATCGCTACAATGTCGACTCGCGCGACGGCGGCAAGGCCGAGCGCATGGAACTCATCAACTCCGAAGAAGGCGTCTTCAACTGCACGGCGGTGGGCTACTGTTCCGAAGTGTGTCCAAAACACGTTGACCCGGCCAACGCCGTCAACCAAAACAAGACCAACGCCGCAGCCGACTATTTTCTTCGTTTCCTCGCTCCGAAGGGAGGTGCCAAGTGAACAAGCGTCGACCCTATGTTCGCTCGATGGACGGCTGGTGGAAGAAGAATCCGTTCTTCGTCGAGTACATGATTCACGAGGCCACCGCTCTCTTCGTGGCGGCCTACGCAGGGATACTGCTGTTCGGCCTGCTGCGGCTGTCGCAGGGTGAGGCTGCCTGGAACGAGTGGCTGATGGCACTGAAGAACCCGTGGTACATCGGCTTCCACCTGCTGGCGCTGGTGGCGATCAGCTACCACACCTACACCTGGTTCAAGATCATGCCGAGGACCATGCCACCGGTGATCGTCGGCGGCCAGCGGCTCTCGGCCTGGGCAATCACCGGCAGTGGCCTTGCCGTCGCCGCGGCGGCGAGTGCTGCCCTGCTCGGTCTGGTATGGGGGATGGCACGATGAAACCAACGACACTGAAACGTTCCAACGCCCCGATCTTCTGGGCGCTGTTCGGCGCCGGTGGCATGCTTTCGGCGCTGCTCGGTCCGATGCTGGTGTTCATTACCGGCATCGCCGTGCCGCTCGGCGTGGTCCTGCCACCGGACACGATGAGCTACCCGCACATGCTCGCCTTCGCCAAGAACTTCATCGGCAAGGGTTTCATCTTCGCCATCATCGCCCTCTTCCTGTGGCATGCGGCGCACCGCATCTTCCACAGCCTGCACGACATCGGCATCCATGCTGGCACCGGAGCGAAACTGCTCTGTTATGGAACGGCGATGGTGGGGACGCTGATCGCGGCATACGCGCTGCTGGCGATCGGTTTCTAGGCGCAGCAGCCTTTCGTGACGCCTGTCGGCCGGGTGACGCCCGGCCGACTAGCCGAACCCACGGCGCGGCAGGCCAGCGATATCGCCGCGGCCCGCGCCAGAGCGTTCAGGCCATACCGCTGAGGCGTGCCTTGCGCTCGCGCTCGACGCGGGTGATGTAGCGCTGAACCATGCTCATCCTGGCCCCGGGCAGAGCGATGAACTCGCAACCGACGCGCACGTAGCGCGAGCCACCGCGGGTGGTAACGTCGAACTTGTTGCGCACGCACAAGTTGGCGACCAGCAAACCCTCGTCGGGAAGCGTCATCCTGCACTCGGTCAGCATGCCGCCGCGCGGCAGCAGCGCCGCCAGTGCCGGAGAAGCCATCAGGCCGACACCACCGCCGCTGATGTCCAGCAGTGACGCCTCGACGATCAAGGCGCTGCCGTCCGGGCGCTTGAGAGTGGTGACGAACTTGACCGGTTTGGCGATCGGCGTCGACAGGCGGAAATACTCGCGCCGCTGCAGGCGCAAGACCTTGTCGGGAAGCGCCGCACTGAAGGCCGCACGACCCGCGCTCTGCGTCTCCGCGAGCTTGCTCAGCGTGAACTGAATCTTCACCTTGTCGACCATCGCCGTCAGGATCAGTTGGTCGGCGAGCAAGGCCTGGCGGTTGGTCGCCTCTTCACGGCCGCAATCGAGAACGAGTTGGCCAGACCCCGTGTCGACCTGCAGCACCGACGTCAGCAGAAACGAACTGCCGCGGTTGAAGTAGGCGCTGACCAGCGCCCTCTTCTGGACCAGTGAGCGAAGCACCGCGACGATCTCGGGCCTGGAACGCAACAGGTACTGTTCGTAGTCGTCGGGCTGTTCGATTTCGAACCGCAGCGGCGTCTCCTGCGGCTGGACGTCCGTTTCTTCCATTTACTTCCCCGGAGTCGGCTGGAACCGGCAGTTTAAAGCAAAAGCGCTGCCGCGGTAACCGGGAAGGACGCCGTCATGCTGTCGGCGTCTCTTGCGGGGGAGCGACGAAGACCGGTGCCGGCGACTCCGACTGGCCGCTTTCCAGTCGATAGAGCCAGGCCAGCAGTTCGGCGACAGCCAGATACAGTTGCGGCGGGATATGCTGATCCAGATCGACCTGCAGCAGCAGAGAGACCAGTTCTGCCGACTCGTGAACGTAGACCCCATGTTCGTGAGCGCGCGCTATGATCTGCTCGGCCACCAGGCCACGCCCCTTGGCGACCACACGTGGAGCCGCGTCGGTCTGGCTGTAGGCCAGCGCGACGGCGTTCTTCAGCGGGTTGGTCGGCGTCCTGGGCATGCTCACCGCGCATTCATGATCGCCGTGACCAGGATCCTGGCGGCAAACGATGGTTGGCCTTACTCATATGAGAGCATATTAACCGCGTCGGCCGCAATCCGGTAGGTCTGCACGATCCGCCGCGCGGTCGAGTCGTTGGCGCATGGCGGCACGCACAAACCGGGCGGTGGCTTTAACCCCACCACGCGCAAACCGACGTTTACCTGCTTGTCGCATATCTGGTCACGAAAGGCCGATCATGAAAGTATCGAGCATCCTTCTCCTGGCGACGGCGCTCCTCACCGGACCTGCCGTTCTCGCCCAGCAACCGGCGATCAGCGAACCGCTTGCGCCGCCGCCGCGACCGCTCGTCCTGCGCGTCCCGGAAGCGGCGCAGCCGGTACGACTGACGCGCGTCAATGTCGACGTGATGGTCGTCGGCCGCCTGGCAAGAACCACTGTCGAGATGACCTTCCACAATCCCAACGCCCGCCTGCTCGAGGGCGAGTTGCAGTTTCCCTTGCTTGACGGACAGCAGGTCAGCGGCCTGGCCCTCGATTTCGATGGCAAGTGGCGGCCAGCAGTGCCGGTGGAGAAGGCGCGCGGCCAGGAAATCTTCGAAGAGGTGACGCGCGCGCGCATCGATCCGGCCTTGCTCGAAGCCACGCAAGGCAACAACTACAAGCTGCGTGTCTACCCGATTCCGGCGCATGGCGAACGCAGGGTGTCGCTGACCATCAGCGAACACCTGCGCGAAAAGCGCGATGGTTCGGCGCTCTTGCGCCTGCCACTGGCCTTCAGCGAACGACTGGACGTCTTCGATCTGCGGATTCAGGCGCCCGGACTCAAGGCGGAAGCGGTGAAAGCGGTGCGCGGCCTGGGCGGAGCGCGCTGGGAAAACCGCGCCGGTGGCGCGACGCTCGAAATGCGTCGCCGCGACTACCGACCGGAAGACCGGGTCGAAGCGAGCTTCTCCGCAGCAGGTGGCCCGCTGGTCACGGTCGAGGAATTCGACGGCAAGCGATACTTCTATGCCGAACTGCCAGCGCCGCGCACACTCCTCGCCCCCCGCCCGAGCCCGCGGCAACTGGCCCTGGTCTGGGATGCGTCGGGCTCGGGCGCCAAACGTGAGCACGGCCGCGAGTTTGCCCTGCTCGACGCCTATTTCAGGGCTCTCGGCAACACCCGGGTGCGCTTGACGCTGGCGCGCGACGCCAGCGAAGACAGCGGCACGTTCGTCATCAAGGGCGGCGACTGGTCGTCCTTGCGGGCAGTGCTGGAGAAAGTCAGCTATGACGGCGGCACGAACATGGCGGCGTTCCGGCCGCACGCGGCGGCCGATGCGGTCCTGCTCTTCTCGGATGGCCTGGGCAATTTCGCGGCGCCGACGATGCCCGATTTTGCCGTGCCCTTGTTCGCCGTGAGCGCCGCGGCAGCCGCCGACAACGACCGCCTGCGTCAGGCGGCGGAGAAGAGCGGCGGCGCCTTCGTCGATCTGCTCGCGAGTTCACCGGCGGAGGCGGTGACGGCACTCTTGAAGCAGGGTCCGCGTCTGACCGGCTTGCGCTCCAACGGCGCGCGCGATCTGGTCGCGGCGCCTGCCGACGCGGAATCCGGGCGACTGGCCGTCGCCGGCATCCTGAGCGAAGCGAGCGCCATCCTCGACCTGGAATGGCGCCAACCTGGCGGCGCCGTCGAGCGCCAGCAGCTCAAGGTGGGCAGTGCGGGGGCTCTCAGCGCCAGCTTTGCGGCGCAAGCCTGGGCAAACCTGCAACTCAGGCAGTTGTTGCCGGAGCGGAGCGTCAATCGGGCGGCGATCGAGCGTCTGGGCAGGGCGTTCGGGCTGGTCACCCCGGGGACTTCGCTGATCGTCCTCGATCGCGTCGAAGACTATGTGCGCTACGAAATTGTGCCGCCGACCGAACTGCGTGTTACGTCCGCCCCTAAACGGGATTGAAGGGCTTTGAATATCGCGCGTACTTTGAGCAGGAAGATCGAAGGATCTCCTGAGCGAAGGCGGAATGAAGAAGGACGGAGAAGGGCTGGAACACCTCTGCTATCGTGGGAAGTTATCGAGACGACCGAGATAGAAAAGAGCCCAGCCCATGCAACGAATTGTAGCCGGCATCACCACGCTTGAGCAGCACGTTGAGACGACTCAAAAGGCCGCTGAAGTGTATCGACCGAAGTCGTGCCCGCACTGCGGGCTGGGAGTGGTCCATCAGCATGGTCACTATGAGCGAAAGGCCGACCGCCGAGCCGTGCCGCCACGGCTCAACCCGATCCCCATCCTTCGCTACCGTTGTGCCGGATGCCGACGCACGTGTTCGCGCCTGCCGGAATGTATCGCACCGCGACGCTGGTATGACTGGTCGGTGCAACAGCAAGTCCTGCAGCAGCGGCTGAACGGCGCGGCAGAGCACCCCGGCGGTCCACCTGACCGGCACACGGGCGCGCGCTGGTGGAACTGGTTGCAGGAGCGGGGAAAGGACTTTGTGTTTCACCTGCGCGTGCGCTTTGCCGAACTCGGCCGGGCCGTTGACACGCACGGCTTTTGGCACCAGGTGTTCAACAGCCTGGGTCTGCCGCGGGCCATGTTCTGGCTCGATCAAGAGATGAGCGTCCCATGATTTCCTGACACCGAGCGAGTGGCGGACGGTGGGGACCCCGCCCGGGCGGGGTCCCCACACAGTTTGCTCGTGGCATTATTTCGGCCCTTTTGTTTTGATGACGACTCCCATTCACCCCGAGGAGTCGTCATGAATCGAATCAATCCGATCGCCTTGTTTCGCCTGTCCGTCCTGGGTTCGCTGACCAGCCGGGAACGGCTGGATCACGGCGAATTGCAGCAGACCATCCGCGCCCTGGCCGAGCGCGAATACACCATTCCCGGCACGCGTCGGCGCCATGTTGCCGAGAAGACGATTCAGGGCTGGTATTACACTTACCTTGCCCAGGGCATCGATGGCCTGACACCCAAGACCCGTATCGACCGCGGGCAATCGAAGCTATCGCAAGCCATTCAGACCGCGATCCTTGCCGCGAAGCGCGACAACCCGCGCCGCTCGATCCGTCAGATTCGCCAGTTGCTCGAAGCCACCGGAACGGTGGCTCGCGGCAGCCTGTCGCGCTCGACGGTCCACCGGCTGCTGCAACAGCACGGCCTGTCGCGGATCAGCGGCTCGGCCAGCCTGCCCGAGGAGAAGCGCAGCTTCGTCGCCGCTTCCGCGGGCGCCATCTGGTATGGCGATGTGATGCACGGTCCCCGCGTGCCTCACGAGGGCAAGCTCGTCAAGGGGTATCTCGTCTCGCTGTTCGACGATGCCTCACGTCTGGTGGCTCACAGCGCTTTCTGCCCCGGCGAAACGGCGCTCGACATCGAAGGGGTGCTCAAGCAGGCGCTGCTGAAGCGAGGCATCCCGATCAAGCTCGTCGTCGATAACGGCGCGGCCTACCGCGCTGAGACCCTGCAGGGGATCTGCGCCCGCCTGGGCATTCACCTGATCTATTGCCGGCCCTATGCGCCCGAGGGCAAGGGCAAGTTGGAGCGCTGGCACCGGACCTGCCGCGACCAGTTCCTGTCGGAACTCGACGAGCGCCACATCAACAGTTTCGAGGACCTCAATGCGCGTCTCTGGGCCTGGCTGGAGCGGGTCTATCACCATACGCCGCATGCCGGCCTCGACGGGATGACGCCGCTCGCGCGCTACCAGCAGGATTTGTCGAAGATTCGTTCGCTGGGAGCGCTGGCCGCGCAGCTCGATGCCTTGTTCCGGTATCGCGTCAGCCGTCGAGTCAGGAAGGATGGCACGGTGTCGTATCAGGGGGCGCGCTTCGAAGTGCCTTTCGAACTCTCCGGCAAGACGGTGTGTCTGGTCGTCGATCCGCATAGCGGGGCGGTCATCGAGGTCGAGGACGAGCACGGCAAGGGGATCGGCGCCGCGACCCCGCTCGATGCCCTGGGCAATCTCGATCGCCAACGAAATAAATCCGACCCGACAGACGCCGCTCCCGCCTCGCCGTCTGGCCCGAATCTGATCGAACTCACCTATCGTCAGTATTACGACCGCAAAGGAGACTGAAGATGTATCTGCAACACTTTGGTCTGCGCCATCCGCCTCTGGGCAAGGACGCCGCCGAGCTGTGGGATGACGGTGCGCTGGCGCAACTCGCCGAGCGCTTCCAGTGGCTTCTGCAATCGCCGGGCCTCGGCCTGCTGACCGGCGAGGCCGGCGTGGGCAAGACGGCCGCCTTGCGCCTCGTGACCGCCAAGCTCAATCCGCATCGCTACCAAGTCATCTACCATGCCGAGACCGATTTCGGACGGGCAGACCTTTACCGGTGCCTGGCCCAATCCCTCGGCCTTCAGCCGAGTTATCGTCGCGCCCAACTGTGGCGCGACATCAAGGCGCATATCCATCATCTGGCCGACGCCAAGCAACTTCTGCCGGTCTGGATCCTCGACGAGGCGCAGAATCTGCCACCCGAATTCTTCCGCGATTTCCCCGCTTTTCTCAACTTCGCCTTCGATTCGCGCGATCTCATCACTGTCTGGCTGGTCGGTCACCCGATCCTCGCCCAAACCCTCGAACGGGCGTCTTACGCCGCACTCGCCGGCCGCATCCAGGCACGCGTGCATCTGCGACCGGTGCTCGAACGCGAGCGCTTTGCGCAACTCGTCGGCCATGCCCTCAAGAGCGCCGGGTGTGCGCATACCCTGCTCACCGATTCCGGCCTGGAACTCCTGCGCCAAGCCAGCAAGGGCCTGCCGCGCCACGCCGGGCGCATCCTGCGCACCGCCATGCGTCTGGCGGTGCCGCGCGCACTCAATCATTTGCCCGACGATCTGCTGCAAGCGGCTATCGAGGAGTTGCGATGAAACGCCGCCCTCACTCCCTCTTCCCCGACGGCCTCTCCGACGAAAGTGCGGCGGCGATCAGCGAGTTCCTTCACCAACTCGCCGCTGCTTGTGAGGCCCGCTACCTCGTCCAGCTTCGCCGCCACCGCAGCCGTCAGATGAACCTCTACGATCCCGAAGCCCCTTGGAGAATACCTCCAGGCGAGCCCTTCTAGCCCTCTCGTCCCACGCTGACGCCGGAACCTCTTCTTCCGGCGTCAGCGTGGGACTTTGCCATCATCTCAACCTCGAATGGCTCGGGTTGAAGAGTTCCAGATATCGCGGGACGTAACAACTGCGTGCCGAGTATGAGCGCTTGATGAGTACCCGTCGTCAGCAGAGCGAACGCGAGCGTGCCAGCCACAGCGACGACATCGCCCGCCGCTTCAAGGAAAAGCAGGCCTGGTGGGAACGTGATTTTCCCAAGGGCGATCGCCCGAAGGCCCGCGAGGAAGCCAAGGCAAGCGCAGGTGCCGTCGGTTCTTCCGCCTTGTCGGCGGAGCGGAATCGCCCGGCGGCCGCCGCGCTGCCGGCCCCCATCGCTTCTCCCGCGCCCGCGCCCGCTGTCGCCGAGTCGCGCCAGTCGCTGGCCAAGGCGGCCCCTGCGCAGCGCATGGCCGACGCCGCAGCGCCGGCCAAGGCGGATGCCGTCGCCACTCCGTCGCCGGTCGCCAGCATCCAGCTCAAGAAATGGGTTGCCAACGCACCCTATGCCGAGCGTCTGCGCAAGGCCGAGAACGATCAACTGTACCGCATCTATCTCGACGAACGTCCCGGCTACCTCAACAGCACGGCTTTCTTTCTCGATGTCGCCGATGTCTTCTTCGACCGCGACCGGCCCGAACTGGCGCTGCGCATCCTCTCCAATCTGGCCGAGATGGACCTCGAGAATCGCCACGTGCTGCGCATCCTCGGCTATCGGCTGATGCAGGCCAAGCGTGCCGACCTGGCCGTTCCCGTGCTGCAGCGCGTCGCCGAACTGGCTCCCAACGAGCCTCAGTCCTGGCGTGATCTGGGACTGGCGCAGGCGGAAACCGGAGCGCGACAGCAGGCGCTGAAGTCGCTCTACGAAGTGGTGACCCGACCCTGGCACAACCGCTTCCCGGATATCGAACTGGTGGCCCTGGCGGAAATGAATGCCCTGATTGCCACGGCGCCGGAAAAACTCGATACCTCGGCGATCGATCCACGCTTCCTGCGCAATCTGCCGCTCGATCTGCGCGTGGTGCTGACCTGGGACGCCGACAACACCGACATCGATCTCTGGGTAACCGACCCCAACGGCGAGAAGAGCTTCTACGGCAACCGTCTGAGCTATCAGGGCGGCGCCATGTCGCGTGATTTCACCGGCGGTTACGGTCCCGAGGAGTTCTCGCTGAAAAAGGCCAAGCCCGGCCGCTACCTGATCCAGGCGCAGTTCTATGGGCATCGCCAGCAGGTCGTGGCCGGCGCGACGACGCTCGGGCTGCGCCTGACCACCGGCTTCGGCACTGCCGCCCAGAAGGAGGAACGACTGACGCTGCGCCTGAAAGGGCAGAGCGAGGTAGTCACCGTCGGCGAGTTCGTGGTCGGCGAATGATCGCCTGCAATCAGAACTGGCGCTGCCGTGGCAAGGTCGTAGAATCAGCACGACCTACTTGCGGAAATCCAGACCATGCTCGAAGAAATCAATCACCTGGCACTGATCGGCAGCCTGATGCAGCAGATGTGCGTCTATCTGGTGATTGCCTATCTGCTGAGCAAGACGCCGCTGTTCGCGCCGCTGATGCAGGTGACCGTACGCCTGCCCGGCAAGCTGGTCTGCTACCTGGTGTTTTCCGGCTTCTGCGTCATGGGCACCTACCTCGGCTTCCAGATCGAAGGCGCGATCGCCAATACCCGGGCCATCGGCGCCGTGCTCGGCGGCCTTCTCGGCGGACCGATCGTCGGCCTCGCCGTCGGCCTCACCGGCGGCCTGCACCGCTACTCGCTCGGCGGCTTCACCGACGCTGCCTGTGCGGTATCGACGACCGTCGAAGGCCTGATCGGCGGCGGCCTGCATCTCTACCTGTTGCACCGCCATCGCGCCGACCGCCTGCTCAGTCCGATGATCGCGCTCGGGACGACGCTCTGCGCCGAATTGATGCAGATGCTGATCATCCTGCTGATGGCCAGGCCCTTCGATCAGGCGGCCCGGCTGGTTGCGCATATCGCGCTGCCGATGATGCTGACCAACGCCGTCGGCGCGGCCCTCTTCATGCGTCTGATCCTCGACCGCCGCGAGACGCTCGAGAAATATTCGATCGCCTTCTCGGCGAAGGCGCTGCGCATCGCCGAGCGCTCGGTCGGCGTGCTGATGCAGGGTTTCGACGAGCGCAACTGCAGCCGCATGGCCAAAGTCATTCAGGAAGAAACGGGGGTCGGCGCGGTGGCGATCACCGATTGCGAAAAGCTCCTCGGCTTCGTCGGTGTCGGCGCCGAGCACCACCTGCCGGGTACGCCGATTGCCTCGGCACACACCCGGCACGCCATTGACCACAATGAAGTCGTCTATGCCGACGGCGCCACCGTCCCCTATTGCTGTTCGGTCACCAAAGACTGCAAGCTCGGCTCGTGCCTGGTCATCCCGCTACGCGGCGAAGAAAACCGCGTCTTCGGGACGATCAAGCTCTACGAACCCAAACGGAAGTTGTTCTCCTCGCTCAATCGAACCCTCGGCGAAGGGATCGCCCGCCTGCTCTCGAATCAGGTCCTGGCCGGGCGGATCGAGGAGCAGAAGCGGCTGCTCGCGCAATCGGAAATCAAGCTCCTGCAGGCGCAGATCAACCCGCACTTCCTGTTCAATGCGCTGAATACGCTGGCAGCGGTCATCCGCCGCGACCCGGAAGCCGCGCGGCAACTCGTGCAGTACCTGTCGACCTTCTTCCGCAAGAGCCTCAAGCGGATCGGCAACGAGGCCACGCTCGGCGATGAAATCGAACACGTCGATGCCTACCTGCACATCGAACTGGCGCGCTTCGCCGATCGCCTCGACGTCCAGTTCGCCGTTCCCAACGACCTGCTGCCGCTGCGTCTGCCGGCCTTCTCGCTGCAACCGATCGTCGAGAACGCGATCAAATACGGCATTTCGCAGATGCTCGATGCAGGAACGATCCGCATCAGCGCCCAACGCCAGGCGGGCGTGCTGACCATCGTCGTCGAGGACAGCGCCGGCCTCTATCAACCGACTCCGGGAGGCGACGGCCTGGGGATGAACCTGGTCGATCGGCGAATCAAGATTCGCTACGGCGCGGCCTACGGCATCGCGGTGAGCTGCGAACCCGATTGCTGGACGCGCGTCGCCATCCGTCTGCCGGTGGAAGAGGAGTTGGCGCCATGCTGACCGCCCTGATCATCGATGACGAGGCGCCCTCGCGCGAGGAACTCAAGGCGCTGCTGGCTGCCACCCCCGACGTCGAGGTGCTGGGCGAATGCGCCAACGCCATCGAAGGGCTGTCCGCCATCCACCGCCTGCGCCCCGACGTGGTTTTCCTCGACATCCAGATGCCGCGCCTCAGCGGTCTCGAAATGGTGAGCATGATCGACGCCTCGGCCCTGCCGCAGATCGTCTTTGTCACCGCCTATGACGAGCACGCCCTGCAGGCTTTCGAGGAGCACGCCGCCGACTATCTCCTCAAGCCGATCGATCCGCAACGTCTTGCCCGGACGCTCGACTGGTTGCGCTCGGGAGTACGCCACTCGCCCAGGGCTTTTCCGGGATCAACCGAAAAGCTGCGCCAGATTCCCTGTTTCGGCCGCAACCGCATCTTCCTGCTGGCGCTCGACGAAGTGGAATTCGTCCACACCGACATCGCCGGCGTGCAGGTGGTCGGCGACAAGCGGCAGGGAACCACCGAACTGAGCCTGAAGATCCTGCAGGAGCGTACGTCGTTGATACGCTGCCACCGCCAGTTCCTGGTCAACCTCGACCAGATCGCCGAGATCGAATTGCTCGACAATGGCGCCGCCGAGATCATCACCCGCAGCGGCAGAAGGGTGCCGGTCAGTCGCCGGCACCTGCGCGAGATGAAGGACAGGTTACTCATTGCCTGAGCCCGAACCGTGGAGCCAGGCACGGCGATCGGCGAACGTGGGGGGACCCGCAGTCTCGCTCGTCAGCCAGTTCGATGCCTGGGTGGCAGCCCATTCCGATCGCCTGCCGTTTCCCCTTCGGCAGCTTGAGCGCACCGGCGACTACGCGACCTATCGACCGGTCGGCATCACCGATCACCTCTCCGTGTTCGTCGGCAACGACAGCGTCAGCGTTGTAGTCGACTGGCAAGGCCAGTGCTGGGACATGCTGCTCAGCCTGGATGCCGTAGGCGCGGCGGTCGAAGGCGGCTATCGCTGCCAGCTATGCAGTGAGGATCACTCAGAAGCCACGCTGCTTCCCACCCTGGACAGTCTCTGGGAAGGCCATCTCTTCCTGCCGTTGGCGAACTGGATTGACGAGGCACTGTGTTCCGCCACCCACCTGTGCATCGAAAGCACACCAACCTTGAGCGCCACCTGGGCGAGTCTGGCCACGCTCGACGGCGAACCCGGTGAATGCAATGGCGTAGCGCTTCCCCTTCGCGTCTGATCCACAAAGAGA
This sequence comes from Candidatus Accumulibacter phosphatis, assembly GCF_000024165.1. Lineage (NCBI taxonomy): Bacteria > Pseudomonadati > Pseudomonadota > Betaproteobacteria > Candidatus Accumulibacter > Candidatus Accumulibacter phosphatis. The sequence goes on along the minus strand of NC_013194.1, from coordinate 1,053,437 downwards.
CCACTCGGGCGAGAGGACGGGCACCAGAGACCTGGCAGCACCTTGCGGCGACCACCGCCGCGCAGGTGCACAACCGGGGATCGCCGACACCTTGGCGACTCGTTAAAACTATGGAGAACAGGTGAACTTTTGCCGTTTGTTCAGCTGGACTTGCGCTTCCCTTTCTTGGTCTTTTTTGCGGAACCTACTGCGGGGGCGGCACTGCTCTTGAGCATTTCCGAGTCATAAGGTGATTTCCGCAAGACGCCGTACCAAGGATCATGGCGTTAGGACGGGCTCAGGGCCAGGAAAACAACCCGCTGCGGTAGTTGTTCGGATCTTGATTCCCGGAAATCGCCTAAAGACTGTCAAAATCCGTGGCCGACATTTCTGAAGACTCCGCGTTTTTCCAGGAGTCGAGCAGCTCGCACTGGCGATCGCCAAGCCGAAAATAAGACAGTTGATGGCAAATGCTGTGAAGAATCTGCAGGAGGGTTGGTGGGCCGAAATTGATCTCTTCCATGGCGATCGCCTGGCCAGCGTTCGCGTTCTTATCCCGGCCATGAACGAATACCTTTGAAGTCCGCTCGAGTCGGAGTGGATAGTGCAGGCATGTCCGAACACTAGCGCCGCACATCCTCCACTCTTGCCGGTCACCGACGCTGCCACCATTCGAACCAGCGTCGCGCTGAGGGAACCCGATTCCCAACAGCAGCAGGCGCGTCATCACATCATAGGCCCTGGTGCGCAGGTCAACTCCGCAAGGGCCGGCCAGAAGCAGATACTCCACTTCGTCCGGATCGTCGGCACCGGTGTCGGAACCTGGCTCCTCGGCAAGCGCTTCCTGAACCAATTCGACGTAATGATTCACTCCCCCTTAAGAAAAGCTGCCAGACCAATGATTTGTATAGCATAATCTGAGCCTTGAGGACGACGAGACAGAGCGGGCAGGATGCGCCTGAGCAAGCATGGCCTTTTCCAAATGGACGACGAGTGGCTCAAGAAGCTACCGGCGGAGCTATTGCTGGAGGTGTCGAAGCGTCTGCTGCATGACGTCAAGGAGTTGCAGGACCGGCTGAATCGGAACCCGACCAACAGTTCGTGTCCGCCGACCAGCCAAGCGCCATGGGAGAAGGCGGGCGATGCGGCGAAGGACAAGGGGACGCCAGCCGAGAGCCGCACAGCAGAAGCTGCCGCGACCGACACGGTGGGAGATTTGCCGAAAGAGACGGCAGGAACCAGCCCGGCTGTTGCCAACCGCCCCTCGCCCGGGAAGGGCTCGGGGAAGTCGCCCGGCAGGCAAGCCGGCAGTGCGGGCCATGGGCGCACGCAGAAACTGGCGGTGACCGCCACGTGCGAGCACCGCCCTGAAAGCTGCACGGCTTGTGGGCTAGCGCTGGCGGCGGACGCCGGGTCGCCGGCTTACACAGCTTGGGACGAAATCGACATCGCGCCGCAGGTCGAGGGCCTGATCGGGCTGACGTTCCGTGTCACGCGTCACCGTTTGCTTGAAGTGCGCTGCGCCTGCGGCCATGTCAGTCGTGCGCTGCCGTGGCGGGCGCCGGCGGACGACCCGTGGGAGACGACTGAACTGGGCGAGTGGCGCTTGGTGGGTCCTCGCTTGGCCGGAGTGATCATTCTGCTCGCGCTGCGCATGCGCCTGTCCCGGGCGAGCATCCGCGAACTGCTGAGGGAAGTGTTCGATCTGACGCTGAGCGCCGGCGTGATCGACGAGACGATCCGCGAAGCCGGGCGTGCCCGTTTGCCGCTGGAGGATGCCTTGGTGGCCGATCTCGTGCAGACAACACAATTGAATGGGGATGAAACGTCGTGGCCAGAATCCGGTGTACTGCTGTGGCTGTGGGCTCTGGTCACCCCCCACACCGTACTCTTCCTCATCGGCCCGCGCCGCCGGGAAATGCTGGAGAACGCCCTGCAAGACGGCTATCACGGCATTCTGATCAGTGACGGTTACGGGGTCTATCGCGCCTGGGAAAACCGCCCGCGCTGCTGGCCGCACCTGATGCGCAAGCTGCGGGGCCTGGCCGAATCGAGCGATCACCGAGTATCCGGGGTCGGGCAGGAGAGGCAAGGGATCATGAAAACGCTGATGGCCGCCATCGACGCGGCGCGGACCGATCCGCCGCCAGAAGCACTGCCCTTACGCCACGCGGCCGACGTTGACCGGCTGCAGCACCTGTGCAAAACGCATCGGACCGATCACCACGAGGTACTGGGCGGCGTCGTGCGCGAGTTCCTCTACGACTGGACGGTGATCTTCCGTCCGCTTGCCGAGCCCCACCTGCCGCTCTCCAACAACGCCGCCGAACAGACGCTACGGCACGGGGTGATTTCGCGCCACATCAGTCACGGCACGCGCTCTGAACAGGGCTCCCGCGCCTTTGCTCTGCTCGCCAGCCTTATCGAAACCTGTCGCCGTCGCGCCGCTTCTGCCTGGCAGTACCTCGGCACCGTCATCGCCGCCGCTCGCAAGGGTTTGCCGCTTCCCCCCATCCCTGTCATCCCGGCAACAGCGTAGGGGGAGTGAACGATTACCAATTTGGAGCTCACAACCGCGATGCACACCTACGACCGACCAAGACGCTACACCGTGGCGGTCAAGGTGATCGACATCTTCGGCAACGACACGATGACGCTCGTGCCCGTGAACGTGGGGTAGGTACAACAATGCACATTCATCACGTTGAGATAGGTGATTTTAGAAAGCTCAAGCACCAGTGCTCCAAAAGCTTGCGATTAAAGGGAAAACAATGATCCTACCCGACAACGAAACGAAAATCGATCTACTCAACAACGAGGCCATCGCGACAACGATCATCGGCTTGCTACGCGAACGGCCCGATAGTCCGGTCACCATCGGCGTGCATGGTGATTGGGGAGCTGGGAAATCCAGTGTCCTGGAGATGATCGCCTCGCGTTTCGAGAATGAAGAACAGGTTCTTTGTCTCAAATTCAATGGCTGGCGTTTCCAAGGGTTCGAGGACGCCAAAATAGCATTGATCGAAGGCATCGTAGCTGGCTTGATGGAGAAGCGCCCCGCCCTCCAGAAAGTCAAAGGTGCCTTGAACGATGTCGTCAAGAGCATTGACCTGCTCAAAGTCGCGAAGAAGGCCGGTGGACTGGCCTGGACTGCCTTTACTGGGATTCCGACACCAGAGCAGATCGGTGGCATCGTGGCCACGTTGCAGGGTTGGATCGCGAATCCTGCCGAGCTTGCGACCAAGGACAATATCGGCGCGGCGATTGAGGACGTTAAGTCCGTTCTTTCGCCGGCTGAATCCAAGAGCGTTCCTCAGGAGGTCGAAGCCTTCCGCAAAGCCTTCGACAAATTGCTTGAAGAAGCAAGAATAGATCAGCTGGTTGTTCTGATTGACGATCTCGACCGCTGCCTTCCCGACACGGCAATCGAGACACTGGAAGCGATCCGGCTCTTCGTTTTCACGTCACGAACAGCTTTTGTCGTCGCCGCAGACGAAGCCATGGTCGAGTACGCTGTACGCAAACATTTCCCCGATCTCCCTGAGACAACCGGACCACGTGACTACGCCAGAAACTACCTCGAAAAACTGATCCAGATTCCATTTCGTATTCCAGCGTTGGGCGAAACCGAGACTCGCATCTACGTCACGCTCTTGTTGGCCGGGGCCGAAATTGGAGAGAAGGATGAGAACTTCTCGAAGCTGATTGCTGTGGCACGCGAACGTCTCAAGAGGCCTTGGGAAAACGCACTCCTTGATGCAGCTTCGGTGAAAGCTGCTCTGGGGGATAGGGCCGACCAAACGCACAACGCACTCATGCTCAGTGATCAGATCGGCCCGATTCTAGCCAGCGGCACAAAGGGAAACCCACGCCAAATCAAGCGATTTCTCAATACGTTGCTGCTTCGGGAGCGCACCGCTATTGCACGTGGATTCGGCGCGGAAATCAAGCTTCCGGTGTTGGCAAAGCTGATGCTTGCCGAGAGATTCATTCCCCGGCTGTTCGACCAGATCGCCTCCGTTGCCGCCATCCATCCCCAGGGACAATGCGACGACCTTGCCGCGCTGGAGGCGAGCATAGCTGCAAAGCAGCACGTCACAAAAACCGCAGAAGAGGGGAAGGCAGCGAAGCCCACAGACAACGCCGCAACAGCAATTGAAAGCGCGGCCTTGCTGGAATGGAAAGAATCGGAGGCAGTGCAAGACTGGGCACGAGTGCAGCCACTACTGTCCGGCGTTGATCTTCGGCCTTACCTGTTTGTCACGAAAGACAAGAAGGACTTCTTTGGGCCGGTGTCTGTCCTCGGCCATCTCGGCACCGTGGTTGAGAAGCTCTTCGGCGCCAAGCTCTCAGTGCAGGCGTATGCACCTGAACTGAAGCTGCTCGTGCAAGCTGAGGCCGACAAGGTATTCGAAGCCGTTCGATCCAGGATTATGGGTAGCGGATCCTTCGATGTGATGCCGGCCGGCATCGACGGGCTGATTGTTCTGATCAAGGCACAACCCGGATTGCAGGGAAAACTGCTGGACTTCCTGGAGGGTTTGCCCAGCAGCAAGTGCGGACCGTGGGCTGTGCGGGGATGGCAGGGCGCAGTCACCGACCCTGAAAACGTCGCTCGACTTAGCAAATTGCTCAACGAATGGGCCAAGGTCTCGAACAATCGTGAGCTAAGAGCAGCAGCTGAGGCGGTCCTCAAAGCGTCAAAGGGAAGCCGGTAAATGGGAACTTCGACAGCCTACGGTGGACCGGGCGGCGGCACACCACTTGTTCCCACATGGCTTGGATCGGAAGATGGGACTTCGCCCCCGGCTATGCCAGCAGACGCAGCACCTGCCAGCGATGACACTCCTGTGCCACAAGCTGTACCTGCTGCCCCGTCTGACAGGCCAGCAATTCCGCAGCCGGCGGACCCTGGCCGTTTTACAAGCGCCCGCGGCAACTTCACGCGTTTTGCAAAATCCGGCGGAAGTGATCGCACGGGTCTCGGTCGCGCTGTTGCCAGCTATGTGTCGTCGGCTGTTGGCGGATCGCGCCAGGCGGCGAAGCGGATGGGGGCTTCACGCGGTGCCGGGGCTAGGTTACTCGGGTTCTTGTCTGACGCGCAAGCGCGTGGTGTACGCGAAGCACTGAGAGCACTTGATCTTGAAGAACTAGCGGGGCGTCCTCTTGCCGAGATACTTGTTGGTCTCGCCGATTACGTTTGTCCGGGAGCAGGCACAATCGATGAAGGCATTGCGCGCGAAGCGTACGTTGAAACCATCGTTGAGCTGACCACCGACAGCCTGACTGACCTGGATGCGTTTACCCCGGACCAGCTGCAGACCGTCTTCGAACTGTATGCGACGCATGCCATTGAAGCCAGAATCTGCAACGACATTGGCACCAAGGCGGTCACCGTGCCCGCCGACGCCCAAGCCGCCCTGCGTGTTCAAGCGCAGCTACGAGATTTCATTCGCGGCGGAGTCAGCGATGCGCTGACAACGGCACGTGCAGAAACACCCACGCTCACCCCAGATCGCATTCAATCCTTCGTCGATCGGGTGTACGAGTCTGCGTTCGAGTTCCTTCAGGCACGAGGTGAAGCAGAGGTGAACCAATGAAACGCCAACTAGTCGCCGGTCGTTTCGGTCCGGATGATCAGACAGCAATACCTGCCGCTGCCGATGAACAGTTGACCCAGCTTCAACTAGTTGCCGGAGTGAAGACCCTGGACTATGGAATCGGCAGTGCTCTGGGCAGCCTGAAAGCCCTTGGCATCTTTCCATCAGAGATAGGGATTGATCTGCTTGTGGTCGCCGCGCACGTTCATGCCGCCGACACGCGCATTTCCCGCGTAGAGCAATCCCAGGACTCATGGACTCGCGAAATCCGGTTGGTCATACCGGTGAGCGATCTTCCGCGTTGGACTGCCGTGACGCCCACGCTAACGAAAGCGCTGAACTTCCTGACGGGAGATCGTTGGACCATCGGATTCAGGCTGCGGCCTGTGAGGTTCACGAATATCGCACGAAAAAGACCGCACTCTCTCTTGACCGTACCGTATGACTCACTGTGCCTGTTCTCCGGCGGGTTAGATAGTTTGATTGGAGCCATTAATCTTCTTCAGGCTGAATCAGCCCCCTTGCTGATCAGCCACTTCGGCGAAAGCGCTACGAGTGATGCGCAAAATAAGTTGTTTGCCAAACTGAAAAAACAATACGCGAGGTCCGCATTCGATCGGTTGCGTGTCGGGATGACCTTCGATGATGGCTTGGTGAAAGATGTCGGTTCTGAAAACAGCACGAGAGGCCGTTCTTTCTTGTTCTTTGCGCTCGGAGTGTTTGCTGGAACTGGGCTTAGGAATGGATTTACCTTGAAAGTCCCAGAGAACGGACTAATTGCCCTGAATGTGCCTTTGGACCCGTTACGGCTAGGGTCAAACAGTACACGAACTACGCATCCGTACTTCATGGCACGTTGGAACGACCTCCTAGACGAACTCGGTATCGACGGCCGTGTAGAGAACCCATATTTGCCTATGACTAAAGGCGAGATGGTCCTCGCCTGCGCGAACCAAAAATTGCTGCTCGAACTGGCACCGATGTCCTTATCTTGCGCACACCCGGCCAATGCTCGATGGCAAGGTCATAAAGGAAGAGGTATAGAGCACTGCGGTTACTGCCTGCCGTGCCTAATCCGTCGTGCAGCATTGAACAGAGCATGGGGCGAGGGGGGCGACCGAACGGCATATACCGTGCCTGATCTTCGCGCTAAGGCATTGGACACGCGGGAATCGACGGGGCAACAGGTGCGCTCGTTTCAGTACGCGATCGCGCGATTGCAGGGACACCCAGGTCTTGCAAACCTTCTTATTCACAAACCGGGTTCGCTCGCCGACAGTGCCACCCGGCTTGATGAACTGGCAGATGTTTACCGACGTGGCCTCAATGAAGTGGCGTGCCTGATTCACGGCGTACAAACAAGGCCGAGCTGATGGTAAAGTTATTATGATCGCATCAGCTGGACTGGTCGATTTTCACTGCCACCTTGACCTCTATCCAGATCATCCCGCGGCAGTTCTGGAGGCGGACGCCGCTGGCGTCTTCACCCTCACCGTGACAACGACACCGAAAGCATGGCCGCGCAACAATGAACTTGCGCAAGCCACGCGTCATGTACGTGCTGCGCTTGGTCTGCATCCCCAGCTCGTGGGCGAGCGCGCAAGCGAGCTGGCGGTTTGGGATGAGTACCTCGCAGAGACGCGATACATCGGCGAAGTGGGCTTAGACGCCGGCCCTCGCTTCTACAAATCCTTCGATTTGCAGAAAGCGGTGTTCGAACATGTCCTGCGGAGCTGCGCCAAGGCCGGTGGCAAGGTGATCACAGTACACAGTATCCGGGCGGCTACAGCTGTGCTGAACCACGTGGAAGAATTCTTACCTCCTGAAAAAGGGAAGATCGTGCTGCATTGGTTCACCGGAACCAAAGCAGAAGCCAAGCGCGCCGTCGAAATGGGATGCTACTTTTCTATCAACGCAGCCATGCTGGACAACGAGCGTCACAATTCGATGGTCAGCGTTATCCCACTCGACAGGATGTTGACCGAGACGGATGGTCCGTTCACCAAGACCATGGAACGTGCTTCCAGGCCTGCCGATGTGGCTTTCGTAGTGGAGGCCTTGGGACGCCTGTACAGTCAACCGGCCATAACCGTGGCCGCGACAATCCGAGAGAACTTGCGGCGGCTGATCGTCGAAGAGGGTTAATCGTACTCAACCTTAAACGTCGGGCTGGTCTCCAGCTTGATCTTGTGACGGTCGTAAATCCGCGTCGGGTGAAACATGGCTTCTGTGGTGGACCGTGCTCACGTAGGCGCGAGCCGCGAGGTACTTGACCACAGGCTGCCCGAAGGCAAACGCGTGGCAGCGCTAGAGCCATCTCATCTCTGCCGCCATTCGCAGCGTCCAGGACACCGCTCAATCCGCGTGCCAACCGCTCGCCAGATAGCACGCCATGCGGCCTTGATCGGATCTAGATTGCGTGGCGCACCACGTCAGGAGTCACCATGCCAAGGTCTCACCTCCTGCCGGTGCCTGGTCGATGGGCCATTGTTGAGGCCTCGACGACCGGTTTTCCGAGACGGCCCGGCGACTTCGCGAGAAGCCGCGACAGGCCGCCATGACGCAACTCACCTCAGGAGGGGTCGTGAACATCGTTTCCAAACATGCCATCTGGTGGCTCTTGACGGCAGTCGGGGTATTCTCCCTCGGCACCGTGGCGCTATCGCGGGGCGAAACCATCAACGCCTTGTGGATAGTCACTGCTGCAGTTTCGATTTATCTCGTCGCCTATCGCTACTACAGCCTGTTCATCGCCGACAAGGTGATGCAACTCGACTCGACGCGCGCGACGCCGGCCGTCCGCCACAACGACGGCCTCGACTACGTACCGACCAACAAGTACATCCTCTTCGGTCACCACTTCGCGGCGATCGCCGGCGCCGGTCCACTGGTCGGCCCGGTGCTGGCCGCGCAGATGGGTTACCTGCCGGGAACGTTGTGGATCATCGTCGGCGTCGTCCTCGCCGGCGCCGTGCAGGACTTCATGGTGCTGTTCGTCTCGACGCGTCGTGACGGACGTTCGCTTGGCGACCTCGTCAAGTCCGAACTCGGTTTCGTCCCGGGAATCATCGCGCTGTTCGGAACCTTCATGATCATGGTGATCATCCTCGCCGTCCTGGCGTTGATCGTCGTCAAGGCGCTGGCCGAAAGCCCGTGGGGAACCTTCACCGTCGCCGCGACAATCCCGATCGCCATGTTCATGGGGGTCTATAACCGCTTCATCCGCCCCGGACGCGTTGGCGAAATCTCGATCGTCGGCTTCGTGCTGTTGATCGCGGCGATCGTCGTCGGCGGTCAGGTCGCGGAGAGCGCCACCTGGGCACCGCTGTTCACCTTCAACGGCAAGCAGCTGACCTGGATGCTGATCGTCTACGGCTTCGTCGCTTCGGTGCTGCCGGTGTGGCTGCTGCTGGCGCCGCGCGACTACCTGTCGACCTTCCTGAAGATCGGCACTATCGTCGGCCTGGCGCTGTGCATGGTTTATGTGGCACCGAACCTGCGCATGCCGGCCGTCACCCAGTTCATCGATGGCACCGGTCCGGCGTGGTCGGGAAGTCTGTTCCCATTCATCTTCATCACCATCGCCTGTGGTGCGGTTTCGGGCTTCCATGCGCTGATCTCGTCGGGAACGACACCGAAGCTGCTCGACAACGAGAAGAATGCGCGCATGATCGGTTACGGCGGCATGCTGATGGAGTCCTTCGTGGCGATCATGGCGATCGTCGCCGCTTCGGTGATCGATCCGGGCGTCTACTTCGCGATGAACAGCCCACCCGCGATCATCGGCAAGACCGTCGAAGGCGCTGCCCAGGTGATTTCGCAGTGGGGCTTCGTGATCACCCCGGAAGTGCTGACGCAGACCGCCAAAGACGTCGGCGAGAACAGCATCCTCTCGCGCGCCGGCGGCGCGCCGACACTGGCCGTGGGAATGGCCCAGATCTTTTCGCAGGTCTTCGGCGGGCAGACGATGATGGCCTTCTGGTACCACTTCGCGATCCTCTTCGAAGCGCTGTTCATCCTCACCGCCTGCGACGCCGGGACGCGTGCCGGACGCTTCATGCTGCAGGATCTGCTGGGCACCTTCGTCCCATCCTTCCGGCAGACCAACTCCTGGCCGGCCAACCTGACGGCTACCGGTCTGTGCGTCGCCGCCTGGGGCTACATCCTCTACCAGGGCGTCGTCGATCCGCTCGGCGGCATCAACAGCCTGTGGCCGCTGTTCGGCATTTCCAACCAGATGCTGGCTGGCGTGGCGTTGATGCTGTGCACGGTGGTCCTGTTCAAGATGAAGCGGCAGAAGTATGCCTGGGTGACGATCGTGCCGGCGTCCTGGCTGCTGGTGTGCACGCTGACGGCCGGTTGGCAGAAGGTCTTCCACGCCAATCCGAAGATCGGTTTTCTGGCGCTCGCCGACAAGTTCCAGGCCGCACTCGACAGGGGCGAGATTCTCGCGCCGGCAAAGAGCGTCGAGCAGATGCAGCAGATCGTCTTCAACAACCATCTGGACGCCGTGCTCGCCACCTTCTTCATCTTCGTCGTGGTCAGCATGCTTTTCTACACGATCATTGCCTGCCTGAAAGCCTGGCGTGAAGACAGGATCACGAGTCGCGAGATGCCGTACGAGGCCATCCCCACCGCCAGGGCCTGACATCCTTGTTCAACGACCTCGCGAAATTCGGCAAGTATCTCGGGCAGGCCGCCAGATTGATGGTCGGTCTGCCCGACTACGACACCTACGTCGCCCACATGCGGGCGACACATCCCGAGCTGCCGGTGATGAGCGAAACCGAGTTCTTCCGGAATCGCCAGGAAGCAAGGTACGGCTCCGGCCGTTCCGGCGGCTGTTGTTGATCCGGACGTAAAGCCCGCACGCTTGTGCAACGAAGACGAGGTGCCCGCCGTCGCCTCGTCTTCGCTCTTTTCCTGGGTATCGAACGCTCATGAACCAGACCCTCGCCGCACCACTCCCCGTCACCCTGCTCTCCGGCTTTCTCGGCGCCGGCAAGACGACGGTTCTCAACGAACTGCTCAATCACGCTGGCGGCCTGCACTTCGCCGTCGTCGAAAACGAGTTCGGCGCCGTCAATATCGACAGCCAGCTCATTTCGCGCAACCAGGGCGGCATCATCGAGCTGACCAACGGTTGCGTGTGCTGCACGGTCAACGCCGATCTGGTACGTGGCCTGCAGGATCTGGCCGCGCAACGCGCCTCGGGCAGACTGTCTTTCGACTGGATCCTCATCGAGACGACCGGGCTGGCCGACCCCGGCGCCGTCGCCCAGACCTTCTTTGCCGCGCCCGAGTTGCGCGACGACTTCATGCTCGACGGCATCGTCGTCGTCGTCGATGCACTGCACGCCGGCCAGCAGCTCGATCAACATCCCGTCGTCCAGCGTCAGGTCGGTTTCGCCGACCGACTGCTGCTCGCCAAGTGTGATCTCGTCGATCCGGCCGCGATTGTCGAGCTGTCGGAGCGCCTGCACGGCATCAACCCGCGTGCACCGCAGCAGTCACTGCAACAGGGTCGCGCCGAGCCCGGTTCATTGCTCGGTATCGGCGGCTTCAATCTCGATTCCTCGCTGCTCGCCGCCGATTCCGGCAGCCCTTCCCCTGCCCGCTTCGTGCCGGTGACCGCGCCGGCTGGCGTGCGCTGGTCGCGCCGAGCGGCCGTGCACGATGACGAAATCTCGTCGTTCCTGCTCGAAGCCGGGGAAGTCGATCTCGACAGGATCGGCACCTTCGTGCAGTCGCTGATCGACGAACTGGGCGACGAGCTGCTGCGCTACAAGGGCATCCTGGCGATCCCCGATGAAGATCGGAAGCTGATCTTTCAGGGAGTCCAGCGCGTCGCCGGCTTCGATTACGGTGAAGTGTGGGCGCCTGGCGAAACGCGCACCTCCCGGATTGTACTGATCGGCAAACGCCTGCCGGAAGCGCGCCTGCGCGAGGCGTTTCGCGGCGCGGCCGACGCCGCAGGTGGCGACTGCGGCGCAGACCGGCGAGTCTGAACCGCCGCCTGCCGACGCCGTGCGGGCAGCCGCCGATTGCTGATGACAGCAGCGCGTCGAAGGTGGTAAATTAGCATGTACTTATACACTGCTACCGGAAGCTGCCATGAAGCTCGTCACACCCGCTCTCGTTTCGCTCTCTCTCCTTGCTGCCGTTCAGCCCGCCTGGGCACAGGATGCAGCGTCCCTGCTCGCCGAAACCCGCAAGACGGCGCTGCCGGTGCTGCCCAAGGTCGTCCAGGCGATGCAGACGGCGGTCAAGGAACAGGGGCCGGTCGGCGCCATCCCCGTCTGCAAGGAGAAAGCGCCGCAACTGCTGCAGGAAATGCGCCAGCAGACGGGTTGGGACATTCGCCGCGTCAGCCTGAGAACGCGCAATCCGGCAACCGGCACGCCGGATGCCTGGGAAGCGCGACAGCTCGCCGATTTCGACATCAAGGCGGCCAACGGCGCGAAACCCGAGCAGATCGAAGTCGGCGAGATCATCACCGCCACTGACGGCAAGCGCAGCTACCGCTACATGAAAGCGCTGCCGGTCGCCGAGGTCTGCCTGACCTGCCACGGGCCGAGCGATCTCCTGGCGGACGATCTCAAGGCGGCACTGGCGAAGGACTACCCACTCGATCGCGCTACCGGCTATGCTGCCGGCGAGGTACGCGGGGCGCTGACCGTAACGCGCCCGCTCCTGGGGCCATGACTTTTCGGCGCCTTAACGCAGAGGCGAGCGCACCACAGACGATTCACACGACCCTGAACACCCATGACCGTTCAGTACGACATCACTCACACCACCTGCTACCGATATAGCTCGCCGGTAACGTTCGGCGAGCACCGGGTGATGTTCCGCCCGCGCGACAGCCACGACCAGCGGGTCCTGGCCACCGACCTGCAGGTCAGCCCCGAAGCCGTCGTGCGCATGATCCAGGATCCTCATTCCAACTCGGTGGCGCTGGTGACGCCGCTGGGCGCGGCCAGCGAACTGAAGATCGTCTGCTCGTTCACGATCGAACACGCGCACAGTCAATACCCGGAACTGCAGCTCTCGCCGAGCGCGCTGATCTTTCCTTTTGCCTATTCCGTGGAGGAACGTTTCGACCTGGAGCACTACATGCGCCCGCACCACGACGACCCCGATGGGGTGTTGACGCACTGGGCACGCCAGTTCATGCGCACCGACGGGCCGACGGGCACGCGCAATCTGCTGTTGAACATGAACCAGTTCATTCGCGACCATTTCGGCTACGCGCAGCGCGAACGGGAGGGCACGCAAACACCGCTGCAGACCCTGAGCCTCGGGACAGGGACCTGCCGCGATTTCGCGCTGCTGATGATGGAAGCGATTCGGCGTCTCGGCGTGGCGAGCCGCTTCGTTTCGGGCTACCTCTACGACCAGGCGCTGGATAGTGGCAGCGACGCCGGCACGGTCGGTGCCGGCGCGACGCATGCCTGGCTGCAGGCCTATCTGCCCGGCGCCGGCTGGGTGACCTTCGACCCGACCAACAACCTGCTGGGCGGCAACCAGCTGATCCGCGTCGGTGTAGCGCGCGACCCGAGCCAGGCGTCGCCGATTTCCGGCAACTGGTTCGGGGCGGCCAACGCGTTCCTGGGAATGACGGCGACGGTGCAGGTACGGCGCGTCATTCCCGACGGCTGACGGGTCGCCGCCAGCCGCCGAGCGAGGTTCGCCGCCGCTGGCGGGGGTAGCGCGCCAGATGCTAAGCTGGGACTTTGCCTCGCTGGAGATACAGATGGAGACACGACAACTGGGCCGCGACGGCCCGCACGTATCCGCCCTCGGCCTCGGCTGCATGGGAATGAGCGATTTCTATGCCGGCCGCGACGACGCCGAATCGCTCGCCACTCTGCAGCACGCGCTGGATCTCGGAATCAACTTCCTCGACACGTCCGACATCTACGGCCCGCATACCAACGAGGAACTCCTCGCGCGCGTGATCAGGGGCCGGCGCAGTGAAGTGTTCATCGCCACCAAGTTCGGCATCCTGCGCGATCCGCGGGACGCGTCGGTACGCGGCTTCGACAGCCGCCCCGAGTATGTCCGGCGGGCCATCGAGGGCAGTCTGCGGCGTCTCGGCGTGGACACGATCGACCTCTACTACCAGCATCGCGTCGATCCGAACGTGCCGATCGAGGACACGGTCGGCGCTCTCGCCGATCTTGTGCGGGCCGGCAAGGTGCGCTACATCGGGCTGTCCGAAGCCTCCGCCGCAACGCTCGAGCGCGCCCACCGGGTGCACCCGGTGACGGCGCTGCAAAGCGAGTATTCGCTATGGTCGCGTGACCCGGAGGCCGGCGTTCTCGCCGCCTGTCGTCGGCTTGGCGTCGGCTTCGTTCCCTACAGCCCGCTCGGCAGAGGCTTCCTCACCGGCGCGATCACACGACCCGAGGATTTCGCCGCCGACGACTATCGGCGGTCGAGCCCACGCTTCCAGGGGGAAAACTTCGCCAGGAACCTTGCCCTCGTCGCCAAGGTCAAGGCCTTTGCCGACGATATCGGCTGCACACCGGGCCAGCTCGCGCTCGCCTGGGTGCTCGCGCAGGGGGACGACATCGTGCCCATCCCTGGCACCAAGCGGCGCAAGTACCTCGACGAGAATGTCGGCGCCCTCGCGGTCCGGCTGTCGCCCGCGCAACTGGCGGCTCTCGACCTCGAGTTTCCGTTCAACGCGGCTGCCGGCGAGCGCTACCCGGCCAACATGATGGCGGCGCTGAGTCGCTGATGCCCGCGCTGATGGCAGGTACACGCCAATGACAGCTTCCCGGATCGGCAAGGACAGGACGGCTCTGATCACCGGCGCATCGTCGGGGATCGGCGAGGAATTGGCCCGCTGTTTTGCCGAGGGCGGTTTCAATCTCGTCCTGGTGGCCCGCCGCGCCGACAGGTTGCAGGCGCTGGCGGACATGCTGTCCGCGCAACATGGCGTTCAGACCTCGGTGGCGGCCGCTGATCTGGCGCAGTGCGGCAGCGCAGCGAAGCTCGCCGGCGAGATGAAGCGTGGCAAGCGCGCCATCGACGTGCTGGTGAACTGCGCCGGCGTGCTGGAACACGGTCAATTCATCAGCATGGCGGCCGATCGCCATCGGCAACTGATCGAGGTCAACGTTTCTGCGCTGACTGCCATGCTGGCGCACTTCCTGCCGCCGATGCTCGCCCGGGGCTACGGGCGAATCCTCAACGTCGCCTCGATCGCCGCCTTTCAGCCGGTGCCATCGCTGGCAACGTACGCGGCGACGAAAGCTTACGTCCTGTCACTGACCGAGTCCTTGGCGGAGGAACTCAGGGACACCGGCGTCACCGTTTCGGCCTTGTGCCCGGGAATCACGGCGACGCCGATGATGCACGCCGCGCAGCAGGCGTCGCAGGCGTTGAAGCTGCCCGGCATCGTCGTGGGCGATGCCCGCAGCGTCGCCATCGAAGGCTACAACGCCTGCCTGAACGGCGAGGTCATCAGCGTGCCCGGCGGGCTGAACCTGGCGAGCACGCTCCTCAGCCGCGCCGCACCGAAATGGCTGGTGCGCCGTCTCGGCGGTTTCTTTGGGCGCGCGATGACCAAAGCCTGAGCGCCGGATCGCGGCGACAGCCGGCCCGGACGCGGGCCGGAGCCCCATTTGGCGCCGGCCGGCCTGCTCAGCGGCAGAGACGCGCCGGAGCGAGCATGTCAGCCGTCAGACCGAAGGCCGCCAAGTGCGGCGGAATCGGCAGCCCACGCACCAGAGCGGCACAGCTTTCGCCCATCGCCGGCGCTGTCTGGATGCCGTAGCCGCCCTGCGCGGCTACCCAGAAGAATCCGCGGGCACGCGGGTCGACGCCGCCAACCAGATCACCGTCGGCGACGAACGAACGCAGACCTGCCCAGGTGTGCGTCGGGCGACGGATGCTCAGAGTGGTCATCTCCTCCAGGCGATGGATGCCGGTCGCGATGTCCAGTTCCTCGGCCTGCACGTCGTGCGGCTCCACCGGGTCGGCGTTCGCCGACGAGCCGAGCAGCATGCCGGCCTCCGGCTTGAAATACCAGTCTTCGGCGATGCCGATCGTCATGGGCCAGTGCCTCGTTCCGAGATTTTCCGGCGGCGGAAAGACGAACACCGATCGGCGCCTGGGTTGCAGGCCGAGTGCCACAACGCCCGCCAGGCGCGCGATCGTGTCGGCCCAGGCACCCGCCGCGTTGAGCACGCACGGCGCGGCGTAGTCCCGACCCCCGGCGCTCACCCGCCAGAATCCGTCGGCGTGCGTCAGCGCCGTCACCTCGGCATCGCCGAAGATACGGCCTCCCTGCCGGCGGAGACCGCGTAGGTACCCCTGGTGCAGCGCGTTCACATCGATGTCCGCGGCGGTCGGGTCGTAGACCGCCCCGATCACTTTCCCGGGGCGAAGAACGGGCACCATCCTGCACGCTTGCGCCGCGCTGAGGCGCCGGATTCTGTCGTTGGCGGCACCGAGAACCTGCCATTCCTTCTCCAACAGGTCGTCCTGTCCTTGGCCGGCGACGAAGAGGAGGCCACGCGATGTCAGCAGAGGGTGCTCGGCAAAGTCGAGGGGCGGCGCGTCGAAGAAGGCACGGCTGGCGACGGTGAGCAAGCGCACCTGCGCGCTTCCGTAGCTCTCGGCGAACACGGCGACCGAGCGTCCGGTCGAGTGATAGCCGGGCTGCGCTTCTCGTTCGAGGACGATGACGCGACCGTGCGGCGAGAGATGCCAGGCGACCGAGACGCCGGCGATGCCCGCACCGACGACGAGAAAGTCGGCCTGTTCGACCGGTTGGCGACTGCGCATGCTCATGGGTTATCCCTCCCTGGCGTTGAACGGGCCGTCCGGCACGCTTCTCGGCGCCGCGCACCCTGACCGGCACGTCGGCCTTCCCGCCGCGGCGAAAGCGTCGTGTTCCGGCTGTTTCGGCGACACTTTGGCTCACTTCAGGTTTCCGCGGCTTGCCCAACCTGGCAAGCACGCTGCCCGCGGGTTGGACGATCAAAATTCACGCCAAATCCACGAAGCGGCGGGTAGACTGGCACAATGGCAGATGTGTTCACGCCGGAGCCTCTGCTGAACACGCGAGTCGGGTCGATGCGCAAGCGCAAGGAACAGGAAGATGGGCAAGTGGAGTTCGCGGTTGGCAGGCGCGGTAAGCGGTTTCTGGCCTTGCCGCTGCGTTGGCAAGAGCCCCGCTGAGCCGTCGGTGGGCGCCACATCGCCGAATCATGCGGTCGACGCTTTCATGGCCAGCGACATCGGCTGCGTACGCAGCAGCAATCAGGATTCGATCGCCTTCGTTTCGCCGAGCGACGCCGACGTGCGCCGACGCCTCGGCGTCCTGGCGGTGGTGGCCGATGGCATGGGCGGCCACAACGGCGGCGAAGTGGCGAGCGCACTGGCCGTGGAGACGATTTGCCGCCACTACTTCGCGGCGCCGGACGATGACCCGGGGCAGGCGCTGGCGCTGGCGCTGCGCGAGGCCAATGGCGTGGTATTCCGTGCCTCCGAGGCGGATCTGGCGCTCGATGGCATGGGAACCACCGCCACCGCGCTGGCTCTCATCGGCACGCGCGTCGTCTTCGCGCATGTCGGCGACAGCCGTTTGTACCGATGCGTCGGCGGCCGGTGTACGCAACTGACCACCGACGACAGCTTCGTCGCGGAAATGGTGAAGAACCGCATGATCACCGCCGAGCAGGCGCTGCACCACCCGGCACGCAATGTCCTCCTGCGCTCGTTGGGAACGCAGGCCAAGCTGTGGCTCGTCGCGCAGTCCTGCGACGCGGCGACACCTGGCGACTGCTTCGTGCTGTGCTCCGATGGCCTCTGGGATATGGTCGAAACGCAGGAGATCGCCCGGATCGTCGCCTCCGCGGAGGCCGAAGAAGCCTGCCGCCAACTGATCGAACTGGCGCGCGAGCGCGGCGGCAGCGATAACATCTCGGTCGGCGTCCTTGCCATCCGGAGCGCTGAACCGCCGCAGGAGCCTCATTCGTTCGCTCAGTAGCGCAGCACGATGCTCAGCCAGAGCGGTAGCGTCGCCATCGCGGCCAGCGTATTGGCTGAAACCAGCCAGGCAACGCCTGCACCGTCGCCACCCATGCGTTGGGTCAGGATGTACGCGGAAGTCGCCGTCGGCAAGGCGGCGAAGAGCACGGCGGCGTCGAGATGGACGCGCCCCAGGCCGAGACTCAGGGCCACGAGCAAGGCCGCCGCCGGTACGGCGATGAGTTTAACGGCCAGCAGATAGCAGGACCCGAGAGGCGACCCGGTGGGACCGCGCAGCCTGAGCGCCGCACCAACCGCCAGCAGACCGAGGGCGACTGCCGCGTCGCCGAGCCGACCGAGGAAATGGCTCGCGAAGTCCGGCAACGTCAGGCCACTGGTGCTGAAGGCAAAGCCGGCAAGCGAGGCGAGAACGAGCGGATTGCGCGCCATTTCGCGACCGACGCCGAGGTTTCCCTGCCGCGCCAGCATCCAGACCGAAGCGAGGTTCACCAGCGGCACCATGGCGCCGATCAGGAGGCCCATCGTCGCGATGCCGGCAGCGCCATGCAATTTGCCGAGCACCGCCAGACCGATGTAGGAGTTGAAGCGGAACGCGCACTGAAAGCGCGAAGCGAAAGCGCTCCCATCCTGCCTGAACAGCGGACGCGCCAGCAGGGCGAGGGCGATGCCGCAGACGGTCGCCGCGGCACCGCTGGCGATCAGCGGTGCCGCCGTGGCGAAGTCGATGCGCGTGCGCGCCAGGGCGTTGAACAACAGGGCGGGAAAGAGCACGAAGTACACCAGCTTCTCGAGACCGGCCCAGAGCGTGTCGCCGAGATCCATGCCGCGACGCAGTCCCCAGCCGAGCAGGATCAGGCCAAAATCGGGAAGCAGCAGGAAAACGCCCTGCATCGTCGCGGCACCCGCGAACGACGTCAGATCACTTTCTGCGCGCGCAGGCGGGCAATTTCGTCGGCGCTGAAACCGGCCTCGCGGAGAACTTCGTCGCTGTGTTCGCCGGCGGCTGGCGGCGGCAGGCGCACCGCGAACGGCACTTCGCTGATCTTGAACGGCGGCGCGAACTGCTTGACGCCGGCGACCTCGACGATCATGCCACGCGCTTGCAGTTGCTCGTTCTCGAGACTCTCCTCGAGGCGCAACACCGGCGTGACGCAGCAATCCACGCGCTCGAACACCGCCGTCCAGTCGGCGAAACTGCGTTGCGCGAAGGCCGCTTCCAGCTCGCGCCGGATCCGCTGACCCTCGGCGCCGGTGGCGAAGGCGAACGGCTTGAGGTCGGGACGGCCGACCGCCTCGCAAAACCCCTGCCAGAATTTCGGCTCCATCGCACTGACCGCGAAGTGGCGACCGTCACTGGTCGCATAGACGCCGTAACTCGGCATGCCGCCGGAGAGGACGTCCTCGCCACGCGGCAGCGCGTGCCCCAGGCCCAGCACGGCCAGCAGCGGAAAGATGGTGTGCGCGAACACCGCGTCGGTCATCGACACATCGACGTAACGGCCACGGCCACTGCTGCGCGCATCGACGACACCGGCGAGAACGCCGACGAGCGCGGTCAGCGAACCGCCGAGGAGGTCGCCGATCTGAAAATTCGGCACCGCCGGAGCGCTGCCGGGCAGGCCGATCTGGTCGAGCAGGCCGCAGTAGCCGAGGTAGTTCAGATCGTGGCCGGCGCGGTCCCGGTACGGCCCGTCCTGCCCATAGCCGGTGATCGCGCCATACACGATGCGCGGATTGAGCTCGGCAACGGCCTGATAACCGATGCCTAGCTTGTCGACGACGCCGGGGCGAAAGCCCTCGAGGATCACGTCGGCGGTCGCGGCGAGGCGCAGGAACGCGTCGACGCCGGCGCCCTGCTTGAGGTCCAGACAGAGACTGCGCTTGTTGCGATTGACGAGCTGAAAGTAGCTGATGTCCCCGTGCACCGCCCCGGCGCTGCGCGCGTAGTCGCCGGCGCCGGTGTCTTCGACCTTGATGACGTCGGCGCCGAGGTCGGCGAGGTGCATGCTGGCGAGTGGCCCCGGCAAGAGGCGGGTGAGATCGAGGACGCGGAGTCCGGCGAGAGGAGGTGAGCGCATGGCGATTGGCTTTCTGTGGGTGTCTACTGCCGCCGCAACTGGGCGATCAGCGCGATGATGAAGTCGGGCACACCCTGGAGTACGGGCGTCACCGGTGTCTGCTGTCCCTGCGTCAGTTCATCGACGCGGTCCGAAACGTAGGCGTCGAGCTGCTTGTAGGTGACGCGGCCACGTTTCTTGACGTCGGCCTCGCCGCGCAGCCCTTCGAGCAGCGCCTTGGTGAACGCGCCGTTACCCCACTTGGCATCCTCGATCGATTCCTGCGCGCCGGCCGACGACGCGAAGACGACGATATTGTTCTCGCTGCTGGCCAGTTCGTTGATGGCTTCCGTGTTGTCGAGGCGCTGCCGCGCGGACCCGACGACGTTGCCGGCATGGCAGGTGTCGACGAACATCAGCGTTCGCCCCGGCAGGCTGGTCAGCGTGCCGCGGATCAGCGAGAAGGGGACGCCGGTGGCTTGCAGACGTGCCACGTCAGCGTCACGCGGCAGGTAGAGATAGTCGCCGCGACCGTCGTTGATCCCGTGCCCGGCGAGGAAGACCATCGCCGTATCGCGCGGCCCGACGCTGTCCTTGAGCCAGGCCAGCGCCGCCTCGACCGATTGCTTCGAGGCGGCGCTGTCCACCAGCATGCGAACGACGACCTTGCGGTACAGGGCTCCTTCCTGTTGCCGGATCAGCTTGCCGAAATCCTCGGCGTCCTTCGCCGCCAAGCCAAGACGGTACTCGGGCTTGTCGTAGGCCGAGACGCCAACGGCAAGGACGTAGAGGTCGCTGCCGGGAGCCGCCTTCTTCTCACCCTGATAGCGCACGCGCACGACGACCGGAACGGAGGCGCCGGCGGCGTTCTCGGCAATCAACTGGACCTCGGCATCGTCGCTCGGCAGCTCGATGGTCAGGTTGCGCGTCTCCTCGCGCACCGGTCGCTGCCCGCGCGTCTCGGCGGCCTGTGGCACCTCCTGGCCATTGACGCGGACGCGCACCCGGGTCACCGGTGCGGTGGCGGGCGTGCGCACACGATAGGCGAGAGTGAGCCGCGGCTCGCTGACGCCGACTTCGTATCCGGGCTTGATGATGTCGATCACCGGTGGTAGGCGATCGACGGCAGGCGGGCTGATCTCCTGGCCCTGCCCTTCGTCGAGTTCGGCGAGCCGGCCCTTGCTGCTGCTCGCCGCCGGTGTCGGCGTGGGCACGGGCGGCGTGCTGTCGTCGCCGGAACGGGAAGGCGGGGCTCCTTCAGGCGTTCGCCGCGTCTCGCGCTCGCGCTTCGCCGCCGCGATACCGCGGCGCTGGTCGTTGGCGGCAAGAACCTGGCGAACCATTCCCGGCAGGAGAAAGTTGGCACGAAAACGCGACAGCGGAAAGAAATCGGCAGTCCGCCCCGGGTCGCTGCCGACGATCCAGCCGGCATGGTCCTCGGCGCCGATCGCCGCCTCGTAGAAGCCGGCGCGCGAAATCGCCAGCCACTTGCGGTCGCCCGGCTGCAGGTAATAGCTCATCACCGGCTCGCCATCGCCCCAGCGCAGCAGGTGGATGAATCCGTCGAGCGTCGCAGCGACGACCAGACCGCGCGACTCGATCAGGTTCACGGCGACGACATCGGCCTGCAGATAACGCACCCACAGCTCGCGGCCCTGGCCGCTGACCTTGCGCAGAAAACGGTGCGACGAACCGAAGACCAGGGCATCCTCGCTCGAATGTACGGCGACCGACAGCGAGCGCTCGCGCCGGTTCTTCTTCGGCAACGGCTGGCCATTGACCGTGCCGTCGCTCGTCCCCTGCCAGGCCAGCACGCTCATCCCCGGGCGACTGGTCAGCGGTGCCTGCCACTGCTGGCGAGTGCTGTCGACGCTGACGAAGCCCGGCTCGTCGAGGTTGAAGGCGATCAGCCGGCTGCCCTGCTCGTTGGCCGCCGGCAGCACGACCTGACGCCCGTCGGCAGACACGCGCAGCGCCTCGGGATGACCGTCGAGTTCGGCCACCGCGCGCGCGTTGCGCCACAGCAACTGCATGTCCGGGCCGACGGCGGCAATCGCCCCGTCCTCCGAGATGTAGGCGACACCGCCGTTGCGCAGGGTCACGATATCGGCCACCCGGCGGTCGGGAATTCGCAGGTCATCGTAGCTCTGGCGCTGGTAACCGGCACCACTCCAGCGGCGGATGAGCCCGCTCGCGCTTTCGCGACTGGTCGCGGCGCCGAAGATATGGCGGCCATCGGGCGATTCGCGAATGACCAACGAGCGAATCCCGTTCGGCATGGCGCTGCGGCTCAGGCGGTAGGGCAGCGGCGCCAGCGACTCGCCATCGTAGAGGCCGTGACCGAAGACAAAGAAGGCCCGTTCGTCGGCCGTCCAGTAGGCGCGAAAGGCGCCACGGTCGGCCAGGACGCGCTCGCCAACCCGATCGAAACCGGCGCCGGCCGGCTTGTAGAGGGCGACCCGACTGGCGGCGGGGAAGTTGTGCGTGGTCGCGAAGAACGTGTTGTCGGCGCGAAAGCCAAGCGCCGCGACATGCCCTTCGAGCGAGCGATCCTCGTACACGCTACGCCCAGTGTCGATCTCGATCACGCGCAGGCCGTGTTCAGTGCCACCCGTGTCGTCGGCGAAACCGACCGCCAGCAGGCGGCCGTCGCGCGACCAGGCGAGCGCCGTCACCGGCGACTCGAAGCCGGAGAAGGCGCGCACGATGCGGCCGTCCTGCAGCGAGACGATGGCGACCGAGCGCCCCTTGCCGAGGCTGTAGAGGCTGCCGCCAACCGCGGCCAGGCTGCCGTCCGGCGACAGGGCCAGCGCGTAGAGCAGGCCGTCGTTGCGGCCGCCCACCGGCAAGATCAGCCGCCGCGCTTGACGACCGCTGTCCGCGTCCCAGATGCGCAAGGTCTTGTCGAGTCCGACGGTGATCAGGTGACGCTCGTCCGGGGTTGCCGCGATACGGTGGGCGTTGCCGGCATGCACGCCGGGGTCGATGGCGAAGACCGGGCGCGCCGAAGGCTGTCCTGTCGGCTGCGCGGTGGGCTGCGCAGAAGCGACGCTGGAGAGCATCAACAGCAGCCCGAGGGCCAGTATTCGCATCATTGCTGCCTCCTGCGGACGCAAGGGATACACCAGCCGGGCGAGGCGGATGCTCCGGCCCTTCGACACTTTCGCGGAGCACCCGGAGGGTCTGCGGCGACCCGCCGCGCCGGATCTACCGCGGCACGCGCACTGCGGGCGGCGCGCCAGGCCGCCGACAGTATTATTGCAGCTCTTCGAGCCGCAGGCGGATGATCCTGCACTTGACCGCCGACAGCGCCTCGATGCCGGCGATCGCCGTGTCGATATTCCTTTCGCGCGTCTTGTGGGTCAGCATGATGATGTCGGTCTGCTCTTCGCCCTCGCCCGGCTCGCGCTGGATCATGGCGACGATCGAGATGCCATCGTCGGCGAGGATGCGCGTGACGTCGGCGAGGACGCCCGGCCGGTCGTCGACGCGCAGGCGGAGGTAGTAGCTGGTCACGACGTCCGCCATCGGCAGGATCGCCAGGTCGACCATCGCCCCGGGCTGGAAGGCAAGATGCGGGACGCGATGCTCGGGGTCGGCGGTGTGCATGCGCGTGACGTCGACCAAATCGGCAATCACCGCCGACGCCGTCGGCTCGGCGCCGGCGCCCTTGCCATAGTAGAGCGTCGCGCCGACGGCGTCGCCCTTGACCAGCACGGCGTTCATCGCTCCCTCGACGTTGGCGATCAGCCGCCTGGCCGGGATCAGCGTCGGATGGACGCGCAGCTCGACACCCTCGGCCGTGCGCTTGGTGATCCCGAGCAGCTTGATGCGGTAACCGAGCTGTTCGGCGTAGCGGATGTCGGCCGCATCGAGGCTGCTGATGCCTTCGATGTAGGCCTGGTCGAAGCTCATCGAGTTGCCGAAGGCAATCGCCGACATGATCGAGAGCTTGTGCGCCGCATCGACTCCTTCGATGTCGAACGTGGGGTCCGCTTCCGCATAGCCGAGACGCTGCGCTTCCGCCAGCACCGCGGCGAAGGACATGCCCTTGTCGCGCATCTCGGAGAGGATGAAGTTGGTCGTGCCGTTGATGATCCCGGCGATCCACTCGATGCGGTTGGCCGTCAGGCCTTCGCGCAGTGCCTTGATGATCGGGATGCCGCCGGCGACAGCGGCCTCGAAGGCGACCATGACCCCCCTTGCCTGGGCAGCGGCAAAGATTTCGTTGCCGTGCTTGGCAAGCAGGGCCTTGTTGGCGGTGACCACGTGCTTGCCGTTGTCGATCGCCTGCAGAACCAGCGCCTTGGCGACATCACAACCGCCGATCAGTTCGACGACGATGTCGACCTCGGGGTCACTGACGACGGCAAACGGGTCGTCGATCACGCGGCATGTTCCCCCGGTACGCTGCCGCGCCCGTTCCAGATTGCGGTCGGCGACGATACCGACCTGAATCGGACGACCGGCGCGACGGGTGATTTCTTCAGCGTTACGCTTGAGTACCGAGTAGGTGCCGCCACCGACGGTGCCGATGCCGAGAAGTCCAACGTTGATAGGTTTCATGGGACAGTGGGCAGTAAGGGTTGAGGGTTGGGCCTCGGCCATCGAGGCTCTGCAAAGTGCCGATCGGCGACGTCAGGCGACCGCGCCGGCCAGCCTGAGCCGCTTGCCGCCGCGCTGGCGATAGCCGGCAAGGAAACGCGCGATGCGCGCGATGGCGTCGCGCAGATCGTCTTCATAGGGCAAAAAAACGAGGCGGAAGTGGTCGGGAGCAGGCCAGTTGAAACCGCTGCCCTGGACGAGCAGAACGCGCTCTTCCTGCAGCAGTTCGGCAATGAAGTCCTGGTCGTTCTCGATCGGATAGATCTCTGGGTCGAGACGCGGAAACATGTACAAGGCCGCCTTGGGCTTGACACAGGTGACCCCGGGTATGGCCGTGATCAAGGCGTGCGCCAGATCGCGCTGCCGGCACATGCGGCCGCCCGGCGCGACCAGGTCGTCGATGCTCTGATAGCCGCCGAGCGCGGTCTGGATCGCGTGCTGCGCCGGCACGTTGGCGCACAGGCGCATCGAGGCGAGCATGTCGAGTCCCTCGATGTAGTCGCGCGCTTCGCGCAGGTCGCCGGAAACCACCATCCAGCCGGCGCGATAGCCGCATGAGCGGTAGTTCTTCGACAAGCCGTTGAAGGTCACCGTCAGCACGTCCTGCGACAGCGAGGCGATCGCCGTGTGCGTCGCCCCGTCGTAGAGCACCTTGTCGTAAACCTCGTCGGCGTAGATGATCAGGCCGTATTCGCGCGCGATGGCGACCATCTCGCGCAGGACGCTTTCCGGATACAGCGCGCCGGTCGGATTGTTGGGGTTGATCACCACCAGCGCACGCGTCCGCGGCGTGATGCGGGCGCGCAGGTCGTCGAGGTCGGGTAGCCAGTCGTTCGCTTCATCGCAGAGGTAATGCCGCGGCGTCCCGCTCGACAGGCTCACCGCGGCCGTCCACAACGGGTAATCGGGCGCCGGCACGAGTACTTCGTCACCGGCATTGAGCAGCGCATTCATCGCCATCACGATCAGCTCCGAGACCCCGTTGCCGATATAGATGTCCTCCAGCGTCACGCCCTTGATGTGCTTCTGCTGCGTGTAATGCATGACGGCCTTGCGCGCCGAGAAGATCCCCTTCGAGTCCGAATAACCCGCCGCATTCGGCAGGTTGCGGATCATGTCGAGCTGGATTTCTTCGGGCGCCTCGAAGCCGAAAGCGGCGAGGTTGCCGATGTTGAGCTTGATGATGTGGTGGCCCTCGTCCTCCATCTGCTTCGCCTTCTGCAGCACGGCGCCGCGGATGTCATAGCAGACGTTGTCGAGCTTGTTTGACTTGAATATCGGTTTCATCGCATCGGCCTAGAGCAGCCCATCCTTCCTGAACATGTCCTTGATTCCACGTACCGCCTGCCGCGTGCGTTCCTCGTTCTCGATCAGGGCAAAGCGAACGTGGTCGTCGCCATACTCGCCGAAGCCGACACCGGGCGACACCGCCACCCTGGCATCGCTGAGCACCTTCTTGGCAAATTCGAGCGAACCCATTTTCAGATAGGCATCGGGAATCTTCGCCCAGATGTACATCGACGCCTTCGGCACATCGACCATCCAGCCGGCTTCGTGCAAGCCCTTGGCGAGAACGTTGCGCCGGCCCTGGTACAGTTGGCGTACCTCTTCGACGCACTGTTGCGGACCGTCGAGCGCGATCACCGACGCCACCTGGATCGGCGTGAAGGTACCGTAGTCATGGTAGCTCTTGATGCGTACCAGCGCGTGGCACAGTTCCTGGTTGCCGACCATGTAGCCAACCCGCCAGCCGGCCATGTTGTAGCTCTTCGACATCGTGAAGAACTCGACGGCGACGTCGCGCGCGCCGGCGACCTGCATGATCGACGGCGCCTGGTAACCATCGAAGCAGATATCCGCGTAGGCGAGGTCATGCACGACCAGGATGTCGTGCTGGCGGGCCAGCGCGACGATGTGCTCGAAGAACTCGAGGTCCACGCAGCGCGCCGTCGGATTGCTCGGGAAGCCGAGAATCATCATCTTCGGCTTCGGAATCGACTCGCGGATCGCGCGCTCGACCTCCTCGAAGAAGTCGACATCGGGGGTCATGCGCACCGAGCGGATGTCGGCGCCGGCGATGATCGCTCCATAGATGTGAATTGGGTACGAGGGATTCGGCACCAGCACGGTATCGCCGCGATCGAGCGTCGCCAGCATCAGGTGCGCCAGACCCTCCTTCGAGCCGATGGTCACCACCGCTTCGCTGTCCGGATCGAAAGTCACATCGTAGCGCCGCTGATACCAGTCGCAGATCGCCTTGCGCAGCCGGGGTATTCCCTTGGAGATCGAATAGCCATGCGTGTTCTCGCGCAGCGCCGCCTCGACCAGCTTGTCGGTGATGTGCTGCGGCGTCGGGCCGTCCGGATTGCCCATGCTCATGTCGATGATGTCTTCACCGCGCCGACGTGCGGCCATCTTCAGCTCGCTGGTGATGCTGAAGACGTAGGGGGGCAGGCGTTTGATGCGGGAAAACTCTCTCATGGCGCAAACTCGGTTAATGGTCGGTGCGTTGACCGATGCCGCGATCTGCTCCCGGCGCAGGGCGGCGACCACACCCTGCCAGCCCCGGAACGCGATCGACAAAAAAGCTATAATCCTACTTTAACGTCCTGTGCACCGCAATTTTCATGAAACTGCAGCTCGACAGAAACGCCGGCCTGAACACTTTCACCGCTTACGGTACCGGCTACGTGAGCGTGAACGGAATTCGCCACACCTGCAATCTCGCCGTGCTGCCGGATCGGCTGATCCCGGACTGGACGAACGCCACCTTCGAAACGCTGAGCGTCGGCGACATCGAACTGCTCGCTTCGCTCGATGCCGAAATCGTTCTGCTCGGCACCGGCGACCGGCTGCGCTTCCCCAGCCCCGAACTGCTGCGGCCGCTGGTGCGGCTGCAAAAGGGGCTCGAGGTCATGGATTTGCCGGCCGCCTGCCGCACCTACAACGTCTTGATGGGTGAAGGCCGCAAGGTCGCCGTCGGCCTGCTCCTTGTCTGACGCCCGTCGTCGGCCCTCCTCCGCCATGCTTCAGTCACCGGTGCCCGTCCGATGAAGCGCATCGCCCTCAAGATCGACGTCGACACCTGCCGCGGAACGCTGGTCGGCGTCCCGGCGCTCATTGACCTGCTGCAGCGGCACGCCGCTTCGGCCACCTTCTTCTTCGCTCTCGGTCCGGACTGCAGCGGTCGCGAAGCGCACAAGTCCTCGCCCAGCCGTCACTACGATCTCACCACACGCCTGTCGGGGCTGCTCCTGCCGGCTCCCGATATCGGCGCGCGTGCTGCCGACAGCATGCGCCAGACGCTGGCTGCCGGTTTCGAGGTCGCCGTTCACGCCTGGAATCGCGTGCTTTGGGAGCGCCGCGTGCTGTCGGCCGACAACGCCTGGGTCGAGGCCGAAATGGCCCAGGCCTGGCGCCGTTTCGAGGCGATTTTCGGCGCCCCGCCACTGGCCCACGGCGCCGCCGGTTGGCGAATGAATCGCCATGCGCTGCGTCTGACGCAACGCCTGGGCCTGTGCTATGCCAGCGATTGCCGCGGCAAGTATCCCTTCTTCCCCGTCATCGACGGTGAAATCGTGCGTTGCCCACAGATCCCAACGACCTTGCCGACGATCGACGAGTTGCTGCTCCTCGGCGCCGCCTCCGCGGATCAGGCGGTCGAGCAAGTCATCGAGGCATCGACGACGATAAGCGGCGACCATGTCTTCACTTTGCGCGCCGAGCTGGAGGGGATAACGTTTTGCGACGCCTTCGAACGTCTGCTCGCCACGTGGCAGGAAAAAGGCCATCGACTCGTTGCCTTGCGTGACCTGCTGGCGGCTCGCAACGTCGCCCAGTTGCCACGCCACACCGTCGCGTTTGCCGAGATCGCCGGACGAACAGGCCCACGCATGCTGCAGGGGCGCGCCTTCCTCGAGGAGTGAACAAAAAAAGGCGGCCGCAGCCGCCTTTTCCTCGCGAACATCCGTGACCGATCAGTCGCGATCGCCGCTGAAAATCATCAGCAGATTGAGCAGGCTGACGAAGACGTTGTAGATGTCGAGATAGACCGCCAGCGTCGCCGAAATGTAGTTGTCCTCGCCACCGGTGACGATCCGGCTGATGTCATAGAGGATGTAGGCGGAGAAGATCATCACAGCGAGCGCCGAGATCGTCACCGACAGCGCCGGGATCTGGAAGAAGATGTTGGCCACCGCCGCCAGCAGAACCACGATCATGCCGACGAACAGGAACTTGCCCAGGAAGCTGAAATCCTTCTTGGTCACTGTCGCCACGCCGGCGAGCGTGAAGAAGATCACCCCGGTGCCACCGGCCGCCATGGCGATCAGCGAACCGCCGTTGTTGAAGCCGAGCGCCACCTGCAGGATGCGCGACAGCATCAGGCCCATGAAGAAGGTGAAGCCGAGCAGCAGGACAACACCCATGCCGCTGTCCTTGGTCCGCTCGATTCCCCACATGAAGCCGAAGGCGATGCCGAGGAAGAGCAGGAAAGACAGGAACGGGCTGCCGGCCAGGAACGAGAACTTCAACTGAACGCCGACGAGCGCGCCAATGACGGTCGGCACCATGGTCAACGCAAGCAGCATGAACGTGTTGCGCAGAACCCGGTTCTGCTGCAGCGCCATCTCCTGGGTTGCCTGGTTGGTCATCTGATACTGGGGTTGCATTGCGTGTTCCTCCTGTAATTGATATGCGACTACGCCCCTAAGACTAGCCAAGTGGGGGAAAAGTTGCAACGTCGACGAGCCCCGGGGGGACATGGCGGTGCGGCCATGGCACAGCGCTGCGACGCGCGTGCTATCATTCGTCGCCTTGCCGAGCCCAGTTCGCAGCATTCCGGAAGTCGGACTTGCCGCCAGCGAAACGCGATGTTTCAGCAACTCGGCGAGGGAAGTTCAGGGCGAATGGGTGGCGCGTCTCCGCCACCGCCGCCGGGCTGAACGGACGCATGTGGGGATGCGTCGAAACGGCAGAAGACAGTCTCGAGTGTTTTTGCAGGAAGCGTGGCAGAGTGGTCGATTGCACCGGTCTTGAAAACCGGCGACGGGCAACCGTCCGTGAGTTCGAATCTCACCGCTTCCGCCAGGACGACTTTTCACCGCGTCCCACGGGGTGCCATCCCCCAGAACCCTCACGCATAGAGGCTGCCCACCAGATTCCCGGCCTCGCGCTGGTTCATGACGTGGCTGTCAGTCGAGGCCGATTCACGCGCACGTTCTGACGGAGTCAAGCCGCGCCTCACGGGATCAAACTCGGCAGACGCAACATGAGCGTCATCGGATGCGCAGGTGAGGCTTGAAACCCGTAGTGCTCGTAGAACTGTCTGGCGCGATCATGGAGTGCGCGCACCAGCAACGCTCTGACGCCTGCGTGTTCGGCTACAGCGCTCGCACGATTGACGGCGTCCTGCAGCAAGGACGGCCCCAGATGGAACCCTTGAGCGCGACGATCGACGGCGAGCCGCGCCAGCACCAGGATCGGAACAGGATCCGGCATGTTGCGCCTGATCTTGCTGGTCGCCAGTTGGTGCGACACAGCACCGGCGGCCATGGCGTAGTAACCGACGACGCGACCTTCCTGGTCGACCACCACGAAGGTGCGGCTGGCGCCGCTGGACTGATTGGCAAGGGCCCGGCGCTTGAGCCAGTCGTCGAGCGTCACCTCACCGCACGCGAAGTCGTCGACGCTGTGTGCTCCCGCCAGCGGCTGCGGCGCGCCGAATTGCCGGCTCATCGCTTACCGGTCTTGGCGCTCCAGGGAGCCTTGACGGCCATGAGTCGTTCGAGGCCCGGATTTCTTGCCGGAGGCGCATCGAGCAGTTGCGTGAACTGGCGGAACTTGTCCTCATCCAAGGCAAAGAACACCTGGTCGAGCACCACAGCTTGTGCTCTGTCGCAAGCTGCCTCCAGCATGAAGTCGGAGCGGTTCTTGCCGAGCAACTGCGCGGCGTGGTCAATCAGATCCCGCTGTTCGGGCAGGGCCCGCAGGTTGATGGCGGCATCGCGCATGGATTCCCCTTCCTGTCTTGATGTATACACAACAGCCACACGAATCGTAGCCAGACGTGTAGCTGTTGTCAATGCGAACAAGAGAAGTCACCGACCGCTTTCGTCGAGTGCGATTCACGGAAGAGAGCTCTGACACCAGGCGACGCCTGCCGTCCTGTGATGGCGTGCTATCCTCCCTGCAGCGCTTTCCATCTTGACCTTCGCCGCCGCTCCACCAGCGATGAGCGAAGACGCGCAACGGTTCTTCCGCAGCGGCAGGAACAACGATGACCCGTGGCCTGTGCCCGACAAGCGCGGATCACGAAGCACCCAGCCCTTCACGCGGGCTTTGTACACGCAGGTGCTTGCAGACAGCCGTTCGCGCTTACAATCCGGTCGGGCCGATCCTGCCGCATTTCAAGCGCACGAGCACTGTCGGTCCCGGATATGCCAGCAGGTGGACAGGACGCCGTTGGCGTAGCGAACTGCTCGACGACGACCCGCGCTGTGGGCCCAATGCGTGGCAAACGCGAGCACGCCGCGAAAGCGCAACGAGACAACCATTCGGAGCATTTCCTCATGATCACCGGCAACATCAAGAGCCAGATCGACCAGATCTGGAACGCCTTCTGGTCCGGCGGCATCTCCAACCCGCTGGAGGTGATCGAGCAGATCACCTACCTGCTCTTCCTGCGCCGGCTGGACGACCTGCACACGCTGGAAGAGAACCGCTCCGCCCGGCTCGGAACGCCGATGGCGCGCCGGATCTTCCCCGAGGGCAACGACGGCATCGGCAAGAACGGCGGCCACTCCTTCGAAAACCTGCGCTGGTCGCACTTCAAGCACTTCGCCGCGAGCGAGATGTACGCCGTGGTCAGCGAGCACGTCTTCCCCTTCCTGCGCACGCTCGGCGGCGACGGCTCGACCTACGCGCAGCACATGCAGGATGCACGCTTCACCATTCCGTCGGCGGCGCTGCTGGCCAAGGTGGTGGACCTGCTCGACGCCGTGCCGATGGAGGACCGCGACACCAAGGGCGACGTCTACGAGTACATGCTCGGCAAGATCGCCAGCGCCGGACAGAACGGTCAGTTCCGCACGCCGCGCCACATCATCCGGCTGATGGTCGAACTGACCGCGCCGCAGCCGAGCGACGTGATCTGCGACCCGGCCTGCGGCACGGCCGGCTTCCTGGTCACGGCGGGCGAGGTGCTGCGCCAGCGCCACCCGAACCTCCTGCACGACGCCGGGCGGCGCGAGCACTTTCACCACCGCATGTTCCACGGCTTCGATTTCGACAACACCATGCTGCGCATCGGCAGCATGAACATGCTGCTGCACGGCGTCGAGAACCCCGACATCCGTTACCGCGACTCGCTGGCGCAGGACCACGCCGGCGAGGAGGAAAAGTACACGCTGCTGCTCGCCAATCCGCCCTTCGCCGGCAGCCTGGACTACGAGAACACCGCCAGGGACCTGCTGCAGATCGTCAAGACGAAGAAGACCGAGCTGCTCTTCCTGGCGCTCTTCCTGCGCCTGCTCAAGCCCGGCGGCCGCGCCGCGGTGATCGTTCCCGACGGCGTGCTGTTCGGTTCGAGCACCGCGCACAAGCAACTGCGCCGGATGCTGGTCGAGGACCAGAAGCTCGACGCCGTCGTCAAGCTGCCCGGCGGCGTCTTCAAGCCCTACGCCGGCGTGTCCACCGCCATCCTGCTGTTCACCAAAACCAACTCCGGCGGCACCGATCAGGTCTGGTTCTACGATGTCCAGGCCGACGGCTGGAGCCTCGACGACAAGCGTACGCCGCTGCTGCCTGAAGACAAGCTCGGCCCCGTGCCGCGTAGCACGCTCGACGGGGACGAGCACGGCAAGAACAACCTACCCGACGTGCTGGCGCGCTGGGCCGAGCGCAATGGCGCCGAGCGCGAACGTCCGCGCACGGCGCAGAGCTTCTGCGTGTCGCGAGCAGACATCGCCGCACAGGGCTACGACCTCTCGCTCAACCGCTACAAGGAGGTGGTACACGACGCGGTCGAACACCGCGCACCGAAAGAGATCCTCGCCGATCTGGCGAAGCTGGAGGAGGAGATTCAGCGGGGGATGAAGGACTTGGAGGGGATGCTGGGATGACCGCGTTGGCAGCAGTAGAACTGAGCGACGTCGCGGCATTCATTCGCGGAATCACGTTCAAACCGGAGGATGTAGTACCCGTCGACACGCCAGGCGCTGCAGCCTGCATGCGAACGAAGAACGTGCAGACGGAACTCGACCTATGCGATGTGTGGGGCATTCCCCAGTCGTTCGTAAGGCGCGAGGATCAGTACCTGATTCCCGGAGACGTGCTCGTATCGAGTGCGAACAGTTGGAACTTGGTCGGGAAATGCTGCTTGGTGCCCAGCCTCCCCTGGCGGTCCACGTTCGGCGGGTTCATCTCTGTTCTTCGCGCGAATCCCGCGAAGGTCGATCCCCGGTACCTATTCCGTTGGTTCGCGTCGGACCGCACTCAAGCCACGGTACGGAGCTTCGGCCAGCAGACCACCAACATTTCGAATCTCAACGTTGGCCGCTGCTTGAAGCTCAAGCTCCACCTTCCAGCCCTCCCCGAGCAGCGACGGATTGCGGAGATCCTGGACAAGGCGGACGCGCTGCGGGCCAAGCGCCGCGCCGCCCTCGCCCAACTCGACGCCCTCACCCAATCCATCTTCCTCGACATGTTCGGCGACCCGGCGACGAATCCGAAGGGCTGGCCCTGTGCGCAACTGTGCACGCTCGGGACGAAATTTTCGGATGGGCCGTTCGGCTCAAACTTGAAGAGTGATCACTACAGGGCGAGCGGAGTTCGAGTCGTGCGTCTGCAAAACATCGGCGTAGGCGAGTTCCTTGGCGCCGATGCTGCCTACATTTCCGAGGACCACTTCAGGAATCTGAAAAAGCATGAGTGTCTTCCCGGTGATGTCCTCGTGGGCACGTTGGGCGACCCGAACCTCCGCGCATGCATCCAACCGAGGTGGCTTTCAGTCGCATTGAACAAAGCCGATTGCGTTCAGATTCGCCCCGACGAACGGACCGCAACTTCGGAGTTCGTCTGCTTCCTGCTAAACCAACCGGGTACGCAGCGCATGGCACAAGACCTGATGCACGGGCAGACTCGTATCCGTATCAGCATGGGACGCCTCAGAAGTTTGGCCATTCCCGTCCCTCCGATTGGATTGCAGCGCGATTTCACACAGCAAGTTGCCGCGATGGAGACACTGAAGACTGCCCATCGCGCCGCGCTCGCTCAACTCGACGCCCTCTTCGCCTCCCTCCAGCACCGCGCCTTCCTGGGAGATCTATAGCCGTGCGCAGTGAGTTCATCCGCGCCTGCCCGGCCGCTGGGATTGTTTTACAAACCCTCATCATCCTAAAATAACGCTTGCCGCTATTTTAGGTTCCCGCCACCGATGAAGCGCCCGCTGCAAGGCCGTTACCTCAAGGTTGCCACCGCTGACGAGTCGTTCCAGGCCTTCGTCCCGGCGCCCCTGCCGCCGCGGCCGGCGATCGACTGGACGCCGGCGCTGCGCGGCCGCTTCGACGCCGCGCTGGTGGCACTCGGCCGGCTCGACGCGGTGAGCGACCTGCTGCCGAACGCGGCGCTGCTGCTCTACAGCTTCGTGCGCAAGGAGGCGGTGCTGTCGTCGATGATCGAGGGCACGCAATCTTCGCTCGCCGACCTGATGTTGTTCGAACTCGACGAGCAACCGGGCGTGTCGCTGGAAGACGCGCGCGAGGTGAGTCGCTACGTGGCGGCGCTGGAGCACGGCCTGCAGCGGCTGCGCGGTGGATTTCCGCTGTCGCTGCGGCTGCTCCGCGAAGTGCATGCCGTGCTGATCGGCGACCACGGACGCGGCGCCACGCTCACGCCCGGCGAGTTTCGCCGCAGCCAGGTGTGGATCGGCGGCACACGGCCGGGCAACGCGGTGTTCGTGCCACCTCCAGTCAACGAAATCGAAGACTGCCTGCACCTCTTCGAGCGCTTCCTGCACGACCTGCCCGAACCGACACCACCACTGGTCAAGGCGGCGCTGGCGCACGTGCAGTTCGAGACCATCCACCCCTTCCTCGACGGCAACGGGCGGCTGGGTCGGCTGCTGATCGCGCTGCAGATCTCGGCGGACGGGCTGATGCGCGAGCCGATGCTGTACTTGAGTCTTCATTTCAAGGAGCACCGGCAGACGTATTACGAGTTGCTGAACGCGGTGCGCCTGACGGGCGATTGGGAAGCCTGGCTCGAGTTCTTCGCCGATGCCGTGTTGGCGAGCGCCACCCAGGCCGCGACATCGGCCAGGCGTCTGCTGGAACTGGCCGCCGCCGATGGGCAGCGGATCGCGGCGCTGGGGCGCGCCGCAGCGTCGGCGCTGGCGATTCACCAGGCTTTGCAGCGCCAGCCGATCGCCACCGCCGCGTCGCTCACCGCGACGACCGGACTGACGCCAGCGACCGTTAACAAGGCGCTGGTTCATCTGGAGCGCCTCGGCGTCGTCGCCGAGCTGACACGCAAGCTGCGCGGCCGGGTGTTCAGCTATGCGCGCTATGCCGAAATCCTCAACGAGGGCATGGCCCTGCCGGACGGGAGACGATGAGCCAATTCTCTTTCCTCGAACGTGAGTGGCCCGCCGTGCTGGAAGCGGCAAGCCGGGCCGAGGCGGCGGCGCACGCCGACCCGCGCAGCGCCTGCTTCTACGCGCGCCGGGCGCTGGAACTGGCGGTCGCCTGGGCGTACAAGCACGACGCCGCGCTCAAGCTGCCGTATCAGGACAATCTCTCGGCACTGATCCACGAGTCGAGTTTCAAGCAGGCGGCGGGCGAGGCGGTGTTCAGCAAGGCACGCGTCATCAACACGCTCGGCAACCGCGCCGTGCACGGCCAGCGCGCTATCCCGCTCGACGACGCACTGGTCGCCGTACGCGAACTGTTCCATGTGGCGTACTGGCTCGCCCGCACCTATGGCCGTGTCGGGCGCCCGGCGCCGGGAGTGGTCTTCGACGCCGCCGCACTGCCCAGGGCCACGCCCGCGCCGCGGCTGACCAGCGAGCAATTGCAGCAGCTCGAAGCCGGCCTGCGCGAGCGCGACGAGAAACTCTCCGCCTTGCTGGCGGACAAGGCGGCGCTCGACGAGGAATTGAAGGGCCTGCGCGCCGAGGTGGCGGCGGCGAAACAGGCGGCCACGGCGCAACCGGATACGCACGATTACTCCGAGGCGGAAACCCGCGACTACTTCATCGACCTGCTGCTCAAGGAGGCCGGCTGGTCGCTGGACCAGGCGCGCGACCGGGAATTCGCGGTCGCCGGCATGCCGAACAACGACGGCCAGGGCTTCGTCGACTACGTGCTCTGGGGCGACGACGGCAAGCCGCTCGGGCTGGTCGAGGCCAAGCGCACACGCCGCGACGCGCGCGCGGGCCAGCAGCAAGCCAGGCTCTACGCCGACTGCCTGCAGCGCCAGTTCGGCCAGCGCCCGTTGATCTTCTATTCCAACGGTTACGAGCACTGGCTCTGGGACGATACGAACTACCCGCCGCGCGCCGTGCAGGGCTTCTACAAGAAGGCGGAGCTGGAACTCGCCATCC
This sequence comes from Candidatus Accumulibacter phosphatis, assembly GCF_000024165.1. NCBI lineage: Bacteria > Pseudomonadati > Pseudomonadota > Betaproteobacteria > Candidatus Accumulibacter > Candidatus Accumulibacter phosphatis. The sequence continues at coordinate 1,017,588 of NC_013194.1, read as the reverse complement.
AGCGGCGCGCAAGTCGCAAGTCACTCGCCACGGCCGAGCTGAACAAGGAGATCGTCGAGCGCTACTACCAGTGGCGCGGCATCCGCCGCATCGCCGAATCCTTCGAGCGCGACCATGACCGCAAGGCCTTGCTGGTGCAGGCCACCGGCGCCGGCAAAACGCGTACGGTGATCGCGCTGTGCGATCTGCTGATGCGCTGCAATCGGGTCAAGCGCGTGCTCTTCCTCGCCGACCGCGTGGCACTCGTGAACCAGGCGGTGAATGCCTTCAAGCGCCACCTGCCGGATTCCTCGCCGGTGAACCTGGTGAGCGAGAAGGACGCCGAAGGGCGCGTCTTCGTGTCGACCTATCCAACGATGATGGGGCTGATCGACGAGACGAGGAACGGCCAGCGGCGTTTCGGCGTCGGGCACTTCGATCTCGTCATCATCGACGAGGCGCACCGTTCGGTCTTTCAGAAGTACCGCGCCATCTTCGATTACTTCGATGCCCTGCTGGTGGGGCTCACGGCAACGCCCAAGGACGAGCTGGACCGCAACACCTACAGCCTGTTCGACCTCGAGAACGGCGTGCCGACCGACGCCTACTCGCTCGCCGAGGCGGTGCACGACGGCTTCCTCGTGCCACCGCAGGCCGTGTCGGTACCACTCAAGTTCCAGCGCGAGGGGATCAAGTACGACGAGCTGTCGGAAGACGACAAGGAGCAGTGGGACGCGCTGGAGTGGGACGACGAGGACGGTGTTCCCGATCGCGTCGAGGCCGAAGCGGTCAACAAGTGGCTGTTCAACAAGGACACGGTGGACAAGGTGCTGCAGCACCTGATGACGCGCGGCGTGACCGTGGCCGGCGGCGACCGGCTCGGCAAGACCATCCTCTTCGCCAAGAACCAGCGCCACGCCGAGTTCATCGCCGAGCGTTTCAACGCCAACTACCCGCATTACAAGGGGGAGTTCGCGCGCGTCATCACCTTCAGGACCGAGTACGCGCAGAGCCTGATCGACAGCTTCGCGGCGAGGGACAAGGCGCCGCACATTGCCATCTCGGTGGACATGCTCGATACCGGAATCGACATCCCCGAGGTCGTGAATCTGGTCTTTTTCAAGCTGGTGCGCTCGAAGACCAAGTTCTGGCAGATGCTCGGTCGCGGCACACGCCTCTGCCTGGACCTGTTCGGGCCGGGCCAGCACAAGACCTTCTTCTACGTCTTCGACTACTGCCAGAACCTGGAGTACTTCAGCCAGGACATTGCGGCCAGCGAGGGAGCGCTCGGCGAAGCGCTCGGCAAACGGCTGTTCAATGCGCGGCTGGAGTTGATCGGCGAACTGGACAGGAACCTGGTGGCTGCCGACCGCCATGCGGCGCAGGAGCAGCGGGCCACACCGCACGGGCATCCGGAAACCGACGGCGAAGTGCGCGCGCAGCTTGCCGTCCTGCTGCAGCGGGAAGTGGTGGCCATGAACCTGGACAACTTCGTCGTGCGGCCGAAGCGGCGCATCGTTGAGCGCTACGCCACGCCCGAGGCCTGGGCGACACTGTCGCCGGAGTCGCTCTCCGAGCTGTCGCGCGAAGTGGCGGGACTGCCGTCGGCGCTGGACCCCGAGGGTGAAGAGGCCAAGCGCTTCGACTTGCTGGTGCTCAAGCTGCAGCTTGCCATGTTGCGCTGCGAGCCCGGCTTCGTTCGCCTGCGCGAACAGGTGAAGGAGCTTGCCGGCCTGCTCGAGGAGAAGTCGGCGATTCCGATGGTGCGCGAGCGGATGACGTTCATCCAGGACGTGCAGACGGAAGCGTGGTGGCAGGACGTGACCGTGCCGATGCTCGAAGGCATGCGCCGGCGCCTGCGCGATCTGATCAAGCTCATCGACAAGCAGAAACGCAAGCCCATCTACACCGACTTCGTGGACGCGATGGGCGAGGAAACAGCGGTCGCCCTGCCGGGGTTCGGCGAGGGTACGGACTACGCCAGGTTCCGTGCCAAGGCGCAGGCCTTCCTGCGCGCGCACCAGGACCACGTCGCGATCCACAAGCTGCGGATGAACAAGGCACTGACGGCGGCCGATCTGGCCGAGCTGGAACGGATGCTTGCCGAAAGCGGAGTCGGTGCGGCGGATGAGATCGAATTGGCCAAGACGCAGTGCCAGGGGCTGGGGCTCTTTGTGCGATCGCTGGTCGGCATGGATCGTGAAGCCGCCAAGGAGGCATTCACCGGCTTCCTTGCCGGCAAGACGCTCGGCGCGAACCAGATCGAATTCGTCAACCTGATCCTCGACCACCTGACCGAGCAAGGGGTGATGGACCCAGCGCTCCTCTACGAGTCGCCCTTCACCGACCTGACGCCACACGGACCCGACGGCATCTTCAGTTCCGCACAGATTGACGAACTGGTGGCCACGCTTGAACAGGTGCGTGGGACAGCCATGGCGGCATGAGCGGATTCGGGGGTCGCTATGCCCGGCGGCCTCACCAGCGGACAGAACGCCTGGGCGGCTTGTGGCAGCCCGGCCTCAGCGTGAGCGCGCCAGGTCGAAGTCCGCGCTGTTGCGTTCGTCGACGAACAGGCTGGCAGGCTCCGGCGTCGGTCCATTGCGACAGGTGACGACGGCGTTGGCGAGCACCTGCTTCTTCTGCAGCACCTCGACGGCGCAGCGGCCGTAGACGCTCTCGATGGTCGCCAGCAGGTTGCGCGAGTAGGGTGTGGCGAGGGCGCTGTCGAGGATCAGGTTGGCGATCAGCAGCCCGTCGGCTTCGAGGACTCGGCGCGTCGCCTGCCAGAATTCGCGTGTCACGAGGTGGCCCGGAATCGAGGAATGCGAGCCGTACACATCGACGATGGCCGCAGCGAAGCGCTGCTCGGTGCGGATGACGAAGCGGCGAGCGTCGTCGGCGATGAAGTCGCCACGCGCGGTTTCTCGGAGAAAGTGCTTTTCGGCGATCCCGCGGACTGCCGGATCGATATCGACATAGGTGTAATGGTTGCTCGGCTCACGGTGCGAGAGCGTGAAGCCGCCGGCGCCGAGAACCAGAATCTGCCGATCACGAAAGGCGAGGTCATCGAGCAGCAGGCTGCGGATATGCCGGATATAGCGAGCGTAGTGCGGTGGCTCGGCGTCATCGATCAAGGAGGCGACCGAACTGTTGTTCTTGAATGCCCGCCCGTTGATGGCGCCGTCGTACTTGACCGGCACGACCAGATAGCTGGCGTAGGCGGTTTCGATCTCCGGGCGCAGCCAGGCGTTGGCGACGAAGGTCAGGGCGCCGACAGCCAGACCGGTCGTCGCCGCTGCCCAGCCACGCCGCGGGCTGAGCAACACGTAGCCGGTGACGAGGAGCAGCGCACTCAGGGCGACGGCGGCCGAAACGCCCAGCCATTGCATGACCAGCAGCGACAGCGACAGCGAACCCAGGAAGGAGCCCAGCGTCGACCAGTACAGAGCCTGGCCGCTGGCTTCCCCGACGCGTTCGTGGTGCAGCAGGTTGGTGAGGATCGGCACCGTCTGCCCGAGCAGCCAGGCAATCGGACAGACGACGCCGGCGACAAAGAAGAGATACGCGAGGCCCGACGGGTTGAGCAAGGCGAAGATCCGATCGACGGCCACTCCCGACAGCCCAACGCCAGTCAGTGCCGCCGCGATCAGGAAGTTCCTTGCCACGACAGCCAGATAGCCGCTGTCGACTTTCGCGCCGGCGTGATAACCGAGGGCCAGCGCGAGCAGGAAAAAGCCGATCGTCGGCGCCGTGACAACGATGGAACTGCCCATGTGCGGGATGATCTGGCGCAACGCGATGACTTCTGCACCGAGCGAGCAGAATCCTTCGATGAAGACGATGGCAAAGAGCAGGAAGCGTGGCATGGGGGATGGGGATCGCGTCGCTGGGGCTGGAGTGAGCCGGCACTATACCGCAGCGGCAAGCGCTTCCGGCCCAAACCGGCGGCTCCGGGCGGCCATGCCGGGTGCGCATGTTTGTCATGATTCACCAAACCGATGGCTCGTCCCGGCGAAAGCATGCCCGCGCCGCAGGTTCAGGCAGATTGATGACTCCGGTATGCCCCATCGCCGGCGTGCAGCGCGTATACTCGCGCCCTCCTCCAGGCGACGGCCAGCCGCCTCGCCTCAACCGGCGCAGGCAATGTGACCGTCGGCATTTCCGGAGAGCAGGATGGACAACGCGCAGACCTTTCTTCAGCAGTTCGGGTGGTTGGCGAGTACCGGTAACCTGGTCGAGTTTTCGGCCACGGCGGCCACGACGTTCGCCCTGATTGCCGCCGCCGAGATCGGCGACAAGAGTCAATTGGTCTGCATGACCCTCGCCTCCCGGCACCGGCCAATGCCGGTCATGCTGGGCGCGGTGGCCGCCTTCGCGGTGCTGAATACCCTGGCCGTGGTCTTCGGAGTGGCCATTGCCAACTGGCTTCCGGAATACGTGGTCGGCGCGACGGTCGCCATTCTCTTCGCCGCTTTTGGCATCCACGCCTTGCGCGCCACCGACGACGGCGACGACGACGATGTCGAGGAGAAAAGTGGCCATGGCATATTTCTCACCACCTTCATCCTGCTCACGGTGGCCGAGTTCGGCGACAAGACGCAGCTTGCCGTCGTTGCCTTGAGCAGCACGCATGTGCCTGCCGCCGTCTGGCTGGGTGCCACGGCGGCCCTGGCGACAACGTCGGCCGTGGGAATCCTGGCCGGCCGCACCATCCTGAAGAAGATTCCGCTGGTCCTGCTGCACCGGATCAGCGGCGCGTTCTTCCTGGCCCTCGCGGCAGTTGCCGCTTACCAGGCCTACCGCTCCTTCACCGGCGGATAGGCCAGTCGCCGCGCGACGACAAGCCGGAGTCGGCCGCTGGCCGTCGCCAAAGGCCGGACTCCGGCAAGCTGCCGTGGTGGCGGCAAGTCGCCGCCGATCGCCCCCCCGGGTCTCAGGCAATCAACTGAAAGTCGCTGTACACCAAGCTCGGATGCGTCGCCAGCCCGACCACAGCGATCGCCACGGCCGCGCCGCTGCCGCTGCCGTCGGCGTCGTAGAACAGGCTTCCTGACGCTGTGTCGTAGATGATCCGGTCGCTGGCGTCGTGGGCCACGCTGATGCCGTTGCCCGACCAGAACTGGTCCGCGGTCAGGTTGCCCGGCGCCACACCCAGGGCACGTGTTACGTCCGCCCCTAAACGGGATTGAAGGGCTTTGAATATCGCGCGTACTTTGAGCAGGAAGATCGAAGGATCTCCTGAGCGAAGGCGGAATGAAGAAGGACGGAGAAGGGCTGGAACACCTCTGCTATCGTGGGAAGTTATCGAGACGACCGAGATAGAAAAGAGCCCAGCCCATGCAACGAATTGTAGCCGGCATCACCACGCTTGAGCAGCACGTTGAGACGACTCAAAAGGCCGCTGAAGTGTATCGACCGAAGTCGTGCCCGCACTGCGGGCTGGGAGTGGTCCATCAGCATGGTCACTATGAGCGAAAGGCCGACCGCCGAGCCGTGCCGCCACGGCTCAACCCGATCCCCATCCTTCGCTACCGTTGTGCCGGATGCCGACGCACGTGTTCGCGCCTGCCGGAATGTATCGCACCGCGACGCTGGTATGACTGGTCGGTGCAACAGCAAGTCCTGCAGCAGCGGCTGAACGGCGCGGCAGAGCACCCCGGCGGTCCACCTGACCGGCACACGGGCGCGCGCTGGTGGAACTGGTTGCAGGAGCGGGGAAAGGACTTTGTGTTTCACCTGCGCGTGCGCTTTGCCGAACTCGGCCGGGCCGTTGACACGCACGGCTTTTGGCACCAGGTGTTCAACAGCCTGGGTCTGCCGCGGGCCATGTTCTGGCTCGATCAAGAGATGAGCGTCCCATGATTTCCTGACACCGAGCGAGTGGCGGACGGTGGGGACCCCGCCCGGGCGGGGTCCCCACACAGTTTGCTCGTGGCATTATTTCGGCCCTTTTGTTTTGATGACGACTCCCATTCACCCCGAGGAGTCGTCATGAATCGAATCAATCCGATCGCCTTGTTTCGCCTGTCCGTCCTGGGTTCGCTGACCAGCCGGGAACGGCTGGATCACGGCGAATTGCAGCAGACCATCCGCGCCCTGGCCGAGCGCGAATACACCATTCCCGGCACGCGTCGGCGCCATGTTGCCGAGAAGACGATTCAGGGCTGGTATTACACTTACCTTGCCCAGGGCATCGATGGCCTGACACCCAAGACCCGTATCGACCGCGGGCAATCGAAGCTATCGCAAGCCATTCAGACCGCGATCCTTGCCGCGAAGCGCGACAACCCGCGCCGCTCGATCCGTCAGATTCGCCAGTTGCTCGAAGCCACCGGAACGGTGGCTCGCGGCAGCCTGTCGCGCTCGACGGTCCACCGGCTGCTGCAACAGCACGGCCTGTCGCGGATCAGCGGCTCGGCCAGCCTGCCCGAGGAGAAGCGCAGCTTCGTCGCCGCTTCCGCGGGCGCCATCTGGTATGGCGATGTGATGCACGGTCCCCGCGTGCCTCACGAGGGCAAGCTCGTCAAGGGGTATCTCGTCTCGCTGTTCGACGATGCCTCACGTCTGGTGGCTCACAGCGCTTTCTGCCCCGGCGAAACGGCGCTCGACATCGAAGGGGTGCTCAAGCAGGCGCTGCTGAAGCGAGGCATCCCGATCAAGCTCGTCGTCGATAACGGCGCGGCCTACCGCGCTGAGACCCTGCAGGGGATCTGCGCCCGCCTGGGCATTCACCTGATCTATTGCCGGCCCTATGCGCCCGAGGGCAAGGGCAAGTTGGAGCGCTGGCACCGGACCTGCCGCGACCAGTTCCTGTCGGAACTCGACGAGCGCCACATCAACAGTTTCGAGGACCTCAATGCGCGTCTCTGGGCCTGGCTGGAGCGGGTCTATCACCATACGCCGCATGCCGGCCTCGACGGGATGACGCCGCTCGCGCGCTACCAGCAGGATTTGTCGAAGATTCGTTCGCTGGGAGCGCTGGCCGCGCAGCTCGATGCCTTGTTCCGGTATCGCGTCAGCCGTCGAGTCAGGAAGGATGGCACGGTGTCGTATCAGGGGGCGCGCTTCGAAGTGCCTTTCGAACTCTCCGGCAAGACGGTGTGTCTGGTCGTCGATCCGCATAGCGGGGCGGTCATCGAGGTCGAGGACGAGCACGGCAAGGGGATCGGCGCCGCGACCCCGCTCGATGCCCTGGGCAATCTCGATCGCCAACGAAATAAATCCGACCCGACAGACGCCGCTCCCGCCTCGCCGTCTGGCCCGAATCTGATCGAACTCACCTATCGTCAGTATTACGACCGCAAAGGAGACTGAAGATGTATCTGCAACACTTTGGTCTGCGCCATCCGCCTCTGGGCAAGGACGCCGCCGAGCTGTGGGATGACGGTGCGCTGGCGCAACTCGCCGAGCGCTTCCAGTGGCTTCTGCAATCGCCGGGCCTCGGCCTGCTGACCGGCGAGGCCGGCGTGGGCAAGACGGCCGCCTTGCGCCTCGTGACCGCCAAGCTCAATCCGCATCGCTACCAAGTCATCTACCATGCCGAGACCGATTTCGGACGGGCAGACCTTTACCGGTGCCTGGCCCAATCCCTCGGCCTTCAGCCGAGTTATCGTCGCGCCCAACTGTGGCGCGACATCAAGGCGCATATCCATCATCTGGCCGACGCCAAGCAACTTCTGCCGGTCTGGATCCTCGACGAGGCGCAGAATCTGCCACCCGAATTCTTCCGCGATTTCCCCGCTTTTCTCAACTTCGCCTTCGATTCGCGCGATCTCATCACTGTCTGGCTGGTCGGTCACCCGATCCTCGCCCAAACCCTCGAACGGGCGTCTTACGCCGCACTCGCCGGCCGCATCCAGGCACGCGTGCATCTGCGACCGGTGCTCGAACGCGAGCGCTTTGCGCAACTCGTCGGCCATGCCCTCAAGAGCGCCGGGTGTGCGCATACCCTGCTCACCGATTCCGGCCTGGAACTCCTGCGCCAAGCCAGCAAGGGCCTGCCGCGCCACGCCGGGCGCATCCTGCGCACCGCCATGCGTCTGGCGGTGCCGCGCGCACTCAATCATTTGCCCGACGATCTGCTGCAAGCGGCTATCGAGGAGTTGCGATGAAACGCCGCCCTCACTCCCTCTTCCCCGACGGCCTCTCCGACGAAAGTGCGGCGGCGATCAGCGAGTTCCTTCACCAACTCGCCGCTGCTTGTGAGGCCCGCTACCTCGTCCAGCTTCGCCGCCACCGCAGCCGTCAGATGAACCTCTACGATCCCGAAGCCCCTTGGAGAATACCTCCAGGCGAGCCCTTCTAGCCCTCTCGTCCCACGCTGACGCCGGAACCTCTTCTTCCGGCGTCAGCGTGGGACTTTGCCATCATCTCAACCTCGAATGGCTCGGGTTGAAGAGTTCCAGATATCGCGGGACGTAACAGCACGGAACACCGACACACTCAACTGAATGGTATCGGTTCCCGATACGAAATCGGCCAGCACGTCCCGATTGGTGGTCGAACTCAAGGCCTGAGTCAGGACGAACTGGTCCGCGCCGGCGCCGCCGGTCAGCGTATCGTTACCCGCACCGCCGATCAGGCGGTCGTTGCCGTCGCCACCGATCAGCCGGTCGGCACCCGCACCACCGTCGAGCGTGTCGGCATAGGCAGTGCCGGTGAGCACGTTGGCACCGGCATTGCCAAGCAAGGACAAGGCGTTGGCCACCCGCGAAGCGTCCACGTCCAGCGCCAGCGTACCGCTGCTTACCGCAACCTCACCCAGCCCACTGCCGATCACCACCCGCTCGATGCCAGTATCGCCGGCGAACAGTGTCAAGGTTCCGCTGGTGTTGGCCGCAAAGCGGACCTCGTCACTGCCGCCATTGCCGCTGTCGGCAATCTCCGCTGCCGCGTGGTCGCTGGCCAGCCCGACCAGGTAGATGTCCGACCCCTCGCCACCGTCGAGTACGTCGACCCCGGCCTTGCCGTCGAGGACATTGATCCCGGCATTGCCCCGCAGCGTGTTGGCCAGAGCATTGCCGATGCCGCTGAGGTTGCCGCTGCCGGTAAGCGTCAGATTCTCGACGAAGTTGCCGAGCGTCCAGTTGATGCTGCTGTCGACCGTGTCAGTACCACCGGCGTCGTACTGGCTGGTGCTGGTCGTCGTTTCGTAAACTTTGTCGCCGAGGTTGTCGACAACGTAGCGATCGTCGCCAGCACCGCCCAGCAGGATGTCGGCACCCTGGCCGCCGTCCAGGCGATTGGCACCGGCGTTGCCGGTTAGCGTGTTGTTGAGCGCATTGCCGGTGCCGGCAAGGTTGCCGGTGCCCAGCAGCGTGAGATTTTCCAGGTTGGCGCCAAGGATCCAGTCAACGTAGCTCTCGACCCTGTCGATCTCGCTCGCCAGCGTCGACGCTTCGATGATGGCGTCACCGGAATCGACCACATAGACGTCGTTGCCGGCACCGCCGATCAGGGTATCCGCACCGCCGCCGCCGATCAGTCGGTCAGCGCCGGCACCACCGTCGAGCCGGTCGGCGTAGGCGGTACCGGTCAGCACGTTGGCACCCGCGTTGCCAAGGACAGAGAGGGCGTTGGCCACCCGCGAAGCGTCCACGTCCAGCGCCAGCGTACCGCTGCTTACCGCGACCTCACCCAGCCCGCTGCCGATCACCACCCGCTCGATGCCAGTGTCGCCGGCGAACAGCGTCAAAGTCCCGCTGGAGCTTGCCGCAAAGCGGACCTCGTCGCTGCCGCCATTGCCGCTGTCGGCAATCTCCGCCGCCGCGTGATCGCTGGCCAGCCCGACCAGGTAGATGTCCGAACCTTCGCCACCGTCGAGTACGTCGACCCCGGCCTTGCCGTCGAGGACATTGATCCCGGCATTGCCCCGCAGCGTGTTGGCCAGAGCATTGCCGATGCCGCTGAGGTTGCCGCTGCCGGTGAGCGTCAGATTCTCGACGAAGTTGCCGAGCGTCCAGTTGATGCTGCTGTCGACCGTGTCGATGCCGCCGGCATCGTACGCGCTGGTGCTGGTCGTGGTTTCGTAGACCTTGTCACCGAGGTTGTCGACGACGTAGCGATCGTCGCCAGCACCGCCCAGCAGGATGTCGGCACCCTGGCCGCCGTCCAGGCGATTGGCGCCGGCGTTGCCGATCAACGTGTTGTTGAGCGCATTGCCGGTGCCGGCCAGGTTGCCGTTACCCAGCAGCGTCAGATTCTCCAGGTTGGCGCCAAGGATCCAGTCGACGTAGCTCTCGACCCTGTCGATCTCGCTCGCCAGGCTTGAGGTCTCGACCAGCACATCGCCGACCTGGTCGACAACATACGTATCCCCACCCGCACCACCGATCAGCGTGTCGATCCCTGCGCCACCGTCGAGGCGGTTGGCCAGGGCATTGCCGGTCAGCACGTTGGCCAGGTCATTGCCGGTGAGGTTGATCGCCACGGCGGCAACGACCGTTGCATTCTCAAGATGGTTGCCCAGCACATAGGAGGTGCCGCTCGCGCTCAGCGCCACCAGAACCGTATCGCTGCCTTCGTCGGCGTTCTCGATCAGGACATCGCCGAGTTGATCGACCTTGTAGACGTCATCGCCCTGGCCGCCGATCAACTGGTCGGCTCCTCCCTGTCCATCGAGCGTGTCGTTGCCGGCCGCGCCCTCGAGCCGATTCACCGACGCGTTGCCGGTCAGGGCATTGGCGAGGCCGTTGCCCAGCACATTGAACAGGCCGGCACCGCTGAGCAGGACGTTTTCGATATTGGCCAGATTCCCGGTCAGCGCGATGGATTTTACCGCCGAGGTATTGGCGTAAACAACGGTCAGCGTGTCGGTCCCCTGGCCGGCGTTCTCGGTCACGTTCGCCAACTCGCCCTCCATGTCGAGCAGATAGGTATCGTTGCCCAAACCGCCGGCAAAGGTATCCAAGCCCGCCTTGCCGTCGAGGATGTTGTTGCCGCTGTTGCCCGTCAACTGATTGTTCTGGCTGTTGCCGGTGCCGTTGCTGTCGGCGTTCCCGGTGAGCACGAGGTTTTCCAGATTGGTACCCAGCGTGAAGCTTACCGACGACTCAACGCGATCGATTCCACCGGCGGCGCTCGTTTCGCTGACGGAGTCGGCGACGTTGTCCACCACGTAGATATCGTTGCCATTGCCACCGCTCATCGCGTCTGCACCGCTGCCGCCGTCGAGACGGTCGTCGCCGCCGTCGCCCGACAGGACATCCGCACCACCCAGACCGTACAGCACGTCGTCCCCCAGCGTGCCGACCAGCCGGTTTGCTGCCTCGTCGCCGGTGATCGTCCTGCCCGCGAAGGTGATCGCGCTGATCGTGTAGCTCCCGGTACCCGTCCAGGTATCCCTGGCCAACAGGTAGTACGTGGCGCTGCTGCTTGCCGTATAGGTGATTTGCGCGCTGCTCGTCCCGGCTCTGACGTTATCGTTGCTGGCGACCGCAGACAGCGAAGTGGCCGTCGTCGCATAGAGCGACAGGTAAGGATCGACTCCCGAACCCGTAGCGACCAAATCGAAGACATAGGTCACACCGGCATTCAGGTTGACGCGGAAGAGATCGAGGTCGCCTGCCCGCTCGATCGCACCCGACACCGCGCCGCCATTCACCGCCAGGTTGCCGGCGCTTGCCGTCGTGGATCCGAAATCGTCGCCGCCGCTGCTCGTGTCGTCATTGAGGATGGTGCCCTGCGCGCTTGACGAGGCGAACTTCAGGCCGGCAGACGGATTCGACAAGGTCACCGTGAAGTGCTCATCGGCTTCCACGCTGGTGTCACCGCGCGCGTAGATCTGGATGGTCTTTTCGGTCTCACCAACTTGAAAGGTGATGCTGCCGGAGGTAGCCCCGGAAAAATCGCTCGCCGGATCGGCTGCCGACGATCCCGTACCACTCAGGCTCCAGTTGACTGTTTGCACCGAGGAACTCGCCGCACTCAGGCTGACCTTGTAGGAAAAGAGCGTCTGCCCGGCATTGCCTTCGGCCTGCGTCGCGGCACTGCTGGAAATCGAAACCAGCGACGGCGAGGGCCCAGCCCCCGACAACTCGCTCGCGTACTTGGTGACGTCGGCGAAGACGAACGTCTCGATCCCCCGCAGCGTGTCCGTCCCGGTCGCGGCGCCGTAGAAGGTGAAGGCGAAGGTCGTCGCGTAGAGATTCGTGCAGGTATAGCTGTAGGCCCCCCAGGTGCCGGAAAACACCACACTGTCCGTCCCTTCGCCGCCGTCGAGCACGTCGTCGCCGGCACCGGCGACAAGGACATCGTCGCCGCCGCCACCCGACAGCGTGTCGTTGCCCGCGCCACCATCGAGTCGGTTGGCCAGCAGATTGCCGGTGATCTGGTCGCCGGCAGAACCTCCCACCGCGTTCTCGATGTCGCACGTGTAGGCAATGGCGATGTTGTACGTCATGCTGTTGCCCGACGAATACGAACCCGGCGCCAGATTGATGGTGCAGGCCGTGTTCCAGCCGCTCAGATTGAGCGTGTCGATGCCGGCAGAATCGTAGATGGTGACGATGGGATTGGCATTGAGCGTGAAATCGAAGATCGGCGCCATCGCGCCGGTGACGTTGGAGCCGAAGCCATACACGGTATCGCCGGTGCGCGTCGTCGTCTCGGCGCCGTAGATCGCCTGGATCGCCATCACGTCGTTGACCATCGGCGTCTGCGGGGAGTACAGCTTGCCGTCCGCACCCACCCAGTCGGCCCAGGCAACCTGACCGCTGCCGCTGTTCATGTTTGGACCGAAGTACGACATCACCGAGTAGACGCCACTGTCCTCGTACGAAGACGGCGTCCAACTCCCCGATCCGTTGTAGTCGCCCATGTGGTCGAGACCCAGCGCGTGCCCGATCTCATGCACATACGCCATGAAGGAGTGCTGGCCGACCTGCGGTGACATCAGGTCAGCGTAGCTGCGGCTGAACCAGACGCTGCCGGTCGTCGGGAAGTAGGCATGGGCGTAGCTGACACCGGTTGTCGACGTGCCGAACTCGATGTTGGAGGTGGTCGCCGTGGTACGCACCATATCCGGTGCGATCAGGTCATCCCAGGTTTGCAGCGCCCGCTCGGCCTGAGCCTGCTGCTGCGCATTGAGGCCCACGAATCCCGACAGCTCCTGGCTGCCGTAGATTCCGGACGCCGCTGTGGGAAAGGCATAAGTGATCCTGATTAGCAATGAACGTCAGCCAGGCCCACTTGGTGAGGTACCCGAGGCCTATTCTGTCCCCATCGCACCACGGAAGAGGGTGTATGGTGTCTCAGGAGTCGCCTGTGCGCCGCTCCGGTGGCGTTCAATTTGGGTGGCTGAAGTTCATTGCTAATCAGGTAAGTGATTGTCGGCCCGCTCCAACGCGATCCTGAAATCAGTTGATCAAGGATCTGTTGCTGGGTCCACGATGCGAGTGCCATGACGCCTCCGTCAAACTGGAGACGCAAAGCTGAAGGAGGGAACTCGATCTGCGCAGGGGATACGCACGATTCGGGCAACCCGGCCACCCTTCTGAGCTCATCTGACAACTCAGGGTAGGGTCCGCGGCTTTGCGTCCGGAGGTTTCCCTCCGTTTGCCTTTAAATCAGATGAGGCCACGCACCGAACGACGATGCCTGAAACCCATCCACCGAAAACTGAATAAACATAGGCGCCTGATCGGAAAAAGTCAAGGCCGATTTCGACGGAGCATGAGATCCGTCGCGCCAGCAGCCCCTCGGCCATGGCGTGGTCCTACTTCTGCTGCACCTCAACGAAATACTGGTTGCACCGCTACCGCGCGCACCCACGGCGGCGCGAACCTTCCAACTTCGAAGCGCGTCGGGCGGCGGACTTCGGCGAGCACAAACTGGCCGATCTGGTACGCAACTTAACTGGCCGCGCGCAACGCGAGTGGCGGATAGGCTGTTCGCGCGCCTCGACCAAAAATTGCGCCCCGTCAGCCAACGAAGCGCCCGCAGTCCCGATGTCGGGCCGCTTCTGTGCCGAGATTGGAGATGCGTTACCGCGTTTTCGCGGAAGAGGGGGAGGAGTCTCGTTGGCAACAACGTCCCGTGATGAGACTCCGGGATGCTCGTTCTTGGAAATCAGCCTCGAGTAGTCTTGCGGCGACGGGCTACAACACCCACTATACCGAGTCCGGTCAGCATCATGGCCCAGATTTCGGCTTCGGGCACCACGGCGACCAGGGCGCTGCCTCCGCCGAAGCTCCAGGACCCCGAAGTGCCAGCTACACCCAAGCCAGCGCTGCCTGCGTAGCGGCCGTTTTTCTGAACCAACGCCCCGCCCAGCGTTTCAAACATCTGGGTGGCTCCACCAATGTTTGTGTTGAAATTCTGATCATTACTGTTGAACCCACTGGCCTGGATTGAATAGACGTGCCCATTGGTGAGCAGCGTAGGCGTCACGTTCTGGTAAGCGTAGGAGGAAATGACCGTGCCCACATTGCCCGTAAAAGTAATCGGCGCTATGACCTGACTGATCGAGTTCGTGCCAGAATTATCGTCATACAGATCAGTCACGTCAAAAAGCCCGACCTTAACCGTGGTGCCATTGGCGAAACCAGCGGTACTGCCAGTAAATGCACCCAAGGCTGAAACCTGAACCAGGCTGTTGGTCACAGCGAAATCGTTACCCAACATTCCAGGCCACGCCTGATTTCCGTCACTGGTCGGGCTGAAATAAACCGGCGCGGCCGCCTGCGCCAAGGACACCGGCAAGCTCGCTAGAACCAGGCACAAAAAGTGAAACCGCTTTGACGTCTGGTAACTCATGATTTTCCCTCCCGAAACGATGTGAATTCCGCGCAGCCTTCGTCCAAAGCATCATAAGACAACATACGGCGCAAAGTTGAGAAGCCCGACCGGAAGCCCCACCTGTGCTTGATCTTCGATAAAGAGGTGTTGCCGGAAGACACAGCACAATCTGAACCGGAATCCGGTAGAGGATAACCATAGCACAGACGATGCTATGGTTCAAGCCAGAAGCAACACTCGCAGCCTCCAGGCAATCGACGCAGAACACCGCTTTCATGGTATTGCTGATCCGCCAACTGAGCACCTTGCGGCTGTACCAGTCGATCACCGCCACCAGGTAGGCGAAGCCACGCGGCAGGCGGATGTACGTGATGTCCGCACTCCAGACCTGGTTCGGCCTGAGCACCGCAACCCCGCGCAGCAGGTACGGATAGACCTTGTGCGCTGGGTGTCGCCGGCTCGTGTTCGGACCCGGCGCCATGCCGGCCAGCCCCATCAGCCGCATCAACCGTTGAACCCGCTTGCGATTGACCGTGTGACCCGCTTTCCCGAGGAAGACCACCATCCTGCGGCTACCGTAGAACGGGTGCCGGGTGTACTCCTCATCAATCAGGCGCCGGTGTAGTAACTCGCTTTCGTCGAGCGCCGAAGCCTCTTGCTAAGCTGCCCACGAGAATCCCCCCAGTCAATACTGTAAAGGTTGACTCCGCGTGATGGCGTTACTATAAATAAGCTCGACGGTGCTTCTTGTCTTGATGCTTATGAGCGTCTCGTGGATGTGCGGCCCACTTCGCTGAAGCGATGCGCAAGCACCGCGCAAGGCTTGTTGCCGCGGAGACGAAGTTCCACGGCCATGATGAGCGCGGGCCATAGCATCGGAGAACCAAGAGTCTGGTGGGCGCGGCAAAGCGTGGCTTGGATGGGGCTGGTTGCAACAACGAAGGAGAGAATAGTGAAACATGCGGCGATGGTTCTTTCGATCGGACTGTTGGCGGCGACTGGGCCGGCATGCGCCGATCAGCATTTCCTTATCACCCGGGTCGCGGATTCAAACACGCAAATGCCGGGTGGAGGGTGGTCGGAGAGCAGCTTGTTGCAGTCCTTTGCCGCACCCGCAATCGACGGCACGGTCGTCGCCTTCTGGGGTTGTGAATACAGCGGTCAAGCCTGCGTGAATGGTGGCAACCAAGGAGTCTGGAAGGCTTCGGATGGCGTCTTGAGCATGGTCGCGGATCGGGCAACTGCGATGCCCAGCGCGGGCGGGAGTTCGTGGACCTGGGGCCCCCCCGGGAACGAACGGGTCAACTTCCAGGATCTCTCCAGTCCCTCCGTCGACGGATGTCAGCAACGGAAGTAAATTGATACAGCGCAACGATTGAAAGTTGATACACCGAACTGAGAAGATCGGCGATTTTTTTGGGCGCCGATGATTACGAAGGAGGTGTATGTGGAAATTGAAGTATTGAGGAAGCATGGATTCAGTCTGCGCAAGATTGCAGCCGAAGTGGGCTGCGCGGTGAATACGGTTCGCAGCCACTTGGCGCAGGGCAAACAGCCCCGCTACCAGCGTCAGAAGAAGCGGGCCACCAAACTCTCGACCCATGAAACGTACCTGTGCGAGCGACAGGCTGCAGCGCAGCCGCAGTGGATCCCGGCCACGGTTCTGTTCAGGGAGATTAGGGCCCTGGGCTACGCCGGCGGCGTCAGCCAATTGCGCGCCTTCATGCGTACGATCCGGCCGCAGGGGGCTGCTGATCCGGTGGTGCGTTTCGAAACGGCACCGGGCGAACAGTTGCAAATCGACTGGGTCGAGTTTCGTAAAGGTGCTGATCCGCTGTACGCCTTCTGCGCGACCCTTGGGTACAGCCGGGCGAGTTACGTCGAATTCGTCACCGACATGAAAGTCAGTACGCTGATCGACTGCCACCAGCATGCCTTTGAGGCGCTCGGTGGCGTGGCCCGGCGCCTGCTCTACGACAACATGAAGACCGTTGTTCTCGAACGCGACGTCGACGGCCCAGGCGAACACCGCTATCACGCGGGCTTTCTCGACTACGCCAAGCACTGTGGCTTCGTCATCAACCTGTGCCGTCCCTATCGCGCCCGGACCAAAGGCAAGGTCGAGCGCTTCAACGGCTACCTTCGCCGCTCCTTCTACGTTCCCCTGATCAGTCGGCTCAAGCAGGCCGGCCTGCCACTGGACGCCGTGACCGCCAATGCCGAGGTCAGGCGCTGGCTCAAGGAAGTGGCCAACGTGCGTATCCACGCCAGCACGCAAGTACAGCCCGCACAACGCCTGCAGGAAGAGCAGGCGCATCTGCAAGGCATTCCCCCGCCATGGCGCGGCGATATCGCCGCCGCTCGTCCCCTGGACGCCCCGCCGCCGGTCGAGGGGGCCACTGTCCGCCCGACGGTTGCCGAGAGAATCGCCTTGCCCACGCCGGAGCAGCATCCGCTCGCCGTCTACGCGCAACTGCTGACCCAACTGCAGGCCGCTGCAGAGATGCAGCCATGAACCTCCAGTACGAACGAATGCTCGCCTTGTGCGACAGTCTGAACCTGCCGTTCGTGGCGCAGAACTACGTCGGCGCCGCCCAGGAAGCCGCTGCGCAGGAAAGCGCCTACAGCGACTTTCTGGAAGCACTGCTGAAAGCGGAAGTCGCGGGACGCCAGGTGCGCAAGCAAAGCATGTTGACGCGTCTGGCGGGATTCCCGGCGATCAAGACGCTGGAGGAATTCGATTACGCCTTCGCCGCCGGCGTCAAAAGGAGCCAGATCGACGAACTGGCCGGTCTGGCCTTTGTCGAGCGCAACGAAAACGTCGTCCTGGTCGGCCCCTCCGGGGTGGGCAAGACCCATCTCGCGATCGCCCTGGGCTATCGCGCCGCGCAAGCCGGCATCAAGACCCGTTTCACGACCGCCGCCGATCTCTTGCTGACCCTCTCGGCCGCGCACGCACAGAACCAGTTGAAAGCGGTCATGCACCGGGCGATCGCCGCTTACCGTCTGCTGATCATCGACGAAATCGGCTATCTGCCGATGAGCCGCGAGCAGGCCAACCTCTTTTTCCAGGTGATTGCCGCGCGCTACGAGAAGGGCAGCCTGATCGTCACCAGCAACCTGTCGTTTGGCCAATGGGATGCCACCTTTGCGCAGGATGCCACGCTGACGGCGGCATTGCTGGATCGTTTGCTGCACCACGCACAGATCGTACCGATCGCCGGGGAAAGCTACCGGCTCAAACGTCAGCGGCAGACGGGAATGGTTCAGGCCAGGAAGGCGATCGCCGGAGGGTAGGCGCCGCCGCGGTGGTGGGGCCTCCTTCCGGTTGGGCCTACGGCCCGCCCTCCAGGAGGCCCCACCACCGCCATCAAGCAGCATTGGGGGTGTATCAGTTTTCAATCGGTGACAAAGGAAAAACTGTGTCAGTTTTCAATCGGTGTTGACAACGGAGGCACCATCGTCTTTTGGGGCCAAAACCGTGGCATTGGTCAACCGACGGGCATCTACAGCAATCGATCTGGCCAACTCCTGCCGATCGTCAATGCCGTGACAACCATACCCGACAGCGGCGGAAGCTCCTTCTACGTCAATAACTTGACCACGTACTCCTTCAAGAACGATCGCCTGGCCTTCATCGGGAGCACGGGCTACCCCGATTCCCCCTACCCCCTTGTGAACGAGGGTCTGTTCGTCGAGCGGAGCGGCGGCGCGCTCGATAAGCTCGCGGATCGGACCACTCAAGCACCTGGCGGTGCGGCGGGTACCTTCACCTCCTTCGTCGGTGGCACCGGTCTCTTGGCCTTCAATGGACAGGAGGTAACCTTTAACGCCAGGACATCCGTGACCAACCGGATAGGTCTGTATCGGACTCAAGGCGGAACAATTGAAACGGTGGCCGACGTCCATACCCCCGTACCAGAGCGCCCAGGATCCACCTTCGGCGACGGCTTTCGGCTCGACGTGGACGGCCACACTCTTGCTTTCACCGACTCCGGGAACGGGGTCTATAAGGACGTCGGGGCCGGACTGCAGAAGGTCGCCGACGTCAATACTCGGGTGCCTGGGAGCGATCTTTTTTCGTTTGGGCAGCGCATCGAGAACGTATCGATCTCGAACGGCAATGTTGCATTCGACTGGGGTTCGCAGGGAGTGTATATCGAGTACGAGGGACAACTGGCCAAGGTGATTGCCCAGGGCGACACGCTCGACGGCAAAGTTGTCAACTCCACCGCAATGTCCTCCGATGCACTAAGCGGGAATCGCCTCGCTTTCTTCGCGAGTTTCAGTGACGGCAGCGAAGGGGTCTATGTGGCTACCGCCGTGCCGGAAGCGAGTGAGGCGGCGATGTTGCTGGCCGGTCTGGGGGTGATTGGGGTAATAGCGCACAGGCGCCGTCAGATCAACGACGTCGTGTAGGCTGCCTTGGCCTCGCGGCAATAGGCAGTCGAGCATGCGTTTTCGGCGATGAGCTGAGGGAATTACGGAGGCTTCGAGCGCAACCCATCAGCAAAGCGCTCGAAGCCACCCGGAATCAGCCTGGACCAGCAGGCAAATCCGCGCGAAGCCCGACCGGCAGAACGTGTTCCTTGATCACCGGCGTCACTTGGCGCAGTTGGAACTGCGGCCAGACGACCCGCGATGACGCTCGCAAACGCTCATATTCGCCGATAACCAGCGGCACATAGGCGCGCGTCTCGGCGTAGGGCGGGATGTCTCCATAGCGTTTCACGGCACCCTCCCCGGCGTTGTAGGCAGCCACGGCCAAGCGTTCGTCGCCATTGAACTGCCGCAGCAAGTCACGCAGGTAAGACGCCCCGGCCTCGAGATTTCGTTCGGGGACGCGCGCGTCGCGGACGCCATAGCGAACAGCCGTTCCCGGCATGAGCTGGGCGAGGCCAGTCGCACCCTTGGGTGAGATCGCGTCCGGCCGATATCCGGACTCCTGCAGGACGACCGCGTGCAGCAGTTCGGGAGCGATTCCGGCCTGGCGGGCCGCGCGCTCGATAGCGCTAGCGTACGGGCGGTTAGTGAGGCCGCGATTGATCGTCACGCCGCCCTGGAGGAGGACGCTCGAATCCACCCGCAAACGATAGGCCTCCTGCGAACCGGAGAGCCGGTAAGGACTCGGTGCGGGCTCGACCGCGAGCGCCGGCGGCACCGCGCAGACAGCAGCGAGAATGAGCGCAACATGCCTCATCGCAGCCGCCAAACCGGCACCATTGCGCTCAAGGTGCAACCGGCAGCAGCCCCACAAGCGTCCGAGGCAAAATCCAGCCAGTCCGCGCTGCGTCCCGGCAGTTGTAGCTGGTGGAGTTCATCTGCCCCCCCGACCAGCGCCGCCAGCAAGAAGGCCCACGCCAGTCGGTGCCGCCCCAGTCCCTGCGACAGCAACCCGGCCAGCAGCCCAAAACTCACCACATGCGCCACCTTGTCCCACGGGGTGACGAACAGCCCAACGGCGAGCGGCGTCCAGCCGACAGCGAACAGGAGCACAATCCCGAGAGCGGCCAGAGCAAGGGCCCAGCGCCGCCCATGCCGAAAATCGGCCTCCTCAGTAGGCATGCCGGTCGCCTCGCAGTACCACCCATATCGTCTTGATGATGATCCACGTGTCCAGACTCAGCGACCACGTCCGCAGGTATTCCAGATCCCATTCGATGCGCTTCTGCATCTTCTCGACGGTCTCCGTCTCGCCGCGGCAGCCGTTGACCTGCGCCCAACCGGTGATCCCGGGCCTGACCTTGTGCCGCACCATGTAACCCTTGATCAGCTTGCGGTAAGTTTCGTTATGAGCAACGGCGTGCGGACGCGGGCCGACAATGCTCATTCGCCCTTGCAGAACGTTGACGAACTGGGGCAATTCGTCAAGCGACGTGCGCCGCAGGAACGCGCCGAACGCAGTTACCCGGACATCATTCCTGCGTGCCTGGGGAATCACTCCGTGATCCTCGCATACGGTCATCGAACGGAATTTGTAGACGGCGATCTCCTTGCCATCGAGCCCATAGCGGCGCTGCCGGAAAATGATCGGTCCCGGAGAACTCCTCTTGACGCCGATCGCCAGGGCCAGCATGGCCGGCGACACCGCGAGGAGGATCAACGAGCTCAACACGATGTCGGAGAGTCTCTTGATGATGCCTTGCAAACCCTGAAACGGCGTCTCGCAGACGGCCACGACAGGGACCCCACCGACACTGTCCATCCGGCCCTGGATGAGGTCGGTGACGAAGATATCCGGCGCGAAGAAAATCGACGCCGTGGTGTCTTTGAGACTATCGAGCACCGCGAGTATGCGCGGCTGCGTGGCCATCGGCAGTGCCAGGTAGATTTGCTCCACACGGTGCTCCCGGACGTAGTCACCAAGAAGCGCGAGTGAACCGAGCAATGGCATCTCGGCAATGGAATCCAGGCGCGCGCGCCCGCGATCGTCAAAAAATCCTTTGAAAGTGACCCCGAGGTAACGGTCATCAAGGAAGGAGCGGGCAAGGCGCAAACCGACGTCATTGCAGCCGGCAATGACCACTGTCTTCCGATTGGCCTCGATGGCAAGCAAGCGCGGCACGATTCGGCGTGCTGCTTCATGACCCGCGATCAGCAGCGCGGGTGTGGCGACCAGCCAGGTGAGCATGACCTCGCGCGAGAAATGATGGATATAGCCTGTGGCATATCCCAACGCACCCAGCATGACCACGAAAATCAGCCAGTTCAGCACCTTTTTCCGCACCACCCGCCGGAGTCGATCGTGGAAGCGAGTGTCCCCCGGAAACATCAGCCCAAAGGCCATCAAAGCCAGAATAACGTAGCGCGCCTCCAACCTGGCCCCATGGTACAGCAGGGCGCCGAACAGACACAGCGCGACCAGCAGGGGATCGAGGAACGCCTCCGCGGCCGCGGTGAGTGTGAACCGCTTGCCATACAAGACGTGCCGCTTGTCCAATGTCGAATACATACCGGAGGAGGAGATGCGCGCGGGGGGAGTGACTGACAGGGGGAAATAACGTGAGAGAATCGCATGTCTCAAGCGGTGGATTATACAACGGCAGCGAAACCCTTCTGCAAGAAATGCCAGGAACCCTGATGATACGAGCTCAGCAGCAACGTAGCGGCTGGCAACGGGCGTTGCTGCTCATGGCGGCGTTCGGCACACTGGCGCCCGACCAGGGAGTGGCGGACGAACCGAACACACTCACGTTGTCTGTCGCCGAGACAGTCCAGCGCGACAACAACCTGTTCCGGCTACCCGATGGCCTCTCCCCGGTCATCAATGGTGTCCCCGGTTCCCGCGGCGACACGCTGAGCAGCACGCAGCTGGGATTGCGCTTCGCTCACACCTACGGTCGGCAAGACCTGCGAGCCAATGTCAACTATGCCATCAACAAGTACCGGGAGTACGCCTACCTCGACTACAACCCGCTGAATCTGGGGCTTAATATGGACTGGCAAGTGGGAAATCACTGGCGCGGTAGCCTGGTCGCCGAGCAGGCACAATCGCTGACCAATTTCGCCAATACGCGCGGTTTCCAGCAGACGACCAATACCTACCGCCGGTCCGGCGGCGACGCCAACTACTGGTGGCACCCCGACTGGGCGACAGGAGTCGGCGTCTACGCCCTGCAGAACCGCTATTCCGGAAATTCCCAGCCGCTTGATGACTATGACGCGGCAGTCGCCGAACTCAAGCTGACCTACCAGCCGCGGTCGGGCAATCGGGTGGGCCTACTGTACCGTCATACCGATGCCAGCTATCCCAACCGCAGCACCCCGGTGCTCGGCTTGTCCCTGCTCGATACGGGATTCGGCCAGGAAGACTTGCGCGCCACCGCCAACTGGCAACTTTCCGGTGCCAGCCGGCTGGACGGTCAGCTCGGCTTTACCCGGCTGCGCTATGACGTGCTCAGCAACCGCGATTTCCAGGGCGTCACCGGCAACCTGAACTACGCCTGGCAGCCCTCCGCCAAGACCTCGCTGAACGCTGCCGTGTCACGCGAAATCGGCCCCCGTCAGGACGTGACCGGCGACTACGTGGCCAATTACGTGCTGACCAGTTCGGTCACGCTCGCGCCGACCTGGCTGGCGACCGAGAAAACGAGTCTGCAGGCGACAGTGAAGTGGTTGAACGAGGTCTACCCCGGTGTGCCGCTGGGCTTGTCGAGCGTTTTTCCTCGCAGGGAGGACCGGACCTGGCTGCTGGGCCTGACGGCCGGCTACAACCCGACGCGCAAGCTGTCCTTCAGGATGGCCGTGCAGCAACAGAAGCGCGATTCAAACTACCCTGGCGACCAGTACAACGATACCACGGCGTCGATCACCGGGGCGCTCACCTGGTGAGTCGTCTATCCGATCCGGGGGACCTCTCGATGGTCACGCCGGTGTCGGAATTCTTTACACCATCACCGACATCATCGGCGCATGAGTTAATATCCATTAAGTCCATCTGTTAGGAATTTATTTGGGTTTGTTTATGACGTCGCAAGGACCCGACTGTGGCTCGCACCCCGCCGCGGGCGTCGGAATTCTTTACACTATTGTCGACATCATTGATTCAGAAGCAAAAGCGCAATTAAGTTGGGGTGTTACGGACGTTCCAGCGCTTTTTCATGGCGCATTCAGGGGCCTGATCGATGCTTCTATCCGGCTGCGGGTGTCGGAATTTCTTACGACATGGCCGCAATGACCCGAGCCGGAACCCGGGACACCACGGTATCGCAAGAGAGCAAGGAACTGGCACACTACTTGCGATAGCGGCAAGGCATTCGTGTAGAATACCCACACTGAAGAAGTCAGCAGTCGGCTGCAGGCTTGCTTACGTGCCCTGCCCGAACGGCAACGTGACTGAAACAATGGCAAGCGTTCGGCGGGCTGGCGCAATCCGGTCATTTGGTGGTTTTCTTGGAGGGGGCGATGATGAACGTTAAGCTAGCGAGCATGTTGTCGGGAGCAGGGGTGATACTGGCTCTAGCGCCAGCCGCCGCCTCGGCGGTCAATTTGATTACCAACGGCGACTTCGAGTCGTGGTCGGGCTCGTTCTTACCGTCGGCGGGTTACAGTACGGTCAACGCCGGTCAGTCGTTTATCAACGATTGGACCGTAGGATCAACATCGGTCGATGTGATCAGAGGCGCGTACGGCGCTATCAGCGGCATCAGCATCGACCTGCTCGGCACACCAGGGCCCGGTTCAGTGTCGCAAACCTTTGCTTCCAGTGCGAGCCAGCAGTACAAGGTGGCCTTCGACCTTTCGAAGAATACGTACAGCACGGGCGGCGCGTCGGCGATGACAGTCATCATCGGCGGTGCAGCGCCGTTATCGTTATCCTACACTGGTACGGCTTCACCCACGCACTACGAGTTCCTGTACACAGCTACTGGGACGTCGACAAACCTTAAGTTCGTCAGCGCCGACTCAGGGAATTCGGGCGCGGTGCTCGACAATGTGTCGGTTACCGCTGTCCCCGAAGCCGACACCTACACCATGTTGATAGCGGGCTTGGGGCTGGTCGGGTTCGTGGCGAGGCGGCGCATGCCAAAGAGCCTCTGATTGGGCGTACAAACGGTTGTCACGAACAGCAAGCTTTGGGAAGATTTGCGACCGGCCGATCGTTTGGCCGCCTTGCCGTGGTCCGAATGCCACGGGTCTTGCCCTGTCTGAGGAGGTGTGAGTGTGAATGATAAGTTAGTCAGAAGACTGTCTTGGGGAGCAGGACTGACGCTCGGTCTGCTTCCAATGTCTGCCCTAGCGGCGTCAATTGTAGCGAATGGCTCGTTTGAGGACGGTCTCAGCAATATTGGGAAGTTCACCACCATCACCAGTGGCCTCACGAATTGGACGATTTCTAGTGGCAACGTCGACTACATCGGAAGCTACTGGTTGGCGAGCAACGGTTCCCGAAGCCTCGACCTCAACGGCTCTTCAATACCAACACCAACGGTTTCCCAAGCGGTTTCCCTTACGGGCGGGCAGCAATACCTTCTCTCGTTTGACATGGCGGGCAATCCTGACGGTGGTCCGCTGACTAAGTCCCTGACCGTCGCGGTTGGCACGGCCCTACCCTCTCAGTCGGTGACTTTCGACTCCACGGGCAAGACGACAACTGCCATGGGGTGGATCACGAAGAGCTTTTTGTTTACGGCACCGAGCACGGGTTCCTATGCCCTGAGTTTCAAGAGCGACGTCACTGACCCATGTTGTTATGGACCTGCCCTGGACAACGTCAGCATCTCGGCGGTCCCCGAAGCCGAAACCTACGCCATGATGTTGGCTGGTCTTGGCCTGGTGGGCATAGCCACGCGTCGCAGAACGCGAGCCATTGCCTGATCCAAGCTGTGAAGTATCAGTGTGTCTCGGGGGGCTACGGCCCCCTTTTCCTTGATGCATTGGCGGGAGCCCTGTCGTCGCCTACCGGTTCCCGTGTCGCGTCAACCTTGGCTTCAGCCCCCCCGGACTGCACGGTCAATGGAGTTTTTGCGACGTCCATGGACAAAAAAACGACCCGCGTGCTCAAGTAGCAAGCATCGCGATGACACCTGGGTTGCGACGACGGCACCGTAGGGCAGTGCCGGAGCGTCGCGTGAGCTCCACGCCGATGCCTACTGCCCACGGGCAAATTGGGAAGATAGGGGCTTTTTCCGCCCCCTCCGGTCGTCAGTGCTGGACCCTCAATCAGGCAAGCACCCCTGAATGCAGTAGTCTGCGACGTGTGACAAACCCCACCAAGCCAAGACCAGCCAGCAGCATCCCGTAACTTTCCGGTTCGGGAACCGGCGTGACACTTGACGACAAGAACTGAACCTGAAGACCGGTCGGGTTGCCGCCGCTTTGCGCCAGGTTGGTGACGATGAAGTCAAGCGTATTCAGACCCGTGGCGAACGACCCACCCGTACTCGAGAAATTCGTCCACGTATTGAACCCTGACGAACTACCGACAGCAAGAAGAGTTCCGTTGAGCTTGATCTGACCGGAGTTGTCCGTCGCCCACCGCCCGCTAAAACTTGCCGATAGTGGATCGTAACCGGACAAGTTGAAGCTCAGTGTCCACGTATAGATGCCGTTTGAGGTCGCATCATACGTCGCCGCCGCATTCACAGCCGGAGCCAACCATTTGGAGGTTGCCGTGTTGGCGACCCAATAGCCGATTGGGAAACCCGAATCCGGTGCCACAAAGCCTGAAGTACCGACACTCGGGCCATCGCCGCCGCTCTTGGAAAGCGCGTAATGCGTATCCGCCGCACCCGCCAAAAGAACGGCGCCAACATTATCGGTGCCTGTGCTGAAGAGACCGGGAATCGGAACGGCCGCCGCCACGTCAAGCGCGGTCAGGGAGCCAGCCGCCATCATCAAGGCGACGCTGGTAGCGCGGTGTCTTGCCAGGGTCGTGAAAATTTTCATGTTGAAGAACCTCCCAAAAATTTAGGTAATGCAAGGAGCCAAAGAAGAACGATCCCCCCGTGCCTGAACACAGGTCCCAACGCCACAACGTCCGTGCCCCGAACGGCCGGCATGGAAGTTGCAGCCAGCAAGACTAAAGCAACAATCGGGCCTAAGTTCCCTTATGTTGACTCAATTTGTTCTTCAGCGCTCGCACTACCACATGGCCTCCTACCGATGAGCTAGCTACCGGTCGCTCGGTCGCTCACCGTGGAGAAGCCGGCAACAATAGCCTTGCTATCCCTCGGCCCAGCCGCGTCTTTACTTCGCTCATTGCTTCTCGCTCCTTATGGCAGCGCCTAGCTTAAACCCCTGTCTCAAGCCCTGGGACCACTATAGTCAGCGCACCGCCGATGCGCCCCATCATCTCGACCCCAGCCGCTAGCGCCGCTTTTCAAATGCCATGTCATACGCCGCCAACAGCTTGGGCGCTTCGTACTTCCACTCCAATTCGTTGATCACACGATTGCGCCCGAACTCCCCCATGCGCCGCCGGCGTTCAGGATCTTCCAGCAACTCGACAATCCTCTCGGCCATGTCCACCTCGTCATTGCGCTTTGCATACAACGAAGCCTCCTGCGCCGAGAACCGTCCTTCGGCCAAGTCAAACTGAACGATCGGCTTGCCGAGCGCCATGTATTCCATGATCTTGTTCATCGTCGACTTGTCGTTCATCTCGTTGGCGACATCCGGGTTTACGCACACGTCGGCAGTGTTGAGCATTTCCAGCAGTTGCTGATCCGGCACGCGGCCGGTAAAGGTGACGTAGGCGGCGATGCCCAGTTCCTGCGCATAGGCGTGCATCTCGTCGAGCGAGGTCCCGCCGCCGACCAGTCCGAAATGAACGTCTGTGCGCCCCATCTTCTGCACGATATGCGCTGCGGCCCGCAGCAGATAGTCGATCCCCTCCTGCTTGCCCATCACGCCAACGTAACCGACCATAAACCTGCGCCCGTGCTTGAGCGACTCGACCGGCGGCGCGATCTTCAGCCGATCCAGCTTGGGCCCGCTACGAACCACAAAAACCCGCCCTGGGTCCATGCCGCCACGCTCGACGGCGATGCGCTTGTAGGACTCGTTGGTTGCAATCGACACGCTCGCCGTTTTGAACGTAAGCCGTTCGCACAGCACCATCAGCTTGTAGAACAAATCCCGGCGAGCAAACTTGGCCTCGTACAACTCCGGGTTGATGTCGTGGTGATCGAAGATGAATTTCTTGCCGAGAAACAGCTTGAAGAAGCCGCCCACCAGAAAGATAAGGTCCGGCGGATTGCAGGCATGGATCACGTCGAACCCACGTTTGAACAGCACCTTCCAGGCAAGCTTAAACTCCCAGAACAGCGCCGCCGCATACTCCAGCGCGTAGGCGATTGCGCCATCGGCCTCAAGCGGCAGATTGTGGCGATAGATGTGAATGCCCTCGACTACCTCGAACTTCTTCTCATAGCCCTTGCCAGTCGGGCAGATGATGGACACCTCGTAGCCCGCGTCGCGCAGTGTCGTCGACTCCTGCCATACCCTTCGGTCAAACGGCGAAGGCAGGTTCTCGACAATAACCAGGACACGCCTTGGCCTACCAGCAAATGCCATCGTAGCGCCCCGCCTCGCTCTTGTTGGGCACTATTCGTACCAAATCGACAACTACCTGCCCCGGCTTGATTTGTTCAAGGATGTTGCGGAACTCCTGGGCGCTGTTGCCAATGATAATCACCTCAGCAAAACTCACGACATCTTCCATGCTCTCGACCATCAGCTTCGAGATATGTGGAATATGGTTGAGGATGTAATCGCGGTTCGCACCGGTCAGCGCTGCCAGATTCACGTTGCGGTCGTAAAGCTTCATCTCGTAGCCCTTGCCGATCAGCGACTCGACAACCTCCACCAGCGGCGACTCCCGCAAATCATCGGTACCTGCCTTGAATGCAAACCCCAGTATGCCAACACGCTTCTTGCCATAGGCGGTCACCATCTCCAAACCTTTTTGCACCTGTCGCTGATTACTCGGCATCAGCGAATTCAGCAGCGGCAAATCAAGATCCAGGGTGCGGGCCTTGTAGGTCAGCGCGCGAACGTCCTTGGGAAGGCATGAACCGCCGAAGGCAAAGCCAGGCTTCATGTAGTAGGGCGAGAGATTGAGCTTGGTGTCCTTGCAAAAAATCTCCATCACCTTGTGGCCGTCGATCCCCAGCGACTTCGAAAGGTTACCGATTTCATTGGCAAACGCCACCTTTACCGCATGCCAGTTGTTATCGGTGTACTTGACCATCTCGGCTGTCTCGACATCCGTGCGTACCAGCGGCGCACCCATCTTTTCATACAGCTTGACCAGAACGTCGCCCGCCTGCGCATCGGTTTCGCCGATCACTGTCTTCGGCGGGTTGTAGTAGTCATATACCGCAGTGCCCTCACGCAGGAATTCCGGGTTGTTGCAAACACCGAAATCTCTCCCCGCCGTCTTGCCGGAATATTGTTCCAGCATGGGAATGACAACGCTGCGCATGGAGCCCGGCAGCATGGTCGAACGCGCAACGACTACATGAAACCCGGCTTTCTCCCTGATCGCGGAACCGATTTCCTCGCAAACCCGGCGCACAAAGGAAAGGTCGAGATTGCCGTTCAATTGCGAGGGCGTGCCCACGCAGATCAGCGAAATATCCGAGTCCAACACCGCTTCATGCACGTTCGACGTAGCACGCAGCCGCTTCGCCGCGACGCCGCTTGCGACCATCTCACCGATATCCTTTTCTATGATGGGCGTCTGGCCACTGTTGATCAGATCCACCTTCGTCTGATTCGGGTCGACACCAATCACCTCGTGCCCGTCGTTGGCCAGACAACCCGCCGAAACGGCGCCCACATAGCCCATGCCAAAAATGCTTATCTTCAAAAAGCCTCCCAATACTGAATGAATGAATCTATCTGACGGATGTTCCGATTCGATCGGCATCGAGATCGAACGAGAGGGCCAATCGCGTCACCAAACGCACAGGCCCGCCAATCGTCCCGCGCCACACAAGCATTGTTGTCGGCGTCTTCACGTCGAAAGATCTTGAAATCCATCCTGCGTGCGGATCCTCCTCGCCTCTCAAGAAGCTTGGCGAAAGAGCGCACTCCTCCATGTCCATCGTCAGTCGCACGGGGCCAGAATCGGCTGTGACCACCCCTTCAGCGCAAGTCACCACGCAGTGCTCGGCAAAGTGCCAACACAGTTCCACCTCGTGTCGTCCCGCGCAGCGCAACACATCGATCACCTCGAAGCGATTGCCGACAGCATCGAAAGAAATCTCCCGCTGATGGGTCAGCGGGTCGCTCAAGCGCCGGTAGCCATCATGCCGGCCCCTGAAAATCTGCCGTTCGCCATCGAGTTCCGCCAGCTCACAATGCGCATTGGCCTTGCCTAACCAAAGAAAATTTCCACCGATCACCGACTGATCCGTTCCATCCACACGCAGCGTGTTGTGAGCGAATGTCCCGCGAAAATAGTCGCGACATTTCTTTTGCGTGTGATAGGCATAGGTCCCCGGATCGATCAGCAACTCACGCCCACCGGCAGACAGCACGAATGACAGTGCGTCCGCGTGACCGTGGGCCGCGATCGACAGATAACCCAAGGGGCCGCAGTCGATCAAGGCCCGCACCTCATCCGCCGCCCCGAGACGGGCGCCCATCAGGTAATAGCCACCTTCGGAAAACGCCGTGCGTGGCTTTTCCGTTTCCGGCAGGGGAAGCGCATCAAACACCTCCGCCGCCGAATCCCCCAGCAACCAACGGCTCTTGTCGTCGAAGCGCCGAGCCTTGGCAGCGAAATCACCTCGGCTGAACAGCACCGCCCCAGTCGCCAGCAACGACCGATAGCGCGACCGACCCGGCCCCTGGCTCAAGC
This sequence comes from Candidatus Accumulibacter phosphatis, assembly GCF_000024165.1. Taxonomy (NCBI): domain Bacteria; kingdom Pseudomonadati; phylum Pseudomonadota; class Betaproteobacteria; genus Candidatus Accumulibacter; species Candidatus Accumulibacter phosphatis. The sequence continues at coordinate 987,560 of NC_013194.1, read as the reverse complement.
GGACCATCAGCGCGTCGTCCGCATCACCGATCATCGGCACATGGCCGGCACAGTCCATCACTGCCGCCAGAAACTCCATCAATCGTTCCAGCCGTTCCCAGTACGACGCGCTGAACTCGATACCATTCGCCCGGCAGATCAAGCCACAGAGCAGCATCATGTCAATCACCTCGTGCTGGTAATAGACCGCCTGTTCCCGATTCACACCGTCCGGCGCGTTCTGCTTCAGCGCTTCCGTCTCGAAGCCCGGCGCCGCAATGCTTTTCCATTCGGCGCTTTCAGGCCACATCGGCCAGGTGACCGTGCCAACCAACAAACCCATGTACTCGCCTAGCAGATGGTTGTTGGCGGACGAATGGCGCGACAGATGCCCGGCGATAAAGTGGCAATGCTGAAACACCGAGCGTAGCCAACGAGTGCGGAAAGCCGCGCCCTCGACGCCGACAAACAAGCGAGACTCATCCCCACCCAGCAGATGCCAGGCAAAGGACCAGTTCATTAACCTAACGGCATGCTCAAGAGAACTGGTCCAGTTGGGCCCCAAGGGGTAAGGGCACTGCGCAAACCATGAATCAAGAAGCGCTCGGCAGCCCTCGCTGAACCTGGCATCGCCCGTCAAGCGCCAGGCCTGTGCCAAGGTGACCAGTTCCAGGTGCCGGTTCGGCTCCCACAGATACTTGATATCCCCGACGACGCGTTCGTCCCGATAATTCAGCGTCTTCCCAAAAACCAGCGGAACGACTGTCCGTGTCTTGGGATCCTGGTTCCAGGCAGGAGGAAAACCCAAGGTCGCGTCGCGCATTGCGAACACTCCAAACTGCCCGGACAGAATCCTGTCCGCCGCGGATCGATAAGCCTCAAGCTCGAAACCTCTCGGGACTTCTCCCAACCAGGCGCGGCCGCACAAACCCGTCGGTTCCCCGGGGCTTGCGCGACCAATCCCCCACTGCTCCAGTCTTGCCCTCACAGACTGGCGAACACGATAGACGAGTTCAGGCGCGTCCATCGCACGCAGGCGCAGGAATCGCCACGAGACATTTCTAAACATATTGCCGATGCCAGATCTCAAGATTGAGCAGCGACCACAACAGTTTTTCATGGTTCTGCCGTCCGCTTACGTGCTCGCACAAAAGTCTTTCCAAAACGGCACGATGAAAATACTCTCGAGTTCTTGAATCGCTCCCCAGCAGGTGATCGTAGAGGTAATCCTTCATCCCGCGCCTGAACCATTCGTTAACCGGAACGCGCAAACCAATTTTCGGTCGCTCAAGAATGCGATTCGGCAACACGCGCTTCATCGCCTGCCGGAGAATGAACTTGGTTTTTCGGCCGCAGATACGCCAGTCGTCGGGCAATCGGGAAATGAATGCGGCCAACTCGTAGTCCATGAACGGCATGCGTGCTTCCAGGGAGGCGGCCATTGACATGCTGTCGCCACGCTCAAGAAGGTTATCGGGCAGCCAGCTTGGCTGATCAAAGTAGAGGATTTTTCTCAGCGCGGAGTTGCCTGCCGCCGTATCGAAGCGCGGAGCCACTTGTCCCGGACCAGAGTCGGCGCCCCACATCGACACCAAGGCAGACCGCTCGGCATTCGATAGCGCGCCAAACCAGCGCGGCAGGCGCTCCCTGGCATCGGCTATCCCCAGATTGGTAACGGCAGTCTTCATACGTCGATACTCATAGGGCAGCGCATGGACCAGAGGTTCGAAAATCCCGTGCCTCAGGAAGCCCGGCATCCGCTGGTAATACCCCACGTAACGCTCATACACGTGCTTTGGATATCCACCCAGCAGCTCATCCGCCCCTCTCCCGTCAGTACCATCTTGACGGTGCGCGCCGCCTCTCGTGCCAGCAGAAAGATCGGGATATCCGAAGGTTCTGCCACCGGCGCGTCCCGAGAGCGGATCAGATCCGGCAGGTGCTGCATCATGTGGGTATCGGACACCGTCAGCTCGTGATGATCGGTGCGGAGCTGCTCGGTGATCTCCTTGGCATAGGCCAGTTCGCTGTAGGCCGTCTCGGCGAACCCGACCGAGAACGTCTTTACCGGCAAGCTGGAATGTCGGGACATGAGACCGACAACGGCCGACGAATCGATCCCGCCAGAGAGAACGGCGCCAAAGGGAACATCGGAAATCATGCGCATCTCAACTGCGCGATCCAGCGACTCCAAAAACTCGCCGACCGGATCAGCCGACACGGCGAGGGACTCACGAACCGCTCCGTCAGGCGGCCGATAGTACGCCTGCTCGATCCAGCGCCCGGCCTCCCAGAGCGCCCAGGAGCCCGGCATCAGCTTGCGGATGCCCTCGAACAACGTCGCCGGAGCCAGCACGTAGCGATAAGCGAAGTAATCCCAAAGCGCCGCCCGATCAACTCGCGCCACGACGCCCGGATAGCAGAGCAGCGACTTGATCTCCGACGCAAACAGCAGGGTATCGGCCGTTTGGCGGAAATACAGAGGCTTCTTGCCAAAACGGTCCCGCGCGAGAAACAGCCGCTGCCTGGGTGCATCCCAGATGGCAAAGGCAAACATGCCATTGAAGCGCTCGACACAGGCAGGTCCCCATTGCTCATAGGCATGAACGATGGTCTCGGTATCCGAGCTTGTGGCAAACACGTGCCCCAGCGCAAGCAACTCCTCGCGCAGGCCCTGGAAGTTGTATATCTCGCCGTTGAAGACGAGCTGAATCGATCCGTCTTCATTGCCCATCGGCTGATGACCGGTGGAGAGGTCGATGATGGACAAACGCCGATGCGCCAGACCAAGGCGATACTGCCCGTCCGAACTACCAGATTCGAAAAATCCCTCATCGTCCGGGCCCCGATGGGCGATGGCCGCAGCCATTGCCCGCAAGGTGCCGCCCAGGTCGAGCCCGACCACTCGGGTCACGTAGCCAGCGATGCCGCACATCTTGCCTAAGCCACCCGCTCGTAGATTTCGCCAAACCGGGCAGCCAGGCGATCAACCGTGTAGTTCTCGGCAATCCTCTGCCGTCCTGCTGCCGACATGCACAACAACTCTGCGCGATTGTCGGCCAAGCGCCGAATGGCCGCTGCCACTGCTGCGGGATCGTGAGCCGGAACAAACAGGCCGTGCACACCGTCCCGCATCACATCAGGGATGGCGGCCACCGGGCACGTGATCGGCACGCAGCCGGCAGCCATGGATTCAAGAATCGAATAGGGCAGCCCTTCATTGTGATAGGTGGGGAATACCTGGACATCGGAACCAAGCCACAATCGGTCCTTTTCTGCGCCAAACACCGGGCCAAGCAGAGTGACCTCGCTCGTCAAGCCAAGGCGCGCAATCGACTCAAGGACCTCTGCCTCGTCCGGCCCGGAGCCCGCCACCCGTAATTCGAACCCAAGCCCCTGGTCCTTAAGCAGTTTCAGTGCCGCCAGCGACTCAAATAATCCCTTTGAACGAATGATTCGCCCAACGAAGACCAGCCTCAGCGGAGCACCGCCTACGGGTCGCTCTCGCTCCACGTCAAGTAAACCCTTGGTATCGATCGCGTTCGGCACCAGTTCCACGGCGATCCGTGAATCGAACGCCCTATGGGAACGGACGGCCCCACTCGAAAGAACGGTGACCACATGAGACGCGAGCAAGAAGCGCTTCAGAATCGACGACAACAAAGGGCTGGAAAAAAGGCTCTGTGGAGCAGAGCCACTATGAAACTGATTCACCACACGACACCCGAGGAGGCGCGCCACAATCAAGTAGGTCAGATCGCGCCAGAACGCCTTGCGATCCATTGACGTATTGATGTGCACGATGCGCGGTTTTTTCCGAACAAGGAATACAGCCAGTTGCAGAGGACTGAATGCGAAGCGTGCCATGCGCTGCCACTTGTTTTCTGCTCGCCCTTCGCGGCCGACCTGAAAGTGCATCAACTTATAGCGATCAGCAAGACTAGATGCCATTAGCAACTTTACGTGTGAAGACACGCCACTGACCGCGTCTAGCGACGGACCGAACAGAACGATGCCAACTTTCCCCATTTGACCAATTTCCCAATCCAATTGACACTTCTCCCCAATGCAGTGCTCGCAATTGATGCAGCTACTGACCATTTCGATTTCGATCCATGAACATTACCGATCCAACGCGTCAACCATGTCCTGATACCCTGCGCTGGGCCCGCCATAAACGATTCCGCGAGTGAGAATTCTGATCGCATCGCTGGCCTCGATTCCGTATGGCGCATAAATGCCCGTCTTCGCGTAATTGCGGCCGCCGATACCCTCTGAAGTGTCATATGTATTCGGAACACCGCGCTGCCTCGCTAACAGATTGCCGTTCAGCCAAACATCCAGCTCTCCGGCTCCCGGCATCGCCGACCAGTACGTTCGGACAATTAACCGGTACCAGCGACCAAGAATCAATGGACCATGCCATGGATAGAAACGGATTGAGTTCGCCGTAGTTGGAGGGGTCCTTCCGGTAACCGCGTTGGTGTTGTGTTGAAGCATTAGGAACATTCGTCCGCCCTGTATCTGTATGCTGACTGGCGGCGAAAGTCGCAGACGATCATTTCCGTGGAGCTGGGCAACAACAATTGCCGTCGGATACTGCCTCCAGTCCGGCGGTACGTAAAACTCAAACCCGTACCAACGTGCCTCCTCTTGGTTCCCAAGCCCGTCCTTACGTCCGAGAATCTCTGTGCGATGACTGGTAGCCGCTTCCGGATCGCTGCCACGCAGCGTCAATTCAAGAACCATTCTTGACGGCTTTTCCGGATCTGGAATAAAGCGCAGATTCGCCCTGTTCCCAGTTTGAATCAGGTAATAGTCATTTAGCGTCGCCTCATTTACCACGCCACCGATCGGCAGAATCTTCTCCGAATCAGCCGCCGCAACTACGCTTCCCAACAACAAGAAGACGGCAAGAATGCGTGCCGCAGCATGTGTTCCAGTCATTATGATTTCTCCTGAGAGCAAGTGCATGGGTACCGTATTGCCGCGGCCTATACACGATCTGCTCCTCCCATTTCTGCATCCAGCCCCAATCATTCCGTCCCCATTTCGCTGCAAGAGCAATCCCATCTAACCCATAGCCTTATACACAACTCACCCCGGGGCCGCCTCACGCATGAACTGGAGGCCGACGACGCAGTCCATGACGCGCTGCAACCCGATCCAGATGGTTTTGACGCCCGGCTCGCCGTCGCCTTTACGCGCCAAGAAACCGCCGAGCATGGCCACCAAGCGGAGGACCTGATTGAGCGTGGGTGGGTCAGCCGGAGGCTTCTTCTTGTTGAGGAGATAAGCGGCATGCCGTTCATCTTGATCGAAGAACAAGTCGGCGGGCAAGTCTGGACAGGTCCGGCCGAATCGCATCAGCATCGCAATGCGCCAGGAAACGATGAGGTACAGCGCGATGGCGCGTTGCAGGCCGTCGATCGTGCGCAATTGCAGGGACTCGATCCGGCAGCCGTTCTTGAGGATGTGGAAGAGGATCTCGATCTCCCAGCGCGCGCGATACCAGTCAATCAGCTCCGCCACCTCGGCGAGCGTCTCGGCGGTCCGATTGGTCAGCAGGCGCCACTCAACCGGGGTGCTGCCGGCAGGGGGGTCGATCTCCTTGGCCACCACACAGGTAGCTCGGATCGTTTTGTTCTTGCCATGCGGAAGATCGACGACGCGCGCCCAAAGTTGCTGGCGCACTACGCGAGCCTTCTGGCCATGTCTCGCCGGCAGGGTGAAAGAGATTCCGCCGAGTTCCTCACCAGACGTCACCGTTTGCCACAGCTTCTGGCCGTCGGGCAGCGCTCGATCGTGCTGGGCACGCAGCAACCAGTCGGCCGGGGTCTCCAATTCGCCGGCACGGGCCATCAGTTCGATCATGTCGGACTCGCGGTCGGCGACGTAGACCAGCCGGGTGTCCGGCAACTCCGCCGCCAACTCGGCCACTCGTTCATAGCCCTCGACCCAGCGCGTGCTCTCTTTGATCCCTGGGCGCTGGCCGTTGGCGTCTTTCGGCTCACGCGCCCACATCCACGCATCCAGAACCCCCAACGGCTCGCGATCCGTGCTGACGGCGTACGTCGGATGCACGTACAGACCGCGCTGAGCTTCATAGCTCAAGGGGCCCAAGCCGTCGATGCTTTGCCCGTTGAAGTCCAGTTCGGTCGTGTCCTGCAGCATCAGCACGACCTTGTGGCAGGCGATCCGCGTCCGCGAGCACGACCAATGAGGTCTCAGGATGCCCTCCCACGTGACGGCATCATTGTCCAGGAAGCGGTAGGCCGCAATCGTCTCCGACCAGCCCGAACACGCCGACGGGATACTCAGTGTCGGTTTGGCCGCCAGCGTGTCCAACAACGTGATCGCTCGCTTGTTCAGTCTTCGGTCCCCCAAGTCAACTTCCTTCAGCTCCTCCCCAGCCCAGCCCATTCTGCCACCTTCTCAAACAAATCGGCAGCTTACAACGAGATGCTAAAGTTGTGTATAAGGATATGCATCTAACCGCATCCAAAGTAGAGTTAACAACCAGAAGAACTCATGTCAATGTGCGAAGAACTGCACGCAAGGCGTCAGTCGGCTGGCTAAGCATTTGTCTTGACGCCACTCTCACCTTCTTTGCGAAGTGTTCTGACGAAATACGCAAACGTACTCTTTGGGAAGATGTGCCTGTAGAGATGGCGCCCAATCAGCTTAATGGCGCCACTCACCTCCAGCCATCCGGAAGATCCGTTGTAGAGCTTGTACAGGCTGGGCCTCAGCCGCTTCAAGCCAGCCGTATGTGCTAGCGCAACCAATGACTTGTGTGTAAAGGAATTAATGTGCTCTAATGGGGCAATTGGCATAATCTCGTCCCGCGATAGAGAAGAGAAGTCAGGATTACTGGCTAACTTACGCAAGGACCTGCTTGAATCCGGCACTGAGATCTTAAGAATTCCGCCGACTCGAATACGGGTGGCCAAATGTGCGATCAGATGGTTCGGATCAACAAGGTGCTCGAATACCTGTTCGGTGTTTATGAAATGAAAGTGATTGGCAGGTAACTGGTCGACCGCCAAAACATTTAGCCCGATCGATTCAGCGTACTCGATTCGATCTCTAGATAACTCCGAACCCGAGACATCACAACCGTAGGCCATAGCCATTCTTGCCCACTCCGCCCAGCCGAATCCGAAATCCAGGACACTAATCTGCTTTGGATGCAACCTAAAATGCTGGATCAGGAACTGGACCTCGTTGGCGAGATAGCGATAGTCATCAAGATTGAGGTCGCCTCGGAGTTCTTCTCGGGACCCTCGCGGCATCCATGCATCGTAAATGTCAGCGAGAAGTATTTCCGTTGGCACGTAAACCTGGTAGGCAAGGCTGCAGTTCGAACACCTAGCAAGCTCATAGGGCACATCCTCGAAATGACACGACGCCCTTCCCTTGTAGTGCGTATCGATGTAGTTCCGTATGGAAGCCGCTGAGTAAGGCGCGCTGTATAGAGATGTAGCCAAAGTCGAGTGACAATTCGGGCATCGATCCCTTCTTCTCAGCAGTCCCTCACCATGCTGACTCATAGCGCAGCCGCCGATCCCAGCCTTGCACGCCCAAGATCCGATCTTGACAAAAATCGGGTGAAAATACAGATTGGGATTTCACTCCAAGGCTTCGCGACATGGCATTGCCTAATTGAATTAATGCGTATTGCATATAAAATCATTGAATTACCCGAGAGTCGATTGGCTCAAATGGATCGCCGATTGGATAAGAGAAGCCAATAAGGGCGGCAAGCGAGTAGACGTGCCATGCCCCAATTGCAAAAACGCCCTCAGCCAAGTCTCTTTTACGAACTACCATCACACCGAGAACTCCGGCCCAAAGAAAAAAGCCGGACACGATCACGCTTGTGCGGAAGGAGAGGCCAAATTCTAAAGAGACAATTGCGATGAGCAAAGTCAAGAGATAGAGCATTGGTGCTATGAAGACATGCCACGATGTCCTTGCTGCTCGCCACCACCAGGGCGTGCCAGCGGACATTCTCAAGAGCATCCCGTAGGCCTGCAATCGGCGACTGCGCCAGAGCCTGATCAGCATCTGCGCTTTAGACTCATCATGTCCCGTATGCTTTACGGACGGATGCGGCAATCGGACTATTCGCCAACCGGCGGCAATCAGTCTCGCACCCAGTTCCGCCTCCTCGCCCGCAGGCAACCAACGATGCGCCGCATAGCCGACGGATTCAATTGCGCTTCGACGATACAACCCGCCTCCCCCAAGGTCGAGCACATCCTGTTCCCGCTGAAGTGCACCGTAGTGCGCCACGCGCCTCTTATCAGCTGCCGTCTTGACCTGTAGATCAATTAAGCGTCCTCCCACTCCCGCCACTTCTGGATGACTCTCCAAGTATCTTAGCGCCACCTCAACAAATCCAGGCTCAAGCGCCATATCGCCATCCAGCAGATAAATGAAATCACCCCGGGCAAACTGATAGCCAAGCTGAATTGCCGCGCCGCAACCTCGATCGCCTAACACCCGGAATTGCACGATCCGGATCGGAAAACGAGCGGCAATTTCGACTGTTTTGTCAGTCGATATGGAATCTACAAGAATGACCTCGCCATCGAGTCGTTCAGCCTCTCCAACAACTGACTTTAAACAGGCGTCGATAAGACGTTCCTCATTCAGCGCCTTAATAATTATTGACAGGCGGGGAGATCGACGACTCATCTGGTCCCCCAAGAGCGCCGAGATGTATCGCGATCACCCATCACGTACCTTTACAATCAGAGTTGCGCAAGTCGTCAACGCACGCCGCGAAAATGGCTTTGGCGCGCACCCGACGTCCCTTGATCAGGGCAAAGGCGCATTCAAACAATGTGCGCAAATGGCAGCCAGGCCGCCAACTCGGGAAGAAAGTTCGATACAACCTGAAGCGGGCTCGATACAAGGTGAAGATTGCGAATTCAGATTCGCACTGTTCCTGCGTTGCACTCCCAGCCTTGTGGTACAGCACCGCAGCATGGGCAAAAGCATGGATAAAACGTCCCTGTGATCGCTGAGCCCAGTCGATTTCCTCGTAATAGAGAAAATAACGCTCCTCCATACTCCCAACTTGCTCAAGAAAATTACGCGAGACAAGCATTGAAGAGCCGCTTACCCAATCTAGACTGGACTCGGCTTTCCGAATGAGGGTCGGCGTAAGCTCGCTGCGCCGAATTTCATGGCCATACAAGCCACCTCGCACCGTTCTGTATTTGAACCAGCCACCGCCCAGCGCCTGCACTATCTCTGGGCGCGAGTAGTAGCAGTTGAGTGAACCTGTGACACCAATTGACGGGTCACTGATGGCGGTGCTGACCATCTGCGCAAGGCAATCGGCTTCGACCACCGTGTCATTATTCAGCAACCAGACAAAAGCGCAGTCGGGATCGGACAGTGCAATACGAATGCCGACGTTGTTCCCAGCCGCGAAGCCGAGATTTCCTCCGGTTCCTACGAGAACCAGCGAACTCTCGGTTCCAGAGGTATCAAGGATTTCGTCCGCCCTAAGGACGTGGCACGAAACGGGTTTACTTATCGGTGGCCAACTGAGGCGTGCAAGCGGGCACTGTGGTCGCTCAAAAGGCATTTCGCCGCCAGCCCAACGCCGAATATTTTCTATTGAAGCATCGGCAGAAGCATTGTCACAGACGAGAACGCGCAGATTGGCGTAATCGAGCCGAAAGACGCTTTCAAGACATTCAATGGTGTCGCGCCAGCCATTCCAGTTGACCAGGACAACCCAAACCCTCGGCGAATCGCTTCGCCCAATAATGCTGCTCATCCCGGTACCCCGGCGCGAAGCCGTGTCCGTAAGGTATGGCGGTCGCTCGCAAGCGCACCCGCAGGTGGCGCCTCACGCAGGACAACTAGTGACGCTATCAAGACATACGCCAGGGAAAAGCCGGACGGAATCGAAAGGACACTCTTGACACCAATCAGCATCATTATCGACACGGCGATCAACCCCGACGCTGTACCAGCCAAATCGTTGCGCCTCATGTAGCCCCTGAATCCAAGCAGTGCAGAACCAGCAAACACCATGACAAAGGCGGTTATGCCAGGAACTCCTGCGTCTAGGGCCGTACTCAGAAAATAGCTGTCTATGTTGTAGCGGACACCGTCGAAAAACCCGAGCTTGACCGCACCCATGGCGTTGCCGTAGCCCAAGACAGGGCTATCGAACAAGAGGGGGATCCCCTGTTGCAGCATAAGCATCCGGGTCATTGTGCTGTTCGCTTCGCTGGTGTTTCGCCCGACGACCAGCGTGAGAAGTTCTGACCCCGCGAAGTACGTCACCGCGACCAAAACTGGCAATACAAGAGCGGCTATCAATAGCCCTGACGAGGACGCATTCCGAGCCGTACCGCGGTTTCGAGGAATCATCGCCAGCAAGCCGAGCAGCAGCAGGGAAATCAGCACGACCGCGATGCCTGCGCGGCTTCGCGAGGAGACTATCATTACAAAAGCAACCGGCACAAGTCCCGCAGCGATGGACCGTAAGGCAAGACTCTTGCTTCCCAGAAAGACCGCTACCGCCAATGGCATCATCATCGCCATGAACTCCGCAAGTACCATCGGGTGAGTAAAAGTACCTTGCGCCCGATAGTGTCCACCGCGGAACTTGTCCATCAAAATACTTTGCAGGGTTCCTGGATCTTGCTGGCCTACAGATATGAACTTCTCGAACAAGGTGTGCTGCACGAAGGCCTCATACGATGCGAGCAGCACTTGCGCGGCGGCGACAACGACGAGAACGGCCAACAGGCGAAACACGTCGCGCTCGTCCCGGAGTATCGCCAGTGCCAAAAAAAACAGCAGGTAGAAGGTCAGAAGTTCGCTTCCCAGTTGCCAGAGCTGAAATAGCGGCTCCGGCCCGGCGAGGGAAGTCACGATACGCCACAGCATCAGGAAGGCGACGGAGCCGACAAACGTCCGATGCGCCGCGCATCGACTGAACAGCCGCGCCATCGGTTGGCGACACGACAACACGAAAAACAAGGAAATCGACAGGAAGGCAAGCCATGCAATCTTGGTCGGGCTGATCGCAGGAAGACCGCCCAAGCGGCTGAAGATATATTCGGGCCACAGGTGAATCGATGTCAATAAAACAAGCAGCAGACCATTGAGCAAGGCATCCGGCGACTCGTTGCGCTTGGGCATCGCCCAGAGCAGTAGCAGGCCGCCTAGTACTACTGGGAAAGCGCCCAGCCGAGCCACCGCCCCAGCCGTCATGGCAGCCGCCAAAAAGCCCAGGACGCCACACAATAGTGTCAGCCCGAGCCAAAAGAGGCCCGCTCCCCGTCTGCGTCGAAACAGCTTTTCCGCCGACCCACGACCAAGCGAATGAATTCTCTGCATCGACATACCCCGAACCCTGACAACTCAACCAGTAGCGGAAATCTTGGCCACGCGGTTGCACCACAGCCAGAACAGACCTTGCATCAGCGGCACCCAAAGCGCAAAGACCGCAAGCCGGACGTAGATGGCGCCCTCGACGCCGAAGCGCGCAATCGCCCAGAAACTAAAAGCGACGACCACTAGGCTCGTAGCCAAGGTCAGCACCATGTTCAGCCGAAGCAGCCCGCGTCCAATCCACTGTGGCGTCATGAGCAGCGCAAGGCTTAAGCCCAGCACGGACGGCAGCAACGCGCGAAACATCGCGGCGCTCGGGGTGAATTTCTCGCCCGCAACGAGAACGACGAGCGAAGGAGCGGCCAAGTACGCAAGCAGGCTAGCCGCCAGCATTCCCCCGAGTAGCTTTGTCGCCAGCCGCCGATGCTCAGGCCAGAACGCGTCAGGCGAAGTCTTGGCAAGGCCACCATAGATCACCATCAAGGCACTCTGCGGCACGATCAGCAGCAATCCGACCATTTGTTGCGCCAATTGGTAGAAACCGACTTCCTGCGCGCCGAGGTAGTTGTTAATGACCAAAATGCTGACCTGGTCAAGGGCAAAGGCGCTTACCGTTGTCAGATGAATAACGCCACCCGAACGAACCATGGGCCGGATTTCGCGCGAAGCCCAGGCGACCCTCCGGCCCGCGATGCGCCAAAGCGGGACCACGGTTAGAGCCGCCACCAGCAACTGCGCCAGGAGTTGGGAACCAAGCGCACCGGCGACGCCCCACCCCATCTCCATGAGAAACACGAGGAAAAGGCCAAGGCCGATGCTGCGCCCCCAATATTGTGACCGGTTGAGTATGTCGGTCCGGGCTGATGCGGCAAGGATGTTGGAGGCGTATTGCTCCCATACCAGCAGCGGCACCGCGGCGAAGGCCAGACCCAGTAGGGACGGACTGATCCCCTTGAACAGGTCGCCGGAAGTCAGAAAGAACAATCCGCCGGCCACAGCGATTGCTAAGGCGGAAAGGAGCAATCCCAGGCCGCCAAGTGTACCAAGCTGCTCCGCAAGACTCGGCTTGGTATCCGCAACCTGCAACCGATGCTGCAGTGCCTGGCCAAGGCTCAAATTGGCGAGTGTCGCAAACAGGGCAGCCCAAGCTAAGGCCGCACCAAAAGTCCCGCGCCCCTCCGGGCCAAGCAATCGGGCTGAAATGCAAAGAGTGGCAAGCGAAACCGCCACGCCATAACCGCGTGCGGCACTCATATGAGCTATGCGAGCGATGTCACTCATCGTGGCGCCAATGGCACAAGAATCTCCATACAAGAACCTTTGCCACGCGTTCTACCTAGTTCGAAGCTCATTAGCGGTTGCATCAACAAATGCCTTCTCGAGGAGAAGGAGGTTCCGCTTCCGCTCCTTCACCTTTCTCGCTGGAGCGCCTACGTAGATACCAAACGGCTCACAATCGCTCGTGACTAGGGCCTGCGCGCCGATGGCGACGCCTTCCCCAATGGTTAGGCCGGGCAAGACTACCGTTCCGCTGCCGATGATGGCGTGCCGCCCGACCGTGACGGGCGCTACGGTGACATTGGTGTATTCGGGTGGAACCGTGGGATTGGTCATGAACTCCCCGCTGTAATCATCATTGCTAGAATAGATCGCGACTCGTGATGAAAGGCCCGAAAAATCTCCGAGAAAAATCCTTCCCCGTCCGATCAGAAGCGAAAAGACAGCAATATGTACATGTCGGCCGATCTCCAGCCCGCCCTCCCCAGGCGAAAGCACACAAAAATCATCGATGCGGGAATAATCGCCCACGCTGATCTTCCCAGGGTTATAGATCGATGCCTTTCGCGAAACCTTGATCCATCGACCACAATGGGCTAAGCCTAGCCCGCGCAACTCATCTTCAGTGTAAAAGGACATTGATAGTTCCAGTATGGCGAGCAACTAGCGTCTGCCGCTGCCACGAATCAGTTCGCACACGCCATCAACGGCATCCAAGGCAAGGTCCGGAAAGATCGGCAGGCAAAGCACCCGATTGGCGGCATGATGTGCGACGGGAAGGTTTGCCTGTCCTGCGGAGGGAAGACTGCGATACATCGAGAATTCGCTGATCAAAGGGTAGAAATAGCGTCGAGCAAAGACGGCGTTCGCCTTCAAATAGTCATATAGCCCATCGCGGTGCAGCGAAAAATCATGCTCCACGAAAATCGGGAAATAGGAATAGTTCTTACGCTGGGCGCAGTTTGTCTGTGCCATTGATATGCCCTTTACGTCCTTCAGTCCTGCACGGTAGCGCGCGTCAATTTCTTTCCGCCAACTGATCACGTTGTCCATGTGCTTGAGCTGGAGCAAGCCGAACGCAGCCTGGATCTCGTTCATCTTGCCGTTGATTCCGGGGGCAACGACAGTCAATTCATCTGCAAAACCGAAATTCTTGAGGTAGTCGATGCGCTGTTTGGTCTTTGCGTCTGGACAGATAATCGCGCCGCCTTCAAAAGTGTTGAACACCTTCGTGGCGTGGAAGCTGAGCACCGACAAATCACCGTGCTGCAATACGCTGTTTCCGTTGCACTCCACTCCGAAGGCGTGTGCTGCGTCGTAGATCACCCTAAGCCCGTAGGTGTCGGCAATTCTTTGTATGGCTTCGACGTCGCACGGATTGCCATAGACATGCACCGGCATGATTGCCGTGGTCTGGGGTGTGATCGCGGCTTCGATCTTTTTCGGGTCGAGATTCAGGGAAACAGGGTCGATGTCTACGAACACCGGCTTGATGCCGTTCCAGAGAAGCGAGTGGGCGGTTGCGACAAAGGAGTACGGTGTGGTAATTACCTCGCCGGTTATGCGGAGCACTTGCAACGCGGTAACAAGGGCTATCGTTCCGTTCGAGAACAGCGAGAGATGCTCGACGCCGAGATACTCAGCCAACTCTTCCTCAAGTTGCTGATGATAGGGCCCGCCATTGGTCAACCATTTGCTCTCCCAGATCTTCTCCAAGTAGGGAACAAACTCTTCCAGCGGAGGAAGATACGGCTGAGTGACGAAGATGTTTCTCATGCGATTTCCCGAAGCTTGGCCGTGCTGCAGCTCATGGCGCCACCGACTCGTCTTTCTGGTTGCGCTCGCGGTAGTGGCTGAGCAGCACGTCCGGATGGCGTTCCGCGTGAACCCCGAGGTAGCGGAACTTGCGAAAGCGGTTCCAATCGCCCGGCTCAAGGTAACGCCAAGCTCCAATATCCCAAGGAATTGACTTGAACCAGCGATGATAGAAAGCCGATGACGTCGTAACCTGATTCACTGCAAACTTGGGAGCATGATTGATGTGCCACTCATCTGGGATCCTTTCGTACTTGAATGGGTGCCAGACAATATCCGCTCGCTTTTCGCGAATGAAGGCCACGAGTTTTCTGATGCGATCGCGGGGTTGCTCATCGTCGTCATCCAGATGTGTGATGAACTCACCCCGCGCCAACGAAAGCGCATGATTTACAGCCACCGTTCCCGCCACCATCCATCGCAAACGAGGCTCATCCGGATAGCGACCCCGCTCTGGTAAGTTGATGAATTCCACCCGTTGATCCGCCAAAGCGGCCATTCGCTCCGCGGTATCGTCTGTGCAGCAATCGCCAACCACGACTATCTGTAGGTTGCTGTAGTCCTGGTTAAGGATTGACTTGAGTGATCTTTCAAGCAGCAACTCGCCCCTGTTATAAGTGGCTATGCACACCGTAACGAGCGGTGCATCGCACTCAAATGCCCGCTGATAGTCGCGAGACCGCCGCTCGGAACGAAAACGTGATCTTGCTCCCCAGCCTAAATCTGAAAAGGAACGGAATGGCTCCTTAAGGCGAACCAGCGAATTAGAAATGGCCGATTTTAATGTCATGGTGTAGTGACGCTACTCACCGGCAGAAGGAAATATGCCCATACGCTTCATTTGGTGCGAGGGGCTGCGCCCAAGCGCTCCCGATCACCGTCCTTGACTGACTGGAGAACTTCATCGATGAACTTGGCTTGCTGTGTGAAGGCCGCTTTTTCGTCTGGATCCACAGACGAAACTCTGAACAAAAGTCCATCGGGAACTTTTCCTCTCAGGCGGAAGGCAATTTCCGTTAGCTTTTTGTTGATTCCGCCCTGAACCACGCTGTCACCAACCGTTATCCAGTATGTTACGGGCTCGACGCGCTGGCCGAGTTTGGTAACTAAACGCGTGGCGGGAATTGATCCGTTCGGGATGACTATCGATTCATCGTGCCGACTAATTAGAGTGAATCCTTGTGCCGGGTAGCAAACCTCTGGCTTGTGCACTTGAGTCGCACGACTTTGGTCCCCCCCGTACGCTATTGAAAGCATGATGCGATAGCCTCTCGAATTGACGTAGCTTCTAAACAAAGTCTCGCTGTAGATCGTGTCGAGAAATTCCTTCTGCTGAGGATTGACCATATACGCAGCGTTCTGCGCTTCTTGATGCCAGTCGCCAAACTGGGCTGGAATCATTGATTTCAGGTCGAGAGCCGGGCGCTCGTCAGCGAGCTTGGATGATGGGCGCAGTGCAATAGCCGAAGCAGATGCGGCAAGCATCATTAGCAACAACAGAAAGCTCTTGCGGAATAGGTTCATCTAAGCTCAGGGGCAAGGCGCAAGCAAAGGCATTATGGTGACTTGCTGCAGGCGATGATTTCTTGGGATTTGATTTTGCGGCGGACGCGCACCCCTGCCTGCAACAGCGAATCCACGCCGATGATCAGCAACAACGCGCTGAGGAACAACACCATGCCGGAAAAACCGTGCAGGAAGCCCTGCCCCGCCTCGTCGCCCAGATGGTGGGTGATCAGCGTGAGCACCATGACGCGGATGACGTTGGCGGTGAATGAGATGGGCACGATCAGGATCGCCAGCGCGATGTTGCGGAACCATGATTCGCTGCGGATGATGTTGAGGTAAAGAAGGCCCAGCGCTTCGAGGCTGAACAGCGTGTGCAGCCCGGCGCAGGCGTCGGCAACCAGGAGCTCGTACTGCCCGACCTGCAGCACCACGCCGGTGCGGGCGATCGGGTAGCCGACGGTGAAGAGGATGTTCTCGGCTGCGTAGGACGCCGTCATTTTCATCGGCATCGTGACGGTATCGACAATCGCGCCGGGCAGCGGGATCATGAACAGCATGAAGAACAGTGCGAACCACTGGGCCTTGTTGGCGCCGCCGCCGCGCATCAGCAGCAGGACGCCGGCGAGCAGCCAGATCAGCGAGCCGACCTGGCACATTAGGATTTCCTGCGAACGGCCGACGATGTAGAGCAGCAGGCCGACGACGACCACCGGCCAACCCGCCGCCGAGGTTTGCGCACCCTCGCTGCTAGCCCACATCGCCGGCCAGTTGCGCCAAGCCGGCGAGCACGACACCCCGAACACGATCGGCCCGTGGGACTGCTCGTCGGTGCTCCAGATGCCGCGGAAAAGGTCGACAAAACTGGGGCCGTATATGACGCCCAGCCCGGTGACGACCGGGCCCCACGTGAGCAGCGTGGCGCGCTGGTCGGCGGTGGCGGGATGGGGGGCGAGGTTCATGGGGAGAGGATTATGGGACGAGCAGACAGTGCGGCAACTCGGAAGGAAATCGCTGTCTGCAAATGGATTAGGTGCTGCGCTGGGCGCCTTGGTTCAAGGATGCGGCGAGCCTGTTGGCTGCTGTAGCCATTTCGTCGACGCTCATCTCGCCTAGGTAGAGAGGCATACGAGGGGCACGGTTCAACGAGGAAGCCTGGGTTAGGTGGCAGTTCTTGCATGGTAGCCGCTGGCCTTGAACACTGCCAAAAAGTCGTATTCGGGCATTTTCTGCGCGAAACAGGCATCGGTGGCGGACTGGTTGCTCAGGTCGAGTTCGGCATGGGTGCGGGTGAGGATCTCGGTGTAGCCTTTTCGTCCCGAGCTTGCGCACGAGTGGCGAGCCCCGGAGACCCTGGTAGCCGGCGACGAAGATCTTAGCGGTTTTCTTCATTAGTCTGTCTGCAATGGTGTCGAACGGTCAAAAAGCGTCTCGGGGGCAATGTCGAGATCGCCCGGCCAGCAGACTGTATCCAGGGCTACGTAAGCCTGCTTGAACAAGGCCACATTCTGGAGTCGCGTAAAAACACCCTTCTGTAGATAGGGACGCGCGTCGAACAACCGGTGATCGCCTGTGTTGAACCAGAGTTCGAGTAAGTATCCGTCCTTGGGAACAACACGTACGACAGATTCCATAGTCACTCCTAGCGCAATGGGTCGATGGCAAATGGCGTTTGCCCGCTCACGGCGAGCTCCCAGTCGGCAAGTAACGCTTCGCGATGAATCTCGATCCACGCTTGCACGAGCCTCGTCTTGGAAATCGGGATTTCACCGCTCAGAATCGCGCCGTCAAGAATGGAAAAGGAGGCTTCCTGTCCTTGGTACTTGGCGTGAATGTGTGGAAGCTTGTGCCGCTCATCATCGTAGAAGTACAGGCAGATGATGATGCCGTAGAACATGCTTATCGTTGGCATTGTCCTGCCTCCTCTCTCGTACTCGTTGTAATCGAAGGCGGCGTAGCCGTTCTTCTTGAAAAGTTCGTCGCGTTCGGCGCTCTTCAGGTCTTCGCGGACCATCTCGGCTACGAGTTCGTGGAACGCGATCCTTGGTATCCAGCCTGGTGTTTCTTTGGCTTTGGTGGCGTCGCCGAGCAGGGTTTCGACTTCGGTGGGGCGGAAGTAGCGGAGGGCAACGGCGATGATGGGCTGGTCAATGACTGCTGGATTCTGGCCTTCGCCGGACTGACGATGAAAGGGTGCCCCCTCCCCTAGTGCCCCCACCCCCCTCCCGACCTCCCCCTTGAAGGGGGAGGAGATAAGGTATCCATTCTCTTCTATGCCTTGGCCTCGCCAACGGATTTGCATGTCCAGTTCCTTGGCGGCAGCGTTGAAGAAGTCGCGGACGCCGTATTGGACACCGGTGGCTATGACGAAGTCCACGGGCTTTTCCTGCTGGCGCATCAGCCACTGCACTTCGACGCAGTCGCTGCCATGCCCCCAGTCGCGCAGGGATTCCAGTTTGCCGCGGTTCAAACAGTCTCGCAGGCCGAGCGTGATGCGTGCCATGGCGCGGGTGATCTTGCGGGTAACGAAGGTCTCGCGGCGCAGGGGGGATTCGTCGTTGAACAGGCTGCCGTAGCCCTCGCGGTGGTTTACGGTGATCCAGCAGCAGGCAAGAGCTTGACGACCGCGCAAGGGCTGCGCAGGCAGAAGGGCGAGGTTTCCTTCTGCGGGGTTTCCTGCACCAGTCCATAGAGTTCGCTGGTGGATGCCTGGTAGAAGCGAGCCTTCTTCTCCGGTCCGAGGATGCGGATAGCTTCGAGGATGCGCAAGGGGCCAAGGGCATCGAAGTTGGCGGGGTATTCGGGTTCCTCCAAGCTGACCGCGACGTGGCTCTGGGCGGCGAGGCTGTAGATTTCGTCGGGCTGCACCTGCTGGATGATGCGGACGAGGCTTGACGAGTCGGTCATGTCGCCGAAGTGACGGATGAAGTTGCGGTTGTCGACGTACGGGTCCCTGATACAGATGGTCGATGCGGTCGGTGTTGAACAGCGACGCGCACCGCTTGATGCCGTGCACGATGTAGCCCTTCCTCAGCAGGAACTCGGCGAGGTAGGCGCCGTCCTGGCCGGTGAGGCCGGTGATGAGTGCGGCCCTGGTCATTTGTCAGGTCCTGCCAGAGGAGCCTGCGAGGCGTTGGCGCTGTTCAGACGTTACTGAACCAAGCGCTTGGTTGATGAAGTTCGTCTGCAAGTCGTAGGCCCGGGGGGCTTCAGGATCGATGGACGATACGCGGAATGATAGTCCATCCGGGGTCTTGCCGGCAAAGCGGAATCGCATTTCGGCAAGTTTGGTCTGCGCGTTGCCCTGGACGATTCGATCGCCGACTGTGATCCAGTAGGTGATCGGCTCGCGGCGCTGACCAAGCCGTGTGTCGACGTGCGCTACCCGGAGCAGTCCGAAGGGCAATGCAATGCTTGCTACTGCCTTGTTCAGTAACTGAAAACACTGTGCTGGGCAGCAAACTTCGGCCCTGTGCACCTGTGTCAGGTCGCTTTGGTCGCCGCCGTAGGCTACCGAGAGCATGATGCGATACCCCTTCGCATTGATGTAGGTCCGAGACAAGGTCTGCTTGTAGATCTTGTCGAGTACTCCCTCTTGCTGGGGATTGACCACGGCAGCACATTGCGGAGGATCTTCATGGCAATCGGCAAAACGCTTGGGTATCAGCGCAATCAGGTCGATAGGCGAGCGCTCATCGGCAATCCTGGCTGTCGGCCACAGCGCGATCGCCGAGCCGCACGCCGCGGGCATCAGCACCAGCAACAGCAGACTCTTGCGGACCAGGGTCATGGCGTCACCTTGCCGCCGGCGCCGACTGTTGCTTGCGGTGCTGCCGGCGGATGCGAACGCCTGCCTGCAACAGCGAATCCACGCCGATGATCAGCAGCAGCGCGCTGAGGAACAGCACCATGCCGGCAAAGCCGTGCAGGAAGCCCTGCCCCGCCGCGTCGCCCAGGTGGTAGGTGATCAGCGTTAGGGCCATCACGCGAATGACGTTGGCGGTGAAGGAGATGGGCACGATCAGGATCGCCAGCGCGATGTTGCGGAACCATGATTCGCTGCGGATGATGTTGAGGTAAAGAAGACCCAGCGCTTCGAGGCTGAAGAGCGTGTGCAGCCCGGCGCAGGCGTCGGCGACCAGGAGTTGGTACTGCCCGATCTGCAGCACCACGCCGGTGCGGGCAATCGGGTAGCCGACCGTGAAGAGGATGTTCTCGGCCGCGTAGGACACGGCAATTTTCATCGGCATCGTGACGGTATCGACAATCGCGCCGGGCAGCGGGATCATGAACAGCATGAAGAACAGCGCGAACCACTGGGCCTTGACGGCGCCGCCACCGCGCATCAGCAGCAGGATACCAATCAGCAGCCAGATCAGCGAGCCGACCTCGAACATGAGGATTTCCTGCGAACGGCCGACGATATACAGCAGCAGGCCAACGACGACCACTGGCCAACCCGCCGCCGAGGTTTGCGCGCCCTCGCTGCGTGCCCACATCGTCGGCCAGTTGCGCCAGACCAGCCAGCACGACACCCCGAACACGATGGGGCCATGCTTCTGCTCGTCTGTACTCCAGATGCCGCGGACAAGGTCGACGAAACTGGGACCGTACATGAAGGCCAGCCCGGCCACGATCGGGCCCCACGTGAGCAGCGTGGCGCGCAGGTCGGCGGTGGCGGGGCGGGGATGAGAGTTCACGAGACGCGCTTCATTAGCAGGGGTTCGACGGGCGGGAAAAGTCGGCGGTCGCGGGACAGCGGGAGGCGAGGTTGAGTGAGTGCGAGTTCATGTAATCATTCACTCCCCTACGCGGTTGCCGGGATGGCGGGGATCGTGGGGAGCTGCAAGCCTTTGCGGGCGGCGGCGATGACGGTGCCGAGGTACTGCCAGGCGGATGCTCCGCGACGGCGACAGGTTTCGATGAGGCTGGCGAGGAAAGCGAAGGCGCGGGATCCCTCTTCAGAGCGTGTGCCGTGGCTGATGGTGCGCGAAATCACCCAGTGCCGAAGCGCCTGTTCCGCGGCGTTGTTGGAAAGCGGCAGGTGGGGCTCGGCAACGGGACGCAGGATCACGTCCCAGTCGTAGAGGAATTCGCGCACGACGCTACGCAGCACCGAGTGGTCATCCATCCGATGGGCTTCGCACAGGTGCCGCAGTCGCTCAATCTCGTTCGCGTAGCGGGCCGGGAGTCCTTCCGGCGGCGGATCGATCCGCGCCGCGTAGATGGCGGCCATCAGCGTCTTCATGATGCCTTCCATCTCTTGCCCCACCCCGGAGACTCGCGCGTCGCTCGATTCGGCCAGCCCTCTCAGTTTGCGCAGCAGGTGCGGCCAGCAACGCAAGCGGTTTGCCCAGGCGCGATAGACGCCGTAGCCATCGCTGATGAGCAGGCCGGCAAAGCCGTCCTGCAGGGCGTTCTCCAGCATTTCCCGGCTGCGTGGGCCGATCAGGAACAGCACCGTGTGGGTCGTCACCAATGCCCACAGCCACAGCAGCGTGCCGGACTCCGGCCACGAGGTCTCATCGACATGCAGTTGCGCTGCCTGCACGATGTCGGCCACCAGGGCGTCCTCCAGCGGCAGACTGGCGCGGCCCGCTTCCCGGATGGTTTCGTCGATGACGCCCGTACTCAGCGTCAAGTCGAACAGTTCCATCAGCAATTCGCGAATGCTCGCCCGCGACAGGCGCATGCGCACCGCCAGCAGGACGATCACCCCGGCCAGCCGGGGACCCACGAGACGCCATTCCCCGAGCTCAACCTTCTCCCATTGCCCGTCGGCCGGCGCCCGCCAAGCTTGCGCACGGCTGACATGGCCGCAGGAGCAGCTCACTTCAAGCAGCGTGTGACGGGTGACGCTGAACGTCAACCCGATCAGGCTCTCGACCGGCGGCGCAATGTCGACTTCGTCCCAAGCCGTGTAAGCCTGCGACGCGGCATCCGCCGACAACACTGCCGCACAAGCGGCGCAGATCTCGGGACGGTGCTCGCACCGGGCGGTGATCGCCAGCTTCTGACTGCGACCATGACCTGGACTGCCCGGTTGCTTGCCGGGCCGCTTCCCAGACCCCTTCTTGGCCGATTGCCGCTGCCCATCAACCGGTGGAGCCTGTTCCGTCTCTTCCGTAGAGCTTCCAGCCGTCTCCGCGGCGACGTCGGCATTGCCGCGCTCGTCCGCCGCGCCATTCTGTTCCTCCGAGCCACCTGTCTTCGCCCAGGGCGGTTGGCTGGTCGGCGGACGCGAGCTGTTGTCCGGGTTCTGATTCAGCCGATCCTGCAACTCCTTTACGTCGTGCAACAGCCGCTTCGACACTTCCAGCAAAAGCTCCGCCGGCAGCTTCTTCAGCCACTCGTCGTTCATCTGGAACAGGTCATGTTTGCTCAGGTGCATCGTGCCGCGTCTGTCAGGTCGTCTGCAAGTTCCGCAACTATGCCATACAAATCATCAGGCTGGCAGCTTTTCTTAAGGGGGTGTGAACGATTACGAGTTCATGACGCTAGCCGCCCACCTTCCAGTGGCCGCCTTTGTCCTGACCGATGCGAGACAGGCGGTTCTCTTCTTGCCGTTTTTTCAGTGTTCGTTCGATGGTGCGCGTGGTTACGCCGAACTGGATGGCCAAGGCGGAAATCGTCAGCTTCCCGTCCCTGCGCAATGCGGCCAATACTTTCTCCGACATTTTCTCCGACGTTCGTCTGTCCGGCATGACGAAAGTCATGATGACGAAGCCGGCGTTTTCTACGATAGTAGGCGGCTGCAGGCCGGCGTCTTGCATCTGGCTGGCTATCTTTAGCGTGCCGCCACCCCAGGTTTCGATCAGACCCCGGCGGTAGAAAACGCTGGCAATCCATGGGTTCCAAGGGGTTGATTCGTGAGGCTGGAATAGCATTTCCGGTGTCAGGCCGAAGTGAAGTTCTCCTGCGGAGATGATTTTCCAGTCTGTCGTCGTAAAGTGCGACGGCAACGCTGCCCGCGGCGCTTGCATAGTCGCGATGAACAAAGGCATTGGCAAGTGCTTCGCGGGTGGCTTCGGGCGGCAAGGCCGGGGTGTCGATTCGTGCCATTTGTCCGGGAACGATCTTGCTGGCGACCGGCAGCCAGTCGATGAGAAAGCGCTCGGCACGTCGCATCAAGTTAAAGGCGTTGCCTGTGTATTGCCGGTTGTCGAGGAATTCGTCCCGCGTGGCGCCCTTGAAGCGGGCGAGGCGCAGCTTGAACTGGGGGTATTCGGCCAACGGAACATCATCCCTACAGAATAGTGCGAGTGCGGCTCTGGATAGCTGGCCGTGGGGCAACAGGAGACCCAAACCACGCAGGATTGCCTGCGGGTCGCGCGAGCCGGGGTCCTCGCAGCGGCCGCGACGAATGGCTTCTTCAATGGTGGGGAGGATTTCGTTCTGGTCGAGTTGGTCGGCGGTCCAGCCTGCGGCGGGCTCGGTTTCCCAGCGGGTGGTTGCGTGAGCCGATTCGATGATCGGGCGCTGAGAGTGCTCACGCGGCATGACACGGGTGGTGTTGAGTACACGCTCATACGTAACGCCGCGGAATGTAAAGGATGGATTACCTTTGCGCAAGGTGTGGACGACCAGTGCCTGAAGCCCGTTGTCCAGATCGATCCGTTCGATCGATAGCATGAGCGGCGGCTCAAAGCCCTGGAACTCCTGCGCCAACTCTTCAAGAGTCCGGTCGGTCACTTGCTGCCCAACCACTTTACCCGCTGAAGTGACGCCGAATACCAACTGGCCTCCTTGTCCATTGGCAAACGCGCACAGCGTGCGGCAGGCGCGATCCTTTTCCGCAGTCGATTTCTTGAATTCCAGGGTGGCAGATTCGCCTTGGCGGACAAGGTCAGCAAGGCGGGTGACGAGCTGATTGATCATGCTGTGGCGGGACGGGGGGCGAGGTTCAAGGGGCGCGTCGGCAAAGTATGATTATGTGCTACCGGTGGCGACTTTTCTTGGGGTTTGATTTCGCGGCGAAAGCGAACGCCTGCCTGCAACAGCGAATCCGTGCCGATGATCAGCAGCAGGGCGCTGAGGAACAGCACCATGCCGGCAAAGCCGTACATGAAGCCCAGTCCGGCGACGATCGGGCCCCAGGTGAGCAGCGTGGCGCGCCGGTCGGCGGTGTAGATTTTCGAGTTCAGTTCCAAGTCAAAGGTTCAAGTTAAAGAGGCAAGGCCATGGGCAGACTCTTTGCCGTTAGGCGGCCGCCTCGGAATTCTGAATCCAAGCAGGCGGCGTGCCGGTCGCCAACTCGTAAAGCGTTTCCGGAGACAGGTCGAAGCCACACGGCCAAACCAACGTGGGCCACTCATCGAGAAAGAACTTCCGGAACTCGGTTTCGGCCAGGAGCGGTTTCGCAGCCGGGTAGCGCGCAATCACACCAGCAAGATCGACGACATGTGTCTCTCCGTTGCTGAAGCGAAGCTTGATCCGATATTCGCTTTGGTAGGTGGCGCTCTGCACTGAAATCATCCGGTATCTCCTCAGACCAAGGGAGTCAGTTTATGAAACTCCTTGGAGTTCCACATTGCAAGTAGTTCCTGCTGGTGCAACTCGGCCCATTCCTCGACAAGGCCTCGGACCCGCGCCGGCAGTTGTCCTTCCAGCAGGTTGAGGCTACGAATGGCGACCACAGCGCGGTACTCGTTGTATCGCACGTGAAAATGTGGCGGATTGTGTTCGTCGAAATACATGCTGATCACAATTCCGAGAAAGCGGCAGATCTCTGGCATGTGTGTTCCTCACCCGTTGTAGTCCATGAGCTTGTAGCCGTGCTTCTTGACGAGTTCGTAGCGTTCGGCGCGCTTCAGGTCTTCGTGAATAATTTCGGCTACGAGATTGGCAAAGGTGATCCGTGGCGTCCAGCGTGGTTCTTCTTTGGCGGTGGTGGCACCGCCGCGCATCAACAACAGGATACCGATCAGCAGCCAGATCAGCGAGCCCACCTCGAACATGAGGATTTCCTGCGAACGGCCGACGATGTACAGCAGCAGGCCAACGACGACCACTGGCCAACCCGCCGCCGAGGTTTGCGCGCCCTCGCTGCGCGCCCACATCGTCGGCCAGTTGCGCCAGACCAGCCAGCACGACACCCCCAACACGATGGGGCAATGCTTCTGCTCGTCTGTACTCCAAATGCCGGTCAGCAGGTCGTAGAGGCTGGGAACATACAACGCCGCCAAGCCAGCGACGAATCGGCAGCCACGTCAAGAGTGGCGTGGCTTGCACGTTCATCATCATTGGGCCAGTACCGGGGTTCACGCGCATTGGTTTGAGCCAATTGTCTCAAGAAAAAACGGTAGCACGGCCGCGGCCTGAGAGACCGCGCGCTGGCCATATCGGATGCAGTCGACACTGTTGGTGAGTGATAGATCCCCGATTACAGTGCGCGTCGGAGCAGAGTCTCTCTTGCCGACAAGGGAAAGAAGTCGAAATGTCGGCGCGGGTCGCGAGCAACGCTTTCGATCGCGCGCTCTCATCCCGGTTAACCGGCATTGAGGACGGATCCCACCACTGCCGCATTCGTTTCGCCCAAGGTGGCGGTCAGTTGCTGGAGCGACCGGGTAAGGCTGGCGTTCTGACGGGCCACCAGCAGCGCGGATCCGGCGCGGGCGGCGATTGTCTGCGCGTCCCCCATCAGGGCACCGGCGGGTGTGTCAAGCAGGATGACGTCGAACTGCTTCGCCAGGTCGTCGAGCAGGGACGCGAACTGCGGGCGCCCGAGCAATTCGAGCGGGTTGGGCGGGACGAGGCCGGCGGGGAGGACGGAAAGATCGACCATGCTGGTTATGCGAATGACCGCGTCGGTGCCGGCCCTGCCTGCCAGGATAGCCGACAGGCCGGCGCGACTGCCGAGCCGGAAGAGTTCATGCTGGCGGGGATTGCGCAGGTCGGCGTCGATGAGGAGGGTACGTTCGCCGAGTTGCGAGAAGACCACTGCGAGATTGGCTGCCAGGAAGCTACGTCCTTCGCCACGGTCGGCACTGACCAGGGAGAGTGCACGGTGCCCAGGTTCGCCGTTGAACCAGCGCAGCATGAGCTGGCTGCGCAGCGCCCGCAGTTGTTCGACCACGGCGGTGAAGGGCTTGAAGGCGGCGATGACCTCAGCGCTGACGCTCTGGTCGCCGGTCTTCAGATACGGGTATTCGAATTGGGCGGCAAAGGCAAACTGGATGTCCTCGTCACTCACCAAACCCAGCGAGATGGCGGCATCGCCGAAACGCAGGCCCTGCTCCTTCTGCGCCCGGAGGACACGCTCCACAGCCTCCGGGGCAAGCCTGCCGGAATCGACGAGGATCGCACCGAGCGAGCGGTCGCGGCCACACGGAGATATCACCTGTGGAACAGCACAGAGGGTTTGCGACGACATGCTTGCATTCTCCTCGGCGGCCATGGTCAGTGCACCCCACGCTTGAACCTGAGGCGCGCCATGAGGTGGCGCCGGTCCCGCGCGGGCGCAGCCTTGCCTTCTGCTGGTCCGATCACGGCCAGCAGCGGCAGGCCGACAGTCTCCATCAAGTCCTCGGGCGAGCGGATACGGCGGCTGAGCAGTTCGAGCAGCAAGGTAGCAGCAACGCCGAGCAGGGTCCCAAGGAAGATGGCGACCAGAGTATTGAGCAGGATTCTTGGACTCGAAGGTTCGAGTGGCGGCGTCGCCGCGGTCAACACCACGAGGTTGGTTTGCTGGGTCTGGCTTTCGAGGCTGGTCTGTGCGAGGCGCTGGGTGACCAGTTCGTAGGAACGCTGCGCGCTTTCGACATCCTTCTGCAGCACGGAGACCTGGTCGCGCAGATCCTTGAGGGCCAGCACTTTCTCCTTCTGGGCTTCGAGAGCGGTGCGAATCTCGGACTCCCGCCGCACATTGACTTTGGTGGCGGTGCCCAGGCCAGAGGTCACCCGCCTCGTCTCCTGGGTCACGCGCTCACGCAGGGCGTCGATTTCCGAGCTGATGCGCTGGTATTCCGGATGGTTCTTGCCCACCCGGCTGCCGATCTCCTCGCGCTTGGCTTCCTGGCGGGCCACATCGCCCTTCAGCGCCTGGATGAGTGAGTTCTGCAACACCTCGGCGCTGGTTTCGCCGTCCCTACCGGCCTGATTCTGCCGCGACTGGGACTCGGTTTTCTGACCCTCAATGATCACCAACTGGGTGGACAGTTCCGCCAGTCTGGCGTTTTCCACGTCCAGCCGTTCGTCCACGGCGATGATTCCATGCTCGCGCTGATAGGAAGAGAGCTTGCCCTGCGCCTCCTCGACGGCATCACGCAATTGCTTGGTGCGGGCGACAAACCACGCGGCGTACTGCTTGGCCGGTTCAACCTTGAGTTCGAGGGTGGTGTCGATGTACGCCTGAGCAAAGGCATTGGCGACCGCCGCCGCAAAGCGGGGGTCTGCGCCTTTGAAGACGATGTTGATGACGTTGCTCTCGCGCGAGGGCTTGACGTCGAGCTTTTTTTGCAGCGCCTGTGCCAACCACACTTCGACGGTGCCACGGCCTTCGGTCGCGTCCTGCCACTCCTCGATCACGGTCGGGTTCTTGTCCAGGCCAAGCAGCCTCACCGCCAGTTGGGCGACGCGGTCGCTGGTGATGATGTCCACCTGGGTGGCCATGTAACCGGGCAGCACCTGCGCCGGCAGAAGCACCCCGAGGAGCGGATCCGGCGATTTGACATCCACGACCATCGAGGTGTTGGCTGAGTATTGCCTGGGCATGACAAGGCTGACGACAAGGGTGGTCGCCACCGTGGTAGCGAGCGTGCCGAGAAGCACTTTCCAGTGCGCCCGCAGGATGAGGAGAAATTGCTGAAGAGACATGGGATCTGCCGGCGCCCGCTCAGAACAGGCTCTCCTTGACGTAGATGACGTCGTCTGCCTTGAGGGGGTCGTCCATACGAGTTTCGAGGACTTCCAGCTTGCCTTCGGCGTCGCGGCGGTGGACACGGATGCCACGCTCGGTGCCACGCGGGGTGAGGCCGCCACCGGACGCCAGCCCCTGCATCACCGTCATGTCACGTTCGAGACGATAGACGCCGGCTCGCTGCACCTCGCCGTAGATGTAGAACATCGGTGCTCGATGGACATAGATGATGTCACCGCCCACCAGCGGGATGTCACCGCCCGTGCCGCTCTTCAGGAACAGACTCGGGATGTCGATTTCCTGGCGTACCCGCTTGCCCTCGCGCACGCCGGTGAGGATGGCGGTGTCGGCGCCAGTGGCGGCGATGCCGCCTGCCGTGGCGAGCATGTCGGAGAGCCGGGTGTCGAAGGTTTCGAGCGGGTAGCGACCGGGGCGATTGACTTGGCCAAGCACGGCGATCTGGTTGCCGCGAATCTGCAGCAGGAGCAGGTTCACCTGCGGTTGCAGGACGAAGCCACCTTCACGCAGGCGCTGACCAATACGCTGTTCGGCTTCGGGAATGGCCAGGCCGCCCACGGCGACAGTGCCCACCAGGGGATAGGTGATCGAACCGGTTTCGGAGACGCGCGTCTCGACGGTGAGATCCGGATTCTGGAAGACGGAAATCCTGACCACGTCGCCCGGGCCGAGAACGTATTCGGCCTTCTTGTCGGGATCAGCCGCGGCCGCCGCGGTTACGCTCAGCAGGACCATGGACGCCGCCAGCAGCCAGCCCAGAACGCGCGACAGCAACACGCAGCGACCCGTGTCGATGCATCGAGTTACCCGACCCGGAGCCAGATCAAGCGCCGGCATGTGACACCCGGGAGAGACTGCATACAGCATGGACGCAATCACTTGAGGCCCCGGACACCCTTTTCCATATGCGCTGCCGAGGCATCCTTCGATGCCACCGGCGCGGCATCGGGCTGGGTCGCCGGCTGTGCCGATGTGGCGGGCGCACCGGGCGAAGCGGCGAATTCACCGAGGTATTCAATCTTGGCCGCAGCGCGCAGGCGCTTCATCTCTGTCTCCGCCAATTCGGACTTCTTCTTGTTGGCCAGAAACTGTTCAATAGCCGGTCTTGCTGTCTGTTCGTCGACGGGTTGATCCCGCGAGGCAATCAACTGTAGCACCGCGGCACCGCCGGGCATCGTCACCAACCTGATCTGGCCGTCCCGCATCTCCGCCACTATGGGCAGCAGGTTCAGCGGCAACTGCTCGGCACCCTTGGCGCCGCTGCCAGCGTTGAAGGGAATGTTCTGCTCCTTCAGCCAGGCGGCCACGTCGTTGAGCGACTTCGCCCGGTCAACGCGCTCCTGCAAGGCAGGCATCTTGTCTGCGGCAATGGCAACGCCGAGCTCATTGATGTTGTAAATACGGCGAGCGCTGAAGAGGAGTGGGTTGCTCGCGTAGTAGCCATGCACTTCCGCAGCGTCTGGCTTGCCAGCCTGAGCGGTGACGCTATCAACGTAGGCGCGGGCAAGGATCTCCCGCTTGGCCGCTTCGATGGCCTGCACCACGGGTGCGGTGCGATCGAGCTTCTTCTCCATGGCCTCCTGCAGCAGCAACTCCTGACCAATGAGGCCTTCCAACACTTTCCCGCTTGCCTGTCTTGCCTGATCAGCGGGAACGTTGCCGGCGCGAGCCAAGACATCATTGATCTGGTGGACCGAGATTTCGCCACCGTTCACTTTGGCCGCGACCTGGGTGGCGGACTTGGTCTTGTCGTCCTTGCCACTGCAAGCGGTCAGGGCCAGCACCATGACGATGGTGGCGGTAGCCGCGAAGGGCATCCGTGGGTCAATGCAAAACATGAAATCGATCCAATCCTGGCTGATGCCGAGTTCGCGCCGAAAGAAGAGGTCTGTTGCGCCGACAAACCTCCGGCCACATCGGCCAAAACGCATGGCAGGGTACCGCACACGGAGCCTATGAGAATGGCAACCCTCGACATGACCGCCCCCGTCACAGAGCCCCGCCTCCTGATCTATGCAAGGTTCGAGAGCACACCCTACTTGCCGTACGATGTAGCCACGCCACCCCGCCACGCATAATACCAGCAAACATAGGAGTGGCAACCGTCCTACGTCCGATCTCGACACAGAGACGACGGGCAGCTCTCTCCCTGGACTTGGCGCCGATCGTCGACCGGGAAGACGATGCGCCCCGGCTGCTTACGCTCAACAGCCGCCGAGGCCGCGCCTCGCAACAACGGCCCGGCCACCCGCCGGCCGCCTTACCTCGTCAACGCCAGAAACAGCTCCGGCAACCTTTCCGGCAAGCGCTCGACCCTGTCGATCACCGAATAGCGCTGGCCGAAGATCTCGCTGACGTACGCGTCGGCCTGGCGATCGAGGCTGATGCAGTAGGTGAAAATCCCCCGCCGGCCCACTTCGCCAACGGCCTTGCGCGCGTCCTCGACCAGCAGACGCTCGTCCTGCACATCGACATCGGAAGGCCGGCCGTCGGTGAGAATCAGCAACAGCTTCTTCTCTGCCTTCTGCGCGGCCAGGTAGTGCGCGGCGTGGCGGATGGCGCCGCCGATGCGCGTCGAGTAACCGGCTTGCATGGCCGCCAGGCGGCTCTTCACGCTGTCACCCCAGCGCTCGCTGTAGCCCTTGAGATGCAGGTAGCGCACGTCGTGCCGGGTGTCGGAGTGAAAACCGGCAATCGCCAGCGCGTCGCCGAGTTGCTCGATCGACCACGCCAGCAGCGACACCGCCTCCTGACTCAGCTCGAGAACCGTCTGCTGGCCATCGCCCGCCTTGTCGCCGAGGGATTGCGAAAGATCGAGGAGCACCAACACCGCCAGGTTGCGCCCATTCGTCCTGTGGCTCATGTTGATCCGCGGGTCGGGCCGGGCACCGCTCTTGAAGTCGATCAGCGAGCGGATGGCGATATCGAGATCGAGCTCACTGCCGTCTTCCTGGTAGCGGATGCGCACCTTGTCCTGCGGTCGGAGGAGATCGAGCAGGCGCTTCAGGCGTTGGGCCAGGGCGGCGTGTTTTTCCAGGAGCCGGTCGATGATGGCGGCGTCGCCGGCAGGGTGAAGCGATTCGTAGAGGCTGACCCAATCGGGCCGGTAAGTCTGGCTCTGGTAGTCCCACTCCGGGTAGTGACGTGGCGGCAACCGCTCGATTTCGCTCGGCGCGGCCGTCGGCGGCGGCACGTCGAACATCTCCTCGTCGTCGGAGAGTTCGTGGAATCGCCAGAGATGACGGTTGTCGTCGCGGTAGTCGATCACCGTGTCGGCGAAGTAGACGCTGGCCTGTTGGTCGCTCTGCCGGCGCGTGCGCGCGACGTAGGCGAGCGCCAGTTCGGCGATCTGTTCGCTGCTCGATTCGCCACTGGCCATCGTGCGCACGAAGCGGTCGACGAACTCGCCCAGCGCCGCGTCCCGATAGCCGTGCGGCGGATCGAGCAGCGCGCGCGAGAGCATGGCCAGACGATGGCGGAGGCAGGAGTGCGTTTCCGGGTTGCAGGCACCTTCGACCGGCCGGGGGTGCAGCGCCAGAAAAACGCGGCGCAGCCCCGGATACTGGCGGAGGATCAGCGTTTCGATGCGGCTGTCCTCGAAGAACTCGATGGCCAGGCGCTGCATCGGGCTGAAGTTGTCGGCGAACATCGACTGGCTCCAGCGCCGGTGACCAGCGATATGCGCCAGAGTCGCACGATAGCGGTCGATGCCGGCAACGCCGTGAGCATCGTCGAGAGCGTCGGGGAGACGAATCCCCGTGGCATCGTAGTAAGGCAGCAGCGGCAGGGCGATCGCCGGGTCGTCCGCGGCCGGCGCGCTCGCCGAAGGTAGCAGGCTGGTCGAGTACGGCACCAGTTGCGCGCTGTCGTGCCACAGTCCGCGCAGGTAGAGGTCGAGCAGACGCTCGTGGTCGACCAGCAGGGTGCCGTGCCGCTCGCGCTGAAAGACGGCGCGGCTGTCGGCCGACTGCAGGCTGAAGTAGGCGCGCTGTCGATCCGGGTGCGTGGAGTAGTTGCGAATCCCGTAGTCGACCCAGTTCTTCAGGCCGGCGATCGTCAGGCTGTCGAGGAGGGCCGGCGCCTGTGCCAAGAAATCGGGCAGGCCGGGGCTGGCGAAGCTCTTGTGGATTCCGTGGATCGAGCCGGAGGTGCGCTCCATCAGGTCGAGGGTCAGATCGAGGTAGTGCTGCATCTGATCGCGCGTCGCCAAGCGTCGCGATACGGCGGCGAGTGTCTGCAGGAAAGGGGCGATCGCCCTGCCGTTCGGGGACTTCGACAAGGCCTGAATGGTCCGCACGATCGCCGGCAGCGCGTCTTCGCCGATGCTTCTGACGACCGCCGGCCATTCTTCGAGGAAGGCCAACACCGGTTCGACGCCACGGCCCAGGCGCCCGAGCAGACGGCCGGTATCCAGATAGGCGCTGACGCCCTCGGGCGAAAGGACGGCCAGTGCGTCCCGCAGACAGTCCTCGAAGACTTCGCCGACTTGCGGAAAGCGGCAGTCGAGTTGCGCGCGGTACGCCGCCAGACGCTCGGGCCAGGCGCCGTCGAGGGTCTCGCGGGGCGACATCACAGAGCGAAGACGATTCAGGCGAAGACGGCGTCGATCGCGTGATCGAGCGTGTCGCGGATGTCGCGGTCGTCGGTGATCGGCCGTACCAGCGCCATCCGGCAGGCGTCGCCAGCGGCCACACCATTCCTGATCAAGGTGGCCGCATAGACGAGCAGCCGGGTCGAGATGCCTTCGTCGAGGCCATGCCCCTTGAGACGCCGCGCGGCGGCACCGATGCTCACCAGTTGCGCGGCCGTGGCGGCATCGATGCCGCTTTCGCTGGCGAGGATTCGCGTTTCGAGCGCGGCGTCCGGATAGTCGAACTCGAAGGCGGTGAAGCGCTGCTTGGTCGACTGTTTGAGATCCTTCATCAGGCTCTGGTAGCCGGGGTTGTACGAGATGACCAGTTGGAAGTCCGGGTGCGCGTGCAGCAGTTCGCCCTTCTTGTCGAGCGGTAGCGTCCGCCGATGGTCAGTCAGGGGGTGGATGACGACCGTCGTATCCTGACGCGCTTCGACGATCTCGTCGAGATAGCAGATGGCGCCGATACGCGCCGCGGTGGTCAGCGGGCCGTCGAGCCAGCGCGTGCCTGTGGCTTCGAGCAGATAGCGTCCGACCAGGTCGGAGGCCGTCATGTCTTCGTTGCAGGCGACGGTAATCAGGGGTTTGTCGAGCTTCCACGCCATGTATTCGATGAAGCGCGACTTGCCGCAACCGGTTGGCCCCTTGACCATCACCGGCAGCCGCGCGGCATAGGCCGCTGCGTAGAGCGCGACTTCGTTGCGCTGGGGCTGGTAGAAAGGTTCTTCGAGAATCTTGAACTGCTGCGCCTTGTCGGTCATCGCGGATCCCTGGCTGATAGGTGGGCGGCGGAATGGCAAGCGAGGCGGCTGGCGCGGCCAGCGCCATGACCGCGCCGGCCGCTCCGTCACCGGCGATCAGCGATGAACGCCAAGCTTTTCGCGCCAGCCAGGATAGAGCGTGTCGGCGTCGCCCGGGAACGATTCGAAAGCGCGTGCGAACTCCTTGTGCTCCCGCGCCCAGGCGATCGGATCGGCGCCTGCCTTCCAGCATTCGTAGGCCTGGCGCAGCGAAATGGCACCGGCGGCCGGGCTGTCGATGTGCCCGTAGGAGCCGCCACCGGAGGTGTTGATGACGTTGCCGTGACCGAGGTTGGCGAAGAAGCCGGGCAGGCGCAAGGCGTTCATGCCGCCCGAGATGATCGGCGTCGTCGGCTTCATGCCGTACCACTTCTGGTAGTAGGCCGGGCCCTGGTATTCGTCGCGCTCGATGACGTAGGCAATCGCCCGATCGTCGGCGCTGCCCTCCATCTTGCCGTAACCCATGGTGCCGACGTGAATCCCGGAGGCACCCTGCAGGCGGGACATCTTGGCCAGCACGTAGGCGTCGTAGCCGCGCCTGGAACTCGGCGAGGTGACGGCGCCGTGACCGGCACGGTGGTAATGCAGGTACTGGTTCGGATACTGCCGGCGAGCCGTGGTGACCATGCCGGGGCCACCGACGTAGCCATCGACGAGGAAGGCGACCTTGTCCGCGTCGGGTCCGAAGGTCTCGAGAATGTAGTCGGCGCGCGCACACATTTCGTAATGATCGTCGGCGGTGATGTTCGCCGAGAAGAGCTTCGCCTGGCCGGTTTCGTCCTGCGCGCGCTTCATTGCGTCATACACCAGGGGCATCACCTTCTTCATCGGCGCAAACACCTGGTTGCCCTGCGGTTCGTCGTTCTTGATGAAGTCGCCGCCGAGCCAGAACTGGTACGCCGCCTTGGCGAAGGGCTCGGGACGCAGGCCGAGCTTGGGCTTGATGATCGTGCCGGCAATGTAGCCGCCGTCCTTGACCGGTCGGCCGAGCACCCGCCACATGTCGGAGATGTCCTTGGCGGGTCCGTCGAAGAGCTGGATCGCGCGCTCGGGCATGTAGAAGTCGTAGATCTTGGCGTGCTCGATGTCGCCCATTCCCTGGTTGTTGCCGATCACCAGCGTCAGGAAGGAGACGATCATCATCCGCCCGTCGGTAACGTTGCGGTCGAACAGGTCGAGCGGATAGGCGATACGCATTTCCTCGGTCGCTTCGTCGATGTGGTACACCAGCGCATCGACGCCGCGCGTGAAATCGTCGGTGGTGCACACTTCGACATTGGTACCGGTGGACGACTCGGCGGCGAAGTGCGCCGCGGCCGGCAGGTAGTCATAGCCCGCCTTGGGCTTCATCTTGTAGGCCACCAGAATGTGCTTGCCGCCCTTGATCAGATCCTCTTCCTTGAGGCTGAGGTCGGCGTAACGGTTCGATTGATCCATGCTTGTCTCCGTGTCGATGAGGGTAAAGAGATTTTTCGTTCGGTCTAGTCGGCCGCCAGTTTGCCGGCGTGTCGCGGAAGGGTTTTCGTTGCGGCATTGCGGTGCCAGAGGCGAAGCTGCCGCAGATCGACGTACGTACCGGCAAGCGCCTGGCCGCCAAGGCTGCGCGCCGGCGCCGCGGGCTCGCCGAGATTCGAGACGACGGCGTGTGCACCGGCGAAGTCTTGGTTTTCGGTGTAGGCGTGGGTGGTGGTTACCACCGGCAGTCCGCCGGCCATGGCCGCGGCAAACCCGGGGAGCGAGTCCTCGACTGCCAGACAGGCCGCGCGCGGCAGACGCAAGCGCCGCAACACCCAGTGATGGATATCCGGGGCCATCATTGCAAGCGCGCATTCGGTCTGCTGGTCCTGGGACATTGCGTCAGCGGTCAAAGTCGAAGAACAACAAGTTTAGGCGGCTCAAATGATTATTAAAAGTTAAACTTGTTGCACTTTATATTTAGCTTTTACTATTCATAGCGACCCCCTGCGCAGCGCGCACGATCACCCTCGGGCATGGTCGATGGCACTGCCGACGGCGGATTGCAGCGCGCCACAAGGGAAAGTGGCCAAGCGAGCTCTTTTGGTGGATAATTTCACGGTGAGACAGAAACCCCGACTCCTGACTGGCGATTCATTGTGCCCACTGCTTTTACCCCCCTGACCAGCGCCATCCGCGCCCTCGCCATGGACGCGGTTCAGCGGGCCAACTCGGGCCACCCCGGCATGCCGATGGGGATGGCAGAAATTGCGGAAGTTCTCTGGCGGCGCCACCTGCGCCACAACCCGGCCAACCCACACTGGCCAGACCGCGACCGTTTCGTGCTCTCCAACGGTCACGGCTCGATGCTGATCTACGCCGTGCTGCATCTGACCGGCTACGACCTGTCGATCGACGACCTGAAGAGTTTCCGTCAGTTCCGCTCGAAGACGCCTGGCCACCCCGAAGTCGGCCACACCCCGGGAGTCGAAACCACCACCGGCCCGCTGGGGCAGGGCCTCGCCAATGCCGTCGGCATGGCGATCGCCGAAAAGGTGCTGGCCGCCGAGTTCAACCGGCCAGGCCACGAGATCGTCAACCACTCGACCTATGTCTTCCTCGGCGACGGCTGCCTCATGGAAGGCGTTTCGCACGAAGCCTGCTCGCTGGCGGGCACTCTCGGACTCGGCAAGCTGATCGCCTTTTATGACGATAACGGGATCTCGATCGACGGCCGTGTCGAGGGCTGGTTCACCGACGACACGCCACAGCGCTTCGCGGCCTACGGTTGGCGGGTGATTGCCGACGTCGACGGCCATGATGTCCACGCTATCGACAATGCCCTGCTGACAGCGCGGGCCGAGCAGGATCACCGACCGACGTTGATCTGCTGCAAGACCCGCATCGGCCTGGGTTCCCCGAACAAGGTCGGCAGCCACGATGTGCACGGCGCACCGTTGGGGGTTGACGAAGTCGCCGCAACGCGCAGGCTGATCGACTGGCCGCACGCCCCCTTCGAGATCCCCGACAGCGTCTATGCGCAGTGGGACGGCCGGATGCGCGGGAACGTGTTCGAGAGCAACTGGAATTCTCGCCTCACGGCCTACGAGGCTGCTTTCCCCGAACTGGCCGCTGAATTCTCGCGCCGGATGCGCGGCGAACTGCCGACCGACTGGACTGCCTACGCCGCGCAGGTCCTCGCCGAGCTCGCCGCCAGGCGGGACAACGTCGCTACGCGCAAGGCCTCGCAGAACGTCCTCAGCGCCTTCGCTCCTCGCCTGCCGGAACTGATTGGCGGATCCGCCGATCTTGCCGGCTCCAACCTCACGCTCTGGCAGGGATCCAGGGCAATCAGCCGAGCCGAGGGCGGGAATTATCTATACTACGGGGTGCGCGAGTTCGCCATGACGGCAATCGCCAACGGCATCGCGCTGCATGGCGGCCTGATCCCCTACACGGCAACTTTCCTGGTCTTTTCCGACTACGCGCGCAACGCGATTCGCATGGCAGCGCTGATGAAGCTGCGCCAGATCATGGTCTACACGCACGATTCCATAGGTCTCGGCGAGGACGGTCCGACGCACCAGCCGGTGGAACATGTCGCCTGCCTGCGCCTGATCCCGAACGTCGACGTCTGGCGTCCGGCGGACGCCAGCGAAACGGCAGTGGCGTGGCTTGCCGCCATCGAGCGCTGCGATGGCCCGACGGTTCTCGCGCTCTCGCGACAGAATCTGCCGGCGGTGACTGCCGGCGTGGCGCCGACCAGCATTCGGCGGGGCGCCTACGTACTGGCCCACTGCGCGGCGCCACGGATCGTCCTCATCGCCACCGGCTCCGAGGTCGCCCTGGCACTTGACGCGTGTCGAGCGCTTGCCGAAGATGGCGTCGCCGTGCGCGTCGTATCGATGCCATGCGCCGAGGTCTTCGACCGTCAGGACACCGCCTGGAAGGAATCCGTCCTGCCACACGCCGTGCCGCGCGTGGCCATCGAAGCAGGCGTAAGCAGCTTCTGGCGCAAATACGTTGGACTCGACGGTGCCGTCATCGGCATCGATCGTTTTGGGGAGTCGGCACCAGCCGACCAGTTGTTTGACTTTTTCGGTTTCACGGTGGCCAACGTGGTCGCGACCGTGAAATCACTGTTGTAATTTCTCAAGGAGACCGTTTCATGACAATCAAGGTAGGGATCAACGGCTTTGGCCGTATTGGACGCATGGTTTTTCGCGCGGCAGTTCAGAACTTCCCGGAGATCGAGATCGTCGGCATCAACGACCTGCTGGAGCCCGATTACCTGGCCTACATGCTCAAGTACGACTCGGTGCACCGCCGCTTCAACGGCAGCATTGCGGTCGAGGGCAACACGCTCATCGTCAACGGCAAGAAGATCCGCCTGACCGCCGTCAAGGATCCGGCCGAACTGAAGTGGAACGAGGTGGGTGCCGACATCGTCGTCGACTCGACTGGCCTCTTCCTGACCACCGAATCGTGCCAGAAGCATATCGCCGCGGGTGCCCGCAAGGTCATCCAGAGCGCGCCCAGCAAGGACGATACGCCGATGTTCGTGTTCGGCGTCAATTCCGACACCTACGCCGGCCAGGCGATCATCTCGAACGCTTCGTGCACGACCAACTGCCTGGCCCCTGTGGCCAAGGTTCTGCATGACAACTGGGGCATCAAGCGCGGCCTGATGACCACCGTGCACGCGGCAACCGCCACCCAGAAAACTGTCGATGGGCCGTCCAACAAGGACTGGCGCGGCGGTCGCGGCATCCTCGAGAACATCATTCCGTCCTCGACCGGTGCTGCCAAAGCCGTCGGCAAGGTCATTCCCGAGCTCAACAAGAAGCTCACCGGCATGGCCTTCCGCGTACCGACTTCCGACGTTTCGGTCGTCGACCTCACCGTCGAACTGAACAAGGAAGCCACCTACGAGGCCATCTGTGCCGCGATGAAGGCTGCCTCCGAAGGGCCGATGAAGGGTGTGCTGGGCTACACCACCGAGAAAGTGGTGGCCACCGATTTCCGTGGCGAGAGCTGCACCTCGGTGTTTGATGCCGAGGCCGGCATGGCACTTGACGGCACGTTCGTCAAGGTTGTCTCGTGGTATGACAACGAGTGGGGTTACTCCTGCAAGGTGCTCGAAATGGTCAAGGTAATGGCCGCCTAGACGCCGCCGAGGGGCGCTTCCGGGCGCCCCTCCTGTTTTTGTTTCCCGAATACACGTCTGGTCACATCCCAACCGCGCGCGATGGTTTCAGCGGTTCCCCGGCAAACGCAAGCGCCCGCTCGGCACGCTCCCGGCATCGATGTCGGCGGCCCCGGCACCGAGCCGACGTCGCTCTTTCGCCGCCTACGCTTGCTGATGATGCGACTTGCCGCCGACGCTGCCCTGTCCCCGGCAGACGTCTGCCGGCGAAGCAGGCGACCCTGCGCGCGTATCCCGGCGGCACACCGCCACGGATCGCCGGCCGAGCGACAGGCGCATGCCGGTCGACCGGGCACCACGCTACCCGACAAGGCGCCGCGCTCGACAGCGCGTTGTGGACGCCTTTGCCAACGGCGGCACGCTTGCCGATTGTCGCCAGCCACGCACCACACAGCCCCGAAATCCACGGTCGAACAAGCATAGGAAACTCATGTCCCGAGACACCAAAATCGTCGCCACCCTTGGCCCGGCGTCATCCGACGCCGCGGTGCTGGAACGAATGATCCGCGCCGGCGTCGATGTCGTTCGGCTCAACTTCTCCCACGGCAAACCCGAGGACCACGTCGCACGCGCGCAACTGGTTCGCGAGGTTGCTACCCGCGTCGGGCGCCCGGTGGGCATCCTTGCCGACCTGCAAGGGCCAAAGATCCGGGTCGGCAAATTCGCCGACGGCAAGGTCTGGCTGGAGAACGGCCAACACTTCGTCCTCGACGCCAAGTGTGACCTCGGCAATGCCGAGCGGGCCGGCCTCGACTACAAGGATCTGACACGTGACGTGTCGGCCGGCAGCGTCCTCCTGCTCGATGACGGGCGCATCGTGCTCGATGTCGAGCGAGTCATCGGCTCCGAGATCTACACGGTCGTACGCCATGGCGGTGAGCTTTCCGACAACAAGGGAATCAACCGTCAGGGCGGCGGTCTTTCGGCGCCGGCGCTGACCGCCAAGGACATGGACGACATCCGCACGGCGGTCCGCATCGAAGCCGACTTCGTCGCCGTCTCCTTTCCGAAGAGCGCGGCCGACATGTACATGGCGAAACAACTGATCCACGCCGCCGGCGGGCACGCGCACACCATCGCCAAGATCGAACGCGTTGAAGCGGTGGAGGCTCTCGAAGAGATCATCGACGCGTCTGACGGGATCATGGTCGCCCGCGGTGACCTGGCCGTCGAAGTCGGTGATGCCGCTGTACCGGCATTGCAGAAACGCATGATCCGTCTGGCCCGCGAAAGGAACAAGCTGGCGATCACCGCGACGCAGATGATGGAGTCGATGATTCTTTCACCGACACCGACGCGCGCCGAAGTCTCGGACGTTGCCAACGCCGTTCTCGACGGCACCGATGCGGTGATGCTGTCAGCCGAAACCGCCGCCGGCAGGTATCCGGTCGAAACGGTCGAGGCGATGACGCGAATCTGTATGGAAGCCGAGAAGTCCGCCGAAGTGAGCCTTGACAGCGAGTTCCTCAATCAGGTGTTCACGCGTATCGACCAGACGATTTCGCTGGCGGCGATCTGGACAGCACACCACCTTAAGGTGAAAGCCATCGCCGCCCTCACCGAATCAGGCGCCACCGCTTTGTGGATGAGTCGCCTCAACTGCGGCGTGCCGGTCTACGCCTTGACCCCGCAACCCGAGGCGGTCACCAAGATGGCGCTCTATCGAGCGGTCTTCCCACTGTTCATGACCCAGCGTCCGGCGACCCGCGATGAACTCCTGCATGACGCCGAGCAGTTACTGACCAACGAGGGCATTGTCGTCAAGGGAGACTTGATCGTGCTCTCCGCCGGCGATCCGATGGGCACCAGCGGCGGCACCAATACGCTGAAGATCGTCCGGGTCGGCGATCAGAAGCCCTGGAGCGCCTGAGCGGCAGGTCAGTAAACCGGCAGCCGCGACGCAGCCGCAGACCGACAGGTTTTTGGGAAACCGCAGACGCGGCTTCCCGCGTTCAGGAAACTGAACACCACCTGAGCAATCACTGGAGAACGAATCATGCCAATTGTTTCAATGCGTCAATTGCTGGACCACGCTGCGGAAAACGGCTACGGTCTGCCCGCTTTCAACGTCAACAACATGGAACAGGTCTGGGCGATCATGGAAGCCGCTGCGGAAGTCGACGCGCCGGTAATCATGCAGGCCTCGGCCGGCGCCCGCAAGTACGCTGGCGAGCCTTTCCTGCGCCACCAGATTCTCGCCGCGCTGGAAGCCTATCCGCATATCCCCATCGTCATGCACCAGGACCACGGCCAGTCACCGGCAGTATGCATGGGCGCCATCCGCTCCGGTTTCTCGTCGGTAATGATGGACGGCTCGCTGATGGCCGACGGCAAGTCCGTGGCCAGCTATGAATACAACGTCGATGTGACGCGCAAGGTCGTCGAGTTCGCGCACGCCATCGGCGTCTCGGTCGAGGGGGAACTCGGTGTTCTCGGTTCGCTCGAGACGATGCGCGGCGACAAGGAAGACGGTCACGGCGCAGAGGGCACGATGACTCGCGAACAACTGCTGACCGACGTCGAACAAGCGGCCGACTTCGTCAAACAGACGCAGTGCGACGCCCTGGCGATCGCCATCGGCACCTCGCACGGCGCCTACAAGTTCACCAAGAAGCCGACCGGCGACATCCTCGCCATCCAACGCATCAAGGAAATTCACGAGCGCATCCCGAATTGCCATCTGGTGATGCACGGCTCGTCGTCGGTACCGCAGGAACTGCTGGCCGAGATCCGGGAGTTTGGCGGCGACATGAAGGAGACCTACGGCGTACCGGTCGAGGAGATCGTCACCGGCATCAAGCATGGCGTTCGCAAGGTCAACATCGATACCGACATTCGCCTGGCGATGACTGGTGCGATCCGCCGCTACTTCGCCGAAAACCCGTCGAAATTCGACCCACGCGACTACCTCAAGCCGGCCCGGGAGGCCGCCAAGAAGATCTGTCGCGCTCGCTTCGAGGCCTTTGGTACCGCCGGCCAGGCAAGCAAGATCAAGGTCATCGCGCTCGACAGGATGGCAGAGCGCTACAAGAGCGGCGAACTCGAGCAGACCGTTCGCTGATTGCTGTTGTCGATGCCGCGGCACGCCAGCCGGCGGCCGCGGTGCTTCTCTTTCCGGAGCGACCGTGAACGCCGGATTCCCGTTGCCTGGGATCGCACTACATCCACTGCGCGAACTGCTCAATGACGAGTTCCACGCGCGCCCACCCGTCCCACTACGCAGTCCGACGCTGGTTTCGCACCTGGTGTTTACGCACGACGCGTCCACCCAGCAGGAAGAACTGGCCAACCTCCAGAACCTCGGCGAGGTCGCCACCGGCGAACTGCTCGACCGGTCCGAAGCGCACCTGGTGTTTGCTGCACAGGCCTTTCTGCTACGCTGGGAACGGCACAGCGAATTCTCCAGCTACACGGTCTTTCGCGAGCTTACCGCCGGCGAGGGACGGAATCCTGCCGCGAGCGCGCTGCAAGTGGTGCCGGCCGGCTGGTTATCGGCAATTCCCGGTCAGCTGATCGCCGCCACCCATGTCGAACTGCAGGCGAGCCGGGAGGTGTCGCCGGAGTCGGTGACGGCCGGCCTGACGCCAACCGGCCGTCAGGTGGTCGCCGCCCAGGTGGCCGACCAGGCGGCCTGGGTATTCACCGACTTCATGTTCGACAGCGGCTTCTCGCGATTCCTGATCCTTGACGTGGCGCTGACGCAAAGGCAGGCGGGCCGGACGGTGCAGCGACTGCTGGAGATCGAGACCTATCGGCTGCTGGCGCTGCTGGCGCTACCGGTAGCCAAGGAAATCGGCAGTTGGCTGAAGGCTGCCGAAACCCAGTTGGCCGACATGGTCGACCAGATCGGCCAGGCCAGATCACCGGCCGACGAGCGCCAGGTGC
Source organism: Candidatus Accumulibacter phosphatis (assembly GCF_000024165.1). Taxonomy (NCBI): domain Bacteria; kingdom Pseudomonadati; phylum Pseudomonadota; class Betaproteobacteria; genus Candidatus Accumulibacter; species Candidatus Accumulibacter phosphatis. Next base: position 945,258 of record NC_013194.1, on the reverse strand, counting down.
TCGCCGCCCTGACCGGACTGGCAGCCGAAGTCGAGCACTCACTGGCCCGCACGGCCTTCCGTTTCGGCGCAGCGCGCGCCTACCACGATCTTGTCATGCAGCGTATCGACGAACTGCGTGAACTGCGCGTCACGGGCTGCCCGACTTTCCGCGAAATGATGCAACGCCGCCTGCTGCCGGCGATGCAGACCTGCATTGCCATGGCCAAGCGCCAGGACGATCTCTCCGATCGACTGGCACGTTCCAGCGAGTTGCTGCGCACCCGCGTAGACGTCGAACTCGAACGCCAGAACCAGGAACAACTGGCGCAGATGAACCAGCGCGCACGCCTGCAACTGCGCCTGCAGGAAACGGTCGAAGGGCTGTCGGTTGTAGCCATCACCTACTATGCTTCGCAACTGGTTCATTACTTGGCCAAGGGATTCAAGGCTCTGCTACCAGCACTCTCGCCCGAGATCGCGGCGGCCGTGTCGATCCCGCTGGTCGCCGCCTTCTCGATACTCGGCATACGGCGGATGCGCCGGCGACTCCGCCAGGAGGCGGGCGGAGACCACTGAACGGCGAGCGATCTGCCCTATAATCCGATCGCGCACCTTCCCCCTGCGACCTCCCATTCCACGACCGGACCAGCGAGTTGACTGAAGCCCTCTTTGAAACATCGATCCAGAGCCTGCCCCTGCTCGGGCGTGGCAAGGTGCGCGACATCTACGCCATCGACGCCGACAAACTGCTGATCGTCACCAGCGATCGCATCTCGGCCTTTGACGTCATCCTGCCCGACGCGATTCCCGACAAGGGCAAGGTGCTGACCCGACTGGCCAGTTTCTGGTTCGCGCGTCTCGCCGACATCGTCCCGAACCAGCTCACCGGGATCGATCCGGAGACGGTGGTCGCCGCCGGCGAGAGGCCGCAGGTGCGTGGACGGGCGCTCGTCGTCAAACGCTTGCGGCCATTGCCGATCGAAGCGGTGGTGCGCGGCTACCTGATCGGTTCGGGCTGGAAGGATTACCAGACCACTGGTAACGTTTGCGGGATCCGGCTGCCGGAAGGGCTGCAACTCGCCAGCCGGTTGCCGGAACCGATCTTTACCCCGGCAACCAAGGCGGCCATCGGCGCTCACGATGAGAACGTCGCCTTCGAACGGGCGCAGGCCGACTGTGCGGCGGCGTTCACAGACTTGCTCGCCACGACGGGCCGCAGCGCCGATACGATTGCCGCCCAGGCACGCGATGTGGCCATCGCCTTGTACACAACAGCTGCCGCGCACGCCGCGGCGCGCGGCATCATCATTGCCGATACCAAGTTCGAGTTCGGGCTCGACGCTGCCGGCACCCTGCATCTGATCGATGAAGCGCTGACCCCGGACTCGTCGCGCTTTTGGCCTGCCGACGACTGGCAAGTGGGCAGCAACCCGCCGTCGTATGACAAACAGTACCTGCGCGACTATCTCGAAACACTGGTCTGGAACAAGCGCGCACCCGCGCCGCGGCTGCCGCAGGCGGTGCTCGAGCGCACCCGTGCAAAGTACGTCGAGGCCTGTGAGCGCCTGACCGGCGAGACTTTCGTCGAATGACGGCGGCGGTTTGCCCGAACGGTAGAGCACAGGCGTCTGCTCGCCACCACGACAGGGAGAACGGATGGGTATAGGAACTGCTGCCCCTGGCCACGACAACGCCGTGCCAAAGGTGCGCAGCGTTTCGCTCGGCCGCCCGCTTGCCTGGCTCACGGCAGGGTGGCAGGACCTGCGCGCCAACCCGATTGCCAGCCTCGCCTACGGGCTCTTGTTCGCGATCGCCGGCGACCTGATCACGATCTTCGCATGGCGTAACGGCCAGATATTCATCGTCGCCACTTCCGGCTTCTTCCTGGTCGCTCCACTGCTTGCCGGGGGACTGTACGAGATCAGCCGACGACGCGAAGCAGGCCAGTCGTCGACCTTCTTCTCGTCGCTCGCCGGCGGCCGCCGCAACGCCCGGGAGCTCGCCAAGCTGGGCCTGCTGCTGGCGACCATCGGATTCGCCTGGGAACGCATCTCGACCCTGCTGTTCGCCCTTCTCGCTCCGGCCATCAGCCCGGACCTGCCCAGCCTTCTGGCCGAGATCCACCTGTCGGCCGACCACCGCGACCTGTTGCTGATCTGGATCCTTTGCGGCGGCACCTTGGCGCTGATGGTCTTCGCCATCACGGTTGTCTCGGTACCCTTGCTGCTCGATCGCCGCATCGACTTCCGCACGGCCATGCTGACCAGTCTGCGCACCGTCGACGCCAACCTTCGACTCATGGTTTTTTGGGGAGCGATCGTCGTCACATTGACCGCGCTCGGTTTCCTCACCCTGTTTTTCGGTTTGATCGTTCTCATGCCGCTGCTCGGCCATGCTTCGTGGCACGCCTACCGCGACCTTGTAGAATAGCGATGCCTTGACCGTATCCGAGCACGGGCAGCCCCGCTCGGGGAACCACGGAATCTCCGATGACCACAGACATCCTGCACGACAATCCGCTTCTCGACTTCTCCGGCCTGCCGCGCTTCGACACCCTGACGCCAGAACACGTGCAGCCGGCGATCAGCAAGCTGCTCGCCGACTGCCGCGCCCTGGTAGACCTGCTGACTTCGGACCAGGTCACAGCGAGCTGGGCGACTTTTTCGGCACCCCTGGCCGACGGATTCGAAGAACTGTCGCGTGCCTGGGGAGTCGTCGTCCATGTCCATTCGGTCAACGACATCCCCGCCTGGCGCGATGCGTACAACCAGATGCTGCCTGAGGTCTCGCGTTTCTACGCCGAGGTCGGTCAGAACCTCAAGCTGTTCGCCAAGTACAAGTCAATTTCCGAAAGCGAGGAATACGCAAGTCTATCGGAACCACAGCGGCGAATTGTCGACCATGAGGTCCGCGACTTCCGCCTCGCCGGAGCGGAGTTGCCCGAAGACCGGAAGCCGCGCTTCCAGGCCATCGCCGAGGAACTCGCCCAACTCTCGGCAAAGTTCTCCGAGAACCTGCTCGACGCCACCAACGCCTTTGCCGAGGTGGTGACCGACGAAGCCGAATTGCAAGGCTTGCCGGACGACACCCGGCAAGCGGCTCGCGAAGCCGCGGCGAAAGAGGGCAAGGACGGCTGGAAGTTCACGCTGCACATGCCGTCGTACCTGCCGGGGCTGCAGTACGCCGACAGCCGCCGCCTGCGCGCCGCGCTCTACCGGGCCTATGCGACACGGGCAGCGGAATTCGGTGCCCCCGAGATGGACAACACGCCGCTGATCCGGCGCATTCTCGAACTGCGCCGGGAAGAAGCAGAACTGCTTGGCTACGCCAGCTTCGCCGAGGTTTCGCTGGTCCCGAAAATGGCCGAGTCGGTGCCGCAGGTGCTCGACTTCCTGCGCGACCTGGCGGTCAAGGCGAGGCCCTTCGCCGAGAGGGACATTGCCGACCTGCGCGCCTTTGCGCGCAAGGAACTTGGGATCGACGAGATGGAAGCGTGGGATGTCGCCTACGTTTCCGAGAAGCTGCTGCAGGCGCGTTATGCGTTCTCGGAGCAGGAAGTAAAGCAGTACTTTACCGAAGACCGGGTTCTCGCTGGGCTCTTCAGGGTAATCGAAACACTCTTCGGCGTCTGCCTGAAACCCGACAGCGCTCCGACCTGGCATGAAGACGTGCGTTTCTTCCGTATCGAGACGCCGACCGGCGAACTGGTCGGTCAGTTCTACCTCGACCTTTATGCACGCGAAACCAAACGCAGCGGTGCGTGGATGGACGAAGCAAGGGGTCGCCGCAGGCGGCGTGCGGCGTCGCTGGCGGCAGGGACGGACACAATCCAGACGCCGATCGCCTACCTCAACTGCAACTTCTCGCGGCCCGTGGGCGAACGCGACGGCAAGCCGCGGCCGGCGACCTTCACGCACGACGAAGTGATCACACTCTTCCACGAAACCGGGCACGGCCTGCACCACCTGCTGACGCGCGTCGACGAACTCGGCGTCGCCGGCATCCATGGTGTCGAATGGGACGCCGTCGAATTGCCATCGCAGTTCATGGAGAACTACTGCTGGGAATGGAGCGTCCTCCCGGGGATGACCGCCCATGTCGACACCGGCGAGCCGCTACCGCGTGCGCTGTTCGACAAGATGCTGGCGGCCAAGAACTTCCTGAGCGGCATGCACATGCTCCGCCAGATCGAGTTTTCGCTGTTCGACCTGCGCCTGCACAGCGATTTCGACCCGACGGGCGATCGCAGCGTCCTCGACCTGCTGGCCGAGGTGCGACGCGAAGTGGCGGTCGTCGTTCCGCCCGCGTGGCATCGTTTCCCGAACACGTTCTCGCACATCTTCGCCGGCGGTTACGGCGCCGGCTACTATAGCTACAAATGGGCCGAGGTCCTCTCGGCCGATTGCTACGGCGCCTTCGAGGCCGCCGGCAACGCCTTCGACCCGCTTACCGGCAAGCGCTTTCTGGATGAGATTCTGTCTGTCGGCGGCAGCCGACCAGCGATCGACAACTTCCGCGCCTTCCGCGGCCGCGATCCCCAGGTTGACGCACTGCTCCGGCACAGCGGCATGATCACCGCCTGAACAGCGAGGAGCTTCAACATGCCCGCCCCCGTCTCCCTGCGCGTCGTCTGCCTCGTCAGTCTCCTGCTCGCCAGCGCCACGCTCGGCGCGCAGACCACTTACCGCTGGATCGACCCAGCAACCGGTCGCACGGTGCTCTCGGACCTGCCACCGCCGGCCGGAGCCAAGCGGGTCGACCGATCTTCGCCCTCGCTTGGCGACGAGGCGCCGCCGACGCAGGCGCTTCCCTATGCGGTACGCCAGGCCAGCGAGAAATTCCCGGTCGTCCTGTACACGAATCCCGGTTGCACGACGTGCAAGCAGGCACGCTCGCTGCTCGATGGCCGTGGCGTGCCATTCGTCGAAAAGGAGCTCGGTACGGCAGAGGAACTGGCCGACGCCGGCCGACAACTCGGCGGCGAGATCCGCCTCCCCAGCATCAGCGTCGGCCGGCAAAACGTCAAAGGCTTCACACCCACTGCCTGGAACGAACTTCTCGACGCGGCCGGATATCCGGCCAGCGCACCCTACCGCGTCAAGCCCACCGGCGAGGCAGCACAATGAACGACGGCAAACACAGCGGCGGCGAGCGACGCGACCCGTGCGGAGACACCGGCCTTCCGCCTCCCGGGCAACTCCAGCCACCGCCGATGACGACGACGAGCGACCGGGCCTGTGCTTCGGGAACCCTGGTGGCAGACGGCGACAGGTGGCTGCTGATGATGACGCACGGCCGGAGCATTCTCCTCGACGTCGCCCCGCTCGACCCCTCGCTGACACACCAGGCAGTGAGTATAGCCGGCAGGATGCGGGTGCCAAGCGATGCACGGCGAGACGCCGCTCTTGGCGTCGAAAGACTTGTCAGGCATGAGGAGATCGCCCAGCGCGCTTATGCGATTTACCAGCTCGACCGTGGAGGCTCGCCCAGCGACCACTGGTTACGCGCCGAACGCGACTTGCTGGCGCTGTCGTCCGCCGGCGACCGGCCGCGGAACGTCCGCACCACGGCCGCCACCGGTGCTGCAGCACGCCCACGAAATGGCCTGGTGAGGTGAGAGGCAGCCACCCTTTGATTGGCACAGGGACCGCGGCGTTACCGGATTTGAGAGCCACATGAAAATTGCCAGCTGGAACGTCAACTCGCTCAAGGTCCGCCTGCCGCAACTTCTCGACTGGCTGGCGGCGGAGCAACCCGACATCGTCTGCCTGCAGGAAACGAAGCTCGAGGACCATGCCTTCCCGCAGCAGGAGGTCGAGGCCGCGGGTTATCACGTCGCCTTCTCGGGGCAGAAGACCTACAACGGCGTTGCCCTGCTGGCGCGCGAGTCGCCGAGCGATGTCGTTTGTGGCAACCCGCTCCATGCCGATCAGCAGAAACGGCTGGTCGCTGCGACGATCGGCGGAATCTGCGTGGTCTGTGCCTATGTACCGAATGGCCAGGCCGTCGGCAGCGACAAGTACGCCTACAAGCTCGCATGGCTGGATGCGCTGACCCGCTGGCTCAAGGGTCGACTGGCCGCCAATCCACGGCTGGTGGTGGCTGGCGATTTCAACATTGCCCCGGAAGACCGCGACGTGTACAACCCGGCGGCCTGGGCCGGCCAGATCCTGTGCTCCGCACCCGAGCGAGCGGCCTTCCAGCGCCTGCTGGACCTCGGGCTGAAAGACAGCTTCCGGCTCTTCGAGCAGCCCGAGAAGAGTTTTTCCTGGTGGGACTACCGGATGCTCGGCTTCCAGAAGAACCAGGGGCTGCGGATCGATCACATCCTCCTTTCCGAGCCGCTTGCCGGAATCTGTACGGTGGCCGGGATCAACCGCCACATGCGCAAGCTGGAGCGGCCGTCGGACCACGCCCCGGTAACCGCCGAACTGACCGCTTGATGAACACACCGCCGGAGGACTTCGCGCACTCGCTGCTCGTTCTCTATCCGGCGCTGCGCTCACTTCCCGCCGACCAGCTCGCGGCGCTCTGCCAGGCAACTGCCTTGCGGACCCTGCCAGCCGGTGCACAGCTATTCACCGAGCAGGAGAACTGCCTGGGCTTCCCGCTGATTCTCGCCGGCACGATCAAGGTCGTGAAGAGCACGGCCGCCGGACGCGAGATGCTGCTCTACCGGGTCGAGCCGGGGGGCTCGTGCATCATCACCTCGAGCTGTCTGCTCGGCCACAGCCCCTATTCGGCACGCGGGGTCGCCGAGACGCCATTGTCTCTGCTGATCTTGCCTGGTTCTCTGTTCGAGCGACTGCTCGCCGGCAACTCGCTGTTCAGAGGTTTCGTCTTCCATCTTTTCGCCGAACGTATCGCGGAACTCATGCAACTGGTCGAGGAAGTCGCCTTTCACCGCCTCGACCAGCGCCTGGCGAAGCTGCTGCTCGCCAGGGGAACCAGCATTCGTACCACCCACCAGGCACTGGCCGAAGAACTGGGCAGTGTGCGCGAGATCGTCAGCCGTCTGCTCAAGGGTTTCGCCGAACAGGGACTGGTAACGCTCGGCCGCGAGCAGATCAGCGTAATCGACCGGCAAGGCCTCAAGGAGCTGGCAGACAACAGGCGGTGACACGCACCCACCACGGACTGTGTGACCCCGGTTACATACAGGGCCAGCACCCTCGCGTATTCTGGCACCATCATTCACAACCCTTGATGGAGTCAATCATGAAAACCAACGTCGGTGGAATCGACAAGATCCTGCGCATCGTCGTCGGCATCGCCCTCATCGCGATGGCCGCCATGGGCATCGTTGGTGCCTGGGGATGGGTCGGCGTGGTCCCGCTGCTCACCGGCCTGTTCGGAACCTGCCCCGCCTACACGCTGCTTGGCCTGAATACCTGCCCGCTCAACAAGAACGGCTGAGATCAGGCCGCTCCGGACTCGCTGCGTGCCGCATGCCGAACGGCACGCCTAAGCGGTCTTCAGGCTGTTGGCCAGGCGAACGTAGTCGTCAACCGACAGGTCCTCGGCCCGACAAGTCGGGGAGACGCCGAACTCGGCGAGACGCGCCTCCCCGACCAGGCTCTTCAGACTGTTGCGCAGCATCTTGCGGCGCTGCGCAAAGGCCGTGGCGACCACTGCCGCGAACTGCGCCTCGTCGTCCGCCGCCAGGTCTCCGGCGAGCCGAGGAATCAGGCGAACTACCGCCGAGTGTACCCTTGGCGGGGGATTGAACGACTCGGGGGGCACCTCGAGCAGCCATTCCATCACGAAGCGATACTGCAGCATCACCGACAGCCTGCCGAAGTCACCACTGCCCGGCGCCGCTACCATGCGCTCAACGACTTCCCTTTGCAGCATGAAGTGCATGTCGCGCACGCCGTCGCCGAAACCGGCAAGATGAAAGAGCAGCGGCGTCGAAATGTTATAGGGGAGATTGCCGACGATCCGCAGCTTGGCCCCGGCCTCGGCCGCCAGGCGTCCGAAGTCGAACGCCAGCGCATCGCCGGCGTGAATGCTCAGCCTCTCCGCCGAATACGCCGCGCGCAGCCGGGCGACCATGTCGCGGTCGATCTCGACCACATGCAGGTGATCGAGCCGCCTCAACAGCGGGTCGGTCAGCGCCGCCAGCCCCGGACCGATCTCGACCACCAGGTCGCGGCGCTGCACCGCGACGAGATCGACGATGCTGTCGATGATCTGTCGATCGACCAGGAAGTGCTGGCCAAAGCGCTTGCGCGCGACATGCGGCATGCTCCGCCTCAGATCCCGCCGCCGGCGCGCGCCGCCATCTCGATCGCCTGCTCGACGGCAACGAAAAGGCTGCCGGGATCGGCTTTGCCGCTACCTGCCAGATCGAGCGCGGTTCCGTGATCGACCGAGGTGCGGATGATCGGCAGACCCAGGGTAACGTTGATGCCGTGACCGAAACTCGCATACTTGAGGGCCGTCAGACCCTGATCGTGGTACATGGCCAGAACGCAGTCACCCCTTGCCAATACCGAAGGAGAAAACATCGTATCGGCCGGCAGCGGCCCAAGCAGTGTCATCCCGGCCTCTGCACGCAGACGTTCGAGCACCGGCGAAATGACGTCGATTTCTTCGTGGCCCAAATAGCCGCCCTCGCCGGCATGCGGATTGAGACCGGCGACCAGAATACGCGGCTGCGCTATACCGTACTTCTTCCCCATCTCGCAGTGCAGGATGCGCAGCGTTTCTTCAACCGCAGCGCAGGTCACGGCAGCCGGCACATCGCGAAGCGGCAGATGCGTCGTCACCAGAGCTACCCGTAGCCCACCGCCAGCCAACATCATCACCACACGGGGCGTTGCCGTATGTTCCGCCAGGTACTCCGTATGTCCCGTGAAGGGAATGCCGGCATCGTTGATCACCCCTTTGTGGACCGGTGCGGTAACCATCGCGGCAAACTCACCACTCCGGCAACCGGCGAGCGCCCGATCAAGCAAGGCCAGCACGTAGCGCGCATTGGCCGGATCCAGCAGACCGGGACAAGCCCTGGCGGCCAGCGGCAGATGGATGACGTCGAGGACACCGGCTTGCGGCGAACTGGCGGGATGCCAGTCGCGGAAAACGACGGACAGATTCAGCGCCGCAGCGGTCTCGACCAGCAAGGAACGATCGGCGAGGACGACGAGCCGCGCCGGCAACGGCTGCGCGCGCACGCGCTCAAGCAGGCGCAGACAGATCTCTGGGCCAACGCCGGCCGGCTCGCCGCTCGTGATGGCAATGGCCGGCAACGGCCCATGGTGGCTCAACGCTCGTCCAGCCGGAGTTCGACGTAGGCCCGGTCGCGCGTCTGGCGCAGCCAGTCCTGATAGGCCTCGTCACGCTTGCGTTCGCGCAGCACCTGCCGTGCGCCGGCGCGTTGGCGGTCACTCGAAACATCCTGGACGCGCCTTTCGAGGACCTCGATGAGATGAAAGCCGAACGGCGACTGAACCGGCTCACTCACCTCACCAGGCGCCAGGAGATTCATCGCCCGCTCGAACTCGGGAACCGTATCGCCAGGGTAGACCCAGCCCAGGTCGCCTCCCTTGGTCGCTGAGCCGTCCTGCGAAAAAAGCTTGGCCAACTCGGCAAAGCTCTCCCCGTGCTTGATCCGTTCGCGCAGACCCTCGAGTTTGTGCCGCGCTTCGGATTCGGAGACGACTTCGTTAACCTTGATCAGGATGTGGCGTGCGTGCGTCTGCTGCACTGCCGCCAGCGTGCCGCCACCGCGCTTGGCCACCAGCTTGATCAGATGGAAGCCGTTCGAGCTGCGCAGCAGCGGCGACACTTCGCCAACCTTCAGCGTGGCAGCGGCCTCGGCAAAGAGCGGCGGCAGGCGATCGAGCGAACGCCAGCCGAGATCGCCGCCTTTGAGACCATCGGGGGCGTCCGAATAGGCGGCAGCGAGCTGCGCGAACTCCTCACCCTTGCGTACACGTTCGGCCACCTGCTCGCCCTTGGCACGAAGCTTCTGGATCTGCTCCGGACTCGCCGACTCGGGAGAACGGAGCAGGATGTGCGCCAGATTAAATTCCTCAACCGCGCCGCCTTGTCCCGACGCACCGGCCAGATAGTTGTCGATTTCGCCTTCCGAAATGAAGATCTTGCTCTCCACTTCGCGTTCGCGCACACGTGCGATCGTCATTTCCCCGCGAATCTCCTCGCGAAAACTCGCGAACGCAATCCCGTCCTTTTCCAGCGCTGCACGGAACTGGGCCAGCGACATCTTGTTGCCGGCCGCAATGCGCTGCAGCGCCTGCTCGAGTTGCGCATCGTCCACGCGCACACCCATGTCGCGCGCCTGCTGCAGCTGCACCTTGTCGATGACCAGGCGTTCGAGCATCTGTCTTTCGAGCACGTCGCGCGGCGGCAATTGCGTTCCCTGTCGCTGCAACTGCGCCAGCGCGCCATCAAGGCGAGTACGCAGTTCGTGCAACGTGATCACCTCGTCATTGACCACGGCAACGATACGATCGACAGGGATCGGCTGAGCGAGGGGTCGAGAAGCGGTCTGCGCCAGCACCACCCCGACCAGACAGGACATGAGCAGCATGCCGCGAAGGAGAAGTATCATCTTGAACCTACTGTTCCGCCAAGCCCTGATCAGCCATCGGCCGCGCCAGGCTGTAGCCGGGAATCCTCCGCTGCAGCACACTCAGCGGACTTGAGCCAACGCGCCCCAGATCGCTCAACTCGAGTTGCACGAAAAACTGCGTGACCGAGTCTGCCTGGGTCGTCTGGATGCGGTGACCCACCGCACGCACGGCCCAGCAGCCGGCGTTGTACTCGAGACCGCCAATGATCTCGACGGGAGTACCACCGGTGCTGGTAACGCTGGTCGTTGTGCCACTGCCGGATGTGTCGTTCTTGAAGGCGTACGTGTAGCGACCAAGCGCCTGCCAGCGGCTGCTGATCGGCCACTGGCCGGACAGGTCGAACTCGTTGATCGGCGTTGCGGCGTCGATGTTGTACCGGTAGGAGGCATTTAGCACCTTGCCCGGCCCCGGCAGGTAACGTGCGCCGACCGCGTAGCGCTGAAAGTCCTGATCGCCGAGGTCGTACTGCAGCGCCGCGTCCAGGTACACCTTCGGCAGCACCTGGCCACTGAAGGCAGCCAGGAAGTCGGACTTGTCCCACTTGCGGGTGGTCGTGCCCGGCAGTACCACCCTGTCGTCAGTGAAGTAGAAAATTTGCCCGATCATTCCGCGCATGATCTCGCCGCCGTTCGACGGATCGATCAGACGCGACGACACTGCAGCCGTCACCTGATTGGCGTTGTTGATGCGATCCCAGCCGGAAAACTGGTTGTCGGCAAAAATCTGCGCAAAGTTGAAGTCCGCCAGCGCCGTATCGAAAATTGGAATGTCGTTCTGGTTCTTGTACGGAATGTTCAGGTAGAAGAGGCGCGGTTCGAGAGTCTGCGTGTAGTCACGACCGAACCAGTTGCTGGGCCGCTCGAACGTCATTCCTGAGTCAACGCTGAAGATCGGCAGCGTGCGATTGATCGAGTTGGGCAGCACACTGCCGGCAACGGGATCCGACAAGGAGTAGTGCGTGACATTGACACCCACCCGCGGTATCACGTACCACCCCGGCGTCACGAAGGGCAGGGAAACCTGCGGCTGCGCTACGGTGCGTTGTCCTTCGACCTGGTTCGTATTCGGACTGACGAACGAGGTATATTGTCCGAAAAAGGCGCTGTCGGTGAAGTACAGATCCGGCTGCCGCGCATTGACGGTGATCTGCGGCAACAGGCGATAAGGCTTGGTGACCGGGTTCTGCGGGTCGGGCTGCAGCGTCTGGTAGGTCTGCACATTGGCCGTCGCCGTCCACCACCCGGCGCCGCCATATGACAACATGCCCTGCTGCAAGAGTTGCGTCTTCGAAGTACTGGAGATCTGACTCGACAGGTCGGTGTAGTAGTCGTTGTCCGATACCCGGTTGTAGTTGACGAGCCCGGAGAAACCGTTGGCCATGGTCTGGCTATGCGACAGGGCGACCCCCCAGCGATCGATCTTGGCTTCCCGGTCGTTCGGCAGGTATTCGACCACATCCGTGCCGCTGTAGGTTCCGCCATACGCGGCGTTGAGATAGCGGAACTCGGTACCGAGCTGTATCCCGCGCTTGGTCAGAATCCGCGGCTCGATGGTCGCGTCCATGTTCGGCGCGATGTTCCAGTAGTACGGCACCCTGACCTCGACCCCACTGTCGCTGGTCGATCCATAGGAAGGCGTCAGGAAACCCGACTTGCGCTCGTTGTTGAGCGAAAACGACACCCAGGGCGAATGGAGGATCGGCACACCGAGAAAGTGGATGGTCGCATCATGGCCCGTGGCAATGTCATTGTCGTAGTCGAGTTTCAAGTCGGCAGCGCTCAGGTGCCAATCGTCGTTACCCGGCTTGCAGGTCGTATAGGTTGCGGAAGTCAGAAGAAACTGATTCTCACCTTCGAGGTCGATGCGCTCCGCCTCACCACGCCCCTCAGTGACTTCGTTGTCCGGTTTCTTGAGCTTGACCCGGGTCTGCCCCGGCTTGATGGCCATCACCCGTGGCGCGGCGAAACCCGTGTTCGGCTCGTCGCCCGACTGCGGCACCTCCCAGCGCGGGTCGGCCAACCCACCCGCCGGTACCCCCGACTGCCGTTTCAGGAAATACGACGCCTGCTCGACGAAGCCGACCTGATCCTCGATCTTGAGGCGCATCTTGGGACCCGCAATGACATCGTCGCCCTGCTGGAGGCGGGCGCTACCGACCGCTTCGACCTCGTCTTCGACCGGCCAATAGGTCAGTCGATCGCCGGTCAACACGGTACCCACCTTGCGCAACTCCGCATCGCCATCAGCGACGAGTTCCCGATCGACGACACCGGAAAGCCGCTGGGCACTCAGGAACGCCGGTCGCGGCACACTGCCCTCCTTCGGCGGAGGCACCATCGTCCTGGCCATCCGCAACAACAGGGGCAGGTCATCGGACATCGCCTGTTCAGCCCCGGCCAGCGCGGCGGCCGGCGGCTCGACGCGCGCCGCGACCGCTGAGTCGACCGGCAGCGTCTGGAGCTCAGCGGGTGCGGGCGGCGAATCCGGCTGACGCGCCTGCGGCGTGGGCGAAGGCGGACTCCCGGGCGAAGCCGAGGCGGCCGGCGCAGCGCTGCCGATTGACGGCTTGGCTACCGCAGATTCCGCCTGTGCCGGAGGCGTCGCGGCCCTTGGCGTCTGCTGCGGCTGCGCCACGGTGGCTGGCTCCGCCGCTGGTCGGGCTGTAACGGCTGGCGGTGGCGCTTGTTGAACGACCGCTGCCGGCCGGGCCTCGCGAGCCGCGGCGGCGGCCGGCGGTGCTGGCAGCGGCCGCGTTTCGACACTGACCTCCTCCACCGGTCTGGCCTCGGCCCCCGGCCGGTCCGCCGGTGCCGCCACCGGCGGTCGATCCACCTTGATTGGCGGCAAGCCGAGCAGGGCAGGATCGACACGGAACAAAGCCGGCGGTTGCGCCTCTACCTGGCCCGCGAAACCGGCAGCCAGCGTGCCGGCACAGCAGAAGATCAGGGTGAGCGGCTTGGGCCGGTAGGGACACGTCATTCCGTAGAGGTCAGAGTAGAGTACTGCAGGTGGTTGTCCCCGGCGGCGGTTTGGCCGGCGGGTCGGATGGTAAAATCACGCCATTTTAGCATCATCGCCCAAGGAGAAGCGGCATGCCGCGTACCGCCCTGTTGCGTGACTGGATCCATGAAATGCTGTCGCCGCGCTTCCCCGGACAGGAGATCGGCCTCGAACCCGCTTCGGCTGACGCGAGCTTTCGACGTTACTTTCGGGTCAGCCTGCCGGATGGAGGCACGCGCATCGTCATGGACGCGCCGCCCGACAAGGAGGACTGCCGCCCCTTCCTGAAGGTCGCCAGCTTGTTCGGCGTGGCGGGCGTGCATGTCCCGGAAGTGCTCGCTCAGGATCTTGAACAGGGGTTCCTGCTTCTCTCGGACCTCGGCGGCACGACCTACCTGAGTGCCCTGCAGGACAGAACGACGGCGCCCCGACTCTATGGCGATGCCAACAGCGCCCTCGTGGCCATCCAGCTGGCCAGCCGGCCCGGAGTCCTTGCCAACTACGACCGCCGGCTGCTGGACCATGAACTGGCGCTCTTCCCCGACTGGTACCTGACACGCCACCTTGGCCTGACGCTCGACGAGCAGACAAAGCAGACCCTGCAGACGGCCTTTGCCGCGATCCTCGCCAACAACCTGGGGCAGGCGCAAGTCTTCGTGCATCGCGACTACCACTCGCGCAACCTGATGCTCGTCGACGGCGACGCACCCTCTGCGTCTGCCGGCTTCCCGGCCAACCCGGGTATTCTCGATTTCCAGGACGCCGTGTACGGCCCGCTCACCTACGACCTCGTCTCGCTCTATCGCGACGCCTACATCGACTGGCCGGAAGATCAGGAACTCGACTTCGTGATCCGCTACTGGGAAGCCGCGCGGCGCGCCGGACTGCCGGTGCCGGCGGACTTCCACGACTTCTACCGGGATTACGAATGGATGGGAGCGCAGCGCCAGCTCAAGGTACTCGGTATTTTCGCCCGCCTCTGTCACCGCGACGGGAAGACCGACTACCTTGGCGACATGCCGCGCGTGCTGGGCTATCTACGCCGGACCTGCCAGCGCTACCACGAGCTGCGGCCGCTCGCCAGACTCCTCGACCGCATCGAGAACCGCCAGGTCGACCTCGGCTACACCTTCTGATGAAAGCCATGATCCTCGCCGCCGGTCGCGGCGAACGTCTGCGGCCACTCACCGACACGACGCCGAAGCCCCTGCTGCGGGCCGGCGGCAAGCCGTTGATCGTCTGGCACCTGGAGCGGCTCGCGGCAGCCGGATACCGCAATGTCGTCATCAACCACTCGCATCTCGGCGAACAGATCGTCGCGACGCTCGGCGACGGGAACGCCTACGGCCTGCACATCACCTACTCGCCGGAACCCGCGGGAGCGCTGGAGACCGCCGGCGGCATCGCCGCGGCGCTGCCGCTGCTCGGCGACCGGGCGTTCCTGGCGATCAATGGCGATGTCTGGTGCGACTGGGACTTCGCCGCCGCGCCACGGCTGGCGGACACCCTCGACCCGCAGCGCGCCGCCCATCTGGTTCTCGTCGACAATCCGTCACACCATCCCGGCGGCGACTTCTGCCTGGCCGGAAACATCGTCCGGTATGCGGCAAGCGACAGCGAACACACCCTCACCTACGCCGGCATCGGCATCTTCCGGCCAGACTTCTTCGCCGCCGTACAGGTCGGCGCGATGATGAAGCTGCGCCCACTGCTCGACCACGGAATAGCGCGTGGATTGATCCGCGGCGAGCGACACAGCGGTCGCTGGGTCGACGTCGGGACACCCGAACGTCTCGCCGAACTGGATAGGGAACTGGTGCCATCCTCATGAACCATCACCACTACGTCAGGCGCCGTCAGCAACTGCTGGCGCAAATCGGTGACGGTGTCGCCGTCATCCCCACGGCACCGGAGCGCGTGCGCAACCGGGACGCGCACTATCCCTACCGCTTCGACAGCTATTTCTGGTATCTCAGCGGCTTTCCCGAACCCGATGCGGTGATCGTTCTCGTCGGTGGCACGCAACCGAAATCGATACTGTTCTGCCGAGAAAAGAACGAAGAGCGCGAGACCTGGGACGGTTTCCGCTACGGACCCGAGACCGCGCGTCAGGCTTTCGATTTTTCCGAGGCGTATCCGATAGTCAGCCTCGAACGGATGCTGCCCGAACTGCTCGCCAACCGCAGCGCGCTCTGGCACTCGCTCGGTCACGACGCGGACTGGGACCAGCGAATCGCCGACGCACTGAATGCGGTGCGCGCCCAGAGCCGCAACGGCACGCGCGCACCAAACGAAATCCGCGACTTGCGGGGCGTTCTCGACCAGATGCGACTGACCAAGGATGCGCACGAGATCGACACCATGCGCCAGGCCGCGGACATCGCCTCGGCTGGCCACGTCCGCGCCATGCGCGCCTGCCGACCGGGAATGGCCGAATACGAACTCGAGGCCGAACTCGCCTATGAGTTTCGCCGACGCGGAGCCGACGGACATGCCTATACCCCAATCGTCGCCGGCGGTGCCAACGCCTGCATCCTGCATTACGTCGACAACAACAAGTTGCTGGCCGGCCATTCGCTGGTGCTCATCGATGCCGGCTGCGAAGTCAGCGGCTACGCTTCCGACATCACCCGCACCTTTCCCGTCGGCGGCCGTTTCAGCGCGGTCCAGCGCGAGGTCTACGAGATCGTCCTCGCCGCGCAGCAGGCGGCAATCGCCGCGGTGCGGCCCGGCGCCGCGTTCACCGACTATCACCTGGCCGCCCTGCGGGTTCTGACGCAGGGACTGATCGATCTCAAGGTGCTCACCGGCAGCGTCGATGGCGCGATCGAAAGCGAAGCGTACAAGCCCTGGTACATGCACCGCACCGGCCATTGGCTGGGCCTCGACGTACACGACGTCGGCGACTACAGAACCGGCGCCACCGACGACGACTGGGTCAGGCTGACTCCGGGAATGGCGCTGACCGTCGAACCGGGCCTCTACTTCCGCCCCGGGGAACCCGTCCCCAGGCATCTGCATGGCATCGCCGTGCGCATCGAGGACGACGTCTTCGTCAATGCCGACGGGTGCACGGTCTACACCAGTGCGCCACGGACCATCGCCGAGATCGAGGAGGTGATGCGCCATGACTGAGAGCAGCAGCCGGGTGGACATCGCCATCATCGGCGCCGGCCCGGTCGGCATGACTCTGGCACTGGCCCTCGCCGGTGGTCCGTACAGCGTCCTGCTGATCGACAATCGCCGGCGCGGCGCCTGGGAGACCGATCCGCGGGCCCTGGCGCTGTCACACGGTAGCCGACAACTCCTCGAACACCTCGGCGCCTGGAACGCCGGCGCCGGCACGCCGATTCGTTCGATCCATGTGTCGCAGCGCACCGGCTTCGGCCGCACGGTCATCGACGCCGACGACTATGACCTGCCGGCGCTCGGCTACGTGATGCGCTACCGCGACCTGGCCGCCACCCTCGCTGCGCGCATCGATCCGGCGCACTTGCTGAACGAGCACGCCCTGATCAGCCTGACGACCGGCGGCGAAGCTGCCGAAATCAGGCTGGCCGGCGACGGCGCTGAGCACGGCGTCGCCGCGCAACTCGTCGTGCATGCCGAAGGCACGCCGGGAGACGAGGCCGACGTCCGCGTCAGCGACTACCGGCAGCACGCCGTCGTTGCCGAAGTGCGCCCCGTCCCGGGGCACGCGCACCGCGCCTGGGAACGCTTTACGCCCGACGGTCCGCTCGCCCTGTTACCGCTTGGACAGGATTACTCGGTGGTGTTTACCGTACCGCCTGACAAGGCCAGGCAACTCCTTGCCCTCGACGAGTCTCCTTTTCTCGCCGCCCTGCGCGCCCAGTTCGGCGGTCGTCTCGATTTTGTCGCCAGCGGCGCGCGCGCCAGCTTCCCTTTGGCGCTACGCGTTCGCCGACAGGTCAGCGCTTCCCGCCAGGTATGGATCGGCAATGCCGCGCAAAGCCTGCACCCGGTCTCCGGCCAGGGCTTCAACCTCGGTCTGCGCGACGCGTGCGAACTCGCCGAGGCCTTGCTGGGCAAGACCGGTGGCGACGCCGGAGCTGCCGGAACGCTGGCCAGCTACGCCCGTGGGCGTCGCCTCGACCGCCAGGGAAGCATGGCATTTACCGACGGTATCGTGCGCCTCTTCTCCAACGACCTGGCGCCGCTGCGCTGCGCGCGCGGGCTTGGCCTGCAGGCGCTCGATCTCTTCCCGCCACTCCGGCACTTCGTCGCCAGGCGAATGATCTGGGGCGCCCGCGCCTGGCTGTAGTCCATCCGCACCGTTCGCGTGGCGCGATAGCGCCTGCCGCGTGTTTCGCTTTTGCCGCCGATTCGGCTAGACTTCGCGGCTTGCCAAATCCACGATCCACCTCGGTGAAGATTCCATGCCGCAAGCCAACAACAAGCTCCAGTTGATCGAATTCAAGGGAATCACGCTGCCTGTCGTCGCGGTCACCGTACGCTCCCTGCAGCCCGACGCCCTGGCCAAGGCCGCCAGCGCCCTGTTCGGCGACGACCCCTTCTTCGACGGCGACGCGGCAGTGCTCGAATTGTCGCAGCTCGGCGACCTGGCGGAAGCCGACTGGCCGCGCGTACACCGGGTGCTGAAACTGTATGGCCTGAACGTGATTGGCGTGCGCGGCGGGAGCGAGGAACTGCGCCAGACCGCCGCGGCGGTCGGCCTGCCGGCCTACGCCAGCGTACACCGCTCGCCCGCAACACCCGCCCCGGAAATGCCGCCCGCGCCACCACCTGCGGCCGAAGAACCGGTCGCCAACGCCGCACCGACGAGCGTCGGCAGCAGCGGGGTAAAGCCAACGCTGTTCGTCGACCGGCCACTGCGCTCGGGACAGCAGGTCTATGCACGTGGCGGTGACCTGGTGGTACTGGCCGCCGTCAACGCCGGCGCCGAAGTCATTGCCGACGGCAGCATCCACATCTATGCGCCCTTGCGCGGCCGCGCTCTGGCTGGCGCCAGCGGTGCCGAGGACGCGCGCATTCTCTGCACGCGCTTCGATGCCGAACTGGTATCGATCGCCGGGCTGTATCGGACATTCGATGCCGGCGTTCCAGCCGCGATGGCTGGCAAGCCCGTTCAGGTCCGACTGACGGAAAACACTGGCGACGATCCGGGAAGACTGCTCGTCGAGCCACTGAAGACCGACTGACGGCCCGGCAAGCGCCGGCACTACCCGCCGACGTCGCCGCCAAGTCAGCAGAAAGGCCAATCTGCAGGTAGAATCTCGGCTTTCACTTGCGGAGAACCACCGGTGACACGTATCGTCGTCGTAACGTCAGGCAAGGGCGGTGTCGGCAAGACCACCACCAGCGCCAGCTTCGCCTCGGGCCTCGCTCTGCGCGGCTACAAGACTGCGGTCATCGATTTTGATGTCGGCCTGCGCAACCTCGATCTGATCATGGGCTGTGAGCGGCGCGTCGTCTATGATCTGGTCAATGTGCTCAACGGCGAAGCGACACTCACTCAGGCTTTGATCAAGGACAAGCACTGCGATAACGGCAACCTGTTCGTCCTGCCCGCTTCGCAAACCCGCGACAAGGATGCGCTGACCGAGGAAGGTGTCGAGAAGGTTCTCAAGGAACTCGAACACATGGGCTTCGACTATGTCGTGTGCGATTCGCCGGCAGGCATCGAGCGCGGCGCGGTGATGGCTCTGACTTTCGCCGACGAAGCGCTGGTGGTCTCCAACCCGGAGGTGTCCTCGGTGCGTGACTCGGACCGCATCCTCGGCATCATCCAGGCGAAATCACGTCGCGCCCTGCTCGGCGGCGAGCCCGTCAAGGAACACCTGCTGATTACCCGCTACTCGCCGAAGCGCGTCAGCGATGGCGAGATGCTGTCGTACAAGGACGTCCAGGAGATCCTGCGCGTGCCGATCATCGGCGTCATTCCCGAATCGGAATCGGTGCTGCAGTCGTCGAATGCCGGGACGCCGGCAATCCATCTGGCCGGCAGCGACGTGGCCGGCGCCTACCTCGACGTCGTTGGCCGCTTCCTCGGCGAGAGCATCCCGCTGCGTTTCGTCGACTACGAGAAGCCCGGTCTCTTCAAGCGCTTTTTCGGGAGCAAGTGAGGATGTCGCTCTTCTCCCTCATCTTCGGCAACAAGCCCAAGACGGCAGCCATCGCCAAGGAACGCCTGCAACTGATCATTGCCCACGAGCGCAATGGCGGCACCAGCACGCCCGACTTCCTGCCCGCCCTGCAACAGGAGTTGATGACCGTCATCTCGAAGTACGTGTCGGTCAACGCGGAGGACATCAAGGTGTCGCTGGAGAAGCAGGGGAACTTCGAGGTGCTCGAGGTCAACATCGTGATGCCCGAGAAAGGCAGCAGAGCCTGAATAGGCGCCTGTCCTCCGGACCGCCATTGTCGCCGCCAGGCGGGGCACTGCCGGCAGGTCGGTACTGGCTGTTTTTCGCGTACCAATCGCGGTAGAATCCGCCTCTTGCCTTGCACCCTCCGGCACCGCACGCCATGGAATTTCTCGGTTTCTCGCTTCGCAACAACCTGTTTGTCGCACCAATGGCGGGTGTGACCGATCGTCCTTTCCGGCAACTGTGCAAGAAGATGGGCGCCGGCCTGGCGGTTTCCGAGATGGTGACGTCGAACTCGCTGCTCTATGGCAGCGCGAAGACGCAGCGCCGAGCCAGGCATGATGGCGAGGTGGCCCCGGTCTCGGTACAGATCGCCGGCGCCAGCCCGGCGATGATGGCGGATGCCGCACGCTACAACGTCGACCGCGGGGCGCAGATCATTGACATCAACATGGGCTGCCCGGCGAAGAAGATCTGCAACGTGATGGCCGGTTCCGCCCTGCTCCGGGACGAGTCGCTGGTTGCCCGAATCCTCGAAGCGGTGGTCACGGCCGTACCCGACACGCCGGTGACGCTGAAGATCCGGACGGGTTGGGACAAGACCAATCGCAATGCGTTGCGCATCCTGCAGATCGCCGAGCAGTCGGGAATCCGGGCCCTGGCGATGCATGGCCGCACGCGCGCGTGCGGCTACAGCGGCGCTGCTGAGTATGAAACGATTCGCGAGGTCAAGGCCGTCGCCCGCATTCCGGTCATCGCCAACGGCGATATCGGCTCGCCGGAAAAGGCCCAATTCGTGCTCGACCTCACCGGTGCGGACGCGGTGATGATCGGTCGCGCCGCGCAGGGGCGTCCCTGGCTGTTCCGTGAGATCGAGCACTTCCTGGAAAGCGGTACCCATCTGATGCCGCCGCGGGTCGGCGAAATCCGCGAGATTCTGCTCGGACACCTTGAAGATCTGTACGTCTTCTACGGGATCGAGACGGGAGTGCGCGTCGCGCGCAAGCATATTTCCTGGTACACCAAGGGCTTGCTCGGGTCGGCCGCTTTCCGCCACATGATGAACAAATTGCCCACCGTCGACCTGCAGCGGCAGGCGGTCGATGATTTCTTCAGCGCGCTCGCCGAAGACCACGAGCACCTCCCTTACCTGGCCGCCGCTGCCGAAGCGGCGGCATCTGGCGATGACAGCTTTGAGGAACTCGCCGCATGAAACAGAATAACGACGAACATGTCGCGGTTTGCGTCGGCAAGGCGCTCGAAAGCTACTTCGAGACGCTCGACGGCGAAAAGCCGGCAGCCGTTTATGAAATGGTGATCAAGATGGTCGAGCGCCCCATGCTCGAGGTCGTCCTCAAGCAGGCACGTGGCAACCAGACGCTTGCCGCCGAGATCCTCGGCATCAATCGCAACACGCTGCGCAAGAAACTGATCGATCACAAACTCATTGCCTGAACCCACTCACTGCCACAACCCCCGCCACCCACTCGCCTGCCTGCCATGAAAATCCGTCAAGCCCTGTTAAGCCTCTCCGACAAGAGTGGTGCCCTCGAATTCGCACGCGGCCTCGTCGCCCACGGAGTCACGCTGCTGTCCACTGGCGGCACCGCCAAGTTGTTGCGCGACGGCGGCCTGCCGGTTACCGAAGTCGGTGACTACACGGGTTTCCCGGAAATGCTTGACGGCCGCGTCAAGACCCTGCACCCGAAGGTGCACGCCGGTATCCTGGCGCGCCGCGATCTGCCCGAACACCTGGCGACGATCGCCGCCCACGGCATCCCGACGATCGATCTGGTGTGCGTCAATCTCTACCCCTTTCGCGAAACCGTTGCCAAGGCCGACGTCACACTGGCCGAGGCGATCGAGAACATCGACATCGGTGGTCCGGCGATGGTCCGTTCGTCGGCGAAGAACTATGCCGGTGTGGCCGTCGTGACCGATCCTGCCGACTACCCTGCACTGCTCGCGGAAATGGCCACCAACGCTGGTACCCTGAGTCTGAACACGCGCTTCGCACTCGCCAAGAAGGCGTTTGTGCACACCGCGCGCTACGACTCGGCAATCGCCAACTGGCTCACTGCACTCGACGAAGCCAGCCAGCCGCAGCCGTTCCCCGAACACCTGCAACTGGCCTTCGATCGCGTCGAGGCGCTCCGCTACGGCGAGAATCCGCACCAGCAGGCAGCCTTCTATCGCGACCCCGTGCCAACCACGGGTTCGATCGCCCACTACCGGCAGCTACAGGGCAAGGAACTCTCCTACAACAACATCGCCGACGCCGACGCCGCCTGGGAATGCGTGAAGACCTTCGCCACGCCGGCCTGCGTCATCATCAAGCACGCCAATCCTTGCGGCGTGGCAATCGACATCAATCTGCTCTCGGCTTATGAAAAAGCCTTCCAGACCGACTCGACATCAGCCTTTGGCGGCATCATCGCGTTCAATGGTACGGTCGATGGCGATGTCGTCGCGGCGATGAATACCCGCAAGCATTTCGTCGAAGTCTTGCTGGCTCCCGCTTTCACCGACGCGGCCCGGGAAATGCTGGCGGTCAAGCAGAACCTGCGCGTCCTTGAACTGCCGCTGGCCAGGATACATCACGCTTTCGAAATGAAGCGCGTCGGTGGCGGACTGCTGGTGCAGACACCCGACCGCTTCAACGTTCAGGCTGCCGACCTCAGGGTGGTGAGCAAAGTGGCGCCGAGCCAAGAGCAGGTGGCCGACCTGCTCTTCGCCTATCGTGTCGCCAAGTTCGTCAAGTCCAATGCCATCGTTTTCTGCGGCCGCGGCATGACTCTCGGCGTCGGCGCCGGCCAGATGAGCCGTGTGGACTCCACCCGCATTGCCGCCAGCAAAGCCCAGAGCGCCGGCCTCGACCTGACGGGCTCCTGCGTCGCTTCCGACGCCTTCTTCCCCTTCCGCGACGGGCTGGACGTGGTCGCCGCGGCAGGCGCCAAGGCCGTCATTCAGCCCGGCGGCTCGCTGCGCGACGAGGAGGTCATCAGCGCCGCCGACGAGCACGGCCTGGCGATGGTGTTTACGGGTGCGCGACACTTTCGGCATTGATCCGGTCAATGAGCGACGGCGCCCGATATACCGGGCATTGTGCCGCCGGTAGCGGAATGCGGCGCTCACTCCAACGATGATCTGGTGGTAAGGGAAGCAGAATGAAGTTACTGGTGATTGGCTCCGGAGGTCGCGAACACGCACTTGCCTGGCGCCTCGCGAAAACCCCAGGCCTGCAGAGAATCTTCGTCGCACCCGGTAACGCCGGCACAGCCCGGGAACGTGAACTCGAGAACGTCAACATCACCGATCCCCGCGCGCTTGCCGACTTTGCCGAGCAGGAACACGTGCTGCTGACTGTGGTGGGACCCGAGGCGCCCCTTGCCGACGGCATCGTCAACCTCTTCCGCGCCCGCGGCCTCAGGATTTTCGGCCCAACCAAGGAGGCCGCGCAACTCGAAAGCTCAAAGGACTTCGCCAAGCGCTTCATGGCCCGGCACAACATCCCGACAGCACGCTTTGCCACCTTCGCCGAGCGAGCCTCGGCGCACGCTTACATTGACCGGCATGGCGCACCGATCGTCATCAAGGCCGATGGCCTGGCCGCCGGCAAGGGGGTGGTCGTGGCCATGAGCCTCAAAGAGGCGCATGCAGCCATTGACACCATGCTCCCGGAAAAATGTGTCGCCGGACCGGGCGGAACGACCGTCGCGCGTGTCGTCATCGAGGAATACCTCGAAGGCGAGGAAGCCAGTTTCATCGTCATGGTCGACGGCAAGAATGTCCTCCCGCTCGCCTCGAGCCAGGATCACAAGCGCATCGGCGACGGCGATACCGGGCCCAACACTGGCGGCATGGGAGCGTACTCGCCGGCACCCGTGGTTACCCCCGAGGTACATGCGAGAACCATGCGCGAAATCATCCTGCCGACGGTCAGAGGCATGGCCGCCGACGGGATCCCCTATACCGGCTTTCTCTATGCCGGACTGATGATCAGCAAGGACGGGGCGGTCAGGACGGTCGAGTTCAACTGCCGCCTCGGCGACCCGGAAACACAGCCGATAATGATGCGCCTGAAGTCCGATCTCCTGACCCTGCTGGAGCACGCCGTCGCCGGCCGGCTCAACGAGGTGGAAGCAAGCTGGGATCGCCGAGTGGCGCTGGGCGTCGTCCTCGCCGCGGCCAACTACCCCGGCAAGCCGCGCACGGGCGACAGAATCACCGGCCTGCCGAAAGGTAGCGACGACAGCCATGTCTTCCATGCCGGCACGACCGACACGGATGGCCTGGTCCTTACCTCCGGTGGCCGCGTGCTGTGCGTCACGACGCTTGGCGACAACATCAAGCAGGCCCAGAAGCTCGCCTACGACACGATCGTCGGCATCCATTTCGACGGCATGCAGTATCGCCACGACATCGGCCATCGGGCTCTCAGCCGATGAGGGCAGGACAAGCCAGGCGTGCGGGTTGCCGCCGCGGCACGTCTTGCCACGCCATTCGCGTGCAGTCGTGGCGAAGATGATCGACCCGGCGCCACTCCGCGACTACTTTACCGGTTTGCAGACGCGCCTCGTCGCGGCCGCCGAGACCGTCGAGGGTGCGGACGGTGGCAGGTTTCGCGTCGACCCGTGGAGCAAGGAAGCCGACCAGGCGCTGGCCGGCCGCGGCTGCACCTGCGTCATCGAGGGTGGTCGCGTCTTCGAGCGCGGCGGCGTCGCCTTCTCGCACGTCCTCGGCGCCGCCCTACCGGCCTCGGCAACCGCCAAACGCCCCGAACTGGCCGGTTGCGCCTTCGAAGCGATGGGCGTTTCGCTGGTGCTGCACCCGGAAAACCCGTACTGCCCGACGGCGCACATGAACGTTCGCGCCCTGGTGGCGACGAAGACTGACCACGAACCCGCCTGGTGGTTTGGTGGCGGCATGGATCTGACTCCCTACTACCCCTTCGTCGAAGATGTCCGTCATTTCCACGCCACCTGCAGGCAGGCGCTGTTGCCCTTCGGCGGCGACACCTACGCGCGCTACAAGAAGTGGTGCGACGAGTACTTCTTCCTCAAACATCGCAATGAGCCGCGCGGCGTCGGCGGCGTTTTCTTCGACGACCTGAACGAGGGTGGCTTCGAACGCTGCTTCGGCCTGACGCGGGCCGTCGGTGACGCGTTTGCGGCAGCCTATCTGCCGATCGTCGAGAAGCGAAAGCGGCTGCCGTACGGCGAACGCGAACGCGATTTCCAGGCTTACCGGCGCGGCCGCTACGTGGAGTTCAATCTCGTCTGGGATCGCGGCACGCTTTTCGGCCTGCAGTCGGGCGGGCGAACCGAGTCGATCCTGATGTCGCTGCCGCCGGTCGTGAAGTGGCGATACGACTGGCAGCCCGAAGCCGGCACGCCCGAAGCTGCACTCTACGAGTTGCTGCCGCCACGCGACTGGGCGTGAGCCCGGCGAGACAGGACGGCGACGACCGGTGGCTCAGGCGAGTTGTTCGGCCGCTGCCCGGTAGTGCCGAACGGCTTCATCCGAACGGTCGGTCTGCTCGAAAAGACGCGCCAGTTCGAGCCGAACCGGGTGCTGATCGGCCAGCGCGAGGGAGGCCTCAAGATAGTTCTCGGCCTTTCCCCACAGCCGCTGCGACCGACAGAGACGGCCCGGTGCCAGCAACAATTGTGCGTCCCCAGGATGCTCGGGCAGCCATTTCTCGGCCCGTGCGTTAGCAGCGGTCGGATCATCGCCCCCCATCTGACCACAAAGCTGCACCAGCTCCGAATCCCAGCGAGCGGCCAGTTGGCGCATCCCTCCTGCGCCCGCAGTTCCAGCCGCAACGCCGCAATGTGCCGCCCGGTGAGACGCTGCAGACCTTGAAGGGTGATCAGCGCGGCCTCGAAGTCACCAGTGTCGAGGAACATCTCGGCTTCGAGCATCCATTGGGCCGACTCCAGCCGCGGATCGTCTCGCCTGACCCGCTCGAGCCAGGCCTTCTCCGTATCCGGTTCGCGCAACAGCGGTGCTGCGCGGGCAGCCAGCAGCGCCGCCAGGCCGGGCGAGTGAGCGGCAGCATGCGCTTCGCCGGCCTTCTTCAGAGCCCGCCCGAAACGCCCTTCGAAAAGCAGGCGCACGGCGTCGTCGAAGGCAATCGCCGCCTTCACCCGCCGACGACGTTCACGAAACGCCTGCACGCGATTCGGCAACGCGAGAGCCAGCCCGATCGCGCGCAGCAAACCGTACACCACTACGAAGATGCTGACGACGAGGAAAATCGCCAGATTGAGCGACACCTCGGCGCGATACGGCAGCAGGACACGAAGCAGATAACCCTCGTTGAAGCGTGCCGCCAGAGCGATACCGACCGCCAGCGCAAACAGCGCCAGCAGCCACGACAGCTTTGTCACCTGCCGTCCCTGCCCAGCCTGAAGGTCCCGATCGCCGCCAGGCTCTCGTTGAGAGTCGGGAGCTCAATACTGATCTCGGCATCCCGGTGGCGTGCCAGATCCTGGTACAACTGCTCGATCATCGCCCGCTGACTCTGCGATTCGGCGAGTATCGCCGCGAAGGCACCGAGTCTGCCCTGAACAACGGCCAATTATTCCTGCGCCTGCCTGGCCAAAGCACGGCTTTCGGCGTTCGCAGAGTCGCTTTCGGCCAGACGACGAGCCCACTCCTGCTAGGTATCGGCAAGCTTGGCTCGCGTCTCCAGCCACTGCCAGCCGGCCAGCCCGAGGGCGAGCATTGCGAGCAGTAGCCAGGGGTTGCGCCAACCGTAGCCGGCCCGCGGTTTTCCTTCATGGTTGCCGCCAACGATACGCGATCAAGGCTGCAAGGATCCCGGCGTCGGCTGGCCCGGTGAGGATCACACCCTGCAGGCCGAGCCCTGCTGCCACCTCGGCGATTCGTTGATGGGGTACGAACAGCGGCGTCTGACGCAGGCGTGCGCGCGCCGGGCCATCCAGCAAATCGACCAGATTGCGCAGCCCCTCGCTTGATGAAACCGTCAGCGCATCAAGCTCGTCGGCGTGCAACAGCGCCTGCAGCGGCCCCGCGTCGGCTGGCGCCGAACGCCGGTAACAGGAGACGAGATCCACGTCGGCACCTCGCGCACGCAGCGTATCGGCCAGCAGTTCGCGCCCACCGTTGCCGCGCAAGAGCAGCGCCCGCTTGCCTGCCACGCGCTGCGCCTGCAATTCCGGAAGTTCGAGCACGGCTTCGGAATCGAAACGCTCGCGCGGAGCGAGCGTATTCTCGATGCCATGAGCGGCAAGCAGATCGACGGTACTCTGACCGATGGCGACCGCCTGCAGAGCCTCTGGCCATCGACGGCCGGCGAGTATCACCGGCACGCTGAAAGCCACTGCGTTCGGACTGATGAAAACGGCCAGTGAGTAGACGTCGAGCTGCGCAATCGCCGCCTGCAATGGTGCCTGCTCCTCGGCCGGAGCAATCTCCAGCAGGGGACAGAGTACCGGCTCGCCCCCCTGTTCGGTAATCCAGGCGGCCAGCCTCGCCGCTTGTGCCCGCGGACGGGTCACCGCAATTCTCTTGCCGCGCAGCAACTCGCTCATTGGCCAGTTGCCAGTTCCCGAAGAATCGCATCGGCACCGCGTTCATGGAGCGCCTGAGCGAGCCGGCAACCGATCGACTCGTCGTCTTCCGGCAGTCCGCGCAGTTCGCCACTCAGGCTGTGGCGGCCGTCCGGCGTCGCAATCCAGCCGCGCAGCCACAAGGCACCGCTGTCGAGTACGGCATGCGCGGCCAGAGGAATCTGGCAGCTGCCGCCGAGAGCACGCGAGAAAGCACGCTCGGCACGCACGCAGTGAGCTGTGGCGACATCGTTGAGGGGTGCCACCAGAGTCAACAGGTCGACGCGCGCCGAGAGGACCTCGATACCCAGCACACCTTGCCCGGGTGCCGGCAGGGACTGCTCGGGCGTCAGCACGGCCTTGATCCTGTCGGTCAGCCCCAGCCGGATCAGACCGGCGGCGGCGAGGATGATCGCATCGTAGTCTCCGGCATCGAGCTTCCGCAGACGCGTATCGAGATTGCCGCGCAAGCTCCTGATCTCGAGTTGCGGATAGCCCGCGCGCAGCATGGCTTCGCGCCGCAGGCTGGACGTACCGACCACGGCATTGGCCGGCAGTTCGGCGAGCCCGCCAAACCGGTTCGAGACGAAAGCATCGCACGGATTCTCACGCACGGAGATGGCGGCCAAGGCAAAACCCTCGGGCATCTCCATCGGCAGGTCCTTCATCGAATGCACCGCGAGATCAGCGCGGCCCTGTTGCATGGCCACCTCGAGTTCCTTGATGAACAAGCCTTTGCCGCCGATCGCAGCAAGCGGACGATCGAGGATCTGATCGCCCCGCGTCGTCATGCCGAGGATGTCGACGGCCGTCTGTGGGTACAACTCCGTAAGGCGACCGCTGACGTGCTGAGCCTGCCACATGGCAAGACGCGATTCACGCGAGGCGATGACCAGGCGCGGCGGGGCTTGGTTTGCAGAGTTCAAGGCAGGATCCCGGTAACCGTACTGACGGGCTCGCCATGCCGCCGGCACACGCGGGCAGCATCGGCGCCACTGACGCCAACATCAAGGCGGCAATTCTAACATGCCTGCTTGAGCCTCCCGGGAAACACGGGGCGCCCTCTGGTGTGTGGCAAGCTATTGTGCGCCGACGTCTTCGCTTCTGATCCGGGCAGCGGCTTCGAGGTCTTCCACGAGCGCACCTTTCTCCGCGCGCTGCCGCGCACGCGGTGGCGGACCAGGCCTCACGAATGGCAGAACGGCTTCGTCCGGGCGAGCGGCTGGCCGCTAGGGCAGCGTCGCTGGGCCCTACTCGGCTTCCTGAATCGCCGTCAGGTAGGCGAGGGCATCCTGGATGTCACCGCCTTTCAGCGTGTACAGCACCCCGTCCCTGGCGCCTTCCTCGTCGTGCGGACGATCGGCCCGCAGATAGGCATCGATCTGTTTCTTCAGATAGCTGGTGTACTGGCCGACGAGCATCGGAAACATGCCACGCCCCTTGCCGGCCTTGCCATGGCAAGCCGCGCAATTCTTCTGGTAGACCGCCCGTCCATTGTCGACATCACCCTCGGCCCGCGGCACGATCATGACTTTCTCCATCGCCAGCAGCCGCGTCAGCGCGTCATCACTGTCCTTGAAAACGGGCTGACGGGTCGGCAGAACGATCTGCGCAAGGTAGGCGGAAACCAGCTTCATGTCCTCGTCCGGCAGCTCGCGCTCCTTCGTGTACGGATACATCGGCAAATTGACGCGAACCTGATTCTGGAAGGCTTTCAACTGCTGCTCCAGGTACTTCGCCGACTGGCCGGCAATGCGCGGGTATTCCCCCTTCTTGCCACCGGCACCGAACTCGCCATGGCAGGCCGCGCAGGGGCCATAGATCTCCCTGGCCTTGTCGCTGTCGAGCTCGCTGTCGAGCGCCCGCGCCGGCAGAACGGCGGATGTTGCCAAGAGTAGACAAGCCAGCGTGCTGGAACGTCCGAGTTGCCGCATGACCACCTCGTCGAAGGGAAGACGCGATTATAGGAAACCCCTTGCCGCACGCCTTGATGAGTGTCAAGAAGCGAGAGTCAAGGATCGGCCGGCCGCATTTTGCCTTATACTCCAGCCCACTCGGCGCGGCGCCTGCCCAGGGCCGCGCCTGATCCTTGCCCAGGAACCCTCCCCCCATGAACCCATCGGATTCTCCCCAGTACACCTGGGCCGGTCGCTTTTCCGAGCCCATGTCGGAAGTCGTCAAGCGCTATACCGCCTCGGTGGCTTTTGACCGCCGCCTGTGGCGCCACGACATACGCGCATCGCTGGCGCACGCGACGATGCTGGCCAGGCAGGAAATCATCAGCGCGGCCGACCTCGCCGACATTGAACGCGGCATGGCGCAGATCGCCGAGGAGATCGAGACAGGCACGTTTGTCTGGTCGCTGGATCTCGAGGACGTACATCTGAACATCGAGAAACGCCTGACAACGCTCGTCGGCGATGCCGGCAAGCGCCTGCATACCGGCCGTTCGCGCAACGACCAGGTGGCAACCGACATCCGCCTGTATCTGCGCGACGCTATCGATGACATCCTCAGCCTGCTCAAGCAGTTCCAGTCGCGGCTACTTGATCTCGCCGAAGCCGAGGCTGCCACCCCCTTACCCGGCTTCACCCATCTCCAGGTCGCCCAGCCGGTGACCTTCGGCCATCACCTGCTCGCCTATTTCGAGATGACGCGACGTGATGCCGAGCGCTTTGTCGACTGTCGCCGCCGCACCAACCGCCTGCCGCTCGGTGCAGCGGCGCTGGCCGGCACGAGCTATCCCATTGACCGCCATCTGGTTGCCGAATTGCTGGGCTTCGACGGCGTTTGCGAGAACTCGCTCGATGCCGTTGCGGACCGCGACTTTGCAATCGAGTTCTGTGGCGCCAGTGCCCTGGTGATGATGCATCTCTCGCGCCTGTCGGAAGAACTCGTCTTGTGGATGAACCCGCGCTTCGGCTTCATCACGATTGCCGACCGCTTCTGCACCGGCAGTTCGATCATGCCCCAGAAGCGGAATCCGGACGTACCGGAGTTGGCCCGCGGCAAGACCGGCCGTGTCTACGGACACCTGATGGCCTTGCTGACCCTGATGAAAGGACAGCCACTGGCCTACAACAAGGACAACCAGGAAGACAAGGAGCCGCTGTTCGACGCAGTGGACACGGTAACCGACACACTGCGCATTTTTGCCGAGATGATCGCCGGCATCAGCACGCGTCCGGAAAACATGCGCGACGCCTTGCGCCAGGGATATGCCACCGCCACCGACCTGGCCGACTACCTGGCGCACCGGGGACTGCCCTTCCGTGACGCCCACGCCGTGGTTGGCCTGGCGGTCCGCCACGCGGAAGCACTCGGCGTCGACCTGTCCGAACTCGCGCTCGCCGATCTCCGGCAGTTCTCGGCACTGATCGACGAGGACGTCTTCAAGGCGCTGACGGTTGACGGGTCGCTGGCGGCCCGCAATCACATTGGCGGCACCGCGCCGGAACAGGTCCTGGCCGCTATTGCCCGCGCTCGCCGCAAGTAGCACCGAGCCACGGCGCGACGCTCATTGCATGGAGAAGGTCGGGAAATACGAACTTGTCCGCGAGATCGGTCGGGGCGCAACGTCCACGGTTTACCTGGCCGTCGACCCGTTCACCCAGCGCGAGGTGGCGGTCAAGGTGGCGGCCCCGGGGATTCTCAAGGATGCCAGGCGCGGCCGGCTATACACCCACCTCTTCCTCAACGAGGCAGCGCTGGTCGGCAAACTCTTGCACCCCCATATCGTTCAGACCTACGATGCGGTGGTCGACTCCCAGGTCTGCTACATCGTCATGGAGTACGTCGCCGGTGGCACCCTGGAGAGGGTGTGTACGCCCGATAGCCTGCTGCCGATCGAGCGCATCGTCGAGATCGTCTTCAAGTGCACGCGGGCGCTCGAGTTTGCTTTCCGGGCCGGCATCATCCACCGCGACATCAAACCCGCCAACATCCTGTTCGCCAGCACCGATCCGAACACCGGTGATATCAAGATCTCGGACTTCGGTGCGGCGATCATCGGCTCGCCTGACCGGACGCTGGTTCTCGGCATCGGCTCACCGGCCTACATGTCGCCGCAACAGGTGAAGGAACAGACGCTAGATCACCAGACGGACATCTACTCGCTCGGCGTCGTCATGTATCAGTTGTTGACCGGGCAACTGCCGTTTCAGGCGCGCAACAGTTACGAAATGATTTATCAGATCATCAACAACGAGCCGCGCCGCCCGTCGTCACTGCGCAGCGAAATTCCGGAAGTGCTCGACACAATCGTCGCGCGCGCGATGAGCAAGAGACTGCAGCACCGCTACCGCGACTGGCCGGAATTCGCACACGATCTGGCACAGGCCTTTCGTGACCGGCAACTGCGGGTGCCGGCCGATCGCATGCCCGACCTCGAGAAGTTCGACACGCTGCGCTCGTTTGCCTTTTTTGCCGAATTCTCCGATGTCGAGATCTGGGAGGTCGTCCGTTTCTCCGAGTGGAAATGGGTTCCTCCAGGCACGGTGCTCATTCGCGACGGCGACGTGGGCGATTTCTTCTACTTTCTTGCGGATGGCGAACTGAAAGTGCTGAAGAACGGCATGGTCCTCAACCTCCTGGCCACCGGTGACTGTTTTGGCGAGATGGCGGTGATCGGGAAGAAGGAATCGAAACGCGGCGCCGACATTGTCACCCTGACCAGAGCCAAGCTGGTCAGGATAACCGGCAGCGCCCTGAAGAGGTCGTCCGAGGCTTGCCGGTTTCACTTCTACCAGGCCTTCGTCGCCGTCCTCAGCGAGCGCCTGACCTCAGCCAACCTGCGCCTGGTCAGCTTCTGAGGGGCGTCCAGCCGCCCGCGCCCGCACCTCGCGCGTCGCTAGTGCCCGCAGAACGGCGCGACGCCGTCGAAGCCCATCAAGGCCTGTCGCTGATAGGCGGTGCGGACAATGCCGGTGGTGCCGTCGAACAGTACATCGAAGCGCGCAAGCTGATTCCAGCTGTCGCAGAACTGCCACTCCCAAACGAGTTCGTCGCGCACCTTGAAGTACTGCGTCCATTGCGGCTCCGACGGACCGATCAGACGCAACACGGATTCCTTGTCGCTACCGGGCTGGATACGCGCGAAATGCTCCATGTTCAGTACTTGCTCTATCCGTTGCAGGCGTCCATCGGGCGCCATGAAAACCATGAACGTCTGTGGACCTGCCGGCCCACGCGGATAGGCCAGTTGTTCGCTGCCATCGGGATCCTTCCAGCTCAAGGCCGGCTTGCCCATCGTCGCAATCACCTCGGGCAAGGTCGCCACGCCCGGCTTCAGCCCGTAGCCACTGTAGCCCGCACAAGCCGACAGCACCAACGCGCCGACCGAAACCGCCAGGTATGTCCACCCGACTGCCCGTTGATCATTCATTCGCCTCTCCTTCATCAAAGCGGGCTTGTGCCCACCGACAGCCCGCCCTCGGTCGTTGGAAGAGAGATTGCCGAGGAAAGCCCTCCAATGTATATTAGAGTTTTCTGATTATTGGAGAGTAGCCGCCATGAGCAAGTCCTTCACCACCATCACGCACGATGTTTCCAAGGCCCTCGGCACCTTTCGACAGGACATGCCCGAAACCTTGCAGGGGTTCAACGCGCTGGCCAAGGCGGCACTCGCCCCGGGCGTGCTGTCGGCGCTCGACAAGGAACTGATCGCGTTGGCGATCGGCGTCTCCAGTCGTTGCGACGCCTGCGTGGGCTTCCATGTCAAGGCCCTGATTCGTCTCGGTGTCAGCCGCGCCCAGTTGATGGAAACGCTGGCGGTATGCACTTACATGGGCGGCGGCCCGTCACTGATGTATGCTGCTGAAGCGGTCCGCGCCTATGAAGAATTCACCGCCAAGGCGACGCTGGCCAACGCCTGAGCAAGGCTGCGACCCAAGAACCAGCTTGCGGCGCCTCAGACAGCCCTGCTCAGGAAACCCGCAGTTCGGTCGCCCCGCAACGCGTTCGCACGCTTCCGGTCGAGCCAGCGCGCGCGCAACGCGTCAAACCGACTCGACCAGACCTTCGAGCAGTTTCTGGAGTTCGCCTTCCTCGTACATCTCGCGCATGATGTCGCAACCGCCGATGAACTCGCCGCGCACGTAGAGCTGCGGGATCGTCGGCCAGTTAGCATACTCCTTGATGCCGCTGCGAATCTCGGGATTCTCGAGCACGTTGACACTCAGGAAACGGGAGACCCCGCAGGCCTTGAGAATCTGCACCGTCACCGCGGAGAAGCCGCATTGCGGGAATTCCGGCGTTCCCTTCATGTAAAGGACGACCGGGTTGCCTGTTACCTGCTCCTTGATCAGTTGCTGTGCATCCATCGCGAAACCCTCGTTCTACCAATAGTTGAGAAAAATTGTCATGAATGAGTGTAGCGGCTGCCGACACTCGCCGTCAACGCAGGCGGCCGCCACTGACTCGCTCTATCCTGGCCAGGTCCTGCCAAGAAGCGACGTCCGACAGCCCGGCTTTGTGCAACTCGTTACGTACCGCCGCTGCCTGATCATAGCCATGCTCGATCAGCAACCAGCCGCCCGGCAGTAGGTGGCGCCGCGCGCCATCGGTGATCCGGCGAATACAAGCCAAGCCATCCCCGCCGGGCACCCCGTCGGTCAGTGCCATCCGCGGCTCGAACGGCAGGCCGTCCCGCTGCAGATGCTCGTCATCGTTCGCAACATACGGCGGATTGGCAACGATCAGGTCGAAACCGCAATCTCCCAAAGGCGTGTACCAGTCGCCGACAAGGAAAGTCGCCTCAACCCCGTGACGTCCGGCATTGATGCGCGCCAAGTCAAGCGCCGACGGGGACAAATCCACCGCGGTGATCCGCGCCGCCGGACACAGGCACCCAACCGTCACCGCGACCACCCCCGAGCCCGTTCCGAGATCGACGATGCGCGGCTCCGCCAGCGACTCCACACACTTGACCGCAAGCGTGACAAGGAGTTCCGTTTCCGGACGCGGGATGAGCACGGCAGGGGTGATCTGAAACTCGATACCGTAAAACCCGGCAGAGCCCAGAAGGTAAGCCAGAGGTTCGCCGGCGGCGCGGCGTTCTACCAGGTCCGCCAGAACCTGGGCCTGCTCTGCAAGGAGCCGTCGCATCGGTTCGCTAATCAACTCGGCATGCGTACAGGCAGCAACGTGCTCGACCAGCAGACGTGCGTCAAGCCGATCGATACGCTGGCGGGCTGCGCGCCAGGCGTCGCCCACAGTCATCGGATGGTCCGGCATTCAGGGTCACGCAGCCCGACGCCGGAGCCGGGCTGCGGCGCCGATGCCGGTTCCGCTCACGGACTCTCGGCGAGCATCGCCAGTTGATCGGCCTGATGCTCGGCGGTCAGGGCGCCCAGAAGTTCGTCGAGGTCGCCGTCCATGATCGCGTCGATCTTGTACAGGGTGAGGTTGATACGGTGATCGGTGACTCGCCCCTGCGGGAAGTTGTAGGTCCGAATCCTCTCGGAACGGTCACCGCTGCCGACCAGACTGCGGCGTTCCGAAGCTATGCTGGCGTCCTGCTCACGCTCCTGCATGTCCCGGATGCGCGCCACCAGAACGGACATCGCCTGCGCCTTGTTCTTGTGCTGCGAACGATCGTCCTGGCATTCGACGACGACGCCGGTCGGCAGATGGGTGATGCGCACCGCCGAATCGGTCTTGTTGATGTGCTGCCCGCCAGCTCCCGAGGCACGATAGGTGTCAATGCGAATATCGGCCGGGTTGACCTGAACCTCCTCGAGCGCGTCCGCCTCCGGCATCACCGCTACCGTACAGGCCGACGTGTGAATCCGGCCTTGTGCCTCGGTATCAGGAACGCGCTGCACGCGATGAGCACCGGACTCGAACTTCAAGCGTGCGTAGACATCGCTGCCGATGATGCGGGCAATGATCTCCCGGTAGCCGCCAAGGTCCGAGGCACTGGCCGAGATGACTTCGACCTGCCAGCGCCGACGCTCCGCGTAACGCGTGTACATGCGAAACAGATTGCCGGCAAAGAGCGCCGATTCGTCACCGCCGGTACCCGCGCGAATCTCGAGAAAGACGTTGCGCTCGTCTTTCGCATCCCTGGGCAACAGCAGCTTCTGCAGATCTTTCTCGATCTGCGGCAGGCGTTCCTTGCTGGCTGCGACTTCCGCTTCAGCCAGTTCCCTCATTTCCGGATCACCGACCATATCGAGGGCAGCCGCCAGATCGGAGCGTGTCCGGCTCCAGATCTGGTAAAGGGCGACGACTGGAGCGATCTCGGCGTGCTCGCGCGACAACCTGCGGTACTCGTCCATGTCGCGAGTCGCGTCGCCGCTGGCCAGCATCCGGTCGAGTTCGTCAAGACGACCCGTCAGGTGCTCAAGTTTGTCGCAAATGCTCTGGTTCATCGGAAAGTCTGTTCAGGCAGTGGTTGGAGAAGCGGCGCGTCAACGAGTCCGTCTTCCGCGCCGGGATGTGCTACTCGTCGACGCGGGACTCGGGATGCAGGTGAAACAAGCGCGAGACGATGGCCTGGAACTGGTCCCGATCAGCGTCGGCCTGAGTCAGAGCCTGCGTTGGCGCGTGCAGGAACTTGTTGGTCAGCCGGTGCGAGAAATGCTCCAGCACGCGCGCCGGCTCTTCGCCCTTGGCCAGCGACTTGAGAGCGTGCTCGACCTCATGCCGGCGCGCACGTTCAGCGGCATCGCGGAGAGAGCGAATCACCGGCACTGTACCACGCGTTGCCAACCAGCGCAGAAAGACGTCCACCCGCTCGGCGATGATCGCCTCGGCATCCACCACGGCTGCCTGACGCGATTCGAGTCCCGACTCGACGACCTGTGCGAGGTCATCGATCGTATACAGAAACACGTCATCCATCTCGCCCACCTCGACCTCGATATCGCGCGGCACCGCAAGATCGACCATGAACATCGGGCGGTGACGACGCGCCTTGATGGCCCGTTCGACCATGCCGAGACCAAGAATCGGCAGCGGACTGGCGGTGCATGAAACGACGATATCGAACTGCGGCAGGCGTTCGCCCAGTTCCTCGAGTTTGATCGCCGTTCCGCCAAACCTGTCGGCCAGCACAAGACCACGCTCGACGGTACGGTTGGCGACGACCAGCTGTTTCGGGTGCTGCGCCGCGAAATGCCTGGCGCACAGGTCGATCATCTCGCCTGCGCCGATGAACAGAATCTTCTGATCGGCGATACGCTCGAAGATGCGCTCGGCAAGACGCACGGCGGCAGCCGCCATCGAAACGATGTTGGCACCAATCGCCGTCGTCGAGCGGACCTCCTTGGCGACGGCGAAGGAATGCTGGAACAGCTTGTGCAGGGTCGTCCCCAGCGTCCCGGCTTCTTCGGCAAGGCGAACGGCCTCCTTCATCTGGCCAAGGATCTGGGGCTCGCCAAGCACCATCGAGTCAAGACCGCTGGCAACGCGAAAGGCATGGCGCACGGCATCGCGCTCGGGATAGGTGTAAAGGTACGGCTCAAGCTCGTGGCGTGCCAGATGATGATAGTCGAGCAGCCACTGAGTCGCGGCCTCGGGCACGTCGGTAGCGAAATACACTTCGGTGCGGTTGCACGTCGAGAGGATCGCCGCCTCGTGAACCGGCTTGCAGCGTGTGAGATCGCCAAGCGCCTGATGCACACGTTCGACATGGAAAGCCACCTGCTCGCGAACGGCGAGTGGTGCCGTGTGGTGGTTGAGGCCAAGGGTGAAGAGCGCCATGCTCGAAAGACGGTAGGCAAGGGTGGTGGCAGGTGAGCGGGCGATTATAGCACCGGCACCACGGGCCTCCCCGGCCGCAACCAGGCACGCTGCGCCGTCCGGTCAGGCGATATCGGGCGCCGGCTTGCCGATGAAGTAGCCCTGCGCATAGTCGACGCCAAAAGAGCGCAGCATCTTGAGAGCGCGTTCGTCTTCGACGAACTCGGCCACGGTCTTCTTGCCGAAACCACGTGCCACCTCGGCCAGCGCCCGCACGAAGACCTGATCATCGGGACTGTCAACGAGGGTGCGAACGAAGGAGCCATCGATCTTGACATAGTCGACGGGCAACTGCTTGACATAATTGAACGACGAAAACCCGACCCCGAAATCGTCAAGGGAGAATGCACACCCGAGTTCGCGTACGGCGTTCATGAAGGTGCGGGCGGCCGAGAAGTCCGAAACTGCAGCCGTCTCCGTGATTTCGAAGACCACATGGCTGGGCAGCAGCGGGCTGCGGGAAAGCTCGTCGCGAATGAACGACAGCAGCCTGGCGTCGTTGATGCTGACCCCCGACAGATTGATCGAGAACTTGTAGCTCCTGCCGATCGCGAACAAGGCCAGCATCTTGCCGAATACCTGATGGATGACGCGACGATCGATCTCGCGGATCAGGCCACTGTCTTCGGCCACTTCCATGAACAGTCCGGGCGGGATGATCGAACCATCGGCACTGCGCATGCGCACCAGCGCCTCATAATGGCTGACCTGACGAGCACGAATGTCCAATATGGGCTGGTAGTAGACAAGCAGCCCCTCATCCAGCAGCGACCGGTTGATCATCTCCTCCCAGTGCAGTCGGCTTTGCATCTTCTCCTGCACACCCTCGCC
Source organism: Candidatus Accumulibacter phosphatis (assembly GCF_000024165.1). Lineage (NCBI taxonomy): Bacteria > Pseudomonadati > Pseudomonadota > Betaproteobacteria > Candidatus Accumulibacter > Candidatus Accumulibacter phosphatis. Next base: position 907,180 of record NC_013194.1, on the reverse strand, counting down.
CTCGGAATAGATGTGCCAGCCGGCGCCGCCCCTGGACTTGGCCTGATACATGGCAATGTCGGCATTGGCAAGAAGCTGCTTGACGTCCATCGTCGCCTCGGAAAAGACGACGATGCCGATGCTCGCCGAGACTCGGTGACTCGCCGCCAGTTCGGGGAACCTGATTTCGGCGAGTCGCTTGTTGATCTTTTCCGCCACCTGGACCGCGCCATCGCGATCACATTCGTGCAGCAGGACGCCCAGTTCGTCGCCGCCAAGTCTCCCCAGCAGATCGCTCGAACGTGCCACGTTGGCGACTTCATCGGCGACGGTTCTGAGCAGGGCATCGCCGGCCTGATGCCCGCTGAGATCGTTCACGTACTTGAAGCCATCCAGATCGAGATAGAGAAGCGCGCCGTCACGAGCCAGACGACGCGCGCTGAGCAAAGCCTTGTCGAGTTCATGCTGGAAATGCTGTCGATTGACCAGACCGGTCAGCGGGTCGTGCTCGGCCAGGTAGCTGACATGCGACTCGGCACGCTTGCGCTCGGTATGATCGATTCCCACCGAGAGAATGACCACCGCATCGTCAATTCGACCAGGCAGGCGAGAGTGGTTCCAGGTGATTTCGTACGACTCACCGTTTGCACCGACGAGAATCGACTCGAGCTGCGTGTGCTGGCGATCGCCGGCCACGATTTCCTCGAGCGCGTGGCGCGTCTCGGCACCGGCCGACTCGTCCGGGCGAAGCAGATCGCCGAAGCGCTTGCCGATCAGTTCCGCTGTGCTCCAGCCGGACAGCAGATGCCCGTAGCGATTCAAGGTCAGGATCCGGCCGTCGGCGTACTGCGTGAGAATGATGACCTGCGCCGTGTCGAGAAGGCCCTGGCTGAAATCGCGCTCTACGGAAATCCGCTGCAGCATTCCCTGCATCTCCGCAGAATGCGCCGCGACATCCCTCTCCAGCGTCTCCAGCCGATACGACAAGGCAGTGGCCGCCTCGTCGAGGCCGTCGATCTCGTCGTCCACGAGTCGCCGGACGCGTGGTGCAATGCGCGTTCGTGCCTCGGCGAACGCACTGCGGCCGAGCAGGGGAATGGCGCGCACCGCCCTTGTCATGCGCTGCAGGGGCGCATGCACGAGCAACGCCAGCAACAACAGCGACACCAGCGAAGCCAGCAGCTCCCCCTGCAGCCGGCTCCACACCGACTTGCGAATGTCCTCCAGTGGCTGCGTCAGGTCGTCGATGACCACCAGCAAGGCGGGGGCGGCAGCGCCATCGGTGGCATCAAGCGCCAGGAACGACAACTCGAACTGCCGGTCGGCATGCGACAGCAGAACCCACGCCACGCCACCCGGCAGTTCCGGCAATGCGGTCAGCTCCTGGAGCAGCGGCAGGTTGCGTTCGGCACCGCTGAGGCCGAGCACCTGGTAACCCAGCCGGGGCAGCAGCTTCCCGTCCGCCGAGCCTGTCGTCCCACTCTCCTTCGCAATGAGGACGCCGAGATCGGCGCCGGACAAGCGATTGAAGGACACCACCACGTCGGCCAGCGAACTACCCAGAACGACTGCCCCGGCAACCCTGCCAGCAGACAGGATGGGAGCCGCCGCAAACTGGGTACAGACAACCCGGCAACGTGTCCAGCGCATGGCACGTTCCTGCACTACGACATCACGGACGCGCGCCTCCTCGGTGAACTCGTCCAGGGCCACGGTACTCCAGGTCACCAGCGGCGGACCTGCCCGCGGATACACCTGCAGCCAATCGATCCCGAGATCAAGCTGCAGAACCGGCCAGTAGCTGTCGAAGTGCTGCCGCAGCAACGCGTTCCCGGCGGTGGTCTGGAACAGGCTCACGCCGACGGAGTCGAGGGCAGCGAGCATCCCGGCCAGCGCCTGCAGGCGCAAGCCGAAGTCGCTGCGCAAGGCGAAGGCCTCGGCAATCAGACGCTCGCGGGTTGCCGTCCGTTGCAGTTCGAAGCGGCTGGTCAGATCGTGGAAATGCAGCCAGGACAAGGCCCCGTTCACCGACAGCATGACGCCCCCGAGTGTCAGCAGGACTTTCCACTTGAGACTGAGGAAGCGGGAGCGGCTGTGCGCCTTCGGCAGGGATGGACTTTCCGGCATCACGCGCGACTAGAAGCGGAACGAGCCCTGCAGCATGACGTTGTCCCAGTAACGGCGCAGCGCCTGGGCGTCGGGGTTGTCCTGTACGGCCAGGAAACCCGTACCATCGACGCGATGCGCCTCGACCCGCAGCATGAACTGCGGCGTGACGTCGAAGCGCAGGCCAACCGACCAGTCCTTGGCAAAGCGTGTAAAGCCCGGTTGCCGGGTTGCCGCAGCGAAGGCTTTGCCATTACGATCATCGTTATCGGCATAGTACGCGTCGTAACGTACGAGCGCCTCCCACTGCGGAGCCAAGCGGTAGGTCCCCTGCAGGTAGTAGCTTCGTCCATCCGCCGTGCCATTGTAGAAGAAGGGGCCGAAGTCGGTGACCGAGGTGCGCCGGAACGCGTACTCACTGGTCAGGCTCCAGGTCTCGGCGTTGTACTGGGCAGAGAGGATCAGCGGCGTCAGTTTGAAGCGCCCGGCCTGCAGCCGATCCCCGAGACCGGGCTTGTAGCGCAGGTCAAGACGTGTCGCCGTAACAGCCAGCCGATACATGCCGCCCGACCCCTCGTACATGACCTGCAGGTCGGGAGCCAGCCTGGAGTCCAGATGACCCGGACGGTTGAGGCCGACCAGGGCCACCAGAGCGGCATCGGTATCGGTCTGCGGCTGCCCGTAGGCGAAGCTGGCGGAGAGAGTACCGGCTTCGCCGTAGCGCTCGACATAAATGTCCGCACCGTCGGCCGATACGGTCAGATTGCGCGTGCGCTCGAAGTAGATCGATTGCGGCAGAATGATGCTGGGGCGGGTGAAGGGAACGTCGCGCGTCGTATTGTACAAGCCGTAGGCGGTCTTGATGCGTCCCACACGGATGCCGCCACGCCCCTCCTCGCTCGACAGTGCAGTCCAATCGACCAGGCCGTAATCGAGCCGCACGCCACCATCGTCTGTGCCGCCGGCCCGATGCGAGAGGACTTCGGCCGACAGTTGCAGGCCTGGCGTCAGCCGCCACGATGCATTCAGGCCGACCTCCGAAAAATTGTTGCTGACCTGGTCGTCACTCTGTCCGAAGAAATTGTTGTCGCTGGTGTTGACCAGAGTGAGCGAGGCGAATCCATGTACCTGAAAGTTGCCGTCGAGCAAGTCCATCGCGCACGTAATCGTGGACGCGAGCGACAACCCGCCGGTCAGGGCAATGCGCGATGCGGCCCTAGCGAATCTTGAGTACGCGCACATTCTGATTGACCTCGCTCGCCCTAGCGTAGCCGATCGCTCCTGGCGTGGATGCCACACGCGCCAGCATCTCCTGCAGCGAACCGACCGACTCGGGATACTGCCCCTGCCCCGAAAAGACCTGCCGATCCCAGGCCATTCGCAACTGGTGCGGAAACACCTGCAGTACGCTCTTGCTGAAAGTGGCATGCTCAGGGGCGTCATCTCTGAGAACGAACACCTTGGTCGGCGTCTCACCCGGCCACTTCTGCAGGAGCATGCCGAAGATGGCACGCAGGGAAGCGCGCGGAATCGAGTCCTGGCTCGTCGCCGGATAGGCAATCGCGACCATCACCGGCTCAGCCGTCTCGGCGTGCGCGACAGCGACCAGGAGGACTGCCGCCAACAGGCAAAGAGCCAACGCTCTCCCCAGCGAAGTCACGAATTTAATGGCAAGAAGCGTTTGCATCGAGACGCATCCTACCAGACAAAGCGGCTGGGCAACTCGTCATCAAGCGATGCTGCCAGGAGTCGCCACGAGCGGCAACCAACAGAAAGACCCGATTTCGCCTAGATTCCCGACCCGCCTTCTTCGAGCGTCGTTGTCGGCGTCGCAAACACGCGCACCTGGCGCGGCTTGAGCCATACCTGTTGCCCTCTGACGAGTGCCAGGGCAGCAGCTCGTTCGCGGGTAAGCTCGACTTCGATCAGTTCCGACGCATGTGCGAGTTCGACGCGTACCCGCGGTCCGATGGCGTGCACTTCCTGGACGTCGGCCTGCAGGCTGCCGGCCACCGGATGACGCTCGATCTCGATATCGTGCGGCCGCACGAAGGCCATCGCCTCGGCATCCGCCGCGGCGCCGGTGTGGACACGGCCGACCTCCGCCCAGGCCCCGTGCACACGGCTGTGGAAAACGTTCACGTTGCCGAGAAACTGATAAACGAACGGCGACGCGGGACTCGAGTAAACCTCATCTGGGGTGCCGATCTGTTCGATCCGTCCCCGGTTCATGACCACCACCCGGTCGGCGACTTCCAACGCTTCTTCCTGATCGTGCGTCACGAAGACGCTCGAGATATGCAGTTCATCATGCAGGCGCCGCAACCAGCGGCGCAGTTCCTTGCGCACCTTGGTGTCAAGCGCACCGAAGGGCTCGTCGAGCAACAGGACCCTTGGCTCGACCGCGAGTGCGCGCGCCAGTGCAATGCGCTGACGCTGGCCGCCCGAAAGTTGCGAGGGATAGCGATCGGCAAGCCAGTCGAGCTGAACCAGTTGCAGGAGTTCCGCAACGCGTCGTCTGATCTCGGGCTCGCCGGGACGCAGCTTTCTCGGCTTGACGCGCAGTCCAAAAGCAACGTTCTCGAACACTGACATGTGGCGAAACAGGGCGTAATGCTGAAAGACGAAGCCGACCTTGCGATCGCGGGCATGCAGATGCGTGGCCTCCTCGCCGGCAAACAGCACCTGCCCGCAATCGGCACTCTCCATTCCCGCAATGATGCGCAGCAGCGTCGTCTTGCCGCAACCCGACGGACCGAGGAGGGCAACGAGTTCCCCGGTCGGAACGTGCAGGTTGACGTTTTCAAGCGCCACGAAACTGCCAAAGCGTTTGCCGATAGAGCGTATTTCAATGCTCATGAAAGTGACCTCACCAATCTGTGGCACGCACAGCGTGCGGATGGCCCGACGGCGGACGACACCTCCCGCGGCGGCAGATTGCCGCTCATCGCTGCCTTTCCGGCGGCAGTGCCACGGCCAGCATGCGCGTTTCCCGGCGCATGCGCCATTCAACGATCGCCTTGGCCAACAAGGTCAGCAGCGCCAGGAGCGCCAGCACCGAGGCCGCGGCGAAGGCGCCGACCGCGTTGTACTCGTTGTAGAGGATCTCGACGTGCAACGGCAAGGTGTTGGTCTCCCCGCGGATATGGCCGGAAACCACCGACACGGCCCCGAACTCGCCCATGGCGCGCGCATTGGCAAGAATCACGCCGTACAGCAAACCCCACTTGATATTCGGTACCGTGACGCGGAAAAACATCTGCCAAGCGGTCGACCCGAGCGACAGGGCAGCCTCCTCCTCCTCCTTGCCCTGCGCCTGCATCAACGGGATCAACTCCCGCGCAACAAACGGACAGGTAATGAACATCGTGACAACAATCATGCCGGGCAGCGCGAATACCACCTTGATGTCATGCGCCGCCAACCATGGCCCGAAGAGTCCCTGTGCGCCAAAGATCAGCAGGAAGACGAGTCCGACCACCACCGGTGAAACGGCGAACGGCAGGTCGATCAGCGTAATCAGCAGACTCTTGCCCCGGAAGTCGAACTTGGCGATCGCCCACGCCGAAGCGATCCCGAAGAGCAGATTTCCGGGCAGAACGAAAAGAGCGATGCAGAGCGTCAGGCCAATCGCCGAGCGTGCTTCCGGATCGTTGAGAGCGTCGGCGTAGGCTGCCCAGCCCGCCGCGAGGGCCTCGACAAAGACCGCCAGCAAGGGCAAGGCAAGGAACAAGAAGAGAAAGCCGAGCCCGAGGCTCAGCAGGAGCATGCGCACCCAGCGCGGCTCGGCGTTGGCACGGCCCATGGTTGGCTTGGTCATCGGCGCTCGCCGGCGCTCGCGGCATGTGCCTGGTGGCGATTGGCAGCCCACCACTGCAGGGCGTTTACCGCCAGCAGCATGACAAACGAGATAATCAGCATGACCATGGCCAGTGCGGTAGCGCCGACGACGTCATATTGTTCAAGCTTGGAAATGATCAACAGCGGCGTGATCTCCGAAATCAGGGGCATGTTGCCGGCGATGAAGATCACCGAGCCGTATTCCCCGATCGAGCGCGAGAAGGCCAGCGTGAAACCGGTCAGGAGCGCCGGCAAGAGCGCCGGCAAGAGGACTCGGAGGAAGGTCTGCAGGCGCGAGGCGCCAAGGCTTGCAGCCGCCTCCTCGATCTCCGGCTCGATATCCTCGATCACCGGCTGCAGCGTCCGAACGACGAATGGCAAACCGATGAAGGTCAGGGCGACGACGATCCCCAACGGCGAAAAGGCCACCTTGACTCCCAGCGGTTCGAGGTGCCGGCCAATCCAGCCATTGCCGGCGTAGAGTGTGGCCAGCGTGATCCCGGCCACGGCGGTGGGCAAAGCAAAGGGCAAATCGACCAGCGAATCGATGAGGCGCTTGCCCGGGAACGAATAACGCACGAGGATCCAGGCGACGATCAGTCCAAAGAAGGCATTGATCAGCGCCGCCAGCAAGGACGCACCAAAAGTGACGCGGTACGAAGCGAGAGCCCGTTCGCCACTGGCGATCGCCCAGAACTCGGAGAGGCTCAGCTGACTCGCCTTGAACGCCAGGCCGGAGAGCGGTAACAGAATCAGCAGCGACAGATACACCAGTGCGCAGCCGAGCGACAGACCGAAACCGGGCAGCACCTTTTGGCGGAGCGAGCGGAGAGGCATCAAACGATTCGCTAGGGCAACGGTTGGTGACGATTGCCAGCGCTCGCCCGCCAGCAGACTCGACGGCAGTGGCCGCGGCTACTTTTGTTGATAAATCTGGTCGAAACTGCCACCGTCCTTGAAGTGCGTCGACGAGGCCTTGGCCCAGCCGCCAAACACTTCATCCACGGTGAAGGTTCTGATCGCCGGAAACTGGGCCGCGTACCTCCTGAGGATTTCCGCGTCGCGCGGTCGCAGGTAGTTCTGCGCGGCGTTTTCCTGGCCGGCCGCCGACCACAGGTAATCCAGGTAAGCCTGTGCCTGCTTGCGCGTGCCTTTCTTGTCGACCACCTTGTCAACGATGGCAACGGGAAACTCGGTGAGGATGGACAATGAAGGATAGACCACTTCGAACTCGCCTTTGCCAAACTCGCGAGCAATCAGCTCGGCCTCACTCTCGAAGGAAATCAACACGTCGCCAATCTTCCGCTGCATGAAGGTGGTCGTCGCGTCACGCCCGCCAGCGGCGAACAGCGGCGCATTCTTCAGTAGCCGGGAGACGAAATCCTGCGCCGTTCGGTCGTTGCCGCCGGGCTGCCGGAGTGCGTAGCCCCAGGCAGCGAGGTAGGTATAGCGGCCGTTACCGGTATTCTTGGGGTGCGGCAGGACAACCTGGATGCCAGGCTTGACGACGTCACTCCAGTCCCTGAGTGCCTTTGGATTGCCCTTGCGGACGATGAATACCATCGTCGACGTATAGGGGGACGCATTGTTCGGAAACTTCCTGGCGTAATCCTTGGCGACCAGACCCTTCTCGGCGAGAAAATCGACGTCGGACGCCTGATTCATGGTCACCACATCGGCGTCCAGCCCGTCGGCTACCGCGCGCACCTGCTTGCTCGAGCCGGCGTGCGACTGTTTCAACTCGATCGTCTCCCCCGCAACCGCTTTCCAGTGCTTCTGGAACATCGGGTTGTAGTCCTTGTAGAAATCACGGGCCACGTCGTAGGAGACATTGAGGAGGCTGACACTCTGGGCCAGCGCCAAACCTGCAAAGAGGAAGGCGGCAAGGGCTACAAGCAGCTGGCGAATCACTTGAAACATGCGGGACTCCATCGAATGCCGGACGAGAAGACGACTACTATAGCCAAGAGTCTTAGAACGACAAAGCCTGGATGTGCATTTGCTTATTCCATCGAGCAATGACTCACATCCGTCTCGACCGCTGCGACGATTGGTAACCCAGGCAGCCGAGTCGCTGATCGATGGTTGGACCTGCCGGCACGCGCAAGGCAGCGCGTCTGCTTGCTGACACCGGCACCCTTGCCGCCGGGAAAAAAAATGGCCACGACATTGCGTGGCCATCCATCAGCTGGAACGCGTCAAACGCGGGTTGGCCCCCGGCCTGAAAGCGACGCGCTCTCCATCCAGCGCTTGATCCGATTGGCATCGCCGATACGAGTCTGCTTGCCGGCCGAATCGAGCAAGACGATGACCACCGGCTTGTCTGCGACACGCGCCTGCATGACCAGACACTTCCCCGCCTCCTGAATGTAGCCGGTCTTCGACAAGCCGATCTCCCAGGTCGGACTGCTGACCAGCTGATTGGTGTTGTGGAAACCAAGCTCGCGACCGTTGATCTCCGCCCGCGCGCCTGAGGTCGTCGAGAACTCGCGGATCAAGGGGTAGCGGTGCGCGGCAGCGACCATCCGTGCCAGGTCGTGGGCCGTGGAAACATTATTGCTGTTGAGGCCGGTCGGATCCTCGAAGTGACTTCGCGTCATGCCCAGCGACGCTGCCTTGCGGTTCATCGCCGCGACGAAGGCCGTGAGGCCCCCGGGGTAATGACGGCCCAGCGCGTTGGCAGCACGGTTCTCCGAGGACATCAGCGCCAGCAGGAGAGCCGTCTCGCGCGGGATGACGGAACCGACCTGCAGGCGGGAACGACTGCCGCGCAGGTAATCCACGTCGTCGTCGCTGATCGTGATCGGTGCCTGCAGGTTGGGCTGGCTGTCGAGCACGACCATCGCCGTCATCACCTTGGTGATCGACGCAATTGGCACGACCGCGTGCGCGTTCTTCTCGTACAGGGGTTCGCCGCCGTCCTGCGGTACGACCAGTGCCGAACCCGAGTGTACGGCCAACTGGCCCGGATCCTGCCAAAGGTCGACGTTGCCGGCGATGACCCGGGTCAGATTCTTCCTTTGCACGCCACGCGAGTAGCCGCCGCTTTCCAACAGGGCAGCAGCCTTATGGCTCTGCGCCAGACGGTCCGACTCCGCCTTCGAGGCCCTGAGCGCTGCCTTGCTCACGCCGGGAGCAGCAACACCCTGCCGCGCCAGAGGCGCCGACTTGGCCTTCCCGGCGACGGACTCCGTCTTGCTCCTCGTGGCAACGGGTTTGGTCGCTCCTTTGCGGGCAACCGGCTCGACCCCGCCCTTGTGCACCAGCGCCTGACCCTTGCCTTTCTGGGCCACCGTCGGAGCTGCGCTCTTTTGCCCTGCCGTAGCGGCCTTGCCCTTGGCAAGTTCGCTCTTTCCTTTGGTCTTCTCCGCCGCCCGCACGACATCGGTCGACGTCAAGCCAGTACCGACCAAGGCACCCAACAGCACCGCTGCTCCCAACGAAATCCGCATCGCAAGCCTCCTGCAACATTTTGTTCATAACGATTCTACAACAGCCCATCACTTCTGAAGCATAGACGAAGAAAAATAGAGAGATAGGCACAGTATGTAATGTAGCACATCAGGAGGCTTCACAGATTCACAGTTCAAGAAATGCGGTGACGTCGTCTCGCCGCGCCATCGCGTCCGTGTAGCCCAGATCGATCAACGCACCGGTATAGGCCTGCTCGAAGAGGAGATAGCTGGTCAGTGCGCCGCCACGTCGATTCATGGCACCCAGGCCGCGCAGCAGGGTCCTTACCGCCCACGGCAGGGCATGTGCATGCCGTGCGGCCAGATCGTCGAGACGCTGGGACGGAGAAATCACAAGAGAGTGCACCGGACGCAGGCGAAGGTCGCCCTGCTCTCGCAATGACTGCGGAATTTGGGAGAGGGTGCGGTTGATACGTTCCATCCGCTCGATATCCACGGCCAGACTGTCGAGGAAAATCGACGCCAGCGCATGCCCCGCAATCTGCGCCAGGGTCGGGTAGCGCCGCGAACTTTGCCGCGTCAACACTTCCCTCACCTGACCAACCCCGATGATCAGAACCTTCTCAGCCCCGAGATGGATTGCCGGTGAGATCGGCGCCAGCTGGCGCATCGATCCGTCGCCGAAATACTCGCGATGGAGATGTACGGCCGGGAAAATGAAGGGAATCGCACTTGACGCCATCAGATGTTCAACCGAAAGGCGTGTTCGACAGCCCGTACGTTGCGTCCGCCGCCACGTCGCCACCTCGGGATGGGCCTGAAAGAAGCTGACGCTGTGACCGGTCGCATAACCAGATGCCGTGATGCTGACCGCATACAGCGAACCCCTGGCAATCGAACGCTCGATGCTGCGAAAATCCAGCTGCCGCTCGAGCAATCGCCGTAAGGGTTGATTGTCGAGCAGCGCCTGCGGACTGCGCCTGATTACCCAGCCGAACAGCAAGGCGCTCAACCAGCGCGCACCGGCCACGCCCATCCCCACGGGATCGGCCCGGTAGATCTGACTGGCGTGCATGTTGCGCCAGACATCGACCAGCGCGTCTACCGCAGCGCTGAAGTTGCCGGCATGGCAAGCCAGGGTCGCGGCGTTGACGGCGCCGGCCGACGTACCACAGAGAATGGGAAAGGGATTCCGGCTGGAATCGCCATGCAGTTCGCGAATGGCCTGCAGGACGCCCACCTGATACGCGGCACGGGCGCCGCCTCCACTGAGGATCAAGGCAGTCTTGGCGTGTGGCATAGGCCCCCGTCGGTGTGCGATCGCGAACCCGGGGGCTGGACCGGTGCTGTCCGTCGGACAGCTCCCGCGGCCCACAGCCCGGAGCGCGCGGCGCCCGCTCCGGGCCTCCCGGCTTGCTCAGCGCTCGTTCATGAGCTTCTCGACGACCGTCAGCGCCGTCATGTTGACGATCCTGCGCACGGTCGCCGTAGCCGTCAGGATGTTCACCGGCTGGGCGGCGCCGAGGAGGATGGGTCCGATGGTGAGGTTGTCGCCAGAGGCAATCTTGAGCAGGTTGAAGGAGATGTTGGCCGCGTCCAGCGTCGGCATGATGAGCAGGTTGGCCTGCCCCTTGAGACGAGCGTCGCCGGGAAAGACCCGTTGCCGGATGGAGTCGTCGAGCGCGGCGTCACCGTGCATTTCTCCCTCGACTTCCAGGCGCGGCGCCCGCTCCTTCAACAAGCGCAGCGCTGCGCGCATCTTCAGCGCCGTCGGCGTGTTGTCGGTACCAAAGGACGAATGCGACAGCAAAGCAACGCGCGGCGTCACACCAAAGCGGCGGACTTCTTCGGCCGCCAGCAGGGTCATGTCCGCCAACTGTTCGGCGGAGGGATCGTAGTTGATGTAGGTATCGGCAAGGAACAGCGTACGATCCGGCAGGAGCAGGACGCTCATCGCATAGAGATTGCTGGCACCGGGTGCCAGACCGACGACATTCTCGACATACTCGCGATGCACGGCGTGGCGACCGAAGGTGCCGCAAATCAGACCGTCGGCATCGCCCATGCGCACCATCAGCGAACCGAACAGCGTCGCCCGACGGCGCACCTCGCGCCTGGCAAAATCGGCTGAAACCCCCTTGCGCTCGGTAAGGCGCCGGTACTCTTTCCAGTAAGGCTCGAAGTGCGACTCGAAGAAGTCGCTGTAGTCGGCGGCAACGATTTCGAAGTCGGTCCCCGGACGCACACGCAGGTTCAGCGTCTCGAGCTTGCGGACGATGTCGCCGGGATGGCCAATCAGGATGGGCTTCGCGATCCCTTCGTCGACGATCACCTGTACGGCACGCAGGACGCGCTCGTCACCCCCCTCGGCAAAGACGATGCGTCTGGGTGCCTGCTTGGCCTGCGAGAAGACTGGCTTCATGATCAGGCCGAAGTGATAGACGAATTCGTCGAGACTCTCCCGATAGGCATCGATGTCCTTGATCGGCCGGGTCGCGACTCCGGATTCCATGGCCGCCTCGGCAACCGCCGGCGCGATCTTGCCGATCAGGCGCGGGTCGAATGGATTCGGAATCAGGTATTCGGGACCGAAGTTGCCGACCTGCTCACCGTAGGCCTTGGCTGCCACCTCGGACTGCTCGACGCGCGCCAGTTCGGCAATCGCCTTGACAGCGGCCAGCTTCATCGCTTCCGTGATCGTGCTCGCCCCGACGTCGAGCGCGCCGCGGAAAATGAAGGGGAAACACAGCACATTGTTGACCTGGTTGGGATAGTCGGAGCGACCGGTAGCGATGATCGCATCGCTACGCACCGCCTTGACCTCTTCCGGTCTGATTTCCGGGTTGGGGTTGGCGAGCGCCATGACCAGTGGCCTGGGCGCCATCCTGGCAACCATCTCCGGCTTGAGAACGCCTCCGGCCGACAAGCCGAGGAAGACGTCGGCGCCCTCGATGACTTCACCCAGGGTGCGCGCGTCGGTCTCCTTGGCGTAGCGCCCCTTGATCTCATCCATCTCCTCGACCCGCCCCGCGTAGACCAGCCCCTTGATGTCGGTCACCCAGATGTTCTCAACCGGGATACCGAGCATGACGAGCAGGTCAAGGCAGGCGAGCGCGGCAGCGCCGGCACCCGAGGTGACCACCTTCACCTGATCGAGTTCCTTGCCCTGCAGGAACAGACCATTGAGGATCGCGGCTCCGACGACGATCGCCGTCCCGTGTTGGTCGTCATGAAACACCGGAATCTTCATCCGTTCGCGCAGCTTCCTCTCGACGTAGAAGCACTCCGGTGCCTTGATGTCCTCGAGGTTGATACCACCAAACGTCGGCTCCAGCGAGGCAATGATCTCCACCAGACGCTCCGGATCCCGTTCCTCGATCTCGAGGTCGAAGACGTCGATATTCGCGAACTTCTTGAACAGGACCGCCTTGCCTTCCATCACCGGCTTCGCCGCCAGCGGACCGATCGCGCCAAGGCCGAGGACAGCTGTGCCATTGGTGATGACGCCGACCAGATTGGCGCGCGACGTCAGCGTACTGACCTCCGCGGGAATGGCGACGATCTCCTCACAGGCCGCGGCGACGCCGGGAGAGTAGGCCATGGAAAGATCGTACTGATTGGTGAGCTGCGTGGTCGGCTGCAGTGAAATCTTGCCCGGCTTGGGATTGCGATGGTAGAAAAGGGCGGCCGTGCGCAACTGGTCCTTGTCGTTGTTCATTTTCATTCTCCTCACGGAATTTGGTGCCGCAGCGACTGCTGGTGGCTTGCCCGATGAGCGCTCGCCGAAGGCCCAGCAGTGTCGTCCAGGCATCGGCTCGACACAACGGCAACTGTCGACGGATCGTTGGTGCGGGGCGCAGCTGTGGCATAATTACACAAACCATCACTTCCTTGTAGCACCACTGCCTAGCATGCTGATCTCACCCCCCTGCACTGGGCTTGTTCCTCGCCAGCCGCGACCGACGCGTCGCATCCCACGGACCTGGACGGACGACTCCGCTCCCCGGCTCTGTTGGTCAGGCTCCGCGCGCGCCGCGCCACGGTAAGTCCCGCTTCTCTACCTTCCTTCGAGAGTGATTACCATGAACCAGACTGTCTCCATCAACGCCCCCGACTACGTCAAACACGAACGCCTGAAGAAATGGGTCGCCGAAATCGCGGCACTCACCGAGCCTGCCCAGGTCGTCTGGGCTGACGGCACGCAAGAAGAATACGATCGCCTCTGCGCCGAGCTCGTCGAAGCCGGTACCTTCACCAAGCTCAAGAAGCGCAAGAACTCCTTCCTCGCATTCTCCGATCCATCCGACGTTGCCCGCGTCGAAGACCGCACCTATATCTGCTCCGAGAAGAAGGAAGACGCCGGCCCGACCAATAACTGGGAAGATCCGGCCAAGATGCGCGGCATCCTCAGCGGCCTCTTCAAGGGCTGCATGAAGGGCCGCACGATGTACGTCATCCCGTTCTCGATGGGTCCGATCGGCTCGCCGATCGCCCAGATCGGCATCGAGATCTCCGACAGCGCCTATGTGGTGGTCAATATGCGCATCATGACCCGCATGGGCAAGGACGTCTTCCCGGTCCTCGGTACCGACGGCGCCTTCGTTCCGTGCGTGCACTCGATCGGCGCACCGAAGGAGCCCGGCCAGAAGGATCCGCGCTGGCCGTGCAACCCGACCACCAAGTACATCGTCCACTATCCCGAAACGCGCGAAATCTGGTCCTACGGTTCGGGCTACGGCGGCAACGCGCTGCTCGGCAAGAAGTGCCTGGCGCTGCGCATCGCCTCCAACATGGCGCGTGACGACGGTTGGCTGGCCGAACACATGCTGATCCTCGGCGTCGAATCGCCTGCCGGCGACAAGCACTACGTGGCGGCAGCGTTCCCGTCGGCCTGCGGCAAGACCAATTTCGCGATGCTGGTGCCGCCGCAAAGCCTGAACGGCTGGAAGATCACCACCATCGGCGACGACATCGCCTGGATCAAGCCGCGCAAGGACAAGGACGGCGTCACCCGTCTCTACGCGATCAACCCGGAAGCCGGCTTCTTCGGCGTTGCCCCGGGCACCAACGACAAGACCAACTTCAATGCCATGGCCTCGCTCGCCGAGAACACCATCTTCACCAACGTCGCGCTGACCGACGACGGCGATGTCTGGTGGGAAGGCATGGGCCCGGCGCCCGCACACGCCATCGACTGGCAGGGCAACGACTGGACGCCGGAAATCGCCAAGGAGAAGGGCACCAAGGCAGCGCACCCGAACTCCCGCTTCACGGCGCCCGCTGCGCAATGCCCGTGTATCGACGACCAGTGGCAGAGCACCGAAGGCGTGCCGATCTCGGCCTTTCTCTTCGGTGGCCGTCGTGCATCGACCGTACCGCTGGTTTGCCAGACCCGCGACTGGGAACATGGTGTCTACGCTGCCGCCACGCTCGGTTCCGAAACGACTGCCGCCGCCTTCGGCCAGCAGGGTGTCGTCCGCCGCGACCCGTTCGCCATGCTGCCCTTCTGCGGCTACAACATGGCCGACTACTACAGCCACTGGCTGAAGATGGGTAGCGTCACCGACCAGCCGGTGCCGATCTTCATGGTCAACTGGTTCCGCATGAATGAAAAAGGCGAGTTCGCCTGGCCCGGCTTCGGCGACAACGCGCGCGTCCTCAAGTGGATCATCGAACGTTGCGAGGGCAAGGCCTCCGGCGTCGAAACGACTCTCGGCTGGATGCCCAACTACGAAGACATGGACTGGTCCGGTACCGACTTCTCCAAGGCGGAATTCGCCGGCGTCACCAGCCTCGACAAGCAGGCCTGGCTGAGCGAACTCGAAGGGGTCAAGGACTGGTTCGGCAAGATGGGCGACAAGTTGCCTGCCAAGCTTGCCGACGTTCGCGACAAGTTCGAGAAGGAATTCCAGGCAGCCTGAGCATTCCGTGTCATCCGTGGAGGCCGCCTGCGGGCGGCCTTTTTTTTCGCATGGTTGACGCCGTATCGGTAAACTGTCCGCTTTCACCAATACCGTCACCAGTTCATGCCGACCTTTCCCGCCAGCCGCCTAGCCGACATCGCCCCTTTCCACGTCATGGAGTTGATGGCGCACGCCAGAGCACTGGCGGCCACCGGGCGCGACATCATCCACATGGAAGTCGGCGAACCGGATTTCCCGACCCCCGAGCCGATCCTCGCCGCTGCCCAGGCGCATGTCGCTACCGGCCGCGTGTTCTATACGCCGGCACTCGGACTCCCCGAACTACGCAGTGCCATCGCCGCGTTCTACGCCACGCGCTACGGCATCACCATCCCGTCATCGCGTATCGTCGTCACCGCCGGGGCTTCCGGGGCACTGCTGCTGGCCATGGCCTGCCTCGCCGAACCCGGCAGCGAATGGCTTCTCACCGACCCGGGTTATCCCTGCAACCGCAACTTCGTGCGCAGCTTCGAGGGAGTGCCCATCGGCATGCTCGTCCACCCCGAGAACAACTTCCAGCCGACACTCGCCGATTTCGAAGCGCACTGGAACGAGCGCACGGCAGGCGCGCTGCTCGCCTCGCCGGCCAACCCAACCGGCACCCTGCTCGACGACGACGTGCTGGCGGCCATTGCCGGCTTTGTTCGCCAACAGGGGGGACAATTGCTCGTCGACGAGATCTACCACGGGCTGAGCTACGAGCGTGACGCCTCGACGGCACTGCAATTTGGTGATGACATTTTTGTCGTGCAGAGCTTCTCCAAGTATTTCAACATGACCGGCTGGCGACTGGGCTGGCTGGTCATTCCCGAACGCTTCAGCCGCGACATCGAAAAGCTCGCACAGAACCTGTTCATCTCACCGTCGGCACCAGCGCAACACGCGGCGCTCGCCGCCTTTGCTCCCGCGACGATCAGCATCCTCGAAGCGCGACGCCAGGAGTTCAGGCGTCGGCGGGACTTCCTGGGCCCGGCCCTGACGGCGCTTGGCTTCCGCTTGCCGGCTAGAGCGGAGGGCGCCTTCTACCTCTACGCGAATTGCAGCGAACTGACCGACGACAGCGAGCGCTTCGCGCACGACCTGCTCGATGCGACCGGGGTCGCCGCGACACCAGGCCTCGACTTCGGCAGCAACGCGCCGGAAAAGCACCTGCGCTTCGCGTACACCACCGGTGTTGAACGCCTGGCGGAAGCCGCCGAGCGAATCCGCAGGTATCTCGGCTGAGCCACGCCGCACGGAGCGGTGTCGCGGGGCGAGTGCGGGCAAAGCCTGCCGACGCGGGACAGGAACGTACCAGCGCGCTCGCAGACCGCTACACGGCCCAGAGCAGGGTCATCGGCGTCGCGGCAGGTCGCCGGGCAACTCGCCGATCGATCCCAGGCGCCGCCAGTCGAAGCAGGGTCCCGGGTCAGTCTTCCGCCCTGGGGAGATATCGCTGTGCCCGACCACCGCGTCGATCGGATAGCCAGCGCACAACCTGCCGACAAGCGCCAGCAGACAGGAGTACTGGGCGTCTTCAAAGGGCGACTCGTCGCAGCCCTCCAGCTCGATTCCCAACGAAAAGTCGTTGCAGCCCTGGCGTCCCTTCCACGCGGAAAGGCCGGCATGCCAGGCACGCTCCCGACAGGAAACGAACTGTATCAACTCGCCGTCGCGACGAACCAGGAAATGCGCGGAGACGCGCAAGCCGATGATCTGCGCGAAGTACGGGTGGGCAGCAGGATCCAGTCGATTGGTAAACAGCCGCGCAATGCCGTCGCCGCCAAAACGCGCCGGCGGCAGGCTGATCGCGTGGATGACGATCATCGACACGACTTCGCCAGGCGGGCGCGGGTCACGATTTGGCGACACGATATGCAGCGCCTCATCAAGCCAGCCACCCGCCGGCATCGCCGGCGCGCCATCGGCCAGACGACTCACTCTTCGATGCCCAGCCGTTCGATACGATAGCGCAGCGAGCGAAAGGTCACGCCGAGCAGTCTGGCAGCCGCCGTCCGGTTGAAGTCGGTCTTCGTCAAGGCTTCGACGATTGCCTGCTTCTCGACACGGTTGATGTAGTCGTCCAGAGTTTCGCCATCCCTGCCCACGCTGTCACTCACCGCCATGACCGGAGCCAGTTGCAGATCGTCGATCAGCACCGTGTCGTTGCTGCACAAGGCGGTAGCCCGCTCGAGGACATTCTCCAGTTCCCGGACATTCCCGGGAAAGCTGTACGCCTTCAGCGCGCGCATGGCTGCCGCCTCGACGCGCGGCGGCTGCGCTCCGCAGATGCGCACCAGCAGCGCCGCGACCAGGGGCTCGACATCTTCCTGACGCTCGCGCAGGGGCGGCATCCTGAGTTCGATGACGTTCAGACGGTAATAGAGATCCTGACGAAACGATCCGGCGTCAACACAGTCCTTGAGCATTCGGTGGGTCGCCGAGATGATGCGCACATCGACCGCCTCCTCGACAGTGCTGCCCACCTTGCGCACTTTCTTCTCCTGGATGGCACGCAGGAGCTTGACCTGCATCAACAGCGGCAGATCGGCAACCTCGTCCAGAAACAGTGTCCCACCGGTGGCCGCCTGGAAGAAACCGGCGCGGTCGCTGTCGGCGCCGGTGAATGCGCCCTTGCGATAGCCGAAGAACTCGCTTTCCATCAGGTTCTCGGGAATCGCCCCGCAGTTGACCGGAACGAACGGCGCGGTGCGGCGCGCGCTGTGGTCGTGGATCAGGCGTGCCGCGAGTTCCTTGCCGGTGCCCGACTCGCCGGAGACATACAGCGGCGCCTGGCTGCGTGCCAGCTTCTCGATCATCTGGCGCACCTGGGCAATCGCCATCGACTCGCCGATCAGTTGCGCCGCAGCGCCCGACGGCTGCCCGGCTTCGCTGGATCCACTCCTTGTGGGAAGACTGAGCGCCGACTTGATCAGGCTGCGCAATTGATCGAGCGCAACCGGCTTCGCGAGATAGTCAAAGGCTCCTGCCTTGAGCGCGGCGACGGCGTTCTGAGCGCTGCCGAAAGCCGTTATCACCGCCACCGGTGTCTCGCCGTAGCGCTCACCGATCAGCCGTACGATCTCCAATCCCTCCCCGTCGGGCAATCGCATATCGGTAAGGCACAGCTGATAGCGGTGCTGTTCGAGCAGCTGCCGCGCCTGCGCCACAGTTGCCGCGCAGTCGGCCGAAAGGCCCATACGAGCCACGGTCAGGTCGAGCAGTTCGCGGATATCCGCCTCGTCGTCGACCACCAGCACTCTTGCCAACTCGCCGCGCGGGCGCCGCTCCGCCTTGCCTAGTGACATCCTGTAGTCCTCCCCAAGAGACGGAAATCGGCACCGGGCCCGGTGCCCAGCAGTTCGAGTTGGGCACCATTGGCATCGGACAACTCGCGCGCGATATAGAGCCCCAGACCGGTGCCGCGGTGGTG
This sequence comes from Candidatus Accumulibacter phosphatis, assembly GCF_000024165.1. Taxonomy (NCBI): domain Bacteria; kingdom Pseudomonadati; phylum Pseudomonadota; class Betaproteobacteria; genus Candidatus Accumulibacter; species Candidatus Accumulibacter phosphatis. The sequence continues at coordinate 888,467 of NC_013194.1, read as the reverse complement.
CGTGGTGAAGAACGGCTCGAAAATCTGCTCCCGGCAGGCATCATCGATCCCCTCGCCATCGTCGATGACATGCAGTTCGATCTGCCCAGCGACCCGGCCATCAAGAACGACCAGCCGAACGCTGCCCGCCGCACGCCGCGAATGACGTACGGCGTTACCGAGGAGGTTCCACAGCACCTGGTGGAAATGCGAACGATCAAAGCAGAGCGTGGCCGAGCCTGCCAACTCGAGCGTGAGAACGTCTGCAGGCAAGTCCTCCTTGACCAGGTACTCTTCGATGAACAAGGGCAAGGCCTGACGCAGGTCTATCGACTCGCGATAGGCGCGATCACGACGTCCGAGTTCCAGGACGTCGCTGACAATGCGATCGAGCCGCTGCGCGTTGTCCAGAACGATGCGCAGCAAGCGCTCGTGCATCTCGCCACGCCGCTCCTCGCGCAGCAGTTCGCCAGCATGACTGATCGCCGACAAGGGATTGCGGATCTCGTGCGCAATGTTGGCGGTGAGACGACCGAGTGCGGCCAGCTTCATCTGCCGCGCCTGCTCCCGCAAGGAACCCATATCCTCCAGGAACGCCAGCACATCACGGTCGGAAGTCTCGGTCGGCACAAAGCTGGCGCGCAATTCGAAGCCGCTCGCCGGCACCCGTGCGAGCACCGATTCCTGGTCGACACCCTGACTCCAGGCAACGAAACCCTGTGCCAGATCAGCCGAGCACTCGGCCAACAGACAATCGCTTGCCCCACTCAAGCCCAGTAGCCGCCGTGCCCGTGGATTGCTCTGCTTGACCCGGCCGTCGCGGCTAAGCACGAGGACGCCGTCCTGCATCTCTTCGATGACGCGCTGGCTGATCACCGTCTGGTTCTTCAGATCGACACCACGCTGCAGCGCCAGCGCCTCGTTGGCTATCACCCGCCGCGCCAGCAGGCGAGCGGACACCGCGACCGCGAAGAAGGCGGAACTGAACACCCCAGCGTTGAAGAATCCAAGCACGTCGAAGTCGTTCTGGAGTGCCCGATACGATTGCTCAAAGAGAATCGCCAGCGTGGCCATTGCCGCATAGAACACCACCAGGCGCCCCTGACCAACCAACCCGGCACCGGCCAGCGTCACCAGCAGCATTGAGCCGAGGCCACTGCCCAGGCCACCACCGACATGAATCAACAGGGTCATGACCAGCACATCGACCAGCACGCTACCGGTGAGCTGCATGCTCGCGTGCCGACGAAGCTGATAGGCAAGCAACACCGCTATGGCGGTGCTCAGCAGATACAGGCTGGCGAGGACCAGCAGTTGCTGACGACCCTGGTCAGGACCAAGAACGGCAAAGGCCGACGGGTGAAGCAGTGCGGCGGAGAAGAGCAGAGCCGCAACCGCCAGCCGGTAGAGGTTGAAGTAACGTAGCGACTTCCAGTGAGTCTCGGAAAAGCGCTCGCTGCGAACCGGCGTGTTCAACATGGCTACTCAGCGATCGTCGGAGCGTGCTTCGCGAAGATGGGCTGCGCAGCAGTAGTAGCGGCCTTCGTCGAGAATGCTCTCGCTGACCGGCTGATTGACGCCGCAGCGGGCACACTGCACCATCCGTTCAACCTCCCGCTGGGCCGGCCGCGTCCCCGCTCCGGCCTGCGACTTGCGGGCGTGGCGCCAGAGCCACCAGACGGCGATGACCAACGCGATCAGCAAAAGGTATTTCGTCATGGCCAGATGAATTCTGCAGGGCTGACAAGCATAGCAGAAGCTGCCGACGACGGAACCCGGGGCACAACGATTTGGCGCGACTGACGATGACAGCGCCTACGGAAGAACCGTGAGCGCCTTGCGAAACCGCGCGAAGCGCGGCGATTGAAGTGGTCGGGGCGAGAGGATTCGAACCTCCGACTCCTGCGTCCCGAACGCAGTACTCTACCAGGCTGAGCTACGCCCCGACCGAGGCAACGACCGTGCTAGTAACTTCTGGCAACGGCGAAGAGGGACAATTCTAGCAAGGAATCCTTGTATTGAGAAGCAGGCACGACCGAGAGTGCGGCTGCGGCGAGTTCAGCCTCCGCCCTGGCCTTGCGTCGCGCATAGTCCAGCGCCCCGGTGGCGCGAATCGCTGCCAGGACGTTGGGGAAGTCGTCCCGACCGCCGCTCTCGATGGCCCGCCTTACGCAAGCCGCCTGTTCTGTGTTGCCATGCTGCAGCACAAAGATCAGCGGCAGCGTTGGCTTGCCTTCAGCAAGATCGTCGCCCAGATGCTTCCCGGTCTCCACCTCGGCGCCGGAATAATCCAGCACATCGTCGATCAGTTGAAAGGCCGTCCCCAGGTGGATGCCGTAAGTCGCCATGCCCTGCTCGGCTGCTGCAGAACCGCCGCCGATTATGGCGCCCAGTTGCGCCGCCGCCTCGAACAGCTTGGCCGTCTTGTAGCGAATGACTTGCAGGTAGCCCGCCTCGTCGACGTCCGCGTCATGGCAATTCATCAACTGCAGCACCTCGCCCTCGGCGATGACGTTGGTCGCGTCCGACAACACCCGCATGACGCGCATGTCGTCGACCGCAACCATCATCTGGAAAGCGCGCGAATACAGGAAATCACCGACCAGCACGCTGGCCGAGTTGCCGAAGATCGCGTTCGCGGTATCCCGACCCCGCCGCAGGTCCGAGCCATCGACGACGTCATCGTGCAGCAGCGTGGCCGTGTGAATGAATTCGATCACCGCGGCGAGTTCGTGATGGTGCGTCCCCCGATAGTCCAGCGCACCGGCTGCCAGCAGCACCAGAGCCGGACGCAGGCGCTTGCCACCGCCCTGAATGATGTACTCCGCGACCTGACGGACCAGCGCGATGTCGGAATGAAGACGCCTGCGGATCACCGCGTCGACGGCCGTCATATCGAGCTCGATCAGGTTGTAGAACTGCTCCATTCTCACGGCACGGCACCTTGACACAAAAATTGCGGAATCTTAGGCGTCGACCTGCCTTGCGTCAAGCGACGCCGACCTGCAGGGCATTGCAAACCCTTTGACGCAAGCGAAGAACTCCGTATAATGCGCGGTTCTTTGCTTCACTTTGTTTAGTTCTTTGGAGTCCAACATGTACGCGGTCATAAAAACCGGGGGCAAGCAATATCGCGTTGTCAGCGGCGAAAAACTGAAAATAGAACAGATACCGGCAGACGTTGGCGCAGAACTCACCCTTGACCATGTCCTGATGGTGGGCGAAGGCGAGACCGTCAGGGTCGGCACGCCGCTCGTCGCCGGCGCCACGGTCAAGGCAACTGTGCTTTCGCAAGGCCGCCACGACAAGGTCCGCATCTTCAAGATGCGGCGTCGCAAGCATTATCAGAAGCATCAGGGGCATCGCCAGAACTACACCGAAATCCGGGTGGACGTCATCAGCGACGGTGCGGCGCTGCTTGCTTCAGACTGAATCGAGAGGAGTCTGACTCATGGCACACAAGAAGGCAGGCGGCAGCGTACGCAACGGCCGCGATTCGGAAGCAAAGCGTCTTGGCGTCAAGCGCTATGGCGGTCAACTGGTTCGCGCCGGCAACATCATCATTCGCCAGCGCGGCACGGCGTACCATCCGGGCGAAAACATGGGCATCGGCAAGGATCACACGCTCTTTGCGCTCGTCGATGGACATGTCCAGTTCGCGATCAAGGGTGCGTTGCGGCGGCGCACGGTGAGCATCGTCCCGGCAACTGCCGCCTGAACCGCCGCCTGGCGGCTGCCTCGGCAGCCACCCCTGGACAAAGCCCTATCCTTGCCGGTAGGGCTTTTTCTTTGCCAATCTGGCACGATGGAAAGATCGAATCATGAAATTCATCGATGAGGCTCGGATTCTCGTCGCGGCCGGCGACGGCGGCAACGGTATCGCCTCGTTCCGGCGCGACAAGTACGAACCCGAGGGAGGCCCGGACGGCGGTGACGGCGGCCACGGCGGCAACGTGCATTTCGTCGCCGACCGTAACGTCAACACCCTGATCGAGTACCGCTACGTGCGTCGATATCGCGCACAGCGCGGCACCAACGGCGGTTCGAGCGATTGCTACGGAAAACGCGGCAAGGATCTGACCTTGCACGTACCCGTCGGGACCGTGATCGCCGATGTCAACACCAACGAAGTACTCGCTGACCTGGACATCGACGGGAAGAAGTTTCTGTTGGCCCGGGGTGGCCGGGGTGGCCTCGGCAACATCCATTTCAAGTCGAGCGTCAATCGTACGCCACGCCAATGCACGCGTGGCGAGCCCGGCGAGCAGCGTGAACTGCGGCTGGAATTGCGCCTGCTTGCCGATGTCGGCCTGCTCGGCCTGCCCAACGCCGGCAAGAGCACTTTCCTGCGTGCCGTGTCGGCGGCGCGTCCCAAGGTTGCCGATTACCCGTTCACCACCCTCCATCCCCACTTGGGTGTCGTGCGCACGGCTCCGGACAGGAGTTTCGTCATTGCCGACATACCGGGACTGATCGAGGGCGCCGCCGATGGCGCCGGCCTGGGCATCCGTTTTCTCAAGCACCTCGCCCGCACGCGCCTGTTGCTGCACATCGTCGACCTCGCCCCGCCCGACCCGGATGCCGACCCGATCGGCGATTCCCTGAATGTTGTCAGCGAACTCGAGAAGTACGACCCGCAACTGGCCAGCAAGGCGCGTTGGCTGGTCTTCAACAAGCTCGATCTGATTCCCGCGGAAGAACGTGAAGAACGCATCGCCGCCTTCCTGCGAGGAGTCGGCGCGGCAGGCAGCCCCTGTTTTCGCATCAGCGCGATAAGCGGCGACGGCTGCCGCGCGCTGACGCAGAAACTGCAGGAAGCGCTCGACACGCTGCCAACCGCTGCCGCCGTCGAAGCGACAGCCAGCGACGCCACCGTGGTCTTTTCCGAAGACCTGTTCGCCGACCACCCGAGCCCGTGAACATGGCCATCACCCGCATCGCCACTGCCCGCCGACTGGTCATCAAGGTCGGCTCCGCCCTGGTCACCAACAACGGCGAAGGACTCGATCTCGCCGCCATCGACGAGTGGGCCAGACAGATCGCCAGCTTGCGGCGTTCGGAGCGACAGGTGATCCTCGTCTCCTCCGGCGCCATCGCCTGCGGCATGCAGCGCCTCGAATGGCACAAACGCCCGCGCGCCGTGCACGAACTGCAGGCGGCAGCGGCAGTCGGCCAGATGGGGCTGGCCCAGGCCTATGAAAGTGCCTTTGCACGGCACGCCTTGCACACTGCGCAGATCCTGCTCACGCATGACGACCTCGCCGACCGCAAGCGTTACCTCAATGCACGCTCGACACTGACTACGCTCCTCGAACTCGGTGTCGTACCGATCATCAACGAGAACGACACCGTCGTCACCGACGAAATCAAGTTTGGCGATAACGACACGCTCGGAGCGCTGGTCGCCAACCTCGTCGAAGCCGATTGTCTGATCATCCTCACCGATCAGCAAGGCCTGTTCACTGCCGATCCGCGCAAGGACGAAACCGCCACGCTGATCAGCGAAGCGCGTGCCGGGCTGCCGGCACTCGAAGCGATGGCCGGCGGCGCCGGCACGCAGTTCGGCAAAGGCGGCATGATCACCAAGGTCATTGCCGCCAAGCGTGCGGCGCGCAGCGGAGCGCACACGGTCATCGCCAGCGGCCGGGAGAGCGATGTCATGCTGCGACTGGCGCGCGGGGAATCGCTCGGCACCCTCCTGGTATCGGAGACGCAAGCCCTCACGGCGCGCAAGCAATGGCTGGCCGACCACCTCCAGCTCAACGGCAAACTGACGCTGGACAGAGGTGCCGTGCGCGCGCTACGGGAAGGCAAGAGCCTGCTGCCGATCGGCGTCCTTGCCGTCCAGGGAGAATTCGAACGTGGTGCGGCCGTCGCTTGTGTCACGGGCGATGGCAAGGAGATTGCGCGTGGCCTCGCCAACTATGGCAGCAGCGACTCGCGGCGAATTGCGCGCCACGCCAGCCAGGACATCGAAGACATCCTTGGCTACATCGACGAGCCGGAAATCATTCACCGTGACAACCTGATCCTGACCTAGCTCCAGACCGGCCCGTGGAGGTTTCCGGCCGGCAACCCGTCCAGCGCGGAGGCGGCGCGCCGTATGTGCTATCCTCTTTCTCCTTCCGAACGTCGGCCCGTCCAGGGCACCAGATGCCGAGCCACCACATGAGCGACCAGCAGAAAGCTGCCATTCACTTGCCCTTCTCGGACAAGTACACCGATGACCATTCGCAGCAGTACTTCGAGAAACACCACCGCAAGAAACTGTCCGACCGGATGGAACATCGGATGGCGGAACGTGCGCTGGCGCTGGCCGGCAAACCGGCGTCGGTCCTCGACCTGCCCTGCGGTACGGGCCGCTTCTGGTCGCTGCTCGCTGCCGACCCACAGCGCGAACTGCTCGCCGCCGACTACAGCCAAGCCATGCTGGACATCGCCGCCAAGGTTCGCGACCCCGCCGTGGCAAGGCGTTTCCGCCTGCTGCAGTGTTCCGCCTTCGAGATCACCTTGCCCGACAACAGTGTCGATTGCGTCTTCTCGATTCGCCTCATGCACCACATCGGCGAATCGACCAACCGTGTCGCCCTGCTCAAGGAGTTTCGGCGCGTCACGCGCGACACCATAGTGCTTTCGCTGTGGGTCGACGGCAACTACAAGGCCTGGCGCCGCCGCAAACTCGAAGAAAAACGGCGCCAGGGTGGTGAAAAGAGCGACAACCGATTCATCGTGCCGAGTGCACAATTCGAGCAGGAATGCCGCGATGCCGGCCTCGTGATTGTCGGGCACGTGGATTTCCTGCCACGCGTATTCATGTGGCGAACCTATGTGTTGCGCAAGAAGTCTGTCTAGGCAAGGGCTGGCTCGCCGGCCAGACCGGCGCCGGTGACAGTTCGCGACATCTTCCCGAATGCGGCCGCGCGCGCGCAGCTAGCCGCCAGCGGTCTCGCCGATTTCGCGGCGCTGTGGTCACTCGACACCGACTGGCATGAAGCCCCAAACGAGCGACGCGGTGGCTGGAGCGGCGTCAGCCGCCATGTACTGGCAGATGGCACGGCCATCTTCCTGAAACGGCAGGAGAACCACCTGTGCCGAACGTGGCGGCATCCGTTACGCGGCATCCCGACCTTCTATCGCGAGTACCTGAACATCCGGCGCCTGCAGGAGCACGCGATCGGCGCCGTCGAGGCGCTCTATTATGGCGACCGGCTAGCCGCCGGAAAGTGGCGTGCGATTCTCGTCACGCGCGCGCTCGATGACTCGATCAGCCTTGACGAATGGGATGCCGCGGCCGACCGCGGCGACCCCTCGCAGCGGCGCTCGCTGATCAGGGCAGTGGCCCTGGCCTGTGCGCGCCTGCATCATCACCGCCTGCAACACAGCTGCCTCTACGGCAAGCATCTGTTTGTCCGTCGCTCGCCCGCGGCCGGGCCGGATTACCAGGAAGCCGATGTCCGCTTCATCGACCTGGAGAAACTGCGCCTGGGCCTCAGCCGTGAGCGCGTCGGCGCACATGACCTCGACCAGTTGATGCGCCACACCCAGGTGTGGAGCGACGACGACCGGGCCTGTTTTCTTTTAGCCTACCGGCAGCAGCGCGCCGCCTTGAAGGGATAACCGGGTCAGTGCCGAGAGCGCGACGCGTTGCTTTTCGGCGGCGTCGAAATTCGCCGGATCGAGCCAGCGCGCGAAGGCAGCGTCGAGAAGCGGCCACTCCCGATCGATTGCCGCATACCAGGCGGTATCCCGATTGCGTCCCTTGACCACCGTCGCCTGCCGGAAGATACCCTCGAACGACAGGCCCAGACGCAGCGCCGCCGCACGCGACGGCGCATTGAGCGCATCGCACTTCCACTCGTAACGTCGATAGCCGAGTTCGAAAGCGTGCTTCATCAGCAGATACATGGCCTCGGTCGCGGCCGGCGTCTGCTGCAGACGTGGCGAGAAATTGATGTGGCCAACCTCGATCGAGCCACTTGCCGGCGCGACCCGCAAGTAGCTGGCAACCCCGACCGCCGCGTCGGAGGTCCGCTCGACAATCGCGTAGAACAACGGGTCGCGGCCGCGACAGTGCCTGTCGATCCACGCGCAGTAGCTGTCGAAGGTGTCGAACGGACCATAGGGCAGGTAGGTCCAGTTCCGGTTGTCAGCATCCAGAGCATGCGCCGCATACAGGCTGGCGGCATGCCGAGCCACGAGTGGCTCGAGACGGGCCAGACGACCCTCCAGAATCTGACCAGGCGGATGCGGCGGCACCTGCCAGTCGGCAAGCGACTCACCAACCGGTTGTCCGAGAGGGTTCAGGTGCTGGGACATGCCAGGCAATCGTCAGGTCGCCGGCCTGGTCAGCGCGGCCTCCCGGATCGGCAGGTTGCAGAGCGCCGCGCCTGCCGCCAGAACGATGTCGGCGTACCACATCCAGGCATAGTCGCCGAACTCGGTGAGCGCAATGCCACCCAGATACGCGCCGAAGAAGCCACCGATCTGATGCGACAGCAGGCTCATGCCGAACAGCGTGCCCAGATAGCGCACACCGAACAGCTTGCCAACGATGGCGGCAGTTGGTGGCACGGTGGCCAGCCAGGTGAAGCCCAGCCCGGCCGCGAAGACGTAGAAAGTCAGGTCGGTCTTCGGCGCTGCCAGGTACAGTGCAATCATCAGCGCGCGCGAAGCGTACATCCAGAACAGGACGATCTTGCTGCGATAGCGGGCGACGCAGGAACCGGCATAGAGGCTGCCGACGATGTTGGACAGGCCGATGATCGCCAGCGCCCAACTGGCGACGGCGGATGGCAAACCGCAGAGCGCGACCTCGCCCGGCAAATGGGTAACCAGAAAAGCGATGTGGAAACCACAGGTGAAGAACCCCAGATTCAGGAACTGGTAGCTGCGGTCCGCCATTGCCTCCTGAACGCTCCGCCAGAGGCCTGCCTCGCCACTGGCGCGCCGGGGAGGATCGGCGAGCGGCTTCGACACCGCCGGCACCAGCGGCACGGCCGCCAGGGTCATCAACGCCAGCGACCACATCGCACCCATCCAGCCAATCGACTGAATCAGCGCCTGCAGGATCGGCGCGAAGACGAACTGACCGAACGACCCACCGGCGTTGATGACGCCGGAGGCGGCACCGCGTGCTTCGAGCGGCAGGCGTTGGCTCGAAGCGCCGATCAGTACCGAGAAGCTGCCGGCTCCCGAACCGATCGCCGAGAGTAGCCCGAGCGACACGACCAGACCCCAGGTGCTGCTCATCAACGGGGTGATCGCACTGCCCAGAGCGAGCAGCAGCAGCCCGCCCAGCAGCACCCGCCCCGGCCCGTAGCGGTCAGCCGCCGCGCCAGCCAGAGGCTGGACGGCTCCCCAGGCGAATTGCCCGACGGCCAGAGCCAGGCTGATCGACGCGACGCCCAGACCGGTGGCGGTATTGAGCGGCGAGACGAAGAGCCCGAGCGATTGCCGGGCACCCATGGTCACCATCAGGATGCCGGCCGCCGCCAGAGTTACCGTCCATAGAGCCGGCTGATTGAGTGTTCGGAACATCGCGCGAGTCGTCTTGGGAGTTGAGCAGGCTGGTGCAAATGCGGATGGAGTGTACCGACGAGGGGGGCCACCACCGCGAGCCCCAAACTCAGCCGCGGGCAAAACAGACCACGTCAAGCCGCGTGACGTCAAAGCGGACCGGTCATCGCGATCCTGGCGACGAAACGGAAGCGGCCTACAGGTTGCAGAACAGCATGTCGAACTCGACGTCGTTGTCACAATGTCGCGGCCGATGATCGCTGTCCGGGCGGGTGAAACGAATGTTCAGCGCATACTTGTTGGCGCTGATTTCGGGGATGAAAGGATCGTGCAGGCGCAGCGAGATACGTACCATCTGCGAACTGCTGGCGCCCAGCATCAGCTGAAAAGCGCCGCCGGTGGCGATGTGATGCTCCGGACGACCACTGGCACGCAACAGGCGAAGGACGATGGTCAGCGCGTCACGCAGCGGCAGCAGCGGCTGCAGCCAGCCGAGCAAGGCTTCTCGCCGCACACCGGGGGCCTGATGGCGCCAGTAGTGATACGAAGGCAGATCGAACTCGCAGACTCCCCCGGGAATGCTCGCGCGACTCTTGATGCTCATCAGCCAGTCGTTGTCGCGGAGGTGCTGGCCGATCTTGCCGGTCATCCCGAGAAGTGCCGCGGAGGCATGCTCGATCTCGTAGAGGGCGCCGGAGAGCGCTTCCTCGGAGATGTCCGGGTTGTTGCGAAAAACCAGAAGGCTTTGCCGCTGCCGTTCGAGTTCCTGAATCAGATCCATCTTCAGGTCGGCGCGCCCCGCCACGTCAAGGATCTCGAACAGGGTCAGCAACACCACGTGGTGTTCCTGTGAGCCGTCTCCCTGCATGAAGTTGCCGCTCTTCTGGAACAAGTCCTCGAGCCGCAACAGCGTGCGTATGCGTTCGTTGAAAGGATATTCGTAGGTGATCACACAGCCGCCAGCGTCGGATACGGGGATTTCCGATGATTCTGAAGCATTTGCAGCAAAACCTCAACGGGCAGCATGAAGTTTGCTCCTGGCCAGATCAAGGTATTTCTCATGCAGGCCATCCACCTGTGCAGCCAGCGCGGCCATTTCTCCGTCATTGAAAACCAGATCATCGGCGGCTGCCTGGCGCTGTGCCCGCGAAGCCTGTGTCGCCATGATCGCCTCGACCTCTTCGGCGGCAAGCCCGCTGCGCGCCATCACGCGAGCAATCTGCACCGCCTCGTCGCAGTCGACAACGAGCACCCGATCAGCCCGCCGGCGATAGTCGGCCGATTCGACCAGCAATGGGACGATCAGCAGCACATACGGTGCCGCCACGGCAGCCGCACAGGCGACCTCGCTCTGCGCCCTGATCAGCGGATGCAGGATGGCCTCGAGCCGGGCTCTTACCGCGGGGTCGGCGAAAGCCAGGCGCCGCATGGCTGCCCGGTCGAGGCCTCCGTCAGCACGCAGCACACCGTCGCCGAAAGCCGCCGCCAATTCCCGCATGGCACCACCTTGCGCCCCGGTCAGCGCATGAGCGATGACGTCCGTATCGACCAGCGCGGCTCCTCGCTGCGCGAAAAGCTCGGCGACCGTACTCTTGCCGCTGCCGATACCGCCGGTCAAACCGACAACGAAAGTCATGGTGCGGGCTCGCTTCGCACCTTGCAGGCGCTCGGGCTGGAAGCCTTCGGCAGGAGAGCGACTATGGCCTGACGCAGCGCTTCGGCCTGCGCCTCCGGGCCACGGATTTCGAGCGCATTGACCGGTTTGCCCTTGCGCTCGCCAACCCGAGCAGACTTGACCCCTTTCGCACGCAGCGCTTCCAGTCGGGTGTTGGCGGCTGCCTCGCTCCGGTAGGTCCCCAGTGAGATGGCCAGTTGGTTGGGCCCGCCGCCGGTCACGACGAAGAACTCCTGGACCCCCAGTTGCTCCAGTTCGGCCGCCTTCCGGCTCGCTTCGTCCTTGCTGGCAAGCGGAGGAACGAAAACCCAGTAGCCGCTGATCTCGGCCGTCGTCCGCCGGCTCGCCTTGAAGGCCGCAAACTGTTCGCCGAGCAGTCGCTCGACCTGATCGGCATCGGCGTTCGCCAGATCACTCCACACCTGACAGAATTCGCCGTTGCCGTTCCTCTTGTCGACCGTCTTGTCGCTGTCGTCTTTCGTACTCGGCGCGCGTGCCGGCTCCCCGCGCGAGACGATGCGCAACTGCTCCGGGAGCACCTGCTGCGCGACGCGCTGGGCGTCGGGGTTGCCGGACCTGCCGAGGTAGCCCTGCGTCCACGCGAACAGCAGCAGGTTGGCGAGGACAAGAAGAAAGACGGCGAGACGCAGCAACATGCTCACCCGATCTTCGGCAGATGTTCCAGCGAAGCCCGGATGGCCTCGGCCGGATACTCGAAATCCTCGAGCTCACCGGCAAAATAGCGGTCGTAGGCGGCCATGTCGAAGTGTCCGTGGCCTGTAAGATTGAAGAAGATCGTCCTCGCCTCGCCGCTCTGCCGGCAGCGCTGGGCCTCGTCGATTGCCGCCCGGATCGCATGGTTGGACTCGGGCGCCGGGATGATGCCTTCAGCACGGGCGAACATCACGCCGGCTTCGAAGGTGGCCAGCTGCGTCACGGCAACCGCTTCGAGCAGGCCCTCGTGGTAGAGCTGCGAAACCAGCGGCGAATCCCCGTGATAGCGCAGGCCGCCGGCGTGGATGCCAGGGGGCATGAAGTCGTGGCCGAGGGTATACATCTTCATCAGCGGCGTAAAGCCGGAAGCATCGCCGAAGTCATAGGCGTAGCAACCCTTGGTGAGCGTCGGACAAGAACTCGGCTCGACGGCGACCAGCCGCGTCGGCTTGCCCTTGCGCCCTCCCGCCGCATTGTCGGCGATGAAGGGGAACGCCACACCAGCGAACGACGAGCCGCCACCGCAGGGGGCGAAAACGACATCCGGCCAGTCACCAGCCTTCTCGAACTGCTTCCTCGCTTCCTGACCGATGATCGTCTGATGCAGCGCCACGTGATTGAGCACCGAACCGAGAGCGTAACTGGTGTCCGCCCGTGACGCCGCCTCCTCGACGGCCTCGGAAATCGCGATGCCCAATGAACCTTGATTCTCGGGATCCTTCGCCAGCAGATCGCGTCCGGTCTGCGTCATGGCCGATGGACTGGCGAACACTTCGGCGCCCCAGGTCTGCATCATCGAACGCCTGAAAGGCTTCTGCTGGTAGCTGATCTTGACCATGTAGACGCGCACTTCGAGACCGAACATCTGGCCGGCAAAAGCCATCGAGCAGCCCCACTGCCCGGCGCCGGTTTCGGTGGTGATGCGCTTGATTCCCGCCTGCTGGTTGTAGAAAGCCTGCGGTACGGCGGTGTTTGGCTTGTGCGAACCAGCAGGCGAAACGCCTTCGTACTTGTAGTAGATCCGGGCCGGGGTCGCCAGCGCTTCCTCAAGGCGGCGGGCGCGAATCAGTGGCGACGGACGCCACAGTCGATAAATCTCACGTACCGGCTGCGGGATCGGGATCCAGCGCTCGGCCGACATTTCCTGCTCGAGAATGGCCGGCGGAAAGATCGCTCCCATCTGCTCCGGCGACACCGGTTGGTGGTCCGGGCCCAGCGGCGGCAGGGGCGGATTGGGCATGTCGGCGACGACGTTGTACCAATGCGTCGGAATCTCGGATTGCTCGAGCGTGATACGAAGCGATTCCACGCAGCCCCCTGACGTTGCTGTTGATCGAAAACCGCGAGTATACCCTTCGCCGCCTCGCCTATTCACTTCCGCCGACCCGCCCCGGAGCGGCGACCGCGTCCGGAACACCGCGAGCCAACTCGCGCTGGACCACGCGGCACGGCGCAAAGGCGCGGATCAGTCGGTCGCAGGCAAGACGCGCTGCGGCACTGTTGTCCTGGCTGAAGTTGCACACGTAAAGATCGAGCGTTACCGCCCGCACTTCGGGCCAGGTGTGAACAGCCAGATGCGACTCGGCCAGGATCACGGCGCCGGTCGCGCCAGCCGGTTCCCGCGCACTGCCGAACTGGTGAAAGGCCTGCGCAACGGGCGTCAACCCTGGGGTCGAACACACCGCCAGGCAGGTTTCCTGCAGCGTCGCCACGTCATCCAGGAAGCGCGCCTCGCAGCGGCAGTCGTAGAGTTCGGCGATCAGGTGCAGGCCATGCATGACAGCTCCAGGACGTCGTAGCGCGAGCGGCGAAGCGAGCGGCGAAGCGATTGGCGAGCCGCGGCCTGGGCGGCGGCGGCCCGCGCGAGCCACCACCCGGCGGCAGTCACCGGTCGCCCCCGGCAGCGCATGCCTCTCAGCCCTTGGGGACGAAGTTGGTACTCGTCCTGGTCACCACACCGCGGTCACTGAAATGGACATTGAAGTACCACTCCATTCCCGGCTCGACCTTCGTCTTCCAGTCCCAGACGGTTTCCTGGTTCAGCGGAAAACGCACCTGATGAGCCGGCTGGCCGAGCAGGTAGCGGACATCATCCATGCGCATGCCGGGCCTGACTTTGCTGAAATTCTCCTCGGTCAGCACTTGCCGCACCTCGCGCAGGACCTGATCGGGGCCAATGACGAGCATGTAGTTGACCATTCCCTCGGGGGTGCGCGGATACTCCCAGATGCGCGTACCATCCTCGTCGCGCCACTCGAGGTTCGGCTTGCCCATCACCTGCCGCACCTCGTCGGCGCTGGAACTGCCGGGTCTGAGACGGCTCAGCTTGTCGACGTCGCAGGCGGACACGACGAGGGCGAGCGCACCGGTCAGTAGCAAACCTGCAAGGAGTTTCCCGAACATGTCTTTCCGTGCTCCACTCACACCGGCTAGAATCGCTGGCGCCAAGCCGCGAGTATAGACGAACGCAGGCGAAGGAGTTCCGTGAGCGCGCGCGAATCCCCCGGATGCACCCGCCATCTGCCGACGGCGCCGCTGCCCGGGCGGCGTGGCCCCGGGTACCGCCCGAGAACTGACCGCTGGCGTGCCGGCGGCCGCAACATCGCTGGTACAGACGGGAAACGGCAGTGAACGCGAGCGAGCACGGCCACCCGCCGGCCGCCGTCGCGTGGAGTGTGTGGGGGCTGGCGGCTCTGCTGTACCTGATCGGCTTCTACCAGCGCGTCGCCCCGGCGGTGATGACAGACCGCCTGATGCAGGAGTTCGCCATCGGCGCCAGCGAACTCGGCAATCTCTCGGCGTTCTACTTCTATTCCTACGTGGCCATGCAGATCCCGACCGGAATACTCGCCGATCGCTGGGGACCGCGCCGCCTGTTGACCGCGGGTGCGGCGGTGGCCGCCATCGGCACGGCAATTTTCGCGTGCTCGCCCGACTTCTGGTGGGCCAGCGCCGGACGCTTGCTGATCGGCGCGTCGGTCGCCGTTGCCTTCGTGTCGATGCTCAAGCTCGCCACACACTGGTTCGCCGCACGGCAGTTCGCCCTGGCGTCCGGAATGGCGCTGACCTTTGGCGTCGTTGGCGGCGTGATTGCCGGCGTGCCGCTACGAATGCTGATCGAAACCTGGGGCTGGCGTCCGGTGATGGGCGTCTCGGCGGCCGTCACCGGCCTGCTCTCGCTGGCCATCTGGCTGCGCGTCCGTGATGACCCGCGCGATCTGGCCCACGCCAGCCATGCGCCGGCAGCGTCGGCTGGCGGGCAGCACGGGTCGATCCTGCGCGGAATGGCCGAGGTCCTTTCTTACCGGAACATCTGGATCCTCCTGATCGCGCCGATTGGCGTTGCCGGCGCCGTTCTCACGTTCGCCGGACTGTGGGGTGTTCCCTATCTGCGCCAGGTGCACGGTCTGGAGACGCGGAGCGCGGCGGCGATCACCTCGCTGCTGCTGATCGCCTGGGCCATCGGCGGGCCACTGCTCGGCACGCTCTCCGAACGTCTCGGCCGTCGCCGGCCGCTCTACGTGTGGACGACCGCCGCGGCGCTCGCCGGATGGTTGCTGATCATCTTCGCGCCGCTACCGCTCTGGCTGTTGATCGTCGCCCTGCTGTTTACCGGCCTGTTCTCGGGCAACCTGATCATCGGCTTTGCTTTCGCCAAGGAGTCGGTACCCACGCGTCTGGTGGGCACCGCCGCCGGCATCTGCAACATGGGGCCGCTACTCGGCGGCATGCTGCTGCAACCCGCTGTCGGCTGGCTTCTCGACCGCCACTGGCGGGGAGCCACGGCGGCGGGTGCGCGCCTCTACGACGCCGGCGCGTATCAGGCGGCCTTCAGCCTGATGGCCGCCTGCATCGTCGTCTCGCTGTGCCTGCTGCCGTTTGCCAGGGAAACCGGTGGCAGGCAGACCGGATGAGGCAGCAAACGCTTCGCCGTTGATGAATCAGCGTGGCGAAGATACCCAGCAGCAGCAGGCCGCCCATGCCCAACGCCAGAGAGAGCGTCGATCCCCAGAGCGCGGGGGCGATCAAGGCGGCCGCGAAAGCGTTGAATCCGGCCTGCAGGAAGCCCTGGCAGGAAGCCGCCAGGCCACGCTTTTCGGGAAACAGATCGAGCGCCTGCAGGGTCAGGCAGGGCATGGCCAGCGACATGCCGAGCGTGAATACGAAGATCGGCAGCACGCTCCACGGCAGCGCTGGCGGCCAGGCCAGATTGAGGCCAATATTGAGCACGACGGCGAGACCCATCACCAGGTAGCCGGCGGCGATCGTGCGCGGCAGCGACAACTTGCCGGCGCAGCGGCCCGACAACCAGGCGCCGATCATCAGGCCGCCCATCGCCGGGCCGAACAGCCACAGGAAACCGGTCGCCGCAACGCCCAGGTGGTGCATCAAGAAGACCGGGGCCGAGAGCACATAGATGAAGAAGGCGGCGAAATTGAACGCCAGTGCACCACAAACCAGCAGGAACGGCCGCGAAGTGAGTACCTGCCAGTAGCTGCGGACCAGATAGCCGGCGTGCAGCGACTGGCGCCGATGCCGTGGCAGCGTTTCCGGGAGCAGATACCAGGAGGCCAGCCACAGGGCAGCGCTGCTCAGCGCCAGGAAGGCAAACACCGAGCGCCAGCCGAACCAGGCCTGCAACCAGCCGCCGAGCACGGGCGCCACCGCCGGGGCCACGGCGAACATCATGGTGATCTGCGAAATCAGGCGCTGTGCCGGTGGCCCATCGTACAAGTCGCGAACGATCGCCCGGCTGATGACGATACCGGCACCGCCGGTCATCCCCTGCAGCGCCCGCAGCAACCAGAGGTGTTCGATGCGTGTCGCCAGCATGCAGCCGGCCGAGGCCAGCGCAAACAGGGCGACCGTGACGAGAATCACCCGCCGCCGGCCCAAGGCATCCGAGATCGCGCCATGCCACAGCGTCATCAGCGCGAACGGCAACAGGTACGCGGTCAGCGTCTGCTGGACTTGCAGGGGCGTGGCGTGCAGCGACGCGCCGATGTCGTGAAACGACGGCAGGTAGGTATCGATCGAGAAAGGACCGAGGGCCGCCAGCGCGGCCAGCATGAAGGCAATCCCGCGCGGCGCCGGCGAGAGCTGCGAATCGGCCACATCAATCCTTCGCGAAGCGGCGGTACTGCACGGCTTCAGCCACGTGCTGCGCCTCGATGGTGTCGCTCCCGGCCAGATCGGAAATTGTCCGCGCCACCTTGAGCAGGCGGTGGAAAGCTCGCGCCGATAGCTCGAAGCGGCTGATCGCGTGTTTCAGCAGCGCCGCCGCTGCCGCCGCGGGCTGACAGTACTGGTCAATCTCCTTCGCCGTCAGCCGCGCATTGGCTTTCCCCTGTCGTCTGATCTGCCTCTCCCGGGCTTGCGCAACACGCGCGCGAACGCTCGCCGAGGCTTCGCCATCGGGCGCCTGCTGCAAGACTTCGGCGGGCAGCGCCGGGACTTCGATCTGCAGGTCGATACGGTCGAGCAGTGGGCCGGAGAGCCGGCGACGATAACGCAGCACCTGATCCGGCGTACACCGGCAACGGCCGCGCGAATCGCCGTGATAACCGCAAGGACAGGGGTTCATCGCCGCGACGAGCTGGAACTGGGCCGGAAACTCGGCCTGACGCGCGGCGCGCGAAATGTGAATGCGCCCTGAGTCCAACGGCTCGCGCAGTGCTTCCAGTACGCGGCGGTCGAACTCGGGAATCTCGTCGAGGAAAAGAACACCCTGATGGGCGAGCGAGATCTCGCCCGGGCTCGGGATGCTGCCGCCGCCGACCAGCGCCGCCGACGACGCCGTATGGTGCGGCGCCCGGTAGGGATGGCGGCGAAAGCGATCGGGCCGGAACTGCCCGGCCAGGGACAGCACGGCCGCCGATTCGAGCGCCGCCGCCTCGGTCATCGGCGGCAGCAAGCCGGGCAGCCGGCTGGCGAGCATGGACTTGCCGGTACCCGGCGGGCCGACGAGGAGGATCGAATGCCCACCCGCGGCGGCGATCTCGAGTGCGCGCTTGGCCTGCACCTGACCCCGCACGTCGGCGAGATCGGGATAGTCCGCGTCCTCGTCGGCAAGCTCGACGACGGCCAGGCATTCGCTGAGTTGGCCCTGCCCGATCAGATGTGCGCAGACCTCGAGCAGGTTGTCAGCCGTGAGCACCCGCACCGTCCCGGCCAGGGCGGCCTCGCGGGCGCTGCTTGACGGCAGGACAAAGCTGCGCCCGCGGCTGCCGGCGGCGAGAACCATGGCGAGCGCGCCGCGAATCGGCCGCAGTTCCCCCGAGAGCGACAGCTCACCAGCGAACTCGTAGCCGGCGAGTGCCGACGTCGGGATCTGGCCCGAAGCCGCGAGGATGCCCAGCGCGATCGGCAGGTCGAAGCGACCGGACTCCTTCGGCAGGTCGGCCGGCGCGAGGTTGACCGTGATGCGCTTGCTCGGGAAGTCGAAACCCGAGTTCTGCAGCGCCGCCCTGACCCGATCGCGCGCTTCCTTGACTTCGGTATCGGGTAGCCCGACCAGCGTGACACTCGGCAGACCGCCAGCCAGATGCACCTCGACAGCCACCTCCGGAGCGAAGAGTCCATCCAGACCACGACTGTGAACAATGGCGAGCGGCATGGCAAGGAGCCTTGGAAAACCGCAGTCTAGACAAACTGCACGTGAAAAGGGGCGCCTGCTACTGCGAGTGACATGGCGCGGGACGACCGGCCATAGGCGCCGTGCGCCGCCCTGTCGTCGGCGAATCCGGCCGCACCCTGCTTCCAAGAGTGGCGCCGCCACCCCCTGGGCAACCGTTGAAGGCGCGGGGCACTCTTGACCAGCGGCCGGCCTGCGCGGGTCAGGCCGGCCGGTCGGGCGGGTTTTCCAACCGGTCGAGGCGCGCCTCCAGCGCCTTCAGCTTTTCTCGGGTGCGCTGCAGGACCTGTGTCTGGATATCGAACTCCTCGCGCGTCACCAGATCCAGCTTGGCAAAGACGCTGGCGAGCAGGACACGGGCGTTCTTCTCGATGTCGGCCGCCGGACTGGCAGCCAGGAGGCCGCTCAGGCGGGCACCGAGGTCTTCAAGGATTCTGGGGTCGAGCATCGTATCCACCGGTCGGCGAAAGGGTTGGCAGGAAGCCGAGTTTAGCATAGGCCTGCCCCCCGGCAGGTCACGCACCACAGCGGTGCAAAAATCCCCGTCGCCGCGCTAACGCAGTGCGACATAGTGCGGCCGGGGAAGCCGACGAGCGACAAGCAACGGATTTATCAAAAAAACATTTCTGGCATGGAAAGTGCTAGGAAGTAGCCAGCATCCTTTTCTTTCCCTGCTTGAGGATTTCACCATGAAGAAACTCGCTCTTGCCACGACGCTGTCGGCAGCCCTCGCGGCGCCGGCCATCGCCCAGACTCCCGACCCCGGGCAGGCCGACGCGGCACCTGTAGCCGCCACCACCACGGCACCGCTGACTGGCAATCTCGGACTTTTCAGCAGCTACCGCTTCCGCGGCATCGACCAGACTTTCGGCAAGCCTGCCCTGCAGGGCGGCTTCGACTACGCGCATGCCAGCGGCTTCTACGTCGGCAACTGGAACTCGAACGTCAGTTCCGGCGCCGGCTTCCCGGACGGCAACCTCGAAATGGACTTCTACGGGGGCTACAAGGCGACATTCGGCGATTTCGGAATCGACGTCGGCGCGATCTACTACTACTACCCCGGTTCTGACGCCAGCGGTCTCGGGATCGGCGCCAACTCCGGGGCCGTTAACAACAAGGAGTTGTACATCGGCGGCTCCTGGAAGTTCCTGTCTCTGAAGTACTTCTACTCGGTCGACGACTACTTCTCGCTGCGCGGCGTCGATAGCGCTGGCGTGTCCACGGGCAAGAACACCCATGGCAGCCAATACCTGGACCTGTCCGCCAACTACGACCTTGGCGACGGCTGGGGTATCAACGCTCACGTCGGCAGGCTGAACCTGAAGAACGTTCATAACGGCGATTACACCGACTGGAAACTCGGGGTAACCAAGGACCTGAGCGGGTGGCTGGTGGCACTCTCCTACGTCGACACCAACGCCTCCGGCAATTGCTCCGGGGCGTCCACCTACCAACCGTATTGCTTCACCAACTCGAACTCCGACAACCATGGGGTCATCACCTTCGGCTCACACACCAAGGACGCCGGTCGTGCCATAGCCGTGCTTTCGGTCAGCCGCACCTTCTAGGCAATCATTCGTTCAACCGGGGAGGGAAGGTCCTCCCCTGAATATGGAGTACAAAATGAAACTGGTTACCGCCATCATCAAGCCATTCAAGCTTGACGAAGTACGAGAAGCCTTGTCGGCGATCGGTGTGCAGGGCATCACGGTCACCGAAGTCAAGGGCTTCGGCCGCCAGAAGGGCCATACCGAGTTGTATCGCGGCGCCGAGTATGTCGTCGACTTCCTGCCGAAAGTGAAAGTCGAAGCGGCGATCAAGAACGACATTCTCGACCAGGTGATCGAAGCGATCGAAAAATCTGCCAGTACCGGCAAGATCGGCGACGGCAAGATCTTCATCTCGTCCATTGAACAAGTCGTCCGCATCCGCACCGGTGAAACCGGTGAGGATGCCCTGTGAGGAGCCAATCATGAAACACCTATTTGCCATCCTCGCCCTGCTTGGCGCCGTAAGCTTCGGCGCTCCGGCCTGGGCTGAAGACAAGCCGGCCGCCGCCGCAACGACCACCGCGGTTGCGGCACCCGCTGCCGCGCCAGCAGCTGGCGCACCGAGCGCCGACCCTGCCGCCCCCGCGGCTGCACCGGCACCTGTCGCCAACAAGGGCGACAACGCCTGGGTGATGGTCAGCGCAGCGCTCGTCATCCTCATGTCGATCCCTGGGCTGGCGCTCTTCTACGGTGGCCTGGTGCGCACCAAGAACATGCTCTCGGTGCTGATGCAGGTCTTCGTCACTTTCTCGCTGATCAGCGTGCTCTGGGTGGTCTACGGCTACTCGGTAGCGTTTACCGAGGGCGGCGCCTTCTTCGGGGTGCTCGACAAGGTCTTCCTGAAAGGGATCACGGTCGACTCGGTCGCCGCCACCTTCTCCAAGGGCGTGGTGATCTCCGAACTGGCCTACGTCATCTTCCAGGGAGCCTTCGCGGCAATCACCTGCGGACTGATCGTCGGTGCCTTCGCCGAACGCGCGAAGTTTGCCGCGATCCTGATCTTCATGGTGATCTGGTTTAGCCTCTCCTACCTGCCGATGGCGCACATGGTGTGGTACTGGGCGGGTCCCGACGCCTACATCGATGCCGCCGCCGGCGATGCGGCAGGCAAGACCGCCGGCTTCCTGTTCCAGAAAGGCGCTCTCGACTTCGCGGGCGGTACCGTGGTGCATATCAACGCCGCCATGGCCGGTCTGGTCGGCGCGCTCGTCATCGGCAAGCGGATTGGCTACGGCCGCGAGTCAATGGCTCCGCACAGCCTGACCTTCACGATGATCGGTGCTTCGCTGCTCTGGTTCGGCTGGTTCGGTTTCAACGCCGGCTCGGCACTCGAAGCGAGTGGTGGTGCGGCTCTGGCAATGGTCAATACCTGGGTGGCCACCGCCTGCGCGACGATGTCCTGGATGCTGGCTGAATGGATGCTCAAGGGCAAGCCCTCGATGCTCGGCGCTGCTTCGGGTGCGGTAGCCGGCCTCGTGGCGATCACTCCGGCCGCCGGCTTCGTCGGTGTCATGGGCGCCATCGCCATCGGCCTGCTGGCCGGCGTCATCTGCCTGTGGGGCGTCAATGGCCTCAAGCGGCTGATTGGTGCAGACGATTCGCTGGACGTCTTTGGTGTGCATGGCGTCGGCGGAATTCTCGGTGCGATCCTGACCGGTGTGTTCGTCGATCCGGCCCTGGGCGGTACTGGCGTCTATGACTACGTCACCAACAAGGTCGGCGACTTCGACATGGCCACGCAGGTAATCAGCCAGTTGTGGGGCGTCGGCACCGTGATCGTCTGGTCTGGCGTCGTCTCACTGGTGGCTTTCAAACTAGTCGACATGGTCATCGGCCTACGGGTCCCGGAAGAAGAAGAGCGCGAAGGCCTGGACATCACCTCGCACGGCGAATCGGCTTACCACTACTGAGCCCGCCCGGCCCATCTGAACTCTCCCCTTGGGGCGCCCTTGCGGCGCCCCCTTTTTTTGGGGGATACCCATCATGCGCTCGGCAGCTGTCGGCTCCCGACGACGAAAACCGGCCACCGCATGCGCCTCGGCCGCGCGTCGAGTCGATCCCACGTCATGCCCCTGGGATGGCGACTGCGATTTGGCTGGTGAGAGCTCCGGAATGTTGCAGGGAGAGCAGTCGCGAGCGTTGGCGTTCCTTGACAGGCATCAGTCCCTTGCCTATAATCCGCCGGCTTTTCGGGTTGGTAGCTCAGTCGGTAGAGCAGTGGACTTTTAATCCATTGGTCGTGGGTTCGAATCCCACCCGACCCACCAAACCCGGCAGACAAGCCGTTTCTTGTTGTTGTTGATTACTTGCCATCACGTTGGGGCGTTAGCTCAGTCGGTAGAGCAGCGGACTCTTAATCCGTAGGTCCAGAGTTCGAGTCTCTGACGCCCCACCACAGACAGATCCGCAAGTTGCAGACGGCCTAGCAACACTGCCAATACAGTAGCGGCCAGTGTCTAGCTGTAATGCCGCCAAGCCAAGTCAAGCCAGATCGACATCCGACAGGAAACTCCGGCCCAGCGCCAAGGCGATAGCGAGCTCAGAGTCCCCGGCCACGCTCTTGCGATGCAAGCATCATCGCGGGCGTCGCCCGCAGGCAGGCAGAAATGAGCCGCACTGGCGAACTGCCGCCAGGCCATACCATATACGCCAGCAGGGTCTAGTCGGGCCTTCAACCCATGCCTTGCGGGTGTAGCGTAGGAAAGCCTGTAGCTGACTCAATCGCCTGCGGGTCAAAGCGTGAGGCGCCGCGTCACTTCGGGCCGCTCTTGCGGATTGCCGGCAGGCGCTGGTCGCAAACAAGGCTCTTCTCTTCACCCACTCGGTCTTCATGATCCGCTGCGCCTCGTCGCCGCCGAACGCAGAGGACACGTCGAATCCGTCTTCGAGCGTCCGCTGCAGTGCAACGAAATCCGCCCAAAGGTAATGCCCGGCACCAGCGACGCTACGCATTTCGAGAATCACTTGATCGCCAGCGGCATCAGGAATTGCTCGGCGGTCACGATGGGACAGCCAAACGAATCACCAACACTGAGCAGATCCTGATCCCCCGTGACCAGAGCATCCGCCCGACCTGCCATAGCCAATCGCAAGAAGGGCAGATCGAAAGTCTCGCGACACGCGGGGACTTCGAGAGCAGGGTCAGGAATGCACAGAGTGATGCAATACGGCAAGTAGTCAGCGAGAAGCTCTCACTGTTGCCCGGGTTGTCTTGATGGTGCGCAGAAGATGGGGGAAGGATTGGCGATTCTGGAGAAGTATGGCCAGGTGATCTACTTCGGCGGAGGGGATCGTCACCGCAGGCATTTCGAGGCCGAAGCCTCAGGAGGGGCAACGTTTTCCAGGGGTTTGTGCGGCAGAATGCAAGATTGACGCCCCCTTGTGGCGGCTCATATACTCTCGTTGGCACCGTTGGATTGCCGATGCTTTTTTTTCAAGACACCCTTGCTGCTGCGCGCTACGGGCGGCAAGACGTTCGACACTTGAAACGTTCCGGTAGAGAGCCCAATGGTCCGTATCTACGCGCTCGTCTTCGCCCTTTCGGGTATTTCGGGACTGATCTACGAGTCGGTGTGGAGCCACTATGTCAAGCTGATCCTTGGCCACGCTGCCTTCGCACAAACACTGGTATTGGCCATCTTCATGGGTGGCATGGCGGTAGGCTCATGGCTGGCGTCACGCGTCTCGCAGCGCTTGCGCAGCCTGTTGCTGGCCTACGCCGCCGTCGAACTCGCGATCGGCATAATCGCTATCGTCTTTCAGCCCCTGTTCGAGGCGAGTACCCGTCTCCTCTTCGACGCTGTTCTACCTGCGATGGAGCCCGGTGCGGCAAGCATGGCGACGAAGTTGACTCTCGCCACGCTGCTGATCCTGCCGCAGTCGCTGCTGCTCGGCGCCACCTTCCCACTGATCAGCGGTGGCGTTCTGCGCCTCGACCAGAAGGCAAGCGGTGGGACGGTATCGCTGCTCTACTTTGCCAACAGCATCGGGGCAGTCATTGGCGTGTTGTGGTCGGGTTTCTGGCTCATTTCGGCGGTTGGCCTGCCGGGCACCCTGCTCGTTGCCGGCTCGATCAACGTCGGCCTCGCGTTTCTCGTGCTCGGCTTGGTCAAGTTCGGGGAGAAGGAAGCGATCGCCACCCCGGGCATTCAGAAGGATGTCGCCGACGGCGAGGGTCTGCGCTGGATACTTTGGGCCGCCGCCATTACCGGCGCTGCGTCGTTCTGCTATGAGATCGCGTGGATCCGCATGCTCAGCATGGTCCTGGGCGCCTCGACGCACTCGTTCGAACTGATGCTCGCCGCCTTCATTCTCGGCCTTGCCTTGGGCGGCCTGTGGATTCGCAGACGCATCGATACGCTGCCGAATCCGAAGCTGTTTCTGGGCATCGTGCAACTGGTGATGGGGAGTCTCGCGCTGGCCACCCTGCCCTTTTACAACCACTCGTTCGACATCATGGCGGCGGCGATGCAGGGTCTGAGCCGCACCGATAGCGGCTACGTGATGTTCTCCCTGACCGGGCACGCGATCGCCATGCTTGTAATGCTGCCGGCGACGTTCTGCGCCGGCATGACTCTGCCGCTGCTGACCCTGATTCTGTGGCGCAGCCGCTGCGGCGAGCGCGCCATCGGCCAGGTCTATGCCGCAAACACGCTGGGCGCGATCGTCGGGGTGATCACTGCCGTACACCTCGTCCTGCCAGCCGTCGGTCTCAAGGGGCTGGTACTCTTCGGCACGCTGCTGGACGGCGCCCTCGGGCTCTATCTCATCGCCGGCGCGTTCGCGAAGACGACGGCGCGGCGCCGCTACGGTTGGCTCACCGCTTTTTCATTGGCCTGGCTTGCGTGCCTGGCCAGTGTAGAGTTCGACGCGCACCGGATGGCCGGCGGCGTCTTTCGCCATGCCACGGCCACGGTGCCAGAGGGCGTCGAGATTCTGCACTGGAAGGACGGCAAGACGGCCTCGATCGGCCTGCTTCGCGACGGCAGAGGCCATGTCGAGATCACCACCAACGGCAAGACGGATGCCACAATCAACGTCAGCGGCCAAGGTGCTCCGTCGCCAGACGAAATGACGATGGCGATGGCAGCGGTGATTCCCATGCTACACACCCCACAGGCCAGGACGGTGGCCAACATCGGCTTCGGTTCGGGAATGACGACGCACATGCTGCTCGCCTTTCCGCAGGTTCAGCGCGTCGACACCATTGAGATCGAGCCGGAGATGGTCAGGTTGGCACGCATTGGTTTCGAGGCGCGTGTACCGCGAGCCTTCAACGACCCGCGCAGCAAGATCTTCATCGACGACGCCAGAGCGCATTTCTCGAGTCACAGCGTGCGCTACGACCTGATCGTGTCGGAGCCCTCCAATCCTTGGGTTTCTGGCGTTGCATCGCTGTTCTCGGAAGAGTTTTACCGGCACGTCACGCGCCACCTATCATCCGAAGGATTGTTCGTCCAGTGGCTGCAGATGTATGAGACCTCGATTCCCATCGTGGCTTCCGTAGTGGGCGCACTGGACAGCGTCTTTGCGGACTACCGCGTATATGCCACGGACAATTTCGATCTGCTGGTCGTGGCTCGCCCTTCGGGAACCATTGCGCCTCCTGACTATCGACTTCTCGACGAACCGGCCGTCCGCAGTGAACTGGACCGTCTGGGCATCGCCGGCCGCGCCGACATCGCCCTGCGTCTGGTCGGCAGCAAGGCGTTGTGGTCACCGATGTTGGCCGTACGTGGGGTGCCGAAAAACTCCGATTATTTTCCCTTTGTCGATCAGAATGCAGCCCGCTATCGCTTTCTCAGCAAACTGGACGCCCTCCCGCTGGCTGATCTCGGTGACTATCCCGTTCCTGTACTGGAAGCCCTACAACTTCGGCGGGAGCCCGAACCGGGTCCGGTTGGCGCCAGCACCTTTTTTGACAACTCTGACAATGCACACGTGGCGCAGCAGATCCGCGATTACCTGCTCGAAGGACGTACATCCGCATCCTTGCCCGTGGCGTTCTGGTCGAGCCTGGCGACGATCCGTGAGGGGCATGATTGCGAACGCATGGCAACAGCCAAAATCTTCGCGCTCCTCGACTTGTCCCGAAGAACGCACCCTTCGCTGACTTCTCGGGAGATCGACGCCGTGTGGTCAGGGATAGGTTCAGCCTCTCCGTGCAACGAGCCAGGAACACGTGTGGGCAGGTGGGTGGCGTTTCTCCACGCGCTCAGCATGCGTGATTGGCCAGCTACTGCCAAGCGAGCCGGCGGCATCCTGGCAGCGGAGGGATCCGAACTAGCGGGCCCTCCCCTGGAGATACTGCTGCTTGCGGATCTCAGCGCCCGTCTTGCCACCAACGACAGAGAGGGCTTCCTGCGAACCGCAGAAGATTACCCGTTGTCCGCCGTGCAGGATGGCCGTGGAGCGGCCCCTCTACTTATGGAGCTTGTCCTTGCGCAGGCACGCAACCTTGGCTGGCGCGGCCCGCTGGTTGCGGATACCGCAGCCAGATAGTTCAGCTTTCCGGATCTCGGCGGGGTATGGAGGTGGAATTCAGGAATTCGAGACAACACTTGACTCCTTTTCCTCCACCGAGCGACAGCTTGCTCTGGACATGATCTGGCGCCTCACGTAGCCAAGGAGTGCGAAGGTGTTGAGACAGTCGTGGCTTCCGGGTTTTCCTGATGGTGCGCGGAAGGTGGGAGAAGGATTGGCGATTCCGGAGAATGACGGCCAGGAAACCTATTTCGTCGGCGAGAACAACGATTTTTCGCAAGCGACAGGAGACGGAGCCAACCGAAGATTCGCGCTGGCCAGCCTGATGGGAAACGGGCACATCAAAGTGTCGCGGGGCACCACCGACTACTGGGCCAATGATGCCCTCGTTCACCCCTTCTTCGTGGCGCCGCCGCCACTCAATGACGGGCTCGCCGAGACCGTGCTCAAAGGACATCGTCCCCCGGCTGCTGGACATCGTCCCGGGACGGTCGTAACCGGGCGAAGTGGACGCCGACCCGACCCTGCATCGGCTCGTGATGGTCTTCGATCGCCAAGGTGCCACCCAGAGTCTCCTCGGCACTCATTGATCACCTGCGTGGAAATCGTCGGCTGCCTGGTAAACAGCGCGCAGGCAATAGCGCGTTTGCGTTCGTCATCGCCAAGCGCATAGAGCACCAACTTGCTGTCCAGAAAAGGCGCCATTTCAGGCCCTGACGTCGTCGTAGAACGAGTCCCGACTCAGGATGGGCTTAGCGCCGCCGAAGGGGACTCGAATGACAGACAAGCGTTCGAGCGCTTCGCGCTGCGCTGGAGCCAGTTCTTCCCCTTTTCCCTGGGGAGCCACGCCGTAGCGCTGCGCCAGGAACTCGATGAAGTCGAGCGCCTCGCGTGCGGCGGGTTCGGGGAGTCGCTGGCTGCGTTCGTAGATCATTTCGGCCAATGTCATCGGTTTTCTTCAGATCAATCAAGCGTGCGTCGACGTTGTATCTACTGTACCAGCAGCGAACCGGTCTGCCGACCCTCGCGCTGTTGTCCTCACAGATTATGGTCAGTGCACCGTGCACACCATGCACGGATCGAACGACCGCACGACGTGCTGGACGGCCAGCGGCACCCTTTCGTCCTCGCCCACCGGCAGCCCGACGAGCGCCTGCTCGAGCGCGCCGGGAACTCCCGCCGCGTCGCGTGGCGAGAAGTTCCAGGTGGTCGGGGCGATGATCTGGTAGCCGGCGATCTTGCCGCCTTCGATGCGCAGCCAGTGGCCGAGAGATCCGCGCGCGGCTTCGACGAGGCCGACGCCACTCGCCTGATCGGGCAACTGCCAGGCATGGCAGAAGGCTTCGCCCGGTGTCAGGGCGCGTACCCAGCCTTCCATCGCCGGCACCACCAGGGCGAGTTCGAGCAGCCGGGCGACGACCCGCGCCAGAACGCTGCCGCCTTCCGCCGCCACCAGCGCGCGCACGAGCGGCTGCCCGGCGACCATCTGGCGAGCCAGGGCGCCGGTCTCGACGATGCGTCCGTCGTAGCGCGGCGCCTTGCACCAGGTATAGGCGCTGGCCTTGTCGGCAAACTCGCCGGTGAGCGGACGCGTTTCGCCTTGCCGCGGATGCAGCGGCCGGTCGCCGTGCAACCACGCATGCGTCACGTCCTCGCGGATCAACGGTTCCTCGAACGGCCGGCGTTGGCCATGCCAGACGCCGCGCGCAAAGAGCGGCTGGCCGTCGCGACCACCATGGGCGTAGGCTCCGTAACTCAGAAAGGTGTCGCTGGCGCGTCCGCAGCGAGCGAGATCGAGATCGCCGGCGATTTCGAGGAAACGCGGCAGATCGCCCGGCCTGCCCTCGGCCCAGGCGGCGAGTTCGTCGGCGCTGCCGATCGCGGCGACGTTCTCGAGTGCGTCGCCAAAGACGGTGCTGCTCAAGAAAGCGCGGAACTCGCGCAAGACGACGAGCAGGCGCACCTTCTCGGTTGCCGTCACGGCGCGCGTCGTGCCGCCCGGCTGCAGCGCCAGACTGTGCGGCCACTTGCCGGCGAGATAGCCCATCAGGCGCAGCAGGTCGGCGCGCGCCGGCAGCACCTCGCGCAACGCCTCGCCGACGGTGGCCTGGAAACGCCGTTCGGTCGTGGCATGCCAGGAGCAGCCGCGGTAGGCGGCACGCGCGAAGTCGGGCATGAAGAAGAGGTAGAAATGCGTCAGATGATCGGCCAGGTTTTCGCAGGCGAGGATCAGATTGCTCGCCAGGCGGCCATTCGGCGGCATATCGACGCCAGCCGCGGCAGCCAGCGCTGTGGCGGCAGCGGCCGACTGCGACACCGAACAGATGCCGCAGATGCGCGGCACGATGACCAGCGCGTCGAGCGGGTGCTTGGCGAGCAGGATGTGCTCGAAGCCGCGGTAGAGCGACGAGCTGACCTGCGCCGAAGCGACGCGACCATCGGCGATGTCGAGCGTCACTTCGAGGTCGCCTTCGACGCGATTGAAGGGACCGATAGTGAGGCGCCGCGTCACTTCGGGCCGCTCTTGCGGATTCCCGGCGCGATCAGCGGATGGTCGGAACGTGAGTTCTCGCGCACGCGCTTCGGGGTGGCCGACTTGGAGAGCGCGGCGAGGGCGACGAACCACGCCTTCGGCATGTCGATCGGCAGGCCGGTCGGGATGCCGGCGATCTTCGGCGTCTCCATGAACGGATGCCCGGGCTCCTCGAAACCGGGCTCGGTGCAGGAAATGCAGGCGAAGCCGCCGCGCACGCACGAGCCGACGCCATGCCACGGCCGCAGGTTGCAATCAGCGTTGGCCTGCGTGCCCTTGCAGCCCATGTTCTCCATCAGGCAGCCGAGGTCGGAGAGTTTCTGCGCGCTCGCCTTGAATTCGTAGAACTCGTTCCTCGGGCAGCCGTGATGGACCAGTTGTTCGGTGTAGAAACGCGGTCGCTGCCAGGCGTCGAGGTCGGCCGCGTTCAGGGCGCCGAGGGCCAGCGAGAGCAGCGTGTCGACGATCCAGCCGGGATGCGTCGGGCAGCCGGCGACGTTGATCACCGGCAGGCCCGCGCCGGAACGAAAATCGGTGCCGAGCAGGCCGCCTTCCTGATCGCCGTCGAACTGCAGTCCGCAGGCGTCGGTGACGTTCTCGCCGCCGGAAACGATTCCGCCATAGGCGCTGCACGTGCCGATGGCGAGCACGTAGGCGGCGCGTGCCGCCAGTTCGCGGACCCACGCGATCAACGGCCGGCCACTGCCCGACAGCATCTGAAAACGCCCGCTTCCGTTCGGCCCGCGCAGCAGCGCGCCTTCGACGCAGAGGATGTCGAAGGACAGGCGTCCGTCGGCCGCCGCGCGCAGGAGATCCAGCGTCTCGTCGCCGGTGCTTTCCGACATGCCGGGATGCAGGACGAGTTCGATGCCGCCGTCGGCGAACTGCGCGAGAACGCCGGCCCGGCTCTCGGCGCCGAGCAGCGATTGCGTGCAGCCGCCGCAACCCGCCGCCTGCAGCCAGATGAGTTTCATGCCCGCTCCAGCCCGTAACGCAACAGCTTGTTGCGCAGGCCGACGCGCGACAAGCCCAGTTCGGTAGCTGCCCGCGACTTGTTCCAGCGATGGCGGATCATCGTCTCCTTGAGCACACGCGCTTCGAGCGCTTCCATGCGCTCCTTGAGCCCGCCATCGACGGCAATGCAGTCGAGGAGGTCGTCCGGCTGTTGATCGACCGCCGGGGTGCGCAGGATGCGCGGCGCCAGCAGCTCGGCACCGAGGCGCGGCGAATCGGCAAGCGCCAGCATGCGCAGGATCTCGTTTTGCAACTCGCGCACGTTGCCCGGCCAGGGGTAGGCGGCGAGGCAGGCGAGCGCTTCGGTGCTGAAGCCGTCGACTGCCTTGCCGAGGACTTTCTGGCTGGCCTCGAGCAGGCGGCCGGCGAGCAGCGGGATGTCCATCGCCCGCTCGCGCAGCGCCGGCACGTGCAGGGTCACGGTGGCCAGCCGGTAGTAGAGATCCTCGCGAAAGGTGCCGGCGCGCACCTCGGCCTCGAGGTCGTGATGCGTCGCCGCGACGACCCGCACATCGACCGACTGCGGCCGCGTCGCGCCGAGCGGCCGGAACTCGCCTTCCTGCAGCACACGCAGGAGCTTGACCTGGAATACCGAGCTGGTGTCGCCGATTTCGTCGAGAAAGATCGTTCCGCCGTCGGCCTGCTGGAAGCGGCCGCTGCGGTCTTCATAGGCGCCGGTGAAGGCGCCGCGCTTGTAGCCGAACAACTCGGCTTCGAGCAACTGGTCGGGCAGCGCGCCGCAGTGCTCGATGACGAAGGCCTTGTCGGCACGCCGGCTGCGGTAATGAATGGCGCGCGCGACCATTTCTTTGCCGGTTCCCGATTCGCCGCTGATCAGCACCGACAGGTCGAAGGGCGCGATCTTCTCGACCAGCCCGCAAACGGCATTGAGCGGGCTAACCGGCGTGCGCACCATGCCGTCGAGTGCGAACTCGCGTTTGACGCGCTCGCTTTTCAGTTCGACGCGCCGGGCGAGAACCGGTTCGGCGGTGCGCAGCTCGAGCGACAGGCGCTGGTTCTCCTGCTGCAGGCGGTAGACCCTGGCCGCGGTCTGCAGCGTCAGCAGCAACTGCTCGGGCTGCCAGGGCTTCATCAGATACTGGTAGATGCCGGCTTCGTTCACGCCGGCGATGATGTCTTCGGCATCGGTATAGCCGGACAGGATGATGCGCAGTGTATCCGGCCACTGACTGCGCACCGTCTTGAGGAACTCGACGCCGGTCATTCCCGGCATGCGCTGGTCGCAGACGACGATCTGCACCCACTCGGTCTCCATGATCCGCTGCGCCTCTTCGCCGGTCGACGCGGTGAATACGTCGAAGTCGTCTTCGAGCGTCCGCCGCAGGGCTTCCTGCGAACGAATCTCGTCGTCGATGACGAGCACCGTCGGCAGTCTGGGCTTCGGGCTGGCGCTCATTGCGGCACCGTCCAGCCGAGATCACGGTGGATCGCCAGATGACGCGGCGTCCACGACGCCGGCGTCTTGTACACGAAATGGTGACGGGCAACGTGATAGCTCGGGTCGAAACCATAGAAATTTCGCTGCAGTTCGACGAGCTCGGCGTGGCGATAGCTCGCCAGCGGCTTCGCCGCTTCATCGGCAAGACGCCCGGCGCGCTTGACCTGCAGCCGGACGGCGAGGTCGGGAGCAGCGGCCAGTTCGGCGGCGCGGCGGGCGACGTCGATGCGGAAAGCGTCGGCGTCGGCGGCCAGGCAGGCGTCGAGAAAACCCGCCGCGACGCCGGCAGCGACGTTCATCGGCAAACGGTTGCGCATGATCGCCTGCGCTGCCGCGGCACCGACCCGCTTCGGCAACAGGTAGGTCCAGTACTCGGAGCCATAGAGGTTGCCCATGTTGCGGTAATGCGGATTGAGCAGCACGCCGGCACGCGCCCAGACGAAATCGGCCGCGCGTGCCAGGAAGCAGCCACCGGCACCGCAATTGCCCTGCAAGGCGGCGATGGTGAGCTGACTGTCGCTGCTGATGATCGCTTCGGCGAGATCGTCGATGGCGTTGATGTTCGCCCACGACTCGTCGGCCGGCGAGTCGGCGGCTTCGATCTGCTGCAGGTGGATGCCGTTCGACCAGAAGTCGCGCCCACCCATCAGGACGATGACGCTGACCGGCCGCTGGCGCGCCCTGTCGTAGGCCGCTTGCAGGCGCCGACACTGACGCGTGCTCATCGCGCCGTTGTAGAAGTCGAAATGCAGGAAACCCACCCCGCCGGCCTCTGCGTAGCGGATGTCCTGCCAGGTCTGACCGGCAGGCGCGAACGCGTCGCCAAGCGGCGCCTCCGGGATCGTCGCCAACGGCGCCGCAAAAACCTGCGCCGCCGGCAGCTTGAGCGAAGGAGTCGAATCGAGACGCCGCACGTGCCCGATCCACACAGCACCGTCGACCGTCGCCCGCAGGATCGCCGTCTCTCGCCAGGCGATCACCTGGCCGGGAACGCCGCCGCGCAGCGTGTCTTCCGGGCAAACGTCATAGAGGTGGCAGGGCTCGCCGAACAGTTCATCGGCGACACCGGGGAAGCCGTCAGCGGCGTTGATCCTGGCAAGAACGTGCGCGGTATCGTCGCGCTGCCAGTCGATGGCGCGCTCGGCCTGTTTGAGCAAAGGCCGCTGGCGGCCGCGCAGCGACGGATCGCCGGCAACGAGCGGCGTCGGCACGAAGCCGCCCACCGCGAAACGCTCGACGGCCTTCAGTACGGCACGCGTCGCGGCTTCGCTCACCTCGTGGCGGTAGAGACTCGATTTCTTCGCCTGACGCATGGGGAAAGTCTCGCTTGCCCAGATCGGCCCGCCATCCATCTCGCCGGTCGCCTGCAGCACAGTGACTCCCCAGGTCGGCTCGCCTTCCTGAATCGCCCAGTCGAGCGCCGACGGACCGCGATCGCCGACGATCCCCGGATGCACGATCAGGCAGGTGTGCTGCTGCCAGATCGCAGCGGGAATCGCCCGCCGCAGATAGGGCGCGATGATCAACTCGGGCCGGAACAAGGCAACGGCTTCTTCGCTCACCGCGTCGGCAATGTCGAACTCGATGGACAGCAGGTGCCCGCGCGCACCGAGTTCGCTGTACAGGCGCTGACTCAAGCTGTTGAAGGCGTGGCACAGGAAGAGAATGCGCATCGTGCCGCGGCTCAGCAGATACGCGGCAACTGCTCGCCGGTCAGCCAGTCGACGATGCGCCGGCCGCCAAAGGCGGTGGTCATCTGCACGAAATGCTGCGCGTCCCGATGGACGGTGCCGATCAGGGCCGCTCGTTGGCCGAGCGGATGCGCGTGCATCGCCGCGAGCAGCGAATCGGCGTCTTCCAGCGCGACGATCGCCAGCAGCTTGCCCTCGTTGGCGACGTACAGTGGGTCGAGGCCAAGGAACTCGCAGGCCGCCGCAACCTCGGCCTGCACCGGCAGTGCGCTTTCCTGCAGCATCATGCCGACGCCCGATTGGCGGGCAATTTCGTTGAGCGTCGTGGCGACGCCGCCGCGCGTCGGGTCGCGCAATGCACGAATCGCCGCTCCGCTCGCGCGCATGGCGGCAATCAGGCCGTGCAGGGCC
The DNA here is from genome assembly GCF_000024165.1 of Candidatus Accumulibacter phosphatis. Lineage (NCBI taxonomy): Bacteria > Pseudomonadati > Pseudomonadota > Betaproteobacteria > Candidatus Accumulibacter > Candidatus Accumulibacter phosphatis. The sequence goes on along the minus strand of NC_013194.1, from coordinate 854,808 downwards.
GCGGTATCGGAGACGATGGGCGCCGCAAAGCCGATACTCTCGCGTTGCGCCATGATCGCCATGCCATGCTCGCCGATGCTGCCGGAGACGATGATGCGGTCACCCGGTCGGGCGCGGTCGCCGGACAGCTCCTGGCCCTCGGCGACGACGCCGACGCCGGTGGTCGTGATGTAGACCCCGTCGCCCATTCCCTTCTGGACGACCTTGGTGTCGCCGGTGACCACCGGCACCGCCGCGTCGCCGGCGGCGGCGGCCATCGACTCGACGATACGCGCCAGATCGCCGAGCGGAAAGCCCTCCTCGAGAATGAAGCTGGCCGCCAGATAGAGCGGCGTCGCGCCCATCACCGCGACATCGTTGATCGTGCCGTGCACGGACAGACAGCCGATGTCGCCGCCGGGAAAGAACAACGGCGAGACGACGTGCGCGTCGGTTGACATCACCAGTCGACCCGGCGGGATCGGTAACACCGCCGCATCGTTGCCCTGCCCCAGATAGGCATTGCCGAGCCGACTGGTAAACAGCTCTTCGATCAGTTGCGCCATGGCCCGACCACCACTGCCATGTGTCATGTCGACACGACCCTGCCGGAGGTCCAGCGGCCGCACATAGCCCTTGCGCACGCCGTTCACGGCGCCTCCGCCAGATCGGTAAAACGGCCGAACGAGTAGTGCGCCGCGCAGGCTCCCTCGGATGACACCATGCACGAGCCGATGGGGTTTTCCGGCGTGCAGACGCTGCCGAAGATGCGGCATTCCTGCGGTCGCTTGACGCCGCGCAGAATCGCGCCGCACTCACAGGCGGGATGATCGGCCACCGCCTCGTAGCCGACGGCGAAGCGGCGCTCGGCGTCGAAGTCGGCAAATTCCCGGCGGATCCGCAAGGCGCTGTAGGGCAGTTCGCCAAGTCCTCGCCAGGCAAACGAGCGGCGCAGTTCGAAGACTTCGGCGACCAGATCCTGCGCCTTGCGGTTGCCGTCGCGCGTCACGGCGCGCGAAAACTCGTTCTCGACGACCGCCCGACCGCTGTTGACCTGCTCTATCAGCATCAGGATGGCCTGCATCACGTCGAGCGGTTCGAAGCCGGCGATGACGACCGGCTTGCGGTATTCCTCGGCGAAGAACTCGTAAGGGCGCGTGCCGATGATCGTCGACACGTGCGCCGGACCGATGAAGCCGTCGAGGGGAACGGTGCCCCATTGACGGACTTCCGGCGATTCGAGGATGCTGGCGATCGCCGATGGCGTCAGCACGTGGCAGCAGAGGACCGAGAAGTTGCCGAGGCCGAGCGCCCGCGCCTGCTTGATGAGCACCGCCGTCGGTGGCGTCGTGGTTTCGAAGCCGATGGCGAAAAAGACTACCTGACGCTGCGGGTTCCGCTGCGCAAGGGTCAGTGCATCAGCGCCCGAGTAGACCATCCGGATGTCGCCGCCAACGCCGGCGCGGCCCAGCGCCGCTTTCGCCTTGAGCAGCGACAAGCCGCCCGACGCCGGTACGCGCATCGGGTCACCGTAACTGCACAAGGTAACGCCGGCTTCGCGAACGAGGCGAATCGCCATGTCTATGCGGCCGATTGGCAGCACGCAAACCGGACAGCCGGGACCGTGAATCATGCGCACGTGACCTGGCAGAAGATCCGTAACGCCGTAGCGCGAGATGGCGTGCGTGTGCCCGCCGCAGAACTCCATGAAATGATAGTCGCGATCGCCGCGCGCGTGCTGCCGAATGGCCGCCGCCAGACCTCTGGCCAATTCGCCGTCCCGGAACTCGTCGATGAACCTCATCTGCCGGCGTGCTCGCTTCTGGGCAATCGCATTTCCTGAGACCCCTCCAATCCCCTGATGCGCGTGGCGCGGTGCCGTGGCCAATCTGAACGTGTCGGTGGTGAGGAACGAACCCCAACCTACGCCACCGCGTCAACCGGCTGTGGTCTCCTGCAGGGCCGCTTCGCCGAGTTCGGCGAAGAGCGCCAGCGTCTTGTCGGCCTCATCGGGATCGAGCCGGGTCAGCGCGTAGCCGACGTGCACGATCACATAGTCTCCGACCACGACATCGTCCACCAGTGCCAGCGAGATCTCCTTGCCGACACCGGCCATGTCGATCACGGCCATGTCGTCAGGCCGCAGTTCGACGACTCGGCAGGGAAGCGCTAGGCACATTCGCCCGCGCTCCCCTGGCGACCTACCAGATGCTGTAGAGCCACCCAGGCCTGCCCGACAGCTAGGCCACCGTCGTTGGGCGGCACCTGGCGGGCTTCGATGAGTTGAATTCCCTGCGCACCCAGCCGGCTGCGCAGGGCACGCACGAGGACTTCGTTGAGGAAACAGCCGCCACTGCCGGCAACCGCTCGCTCACCAGGAGCAACGACCCGCAACCAGTCGACGAGTGCCGCGGCCAGCGTCGCGTGAAAGAGCGCGGCGCCACGTTCGGCATTCCTTTCATCGGCGAGAACCGCGAACAGGGGCAGGAGATCGAGGCGGCCGTCTTCGATTCGCCAGCCCTGATCGAGCGGCAGGATGTCGCCGTAGCTCTGTGCCAGGCCCTCCATCAGCATCGCCGCCTGTCCTTCATAAGCCATCACGGCCTTCACGCCGAGCAGCCCGGCAGCGGCATCGAACATCCGGCCCATGCTGGTCGTCGGCGGGCAGTGGATGTTGCCGATCAGCATTTGCGCGACTGCCGGCGCAGCTTGCTGCCCGGAAAAGCGCTCCGTGATCTCCTGGGTACGGCCAAGTCTGTGCAAGGCCGCCGCTGCCATTCGCCACGGTTCGTTGGCAGCACGGTCGCCACCGGGCAGAGCCAGCGGCACGAGATGGCCGAGACGTTCGAATGCCGCGCCATCGACGCGCAACAGTTCGCCGCCCCAGGCCGCACCGTCGGTGCCCAGCCCGACACCGTCGAGCGACAGCGCCAATGTACTGCCTTCGATGCCGTGCTCGGCCAGCACTGCGGCGGCGTGCGCATGGTGGTGCTGGACACCCAGCAGCGGCAAGCGACGCTGCTGGGCGAAATCAGCGGCAAAGCGTGTCGAGTGAAAGTCCGGGTGCAGGTCGTGGGCGACGATCGCCGGCTCGACGCCAAGAAATTTGACCAGTTGCTCGACACATTCCTCGAGGAAATTGCACACCGAGGCATTGTCGAGATCGCCAACGTGCTGCGAAACGAAAGCCTCGTCGCCGCGAGTGACGCAGATCGTGTTCTTGAACCAGGCACCGACAGCCAGCACCGAGGGACCGGAGACCGGCATCTTGATCGCCCGCGGCGTATACCCACGGGCACGACGGATGAACTGCAGACCGCCGGTGGTGATTCGTGCGACGCTGTCGTCGCAGCGGGTGACGATGTCGCGGTCATGCATCAGGAAAGCGTCGGCGATTCCGTACAGGCGCAGCAAGGCTTCGCTGTTGCCGATCACCAGCGGCTCGCCACCGGGATTGGCGCTGGTCATCACCAGCGCCAAATCCTGCGACCGTTCCAGCCAGCCGAGACCGGCCGGGCGCTTCGCCGCTTCGTGAAAGAGCAGGAACTGCAACGGCGTGTATGGCAGCATGACACCGAGCCAGGCCAGTCCCGGCGCCACCCCGGGCAACGCCTCGTCGCAACTGCCGCGCTTGCGCAGCAGGATCGCCGGGCGCGTCGGCAGCGTCATCAATCCCGGTTCGCCGATTCCCATCTGCACCAGCCGAGCGGCCGATGGAGCGTTGGCCAGCATCACGACAAAAGGCTTCTCGTCGCGCTGCTTGCGCTCGCGCAGGACGGCAACCGCCACCGCGTTGCGTGCGTCGCAAGCCAGATGGAAGCCTCCCAGCCCCTTGATGGCGACGATCTTGCCCTGCTGCAGCAGGGCCAGTGCGCCGGCGATCGGGTCGTCGGCGAGCCGGTGCCCTTCGGCATCGAGAAGGAAAAGCTGCGGGCCGCATTTCGGACAGCAATTGGCCTCGGCGTGGAAGCGCCGGTCTTCGGGTCGCCGATACTCGCACTGACACTTGGGGCACAAGGCGAAGGGCTTGAGGCTGGTACGCACCCGGTCGTAGGGCAGGCCACGGCTGATCGTGTAGCGTGGTCCGCAGTTGGTGCAATTGGTGAAGGCATAGCGCCAGCGCCGGTTGCCCGGGTCGAACATTTCCGTCAGGCAGTCGCGGCAGACGGCCGTGTCGTGCCCGATCATCGTCGCCGCCCGACCACTGCGGCTGTCGATGATCACGAAATCGTCGCCAGGGTAGGCCGGGGCCGTCTCACGGGAGACTACCGAATTGATGCGGGCCAGCGGCGGCGCCTCCTGTTCCAGCCGTTCGGTGAGACTTCTCACCTTGGCGGCCGCGCCGCGCACCTCGATCTCGACCCCGCGCGAGTCGTTGCGAACCCAGCCGGCGAGGCCCAGTTCCCTGGCCAGCCGCCAGACGAAGGGGCGAAAGCCGACTCCCTGAACCACTCCGCTGACGCGGATGTTCTGACAGACGATGGCGTTCGACATGTCAGCCTCGCGCAGCAGCAGGGAGCATGGCTTCGAGTTCGGCGATTCGTCGCCGCAACGAAGCCATGGTCGCTTGTTTTTTCTCCTGTCGGGCGGCGCAACCGGCCATCAGCCACGCCAGCCACTCGGCAAGACCCTCGCCGGTAGTCGCGGACACCTGAATCACCTGTAGCGCCGGGTTGACCTGCCGCGCGTAGCTGATCGCCAGATCGCCGTCGAAGCTCACGTACGGCAGCAGATCGATCTTGTTGACCAGCATCAGCGAGGCGGCATGGAACATGTTCGGGTACTTGAGCGGTTTATCCTCTCCTTCGGTGACCGAAAGGATCACTACCTTGTGCGCCTCACCAAGATCGAAAGCCGCCGGGCAGACGAGATTGCCGACGTTCTCGATCATCAGCAGCGAATCGTCCACCGGCGACAACTGGTGCAGCGCGTGACCCAGCATGTGCGCGTCGAGATGACACCCCTTGCCGGTATTGATCTGAATCGCGGGGACGCCGGTCGCGCGGATTCGCTCGGCGTCGCGGCTGGTCTGTTGATCTCCTTCGACGACGGCGATGGGCACCCTCGCCTTCAGCATTTCGATGGTCCGGCAAAGCAAGGTCGTCTTGCCCGAACCGGGACTCGACACCAGATTGAGGGCGAAGATCCCCTGCTCGTCGAAACGATGACGGTTCTCTGCCGCGTAGGAGTCGTTCTTGGCGAGAATGTCGCGCTCGATCTGCACCATCCGCGACTCTCGCCTCCCCGACACGTCCGTGCCCGCCGGGCCCTGACCGTCGGCAAACGCGGCAAGGTGATCGTGTTCATGGTCGTGGTCGTGGCCGTGCGTATGCTCGTGGACAGCCGTGTGGTGAGCGTGCCTGTGCGGCTTGCCGCCCGCGTGCGGGTGGGAATGGCCAGTGCCGCCATCGACGGCGCTATAGCGCATTGCCGCCGCAGCGACCCCTGCTTCCCCCCCGGCCGGGCCCTCGGGCGGCGCGTGGACCGTACCCTCAGCACGCGTCTCTTCCTTCTCGGACAAAGCCTTGCCGGCGACGCGTGCTTCCCCGGCACCACAACCGCATGTCGTACACATCGTACTGTCTCCTGTTGTTATTCGACCTCCAGCTCCTTGACCCGCATCTCGGTTCCCCCGGTCGGCTGAACCGGGTGACCGCCGCAGGCTGGGCAGGGGTCGTACAATGCCGCGAGCGGCACCGTCTTGTTACAATTAAAGCATAAACCTTGGCCCGCCACAGTTATTACATCCAGTTCGGCGCCGTCGGCCAGCGTGCCGCGGCTGACGGCGTCGAAACAGAAGCGCATCGCCTCGGGTTCGACCGCCGAGAGTTCGCCGATTTCCAGCACAATTGACCGTACGCGCTGGAAACGCTGCGCCCGCGCCGCCTCTTCGACAATCTGCAGGATGCCGACAGCCAGTGACATTTCATGCATCGTCGATGCTCCACGCGTAGGGAACGCAAGGATCGAGCGACAGGGCCAGGCGGCCCGCCGCGAGCAGGGCGTCGGCGTGCGTCGCCACCGGACAGCCGGTGATCTCGCGGACAAAAGCGCCTTGCGGATGAAAGTTCCATTCGGTCGGCGCGACGATCAGATAGCGCCCGACGCGGTCGCCGGCGAGTTCGATCCAGTGCAGCAAGGTTCCACGCGCCGTTTCGACGCGCGCCAGCCCGCAGCCTTCGCCCACCGTCGCCGCGTCCACGAGAGTGCCGACGCGGGTCAGGTCAGCCAGGCCTTGCGCCAGCCAGCGCAGCTCGGCATGGCGCGCCAGCAGCCGCGCGCGTACCCGCCGACCCTTGGCGAGAAAGGCAGCCACCCCGGCCTGGCCAGCGTGCCGGGCAAGCACGCCGGTTTCGGCCGGCTGACCGGCAAAGGTCGGCAAATCGGCAAAGGCCTCACTGTCGACTTGTGGCGCCCACCCGGCGGCCGAGAGCGAAGGCAACAAAGCCACCGCATCAGCGCTGGCGAGGTCATCGAACTGCGGCGAGTGCAGTTCGTCCAGCCAGGTCGTGAGTTCACCTGCCAGGGCCGCGGCGGTCGTCGCGTCGACGGCGCCGTGCAGGCGCCTGCGCCAGAACGCGAGTTCCCGGCCGGGGTTGGACCGGCAAGGCACACCGATCATCTGTGGCCAGGAGATCAGGAGATGGTGGAGGTGCTCGGCAATCGCTTCGAGCGCAACGTTCAGCCCCAGATCCAGCCTGGCGTCGAGTCGCGCTGGTTCAGCACGCGCCGCCTGCAGGGACAGCCGTGCGGCCGCTCCCTGCGCGTGGCGACAGAGGCTGAACAGGCGGGGAACCACTTCCAGAACCCGCGCCGCCGGCAGTCCGCGCAAGGCACGTGCCACCGGCGGCCGGGTCGAAGCGACGCGGGCCGCAACAATCTGCGTCCCGTCCCACGTCAGCGATAGCTGCAGAGACCCCGCTTCCACGCCACACTCCCCGAAAATATCTCAAGAGACTACTAAAAGCCTTTGAATCGATTTTGATTTCGATCAATCCGGGGCTAAACTCCCGCCTTCACAATACGCCCTCGCCGGCCTCGGTCACTTGCGCGATCTACCCCTGCATGCTTGAAGCTTCGAAACTGGAATGCGTACGCGGCGAGCGCCGCCTGTTTGCCGGCGTCAGCTTCCGCCTGGATGGCGGCGAAATGCTTTATCTGCAGGGCAGGAACGGCTCGGGCAAGACAAGCCTGTTGCGCATGCTGTGCGGCATGACGCCAGCAGCGAGCGGCGAGATCCGCTGGCGCGGCAAGCCGATCCGCAAGCTTGGCGAGGAGTTTCGCAGCGAACTGTGCTACCTCGGTCACCAGAACGCGATCAAGGAGGAACTGACGCCACTCGAAAACCTTCTGTCTGCGGCCAGACTGGCGCAGGAGGCGCTCGACGAGGACTCGGCACTCGATGCTCTCGAACAGGTCGGACTGCATGGCCGCGAGGACCTCGCCTGCCGCTATCTGTCGCAGGGGCAGAAACGCCGCGCGGCGCTGGCCCGCCTGGTGCATGAGAAGCGCGCGCTGTGGGTGCTCGATGAACCCTATGTCGCACTCGACACGGCGGCCGTCGACCTCGTCGCCCGACTGATCGGCGCCCATCTGCAGCGCGGCGGACTGACGGTCCTCACCACCCACCAGTCGGTAGCGGTGCCGGCGGGAGCCGTACGCGAGCTCTGGCTTGGCACCGAGGAAGCCGGCGACGCTCGCCACGCGCTGACAGAATGCTAGTATTGATCCGCGCCGTCATCGGCCGCGACTTGCGACTGGCGATGCGGCGACAGGCCGACATCGTCGCGGCGACGTTCTTTTTCATCATCGTCGTCAGTCTCTTCCCGCTCGGCGTCGGGCCGGATGCGGACCAATTGCGCAAGCTGGCGCCGGGAGTCCTGTGGGTCGCTGCACTGCTGGCGACGATGTTGTCGCTGCCGCGGCTGTTTGCCGACGACCATCGCGACGGCACGCTCGAACAACTGGCGCTGGCGCCGCAGCCCCTGGGTCTGATCGTGTTCGGCAAGGTCATCGCGCACTGGCTGGTCGCCGGCCTGCCGCTGGTGCTGCTGGCACCGGTGCTGGGAATCCAGTTCGATCTGGCCAACGACGCGCTGGCGGTACTGACGCTGTCGCTGCTGATCGGCACGCCGGCGCTTTCCGGGATCGGCGCGATAGGCGCAGCACTGACGCTGGGGGTGCGCGGTGGCGGCGTGCTGCTGTCGCTGCTGGTCCTGCCGCTCTACGTTCCGGTGCTGATCTTCGGTGCCGGCGCGGTCGACGCGACGGTCAGCGGGCTTGGCCCGCAGGCCCATTTGTCGCTGCTCGGCGCCCTGGCGCTCGGCGGCGTGTTTTTTGCGCCGTGGCCGACTGCCGCGGCCCTGAGGATCGCCCTGGAATGATTCCCGGCAGCCAACGATGAGTAACCGAGTGATCAACTGGTTCAGATACGCCAGCCCGCAGACCTTCTACCCGCTTGCCGGCAAGCTGATCCCGTGGTTCTGGGCGCTGGCCGCGATTTTCGGCGTCGCCGGACTGAGCATCGGCTTCCTGCTCGCGCCGACCGACGCGCAGCAGGGCGAGGGCTATCGAATCATCTTCCTGCATGTGCCCGCGTCCTGGATGTCGATGTTCATCTACCTGGTGATGGCCTTTTGGGCTGGCACCGGTCTGGCTTTCAACACGCGCCTGTCGGGAATGATGGCCTCCGCGCTGGCGCCGACCGGCGCCCTTTTCGCCTTCCTGTCGCTGTGGACCGGCGCGCTGTGGGGCAAGCCGATGTGGGGCGCCTGGTGGGTCTGGGACGCACGCCTGACATCCGAGCTGATCCTGCTCTTCCTGTATATCGGCTTCATCGCCTTGCAGGCGGCGATAGACGACCCGCGCCGGGCCGACAAGGCCGGCGCGATCCTCGCGCTGGTCGGTGTGGTGAACATTCCGATCATCTATTTTTCGGTCAAGTGGTGGAACACGCTGCACCAGGGGGCTTCGGTCAGCCTGACGAAAGCGCCGAGCATGGCGGCGATGATGCTCTGGGGAATGCTGCTCTGCGCACTCGCCTGCTGGATGTACAGCATCGCGGTCGCCCTGATGCGCGTGCGCACGATCATGCTCGAGCGCGAGCGGCACACCGACTGGGTGCGCGCCCTGCTCGGCGAAAGGGAGTAGGCCCATGCACTGGAACAGCCTTGGCGATTTTCTGGCGATGGGCAACCATGGTCTGTACGTCTGGGGATCGGTCGCGGTCATGGCGCTGCTCATGGTGGCGGAACCGATGCTGCTGCGGCGGGGTCGGAAGAAACTGGTCGCGCGCCTCAAGCGACAACTCCGCGCCGAGAGATCGGAAGCCCGCGCCGCCAGCGAACCCCTCACCACAACGCGCAGGAGTCACGGTTGAAACCTCGTCACAAGCGCCTCGCCCTGATCGCTGGTGGTCTGGCGATTCTGGGCATCGTCGCCACGCTGGTGCTCAATGCCTTCCAGAGCAATCTGGTGTTCTTTTTCTCGCCAACCCAGGTGGCCGCCGGCGAAGCCCCCAGGGGCAAGAACTTCCGCATCGGCGGCATGGTCAAGGAAGGCTCCCTGCAGCGCGAGGCCGACGGAGTGACGCTGCGCTTCGTCGTCACCGACACCGACAAGGACATGACGGTAGCCTACAAGGGGATCCTGCCCGATCTCTTCCGCGAGGGCAAAGGGGTCGTCGCGCAAGGCAGGCTGGGCGAAGATGGCGTCTTCGCCGCCAGCGAGGTCCTGGCCAAACACGACGAGAACTACATGCCGCCGGAGGCCGCCAAGGCCGTCGGCGACGCGCACCAGCGGGCAGCAGCCAACAAGGCGGCTAGCGAAGCCGCCGCCAAGACCATCAAGCAGTAATGCGGACGACACGCTCATGATCCCGGAACTCGGCAACTTTGCGCTCATTCTCGCGCTCTGCGTGGCCCTCGTGCAGGGTACGCTGCCACTGATCGGCGCCCACACCAATCGCCAACCATGGATGGCGCTGGCCCGCCCGGCGGCGGCGGCGCAGGGACTGCTGCTGGCGTTCGCCTTCGGCTGCCTGACCACCGCCTTCATCCAGAACGATTTCTCGGTGGTCTATGTCGCCCAGCATTCGAACACGCTGCTGCCGCTCGAGTACCGCGTTGCCGCCGTCTGGGGCGGCCACGAAGGCTCGCTGCTACTGTGGGTGGTGATGCTGGTGCTGTGGACGCTGGCCGTTGCCGGACTGTCGAGAGCGCTGCCCGCGCCCATGGTCGCGCGCGTGCTCGGCGTTCTCGCGCTGCTTACCGCCGGCTTCCTGCTCTTCATCCTGCTCACCTCGAACCCCTTCGAGCGCGTTCTGCCGGCCGTCGAAGAGGGGCGCGACCTCAACCCGCTGCTGCAGGACCCGGGGCTGATCTTTCACCCACCGATGCTCTACATGGGCTATGTCGGTTTCTCGGTCGCCTTTGCTTTCGCCATCGCCGCACTGCTTTCAGGCCAGCTCGACGCCGCCTGGGCGCGTTGGTCGCGACCGTGGACGACGGCGGCATGGGTTTTCCTGACCCTCGGCATCGCGCTGGGCTCGTGGTGGGCGTACTACGAACTCGGCTGGGGCGGCTGGTGGTTCTGGGATCCGGTCGAGAACGCATCGTTCATGCCCTGGCTGGTCGGCACGGCGCTGGTGCACTCGCTGGCGGTGACCGAGAAGCGCGGCAGTTTCAAGAACTGGACCGTGTTGCTGGCGATCTCGGCGTTCTCGCTTTCCTTGCTCGGCACCTTCCTGGTCCGTTCCGGCGTGTTGACTTCGGTACATGCCTTTGCCACCGACCCGCGCCGCGGCATCTTCATTCTCGTCTTCCTGGTGGCCGTCATCGGCAGCTCGCTGGCGCTGTTTGCCTGGCGTGCGCCGAAGGTGGGGCTGGGTGGCCGCTTCGCGCTGCTCTCGCGCGAGTCGCTGCTGCTCACCAACAACGTGCTGCTGGTCGTCGCCTGCGCATCGGTGCTCCTCGGCACCCTCTATCCGCTGTTGATCGACGCACTCGGCGCCGGCAAGCTGTCGGTCGGCCCACCCTACTTCGACGCCGTCTTCGTACCGCTTATGCTGCCGGCAGCGTTCCTGATCGGCGTCGCGCCCTTTGCCCGCTGGAAACAGGCCAGCGTCGGCGAACTGGCGCGTACCCTGCGCTGGGCTTTCCTGGCGGCGGCGCTGGTCGGCGTCGGTGCACCCTTTGTGTTTGGCGAGTGGAAACCGCTGGTGGCGCTGAGCCTCCTGCTGGCGGCGTGGATCGTTCTCAGCGCGCTGCTCAATTTCGTCGACCGGGTGCGCTCGACACGCGCCGGCCAGTCGTTCTTCACCGCGGCACGCCGGCAGCCGCGCAGTTTCTTCGGCATGCATCTGGCGCACCTTGGTATCGCCGTGTTCATCGTCGGCGTGACGATGGTCGGCGCCTATCAGGCCGAGAAGGACGTCAAGATGGAAATCGGCGATACGGTCAGCGTCGGCGGCTACACCTTCCGCTTCAACGGCGTACGTCCGGCGCAGGGGCCGAACTACCGGGCGCTGGTCGGCGACATCGACCTCGTCAGCGAGGGCCGGACGATCCGCAAGATGTTCCCGGAAAAACGCTTCTACGTCGCTTCGTCGATGCCGATGACCGAAGCAGCGATCGATACCGGCTTACTGCGCGACGTCTATGTCTCGCTTGGCGAACCGATCGACAAGGCCAGGCCGGATGCCGCCTGGGCCGTTCGCGTCTATTACAAACCCTTTGTCGACTGGATCTGGGGCGGCTGCGTACTGATGGCGCTTGGTGGCCTGGTCGCCATGACCGACCGCCGCTACCGGGTCAAGGCAGCCGCCCACTCGCCCGCGCCACCGGTTTCGCTGGCCCAGAACGCCTGAGAAAACACCCATGAACCGCTTCCTCTGGCCACTTATCGGCTTTGTCGTTCTCGTCGCCCTGCTCGCCGTCGGGCTCAACCTCAATCCGCGCGACGTACCCTCGCCGCTGGTCGGCAAACCGGCGCCCGACTTCGCGCTGCCCCAACTGGCAGCGCCGGAGCAGACTTTTTCGCCGAAAGACATGCTCGGCAAGGTCTGGCTGCTCAATGTCTGGGCATCGTGGTGCGTTTCGTGCCGGCAGGAACATCCGGTGCTCGTCGAACTGGCGAAACGCCAGACTGTTCCGCTGATCGGCCTGAACTACAAGGAGGTGCGTGGTGATGGCGCGATCGACATCGACAAGGTCGCCGCCGGAGCGGAAAAACCGTTGGTGATCGAGCGTGCCGCCGCCTGGCTCGCCAAACACGGCAATCCGTATGCGCTGTCGGCACTCGACATCGACGGTCGCGTCGGCATCGACTACGGGGTCTATGGCGTGCCGGAGACCTACGTCATCGACCGGGCCGGCATCATCCGCATGAAGCACACCGGCCCGATCACCCCCGAGGTCTACTCCGGCAAGATCCTGCCGCTGCTGGCGGAGCTGTCGAAATGAGGCGCTGGCTGATCGTTCTGCTGGTCGCCCTGGGAAGCTTCGGCGCGGGCGGCCTGCACGCCGGGGAAGCCCAGCCCCTCGCCGAGGATGAGGTGACCGAGAAGCGGCTGGTCGCCATCTCCACCGAACTGCGCTGCCTCGTCTGCCAGAATGAATCGCTGTCCGGTTCACACGCGGAACTGGCCAACGACCTGCGGCGCGAGATCCGCACGCTGATCAAGGACGGGCGAAGCGACGCCGAGATCATGGAATTCATGGTCAGCCGCTACGGCGACTTCGTCCGTTATCGGCCGCCACTCAAGGGAACGACTCTGCTGCTGTGGTTCGGGCCTGGCGTTCTGTTCGTCGGCGGCCTCGCCGCGCTGGTGCTTTACCTGCGCCGCCGTGACCGGGCCATCAGCGACACGCCGCTGACCGCCGACGAACAGCGTCAGGCAGACACGCTGCTGCAGGACACGGATTCTCGTCAAGGACTCTCATGACCGGCTTCATCATCGTCGCGGCGCTGCTCGTCGTCGCCGTCATCGCACTTCTGTTGCCGCCGCTCTGGCGTGCGCCGCGAGCATCAGGCACCGCCGACCGTCGCGAAGCCAATCTGGCGGTTTTCCGCGACCAGATCAGCGAACTGGAGCGCGAGCGCAACGACGGCCTGCTCGCCGAGGCCGACTTCGTTTCGGCCAGAAACGAGTTGCAGCGCCGCTTGCTCGACGAGGTCCAGCCAGCGACCACAACCCCGGCAGGGAACGACTCGGGTGGCCGCAAGACTGCCCTCGCGCTGCTCGTCATCATCCCGCTGGCCGCCGCTGCCGGCTATACGCTGCTCGGCAGTCCGCGTGCGCTCGACCCGCTGCAGCGGCAGGCACGGCTGGCGCCACAGCAGATCGCGGAAATGGTCGCCGGTCTGGTCGAAAAACTCAGGAAGAATCCCGATGACAGCCAGGGCTGGGTGATGCTCGCCCGTTCCTACAAGGTCATGGAGCGTTTCCCCGAAGCTGCCGAAGCCTACAGCCGTGCCGGTACACTCGTGGACCAGGATGCGGCGCTGCTCGGCGACTATGCTGACGTTCTCAGCCGGAGTCATGGCGGCAGCCTCCAGGGCAAGCCCAGCGAACTGGTCGAACGTGCGCTCAGCATCGACCCGGACGAACCGCAGGCGCTACTGCTCGCCGGCGCGGCGGCGAGCGACCGCCAGCAGTTCGCCGCCGCCGCCACTTACTGGGCACGCTTGCTCGCCCAACTCGAACCCGGATCCGAAGAAGCGCGCGCGCTCGAGGCGGCGATAGCCAAAGCGCGCGAGATCGCCGCGGCCCAGGCGGCCGGCGACAAACCCGGCACGAAACCGAATGCCGGCGCCGGCGCCGTCAGCGGCGAAGTGACCCTGAGCGGCAAGCTTGCCGGTCAGGCCAAACCGAACGACATACTCTTCGTCTTCGCGCGCGCCGAGGACGGTCCGCGCATGCCACTCGCCGCCATGCGGGCCACGGTTGCCGACCTGCCCCTGCGCTTTCGCTTCGACGACTCAATGGCATTGGGCGGCGGCCGGAAGATATCGGACTTCAGGACAGTCAGCGTCGAGGCACGCATCGCCAAGGCGGGCATCGCGCAGAGTTCGAGTGGCGACCTCTTCGGCACACTCAAGGGCGTGAAACCGGGCAGCCAGAATCTGCGCCTGCTCATCGACCAAGTGCAGCCCTGATGACGCTGATTTACCGGATTGCATGGAGACAGAAGTGAATCGGTCACTCGCCATCGAGCTGCTCACGCGTAGCAAACCCATACTGGCTGCTCGCTACGGAGTGACGGAACTTGCGCTGTTCGGATCAACCGCACGCGACGCGGCGCGGAACGACAGTGATGTTGACGTGCTCGTCAGCTTTGATGGTCCGGCTACGTCCGAGCGCTACTTTGGCGTTCAGTTCTACCTCGAAGACCTGTTCGGCGCGCCGATCGATCTGGTGACCGACAAGGCTTTGCGCCCCGAGCTGCGTCCATTCGTCGAGAAAGAAGCCGTCCATGTCTGAGCGGCCAGCGCGCGAATGGCGGTTCTACGTCGACGACATGATCGGCTTTGCAGAGAAGGTGATCGCCTACACCGCCCAACTCGACCAGACGGCGTTCGTCGTCAATGAGTTGAACTACGACGCCACCTTGCGCAATCTGGAACTGATCGGCGAGGCTGCAACTCACATCCCGGACACCGTACGGGCTGCCAATCCACAGGTGCCGTGGCGGCTGATCATCGCCACCCGGAACCGGCTGATTCACGGCTACCTGGGAATCGACAACGATACTTTGTGGAGCATCATCCAGAGCGACATTCCGGTGCTCTTGCCAGGTCTGCGGCACCTCCGGGAACGGTCTTCCTGACGCAACCGGGCGTCGGCATGAAGGCCTTCCTCGCCCGTCCTCATGCATTCCGATCGAACAGAAACATTCGGGATGTTCGGTACGGACCATTGCCTCCGCTCCACGGCGCTTCGTCCCTCTCGGTTGTTGGCGTAGGGGATCCCAAGACAGACGCCTAATGCCGTTACCTGCTGCCACTGAACGAAACGACGCTGCTACTGTGGTTCGGACCGGGCGTTCTGTTCCTCCTTGTCCCGTTGCCCGCCGCTGCCGGCGATGCGCTGCGCGGCAGTCCACGCGCGCTTGCCGCCACAGCAGATCGCGGAGATTGTCGCCGACCTGGTAGAGAAAGCCAGGAAGAATCCCGAGCACAGCCAATGCTGGATAGACTCGCCTGCTCCTGCAAGGCCATGGAGCGTTTCCCCGAAGGTACCGACGCCGGCAACCATGCCGGCTGGCCGGCTTGGCGCAGAGTTCCCGTGGGGACATCCTCGGCACCCTCAAGGGCGTCAAGCCGGGCAGCCAGAATCTGCGCCTGCCCATCGACAACATGCAGCCCTGAGATCCTGACCACCCTGGGCGACAAGCGCCGACGCGACTTTCCCATTTGTTAACCTAGATCAAACCGTCGGCATCGGCTGATCCGCTAGACTCTCGCCAGCCTCGGCGTTTGGCAGAAGGCGTGGAAATCTCAGGGGGAGGGAAGCATCGTGTCCGATAACGGCTCAGGTTTCTGGGCAACACTCAAACGCCCAAGTGCCAAGTACTCGCTATTGGCCCTGCTGTCGGTCGGCTTCATCGCGGGCATCCTGTTCTGGGGTGGCTTCAATACGGCGATGGAAGCAACCAACACTCTCGAGTTCTGCATCGGCTGTCACGAGATGAAGGACAACGTCTATCAGGAGTACAAGACGACCATTCACTACAGCAACCGCACCGGCGTCCGCGCCTATTGCTCCGACTGTCACGTGCCCAGGGACTGGGGCCACAAGATGATGCGCAAGATCCAGGCGAGCCAGGAGGTCTATGGCAAGATCATGGGGACGATCTCGACTCCCGAGAAGTTCGAGGCCAAGCGCCTCGAATTGGCGGGCCACGAATGGGAGCGCATGAAGGGGAGCGATTCGCGCGAATGCCGGAATTCGTTCTCGGCGATGGATATCGAAAAGCAGAAGGCGCGCGCCTCGAAGATGCACAAGATCGGTCAGGACGAGAAAAAGACCTGCATCGATTGCCACAAGGGCATTGCGCACAGGAAGCCAAAGAACATGCCGGAAGAGGAAGACGAGTAGGCCCGCTGAACACGACCGGCGAGATCCCATCCACGGCCAGGCGCTGACCAGAAACCCGGGCCACCCCTGGCCGGCGATGACCGCATCAATACCTACTACTTGAGTGGAGTTTGTCATGAAAAGAACGAGCGTTTCCCTTGCCCTCTTCGGCGCGTTGCTGGTTTCCGGTGCGCAGTTCGCGCAGGCTGCTGCTCCCGACTGGAGCAAGGTTCCGAAACGCGACATTCAGGTGTTCCACGCCGGCGTGACGCCGATCGAGTGGGTGATGAAGAAATCGGACCATAGCGGTCGTACCGGGATCAACAAGGGCGAAACCTGCGTGGGTTGCCACGAGGAAAAGGGTGGCCTCAACTTCGACATGAAGCGCCTTGCCGGCAAGGATCTCGAGCCCAAGGGCGCGCCGAAGACAATGAGTTTCCCGGTCAGCGTGCAGAGCGCCTACGACAAGGATAACGCCTATATCCGCCTGACCTTCAAGGCACCGGCCGGTGGCGTCGATCCGGCCGACAAGGAGAACGATGTCAAGGTCGCCGTCATGTTCCCCAGCGACAAGGTAACGCAAGGCGCGCAGGTTGGTTGTTGGGCGACCTGCCACAGCGACGCACGCACCATGCCGGGGGCGGACGACAAGAAGACGAAGTACACCAAGGACGGCGCCTACGAACTGATGCAGTGGAAGAGCGCCAAGGGTGCCAAGGTGGTCGATGGCTCGGTGACCGACAAGCGCAACATGGAAGGCGGCACCGCCGGCGTCAAGGCGGAAGGCAGCAAGGCCGGCGACACCTATACGGTCACCTTCACGCGCAAGCTCTCCGGCCCTCTCGCCGAGGGCAAGGCGACGCCGTTCGGTGTCGCCATCCATGCCGACCATGCCACCGGTCGCTTCCATCACGTTTCGATGGGCTACACGATGGGCTTCGGTGCCGACGGCGACGTCAAGTCCGCGAAGCAATAGCCTCCTCCTTTGGCCAGGACAACGGGCAGCGTTTCGGCGCTGCCCGTTTTCTTTTCCGGGTTCCGACGCGTTCTGCCCCTTGAAGCCCCCTTCGCAACAGGGCTCGATTGACGACATTTGATCGGCTGCGTATCCTCGTGCCGGTGCCGTCGGATTTCCTGTCCCTTAGCGCCAGCAGACTGCGCAGGTCACGCCTAGGTGGCGTGGCTGCGGTCATCCTGGGCTTGCTGTCAAGCGTGCCTCTGGTCGGCGTGGGTATCTTTTACCTGGAAACCCCGCGTCTCGAGCAGCAGGCCTTTGCCGATCTGGGCGCCATCGCCGACCTGAAGGCGGGCCAGATCGAAGCGTGGCTGGCCGAGCGACGTGGTGATGCGCTGGTCCTCAGCGCCAGCCCCGGTCTCGTCGAAGACGCCGTCCGGGCAACGCGCGAGGTGGACCCCGGTGCGCGCAAGCGCATCCTGGACCGGCTCGAGACGCTCAGGCGGGCCTATGCCTACGACGGCTTCGTGGTGGTTGACGGTAACGCCCGGCAGATCCTAGCCCTCGGCTTGGACGAAACAACTGGCGAAGCACCTGTCCGGAAAGCGCTGCACACCGCCTTCCAGACCAGCCAGGTAGCGACGACAGATCTCTATCGGAGTCAGTCGGGCCGCGCCCACCTCGACTGGGTTGCGCCGCTGACCAAGAAAATGGACGGCAGGCAGCAAGTGGTGGGCGCCGTTATCCTCGACACTCCGGTAGAACGTGTCGTGTTCCCGTTGATTCAGAGCTGGCCAACGCCGAGCCCGAGCGCGGAGACGCTGCTGGTGCGCCAGGAGGGAGATGCCGTCCTGTATTTGAACGAGTTGCGCCATCGCAAGGGAACGGCGCTGCTATTCAGTCAAGCCCTGACCGATCCCGAACTGCCGGCCGCCCGCGCTGTACTGGCCGGCACGGCGCAGGTCATGACGGGAAAGGACTACCGCGGTGTCGGCGTACTGGCCGCCACCCGCCCGGTGGCAGGTACGCCATGGCATCTGGTGGCGAAAGTCGACCGCGACGAAGTACTGTCTCCGCTGCGCAATCTGGTCTTCTGGGTCAGCTTGGTCGCCACCTCGGCGGTGCTGGTCGTCGCCGTTCTCATCGTCCTGCTGTGGCGCCAGCAACTGCGAACACACCAACTGGAGTTGGCTGCCCAGGGTCTTGAAAAGGATCGCCTGCTCAGGTTCTTCTTCGATCTTCCCTTCGTCGGCATGACGATCCTGTCAGCGGACAACATGCGCTGGCTGCGCTTCAACGACTGCCTGTGCGAAATTCTCGGCTACCCGCGCGAGGAACTGGCCGACCTGACCTGGACCGAGCTCACGCATGCTGATGACCGCGCCGCCGAATCGATCCTGTTCGCAGGCGTCTTGAGCGGCGCCAGGGATGGCTTTCAGACGAACAAGCGCTTCGTGCGCCAGGATGGCAGGCTCGTCAACGTGACAGCAGACGTGAAAGCGGTTCGGCATCAAGACGGCAGCGTGGACTTCTTCGTTGCCACGGTCCAGGACATTACCGCGCGCCTGCAGGCCGAGGGTTTCGCCCAGGAGATCCTGGACAATGTCGATCAGGGATTCGTGGTCTATGATCGGGCGCTCAGGGTAGTTGTCTGGAACCGCTTCCTGGAACGTGCCATCGGGCTGCCACGCGAGGCGGCGATCGGCAGGCAGCTTCATGACTTGTTCCCCGACGCGCGACAGCACGGCATCGAAGCGCTGCTCGCGCGCGCGCTGGCGGGGGAAATGGTCGTCGCCGACGAGTTCGTGCCGCGCCTGCGCGGCACGACGGAACTGCTGAGGCCAGAGGCCGCACTGGATCATCGCGACGATCCACGCCTCTTCTGGACCTTGTCCTCCTACGCGCCACATCGGAACGTCAATGGCGACATCGACGGCGTTCTCGTCAACGTGGTTGATATGACCAGGCTCAAACATAGCCAGGATTTGCTGGTGGCGTCCAATGAAGAGTTGCGACAGCTTTCGCAGTATCTGGAGCGAGTTCGGGAGGATGAACGGGTGCGCATCGCGCGCGAACTTCACGATGACCTCGGCAGCACGCTGACGGGCGTCCGATGGGCAATCGCTCTGGCGATCGAGCGTGCGCAACAGGCAACGCCGCCCGGCGACGCCCAACTTCCCCAGGCGTTGCAGTTGGTGGATTCAGCCGTGGATGCGATGCGCCGCATCATCAACGATCTGCGACCGAGTGTCCTCGACCACCTCGGCGTATGGACGGCCATCGAGTGGTATGCTGGGCAGATTGAGGAGCGGACTGGCCTGCAATGCAAGGTCTCGATCGCCACGGAGGTCGCGGCTATCGATGTCGACCCCGACCGTGCCACAGCAATGTTTCGCATCGTCCAGGAAGCGCTGAACAACTTCGTCCGCCATGCCCAGGCGTCGCGCGCCGAGATTTGTGTTCGCCATGCGGCCGGCGCCGTCACGATTGCCGTCGAAGATGACGGTGTGGGGATTGGCGATGATGCCCTGATCAAGGCCAAATCCTGGGGTCTGCTCGGAATGCAGGAACGTGCCGCCCGGTTTGGCGGCAGTATCGCGCTGTCGCGCGGCGTTAGGAAAGGCACCATCCTTGTTCTGCACATGCCGCTTTGAGGCGCAATGAACGAACGCAAGCTTCAGATCCTGCTGGTGGATGATCACGCCGTGGTCCGCGGCGGCTTGCGGCTGCTATTGGCTCAGACGGACGATATGGAGGTCGTAAGCGAGGCGGAGAACGCCGAGCAGGCGATCAGCATGATCCGCCAGAACGAGTTCGATGTCGCGCTGGTCGATATCGGGCTGCCGGGCAAGGGCGGTCTTGACCTGCTGAAACAGATCAAGGCGGAGCGGCCGAGGATTGCCGTGCTGATGCTGAGCATGTACGCCGAGGAGGTCTACGCCGTGCGCGCGCTGAAAGCCGGCGCGTCCGGCTACCTCACCAAGAACAGCCCCCCTGGAACGCTACTCGCAGCGATACGCAAAGTCGCCGGTGGTGGTCGGCATGTGAGCCCCGCGCTCTTGGAGCAATTGGCGGTGGAAGTGGGGCAAGGCAGGAAATCTGCTTCCGATGCGCTGTCCGACCGGGAAATCGAAGTGCTGCGACGGCTTGCCTCCGGGGAAAGCCTGACCCAGATCGCCGAGGCGCTGCATCTCAGTCCGAAGACGGTGACCACGTATCGTGCGCGAATTGTCGAAAAGACGGGGCTGCACAGCAACGCGGAACTCACCCGTTATGCCCTCGATAAGGGCATGCTGTCGTGAACCGGCGCCGCCGGGATAGAGCGGCAAGCCGGTCCTTGTTCGGTTCGTTCGGCGACAGGCCCCGCATGCGCGTCGGCTGCTCCTCCGTCCAGCGCCTTGGCACGCTGTTCGTGTAGGGATTCGCCGACAGCTGCCGTGTCGGCCATCCCCTACGAGAAAATTACACGCGACACCGATAGTGGATACTCGGCGTGTGGGAGATGATGCGGGCTGCCCATGGATTCGCGCACGGAGGAACTCTTTCTTCTGGCGAATCAGTGGCAGCGGAGATAACCATGGCCCCCTGCGCATCGCCCCACCTGCACCACGACCGCACGCGTCTCCTCCTGGTCGACACGGACAACCTGTTCCTGGACGATGTTGGCGGTGCGCTTCGGGCGAACGAAGCAGTTGATCTGGTGGCAACCGCCCGTTCGATTGAAGACGCCTACGACTGTGCCGCGAGGCACACGCCGGATGTGATAGTCATCAGTTGGGGAACAGCATCTCGCGCTTTTGTGCATGCCTTGTTGGCCAGCCGATCCTCTACCTGCACCAGTCCGCTGATCGTGATTGTTCTGCGCCGGGGGGTTACCAGCGTCCCGGGCCTGACCTCACTCAGCCTCCTGCCCAACGTTGCGCTGATGGTGCATGAGCAGGTCGAAAAACTGCTGCTCCGGCATACGCTTTTTCTTGGAACGGGCCGTGATGTCAATCCTGATCGTCGATGATTCAGCCGTTGTCCGGGCGATGCTGCGCGAGATGCTCGCGCGGATCGAAGGGGCGGAGGTGGTGGGCGAGTTCGAAACTCCCGCCGCGGCCATCGCACGCATTCGCAGCAACCCACCCGACATCGTCCTGCTCGATATTCAGCTTGTGAACGGCAGCGGGCTGGAGGTTCTGCGCGCGGTGAGCGCGGAGCAGCCGAGCGTGAAGGTGCTGGTATTCACGAACTTCGCGGAGGACGTCTACCGCAAGCGATGCCTGGAAGCCGGCGCTTATGCCTTCTACGACAAGAAGAGCGACCTGCATGCTCTCCGGCAGACGCTGTCTGGCCTGGCCATCAGAGCACCTGATTCACCAGACGGTCGGCACGCGTACGGGCCAGGCGCTTGAGAAGGCGCTGCACCGGCAACGGGTAGGTGTCGGCGGCCTCGAGCGCCTGGTGATGTTCCAGCCGCCGGGTGTGCGCCAGAATCCGCTCGAGTTCGACCCAGTGTTGCTCGATGAGGCGGCTCTGCGGATCGTGGATCAGCAGGCCGTTCTCGAGGTCCAGCCGCCAGGCCCGCGGATTGATGTTGCTGCCGGTGATCAGCGCGTAGTCGTCGTCCACCAGCAGACCCTTCAGATGAAAACTGTGATTGTCGTGGCGCCACAGGTGCAGGTCGAGCAGTCCCTGGTCAATAGCCTTCTGGTGCGCCTTGCAGAAGCGCCGCAAGTTGCTTTCGTACAGATACGGCAGGGCGCAAATCGCCGTGAACGGCTCCTCGGGAGGCATGTAGAAGTCGTTGGCGGTCTTGTCGCCGAGCACGATGGTCACGTGGCATCGTCGCTTGAGCCGCTCTTCGATCGCCAGGCGAACCGGACCCGGCAAGTTGAAATAGGGCGTGTAGAGAACCAGTCGCCGTTCGGCACGCTGGATCAATTGCAGGATCACCGTGTTGAGCTGATTCCTGCGGGCACCGAAACCGAGTAGCGGGGTGATCCCGACCTCGCCGTTGCCGATCGGCTCCGATGTCACGCCATACGCGCTGCTGGCAAGCGTTCGGCGCAAGCGGCCGATGGCACCACGCAGCGCGCCCGTCTTGGCTCGCACCGCCGAATCCAGGAAACCGACAGCCGGGTTCGGCCGCAGAACCTGACTCATTAGCGCGGCCAGGCTGTCGGCCAGCGGCCGATTCTCGACAAGATGGTAACGATCCAGGCGATAGCGCTGGTGGCGATGCAGGTAGACGTCATTGAGGCTGGCGCCGCTGTAGAGAACGGCGTCGTCGATGACGAAGCCCTTCAGGTGCATGACACCCATCAACTCGCGAGTCTGCACCGGCACGCCATAGATCGGCACGCCGGGACCGAAGCGCTGCGCCATGTCCGCATACAGGGCGGCATTGCCGGCACTCGCACCCTTGCCGATCAGCCCGCGCTGAGCGCGATGCCAATCGACGAAGACCGCGATCTGCAGGCCGGGCCGCGCCGCCTTGGCGGCGTAGAGGGCCGACAGCACTTCGCGGCCCGCATCGTCGTCCTGGAGGTAGAGCGCCGCGATCAGGACTCGCTTCGCGGCCCCGGCGATTCGCGCAAACAGGGTTTCGCGAAACTCGTCGGGGCCGGACAAGGTGCGGACGAGTTCGGCCTGGACGGGAAAGCGGGCGAGACTTTCGAGACCCGTCAGTGGCCGGCTGCGGCCGCGCAGACGCCACACCGCCGCGGCGAAGGCGGAGGCTCGGGGTAGTAGCGCAGCAGGATGTTCCACGACTCGCGATTATACCGACACGCCTGCCGGCCCTGAGCGGGAATCGTCCCAAGACGTCAAGCGACGCGGCCGGCGAACAGAGCGCCTCAGTCAGGCTTGCGCCGGTTGTCGGTCCCCGGCGCCAGAAACATCCCGACACCGAGGACGATCAGCAACACCGGCCACCAGGTACGCAGCAAACGTGCGATATCGATTTCGATTGCCCCAAGATTGATGGCCAGTGCCAGCACACCGACCAGGATCAGCGCGATGGCGCCCAGATTGCCTCTCATTTGCCCTCCTACCAGGCTCGGATGTGCGGCAGCGCAGGCCGGAGCCCGGCTGCCCGCGGGTCAAGACGGAACTGCCGCAGCTCCCGGAACGTACTGGTCGAGATAGTCATTCACCGCCAGGGCTCCAAGGCCCTGCGTGTCGAGCGACGCCTTGACGATACGCTCCTGCTGCTCGCGAGGGAAACGGCGCGCCAGATGGCTCCTGAACTTCTCGACCAGCACCGGAATGCCTTCCAGGCGTCGGCGACGGTGCCCGAGCGGGTACTCGGCGACCACTTCCGCGGTGCGGCTGCCGTCGGCAAAGAACACCTGGAGCGCATTGGCGATCGAGCGCTTGTCGGGATCCAGGTAGTCCACCGAGAAGCGCGCTTCCTCGACGACCTCGATTTTGGCACGCAGAGCGTCCAGGCGCGGGTCCGCCGCCGCGTCGTCCTCGTAGGCTTCGGCGGTCAATCTGCCATGGATCAGGGCAAAGGCGACCATGTACTGCAGGCAATGGTCGCGATCGGCCGGATTGTGCAGCGGCCCCTTCTTGTCGATGATCCGCAGGGCCGATTCGTGTGTGCGAATCATCACTCTGTCGATTGCATCGAGCCGTATGCAGACCTGTGGATGCAGCCTGACCGCACACTCGACTGCCGTCTGGGCATGAAACTCGGCCGGAAAACTGATCTTGAACAACACGTTTTCCATCACGTAGTTGCTGTAGGGTCGCGACAGGCGGAACTCCTGCCCGCGGAACAGCACGTCATAGAAACCCCAGGTCCTGGTCGTCAATACCGACGGATAGCCCATCTCGCCGCGCATCGAAAAGAGCGCCAGGAGCACGCCACGCGCGGTGGCATCACCGCCGGCCCACGACTTGCGCGAACCGGTGTTCGGCGCGTGCCGATAGGTGCGCAGGGGCTGACCATCGACAAAGGCCTGCGAGACGGCGTTGATGATCTGCTGGCGCTCGCCGCCCATCAGCCAGGTGCACACGGCAGCGGTCGCCACCTTGACGAGCACGACATGATCGAGCCCGACGCGATTGAAGCTGTTCTCGAGCGCCAGAACGCCCTGAATCTCATAAGCCTTGATCATCGCTTCGAGCACCTGCTGCATCTGTAGCGGCACTTGCCCGCTGGCCACACGGGTCCGCGACAGCCAGTCGGCCGTGGCGAGAATACCGCCGAGATTGTCCGAGGGATGACCCCATTCGGCCGCCAGCCAGGTGTCGTTGAAGTCGAGCCAGCGAATCAGGGTACCAATGTTGAAGGCCGCCTGAACCGGGTCGAGTTGAAAGCCGGTGCCCGGGACTCGGGCACCGTGCGGCACCACCGTTCCGTCGACGATCGGTCCAATCAGCCGAGTGCACGCCGGAAAGTTGAGCGCTTCCAGCCCGCAGCCGAGGGCATCGATCAGGCAGTAACGCGCGGTCTCGAAGGAGCTTCGCGCCTGGATCCGGAAGTCCAGGACGTAGTCGGCAATGCCGACCAGGATCCGGTCCGGGTCAGGGCGAGTGGCTGGGATGCGTGTCGTCATGGGGTTTCAGTTTCGTTCCGCGATGGCGACGAACTCCTGCGCCTCGGGCCCGACATAGTTGGCCGAAGGGCGAATCAGTTTTCCGTCGATCCGTTGCTCGATCACATGCGCCACCCAGCCGCTGGTCCGGGCGATGACGAACAGGGGCGTGAACATCGGCGTCGGCACGGCCAGCATGTGGTAGACAACCGCCGAGAACCAGTCGACGTTGGGAAAGATGCGCTTTTCTTCCCACATCACCGACTCGATACGGCTGGCGATGTCGAACAGCACCATGTTGTCGCCATCGGTGCACAGTTGTTCGGCAACCGCGCGGATCACCTTGTTGCGCGGATCGGCGATGGTGTAAAGGGGATGTCCGAAGCCGATGATGATCTCGCCGTTCGCCAGCCGCCGGCGAATGTCGTTCTCGGCGTGCGCCCCATCGTTGTAGCGGCTCTGAATCTCGAAAGCGACCTCGTTGGCGCCACCATGCCGGCGGCCACTGAGCGCGCCAATGGCGCCGCTGATCGCCGCGTAGAGGTCGGCACCGGTACCGGTGATGGTCCGCGCGGCAAAGGTCGAGGCGTTGAATTCGTGCTCGGCGTAAAGGACCAGCGACTTGTCGAGGCTCCTCGCCTGCAGAGCCGTCGGTGCCTTGCCGCACAGGAGGTGCAGAAAATGTGCGGCAATCGAATCGTCATCGGTCTCGGTTTCGATGCGCCGGCCATTGTGCGACCAGTGATACCAATAGAGCAGCATCGAGGCAAAGCTGGCGATGAGTCGGTCGGCGATCTCGCGCGCGGCCCCGGGGTTGTGATCCTGCGCTTCCGGCAGGATCGTTCCGAGCGCCGAGCAACCGCTGCGCAAGACGTCCATCGGGTGTGCCGAGGCCGGCAGGTTCTCCAGCATCGGCCGGAGCATCACCGGCAAGCCACGCAGCGTCTTGAGTTTCTTGCGGTACTGCTTGAGCTGCGTGAACGTGGGCAGTCGTCCGTAAAGCAGCAGGTAGGCCACTTCTTCGAATGTGGCATGCTCGGCCAGGGCAATGATATCGAAGCCGCGGTAGTGCAGATCGTTGCCCGCACGGCCCACCGAACAGATCGCCGTGTCGCCGGCCATCACCCCGGAAAGTGCGACCGACTTCTTGCTGCGTGGCGTTTCCACCTCAAGCTTGTCGTCCATCATCTCCTCCCCTGGTCACGAACTATGGCGCGCCTTGCGGCGGCCGCACGCTACCGCCCCGATCGTGGTCGGTGCAAGCCACGGATCGAACAAACCCGTACGCCATGCTCCGCGAGGCATTCACTCACGACGGCTCCCGCAACCCGCAAGCCGCAGCCAGGAACAGGCAGGTGACGAGTATTCCCGAGTTCGGCAAAGGAGGTCAACCCTGGCAGACGTGCCAGCCGTCATGGCCCTGCCCCCGCCACCAGAAATGACCAGGAATCGACAAAGAGCGTCGGCACACCGAAACGTGTTGTTGGCCCCCTTCTGGTCACCACGGAACCCGCCGCGGTGACCCGGCTACGGGTCGGCGTGCAGGTGGACCGGCGGCGCAAAAGCAAGCGCGCAGGCTTGCTCATGGCCCAGGAGGTACGACGGCAGGGGTACGACTTCGACATCGGTAACGCCCGCCTCAATCATGCCGAGACGGACCGCTGCCTCGCGCGACAGATCGATCAGCCGACTCCGATGGCCCATGCGGTCATTGATCTTGACCACGACACAGCGAGCCGACAGCACGCGGCGGACAGCCACGGTCATACCGAGGGGAAAGCGACTGCTGGCCGCGGAGATCGTGTCATGCCGATAGACCTCGCCCGAGGCCGTCTTGCGTCCGTGAAAGGCCGAACTGTAGAAGCTGGCACGGCCAGCGATGATCGGCGGCGGCGCCGACTGGCCGCGCGACATACCAAGCAAGGGGGCAGGATCGCCGACAGCGAGTGAACACAGCAGCGACGCCAGCAGCGCAAACACAAGCTTCACAGGCGGTGGCTCCTCAGGGCGGCCACCGGGGCGAAAGGCAGGGTGCCATGGCGTCTTCGGCAAGCATGGAGCTCTTACGTTCTACACCGAGGGCGAATCCGAAGCCACGACCCGTCGTCGAGGAGTGGCGCAGCGTCGTCCTCCCGGCACATCGCGGCAGGAAGCCATGGGCGGCATTGCACCGGCGCACACGCGCTGCCTCGCCGGCTACTTGCCAACGGCCCCAAATACGGTTTGCAGTAGCTTGGAGCCCGTGCCGACGGGATCCTGGCGGATCGACTTTTCCTGCTCGGCAATCATCACGAACAGGCCGTCGAGCGCCTTCTGCGTCACGTAGCTGTCGAGATTGGCGTCCTTCTCCTCGAGCAGGCCAAGCTTGGCTGCCTGCCCGGCATATTCGTTGTATTGATCGGCAAGCTGCACCTTGGCTGTCGCCTGCTTGACGATTGGCAGAAACTTCTTGCCAAGAGCAGTCGAGGTGGTTCGTCGGAAGTACTGCGTGGCCGCGTCGTCGCCGCCAGCGAGGATGCCTCGCGCATCGTCAATGGTCATCTTCTGCACCGACTCCAGGAGGATCGGCTTGGCCTCGACCACCGCCAGTTCAGCGGCGCGGTTCATCGTCTCGATCAACTCGTCGGCCTGCTTCTTCATTCCCAGTGTGCGCATCATCTTCTCGGCCGCGCGCAGGGATTTTGGCAGCGGGATGCGCACGCGCGCGTCGCCCATGAAACCGTTGGGCTTGCCGAGCTGGCTGACGGCCATGTCTGCTCCCCGCGAGAGCGCTTCCTTGAGACCGGCCGAGGCCTCTTTGCCCGACAGGTCGCCGACACCGACCGCCAGTACCTGAGCGCTGATCAGCAGGGTGCCGAGCAGGCCGATGATTCGTGCAAAATGCAGCATGTTGAAGATACTCCGCGACGATTGAGATTGATCAATGACTTGACCCAGCATAAGCATATCCTGCCCACTATCGCACGGACAAGCGCTTTCCAGGAGTCATGCAGCTCGCCCGAGCCCTTGTACGCAGCGCGCGGAGGCCTGCCGCCGGACTTTCCCGGAACTGTCGCAGACATGAAAACTCACGTTCTTCCCGGCTGGCTACGCGAACTGCTGATGCGCAGCGTCGCCCATCGCCACTATTCGCTGGTGGTCACGGTGATCGCGTTTACCGCTACGATCACCTTCAGTTTCCCGTTCGTCGCCGTGCTCATCCCCGCGGTACTGCTCTCGCCGCGGCGCTGGCGAACACTCGCCCTGCTCAGTGGAATTGCCAGTGGCTGCGGCGCCGCCGTGCTGGTCGAGATCTTCCAGTACCTGGGCTCGGCCTTCGTCATTGCGCACTACCCACAACTGGTCCACAACGAAGCTTGGCAGTTGGCCAGCGAATGGCTGCAACGCTGGGGCCTGCTCGCCATCCTGATCATCGCCGGATCGCCGATGCCGCAGACACCGGCATTGCTCGTTTGCGCGCTGGCCAATGTGTCGACGCCGGGAATCCTGGTCGCCGTGGGGATCGGCAAGACGGTCAAGTACCTCTTTCTCGCCTGGGCCACGGCCCGCTATCCGGCGCGCTTCATCCGCTACAACTGAAGCACAGCCGCGACCCGTCAGGCAACACCCGCACTATGCGCCTGCACATCGGCCCAGTAGCTCGACCGCACCATCGGCCCGCACGCGGCACCGGTAAACCCCAGCGCGATGGCCTGCTGCTCGTAGTTGCGGAACACGTCGGGATGGACGTAACGGGCAACCGGCAGGTGGTGGGGCGAAGGCGCAAGGTATTGACCAATGGTCAGCATTTCAACGCCATTGGCACGCAGGTCGCGCAAGACCGCCAGGATTTCATCGTCGGTTTCGCCGAGTCCGACCATCAGGCCCGACTTGGTCGGCACCTGCGGATAACGCGCCTTGAACGCTTGCATGAAGGCCAGTGAATGCGCGTAGTCGGCGCCCGGACGCGCCTGCCGGTAGAGCCGCGGCACCGTCTCGAGATTGTGGTTGAGAATGTCCGGCAGAGACTGCCCCAGCACCTCGACCGCGATATCCATGCGACCCCGAAAATCGGGCACCAGCGTTTCGATTGTCGTCGCCGGCGATCTCGCACGTACGGCCCTGATGACGTCCACGAAGTGCTGCGCGCCGCCGTCACGCAGGTCGTCGCGGTCCACGCTCGTGATCACCACATAGCGCAGATTGAGACGGGCGACGCTGTCGGCAAGGTGGACAGGCTCGTCGACATCGGGCGGTAGCGGCTTGCCATGGCCGACGTCGCAGAACGGGCAGCGACGCGTGCAGATGTCGCCGAGGATCATGAAGGTCGCGGTGCCGCGGCCAAAACACTCACCGATATTGGGGCAAGCGGCCTCCTCGCAAACGGTGTGCAGCTTCTGCTCGCGCAGCAATTTCCTGATTTCACCGAAACGACCGGCCTCGTTGCCGGCCTTGACGCGAATCCAGTCGGGCTTGCGCTGTGCCGCCTGCGGGACGATCTTGATCGGAATGCGCGCCGTTTTCAGCTCGCCCTTTTCCTTGACGCCAGCGACCCGAGGTGCTGGCCTTGCGGCTGAGTTCCCCGGATGCTCTTCACTCTGACTGCCCATTACTTGCACTCCAGTTGTTCTGCGAGATGCCTGGCCAGCGCCGTCGCGGCTGCCGATGCCGTCAGCGGAATGGCGAGATCGCGGGTCTGCGTCACGCGCAAGCCCGGATAGCCACACGGATTGATCAGCGCAAAAGGCGACAGGTCCATGTCGACGTTGAGACTGACGCCGTGATAGCAGCAGTTCCTGCGCACCCGCAAGCCAAGCGCCGCCACCTTGGCCGCGCCGACATAGACTCCCGGCGCGCCGCCATGTCGCTCGGCGCCGACAGCATGCTCCGCCAGCAGATCGATCACCGCCTGCTCGATGGCCGCTACGAGGTCCCGCACCTTCAGCCTTCTCCTCGCCAGATCCAGCAAGAGGTAGATCACCACCTGACCCGGACCGTGGTAGGTGATCTGACCACCGCGATCGGTGTTTACCAGCGGGATACCGAGATCCGTCAGCAGGTGCTCCGGCTTGCCGGCTTGGCCAAGGGTAAACACCGGCAAATGCTCGCAGCACCACAGTTCGTCAGCGGTCTCACCCGTTCGCGCGGCGGTGAAATCGACCATGTCCTGCCAGGTCTGCCGGTAGTCGGTGCGTCCGAGATGGCGAACCCGCAGCGCTCCATGGCCAGGGCCGAGCAGCCACTGCTCGTCGGGCGGACTCTCCCCGGCAGCCGCCGGGCCAGACTGTCCGGCGCGCGGTGAACCGCTCACAGAACTATCTTGACTAGCGGATGGCTGGTCAGTTCCCGGTAGAGCGCGTCGAGTTGTCCCCTGCTCGTGGCGGTGATGGTGCACGTCAGGCTGACATACTTGCCCCCCGATGATGATCGCATTTCCATGGTCGCCCCGTCGAAACCGGGCGCATGTCGCACGACGACGGCAAGTACGGCCTGCACCAACCGATCGTCGGCCAGGCCCATGATCTTGAGCGGAAATGTGCAGGGAAACTCCAACAGGCTTGCGCCCTCTTCAGCCATCGGACGCCGATCAGTTGAACCACAGACGAACGGTATCGACCATCCGGCCGATGATACCCGCGCTCGGCACGGCGTCGAGCGCCAGCACCGGGTAGTCGGCGAACGGTTTACCGTCGAGGCTGACCTTCAAGGTCCCGAGCACCTGCCCCTGCGCCACCGGCGCGATCAGCGGCTGCTGGGAGACGAGTTCAGTTCTGATTTTCGGTCCGAAGCCCTTGGGCACGGCAATCACCAGATCGTTGACGAAACCGAGCTTGACCGAGCTTGCGGTTCCCTTCCAGACCTTCAGGGTGGAAACCTCCTCGTTCTTCGCATAGACCTGCACCGCGTCGTAGAACTGGAAGCCGTAGTTGAGAAGCTTGAGTGATTCCTGGGCACGCACACTATCCGATGGCGCACCGAGGACCACAGACAACAGGCGACGCGGGCCTCGTTTTGCCGAAGAGACGAGGCAATAGCCAGCGGCCTCGGTATGCCCGGTCTTCAGACCATCGACCGTCGGGTCTATCCACAAGAGCCGGTTACGATTCGGCTGCGTGATATTGTTGTAGCGAAACTCCTTGAGCGAGTAGTACTTGGCGTACTCGTCCGGAAAGTCGCGAATCAGCGCGCCGGCGAGGGTTGCCAGGTCGCGCGCCGTGGTGTAGTGCTGCGGGTCGGGCAAACCGCTCGAATTGCGGAAACTCGACCCCTTCATGCCCAGTCGCTGGGCCTCGCGATTCATCATCTGCGCGAAATTTTCCTCGTCGCCGGCGATTGCTTCGGCCAGCGCGACACACGCGTCGTTCCCCGACTGGACGATCATTCCCTTGAGGAGATCCTCGACCTTCACCTGCGTGCCGACCTGGATGAACATACGCGAACCGCCCGTCTTCCAGGCCTTCTGCGACACCGGCACGGGCTGATCGACCTTGAGCGTGCCCTGCTTTAGCGCGGCGAAACTCAGATAGGCCGTCATCAGCTTGGTCAGGGAGGCCGGATCGAGGCGTTGGTCGGGCGCCTGCGCAGCCAGTTCCTGCCCGGAAGCGGCCTCGATCAGCAGCCACGACTTGGCGGCCAGTGCCGGCGGCGTGGGGAGCTGCTGGGCCGAGGCGACGACAGAAAGGCTGAGGAGAAGGAGAAAAAGCAGGGAGCGAAACTTTTGCATGACTGGATTCTGAACAAAGGGCGGATTATAGCAAGCGCCGTCCACGCCGCCTGTACGCGTTTTGTGACAACGGCGATCACGAGATTCCGACCTTGCGTGACTTACTGCATACCCCGCCGGGCGCACCAGCACTTACGATTAATGCTGTTTATGACCTACGCGCCCACCTCGCGCTGGACGCAGCAGGATTCCCGATGTTGCCCCCGTTTCGACCTCTCTCCAGTTGCCTTGACCTCCAGGGTGCTTTTGCCCAGTTGTCGAGGGAAGGATTCGCCAGTTGCAGCCTGGACGAGACCTTGCGCCAACTCACCGCGACTACGGCACGGATGCTCAACATCGAACGTGTCAGCCTGTGGGGCCTGAGCGCCCGGCGCACCACGCTGGAATGCATCGACCTCTACGAGCTTTCCGGCGACCGGCATAGCCGCGGCATGACCCTGCGCGCGGCACGTTATCCCGAGTACTTCCGGGCACTGACGCGCGGTGAGCCAATCGTCGCTGACGATGCGATGAAACATCCCTCCACGCAGGAGTTCACGGACGACTACCTGTTGATGAACGGGATCAGCGCCGTAATCAACTCGCCGATCCACGTCAATGGCGAACTGCAAGGCGTGCTGTGCATCGAGCGCGTCGGTCCGCACTCGGCCTGGACATCTGTCGGACCTTCCCGGAGTCCTCAAGGTAAGTCTCTGATTAATTGCAATAAATCAGAAAATCGGCAAAACATGTAGGCATGTATATGCAATAATAGTGCTTGACAAACAATGCGCTATTAGGCTTTATTGTCGGCATGTACATCGCCCGCATCCCCAACCGAAAATCCAGGCCCGCCATCCTGCTCCGCGAGTCCTATCGTGAGGGCGGCAAAGTCTGCACGCGGACCATTGCCAACCTGACGAACTGGGCACCGGAGCGAATCGTCGCCATGGAACGTCTGGTGAAGGGCGAATTCGACGACTGGTCGGGAGAGATGACCAGCGGCGAGATTTTTGGAGTGCTGTTTGCGCTCAAGCAGTTGGCGGATCAGGTGGGCATCACGCGGGTATTGGGCAGTGCGGCGGAAAGCAGGCTCAACCTGTTTCTGATTCTCGCACGCATCGCGCATGGCGGGTCGCGGTTGTCGGCGGTGCGCTGGGCGAAACAGCACACGGTGGCCGATGTGTTGGCGCTGGAGGAGTTCGATGAGGACGACCTCTATGCCGCTCTGGACTGGCTGGCGAGCCAGCAGGAGCGTATCGAGCGGGAACTGTACCGGGCCTACGTCAAGGAGCAGGGCCAACCACCGGTCCTGGTGCTCTACGACGTCACCTCCAGCTATTTCGAAGGAGAATGCAACGAACTGGGGCAATACGGCTACAACCGCGACGGCAAGCGAGGCAAGCAGCAAATCGTCATCGGTTTATTGACCGCCGAGGACGGCGAGCCCCTCGCCGTGCGCGTCTTCGAGGGCAACACCGCGGACCCGACGACGGTGGCCAGCCAGATCACGATTCTGAAGGAGCAATTCGGGATTGCCGAGGTGGTGATGGTGGGCGACCGGGGAATGATCAAGGCCAAGGGGAAGGCCGCGCTGTCGGCACAGGGCTTCCGCTATATCACCGCCTTGACTGACGCGCAGGTACGCACCTTCCTCAAGGAGGGCGTGCTGCAGACGGACCTCTTCGATGTGCCTCTGTGCGAAGTCGAACACGACGACAAACGGCTGATCGTGCGCCGTAACGAGATCGTCCGGGTGCGCGAGGAGCGGCGGCGGGAGGACAAGTTGGCTCAGTTGCAGGCGAAGATCGCCGACCGTAACGCCTTCGTCAAGAACTCCAGGCGCGCCAGCGCGGCAACCGGCCTGGCCGCTTTGCAGCGCTGGGCCAAACGCCACAAACTCGCCGCGTTTGTCACCCTCGCGCTGAACGAACGCGTCATTGTCTGCACCATCGACCAGGAGGCTAAAGCGCAGGACGCCCTGCTCGACGGCTGCTATCTCCTGGAAACCGATGTGCCACAAGGCTTGATGGATGCGAAGGCGGTCGATGCGCGTTATCGCGATCTGCAAAAAGTCGAGCGCAACTTCCGCACGGTCAAAACCACCTTCCTGGAAATTCGCCCGATCTTCCTGCGCAAGGCTGAGCGTACCAAGGCACATGTCTTCGTGGCGATGCTCGCCTTGAAGATCACGCGGCGGTTTGAAGCGGCTCTCCACCGGACCTTCGGCAGCACCGTAGACGACCCCGCCACCATCACTCCGGACGACGCCCTGGTGGCCCTCGGACGATTGACCTATCTCTACAGCACCGACCGCAACGGTCAGCGTCACACGCATCTGCCACGCCCGGACGATCAACAGGCCAAAATCCTCGACGCCATCGGCCTTTCCTTCCCGCTCAAGGCCAAAGCCGAAAAGCGCGCCGTGTAGGCAGCCGCCGCTTTTGCGGCGCTGGCTTTTTCTTCAACAAAAACCCATACTTAAAGCGTAGTTGCGTCTACTGGCTAGAGGAAGATCCGTCTGTGCAGCGGCTGTTCGCGCATGCAATCGCCAGCCTCGTCAGCCTGGCGCTGCTGCAATCGCAGCTGGTGCTTATGGAAGAGGAATTGCGTGATGCCAACCACCTGCGACGGGCCTTGTTCACCGGTGCGCGTGATGCGATCCTGATCTCGGACGCCAGTACCGGGCATGTACTCGACGCCAACCCGCAGGCGGAAAAGTTGTTCGGGCGCCAGCTTCAGCAGCTTCTCGGCGTTCTGCAAAGCGAGCTCCATTCAACCGGCGACACACTCGACGTACGCGAACTGTGCAAGCTGCTCGTCAACACGGGGCGCAGCGAAGCCTTCCTCGGCGAGGTCATCAATGGCGACGGCAAACTGATCCCGGTCGAGGTCACCGGCCAGGTCGTCGAACTGGCACAAGGCCGGCGGATCGTTCAGGGCATCTTTCGCCCGCTCGACCCCGCTGCAGCCGACGCGTGATCAGCGCGTCACGAAGGTGGGCTTGTAACCGAGCGCCAGGCGAATCCTCTCGGCAATCTTTTCGGCGTCGACGCGGCTCGTGTAGGGCCCCAGGTGGACGCGATGCATGCCGCCGCCGGCATTGATCTGTACGCCCTCGTTGAGCCAGTCGAGCTCGCGCATCAAATGAGAACGCAGGCTTTCTGCATTCTCGGCGCTGGCAAAAGCTCCCAGTTGCAGAAACACGCCACGCAGGTTGGCCCCAGACGATGTTGCCGGTGCGGCTGCCGGAGCAGCCGGTGGCACCGTGTCCTTTGCCAGTGATGGCGAAGCATCCCTGTCGAGCCCCAACTGCGCCGCCAGCAGGCCGATCTCGTCGCGCTCTGCAGCCGCGCCAGGCGCTCTCGCAGGCCGCGGAGCGGGCATCACCTGTGCGTAGGTCATCGTCGTCGCGCCGTCCGGGACGATCGCTTCGAGTTGCACCAGCGTGCTGCCGTTGTCCACGTAGCCCAGGCGATAAGCGGCTGCATAAGAAAGATCGATGACGCGATCGGCGTGGAAGGGACCGCGATCGGTCACGCGCACGACGACCGACCTGCCGTTGCTGACGTTGGTCACCCGCGCATAGGAGGGAATCGCCAGCGTCGGGTGGGCAGCGGTCATCGAGAACATGTCGTAGGGCTCGCCGATCGACGTCTTCTGCCCATGAAACTTCTTGCCGTACCAACTCGCCACACCGCGCTCCTGATGCGGTCTCAGGCTGGTCTGGGGCTCATAGGCCTTGCCAAGGACGATGTACGGCCGGTTGGCGAAGCGATGCAGCGGCTCGAGTCGGGGCTGCGCATCGGGAATGTCGTCAAGGTTATCCGGAATCTCGTCGCCCGGACCGTCGTCCTTGTAGTAGGCGCCACCGCGCTTCTGCGTCACCGCCGGTTTCCTGACCATCTTGCCCGGCGCTGACCGCCCCTCGGCCGTCCGTGCCGCTGGTTCGGGCGACTTCGCCGGCTGGCCTCCGCAGGCTACCAGGAAGAGGGCCGACAGCCATGCCGTCCAGCGCGGCCCGCATCGCCCAAGAGCTGTCTGCCGCTGCCTCATTGCCTCACCAGCATGCGATGCGTCTGGATGCTCATCAGAATTCCGATGCCGATCGACAGGGTCACCAATGCTGTGCCGCCGTAGCTCATGAACGGCAAGGGAACGCCGACCACGGGCAGAATGCCGCTGACCATGCCCATGTTGACGAAAGCATAGGTAAACAGGCTCAGCGTGATCGATCCGGCCATCACCCGTGCGAAAAGCGTCGAAGCATTGGCAGTGATCATCAGCCCACGACCGATGAGTAGCAGATAGAGCAGCACGAGAACGGAATTGCCGAGCAGACCGCGCTCCTCGGAAAAAACGGCGAAAATGAAATCCGTGTGGCGCTCCGGAATGAACTCGAGGTGTGTCTGTGTGCCAGCCAGCCAGCCTTTGCCGAAGCTGCCGCCCGAACCGATGGCAATCGTTGACTGGATGATGTGATAGCCGGACCCCAGCGGATCGCTGGTCGGGTCGATCAGGGTCAGGATTCGCTTGCGCTGGTAGTCATGCAGCATGGTCCATACGAAAGGTGCTGCGCCGGCACCGGTAGCGGCAAGGCCGATGATCACCTGCCACGGTAGACCGGCAAAGAAGAGGACGTAAAAGCCCGCCGCACCAACGAGAATGGCGGTACCGAGGTCAGGCTGTTTGGCGATCAGTGCAAAGGGCACGAGCAGCAACAGGCCGGCGACGAGGTAATGGCGGAGTTTCAGCACCGCCTCATGCTTGTGGAAGTACCAGGCGAGCATCAACGGCACACCTAGCTTCAGGAGTTCGGACGGCTGAATGCGTATGAAACCGAGCGACAACCAGCGCCTGGCACCATTGACCTTGACGCCGAAAAGAAAAACGAGAACCAGCAGAACCACGCCAACAACATAGAGCGGCACCGCGAAACGCATCAGCTTCTGCGGCGGAAACTGCGCCACCGCCCACATCGCGCAAAGCCCGACCGCCATGTTCAACGCCTGCGCCAGCGCCCGGTTGTTGGCGTCGTAGGTCGCGCTATAAACGGTCGATAACCCGACGGTCATGAGTGCGAGCATGATCAGCAATAGCGGCCCATCGAGGTGCTCGACGAGGCGTAGCCGCAGCCGCTGCAAGAACTGCTGGAACATCGGTCAGTCATCCTCCACATCGTCTTCGGCGGCTGCCCCCTTGGGGAGTTTGCCGAGCAGATAGTAGTCGAAAACCATGCGCGCGATCGGCGCCGCCGACTGGGCACCGAAACCACCGTTCTCCACCAGAACGGCCAAGGCGATCTTCGGTTGATCTGCCGGCGCGAAGGCGATGAACAGGGCATGGTCACGCAGATCCTTCTTCACCCGCGATGCCTTGTAGTCGGCCCCTTTCAGGCTGAACACCTGCGCCGTACCGGTCTTGCCGGCCGACACATAAGCGGCGCCAGCGAAGGCACGCGCGCCGGTTCCCTGCGTGTTGACTCCGATCATCGCCTTCTTGATGACTTCGACATGCTGGCGTTTCCAGGGCAGGATGCGCAGGGGTTCCGGCTCGATCATCGTTTTCTCGCCGGTGCGACTATCGGTAATGTACTTCACGAGGTGCGGCCGGAACATGATCCCGTTATTGGCGACGACCGCGGTCGCCTGCGCCAGCTGGATCGGCGTGTAGGCGTTATAGCCCTGGCCGATGCCGATCGAGATCGTTTCGCCGGCAAACCACTTCTGTTGCTCAGGCCGCTTGAAACGACGTTTCTTCCACTCCGGCGAAGGCAGTACCCCTTCCGACTCCCCTTCGATGTCCACTCCCGTCCGTTGACCGAAGCCCAAGTGGCGCATGAAACGCGCGATGCTGTCGATGCCCATGTCGTTGGCAAGCATGTAGTAATAGGTATCGCAGGAATGAACGATCGACTTGTACATGTCCACCGAACCGTGACCGCCCTTCTTGTCATCGCGGAACTGGTGCCCGCCGAAATTGAAGAAACCAGGGTCGGAGATGGCCTGTCCGGGCGTCCGCTTGCCGGTTTCGAGCGCTGCCAGGG
Source organism: Candidatus Accumulibacter phosphatis (assembly GCF_000024165.1). Classification (NCBI taxonomy): domain Bacteria; kingdom Pseudomonadati; phylum Pseudomonadota; class Betaproteobacteria; genus Candidatus Accumulibacter; species Candidatus Accumulibacter phosphatis. The sequence goes on along the minus strand of NC_013194.1, from coordinate 817,539 downwards.
CCATGAACGGCTTGAACGTCGAACCCGGCGGATAAGCACCGTTGAGCGCCCGGTTGAGCAAGGGCTTGTCGGGTGAATTGTTGAGCAAGTCCCAGTCATCGGTGCGAATGCCGTCGATGAAGAGATTCGGATCGAAAGTCGGGGTTGACACCAGCGCCAGGATGCCTCCGGTCGACGGCTCGATCGCCACGAGGGCGCCGCGACGCTCGCCGAAAGCCTTTTCGGCCATCTCCTGCAATTTGGTATCGAGCGTCAGCGTCAGGTTGTTGCCCTGTACGGGCGCCGTCCGCGACAGGTTGCGAATCGCCCGACCGCCGGCGTCGATCTCGACCTGCTCATAGCCCGTCTCACCGTGCAACTGGAATTCGTACTTCTGCTCGATGCCGGTCTTGCCGATATGGTCGGTGCCTTTGTAGTTGGCGGCCTGGTCGCTCTCCTCGATTATCTCCATGTCGCGCTTGTTGATGCGGCTGATGTAGCCGATGGCGTGCGAGGCGATCGGGCCGAGCGGATACTGGCGGAACAGGCGCGCCTTGACCTCGACACCCGGGAAAAGATAGCGATTGGCAGCAAAGCGTGCGACCTCCTCTTCGGTCAGGCGCGAACGAATCGGCAGGCTTTCGAAGGTCTTGCTTTCCTCGAGCAGTCGACGGAAGCGCTTGCGGTCTTTCGGCAGGACCTCGATCACCCGGCTCAGACCGTCGATCGTGGCATCGAGGTCGTCGACCTTCGATGGCGTGATCTCGAGCGTGAAAGCCGAATAATTGCGCGCCAGGACCACCCCCTTGCTATCGACGATGACACCCCGATTGGGAACGATCGGCACCAGAGAGATCCGGTTGTCCTCGGCGCGCGTCGTGTAGTAGGCGTGCTGAACGATCTGCAGGTGGAAGAACCTGGCGACCAGCAGGGCGAAGGCGACGAGCACGGCGACACCGGCGAAAGCCACCCGAAAGCGGAAGCGATCAAGCTCGCGATCCGGGGCAGTCAGTGGTGATTGACGAGCACGCAACCCCGGCTCCTCAACGACGGCACGGAGTCGGTGACGAGCCCCTCGTGGCCGCGGTCCAGTGCGGACGCCCGCGGACGTCCGCCAAAGGCTCGACCACGGGTTCAGAGCGGCCGGTTGGCATCGCGATCGACGGGTTGGTGCTGCGGCAGCAGCAGGACGAAGGTCAGCAATGGCCAGAGCAGCGCCGCCAGACATGGCCCAACGAAATACGCAAGTCCCGGAAAGTCGGCACCAACGATGGTGCGCACACCCAACTGGACCAGTTGCACCAACAGCAGCAGCGGAAACACCTGCAGGGCCTGCTGCCCGAGGGGAAACCACAGGATGCGTCGGGACAGCGACGATGCTCCGTAAGCCACCAGCACGTAGGCTAGCGCGTGCTGGCCCAGCAGGCTGGCATCAGCAACGTCCATCGCCAGACCGAACAGGAAAGCCAGCCCCATGCCAACCCGACGCGGCTCCCGCACGCACCAGAAGACCAGCGCCAGCGCCACCCAGTCGGGTACGCCGGGCCAGTTGGCGGTCGGCAGGAAATTGAACAGCAGGGCGATCAGCAATGTGCTGGCGATGAACCACGGCCGGACCGGCAGCAGGATGCGCGATGATGAGTAACTGGTTTGCATCGCCTCTAGTCCTTTTTCAATCGCTTCTTCTTCCCCGGCCCGGCCTTTGCTCCCGGCTTGACCTCGCGGCGCGCCGCCTCGCTCGCCAGTTGTTCGGGCAAGGAAATCGCCGGCCGCGGGTCGAGGACCATGACTTCACTGAAGTTCTCGACCCCGGCGAGCGGCATGCAGAAGATCCTGGCAAAGGAGTATGAGGTGTCACGTTCGATGTGCACCACCCGGGCCACCGGAAACCCGGGCAGGAAGACGCCGTCCAGGCCCGAGGTGACCAGCACGTCACCATTCTGGACGTCGGCGTTGGCGGGCAGGAAGCGCAGTTCGAGCTGGCCGTTGCCAAGACCGAAAACGACCGAGCGCAGCCCGGTGCGCACAATCTGCACGGGAACCGCCTGTTCCTTGTCGGTGATCAGGGTCACTTCGGCGACGAAAGGGTATACCCGGGTGACCTGACCGACGATGCCTGCATCATCAATGACGGGCTGCCCCGCGACCACCTTGTCCTGCTGCCCCTTGTCGACGACAATGCGCCGCGAATACGGATCGCGCGCCGCGTAGAGAATCTGTGCGACCTGGCCGCTGGCCTGCTGGCGCTGCTTGACGCCAAGCAACTTGCGTAGACGCTCGTTTTCGACTTCGAGTTGCTGAGTCCGCAACAGGATAGCGACGTTGTCGAGACGACTCCTCTTCAACTGCGCATTTTCGTCCTGCAAGCGCGTCAGACTGGCGAAATAACCGCCAGCGTTGTCAAGTACTTGCGCCGGCAGATGCGCAAACTGCTGCACCGGATGGGTAAACATCGATAACGCCTGGCGCAGCACCTCGAGAGTCTGGAGGCGCACATCGACGACAAGCAGAGCAGCCGACAGCGCTACGTAGAACGACAGCAGCGCCACGGGTGCCGGCCCACGCTTGAAGAACGGTGGCGGCTGGTGATCCATCAGTCAGGCATCGAAACGGGCGACGCGCGGCGTTTGCGCCGCTTGTCGTCAATCGGAAGCGAAAATACTGCCGAGATTGTCCATCTTTTCGAGAGCAAGACCGCAGCCTCGGGCAACGCAGGTCAATGGCTCCTCGGCAACGATCACCGGCAAGCCGGTCTCCTCCATCAGCAGGCGATCGATATCCCGCAGCAATGCACCACCGCCGGTGAGGACCATCCCCTTGTCGGCGATGTCGGCACCCAGTTCGGGCGGCGTCTTCTCGAGCGCCGACTTCACCGCCGAAACGACGCTGTTCAGCGGCTCGGTGAGGGCTTCGAGGATTTCGTTCGACGAAATGGTGAACTTGCGCGGAATACCTTCGGCCTTGTTGATCCCCGAGACTTCCATCTCGCGCACTTCGGCGCCGGGAAAAGCCGAACCAATTCGCTTCTTGATGTTTTCCGCGGTGTTTTCGCCGATCAGCATGCCGTAGTTGCGGCTGATGTAGTTCATGATCGCCTCGTCGAGCTTGTCACCACCGACGCGCACCGAACCGGCATAGACCATGCCACCGAGCGAGATGACACCAACTTCGGTCGTCCCGCCACCGATGTCGACAACCATCGAGCCGGTCGGCTCGGCGACCGGCAAGCCTGCGCCAATCGCTGCCGCCATCGGCTCTTCGATGAGAAACACCTGGCTCGCGCCAGCGCCGATTGCCGACTCGCGAATGGCTCGCCGCTCCACCTGCGTGGAACCCGAGGGCACACAGATGATGATCCGCGGTGACGGAGAAAGGAGCTTCGAGTCGTGAACTTTCTTGATGAACTGCTTGAGCATCTGCTCGGTGACCGTGAAGTCGGCAATCACACCATCCTTCATCGGCCGAATGACGGTGATCGCGCCGGGCGCCTTGCCGAGCATCTCCTTGGCCGCCTTGCCGACGGCCTGAATCGTCTTCTTCGAACTCGGACCGCCTTCCGTACGGATGGCGACCACCGACGGCTCGTCGAGAACGATCCCCTTGGAGCGCACATAGATCAGCGTGTTGGCGGTGCCGAGGTCGATCGCGAGATCGTTGGAGAAATAACTGCGCAGGAAACTGAACATGCTTGCCAATTCCGTGTTGGCCCCAAACGCGGGCTGCGGTGGGAAAAACTTTTATGATACCTTATATGGCTCCCTCGTTTAACACCTTAGTGATTCAGTAACCATGTCACTCACCCTAGAACAGGTCCGGCGCGTCGCCCATCTGGCCCGCATCGAAATCAGCGAAGTCGAGGCAGACAGCACACTCGGCCACCTGAACGAGATCTTTGCCCTGATCGAAACGATGCAGGCGGTCGATACCAGCGGCGTCGAACCGATGGCACATGCCCAGGACGTCGCGCAGCGCCTGCGTGCGGACCGCGTCACCGAAAGCGACGAAGTCGCCCAGCGTACCGCCTTCCAGGCCATCGCACCGGAAACCGAAGCGGGCCTCTACCTCGTGCCGAAGGTCATCGAATGATTGAACGTAGTCTCGCGGATCTCGCGCGCGCCCTGGCGACGAAAGAAATCTCCAGTGTCGAATTGACTCGGCTGTATCTCGACCGCATCTCCCGCCACAACCCGCAGCTCAACGCCTTCATCACCGTCGACCCGGCCATTAGCCTGGCACAGGCACGCGCTGCCGACGAGCGACTGGCACGCGGCGAAGGCGGTCCACTGACCGGAATCCCGCTCGCGCACAAGGACATCTTCTGTGCCCAGGGCTGGCTCACGACCTGCGGATCAAGGATGCTGAGCAACTTCGTCAGCCCCTATGATGCGGCGGTGATCGCTCGCTTCAAGGCAGCTGGCGCGGTGCTCCTCGGCAAGACGAACATGGACGAATTCGCCATGGGATCGTCGAACGAAACGTCCTTCTACGGACCGGTCAGGAACCCGTGGGAGCTGAACTGCGTTCCCGGCGGATCTTCCGGCGGCTCCGCGGCTGCGGTCGCGGCGCGTCTGGCTCCGGCGGCCACCGGTACCGATACCGGCGGATCGATCCGCCAACCGGCAGCGCTGTGCAACCTGACCGGGATGAAACCTACCTATGGCGTGGTTTCACGCTACGGCATGATCGCTTTCGCGTCTTCGCTCGATCAGGCAGGTCCGCTGGCTCGTTCGGCCGCCGACTGCGCTGTTCTGCTCAACGCCATGGCCGGCTTTGACGAGCGCGATTCGACGAGCCTCGAGCGTCCGACGGAAGACTACGGCCGCGACATCAACACCGCCACCGCGGACAAGCCGCTGGCCGGACTCAGGATCGGCCTGCCGGCGGAGTTCTTTGGTGATGGCGGTAGCCCGGAGGTCATGCAGCTGGTTGACGCGGCAATCGCCGACTACCGCAGGCTGGGCGCCGAAACGGTCGCTGTCAGCCTGCCGAGCATGAGCCTTTCGGTAGCCGCCTACTATGTCATCGCCCCGGCCGAAGCAAGTTCGAACCTGGCACGCTTTGATGGCGTGCGTTACGGCCACCGGGCGCCGCAGTACCGGGATCTCGATGACATGTACAGCAAGAGCCGTGCCCAGGGCTTCGGTGCCGAGGTCAAGCGTCGCCTACTGATCGGCACCTATGTGCTGTCGCACGGCTACTACGATGCCTATTATCTGCAGGCGCAACGCATTCGCCGCTTGATTGCCAGCGACTTCGCCGCAGCCTTCCGGCAATGCGACGTGATCATCGGGCCAACCAGTCCGAGTACCGCGTTCAGGCTCGGGGAAAAGGCGGCCGATCCCGTGCAGATGTACCTTTCGGACATCTACACGATCGCCGTCAACCTCGCCGGGCTGCCCGGCATTTCGATCCCCTGCGGCTTTGCCGGCGGCCTCCCCGTCGGCCTGCAACTGATCGGCAACTATTTCGACGAAGCCAGGCTGCTTGGCACCGCGCACCGTTACCAGCAGGCGACCACCTGGCATCTGCAGCACCCAGACCAGTTCGATGACTGATCTCGAGTGTCGCCAGACGACGTCTCGCCGCCTTGCGGACCGGTCGTCCGCGCGACCCAGGCACCCCGCGCCGGCGGTCGCTGTCCTTGAAGAGTGAGTAAGCAGTGATGAAACAATGGGAAGTGGTCATCGGCATCGAGACGCACGCGCAGTTGGCGACGCGATCGAAGATTTTCTCGGGCAGTTCCACCGCCTTCGGCGCCGCGCCCAACGTCCAGGCAAACGCCGTCGACATTGCGCTGCCCGGAGTCCTGCCGGTACTCAACAAGGCGGCGGTCGAATGTGCGATCCGCTTCGGCCTCGCCGTCGCTGCCGAGATTTCGTCCCGATCGGTATTTGCGCGCAAGAACTACTTCTACCCGGATCTGCCAAAAGGTTACCAGATCAGCCAGTATGAGTTGCCGGTGGTTGTCGGCGGCGCGCTGACGATTCAGGTGGGAGAAGCCGAGAGGGTCATCCACCTGACCCGCGCGCATCTCGAGGAAGACGCCGGCAAATCGCTTCACGAAGAACTTGGCGCACAGTTTTCCGGCAGGTCGGGAATCGACCTCAACCGCGCGGGGACTCCCCTGCTGGAGATCGTCACCGAACCCGACATGCGCTCGTCTGCGGAAGCCGTCGCCTATGCGCGGGCCTTGCATGCTCTGGTGCGCTGGATCGGCATCTGCGACGGCAACATGCAGGAGGGCTCGTTCCGCTGCGACGCCAACGTTTCGGTACGGCCGGTCGGTCAGGTGGCGTATGGCACTCGACGCGAAATCAAGAACCTCAACTCGTTCCGCTTTCTCCAACAGGCGATCGACTACGAAGTGCAATGGCAGATCGCAACACTGGAAGATGGCGGCACGATCGAGCAGGCGACGGTGCTGTTCGACCCGAGCACGGGCGAGACGCGCAGCATGCGCTCCAAGGAGGACGCGCACGACTACCGCTACTTCCCCGACCCCGACCTGCTGCCGCTGGTCATCGAACCTGAGTGGATCGACCGGATCCGTGCGCAAATGCCCGAGTTGCCGGCCGCCAAGCGTGACCACCTGGTCGCCGAATACGGACTCTCTCCTTATGACGCCCGCGTTCTGACGACATCGATCGAGTTCGCCAACTACTACGAAGCCACCGTTGCCGCGGCGGGCAAGGCGAACGCCAAGATCTGCGCCAACTGGGTGATGGTCGACCTGGCTGCTCGCCTGCACCGGGACGATAGCGAGATCGGCAAGTCGCCGGTCTCGGCCGCACAACTCGGCGGCTTGATCGCCCGTATTGGCGATGGCACGCTCTCCAACAATCTTGCCAAGAAGGTTTTCGATGCCCTCTGGAACGGCGAAGGCGATTCGGCTGACGAAATCATTGCCAGAGAGGGACTGCAGCAGATTACCGACACCGGCGCCCTGGAACGACTGATCGACGAGATCATCACGGCCAACGCCACCATGGTCGCCGAATGCCGAGCAGGCAAGGAGAAGGCGTTCAACGCACTGGTCGGTCAGGCCATGAAGGCGACCCGGGGCAAGGCCAACCCGCAGCGAATCAACGAACTTCTCCGCAGGAAGATCGGCTGATTCCCCGCCGACAGGGCGCCGAGGCCCGCGCACGAGGCAAGCCCGCGCCGCGCTTTGCCGACGTCCAGGGCCTCAGGGCCGCGCCGACGGTCGCTTGGACAGATCGCGAAAGCGGCGCAGATCCTCGTCGTACTTCGCGCGCATCGTCTCCTGGTCACGCTTTTTCGACTCGATCACCGACTCCTGCGCACCGATCTCGTAGTCCGCATCGCGCAGACCCTTGGCCACCTCGGCTGGCAACTGGCGATTGCGATAGAACTCCGCCTCGTCCTCGAACTTCTTGCGCTGCTTGCGTATCTCCGCGATCCGCTCTTCGGCTGCCTTGATCGCCATCGTGAGATCGCGCTCGGCCCGGCTGCGCATGATCTCGATATCCTTCTCGCTGGCGTAGGTGTTGAGCAGCGCCTGATCCATTCGCCTCTGCTCATTGAGCACGCGTTCCTGCTCCTTGCGCCGCTGCTCCTCAGCCGCGCGCTGGGCGCGTTGCTCGACGGTGAGCGGGGCGTCAACCAGGCGTGAGGTGCGGCCGGAGTCGCCGAGCTCGCGATAGGCACGCCCGTAACAAACGGACGGCAAAATGTCGCCGCACACCTGTTTCCCGGAATCGTCGTGGCAACAATAGATGCGCGGGCCAGCGAAGCTCGCACCCGGGCCGACCAACGCCACAAGCAGCCCGCCAAGGCTAGCGAGCGTGCGCAACAACACCATATTCCTGGCGATAGCGGACCACAGCAGCCGCGTTCTCTTGCAAATCGACGCTCTGCCGGAGAAAGGCCAGCAAGTCGTCGAGTGTGGCGACCGCGACCACCGGAATGCCGAAACTCTGCTCCACCTCCTGTACCGCGGATAGCTCGCCCTGGCCCCGCTCCATGCGATCAAGAGCGATCACTACGCCGCACGGCGTCGCTCCAGCCGCGCGAATCAGCTCGACCGACTCACGCACCGAAGTGCCGGCCGAGATCACGTCGTCAACGATCAGCACCTGCCCGGCCAGCGGCGCCCCCACCATGCTGCCCCCTTCGCCGTGATCTTTCGCCTCTTTACGATTGAAGGAGAAGGGAAAGTTGCGGCCTGCCCTGGCCAGGGCAACGGCGATCGCGGCAACCAACGGAATTCCCTTGTAAGCGGGCCCGAACAGGCCGTCGATGGCGATTCCGCTGCCGGCTATCGCCTTGGCGTAGAATTCAGCCAAGCGCCCGAGCGCCGCACCATTGTTGAACAGGCCGGCGTTGAAGAAATAGGGCGACAGGCGTCCGGCCTTGGTCCTGAACTCGCCAAAGCGAAGCACCTCCTGCGCAACCGCAAACTCGATGAATTGCTGACGAAAGTCCATAAAAATCCGCTTCCCGACGCAGGCTCGCCCAACGACAATCCCCTATGTTACGCATCATCACCCTCAACCTCAATGGTATTCGTTCGGCATGGCGCAAGGGCCTTTACTCGTGGTCGGTCGCCCAGAATGCCCACATCATCTGCTTGCAGGAACTCAAGGCCCAGCACGCCGATCTCGGCGATGAGATGCACAAGCCTGACGGCCTGCACACCTACTACCGCTACGCCGAGAACAAAGGCTACAGTGGCGTCGGCCTCTGGTGCCGGAAGAAACCGGACCGGGTGGTGGATGTGCTGGGAAGCCCCGAGTTCGACCGTGAAGGGCGTTACCTGCGCGCCGATTTCGGCGCCCTGTCGGTTGTCTGCCTCTACCAGCCGTCGGGCTCAAGTTCCGAGCAGCGACAGGAGGCCAAGTTCCGGTTCATGGCGCTCATCTACCCGCACCTGCTTGAGCTGGCGGCCAGCGGACGCGACGTCGTCGTCTGTGGTGACTGGAACATCGCCCATCAGGAAATCGACCTCAAAAACTGGCGAAGCAATCGCCGGAACTCGGGTTTTCTGCCTGAAGAACGCGCCTGGGTCAGCCGCCTGCTCAACGAAGGGGGCTGGTGCGATGTGTACCGCAGACTGCATCCGGAAAGCACCGAGGAATCCTACACCTGGTGGTCGAATCGAGGCCAGGCCTGGGCGAAGAACGTGGGCTGGCGGCTCGACTACCAGTTGGCGACTCCAGCCATTGCCGCCACGGCGAGACACGCAGCCGTCTACAAGGAACAGCGCTTCAGTGACCACGCACCACTGACCATCGACTACGAGTACGACCTGGAAACCGACCGCGGCGAGTGAACGTCACTTTGCGACAGGGGCCCTCGTTGTTTGCATTGATCTTGGCTCGGGATTTCTATAATCTGATCATCTCGTCGAAAGCTTCTCTGGTGCTGCACCATTGATCTTCTTGTCATCACCTTCCACTGTGAGGTCCATCATGTCCGAAGTTACCGAACTCTCCAACGCGAACAAGCAAAAACTCGTCTCCGACATGAAGGTCGTCGTCGCAGACGCGGAGGAAATCCTGCGCGCGACCGCCGGTGTTGCCGGCGAAAAAATGGGCGATCTGCGCGAACGCATTGGCGAGCGTTTGCGCGATGCCAAGCTCCGCCTGGCTGATGCCGAAGCCGCACTGGTCGATAGAACCAAAGCCGCGGCGCGCGCCACCGATGATTTCGTGCACGACAATCCGTGGCGCGCGGTCGGCGTTGCCGCCGCCGTCGGTCTGCTGCTTGGCGTCATCATCGGTCGCCGCTAAGCTGCCCGCTACTCGATGAGCGCAGCTTCCGGCAGCAGCAGCGGCCTGTTCGCCGCCGCCAGGAACAGCGCGGCAACGCTGCTGACTGCCGGACGGACTCGGCTTGAACTCCTCGGCAATGAAATCAAGGAGGAGAAGCTGCGGGCCGTCCACCTGCTGCTCGTTTCGCAGCTCCTCGCGTTCTGCCTGGCGCTCGGCACGATCCTGGGCGTCGCCTTGCTGGTCGTCTCGTTCTGGGAGCAACGGGCGGCCGTCCTCGGCGGTTTCTGCGTGCTCTTCTTCGCCGTTGCCGGCGTCGCTTACGTCGGCCTCCAACGTGCCGTACGCCGCCCTGACCGCATGTTCTCGGCGAGCATGGCCGAGTTCGGCGCCGACCTGAGCCAGCTGAAAGCGGCTGCCCGCAATGAATCAAGAACTGATTGATCTGGCCGTCGAGCGCGGCCGCTTGCTCGAGCGCATCAGCATGCAACGCCAACTCCTCGAACAGCAGCTGCAGCCGGTAGGCGACACCCTGCACAGCGTCGACCGCGCCCTCGCCGCCGTGCGCAAGGGACGCGACTATCTCGGACAGCACCCGGAAGTAGTCACCGCCGCGGTGGCCATACTGGTCGTGTTGAAGCCGAGCCGCCTCTGGCGATGGACAAAACGTGGTTTCCTGGCTTGGCGGACTTGGCGCATGCTGCGCCGGGAACTGTTCGCCCTCGGTCTGTCGCCACGCCCATAGCGGCCGCTCTGGCCGTCTGGCGAACAGCCGCGGCGAGGACGTACTGCCGCGACATCACTCCCAAACGTCGAGCGCCCGAAGTTGCCTGGTTGCGGCTTCGGCCCAGCCGCGGTTGGCAATAGGACTCGCCGGACTAGGGTGCAGCACTCGCCCCGTTCTGACCCTTGTTCCGGCCAGGGCAGCGACCGCTCGCGCTTCGGCGAAGCTGCCCACGCCAATCACCCATTCCGGCTGCAAAGCGGCGACGATGGCTCGCAGATGCGCGTCGCAGGCCGCATGCAGCGGCGCCGCCTCGGCTGCCGGCAGCTTGTCCGGGGTCACATTGCGGGCGTGGTTGAAAAAAGCCAGGGGGCAGTAGTTGGCAACGAAATGCTCGACAAAAAAGGCATCGGCGCTGCCGAAACGCTCCTGAAAGAGTCCCCACAAGCGACGCCCGCTGACCTCCGAACGCAAGCAGGCGAAGCCTTCGATCGGCCGCGCGGGATTCTCGACTGCGGGTTGCCGCACCGCACACTCGATCCCCAGCCAGTCACGCACCGCGGCGATCTCACCGAACGGCACGCCGCACTGAACCATTCCGAAGGGGCCGGGATTCATACCGAGAAACAACACTCTCCTGCGGCTTGCCGCGTAACGGCGCAAGTAGGCCTCATGCGCCGCCCAGGCGTAGGTCAGGGGGTTGTACACGTGGCTCACCGGCGGCGAGAAGCGCAGCGTCGCGAGTCTTCCCGAGAGCAACCGCGCGGCGGCAATAAGTTCCGTAACGACCGGAGGGTCAGTCAATTTCAGCATTGGCCGGCCCAACCTCAGCAAGTGCAAGCAAATGCCTGCGCATCCACCAGACCATCAGAACTCCGGGAAGGGCCACCACTACCGAGAACAAATAGAAGGCCTGCCAGCCAATTGTTTCGGTCAGCACGCCAGCTACCGGGCTGACGTAGATACGCCCCACAGCAGCCAACGCCGAAAGGAGCGCGTAGTGCGTCGCGGTAAACCGATGATTGCACAATGCCATTAGCAAAGCAACGAACGCCACGGTGCCCATGCCGCCGCTAATATTTTCCGCCGCCACCACCGCCAGTAGCAGGAAGTCTAGCGAGGCGGCGTGGTCCAGAGAAACGATAACCCAGTCGAATGGCGGTGTCTCAACGCTCCCCCAAGCACCTTTGCCGAGTATGGCTATGAAATAGAAGCCAAAATTCGACAACAACTGGAGAACGCCGAACACGAGCAGGGCTCGATACAGGCGGAGGCGTATCATTAGCACACCGCCGAGGAGTGCACCAAAAATCGTCAGCCAGATCCCAATGATCTTGTTGGCGATACCCACCTCAGCTTGCGTAAACGCTAACCCCTTGATGAGAAAAGCCGTGGTTAGACTGCCGGCAAACGCATCGCCAAGCTTGTAAAGAATGATGAGCAAGAGAAAAAGCGTCGCACCAGGCTGGGAAAAATAACTCGCCAGTGATGCATTGAGAGTTTCAAAACGAACCAACCGAGCAAACCACCAAGCGAGCGGCAGCGCCGCGGCGATCTCGCTCATAACGAAGAATAGCTGAACCCAGTGGTTGCCACTATCCGGTTCAAGACCGAAGACAATGAGTAGGTTGCGCGCCATATAGTAGCCAGCAAAGGCGCCTGCCAGCATAGCAAGAAAGCCGGAGATTTCAGCCCAACCGCTGGATGTCAGTGCCTTTGATGTGCCTCTGACCCGTGGCAAGAAGACAAGTGAAGCAGCAGCTGCGCCGACCATGACGCCGCCCATCACGGCATACACCCGGGCCCAAGATTGCCACTGATCAGCCCAGATTAGCGCTATACCGCCGGAAAGAATCATCGCCAGGCGATAACCAAACACGTGCATGGATGCACCCGGCCCATGCTCGGCCTTGTCGAGCAGAAGATCAGCCCGATAGGCATCGACCACGACGTCCTGCGAGGCGGAAAGGAAAGCCAGTAGCACAGCCCATTGGCCAAAAAGGACAGGCTGTGCGCTCGGCGACAAGGTGGACATAAAGCACAGCGTAGCTGCCAACGACAACTGCGATAGCACCAACCACCCGCGCCGGCGTCCCAGCCACGGCGGCTCGAAGCGATCCATCAGAGGCGCCCAAAGAAACTTGAAGGTGTACGGAATGCCTACCAGTCCGAAAAACCCGATGGTGGCAATGTTAACTCCGTCTATCGTCAGCCAAGCCTGAAGAGCCTGTCCAGTCAGCGCCAGTGGCAAGCCGGAAGCAAAACCCATGAGCAGTACCGCCGCGAGGCGGTGCACCCTACCCAGCGATAACACCGAATTAACCCCGACCCAGACGGTAAAACGCCAAGCTGCCATTCAAATTGGGGTCATCCGACACTTCCTGCCCGGCCTCGTCGAAAGCCAGGCGCTCGCGGATCTCGATCGCGAGGCGGGCACACAGGTTCTCGAAATCGACGATCGTGAAGAAGCGTACGTTCGGCGTATCGAACCAGTCGTAAGGCAGATCCTCCGAGACCGGCATGTGCCCGTTGGCAATCGCCGCGCGATTGGCACGGTAGGCGAAGTTCGGGAAGCTGACCACGGCCTCTTCCGCAACACGCAGCATCTCGGTGAGGATGCGCTCCGTGGCGTGCATGGTCTGCAGCGCCTGCGAGATGATCACATGGTTGAACGACTGATCCTCGAACCCGGAAAGGCCACACTCGATGTCCATCTGGATCACGTCGATACCGTTGCGGATACAACCGAGAATGCTTTCGTGATCGATTTCGACGCCGTAGCCCGAGACGTCCCGCGTCTCGTTCAGGTAGCGCAGGAGGCGACCGTCACCGCAACCAAGATCGAGAACACGCTCGCCGGGTGGAATCCAGCCGGCGATCACGGCGAAATCAAAACGCTCTCGCTGCTCGGCCCTGGCTCGCCTTTCATGCTCGGTCATACGGCAATGTTCTCCAGGTAGGCGCGCAGGAGTGCATGGTAGTGCCGGTCGTCGAGCAGAAAGGAATCGTGGCCGGCGCCGCAGTCGATCTCCGCGTAGACAACGTGCAACCGGTTGTGCAGTAGCGCAAAGACGATCTCCCGCGAGCGCGCCGGCGCGAAGCGCCAGTCGGTCGAAAAGCTGGCGACGAAGAAGCTGGCCCGGGCGCGCACGAACGCCGCCGCCAGATTGCCGTCGTAGTCGTAGGCGGGATCGAAGTAGTCGAGCGCCTTGGTCATCATGAGATAAGTATTGGCGTCGAAGAAGCCGGCAAACTTCTTGCCTTGGTAGCGCAGGTAGGACTCGATTTCGAAATCGACGTCGTAGCTGAACTTGTGCTCGCCATGGCGCAACTGACGACCGAATTTCTCGGCCATCTGGCTGTCGGACAAATAGGTGATGTGGCCGACCATACGCGCGAGACGAAGGCCCCTGGTCGGAACGACGCCATGGTCGGCGTAGTAGCCCCCGTGAAAATCGGGATCGGAGAGAATCGCCTGGCGTGCCACCTCGTTGAAGGCAATGTTCTGAGCCGACAGCTTGGGGGCCGACGCAATCACCATGGCGTGCCGGATGCGATCAGGAAACTGCAGCGACCATTCGATCGCCTGCATGCCTCCGAGACTGCCCCCGATGACCGCCGCCCAGGTCTGGATCCCCAGATGGTCGGCGAGCCTGGCCTGCGCCGCGACCCAGTCTTCGACTGTGACCAGCGGAAAATCGGCACCGTAGCGCTTGCCGGTTTCCGGGTTGGTCGACAGCGGACCGGTCGACCCGTAGCAACCGCCGAGGTTGTTGACACCGACGACGAAGAACTTGCCGGTATCGAGTGGCTTGCCCGGACCAACGAGGTTGTCCCACCAACCGATGTTCTCCGGATCGTCCGCATAGGAGCCGGCCACGTGGTGACTGCCGGAGAGCGCGTGACAGACGAGAACCGCGTTGGAGCGCTGGGCATTGAGCGTGCCGTAGGTTTCGAAGGTCAGGGCGAAGCCGGGCAACACGGCACCGCTCTTGAGCGTCAGCGACTCGTCGAAGTTAACTCTGGATGGCGCAACGACGCCGATGGAAGTCTCTTGCGACATCAGGCGTTCAGCTTCTCGAGCTGTTCACGGATCTTTGCCGGCTCTTCGTGACGCAGCAGGCGGCGAACGATGGGGGCCAGTTCCGCGCAGTTGCTTTGCATGATCTTCTGCTTGACCAGCAGGACTTGCGCCGGGTGCATCGAGAACTGGCGCAGCCCCATGCCCAAAAGCAGGCGTGTCAGCAAAGGGTCGCCGGCCAGTTCGCCACAGATCGACACCGGGATGTTGACTTTTTCTGCACTGGCGATCGTATGCGCCAGCAGCATCAGCACCGCGGGGTGCAGCGGGTCGTAGAGGTGCGCCACCTGCTCGTCGCTGCGATCGATCGCCAGCGTGTACTGAATCAGGTCGTTGGTCCCTATGGACAGGAAATGGACGCGGCGCAGGAACAGCCCGATGGCCAGCGCCGCTGCCGGAATCTCGATCATCGCGCCGACAGGAATCGCCTCGTCGAAGACAACTCGCTCGCCGCGCAGGCTGGACTTGGCGCGCTCGATCGCGGCCAGCGTCTGGTCGATCTCGTGCGCCTGCGAGAGCATCGGAATCAACAGCTTGATCTTGCCGTACTTCGACGCGCGCAGGATCGCCCGCAACTGCGTCTGAAACATCTTCGGCTCGGCCAGCGACAGCCGGATGGCGCGCAGCCCGAGCGCCGGATTGCTCTGCAGGCGATCACCCTGAACCTTCTCCGGATGCAGATCCTTGTCGTAACCGAGGTCGAAGGTGCGGATGGTGACCGGCCGGCCGGCCATCCCCTTGACCACGGTCCGGTAAGCCTCGAACTGCTCGTCCTCAGTCGGCATGTCACCGCGATCGAGAAAAAGGAACTCGGTCCGGAACAGGCCGATGCCTTCGGCACCGCCGTCGAGCGCATTGGCCACATCGCCGGGCAACTCGATGTTGGCGTGCAGATCGATATCGACGCCGTCGAGCGTTGCCGACCTGCCGGACTTGAGACGCCTGAGCTTGCTGCGCTCGAGTTCGATCTGGCTCTTGCGCAGTCGAAACTCCTCGAGCACGCGCACATCGGGGTTGACGATCAACACACCGCGCGTGCCGTCGACGATCAGCACTTCCTTGTCGCGAATCAACTGCCGAGCGTTGAGCAGACCCAGCACGGCCGGAATGCGCAGGCTGCGCGCCAGGATGGCCGTATGCGACGTCGAACCGCCGACATCGGTGACGAAGGCGGCGAAATGGTGCTCCTTGTAGGCAATGACGTCGGCCGGCGAAAGGTCATGCGCGACGACGATCAGATTCTCTTCCTTGATGCCCTTGCCGGTGCGTAGCGACATCCGGCCCGGCTGACCGACGAGTTCCTTGATCACCCGCTCGACGACCTGGCGCACATCGTAGCTGCGCTCGCGCAGGTACTGATCGTCAAAGCGCTCGAACTGCCCGACGAGGAGTTCCATCTGCTGGACCAGGGCCCATTCGGCATTGCAGCGCCGCTCCCGGATCAGCTGCTTGGGCGTCTCTGCCAGCTCCGGGTCGGCCAGGATCATCGTATGCAGATCGATGAAAGCTCCGAACTCGGTAGACGCGTGCTGCATGCGCTCCTTGAGGCTGGCGAACTCCTCGCGCACGCGCGCCAGTGCCGCCTCGAAACGGGCAACCTCCTTGTCCACCAGACGTGGGGCGATGACCAGATGCGACACCTCGAGGGTCGCGTGCGACATGAGGTGTGCCTGACCGATCGCGATACCACCGGAAACCGGTAGCCCGTGCAGCGTGAAGCTCATGATCTTGTACTCACTCCGCCTCGCCGAACTTGTCGGCGATCAGCTCGAGGATCGCCTCGTTGGCTGCCTGCTCGTCTTCCCCGGCGGTTTCGACAACCACCGTCGACCCTTTTCCTGCCGCCAGCATCATCACTCCCATGATGCTCTTCGCGTTGATGCGGCGCTCGCCCTTCTCCATCCAGACCTCGCTGGCGAAGCGGCTGGCAAGCTGCGTCAGCTTGGCCGAGGCACGGGCGTGCAGGCCCAGTTTGTTGAGGATTGGTGTTTCCGCGCGTACCATGCCGACCTCCGTTCATCGTCATCTAGACTGGCGCCGGCAGCTTGACCACCCCATCATGGGCGCCGCTGATCGCCTTCTGCAACATCGTTTCCATCCCTTTTTCGCGATAGGTCAAGGCACGCAGCAACATCGGCAGGCTGAGGCCGGAAACGCCTTCGAAACGCCCCGGTTCCAGCAGCTTCAACGCCAGATTGGCCGGCGTCGCGCCAAAAACGTCGGTCATCACCAAAACGCCCTCGCCACCATCGACTTCCCTCAGCAACAGACGCGCCAGCGGCAGGATATCGAGGGGATCATCCTGTGCCGCCACCCCGAGTTGCGCGATCAGCGGCGGGCGCTTGTTGAGCACGTGGCAGACGTTCTGGATCAGGCTTTCGCCAAACGAACCATGCGTTACCAGCAGAATACCGATCATTGCCTTCACCCATCATTACAGCCCGCCATTCTAAGGGATTCCATGCCCGCCGGCAGCATCGGCAAACGCTTCAAGGAACGATTTCGAGCGCCGGCGGCTGGCCGCCGACATACACCAGCCGGTGGTGCATGGCGGCGCTTACCTGAACGTGGCCTTCGGCATCGACCCTCAGAACGTGCTCGACCTGCAGGCGGCGCGCCAGACGCGGCCAGTCGACACCGGCGATGAACAAGGGTTTCGAGGCGACGTCGGAAAGCGTCCCGGCCGCCGCGCGCGGCGAAATCAGGACGCTGAGCGCCTGCGTGTGCTCCACCGGCTGACCGCTGCGAGGATCGAGCAGGTGGCAGTAGCGGCGCCCGTCGACCTCGAAATAACGCTGGTAGTCCCCCGACGTGCCGATCGCCTCACCGTCGTCGAGTTCGATCGTCGCCAGCGGACCCGGCTGGCGTGGATGCTGGATGCCGACCCGCCAGCGCTGGCCGTTCTTGCTGCCAAGCGCCATGACATTGCCGCCAATGTTGAGCAAGGCGTCGTGCACCCCTTGCGCTGCGAGGATGGCCGCCGCACGATCGAGTGCGACCCCTTTGAGGTAACCGCCGAAATCGAGCGCCACTTCACGCTTGCGGCTGGCGGCAACCTGATCGTCAAGCTGCACATCGGCGATGCCGGGGCGCGCTGCGCGCCAGGCAGCCAGTGCCCCGGCGTCGGGCAGCGCAGCCGGCAGATCGTCGGACTGAAAGCCCCAGAGGCTGACCAGGCGACCGATTCCCGGGTCGAAGAGCTGTTCGCTGGCCAGCGCCAGGCGCTGCGCGTCGGCGATCAGCGTCGCCATTTCCGGCGTCACGGGCTGCCGCCGACCAGCCGCCAGAGCTTCGTTGAGCGCGCTCAGTTCGGAGGGTTTCCAGGCGTGGTACGTACGATGCAGGCGGTCGAACTCGCGTAGCACAGCGGCGGCGGCCGGCCGTGCCTGCGCCTCGGGCAGGCCGGCAATCAGTACCTCGACGCGCGTACCGAAAACGAAGGCTTCCTGATGATGCAACGGCGCCCGGCCGCAAGCGGCCAGGGCGCCGAGGAAAATGAGCAGCAGGCCTAGACGGCTGCTACCGCGCACGCACGCTCCAGCGCCGCGACGAACATCTCGGCAGCATCGAAACCGGTCTGTTCGGCAATCTCGACCATACACGTCGGGCTGGTGACGTTGATCTCGGTGAGCCAGTCGCCGATCACGTCCAGACCGACCAGCAGCAAGCCGCGTGCGGCCAGCACCGGCGCCAGCGCGCTGGCAATCTCGTGGTCGCGTGCGGTCAGTTCGCGAGCCACGCCCGTGCCACCGGCAGCGAGGTTGCCGCGCGTCTCGCCGGCTTTCGGAATGCGCGCCAGACACCACGGGACGACCTGGCCGCCGACGAGCAGGATGCGCTTGTCACCATCGACGATCTCGGGGATATAGCGCTGCGCCATGATCGTGCGGGCGCCGTCGCGGGTCAGCGTTTCGACGATGACGTTGCGGTTCGCGTCATCGTCGCGCACGCGGAAGATCTGGCTGCCGCCCATGCCGTCGAGCGGCTTGAGGATCGTGTCGCGCTCGAGGTCGATGAACGCGTGGATCAGGGCAGCCTCGCGTGCCACCAGCGTCGGCACCGCAAAGCGGGCGAACTCGGCGACCGACAGTTTCTCGGAATGATCGCGCAGTGCCCGCGGTCGATTGAAGACGCGTGCGCCTTCGCCTTCGGCACGCTCGAGCAACCACGTCGTGGTCACGTACTCGATATCGAAAGGCGGATCCTTGCGCATCACGACGGCGCCGAAGTCGCGCAGCGCAACGACGTGCCGATCGATTTCGACGAACCAGTCGTGGTCGTCGGCAAGCATTTCCAGGTGCACCGCTTCGGCGCAGACGCCATGCAGAGGCGAGAGATGGATCGCCTCCTGCTGCACCGCCCAGACCGCATGCCCACGCGCCTGCGCTGCACGCATCATCGCAACGCTGCTGTCCTTGTAGGCCCGGAGCGACCCGAGCGGGTCCACGACGAATGCTATGCGCATGCCAATTCCTCCGCCACCGGCGCCGTCCGTTCGAGCTCCAGCGACGCGGCAAGTTGCGCCAGACGGGCAACCACACCATAGGCATAGAAGCGGTTCGGGGCCGCATCGGGATTCTGGCATTGGTCGGGCAGCGAACAACTGGTCTCAAAAGCCAGTCGCTCGAAGTGCATACCCGGCGCGTTGAGGTTTTCGTCGCGGCCGCGGCCGCTATGCACACGGTAGAAACCGCCGACGACGAAGCGGTCGATCATATAGACGACCGGCTCGGCGACACCTTCCTGCTTGCCGCTGCCGACCACCTCGTAGCTGTGCACACCCTCCTGGATGATCACTTGCGAAACCGCCAGACCCTCCTTGATCACCGACATCTTGTTGCGCTGCCGGCGATTGAGGCCGGTCACCTGCGAGGCGTCCTTGACCGTCATCACGCCCATGCCATAGGTGCCGGCGTCTGCCTTGACGACGACGTACGGGGTCTCGTCGATGCCGTACTGCCGATACTTCTCGCGGATCAATTCGAGCACCGCATCGACATTGGCGGCCAGGCAATCCTCACCCTGGCGCTCGTGAAAGTTGACGCTGTCGCACACCGAAAAGTACGGGTTGATCCGCCACGGGTCGATACCGACCAGCCTGGCGAAATCGCCCGCGACCTGATCATAGGCAGCAAAGTGGTTCGACTTGCGGCGTACGGCCCAGCCGGCATGCAGCGGCGGCAGTACCACCTGCTCGTCGAGATCTTTCAGGATTTCCGGGATGCCGGCCGAGAGATCGTTGTTCAGCAGGATTGCGCAGGGTTCGAACCCGGCGAGGCCGAGCCGGTGGCGGCTGCGCACCAGCGGCTCGAGGAGCAGTGTCGTACCGTCGGGTAGCCCGACGGGAGTCGGCTTGACGATCTCGGGCAACAGCGAGCCGATGCGTACATCGAGCCCGGTCAGGCGCAGGATGGCGGCAATCTGCGCCACATTCTGCAAGTAGAAGAGGTTGCGCGTGTGGTTCTCGGGAATCAGAAGCAGCCGCTTGGCGTCCGGGCAGATGCGGTCGATCAGGGTCACCGCCGCCTGCACGCAAAGCGGCAGGAAGCTCGCGTCGAGGTTGTTGAAGCCGCCCGGGAACAGGTTCATGTCGATCGGCGCCAGCTTGAAACCCGAATTGCGCAGGTCGACCGACCCATAGAAGGGCGCCGTGTGCTCCTGCCACTGCCCACGCAGCCAGCGTTCGATCGCCGGCATGGCATCGAGGAAACAGCGCTCGATCTCGAGCAGGGGACCGCTGAAGGCTGTGGTAAGGCGTGGAACCATGAGCTTGTCTCCTCCCCCCGGCGACAGGGCATGCCAGTGAATGCGCGGTACTGACGCCTGCCAGGACGGCAAAAAACGTGGCTGGTCAGGCAAATCGTCTATTTTACACCGCGTTGCGGCAGGAAGGCACGGAACGACTCGGGCAGCGGCGTCTGCTCGAGACTGCGCTGAGCGAAGAGAAAACGGCCGTCGCAGACGAAACCGAGGTCCTCCCAGTCGACAACATTCAGCGCCTCGGCCAGTGCCCGCACATCGACGGCCGGGTCGCGCGGGAAAATCGCCAGTACCGCTCCGTCATAGTGATTGCAGCAATGCACGAAGAAGGGCCGCGAGCGGCGTGTCTTGTTGTTGACGTAAACCCGTGGCTGCGTCGACTGATGGTAGCCACGTCCCCAGTGCCACCAGTTGGATTCGTCAAACGGCCGGATGCGGCGAGCGATCAGGCGAGTCTTGTGCGGCAGCAAGACGGCCGGCGGCGCTTCGCCAGGCTCGCACCAGAGCATCCGGCGCGTCTTCCCGCTGGCGAGCGTCCCCGAGTAGACGAAACTGCGATTCCCGTACTCCTCGCTGGCGTAAAGATCATCGGCGCCGGACACCGCGCCGACCTTGACGAAAGCGATGTCCGTCAGGTGCAGCGCATAGTCGCCGCGCGTGAACAAGAGGTGACCACCGCTCTCGACGAAGTGGCGCTCCTCCCACTGCAATCGCCCCAGGCCGGCGATGCCGTCGGCAAAGCCCTGGGCGGCATAGTGCGTCAACCGCGAAAAGTTGCCGAGTTCGAACCGCCAGATCGCGCAATTCGGCGTGGCACCGTCAAACAGCCTGGAATCGCCGAGCTCGACGAAATCCGTGATCGTTCCCGCGGCATGCAGCACGCGGTTGAGCGGCACGGCGGAGGTCGCCTTGACGAAATCGCGCGGCGTGATGAAGACGAGTTCGCCGCCCGGTGCCAGATGCCTGAGACACTTCTCGATGAAGAACAGGTAGAGGTTGGCGCGCCCGTCGAGAACGCTGCGCCTGACCCGGCCACGCGAGGCGGCCGGTATGTCCTGGTAGCGCACGTACGGCGGATTGCCGATGATCGTCGCGAAAGACTCGCGCTCCGACAGGTCGAAGAAATCCATCACGCGCGCCCCCGGCGGCGCATGCCGTGGATCGATCTCGATGCCGACCGCAAACGGAAAATGCTGCAGGAAAACGCCGTCGCCGCAAGCCGGCTCGAGCACCCGGCCACGGTTGCGCACCAGCGCAAGCATGCTGTCGACGACCGACGTCGGCGTGAACACCTGTCCGAGGCGGCCGATGTCGTGCGTGGGTGGAGTCGACGGCGGAGACTCGACTGTTTTCGGCGGACGGCTCACCGTCAGCGAGTTCCCCAGGGCATGACCGGCACCGTCGAAATACTGTTCGCCGGCGCGCCATCGATCAGCTTGCGGCTGATCGCCAGGTAGACCAGCGTCTTGTTCGCTTCGTCCCACATCCTGACGACACGCGTCTCCTTGAACAGGATCGAGGTGTCTTCGGCGAAGACCGTGGCTTCTTTCGGCAGCTTCGCCGGCAAGGAGATCGGCCCCGTCTGCCGACAGGCCAGCGAGAACTGCGACGGATCCTGCGCCAGGCCAAACGAACCGCTGACACCGCCGGTTCGCGCCTGACTGACGTGGCAGGTCACTCCCGGCACCTTCGGGTCGGCAAAGCTCTCGACGCAAATCCGGTGATTGGCACCGATCAGCTTCCATTCGGTGGTCACGCAACCCACCTGATCAGCCTGCGCCAGCGTGCTCCACAGGGCAAGCGCGCCACAAACGGTCGCCCGGCTGCCCATGCTCCATTTCCTCTTGGCCATCAATTTTCCCCCTTCGGTCTTGCGCACGCCGGCGCTACGTCCCGGCGAACGGCCCTGTCGATCAGCGCCGTCGGTCGCCACTGCTCACTCCGGATACGCTCCCAGCGTCACGTTGCTGATCTGCCCGACCGGCGAACCCCGGCGCGCCCGCTGGGCCAGATGGCGGTCTTCCGAAACCAGCGTCTTGATCCGGTTGCGGGCCGTTCCCTTGATCGTCACTCGACTACCTTGCACAGCGAGCACCGCGCGCAGCGTTTCCGCATCGCGCAGGCCGATGATCTGCACGCCCTTGCCACTGGCCAGGCGCTTCATCTGGGCGAGCGGAAAAACAAGCAATCGTCCGTCTTCGGATAGCGCGGCGAGATGATCCTTGCCGGCGATGCGCAGCGGCGGCAGGATACCAGCGCCTTCTTCGACGCTCAGGAAGGCCTTGCCGGCCTTCTGCCGCGACAGCAGATCGCCGTAGGTGCAGATGAAGCCATAGCCCGAGGTCTTGGCGAACAGCAGTTCGTCGTCGGCGCGGCCGGTAAGCACGTGTGCAATCTTGCCGCCCCCCAGGTCGACGAACGACGACAGCGGCGCGCCCATGCCGCGACCGTCCGGGAGACTGGCGATGGCCACGGTGAACGCGCGCCCCTCGCTCGAGATGATCACCAGTGAATCGACCGAACGGCACTCCTGCGCCGAACCGGCGCGGTCGCCATCCTTGAAGACGACGCCCGAGAGATCGAGGCCGTGCCCCTGGCGGACTCTGGCCCAGCCCTTCTCGGAGATGATCACGGTCACCGGCTCATCGGCGACGGCGGCGACTTCCGAGCGCGAAGCAGTCGTCGCCGCCAGGATGATGGTGCGCCGTGCGTCGCCGTGCTTCTCGGCGTCGGCCTTGATCTCCCTGATGACCTGCCGGCGCAGCAGCGCGTCGCTGCCAAGGAGCTTCAGCAGCCCCTCGCGCTCGCCGCGCAGCTTGTCGAGTTCCTGCTCGATGCGGATCCCTTCGAGGCGCGCCAACTGGCGCAGGCGGATTTCGAGGATGTCTTCGGCCTGCCGGTCCGACAGTGTGAAGCGGGCGATCAGCGCCGCTTTCGGGTCGTCGGACTCGCGGATGATGCGGATCACTTCGTCGATGTTGAGGAAGACGATGTGGCGGCCTTCCAGGATATGAATCCGGTCGTCGGCCTTCTGCAGGCGAAACTCGGTGCGCCGGTGCACGGTGCGGATACGGAAGGTACACCATTCGCCGATCAGGTCGGTCAGCGACTTTTGGCACGGCCGACCGTCGATGCCGACCGCCACCAGATTGATCGGCGCCGAGGTTTCGAGGCTGGTATGGGCGAGCAAGAGAGCGACGAACTCGTTGCGGTCGATGCGCGAACTGCTCGGCTCGAAGACCAGCCGAACGTCGTCGTCCTTGCCCGATTCGTCGCGCGCCCGGTCGAGTTGCGAGGCCATCAGCGTCTTGAGCTGCGCCGCCGACTGCTCGATCGCTTTCTTCCCGGGTCTGGGTTGCGGGTTGAGCAGCGCGCCGATCTCGGAAAGCACCTTGGCCGACGACACGCCGGGCGGCAATTCCCGGAAGACCAGTTGCCAGGCACCGCGCGCCATCTCTTCGAACTCGTAGCGCGCCCGCACGCGCAGGCTGCCACGACCGCTGGCGTAGGCGGCGGCGATGTCGGCCGCCGACGAGATGATCTGGCCGCCTCCGGGATAGTCGGGGCCCGGGATGTGCTCCATCAACTCGTCGAGGCCGGCTGCCGGGTGCTCGATCTTGTGGATCGCCGCCGCCGCGACCTCGCGCAGATTGTGCGAGGGGATTTCGGTGGCCATGCCGACGGCAATTCCGGAAGCGCCGTTGAGGAGCAGGAAAGGCAGACGCGCCGGCAGGAAAGCCGGCTCGTCGAAGGAACCGTCGTAGTTCGGCTGGAAGTCAACGGTGCCTTCACCGAGTTCGCCGAGCAGCAGTTCGGCGATCGCCGTCAGGCGCGCTTCGGTGTAGCGCATCGCCGCCGCGTTGTCGCCGTCACGCGAGCCGAAATTGCCCTGGCCATCGACCAGCGGGTAGCGCAGCATGAACGGTTGCGCCACGCGCACCATCGCGTCGTAGGCCGACGTGTCGCCGTGCGGGTGATACTTGCCGATGACGTCGCCGACGACGCGCGCCGACTTGACCGGCTTGGCGGTCGCCGACAGTCCCAGTTCGCGCATCGCGAACAGGACGCGTCGCTGTACCGGCTTCAGTCCGTCCTTGACATCCGGCAGCGCCCGCCCCTTGACGACGGCGATCGCGTACTCGAGATAGTCGCGCGCCGCCGAGTCGTGCAGCAGGACGCTGTCGTCGTCTTCGCCAGGCGGTGGTGGCGGTGCGCTGACGACTGGCGGCGCGGGCGGCGGCGGCAGGTCGGCAAACAGGTCTGGCGTCGAGTCTTTCTGCATCGTCAGACCTCCGCGCCGATCATGGCGCCATTTTCTTCCATCCACGCCCGCCGGCCGGCAGATTCACCCTTGGCCATCAACATGTTCATCACCGGCTTGGCCGCTTCGGTACCCGGCATGCGGATGCGCATCAGCCGGCGCGTATCGGGCGACATGGTCGTCTCCCACAATTGTTCGGGGTTCATTTCACCCAGTCCCTTGAAGCGCGAGATCGAAATGGCTTCGGGCTTGACGCCCTCGAGGCGCAGACGATCGATCGACGCGTCGCGCTCGGCGCTGTCGAGCGCATAAATCTTGCGTGGCGGACGATTCTTGCCCTGGCCCGGCACGTCGAGACGATAGAGCGGCGGCTGGGCGAAGTAGAGATGGCCGCGCGCGATCAACTTCGGAAAATGGCGGTAGAAGAGCGTGCACAGCAGGACGCGGATATGCGAGCCATCGACGTCGGCATCGGTCATGATCACCACCTTGCCATAGCGCAGATTGGTCAGCACCGCATCCGGCGCGCTCGGCGGGTGCGGATCGATGCCGAGCGCCACGGCGATATCGTGCACTTCGCGGTTGGCGAACAGGCTGCCGGCCTCGACCTCCCAGGTGTTCAAGACCTTGCCGCGCAGCGGCAGAATCGCCTGCAGTTCCTTGTCGCGCCCCGATTTTGCCGAACCGCCGGCGGAATCGCCCTCGACGAGAAAGATCTCGTTGCGGTTCACGTCCTCGCTCTGGCAATCCGAGAGCTTGCCTGGCAGGATGGCGACGCCCGACTGCTTGCGCTTCTCGACCTTCTGACCGGCACGCGTGCGCGCCTGCGCGGCACGGATCGCCAGATCGGTGATCCGCTTGGCCGCTTCCGGATGCTCGTTGAGCCACAACTCCAGCGGATCGCGCAGCATGCGCGCGACGAGCGCCACGGCGTCACGCGAATTCAGGCGCTCCTTGGTCTGACCCTGAAACGAGGGATCGAGCATGCGCACGGCGAGGACGAAGCTGGCGCGCGAAAAGACATCCTCGGCCGCCAGCTTGACTCCCTTGGGCAGCAGCGCATGGTGCTCGGCAAAGCTCCGGATGGCATCGAGAGCCGCCTGACGCAGGCCGGCTTCGTGCGTGCCACCGGCGGTCGTCGGGATCAGGTTGACGTAGGATTCGCGTGCCAGACCGCCCTCGGCCGTCCAGCAGATCGCCCAGGCGGCGCCGGAGCCGGCCGGAAAATTCTCGTCGCCCTTCGCGGCGTACTTCTCGCTGCTGAAGACCGGTGCCACCGCCTCGCCGTCGATCTGTTCGGCAAGATACTGCAGCATGCCGTTGGCAAAGCACCATTCGCTCGTCGCGCCATCCTCGACACTCAGCGAAACGTGCAGGCCTGGCAGCAACAGCGCCTTGCTGCGCAACAGGCGCTCGAGCTGCGCCAGCGGGATCGCCGGCGTATCGAAGAAGGCCGGGTCCGGCCAGGCGCGCAGCCGCGTACCGGTCGTTTTTTTGGGCGCATCGCCGACCCGCTGCAGCGGCTCGACGACCTCGCCGCCGGCAAAAGCCATCCGATGGCGCGCGCCGTCGCGAACGACCTCGACCTCGAGGCGCGTCGACAGCGCGTTGGTCACCGAAACGCCGACGCCGTGCAGACCGCCCGAGAAGCGGTACGCCGAAGCGCCATCATCCTTGTTGAACTTGCCGCCGGCGTGCAGGCGGGTGAACACCACTTCGAGCGTCGGCACTTTTTCGAGTGGATGCATCTCCACCGGAATGCCGCGGCCGTCATCCTGAACCGTCACCGAATGATCACGATGCAGCGTCACGCTGATCCGCTTGCAGTAGCCGCCGAGTGCTTCATCGGCCGCGTTGTCGATCGCTTCCTGGATGATGTGCAGGGGACAATCGGTACGCGTGTACATGCCGGGACGATGGCGCACGGGCTCCAGTCCCTTGAGGACAGCGATCGATTCTGCGGTGTAACTCATTGAACTGATATCTCCAACCGACTGCCTGAGCCGCGTCGGCCCTGGCCGTCAACGACGATGGTTAAGGGTCGCCCCACACTCCTGGACGGCGGACTCCGTGCCCGGTATCTGTCTGGCCCATCGGTCCGGCACGGTGCCTGGACGCGCCCAAACGCGCAGAGAGCCGGAGCAGAGGCGGGCCCAAGGATGCATCGAGGTGCGGAGTTTACTACCGAACCCTGCCCGATTGGCGCCGATCGCTAGCTGCGGCGCCGTGTCACGGATGCTGTGAGATAGGCAAACCGGAAACGCCATTGGCGCCGGCGACCAGCGCGCCGGCGGTGACGAGGCTCACGACTTCCACGTCGGCCGCCAGCAGATCCGATTCTCCGCCGGAACAGGCTTCCGCAGCTTGCGCGAGAGCCGAGCCACGTCGAGCAGCCCGCCCCGGTGGCGAGCCAGAATCAATCAGAGCAACGGCGGGAGAATCAGCCCAGGTTTCGTGCAGGAAGCGGCTCGATTGCTTTCGTCACCTGTGCAGTGATCGTCCTACCCCCGGCAACGTGCTTCTCTTCAGACCAGATCCGCCAGCCAGGCGTCACGCGGCAGGTCCGCAACGCCGGGAGTGATCACAAAGCGGGTCATGGCATGCGGATTCATCAGCCCGATGCCGCCCTGCGGCAAGCGGTAACTGATCGCCGGACGTTCGAAGAGGCTTGTCAGGTTCATCAGCCGCTCGGCGAGAGCCGCCTTGCGGGTTCCTTCCGCGCTGGTGCGCAGAACATGACCACCCTTGAAGAAGAACTCGATGCGCGCCTTCACGTGCTCGCCCTCGATGCCGCCGGCGAACGGCTGCGCGAGTTCCTCCGGCGTCAGTGCCGTCAGCGTCAGGTTCAGGGAACTCGGCACGAGAACGCTCAGGTCACGACTGGCCTCGATTTCCACACAGGCGATCGCCTGCGGCGAGAAGATCTCGGTCTGACCCGCCGAACCGATGATCAGGGGTTTGCCCGAGAAGATCTGGCCGCTGCGCTTGAGACTCTCGAGCATCTGCTCGACATTGGCGGGATCGGTTTGCAGAAAGCGCCGGGAGCGGCTGGCAGTGGTAATGACCGTAATGCTGATCGCCATGGCGATACTCCATCAAAAACGGTGATTGGGCGCTGGTCGCAGTCACTCGGGACCGCGATTCTTCCCCTGCACCCACAGTACGTCGCCGCGCCCACCGGCGCGGTTCAGCGCACGGCCCAGAACAAACATCAGATCCGAGAGACGATTCAGGTACTTGCGAGCAAACTCGGAAACCGCTTCCGTGCTCGCCAGATGTACGATCTGGCGCTCGGCGCGACGGCAGACCGTGCGCGCCAGATGAGCCAGCGCCGCCGCGCGCGTACCGCCAGGCAGGATGAAATCCTTGAGCGGCGCCAGGTCGGCGTTGAATTCCTCAACCAGATCCTCGAGCCGAAGGACCTGTTTTTCACTGATCATGTTCATTCCGGGAATGCACAGCTCGCCCCCCAGATCGAACAGGTCATGCTGAATGCCGATCAGTGCCTGTCGGATGTCGTCCGGGATCTCCTCGGTCAACAGGAGGCCAAGCGTCGAGTTGAGTTCATCGACCTGACCCATGGTTTCGACGCGCAGGCTGTCCTTGCCCACCCGCGTGCCGTCACCAAGGCCGGTGGTACCGGCATCGCCGGTGCGGGTGACGATTTTCGAGAGACGATTGCCCATGCCGGCCTTCCTGATCACAATAAGGGTAATTATAGCCGAAGGAGGATGCATGCCCGGCCGATCTATGAAGCTCTGCGCCAACCTCAGCTTTCTCTTCACCGACGTGCCGTTCGTCGACCGCTTCGGCCGCGCTGCGCGCGCCGGATTCGCTGGCGTCGAGTACATGTTTCCCTATGGCTACGACGCCGACGAACTCGCCCGCCTGCTGCGCGAACACCGCCTGCTACAGGTCTTGCACAACCTGCCGGCAGGCGACTGGGACGCTGGCGAGCGCGGCATCGCCTGCCTGCCCGGACGCGAGGCCGAGTTCCGGGACGGTGTAGAGCACGGAATCGAGCACGCCCGCCGCCTCGGTTGCACTCAGCTCAACTGCCTGGCCGGCATGGCACCCGCCGGCGTACCGGAAGCGGCGATCCGCGCGACGTTCAAGGCCAACCTCGAACACGCCGCCAAGCGCCTGGCAACGTACGGCATCCGGCTGTTGATCGAACCGATCAACAGCCGGGTGGACATCCCCGGATTCTGGCTGGACACGCCGGCGAAGGCGCTGGCGCTGCTGGCCGAGATGGCTGAACCGAACCTCTGGCTGCAATACGACATCTACCACGCACAGATCATGCAAGGCGACCTGGCGAGAACGATACAGGCCAACATCGGCCGCATCGCCCACTTCCAGCTTGCCGACAATCCGGGACGCCACGAGCCGGGGACCGGTGAAATCAACTACCCGTTTCTTTTCGCCCTGCTCGAGCGGCTGGGCTACAACGGCTGGCTCGGATGTGAATACCAGCCCCTGCTGTCGGGAGCGGGGACCGAGAGCGGCCTGTCGTGGGCGAAGGAGTGGCTCGGCAGGTAGAAGCGGGGGACGCGCACGGGAAACCGCGCAGAATTCCGGGGCTGCTCAGCGGCCCGCGCTGTCCTTGCGGAAAACGTAGAACAGGTTGTGCTCGCTGACCATGTACAGCGTGCCGGCGTCGTCGATAGCCACCCCTTCGGCCTGCGGGATGGTGTGCTCAAGGCCGTGGAGGCCGCGCAACAGGGCGATGAAATTGCGCGGTCGATAGCCTTTGTCGAGTTCCACCAACAGATGCGACTCCTGCGACAACGCCAGGATGTGGCCGCTGTGCGGATCGACGGTGAGCGCGGCCAGATCGGTCATGTGGCCACCCAGCCCAGCGAGTTCCTGCAGCTCACCGGTCACCCGACAGCCATCGGCCGGCAGGCCATAGAGCATCACCGGATACTTTTCCTTGCCCAGGAGCAGCCGCTGGTGGCGCTTGTCCCAGGCCAATCCTTCGAAGCCCTTGTTCGGATCCTCCGCGTGGCCGAGGTCGACCTGTTGAACCACCTGCTCCGCACCTATTTCCCGGGTAGCCGCGTCGAGGCGAAAGATCGACAGCCTGTGCTGGCGTTCGGAGGTGATCGCCATGCAGCCCCCTTCCAGCACCGCCACACCCTCTAGATCGGCCGCACCGATCACCGGAATGCTGCGCAAGACCTTGCCCGCAAGCGACAACTCGATCAACAGGGGTTGCTTGCCGCTGACCGTAAACAGGGTGCCGGTTGCCGGGCTGTAAGCCAGATCGGAAAACTCTTCATTCTCGAAGCCAGGCACGGCGATCTGCAGCACAGCCTTGTGTTCCGGCAACCACAGGCTGGCGGCGCGCTCTTCGGCCGGGCTGCGCGACTCCTCCAGCCAGAGCAGCGCGCGCGCGTCCAGACGTAGCCAATGGACGGCGCCAGCAGCAAGACCCAGCAGGACGAGGCCAGCCAAGCCCCAGAAGCGAGGCCTCCGTAACCGGCTCAGAACGGAGCGACGGTCGCTCACCCGGGGGCAGCGTCGAGGGAAGCCGCGGCAAAGGTGTTACAGAAACGGAGATCTTCAGGATAGGGAAAGAAATCCTCGACGTGGCCGGCACGGATCTTCTCCTGCGCGCCCTGCCAAAACTTGACGCTGAGCAGCGCCCGGTGGTACTTGAGGAAGGCCGAGCGCACTTTCGGCGAGCCGAGCAGGAAGCTGGCAAACTCTTCCGGGAAGACGTCGTGCCGGCCTACCGAGTACCAGGGCTCGCTGGCCATCTCCATCTCCGGATACGGCGGCTCCGGAATGACGCGGAAGTTGGTGTCGGTCATCAGCTCGATCTCGTCGTAGTCGTAGAAGACGACGCGGTTGTAGCGTGTGACGCCGAAGTTCTTCCACAGCATGTCGCCCGGGAAGATGTTGGCACAGGCCAGTTCCTTGATGGCATTGCCGTACTCGAGGACGGCGTGGTCGATCTCCGCCGGCGTTGCCGTGTCGAGATAGAGGTTGAGCGGCGTCAGGCGGCGTTCGATATAGAGGTGCTTGATCACTAGATCGTCGCCCTCCTCCTCGATCAGCGACGGCGCGAGCGTGTTCAGCGCCTCGAGCAGTTCGCCCGAGAAGCGCTTCCTGGGCAGTGCGACCTGTGAGAACTCGAGCGTATCAGCCATGCGGCCGACCCGGTCGACCTGTTTCACGAGCAGGTACTTGCGTTTGACCGTGGCGCGATCCATCTCTTTCGAGGCGCCAAAAACGTCCTTGATCAGTTTGAAGACATAGGGATAGGAAGGCAGCGTGAACACCAGCATGACCAGGCCGGCTATCCCTGGCGCAATGATGAACTGATCCTCGGAATGACGCAGGTGCTGTTTCAGGTCACGGAAGAACATGGTCTTGCCCTGCTTGCCAAGGCCCAACATGGTGTACAGCTCGGAGGTCGGCTTGTTCGGCATGATGCTGCGCAGAAACTGCACGTAAGCCGACGGCACCTCCATATCGACCATGAAATAGGCGCGCGACAGCGAGAACAGAACGCTGATCAGCCCGTTGTCGAGGAGGATCGTGTCGACGACCAGCTTGCCTTCCGGCGAGTGCAGAACCGGGATGGCGAAGGCAAACTCCTGATGACCGTTGATCGCCTTACCGAAAAGGTAGGCACCCTTGTTGCGGTAGAAGGCCGAGTGCAGAACCTGGATCTGGGCGTTGGCTTCCGCCGCGGGCCAGTCGCCGAGGCGCTGGTGTGCGGCGCGCATGATGTAGTCGACATCGCGATCGAGGTCTTCGAAAGGACGCTGCCAGTCGAAGTCGACGATGACCTGCCGGATCGCCTGGCGCAGACCGTGCTGCGCCGGATAGTAGCTCCGGTAAGTCGGCGGGTACGACTGGATGTACTCGGTGGACACCGCCGGACGGGCAAAGATGTAGTCGTTGTGAAAATAGGTGCGGTGCAGGATCTTGGAGCAGACCGAGTTGAAGAAGGTCTCGGCGAGTTCCGGCTGCTTGTGGTTGATCAACTGGCCGATGTAGAACAGTTTGACTTGCTGCCAGGTCGCATCGTCGATCGAAGCGGCACCGAAATTTGCCGACAGCAACTCGGCCGTCTCGCGCACGCGGTCGTCATAGGAACGGATGCGCTCGCGAACGGCATCATGAACGCCCCGCCAGTCGCCAGCCTCGAAAAGCTCCTTGGCTTGCTGTCCATAGCGGCGAATCAGGCGATAGTGCCGGTTGAAGCCATCGATCATCGCCTCGACAATGCGTTGGGCGAGCACGTTCTGAGTGGTCGATATGTCCATTGGATGCGGTCGAGGGGTCGGATTGATAGGATTGTAGCATCCGCACAACGGCGCCACATCACTCGTCGTCGCCGCCTGCGAAGCCTGCCGGTGAGTCCGTCAAGCGGCCGATTGCCGACAGCATCGCGGCGCCGGACGAGTCGGCATGCACCGACACAAGCGCGAGAATTGCTGCAGATCGCCTGAATTTACGACATAATCGCGGGCGGTGCCGCAGGAGAGTTTGGCTTCAGACGAGGATCCTTCGTGCCCAGGTACGCAGCATCGTCCGATCAACGGATCCCGAGCCGGCGCATGGAGCTACAAGGCACCGGCGCTGGCCCCTGCATCGGCGACAACCACACAATTAGGAGTTGGCATGAGCGAAAGTCTGATCAAGGTCCCGCAAGGCGGGCAGAAAATCATCCCCGGGCAGGCAATCCCGGACAACCCCATCATCCCGTACATCGAAGGCGACGGCATCGGCATCGACATCACGCCGGTGATGATCAAGGTCGTTGACGCCGCGGTCGCCAAGGCCTACGGCGGCAGCAAGAAGATTCACTGGATGGAAGTGTACGCCGGCGAGAAATCAACGCAGATGTATGGCTCCGACGTGTGGCTGTCGGCCGAGACGCTCGACACGCTCAAGGAGTACTCGGTGTCGATCAAGGGTCCGATGACCACACCGGTCGGTGGCGGCATCCGTTCCCTGAACGTGGCGCTGCGCCAGGAACTCGATCTGTACCAGTGCGTTCGCCCGATCCAGTACTTCCGTGGCGTTCCGTCGCCGCTCAAGGATCCGTCGAAGACGAACATGGTCATCTTCCGCGAGAACACCGAGGACATCTACGCCGGCATCGAATGGCTGGCCGGTTCCGATGGCTGCAACAAGGTCATCAAGTTCCTGCAGGAAGAGATGGGCGTCACCAAGATCCGCTTCCCGGCAAGCTCCGGTATCGGCATCAAGCCGATCTCCAAGGAGGGGACCGAGCGCCTGGTACGCGCCGCCATCAAGTACGCCATCGCCAACAAGCGCCGCTCGGTGACGATCGTGCACAAGGGCAACATCATGAAGTTCACCGAAGGCGCCTTCCGTGACTGGTCCTACGCGCTGGCCAAGAACGAATTCGGTGGCGTCGAGATCGACGGCGGGCCATGGCTCAAGCTGCCCAACGGCATCGTCATCAAGGACTCGATCGCCGACGCCTTCCTGCAGCAGATCCTGCTGCGCCCGGCGGAATACGACGTGATCTGTACCACCAACCTGAACGGCGATTACATTTCCGACGCACTGGCCGCGCAGGTCGGCGGTATCGGCATCGCCCCGGGTGCCAACATCTCCGATCAGTACGCCTGCTTCGAAGCGACGCATGGCACGGCACCGAAGTACGCCGGCCTGGATAAGGTCAACCCGGGTTCGCTGATCCTCTCGGCCGAAATGATGCTGCGGCATCTCGGCTGGATCGAAGCGGCCGACCTGATCGTCAAGGCGATGGAAGCGGCGATCGGCGACAAGGTCGTGACCTACGACTTCGCGCGCCTGATGGAGGGTGCCCGCGAGGTATCGTGCTCGGAGTTTGGCGATGCGATGATCGAACGGATGTAGGCAATCGCCCTGCACCGCCCGACCGACAAGGCCCCCGCAAGGGGGCTTTGTCATTGCGCTTACTTGATGCAGACGATGCGCACCTGCTTCAGGTCGGTGATCCCCGAGAGCACCTTCTCGATGCCGTCCATCTTGAGCGTGTGCATACCTTCGTTCAGCGCGGTGGCAAGCAACTCGGCAACACGCGCGTGCTCCTGGATTTGCTTCTTGAGAAGATCCGTTCCGGTCAATAGCTCGTGCAGGCCGACGCGCCCCTTGTACCCGCTGCCAGCACAGGCAGCACATCCCCTGGCCCGGTAGAGCGTAAACCGGCCTGCGCTTGCATGGCGCTCCAGCCATTCCTGACGCACCCGCTCGGCAGCGGCCTGCGGGTCCTGCTGCCATCGCGCCGTGCCCCGAAATTCAGCGCAGTACTCGGAAAGCAGTTGGCTGATCTCTTCCGGTGTCGGCTGGTACGCCTCCTTGCACGCGCTGCACAAGCGCTTGGCAAGACGCTGGGCCAGAATGCCAAGCAGCGCGTCGGCGAAGTTGAAGGGGTCCATGCCCATGTCGAGCAGGCGGTTGACCGACTCGGGTGCGCTGTTCGTGTGCAGCGTTGCGAACACCAGGTGGCCGGTCAGCGAGGCTTCGATGCCGATCGACACGGTTTCCTTGTCACGCATCTCGCCGACCATGATCACATCGGGATCCGCACGCAGGAAAGCACGCATCACGGTGGCGAAATCGAGTCCGGCCTTCTTGTTGACCTGCACCTGTCGCAAGCCCTTCTGCGTAATCTCGACAGGATCCTCGGCGGTCCAGATCTTCGTTTCCGGCCGGTTGATGTAGCTCAGGATCGAGTGCAGCGTGGTCGTCTTGCCCGAGCCGGTCGGACCACAGACGAAGAAAAGCCCGTAGGGTTTCGCGATCAGGGCCTGCAGTCGCTCGAGATTGTGCGGCGTAACGCCGAGGCGATCGAGCGGGATCGGCTCGCCAGCGGCGAGAATGCGCAGGACGACGTCCTCCATGCCCCCGGCCGTCGGCAGCGTCGCGACGCGCAGTTCGACGTCCAGCGGCCCCCACTTCTTGAATTGCATCTTGCCGTCCTGCGGCCGGCGCTTCTCCGAGATGTCGAGATCGGACATTATCTTGAGGCGGGCGATCAAGGCATTGCGGTAGGAGGCAGGTACTTCGACATAGGGAGACAGGGAGCCATCGCGGCGGAAACGAATCAGGGTCTTGCCCTTACCCGGCCGCGGCTCGATGTGAATGTCCGAGGCGCCTTGCTGGCAGGCGTCGACGATGATCTTGTTGACCAGCCGCACGAGTTCGTTGTCGGCTGCCGCACTGAGCACCTCGGCATGGCTGCCGGCGGCGTCGCCCGACTCGTCGTCGTCAAGACCAGACAACAGGTCGCCGACCGAATCCATGTTCGACAGGGCACCGAAAAACCTGTCGACCGTGAGCGCGAATTCACGGCGCGTGGTGACGCGATAAGCGATTCGACTCTTCGGAAAAACGTTGTTGACGGTTCGCGAACTCCTGACCCGTTCCGGGTCGATCGCCACCACGACCACCCCATCGGGCGTCTCCTCGACCGGTAGCCACAGATTCGCTTCGACGTAATCACGCTTCAGGTTCTTCAGCAGATCGAGCGGCTTGATTCGATCCGGCAGGAACGGCTCATAAGGCACGGAAAAGAAGGTCGACAGCGCGGCACCGATGGCCGGCAACGGCACCTGAAACTCGGTGCACAGGACGTCTTCGATATCCGCGCTCTTGCGGCGTGCCGAGCGCTGGGCGAGTTCGAACTCGGCTGCCGAAATGATCGCCTCGGCGACCAGCGCATCGTAGCGGGTCCTGCGCACCGCCGCCGGCGTCTTCTGGCGCTGCGCAAACGCGACCGCCAGCGTCTGCGCCAGCGCCTGGACGCCCTCCTCGGCTACTGCCGGAAACGGTGCATCCGAGCGGTTGTTGATGAGTTGCACGACGCCCAGCATTTCGTTGCTCTGAGCATTGAGGATCGGCGCAACCAGCATCTGCTTCGAGCGATAGCCGGTCCGCTCATCGATCTCTTTCAGGAAACGCAGACTGGCACTGTGCCCCGCCAGTTCGCGATGGTCGTAGACGTCGCGGATGTTGACGGTCTTGCCTGTCGCCGCGACATAGCCGGCTATGCTCTGCTCGCTGATCGGCAGCCGGATGTCCTGGCGCGACGCGAGCCCGGTCTTGACCTTCGAGACAATGCTCTGCCGGTCGTCACTGACCAGATAGATGGTCAGCCGATCACAGTGAAACAACTCGCAAATGTCCTCCGACATCTCGAGAATGATTTCGTCGGCGTCACTGGTGGCATGGATCTTGTTGGTAACGCGCTGCAGGTTCTTGAAGAACCCCAGGCGTCGACTCATGTCGCCGAGGTTGGTGTCGATCGGCCAATCGGTTGCCATTTGCTCGTCGGCGCTCAGAACTCGAAGACCTGATTGTGCTGCAGCATGCGTGGCTTGAAGGAACCCGCACAACTCTCGATTTCCGCCATCGTCAGCTCACTCTGGCCCGGCTTCAGGTGACTGACGTAAACCTCGGCGGCGATCGTCAGCTTGGTCAGCTCCGTGGCCAGCATGCTCGGACACAGGTGCTTGGAGACTTCGGCCAGGCGCCGTTCATGATTCGGGAATGCTGTTTCGATCAGCAGGAAGCGAAGGTTGGCAATGCTGTTGACCACTGGCCAGAAAGCATCGTTGATCGTCGTATCGCCCGTAAATACGAGGCTACCGGACCCCGAGTCGAGCTGATAACCCACCGCCGGAACGGTATGTTCGGCGGGCAGTGCCGTGATCGTTCGTCCGCCCAGGCGAACGGACTGGCCGAGAGCAATCGACCGGTAGCGCATGACCGCCTCCTCCGGACTCGGGATGACGCGGAAATCCGGCCAGATCACCCAGTTGAAGATGTGCTTGCCGATGATCGCAAGCGTCTCCGCCGTCGCATAGACCGTCAGGGGCTTGTCGCGCAAATCGCTGACCGAATCGACCAACAAGGGCAAGGAAGCGATATGGTCGAGATGCGAGTGGGTCAGGAAGACATGATCGATGACCGCCAGTTCGGCCAGCGAGAGATCGGCGACACCCGTCCCGGCATCGATGAGCAGGTCGTCGTCGACCAGCATCGAAGTGGTCCGCCGATGGCTCCCACCGATTCCTCCGCTGCAGCCGAGAACCCTGACTTTCATGATCCCCGCCCCACCGGACGCTCCGCCGGCTCCGCGGTGATACGCGAAACACGATCCTGCTGACGAGGCGGTCGCCGGTCCACGTGACGGATCATCAGGTCTTCAGAAAAAATTCCATCTTCACGCCCGCAAGCTCGATCACGTCATGGTCCTCAAGGCGATGTGCCTGGGCGTCAAGAACCTTGCCATTGAGTACCGGGAAGCTGGCTCCCTCGACATGCGTCAGAAAGTACCCCTGTGGTCGCCTCGCGATCACCGCCACCTGCACGCCTGGCTTGCCCAGTGTCGTCAAGGTCTTGGTCAGTTGCAGCTCGCGACCGGCGTTGGAGCCGCTGAGCAGCTGGATGGCCGCGATGGATGGTACCGCCGAAGCGGCGCTGTGACCCAGGCTGGGTCCGATCGGATCACTGGCCTTGACGACCTCAGGAACGGGTATCGACTCGACGAGCATGTTCTTGGCGTACTCCGTCGTTTCCCCCGGTGTTTCCGAAGCGGCAAGATACTTCATCTTGTACTTGCCCATTTCGATGACGTCGCCGTCCTTCAGGAAATGCTTCTTGACCGCCTGGCCGTTGACCAGCGTGCCGTTGGTGCTGTTCAGGTCCTCGAGGAAGGAGTCGTTGAGAATCGTCACCACGGCCGCATGCTCGCCACTGATCGCCATGTTGTCGATCTGGATGTCGTTGTTCGCCTTGCGACCGATGCTCATGCGATCCGTGAGCAGCGGGATCTCCTTGAGTACCAGGCCATCCATGCTGAGTATCAGCTTTGCCATCGCCTTCCCGTCCTTATCTGAGCCATGACCAGAGTTTCGCCCAACTCCCGCTGGCCGCAGGGAATTTGCGCACGACTCTGACCACGATAACCGAAATATTGTCATCCCCACCATGGTCGTTGGCCATCTGGATCAGATACCTTGCCGCCCTCTCAAGGTCGGTGCCGAACATCTCCAGGGCGCGCTGCATGTCCGCCCCGTCGACCATGTCATGGAGACCGTCGGAGCAGAGCAGATAGACGTCGCCAGGCTGCACCGGATGGACGTGAATCTCCGCCTCGACTTCGGGGTCCACGCCGACGGCACGCGTCACCAGGTTGCGGTTGGCCGCGTAACGCGCGTCTTCAGCGGAGATCAAGCCGCTGTCGATCTGCTCCTGCAGCAGCGAGTGATCGCGCGTCAACGCCACGAACTCGCCGGCACGCAGACGATAGAGGCGAGAGTCGCCAACATGGGCGACGATCATCCGGTTGTCGCAGAAAATGGCTGCGACGAGCGTCGTGCCCATGCCGCCGAGTTGCGACTGACTCTCCGACGCCTGGTAGATCGCCGAGTTGACGACCGCGATCTGCTCGACCAAACAACGCACAGCGAATGGCTGCCCGGTCCGCTGGTCCTCCTCGTGTGCCGAGGTCGTCTTCAACGCCGCCACCAGCCCCGCGGACAGGAGCGTCGTCGCCATCTTGCTCGCCACCTCACCGGCGTTGTAGCCGCCCATGCCATCGGCGAGGATCACCAGTCCCTGACCGGCGTCGGCCATGACCGAATCCTCGTTCTGACTCCGCACCAGCCCCGGGTCAGAACAGGCGACGATATCGAGCGCGCCCAAAAGACTGTTTGCCACGTCGTCTCCACATAACTGATCAGCAGACCGAGCCGGCTTCCGTCGCATTGCGTACGGGTCAGCCGGTCACCGACGGCCGACCAACGGGATTGTGCCCACACTAGCCGCCGAAAGGCAATTCGCTGCCGACTCCGCGCTCACGCGCAAGTGCTTCAAGGCGGACCGCGACCGCCAGATCCTGTATGGCCATACCCTGCGACTCGAACAGCGTGATCTCGGCGCTCGCCGACCGCCCGGTCTGGCGACCACAGATCACGTCTCCCAGTTCGAGCAACTGCCGTGCCTGTAGGCGTCCCTTCTCCAGCCAGGGCAGCAGGTCACCCGCCTCACGCAGTGCCGTCTCGATGCTGTCGACGACGATCGGCGAACAGCGCTTGAGGACGTCTTCACCCAGTTCGCGGCGAATCAGTGAATTGGAACCTGCGGCATTGATGTGTGTGCCGGGAGACAGCCAGTCGGCGTCGAAGAGCGGCGTCGCCGAGGTCGTGACGGTGCTGACGATGTCGCTGCCGCGCACGGCGTCCTCGGGTGAAGCGGCAGCGGCGACCTCGATGCCAAGGCGCTCCGACAGCCGCGCACAGAAGGCGAGCAGCCGCTCGCTGCGCCGCGCATACACCTTCACCCGCCGTAGTGGACACACGGCTGCTATCGCTTCGATGTGCCCTTCGGCCTGCCAGCCGGCACCGAAGACTCCCGCCACTTGCGCGTCGGGTCTGGCCAGCCAGCGCGTCGCAACGGCCGATGCCGCACCTGTGCGCATCATGCCGAGACGATCGGCTTCGACGACGGCGCGCAGCCTGCCGGTCGACGCCGAATAGAGGTAAACGAGGAAACGTACGCCCGAGCGGTTACTGGTGTAGGCCTTGTAGCCGATGGCGTCAAGACCCGGCAAGGCCCCCTGCAGGACATGCAGCGTCGTCTGCGGCAAGCGCGTGCGTTGGCGGGGTATGTCGCAGGCCTGCCCCGACGAAAGCTCGCGGTGTGCTGCCTCGACCGCTTCGATAACCAGCGGCATGGTCAGCAGCTCTTCAACGTCTTTTTCACTCAGGAACAGGGCCATTTCTTCCTCGTCGGCGGTATCGAACAAGCGCCGCGGGCCGCTCGGGGCCAACCGTGAGCGACGCCGCGCAACGCCTGGTCAACGATTTTACCGGCAAATGAAATGACACGCGCCGGGGGCAAACAAAAAAGGCAGACCGCGGTCTGCCCTTCTTGCCGAGACGAGAAGCCAGCTCAATCCGGACCTAGATCAGCGCCTTGATCAGCTTGCCCATTTCCGACGGGTCGCGCGTCACCGTAAAGCCGCACTCCTCCATGATCGCGAGTTTGGCATCAGCGGTGTCCGCGCCACCGGAGATCAGCGCACCGGCGTGGCCCATGCGCTTGCCAGCCGGAGCGGTGACGCCGGCAATGAAGCCGACGATCGGCTTCTTCATGTTGGCCTTGCACCATACGGCCGCATCCGCTTCATCCGGACCACCGATTTCACCGATCATGATCACCGCGTCGGTATCCGGGTCGTCGTTGAACAGACGCATGATATCGATGTGCTTGAGACCGTTGATCGGATCGCCACCGGTACCCACGGCCGACGACTGGCCGAGACCGATTTCGGTCAACTGACCGACCGCTTCGTAGGTCAGCGTACCGGAACGCGAGACCACCCCGATGCGACCCTTGCGGTGAATGTGACCCGGCATGATACCGATCTTGACTTCGTCCGGCGTGATCAGGCCGGGGCAGTTCGGACCGAGCAGCAGGGTCTTCTTGCCGCCAGCCGCTTCCTTGCGCAGCATCTTGTTGCGCACGACGAGCATGTCGCGCACGGGGATGCCTTCGGTGATGCAGACGACCAGATCGAGGTCGGCTTCGACCGCTTCCCAGATCGCCGCAGCGGCGCCTGGCGGCGGCACGTAGATGACCGAGACCGTGGCACCGGTCTGGGCAGCAGCGTCCTTGACCGAGCCAAAGATCGGAATGCCGAAAATACTCTCGCCGGCTTTCTTGGGATTCACCCCGGCGACGAAGCAGTTCTTGCCGTTGGCGTACTCCTGGCACTTCTCGGTGTGGAACTGGCCGGTCTTGCCGGTGATCCCCTGGGTGATGATCTTGGTGTCTTTGTTAATCAGAATCGACATGGTGGCTCCTTAACTGACCGCAGCAACGATCTTGGTGGCGGCTTCGGCCATTGAATCCGCAGTGATGATCGGCAGGCCGGAATCGCTGAGGATCTTCTTGCCGATATCTTCGTTGGTCCCCTTCATGCGGACCACCAGCGGCACGGAGAGGTGCGTTTCCCGAGCGGCGGCAACGACACCGGTGGCGATCGTGTCGCAGCGCATGATGCCGCCGAAGATGTTCACCAGAATGCCCTTGACCTTGGGATTCCTGAGCATGATCTGGAAGGCTTCGGTGACCTTCTCGGTGGTCGCGCCACCGCCGACATCGAGGAAGTTGGCCGGCTCGGCACCGAACAGCTTGATCGTGTCCATCGTTGCCATCGCCAGACCGGCGCCGTTCACCAGGCAGCCGATGTTGCCGTCGAGCGAAATGTACGAGAGGTCGAACTTGGACGCTTCGAGTTCGTCGGGGTCCTCCTCGTCGAGATCGCGGTAAGCGACGATCTCCGGCTGCCGATAAAGCGAGTTGGAGTCGAAGTTGAACTTGGCGTCGATGGCCTTGATGTTGCCGTTACCCTCGAGGATCAGCGGGTTGATCTCGGCCAGGGAGGCGTCGGTTTCCATGTAGCACTGGTAGAGCCCCTTGAGCGCTGCCACCGCCTGGCCGACGGACTCCGCCGGCACGCCAATGCCGTTGGCCAGTTCGGCCGCCTGCGCGTCGCTTATCCCGTCGACCGGATCGATGAACACCTTGAGGATCTTTTCCGGAGTGTCGTGGGCAACCTTCTCGATGTCCATGCCACCTTCGGAAGACGCCATCATCACCACCTTCTGCGTCGTGCGATCGGTCAGCGCGGCAACGTAATACTCCTTGCGGATGTCTGCCCCTTCTTCGACGAGCAGCCGCCGCACCTTCTGGCCTGCCGGTCCGGTCTGGTGCGTCACGAGTTGCATGCCCAGGATCTGCCCGGCAAACTGGCGAACTTCGTCCAACGACT
The DNA here is from genome assembly GCF_000024165.1 of Candidatus Accumulibacter phosphatis. Taxonomy (NCBI): domain Bacteria; kingdom Pseudomonadati; phylum Pseudomonadota; class Betaproteobacteria; genus Candidatus Accumulibacter; species Candidatus Accumulibacter phosphatis. The sequence goes on along the minus strand of NC_013194.1, from coordinate 776,184 downwards.
TGGCCACCTTGACGCCACCGCCCTTGCCGCGACCACCCGCGTGAATCTGGGCCTTGACCACCCAGACCTTGCCTCCCAGGGTTTCGGCTGCCTTGACCGCATCATCGACGGACGGACAGAACACCCCGCGCGGAACCACGACGCCGAATTTCTTCAGGAGTTCCTTGCCCTGATATTCGTGAATTTTCATGCGCTTTCCTTGCTTGAGTTAAGGTTGCAAAACGTAACGAACCACAGGCAGGAGGTCCTACCTGGGCTTCTGGCCACGGTACCAGCGCGGGTAATAGCGCCGTACTGCGTCCGAATGCGATTCCAGCGCATGGCAACGATCGAGCTGATAGGGCTTGTGGCCGCTATCGTCGTTGTCGAGCACCTCACTGGCGAAGGTCTGCAGTGCCGCGGTCGGCAGGAACATCGCCAGTTCGCTGAGATGCGAGCAGCCGCGCGTGCTGCGGAACAGGGTCTTGACTGCCGTCCGGAAGCCATGGAAGAGATTGAGACCGACCAGTTGCGCGTAATCCGGGGTGATTCGATCGCAATAGTCGACGTAGGGCATGGCATCGGTGCAAGCCACCGCGTCGAGGATGGTCATCCCGTGATCGATGGTCACCCGCATCCACATGTCGTGAACCGCCTCACCCGGCCTCCGCAGACCCGAGGAGAGCGGATAGTCGTGATCCTTAACATCGGTCAAACGAGCCTCGATGTCCCAGCAGCCGTCGCTACGCTTGTAACCGTGCAGATGCACGCTGCGGACGTGCATGCGGGTGCGTTCGGCAGTGGGAGGGGGCAGCGGCATCGGGGATCCTGAGGGGACTTGCGGGGCCTGTCACGGCTTCGCAGCTGGCAAGAAATTCTACACCAAAACGCCTCGCCACTCGGTGCGAAATTCATAATTATGGCGCTCGCCGACCTCCGCGCCGGCCATCCCGAGGACGCCGCCGACGTCACGAGCCAGCCGCCTTCGCCAGCGTGCGAAGCTGCGACAAGTCGAACGGCGTCGTTATGCCAGAACCTGGCGCCTGGAATTTCCGCTCGGTCGAGGAACGCCTGGCCGAGAGATGCGGAGCCCATGGTGACGTCTAATCTGCGGCCATCGCCTTTGCCCGCACTGCCAGCACCACGACAGCCATGGCTGGAGCGTCAGGTGCAGCGTCTGGTTCCGGCCGACTACTTTTTGCTGACCTTCACGCTGCCGGCCGAATTGCGCGGACTCGCCGCGGCGCACGCCGACGTCGTCTTCGATTCGCTGATGCGCTGCGCCTGGGAAACGGTGCTGCGCTTCAGCCAGAACGACCGGCAGTTGCAGGGGACGCCGGGGGCGATCGCTGTCCTGCACACGCACTCACGTCGGCTCGACTTCCACCCGCATGTCCATCTCGTCGTCCCCGCGGCGGCGGTCGATGCGGCGACGCCGCGCTGGCGATGCAAGCGGCGCGGCAAGAACGGCACCTACCTGTTCAACGAGAAGGCGATGGCCAAGGTCTTTCGGGCGAAGATGCTGGCGGCGATCGAGGCGGCCGGGATCGGCCTCCCGGCGTCGGATTCGCGGCAATGGGTGGCGCATTGCCAATCGGTTGGCAGCGGTGAGAAGGCCTTGATCACCCTCGGTCGTTACCTCTACCGCGGCGTCATCCGGGAACAGGATATCGTCGCCTGCGAGGATGGCCAGGTGAGCTTCCGCTATCGCAACGCCCAAACCGGCAGGTCGGAAAGGCGCACGCTTTCCGGAGTCGATTTCCTCTGGTTGATTCTCCAGCACGTGCTACCCAAGGGCTTTCGCCGCGCACGCAACTTCGGCTTCCTGCACGCCAATTGCAAGCGCCTGATCGGCTTGCTGCATCTCTTGCTGAAGTTCGATCCGAACCGCTTCAAGCTACCGCGCAAGGTGCGGCCAGCGATGCTCTGCCCATGCTGTGGCGCCGTGATGGCGATCGTCAGGACGCGGATTCGACCGACGTCGTCCGTAGTGGTCGCTGTCTTGCCGGTCATTGGAGTCGCCCTCTCATCATGTAAGCCGAGCCCTCAGCGCTGCCCGGCCGCACGCGGGACTTCAGTTTCCCCAAGCTGAGCGATGCGGCCGCCCGGAAAGCGGTGGCCGGGACGCGAAAACGGCGGCTTTCGGGAGATCGGCGCCGCGCATGCGCCGGCGCGCCGAAACTTCCCGCTCCCGCCCCACCGGCGTTCATGCCTATGGGGTCATTCCAGAAAAGATGTTTGCAGGGGGGGCGCCCCGCTCTCCGGCCCGGGCTCGTCCAACAAACGGATCAGATCGTGGCTTCGCACGATCTATCCTTACTCGTTATGCGTATGTTTCATGAGCAAACCTAAACAAGTACCAACACGGAAACACCCAGCCGAGTGACAGAAGTTGTGCGAAGCCTAGGCACCCAAGTGTGATCCCGACACACACAAACAACATGGACCAACGGGCGAACCGGGGCAGCATCACGGGTGAAAGCAGCAGGCCTCCACACACAAGAGCAATAAGCAGAGCAATGCATGTAAAACGCACGATGGTGTCAGCTGGAGGTTCGAGCGAAAACAACGCGCTAACTGACCCCAGCTGATTGCCGAGTATAACCAGCACGCCTATCGAGATGATTGAAGGCCAGAGGAACGAAAGCGCGGCTAATGCGCGAGGAGAGTTACTAAGACGCATAACGTAAAGTTGAGGCGCCTGCGCGGCTTTTTGCGTAGGTCGCTTCGAATGCAATGTTAGGCCAACTAGAGTAAATACTCATGGCTTATAGCCCAAAGATGGCGGGCCTTCTGGGTATTGAGGCAGGTTATCTGCAATTATTAGCCACGGTTGCTTTGAAGATATCCAAAAATGCATGTCAGGTTTGAATAGTGACGGTTCGTCGAGACTACCGGCTGTTAAGCCGATGACTCCTGCAGCTACACGCCGCGAGAAAATGCTTGAACCGCAATGCGAACAAAAACCGCGCTCAAGAGTTTCTGAAGAGTGAAATGTGCTGATTGGGCCAGAGATAGCAACATGTTCGATGCGCATGAGCACGCGAGCGTTGAAGGCAGCGCCGATAACTTTTTGACAAGCCCTACAGTGGCATATCCTCTGGTTCAAAGGATCAGAAATCGTTTCGTACCGCACGGCCCCACATAGACAGCCACCACGAAATAAAGTCATTCAGCAAGCTTCTTTCTACAACAGCCTAATGTAGAGGAGAGGGACGGCCTGCAAGCGCAGCTTGCAGGCCGCCCCTCTCGACCGCCATGTTAGAGGCTGGCTTGCGCACGGACTCTCTCAATGAGTTTTGCTTCGAGGTTCTTTAACTTCTGGTAAAGCTCGTCAGCTTTTTGGTTGGCATTGGAGTCGACATCTCCGTCTATAACATCGAACTTTCCGTAGCCAGCATCAGAGGTTGCATCGACTAACAGTGCTCGCTCGTCGTCGGTGAGAACCGCACCATGTTTTGACATAAAGTCGGAAAGTCGCGTTTCGATTCTTCCAAAGTCGTGAGCAATTTCGTCACACGCCTCATACCAGTCCATGAGCGGGTTGTTATAGCCCGGAAGGATGGAGTGAAAGAGTGTGGAAAACGCGGAGGCTGCTTCCAACTCGCGCTGAAAAAATATTTCCGACTTCTTCAACTGAACTTTGTAACTTTCCACGTTTCGAGCCATTTCGTTCTTCAAACGCTCGATCTCGGCGTCAGTCTTTGACTTCAGCTCGGATTCAAAGACTTTGGTGTCGCGGACGATTAGTTTGTCGAGCAGTGATTTCGCTAGCACTGCCAAGATAGCTATTAGCGCCGCATTGCCGCCAAATGCCAAGAGGATTGCTTGCCAGAGTTCCATTGAAGCCTCTAACGTGAAAGCTCAGGCGCGCTACGCGGCTTTATCGCGCAGCGTCGCTTGGAGCGCAGAGTTGGGCTATTGATTTGCACTTAATCCGACCCTGGCCCCTTTGATCTTGACCCCATGTTTTGTTTTGTTGCTTACCTGCCGTCGGTCGGCAGTCGGCCATAGAACCAGACGGTGAAGATTCTTCTCCAAAGCCGACCGGGCGGATCAACCGTAAGCAGTCATGCCGCTGGGGATGTCAATTTCCTCGCCTGGCCGACCGCTACGCGTCGGGAAGCAGTCAGTGGGTGTAGCATGACGTCGGTCGGCTACCGGCCAGGAGCGGCCGGTGAGGTGATCGAAAATTCCATTGTTTGGGCGACTGCTGTTCCACCGGAACCGGACCTGTCCCCGGAGTGGCACCTTGAGCCATTGAGCTAGCCATACCGTGGTCTGTCCCTTGACGACCAGCGACCGTATCGAACAGAGCCATTAGTCCACCATTCCTTCGCTAGGGAGCGCAAAAAGACCTTATCGTCCCTTGCCAAAACATGTTTGGCGTTTTCGAAGCACGTTTCACAGAATAAGAAACACGTCGACGTGTCGTGGCCGAGCGCGATGAGTCCCTCTGGTGGTTGGAGAACACAATCGCATCCGTTGCAGAAAGCGAAAGGACGCTTGCCCACCGGAATTCCCCCCGAGAGAGGATCAGTGGCGGGCGGGGGTTGGCGAGTCGAGGGGGCGCGAGGAGGACTGGTCATGGGATGCTGCAAATTCCGCTGACACGACGGATTGTCTTCCCGAACGGCCCGAACTCTAGCAATATCATCATCTGGCCTTCCTCCCGAGCACTCGCCAGCAAAGTCCCGGAAGGAATGCCGATGGAAGGGATCGCCACTCAATTCTTCGGCCCAATATGCACCTTCCCGCAGATTAGGGGTTCCCGTTAAGGTTTTCAGCTCTTTTGCGGTGGGTAAGCGCCAGTCGTGCTTCCCACCTAACGCCAGCGAGGAACAAAATGATCGAGCCTCGTCTAGGCTCCGCATGCGGCCATCGTCGTCCTCTTGCCATATGCGGCTAGACCGCTCGTCGCTGCTAGTGCCGTCCGCGTTAGGCTTAAGCCGCGCTCTGGGATGTTGCGCAATAGCGTTTGCATAATCCTTTGCGGGACCAGAAGCAGCTGCCCTTATGGCTACCCATGCAGCCTCGCTGTCAATAGAAACAAGCGCTTCAGCAGCGCGCTCGTACAGTCGGAGCATCTCGGCGGTTCTATTGTCCGGCCAATGGAGTACTTCACTGAGGACCTCGACTGCACGATTCGTCCCAATATCTTCAAGAACAACAACCGCTAACATAGCGCTCCGAGGCTCGCCCTGAAAGTCAAATCTGATGACGTTTGCAAGTATAGGGACGGCCCGATCGCCCTTTGAGACTAGCTCCCGCCGCAGCTCCTTCACGCGCTTTTCATGCTCCTCATCATAATATAAGAGTCGCGGACCCCGGCAGAAACTACTCACCAGATCGTCAATCTCTTTATCCGTCGTGTCTTCGCGATGCCCTTGGGGAAAAATGCGAGATTCTGCTGATCTTTTGACCGGGGACGACTCGTGACCAGCCGGTCCACCAAACAACTTGGTCCACCAACTCATGATGCACTCTCCTTTCTCTTGACGCCGTTGGCTCGTAAGCACCCCCTATGGGCACCGACAGATGTCTGTGCCCAACGTGGAAGCTCAGGCGGCGGACGCGGCTTTATGCGGCCGGTCGCCTGGAGCGCAGAGTTGGGCATGGATGCATGATTACAAGACCCCACGCTTTTACCCCACGCTTTGCGATATGTTATGGACAAGAGAGTTTACCTCCTCTTGAATCTGGTTTGAGAAACTCGCATCGCAATTGATCGTCGGTCTTAGTCGCATCAAAGGTGCCTACCTTCTCGAGGTTAAGCGCGTCATTGATGACATAAACCTCACCTGCGTGAGGTTGAACATCCCCCAATTTTTCCTGACGGTCCACACGAAATAGCATGTACCTACCCTTCTCACGTAGGATAATACGAGGAGGAGACGCTGTCATATCGATTTTTTGAGAACCATAGATCGACGCGCCTTCAGTATCAACAATTGCGATGGAGTCAGTCTTTGGGATAGAAACTATATTCTGCTGAACGCCACACCCAAGAACGGCTGGCATTAATACAACCACTACGCTAGCAAATAGACTAGGTAATCGTCTATTGTGAGATAAAATCACCGACGCTGCCGATGCAGCACTTGACGTTGCAAATGCACCTAAAGCTGGATCTGAGCGCTTCATGTTGGATCTCCTTGGCTGGCGCGCCGAGACGTTTTCTTCGCCAAGCCCGCCGAAAGAACTTGAACACTCGATAGCAAGATAAATGTAGCGACAGCGGCTTTGCAGAGTGATTTCATATGACCCCCTTGTCTCAGGTGTGAAGAAGTACTTCCATGACAACGCTGCTTTGACGCCCAACGTGAAAGCTCAGGCGACGGCCGCGGGTTTATGCGGCCGGTCGCCTGGAGCGCAAAGTTGGGCATGAATAGGCGCTCGCTAGATGTGACCCCAAGCTCGGTGTTCGAGTATGGGGCTACCTGCAATGCAATGCTGCAAGCCGCTCGAAAATTTTCAGACTCTGCAGTGTCCTAGCATCGCCACCCTCTTGCCACCATACCCATGCTCGTTCCTTTCCCTCTGTCGGTGAGTACCCGTAACGTGTCCAGCTTTGGTCCCAGCACGAGTCGCATGCGAGATAGGTGTCTTCGACATCATCCGGTATTCCAATAAAGCCCTCCGGTGCGCTAATGTCAACAGAGCAGGTGTCACAAAGCCCGCCTTTTCGGTTTTGGTGCCAAGATATTTGAGGAACTCCGCTTATCGGCTTCACGACACCCAGTGCCTTCAGCTTTGCGGCAAGTGAGAAACGCACAATTCCAGTCTTCTCAGTATCGAGGAGGAAGGACAGGATTTCCTTGTCGTCTAAATTCTTGATAGCACACCACCGCATGACGGCGCTTGGATCCAACCTAGCAATCTGTCCTAACTCAGCTTGGTCTGTTAGCTTTCTTAGGGCCAGCCACTGCACAAGCTCGCCCTCGCCACTTTCACCTCTTGCGAATCTTGCGAGTTCAGTATCGGTTTGACATTTCTCAATGCGCGCGAAGGCATCGTCTGCCTTCACCTTACGGAGCTTCATCTGTGCGGCGCGTAGCACTAGAGGATCTGAGTCTCTGAGGGAAATTTCCCTTAGTAAGTCCTTATCGACAATTTGATTCTTGACCTTGTCGAGCCTGACTTCCCACGAACCTCCGAGGCGAAAGATCAAGCACCTGATAAAAGATGACATGCTCATGTAAAGATCTCCAGAATATCCGCAGGCGCTTGCTCAATCACGCCGGTTTCAGGATGCGCACTGCAGTACGCGCCGCCGCGGCAGCCGCGACGCGGCCACGACCGGCAAGGGCCACGGGAGACGTCGAACCGCCCGCAGCGTAAAGCCGATGGGTGCGACACGCGAAATGCAAAGGACTCTCCCCCTCGGGTGCCCAACGTGAAAGCTCAGGCGCGCTGCGCGGCTTTATCGCGCAGCGTCGCTTGGAGGGCAGAGTTGGGCTATTGATTTGCATTTAATCCGACCCTGGCCCCTTTGATACGGCCCTAAGCTTTCCTACTTGGCAGACGCGCTTGTCGGCGCGCCGGCAACTCGGTGTTTGGATACGTCTATCGCCGCATCGCCATGAATGAATTTGACGGGAACGCTACCGCGAGAGATCGCGAAGGGAATGTCCTGCGTTGTTTTACCGCCGCTTAGCGCATAGGATGATAGTAGTGATTCCGTCGGTGTGCCGTCCGCCATTTCAAGCAGCGGTCTTCCAAATGTTGCTCCCTCGGTCCCTGTGGCGTCGTAGTTTACGCGTAGTACGAGCATTTCGAAGTCTGAACTGCGCGGTCGCATAGTTCCTCGGCCGTCATTCCATTCCGGCATACGCTCTATCGAGTGGACGCTTACGACGACACCCTTGTGCTTGGCTGCCTTGTTTGCGCTACCATCAGAGCACGAAGCCAGGAAGGGAACCAGTACCAAAATCAGGATCAGGATCGACGCAGAGAGCGGTGATCGGTGCATTAACATTGTATTTCTCCAGAGAGGCTTGAACGTGGGTGAAAGGCCGGGCAATTTGGTTGGCCGGCCGCACAAAGGCTATTAGGAACAGAACCGCAGCTCGCTGATATTCGCACTTGCTGCGGGACCGCTGACAAAGTATTCACCCATGCAGGCTGCTACACAACTGGATGGGTGACTTGGATGCGCGGCCCAACGTTGGAGGTGAGCACCTTGACGCCGTAAGGCGGCGAGTGTGCTCCAGCGACGCGTTGAACGGGAAAGGCGGCGGGGAAAGCCGGAAGGTCTCCATGCCCACGGCCGGACAACCCACCACGAGGTACCTGCCTTACTCCGAAGTGTGCGCTGGGCGTGTGTATGAACGCTCGCGTTATACATCCGCTCAGTACACACTTCGCTTATTAGCAGATTCTTCACGCTTTATACAGCCCACGCCAATGTGGTAGCAGTACCCTTGCCCGTTGCGTCCATCAGCGCAGCCGCCTTTCCCGAGCAACGTCGAAGCTCAGGCGACGGCCGCGGCTTTATGCGGCCGGTCGCCTGGAGCGCAGGGTTAGCCACCACCAGCGGTAACCATTTGGTAGTAGCTGAGATAGATTTGGCCTGTTTGGGCAGCATGGCGCTTTTTCCGTAGTAATAGGCTTATGAAGTCGATTCGTTCTTCAAAGACAGCCATTAGATCGCCCCCATCCACAAGCAGTAGTGACGCTCCGCCAGCTTGGTGTGCAGTGACTCCATCTTGTGAAAAACCATTGATCGAGAGAAAGATACCTAGGGTGTTTTCAAGCTTTGTCCTGACTTTGTCGGAGAACACTGCCAGGTCCGCTTTATTGACCAACTCTTTTTGCCACTTGGCTTCAAACAGGTACTCAGTGCCTTCAAGAGAAAATGCCCCATCGATCTGCTCGCCGAGGTTCTTGAATGATGCTTTTGGATCAAGGTCGAATAGCTCAAAGAGTTCGTACATTACGCGCTCCAGTTCAAAACCTCTGCTTTGTGCATTGTCGAAGCCTACCAGCGCCATATACCGAGCTTTGATTGCTTCTAACTTTTGACGAACTGCTGCGTTCTCTCGTAGCTTTTTGGCCGCAAGTTCTTGCCGACGTTTGATGTCGTCTTGTTCTTTCTTGACGTCTTGGTGTGGCTCGACGAGTTGCTTTAGTTGGTTAACCGCGTTCCTAGCCTTTTCGACCTTTTGCGGGCCATCATCAAGAGGCTTTAGATGCGAAAAATCAGTTAGTTTGCAAAGTTCGTAGCAGACCTTCGTTAGATCTCCCAGATGCGCAGCAGGATCGATAACGAGGTAGTCGACGATGTCGGATGCAATCTGACGCTTGTAGTTTTCCCAATTGAATTTGTTCAGTATTCCCGGGTTGGATAAGCACAGTTGCAGAAAGCCTCGAAGCTCGGATTTGTACCAATAGACAGAACAGAGCGCTTCCTTGAGCGCCATAATACCAGCCGGTGATAGTTGCTTTGCCATGTGGCAATCCCTGTTTTGTGGTGGCTAACGCCCGAAGTGAGGCGCGGCCCGCTTGCGGGGCGTCGCGCTCCACTGAAGAGTTAGGGGGCAGAAAGGAAGACATATGCACGGACTGACGGGAATGCGCATAGTGCCGCACTTATTGGCACGAGAGGTTCGCGACGAGTGGAAAGTGGAACGCCACCCGATACCGAAGAAGCGGAAACAGTGGTCCGTGGTGAAACACCACATTGACCGACCGGGTTGCTACCAAATTGGAAACACGTTCTACATGCACCCGGAGCTTGTCGAGAAGTTGAAGCAAGCGACGACGCCCTCTAACGTGAAGTGGACACCAAGAAATGTGTATAAAAGTACAGTACAAGGTGTATACTACGGCTCATCCTCTGTAACCTCTTGATTTCTTGAAAGGTGCTGACGATGAACACACCTGACACGACGCAAAACACACCTTCGGAACCCAAGCTGCTCGATCAGCTTCGCGACCGGATCCGACTGAAGCATTATAGTATCCGAACCGAAGCACAGTATGTTCAATGGGCGAGGCGATTCATCCTCTTCCAACATAAGCGCCATCCACGGGACATGGGGGCGCGCGAAGTCGAGGCCTTTCTCACACACTTGGCCGTGGAAGGCCAAGTGGCCGCGGCGACGCAGAATCAGGCGTTGTCGGCCTTGTTGTTCCTGTACCGGGAGGTCTTGGGCATTGACCTGCCGTGGCTCGACGGCGTGGTGCGAGCCAAGCGGCCAGCGCGCTTGCCGGTGGTGTTGTCGGGCAACGAGGTGCAGCGCGTTCTCGACCGGATGCAGGGAGTCCAGGCCCTGCTCGCGCGTTTGCTTTACGGCAGCGGCATGCGCCTGATGGAATGCGTTCGCTTGCGGGTGAAGGATCTCGATTTCGAGCGGTGCGAGATACTGATTCGCGACGGCAAGGGGGCGAAGGATCGCGTAACGATGTTGCCGGAGACGCTGATAGCGGAGCTGCGCGAGCATCTGGCCCGTCGCAGACGGATCTTCGAGGACGATCTGCGACTTGGGAAAGGCGGCGTCTACTTGCCCTTCGCACTCGAACGCAAATATCCGGCCGCCAACCAAACCTGGAGTTGGCAGTACGTATTCCCATCCGGGAGTTACTCGATCGATCCGCGCAGCGGGCTGGAGCGCCGCCATCATCTTGACGAGAAGCTGCTGCAACGGGCGATGAAGAAGGCCGTGATCGCAGCGGGCATCACCAAGCCGGCCACGCCGCACACCGTTCGCCATTCGTTCGCCACCTCGCTGCTCGATAGCGGCTATGACATCCGCACTGTGCAGGAACTGCTGGGCACGCCGATGTGAGCACGACGATGATCTACACGCACGTGCTCAAGCGCGGCGGGCGAGGTGTTCGGAGTCCGCTCGACGCACTGGTGTAGAATGGGGCGTTGTGACTCTTCACGGCTATGCTCGGCCACCGCAGGTCGGGTTGGCACAGCGTAACCGGACGTTCTTGCCGCGGGATGTTGGGTTACGGCCTGCGGCCTAACCCAACCTACGACGCTACGGCGCCGCGACACCAGGATGCCCGTGGGCGAAGTGCGACGGTGGGTCTTTGCCGTACAGATCTGGCTGCTGTCGCCCGTTTTCCTCGACCGATGATCCTCAATCCCCCCCCTTCTGTGCAGCCGCGAACGCCAAGCCGAGCGGCCGACCCCTTCGCTGACTGCCTGGCAGCCGATCAGCGCCGTCTGCGGTCGATGGCGCGCGACCTGCGACACCTCTTCGGCAGCAAGCGTGATGCGCTGCAGGTCCAGCGCGACGAACTGCTCGGAAGATCGCGGGCAGCCGTCGCGGCCCGGCGTGCGCGCCTGCCGGAACCCGAGTTTGCCGACGACCTGCCGGTCAACGGGCGGCGCGACGAAATCGCCGGTCTGATCGCGAAACATCAGGTGGTGATCGTCTGCGGTGAAACGGGCTCGGGCAAGACGACGCAGATCCCGAAGATATGCCTTGCCCTCGGCCGCGGCGCGACCGGTCTGATCGGCCATACGCAGCCCCGCCGCATCGCTGCGCGGGCAACGGCGATGCGTATCGCCCAGGAGTTGCACAGCGAGTTCGGACGTCTGGTGGGCTACAAGATCCGCTTCAGCGACCGCACGTCGCCGGAAGCCTTCGTCAAGCTGATGACCGACGGCATCCTGCTTGCGGAGACGCAGGGCGACCCGTGGCTCGAACAGTACGACACGCTGATCATCGACGAGGCGCACGAGCGCAGCCTGAACATCGACTTCCTGCTCGGCTACCTCAAGCAGCTCCTACCGAAGCGACGTGACCTCAAGCTGATCATCACCTCGGCGACGATCGATGCCGAGCGCTTTTCGCAGCACTTCGACGCTGCGCCGGTGATCGAGGTCTCGGGCCGCCTGTACCCGGTGGAAGTGCGTTATCGCCCGCTGCAGAGCGCGGATGTTGACGCCGCAGGCAATGCCGCCAGCGACGACGAGCGCGATCTGTACGATGCGATTGCCGACGCCTGCGACGAGTTGCATCGCGTCGGGCCCGGCGACGTGCTGGTCTTCCTGCCCGGCGAGCGCGAGATTCGCGAGGCGGCCGAGGCGCTGCGCAAGCACCACCCACCGCACACCGAAATCCTGCCGCTGTTCGCCCGCCTCTCGGCCGAAGAGCAGGGGCGCATCTTCAAGTCGCATGTCGGCCGCCGTATCGTGCTGGCGACGAACGTCGCCGAGACCTCGCTGACCGTGCCGGGAATCCGCTACGTCGTCGATTCGGGGCTGGCGCGCGTCAAGCGCTATTCCTACCGCAACAAGGTCGAGCAACTGCAGATCGAGAAGATCGCGCAGGCTTCGGCCAACCAGCGTTCCGGGCGCTGCGGCCGGGTGGCGGCGGGCGTCTGCATCCGCCTTTACGACGAACAGGACTTCGCGCTGCGACCGGCGTATGCCGATCCGGAGATCCTGCGCTCGTCGCTGGCCGGCGTGATCCTGCGCATGCGAGCGCTGCGCCTCGGCGACGTGGAGGATTTCCCCTTCCTCGAAGCGCCGCCGCGCAAGGCGATCAGCGACGGCTACCAGTTGCTGATCGAACTCGGCGCGGTGACGGCCGAGCACGCGCTGACACCGGTCGGCCAGGAACTGGCGAAGATGCCGCTCGATCCGCGCCTGGCGCGCATGATCGTCGGCGCCCGTGCTGAAGGCTGCCTGCGCGAGGTGCTGGTGATCGCCGCCGCGCTCTCGGTGCAGGATCCGCGCGAACGTCCGCAGGAGAAGCAGGGAACGGCGGACGCGGCGCACCGCAAGTTTGCCGACGAGAAGTCGGAGTTTCTCTCCTGGCTCAGGCTCTGGGACTGGTATCAGGCCGAGATCGAACACCGCAAGTCGCAGCGCAAGCTGGTCGAGGCCTGCCACGAGAACTTTCTCTCGGCACTGCGCATGCGCGAGTGGCGCGATATTCACAGCCAGCTGCACGCACTCGCCGCCGAGCATCAGTGGCAGGAAAACCAGTTGCCGGCGACCTACGACGCCATCCATCGCGCCCTTCTCGCCGGTCTGCTCGGCAATATCGGCTGCAAGTCGGAGGACTCGGGGTATTACCTTGGCGCCCACGGCATCAAGTTCCTCATCCATCCGGGCTCGCCGCTGCAGAAGAAGGCCGGCAAGTGGGTCGTCGCGGCGGAACTCAGCGAGACGACGCGCTTGTTCGCCCGCTGCGTCGCGCGCGCCGAACCCGAGTGGCTCGAACGCGTCGGCGCACATCTCCTCAAGCGTAGCTGGTTCGACCCGCACTGGGAGCAGAAGGCGATGCAGGCGATCGCCTTCGAGCGCATCACGCTGTACGGGATCGTCGTTGAAGCGCGCCGGCGGGTGAACTTCGGGCCGTTGAACCCGTCGGCGGCGCGCGAGATCTTCCTCCGCCAGGCGTTGGTCGGCGGCGAGGTCAGCGAGGAGTTCGCCCGCCGCTGGGATTTCTTCACGCACAACCAGCAGTTGATGCTCGACATCGAAACGCTCGAACACAAATCGCGTCGACCCGACGTGCTGGTAGACGACGAACTGATCTTCGCCTTCTACGACCGGGTCGTCCCCGAAGGAATCTTCAGCGCCGCCGCTTTCGACAAATGGCGGCGCGAGGTCGAACGCGAACAGCCGCAGTTACTCCACCTGCAGCGCGAAGACCTGATGCGGCACGAGGCCGCCGGCATCACCAGCGAAGCTTTTCCGCATCAACTGCGGCTCGGCGGCGTGGACTTCGAGCTGGCCTACCACTTCGAGCCGGGCAGTGGGCGCGACGGCGTGACACTGAGCGTACCGCTGGCGCAACTCAATCAGCTTCCGGCGGCACGCTGCGAGTGGCTGGTGCCGGGGCTGCTCAAGGAGAAAGTGGTGCAGCTCGTCAAGACGCTGCCGCAGAAGATCCGCGCCAAGCTGGTGCCGGTACCGGACTTCGCTGCCGAGTTCGTCGCCCAGGTGCCCCCTGCCGACAAGCCGCTGGTGAGCGCCCTGGTGAGCTTCATCCTGCAATCGCGCGGCCTCAACGCGCGCGGCTGGGAGATCACTCCCGACGCCTTCCGCCCCGATGTTCTGCCGGCACACCTGTCGTTCAATTTCCGTCTGCTCGATGAAAATGGCCGCCAACTGGCGATGACCCGTAACCTGAGCGAACTGCGCGCCGAGTGGGGACGCGAAGCGAAGCAGGAGTTCACCGAGCTGCATGAAACGCCCGACGAGTACTCGGGAATGACCGACTGGGTATTTGGCGAACTCCCCGAGCTGATGGAAGTCGAGGCCGGCGGCGGCCAGCGCGTTCTCGGCTACCCGGGACTCTCCGACGATGGCGACAGCGTCTCGCTGTGCGTCTTCGATTCGCCGGAAGAGGCGCGGCAGGCGCATGCGGCGGGCCTCCTGCGCTTGTTCATGCTGCAGTTCCGCGAGCAGGTGAAGTACCTGGAGAAGAATCTTCCCGGGCTGACACCAATGGCGATGCAGTTCATGCCTCTCGGCACGCTCGACGAGTTGCGCCGGCAGGTGATCGAAGTCGCCTGCACGCGCGCCTGCCTGGGAGAACCGTGGCCGACTGATGCGGCCGGTTTCCGCGCCCGCTGTCTCGAGGGCAAGGCGAGGATAAACCTGCTGGCGCAGGAAATCTGCCGCCTGGTCGGGCAGATCCTCACCGACTGGCAAGCCTTGCAGAAGAAGCTGCCGGGCTTCAAGGCCTACCCCGGCACGCTGCAGGACATCGAGGCGCAGCTCTCGCGCTTGATCGGCAAGCGCTTCGTCGCGGAAACGCCGTTCGAGCGCCTGCAGCACTACCCGCGCTACCTGAAGGCGATCGGGCTACGTCTCGACAAACTGAAGGCGGCAGGTAGCCTCGGGCTGGCCCGCGACGCGCGCCTGCTTGCCGAGTACGCGCCGCTGTGGGCCCACTACGAGCGACGGGCCAGCGTGCGCGCCAGGCAGGGGGTGCGCGAGCCGCAACTCGAGCAGTTTCGCTGGTTGCTCGAGGAACTTCGCGTGCAGTTGTTCGCGCAGGAACTGCGCACGCCGGTACCGGTATCGAGCAAGCGGCTGCAGAAGATGTGGGAGGGCATGTGAGGCGATGATGACGGGGGAGACGAACTGTGCATGAGGTGATGCTGGCGCTGCTGCGCAGCGTCAAGACGCTCGGCCGCGGCCGGGTCTGGCTGCTGTTGCTGGGACCAGCCGCGGTGGCACTGGTGGTCTGGATCGGGCTCGCGCTCTTCTTCCTCGAGACCCTGATCGGCAGCCTGATCGAGCAGCCGCCCTTGACCTGGCTGGCCGGCTGGGGGGCGCTCTGGCTGGCCAAGTTCGCGGCCGTGCTCGGCGGCTGGCTGCTGGTGCTCGCCGCGGCATTCGTTACCGCGATGCTGCTGGCGGCGCTTTTCGTCATGCCACTCCTGCTCGAACATGTGGCGGCGGCCGACTATCCGGAACTGGCGCGCCTCGGCAAGGACAGCCTGGCGGCAGCGGCATGGAACAGCATTTCGGCGGTACTCCTGTTCATCGTCGGCTGGCTGCTGACGCTGCCACTCTGGCTGATCCCCGGCTTTGCCCTGCTGCTGCCGATTCTCTGGATGGCCTGGCTGACGCGCCGCACTTTTGCTTACGACGCGCTGACCCTGCATGCGACCGACGAGGAATGGCGCGCGCTGCGCCGCCAGAACGGCTTTCCGCTGCTGCTCCTCGGCGTCATCCTGGCGCTGCTCACGCACATCCCGGTCGTCGGCTTGCTGACACCCACGCTGGCGGCACTGGCCTATACTCACTACTGCCTCGAGGCGCTGCGCCGCTGGCGGCAAGGCGCCGTCGTCACGGCCGGCAGGCAGCCACTTACGGAGAAGGAAGCGACATGAGTTTCGGGGCGATCATCCTCGGTGACGAGATCCTGTCGGGAAAACGCGTCGACCGGCACTTTGCGAAGATTGCCGAGTTGCTTGCGCTGCGAGGTCTACGCCTGGCCTGGGTCGAGTACCTCGGCGACGAGCGTTCGCGCATCGCCGCCACGCTCCGGCGCACTCTGGCTGCCGGCGATGTGGTCTTCAGCTTCGGCGGAATCGGCAATACGCCCGACGACCATACCCGGCAGGCAGTAGCGGAGGCGCTGGATGTCGATCTGGTTCTGCATCCGGACGCCGAACGGGAAATCCGGGCCCGTTTCGGCGCCGAGATCACCGACGTTCGCCTGCTGCTCGGCACCTTCCCGCGCGGCGTCGATATCATCCCCAACCCGTTCAACCGGATTCCGGGGTTTCGTGTTCGCGATCACCACTTCCTGCCGGGTTTCCCGCAGATGGCGCACCCGATGGCCGAGTGGGCGCTCGACACCTTCTATGCGCATCTCTTCAACCAGCGTCCAACGGTCGAAAGGGCCTGCCTGCTGACCGGCGCGAATGCCTACGAGAGCGCACTGCTCGATCTGATGGAACGGGTCGTCGCCGATTTTCCGGCGCTGCGCCTCTTCAGCCTGCCGTCGATCTCGGAAGACGGGCAGCGGCGACACCTGGAGCTTGGTGTCGAGGGCGACCCGGCACTGGTCGATCGGGCAATGGCAGCGATCAGGCAGGAGGTCGAGCGGCGCGCCATCCACTGGGAGTGGCGGCCATAGAACGGCGACCGTAGCGCGGCGACCCGGGAAGGCGACCGGTAGACGAGAAAACCCCGGCCAAAACCGGGGTTCGTCAGCGATCAGGCGCGCATCGCGCGCCTGAAGATCACTTCTTCGGGGTCAGAGCCGCTGCTGCCTGGGCGGTAGCGCTGGTGGCCGCCTTGACATTGGAATCGACGATGTCGGTCATCTGCTTGGCCATCTGGGAGATGTTTTCGAAGGCGGTGCTCGACGCGTTCATCATCTGCTTCATCGCCGCGCCGAATACGTCACCGGCGATCGGCGTCGCCACGCCGGTCTTCTCGATCAGTCCCGACGCGTTGTGGCGCATCGTGCTGTACTGGTCTTCCATGACCGACGTGATTTCCCGCTGCATGTTGGCGGCCAGTTCATACAAACTGCGCGAGTATTCCATCAGCTTGTCGACGTTCGGCCGGGCCAGCGAAGCGGCGACATCCTTGAGCTGCTGCGGATCCTTGACACCCATCAGCTGCTGCGCGCCGGAGGTGCCGGTGTTGAACAGTTCGCGGCTCGCCGAAAGGTTGAGTGCGGACAGTTGCTCCAGCCCGTGAAAAGCCGTGCGAACCAGGGTCATCATGACTTGTGCGTTGGCCTTCTGGCTCTGGGCGAGTTGTTCTAGATCGATAGTGCTCATGGATATCTCCGTTTTATGGCAATGGTAATGCGCGTGACGGCTACTCGGGGGCGCGTCGCCGCAGCGACACGCTTTTTCCGCTCCCGCCGGAATACTGATTTCGGACTGTGCTCAGACGAGGACTCGAAACAGGCCTGAGAGCAGGCTCCCGAACCGCAGCGGGAGCCTCTCGCATGCCTTGCTGGTGAGACGGCGGCATCGAGCCCGTCCATCAAGGCCCAGGCAGACCTACTTCTTGACGTTCGCGGCGGTGGCGCCAACTGCCTTGACGGTAGCGTTGGTAGCCGCGGCAACGTTGGCCTCGGCGATGTCGGCAACCTGCTTGGCCGCCTTGTTCATGCTGTCGAAGGCCGAGGTGGCCGAGGCGATTGCCGACTTGACGGCTGACACCGCAACGTCCGAACCCACCGGCGCATTCTTCGTGGCCTTCTCGAGCAGAGCCAGAGTCTGCTTCTGGAAATCGCTGAACTGCGCTTCGAGCAGTTTGGTGATCTCTTCCTTCGACTGAGCCGAGATTTCATAGACGCTGCGGGTATAGGCCACGGCCTTCTCGAGGCTGGGCTGCGCCAGCGAAGCCTGAACCGAGAAGAATTCCTGCGGGTCCTTGGCACCCAGCATCGCCTTGGCGTTGGCAACGCCGTCCTCGAGCATCGAGCGGGCCGTATTCAGGTTCAGCGCGGCAATGCGCTCGGCGCTGGCCAGAGCGGTGTTGGCAAGGGTCAGCATGGCATCAACGGAAGCCTTGTTGGCAGCAGCGAATTGTTCGGGCGTGGTGAACATGGTCAATCTCCTCATTTAAAGTGGGGGCACAACACAACATGTGCAATGGTTAACTCGCTGACCCTTGTGCGTCACCGCACTCCGATCTTTTGTTGCACTGCACCATGGAGCGAATTATAAACCTCTGAACTCGCTTGTCAAGCACTTTATTGTGCGTCGCACAATCTACACAACACGTTGATTTACAGGAAACATCATGAAACCCGTCGACGCCGGGAGCGATTCGACGGGGGCGATTGGTGCGTCGCACCAGAAAGAATCGCGGGATGGTCAGTCGATGGGTGGGCCGCGCCACCGCGAACCAGAGGCCCTGCCGCACGGCGCCGGGCCAAGCGCTGGCGGCGGTGCCTGCGCCGACGGCAATGGTAACTGGCCGACAAACGGAAGCGGCTGGCGATTCAATCCGCTGCCGGCTTGACGTTCGACGCGGGCTTGAGGCTCAGTGCCGGGCCTTTCTGATCAGTCGCCGCTTTCTGGTCAGCCGGCTTCTCGTCCTTGCTCTTCGGCTGAATGATCGCCCGCACTCTTGCCTGCGCTGCGCCAGTGGCCGTCTTCGTGGCGCCGCCGCTATTCACGGCGTATTTCTCGTTCAGCGCGTCGTAGGAGATATAGGGGCCCCTGACCTCGTCCGCTCCACTCTGGACCCAGGCGCGGATGAAGAACTGGGTTACTTCGCTCCGTGCATCGTGCTCGATGCGCTCCGCCTCGCCTTCCATCCATTCGTCGACGCCCTCGCGTTTCTGCCGGAAACGGGCGAGGCCGTTGGCGCCACCAGTGGCCACCCCCTTCTGGAAACCGTCGGCGTCGTCGGTAACGACCAGCCGATTGGTACGCAGCTCCAGGGTCCCCTGGATCATCACGACATTGCCTTCGAGTGTCTTGACCTTCTTGATATCGTCTATGCTCATCCGGTCCGCTTCGAGGTGAATCGGCTTGTCGCGGTCTGCGCGCTCGGCTTGCGCCGGCAGCGACAGGACGATCAGGAGGCTACTCGCGCAGGCGCAACAAAGGGTCGTCTTCATATCTATGGTTTCGTCTTGGCCGGATGGCTGGCAATCTCTCCGGTGACCTGGGATTCCAGCAGGTAAGTCTGCAACTTGTTGTCGATCTGCATGCCGACGCCCTGTACCCACGACTTGCCCTGAGTAATCACTACCCGGCTCTTCGTGAAGGCCTGTTCCTCATCGGTGAGAACCGTCAGGTCGGGAGTTTCGAGTACGAGTTCCGCCTGCCTGTCGGTCGCAGCACGCCGCACCTCGACGCGTTCACTGAGCTCGACGCGCTCACCCTTGGGGCTCACGTGTCCGCGCACGGCGCTTATGGTGACCGTCGGCTTGGTCGGGTCGAAGTACTCAAGTTTGGGATTGGTCAGGTCGGCAGTATCGTCATCGGGGTAATGTCGAATCTCGTCGGCAACCAGCGTGTAGAGCAGCTGGCCTGACTTGTCGAGTTTGTGCGCGGTCGCCGTAGTGACGATGAAATCAGGATCGTGGCGACTCTTGCCGTCGTTGCGCTCGTCCGGCAACTCGGTCGCATAGCGCAACCAGAAGCTCAACACGGCCAGCGCCAGCAGAAGGGTCAACGGCAGGGCCGCGCTGCTCCAGCGTTTCATCGCTCGACCACCGGAAGATACGGCGCCAGCACGGCAGCGAGTTTGTCCTGCGCTTCAAGTATGAACTCACAGACCTCGCGCACGGCACCCCGACCGCCCCAGCGAGTAGCGATCAGCGAAGCATGACTTTGCACCAGCGCATGGCCATCACCTGGGGTCGCGGAAAAACCGCAGGCGCTCATCAGCGGCAGGTCAGGCAGGTCGTCGCCCATGTAGCCGGCAACATCGGCTGTCAAGCCGAGTTCGACGAGCAGCGAATTCATCACGGCGAGCTTGTTGTCGACACCCTGGAACAGGTAGCCGATGCCAAGGTTGCTGGCGCGCAACTCGACGCAGCGCGCACGCCGGCCGGTAATGATCGCGACCTTGACACCTGCCTGTTGCAGCATCTTCAGGCCATGCCCATCGAGGGTGTTGAAGGCCTTGATCTCGACGCCGTCGTCGGTATAGAAGAGCGAGCCATCGGTGAGCACGCCGTCGACGTCGAAAGCCATCAGCTTGAGGCGGCCGGCGCACGCGGTCGCGGATTCGCGGACGACGGGCATCAGATCACCTTGGCCTTGAACAGGTCGTGCATGTTGAGGGCACCGACCAGAACGCCGGTCGCATCGACCACCGGCAACTGGTTGATCTTGTGCTGCTCCATCATCTCTACCGCCTCCACGGCGAGCCGGTCCGGTCCGATCGAACGCGGTTGGCGCCCCATGATGTCGGTGACGAACAGGTGTCGCGGGTCCGCCTCGCGGCCAAAAGCCCGCCGCAGGTCGCCATCGGTGACGACCCCGATGACCCGGCGCTCAGCAGTCACCACCGCGGTCATGCCGATGCCGCCGCGGGAAATCTCGAGAATGGCCGCGGGGACACTGGTCGCTGGATCGACCTCCGGAATGGCCGCACCGACGCGCATGACGTCGCGCACGTGCGTCAGGAGACGGCGACCGAGCGAGCCGCCGGGGTGCGAACGGGCGAAATCCTCGGGGCCGAAACCACGTGCATCGAGCAGGGCAACCGCCAGCGCATCGCCCAGCGCCAGTACAGCAGTCGTGCTGGCGGTGGGCGCCAGATTGAGCGGACACGCTTCCTGGGCCACCGCGGCGTCGAGGTGAACATCGGCTTCGACGGCCAGCGACGAGGACCGGTTGCCGGTCATGCTGATCAGTCTCGCTCCCTGCCGCTTGATACTCGGGACGATGGTGAGCAGTTCGGCGCTTTCGCCGGAATTGGAAATCGCGATCAGCACGTCGTCGCGGGTGATCATTCCGAGGTCGCCGTGGCTGGCCTCGGCCGGATGCACGAAGAAGGCGGGAGTCCCGGTGCTGGCCAGGGTCGAAGCGATCTTGCGCCCGACATGCCCGGACTTGCCCATGCCGCTGACGATGACCCGACCACGGCAATTGAGGACCAAGCGCAGCGCCTGCAGGAAGGCCCCGTCGATACGGTCGGCCAGCGCCAGGACGGCGTCGGCTTCGATGCGGAGAACCTGCCGTGCCAGATCGAGCGCTTGCGCTGAAGGCTGAATTTGGTTCATGAGCAGGCAGCGGTTATCATGGCGCGAGTATAGCAGAAGCCCCTGGTGCGCTGATCTCGCGCCGACGCCACGACCGCAACGAGGGACAGGACTGATGGCAACGCTACCAACCATTCTGCTGCTGCTGGGCGCTTCGGTGGTTTCGGTGATCGTCTTTCGTTCGGTCAGCCTGCCGCCGGTACTCGGTTACCTGCTGGTCGGCACGCTGATCGGCCCGCACGCCTTCAATCTGGTCGAGGGCTTCGCCGGCGTGCAGCATCTGGCCGAGTTCGGCGTCGTCTTCCTGATGTTCTCGATCGGCCTCGAGTTCTCGCTGCCCAAGCTGTACGCGATGAAGCGCATCGTTTTCGGCCTCGGTCTGCTGCAGGTGCTGGCGACCCTGGCAGTCGTCACCGCCGTTCTTGGTGCCGTGGGATTGAGCTGGCAGGCGGGAGTGGCCCTCGGTGGCGCACTGGCGATGTCGTCTACGGCGGTGCTCACCAAGTTGCTGAACGAGCGCCTCGAACTCGATGCTCCGCATGGCCGCGAGGTGATGGGCGTGCTGCTGTTCCAGGACCTGGCGGTCGTGCCGTTGCTGATCGTGATCCCCTCGTTTTCGGAATCACCCGAGCAGATGGCGACGATGATCGGTCTGGCGATGCTCAAGGCCGTGCTGGTGCTGTCGGTGGTGCTGTTCTTCGGCCAGCGGCTGATGAACAGGTGGTTCTACGTCGTGGCGCGTGGCAAGTCGGCCGAATTGTTCATGCTCAACGTGCTGCTGGTCACGCTCGGCCTGGCGCATCTGACCGAACGTGCCGGCCTGTCGCTGGCGCTCGGCGCCTTTGTCGCCGGCATCCTGATTTCCGAAACCCAGTACCGGCACCAGGTCGAGGAAGACATCAAGCCCTTTCGCGATGTTCTGATGGGCCTGTTCTTCGTCACCATCGGCATGATGCTCGACGTTCCGCTGGTCCTCGCCAATGCGCCGCTCGTCCTGGGCGTGCTGGCGGCGCTGCTGGGCGTGAAGTTCGCACTCATGCTGGGGCTGTCACGGCTGTTCGGGTCAAGCGCCGGCAACGCCACGCGCACCGCTCTCTGGCTCTGCGCCGGTGGCGAATTCGGTTTCGTTCTGCTGTCCGAAATGGGCAGACTGCACCTCGTACCGGCGCTGGCTCTGCAGGCCGTTCTCGCGGCGCTGGTCCTCTCGATGCTGCTGGCGCCGGTGATCGTGCAGTACAGCGACCGCATCGTCCTGCGCTTTGCGGCCAGCGAGTGGCTGATGCGCTCGATGCAACTCACCCGCTTGGCGGCGCAGACGATGAACACCGAGCAGCACGTCGTCATCTGCGGTTACGGCCGTAGCGGCCAGCACCTGGCCCGCTTCATGGAGCAGGAATCCGTCGCCTACGTGGCCCTGGATCTGGATCCCGAACGTGTCCGCGAAGCGGCGGCGGCCGGCGAGAACGTGATGTATGGCGACGCCGCACGCCGCGAAACGCTCGTTGCCGCCGGCGTCGCTCGCGCCAGCGTGCTGATGATCTCCTTTGCCGATACGCGCGCCGCCGAGCGCGTCCTCGAACACGTCCACCGGCTCAAACCGGACCTGCCCGTGGTCGTACGTACGCTCGACGAAAAGGACCTCGACCGACTGCAGCGCGCGGGGGCTGCCGAGGTCGTCCCGGAAACACTCGAAGCGAGCATGGTGCTCGCCGCGCACGCGCTGCGTCACGCCGGCGTCCCCACCGCGCACGTCCTCGAACGTTTCCGCCAGACGCGACTGGTCGGCTACCGGGCGCTGCGCGGCTTCTTCCGCGGCGAAGGCGACGCCGACGACGACGCTCTCGACCGCGACGAGGCGCGCCTGCATTCGATCCTGCTCGTCGACGGCGCACACGCGATCGGGCGTACACTCGGTGAGTTGGCGGTGAATGAACTCGGCGTCGAGGTGACAGCCGTTCGCCGACGCAACATCAGGGCCCCGGAGCCGTCGGCGGAAACCCGCTTTCAGGCTGGCGACGTCGTCGTCCTGTTGGGCGCACCCGGTGCGCTGAACGCGGCCGAGGAACGACTCCTGCAACGGTAAACGGAAGAAGCCCGCAGGCGCGGGCTTCTTTGTTTCCGGGCGACAGAGAGTAGCGCCGCGTGCTCAGTTGGCGAGGCAGACCGTGTACTGCTGGCTGTCGACGATCAAGTTTGTAGCCACGGCGGCGGAACCGCGGGCGGCACCGTTGAGCACCGCCTGCACCGATCCGCCGGCGGTATTGCCGTCGTCCATGGTGGTATCGATCTGCTTCGCGTAGCGTCCGAGGATGCCCGCGGAGCAGACGAAAAGCGACCCGCGCATGTTGGCGATATACGGCGCCGGCAAGCCGGTGGCACTGCTGATGCCGCTCTCGATGCCGATGAAACCGCCGTCGGCATTCCTGGGCCGGTAATTGGGGTCTGTGGTGATCGTAGCGGTCGGGCCGGTCGCCAGATTGGCCAGACGAACGTGCTGCCAGAACACCGAGGTTTCGTCGGTGGTCACTCCCGTGCCGCCGGCGCCACCGGCAAACCAGTCGCCATCGATGCGCCCGTTATTGTTGTCGCAGTTGGTTGCCGCAGCCGATGGCGCGCACGGAGTGGCTGCGACCGCTGCCCCGAAAGACTGCGTCAACTGCGCTGCCGTCTGGTCGCCGGGCAGCGCCTTGAAGCGGTCCTGGTACGCATACACCATGCTCGAGACGGCACGCAGGTCACCGATCATGTTCTTGACCTTGGCGCTGTTGATCAGCTCCTGTCCCTTGAGGACCCCGCCAAGCAGCAGGCCGATGATGACGAGTACAATGGCAATCTCCACCAACGTAAACCCTGACTGTTGCTTTCTCATTGCTTCGTTCACTCCGGGTCGAAAATCACAGTGGTCGTAAAGCATTTTGTGTGCCAGGCAAAAGCCGTCGATACGGGCAACAAGGGTCATCGATCTGTCCAGTTTTCGACACCCCTGTCGAGAGCCGGACTATTGGCGGGCCGACAACCCGACTCCCTGCCGCCAACTGACGAAAGCCGGGCATGACCACGCTGCAGCGCCTGGGTAGCGCGCTGCGCCAGCGCCAGCGTTGGCTGTTGATCGCCTTGCTGGCGCTGCTGCATCTGGCTCTGGTCGCGGATCCCGGCACGTCGTTCGGCTTGCTGTGCTGGCTGGTCGATGTCGGCTTGTTCATCCTCTGGCAACCGTTCATCTATGCCGAAAGAACGGTCGACCTGGGCGGCCTGACGGTGATTGCCCTGGTCCTCGGCTGCGGAATCGCCTGGTACGGCTGGTGGCTGCTGATCATCTGGGTGATCCTGCTGGCCGCGCTCGTCGGCGGACGCGTGATGTTCGTCGATCATCGGCCAACGCGCATCTTCTACCTGATCGCCTTCGCTTACCTGCTGGCGGCATTGCTCTTGTGGCTCGTGCCGAAGGTGGTCGCCAATGCGGCGCCGGTCGGCCCTTCGCTGAATCGCGAGTTCGCCTGGGGAATGCCGGCCTTCCTCTGCGTCATGACACTGCTGCCGCTGTCGCGCGACAGCGACCGTCCCGGCGGAGCGATGGTCGATCTGTTCTACAGCCTGCTCATCTTCCTGCTCATCGCCGTCCTCGTCCTGGGCAGCCTGGCGTTCATGGTGCTACGCCAGTCCGGCTACCTGGAAGCACTGCTCAATACGCTGATGCTGATGGCCACGCTGCTGCTGCTCATCGGCTGGACGTGGAATACGCGGCCGGGGTTCACCGGCATCGACGTGTTCTTCTCGCGCTACCTCCTGACCATCGGCCTGCCCTTCGAGAAATGGCTGCATCGCCTGACGACCCTGGCCGGCGACGAGGCCAATCCGGAACGCTTTCTCGCGCAGGCGCTCGACGAAATGCTCGCTCTCCCCTGGGTCGATGGTGGAAGCTGGGTCGCCGGGGCGAGTGGCGGATCTTTCGGCAACGAGTCGCGTTTTCGTCAGGAATTCCCGGGACACCCCCTGCACCTCACCTTGCACACCCGGCACAAGTTGAGCCCGGCACTGGTCTGGCACTTCCACCTGCTGGCGCAACTGGCCAACGAGCATTACGTCGCCAAGTTGCGTGCTCGCGAGTTGCAGCAGGTCAGCTACCTGCGCGCCATTCATGAGACCGGCGCCCGCCTGACGCACGACGTGAAGAATCTTCTCCAGTCACTCAACAATCTCTGTTATCTGGCACAGACCCTGGAAGGTCGGGCCGACGAGCGGCTCGACCTGCTGCAGCGGCAGTTGCCGCAAATCACCCAGCGCCTGCAACAGACGCTCGGCAAGCTGCAGAAGCCGCAAGCCGAGGTCGGTGGCAGGCTGCCCGCCGAGATGTGGTGGAAGATTCAGCAGCGGCGTTACGCCGATTCGGCGGTGGTCTTCCCCGTCACCAACTTCGACCCGGAGGCGCTGGTGCCGACCGCGCTCTTCGACAGCGTCATCGACAATCTGCTGCAGAACGCGCTGCTCAAGCGCCGATCTGAGGAGGGTCTGCAGGTGCGTGTGGCACTCGCGCCCGACGCTTCGCTGCTCAGCGTGTGCGATACGGGAAGCGCGGTCAGCGAGGAAGTGCTCGCCCATTTGCTGCGCACACCGGTGACCTCCGAGAGCGGTCTCGGCATCGGGCTCTACCACGCCGCGCGACAGGCCGAGGGCTGCGGCTACGATCTGTCGCTGACCAGCAATCGGCCGGGCGAGGTGTGCTTCGCGTTGCGCCGGCACGCGGGCACTGCCACAGCGGTAGCGGGCTAGGCGTCGACCGTCGTGGCGGATCGCCGACCGATGAGGCGATGCACCACCATGTTTCCCTTGCCCTTCAGGTAGATCGTCTGTGGTTCCCGAAAATCGAAGCGATCCCGCAAGCGCCGATAGCTGCGCTCGTCGACCTGCACCATACCTGGAACTCCCTCGCTGGTGACCCGGCTGGCGATGTTGACCGTGTCGCCCCACAGGTCGTAGATGAACTTCTTCTTGCCGACGACACCGGCAACGACCGGGCCGGTACCGATGCCGATACGCAGTTCGAGGCGCATCTCGTTGATGCTGAAATCGTCATGCAGCAGCGCGCACATCTCGAGGGCCATATCGGCCAATGCCTCGGCACAGTCGCTGCGTGCATCGTTGAGGCCCGCAGCGACCATGTAGGCATCGCCGATGGTCTTGATCTTTTCAAGACCATACCTTTCAGCGAGTTCGTCGAACGACGAGAAGATCTTGTTCAGCATCGTGAAGACCTGCTGCGGCGTCAGCCCCTCGGCAACCCTGGTGAAGTTCACGATATCGGCGAACATCACCGAAACCTCGGCAAAACCGTCAGCGATCGTCTGGCTGCTGTTCTTCAGGCGCTCGGCAATCGGCCCCGGAAGAACGTTGAGAAGCAACCTCTCGGAGCGCTCCTGTTCGACCTGCAGCAGGCGATGCGCTTCCTGCAGCCGCGCCTGGGCCTGATGCTTTTCCGTGTCGGAGTAGCGAAGCAGCAGGTAGACGATGGTCGATACGGCCGCAAAGTTGAGTGCGAAGAAGAATGCCGCGGTCTGCGGCGATACCTTGTCCCCGGACAAGGGCAGCGAGTCGGCGAGGTAGAAATCAAACACGCCGGAAAGCGTGGTGAGAAAGACGTAGGCGAAAAACCAGGCTCCCGACTGTCGCGGACCAATGAACAGGACGGCGCCGATGGGAGCGAGCAAGGCCCAGATGCTGATGCCGCTGGCGGTGATGAAGCTACCGATGCTCCACTGCGCCACGAAGGGCGTGAACAGGAACAGCGACAACTGGAGGACGCGGAAGGCGTTGAAGTTGAGCGTCTTGAGATAAACGAGCAGATTGCCGACAAGCAGGAGTTGCACGGCAAACGGCAGGTTGGACGAGAAGCGCGGCCCGAGTTGCCAGTAGATCAGCAACCAGACCATCGACGCCAGGCTGATCAAGCCGGTGGCGAAAAACAGGAGGGACTTCTGCAGCCGCAGTTCTTCGTCGTCGCCGGGCGAGATGCCGGCGTTGCGCAACCTGTCGAGGAAGGTCTGATCGGCACCCACCTACGGCAACCTGCCGACGCTGATCATGCGATTGAAGAGAACACCCGGCGAAATCCACATCACCTCGTCGTCGAACGTCGCCGTTGGCGTCTTGCTGACGAAGTCATAGTTGGCCATCGTCACAACACCGGCAGGGTTGATCAACTGGTTGTCCTGCTCGTCGACGTCAGCCCCCGCCGGCAATTGTGTTCCTCCGGGCGTATAGGCCCCGTTGCCGTTCTTGCCGTGGGAAATCACGACAGCCGGAACTTTGCTGGCAATGACGCTGCCCCCGGCAGTGGAGCGTACGTCCAAGCCCCCCAGGGACGCGAGCACAAAGCTGTAGCCCGGCGTGCACGGCGCCCCCACGGCATAGGAAGGTGCCACGCACTGGGCGAAAACCGGAGTGACTCGATACGTGTAGCGGCGCCCCCAGGCGTCGGTTTCCTTGACACCCAGGGTCGCCCAAGGCAGCACACCGGCGAGCGGGGCGCACTGACCGGTGACGGTATTGAACTGTTCGGTCCCGTCACCCGCCGTCGCCGCCGGGCAAGGCAGACGGCCGTTGACCGCGGCATAGCCGAGCAGCGCCTCGCGGATCTCCGCCAGAGATGCGCGCGTATCGCTGGCATTGCGCGCATCCATCTGCGCCGACAGCGGCACCAGCAAACCGCCGATCAGCAGCGACACGATCACCAGCACGACGGCCAGTTCCGTCAAGGTGAATCCGGCGCTCGGCAGGGCCTGCAATGGGCGTCCGCTCACGGCAGACACCTCACCAGATCGGTAGCCGGAGTGCGCCAATTGAAGACCGACGCGCCGGCAAAGTCGCTAGCGCTGGCAGTCGGCACGTTGAACGAGGTCGCGTTGACACCTTCCAGATAGTTCGCCCGGTTCGCTTTATCAGTCGAGGTGCTGCGGCTCTGGCCAGCCGTCCGGCGACCGGCGAAGATCAGAACACGGTTGCAGACATCGGACGACAAGCCGCCATCGATGGTGATCCTGGACGGACTCGGCAACTGCGCGAGAAAAAGCATCTCTTTCCAGTTCTTGCAGAACTCCCGGTTGTCTGCGCCGGTTGCGGACGTGCAGAGGAGGTTGTCGGTTCCTTTGTTGCCGGCTACTACTATAGTCTGCAGATGTGCCCGGAAGGTCGCGTCGTCAAGGAGGTTGCCGATCGCGTCCCTGAAATCGCGACGCCGGATCAAGGGATCGAAGATCTGACCAACGCTCAGGAAGGTGAAGCGATCGTTGTAGTGGGGGTAATTGACGACCATCACGAACTGCTTGTTGTTGCTGTCCGACGCCACCCTGTTGTTGGTGCTGTCCGTGTAGTAGTTGACCTGGCCGGCGAGCGCATTCGTACCATTGAAGGCATCGAGATAATTGCGGGCATCGTAGTTGCCTCCGCATTCCGTATAGGCGGCGTCGGCCAGCGCACGACTCTGACCGTCGAGCGCTGGCCCCGGGGAGACGAGCAAGGCGGCGAGATTGACCGCGAGGAAAGCACCGTTGGCGTTGATGACGTCGATCTGGCCGAGCGTATCCCAGTTGAACACGTCGGTCTTCAGGAGATCGGTATCCTTCTTGAAACGACCTGACACCACGTACCACAGGCATTGCCCCGTGCTGTCACGCAACGGTCCCGTGTCCAGGGTCTTCCAGGGAAACTTGCCGATAACCGAAAGATCCTTGCCGTCCTCGGCAAAGGTTCCTGAAGCGTATCCCTCAGCGGGTGCGCCCACGTTGACGCCCAAGTCCGGCAAGCGCAGGTAGCCGGCATCGTTGATCGACACGCGTGTGACCGCCTCGTCGACCAGCGCCTGCCTGGCCTCGGCCAGCGCCGCCGCGGATTTCTCCTCACGCGCCAGTTGGAACTGGGTGGCACTGAGTTGCCCGACGAAAAGATACAGTCCGAACAAGGACAGCAGCGTCAGCAGCGCCAGCAGCGCCACCCCACGCTGCTGGTACGGACTACCCACGGTATCGTTGCTCTTGCACATGTGTGCCTCCCACGTGCACGGTGGAAACGCGATTAACGGATCTCACCGCCGGTTACCGTTATGCCTATCTTGTCGCCGGTGGCCGAGCCCTGACCAGGACCTGTCCGCCGCTCAGCAAATCACTCGCCTGACCCGTGGTGCGATTGACCGTCTCGCCAACACGCGCCCTGGCGGCCGGCGAATCATTGGCTTCGACCAGAACTTTGCCCGGATCGCCTCGCCGCGGTGTCACGGTCAGACCACTCGCCACGTCATCTTCATTCTGCGGGCTACCGTTCACCCAGGCCGTACGTTTGCCGCTGCTGCGTGTGACGATGCCGTCGATGGTCAGCGTCGGATCGGCGGGGACCTGCTGTTTGTCGAGGACGTTCATCTCGCGTTGGCGGTCGAGTTGCTGGCGACGCTCAGGGGTAAAGAACAGCCGACCCAGGGACTCTTCGGCGCCAGTGGACGCACCCGGCACGAGAACAAACAGCCACGCGCCAATGGCAAGAGAGCGGCGTGCTAACGACGAGCACTTGAGCATGGGCTTTCTTCCTCCTCGCGACTGGCAATCGACCTACTTCCGGCTGACTTCGCGCAAGGTCAGCCAGTCGATTTCGCACTCCGCCGACAGGTTTGCGCGCCGGCCACTACGTTCGTCGGCACTTGCCGGCAGGCGCGCCACGTCACAACTGCGGACGCGAATGAGCGCCTTCGCCCGGCTGCGCAAGTCGCCGATCAAGCGTGTCAGGTCCTCCTCATGCAACAATCGAAACTGCAGCTTCATCGCGCTGGAGT
Organism: Candidatus Accumulibacter phosphatis; assembly: GCF_000024165.1. Taxonomy (NCBI): domain Bacteria; kingdom Pseudomonadati; phylum Pseudomonadota; class Betaproteobacteria; genus Candidatus Accumulibacter; species Candidatus Accumulibacter phosphatis. The sequence goes on along the minus strand of NC_013194.1, from coordinate 746,265 downwards.
AGAACGCGTAACTGCCGGTCGGGTTGCCGTCGAGCAGACGCTGTGGCGCGATTTCGTATTGCAGGTCGATCAGACGACGTTTGTCGCGAATCTCCTTCAACAACTCCACCCACTCGAGGCGCTGTTCCGGGCCAATGATGCCACGCTCCTGCAGCCGAGTGAACAGGATGGATTTCTGCTTGATTTCGATTTCCTCGTCGCGCACCTGCTTGAGCTTGCCATCCGACTCCTGCCGTTGCGCCATGACGAGATCTCTGGCCAGTTCAGCGCGCGTCTTGGCGCTGTGCGAGAAATAGAGCGCCGCCGCGCCTATGGCGATCATCAGCAGCGCCACCCAGAGGCTGGCCTGAATCTTCCGGTAATCGCTGCGAAGAAACTTCATGAGCCGATCGCCCGGCGGATCTGCACCTTGAACGGGCGTGGCTGGTTCTCTTCCAAATCGGCATCAGCCCCCTTGAGTGCCTTGCCGGACTCGACGTCGAATGGTTGCAGGAGCACCTCCACGGTCAGCTTCGGGTTGCTCTTCAGGGCGTCGACCAGACGGTTGAAGGCCGCCAGGACCTGCCGCGGGTTACTGTCGGGGCCCAGCCGCAGGGTACCGCGCACGATCGCACTCTCCTGGTCGGCGGCAAGCGGCGCGTTGCGTGCGGCATCAGCGTTAACCGGAATCCGCGACAACTCCAACGCCCCGCTCTTCCATTCGATGCCATCGAGTTCCACGGACGCCGCACTGTCCAGGGCTCGGCTGATTTCGCGGTAGAGGTAGGCGGGCGACCCGCTGCTTCTTTCGAGCTCGGCGTAGCGATTGATAACTGCACGCAGGCTCTCGTTGCTTGTCGGAATCGGCGGAAAGGTTCTGACGATTTCATCGTAGCGCTGACGCGCGAGAGCCGTTTCCGCGCCGAGCGCTTCGCTCTCCTGATTGAGCCGGTACGCGTCGAGGAACTGTCGCCCCGACAGCAGCACGCTGCCGAACAAGGCGACTGCCCCCACCGCGCGGAGAACCGAGCGGACGAGCGAGAGATAGTAGTCATGGCGCTGCTCGTCGCTAGCGAACTGAGCGCGTGGAGCAGCCATCGCGAGAAGGTCGAGGAAGATGGACTCGCAACGCGTATCCGCCGGCAGTGTCCTGAGACCGCACTTGCGCGCGCAGTCCTCGATATCGAGAACGACGAACGACAGCGTCTCCGTGTCGGCACAACTGCTCTCGATCGCCACCCTGGCGTTCGCGTGCGCCATGAGATAGGCGGTGATCGGCTGCCGCCGAGCGATCAGGCGCTGACTCACCAGATACTGCTGAAGCTTCAGCGATTCCGTCGAGAAGGTCTGCGCCATGCCGGCAATACTGCTCTGGTGCAGCGGTGTCAGGCGGCTGAAGTGCAGTTCGCCCTTTTCCAGATAGCTCTGGCGAATGCTCTGATCCTGAATGGTCAACAGCAGGCAGCGCTCGTCGGCGATGCCAAGCTTCCTGAGCAGCCTCGGCACAAGCAAGGGCAGCGAGTAGACGCCGGCGAGCGCCACCTCGGCACGTGCCAGTGCGGCCAGCCAGGGGGCAAAGAAATCGTGGTTGGTGAGCGCGGCAAGCAGGATGCGCTCGTCCTTGCGTCGCGATTTTTCGTGCCCAAGCGAGATCGATGTCGTCAGCGGGGCGTTGAAGAAGAATTGCCCGAGCTTGCGCGCGATAATCGCCGCACGATCGGCACCCCGCAGGAAGGGAATCGTTTCGAGGTGGAAACCCTCGTCCGCGACGTTGACCAGGATCGAGAAGATGCTCTTCGCGTTTGCCGCGAGATACCCGGCAAACGCCTGCTGCCCGGCTTCGCTGTTGTCGAACGAGGCCTCGTCGGCCAACACCCCGGCTTGCCAGCGGCAGGCCGTCATCTGATGGGCACTGAGGTAAAGAAGGTGGCGAGAACGCATGGCGCTAGGGCTTTATCTTGCTGATGACGTCGTAGACCGGCCCGAGAACGGAGAGCATGATCCAGCCAAGCAAACCACCCATGGCGACCGTGAGAATCGGCTCGATCAGCTGCTGGATCTTCTGAACCGATTCGCGAACGTCGCGGGTATAGAAGTAACTGACGTTGAGCAGTGCTTCGTCGAGGGCGCCGGTGTTCTCGCCGACGCGCAGCATGCGGATCACCAGCGGCGGGAAGAAGCCCGTGCTCTGAAAAGCGGCCGTGACGTTCTGGCCTTCGCCGATCAGTTGTTCGACGCGTTCCAGACCTTGGCGAACCACCAGATTGCCGACCACATCCTGCGTGGTGCGTATCGACTCGAGGATCGGGATGCCGGACGAGTAGAGCAGGGCAAAGGTGTTGGCGAAGCGGGCGAGGACGATCTTGCGCAGGATACTGCCGAGCAGCGGCACTCGCAGCTTGATGCCGTCGAAGCGGACGCGCGCCAGGGGGTTGTGATGCAACAGAAACCGCAATCCGAAAGCCGCCATGGCGGGCAGCAGGAGAGCGAGGTACCACCAGGCGACCAGCAGATCGGAAACGAAGAACAGAATCTGCGTCTGCAAGGGCAGCACCTGTCCCATGTTCTTCACGAACATCTTGAGCTGCGGAACCATGTAGACCATTAGGAAGAAGGTGGCGCCAACGACGATCGTGCTGACGAATGCCGGATACGCGATCATCTTCTTGGTTTGCGAGGCGAGTTCGTCCTCCCATTTCAGCGACTCGTTGAGGCTATGCAACACCTCCGGCAAGCGGCCGGTCGTTTCGCCAGCGCGGATCAGACTGATGAAGACCCGGTCGAAGACGCGCCGATGACTTTCCATCGCCTGCGAGAGCGTCTGCCCTCCCTCGATCGATTCGATCAGACTGGCGACAACTTCACGAAAGCGCGGGTGCTCGAGACTGTCGCGCAGATCGGTCAGACCCTCGATGATCGGCACGCCGGCGCGCACGAGCTGCTGCAAGTGAAAACAGAAGTGGATGATTTCCCGACGTGGGACACCGCCGCCCATGATCGACCGCCGGTTGTTCAGTGGCTCGCCGGTGATCAGATCAAGTTCCATGCGCCGCAAGCGCATCTCGAGGTCGACGAGGTTGATGGCGTCGATTCGACCGAGAACCATGCGCCCATCGGGGTTGACCGCCTTGTACGTGTAGAGCGCCACGGCGGCTACATCCTGTCGGTCAGGTCGACAACGCGGCCGACTTCCTCGAGAGAGGTTGAACCGTCGAGAACCCGCCGCAGCCCATCATCCGCGAGGGTGGCAAAACCCTGGCGGCTGGCAAGCTGCCGCATCTCGCGGACAGTGCTGCGACGGGCGATCAATTCGTCCATGTCGCCGTTGATGCGCAGCAACTCCATGATCGCCAGGCGGCCCCGATAGCCCTGGAAGTCGCAGCGTTCGCAGCCGGCCGGCCGGTAGATGACCGGGCGAGGCCCCTCGGCGAGGTTGCCGAGCAGGCGAGTCTCGTGCGCCTCGGCCTGGTACGGGCTCTTGCAGTGTACGCACAGGCGCCGCACGAGCCGCTGGGCGATGATGCCGATGATATTGCCGGCCATGATGTCGGGCAGAATGCCGATGTCGAGCAGGCGCGGGATGGCACCGATCGCCGAATTGGTGTGCAGCGTCGAATACACCTGGTGCCCGGTCATCGCCGCGCGCAGAGCCATCTCGGCCGTCTCGGCGTCACGCACTTCGCCGACGAGAATGATGTCGGGGTCCTGGCGCATGATCGAGCGGATGCCGTTGGCGAAATCCAGCTTGACCGATTCGGCGGCGGACGTCTGGCGAACGAGGGTCATCGGGTACTCGACCGGGTCTTCGAGGGTCATGATGTTGACTCCCTCGGAGTTGATGTGGTTGAGCACCGAGTAGAGCGTTGTCGTCTTGCCGCTGCCGGTGGGGCCGGTGACGAAAACGATGCCTTCGGGGCGGGCAATCATCAGTTTGAGCTGGTCCAGCTGCTTCTCGGCGAGACCCAGACCCTCGAGTGGCACGATCCCCTTCTGCCGGTCGAGGATGCGCAGGACGACGTTCTCGCCGTGAATCGTCGGTTGCGCCGAGACCCGGAAATCGACCTGCCGGCCGCGCATGTTGAGCGAGATGCGACCATCCTGGGGAGCGCGCGTCTCGGCGATGTTCATTCCCGAGAGCACCTTGATGCGCACCGCCATGGCCGGCCAGTACGTCTTGTGCAGCGAGCGAATCTGCCGCAGCATGCCGTCAATACGGTAGCGGATGCGCAGAAAGCTCGCTTCCGGCTCGAAATGGATGTCGGAAGCGTCATGCTTGACGGCATCGGTGAGAATCGAGTCGATCAGGCGAACGACCGGCTGGCTGTATTCGTCAGCCGACGACTGCAGGCCGCGAAAATCGATCTCGCCCGTTTCGATCTCGTTCAGGATACCGTCGATCGACAGCTCATGACCATAGTACTGGTCGATTGCCCGATCGATCTCGGTCTCGCCGGCGAGCAGAGTGTCGATCTCGATTTCGTCGCCGGCCAGGCTGCGAATCTTGTCGAGGGCAACGATGTCGTTGATGTCGGCAATGGCCAGCGTCAGACGCTGGTTCTCGGCATCGTAGTCGAGCGCCAGCAAGTGGTGGCGCTTGGCAAGATCGCGCGGAACGAGCTTCAGCGCCAAGGGGTCGATGATGGCATTCGACAGATCGACGCTCTGCTTGCCGAGACTTTCGGAGAGTGCGTCGCGCAGCGTCGCCTCGGACACGAAACCGAGCGTGACCAGGAGTTTCCCGATCGGCCGGTTCGACTTCATCTGCTCGAGCAGGGCGATGCGCAGCTGATCCTCGCTGAGGATGCCCTTGCTGATCAGTATCTGGCCCAGGGGCCGTGAATGCGGATGCGCGTCGGGGGCGTTCATCATCGGCTTGGCAGCCCGCTCACGTCCGCCGATCGCGGCCGGTTCCGGCGATTACTGTTGCAGTTCAAGGAGACGCTTCCCGACCGCATTCTGATCGAAGGCACTGCGCCGCGTTTCGGCGGCGTTCAGCGCCATCCGGTAGTACTGCGCCGCCAGCTTGTTCTGGCGCAGATGGTCGAGGCTTACAGCGATGTTGAACAGGGTGTCGGCGTTGTCGGGCTCGAGCGCATACGCCTGGAAATAGGCCTGTTGCGCTTCACTCCAGCGACCCTGCCGGGCATACAGGTTGCCCAGTGCGAAGTGCAGGCTGGGCGAGTCCGGTTGACTGGCCAGCAGGATCTTCAGGCGGCTTTCGGACTGGCCGGAATCGCTGTGCCCACGCAGGTTGATCAAAGCCGCCTGGGCGGTGACGTTAGCGGGATCGGCTTCGAGCACCCTCAGATAGATCTGCTGCGCCCGCTCGGTCTGTCCCTGGCGGGTGGCGATTACCGCCAGACCCAATAGCGCGTCGGCATTCCGGGGATCGCCGCGGAGAACCTGTTCATAGCCGCTGCGCGCGTCGTCCAGCCGGTTCGCCTGCAAGGCGTCATAGGCATGCTCAATGGCCTGCCCGTGCCTGGGCCGGCTATCGTTCAGACGGAAGACGCCGGCGACTTCCGCTGCCGGAACACTCGCGGGCTCGCGACCGGCGCGCTCGGCACGCCGCGTGGAGGCTACGGCGCCGGACGCTGCCTGCGGCGGTCGCGACGCCTCTGGCGGAACGGTTGGTGGCAGGACCGGCGGCAGCGCCACCTCCGCCGCCGGCAGCGGCGTCAGGTCGGCCTGCGGCGCTGGCGGCGGAGTCGGGCGGGCGGGCGGCAGCGGGGTCGCCGGCTGGGTCAGCGAGCCTCTGCCGACCGCCTGCAACTGCCACCAGAAGTAGCCGACGATGACCAGCGTCGCCAGTGCGAGCAGACCGAGGAACAGCCAGAGAGGGGCGCGTGACGCCGGGACCGGCTTGGCGGCAAAGACGTTTTTCGCGGCACGGCGCTCGGCCGCTTCGCGAGCGCCGTTGTCGGCGGGCGCCCTCGCCGATGACGCTGCGCGCCGCGGCGACGACGGAGCCGTCGCCGCGGCGGTCAGATCGGCGTCGATCGTGTCGAGGTGCCGGGAGAGCGGCGGCAGCGGTGTGCCGGGAGGCGCCGGCGTCGTTTCCAGCGGGTCCAGGCTCAGTTCACCGACGACAGGCTCGGCACGACTGGTCGGGGTCGCCAGTCGCTTGGCCTCCTCCGCCCGCCGCAGGGCATCCATCAACAGGCTCACTGCAGCGGTTCCGGAGTCTGGTCAGGCAACGAGAACGGCCGATAGACCTGATCGGTCCTGAAGAAGTCCTTCTTCGGCAAGAATTCCCTGAAGCTGCTGAAGTCGCCATCGATCGAAGCGTCCCGGATGACCGTCGGGCGCAGCAGGACCACCAGCTCCGACTTGGAGGACGAGTTACCGCGGTTGTTGAAGACCTCGCCAACGAACGGGATGTCGCCGAGACCTGGTAGGCGCCCAACCGTGTTGCCTATTCGGTCTTCCATCAGACCACCGAGGACCGCGATGTCGCCACTTTCAACGCGCAGCATCGACTCGATCTCGCGTGTACGAATCTGTGGCACGAGGTTCGGGATGGTGTTACCAGTCTTGGGATTGACAAGGCCTGGATTGGGATCCTGCTTCAAGTCAGCGATAAAGGAGATCGATGGGCGGACATTGAGGGTAACGGTGCCACTATCACTGATCTGTGCGGTCAGACTCATGAAAAAACCGATCGAGACCGACTGCGGCGTGGTTGTCGTGGGATTTGAGACGGGACCACTGGCTGCGGCAGCCCCACCGACGACTACGCCCACAGCAGAAGCTGCGTCTTGCTTGACGCTGAAATAGACGAAATCCTCCGACACCCTGAGCGTTGCCGTCTGGTTGTTTAGCACCGCTAGCTTCGGGCTGGAAAGCACCTTTACGGTGCCAAAGAGGCGCAGCAGTTCGACGGTCGCCAGCAGACTCGCGGGGTTGATGTTACTGTACTTGATCACATAAGGGGTCACGGCATTTTGCACGTTGGTCGTCAGTGTCGGCTTCGTGACGCTGTACTCGGTACCACTCGTCAGACGATTCCATTGAATCCCCTGCTGGTAGCCATCAGACAGGGTGACTTCAACGATCGTCGCTTCGATGAGCACCTGCCGCCGGGCACTGCTCATGACTCGATCAAGGAACTCTTGCACTTTCTCGTGTTGCCGCGAGGTGGCCCTGACGGTGATGACCCCACCTTCGGGATTAGCGATCACCGATGCGGCCTCACGGTAAGTCATCCGCTTGACGACCGTGGCACCGGTGTTCTGCAGAGTCGCCGGATTCGGACTGCCGGCGATCGTCTGTGCAAGCTGGCTGACCCGCGCCGCCACGCCTGTCGGCGCCGGGGCGCCAGTGCCCGTCGTGCTCTGCGAGCCGCTTTGCTCGGTCACGGTCTCGGTCGAACCCTCCGGGAAGACCTTGTCGGTTTCGCGCAGCAAGTCCGTCAGATTCTTCTCGAGCGACTCCCAGAAATGGTTTTTCGACTTGTTCTCGATCTGGATCCGGGAGGTATTGCCGGTACCCGCGACACCACCGCTGCCGGTTGCCAGCGCGCTGGTCGAGATCTGGGTATTGGTCGAAATCGTGCCCGTGACATCGCGCGCAATGTTGAAGTAATCCACCTTGTAGCTCTTGAGATAAGGTGCGTCAGGCATCACGGCGAGGTTCGGGCCGTCCAGTTCGAAGCGCATGTCCGCCTGTTTGGCGATGCGGGTGAGCAGTTGCGGCAGCGTCTGGTCGATGGCGTTGAGCGTCACCGTGCCGGTAAGGCCCGGATGGATGTCCACGTTGAGCTTGGCGTCGCGGGCCAGCGCAAACAGCAGGTCGTGCAGCTTCACGTTGTTGACCACGACACTATAGGTTTCGGTCTTGGCGCTTGGCCTCGGTCTGGGCAAGGAGACACTTTGCTGCACCACCTGGGGAATCGACCCCTGGCTTCGGACCACGCTCTCGGCCTGCAAATGACCGGCGGACGGCCCGTTGCTGAGCGTCGTCGGGGTGCAGGCACCCAACAGGAGCAGGATGGGGATGGCGCTGAGAATGCTGACAACGCTGACAATTCGCAGGGACACGCTCGGGCTCGATCCAGTCAAGGGTGAAGTTGATGATACCACGCCAGCAGTGCTATTCAAGTGCATGATTTTTATTGCCTTAGGGCCGCGTCGTCAAGACCCTGCGCGAATCGGGGGGCGCGCAGCTTGCGGACCTCGCGGACGTAAGGCCGGCTCGACGGGCTGATGTCGGCAAGCATGGCGAGAGCAGCGTTTGCCTGCTCGCGCGAGGAGTAGTCGCCGTAGATGACGCCCAGCCTGTCGCGTCCGCTCAAGCGCGATCGATAGACCCTGACCTGGCGGGCGTCGAGCACTTGCGCGTTGTTGGCCATGAAATCGAGCACCTCTCGTTGGCTACCGGCGTCGGTGACGAGCAACTGAATGAAGTAATGGCTGTCCGGGGTTCGCTGGAGCCAGTCTTCGGTCGCGGCAATCCGTTCCGCAAGCGAGAGAGGCGGCTCGGCGCCGCTGCTGGCCACCCGCACGCCCGACGGGTCCGGCGCGGCAATGGCGACCGACGTCGGCGCGGAGACCGGCGCCGGGTACGGCGCCACCATTACCGGCACGGCGCCGCCGGCCGGTGCGGCGGCGATCGTCGGCGCTGCCGGCGTTTCGCTGGCGGCGTGGCGGCTGCCGGCCAGGTAGGCGGCGCTGGCGATCGCACCGGCAGCCACCGCTGCCCCACCGATCCACACCCAGCGGGCACCGAAGCGGCGACTCAGGGGCTTGAACTGCGCATCGCGGATCGCAGCTCTGGCCTGGCGGCAATCGATCTGGTGCACGCCGTCGGAGAATGCGGCAAGCAGTGCCTTGTCAGCCAGGATGTTGATGCGTCGCGTCAACCCTTCCGACGTTTCGCTGATCCGCTGGATGGCGCCTTTCGTGAATAGGTCGGGACCGTGGTAACCGGCGGCGCGCAGGCGGAACATCAGGTACACCCCGACGTCGTCGCGACGTAGCGGCTCCAGCCGGAAATGGTGCGTAATGCGGTCGTTGAGTTGCCGCATGGCCGTTTCACCCAGCCGCAGATCGAGTTCCGGCTGACCGAAGAGGACGATCTGCAGGAGCTTGTGGTGGTTGGACTCGAGGTTGGAGAGCAGACGGATCTCTTCGAGCGCTTCCGGCGGCATCGCATGCGCCTCGTCGATCAAGGCGACGACCTGCCGGCCGGTGGCATAGATGCTCAGCAAACGTTCCTGCAAGGCGCGCAGCAGAAGATGGCTACGCTCATCGGGAAGCGGAATATGCAACTCGTCGGCGATGGCGAAAAGTATCTCGTCGCGCGACAGCATCGGGTTGGCCAGGTAGACCGTTTCGACGTTCTCCGGGAGTTTTTCAAGCAGCATCCGGCACAGCATCGTCTTGCCGCTGCCGACCTCGCCGCTGACCTTGACGATCCCCTCGTCGTGCGTGATCGCGTAGATCAGCGCCTCGAGCGTCGCCCCCCGATTGGCGCCGGCAAAGAAGAACTCGGTATGTGGCGTGATGCGAAACGGTGGCTCGCGCAGCCCGAAATGCTCAAGATACATCATCGATCGTGTACATCACTGCTCCCGAAACGAGGCTTCCATGCGGTTGTAGAGCGTCGTGCGATGGATGCCGAGCAGGCGTGCCGCCTGGCTGACATTGCCGTGCGCGAGCTTCAGCGCGGCCTCGATGTAGCCCCGCTCAGTGGCGTCGAGCAGGCGATCGAGACTGAATGGTTCCCGCTGCCGCAAGCGATGGCTTGCCGCAGTAACGATGGCGTCCCCCGAGATTTCGTCGGCCGCCGTCAGCGAACTCGCGCCGGCGGCCAGCGGCTCGTCGGGAAGATCGAGTTCGACTTCGAGCGCCCCGGCGTCCACCGTCTGCCCGGGGTGCTTGGTGGTCAGACGGATGACGACGTTGCGCAGTTCGCGAACGTTGCCGGGAAAGCTGTAAGCAAGCCACAGTGCCGTCGCTTCCGGGGACAGCCGGAAAGGTGATTGCCGGGTCTGCGCCGCGTACATCTGGCGAAAGTGCTCGAGCAGCAGCAAGCGGTCGTCACCCATGTCGCGCAGTGCCGGGGCAGTGATCGCACAGACCGACAGGCGGTGATAAAGATCGGCCCGGAAGTTGCCCGACCTGACCTCCTTGCGCAGGTCCCGGTTGGTGGCCGCGATGATCCGTGCCTGGCTGACGCGCTTCTGGGTTTCACCGACGCGCTGGTACTCGCCATTCTCCAGCACGCGCAGAAGCTTTGCCTGCAGTTCGAGCGCCAGTTCGCCGATCTCGTCGAGGAACAGCGTGCCGTCGCCGGCGTCTTCGAAATAGCCGGTCTTCATCGCGACGGCACCGGTAAACGCACCTTTGGCGTAGCCAAACAGCGTCGGCTCGACCAGATTCGGCGACACGGCAGCGCAATTGAGCGCCAGAAACGGCTTCTGCCGGCGCCGGGTGCCGTAATGGAGGCAACTGGCAGCGATGATCTCCTTGCCGCTGCCCGACTCGCCCTCGATCAGGACCGGAAAAGGCAGGTCAGCATACTGGCGCAGTTGCAGGCGCAGTTTCTCTATTGCCGGGCTGTTGCCGATCAGCGGCGAGGCGCCGTCCCGCCCCATTTCATCGAGCGCGCGAAAGGCCAGTGCGCGCTTCAGGATCTGCTGTAGATCGCCCGGGTTGCAGGGCTTGGCGACGAATTCGGCAGCGCCAAGCGTGCGCGCGTGGCGAGCATTGCCGTCGTCGCTCTGCCCCGAGAGGACGACGATGCGAATGTCCGGCGCAAGCTTCAGCAGATCCGTGATCAGCGCAAAGCCTTCATCGGGACGATGTGGCAGCGGCGGCAGTCCGAGGTCGACGAGGGCCAATTCCGGGAGTCGGCGCAGCTGTCGCAGCATCTGCAGGCAATGTGGACGCGAATGACTGGTGACAACCTCGAAGAGCGGACTCATCGAGAAGCTCAGGGTGTCACAGATCAGCGCATCGTCGTCAACGATGAGGAGAAATGGCTTGTCGCGCAGGATGGCGTCCGGTTCGCTGGGCATGAAGGGCGTGGCGTCGCTCGAGAATGTGCCTGCGCGGCATTATTCCACACTTGTATTGGCGCCAAGCGATTCACATCGACGACGGTGGACAGTCGAGTATAATTCCGGCTCATTTTTGCCCGGGGATACTGCGGTGCCTGCCGATAATCTTGTCGAAATCAAGGATCTCGATTTTGCCTACGACGATCGACCGATCCTTAATGGCATCAGCATGCAGATTCCGCGCGGCAAGGTGGTCGCCATCATGGGCGGCTCCGGTTGCGGCAAGACCACGCTGTTGCGGTTGATTGGCGGACAACTCAAGCCGAGCCGCGGCGACGTGCTGGTCGACGGTCGGTCGGTGCCCCGCCTCAAGGACGACGAACTGTACGCCCTGCGCCGGCGAATGGGCATGCTGTTCCAGTTTGGCGCCTTGTTTACCGATATCTCGGTCTTCGATAATGTCGCCTATCAGATGCGCGAACACACCGATCTGCCCGAGGAACTGATTCGCGACATGGTGCTCATGAAGCTCAATGCCGTTGGCCTGCGCGGAGCGCATCAGCTGATGCCGGCCGAGTTGTCCGGCGGCATGGCCAGACGCGTGGCGCTGGCGCGGGCAATCGCGCTCGACCCGATGCTGATCATGTACGACGAGCCCTTTGCGGGTCTCGATCCGATTTCCCTTGGGGTCATCGGACAATTGATCCGCAAGCTCAACGACGCGCTGGGTGCGACGACGATCATGGTCACCCATGACATCCAGGAATCGCTGTTGATCGTCGACTACATCTATTTCATGTCTGACGGGAAGGTCGTTGCGCTCGGCACGCCCGACGAGATCCGCGCCTCCAGACACCCCTTTGTCCATCAGTTCGTTTTTGCCGAAGCCGACGGACCAGTGCCCTTCCATTATCCGGCGCCGCCGCTGGCCCACGAACTTCTGGGGAAAGGCGCACGCCCATGAGCAAGCGTGAGTCAGGCCCCGGCCCGCTCCTGTCGACCATCGCCAGTATCGGACACCATGTTACTGACGCACTGCAGCGACTGGGTTTTGCCAGCCGCTTTTTCGTCATGCTGCTCCTCTGCTCCGGACAGTCCTTCCGGCGACCCAATCTGACGATTCGCGAGATCTATTATTCGGGGTTTCAGTCGCTGCTGATCATCATGGTTTCCGGACTGTTCATCGGCATGGTGCTCGGCATGCAGGGCTACGAAACGCTGCAGCGCTACGGCTCGGCCGACGCACTCGGCATACTGGTGGCGCTGTCGCTGGTGCGGGAACTCGGCCCGGTCGTCGCCGCCCTGCTCTTCGCGTCGCGCGCCGGTTCGTCGATCACGGCCGAGATCGGCCTGATGAAGGCCACCGAGCAACTCACGGCAATGGACATGATGGCGGTCAACCCGATTGCCCGCGTCGTCGCGCCGCGTTTCTGGGGAGGCGTGATCTCGATGCCCTTGCTGGCGGCGCTGTTCTCCGCGACCGGCGTCTTTGGCGGTTACCTGATCGGGGTGGTCTTCATCGGTGTCGATGACGGCGCTTTCTGGTCGCAGATGCAGGCGTCGGTTGATTTTCGCTACGATATCTGGAGTGGCATCGTCAAGAGCTTCGTCTTCGGCGTCGCGGTTTCCCTGATTGCCGTTTTCGAGGGCTACGACGCGTTGCCAACGGCGGAGGGCGTTTCGAGTTCGATCAAGAGCACGGTCGTCAAGTCGGCCCTGGCCATCCTGGCGCTGGACTTCGTGTTGACTTCTTTCATGTTCCGGGAGGCTGGATGAGTCGCAAGTTGCTCGACCTGTGGGTCGGTTTTTTCGTTGCCCTGGGGCTCGCCGGGGTGCTTTTCCTGGCGCTTAAAGTCGGGAATCTGTCGGCAGCCAACTTTTCCGAGGCGTACCCGTTGACCGCCAAGTTTGCTAATATCGGCGGCTTGAAGGTTCGCGCGCCAGTGAAGAGCGCCGGCGTCGTCGTCGGCAGAGTCGCGGACGTGCGTTTCGACCCGGAAACCTATGAGGCGGTAGTGACCTTCAGCATCGACGGCCGCTACCATTTCCCCAAGGACACCTTCGCCTTGATTCTGACCTCCGGCTTGCTGGGCGAGCAGTACATCGGACTTGACCCCGGTGGCGACGAGAAGATGCTGAAACCGGGTGACGTGATCGCGAAAACGCAGTCGGCGGTGGTACTCGAGAAGCTGATCAGCCAGTTCATGTTCAACAAGGCTTCCGAAGGACCAGCCGCAAACCAATAGAATGGAAGAACATCCATGAAACTTCGGCTTTTGCCGTACCTGTCCTCCGTGGCCTGCGCAGTCGTCGTCGCCAGCGGTTGCGCGACGACGGCCAGCAATCCGAAGGATCCCTTCGAGGGCTTCAACCGGGCGATGTTCGCCGTCAATGAGGGCCTCGACGTCGCCATCGTCAAACCTCTGGCGCAGGGTTACGACACGGTCGCACCACTGCCGGTCAAGGTGGTCGTCGGCAACTTCTTCGGCAATCTCTGGGATGTGTGGACGGCTTTGAACAACCTCCTGCAGGGCAAGCCGGGAGACGCCGCTTCCGATGTCGGTCGGGTGCTGGTCAATAGCACTGTGGGCATCGGCGGCGCCTTTGACGTGGCCGGAGAACTGGGTCTGACCAAACATTCGGAAGAGTTCGGACAGACACTCGCCGTGTGGGGGGTGGGTGACGGCCCGTACTTCTACTGGCCACTCATCGGGCCGCGCACGACTCGTGACACCTTCGGCTGGCTGGTCGACACCTATTACGATCCGGTGTGGCGAGTAGACGACATGGCCCTGCGCAACAGCCTGGTAGCTACGCGCTACATCGACTTGCGGGCTACCCTTCTGCCTTCCGACAAAGTGATCGAGGAAGCGGCTTTCGACAAGTACAACTACATCAGGGACGCCTACCTGCAGCATCGTCGCAATGAGGTGTTCGATGGTGATCCACCGCGCGTCCCCCTGGACGATTAGGAGCGCCCCCTGGACCGAGGATTTCGCCGGCCGCGGTCGCAGCTGGCTGGGCGCTAACAACGTACTCTCACCTGCCTGGATACTGCTCATGAAGTACTTCGTATCACTGCTCTTGGGTTTGTTGGTAATGTTGTCCTCCGCGCTTGCTCAGGAGAGTGCGCCGGATGCGCTGGTCCGCAAGGTGACCGACGACGTCCTGACGATCGTTCGCCAGGACAAGGAGATCCAGAGCGGCAACACCCGCAAGGCGATGGAACTGGTCGACAGCAAGGTGCTACCGTACTTCAACTTCCAGCGCATGACCGCACTGGCGGTTGGTCGCGACTGGAGCAAGGCAACCCCCGAGCAAAAGAAGCGTCTGGCGGAAGAGTTCAAGACCCTGTTGGTGCGCACCTACTCGAATGCGTTGACCTCCTACAAGAACCAGACGATAAGCTACAAGCCAACCAAGATGCAGGCGGCCGACACCGATGTGCTGGTCAGGACGGAAGTCGTTCAGCCGGGCAGCAAACCGGTGCAACTCGATTACGCCCTGGAAAAGCAGGGTGACAGCTGGAAGGTCTACGATGTGATTGTCGCCGGCGTCAGCCTGGTCACCAACTACCGCGACACGTTCAACCAGGAAGTGCGCAACAACGGCATCGACGGCCTGATCCAGATGCTGGGCAATCGCAACAAGCAACTCGAAGCGGGCAAGAAATGATCGAACGCCTGGACGGCACTCTGCGCGTTACCGCGCCGATGATCATCGCCAATGCCCGCGCCCTGCTCGAAGCAGGGCGCCGTTCTTTGACATCGTCTTCCCCGCCGGCAGGCACCGCCATGCTGCTCGACCTGGCGGCCGTCAACGACGTCGATTCGTCGGCCTTGAGCGTCGTTCTTGCCTGGCTGCGTACGGCCGGCGCGCGTGGCCTGACCTTGCGCCTGGCCAACCCACCAGCGAACCTGATCAGCCTGGCAGCGCTCTACGGCGTATCCGAACTTCTCCCGCTCGCCTGAACGGGCGGCGTGGCCCCTCGCCAGCAAACATGCCATGAGCGTCGCCGTTGCCATTGAGGGGGTGGAGAAGCGCTTCGGTTCCGTGCTGGCACTTGCAGGCGTTTCGCTGCAGATCGCCGAGGGCGAGTTCTTCGGTCTGCTCGGCCCCAACGGGGCGGGGAAGACGACGCTGATCTCCTGCCTGGCCGGTCTCGCGCGTCCGGATACCGGTAGCCTGACTGTGCTGGGACACGATGTGGTCACCGACTACCGCGCCGCGCGTCGCCTGCTCGGCGTCGTACCGCAGGAACTGGTCTTCGACCCCTTCTTTTCGGTGCGCGAGAGTCTGCGCATCCAGTCGGGATACTTCGGAATCCGCCACAACGACCAGTGGATCGACGAGATTCTCGCCAACCTCGACCTGACCAGCAAGGCCGACACCAACATGCGCCGTCTGTCCGGGGGAATGAAGCGGCGAGTTCTCGTCGCCCAGGCACTGGTGCACAAGCCACCGGTGATCGTTCTCGACGAGCCGACGGCCGGTGTCGACGTCGAGTTGCGCCAGGGCCTGTGGCAATTCGTCCGGCGGCTCAATCGAGACGGACACACTGTGATCCTGACGACGCATTACCTGGAGGAAGCCGAAGCCCTGTGCGGACGGATCGCCATGCTCAAACAAGGACGCGTGGTCGCCCTCGATACCACCAGCAACCTGCTGGCACGCTTTTCGGGGCAGACTCTGCGTCTACGGGTCGCGCGTTCGACGCCACTACCGCAGACCCTGCGGGCCCGAGCGACAGAGAGCGAGGGCGCCTGGACTTTCCCTCTCGGTGCCCTCGGCGAGATCGAACCCCTGCTCGCGGCGGTCCGGGAGGCAGGTTGCCAGATCGACGACTTGCGCCTCACGCAGACGGACCTCGAGGACGTCTTCCTCGGTGTCATGCAGAGCACCAGCACTCGCCAGGCCACGTCGTGATGAGCGGCTTCCGGACCCTGCTCTACAAGGAAGTGCTGCGCTTCTGGAAAGTGAGCTTTCAGACGGTCGGTGCGCCGGTGCTGACCGCCCTGCTCTACCTGATGATCTTCTCGCATGTGCTCGAGGCACACGTACAGGTGCACGGAGTCCCCTACGCTGCCTTTCTGATCCCCGGCCTGGTGATGATGTCGGCGCTGCAGAACGCCTTTGCGAACAGTTCGTCGAGCCTGATCCAGTCGAAGGTGACCGGCAGCGTCGTGTTTGTGCTGCTACCGCCGATCTCCTATGTCGAATTCTTTCTCGCCTATGTGGTCGCGGCAATGCTGCGCGGTCTGATGGTGGGACTGGGCGTTCTGCTGGTGACCATGTGGTTCGCGCCGCCGTCCTTCATCGCACCGCTGTGGATTCTGGCCTTCATCGTCATCGGCGGCGGCATCATGGGAACCCTGGGCGTCGTCGCCGGCATCTGGGCCGACAAGTTCGACCAGTTGGCGGCTTTCCAGAACTTCCTGATCATGCCGCTGACGATGCTCTCCGGCGTCTTCTACTCGATTCATTCCCTGCCGGAATTCTGGCAGCAGGTGTCGCGTTTCAACCCCGTCTTCTACATGATCGACGGTTTTCGCTTCGGATTCTTCGGCGTCTCCGACGTGGCGCCGGAAACCAGCCTGGCCGTGGTCGCCACGAGTTTCCTGCTGGTGTCGGCGGCGACGCTGGCGCTGCTCAAGAGTGGTTACAAACTGAGGTCCTGAATCATGATGCAGCCAGAACAACTTCACACGATCATCGCCGCAGGCTTGCCCTGCGAACACCTGCAGGTCATCGGCGACGGCCAGCACTTCGAGGCACTGATCGTCAGTGCCGAATTCATCGGCATGAGCCGCGTGCAAAGACAGCAGCGGGTAAACGCCGTGCTGCGCGGACATTTCAACAGCGGCGAACTGCATGCCCTGTCGATGAAGACCCAGACCCCGGAAGAGTGGAGCGCGACACGTGGATAAGCTGCTGATTGAGGGTGGCACACCCCTGGCCGGCGAGATCGCCATCTCCGGCGCAAAAAATGCGGCGCTGCCGATCCTCTGCGCCTGCCTGCTGACGGCAGAACCTCTGCATCTCACCAACGTGCCCCGGCTCAGGGACATCGCAACCATGCTGCGCCTGATCGAGCAAATGGGCGTCGCGGTCACGCACGATGGCGCCAATGGGGTGGTACTGGACAGCAGCGGACTCAGCAACCCGCTGGCGCCTTACGACATGGTCAAGACGATGCGGGCGTCGATCCTGGTCCTCGGCCCCCTCCTGGCACGCCATGGCGAAGCCAGGGTGTCGCTGCCGGGCGGTTGCGCAATCGGCGCGCGGCCGGTCGAACAGCACATTCTCGGACTGCAGGCCATGGGCGCCTCGATTCACGTCGAGCACGGCTATATCCAGGCCGGGGCAGGGACAGGCAAGCGCGGACTACGAGGCGCCTGCATCGTCACCGACATGGTCACGGTGACCGGGACGGAGAACCTGATGATGGCGGCTGCACTGGCCGACGGCGAAACAATCATCGAAAATGCCGCGCGCGAACCGGAGGTTGTCGACCTGGCCAACTGTCTGGTGTCGATGGGGGCACAGATTTCCGGCGCCGGTACCGACAAGATTCGCATCCGCGGTGTCGAACGCCTGCACGGCGCAACACACCGGATCATGGCCGACCGCATCGAAACGGGAACGTACCTTTGCGCTGCTGCCGCCAGTGGTGGCAGCGTTCGCCTGACGGGAACTTCGGCGGCCTACCTCGACGCGGTAGTCGATAAGCTGCTCGACGCCGGCTGCGACATCGTCGCCGAGCGCGATGCGATCAGGCTCAAGGCTCCGCCGCGGCTGAAGGCGGTCAGCATCCGTACCTCACCCTACCCGGCCTTTCCGACCGACATGCAGGCACAGTTCATGGCCATCAACTGTGTCGCCGAGGGATCGGCGGTGATCCGCGAGACGATCTTCGAGAACCGCTTCATGCACGCCGTCGAGCTGATTCGCCTCGGAGCCGACATCCGTATCGACGCCAGCAACGCCATGGTCACCGGCGTCGAGCGTCTTCAGGGCGCGACGGTAATGGCTACCGACCTGCGTGCGTCGGCCAGCCTGGTCATCGCCGGCCTGGTCGCCCAGGGCGAGACTCTGATCGACCGCATTTACCATCTGGACCGGGGTTATGAAGGCATCGAGGAGAAACTCGGCCAGCTTGGGGCGCGCGTCAGGCGGATTCGCTGAACAGCGACTGCCGCCTGGAGGCAGCCCACGAATCAGGCTGGCGCCTGCGTTAGCCTGATTCGCGAACGCCCAGCCGGCAGGGCCGGCGCGCTCAGGAAGCGGGCGACGCGGGCGGCCTCGGACTACCGTCCGAAGCGACATCCTGAATCAGTTGCAGGTCGTTGTCCTGGGCGAAGTGAAGAACAAAGCGATAAGCCATGGGTTCCACCTCGTACAGGCGTCCATCCACGAAAACCGCTTTTTCGCCCTTGTAGTTGCGCGGACCCACGTAGGGTGAGTAGCGCATTCTCTTCTCGGCGCCGAAAGCCGACAGGACGCCGCAGAGTCTCTCGGCCCAGTCGCTGGGGCGGAACTTCTTGCCCGCAGTCGTCAGCCCGACGATGATGAAAGAGGAGTGCGACGAAGTGGTCATATCTCGGTCATGGCGTAGCGAGGTGAGCCGCAAAAATAGTCTCTTGGAGGTCGTTCAGCATCTGCGGACAGGGTCCACGAACGAATTTTACCAGAAAGGTGGGGGCATTGCCGGTTCTGACAGCGCCGTTCGCCGCAGCGTCGCCGACCGCGAACAGCCGGGGGGATGCGTGCACCTACTGGCAGTGCGGAACACGTCGAGATGGTGGGCGATAGTGGGATCGAACCACTGACTTCCACCGTGTGAAGGTGGCACTCTACCGCTGAGTTAATCGCCCTGCGTCCTGATCCACGGACCAACCTGATTCGCCTGCCCGACCAGCCGCCAATTGGCAACCGACAGAACAAGGCGTTCGCGAGACTAGCCTGCGACCTCCTCGACCGTGAAACGCTGGCCAGGAGCAAGCCCGATGACCCGCCGAGCAGAGAGGCGGATTACATCACACCTCGTCAATCCGGTCAATCACGCCGACGAGCACAGTGCGCCCAAGCCCGGCAGACAGCGCCCTTCTCGACCGCGTCCCAACCGCCATTCTTGATCGGACCGCCGTCAGAAATGCGCCCAGTCCGGGTCCGGCAACTCGGTGAATGCCTGCCGCAGGCGGTCGCCCCAGAGTGTCCTGATCTCGTTGAAGTAAGCGTTCTGCGGGCCGATGCTGACGTGGTTGCGCACCTTCAGGGCACCGCTCTCGTAGATCAGAAGATCGAGCGGCATGCCAACCGAGAGATTCGAGCGGATCGTCGAATCCATCGAGATCAGTGCACACTTGGCCGCTTCCTCGAAGCTCGTGCGGCAAGTCACGACGCGATCGATGATCGGTTTCCCGTACTTCGACTCGCCAATCTGGAAATAGGGGGTGTCGGCGCTGGCCTCGATGAAGTTGCCGGCAGCGTAGATGCTGAACAGGCGCGGGGCCTCACCGGCAATCTGGCCACCAAAGATGAGCGACGCGTTGAACTCGATACCGAATTCCTTCAGCGCAGCCGCATCGCGCTGGTAGACCTCGCGGACGATGCCGCCAATGTGGCGCGCGGCGTCGAAAAGGTTCGAGAGGTTGCAGAGGTTCTCCTCATCGCTTCGCTCCAGGCGTTCGCGCAGGATGTTGACCACCGACTGGCTGACCGAGAGGTTGCCCGCCGTCATGAGGACCAGTACGCGGTCGCCCGGTCGCTCAATGACCGTCATCTTGCGAAAGGTGTTTACATGGTCGACACCGGCGTTGGTCCGTGAGTCGGACAGAAACACCAGGCCGGCATCGAGCCGCATGGCGATGCAGTAGGTCACGGCACGGCTGCCGACGACCGCTGACGACGGCCCCGCACCGTCGCCTCGCGCGCAGCCAGACGAAACCGCATCGGCGCCTCAGGCCGGGACCAGGAAGTCGCGACTGATGCCGTCTCCCAGGTCGTAGATGCGATCCATGAAGTCGGTCAGGTATTCGTGCAGACCACTGGTCAGCACATCATCGATGCGCGCGAAATGCAGTCTGGCATGCAGCACGCCGGCCTGGCGTTCGGTTTCCGCCGAAGCGCCGTTGGCAATCAGTTGCAACATGTGGACAATGCCGTCGGCACAGGCATGCAAGGATCTGGGCATGTCCATGCGCAGGATCAGCAACTCCGCAACCCGGCCGGGGGTGATCGCATCGCGATACACCTTGCGATAGACCTGGAAGGCGGAGACCGAGCGCAGCAAGGCACCCCAGCGATAGAAGTCACTTGCCCCCTCATCGCCGTTGCGCAGGATGTGGTACTGCATGTCGAGAATGCGGGCCGTATTGTCTCCGCGTTCGAGGAGTCCGCCGAGGCGGATGAAATGTAGTGAATCGTCCTTGAGCATGGTTCCGAAAGTCACACCGCGGATGACCGCCGATCGCAGCTTCACCCAGTCGAAGAACTCGCTGACGCCGCGCGAGTGAATCTGCTCGAAAGTCTGCTGGCGCAACTCGATCCAGGTCGCGTTGACACTCTCCCACATCTCGGCGGTCAGGGTCCCGCGCACGGCGTGAGCGTTTTCCCGTGCCGCCCGCAAGCACGTATAGATCGACGAAGGATTGGCAGGATCGGCGACCATGAAGCGCAGGACGTTGTCGACGTTGACTTCGTCGTAGACCTCCGCGAAAGCCGCCTCGAGGCTGTTGAGCGCAAGTATGGCGCGCCAGTTTTCATTTTGCGCAGCGACGGACTGCGGCACCAGC
The DNA here is from genome assembly GCF_000024165.1 of Candidatus Accumulibacter phosphatis. Classification (NCBI taxonomy): domain Bacteria; kingdom Pseudomonadati; phylum Pseudomonadota; class Betaproteobacteria; genus Candidatus Accumulibacter; species Candidatus Accumulibacter phosphatis. The sequence goes on along the minus strand of NC_013194.1, from coordinate 725,490 downwards.
GACATCTGGTACGACACGTCGAGAAGACGCGCCAGGTTTTCGGCACGCTCCGTATAGCGCGCCATCCAGTACAGGTGATCAGCGGTGCGGCTCAGCATCTCGGTTCTCCGTGCATCTCAGTTTTCCAATACCCAGGTATCCTTGGTGCCTCCGCCCTGCGACGAATTCACCACCAGTGAACCCTCGCGTAGCGCCACCCGGGTCAGGCCGCCAGGAACCATGCCTATCTGCTTGCCGGAAAGAACGAAAGGACGCAGGTCAAGGTGGCGCGGCGCGATTCCCGACTCGACGAAGGTCGGGCAGTTGGACAGCGCCAAGGTCGGCTGCGCGATGTACTTCTCCGGTGCGGCGATGATGCGGGTGCGGAAGTCCTCGATCTCGGCGGCTGTCGATGCGGGCCCGACCAGCATCCCGTAGCCGCCCGCGCCATGGACTTCCTTGACCACCAGTTCAGATAGGTGTGCGAGGACATACTTGAGGTCGTCCGGCTTGCGCAGCATCCAGGTGGGAACATTGTTCAGCGTCGGTTCCTCGCCGAGATAGAACCGGATCATTTCCGGCACGTAGGGGTAGATCGACTTGTCGTCGGCAACGCCGGCGCCAATGGCGTTGGCCAGGGTGACATGGCCGGCACGATAGGCGGACAGCAAGCCTGGCACGCCGAGCATCGACTCCTTGTTGAAGACCAGGGGATCGAGAAAGTCGTCATCGAGCCGCCGGTAGATGACGTCAACCCGCTGCGGCCCCTGCGTGGTGCGCATGAAAACGGTTTCGTCCTTGACGAAGAGGTCCCGCCCCTCGACAAGCTCGATTCCCATCTGTTGCGCCAGGAAGGTGTGTTCGAAGTAGGCGCTGTTGTAGGCGCCCGGCGTCAGCAGGACAACCGTCGGGTTGGTCACGCCCTTTGGCGCCACGGTGCGCAGATTCTCGAGCAGCATGTCCGGGTAATGCTGCACCGGCGCGATCATGTGCCTCGAGAACAACTCGGGAAAGAGCCGCATCATCATCTTGCGATCTTCGATCATGTACGACACGCCCGACGGCACTCGCAAGTTGTCTTCCAGGACGTAGGACTCACCCGCCCCAGCGCGGACGATGTCCACCCCGGCGATATGGGCATAAATGCCGGAAGGCACGTCCACCCCCATCATCTCGCTGCGGAATTGCGCGTTGTTGAGCACCTGCTCGGCGGGAATTCGTCCGGCGCGAAGGATCTCCTGCTCGTGATAGATGTCGTTCAGAAACGCATTGAGCGCCTTCACGCGCTGCCACAATCCTGCCTGCAGCGCCGTCCACTCGGCCGCCGGGATGATGCGCGGGATGATGTCGAAGGGTATCAGCCGCTCGGTGCCGGCCTCCTCGCCGTACACCGCGAAGGTGATACCGACGCGGTGGAAGGCCGTGTCGGCCTCGACCTGCTTGCGTGCCAGACGCTCGGGCGGCATTGCCGCGAGCCACTCGGCAAAGGCCTGGTAGTGCGGCCGCAGCGTCCCGGCCGCATCGTACATTTCGTTATAGAACTGTGTGCTCATGGTGCTCACCGCCAATGTGGGTTGCCATAGTCAAGCAGAAACCGTGCCACCACCGGACGCCACCAAAACTGCCAAGAAAACAGAAGCGGCAGGCCTCTGGCGATGCGAGCGGATGGTGCGAAAGGACAGCATCATGCACTCCACTGGTGCATCATGCCGGTGGGCCGGCGAACGCTAGCGTGGCACGCACCGGCAAAGGCACGCCTGCGTACTTCCCGTGACAAGTGGCGATGCGCTCATCAACCCGAACCGGCAGCCGCGACGGCGCGGAGTCGCTGGCCAGTGAGGCGATCGAGGTACAGGTAGATCACCGGCGTCAGGTACAGCGTCAGGAACTGCGAAACCAGCAGACCGCCAACGACGGCCAGACCCAGGGGGCGGCGCACCTCGGCGCCGGCACCGAGGCCCAGCGCGATGGGCAGCGTACCGGCCAGCGCCGCCATCGTGGTCATCATGATCGGCCGGAAACGGATCAGGCAGGCCTCGAAGATCGCCGCCTGCGCCGGCATCCGGTCATTGCGTTGCCGATCGAGCGCGAAGTCGATCATCATGATTGCGTTCTTCTTGACGATGCCGATCAGCATGATGACGCCAACGAAGGCGTAGAGGCTCAGATCCACGTTGAAGATCAAGAGCGTCAACAGCGCACCCAGGCCGGCGGCGGGCAAACCGGAAAGGATGGTCAAGGGGTGCACGAAGCTCTCGTAGAGAATACCGAGAACCAGATAGACCACCAGGACGGCGATCAGCAGGAGGACACCCAGCCCCTGCAGGGACGACTGGAAGGCCTGCGCCGTTCCCTGCAGGCTCGTGTTCAGCGATACCGGCAAGCTCAGGTCCCGTTCCAGCGCCTTGATGCGGTCGACCGCCTCGCCGAGCGAGACGCCCGGCAAGAGGTTGAAGGAAATGGTCACCGCTGGCAGCTGCCCCTGGTGATTGACAGTCAGCGCCTGCGTCTTGCGACTGATACGGGCGATCGTGTCGAGCGGCACCAGCTTGCCGGCGGTACCACGAACGTAAAGACGCGAAAGCATCGTCGGATCGGCCTGATACTCGGGAGCAACTTCGAGAATCACCTGGTACTGGTTGGTCGCCCCGTAGATCGTTGAAATCTGGCGCGCGCTGAAGGCACTCTGCAAAGCATCCTCGACCTGGGCGAAAGTCAGGCCCAGCGCGGACAGTTTGTCGCGATCGATATCGAGCGCGACAACGGGGCTCAGGTTGTTGAGATTGCTGGTGACATCGACGAATCCCGGCAACTGGCGAATCCGGCCGAGCAGCGTCTGCGTCCACCGATAGAGTTCGTCGAGGTCCGTGTCCTGCAGGGTGTATTGATATTGTGCCGCCGTGATCTGGCCGCCGATGCGGATCACCGGCGGATTCTGCAGGTAAACCTTGATACCGGGCACAGCGGCGAGCTTGGGTCGCAGTTCCTGGATGATTTCGTCGGGCGTCAGAGCCCGCTCGTCGCGGGGTTTGAGCAGCATGAAGATCGTCCCGGTATTCGACGTTGGCCGGATGCCACCGGCACCTACCGACGACATGAACGATCGGATGTTCGGATCCTTGGCGACGATCTCGGCCAAGGCCCGCTGGTGCTCGACCATGGCCGCAAAGGAAGCATCCTGTGCGCCTTCGGTGAAGGCGATCAGGCGACCACTGTCGCCACTCGGGATGAAGTCCTTCGGCACCATGGCGAACATCGCGACGACCAGTGCCAGGCTGGCGAAGAAGCTGGCCAGGATCAGTCTGGGCCGGGCCATCGCCCAGGCCAGGCTGCGTTCGTAGCCGCCAAGCAGCGCGGCGAAGAAGCTGTCGAAGGCCCGGAACAGGCGCCCATGCTGCGCCGACCCGGCCGGCTTGAGATAACGACTGCAGAGCATCGGCGTCAGCGTCAGAGAGACGAAGCCGGAAACCAGAATGGCGATGCAGATGGTCACCGCGAATTCATGCAGCAAGCGGCCGACGATACCGCCCATGAACAGCACCGGGATGAACACCGCAACCAGCGAAATGGTCATCGAAACGATGGTGAAGCCGATTTCCCGGGCGCCCCGGATCGCCGCCTCGAACGGCGCTTCGCCGGCCTCGAGATGCCGGACGATGTTCTCGAGCATGACTATAGCATCATCGACGACAAACCCGACGGCCAACGTCAGCGCCAGCAGAGACAGGTTGTCGAGACTGTAGCCGAGCACGTGCATGGCGGCGAAGGTGCCGATCACCGAGATTGGCAGGGCCAGGCTGGGAATCAGCGTCGCCGACAGGTTGCGCAGGAACAGCAGGATGACGACGAGGACCAGGAAGCCGGCGAGAAGCAGCGTGAACTGCACGTCGTCGATCGATTCCCGGATCGACAGGCTGCGGTCGTAGAGGATGTTCATGTCGATCGCCGCCGGCAGCTTGGCCTTGAAGCCAGGCAGGATCTTGCGAATCGAATCGACGGTCTCGATCGTGTTGGCGCCCGGCTGGCGCTGGATGGCGAGGACGATGGCGCGCTTGTCCACGTTCCAGCTAGCGATCTTGTTGTTTTCGACGCTGTCGATCGGCGTCGCCACGTCGTCCAGCCGGACCGGCGCACCGTTGCGCCAGGCAACGATCAGCGGCCGATAGGCGGCGGCATCGGCGAGCTGGCCATTGTCCTTGATGGCGAAGGTCTGGCGGCTGCCGTCGAACATCCCCACCGGTTGATTGACGTTGGCCTGCGCAACCGCCTGCTGCAACTCGTCGATGCCGATGCCGCGTGCGGCCAGTTGATCGGGGTTGGCGCGGATACGTACCGCGTACTTCTGGGCGCCGAAGACCTGCACCTGAGCCACCCCGGGGATCGTCGACAGACGCTGCGCGAGCTGGGTTTCCGCATACTCATTGACGATCGGCAGGGGCAGCGTCGCCGATGACATGGCGACGTAGAAGATCGGCTGGTCGGCGGGATTCACTTTCCGAAACGAGGGGGGTGCGGGCAGGTTCGGCGGCAACTTGCGCAGCGCCGCCGAAATGGCCGACTGCACGTCCTGCGCCGCCGCGTCGATGTTGCGGTCGAGCGTAAACTGCAGGGTGATCGCCGTCGAGCCCTGGGCGCTGGTCGAGGTCATCGAATCGAGCCCGGCGATCGTCGAGAACTGGCTTTCGAGCGGCGTCGCCACGGCCGCGGCCATGGTTTCCGGCGACGCGCCGGGCAGGTTGGCGGTGACCGCAATGGTCGGAAAATCTACTGTCGGCAGTTCGGCGACCGGCAAGGCCCGATAGGCAATGATCCCGAAAACGACGACCGCGGCGATCAGCAGTGTCGTCATCACGGGGCGGCGAATGCAGAGCTCGGCAACTTGCATCGGCGGTGCCTATCTTTGCTGTCCGGCGGCCGGTACGCCGGCGCCGGCTTCCTGCGCCTGTACTCTGGCGCCGGCAACGAGCCGCAGCTGGCCGTCGGTGACGACGCTTTCTCCCGACTGAACACCCCTCGACACGGCTGTCAGACCACCGGAACTGGCGGCAACCTCGACCTTGCGCACCTCGACGATGCCCTGCGCGTTGACGACAAAGACCAGCGGTCCTTCGGGGCCTTGCTGAACGGCCGCATCGGGAACGACGACGGAATCGCGCAGGGTATCGAGAGTCAGGCTGACATCGAGAAACTGCCCTGGTGTGAGCGCCTCGTCCCGGTTGTCGACCACGGCTTTCATGCGGATGGTGCCGGTGGCCGGATCGACCGCATTGTCGATGAAACGTGCCTCACCATCGAAACGGCGCGCCTCCTCACCGGGGATGCCGACGCTGACCTTCAGGCAGCCACCCGTCTGGCAGCCGCCGGTCATCGCGCTGCGCAGGCGGCTCAAGTGCTTCTCGGAAACGGCAAAACCGACATGGAGCGGACGCACCCGGTTGATCACCGCCAAGACCGTGTCATTGAGCTTGACCGCTGCGCCGGGGTAGACCAGCCTGGCGCCCATGACGCCGGCAAACGGCGCACGAATGCTGGCATAGGACAGCTGCGCACGCGCCAGGTCGACGGCCGCCTGGTCCGCGCGCAGCGCCGCGCCGGCCACCGCCTCGCCGGTACGCATCTCATTGACCTTTTCTTCAGAAACGAAACCGCGATCACGCAAGGCCAGGTAACGCCTGGTGTCGGCACTCGCCTTGGCCAGTTGCGCCTCGTCCCGCGCCACGATGGCCTCGGCCTGCCGGAGGCGCAGCGTGAAATCAGTGGTATCGAGCCGGATCAGTTCGTCGCCCCGGCTGACATGCTGGCCCTCGGCAAAGACGACGCTGGCGACCTGCCCGTCGACACGCGACTTGAGACTGACAGTTTCATACGCCTCGCCCCGACCAACGACCGCCAGCACGATCGGCATGTCCTTGACGGCGGCCCGCGCCAGCACCACCGGCACCGGCGGCGGCTCCTTGGTCAGCTGCCCGGCGCCCGAATGGCGAGGACCGAGGTACCAGTAGCCAGCGCCGACGCCAAGCAGCGTGAGCGCGAGCACGGCGACCCGCGTGCTCTTCTTCACTCGGAAGCGTCAGACATCACTTGGCGACAGCGATCTGCGCCAGTGCCTCGTCGAGCTCGCCAGGCGCGGCAGGCCGGACAAGGCGCCTCACTTCCCGGCCGCGCTCGAGAAAGATCAGGGTCGGCCAGAGTTTGACGCGAAAGGACCGTCCCAGGCGGCGTCCCGGGCCATCCTCGACGCGGATATGCCGCACCTGCGGATACTGCGCAAGCGCCGCGCCGATCATCGGCTGAGCGCCCTGGCAATAACCGCACCAGTCCGTGCCGAACTCGATCACCGCAGGTTCTTCGAGGGCATCGATCTCGGCGCGCGACGGTTCGACATCGGAAAGGAAGGCAGTTACTGGCATGGTTTCTCCGGGACTGACGGCGATCATCGGCGCCTGAGCAAGCGCCCGACCGTCAAGGATACCGCAGCTTGCCGGCGAAAGTCCTGCCTTGCCGGTGCAAGCCGCCCCGTACCGGCGCGACGGTCGTCGCGCGCGTGGCAATTGCCAGTTCGCTGCCGCCACCGCAATGGCAGCTATAGCATGCCATGGCCTCCTCAGTCCTTGGCGGCGCTACAACCGGCGGTAGCGGCAGCGGCCATTTCCGCCGGACTGACATCGCGCACGTGGGTGGCCACCGACCACTGGTGACCGAAGGGATCCACCAGTCGACCGTAGCGATCGCCCCAGAACATGTCGGCCAGCGGCATCGTCACCGTGGCGCCCGCCGCAACGGCCGCGGCCATGGTCGCATCCGCATCCGCCACATAAAGATGGAGGGTCACCGGCGAAGCATTGACGGCTGAGGGCCCCAGGCATCCCTGCTCGGGAAACTCGTCGACCAGCATCAGCGAAGCGTCGCCGATCCTGATCATGGCGTGCATCAGGCGGCCATCCGGGGCGGGCAGGCGGCCGAGTTCGACGGCGCCGAAGGCCCTGGCGTAGAAGGCTATGGCATCGGCAGCGCTACGGCAGACGAGATGCGGGGTGATCGCGGTCATGCCTGGGGGAATCGGTTGCACGGTGTTCATGGCAGTCTCCTTGGGGTTTTCAAAGGGGCGGCAAAGGCCCGTCCTGGTGTGTACGACGAACCACCAGTCAGCAAATCGACAAGGGTCGCGGCTTTTTGTTCGCCACGCGGCCCTCACCGGGAGGTTTCGCGCGCGCGCGGACGGCAAGGCCGGCGGCCGGCGGCAAGCTGGAGTAGACTTGTGCGATGCCTACGCAACGCCTTGATCCACCCAGCAGCGAAGACGAAGCGCCGGAAGTCGAGGTGGTGATCGAGGTTCCGCGCGGCAGCTTCCTCAAGCGCGGCTCAACGGGGCGCGTCGATTTCGTCTCGCCTCTGCCCTGCCCCTTCAACTACGGCTCCGTTCCCAACTACCTCGGTCTCGAGGGCGATCTGCTCGACGCGCTGGTGCTCGGACCACGCCTGCCCTTCGGTACCCGCCTCCGGGTGCGCGCCTGGGGCGCGGTGACCCTCACCGACCGCGGCATGAGCGACGACAAGCTGATCTGCAGCGCTCACTCGCTGACCCTGGCGGAACGCCGGAACGTCCTGCGTTTCTTCCGCTTCTACGCGCGCTGCAAGGCGCTGCTGAACCTCTGGCGCCGCCGCCCGGGTCGCAATGCCTGCGAGGGCTGGTGCGCGGCGTCGCTGGCGATCGCCCGCGCCGAACCCCTGCGCGAAACGTGGCGAGGGCCAAAGACAGACTTCTGAGCGGCAAGCGCAGCCGCCGGAGGAGTGGCCATTCCTGCACACAATATCCACACCGCGCGGCGCGGTTCGAGCGCTGGCGACGCGGCCACTCGCGTCGCCGCTTCTACTATACTTGCTGGCCAATCACCCTCACCATTTCGGCCACCCCGGCCAGTCGACCCATGATCGGCGCGATCACCCTTCTCCTCGTTTTCCAACTGCTCGGCGAAGTCATCTCGCGCGGCCTGGCCTTGCCCATCCCGGGGCCGGTAATCGGCATTGCCCTGCTCTTCATCGCCCTCACCGTGCGTGGCGGCCCATCCGCCGACCTGCGCAAGACGGCGCAGGCGATGTTGCAGCATCTCTCGCTGCTCTTCATTCCCGCCGGCACCGGCGTCATGCTGCACTTCCAGCGCATGTCCGACGAGTGGCTGCCGTTGCTCATCTCGCTGGTGGCCAGCACGCTGATCACCATCGCCGTGACCGCCCTGGTGCTGCGCTTCCTGAGTCGCCACCGCGACCTCCCGCAGGACACGCCATGACACCGCGCATCAGCGAGATCTGGGTCTACCTGGCGGCGTCGCCCCTGCTTGGTCTGACGCTGACCTTGCTCGCCTACCAGGGCGCCACCTGGGTGCACAAGCGTTGCCACGGGCATCCATTGGCCAACCCGGTTCTGCTCGCGGTCGCTGCGCTGGTCGCCTTGCTGTCGCTGACCGACACGCCCTACAGCACCTACTTCGACGGCGCACAGTTCGTCCATTTCCTGCTCGGCCCGGCCACCGTGGCGCTGGCCATTCCGCTCTACGCCCAGATTGAACGCCTGGTGCGCCTGGCGCTGCCCTTGCTGGTCGCACTGGTCGTCGGTTCCCTGACCGCAGCCCTGTCTGCGGTCGCGATCGGCAGCCTGTTCGGGGCCAGCCGGGCGACGCTGCTCTCGCTGGCACCGAAGTCGGCGACCACGCCGATCGCCATGGGCATCGCCGAGCGTCTCGGCGGCCTGCCCTCGCTTACGGCGGTGCTGGTGATCATTACGGGAATCGTCGGCGCCATCGGCGGGCGCTATGTCTATCGGGCGCTGCACATCGAAGACGACGCCCAGCGCGGCTTCGCCATGGGGATTGCTGCGCACGGCATCGGTACCGCGCGCGCTTTTCAGGAGAACGAGCAGATGGGAGCCTTTGCCGCGCTGGCGATGGGTCTCAATGGCCTGATGACGGCGCTGCTGCTGCCGGTGGTGATACCGTGGTTCCTGGGTCGGTAACGCGGCCAGGCGACGACATCCGCCAATGACAAGTCGCCGGCATTGTGCCGGCCGAACGTCCCGAAAGGAATCGGCGACGGCCGCCGAATCGGCCACTCCGCGCGAGTCTGCGGGCAATCGTGAAAAGCCTCACGTGCTCCCAACGGTTTCGCTGTTCCAATCTACCCGCACACGTGCACACGGTACGCGTGGCGACGCTTCGAACACATGCTGTTGGCGAGGATGCGAATCCCGGTGACGGCAACTTTTCCAAAGGTGTCCTGGGTAGGTGGCAAGGTGAGAAAGTGGCGAATCCCGGCTGGGCTCTACAATGCGCTGCCCTACTTCTACGCGAGCGCCGGCCTGCTGGCCATGATCGCGCTGCGCGACGGGGTGGCGGTCGTCCTCGGCTTGATACTGCTGTCGGCTGGCGGTTTGGTGGGACTGCTTCGCGCGCAGCATCGTCGGGGTCTCTATCAGCTCGAGAAGCCCAGCGACCTGCCGAATGCCGGGAAGGAAGAGGCGCCGGCCGGCGTACTCGTCCAGTTCCTGTGGCGCAATTCATTCGAGTGCGGGCATCCGCTGATCGACGAGCAACGTCGTCGCTTGTGCCGCCTGGGCAGCGAGCTGATCAATTCGGTGTTGATCAGGCAGCCGCCTTCGCAAGTGGAGCTGCTGCTCGATGATCTGATCGAGCACATCATCGACCACTTTTCCACCGAAGAATCGGTGCTGGCCGAAACGCAGCCGCCAATCCTGAGGAAGCATCAGGCGAGCCATCGCGCACTCCTGGCCAAGGCGGCCACTGTCCGCGACCAGTTTCTCAGCGGTCAACTGGCGGCCAGTGATCTCGTCGGTTTCATCTCCTGCGACGTCATCTCGGACCACGTCATCCGGGACAGCCGCGAGCTCGCCGTCGAGGCGGGCTGAAGAGCGGCCGTCCCGGCCGGGCGTCATCGTCGCCGTCGGCCAGTCTGGTCGCCGCCGGAACCACCCACCCGTTCTGCCGAAACGTTCGACGTGGAAGTTGCAAGGTAAGTATTCGGTGAACCCGTAGTCGGAGGTGGCGGCCGATAGTCGGCGACTGAGCAGATGGCGGAGGGCTGGACACAGAAGCCGAGTTTGGGTAGACTTCGACGTATGGGCTCTGGATCGGACATCTCGTACGCAGGACCATCGACAAGCAACGGCAAGCCGACGCCGTTTGCCCAGGTGATGGTGACGCTGAGCAAGGAAGCGGAGATCAAGCTCCGGTCCGAGGCCAATTACTGGAAGAGTCAACATCAACAAGCGCTTGCCCGTTTGGCGCAACGGGAGGCTGATCATCGCCTGGCGATGGCGCAAGCGGCGGCGCGTGAGGCGGCTTTGCGCAGCGAGTTGGAGAAGGCCGAGGGCAAGCTCCGGGATTTGCAAAAGCGCCTGTTTGGCCGCAAGTCCGAGCGTCGTTCGAGGACGGAAAAGGACGCCGCATCGAATGACCAGAAGTCGGCAAGGCCGCGAGGCCAGCGGCCGGGAGTCGCCGGTCACGGACGGAGGCTCGAAAGCCACTTGCCGGCACAGGTCGAAACCATCGAACTCGACTGCCCCCATTGCCCGGAGTGTGGTCTCGGCTATGCCGACTTTCCCGGCACGGAAGACAGTGAAATTCTCGAAATAGACGTCAAGCCGTACCGGCGAGTAATCCGCCGGCGGCGCTACCGGCGGACCTGTCGGTGCCCCGGGACGCCGGGCATCCTGAGCGCACCCCCCCCCGGCGCGGTTGATCACCCGCGGCAAGTACGGGGTGTCGATCTGGGTGCACCTTCTGCTCGCCAAGTTCTCGTACGGCCAGCCGACTCATCGCCTGCTCCGAGACTGGTCTGACCACGATCTGACGCTCTCGCCCGGAACCCTTACTGGCGGACTACGCACCTTGGCCCCGCTGTTCGAGCCGCTGGAAGACGCGCTGCGTTGCCGACTGCAGAGCGAGAATCGCTGGCACGCGGATGAAACCCGCTGGATGGTGTTTGCCGAGACCGAAGGGAAGATCGGTCATCGCTGGTACCTGTGGGTGTTTCACTCCGAATCGGTGATTCACTTTGTGCTTGACCCGACGCGATCGGCGCCGGTGCCGATCGCCGAACTGTCCGCCAGCCAAGGAGGGATCGTCATCTGTGATCGCTACTCGGGCTACAAGAAGCTCGCGAGAATCCTTGGGACGATCCTTCTGGCCTTCTGCTGGGCCCATCAACGGCGTGATTTCATCGAGTTGGCCAACGCCCATCCGGAGCTCTCGGAATGGGCCCTGTCCTGGGTCGAACGGATTGGCGAGCTCTACCTCTTGAACGACGCGCGCCTTGCCGTGCGCGCCGATCCGGTTCAGTGGGCCGCACGTGACGACGGCTTGCGGCAAAGGGTCGCGCAAATGGCGAGCCAACGCGAGGCCGAACGGGCGAACCCGGCGCTCAAGGCCCCGGCCAGGAAGGTGCTGCAGAGCATGCAGAAGCATTGGTCCGGCTTGACGGTGTTTGTCGACCACCCCGAGGTGCCGATGGACAACAACGTCGCCGAGCGGGACCAACGCACGCCCGTCGTCGCGCGCAAGAACTTCTACGGTTCCGGCAGTCCGTGGTCGGGCGCCCTCGCGGCCACGATGTTCAGCTTGCTGATGACGATGCGCCTGTGGGGGATCAATCCCCGCACCTGGCTGACGGCGTATCTGGACGCCTGTGCGGCGAATGGCAGCCAGCCGCCGGCGGACCTGAGTGTCTTTCTGCCCTGGGCGATGGACGCTGACCTGCTGGCACAGAGGCGTCGTGCCGCGATGGACCCGGCCGACCCCATCGACAGCTCATGAAGCCTTATTGCGGGCGTCAGTTCACCCTTGACGAACTGCAGACCCTCCGCCACCTGATCGAGGCCAACCCCAGTGCCAGCCGCGCGCAGCTCTCGCGTCAGGTGTGCGCGCTCCTCGACTGGTTCAAGCCGAATGGCGAGCTGAAGGACATGACCTGCCGAGTCGCCATGCTACGCATGCAAGCGGACGGCCTGCTCACCCTGCCGGCGGCACAACGGTGCGCCCCTCGCCAACCCGAGTATCTCGCCACCGCCGCTACCGATCCCCAATCGCTGCTCGTGCGGCCAGTGCATGAGCTGCCGCCGCTCCACTTGCGCCAAGTCTCCGGTTCGGCCCACTCCCGACTGTGGAACGAGTACATCGCCCGTTACCACTATCTCGGCTACACGCCCATGGCCGGTAGTCAGAGCCGCTACTTCGTCTTCGCCGGTGAGCATCGGGTTGCCTTGTTGAGCTTCGGCGCCAGTGCCTGGAAGCTCGCCGCACGCGAGCGCTTCATCGGCTGGCAGGAGGACGAGCGGCAAAGAAACCTGCCGCTCGTGGTCAACAATGCCCGCTTTCTGATCTTGCCCTGGATCCAGTCCAAGGGCTTGGCCTCGAAGATCCTCGCGATCATCCACAGGCAACTGCCCAACGACTGGCTGGCGCGCTACGGCTACCGCCCCGTGCTCCTCGAAACCTTTGTCGAGACTCCCCGTCATCGCGGCACCTGTTACCAGGCCGCCAACTGGATCAAGGTCGGTCAAACCACCGGACGCGGCAAGAAATGCCCCACGTCCAAGCCTATCCTGCCGATCAAGGATATCTGGCTCCATCCCCTGCACAGGAACTTCCGCTCAATTCTGTGTCGCTAGCGCCGATCGTCAAGGTCAGACTTGGCCCACGGGTTCACCGAATACTTACGTTGCAAGTTCAACGTCAAACGGCTGCCACTTCGACCAGGCAATCGTAGAACGTCGCCCCGCCACCCATGTCGGTGAGCGCCTGACTGGTCACTTCGTTGCAGTTGCGTCCGTCGGGCGACAGCTTGCGCCACCAGATCGACGTCGCCATGGCGACCCCTGGTCGAATGCGCTCGCTGACGATCGCACGGGCGCGGAATTCGCCACGCCGGTTGAAGATACGAACCGGGCTGTCGTTGGCAATACCCCGTGCCGAGGCGTCGGCGGGATGTAGATGCACCGCCGGCGACTTTTCTTGTGCCAGGAAACGCGCCGAGTTGGCAAAACTGGTGTTGAGGAAATTGCGCGCCGGCGGCGTGATCAGCGCGAGCGGGAACTCGGCGGCCAGCGTGCTTTGCCGCCACTCGCGAGGCGCGATGAAGTCGGGCAACGGGTCGAGGCCCTGGGAGAGCATGGACTGACTGTAGAACTCGCATTTGCCGGAAGGCGTCGGGAAGCCTCCGTCGGCGAACGGCGCGGCGCCGCGCGGCAGGTTCAGGCGGGCATGGCCGTCGGCCTTGAGTTTCTCCCATGACAGCCCGGCGAGGCGCGGATCACTCCAGTCGAAAGCCTGGCGGCACAGCGCCTCGTCATCGTCCGCGAAGCACGCGTCGCTGAAGCCCATTTGCCGGGCCAGACGACGGAACAGCTCGGTGTTTGGCAGCGCTTCGCCGAGCGGCGCAATCGCCGGCTGATTGACCTGAATGTGAAGATGCCCGTACGACTTGTGGATGTCGAGCTGTTCCATGTGACTGGTCGCCGGCAACAGGATGTCGGCGTAGTCGGCGGTGTCCGTCTGGAACAGATCGTGGACAACCGTGAACAGATCCTGACGCGCGAAGCCGCGTACCACCTCCGCCGATTGCGGGGCAATCGCAACCGGATTGCTGTTGTACACGAAAAGCGCCTTGATCGCCGGTTGCGCGTGCAGGAGGTCGCGGCCGATGGTGCTCATGTTGATCGTTCGAGGTGCCGAGTTGGGCATCAGGTCCGGACGTTCGAGGGCGGCCGTGTCGACCGGATAGTTGCCCGAAGTCGACAGCAGCACGCCGCCGGCAGGGTACCGCCAGGCGCCGGTGAACGCCGGCAGGCAGGAGATCGCGCGTAGCGCCATGCCGCCGCCGGCCGTGCGGTTGATGCCGTAGTTGGTACGGATTGCCGCCGGGCTGGTACTGGCGTAGTCGTGCGCGAGCTTCTCTATTTCTCCTTCGCTGATGCCGCAGATGGCAGCCACCCGCGCCGGTGCAAACTGCAGCGCGCGCTCCCTGAGGGCGTCGAAACCGAGCGTGTAGCGCGCGATGTAATCCGCATCGAGCAGCTCGTCGCGGATCAATACGTGCATCAGGCCGAGCGCCAGCGCGCTGTCGGTGCCCGGCAGCAGCGCGACGTGCTGGTCACATTTCTCGGCGGTCGCCGTGCGGCACGGATCGATGGCGATCAGGCGCGCGCCGCGCCGCCGCGCTTCCTGCGCCAAGCGCCAGAAGTGGAGGTTGGAGACGACGCTGTTGGTTCCCCAGAGGATGATCAGCCGCGCATCGACGACGCTCTCGGCGTCGAAGCCGACGCTCGCGCCGATCGTTGCCCGATAGCCCATCGCCCCCGCGCTGGCGCAGATCGTCCGGTCGAGTTGCGCGGCGCCGAGGCGGTGGAAGAAGCGGCGATCCATCGAACCGTAGCCGAGCAGGCCGGAATTGCCGGCGTAGCTATAGGGAACGATCGCTTCGGCGCCACTCTCGGCAGCGATGCGGCGGAAGCGCTCGGCGATCGTCGCCAGCGCCACCTCCCAGGTGATCCGTTCGAAGCTGGCGCCCGGACCCTTGGCACCGACGCGACGCAGCGGGTGCAGCAGTCGATCGGGATGGTGGATGCGCTCGGGGTAGAAAGCGACCTTGGTGCACAGCACTCCGGCGGTCGGCGCGTGATCGGCGGCGCCGGCCACCTTGATCACGCGACCGTCGCTGACGGTCACGTCGAGCGCGCAGGTATCCGGGCAATCGTGCGGGCAGGCGCCACGAACGGTGCCGCTCGCACCAGGCATCGGTGAGGTGTTGGCCATCGGGCATCCTCAGGTTCGTTTGGACAGCGAGAAGATAGCAGTTTCGCTGCCTTTGCGGCGTGCTTCGCGTCGCGTTGCGCTGGGGATCTCGACGATCGTCGTCGCATGCGACACCACGTCGACCAGCGCCGAGAAACGCGATCAAGCAATCTCCATTCGCTTTCGCCGGTTCGCTTCAACTTTCCAGTGAGAAGTGCAGCGGCACCAGCACGAAAGCCTCGACGGCTTCCGTCCCCTGCCGGGCCGGGACGAATCGCCACCGCTCGACCGCCGCGCGCGCGGCTTCGTCCAGACGGGAAAAGCCGCTCGACTGCTTGACGTCCACCTCCAGCGGCTGGCCGTGCGCGCTCACCCTGACGCGCAGGAGCACCCTCCCCTCCTCGCCTAGCCGGCGCGAAGCGACCGGATAGACCGGCTTTGGATTGTGCAGATAAGCGGCATCAAAGCGTACCGCAATGCCTGACCCCGGCGTTGGCGTCACGGGTGCTGCCTCGGCCAGCCCGGGAGCAGCTTGTGACGGTACGGCCGAGGGACTCGTGGCGGCAACCGTCGTCGCGGTCGTCATCAGGGGCGGCGCGACCGGCGACGCTTTCTTCGCCGGAACGGCAGCAAACGCAACAGGCCTTGGTCGATCGACCGCTCTCGGCGACTCGCGCCTGCTCGCGCTCGCCTCCTCGACCTTTACAAGCGGCCGCGCCGGTTCGCGCACATCAACCCTCAGCGCTGGCAGAAACGCCGAAGTCGGCGGCGGCACGACCACCCCGAACGCGAGCCAGAGAGCGAAAAGATGCACGCCGGCGGACAACAGCAGGAACAGACCGATCGGCCAGAACGATTGTCGGTACGCGTTGGGAAAGGCGTGGACCCCGCATGCCGTGGCGCTCAAGTCTGTCTCGGAGAGCACTGCAATGTCGCCAAAAAGGGAGCCATTCTATGCTGCCCGACGGGCCTCCAGGTGCGGCATTTTGTCTCATGTCGCGCGCTGGCCGGCCAGGTGGCGCCAGCACCCGACGGCTTGCAGCTGCTGCTCATCGACAGCATGGGCAGTCACGGTCAGCCGAAATTGATCCGCATCAAAAACAATGCCTTGTGCGACGATATGCCACATTCCGCAATGCAACATCACTTCCTAGAATGCCGGGTTGAAGAAGACCACCCCAGGGAGGGAAAGATGAAGTTTGCCAGGAAGCCCATCGCCGTCGCCGTTGCTCTGAGCCTGCCCAGCCTGTGGCAGGGCGCAGTCGCCCAGGAAAGCTCAGCCACGCCGGTCATGAGCGAAGTCGTCGTCAAGGCGTCGAAGATCCAGGACAAGGAGCCGTTTGGCGCCAGCCGTCTCGACGCGGCGAGCACCGCCCCCTATCGCGCAGCCACCAGCGATACCGCCAGCCTCCTCGACCGCCTGCCGGGCGTCAGCCTCTACGGTGCCGGTGGCGTTTCCAGCCTGCCGGTCATTCGCGGCCTGGCCGATGATCGCATCCGGATCAAGGTGGATGGCATGGACCTGATCTCGTCCTGCGCCAATCACATGAACCCGCCACTCTCCTACATCGACCCGACCAACGTCGGCAGCGTCATGCTGTTCGCCGGCATCACGCCGGTCAGCGTCGGTGGCGACAGCATCGCCGGCACGATTCTCGTCAACTCGGCGGCGCCGGAGTTCGCCAAAGCGGGCGAGGGTACCTTGCTCAGGGGTCAGGCTGGCGCTTTCTATCGCAGCAACGGCAATGGCCGGGGAGCGAACCTGTCGGCGACGCTGGCCAACGAGATGTTGAGCGTAAACTACTCCGGTTCGACCGCACAGGCCGACAACTACACCGCCGGCGGCAGCTTCAAGCCTGCCGGACCGTCGCTGGGAACCTCCGAGTGGCTGGCCGGCGACGAAGTGGGCTCGTCACAGTACAAGTCCGAGAACCAGTCGCTCGGCTTCGCGCTGCGCTACGCGGAACATCTCCTCGAGCTCAAGTTCGGCTATCAGCACATCCCGTACCAGGGTTTCCCGAACGAGCGCATGGACATGACGCTCAACGACAGCCATCAGGTCAATCTCCGCTATCTGGGGCAGTACAACTGGGGTTCGCTGGAAGCGCGCGCCTACCACAACAATACCCGCCACAAAATGAACTTCCTCGAGGACAAGCTCACCTTGGCCAACCCCGCCGGTATGCCAATGGATACGGAGGGGAAAACCACCGGCGCGGTACTCAAGGCGGATATCCTCGCCTCCGATCGCGATCTGTTCCGCGTTGGTGGCGAATATCAGAAGTACCGCCTCGACGACTGGTGGCCGGCGATCGGGCCCTATGTACCACCGATGGGTGGCATGGGAGGCATGGGCGGCATGGCTGGTATGAGCATGAACATGATGAACGGTTCGACGTTCTGGAACATCAACGACGGCAAGCGCGACCGCTTCGATGTCTTCGGCGAATGGGAAGCACGCTGGAGTGGGCAATGGCTGTCGCAGCTGGGCGTGCGCAGCAGTACCGTGTGGATGGACACCGGCGATGTACAAGGCTACAACCCGGTGGACTACGGCAATCCGGCGAATCCGAATTCGATCCCGGGTGCGTTCAATGCCGCCGATCGCAGCCGGACCGATCACAACCTCGATCTGACGGCATTGCTCCGCTTCACCCCGGACGCCCAGCAGACCTACGAGGCCGGCTTTGCGCGCAAGACGCGCTCGCCGAACCTGTATGAGCGCTACGCCTGGTCAACCAACAACACCATGACGATGACCATGATCAACTGGTTCGGCGACGGTAACGGTTACGTCGGCAACCTCGACCTGAAGCCGGAAGTCGCCAACACCGTCAGTGCCACCGCGCGTTGGCACGACGCCGCGCGCGAGCAGTGGAGCTTCAACATCACGCCCTACTACACCTACGTCCAGGATTACGTCGACGCACGTCGCTGTTCCGGAGGAGCGATGATGTCGCCCTGCGATCGCAACAACGTGACGGCAACGACAGGCTTCGTCAATCTCCAGTTTGTCAATCAGTCCGCCCGCCTCTACGGCGCCGACGTTTCCGGCTACTTCCCGGTGCTCCAGGGCGGTGCCCTCGGCAATGTGAAAATGACGGGGGTGGTGAGCTACGTCAGAGGCAGGAACCCGGACACGGACGACAACCTTTACCACATCATGCCCTTGAACGCGAAGCTGGCGCTGGTGCAACAATCGGGGCCCTGGACCAACACCCTCGAAGGCGTGTTTGTCGACGCCAAGACCAAGGTTTCGAGCGTTCGCAACGAGCTGGAAACCAGTGGCTATGGCTTGATGAACCTGCGCAGCAGCTACCAGTGGAAGCAGGTTCGCCTTGATGTCGGTGTCGAGAACGTGTTCAACCGACTCTACGATTCGCCGCTCGGCGGAGCCTATCTCGGCCAAAGGCCGATGGTCTACGGAACCGCCGTTCCCGGAATGGGGCGCTCGCTCTATGCCGGTGCCAACCTGCAGTTCTGAGCCCAACCGCAACGACCGGTCGGCGGCAGGGTCAGGGATCGCTACCGCCGACTTCAGAAAGGAGGCAAGAGGATTGCCGAAGGTCGAGACAAGCACTCGCGCTGCCCGTAGGCCGGCGTCGATCACAAAGCGCCAACCCGTACATGTCGTTCGCGGACAACGCATCTACGCCGCCGACACCACCGGCACCGCCTGGCGGGTGCTGGCTGGGTCGGTGCGTCTCGACCGACAGGAGCCAAACGGCGAACAGAGCTTTGCCAACCTCGCCATCATCGGCGACATCCTCGGCGCTGAAACACTGCTTTTCGGTCGCTACACCTTTACGGCCACCGCCCTGTCCGCGTGCGTACTCGCGCCATGGCCTGAAGGTCAGGCGGCACCGGCGGGCGATTCGCTGCTGCGGACGCTGGCGAAAGCCGAACGACGTGCCGCCGAAGTCATCGCTCTGCGCTGCGGACAGGCGGCCGAGCGCGTTCGCCGACTGGTGATGCTGCTCTCGCATGTGCCCATCGAAGACCCCGCAGCAAACGCCGCGGCGCCCTTGCAGGTGGTCCTGCCGTCGCGGCAGGACATGGCCGACATCACCGCATTGAAGCTGGAGACCGTTTCCCGCATGGTGAGTCAGTTGCGGCAGACCGGCATCCTTGATCCATTGTGCCGCGACGGTCACCCGTCGCTGCGCAACTTCGTCGTCCGCGGAGCGGCCGCCGACCCGTACTGAGGCGGGGCAGACGGCGACTGGAGTAGAATGCGCCGATGCTGATTCTCGGAATCGAATCCTCCTGCGACGAAACGGGTGTCGCGCTCTTCAGCACCGATGCCGGCGGCACCCTGCTCGCGCATGCCCTGCACTCGCAGGTGGCCATGCATCAGAACTATGGCGGCGTCGTCCCGGAACTTGCCTCGCGCGATCACATCCGGCGCATCATCCCCCTGCTGCGCACGGTCCTGGCAAGCAGCGGACGCGCGCTGGCCGAGATTGACGCCGTCGCCTACACGCAGGGTCCGGGCTTGGCGGGAGCGCTGCTGGTCGGCGCCGCCTTTGCCGAGGCGCTGGCGACAGCACTGGGAGTGCCGACGGTGCCTGTCCATCACCTGGAAGGCCACCTGCTCTCGCCCTTGCTGTCCGGCAACCCGCCGCGCTTTCCCTTCGTCGCCCTGCTCGTTTCGGGTGGCCATAGCCAGTTGATGCGCGTGACCGGCGTCGGCAACTACGCACTCCTGGGTGAAACGCTCGACGACGCGGCCGGCGAGGCGTTCGACAAGACCGCCAAGCTGCTCGGCCTCGGTTACCCCGGCGGCCCGGCGCTCGCCGAACTGGCAGAACGTGGCCGGCGCGACGAGGTGAAGCTGCCGCGGCCGATGTTGAAATCCGGTGATCTCGATTTCAGCTTCAGTGGCCTGAAGACGGCCGTTCTCACCAAGGTACGTGAGCTGGCGGCGATCACCGACCAGCAGCGCGCGGACATTGCGCGCGGTTTCCAGGACGCCATCGTCGAAGTGCTGGTCAGCAAGGCGATTCGCGCCGTTGCGCTGAGCGGCCTGCAGCAACTCGTCGTGGCGGGAGGCGTCGGCGCCAACCGCGAATTGCGGCGCCAGCTTGATGCCGCCGCCAGCCGGGCGAGAATCGCCGTCTTCTACCCCGAACTCGAATTCTGCACCGATAACGGCGCCATGATCGCCCTGGCCGGGGCCTTGCGCCTGCAAGCGGGACTGGCCGGCAAGGTGGCGGGTGCCTTCGCGGTGCGGCCACGCTGGCCGCTCACCGACAGCTAGCGCGCGCTCGCCTGAACGGCGCGCACTTGTCGCCGCCGTCGCGGACCAGCCTTCTGCCCGCTCGCTGGCCCCCGCTGCCGCCGGTTTTCCTGTGCGGGCAGATCGCCGCGATTGACGGCGGCTGACCCGGCAACTAGACTTTTCCGAGTAAAGTCGCCGCTGGCTGGCGACATGGACGCTCGCCGAGGCCGTAAGCGGGACCGGCGAGTTGCTCCGAGTGTCCTGGCGGCACACGGGAAGCTGCCGACCTTTCGTGCTTCACTGCTTTGCTCAAGGAGAAGACCATGTCCATACGCGCCATCAATCAGCAGGGAATCGACCTGATCAAACGCTTCGAGGGAATCGTCGATGGCAACAAGACGACCCCCAACTACGACCCCTATATCGATCCCGTGGGCATATGGACGATCGGCTACGGGCATGCGATCCGTTTTCAGAACGCGTTTCTCAGAGGCGAGGCCGCGCGGGCGAGAGCTGCGGCGCTGTATCCGAGCGGCCTGACGACCCAGGAGGTCGAGGACCTGTTGCGCGCCGACCTACTGAACACCTGTCGCGACGTGGCTTCTCTGGTAAAGGTGACCATGTCGGACAACCAATTCGCCGCTCTGGTGAGTTTTGCCTTCAATGTGGGCAGTACGGCGCTGAAGAATTCGTCGCTCCTGAAAAAACTCAATGCCAAGGACTACGCCGGGGCCGCCAACGAGTTTGCCAAGTGGAACAAGGGCGGCGGAAAAGTCCTGGCGGGACTTACGCGGCGCCGCGAAGCCGAACGACAGCTCTTCCTGTCCTGACTCAGGTCCTGACTCAGCCCTTGCGCGAGCCGATCTTCGGCTCGCTACCCGCCATCAGGCGTTGCAGGTTTGGCCAGTGCTTGCCAACCAGGGCCATGGCGATGATGCCGACGGTGACCACCATGCCGTTGTTTCCCCATAGCATGAAGGCATAGACCGGGGCTGCCGTGGCGGCGACGAGAGCGGCCAGCGACGAATAGCGCAGCACCAGCGCGATGAACAGCCAGGTGGCCAGCGTCGCCAGGCCCAGCCAGGGGTCGATCGCCAGCAGCACGCCGGCAGCCGTGGCCACGCCCTTGCCCCCTTTGAAGGCGAGGAACACGGGGTACAGGTGGCCGAAAAAGACGGCCAGGGCGACGAGTCCGACCGTGGCGGAAGCCAGACCGTACTCCGGTCCGTAGCGGCTGGCCAAGAAGACGGCCAGCCAGCCCTTGGCCACATCGCCGATCAGGGTGAATATCGCCGCGCCCTTGTGGCCACTGCGCAAAACGTTAGTCGCGCCGGGGTTCTTCGAACCGTAGCTGCGCGGGTCGGCAAGGCCGAAAACGCGGCTGGCGACCAGCGCGAAGGGAATGGAACCCAGGAGGTAGGCCGCGAGAATGGCGGCAAGGGTGATCAGCAACGGTGGCATCCGGTGTAAACGGGTGGTTGATGGGCCTCTGGGTTAGAATGCCAGGATTGTCGTCACTGGGGATTTCGCGCCCGACGGCCCATTCTACACCGACACGACGCCCTCCCGCATGGACATCATTTTCATCGACGACCTTCGCGCCTCCACGCTGATCGGCATCTACCCGCGCGAAAAAGCGATGCCCCAGACGATAGAAATCTCGCTGCGGATCGGCACCTCGACGGCCAGCGCCGGCGCTAGTGACGACATTCGCGATACGATCGACTACGCGGTGGTGGTGGACCGCCTGCGTGCCGAACTCGCCGCCAGACACTTCAATCTCCTCGAACGCCTTGCCGAATACGTGGCCACCTTGCTGCTCGAGGAGTTCGGTGCCACCTGGGTGCGCGTCTCGATTGCCAAGCTCGGCATGATGCGCGGCGTGCAGCGCGTCGGCGTCGTCATCGAGCGCGGCGCGGCAGCGTGATTCGGGGTCCGGTCGTCGCCCCGCGGCATGTCGGTGGGAACTCGCCAGGCAAATGCCCTGGCGCATCCAGACAGGCTCGGAGAACGCGGCGTTGCGGCAGCTCGCGCGCCGCGCGGCCGCTAGCCGCCTACTGCCGCGCTGTCAGCCCCCGCCGCTGGCAGGCGGCGCTGGTGGGCGCTGCTCCGGCATGCGCACATCGAGTTCTCTGGCCTTGGCGTCGGAAATGATTTCGAGCAGGTTGACGACCTTCTTCACGTCACTCGTCGTTCGCGCCACCTGGATCGCCGAGTCCGCTTCGCGCTGGGTCACCAGACCGAGAAGATAGACGACGCTCGCCTCGGTTACCACCTTGACGTGCACCGCGCTGAACTTGCCCGAGTCGACGAAGCGGCTCTTCACGCGCGTCGTGATGTAGGAATCGTTGCTGCGCGTCGAGAATGAGGTCACCGGGGCAACGGCGAGTTCGTTGTACACGCCCTGCACCTGAGGTATGCCGGCAACGATACGTTCGATTTCTCCCTTGACCTCTTCGGACGGCACCTCGCCAGTAACGAGCACCCTGCGGTTGTAGCTGGTGAAGTTCAGATGCACGTTGTCGCTGAACTTCTCGCCGACACGCGAGCTGGCTTTCCATTCGACGGTTTCATCGTCGGTCTGCGTCCCGAGTGATCGACGATCCAGGGTCGCCAAGGCACCACCGCTAACCGCGCTGGCGGCGACGACCGGCAGGCAGCCCTGCAGCATCGGCAGCGCGGTGGCGCCGAGAAGCAGACTGGCGGCAAGAGCTTTTCTCATTCTTCAACTCCCATGAGCAGGCAATCAATTCCATCGCAAAGGCAGTGGATGGTGAGCAGATGCGTCTCCTGAATGCGCGATGTGCGCTCGGCAGGAACGCAGATGTGGACGTCCGTCTCTTGCAGGATATCGGCGATGGCACCGCCGCCCTTGCCGGTCAGCGCGACGACGCGCAGATCGTTGGCGTGCGCGGCAGCGATCGCTTCGATGACGTTTGGCGAGTTCCCCGAAGTCGAGATCGCCAGCAGGACATCTCCGGGCTGGCCGAGTGCGCGCACCTGCTTGGCGAACACCATTCTGTAGCCGTAGTCGTTGGCGATGGCCGAGATGATCGAGGTGTCGGTGGTCAACGCAATCGCCGCCAGTTCGTGGCGCTCCACCTCGAAGCGGCCGACCAGTTCGGCGGCGAGGTGCTGCGCGTCGGCGGCCGAACCGCCATTGCCGCAGGCGAGGATCTTGCCGTTGTTGAGAAGGCTGCCGACCATTGCCTCGATCGCCTGCGCAATCGGCAGAGCCAGTAGTTCGATGGCGTCGAGCTTGGTCTGTGCGCTATCCCGAAAATGCTCGCTGACACGCTTGATCAAGTCCATGGATTGGGGTTCGGGGATGGGAAGTGGCCGGATTCTACCATCAGAGAATCAGGAATACCTCGAACTCGACACGGCGCCAGGGATCGGGATCCTCGCGCAGGCGCGAAACCCGAGCCTCGAGCTTCTCGCCATCGTCGAGCGCTCTGGCGACGGCACGGTTCTCGGCGCGCGGCACATAGCCGAGCTGACGACCCTGCCATTCGACGCGGACCGCCTTGCGGTCATGGCGGTTTTCGGGCTCGCGAATCAGGGTCAGGCGATCGCCGAGCCGGATCTGCGGCCACACCTCCGCTACGGCGTAGAACTGGCTGCCGGCGAGCGGTGAACTTTGTACGAGAATCTTCACCGTCTCGGCGGCAGCCGATGCGCTTATGCCCAGCAGCAACCCGAGAGCCAGGGCAAGCCTAGCAAAACGCATCACGCAACCATTCGACGGCGGCTTCGGACAAGCCATCGAGCAAGATGCAGTCGAAGCGGCAGTCGGCCTCACCAAGCGCGTGCATGGTCAGATAATGCTGCGCGGCGAGGACGATACGACCTTGTTTGCGCGCGGTGATGCTGGCGGCCGCACCGCCATAGCTGGCGTTGCGGCGCAGGCGCACTTCGACGAAAACCAGCACGCGTCGTTCGCGGCAGATCAGATCGACCTCACCGCCCCGGCAGCGATAATTGCGCGCCAACACCCGCAGACCTTGTCGCTCGAGGAAACGCGCAGCCAGGTCCTCAGCGATCATGCCATCACTGACGCGATGTCGGGCTTGCCCGGTCGTGCTATCGTTGCCGCTCATTTGCCAGCTGATCGCCATGACAGAAGAATCCACCGCATTATATGTGGTTGCCACCCCGCTCGGCCATCTCGGCGACATGACGGCGCGGGCGATCGAGGTCCTGCGCCGGGTGCCCTGGGTAGCCGCCGAGGACACGCGCCACAGCGCGCCCCTGCTGAAACATTACGGGTCGCGTGCGCGTCTGCTGGCGGCACACCAGCACAACGAGGAGAGCGCTGCCGAACAGGTCATGGCGCGACTCTCGGCTGGCGAATCCGTGGCGCTGGTCGTCGATGCCGGTACACCGGCGATATCCGATCCGGGTGCGCGCCTGGTGGCGCGCGTGCGCGCCGCTGGCCATCGCGTCGTTCCTCTGCCCGGCGCCTGCGCGGCGATCGTCGCGCTGTCGGCCGCGGGCCTCAGCGAAACCCACTTCCTCTTCTACGGCTTTCTGCCGACCAAGGCGGGGCAACGTGCGCAGGTCCTGCGTGAACTGGCCCCACTGCCCTGGGCACTGGTCTTCTACGAGGCGCCGCATCGCATCCTCGACAGCGTCGCTGCGCTGGCCGCTGCCTTTGGACCGGCGCGAACGGTGGTCCTGGCGCGCGAACTGACCAAACTGTTCGAGAGCATTCATTCGTGTCGGCTCGGCGAAGCACACGACTGGCTGCTGGCGGATGCCGACCGGCAGCGCGGCGAGTTTGTGGTCCTCGTCTCCGGCGCGCCGGCCGCGACGGACAACGCCGAGGGCGAGCGGGTGTTGGCCTTGCTGCTCGACGAGGGGCTGCCTGTCAGTCAGGCGGCGCGACTGGCGCAGGCCATCACCGGTGCGGGGAAGAAGACCCTGTATCAAATGGCGTTGCGGGCGCGCCCCGTGCCCGGCGACGACGAGGAAAGCGCCACCTAGTCGCTACCCATTCGCCATCCCAAACATCACCGGACTCCTTCCACACCGCAAGCCGCGTCTCGCAGACGCCGGGCACGACGCAGCGCGGTGCGGCGCGCGCCGGCGCGCTGACCAGCGTCGAAATCATCTAGAATTCGTCCATCACCTTTGCCGGGCTCGAGCATGCAGATCACGATCACCCGTCCGGACGACTGGCACCTCCATCTACGCGATGGCGAGGCGCTGGCCGC
This sequence comes from Candidatus Accumulibacter phosphatis, assembly GCF_000024165.1. Taxonomy (NCBI): domain Bacteria; kingdom Pseudomonadati; phylum Pseudomonadota; class Betaproteobacteria; genus Candidatus Accumulibacter; species Candidatus Accumulibacter phosphatis. Next base: position 700,273 of record NC_013194.1, on the reverse strand, counting down.
CGTCCTGCCGCATACGGCGCGCCAGTTCGCGCGGGCCATCGTCATGCCCAATCTGCGCCCGCCGGTGACGACCGTCGCCGCCGCCGGTGACTATCGTGCGCGCATCCTGGCCGCTTTGCCGCCGGGAATGGCGTTCGAACCGTTGATGACGCTGTACCTGACCGACAGGACGCCGGTCGACGAGATCCGGTGTGCCGCGGAGTGTGATTTCGTGCACGCGATCAAGCTGTACCCGGCCGGAGCAACGACCAACTCCGACTCGGGAGTCACCGATCTCGACCACTGTTCGGCGGTGCTTGCCGAGATGGAAAAGCTCGGCTTGCCGCTACTCGTGCACGGCGAAGCGACCGACCCGGCGAGCGACGTCTTCGACCGCGAGAAGATTTTCATCGAGCGCGTGCTGCAGCCCCTGCTGGCGCGTCACCCGGCGCTGAAAGTCGTCTTCGAGCACATCACGACCAGCGACGCCGCCGATTTCGTCGCCGCTTGTGGACCCACCGTCGCAGCAACGATCACCGCGCACCACCTGCTCTACAACCGCAACGCGATCTTTGCCGGCGGTATCCAGCCGCATTACTACTGCCTGCCGGTCCTCAAGCGCGAGCAGCATCGACTGGCCCTGCTGCGTGCGGCCACTTCGGGCAGCGAGAAGTACTTCCTCGGCACCGATTCCGCACCGCATGCAAGGACAGCAAAGGAAACCGCGTGCGGCTGTGCCGGCTGCTATACGGCACACGCGGCGCTCGAACTCTACGCCGAAGCCTTCGCGTCGAACGGCGCGCTGGATCGTTTCGAGGCCTTCGCCAGTTTCAATGGCGCCGATTTTTATGGCTTGCCGCGCAATACCGGCAAGGTGACGCTGGAAAGATGCGATTGGCTGACACCGGAAGCCTTTCCCTACCTCGGCGACGACACACTGGTGCCTTTGCGCGCCGGCGAACTGTTGCACTGGAAGATGCTCGGCTGAGATCACGCGTCGGAATTCGTTTGAGGAGACTCGCCGTGCCGCGGAACACCCTGTTGCCCCTGCTTCTGCTGCTCATGTTGCCAATACTGGCGGCCTGTTCCGACCAGCGGGCGGCCCTGGAGTTCGGATCGCCCCAGCATTCGCTGACGCTGATTCGCGTGCAGAATTTCTTCTGGGACAAGACCGCCCGCTACTCGATCGTCGCCGCCCGCATGCCCGAGTGCCAGCGTCGGCACGAACTCGGATCCGCCGGCAGCGAGAGCAAGGTCGAGGTGTATGCACCGGGTAACGACGCCTGGATTCTCAAGCAGGGAAAACGCCTGTTTGTCGTCGAAACGCGCACCTGTGAAGGCTTTGCCAAGCTCGAAGGCGACCCGGAGGGCGGCATGGGCCCGCTGCAGGGAAGTTTCCAGATGCGCAATGGCACCCTGACCTTCGTCGCCGCAGCGCAGGGCGAAACGGCAAACCAAGCGGCCGCGCCTGCGGCACAGTGAGCCAACGAGGCTTTCCTTCGCCGGGCGGCCTGTTCGCCCCACTATCGCCGCTGCTCGAGCGGATTGCATTTGCGCCCGACCTCGCTGCCCTCGCCGTCCTGAGTTCGACGCACCGCGTGCAGACGCGTAGTGGCCGGCGCGTCTCTTTCCTGCCGCCAGCGACCGATGGCCTCGACTACGAAACGCGCATCTGGACACGTGGCGAAGTGGCTACACGCCCCGACAACTGGCACGATTTCTTCAATGCACTCGTCTGGCTGACGTTTCCGCACGCCAAAGCGGTGCTCAACGCGCGTCATGTCGAGGCGCTGGCGGCGGACGCTACCCCAGGCCGCAGCGGCCGCGGTCACGATCGCGACGCGATGACGCACTTCGACGAATGCGGCGTCATCGTCGTCGCTTCCGATCCTTCGCTGCTGGCCCTGCTGCGCGGCTTCCAATGGCAGAAATTGTTCTGGGAGCGCCGGCTTGATCTCGGTCGGTCGCTGCGCTGCTTCGTCTTCGGCCATGCGACCTACGAGCAACTGCTGCAGCCGTTTCGCGGCCTGACGGCCAAGGGCGTGCTCTACGAGGCGACCGAAGACTGGTTCCGCCGGCCGCTGGCAGCACAACTGACCGACCTCGACCAGCGCCTGTCCAGCGAACTGGCTGCCGGTGACCACCGGGATCCGCGCGCCTTTCACCCGCTGCCCTTGCTTGGCCTGCCAGGCGTCACGCCCGATAGCGAGAACCCCGCCTACTACGCCGACCGCTGGCAATTCCGGCCGGGTCGCAGCAGACGGGGCGTATAATCCGCTTGGGAAGTCGGCCAGGCAGCCGCTGGGCAAGAGGTGAAAACCTGGCGCCGAGAGGAAAGTCCGGGCTCCACAGAGCAGGATGCCGGTTAACGACCGGGCACCGCGAGGTGACGGAAAGTGCAACAGAAAACAGACCGCCGATGTCCTGGCTCAGGCAACTGACCAGAGCAGGTAAGGGTGAAACGGCGAGGTAAGAGCTCACCGCGTTCGTGGTAACACGAACGGCACGGCAAACCCCATCTGGAGCAAGGCCAAATAGGGAAGCGTGGGCGTGGCTCGCGCTGCTTCCGGGTAGGCTGCTTGAGCGTGCTGGCAACAGTACGCCTAGAGGAATGGCTGTCCACGACAGAACCCGGCTTATCGGCCGGCTTCCCACCTTCCCCGCCCGTCGGCAGCGATCGCTGCCGACTCTTCACCTCGTTCTCCCGCCAATTCGACTCCGCCCGGGCCGCCAGCCGCCAGCCCATGGCCCTCGCATGCCCCTTGCGCACAGGCCCAGCCGTCAATCATAAGAAGCTACTTTTAACACCGCCTGTTACTCATTGTTTTTTAAACTTAACTTATTTTAGCGGCAGTTCGCGAATCACGCATAAGTGCTTGTCGTCATTGGAAAAATCCGGTGCAGACCTATTGCTTTGCCAGACTCTTTGTCTTAAAGTGGATATTAGTGGTAGAAAGTGGGGGCATTTGCCTTCCTCGCCCAAGAGTGCAAGGGACGATTTGTTGTGATGTTTCAGGGTGCGGCTGCGTTAAGTCTGGATGCCAAAGGCAGGATCGCCGTTCCGGCGCGCCATCGGGAGCCGCTCGTCTCGGCCTCCGAAGGGAGACTGGTGCTTACTGCGCATCCGCATCGCTGCCTGCTGCTCTACCCCGAGACGGCATGGGAACCGATTCGCGACAAGGTCCTGGCGGCCTCGAGCCTCAATCCGCGATCGGCATTGATCAAGCGCTTGCTGGTCGGTCACGCCCGTGAAGAGGAAATGGACGCGACAGGCCGCCTCCTGATCGCACCGGAGTTGCGCCAGTTTGCGCAACTCGATAAACAGGTCTGGCTGGTCGGTCAGGGCAGTCACTTCGAGATCTGGTCAGACGCGGGCTGGCAGCAGCAGCAGGAAGCGGTCTTCGCGCTCGGCGACCAGTTGTTGCCCGCAGACCTCGAGGACCTGGCACTGTGAGCCAGGAGTCGCCGCACCAGACCGTTCTGTTGCAGGAGGCGGTGGAGGCCCTGGCCATCAAACCGGCAGGAACTTACGTGGACGGCACCTTCGGGCGTGGCGGGCATAGTCGGGCCATCCTGCAGCGCCTGGGTACGGGTGGTCGCCTGCTGGCCTTCGACCGTGACCCGCAGGCGGTGGCCATGGCCAGTGGCGAAACGGATGCGCGACTGCTGGTAATGCATGAGCGCTTCGGCGATCTGGCGGACGCACTGCGGCGAGCGGGCTGCGCAGTCGAGCAGGGCATCGACGGCGTGCTGCTCGATATTGGTGTCTCGTCGCCGCAACTCGATGAGCACGCGCGGGGCTTCAGCTTTCGTGGCGACGCGCCGCTCGACATGCGCATGGACACGACGCAGGGCGAGACAGCAGCGCAATGGCTAGGACGAGCCAGCGAGCAGGAGATCACGGAGGTCATTAGGAACTATGGTGAAGAACGGTTTGCTTTCCAGATTGCAAAGAAGATTGTGGCTGCTCGGGGAGAGCGGTCGGTTGCAACCACGGGGGAGCTGGCCGCGCTCGTACGCCAGACCGTGCGGACCCGTGAGCCCGGCCAGGACGCGGCGACGCGTACCTTTCAAGCTCTACGGATTCATATCAATCAAGAACTCGAACAACTCGCGCTAGTGCTGCCGCAGGCCATGACCGTGCTCAAGGCAGGAGGGCGCCTGGTGGTCATCAGCTTCCACTCGCTCGAAGACCGAATCGTCAAACGCTTCCTGCGCGACGAGGCGGCGCCTGACCGTTTGCCGCGAAAGCTGCCTCTGCGCGCGGCGGATCTGCCGCCGCCGCGACTTCGTCTGATCGGCAAGCCGGTCAGAGCGAGCGCCGCCGAGATTGCGGCCAACCCGCGGGCGCGCAGCGCGATCATGCGCGTCGCCGAGAAGCTGGCCAGAAAGGCCGCCTGAGATGGTTCGCCTGAACGTGTTCCTCCTGATTGCTGCCGTCGTCTGTGGCCTCGGCGTGGTGACGTCGCAGCACAAGGCGCGCAAGCTCTTCCAGGCACTCGAGGTGGAGCAGGAGCGGGCGCGCCAGCTCGAGGTCGAGTTCGGGCAGCTGCAGCTCGAGCTTTCGACCTGGGGAACCGCACCGCGGATCGAAAAGATTGCTCGCGAAAAGCTCAAGATGCGTACGCCGGAAACAGAGAAGGTGACCACCTTGACGCCGGCTGGAGGGCTTCCACGATGATGCGCTTCAAGGGAAAGGTGGCACACAAGTTTGCCGAGAGTCCGCTGCTGCAACTCAGCCTGCCGCCCTGGCGGTCGCGACTGATGGCCTTGATGATCCTCGGCTCTTTCGCGGTGTTGATTGGCCGCGCGTTCTATCTGCAGATCCTCAACAACGATTTCCTGCAGGAAAAGGGCGAGTCGCGTTACCGGCGCGACATCGAGATCAGCGCCTCGCGTGGACGGATTGCCGACCGCCATGGCGACGTGCTGGCCATCTCGACGCCGATGAAGTCGATCTGGGCGATTCCGCCCGCCACGACACTGACCAGCGAGCAGAGCAAGCAATTGGCCGCCCTGCTCGAAACGGACCCCAAGCAGCTGTCACGCAAGCTCGACACCGAGAAGACTTTCGTCTTCCTGCGTCGCCAGATACCGCCCCCGGTGGCCGAGCAGGTCGCCGCGCTGAAGCTTCCCGGCATCGGCCAGAACAAGGAGTATCGCCGCTTCTATCCGACCGGAGAAATGACCGCCCACATGGTGGGTTTCACCGGCGTTGACGACAAGGGACTGGAGGGCGTCGAGCTTGCCTTTCACGGCCAATTGCTGGGCGAGCCGGGTAGCCGCAGCGTCATCAAGGACCGCCGCGGGCAAATTGTCGAAGATGTCGGTTCGATCAAGCCGCCGCAGGACGGCAAGGACATTCGTCTGGCGCTCGACTCGAAGATCCAGTATCTGGCCTACAGTCAGTTGAAGCAGGCCATCGCCGACAACAACGCCAAGGCCGGCGGGGTCGTCGTGCTCGACGTCCGGACCGGCGAGATCCTGGCACTGGCCAACTGGCCAACCTATAACCCGAACAATCGCGAGAACCTGTCCGGCAGCCAACTGCGCAATCGTGCGGTCACCGACACCTTCGAGCCAGGCTCGACCCTGAAGCCGTTCACGATCGCCCTGGGGCTGGAGAACGGCAAGGTCCGCTCGGATACCATCATCAACTGCGCACCGGGCCGCCTGACCATCGGCAACGCGACGATCTCCGACGCCCACCCGCACGGCGCGCTGTCGGTCGCCGAGGTGATCCAGAAGTCGTCGAACGTCGGTGCAGCCAAGATCGCCGCCATGCTGCCCTATCAGAAGATGTGGGAGATGTTCGACGACGTCGGCTTCGGACAGCTGCCGCGCCTCGGCTTCCCCGGCGAAGTCAGCGGCCGGCTAAGGCCATGGAAAAACTGGCGTCCGATCGAGCAGGCAACGATGGCCTACGGCCACGGTATTTCGGTTTCGCTGATTCAGTTGGCGCGCGCCTATTCGGTATTTGCGCGCGACGGCGACCTGGTGCCGCTGTCGCTGACGCGGGCAGACTCTTCGCTGCCCCACGGCGCCAGCGTGTTCAGCCCGAAGACGGCACGCGAAGTTCGCGCCATGCTCGAAATGGCCGTCCTGCCCGGCGGCACGGCTCCGAAAGCGCAGATCCCCGGCTACCGTGTTGCCGGCAAGACCGGCACCGCGCACAAACTTGCCGGCGGCCGCTACGCGAACAAGTATGTATCCTCCTTCGTCGGTTTTGCACCAGCCTCGGATCCGCGCCTGATCGTCGCGGTGATGATCGACGAGCCGAGCGCCGGCAAGCACTACGGCGGCGATGTCGCGGCGCCCGTGTTTGCCTCGGTGATGGGCAGTTCCCTGCGCACGCTCGGGATTGCGCCGGACGCGCCGCTGGTCGTCGCGCAAAGCCCGAAGACCCCGACAAGCAAGGCCAGACTGTGAGGGCCGTGGCAAGTCCTGCGCGTAGCGAGGCCGATACGGCCGCCCTGCAGCGGCTGGCAACCCTCGGCGTCGTACCCGGTGGGGTGACCGACGACAGCCGCCAAGTGCGCCCGGGCGACCTCTTCCTGGCCTACCCCGGCGATGTGGCCGACGGTCGCCGCTACATCGCCGAGGCAATTGCCAACGGCGCCGTTGCCGTCTTCTGGGAACCGGCTCCGGCCGGCACGCCTGATTTTGCCTGGAACCGCACATGGCAGGTCGCCAATCTCGCGGTGGCTGGCTTGCGAGAGCTTTGCGGGCCTCTGGCCAACGCCATCTACGGGCGACCGAGCGAGCGCCTGTCGCTGATCGCCGTCACCGGTACCAACGGCAAGACCAGCGTCAGCCAGTGGATTGCCGCCACCCACCCGCGCCGCTGCGCCGTGATTGGCACGCTGGGCGCAGGTATGCCCGGCCAGTTGGTGGAAACCGGTTTCACCACGCCGGCAGCGACGACCCTGATGCGCTATCTGGCCAGCTTTGCCCATGACGATGCCCAGGCATGTGCGCTCGAGGCCAGTTCGATCGGCATTGCCGAGGGGCGCCTCGACGGGGCCCGCGTCGACGTAGCGGTGTTTACCAACCTCACCCGCGATCACCTGGATTACCACGCAACGATGGCCGCCTATGCGCAGGCCAAGGCAAGACTCTTTGCCTGGCCAAGACTGCGCCTGGCGGTGAGCAATCTCGATGATCCCTTCGGGCGTGAACTGGCCGCCCTGAGCACCGCGACCAAGGTCATCGGCTATACGCAGCAGGCAGGCGCCGACGACCGGCAAGGGACGATCCGGGCCGAGAACATCGAGGAAACGATCGACGGGCTGCGTTTTCGTCTCTGCGCGCCCAACGGTCGTGCCCTCGTCGAGAGCGGGCTGCTCGGCCGCTACAACGTCTCCAACCTGCTGGCGGTTGCCGCCGTGCTGATCGACGCCGGCCTGACGCCCAAGGCCGTCGCGGAACGTTTCGCGCAGTTGAGCTCGCCGCCGGGTCGTCTCGAAAAGATCGGCGGCCACAACGAGCCGTTGGTGATCGTCGACTACGCGCATACCCCCGATGCCCTGGAAAGTGCCCTCATGGCGCTGCGCCCGGTGGCCAATGCGCGCGGCGCCGGTCTGGTCGTCATCTTCGGCTGTGGCGGCGATCGGGATCGCGGCAAGCGACCCCTGATGGCAGCGGTTGCCGCCCGCCACGCCGATCGCGTCGTGTTGACCAGCGACAATCCACGCAGCGAAAACGAGCACGCCATCCTCGCGGACATTCTCGCCGGGGCGCCGACGGCGCTGGTCATCGCCGATCGCGGCGAAGCGATTCGTCGCACCTTGCTTGCGGCACATCCCGCCGACGTTGTCCTGATCGCCGGCAAGGGGCACGAGCCGTACCAGGAAATCGCCGGCGTCCGGCGTCCGTTCTCGGACGGCGCGCAGGCGCGCGCCGCGCTGGCCGACCGCCAGGAACCGGCCCAGTGAGCGCGATGATGGATCTTCTTGCTGCCGCCCGCGCCACCGCCGGCAAGGTCCTCGGTGCAAACGCCACCTTCTCCGGGGTATCGACCGACTCCCGCAGCATTGCCGCGGGCGAGTTGTTCGTCGCCCTGCGCGGCGAGAACTTCGATGGTCACGACTACGTCGCAGCGGCCAAAGCCCGTGGCGCCGCCGCAGCGATCGTCGCGACCGACGCCGCAGAGGGTCTGCAGGCGCTGTCGTTGCCACTCGTCCAGGTCGCCGAGACGCGACTGTCGCTGGGCGCCCTGGCCGCCGACTGGCGAGGCCGGTTTGCGCTGCCGCTGCTGGCCGTGACCGGCAGCAACGGCAAGACGACGACCAAGGAGATGATCGCCAGTATCCTGAAGGCCGCCTACGGCGAGGCGGTGCTCGCCACGCAGGGCAACTTCAACAACGACATCGGCCTGCCGCTGACCCTGCTCAGGCTGAACGCGACGCATCGCGCGGCGATCATCGAGTTAGGGATGAATCATCCGGGCGAGATCGCGTATCTGGCCGGCATCGCCCGCCCGACGGTCGCGCTGGTGACCAATGCGCAGCGTGCGCACCTCGCCGGCATGGGCTCACTGGAAGCGATTGCTGCCGAAAAGGGCAGCATCTACACGGGTCTCGATGAAACCGGCGTGGCGGTGTTCAATGCCGATGACCCCTGGGCCAAGCTGTGGCGTAGCCAGTGCCGTGGCCTGAGGATGATGACTTTCGGCTTCGAACAGGCCGCGGACGTCACCGGGAAGTTTCATCTGCACGGACTGGAAAGCCGCCTCAGCCTGTTCGCGCCGGATGGCCAGGCCGACGTCGTGCTGGCGCTGCCGGGGCAGCACAATGCCCGCAATGCCCTGGCCGCGGCGACGGCCGCGCTGGCCGCCGGGATTTCTCTCACCGCGGTACAGGCCGGCCTGAGCGCCTTTCGCGGACTCAAGGGGCGCCTGCAGCGGCGGACCGCCTTGCATGGCGCCGTGCTGCTCGACGACACCTACAACGCCAATCCCGACTCCGTACGCGCGGGAATCGACGTCCTCGCGGCAACGATTGGCAAGAAGATACTGGTACTCGGCGACATGGGTGAAATCGGGGAAATGAGCGCTCAGTTTCATGACGAGATCGGTGGTTACGCCAAGAGCCAGGGAATCGATCTTCTGCTGGCGCTGGGTGAGGCGAGTGCGCTGGCCGCCCACAACTTCGGGAGCGGCGGCGAACATCACCACAGCATCGACCGTCTGGTCGCGAGCCTGACCGCGGAACTGACGCCGGAGACGACCGTCCTCGTCAAGGGATCGCGCTTCATGCGCATGGAACGTGTCGCCGACGCGCTTGCCGTTCCCTCAGCCGCGGAGGGCGAGTGATGTTGCTGCTGCTCGCCCAATGGCTGGCACAGGAAGTGCGCGCCTTCAATGTCTTCAATTACATCACCCTGCGCACGGTGCTCGCGGCGATGACGGCGCTGATCATTTCCTTCATTGCCGGCCCTGGCGTGATCCGCTGGCTGGCCGCCAAGAAGATCGGTCAGGCGGTGCGCAACGACGGCCCGCAAACCCACCTCGTCAAGTCCGGAACGCCGACCATGGGCGGCGCGCTGATCCTGATCGCCATCGCCACCACGACGCTCCTCTGGGGTGACCTCACCAACCGCTACGTGTGGATCGTCCTGATCGTCACGCTTGGCTTCGGCGGCATCGGCTGGTATGACGACTGGCAGAAGGTCGTGCACCGCAACCCACGCGGCTTGCCGGCCCGCTGGAAATACATCTGGCAGTCGGTGATCGGTCTCACGGTAGCGCTCTACCTGGGGCTGACGGCCACCGGCCCGGCACAACTGGAATTGATCGTTCCCTTCTTCAAGACCGTCTCCTATCCGCTCGGAATCTTCGGCTTCATTGTCCTGAGCTATCTGGTCGTCGTCGGCACCAGCAATGCGGTCAACCTCACCGATGGCCTAGATGGTCTGGCGATCATGCCGACGGTCATGATCGCCGCGGCGCTGGCCATTTTCGCCTATGTTGCCGGCAATTCCGTGTATGCCAAGTATCTGCTCCTGCCGTACATCCCGGGCGCCGGCGAACTGGCCATCTTCCTCGGTGCGATCGCGGGTGCCGGCCTCGGCTTTCTCTGGTTCAACGCCTATCCGGCGGAAGTCTTCATGGGCGACGTCGGGGCATTGGCGCTCGGCGCAGCCCTCGGCACGGTCGCGATCATCGTGCGCCAGGAGATCGTGCTGGCGATCATGGGTGGTATCTTCGTCGCCGAAACGCTGTCGGTCGCCGCGCAGGTGCTTTACTACAAGTTCACGGGTGGCCGGCGAATCTTCCGCATGGCACCGCTGCACCACCACTTCGAGCTGGGCGGCTGGAAAGAGACGCAAGTCGTCGTCCGCTTCTGGATCATCACCATCATGCTGGTGCTGGTCGGTCTGTCCACCCTGAAACTGCGCTGAGATGGAACTTGCCGGCAAACTGATCCTCGTCATCGGCCTCGGCGAAAGCGGCCTGGCAATGGCCCGCTGGCTGGCGCGGCAGGACGCGCACGTGCGCGTCGCCGACAGTCGTCCGGCGCCGCCGCAGGCCGACGCGCTGCGTGCCGCGGTACCTGCTGCAGATCTGTGCGTCGGTCCATTCACCGCGGAGGCTTTCGCCGGCGTTGATCTGATCGCGATTTCCCCCGGCGTGCCGGTACAGGAAGCACTCGTTCAGGCGGCGGTGGCCCGTGGCGTGCCGCTGGTCTCCGAGATCGAGCTGTTCGCCTGGGGAATCGGCGGACTGACGCCGCGGGCCAGAGTGATTGCGATCACCGGCAGCAACGGCAAGACGACGACCACCGCCCTGGTCGGCGCCCTGTGCCGGGCGGCCGGCCGCCGGACGGCGGTTGCCGGCAACATCGGCCCGGCGGCACTCGACGCGCTGATGAGCGCCATCGATGGAAGAAGCCTACCCGAGCTTTGGGTCCTCGAACTGTCCAGCTTTCAGCTCGAAACAACGCATTCCCTGGCTGCCGACGCCGCCGCCCTGCTCAATCTCTGCGAGGACCACCTCGACCGCTATCTGGACATGGACGACTACACGGCCAGCAAGGCGCGTATTTTCCAGGGCAACGGCGTCATGGTCCTCAACCGCGACGACGCTCGCAGCCTGGCGGCAGGACGCCCCGGCCGCCGGATGGTGACCTTCGGCCTCAATCCGCCGCCCCGCCCGTGCGACTACGGAGTCGTGGACGGCTGGATCGTGCGCGGCGATGACCGGCTGGTCGCCTGCAGCGAACTTCAACTGGTCGGTAGTCACAACGCCGCCAACGCCATGGCCGCGCTCGCCTTGTGCGAGGCGGCAGGCATTGATCTGGCCAGCGTGCTGCCGGCCCTCGTGGCGTTCAAGGGTCTTGCGCATCGCGTCGAATGGGTTGCCGAGATTGACGGCGTTGCCTACTTCGACGATTCGAAAGGCACCAATGTCGGCGCCACACTGGCCGCGCTGCAGGGCCTGGGCCGGCCAGTGGCGATCATCCTTGGCGGCGATGGCAAGGGGCAGGATTTCGCGCCCCTGCGGCCGGCACTGGACGCGCATGCGCGCGCGGCCGCGCTGATCGGGCGCGACGCGCTGGCGATGGCCGCCATCCTGGAGGGCTGCCAGGTTCCACTGCAGCATTGCGTCGACATGGCCGAAGCCGTACGCTGGTGTGCTGCCCAGGCGCGCGCGGGTGACGCCGTGCTGCTCTCGCCAGCCTGCGCCAGCATGGACATGTATCGCAACTACGAGCACCGCGCCGAAGCATTTGTCGACGCCGTTCGTCGCATCGAAAGGGAGGCCGCCTGATGTTGCGAGCCCTCGACGCACCGCGTCGCCTGCCTGCGGAAATCGACCTGGCACTCCTCTGGAGCACCCTGGCGCTGCTCGTCATCGGCATGGTCATGGTCTACTCGGCATCGATGGCCACGGCCGAAGCGGGACGCCTGACCGGCAATCAGCCTGCCTACTTCCTGGTTCGCCATGCCGTTTTTCTGGCCATCGGCCTGGTGGCCGCCGCCGTGGCTTTCCAGGTGCCCCTGTCAACGTGGCAACAGTGGTCGCCGTGGCTTTTCGTCGGCGGCTCCCTGCTGCTGGCGCTGGTGCTGATTCCGGGTATCGGTCGCGAGGTGAATGGCGCGCGCCGCTGGCTACCCCTGGGCATCGTCAATCTGCAGCCGTCCGAGTTGATGAAGCTGTTTGCCGTTCTCTATGCCGCGGACTACACCAGCCGCAAGATGCCGCACATGCATGACCTGAAGAGAGCGTTCCTGCCACTGGCCAGTGCGATGGTAGCCGTGGGTATCCTGCTGCTCAAGGAACCCGACTTCGGCGCCTTTGTGGTGATCATTGCCATTGCCATGGGCATTCTTTTCCTCGGCGGCATGCGCGCTCGCCTTTTCGTCGTGCTGATTTTCGTGCTGGTGGCTGCTTTCGCCGCGCTGATCATCATTTCCCCCTACCGCCGCGATCGTATCTTCGGCTTCATGGACCCCTGGGCTGACGCTTTCGGTCGTGGCTATCAGCTGTCGCACGCGCTGATCGCGTTCGGCCGGGGCGAGTTGCTCGGCGTCGGTCTCGGCGCGAGCGTCGAAAAGCTCTTCTACCTGCCGGAGGCGCATACCGACTTCCTGCTCGCCGTCATTGCCGAAGAACTGGGCTTTGTCGGTGTTCTGACCGTGATCGTGCTGTTCGGCCTCCTGATCCAGCGCGCCTTCGCGATCGGCCGTCAGGCAGTCGCCCTCGACCGCCTCTACTCGGCCCTGGTGGCGCAAGGGATAGGCGTGTGGATGGGCGTGCAGGGCTTCATCAACATGGGCGTCAACACGGGGCTGCTGCCGACCAAGGGCCTGACACTGCCCCTGATGAGTTTTGGCGGCTCGGGAATTCTCGCCAACTGCGTGGCGGTGGCCGTACTCCTGAGAATCGATTGGGAGAATCGCCAGTTGATGCGGGGAGCCAAGGTATGAGGAGGGTCTGCGCTTGCCGACTGCTGGCGCCGGCGCCCACCGGAGGTGACTCGTGAGCAAGACCCTGCTGGTCATGGCGGGAGGTACCGGCGGCCACGTATTTCCTGGCCTCGCGGTGGCCGACCTGCTCAGGAGCCGCGACTGGAAGGTCGTCTGGATGGGAGCGCCCGACGGTATGGAGGCCAGGCTCGTCCCGGCACGCGGCTACGAAATGGCCTGGGTGCGCTTTGCTGCTTTGCGCGGCAAAGGCCTCTTGCGCAAGCTGCTGCTACCCTTTCACCTGTTCTCGGCATGCTGGCAGGCGCGGCGGGAAATCCGCCGGGTCAGCCCGGATGTCGTCCTCGGCATGGGTGGCTACGTGAGCTTCCCGGGTGGCATGATGGCAGCGCTGCTCGGTTGCCCACTGCTCATCCATGAGCAGAATTCGATTGCCGGCCTGGCCAACCGCGTGCTCGCGCGAGTCGCCGACCGGGTGGCCTGCGGTTTTCCCGATGTCCTCCCGAAAGGCATCTGGGTCGGCAATCCGCTGCGTCCGGAAATGACCCGGCTGCCGCCACCGACAACGCGTCTCGCCGATCGCCAGGGGCCGGTTCGTTTGCTCGTCCTCGGCGGCAGCCAGGGGGCGAGTGCGCTGAACGACGTCGTTCCCCGGGGTCTGGCGCTGATCGATGCCGACGCGCGGCCCCAGGTTGTCCATCAGGCCGGCGAAAAGCACCTGGAGGCACTGCAGCACAACTATGCCGCGGCCGGGGTGCAGGCGCACTGCGCCGCGTTCATCGAAGACATGGCCGGGGCCTACGAATGGGCGGACCTGGTCATCTGCCGGGCCGGGGCTCTGACCGTCGCTGAACTTGCGGCGACCGGTGTGGCGAGCGTATTGGTGCCGTTTCCATACGCCGTCGACGACCATCAGACGGCCAACGCCCGGTTTCTGTCACTGGCTGGCGGAGCCGTCCTGCTGCCGCAGGCGGAATTGACGCCGGAGACGATCAGCCGGCTCTGCCACACCCCTGTCGGTCAGCTGCGCGCAATGGCCGAAAAGGCGCGCGAGATGGCCAGACCGGAAGCCACCGAGGAAGTGGCGCGAATGTGCGAGGAGCTCGCGAAGTGAAACACAAAGTCAAGAACATCCACTTCGTGGGCATAGGCGGTGCCGGGATGAGCGGCATCGCCGAGGTGTTGGCCAACCTGGGCTTCGTGGTCAGCGGTTCGGATCTCGCCGACAACTCCGCTACCCGGCGCCTCGCGGCGCTCGGCGTGCGTACCGTGATCGGACATGCCGCGGCGAACGTCAACGGCGCGGACGCGGTCGTCGTCTCCTCGGCGGTAAGGGCCGACAACCCCGAAGTCATCGCCGCGCGCAGTCGCCAGGTGCCCGTCGTCCCAAGGGCTCAGATGCTGGCCGAGCTGATGCGGCTCAAGCAGGGGATCGCTGTCGCCGGCACGCACGGCAAGACGACGACGACCAGTCTGGTGGCGTCGATTCTCGCCGCCGGCGGCATGGACCCGACTTTCGTCATCGGTGGCCGGCTCAACGCCGCCGGGGCCAATGCCTGCCTCGGCTCCGGCGATTTTCTGGTAGCCGAGGCCGACGAGTCCGACGCCTCTTTCCTTTTTTTGTCGCCAGTGATCTCGGTGGTTACCAATATCGATGCCGACCACATGGAGACCTACGGCCACGATTTCAACCGCCTCAAGCAGGCTTTCGTCGAATTCCTGCAACGACTGCCCTTCTACGGCGTCGCCGTGCTCTGCGCCGATGACGCCAACGTCCGTGAAATCATGCCGCAGGTCAGCAAACAGATCGTCACCTACGGTCTCGACCCGGCAGCCAACTTCTACGCCGAGAATGTGACGGCCGAAGGCGGCCAGATGCGTTTCGATTGTGTGCGGGTCAACGGCTCAGTCAGTCGCCTGCCGGTCACCCTCAACCTGCCCGGACGACACAATGTGCTCAATGCGCTGGCGGCAATCGCCGTCGCCAGTGAGGTAGGCGTCGCCGATGACGCGATCCTGAAGGCGCTGACGGATTTCCGTGGTGTCGGTCGGCGCTTCCAGCGCTACGGAGAGATCGCACTCGCCGATGGTGGTTGCTTCACCCTGGTCGACGACTACGGACATCATCCGGTCGAAATGAGCGCGACCCTCACCGCCGCGCGTGGCGCCTTTCCCGGTCGTCGCCTGTTGCTGGCCTTCCAGCCGCACCGCTATACCCGCACACGCGACCGTTTCGAGGATTTCGTGAAGGTCCTCAGCGGCGTCGACGCACTGGTATTGACCGAAGTCTATGCCGCCAGCGAGCAACCGATCGTTGCCGCCGACGGTCGGGCGCTGGCCCGCGCCTTGCGCGTCGCCGGCAAGGTGGAGCCGGTCTTCGTCGAGAGCATCGGCGACGTGCCGCAGGCAATCCTGGATATCGTCCGTGACGGCGATGTGGTCATCACGATGGGCGCCGGTTCGATCGGCGGTATTCCCGGCAAGCTTCTCGCCTGCTAGGATGAAATGATGAACGTACGCGACTTCGGAAAGGTGGCAGTACTCTTCGGCGGCCGCTCCGCCGAACGCGAGGTGTCGCTGAACAGTGGTTCTCGCGTTCTGGCGGCCTTGCGGCGCCAGGGTGTCGACGCGCACGCGTTCGATCCGGCAGAGCGGCAGCTCGACGACCTGGCGGGCTTCGCGCGGGCCTTCATTGCATTGCATGGACGCTACGGCGAGGACGGCACCATCCAGGGCGCGCTTGAATTGATGGGCATTCCCTACACTGGCAGCGGCGTCATGGCTTCCGCGCTGGGGATGGACAAATGGCGAACGAAGTTGCTCTGGCAGGCCGCCGGCCTGCCGGTTCCACCTTATCTCATGCTCGACGACGCGACCGACCTCGCCGCCGTGGAAGCGGCTCTCGGGCTGCCACTGTTTGTCAAGCCGGCCTGCGAAGGCTCGTCGATCGGTATCACGAAAGTCAAACGCCCGGGAGAACTGGCAGCGGCGCGCGCCGAAGCCGCCCGCCACGACTCGCTGGTGATCGCCGAACGCGCGATCCTGGGCGGCGAATACACCGTCGCCATCCTGGGCAACGCGGCGCTGCCGATCATCAAGATCGAGCCGAGCAACGAATTCTACGACTACGAAGCCAAGTACCTGCGTGACGACACCGCCTACCGCTGCCCTTGTGGCCTCACGGAAACCCGTGAGAGCGAACTTCGCCAACAGGCGCTGGACGCTTTTCGCGTCCTTGGGGGCCGCGGCTGGGGACGCGTCGACTTCCTGCTCGACCAGGCGGCAGCGGCTGGCGGCGGTGCAGCCTACTTTCTCGAAGTGAATACCTCGCCAGGAATGACCGACCACTCGCTGGTGCCCATGGCAGCGCGCGCCGCAGGCATGAGCTACGACGATCTGGTCGTCCGCATACTGGCACTTGCCACGCTGGGATGAGCAATGTGGCACAAACCGCGCTTGATGACAGCCGTTTCCGACCTGCTCTTGCTGGCCGGCGGAGTCGCCTTGCTGGTTGCCGCAGTGATCTGGGGAGCACCGCGCTTGCGGCTCTTTCCGCTGAACGAGGTGCTGGTGACGCACGAGTTGCGCGAGGTTCGGCACAGCGATGTGCAACAAGTGCTGTCGGCGCTGCTGCACGGCAACTTCTTCACGGTCAGTCCGGAAGCGATTCGCCTGTCTCTCGAGCAGTTGCCATGGGTGCGTCGTGCCGAGGTGTGGCGCAAATGGCCGGCACGCATCGAGGTCCGCATCGAGGAACAGCAGGCGGCTGCGCATTGGGGCGATGGACAAGGGGAACTGGTCAACACCTTCGGCGAGGTCTTCTCTGCCCCGCTGACGCGCGAGCAACCGCTACCCCGGCTCAGTGGCCCGACCGGGTCGGCCGGCGAGGTTCTCCGTCGTTACGCGGAGTTTGCGCAGTTGTTGAAGCCAGTCGGTGTCCTGCCGGCGCACGTGGCCTTGTCGCCGCGGCTGGCGTGGCTGTTGAAGATGGAGAATGGAATGCTGGTTGAGTTGGGTCGCGAGCAGGCGAAAGCGCCGATCCGCGTCCGCCTGCAGCGCTTCGTCGAGTACTATCCGAGCCTGTCGGAAACACGCCATGGGCGGCCGATAGCGGTGGACATGCGGTATCCGAACGGTTTCGCGCTGCGCTTTCCGGCCAGTGCGGTTCAAGAAGTCAAAGGAAAGAAATGAGCAGGGATAGCAAGGATCTGATTGTCGGACTCGACATCGGCACATCGAAAATCGTCGCACTGGTCGCCGAGCTCACACCCGAGGGGCGAGTGAATGTGATCGGCATGGGGTCGCAGGAATCCAAGGGACTGAAGAAGGGCGTCGTGGTCAACATCGAGGAGACCGTCGCCACCATCTCGCGCGTGCTGCAGGAAGTGGAACTGATGGCCGACTGCAAGGTTCGTGACGTGTATACCGGCATCGCCGGTAGCCACATCCGCAGTTTCAACTCCAACGGCATGGTCGCCATCAAGGACAAGGAAGTCACGACGATGGACGTCGAGCGGGTGATCGAAACCGCGCGCGCAATGCCGATTCCAGCCGATCAGGAAATCCTGCACATCCTGACCCAGGAATTCATCATCGACGACCAGGACGGCATCCGTGAGCCGATCGGCATGAGCGGCTTTCGCCTCGAGGTGAAGGTACACATCGTCACCGGCGCCGTCTCGGCGGCCCAGAACATCGTCAAGTGCGTACGCCGTTGCGGCCTGGAGGTCAACGACCTCGTGTTGCAGCCGCTCGCCTCGAGCCGGGCCGTCCTTTCGGAGGACGAGAAGGACCTCGGGATCTGCCTGATCGACATCGGCGGTGGCACCACCGACCTGGCGGTCTGGACGCAGGGCGCGATCCGGTACACCTCGGTGATCCCGATCGCCGGCGACCAGATCACCAACGACATCGCGATGGCTCTGCGTACGCCAACGCGCGAGGCGGAAGACATCAAGCGCACCTATGGTTGCGCGGTAGCCCATCTGGCCGACCCGGAAGAGGTGCTCGACGTTGCCGGTGTCGACGATCGCCCGTCGCGCAAGCTATCGCGGCGCGCGCTCGCGGATGTGATCCAGCCGCGCGTCGAGGAACTCTTCGAGCTGATTCAGGCGGAGTTGCGCCGCTCGGGCTTCGAGGACGTACTGTCGTCGGGCATCGTGCTCACCGGCGGGGCCTCGGTGATGCCGGGAATGATCGAACTTGGCGAGGAGATCTTTCACATGCCGGTACGTCTGGGCGTTCCCAAGTATCAGGGCGCCCTGGCCGACGTGGTGCAGAGCCCCCGCTTCGCTACCGCCTGCGGTCTCTTGCTCGAGGCGCAGACACAACGCAAGCGCGGCCTGAAAGTACGCGAGACGCGAGACGTGAAACAGGTATTCGGGCGCATGAAGTCATGGTTTGAAAAGAATTTCTGATCCGATGACAGGTAGCAGTCAACAACTTTCCCCCAGTTATCAACAAGCTTTTTGCAGAGGAGACGACAATGTTTGAAATTATCGACACAGAGCAGGGATCGGGCGATATGGATACGGTGATCAAGGTGATCGGCATCGGCGGCGCCGGTGGCAACGCCGTCGATCACATGATCCGGGAAGGCGTCAACGGCGTGGACTTCATCGCCGCCAATACGGACTCCCAGGCGCTCGGCCGCAGCATTGCCGTTCAGAAACTGCAGTTGGGCAAGACCGGGCTGGGTGCCGGAGCCAAACCCGAAGCCGGCCGCAGCGCAGCAATGGAAGAACGCGAAGCGATCGCCGAATCGCTCAGGGGCGCCCACATGGTCTTCATCACCGCCGGCATGGGCGGCGGCACGGGTACCGGCGCCGCACCGATCGTTGCCGAAGTCGCCCGCGAGCTCGGAGTCCTCACCGTGGCGGTGGTCACCAAACCCTTTGGCTTCGAGGGCAAGCGGTTGAAGGTCGCGGAAGTCGGTATCGGTGAATTGCAGAAACATGTCGATTCACTGATCGTCATCCTCAACGACCGGCTGATGGACGTTCTCGGCGACGACGTGTCGATGGACGAGGCGTTCAAGGCGGCCGACAACGTCTTGCGCAACGCCGTCGGCGGCATTGCCGAGATCATCAACTTCCCGGGCCTGGTGAACGTCGACTTCGAGGACGTGCGTACGGTGATGGGCGAGATGGGCATGGCGATGATGGGTTCGGCAAACGCCGCCGGCGTCGACCGGGCACGGATTGCCGCCGAGCGCGCCGTCGCCTCACCGCTTCTCGAAGGCGTCAACCTGTCTGGCGCCAAGGGCGTGCTGGTCAACATCACCGCCACCCGTTCCCTGAAGATGAAGGAGGTGAATGAAGTGATGAATACCGTCCGCGCCTTCGCGGCTGAGGACGCCCACATCATCTTCGGCGCCGTCTATGATGAAGGAATGGCCGAGGACATTCGGGTGACGGTGGTGGCGACCGGGCTCGGCCAGGCGCAAGCCAAACGCCAGACCTTTGAAGTGATCAACAGCTCGCTGACCCAGGCAACCGGAACGGACAGCCGTTTCGGCCACAGCCAGAACATCGACTACTCGAGCCTCGACCAGGTTCCGGCGATCGTCCGCAAGGGCCGCAGCGCAACGGTCGAAGCGCTCGCCAACAGTGGTGTCGATCGCTATGACATTCCCGCGTTCCTGCGCAAGCAGGCCGACTGAGCCGCACTGCCAGCAACTCTTCGGCTGGAATTGGCGGGTTCCGGGGCAGCTCGAGCTGTGCTAGAATCCGTCGATTCCACAGTTTATTCAGACACATGTTAAAGCAGCGAACACTCAAGGCCGTGGTCCGTGCGGCTGGCGTCGGCCTGCATTCCGGCGTCAAGGTGACGATCAGCCTGCGCCCGGCCGCACCCGACACGGGCATCGTTTTCCGTCGTGTCGATCTTGAAGCGGTGGTTGACGTGCCAGCCAGGGCCCAACTGGTCGGCGACACGCGCATGTGCTCGTGTCTGGAGTATGGCGGCGCCAGAGTGGGCACCGTCGAACACCTGATGTCGGCGTTCGCCGGCCTCGGTATCGACAACGCCTTCGTCGACCTCGATGCCGCCGAATTGCCAATCCTCGACGGTTCGGCTTCGCCCTTCGTCTTCCTCATTCAGTCTGCCGGCATCGAGGAACAGCCGGTGGCGAAGAAATTCATCCGCGTCAAGCGCCCGATCGAAGTCGCCGAGACGGATGCCTCGGGCGACAAATGGGCTCGCCTCGATCCCTACAACGGCTTTCGCCTCGCTTTCTCGATCGGCTTCAATCATCCGGCGATCGACCGCACGGGGCAGTCGGTGACCATCGACTTCGCCGAGCAGTCGTATGTTCGCGAAGTGGCGCGAGCGCGCACCTTCGGCTTCATGCAGGAGGTGGAATGGTTGCGCGAGAACGGCCTCGCGCAGGGCGGCGGTCTCGAAAATGCGGTCGTCCTCGACGAGTACCGCGTCCTCAACGCCGACGGGCTACGTTACAACGATGAGTTCGTCAAGCACAAGGTGCTCGACGCCATCGGCGACCTCTACCTCCTCGGTCACCCGCTACTGGCCTCGTTCGTCGCCCACAAATCGGGACATGCGCTCAACAATCTGCTGGCCCGCGAACTGCTGGCCAGCCCCGATGCCTGGGAGTACGTCACTTTCGAAGACCACGAGCAGGCACCCAAGTCCGTCCTCAGTTGGCTCGCGTTGCCGGTCTTCTGACGAAATGTGGTTGCTGCGCTTGCTGGCGGTCCTCACGGTGATCGCCGTGGGTTGCGGCATCGCGGCCTTCCTCCTGACCCGGGACTCGCGCTATCTGCAGTTCTCCTGGCGACTGTTTCGCTATTCTCTGGTGATCGCGCTACTGGTTTTCGCGCTGATGATCATCGAGCGAGTGGCCATCATTCCTCTCTAGCCGAGCGCGCCAGGAGACCCTCCAGGGCTCGGCGCAACGGCGAGGTGGGCAGCGAACTGCTCAACGCCGTCAACTCCGCGCTGGTTCTCACGCTCAGCGGCTTGTGGGCCGGCGCCCGCGCGGGCTCGCGCTGGTCACGCGCCTGCACCTTGACCTGGACGCCGCTGCATTCGATGCCGCGCTGCGACAGCTGGTCGACCAGCGTCGGCGCCATCTGACGCAACTTGGCAGCGATCGCACCGCTGTCGGCGTGGATGACGACAACCCCCGACTTGAAGTTGGCCACACGGCTTGCCCGCGCGAGATGCGTCGGCGCAATCTCCGCATAGAGACCGGCCAGCCTGATCAACAGTCTGGCGTGCACCAATACCTTGCCGGCGCCCTCGCTGTCTTGCAGGTAGTTCTCGAGCAGATCGGCCATCGTCGAATTCAGGGAGACACAGAGGGGGCATCTTATTCTCGTTGCCAAGCGCAGGGCAAGCGTCGTTCGCCCGGCAGCGGCGCGCCAGGGACTGCTCAGCGGCGCTCGTAGACCACGAAGTCGAAAGCGGGAGCCTGGTCTCGAAGGGCACTGCCCGCGGCGCGACTCCTGCCCACCCGCCGCGAGATTTCCCGCCATTCGCCAGACGCGACATCCGGAAAGAAAGCGTCGCCAGGAGACTCCTCGGCGACTTCGGTGATGTAGAGGCGCGTCGCGAGCGGCATGGTCTGCCGATAAAGCTCCTCACCACCGATGATGAAGACCTCGGCGGCGCCGCCGGCCAGACGCAGCGCGTCTTCGATCGAGCAGGCCAGATCCCCGCCGCGCGGCAGGTAGGCCGGATTGCGGCTCAGCACGATGTTGCGCCGGTTGGGCAGCGGCCGATACGCTGGCGGCAAGGATTCCCAGGTCTTTCTGCCCATGATCACCGTCTTGCCACTGGTCGTCTCGCGAAAGTAGCGCATGTCTTCGGGCAGACGCCACAGCAACTGCTGATTCCGGCCGATGGCTCCGTTGCGCGCCACGGCAGCGATCAGGGAAATCATGCGGCGCAATGCTGACGCTGACGGCACCGGCGATCCATCGTCCACGCCCTAAACAGCCACGGCGGCGGCGATGTGCGGATGCGGGTCGTAGCCTTCGAGAGTGAAGTCCTCAAAACGGAAGGCGAACAGGTCGTCGACCTCGGGGTTGAGGCGCATCGTCGGCAGTGCACGGGTTGCGCGGGTCAACTGCAGCCGCGCCTGGTCGAAGTGATTGCCGTAGAGATGCGCGTCGCCGAAAGTGTGCACGAAGTCCCCCGGTCGATAGTTGCAGACCTGCGCGACCATCATCGTCAACAGTGCGTAGGAGGCGATGTTGAAGGGTACGCCGAGAAAGATGTCGGCGCTGCGCTGGTAGAGCTGGCAGGAAAGCTGTGGGCGCCGATCCGTAGCGGAAGCTGACGCCGGCGCGACGTAGAACTGGCAGAGGGCATGACAGGGGGGCAGCGCCATGCGCTCGACGTCACCCGGATTCCAGGCGGTCAGCAGATGGCGACGCGAATCGGGGTTCTTCTTCAGGTTGTCGACGAGTTGCGCGATCTGATCGATTTCGCGGCCATCGGCCGCTTGCCAGTGGCGCCACTGCCGACCGTAGACCGGGCCGAGGTCGCCGTTCTCGTCGGCCCACTCGTCCCAGATGCGCACGCCGTTTTCTTGCAGGTAGCGGACATTGGTATCGCCGCGCAGGAACCACAACAACTCATGGATGATCGAGCGCAGGTGCAGCTTCTTGGTGGTCAGCAGCGGGAAGCCGGCAGCGAGGTCGAAACGCATCTGCCATCCGAAAACCGAGCGCGTGCCGGTTCCCGTGCGGTCTGCCTTGGACACGCCATGTTCGAGGACATGGTGCATCAGGTCGAGATACTGCTGCATGCCTGCTGCCTGTCGATTTACCAGAGCGAATTGTAGAACAAAGCGGTGGAACAAAGCGGTAGAGCAAAGCGCCACCATCCTGCCGGCTCGCGAGCTTCGATCGTATTCGCCGCGCTCCTGGTTTACAATCCCCTTCTCCCCCCGGCCGCCGGCACCAGGCTTGACTTCCGATGATCCTCCAGCTGTTCCCCAAACGCCCTGACCATCTGCTTGCCGACAGCAAGGAGATGAAGCGAGTCCTCGCCGACCTGCTGGTCGCCAAGGCGGCCAACGCCATCGACGAAATGATGAACTGGTTCGAGTCGCTGAAGGACGCCAAGGATTTCCGCCTTGGCCACTATTTCGACATCATCCGCCAGCTTGACGAAGCCGGCCAGCCTCACCTCATCCGTCTCGCACGCGACTACCTGCCCTCGACAAACCTCCCGTTGGCGGAAGAGCAACGCCTATGGACGAAGATCTCTCGCTATTGGAGTGAGATTGCCGGACTCTACGCCGCGTGCCTCGAGCGCGCCCAGCTTGACCCGAAGGGCAAGGGCGTCGACGCCTTCAAGCCGTCGATGCCGCTAGCTGCCGCGCGTGCTCAGGCGGCACGCCGGATTCAGGTCAAGTGGCTGGCATTTCACTACGGGCCGATTGACGATGGCCTCTGGCGCACGATGGGCCAAGCCTACCTGGCAGCCGAGGCCGCGGGATACGCGCAGAAACTCCTGCAGATCTATCCGGCGCAGCGCGGCCTGACCAGCGTCGCACAGCAGTACCTGCACGCGATCGTCCTCTTCACGTCGTCGATGGACAGCCTCTTGCCCGGCCAGATCGAGATCGTCGACCGCCTGATCACGCACTTCCTGCCGCGCTTCGTCCTGGCCGCCGATTGCCGACCGGACAGCGTCTACTGGGTCGATGCAGCGGCGGGCTCGGTACCGGCCCGGCTGGCGCTGTCGCCGGGTCTGGCGCGGCCTGGCCTGCGCTTCTTCTCGCCGGGAACGGCGCTCGCCAAGCTCGAAGAACTGATTCAACTCGTCGAACACGGCGAAGTGCCAGCCGATATCAATCTTGGTGGCGACTTTCCGCCGAACGTCCTGCTGCCGGTCCTCCGCCATCTGCGCCTTTACTGGACGGTGCAAGCGCCGCAACGAAGGCACCAGCGACACCCCGTAAAGACGAAAATGGCGGTCCTGCACGGCTTCGATGCCAGCTACAGGGTGTTCTCGGGCGCACTGCCGGGCCTGGACGCGAACCGCGAAGACGAGGTCTGGTTGGTCGAGAACGTCAGTCTCGGAGGCTTCCGCGCCTGCCTGCGCCACTCTCCGGGCGACCCTCTCAAGCTCGGCACGCTACTCTGTCTACAACCCGAGGGCGGCGACAACTGGCTTCTCGGTGTGGTGCGGCGCTTCAACCGACTGAGCGGCGAGCATGCCAGCCTGGGTATCCAGTTGCTCTCCCGGCAGGCGCAAAGCATCGAGTTGCGCCCGCGCCGCAGTGGCTTCGCGGCAGTCATCGGCCTCCCCGGGATCTGGTTGCGCGACGGGAGCGGGTCCGGACTGGTTCGCCTCCTGCTGCCACAGGGCGGCTTCAACTTGCGGGAGTCACTCGAGTTCAACAGTGCCGGCCAACGTCACATGCTGGTACCGGCGGAACTTGAGGAGAGTGGCGGCGACTACGAAATCGGCCGCTTCCACAACCCGACGGCGACCGCCTGAGGCTCGCCACCCTCAAGCCGCCGGCTTTGGCCGCTGTGCTGATTTTGGCCTGAAGGCACTGACGATGGTGTCAACAGTCTCGACGTAGGGACCACCGATCAGGTCGAGACAGTACGGTACGGCAGCGAAAATGCCGCTGACGAGCAAGCTGCCGTCGGCGGCTCTTACCCCCTCGAGCGTTTCGCGGATCGACTTCGGCTGCCCGGGGAGGTTGAGGATCAAGGCCTTGCCGCGCACCACGGCAAGCTGACGCGAGAGGATGGCGGTCGGCACGAAATTGAGGCTGATGCGACGCATCTCCTCCCCGAAGCCCGGCAGCACCTTGTCGGCGACCGCAAGGGTGGCTTCCGGAGTGACATCGCGCGGCGCCGGGCCGGTGCCGCCGGTGGTCAGCACGAGATGGCAGCCAAGCTCATCGACGAGTTCGATCAGCGTCCGCTCGATCGACGCCTGGTCATCGGCAATCAGCCGCGTCGCGCTGCACCAGGGGCTGCTCAGCGCGGCCCCGAACCACTGCTGGAGCGCGGGGATTCCCTGGTCTTCATAGACGCCCTGCGCGGCGCGGTCGCTGATCGACAGCAGGCCGATCAGCAGTTCTTCATTGGTCGTCATGTTCATCGTCGGTGGGGGCCGCGTCGTCAGGCGGCTCGAGTTCCTTGAGGATCTGAAAAATGGCCCGGTAGCTGCGCGGCGGCTTCCCCTTCTCCAGTTCGAGCAAGGCGGATCGGCGCAGCGCGCGTAGTTGCTGCAGGTCGACCGACTGGCAACGCTGGGCAATCTCGTACAGAACCCTCTCATCAGCCAGCAGTTCGCTGCGCATACGCTCGATGCGGTGCAGTCTTGCGGTTTCGTCGACCGACTCCCCACGAATCACTGCCAGAGCCGCGCGTATCGGTTCCGCGTCGACGTCACGCATCAGCCTGCCGATGTACTGCATCTGTCGCCGCCGCGCGTCGTCGCGCCGCAGCATGCGTTGCGCTTCGCGAACGGCCGCGCGCAGGTCGTCGGGAAGGTCGATCTTCCTGACCCGATCGGGCGCCAGACCCACCAGTTCCTCGCCGAGTGCCTGGAGTTCCTCCATGGCCCGCTTGCGTTGTGTCTTCGATGGGGGTGCCGGTTCTTCTTCGGGGATGTTCATCGGTCTGGGCGATCGGCCTTTCGCTGCGGCAGGGAAAACGGAGAGGAAAAATGCCGGCGCCAATGCCATCCGGGTGAACTGCTATGATAGCGGCTTTTGCCGCCAACCATCGCCCCCATGCCCCGTCCAGCCACCACTGCCATCCCAGCGCCCGCATCGCGCTTCAGCCACCGCTTCGAGACCCTGCAGGAACTCGCCCGCGACGTTCTCGTTTACGCCGCAAAGCAGGGAGCCAGCGCCTGCGAGGTCGATGTCTCGGACGGCTTCGGGCAATCGGTGACGGTGCGCTGCGGCGAAGTCGAAACCATCGAGTACAACCGCGACAAATCGATCGCGGTCAGCGTCTATCTCGACCAGAGGAAGGGTCAGGCGAGCACCTCGGACTTTTCTCCGACGGCCTTGCGCGAAACGGTCGATGCCGCCTTGAACATCGCCCGCTTCACCGCCGCCGATCCCTGCGCCGGATTGCCCGACGCCAGCCTCCTGGCGACCGACACCGGAAGCCTGCCCGGTCTCGACCTCTACCATCCCTGGCTGCTTTCGGTCGAAGCCGCGGTCGACCTCGCGCGCCGCTGCGAACAGGCGGCTTTCGCGCTCAGCCCGCAGATCAGCAACTCGGAAGGCGCCACGGTTTCGATCCAGGAAGGGCAGTTCGTCTCGGCCAACAGCCTGGGTTTCATGGGCGGCTACCCGACGTCGCGGCATTACCTGTCGTGCTCGGTGATCGCCGGCGAGAACGACGCCATGCAGCGTGACGACTGGTATTCGATC
Organism: Candidatus Accumulibacter phosphatis; assembly: GCF_000024165.1. Classification (NCBI taxonomy): domain Bacteria; kingdom Pseudomonadati; phylum Pseudomonadota; class Betaproteobacteria; genus Candidatus Accumulibacter; species Candidatus Accumulibacter phosphatis. The sequence continues at coordinate 673,980 of NC_013194.1, read as the reverse complement.
GCCCGCGATCAGGCGGCGATCGCCTCACCCGAATCGATCGGCGAGCGCGCCGCGCAACGCGCCCTGTCGCGGCTCGGCGCCCGCAAGGTGAAGACCTGCCGGGTGCCGGTGCTCTTCGAGGCACCGCTTGCCCCGTCGTTGATCGGCAGTTTCGTCCATGCCGCGAGTGGCGGCAGCCTCTACCGCAAGACATCCTTCCTCGTCGATAGCCTCGGCAAGCGCGTTTTCTCCAAGAAGGTGCAGATCAGCGAGCGACCACACCTGCCGCGCGCATTGGCGAGCACCTATTTCGACAGCGACGGGGTGGCGACACATGACCGTGAAGTGGTCCGCAACGGGCGGCTACAAGGCTATTTCCTGAGCACCTATACCGGGCGGAAGCTGGGAATGCCGACGACCGGCAACGCCGGTGGCAGTCACAACCTCATCATTCATCCCGGCAAGCGTGATTTCCGTGGCCTGCTCAAGAAAATGGGACGCGGCTTGCTGGTCACCGAGTTGCTCGGCCATGGCGTCAACTACGTGACTGGCGACTATTCGCGCGGCGCCGCCGGATTCTGGATCGAAGACGGCGAAATCGCCCACCCGGTCGAAGAGATCACCATTGCCGGCAACCTGCGCGACATGTTCAGGAACGTCGCTGCGGTTGGCAACGACGTCCTCGTTCGCGGTTCGAAACACGTGGGATCCCTGCTCATCGAGCAGATGAAGGTCGCCGGTAACTAGACCACCCGAGCACCCCCGGCGCGAACAAATCGGTGCTCAGCGCGCGCCTGCTTTAGCTATAATCGCGAGGCACTTCCCTTACAAGAACCTACTGGAGACAAATTGTGGAAAGACGTTCGTTTCTGAAGAATGCCGGTGTAGGCCTTGCCGCCGGCAGCGTGGCCATGCCGGCGATCGCCCAGAATGCGCCGACGATCAAATGGCGTCTGGCTTCCAGCTTCCCGAAGAGCCTCGACACCATCTACGGTGGCGCCGAATACATGGCCAAGCGAGTGGCCGAGGCGACCGGCGGCAAATTCCAGATCCAGGTCTTCGCTGGCGGTGAAATCGTTCCCGGACCAGCGGTCTTCGATGCCGTCAAGGACGGCACGGTCGAAATGGGACATACCGTGTCCTATTACTTCTTCGGCAAGGATCCCACCTACGCCCTCGAAACGGCGGTTCCCTTCGGCATGACCAATCGCCAGATGGACGCCTGGATGCGCCACGGCAACGGTACAAAGCTCCTCGGCGAGTTTTTTGCCAAGTCGAACATCATGACCATCCCCTGCGGCAACACGACGACACAAATGGGCGGCTGGTATCGCAAGGAAATCAAGACGGCAGCCGACCTCAAGGGATTGAAGATCCGCATCGGCGGCTTCGCCGGCGCCGTGCTCAGCAAGCTGGGAGCCGTGCCGCAGCAGATTCCCGGTGGCGACATCTATCCGGCGCTCGAGAAGGGTACGATCGATGCGGCCGAGTGGATCGGTCCCTACGATGACCAGAAACTCGGCTTCAACAAGGTCGCCAAGTTCTACTACTACCCGGGCTGGTGGGAGGGTGGGCCGCAGGTATCCGCCTATGTCAGCCTGAAGAAGTACGCCGAACTGCCCAAGGAGTACCAGACCATCCTGCAGTTGGCCTGTGCCGACGCGCACGTCGACATGGTCGCCAAGTACGACGCCAAGAATCCGACCGCGCTCAAGCAACTGGTCGGTTCGGGAACGCAGCTGAAACAGTTCCCGAAGGAAGTCATGGATGCCTGCTACAAGGCGGCGATGGAGCTCTACGCCGAAACCTCGGCGAAGAATGCCGAGTTCAAGAAGGTCTACGACGACTACAAGAAGTTCATGGACGATCAGAACCTCTGGATGCGCATTGCCGAAGGCGCGTATACCAACTACATGTACAGCAAGCGATAGACCGGTCGCGGGCACCGCCGCCATTCGCTGGCGGCGCCTCTGCGGATCGACAGAAAAAGGGAACCGAGGTCAGCCTCGGTTCCCTTTTTCGTTGCCCATCGCCCATTTACGCGACGACGCGCGATCGTCGGGCGGAGAGCCGGGTCGTCTACTTCGCCTGCTCCTGCTTCATCGCATCGCGTATCGCCTTGCTGGCGGAATCTTCCGAGTCGGCAGGCGAATCCTTGGGACTCTCCAGTCCGGGCGATGACCCGGGCGCCCCGTAGTCGGAAGTCGGCATTTCGATCTGCACCGAATCGAGATCGACCTTGGCGTCCTTGGCGAGACCGAAAGTGACCAACTGCGGGAAGAAGATCAGGATCACCACCATGATGATCTGGATGCAGACGAACGGTATCGCTCCCCAGTAGATGTCCGTGGTCTTGACCGACGCCGGCGCCACCGAGCGCAGGTAGAAAAGCGCGAAGCCGAATGGTGGATGCATGAACGAAGTCTGCATGTTGACCGCCAGCAGTACGCCGAACCAGATCAGGTCGATGCCGAGCGCCTGGGCAACCGGACCCAGCAGCGGCACGACGATAAAGGACAACTCGAAGAAATCGAGGAAGAAGGCGAGCAGGAAGACCAGCGCGTTGACGACGATCAGGAAGCCGACCTCGCCGCCCGGCAGCCCGGTCAACAGATGCTCGACCCAGCGGTGGCCGTCGACGCCGTAGAAGGTTAGCGAGAAGACGCGCGCGCCGACCAGGATGAAGACGACGAAGGTGGTCAGCTTGGCGGTCGTTTCCATCGCCTGCCTGAGCAGGCTCCAACTCAGGCGCTGGCGTGCCAGGGCCATGATCAGGGCGCCGGTGGCGCCCATCGCGCCGCCTTCGGTCGGCGTCGCGATACCGAGAAAGATCGTCCCGAGCACCAGGAAGATCAACATCAGCGGCGGCACCAGCGTGGTCAGCACGCGCAGCAGCAGCTTGCCACCACGCAGCGTGCGCGCCTCGAGCGGCAGCGCCGGCGCCCAACGCGGCTTGAAAATCGCCACCAGCACGACATAGCCGACGTAGAACGAGGTGAGCACCATCCCCGGCAGGAAAGCGCCGGCATACATGTCGCCGACCGACTTGCCCAACTGGTCAGCCATGATGATCAGTACCAGCGACGGCGGGATGATCTGCGCCAGCGTTCCGGACGCCGCGATGACGCCGGTAGCCAGTTTGGTGTCGTAACCGTAACGCAGCATGATCGGCAGCGAGATGAGGCCCATCGAGATCACCGAGGCGGCCACGACACCGGTCGTTGCGGCGAGCAGCGCACCGACGAAGATCACCGCGAAGGCCAGTCCACCGCGCAGCGGCCCGAAAAGCTGGCCGATGGTATCGAGCAGATCCTCGGCCATCCCCGACCGCTCGAGTATCAGCCCCATGAAGGTGAAGAACGGGATCGCCAGCAAGGTGTCGTTGTTCATGATGCCGAAGATGCGGTCCGGCAGCGCCTGAAACAGTTGTGGTCCGAGCAGCCCGAGCTCGATGCCGATCAGGCCGAAGAAGATGCCGTTGGCGGCCAGCGCGAAGGCCACCGGGAAACCGACGAGCAGGAAGAGCACCATCGAAGCGAAGATGATCGGTGCCATGTTGGCGATCACGAACTCGGTCATCAGAGCTCTCCCTTCTGCGCCTTGATGGCCAGCGCGAGTTCTTCTTCGGGCGTCGGCTTGTGTCCCTTGGCGGTCGGATCGGGACACAGGCCCTGCAGGAAGCCGAAGCGCTTGATCAACTCCGAAACGCCCTGAATGACCAGCAGGAAGAAACCGATCGGCACCAGCAGGCGCACCGGCCAGACCGCCAGGCCGCCGGCATTGCTCGACTGTTCGTTGTTGTTCAGTGCCAGGAGGAAGATCGGCCACGACAGGTACATCACGGCGACCGCCATCGGCAGCAGGAAAAAGATGATGCCGAAGATGTCGATCCAGGCCTGGCCGCGCCGGGACATCCGGCCGGCAATCAGATCGATGCGCACATGTTCGTTGCGCATCAGCGTGTAACCGGCGCCAAGCAGGAAGATCGCCGAGAACAGGTACCACTGGATCTCGAGAAAGGCGTTGGAACTGTAGTTCAGGGTGTAGCGCATCACCGCATTGCCGGCGGCGATCAGGGTGACGACGAGAACGAGCCAGATGATCGCCTTGCCGACGCGCTCGGTGAGCGCATCGATCAGACTTGAGAGCTTGAGCAATGCTTGCACGGGAAGTCCCTCCGTAGACGACTGGAAATACCACTCCTCCTGAACCCGACTGCTTGCGCTTTGCCTCGTGACGGGCAATTCGTCAGGTCAACATGCCAGGAACGACTCCGGCGCGTAACCCGAAGCCGTCCGCTGAGCGGCTGATTATGGCACATCTTCGTTCTATGCGAGGGCGATTTCGCGATCGCCAAGCGCGCCCGTCGGATACGGCAAATGACCGTCCAATCAATCATATGGAAGCTGCGGACCAGGCATCCGAGAGTTCCGTGAAGGTCGGGGCGGAGAGGGATCGGGAGGCCGCGGGTGACGCTCGTTGCCTCGGTGGTACAATCCGGCATCCGCCGCAGGCTACTCGCGTTCGTTCAAGGAACCATCCCATCTACACTGACCACCAGTTGAGGACTCACTCCCCATGCGCCACAAATTCGCCGGCTGTCTCCGTCCGGGGGCCACCCTGTTGTTGCTGCTTGCTCTTGGCCCCGCCTGGGCCGCCGAAACGGTCCCGGAAGGACCGGTCCTTTTCGGCATCCCGGTCGATTTCATCCTTTTTGCGCTGACGCTTCTGGGCGTTGCGCTGCTGCACCACTACACCCTGCAGGTCGCGCTGACCGGGCTGGCCACGATCACCGTTTACAAACTGCTGTTCACCGGCTTCAAGTTTGGCGCCGGGCTCGGTGGACTGGCGATCCACCTGCAGCATGAATGGGTGATGCTCAGTAATCTGCTCGGCCTGCTGCTCGGCTTCGCGCTGCTGGCACGCCATTTCGAGGAAAGCCGGGTGCCGGACGCCTTGCCGCGCTACCTCCCTGGCGGCTGGCAGGGTGGCTTCGTCCTCCTGGTCATGATCTTCTTCCTCTCGAGCTTTCTCGACAACATCGCCGCCGCCCTGATTGGCGGCACGGTCGCGCGTATCGTCTTTCGCCATCGCCTTCATATCGGCTATCTGGCCGCCATCGTCGCCGCCTCGAACGCCGGTGGCTCGGGAAGCGTCGTCGGCGACACCACCACCACGATGATGTGGATCGATGGCGTCAGCCCGCTCGACGTCACACACGCCTATGTCGCTGCCGGAGTCGCGCTGGTGTTCTGCGGGATTCCGGCGGCGCTACAGCAGCACCGCTACGCGCCAATCGTCGCGCACTCCGGTGAGGCGACGCGTGTCGACTGGGCGCGCGTGGCCATCGTCGGCTTCATCCTGCTCTCCGCCATCGTCACCAACGTGACGGTCAATGTGCTCTTTCCCGAGGTCTCGGACCGCTTCCCCTTCCTGGGTGCGGCGGTCTGGTTGGCGTTGCTGCTCGCGACGCCGTTGCGCCGACCGGAATGGAGCCTGTTGCCGGATGCCTTGAAGGGCAGCATTTTCCTGCTCTCGCTGGTGCTCTGCGCCTCCATGATGCCGGTCGAGAAGCTGCCCGCCGCGTCGTGGCAGACGGCAATGGGGCTCGGCTTCGTCTCAGCGGTGTTCGACAACATCCCGCTGACCGCGCTGGCGCTCGTCCAGGGTGGCTACGACTGGGGCGTTCTCGCCTATGCCGTCGGTTATGGTGGCTCAATGATCTGGTTCGGTTCGTCGGCCGGCGTCGCGCTGGCCAACATGTTTCCCGAGGCCAAGTCGGCGGGACGCTGGCTGCTGCACGGCTGGCACGTCACCCTGGGCTATGTCGTGGGCTTTCTCACGCTGCTCTTCGTCCTCGGCTGGCAGCCGCATCCCAGGCACAAGGCCGAGGGCATCGACGCCGTCCGACCGACCGTGCTCGCTGCCAGCCCGGCTTGGGCAGGCGATCAACCTGTGGCGAACCTCGTTCGCCACCCGGCGCCTGCCGCCTGACCACCAGAACATTCCGTGGGGACCCAGAAAATGCTCAAGGCACTCATTCCATTCGACGGCTCCGACAACGCGCTACGCGCCGTCGATCATCTCATCAGTCTGGTGCAGGCGCGCGAACCGATGGAGGTCCATCTGCTGCATGTGCGCGAGCCCATCGATTCCTGGGAGATTCGGCGCGTACTGACCGCCGACGAGATCGCCGCCTTGCAACTCTCGGAAGGCGAGGACGCGCTGCAGGCGGCCAGGCAGCGCCTCGATGCGGCCGGCATTTCCTATACGGCCACGATCCTGGTCGGCGACGTCGCCCAGACCATCGCCCGGCACGCCACCGAGATCGGTTGCGACAAGATCATCATGGGTAGCAGCGGCGCCTCCGCCATCGCCGGCCTGTTGCTGGGTTCGGTGACGATGAAGGTCATCCACTTGGCGCAGGTGCCGGTCACCGTCGTCAAGTGATCGGCGGCGCGCGCCTGGCTCTGCCCAGAATTCTGCACAGCGGGGGCGTCGTACCATGCCGGACGCCTTCGCCCTGCCGGTCTCCGCGACACTGACGGGCAGTCGCCGCGGCCGCAGGAGCAAGACCTAGATCCTCGCCGGTTGCACCCGATACCACGCCGCATAGAGCGCCGGCAGGAAGAGGAGCGTCAGCAGCGTCGCGACGATCAGGCCGCCCATGATCGCCACGGCCATCGGTCCCCAGAAGACGCTGCGCGTCAGCGGTATCATCGCCAGGATCGCCGCCGCCGCGGTCAGCATGATCGGCCGGAAGCGCCGCACGGTCGAGCCGACGACCGCCTCCCAGGCGGCCTTGCCGGCCTTCTCGTCCTGCTCGATCTGGTCGACGAGAATCACCGCGTTGCGCATGATCATTCCCGACAGCGCGATGACTCCGAGGTTGGCGACGAAGCCGAAGGGCACCCTGAAGATCAGCAGCGCCAGGGAAACGCCGATCAGCCCGAGCGGCGCCGTCAACAGGACCAGCAGTGTGCGGCCGACGTTCTGCAGCTGGATCATCAGCAGGGTGATGACGCTGACCAGCATCAGCGGCATCACCGCCTTGATCGAATTTTCGCCTTTCGCCGATTCCTCGGTGGCGCCCCCGGCCTCGATGCGAAACCCTGGCGGTAGGCGCGCGCGCAGCGGTTCGAACAGGGGCTCGATCTGCGCCGTCGCGGCCGGCGCCTGGATGCCGTCGCGGATGTCGGCGCGAACGGTCACCGTCGGCAGCCGGTTGCGGCTGGCGATCACCGGTTCCTCGAGTTCGTAGCTGATCTTCGCCAGTTGCGCGAGCGGCACGTAACGACCGCTGCCGGTGTGGATGTTGAGATCGGCCAGGGCCGAGATCTGCGCGCGCTCGTCACCAGCGGCACGCGCGACGACATCGATCAACTGGTCGCCTTCGCGCATCTGGGTGATGGCAACGCCGTTGAGCATCGAGTTGAGGAACGCCGAGAGTTCCTGCGAGCTGATGCCGAGCGCGCGCGCACGATCCTGGTCGATGTCGATGCGGATCGTCTTGCCCATCTCGTTCCAGTCGAAGTTCACCTCTTTCAGGTAGGGATGCCCGCGCATCACCGCCGCCACTTCCGCCGCAACGCGCCGCAGTTCGCCGAGATCGTCGCCGGAAACCCGGAAGAGCACCGGAAAGCCGACCGGCGGGCCGTTCTCGAGGCGCAGCACGCGCGTGCGTAGCCCGCTCCACTCACCGCCGGCGTCGGCAAAGCGCTGCTCGAGGCGGCGCTTGAGGTCCTCGCGCGCATCGATATCGTGCGTGGTGATGACGAACTGTGCGAAACCGTCGTTGAACAACTGCTGGTCGAGCGGCAGATAGAAGCGCGGGCTGCCGTTGCCGAGGTAGCTGGCGTAATAGCGGATCGAGCGCGCCATTTCCGGCTCGCCGAGCAGCGCTTCGACCTTCCTCGCCTGCGCTTCCGTCGCTTTCAGCGACGAGCCATTGGCCAGCCACAGATCGACCAGCAACTCGGGCCGGCTGGCCGCCGGGAAGAACTGTTTCTGCACGCCCAGCGTCAGTCCGGCCAGCGACAGGGCAAAAGCGACCAGCGTCGCGGCGATGACCAGCCAGCGATGCCGCAGGCACCACTCGACGCTCGCCCGCACGCGCCGGTAGAACGGCGTGTTGTAGGGGTCCTCGCCATGTTGCTGCGCCTTTTGCTGCAGTTTCTCGGCATCGAGAACCAGATAGCCGAGATAGGGGGTGAACAGCACGGCGACCACCCAGGAAACCAGCAGCGCAATACTCACCACCGCGAAGATCGAAAAGGTGTACTCGCCGGCTCCCGACTTGGCGAGACCGACCGGCATGAAGCCGACGGCGGTGATCAGTGTGCCGGTGAGCATCGGAAAGGCAGTCGAGGTGTAGGCGAAGGTCGCCGCACGGAAGCGGTCCCAGCCCTGCTCCATCTTCACCACCATCATCTCGACGGCGATGATCGCGTCATCGACCAGCAAGCCGAGTGAAATCACCAGCGCCCCCAGCGAGATGCGTTGCAGGTCGATGGCGAAGGCGTACATGACGAGAAAGGTGATCGCCAGCACAAGCGGAATAGACAGCGCCACGACGGCGCCAGTACGCAGGCCGAGACTGATGAACGACACCGCGAGGACGATCACCACCGCCTCGGCGAGCGACGACATGAACAGATTCATCGACTGGCGGACGATCTGCGGCTGGTCGGCAACGACGTGCAGGTCGATTCCCAGCGGCAGTTGCTGCTGTAAGCGCTTCGTCTCGGCCTGCAAGCGATCGCCCAGGCGGATGACGTCGCCGCCCTTGTTCATGGCGATGCCGATGCCGATCGCGTCCTGCCCCTGGACGCGCATGCGCGGCGTCGGTGGGTCGGCGAAACCACGCTCGACCTTGGCGATGTCGCCGAGGCGGAACAGACGCCCGCCCGCCTGGATACCGATCTCGCGGATATGCGCCAGCGATTCGAAGTCGCCCGAGACGCGAATGCGTACACGGTCGGACGGCGTCTCGTAGAAACCTGACGGACTCATCGCGTTCTGCTTCTGCAGGGCGTCGACGATCGCCAGCGGGTTGAGGCCCAGCGTCGCCAGCTTGGCGTGCGACACCTCGATGTAGATCTTCTCGTCCTGGACGCCGAACAGCTCGATCTTCTTGACGTCCGGCAACTGGCGCAGTTCGCGGCCGATACGGTCGGCCTCGTGGCGCAGCCTGGCGAGGTCGAAGCCGTCGCCGGTCAGCGCGTAGATGGTGATGAAAGTGTCGCCGAACTCGTCATTGATGAAGGGGCCAAGCACACCCTGCGGCAGGGTATGCCGCATGTCGCCGATCTTCTTGCGCACCTGATACCAGGTCTCGGGCACCTCCTTTTTCGGCGTGTAATCCTTGAGCAGCACCGTGATCAGCGATTCGCCAGGCCGCGTCTGCGAGCGCAGGACGTCCACCCAGGGAACTTCCTGCAGTCGACGCTCGATCCGCTCGGTCACCTGCAGCTGCACTTCCGGCGCCGTCGCGCCCGACCACAAGGTCCGCACGACCATCGCCTTGAACGTGAAGTCAGGGTCCTCGGCGCGCCCGAGCTTGAAATACGCGAGCACGCCGGCGAGCATCAGCACGACGATCAGGTAGCCGATCAGCGAGCGGTGACGCAGCGCCCAGTCGCTGAGATTGGGTGGCGTCATGGTGCGGACTTGCCCAGGCTCCCGGACACCGGCGACGATGGCGGCTCGGCGGCGCGTGCCGCGTCGATGACGCGCACCCGCTCGCCACCGGTCAGCTTGTGGACACCGGCAACGACGATACGCTCGCCGGCCTTGGCGCCGCCTGCGACTATCGCCGTGTCTTCGCGGTAGCTGGCGAGGTCGACCGGCCGCAGACTGACCGTCTCGTCGCCGCCGACCACCCACAGCGCCGGTCGGCCCTGGTGCTGGAAAACGGCGGTCAGCGGTACGGTCAGGCGCGTGCCGCCGGCTGGACGCAGGAAGCGCACCTTGGCGGTCATGCCGAGCAGGATGCGCGCATCCGGACGATCGATCGATACCCGCGCCGCGTAGGTCCGCGTCAGCGGGTCGGCGACCGGCGACACTTCGCGCAGCGCGCCCGCGTAGCGTGCCTCGCCGTCCGCCCAGAGCGTCACCTCGGCGGTGCCGAGGGCGCGCACGTCGGACATGCGCCCTTCGGGAATGGCGATGGCGACTTCCAGGGTGTCGGGTCGCGCCAGCCGCATCACCGTCTGCCCGGCCGCCACCACCTGTCCGACTTCCGCCGAAATCAGGCCGATGACCCCCGGCTGGTCGGCCTTGAGGACCGTATAGGACGACTGGTTGCGGGCCAGCTCGGCCTGCGCCTTTGCTGCCTTGAAGCTGGTCTCCCGGGAATCCAACGCCGCCTGGCTGACGAAGTTCCTGGCGCGCAGGCTGCGGAAACGCTGCAGGTCGGCGTCGGCCAGTTCGAGTTGCGCGACGGCCGATGCCGCCGACAGCGCCGTGTCGGCCGGATCGATCCGCGCCAGCACCTGGCCCGCCTTGACGACAGCACCGGCATCGACCAGCCGGGCGGTGACCTTGCCGGGAATGCGGAAAGCCAGCGGCATCTCGTAGCGCGAGCGAACCTCTCCCGAATAGGTCAGCGTTTCATCGCCGGCGGTGTCGCCGAGGACGCGCGTCAGTACCCCTCTCGGCGGCTCGGGCGGTGCCGGCTCCTTGCCGCAGGCAGCGAGCAGGGCGAGCACCGACAGCGCCGGCAGCCACCGCCGGAAGAACGCGGCGCGGGTCGCGTTCATCTGCATGCCGTCGTCGCCGTCGACTGCCGGTCGTCGATCGGGTCGGCGCCGCGCAAGCCCTGGAGCAGCAGTTCGAAATGCGTTTCGAGATAGGTCTCCGGCGCCACCTGCGGCCCGCACAGGCGTAGCGAGAAGCGTGAGATCGCCAACATCAGCAGCGGCGCAATGATCACGTCGATGGCCGCTTCGACATTCAGCGGCCGAAACTCGCCGCTGCCGATGCCGCGCTCGAGCGCATGGCGCAGCAGCGCCCGGCCACGCGTGATCACCCGCTCGTGGTAGTACTGAGCCACTTCGGGGAAGTTCCTCGACTCGGAAATGATCAGCTTGGTCACGCCGGCCATTGCCGTGCGGCCGATCTGCCGCCACCAGCCGAGCAACAGCTCGTGCAGCAACTCAGCGGCCGAACCATGAAAGCCGGCCAGGCGCTCCTCGGCGGCCGCCAGTGCCGCTACCATCCCGTCTTCGATCACCGCCTTGAAGAGCGCTTCCTTGCTACTGAAATACAGATAGAGCGTGCCTTTCGAGACCCCGGCGCGGGCGGCAACGTCGTCGAGTCGGGTGGCGGCGAAGCCCTTGTCCACGAACAGCGCGAGCGCCGCCGCTGTCAGTTCGGAAGGTCGGGCGTCCTTGCGACGGCGGCGCGGGACCGGGGCTTCGGCGGGAACGCCGGAGGCGGTTTGGGGAACGAATGAATTCATTGGGCAACACTAATGACTGACTGGTCAGTAATATACGTCTGGCGACGTGCGTCGTCAAGTCCGCCGCGGAGCCAGGGTGGGTCTATGGTAGCGAGCCCGCTTCTGACGGACCTTCCGGCAGCCCTTAAGGTAAGTCTCTGATTAATTGCAAGAAATCAGAAAGTCGGCAAAACATGTAGGCATGTAGATGTAATAATAGTGCTTGACAAACAATGCGCTGTTTGGTTTTATTGTCGGCATGTACATCGCTCGCGTCCCCAACCGAAAATCCAGGCCCGCCATCCTGCTCCGCGAGTCCTATCGTGAGGGCGGCAAAGTCTGCACGCGGACCATTGCCAACCTGACGAACTGGGCACCGGAGCGAATCGTCGCCATGGAACGTCTGGTGAAGGGCGAATTCGACGACTGGTCGGGAGAGATGACCAGCGGCGAGATTTTTGGAGTGCTGTTTGCGCTCAAGCAGTTGGCTGATCAGGTGGGCATCACGCGGGTATTGGGCAGTGCGGCGGAAAGCAGGCTCAACCTGTTTCTGATTCTCGCACGCATTGCGCATGGCGGGTCGCGGTTGTCGGCGGTGCGCTGGGCGAAACAGCACACGGTGGCCGATGTGTTGGCGCTGGAGGAGTTCGATGAGGACGACCTCTATGCCGCTCTGGACTGGCTGGCGAGCCAGCAGGAGCGTATCGAGCGGGAACTGTACCGGGCCTACGTCAAGGCGCAGGGCCAACCACCGGTCCTGGTGCTCTACGACGTCACCTCCAGCTATTTCGAAGGAGAATGCAACGAACTGGGGCAATACGGCTACAACCGCGACGGCAAGCGAGGCAAGCAGCAAATCGTCATCGGTTTATTGACCGCCGAGGACGGCGAGCCCCTCGCCGTGCGCGTCTTCGAGGGCAACACCGCGGACCCGACGACGGTGGCCAGCCAGATCACGATTCTGAAGGAGCAATTCGGGATTGCCGAGGTGGTGATGGTGGGCGACCGGGGAATGATCAAGGCCAAGGGGAAGGCCGCGCTGTCGGCACAGGGTTTCCGCTATATCACCGCCTTGACTGACGCGCAGGTACGCACCTTCCTCAAGGAGGGCGTGCTGCAGACGGACCTCTTCGATGTGCCTCTGTGCGAAGTCGAACACGACGACAAACGGCTGATCGTGCGCCGTAACGAGATCGTCCGGGTGCGCGAGGAGCGGCGGCGGGAGGACAAGTTGGCTCAGTTGCAGGCGAAGATCGCCGACCGTAACGCCTTCGTCAAGAACTCCAGGCGCGCCAGCGCGGCAACCGGCCTGGCCGCTTTGCAGCGCTGGGCCAAACGCCACAAACTCGCCGCGTTTGTCACCCTCGCGCTGAACGAACGCGTCATTGTCTGCACCATCGACCAGGAGGCTAAAGCGCAGGACGCCCTGCTCGACGGCTGCTATCTCCTGGAAACCGATGTGCCACAAGGCTTGATGGATGCGAAGGCGGTCGATGCGCGTTATCGCGATCTGCAAAAAGTCGAGCGCAACTTCCGCACGGTCAAAACCACCTTCCTGGAAATTCGCCCGATCTTCCTGCGCAAGGCTGAGCGTACCAAGGCACATGTCTTCGTGGCGATGCTCGCCTTGAAGATCACGCGGCGGTTTGAAGCGGCTCTCCACCGGACCTTCGGCAGCACCGTAGACGACCCCGCCGCCATCACTCCGGACGACGCCCTGGTGGCCCTCGGACGATTGACCTATCTCTACAGCACCGACCGCAACGGTCAGCGTCACACGCATCTGCCACGCCCGGACGATCAACAGGCCAAAATCCTCGACGCCATCGGCCTTTCCTTCCCGCTCAAGGCCAAAGCCGAAAAGCGCGCCGTGTAGGCAGCCGCCGCTTTTGCGGCACTGGCTTTTTCTTTAACAAAACCCGATACTTAAAGCGTAGTTGCGTCTACTGGCTAGAGGAAGATCCGTCTGAGTCCGCTTCTGAGTCCACTTCTCCTCGTTGAAGGATCCGTCGAATTGGCACAAACTCGTGCCATTTGGGAAGTCACCGAGGGAGCGACACCATGAGCGAAGTCAACTTGATCGATAGCGAAGCACGCGCACAGGAGGCCCGGTCATGAACCCGCACTCAGGCAACCAGTTTGACGATCGCGCCGCCACCTGGGACGCCGACCCTGTGAAGGTGGCGCGCGCGCTGGCCGTCGCCGCGGCGATCCAGGAGCGCGTACCGTTGAGCCTCCAGATGCGGGGGCTGGAATACGGTTGTGGAACGGGGTTGCTGGGCTTTGCCTTGCAGCCGTACCTCGGCCAGATCACCCTGGCTGACAGCTCTGCGGGGATGCTCGCCACCCTGGATGAAAAGATCGCGGCCTCCGGCGCGAGCAACCTGCGCGCGACGAAACTCGACCTCGTCAGCGACCCCTTGCCGGTCGAGCGGTATGATGTCGTCTGTTCCCTGATGACGTTTCACCACATCGAGGACACCGCGCAACTCCTGCGCGATCTCTTTGCGTTGATGGCTGCGCCTGGCTATCTTTGCGTTGCCGACCTCGATGCCGAGGACGGATGCTTTCATGGTCCCGAATTCACCGGGCACCAGGGCTTCGACCGTCAGACGCTTGCGCACATGGCCGAGCGCGCCGGATTTCGCGACGTCGCTTTCTCGACCGTCTTCCACATGTCGAAGCCGGCGAGTCCCGGCCAGACCGAGTTTCCCGTCTTTCTCATGGTGGCCCGGAAATAGTCGGCATCGCCGCCACCATTGCCTGAGCCACGACATGCAGACACTACTGACGCCCTCCCACTGCGAGCAGGTGCCGATCAACGGTCTGGTCTACAACGTCCGCCACTGGGGGCCGGCCGACGCGCCACGACTGCTGATGCTGCACGGCTGGATGGATTCATCGGCCAGCTTCCAGTTCACCGTCGATGCGCTCAGGCACACGTGGCACGTGCTCGCCCCCGACTGGCGAGGCTACGGACGGAGCCAGTGGCTGAACCGCCGCTATTGGTTCGCCGACTACTACGCCGACCTCGACGCACTGCTCGACCGCTACAGCGCCGGCGTGCCGGCACGCATCGTCGGCCACAGCATGGGCGGCGCCGTCGCCAGCATCTACGGCGGCGCCCGGCCCGAGCGAATTGCCGGCCTGCTGATGGTGGATTTCCTCGGCCTCCTGCCCAACGAGGCGCACGAAGCGCCGGCACGCATCCGCGACTGGCTGGACCACACGCGCGCGACGCCGCAACTGCGCGCCTATGCCAGCCGCGAGCAACTGGCCGCGCGACTGCGGCAGTTCAACGCGCGCCTGCTCCCCGAGCGCGCCACGTTTCTGGCGACACACTGCGCCAGCCAACTGCCTGACGGCCGCTTTGCCGTCGCCTGCGACCCCTGGCACAAGGTCCCCTCGCCTCACCTCTACCGGATCGAGGAAGTCATGGCCTGCTGGCGCGCGCTGACGGCACCCGTTCTGCTGGTAACGGCCGACGAGGGTTACGTAATGCAGCGCTTTGCCAAGGATCCCGGCGAACTGCAACGGCGCATGGACTGCTTCGCCAACGCCAGCATCGCGCACATCAGCGATTGCGGACACAACGTGCAGCACGACAGGCCGGAAAAGCTGGCCGAGCTGATCGAGTCGTTTTTCAGCTACCCGGATCCGCCGTGATGAAGCGCGCAGCGAACTCGTACGCGCCTTCGAGGGCGACGAAGCGCCAGCACCCGGTGTGGGCGGCGGAAAACGCTCGGGCGTCCGCTCTCGCGCCCGTCTCACTCGCTCCAGGGGTTGATCACCTCCAGTCCGAGGTCGGCGAAATCGCGTACGTTGCGCGTGACGAGGCGAAGGCTATGCCGCACCGCCGTCGCTCCGATCAGACTATCGATCGCCGGGATTGGGCGGCCTGCCGCGACCATCAGCCGTCCCCAGCAATCCGCGACCTGGCTGTCGATGGGCAGAATGCGGCCGCTGAAGAAGGTCGGCAGTTCGACCTCGAGCCAGTCGAGTAGGGCGGCCCGCCGATCCGAGGCGGTGAGGCTCTCGACGCCCTTGCGCAGTTCGCCCAGCGTCAACACGCTGAGGAACAAGGTGGACGCCGGACGCCGCGAGCACCATTCGACGACGCCGGCATTCGGTGCCTTGCGGCGCAGCTCCGAGAGGATGTTGGTATCGAGCAGGTAGCTCACAGCGTCAGATCCCGCGTAACGCTCCGGTCACGTTCGAAGTCAAGCTCTTCGAGACCATGCAGCGGTGACTGGCGCATGAACTCGACGAGCGATCGTCCGCTGCCCGACAGGCGCTCGAAGGTCGCTCGCGAAACGACGACCGCCACCGACCGCCCGTGCACCGTGATGTCCTGCGGTCCTTCGCTCTCGGCCAGTTTGACCACCTCCGACAGGCGAGCTTTAGCCTCCTGCATTTGCCATGTGTTCATGATGCCGCCCCTATTCTGACCAGACGGACCATATTCTACCGTGGACAGACAGGAGTACGCTCGACGGACGATGCCCGAGTCGGCACTTCGGCTGATGCGTCGCTCAACCCCATGGACGTTGTCGCACCCTGCGGCGACGGTGGGCTGACGACGCGCTGCTCAAGCGGCTGGGTGAGGCACGGAAGCGCTGGGCCTCCCCGGTGTGGGCCAACGCGCGCGACCCGGCGCTCAGCTACAACGCCGCCGCCGAAATCCTTCTGCTCCTCAAACGACTCGCCGCACCAGGCTGACCCGCATCGGATTGCCCGCCCTGGGCGACGACAAATTCCCCCTCCTCCCGCCCCCGCTCACCCCAGCGACGAACTGAAACGCACCCCGAGCCGGCGCAGCGTACGCTCGGCGGCGAGGACGCCGCGGTATTGCGCCTCCTCGAACAACGAGAAGCCGCTGACATCGGCGTGCGCAAAACGCAGGCGCTCGCCGTCCACGGCGAAGCGCTGCCTGGGCTCGCCCCAGATCAGGCCGGGCAACGGGCGAGCCATCGCGTGACCGTTGCGGAAGACGTCCAGGTGGGTCGTCACCTGGCGGATGTTGGCGTGCGGGCGTTCGAGTTCGGCGAGGATCTGCTCGGCCCAGACCGCGCGCGGCGTGTCGCGCAAGGCCGCGCGGCCATCTTGCGGACTCAGCGCGTCGAACGTCCGGTAGAAAGTGAGGACGGTGGCCTGGCGCCACAGGCGCATCTGCTGGTGGGTGGCGACGACGTAGCCAAGACCGGCGCTGTCGTAGAGGACGTTGTCCCAGGCGGGCGGCGCGCCGGCACGTTCGTCGGGGAAGCGCGACAGCGTCAGGTTGGCGACCAGCCACGGCGCGTAGCTGTAGCTGGCCGCGGCGGCCTTGAGCGCGGCGTGGCCGGCGAAGACGTGCGGAACGAGGAAAAGCGGCGCCGCCCAGATCACCTGGTCGGCAAGCAGGCGCAACGTTCGCTGCTCGCTCGCCAGCCACAGATCGACGGCGAGTGGACCGGTTCCAGCGCCGCGCTCGCCGCCGGCGACGCGAAAGGCCAGCGCGCCGCTCAGCAACCGCTCGCCGGCGTGGGCGCTGATCGAGCGCAGCATGCCGCTGACCAGCCAGGCATTGCCCTCGGGCGCGGTCAGCACGGTTTCGTTGCCCGCGTTCTGCGCCTCGCCGGTGCGGCAGGCGAAGTAATGGATGCCGGCCCAGGCGGAGACCGCCGCGCTGGCGGTGCCATAGTCGTCGCGGCAGGCGTAATTGACGTACCAGTGCAGCTGTGGCGAATCGAGGCCCTGCGCGAGCAGCCAGTCGCGCATGCTGATCCGGTCGAGCGCCAGCAGGTCGAGCGCGCGGCTCGACAGGGCCATCGGCAGCGCAAAGGCAGCGCGCCCCGCGTCGTCGCGGCGCCGTTTGAAGCCTTCGATCAGATCGGCAAAACGCTGGTACTGGCCGCGTTCGGCGGTGCTGACGCCGGTCTGCGGCAGCAGGCCTTCCTGCCAGCGGCCGTTGCGATAGAGCCGCTCCTGCGGCGTCGCACAGAGGTAGCGCTCGTCGTAGACCGGCCGCGGCGCGCGCGGGTCGCCCAGCAGCACGCCGAGTTCGGCGAGGAGTTCGCGCACGGCAAGCGCCTCGCGGTTCGGCAGCGGCAGGTAGTGCGCGCCCCAGGGGTAGGCGCTGACGGCATTGCGCCCGGCGCGCGAATTGCCGCCCGCCTCGTTTTCGAGTTCGACCAGCAGGAAGTCGGAAAAGCCCGCGCGCGCGAGTTTCCAGCCGGCGGCGAGGCCGGCGACGCCGGCGCCGACGATGACCACCGGCACCTTGCGACTCTCGCTTGGCGGCGCGAAACCCGCCGACTGCAGGCGGTGGCCGAGAGCGAGCGAAGTCCCGAGCAGTTCCCCCGGCGGCAGCGGTGGCGGTCCGCCGCGGCAGCCGGCGAGCGAGGCAGCGCCGGCTGCCGCGGCCAGGGAAACCAGGAAATCGCGCCGGTCCATGGCGCTAGCGGATCACCTGCCGCCACTCGTGCTCGAAGTAACGCACCAGCACCTGATTGTTCAGTTGATTCACCTCGGCGTCGACGCGCGCCATGTCACCGGGAAAGACGAACAGTCCCGGCGTCGCTTCGGGGGTCAGGAAACGCGTGTCGACGGCGTAGGACGTCGGTGGCCGATAGGCGCGGCGACCGGCCAGGACGAAGCCCCATTCGCCGAAAGACGGCACCAGCGCGTGGTAGGGGGTCGCCACCAAGCCGACGCTCTCGAGCGTCGTGACGACGCACCAGAACGACTGTCGAGCATAGAGCGGCGAGGTCGACTGGATGACTGCCAGCGCCTCGCCGTTGAGGTGCTTGTCGAGCAGGCGGTAGAACGCGGCGCTGTAGAGTTTGCCGAGCGAGAAGTTCGAGGGATCGGGAAAGTCGACGACGACGAAATCGAAGGTCTCGTCGTTTTCCTCCAGCCATTGCAGAGCGTCGGCGTTGACGACCCTGACCTTGGGCGACAGGAGCGCGTCCTGGTTGAGCTTGCGCAGTGGCGGCGCGCTGGCGAACAGGCGGGTCATTGCCGGGTCGAGGTCGACCAGCGTCACCGACTCGATCTGCGGGTACTTGAGAATCTCGCGCACCGCCAGCCCGTCGCCGCCGCCGAGCACCAGCACGCGCCGCGCATTCGGCAGCGTCGCCAGTCCCGGATGCACCAGCGCCTCGTGGTAGCGATACTCGTCGCGCGAACTGAACTGCAGGTTGTTGTTCAGATGCAGACGCAAGTCGTTCTTCCAGCGCGTGACGACGATGCGCTGGTAGGGCGTGCTCTCGGCGTGGACGATCTCGTCGGCGTAGAGCTGCGCCTCGGCCAGCGAGGTCAGCTCGCCGGCAGCGGCGAAGGCCACGAGCAGCGACAGCAGGGCCGCAGCCCCCTGTGCGCGCAGTCGGCCGAATGGCTGCAACTGGGCGCGGAACAACCACCAGGCCCATAGAGCAACGATCACGTTGAGCAAACCGAAAAGCAGGCCGCTACGCACCAGGCCCAGATGCGGCACGAGCAGCAAGGGAAAGAGGATTGAGACGGCGAGCGCGCCGAGGTAGTCGAAGGTCAGCACTTGCGAGACGAGATCCTTGAACGCCAGATCGCGCTTCATGATGCGCATGATCAGCGGGATCTCCAGCCCGACGAGAACGCCGACGCCGGCCACGGCCAGGTAGAGGGCAAGCTTGAAGGGCGCCGGCGACCAGACGAAGATGAAGAACAACGCGGCCGCCGAAAAGCCGCCAAGGACGCCGACCATCAACTCGACCTGGATGAAGCGCGCCACCAGATGGCGTTCGACGTAGCGCGACAACCACGAGCCGATTCCCATCGCGAACAGGTAGGTGCCGATCACGGTCGAGAACTGGGTCACCGAGTCGCCGAGCAGGTAGCTGGCCAGCGCTCCGGCGATCAGCTCGTACGCCAGCCCGCATGAAGCAACGATGAAGACCGAGAACAGGAGTGCGTGGTTCATCGCCAGGCGCGCTCCCGGGTGGACAGCCGGTGCACAGGCCGGCGGCTGCCGGCGACCCCCGACCGGATGATGGTTGGCAAACGCATGCGCGGCATTCTATTCCGAAAAGCCCCGCCCGCCGGTGACTGTCTGGCATGCGTCGCACCGGGCGCCGGGGCTGGGTGGGAGCTGCCGCTCGGCTGATCGACGCGCGCCAGGGAACAGACATCAGGGAGTCGAATTAGGCTACCATGCCATCCGTACGCCACCTGCTTCACTCGCTCCACCTGCTGGCCAGCACGTCCGGTCGACGGCGAAAGACGCCCACCGCGTGCATCGGCCAGCGGCACAGCGAAACTGGATGACCGGACCATGAACCCCGTGGAAAAACCCTTCGAGATGGCCCGCCCGACCCTGGCGGTGCTTTTCCTCTGCGTGCTGATCGCCGCGTCGCTGTGGATCCTGCGCCCCTTCCTGCCGGCCTTGATCTGGGCAACGATGGTCGTCGTCGCCACCTGGCCGTTGATGCTGCGGGCGCAGCGACGCTTCGGCAACCGCCGCTGGCCGGCAGTGATCCTGATGACCTTCCTGGTGCTGCTGATACTGGTGGTGCCGCTGTCGGTGGCCATCGCCACCATCGTCGGCAACGCCGACGAGATTACCGAATGGGCCAAGTCACTGAGCAGCCTGCATGTACAGTCGCCACCCGCCTGGGTTGCCGACGTGCCCTTCGTCGGCTGGCGGCTCGAACAGATTTGGCAGCAGACCGCCACCACGGGCGGCACCGAGCTTGCCGCCAAGGTGGCGCCCTATGCCGCCAATCTGACGCGCTGGTTCGTCAGCGAGATCGGCAGCTTCGGGCTGGTCTTCGTACAGTTCCTGCTCACCGTCGCCCTCTGTGCCGTCCTCTATGCCTCGGGCGAGAAGGCGGCTGCCGGCGTGCGGCGTTTCGGCTATCGGCTGAGCGGCGAACGCGGCGAAGGTGCCGTCATCCTGGCCGGCCAGGCGGCACGCGCCGTGGCGCTCGGCGTCGGCGTGACGGCGCTCGTCCAGTCGATTCTCGGCGGCATTGGTCTGGCCATCGCCGGCGTGCCCTTCGCCCCGGTCCTCACGGCAGTGATGTTCATGTTCTGCATCGCCCAGCTCGGACCGGGGCTGGTGCTGGTCCCGGCGGTCGTCTGGTTGTACTGGGGCGACCACACCGGCTGGGGAACCTTCTTGCTGATCTGGGCCATCTTCGTCGGCACCATGGACAACTTCCTGCGGCCGGTCCTGATCAAGCAGGGAGCCGACCTGCCCCTGCTGCTGATTCTCGCCGGCGTCATCGGCGGCATGCTCGCCTTCGGGCTGGTCGGCCTCTTCGTCGGCCCGGTCATCCTGGCGGTCGGCTATACCCTGCTCGAGGCGTGGATCAACGAGGTTCCCCACGAGATCGACAGCGTCGCGCCGAAAGTCGGCGATGGCGCTGCCGATCGCCAGACACCGGCCTGACGCCGTCGGCCACCGCACACCGAAAGCCGCCCCTCAACCCCTTGCACGAGGCTGTCACCATGTTCTCGGGAATCATCGCCGCTCTTGGCCAGATCACCTGCATCACCGCCCGCGACGACGGCGCGGGCACCGTCCGCCTGACCATCGACGCCGGCAGACTCGCACTCGACGACGTCAACCTGGGCGATTCGATCGCCTGCAACGGCGTCTGCCTGACCGTCGTTGATCGGCGCGACAACAGTTTCTGCGTTGATGTCTCGCCCGAATCGCTGGCCTGCACCGTGGGTCTGGCGACGCCCGGACCGGTCAACCTCGAGAAGGCGCTGCGTCTGGCCGATCGCCTCGGCGGCCACCTCGTCTCCGGACACGTCGACGGTGTCGGCGAGGTACTGCGTTTCGATCCGGTCGGCGACAATCGTCTGCTCGAAATCCGCGCGCCGGCAGCGCTCGCCAGGTATATCGCGCGCAAGGGCTCGATCACCGTCGATGGCGTCAGCCTGACCACCAACTCGGTCGACGGCGCCGCCTTCAGCATCAACCTGATTCCCCATACGCTCGACGCGACGACACTCGGACGGCTGCAACCGGGCAGCCGCGTCAACCTGGAGATCGACCTGATTGCCCGCTACGTCGAGCGCATGCTCGGCGCGCCGAGCGGCGAGCCCGTCGGCAGCACGGCCGCAAGCAGCTAAGCGCCGCGGCCCGCCAACCAGGGTAACAGGGCGGCCGCGGCTTCCTCGGCGCCAGACGGCCGGGGCACCGGCCGAGCCGGCTGCCGCCACAGGGCCTCCAGCGCGGCGTGCAGGCACCCGTCGAGCAGGTCGGCCTCGCTGACCTCCCGACATCGCGCATGGCCATTCAGCCAGTCGAGCAGCGCATCCTGTTCCGGCCAGTCGGACCGCCGCAGATAAAGAACCGGCGTGCCATTACAGGCGGCCTCGGCGAAGGTGCCGTAGCCGGGCTTGGTGATCACCGCGTCAACTGAAGCCAGCAGATCGGTAAAGGGCCGACCAAGCCCTTCGAAGCTGACGACCGACGGGTGCTCGAGCTGCCAGTCCTGCGGGATCAGCCAGCGCACGCCGGCAAGGGGTGGCCAGTCGGCAATCGGCAGCGCCTTGCTGACGCCACCGAATGCGATCAGAACCAGTCGCTCGCCGGTGGCACAGCCCACTTGCCGACGCAAGGCCTCACGACAATCGTTGCCGAGTGCAGCCACCGGGGCGATGCTGCGCAATCGTCGCAGCTCAGGCATCCCCATGCCGGGTGTCAGGCGCAGGAAGCTTTCGACGCTGTGGTAGGCGGCCAGCATCTGCCCGTGAATCTCGGCCGCCCAGCTCTCGCCGGCAAAGAAATGGGCGAACAGATCGGCCCAGTTGAGCGAGCACATCGCCACCGACGGGATGCCCACCAGTGCGGCAGCCGCCAGCGGCAGATAGGCGACATCGCTGAACACCAGATCGGGCCGCAGGCCGGCGATCACACGCGCGTCGCGCTCGACCTGGGCCGGCCAGTCGGCGTGCTGCCGGCGATAGGCCAGCGCCGTCGCCGGCAGGTCGAGGCTGACGGCATCATGCATGACATAGCCGAAATCGCTGCTGCCGATCAGGTGCGTGAAGGCTGCCGCGATGCGCGTCTGCAGCTTGGCGGTCGGCAGCCCGCTGCGGATCGTCAGACGCAGTGCCGGCAGGCGTTCGGTCAAAGCGTTGAGGACTGGCGCCACCTGCGCGAGATGGCCGAAACCATGCGCCGAGATATCAACGAAAAGGTGCGGGCGGCTCATCCTGGCGCGGCCGGATCAGAGGAAGCGTGCCAGCATGGCCCCCGGCAACCCGGCCGGCAGCGGAATCCATACCCGATGGCCGTTGCCGGGAGCGACACGAATGTCGGCCCCGAGCAGACTCTGTATCCGCTCGACGGACAATTCGCGGTTACCCGTGGGATGAATGATCTCCAGCCGATCGCCGACCGAAAAACGGTTCTTGACGTCGATCAGAGCGAGCAGGCGCTCGGCATCCCAGTCGAGCACATCGCCGACGTAGAGGCTGCGCCCCGATTGCGAATGGCCGCGCAGGTAGTTCTGCCTTTCGTGCTCGTGGTGCCGCTGGTAGAAGCCGTCGGTGTAGCCGCGATTGGCCAGGCCTTCGAGTTCGCCAAGCAGACTGGGATCGAAGGGACGCCCGGCGGCCGCGTCATCGATGGCCCGCCGATAGACCTGAACCGTGCGCGCCACGTAGTAGGGCGACTTGGTACGCCCCTCGATCTTCAGTGAATCGACGCCGATCTCGGTCAGGCGCCGGACATGTTCAACGGCGCGCAGATCCTTCGAGTTCATGATGTAGGTGCCGTGTTCATCCTCATCGATGGGCATCAATTCGCCCGGGCGTTCCTTTTCCTCGAGTAACCAAGTACCGTCGGCGGCGCCCGCTGCCGGCGATCGGCAAGCGCCCACGTCACCCGTCGCGTCCGCCACGCCGGCCGTCAGCTTGTAGTCCCAGCGACACGAGTTGGTGCAGGTGCCCTGGTTCGGATCGCGGTGGTTGAAGTAGCCGGAGAGCAGGCAGCGCCCCGAGTAAGCGATGCACAGCGCGCCGTGCACGAAGACCTCGAGTTCGATGTCCGGGCACTCCTGGCGGATTTCGGCGACCTCGTCGAGCGACAGTTCGCGCGACAGGATGATCCGCCGAATGCCCAGCTTGCGCCAGAAACGCACGCCCGCGAAGTTGACGGTGTTGGCCTGGACGGAAAGGTGGACGGGCAGTTCCGGCCACGTCTCGCGAACCAGGTCGATCAGCCCGGGGTCGGCCATGATCAACGCGTCCGGGGCGAGCGCCACCACCGGCGCCATGTCGTCCAGATAGCTGCGAACCTTGCTGTTGTGGGGCAGGACGTTGCTGACCACGTAGAGCTTCCTGCCGGCGCCGTGCGCCTCGTTGATGGCGCTGGCCAGCGCCTGCAGGTTGCCGAAGTCGTTGTTGCGTACGCGCAGGCTGTAACGCGGCTGCCCGGCATAGACCGCGTCGGCACCGAAGGCGAGGGCCGTTCGCAACATGGCCAGCGAACCGGCGGGCGCCAGCAACTCGGGAGGGACCAGCGCGACGGTTTGAGGCATCCGGGGAAAGCGCCTGACAGGGTAGAATGTGGCAACCCTGGATTTTAACCCCATTTCCAACCCCATTCCCAACCCCATTCTCCAGATCGCCCCACCATGTCCGAAGAGATCCTGATCAACTTTACGCCGCAGGAAACGCGCGTCGCCGTCACGCACCAGGGCGTCGTGCAGGAACTGCATATCGAACGCAGCGCCAGTCGAGGCTTCGTCGGCAATGTCTACGTCGGGCGCATCGTCCGCATCCTGCCGGGAATGCAGTCGGCCTTCATCGACATCGGCCTCGACCGTACCGCCTTCCTGCACGTGGCGGACATCCGTGAACCACGCTCGAACGACGAACCCCTGCGGCCGATCGAGCGCCTGCTTTTCGAGGGACAGAGCATTCTCGTGCAGGTGATCAAGGATCCCATGGGCAGCAAGGGCGCGCGGCTGTCAACCCAGGTGTCGATCGCCGGGCGCATGCTCGTCTACCTGCCGCAGGACAATCACATCGGCATCTCGCAGCGCATCGAGCGGGAATCCGAGCGCGAGGCGCTGCGCGAAAAGCTGCACCGCCTGGTACCCAGCGACGAAAAAGGCGGCTTCATCGTGCGCACGATGGCAGAGAATGCGACAGAAGCCGAACTGGCCAAGGACATCGAGTTCCTGCGCAAGATCTGGCGCGATATCCAGGCGCAGTCGACGACTGCCGCACCGCCCTCCCTGCTCTATCAGGAGCTCTCTCTGGCGCAGCGCGTGCTGCGCGACTTCGTCAACCCGGAGACCGCCCGCATCGTCATCGACTCGCGCGAGAACTTCCAGAAGCTGACGGCCTTTGCCGGCGAGTACACGCCGACGGTGGCGCCTCTGCTCGAACACTACATCGGCGAACGGCCTCTCTTCGACCTGCACGGCGTCGAGGACGAGATCCAGAAAGCCCTCGCCCGGCGTGTCGACCTCAAGTCCGGCGGCTACCTGATCATCGATCAGACCGAGGCAATGACGACGATCGACGTCAATACCGGCGGCTTTGTCGGCGTCCGCAACTTCGACGACACGATCTTCAAGACCAACCTCGAGGCCGCACAGACGATCGCCCGCCAGCTGCGCCTGCGCAACCTCGGCGGCATCATCATCATCGACTTCATCGACATGGAGAACGAGGAGCACCGGATGGCAGTGCTCAGCGAGTTCAACAAGGCGCTGGCACGCGACCATACGCGCCTGACCGTCAATGGTTTCACGGCCCTCGGTCTGGTCGAGATGACGCGCAAACGGACGCGCGAATCGCTGGCGCACGTCCTCTGCGAGGAATGCCCGACCTGCGGTGGCCGCGGCGAGGTGCGCACGGCACGCACCGTGTGCTACGAGATCCTGCGCGAGTTGCTGCGCGAAGCACGCCAGTTCGATGCCCGTGAGTATCGCGTGCTCGGCAGCCAGGCAGTCATCGACCGCTTCCTCGACGAGGAATCGCAGGGCCTGGCGATGCTCTCCGACTTCATCGGCAAGCCGATCTCCCTGCAGGCCGAACCGAGCTACTCGCAGGAGCAATACGACATCGTGCTGATGTGAGTTGCCTGTGGCTGCCGCTGGAATCCCCGTCGGCGCCCCTTGCCCGCGGCATGCGCCGCGCGCCGGCGGTCTCGATCAAACGAAGGCCCGGACTCCAGCTTGACCCGAAACGACCGGGAGCCCTATAATCGGCGCCCCAGGGGTGATGTAGCTCAGTTGGTTAGAGCGATGGATTCATAACCCATAGGTCGGTGGTTCAATTCCACCCATCACCACCAAGGAAACAAGTACTTAGCCTCGGTCAAAAGCCGGGGCTTTTTTGCGGGGTTACGCCGGGGTTACATTTGCCGTAGCCAAGTCGGTTGCTTGGCACTCCTCGCCGCCATCGCATCACAGAAAAACCCGGCGCGCGGCCGGGTCTGGGTTGGCCTCAATCGAGCGGCCTTCGATCTGGCGGAAGAATCCCGACCTCCTGCAGCTTGTGCAACATGCTTTCGTGCTGGATTCCGAAGCAGTTCTCCGTGTCGGCAGCGAGGTAAGCCCCAGCAGCAGCGCGCTTGACGACGCGCGGCGAGGCGTTGCCGCCCTCCGCCCCTCGTTTGACGCTGACGAGGATCTCATTCAACCAACCGAAGCTCTCTACGGCGGCCTTGGCGGATGCAAGAACGTCTTCGGGGTGTTCACCGAAAGCTTCCTTGATGGATGCTCACAAGCGTCTCGTGGCTGCTTCTCAAGATGAGATGGGACCGAAGCATGTATCCGTGACATCTGCTTCTCCCTCTGCTGCTCCTCCCTCTTCACCCACGCCGACGGCGACACCATCACCGTCCTCGACGCCAACCGCGAACAGCACAATATTGGCGTCTCTGGCATCGACGCCCCGGAGAAGGCTCAACCCTGCGGCCAGCGCTCGAATAAGAACCTGTCGCGGGCTGGTGTCAACAACGACGTGTAATGGGCGTGATATGCGCCCAGGTGCTCGCGGTCGTTCTTGTTGTACCAAGATTTCATAGCGCCCCTCTCACGCTTTGCCCCTGGTTCAGAATGCCGCGCCAGCCGGGCAAGGTTTCCCGGTTTTCTCTCTCGGGGATCAGCCGTCAGATAGGCGCGGCAAGACTCTGGTTCTCTCAATTGCCTTCGGGCAGAAAATCATCCGCCATCGTTTGCTCTATCGAGTATGGCGATTGCTTAGGGAACGTCGTTTCGTCCATACCTGTTTCGTTCGCCGCCAGCAGCCGCGCCTTGCGATAGGCTTTCTCTAACGCTTGCGGAACTTCCGGCGTCAGGCCCGGCTCGTCGTTGAGCAGATCGGAAATATCCATGCGCTGCACGCGGATGGTCAGCGACCATGCCGCGCCGCGCCTCGCTGGTTGAAATTGCCACTTCAGCAGATGCATCAGCAAAACCGTCAACCTGTTCGTCAGTTCGCGCCGTTCGCTTGCCCCCATTGCTTCTAGCTCCTCAATCAAGTGCGCCGCGTCAAGGTCATCAAAGCGTCCCTCACGCAGCATGTCGGCTTGCTGGCGTGCCCAGGTGTAGTAGTCCGACTGGTATAGCGTCGTTTCCATCGTTCGTTCCTTATGTCAGGTCATCATGCGGCCCGGTTGCCCTGCTGCGTCTTCATCGGTTCGAGCAGGAGTTTAGGGGCAACGTCCGCGCCGTTGGCCCATGCCACCGTGCGCATTACCGGATGCTGGCTTGCCGTAGCGAACAGCGCCGGGGCTCGCAGCGGCTCGAATACTTCGCCATCAAGCTCGTTGGCCAGGCTCTCCTCTCCCGCCGTGCCGTTGTTGAAGCGCAGGAACAGGCGATAGCCCGACAGCGAGGTTACTTCCGTGGCGTGCAGGATCATGCCGCCACCGCGAAGCGCCGCACGTCGATTTCCACGCCGGCCAGCGCCGCCTGTTCGGCCTGCTGCAACAAGGAAGCGGTCACGGCCTCGTCATGGAAGGCTTCGCCGCAGTTCTCGCACACCTGCGCCGGCACTTCCCGGAAAACAATCGTCATGCCGCCGCGTTCGAGTGGAACAGTCACCGCGCCGGATCGGGTTTCGCCGTTTCGGCAGATAAGGCATTTCATGGGCTTTTCCTTGTTGCACCGGCCCGCCTCAACAGTGGCACCACTGCCAGCTTCTGTTTCATGCCGCCAGCTTCCATCATCGCCGCGGTTGCCGTGTTGACGGATGCCCGCACCGGGTCAAGGTCAGGCCGGGCATAGATCGCCATCGCCTGTTGGCTCTTGTGGTTCAGGCTGTTGCCGATTATGGCGAGAGATGCGCCGGTCTTGGCTTGCCAGCTTCCCAGGGTGCGCCGCAGATCGTGCAAGGTTACACCGTCCGGGTCGTTTCGGCCGTAGGGGATACCCGCCCGCGCCATGATGCGAATAACCGCCTTCTTCGGTTCCTCGATATGCCCGCTTGCGCCGGTGCCAGGGAAGACGAACACAGCGCCAAGCTTGGCAGCTTCTTTTCGTGCCTGCAAGATGGTCACGGCTTCAGGCGATAGGGTCACGTTCTGCGGGGTGCCATTCTTGGGGTCGGGAATCCGCCAGACGGAATCAGCCAGGTTGATTTCTGCCCAGCGCATCGCCAGCAGGTTTGACCGTCGTGCGCCGGTCAGCAGCGCCAAGGGGATGTAATCCCGTAGCGTTTCGTTCGGCTCTTCCGCCACCGATTGAAAGAAACGGGGCAATTCATCGGCCTGTAGAAAGCGGTCGCGCTTCACCTTGGCACGTGTTCTGATTCCCGTTACCGGGTTCGTCGTTGCATGGCCCCATTCGATCGCGCGGCCATAGATGGTCGAAACCAGCGCCCGCACGTTTTTGATTGTTGCACCGCCTTTCCCCGGGTCTATGTCGTTTCGTGTGGAATGGGCAGTGGCGTTGCGGGTTTGAGGGGGTGGTGATGTCAAGGGCGGACGCAGTCCGGGCGCAGCCGAACCCTTGATATCACCACCCCCTCGCTTACGCTTCCTCCAGGCCGAGGGAGGCAGTCTGCCGCCCTCGGCATGGAGGACAATAGCGGCCTTTCCTCTCGCGACCGGTTCCTCATGATTGAAACGCTGTTCACCCAGGCTCTGGGCCTTGTTGCTCCTTGGCAAGTAGAGCAAGTCACCTTTCAGCCAGAGGCCGGACGAATCGACTTCCAGGTACGATTTGGCGCCACCATTCATGCCTGTCCGGCCTGTGGTGCGAGCGCGCAGCCGCTGCACGACCGCTTGGCGCGCTCGTGGCGCCATCTGGATTTCTTCCAGTACGAAGCCCACCTGCATACCGAGGTGCCGCGAGTGGCCTGTGCCGGTTGCGGCAAGGTGACGCAAATTCCCGTGCCCTGGGCGCGCGAAGGGAGTCACTTCACGCTGCTGTTTGAGGCCTTGACGCTGATGCTGGCGCCGACCATGTCGGTGCTGGCGGCCGGCCGACTGCTGCGCGTGGGCAGCCGCAGACTGTGGCGCGTGATCGACCATCATGTCGGCCAAGCACGCGCCCAGCAAAGTCATGCCGGGGTTCTCGCGATCGGCGTCGATGAGACCGCTAGTCGGCGCGGCCAGACGTACATCGCTGTTTTTTATGATCTCGACGCACAACGTCTGCTGTTTGCCACGCCGGGTCGGGACAAGGCCACCCTGGGTAAGTTCGCCAGCGACCTTATCGAACATGGTGGCCAACCGACCGCGATCACCCATGTCAGCACGGACATGAGCGCTTCCTTCCAAACGGGCGCCGCCGAGCACTTCCCTCTGGCCGAGGTCTGTTTCGACCGCTTTCACGTGGTCGCCCTCAGCAGCACGGCCCTGGACGAGGTGCGACGTGCCGAGGTCAAAAGCGAACCCGAACTCAAGGGCACTCGCTGGAGCCTGCACAAGAAACCGGCTGACTGGACCGTCAAGCAAACCCAGACCATGCACTGGCTGCAGCGCACCAACCTCAAGACCGCACGGGCCTGGCGGATCAAGCAGGCGTTGCGCGCGATCGACATCGCCGCCAAGACACCTGACCAAGCCAGGCCCTTGCTCAAGCGTTGGCTCAGTTGGGCCAGTCGTTGCCAACTGGAACCCTTCAAGCGCCTCGCCAGAACCATCACCAAGCACCTTCCTGGCGTACTCAACGGCTTCCAGGTCGGTAAACACAACGGCCGTGTCGAAGCGATGAATCGAGCCCTTCAGGAGGCACGCGCTCGCGCCCGCGGCTATCGCCGCGTCGAAAACTTCATCGCCATGGCTTACCTCATCGCCGGGAAACTCACCCATTTGCCCGCCCCTCCCTTCGCCTGCTTCTTGCGCGTTCCACAGGAAACGGACTAAACCCTGAAATTTTCAGCCCGTACGACAGCAATGCAGCGATAGCTGTCATTTCCATCGGAAAACAACGGACATCTCTTCCCCTCTTGGAGTAAAGGTTCATCTTTACGTGTTACACTTAAAGTGGGGCCGTTGGGCAGAGTTTTTGCCGTTGATTCGCGGCATGTGACAACAAAGTCAGGGGCTTTGCCGCCTGATATCCGTTAGATGGCCCGCTGATGTGGTCCATAGTAGTGCTTAAGAGTGCCTAACGCGCCCCATCCTCCAGACCGATGTTTTTCTTAACAAATCTTAAGAGCGCAAAGTCGCTCCATGACGTTGCATGCCTTCTTGGGTATAAGCCCAAGTCCCTCTCGTACGTCATTTATAAGATGCCACTCAACTACACGACATTCACCGTGCCAAAGAAGTCCGGCGGAGTCCGTAGTATTTCCGCGCCGCGTCCCGAACTCAAACTGCTTCAACGCCGATTGTCGGACGGTCTTCAAAGCTGTTGGGACGAGATCAATGATCAAAAGAAGATTACAAAGCCAATATCTCACGGCTTTCGTAGAGACGCATCGATTGTTACGAACGCCTCGGTTCACCGTGGAAGGCGCTTTGTTTTCAACGTCGACATAAAGGACTTCTTCGACTCCATAAACTTCGGGCGCGTGTATGGGTTTTTTGTAAAGAACAAAGATTTTGCCCTGACGGAAAGTGCTGCAAAAGTCCTTGCAGCAATTGCCTGCCATGATGGGAAGCTGCCTCAGGGGAGTCCATGCTCGCCGGTAATCTCGAACTTGATAGGCCAGATACTCGACGTTCGTCTAGCTCAGCTCGCGCATAGACATGGGTGCAGCTACTCGCGCTATGCAGATGATTTGACCTTCTCGACCAACGAACGCATCTTCCCATCCATGATAGCGTTGTCGAATGCTGATCATTCCTGGGTGGCGGGTGCGGTACTCTCCAAAATAATTGAGAAGAGTGGCTTTCAGCTCAATCCTAAGAAAACCCGAATGCAGTACCGCAACTCACGCCAAGAAGTGACGGGACTTGTTGTCAATCGCCGCATAAATACACGTCCGGAATACCGGCGGTTGACTCGGGCAATGACTCACCAATTGGTAACAACGGGAAAATTCCAGCTTACCAAGACGAAGGCTGATGTATTGGGGAAGCTTGTGCCCACGAAAATAGATGGCAGCATCACCCACCTTCAAGGCATGTTCGGCTTTATTGACTGGATCGATTTATGCCACAGAAAAAACCAGGAAGTACCCAATGTACAGCAGTCTGCGATAGGTAAGGTGTACAAGCGATTTCTTATGCACAGAGACTTCTGGGCGAATTCGCTACCTATTATTCTTTGCGAGGGAAAGACCGATAGCGTGTACCTTCGCGGTGCGATTCGACGCCTTGCCACAGCGCATCCAAACTTGGTTTCTACAAACGCTGCGGGCAAATCCGAATTCAAAGTTCGATTCTTCAATTATTCGTACACTTCGCAACGAATCTTGGATTTGTCTGGTGGAGCGCCAGTGGTTAGGCGCTTCATCACTGAGTACATCAAGTCAGTCAAGAAGACTCAAGCGCCTGTGAATCCGAAGCCGCTAATCTTGTTGCTCGATAATGACTCAGGTGGTCAGGTCTTTTATAGTCTGATAAAGCAGTACAACGGAAAAAAAACGACGGTTAACGGGATGGACGATTTTTATCACCTTGCCGAAAATGTCTACGTCGTTTTTACACCAATTGATAAGCCCGGTGACAATAGCTCGATCGAGGATTTTTTCGAGCCGAGCCTGCTCGCAAAGAAGATTGACGGAAAGACGTTCAATGCGGACGATACAACGTTTGATAAAAACAAAGAGTACGGTAAGGCGGACTTCGCAGCAAAGATAGTGCGGCCAAATATCGCTAAAATCAATTTCGAGAAATTCGATCCGATACTGGCTCGTATAGAGGGGGTCATCGAAGCCCACTCAAAGAAGCACTTTCCATAAGCGTCGCGGCGAACCCACATCTCTCGTTGGCACAAAAATTCGCATGGACCCTAATGGACGGGATCGTCATGGAGTCAAAGATGGTTATGTGCGTAGCTTTCTCGGCCAGCTGCGGAATGCGACTGTGGGTGTCGGCAACGAGTTCCGACGGTCAGTCGTGAAAACCGAACGTCAGCAACCAGTCTGAACCGGCCCGATAGGTTTTGCTGTCGAATGGCTCTTGATGGCCGGCTGCCGCCACTCACCATCCACCCCCATCCGACCGACTCCTGCGTCTCGACTAGCGCAATGAGCATTGGCGCTACCGGGTTCGCACTTGCCGTCTAGACCCACCAGCACGCAAGCAAACGCCTGAAAAAGGTACTTCTCGAACCCACTGGACGCCTGGCCAACCTTGTTCGGCTGCCCCAGGTCCGCCACGGCATCCGCACTTGCGTTCCGCAGATGGCCGAGCGAAGCCATGAGCGCCGCTGGCGCGATGAAGACTCGTGAGTCGGCCGAGCCGAACTCGATGATCGGGATCCGGACGGCGGCTGCTCAGCAAGGGCTGATTTCGGGCGCGGAGCGATGCCTCTGGATGGACGCGGGGCAATTTGTCTCCGGGACCGCATCCGTGTTCAGCTCATCCCTCCTGTTCCGGCTGCTCGGCGGGAATGAACGGAATCAGACCTTTCTCGAAGGCCATCCGCTGCAACCCCAACGGCGCACGACGAATGTCCACCAGGAGACCATTGACCTTCAGCATCCACATCAGGGGATTCTTGGTGAGGCGACTCGGCAGCGTCCAATCTGGCGAGAAGGAGCCCATCCCGAGAGCTTCCCGGATTTCCCTGGATTTGCTCTGTCCGGTGCTCTCGGCAATCCCGAAGAAGTCGTAGATCACACGCGGTTTGCAGTGCGGTGTCTGGGATGTCAGCAACGGAAGTAAATTGATACAGCGCAACGATTGAAAGTTGATACACCGAACTGAGAAGATCGGCGATTTTTTTGGGCGCCGATGATTACGAAGGAGGTGTATGTGGAAATTGAAGTATTGAGGAAGCATGGATTCAGTCTGCGCAAGATTGCAGCCGAAGTGGGCTGCGCGGTGAATACGGTTCGCAGCCACTTGGCGCAGGGCAAACAGCCCCGCTACCAGCGTCAGAAGAAGCGGGCCACCAAACTCTCGACCCATGAAACGTACCTGTGCGAGCGACAGGCTGCAGCGCAGCCGCAGTGGATCCCGGCCACGGTTCTGTTCAGGGAGATTAGGGCCCTGGGCTACGCCGGCGGCGTCAGCCAATTGCGCGCCTTCATGCGTACGATCCGGCCGCAGGGGGCTGCTGATCCGGTGGTGCGTTTCGAAACGGCACCGGGCGAACAGTTGCAAATCGACTGGGTCGAGTTTCGTAAAGGTGCTGATCCGCTGTACGCCTTCTGCGCGACCCTTGGGTACAGCCGGGCGAGTTACGTCGAATTCGTCACCGACATGAAAGTCAGTACGCTGATCGACTGCCACCAGCATGCCTTTGAGGCGCTCGGTGGCGTGGCCCGGCGCCTGCTCTACGACAACATGAAGACCGTTGTTCTCGAACGCGACGTCGACGGCCCAGGCGAACACCGCTATCACGCGGGCTTTCTCGACTACGCCAAGCACTGTGGCTTCGTCATCAACCTGTGCCGTCCCTATCGCGCCCGGACCAAAGGCAAGGTCGAGCGCTTCAACGGCTACCTTCGCCGCTCCTTCTACGTTCCCCTGATCAGTCGGCTCAAGCAGGCCGGCCTGCCACTGGACGCCGTGACCGCCAATGCCGAGGTCAGGCGCTGGCTCAAGGAAGTGGCCAACGTGCGTATCCACGCCAGCACGCAAGTACAGCCCGCACAACGCCTGCAGGAAGAGCAGGCGCATCTGCAAGGCATTCCCCCGCCATGGCGCGGCGATATCGCCGCCGCTCGTCCCCTGGACGCCCCGCCGCCGGTCGAGGGGGCCACTGTCCGCCCGACGGTTGCCGAGAGAATCGCCTTGCCCACGCCGGAGCAGCATCCGCTCGCCGTCTACGCGCAACTGCTGACCCAACTGCAGGCCGCTGCAGAGATGCAGCCATGAACCTCCAGTACGAACGAATGCTCGCCTTGTGCGACAGTCTGAACCTGCCGTTCGTGGCGCAGAACTACGTCGGCGCCGCCCAGGAAGCCGCTGCGCAGGAAAGCGCCTACAGCGACTTTCTGGAAGCACTGCTGAAAGCGGAAGTCGCGGGACGCCAGGTGCGCAAGCAAAGCATGTTGACGCGTCTGGCGGGATTCCCGGCGATCAAGACGCTGGAGGAATTCGATTACGCCTTCGCCGCCGGCGTCAAAAGGAGCCAGATCGACGAACTGGCCGGTCTGGCCTTTGTCGAGCGCAACGAAAACGTCGTCCTGGTCGGCCCCTCCGGGGTGGGCAAGACCCATCTCGCGATCGCCCTGGGCTATCGCGCCGCGCAAGCCGGCATCAAGACCCGTTTCACGACCGCCGCCGATCTCTTGCTGACCCTCTCGGCCGCGCACGCACAGAACCAGTTGAAAGCGGTCATGCACCGGGCGATCGCCGCTTACCGTCTGCTGATCATCGACGAAATCGGCTATCTGCCGATGAGCCGCGAGCAGGCCAACCTCTTTTTCCAGGTGATTGCCGCGCGCTACGAGAAGGGCAGCCTGATCGTCACCAGCAACCTGTCGTTTGGCCAATGGGATGCCACCTTTGCGCAGGATGCCACGCTGACGGCGGCATTGCTGGATCGTTTGCTGCACCACGCACAGATCGTACCGATCGCCGGGGAAAGCTACCGGCTCAAACGTCAGCGGCAGACGGGAATGGTTCAGGCCAGGAAGGCGATCGCCGGAGGGTAGGCGCCGCCGCGGTGGTGGGGCCTCCTTCCGGTTGGGCCTACGGCCCGCCCTCCAGGAGGCCCCACCACCGCCATCAAGCAGCATTGGGGGTGTATCAGTTTTCAATCGGTGACAAAGGAAAAACTGTGTCAGTTTTCAATCGGTGTTGACATGGGAAGGGTCATCCAGAAAGTTGATCCGGCCAACCGCGTGCACAGCACCCGCGGCCCAGACCTTCTCCGTACCCCGCAACAGCGGTGATGGTCGCTTCCTGGCAAGAGCGCCGACCACCTGGTGGATCATTTCACGGTATTCGTCGTTGAGCTTTTCGTCGCAGAAGGCATCGGTCAGGGTCGTGATGGCAGCGAATTTCTCTGCCATGGCCTTGGGGATTCGCTGGGGCATGGACGTGACACCGGTGGAAATGTGGGATCAGCATTCTTGCAGATTGTCCCGCCGAAAACCAGGCGGCTGGAATGCCTTTCCTGCCCGTGATTGTCGCTCGGAACCGGGGTGCTACCTGCCTCTTGACGCTACACGGACAGGCATCCGCTCTCCCGGAGCCAGTGCCGCGACCATCTTATCCAGGATGGTCTTGGTCGACAGTTCAGCATTCTTCGTGATCAGTTGGTCGCGGCGTCCGGTGAGTAAAGCTTCCACGACGTCCGGCGTCACCCGATCCGCTGTCCGCCACCCTTGCCGACGATGCTCGCGGCAGCAAGGAAGGCGCCGTCCACAGCTTCCAGCTCGGCAAGCAGCCGCGCGATGGCGGCGGTCCCGTGCAGCGCCCGCAAGGGCGCGGCGACCTGCGGCAGGAATTCCGCCAGCAGCCGCTCGCGCTCGGTGCCCCACTCCTCGACGACCAGTGCCTCGACGAGATAGCCGAGAATGTTGGCGCTGTCGTTCTCCACCTTGACCGAGTGCAGCACCGCGTGCGCCAGTTGCCCGTTGCCGATAGCGACGAAAGCACGCTCGAAATCCGACAACTCGCCGAGGGTCAAGCGTTCGCGCTCCCGCTCGATATCGCTCAGCAGCCGATCCCGCAGATCCGGGTCGCTCGCCTGACGTGCCAGGCGCTCGGCAGCATCCACATCGTCACAGGCGCACATCGCGGCGACGGCAGCCGCGCAAACGTCGACAAACCGTTCGCCGTCGGCGATCTGCGTTCTGGCCAGGACGGAGGCCACCGGTCCCTCGATACGTCGCGACCAGCCGGCTGGCCCGGCCGGCAGTTTGCCGAAGATGTCGATCAGCGCCTGGGCTCGATCGTCTTCCGTGTGGATCGTCAGCGCCTGCTCGAGGCAGTCCGCGATAACGCGGCTTGCTTCGGCCGGGCAAGGGTGAGCGCAGCGGACGACCGCCTCGGCGAGCGCCGCCACCGCCCTGGCCTGCGCTTCGTGGCGGCCGGAACGGCGCCCGACGAGATCGGCGAACATTCGCGTCAGATAGAGCGCGCGCGGCCCGGCCGCGGCGAGGGTGGCGACCGCCGGCAGCAGCGCCTGCAATCCGTCGCGCACGGCGGCGCAGCCCTGGCGCACGTCGAACAGACAGAGAGCACCGCGCACGCTGATGGCGTCGGCGTCGTCGGTGAAGTCGGCGGCGACAGCCCGGACCCTGTCCACCAGCGGGGCGAGGCGGTCGCCGAGTGGCTCGGCGACCGAAGCGAGCTGGACGATGAAGCGGGCGATGGCGGCAGCAGCCATCGCGTAGCCTTGAGCACGCAGCGAGTCGATCCAGTCGAGCAGCCGGCCATACTGCGATGCCCCGCGATCGGCATCCACCAGGCACAGGCCGGCAGCGAGAGTCGCCACGACCTCGATCTGGTCGTCGAGCCGGAGCGCCCCGAGTCCTTGGCTGATCGCCTCCGCGAGAACGCCGGCCAGCGGCGCCTGCTGGCGCGCCAGGCCGACCACCAGCGGCGCCGCCGCGCGCAAGGCGTCGCCGTAGAGCGCCGCTCCGGCGCGTTCCGCCAACTGTTCGATCAATACCTCGACGTAGGCATCACGCCGACCCGGATCGGCCGCCATCGCTTGCGCCAGGAACGTTAGCGTCGCGGCAACGCCGTCCACCCAGGTCATCCCGCTCACCACGCGCAAGGCTTCCGCGCTGGCCCCGTCGGCGTGCAAGGCCACGGCCAGCAAGCGGCGCAGTTCGTCGAGGTCGCCTTCCGGCAAGCGCGCCAGACACAGTGCGGTCGCCTGCGCCAGCAGCGCCTCACCCCGGCTGCCCGCCGCACCGCCCAGCACCTGCGCGGCAACGGCAACCACCCGGGCCATTCCGTCGTTTCTCGCCGCCTCGTCGGCATCCCCGGCGAGAGCGAGGATTTCATCCACCAATGACTCGCGCTGCGTGGCCTCGACCTGACTCGCCGCGCCCAGCCGCCGCAGCAAGCCCACCAGGGCATCCGCTCGCTCACTGCCGCGCAGCGTCGCCGCCAGCTCGAGCGCCCCGTGCCAGTCACCGGTGGCCGCGCGCGCGTTCGCCACCGCGGCGGTGAATAGCTCACGGTTGATCGGCATGTCGTGGTGGGCGGGGTCGGTCAGCGGCGCGGCCGCGACCAGCCACGCGGAGACCTTTTCCGGCAGCAGCTCCTCCAGCGTATCGATTGCATAGGCGACGATACGCGCCCCCTCGACGGCATCGGCAGCCCAGCAGCGTTCGACGAGGTCGCTAGCAAGGTCGACTCGGCCCAGCCAGCAGAGATCGGGAACGATGACCGAGAGGGCGACGCCGGCGTAGTCCGCCACCGTCGTATCGAGATAGAGCGCGGCAAGGCGGCAGAGCAGCGCTATCGTCTCCTGGCGCTGCTCGCCGTCACCGGGACGCCAGCGTTCGAGGAGTCTGATCAAGGGACTCTTCGCCAGGGACCCGTGTTGCAGCAGAGCCTTCCCCTGGTTGACGAGTGCCGTCAGCTCGGGGAGGACGGTCGCCGGCGCCAGGATCTGCAGCGCCGGCAACTGGCTGGCGAAGACGAAGGCGCGATCGGCCGGAAAATCGATACCGGCAAGCGCCGTGCGTGCGCGATCGAGCAGTGGGCGCGCCTGCTCGCGATCGGTGGAGGATGCCGCCAGGGCCGAGGCCAGGCTGCCCAGAGCGGCCGCCCGGAGCACCAGGTCATCGGCCCGCTCGGCGAACTCGACCGCCTGACGCAGCAACTGCAACCGCCGAAGCTCGGGCAGACCGCGTTCGCGCGGCAGCAGCGCCGCCAGCGCCGAGACGATCTGGTGCTGCTCGTTGGTCCGGCGGACGAGCGGCAACTGGTCGATCACCTGCTGGAGAAGTTCGGCCGCCTGCTCGGCATGGTCGTCCGCGCCTTCACGGTGCACTTCGAGGAGCTTGCCGGCAACCGCCAGCAACGGGTTGATCGCGCGCGCGCCTGTCTTGCCGAGGGCGCCGAGACAGGCGAGCGCGCGTTCGCTCTCGCCCTGCGCCGTCCACGCCACGTAGACCTCGTCGGGAAAGCCCAGCATCAACTCGCGAGCGGTCTGGCGCGCGACGACCAAGCCCAGGATGCGCGGGTAATCGGGCGCCGGCAGCGCCAGCAGCGCCTTGGCGACACGCTCGATATCGGCGATCAGCGCGGCCCAGGTGTGGAGGATCGACCATTGCGCCGCCAGCCACTCGCTCGAAAAGAGCCGTGCCAGCTCGTCGAGGTGGCCGGCTTCGGCGAGGTGCGTGCCGAGACAGGTCAGCGCATAGGGGCTGCGGTGCTCCGGCCAGCGCCGGCAGTATTCGAGCACGCGGCCGCGGTAGTCGTTGATCTTGCCGATTCGCCGCGGATCGGCGACGTACTGCCGCAGGCGCGGATGCGCGAGGCCGTAGCGGCCGGCGCCGTCCCGTCGCACCAGGCGACGTACGCGGCTCAGTACCTGCTCGAAGAAATCGCCGGCCCAGTCGTCGCGCAGGCTGGCGTTGATCGCTTCGAGATCGCCGCGCGCGATCGGCCCAAGCGCCGCCGCAAGCGTGCCGAACAGATCGCGCAGCGGGGCGTCGCCGGCGAGTTGGACGATCTGTTTCCACCAGCGATCCAGGTAGGCATCCAGCCCCCTGGGCTGGTCGGCGATCTGCTCCGGCGTGACTTCGGCGGCGGCAACGTCTTCGGCCAGGAAGCGGACGTAGAACGGGTCGGCGCCCAAGCCGGGAGCGTCCGCATAGGCTGCCCGGTCAACGATCTGTTCGAGCAGCACCGGATTGCCGGCGATGCGTGCGCCGGCCGCCCCCAGTCCGGCGAACAACTGCCGGATGTCATCGCGATCGAGGCCGCCGAGCGCCAGCGGCGTGACCTGATCGGCGGGAAATGCGTAGTCGCGGAGCCAGTCCTGGCCGACATCGCGCAGCGTCACGACTAGGTGCAGATGCGCCGGCAGGCGCCGGCCCAGGTAGGGTGCAAGCTGCCAGTGTGCGACTTCGTCGAGACCGTCGAGGACCAGCACCTGATCGTGCTCCAGCGGTGTGTCGACGAAGGTCTGGTAGAGCGCCCGCAGTTCGTTGATCGCCTCGGGCAGTTCGGCGTTGTGTCCGTGCCAGGCGGCCATCTGTTGCAGGACGTTCTGCAGGAAGAACTTCTCGTCGAGAGTCTCCTCACCATAGACCGGGGCGAAGAAATGGTACGCGAAGGCCTCGGGAGTGGCGGCGACGAGGTTGGCCATCAGTGCCGTCTTGCCGAAACCGGGTGGAGCGGTGATGACCAGGTAACCGCCCTCGTCGCGCGAGGTGAATTGCATGATGCGCTCGACTACCTGCCGTCGCCCGGCGAAGAAGCGGGTGCGATCGTCGATCAGCGGTTGAAAGGCGGCACGCAATGGCGCCCGCAAGCGGATTAGCACGTAGGGGGTGCGGCGATAGACATCGAAATCGAGCCCGGCGCCGATCACCACCCCGGCCCCCGCCGGCAGCGGCACCGGCATCCCGGGGACGGCGGCGAGCAGCCGGATCAGTTCCTCCAGTTGCACGTCGTATTCGAAATTCTTGCCGCGCAGCAACAGCGCATCGCAGGCGGCGAGCGGCCACAGAACCTCCGGCAACTGCCCGGCGTCGGGCATCGGCGTATCGTCGAAGAGGACCGGGATCACGTGGCGACCAAGACGCAGCGCGCCAGCGATTTCCTGGCGCACGAAATCGTCTTCGCTGTCGAGGCGGCGTTGACCGGCGGCGTTCTTCGCGTCCAGCCACCCCGGCGCGATCAGGGCAAGCAGGACACGGCAGGCATCGATACCCTCGCGCAAGCGGTCGGGAAAGACCGACCCGGCTTCGATCGATTCGCGGTCGAAGAAAATGCGCTGCTTGTCGAAACGGCGACAGAGATCGCGATACAGCGCCCGCGCGTGTCCGGCCGAGTCGCTGCGGCGGTAGCTGATGAACAGGTCAAATTCGGCGTTTGGCAAGGCGAGTCCTCCTGTGCAATCGTTCTACGGGTTTCACCCGATCAACGTGGCTGGCGATACTTCCCCCAGGCGCTCCAACTGAAGACCAGCAGACCGAGCCAGATCAGCCCGAAACTGAGCAGGCGCGCACTCTGCATCGGCTCGCCGAAAAGCCAGACTGCCGTGACGAACTGGAGCGTCGGATTGATATACATCAGCATGCCGACGCTCGCCAGATCCAGCCGCTGCGTGGCTGCGGCGAAGGCCATCAAGGGCAGCGCGGTGAGCGCGCCGGCGCTGATCAACAAGCCCGTGGTCCGGAGGTCGTGCCCGGTGAACACTGGATGCCCGGCCTGCGCCTGCCAGAACGCGTACAGCCCGCACACCGGCAGCATCGCCAGCGTCTCCAGCCACAGGCCGGAGACGGCATCGACGGGCAGTTGCTTGCGGACCAGACCATAGGTCCCGAAGGTGACGGCGAGGACCAGCGACACCCAGGGCAGGCTCCCAAGGCTGACGATTTCGTTGGTCATCGCCGCCAGTGCCAGAGCAACCGAGACCCACTCCAGGCGATTCAGGCGCTCCTTCAGCACCACGAGCCCGAGCAGGACGTTTACCAGCGGCGTCAGGAAATAGCCCAGGCTCGAAGCAACGACCTGCTGGTTGGCGACGGCCCACAGGAAGACCAGCCAGTTGCTGCCGATCAGGAAGGCGGCGATGGTCAGCATCAGCAACTGGCGCGATTGTCCGAAGACCGCCGCGACCTTGCCCCATTGCCGCCGCAGCGTGAGCAGCAGGCCGACGAGGAGGCAGGCCCAGACGGCGCGGTTGCTCAACACGTCCATCGGCGAAACGTGCGCAAGCTGGCGAAAGAAGAGCGGGAAGAAACCCCACATGGCGTAGGCGGTGAGGCCGAAGCCGATGCCGGCCAGTTGGCGGGTAGCGTTCATCGGTCGTGCCTCAGGGACGGAGGAGCATGCGCATCAGGCCATCTTGCCACAGAAGCTGCTGCCTTCGGCATCGCCAGCAGCCCTTGACCTGACACGCATTCGCTGCCGCTCAGCGCCTTGCGACGCCGATGACCGGGTCGCCAGCGGCGGGATACGCGGATGCGTGCACAGCAGCGGCAACCCGCACGGCTGCAATCGTTGTTAAACTAGCTCCCCGTAGCGTCCCCTCCTGTCTCGACTCGCCGGTGCACCGCCAATGCTGTTTCCTCGCCTTCCCCCCCCCCTCTGCCTGGCCTGCGTCCTTGTCCTGAGCGCTTGCGCTACGACCGACAAAGCACCGCCCGGGGATTCCGGACAGGCCGCAGCGGCCCGGGAGCAGCCGTCGCGAGTTCCGGCGACACCGGTCCGTGTGGGGTCGGCCAAGGCACCGACCCCATTTGCCGATGACGAGACCAGGCGAGTGGTCTACTTCGCCTTCGGCGAGACGATGATCGACAGCGAGAGCGCCGATATCCTGCGTCAGAACGCACAGAAACTGAAGGAAGATCCGCAACTGGTGGTGACCCTGGTCGGCCACACCGACAATCTTGGCAGCGCCGCCTACAACCTGGCCGTCGCCGACAAGCGTATCGAGGCAGTAAGCGACCGCCTGCGCTCGCTTGGCGTGCCGCGCAGCCAGATTCGGCGGCTGCCGGTCGGCAGCGAGCAAAGCAGCAAGCAGGCGTGTGACAGCGAGGCCTGTCGGCGAACGATGCGTCGAGTCGAACTCGTCTATGAGCGGCGCTGACGGCCCCCACTTCGCCCGCGTCCAGACGGCGAAGGGGTAAGCTTCAATCAGCCCACCGGCCGCCAGATGTTCCGGCAACCGGTCTCCCGGATGCGCCACGAGGCCAGTGCGCCGAGACCCGCCATGGCGGCGAGCAGAAGCAGGCCGGCATGGAAATCTGCCGGCGTGTAGAGGCGTGCCCCGCCGGCCGTCACACCACCCTGCCAGGTCTGATCCATGACCCAACCGACCAATGGCTGCAGGATGGCGGCAGCCAGGAAGCCCCCCATATTGGTTACGCTGGTCGACATTCCGGAGAGCAGTGGCGGATTGAGTTCCTTGGCACAGGCCCAGGTTAGGGTGAAGCTGGCTGTCACGACGCCCATCAGCGCAAACAGCAGGTAGCTCGCTGCCAGGGGCAGCGCCGCTCCCGACAACCAGACCAGCCAGATCAGCGCGTACAGATGAGTGCTCGCCACGAGCACCGGCTTGCGCCGGCCGAGCCGATCGGAGAGCGTCCCGACAAAAACACAGCCAAGGGCAAAACCGGCGAAGTAGAGACTCACGTGGTTGGCGGCGACGGCTCGGGTCATGCCGTGCGCGGTGGTCAGGAAAGGCGTGGCCCACAAGCCGGCAAAGGCAAAAAAACTGCCACAGATGCCGAAGTTGACGCAGACGACCGGCCAGGTGTCACGGTTTCTCAATACCGTCAGCAGTCCGGAGATCACCACCGTGCGGTCGAAGCGCGGCTTGCCGTCGGTCACCGACAGGCTCTCGGCAGCGTCCGAATGCTCGCGCAGCAGCCACCAGCAGCCGATGCCCAGGAGCACGGAAAGCAGCGCCAGACCGACGAAAATGCCTCGCCAACCGGTGATCTGCGCCAGCCAGGAGAGCGGGGCACCGGCCAGCACCGAACCGAGATTGCCGATCAGCATGCTGACGCCGACCAGACTGGCAAAGCGCCGTTCGTCAAAGGAGACGGCGATGATCTTGAGCATGGCAATGAAAGTCACCGAAACGCCCAACCCGATCAGCGTACGCCCCAGTAGCGCCAGGTCGAGAGTGGGCGCCAGGCCGAACAGCAGACTGCCAGCGCCACCGATACCACCGCCAAGCAGGAGGATGAGGCGCGGCCCGAGGGTATCGACGAGAATACCGGTCGGCACCTGCATGAGCGTGTAGACATAGAAGTAGGTCGCTGCCAGTACACCCAGCGACGATGCCGTGGTATTGAACGCGGCAATCAGGTCCTGGGCGATGCCGGCCGGCGCGAAACGCTGAAAGAAGGACAGCACGTAGGCCGCGACGACGATCGCCAGACCCTGCGCACGCCGACGGCGCAACTGTCGGCCGGGATCAGTCATCG
Source organism: Candidatus Accumulibacter phosphatis (assembly GCF_000024165.1). NCBI lineage: Bacteria > Pseudomonadati > Pseudomonadota > Betaproteobacteria > Candidatus Accumulibacter > Candidatus Accumulibacter phosphatis. The sequence goes on along the minus strand of NC_013194.1, from coordinate 630,977 downwards.
CCGCCAGCCGCCTGTGGGTGCCGGCGCCAGACTGACAGGCCATCGCCACGCCGGGAACCCCGCACCATCACGGCCGCTTTCAGGAAACGCCGCGGCTGGCCAGATCGCGCGCCAGCGCCCGGTCGACCTTGAGGAAGTGGTTCACCAGCCAGTCGCGGATGAAGCCCATCAGCTCGACCGAGATCGTGCCACCGCTCTCGTACTGGCGCTTGAACGTCTTGACGCGTTCGATGAGGTCGCGATGCTTGGCGAGATGCGCCTCGCGATCCGCGTAGTGGTGCTTCTCCATCAGTTTCTCTTCGAACGAGAAATGGTTGACCGTATAGTTCAGAAGTTCGTCAAGAATCGTGCCGCACGAGGTGCGGCCAGCTCCCGAGCCCATGGCGTTGTTGAGCCGGTTGGCGATTTCGATCAGCACCTGGTGCTGGCGGTCGATCTCCGCATGACCGACCGCCAGCGCCGTCGACCACTCGAGCAGCGGCTTGGCCGCCGCTCGGCCGTCGCCGGTCGGCGGCAATCCTCCGGCAGCGACCTCGCCGATGCGGAAGCGCTGCACCATCGAGAACATTTCGCTCGACGCCTGTTCGAGATCGGCCGCCGATTGCAGCGATTGCTTGATCACAGCCTCGGTCTGTCCAGACGCGTTCATCACCTCATCGACGTTGCTGACGATGTCCTCGATCCGTCGCGTCTGATCGCGCGTCGCCTGCGACAGCGCCTGCATCTTCTGCAAGGTGTCCTGCGCCTGCTCCTCGATGGCGTGCAGGGTGTCGGCGGCCGAGTTCGCCTGCGTGACACCGCTGGCGATCACCGGCGCCGCCGCTTTCATTCCCTCCACCGCGCTCTCGGTGTCGGTCCGGATGCCGTCGAGAATCGCGCCAATCTCGCTGGTCGCCTTGCTCGTTCGTTCGGCGAGCTTGCGCACCTCGTCGGCGACGACGGCAAAACCGCGTCCCTGCTCACCGGCGCGAGCGGCTTCGATGGCCGCGTTGAGCGCCAGCAGGTTGGTCTGGTCGGCGATCTCCTTGATCACCCTGGCCATCTGGCCGATCTCGCCGGTGCTGGCGACGAGCCGCGAGACCTGATCCGAGGAAACCGCCACGGTGTTGGCGATGGCCTGCATCTCGGCCGCCACCTTGGCCGCCACATCGGCGCCATCGTGGGCGCGCCGCGCCACTTCGTGCGCACCGTCTTCAGTCGCATGCACCAATCCGTTCACCACCTCGACGCTTGCCGAAACGTCACTGATCGCCGAGCGTGTGTGGTTGACTGCACCCGCCTGCACCTGGGTGGCGAGGTTGATCTGGTTCGACTCGGCGGAAAGCCGCTCGATGCTCGCCTGCAGCCTGCTGGCATTGCTGAAGATGGCCCGCAACATGTCCTTGAGGCTGTTCTGCATGTGCGCCAGCACGAACAGCACGCTGTCCTTGTCGCGCGACTGCAGCGGGATCGCATGCGTCAGGTCGCCATCGGCGATCCTGCTGGTCGCCGCGAGAGCGACGCGAGGCTCGCCGCCGAACTCGCTGACGATGCTCTTCCTGACCAGCCAGCCGGCGAGCAGCAGCACCAGGGTGGCCCCGATGGCGAACAGCACACTGTGTATCGCTTCTTCCCGGAAAATCCGATTAACGTCGTCAATGTAGATTCCGGACCCGACGACCCAGCCCCAGGGCTCGAACTTCCTGACATAGGAGAGCTTGGTGAACAACTCGCTGGTGACGCCGCCGCCGGCAACCGGCTTGGGCCACAGGTACTCGACATAGCCATCGCCGGCCTGTTCGACCACCTCGTTGAAACTGACGAACAGATTCTTCCCGTCGACGCTGACCTTGCTGCCATTCAGCCCGGCCTGCAACGAGATGGCCTTGTTGAAGCGAGCTTCGTCGAGCACCTTGCCATCGAGGGCCGGCACCGTCGCATGCATCACCATCCGCGGCACCGGCTTGCCGAGGTCCTGGATCCAGAAATACTCGGTCTTCTCGTAGCGCAGGCCCTTGACCACCGCAACGGCCCGCTGCTTCGCTTCGTCCTCGCTGAGGGTACCCGCCTTTTGCAGGCCGTGATAGTGATCGAGGACGCTGATCGCCGTCTCGACGAGATGCCGGGTCTTCACCTGCCGGTCGCTGTACAACAGGCCGTGCAAGGACCACAGGCTCTCCCAGACGATCAGCAACATGGCCAGCAAGGCGAGGACTGCCGTCAGGGAAAGGCGGTTCATCAAACTGAGCCGACGCAGCGCTGAAATCATTTCGAATCCTCCATCGTGTTCACAGCCAACGAATCATGCTGTACCAATCAGGCAAAAGATGCAACTCGGGAGGCACTTCGGGAGGCCTATCCAGCCCATTCCGCCCCCGATGCGTCGTCTCGATCAGACGCATGCCCACCGGGCAAGTGCCGGCAGCGCTCGTCAGTCGTCAACACCGGCGCTGTCGACGTCTCCAGGCATGCACCAGATAGATGCGCCAGGCGACCCGCGTCGCCAGGTAACCGACAAGGGAAAGAGCGCAGGCGAGCGTCACCAGGCCGACGCCCAACGGCATCGAGACGCCGAGCATCCAGATGCGCATCGCGTCGGTCCAGTTGCCGAAGCTGGTGGCGCCGAACTCGGGCGGAGCCACGAAACCCGTATTGTCGCCGATGAGCAGGCGACCAAGCTGGTAGGCCAGCAGGTACAGCGGCACGATGGTGAAAGGGTTGGTGTACAGCGTGACCAGCAGGCCGAGCGGCAGATTGACGCGGAAGACGAGCGCGCCGATCGCCGCCCCGATCATCTGCAGTGGTCCCGGAATCAGTCCGCAGAACAGGCCGACGGCAACCGCGCCGGCTGCCGAGTGGCGGTTGAGATGCCAGAGACGCGGGTGTAGCAACGAGGATTGAAACGGCCGCAACCAGGGGTTGGCGCGAATGGCTTCGTGGTCGGGCAGGAATTTCTTCAGGTAACGGCGCATGGGCCCAGGCTTACAGCGATTCAGGATCTCCGCAACCGCAGCGTCGGCGCCAGTGGCCGATCGGCAAACAGCCACGAGAATTGTACCTGTTGCCGACGACGCGCTGGCGGCCGAATCGCGACGAGGATTTTCGGCAAGGCGCCGTTGGCTTGCCGGCGCGCTCAGGCGGCCGTCGCCGTACCGGCAGCGCGGACGACGATGTCGGCCGGGGCCTCCCCGCCCTGCCAGCGCGTCCACATGGCGCGGTAAGCCGCCTCGAGATGACGTCGGAAACGCTCGGCGTCGAACAGCGGGCCGGTCTGCAGACGCTCGGCCAGGGCCCGGCGCAGACTGGCCAGACGTTCCGGATGGGTGGCCAGTTCCAGCGCTCTCGCCTCGTAGTCCGACAGGTTGCCGGTGACCAGGGCCGACATCCCGACGGCCTGCAGCAGGCTACCGGCCCCGCGAGCGGCAAAGCTGCGACCGGAGCAACTGAGAACCGGCAATCCCGCGTGCAGGGCGACGCTGGTGGTGGTGATGGCGTTGAAAGGCAGGGTGTCGAGGAACAGGTCTGCCTGCGCATGCCGAGCGAGATGCGCGGCAAGGTCGATGCGCGGCGCAAACACCAGGCGTGTCGGATCGACGCCGCACCGATCGGCTTCCCGCCGCAGGCGTTCCTCGGCCTCGGGCTTGGCGGCGAGAAGCCAGAGAACGCTGCCCGCGACTTGCCGCAAGAGCCTCATCCACACCGCGAACATCGCCGGATTGAGCTTGTAGCTGTGGCTGAAGCAGCAGAACACGAAGCCTTCCGCCGGCAGCGCCAGTTCCACGCGCTCCGGTACGCGCCCAGCCGCTGGCCGCTGCGAGTCACTCACCCAGAAGCAGTCCGGCAGGTAGACGATGCGCTCCGAATAGCCGCTGCGGCTTTCCGGCGGCACCAGGAAGCGGTCTGCGACAATGTAGTCGATCCAGCTCGCCCCTGATGTTCCGGGATAGCCAAGCCAGTTCACCTGGATCGGCGCCGGCCGCCGAGCGACCAGTCCGGGCCGGCCGTCGAGGGTGTGCCCGCCGAGGTCAACCAGGATGTCGATTTCCAGCGCCCGCAGGCGCCGCGCAGCCTCCTCGTCGGAGAGACGGGCGATGTCGAGGAAGCTGTCGAAGGCCAGGCGCAGGCGACGATGGGTGGCGTCGCCAGGTACCCGCGGCCCGAAGTAGACGCCGAACCATTCAAACTGCCGCCGGTCATGCCGTTCGATGAGTTCGGCGATCTGCAGACCCACCGGGTGCTCACGCAGGTCCGCCGACAGATAGGCTACGCGAAGGCGGTCATGCTGCCACACCGGCAACGGTCCCATCGCGACGGCGTCGAATCGGCGCGCCCAGGCGCGCGCGCCGGCCAGTTGCAGTTCGGGCTCGTCGAGGTGGGAAAGCACGACGAAGGGTACCGTGACGCTCGCGCCGGCGCGGATTCCGTCGGCCAGCCTCTGGCATATCGAGGCGCGCCCGGACCACTCCCAGAGCATCGCCATGGCGTTGGCTGCCGCACCGAGCGCGTGCCCGTAGTCGGGCTGCAGTTCGAGCACCTTGCGGTAGCACGTCAATGCCTGATCGTACTCCTGGCGGGCGGCGTGCAGGGCAGCAAGGTTGTTCCAGGCGTCGACGTGCCGCGGTTCGTGCCGCAAGGTTTCGAGGTAGGTTCGGCGCGCCTCCTCGGCGCGCCCGGTCTGGCGCAAGAGGACGGCGAGATTGTTGAGCGCACCCAGGTGATCTGGCTGCAGCGCGAGAGCCCGCCGGTAGGCGTTCTCCGCGTCCGGGTAGCGACGAAGCCCTGCCAGCGTGGCCCCCATGAGGTTCCAGGTGTCGGGCTGCCGCGGCTGCCTGGCCAGTGACTCAAGCAGCAGGGCCTCCGCCTCCCGGTAGCGTCCGGCACGATGGCAGGCCAGCACATCGCTGAAGGGACCGGGCCGCTCGTTCATCGGTTCGCCCAGGACCGCCCGCGGATTCGCCGGCGCGCGTGCGCTCTACTTGCCCTTCTTCTTCGCGGCGCCCTTGTCGGCACCCGCGGCTGCCTGCTCGGCGATCTTGGCGACCATCGCCTGGCTGGAATGCATGCGACCGTTGTCCGTTTGCTTGCCGTCACGGAATTCGCCTTCCCAGTAGTCGCCCGTCGTCCAGGTCAGGCGGCCCTGGCCATGTCGGTTGCCACTCACCCACGCGCCGGTATAGAAATCACCGTTGCGCATCGTGTAGGTTCCCGTGCCGTGCGGCTCGCCATCCGTGAACGTGCCTTCGTAGCGGTCACCGTTGGTGTAATGGAGGACACCCTTGCCGTTGATCACGTCGTCGGCCCACTCGCCGTCGTAGCGCTGCCCGTTGCTCCAGGTGAAGATGCCCTTGCCATGCTTCCGGCCGGCGATCATGGTTCCCTCATAGCGGTCGCCATTGGCCCACTGGATGGTGCCTTCGCCAGTCATGGCGCCGGTCAGGCGCTCAATCGACAGTTTGCCGGTAGCGGTGAACGCCTCGGTCTTGATCACGCGCTCGCGGACTTCGGCCGGCGGCTCGGGCTTGTTGATGGCGGCGGCCGGCTCGGCTGCGGGTTGAGCAGTGGGTGCGGACAGCGCCGCCAGCGTTTCCGGTCTGGCCGGGGATGTCGCGGGCTCCGGCGTCACCGGCGATTGGGACGGGACCGCCGGGGCGGGTGGGGGCGGTGGCTGCGACACGCTCGACGCCGCGCTCCCCTGGCCGGAGCCATTCTGCCTTGCCAGGCCCGCGGGCGAGGTCACCTCCTGCACCTGTGCCGGCCTGGCTTCTGGCGCGGCTGGCGCTTTGCCTGATGGAATTGACGCCACCGGCTGGCTGAATGCCGGCGATGGACGTGATCCGGGAATGAAGAAGAAGTCGCCCGTCATCGACGAGGATTCCCAGGGAATCTGCCCGTCGCGGGTGGCCTTGGCAACCTCCCGGCGGACGTTCTTGAAGACCTGCTCGATCGTCAGACCCGGCTCCTGCACGTATTTCAGGAGTGCCTGCGTATACAGGCCGTTGCGACCATCACCATCGGCGGCCGTTCGGCCCGGCGCCGTCGCATAGGCGATCAGGCTGCCTTTCGGGGCCTCCATCTGCGCCAGACCGGCGGCGCCGACGCTGCGGTTCGCTCGCCGCTCGAAGGGATTGTTGCGACAGGCATCGAGGATCACGACATTCAGGTCGCTGGTGCTGAGTTGATCGAGAACCCCATCGACGTCGACCGACTCGACGCGTACCGAAGACTCGCTCTTGATCTCGGCGTCAATCGGAATGAGGTAGTTCTTGCCACGCACCTGCATGCCGTGCCCGGCGTAGTAGAACAGGGCGACGCTGTCGGTCGTCAGGCGGTCGCCGAACTTGGCGATGGCACGGTTCATTTCCTTCTGCGTGGCGTCGATCGCCATGATCACTTCGAAGCCCGTCCGCTGCAGTGCCGCTGCCATGTCACGGGCATCGTTTACGGGATTGGTCAGGGGCGCTTCCTTATACTTGGCGTTGCCGATTACCAAAGCGACTCGGCGCTCGGCAGCAGACGCCGAAGACAGCGCGCCAAGCGCGAGCCCCGCCAGCACGACGAGGGAAAAGACAATTCGCCAGAGCATCATCAGACACCATCCATCAGCAGCGTGCCGGATCTGACGCCAAGGCAGCCAGGACCCGCCGGATCAACCATAAACATCGTCATTGCCACGACAAGCGACGAACGCGTCGACTGGCGACAGCGCACTCGCGACCTCCCGTCGTCGATGGCGTGAAAGGTCCCAAAGTAGCAAGAACACAAGGGAATAAGCGTGAGATTCTGCACCGTCAGTCGAAAGGACGCCCCCTGGAACCCTCATCGCTGCGAAAAGCGAATGCAACTACCGGAGGTGGAGTATCCTCGCATGCTGCCGTCAATGTCAATCGCTCCTCGCGGTCACCCGGGAGCGGACAGTCGGATGCTTGTCGCACGCACCCGACGCCCGCATGGGCGATACGGGTATTGCCTGCCCAGATCAAAGACAACAGCCGTTCGGAGTCCGAAAATGCCGACTCATCAACCATCAAACGCCTGCGGAGACCCCCATGCATGCTTGCGGCCAGCCCACTCAGGAAGCCATCTACCCCTTTGATGCCCGCGGTGTCGCCAAACGCTTTCGCCATGCGGCGATTTTTGGGGCGCTCGACGCATTGATCGTCGGCGAAACGATGCGCTTCTGCAATGACCACGATCCGCTGCCCTTGCTCGCGCAACTACGGGACCACTATGGCGATACACTGGTGATCCGCTATGTGCAGCGCGAAGCGGGAGCCATCGTCATCGATTTCACCCGTACCACCTGACGCCGGCGCTCCAGGCGGTCGTCGCCGCCGACGGCATTGGCAAGGTACCGACTGCCCGCGATCGGCCGCGCGCTGATACCAACTTGCCCGGAATGACGCCGTGCTGATCTACCTGGGCCTCTCGGCCGTGGCGGTTTTCATTGCCGCACTCGTGCTGCTGCAATCGGCCAGCCTGTCGCCGCCGGCGGTCGCCCACCTGGTTCTGGCGGTCGGCATCGCCCCACTGATCCTCGGCGCGATCACGCATTTCATGCCGGTGCTGACGCGCAGCGGCAGTCCGCGTCGTGGGCTGAGCTGGGCGCCGCTGTTGTTGCAGTGCGCAGGCGGCACAGCCTTTTTCGGCTTCACCGGAACGGCGCCTCCCTTGGCCATGGTCGTCGCCGCCGTCGTTATGCTGCTGGTTGCACTCCTGTTTGCCGGGTGGCTGATGTCGCGGGCCCGGCGTACATTGGGAAGCCCGCATCCCGGCTGGCGCTGGTACCTCGCCGCCATCGTCTGCCTGAGCCTGGCGATGGCGCTCGTACCCGCCATCAACGGCTGGCCGGAAATGCGGCGGGAACTGCGCCTGCTGCATTTGCATCTGAACACGCTTGGCTTCATCGGCCTGAGCGCGCTGGGCACCCTCCAGGTATTGCTGCCGACCGTATTGAGCGGACCCGATGCCGACGCCGCGGCGCGCCTGCGACGTGACCTGCCGATGGCTGGCGGCGCGGTGCTGGGTATCGCGCTGGGTGCCGCGTTCGCGCCAGCGCTGGCAATCGCCGGTGCGCTGATGTTGTTGTCCGTGGTCCTCCGGACCGGCGTTTCGTGGTCGCGCCGCTACGGCTGGCGGACATTGCTCGGCGACGGCGGCGCAGCAGCGCTGCTCGCCGCCCTGGTCGGCTTCTCGCTGCTGCTCGTCTTCGGGATTGCCCACGCTTTCGGTGTTGTCGAGGGGCAGAACGCCGTGCCGGCGTTTGTCGTTGCCTTCCTCATGCCGCTGGTCACCGGAGCCCTTTCGCAGTTGCTCCCGGTCTGGCGTCACCCCGGCAGGCGCACCTGCGCTCGCGAACGGATGCTTGCCGAACTGCGCCGCGGTGGTGCCGCACGTTCGCTGCTCTTCGTCGTCTCCGGTACCCTCCTGGCGCTGGGTGCGCACGCCGGAATCTGGCTGGCAGCAGCCGCTATGCTGTTCTTCGTGACCGCTCTGCTTGGCTCGTTGGCAGTCGCCCGGAACGCCCCCGGCACCTCTTGATAATTGCTACGAAACAAAGCGTTGCGCGTTTTCCGTGAAATACGTCTCAAGATTCCCGCCGAGCGTCCGTTTCTGGGGGTATCACCCACTCGCAGCGGCACTTCGGACGGAGTCAGCAAAATGTTCAAGCATGATCAGTCACCTCTTGTTCATTCGTCGAGACGCGCATCGCGGCGGCTGCATCGGCGTCCGGCGAGCATCCAGTTGGCCGCACAGGAGGCCATCGGCCGATCGGCAGTCATCGGGCGTTCCCGCCACTCGCACATTCGGCAGATCGATGCGACGAGGCCGGCAGCGCCGATCCTCGAACTGCTGGCGGCCGAAGTTCGCATCGGGGAACTCGAAGCAGCCTTGAACGAAGCGCGCGCGGCCGCCTTTACCGACGCCCTGACCGGCGCACTCAACCGCCGCGGTTTCGATGACGCTTACCAGCGCGAAGTCGCCCGCGCGCGCCGCAACGGCAGTCGGCTCGCGCTGGCCCTGATCGATCTCGACGATTTCAAGCGGCTGAACGACACCTTGGGCCACCAGGCTGGTGACGAGGCGCTCGTTCACCTGGCCAAGGGCCTGCGCGCTGCCCTGCGCCCCTCGGATATCCTGTGCCGCTTCGGCGGCGAAGAGTTTGTCCTGCTGCTGCCGGAAACCGGTCTTTCCGAAGCGGCAACGGCGATTGCGCGCTTTCAGCGTCACCTGGCCGCCAACGCCCTGCCGGACCGGGACGTCGTAGTGACCTTCAGTGCCGGGGTCGTCGTTCAGGGACCCGGCGAGTCGCTCGAAGACTCGCTCCAGCGTGCCGATGCGGCGACCTACGCCGCCAAACGCGCCGGCAAGAACTGTGTCGTGACCGCCTGAGTCATCGCCGACGAGGTCGCCGCCGCGAGCCCGGTTCGACAGCAAGAGCGTGCTAGACTGCCGTTTTCCCGGCAACCTCCTGCGCCACACCCACGGTCCTCGCCATGCGCTACATTTCGACTCGCGGCAATCCCCCCAGCACGGCGGATTCATCCGGTCCGACCTTCTGCCAGATTCTGCTTGGCGGGCTCGCTCCAGATGGCGGCCTCTACCTGCCGGACCACTATCCGCAGGTCAGCAGGACCGAGCTCGATCAATGGCGGGGAATGGCCTATGCCGATTTGGCGCATGCCGTACTGACCAAGTTCATCGACGATATCCCGCTCGACGATCTGGCGCGCCTGGTTGCGCGTACCTATACTGCCGAGGCGTACGGCAACGGGCGTGTCAGTGCGCAGGCGAGCGACATCACGCCCTTGCGCTGGCTGGAACCGCCCGACCCGGCGCAGCGAGAAGCCGGGCTGGCGATCCTCGAACTGTCCAACGGGCCGACGCTGGCCTTCAAGGACATGGCCATGCAGTTGCTCGGCAATCTGTTCGAATACGTTCTCGCCAGGCAGGGCGAAGAGATCAATATTCTCGGGGCCACTTCCGGCGATACCGGTTCGTCTGCCGAGTACGCCTTGCGGGGGAAGAAAGGCGTGCGCGTCTTCATGCTTTCCCCACATGAGCGAATGAGCGCCTTTCAACGTGCGCAGATGTACTCGCTCCACGATGAAAACATCCACAACATAGCCGTGCGCGGCATGTTCGACGACGCCCAGGACATCGTCAAGGCAGTGTCCAACGATCACGCTTTCAAGGCCAGGTACCGGATTGGTGCTGTCAATTCGATCAACTGGGCACGTGTCGCCGCTCAGGTCGTCTACTACTTCAAGGGCTACTTCGCGGCGACCGGCGGCATCGCCGGCAGCAACGATCAGCAGGTCGCTTTTGCGGTACCGTCCGGCAACTTCGGCAACATCTGTGCCGGCCACGTAGCGCGCATGATGGGGTTGCCGATCGGCCGTCTGGTCCTGGCCACCAATGAAAACGACGTGCTCGACGAGTTCTTCCGCACCGGGGTCTATCGGCCGCGCGCGGCTGCCGAGACCTCTGCTACGTCGAGTCCATCGATGGACATCTCAAAGGCGTCGAACTTCGAGCGCTTTGTCTTCGATCTGGTTGGACGCGACCCGGCGGTGATTCGCCGACTGTGGGCGGAGGTCGACGCTGGCGGCAGCTTCGACCTTTCAGGCACGCCTTTCTTTGCCCGCCTTCCCGAATTTGGCTTTGTTTCGGGCAGGAGCACGCACGCCGACCGTCTGGCGACGATCCGCCAGACATTTGGGCAGTACGGTCTGATGATCGATACCCATACCGCCGACGGACTCAAGGTGGCGAGCGAGTGGCGAACGCCGGAGATGCCGATGGTCGTCCTCGAGACGGCCTTGCCGGCAAAGTTCGAGGAGACGATCGTCGAAGCCCTCGGGTGCAAGCCCGAAAGGCCTCCCGGCCTGCAGGGCATCGAAAGCCTGCCGCAGCGGTTTGCGGTGATCGACGTGAGCGTCGACGCGGTCAAAGAGTTGATCGCGCAAGGCGTCCACGCCTGAAGGGTGATGAGTCGCTTGCCGGGAGGCGCCGGGCGGCCGCGGTTTGGGTGGGGGAACCGGACTGAATCGGCGTCCTAGAGGTAGATGACGGCCGGAAAGACCGCAGCGGCGAGCACGAGCACCAGCCATTCGAGATTGTGCCTCGCCAGAAACCCGGTGAAGTGCAGAATCAGAATCGTGATAGCCAATACGTAGAACAGCGCGAATAGCATCAAACCACCCCTTCTCTTGTTGTCCAGACCATTGCCTAAGCCAGGAAACGCATCGACAGGTCGAGTGCCCGCACATCCTTCGTCAAGCCACCGATTGAAATGCGATCCACGCCGGTTTCGGCAATGCCGCGCACGGTATCGAGGCTGACGTTGCCGGAAGCCTCGAGAATCGCACGCCCCGCGGCAATAGCCACCGCTTCGCGCATCTGGTCGAGATCCATGTTGTCGAGCAGAATCATTGCCGCGCCGGCATCCAGGGCTTGGCGCAATTCGCCGAGGGTTTCGACTTCGATCTGAATGAACTGGCAGACGCCGGCCGCCTTCTCGGCAAGCTGCGCAGCACTTGCCAGCGCCGCCGAGATGCTGCCGGCAGCGAGGATGTGATTCTCCTTGATCAGGATCCCGTCATAAAGTCCGAGTCGGTGATTGCCGCCACCGCCGCAACTGACCGCATACTTCTGTGCCAGACGCAATCCGGGAATCGTCTTGCGCGTGTCCACCACCTGCGCTCGCGTGCCGGCGACCAGGTCGGCGAATTGCCGCGCCTTGCTGGCGACGCCCGAGAGCAACTGGAGAAAGTTCAGCGCGCTGCGCTCGCCGGTCAGCAAGGCACGCGCAGGCCCTTCGATTTCGCAGAGCAGTTGATCGGCAACGACACCTTGTCCATCCGCTGCCTGCCAGACAATCCTGATCGTTGGATCGAGTCGGGTGAAACAGCGCGCGAACCAGGCGCTGCCGCAAAGGACGGCGTTCTCGCGCGCGATGACCTGGGCGCGACTGACCAGATCTGCCGGAACGAGTTGCGCGGTAAGGTCGCCGCTACCGACGTCCTCGGTCAGCGCGGCAATGACGTTGCGCTCGATCTCGGCATCGAGCAAGGCTGCAAAGGTCATGACAAATCCCGTACACTAGCAAGCGGAGTGGCCGATTCTAACACCGAAGGGAGCCGTCAATGTTCGACCTACTGCTTGCCAGCCTGGGCGCGCTCCTCGCCCTCTTCGTCATCGGCACGATGGTCTATCTGTACGTGCAGGATGTCACCCAGGAGAAGCATGCCGTATTGCGCAACTTTCCGCTGGTCGGTCACCTGCGCTACTTCTTCGAGCGTCTCGGCGAGTATTTCCGCCAGTACTTCTTTCTCGGCGATCGTGAGGAGATGCCGTTCGACCGGGCAACGCGCAGCTGGGTGTACCGCATGGCGAAGAACGAGGGCGGGATTATCGGCTTCGGATCGACCTACCGGATTCACGAATCAGGGGCGCTGATCTTCGTCAATGCCCCCTTCCCGGTTCTCGACGAGGAACAGCAACCCTCGCCGGCGCTGATGATCGGCGAGGGGTATTGCGCGACACCGTTTGCCGGCCGGTCTCTGGTCAACATCAGCGCCATGAGTTTCGGCGCGATTTCCCGGCCGGCCGTGCGCGCACTGTCGCGCGGCGCCGCCTCGGCCGGCTGCTGGCTGGATACCGGAGAGGGCGGCCTGTCACCCGGACATCTGGACGGTGGCTGCGACATCATCTTCCAGATCGGTACCGCGAAGTACGGCGTACGCGACGAGAACGGCCACCTGTCGGATCCACGCCTGTGCGAACTGGCCGCGCAAGCGACCGTGCGGGCCTTCGAGATCAAGTTGTCGCAAGGAGCCAAACCGGGCAAGGGCGGCGTCCTGCTGGGCAACAAGGTGACGCCCGAGATTGCGGCCATTCGCGGCATCCCCGAGGGTCGGGATTCGCTGAGCCCGAACCGCCACCGGGACATTGCCGACATCGACCAGCTACTGGACCTCGTCGAGCATGTGCGGGCGCTGACGGGCAAGCCGGTTGGCGTCAAGACGGCCATTGGCGGCGATCAGTTCCTGAAGGATCTCGCAGCAGCGGTCGCGCGGCGCGGCCTGCAGGCGGCGCCTGACTTTCTGACCATCGATGGTGGCGAGGGCGGCAGTGGCGCAGCGCCGCAGGCGCTCGCCGATCACATGGCCTTGTCGATCGACGAAGCGTTGCCGCTGGTCGTCGACGCGCTGATCGCGAGCGGTCTGAGAGATCGGATACGGGTGATCGCCGCCGGCCAGCTGGTGACTCCGGCCCGCGTCGCCTGGGCGCTCGCTGCCGGTGCCGATTTCGTTAATACGGCACGCGGCTTCATGTTCGCCCTGGGCTGCATCCAGGCTCTGCGCTGCCACACCAATACCTGCCCCACCGGCGTGACCACACACGACCCGCGCCTGCAGCGCGGCCTGGTCGTCGAGGACAAGGCCGCGCGCGTCGCCTCCTACTGCCGGAACATGAACAAGGAAGTGGAGATGATCGCCCACTCCTGTGGTCTGCCGCACGCCCGCGGGCTGCGGCGTGAGCATGTCCGCATCGTGCAGCCGTCGGGGCAGAGCGTCGCGCTCGACGTGCTGCGCCCGTATCCGACACGGCGCGAGTCTGGCCCAGGCAACTGCCACGCTGCCCGACCGCCCCTGGTGCCTGCGTCACAGGTCTGACGAGGTCGCGCTCAGGCACTTCCGGCGACGATCGCCAGCAGTTCCTCGCCGTAACGCTCCGCCTTGGCCAGGCCAATACCCGGCACGGAGAGGAGTGCCTGCCGGGAATTCGGGAGCAGTTCGGCGATCTCGTAAAGTGTGCGGTCGTGCAGGATGACGTAGGCCGGGACACCCTGCTCACGGGCTTTCTCGCTCCGCCACTGGCGCAGCGTGGCGACCAGCGGCGGATCGTTCGTCGGCAGGCTGCTGCGGGTCGTCGCCGTCTTCGTCCTGGCCAGCCTGCCCTGCGGGCGGGCTGGCTGGCGACGCAGTTGCAGCCGGCTCTCCCCCTTCAGCACCGGACGCGCGGCGTCCGTCAGTTTCAGCGCGCCCCAAGCGGCGGCGTCGGCTTCGAGCAGGCCGCCAGCCAGAAGTTGCCGAAACACCGATCGCCAGCCGGTATCGTCCATGTCCGCGCCAACTCCAAAGGTCGGCAGGCGATCGTGCCCAAACTGCAGAACCTTGTCGGTAGTCTTGCCGCGCAGGATATCGATCAGGTGTCCGGCACCGAAACGCTGGCCGGTGCGCAAGGCTGCCGACAGCGCTTTCTGGGCCACCACCGTGCCGTCCCAGACCACCGGCGGATCGAGACACACATCGCAGTTGCCGCAGGGCGTCGTCGCCTCGCCAAAGTAATTGAGGAGCACAACGCGGCGGCACCTCGCCGACTCGCAGTAGGCGAGCATGCTGTCGAGCTTCTGTCGCTCGACGCGTTTCTGTTCTACAGGCGCCGCCGAGTCCTCGATCATCTGGCGGTGGATCACCACGTCATTCAGTCCATAGGTCATCCACGCTTCCGACGCTTCGCCGTCGCGCCCGGCGCGCCCGGTCTCCTGATAATAGGCTTCCAGGCTTCTGGGCAAGTCAAGGTGGGCAACGAAACGCACGTCGGGCTTGTCGATGCCCATACCAAAAGCGATGGTGGCCACCATCACCACCCCATCCTCGCGCAGGAAACGTTGTTGGTGGCGTTGGCGGTCGGCAGCCGCCAGCCCCGCATGGTAGGGCAAGGCCGTCACGCCCTGGGCGTTGAGCCAGGCAGCGGTTTCGTCGACCTTGCGGCGCGACAGACAATAGACGATTCCGGCCGCACCGCCATGGACGCCGAGAAAGGCGAGCAGTTGCCTGCGCGGATTGTCGCGCTCGACGATGGTGTAGCGGATGTTTGGCCGGTCGAAACTGGCAACGAACAGGCGCGCGTCCTCGAGGCTGAGGCGGCTGACGATCTCCTGCCGTGTCAGTTGGTCCGCTGTCGCCGTCAAGGCGATGCGCGGAATGCCGGGGAAGCGCTCGTGCAACTGCGAGAGCTGGATGTACTCCGGGCGGAAGTCGTGCCCCCATTGCGAAACGCAATGCGCTTCGTCGATCGCGAACAGTGAGACCTGGTCGCGCGCGATGAGCTGCTCGAGCAGGCCGATGAAGCGGTCGGTAAGTAGACGTTCAGGCGCGACGTAAATCAGGTCGAGTTCGCCGGCCTGTAACCGGCGCTCGGTGTCCACCACCGCCCGGAAGTCCAGCGAGGAGTTCAGGTAGGCAGCCTGCACACCAACCTGTCGCAAGGCATCCACCTGGTCCTGCATCAGGGCAATCAGCGGCGAAACGACAACGCCAACTCCCGGCCGCAGAAGGGCCGGAATCTGATAGCACAGAGACTTGCCGCCGCCGGTCGGCATCAGGACCAGAGCGTCGCCGCCACCGACGATCTGGTCAACGATCGCTGCTTGCTCGCCGCGAAACGCCGGATAGCCGAAAACCCGGCGCAGGATCTCGGCAGCCGGCGAGATCACGGCGCGAGCGTTCCTAGAGCGGGGCGCCGGCGCACACGATCAAGACGGCTGGCCGTCGCGTTCAGCAGACTTCGGCGCGCTCGATCAGCACGTCCTCGACCGGCACATCACTATGGAAACCCGAAGTGCCCGTCCTGACGAGCCGGATCTTGTCCACCACGTCGGTCCCTTCGACCACCTTGCCGAACACGCAGTAGCCCCAACCCTGCGCGTTGGGGGCACGGAAATTGAGGAAATCATTGTCCACCGCGTTGATGAAAAACTGCGCGGTGGCCGAGTGCGGGTCGGCCGTGCGGGCCATGGCCACCGTGTAGGCATCGTTCTTGAGGCCGTTGTCTGCTTCGTTCCTGATCGGGGCTCCGCATGGCTTCTGCTTCATGCCGGGCGCAAAACCACCGCCCTGTACCATGAAGCCCGGGATGACGCGGTGAAAAATGGTGTTGTCGTAGTGGCCGGAGGCGGCGTAGGAAAGGAAGTTCGCGGCCGAGAGAGGGGCTTTCTCGGCGTCCACCTCAATACCGATAACGCCAAAACTGGTGTGCAGCTTTATCATGGTTTTCCTTGCTTCTCGTCAGGGATGATCTTGACGGACTGGATGATGACCGGCTCAAGAGGAACGTTCTGGTGCATGGAGCGGTTGCCGGTCGCCACCCTGGCGATTCTGTCGACCACGTCCATACCCTGCGTGACCTTGCCGAAAACGGCGTAGCCGGCGCCGTCGGGCGAGGGATAGTTGAGCGACGCGTTGTCCCTGTGGTTGATGAAGAACTGCGAGCTCGCCGAATTGGGGTCGGCGGTACGGGCCATGGCGAGCGTGCCGCGATCGTTCTTCAGACCATTCCTGGCTTCGTTTTCGACCTTGCGCGGGGTCGGCTTCTGTTCCATGTCCACCGTGAAACCGCCACCCTGGATCATGAAATCGGGAATGACGCGATGGAAAACGGTGCCGTTGTAGAAGCCCTCGTTGACGTACTGCAGGAAGTTCTGGACGCTCCGCGGCGCCTTCTCGGAATCGAGGTCGATCACGATCTTCCCCATGCTCGTCTGCATCTCTATGGTAGGCGCCGCGAGAGCGGCGAGGGAAAGCGCCGCGCCAGCGACGAGGACGAGGATGCGCGGCATCAAGCGACTTTTTTGCATACTTTTCTCAGGTGGCGTCTTGCGCCGAAGGTGGGAAGACAGGGCCGCCGGATTTGCCGGTCAGGCGGTGTTTTCCTGCTGGATCAGCCATTTCCCGCGCGACTTCATGAAGATGAGCGTCTTGCCGACCGATCCCTTCGCGGTCGGCGAACTGTAACGCTGCCGGAACCTGACGGTTGCCCGGTCGCCCTCCACGATCACGTTGACGTCATCGAGCTCGATCAACAGCTTGTCCGGCTTGCCGATGCGCTGAGCGCGATCGGCTTCCCACGCCTGGCGAGACAGGCCGTCCGGCGTCTGGAAATCGGGGGCGTAGAAGTCGAGATAGGCTTTGACCTCCTTGCGAGACCAGGCACCGGCCCAATCCTCAAGCGCCCTCCTCACCTCCGCCTCATCACCGGCTGGCGAGGGCGCGCCCCCCTTCCTCGCCTCGGCAGTGACCGTCTTCACGGGCTCGCCCGCTGGTCGTGACGCGCCACCCGGCTTGATCGCTGCGCTCGCCGGATTGCCGGTCAGTTCGCGGATCATGGACAGCTTGCTGCGCGCCCCCTTGTTCGAGGCTTCGAGTTGCAGCGCTTTCTCATAGGCCTGGCCGGCCAGTTTGGCATACACGTCGCCGAGATTTTCGTACGCCGTGGCATAGCCCGGATGCGTCCTGATCGCCATCTCGAGCGCCGTGCGGGCCTTCTCGTACTGCTTCTGCTGCGCGTGCAGTACCGCCAGATTGTTATAAGGCTCGGGCAACTCCGGAAAGTCTTCGGTCAGCTTGCCGAACACCGCCATCGCCTCCGCCGAGCGGCCCATCTCGGTCAGGATAAGACCCTTGAGGAAGCGCCCCTGTGGATCCTTTGGCTTGCCGGCGACATAAGCGTCGACCTTTTCGAGAGCCTGTGGCAACTGCCCCTGTTTCATCAGGCGCTGCACCTCCGGCAGGTCGTCGGCAGCGAACACCGAGACCGCACAGCTCAGGAGCAGCCCGAGGAACAAGGCCAGCAGGGGTGCCTTCAGAGGCTTCGGAGAGCTGGGGAGCATCGATGTGGTATACTTGGTCATGCTGCGGTGGATGTCACTCAAGCGATCAATTCTAGCAAGAAGTGCGTCGAAACCAAAGCGCTCCGCCGGCCCCTCTGTTTGCCCGGCGCACTCTCGTGAGCCCGAACAATGCTGAAAATCTACAACTCGCTGACGAGGGCAAAGCAGGACTTCGTCCCGATCACTCCCGGCAGCGTCCGCATGTATGTCTGCGGAATGACTGTTTACGACCACTGCCATCTCGGTCATGCGCGCGTTCTGGTCGTCTTCGATCTGGTCCAACGCTGGCTGCGCGCCAGCGGGCTGCGCGTAACCTACGTCCGCAACATCACCGACATTGATGACAAAATCATCAAGCGCGCACTCGAGAACAAGGAAAGCATCGGGGATCTGACGAATCGTTTCATTGCTTTCATGAATGACGACGCGGCGGCACTCGGGGTCGAGAAGCCGGATCACGAGCCGCGGGCCACCGAGTACGTGCCGCAGATGCTCGAGCTGATTGGCCGGCTCGAGAAGAACGGCCTTGCCTACCAGGTTCCCGATGGCGACGTGAATTTCTCCGTTCGCAAGTTTCCTGGCTACGGCAAGCTCTCGGGCAAGGCGCTTGACGACCTCAGGGCCGGCGAACGCGTCGACGTCGATGGCACCAAGGAAGACCCGCTGGACTTCGTGCTCTGGAAACATGCCAGGGAAGGAGAGCCCTCCTGGCCGTCGCCATGGGGCGATGGCCGACCCGGCTGGCATATCGAGTGCTCGGCAATGAGTTCGGTTCTGCTCGGTGAGCATTTCGACATCCACGGTGGCGGGCAGGATCTCCAGTTTCCTCACCACGAGAACGAGATCGCGCAGTCGGAAGGCGCGCACCAATGTCGCTTCGTCAACTACTGGATGCACAACGGCTTCGTTCGTGTCGATGACGAGAAGATGTCGAAATCGCTCGGCAATTTCTGCACCATCAAGGAAATCCTCAGGAAGTACGATCCCGAAGTACTCCGTTTCTTCATCCTGCGCGCGCATTACCGCAGTCCGCTCAATTATTCCGACACCCACCTCGATGACGCCCGGCAGGCGCTGAGCAGGCTTTATACGGCACTCAGAACGGCAAACACCGACCCGCCTTCCATCGACTGGGATGAGCCGCACGCGCTACGCTTCCGCGACGCCATGGACGACGACTTCAACACACCAGAAGCGTGCGCGGTGCTGTTCGATCTGGCCGCTGAACTCAATCGCAGCAAGTCCGCGACTCTCGCCGGGCAGCTGCGCGGGCTGGCCGGCCTGCTTGGCCTGCTCGGACGCGACCCGCAGGTGTTCCTGCAGGCGGCGCCAAGCGAGGGCGGCGAGTTGACCGCCGAACAGATTGAGTCCCTGATCAGTGAACGGGCAGCCGCCAAGGCGCAGAAGGATTACACGGCGGCGGATAGAATCCGGGCCGACCTGCTGTCGGCAGGCGTGGTTCTCGAGGATGGCGCCAGCGGAACTCGCTGGCGTCGTGCCTGACGGCCCGGGGAGCTTGCGACTACTGGGCCCGCCCCGGCATGAGCACTTGTCTCGTCAGGAGCGTTTAACGCAGCACGCGGCCGCCGCTGCCGATGACCGTCAAGTCGACAAAGCGCGAACCGAGCCGATCATTGGCCGAGTAGCTCACGCGATAACCCCCGAGGTCGTGGTTCTGCATGCTTTCGAGCGTGCTGATCAGCTTTTCGCGAGTGAGATCCTTGCCAGTCTTGCGGATCGCGTCGACGAGAACTCTTGCCATGGCATAGGCCTCGACACCGAAGTAAGAGGGCTTGCCCTGCTTGCCGAGAAGCTTCTGGTACTCACGCACCAGCGGTATCGTATCGTTCCACGGGTAGGGCATGACCTGCGAGATGCCGACGCCACGGGCTTCGTCGCCGAGTTCCTGAACCAGCAGGTCGGCGCCGACGGGCGAAAGGGTCATGAACTGTGGAGTTTGCCTGGCCTGGCGCATCTCGCGGACGAACGCGGCGGTCGCCTTGTAGAGGGTGACCATGACCACCGCCTGCGGATTGGCCTTGGCGATCGCCTGTACTGCCGGGCTGACCTCAATCGAGTTGCGCTCAACCGTAGCCACTGCCGCCGGCGCCAGATTGTGCGTCCTGAGCGCGCTGACCACTCCGTCGAGACCGGACCTGCCGAAACCATCGTTCTGGTAGAAAACCGCGATGTTCTTGATGCCTAGCGAAACGAGCTGGTTGACGATGGCTTCCGTCTCGTTCGCGTAGCTGGCCCGCACGTTGAACATGTAGCGATTGTTGGAGTTGTCCCTGGGCGCCTGGCGAAGTGAATCGGCACCGGAAATGGCCCCGATGAGGGGGACGCGGGCGACCCCGAAGACCTCGTTCATCGCAGCTGTCGTCGGGCTCGATCCGTAGGATCCCAGCAGGACGAACACCCGTTCGTTGCTGATCAATGCCCTGGTATTGCTGACGGCCCTCTCGGTCTCGTAACCATCGTCCAGGGCCCGCAGCTCCAGCCTCCTGCCGTGGATGCCGCCACCTTCGTTGATCTGACGAAAGTAGGCGTTGATGACCATCTTCATGTCCAGCCCGTAAGCACCGCTGGTACCGGACAACGGCGCGGTCATGCCGATCAGGATGCTGTTGTCGGTGACCCCAATTTCGCCGCCAAGAGCACAACCGATCCAGCTCAACACACCAAACAGCAGAGCCCTTGCATACCTCATCCCGTCGCCCTCCGGTAGCATGCGGGAGCCGTGGCCGGGATTCCGGCCATCGCCACCACCATCGGAGAATGGCGAAGAAAGCTGACACCCTCCTTACACGATCCCGCCAGGCCGATTGCGTTCAAGCCCCACCACAGCCCAGCCAAGGCCTGTGACGACAAGCGACGCAAGGAAGCCCGCGTCAGGTGGCTGCGAAGAAGTCGCGCACCCTGTCCATCCAGGACTTGGCACGCGGGTTATGCTGATCCGAGTTCTCCCGACTCGACTCCTCGAGTTCGCGCAACAGTTCCTTCTGGCGCTCGGTGAGATGCACCGGCGTTTCCACGACGACGTGGCACAGCAGGTCACCGTGAGTGTGACTGCGCACACCCTTGATACCCTTGCCGCGCAAGCGAAAGGTCTTTCCCGACTGGGTCTCGGCGGGAACCCGGATCTTCGCTGCGCCATCGAGCGTGGGAATATCGATCTCGCCCCCCAGGGCGGCGGTCGTGAAGCTGATCGGCATCTCGCAATGCAGATCGTTCTGTTCGCGTTGAAAAACGGGATGCGCTTTCAGGTGAATCTGCACGTAGAGGTCGCCTGACGGTCCGCCGTTGATGCCATGCTCACCTTCGCCGGACAGACGGATGCGATCGCCCTCGTCGACCCCGGCAGGAATCTTTACTGCCAGAGTCTTGTGCTGCTTGACGCGGCCGGCACCATGGCATGCCGCACAGGGTTCGGCAATGAAGCGCCCCGTACCATGGCACTTCGGGCAGGTCTGCTGAATCGAGAAGAACCCCTGCTGCAACCGCACCTGACCACTGCCCTGACAGGTCGGGCAGGTCTTCGGCTGAGTACCGGCCTTCGCGCCGCTGCCCCGACATGAATCGCAAACCTCCATGGTCGGGATGCGAATCTTCGTTTCGGTACCGAACGCCGCCTGCTCGAGAGTGACTTCGAGGTTGTAGCGCAGGTCGGCACCGCGATAGATGTTCGACCGCCCAGCACGACCGCCACCGAAGATCTCGTCAAAGATGCCGCCGAACGCATCGGAGAAGCCCCCGGCGCCGGCCGCCCCACCCATACCGGCCTGCGGATCGATACCGGCGTGGCCGTACTGGTCGTAGGCCGCGCGCTTCTGAGGGTCGGTGAGTACCTCATAGGCTTCCTTGACTTCCTTGAAGTGATCCTCGGCCTTGGGATTGTCGGGATTGCGATCCGGATGGTACTTCATGGCCAGCTTGCGGTAGGCCTTCTTGATTTCGTCATCGGCCGCGTCACGATTGACGCCGAGAATGTCGTAAAAGTCGCGTTTAGCCATCGGTTCTCGAACAGTTTATGTGGCGGCAGGGGAGGCGCGATTATACGCCTCGCCCTCTGCGGCAGATGCCTACTTCTTGTCTTTGACTTCGGTGAACTCGGCATCGACGACATCGCTATCGTCCTTCTTGGGCTCGCCGGCAGTACCCGCTCCGCCCTCGGCACCAGCCGCGTTCGCCTGCTGCTTGGCGTACATTTTCTCGCCCAGCTTCTGCGCTGCCGTTCCGAGTGCCTCGCTCTTCGCCTTGATGGCGTCGAGATCGCTGCCACGAATGGCCTCCTCGGCCTCCTTCATCGCCTCTTCGATGGAAGCCTTCTCGCTGTCGGAGAGTTCCTTGCCGTACTCGGCCATGGACTTCTTCACCGTATGGATCATGCCGTCGCACTGATTGCGCGCTTCCGCCAGTTCATGCGCCTTGCGGTCTTCCTCGGCGTGCAGTTCAGCGTCGCGCACCATCCGCTGCACCTCCTCCTCGTTGAGACCGGAAGACGCCTGGATCTTGATCTTGTTCTCCTTGCCGGTCGCCTTGTCCTTGGCCGACACATGCAGAATGCCATTGGCGTCGATATCGAAGGTCACCTCGATCTGTGGCATGCCGCGCGGTGCCGGCGGGATGTCGGAAAGATTGAACTGGCCCAGACTCTTGTTGCCCGCGGCCATCTCGCGTTCGCCCTGCAGCACGTGAATGGTCACCGCCGACTGGTTGTCGTCGGCTGTCGAAAAGACCTGATTCGCCTTGGTCGGGATGGTCGTGTTCTTCTTGATCAGCTTGGTCATCACACCGCCGAGAGTCTCGATTCCCAGCGACAGCGGCGTCACATCGAGCAGCAGGACGTCCTTGACTTCGCCCTGCAGCACGCCACCCTGGATCGATGCGCCGACGGCGACGGCCTCGTCGGGGTTGACGTCACGGCGCGGCTCGCGGCCAAAGAACTCCTTGACGGCTTCCTGCACCTTGGGCATCCGCGACTGACCACCGACGAGGATGACGTCGTCGATGTCGCCAATCTTGCAGCCGGCATCCTTCAGGGCGATACGGCACGGCTCGATGGTGCGATTGATCAGTTCGTCGACCAGCGACTCGAACTTGGAGCGGGTGATCTTCTGCGTCAGATGCTTGGGCCCGGAGGCATCAGCGGTGATGTACGGCAGGTTGATCTCGGTCTGCTGGCCTGAGGAAAGCTCGATCTTGGCTTTTTCGGCAGCGTCCTTGAGGCGCTGCAGGGCGAGCACGTCGGCCTTCAGGTTGACGCCGGATTCCTTCTTGAACTCGTCGATGATGTAGTCGATCAGCCGCTGGTCGAAGTCTTCGCCACCCAGGAAGGTGTCGCCGTTGGTCGACAGCACCTCGAACTGGTGCTCGCCCTCAACCTCGGCGATTTCGATGATGGAGATGTCGAAAGTCCCGCCGCCGAGGTCGTAGACGGCGATCTTCTTGTCACCCTGTTTCTTGTCCATGCCGAAGGCCAGCGCCGCCGCCGTCGGCTCGTTGATGATGCGCTTGACTTCGAGTCCGGCAATCCGGCCGGCATCCTTGGTCGCCTGCCGCTGGCTGTCGTTGAAATAAGCGGGCACGGTGATCACTGCTTCCGTGACTTCCTCGCCAAGGTAATCCTCGGCGGTCCGCTTCATCTTGCGCAGCACTTCGGCCGAGACCTGGGGCGGAGCAATCTTCTTGCCACGCACCTCGACCCAGGCATCACCGTTATCGGCCTTGAGGATCTTGAAGGGCATCAGCGAGATGTCCTTCTGCACTTCCTTCTCTTCGAAGCGACGACCAATCAGGCGCTTGACCGCGTACAACGTGTTCCTCGGATTGGTCACCGCCTGACGCTTTGCCGGCGCGCCGCAGAGAATCTCGCCGTCCTCGGCATAGGCGACGATCGACGGTGTCGTGCGCGCTCCTTCGGAGTTCTCGATGACCTTCGGCTTGCCATTCTCCATGACGGCAACGCACGAATTGGTCGTGCCCAGATCGATGCCGATGATCTTGCCCATTCTAGAATCCTTTCAATGTTTCTGTGATGTGTGAAGCATTCGCCAACGGCCACAATGCCCGCCAATGAACGCGACTTGGGGACTGTGCCTGATATTTCAAGTCGTTGACTTGGCAACGACGACCAGTGCCGGACGCAAGACGCGGTCGGCCAGAAGATAGCCCTTCTGCAGGACGGTGACGACGGTGTTGGGTTCCTGCTGCGACTCGACGACGCTGATGGCCTGATGATGATGCGGATCAAACTTCTGGCCCAACGGATTGATCTCGGTCAATGCCGATTTTTCGAACGCAGCCACCAGTTGCTTGAGTGTCAATTCGGTTCCCGAGCGGACACTGTCGACGGTCAGGGTTTCGGTGCTCAGTGCCGCCTCGAGGCTGTCCTTGACGGCCAGGAGTTCGCGGGCAAAGCGGTCAATGGAGTACTTTGAGGCCTTGACGATGTCTTCCTGCGCACGACGGCGCACGTTCTCCGCTTCGGCCTTGGCGCGCAACCACGCGTCATGGTATTCCGCCGCCTTGAGTTCGGCCTGTCGCAGGCTTTCTTCCAGAACCGGCGCCTGATCCGCGGCGGGCGCCGCATCGACATCCGCACTGGCTGCCACGGCCTCTGGCGCCTCCGGCGGCGCAGGGATATCTACGGGTTCGTTGTCGTTAACTTGCATGATTGGTCATCTCCCAGAAAACGTCCGTTACCTTGGGGCGGTTTCGAGAATTTCAAGCCTTCGCGTGCGCCAATCGCTGTCAACCGGGATGCCATTTCGCGCATAATGACTGGTTTGGGGTGCCGTACTGCTGCTAGCATTCCAGTTGTCGGAGGTCTTCGATGGAGCGTGGGCTGGCATGACGGAAAAGATCGGCAAGTATGAGATCATCCGCCCTCTTGGCAAGGGCGCGACGGCGGTCGTCTATCTGGCCCGAGATCCGGCTCTCAATCGCCAGGTCGCGATCAAGCTGATCCGTTTCGGCGAGGATAGCGCCGCCATGTCGAGGCGTCTGCGCAAGATTTTCCAGACCGAGGACTCGATTGGACGGCGACTGGAGCATCCGAACATCGTCAAGGTCTACGATGCCGTCGTGGAAAAGGATCAGGCCTATCTGGTCATGGAGTACGTCGACGGTGGTGCGCTCGACCGGTTCTGCGCGATCAATCGCCTGCTGCCGATGCACCGCGTGATTGGCATCATCTTCAAATGTTGTCTGGCGCTCGATCACGCCTTCCGCCAAGGTGTCGTCCATCGCGACATCAAGCCAGCCAACATCATGATCGATGCCAACGAAAATCCGAAGATCACGGATTTCGGCCTGGGCCTGTACCTGCACAAGGACATGGGCAAGGACTCCACTTTCGTCATGGGCGTCGGCTCGCCTGCCTACATGTCCCCCGAGCAGGTCAAGAACTACCCGCTCAATCACAAGACCGATCTTTACTCGCTCGGGGTCCTCCTGTTCCAGTTGCTGACTGGGCGACTCCCCTATCGGGCGAACAACGCGGCGACCCTGGTCTACAAGATCGTCAACATGGATGCGCCATCGGTTTGTGCCCTGAACCCCAACCTGCCGCCAGGGTTGGACCCGATCATCCGCAAGGCGCTGGAGAAGGATCTCTACAACCGCTACCGCAGCGGTGCCGAGTTCGCCAAGGATCTCTCCGCCGTACGCTACCAGATGCTCGAGGAAGATGAGACCGAGCGCGATCTTGCCCGTTTTGAAACCCTGCGCAAGCTGCCGTTCTTCGCCGAGTTCGAAGATATCGAGTTGTGGGAGGTCCTGCGGATCAGCCGCTGGCAACGAATGGCTGAGAAAGTGGTGCTGATCCGTGAAGGTGAGAGCCACCGCAAGTTCGGCGTGATTATTGACGGTTTCGTCGAGGTGTCGTCGAACGGGCGGATGATCTGCCGGCTTGGCGCGAGCGAGGTCGTCGGCGAGATGGCATTCCTCCACCCGAGCGACTCGCGGCGTCATGCCACGGTAGTGACTCTCGAACCAACCGAGTTCCTGGAAATCAACAGCGCCGCGCTTGAGTTGGGTTCGGACGAATTGCAGGATCGCTTCAAGAATGTCTTGCTCGTCCAGGTGCTCGCGCGCCTGCGCGAAGCGAACCGGGCGCTGACATCGCTAAGTGGTCAGACGGCCGTACAAGGCAGTCTCTCGGCGTCCGGTCTCGGCCTGAATCCCCCGCTCGAACTCCTGTAAGGGGCCCGGCCGCGGCCCTGAGTCCCCATCGCGAGAGTCAGGAAGGTGCGCCCAGGGCGCGGGCGCGCAAGGCACTGAGTTCGAGGCTGGAAAGGTCGGGCGGAGTCGTCGTCGGCCAGCCCTGCAGGTGGCTGGCGGCAATGTCGGCGAGCGCACGGATCCAGTCGTCGCGCTCGTTGAGGCACGCCACATAGTTGTACTCCCTGCCGCCCGCTTCGATGAAGGTGGCCTTGCCCTCGATGGCGATCTCTTCGAGGGTCTCCAGGCAGTCCGCGGGAAACCCGGGGCAGATCACATCAACCTTCTGCACCCCCTGCCTGGCCAGCGCCCTGAGGGTCGGCGCCGTGTAGGGTTGTAGCCATTCGGCACGGCCGAAACGCGACTGGAAGCAGATCTGGTACTGCTCCTGGGCCAGACCGAGTGCCTCGGCCAACAGGCGGCCGGTCTTCTGGCACTCGCAGTGGTAGGGGTCTCCCCGATCGAGTGCATAGCGCGGCAGCCCGTGAAAACTCATGACCAGGCGATACGAACTGGTCGGCCGGCCATTGCTCGCCCAATGCTCGCGAACGCTGGCGGCCAGGGCTTCGATGTAGCCCGGGTGGTCGGCGAAACTCCTGACCGTGCGTACTTCCGGCTGGTTGCGGACAGTCTGCAACCAGGCGCAGGCAGCGTCGATAGCCGTGGCCGTGGTACTGGCCGCGTACTGAGGATACAGGGGCAGCAGCAGCAAGCGCGTGCACCCGGCGGCCTTGAGACGGGAAAGCGTTGCCGGAATCGACGGCTCACCGTAGCGCATCGCGTAATCCACCCGCACCTGCTGGCCGGCGAGTCCGAGACGCCCGCGCAGCAGCTTGGCCTGACGCTCGACATGCACCTTCAGCGGTGAGCCCTCGCTGGTCCACACTGACGCGTACTTCGCGGCCGATCGGCGCGGTCGGACGTTGAGGATGATTCCATGCAGAATCGCCCACCAGAGCAGGCGGGGAATTTCAACCACGCGTGGATCCGCCAGAAATTCGCCGAGGTAGCGACGAACCGCGGGCGCACTCGGCGCCTCGGGCGTCCCCAGGTTGATCAACAGGACGCCGGTCAGCGCCGGCGAGCCGTGACGGTAGGTCGGCTCGGTGAGATAGCTTGGCATCAGCAGTGGGCGTGGAAGGTAAGCGCCGAGGAAAGGAGCTTGGCGGTGATATCGACGATCGGGATCACGCGCTCATAGGCCATGCGAGTTGGACCGATAACGCCAACCGAACCGACCACCTGTCCATCCACCTCGTAAGGAGCGGTGACGACACTGCATTCGTCAAGGGGAGCCAGCCCCGATTCGCCGCCAATGAAGATCTGCACCCCGTCGGCGCGATGCGACAGGTCGAGCAACTGCATCAGCGAAGTACGCTGCTCGAAAAGGTTGAACAATTCGCGAACTCGCTGCATGTTGGACGAGAACTCCTCGACATCAAGGAGGTTGCGCTCGCCGGAAATGACATACCTGTCGTCAGGCTGTCGCATGGCCTCGTCGCCGGCGGCCAGCGCCGCGGCCATGAGTGCCTGCAGATCGCCGCGCAGCTTCTGCAACTCCTGCTGGACGTGACCCCTGATGTGCTCGAAGTCGTGACCAACGAAATGCTGGTTCAGGTAGTTGGTCGCGGTAACCAGTTCGGACGGGCTGTAGGCGCGCCCGGGGAAGAGTAGACGATTCTGCACATCGCCATCGGCGGTGACCAGAATCAGCAGAATACGCTTCTCCGACAGGCTGACGAACTCGATCTGGCGAATCGTCGGTACGAGACGGCGCGGGCTCAAGACGACGCCGGCAAAATGGCTCAGCCCGGACAGCAGATGAGAAGCGTTGCTGATCAACTGCCGCGGTTGCGAGGCGAACAACTGGCCCTCGATGGCGTCGATCTTTTCCTTGTCGAGCGGCCTGACGGTGAGCAGGCTGTCCACAAAGAAGCGGTAGCCACGGGAAGTCGGTATGCGTCCGGCAGAGGTGTGCGGACTGCTGATCAGGCCAATGTCTTCAAGGTCGGCCATCACATTGCGCACTGTCGCCGCTGACAGGTCCAGTCCGGAATGCTTCGACAGGGCGCGCGAGCCAACCGGCTGTCCTTCGGCAATGTAGCGTTGGATCAGCGTCTTGAGCAGCGTTTTGGCGCGTTCGTCTAGCATGGCTTCGATTCTACAAAAAATCGGTCGTTAGCGGGGCGCCGCGGGAGGAAGCTGAATTGTGGTTTAATTCGCCCCATGAACAACGCCTTTCCGCAAGCGTCGCCCGAATGCGCACACCTGCCCCGAACAATAGCGCTGATCGGCAAGTACCACAGTCCGGAAATAGCCGAATCGATTCGCCTGCTGGCGAAATACCTGCACGAGCGTGGCATGACCGTGCTGATCGAGGAAGAAACGGCCCGCAATGTGGTGTCCCAGCTCGACCTGAGGAGTTGGGCGAGCGGCAGTTTTCCCTGGCTCGGCGCGCATGCCGACATGGCGATCGTCGTCGGTGGCGACGGCACGATGCTCAACGCGGCACGACAGCTCGCGCGTTACCGCGTACCTCTGGTTGGCGTCAATCAGGGACGTCTGGGTTTCATGACCGATATCGCGCGCAGCGACATGCTGACCTGCATGGACGATCTGCTGGACGGCAAGTTCGTTCCCGAAGTCCGCATGCTCCTCGATGCCGAGATCCTGCGCGACGAACGCAGCGTCTTCGCCAATCTGGCGCTCAACGATGTCGTCGTCGACAAGGGAGCCACCGGCCGGATGATCGAGTTCGAGCTCTTCATTGACGGCGAGTTCATCTACCACCTGCGCTCGGATGGGCTGATCGTCGCCACCTCGACCGGTTCGACGGCCTATGCGCTGTCGGCCAACGGCCCGATCCTGCATCCGCAGGTGTCCGCGATCGCTTTGGTGCCACTGTGTCCGCATGCGCTGTCCAACCGGCCGATCCTGGTCGGAGATCGCAAGGAAATCGAAATCCGCGTTGTCTATGCCACTGATTCGCGTGCACATTTCGATGGGCAGGTAACCGTCGATCTGCGCAACGACGACACCGTGCGCATCCGGCGCTCCGAATACTCCATCTGCCTGCTCCACCCTCCCGGTCACAGTTACTTCGCGATGCTGCGTGAGAAGCTGCACTGGAGCGAGCGACCCAAGGAACATTAGGCGATTCCTGCGCCGACGAAACCATGCTCTGCCGCTTGACGATTCGCGACTTCGTTCTGGTCGACCGGCTCGAACTCGAGTTTCAAGCCGGATTCGGTACTCTGACTGGCGAGACGGGTGCCGGCAAGTCGATTCTGGTGGACGCGCTGGCCTTCGCCCTTGGCGAACGCGCTGACTCGAGCCTGATTCGGACAGGCAGCGAACGCGCGGAGGTGACTGCGGAGTTTGCTCTGGAGCGCTCACCCGAGGCAAGCGAGTGGCTGCTTGCCCATGATATGGACAGCGAGGGCGGCTTGCTCCTGCGCCGCTTAGTCGATGCCAACGGCCGTTCGCGCGCCTATGTCAACGGGTCACCGGTCACCGTCCAGCAGCTGCGCGAGGTGGCCGAAGCGCTGGTCGACATCCACGGCCAGCACGCTCACCAGTCGCTGATGCGTGGCGAAGCACAGCGCGCGCTGCTCGACGCGCACGCCCGACTCGACCCCTTGTTGGCCGAAGTCGGCAAGGCCTGGCGCGTCTGGCGCGCTGCCAGAACGACGCTTGATACGGCAAGCAACGACATCGAGGCCCTGGCTGCCGAGCGCGAGCAACTTGCCTGGCAGGCCGACGAACTGGCAGCGCTTGGTTTCTCGGTCGAGGAATGGGCGACGCTGAACGACGAGCACAAACGCCTGGCGCATGCCGCAAACCTTGTCGACGGCGCCGAGCATTCCCTGCAGGTATTGGCCGAAGGTGAATCTGCCTGCGAAGCTCGGCTCGGTGCGGTCGCGAATCGTATCGATGGGCTCGCCGAGTACGACTCCGCGCTGTGCGAGATCGGCGTCCTGCTGCATTCGGCTCAGGCCGAACTCGCCGAGGCGATCTCTTCCCTGCGTCGCTATGCCAGCCGCGCCGAACTGGATCCGCGGCGCTTGGCGGAAATCGAGCAGCGAATCGACGCCGTTCTCGGCTGTGCCCGGAAGTTCCGCTGCAAGCCCGAGGAGTTGCCGGCCTTGCTGGCACGCTGCCAGGAGCGACTGGCCATCCTCGGCGCGGCTGCCGATGTCGGCGCGCTGGCGGAACGTGTCGCGGCAGCGCGCGGCGACTACGAGCGCCTGGCGCGGCGCCTCTCCGACAGTCGTCGCGAAGCTGCCGCAGCACTTGCCGGCGAGGTCAGTCAGGTCATGCAGCAACTCGCGCTTGGCGGCGGGCGTTTCGAGGTCGGTCTGGTCCCGGTCGAGGGAGGCAATGCCGCGGGTTTCGAGCAGATCGAATTTCGCCTTGCCGGTTTGGCCGGAAATGAAGCGCGCCCGCTTGCCAAGGTCGCCTCGGGCGGCGAGCTGTCGCGCATCAGTCTCGCTATTCAGGTGGTGACCAGCCAGGCCGCCAGCGTACCGACGCTCATCTTTGACGAGGTGGATGTCGGTATCGGTGGCGGAGTCGCCGAGATTGTCGGTCGTCTGCTGCGCGAACTGGGCGCCGATCGACAGGTTCTCTGCGTGACCCACCTTCCGCAGGTGGCCGCGCGTGCCAATTGGCAATGGCAGGTCAGCAAGAGCACGGAGGCTGGCGAGGTTCGCAGCCTGGTCACCGCGCTCGAAAATCAGGCGCGGGTCGAGGAAATCGCGCGCATGCTGGGCGGCATCGAGATCACCGAGATCACTCGCCAACACGCCAAGGAACTGTTGGGACGCGCCTGACCCCGCTGGGGCACCGGGGAGGAGTTGATGCCGGCTTGCGAGACTGACCGCTTGCCCACCGACTCCATCTCACCGGGAGGACGTCAAACCGGCTTCTTGACCTTGCTCCGGGCAGCTTTCCGCAAAGTCTTGAAGAGGTCGGGGTCTTCCGCCTTGAGATATTCGACGACCTCGAAGTCCTCGCGCTTCAGGCGTTGAATATCGATCTGCTCGACATGCACAAGCCGCAGCAACTCGCGCACCGGCTTGGGCATGTTACGGCCGCTTTCATAACGCGAACCACCACTTTGTGTTACACCGATCTTGGACCAGAACTGCTGTTGGTTCAAGCCCAGTTTGCGACGGATTTCGCGGGGATCGACCCTCTCAACGACTTTGGCGGTACTCATCGGACTATCCTTTCTTGCAATGACTGCATGCGAACGGGCTGAAAACTCTTCTCGTGCCACGGGTTCACAGCCTACGGGCTTGCTGACACGTGGCACACTATAAGGGATCCGCCCAGAATTGCAAGTGGCATTCGAATAGAACATTTGGCTAATGCTGTTGGGCTCCCGTGAACGACTCACGGTGGCAATCATGACGCTTGGCTACCCGAAGCCAACCGTGGCGGCGCTGGGCAGCGCGGGAAGGCCGGAGCCTTGTTCGAGTGGCTCATCGCGGCGCGCGGTCACGACGGATCGATCCCGGACGGTCTCGGGTCGTCCGCCTTGCCAAGCCGTTCGAGCACCTCTTCGCGCGGGAACAGCGCGACCAGCGCGTCCACCGACGGCGTCTGCTCCTGGCCAGTGAGAAGCACGCGTATGGGCATCGCCAGCTTCGGCATTTTCATCCCGTGTCGGGCAACGCTTTCCTTGATCAGTGCACCGATCGCCGGCGCTTCCCAGGCCACCTCGGCTAGTCCGGCGATGAAATCGGCGAGCAGCGGCAGAGCTTCCGGCGTCAGGTGCTTTTCCAGGAGCCTTGTCGGCACCTCCGGATGGGCGTAGAAGATTCCCGCCGCGTCGGCCAGTTCGTTCAAATTGGCGGCACGATCCCGATAGAGGCCGATGATCGCCTCAAGCGAAGGGGTGCCGGCGACACTCAGCCCGCGCGCCTCCAGGCGCGGTCGAACGAGAGCGGTCAAGCGGGCAATATCGGTGCGCTTCAGGTAGTGGGCATTGAGCCAGTTCAGCTTCTCGGTATTGAACTGCGCCGCAGAGGGAGTGATATGGTCGAGGTCGAACCACTCACAAAACTGCTGCATCGAGAAGATCTCGTCGTCGCCGTGCGACCAACCGAGACGCGCAAGATAGTTGAGCACGGCTTCAGGCAGGTAGCCTTCGTCGTCGTACTGCATGACACTGACGGCGCCATGCCGTTTTGACAGTTTCTGCCCATCATCGCCAAGAATCATCGACAGGTGCGCGTAGAGTGGCACCGGCGCCCCGAGCGCACGCAGTATGTTGATCTGCCGCGGCGTGTTGTTGACGTGGTCATCGCCGCGGATGACGTGTGTGATACCCATGTCGCGATCATCGACGACGACGCAGAAATTGTAGGTTGGGGTACCGTCGGCGCGAGCAATGACGAGGTCGTCGAGTTCGCCATTGGCAATCTCGATCCGGCCCTTGACGAGATCGTCCCAGGCGACCATCCCGTCGCGGGGATTCTTGAAGCGCACGACGGGGAGAACAGCCGCTGGCGGGGTCGGCAGGATCTTCCCCGGCTCTGGTCGCCAGAGGCCGTTGTAGCGCGGCTTAACGCCCTGGGACCGCTGCTCCTCGCGCAGGCGGTCGAGTTCCTCGGGCGCCATGTAGCAGTGGTAAGCGGTACCGGCGGCGAGCATTTCCTGGATCACGGCCCGGTAACGATCCATCCGTTGGGTCTGGTAGAACGGACCTTCGTCATAGGTGAGGCCAAGCCAGAGCATGCCATCGAGAATCGCCCGCACGGCGTCCGGGGTCGATCGCGCCAGATCGGTGTCCTCAACGCGCAGGATGAAGGCGCCGGAGTGGTGGCGGGCATAGGCCCATGAGAAAAGTGCAGTGCGCGCACCGCCGATATGCAGGAAGCCGGTCGGGGAAGGCGCGAAACGGGTACGGATCATGATCGCTGTGGGCAGTCGGGAAAAGACGGCCATTCTAGTATGAAAGTCGCATTGGCGACGCCGGAAGTCCGTGTCACAAACGCGTGAGCGCGCGCAGGGGGCCTGGCCACGCGCGGGCGTATCTGCCGCGTGCTCACCCGGCGGCCGGTTCGGGGGCGTCGTCGATCGACGGTCACCGCCGCGAGGATTCCCTGTAGAATCCGGCCTCCAGCTCGGGGGCCGGCCTCCCGCGGCTGTTCAACAGACTCGGGAGGTCTGTGAGCGGAAAAGACAGTACTGGCGATTTCGTATATACCGACGTGGGGTTCCGCCACTACCGGCGGCGCCGGGCCGAACGCCTTCTGCGCACAGGGACTGTGCTGCTGCTCGCGTATGCGGTGGTGTGGAGCGGCGTCGCTCTCGTGCGAGGCGACTGGCTGACGCTGGCGCTGCAGAGCATTTCG
The DNA here is from genome assembly GCF_000024165.1 of Candidatus Accumulibacter phosphatis. Classification (NCBI taxonomy): domain Bacteria; kingdom Pseudomonadati; phylum Pseudomonadota; class Betaproteobacteria; genus Candidatus Accumulibacter; species Candidatus Accumulibacter phosphatis. Next base: position 597,734 of record NC_013194.1, on the reverse strand, counting down.
TTCTGCGGTGCGGCGTGGGTGTGGTACTGCCTCGCGCGCGGCCAACTCGGACTGGCCAGCCACAGCTACTTCTGGGTCGTGATTCCGGTCGTCGTCTGCCTGGTCGCTTTGGAGGGCATCGCCGGCCCGTTCCGCAGCATGAACCACTATCATCTGCTGCCCCTGACCGTCGGCGCGTATCTATTGTTCTTCGAGCATGGCGAGCGTGCGCGGCGCCTGTATGCCGGCGGTTGCCTGGCGATCTTCGTGAGTGTCGAACTCGGGCTGTTGACGCTCCCGGCCTTGGGCCTCCCCTACCCTCCGGAGGCGCAGCGGGCTGGGCGCTGGATTCTCTTCTTCGCCAGCTTCGCTTCGCTCATGTATGTGGCCGAGCTCTTTCTGGCGGATCTGGCCGAAGCCGAAAAGCAACTGGCCGGCGCCAACACGCGACTCGAGGAACTCCTCGAGAACATGCTGCCTGCGTCGATCAGCCAGCGTCTGCGGCGGGAAGGGCGCACCTTTGCCGACGCCTTCGGCGAATGCAGCGTGCTTTTTGCCGACATCGTCGGCTACACGACGCTATCGGAGTCGGTCCCCAACGTCGTCAATCTGCTGGATGCCATCTTCTCGCGCTTCGATGACCTCACCGAACACTGTGGACTCGAAAAGATCAAGACGATCGGCGACGCGTACATGGTTGCGGCTGGCATTCCCGAGGCACGTCCGGATCACGCCAGCGCCTTGGCCGAACTGGCACTGCGCATGCAGGCGGCGATCAAGGAGTTTCCCGGCCTGGCGATTCGCATCGGCATCAACTCGGGAGCGGTGGTGGCAGGCGTGATCGGCAAGAAGCGCTTCATCTACGACCTGTGGGGTGACACGGTCAATATCGCCGCGCGCATGGAATCACAGGGGATCTCCGGCGAAATCCAGATCAGCGAGGCAACGCGGGCAATGCTGCCCGCCAGTTTCGTGTGCGAAGAACGTGGCGAGATCCACATCAAGGGCAAGGGCCCGATGCGTGTCTTCCTGCTCAAGGGACGCCTGCAGCAGGACGCTGCGACGTCTGGCTAGGCGCGCCCCACGGCGCATGCTCTATCTTCCCCCTTGTCGGCGCGGCTCTGCCGAGCAGCGCGCCAACCGGCGCGCGACGGCAAACCGGAGCACGGGTCCTGCAGCGTGCTACATCAGCTTCAGGCGGCGCGCCGCCTCGCTCAGTTCACCGCGAAAGTCGGGGTGGGCAATGCCGATCAGTGCCTGCGCTCTCTGCCTGGCGGTCTTTCCGCGCAGTTCGGCCAGACCATACTCGGTGACCACGTAGTTGACGTCGTTCTTGCCGGTCGTCACATGCGCACCGGGCGACAACGCCGGCACGATGCGCGAGATGCTGTCTCCCTTTGCCGTCGATGGCAGGACGATGAACGACTTGCCGTCACGCGAGCGGTTGGCGGCGCGAACGAAATCGACCTGGCCGCCGGTGCCCGAGTAAGGCTGCGGGCCAAAGCTCTCCGAGCAACACTGGCCGAGCAGGTCGACCTGCAGCGTCGCATTGATCGACACCAGCTTGTCGTTGCGGGCAGCAAGGTAGGGATCGTTGGTGTAATCGACCGGATGCATTTCGAGCATCGGGTTGCGGTGCATGAAACGATAGAGCTTCTGCGAACCCAGCGCGAAAGTGGCGACCATCTTTCCCGGCAGGTAGTTCTTCTTGCGGTTGGTGACCGCGCCGCACTCGAGCAACTTCAGGATGCCGTCGCCGATCATCTCGGTATGGATGCCCAGATCGTGCTTGTGACTGAGTTGCATGACCACGGCGTCGGGAATTGCGCCATAGCCGATCTGCAGCGTCGACCCGTCGTCGATGATATCGGTGACGTACTCCCCGATCGCTTCCTGCACCGGTCCGATTTGCGGCAGACCCACCTCGAGCACGGCTTCGTCACTCTCGACCAATCCGGCGATGTGCGAGATATGGACATGGCAATTGCCGTTGGTAAATGGGACATTCGGGTTGACTTCGAGAATCACCGCCCGGGCCATGCTGACCGCGGCCATCGTGTAGTCGGTCCCCAGGCTGAGCGCAAAGTAGCCGTGCTCATCCATCGGCGAGGCCATGCTGAACACGACGTCGACGCGGATCTGCCGGTTCATGATCATCGACGGCATTTCCGAGAAATAGCTCGGCAGATAGTCTATCCAGCCTTCCTGGCCACCGGGCCGGGTGGCTCCGCCATAGAAGAAGGAAAGATGGTGGACATGGTCGACGGTGGCCGGATCGATATAGCCGAACTTGCGCAGCGGCAGGATCTGCCCGACGGTCACTCCGTGAAAAGTCTGGCGCTGCTCGGAGAGGGCTGTCAGGAGGGCTGGCGGTTCGCCGACACCGGTGGGCACGCAGATGAAGTCACCGTTCTCCACCAGACTCATCGCGTCTGTCGCGCTCATCCGTTTGCGTTGGTAGATCCGCTGGTAAATGTCCGACATGCGCGCTCCTTTGCCGTTGACGGTTGACAGCCGACATGCCTTCCCGGGAGGCCTGGCGCTGCCGAAATGGGGAACCGGGAGATTCGGCCGGTGGCTGCCACGGGGTATTGCCGTGACAGCCGCCGGCCGGGCACCGTGGTCAGGCTTCCGGGATTCTCTGCGGCTTTCTACATGCTGCGACGGTACTGGCCACCGACTTCGTAGAGCGCTCCGGTGATCTGTCCGAGCGAGCAGACGCGGACGGCGTCCACCAGCACGGCGAAGACGTTGCCGTTGTCGATCACCGTCTGTTTCAGACGTTCGATCATCGCCCCGGAGACCGCGGCGTTGCGCCCCTGGAAGTCGCGCAGGCGGTTGATCTGCGACTGTTTTTCCTCCTCGGTCGAGCGGGCGAGTTCGATCTCGATCTGCGCGTCGCCCTGCGGATTGCGGAAGGTATTGACGCCGACGATCGGAAACGAGCCGTCGTGCTTCTTGTGCTCGTAGTAGAGCGACTCTTCCTGGATCTTGCCGCGCTGGTAACCGGTTTCCATCGCCCCGAGGACGCCACCGCGCGAAGCAATGGCCTCGAACTCCTTCAACACGGCTTCTTCAACGAGGTCGGTCAGTTCGTCGATGATGAACGAACCCTGATTCGGATTCTCGTTCATCGCCAGACCCCACTCGCGGTTGATGATCAACTGGATGGCCATCGCGCGGCGAACGGATTCCTCGGTCGGTGTCGTGATGGCTTCGTCATAGGCATTGGTATGCAGTGAGTTGCAATTGTCGTAGATGGCGATCAGTGCCTGCAGCGTCGTCCGGATGTCGTTGAACGCCATCTCCTGGGCATGCAGGGAGCGGCCGGAAGTCTGGATGTGGTACTTCAGTTTCTGACTGCGCTCGCTGCCGCCGTACTTGTTCTTCATCGCCACCGCCCAGATGCGCCGGGCGACGCGGCCGATCACCGAGTACTCGGGGTCCATGCCGTTGCTGAAGAAGAACGACAGGTTCGGCGCAAAGTCGTCGATATGCATGCCGCGTGCCAGGTAGGCCTCGACATAGGTGAAGCCGTTGGCCAGTGTGAAGGCCAGTTGCGAAATCGGATTGGCCCCGGCTTCGGCAATGTGATAGCCGGAAATCGACACCGAGTAGAAGTTGCCGATATGGTTATGGACGAAAAACTCCTGGATGTCGCCCATCATCTTGAGGGCGAACTCGGTCGAGAAGATGCAGGTATTCTGCCCCTGGTCTTCCTTGAGGATATCGGCCTGGACCGTTCCGCGCACGTTGGCGAGCACCCAGGTGCGAATCTTCTGGATCTCGTCTTCCGTTGGGTCACGGCCGTTGTCGGTACGGAACTTGTCGACCTGCTGGTCCATGGCCGTGTTGAAGAACATCGACAGAATGATCGGTGCCGGCCCGTTGATCGTCAGCGACACCGAGGTCGTCGGTGCGCACAGTTCGAAACCGTCGAACAACACCTTCATGTCGTCGAGCGTGGCGATCGAGACGCCGGAGTTGCCGACCTTGCCGTAGATGTCCGGCCTGGCGTCGGGATCGCAGCCGTACAGCGTGACCGAATCGAAGGCCGTCGACAGCCGCTTCGCCGGCATGCCCTCGGAAACCTTCTTGAAGCGCCGGTTGGTGCGGAAAGCATCACCTTCGCCGGCGAACATCCGCGTCGGATCCTCGTTCTCGCGTTTGAAAGCAAAAACGCCGGCGGTAAAGGGGAAGGAGCCCGGGACATTCTCTTTCATCAGGAAACGCAGCACCTCGCCGTCGTCCTTGTAGGTCGGCAGCGAAACCTTGCGGATGCGCGACCCGGACAGCGAGGTGTTGGTCAGCCGGGTGCGAATTTCCTTGTCGCGGATCTTCACGACGTACTCGTCCTGAGCATAGAGCTCGACGGTCTTCGGCCACATGTCCAGCAACTTCCTGGCCCTGGCGTCGAGTTGTCCCTCCTTCCAATCGATCATGTCATCGAAGTCGCCGGCCGGCTTGCCGCAGCCGACAAACAGTTCCTTGGCCGTCCGCAGTGACTGCCGCTGGCGAGCAACTTCGGCCTGCTCGGCGGTGTGGGCGTGGTAGCTGCGCACCGCCTCGGCAATCTCGGCCAGATAGCGCACGCGCTGCGCCGGAACGATCGCCCGCTGGTTCGACGATTGCTTGACGGTGACCAGCGGCAGCTTGCCCTTCTTCAGCTTCAGACCGAGCGCGTGCAGTTTCGGCGCAATCGCCTGATAGAGCGCCGTCACACCGTCGTCATTGAAGCGTGCGGCCATGGTCCCGAAGACCGGCATTTCGTCCGGACTCTGCCCGAAGGCCTCGTGGTTGCGCTGGTACTGCTTGCGCACATCGCGCAGCGCATCCTCGGCGCCCTTGCGGTCGAACTTGTTGATGGCGACGAAATCGGCAAAGTCGAGCATGTCGATCTTCTCGAGTTGCGAAGCGGCACCGAACTCGGGCGTCATCACGTAGAGCGAGACATCGACGAGCGGCACGATCGCAGCGTTGCCCTGACCGATACCCGAGGTCTCGACGATGACGAAGTCGAAGCCGGCCAGCTTGCAGGCGGCGATCACCTCGGGCAGCGCGGCGGAGACCTCGGAGCCCGTTTCGCGCGTCGCCAGCGAGCGCATGTAGATGTTCGGGTGCTCGATGGCGTTCATGCGGATGCGGTCGCCGAGCAGCGCGCCGCCGGTGCGCTTGCGCGATGGGTCGATCGAGATGATCGCCAGCTTGATGGTATCGCCCTGATCGAGCCGGAAGCGCCGTACCAGTTCGTCGGTCAGCGATGACTTGCCGGCACCGCCGGTACCGGTGATGCCCAAAGTCGGTACCTTGAGCCCGGCAGCGGCATGGACGATCTTCTTGCGCAGTGCTTCCGGATACGCGCCGTTCTCGAGCGCCGTGATGATCTGTGCCAGCTTGCGGTGATCACCGGCTTTCAGCGCCGCCAGTACCGCCTCCGGATCCTGCGGCGCCAGGGTCGACAGGTCGAAGTCTGCCTTGGTGGCCACCTCGTTGATCATTCCCTGCAAGCCCAGCGACTGCCCGTCTTGCGGCGAGTAGATCCTGGCCACACCATAAGCGTGCAGTTCGTCGATTTCGCTCGGAACGATGACCCCGCCGCCGCCACCGAAGACCTTGATATCCTCGCCACCACCCGCCTTCAGCAGGTCGATCATGTACTTGAAGAACTCGACGTGACCGCCCTGGTACGACGTGATGGCGATTCCCTGCACGTCCTCCTGCAGGGCGGCGTTGACGATCTCCTGGACGGAGCGGTTGTGGCCAAGGTGGATGACCTCGGCGCCCGTCGACTGGAGGATGCGACGCATGATGTTGATCGAGGCATCGTGCCCGTCAAACAGGGAGGCGGCGGTGACGAAGCGCACCTTGTGCTTGGGTTTGTAGGGCAGAAGCTTCTTGGCGATGGAAAGGTCGGTCATGGCGTTCGCGCTCCACAGAAGTCGGAAAGGTCTTGGTTACCAGGAATTGCACAGGGACGCACATGGTAGGAAGTTGGGAGCAATAAAGCCACTACCCAAGACGCCTCCCACAATGTAAATATTGCCAACTTGGAATATGCTGTCAATACACTGCCTTGCGAGGAAACAATGTCAGACCCTGAGAAGACTGCCAGCCAGGCGGCGGCGCCAGTCAGCCCCGCCGCCGCCATCCCGGCCCCGGCGCGCGCGACAGTGGCAATGGCTTTCGTGCAGGGGATGCTCGGCGGTATGCAGCATGCCGGGCACGACACCCGGCCGCTGCTCGAACGCGCCCACATCCCCACCCATGTCCTCGGCGACCCGGCAGCGCGGATCCCCGTCGACCGCTACGCCGCCCTCTACAACCTGATCAATCACGAACTCGACGATGAGGGCTTCGGGCTGTTTTCGGTACCGATGCGCACCGGCAGCTTCGAGTTCCTGTGCCGCAGCACCATCACGGCGCCGACGCTGTCCGTCGCCATCGAGCGCGGCATCCGCTTTCTGCGGCTAGTGCTCCCCGACCTTTCTGTCCGCCTGAACACCCACCGCGATCAGGCGTGTCTCTGCATCGCGGAAACCGGCGCGCCATTGGCGATTGGCCGGGTATTCGCCTTTGAATGGCTGCTCCGCCTGTTGCACGGACTCTTTTCCTGGCTCGTCGGACGCGGCATCGTTCTCGATGCTGTGGCCTTTCCCTACCCGCGGCCGGAGCACGCAGACGACTATGCGCTGATCTACACGGCACGCTCGACGTTTGGTGCCGAGACGCTGGCCGCCACCTTTGCCGCCAATCTTCTCGATCTGCCGATCCGCCGCGACGAAGCGGCGTTGCAGACATTCCTCGACGGCGCACCCGGCAAGCTGACGACGCTCTACCGGCGCGACCGCGAAATGGTCCTGCGCGTGCGCAAGACGCTGCGCGACGCGCTGCCCGCGTCGATGTCGCTGGCTGAAGTTGCCCGCACCCTGCACTTGTCGGCACGCACGCTGCATCGCCGACTGGAAGACGAGGGGTCGAGCTTCCAGGCGATAAAGGATGGCTTGCGTCGCGATGTGGCGATAAACAGCCTGGCAAAAAGCCGGCAGGCGGTGGCCGAGATCGCCGCCGAGCTGGGGTTCGCCGACCCGGCCGCCTTCTACCGGGCCTTCGTGAGATGGACGGGGGTCGCGCCGGCACACTACCGAAAGAGGCTTCAGGCGGCTGGCAGCGACGAGCCGCGGCCCACCCGCGCCGCCGCAAGGTAGTCAGAGCGCGCGATGGCGCAGGCGACGAGCGGCGGCTGACAGCGCCTTGGCGTCAGCGGTCGGTCATGAAGCGCGTGGCGTTTTCGAGATCGGCGTGGATGCTGCCGCTGTACAGGGCATTGACGAACTTGCGCCAGATCAGGTCGGGCTCCCCCAGGCGGAAGCCATAGATACCTTCTCCCGAGTCCCGGGAAGCCGCGACCTGTATTCGCGACACTTCGGACGGCCCCAGTTTGATCATCGCTTCACCCCACACATTGATCGGAATGGGGTGAAGCGCGTGTGCCTTGAAGCCGTAACGCGAGAGCTGAAAGACTTCGAGTTTGATCTTGCTCTGGGCGCCATCGGGAGCGACCAGCGATAACTGGGCGGGGCATCTGACCGAGAAGCGCTGGTGGCGCCGGCGCGCCGAGCCGTCCTGGCTGCCCTCCGAGATCGCCGGCAGAACGGCCTGATAGGCGGGCAAATCGTAGATGGTGTGCATCAGGCACTTCTTGCGATCACTGAGCTGGCTGAAGACATGAGTGCGCACATTGAAGAAATAGTCGAGCAACTCCGGGGTCAACACCGGATCGTTGGTCGTGTAGAAACGTCGTTGCGGCAGCTTGATGTTGGGCAGCTTGACCTCGGTGAAAAAGGCGTAAAGGTTCCGCTTCGGCGGTTTTGACCCATAGTGTCTGCGGAAGATCTCTGGCGCGAAGGCAAGGTCCAACGTCGCACCAACTGCTGGCGCGCCATTGACGAAGTCGTAGTTCTCGACAACATTCTGCGTCAGGCGCTCGAAGAACAGCAGCGATTCGTACATCTCGATATGCTTGGGATTGACGGCGATGACTAGATGCCGGGTATCGAAGAAGGTCGTGCAATATTCGTACATGAACTTCATCAGCGGAAACAGAATGCTGCCACCCGTACGCCGGAACTTCCTGTGCACCGCCAAGGCCGACACTTCGGCAACGTTGCCTCTCTTCTCTCGTATGGCCGTCAGATCGAAGATCCTCTGGAGTGGAAATCCCAACACGCTCTCGCGAATCAGCGACAGCGTACCAACCACCTCTCCGTCATACTTTGCACACAGCGTCGTTGTCGTCGGCAGGGCATGATAAATGGTGACCCGCATCCCCGAGGGATCCGGCTTCATGAATCCGCTACCGACATAGGCGTCATGCAGCAAGGAAAAGCACTCGGCGAGTTCCTCTTTCGTCTCGGCAATCTTCAGCACCAGGCGCTCGTCCGGTGCGGGATCACAATCGACAAAATTACGATAAACAGCAAACCGCCTCTTCTGCGGGAGAAAGTTGAACAGTTTACGCAGCGTCCCGTGCAGCATTCTTCGTACGGGCAAGACAAGTTTTCTGATCATCACCATCCCCTCGGCAACGGCGATCGTCCGGAATGCCAGCTATCCCGATATTGGCAGAAAAGCCCGCTGCCAACGCGGAGCTTCCCAAACCGACTATTCACTTCACCCAGTTCCCGACCGCAGATGCGCATGCCGGGCACCACCCTCACGAGATCTTCAGTGTGCATCTTATCAAAAGCTGCGACTCGCCCCGCGATTGTTTGGCCCGCGCGTGACCTGGCATTCGGCGCACCGGCCCGGAGGCCTCCGCGGCGTCGTACAATACCGGGCCCATTCATCCTGACCACCCAGACGTCCACCCGCTGGGTGGCAATCCCATGGCACGAGAGATCCATGTCAAGCCTTCCTGCTACCTGCGCCGCTCTCGGCTGCGTTTGCGTGGGCTGAGACCATGCTGAGTCGATTGCTGGCCGCCACGCTCTGGTTGCTGCACTTCCTGCCGCTGCCGATCCTCGCCGGCGTCGGCAATGCCCTGGGACTGGCGCTCTTCGGTCTGGCTCGCCGACGCCGGCACATCGTCCTGGTGAATCTGCGCCTGTGCTTCCCCGAACTCGCTGAGCTGCAGCGCGTACGCCTCGCCAGAGCCCATTGCCAGGTACTGGCACGCAGCATGCTCGAACGCGGCCTGCTGTGGTGGGCCAGTCCGGCGAGGCTGCAGCGGCTGACGACGGTCGACGGAGACGACCGGCTGCGTGCTCTGCTCGATGCCGGTCGTCCCGTACTGATGCTGACACCTCACTTTGTCGGACTCGACGCCGGCGGCGCCGCGATTGCCATGCGCCACGACAGCGCCAGCATCTACGCGGTGCAGTCGGACCCCGTCTTCGACCGCCTGCTTTACCGCGGCCGCCGCCGTTTCGGCGATCAGCTCTTGCTGTCTCGCCAGGACAGCGTGCGGGCCAGCGTCAAGGCAATGAAGTCAGGGCGGCCGTTGTACTACCTTCCGGATATGGACTTTGGCCGCCGCGATTCAATTTTCGTTCCTTTCTTCGGGGTGCCAGCGGCGACGGTCCCAGGTCTGTCGCGACTGGCTCGGCTCGCCGGCGCGACCGTCGTCCCGGTGGTCACGCGCCTCCTGCCCGGCGGCAAGGGCTATGCCGTGACGGTCGGCGAACCGTGGCAGGATTTCCCCTCGAACGACATCGAGGCCGATACCCGACGCATGAATGCCTGGATCGAGGCTGCGGTGCGCACGATGCCTGAGCAATATTACTGGGTCCATCGACGCTTCAAGACGCGCCCCGCCGGCGAGCCGCGCCCCTATTGAGCAGAGCCGGCAAGACACCCGCCCGCGGCATGCTCGACTTGCCAAGCCAGGCGCCTGCCGGCTCGGCCATCCGAGGCAAGTGAGCGCACAGCGGCGATGCCGCGGCAGGTATACTTGTCGATTTCGTCGATCGGCAGCCGTTGATGAGCTTGCCGGGGCGACCGTGTGATCCTCTGAGAACCCTACCTTGGCACTCACTCTACTCGGACTGTCCGGCGCGCTGACCCACGACCCTTCGGCAGCGCTCTACATCGACGGCAAGCTCATCGCGGCGGCTGAGGAGGAGCGCTTCGTTCGCGACAAGCACGCCAAGAACCGCATGCCTTACGAAGCGGCGAAGTTCTGCCTGGAATTTGCCGGCATCAGGCCTGCCGACGTTGACGCGGTAGCCATTCCCTTTGCACCGATCAGCCTCGCCGAACCGGCGCGCTGGCACTACGCCCGGCGCTACTGGTATGCCCCGGATCGCGCGCTCGACGCGCTCATCACCGGCAACCGGCGCTTCCACCGCTACCGGAAGCGCATCGCCTGGTGCCTGCAGCAACTGGGTTTCGACCTGAAAAACACGGAGATCGTGCCGGTCGAGCATCACCTTGCGCACGCGGCCAGCGCCTACCATTGTGCCGGCTTTGCCGAGAAGACGGCGATTCTCGGTATCGACGGCAAGGGAGAATACGCCACCACTTTCTTTGGTTACGGCGAGAACGGCAGGATTCACAAGATCAAGGAGTTCTACGATCCCGATTCGCTGGGCGGGCTTTATGGCGCGCTGACCGAGTATCTAGGTTTCGAAATGCTCGACGGCGAGTACAAGGTGATGGGCATGGCGCCCTACGGTGACGCCGCCCGCTACGATTTCTCGCGGCTGGCGCGCTTTGCGAATGGCGAACTGAGGGTCAACACCGACTACGCGAACGTCATCGGATTCCGCCGCTACAAGGAGAAGGGGAAAGGCTACTACTTCTCGCCCAAGCTCGTCGACTGGCTGGGTCCCAGGCGTTCTGGGGACGTCGCCGACGACCCCTACATCCATTACGCGGCGAGCATGCAGAAGCTCTTCGAGGATCTGTCGCTACAGATGCTCGACCACTACCTCGGCGACATCCTGCGGGAAACCGGTCGGCTTGCGTTTTCCGGCGGCGGCGCGCTGAACGTCAAGCTCAACCAGAAGATCATCGCCCGCCCGGATGTCCGCGAACTCTTCGTGCAGCCGGCATCGGGCGATGCCGGAACGGCGGTGGGCGCTGCGGCGTACGTATCGGTGCAACGCGGCGTCCCGGTCGAAAAGATGGAGCATGTGTACCTTGGTCCGGCCTACAGCAACGAAGACGTCATCGCCGCCTGCGCCCGCCACCCGGCACGACCCCGGTGGCAGGTGGTGGACGACGTGCCGCGACATACCGCCGGCCTGTTGGCGGCCGGGAACCCGGTCGCCTGGTTTCAGGGACGCATGGAATTCGGTCCGCGCGCGCTCGGCGGCCGCTCGATCGTCGGCTGCCCGAGCGTTGCCGGCGTCGCCGACCGGATCAATGCGCAGATCAAGTTCCGCGAGCGCTGGCGTCCGTTCTGTCCGAGCATGCTCGACACTGTCGGCCCGCAAATGCTGGGCAGCGCGCATCCCGCGCCATTCATGACCTTCACCTTCGAGGTGGCCAGTGGCTGGAAGGAGCGCGTCCCGGAAGTCGTACACGAAGATGGCACCTCGCGCGCGCAGGTGCTGCAGCGCCAGTTCAACCCGCGCTATTATGACCTGATGGTCGAAATGGAGAGGCTGACCGGCAACGGCGTCGTTCTCAATACCTCGCTCAACCGTCGCGGCGAACCGATGATCTGCTCACCCACCGACGCGCTCAACATGTTCTTCGGATCCGACCTGCAGTATCTGGTAATGGAGGACATTCTGGTCGTCAAGGCAGCCGACGAAGGCCCGCCGCAGTCCCGGTGAGCCTCCAATCGCCCGCCGACCCGTATGGGGACGCTGCTCCTGGCGGCGGCATCCCGCCCGTCCGGCTTGCCTCCGAGCACAGGCCGCAGCCCCCACTCGTGAGCCCTTGCGGTGGACAGCGGTGGCAACCCAGATAACACTTGACATCGGGGAATTGACTCCGGCAGCGGCGCCAAGGATACTTCGTCTGCGTGGTTGAAAACGCCTATCCAACTTGCTTCATGTGCTCAACGCAGTGGCTCGAGGTGCTCGCTTGAGGAGTCGTTCTGCGGCCAATACGGAGGCACCATGCCATTTTCCATCCTGATTCCAGCTTTTTTCAACACCATCTCACTGTCGAGGAAATCATGTCCAAACTGTTCATCGAAGATCTCGCCCTCGAAGGCAAGCGCGCCCTGATTCGCGTTGATTTCAACGTCCCTCAGGACAAGGTGACCGGCGCCATCACCAACACCAAGCGTATCGAGGCCGCGTTGCCGACGATCAAGTCGGCTCTGGAAAAGGGCGCCGCCGTGATCCTGATGTCTCACCTCGGCCGGCCCGACGGAAAGGTAATGCCGCAATACAGTCTTGCCCCGGTGGCGACCGCCCTCGAGGGGCTGCTCGGACGACCGGTGAAGTTCCTCGCCGATTGCGTCGGCCCGGAAGTCGAGGCTGCCTGTGCGCAGATCAAGCCTGGCGAGGTGATCCTCCTCGAGAATCTCCGTTTCCATATCGAAGAAGAAGGCAAGGCCAGCGTGACCAATGCCGACGGCAGCGTCACCAAGGTCAAGGCCAGCCCGGACGACGTGAAGGCCTTCCGGGCGTCGCTGACCCGGCTCGCCGACGTCTACATCAACGATGCTTTCGGCACCGCTCACCGTGACCACTCGTCGATGACCGGCGTTCAGTTGCCCGAGCGTGCGGCGGGTTATCTGATGAACAAGGAACTGGCGGCGTTCTCGGCCGTTCTCGAGTCGCCGCAGCGCCCATTGCTGGCCATTCTGGGGGGTGCCAAGGTCGCCGACAAGATTCAGTTGATCAACAATCTCCTCGACAAGGCCGACCAGATCATCATTGGCGGCGGCATGGCCTTCACCTTCAAGAAGGTTCTCTCGGGAATGCCGATCGGCAATTCGCTGTTCGACGAAGAGGGCGCCAAGCTGGTGCCCGGTCTGATGGAGAAAGCGCGGGAAAAGGGCAAGGAGATTCTGCTGCCGGTCGACTTCATCATCGCCGACAAGTTCGACGCGGGGGCCAATACCGGTAGCGCCAACGACGTGGACGGGGTTCCCGACGGCTGGCTCGGGCTCGACTGCGGTCCCGAGTCGACGAAGATCTTCACGGAAGCGATCCTCAAGGCCAGAACCATCATCTGGAATGGCCCGGCAGGCGTTTTCGAGTTCGAGAAATTCGAAGCCGGCACCAAGGCCATGGCCGACGCGGTCGTCCAGGCCACCGCGGCGGGCGCGATCACCGTCATCGGCGGTGGCGATACGGCCACGGCCGCCAAGAAGTATGGCGCCGACAAGAAAGTCACGCACAGTTCAACCGGCGGCGGCGCCTCCCTCGAGTACCTCGAAGGCAAGATCCTTCCCGGTGTCGCCGCCCTTTCCGAGAAGTAATGCGCGGGGCCCCGGGAGTTCCGGGGCCTGCCCGCTCGCCCAACCATCCAAGTAACAAGACCCGAGGAAAACCATGCGCAAAATCGTTATCGCCGGCAACTGGAAGATGAACAAGACCGTTGCCGAATCCGTGAAGCTCGCCGCCGATGTGGTAGCTGCCGCCAGGGACATCAAGAACGTCGTCGTCGCCATTGCGCCCACCTATCTCGCTCTGGCGAAGGTGGCCGAAGTGGTCAAGGGAAGCAATGTCAAGCTCGCCGCCCAGGATGTCCACTGGGAAAACCAGGGGGCCTTCACCGGCAAGGTAAGCGCCGACATGCTCAAGGAGATCGGGGTCGACTTCGTCATCATCGGTCACTCCGAGCAGCGCAGCTACTTCGGCGAAACCGACGAGACCGTCAACAAGAAGGTCAAGAAGGCTCTCTCGCTGGACATGGGGCCGATCATCTGCATTGGCGAAACACTCGCCGAGCGCAAGGGCGGCCAACTCGAGAGCGTTCTCACCACACAGGTGAACGGCGCCTATGCCGGACTCTCTGCTGACGATGCGCTGCGCACCGTCGTTGCCTACGAGCCGGTGTGGGCGATCGGCACCGGCGTCACCGCCACCGATGACGAGGCCCAGCAAGCACACGCCTTCGTCCGCGGCCTGCTCGCCAAGCTCTATGGTGATGGCGTCGCCCAATCGATCAGCATCCAGTATGGCGGATCGATGAAACCGGAGAATGCAGCCGGTCTGCTCGCTCAGAAGGACATCGACGGCGGCCTGATCGGTGGCGCCGCGCTCAAGGCAGACAGCTTCCTGGGCATCGTCACGCCGGGCGAATCGATCAGCAAGTAAGTTCAGTGGCGTGGCCGGCAGGGGCGCCATGCGCACCCCGCCGGCTTCGCGGCAACACTCGGTCAGTCCTTCCGGTCGACTGCCCAGGATCATTGCCCCGGTCAAGTTCGGCCCTTGTCAGGCGCTGCCTGCCCGGTAAGCGGCAAACGCGTCACCTGCGTTGACTGCAGGCAAACTGTGGTACAACGCCACTCCATACGATCCGATGGAGGCAGTGTGATAAGCAAGCCGAATCAGCGGCGCTCCGTTTGTCTCGCCATGCTGGCCGTTGGCGCTGTGCCATCGTGCCTCTGGGCGCAGCCCGTCCGCCCACTGGAAATTGGCGTCCTGCCAAACGTCAGCGCCCGCGTCCTGCTCGCGCACTACCTGCCGATGCGCGAATACCTCGCGCGAGTGCTGCAGCGCCCGGTCCAGGTTTCCACGGCACTGAGCTGGACCGCGTTTCACCAGCGCACCCTGGACCTCGACTACGATCTGGTGGTGACCGCAGCGAATCTGGCCCGCCTGGCACAGATCGACCGCGGCTACAGACCCCTGCTTTCCTATGCGCCCAACATCAAGGGCATGCTGGTTTCGGCGAGCAGTCGACCGGTTCGAGGCGTTGCCGATCTGATCGGACAGACACTGGTACTGTCCAATCCGCAATCGCTGGTCACGCTGCGCGGCATGCAGTGGCTGGCCGAACATGGCCTGCAGCGCGACCGCGACTTCAAGACGATAGACACCCCCACCGAAGACAGCGTCGGCAGCGTCGTCGCGCGCGGGGATGCGCTGGCGGCGATGGTCAGTGGCGGCGAGTATCGAGCAATACCCGAAGCGATCAGGGCGCAACTTCAACCAGTGACCACTTTTACCGAGGTTCCCGGCTTTGTCGTCATGGCCAGTCCACGCTTGCCACCCGCTCAGACGCGGGCAATCAAGGAGCACTTGCTCAACTTCGCGAACAGCTCTGAAGAGGGAAAGGCGTTCTTTGCCGGCACCGGCTTTACCGGCATTCGCGATGCAGCGGCCGGGTTGATGGAGTCGATGGACCCCTACGTCGAAGCGACCCGCAAGGGTTTGTTGCCTCCCGGATGAAGGGAGTCCCGTGGTCAGGCTGGTCGCTGCGCAGCAAGCTGATCGTTGCCTGCGTCCTCGTCCAGCTTGTCGCGGCGGCCCTGGTGCTGCTGGGTAGTACGCAGCTTCTGCAGCGCGCGCTGCTTGACCAGGCCAGTTCACAGGCCAAACAGATCGTCGCGCTCCTCGACTACGCGATTGCCGCACCACTCGCCCAACGCGACTACGCGACCCTGCAGCAATCGCTTGATCTCATCCGCAGCGACGAATCCATCACCTATCTGGTGTTGTCGGACCACCGCGGCAAGCTCATCGCGACGGCCGGGTGGGACGCGGCGCGCCCATTGCCTTCGCGTGACGAAAAGGGAATCGACCTCGAGCGTCCCGACGCGACCATGCATCTGGCACTACCGGTCAGCCTTGCCGGTCAGCCGCTCGGACATGTTGACTTTGGCTTGTCTACGGCAGGGCTGCGCCAGGCGCGGGCCGACTTCCTGCGCCATAGTCTCGGCATCACCGGCGCGGCACTGGCGATTTCGATGGCGCTGCTCACGGTGATCGCCTTCGCGATCACGCACCGTCTGACGCGGCTCGCGCACGCCAGTCAGCGCGTCGCCAGAGGCGATCTGGACGCTACCGTGCCGGTAACGTCGAACGACGAGGTTGGGCGCCTCGGCATCAGCTTCAACGCGATGGCCGAAACGCTGAAGCTGCGCGTTGCCGCACTCGAACATAGCGAGACGCAACAGCGGCTGCTGCTCAAGGCGGCGCGTGAAGAACAGGCGCGCCTGACGACACTGCTCGGCGCCATGAACAGCGGCATCATGTTCGTTGGCAGCAACGGTCGCGTGATCTACGCGAACGGTGCCTTTGCGCGTATCTGGGCGTTAGCGGACCTGACCACCGGCAGAAGTCTGGCGGAGGTCGTGCCCTTGCTGATACGCCAGACCATACCGGCGGATGCCGTGCACGTTGAAGCGATCCTGGACACCGGGGTCGGGAAAGTGGCCAGGGGCGTCGAACTGCAGACCGTCGACGGGCGGATCATCACGCAGCGCATGCAACCGGTCGCCGAAGGTTCCAGCGGCAGCGGCTGTATCTGGTTCCACGAGGACATTACACTCGAGCGACAGACACAGCAGCGCGCTTACCAGGCGCTGCACGACCCATTGACGAAGTTGCTCAACCGGCGCGGGCTCTATGAGGCGTTACAGGCGGCGATTGCGCAGGCGATCGCCGACAATGCACCGCTCGCACTGCTGTTCATCGACCTGGACGATTTCAAGCACGCCAACGATGTAGGCGGTCACCGCACCGGCGACGAGATTCTCGTTGCCGTCGCGCAAACGCTGTCCGACCAGATGCGCAAGGGCGAACTCGCCGCACGACTGGGCGGCGACGAGTTCGCCGTGCTGTGCCCCGGTAACGGCGCGCATGCGGCGAGTGCGATTGCTGCCCGGCTGGTGGAAGCCGTTGGCGGCCTGCGTTTCGCCGCCGCCGACATGCAGACGCTGCGCATCGGCTGCAGTATTGGGATCGCGACGTGTCCGAACGACGCGCGTGAGGAGGATGATCTGGTGGCCTGTGCCGACACTGCCATGTATCTGGCGAAACAGAGCGGCAAGAACGGTTGGGCGGTTTACCATAACGATCCGTTGCGCTCGCGGGCCGAGTCGGCGCGGGTAAACTGGAATGCCCGCATCAACCGCGCCTTGCAGGATCAGCGCTTCGTCCTCCACTTCCAGGCTGTGCATCGCGCAGCCGATCTGCAGGTGACGTACTTCGAAGCACTGGTGCGCATGGTGGACGAAACCGACCCGAGCCGTCTGATCTCGCCTGCGGATTTCGTACCGCATGCCGAGCTCAGCGGCAAGGTTCGGCAGATCGATCGCTGGGTCTTTCTGAACTGTGCCCGGAAACTGGCGAGTACCGACCCCTCGGTGTGCATCGCCGCCAATCTGTCGGCGCGTTCGCTGGAGGATGCAACGTTTCCCGCGTTTCTCGACGACACGCTGCGGCAGCTCGAGGTCGATCCACGCCGGCTGCACATCGAAGTGACCGAAACCTCGGCGATCAGCGATCCGGCGGCGGCACGCCGGATGATAGACGCACTGCGCGGTCTCGGCTGCGCGGTGTATCTGGACGATTTCGGCAGTGGGTTCAGCTCTTTCGCGCATCTAAAACTGCTGGACGTCGAGGCCATCAAGATCGATGGAGCCTTCATTCGTGACCTGCACGGCGACTCGACCAATCGACTTTTTGTCGCCTCGATGATCGAGATCGCGCACCACCTCAAGAAGCTTGCTGTCGCCGAACACGTCGAGGATGCGTCGACCCTCGACATCCTGCGCTCCCTCGGCGTTGACCTCGTCCAGGGTTTTCACCTGGGGCACCCCGCTGCGGGCATCAGTGACTCGCGACCACAGGATTGGCTACCGATCGCCTCCGCTACGGGCGACGGTGAACTCGGCGGCCCTGCCTGAACTGGCGTCGCTTGCAGGAACGCGCGGCCCTGGCTGTCCTCAGCCGGCTTCCGACGTTGCGCGCGCATCCAGCGCGGCGATCCATTCCGCGATCTGCCGGTAGACGCGCGCGTCGTTGAGCAATCCCATGTGGCCGAGTTGGCCGAGCCTGGTGCTCTGCACGTCACCGGCGATGGCATGCGCGGTAGCGCTGCCCAGCGTGACCAGCCCATCGCCGAAGAACTCGCCAAACGGATGTTCGACGTTCTTGGCCAGACTGGCGCCCAGAAAGCGGAACGCCATGTGCTGGTGCGCGAGAAGATCGGCTGGCGCACCCGGACCGTTCCCCAGGTCCTTGATACCCTGGCTGCGCGCGCCGGCGATCCTGGCGAGTGGTGCCGTGATCGTCGACACGTTCAGCGCCGCCGTCGTCAGCCGACCAAGTCGCTCGACCGGCGAACCGAGGTGTGGAGACCCAAGGCAAATGAGCATCCGGGTCGCCCGCAGCCAACGCATCTCGGCTTGCGCCGCCTGCTCGCATGCCGCCAGGGCAACCAGGCCTCCCATGCTGTGACCGACGATGACGAGATCACTTGCCGGCTGCGGCCAGGCGGCGAGCAATTCCTCGAGCAGGACCGCCAGTTGAGCGCCATTGCGGGCAATCGGCAGGCCGCTGTTGTAGCGCAGGTAGAGCGGCGAGCAGCCGTGCTCGACGCGCAGCCGACGGCCGAAATGTACCGTGGACTCCGCCGCTTCGGGACCCGGGTCCCAGCTATGCTCGTCACAACCGAGTCCATGGATGAAAATGCACAGGCGTCGGCCGGTATCGGGAAAGGCACGGCGCAGCGAGTCGGCGTCGAGCGGGACGGCGACGCCGTTTTCATGGAATGCCATGTCGATCGCCAGGCGGTTGTTGCTGGTGGCGAGGTGATCGCCGAATGCACCATTGACCGCGCTGCGCAGGCCGCTCGCCAGCCGTCCGGGTACTGGCGGGTCCGGCCGCCGGCGCGTGGCGTGCCTTTCGATCAGGGCCGCGGCTTCGAGCACGCCGCCGCTGGTGTGGTGGATGCCCGCGTAGACCCCGGCCAGGATGGCATCGTGAGCGCTGCGCACAAGATGGGTCGGCCCGGAGATCAGCGGAATGCGCCGCAGAATGTCGAAGGACTTGCCGGCGATGGCACGGTGCATTTCCTTGACGCGCAGCGTGGTTTCCTGCACCGCGGTTTTGGCCGCGTGGCTGTAACCGCTGCTCGGCGCGAGCGGGGCAGGCTGCTTCTTGCCACTTGGCATGGTTCGTCCTTGAATGTGCTTCCCCGCACCGACCGACAGGACGGCAAGAGACAGACGGCGCTCAGTATACCGCGGCGCCGGCGACGGCTGCTGCAGGCAGGCTGAAGCGTACTTCGGGGCCGCTGCCCGCAAAAACCAGCGCGAAGGCCTGCAGATTCTGCTGATTGAAGGGATCCGCCGGAAAGGCCGTTGCCGATACCTCGACCTCGTAGTCGCCGGCCGCCGGGTTCGCCAGGACGACCTGCTTGAAGGTCTGGACATCCTCGTGGTTGTCGGCGGCGACTGCTGGTGTCGCTACCGGCCTCGAGAGGTGCGTCTGGCCGGCGACGCTGCTCCACAGGTTACCTCGGTATTCGGGGCGGATGCCTGGCCCTGGCGGTGCCGGTGGACGTACCGTAAGGTGGAGATGATTGACCAGGCGCGGTCCCGGCGGGTCGGTCCAGTTGAGCGTGACACGCAGGAGAGCCGTCCCGGCAGGCAGGGTGAACCGGTAACTGACCGTTCGCCCCGGTCCGATGGCGCAGTCATCACGCACATGCAGCGTCACGGGCGGCGCCGGCGACAGGCTCTGGCGCAGGCTGACCCGCCCCCACCCGTAACCGGCAGCGCTATCGGGCAGCGGACCCGGGGTGATGTTGGTGGCGCCATTGACCAGAGTGGCACGCAGCAGCGCGGCGCTGGGAATGTCGTTGGCGTTCTGGCTGGCATGCCGATTGATCGCCGTGTAGCGGTGGTGCAGATGGCCGCTCTCCTCCTCCACCCAATACACCAGGAAGACACGGCCATTCCACACCAGCTGGAAATCCTGAACCCGGCTTCCTGCCGCACTGAGTTGCAGGATTCCCACCGGTGCGCGCGGATTCAGAGGGCCGGCCGGTGGTGGTGGCGGTGCGACGGCGAGGCGCTGGCCGTTCTCGTCGAGTACCGTGAAGTAGAGCAGGCGCGCGCCGTCGGTTTCGACGCCGATCCAGGCGAGTCCGTAGGCCGGACTCCACACCGGCAGACTGGTACCGGCCGGCAGGACCGCCGGCGGATTGGCCCAGGGCTCGTGCGTACAAGTGCAGACGAGTTGCGGTTCGATCGCCTCGCGGCTCGCATTCCAGCCAGGCGTCCCGGTAGCGATGACGACGATGTCGCTGACCGGCATCGGCGGCGTGGTGCCGGGGGGATTGGCCAGCGGCCGGCCCTGACGATCGAGGCGACTGAAACGGATCTCCCAGCGCGACGCGTTGTTGGCGCGGTACTGCCAGGCAGCGCCGTATTCGCGATTGGTCGAGTTGGCTGCCGTCGGGCGGCGGGCGAGAACGCCGTTGCTGGCTTCGCCGGCGGCGGCACTGAGGTCGCGCTCGGCGCCATCGGCAGTGCCGTCAGGCCGGAAGCGACGGCAATGGACGCGCGTGACCGCGCCATTCACACGCTGGTAGATGGCGATCGATCGCGCCTCGCTGTTGACGAACTGGAACCAGCCATGGCGTGCGACGCCATCGACCCGGGCGAGGTCCGTCGGCGTTCCGACGCGCGCGCCGAGGCGGTTGACGCGTTGCTGACGCAATTGCCGCACCCCGGCCTGGATGGTGCCGTACGCGACGATGACGTGCAACGAAGGAGTCGTGAAAAACCCGATCTGCGCAGGTATCCGATCGTCGATGGGCAGCGGATCGCGCAGTCGGGCGGCACCGGCCGTACCGAACTCGGTGACCGGAGCCCCCTGGGCATCGTGCAGGGTAAGCGTGATGGCAGCGAGCGCGTCGTTGGCCACGGAGATCAGACGGTCGTTGCCGGTCCACAAGGCCTCGACGCTGAGAATCAGGAACGGCGCGGGCATTTCACGGATGCCGCTCACGCCGTAGCCGGCATCGACGGCACCATCGGCGTGCAGGCGTAACCATTGCAGACTGTCCGCGAGACCGACTCCGGGAGCCAGTCGCAGAATGTAGTAGGAAGCGCCGGTCCAGACCGCGGACAAGGCGCTCAGGGCGGTGCTGTCGTGATCGAGTGGACTGGCGACGACGTAGCGGCCACTCTTCAGCAGTGGAGTGCCCGGGTTTTCCTGCGCGGCGAAGGCGCCGGCGCGAGTGAGATTGAGTGCATACACGCCGAGGCGGTCGGAATTCAGCTCATCCGGGCTTTGGTAGATCAGCGAAAAACCCTCGGCGTCGCCGACGGCGGCGAATCCGTCCATGTCGCCGGGGGTATCCGAGAGTCTCAGCAGACGCCGGCTGAGGGTGTCGTCGGCCGCCGCCGCGAGGTGGCTGTCCACCTGTCCGTTGCTGTCGAGAAACGCGCAGTAGAGGTCGAAGTGGCCATTCTGCAGGTCGTCTTCCCACAGCAGCACGTAACCGCTGTCGGGGTGGCAGAGAAGCTGCGGTCGTCGCACGTGGTTAGCGGCGGCGACGCTCACCACGCGCTGCGCAACGCCCAGAGCGGCGGCATTGGCATCAAGGAACTGGAGCCACACTTCGCCACCGGCAAGCGTGCGCGCGTCGCACCAGACCAGCGCATAACGCGCGCTGCGCGGGTCCCAGAGCAGGCAGGGTTCGCGAACCTCGGCAGCCTGTTCGACAACCGTCACCGGCTCGCTACCTTGCAGATTGGCGGCGCCGTCCATCTGTCGCAGTTGGAGGCGGTAGTTGCCCGCATGTGCCACGCCGCAAACGGCGAAGCGGCTACCGTTCCAGGTCAGCGGCCGATGCGGCCCGCTGCCGTCATGGAACAGGAAGCTGATCGAGGCGACATCGACCGGCGCGCCGGTGTCGGCGTTGAAGCGCTGGAAGAAGTAGCCGTTGCCGCCGGTCGTCGGAAAGACGCAGGCCAGACGTTCACCGACCACGATCAGGTCGGGCGGCACCGCATCGTCGGCACGGGTGTCCGGCGCGAGAGTGACCACCCCGGCCGTACCAAAAGCGGCGAGAGGGCGCAACGCGCGGTCGTAGCACGACAGGCGAATCTTGCCGTCGCCATGCCGGTGCAGCAGGTAGGTGCGCTCGCCGAGGGTGACGACCTTCGGCGCGGAGTGCTCGCCGACGTTGTCCTGCAGATGCACCGGCAGGCTGTCGATCGGCGCCAGTTGGCGGCTGAGGCGCAGCGCGACGATGTTCTTCTGGGCGGCGGCAAGCGCCGGGGTAAGCCAGACGCAAAGCAGACCATCAGCGTGGCGGGCAATCGCCGGAGGAGGGCCGAAAGCCGGTAGCGGCGGCGCAGCCGGAACGGCGACGCCTTCGAGCAACAGCGGCCGGCGCATCTGGGCAAAGCGGCTTCGATAGAACTGGCGCACGAGCAGGGCCGAGCCGCTGACCATCGGGGTGGCCATGCTCGTACCGGTGAGAATCTGGTAGAGATTTCGGTTGAAGCCGGCCGGCAGCATGCTGTCGGGATTGGCATTCCAGAACGGTGCAGGAACAGGTGCGCCGGGCAACGCCGGCGGCTGCGCGACCCATTGCGAGCGACACGAAAGGACATTGGTGCCCGGCGCGACCACATCGGGCTTGACGCGGTTGGTGTTGGTCAGCGCGTTGGTACGCACGCTTCCGCGGTCGCTGAACAGCGCGATCTCGTCAGCGTTGTCGGAAAAGCTGAAAGCTCCCGCGGCAGCACCGGCCGCGACGTTGAATGCCGCGTGGTTGTAACGTGCTCCGAAGAATGCGCGATAGCTGTCGCGCCAGCCGCCGTCACTGCGCAGATTCTCCGTGGCGCCGACCGTGAAGGCGTTCTTGGCAGTGGCCTGCAGGCGCAAGCTGCGCGCGTCGAGGACGCCGTTGCCGCCGCCCTGGGTATCCGATTCGGCGTTCCCGGCGGCGAACAGCACCAGGACATCGGGATGGTCGAAACACCAGCGGTCGACCGCCTGGGACTCCGCCGGCGTATAGCGGTTGTTGTTTGCTCCGAGGGCGAATGAACTCCCCCAGGAATTGTTGATCACGCGTGCCCCGTTGCTGGCCGCGAACTCGAAGGGAACGCGCAGGTTGGCCGGCAGTGGCGCCAGGCCGATCAGTGCGGCGCGGGGAGCGATCCCGCGCGTGCGACCCGCCGAACTGCTGCCATCGCCGACGACGATTCCGGCGACGTGCGTACCGTGCGGCGTAGCGTCCGGGACGGCGAGTGCCGCGTTGAACGGCGTGTTGCTGTTGCGCAGGAGGCGGACGTTGGCGACCAGATCCGGGTGGAAGGCGGTCACTGCTCCGGTGGACGGCGCCACGGCGCCGGCCAGATTGCCGACGTCGAAGCCCGAATCCACGACCGCGCCGATTTCGGCGAGGCCATCGAGATTGACGAGGAAGTTAACCGTTCCCAGGTCGCGCACCTGATTGGCGCCGAGAATCACTCCGGCATTGTGACTGCACACTTCCATCGTCGACGGGGCCGATGCCATATAGAGGCCCGGCACGCCGACAATGGCGGCGCAGCGCTCAGGCGGCACCTGCACAAGAAAGCCGTGCGCGAGGTCGGCAAGTACCGTCGCGCCGGCGGCCTCGAAGAGCGGGCGAACGCTCTCGGGATCGACTCCGTCAAAGATCTGCAATTGCAGATTTCCCTGCGCGGTCGCGGGCGGCGGCTGCAAAGCCAGCGTCGCCAGCGATGCGGCGGTGAACGCTTCCTCGGAGGCGGTCAGATCGAGATCGACGGCATAAGCCGGATGGTAGAGGCCAAGGAAGTCCACGTAGCGCAGGGCGCGCACCGTGTCGGAGGCGGCCAGCGGCATCCTGAACACGCCAGTAAACGGGTCGATCACGTGGACCTGTTCGCCACCTGCCAGAGCCATCTCCACCAGCCAGGCTTTGTCGACCGGCGCCACGAAATGAACGAGCCAGAACGCGGGCTCGTCCCCGCTTGGCGGGCTTGCCTGCAACGCAGCCGGCGGCTGCGGCGTTTCACTGGCTGGCCGGAAAGTCACCGGTCCGAGATCGAGAACTCCGGCGGCCGGGAAGGTCGACACCAAGAACCCCTCGGCAACGAAGGTGTCAACCTGCGCTTCGTCGAGGTCGACCCAGAAGTGTCCTCCCGCCTCGCGCAGGACGGTGACACGGGCACGCAAAAAGGTCGTCTGTTCGGGGGCACGGTCGGCGTCGAGTTGCAGGAAAGCGTGGGTGCGCGCCATGGCGGCCTCCGGTCTGCTTCAGGCCTGGATCGCCGGATCGATGTCGACCGGCTTGCTGCCGGGTGTCCTGCCCGGCGACAGAATACGCACGATCGGCTTGCCTTCGTCCTCGGCGAGCAGGCGTTCGAGGCGCAAATCCACCTCCGCTTCGAGCAACAGGGTGCGCGAAGTTGGCGCCGGCACCGCACCGGCGGAGAACTTCAGCGTCTTGACCGCTCCTTCGGCCTGGTAGCCTCCGGCGGTCCACGCAAAACCCCCGTCGCGCAGCAGCGCGTCGCGGTTGAGGACCAGCACCGCCAGCGCGAGTGCGAACGCCTTTTCGCTGCTGCCGGCGTCGGCCCCGGCGATCTGCAGGGTGAGCTTGTGCAGCGTCTTCAGGCGGGTTGCCGCCGCCACAACGCCGTACATGATGTGCAGGTGGTCGAAGCCCGTCAAATCCCGCGTGGCCAGCGGCTGGATCGAGAATGCGGCCGGATTGGCCGGGTTCCAGAGCACTTCAGCGCTCGCCAGCGCGACGAGTTCGCCGCTCGTCGCGCGCAGGTAGACGCGCTTCGGGCCCGGATAGGGTGGCCGCGTCAGCGCGTAGGGGCCAGCCGCTGCGGCCGGATCGAAAGCCAGTTCGTCCACCGCGTCCTCGGGACCCGGTTGACCGGCAACGGGATCGGCCGACAGGCGATCGAAGTCCCAGGTATCGATCGAAAAAGTGGCGCTTGCGGCACCCGCGCCGGTGAACAGCGACGGCAGTTCACGTTGCAGCAGATTCGCGATGGCGTTCTCGAGGGCGAGCAACATGGCTGCCTAGTCCGCGGCGCGGGGAATTGGGACGTTTTCGCCGCCACCCGGGCTCTCGCCCAGTTCCTCCTGCAGGACCTGTACGGCTCCGGCAATGCGCAACAAGGTAGCGCGGACATTGGCTGCTTGACTTTCAAGGTCGTCGAGAGCCTTGCGGCCCTTGTCGTACTCGGCGCGGAGTTCCTCGAGCCGTTTGCGTAGCCTCGCTTCCATTTGTCGAAACTCCTCCCGCGTCGGGTTGGGGGATGGGAATGGCTGTCGTCGTGGCCGCGATGTGGACTAGCGCAAGACGACGAAAACCTCGATGACACCTTCTCCGTCGACATGTGCGGCGAGCGCTTTGCCAATGATCGTGCCGGAAGGGTACAGGCTCTTCCCGTCCAACAGGATTGGCTCGGCGCGCATCGCATGCCCCGGCGTGGAGGACGTCGTCAGCAGATCACCACGACGGATCGGGCCGTTTTCGTCGCTCACCTTGCAGGGCACGCAACCGCACAACGCCACCGGGTAAGGACGGAGATCGCCAGCCGGCGCTTCCCGGTTGAGCTGCGAGTTGAGAAGAAAGCCCGGCTCGGTCGACAGGATGCCGATGACTGTCGGGTCGGCTGGCCCGCTCGAGCGAATGATCCGATCGGCGTCCGGATCGAGGCTGACGAGATCGCCTGGATCGAGTTCGAGGTCGGAAAAATAGATTTCGGCCACGTCACGCGGTCCGGTCTGGAACGCCCCCCTGGACCAAACCGTTCCCTCCGCCTCGACGTCCCAGGTTCGCAGACCGCCACCCCAGCCTGCCGTGAGCGGGCCAGGTCCCTTGTTCATACTGCCGATTCTGCCGGTAACCAGAAGGTCCCCGTTGACTTCCAGAACGTCCCAGAGCTTCACCACCCGCGCCTTGGTACCCGCGGGCTTTCCGGGAACTTGGGCGCCCGCCCGTCCAAGAATCATCAGGGCATCGTAGTTGCCGGCGTTCTCGATGGCGGCGAATCCGGGCGTGTTGCCGAATCCGCTGTGGTTGTGGTCGGTCTTCGTGAAGTACAGGTCGGAGTTGCCGGCGCGTATGCTTCCCGCCACGCTAACGCTGGAAATCGGCCCCCAGCCCATATCTCGGCCGATCGTCAGACTGTTCGCGCTGCTCTGATAGTAAGCGACACTGGCGATCCTGGTGCCCGAGTCGTGGATCGCGATCTCCGTATCGTCCCGGGTTTCGAAGAGCAGTCCGGCGGTGTTGTCGCTCCAGCCACTTCCGCCCCCAAAGCTCGAGGTAAGGCTGCCGACGGTCAGCGAACCTTTCGCCATTCTGTTGTTCGCCACGGCGTAGCCCGTGCCGTCGCACAGCCAGGTGCCGCCGACGACATGGAGTGCGGCCTTCGGCGTACTCGTGCCCATCCCAACGTTGCCACTGTCGTCCCAGCTCAATGCCAGCTTCTGCCCACCGTCGGTCGATCCGAGTGCTCCGCCCGAAAATCCGAACAGTACCGGGCCGTCGACGTTCGCCCCGGCGAACGGACTGCCCGGACCGTACCACCCCAGCCCATGGTTATTGTCGCCAGCCCCTCGCAAATACAAGCGCGAGTTGTTGATCCGGAGATCGCCGGCAACATCGAGCTTGGCGCTGGGCGTCGTCGTACCGATGCCCAGTGCGCCGGCGATGGTCAAGGGCCCGCTGATCGCGTCGCCCGCGCGATTGACCTTGGCATTGTCCAGGCGCTGCGTTTCGGTGACCAGGTCGTTCCAGTCCTTCGAGCGGATGGCGTCGCCGGCGCTCTTCGGAAACGGCAGATCGGGGGTCAGTGGCATGGTAGGGATCTCCTCGAAAAGCAGCTCAGAAAACGATGTCCCAGATCAGCGTCAGCTTGAAAGTGTCGGCCTTGGTGACCGGATCGAAGACGACGCGGTTGTACATCGTCCCATCCTTGGCGGCCGTGAAGATTCCCGCCTCGCGCAGAGGAGCGGCGCCGTTGGCTTCGGCGAAGTCGAACACCGCTTGCAGACTGACCTTGATCCGCTTGACGCCGGCGCTGTCGATGATCTCGGTATACACCGGGGCACCTACCGGGTTGCGCGCCCGCTCACCGACCAGCGCCGCTTGCTCGTCGGTAGCGGCGTCCGCACCGGTGCCCACCGCCATGTGACTGGCTTTCGACGGTGGCGTGCCTTCGACACCGGCGAACAGTTGGGCAGCCAGTTGACGACCACTGCGAACGATTCGGTTGGCATGGCTGCGGTCAACCAGGATCCGCTCCTGCCGGTCGGTCACCAGCAGCCTCAGCCTACCCTGCATATCCATGATTTCATGCATCGCTATGCTCCTGGAAAGGTTCACTGAAATCCGAAACTGCCGTCCGAGACAGCTACGTCGAAGACGCCGCCGATGGCGAAGTGCTCGCTGGCATCGTGTGTTTCGAGTGCACTGCTGAGGGCGCCGACGAGCAGATCTTCGAAGGTGTCGTGAGTCTCGGCGTGACGATGCTCGGCGGTGGCCGAAAACCGCTCGACAACCGCATGCTCTTCCCACGGCGTCTTCTCGGAGGACTCTCCCGGCAACGAGAGCGAGTACTGTACCATGCCGCGAACGCCGGCAGCCCGCTTGTCATCGACCACCTTCTGGATGGCGTCGAGCGACAATCCCTTGAACACCCGGAAGCGGTTTTCGTAGCCTGTACCGGCCAGAATGCGCCTGACTGCGGCGTCAACGAAGTAGGGAACGACGACGTCGAAGGTCAGCGGCTGGTAGCGGACCCATGCCATGCGCACGGTGAAAGCCGCCGCATCGAAAGTGTCGCCGCTGTCGTAGGCCGCGAATCCGAACTCGCCGGCGCGGGCTGCGGAAAAGACCCATCGCGAGCCACCTGCCGGTACCTCGGGCAGTGCCGGCGGCAGCGAACCGGCAAGGTCGACGAACCATGAACTGACATCCGTGGTGCCGATCGACGCCGAGAAACCCGTTGCGCCTTCGCCGGCCAGCAACAGCGTACTCCCTTCCGGGACCACGAATTCGTCCCGGGATACGATGCCGGCACCCGAGTCCTGCCGCACGAGCGACAGGTGCCGGCCACCACCCTGCGTAAAGGTCCACTCGATGCGCGGCACGACCGGCTCGACCGTCGCAAAGTTGACGTCGAGCGTGGCAGTGCTGCCGACGGGCGTCGGCAGCGCACTGCCGAGAACGACTTCAGTCTTCGGCGAAAACTCCTCGATCTGCACCAGCCTGTCGAGACCCGCCACCAGATCCGAGATGCCCCGGTTGACGGCGCCGCCCGGGCCGGCGATTTGTTTGGCGAAGAGATCCAGATCGTATGGCAACCCGAGGGCGGCGCGCACGGCTCCCTTGATGCCTTCCACGGTCCCGCCACCGATGAAGGAGAGCACCGTGGATTTGAGCAGTGGGCGGAAGGTTTCGTCACCTTCCGGCGTGCCGTCGGGCAGGCGACGCCGGAGGACGCCGAGGAGCGCGCCGAGACCATCCAGCCCGCCGCTCCCGGCGTAGTCGATCCAGTGCGACTTGAGCAGGTCCTTGACGGCCGCGTCGCTGTTCACCAGTTCGGCGGCCAGCGCGTCGAGAACCTGGTGGAGCAGTGAGTCGCGCTCCCGCGCCGCGTAGACGTCCGGGAATAGCGCTACCAGCCGATCGGTCTTGAAAGACACGCTCCCTCCTAGGTCGTGAGTCTGGTCTTGGCGGCAACCATCCCCGGGTAGGCAGTTGCCTGGACCATCAGCTCGATGCTGCTTGCGTCCAGACTGGCGAGGTTGGCGATGACGAGCTTGGCAAACGACGGCGCGGCCTGCTCGGCAGCGGTAAAGCTGATCGTACCGGCAACCTGGGCAACCTGCTGCAGAGGCTGGTTGGGGGTCGTCGCTGGCTTCGCCCGAACGGTGGCCAGGAGCGCGAGCTCGAGGCGACGGAAATGCACCGGCTTGCCGTCGTCATCAAGGATGCGCAACGACAGCGACAGGCTGCCATCGGCCGCCAGGCTGGCCGCCGACGCATCCAGCGCGTGCAGGGCGACGACTTCGAGCGCCCCGGCATCGGGACGCGCCTGCTCGCCGGCGTCGAGGACGAAGGGGTCCTGGTCGATCGCCAGCGCGGCATCGCTTCCCCGCACGTAGTCGAGCTGCACTTCACCCATGTCGGCGAGGCCGGCAACGCGGAAAGCAAGCGCCGCCAGTTTGCGCTGCGAAACCGGCTCGCCGATGGCAAGTCCGGCGAGCGCAGCGATGGCGGCGGTTCGGTAGCGCTGGCGGGCATCCTTGCTGCTCCCGTAAGCGTCGGGGATGACCAGGAATCGACCGGACAAGGTCAGCGTGCGCACCTGTTTGACGACCGCCTTGATGCCGGCGGCGCGCGTCCTGTCCACCACCCTTTCCACCTGCGGGGCAACCACATCGGGTTTGCCGGTCGAGAAGCGGACCCACACCTCACCCAGCGGTATTGCCGCATCGAGCGAGGCGTCACGCACTTCGACGCTGTCCACTCCTTCGATGTTGAGCACCGCATAGTGGATGGCATTGAGCGTCGCATTGCCGGCCCGCTCGAGGGCGTGTTTGGCGCGTTCGCGCAAGGGTTCGTCATCCTCGGCCGCTTCGCCGCCGGTCAACGGCTTCTCGTTGACGACGCCGCCGTCAACGCCGCGCGGAGGTGTTGGCATGACGGTCAGGCTTCCCGACCCGAGGTTGCCTGCGGGCCCGGCATCGACCGCCACGACCGCGACGGTGGTCTTCGGCGTCTTCGGCTGGAAAGTGATCACCAGGCTGGCCGACGGCGGCACGGTCTTCAGGGTAATGGTCACGCCGTCGTCGCCGAAAGGCTTGCCGGCCCTGGTGGCGACCGTCGCCAGGTCGACCTCCTTGCCCTTCTCGCGCACATGCAGCAGCGAGCCGATGGCGACGCTGACGCGCACGCTCTTGCCGGCTGCCGAGGTTTCCTCGACCAGCGTCGAGCGGATGACGCCCGGCGCGGCAACCTTGAAGACGCGCCCGCGCGCATCGGCGACGCGAATGCCGCGAGCTATGGCGACGTCGTTCCGGCCGGCTTTCTTCAGCCAGAAAGTGACTTCACCCTGCGCCGGCAGCGCCTGGCGGCGCTCGACGCCAAGCAGCGCCACGACGTTGTCGAGCGCAGCACCCTGAGCGTAGTCGATGAAGGCGCGCCGGTAGGCCTGGTCCATCTGTTCGTAAAGCAGTTTGAACTCACGCGACATCGCGCGCACGAGGGTTCCGGCGACGCTGCCGGCGTTGAAATCGGTAATCCCCGAGGGCAGGTCGCGGAAGAAGTAACCCACCGTCAGGCGAGAATTGTCGTCCGGGAACCAGACGGCAGCGATGTCGGCGTCGACGGTCGACGGCGGCGCCTGCCAGACGAGTTGGCCGACGGCGTACAAGTAGTGCTGGCCGAGTGTGAACACCGCCGGGCGGCCAGCGACGAAGCCGGTGATCTGGGCAGCCAGACCGCTCACCGGGCCGATACCCTTGAGTGGATAGCTCAACGTGCCGGCGCGAAAGATGATTTCCTGGCTGGCCGGCTGTTCGACACCGAGTTGCAGGCTTTCAACGAGCGCGTCGACCAGACTCTGGAACGGCTTCGAGAAGGGGTGTCCGACGTCGATCATGTACCCTCCAGGGCGAGGTCGAAAACAAGGTCAAGCGGCGTCGGCGCGTCGATCAGGAGAACCTGCATCGCCAGGCGCAGCAGCGTGCGCTCGCCGGCAATGCTGACCACCTCGATCGCCTCGACCCGGCGCACGCGCGCGTCGGCCTCGACGGCCTCGCGAGCGAAGACCTGTGCCTTGAGGCGCGTGCGCGGCAGATCAGGTTCGCCGATCAGTTCGTGCAGCCGGGAACCGTAATCGGGCCAGCCAAGGAGCGCCAGCTCGCCTTTGCGCACCCGCAGGCGCAGTGACAGCGCCTGGACGGCGTTGGCGTTGCCGTAGGCGAGCGCCAGGTCGCCCGACGATCCGACCGGACCTTCGAGCGTCAGATCGCTGCCGCCAGCGCCTTCGCGCAACTGGAGGTCGGCTCCGAACAGGCTCTGGCGTTCACTGGCCATCGTGCGTTCTCCCCTACGCCGCCAGAATGACCTGGCGCACGGCCGAGGTCGTGGCGCCGCCGCCGCTCACCGACAAGCTGAGCGTGTGGTTGCCGTTGCCGAGATTGGCAGGTAGCGCTCCCGCCCAGCGAAACCAGGTCTTGTCGTCGGCACGGATGAACGGCAGCGTCGCCAGGGTCAACGGAATATCGGCCGAATGCGCGGGATCCAGT
Source organism: Candidatus Accumulibacter phosphatis (assembly GCF_000024165.1). Taxonomy (NCBI): domain Bacteria; kingdom Pseudomonadati; phylum Pseudomonadota; class Betaproteobacteria; genus Candidatus Accumulibacter; species Candidatus Accumulibacter phosphatis. The sequence goes on along the minus strand of NC_013194.1, from coordinate 566,580 downwards.
GGCCCCACCGGTACCAGACGCAAGCGCATGGCGATGCCGTTGATCCTCTGGTAGTCGCTGTCGGCGACCCAGGCCTCGGGTGGCCCCGCATCCTTTCTCGCCCAACGCGCAGGGGCGAGAAATTCGAGCGTGGCGGCCGCTTTCGACAGCACCTGTCCGTTCGCCGCGGGGGTGCGAATCTGCGCGACCAGGCGGTGAACGATGCACGGCGCGGAGGCCGCGGGCGGTGCGCCACCGCTCATCGCCGAGCGCGTGACAGCCTTTATCGCGCTGAGGTCGGTACGCTCCTGATCGGTAGCAGCGAGAACGATGACGTGGCTGCCGAACTCCGCCAGCGGCGCACTCCAGTTGAGGATCGCCAGCGAATGGTCGGCATTGAGTTCGGGCTGAGTCTCGCTCGCCGCCGAATTCAGCGACGAATACCACTTCAGGTACAGCCCAGCCGAATCGCCGGTCAGGCTTCCCTGCAGCGCGATCGACGGCCCCGGTGGGTAGCCTGTGTCGTGCACCGGCTGGACGATCCGGAGGGCAAGCGCCGTCATGTCTGGCCGCTCGCGCTGAAGGCGGCCGAGCCGCCCGAGGGGAAAATCACGGCCATGTCGTTGACCACGTTGATCGGGACGTGATTGACCGTGACGGTGGGGTTTCCCGAACTCGGCAATAGCATGCCCGGCCACAGCGGTGCGCCTGACTGTCCCTGCATCGCCATGCCGAGTGCGACGATGCATTTCGACCCGGCCTTCACGGTCTTGTTGAAACTACTGACGATCCACACGGTCGGCTGCGGCTGCAAGGGCGACGCCGGCGGCGGCGGCAGAATGACCGGCGGCGCCGCCGTGCATTGCGGTGGGTCGCCGGGCATCACCTCGACCAGCGCCTCGAGCCCGGCGTTGCCGATCTTGAGCTTGCCGCCGGGCGACGGTTTGAACGTCAGCGTGCCCATCAGGTTGAGCGTTCCCTTCAAGGTCAGGTCGGCCATCAGGCCCCTCCCGAGATGTCGGTGCCGGAAATCGTCACGCTGCTGATCTTGCCGGTACCCTTGATCGTTCCGTCACCGTTCACCGTCAACGTCTTCCTGATCTCGACGTCGGCGTCGACGGTCAGCTGCGAGCAGGTGATGTCGATCGGCTTGCCGTCACAGACGATGGTGACCTTCTCGTTCCTGGCGTCCAGGGTGACGGTGATCTTGTCGCCGGCCTTCAGCTCGATGATCCCGTCGGGATCGATGCGCAGGCCGGCCTTGAACTCACTGTTGTCCTCGAGCTTGCTGACCGCGCGCTGCAGGAAGATGCTGCCGTCGTCGGCAAAGCGCAGATGGTTGACGGTGTCGTCGGGCAGGCGGTGCTCGAAAAGCACTTCGTCCTGCCTGAACAGCGGAGCGCGTTCCTGGTCGTGGTAGAAGCGTCCGGTGATTAGCGGCTGCTGCAGGTCGTGATCGAGGAATTCGACGAGCACCAGATCGCCGACGCGCGGTGGCGCGGCGAAGCCGACGTGCGACATGGCGATCGGCACTTGCGTGATCTCCAGTCCGTCGTGCTTGAGGCGCAGGTCGGCCTCGTAGTTGGCGGTGTCGTCTGCGCTGGCGTGAGCGGTGAGCGCGATGACCGTGGCCAGTTGCGGTCCCCGCCGCAAGGCCAGTTCCTCGCGCACCGTCCGGCGGACCATGTCGAGCAGTTCTTTCACTGGGACGTCTCCGTAGACACGACGACATCGGTGACGAATCCTTCGCGCGCGCCGAATCGATGGCTTAGGCCCTTGACGTAGCCGGTGGTGTTCAGTGCCGACTCGGGGGCATCGCTGGCCCCGCTGTCGTCGCCCAGTTCGAGATCCGGCATGCCGAGAACCGTCAGCCGTACTTCGCTGGTTCGCCGCGCAAAAGTGGCGGCATAGCCGGCAGCAAAGCGACCCGCCATGTCCTTGGTGCGCGCCGTCGGATCGGTGACCAGCAGTTCGTCGCCGTCGCCCGCCGAATCCTGGTAGTCCGCATCGGTCGCGGTGAGCCAGAAGCTCTTGTCTTCCCCCTGGCCCGACATCGGACTTTCGCCGCCGAGCAGCAGTTTCCGTGCAAAAGCCGGCCGCAGCCCGCCCGTGGCGCCGAGCAGGTGTTTGCCGTAGGTGAGACCGCCGGCACCGCCCTTCCCCAGCGTTCCCAGTGCTCCCGCAGCGGCCGTGGCAAGTCCTGCGCCGATGCCGCCGGCAGCAAGCCCTGCGGCCGGTCCGAGGCCGCGGAAATGGACTTTCCCCGCGCGGTCGGCAAACAACGAGTAGCCCAGGCGCTCGGCCAGGCGCCGCAACTGCGCGTGCGCGCCGAGACGGCGCTCGACCGCAAACCGCGGCAGTGTGATGCCGTCGGCAATCTCCCCTGGTTCGAGAGCAGCCTGCCCGATCAGATCACGCACCACGTCGCCGGCGCTCCGACCCAGATAGAACGACGAGACGCGCAGGTCGACGAGCGCGAGCAAGCTGCCGGCGCAGAACAGTTCGCAGCCAGCGAGGCGTGGCCGGACTTCCGCGACGCTGCCGGTGAACACGCGCGCAAGCCCGTCCTCGTCACCGAGGTCGAGTTGCACGGGATCACCCGGCGCGACCCCGCCGCTTTCGGCGAGCGTTACCCGCAGGCCGTCGATGGGCACGTCGAGGCTGCGCTCGACGACGAAGCGCGACGGACCGGCCAACGGTGAGGCCGAGTCAGCCGACAGACTGCCGGCAGTCAACGAGAAACGGGGGCGCAGGCCGGCCATCAGAAGCCTCCGTGCTCGCGGGCGTCTTTTTCGAAGCTCGCGTTCCGGTAGCCGTTGAGAATGACGTCCCACTCGTACACGCCGAACAACGGCAGGCCGAGATGGAAGAAGGGGCCCCACCAACTGTACTGGTTTACATGCCGCAGTTCGTGCTCGTAGAGCGCCTGACTCTTCGCGATCGTCACCGCACCGCCATACGCGGTCGGGCGGACGGGATCGGGGAGCGCTTTCCATTCGGCGTTCTCCTGGTATCGGCCATTGACGAAAATGACATTGCCGAAGGTGATGCCGAGCAGGCTGTCGAACGATCCGAGCCAGCCGCCCTTGCAGACCAGCGCGAAGGCATTCAGGCGGCCCGAGGCGGCGGCGTCGAAACCGGGCGTCTGCCAACTGACCTTGCCACCCGAGAACAGCCACACCAGCCAGCGCACGACCTCGCCGAGCAGACAACTGACTTCGATCGCCAGGCCGAATGCCGTGTTCGGTAGCGTCCACAGGACGCCGAGCAGTGACAGGAGGACGCCGCCGAAGCTCCAGTGTCCATCGGGGTCGAAGCGGTTGATGGGATCGTTGGCGCAGTAGGCGTGGCGGTTGCGCAGTCGCGGTTGGCGCAGCCAGTCGCCGAGGATCTGCGCGCGTGCCATGCGCTGCTCGCCGGCGAGCCGGAAAGGGTTGACCAGGCGGGCGTCGTCGGGCGCACCGGTGTGCGTATCCGGCGTCAGGAAGCGCCGCAGGTTCGGGTCGTACCAGCGACAGCCGATGCGGTAGAGGCCAAGGTCGGCATGCCAGAGGCGACCTCGATAGAGGTAGGGGCCCGCGGTGTGCAGCGGAACACCCCAGGGGTCGCTGGCGAAGGGTCCGGCAAGCGCCGTCTCTGCCTCGCCTGTCCCGGTGAAAAGCAGGTTGCCGTGCGCATCGCAGTGCAAGCACACCGCCTGCCCTTGGCGATGGGTCCGAAAGTCGATCATCGCGACGACCCCGGTCGGCAGGCGCAGGAAGATCAGTAGCGGCTGCCCGGAATCGTCGGCTATCGCCAGCAACCCATCGTCGGGGCCGTAGAGGTAGCGCTCGCTGCCTGCCGGTCCCGACTTGCAGACCAGCCGCCCCTTGTGGTCGTAAAGGCAGCGCGCGACGCGGGTGCCGTCGAGCAGCAGTTCGAGCAGTTCGCCCGCCTGATTGTGCCGGAAAACGCGCTCGGCCGAGCCTTGCCGAACCCGCCGCACGCGCTCAGCCAGGTCGCAGTCGACGGCTGTGGGCAGGCCGTCGTCGAGGGTCGCGTTATCGAGCGCATCGTAGCGATAGCACCAGGTCTCCTGGCCATCGCGGACTTCGGCAAGGCGCCCGCAGAAGTCGTAGGCATAGTCCCGGCGGCCTTCGCGAATCAGGCGGAAAGCCTCGTCGCGGACGAGCTCGCAGTGCCAGATCTCCTGCCCGGCGCGGCGCATCGACTGGCGGACCGGGCGACCACTGGCCGCCTCGTGCCAGGTTTCCTCGCGCACGCCGTCGAAGCCCTCGCACCACGCTAGCCGCGCCGCATCGTCGGTGCCGAAATGGGCGAGCTGGCGGCCGTTCCAGTCGATGGCGCTCGGTCGGCCCCGCTCGTCCCAGGTGAAACCGATCGCCTGTCGCCATTGCGGGAAGTCGATGCGCGCCAGGCGATCCTGGCCGTCGAAGGAGAAGCGCGCCGACAAGAGACTGCCATCGACCCGCTGATCCACGCCGCTGACGCGCCCTCGGGCGTCGTAATGGAAGTGGCTCTCCTCGCGATCCGAACGCGCAGTCGCCACCCGCTCGCCTTGCCAACGATAGACGAAGGGACTGGCATCGCCACGCAGAGTGCGCACCAGTCGCCCCTGCTCGTCATAGGAATGCGTCAGCACGCCGTCGGGGCGACGTACCTCGATGAGCCTGTCTGCCGCGTCATAGCGGTAGTCGGCCCAACGCCGACCGTCCCGGTCGACTGCCAGCAGGCGTCCGTCGTCACCATAGGCGTAGCCCCAGCGCTCGCCGTCGGGCTCGACGATCTCGGCGAGTTCGCCCGCTTGCCAGGTGTAACGCGAAATCGCCGGCCCCTCATGGACCTCGTTCGCCAGCCCCTGGTCGGCGATCACTTTTCTCGCCGCCGCTTGCGCGGCCTGCCAGGCGCGGAGTTGCGTCAGGGTACTCATGCGATCGCCACCCCGGCCGAGGCGCCGAGGGGAATCGCCTCGAGCATGCCGTCGAACTCGTTGCGGACCCGGTCGAGTTCCTGGTCGAAACTGGTCTGCAGGTTGGCAAGCAGGGTCAACAAGCGCTTGAAGAGATCGTCGACGAGCAGGCCATCGATACGGACGACAAGCTTGCTCACCTCGCCGAGGATCGCTTCGATCTTCTGCCGTAGTGTCGCCAGAACGCTCGACAGCGCCTGCCGAACGCGCACCAGGAAGGCGTCTATGGCTTGCTTGAGTTGCCTCAGCAGATCCTTGACCGAGCCGCTGATCTTGGCCAGCAGGTTCTGGAAAAGGGCGTCGAGGTGAGCTTTCAACGCTGCCGGATCGATTGCTCGCAAGGGATCGAGGAGTGGGTCCCAAACGCTGCTGCGCAAGGATGCCGCCAGCAGCTCGGGATCGAGGACGGCGAGCCTGGCGCGCAGGCTGGCATAGACGTCGGCAACGGCGTCCTTCAGCTCCCCCGGGTGGAGGGCCAGCGCCGCCTGCCGGATCTCCTTGAAGAAGCCGTCGACGGCGCTGTCGAGCGCGCTCTGCAGCGGTGCAAGCTGCCTCAGGAAGCCGTCGACGGCCAGGTCGATGCGCCGCGCTTTCAGGGAAGGCCTGAGCGTTGCCAGCCCGGCACGGACATCGGCCATGGCGAGCGGCGTGGGCTGGCGAAGAAACGGCGGCAGGATGCGTCCGAGTCCGCTCTGCAGTCGCTGGAACTCAAGCTGTGCGGTCGCGGTGTCGAGGGCGTTGATTCGCTGGCGCAGGGCGGTGACCAGCGCGGCGTGGGCCGTACTCAGACGGCACAGGCGGGAGGTGTCCGAGGCAAGGTCGAGCGGTGCCAGCGTCAGATCGAAGCGTGCCAGCAGCGAGGCCCCGGCGTCGCCGTTGGCGGTCGATAACGAGAGCCGCCCGGCAAGCCTGGCACGCAACTCCGGCAGCGCGACGACGCCGGCCACGCTGCTCGGTGACAACGCCGCAAGCCGGCCCTGAGCAACGCGCATGCCGCGCACGACATTCGCCGGGTCCATTGCCGGCAGTGCCGCCCCAAGGCCCTGGCGGATAGCTTCGAGCGCCCTCAACACGTCGTCCGCGGGCAGCGTCTCGACGGCCGCCAGAAGGCGGTCGAAGGCCTGGTCGAGCGGCTCGAACAGCGTGCTTGGCCGCATCGAGGCGGACAAGGACAGATTGACCTGGCGCAGCGTGCCATCGGGGTCGGCGAAGATCGCGTCGGTGATGCCGACGATCAGTGTCGTCATCTGCGCATGAAAGGTGTCGAGCGGCTCGGGCAGGTGCACCGCGCCGACAGCGTCGGCAATCGCCTGCCTGGCCTGCGCGAAGAGGTCGCGCTGCTTCTGTTCGAGCGTGCTCAACAAGGGTGTGATGTCCACCAGCTTGATCAGGCGGTCGATCTCGGCATGCAGCACGTGCAGCGGCTCGACCCAGACGTCGGGATTGGCGCGCTCGATGGTCCGCAGCATGCGCTGATAGGGTTCCTGCAGCGGCTCGAGAATCGCCCCCGGCGAGACGGTGCGGGCCTTGGCAAGGAGTTCATCGAGGAGCTTCTCGAGCGGTGCGACGACGGCGGCCCCATTGATCGCGAGGACGGTGTTGCCGACCTCGTCGAGCAGTCCGGTGACCGGCGCCGCCAGCGATGCGCCGTCGAGAGTCCCGACACGGCGGCGAAACTCCAGCCAGGCGTCGAGTATCGCCTGGACGACCTGCGCCAGTTGCGCATCGACGCTGGCAAACTCCTTCTTCAGTTCGCCTTCGATCATCCCCTCCAGGTCGATGGCGCGCAGGACAGAGAGACCGGCCTGAATGGCGATACGCTCGACGTCCGACAAGGACTCCGGCCGTATGGCGGCAAGGCGCGACTTGAGCGCACCGATTTCATCGACCACTTCGTCGGCCACGGGACGAAAGTCGATGCCGTCGAGCGAAGCGAGAAGCGTGCGCACCTCGTCGAGTCCGGCGGCCAACTTGGCCTGCAGATCCTCGATCAGCTCGCTGGCCGCCTGAATCGCGCTGGCCAGTTCCTGTCCCAGTTCGGCGACCGGAATGTTCTCGAGTTGGCCGAGCGCCGCGGCGAGTTGCGTGCTGATCCCCGCCAGCAGGTCGCCACCCAGATTGTCGTCGACGAAGTCGTTGGCATCCTGGAAGCCCTTCTCGATCGTCGACCGTACCTCCGCGATACCGAGCTCCTCGATCTGCCGCTGCACGGTCTGCAGCATTCCGAGCACGGCGGTCCGGACGTCTTCGACCGGAATCGCGGCGAGTTCGGCGCCGATCCTGCCGATGAAGTCGATCAGGATCTGGCGGACCTGCGCCAGTGGCGAGTCGCTGAACAGCGCGTGCAGCGAGCCCGCCATGCGTGCGACCTGTGCCGCGAGATCGTCCGGTGACAGGCTCATCGTCAGCCGCGCCAGCAGCGACTCGATGGCGCCGGCGATGGCATCGACGGCGTCGTCCACCGTCGGCACGTCTGCCAGTTCGACGGCGGCCAGCACGGCGGCCCAGGAGGTGAACAGCGTCTCCCATTCCGGCCGCGCCACGGCGACGGTCAACGCTGAGTACAGCGCCTCAAGGGCGAGAAAAGCGGCTTCCAGCGCCCGGCCGAGCGTATCGAGCAGCGCTTCGGGCGTCGCGTAGGCGGCGAGATCGTTCGGGTCGAACTCGCGCAACGCCTCGGCGAGGTTGCGCAAGGCCGTGGTCGCGGCGTCGCGGGTGGCTGCGACTGCTGCCTCGACCGCGGTGGCAGAGAATGGATCGAGGATCGCCAGGGCCGCGTCGAGCTGACTGCGGGCACCAACGAGCAAGTCGGCGTCGACGCCCAACAGGTTCCGGGAAAGGAATTCAAGCAGTTGATCGGCGGGAAGAACGCTACCGGAGGCCAGCGCCTCCATCGTCGCCAGCGCTTTGCTCACGGCTTCGAGCGTGTCGGCGTCGATCAGCGACGAACCGAGACCCGCGAGGCGGGCGCTGAACAGATTCAGCAGCTCGTCGATCAGAGCCAGCGCCGTCGTTTCGAGGCTGGCCCCCGGCTGGATCTGGCGCACCAGTCCGCTGCTCGCCAGGAAGTCGCTGACTTCCTGGTAGCGGTTTACGATTTCCTCGACAAAACGCAGGGCGTCGGTGGGGAGCGCTTCCTCGATGTTCGCCAGGGCTGCCGGCAGCCGCTCGGAGAGTCCGCTGACGTCGATCTGCAATGCCTGGTCAAGGCCTCCAAGCGCCTCGCTGATCCCTCGCAGCGGCGAGTCATGGCCACCGCCGGCCAGCGCGCTGGCGATGCCGAGAAAACCGCTGAGGCCAGTTTGGGCATTCGCGCTGGCGTTGCTGGCGCGCTGCAGATTCGGCAGGCTGGCCGTGGCGCCGCTCACAACAGGTCTCCGATGCCGCCCAGCGACGCGGCCGAGCCGCCGGCGATGCCCGTGAAGCCGTCGAGCATCGCCGGCAGACGAGTCGTCGGATTGGCGAAGTCGCTAGCGCCGGCAAGCAGGCTGGTCAGGCCGGCAACCTGCGCCAGCGCGTTCTGCACGTCGTCCATCAGCGCCGTGGCTTCGTCGAGGATGCCGGCGTCGAGACCGTCGAGCAGCCCACCTGCCGGCGGCGGTGGCGGCGGCACGTACTCGGTGACGACACATTCGTAGTCGTACTCGTCCGGGTAGCCGGCGCGCTCGGCTACGTCGAGCTGATCGACCAGCACCTGCGAGAAATAGCCATCGCCGGTCAGTTCGCACAGGAAATCCACCGGTTGGCGCGCCAGCAAGTGGTCGCGCAACTGCTTGAGGCGATCGCCGGCGTCGCCGCCGTAGAAAACGCCGCGAACCCGAATGCGCACGCTCGGGCGTCCCAGGTCCTGGGCCAGCTCGCCGGCAAGCCCGGGAACCGCGTGACGAACGAAGCGCGCCGCCTCGCTGGCCTCGATGCTCACCAGCTTGTCCATCGCCACTCCGGCAATCTCCAGCGCCATGCTAGGTCAATCCTCCCGTGAACCCAAGGTGACGGATCGCCTGCTCGCGCAGCCGCTCTTCCCAGCGATCGAGAAGACGGTCGAGGAGGAGGACGTCATCATGCGCAGCATCGGCCGGCATCAGAGCCGCCGTTGCCGGCCAGTCGGCACGCGTCAGCGGTGCGGCGCGCGGCACCGGCGCGGCCTCAGCAAGGGATGCCGGCGAGAGATCGGGATGTCGCCCTGCTGCCCCAGGGGGCTCGCCTTCGGCGGCAACAGGGGCTTCGCGGCGAGTTCCCGCCAGCACCGCCGCTTGTGTGTCTGCCGGGCGGCGCCCGGCGAGCAGCGACTCGAACAGGCCATTGAGATCGGCCACGCCACTGACCAGGCGCGTCTTTCGCGACGCGTCGGCGAGGATCTGGGAGGAGGCAGCGGTCGCGGGGCGCCCTGTCGCGCTCGTATCTCTTGTGCTCAGGCGAGAAGCCGTTGCGGGCCACTGCGCGGGCGGCGTACGAGTGACATTGCCTGGAGCGCCGTCAGGCGCCGACGAGGTGCTCCGCGGCGGCTCCGCGTGCAGCCCCTGCGCACTTGCGAGGGCCTCGCGCTTGTCACCCGGGCCATCGTTGCGACGGCGGCGTGCCTGCCGACTGCCACCGCGGAGTTCCTTGGTTTCGGTCGCCGGGATAGGTGGCGCGTCCGCGGCGCGCGTGCCGAATGTTGGCCCCTCTGGCCGCGGCGTGGGCAAAGTCGGTGCGCCCTGCCTGGTGCGCTCCGGAATGACGGGGCCGTCTTCGCTAGACCCCGGCGTCCCGCCTCTGGAGTCGACGGGCGGGGTCTGCCGGGGTGGGCTGTCGGTCGCCACCGTGACTTGCCCGGGCGACGTGCCAGGTAGCGACTGCAGCCCGGCAATCCCGGTCGATGCGAACATGGGGTCGATCAGGCGCAGCGGATTCCCGGGCAGCATGTCGGCCGGCAGCGCCATTCCCGCGTCAGCGCCTGCGCGCGGCTCGCTCGCCGCTCGTAAGCTAACCACTTCCCGGGAATGCACTGGCGTGCGCGCCCCTGCCGGCAGGTCCGCTACGGATTCCTGATGCGTACCTATAGGTGGGCCTGCTTGCAGGATGGCGGCGAGCAGGCTCTCCAGCGCAGCCGATGGGTCGACGCCGGCGAGATGCTGCGTGGCAGCCGCCCTTTCGGCACCAGGTAGTGTGAACAGTGCGTCGGCGACTTGCAGCGCGAGGCCTGCCGGTTCCTCCCACGGCGTCGGGTTCATGGCGCCGGCTGCGGTTCGCTGTCGCGGGCTCGCTGCCGCTCGATGCCGGCCAGGTAGACGGCAACCTGTCCCGGCGTCAGATCCGCCACCTGTGCCGGCGTCCAGCCGAAATACCACGCGAACTGCACGTGCGTTTCGCCGATGGCCGAGTCGGCAGCGTGGCGCACCGCGCCCTCGCCGGAAGCGAGTCCCGAGACCCGGTTGACGGCAGTGACCAGGAAGTTCACCAGTCCGGCGTGCATTTGCCGGACCTGTTCGAGCGGCACCAGGGGTTCGACCAGCGACTCCTTGATCATCAGCAAGGGCACCAGCGAAGGGTCATCGCGCGCAGCCCTGGCGATCAGCGCCAGCGTTGCCACCTTCAACGGCCGTAGTCGCACGCGCCCGCCTGCAGCGGCGGCAGCGTCCTCGTCACCGGGGCGGAGGATGCTCGGCGGCACTTCGACGTCGTAGGTCAGCAGACTGCCGGCGAGCAACTCCTGCGGCGTCAGCAGCCGTGCCTCCTGCGGCCCGGCGTCGGCGGCCGTTTCGTTCACCGCCTGGTCTCGGACTGCCGGCATGCGTTCGGAACTCCCGCGCGGTGGTCGAGATCGACCGTGCCGATCAGGTTTCCTCGTAGGCGACGCGCATCGCCTGGAAGGTGATCGCTTCCATCACGAAGGCGTCGCTCGGGATGCTGTAGGTCCAGCTGTCGAACTTGACGCCGAACACCGTCACCTTGGTCATCTGGCTGGGGTGTGCGGGATCCTTCAGCGTCGAGATCAGGTTGAACGACGGCTGGGCGAAGCTCGGACCCGATGGCGGACTGACGGAGCCGTCGCCGAGCAGCAGACGAAGCAGCGCACCATTGACGTGCGCCCTTTCCGCTGTACCGGAGACTCTCAGGATGCCCGGGCGCAAGTGCGTTGGGTAGCGACGACCGATCTCGTAGAAGGGGCGAACATCGCTGCTGACGCTGATCGAGACGTTGGTCAGCCGGCCGACCACATTCGACAGGTCGTACTGCGACACCACCGCGTCGGCAGCCTCACCTTCAGGGGTGGACGTATCCTCGACACCGAGGACGAGGACCGCATCCGTGGCACGCAAGACGTCGTTGGGCATGGCGGGGTCTCCTGTCTTACTGCAGCGTCATGACGACGCGGATGAAGTCGATGCTGAAGGTCGGCTGGATGGTCATCACCACGTTGACCTGGCCGGCAATCTCCTGGGCGCGCGTGGCGGTCACGTCGAGCATGTAGCCGGTCAGCGCCTCGTCCTCCACCATCCCGGTCAGGAACGCGTCGAGGGTCGCCTTGAGCGCGGCCCGTACCCGTGAATTGTTCAGCCGCCCGATGTAAGGGTTGGCCGCCGAACGCACGCCGTACTTGGCGTAATCGACGATCCGTCGCGTCGGGATGGCCGAGAAGGGCTGGCCGACGCCCTCGCTGGTGATCCCCTTGAGGACGCGCAGCCCCTGCCTGGAGACGATGGTCAGGACATTGCGCTCGATCAGCTGCGCCTGCTGCCCGCGATTGGCTTCCACGGCGATTCCCGGCAGGTTGATTGCCTTGTTGGTCAGGCTGGTCTGGACCGACTGTGCCGCGATCAGACCGGCAACAGCGGCGGCGGTGTACGCCGGCGGCAGCGTTGAGCCATCCGGATTCCGGATTCCCGGGCCAACGATCACAAGGCGACCCTCGGCGACGCTGTGGCCGAGAAAGTCGGCGATCTCGACACCGGGCGCGCCGATGACGCCGATCCGTTCGAGGTCGGTTTCCTCGGTTGACTTGAGGTGCCCAACCAGCACCGAGCCCATGCCGCGGGCGTCCTGGCCGCCCAGCACCACGAGATTGACGACCCTGTTCGAAATCGCTTCGAGTCCGCCAGCGTATTCGTCTTCGCCGGCATCGGCGCCATTGGCGCCGCCGACGTTGCTGCCCGTCCCGAAATAGGCGGCGACATCGGGCGCGGGTTTGCCGCTGCCGTGGCCCGCGTCGGCGACGGCGCGTACGAGCTTGGACTGCGCGGCGAGCGCAGTCAGACTCCTCCCGTCGGGAACGACGTAGGATTCCTTGAGCTGGCTATGAGTGAGGCTCACCTCGACGCTGTCCGCCGCTTCAACGAGGTAGCTGGCGGTCAGGACATCACCGGCGACGGCGCGCGGCGCCTCGCCAGCATGGAAATCGATATCGCCGTTCCAGACCGTGATGAGGATCTCGCCCGGCGCGGGGTCGGCATGGTCCACCGCGTAGGTCGCCACGACACTCTGCCCCGCCGCGGGCGCCTGGGTGGCAGCAAAGGCGAGCTCGCTGGTGTTGGGATTGATGCGGATCTCGTTGAGCGCCGGCGTCGCTGCCAGATCGTAGAGAATCGTTCCGGCGGTCACGCCGCTCGGTGGATTGGCCCCGTAGGCGCGTACCGGGCTGCCGTTGCCGTCGAGGACCACGATCGAGTTGATCGACGCAACCGTAGACACCTTCGGGTTGGCCAACTGGTAGCTGCCGCCGCCGTTCTTCGCTACCGCTTCATCGCGGGCGACGAAGCGGTAGACGAGGTTGAAGTTGTCGACCCGGCGCGTGTCGCCGCGCAGCACCTGGATGCGATTCTGCTGGTTGGGAAGGACGCTGTGGTACCCGAGTTGTGCGAAGGAGGCGGTCTGCTTTTCGCCGACGATGCGCGCCGGTGTTCTCGCCTGGCTCACCGAGATCTGGATGTCGTTGCCCCAGGTGCCCGGCGTGGCCGCCGTGAGGACGGCCAGCGTGTTGCCTGCGGGATCCTTGAGGGCATAACTCGCCGAAGCGGCACGCGGGCTGGCGACACGGACCGCAACCACGGTGGAGGCGCCATTGGCATAGGCGAGTTGCAGGGAACGGACGAGGGTCAGTGGATTCGATCCATCCTCGGGGATCGAATACTTGTCGGGGAGTCCAAAAAGCTCACGCGCCTGCGAAAAGCCGGAGAGGGTGATCGGGGTTCCCACCGGTCCCGATCTGGCGGTACCGACAACCGCGACGACCCCTGTCGCGACGCCGCCGGCGGAGATCAATCCCTCCGCCCGCACGTCGATGTACGTCCCCGGCACGATCATTTCCGACATAGCGATCTCCTTCGATTCGAGGCCGCTCCGCGCGTCAAAAAAGCGGTGCGCTCCACGACGTTCCAATACGGTTGAGCCAAGCAACGACAGGAAAAGCAGACCAGTGCAGCAGACGATGCGAACCGACTATCCCAGAATCGGCATGGGGAGTCAACTCCGGGGGAATCGTCTGAATCACCCTGTTAAACCAGTCAGAACGAACGTGCGAGGCGAGTCGACGTGCAGCCCGTCGGCGCATTCCCCGGCCAGGAAAGTCGGCCGGCTTGCGCACTATTTCATAACGCTGCGCCGCCCGCCCGGGAGAAACTTCGTTGCTACGGCGGATCCGGTTGCTTTCTTTGCACAAGCAAGAAAGGCTCGATCCGCACCCTCACCAAGTGACGACCGAAAGCATCCAATGAACAGAATCATCGTCCTCGCCATCACCGCCCTCGCTGCGGGCGGCAGCCTGCCGGCCGCCGCCTTTACTGTCGACGGGAAACTCGATGACTGGATCGCCAACCCGAAGACCTGGGCAGCGCTGCCCGGCAAGGGCATCCAAGCCTCGATCGAAGACCAGGTCGGCCGCGACGGCCGCGTGTACCCCGGCTGGGGAGGACAGGCCTACGATGCCGAGGCGCTGTATGCGGCGGTTTGCGACGGCAATCTTTACATTGCCCTGGCCACCGGTCACAACCCGAGAACTCTGAACCAGGGGAACAGCTATGGCGCGGGTGATTTCGCCATTGACTTCGGCAAGGATGGCAGCTACGAGTTGGGCATCAACGTCCTGCATGCCGAGAGCGTCAAGAAGGGCGTCTATACGTTCGAGAAATTTGGCGTCGAGGGCGGTGTCTACAAGAATCCGACGTGGGCCTATGGGTTGTGGAACGCCGCCGGGAACCTTGCGCCGGGCGATCCCGACCTTACTCATCCCACGCACCTGACTGCCGGCAAGCTGGTGGGAATGGCCGAGATCAGCTACACGACCAGTCCGGTGAAAGGCTATGGTGATTATCCAGAGGACGACCATTACTTCTACGAAATGAGCCTACCCCTGAGTCTGTTGCTCGACAGCGGCTGGGATGGCAAGGCTTTCGACATTCACTGGGCCGAGAACTGCGCCAACGACAGCATACTCGTCGACCCGCCCGCCGACATTCCCGAGCCGGCTACGCTTGCGCTGATCGGCTTGGGACTGTTCGGCTTGATTCCGCGTGACAACAAGAAGAAGGCCGTGACGAACTGATCCACGGCCAGCAAGCAGCGGTTGAAAGGGGGCAAATGCCCCCTTTTTTTGGTCGGACGTCGTCAGCAAACACGCTGACGCAAGCACCGGCCGAGTAGCTTAGCTGTTGCCGCTGTCGAGGAAGCTGCGCAGCTTGTCGGAGCGTGACGGATGACGAAGCTTACGCAGCGCCTTGGCTTCGATCTGGCGAATGCGTTCGCGGGTGACGTCGAACTGCTTGCCGACTTCCTCGAGGGTATGGTCGGTGTTCATTTCGATGCCGAAACGCATGCGCAGAACCTTCGCCTCGCGCGGCGTCAGGGTGTCGAGCACGTCCTTGGTGATGAAGCGGAGGCTTGAATAGAGGGCGGCCTCGGTCGGTGCCAGCGTCGCATGATCCTCAATGAAGTCACCGAGATGCGAGTCGTCGTCGTCACCGATCGGCGTCTCCATCGAGATCGGCTCCTTGCTGATCTTCAGGATCTTGCGGATCTTCTCTTCCGGCATTTCCATCTTCTTGGCCAATGTCGCCGGATCGGCCTCGAGGCCCGTTTCCTGCAGAATCTGCCGCGAGATGCGGTTCATCTTGTTGATCGTCTCGATCATGTGCACCGGGATGCGAATCGTCCGCGCCTGATCGGCGATCGAGCGCGTAATGGCCTGGCGAATCCACCACGTGGCATAGGTCGAGAACTTGTAGCCGCGCCGGTATTCGAACTTGTCCACGGCCTTCATCAGGCCGATGTTGCCCTCCTGGATCAGATCCAGGAACTGCAGACCGCGGTTGGTGTACTTCTTGGCGATCGAGATGACGAGGCGCAGATTCGCCTCGGTCATTTCCCGCTTGGCGCGGCGAGCCTTCGCTTCGCCGGTTGACATCTGCTTGTTGATGTCTTTCAGTTCGCGCAGCGGGATGCCGATGCGGTCCTGCAGCGCCAGCAGTTTCTTTTGCTCTTCCTTGATGTTCGGCGCATTGCGCAAGAGGACGGCGCCGTAGGTCTTGCCGGCAGCGGCGATCTCTACGTCGACCCAGTCGATGTTCAGTTCGTTGCCGGGGAACACCTTGATGAAATGCACGCGCGGCATGCGCACCGTGTCGACGCAGATTCGCTGAATCTTGCGCTCGCAGGCGCGCGCTTCCTCGACCATGGCGCGCACCGAGTCGCACAGCCTCTCGATGGTCTTCGAGGTAAAGCGCATCCCCATCATCTCTTCGGAGATCTCCTGCTGAAACTGCAGGTAGCCCTTGTCCTGGGAGCCCTTCCTCAGCAACAGCGCATGCGCCTTGGTGTAGCCGGCACGGATCCGTTCGAGCCGTTCGAGTCCTTCCGTCCTGAGTCTGAGCAGCGACGCTGCCGCTGCCGCGCCTTCGACGGCTTCTGCAGCCTCCTCGTCCTCGTCTTCCGCCTCGCTCTCCAGTTCCTCGGCCAGTTCTTCAAGCGAGCCACTGGTTTCCGGATCGATCAGTCCGTCGATCAACTCGTCGATGCGCATTTCGTCGCGTGCGATCCGGTCGGCGCAGTTGAGGATCTCCGCAATCGTCGTCGGACAGGCCGAAATCGCCTGGATCATGTGCTTGAGACCGTCTTCGATGCGCTTGGCGATCTCGATTTCGCCTTCGCGCGTCAGCAGTTCCACCGAACCCATCTCGCGCATGTACATGCGCACCGGATCGGTAGTGCGTCCAAACTCCGAATCGACGGTAGACAGGGCCTGCTCCGCCTGTTCTTCGACATCGGCATCGTCAGCCCCGGCAGCCGGCGCGGCATCCGACATCAACAGCGTTTCGGCATCGGGCGCCTCGTCGTAGACCTGGATCCCCATGTCGTTGAACGTGTTGATGATGCTTTCGATCTGCTCCGCATCCACAACGTCATCCGGCAGATGGTCGTTGATCTCGGCGTAGGTCAGAAAGCCACGTTCCTTGCCAAGCTTGATCAGCGTCTTGAGACGCATCTTGCGCGTCTCATCATCCACCGGTGCCGGTTGCGTGCCGACCTGCGCCAATAGATCCGCTGCTGCCTTGGCCTTCGCAGCCTTGGTTGTTACCACCTTTTCCCTTGCCATGACCATTTCCCGGATAGCGTTGAATTGGTAAACCCTAAAGTTTAGCACACATTATTTCGTCTCGCGGATGCCGCCGCGTGCGCCGAGTGCCTGCAGATACTGCCCCTTCTCTTCGCTCGACAGCCCGCTGACGCCGAGCTTCTGGATCTTGTCCTGCAGGAGCGCGAAAACGCGTCTCTGTTCACCGTCGCGCAGTTGCCCGAGCGCACCAGAAAACTCGCTATCGATTTCGTCTTCGGCAAAAGGCTGCTGCATTAGTTCAGCCGCCGCCGTATGCAAGACGCTTTCACACTCGCTGCCTCTCAGCCTTTCCAGCAAGGCCGGATAAGCCAGCGCCTCGGTCCCGCCGCCGGCTATCGTTTCGCATAACAGGCGGATTGCCCGGCCTTCCGCCGAATGCTCAGGCAGCAAGTCGAGCGGCAGGCCCGAAGCCAGTTCCGGTTTCTGCAACAACAGGCGCAGCAACGGCCGCAGCAGTGATGGCGCCTGCCGAGGCACACGCGCCGGCGCGGCGCGAACCAGCGGCCGCAGCTCGCACAGTCGCTCCACCTCGGCCTGCGAGAAGTCGCTGAGCTGGGCGAGGCGCTTGACGACCTGCAGCCTCAACAATGGCGACTGCAGACGGCCGATCAGCGGTTTGGCGACGGCCACCAGTCGGGCCCTTCCTTCGGCAGAACTCAAGTCGCAGTGCCCGGCCAGTTCGCGGAGCAGGAAATCCGACAAGGGCATCGCCTCGACGATCAGCCGGCGAAACGCTTCCGCCCCCCCCTGGCGGACGAAGCTGTCGGGGTCTTCGCCATCGGGCAGGAAAGCAAAGCCAATGCTCTTCTGCTCCGGCAATGTCTCCAGACTGTTCTCCAGCGCACGCCATGCCGCCTTGCGCCCGGCGGCATCGCCGTCGAAGCAGAAGACCAGGCGCTCGGCCTGGCGCAGCAGCTTGTGCACGTGCGTCGGCGTGGTCGCCGTGCCGAGCGTGGCAACGGTATTACCGACGCCGTGCTGGGCGAGAGCGACGACATCCATGTAACCTTCGACGACGATCGCCGTCCCGGTCTCGCGGATGACTGCGCGCGCCTGCGGCAGGCCGAACACCTCGCGGCCCTTCTCGAAAAGCGGCGTCTCGGGTGAATTGAGGTACTTGGGCTCACCCTGGCCGAGCACGCGGCCGCCGAAAGCGATCACTTCGCCTTTCTGGTTGATGATCGGGAACATGACCCGATCGCGGAAACGATCGTAGAGGCGACCTTGCTCGTTCCTGATCACCAGCCCCGCCACCTGCAACTCGGCGCTTTCGTAGTCGTCAAAAGCGCCGGCAAGACTCTGCCATCCTTCGGGCGCATACCCGAGGCCGAAGCGGCGGGCGATCTCGCCACTGACGCCGCGCGTCTTGAGATAGGAGACGGCCCTTTCCGACGCCTTGAGTTGTTCGTAGTAGAACTTCGCCGCGCGCGTCATGATGTCGCCAAGCGCCTGCGCTTCGCGGCCGTGCTGCGCCGCGTGCCTCGGCTCATCGGGAACCTGCAGGCCGGCGCGGCCAGCCAGTTCCCTGACCGCGTCAACGAAACCGACGCCGGTGTACTCCATCAGGAAACCGATCGCCGTACCATGCGCTCCGCAGCCGAAGCAGTGGTAGAACTGCTTGCTCGGACTGACCGTAAACGACGGGGACTTCTCGCTGTGGAACGGGCAGCAGGCTGCAAAATTGGCGCCCGTCTTCTTCAGCGGCACGTAGCCATCGATCAGGTCGACAACGTCGACGCGATAGAGAAGCTCCTGAATGAACGAGTCCGGGATCATCCAGAACCTTCCTCGAACCGGTAATGAACAGCGGCGAAGTAAGTCAGGCGCCAGTCAGACGAATCTTCACGAGCCGGGCCACCTCGCTCATATCGGCACGGCCGGCGAGGTCCGTGCGCAGGCTGGCCATCACCTTGCCCATGTCAGCGGGACCGCTGGCTCCGCTCGAAGTGATGGCCCGGGCGACGGCGGCGCCGATTTCCTCGCCGGAAAGACCGGCCGGCCGGTAGGTGGCGAGCAACTCGGCCTCGAACTGCTCTGCGTCGACGAGATCGTTGCGTCCGGCCGCGGCAAACTGGGCGATCGAATCGCGGCGCTGCTTGAGCATCCGCTCGATGACGGCCAGCACGGCCGCGTCATCGAGCACGATGCGCTCGTCGACTTCCTTTTGCTTGATGGCCGCGGTGAGCAGGCGCAACGTGCCGAGTCTTCTTGATTCGCGCGCGCGCATGGCGGCCTTGACGTCTTCGTTGATGCGCTCCTTCAGGGTCATCGCGAACTTCCTCATGGCTACATGGTGCCGCTTGACGACGCCGCGCGTCGCTCATCGCCGTTCCACAAACGCCAACAGCCGCCCATCTTCAGACAGGCGGCTGTCCCGGCAACGGCACTTCAGTGCTAGTACAGCTTGGGCGGCAGGGTCTGGCTGCGCATCCGCTTGTGATGCCGCTTCACCGCCGCGGCGAGCTTGCGCTTGCGCTCGGCTGTGGGCTTCTCGTAAAACTCGCGAGCCCTCAGTTCGGTCAACAGACCGGTTTTTTCAACGGTGCGTTTGAAACGACGAATGGCAACTTCGAACGGCTCATTTTCCTTCACGCGAATTGCAGGCATCGACTCATCCCAAGGTCAAAAAGGTCACATTACAGTTTAGCCGTCCATTATAAACACACTCGTGGACGAAATCCAAGAGCCAAATGACCATTTTCACTCCGTCTCGACATTGTGGTCCACGCTCTGCCGGAGCACGCCGGCCGGCGGCGAATCACTGGCTGCAGGCATAGGCGCTCATTCGGCCGCTTGCTCGTCGATGACCTCAAATCTGGTCGCGCCGGCCTCATCGCTGAAGCTGAAGACCTCATCGACCTGCAAGCCTCGCGGTATCTGGTGCGTGATGAACAACATGGTCACCTGACCCTTGAGCTTGTTGATCGTCTTCGCAAAGGCCTCGGCGGTCGGCTGATCGAGGTTCGACACCGCTTCGTCGAAGATCAGGATCGGCGGCCGCTTGAGCAGCGCCCGGGCGATCGCGATGCGCTGCATCTGGCCACCCGAGAGGCCAACGCCGCGCTCGCCGATCGCGGTCTGATAGCCGTCCGGCAGCTGCTCGATGGTGTCGTGGATCTCGGCGGCCTTGCAGGCGACGATCACGTCCTCAAAGCTGGCGTGCGGGTGTGCCATGACCAGATTGTCGTAGAGGCTGCCGGAAAAAAGGACGGTTTCCTGCGGCACCATCCCGAAGAAGCGGCGCAGTTCGTTGGCGGCGAAGTTGCGGATATCCCTACCGTCGATCTCGATCCGACCCTCGATCGGCACGAGGAAACCGAGCAGCAGTTTCGCCAGTGTGCTCTTGCCGCAACCCGAGGGACCCATGATGACGCTCAGGTGGCCCGGCTTGAAACGAAGCGTCAGTTGGCGGTAGAGCCACGCATGCTGTTCGCTGTAACGGAAGGCAAGGTCTTCGATGACGATGCCGCCGCTGCCAGCGACGTCCGGTGAACGCTCGCGACTCGGCGTCAGCGCATGCGCTTCCCGCGGCATGTCGACGATGTCGCCGAGGCGCTTGACGGCGATGTCCGCCTGCTGGAACTCCTGCCACAGGCCGACCAGGCGCAGCATCGGCTGACTCATGCGGCTGGCGAACATCTGAAAGGCGACCAGCATGCCGACCGTGAAGCCGTCGTTGCGCATCACGAGCAAGGCACCGACGATCAGGATGGCGAGCGTCATCAACTGTTCGAGACCATTGGCGACGACCTGATAGGTATTGCCGACCTGCTTGCTGGCGAAGCCGGCGGCGAGGTACTGGGCGAGGAGGTCCCCGTACCTGCGGTCGAGGTCGGGTTCCATCTGTAGCGACTTGACGGTGGCGATGCCCGAGAGGTATTCGGTGAGGAAGGCCTGGTTTCTGGCGCCGAGCATGAACTGGCGATTGAGTCTGGCGCGGAAGACCGGGGTGACCAGGACGCTCGCCACGGCGATGGCGCCGAGCAGGGCCAGCGCAATCAGCGAGAGTTGCCAACTGTAGGCGAACATCACGACGAGGAAGATCACCAGGAACGGAAAGTCGAGGACGAGCGTGATCGCAGCGCCAGAAACGAACTCGCGGATCGTCTCGACACCTTGCAGACGGGCGACGAGGGTGCCGGTCGGTCGTTGTTCGAACCAGCGCAAGGGCAGGTGCAGCAGGTGCCGGAAGACCTCGCTGCCGAGTACGGCGTCGATGCGGTTGCCGGTATGCAGAACGAGGTACTGGCGCAGCCAGGTCATGCCGCTGGTGAACAGCATGAACATACCCAAGGCCACCGCGAGGACGAGCAGCGTGCTGTCGCTCTGGTGGACGATCACCTTGTCGATGATCACCTGGGTAAACAAGGGCGTTGCCAGACCGACGAGCTGGATCGCCAGGCTGGCCAGCAGCACGTCGCGCCAGATCTGGCGGTGCTTGAGCAGTTCGGGGAGGAACCAGCGAAAACCAAAGGTCTGGCGTTCGCGGGCAAAGCCGGCGATGTCGCCCTCGTCGCCCCCGGCCGACTGGCGGGCGACAAGGACGACTTCCGGTTCGAGCGTCTGCAACGCTTCATCGATCGGCAGCGCGACAGCGCTCTGGCTACCTGGCCGGAAGTAGAGGATCTGCTCGGCGGAGGCCTTGACGACGAGAATCGCGCCGTGCGGCCGCGGTGCTTCGGCACCGGTGGCGGTGGCTGGCTTCAGCAAGGCGATGGCGGGCAGCGGCAGCCGCTGCCAGTCGGCCCCGTCGATCCGACACCCCCCGGTTTTCAGGCCGAGTGCCCGGGCCGCTTCATGCAGCGTCGCCAGGGTAGTCGGCGGCGGGCAGGCCTGGGCGAGCAAGGTAGCATCGAAGGGAATGCGGAATACGCTGCAGAGACTGCCGAGCAGCCAGAGGACTTCGTCCCGTCTCATTTCGGTCGTCAATTGCATGCTTGCCGCCTCCTCCGGAACGTGGTGCCTCTTGCCGCAACCCTCAACGAGCGCCCGGCTTCAGCGCCCCTGGCCACCGCGTCATCCCTACCCGCCTCCTGGCGCTCGTTGGCAGCGCACCGGCGAGGCCGTCCCAGGCAAGCGGCCTGGGCTGGAACGGGCGCGCCTTCCCGCTCGTCAGGACCATCACGCGAGCCGCTGCGCGCCAGACTGCAGCCCGGCGAGCGGTGTCAATGCCTGCGCTGCACCGCCGAATGCCGGATCGGCGAGAATGCCGATCGCCGGCGTCACGCCGATACCCGCCAGGCTGCCGCTTCTGCCGTACTGGTAGGCCAGATCGCCACCGAATGCCGCGCTGTCCGAGCCGGCGAGCTGGTGGCGGCTCAGCGCATCGGCCAGTGCCCAGTGAGTGAGCGTCGGAGTAGCCGCGCGGGCCGCGTCGAAGGCATCGACCAGGCCGCCGAAGTCGAAGCTCTCCACCCTCTCGTCGCGCAGCGGATCGCTGCCGCCGGCGTCGAAATCGGCCATCGCCTCGGCGATCACCTGCAGTCGGAGCACGCTGCGGCTGGCCGCGCCGGGAGCCGACGCATACCAATCCGTGAACGTGATCTGGTCGCCCGTAGCGATCGTCACGACGAGGTCGCGATCGACCTTGTCAAGCGACAGATCCGTGTAGGCGACGACGCCGCCGAGCGACAGAACATCCTGGCCGGAGTCCCCCGCCGCGAGCGTGTCCTGACCGTCGCCCCGGTTGAAAGCGATGATGTCGTTGCCGGGACCGGTGCGCAGCGTGTCGTTGCCGGTGCCACCCAGATAGATCTGTGAGCCGGCGCCACCGCTGAGCGTGTTGTTGCCGGCGCCCCCAGTGAATAGCGCGCTGCCGCTGCTGTCCTGGAGCGTGTCGTTGCCGGCCCCGCCTTCGAGAACATCGTTGCCCGCACCGCCATCGAGCGTGTCGTTGCCGGCGAGTCCGGCGAGCCGGTCGTCGCCGGCGTTGCCGCGCAGGCGGTTGGCGAGGTCGTTGCCGGTGAGCGTCGCGGCCGTGGCGACGGCGAGGAAGAGGTGTTCGACGTTGGCGGCGAGCGTGTGCTCGCTGCCGTAGCCATAGACGCTGTCGTTGCCCTGGTCGGCGTCTTCGACCGCCCGGTCGCCGGCGCCGAGGTAGTAGATGTCGTCGCCGAGGCCACCGGTGAGGATGTTGACGGCGCTGTTGGCGTGCCCGTAGAGGGTGTTGGCGCGGGCGTTGCCGGTGGCGTCGATGGCGGTGCCGCCGGTCAGGTAGAGGCGTTCGAGGTGCTCGCCGAGGGTCCAGGTGACGCTGCTGTAGACGGTGTCGAAGCCGGCGTCGGCGTCTTCGTGGATCGCGTCGGCGAGGTTGTCGACGGTGTAGCTGTCGTCGCCCGTGCCGCCGATGAGGGTGTCGGCGCCGAGCCCGCCATCGAGCGTGTCGTTGCCGGCGAGGCCGGCGAGCCGGTCGTCGCCGGCGTTGCCGCGCAGGCGGTTGGCGAGGTCGTTGCCGGTGAGCGTCGCGGCCGTGGCGACGGCGAGGAAGAGGTGTTCGACGTTGGCGGCGAGCGTGTGCTCGCTGCCGTAGCCATAGACGCTGTCGTTGCCCTGGTCGGCGTCTTCGACCACCCGGTCGCCGGCGCCGAGGTAGTAGATGTCGTCGCCGAGGCCGCCGGAGAGGATGTTGACGGCACTGTTGGCGTGCCCGTAGAGGGTGTTGGCGCGGGCGTTGCCGGTGGCGTCGATGGCGGTGCCGCCGGTCAGGTAGAGGCGTTCGAGGTGCTCGCCGAGGGTCCAGGTGACGCTGCTGTAGACGGTGTCGAAGCCGGCGTCGGCGTCTTCGTGGATCGCGTCGGCGAGGTTGTCGACGGTGTAGCTGTCGTCGCCCGTGCCGCCGATGAGGGTGTCGGCGCCGAGCCCGCCATCGAGCGTGTCGTTGCCGGCGAGGCCGGCGAGCCGGTCGTCGCCGGCGTTGCCGCGCAGGCGGTTGGCGAGGTCGTTGCCGGTGAGCGTCGCGGCCGTGGCGACGGCGAGGAAGAGGTGTTCGACGTTGGCGGCGAGCGTGTGCTCAGTGGCGTAGCCATAGACGCTGTCGTTGCCCTGGTCGGCGTCTTCGACCACCCGGTCGCCGGCGCCGAGGTAGTAGATGTCGTCGCCGAGGCCGCCGGTGAGGACGTTGGCGGCGCTGTTGGTGTCGCCACGCAGCGTGTTGGCGAGATCATTGCCATAGCCGTTGATCGCCGCCGTTCCGGTGAGAGTGAGGTTCTCGACGTTGGCGCCGAGTGTCCACCGGATGCCCGAGACGATCGTGTCCTTGCCGGCGTCGGCCGCCTCGATCACGGTGTCTTTGTCGCCGACGTAATAGGTGTCGTTCCCTGTGCCGCCTTCCAGCGTGTCGGCTTCGGCACCGCCATCGAGCACGTTGTTGCCGCTGTTGCCGGTCAGCCGGTTGCGCAGTGCGTTGCCGGTGCCGTTGATCGAGGCGCCTGCCGCCAGGACGAGGTTCTCGACGTTGTCGGCGAGGGTGTGGCTGACCAGACTCCAGACGGTGTCACTCCCCTGATTCGCCAGTTCGACAACGGTATCGCCGCGCTCATCGACGACATAGGTGTCGTCGCCGTCACCGCCGCGCATCGTGTCGGCGCCAGCGGCACCGTTGAGCAAGTCGTTCCCCGAGGTGCCCACGAGTACGTCCTTGTTGGCGGTTCCGAGAAGCGCGGCGGGAGACGCGGCGGCAATCTGGAGCGTCAATGGTGTGGCGACGGAAGCACCGGCTCGGTCGGTGGCCGTGATGCGTAGATTGAGGTTGCCTCTGGCGCCGACCGGTGCGATGCCGCTGATGTCCCCGGTGCGGGCGTCGATCGCCAGCCATGACGGCAGGGGGTCGCCAGTGGTCAGCGCGGCATGCAGCGTCAGCACCTCGCCCGGGTCCTCGTCCGCGAAGGTGTCGGAAGGTATCGTCCAGCGGATCGGCATGCCTTCGCGAAAGGTCAGCGTCTCGATAGGCGCGTTGACGACGGGTGCCTGATTGACGTCAGCGACGATCACTTTCAGGGCCTGAGAGGCCGACGCGCCGCTCCGATCAGCGGCGGTGACGAACAGGTCGTGGCTCCCGACATCCGCATTGGTGGGGGTGCCGCTGAGCGTGCGCGTGAGCGGGTCGAAGCGAAGCCAGGCGGGTTCGTCCGGCAGGTTCACCGACCAGGTCAGCAAATCGCCTGGGTTGGGGTCGCGGAAGGCGATTTCGGGCAGCACGACGGTGAACGCCTCGCCCTCGCGCGCCGAGACCGGCAACAGCGGCACGTCGGCTTGCGGAGCCAGGTTGCCCTGGGTGGCGGCCATGGCCTCGATGGCTCGACGGTCCCACGACGAACCGTTGGCGAAATTCACCTGCTCGACCGTGATGCGGCGCCCGTCAGCTTCGAGCTTCAACCAATCCGCACTGTCCTTGACACGGAAATACAGTCCGTCGGGCTGGTACTGAAGCGTGACGTCGCTGGGCAGGAGGTCGAAAAGGTCGATCCGCTCCACTTTGCCGATGACGCGATCCTGGCCGTATCCTCGCCCGTAGCGTACCGTGCTGGCATGGTAAAGAAGGTCGTTGCCGGCGCCGCCATCGAGGAGGTCCGCACCCTCCCGCGCAGACATGGAACTGCCGCCGTAGAGGGTATCGTCGCCGGCATCGCCGTAAAGCTGGTCGTCGCTGCTGGACCTGCTGCCGCTGTCCCCGTAGAGGACGTCATCGCCGTCGCCGCCGCGTAAGGAGTCGTTGCCACCACCGCCGGTGACCGTATCGTTACCGGCCTGGGCGTCAATCCTGACGTTGATGGTCGCTGTGGTCACCGGACCAAACGTCGGTATGGCGAAGAAGGAAGCCGCCAGTCTGTCGGCTCCCGCGGTTCCCACCAGTGCACCGGTGAGGTCGACGCGCGTGCCGTCGGCAAACTGCAAGGACTCGATCGGGATCACCGGTTGCCCATCGGCAAAGCGCGAGCCCGCGTCCTTGACGAAAACGAGGCTGTCGCTGCTTCCTGCCAGCGTCAGTTGCCAACTCTCGTCAGACAACACGGCGATGGTCAGATCCTGCATGCGGATCCCTTCGTCGAACCGGATATTGTCCCGGTCGACGGGCGCGCCGAGGCGCCGGTCGTCAATGATACGGTCCGTACCCGAACCGCGGCGAAAGAGATAGGTGTCGGCGCCGAAGACACCACTCAGTGTATCGTCGCCGGTTCCGCCGTCGAGCGTGTCGTCGCCCTCACCACCCCAAAGGTCATCGCGGCCGCTGCCGCCGTCGAGGTTGTCACTGCCCCCATAAGCCCTGAGGGTGTCGTTGCCGGCGCCGCCTTTGAGCACGTTCGCTGCCGCGTTGCCGTTGATCACGTTGTCCAGTTCATTGCCGGCAGCGCCGAGCGGGTTCGACCCGAGCAAGGTCAGGACCTCGACGCCGCTACCCTGGCTGGCCAGATCGAACGACACCCAGCTGTAGGCGGTGTCTCGGCCTTCGCCAGCGTGCTCGATGATGAGGTCGTTGGCGTCATCGATATCGTAGACATCGTTGCCGGCGCCGCCGACCAGCGTGTCTGCACCGGCCAGTCCTTCGAGCCAGTCATTGCCGTTGCCGCCGTCGAGCAGGTCGCCGCGATCGCCACCGCTCAGCGTGTCGGAGCCGTCGAAACCGAACAGTCGATTGCCGACGCCGTCAAAGCCGGTCAGTGAGTCCGCCGCTGACGTGCCGAGCGTCGACAGGCGTGCCTTGATGTCGTCAGCGGTCCACGTGAGACCATCGGCGAAAGTGATCTGCTCGATGCCGGCGGATGTTGCCGCGTTGTATTGCTGTCTGACGGTCACTTGATCGCTGCCGCCGAGCCTGACGATCAGGTCGCTACCGACGCGCGCGAGTTCGCTGACTGCGGCGGCAGCGAGGTCGGTCAGGCGCAGGGTATCGACGGTACCGTTCGTGTCGTTGGTTTCGTTGATCACATCGGCGCCGTCGCCGTTGGCAAAGAGGTAGATGTCGGCACCGAATCCGCCAGCCAGCCGGTCGTTGCCGCGACCGCCGGCCAACGTATCGGCCACTTCCGCGCCATTGAGGCTGTCGTCGCCGTCGAAGCCGTAAAGACGGTTGTCGGTCCCCGCCTGACCGTTGATCACGTCCTTGCCGGCAGTACCGGTAACGAGTACGCGCTCCTGGAGGTCGCCCACGTTCCAGCGCACGCTGTCGGCGAAGCGAAACTCCTCGATCTGGTGGCTGGCACCGGCAAAATACGCTTGAATCGTCAGCCGATCCGAACCGCCGTAGGCCAATACCAGGTCATTGCCGTTATGCGGACGCGTGACGGTGACTACCGAGGAAGCGACATCCAAGAACTCGACGACGTCGGCGTGGTCGGCGGTGACGTCATCGTCGACAATGAGATCGCTGCCGTCGCCGACGGCGAAACGATAGTGGTCGCTACCCGCCCCACCCCGCAGCGTGTCGTTGCCACGCCCACCGGTGATCACGTCGTCGCCGGCCAGACCGTCTACGAGGTCGTCACCACCCAGTGCGTCGATCGTGTCGGAGGCCAGGGTGGCGGTGTATATGTCGGCGCCTTCGCTGAGTTCGGTACTCAAGTGTGTGGCGATCTCGGCGCCGTTCCACTCGCTGCCGTCAGCGAAGCGGACGCGGTCGATCGGTGCGCCCGCGAAGTGCCGGAGGACGAGAACGTGTTCGCCGCTCGTCCGCACGCGGATGACGAGGTCGTCGTGGCTGCGTGCGAAAATCAGATCGTCCGCAAGCAGGCCGTTGCCGATGATCAGGCGGTCGGTGTCGAGCGAGGAGTCGCTGTTGTCGATTGTGTCGTTGCCACTGTCGAGCCCCCAGAAATAGGTATCGGAACCGGCACCGCCACGCAGGCTGTCGTTGCCGGCGCCGCCGTCGAGGCGGTCGTTGACGCTGGTGCCGGTCAGCGTGTCGTTGCCGGTCGTGCCGGTGAGGTCGAAGCCTCTGGCGAGCAGCTCGCCGTAGCTCAGCGCCGTGCCGTCGGCGAACTCGAAACGGTCGATCGCCGGCGGCTTCTTGGTGCCGAGGGCGTCGTCGGGGTCGAATCCGTCGATGTGGATGGCGTCGTCGGGGTTGCTGCCGACCAGGATCTTGAGCGAGCCGATCGCCAGCCGGATGTCGTCCGCGGTGATGCCGGCGCCGAAGCGCAGGGTGTTGGGGAGGGCAGTGCCGTCGGCATCGGTCTTGGTGCTGGTGTCGATGATCCGGTCGGTGCCGTCGCCGCGGCTGTAGAGATAGGTGTTGCGGCCGCCGTAGCCGATGAGGGTATCGTCGCCCCGGCCGCCCGAGAACGTGGTGTGGCCGTCGGTGGCGACGAGGTAGTCGTCGAGGCTGCCGCCGAACCAGAAGCTCCGCCCACCGCTGGCCGCGCCCATCGGCGTGTCGACGAGGCGGCCGATGAGTTCGCTGTAGCTGAGGGTTTCGCCGTTGGCGAACCGGTAGTGGCCAATGCTGCCCGCCAGGCCGTCCTTGATCAGCAATTGATCGTTGGTGCCGTAGGTGATGAGGAGCGAACCGCCGGAGTTGGCGATGCGCAGGTCGGTTGGCGTGGCATTGCTGAAGACGATGGTGTTGTCGCCCTCGGCATCGACGACGTATTCGACGAAGCCGTCCGCATCGCGCGGGCTGTCGCCGGCGGCGAAGAGATAGATGTCATCGCCGGCGCCACCTTCCAGGTAGTCGGTGTCGGTGCCGCCGATCAGCGTGTCGGCTCCGTCGCCTCCGCGCAGGCCGTCGCTGCCGCTGCCGCCGTCGAGAAGGTCGTCGCCGTCGCCTCCGCGCAGAGCGTCGTTGCCGCTGCCGCCGTCAAGGAGATCGTCGTCGGCACCACTGTCCAGGTAGTCTGTGCCGGTGCCGCCAAGCAGGGTGTCCAGACCGTCGTCCCCGAAGAGCGTGTCGTTGCCCTCGCCGCCGTCAAGAACGTCATCATTGCCCCCGCCGCTGAGGTCGTCGTGACCGGCGCCGCCGTCGAGGGTGTCATTGCCGCCATAGCCGCGCATGTAGTCGTCGCCGGCATCCCCGAAGAGTCGGTCGTCGCCTTGTTCGGTAACCAGTGCGTCGCCGGTATCGCCATGCAGTTCGTCGTTGCCGGCTGCGCCATGCAGTTCGTCGCCACCGCCGTCGCCGATCAAGGTGTCGTTGCCGGCATCGCCTTCGAGAGTATCGTCGTCGGCGCCTCCACTCAGAAAGTCCTCCCCGTCACCGCCCTTCAGCCGGTCGTTGCCGTCGCCGCCCCGCAAGGTGTCGTTATCGCTGCCGCCGTCGATATAGTCGTTGCCGGCACCACCCCAGGCGGCGTCGTTACCCTTGTCGCCCATGATGACGTCGTTGCCGCTACCGGCGGGCCCTTCTTGGTATTGATCGCCACGGGAGCTGGACAGGATTTGTGTGAAATCGAAGATGAAGTTCAGGCCGTCGCGCCTGACATCCCAGACGCCGTAGAGAAAGAAGTCAACATCGCCAAGCAGGAAATCGTCGCCTCCCAGGCCCCCGAGAAAATCGTCTCCCGCTCCACCGTAAATGAGGTCCGAACTGGAGGAACCGTACAAGGCATCATTGCCACCCTGGCCCGAGACGAGGTCGCCTGGCTCGTTGTTTCCGGCTTCCCTGATCTGCACGGCAAGGGTGGCGGCCAGATCGCCGAAGATGACATCGTCGGCATCGCCGCCGGCCAGCAGATCGTCGCCGCCGGCGCCCCCTTCGATGTAGTCGCGCCCGGTGCCACCGGCAACGAAATCGACATTCATCCCACCACTGATCCAGTCGTCACCAGAGCGTTGGGTCATGTAGTTCTGCGTATAGCCTGCGGCATCCGGTACCGCCAGGGCCATGTTGAAGCCATCGCCGAGAATGATGCGGTCGTTGCCCGGGCTGTTGTGCATCAAGTCGGTGGCGCCAGGCGCGGGCGCCGAGGGGTCGCCGACATAGTTGAACAGGTCGTCGTGGTGAAGGTCGATCAGTCGGAGGTCGCCAACGATGGTTCGCGTGACTCGGGAAGCGTCCGGAGCTTGCGCGAGGCGGATCCCGAAGTTGCTTGCCGCAAAGGCTTCCGCGCTGGTGTAGTTGTCGAAGGTAAGCGACGTGGTGTCGTCGAGGGTCAACACGCCGGGGGAGTGAAACCTCATCACGAAGCCATCGTCGCCGGCGAAAGTGTAGTCGTCCGAATCGGTGCTCTTCAGGAACAGTCCGGTTACGAGGCGGCCGTTGTACTTGATGAAGTTCATGCCGGTGTCGACGATGTGATCGTTGCCATCGCCGGTGTTGATGACGTAGGTGTCTTCGCCGTCCCCGCCCACCAGCGTGTCGTCGCCCTGGCCGCCAACCAGCGTGTCGTTGTTGTCGCCGCCCTCGAGGCGGTCGTTGCCCTGGCCGCCGAGCAGGGTGTCGCGGCCGGCGCCACCGCGGAGTTCGTCGGCGTCGGCGTTGCCTTCGAGGATGTCATCGCCAGCCCCACCATCCAGCTGATCGCTGCCGGCGCCGCCGTAGAAAGCGTCCTCGCCGGTTTCCCCAACAACGCTGTCGTTGCCGTCGCCGCCGAAGACGACGCGCGCTCGCGCAGCGGCGCCGGTCAGCGCATGGACTTCTTGCAGCGAGAGGCCACTGGCTTCATCTTTGAAGTGGCGCAGGCCAGTATCGAGGGTCGTTACGCGCAATGCCTGGCCTTCGCCGGTGTTGGCCAGCCGCGCTTGGGCGAGGCGCGCCAGGAAGGCGGCGCGGTCAGCGAGGTAGCGGTCGGTATAGGTGCCTTCGAGGTTCGCCCGCTGTTCGGGGGTGAGGTCCTGATCGGCTTTCCAGGCGGTGTATTCGGCGGTCCACTGGGCTTTGAGCGCGGCTTCGAGGGTGCTCTCCTGCCCGGGAACGGCTTTCAGCGCGAACGACGAGCCGGTGTGCAGGGTGAGGAAGGCGGCGAAGTCGGATCGGGCGGCGGTGGCCAGGTCGCGGCCAGGAAGGGTCAGGGTGAGCTTGCCTTTGGCCTCCTTGAAGGCCGGGCTGTCGCCAAGCGCCTTGAGCTTGTCGTAGAAGGTCTCGCGCAGGCTTTCGTCCGCCCAGGTGCCACCGGTGAGCAGGCCGTTGCCGTTCTTGGCCTTGCCCTGGCGCAGCTCGGGGTCGTCGTGAGTGAAGACGCGCAGCAAGCTGTCGAGGAGGGTTTCGAGGCCGTCGCCTTCGGCTCGTCCCTGGGTTCCGGTGGTCGATTCGGCTTTGACCACCGAGGCGGCCTTGAACAGGGTTTCGATGTCCGCTTGCGTGGCCGTCGGCGCGAGGGTCTGGAGCAGATGCTGGACGCTGAGGCTGTCGATGAGCAGGACGATGCTGTGGGTGTCGCCGAAGTCGTTCTGGGTGTAGTTGTTGATCGGCATCAGGGCGCCGGTGTCCCAATAGACGCCGGCCGCCGCTTTGCGGATGGTGCCGCGAACCAGCGGTTGATCTTCGATGAAAACGTCGACGTTGGCGCCATGGTGCCATTGCGAGTCGGCGACCATGGCCGTCACCAGGGTGGTGGTCTCGCGACCGACGACGTCGAACTGATTGTCGAGTCGGGGTGCGCCATCGGACTTGCCGAGAACGATGTTGATCGCGGCAGGCAGCAGCGCTTTGGCGGTAGTCTTGAATTCCTGCGCCACGAGCAGGGCCATCTGGTACTCGAAGCGGGCCTGGGCGACGACGCGCTCCGGGATGGCCGCCGGCTGGCCGTCTTTCGTGTCGGTGACTTCGGCGAGCAAGGTGACGGCCTGCTTGATGTTCTTGAGACGATCGAGGGCGAGGCTCAGCTGTTTGCGTTCGCTCGCGAAGCGCGCGAGGCCAACGTCGTCGGTCGCCGCCGCGGAGACGGTGTGGAGCAGGGCGTAATCGTCCGCCGTCGGTGAATGGCCGTCGGACAGGCGCTCGCGCAGCGTTTGGTAGAGTGTGCCCAGGCCAGCGTCGCTGAAGCGGGCGGCAATGCTCTCCGGAGCGGCGCGCAGGGCGTTGAAGTCGTTGATGACCTGACTGAGCGGGAAGCCGACCTGGCCGACGCCGGCGCCGTTGAAGGTGACGACCCGATCGACGTTGCCGGCGCTGCCGTCCTCATGGCGCAGCAGGTTGAAGGCGGTGGCGAGATGGCCGCCGAGGCTGTAGCCGGTGACGGAGAAGTGCTTTCCTTCCAGCGGGCCGCCCGGCTTGGTCAATTGGGCGTACCACGCTTCCATGTCGCTGATCTGGCCGAACGCCCAGCCGAATTCCTTGATCTCCATGGCGTTGGTCGCCACGCTGTCGCGCAGCGTGTCGTCGATGAATTCGGTGCTGCGGATGCTGAGGACGTATTGCTTTTCGGCTTCGTTGTAGAACAACGTGCCGCTGAAACCCGTGGTCGTGTTCGAAAGGTGGTCAATGACGATCCAGTCTTTGACGAACTTCTCCGCTTCGGTCGGAGCGAATCTGCTGGCGTGTTCGTTGCCGGTGGTGAGGATGTCCGGACGTATTGCATCAAAATAGTGTCCCTCTGTGGATATGAGGTCCCCAGGAGTCTGGCTGGGAGTCAATTTGGCTCTAAAGTCGTACAGCGCCTCGGCGGCCAATTGCAGGTTGGCGTACTTGAGCATTTCGGCAGGAGTCGGTGCAGCCATGATCACTTCTCCTTCATCGGAATCAGAATCTGGTCAACGAATTTTCGAGAGCTATCAAGATCGCCTGTCATTTGCATTGTTGGGCAGATCGAATGGTTCAACCACGGCATCGAATGATGCGGAGCGTGGATGTAGCTGATGGCGTAGCGGGTCATCTCGCCCAGCACCTCATGGGTCTTTAAGTCGAGCACTTTGACCGTGCTGCTCGCGACCCACAGCGCCCGCTCGTCAGGAATCACGTGGTCCTCGAAGGTGACCGCGTAGCGGGGCGAGGTCTTGCTTGGGGAGGGGATCTTGTCCAGCGACCAGCGGTAAGTGTTCATGTCGTACGCGGGGTCGTTTTCCAATTCCGCCCGATAGGCATCGGGATTCTTCTTTCCCGCCGCTTTCACCGAGCCACTATACCGATACCGCTGCCCATCCTTCTCATCGATCACCTCGACCCAGCGGTAGCCTGGCAGGCCGCCGGGGTTACGCGTTGTGCCAATGTAGCCGCGCCACGGCGACATTTCTCCATTTTTTGAAGCACGGTATTCGTAGCCAAGGAAGGATGTGATGTAAGAGTCTCCCGTGGCCTCCCGCCCAAACGCCGCCCCCGGCCACATCGGATCGGCGAGTTCGCGGCTGCGGCGTTCGGGGCGGATTTTCAGCAGCAACAGCCCCTCGATGTCCGGCACCGTCCTGTGGATACGGATGCCCGCGACCTTCTCGCATTTCTCGTCGTAGTACGCCTTGGCTTCCTTGATCTTCGCCAGGTACTCGACGCGGTTGAGCGGGTCGTAGGCGTAGAGCGGCAGAGCCGAGCTTGCCGCCAGCAAGGCGACGAATAGCCGTTGGCAACATGGTCCGGTCATGCCGTTTGCCTCCATTGTCGAGCGTTGCCCGCTTGTCCGTAAGAGACGTCGTTGCAGGTTTCCCCAGCAAACGCTGTCGTTCTGGTCGCCGCGAAGGACGACGCGCGCACCGTCGGTAGCGCCGTTGTGACAGGCGGTTTGGCCACCCTCGCTGGCGAGCTGGCCCTCCAGGTCGCCTGGCCTGATGGCCTGCGGGCGCGAGGCACGGAACGCGGCGATCATGTTTGGCAACTCGCGTTGCATCGTGGCGAGACCACCGTCGACGATCTTTCCCATTCTGGCTGACCCGCTACCACATCCCCGATGAACACAGGTGCCGTCCACGCAACCGGCATCCGCAACCTGACAGGTTTCGCGTCTGGCGAAGATGTTTCCGCTGGCGGCCTGCTTGCTGCCGCCAGCACCGGGAGCATAACCCGGGTCGCCGTGGTCAGCCGCCCCGGCTGACGCACTGCCGGCCCGGCGGGAAAGGCAAGAAGAGCAGGACGAACAGGAAGTGCAGCCGATGCAGTAGAAGGCGATCCGGCGCGGGCGACCCGGTCAACGCACATGGCCGGCAACACAAAGCCGAGTATCGATTCAAGGAACTCGAGGCCCATCCGTTTCCCCCTCAAGCAAGCTTGTCGCTCCCTTGGCGAGAGCCCTGCCCTGCATGCGTTGATGCGCAAGCGGCGAACCGGTCCGCCCTTGCCGTGCTGCCTGAGCAACGGTGCGCGGACATCTTGTCGACCCGCTCACCACAGGGGAACCCACGCGCGAGAGTGAGTCATAGCGCGGACCCGTGCCACGGATGTTCTCGCCGACCTCGTCAGGCCGCGACGAGACCGACACGGCGGTAGCAAGAACGTCGCGTGCAGGGGCGCCCGGGGCGCCCCGCCTCCCCCAAGATCCACACAAAACTGTACAAATAAACAGTATCACTGCCAAAAATGCTGCGTCAAGCCGCGTTACTGCTGGCCCTCGAACAGCACGTCCGGCCATGTTCTTAGCCGCTGTTTCTTAGCCGCTGCTGCCAGCCTGCTCGACGTCGCGGGCGAGGCGGATGCCCGAGAATTGCCAACACGCCGATGCCGGGAAGAAGTTGCGGTAGCTGGCGCGCACGTGCGCGTCAGGCGTGACGCACGAACCCCCTCTGAGGACGTATTGATTGACCATGAACTTGCCGTTGTACTCGCCCACGGCGCCGGCTCCGGCGCGAAAGCCGGGATACGGTTCGTAGCTCGAGCGCGTCCATTCCCAGGCGTCGCCGAACAACTGCGCCAGACCGTCAGCGCCAGCAGCTGCGGGGTGAAACTCACGCCTACCGGCAAAATGGCCGGCAAGCGGCAGCGTAGCGGCGGCGTTCTCCCATTCCGCCTCCGTCGGCAGTCGTGCCTCGGCCCAACGCGCATAGGTATCGGCCTCGTAATACGAGACATGCACTACCGGCCGCTGACGATCAAGGGGAACGAGACCGCCCAGGGTGAATTCCTGCCAATCCTCCGGCCGCTGCCAGTACAGCGGCTGGCGGCGGTTCTCCGCCAGCCGCCAGTCCCAGCCCTCGGCCAGCCAATGGACAGGATCGGCGTAGCCGCCGGCCTCGATGAACTGCAGGAACTCGCCGTTGGTGACCAAGCGCGACGCCAGCCGATAGGGTTCGAGGAACACGCGATGGCGCGGTTTTTCGTTGTCGTAGCAGAAGCCGGTGCCGGCATGGCCGATCTCGACGATGCCGCCGGGAACGTCGTGCCAGCTCAGCGCCGGTGCGGCTTCGGCGGCCGCCGGCCTGACCGCGTAGGCCGGGGCCAGGGGATTGTGGGAGAAGAGGTGTTTGAGGTCGGTCAGGATCAGCTCCTGGTGCTGCTGCTCATGGTGCAGGCCGAGGGTGAGCAATGCCGCCAGATCCGCGTCCGCATCCGGATGCGAATCCGCCGCCCTCTCGGCGAGCATGCTCTGCACGCGGCGATCGACGTCGGCGCGATACGCGAGAACGCCGGCCAGTTCCGGGCGCGTCAACAGCCCGCGCTGCGGCCGCGGATGCTTGTCGCCGACGGCGTTGTAGTACGAGTTGTAAAGCACCCGGAAGGCGGCGTGAAAGGGTTTGAAGTCGCGCTCCCAGCGCTCGAGGACGAAGGTCTCGAAAAACCAGGTGGTATGGGCAAGATGCCATTTCACCGGGCTTGCGTCGGGCATCGACTGCACGCAGCAGTCTTCTGCCGACAGGGGGGCGGTCAGTGCCAGGCTGGCATCACGCACCAACCGGTAGCGGGCGGCGAGGTCGTTCGCGTTCATCGAGCCAGCCTCCATGAGGTCTTCAGGGTCGGGCAAGCAGCACTGCAAAGGCGTGCCCGGAATCGGTCCAGCACGAGCGGCTGGCGAAACCGGCACGCTCGAGCAGACCGGCGAAATCGGCGATGGGGTACTTGTAGCTGTTCTCCGTGTGGATGCGCTCGCCGCGGCGAAAGTGCCGGCTACCTCCCGGCCACGTCACCAGCGTGTCGGCGTAGGCCTCCAGATGCATCTCGATACGCGACCTCTCGCGGTTGAAGAGGGCACGGTGTCGCCACTGCGCGAGGTCGAAATCGGCGCCCAGCAGCCGGTTGAGGTGCGTCAGGACGTTCAGGTTGAACGCGGCGGTCACCCCGGCGGCGTCATCGTAGGCCGCCTCGAGCACGGCCGCGTCCTTGACCAAATCGACGCCGATCAGCAACGCGCCATCCTCGCCCAGCAGAGCGCGCATGCGACGCAACAGGGCAAGCGCCGCCGGCGGGTCGAAGTTGCCGATCGACGAACCGGGATAGAAGACCAGCCGCCGATCGGCCGGTATGTCGTCAGGCAGCGCAAGCTCGCCCAGGAGGTCGGTGACCACGGCGCGAACGTCGAGCGCCGGAAAGGCGGCGCGCAGGCCATCAACGGCCTGGTGGAGAAAGTCGGCCGAGATGTCGACGGCGACGAAGCACCCCGGCTCGATCAGCGCGCACAGGCGGCGCGCCTTTTCGCAGTTGCCGGCGCCGAGTTCGATCACCGTCGCGCCGCGGCCGACCTGCCGGCCGATTTCCTCGCCGTGGGCCTGCATGATCGCGCGCTCGGTACGCGTGAGGTAATACTCCGGCAAGCGCGTAATCCGCTCAAAGAGCACCGAGCCCGCGGCATCGTAGAAATACTTCGGGGAAATGGTGGCCGGCGCCGCGCCAAGCCCGGCGGCGATTTCCGTAATCTCTGCGGCAAGAACAGGCGAAGCTGGGGGCAATTCCGCGTTCTCCAGTCGTGTTCAGTGGTGGTTACGGGTGTCACGAACTTCCGGCTTCCGGTGATCCCCGCGCGGCCAGGACGCTGGGCGCGTCAGGCGCGCATTCCGGCACTCTCTGTCCGGTCGCTGCGCACCGGCAAACCTTACAACACTTACGGCCGGACTGGCGAGAAAAGGCAAACGCCGTACACGCGGTGCTGCATGCCGGGTCGACAGCCCCGCCAGGGCACACTTGCAGCCGCCGAGCGATCGCGCTTGACCTATACTCACCGCTCCCCTTGAACCGCCTGACCACCCCCCGCCGCGAGGAGCACGCAATGCCTGATGCTACGCCCCCCGGAGCCGACCCGCTTGCCGCCGAGCTGCAAGCGCGGCTTGCCGGCGCGATTGCCCTGCGCGGGCCGGCCTATGTGCCGCGCACGCATCACCTCGACGCCGACGGCCGCCCGCTGTTCATCAACCGACTGGCGCTGGAGACCAGCCCCTACCTGCTGCAGCACGCGCACAACCCGGTGAACTGGTTCCCCTGGGGTGACGAGGCGTTCGCCGAAGCGCGGCGGCTCGGCCGGCCCGTGTTCCTGTCGATCGGCTATTCGACCTGTCACTGGTGCCACGTGATGGAGGCCGAGTCCTTCGAGGACGAGGCGATCGCCCGCTTCCTCAACCGCCACTACGTCGCCATCAAGGTCGATCGCGAGGAGCGTCCCGACATCGACGCCGTCTACATGAGCGCCGTGCAGCAACTGACCGGCGCCGGCGGCTGGCCGATGAGCGTCTGGCTGACCGCGGCGCGCGAACCCTTTTTCGGCGGCACCTACTTCCCGCCGCGCGACGGCGGCCGCGACGGCCAGCGTGGTTTCCTGCCGCTGCTCGGCGCCTTGTCCGACACTTTCCATCGCGACCCCGAGCGTGTCGGGCAGGCGTGCACGGCGCTGGTGGAGGCGATTCGCCACGACATGCAGGGCGCGTACGGAACGGGCGGCGCCGACGCTGCCATCGGCTTGCCCGCCGGCGACGTCATCGACGCCACCGTCGCGCATTACCGGCAGTCATTCGACGCCCGGCACGGCGGCCTGAGCCGGGCGCCGAAGTTCCCTTCGCACATCCCGGTGCGCCTGCTACTGCGCTATCACCAGCGCACCGGCGATGCCGACGCACTGCGCATGGCGACCCTGACGCTGGAAAAGATGGCCGCCGGCGGCCTCTACGATCAGCTTGGCGGAGGCTTTCACCGCTACTCCACCGACGTCCGCTGGCTGGTCCCGCATTTCGAAAAGATGCTCTACGACAACGCCCTGCTGGTCGTGGCCTACGCCGAGGCGTTTCAGGTCACCGACCGCGCGGACTTCGCCCGCGTCGCGCGCGAGACCTGCGACTACATCCTGCGCGAGATGACGGACGCCGGCGGCGGCTTCTACTCGGCAACCGATGCGGATTCGGAAGGCGAGGAAGGACGCTTCTTCGTCTGGCGCGAGGACGAGATCCGGCGCGAACTGGACGCTCTCGGCGACGGCGACACGACCGAACATTTCCTTGCCCACTATGACGTGCACCCGGGCGGCAACTGGGAAGGCCACACCATCCTCAATGTGCCGCGTCCCGACGAAGCCGCCTGGGAAGCGCTGGCCGCTGCGCGCGCCAGGCTATACGCGGTACGCGCCAGGCGCACGCCGCCCTTGCGCGACGAGAAGATCCTCGCTGGCTGGAACGGGCTGATGATCTCGGCCCTCGCCGTTGCCGGACGGGTTCTCGACGCGCCGCGCTACGTCGCCGCGGCGGTGCGCGCGGCGGATTTCGTTCTTACTCACCTGCGCGGCGCCGACGGCGGACTCCGGCGCAGCTTCAAGGACGGTCAGGCACGGCAAGCGGCCTTCCTGGACGACCATGCCTTCCTCGCGGCGGGCCTCATCGACCTCTACGAAGCCACCTTCGACGTGCGCCACCTGCGCGACGCCCTGGCGCTGGCCGAGACCACCGAGCACCTGTTCGCCGATCCGGCGGGCGCCTGGTTCATGAGCAGCGAGGCGCACGAGAGCTTGATCGCGCGCGAGAAGCCCGCCTACGACGGCGCCGAACCTTCCGGAACCTCGGTCGCCCTGCTCAACGCGCTCCGCCTCGGCGTGCTCACCGACGACGAGCGCTGGCGCCAGATCGCCGAACGCGGCCTGCGTGCCCATGCCAGGGTACTCGGCGAGCGGCCGATCGCCATGACCGAGGCCCTCTTGGCCGTCGATTTCCTGGCCACCACGCCGCGCCAGATCGCCGTCGTCTGGCCGGATAGCGCGGCTGCTGCGGCAGCGCCCCTGCTGGCCGTCGTGGGTCGGCATTTCCTGCCCGCCCGCGCGCTCGCCGCCGCGCCGGAATCGGCTGTCGCCGCGCTGGCGCAAACGATCCCCTTTGTTGGCGACAAGGTCGCGCAGGGTGGCCGCCCTACCGCGTATGTTTGCCGTCACGGACGCTGCAAACTGCCGGTGAGCGATGCGGCAGGGCTGGAGGCTCAGCTACGCGAAGCGGGCTCCTGAGTTCCTGAGGCTCGCGGATTGGCGGATTGCCCGTAGCGCGCATGTCAGCGCGGCGGCGGATGGTTGACGTACGTCACCGAATCGAGGAAGCGCTGAACTTCCTTTTCGGCCTCGGCAGCCTGGAACACCAAGAAAAAGGTGAAGCAGAAGCCCCGATAATAGGGAAACCAGTTCAGCAACTTTACCTCGACGTCCGGCCCGCCCACCTGGGACTTTGGAGGCCTTGCCTTGACGAGCTGGACGATCTTTCCATTCATTTCGACGTCAACGACCGGCCCGACGATCCCGCTCTCAGGCGTGTCCCTGGCGATCGCGTCCCGGGTTTGCTGGAGCCTCGTCGCGTAGTGTCGGCGGCAGGATTCGGCATCGGTGGGTCCATCGACTCGCTCGGCAGCGACACTCACCTTGATGCCGGTGCTCTGGTTGCTCATGCCGAGGAACACGTCGGTGCAGTCCGCCGCCCCGCTGTCGTCAGGCTCGAAGCCGGGCATATCGACCAGCAGGTGCCAGTCCTCGCCTTCGAGGTGGAGTCCCAGCTGGCCCTGCTGGCCCGTCGTGAAGACCAGCTTCTTCCCTGCGCTCAGCGCTGCGGGATTGCTGCAGGTCGCGGCCGGACGAGGGCTCGAAACGGCGAGATCGGCGACCTGAGCCCGGCTGAACGCTTCCGTCATGCGTTGGGCGTCCTCCTTGCTGTCATCGCGGTAGAGCAGCGACAGGCCCATGATCCTCCCGTCGAAGTCGGCCCATCCTTGCCTGTGGTACTCGTAGCTGTGAGGATCAGACGACAGGAACGGACCGACCGAAAGGTCAAAGAAGTAGACGCAAGTCCCCGTCGAGCAGACTTGGCGAACGGGCGAAACGAACTGCATCCTGCGCTCGATCGATCGGCGGTTCGCTTCCACCTCATCATGCAGCGAGCGCTCGCGGACACCGGGGCTTCTCGTGCCGAGGGGAAAGACCAGGAAGGAGGCGATCGGCGTCGACGACGGCAGCAGTTCGGCTCCGCCGACGGGCCCCGGCGGCCCTGGCCGATGGCGGTACTGCCACGCAATCGGAACGCTCAAGCGCATCAACGTACGGCCAGCAAAGCCAAATCCCCGGCTGATCTCGACGCCGACTGGCTTTCCTGGAACATAGGTCAGCGAATCGAAGATCTTCAAGGCCTCTTCCTCGGCGACCGGGCTGGTGACATTGAAATGGATGTCGAAGCAATGGCCGCGATACCAGGGAAACCAGAAGATCGCCTGGCGCGGGCCAAACTGCCGATCCTCCGAATCGAAGACCTGTAGCCGCTTCCCATGTCTTTCGACCTCGACGACCTTTCCGACGGTTCCCCGGTTGCCCACGTGGCGGGCCGTCTGATCGCGGGCTTTGCTGGTGTAAGGTGCGTGCCACTCGCGACACGCTCGCTCGCCGTCGGCGCCGGGCACCTTCTCAGCCAGGATGCTTGCCGTCGTGCCTGAAGCGGGATGCCGCATGAAGAGGAAGTGCTCGGGCATGAAAAACTCCGGCGGCTTGCCGACTTCGGAGATTCGTTCGTAGCCGGGCATGTCGATCAGGAGATGCCAGTCCTCCCCCCCGATGTAGAGGCCCAGTTGCCCAGGCTTGCCGGTGGTGAAGACCTGATTGGGGAAGACTCGGAAGGACGCCGTGCCCGACTTCGAGGCATCCTCTTCACTGGCCCAAGCCAACCCGCAGGCGACACGCAACACCACTCCGAAGAGGAGCGCCAGACGCGTGATCCGGATCGCCCGCGCTGCCGCAGTTTGCCGTGGCCGAATCACTTCGCGGATGTCTCCCAACCAACTCGAGAAGATCATCTCCTCTTCCGCTCCCTTATAGCCGCCGATTTCCACTGGCAGCAAGATCCATCACCGCAAAATCATCCGGCCGGCGCTTCGGCCATCACTTCGGGATTTTCTTCATCAGTTCCTTGACATCCCCGCGCTCAACCTTGTTGCGGAACTCCTTGAGATCGAGCACCTTTGCCTGGGTGATTTTCTCCGTGAGATGATCGGCAGCCGCCGTGCCGCCGTCGCTATACAAGAGGGAGATGCCCACGATGCTATCACCAAGTCTCACGAACCCGTCGCGGTGATACCTGAGCCCGTAGGTCGCGAAACCCTGCGAATACTGGGGTTCGTCGCCACGGATGGTCACATCGTAGTAGCTGAAGCAGACTTCCGCGCTGCACTTGCTGCGCACGGGACTGAGCACTTCGCCCCGTTCCAGCTTGGATTGCCGCCTCTCCTTGGTCATATCGACCGTGTGGTCTTCCGCCGACTTTACTGTGCCGAGCGGAGAGATCAAGAACGAGAAGACCTCACCTTTTTCAGGCTGACGCAGTTCGATTCCACCGATCGGACCCCCGGGCGGCGGCCGAAAGCCCCAGCGCCAGTCGATCGGAACGCTGAGGCGAATCCGGAAGTGGTACAGATAGAACAGGCGCTCGACGTCCGTGTTCCTTGGCTTCTGCGCCAGATAGGTGACGGAATCGAGGATGCGCAGGACTTCCTTCTCGGCGGACGGACTCGATACGGTGAAGTGAAAGTCGAAACAAAATCCCTGGTAATACGGTAACCAGTGGAGTGCTTTCGCGTGGTAATCCGACCCAACGCCAAACTCATACGCCTGCAGAATCTTTCCGTTGGCGCTGAACTCGGAGAGCGGCCCGGTCGTGCCACGGTCGCCGAGTGCGCGCGCCTTCGCCTCATGCGCCTGCTCGAAAGAGGCCGCGTAGTGCCTGCGACAGGACTCTTCGCTGTCGGCGCCGGCTACGCGCTCGGCGAAGATGCTGACCGGTGTCTGCAAGATGGGGTTCGTCATGTAAAGGAACTGAGAAGGAGAAGTGAATGGCCACTCGACATCCACGAAGCCGGGCATGTCGACGCGCAACTGCCAATCCTCACCTTCGATCCACAGACCGATCTGACCGGGTTTATCGGTCCGGACAACCTGATTCGGATAAGTCATCAATGCAGGTGGCTTGCTGCCCGCGGCAATTGACGATCCTTGGCCGAAATAGAGCGAAGTGGCGTGCATCAGCAAGCTGACAGCCAACCCGGCAACGGCTGTTCTGATCAGTATGGCCACCTTTCCGTCCCGGCACGATCCCCGGCCGATCCTCAGCTTGTTGCCAAACATGATTTCCCCCCCTTGAACGTCCGACACCAGGCGGCAACGACACGCTATCCCCCACACCAACGGTGTGGCTATGATTTCAATATAGTCCAGCGCCAGAGGGAGATCCACTCGCGAGTGATCTCTGCCTGCCGGCGCCCAGATGCGGCGCCAGATGCGCCG
Organism: Candidatus Accumulibacter phosphatis; assembly: GCF_000024165.1. Taxonomy (NCBI): domain Bacteria; kingdom Pseudomonadati; phylum Pseudomonadota; class Betaproteobacteria; genus Candidatus Accumulibacter; species Candidatus Accumulibacter phosphatis. Next base: position 524,549 of record NC_013194.1, on the reverse strand, counting down.
GGGCGCAGCACAGGCTCGCGTCGCTCGGGATCTCCTTCATCCCGAAAACCAGCAGTCTGTCGGACTTCCAGCTTGCTACCTGCCGCGTGGGTATGAAGCATGATGTCCGTCCAGGCCACCGAGGTCCGCCATATACGGCGTCATCGTCACCGATCGCAAGCTCAACGGCCTGCTGCCGCCTATGGCTACACCACGGGCATTCTCTCCGCCCGCGAGTCGAAGCGGGCGACTCGCCATTCGGTGGCCTGCCGCTTCATTGCCGCCAGAAGCCACTCCAATCACGATGGCCTGGCGACCCTCCGCCGACGTTTTCCTGACGAGCGGAGCGGCCTGTGCCTGCCAGTCCCGGTGATGGCCAGGGACATGCAAGTGCCCGAGCCAGTAGAACACTGGAACGCGCTGTCCGGCCACGGCCATGGTGGGCACACCCGATGCGTGACGAGACCGATCTCGAACGCCATGTCGACCATCTCCACGTCAATCCGGCCAAGCACGGCTAGGTCAGGCAACCGACCGCCCGGCTGTGCTCGCCGCTGCATGCGCCCATTGAATGGGGAATCGTCGGCGCTGACCGGGGGCAGCGTCAATGAAGGCGCGTCGAGAGGGGCCAGGCAACGGCGAATGGTGTTGGGCTTCGTTCCTCAGCCCAACCTACGCCTGGTACGCCTGCTGGATGACTGCAGGCGCCGTTCATTCCCGCAATGGCATTTCAGCCTGCGGCAGAGCCTCCGTCGATCGATGGCCTGATGAGCCGCTCGCCGCAAACCTCGCGAACACACCCGCGCAGCCAACGATGCGCTGGATCGGCATCCATCCGCGGGTGCCAGTGCAAGGAAACCGTGATCTCGGGAGTGGCGATCGGCAGGGGAAAACTGTGCATTCCGGCGCGCAGCTTGGCGGTGTGGCGCTCGGGGACACTGGCGATCAGGTCCGACGCTCGGGCGAGAACGAGCGCTGTCGAAAATCCGCTGACGATCGTGACGATCTGCCGTTCCAGCCCCAGCGGCTTCAGGGCTTCATCGATCATTCCCCTGTCGAACCCCCGGCGTGAGACGAGGATGTGTTTGCCCGTCGCATAGCGGTGAGGCGTCATCTCGCCCTGGCTCAGCGGATGCCCCATTCGCACGACGCCGATGAAACGGTCCCGGAACAATGCCTGCACACGCAGTTCCGGCGCCGTCGCCTTGCCGACAACGCCCGTTTCCAGGTCGACGCTTCCGTCGCGAAGCGGCGCGCTGTTCTTGTTCGACTTCTGCACGAAGCACAGCCGCACGCCAGGCGCTTGCTCGGCAACGCGGGCAATGAGATCTGGCCCGAAATTTTCCACAAAGCCTTCGCTGGTCCGCAGCGTATACATGCGGACCAGCCGTTCGAGGTCGAGTTTTTCGACGGGGCGGAGTGCCGCCTCGGCCGCCTGCACCAGCGGGCCGACCTGCTCGCGCAGTTCGAGCGCCCGCGGTGTCGGCACGAGACCGCGCCCGGCCCTGACCAGCAGCGGATCACCGGTTGTCGCACGCAAGCGCGCCAGCGCCCGGCTCATCGCCGACGGACTGAGCCGCAAGCGCTGGGCGGCGCGCGCGACGCTGCCTTCCGCGAGCAGCACATCGAGGGTGACCAGCAGGTTGAGATCGGCTGTCGACATGCATCGACGATAGCACAGCCTGATCGTGACATGGCGTCAGACACACGAATAAAGTGCAACCGGTGCGTCTTCCGCCATGCCAGACAAGGGCATAGAGTACGTTTCTGACAGCTCCATTTCGGGAGCCAGCAGAAAAGGAGGTCCTCTTGAAGTCAATCATTGCAAGACCCGACGCGGTAATGGCCGGAAGTGCGGAACACCGTCCTGCGGCTCGCTGGGCGCTGGCCAGCCTCTCGCTTTCCATGTTGCTGTCCTCGCTCGGCACGAGCATCGCCAATGTCGGTTTGCCGACGCTGGCACAGGCCTTCGGCGCCACCTTCCCGGAAGTCCAGTGGGTCGTCCTCGCCTATCTTCTCGCCATCACCACACTGATCGTCAGCGTCGGACGACTCGGCGACATCACCGGCCGCCGACGGCTGCTCCTCGCCGGAATCCTCGTGTTCACGGCGGCCTCGCTCCTCTGCGGCGTCGCACCGACGCTTTGGCTGCTGATTGCCGCCCGGGCGGCGCAGGGCCTCGGAGCGGCCATCATGATGGCTCTCACCATTGCCTTTGTCGGTGAGACGGTTGCGAAGGAAAAGACGGGTAGCGCCATGGGGCTGCTCGGAACGATGTCCGCGCTTGGCACTGCTCTCGGTCCATCGCTCGGCGGCGTTCTCATCGCCGGACTCGGTTGGCGGGCCATCTTCCTCGTCAACCTGCCGCTGGGTATCCTGACTTTTCTTCTCGCGCATCGCTACCTGCCCGTCGATCGCCGCAAGCCGAAAACCGATCGGGCCAGCTTCGACCACGTGGGCACGCTGCTGCTTGCTCTGACGCTCGCCGCTTATGCCCTCGCCATGACGCTCGGAGGCCGCGAATCCGCTCCGGTGAACCTGCCTCTGCTGTTGACCGCCGCCTTCGGCCTCGGCCTGTTCGTGCTTGCCGAGACGAGAGCCGCATCGCCTCTGATGCGCTTGGCGATGTTCCGCGATGCCGCGCTGAGTGCCAGCCTGGCCATGAGCGCGCTGGTGTCGACGGTGATGATGGCGACGCTGGTGGTCGGACCGTTCTATCTGACGCGTGCGCTCGGGCTCGACGCCGCTCTCGTCGGGCTCGTCGTGTCGGTCGGTCCGCTCGCCGCCGCGCTGGCCGGCGTGCCGGCCGGTCGCCTTGCGGACCGTCTCGGTGCACAACGCATGACCGTCATCGGGCTGGCCGGAATGGCCGCCGGCGCTTTCACTCTGTCCAGGATGCCGGCGGCGTTCGGCCTCCCAGGCTACATCGCCCCGATCACCGCCATCACCGTCGGCTATGCACTGTTCCAGACGGCCAACAACACTGCCGTGATGACGGACATCCGCCCGGACCAGCGGGGAGTCGTTTCCGGCATGCTCAATCTGTCGCGCAACCTTGGGCTGATCACCGGCGCATCGGTCATGGGCGCGGTTTTCGCGCTCGCCTCGACGACGAACGACATCACCATGGCGCATCCCGAAGCCGTTGCACACGGTATGCGAATGACGTTCGCCGTGGCGGCGATCCTGATCGTCGTCGGGCTCGCCATGGCGCTCGGCAGCCGCAATCGCGCAGGCCGTGCCTCGCTCCATGCAACACCGCAGACGTCGCCACTGCCCTTGACCAACGACCTTGCGCGCCCGGGGAGACTGCGGTAAGGCGGTGGTTCGCCCAGGCCTGACAAGGGAGCGGCGACGAACCGGCGTGTGCGGCGCCGTCGGCGTGCTGCGCTTGACGCCAGCATCACTGTCGATTGACAGTGGCTGTGCCTGGCACGGATACTCGTGACAGCGCAGAGACCAGCAGCTTGAGAGGACCGGCACTGGCTGGAGAAGCGCGCAGTGGTAAGCAACGGGTACACGCCTATGCCAGGGAGGCCTTCATGAAACTGATGATTCGAGTTCTTGCCGTTCTCGCCGCAGTCGCCCTGGCGATTCCCTCCAGCCACGCGCAGACCCTCACCGGTACGCAGGCGAGGAAGTCAGCGCAGGCCGACGCCTTCCTCGCCTACGAGAAGGCCTTGCTCGCCGGCGGGCTCGACGCCGCGCAGCCCTACATGACCGCCGCGAAGTTCGAGGAGTTGAACGGCATGCTGAAGACCTGGGGCGAAGACGGCTTCAAGCAGTTTCTCGACCGGATGCGCGGCGGCGCACAGGGTGAGGCGCGACGCAAGCAGATCGAGAAGGTCGAGCTGACCGGCGGCTACGCCGTGCTCGAGGCACGCGACAGCCCGCAGGTCCTTACCGTTCAGCATCTGACGAAGACGAAGGACGGCTGGCAGGTCGACGTCCGGCGCTGAAGTGGATGACGGCCGGGCCATGGTCGCCACCCTCAGAATGCGCTCTTGATCACTCCGCCATCGACACGCAGTGCCGCGCCGGTGGTTGCCGAGGCCAGCGGGCTGGCGACGTAGGTGACCAGTGCGGCCACTTCCTCGGGCGTGGCGAAGCGCTTGATGAGCGACGTGGGGCGGACCTGCGCGAAGAACGTCTTCTCGAATTCTGCGAACGACTGTCCCTCGGCCTTGGCGAGCGCGTCAACGAAATCGTTCACCCCGCGCGATCGGGTGGGCCCGGGAAGGATGCTGTTGACGGTAATGCCGGTGCCGGCGAGCGACTCGGCCAAGCCTCGCGCCACGGCAATCTGCGCCGTCTTGGTGACCCCGTAATGAATCATCTCGGCTGGAATCTGCACGCCGCTTTCGCTGGAGATGAAGATGATGCGGCCCCAGTCGGCACGTCGCATGGCCGGCAGGCAAAGACGGGCGAGCCGAACCCCACTCAACACGTTGGTCGCGAAGAAACGCATCCAGTCGGCATCGGCAATGTCGGCGAAGGGCTGCGGCTCGAAAATCCCGAGATTGTTGACCAGGATCTCGATATCGGGATTCTCCCGCACCAGTGCCGCCGCGGCATCGGCCGTACTGAGATCGCCGGCGAATCCCAGCACGTCGCTGCCCGTCGCCGATCTGATCGCCGTCACCGCCGTGTCAACGGCGGCCTGGGTACGGCCATTGACGATGACCCGGGCGCCTTCGCCGGCGAGAGCAGCGGCAATTGCGTAACCAATTCCGGCCGTGCTGCCGGAGACCAGCGCCAGCCTGTTCCTGAGTTGCATGTCCATGTGGTGTGCCCTTTCAGTGATGACATCCCCGTTTACGGGTGGAGAGGAAGATGCGCGGCGCTCGGCGGTGAGCCTGACGAAAACCGCGCATAGCGGCTGAGTGTAACCAACCGACGGACAAGAGCACAGGATTCTTGCGTACCGCCCGCCCAGAGTCGCGCGCAGCATAAGGATAGAAAAACTTTGTCTTTGCATGACCTTGCGGCGCCGCTAAGGTGAACGGCTAGCCGCTGAACTTGCGGGTCCAGCGGTGCAGCCGCCGGTGTCCCCGACACCTTTTCCCCGACACCATTCCACCTCAGGAGATTCGCAGATGTCCAACTGGTACGCAGACAACTCCCTTTCGATCGGCCGGACGCCGTTGATCCGGCTGAACCGCGTCGCCGACGGCGCCACCGCCACCCTGCTCGCCAAGATCGAGGGACGCAACCCCGCCTACTCGGTCAAGTGCCGAATTGGTGCAGCGATGATCTGGGATGCCGAGAAGCGCGGCCTGCTCGGGCCCGGCAAGGAACTCGTCGAACCGACGAGCGGCAACACCGGCATCGCCCTGGCCTTCGTCGCCGCCGCCCGCGGCATTCCCCTGACGCTCACCATGCCCGAGACCATGAGCATCGAGCGGCGCAAGCTGCTGGTGGCTTATGGTGCCAAGCTGATCCTGACCGAGGGCGCCAAAGGGATGAGCGGCGCCATCGCCAGGGCCGAGGAAATCGCCGCGGCGGACCCGGAGCGCTACGTGCTGCTGCAACAATTCAAGAACCCCGCCAACCCCGCGATTCATGAGAGCACCACCGGTCCCGAGATCTGGGATGACACCGACGGAGCGATCGACATTTTCGTATCCGGTGTCGGTACCGGTGGCACCATTACCGGCGTGTCGCGCTACATCAAGACCACACGCGGCAAGCCGATCGTCTCGGTAGCTGTCGAGCCCACGGCCAGCCCGGTGCTCACCCAGGCCCGCGCCGGCGAACCGCTGAAACCGGGCCCGCACAAGATCCAGGGGATTGGCGCCGGCTTCGTGCCGCAAGTCCTCGATCTCTCGCTGGTCGATGTCATCGAACAGGTGTCGAACGAGGAAGCCGTCGATTACGCCCGGCGCCTCGCCCGCGAAGAAGGAATCCTCTGCGGAATCTCCTGCGGGGCGGCCGTGGCGGCGGCGGTGCGACATGCCCGGAAGCCGGAAAATGCCGGCAAGACGATCGTCGTCGTCCTCCCGGACTCCGGCGAACGCTACCTGAGTTCGATACTGTTCGACGGCATTTTCGACGCCAACGGCCAGGCGCTGTAGCGCCCCGTACCGGGGCGGCGTCGGCCACCCCGGTGCGACACGGGCAACCGGCAAGGACCGGCATCGGCCCGGCCTCCTCGCCCTCGTTGCTCATCAGCCGTATTCTCGCTGGCCGCTGACGGCCTCGCCCTGCCGGCCGCCGACACGAACCATGCCGCCAGTCATCCGCCACTGATCTGACCGTCAGTGGCCTTGACTCGGCTACTCGCTTGCCGGCCTCAGCCGATGTAGCGAGGCACTGCCTCGACACTCGCGTGCCCGCGGGGTTGACGGCGATGACCCCGCGCGGAGCACCGCGCGACCCCCCCAAGCGATTTCCCGTGACCACCCGCCGCCAGGCTGTGGTTCGTGGACTGCGCAAATAAACTGAATGAATGAGCTTGCATTTGTGAATACGAATGGTTATCATTTGCGGCAATTGTTCTACGAAAGGAAACGGCAAGCGTGGAAGCTCCTGGACGCTCCGCGGCACTGGAGGCCACCAACGCCGCCGTGCTGATCAAATTGAATGAACTGTACAAGGAAGCCATTGCGCACGACGGATTTGCCGAGATCAAGGTGGAAATCCGCATCCTGCGGCGAGGGCAGAAGGAAGTCATTCTGCATTGCGGCAAGCAGTACCGATTCGTGGTGGACTACGCGCCCGGCAACTGAGGGCGCCCAAGAAGCACAGATTCCGGCCGGGGCGAGCCTGGCGGATGGCACAAGTCACAGGCTGGCGACGCGGGGTCGCAGCGAATTCCTCCGGAACGATCCGGAATTTTCGTGAAAAACCTGGTGCAGGAGTTCCCACGGGGAGGGAATCCGAGACCATCTGCTAGGAATTTACTCATGTTGAACAAACTCATGGCCATGACCAAGGCCGAACTGAAATCCACGATCCAGGCGATCGACGCCACCGCTGTCAAGGGCCGCGCCCTGCGCCGACAACTGGCAAGCATCAAGAAAAAGGAGGGCGGCTTCACGCTGCTCGAACTGCTGGTGGTCGTCGCCATTCTCGCGGCCATCGCCGGCACCGCCACGATCATGTTGCAGGACACCGACCGCAAAGGATCTGCCGCGGCGCACGTGGCGATGATGGACGAACTGTCGAAGGGCATCCAGACCTTCCGCGTGCTGAACGGCGGCAACTACCCCGACAACTTCGATTCGCTGCTGAAAAACGCCACCAACACGCTGGCTGGCGCCACCGGCCTCGCGCCCTTGCTGAGCGCCGATCTGCTGGGCAATCTGACGCTGTCGACGATCACCGCGGCCGATGTGGCCGCGCTGAACAGCGTCGGCATCACGACGGCCCGCGTCATCGACACGACAGCAACTCCGGACGGTGGCACCGCTACCGATTGCGCCACCGGTGCGGCGATTCAGGCCTTGCTCGCCAGCAAGGTCGGCAACACCACCCCGCAGAATATCTTCCGTCCGGTGGCGGCCAATGGTTGCGGGTTTGCTGCCAATGCCACGCTCACCGCCGGCGATGTTGCCTACGTATGGGCCAGCGCCGGGAATCTGCGGGTCAACGCCGGGGCTGCCGACAAGCTCGTCGCGTTCGGCGTCGGTCCGGACTCGACTCTGTTCAATCCGTCAACCATCGGTGCGCTGTCGAATACGCCGGTCTATCGGCACGTGGCGAACACCGAGTACAACCGCTTCATCGTGCTCTGGAACGTTTCCACCACCGGTGGCCAGGCTACTTTCCAGGCCATCGTCGACGGCGCTGGCGACACCAAGGACGAAGAACTGGGTGAAGTCGACAACGTTCGCCGCACTTAATCAGGTCTGACCTGAGTTTGACCGGGGCGGGTGACCGACCCCGTTCGCTCCACTCGGAGGGCGTCGAGCACACGCCGGCGCCCTCCCTCTCTCCTGGATCACGAACCGAGAATTTTCCATGGCGCTGTCCAAGGCAGGTGATCTGCGCGACTGTGGCTTCACGCTGATCGAGTTACTGGTTGTTTGCGGCATCCTGGCCGCGCTGTCCTATACCGCCTGGGGTACCTACATCGGCATTCAGGAAGGCGCCGAGGATGAGATCGCGCGCGCCGAAATGCAGCGGCTGGCCGATGGCCTGAGACGCTTCAAGGCCGATACCGGCTACTACCCCGGGCAAGGGCCGTTCGTGCTGTCCTCCCCCGGCACACTCGAAACTGCCGTTTCCGCTACCCGCATCGACTGCACGCCGGTCGGCGGCATCCTGCGCACCTGGGCGGCGCCGAATCTCGATGCCGACAGGGACGCCTGGTTCGCCTCGCCGGTCAATCTGGCCCTGCTGCTCGAAGCGCCGGCGCTGTGCGGCAATCACCCACTGGCCCATCTCAACCGCTGGAGCCCGGACGCCCGGCGTGGCTGGCATGGCCCTTATCTGGACAGCAAGTCGCGCTTGTGGGTAGACCACGGCGCGGATTTCAACGCCAGCACGGTGGTCTTCACGGCCCCGGACGGCACCGGCAGCCCGCTGGCCGGGGCCAAGCTGCTCGACATCCCGGCCTTCGGCGTCGGTCCTCGTTACCGTGCTGCCGGACCAAGCTGGAGCACGTGCAGCAGCCAGGCGGCAATCACCGGCAACTGCATGCTCGGCTGGCGCGAGGTCACGCGCGAAAGCATCGGCTACGACGCCAGCCGTCACGAACTGCCGGCGCGGGCTCGCCCCTTCGCCGTTTTCGGGCTGGCCAACGGCGACCACCCCCGCATCGTCTATTGGGGCCGCGACGGCCGCTACGGTGGCCGCAACACGGCAGACCCCTGCCGTCCCAACCTGAGCCATCCGGATGACTACGGCGATGACGATCAGGTTCTCTGCCTGAACGATTGATTGGACGAGGAAGACCCGTGCAAGCATCACCTTTCCTGCAAGTCCCCGCCCGCGCGGCTGCCCGCCTGGTCGTTGGCGTACTGCTGACGAGCCTGGCGTCCGCCAGCCTTGCCGTCGACGCTTCCCCGGCTGGCCGTGCCGCGCTCACCGCGGCACCGAGCAGCGACCCTGCCGCCAGCTACAGGGACGTCGACCTGAAAAAGCTGGTTGCCGGATCACGCACGGAAGTGCCGGGCCAGCGCGTCATCTTCGCACCGTCACCCATCAAGTTCCGGGCAACTCTGGCGGCGTTGCCGGCGCCGCAAAAAGCCGATTACCTGCTGGCCGCCCTGGCCATGATGAAGATCAGCAACCCGCCCAAGGTGAGTCAGCGCATTGGCCTCGATTACGGCGGCGACAGGGCGTTGGCTGCCTACATCGACGACGCGATTGCCGACCGCCTGGCCAACGAGGCGAAACCCGGTCAGGTGCTCACCTTCTACGCCTTTCACGTCTACAACCACTCCCGCGGTCCGGCGCTGCTGGTCACTTCGTTCGCGGACTGATCCTGACAATGATGCACATCTCCGCCACGCCGGTTCGTTCCGGCGAATCCATCGAGTCTGTCAGATCCATCGGTCGCGGCTTCACGCTGATCGAATTGCTGGTGGTGGTCGCCATCCTCTCGGCAGCCTCGCTGCTGGCCTTCGGCATCGTCACGGAGGACCGGGCGCAGATACGTTACGACGACACCCGGCTGCGCCTGCAAAGCCTGCGCCGCGCCATTCTCGGCCAGCTCGGGCCGGTGAATCCGGACGTCGTTGGCGGCTTCGTCGCCGACAATGGCGACCTGCCGAGCGATCTGGCGACGCTGTTGCGGTCCGGCAGCCTGCTTGCACAAGGCGTCCAGAGCCCGCTCTTCGACCCGGTTCCGGATGCCGCCACCTGCGCCAACAATGGCGGCGAGACGCCCCTGAGCGATAGCGGCGCCGTCCTGGTCAAAGGTCACCGCGGCGACTATCTCGGTGGTCTGAGCTTGAACGGACGCTTCCGCGACGGCTGGGGCAACGAGAGCAGCGACCCGGCTACCGACGCGCTTAACTTCGGTTGGTCGCTAGAGGGCGCCAGCCCTAGTCTGACCGTGGCCAGCCTCGGCAACGACAACGCCGCTGGCGGCAGCGACTTCGCGGCCGACCGCGCCCTGCGCATCACCGCGAGCGACTGGCAGGTACCCTTGCAGGGGTGGAGCGTGCGTCTGGTCGCGCGCACCGACATCCCGGCCACCCAGCCCCTCTCGGTCAGCCTGCTGGTTTTCCGCAACACCGCCGCCGGTGGCCAATGGCGACGTTACTCGACGCCGCTCAGCAGCGTCTGCCTCGACGGCAACGGCGACGGTCTGGTCGGCGGATCGGCGTGCCCGCAGAGTTCGGTGACACTGAGCTTCACCGCCAACTGCAAGGCAGGCGACACCAGCAGCGGCGACACCTTCGTTCCGCAGGGCCGACACCTCTTGCTGGTGACTGGCCACACCGGGGCACTGTGGAGCAGCGGTGACTCGCCGTACTGGGACACGCCGATCAACACCAGGCAGTCGGTTGCGCGCATCGACGCCGTCGCCGGCATGGCGCTGCCGGAAGCTCGGCTGGAGCTGCGATGACAGGCATCTCCGAGGACCGTCGGCCTGCGGCCAGCGCTCACGCGGTGGCGGTGGCGGACGGCAAGCCGGTGCCGCGGCGATGGTTGGCGAAGGCGAAGGCTCGGGCCAGCGCAGCGAGGGCTCGCCTGGCGTCGCTGCGCGCACGTCTTGGCGCCGGCGAGCAGCCGTGGCTCCTGCTGGCCTGGGATATCGCCAGCCTGAAGGCCGCGGTTCACGTCGGTGCGGCAGGCACGAGCCGCATCGTGGCCACCGCCGAATCGAAGCAGGCCCGCTTTGCCGATGCGCTCGACGAGGTCCGCACTCTCCTCGCAGGCCAGTCGGGCGTCAGTCCGCGCCGGGTTGCGCTGGCCGCCAGGACTCTCCTGCCGGGCGTCATCGACCTGCCGGTTGCCCCGGACAAACCCCGCCCGGCAAGACAGATGCGCGAACTGCTGCAGAGCGAGCTCGAACCGATCCTGGCGGAGTTCGGCGGCCTGTGGTCGCTCGGCGCCCTGCTGGAAGCGCGCGGCCACCTCTCCCCGGTTGACCGCGAACGGGTGACGCTGGAGGAAGCCGTGCGCCGGGAGGGGCGCCGGACGCCGCTGCGCTACGGCGAGACAGCGCTCGAAATGGCGCTGATCGACCGTGCCGGCCTCGACGAGTGCCTTGAACTGCAGGGGCATCTGCAGAACCTCGACGGCGATGTCGTTGCCGGCTGGCGCGGACGCTTCGCCGCCGGCCGTCCACTGTGGCTGGGCTGCGGCGTCGCCGCCGGCAACCACCGGCACTGGCGGGAAGCGCTCGCCGAGCGCAATCTCTGCCTCACCGTCTGTCTGCCGCTGGCGTGGTTGGTGAGCGAACCCACGAGCAGCGGCGAAGACCGGCGCGACGGCGCCGTCGCCACGATCTGCCTGGAGTTGCATCGCGAAGAGGTGGTCGCGGTGCACCGCCAGGACGGCGCGGTGCTGGCGACCCGCAGCGAGGGCCGTCTCGAACGCCGTCTGCGGCCCGACTGGCTGGCACGGCTGCTGTCCGAGTGGAACAGCGAGACACGTTGCAGCCTCGAGCTGGTCTGCCTGCATGCCGACGACGAGGCGGCAGCGCAGGGTATCTGCGACGACCTGAGCCTGTGCACCGGCTATCCGGCGCGTCTGCGAACGGCTGGCGAAACCTGGCAGGGCGTCTGGTTCACGCTCGCCAGCGAAGCCGCCAGTCAGGCCTCGCGCCTGCCTCGTATCGTCGAACGCGAGCTCCGCGACTCCCTCTGGAAAAGCCATGACTTCCGCCGCCTGGCGGGCATCGGCGTGCTCGTCGCCGCACTTGGCGTCATCGAGGGCGTGCAACAGTATCGGCTCTACCGGCTGAACGCGACGGTAGCCGAGAGGAGTCGCCTGGAAAGGGAAAAGTCGCAGACCTCCCAACGGGAATCGCAGTTCACCGCGGAACTCAACGAGTTGGCCGCCAGCCTCGACGCCAGTCGAAGGCAACTCGAACCGCTGGTCAACGACCGCGAGCGTCTCACGGCCATCGTCGCCATGCGTCAGAAGCTGCCCGACCTGCTGCAGCTGCTGGCCGAAGCGGTCGGTACCGATGCGGTTCTCGACAGCCTGCGCAACAGCAAGGTCGGCAGCAACGCCACCTCGGTCCAGGTCGTCGCCTGGTCGGCCAGCTATACCGGCGCCCAGGCCTTTGTCGGTCGAATCGCCGAACGCACCCACGCACTGGGCTACGCTGTCGCGCAGACCGAGATCGTCGAACGCAAAGGGCGCAACAACAAGCTCGGCCACGAAGTGAGCTTCTGGCTGGTGCCTGCAGGCGACGATCTGGAGAGTGCCCTGCCACCGGCGCAAGCGGCCACCGGCAAGCCGCCGGCCAACCCGGCAGGCGGCATTTCCGCCGGCAGCACTGCCGTCCGTCCCTGAGCGCGCGATGCAGGAAAACCAGACCCGGAAGACGCTTCGGCTGCGCCTGCGGCATCTTCGCGCGACGCTCCGAAGACTCTCCGACAAGGACAAGAACACCTACGCAGCGGTCGCCGCGGCGCTCTGCCTGGCGCTCTACTTCGGGCTGATCTGGCCGCGCGGCCACACCCGCCTGAGCCAGCTGGCGTACGAACTGGAGAAGCAGGCGACTCGCGACAAGCTGGCCGCCAAACAGCCGGCCAGGCCGCCGGCGCCGCTGCCCAGCCTGGGAGGCAAGAATCTCGTCGAAGCCCGGCGGGAACTCAGCGAACTGCATCGGCAAGTGGACGAAACCCGCAACGAAGTGGCGCGCCTGAATGGCAGCTTCGTTCCCCTCGACGACAGTCTGGCGATGAACGCCCTGAAGACCGGCCTGACCAGTCTGGCCGAGGCCGGCGACATGGAAGTCCTGGCGCTGGAGCACGTGTACCTGCGCAACGAGGACAAGGAGCGGGCGCCGACGTCGCAGATGGTGCACGAGGCCGCACAGGGCAACCCCTTCAAGCGCCCGCTGATCGTCATGCGCGCGCGGGCCAGCTACCACGGGCTGATGCAGTTTCTCGACGGCCTGTCGCGACTGCCCTACGTGGCGGCACCGGTGAGCAGCGACATCTCGGTGCAGGTCGAACGCCATCCAGAAACCCGGGCACCAGTGCGGCAATGGCTGGACGTCCAGATCAGGTTTGCCGTCTGAGCCATGACGCACGCAAGCCTTTCGCCAGCGAATGCGCACGCCGCTCTTGACGCCTTGCTCGCCACCGTCGTCGACAAGCAGGCGTCGGATCTCCACCTCGCGGGCGGGCGGCCACCATATTGGCGGCTGCACGGTGCCGTGGCGCCGATGTCGGCGACGGTCTGGCCGCACGCAGCCATGCACGAACTGCTGACGGCCCTGCTGGCCGCCGGCCAGCAAAGGGATCTGGCCGACAAGGGCAGCGTCGACCTCGGCTACACGTCGCGCGCCGGCGAGCGCTTTCGCATCAACGTCTTCCGCAGTCTCGGGGAACTGGCGCTGGCGGCGCGCCACCTGCCGGCGCGCTGCGCCAGCTTCACCGAGCTGCGCCTGCCGGAAAGCCTGCGCGACCTCGCGCATCTCGCCTCCGGCCTGGTGCTGGTGACCGGGATCACCGGCAGCGGCAAGAGTACGACGCTGGCCACGCTGATCAACGAGATCAACAGCACCATGCCAGCCCACATCCTGACCATCGAGGATCCGGTGGAGTTCGTTCACCGTCCGGCGCAGGCGATCATCACTCACCGCGAACTGCATACCGATGTTCCCGACTTCGCCGGCGCCGTCCGGGCGGCGCTGCGCGAAGACCCGGACGTCATCCTGGTCGGCGAGTTGCGCGACAACGACACCATGCGCGCGGCGCTGATGGCAGCCGAGACCGGCCACCTGGTCTTGTCGACGCTGCACACAGCGGACGCGACCGGGGCGGTCGAACGCTTCGTCGGTGCCTTTCCCGGGCAGGAACAATCGGTCGTTCGCCACCGCCTGTCGCTGGTCCTCAAGGCGGTGATCGCCCAGCAACTCCTGCCGGCCGTCGGGCGCGCCGGACGCGTCGCCGCCGTCGAGGTGCTGCAGGTGACGCCGGCCGTTGCCAACCTGATTGCCTCCGGGCGTACGGCGCAGATCTATTCGGCGATCGAATCGGGTCGTGACTCGGGTATGCAGACCTTCGACCAGGCGCTGGCCGGCCTCGCCCGCGACCACCTGATCGCCGTCGATGACGGCCGTCGCCTGGCCCGCGATCCGTTGGGTTTCGATCGTCTGCTGCGTAACGGACGGGGCGCCGGATGATCGTCAACGAAGCCGCGTTGATCAACGCGGGTCTGCAGGCGGGGCTGTTCGACCGCGAACTCGTCAACCGCCTGCGCAGCCAGGCCCGGATCGCGCGCCAGTCCTTGCTCGACGCCCTGTCGCACGAATTGCGGCTGCCGCGGACGTCCTTCTACCTGGCTCTGGCCGAAGCCCACGGGCTGCCCTATGCACCGCTCGATACATGGATTCTGGACCGCGCCAGCGCCACCCGCCTGCCGGGCACGCTCATCAAACGCCACCCGATGGCGCCCATGCGCACGCCCGAGGGAACGCTCTACCTGGCGATCAGCGATCCGGCAGACCAGATCGGCGTCGATACTGCCCGCCGCATCCTCGGCGCCGGCACACCGCTGGCTGTCGCCGAACCCGAAGCGATTGCGCCCTTGCTCGCGCAGTTCGCGCCGGGCGAGGCCCGCGATACGACGGGCGACGAACCGGTAGCTCTGTTCGAACGGTTGGTGCGCGAAGCGCTGCTGCGCCGCGCCTCGGACATTCACATCGAGAGCATCAAGGAGGGCACGCGCGTACGCCTGCGGGTGGATGGCCGCATGCAGGCCTGGGGCGCCTTGCTACCGCGCCAGCTCGGCGAAGGGATGATCTCGCGCATCAAGGTGCTTGCCGGCATGGACATCGCCGAGTCGCGCGCACCGCAGGACGGCGGCCTGAACTATCCGGCGAACGACGGCAGCGACCCCATGGAAATGCGCGTCGCCTCGGTGCCGGCGAAGTTTGGCGAACGCCTGACGCTACGGGTGATGCAGAGCGATCCGGAGCGCCAGACTCTCGCTGCGCTCGGCATGCCGCCAGTCATGGTGGAACGTCTGCAGAAGGCGCTCGCCCACCCGCATGGCATCGTTCTGGTCACCGGGCCGACGGGATGCGGCAAGAGCACGACGCTGTATGCCGTGCTGCGCGAACTCGATGCCAATGCCCTCAACATCCTCACCGCCGAGGACCCGGTCGAGCAGGTCATTGCCGGCATCACACAGGTCCAGGTCAGCGGCAAGGTGGACTTTGCCGGGGCACTGCGCAGCTTCCTCCGCCACGATCCCGATGTCATCCTGGTCGGCGAGATCCGCGATTTCGCGACGGCCGATGTCGCGCTCAAGGCGGCCACCACCGGCCACATGGTGTTGTCCACACTGCACACCAACACCGCCGTCGGCGCCATCACGCGGCTGGCCGACATCGGCTGCGAGCGCTTCCTGGTCGGCGCGACGCTGCACGGCGTCATCGCCCAACGTCTGGTACGCCTGCTCTGCACGCATTGCCGCCAGGCGCGCGCGCCGACGGTGGACGAGGGGCGACTGCTCGGCGTCAGGGAACGCGACGGCTGCCACATCCACGAGCCGAATGGCTGCCCGCGCTGCCTGGGTACCGGCTATCGCGGCCGGGTCGGGCTCTTCGAAGCGCTCTGGTTGGACGGCGAACTGGCCGAACGGATCGCCAACAGCGCCGGCGAGCGCGAACTCGCACAGGCCGCCGGCGGCTACTGGCGTCTGGCTGACGATGCCCGCGACAAGGTCTTGCGCGGTGTCACCAGTCTGGCCGAAGCCCGTCCCTATCTGCATCCCGGCCTCTGAAAGCGAACGCATGGCGACCTTCAGCTACATCGGCCTGAACCCCCAGGGCAAGGAGTTGCGCGGTCAGATCGAAGCCGGCGATCTGGCGCAGGCACGCCGCGTCCTGCGCGACCAGGGGCTGCGCGTTCTCGAACTGTTCGCCGGCACAAGCGGCGGCCGATCGCCGCGGGAACGGCTGTGCGAGCTTTGGCGCCTGTTGCGAAGCGGGCTATCGGTGCGCAATTCCGACCTGATGTTGTTCTACCGCCAGATGCAGTTGATGCTGCGTGCAGGCCACACGATTCTCGAAGCACTCGAAGCGGCGGGGCGCCTGTCGGCGCGGCCCCGTCTAAGCTCGCTCCTCGACCGCTGTGCGCAGCGGATCAGCGCCGGAAGCAGTTTCTCGGCCGCCCTGGCCAGAGAGTCATCGACCTTTCCGCGCCTTGCCGTCAAGCTCGCCGAGGCCGGCGAGGCGAGCGGTGAACTGGATGCGGTCTTCGAGCGCCTGGCCGTCTTGACCGAGAAGCGGGCCGACGTGCGCCGGCAGATGATGACAGCGCTGACTTACCCGGCGATCGTCACGCTGGTGTCGATCGGCGTGATCAGCTTTCTCGTCGGCTCGGTGGTGCCGCGCTTTGCGGTCTTCCTGCAGGCGCGCGGCAAGGCGGTACCGTGGGCGGCGAGAACGATGATGGAGATGGCCGACTGGCTTGGGCGCTGGGGCTTCACGCTGGTGATGGCGCTGCTCGGGCTGGTCGTCGGCTTCATCGCCCTGCGCCGACTGCCGGCGGCGCGGCTGCTTGTCGACCGCCTGATGCTCAGCCTGCCGGTACTCGGCGGCACGCTGATGGCTGCCAGCCTGGCGCAGGTCGCCTGGACCTTCGGCTTGCTGCTCAAGAGCCGACTCACGGTTCTCGAGGCGCTGCGCTCGGTGGCACAGGTCGCCGGCAACGCTGCGCTCACGCGCGCCCTGCAACTGGCGGCCGAGCAAGTGCTCGAAGGGCGCGCGCTGACCGTGGCGCTGGCGCGCGCGCCGATACCGCCACTGCTGCAGCACATGGCGGCGATCGGCGAGCGTAGCGGCGAGATGGAAGCCGTCATGGAAGCGCTCGGCAACCACTACCAGAAGGATCTCGATGCTCGCGTCAAGCTTCTCTCGTCGCTGATCGAACCCCTGTTGACGCTGCTCATCGGGGGCATCGTCGGCTTTGTCTACTACGCCTTTTTCCAGGCGGTCCTTGCCGTTTCGACCGGCGGCGGCTGAGCCGGGAATGGGCATGCACGGATTCATCATGCACAAGTATGTTCTCCTGCTTCATGTTCTGGCCGCGACCGTGTGGACCGGTGGCCACCTTGTCCTCGCTCTTGCGGTGCTGCCGCGCGTACTACGCGAGCGCTCGCCCGCCGATCTGCTTCGCTTCGAGTCCGCGTATGAAAAAGTGGGAATGCCGGCACTCGTAGTCCAGGTCCTCAGCGGCGTGTGGCTGGCGTGGAATCTCGTACCGGACCCCGGCGCGTGGTTTGCTGCCGACAACTTCGTCACCCGTCTCATCGGCTTGAAGCTGGGCTTGCTGGCGGCAACGCTTGCCCTGGCGACGGACGCCAGGCTGCGAATAATCCCGCAGCTATCGACCGACAATCTCGATGCCATGGCACGCCGTATTCGGCTGGTGACGGCCTTGTCGGTGCTTTTCGTCGTCGCCGGCGTGACTTTCCGCACCGGCGCCTGGGCATGAAACCCGCCGAGCCACTCGGCCAGGTCGGTGCGCTGCTGCTGCTGACGCTGAGCGCGCTCGCGCCGGCAGCGCATGCCCAGAATCGGGCGCTCGACCTGGCCCACGACAAGACGACCGACCTGCACCCGACCTTGCGTGCGGGTCTCGGCACACTGGGCCGCTACGCCGACACCGTCACCCGGCAGACCAAGGCGGTTGCCGGCAGCCACCAGGGCGAAGCGCCGTCGTCGGAGCGCGCTGGCCAGGTGCTGCCGCCCGCACCGGCACCGGCAGGCCGTCGTGGCGAGCCTGGCAACGACCCGTTCGAGGTCTCTCCGCAACTGCGCGAAGGCCGTAGCACCAACCGCTTCACCGGCCTGCCGGGTGCGAGCATCCTCGAACTGCAAAAACAGGTGCAGTTGCGGGCGCTGATCATCACGCCGCAAGGACGGGCCGTTCAGCTTTTCGTGAGGGGCGCGGAGACGATCACCGTGATGGACAAGGAACTGATCGATCTCGGCAGCCTCGGCACCTTCCTCGTGCACATCGAACGCGACGGGGTCACGCTCTACAACCCGAGCCTGCCGCAAGGGAAGAAGGTGGTCCTGCGATGAAGCAAGGCTTTCGTGCGGCCCCTTTCGCCGCCCTTTTCGCCGCCCTCGCCGCCGCCCAGCCACTGGCGTTCGCCCAGACGGCGGGAGCGAGCACCGGGACGCTGCCGACGCGCACCGCAAACCCGGCAGCCGTGCGGCCATCGCCCTTGCCCACCGGCATTCTCGGCGACATTCAGTTGACCCAGGTACGGCTTGCCGACGCCGCACGCATGCTGTCGCAGGTTGGCAAGACCAATGTGGTGGTCACCGGCAAGGTTGCCGAGCAGATCGTCTCGCTCTACCTGCGCGACACAACTGTCGAGAACATGGTACGCAACCTGTGCCGAGCGGCTGGCGTCTGGTATCGCTTCGACGCCACCTCGAAGACCTATGTCGTGATGAGCGGCGACGAGTACCAGAAGGACCTGGCGATCGTCCGCGACGAACAGACCGCGGTCTTCTCTCTCCGCCATCACAACGTCGTGGCGACCGCCAACGCGCTCAAGGCGCTGTTCGGCAACCGTGTTTTCCTGTCGCTGCCGATCGAGGAGATGCCCCCGACATCCCTGGGGAGCGGCACGCGCACCAGCAACAATACGGGCAACCGCGGGACGCCGACGACCCGTGGCGCCGGCAACCGTGCGAACACCGGCAACAATGGCGATACCGGCAGCACCTTTTTTGGCGGCGCCTCCTTCGATCAGGGCCCATCTGCCGGTAGTGCCGGCCCACTTGGCAGCTCCCGCGGGACAGCGGCTGGTGCGGCCGGCTCGGCAGCGAACTACGATCCAGCGTCCGATCTCGGCCGCATGAGCCAGGACCGCCTGGGCGGCCAGCTGCGTCTTGATGCCAACGGCCAACCCCTGCTCGGCATGGCCGAAATCCAGGACATGGCGGGTCGCCAGGGTCCGCCGGTGTATATCACCTACAACAGGCTGAACAATCTGCTCCTGGTGCGCACCGGCGACGAGCAGGCCCTGAGGCAGATTGCCGAACTGGTCGGCCAGATGGACAAGCAACCCAGGCAGGTCCTGCTCGAAATGAAGATTCTCGAGGTCAGGCTGGACAACGGTTTCCGCTCGGTGTTCGACATCGGCTTTGCCGGCACCAGCAAGAGCACGGGACCGCTGCCGGTCGGCGTGCTGCCGACGACGGTGCCGGACCAGTACGCGCGCAACGCAGGCACCACCGGCATGTTCGACATCGAGCAGGACGCGACCATGCTCTGGCAGTACATGAGCAAGTCGCTGAGCCTGCGCTTCCAGTTGCTGGCGCAGGAAAACAAGCTGAAGGTCCTCTCTTCGCCGATGCTGGTGGCTGCCAACAACCACCCTGCGCGGCTTTTCATCGGCGACGAGCGCGTGTTGACGGTCGGTGCGTCGTCGCAAAGCATCACCGGTACCACGGGTGCGACGAACACCCAGATCACCGTCGAAACCGAACGTCGGGATGTCGGACAGACGCTGTCGATCCTGCCGCGCATCAACGGTGACCGTTCGGTGACCTTGACCATCGACCAGGACAGTTCGACCGTCAGGCTCCGCGACGGCACCATCCCGATCGCTACCGGCACGGGCGGCGTGGTGTATTTCCCGATCGACACGGTGAGTACGGCAAATCTGCAGGTGACTGCGCACGCCCAGGACGGAATGACGGTAGCCATCGGCGGGATGATCCGCGACAGCCTCGAGCGCGATGAGGAGAAGGTACCGGTACTCGGCGACATCCCCGTGCTTGGCTACCTGTTCAAGCGCGATGTGCGCGCCTCGATACGCTCGCAGATCGTTCTGCTGATCACCCCGCGAGTACTGGAAAGCCCGCTCGAAGCGAACAGCGTGGCGCAGGTGAAGACGCAGGATTTCAACGCCCTGACGGCGACCATCCCAAGTACGCCGGTCATTCCGGCCCTGGTCAACAATCCGCCCGCGGTGCCTCCCTCGGCAATCGCCGGTGGCCGTGACGGCGATGTCGCGTTCGCCGGGCTGGCGCGCGCCGCTGCCGCAGCCGTGCGCCTACAGGATCCGACGGCGCCGCCCCCGGAAGGCCTGATCGCGGTTCCGTTGAACGACCATGGGCGCCTGTCGCTGGCGAACGGCATGGAAGCCAGACCGAGCGCGTCCTGGCAACGTGATGGGCTGTACGTGACCGCCCTGCAGGTGATCAGCATGAGCGCACAGCCCAGCACGCTGGCGCCGACCATGATCCCTGGCCGCTGGGCAGCGATGGTACTGGAAAGCTCCAAGCTGACGCCGGCCGGTAGCGCGGGTTCGTGGACCTGGGCCTACGCCATCTCCCGGCGGCCCTTCGAGCAGTCACTGGGGCAACCATGAAAACGCCGCACCTTGGCGCCTGGCGAGTCGTCGTCGCCCTGCTCGTCAGTCCACCGGCGCTTGCCGATTTGTTCGCCTCTGGATCGATGGTCGTATTCACGGCCGACGGTCAGCGTGAGATCGCTCTGGCGCCGGCACCCGCACCGACCCTGACGGTTTTCACCCCGGACGGTACGCGCGCCGTGACGATCGACGCCGACTGGCCGCGTATCCAGGGTAATGGCTACCTGAATCTGTCGGCCGGCTATCGCCACGACAAGCTGAGTTTCAACATCGCCGCGGATCGCCGCGGGGGCGCGACGCCGAACGTCCTTTCCGAGCTGACCTGGGAGATTCCTGCCGCGGAACTCCGCCTCGGCGGCGGCTGGACTCACGCTTCCGGCTTCACCGCCAAGGCTTACCTTGCCTACGCGCGAGCCTCTTCCGCCGGCAAGGTGCAGGATTCCGACTACGCGCTGAACGACCGTCAAGGTGAGTTCTCGCGCTCCTATGCCGACCCGCGTGACAGCCGGATGCTGGATGCCTCGTTCGGCGCCGGCTGGCGCTTTCCTGTCGGTGGACTGTCGTCGATCACGCCGATGCTCGGTATTGCCCGTCAGGAAAGTGAGCTGCGTTCGCGCCAGGGCCGACAAGTCCTTTGGGACAGCGACCAGGCCAAGCGGGTCGGCATTGCAGGTAGCGTTCCGCTCGGTGAGTTTGCTGGGCTCGACAGCAGCTACCAGCCGGTCTGGGAGAGCGTATGGGTCGGCCTGGACGGCGAATTCAGACCCTCGGAGCGCCTCTCCCTGCGCGGCGGCGTGAAACAGCACTGGTTCCGGTACCAGGCAGAAGCCGACTGGAACCTGCGCGACGATCTGTCCCACCCGGTGAGCTTCCGCCATCAGGGCGAAGGCACGGGCTGGCAGGCCGAAGTCGCCGCCGACTGGCTCGTCGTGCCCGGCCACAAGCTGACGGTGAACCTGTCCGGCGGCAAATTTACGCTCCAGGACGGCAGCGACACGACCTATTTCCGCAACGGGCGAAGCGTCGAGCTTCGCCTCAACGAGGTGATTTCCGACACCTGGTCGGCACGCCTCGGCTACCAGATCGACTACTGATGAGGAGTGCCCGAGATGAACGATGCATCCGAAAGACCCGTGCGCCACTGGCTACCCGTCGCCGTGGGAATCCTTGTCGCGGCGCTTCTCGCCCTTGGCTGGGCCGTATGGAAAACCGAGTATGCCTGGCGCGATGCTTACGGCGACGGCGACCTGAGCGAGTTGCGCGCGGCCGACCCACGGGCCCTGACGGCCGGCGACATGACCACCTTCCACAAGGGTTTCAAACCTTTCGGCCAGGCGGCGGAGAATCTGCCCTGGCAGTATGAAAAACTCTTCGACGACGGCGACGGGCTTTTCGAGCGCCCATTCCAGCCGGCCGTCAGGGAGATACGCTACAACACCCGCGATGGGCTGGGCCCGCTCTACAACGCCACGGCCTGCGGCGCCTGCCACTTCCGCGACGGCTCCGTCGAGGAGCCCTACACCAGCGGCCAGGGCATGAACGGGATCTTCCTGCGCCTGAGCGTTGCCGACGGCAAGGGCGGCTGGGCCGCCCCGGCCGGCTATCATTCCCAGTTGCGCGACAAGGCCGTGGCCGGCGTGCCGCCCGAGGGATTAGGCGTCATCGACTGGCAGGAGATGCCGGGCAGCTTTCCCGACGGCGAGGCCTACAGCCTGCGCAAGCCCAGCTTCCGGGTACTCAACCCGGGCTACGGGCGGTTGCCGGACGGCGTCATCTTCGAGGCGCGCAGTGCACCGCGTTTGCCTGGCATGGGCCTGCTCGAAGCGATCGACGAAGACACCCTGCTGGCCATCGCCAAATCCCAGGCGAACCACTCCGACGGGGTCTCCGGCCGCCCCAACTGGGTGACCGACCCGGAGACCGGCAAGCGGGTGATCGGCAAGTTCTCGCTGAAGGCCAACGTAGCGCACTTGCGCGCCCAGGCCGCGGGTGCCGCTTTCAACGACATGGGACTGACTTCGCCGCTGCATCCGCGTGAGCTGTGCCTGGCCGGGCAGAGCGCCTGCGCCGAGGCGCCGGCCGGCGGCACGCCGGAAGTTCCGGAACTTTCCGAAGAGCAGCTCCAGGCCTTGACGATCTACCTGCAACTGCTCGCCGTTCCCGCCCGCCGCAACCTCGACGACGCCGATGTGGGACTGGGCGGCAGACTGTTCGCCGAGGTGGGTTGCGGCGTCTGCCATCTCGACACCGTGCGCACCGGCAACAGCCACCCGATCAAGCGCCTGCGCGGTCAGACGATTCATCCCTACTCGGACCTGCTGCTCCACGACCTGGGCCCCGATCTCGCCGGCCGGCCGGACGGCGAGGCCAGTGCGCAGGAATGGCGGACGCCGCCGCTTTGGGGAATCGGCCTGACCAGGAAGGCAAACCACCACACCGTCTTCCTGCACGACCAGCGCGCACGCAGCCTGCAGGAGGCCATCCTCTGGCACGGCGGCGAGGCGAGCCCGGCGAAGGCCCGCTTCATGGCGCTGAACAAGGCCGGCCGCGCCGCCCTCATCAAGTTCCTCGAGTCGATCTGACCGGCTCCGGTGACCGTCTCGCGTCCCTTATCGCGTCCCTTATCGCGTCCCTTATCGAGCACCGTCGGCGGGCGCCCGCCGGCAGATCGGGCTGTCTCGTCCTGTGCCATCCACCTACCCCAGAAAGGTCCCGTCATGCCGCTCGCCAACGCTCCCACCGACTCTCCCCACCAGGCCATGGCCGCCGTCAACGCCGTGCTGCTCGGCAAGAACGATGTCGTCAGGCTGGCGATTGCCTGCCTGATCGCCGGTGGCCATCTGCTGATCGAGGATCTGCCCGGAATGGGCAAGACCATTCTGGCGCTGGCGCTGGCCAAGACGCTCGGCCTGTCGTTCCGGCGCGTGCAGTTCACCAATGACATGCTGCCCGGCGACCTCACCGGGGCGGCTATCTTCGTCAGGGAGAAAGGCGAGTTCGTCTTTCATCCCGGACCGTTATTCACGCAACTCCTGCTGGCCGACGAAATCAACCGCGCGTCGCCAAAGACGCAGTCGGCATTGCTCGAAGCGATGGAGGAACGCCAGGTGTCGAGCGACGGCATCACGCGTCCGCTGCCCGAGCCGTTCTTCGTCATCGCGACGCAAAATCCCGTTGACCAGCTATCGACCAACCCACTGCCGGAAGCGCAACTGGATCGCTTCTTGATGCGGCTCTCACTCGGCTATCCGGACGCCGCCGCCGAACTGGCGATGCTGCGCGGCGAAGACCGACGCCATCTGCTGGAACGTCAGGCGCCGGCGCTCACCATCCAGCAGTTGCTGGCCTTGCAAAAGGCGGCGCGCGCGGTCCACGCCAGCGACGCGCTGCTCGCCTATATCCGCCAGCTCGCCGAGCACACCCGGCACAGCGCCGGCCTGGCCTATGGCCTGTCGCCGCGCGCGGCGCTGGCGCTGCTGGCGGCCGGCCGCGCCTGGGCGCTCCTGGAGGGTCGCGAGCATGTGTTGCCGGCCGATATTCAGCGTGTCTTCCCGGCGGTAGCCATGCATCGCCTCGACCGCGGCGACGCGCGCGCCGCCGACACCGCTGCGGCGGCGATCCTGGAAGCGGTAGCGCTGCCATGATCGGTCGCTACGTGCGCGTTCGCTCGCTGCCACTGTTGCCGACCACGGCCGGCACGTACTGGCTGCTCGCCGTACTGGCCTTGCTGGCAACGGCGATCAACTACGCCAACAACCTGATATTCGCGCTCGCCTTCATGCTGCTTGCAGTCTGGCTGCAGGCGGCGGCAAGTTGCCGGCGCAACCTGGCGACGGTCGGCTGGCAGGTCGATCTGCCAAGGCCGGTTTTCGCCGGCGAGTCCCTGTCCATCGTGGGAGCCTTGACCGATCGCCGCGGCCACCGCCGTTACGGCATCGCCCTGAGCACCGGCAAGGCGAACAGTCTGCCGGTAGGCGTCGCTGCCGACGGCGAGGCGACGCTGTCCCTGGCCCTGCGGACCGATCGCCGCGGCGCGCTGACGATCGCCGACCTGGCCCTCGTATCCTGCCACCCCCTGGGTCTCTGGCGTGCTCGCCGCGCCTTGCCGGCGGTCGAGGCGCTGGTGTACCCGGCGCCCGGCGGGGCCTCGCCCTTGCCTGCCCGAGCCATGCGCTCGGCGCACCGCCAGACCGCCGCTGACGACTTTCAGGGCGTCCGTGCGCATGTCCCGGGGGACCCGCTACGGCGCATCAACTGGCGCGTCTTCGCGCGCAGCGGCGAAGCGGTGGTCAACGCCTTCGACGGCGGGCACGGCGGCGACGCCTTGTGGCTGGAGTGGGAGACGTGCCGTGGCGACACGGAAACCCGACTGGCACAGTTGACGCGCTGGGTACTGGAGGCCGAGCGTAGCGGCCGCGAATACGGACTCCGCCTGTTCGGCAAAGTTCTGCCACCCGCCCGCGGCCACTTGCAGCGCGAGAAGTGCCTGACCAGCCTGGCGCTGTGCGAGGTCGATTCGCAGGTCGGCCGGCGATGAGTTCCCCGTCTTCCTTGAACGACGCCCGGTGGTCTGCGGCACACCCGGACGGCAAGCCCCCGACGCCCGGCGCCAGCGGCCTGACTGCCCCGGCTGCCTGGCCTCTGGCGCTGACCGCGCTCGCCCTCCTGGCGCACGCGCCGATGCTGCCGCTGCCAGCCTGGCTACCGCTCGGGCTGGCGTTGGCCAGCCGTCGCCTGCCCCGCCGACCCTGGGCCGGTGGCCTCCGCCTGGCCGGTCTGCTGGTTTGCTGTACGGTCGCCGGACAGGTCTTCGGGTGGTTGAGCAGCGATGCCTTGCGCCTTTCGCTGCTCGCCACTCTCGCCCTCAAGTGGGCCGAGAGCCGTAGCCAGCGCGAATACGCCCTCGTCGCCGCGGCGGCCTGCGTCGCCGTTGCCGTCGGCCTGCTGCACTGGAGTGGAGGCGTCGGCCTGCTGTTCGTGGTGCTGAGCGCCTGCTTGCTGGTTGCGGTCTACAGCGGCTTCAGCCCGCCCGATGGCAGCACGACGCCGCTTCACAAGGGGCTTGGGATTCTGCGGGAAGCCGCACAACGCTTGCTCGTCACCCTGCCGTTGGCGGCCGTGCTGTTCCTGTTTTTCCCCCGCATTCCCGGGCCGCTGTGGGACATCGGGATGACGTTCGGGCTACCGCTACCGGCCAGCATCGAGAAATCGAACCAGGGCCTGGGCATTTCAGGCCGTCTGAAACCGGGTCAGACCCAGACCGGAGCGAGCGACGGCCAGGCCGTGCTGGTTGCCGAGTTCAGAGACTGGGTACCACCGACCAGCCTGCTTTATTGGCGTGGGCCGGTGTTCTACGACTTCGACGGCCAGGAATGGCGACTCGACGCCGACTACACGGCCGGCAACGGCCGCCGGATCATGCAGGCGGGTTGGCGGCGCTCCGCGGATTTCCGTGCCGGTCTTCAGTCGGCTAGCCAGGAAGTCCATTACCGGATCCGCCTGACACCCCACGGCGGTCTCTGGCTCTACGGGCTGGATCTCCCGGCGCGGCTGACCACCGAGTCGTTCATTGCGGCGGACTGGCAGGTACTGGCGCACCTGCCGGTACGAGAGGAAATCAGCTATGAGCTGAGTTCGTGGCTGGAATGGACGGCCGGCGGCGAACTGCTGCCGGCGCTGCGACAACGCGCCCTCGCCCTGCCGCAGGACAGCAACCCACGCCTGCGTGCGTTCGGCGCCGCGCTGACCAGCGCCGGCGACACCGATACCGTACTGCAACAGGCACTGGCCACGCTGGCCAATGGCGGTTACCGTGTGCGCGACCGCTTCACGCCACCGACTGGTGCCGATGCGCTGGACACTTTCTGGTTCGAAACCAGGGAAGGCAACGCCGAATTCTTCGCGGCTTCCTTCGTTGTCTTGATGCGCGCGGCCGGAATCCCGGCCCGCCTGGTGACCGGCTATCGGGGTGGCAAGCTGATGGCGTTGACCGACTACGTCCTCGTCAAGCGCAGCCATGCGCATGCCTGGGTCGAGATTTGGGATCAGGGCAAGGGCTGGCGGCGCGTCGACCCGATCGACATCGTCGCCCCGGAACGTTTCGCCAGCGGCTCGACGTCAGCAAAGCCGGCGCCGCCGACCTCGCCCCGGGCGACGCCGGCCGCCGCCCCGCGATCGCCCGCCGGCTCGCCGACACCTTTGCCGAGCGGGAGCTTCGCCTCCACCGGCGTGCCACACAGCCCAGCCGACGCCGGCTGGACGCCTGCCGATCTGGCCGGCTGGTTGGGACGCTGGGCGTTTCACCTTGACGGCGAACGTCAGCAGGCGCTGCTCCCCGGCAAGGGTGGCGGCCTCGCCTGGATCTGGCTGCTGGCCATCGCCGCCGGCGGCAGTGCCGGGGTCTTCGCCGTCGGCCTGCTCTGGGGACGCTGGCGAGAACAGCGCCGTTGCCCGCTGCCCCAGCGCGCCTGGCAGCGGGCGTGCCGGCGACTGGCCAGCAAGGGCTTGTGCCGTGGGTCAGCGGAATGCCCCAGCGACTTCGCCCGCCGCGTCGCCGGCGAGCGACCGGCCTGGGCGGCAGCCATGACCCGGCTGGCCGACGCCTATGGCGCCTGGCGCTACGGGTCGACCCCGGACGCTGTCGCCGCCGACGTACCAATTGCCGCACGCCATCTGATCAACCGGATTCTCGCCGAATGAAGTGGCGGCAACACCACTGCCGCTCGATGGTGGCGCGCAGCCTGTTCAACTCCCCCCAGGACAACCATGATCCCTCGTCGACTCCTTGCCTTCCTGCTTGCCGTGCTGGCCATTCTCGGCACACCTTCCGGCGCCGCCGCGGCGATCGACGGGGCCGCCGTCGCCGCAGAAATCAGCCGCCGCGGCGATGCTGCCGTTGCCGCCTACGATCCCGCCAACCGCCTGGCGACAGCCAGCGAACTGTCCAGCCTCTACTTCGCGGTCTTCGAGGGTAGCGGTATGGAAGTCGATCTCGGCATAAGGTCGCCGAGCCTCAAGAACGAACTCGAGGTGCTCTTCGGCGTCGTCAATGGCCAGGCCATGCAGGGCGTCGCCGCGGCAGATCTGCAGTCTTCATGGCTTGCATTGCGCGACAGGCTGAACGTCGCCGCAGCCCTTTACGGCACACCCGAAACGGACGGATTCCTGCCGGCACTGCTGAAATCAGCCCTGATCCTGATCCGCGAGGGAGTGGAAGCAATGCTCGTCGTCAGCGCGCTCACCGCCTACCTGCGGCGTGCGGGAGCCGCCGACCGTGTCTGGGTCCTCTACGCCGGAGTCGGCGTGGCGATTCCGCTGTCGCTGTTGACCGGCTGGGCAATGACCAGTGCCATACGCGCGGCCGGCGCATCGCGAGCCGTTGTCGAGGGCGCGACGATGTTGCTGGCTGCCGCCGTTCTCTTCTACGTAAGCTTCTGGTTGCTCTCGAAAAGCGAGTCCCGACGCTGGCAGGCCTGGATTGCCGGCCGGGTCGACAGTGCCATCTCGCGTGGTTCGCTGATCGCCCTGGGCGGTGCCGCCTGTCTGGCGGTCTATCGCGAAGGCGCTGAAACGGTTCTCTTCTATCACGCCCTGTTGGCCAGCCACGCCGATCACGGCGGGGCCATCATTGCCGGGATCGGGTTGGCCAGCGGCTTGCTGGCACTCGTCTATCTGGTGCTGAACCGAATGGCGCTACGCCTGCCCCACGCCACCTTCTTCGCTGTTACCGCGGTCCTGGTCTATGGCATCGGCCTTGTCTTTCTTGGCCAGGGAATCATCGAACTTCAGGCCGCCGGGAGGCTGGCAACCACACCACTGCCCGGCTTCCCTCGCGTTTCCTGGCTCGGCATAGGCCCAAGCCTGCAAGGTGTGACGGCACAGGGAGGGATGATCCTGCTGCCCTGGCTGGCCTGGACGTGGCAGCGAACCCGCCGTCGGGTCTCCTGATGGCGCAAGCGACCGGAAACAGCGGAGCGATGGATGACGACCGACTGCCCCGGTTGACAACGGTACGACGGCGCTCGCCGGCCAAGGCCAACGACAGGGAGGACCTCTGTTACCATTCGCCAACGGACGCCGTGCCGGCGACGAAGGGGCGCCGCCTCGTCCCGTCCCCCGGCGGCGCTCCCGGCGCGCCACCTTTCATCGAGATTCGCTGCCTTCTTCATGACCGCAAGTTTTGTCACACGCACCCACTGGCGCTGGCTTTTCTGGCTGACGGCGCTCGCCGTGCTCGTGCTGTCGCTGCTGCCACCGAGCCCTCACCTGCCCGACACCGGTTGGGACAAGAGCAATCACCTGCTGGCCTTTGCCGTGCTCGCCGTGCTGGGGCTGCGTTCGTATCCGGGCAGCCGGGGCCCGCTGCTTGCCGGCCTCCTGGCTTACGGCGGCCTGATCGAGGGACTGCAATCGCTCACTCCCGATCGTTTTGCCGAGTGGGCAGACCTGCTGGCCGACGCGGTAGGGCTTCTTCTCGGTTGGGGCCTGGCGACCGCCTGGTCGCGCTGGCGGTCGACCGGCTGAAGACCATCGCTCGCGGCACCCCCGGCGGCGAACAGGCAGGACGCGGCGCCTACTCGGTAGCGCTTGACAGGCGGTCGACGCCGCTTTCCTCGTTCCCTGCGCCGGCGGCACCGACGACCCGGCCAAAGCTGGTGACGCCGGCGCCCCGGACGAAGACGCATGGCTTGCCCGTCCTTTTGCACTGCTCCTTCACCCGCCAATAGGCGTTGTGGCTGATACAGCCGGCCTGACAGACGACGAGGTCGGCAGCGGCAAGTGCCGCGTCGATTCGGTTGAGGTTCTCCTCCAGCCCGCCGTCGTGATGCAGGAAGCTGCCGCCGCGTTGTTCGACCATCTTGCGGTAGGCGTCGACCGACCCTGAACGACCGCCGACGCAGAGGATGCGTTTGCCGGCAAGGTCCGGCGGCGGCTCATCGAGCACGGGGCGTCCCTGACCGGCGGCGCTTGCTTCGGCGGCGAGCAGATGCTCGATGGTTTCCTCGGCATGCTGGACGAGCCGGCCGAGTCGTTCGACCTCGCCTTCCAGACCGGCAACGCTCGCCCTCAATGCCGTCGCCCGCGCCTCCGCGTCGCTGGCGCGACGGGCCAGCGACTGGCGGGCCTTGAGCTCGGGCAGGCTTTGTCGCAAGGTGTCGAACTGCCCGGTCACGGTGGCCAGCATGCCTTCCTTGCCAGCCAGGCTGGCGCGCAAGTCGGCGATCTGGCGAACGAGGATCTGCGCTTCTCGCGATCTTTCCAACCCTTGCGCTTCGGCGTCAGCGCGCGCTTCGTGCAACTGCTTGCGCAGTTCGGCGTTCTCCGCCTGCACGGCCTGCAGTGCCGCCAGATCGGCACGCGTGCCGCTGCCCACCTGATGCTGGATCATGTGGATGTCGGCATAGATCTCCTGCGCCAGCGACGCGTCACAGGCGGGATGCGTCCAACTGGCCCAGAGCGCGCCGGGAATATCGCTGCCGGTCTTGCAGGACTCGCGCCACAGGGCGCGCACACCTTCTGCGCTCCTGGCGCCCGAGAAGCGGCGGATCGCCAGAGGAAAGCGTCGCTCCAGATACTTCTGCAGCACCTCCGACAGTCGGCTACGCGTTTCGCAGGCGCCGACGGCGGTCGTATGCAACATGAAGTCCGTCGTCTCGCGCGGAAAATGCATGATCCGGGAAATCAGCGTGCGCAGTTCATTGACCTCGAAACAGACACCAACCACCGGGCAGTGGAACTTTGCCTGGAGATCCCATAGCTTCCGACGCCGCGACCCCAGGGACGCATTGTCCGCGGCCACCGGCCGAGGTGCGTGCGGCAAGCCGGCAAGGGCGTCCCGTCGGCCTTGCTCGGTGGCGATGTCGGCCGCCGCGACGCGCAGAAAAGGAACGTCGGACATGCCCGACTCGTTTCGGCAGGGGCGCGAGGCGGCCACCGCCGTCAAGCCCGCAGGGGATCGTGCTTCGGGCGGGCCGCGCTGAGGCGCCCGCTGGCGCGCTCGCATAGGTTGCGGGTATCGGCATCGAGACCCTCCATCTCGCACAGGCGATCGAGCAGACGCGCGGCATTGAGGGCGGAATGCGGGCACCCCGTCTCGTCGTGGATGAGAACGAGGCTCAGGGCCCCGGCCCAGAGATCATTGGCTGGCATGGCAACTCCCGGTTGGTTGAACGCTAGATTCCGGCCATTACTAGCCAGAGAAGCAGGCCGGCCAGGAAGGTATTGAAGAGCAGACTGCGCATCGGTCGTTCCTTCTGTCGAGAAGCGCCCCCATCATATAGGCTCTTTGCTGAATCGTAAATAGCAATCATTCGCATTCTGTTCGACACCTGACTTGCTGCCCCTGCCGCTTCGCGGCGGCGCGAACCTGCGTAGCGACGAATTCACCCGCCCCTGCTTACATGACGGAGTTGCGTGCGAAGGCATCGCCGACCGCTGAGCGCATCCTCGCAGCGCAAACACGCAGTCTGCTGTTGGCCTGGAGTCTCCCGAAAACACTGGTAATACGAATGATTCGCATGTATAGTAACAGCGCCTGGATCAGGGTTGTGGGCGAATCTGCGACTTGGGCAGCGTCCCAGCGGAGCGACACGCTCCGCGCACGCTTGTTGGCGCGCCGGCAAACGGCGACGTACTGGAAGAAAGGAAACAGATTTCATGAGTTCGATGGACTTGATCACCCTGTTTGACCTGCCTACCGGCCAGGAAGGGACAGTACGCAGCGGACCCGTCGCCGCTGACGGCGAGACGGCGGACCACGAATTGGCGCTGCGACTGTTCGAAATTGGCTTTATCGAGGGCGAACGGGTGCGCGTCGTTGCCCGCGGCCACCCGGGCGGCGACCCCGTCGCCGTACGCGTCGGCAACACGATGTTCGCCTTGCGCCGGTTCGAGGCCGAGCGCGTCCTGGTCGCGCCGCTGCGTGGGGTGGTGGCATGAGTACGGCCAATGGAAGCTTGCGGCTGGCCCTGCTCGGCAACCCGAACTGCGGCAAGACGGCGCTCTTCAACCTGCTGACCGGCAGCCGGCAAAAGGTCGCCAACTATCCTGGCGTGACTGTGGACCGCAAGGAAGGGCAACTGACGACGCCGTCGGGCAAACAGTTTCGCGTACTCGATCTGCCGGGCGCCTATAGCCTCAATGCGGTCAGCATCGACGAGGAGATCACGCGCGATGTCGTGCTCGGCATGCTCGGAGGCGAGCCGCGACCTGACATACTCGTTTGCGTGAGCGACGCGACCAATCTCAAGCTCAACCTGCGGCTCGTTCTCGAGGTCAAGCGTCTCGGCCTGCCCATGGTTCTGGCCCTGAACATGAACGACCTGGCGAGCAAACGCGGTATCGAGATCGACGTGCCGGCACTGGCCCGCGAACTGGGCGTGCCGGTTGTCCGCACCATCGCTGTCAAGCGGGGCGGGGCGAGCGAGTTGATCAGCCAGCTCGACACCGCGCTGCCCGATGACGTAGCGCACCCACCGGTCTGGTTGCCGCCCGATGTCGCGGACGTCACCGCCACGCAGCGCGAAGTGCGGCGCATTCTTGCCGCGACGGTGCGCGAGCCGGCGCTCGACACGCGCTTCGACGAGCGCATCGATCGCGTCGTCCTGCACCCCGTCTGGGGAATGCTGATCCTCGCGGCAACGCTGTTTCTGATGTTTCAGGCGGTGTTCAGTTGGGCCAGTGTACCAATGGATCTGATCAAGAGCGGCGTTCAGGCGTTCGGTGTGTTTCTCACCGAGCAGATGCCCGACACCATTCTGCGCAGCCTGCTGGTCGACGGCATCGTCGCCGGCGTCGGCAGCGTGCTGGTATTCCTGCCGCAGATCCTGATTCTCTTCCTCTTCATTCTGGCTCTCGAGGATTCGGGCTACCTGCCGCGCGCCGCCTTCCTGCTCGACCGCCTGATGGGGACCGTCGGGCTGTCCGGCCGCTCGTTCATTCCCCTGCTGTCGAGCTTTGCCTGCGCCATTCCCGGCATCATGGCCGCACGCACCATCGCCAACTGGCGCGATCGGCTGGCAACGATCATGATCGCGCCACTGATGACCTGCTCGGCGCGCCTGCCGGTCTACGCACTGATCATCGGAGCGTTCATTCCGGAGAGCACGGTGGCCGGCGTCTTCAATCTGCAGGGGCTGGTCCTTTTCGGCCTCTACGTGGCCGGCGTGGTCAGCGCCATGGCCGTTGCCGGCGTACTCAAGTTGACGGTCGCCAAGGGATTGCAGCATCCGTTGATGCTCGAGCTGCCATCCTACCGCTGGCCGCATGGCCGCAATCTGCTGTTGGGCCTCATCGAACGCGCCCGGATCTTCATCATGCGCGTCGGCAACATCATCCTTGCGCTGATGGTGGTGCTGTGGTTCCTGTCGTCGTTCCCGGCGGCACCCGACGGCGCCGTAGGCCCGGCGATCCAGTACAGCTATGCCGGCATGCTCGGCCAGGCGCTCGAAGTGATCTTCGCGCCGATCGGCTTCAACTGGCAGATCTCGATCGCCCTGGTTCCCGGCATGGCAGCCCGGGAGGTCGCCGTCGGCGCGCTCGGCACGGTCTATGCGCTATCCGCAACCGGTGATGACGTGGCTGAACAACTGGCGCCGATGCTGGCCGCCGGCTGGTCGCTGCCGACGGCTTTCTCGCTCCTCGCCTGGTACGTCTTCTCGCCGCAATGCTTGTCCACGCTGGCGGTCGTCAAGCGCGAGACCAACTCCTGGCGTTACCCGCTGCTGATGGCCGGCTACCTGTTTGCCCTGGCTTATGGTGCGGCTTTCGTTACTTACCGCGTTGCCCTTGCTCTCACCGGAGGCTGACATGTTTGAGGAACTGGTAGCCTATGGCGCTGTACTCGGCGCCACCACCTACGCCACTTGGCGGCTCATGCCGGGTGCTCTGCGGGTCGCGCTGGCCGAACGTTGGGCGACCCTGGCCCCGCGTTTTGGGTTTGCCGACGCCGCTCCCGACCCCGCCCGTCGACAGGCCAGTGCGAGTGGCAGCAGCAGCTGTGGCGGCTGCTCCGGATGCGCCAGCAAGCCGACGTCAATCAAGGTAGTCGTCGTCACCAACAAGAACACAAACGCCCAGTAACCATGTCTATACCGACGCACA
Organism: Candidatus Accumulibacter phosphatis; assembly: GCF_000024165.1. Lineage (NCBI taxonomy): Bacteria > Pseudomonadati > Pseudomonadota > Betaproteobacteria > Candidatus Accumulibacter > Candidatus Accumulibacter phosphatis. The sequence continues at coordinate 490,982 of NC_013194.1, read as the reverse complement.
AACTCAAGACCCTCGCTTCCGCGCTGCTGCTCTCATCTTTTTTCGGGCAGCCGCTGGCCGCTCTGGCGGCCACCGACGAAGCGGACGCCACCGACGACACGCCGAACTGGCAGGAGACGACGCTCACCGGCGACTGGGGCGGCGCCCGCAAGCGGCTCTACGACTCGGGAGTTCAAGTCGACCTCATGTACACGGCCGACTACCTGCGCAACAACGCCGGTGGCTTGCAGCACGGCGGGGCCTACATGGGCCATACCGACCTCGTCCTGCAGTTCGACGGCGAGAAACTCTTCGGCTGGACAGGCGGTTCCGCCTTTCTGCAGTTGATCAGCAACACTGGCGGCAGAGTCAATCTCAACTATGTCGGCAGCCTGATGGGCGTCGATAACCTCGAGGCACCGGTCAACCGTACCGGCGTCTTCAAGGCGTGGCTGCAGCAAGCCTTCCTTGACGACAGGGCATCGCTTCGGCTTGGTCTTTACCCGATCGACAGCGAGTTCTACGTCACCGACGCCTCGGGAGTCTTCCTGCATCCGTCGTTCGGGATGGCGGCGGAAGTGGCCAACTTCGGCAGCCTGGCCGGCCCGTCGATTTACCCGACCAGCACCTATGCGGCACGCCTGCGTATCGATCCCGATCCTGCCTGGTACGCGATGCTGGCGGTTTCGCGCGGGATTCCCAGCGAGCGGATAGCCACCGCCGGCCCCAATGTCAGCTGGCCGAAGGGTACCGGCAGCATGCTCATCGGCGAAGTCGGTTTCAGTCCGGCCAAGGCCGGACTGCTGCGCGAGAGCACGCCGGCCGAGGCCAAGGACGACTTCGTGCCGATCAGCAAGCTTGCCGTGGGCATGTGGCGATTCTCGCCGCGCTTCCCGCAACTCGTTGCCGTCGATGCCGCCGACGAACCGCTGTTGGCAACGCACTGGGGCGCCTATTTCCTCGCTGAGCAGACGGTGTTTCGGGTTCCGGAATCGAACCGTGACCTCGCCGCTTTCGTCCGCTACGGTTTCACCGACGGCCGGACCAACACCCTCGACTACTCGCTCAGCGTCGGCTTCAGCTTCCGGGGTCCGTTCGCCGGACGCGAGAAAGACACCTTCGGTATCGCCGCGACGCGTGCGCACGCGGGTCCGCAGGGGCGCGCGCAGTTATCGGACGAGCTGGGCGAGCCGCTGTCGTCGGCCGCGGAAACGGCCGTGGAAATGACCTACCGGGCACAACTGGCCCCCGGGGTGGTCCTGCAACCGCTCGTCCAGCGGATCTTGAACCCGGGTCTGTACTTGCCGAACGCCACCGTCGCCGGGGTGCGCTTGCAGCTGGCGCTGTGAGCGTGCGCGGCCGGGACTCGAACTTGGTGGTGGGTTCCCGAAAACAATGGCGGGTAGCCTTGGCCTCAATCAGCCCTGATTGGTGACGGCGCACACCAATTGCAGGCACGACCTCTGTTTAGCGCTAACTATTGGAGAATCAAGATGAGTGACTTTGACCGTGACGAAGCAGTTGCCGTTCTCAATCAGATCATGGAGCTTGAACTGGCTGGTGTCGTGCGTTACACGCATTACGCACTGATGGTTTATGGCTACAACCGCATCCCGATCGTTGACTGGATGAAAAAGAACGCCGAGGAGAGTCTGGTCCATGCCGGGCGCGCCGGCGAACTGGTGACCTTGCTGGGTGGTCATCCGTCCTTGGGAATCGGGCCCCTGCTGGAAACGTATCAGCACGATACCGGGGATATCCTGCGCGAGAGCCTGGAGCATGAGACTCTGGCCCGAGCCGCCTACTACAGGCTGCTTGAGATCGTCGCGGGAAAGAACATCCTGCTCGAAGAGTACGCGCGGGACCTGATCGTCGACGAAGAAATGCACGCCGACGAAGTCAACAAGATGCTGCGCAGGCCGGGGGACACCGAGGCAGTCCGCGCGGTACCGTAACAAAGGGGCGGCACCGTGCGAGCGAGGTTTCTGCCTGTTGCCGGATGACGCCCACCGTATAGTATAGTTGACTCTGTTTGGGTGCCTTGCTCCACGACCGTGGGGCGGGTGAAACGGGAAGCCGGTGACTCTGATCCTTCAGACAGTCCGGCGCAGCCCCCGCTGCTGTAAGCCTGACGACTCCGCAAAACGCCACTGTGCTCGCGCATGGGAAGGCTGCTGGAGAAGACTGAAGGCAAGCCAGAAGACCGGCCCAAATCAAATGTAGCGCCAATCCCCGGGGTAAAGGGAGAGGTTGCGTCGATTCGCCGTCAGTCGGTTGTCGTCGCGCGGCTTGTCTTCCGATCTGTTTGCTTTTCCCCCAAATGGCGCATCTGGTCATTTCTCACTGTGGGAGAGAGTCATGCATATCATGGAAGGCTTCTTGCCTATCGAGCATGCTGTGGGCTGGTCCGTGGCATCCGCGCCGTTCGTCATCTACGGCATTCACGCCGTCAAACAACACATCCAGGAGAATCCCGAGCAACGAATGCTGCTCGGTGTGGCGGCAGCGTTTACTTTCGTTCTCTCGGCGTTGAAGCTGCCGTCTGTGACTGGCAGTTGCTCGCATCCCACCGGCACCGGGCTTGGCGCCATCCTCTTCGGCCCGGCGGCGATGGCGCCGATTGGCATGGTCGTGCTGCTCTTCCAGGCGCTGTTGCTCGCACACGGCGGCCTGACAACACTCGGTGCCAACATCTTCTCGATGGCTATTGTCGGACCATTCGCGGCTGCCGGTTTGTTTCGCTTGGCGCGCAGCCTGAAGCTGTCGTTCGCGGTCAGTGTCTTCATCGCCGCCAGCATGGCCGATCTGCTGACCTACGTGACCACCTCGGTCCAACTGGCCTGGGCCTTCCCTGATCTGGAAGGCGGCTTTGTCGCCTCTTTTGTCAAGTTTGCCGGAATTTTTGCGATCACCCAGATCCCGCTGGCGATCAGCGAGGGCTTGCTGACGGTGGTCATTTTCAACGCCTTGATCCGCTTCAACCCACAGGAATTGCAAAAGCTGAAACTCCTTGGCGGCAGGGAGGCGCACGCATGAAACACCATCAAAACCTCATCCTTCTGATTCTGGTTGTGCTGCTCGCCGTTTTTCCGCTGTGGCTGGTGGAGAAGCCGGCACCGGCTGCAGATGGCAAAGCGGTCGAGATTTTCGCCGGTGCGGACGACAAGGCGAAGGATCTGATCGGTGACATCAGTCCGAACTACACGCGATGGTTCGAGCCGCTGATGGAACCCGCTAGCGGGGAGATCGCCTCTCTATTGTTTGCTCTGCAGGCTGCTCTGGGGGCGGGCTTCATCGGCTACTACTTTGGCGTTTCGGTTACCCGTGAGAAGTATGCCGCGCGCAGGAAGGCGGCGGACGAAGGTGCCGGTGCCTACTGATCGAGCAATCGGCCTACACCAATCGCTGGCGGCGGGTCTCGCCAGTGGTCAAGGGAATCTTCGCGCTGTGCGGGCTCGGCGCGGCCTTCACTGCGGGGGTACCCGTCGCGACGACCGTCGTCCCTCTACTGATCGCCGCAGTGACGCTGGCAGGTGCCGGAATACCGAGCGGACGCTATCTGCGGGTAGCGACGCCGGCGTGCTCGCCATGGACCCCGAGTTGCTGGTACTCGACGAGCCGATGGCCGGCCTGAATCACAGCGCGCAGGAGGATCTGTTGGCGGTATTGGGCGAGCTACATGGCCGGGGCATTGCTCTGCTGCCGGCGACGCACGAGATCGACTTCACCTACCGCTGGGCCGACCGGTTTCACTTGGTGACGGGCGGTCATTGTGTGGCTTCGCTGGACGCGGCCAAGCTGGCCGACGGCGGGGAATGCCTTGTCGGCAGTTGGGCTGCCATAGCCCGGAGTCGTCGAGCTACAGCACGCACTTGCTGCCCGCGGGCAGGTCTCGGATGCGGGCAAGCCGCGAACGATCCATGAACTGTTGGCCATGCTGGCCAAAACAAATATGAAGGAGCGATAAACAATGTTGATAGCCAGAAACAAGCTGACCAACCTCCTCGGGGCGGCGCTGCTCGCCTCTTTTCTTGGTCAACCGCTGACTACTCTGGGCGCTGCGGCCGACAATCCCGCCGACCTTGGCAAAGTCATAGCGGCCGGCAAAGCCCCCGAAGGAGATTCAGTAGCGGCAAGCGATGCCACCGACGACACCCCCAACTGGCAGGAAAGCACCCTCACCGGCGACTGGGGCGGCGCCCGCAAGCGGCTCTACGACGCAGGCGTCCAGGCCGACCTCATGTACACGGCCGACTACCTGCGCAACAATGCCGGCGGCCTGCAGCACGGCGGGGCCTACATGGGCCATACCGACCTCGTCCTGCAATTCGACGGCGAGAAACTCTTCGGCTGGACAGGCGGTTCCGCCTTTCTGCAGTTGATCAGCAACACTGGCGGCAGAGTCAATCTCAACTATGTCGGCAGCCTGATGGGCGTCGATAACCTCGAGGCACCGGTCAACCGTACCGGCGTCTTCAAGGCGTGGCTGCAGCAAGCCTTCCTTGACGACAGGGCATCGCTTCGGCTTGGTCTCTACCCGATCGACAGCGAGTTCTACGTCACCGACGCCTCGGGAGTCTTCCTGCATCCGTCGTTCGGGATGGCGGCGGAAGTGGCCAACTTCGGCAGCCTGGCCGGTCCGTCGATTTACCCGACCAGCACCTATGCGGCACGCCTGCGTGTCGATCCCGATCCTGCCTGGTACGCGATGCTGGCGGTTTCGCGCGGGATTCCCAGCGAGAGGATAGCCACCGCCGGCCCCAATGTGAGCTGGCCGAAGGGTACCGGCAGCATGCTCATCGGCGAAGTCGGTTTCAGTCCGGCCAAGGCCGGACTGCTGCGCGAGAGCACGCCGGCCGAGGCCAAGGACGATTTCGTGCCGATCAGCAAGCTTGCCGTGGGCATGTGGCGATTCTCGCCGCGCTTCCCGCAACTCGTTGCCGTCGATGCCGCCGACGAACCGCTGTTGGCAACGCACTGGGGCGCCTATTTCCTCGCTGAGCAGACGGTGTTTCGGGTTCCGGAATCGAACCGTGACCTCGCCGCTTTCGTCCGCTACGGTTTCACCGACGGCCGGACCAACACCCTCGACTACTCGCTCAGCGTCGGCTTCAGCTTCCGGGGTCCGTTCGCCGGGCGCGAGAAAGACACCTTCGGTATCGCCGCGACGCGTGCGCATGCGGGTCCGCAGGGGCGCGCGCAGTTGTCGGACGAGCTGGGTGAGCCGCTGTCGTCGGCCGCGGAAACGGCCGTGGAAATGACCTACCGGGCACAACTGGCACCCGGGGTGGTCCTGCAACCGCTCGTCCAGCGGATCTTGAACCCGGGTCTGTACTTGCCGAACGCCACCGTCGCCGGGGTGCGTTTGCAGCTGGCGCTGTGAGCGTGCGCGGGTAGCCGAGGCGCGGGCCGCAAAACATCTTACCGGCGCTGCAACCACTCAGCCTGACAAGAGTCTGAGAGCAAGGAAGACACGACCTGCTTGCTGCTTCGGTAGGGAGGACTGGTGACGCCACACCGGTTCGACGCCTCGTCTTCGCCACGGCGCCAACCTGTAAGGAATGAAAATGAGCAATTTCGACCGTGAGAAAGCAATCTCGGTTCTCAATCAGATCATGGAGCTTGAACTGGCGGGTGTGGTCCGCTACACGCATTACGCGCTCATGGTGTATGGCTACAACCGCATCCCCATCGTCGGATGGATGAAGAAGAACGCCGAGGAGAGCCTGATGCACGCCGGGCGCGCCGGAGAAATGGTGACCTTGCTGGGCGGTCATCCCTCGTTGGGAATCGGCCCCCTGCTCGAATCCGACACGCACGATGTCGGCGACATGTTGCGTGAGAGTCTGGAGCACGAAACGCAGGCCAGGGAGGCTTATGGCCGCTTGCTGGAGATCGTGGCAGGGAAGCACATCCTGCTCGAAGAATACGCGCGCGAGCTGATCGTCGATGAGGAACTGCACGCCGATGAAGTCAACAAGATGCTGCGGCGGCCCGGGGAGACCGGGGCTTTCCAGTTCTGACTGTCGCGCTGCCCGCGGGGGGCACTAGCTGAGCAGAACGGGCTCCCTCGCCTGCTCGGAAATCAGCCGCGACAGCGCTGCCATCAATTCCTCCTCGCTGCGCGTGTCCTGCCAGCAACTGCCGTCCCAGCGGTAGTGAAACCCCCCCGACCTGGCGGCAACCCAGATCTCTTTGGCGGCATCGTGTCGATTGACGATGATCTTGCTGCGATCGGCAAATTCGATTTCGAGCACGCTGTCGCTGACCATCGCGAAATCCAGATCGGCACCGCTGCGTTCGAGCGCCGTTTCGATCTGCGTCAGCGTTGCGTCGGCAAGCTCGTTGAATTCGTTATCATTCATCCTGTGCTACCATCCCCGGTTTTGACGTCCAGATCCATGCGGCAACATTTTCTCGCGCCGGCTTTGCTGGCAACCTTGCTCCTTGCTGCCTGCGGCAACCGCGGCGGGCTGTTCCTACCCCCGCAGCCGACAGCGCCGGTCGCCGCCCAAGCCAAGCCTGCGGACGCCGCCGCGCAGCCGGCGACTCCCGGTGCAACGCCAGCAAAGGATTCTAGCACGCCCGGAGACCCGGCCCGATGACCGCCTTCGCTCGCCGGAACGGTGTGCTGCATGCCGAATCCGTCTCCTTGATCGATCTCGCCGCACGCTTCGGCACACCGTGCTGGGTTTACTCGCGCGCGGCGCTGGAAGCTTCACTCGCGGAGTTCGAGCGCGAACTCGCCGGCCTCGATGCACTCGTTTGCTATGCCGTGAAGGCAAACTCCAACCTGGCCGTGCTCGACGTTTTCGCCCGACGCGGCGCCGGCTTCGACATCGTTTCCGGCGGCGAACTCCGGCGCGCTCTGGCCGCCGGTGCCGACCCGCGGCGGATCGTTTTCTCGGGCGTCGGCAAGACCGCTGCCGAAATGGAACTGGCGCTCGCCGCCGACATCCTCTGCTTCAACGTCGAATCCGCTCCCGAACTCGACCGTCTCAGCGCTGTCGCCGGCCGTCTCGGCAAGACGGCGCCGATCAGCCTGCGCGTCAATCCCGACGTAGACGCGAAGACGCACCCCTACATCTCGACCGGCCTGAAAGAAAACAAGTTCGGCGTCGCCTACGAGGAGGCTCTGGCGCTGTACCGGCACGCTGCCAGCCTGCCGAATCTCACGATCAGCGGCATCGATTGCCACATCGGTTCGCAACTGCTCGATCCGGCGCCGTTTGCCGCAGCGCTCGACAAGATTCTGACGCTCGTCGATCAACTCGCCGCCAACGGCATCGTTCTGCACCACATCGACCTCGGTGGCGGCCTCGGCATTCGCTATCGTGACGAGGACGCGCCGACCGTTCAGGCTTACCTGCAGCCGATGCTGCAGAAGCTCAGGGACAGGCACCTGCAGGTACTGCTCGAACCGGGACGCCGCCTGGTGGGCAACGCCGGCCTGTTGTTGACCCGCGTCGAATACCTTAAGCCTGGCGAAGTGAAGAATTTCGCCATCGTCGATGCGGCGATGAACGACCTTGCACGGCCTGCGCTGTACGGCTCATGGCATGACATCGTCCCGGTCGTTGCGCCTCAGGGGGCGACCAGGCCGTGGGAAATCGTCGGGCCGGTTTGCGAATCCGGCGATTTTCTCGGCCACGGGCGCGACTTGGCTCTGGCCACCGGCGATCTCCTGGCGATCATGTCGGCCGGAGCCTACGGGATGGCGATGAGTTCCAACTACAACAGCCGGCCGCGGGCTGCCGAAGTGATGGTCGATGGTGCCGACGTCCACCTCGTTCGCCGCCGCGAGACCGCCGAGGAACTCTACGCCCTCGAGCAGCGCCTGCCTTGACTGATCGCGCATCGCGCCGGCGACTACCCCTCGCCACCGCCGAGCGCGCGCAGCGGCCACGGGGGTCGGCGCCGACCCCCGTGGCCGCCCTCAAACCGTTGGCGTTACCTGACGACCAGCACGCTTTCGTCCCACTTGGCGTGCTTCTCGAAACCGAGAAGGTTGGCGATCGTTGCGGCGATGTTGGATAGACCCGCGGTTTCCGTCTGTGTCAGGCCCAGCTTGCCGCCGCTGGCATTGTCGTAGAGGATCAGCGGCACGGGATTGAGCGTGTGCGCAGTCTTCGCCTTGAAGGAGCCATCCGCATTTGTTGCCGGCTGCTTGGTCTTCTTGTCGATCTCGTACATCTCGTCGGCATTGCCGTGGTCGGCGGTGATCAGTGCCACGCCGCCGAGCGCATCGATGACCGGCAGGATGCGCGCCAGCTGCAGATCGACCGCCTCGATGGCCATCGTCGCGGCGCGAAAGCTGCCGGTGTGCCCAACCATGTCGCCATTGGCGAAGTTGCAGCGCAAGGTCCGGTACTGGCCGCTCTTCAGAGCTTCGATCATGGCGTCGGCAATCTCGGCGGCCTTCATCCAGGGGCGCTGTTCAAAGGGTACGACGTCACTCGGCACTTCCTGGTAGGTCTCGCCGTCGAACTTGTTTGACCGGTTACCGTTCCAGAAATACGTTACGTGTCCGAATTTCTGGGTTTCGGAGCAGGCGAACTGCGTGATGCCGGCTTTCGCGAACCACTCGCCCATGGTATCGAGAATGGCCGGCGGATCGACCAGGAAGCGCCGTGGAAGCTTCAGGTCGCCGTCGTACTGCAGCATGCCGGCATAGGTGACGCTCGGCACGCGCACGCGCTCGAACTTGTCGAAAGCCGCATCCTCGAAGGCGCGCGTGATCTCGATCGAACGGTCGCCGCGGAAATTGAAGAAGACCACCGAATCCCCGTCCTCGATCGTGCCGGCGGGCTTGCCGTCGCGCGCGATCACGAATGGCGGCAGATCCTGGTCGATGGTTCCCGGAAACCTGACGCGTAGCGCCTCGATGGCGGCGGCGGCACTCGCGAACTGATCGCCTTCGCCCAGGACGTGTGTATGCCAGCCTTTGTCGACCATGTTCCAGTTGGCCTCGTAGCGGTCCATGGTGATGTTCATCCGGCCACCGCCCGAGGCAATCCGCGCGTCGAAGCCTTCGCTGCTCACTTCCGCGAGGAAGGCCTCGAAGGGCAGCACGTAGTCGAGAGCGCTGGTCTCGGGGACGTCGCGCCCGTCGAGCAGGATGTGAACACGCACCGCCTGGACGCCTTCTTCTCTGGCGCGAACGATCATCGCCCGCAGGTGATCGATGTGGCTATGGACATTGCCGTCGGAGAACAGGCCGATGAAATGAATCACGCCACGCCCGGCTTTGGCGCCGGCGACGATCTGCTGCCAGGCGGCGCCTTGCCAGATCGAGCCGGAGGCGATGGCGTCGGCAACCAGCGACGCGCCCTGGCTATAGACCTGGCCAGCGCCGATGGCATTGTGCCCGACTTCGGAATTGCCCATGTCTTCGTCGGAAGGCATGCCGACCGCAACGCCGTGAGCGCGCAAGGTGATGTTCGGGTAGGTCGCGAAAAGCCTGTCGAGGGTAGGTTTGCGGGCAGCGGCAATGGCACTGCCGACGTCGGATTTGGCGATGCCGTAGCCGTCCATGACGATCGCGACGATGGGGCCCTGAATTCCAGGGAAAGAGGCAGATTTCTGCAACATGATGGATTCCTGGGGAAGTGGAGTGGTGGGAGCGGAGGCCGCGATGAAGCGATACCGAACGGCGTCATCTCCAGTATACCTCAAGCCAGGTCCCTGGCTCCGCAATGCAGGCCTTGCCGCCAGGGCAATCGCTTACGCAGAGTTCATACAATTGATGGACGTCCGGTCGGAGAAAGCCAAAGCGATCAATGACTCGCGATAGCTCTCGTTTCGGTCGGCATGAAGACGGCGGCGGTTCAAGCCCATCTTGCAACCCTCTTCTTTGCGCAAGGTGGTCAGGACAAACTTGCGCAGAACGGAGAGGTTCCGCGCTGAGTTCCCCAGGCGGGCCCGACACTGATCTTCGCGAAAGACCACATCAAGTGTCCAGTGCAAGCCATTCTCGATGCCCCAGTGGCTACGGGATGCCTTGGCAAACATTTCGACCGTTTGCACACCGCAGGAACCGATCGCGTAACGCTGATCGACACTGACCTTGTCGCCGATCTGCCGTATCGACTCGATCATGCCGACGCCGCCGAGTTTCTTCCACGCCGCACGCATGGGCCTGTCCATCCAGGTGACGTCATTAATCCAGGTGTAACGACGGGTCTCGATGCGGCCATGATCCTTCTCGGTTTCCTCAAAATGCTCGACCGTGAGCCGACCAAACCCGGCGGCGGCGCCTGTGTCAAAAAACTCCCGAAGGGCCTCGGCCAGATTCTTCTGGTTGTCCTTGACCTGAAGCACGTAATCTCCCCCGCGGGCAACGATCTTCTCGGCCAGTTCGGTCTGGCAACCCAGCGCATCCATGGTGACGATACATCCCTTCAGGACCAGAACATCAAGCAACGCCTTCATCCCCGCTAGCTCGTGTCCCTTGCCGCAAGTGCCTTCCTGTGCCAGACACAGGCCGCTTTGCACCGCGTACGCCGTGACCATATGCAAGAGCTCGTTACTTCCTTTCTTGCCAGAACCCCGCAAGGTTTTCCCATCGATCGCCACCACACCGTCGATCACACCGGCCAGCTCACGGATCCAATCCCGAAAACGTGTTTCGAATATGTGAGCATCCAGCACCCGAAAGAGGTCGCCAAACGTGTCGTGCGATGGCGTGCCTCCTTCCAGTGGCCAGCGGAATCGCTCACTCAGCCACTCCTTGCGATCCTTGCACCAGTCAGCCACCTCAACCCAATTGTCCGCTCCGCACAGGATGGCGCACACTGCCATGATTAGAATCTGTGCCAACGAGTAGCGCTGTGCCGGACCTTTCCGTCCGTCCGGCAGCCCGGAAAATGCCTCCAACAGTGTCATCCCGCCGTCCTCCCGAAAGAGGAGAGTAGACGAGATTCTTACAAAAAATACAATACCCTGTCATAACTGACTGATTGTAAACCACTATTATCAGGAGTTTACGACATATGCGTAAGCGATTGCCCTGGCCTTGCCGCGAGTGGTCCTGCGTGCCTTCGTGCCCGCCTGCTCAGCGACGCTCGGCTAGCTTTCCTGCGGGCTGGCCGCCGGAGGTCCCGTGATCCCCGCGGCCGGTACCGACTTGTGTCGGGAGCGCGAGCGAGAGCGTTTCACCTTCAGTCGCGTCGGCTGGCTCGCTCGATGGCTATGGTGCCGTCTCTTGTGACCTCGCCGGGTGACGACAAGCCAGGCAATCTTGCCGACGATCAGGAAGAACAGGATCACCCAGAGCAGTGGATACTGAACGACCTCGATCAGCAGGCCGACGAATTCGCGCGCTGGGTTGAAGCCACCAGCCGACGCGACCGGCTCGGGGTTGGGCGACGCCGTCGCAGGCACCGGCCGGGCAGCCGGGGTGTCGCTGCCGTACTGAACGAAGGTTACAGCGGTGTTGTCGAGGCCCAGCGTCACTCTGCCCGCTGCCGAGACAACGTGAAACCCTTCCACGCCGGCGACCGAGAAGTCCACGCGACCGTCCTTGCCGACGCGTACATCAAGCGCTTCGGCGATCACCTCGACAACCGACTCCTGCAGTTCGTTCAAGGCAGCCGCGGCATCCTCGCCACGGTCTGCTGCGGCCGTGGCGGCGGATCGGACAGCACGCGCCGGGGAAGCCGTGGCGCTCCCTTGAAACGCACCATCGGCAACCGAGCGTCGCAGGCCGGGCAAGGGATCGGCGTCGTCGACACCGCCCGTGATGGCGCTGACATTGATACCGGGTTGCAGCCTGGCGAACGCCGGAACCGCCAGATCGCTGCCGCGCGCCAACGGGTCCGCCAGGACGGCAGAACGATCGTCGTAGCTGGTCGGCGCGGGCGGAAGGCCACGAACCCGCTCGCTTGCCGACGACGCCTGGCGCGCCAAGGCGGTTGCGTCGGAAATCCCGTCGGTCGCTCGTCGCACATCGGCCTGTTCGGCATCGACCTGCAGCGTCCGCTCATCAGGAACGACTGGGTGTGCCAAGACCTTGCCGGCGACCAATATCGCCGGCAACAGCCCCAGCCAGAAGCGCCCGCCGAGAGAGCGTGAAAACATTTCAGGACTCCGAGATCAGTTTGTTCTTGCAAGCAATATTCGTGCTATGGACACGACACTCATTAAACCATGGGTGTAATCCTCCAGCAACGATTCACTGTCCGGCGCAGTGTAAAATTTTCCGACAGCATCTGCGCGATGAGCCGTCGCGCACCCGCGAATTCCGCCGGGCCCTTCACCGACAATCGCGGGACTGCCGCCGCTGGGCGTTAGAATGAGGCCGGCAATGGTCAAGGCTTGGGAGAAACCGGTGAACCGCCAGCGATGGGCATGCCGTTTGAGAACACCAACATGTGCGCTACCGCACACCGCCTGCACAAGCACGGCACCAGCTTGCCGGCGTCGGCCGGTCTGTTGCAGACGATGAACGAACAGGGTCGCAAGCGCATTGCCTGGCACTACCTTGCCGCCGACGAGGCGGCGGCCAGACTGGAGGCCAGTTTCAACGACGGGCTGGCGGAAAGCGAGGTGCTCAGCCGCCGCGCCATACACGGCGAGAACCGGATCACGCCGAAGCCCGGCAAGGGCCCGTTGCAGCGCTTTGCCCTGCAGTTCGTGCAACCCCTGATTCTGGTTTTGCTCGCCGCCGGCGTGGTCACCGCCGCGCTCGGCGAATGGGTCGATTCCGGGGTGATCCTCGGCGTCACCCTGATCAATGCCCTGATCGGCTTCATCCAGGAAGGACGTGCCGAGAGCGCCCTGGCCACCCTGGCACAGTCAGTGCCCAGCGAAGTGACCGTCCTGCGCGGCGGCTGCAAGCAGCGGCTGGCATCGACGGCGCTGGTACCCGGCGACGTGGTGCTGCTGGCGGCCGGAGACAAGGTTCCCGCCGACCTGCGCCTGTTCCGCGCCAAGGACCTGCAGGCGATAGAGTCGGCGCTGACCGGCGAATCAGCTGCCGTCGCCAAGCACGGCGAGACACTGCCGGAAGATACACTGCTCGCCGACCGCGGCAACATGGCTTACGCGGGCACGGTGATGATCAGCGGGCAAGGCGCCGGGGTCGTCGTCGACACTGGCGATCGCACGGAGACCGGCCGCATTTCGCGCCTGATCGCCGAAGCGCCCGACCTGACGACGCCGCTGACATGCCGGATGGCGGCTTTCAGCAACTGGCTGCTGATCGCCATCGGCGTTCTGGCGGCACTCACTTTCGCGGTCGGCCTCTGGCGTGGCGAATCGGCTTTTGCCATGTTCATGGCCGCGGTGGCGCTGGCCGTCGGAGCGATTCCGGAGGGATTGCCGGCAGCGATGACGATCACTCTGGCCATCGGCGTGTCGCGCATGGCCAGACGGCGGGCGATCATCCGCAAGTTGCCGGCGGTCGAGACGCTCGGCAGCACGACCGTCATCTGTTCGGACAAGACCGGCACCCTGACCGAAAACCAGATGACGGTGCGCGAGATCCACACCGGCGGCAAGCGGACAGTCGTCAGCGGTAGCGGCTACTCGCCAAACGGGAAGGTCGGCGAGGGCGAAACCATCGCCGGCGCCTTGCGCGAATGCCTGCTGGCCGGCGCGCTGTGCAACGACGCCGGGCTCAACCGTGTCAACCGGCACTGGGAGGTCGTCGGCGACCCGACCGAGGGGGCGCTGCTGGTGGTGGCGCGCAAGGCCGGGCTCGACGAGCGAACTCTGCAGAGGCTCTTTCCGCGCCTCGACGAGATCCCATTTGATTCGGCCCGGCAATACATGGCGACCCTGCACGAGATCGAGGGCCAGCGGATGGCCTATTACAAGGGCGCGTTCGAACAGTTGCTGCCGCGCTCGCAGAGCATGCTCGATGCGAACGGGCAGTCTGTGCCGGTACGCCGGGTCGAGATCGAGGTCGCCGCCCGCGCTATGGCGGCGCAGGGACTGCGCGTCCTCGCCATTGCCCGCCTCGCTGCCGACCCGGCGCTGACCCTCGAGGCGATGGGTGCCGATAGCGGACTGCAGTTCGTCGGTCTGGTCGGCATGATCGACCCGCCGCGCCCGAAAGCGATTGCCGCCGTCAGGACATGTCACGCCGCCGGCATCACGGTCAAGATGATCACCGGTGACCATGCGGTCACGGCACTGTCGATTGCCCGGCAGATCGGCATTGCCAGGGCGGGAGAAACGGCGCTCAACGGCCGCGAACTGGCGGCGCTCGACGACGAAGGCCTGCGCGGCGTGGTGCGCAGTGTAAACGTCTTCGCGCGTGTCGAGCCGGAACAGAAGCTGCGCCTGGTGCGGGCGTTGCAAGCCAACGGTGAAGTGGTGGCGATGACCGGCGACGGGGTCAACGACGCACCGGCCCTCAAACAGGCGCATATCGGCATCGCCATGGGACTGGGGGGCACGGAAGTGGCCAAGGACGCTGCCGACATGGTGCTTACCGACGACGACTTTGCCAGCATCGAGGCGGCAATCGAGGAGGGGCGGGGCGTTTTCGACAACCTGGTGAAGTTCATCACCTGGACACTGCCCACCAATTTCGGCGAGGGTCTGGTCATCGTCGCGGCGATCGTCGCCGGCGCCACCCTGCCGATCACGCCACTGCAGATCCTCTGGATCAACATGACGACTGCCGTGTTCCTCGGACTGATGCTCGCCTTCGAGCCGATCGAGCACAACGTGATGCGTCGCCCGCCGCGCCCGCCAGGCGCTCCAATTCTCGACACCGGACTGGTCTGGCGCATCGTGCTGGTCAGCGTACTGCTGCTGGCGGGGTCCTTTGGACTGTTCCTGCGCGAGTTGGCGCAGGGCGAATCGCTCGCCGAAGCACGTACCGTTGCAGTCAACGTCTTTGTCGTCGTGGAGGCGATGTATCTCTTCAATTGTCGGTCGCTGACGCGTACGGCGCTGGGTATCGGCCTGTTCTCGAACCCTGCGGTGTGGTACGGCGTGCTGACGATGGCCGTGCTACAGGCGCTGCTGACCTATGTACCGCTGATGAACCGCCTGTTCGCGACCGCGCCGATCGGCCTGCACCAATGGCTCGAAATTCTTGCTGTCGGCGTGCTTGCCTATGTCGTGGTCGGCATCGACAAACAGTGGCGTGCGCGTCACTGACGCCCCTCGATGCAGATCTGGGTCGATGCCGACGCCTGCCCTGGCGTCATCAAGGAAATCCTGTTTCGTGCCGCGCAGCGCACGCGGATCATGACTACCCTGGTCGCCAATCAGATGCTGCGCGTGCCCGCTTCGCCCTGGATCCGCAGTTGGCAGGTGCCGACGGGTTTCGATGTCGCCGACCAGCGCATCGTTCAGGAAATGCAGGCGGGCGACCTGGTGATTACCGCCGACATCCCGTTGGCCGGGCAGGTCATCGAACGTGGCGGCTACGGGCTGAATCCGCGCGGCGAATTCTATAGTCGCGAAAATATCCGCGAGTGCCTCGCGATGCGTAACTTCATGGAGGAACTGCGCAGCAGTGGCGTCGCCACCTCGGGGCCGGCGAGCCTCAGCCAGAGCGACCGGCAGGTCTTCGCCGCGCAACTCGATCGCTTCCTCGCCAGGCAGCGCTAGACCTGACTGCGCTGGCGACCCGTTTCCGTTTACCATCACGCCTCGATCCGAACAGCAAGGAGGAACAGATGGACGTGGAATGGGTGCTTGCTACGCTCAACGATGTCATGGATGCACTCGAAGACGCCGTTGGCGAGCTGGAGAGAAGTCCGCAAGCGGTTGATCTCCTGTTGCCGGAGGTGATGCCGGCAATCTACGCCAAGCTCAACTACGCGTGGAACAGCCGCGAGTTGGGTCCCGAAGCGCTGGACAAGATCGACCACGACGCACTGGTCGGCTTTCCGAAGGACTTGCCGATGTGAGCGTACATCTGCCAACGACGATCGGTCAGGCAAAGCCCGTCTGCACGGCGTCCGGCGTTGACCCGCGCGGCGGTGGCGGGCGCTGGACGCGAAATACGATCCGCGCGATGCACCCCGACGGCTCTTCGCCATCCGCGTGGCGGGTGTTCGGACGCAGGCTGGCTGCCGCCTGATGCAGCTCGGCGATCTCGCGAACGATCGCCAGGCCGAGGCCACTCCCTTCGCCGTCTGCACCCTCCACACGGTAGAAGCGATCGAAGACCTTCTGGGAGTCCTCGTCGGCAATCCCGGGGCCGCTGTCCTCGATCTCGAGCACGGCAAAGTCGCCCTGCGCCACAACTCGGGCCGTCACCCGCCCACCGGCAGGCGTATAACGCAGGGCGTTATCGAGCAGGTTGTTGATCATCTCGCGCAGGAGAAAGGCATTGCCCTCGATGAGTACCGCTCCGGCCGCCTCGTAGCCGAGATCGATGCGCTTGTCGAGGGCCCGGACCACCCAGGTTTCAACAATCTCGCGCAGCAACTGATCGACATCCAGTGGCAACAGAGGCTGCTGCGCGTCCCCGCTGGCTTCGGCGCGCGCCAGCGCCAGCATTTGATCAACGAGGTGAGAAGCGCGATCGACTCCGCTCAGGATCTGCCGGAGAGCGTGTCGCAATTCTCCCGGATCGCTCTCGCGCATGGCCAGTTGCGCCTGCGTTTTCAAACCCGTCAGCGGTGTTCGCATCTGGTGCGCCGCATCGGCGATGAAACGACGCTGCGCGTCGACGTTGTGCTGCATTCTGGCGAGCATGGAGTTGAAAGCCTCGGTCAGAGGCCGCAGTTCCTCGGGGACCCGCCGCAGTGCGATCGGCGAGAGGTCGGCCTCGCGGCGAGCCTGGATGCGGTCTCGCAGACGCGTCAAGGGACGCAAGCCTTGCGACAGCCCGAACCAGACCAGCACCACAGCGAGCGGAATGATCACGAATTGCGGCAGGATCACGCTGGCTATGATCTTGTTTGCCAGTTGCGAGCGCTTCTCGGTCGTCTCTCCGACTTCGATCAGCACCCAACGCGCCGCTGACGCACCCGGCTCGAAGAGATACAGGTAGGCGACGCGCAAGGCCTGTCCGCGATACTCGTCGTCACGAAAAAGAACTTCGCCGTGTTCGCTCCGCGGCAACCCTTGCGGGTGTCTCGGTACAGGCAGTTCCGTATCGCCGACAATCAACGAGCCGTCGACATCGAGAAGATGGAAGTAAACATTGTCGATTTCGTCAGATCGCAGGAAGACCTGGGCGATTCCGGGCAGTGCAAAATGCGGTTGTCCGTCGACGAAACTCACCTGCCGCGATACGGCAGCGACATGTTCACGCAGCGACTGATCGTACGGGAAACTGGCCACACTATTGGCAAAATAGTGTGTGAAGGCAATGCTGATCGGCCACACGAAGAGCAGCGGCGCCAGCATCCAGTCGAGAATCTCGCCAAACAGCGAGCGCTGGACGTCAGGACTTTGTCTCTTCCGCAGGTTTCTCAAGGTAATAGCCGAGGCCACGCACGGTGATGATATTGACGCCGGTCGCTTCGAGCTTCTTGCGCAGACGGTGGACGTAGACCTCTATGGCGTTGTGACTGACCTCCTCGCCCCACCCGCACAGGTGATCCACCAACTGGTCCTTGCTGACCAAACGTTTGGCGCGCAGCAGGAGGATCTCGAGCAGGCCCAGTTCGCGCGCCGAGAGATCGAGCATTTCGCCATTGACGAGGGCGCAGCGATCGGTCTGATCGAAGGTCAGTGAGCCGCACTGGATCATCCGTGAGGTTCCCGACGAGCGACGGCTCAGGGCGCGCACGCGCGCCTCGAGTTCGGCGAGTTCAAAGGGTTTGGCCATGTAGTCGTCGGCACCGAGATCCAGCCCCTTCACCCGATCGTCGGTACCGTCGAGTGCCGTCAGGATCAGGATCGGAGTGCTCGAATTCCGAGCCCGCAAGCGACGCAGCACGTCAAGCCCGGGCAGTTTCGGCAGGCCCAGATCGAGGATGACGAGATCGTAGGTGTTGGTCATCAAAGCCGTGTCGGCATCGAGTCCGTTGTAGGCACAATCGATCGCGTAGCCGGCCTGCCGCAAGGAACGGCACAGACCATCGGCAATGATCCTGTCGTCTTCAGCGAGAAGGATGCGCATGATTCGCTGATCCCGGCCCGGCGCACGTAAGCTGTCTGTAAGCCGCTGCTCTTAAGCTACGCACGCTGTTCTCCTTTATGGTCTTTGGAGTTCCGGTTTCGGCCCGAACTCGGGGAGCGCCTTAATACTGCACTGGGCGCTCCCCGCCACTTTTTTGGATGGGGCGCGGCGCGCGAGCCGCAGATCCACGCCGCTCTCGGCGAGCAGCAACGTGCCGGCAAACCGTCAAACGCTGTGAGTCTAGCAAAAAAACGGCGGCCGTCGCAGCGTTCTCCGCGCCGCTCGGCGATCTCCTGCTGTCACCGACGCTCGGCGATCAGCGCGCAGCGGCCGGCATCCCGGTCAGCCGCGGACTGTCGCGGCCTCGCCGCGAAGCGTCGTTGCCACCAGCCTGACCCAATAGCTCACGCCGATCGGCAGGATCTCGTCATTGAAGTCGTAATGCGGATTGTGCAGAGTGCAGCCGCCCGTGCCGGGCCCGTTACCGAGCCAAACGTAGCAGCCTGGTCGTTCACGCAGCATGTAGGCAAAATCCTCGGCACCCATCGACGGGAGTTCGTCTTCACGAATCTTGCCGGGCCCCAGCAGTTCCCTGGCGACACGCCGACATACCTCGGTTTCGCCAACGCTATTGACGGTCGGCGGATAGCGATGATCGAAACGCACCGAGATCTGTGCCCCGAAAGCGCTGGCGATACCATTGCACAATCGCTCGACGGCGCGCTCGACCAGTTCCTGGGTTTCCACCTTGAAGCTGCGAATGGTGCCGCGCAGGATGGCATCGTCCGGGATGATGTTCCACGCCTCGCCGGCGTGTATCTGCGTGACGCTGACGACTGCCGACTCGCAGGGATGGACATTGCGGGCAACCACCGTCTGCAGCGCCAGAACCAGCTGGCTGCTGGCGACCAGCGTATCGACGCCTTCCTGCGGCATCGCCGCATGGCAGCCGTGCCCGCGTACCGAGATCTCGAAGGCGCAGGTACCCGCCATCACCGGACCCGGCATCACGGCCATTTCGCCGACCGGTATGCCCGGCCAGTTGTGGAGGCCGAATACCGCGTCCATCGGAAACTGGTCGAACAGTCCGTCGGCGATCATCACTGCCGCCCCACCTTCGGATTCCTCGGCGGGCTGGAAGATGAAGTAAACGATCCCGTCGAAATCCAGCTCGTCGCGGTGTGCCGCCAGGTAGCGCGCGGCACCGAGCAGCATTGCTGTGTGGCCGTCATGACCACAGGCATGCATTCGCCCCTCGTGTCGCGAACGATGCGGACAGTCGTTCTTCTCCTGCAAGGGCAACGCATCCATGTCGGCGCGCAAACCGATGGCGCGCTGACTGCTGCCCTTGCGCAACACGCCGACGACGCCGGTCCTGGCGAGACCGCGGTGGACCTGTAGTCCGTAGCTGGTCAATTCGCGGGCGACCAGATCGGCGGTGCGCGTCTCCGCGAAGGCGAGTTCCGGATGCGCGTGAATGTCGCGCCGAATGGCGACGAGGGCAGCAGCAAAGGAGAGGTCGAGAGTAGCCATGGGCCTGCCATGCAAAGTTGAGACGATAGTGTATGCGAGACTGACTTGTTCCGGAGCGATGCATCCGTTATGCTCCATGACATGCATCTCGTTCTCATCAGCGGCCTGTCTGGCTCCGGCAAGTCAATAGCCCTCAAGGTTCTTGAGGACGCCAATTACTATTGTGTCGACAACCTTCCTTCCCAATTGTTGCAGCCGCTCGTCCGGCACCTGGGGCAACAGGGATACGATCAGGTCGCGGTGGTGATCGACATCCGCGCTGGCGACAGCGTGGCCATGCTGCCCCGACAGCTCGACGCCCTGCGCGCCGCGGGCGACCTCGAGTTGCAGTTCCTGTTTCTCGACGCCCAGGATGAAACACTGATCAAACGCTACTCGGAGACGCGTCGCCGGCATCCCCTGGCCAGCGACCGACTGACCCTGACCGAAGCCATTGCCGAGGAACGCGTTCGTCTCGCCGGCCTGGCGGCTCTCGGACACCACATGGATACCAGCGGCCTCAAGGCGAGCGTGCTGCGGGAGTGGGTTCGCCAGTTCATTGCCGCTGGTGTTGGCGCGGACCCCTGCCAGGGGTTGACCCTGCTGTTCGAGTCCTTCGGCTTCAAGAACGGCATTCCGCTCGACGCCGATCTCGTTTTCGACGTTCGCTGTCTGCCGAATCCGCATTACGATCCGACCCTGCGGCCGCTGACCGGGCGCGACGCGCCGGTCATCGACTTCCTCGAGGCTGAACCCGAAGTGCTGCGCATGCGCGGCGACATCACCGGGTTCATTCGCGCCTGGCTTCCCTCGTACGTGCAGGACAGTCGCAACTACCTGACGGTGGGCATCGGCTGCACCGGCGGCCAGCATCGCTCGGTATACCTGGCCGAATGGTTGGGACGCAAGTTTCGCGGCTGCGCACGCGTCCTGATCCGTCACCGCGAACTGGCTCCGGTCACCGGCGACGCGCGCGAAGGCCAGTAATGCTCTGGCTCACGCTGCTGAAGCCGGGCGACTGGCTGATGATGGCGTCGGGTCTGGCGATCTGTGTCGTCTCGTTTCCGCTGGCCTGGCAGGCGGGTGTCGCTGAGAAGGCCGTCGTCAGGCTTGCCGGCGAGGTCTTTTCCGAACTGGATCTGTCGCGCAATCGTCGACTGGAGGTGCCAGGCCCGCTGGGAATCACGACCATCGTCGTCGACAAACGCCGGGTACGCGTCGCCGCCGACCCCGGACCGCGCCAGTATTGCGTACGCCAGGGTTGGCTGGCGCGTGCCGGCGAGATCGCCATTTGCGCCCCGAACCAGGTGAGCGTCGAGATCCGGGGAAGCCAGCGGCCCTACGATTCCTTGTCTTACTGAATGCAGCGTCCCATACGCTTCCGGGCGACGCACACGGATTTCTTTGCGCAGCAGTCTTGCAGCAACGACTTATCGGTTATACTTGAAAGTCAATCCGAGGAGCGCTGCAGGGCCGTCGATCGACGGTTTCAGGCTCGGATTCCTTAAACGGCGCTCATCCGACCAACCCGTGCCGGGTGTGGGAAGATGGGTGGACGCCGGCTGAGAACCTCCAGCCCCCGCATACACCGCGGCTTCGCTATCCCGGTCACAGTCATGATGGAGCCTTACTGTGATGGATGCTATTACCCAGACTCAAGATTACGTGATTGCCGACCTCGGGCTCGCCGAGTGGGGCCGCAAGGAAATCCGTATCGCGGAAACCGAAATGCCCGGCCTGATGGCGATTCGCGAGGAATTCGCCGCTGCCCGACCGCTCAAAGGAGCGCGGATCACGGGTTCGCTGCACATGACGATCCAGACGGCCGTGCTGATCGAGACGCTGACGGCGCTCGGCGCCGAGGTGCGCTGGGCGTCGTGCAACATCTTCTCCACCCAGGACCACGCCGCGGCCGCCATCGCGGCCGACGGCGTACCGGTCTTCGCTGTCAAGGGCGAATCACTGGCGGATTACTGGGACTACACGCATCGTATCTTCGAGTGGTCCGACGGGGGTTACAGCAACATGATCCTCGACGATGGCGGTGACGCGACGCTGCTCCTGCACCTCGGCGCCCGGGCGGAAAACGATCCGTCAGCACTGGCCAGCCCCTCTTCGGAGGAAGAAACCATCCTCTTCGCCGCGATCAGGGCCAGACTGGCCAGCGATCCGACCTGGTATTCGGTGCGCTTGGCCGCGGTCAGGGGAGTCACCGAGGAAACCACCACCGGCGTTCATCGCCTCTACCAGATGCACGCGCGCGGCGAACTGCGGTTCCCGGCGATCAACGTCAACGACTCGGTCACCAAGTCGAAGTTCGACAACCTCTACGGCTGCCGCGAGTCGCTGGTCGACGGCATCAAACGGGCCACCGACGTGATGATCGCGGGCAAGGTCGCCCTGATCGCCGGCTATGGGGACGTCGGCAAGGGCTCCGCACAAGCCATGCGCGCCCTCTCCGCGCAGGTGTGGGTCACCGAAATCGACCCGATCTGCGCCCTGCAGGCGGCGATGGAGGGTTACCGCGTGGTGACCATGGACTACGCTGCCGACAAGGCCGATATTTTCGTCACCTGTACGGGCAACTACCATGTGATCAACCATGAACACATGCGCAAGATGAAGGATCAGGCCATCGTCTGCAACATCGGCCACTTCGACAACGAAATCGATGTGGCGTCGATCGAAGCCTATCCGTGGGAGGAGATCAAGCCGCAGGTGGACCACGTGATCTTTCCCGACGGCAAGCGCATCATTCTGCTGGCCAAGGGTCGCCTGGTCAATCTCGGCTGCGGCACCGGGCACCCGTCCTACGTGATGAGTTCCTCGTTCGCCAACCAGACGATCGCCCAGATCGAGCTGTTCACGCGCACCGGCGACTACCCGGTGGGGGTCTACACGCTGCCCAAACACCTCGACGAGAAGGTCGCCCGCCTGCAACTCAAGAAGCTGAACGCGCAGTTGAGTGAACTGACCGACCAACAGGCCGCCTACATCGGCGTAGCGAAGGCAGGCCCCTACAAGTCCGAGCATTACCGCTACTGATGCCATATACCAACAGGGGGCTGGCATGCGCCTGATCCTGGTCTGGCTGGTCAACGCCTGCGCGTTGCTCGCCGTCGCTTACCTGCTGCCATCGATCCAGGTGGCTTCGTTCGGGTCGGCACTGGGCGCGGCGCTGGTCCTCGGACTGGTAAATACCCTCCTGCGCCCCCTGTTGGTTTTGTTGACGCTGCCGGTCACGGTCCTCACGCTCGGACTCTTCCTCCTTGTGCTGAACGGCCTGATGTTCTGGCTCGCCGGCTCGTTGCTCGACGGCTTCGTCGTCGGCGGCTTCTGGCCGGCGGTTTTCGGCGCCATCCTCTACAGCCTGTTCTCGTCTGCCCTCTCTTCGCTGTTGCCGACCGGTGAGGCCAGGTAACAACCTCGTGATGACCAAAGACACTCGCACCTTCAGCCTCGAACTCTTTCCCCCGCAGACCGCCGAAGGCGCCGAGAAGCTGCGCGCGACGCGCGCCCAGATGGCGCTCCTGAAGCCGAGGTTCTTCTCAGTGACCTTTGGTGCCGGCGGTTCGACGCGGGACCGCACGCTCGAAACCGTTCTCGATATCCAGCGCGAAGGGCACGCGGCGGCGCCGCATCTTTCGTGCATCGGTTCGACACGGGAAAGCATTCGCAGCATTCTCGAGCAGTATCGCGCGCACGGAATCCGTCACCTCGTCGCGCTGCGCGGCGACCTGCCTTCGGGCATGGCCCAGCCAGGCACCTTTCGCTACGCCAACGAACTGGTAGAGTTCATCCGCGCGGCAACGGGCGACTGGTTCCACATCGAGGTGGCCGCCTACCCCGAGTACCATCCGCAAGCGAGGAGCCCGCTGGACGATCTTCTGGCGTTCCGGCGCAAGCTCGAGGCCGGCGCGAATTCGGCCATCACCCAGTATTTCTACAATTTCGATGCCTACGCGCAGTTCATCGACCAGTGTCGAAGGATCGGCATCGAGGTGCCGATCGTCCCCGGAATCATGCCGATCTCGAGTTACAGCAGTCTGGCACGCTTCTCGGACAACTGCGGCGCAGAGATCCCGCGCTGGATACGAAAGAAGCTCGAAAGCTACGGCGACGATTCAGCGTCGATCCGCGCCTTCGGCCTCGACGTGGTGACGCAACTGTGCGAGAAGCTGCTTGCCAGCGGAGCGCCCGGTCTCCACTTCTACACGCTGAACCAGGCGTCGCTGACCAGTACGCTGTGGCAGCGGCTCGGACTGACCTAGCGTGCAAGACCACTACGCCGTTCTTGGCCTGGCCAGCGATGCGTCGGGCGAAGAGATCAAGCGGGCCTATCGGCGGAAGGCCTTGCAGTATCACCCGGACCGCAACGCCGCCGCCGAAGCGACCGACAGATTCCGCGCCGTGCAGGAAGCCTACGAGACGCTGTCGGATGGCAACCTGCGCCAGGCGTACGACGAGAATCGACGCCGCAATCTGCTCGAACGGCCACTGGAGACCGCTCGGGAGATCTGGAAGAACTACCTTGAAGGAGTACTGCATTGAGGCTGTCGCGATTCTTCGAAGAACTGAGATCGGCCTATGAGGCCGAGCTGGACGATCTGATGACCGATTCCGGCGGGCATGACGTCCTCGCCGAGCGGCTGAAGGCCAAGCGCGCGCAGGTTCCTCTGCTCTTGCCGATGATCGGGTGCAATCCGGAAATGGTCGCGGTCGCCTTCCACGGTGGAATGCGTTTTCACAGTCCCGACGTAATGCGCGACCTCGCCGCGCAGGAACCTGAAGACCTTCCCGCGTGGTCGGACCTGCTGAGCGCGGTCGAGCTTGTACCCTGGGCAGAGAAACTGGCCGCAACTGTCCTCCAGAACCCGGACGGCGACCAGTTCCTGGTCGTTACCGCCTGCCTGGAATATCTGCAGGGCAAGACCGGCGCAAACCCGGAGCGTCCGCCAACCGACGATGCCGACGAGGACGAGGACGAGGAAGGCGACGATCGCGATCTCGACGAGGCGGGGGCCGACTGGCTCTCGGAGCAGGGCTTCGATCGCCGAGATCGATTCTCCGGAGATTGAAACCATGAATCATCCTGTACGCCTGAAGGCCGAGAAGCTGATCCGCGCCGGCGACATCGTCGGCGCCGAACACGCCCTGGCATCGCTGGTCGAAACCGAAGGTGATGATTCCCTGGTAGTCGTCCTCGACGATTTCCCCGCCAAGGATCTGCTGGCTGTTCTTCGCGATTTCGATTCGTCGCGGGAATCGGTGGTCAGCTTGCTGGTCTCACCCGAGCAGTTCGCCCGGGCGATCGTTCTCGAAACGCGTTACGGCGATCCGAGTCACGAGCGCCTGCGCGGAATGATCAATGCCGTCATCTTTCGGGCGGAAAGTGACCCCGGCGAGTTCCTCGAAGCAATCGGCAACCTGGACGGTGGCTGTGATGCATTCGCCGACTATCTGTGCGACCGTGGCGAAAGTCTCGAACATTTCTTCCGCAACGGCACCTTCGACCTTTTCGACGAGGGTGGCGGCGATGCGCTGGCCGGCCTGACTGACGCGGAGCGCCTGGACGCCCTGTCCGATCCGGATACCAATCGGCCTGTCCTGAACCACAGTGAGGTCAACGATCATGACTGGATGGAACTGGTCTGGCTGTTGCGCTATCAGCAGCCGGAGGTCTTCCGCGACGTGCTGCTGATCCTGCGCGCACGCGCCAGCGCCGAAAGTGCTCAGCAGGCGGCCGCGGATGGCCGACCCGCGCAGGAGCAACGGCCATCGGGCGAGCCAGAGGAAGAGTCTGCCCTGTAGGCCGCGCGTCGATCGAGTCAACCGCCACGGACCTGCACACATGTCAGACCTCACGCCGAGCGACAGCCGCCAGGTCGCCGTTTTCGACGATCGACCGTTCTTCGAGAAAGCGCTGATCTACGGCGTGCGAGAGCGGATCGTCGAGCCGCAGCGACTGGCCGCCATACTCGACGACGCAGCGAAAGGAATGGTGCAGATCGCCGAGTATTTCGGTACCCCGTACCTGCGCCCGAATATCGAGGAAGCCCGTACTCGCATCGTCAACCTCGTCAGCCTCTACCTCGAGGAAGGCTGTGGCGGGGATCTCGCCAAGGCGGCGCGATCCTTGCGCGACAACACGTTTCTCTCGCATTCCCGTGGCGGATCGGAGATGCTAAAGCGTCTCTGGGCAATGCCGGAAGACGGATCGTACGGAATGCTCGTCCGCCAGTCGCAGAAGCAGTTCCTCGCCGAATGGTCGCTACGCACTCCGGCCGACTACCGACAACTCCTCGAACAACGCCAAGGGTATCAGCTGACGGTTTCAGCCGCCCTCTGGTTTGCCGAAGGGCTCGGCGTACCGGCATCCACCATCTCGACCGTCTCTGTGGAATCGATCATTCGTACCGCGCTGCTCGTTAACCTCGCCGGGCAGGCGGCGGCCTCGGTTCCGAACGCCGCCGAGTTCGCAGCCACGCTTGCCGTCATCCGGAAGAAGGGCGTGCCGGGCAAGGGTCGAAAACGGATCCGGGAGGTTTTCCAGAGTCTGCCCGACGCCTATCATGCGGTCGCCGAACGCGAGTTGAAAAAGCTGGAAGCCGAGGATCTGCCAAAGATCCTTGACGCGTCGCTGCCTCTCGAGGAACTGGTGCAAGAACTCGAACCGCTCTACTTCCTGCGCGACTTCGGCCCCGAAGATGCAGGTCAGTTGGACGCCATGATTTCGAAGGACTGGCACAGGATCACGCGTGGAAAGACGGACGACAGTTCCTTGCTGACGGTCTTTGTCTGCCTGGCGGCCGATACGCCGCCCAGACCGGTGCTGACGCGAACAGCCGCGCGCACCCTGATCCGGAAACTGCGTGCGGACGGATTTCAGCGGCCGCCTGTGCTCGTCTTCATCAGAGGCTTTGCTCCCTACGCGATGCAGGCTGACCTCGAAACCCTGTGGAATGAATTCTTCCCCGAGGCAGAAGCCTATCTGCTCGATGCCTCCGACACTACGCTCACCCAGGCATTGGCGTTCCTGAAAGAAAACTGCGTCGTCGTGTAGCGACCGGCGTCTGCCTTGTCAGACCGGGAAGCCAGCTGCCGGGAAACTCCTGCAGGCCTGCCTGCCAACGCGCTCCCAACCTGCTCAGCCACCGCTCCGGTCGCTGCCGACGCGTCCCGAATGCAGGCCGGGGCTTGCTGCAAATGCCGCCGCAGGCTAAAGTGCCGGATTGTGAAATTCTCGCGGGAGACAACGTGTTTTCCATCGTTCAGGCTGCTGGTTGGCCGATCTGGCCCTTACTGCTGGCGTCGATCATTGCCGTTGCATTGATCATCGAGCGCCTGGTGGCTCTGCGGCGCGCCAAGGTTGTTCCCCCCGGCCTCCTGCAAAGGGCAGTCGCCGAGTACCGGAAGAACGGTACGACGCCGGACCTGATCGCCAATCTCGAGGCCGATTCGCCGCTCGGGCGCGTCCTCGGCGCCGGGCTGCGCAACGTTGCGGCATCGCGCGAGATCATGAAGGAGGCGATCGAGGAAGCAGGCAGCGTGGTCTCGCATGACCTCGAGCGCTACCTCACGACGCTTGGAACCATCGCCTCGATCAGCCCACTGATGGGCCTGTTCGGTACCGTGGTCGGCATGATCGAGATCTTCGGCTCGCAGGCGCCGAGCGGCAGCAACCCGATTCAACTCGCGCACGGCATTTCGGTGGCCCTCTACAACACCGGGTTCGGCCTGCTCATCGCCATCCCGAGCATGATCTTCTGGCGCCACTTTCGCGCCCTGGTCGACAGCTTCGTGATCGAGATGCAGCAACAGGCCGTGCGTCTGGTCGAGGTGCTACACGGCGAACGCAAGTCCTGACCTGAGGCGCGGGCAATGAATTTCCGACGCGGCCGTGGCGCTGACGCACCCGAGATCAACCTGATCCCGCTGATCGACGTACTGCTGGTGATCATCATCTTCCTGATGCTCACCACCACCTACGCCAAGTTCTCGGGGCTGGAAATCAACCTGCCGACCGCCGATGCCAACAAGCAGCCAGACCCTCCCAGCGAGGTGAACGTGGCGGTGACGGCCAATGGGCAGGTACTGGTCAACAAAGCGCCGCTGACGACTGTCACGGTCGCAGCGATCAGCGAGGCACTGCGCCGCGCTGCGGGTGACGCCAAGGAGCCGGTGATCGTCATCAACGCCGATGCCAAGGCCACCCACCAGAGCGTCGTCGATGTCATGCAGGCGGCACAGACCGCCGGTTATCCGCGGATTTCCTTCGCCACGCAATCGCCGCACTGATGGCGGCTTCCGGGATTGCTCAGCGCCTTCCCGGCTGGTGGTACCAGCGCCGCCTGGCGCCGCCGCTCTGGCCTCTGCTACCCCTGGCATGGCTGTTCGGCCTGCTGGTTGGCTTGCGGCGAACCTTCTACCACTACGGCCTGCTGCGCTCGTATCGCCTGCCGGTACCGGTGATCGTGGTCGGCAACCTGACCGTCGGCGGCAGCGGCAAGACGCCGCTGGTGCTGTGGCTGGTTCGCTGCCTGCGTTCGAGCGGCTGGCGACCGGGAATCATCAGTCGCGGCTACGGAGGCAGCGCCCGGCAAGCACAAGAGGTTGGCGAGGACTCCGCGTTTTCGGTGGTGGGTGATGAACCCGTGCTGCTCGCCAGGCGCAGCGGCGTGCCGGTCTTTGTTGGTCGCGACCGCGTCGCGGCGGCGCGAGCCCTGCTCGCCGCTCACCCCGACTGTGATCTGATCGTCTCCGACGACGGGCTGCAGCACTACCGCCTGCAGCGTTCGGTCGAAGTGGTCGCCTTCGACGGACGCGGTATGGGCAACGGCTGGCTGCTGCCCGTCGGCCCGTTGCGCGAACCGCTGCGGCGCCTGTCGGCGGTATCGGCGATCGTCTGGAACGGTCCCCGGGACAAGGCGCTCGAACATGCTGCGCAGCGCTTGCCACAGTTCGACATGCATCTCGTCGGGGACAGCTTTGTCGCCGCCACCGGCGAACCCCGTCGCTGTGGTGCCGGCGCCTTGCGCCAGCGCCGCCTGCATGCGCTGGCCGGCATCGGCGACCCGCAGCGCTTCTTCCGCCAGCTCAGGGCGCTGGGACTCGAATTCGAGGAGCACCCTTTCCCCGACCACCACCCCTACCGTGCCGCCGACCTCGCCTTCGCGCAAGACGGCGTGCTGCTGATGACCGAGAAAGATGCGGTAAAATGCGCGGCGATTGCCACCGGAGAAGCTTGGGTACTACCGGTTGAAGCAGCAATTGGCGGACCGCCGGGCCATGCTGGTCTGTTCGAGATAATTCTGGAGAAACTGCATGGACGCACGCCTGCTTGACATTCTCGTCTGCCCGATCTGCAAGGCCAACCTCGAGTACCGCAAGGTCGAGGCGGAACTGGTGTGCAAGCCCTGCCGACTGGCGTTTCCGGTTCGCGATGGCATCCCGATCATGCTTCAGGACGAAGCCCGCCCGCTCGCGGCAGACGAAATCTGAGAACCAGCGGCCTGCGGCATGCGCTTCAAGGTCGTCATTCCCGCGCGCTACGCCTCGACACGGCTGCCCGCCAAGCCGCTGCTCGACCTCGGAGGAAGGCCGATGGTCGTTCGCGTGGCAGAGCGCGCACTGCTGTCGGGTGCCGACGAAGTCCTGGTCGCCACCGATCACGCCGAAGTTGTCGCCAGTGCCGAGCACTACGGCCTGCGGGTGCTGCTGACGCGGGCCGACCACGCGAGCGGCACGGATCGTCTGGCAGAAGTCGTCGAACTGGCAGGCTGGAGTGACGACACGATAGTCGTCAACGTGCAAGGCGACGAGCCCCTGATCGATCCCGCACTGATCGCCATGACGGCAACCCGCCTGGCGACAAGCGGCGCCGAAATCGCCACGGTGGCGCACCCCCTGACCGATGCGGCGGATTTCTTCAACCCGCACATCGTCAAGGTCGTCTGCGCCGCAGGCGGCGACGCGCTGTACTTCTCCCGCGCGCCCATTCCCTACGCCCGCGACCACTTTGCCCGCGAAACCGGCGGTGAGACACTGCCGGCCGATATGCCGGCTTTCCGGCATATCGGCCTGTACGCCTACCGTGCCCGCTTCCTGCGCACCTACTCCCGGCTGACCGCATCACCGCTGGAGGCCCTGGAAGCGCTGGAACAGCTGCGCGCCCTGTGGCACGGTTTCCGCATCAGTGTGGCGATCGCCGATCACCTGCCAGGCGCGGGCGTGGACACTCCCGAGGATGCACGAAGAATGCAGGAATGGTTCAAAAAGGTTTGACCGTGCGCGCATTTGAGGGTAAGTTTCCGCCTGATGATCACGACAACGTGCTGCAACCGCGTCGGACGTGAGCTGCAAGTGTATGAAATACTGGACAAACCTCGGGATTTTTTGTTCTTCGAAAGCAAACCATGAAGCTCATACTTCTCGGCGCGCCAGGCGCCGGAAAAGGCACTCAGGCCCAGTTCATTCGTGAACGGTTCGGCATTCCGCAAATCTCCACTGGCGACATGCTGCGCGCTGCCGTCAAGGCGGGGACACCGCTCGGCGTGGCAGCGAAAAAGGTCATGGACGCCGGTGGGCTCGTTTCGGACGAAATCATCATCGGTTTGGTGAGCGACCGCCTACGGCAGGACGACTGCCAATCCGGTTATCTTTTCGATGGTTTTCCACGCACCCTGCCGCAAGCCGAAGCCATGAAGGCCGCGGGCGTAGCCCTCGACTACGTTCTTGAAATCGATGTCGCCGACTCCGAGATCATCGAACGGATGAGCGGTCGGCGCGTCCATCCCGCCTCGGGCCGAACCTATCATATTCGCTTCAACCCGCCAAAAGCCGCCGGCAAGGACGACGTGACCGGCGAGGATCTGATCCAGCGTGACGACGACCAGGAAGAAACGGTGCGGAAGCGACTCCAGGTCTATCACTCACAAACCAAGCCTTTGCTCGAGTATTACAGCACCTGGGCGGCCAGCGGTGACCCGCGGGCGCCCAAGTGCCGCAAGATCGCCGGCGTCGGGGGCGTCGACGATATCCGGAAGGCGGCTTTCGACGCCTTGCAATAGTCGCCTGCAGCCCCCGGCACGACTCTTACGGAGGTAACACGACTGGCACGAGAGCCCCCGCGGGAACGCAAAGTTCGCCACGCCGGCGTCTGGCTGCGGTAGCGCCACGAACGCTACCGGCGGCATCCGGCCGTGCCTGGATGGCACGACGTACCTAGTGAGCGGCGGACAGTGGAATACGTTTTGCTGGCCATCGCTTGTTTTTGCAGGTCCAGTTGTGAGGCAAAATCCGACCCCGGGGAACATCCCGAGGGAGCGGGTAACTTTAGAGAGGGAGGTTGCTTATGTCGTCATTCTTGGTCTTCGCACTCGTATGTGCGGTCATTGCGGTGCTCTACGGAGCGGCAATGACAAAGTGGATTCTCTCGTTGCCGGCCGGCAACCCACGCATGCAGGAAATCGCCAAAGCCATTCAGGAAGGCGCGTCTGCGTATCTCGCCAAGCAGTACACAACGATCGCCCTCGTCGGCGCCGTGCTTTTCGTCCTCATCTGGTTTGCACTCGGCAAGTTGATGGCCTTTGGTTTCCTGATCGGTGCTGTCCTGTCCGGGGCCACCGGTTTCATCGGCATGAACGTGTCGGTACGCGCCAACGTCCGGACCGCCGAAGCAGCGCGCAACGGGATTGGCGCGGCGCTCAATGTCGCCTTCAAGGGTGGCGCGATCACCGGCATGCTGGTCGTCGGTCTGGGCCTCCTGGGTGTCGCGGGTTACTACGCATTTCTCAAGGGCTCCGGCGCCGACTTTCAGCATAGCGTTGAACCACTGGTCGGTCTGGCGTTCGGCGGATCGCTGATTTCCATCTTCGCCCGTCTCGGTGGCGGCATCTTCACCAAGGGCGCAGACGTCGGCGCGGATCTGGTCGGCAAGGTCGAAGCCGGGATTCCGGAAGACGATCCACGCAACCCGGCCGTCATTGCCGACAACGTCGGCGACAACGTTGGCGACTGCGCGGGCATGGCCGCCGACCTCTTCGAGACCTACGCGGTCACCGTGGTGGCGACGATGGTGCTCAGCGCGATGATGCTCAAGGGAGTCGCCGGCGCCAACGACAACCTCATCGTCTACCCGCTGGTCCTCGGCGGCGTATCGATCATTGCCTCGATCGTCGGCTGCTTCTTCGTCAAGTCGAACGACGGCGGCAAGATCATGAACGCCCTCTACCGCGGCCTCGCCGTCGCCGGCGTGCTGGCGCTGATCGCCTTCTATCCGGTGACCACCATGCTCCTGGGTAACGGCGTGACACTCGCCGACGGCAGCCTGATCAGTTCGATGAGCATTTTCTGGGCAGCGGCAATTGGCCTCATTCTCACCGGCTTGCTGGTCTGGATCACCGAGTACTACACCGGTACCGACTTCGCCCCGGTCAAACGCGTCGCCGAAGCGTCGACCACCGGTCACGGCACCAACATCATCGCTGGCCTCGCCGTCTCCATGAAAGCCTGTGCGCTGCCGGTGCTCTGCGTTTGTGCGGCGATCTACATCACCTATGCGCTGGCCGGTCTGTACGGCATCGCCATTGCCGCCACCTCGATGCTGTCGATGACCGGCATCATCGTCGCACTTGACGCCTACGGTCCGATCACCGACAACGCCGGCGGCATCGCCGAGATGTCCGGATTGCCGAAGTCGGTGCGCGACGTCACCGATCCACTCGACGCCGTCGGCAACACCACCAAGGCGGTCACCAAGGGCTACGCCATCGGTTCCGCCGGTCTGGCCGCGCTGGTTCTCTTCGCCGACTACACGCATGCGCTGGAAGTCAATTTCGGCGGCGGCCTGCGTTTCGACCTCTCCGACCACATGGTGATCATCGGCCTCTTCCTCGGCGGCCTCATCCCCTACCTCTTCGCCGCCATGGCCATGGAAGCGGTGGGTCGGGCAGCCGGTGCCGTGGTCGTCGAGGTGCGTCGGCAGTTCAAGGAAATCAAGGGCATCATGGAAGGCAAGGCCAAGCCCGACTACTCGCGGGCGGTCGGCATGCTGACAATAGCGGCGATCCGGGAAATGATCATTCCGTCGCTCCTGCCGGTGCTCGTCCCGGTTCTGGTCGGCCTGCTGCTTGGCCCGAAAGCGCTTGGCGGACTGCTGATGGGAACGATCATCACCGGCCTGTTCGTCGCCATCTCGATGACCACCGGCGGTGGTGCCTGGGATAACGCCAAGAAGTATATCGAGGACGGCCACTTCGGCGGCAAGGGTTCCGATGCCCACAAGGCTTCGGTGACCGGCGATACCGTCGGCGACCCGTACAAGGATACCGCGGGTCCGGCGGTCAATCCGCTGATCAAGATCATCAACATCGTCGCCCTGATGATCGTGCCGCTGATGGTTCCCGCCTCAACCGCCAAGCCCGTGGCCGCCATGCCCGCAGCGACCGTGGCCATCGCGGTCGTTCCGGTAGCCAAAGTCTATTTCGCCACCGGGTCGGCTGAACTGCCGGCTGACGCGACGAAGACGCTCGAAGTCATTGTCGTCCATGCCAAAGCCAATCCGGGTGCCAAGCTGGCCATTTCCGGCTTCCACGATCCAAGCGGCAGCCAGGCGGTCAACGAGGAAGTCGCGAAAAACCGGGCCAAGGCCGTACGCGATTCACTGAAGAACGTCGGCATTGCCGAGGAACGCATCGAGCTGAGAAAACCCGAGGTGACAACGGGCGGCGGCGATCCTGCCGAGGCGCGGCGCGTCGAAGTCAGCGTGCAATAGATGTCTCCGCCCGGCAGCGGCGGGAACGCCGCTGCCGGCGAAGAAAGGCAAACGGGCCGCAGCAGCGGCCTGTTGCTTTTGAAGGGGATCGAAAATCCAGAGGGCTGTCCGCCACGACCCGCCGAACGGTCACTGGCACGCGTTCTGGACATGTGAGCCAGCGGTTCTCTCGAACGTCGGATGACCGGCCCTGATGACTTTGCGGACGTTTGCTCGACAAGAAGCGAGGAGCCTCATCTGGGTGAGCCGCCATTGCCCGCCGCGATAGCACTGTGCCTGTTGGTCGTTTGCCGGGCCCGATCGGCCGGTCGGCTGGGCCAAGGTATGGTCGACGAGTGCTTGCTGGGAACCGTATGGGTGCAGCGTTGGTGTTCCTGGTGCGGCCAAGGGGGCCTGGACGACTACCTTGCCCCCTCCGGGGGGATCTACTTCCTTCCCTCGCTGTCTGGCCGGCTGCCGACTCTCTGAGAACTGGCGCCGTCATGCCGGACGTCAAGGGTTCGCGCCTTGCTCTCCGTGCTGCTTGCTGCAGTGTCATTGAAAGCCAGCCGGCCGGGCCAGTCCACGCTATTTCCCGTACGGGCTGGAGCGGCTGAGGACAAGACCAGAGGCTTGCCCGTATCCAAAGCTGGCGTGGCGCACTGCCCATGCTGCGGCTCTTTACCGTCCCTGTCCGAACAGGTCGATTTCGCCGGCTGACAACGTCGATCGCTAAACTCGACGCGGCCATTGACCTCGCATCTGAACAACGAACCGGCAATGGTCGGTTGGCAGACCTGCAACCCCAGAAATACCACGAAGATGCTCCGCAATTTCACCGATGACTCCCATCTCTGTCTGTGGAATGACTACGGGATTGATCTTCGCACGCCTCAAGCAGCGACCCAGTGTGGAAAATCACGGTCCAGCGCATCTGCCGTGCAAGGAGCTTGCCCATGGCGACCAGGTTCCGCCAGCCGACACCTCAAGTCGGTGGATGAAGCCTCCAAAACGAAAACGGGCATCTCGTCCTCGCGCTTGGCGCGTCCGCGCTTGCTGCGCAGAGTGCGGTCACGACCTTCTCATCGCCTCGTCGTGACAAGGCCGTGCCACGGGTCCGGCGTGCGGCACCCGGCCGATGGTCGAAACCGCCGCCCGTCATCCTGCTGTCGAAGCCCCTGACACAAGGACTCGACGCCGTCGACGTCAGGGTCCGCCGCTCTCTACTACGGCTTCAGCGATGGATTGAGCGTATATGTGCCGGTCAGGCTCGCCTGCGCCAGGATGTGTCCCTGGATTGCCGCACGCACCTGCGGCCCTGTCAGCTTGCCATCGACGTCCAGCCGGCCGACGTCCAGCGCGAAGACCGTGAACACGTAATGGTGGACGATCTCGTCATTCCAGGGCGGGCAGGGACCGTCATAGCCGTAGTAGTCGCCACGCATGTCGTTGTCACTGTCAAACCAGCCGGTGTAGTCATTGATCCCCTGCCGCGCGTCGTGCGGGGCGTGCGGGCCCGGCTTGCCACGCGGCGTGACATCGCTGGAGAATTCGCCTTCGCTGATCTCGCCGAGGCTGGCCGGGAGATCGACCAGCACCCAGTGGAAGAAATCCACGCGCGGCAGCGATGCCGGAACGGTGCGGTCTTCCTGGTTGACGTCGTCGCCCTTGCTCGGCACGTCGGGATCATGACAGATGATCACGAAAGAGTGCGTACCGGGTGGCGCATCACTCCACGCCAGATGCGGGTTGAGATTGCGGCCGAGACAGACATGGTGTTCCGGGTCAGCGAGACAGAACGCAAAGTCGCCTGGGATCGGTTGTCCGTCTTTGAAACTGTTGCTGGTCACTTTCATCGATAGTCCTCCTGATTGTTTACTCGGCCGCACTACGCTTGAAGTCGTGCAAGCGAAAACCTGCGACCCATAGTGTAGCGAAATAGACGCTCGCACCAAAGGCAACGACCAGCGATAGTCGCAGCAGCCGTTGCGTCAGGCCCCCGGCCAGCCATTCAGCCGCTTCGCCGGTGACGAACCAGAGCGCCGCCCCCATGCTCAGCATCGCCAACCCAAGTCTGGCGTAGAACAGGAGCCAACCCGGCTGCGGGACATAAATCGCGCGCTGCCGCAGGCCGCGATAGAGCAGGCTGGCGTTGAGGATCGACGCGAGGCCGATGGACAAGGCAAGACCGGCATGCTCGAACCAGCGGATGAGGATCAGGTTCAGCATCTGCGTCACGAAGAGAGTCAGAAGTGCGATCCTGACCGGCGTCCGGATGTTCTGGCGCGCGTAGAACCCGGGGGCCAGCACCTTGACCAGGATCAGGCCGAGCAGACCGAGGCTGTAGGCGACCAGCGCGTCGCGTGTCCGGAATACGTCAGTGGCCGTGAAAGCACCATGGTGGAACAAGGTCGTGATCAGCGGTACGGCAAGCAGAGCCAGCGCCAGCGCCGCGGGAGCGGCGAGCAGGAAGGTCAGCCGTAAACCCCAGTCGAGCAGTCGTGAGTACTCGTCGGCGCGACCGGTGGCATGACACCGGCTGAGCGAGGGAAGGAGGATGGTGCCGAGAGCGGCGCCGAGCAGCCCCGCCGGGAACTCCATCAGGCGGTCAGCGTAGTAGAGCCAGGAGACGCTGCCGGTACTCAGGAAGGAGGCAAAAATGGTATTGAGCAGCAGGCTGACCTGTGCCACCGATACGCCAAGGAGGGCCGGCGCCATCAGGCGGAAAATCCGCCGCACACCCTCGTCACGCAGGTCGATCGAGAACTTGGGCAGCATGCCAAGGCGCCGCAGACTGGGAACCTGGAAGGCGAGTTGCAGCGCACCGCCCAGGAAAACGGCCCAGCCGAGGGCGATGATCGGCGGATCGAAGAGCGGCGCCGCGAAGAGCGCCATCAGGATGAACGAGACGTTGAGCAGGACCGGGGTGAAGGCCGGTACGGCAAACCGGCTCCACGTGTTGAGAACGCCACCGGCCAGCGCCACCAGCGACATGAAGAGAATGTAGGGGAACGTGATGCGCGTCAGGCTGACGGTCAGCGCGAACTTCTCGGCCTCGTCGGCAAAACCCGGTGCCGAGACGTAGACCAGAACCGGCGCCGCCGCCATTCCCAGCAGGGTGACCGCCAGGACGACGAGAAAAAGCAGGCTGGCAACCCGGTCCACGAGCTGCCGCGTCTCCTCCGGCCCGCGCTTGTTCCGGTATTCGCCCAGCACCGGGACGAAGGCCTGCGAGAAAGCGCCCTCGGCAAACAACCGACGCAGCAGATTGGGCAGCTTGAAAGCGACAAAGAAGGCGTCGGTCAGCATACCGGCACCGAAAGTGCGCGCAATCACGAAGTCGCGCACGAAACCGAGAATGCGCGACAGCAGGGTCATGCTACTGACGGTGGCGAGTGATCTGAGGAGGTTCATCGGGAATCCGGGCGGTGCGGCAAACGCAAGGCCTGCCATGATAGCCGCTCGGCGGCGGCGAGTGAGAACGTCAGCGCCGGCATGCCGGCGAAGTTGCCCGGATTCACCCGCATTCACCCGCATTCGCCTGGATTTGCCCGGCAATCGTTGGCGAGAATGCGACAATCGGATAGAATCGGGCTGGCCATGGACTCCCTTTCACTGATCCGCGAATTCCTGCAAGGCCGACTCGGCGTCGAACCGGAGAAGATTGTCCCCGGTGCCTTCCTGGACGAACTGGGCGTCGATTCACTGATGGTTCTCGAACTGATGTTCGAGTTCGAAGACCGATTCGGAGTCACCCTGGCGAAGGACCTGAAGACTCCCCGCACGATTGGCGAAATGGCAAGCCTGATGGATCGGCTGCGCAGCGAAGAACAGTCTTGAGCCATGAACCGCTGTCGTGTTGCCATCACGGGGTTGGGCCTGGTCAGCCCGTTCGGCAATAGTCTTGCAGACTTTTTCCAGCGCCTGCTGAACGGGGAATCGGCGGTTCGCCTTCTCCGTCTCGACGACCCACCGCGGGCACTGGCCATCCCTTTTGTCAGCTGCCCCGGCTTCGCCGCCGAGACGGTACTCGGCAAGGCGCTGGCGGGAACGATGGATCGCTTCGCGCAACTCGGAACAGCCGCTGCTTTCGCCGCCTGGGACGACGCGGGTCTCGGCCGCCGACCGGGGGCAGAAAACCGCGAACGCTGGGGAGTCACCTGGGGAACGGCGCTTGGCGGCACCCTCGCCTACGAGAAGGGTTACAGGGAACTGTGGCAGAAGGGTCGCGAGCGCATTTCGCCGCTTTCCGTCATTCTCGGCATGAATAACGCGGCCAATGCCCACATTTCGATCCAGCTTGCTCTGGGCGGCGTCAGCATGAGCTACACGGTAGCCTGCGCCTCGTCGAGCATCGCCATCGGCGAGGCCTTCCGTCGGGTGCGCAGCGGCGAGGCGCCGATCATGCTCACCGGAGGGTCGGACGTGCCGCAGGCCTATGGCGTTGCGCGCGCCTGGGAGGCCCTGCGCGTCCTGGCCAGTGGCGACGAGACGACGTCCGCCACTGCCTGCCGTCCGTTCAGCGCCGACCGCAGTGGTCTCGTCCTCGGCGAAGGTGGGGCGGCGCTGGTGCTCGAGGACTGGGAGCATGCGACCGCGCGCGGGGCACGCATTCACGGCGAAATGCTCGGCTACGGGACCACTTGCGATCATGCACATCTGGTGCGTCCCGAGGTCGACGGGCAGATGCGTGCGTTGCGCGCGACGCTCGTCGATGCGGCCCTGAACCCGGACGACGTCGACTACATCAACGCCCACGGGACGGCAACCGTCGAGGGCGACCCCGTCGAGGTCGACGCGATCCGCGCGATCTTCGGCAGCGGCCGCAAGAAGCCAGCGCTCAGTGGAACGAAGTCGATGCACGGCCATCTGCTCGGCGCCGCCGGCGCCATGGAGGCCATCGTCACCATCCTCGCCTTGCGCGAGCAAGCCCTGCCGCCAACCGCGCATCTCGACCGGATCGATCCGGCGTGTGCCGGCGTCGATCATGTCACTTCGGCGCGGTGCGGCGGGTCGCTACGTACCGCACTCTCGAACTCCTTTGCTTTCGGCGGCAGCAACGCGGTGCTCGCGTTCCGCACTGCCGCGTCCGGATAACTCCACGGAACAGACGCAATGTCTCAAGACACCAGCCCACTCGCAGACGACGTCCTCCTCGCCGAGGTCGCCGAATTGATCGTCTCGGCGCTCAACCTGGACCTCAACCCGAGCGAAATCGAACCGGATGCGCCGCTATTCGGAGAAGGACTCGGACTCGATTCGATCGATGTCCTTGAAATTGCATTGGTCGTATCGAAGCGCTACGGTTTCCAGCTACGTTCGGACAATGACGACAACCTGCGCATCTTCTCCTCCCTGCGCAACCTGGCGGCGTACATCGCAAGACAACGAACGAAATGACCGGAATCACCCCGGCCACGCTGCTGCGTGGCATCGCCGCGGCCGGGCTGGTCATTGCCTGGGGATGGCTGGCGCATGCCGCCAGCTCCGGCGAAGGGGATTCAAATCTGGCAGTTGCCGTGGCCAGCGCACCGCTGCTGGCCATCGTCGTCATCCTGCTGTGGCGGGTGGGTCGCAAGTGGTGGCTGATCGCTGGTGCGCTGGCCGTCGTCGGCACGCTCGCCTGGCACTGGCAGGCACTGCGGCACAACGTCGCCCTGCTCTACTGCCTGCAGCACGTCGGCACCAACCTGGCTCTTGGCTTGCTGTTCGGTCGCAGTCTTTTCGGCCCTGGCGAGTCGCTGGTCACCCGCTTCGCGCGTCTGGCTCACCATGGCGTCCTTTCTCACGCGCAGTTGCGCTACACGCGGCAGGTGACCATCGCCTGGACGGCCTTTTTCGGGGCGACGGCGGCCGTATCGACCACGCTCTTCCTGTTTGCTCCGCCGGCCGTCTGGTCGATCTTCGCCAACCTGCTGACCATACCCCTTTTGGGCTTGATGTTTGCCGCCGAGTATCTGGTTCGTCAGCGCGTCCTACCGCCGGCAGAGTGTGCCGGGATTGCCGACAGCGTCCGCGGCTACCGTGAAACGATGCGCCAGCGGGGTTCTCGGGCGAGCAACCGATGAGCCGCGTGCCGCTGCTCGGGCACGCCAGCCTCGACGACATCTTCGCCTACCTGCCAGCGGGTCCGACGACGGTACGCCGCTTCCTCGCCACGGCGTCGGCGCTGGCCAAGCGCCTGCCGGCGGGACGCCACTTCCTAAATCTCTGTCAGGACCGCTATCGCTTCAGCGTCGGCCTGGCGGCCGGCCTGCTCGACGGGCGCACCAGCCTGCAGCCGGCGTCGCAATCGGTCGAAACGCTGCGCCAGATCCAGCGCCAGCATGCGGATGTCTTCTGCCTCTGCGACGGCGCCTTCGACAGCCTCGACCTGCCGCGTGTCGACTTTCCCGACCTGTCGGCGCTCGGGCTCGAGGCCGTGGCCGGCATTCCGGACATCCCCGGGGAACTGGTCGCGGTCACCGTCTATACCTCGGGATCGACCGGGCTGCCGATGGCGCACGACAAGTCCTGGGGGGCGCTCGTCCGCAATGCGCGGGCGGAAGCCAGCCGCCTTGGCCTGCTTGACGGGGCGCGGCACACGATTGTCGGCACCGTGCCGGCACAGCACATGTACGGATTCGAATCGACGGTGCTGCTCGCCATGCACGGCAATTCGCCGTTCTGGTCGGGCAAGCCCTTCTATCCGCAGGACATCGTCTGCGCGCTGCAGGCCGTGCCGCGCCCCCGACTGCTGGTCACCACGCCCTTTCATCTCGGCACGCTCCTCGCCGCCGACGTCGAACTGCCGACGCTTGACCGCCTGTTGTCGGCAACCGCGCCGCTCTCCAGGGAACTCGCGGCGGCCGCTGAAGCGCGCCTGGCCGCCCCGTTGGAGGAGATCTACGGGTGTACCGAAAGCGGCCAACTGGCCAGCCGCCGCCTGTTGATGGATGCGGCCTGGCTGCCGCTCGACGGTGTCTGCCTGGAACGCGACGGCGACCGGATCATCGCCTCCGGCGGCCATATCGAGGGTCGCGTACCGCTCGCCGACGCGCTCGAACTGTTGCCCGACGGCCGGTTCATGCTCCTCGGGCGCAACACCGACCTGATCAGCATCGCCGGCAAGCGCAGTTCACTGGCGTATCTCGACCACCAGATCCGGGCGATACCCGGTGTCGTCGACGGCGCGTTCTTTCAGCCCGACGAAGCCTCGCCGCAGGCCATCGTGCGCCTCTGCGCCTTCGCCGTCGCACCGGAACTGAGCGAGCGACAACTGCTCGCCCGACTGCGACAGCGGGTCGACGCGGTCTTCCTGCCGCGACCGCTGTTCCGCGTCGAATCGCTACCGCGCAACAACACCGGCAAGCTGCCGCGCGCCAAGTTGCAGGCGCTCTACGAGTCCCTCCGCCAGAAACCCCGCCATGCGCCGCGTTGATTTCGAATGGCGCGTCCCGGCCGACCACCCGGCCTTCGCCGGCCATTTTCCTGGGCGGCCGATCGTCCCCGGTGTCGTTCTGCTCGACCGGGCGCTGCTCTGCGCCGAAGCCTTGCTGGGCACGCCGGCGATCGTTTGGCAGATCGCACACAGCAAGTTCTTCAGTCCGGTCGGCCCCGGCGAGACGCTCGTTTTCCAGTTGCAGGCGGCAGCGGGTGGGAGCATCGCCTTTTCCGTCCGCGGCGGTGGCCGCGAGGTGGCTGCGGGCAGCCTGAAGCCCGGCCGATGAGCAGCGGCGAGCAGGCCACCAGCGGTTGGCGACACCAGCAGGAGCGCAGCAATCTCGCGATCCTGCGGCTGATGGTGTGGATTTCATTGACTCTCGGCCGACGCATCGGCCGTCTCGTCCTCTACGGGATCGCGCTGTACTTCCTGTTCTTTTCGCCGCAGGCGCGACGCGCCAGCCGAGCGTATCTCGGCCGGGCACTCGGGCGCTGGGCCGAGTGGTCAGACGGCTACCGCCACGTCCTGTCCTTCGCCAGCACGATCCACGACCGGGTCTACCTGCTCAATGGCCGCTTCGATCTTTTCGACATCGAAGTGCACGGCGCCGAAGCCCTGCACGCGGCGTTGGCACGCCAGCCGGGCGCGCTGCTCATCGGCGCCCACCTCGGCAGCTTCGAAGTCCTGCGCGCGGTCGGCCGTGGGCGAGCGGGGCTCAAAGTAGCGATGCTCATGTACGAAGACAATGCGCGCAAGATCAACGCGACCCTCGAGGCCATCAACCCGGCCGCCGGCGAGGACATCATCGCGCTCGGCCGCCTCGAGTCGATGCTCGAAGCGCGCGACAAGCTCGACAGCGGCTACCTCGTCGGGCTGCTGGCCGACCGCGGCCTCGCCGACGAGGCGACCAGGGAACATGCCTTCCTCGGGCAGCCGGCGAGCTTCCCGATCGGGCCCTTTCGCATTGCCGCCATGCTTCGCCGACCCGTCTTCTTCATGACCGGCCTCTATCTGGGCGGCAACCGCTACCGCATCCACTTCGAACCGCTGGCCGATTTCTCGCGCGTCGAGCCAGGCGCACGCGACGCCGCCATCGTCCAGGCGCAGGCGCAGTATGTCGCACGCCTCGAACACTATTGCCGTCTCGCGCCCTACAACTGGTTCAACTTCTTCGACTTCTGGCAGAAGGTGCGATGAAGCGACTGCTCGTCGGCCTGCTGCTGAGCGTCCTGGCCATCCCCGTCCTCGCCGCCTGGGATCTGGCACAGTTGATGGACGATCTGGCCCGCACCCGGGGTGGCAAGGCGCGTTTTGTCGAAACCAAGTACATCGCGCTGCTCGACCGGCCGGTCGTTTCGAGCGGTGAAATGAGCTTCACGAGCCCTGACCGGCTCGAAAAGCGAACGCTGACGCCGCGCCCGGAAACCTTGCTCCTCGACCGCGACCGCCTCACCATCGAGCGCGGCCGGCAGAAGCTGAGCATCGACCTGACCAACCAGCCGGAAGCCCTGGCCTTCGTCGACAGCATCCGCGGCGCCCTCACCGGCAACCGGCAGGCGCTCGAGAAAAACTACGCACTCCACCTCGCCGGTAGCCGCGACAACTGGAAGCTGACGCTGCTGCCCAGCGAGCAGGCGATTGCCGCGATCGTCCAGAGGATCACCATCACCGGCCAGCGCAACCGTATCCGCGGTATCGAGTACCTGCAGGCCGACGGCGACCGTGCCGTGATGACCATCGAGGCGCTGAGCGAACAGTGACTGCCGCCGCCCGCCGCACCTTCCTTCTCTGGTTGCTGGCCATGCTCGCCGGAGCGGCGATCGTCTGGAACAGCCGTTTCTCGGCCGACATGTCATTCTTTCTGCCCGCGCACCCGAGCGCCGAGCAGCAGGTGCTGGTCGACCAACTCCGCGAAGGCTCGGTCACCCGGCTGCTCATGCTCGCCATCAGTGGCGGCGATGCGCAGCAGCGCGCAGCGCTGTCGCGCGAACTGCGCGCACGCCTGGCCGACGGGCCGGAGTTGGCAACGCTGCGCAACGGCGACCAGCACAGTCTCGACGCCGATCGCGAGTATCTGTTCCGCCATCGCTACCTGCTCAGCCCGGCGGTCACACCCGAACGCTTCACGGTTGACGGCCTGCGCTCGGCGATTGCCGAGAGTATCGATGTTCTCGCCTCGCCCGCCGGCCTGCTGGTCAAGCGACTCCTGCCGCAGGATCCGACCGGCGAACTGCTCGGCCTGCTCGCCGGACTCGATGCCGGCGCCCAACCGAACAGCCGCGCAGGCGTCTGGGCTTCGCGCGACGGCGAACGCGCCCTTCTCCTGGCGCAGACCACCGCGCTCGGCTCCGACACCGATGGCCAGGCCGCCGCCATCGACGCCATTCGCGAAGCCTTTGCGGCGGCCCGCGCCGCCGCCGGAGTCAG
Organism: Candidatus Accumulibacter phosphatis; assembly: GCF_000024165.1. NCBI lineage: Bacteria > Pseudomonadati > Pseudomonadota > Betaproteobacteria > Candidatus Accumulibacter > Candidatus Accumulibacter phosphatis. The sequence continues at coordinate 447,848 of NC_013194.1, read as the reverse complement.
CGGAGCCAACGCAGTCACCGGATTCGCCGACGCGAGCCTGCAGATCGCTGGTCCCGGCGTCTTTGCCGTACACGCCCGGACGACGATCAAGGAGGAGGTGGCGCGGCTGTCGATGATCAGCACGCTGGGCATCGTCACCGTACTGTTCTTCGCCTATCGCTCGCTCACACTGATCAGCCTCGGCCTGCTGCCGGTGGTCAGCGGCGCGCTCGCCGGCATCGTCGCCGTCAGCCTGGCATTCGGTACGGTCTTCGGCATCACCGTCGGTTTCGGCTCGGCGCTGATCGGCGAGGCCGTGGACTATTCGATCTACTATTTCGTGCAGTCCGAGCGCGGCGATGCGGCGGCCTGGCGGAGCCGCTTCTGGCCGACCATCCGCCTTGGCGTCATGACCTCGATCTGCGGTTTCGGCGTTCTCCTCGGCTCCGGCTTCCCCGGCCTTGCCCAACTCGGCCTGTATTCCCTGACCGGCCTGCTCACCGCCGCCGCGGTCACCCGCTTCGTCCTGCCGCAACTGGTGCCGGCCAACACGCCGCAACGCGAGCTTGGCGGGCTCGGCGAGGCCTTCCTGCGGCTCACCGGCCGGCTCGAGCGCCTGCGCTGGCCGCTAGTGCTCCTGGCCAGCGCTGCCGCGACGCTTCTCGTCGTCGATCGCGACGAGTTGTGGAACCGGGAACTCTCGGCCTTGAGCACCGCCACCGCCGAGGACCTGGCCACCGACGCGGCGTTGCGCGCCGACGCCGGGGCCCCCGACGCACGCCTGCTGATCGTCGTCACGGCCGCCGACCGCGAGCTGGCGCTGCAAGCCGCCGAACGCGCCGGTGCGCAGCTTGACGGTCTGGTCACCGCCGGCGTCATCGGCGGCTACGATACGCCGGCCCGCTTCCTGCCCAGCGAGGCGACGCAAGAGGCACGCCGCGCCAGCCTGCCGACCGCGGCCGAACTGCGCCAGAGCTTGCCGCTGGCGCTCGCCGACTCGCCGCTCGCCGCCAGCAAGCTCGAACCTTTCCTGCGCGACGTCGAGGCCGCGCGCACGGCGCCCACGCTCGGACCGGAAGCCTTGCGCGGAACCAGTCTCGCGCTGGCCGTCGACACCCTGCTGCTTCCACGACCCGCCGGCTGGAGCGTCCTCCTGCCGGTGCGCCCGCCTCCGGGCGAGGGCCTGCGCACGCTCGACGCCGACACCCTGCGTTCGGCTCTGGCCGGCTCTGGCGCGCTGTTCATCGACATGAAGAGCGAGCTCGACGCCCTCTACGCGCACTACCTCAACGAAGCCAAGCTGCTCGCGCTGGCCGGCCTCGCCGCCATCGTCGGCCTGCTCGCCGTGGCGCTGCGTTCGCCAGGGCGTGTGCTCACCGTCGTCGCGCCACTGCTGCTCGCCGTTCTGGTCGTCACCGCCAGCCTGCATCTCGCCGGCCAGCGCCTGCAGCTGCTGCACCTCATCGGCATGCTGTTGATCGTCGCCATCGGCTCCAACTACGCGCTTTTCTTCGAGCGCCTGGGCAGCCAGCTGCAGCACGAGCCGCGCGCCGTCGCCTCACTGCTGGTCGCCTGCCTGACCACCGCCATCGGCTTTGGTACGCTGGCGACTTCGCAGGTACCGGTCCTGCAGGCGCTCGGCATCACGGTCGGCCCGGGAGCCGTCCTGGCGCTGTTCTTCTCCGCCTGTTTCGCGGCATCCCCGTCGCCCCGACCATGAGCCCACGCCTGCCCACCGTCGGCCGGACCAGCGGCGCTCCGGCCTTGCTGGTGCTGCTGCCCGGCGCCTACATGAGCGCGGCCGACTTCGTCAACGCCGGTTTCTTCACCGCCGTCACGCGCCGCCGCCTGCCGCTCGACCTGCTGGCAGTCGACCTCGACCTGAGCCTGATCTCCAGCGGCGAGGCCTTGCCCGCGCTCCAGGAGAACGTGCTGGCGCCGGCTCGCGCGGCAGGCTGCCGCCACATCTGGCTGGGCGGCATCTCGCTCGGCGGACTGCTGGCGCTCTGCCACTGCGCCGACGCGCCGGGCAGCATCGACGGCCTGTGCCTGCTCGCGCCCTACCCGGGCAGCCGGCTGACGGCGCGTGCGATCGCCCAGGGCGGCGGCCTCGCCAATTGGCAACCGTCTGCCGAGGAACTCGCCGACCCCGAGTTTCGCATGTGGCGCTGGCTACAGAAACCGCCGCCCGACTTCCCGGTTTTCGTCGGCTACGGTGCCGAAGACCGCTTCGCGGCCGGCATGCGGCGAATCGCCGATTGCTTCCCGCCGGCGGCAAGTCAGGTCGTTCCCGGCGGCCACGAATGGCCGGTCTGGCAGATTCTGTGGAACAACTTCCTCGACCGTCGACTCCTGCCTGTGTGAAGCGCATGCCACAACGCTGGAAACCCTCGCCCACCATCCAGATGTCCTTCGCCGTGCACGGCGCGGCGTCGCTCGCCGTCCTGGCAACCCCCGGCCACTGGCCGTGGGCGCTCGGCGCGCTCGCCGCCAACCACCTCGTGCTCACCGCCGCCGGCCTCTTGCCGCGCAGCACCCTGCTCGGCGCCAACCTCAACCGTCTGCCGGCAGCCGCCAAGGCACGCCGAGAAATTGCCCTGACCATCGACGATGGTCCGGACCCCGAAGTCACGCCGCGGGTACTCGACCTGCTCGACAGCGCCGGCACCAAGGCCAGTTTCTTCTGTATCGGCAGCCGCGCCCGGCGATCGCCGGCGCTCTGCCGGGAAATCATTGCCCGCGGTCACCGCATCGAGAACCACGGTGACTCGCACTCGCGGGCTTTCGCCACCTTCGGGCTGCGCCGGATACGTGCCGACATCGCCGCGGCGCAGCACACGCTGACCGACATCACCGGCCAGGCGCCGCGCTTCTTCCGGCCGACGGCCGGTCTGCGCAATCCGCTACTCGACCCGGTGCTGGCGCGTCTCGATCTGCAGCTCGCGTCGTGGACGCGCCGCCCCTTCGATGGCCGCGAGGGCGATCCGCAGCGCGTCTACCGACGCCTGACTTCTGGTCTCGACGCCGGCGACATCCTGCTCATGCACGACGGTTATGCCGCGCGCACGCCGACCGGCGAGGCGGTCATCCTCGCCGTCCTGCCGCGGCTGCTGCATACGATCGCCGCCCATCGCCTCAACCCCGTGACGCTGACGACTGCCCTGACATGACCACACCCTTCCTGCCCACCCTGCTCGACGACGCCAGCCGCCCCTTTCGCGCCAGCGGACATTTCGCCTACCACTATGCGCGCGGCAAGCTGTCGAGCGACTGCATCTTCCGCGAACTCCTCAAGCGCGGCGTCTTTCCCGCCGAAGCACGCTTTCTCGACCTCGGCTGCGGCCAGGGCAGCCTGTTTTCCTGGCTGCTGGCCGCGCGCGCGCTCTACGAGAAGGGTGTCTGGCCTGGCGACTGGGCTGCCGCCCCAAAGCCGCTCAGCCTGCGCGGCTATGAACTGATGGCGAGGGACGTCGAGCGCGCCGCGCTGGCCTTCGGCAGACCGCACCCGATCGTCGACATCCGGCAAGGTGACATGCGCGCAGTCGACTTCGGTGCGGCCGACGTCGTCACCATCCTCGACGCGCTGCATTACCTGCCCCACGCCGACCAGGACGCCGTTATCGACCGTATCCGCAAGGCGCTGCCGTCCGGTGGCCTGTTCCTGACGCGTGTCGGGGATGCCGGCGCCGGTCTGCCCTACCACATCTGTAACTGGGTCGATCACGCGGTCACCTTCGCGCGCGGCCATCGCCTGCCAAGACTCTTTGGCCGCAAGCTCACCGAATGGGTCGGCCTGCTCGAGAGCCTGGGCTTCGTCGTCCACAGCGAACCGATGAGTGACGGCAAGCCCTTCGCCAACACCATGCTGGTCTGCCGAGTACCGGCGACAAGCCCGTGCCGCTAGGCCTGCCGATCGTCACCGGCGTCGCTTGGCGACCGTGACAATCATCCTCTGCTAATATGCGATCCAGACGATCCGGAGCCCCAACTTGACACCGCTGCTTGTTTCCGCCTGCACCCTGACCACCTGCCTCGGCCGCGGGCTGGCCGTCACGCTGGCGAAGCTGCGTGACGGGAGCAGCGGTCTCGTCCCCTGCGCCTTCGAAACCGTCGAGCTCGACACCTGGATCGGCGAGGTCGCCGGGGTTGACGAGCAGCGGCTGCCGCCAACGCTGGCGCACTACGATTGCCGCAACAACCGCCTCGCGCAACTTGCTCTGACGGCCGACGGTTTCACCGAACGGCTTCTGGCGGCAAGGGACCGTTACGGCCGGGACCGCGTCGGCATCTTCCTCGGCACCAGCACGGCCGGCATCCTGCAAGCCGAACTCGCCTACCGCCGGCGTGACCCGCACAGCGGCGCGCTGCCTGACGATTTCAGCTACTGCGGCACGCACAACCCCTTTTCGCTGGCCGCCTTCGCGCGCGAGCTTTTCGCCCTCGCCGGCCCGGCGGTGGCGGTGTCCACCGCCTGCTCGTCAGGCGCGAAGACCTTTGCCGCGGCCGCGCGTCAGATCGCCTGCGGCACTATCGACGCGGCCCTCGTCGGTGGCGTCGATTCACTGTGCCTGACGACGCTCTACGGCTTTGCTTCGCTCGAGCTGACCTCGAGCGACCCGTGCCGGCCGTACGACGTGGCCCGCAACGGCATCTCGATCGCCGAAGGAGCCGCCTTCGCGCTGCTCGAGCGAGCCCCCGCCGAAGCGACACCCGGCGCGATTCTCCTGCTCGGCTGTGGCGAATCGAGCGACGCCTACCACATGTCGTCGCCGCACCCGCACGGCCTCGGTGCGCGGATGGCGATGGCCGCGGCGCTCGACTCGGCCGGTCTGGCCCCGGCCGACATCGACTACATCAACCTGCACGGGACCGCCACGCCAAGCAATGACGCGGCCGAAGGCAAGGCGGTGGCGGCGCTCTTCGGCGACGGCGTGGCGTGCAGCTCGACCAAGGGAGCGACCGGCCACACGCTCGGCGCCGCCGGCGCCGTCGAAGCCGTCATCTGCGCGCTGGTGCTGACGCACGGCCTGCTTCCCGGCAGCCCGCATACGCTGACGCCGGATCCGGCGATCCCCCTCGACTACCAGTTGCGCGCGCGTGCCGGCCGGCTGCGGCGGGTACTCAGCAACTCCTTCGGTTTCGGCGGCAGCAATTGCAGCCTGGTTTTCGGCCTGACGCCATGAGACCGCCCCCACTCAGCGTGTGCATCGAAGGCGTCGGCTTCCTCGCCCCCGGCCTGCCGGACTGGCCGACGGCGAGCGCCGTGCTGCGCGGCGAACAGGCGTACGCGGCCGCGCCCTCGCTGCTGCCGGTGCCGAGCCTCCTGCCGGCGGCCGAGCGTCGGCGCGCCAGCCGTGTCGTCAAGCTGGCGCTGGCGCTTGGACTGGAAGCCGTCGCCCATGCCGAAGCCGACGTCGGCACGCTGGCCACCGTGTTCACGGCCTCCGGCGCCGACGGCCACAACTGTCACGCGCTGTGCGAGCAATTGGCGACCGACGACCGCCGGATTTCGCCGACCCGCTTCCACAACTCGGTGCATAACGCCGCCGCCGGCTACTGGGGGATCGCCACCGGGGCGATGGCCCCGTGCCAGGTGCTCTGCGCCTTCGACGCGAGCTTCGGCGCCGGTCTGCTCGATGCGCTGGCGCAGGTCGTCGTCGACCAGCGGACGACCTTGCTGATCGCCTACGACAGCGAGTATCCGGAACCCCTGCACCGCAAGCGGCCGGTGAGCGATTGCGCCGGCGTGGCGCTGCTCCTGGCGCCGGTGCAGAGCGTCCGCTCGCTGGCACGCATCGCCGTCACGCCAAGCAGCGACGCCGCCGCCAGGCTGGCCGATGGCGAACTGGAAGGCCTGCGCACGACGATTCCGGCGCTGCGCAGCCTGCCGCTGCTGCAGATGCTGGCCAGGCGCGAAGGTGGCAGCGTCTGCCTCGACTACCTGCCGCCGATGCAACTGCGTGTGGAAGTCGTCCCATGCTAGACCGTCGCTGGATCGCCGAGCACGTCCCCCACCATGGCGCCATGTGCCTGCTCGAGGCGGTCGTCGACTGGTCGGCGACGACGATTTCCTGCCGCGCCACCAGCCATACCGACCCGGCCAACCCGCTGCGCGCCGAGGATCGCCTGGGCGCGGCGAGCGGCATCGAGTACGCGGCGCAGGCGATGGCGGTGCATGGCGCGCTGCTCGCCGACGCTGGCGGCCGGCCTCGCCAGGGCTACCTGACCAGCCTGCGCGGCGTGACCCTGCACGTCGTCCGCCTCGACGACCTGCCGGGGGATCTGAGCATTCAGGCCGAGTGCCTGTCGGGCGACGGCACCAACGTTCTCTACCACTTCTCGGTCAGCCACGCCGGCCATTGCCTCGTCGACGGACGCGCCGCCGTCGTCCTCGACGCCGCAGCGGCCAACGTGCAAGGACGGCAGTGAAGCGCGCGCTGGTCACCGGCGGCAGCGGCGGCATCGGCGCGGCGATCTGCCGCCGCCTGGCCGCCGACGGCTGCCACGTGATCGTGCACGGCAACCGCGGCCGCGACAAGGCCGCGGCGGTCGTCGGCGAAATTCTCGCCGGCGGCGGCAGTGCCGAAGCGATCATATTCGACGTCACCGAACGCGAGCCTACCGCGACGGCGCTGGCGGAATTCCTCGCCGCCGGCCCGATCCAGATCCTGGTCAACAACGCCGGCATCCATGCCGACGCGGTCTTTCCCGGCATGTCCGGTGAGCAGTGGGACAGCGTCATCGACGTCTCGCTGAACGGCTTCTTCAACGTCACCCGGCCGCTGATCCTGCCGATGATCCGCACGCGCTGGGGGCGGATCGTCACCGTCTCGTCGATCGCGGCCATCACCGGCAACCGCGGCCAGGTCAACTACTCGGCGGCGAAGGGTGCGCTGCATGCCGCGAGCAAGTCGCTGGCCCTGGAAGTGGCCAGCCGCGGCATCACGGTCAACGCCGTGGCGCCGGGAATCATCGCCACCGGAATGGTCGACGGCGCTTTCGACCCCGCGACGATCAAGGCGCTGGTGCCGATGCAGCGCGCCGGCAGGCCCGAAGAAGTCGCCGATCTCGTCGGCTTCCTGGCTTCGGATCAGGCCGCCTACATCTCCGGTCAGGTGATCTCGATCAACGGCGCGCTGATCTAGAAGAGCCTCAGACGGTCATGGGATGCTGCAGCGTAAACGCCGACTCACGCTGCCCATGAGTAGTTTCGCTCCCCGCTGCCTTTCCATTGACCTGGAAGTCGGGCTGCGCGATGGGCGGATTCACCGCTTTGCCGCCGTTCGTGGTGACCAGCCGGAGACCTCGCTGCGTTTCCGGCAGGGCAATCTGCTGGCCGCGCTGGAGCAACTCGACGCGCTCGCCGAAGGCGCCAGCTTCCTGCTCGGCCATAACCTGATCGCTTTCGACCTGCCACATCTGGCCGCCGCCAAGCCCGACCTGCGGCTGCTGCAGTTGCCGGTGGTCGACACGCTGTGGCTCAACCCGTTGGCCTTCCCGCGCAATCCCTACCACCATCTGGTCAAGCATTACCAGGATGGGCAACTGCAGCGCGGACGCTTGAACGATCCGCTGCTCGACGCGCAACTGACGCTCGAGGTCTTCCGCGACCAGCACACGGCGCTGGCCGAAGCGTCACCGAGTCGGGTTCTCGCCTGGCACTGGCTGACGACCGTGCCGAGCCGGAAGTCGGGGCTGGACCGCTTCTTCATGTCCTTGCGCCACAAGGCACGCCCGAGCGATGACGAGGCGCTCGCCGCCATTCGCCAGCAACTGGCCGGACAAGTCTGCGAGACACGGCTTGGCGATGTGCTGGCCGATGCCGCCAGCCAGGGCTGGGCCCTGGCTTACGCACTGGCCTGGCTGTCGGTAGCCGGTGGCAACTCGGTGATGCCACCGTGGGTGCGCCATCAGTTTCCGCAGGCCGGCATTCTGATCAAGCGCTTGCGCGACACCGCCTGCGCCAACCCGGCTTGCCAGTGGTGCCGGGAACGGCACGATGCGCGAAAGGAGCTCGCGCGCTGGTTCGGCTTCGCCGAATTTCGTGCGGAGCCGGCCGATGACGAAGGCCGGCCTTTGCAACAAAGCATCGTCGAAGCAGCAATCCGCGGCGAGCATGTTCTGGGGATTCTGCCGACGGGAACCGGAAAGTCATTGTGTTACCAGATCCCCGCGCTCTCGCGCTTCGACAAGACCGGTGCGCTGACCGTCGTCATCTCGCCGCTGGTGGCCTTGATGGCCGATCAGGTGGCCGGACTGGAAGCCCGCAACATCAGGAGTTGTGCCGCGCTCAACGGGCTGCTTTCGATGCCCGAGCGCGCCGACGTACTCGATCGCCTGCGCCTGGGCGATATCGGCATTCTCATCGTTTCCCCCGAGCAACTGCGCAACCACACGCTGCGCAAGGTGCTGGCGCAACGCGAAATCGGCGCCTGGGTACTCGACGAGGCGCACTGCCTTTCGAAATGGGGGCAGGATTTCCGCCCGGATTATCGCTATGTCGGGCGCTTCATCCGCGAAAAGGCCGGCAATCAGCCGATCCCGCCCGTCCTCTGCCTGACGGCCACCGCCAAACCCGCTGTGATGGCCGACATCCTGGATCATTTCAGGGACAAGGTCGGCATCGAATTGCGCTGCTTCAATGGCGGCGCCAGTCGTGCCAATCTCGATTTCTGCGTCGTCCCGACCAGCCCGGCCGAAAAGTTCTCGCACATTCATCAGATCCTGGAGGCCGATCTGCCGCCTGAGCTGCCCGGCGGGGCCATCGTCTATTGCGCGACACGCCGTCAGACCGAGGAAATCTCGCGCTTTCTGCAGCAAAAGGGCTGGGCGGTCGACCACTATCACGCCCGGCTGCCGCCGGAAACGAAAAAGAACACGCAGAAGGCGTTCATCGAAGGCGATCTGCGCGTCATCGTCGCGACCAACGCCTTCGGCATGGGGATCGACAAACCGGATGTGCGTCTGGTCATCCATGCCGACATTCCGGGCTCGCTGGAAAACTACCTGCAGGAAGCCGGTCGTGCCGGGCGCGATAGCCAGTCGGCACGCTGCGTCCTGCTGTACACCGTCGAGGATGTCGAACGGCAGTTCGGCATGTCGGCGCGCTCAAGGCTATCGCGCAAGGAAATCCAGGCCATCCTGCACTCGCTGCGCAATCTTGAGCGGAAGAAGCGTAGGGAGGGTGGCAAGGAGGGAGGAAAAAGCAGCGACCTGATCGCCACCGCCGGCGAGATTCTCGCCGAGGACGAAGACGGGGCTTTCGAGCGCGATTCGGCCACCGACGACACGCGCGTGCGCACCGCCGTGTCGTGGCTGGAAGAAGCCGCGCTGCTCACGCGCGAGGAAAACCGGGTACAGGTTTTCCCGTCCTCGCTGCGCGTCGCCTCGCTCGACGAAGCGCGCAAGAAGATCGAGAGAAGGGTCATCGCGCCGGAGTATCGGAAAGGGCTGCTGGCGATTGTCGGCGCGCTGATCGGCGCGCCGGTCGATGAAGGCATCTCGACCGACGAGCTGATGCTCGTTTCCGGGCTTTCCCCCGAAAAGGTCCGCGCCGCGTTCTACGACCTCGAAGCGCTGGGACTGGCCAGCAACGATACGGCGCTGACCGCCTACCTCCACGTCGGCGTCGAGAGGTCGTCGAAGAAGCGCTTCGCGCAGGCCGCCGCACTCGAATCGGCGTTGATCGGCCTGCTGCGCGAGCAGCACCCGGACCTGAGCCGTGGCGAATCGTCGATACTCCATTTGCGCTACGCCAACCAGCACCTGAAGGATGCCGGCCACGCCGACGCCCTGCCCGAGCGCCTGCGCCAACTGTTGAGCAGCCTCGCCGCCGACGGCCGCGACGAGGAGGGCGGCCAGGGCAGCATGAAGCTGCGGCGTGTCGATGTCGAGTCGCTGGGCATCGAACTGCAACGCGAATGGTCGGCCGTGGAAGCCACCGCCAGACGCCGCCGAGCCGCCGCCGGCTGCCTGCTCGACCACCTGCTCGCCTGTCTGCCTGCCGGCGCCCGCGGCAACGATCAACTGGCCGAAACGACGCTGGGCAAACTGCTGGCCGCGCTGGAAGCCGACCTCCTGCTCAAGGCAGAAAGGACGATCACGCCCAAGCTGCTCGACCGCGCGCTGCTCTGGCTGCACGAGCAGGAGATCATCCGCCTCAACAAGGGACTTGCCGTCTTCCGGCCGGCCATGACGATTCGCCTGGAGCCCGACTGGAAGCGGAAGTTCATGCCCGGGGATTTCGCGCCGCTGCAGCTCCACTACGACGAACAGGTGGTGCAGATTCACGTCATGGCCGAGTACGTGCAACGCGGGCTCGAGGCCATGGCCGAGGCGCTGCACCTGACGATGGACTACTTCAGCCTGCAACGCGACGAGTTCATGCGCCGCTGGCTGCCCGATCGCGACAAGGAACTGGCGCGCCAGACGACGCCGCAATCGTGGCATGACATCGTCGAGGTGCTGAACAACCGGCAACAGCGCGAGATCGTTGCTGACGAGCGGGAGAGCACCAACGTGCTCGTCCTGGCCGGCCCCGGCTCCGGCAAGACGCGCGTGCTGGTGCATCGCATCGCCTACCTGATTCGCGTCCGCCGCGAAAATCCTCACGGCATCCTGGCGCTCGCCTACAACCGCCACGCCGCCGTGCAGATTCGCCAGCGCCTCGGCGAGTTGATCGGCGACGATGCCCGCGGCGTGGCCGTGCTCACCCTGCACGCGCTGGCCATGCGCCTGGCCGGCGCCAGTCTGGCCACGCAGAACGGCGGTACGGATGGCGACCTGTTCAAGGACATCATCGACCAGGCGGTCAACCTCCTCAAGGGCAAGGATCTGCCGCCCGAGGAAGCGGACCAGCAGCGCGAGCGCCTGCTGGTCGGCTTCCGCTGGATTCTGGTGGACGAGTATCAGGACATCGCGCCCGAACAATACGAACTGATTTCGGCCCTGGCCGGCCGCACGCGGCCCGATGAGGACGGCCGCATCAACCTCTTCGCCGTCGGCGATGACGACCAGAACATCTACGCCTTCAAAGGCGCCTCGGTCGAGTTCATCCGTCGCTTCGAGGCCGACTATGCCGCCAAACCGTCCTTCCTGACCGACAACTATCGCTCGACGGCCAACATCATCGAAGCCGCCAACCGGCTGATCGCCCCGGCGGCGAACCGCATGAAGCAGGCGCACCCGATCCACATCGATGCGGCGCGCAAAGCGCAGGCCGCCGGCGGCGAATGGACCAGCATCGACCCGGTCGGCCGGGGGCGCGTGCAGATCCTGCCGGCCGGCGACAACGAGCGGACCCAGGCCCTTGCCGTGATCACGGAATTCGAGCGCATGGCGCAACTGGCACCGGCGTGGGACTGGGCGCGCTGCGCCATCATTGCCCGCAACTGGCGGTCGCTCGACCCGGTGCGCAGCTATTGCGAACTGCAGGGTATCCCGGTGCAGCAGGCCGATGAAGACAGCAGCGGCTTCTGGAGTCTGCGCGAAACGCAGTCGATGATCGACGGGTTGCGGACGCGAGGCAGTGCGCTCATCGACGTACCGACGATTCAGCAGTGGCTGGCGATGCAGCCTGAGGGTCGGCCTGACGCCCACTGGTGGAGCTATCTGCGCGAGGCGGTGAGCGAGTATGCACTCGATGCCGGTGACGCCGAATTGCCGCTCGACCATTTTGTCGACTGGTTGGCCGAGTGGGGCCGGGAGGCGCGTCGGCGGCAGACCGGCCTGCTGCTGCTGACCGCGCACCGGGCCAAGGGTCTCGAATTCGATCACGTCGCGGTCCTTGATGGCGACTGGCTGCGGAGCGGCGCCAACGAGGATGCGGACGCCACGCGCCGCCTCTACTACGTGGCCATGACACGTGCCCGCAAGACGCTGGCGCTGGCGCGCTTCGATCGCGGCCAGGCCTGGCTCGACGCGTTGGTGGGAGGGCCGGCGGACTCGTCGTCCCACTCGTCGTCCCACTCCTTGTTCGACTCGCCGGCCTTCCTGCGTCGCCACGCGACGCCGCTGCCAGTGCCGCCGCCCGAACTGGCGCGTCGCCATCGGCGACTCGGCTGGCGACAGATCGACCTCGACTTTGCCGCACGCCATCCTCCCGGCCACGCCATTCACCGGGCACTGGCCGCACTCACCGCAGGCAGCCGGATCGCGCTTCGCCAAACATCGGCCGGCGCCTGGCGACTGTGCGATGCGCAAGGGGTCGACGTTGGCGCGCTGTCGCAGCACTTCGAACCGGAAGCCGACATGCACTGCATCGAAGCCCGCGTCGCTGCCATCCACGTGCGCCGACCGAGGGACGTGGCGGAGGCATACCAGTCGCGGATCAACGCGCAGAGTGAATCTTGGGAGATGGTCGTTCCCGAGCTGGTGTATGCACCAGACAGTTGACGAGGTTTCCGGGGGGCAGGTAGTCGGGTCATCGGCAATGACACGCTCGGCGAGCAAGTCGAATCGCTCACGCTGCTCGTCGTGGACCTCGAGTTGCGAAAGATCGCCTTGGTGGCGAATGGCGGGCGTGAATTTCCCCTATCGCAACTCGTACCAGACGCCCCTGCCGGCGCCGTGCTGACCCAGGCGGCCTTGCTCGACCAGCGCCCGGAAATGCTGCTTGAGCGTGTTGCGATTGCCGCCGGTCAGTCGAATCGCATCGCCCATCGTGATGCGACCATGCTCGCGTGCGAACTCGACAATCTGGAGCGACAGTTCAGGTAGCGAGGCCAATACCAGCTTTTCACGCTCGACCTTGCGATTGAGACGACGGACCTGTTCGGCGAGCGTGCGCAGGAAGAACGTCAGCCACGGTTGCCAATTCGGCGAAGTCGTACGGATCGTGCCTTGCGTTTGCCGCAAGGCCAGGTAGTAGGCCTCCTTGCTTTGCTCGACCACGCTTTCCAACGAGCTGTAAGGCACGTAGGCATACCCGGCCTGCAAGAGCAACAGGGTTGTGAGAACCCGGCTGAGCCGGCCGTTGCCGTCCTGGAATGGATGGATCTCGAGGAAGATCACGATCCAGATACCGATGAGCAGCAAGGGGTGAAGCTGTCCTGCCTGACGTTCTGCGTTGAACCAGGTGATCAGTTCAGCCATCAGGGATGGCGTGTCGAATGGCGTCGCGGTTGCGAAGACGACGCCCAGTTGTTTCCCGTCCTCAGCAAAGGCCACTACGCTGTTGGCAGTCGTCTTGTAGTTGCCTCGATGCCATGCATCCTTCTCGCTGTAGGTCAGGAGATCGCGGTGCAATTGCTTGATGTGGTTCTCGGTCAGCGCGATGTCCTGCCAGGACGAAAACACCAGTTCCATGACCTCGGCGTAGCCGGCTACCTCTTGTTCGTCCCGTGTGGCGAAAGACTTGATCTGCAGATTGGACAGCAGGCGCTGGACTTCGCGATCGGACAGCCTGCTGCCCTCGATGCGGGTGGATGAACCGATGCTCTCGATGGTGGCGACCCGCCGCAGTGCGGCCAGCCGATCCGGCGCCAGCGTACCGAGCGCGCGCCAAGCTCCCTTAAACTCATCGATTCCGGCGATGAGACTGAGGATTTCCGGGGTTATCTGAACGGCATGCGAGGCGATCATGCCGACAATGTTACATCCAATTACACCCATTTCAACACAGGCCCAAGAAGCGCGCAGAACGTAACTTTGCGCCATGGGGCAGGTCGTCGGGGCAGAGCTGACGCAGTTGGCAACGATGATCATGCTCAGCGCCTTGGTCTGCAGCAGCCAGCCGATGATGCTGGCCTCGCCCGGTGCCCAGTTGGGCAGGCGGCCAGCAAGGTGCGCGCCGAGCAGCTTGCCGCTGACCGACACGCCGAGCAGGATGCCGGCGGCGACGAATACGGCCTCACCGCCGAGCGTCCAGTTGGTGCGCAGGCCGGTGCTCAGGAAAAAGACTGGCATGACGACCAGCAGCACATGGTGGCGCAACAGGTCCATGCACTCCTGATCGAACCCACTCGGTGTCCATGATCGCTCCCGCCAGGAAGGCGCCGGGCAACTGGCGCTCACTCGACCCGCTCCGCAGCTATTGCGAACTCCGGGGTATGCCGGTGCAGCAGGCCGATGAAGACCGCAGCGGCTTCTGGACTCTGCGCGAAACGCAGGCGATGATCGGCTGGTTGCGAACGCGCGACAGTGCGTTGATCGACGTACCAACGATCCGGCAGTGGCTGGCACTGCAGCCCGAGGGTCGGCCTGACGCCCATTGGTGGAGCTATCTGCGCGAGGCAGTGGCCGAGTATGCGCTCGATGCCGGTGACGCCGAACTGCCGCTCGACCATTTCCTCGACTGGTTGGCCGAGTGGGGCCGGGAAGCGCGCCGTCGGCAGACCGGCTTGCTGCTGCTGACCGCGCACCGGGCCAAGGGTCTCGAATTCGATCACGTCGCGGTCCTCGATGGCGACTGGCTGCGAAGCGGCGCCAACGAGGATGCGGACGCCACGCGCCGCCTGTACTACGTGGCCATGACACGCGCCCGCAAGACGCTGGCGCTGGCGCGCTTCGATCGCGGTCAGGCCTGGCTCGATGCTTTGCCAGGAGGGCCGTCCGACTCGCCGGCCTTCCTGCGTCGCCGCGCGACGCCGCTGCCAACGCCGCCACCCGAACTGGCGCGTCGCCATCGGCGACTCGGCTGGCGACAGATCGACCTCGACTTTGCCGCACGCCATCCTCCCGGCCACGCCATTCACCGGGCACTGGCCGCACTCACCGCAGGCAGCCGGATCGCGCTTCGCCAAACATCGGCCGGCGCCTGGCGACTGTGCGATGCGCAAGGGGTCGACGTCGGCGCCCTGTCGCAGCACTTCGAACCGGAAACCCACATGCACGGCATCGAAGCCCGCGTCGCTGCCATCCACGTGCGCCGACCGAGGGACGTGGCGGAGGCATACCGGTCCCGGATCAGCGCGCAATGCGAATCGTGGGAGATGGTGGTTCCCGAGCTGGTGTATGCGCCGGGTAGCTGACGAAGCTTCAGCAGGCAGGTCATCCGGTCATCGGCAAGCACCGTAACGCTCAACGAGCCAGCCCAATCCTTCCAGCCACTCGTCGTGAATTGCGGCGCGAGGTGCCCTGCAGACGTGAGGAGTTGACGCTCAATTCCCGTGGCAAGGCGAGAGGATGCCAACAATCACTGAGAGGCGATCAAGGAACCACTGCGAACGATCGCCTATCAGCCATAACGGCCGTTGGCCTGTGTAGCTCAATCAGGCAGCAATCTACCGCTTACCTGCCGTTCAACCTTGATAGGTCGCGAACGGCAGCTTGCCTTTCTGGCGAATGCGCACTCCCGACCCATAGCGGTCATTGAACTTCACCAACTTCCGACGACCGGTACCGCCCCTACTCCGGACATTCGCTTTGCATTGAGGCGACGCTTGCTTCGTGGGTGAGCCAGTATCGCCGCCACGCCTAGAGCCCGAGCGCCCCGCTCTCGGAGATGCCGGGCGCCACCCTGGGCGAGGACGAACCCAGCCCCAACCGGTGCGGAAGTGCGAATCCGTCGAGCGCATTGCTTGGTAGAGGTGATGTGTTGGGGAGCGTGCAGGCGCACAAGCGCAAAGCTCGATGCCAATGCCAGACGAGCTCCCATTGCCCGTCGTGAGAGGACTCGTCCCCGGCGAATGGCCCCTGGCGCTGAGCGGGGCGGGACTCGTATGACTTTTCACGGGCTCCCCGGCCCAAGTGCGAGATTGACGCCGTTTGATGAAGGCGCATATACTCTCGTTGGCACCGTTGGATCTCTTATCCTTCCAGTCCTACCGAGAACGAATTCGAATCAACCCGTTAGCTGTCTTGCGTCAGGCTGAACTGATCGGAGCAGAGATGAAACAGCTATTGGCTACCATCTTGCTGGGAGCAGGCAACGTCGTTGCGATCACCCTGCTCAAGCATCTGGAGAGCCGCCAGGTGGAAAGCCTGCTGGCCGTCATTGCCAGCGCTTGCGTGGGGATCATTCTCACGAAGGCTGGCGAATACCTGTTACTGGAACTGCCGCTGAGATTTCGTCCGCTGAGACGATTGCTGGATCCGCGGGCGGCGCTGGAGGGACGCTGGCTCGAACACATCCCCGGCTTGCCCGGGAATCCCTACACCGTCCTCACGATTTCCTACAATGCGGAATCCAAGTCGTACTGCATGCACGGACGAAACTACGACATCAATCGTAATGAGCTCCGCACCTTCGACAGCCAGCACGTCAGCATTTCCAGCTCACTCAATCAAGTCCTCTATACGTACACTGCCCATCAGAGCCTTGAGAACCAATCCGACGCCGCCGGCGTCTGTTGCATGGACTTCCGATCGAGCAACTCCGGCAAGCTCGATAGCGGCCAAGGATTCTTCTTCAACCGCGATCCCCAGGCGACCAAGTTCTCCTTCTCCTTCAAACGGGTCGCCGGACGCGACGCGGAAAGCGACCAGAGCATCATTGATCGAATGACGCCGGCACCAGCGTTGCCCATCGCCGTGCATCAATGACCGCTGTCGCCTACGGCCAGATGGTCGCAGAACTCGTGGCCGGACAGGTCACCAGCTTGATGGACCACGCCTTGTCGGAGGCCGTGCTGCGACGGTTGGCTCGTGAGCTCGATGCGTGCTCCGCCTTCAAGACGACCATCCCTCATCTGCTCAGTCAGTTTGCCCGTAACGTTCCGCGGACCTACGACTGGAACTGTGGAAGTCTGCTGCAGCACGCGCCAGCGGAACCTCTGTTCTCCTCCATTCCTGCCGACGGTGCGCTGCGGACCCGACTGCGCGAGTCCATCGGGTTGACCTGGTGTCTGGGGCAGTTCTTGCTTCGAGACCAGCGCATCATCGACTTCTTGGAGGAAACGGTGGCCCTCGCTGACAACCCCCAATCCTGGTGGAGAGCGGCATTCTCCCTGGAACGGATCGGGCTGGTCGAGGCTGTGAGTTATTTGAAAGCTGCCCTGAAGTACCAGGGAGTCCCCGACCTTGACCTCTGTCTGAATTCATTGGGCAACGAGAAATCCCGTATCGGAATCCTCTTGCAGAGCGACTCACGAAACCTCGAAAAAGCGATCATACCTCGCCTGCGCGCCGTCGTGGGAAGCAGGAGCAGCATCAGCGGCACCAAGGAGGACCTGCTGGCGGCGGTATGGTTGCTGGCTCGTTTGAATCACCACGACCAGCACATCCGTGCGGCGCTAAAACGACTGGCCCGAGACCAGGACTATGAGATCCAGTTCTATTCCCTGCACGCGATCTCACGCCTCGGATCCCCTCACTTCGTCGATGACCTTCTGGAATTTCTGCGCCATGACACGCCCCATCTCCGGGTAATCGCCGCGGAGGGGCTGGGCAGAATCGACCTACCCCGAAGCGCCGAAGGGCTACGGCAGCGCCTCAGGTTGGAGATCAACGACGAGGTAGTTGGGACCATTACCGAGTCGCTGTATGCGCTGACCAACTATTACAGCCGCCAGAACTCGTTCATCGCCCGCACCGTGGGCGCGAGCGAGAACGGCATGATCGTCGACAAGGGCGACAAGTGGTACGGCAACCCGAGTATCTATCATGAGTTCAGCGCCTGTCAGGACCCGGAAAACGTATGCTTTGGCTTGCTTCAGCATCTGCTGGAGGGCGCGGAGATCGTGAATCCGATCGACCTCGGCAGCGGCACCGGCCGCCTGGCCTGGTACTTCCTGGAGCACTTCGCGTTCGAAGGGCAGATGTTCTGCCTGGATGTCAGCGAGGAGATGTGCCGCTTCCTGAACCAGCGCGCCACACGAGAGTGCATTGGCAGCGATCGCATCGTGATACGCCAAGGTGCCATAGAGGCAGCGGCAAGCGTCGTGGGCGAGCAATCGAGCTCGCTAGCAGCCTGTCGGACTTTCGGCTTGCTCCCCACCGGATATGCTATAATCATGCCTTTTGAAGCAACCGAGGGCCGGCATGTCCCACTTCATCGTCACCGACCGTAAGACCGACTACCTGCTACCGCCGTCACTGGACGATTGGCTGAACCAGGATCACCTGGCGCGATTCATCGTGGAGGTAGTCGACCAGCTGGACCTGTCGAAGCTGACGCGACAGTACGCTGGACGTGGATCGAAGGCGTACCATCCGGCGACCCTGCTGGCAATTCTGGTCTATGGCTACGCCACGGGTATTTTCTCCAGCCGCAGGCTGGAGCGGGCAACCTACGATTCGGTAGCCTTCCGCTACATTGCCGCCGGAAGCCATCCCGATCACGACAGCCTGGCGACGTTCCGCCGGCGTTTTCTGGACGAACTGAGCGACCTGTTTCTGCAGGTCCTGGCGATGGCCAAGGAAATGAAGCTGCTCAAGCTAGGTAACGTCTGTCTTGACGGCACGAAGATCGACGCCAACGCCTCAAGGCACAGCGCGCTCTCCCACGGACACATCGAAAAGCTGGAAGCCCAGCTCAAGGCTGAGGTGCAGGAACTCTTCAGCTTGGCGGAACAGGCGGATCAAGCCGACGTTCCGGACGGCGTCAGCCTGCCCGAAGAAATCAAGCGTCGTGAAGATCGGCTGGCGGCGATGGCAGTGGCCAAGGCGAAGATTGCTGCCCGGGCCGAAGAGCGTTATCAGCGAGAGAAAGCCGATTACGACGAGAAAATGGCGCGGCGCGCGGCCAAGGAAGAAGCGGCCGGCAAGAAGTTGGGCGGCAAGCCGCCGAAAGCCCCCGAGCCCGGCGCACGGGACAGTGACCAGATCAATCTGACCGACGAAGAATCGCGCATCATGCCGGTGGCCGGTGGCGGCTTCGAACAAGCGTACAACGCCCAGGCCGGGGTTGATGCGGCGACGATGCTGGTTGTGGCGGTCGGCGTGACGCAAGCCCCCAATGACAAAGAGCAGGTCGAGCCGATGCTGGCGACGCTCAAGGCACAAGCCGAGGTGCTGGGTCCCGTGGAAAGTTTGATCGCCGACAGTGGCTTCTGCAGCGAGAAGAACATCAAGGCATGCGAGGCCGCCAGTATCGATCCGGTGATCGCGGTGGCTCGCGACGAGCACCACCCTGACTGGCGGGAGCGGCACAGCGAACCGGCGCCGCTGCCGGAGAATGCGACACCCGTGCAGGCCCTGTCGCATCGCTTGAAGACCAAAGCGGGACGAGCCCTCTATGCCTTGCGCAAGCAGACCGTCGAGCCGGTCTTCGGTATCATCAAATCGGTCATGGGCTTTCGCCAGTTCTCGCTGCGCGGTTTGAAGAAGGTCACGGGCGAGTGGACGCTGGTCTGCCTGGCGTGGAACTTGAAGCGCATGGCCAAATTGCGCCCACAGTAGGGAAAACGAGGAGAAAACCGTCCAAAAGGCCGCAAAGTCGAGAAAATCCGGCCTTTTCATTCCGCATTGTGAAATTTGGCGGTTTTCTAAACCTCAAGTCCGACAGGCTGCTAGTGATTGCGAACTTCGCCTTTCCCAGTCGGTACTCGGAGCAGGATCGCATCTGGTCTGAGATCGAAGCTGTGCATCGATGTCTGCGCCCCGGTGGCAAGCTGATCACCATCGGATGGGACGAGACCTTCAACGACGAACTGAACGAGATGTGGTATCGCTTCGTGCCTGATGGAATTACCGCACGCAACTTCGAGGAGTGGCGTCAGTCGCGTGCCGCCGGATTTCATTCCGCCCGGAACTCTCAACTCACCTGGTTTCGCCGCAGACTTCGCGTGAATCTCCAGTTCCCGTCGGTGGATAGTGCCGCCCGTGTGATGGGATATCTGTTTGGACGAAGCGCCATCTGGGATGTCCTTCACAAGCACAAGACAACCTGGACCATGTCTCTCGGCATCACTGTAGACACCAGGGAACAGCTTAAGACAATCCTCGATAAGCGAAGCGAAAAGGACCTGGGAAAATGACCATTTCGGATAGCCCACCTGATTCCTTGTCCCATCTACAGACCTGGGTTGGTCAGCGATACTCCACGGTGGACCAGGCTCGCGGGCCAGAAAAGACCTTCCTCTTTTTCGTTGAAGAGGTCGGCGAGCTAGCTACCGCTCTTTCCCGGCGGAACGCAGAGAATATCGAAGAGGAGATTGGCGACGTCCTGATGTGGTTGGTCTCATTGGCCAACCTGACAGGCACTGATCTACGAGATTGTGTAGCCGCATACTTGCGCAGAAATTCCGGCACAAAGCCCAAGGTGTGATGACAGATGACGGATGTCAGTCCAGCCGAAGACCAAATACCAGCTCTGCTAGCGGCAGCTCCGAACCATCAAACCCGATGGTGCATCATCTCTGGCCCACCCTGTTCCGGAAAAACTACGCTCCTTCAAGAACTGTCCAGGCGTGGGTTTCGCACGAACTCCGATCTCTCGCGCAAACATTTCGAGGATCAGCGTGCAGCAGGCTTGGACCTCGAGCAGCTTCGTAGCTCGGGGGCGTCTCTGCATCGCAAGCTGTTCCTGCGCATGTTGTCTAACGCCGCCGGGTTGCCCCCGGATCAGCTTGTCTTCCATGACTACGGATTGCCGGACAATGTCGCCTTTCGCCTCGCGGACGGCCTGCCTGAGGATCCGGATCTGATGCGCAGCTGTGCTGCTTTCCGCTACTGGAAGGTCTTCCTGCTGGCACCCGTGCCGTTCGTGCGTGACGGGATTCGGATGGAGGATGAGGCGTACCAACATCAGCTGGCCGCTCTCCTGCCGGGGGTCTACGAGTCCTTGGGCTACGCTCCCATTTCAGTACCGCTCGAGAGTGTCCACAATCGTTGTCAGCAGATCCTGTCTGTAGTCAGCGCGTGATCTCCGCTCTCACCCCGCCGGTTCCGGGCTCGGGCACAGCGGGTCGACTGAAGCGCCGGGGTGCATCGGCAAGCGGACGGTCAAGGTGGTTCCCCGGCCGACCTCGCTCTCGAAGTCGATGGTGCCGTGGTGACGGTCCACCACGATCGAACGGGCGATGGCCAGCCCCTGGCCGGTGCCCTTGCCCACCGGCTTGGTGGTGAAGAAGGGATCGTACACCCGCGACCGGACAGCGAGGGGGATGCCGCTCCCGGTGTCGGCGATTCGCACCCGAACCATCCCGCCTCCACTCGCGACTGAATGGTA
The DNA here is from genome assembly GCF_000024165.1 of Candidatus Accumulibacter phosphatis. NCBI lineage: Bacteria > Pseudomonadati > Pseudomonadota > Betaproteobacteria > Candidatus Accumulibacter > Candidatus Accumulibacter phosphatis. Next base: position 426,820 of record NC_013194.1, on the reverse strand, counting down.
ATCTTGCCCCGGACTCCGGACGAGGCCACCACGTCGCTGATGGCATGGGCGGCATTGACCAGCCGGCGTCACCGTCGTTATGAGGTGCTGGCAACCAACGCGCCACTGCGACTACAGGTTCGGTTTCGGCGGCACAGCAGTCGCCCCAACAATGAAGTTCTCGATTGCCTCACCGGCCGCTGATGGCCGTCAGCACGCGTCCGACATGATCCTTGCGTACTGCCGAGTCGAGACATGCAGCGACTTTGCCACCCGACTTGGGAAAAGAAACTGGTCACCGCGTCGCTGAGACTTTTCCAGCCACGCGGTGACGGCTGCTCTCGTCGGCTCGCTCAGTTCGAACTGCACAGGTCGCTGGGTCTTCCTCTGGATCACGATTGCACGGGGCAGTACCTGATTTCAAATGCGCCCACGCGGCAAGAAAAAGCCCGCCGTCCGGCGGGCTTTTTGTCTTCAGACTGTCCTTCAGCGGCAGGCGCGGTAGCCGACCGGCCCGGGCACCCGGCTAGGACGCTTCCTTGACCTCGGGAACCTTCCAGCTGCCATCGAGGATCGACGGCGCCTGTTCCTTCGGCCAGTACAAACGCATCATCAGGATAAAGTCACCCGTGGGTGCCGGCAGCCAGTTCGATTCCTTGCTCTTGCCCGGCGATTCGTTCTGGATGTAAAGATCGACCGATCCGTCCGCGTTCGCCTTGAGCTTGTTGCGCTGGCTCAAGGTGTAGCGATTCAGCTTGTTGTCGACAAAGAAGTAGTCCGCGTCGTACATCGTCAGTGACCAGAAGCCGTTCACGGGCGGCAGTTGGCCCTTTTCGAAGCGCAGGACGTACTTTTTCTCGCCGTTGTACTTGGCGGCAATGTCCGGTCCCGTGGAAGTCGGATACACGGCATCTTCCGGCCGGTTGGCGCCGAGGCCGATCGCGGTGACGAGCGCACGCTGCAGGTAATTCGTGCCGTACAGGCCCGTCTTTGTCGTGAACAGCCAGCCGTTTTCGAGCTTCATGTCGCCCGCCACGATGCCGGCCTTCATCCAGTCCATGATCAGGTCCTGAGCCGGCTTGGGCGCCCCGGCAAGGCCCTTGGCCACGGCGGGATCGAGCTTGGCGACGTCGAAATCCTGCCCCGGAACGATGCCGATCTTGGACAGCTTGGCCAGCATCGGAGCATCGTCAGCGGCCGCCGGATTGGTCTTGAGCAGTTCCGCGAAGAGCTTGAAGTACGCGGTGGCATCGAGCGCATTGACTTGCTCGCGCACGGCGGTCTTCATGTCGATGGCCGGATCGACCGTGCCGGGGGGCGGCGAGTAGGGCTTCCCGTAGGCAGACAAAGGCACGACCGAGATCTTGTCCTGCAATGTGTGCACCGCCTTGTAGTCCTCGGGGGTACCGGTGCTGTAGATGCGCCCGAGAACCCAGACCAGACCCGTCGGTGCCTTGTACTCGGTCACGCCAGCAGGCAATTCGCCCGACCAGCCCGGTCCGGTAATGGCGTAGGTCTGCGCCTTCGTGCCCGTCGTCCGCTTGCCCGGCACCTGGAACACGTTGGTCCAGCCGTCGAGCATCGGGAAAAGGAAGTAGCGGTCCTTCATGTCCGGGAGGCTCAGGATCCAGGGTTCCTTGGACACGTCGATCCAGGTGGTCGTGTAGAGCGTGTCGGCGTTCGGCGCCGTGACATCGCGGTACGACGCGTCGGGATAGCTGCGCATCCGGACGAAGTGCCCCATCGGAGCCCGGGAGCCTTGCGGTGCTTCCACGTTGGTCATGATGCGGCGCGTCATTTCCATCGTAACCAGCGGATAGGCGTAGACGTAGCTCTCGATGGCAATCACCCGTGCTTCGGCTTCCTTCGCCGCCGCTTCGACCGCCTTCGCTTCTGCCTCAAGCTTTGCTTTGGCTTCCGCAGCAACACGGTCGACCTGGGGTTCCACCTGTTTGCCGCATGCACCGAGCAGGACAAGGGAAAGCACGGTCAGCCCGATCGAGACACGCCTGAGCCGCTGGCTGGTGGGTTGTTCATTCATTGAGGAATCTCCTTGTTGGACCTGGAACCGCAAAGCTATCACGACAGGAGATGACGTCGCTAGTGGTTGCGATCGTCGTGCCAGCGATCGCTCGCTTCCGCGGGAATCCCGGCGAGCGGGGACAGCGCGTGTCTAAACTTCTGGGTGATTATCTGCCCGCCTTCCTTGCCTCAGCCAGTCGGTCATAGACTTGGCTACCCAGCCATTTTGAGACAAGCTCTTGCATCTCCGGCTTGCCCATGTAATCGGAGAACAGGTCCTCGTTCAGCTCCATCCGCTCAATGAACAGGGACTCGAGCACCTGCCGGAACACCAACTGGAACTTGTCGAGGGAGTTGACCGCTGCCGCCTTCTGCAGTGATTCGTTCAGGCTCGCCGCTTCAGCGATCTGATCGAAAAACAACTGGTCCGCCTCGTTCAACTCGCCGCCGAAGCGCTGGTTGATGAAGTCGATCAGGCGAGACAGCGAAACGAGCTCTTCGCGTACCATGCCCGACCCCACCTCGCGCTGGCCGTCCAGCGGTTTGGCATAGCCCTCGTCGAGGCTGATCGAGCCTTCACTGATCTTCTGCAAGCGATAGTAGTCGAGCTCGACCTCCTCGTCGAACTGGTAACCCGACCCGCTCTTGCGCTTGGGCAGCTTCAACGCGAGGAGCCGCAGGTACGTGAACAGCCTTTCCAGATCGCTGTCCTGGTAGGGGATCACCTGGCTCAGAAAGCTGTAAAGATTGCGGAAGGCCTGCAACTTGCCACGCCACAGCTCGGCTTCCTCTTCTTCCGTGTTCTGCAACTGCACGAAGCGCGCGACCGCCTGATCGAGGATCGCGTTCATCGTCTTGTGGTCGGCGGGGCTCTGGCGGCGTTTCGGGGCGAAGAACACCCGCGCCAGTTCGGCCACTTCCGTCTGGAGGTAGATCCCCGAGGCATCGAGCTCGGCCTTGACCTCGTACAGCTTGTCGGGATCGACCTGCTCGCCCATCACGGAGCCTTCGTAGTATTGACGGAAAGCCTCCTGGATCTCGCCGGGCTCATTGACGAAATCGAGCACGAAAGTGTCGTCCTTGAGCGGATGGGTACGATTCAAGCGCGACAGCGTCTGCACGGCCTGAATGCCCGCCAGGCGCTTGTCCACATACATCGTGTGCAGCAGCGGCTGATCGAAGCCGGTCTGGTACTTCTCGGCCACCAACAGCACGCGGAAGTCCGGCTTGGCGAAGGCGTCGGGCAGTTCCTTCTCCTTGAGGCCGCCATTCATCTCGACCTCCGTGTACGACTTCTCCGGGATCTTGTCGTCTTCCACCGTACCGGAGAACGCCACCAGGCTCTTGATCGGGTAGCCCTTTTCCTGGATGTAGCGGTCGAACTCCTGCTTGTAGCGCACCGCCTCCAGCCGCGAGCCGGTCACCACCATCGCCTTGGCATGCCCGCCGATCTTGTGCCGGGTAAAGTGCTGAAAGTGCTCGACCATCACCTCGCTCTTCTGGCCGATGTTGTGTGGGTGCAGACGCATGAAGCGGGCCAACGCCTTGGCGGCCTTCTTGCGCTCGACGTTGGGGTCGTCCTCGGCCTTCTTGATCAGCTTGTAGTAGGTCTTGTAGGTGACGTAATTCTTCAGCACGTCCTCGATGAAGCCTTCCTCAATCGCCTGGCGCATGGTGTAGCGGTGGAAGGCTTGGCCATTGCGGCCGAAGATCGCCAGCGTCTTGTGTTTAGGCGTGGCGGTGAAGGCGAAAAAGCTCATGTTCGGCTGATGGCCCCGCTTGGCCATGGAGCGGAACAGGCGCTCGAGTTCGAGCTCGCACTCCTCCTCGGCCATTTCCCACGCCTTGCGGCGCAGCTCCGCGCCGCCCAGCACACCCTTGAGCTCCGTCGCCGTTTCGCCCGATTGCGAGCTGTGCGCCTCATCGATGATCACCGCGTACTTGCGCGCGGGCAGATGGCTCTTGCCGCCTTCGCCGCGCTCCTCGCTCAGCTTGGCTAGCTGCCCGGACACGAACGGAAATTTCTGCAACGTGGTGATGATGATCGGCACGCCGGCTTCCAGCGCCTCGGCGAGCTGGCGCGAATCCTCGTCGATCTTCTGCACCACGCCCTGGCGGTGGTCGAACTGGTAAATGGTGTTCTGCAACTGACGATCCAACACCACCCGGTCGGTGATGACCACCACGCTGTCGAACACCCGCTCATCGCGTTCGTTGTGCAGGCTGGACAGGCGGTGTCAATTTGCGGCACATTAAGGCCAGCGAATCGCGGCGTAATGTGGCCAGCAGAAGTGGCTGTTTTAGCGGTTTCGGACGGGTCGGTTTTACGCCGTTTTCAGTCTTTTTGCAACGTGGCAAGTGGCGACCGGAAGGGTGTCCAGGGGACCGTGGAATAAATGCCGGCTGTTTGGCGTTTATGCCGCGAAAGCCCCTTGACACCCTGGAGGTCGCAGACGCTGACGGCAGTTGTCGGGGATGTTTTTTCATCCCCGGCGGCTGCCTCACGGCGAGTGCGGGGTCTGGGGCAGCGCCCCAGGGTTTGCTCGCCGCTGAGGGTCTAACGTGCGGCCGGGGGAGGCTTGGAAGCGTCCCTGCCCGCCGTGGCCTGGACGGGCGACCGGACTTCCGGCAGGGGCCGCGGTTTGCGCCGGGTCTCGCCGTCGAGAATGATCTGATAAGCACGGTCGCGCAAACGGTCGAGCGTCGCCGCCCCCATCAACTTGTTGGGAAACGCCGCGCCCCACTCGTCGAAGTGCAAATTGCTGGTCAGCAAGGTGGTCGTGCGCTCATAACGGGCATCAATCAGATCGTGGAAATCCTCATCCTGCGGCGAGCGCATAGGACGCAGCCCGAAGTCATCAATTGCCAGCACATCGACGCGGGCCAGTTGACGCAGCTTGCGCTCAAAGGAATCGGTCGCCCGCGCCGCGTGCAGCTGAGCCAGTAGCTTGGCGTGCGAAATGAACAGGACCTCATGGCCGGCGCGCAGTGCGCAATGGCAGAGCGACTGGACCAGGTGAGACTTGCCCGTACCGGTCGGACCGGCGATCAGAACCGGCGCCTGTTCGAGGACGAATCGGCAGGTTGCCAGCTCGGCAATCAAGGCGTGATTGACCGACGGACTGTGGCTGCAATCGAAACGTTCCAGAGTCTTGTCGCCGACCACCTGCGCCTTGCGCAGGCGCTGGGCAAACTGACGCTGATCACGACGGGCGACTTCGTCCTCGACCAGCAACGCCAGGAAGTCGGTGTAGGCCAGCTTGGCCTCGATCGCCTGACGGTTTCTCGCCTCGAGCGAGTCGAGGATGCCGGACAGGCGCAGTTGCTTGAGCAGGGGTTCAAGTGGGAGCATGGGATTCATGAGAGGATTCCAGATAGATAAGGGATGAGCAAGGAGCGGCGCGCCGTGCGGCGGCTCAATGCAACAGATCGGAGGGTTGGCGGCGGAAGTGGCCGCCACTCAGATAGGGCGCTTCCAGCGTCGGCGCGTCGATCAACTCCGGCTGCTGGTCGAGTCCGGTCTGGAGGATCTGCTTGATCGTGCGATAGCTCGGCGTACCAAAGTTCAGCGCGCGGCTACACGCCGCGTCGAGTCGGTTGCGACCGAACTGATCGGCCAAGCGCAGCAAGCCCTGGACGGCGCGCAGCTGATCGAGCACACGCTTCGCGAACAAGCTCTCGACGACCGCCCGACAAGCCGGCCCGACCGCCGTGGCCTGGGTCAAGCACCACTGCGGATCGCGCATGAAGTAAGCCTGGGCGTCGGGTGGCAGATGATCCGCGACGGTCGACCGCGTACCCGCTTTGAACAGGCGCGGATGGATCGCCACCAGCTCGTGCTCGTGATAGAGGCGTACGACATCCGGCGTGATTTCCAACCACAGCGTCTGGTGGATCAGGCGAAACGGCGCTGAGTAGTGGCAATACGCATGCTGGACGTGGCCGTTGCCGTGCAGCTTGGCCTTAGCCCAGGTTGGGCACGTTGGCGCGACGGCGGGCAGCGGCTGCAGCAGCGCTTGCTCGGTTTCGTTGAAGCGCATGAGCGGCCGCTCACGCGTACTGCCGTGGAGGCGATTGCCTGCCTCGCCCTGAATCCACGCCTCTAATTGCGCATTCGCGTGCGCCAGGCTATGAAACTCGCGCAGCGGCATGAAGTTGCCCTTGACATATTTGACTCCCGACTCCACGCGGCCTTTCTTGGCCGGGTCCGCGACCGGACAGGGGTCGATTACAAAGGCATAGCCGAGCGCGAGTTCGGCGTAGGCGCGCTGCACCGTCGGCTCGTAGTAGCAGGCGCGCGTGATCGCGCACTTCGGGTTGTCTATCCGTACCTTGCGCGGGACGCCGTTGAACCACTCGAAGGCGTGCCGGTGGCAGGCCAGCCAGGTCTCGACGCTCTGGTTGCGCACCACTTCGGCGTACTGGTGCCGACTCCACGACAAGGTCATGACGAAGAACCAGGTCTTGAACACCTCGCCGGAATGGCGGTCGGTGATCAGCGGTCCCGAACCGAAGTCGACCTGCGCTTGTTCGCCGACGGCAAAGTCGAGCATCACGGTCGCCACCGGGGCGGGGGCCGCTTCGCTACGCAGGAAGCGATAGACGGCATGCACGCTGCCGCCGTAGCCGTACCGGCGGGCCAGCGCCTGGCGGATGCTGCTCACGGCAATGCCCTGACGGTGCCACTCGAGAACGTTCTCGCGAAAGGGCTCCACAGTGGACAGGTGGCTCGCGTTCTTGACCGCCCCGCCGCCCGCCGTCTGGTAGTAACGCGCCATCGTCGCGTCGTCCGGCAGCGGGCTCGTCGCCTCCAGCCAGTTCTGCGCGGCGGCGATGTCTCGCACACGTGCGACGGTGTCGCGCCCGACCCCCTGTGCTCGGGCGACCGCCCGATTGCTTTCGCCCAGTCGCAGGCGTTGAATCATTTGTCGTATTTCGTACATTTCGAACTTCCTGTTAGCCATTGCGCCTGCCCCCGGCAAAATTGCCAGAGGTTACACAATCGGAAGTCCAAAACCGCCTCTACTTGCCTTCTACGTGGCCTTATTGTGCCGCGATTGCTCTGGCCTCATTGCGCCGCGAGTCCAGTGGCCTCATTACGCCGCCACCGAAATGGCCTTATAGCGGCGCGAACTAACAGGCGGTGCGCCAGCCAGGCAATCGTATTGCTTTTACCACTGCCTGCCGAGTGCTCAACCAGATAGTTATGTCCCACACCTTCGATGGCAGCGGCGGCCACCATCGGGCGCACCGCCTGCAACTGGTGATAGCGCGGGAAGATCAGGCTTTCCTTGCGAATCTTCTTGCCGTCGTCCGTCGTCTTCTCTTGCATATCGAGATGCAGAAAGCGGGCGAGCAGGTCGAGCAAGCTGTCGCGTTGCAGGACCTCTTCCCACACGTACGCCGTCTTGTAGTTGCGCCCCTCGCGGTCGGGCGGGTTGCCGGCTCCGCCGTCCAGGCCCCGGTTGAAGGGCAGAAAGTGAGTGGATGAACCGGCCAGACGCGTGGCCATGTGAGCCTCTTCGGTATCCACAGCGAAATGCACCAGCGTGCGTTTGGTGAACACAAAGATCGGTTCACGGGGGTCACGGTCGTTGCGGTACTGGTGGATGGCATTCGCCGCCGTCTGTCGGCTCAAGGGGTTCTTGAGCTCCAGCGTTACGACCGGAATGCCGTTGACCGACAACACCACATCGAGCGACTTTTGGGACTTGCGGCTGAAGTGCAGTTGTCGGGTGAGCCCCAGCCGATTGGCCTGATAGCGCGCCTCCAGCTCAGGGTTCAGGCCGTGCGCCGGACGAAAGAAGGCCATCCGCAAGGTCTTGCCGAAACACTTGAAACCGTGACGCAGCGTGGCCAGCGTGCCGTGGGTGTCCAGCCACTTGCACAGCGATTCCAGCACCCGCGTGCCGGTCTGCTCGCCATGCAACGCCGCCAGCTTCTCCCACACATTGGTTTGGGTGGCACGGATGAAGTCCAGCGCTTCATCGGGGAAGATCGCCCGCTCGCGGTCAAAGCCCGTGCCATCGAGCGACGTATAGCCCTCGCCGAGCAGGACCCACTCGATGGCGGTTTCAAAAGCGGCTTCGCTGGTGCGCTTCATGCTCGGTTCCGTGGTCGGTGGGGGTCCCGAGGGGTCAGAGCACCACCGCAGTCAGCGCGCCCTTGCCGGCACGACGGGCGCGTCTTCACCCCGCACCACCGGCTTGCCGTTCTCCCAGGTGACAGCGTACTGACCCAGACGCCGCTTCTTCTCCAGAACATTCGCAACGGACTTCCGGAGCGCGTCCAGTTGCTTCTGGCCCTCCGGGGACGGGGTCGTGATTTGCTTGGCGTTCATCGTTCGGCCCTCTCAAGCAATAGTTGATAGTAGTCAGCGCGCAGGATGGTACGCTGGTCTCCGCACTGCTCGAAGACCAGCTCCGGATTTTCACCATCGTTCATGAAGCAGATGCAGCGGTCGACGCGGCGGCTGAAGTCGTTCAGCAGGTGGCGCAGGCTGCGCGGGAAGCGCCGCTCGATATCCGCCTCCGGGATGGCGTGCCCACCGTGGGCCACCCGCTCGGCGACGCGCAGCTTTGACATCTCCGCGCTGGGCAGCGCCAGATAGATCAGGTCCACCCGCCAGCCGTCGCGGCGCAGCCGGTCGACCATTCGCAGATAGGCGCGTCCAGCCAGGGTGGTTTCGAACGCGAAGCTTTCACCGGCCACGATCCGGGTTTCCAGCTCCCGCAGGAAGATGCGGCTGGCGGCCAGCAACTCCCGCTCCGGGGCGAGCGGCGCAAGTCCTGCGGCGATCAGGTCGGCGTTGATGAAGTGCGCGCAGCCCGCCACCGTCGGCAGGTACTCCAGCGCAAAGGTGGTCTTGCCCGCGCCGTTGGGGCCGGCGATGATCCAGCAGGTGCGGGTCATCCGGTCATTTCCTCCAGCGGGATCTGGCCGGAGACGGCGGCGGTGATCAGCGCGGCGCGGCGTTCTTTCAGCAACTCCACGCTACCTCGGACAGCCTTCCGCTGAAGATCGATTCGTTTGGCGCCGTCCCTAATTTCAAGAACGATGCGCTCTTGCTCTTCGAGGGGAGGGACCGGTATGCGTATCGCGCTGAAAGTCTCTCGATTGATTTTTGGCATTGCCACCCGAGCCGATTCGAGTTCGGCCCACACCGAGAAATCCTCGGAGAGCAAGAAATACTGGAGATATTCCGGCATCAGCCTTTTAGAAGGACGGAGCGCATACATGTCCGCGCTGCACAAACAGTCGTCCTCGGCCAGCACCACCTTGCGCAACGCGGGACGAATTTTCGAGTAGAGAACATCGCCTTGCTTGCAGAAGTACTTGCCGCTCATGGCACCTTGATCCGCAGAGGTCTCCGTATGCGTAACTTCGCCGGTGCGTGACTCGATGTGATTGGGCGCCACGAGAATCATTTCCAAAAATCTGTCATCTTCAGGGTCTACCTGCCCTTCAGATATGAATACATCCCATGAGAACTTGGTCGTTGGCCAATGCGCCGGAATCTCGCCCAGCCATTCCTGGCCAGAGGGTTTGAGCGGGGAATTCGGATCAAGGCCGCGGGTGACGACGCGGCTGATGAGGGCTGCGCGCTTTTCTTCCAGCAGCGCCAGCATGCGTTCCTTCTCGGCGATCAGCCCGTCGATGCGGGCGGTTTCGCGGTCGAGGTAGGAGGCGATGAGGCGCTGAGCCCCCAGTTCCGGCAGGCTGACATTGATATCGCCGAGATCGGATGCATTGATTGCCGGATAGCTGACGCCGGTTGATCGGCTTTCGACCCCCCACAGAAAGCTGCTTGCACGCAGGGCGTACTTGCAGAATCGGTGATCGAGCTCGTTCGACGGCCTGACGACTGCAAATCCCGTCGAGACAATCAGATTGTCTGGCGGATTTTCGACTGACGCGATCGCTTGCAGGTAGGTCCGAACGGTAGAGACGATTACGTCACCATCGCGCACGATGCGGCGGGCTCGGCTGGGCGCATCGTCAAACCGATGGTTGACGATGTCGTGAAACCGCCCTTGAGAGTCAACATTGCCGATGTCGATGTAAGCCAACTCGAAGTCAGCATCAGTCGATTCTGAGAGTGTCTCGTCGTTGATCGTCGCGGCGTACTTCAGGCGCCGACTAGAGAACAGAGTTGCAAGCATCACTCCGTCACTTCCCCCAGCAACTCCAGAATCCGCGGCTCCACGCCGGCCAATTCCGCATCGATCTCGTGCCGATTGACCCGCGGCATTGCCGCAATGTTCGATCGCATCATGGTCGCTCCTCCACAACGCGATACGCCTGTTCCGGGTCGTTGGGCACCTCGGGCCGGGTCATGCGGATGCGACCGGCACGCAACAGCGGTCGCAGATAATTCTGCCGGACGGTTTCGACGTTGCGGGCCAGCAGCAATGCCAGTTCTTCGGCACGGCAGTCCCGGTGCTGACAGAGTGCGACGACCAGATCGCGCACTTCCTCGGGCGGACGGCGCTGGCCGATGGCACCCACCTGGGCGGCCAGTTCGCCAGACAACTCGTTGAGCAACGCACGCCGCGCAGGGTCGGCCAATGGGTCGGGGTTACTAGACAAGCCCAGGTGGTTACTAGATAAGGCGCCGGGGTTACTAGATAAGGCGCCCGGGTTACTAGATAAGCCGTCGGGGTTACTGGACAAGCTGTCATCGTCACCCAGCATCTTGCCGGTCGGCTGGTACCAGGTGGCCGAACCACGACCCTTCTGTTGGAGCAGACCGGCGTCGCGCAACTTTTTCAGCGACTGGCTGGCGGTCAGGGTGTCAACCTTGTTGGTGTCGCGCCAGGCGGCATTGTCGATGGCGCCGACTTCGCGGGCGACGACGAGCGCGCGGGCCTCGGCCTCGGACAGGTGAAGATTTTTGAAGCGCGCCAGCCACGCCAGATCGTCCGGGCCCAGAAAGTGATGAAAGAACAGGCGAACGACGAACTGATCCTGCCCGCGGTCGGATTCGAACAGCGGTGGCGCCAGCCCGGCCTTCTCGCACATCTCGCGCATGACGCGCACGCCGCTGCCCTTGGTTTCGGCAAAGCGGGTGTCGTAGAGCGCGGCGGCAAGCTTGGGATTGCGCGGCAGCGACCCAGGTTCGCCCAGGTGATCGGGCGATTTGAGCGAAAAGCCGGGGTTGCGGATTTCCAGACGATTGCTGTAGCGGATGATCTGCACCGGCGCGTGGCTGCGATAGCTGCGGTGCATCAGCGCATTGACGACGGCTTCGCGGATCACGCGTTGCGGCACGATGGGGCTGTCCGTGCGCTGCAGGTCGCCTTCGTCGAGGCCGAACGCCTTGGGCAGGTCGTCGAGGATGGCCGCCTGCACGCGGCGGATGAGCCGGAACAAAGGGTCGCGCAGTTCCAGACTGTCGAAGCGCCGCTCGGGGTCCGGCACCCACTCGCGGCCGGGAACGCGGATGTAGTCGACGCGCGTCATCGGGAACGTGCGGCGCAAGGCGACCGGCTTGCCGAACAGGACCAGCCCGGCAACGGTGGGCTGCCATTTCCCGTGCTCGTTGAGCCGCACGCAGCCGAGCGCCTGCAGCAGATCTTCATCACTCCAGCGCAGCTCTTCGGCATCGGGGTTGGTGTCGCGGCGCGACTGGCGGTAGTCGGCGAGGGCTTCGGGGGAGAAGTCGTCGAGCGTCCCATCCGGCACCAGACCGGCATCGAAACTCTCGTGCTGTCGCCCCTGGTAGAGAGCAATCAGGTCGTCATCGGTGCAATGCTGATCGGTGCTGCCGATGCGCCGAAATGCACCGCGCGGCAAGCCCTGCGCCTTGAGATAGAGCGGCTTGTCCTGTGGCGCCGCCTCGGGCACGAATACGGCGATCACCGTCTTGCCGTCGAGCACCTCGGCCTGGATGTCGAGCCGCAGCGGCCGGTTGAAGATGCCGGCAGCCTGGCTGGCAAGATCAGCGCTGATCTTGTCGGGGTGGTCGAGTCCCTGGATCTCATAGGCGGGGAACAGGGCCAGCTCTTCGCGCGTCACGCCGAGCAGCAGCCAGCCGCCTCCGAGCCCCGGCTCGTTGGCAAAAGCGCAGACGGTTTCGAGCAGCGATTTGCCGATCTCGTCGGCGCGCTTGGCCTCGATGCGCTCGTTTTCGTCCAGCAGGTTGAGACGTTCGAGCAGTTCCTGCGCGGTCACTGCGTTACCTCGCTGAGCAGGCCGAGGATGCGCTTTTCCACTTCGGCCAGTTCGGCATCGATCTCGCGCAACGGGCGCGGCGGCTGGTACTGGAAGAACACGCGGTTGAAGTTGATCTCGTAGCCCACCTTGCCGATACCGCCGTCCTGCTCATCCAATGTTTCGCGGTCGATCCAGGCGTCGGCCACGTAGGGGCGCACCTCGCGCAGCACGTAGCTGACGATGTCCTCTTTCAGCGGGACGCTCTCGGTATCCTTGAGCGCCGGGTCGGGTTCGTACTCGATGCAGACGCCCTCAGCCCCAGCCCCTCGCGCGCGGGGAGAGGGAAGTTTATGGAGGCCCAGCAGGGCGTAGAGCTCATCCTTCGTGATGTCGGCGGGCAGGGCCTGGCCGGGGAACAGAGCGGCGCGGTTCAGTGGCTCGACCTTGTGGTGCTTGGCGATGACGGGCGCGGCGTCGGGGTCCACCGTCGTGAAGCAGTCGCGGAAGATCTTCTTGTGCGCAGTGCCCTTGGCGCCCTTGGCCCAACCCTCGACGTCGTCGGGCAAGGTCCTGAACACCTGCTGAATGGTGTCCCAGGCCTGGTTCCAGTCCAGCAGCGGTTCGTTGCCGAGCTCGTCCTGCACGGCCTGCAGGGCATCGAACAGATCGGGGCAGGTGTTGAGGAAGCGCTCGCGCGCCTCGTCGGTGATCTCGAAGCGCAGGCGCAGCGGGCGCAGCACGGTGATGCGGCGATAGCCGAAGTCGGTGTTGTCGAATACGCGGCTGGTCTTGCTGTTCTCCATGGCGCCGTGTTCGCGGGTGACGGCGTCGAGCGCGGTCTGGTCGAGGTAGCGACGCTTGTCGCCCAGGCTGCGCTTCATCGGCGTGTAGCGCTCACGGGCGTCGATGAGCTGAATCTTGCACTTGCGGTGGGCGGCCTTGCGGTTGGTGACCACCCAGATGAAGGTGCCGATGCCCGTGTTGTAGAACATCTGTTCGGGCAGGGCGACGATGGCCTCGAGCTGGTCGCGCTCGATGATCCAGCGGCGGATCTCGCTCTCGCCGCTGCCGGCACCGCCGGTGAACAGGGGCGAGCCGTTGAAGACGATGGCAGTGCGCGAGCCCGGCTTGTCGCGGTCGCCGGATTTGTAGTCCTGGAACTTGCTCATCATGTAGAGCAGGAACAGCAATGCGCCGTCGTTGATGCGCGGCAGCTTGCCGCTGTAGCCGCGGAAGTTGGGCCAGCGGTCGATGACCTTCCTTTCCGCCTTCCAGTCCACGCCGAACGGCGGGTTGGCCAGCAGGTAGTCGAAGCGATGTTCCGGAAACGGGTCGTCGGTAAGGGTGTTGCCCAACATCACCTGGCCGTCCTTGTGACCTTTGATCAAGAGGTCGGAGGCAGCCACGGCATAGGAGCGCGGGTTGTAGTCCTGCCCGAAGACCTTGACCGTGGCCTGTTCGTTGTGGGCGCGAATCCAGTTCTGCGCCTCCGCCAGCATGCCGCCGGTGCCGCAGGCCGGGTCGCAGATGGTGACGATGACGCCGGCCTGCGTGAGCACGCTGGTGTCGGGCTCCAGCAGCAGGTTGACCATGAGCTGGATCACTTCGCGCGGAGTGAAGTGATCACCCGCCGTTTCGTTGGCCGCTTCGTTGAAGCGCCGGATCAGGTCTTCGAACACCAGACCCATGGTGATGTTGTCGACCTTGCGCGGGTGTAGGTCGATCTCGGCGAACTGGGCGACGACCTGATAGAGGCGATTGGATTCTTCGAGCTTCTCGATCTCCTTTTCGAACTCGAACCGCTCGAAGATCTTGCGGATGTTCTCGGAAAAACCGGCGATGTAGTCGGCCAAGTGGCGGCCGATGTTGTCCGGATCGCCTTTGAGCTCGGGGAAGTCGAGTTGGCTGTGGTTGTGAAAGCCCAGCGCGGTGCCGTCTTCATCCTTCGCCCGATAGTTGAGGATGGCGTCGATATTGGGGATGCCCTTGCTGCTCAATTCGGCATGGCGCTTGAGCACGGCCTCCTTGCTGGGCGCCAGAACAGCGTCGAAGCGGCGCAGCACCGTAAGCGGCAGCATCACGCGCTCGTATTGCGGTGGCCGGTAGGGGCCCCGCGCAGTAGATCGGCGACAGACCAGATGAAGTTGGCAAGTTGTTGGAAGTTGGAGGTGGCGCTCATGTCTTGATTCTGAGATGTGAGGAGTCAATTGCCATTGCAATTGCCCGATTTCTTGTGCCCGTAGTGATCACAACCATTTAACTTTCCGGTGTGCATGAGCACTGCCTGACAAAATCAAGCCAAGGGTAGCATTTCAAGGGCTGCTTTTGGGTGCGGGAGACGCAGCGCTTATTCTTTCTGAATGTCCCACCCGGCGCGCATAGCGGACAGTCCGCTTGTGGCGACCATGAGTCAGTTTTGGCCGAAGATCTGACGTTCTCAGTACAAGGAAATTCTGATCGAAGTGAAGCGCATCTGCGGGCGTGCCCGCTATTCGTGTGATTCCGGTTGGGGTTGGGCTTGGGCACGCAGCGCCCAACCTCCCGAGATCACTGGCTCCGCAAGACGATCTCCCGCAGCCGCTGCAGCTTCGGCCCCACAACCGGTACGGTGAGCATGGTACTGGCGACCGCCATCAGCAGCAGGGCGGTGAAGGCCTCGCTACTGATGACCTGCTTGTCGAGCAGGATGTTGGCGAAGATGATCATGATCAGCGCCTTGGTCTGCAGCAGCCAGCCGATGATGCTTGCCTCGCCCGGCGCCCAGTTGAGCAGGCGGCCAGCGAGGTGCGCGCCGAGCAGTTTGCCGCCGACCGACGCGCCGAGCAGGACGCCGGCGGCGACGAATACGGCCTCACCGCCGAGCGTCCAGTTGGTGCGCAGGCCGGTGCTCAGGAAAAAGACCGGCATGACGACCAGCAGCACATGGTGGCGCAGCAGGTCCATCCGCTCCTGATCGAACCACTCGGTGTCCATGATCGCTCCCGCCAGGAAGGCGCCGACCATGAAGTGCAGTCCCGACCAGTCGGCGCCGAAGGCGCAGACGGTCAGCCAGATCAGAGCCACATACCAGCGGTCGCGTTCCGCCAGTCGCCGCATCAGCGCCCGGAAGGCGTAGCCAAGCAGCGCGAAGGCGACGAGGAAGCCGAGTTGTCTGCCCACGCGGCCCCAGTCCATGAGGATCAGCGCCAGCACCCCCCAGATGGCGATATCGTCGAGACTGGCATAGCGCAGAATGCGCTGGCCGATGGGCTGGCGCAGGATGGCCAGCTTTTCCATCAGCAGGATCAGGATCGGCAGAGCCGTCACCGCGCACGCCATGCCGATGCCGAGGACGAACTGCCAGGCCATCGCCCGCGGCCCGATCCAGCCGTCGTGCAACAGCATCAGGCCGGCGGCCAGGCAGCCGAACGCGAGCGGCGTGCCGAGCGCCAGTCCGGCCGTGATGCTGCTCTCGCGACGATGCGCCCAGGCCTGCCTCAGGTCGAGTTCGACGCCGGCGATCATCACGAACAACATCACGGCCCACCAGGCGATGCCGTTCAGCGACTGCACCACCGCCGGGTTGAAGACGAAGGCGTAAGCGTCGGGGGAGAAGCGGCCCAGGACTCCGGGACCGAGCAGGATGCCGGTGACGATCTGGACGACGACCAGCGGCGCGTAGTAATCGGTCCGGCCGACCCGCCAGATCAGCCAGGGCAGCGTGAAAATGATCGCCATGGCGATCAGGAAGATTTCCGTCGTGTTCATACGTTCATGGACTCATCGCTTCATCGAGTCACCGATTCCTCAAGTCATCGAGTCATCGCGCCGGCGACGGGTTTACGGCCACCGCTCGCTCAACCGCCGAGTTTCCTGGCCAGCAGCCAAGGCAGGCGAAGCAGGAAACCGAGAAACAGCCGGGTATGCATCCACGTCAACAGGGTGTTGTCGCGCAGGTAGCGGAAATGCGAGACGCCGCCCTCGTCTGGCCGCAGGTAGCGGACCGGCGCGTCGCGGTTGAGCGGCGGCACGCCGGCCCAGCACAGGCGAACGACGGCTTCGGGGTCGAAATCGAAGCGGCGCATCCAGCGGTTGGCGAGCATGATCCGCTGCAGCGGGGCGATCGGGTAGACGCGAAAACCGTAGAGCGAGTCGCCTATCCCCATCCATAGCGTTTCGAGATTCGCCCAGCCGTTGGAGACCTTGCGCCCATTGACGCGTAGCGCCGGCGCGTCGGCGGCGAATACCGGCTTGCCAAGAACCATCGCTTCCGGACGATTCTGCGAGGCCGCCATGAAGGCGGGAATCAGGTCGGCCGGGTGTTGCCCGTCGGAATCCATCGTCAGCGCGTGCGTGAACCCGGCGACCCGCGCCTGGCTGATTCCCTCGAGCACCGCCGATCCCTTGCCGCGGTTTTCCGGCAGCACGATCACCTGCAGCCCGTCGTCGTCGTGCGCCAGCGCCTGCAGGCTCGCGACGCTGCCGTCGGTGCTGCCGTCGACGACCACCCACACGGGGGTCCACTGCGCACGCGCGGCGCGAACCGTGTCAACGACCTGCGGCCCCGGGTTGTAGCTCGGGATGATGACCAGATGGGTGGACGACGCAACCGGCATGGCAGGCGGTCAGCAGGCTTTCAGTGGGCGTTGCGGGCGTGCGGAAAAGCCGCACTGGCGACGGTGGTCGGCCATGGCGGCTGCAGTTCGGCGCGGAAATGGCTTTCGAGTTCGGCGGCGAAGGCGGCGACATCGCGCGGGGGGTTGAAGCGGCGGCCCAGGCGGATGCGGCAATGCAAGGGCAGCGTCGGTCGCCGGAACAGCGGCCAGTGCTTGCCGAGGTAGGGGGTGGAGAACTCGATCAACAGCGTCTGCACCGCCACCTGGCTGCGGCGGGCGATCAAACCGGCCGTCGGCAGGCAGCGATCGACCGGAAAGGCGGTAGTTCGTGTGCCCTCCGGAAAGATCAGCAGGCGGGCACCGCGGTCGAGTTCCTCGCCGGCGTCGAGAATCATCCTCAGCGGCGCATCGTTGCGGATGAAGCGCGCCAGACGCGCCGCAGCGCCGAAGAGGAGGTTGTCCATGAGTTCCGCCTTCATGACGCAGACGGTATCCGGCACGCGCGCAAGAACGAGCACGGCGTCGAGCAGCGAGGGGTGATTGGCGACGAGTACCAGCGGCCCGGCGTCGCGCAGTTGATCGAGTTCGTCGAGATCGAAGCGGCAGGCACACAGCGCGCTCAACACCCCGAGATAGCCCCGAAAGCCGGTGCGCGCGGCGAAGCGCCCGAGCGGCTGGCCTAGGCGCCGGGGGAGCAGCGGATGCAGGAGCATCGCAAACGGCAGCCAGATCAGGCAGCCAAGCGCCAGCGCCCCCAGCCCGAGCGCCATGGCGAGACGTTCATAGGCGACCCACAGCGGCTTTCCGCCACGCGAATCAGTCATCGACCCGCACGCGCGTCGACGATTCGCCGAGGATCCAGTTCACCGACAGTCCGGCGGCAAAATAGTCCTTCTGCCTGACCAGCGGGCTGTCCTCGAAAGTGGCGCCGCTGAGGTTGTCATAGCGGGCGAAGGCGCCGAGCCAGAATTTCGGGAAACGTTTGGAGATCGCCACCAGGTACTGCGTGCCGGCATAGCCGCCGTCGGCTTGGTAAGCCGGACGTGTCGCCGTCGCGTACTGCGGCGCCACCGAATAGTAATAGGCATTCTGCCGCTGGTTGCCGAACACCACGCCGGCGAGCAGGCCGAGGTTCCAGCCGGGCATCCCGGGGAGGTCGGTGATATCCATGTTGAGGCGGGGATGAAAGACCCAGCCGATATCCTGCGGCGAACTCTCGACGGTGAAGGCGGCACGCAGCGGCAGCAACAGCTTGAGGAAACGCGCCCGGTTTTCCGACCGCCAGAGCGTGATGTTCATCTGCGGGCCGATCTCGAAGGTCGCGTCCAGGTTCGGCATGCCCGAGCGGGCCCGGATGTCGTCGCTGCTGCCCGGCGGCGACAGCGCCAGACTGACGCTCAGGTCGATGCGGTCGGAATCGAAGAAGCTGCCGCGGATGCCATGCCGGTCGGCCTTGAAGAAGTCCCCGTGATAGGTAAAATAGGGAACCGGCAGCACGAAATTGTTGGTCTGATCCGACCCGCGGTAGTACGGGAAGCTGAACGCCGCCACGCCGGCGCCGAGTTCCCACAGCGGCTTTTCTTCCGCCGCCATGGCGACGGCCGAAAGACAGGCGACACCTGCCGCCATCAGGCGGCCAGTTCGCCGCCAGTTTGATGCAGCCATCAGCAACTCCCCAGAGCAGTCGAGGCGATCGCCTCGATTTCGACCAGAAGATCATGACGACAAATGTCGGCCTGCACGAAAAGCACCTCCGCGGCCTCGCCCAGCCGCTCCGCCAGCACGTCCCGAACCACCGGATAATCGGCGGCATGGCGCACATAAACCCGGTAGGCAAGCCCCGCCTGCGTGAAGGCAGCCGCAGGGCTCAGGCGCTTGGCCTCGACGATGAGCGCCTCGACATTGGCCAGCGCCTCGCGGCTTTGCCCGGCGACATCGCCGGGGTGGACGGTCCGGTGGCCGACGATGCTGGCCGTCCCGGAGATGAACAGGCTCGCCTGCCCCGGTAAGGTAAGCAGGACGGCGCGCGAAAACGTCGGACTGCGTGGCCCGTATTCCGCCGGATAGTAGTAGGCACTGACCTGCCGAGGGTTCTCGACCGGCCGAGCGGCGAGTCGACCGGCGATGAAGGCGACGCTCAGTCTCCCCTGGCGCAGACCGATGGTACAGGCTGCAGGTACGTTACCGGTCGCCGCGCGGTCGAAGGCCACGAAGGCATCGTAGCGGCCGATGTTGAACTGGCGATAACGCTCCAGCCCGTTCGTGTCGCGGTTGATGTCGGCAAGATAGTTCCAGACCCGCCAGAGGTGCGGCAGATCCTGCGCGGCCAGCAACTGGAAAATGCGCCGGTAGGCTTCTTCGGTCGCCGCCTGCAGGGATCTTGTTTCCCCGGCGGCCGAAAAAGCGTGCTCGTCGAGTTCGATGACACCGAACAGGATGTCCCGGCTGCGCCGGAAAGCGATTCCCTTGAACTCGCCGGCCTGGCACTCGCCATCGGCGGTCCACCGCTCCTGGACGGAGTCGCGGGTGTCGCCGAGCACCGGCGCCAGCACCGCCTGCACCGGCCAGGGCCACGGCGAGCGGCTTGCCGACGGGTTGCCGACGAGGGCGCCGCCGAGAACACACTTCTCGTCGAAAGCGTCGCCTGCCGCCGGCAGCGGCCGGCGGAGATCCGAACAGAACGCAAGGCTCACGGGGCCGAGCTCAGGGCAGGATCATCGACCCGGCGAATGTTGAAACGTCGTCGCCGCCAGCCCATGAAGGCACGCCGCGGCTGAATGGCATTGGCAATGTAGTAAAGCAGCTTGAACATGTGGATCGAGCGCCAGATCGGCGTCTTGCCGAAGATGTCGCCGGCGAGTACCGACAGCAACGCCTCCTTGACACGAAAGATGTTCTTCGGACCCATGAAGAAATCGCGCATGATCGGATTGGTCACCCGATAGATGAACCACGAGAACTGCTTGGGACCGTGCTGCATCAGTTGGTCGAAGCGCTTGAGCGCGGCCGTCGCCTCGGCCGGCGTCTTCAGGCAGGTGTCGATCGCCGCGGACCCGATCACCCCACTGTGCATGGCCAGCAGCACGCCGGACGAGAAGACCGGGTCGATGAAGGCGTAGGCATCGCCGAGCAGCAGATAGTTGGCGCCGTGCGTGCGCTCCGACACGTAGGAGAAATTGCCGGTCGCTTCAACCTGGTGTATCAGCTGCGCGCCGGCGAGTCGCCTGGCGAGTGCCGGACACGTGGCAATGCCGTCCATCAGGAAGCGTTCGATGCTCCGCTCGCCGCGCGTCTTCATGAAGTACGGCCAGGTGACCATGCCGACACTGGTCACGTCGTCCTTCATCGGGATGAACCAGAACCAGCCGTGTTCGAACCAGAAAATGGTGATGTTGCCTGCCGCCTGGCCATCGTTGCGCAGCGCGCCGGAGAAATGGCCATAGACCGCGGAACTGTTGTGGCGGGGATTGCGGTGCTTGATCTGGAAGCGATTGGCGAGGAAGGTATCGCGACCGGAGGCGTCGACGACGAAGCGCGCCGTCCATTCGACTTCGCGACCGTCGTCGTAGCGGGCACGAACGACGGCCTTGTCATCGCGCGGGAAGTCGACAGCCCTGGCCTTGCAGCCTTCATGGACTTCGACGCCCTTCTTTGCGGCATTGCGGATGAGGATGGTGTCGAATTCCGCCCGCTTCACCTGGTAGGCGTAGGGCATCGACTTGTCCCAGGCATCCGCGAAATGGAAGGCCTGCGGCATGGCGTGCTGCGGGGAGACGAATTCGGCCCCCCATTTCTCCATCCCGATCGCCCGGACGTCGCCGGCTACGCCCAGCCGCTCGAAAAGTGGCAGGTTGGCCGGCAACAACGACTCGCCGATGTGAAAACGCGGATGGCGCGCCTTCTCCAGGAGAACGACTCGATAGCCCTTTTCGACCAGCAAGGGCGCCACCGTTGAACCAGCGGGCCCGCCTCCGATCACCAGGACATCGCATTCCCGACGATCCGTCCCCCCCGCCTCATCCTGCATACCCTCAACCCCTGTCAGTCCTGCCGCCGGCGGCCAGAATGGCCAAGCACGACATTATACTGTTCCCGACGCCGTCGCTCCCAGGGCGGGTGGTGTACAGCACGCTTCCGGCACCGGCGCGGGCCTGACCGGACGGCGGGAAATCTTGATCGGCGACATGGCAGCGATGGCATCCGCTTTCAGTTCCGGACTCAGGAAGGGCTGCAGACCGACAGGTTGGCGCGGATGCCTGGCAAAGTCGCGCTTGGCAAGTTCGAGTTGCTCCTTGTTGGCGCTGAAGTAGCGAGCGGCAGCTATCGTCTCGGGCAGGTGCCTGACGACATGCCAGAGGCTCCAGCGATGCTGCCAGAGCCGCTTGGCGAAGCGCCGGCGGTAAGCCTTGCTGTCGTAATAGCGCTTGACATGCCAGTTGTAGAGCGCGTCCATCTCCTCGCGCGAGGAAAATCCGTGCGGCTTGAAGACGAAATTCAGGCAGTTCATCAAACGCCAGTCCTCGATGAACTCGCCCTCCTTGCCGCTGACGCATTCGTCCCAGATCGGCGCGCCGTACATCGGGCTGAACTTGGTCATGTTCATTTCGTCGAGATCGAGCGAGAGGATGAAATCGCTGGTGTGCCGGAGCGTTTCCGGCGTTTCGCCGGGCAGGCCGAAGATGAACAGGCCCTTGGCGCGCAGCCCGGCAGCATGGATCTGCTCGACGGTCTTCTTGACTTCGGGCAGCGTCACACCCGCCTTGTGGCGCTCCATCATTCCCGGATCGGCCGATTCGATGCCCATCGACACCATCAGCGCGCCGGCTTTCTTCAACATGCCCAGCATTTCGTCCGAGGTATGGCCGGTGCGGATGGCGCAGTTGAAGTTCATCCCCAGCGGCTTGTCGATCAGCAATTGGCACAGTTCGGTGACGCGCTTCCTGTGGGCCGTGAACAAGTCGTCGTAGAAATTGATGTGATACACCCCGAAGCGATCGCGCAGATGCCGCATGTGTTCATAGGTGTATTGCGCCGAGTTGGTCTTGTACAGCCGTTCGAACACCGTGCGGTCGCAGAAGGAGCAGGTATAGGGGCAGCCGCGCGAGGTGATCATCGTCGCGCCGTAGCGCTTGTCGTAGGCGAACAGCGGCAGATGGTAGGCGTGCGGGAAACCGGCCAGCTTCTCGTAGGCCGGAAAGGGCAGTTCGTCAAGATCGAGGATGCGGTGGCGACGAGGGTTACAGACGATGCGGCCGCCGGCGTCGCGGAAGACGAGGTTGTCGATGTCCCGGAGTGGCTTGCCGTTGGCCAGGTCGAGCATGCAGCCTTCGCCCTCGCCGATGCACAGGTAGTCGATTTCCGGAAAGTGTTCGAGGATCGGTGCGCCAATCGACGACACATGCACGGCACCGAAGACGATCTTGACCGCCGGGCGCTTCTGCTTGATGTAGATCGCCAGGTCGACACCGTCCATGAAGCTGGAAGTCGTCGCGCTGATCCCCACCAGATCGGGACGGGTGGCCAGGACGATCTCGGCATTGGCCTCGATGCCCGGCGGCGCATACGGGCCGAGGCAGTCGTGCAGTTCGGTGGGATGGCCATGCTTTTCCAGCCAACTCGCCAACTGCATGATGCCGATCGGCGGCATGCGGTTGGCGAGCACCGAAAAGTCGGGCTGCCCGGGGACGAAATTGAAACCGGCAGGGTGAACGAGCGTTACGCGCATGCCTTGCTCCTCGAACGAGTTTCCGGGATTCTAGCGCAATGGTGCCAGGACGCACTGGGCAGACCGGCGATGGCGCGCCGAGCCGCGGGAACGGGCAACGGAGGGCGTCGTGCGGAAGAGCAAAGGTGTCCGCGCTGAACGGCTCGCGTCGCGGGGGCACCGTGTGAACCTGGGCGTAGACCGGCAAAGCCTGGATCGGCAGCGGCAGCGGCAGGCACCGCTCCCTCGCCAAACTACTGAGGCTTTTTCGCGTCCGGGTTGATGGTGATGCCACGCTGCTGGAGGGCGGTCACCACAACTTGTGCATTCTTGTTCCCAGCGCTCGCCAGTTTTTGCGTGCCGGCGGCCAGCGCATCGAGCTGGCTGCGCATCTTCTCGGCATTCTTGAGCGTCGTTTCCTGATTGCTGCGCAGGTTTGCCAGGCTGGCTCGCTCCTGGTAGAGCTGGCTGGCCTGGAAGCCGGACCAGACGACTGCCGCCAGGGCCAGCAACAACACCGGCAGGAAAAAACTTGCGGGCTTGCGTTCGTCCATGCCGATCACCGTAGCGTGCCTGTCTGAGGGTTGGCGCTGAAGCTGATTCCTTGCGATGACAGCAACTCACGCAATTGTGCGTCGTTGTCCCTGGCCGCCAGGTCCGCCAGCGACTTGATCAGTGACTGGTAGAGCGGCTCGAGCTGCAGGCTTTGCTGGATGTACTGACCCCGTGCGGCCAGTTCATTCTGCGCCTGTCGGTTGTTGCTGAACATCACGGCATTGACAATCGCCAGAACCAGGGCCAGGGCGCCCAGCAGAACCAGGACGCGATATTGCAAGGTGCTCAACGGAGGTGCTCCTCTGAAAACGACAAACCGAAGCGGAGTGTGTACCTCCGGCGAGGCACCCACTCCGCATTTCAGTGTAGCATGGCCCGCCGACGCTGGAGAAGCAGGCTTGCCAGTGCGATCGTCAGTAGCAGTGACGTCGCCGGCTCCGGGATGCTGCCACCGCCGTCCCTGACGACGTTGGCATGGATCCGCAAGCTGCGCGATTGACCCAGTCCGGCCGTGTCAGAGGCATTGTAGCCAAAGCCCTTGAAGGTGATCGTATCCTCGACAAGGCCGAGGTCGGCGGCGGTGAAATCCAGTTCCAGGCCGCCGAGAGCGTCGCCCGCCCCAAGGGCCAGGAAGTCTCGCCAACCCTTGAAGGTGAAGTCGTCAGCCGCAGTGAAATCGAACGAGCCGCGCAGGAAGTCGGCCGGGCCGGCGACATCGTTGTCCACTTGCAGTGCCGCCGCGATCGACTTACCGATCACGATGTTGCCGAGATCGAGGTCATAGCTGGTACCCGTTTGCGTCAGGCGGCCCAGGCTCGACAGCAGATCGAAATCGGCATTGGCGAGATTATTGACCTGCGCCTTGACCAGCACACTGCCGCTGGCGCCGGCCGACACGTCCGTCATGTCCGGGTTCTGGCTCAGGAAAGTCACCGTTGCCGACTTGTCGAAGACGCCGGCCGCGCTGGTGTTCAGTGCGAGCGAAAGCGTTCCACTGCTCCCTGCCACGATTCCGCTGACCGGGCCGCCCGCGGTGAGTGCGCCGCCCCCGCTCAGCCCCGAGAGATCGGCGCGCAGGGTGTCGTTCAAGGCCGTCAGGTCGGCGGTGTTCTGCACTGTGATGTTGCGCGTGCTCACCGTGTCGCCGACACGCACGATGCCGAAGTCCACCGTGTCCGTAGCGAGTTTTCCGACGGCCGCGGTATACACCTTGCCCGCGAGCGCAACGCTCTTGCTGCCGATCGACTCGTCGCCGAAGCCGCTCGTGCCGGCGCCGTTGGAGACCAGCGCGAGGTCGACGTTGCCGCCGAAGTTGCCGGCGGTGGCGGTCGACAAGCTGACCGTGCGTGCCTCCGAGGCACCGGCGGCGAGGAGCGCCGTGCTGGCGGGGCCGGACACCACGAAGCCCGCCGGCGCTGCCCCGATACTGCCGCGCAGGCCTTCGCTGAAGCCGTCGGCCGCCGCGGTATTGGCGAGTGTCAGCGTACCCGTGGCGGCGGCGTCGCCGACGCGTTTCGCAGCCAGATGGACGGCATTCGTGCCGCCGGCTACCGCCAGGCGGTAGACGTCGGCGCTCAGGCTAACCACCTGCGCCGGCAGCGGCGTCGTCACTCCGCTGTTGAAGCTGCCGTCCGAGACGAAGTTGACCGTCTGCGTGCCGCTCTTGGCGCCGGCCGTGGCAAGACCATTGAGCGTCGCGCTCATCGCCGTGTTGTTCGACGCCGCGGTGGCCAGCGAGGCGATCGTGCCGCCGTTATTGCTGGCACCTCCGGTGACCACACCGAAGCTCGCATTCAGACCTTCGCCCGGCCCCGTGGTCAGGTTGCTCACCGTCAGTTGCTGGGTCTGGCTGGTGACCGTGCCTTCGCGGAACTTGCCGAAGTTCACCGTGGTGGGACTCAGGCCGGCCGTCGCGAGGTTGCCCACCGTGCCGCTGATGACGCCGTCGAGGTTGATCACCTGCGTACCCAGGTCGGTCAGCCCGAGGCCGTTGCCGATGGCATCGCCGTTGGACTTCAACAGGATCTGCACGTTGGCCGTCTTCGTGCCGGTGGACTTGGTGTCCAGCGTTACCACCATGCTCGTGCTGTCAGTGTTGCCGGCGAGCAGTCCGGTGATGCCGCCAGCGCCCGAGAAACTCGCGGCGTTGATGCCGCCGATGCTGCCGAAAGCGGCGTTCAACGCCTCGGAGAAACCATCCGTTGCTGCCAGGTTGCTGACCGTCAGCGTGCGCGTCTGCGTCGAGCCGAACAGCACATTGCCGAAATTGATGCTTTCGATCGTGTTCGGCTGCGCCAGACGATAGACGTCGCCGGTGACGTTGAGAACCTGCGGCGCATTGGCCGCGGCCACACCCAGGCCATTGCTGACGCCATTGACCGCACCGGCGGTTTCGTAATTCAGCGTCACCGTGCCACTCTTCGCGCCTGCACTGGTCGTGTCTACCCCGACCTTCATCGCGCTGCTGTTGTTTGCGCCCGCCAGCAGCCCGTTGATGCTGGCGCCGTTGTTGCTCGCCGCGCCGGTGTTGATGCCGAAGCGGGCGTTCAGGTCTTCGCTGAACGCGCCCGCGGTCGCGGTGTTGGCGACGGTCAGCGACGCGAGCTTGGAGGCGCCGACGTGCTGGTTCGCCACCGTCACGGTCGGTGCGGGCGTCGTGCTGCCGACGGCGGCGTTGTAAGCGGCGGCGCCGCCGGCCAGCACGATATTGAGCTTCTGGTCGGCGATGTTGTCGAAGTTGCTGCGCAGGTTCAACACCTGGCCGCTCAACGGCGCGAGGGCGCCGGCGGCGGCGGCGGTGAAGGTCACACCGAGATCGCCGGTATTGCTGCCCGGCCCGCCGGTAGTGTAGTTGCTGGCCGTGACGCCAGCGCCGCTCAGGCGTGCGTCGGTCAGGTTCGCGCCATTGACATTGGTCTGGAGCGCACCGCGCAGTAGCGGACCAGTGGTGCCCTTGTTGGCGATCTGGTAGTTGTAGGTAGTGGAGCCGACGCGTACGTTGTTGATCGTCAGCGTGGCGTTGGTCGTGTCACCGTTGGTGACGGCGGCACCGGTGATGGCCTGCGCCACATCACCACCGGCGACCACTTGCCCGGCGCCGCTGATCCCGGTGCGGCGGTTGAAGGCATTGCCAGTGCCTGCCGCGGCATTGGTGTAGTCGGTATTGATGGTCAGATTCTTCGTACCGATGTTGAGCGTCGAACCGGCTGCGCCCATCACCAGCTTGCCCTGCGTATTGGGGCTGTTTGCCAGGTTCATCACGCCCGTCGAGTCGACCTGCAAGGTGCCACTGCCGGACACTGGATCGGCAACCGAGAGCGTCCCGTTCTGCGCTCGCAGCAGGCCGTCGTTGGTGAGAGCGCCGCTGACACCGACAGTGATCGTGCCGCCACCATCGGCGTTGATGGTGCCGCTGTTGACCAGATTCTGCGTACCGCCGGAAAGATAGGTCTGGCCAATTGTGCCATTGACTCCATGTATGACGACATTCGGGCCAACGGTCAGTGTGGTGTTGCCTTCCATGCTCAAGGCCCGGTTGCTGCCGCCCGTGCTACCGAGTTCGATCGTTCCGGATCCACCCAGGGTCTGGTTGCCGCCCGAGAACGACAACACGCTGTTGGAGTTGATCTTGACGATGCTGCCGCCGGTCATTGTCAGACCATTGGCGACGCGCTCGATGCCAGTGGCGCTTGCCAGATCGATCGTGCCATTCAAGCTGACACCACTCAGCACGTTGCCGTTGCTGTTGCTGGCCGAGAACCTCCCCGTACCAACGGTATTGATTGTGCCGCCGGCGACGGTGACGCCGTTCTGAAAAACGGTGCTGTCCTTGGCGGAATCGATGTGACCGCTGCCGGTATTGTTCACGTTGTTGTTCAAGCGCAGAATGCCGCCATTGGCAGCGCCCAAGGTGCCGGCGTTGTTCGTTTGCTGGGCACTCAGGTCGATCAGCCCACCCCCGACATCGGCCAGGATCTGGCCATTATTGACCAACACCTGGGTGCCGCCCGAAAGGTAGGTCTGACCCACGGTTCCGTTCTGACCGCGCACCGCGATGGCCGAACCGACCGTCAGGGTGGTGTTGCCTTCCAGGGCCAGAGCGCGATTGCTGGCGCCCGTGGCGCCGAGCACGATCGTGCCTGCACCGTCCAGAGTCTGATCACCATTGAACGACAACACGCTGTTGTTGTTGACGCTGATCGTGCCGTTCAGGGTCAATCCGCCGGTGACGCGCTCGACGCTGGTGGCGCTCGCCAGATCCAGCGGCCCGTTGAACGACACACCGCTGAGGACATTGCTGTTGCTGTTTGAAACCCGGAAGTTGCCCGTCCCCGCGGAATTGATTGTCCCCGACAGCGTGACACCGTTTTGCAGGACGGTACTGCCGGCGCCGGCCACGATGCTGCCGCTGGGGGTTCCGGTAACGTTCGCATCCAGGACCAGCGTGCCGCCGTTCTTGGCCTCGAGAACGCCGTTGTTGGTCACGCCGTTGCTGGGTGTCAGGCTGAACTTGCCACCCGACACGTCGGCGGAGATGCGGCCGTTGTTGATCAGCGACTGGGTGCCACCGCTGAGGTAGGTCTGCCCAAGGGTTCCATTCTCGCCACGCACCACGATGTTCGAACCGATCGTCAGGGTCGTATTGCCCTCCAGACCCAGGGCACGGTTGCTGGCGCCGGTGTTGCCGAGCACGATGCTGCCGGTGCCGCTCAAGGTCTGATCGCCACTAAACGACAGGACGCTGTTGTTGTTGATGTTGACCGCGCCGTTCAGCGCCAGTCCGCCGGCTACGCGCTCAATGCCGGTGGCCGTGGCCAGGTCGAGCGTGCCGTTGAAGGTGGCCGCGGTCAAGGTGTTGCTGTTGGAATTGGCCGCCCGGAACGACCCGCCACCGGCGGCATTGATCACTCCGTTGAGGCCGACGCCGTTCTGCAGGATGGTGCTGCCGGCGCCGACGTCGATATGGCTGCCGACGGTGCCGGTAACGTTCGCATCCAGGACCAGCGTGCCGCCGTTCTTGGCCTCGAGAACGCCGTTGTTGGTCACGCCGTTGCTGGGTGTCAGGCTGAACTTGCCACCCGACACGTCGGAGGAGATGCGGCCGTTGTTGATCAGCGACTGGGTGCCACCGCTGAGGTAGGTCTGCCCAAGGGTTCCATTCTCGCCACGCACCACGATGTTCGAACCGATCGTCAGGGTCGTATTGCCCTCCAGACCCAGGGCACGGTTGCTGGCGCCGGTGTTGCCGAGCACGATGCTGCCGGTGCCGCTCAGGGTCTGGTCGCCACTGAACGACAGGACGCTGTTGTTGTTGATGTTGACCGCGCCGTTCAGCGTCAGACCTCCGGTTACGCGCTCGATGCTGGTGCCGGTCGCCAGGTCGAGTGTGCCGTTCAAGGTCACACCGGTCAGGATATTGCTGTTGCTGTTGAACCCCACCACCTTGCCCGTTCCCGTGGTGCTGATCGTGCCACCCGTGATCGTGCTGCCGAACTGATTGAGCACGCTGCCGTTGGCGATGTTTATGATGCCTCCGGTGTTAGCGATGTTGTGGCCGGCGCTGACCTGCAATGTCGCGGTGCTGGCGCTGCCGACGTTGATGGTGCCGGTGTTGGTGGTGCTGCCCGCGCCGCTTAGGGTGAGGAGGAATGCATCGATATTGACGCCGCCCCCGTTGTTGAGGTTGCGCACCGCCTGCGCCGCGTCGATCGTGACGGCGTTTCCTGCCGCGATGAGGGCGTCGTCGTTGATGCCTGGCACGATGGCGCACGACCAGTTGCCTGCAGTAGCCCAGTTGCCGCTCGCTGGGTTCCACGTACAGGCGGTGGCGAGTGCCTGCTGCGCCGGAAAGGCCAGCAGGATGGCAAGCAGGGTTGGCTTGACGGTAAAACGAGGTGCGCGGGCAGGCATTTTCGTCTCCTTGGATCGCGTCCGGAGCGTCGGCAGGACGCCGTACCGGCGGAAAAACACTTTTGCGTCATGGTTTTCGCCAGCACATTCCATGCCCGACTGCAAGCATCTTTGCCGCAGGAAGCAGCTTGGGGACTTATATCCGCGGGTTGGCGAGGGGAAGACGAACGCCGTGAACTTGCGTGATCGATCTCGATGCTTTCTCGGGCTGCTCGCTGTAAAGCGCCGGCATGATGCAAATGCACCATGTCGCCGCTGGCTGGTTAAGCGGCGACCGGTCGTGCACAATGGGCGGCATGCAAATGTCTGAAGCACACGCCCTCAACAGGGTGATCCTGTCCTTGTACCACGAGGGCCGCGAGGTGCCACTCGGCAGTTTTCAGGCCTGGGCGCTCGAGCAGTTGCAGTGCCTGATAGTGTTTGATTCGGCCTGGTGGGGCAATGCCGCGGCGAACCCGCCGGCGCTGCACCAGATGCATCTGTACCAGTGTGACGAGAGCATCCTGGAAGCCTACCCGCCCTACCTGGAGCAGGATCTCTTCCGCGCCGCCCTGATTGCCCGGCCCGGCACCACCGTCAACCTGAGCGATCTGACGACACGCGAACGGCATGTGCGGACGCCGCTGTATCGGGAGTTCGCGCGCCGCTTCAAGGTGGAATGGTCGCTCGGCACCCTGGTCATCGAGCCTGTCTCGTCGCTCTACGAGTTCCTGACGCTGTGGCGTCACGATCCCGGGCGCCCCTTTTCCGAGGCCGAGCGCCAGACCAAGGAACTGCTGATGCCGCATCTCGTGGAAACGCATCGCGCGGTACGGCTACGCCACTTCCTCAAGGTTCCGGCCGATCACGACCGGGAATGGGCGGTGGTTGACGCGCGCGCTTTCCTGCGCGAGGCATCGCCTGCCTTCATTGCCCGCCTGCGGGCGCAGTGGCCAGGCTGGAGCGGCAGCAGCCTGCCGGAGCCCCTGGCGTCGCACGCAACACGTGGCAGCCCCTATGTTTCGGCGGCAGTCCATTTCGATGTCACACCCTGCGGGCAATTGCGCTACCTCGTCGCGAGGTCGGAGGGGGCTTTGGCGCAGTTGTCTGGGCGCGAACGCGAGATCGCGACTCGCTATGCCGGAGGCGAAACCTATTCGGCCATCGCCGCCAGTCTGTCGCTGTCACCGACAACGGTGCGCAATCACATTGCACACTGCTTCCACAAACTCGGGGTGAACAACAAGGCGGAACTCGCGCGGCGGCTCGAACGCAAGGCGTGATGGGCGAAGGACTGGATTGTGTCCCTGGGGCCAAGGGGTTCTAACCCACGGTCAGAGTTTTCGCCAGGACCTACGCAACGGCGCTGAAGGCCCTGGAACTCCACACCGCTTCTATTAGGGCAGCACGACCAGACTGCGCGTCGGCGGATCGGTGGCGATCTCGCTGACCCGGCCGCTTTCGTCGAAAACGACCTGGAACTCGGCGTCACCCTCGCGCCAGAAGCGCCAGATGTTGGCGTCCAGCTTCGGGTTTTCGCTGCTCACCGGCATCCCGACGGACATGGTCACTTGTTCGCGGGTCATCCCGGTTGTCAGCTTCGCGCTAGTGATGGCCTCGCGAATCTTCGCCGGGAACGTGGCGATCTGCAGGCGGGGATCTTTCTTGACCACATAGCGCGTCACGAAAGCGTCCATTTCCAGATCCCGGCTGTAGTCGTTGCCGAGGGCTTGTTTGCCGCCGGCGACCAGCAGGTAGACCCGGTGGCGCCCGTAGCCCGTCACTTTCACCGGCGTCCCGACCGGGATGATCGTCTTGCCGCGCTGGGCGTAATTGATGTCGCTGATCCACGAGCCATCGCTGCGCATGTTGCAGCAGAGAAATCCTTCGGGCTGCGGCTGCGCACTGACCTGGCCAGCAACGAGAGTGCTGCCGAGAAGGATCGCGCGAATTGTCCATTGCATGGCGGTAATCTCCAGTATCTCGGAGCCGCCAAGGACAACGCGTGGGCAGACTCCCATGTGCACGCTCTGGCCCGCTGACCGCCATTCGACTGAGCATGACGATCGGGGCAACGACTGTCCAGAAACTTTAGCGTCGGATCAGTGAGCGGTCAATCGGTAGCCGGGGCGAGCGCATGCATCTTGTGTCTCTGTGGCCCAGGCAGCGATTTCGCAAGAGATGTCTGCTTCTGCCTGCAGCGCGCGCGGCCACCAGCAGCAAGTCGACCGGATCGTCATCGATTTTCGCTGGCTTTCGCGGGTCGCACTGGCCAACCCGCAGGTGGGCCAGCGTGGGCCAGACGCGATCGATTTTCTAGCCAATGGAAGCGCCAGGCAGACAGAGGACTGCAGAACGCCTGACGCTGTGAACAGATCTTGCGTGACCGCTTGCGCGCAGACGAGTATTCCAGCGGCTTCACTGCAATGGCACGCCTGCGCTCACCCTGCCCCGACCACGCGCTCAGCCAAGCGCTGACCGTTACCCGCCGGCGTCAGTCAGGGGAAGACCGGTGAACCGCTCGTCAAGCCGCTGCGAACGTCACCCGTTCGAAGTCCGACCCCTCCGCGACCAGACGCTGCAGCCGCACGTGCGAGGCGGTGTCCGTGTGCATCTCGAGTACACGCTCGCGGCGGTACCAGCCCTGCGGGATGACAAGCGTCTCCTCGGCACCGACTGCGGGCACCGCCGGCAGGAGGAAGGCACGGCTGTAGTGTTCGCCATGGCCCGGCCGCTCCGCTACCGGGCGGACAGCAACCGCGCGTGGCCGGCCGGGCAGTGCGGCGATACCTGCAACCAGGCCGCCACTCTGCTCCTGCCGCAGC
This sequence comes from Candidatus Accumulibacter phosphatis, assembly GCF_000024165.1. Lineage (NCBI taxonomy): Bacteria > Pseudomonadati > Pseudomonadota > Betaproteobacteria > Candidatus Accumulibacter > Candidatus Accumulibacter phosphatis. The sequence goes on along the minus strand of NC_013194.1, from coordinate 395,096 downwards.
CAGACGACCTGAGCAAGCAGGTGGGCGCTCCCGTCGTGCGGACAAAGGGACAGCAATTGCCCCGGCTCCAGCTTTCTGCCGGCGTTTGAACGCAACAGCCGGAAGCCATTGGCGCACTGGTCAAGAACTTCCCAGTCATCCAGGGCGAAGCCCTGCTGGCTCGGGCGCATGGTCAGTTGTTGTGTCGGATCAACCATGTGGCGGAAGGCAAAGAGGCTGTCGAACTCCTGCCGGGAATAGATGCGGGCATTGTCCGGTTGGTTGAACTCCGTGCCGGATATGTAGTAGTGCATCCCGACAAAGCCCGAGCACACCTTCGCGATTCCCGCAGCGCGGTGGCGGCGGAACTGACGTCCGGCGCGCACCAACGTCCACGGTTTGAAGACGCGCTTGAGCAGTCGATGGCACTGAACGGCAGTGCAATCCTCGCCGAGGCCAATTTGTGCGGGTGCCATCCTTTGCTGCAATTGCTCGCGCAGGCGACTGAGCTGCATCGCCAGGCGCGAGGTGTCAAGGCGACGCAGGTTTTCCGTCACCAGACACTCGGACGACGCGCACAGGCCTGCGTCCTGCATCAGGTCGACGACGCAGTGTGGCAAGGGCTCGCCCGGAATGGCAGCGTGAATGGTCACCAGTGGCGACCAGTTGCTTGCCCAGCGCCGGACCAGGCCGAGTTCACGAATGGACAGGCTGTAAGGCCCGGAGAGCTCGGTAAGCAGCAGCGCGACAAGCGCCGCGGCGCAGTGCGTGCTTCGCCCGAGCGGATCGAGTGGATCCTGCACGGCGAGCGTCGCGATTCCCCATTCCTCGGCGCTGGCGTAGAAACCGTGCAGGTTCAGCCACAACCCCGCCGGCAGCTGACGACGGGCACGATGGTGCTCGACGATTGCCATCCCGGTGTAGTAGATGCAGCGGTGCAGGATCAGCGCGAGTCGGTCGGCATCGGCACTGCCACCATCAGCGTCCTGCAACTGCGCGCAGTGCGAATACGAACGGGCCGCTTTCAGCCAGGTGCCCACGACCTCCTGAAAGGCCAGTTCTTCGAGATCACCCAGCGGTAGCGGCTTGTTGGTGAACCGCCGAGCCAGATCCTCCTCGATGAAGCACAGCGAGATCCGCGTCTGCTCGAGAATCTGCAAGTAGACGCCGGCAGCTGGCGGCGCCTGCAGCAGGCAATCCAGAAATGCGTTCATCTCCACCGCGGCTTGCTGGGAGTTCGCCAGCGGCAGGCGCGAGAGCACCTGAAACCCGGTCTCCAGGTCGGGAATCCTGAGGCTCGCAGGTGCCGTGTTGGCAAGGACTGCGCTCATGGTTTTCACTCCTCGGCCACCGCTCTTCACGGTGTATTGACTACGTACTGCGTAGGGCGGCGATGATTCCATCACCCAGTTGCCGCCCATCCACGAGCCTGCGACCAGGAGAATTTGCCCGCTGGGGCGCCGCCCAGACGGGAAATGGAAAGTGCCTGTCATCCCGCCAGCGTGGAATCAGATGCCAATGAACGTGTGGCGTCATGTTGCCCAAGCTCGCCAGGTTGATCTTGTCCGGCTGGTACAGGCAGCGAACGGCACGCTCCACGGCGAAAACCACGTTCATCAGCTGTGTTCTTTCCTTCTCCGGCAGGTCCGTCATCTCGCGCAAGTGGCGATGCAGAATGATTCGACAATATCCAGGATAGTCCGCGTCGTCCACCATGACCACACGGCACAAGGCGCTTTCCCACACCACCTCGCCACCGGGCGCTCCGCAAAGCACGCAATCATCGAAATCGTCAAGATCACTCTCACTCACTGCCTGCTCCTTACTCATTTTGTGGCGCCGTTGCGCCGTCCTGACGCACAGAATAAGCGGCGCCAACTGCCAGGCGTAAGGAAATAGGTCACAGCGGCAGCCAGTAAGCTTCCGCGCCTCGGCCTGGCCGGCTTCCGGCTCCTCCTGGCTGACCTCGCCTGCGTCAAACGGGACGCCGTTCGCGAACGCTGTGACCGTCCACGTCAGCGGCGACGGCGGCATCGCCGACATCGCACGAGCACTTGCCTGGCATCGAAAGGCGTTCTTTCAGCTTCGACCAGCGCCGTTCCACCTCCTTCCCCTTGACCGCCATGGCCAAGGCCCGCTTCTGGCCGACCAGCACGACCAGCGTCTTGCCGCGTGTGATTCCCGTATAGATCAGGTTGCGCTTGAGCATCATGTAATGCTGGGTCGAAATTGGCATGACCACCACCGGGTATTCGGAGCCCTGGGCCTTGTGGATCGTCGTTGCGTAGCAGAGGACCAGTTCATCGAGTTCGCCAAACGGATAGGTGACCACCCGACCGTCGAAGGTCACGGCAAGCTCCTCGTCGTCTCGATCGATGCCAGTGACGAAACCGATGTCGCCGTTGAAGACGTCGCGGTCGTAGTTGTTCTCGATCTGCATGACCTTGTCGCCGACGCTGAAGCGATTGCCGAACTTGTCCACACTGTGTTCGCCGGGCGGATTCAGCGCCGCCTGCAAGGCCTGGTTGATGCCACGGGCGCCGGTGATTCCCCGGTTCATCGGGCAGAGCACCTGGATGTCACGAACGGGATCGACATGGAACTTCCGGGGCAGGCGCGTCTGCACCAGATCGACGACGGTCTGCGCGATGACTTCCGGCTCTTCGGCGGCGACGAGGTAGAAATCCGAAGCTTCGCCCTTGCCCGGCAGACTGGGAAAGACGCCCCGATTGATCTGGTGAGCACTCCGCACAATGCGCGAACTCGCCGCCTGGCGAAACACTTCGGTCAGCCGGATGACGGGCACGCTACCGGAGTCGATCAGATCCGCCAGGAACTGTCCGGGGCCGACAGAGGGTAGTTGATCCACGTCGCCGACCAGAATCATCACTGTCGAAGTGGCGACAGCTTTGAGGAGCTGGTTGGCCAGCGGCACATCGATCATCGAACATTCGTCGGCAATCAGCACATCGCATTCGAGGGGATTGTCCGCGTTGCGTTTGAACTGGCCATTGAGCGGATTGACTTCCAGCAGGCGATGGATGGTCTTCGCTTCCAACCCAGTCGATTCGCCAAGCCGCTTGGCCGCCCGGCCGGTTGGCGCGCAGAGCAGCGGCTTGACGCCTTTGACGCTCATGATCGTCAGAATGGAATTGACCAGGGTGGTCTTGCCCACTCCGGGTCCGCCGGTGATCACCAGCAGCTTCGCAGACAAGGCAAGGCGAATTGCCTCCTTCTGGCTGTCGGCCAACTCGATGGCGAGCTTCTGCTCGACCCAGGGAATCGCCTTGTCGGCAGCGAAGTCAGGCAGAGTCGAGGCAGCCGTCGTGAGGCGGCGGACCTGGGCGGCAAGCGACTGCTCGGCGTAGTACAAGGGAGCCAGAAAGACGCTCGGCTGACCCTCGACGGTGTCCGGCACCAGCACCTCGTCGGCGATTTCCTGAGCGATCGCCGTTTCGATGATGGATTCCGGAATGTCGAGCAGTTTCACTGCCAGGGGAACCAGTTCGGCATACGGCAAACCGCAGTGACCCTGAGCCGAAGCTTCGGTGAGCGCATACGAGATCCCGGCTTGCGCGCGCAGCGGAGAATCCTTGGCGATTCCGACCTTCTGGGCGATCGTGTCGGCTGAGAGGAAACCGATGCCCCGAATGTCCTGCGCCAGGCGGTAAGGGTTCTCGCGAACGACGTCGACGGCGCCCTGGCCGTAGGTCTTGAAGATGCGCACGGCGCGGGCAGTGGACACGCCATGCGCGTGCAGGAAGACCATGATGCCGCGGATGATCTTCTGGTCGGCCCAGCCGGCGGTGATTCTGCTCGCGCGGACTGCGCCGATGCCCGGAATTTCCCGCAGTCGTTCGGGGGATTGTTCGATGACATCGAAGACTGCCGCGCCGAACGACTTGACCAGCTTGCCCGCATAGATCGGGCCGATGCCTCTGACCATCCCCGAACCGAGGTAGCGTTCGATGCCCGTCAGTGTGGTTGGTGGGGAAATCTTCACGAAGACCGCACGAAACTGCCGGCCATGCTCGCGATCGGTGACCCAATGCCCGGAAGCGGCGGCGTATTCGCCGGGGGAAACGATCGGCGTATGGCCGATCAGGGTGATCAGTTCCCGCTCCCCCTTCACCTTCAGGCGCAGCACGCAGAAGCCATTCTCCGGGTTGTGGAAGGTAACCCGTTCCACCAGCCCGGCGAGGCGATCGAGTTCGCCTGCCGGGGCGTCAGACATGACGCCTTGCCGTCAGGCGAGGTCCGCGCTGCGATCTGGCCGGCGACATGCCGCAGCAAACTGGCGCTAGCGACCCGCCAGGCTTGCCGCCAGCCTGCTCTCTTCGAGTTCGACGTGCCACGGCGCCAGGGTAAGGTGCCGTGGATTGAAGCCGAACTGGCGGGCATACGCCGCGCGCAGGGTGTCGAAGAGTTCATTGATTTTCGCAGGGCTCAAGGGTCAATCCTTTCGTTCGGAAGTTACCGCCACGATTGCAGCGACAGCCACCTGGCAGGCAAGAGCATACGCCACTCAGGCGGCACCGCGGCAGGCCGGGCAACGCCGAGGCGCACGTAACGCCGCCAGACGGTTTCAAGCGTGTGCTGAACTTCGTCAGCGGCAAGGTGACCTCGGACGGTGAGGCCAGGGTGGCAAGAAGCATCTCAGCGATCGACCGCACGCCCCTTTATCTTCTTTTCGTCGTGAGCTGTTTTCCTGGCCTTGGCCGGTGTCTCCCGTCCGCTTGATCGAGCCACAGCAAGGTATCGACATAAGACACAAACCGGTTCAGATAGTCGGGCGAGATATCCCGCATCAAGGCGAGTGAACGCAGCACCAGCCTGTGCGAATTGAGCGGACCGGCATTCTCCGGGCCCTGCTCGATCGCTTGCGTCACCTGCCTATCGACGCTGAGTCTCGACCAGGTGTTTCTGAAATAGCGCATGGCTTTGAGCTCGGCACGCGATTCGATGTTTCCTGCCGGGCCACCATCAACATCTTCCGGCGAATCTTGCGCCAGGTGGCGCGCAAGGTCCGCCAGGGACACCTGCGGGTCGCTTTTCGCCAGCCTGGTGACGTATCGACTCACGCCGCTGAAATCACCGGCGACGAAAAGCCGCTGCAGCTCGTCGGCAACATCCCGATCGTGCTCCCCTGCACGAGCGATCGTCTCCCTGGCATCGTCCTGCGTGCGTTCGAAGCGTCGCCGATAAGCCGCCAGCGCTTCTCTCAGCTTGCCGTCGAGAATACGTTTGACCTCTCCCCGCTGCCCGCGCGATCGCCTGGCCAGCGCTTCGATGAAATGGAAGCGTACGGGGTCCAGACGATCCGCACCGGTCAGGCGCAACGCAGCGATTTCCATAGCGGGATCAATGGCCCGCTCCGCCACTGACTGCGCGACTCCGCCGCGATTGGCCTCAGCCATCGGCCGGAATTTTGACATTCGAGGCTTTGGGCACCGGCGCCATTTCAACGCGCCGGTTCTGAGACCGCCCTCTGTCGTCGGCGTTGGATGCCACCGGCTGCTCCGTACCGAAAGCCGCCGCGAAGATCAACGATGACGGCATCCCTTCGTCTATCAACGCACGGGTAACCGTCAACGCGCGCTGGGCCGACAGTTCCCAATTGTCGACGAAGCGACTGTTGCCATGCTGAATCGGCACATCGTCAGTAAACCCGCTGACCATCAACAGCTCATCGCGCTCCCCCAGATAGACGCGCAAGGGCGCGACCAGGCTCTTCAGAAGTAGGCGACCAGCGGGTTGGAGCTGATCCGAGTTCAAGGCGAACAACACACTGCCGCTGATGCCAATGCGTCCGTTGTTCAAGGTCACCCGCCCTGTCGCCAGCGGAATGGCCAAGGCCTTTTCCAGTGCCATGCGGCGCTTTTCTTCCATCTGCCGCTTTTGCACTTCGGCTTCCAGATGGGTCGCCAGCTCGAGCTGGACACCCAGCACGCCAACCAGTATCAGCACGAAAGCGCCCAACAAGCCCGACATCAGGTCGCCAAAGACGGCCCATACCGGCGCCGTCTGCTCCATGCCGGCGTCACCGTTATCCATCAGCTTGCCTGATCCGTCGTGGTCGCCTGTTTGCCGGTGATCTGGCGCAATTCCTCGACGACCTTCTGTTGCGACATGATGCTCAGATCGATGATTTCGCGTGCCTGCGCCACGTAATAGGCGAGTTGCTCGTCACTTCTTGCCGTCGATTTATCCATCGAGACTTCGATTCTCTGCAGATTCGCAATCAATTTCTCGTTGGCTTCACTGAACGACTGCACGGCGAAACCGAACGCTTCGCCCAGGCTCGATATTTCGACGGCGCTGCTGGTGACGTGCGCGGCGATGTCGGACAGCCTGGCCGATTGTGCAGCGACCAGTTCGGCAAACTGGCTGCCGGCATTGCCGAGCAGCGTCGCGGAAGAAGCCACCAGCGAGTCGATCGCTGCCCGCTGTTCGGTAGACGCATGATCCATGGCAGCGCGCAGCGAATTGAGCGTTTCCATCGTTCGACTGCGTTCCTCGAGTAGTTGGTTGTCCCTTGCCATGCTGTTGGTCATTTCCTGGCGCAGTTTTCCAATCACTTCGGCGGCGGCGCGGGGCGCTTCCGAGGCCGTTTCCAGGAGTCGTGTCATGGGTTCTTCGAGCGCCGAACAGATTCGCTGCTGCTGCGCAAGCGTCTGCGCGCTCGCTTGTTGCCATTCATGCTGCAGCGACGCCGCCATCGATTCCAGCGATCGTGTCCACCCCTCCAGTCGTTGCCGATCACCGGATACCTGATTCGCCAGCGCTGTTCGCAACGCCTCACCAAGCGAGGCCAGAAGCGACTCCGTGCCTTGCTCGAAGGTCGTGGTGAATGCCGCCAATGATCGGTCCATTCCCCTGGTCACGCCCTCGCTTGTGCTTTGGTGCGTTGCCAACGCCGCCAACCACGTCTCCGAGACGCGGTTGGCGGTATCGCCAAAGCGCGCCGAAAACCCGTCGAGTTGAATTTGCGCCGAATCGATCATTCTTGCGTGCATCAGCTGCGTTTCCCGTGCTATGCCCGTCATCGCGGCCTCCACCGCGGGTTGGATCGTCTCGCCAGCCGCACGCGCGCCGTCAGTCAGGCTGTCCTTGAGCGATTTCTCGACCGAGCCGGCGAGATGGGTATAAACGTCCTTCGCCTCGCTGTGGAAGTTCTCCTGATTGGCGAGCAATCGCGCATGCCACTGCTCGTCCCGACGCTCGATCTGCTCCAGCATCGCCTGCAATTTATCGACCAGATCAGGCAGGGCCTGAGCTTGCAACTGCAGCGCCCGAAAGGTCTCCTGGCGCTGATGGGTGAGCGAAAACCCGCGAAACACGGTTGCAATCCTGGTGTCCAGCAGTTGCGCCGTCAGCATCCTTTCGCGCCGGCTCAGCGCCGACAGCAGGCCGAGCATGGCAGACGCGGCAACACCGGCTACCGACGTACCAAACGCCAGCCCCAGTCCCTTGACCGGTGCCGCAAGCGCGGACCGGATCGCCTGCAGGTCGGTGGTGCCTTCCAGCGCAAAGACGGCGCCATTGAGGGTGACGACCATGCCTAGAAAGGTCCCCAGCATCCCCAGCATCCCCAGCAGCCCCACCAGATAAGGGGTCAGGACGGGGCCGGGGAGGCCGATACGCTCACCTTCGATGCGCAAACGCACGGGGTTCTGGAGCGACGGATGCAGGCGGTCGAGCCATTCGGTCAAGCTCGACAGCTTGTCGGGAATCGCCGCCAGCGCCATTGCCAGGCTTGCCGTGGCGCGACGAAACTCGCGTATTTCCAGCGCGCCGAACAGATAGACCGCAGCAATGATCGCCGTCATTGCCAAGGCCAGCGCATTCGAGCCGACAAAGCCAACGCCTACCCAAACCACAGCCATGGCCCCCAACAGGAAGACCAGTGCGAAAACGCCTCTATTCATTTGACCTCGTTTGCCTCGTTCCTCAATGCTTCGATGAGCCCTGCTGTCGGCTGCAACCGAAGATCGAGTTCGGCCAGCAGCATCCCCTGCAATTCCCTGCAAAAGACTGACAGCCACTCCGCTGGGGGCGGCCGCGCGGCCCGGGAATCTGCCTGCCGAGTATCCGCAAGCGGCTGTTGATGCGCCTTGAGCAGTTGTTCGAAACGCCTTTCGAGCAGCATGGGCACCGTTGCGAGCAGTTGGTGCTCACGCACACACAAGGTGTTGTCCAGCGCCTCATCCAGGGCGGCAAGCTGCCTGAGCGGTGCGGAAGCGCGCGCAAGCGCCCGTCGAACGCTGCTGCGCAATGCGCGAACGCTCGCTTCCATGCTGGCTTGCTGGGCAAGATGGAGGCGACGAAAAGGCTGGTAGGCAAGCTGATAAGCAGCGGCAGTTTCAATGGTCGCGTCGGGTTCCGGCGTGGGCAACTTCATGCGTGTCTCGCCAATGGCAGACGAACAACTCGTTGTGATCGAATTCACCAGGGCCGTGCGTACCCGAGCGTATTCCTCTTCCATGGCGACTGCGGCGACAGCTTGCCCGCAAGACGGTGCTGCCGACCAGCTCGCCGCGCCGGCGTTCTGCACCGCATGCAGCGTGATGGCGTCAGACAAATCCAGCCATTGACTCAGTCTCTCGGCGAAATCCGGCTTCGACTCGGCGATGTCAACGATGGACAGGTCGGCGAGAAGACGAACGAGTTTTGATCTGTTGAAATTTGTACGCGGCACGGCTTGCGTCATACCAATATACCTGACGATTCGTTTTGCCGCTTCGAGATTCCACAGACCACAGTCGTCCGGCCTTACAGGAGGACGCGCTCGATACCGCCGTTGTTCGCGCGTTGCAAGTAGTGCGCCATCCAGTCTTCGCCGAGCAGGCGCTTGACGATCTCGACGACGATGTAGTCGGCCTGTGTTCCCGCATCGTCGTTGTAGCGCGACAGGCCCTGCAGGCAGGAGGGGCAGGAGGTCAGCAGCTTGACCTCGCCGGCGAAGCCATCGGCGCGCAGCCGGCCGGCGCCCTTCTCGATCTCCTCCTGCTTGCGAAAGCGCACTTGCGTCGACACGTCGGGACGCGTCACCGCCAGCGTTCCCGATTCGCCGCAGCAGCGCTCGGAGAGATCGACCGGCTGCCCCATCAACTGGTTGACCACCTTGATTCCCGGCATCGTCCGCATCGGCGCGTGACACGGATCGTGGTACATGTAGCGCGTACCGCCGACGCCGTCGAGCCGGATTCCCTTCTCGAGCAGGTACTCATGGATGTCGAGCAGGCGGCAGCCGGGGAAGATCTGCTCGAAGTGGTACTTCTCGAGCTGATCCATGCAGGTGCCGCAGGAAACGATGACGGTCCGGATGTCGAGATAGTTGAGCGTATTGGCGACGCGGTGGAACAGCACGCGGTTGTCGGTGGTGATCGTCTGGCCCTGGTCGGCCTCGCCGGCGGCCGTCTGCGGATAGCCGCAGCACAGGTAGCCCGGTGGCAGAACCGTTTGCGCGCCAATCTCGTAGAGGATGGCCTGGGTGGCCAGCGCGACCTGCGAGAACAGGCGCTCCGACCCGCAGCCGGGAAAGTAGAAGACGGCGTCCCCGTCGTAATCGGCAGCGCCGACCTTCTGCGGATCGCGGATGATCGGCACCACCTTGTCATCCTCGATGTCGAGCAGGGCGCGCGCGGTGCGCTTGGGCAGCCCGGCGGGCATCGGTTTGTTGATGAAGTGGATGATCTGCGCCCGCAGCGCCGGCGCCCCGAGCGTTGCCGGCGGCTGCCGGGTCTGGCCACGGGTCAGGCCCAGGGACTTGGCCAGGCGGTGCGCCAGGCGCTGCGCCCGGTAGCCCCAGTCGATCATCAGCTTGCGGACGAGCTTGATCGTCGCGGGATCCTTTACCGTCAGGAAGGCCATCGCCAGGGCCTTGGCGGGAACGAACTTCTTCTTGCCCTGCTCGCGCAGCAGATTGCGCATGCGGATCGAGACATTGCCGAAATCGATGTCGACCGGGCACGGCGTGACGCACTTGTGGCAGATCGTGCAATGATCGGCGACGTCGTTGAACTCGTCGAAATGCCGCAGCGAGACGCCGCGCCGGGTCTGCTCCTCATAGAGAAACGCCTCGATCAACAACGAGGTGGCGAGAATCTTGTTGCGCGGCGAGTACAGGAGATTGGCACGCGGCACATGCGTCGAACACACCGGCTTGCACTTGCCGCAACGCAGGCAGTCCTTGACCATCGTCGCGATGTTGCCGATCTCGGACTGCTCCATGATCAGCGACTCGGTACCAAGCAGCGAGAACGAGGGCGTGTAGGCGTTGCCCAAGTCGGCGCCGGGGAGCAGCTTGCCCTGGTTGAAGCGACCGCTCGGGTCGACCCTCGCCTTGTAGTCGCGGAAAGGCTGGATTTCCGCTTCGCTGAGGAACTCGAGCTTGGTAATGCCGATCCCGTGTTCGCCGGAAACCACGCCGTCGAGCGAGCGCGCCAGCCGCATGATGCGCTCGACCACCGCATAGGCCGTCTGCAGCATTTCGTAGTGGTCGGAGTTGACCGGAATGTTGGTATGCACGTTGCCGTCGCCGGCGTGCATGTGCAGCGCGACGAACAGCCGGCTGCGCAGGATCTCCCGGTGGATGGCGGCGATGCGTTCGAGAACCGGGCGGTAGACGACGCCGTCGAAGATGTCCTCGAGTTGCGGCTTGAGTTCGCTTTTCCAGGACACGCGCAACGAGTAATCCTGCAGGCGGTGGAACAAGGTCGGTTCGGCGGCGCGGTTGCGCAGACTTTCCACGCGCACGCCCAGGCGCGCGAACTGCGTCTCCGCTTCCGTCAACGGCAGATCCAGGTTGTCGAGCAGCCACTGCCAGCGCGCCCGCACTCCGGCGACGGCATCGAGCGCCATCGTCCGCCGCTCGCCGATCAGCAGCTCCTTGTCGAGGTCGGCGTCGCCGCGATGCAGCGGCAGGTCGCCGCGCAGCAGTTTGTCGAGCGCGTCGCAGAGTGCCAGCTTGTTCCGTATCGAGAGCTCGATGTTGATGCGCTCGATGCCGTCGCAGTACTCGCCCATCCGCGGCAGCGGGATCACCACGTCCTCGTTGAGCTTGAAGGCGTTGGTGTGGCGGGAAATGGCGGCGGTGCGTGCGCGATCGAGCCAGAACTTCTTGCGCGTCTCGGCATCGACGGCGATGAAGCCCTCGGCGCTGCGCAGGTTGCACATCCGCACCACCTCGGAGGCGGCGCTCATCACGGCCGCCTCGTCGTCACCGGTGATGTCGCCGAGCAGGACCATCTTCGGCCGGCCGGCGGTTTCCGCCTTGCGCTTGGCCTTGGTGGCGTAGCCGACGGCGCGCAGGTAGCGCTCGTCGAGATGTTCGAGGCCGGCGAGCAGCACGCCGGCCTGCCGGCCGCCGCCGCCCGGCTTGAAGTAATCGGTGATCTCGACGATCGCCGGCACCGCCTCGCGCACCTGGCCGAAAAACTCGAGGCAGACGGTGCGCGTGTGCTGCGGCATCTGGTGGAGAATCCAGCGCGCGGCGACGATCAGGCCGTCGGTACCTTCCTTCTGGACCCCCGGCAGACCGGCCAGGAACTTGTCGGTCACGTCCTTACCGAGGCCGGCCTTGCGAAAGCGGTGGCCAGGAATCTCGAGGATTTCGGGCGGCCCGTAGAGCGTTCGGCCGTCACGGCGAAAGCGCCTGATCTCGAAGCGGGCGACCTCCTGCTCGTGGATCTTGCCAAGGTTGTGGTCGAGCCGCGTCACTTCCATTTCGTGACCGCTCGGGTCGACCATCTTCCACCACGCGAGATTGTCGAGCGCCGTTCCCCAGAGAACCGCCTTCTTGCCGCCAGCGTTCATCGCGATGTTGCCGCCGATGCACGAGGCTTCCGCCGAGGTCGGATCCACGGCGAAGACGCGGCCGGCCGCCGTCGCAGCCTCCGAGACGCGCGCCGTGACGACGCCGGCGCCGGTGCGAATCGTCGCGCTGCGGCGATCACAACCCGGCAACTGCATTTCCTCGACCGCACCGATGTCGATCAGCTTCTCGGTGTTGATCACCGCCGAGAGCGGTGTCATCGGGATGGCTCCACCGGTGTAGCCGGTGCCGCCGCCGCGCGGGATGATCGTCAGCCCAAGTTCGATGCAGCCGCGCACCAGCGGCGCGATCTCGTCCTCGCTGTCCGGATGGAGGACGACGAAGGGGTATTCGATCCGCCAGTCGGTTGCGTCGGTGACGTGCGAGACGCGCGCCAGCCCGTCGAAAGCGATGTTGTCGCGGCGCGTGTGCCTGGCCAGCACTTTCCTGACCCGGGCGCGGCGCTTCGCGGTGTCGGCGAAATGCCGTTCGAAGGCATTGACCGCTGCGTCGGCAGCGCCGAGCAGCTCGCGAACCCGGTCGTTGCCCTGGCGGCGCTTTTCGATTTCCCGCAGACGGTGGCGGAGCGCCCCGACCAGGGCCACCCGCCGCTCGCGGTTGGCGAGCAGGTCGTCTTCCAGATAGGGGTTGCGCTGCACCACCCAGATGTCACCGAGGACCTCGTAGAGCATGCGCGCCGAGCGGCCGGTCACCCGTTCCGCGCGCAGTTCGTCAAGCAGCGCCCACTTTTCCGCGCCGAGCAGCCGAATGACGATTTCGCGGTCGGAAAACGAGGTGTAGTTGTAGGGGATCTCGCGCAGACGTGCGTTCATCGGTACTCCCGGCTGCGGGCAAAGGACGGATTCTAGCGTACTGCGGTGCAGCATCACAGCGGGGGTGCCATCGCGATCAGCGGCCGGGCTTTGGATAGAGGGCGGCCCTGCTTGGTGACATGCTGTTGTCTATAGCGGATGGGCCGGTTGCTGGAGTGATTCCGGCGTCGCTGTGGCAATGCCGTGCCAGCATTCGCAAGGACGTACTTCCCGGCAGTGCTATGGCATAGTGCTGCCACGCAGCGTGTTGTTCAATTGAAAGATGTTCGAAGTTTATGGCTTGCGACATCACGTGGGGTCTCCACGTGCCGCGAATCGACAATTCAGCGGCGGCTGCATTCCGGTATCCGAGTGGATACACTTGGCCACATGAACACCTTTCACCGCTCAGATGAATTTGACAGCTGGCTTGCGGCATTGACGGACAAGATAGGCCGTGCTCGCGTAGTTCTTCGCATCCGCTCTGCCGAACATGGCAACTTCGGAGACTGTGAACCAGTCGGCGCGGGAGTTTCTGAAATGCGGATCCATTTCGGTCCTGGCTATCGCGTCTATTTCATCCGTCGTGGAGAGGTGCTCTATCTGTTTGTTGGGAGGCGACAAGTCCTCACAGAAGCGCGACATCAAGCGCGCCATTGAAATGGCGCGGGCTTTGGACAAGGAGTTAACCATGGCCAAATTTTTCCCGTTCGATGCTGTCGAGTACCTAGGCGATGAAGCAACCATTGCAGAATACACTACTGCCGCATTGGAAGATTCCAATCCTGATGTGTTTCTAACTGCCGTGCGTGATGTGGCTCGCGCCCGTGGCATGTCACAACTTGCCAAAGACGCCGGTCTTGGGCGGGAAAGCCTCTACAAGGCGCTTACTCCCGGCGCAAAGCCGCGCTATGACACAATGCGCAAATTTCTACATGCTCTCGGTGTAAAGCTTTCCGCTTCTCCCATCCATTCATGAGTTGCTTGCCAGTCCAAAACGCGATGCCCAATCCTGCGGTCGAAGAGACGCTACGCGACAAAGCCGCTTCACGCTCCTCACCCTGAACGTTGGGCGCTCCCGAGGTAAGGCGCATGAGTTCTCCTTGTGGTCGGGCGAGTTTGGGGGACAGCATATCGAACTCGATCTGCTGCTTGTCGCACCTTCTCGACACACACGCATTGACGCCTTTCGCCCTTGGCCTGTTGAGGAATAAGTTTAGTATGCTGTCCCCGAAATTTGCGGGCATGCGGTGCCGTGGCGCAATCAGTGACACCACAGTCGGCAGCCCGCCAGGAATGGCGTGGCGTCCTGGCGCTTCGCGCCACGGTCTGCTGAGTCAAGCGGCGCTCGCCTGCCTGCCAATTTTTCGCTTTGGCCAGCCATTCCGGTTGGCCGAGGGGCAGGGCGGGTGCGTGTGCCGAGCGCCTGGATCGGCGTGCTCTGTGCAGGCCGCGGACGCCCACTGTGTGCATCCGTGCATTCGCGCATCCGCTGGCGCAGACCGATCAATGGTCGTCGTTGGCGAATGGGCGGCGGGGATCTATCAGTCCTTGCTCGGCGGCCGCTCTCGCTCATCGTGTCGCGCGGTGCAATCTCGGCGTGGCACCGTGCGGTACCGGTCGACCGGCAGCGCAGGAGTGTCGGCTGCGGTATCTTCGCCGCTGCGTGCGGCAGTGCCTACGAGCGAAGCGACGACCGTTGCAGACGTTTCGCATCGGGCGGCCGAAGTCGCGTGGTCGCGGCGGCTGGAAAGTTCGCGCTGCCGGGGCTATAGTCTGCAGGTCGGCGTCTGACTTTCGAGGTTTTCGTGATCAGCAGTGTCTCCCGTTTGCAGGCAGCGTTTTCGCCGGAGGTCGCAATTGACGACCGCGGGGGCGGTCGGCCGGTCGACGCGGAGAAGAGCAGCCCGGTGCGGAACGGCCTTTCGGTCGAGGAACAACGGCAGGTGGAAGTGCTGCGGGCGACCGACCGAAAGGTGCGTGCGCACGAGCTGGCGCACATCGCGGCTGGCGCCGGCCTGACCGGCGCCGCGTCCTTCACCTATCAGCTTGGCCCGGACAACCAGCGGTACGCTGTGGCTGGCGAGGTGAGTATCGACATTTCTTCTGGTGGCGATCCGGAAGAAGCGATTGCCAAGGCGCAACAGATTCGCGCCGCGGCTCTGGCGCCGGCCGATCCGTCGCCACAGGACCGCAAGGTCGCTGCCCTGGCGACGAAGATGGAGGACTCGGCACGGCAGGAATTGGCCAGCCAGGGCAGCGCGGCGAGCCAGTCGGTGACCGACGCACGCGTCGGCGGCGCGCTAGCCGCCTACCAGGCGCAGGCGGACGGTCCGCGATCGGCCGGATTCAGCGTTTTCGCCTGACGGCGAGGTCTGCTGTCTCTTGTCGCCGATCGTTGCTGGCACCTGCGTGAGGCGTTGGCAAGCTGCCTGTGGAGGGGCTCGCTCGTCCGGCCGAAGCGCCGCTCAGATCAGATCCAGCCGGCAACCAAGATGCCTTGGTCAGTGACCGCAGCAAAGTCATGCGAACAGCCGATGCCGAGCGACTGCCGAGGCGCCGCACCGGCTTGCGGGCTGCCAGCTTGTGCGCGGTACGGAACTGGGTACCGGATACGACGCGGCGATCTGGTCGGGTGGGGAGTGCCCGCGCGATGACGACAGACGCACGCTATTGGTCATTCAGATGGACCCCTTTGTCGAGCGGCCATTGGTGACCGTCGTTCCTTTGACCCGTGAGCTACGCGATACGCCGCCGTTTCGACTTCCGCTGTGTTCTGGCGCGAGCAACGCGCTGGACGGACGCTACGAGGCAACGGCGAAGCCGCCGGAGACGCGGTAACGCATCGGGCCAGCGGCTTCTGCGAAGCCCAGGCGCTTGACCCTGCCCGTAGCCTTACTTGATGCGCTGCAACTTCGGGCGGCCCGCCGGCGGTGGCGGTTCAGGTTCGCCTTCGGGAGCGCCGCTTTCGGGGGCTCCTGGAGTATCGGCGGGAGAATCGCTTTCGGGTTCGAAGGCCATGCCTGCACCGTTTTCACGTGCGTAGATGGCGGCAACGTTGCCGATCGGGATCGCTATGTCGCGCGCGACGCCACCGAAACGCGCCTGGAAAGTGATGCCGTCGTTGGCGATCGCCAGATTGCCGGTGGCTTCGTAGTCGACGTTGAGTACGATCTGGCCGTCGCGGACATGCTCGCGCGGGACCCGGGTGCGCGCATCGACAGCCACGGCGAGGTAGGGCGTAAAGCCGTTGTCAC
This sequence comes from Candidatus Accumulibacter phosphatis, assembly GCF_000024165.1. Classification (NCBI taxonomy): domain Bacteria; kingdom Pseudomonadati; phylum Pseudomonadota; class Betaproteobacteria; genus Candidatus Accumulibacter; species Candidatus Accumulibacter phosphatis. Next base: position 379,233 of record NC_013194.1, on the reverse strand, counting down.
AGCACCACTGGTGGATGGCGCGGATCAGATAGGGTTTGGTCGACGGCAAGTCCACGTACGTTCCAGTCGGGAATGATTGATCGGCTGCAGAGGCCCGCCGGCGACGGCGAACGGCGGCGGCGGACCGCCGCTACTTGCGCATCGCCTTCTCGGAGGGAGTCAGCGCATCGATGAAACCCTGACGACTGAAGATCCTTTCGCCGTACTTCATCAAGGGCGCAGCAAGCCGTGAGAGTTCGATGCCGTAGTGGTCGAGCCGCCAGAGCAGTGGCGCAATGGCGACGTCGAGCATCGAGAACTCCTCACCGAGCATGTGCTTCTGCTTGACAAAGACCGGGGCCATTTCGGTGAGGCGGTCGCGAATCTGCTGGCGAGCCTTGTCCGCGGTCTTGCTGTTCCGTTCCAAGGGTTCGATGTAGGCGAAGACCTCGCGCTCCATGGTGATCAGGAGCTGGCGGGCACGCGCGCGCATGATCGGATCGGCCGGCATCAACTGTGGATGCGGAAAGCGCTCGTCGATGTACTCGTTGATGATGTTGGGTTCGTAGAGGATGAGATCGCGTTCGACGAGCACCGGAACCCGCCCATAGGGGTTGATGATCGCGATATCTTCCGGCTTGGCAAAGAGGTCGACGTCGATCACCTGGAAATCCATGCCTTTTTCATAAAGAACGATACGGCAACGGTGGCTGAACGGGCAGGTGGTTCCCGAATAAAGATTCATCATGATCAATACCCTCAAAAACGAATCGGCATCGCAACGGCTGCGAGCGCTTCTGGCGCCCTTGCCGGCGATGCCGTGGCCTGAAATCTGGCGCTTGTTCTTTGGCTTACTTGACGTCTTTCCAGTACGCCTTCTTCAGTGGATAAGCCACAGCGAAGAGAACGACAAGAAAGCCGAGCACACCAAAACCGAGCCGTTTGCGGAAACCGGCATCCGGCTCGGACATCCATACCAGGAAACCCACCAGATCAGCGATCTGCTTGTCGTATTCGGCAGGTGACAGCTTGCCGGGCGCCAGCAGTTCGAGGTGGTGATCCTTGTTCAATGCCTGCTGGCCCTGCAATTCCCAGAGGACGTTCGGCATGCCGACGTTCGGGAAAAGCGTGTTGTTCCAGCCGGTGGGCCGCTTTTCGTCAACATAGAAGGAACGCAGATAGGTGTACAGCCAGTCGGCGCCACTGCCCTCCTCCGAGGCGCGCGCACGCGCCACCAGGGTCAGATCTGGCGGGGCCGCGCCAAACCACAGTTTCTGTTCGTCCGGGCGCGCCGCGACACGCATCGGCTCGGCGATCTTGACCGCGGTGAACATCAGGTTGTCCTTGACTTGCTGGTCGGTCAGGCCGAGGTCGGTCAGGCGGCTATAGCGGACAAAGCTGGCGCCATGGCAGTTCAGGCAGTAATTGACGAAGGTTCTGGCGCCGCTTTGCAGGGCGGCCTTGTCGCCCTGTACGTCCGGCGCCTTGTCGAGATGGACACCAGCGCCGCTGGCCAGCGCGACAGCGGGGGCAAAGAGCAATGCCGTAAGCAGTTTTTTCATTGTTTGCATTCCTTTACATCGTCACGCGATCAGGTTCCGGCTTGTACTTGTCGATCTTCGACCACCAGGGCATGGTCAGGAAGTAAAGAAAGTAGTAAGCACTGAGGACCTGCGCCACGGGGGCGCTCGGGATGACGCCGAAGAAAGCGTAGGACGGCGGTTGCGTGCCAAGGAAGCCAAGAATGACGAAGGAGATCACGAAGATCGTCAGCAGGGTCTTGAAGATCGGGCCACGATAACGGATCGACTTGACCGGACTGCGATCGAGCCATGGCAGGAAAGCGAGAATCACGACCCCAGCCCCCATCGCGACGACACCCCAGAACTTGGCGTCAATCCCGAACAGCGGCCAGACCATGGCGCGCAGCAACGAGTAGTAGGGCGTGAAGTACCATACCGGAGCGATGTGCAGCGGCGTCTTCAACGGGTCGGCAGGCAGGAAGTTGTTGTACTCGAGGAAGTAGCCACCGCCCTCCGGAGCGAAGAAGACGATGATCGAGAACACCATCAGGAAGACGACGACTCCGACAATGTCTTTCACCGTGTAGTACGGATGGAAGGGAATGCCATCGAGCGGATGCCCGTGCACGTCCTTGCGCTTCTTGATTTCAACGCCATCCGGGTTGTTCGAACCGACTTCGTGCAATGCCAGGATGTGCGCGGCGACGAGGCCGAGCAGGACCAGCGGCACGGCGATGACGTGGAACGAGAAGAAGCGGTTGAGCGTCGCGTCGCCGACGACGAAGTCGCCACGGATCCAGATCGACAGGGGCTCACCGATCAGCGGTATCGCCGAAAAGAGATTGACGATCACCTGTGCTCCCCAGAAGGACATTTGTCCCCAGGGCAACAGATAGCCCATGAAGGCCTCGGCCATCAGACACAGGAAGATCAGGGTGCCGAAGATCCAGATCAGCTCGCGCGGCTGTCGATACGAACCGTACAGCATGCCGCGGAACATGTGCAGATAGACGACGACGAAGAACGCCGACGCGCCCGTCGAATGCATGTAGCGAATCAGCCAGCCCCAGTTTACGTCGCGCATGATGTACTCGACGCTGGCGAAAGCCACGGGGATGCCATTCGCGTTCAGCGAGGCATCCGGCTTGTAGTGCATGACGAGGAAGATGCCGGTGACTATCTGGATGACCAGCACGAGCATGGCCAAGGAGCCGAAGAAGTACCAGAAGTTGAAGTTCTTCGGCGCATAGTACTCGGACAGGTGCCCGCGCCACATCGAGGTTGCCGGAAAGCGGGCGTCAACCCACTCGAGCAGATTGCCCTGCAGCGAACCGTCCGACTTGTACTTTTCGAATTCCGTATTCGACGCCATGGCTTAGGCCCCCTTCTTGTCTTCACCGATGAGAATGCGCTTCTCCGACAGATACATGTGCGGCGGCACCTCGAGGTTGTCGGGAGCTGGCTTGTTCTTGAAGACCCGGCCGGCGAAGTCGAAGGTGGAGCCGTGACACGGGCACAGGAAACCTCCCAGCCAGGCAGCGTCCATACCGTCTTCGGTACCCTTCTTGAACTTGGCCGAGGGCGAACAACCCAGATGGGTACAGATCCCCACGGCGACCATGATCTCCGGCTTGATCGAGCGCGTCTCGTTCTTGCAATAAGCCGGCTGCATCGGTTTTTCGGACTTCGGATCGGCCATCGAGTCGTTGAGCTTGGGCAGCGTTTCGAGCATTGGTGCGCTGCGATTGATGATCCACACCGGCTTGCCCCGCCATTCGACGGTCATCATCTGACCGGGCTCGAGGCTGGCGAGGTCGACCTCAACCGGCGCACCGGCAGCCTTGGCCCGTTCGGACGGCAGCATGCTGGAGAGGAAGGGCACGACCGCGGCCAGCGCCCCCACCCCACCGATCGCAGCGGTCGCGACGACCAACCGTCGCCTCCCGCCGTCCACTTTGCACTCATTGCTCATAGCGCTGTTTCCCAGGACGTGATGAAAAGTTGGTACGAACTAAACCGCATTATTATACTCCAAAGCCGCCGCGGATTGAATCGCTGGGCCCCTGAAACGCTTAGCCTGCAAGCGGTCGACGCTCACGCAGGGCCTGTGCCAGCGTTCCCGAATCGACGTATTCCAGCTCGCCGCCGACCGGCACGCCACGGGCTATTCGCGACACGCTGACGCCGCGGCTGCGGAGCATTTCCGAAAGATAGTGTGCCGTAGCCTCGCCTTCGTTGGTGTAGTTGGTGGCGATGATCACCTCACGCACCAGCCCGTCACCGCAACGAGCCAGAAGCCGCTCGAGGTGCAGTTCGGCTGGCCCGATACCGTCGAGTGGCGAGACGCGACCCATCAAGACGTAGTACAGGCCCGAATAGGCGTGCGTCTGCTCCATCATGTTCATGTCGACCGGCGTTTCGACCACACACAACTGGCTGGGATCGCGCTTCGCCGAGAGGCAGCGAGAGCAGATCTCGGTTTCGGTGAAGGTATTGCAACGCTGACAATGGCGCAGCGCAGCGAGCGCCAACTGCAGCGCATCGGCCAGGCGATCGGCACCCGGCCGATCGTGCTGCATCAGATGGTAGGCCATGCGTTGAGCCGACTTTGGACCAACGCCTGGCAGACAACGCAAAGCCTCGATCAGTGACTCGAGACTCGACGGGGCGTTCATCAGAACGGCATCTTGAACCCGGGTGGCAGGTTGAGACCAGCGGAAAAGCCCGCCATGCGCTCCTGCGAGACTTGCTCGGCACGCCGCATGGCGTCGTTCAGCGCGGCCGCGACGAGGTCTTCGAGCATTTCCCGGTCATCCATCACCGACGGGTCGATCGCCACCCGGCGGACGTCGTGACCACAGGTCATCAAGACCTTGACCATGCCGGCTCCTGACTGCCCTTCGACCTCCAGTTGCGCAAGTTGCTCCTGCGCCTTCTTCATGTTTTCCTGCATCTGCTGAGCCTGCTTCATCAGGCCGGCGATCCCGCCTTTCATCATCTTGCTTGCCTCGAGGTGAACAAAAGAACCAGAAAAGAATCAAATGGGTTTAATGGACGATTCGATCAGTGTGGCATCGAAGGTGTCGATGATTTCACGTACGAAGCCGTCCTTCTCGACCGATGCTATGGCGCGATCCTGTCGCTCGCGACGATCGCGCTGCGCCGTCGCCGCCGGCGTGTCGCCGGAGACTTCATCGAGTTCGATGGCGAGCTGCAGCGGTCGACCGAAATGCTCGGCGAGCGACTGCTGCAGCTTGTCCTGCGCCGGCTTGATCAGCAGATGGCGGTGCGCCGGCGACAGGCGGAGAACCATCCGGGCTCCCGCAAGATCGCGCAACTCGCAGTGCTGACCCAGTTCCCGCGCCATGCCGCTGATCTTCAGCGCGGCCAGAATGGCGTGCCAGTCACCGGCCGGGCGATCCGGCTCGACCGCTGGCACTGACGCGGCAGCGGCGGGCGGCACCGACCCGCCGACCAACGCACCGTCCGCAGAAGCCGGCGTACGCTGGCTGCCAGTCGCTGCCGCCGGCACGGCTGCCCGAGGCGTTGGTGCTGCCCGGGGACGGGGGACGCTCGGCGCGGTCCCCGTGGAGCGCCCTGCGCCCTCGTCATCGAGCACCGGTCGGAAGGTGTACAGGCGCAGCAGCGTCATGATGAAGCCGGCCTGCTCGTCCGGCGCCAGAGGCAGTTCCTGGCGGCCATGCACAGCGATCTGGTAGGCCAACTGAACGAACTCGGGATCGAGAGCGGTCGCCAGTTCGAGAACCCGCGACCGCTCCGGCATGTCGTCAGCGATCGCCCGAGGCGCCAGCTGGGCAATCTGCAAACGGGTGAACAGGCTCGCCATCTCCTGTAACGCCGCGTCAAACGAGAGGCTGCGCGCCGTCATGTCGTCCGCGATCCGCAACAAAGCGGCCGCGTCGCCAGCCAGCAAGGCATCGAGAATGGAGAACAGCTGGTCGAGGTCGACCGAGCCAAGCATTTCCCGGACCTGTGCTTCCTCGACCTTGCCCGAACCGTGCGCGATCGCCTGATCGAGAAGCGACAGCGCATCGCGCATGCTGCCCGCCGCCGAGCGGGCGAGCAAATGCAGCGCTCCGGTATCGGCGCTGATGGCCTCGACTTCGAGGATGTGCTTGAGATGGCTGGCGATCAGGGGCTGCGTCATCTGCTTGAGATTGAACTGCAGGCAGCGGGAAAGAACCGTCACCGGAATCTTCTGCGGGTCGGTGGTCGCCAGAATGAATTTCACGTGCTCCGGGGGTTCTTCGAGGGTCTTCAACATGGCGTTGAACGCCGACGTCGAGAGCATGTGCACCTCGTCGATGACATAGACCTTGAAGCGACCGCGGGTCGGCGCATAGACGGCGTTCTCGAGCAACTGCCGCATCTCATCGACACGCGTATTGGTCGCCGCGTCGACCTCGAGGAGGTCGACGAAACGTCCCGAATCGATTTCCAGACACGCCGAGCAGGTGCCGCAGGGCGTCGCGCTGACGCCGGTTTCGCAATTCAGTGCCTTCGCCAGGATCCGCGCGAGCGTCGTCTTGCCGACGCCGCGTGTGCCGGTAAACAGATAGGCATGATGCAGCCGCTGTTCCGTCAGTGCGTGAGTGAGCGCGCGAACCACATGCTCCTGGCCAACCAGATTGGCGAAAGTTCGCGGGCGCCACTTGCGCGCCAGGACTTGGTAACTCATGGGACGGATTCTAGCAGATGGGGCAAGCGGCCCCGCGGGAGTTTTTCGGGGTCGGCTACCGAGGGTGCCGGCCGCGGTGGCGCACACAAGGCTTCGCGAATCGCGGCAATGACCGGCCCATGGAAAGGTGGCGAGCCTTACCCCCGGCACTCACATGAGACGGCTGTGGCTGCTTCCTTCCGGACCTGACCAGGTTCACCATCCTGCGATGCGGGGAGACCCGCCACGTGAAATCCTACCACATCAGCCACCACCGCGCCGGAAACAGTGCATGAAGTCGTCGATGAACGCGGCCTCCTGCAGCGGCTCGCTGCCGGCAAAGTCGATGGACACCGCCAGACGCGGCAACGCGAGCGCGCCCAACGGCAAGGCCGGCAGCGGTCGGCAACAGATGTCCACCGTGCGAGCCTCTTGCCGCAAGCGCCACCCCTCGGCCAGCCGGTCGACGGACCAACCGGCCAACAGAGGCCGCAACTGGCGCTCGAACTCGCGCAGCGTCAGAGTCATCACATACTGCGACACCCATCAGCCACCGGCGATCGGCGGCCAGATCGCCACCACGTCGCCAGCCGTCAACAGTCTTCCGGCACGCTGCGACGGCGGGATGTATTCGCCATTGACCAGAACCAGATGCACCATTCGCGGTGGCAACGACCAGGAATCGATCAGCGCGGCGACGCTGCAGTCGTCGGCAACTTCGAGCGGCAGCGCGTTCGTCCGCCGCGCCGCCGCCGGCAGATGGTCGGAAAGCGAGGCGAACAGCTTGAAAACGATCTCCATCAGTGCAGAGCGGCCAGCCCTCTGGCGAGATACGCTTCGCTCAACTGCAGCGGGTTGGCGAGCAAACGGTCTTTCCATGGCCCGAGACGCACCCTGCCCTGGATCAGACCACGCAGGACGCCGATGTGCTCGGTATGACCGATACTGTTGGCGCCGACCAGCCGGTCACCGTCGAAAACCAGGCGCAGGTAGCGGTAGTCGGCCTGATCGACCAGGCTTGCCGTCTCGCCGCCGGGCACGCCCTGCCATTGACCAAAGGAAACCGAGATCAGCCCGAGGGTGTCAAGGACGTTGAAGACGAAAGTCCCGCGCAGGGTCGCGGCTTGCCCCGCCATGTTGAGCGCCGCGATGCGGGCCTGCTCGACAGCATCGGGCTGAATCGCGTTCACCACGCGTCGGCCGGTACCCAGTTCGACCGCTTCGGCAACATCGCCGGCAGCATGGACGCCGGCGATGTTGGTCTGCATCGCCTCATCGACGAGGATGCCGGCATCGACCGCCACGCCACTGCCGGCGAGGAAGGCGATGTTCGGCTTGACGCCGGTGGCGCTGATCAGCACGTCCACCTCGATCGCTTCGCCGTCGTCGAGCGTGACCCGCAGGGCCTCGCCGGCGGGAGCGATGGCCACCACCTGCCGGCCGGTGCGAACGCCAACGCCCTTGTCCTCGCACCAGCGACGAATCATCGCACCGGCCACCTCGTCCATCATTCGCGGCACCATCCTGTCGCCCATTTCGACGACGGTCAGCCGGGGGCCACGGGCCGCCAGCGATTCCATGATGATGCAGCCGATGAAGCCGGCGCCCATCTGCAGCACACGCGCCCCGGGATTTACCGTGGCGGCAATGGCCCGCGCGTCGGCCAGTGTCCAGCAGGTCAATACCTTCGGCGAATCAATGCCGGGAATCGGCGGACGCACCGGGTGGGCGCCGGTGGCAATGAGCAGGCGATCGTAAGCGAGACCACTGCCGTCAGCCAGCCGAAGCCGCCGGGCACCCGTATCGAGGGCCGTCACTCGCCCCTGCCGCAAGCGAATTCGCAAACCCTCGAAATGACCCGCATCCTTGCGCAGATAGGTTCCCTCCTCGCCGATGCGCCCCATCAGCAGATAGGGAATGGCCATGCGCGAATAGGGAGGTTCGGCTTCGTCGCCAATCAGCGTGATTTCGCTGTGTGGATCGACGCGTCGCAGCGTCTCTGCGGCAACCACCCCGGCCGGGCCGTTGCCGATGATGACGTGGCTGGCCAACTCAGAGCCCCAGACGCGCGCGCGTCGCCGCTGTCGGCACTCCGTCGGGCGTCCAGCCACGCAGGCTGTAGTACTCGGGAAGCATCTTGCCGAGCTCGGCCACCATGCCTTTCGAGGCGCCTGTCTTGCACGGTTCGTTGAGCAGGCGCGGCGGCAGCGTGTCATCCTTGCCGGTGATGCCTGCCGCCAGGTTGAAGTCCCGCTCGAGATTCCAGATGCGTTCGCCCGTCTGCAGCAGTGACTCCAGCGACCAGTCGCCTTCGCACGCCGACTGGATCTGCGGCTGAATGTCGTTCATCGTCCAGGCGAAGGTGGTGAAGACGCACAAGCCGCTGGAGTCGACCGCGGCAGTGGCATCCTGGAAAGCCTTCAGCAGTTCGGGCTTGCCGGCAGTCTCGCGCGGGTCGGTCTTCACCGGGATGCCGAAAACCTCGCTCGACACCATATAGCCGCGCAAATGGCAGGCGCCACGGTTCGACGTGGCATAGGCGAGACCCATTCCCTGCAGGGCACGCCCGTCGTACGCGGGGAACTCCTGCCCCTTGACGGTCATCGACAAGTCCGGTCGGCCATAGCGCGTGCACAGGCGCTTAGACCCCAGCCCGACGACCTTGCCGAAACCCTCGCCACGCGCGGTCATTTCGGCCAGACGGCAGAGCGCTTCAGCGGAACCGAAAGGCGCCTCGAGGCCGATGTCGTCGCGGGTCAGGATGCCCAGTTCGTAAAGCTCCATCACCGCGCCGACTGTCGCACCGAACGAGATCGGGTCCATGCCGTCTTCGTTGCACACCAGGTTGGCATACTGAAGGGCCTCCAGATCGTCGACCCCGTTGGCATTGCCCAGCGCCCAGGCGGCTTCGTATTCGAGGCCGCCACTGGCCCCCCAATACTGCGGCTTGGTCTCGACCGAGAAGTGGGTTTCGTCGATACGCGAAATCCGGCCGCAGGCGATCGTGCACCCAAAACAGGCCTGGTTGGTGACGAGATGCGTCTTGCCATCCGTCGTGCGCTTTTCGTGCATCGCTTCAGCCGAGATCTTGCGTGCCCCCTCGAACTGCACGTCGCGATGGTTGCGGGTCGGCGAAGCACCCATTTCGTTGATCACGTTCATCAGAACCTGCGTGCCGTAGGTGGGCAGCCCCTGCCCGGTCACGGCGTTTTCTGCCAGCACCTTCTTGCCGGCAGCGACTGCCGCCATGAAGGACTTCGGATCGGCAATGTTGCCCACCCCAAGCGTACCGCGAACGGCAATCGCCTTGAGGTTCTTCGATCCCATCACCGCACCGACACCGGAGCGCCCGGCTGCGCGGTGCAGATCGTTGACGATCGCCGCGAAGAGGACCTGATTCTCGCCGGCGCGACCAATGCTGGACACCCGCAGCAAGGGATCCTGGTGACGCTTCTTGAGCGTGCCTTCGGTGTCCCAGACGGTCCTGCCCCAGAGATCCTCCGCGGCAAGCAGTACCGCCTTGTCGTTCTCGATATGCAGATAGACCGGGCGCGGGGACTTGCCCTCGACGATGATCATGTCCCACCCGGCCGCCTTGAGTTCGGCGCCGAAGAAGCCACCGGAATTCGAGCAGGCGATGACACCGGTCAGTGGCCCCTTGGTGACCACGGAATAGCGGCCGCCGGTAGACGCCATCGTCCCGGTCAGCGGGCCGGTGGCATAGATGATCTTGTTCTCTGCCGCCAGTGGGTCGACCAGCGGGTCAATCTCGCTGACCAGATACTTGCTGGCCAGCCCACGTTGACCGAGATACTGCGCCGCCCAAGCCATGTTCAACGGTTCGCTGACACAGCTCCCCTGGGTGAGGTTAACGCGAAGAACCTTGCGTGTCCAAGCCATGATCGTCTCTCCTCAAACGCGTGCAGCACTGTCAGTCTTCTGCGCCCATTGACGCATCCGCTCGAGGCCTGTCCAGTCCGCATCGATATAGGTGATGGCGCTGGTCGGGCAAGCGGAGGCACATGCTGGGTCGCCGCCACAGAGGTCGCACTTCTGGACTTTGCCACTGCCATGGTTGTAATTGATCGTCCCGAACGGGCAGGCGATCGTGCACACTTTGCAGCCGACGCATATGGCGTCCACTACCACCTTGGCGCCGGTGCCGGCATCGATCTTGATCGCCTCGACCGGACAAGCGTTGAGACACCAGGCTTCGGCGCACTGCGTACAGGTGTAGGGAACTTTCCGGCCTTCGTGGTGGAAATCGAAAACCTTGATGCGCGATGTGGCGGGGTTGAACAGACCGGTGTTTTCGTACGAACAGGCCATTTCGCACTGCAAACAGCCGGTGCATTTGCCCGGATCGATGTGCAAGGACTTCTGCATGACGTCTCCTCCGTTGAGTGATCGATGATCCTGTTGAACGACGTCGCGATATCTTCCGCAACTGAAAGACCACTATAGGCAATATCAGGCACTTGTGAAAGGTGCGCCGCAGCAATCCGCAGTCTTCCGTCCGCTGATCAGCGGCCGTCCTCGATTGGCCAAGTGCGGAGGAAATCGTCACCTTCACACGCCGATTGGCGAGTCCTCGACGGCAAGGCCGGCGACAACGGCGGCCCCGGAATGGCTTAGAATTCGACCTTCCCGAGCCTGAGCATCTGCCGACCGCTTCGTCATGCGCGGCAGATCGCGGCCGCGTCACTGCCTGTCCATCAGGCCGCCGAGTGCGGGAAGGCGGCAAGCGGCCGTTACGCGACGGCAGCAGTCGGGCAACACCTGCAAGATTCCGGGCCACCGACCCGCGTCGCGGCACCGCATGTCAGTCGGCCGCTTGCTGATTTACAACGCACCTATAGAACGATCACCATGGAAGCAACCCGCATCTGCCTAGTCCGCCACGGCGAAACAAACTGGAATGCTCAACAGCGTATCCAGGGACAGATCGATATCGGCCTGAACGCGGCCGGACTGGCACAAGCAGCCGCAGCGGCAAGGTGGCTGGTTGGTCAGCCGGTCGTGGCACTGTACAGCAGCGACTTGCTGCGCGCCCGCCAGACTGCCGAGAGTATCGCGACGACGCTGAAACTGCTGCCGATTCTGCGGCCGGAATTTCGCGAGCGACGCTATGGCCTGTTTGAAGGATTGACCTACGCCGAATCCCGTGCCGCCTACGCAGCCGACTACCTGTCATTCGAGAGACGTGATCCGGACTTTGTCATTCCGTGCGGCGGCGAGAGTCTGCAGCAACTGCACGAACGCGTCAGCACGGGCCTGCGGCTGTTGGCAGCTGGGCATCGCGGGGAAACGATCGTCGTGGTGACACACGGAGGCGTCCTCGACATCGTGAACCGTCTGGTCCGCGGCAACCCGCTCAGCAGCCCCCGCGACTTCCTGATTCCGAACGCTGCCATCAACTGGGTAAGCGCCCACGGCGACGCGTGGAGGCTCGAGGTGTGGGGTCAGACAGAGCACCTCGCAAAGTTCGGCCTTGACGAGCTTCCGTAGCGACCGTACCTGGGAGAGCGCGCCGTGCGTGAATCACGGCGGAGAGAGACGCCGGCGCCGCGGGACACCCAACAGGCGCCGCTACTGCCAAGCGACGCGTCCCCGTCAGCCGGTGATGTACTTCTCCATCTGCTGAATGATGAACTGCTGCTCGCAGATCGTCTCCTTGACCACATCACCAATGGAGACTATGCCAACGACGCGGCCATCGTCGTCGAGAACCGGCAAATGCCGGAAATGCTTTTCGGTCATGATCGCCATACACTCATCGACCGTCCGGTCCGGAGTTACATAGAGCACCTTGTCGGTCATGATCTCGCGGACCCGGGTGTCCTTCGACGCCTTGCCGAAGAGGATCACCTTGCGCGCATAGTCGCGTTCCGAGAATATGCCGACAAGTTGTTTGCCGTCAAGGACGAGGACCGCGCCAACGTTGTGATCGGCCATCACCTGCAAGGCATGAAAAACGGCATCGTCCGGCGAGACGATCACCAGCGGCCCGCTCTTGTCGGCGAGGATTTGCCTGAGTGTCTTCATGAAGCGTCCTTTCTGGTCGGGAAGTCACCGCCATACTAGGGCCTCAGGCGCTTCTTGCCAAGGGGCAGAATGACGGGCCAAGGCGGGCAGGGGGGCTGCCCGTGCCGTCAGCCAACGCGCGCGCCAGTCTAGCGCAGACCGGCAGCGTACTCGGCGACGGCGGCTATCTGATGGTCGGAGAGCTTGCCGGCAATGGTCCGCATCACCTTTTCCGAATCGTTGGCGCGCTCGTGACTCCTGAACGTCTTCAGTTGGCTGGCCGTGTACTCGGCGTACTGCCCGGCCAGGCGCGGATACTGCACCGGCAAGCCGGCACCCGCCGGGCCATGACACCCGGCGCAAGCCGGAATCCCCTTCTCGAAATCACCCATGCGCCACAAGGTCTTGCCCTCGGCAAGCAGCTTCTCCTCCTTGGCCAGCGAGGGCTTCATCTTCTGCTGCGAGAAGTACGCCGCCAGATTCCGCATGTCTTCGTCCGACAGCGCCGCAACCATGCCACCCATGATGGCATTGTTGCGCACTGCCGGTTTGCCGTCGGCTGCCTTGAAATTGCTGAGCTGTTTGTACAGATACTCGGAAATCTGACCGGCAAGAATCGGGTTGGCCGGCGCCGGGCTGTTTCCGTCGGCGCCATGGCAGGCCACACAAACGCCTTCGGCAATCTCCTTGGCTTTGGCCAGGTCAGGTTTGGCTTTCGCCTGCTCCGTTGCGAAGGCGGGGAAACTGGCGGCGAGGAGAACCGCAAGCACCGTTGTACGAATCATGTCGAGACTCCCATAGACAACATTGACTAATCTGAGGCCGGAGAAGCGAACCAACAAACCTGATATTCTATATCACTTTGCCTCCTCGGCACGCGCCTGTTCCGCCTATCCATCCACTCCCGGGTCCATCGATGCCTCTATTTCAGCAGGCCGCTTTTCACACGACGGTCGCCGATTTGCGTGATCTGCCCAGCGATTCGCTATGCGAAGTCGCCTTTGCCGGGCGTTCGAACGCTGGCAAGTCGTCGGCGATCAACACGCTGGCCAATCATTCGCGACTGGCTTTCGTGTCGAAGACGCCGGGACGCACCCAGCACCTGAACTATTTCCGACTCGCGGACGGCAAGTACTTCGTTGACTTGCCGGGCTATGGCTTTGCCAAGGCTCCCGAGGAAATCAGGTCGCAATGGGAGGGCTTGCTTGCCCCCTATCTGCGCCACCGCGAGGTACTGCGCGGCTTGGTCCTGATCATGGACAGTCGACACCCTCTTACGGAACTCGACGTTCAGATGCTCAGGTGGTTCGCGCCGACCGGCAAACCGCTGCATGTCCTGTTGTCGAAGGCCGACAAGCTGACTCGCCAGGAGCAGGTTCTCGCCCTGCGCGAAGTGCATGCGGTGCTGCAGGAGTTTGGTGAGAACGGCAGCGTGCAACTCTTTTCAAGCCTTAAGAAGTCGGGCGTCCGAGAAGCCGAGACGGTGCTTGCCGGCTGGCTTGGCCTGACAATGAGGGAAGAAACGCCACCGCCTGCCGGTCTGAGCACCGAGAAGAAAGCGCGCCCGAAGCAGCGTGCTGCCATGGGCTGGGGCGCCCGCAACGCCGGCAAGCCCCGCTGACAAAAAAAGCCCCCGGCAAAGGGGGGGCCGGGGGCGAGACATGCCTTAAGGGAATAAGGCACCCGCTCAGGGAGGTGAAGCGGGGGATGGCAAGACCATCCGTCGGTGAGAGTCGGGAGACGGCCACCGGTTCCCCGAGACCCTTTCTTTTTTCATCAATATTGTCTATCTGGTCGCCAGGATATCTATGGATTACACAGGAAGCTTCCCGACGCGACGCATGCGACGCATGCGTCGCGACGATTTTTCCCGTCGCCTGATGCGCGAGTCGCGCCTCGACGTCGATGACTTGATCTACCCGGTGTTCGTGCTCGCCGGTGTCGGACGTGTCGAGCCGGTCGCCTCCATGCCGGGAGTCGAACGGCAGAGTCTGGACCAACTGTTGAAGACAGCCGAACGGGCACTGGCCCTCGGCATTCCGGCACTGGCCCTGTTCCCGGTGGTCGACGCCAGCGGCAAGTCGTCGGGAGCGGAAGAGGCCTATAACCCCGATGGCCTGGTGCCACACGTGGTAGCCGCCTTGAAGAAGGAGTTCCCCGAACTTGGCGTGATCACCGACGTTGCCCTCGATCCTTACACCAGCCATGGCCAGGACGGCCTGATCGACGCCGACGACCCACGCGGCTACGTACTGAACGATGAAACGCTCGAGGTCCTCGCGCGACAGGCACTGTCTCATGCGCAGGCAGGTGCCGACATCGTCGCGCCATCCGACATGATGGACGGCCGTGTTGCGCGCATTCGTGGCGCGCTAGACGCTGCCGGACACATACATACACGGATCCTGGCTTATTCGGCGAAGTACGCATCGAGTTTCTACGGCCCGTTTCGCGATGCTGTGGGGTCAGCCGGCAACCTCGGCAAAGGCACCAAGCACAGCTATCAAATGGACCCGGCAAATAGCGACGAAGCGCTCCGCGAAGTGGCGCTCGACCTCGCGGAGGGAGCCGACATGGTGATGGTCAAGCCCGGCATGCCCTACCTCGACATCGTTCGGCGCGTCAAGGACGAATTCAAGGTGCCCACCTACGTCTATCAGGTCAGTGGCGAATATGCGATGCTCAAGGCGGCCGCCCAGAACGGCTGGTTGGACGAGCAGGCTTGCGTACTCGAGAGCCTGCTGGCGTGCAAGCGGGCTGGCGCTGACGGCATCCTGAGCTACCATGCGCTATCAGCCGCCGCCTGGCTCAAGGCTTCTGCTTGAAACCGGCTGCCGGGCACCGGCGTCGAACAGGTGCCCGACTCTCCACAAGGCGATAGAAAAGTGCGCCGGCCGCCATGCTGGCCAACCAGGCGATGACCATTCCTGCCAGGTTGACACCGGCAGTGGGCGGCGCAAAACGGGCAAACAGACCGCTGACGACCAGGCAGACCGGGAAGTGAACCAGAAAGACCGAGTAGGAGATTTTCCCCAGCCCGGCAATCAGGCGCGACCTCGGCCAGCTGTCCAGGAAGCCGGTGCACCGCGCCAGGCCAAGTGCCAATGCCACCACCAGCGCCACGGCAATGCGCGAGCGATAGTCGACGAGCAGCGCCGTGACCACCGGTACGACAAGCAGCAGTAGCCACCCGGCTATCGGTTGCTTGCGGGCTGTTGCCCAGTAGATCAGCACGCCCAGCGCGTAGGAACCGAAGAAGTACACGCCCCAGACGTCCCAGTCCGCATCGCGGTTGAAGTGGTACAGCGAGGCCAGTGCCAGGGCGCCGACCAGCAAGGCGCCCACGAAGGCCGCTCGCCCAGCGCCTTGTCCGAGGCGCCGCGCCAGCCAGAGAATCCCGAGCAGCAGGGCGAACAACTGGAAGTCGATGGCGATGTACCAGACGCCTGCCGACAGGCCCTCGTAACCGAGAATGCTCTGCAGCAGAAAGGCATGCGCAACGACCTGCGGCAGCGTCGGCAGGCCGGGCAGAGAGTCGTGCGTCATCAGGCGGCGGGCGATTGCGGCGCAGGCGATGCCGAGCAGCACGGCCGCCAGATAAGGAATCACGAGCTTCAGGTAGCGCCTCCACAGCAGGGACAACGGCCGGGGCGCCAACAGCACGCCACTCGGAGCCAGACTCTGCGCAGCGAGAAAACCACCGATCACCAGGAAGGCTTGCACCGCTATGCGCGCCTCCTGGCTGAGCCAGGAGACCAAGTTTGGCAGCAGGGAATGGGCATGGTCGGACATGGGCCCGTAGAACGCCAGGTGATGCAGGACGATCAACTGCGAGGCGACAGCCTTGAGCGCGTCGACAAAGGCAAGTCGTGGTCCGGATCCGGGGAGTGGAGCCTCAGCCACTCAGGAAGCGCGCGTGGTAGTCGTCGAAGGGCATCGGCCTGCCGCGCAGGTACCCCTGCATCTCGTCACAGCCTTCACCGGTGAGAAACTCCCGCTGCGCCTCGGTCTCGACGCCTTCCGCAATCACCGTCAGTTGCAGACTGTGGCCGAGGGCAATCACCGCGCGCGCAATGGCGCAGTCCTCGGTGTCGTTAGGGAGTCCGCGGACAAAGCTCTGATCGACCTTCAGCTTGTTGAGCGGCAAACGCTTCAGATAGGCAAGCGACGAATAGCCGGTACCGAAATCGTCGATGACCAGACTGATCCCCATTGCCCGCAGGTTGTCGAGGACCTGGACGCTGTTTTCGGCATGGCTCATGATCGCGCTTTCGGTGATCTCCAGTTCCAGAAAGCGGGCCGGCAACCCGGAGAGTTCCAGCGTCCTGCGCGCCGTCTGCTGGATTCGACCGCGCGCGAACTCGACGCCGGATACGTTGACCGACAGCACACCGGGAGCCAGACCAGCGGCTACCCACGTCGCCCACTGGCACGCCGCCGTCCCTTGCACCCACTCGCCGATCGGCACGATCAGTCCCGACTCCTCGGCCAACTTGATGAATTCTCCCGGTAACACCAGCCCTTGCTGCGGACGTAACCAACGCACCAGCGCTTCGGCGCCGACCACCTTGCCGGTAGCGAGCGAAAACTGCGGCTGCAGGTACACTCGCAGTTCGCCACGTTCGATCGCGCGCCGCAGGTCGGTCTCCATCTGCAGGCGGGCCAGCGAGGTCTGGGTGAGATCCTTGGTGAAGAACTCGTAGGTGTTGCGGCCGCGTTCCTTGGCGCGGTACATGGCGACGTCGGCGTTCTTCATCAAGGTTTCGGCGTCTGCACCATCCTGGGGAAAGACGCTGATGCCGATACTGGCGCCGACAAAGAACTCATGCTCGACGGTCACCGGTGACGCCTGCAGGACATTGAGAATCTTCTCGGCGATGTGCGAGACGGCCGTCGGCTCGCCGACGTCCTCGATGACGATCAGAAACTCGTCGCCGCCGAGCCTGCCGACGGTATCGGATTCGCGCATCAGCCGGCCAAGCCGCCACGCGACCTCACACAACACCCGATCACCGACCTGATGGCCGAGCGTATCGTTGATATTCTTGAAGCGATCGAGGTCGATGAAGAAGACCGCCAGACCCGTCTCGTCGCGATGCGCACGTTGCAAGGCCTTGTGCAGTCGATCACCGAGCAGCAGACGATTGGGCAGCCCGGTGAGCGGATCGTGATGGGCCTGATGATCGAGCTGGTCGTGCGCTCTGCGCAATTCCGTGATGTCCGAGAACACGCCGACATAGTGCGCGACCTTGCCCTGCGCGTCCTTGACGGCGCTGATCGTCAGCGACTCGAGAAAAGTCTGACCATCCTTGCGACGATTCCACAGCTCACCCCGCCAGCGACCCTGAGTACCGAGAGCCTGCCACATGTCCAGGTAGAAACGTCGGTCCTGAAAACCGGATTGCAGCATTCGCGGATTGCGCCCGATGACCTCGTCTTCGGTGTAACCGGTAATTTCGGTGAAGGCGCGGTTGACGGCAATGATGTTGCCGTCCGGCGCCGTGATCGTGATGCCCTCGGCGCTACTGTCGAAGACAGTAGCCGCCTGCAGCAGGCGGGCCTCCATCCGCTTGCGCTCGGTGATGTCGAGCATGACGCCGACCAACCCGCCACCGTTCTCGCCTGGCTTGCCATAAGTGGCCTTGTGAAAGATCACGTCGCGATAGTGGCCGTCCGCGTCGAGAACCCTGGCTTCGTAGACCTGCGAACCCAAGCGGGCGAGGAGCTCGTCGTCGGCCGCTTTGTAGCGATCGGCAAGGTCTGCCGGAGCAACGTCGTAAACGGTAGCGCCGACCACCTCGTCGCGCGACTTGCCGATCAGTTCCAGAAAAGCCTGGTTGCAGCCGAGGTAGCGCCCTTCCTGACTCTTGTAGAAGACCGGACCAGGAATGGCTTCGATCAGTTGGCGCATGAAATGAAGCTGCTGCGACAACTCCAGGGTACGGTCGGCCACGCGTTGCTCGAGTTCGAGGTGGCTTTGCCGCAAGGCCTGCTCGGCAGCCCGCTGGGCAGTCACATCCGCATAAGCCCAGATCCAGGTCTCGCTGTCCGCGCTCTCGCCAATGGTGCGACCAATGGCATGCACCCAGATTGGCGTACCATCGCGCCGCTGGTAAAGGAGTTCGCCGTCAAAGGTTTCGCCGCTTGCCGATTCCCCGTAGACCTGTCGTCCAACCGCTTCCCACGCCTCATCGCTGGCAAACAGGACACGCGTCGGCTGGCCCGCCAGACCGCCCTCCAGGTACCCGAAAATCTCCTCGCAGCGACGATTGCAGCGCAGAATCATGCGATTGCGGTGATAGGAAATACCGATCATCGCGTTGTCGAAGATCAGTTGCTGCTCCCAGAGGCTTTCGACGAGCGCCTCTTCGGCCGCCCGGCGGGCGGTGACGTCTTCGAAGAGCCAGACATAACCTTCGGCCGGGTTTGCCGGGTTGAGCAAGCTGCCGGTAACCTGGCACCAGATTGGCGTGCCGTCGGCCCGACAGTACTCCAGCTCGCCGATGAACTTGCCGGACTCGTCGGCGACTGCGTAGGCTCGCTCGCCCGCCTCGCGCCAGGCGGCTTCGCTGGCGAAGCAGACGCGCGTGGACTGGCCCAGCAGTTGCCCCGGCGCATAGCCGAAAATTCTCTCGAAGCTTGGGTTGCAACGCTGGATGACGCGGTCACGCAGGAAAGCAATTCCCGTCGGCGCTCGCTCGAAGATCAGCGCCTGCTCGCGCAACAGGGCCTCCATGGCCCTGTCGGCCTGACGTTTTTCAGTCACGTCTTCGAACAGCCAGACCAGACCATCACCCGGCTCCCCGGGGTTGGCGAGGCTGCCGGTCACCCGGCACCAGATCGGCAGGCCATCGGACTTGCAGTACTGCACCTCGCCGACGAAGCTGCCGCACTCGTCAATGAGTAGCTGCGCCCGCTCGCCCTTCTCGCGCCAGGCTTCTTCGCTGGCGAAGAAGCAGCGCGTCGATTGACCAATCAGCTGTCCCGGGGAGTAGCCGAAGATCCTCTCCAGGCTCGGATTGCAGCGCTGAATGATGCGATCGCGGACGAAAGCTATGCCGATCGGTGCCGCTTCGAAGATCAGCGTTTGTTCGCGCAGCAGCGCGTCCATTGCAGCGGCCGACGCGCGCTTTTCGCTGACGTCCTCGTACAGCCAGACATAACCCTCATCGGGGTTCGCGCGATTCATCATGCTGCCGGTGATGTGGCAGCAGAACGATTCCCCATTGCGGCGCCGGAAGATCGTGTCGCCGTGGTAGATGCCGGTTTCGGCGATCGCCGCGTACGCGCGGCGGCCAGTCTCGAGCCACGCCTCCTCGCTCGGGTAGTAGAGGCGCGTCGATTGGCCGACCAGTTCGTCCGCCGCATAACCCAGAAGCTCCGCAAAGCGGCGGTTGCAGCGCTGGATGATGCGCTCGCGCAGAATCACGATGCCGGTTTCCGCATTCTCGAAAATGAGCTGCTGTTCGCGAAGCAGGCGCGCGCTGGTGTCGCGCGTGAGGACTTCCTGGGTGACGTCGCGAACGATCCACACGGTGCCCAGACGTGGCGCCGCCGGGTCGATGGCTCTGGCAATCAGATGCGCGACAAAGGTGCTGCCGTCACGGCGCGCCAGGCGAGTTTCGAGGTCAACGATCTTGCCGACCCGCAATTGCGGCCGAACCGTGCCGCGCAAGGCATCGCAGGACGCATCGTCCGGCAGGAAAACCGCGTCCAGCTGCCCGACCAGCGTTCCCGCCGGCCAGCCGAAAAGCTCCTCGGCGCGCGGATTGCAGCGGTAGACAAGGCGGCTGCGCGTACACACCACGGCAATCCCCGAATGATCGAGGATCGCCTTGTATTCAAGAAGTTGCTGCTCCGGTGAGGCTGGCTCTCGCATGGCAATGAAGACGAATTCCTCAGGACACGGTCTGCAAACGGGAAAGATGCCCGGGCAGGTCGAGAAGCGACGGGACGCGCACATCGACGGCCAACGGCCGGCGCGTCGATCGGCTCACCCAAACGGTCTTCATGCCCAGGCGCCTGGCGGTCGTCAGATTGGACAACGAATCTTCGACCATGATGCAGCGATCGGCCCGCAATCGCTCGCTGCGCAACAGCTCACGGAAGCCGCCGACCGCCGGCTTGGGTTGAAAGCGGAGGCGCTCCACCGAATAGACGGCGTCGAAGCAATTGCTGATGCCGAGGAGTTCGAGTACCGCTTCACTGTAACGCAGCGGCGCGTTGGAGAAGACGATCTTGCGTCCCGGCAGACGGCGGAGCATGGCCTTGAGGCCGCGCTCGCAGACCAGCATGTGCTTGAGATCCGGAAACTGGTGGGTATGCCAGAGAAAGTGCTGAGGATCGGTGCCGTGATGACGTACGAGGCCGAGCAGGGTCGCGCCGTAGCGCTGCCAGTAGTCTTGCCGGAGGCGTGTCGCCTCGTCCCGATCGACGCCGAGGTGCTCGTGAATGTAGGCCACCATCGAGCGATTGATGTGCGGGAAGATGTGCGGACTGGCGTCGTGCAGGGTGTTGTCGAGGTCAAAAAGCCAGACCGGCGAAGCGGCTCTCAGCGTCGCCTCCCGATCAATGCGACTTGATCATCGTGCCGACACCGTGGTCGGTCAGGATCTCGAGGAGCAGCGCGTGCTCGACACGACCATCGATGATGTGCACGCTCTTCACCCCGTTGCGCGCCGCGTCAAGCGCCGCACCGATCTTCGGCAGCATGCCGCCGGAGAGCGTGCCGTTGGCAACCATGTCGTCGATCTGCTTCGGCGTCATGCCGGTGATCAGATTGCCTGCTTCGTCGAGGACGCCGGGCGTATTGGTCAGCAGTACCAGTTTCTCCGCCTTCAGAATCTCGGCGATCTTGCCGGCCACGACGTCGGCATTGATGTTGTAGGTTTCGCCACCCTTGCCGACGCCGATCGGGGCCACTACCGGGATGAAACCACCGGACTCCAGGTGCCCGATCAGCGACGGATCGATCTGCGTGATGTCGCCGACCTGGCCGACGTCGATCAAGTCTTCGCTGTTGTCCTGATTGGCCAGCATCAGCTTCCTGGCGCGGATGAAGCTGCCGTCCTTGCCGGTCAGCCCGACCGCCTTGCCACCCGCCTGATTGATCAGGTTGACAACATCCTTGTTGACCTGGCCACCGAGAACCATTTCGACGATCTCCATCGTTTCGTCATCGGTAACGCGCATCCCCTGGATGAATTGTCCCTTCTTGCCCACCCGACTCAGCAGGCTCTCGATTTGCGGGCCACCGCCGTGAACAACCACGACGTTCATGCCGACCAGCTTGAGGAGAACGACGTCGCGCGCAAAACACTGCTTGAGGCTGTCGTCGGTCATCGCGTTGCCGCCATACTTGACGACAATGGTCTTGCCGTGGAAACGTTTGATGTACGGCATGGCCTCGGCGAGAATGGCGGCTGCGTCGGCGGGAGTGATCCAGCGGTCGGTCATGGTGGCGTTCCTGATGATGACCGCCGGATTCTACCCGGCGCCGAAGCAAATAAAAAGGCAAGCTGCACCCAGGGGTGTCGACACCGAGTCGGCCACACTGGCCACCGTCACCAGGGAATCATGAGCCTGTCGAGACCAATCGCCGACCCCGCTCTTGGCCGCTATCGTGGTCGCTTCGCTCCTTCGCCGACCGGCCCCTTGCACTTCGGTTCGCTGGTCGCCGCGGTGGGCAGCTACCTGGACGCGCGTGCCAGCGGCGGCGACTGGCTGCTGCGCATTGAAGACGTCGACCAGCCACGGACGCTGCCGGGTGCCGCCGACGCTATCCTGCGCACCCTCGAAGGCTTTGGTTTTGAATGGGATGGTGAGGTGCTGGTGCAGAGCCGGCGTCTTGATCTCTATCGTGCGGCGCTGGTCGACCGACAGGTGAGCGGCGACGTCTACGCTTGCGCCTGCTCGCGACGCGAGATCGCCGCCAATTCACCCCCAGCAGCTGTGGATGGCGGGCTGGTTTACCCGGGCATCTGCCGTAACGGTCTGGCGGTTGGGCGAACACCCCGCGCCTGGCGAATGCGCGTCGCCGACTGCGAGATCGCCTTTGATGATCGCGTTCAGGGCCACGTCGGGCAGAACCTCGAGCGCGCCATTGGCGACTTCGTACTCCTGCGCGCCGACGGGCAGTTTGCCTATCAACTGGCTGTCGTCGTCGACGATGCGGCACAAGGCGTCACCGAGATCGTCCGCGGCGTCGACCTGCTCGAGTCCACGCCGCGCCAGATCTGGTTGCAGCAGCGCCTCGGACTGCCGACACCAAGGTATGCGCACCTGCCGATCGTGACCAATGCCGCGGGTGAAAAACTCTCCAAGCAGACGCGCGCGGCTGCCGTAGACCCCGCCGCGGGTAGTGCGCCACTGGCGGCGGCGCTTGGTTTCCTTGGCCACGCGGTGCCGCAGGACCTGGGTCGTGCGCCGTTGGCCGATTTCTGGCGCTGGGCGATCGCCGCCTGGTCGATCGAGCGCGTACCGAGGGGGCGCAGGGAGTACCGGGCTGCGCCGGCAACTCAAGGCTTGCGCCCGTAGCCGGCTATGCCGACGAGAACGCGGACCAGATTGTAGCTGGCCCAGCGCAAGAGGCGGGAAGGCCAGCGCAGCCGCTTCCAACTCTCGGCATGGAGTTCGTGAGCGCCACTTTGCATCGCCCCCTGAAGACTGTTGCGCAATTCGTCTGCAAAGTTTCCGTCACGCACGACTATGTTGGCCTCCCTGGCCAGAAGCAGGCTGAAGGGATCGATGTTCGACGAACCGACGGTCGCCCAATGCCTGTCGATGACCGCCACCTTGGCGTGCAGGAAGCTGCGCCGATATTCGAAGATCCGGATGCCGGCCGTCAGCAGCTTGCTGTAGAGCGCCTGCGTGGCGTAATGCAGCAGACGGTACTCGACCCGCCCCTGCAGCAGGATGACCACCCGCACCTTGCGTCGCACCGCATCGTGGAGGGCCTTGCGGAAACGGCGACCGGGCAGGAAATAGGCGTTGGCGAGAAGAATGTCCTCCTGCGCTGTGGCAATAGCCTCCAGATAAGCCTCCTCGATATCGCGCCGGTGGCGGATGTTGTCGCGCACCAGGAAGGCTGCGGTCTGCTCACCCCGGGCTGGCGGTTCTTTGCGGGGGGCCCGCGTCAAGCGGTAGCGGCGAGTCAGCTTGGCCCACAGGACCAGCTCCCACAAGCGGTGCATGGCTTCCTGAATCGGCGTCAGCAGCGGACCTTCGACGCGCACGGCATAGTCGTAGCGCGGTGGCACTTGATGCGGGGTATTGAGGTCGTCGATGACGTTGATACCGCCGACGAAAGCAATGTCCCCATCGATCACGACCAGCTTGCGGTGCAGGCGACGCAGACGATGGCGACGCAACTGAAAGCGCGCGATGTCGGGCCGATAGACCATGGCCTGCACACCGGCGGCGACCAACCGAGGCTGCAGGCGATCGGCAAACTCGCGTGCGCCAAAACCATCGACAAGAACGCGGACGGTGACGCCGCGTCGCGCCGCCCGGGCCATCGCATCGGCAACCTCGCGGCCGGTGACGTCATCCTCGAAAATGTAGCTTTCGAGATGAACCTCGTGCGTCGCTTCGTCGATTGCCCTGATCAGCGCCGGAAAATACTCGGCGCCACTGTTCAGCAGCGTCAGTCGGTTACCGGGCAGGAACCTGGCGGCCATCGCGTCGAGGAATCGCTTCCTGGAAGGTCGCGATGCCGCCCGTCATCGTGCCTTACGGCTGCTGGCTGACGAATACCGCCTGCGCCGGCATCGGCGCCGGGAAGCCGGCTGCCGCCAGCGACTCGCGAATCGTCCGGTTGGTGTCGAAGTACACCTGCCAGTAATGGTCGGTGTGGCAATAGGGACGCACGGCAAGCACCGGACCGACGAGGTTGAATTCGAGAATCTCGACATCCACGGCAGGATCGGCAAGCACATTGGGGATAGTCGCGATCTTCTCCTTGAGCAGTGCCATCGCCGCCGCATGGTCGGCCGCCCCGGACAACTGCGCCTTGAGGTCAACCCGACGATAGGCATTGGTCGAGAAATTCTGGATGGTATCCGAGAAGATCTTGTTGTTGCCGACGAGAGTCAGTACGTTGTCCGGCGTGTTGATCGCCGAGACGAAAAGACCAACCTCCTTGACCGTGCCGGTGATGCCGCCAACCGTCACGAAGTCGCCCACCTTGATCGGCCGCAGGATGATCAGGAACACGCCGCCGGCAAAGTTGGACAGCAGGCCCGACCAGGCCAGGCCGATGGCGACACCGGCAGCGGCAAAGAGCGCGGCAAAGCTGGTGGTCTGAATGCCGAAATAGCCCAGAATGCCGATCACCAGCACGATGTTCAGCGTCACGTTGATCACCGTGCCGAGATAGCGCATGATCGTGGCATCGACCTTCTGACGTTCGAGCGCGCTCTGGACCAGGCTGCCGACGCGGTGGATCAGCCAGCGGCCGATGACCCAGAAAGCAATCGCTGCGAGCACCTTGATGCCGAAGTCCGAAGCGTACTGGACCGCCAAGTCCTGCCAACGCGAAATGTCCTGCGCATTCATGGAATTCTCCTGACTATGGGGAAGTGGTGAGTTTCCCATTGTAGTTGACCCAGTGCAAGCCCGGGCGAGATGCCGCGCTGGCGATCAGGCGCATCGTGGCGCACTGCTTCCCGGGAGAACCGTGCAACAATAGCGCCGCCAGGACGGCTCGGCGAGACGGACCAAGCTGACCGCAAAGACCGTCCGGCAAGCCGGCGGCGGTTGATCCGGGGGCTTGATCCACGTCAATGCCGCGCCGGCCACCCTGCTCTCTAATGGGCGGATTTCCCTTTCTGGACGGCACGATGTTTCGGATCTCCCAGTACATGCAGGAACTCTCGGCGCCAAGACAGCCCGGGCCCAAACTGAACCCACCGGCGCCGGTGGTGATCTGGAATCTCATCCGGCGCTGCAATCTGACCTGCAAGCACTGCTATTCGATTTCCGCCGACACGGACTTCCCGGGAGAACTGGCGACCGACGAGATCTTCGTCGTCATGGACGACCTGAAGGGCTTTCGCGTCCCGGTGCTGATTCTGTCCGGCGGTGAGCCGCTGCTGCGACCCGACATCTTCGACATCGCCCGACGCGCCAAGTCGATGGGCTTCTACGTCGGCCTGTCGTCCAATGGCACCTTGATCGACGCGGCGAACATCGCGCGTATCGCCGACTGCGACTTCGACTACGTCGGCGTTTCGCTCGACGGCATCGGCGAAACGCACGACCGGTTCCGGCAGATGCCAGGCGCCTTCGACGCTTCCCTGAAAGGCATTCGCCTGTGCCGTGACCTCGGACTCAAGATCGGCGTGCGCTTCACGATGACGCAGGACAATGCCCAGGATCTGCCGCGACTGCTCGAACTGGTCGAGGACGAGGGCATCGACCGCTTCTATTTTTCGCACCTCAACTACGCCGGCCGGGGCAACCGGAACCGCCAGGACGACGCGCAGCACCGCCTGACGCGCTGGGCGATGGATCTGCTCTTCGACACCTGCCGGGACTACCAGGAGCGTGGCCTGCACAAGGAGTTCACCAGCGGCAACAACGATGCCGACGGGGTGTACTTCCTGCACTGGGTGCAGAAGAACTTCCCCGACAACGCGGCCAACATCCGCGCCCGGCTGGTCCAGTGGGGCGGCAATTCGTCGGGCGTCAACGTCGCCAACATCGACAATCTCGGTAACGTCCATCCCGACACCATGTGGTGGCACTACAGCCTCGGCAACGTTCGCCAGCGCCCGTTCTCGGCCATCTGGACCGACGTCTCCGATCCGCTGATGGCGGGTCTGAAGCAGTTCCCGCGAAGCGTTTCGGGGCGCTGCGGCGAGTGCCGGCACTTCGACATCTGCAACGGCAATACCCGCGTTCGGGCCCAGCAACTGACGGGCGACGCCTGGGCCGAAGACCCCGGCTGCTACCTCGACGACGAGGAGATCGGCGTCGCTCCCGGCCGTGAACGCGTGCCGCTGACCCCCTACATCAAGATTCGGAGAGCGTCATGACTCGGCGCCAAAGCCTCGCCGCCATCGCTCTGGTCGCGGCACTCGCCGGCACCCCGGCGCTGGTTGCGGCTGCCGGCGTCCAGGCGCTGTATCGGGAGCACTGTAGCGCCTGCCATGGCGAATCGCGCCTCGGCGGCATCGGCCCGGCGCTGCTGCCGGAGAACCTCGAACGCCTGCGCAAGGCGGACGCCGTCAAAGTCATTCGCGAGGGGCGAGTGGCAACGCAGATGCCGGCCTTCGGCGACAAGCTGAACGCCGACGAGGCACAGCAACTCGCCGAGTGGATCTACAGCAAGGTGTCGCCGGCACCGGTATGGGGTGAGGCCGAGATTCGCAACTCGCAGGTCGTTGATGCACAGGCCGCCGCGCAGCCAGCCCGACCCGGCCTTGGGCTGAAAGGTGCCGATCCGTTGAACCTGTTCATCGTCGTCGAAACCGGTGACCATCATGTATCGATCCTGGATGGTGACAGGCTGGAACGTGTGCACCGCTTCCCGAGTCGCTACGCGCTGCATGGCGGCCCGAAGTTCTCGCCCGACGGACGCTTCGTCTATTTCGCTTCGCGCGACGGCTGGATCACCAAGTACGACCTCTACAACCTGGTCGTCGTCGCCGAGATTCGTGCCGGCCTCAACACCCGCAATGCGGCCGTTTCCGGCGACGGCAAGTGGGTGATGGTGGGCAACTACCTGCCACACAGCCTGGTCTTGCTCGACGCCAAGGATCTCTCGCTGGTCAAGGTCATCCCGACGCTGGATGCCGCAGGCGCCAGGACCTCGCGGGTTTCGGCGGTTTACGACGCGGCGCCGCGCCAGAGCTTCATCGCGGCCCTCAAGGATGTGCCGGAAGTCTGGGAAATCAGTTATGACCCCGACGCCGAAGCGGTTGCGGAGGGACTGGTGCACGACTACCAGTACAAGGAAGGGCACTTCAAGCCGGGAATGTTCACACCTCGGCGAACCCTGCTGCAGGACCATCTCGACGACTTCTTCTTCACCCAGAGTTACCTCGAGATCCTCGGGTCGTCGCGCTCGACTCCCAAGGGGCAGGTCATCTTCCTCGACGGACGCAAGAAGATCGCCGACCTGGACCTGCCCGGGATGCCGCATCTGGGCTCCGGAATCACCTGGAAGTGGACTGACCCGGCCGGTCGCGAGCGGACCGTGATGGCCTCGCCGAATCTCAACGAAGGTCTGGTGACCGTCATCGACCTCGGCAGTTACCAGAACGTCAGGCAGATAAGGACTCTCGGGCCGGGCTTCTTCATGCGCAGCCACGAAAACAGCCGTTACGCCTTCACCGACTCGATGATGAGCCCGCAGCACAAGAACACCTTGCAGGTGATCGACAAGCAGAGCCTCGAAGTCGTCGCCGAAATCAAGGCGCAAGCGGGGCAGACGCTGGCCCACGTCGAGTTCACGCGTGATGGGCGTTACGCGCTGGCCAGCCTGTGGGAGATGGATGGTGCGCTGCTGGTCATCGACGCGCAGACGCTCAAGGAGGTGAAGCGCATTCCGGCCAGCAAACCTGTGGGCAAGTACAACGTGTGGAATAAAATATCGCGCTCCGAGGGCACCAGCCACTGATCCCGCAGCCGGGTGCCGGAGACGGGGCGCTTTGGCCGGAACAGATACGTCGAGAGGGTTGGCTATGCAAGAGACCGACAGCAGGGTGGTGCTGTGCCTGACAGCCGCGGCTTTGTCGCTGTGCTGTGCGGGCAGTTTGGCCGTACCGAAAGCCGCCGAGCATG
Organism: Candidatus Accumulibacter phosphatis; assembly: GCF_000024165.1. Classification (NCBI taxonomy): domain Bacteria; kingdom Pseudomonadati; phylum Pseudomonadota; class Betaproteobacteria; genus Candidatus Accumulibacter; species Candidatus Accumulibacter phosphatis. Next base: position 351,243 of record NC_013194.1, on the reverse strand, counting down.
AGGACGCGCCGGTGAGTTACGGGGAGGCTGCAGCGCCCCCGAAGCCAACGAACAAGGCTGCCGCCAAAACCGCCGCGCCAACCGGCAGGCAGGCTGTCGAAAGACCACAGGCCGGGAAGAGCGCGGGCGCGGCAGCGCCCAAAGCGTCGAAACGCCCGACACTGGGCAAGGTGGCAGCGCCCAAGAAGCCCCCGGAACAGGCCGCGAGAAGCACGCGGAAGAAGTAGCCACGCCTTCGCCAGCCGCCTCGCGAGCGCCCCGCCCTGGCCAGGCCGGTCGCCGTATCTCGCCCAGATAGCAATCCATGCCGGAGTCTGCAATGTACCGATCCGCCTTGAGCACGTTTCTCGTCCTGCTGTTTGCCCTACCGGTACTGGCCGACGAATTGCCGCGCGTCGACCTGACCGCCGGCTTCTACCGCATTCAGGCCGAAGTGGCCGCGCGGGATCCTGATCGCATGCAGGGACTGATGCATAGGCGCAGCATGCCCGCCAACCATGGAATGCTTTTCGTTTTCGCGCAGGCGGCACGCCATTGCATGTGGATGCGCAACACCCTCCTGCCGCTGTCGGTGGCCTTTCTCGACGAGGAAGGACGGATTCTCAACATCGAGGACATGCAGCCGCAGACCGAGGACAACCACTGCGCCGCGAAAGCGGCGCGCTATGCCCTGGAGATGAACCTCGGCTGGTTCGCAGGCAAGGGAATCAAGCCGGGAACCCGCATTGGCGGCATCGAACAGTCTCCACGCCCACAGTAGGCAGCCGCCAGACCGCCCCTCCCGGAAATGAACATCGCTCGCCGACAGGTCTGGCGTCCCAGCCTGCCGCGCACGGCCGACAGCACGCCGCTGCTCGGCTGGCTGCGTGACCGGGGGTCCCTGACAGCACGCATCCGGAGCCGCGGCCGATTTGCCGTGCGGGTACTGCGTCAGGGACTCGGCATACCGACAGCCGACGAAGCGCGCTTGCTCGGCCTGGATCCCGGCGTGCATGCCTGGGTGCGCGAAGTGGCGCTGTCCTGCAACGAGCAGATCGTCGTCTTCGCGCACACGGTCCTGCCGCGGCGACCGCGTGGCCCGCTGACCGTCTGGCTGTCACGCCTGGGTGAGCGTTCGCTCGGGGCACTGCTTTTCGCGCATGCCGGCTTCACGCGTGGACCGATGGCCTTCCATCGACTCGATCGTCGCCATGCGTTGTTCACAGCCGCATGGGCGGCGCTGCAACTCGCGGAGCAGAGTCCGGCGACTCTCTGGGCGCGCCGGTCGCGCTTCGGCCTTGGCGGGCAGTCCGTGCTGGTCAGCGAAGTCTTTTCGCCACGGCTGGCACAATTGCCCGAGCCCGGCAAAGAAAGCTGGACGAACGGCAAGCCGGTGCTATAATGCGCGCCGCACCGAGCAGCCCGCCTGCGAAGTGCAACGAGCATCGCGAACCTGGCCGTAACTCTCAAGCCCTCCTGCCTCCTGGTGTCGATTCATTCAGCACCGCCCTGGCACAAAGCTTTCGTGCTGATGGGTGCTGAACTCTCTGAGTCGATCAGAGCCTCTCTCAGCTTCTTCGTTGGTTGGCGTTGCGTTTTTCCTCTTGCAGCGTGGCATGCCTTGACGGCAGCGCGTCGCACATCCATACGAAAGACAAGCATGAATTTTGCAGAAATCGGCCTCCACCCGGCCATCCTCAAAGCCTTGACCGATTCCGGCTATAGCGAACCGACCCCCGTGCAGCAACAAGCCATTCCTCCGGCCATCGAGGGCCGCGACCTGATGGTCTCCTCGCAGACGGGTTCCGGCAAGACCGCGGCCTTCATGCTGCCGGCGCTGCATCGCTTCGCCTTGCAGGAGCGCCCGGCGGCTGTCCCGCGGCCGAGCGAGCGCGGCGCGGCCCGCCCGCGCGGCCACGATCGCCAACGCTTCCAGGCGGCGCAGCCACGGATGCTGGTGCTGACGCCGACGCGCGAACTGGCACTGCAGGTGACTGCCGCCACCGAGAAGTATGGCCGCCAGCTTCATCACGTGAGAGCGGTGGCCATCCTCGGCGGCATGCCTTACCCCAAGCAGATGGAGCTTCTCGGCCGCAACCCGGAGATCCTGGTCGCCACGCCGGGCCGTCTGATCGACCACATGAGCTCGGGCAAGATCGATTTCTCGCAACTGCAGATCCTCGTCCTCGACGAAGCCGACCGCATGCTCGATATGGGCTTCATCGAAGACATCGAGAGAATCGTTGCGGCGACACCCGGCTCGCGCCAGACGCTGCTGTTTTCGGCCACGCTCGATGGCACCGTCGGCGAGCTGGCCCAGCGGATGACGCGGGCGGCGCTGCGCATCCAGGTCGACGCCACTTCCGCCCGACATGACAACATCGAGCAGCGGATGCATTTCGTCGATGATCTGGCGCACAAGAACCGCCTCCTCGACCACCTGCTGCGCGATGCGACGATCGATCAGGCGCTGGTATTCACCGCCACCAAGCGTGACGCCGACACCGTCAGCGACCGCCTCAACGTCGCCGGCCTGAATGCCGCAGCACTGCACGGCGACATGCATCAGGGAGCACGCAACCGTACGCTGGCCGCGATGCGGCGTGGTCAGGTACGCATCCTGGTAGCCACCGATGTCGCCGCGCGCGGCATCGACGTGCCGACGATCACCCACGTGTTCAACTACGATCTCCCGAAGTTTGCCGAAGACTACGTACATCGTATCGGTCGCACCGGCCGTGCCGGCCGCAACGGGCTGGCCATTTCCCTCGTCCATCACGCCGAGCACTTCAACGTCAGGAAGATCGAGCGCTTCACCAAGCAGCCGATTCCGGTCGAAATCGTGATCGGTCATGAGCCGACTCGCCGGCCGATCGCCGTCAAGCCTCGCCCGGCCGGCAAGCCCGCGTGGAAGGGTAGCGACAACCGCGGCCTCGGCCAGCCGGCGGGGCGAACGGACAACCGCTTCAGCAAGCCATCCGCCCCCAAGCGCGACGGCGCTGGCCGCGCGCCGTATCACGAGGCAGCCAAAGGCAGCCACGGCGGCGTCGCCAGTGGCAGCCGCCGGACTTATGGCGATCGCTGATCCAGCGCCACCCTGCATCGGAAGCCCGCCACGCGCGGGCTTTTTTCTTACTGCCGAGGCGGCGGAGCCGCGGCATTCCGTTCGAGCCGATCCTCGATCTCGCCAAGGCAGGCAGCCAGGCTGTTCCCGGACTGTTCGACGGCGGTCAGCAGTTCCTTCTCGAGCCGATCGAGCCTGGCCAGGATCGCCGGATCCGCCGTCACCGGTGAGCCACCGCTGCGAACGCCCGCCAGCTTCTGCAGTTCTGCCTCGAGGAAGCTGCGCAGTTCGGTGAAGCGTGAGGCCTCCGCCTTGTCGGCCAGCTCGCGGTTGAGCTGCAGCTCCTGCGCATGCCGGCGAGAATCAAACAGCGCCGACGCTTGCACATAGACGACGAAGACCAGAAAGAAAGCGGTGAGGAAGGCGACGACGCCGAGCATGATCACCCCAAGCGGCGCCTGGATCTCGGTCAAGCCCAGTGACAGTGTCGTCGGAGCAATGAAGTGGTTCCAGTTGAGCGCCGAAAAGGCCGCGATGGCGCCGAGGATGAGCAACAGAAATACGGTGCGAAGCTTCATGCGGTGACTCCTTGGTTTTCCTGCCCGCACGCGCGGGCGCGAGATGACGGCCAGATCGCGAGTGTAGCGCAGGCAGTCAGGGAACGTCGGCCGACGGCATGCGGGCGAGGATGATTGCCGTCTTTCTGGCCAGCCCCGGCGCGTTGCGGTTGCGGTCGTAGAAGCGCGGGCTGGGGACCATCCCGGCCAGTCGTGCGGCCTGTTCGCGCGACAGTTGCGCGGCCGAAACGCCGTAGTAGTGGCGGGCGGCCGCCTCGGCGCCGAAGACGCCGTTGCCCCACTCGATGACGTTCAGGTAGACCTCGAAAATGCGCTGCTTGCTCCAGACCGCTTCCAGCATCAGCGTGATGACAGCTTCCTCCGCCTTGCGCCAGGGTGTCTTCGCCGGCGTCAGGAAGAGGTTCTTGGCGAGCTGCTGCGAGATCGTCGAGCCGCCGGCGACGATGCGCCCCTTCTTCTGGTTCTTCTCGATCGCATTCTGGATACCTTCCCAGTCGAAGCCTTCGTGATCGACGAACTTGGCGTCCTCGGCAGCGATCAGCGCGTGCTTCAGGTTCGCCGAGATCCTGTCGTAGCCTGCCCATTGCTTCTTCAGTTGCGCCTGTGGGTCCTTGACCCGCAGTTCGTCGAGGCGGATGCTCATGAAGCGGGTGTTGTCCGGATTGACCCAGTTCCACCAGAGAACCCAGCCAAACAACCATAACTGATAGAGCAGCAGCAGTGCGACGAAGCCCAGGACTAGCCGCTTCAGCCACCGGGCAAGCTGGCTCATCGCGCCAGGGCAGCGCGCAGCATGGCCAGTACCGGCGCCGTTTCGGGGCGGACACCGCGCCAGACGTGGAAGGCCTCCGCAGCCTGCTCGACCAGCATCCCGAGGCCATCCGCCAGACAGGCGGCTCCGTGACTCCCGGCGAAGACGAGAAACGGTGTCGGCCCCTGACCATACATCATGTCGTAGGCCAGGCTGCCGGAGGCAAAGACTCCCCCCGGCAATGGCGGCAATTCGCCGGTGAGACTCGCCGAGGTCGCGTTGATCACGAGGTCGAAGGACAGGCCGGCGACTTCGGGGTAAGCGCAGCCGAGTAGCGGCGCCGGTCCGGCAAAGCGTTGCGCCAGTTCCCGGGCTCGCCCGGCGGTGCGGTTGGCGATCACCAGTGCGGCCGGGCGAGCGTCGAGCAAGGGCCCGACGACGCCGCGCGCGGCGCCGCCCGCGCCGAGCAACAGTACGCGCTGTCCGGCGATCCGACAGGTCAGGTTGGTGCTCAGGTCACGCAGCAGGCCGGCACCATCGGTGTTGTCGCCCAGGATATCGGGGCCATTGAAGACCAGCGTATTGACGGCACCGGCAAGTTCGGCACGCGCTGCAAGCCGCGTTGCCAGGCGGCAGGCCTGTTCCTTGAACGGGACCGTGACGTTGGCCCCGCAACCGCCGGCAGCCGCGAAGGCGCGCATGCTCTCGGCGAACCCGTCCAGGGGCGCAAGAATCGCCTCGTAGCTGAGGTCCTGTCGGCATTGGGCAGCGAAGGCGGCGTGGATCGCCGGCGACTTGCTGTGGCCCACCGGGTTGCCAAAGACGCAGTAACGGTCGCTCATCGTCGTTTCAGCGCGCCTTCGTCTCGAGACTGTCGCGTTGGGTGAAATTCCAGCTGCGGGTGATCACCAGGACGTCCGTATCATGGCGGATGGCCGGCGGAAAAGCGGCAAAGGGAGCCGCCATGGCGACGATGCGGCGAGCGGCGTCGTCGAGAACCTTGTGCCCTGACGACCGATTGATCTCGACCGAGGCGACCGTGCCGTCGCTGCGGATGGAAACCGTCAGGATCAGGCTACCGTACAGCTTGCCGCGCGCCGCTTCCGGATAATTTAGCGTGCCGACGCGCTCGACCTTGAGCCGCCACTCTTCGTTGTACTGCGCAAAACGGTATTCATCGGCGCGTGTGCCGATGAACTTCTTGCGCGGTCTCTGGTTGTAGTCGTCGACCTCCTTGGCGATCTCGCCTTCGAGGCGGGCCATCGCCAGGGCGCTATGCGCCAGATCACGACCGCTGACGCTGGGCGTGGGCTCGGGCTGGACCTGCTTGTCCGCTGCCGGGGCGACGGTGGTACGGCTGCGCGTTTGCGCCGCCAGTCGCTGCTGATGGGCCTCAAGCTCCTGGATTCGCTTCTGCGAGTGGTCGAGGTCGTCACCGTCCTGATGTCTCGGTGCGGGTGGCAGCGGCGTCTTCGCACGGCGCTTCTCTTCGCTGTTGCCGCCGCCATCGAGATTGGCCTGTGCCAGGGCCTGCGCCTCGGAAGGCTTGCGGGCCGAGCGGCTATTGACCAGTATGATGTCGAGCGCACGATCCTGGAAAGCGCGCGCGGCATCCGGGAACGTGAAGTGCAGCGACAGCACGACGACGTGCAGCAGCAGCGAAACGCCGAGCGCCAGCCACAGGCGGCGACCGTCGGGAACGTGTGGCGACCCTTTGCGCGCGCCGGCATTCACTTCAATCGACTGCCTCCAGAACTTCGTCGTCAGCCGCTATTGCCGGGCTTCCCGCCACGGCGAGGGTCTCCACATAACGGCAAGCGAGTTCGAGTGTCAGGTAGTCGATCGACTCGATGCGCAGGCAGATTCTTTGGCCGGGTTTGAGCTCTGGCGCCGACGGTACACGCTGCACGAGAGGCAGATGATCGAGCCTCGCCAGGTTCTCGCGGCCGACGATCGTCGCCTCGATGGTCTCCAGCCCTTGCTGGCGCAGCCAGCGCAGACTCCAGTAACGTTCGATGCTGCGCTGGAAGTCGGCGTAGGCGCTGTAGGTGAGATCGAAATCGCGCATGGCGGCAAACAGCGCATCCGAGCGGGCCGCAAACGGCGGCGTATCACCGTTGAGACAGGCGACCAGTTGCCACTGATTGAGCAGATCGACGTAGCGGCGCAGCGGCGATGACGACCAGGCGTACTGCTTGACGCCAAGGCCTTCATGCGCCTGCGGTGCGGTGCTCATGCGCACCTTGCCGCCGGTCTGGACGCGATAGATCGCGGCCACGCCCTGCGCGGCGAGGAGCCCGCCCCAGGTGCTGTTGGCGACGATCATCAACTCGGCGACCAGCTTGTCGAGCGGACTGCCGCGCCGGCGCGCGGAAATCTCGACCCGGCACGCCTCGGCATCGGCAAGGTCACCGTCGATGCGGAAGTTGTAGTCGTGATTGCCCTGCATCGCTGACGGCTTGCCGCGCCTGCCTTCGCAGGCATTGGCCAGTTGCCAGAGGGTCAGCAACTCATCGCGAAAAGCGAAGTCAGTCAGCCCGGCGGCGATGGTCTGCTCGTTGAACAAGGGCTCGATGTCGTGATGGCGCAGGTTGGCGACGACCGGAACGATTTCGACGCGCGACTCGTGGGCCGTGACCTCGAAATCGGGTGTGACGGTCAGGTACAGTGAAACGGCTGGCGCCGCACGGCCACTGGAAAGGGTGAAGCGATCGACCGCCGCATCCGGCAGCATGGTGATCTTGGCGCCGGGCATATAGACCGTCGATAGCCGTTCGCGAGCGATGGCGTCGAGCGGCGATCCCGGCGCGATACCCAGCGACGGCGCCGCGATATGGATGCCGACCCGCCAGCCGAGACCGGGCAGCGTCTGCAGCGAGAAGGCATCGTCGATCTCGGTGGTGGCGGCGTCGTCGATCGAAAAGGCGCGAACGTCGGCGCGCGGGAGGTCTGACGGCAGCAGTGGCGTGGCCACGTCGGGAAAGTCGGTGCCACGCGGGAATTGCTCGAGGAGGAAGCGTTGCAGGTGGTAGTCGTACGCCGAGCGTATGGCCCCGCACCTGGCCAGCAGATGCGCCGCCGACAGACCGGTGTCGAGGCAAGCCGCCTCCAGCGCCTTGGTCTCGCCGCGGTTGCGGTCAGGTTTGTAGAGCAACTGGCCAAGCAGCGGTGAAAACTCGGCGGGCAGCGAGAACGCCTTCAGCTCGCCAATCATCCGCTCGATGCTCAGGGCCTGCTGGCGCTTTTTCTCGAGCCCGGCGAGAGCGGCCTGGAGGATGTCGGGCGGTGCCTTGCGGAAGCGCCCTTTGCCTTTGCGATGGAAGTAGATCGGCGCCGAATGCAGGGCCAGCAGGAGCGCAGAGGCCTCGACCGGCGTGGCGACGTGGCCGAAGTAATCATTGGCAAAATCAGAAAAAGAAAATTCGCCGTCACCCAGACACTCCCAGAGAAAGTCATGCTCGATGCTCCCGGCCAGCGCTTCGGCCTGCTCGAGCAGGGCCGCCGGCGCCGGTTCGCCGTAGCGCAACAGGACGCTCGTCGACTTGATCTTGCTGCGCTTGCCCGAGGCTGTCTCGACCTGCAACGAAGAGTCGTTGTCGGCAACAATGGTGGCCGTTCTGAAAGCCCCGTCTTCTTCGAATAGAACATGCATCGCGACGATTATAACCCACAGAATTCAATGATTTGCGGCATCAGTTCGGGGAAGTGCGTGAAGCTGTGATCGCCCCCCTCGATGACGATCTGGCGGCTCCCGGCATAGCGCTCGACGGCTCGGCGATAGTCGAGCACCGCATCCCCGGTCTCGACCAGCAACAGGTAGCGCGCCGGCGTGACGCTTGCGGCTTCCAGCGAGCGCAACTGCTCGACGTGCTCGGTCGTAAACTCGAATTTCTCGCCACTGTGGAAATTGGTCTGCGTTCCGACGAGTCCGCCGAGCAGGACCGGCGCCATCACGGCAGGGTTGATCAAGACCGCGCGCAGGTCGTGCTTCTCGGCCAGCCACGCCGCGTAATACCCGCCGAGCGAGCTGCCGACCAGCGTCGTCGGCCCATCGCCGCCGGCCAGCAGCGCTTCGGCGTCGGCGATCGCGGCAAAAGGTGCCGGTGGCAGCGTCGGGCAGACGAAACGATCGGCGAGACCAGCGGCCGCCAGATGATCGCCAAGCAGGCGCGCCTTCCACGATGCCGGCGACGAGCAGAATCCGTGCAGATAGAGGATGCGGGGGCCAGCCACCTCAGCCACTCGTCCACGCAACGATGTCGTAGTGCCAGGTCACCAGCACGACGACGCCAAAAGCGATGCGATACCAGGCAAAAGCCGAGAAGTCGTGCGTGCTGATGTAGCGTAACAGCCCGCGTACCGCCCAGAATGCGGAAACAAAGGCGGCGACGAAGCCGACGACCCACATCCCGAGGTCGTCAAACGAGAGCAGTGCGCGTTCCTTGTAGAGTTGGTAGATCGTCGCCCCGATCAAGGTGGGGATCGCCAGGAAGAAGGAAAACTCGGTTGCGGCGCGGCGTGACAGGCCGAAGAACAAGCCACCAATGATCGTCGCTCCCGAACGCGACGTGCCCGGGATCAGCGCCAGCGCCTGTGCCAGACCGAGCTTGAGAGCGTCGAGCAGCGTCAAGTCATCGATCGACTCGATGCGGATGCGGTGCTCGCGCCGCTCTGCCCAGAGGATGACCAAGCCACCGACGATGAACGCCGTGGCCACCACCGGCGCGTTGAAGAGCGATGCCTTGATCGCCTTGCCGAACAGCAGGCCGATGATCGCCAGCGGCAGGAAAGCAACCAGCACGTTGAGAGCAAAACGCTGCGCCGCCCGGTCGCTCGGCAGGCCCAGCAGGACCTGGACGATCTTCGCCCGAAACTCCCAGCAGACGGCGAGTATGGCACCCGACTGGATGACGATCTCGAACAGTTTGCCGCGGTCGTCATTGAAATTGAGGAGGTCGCCGGCGAGAATCAGGTGGCCGGTCGAGGATACCGGCAGAAACTCGGTGACGCCTTCGACGATTCCGAGAATCAGAGCTTTCAGCAGGAGCAGGAGGTCCACAGCGGGCTTTCGACAAAACCCGCATTCTACCACTCAGGGTCGACTTGCCAGTTCCAGCGCCGACAGCCAGGCGATCGCCTGATGGCGGTTGTCACCGCACATCTCAGCCGAAGGCTGCAGGCCGGCGCAAAAAGCCGGCCGCTCGGGGCGACCCCACAGAGCACAGCGCCAGTCAGCCGTCAGACTGAGGCAGGGTTCACCGGCTGGCTTGCCGCAGGGGTGGCCGGGCATCGGCGTGGTGATCGACGGCGCGATGCAACAGGCACCACAATCCGGGCGGCAGTCACGCACAGGCGCCGTCAGCCGTTCCCGGTCGCCCGGCCTGCTCCGCCGAACGCCTGTCGGCCACACCGTCATCGACGGTGCCATAGCCGAGTCGGCGCGAGAGCGTCGCCGCGGCGTCGCGCGTCGCCTGCGCCATGGGACTGTCCCAGTCCAGGTCGAAGTTGCCGATGATGCCCAAACAGGTGATCGCGGCGACCATGCGACCGCCATGACCGAAAACCGGAGCACTGAAGCCGTTGATTCCCGGTGTCACGCTGCCCGAAGCGCGCGCGATACCATGGCGGCGGATTTCGTCGAGTTGCACCGTCAATGCCGACAGCACAGCGGCCGGCGCTGCATGCCGAAGCTCGGCGGTGGCCTGCACCTCGGCGTCGAGCATCTTCCGGAGATACGGCGAGCGATAGAAAGCGGCGAAAGCCAGACCCGTGGCCGATGACGTCAGGGGCATGACGACGCCGGTGCGCAGCGTGACGGTTACCGGGCCACCGGCCTCGACCCAGCGCACGCACGTCGCACCATGGTTGCCCCACATGGCGAGAGCAACCGTTTCGCCAATGTGTTCGCAGAGGTCGTCGAGCACCGGCCCGGCAAGCCGCACCGGGTCGAGGCGCGCCAGACTGGCGAGCCCCAGTTCCAGGGCAAACTCGCCAAGATCGTAGCGCCCGGTATTCGCATCCTGTTCGACGAGCCCCATGCGCATGAAGCTGACCAGGTAGCGATGCGCCTTGGCCGGCGGCATGCCGGCGTGGCGTGCCACGTCGCGCAGCATCATTGCGCGCCCGTGGGCGGCGAGCGCACGCAACAGCCGCGTGCCCACCTCGATCGACTGGATGCCTTGCCGCTGCTTGACGGGCGGCGTGCTGCTGGTGTCGGACATGGGACTGTCTCTATCGAGCGCCGCGATGGCGGCCTGGCTGCTTCGCTTCGCCTCAGGCCAGAGACTTCAGCGCCGCGTCGTAATCGGGCTCATTCTTGATCTCGGCAACCAATTCGCTGTGCAGCACTTTGTCATCGCCATCGAGAACGACCACCGCGCGAGCGGCGAGGCCGGCCAGTGGGCCGTCACTCAACGCCACGCCGTAGGCTTCGAGGAACTCGCGGCCGCGCATCGTGGACAGCGTGACGACTCGCTCGAGTCCCTCGGCACCGCAGAAGCGCGCCTGCGCAAAGGGCAGATCGGCGGAAACGCAGAGCACCACCGTATTGCTCAGCCCACTCGCTTTCTCGTTGAACTTGCGCACCGACGTTGCGCAGGTCGGCGTGTCAATGCTCGGAAAGATGTTCAGAACCTTGCGCTGGCCTGCAAAACTGCTCAACGAGACGTTGGCGAGATCCTTGCCGACCAGTGTGAAGGCAGGTGCCGTCTGGCCTTTTTCCGGAAGAATGCCGCCAACCTGAAACGGCTTGCCGCCGAGAGTCACTGTACTTGCCATGTTGATTCCTTATGGAGATTGAGAGATGGAGAGAGAATATCTGAAGGACCGAAGGCGCGGGTAGGCCGAGCTTGGGCATCGTTTTTCGGCCAAAGTTCGCCGAATCGGCGGATCTCGATCGATGGGCAGAGTGGCGGGGGCGGCGATGCCATGCGGACGGGCCATCCTCGTGCTGGCCCAGTCCGTGACCCGCCCCTTGGTTCCCCTTTTCTCGTCCACGAGCCGCAAACGCCTGCCGAAGGTGTCGGGAAACTTTACAGATCATGGCTGATGACTGAGGTCAGGTGCTCGCCGCACCGGCCAAGTGTCGTAAATGCGCTGATTTAACGACTTGAAAACCTCGACTTGGATCTTGGCACGAATATCGCTTGGCATCTTGCATGGTGCCATCTGCGGGCGGTGGCGACGGTGAAGTCGTGCCTCGGCGCGACGCGGACGGGCGAGGAGCCCTTGTTGCAGGTCACGGAATCAGAGGGAGGCACGAGAATGAAGGCATTGAGAGGTGTTCTGGCGGGAATGTTACTGGCCATTGGCGGCGCAGCGCACGCCGTGCCTTACCACTTTGTGGACTGGACCGCCGCCAATCCAGGTGCGGGGACGGCGTCCGGCACCATTACGCTACCGGACCTTTCGACGGTGACGGTCAGCTTCTCGGTTACCCAGGTCACCGGGGCTGCAGGCAGTTTCAAGTTCGCACAAACCTTCGGTGGGACCAACTACTGGAGCCCCAGCGCACCCTACATCAGTAGCCAGGTCGACAATGCGCCACCCGATTCGGACATCATTTCGTTGATCGGTGGCAGCTCGACGACGACCTACAAGCTCACCCTGTCCGAAGCGATCAAGGATCCGATCATGGACATCGTCAGCCTGGGACAACCCGGCTTTAACGTGACCTACGACTTCGACCGTCCTTTCGACATCGTCAGCCAGGGTGTCGGCTTCTGGGGGGGAGGTCCCACGGCACTCCAGGAGTTGCCCGGAGACGTGCTGCAGGGCGCGGAGGGGCATGGCACGATTCAGTTCATTGGTACGTTTGACTCGTTCTCCTGGACCGCACCGACATCCGAGGATTGGCACGGGTTCCAGTTTGGCATACGGACCACCGAGAAACTGGATCCCAGCGTTCCGGAGCCGGCCTCCCTTGCCCTGCTGGCGATCGGCTTTGCCGGACTGGCTGCCGCTCGTCGCCGCCGGACACGCTAAAGCGGACCATGCCGTCCCGGGGAAGCCTGGCGTTCTCGGCGTCCATGTCGACGATCCAGACTCCTCCGACCATTGCACGATCCTTGCATTTTTATCTGCGCTCGGTTCTAATCCAGTCTTCGCTTTCGTGACTTCGATCTGACGACGATGCTCTGCTTCGACCACATCCACGCTGCCTCATTTGCTGCGGCTGATGCTTCAGCCAGCCGTGCGGCAGGCCTTTCGGTAGTCGGTGTAGTACGCGTCGTACGCGTACTGACGCGTGCGCCGTCGAGGGCAGGAAGCTAGATCGCAACGCAGAAAGCGACAGAAGATTCCAGAAACCCCCGCCGGCACACGCCGAGCGGGGGTTTTGCTTTTCCGGACCACCGCCTGGCGACGCCGAAATCGGCAGTTCTTTTGAAGGAGAAACCCTTGCCCAAGCAAACACCCGAAACACTCACCGGAGCACAGATTGTCGTCCGCCTGCTTGAACGCCAGGGCGTTCGCACCGTTGCCGGCATTCCCGGCGGCGCGATTCTGCCGATTTATGACGCGCTCTCGAAGTCGGAGATCCACCATGTGCTGGCTCGGCACGAACAAGGCGGCGGCTTCATGGCGCAGGGGATGGCGCGCGCCACCGGCGTGCCAGCGGTATGCATGGCATCTTCTGGGCCTGGCGCCACCAACCTGCTGACGGCCATCGCCGATGCCAAACTCGATTCGATTCCGCTGGTGGCAATCACCGGCCAGGTACCGAAGCCGATGATCGGCACCGACGCTTTTCAGGAAGTCGACACCTATGGTCTGAGTATTCCGATCACCAAGCACAACTTCCTGGTCGGGTCGGCCGACGATCTGCTGACGGTCATTCCGCGTGCCTTCCGCATCGCCGCGTCGGGCCGCCCCGGACCGGTCCTGGTCGATATTCCCAAGGACGTTCAGAATCAGCTTGTCGACGTCGACGAATGGCCCGCCCCCGGTTGTGCGGATGTGGTGCCGCCGCCGGACGGCGAACTGATCGAACGTGCGGCAGCGATGATCAATGCCGCCGCGAAACCGGTTCTCTACCTCGGCGGCGGCGTCGTGCATTCGGGTGCTGCCGAAGCCGCCGTGGCACTCGCCCAGAAGGCCCGGCTGCCGACCGTAATGACCCTGATGGCGCTCGGCGCGATGCCGGTCGATCACGTCCTGTCGCTCGGTATGCTCGGCATGCATGGTGCGCGCTGCACCAATCTGGCGCTCGACGAGTGCGATCTGCTGATCGCCGTCGGCGCGCGCTTCGACGACCGGGCGACGGGCAAGGTCGCCGGTTTCTGTCCGCAGGCGAAGATCATACACATCGACATCGATCCGTCGGAACTCGACAAGATCAAGACGGCGCATGTCGGCATCGCCGGCGACGTGCGTACGGTCCTTGAACTGCTGCAGCCGGTCATCGAGTCGCCACAGCGCCACGCCTGGCTAGCGCGCGTCGCCAGCCTGAAGGCCGACCACCCGCTGCGCATGCCGGGGATCGACGACCCGCGCACCCCGTACGGGCTGATCCGTGCCGTTGCCAACTGTCTCGACGATGAGGCGACGATTACCACCGACGTCGGTCAACACCAGATGTGGGTCGCCCAGGCCTATCCCTTGCGCCGCCCCAGGCAGTGGCTGACGTCGGGAGGGCTTGGCACGATGGGCTTCGGCATGCCGGCGGCAATCGGCGCGTCGCTTGCCGAGCCGGAACGGACGGTGGTCTGTTTCACGGGCGACGGCAGCATCCTGATGAACATCCAGGAACTCGTCACCGCGGCCGAAGAGGACGTCAACGTGAAGATCGTGCTGATGAACAACTCCTCGCTGGGCCTCGTCTTCCAGCAGCAGACGATGTTCTACGGCGAACGCATCTACGCCTCGAAGTTCAAGGGCATGCCGGACTTCATTCGCGTCGCCGAGGGTTTCGGCGTGCCGGCCGTCGATCTCGACAAGGCGAGCGATCCTCTTGCCGCGCTGGCAGCCGCCTTGGCAACACGCGGCCCGATGCTGATCCATGCCAGCATCGCCATGCACGAGCAGGTATTGCCGATGGTGCCACCGGGTGCCGCCAACAAGGAAATGATCGGAGGCTGAACGATGAACTCGCTTACACGCACGGAAAACCAGGCACTCGCACGCACGGTACTCGAACTCGACGTGAACAACCACGCCGGCGTCATGTCGCACGTCGTCGGCCTGTTTTCGCGGCGCGCCTACAACGTCGAAGGCATTCTGGTGATGCCGGTGGGCAGCGGCGCCACCAGCCGTATCTGGCTGCTGGTCAATGAGGACGAACGCCTCGACCAGATGGTCAAGCAGGTGGAGAAGCTCGAGGATGTGCTGGCAGTGCGCCGGCATGGCGCCGAACACGAGGTTTTCGTACGGCTCGAGGAATTCTTCGTCTAGCTGCCGAGTGGCTACCGCATCAGCGAAGTCGCTGGTGCGGATCGAAACGGACAATGGTTCGCCCGTCGGCCATCTTGCGTGGCTGGGATTTCCACGCGTGCCCGTAGATCACCTCGTAGGTCGCCGGCAGGCGACCCTCGCGAGCGCACTGCGCGTACGCAGCGCGCGTCGCGGCCCACGTCGAGCGCCCGGTCAGGCCGCGGCGGCGCGCCTGCATCGCGCACGCCGAACCACTCCGGCGCAGATCGGCGAGCAGGTCGTCAAGACGCGCGTAGGTCATCGTCAGCACCTCCGCATCCATCACCGGATCCGTGAATCCACATTCAACCAGCATGTCGCCATAATCATGCATGTCGGTGAAGCGCTGCGTATGAACATAGCCATCGCCGAAGCTCGCACGCAGTTCCTTGAGCGTATCGGGTCCGAATGTCGAGAACATCAGCAGGCCGCCAACTTCGAGCAGGCGATTTGCCTCGCGAAATGCCGGCAGCGGGTCGTCGAGCCAGTGCAGCATCAGGTTCGACCACAGCAGACCGATCGACTGCGCTGGCAGCGGCAGTGCGCTCGCTTCGGCAGCCAGTAGCGGCGACCGATGGCTCCTCAGGAAGGGCAGCAACCAGCGCAAGCGCGAGTGCTGGCGCTGGCCCACACGCAGCATCGGCAGGCAGGGGTCGGCGCCGATGACGAGGGCGCCGGGGTAGCGTTCGTGCAGGGCCGTGAGGCTGGCACCCGTTCCGCAACCGAGATCGAGCACCCGTTGCGGCTCGATGCGTACGTAATCGAGCCGCTCCAGCATGCGCTTGCCGATCTCGCGCTGCAGCACCGCTGCTTCGTCGTAGCTCGCTGCCGCGCGCGCAAAGTTGCGCCGCACCTGGCGCCGATCAACGAACTGCGCCGGTGCGTTCATCAGCAACTAGATCGGCCGCAGCCCAAGCTTCTCGAACAGCGCTTCATCGCGATCGGCTTCCGGATTACCGGTAGTCAACAGTTTGTCGCCGTAGAAGATCGAATTCGCACCGGCCAGAAAACAAAGCGCCTGCAGTTCTTCGGCCATCGCCTGACGACCGGCGGACAGGCGCACGAAGCTCGCCGGCATGGTGATGCGGGCGGCGGCAATGGTGCGCACGAACTCGAAGTTGTCGATCGGCGCGAGTGCAGCCATCGGCGTGCCCGGAATCGGCACCAGGTTGTTGATCGGGACCGATTCCGGTGGCGGATTGAGGTTGGCCAACTGGACGATCAGGGCCGCCCGGTTGCGCCGCGACTCGCCCATGCCGATGATTCCCCCCGAGCAGACCTTGAGGCCGGCCTCGCGTACCTGGCCGAGCGTGTCGATGCGGTCCGCATGCTTGTGGGTGGTGATCACCTGCCCGTAGAACGAGGCATCGGTATCGAGGTTGTGGTTGTAGTAGTCGAGCCCGGCCTCCTTGAGTTCGTCGGCCTGACCCTCCTTGAGCATGCCCAGGGTCACGCAGGTCTGCAGACCGAGCCCCTTGACTGCCCGGATCATCTCGGTGACCTTGGCGAGGTCCTTGTCCTTCGGACCACGCCAGGCGGCGCCCATGCAGAAGCGCGAGGCGCCCTTGTCCTTGGCTGCCTGAGCGGCAGCGATGACTTCGTCGAGCGGCAGCAGTGCCTCGCGCTCGGTCCCGGTGGTGTAACGTGCGGCTTGCGAGCAATAGCCGCAATCCTCGGAACAACCACCGGTCTTGACCGAAAGAAGCGTCGAACGCTGAATCGCGTTGGCGTCGAAGTTTTCACGATGAACCTGCTGGGCGCGGTAGATCAGATCCATCAGTGGAAGTTGGTACAGCGCCTCGACTTCCGCGACGGTCCAGCGGGCGCTGTGCGTTGTCGGGGAACAGTCTTGGGCGAGGGTGGCGGCTTGCGGAATGGCGTTCATGAACTAGACCTATGGGTGGGATAATGTAGAGCCCGTCGGCAGGGATGGTTTGCGAGCACTTCAAGGATGACAATCTTAACTCAAAGCGCTGAGCTGGTCCGCAGATCGTGCAAGCGACTTCTGCCGCAGGACTGCCTGTTGTGTGGTGCGGCCAGCGGCACGACCCTGCTCTGCCCGGCCTGTGCGACGGATCTGCCGCGGCTTCCGGCGACGCGCTGTCCGCTCTGTGCCTTGCCGACTCCGGGTGGCAGTGTCTGCGGCCGATGCCTGACGGCACCGCCGCACTACGATGCCACCCTCGCCGTCTACCGCTACGCTTTCCCGATCGACAAGCTGGTGCAGGCTTTCAAGTACGGCCATCGCCTGGCGCTCGGCGCCTGGTTCGGCAGTCGGCTTGCCGAGCTGGCAAAGGACTTCCACGCCGACCTGATCGTCCCCATGCCGCTGCATCGGCTGCGACTTCGCGAAAGGGGCTTCAATCAGGCGCTCGAACTGGCACGCGCAGTCAGCCGATGCAGCCGGATTCCGATCGACGCCCGAACCTGCACCCGCATCCGGCAAACGGCCACGCAAGCCGACCTGCCTTGGCGCGAACGCGCCGGGAACGTCCGCGGCGCCTTCCACTGTGCGACGGACCTGACCGGCAAGCGGCTGGTGCTTGTCGATGACGTGATGACCACCGGCGCCTCGCTGAACGAACTGGCGCGAACCGTGAAACTGCATGGTGCCGTGGAGGTCACTCTGCTGACACTCGCGCGCGCCCTGCCTTCATGAGGAGACCCCTGCGGGCACACGAACGTCCCTTGCCGGCGATTCGGACGCCACCTCCGACGCGATAGACCACGCTGGCCGAATTCGCCGCTGCGGCGGCTCAGAGATACTCGAACTCGGCGATGTCGGCCCCGGGACTGCTCGCCGAGGCGGCGAAGGAAATGATGCCGCTACCGCGAAGAACGAACTCCTCGCGCCGAACCAGCAACTCGGGCCCGCCGCTGATGGTCACGAAGGTGCCATTGGTGCTCAGATCACTGAGGACGAAGAAGTCGCCTCGTCGCTCGATTCTTGCGTGATGACGGGAAGCGCGCCGATCGCGGACGGTGACGTCGCAGCCGGAGTCGCGACCCATGAGCAACTTCGGCCGGATCCGGTCGAGCAGCTTGACCTGCCCCGCGTAGCGTAGACAAAGCCGCGGATCCCTCTCGCTCGGCGCCTCCGCTGCGGACTCGACGATCGCCCGATAGCCCGGGTTCCGGGGCTCCAGCCAGAGCACTTCAAAGACCCGCTGGTCGGTAAACTGCCCCTTGACCGACAAGGAGTCCAAACAGCGCGTCGACGACTGCAGCGGCACAGACAACAGGGCCTGCGTTTCCGCGGTGGCCAGGACCTGCCCTGGCTTGGCCAGTCCCGCCAGACACTCTGCCGTATTGACGCAACCGCCGACGCCCTCGCCGATCACCTCGCCGTGGTGAAAGCCGGCACGGATAGCCAGCTTGACGCCGGAAACCGGCGGCAAGTCGGCTATCCGTCTCTGCATGGCAATCGCCGCCTGGCAGGCATCGTCGGCATGCTCGAAGAGTGCCGTGATGTCATCGCGGGTAGTTCGCACGATTCGCCCGCGAAAGCCATCGACACCCCGCAAGACTCGCTTCATGCAACGGTCGACGGCGTGCAAGGCCTCGGCGCCGCCAAGTTTGTCGAACAGACGGGCACTCCCCGACACGCTGACGAACAGTGCCGACAGCATCCCTTCCTCACTGCTCATGAAGCCGACTCCCCGTGTTGCGTTTGCCGGTCGTGCCACCACCCATGACGCGTAGGCCCGAGCATTCTGCTCATGCTTTCGCCACCTGCAGCGGAAAAACGTGCGACGTGTGCGGCGGCGTGCCGAACCATGGCGCGTCGAAGAGTGCATCGGCGGCAGCCGGCACCGTTTCACCGCCGACGCGCAGGCCCTTGAAGTCGAACAGGGTCTGGTCGGCAAGGTGTGAGGGGACAACCTTCTGCAGCGCCGAAAACACGACATCCGTGCGTCCCGGATAACGCTGGTCCCAGTCGGCCATCATCTCGCGGATCTTCTGGCGCTGCAGATTGTCCTGCGAGCCGCAGAGGTTGCAGGGAATGATCGGATACTCCATGCCGCGCGCGAAGCGGGCGATGTCGCTCTCACGACAATAGGCGAGCGGCCGGATGACGACATGACAGCCGTCGTCGGTGCGCAGCTTGGGCGGCATCGCCTTGAGTTGCCCGCCGAAGAACAGATTCAGGAACAGGGTATGGACAATGTCATCGCGATGATGACCGAGTGCTATCTTGTTGGCGCCAAGCTCTTTCGCGGTACGGTAAATGACGCCGCGACGCAGCCGGGAACAGAGAGAGCACGTCGTCTTGCCCTCCGGAATCTTGTCCTTGACCACGGCGTACGTGTCCTGCTCGACGATGCGGTAGTCGACACCGATCTTCGCCAGATAGTCGGGCAACACCTCGGCCGGAAAACCTGGCTGCTTCTGGTCGAGATTCATCGCAATGACGCGAAAATTCACTGGGGCGCGCTCACGCAAGGCGATCAGCAGCGACAGCAGGGTGTGCGAATCTTTGCCGCCGGACACGCACACGAGGACGGTATCGCCGTCCTCGATCATCCCGTAGTCGGCGATCGCCTTGCCGACGTTGCTCTCAAGGCGCTTCTTCAGACGCAGCAGGGTGTTCGACAGTTGCACCGGGTTCCTCTCAAACGAATGACGGGTCAGAGATGCGCGGTGCGACCGCCATCGACGTTGATCACCTGGCCAGTCACGTAGACGGCATCGACAAGCAGGTAGCGGACCGCTCGGGCAATGTCCTGAGGGGAACCGGGACGCTGCAACAAGGTGTGCGCGACGATCTCCGCGCGCGCCGCACTATCGAAAGCGCCCGTCTCGGGCCACAGGATCGGCCCCGGGGCAACGGCGTTTACCCGCACTCGCGGCGCCAGTTCGATTGCCAGCGCACGCGTCAGTCCCAGCAGGGCGGCCTTGGCTGCGCAATACAGGGAATAGCCCGCGAGCGGTCGTTCCGCATGAATGTCGGTAATGTTGACCACGGCGCCGTGGGCGGCCAACAGGTGCGGAGCTGCCGCCTGGGTCAGAAACAACGGTGCCTTGAAGTTGGTACCCACGAGGTCATCCCAGGCTGCCGGATCAATGCTGCCGAAGCGCGTCGAAAAAAAACTCGAGGCATTGTTGACCAACGCATCGAGGCTACCGAAACGCGCGACGGTATCGGCCACCAGTTGCGGCAAGGTGTCGATGGCCAGCAGATCCGCTTGCACGCAAGCCGCCGAATCGGGCCTGAGCGCATTCAGTTCGGCCACCAGCGCCTCGGCTTCTCCGGAAGCCTTCCGGTAGTGCAGCATGACCCGCGCTCCGGCAGTGTGCATCTCGCGCGCGACCGCCGAGCCGAGCCGCCTGGCGGCGCCGGTCACCAATATCGTTTTCCCCTCCATCGCAAGTTCCAGGCCAGCACCAGCGCTGATTTTAACGGATTCCTGCCACCGACTCGGGGAAAAACAGTTCTTTCGGCCGCCAGCGCAGTAAACTGACAGGGGAATCGACAACAGCGACAACAGGGAGATCGTTCATGAGCAAGCCGGACCAGCCACTCGACGCCGACGAACTGATGGACCTGGCCGAACGCGCCGCGCAGCTTCCGGCAACCGAGGCCGAATGGGTAGGGCGCCTGTTTCAGGAAGTGTTGCGCGCACGCACGCACGAGACCGAATTGCAGGCGCAGCAAGTCAGCGCGCCGCGCGAGGCCCAGCCAAGCGGCGATGAACTCGACGACCGCCTGGTGCAGGTCGCCATCGACACCGCCGAGTGGCTGCGCACACTCTGGGATGTCGGCTACATGGGAGCCGGAAGCTTTCGCTCGCAGCCGCGCTCGGCCTTCCCGAGCATCGATCTGGAAGACATCCGAAAATCCTCACTGTTCGCCCGCATTCGCCAGGGCAAGCACGCCTTGCCTTTCCCACCGCCCACCCGCCAAGGCCTGCCGTGGCATGCGCTGCTCGACGACAACGGACAAACCCATGCGGTCACCGCCGAGGTAATTCGCGACGGGGTCGGCCCGCCACTCGGTGCGATCATCGAAGGCTGTGCCGAATGGGACGTCATCGAGGAGGTGGTGGACGGTCAGGAATACGTCGTCCAGCATCAAGGGAAGGGGCCGACCTACCGCCTCTGCGTAAGTGGTGCCGCGACTGCCGAGCTGTGTCGTGAGCCGCCGACGTCGACGCGCACGATCCACCTGGAGGGACGCAGCGGCTTCCACAGCTACACTCTCGAGTGGCCGGAGGCCGACGGCAGCCAGATCTTCGTGACCCTGCGCGCCGCGACCTGGGAGCGCGCGGAGTCCGAGGCCGAGCGTTGGCTGGCGAACACGCACCCCGAACTGTACGGACAGATCCGTTTTGAACGCTGCGAGGACTGACCGGCGATCGGCAACGCCGCCAAGCCGCCGCACCGGAAGTCAGGCTGCTTCGCCCGCGCCATGCTGAGCCACGCCAGCCAGGCCGCGCTATCGTTGCCCCTGCCGACAGCCGACGGACTCGCTTTCAGCCGCGCCCTCAGCCAGCACATCTCGACCGAGATCGCCGCTGGCGACGGCTGGATCGGTTTCGATCGGTTCATGAGTCTGGCTCTCTACGCACCAGGCATGGGCTACTATTCCGGCGGCGCGCACAAATTCGGCCCGGCGGGAGACTTCGTGACGGCCCCCGAGATCTGCCCGGCTTTTGCTCAGACGCTAGGGGCCCAGGCTGCACAGATCCTCGTACTCAGCGCGCCACGAATAATCGAGGTTGGAGCCGGAACCGGCGAGTTCGCGGCCGACCTTCTGCTCGAACTCGAACGGCGTGGCGCGCTACCCGACAGCTACGCCATTCTCGACCTGTCCGGCGAACTGCGGGCGAGACAACAGGCAACCCTCGCTCGCCGCACCCCGCACCTGCTGCCACGCGTGCGCTGGCTGGAGCGCCTGCCGGAACGCTTCGACGGCCTCGTGCTGGCCAATGAAGTCCTCGACGCCATGCCTGCGCACCTTGTGCTCTGGGGTCCGACGCACATCGCCGAACGTGGCGTCGGCGTTGACGAAGGGCGCTTCGTCTGGCGGGACCGCCCGGCAAGCGGCCCGCTGCTCGGGCGCGCCAAGGTACTGGCCGGCGAATGCGAGATTGCACCCGGCTACCTGAGTGAAATCTCGTTGACCGCGCCGGCCTGGATTACGGAGTGGGCAGGCATACTCGGACAAGGAGCGCTGCTCCTGATCGACTACGGTTTCCCACGGCACGAGTATTACCATCCGCAACGCAGCGCGGGAACCCTGATGTGCCATTACCGCCACCGTTCCCACACGGACCCGTTTTACCTACCCGGTCTGCAAGACATCACGACGCACGTCGACTTCACGGGAATCGTCGAGGCCGGCTGCCAGGCGGGCCTGGAGCTGCTCGGCTACACCACGCAGTCGAGCTTCCTCTTCAACTGCGGCTTGACCGAAATCCTGTCGCGCACGCCTGTTGGCGACGCGCTGCGCTACCTGCCTCTGGCCAACGCCGTACAGAAACTGGTCTCACCGGCCGAAATGGGAGAGATCTTCAAGGTAATCGCCCTCGGCAAGGGCATCAGCCAACCGCTGCTGGGCTTCGCTACCGGTGACCGCAGCGCCACGCTCTAGCGCAGACCCAACGCCCCAGCCGTTGCAAGGCCTGCCGACAAGCCCTGCCTGACGGCCGCCACTCGCGCCTCATGCAGGCGGGCAGGGATGCTCGCCGGATCGGTACAGCCGCGGACTATCGCCGCAGCATCGACGGCACCAGCCTGCGCCAGGGCCTGGCGCAGCAGTGCCGGCGCCGTATAGGCGATCTCCTGCCAACCGAGTCGACCATGGTAGTCGCAGGCACAGGCTTCGAGAAGCTGCTCGAAACGGCCCGGCCGGCGAACGGCGTCGGTCGCCTCGAGAAGCCTGACGATCGCGGCTGCACCCAGCTCCGCGGCCCGGTGGACCTTGCCGTGATGACGCGCGACGAGCACCGCCAGGTCGCGACATTCCACCGGCACCTTGAGGCGCACGCACACCTGGCCAACCAGTTCGACGCTGCGTTCTTCGTGGCCCGGATGACGCGGCAGATCGCCGTCGGGCGTTGTCCCCTTGCCAAGATCGTGTACCAGCACGGCAAAGCGCACCGGCAGCGCACAGCTCCTTTGTGCGGACTGATCGATTACCATCATCACATGGATGCCGGTATCCACTTCGGGATGGTAGTCGGCGCGCTGGGGGACGCCCCAGAGACGGTCGAGTTCCGGCAGCAGGCGCGCCAGGGCGCCGCATTCGCGCAGGATCTCGAACATGCGCGAAGGTCGGGTTTCCATCAGACCTCTCGCAACTTCCTGCCAGACGCGCTCGGCCACCAGATGATCGAGCTCGCCGCCGGCGACCATCAGGCGCATCAGCGCGACAGTCTCGGGCGCGACGACGAAGTCGCTGAAGCGGGCGGCGAAGCGGGCGATCCGGAGAACCCGCACGGGGTCCTCGACGAAAGCCGGGCCGACATGGCGGAGGACACGCCGAGACAGATCGTCGATGCCGTGGTAGGGGTCAAGCAGCGAACCATCGGCGGCGCGCGCTATGGCGTTGATGGTCAGGTCGCGACGCGCCAGGTCCTCGGCCAGGCTGACTTCGGGAGCAGCGCGAAAGGCAAATCCCCGGTAGCCAGGCCCGGTCTTGCGCTCGGTGCGCGCCAGCGCATACTCCTCGTGGGTGGACGGGTGCAGGAAGACCGGAAAGTCCTTGCCGACGGGCCGGAAGCCTCTGGCCAGCATCTCTTCGGGGGACGCCCCGACGACCACGTAGTCACGATCCTTGACCGGCAGGCCGAGCAGTTCGTCGCGAACCGCCCCACCGACGGTAAAGATCTGCATCGAGGAGCCTGGGAGCTTGCGGCGGCCCGAAACTTCGCTCAGCGACCGGCCCGATAACGATAACGGTCGAGGCGAAGCTGGATCATCTCGTCCGGCGACAGATAGCCTGGCGCCACCGCTTCGAGTGGCGTGGGCTGCCAGCCGGGATAGTCGTGCGAGCCATCGGTAACGCTATCAAGCTCCATCGAGCGCAGGTTGTCGGGCGACAGCGGCGGATTCGGCAGCAGCCACATCAGACCGGCCTGCAGGTAGGCCCAGCCGCCGGTACCGAGATCAATGACTCGACGCTGCTTGCCGACCAGATGCGCGGTGTAGTCGACCATCTCGCGCAGGGTATAGACCTTCGGCCCGCACAGCTCGTAGGTCTGACCGAAGGTGGCGCCATTGGTCAGCGAATCGGCAAAGGCTCGCGCCACGTCGCCGACATAGACCGGCTGGAAACGCGCCGAGCCGCCGCCGAGAGGCAGCACCGGAAAAAGGCGCAGCAGCTTGGCAAACATGTTGAGAAACGCGTCATCGGGTCCGAAAATCACCGATGGCCGGAACATGGTAACGTCCAATTCGTTCATGGCCGACCGGACGGCCGCTTCGCCGTCACCCTTCGAGCGCAGATACTCCGATGGCGCATTGATGCCTGCCCTGAGCGCGCTCATGTGCACCAGACGACGAACCCCGTTCTCGCGCATGGCGGCGATGATCTTTTTCGGCAGATCGACGTGCGCTGCCTGGAAACCCCTGCCATAGGGCAGGCGCGAATCCGTGTCATGGAGAACGCCGACCAGATTGATCACCGCGTCGTGGCCCTGCACCAGCTGCGCAAGGACTTGCGGATCATGAATGTTGGCCTCGACCATACTGACGGTCGGCAGCATGATCAGCTTCTTGGTGTTCTCGCGGCGGCGGGTCGGTATCGTCACCCGGACGCCGCGTTCGGAAAGGCAGCTGGCAATCCAGCCGCCGACAAAACCACTGCCGCCGATCAACAACACGTTCTCGAGTTCCATAGCGCCCTGCCGATTGAATGAGTGTCGGAAAACCGTCATTCTAAGGCAAATCCTCGCCCTTCGCCTCGCCGCCGGTGCGTGGTGCGATGACGCCGAGCCGGCTCTTGATGGTCTGCGGCTTGCCGTCGAACAAGGCGGCGTAGTAAACGGAGTTGCTCATCACTTTCTTCACGTAGTCGCGCGTTTCGTTGAAGGGAATGGTTTCGGCGTAGATCGCGCCCTCCATGGGCCGATCGGCCCGCCATCTGCGTGCGCGTCCCGGGCCGGCGTTGTACGCCGCCGACGCCAGCACCGGATGGTTGTCGAGACTCTCGAGAACCAGACGCATATAGGTGGTGCCGAGCAACACGTTGGTCTCCGTGTCATTGACCCGGCTCTGCTGGAAGTCCTTGAGCCCGATCTTGTTGGCCACCCACTTCGCGGTAGCCGGCATCAGCTGCATCAGACCGGAGGCGCCGACCGAGGAGCGCGCGCTGGTGACGAAGCGGCTTTCCTGACGCATCAGGCCATACACCCAGGCATCGTCGAGGACCTGATTGCGCGCTGCCGGGCGGACCTGATCGGCATACGGCGCCAGGTAGCGCAGCGAGTAGTCGTGTTCAGTGCGCGTGCGGTCGGCCGCGGCGATCGCACGGTCGTACATGCCGGCGCGCTGCGCGATATCGGATGCTGCCAGCAGTTCCCGATCGCTCATTCCGCGCAGGCTCCAGTTCCATTCCTTGACCCCTTCCGTACGCAGGTTGAGGCGAAAGAACGCCAGCGCTCGCTGCACGCCGGGATTGGCGGTGACCTGCAGCAGTTCTTCCCGGCTTGGCGGTGACGCCTTGGGCGGCGTCGTCGTCGTGCGGCCGAGTTCATCATTGGCCAGGTTACCGTAGAAATCGGGCTGTCCAGCGATCTTCGCGAACAGCGCATTGGCTTCGTCGAGCCTTCCGCCGGCGCGGTAGGCTCGACCCAGCCAATAGACCCACGCCGGCTGCGCGGCCAGGGCCGGCGGCATCTTCTCGATGGTGGCGCGGACGCTACCCCAGTCGTGCACACGCAGGGCAGCACGCACTTTCCACTGCGCCACTTCGTCGGAAAGCGGCGCCTCGCCGGCCTGACGGTACCATTCCATCGCCTCCGGCAGGTGCCGCTGCGCCGCCTGCCAACCGATCTGGCCCCACGCCCAAGCCTTTTCGCCGGCGTTCAGCGACGCTGAGATGCGGCTCAACTGATCCGCCGCCATGCGCGGATCGTTGCGCGCGACGCGCTGGATTGCCAGCACCGCCAGTTCGCGCTGCATACGACTGCCGGCAAGATCGCTCGGCAACCTGGTGAGCCAGGGCAGCGGCGCATCGGCCACCATCTGCGCCACTTTCTTGTCCGGTGTCTGGCTCGGCGGCAGGTAGTTCATGCTGTAGATGGCGGCGGCGATCTTGTTGGCCTCGAACTGACGCCGGATACGCGCCCAGACGGCATCGGCGAGCACGCGCTTCTCGACGATCAGCGCTTCGAGAAGCGGGTAGCAGGGCTCCGGTGGCTCGATGAGAGTGAGCCACAGCGGCAAGGCGTCGTCGAGCGCAGACGCGTCGCCCTGTGCCCGCCGGCTCTGCAGCGCATAGCAGGCGAGATCCTGGTCGGGCTGCGCCAGTCGCGGATACTCGACGTCAAACGCCGCCCACTGCTGCCTCTTGCCCTGTAGGCGCAGCCAGTCGACGCGCAGCCTTTCGCCGACGTAGGTGTTCTCGTGCCGGGCCAGGAAGGCGGCAACGCTCGTCGCATCGGTGTCCTTGAGATCGAGGAGTAGTCGCCAGTAGTCGACGTAGGCTTCGAGTTCGTAACCCGGCGGCGTCGATGCCAGGCGCTCGAGCCTGGCCTTGTCGCCAGCGCGGAACGCATCGCGCGCGGCCAGGAACTGCTCGTCGGCAGTCAGCGCAAGAGCAGCGAGGTGCACGCCAAGCAGGGAGATGAAGAGCCCAAAGACGGTGTAGCGATGCTTCATGGTAAGCTGGAATCTCCGAAAAAATCGATTTTGAGCATATCACATGGCCCCCGACTTGGCGCCTGGAATCCGTCCCGGAAGTTCCTCCGGCAGCGACCCTGGAGAGCGTCGCGCGCTGCGCCGGGCGCTGCTCGAGCGCCGACTGGCCCTGCCGACCGCCGACTGGGCGAGCTATTCGAGCCGCGTCTGCGCCCATCTGGAGGCTGGTTTTCCGCAACTCGCCACAATGGCAGTGGGTTTCTGCTGGCCGCAGAAGCAGGAGCCGGATCTCCGGCCGCTCATCGAAAGGTGGGCCGTCGCGGCCAGAAAGGGATTTCGCGCGCTGCTGCCGGTGGTGCTCGCGGAGAACCGGCCACTGGCCTTTCGCGCCTGGTCTCCAGACACCGTGATGCTCGCCGACCGCTATGGAATCCCGACGCCGGCTACCGGCGAGTTCCTGATCCCGGAGGCGCTTCTGCTGCCGGTGAATGGCTTCGACGCGGCCGGCTATCGCATCGGCTACGGCGGCGGCTACTTCGACCGCACGCTGGCTGCGCTCCACCCGCGCCCACTGGCCATCGGCGTCGGCTTCGAACTGGCGCGCCTCGATTCGATCGGCCCCGAGCCGCACGACCAGGTGCTCGACGCCATGGTCACCGAGGCGGGACTCTTTCGCCCCGCCCGCCCGACGACGTGAGGGTCGCCAGCGGCACAGCCTGCCGGCCTGGTGCGTCGGGCGGACACACGCATTTCGGGACGCTGATGCCCGCTGGCGAGTCGCGACGCTAGGCCAGGAACAGCCTGTAAGCGGGGTTGTCGGTTTCGTTCCAGTGCGCGTAGCCGAGAGTTTTCAGAAAGACCTCGAAGTCATCCAGTTCGTCCGGTGGCACCTGCATGCCGACGAGGACGCGGCCGTAGTCCGCTCCATGATTGCGATAGTGGAACAGGCTGATGTTCCAACCGGCGCTCATTCGGTTGAGGAAGTTCATCAATGCACCCGGGCGTTCGGGAAACTCGAAGCGGTAAACGATCTCGTTGGTGATCTGCGGCGAGCGTCCACCCACGAGGTGCCGAACGTGGCCCTTGGCCATTTCGTCGTCGGTCAGGTCGAGCGTCGGATAATCGTGCCGGCGCAGGTGATCGAGGAGTCTGACCGACTCGGCGCGCGAAGCCACCTGAACGCCGACGAAGATGTGTGCGGCACGCTGGTCGTTGTAGCGGTAATTGAACTCGGTGACGTTGCGCGCACCGATCAGCGACAGGAATTGCCGGTAGGCGCCAGGCTTCTCGGGCAAGGTAACGGCGAAAACCGCCTCCCGCTGCTCGCCGATCTCGGCGCGCTCGGCCACGAAGCGTAGACGATCGAAGTTGAGGTTGGCACCGGAAGCCGTGGCGACCAGTGTCCTGTCCTTGAGCCGGTGGCTGGCCGCGTAGGCCTTGGCGCCGGCGACGGCAAGCGCGCCGGCTGGTTCGAGCACTGCCCGCGTATCCTCGAAAACATCCTTGATCGCCGCGCAAATGGCGTCGGTGTCGACCAGAACCATTTCATCGACATACATCTGACAGAGGCGAAAGGTTTCCTCGCCGACGTACTTGACCGCCGCCCCATCGGCAAACAGCCCGACGTGCTCCAGTCTGACGCGCTTGCCGGCGTTCAACGAACGCGCCATGGCATCGGCGTCGGCAGCCTCGACACCGATGATCCTGGTTTCCGGCCGCAGACGCTTGATGTAGGCAGCGACGCCGGAAATCAGGCCGCCGCCGCCAACGCAACAGAAGACGGCATGAATCGGCTGCGCGTGCTGGCGCAGGATTTCCATGCCGATCGTACCCTGCCCGGCGATCACCTCCGGATCGTCGAAAGGATGCACGAAAGTCAGCTTCTCGGTTTTCTCGAGTTCGAGTGCGTGCGTGTAGGCGTCGTCGTAGGACTCGCCCGCCAGGATCACCTCGGCGCCTCGCGCCTGCACCGCCTGCACCTTGATCTGCGGCGTCGTCGTCGGCATCACGATCACCGCCCGGCAACCCACCTTGTTCGCGGCCAGGGCGACGCCCTGCGCATGATTCCCGGCGGACGCGCAGATTACCCCGCGCTTGAGCTTTTCTTTTGAGAGGTGAACGATCTTGTTGTAGGCGCCGCGCAGCTTGAACGAGAAGACCGGCTGCAGGTCCTCGCGTTTCAACAGGACGCGGTTACCGATCCGCGCGGAGAGGCCCGGCGCGAAGTCGAGAGGCGTTTCGATGGCGACGTCGTAAACCCGCGCGTTGAGTATTCTCTCGAGGTAATCCGTGTGCATGGTGGCGGACAGAGGGGGCTTCGGAGCCGGCGATTCTAGCAGCCTAGGCGACACCTGGCGTTCGTGAGTCGGGCCAGGCGACCCGCCTCACGACCATGCAGGAACCTACCAGTTGGTTTCCCGCTCGGGGGTAGCCGTGATCTTGTGGATCGACAGGTCAGCGCCGTTGTATTCCTGTTCCTGATCGAGCCGCAGTCCGACGGCACCTTTCAGCAGCCCGTAGACCAGGCAACTGCCGATCAGGGCAATGGCGATCGCCATGCCGGTCATCAACAGCTGCGGCATCAAGGCGACGCCACCGATGCCGCCAAGCGCCTTGCTGCCGAAGATCCCGGCGGCGATGCCGCCCCAGGCGCCACAGAGCCCATGCAGCGGCCAGACACCGAGCACATCGTCGATCTTCCAGCGGTTCTGAGTCAGCGTGAACATCATCACGAACATGCCGCCCGCGACACCCCCGACGATCAGCGCACCGATCGGGTGCATCACGTCGGAGCCGGCGCAGACCGCGACGAGACCGGCGAGCGGTCCGTTGTGCACGAAACCGGGGTCGTTCCTGCCGGCGACCATGGCGACCAGCGTGCCGCCGACCATGGCCATCAGCGAATTCATCGCCACCAGGCCGGAGATCTTGTCGATCGTCTGCGCACTCATGACGTTGAAACCGAACCAGCCGACGGTCAGAATCCAGGCGCCCAACGCCAGGAAGGGGATCGATGATGGCGGGTGTGCCGAAACCCGCCCTTCCTTCGTGTATCTCCCGTAGCGGGCGCCGAGTAGGACGACGGCGGGCAGGGCGATCCAGCCGCCCATCGCATGCACGACGACCGACCCGGCGAAGTCATGGAACTCCTCACCATAGTTGGCCTTTAGCCACGCCTGGACGCCAAACGCCTGATTCCAGGCAATTCCCTCGAAGAGCGGGTAGATGAAGCCGACGATCAGGAAGGTCGCCGCCAGTTGCGGGTAGAACCTGGCCCGCTCGGCGATGCCGCCCGAAACGATAGCCGGAATCGCCGCCGCGAAGGTCAGCAGAAAAAAGAACTTGGTCAGTTCGAAGCCATTCTTCTGCACCAGCGTCTCGGCACCGGCGAAGAAGTTGACACCGTAGGCGATGCTGTAGCCGACGAAGAAGTAGGCGATCGTCGATACCGAGAAGTCGGTGAGGATCTTCACCAGCGCATTGACCTGGCTCTTCTTGCGGACCGTGCCCAGTTCGAGGAAGGCAAAGCCCGAATGCATCGCCAGCACCATGATGCCACCGAGCAGGATGAAGAGAACGTCGCTACCAGACTTGAGTGCTTCCATGGCTCCCCCTGAAATTTTCGTCGAAGCCATCAAGCAATCTTCAGGCCAGCATTAGATGGTGCAGTGATTCAATGACTTGCGCTCCATCAAGGGGAATTTATGCACCACAACCGGGCATTTTCGCGCCGATTGCACCAGGACAGGGCCATACGCACCACTTTGTGCTGCGTTCAGGCTATTCTGGTGCAGCGCCGGGCGGCAGGAGCACCCACATCTGCCCTTGCTGTTTCATGCGCCCGGCCTGCATGCCGGCCTGCGCACCGAAGCCCCAGAACAGGTCGGCGCGTACGACGCCACGAATCGCGCCGCCGGTATCCTGGGCCAGAACCAGACGACGCAAGGGTGTCGTCGACGCCGGTAGGCTGGTCGACAGGAACACGGGGGCGCCCAGCGGCACGTGCCGAGGATCGACGGCGATGCTGCGCTCGGGAGTCAGCGGCACGCCGAGAGCTCCGCTCGGGCCTTCGGCAGCGCCATTCTGGCCGCTCTTGATCGCTTGTTCGCGGAAGAAGACGTAACTCGGGTTGGCGTTCAGCAGCTCACCGACGCGCGCCGGATTCGCCCGCGCCCACTGTTTGATCCCTTGCATCGACACCTGGTCGAGAGTCAGTTCGCCGCGGTCGACAAGCACGCGGCCGATCGACTGGTACGGGTGACCGTTCTGGTCGGCGTAGGCGAGGCGCGTCATGCTGCCGTCGGGGAGTTTGACTCGCCCCGAGCCCTGCACCTGCAGGAAGAAGAGTTCGACCGGATCATCGACCCATAGCAACGCGCGATCGGGGCTGTCCTTTTCCCGGCTGGTGATCTCGGCGCGCGAGTAGTAGGGGACGACCTTGTTGCCGTCGAGACGACCGCGCAGGCGCATGTTCTTGAGCTCGGGGAGGACCGCGCCCAGATCGATGGTCAGCAAGTCGGTGGGGACGCCGAGCACGGGCTGCAGGTAAGGCTTGCCGCGTGTCCGCGCGCCGCGCAGCAGCGGCTCGTAGTAGCCGGTGACCAGGCCACCCGTACTGCCATCCGAGTTGGTCAGCAACCAGGGCTGCAGACGCGCTTCCAGGAAGCGGCGGATGGTGGTGGTGGACGGACTCGTGAGACCCTTTGCCTCGTCGCAGGCGGTCTTCCATTGCGGCCACTGCGGTCGGCTGGCAAGCGCGCGGCACGATAGCAGGAAGGCAGGCCACGCGGCCGCCAGATCGTCGTCACCCCATCCCGGAAGTTCGCTCCAGCGGGCGGCCTGTAGCAGCCTCGCCGACGGCGGTGACGTTGTCGTCGCCGCCGGCTGCGCCTGTGTGCCGCATGGCGGGCAGGCCGGGCAGGCTGGACAGGCGGCGGGAACCTCGCGGGTGCCGTTGGTACCGCCGCAGGCGGTGAGCAGCGCGGTAAGCAGCGCGGTGGCGAGGAGGCGCCGTGATTGGCTTTTGGGCATGGTTTTGGCTAGAGTGTCGGGTTCGTCAACCCGCGAAGTATACTGTCCGATGAGCGACCCATTCCGGCAACTTGCGAGCTTTCTCGCCCGCGCCGAACAACTTCTCGAGCGTATCGAGCCCTTGCTGCCGCCCGCTTCGCCGCTTCCCGAGTGGCACCTGGCCAGCGCGTTCCGCTGGCGCACACGCCGCGGTGTGGGCTACCTGCAGCCGATCGCGAGATTGCCGGCGATCCGCCTCGCCGACCTGCAGGACATCGACGAGCAGAAGGCGCGGATCGACACCAACACGCGCCATTTTGTCGCCGGCCAGCCGGCGAACAACGTGCTGCTCACCGGCGCGCGTGGATCGGGCAAGTCGTCACTGATCAAGGCCCTGCTCAACGAATATGCGGCCAATGGCCTGCGCGTCATCGAGGTCGAGAAGGGCGACCTGACCGACCTGCCCGACATCGTCGAATTGACCGAAGGGCGCCCCGAGCGCTTCATCATTTTCTGCGACGACCTCTCGTTCGACGCCGGCGATGCGCGCTACAAGGCGCTGAAGGTCGTGCTCGACGGTTCGCTCGCGGCGCCGCCCGAGAATGTCCTGATCTACGCCACTTCCAACCGCCGACATCTGATGCCCGAGTACTTCGCCGAGAACCTGGAGAGCCGGCGCGTCGGCGAGGAGATCCATCCGGGAGAGGCGATCGAGGAGAAGATCTCGTTGTCGGAGCGCTTCGGGCTGTGGATTTCCTTCTATCCCTTCGACCAGGACGCGTATCTCAACATCGTCGCCCACTGGCTGAAAGCCTTCGGCTGTCGCCACGACGACATCGCGGCTGCCGAGCGCGACGCGCTCAACTGGGCGCTCGAACGTGGTTCGCGCAGCGGCCGTGTCGCCTGGCAGTTCGCCAGGGACTGGGCGGGTCGACACAGCGGCGTGCTGCCGGTACGTCCGCGACGGCAGCGCACGAAGGCGGCGCCTACCGACGCTGCCAGTGCTACGCGCAAGCGCCCGGGGAATGCACCTTGAGTCAGCGGCCGTGCGCAACGTCGAGAAGGAGCGGCAAATGAACGTGGTTGGCGAGGGTGCGACCCCGATCACGGAGGTCGCGGCCGCCGTCCTGCTCCGCGGCGATCCGGCGACGCCGGAGTTCCTGCTTGCCCAGCGCCCCGTCGGCAAGGTCTACGCGGGCTATTGGGAGTTTCCCGGCGGCAAGGTCGAGGCGGGCGAAACAACGCGCGCGGCGCTGGTGCGCGAACTGCAGGAAGAACTCGGCGTCACCGTCGACCAGGCCTGGCCATGGGTCTGCTGCGAGTTCACCTATCCACACGCAAGGGTTCGTCTGCGTTTCTTCCGCGTCACCTCGTGGCACGGCGAGATTGCACCGATCGAGCACAGCGGCTTCGTCTGGTCGAAGGTCGGCGCGGCGGCGAGTGTGGCACCGATCCTGCCGGCCAATGGCCCGATCCTGCGTGCGCTGGCACTGCCGCCGGTCTACGCGCTCAGCCATGCCGAGGAGCGGGGAGTGGAGGCGGAACTGACGCGGCTCGCGCACGCCCTGTCATCAGGGCTGCGCCTGATCCAGGTGCGCGACAAGACGCTGCCGCGAGCACAGCGCAGGCACTTCGCGCACATGGTCGTGACCTTGGCGCGGGGCTTTGCCGGTGCCTGCGTTCTGGTCAACGACGATCCTGAACTGGCACGCACCGTCAGCGCCGACGGGCTCCACCTGTCCTCGAGGCGGCTCTGGGAGATCGACCGGCGACCTGATTTCGATCGTGTCGCCGCCTCGTGCCACACGCCAGCCGACCTTGCCCGCGCTGTCGAACTGGGCCTCGATTTCGTCGTTCTCGGTCCGGTGCTGCCAACCGCCAGCCATCCTGAAGCAAGGGCAATGGGTTGGGAGCAGTTTTCGCGTCTGCTCGAACACTCGCCGCTACCGGTCTATGCCCTTGGCGGCCTGCAGCCGAATATGCTCGACACGGCCCGGCGCCACGGGGGGCATGGTATCGCGTTGATGCGCGGCTGGCGCTGACGCGGCGCTTCTCGCTTGCCGCTTCGCCAGCGCCGGCAGCCTCACCCCAGACAGAGAATCTGCACGCTGCGCGCCGGCAGCGTGCTCGTCCGCTCGCGCTGACAAGCCGCGAAAGGGGACTGGGCGCTGCTGTCGCAGACCTGCCACCAGACGCCGGCTGGTAGCAGGAAGGAAACCGGGATCTCATCACGGTTGATCAGGCAGAGCAGGATCCGGTGATCGTCGGCCTGGCCGTCCGTCGAGGTCTCGGGAGCAAGCTGCAGACCGAGTGCGCCAAGCTTGCCGGATTGCCAGTCGGCAACCCGCATCGGCCGTCCTGCGGGATGCCACCAGACCACATCGGGTTGTCCCTCAGCGTTCCCCTCGCCAGTCAGCCAGCGGCGGCGCCGCAGTTGCCGGAAACGCTGGCGCAAGCCGATCAACCCGGCGACAAAAGCGACCAGATCGGCGTCGGCACTCCGCCAGTCGAGCCAGGTCATGGCATTGTCCTGGCAATAGGCGTTATTGTTGCCCGCCTGCGTGCGACCGATCTCATCGCCACTCTGCAGCATCGGCACGCCTTGAGAAATCAGTAGCGTCGTCAGCAGCGCGCGCTGCAGGCGGCGCCGCCTTTCGAGGACGGCCGGATCGCGGCTCTCGCCCTCCTCCCCGCAGTTCCAGGAGAGGTTGTGGCTGTGCCCGTCGCGATTACCTTCGCCGTTGAGCTCGTTGTGCTTCTCCTGATAGCTGACCAGATCGCGCAAGGTGAAGCCATCGTGCGCGGTGATGAAGTTGACGCCCG
The DNA here is from genome assembly GCF_000024165.1 of Candidatus Accumulibacter phosphatis. Classification (NCBI taxonomy): domain Bacteria; kingdom Pseudomonadati; phylum Pseudomonadota; class Betaproteobacteria; genus Candidatus Accumulibacter; species Candidatus Accumulibacter phosphatis. The sequence goes on along the minus strand of NC_013194.1, from coordinate 316,826 downwards.
CCTGCGGCGCCCGTCCAGCGAAACGAAACACTTCACTCGATCCGGCCAGCCGCTGAGCCAACGCCGCGACACCCACCCCGCCCGTCAGCCAGAAGGCGCGCACGTCGTCGCGGAAGCGGTCATTCCATTCGCTCCAGCCGGGCAGAAAGCGGCCCAGGTGATAACCATCGGGTCCGACGTCCCACGGCTCGGCGATCAGCTTGACTCGCTGGAGTACCGGATCCTGCCGCTTGGCGGCAAGAAAGGCGCTGTCGCGGGTCAGTGTGGCGGCGAGGTCGAAGCGGAAACCATCGACGTGCATGACCTCAACCCAGTAGCGCAGGGAGTCCATGACCATCTGCAGAACCCGCGCATTGGCGAGATTGAGCGTATTGCCGCAACCCGTGAAATTCTCGTAGCTGGCCAGATTGCCAGCCGGTAGCCGGTAGTAGCTCAGATTGTCGATGCCGCGAAACGACAGGGTCGGGCCCGCTTCGTCGGTCTCCGCCGTGTGATTGAAGACGACATCGAGAATGACCTCGATGCCGGCAGCGTGCAGCGCACACACCATCGTCTTGAACTCGGCAATCACCGATTGCCCACCAATCCGGGCGGCGTAACGTGGTTCCGGCGCGAAGAAGGCGAGCGAGTTATAGCCCCAATAATTGACGCGGCCCTCGTTCACAAGCCGTTGCTCGTCGAGGAAGTGGTGCACCGGCAGCAGGCTGAGAGCGGTAACCCCGAGCCGCCGGTAGTGCTCGATCATCGCCGGTGCGGCAAGACCGGCGTAGGTGCCGCGCAGGGCCTCGGGAACTCCGGGGTGCTGGCAACTGATTCCCTTGACATGAACTTCATAGAGTACCGTGTCAGCCCAGGGTACCGCCAACGGCGCATCACCGCCCCAGTCGAAGTGTTCGTCGACGACACAGGCTTTCAGGCGGTGCGCCGGATCGTCCTGCGCCGGCCACGAAAAGCGGCCGACGACTTCCCGCGCGTAGGGATCGAGCAGCAGGTGCCGGGCATCGAAGCGATGGCCGCGATCCGGGGCGGAGGGGCCGTGAACGCGATAGGCGTAACAGAGTCCGGGAGCGGCGCCGGCGAGGTAACCATGCCAGACCTGATCGGTACACTGCTCCAGATGCAGCGCGCGCATCTGGCCGCCCTCGAAGAGGCATAACTCGACCGCTTCGGCATGCGCCGAAAAGAGAGCGAAGTTGACCCCCCGCCCGTCCCAATGGGCGCCGAGCGGCCACGGCCGCCCGGCTTGCAAGCGCATGCCGTCGATCACGGGACCCATTCGAGATAAAGCCCGGCGAGCGGGGGCAGAGTCAAGCTGACCGACCATTCCCGTCCGTGCGCTGGCACGTACTCCGCATACACCGGCTCATAGCCGTTGCCGACGTTACTCCCCCCGTAGTACTGGGAATCGGTGTTGAGGCGCTCGCAGTAGCCACCCGGCACCGGCACGCCGATACGGTAGCCCTGGCGGACGACCGGCGTGAAGTTGCCGACATAGAGAACGGCGCGCGAGTGATCGCGCGACCAGCGGACGAAGGCGACGACCGAGCAGTCGGCATCGTCGGGCGCCATCCACTCGAAACCAGCCGGCTCGAAATCGACCTCGTGCAGTGCCGGATTACTGCGATAGATGCCGTTCAGATCGCGAATCAGGTCGTGCATGCCCGCATGCAGGGGGAAGTCGAGCAGACCCCAGTCGAGCGACGTGTCGTGATTCCACTCGTTCCATTGCCCGATTTCGCCGCCCATGAACAACAGCTTCTTGCCCGGATGCGCCCACATGAAGGCGTAAAGCGAACGCAGGTTGGCAAACTTCTGCCAGTAGTCGCCGGCCATCTTGCTGAGCAGCGAGCCCTTGCCGTGCACGACTTCGTCGTGCGAAAGCGGCAGGACGAAGTTCTCGGTGAACGCGTACATCATCCCGAAGCTGAGTTGATTGTGGTGATACCGGCGATGCACCGGATCCTTGGTCATGTAGTCGAGGACGTCGTGCATCCAGCCCATGTTCCACTTGTAGTGGAAGCCGAGACCGCCCATCGACGGCGGGCGACTGACCATCGGCCAGGCAGTAGACTCCTCGGCATGCGTATCGGCGGCCGGGTGCTCCTGGCCGAGAACCTCGTTCATCCGCCGCAGGAAGGCGACGGCTTCGAGGTTCTCGCGCCCGCCGTACTGATTCGGCAGCCATTGCCCCTCCTCGCGGCTATAGTCGCGGTAGAGCATCGACGCTACGGCATCGACGCGCAGGCCGTCGATGCCGTAGCGCTCGATCCAGAACAGCGCGTTGCCGATCAGATAGTTGCTGACTTCGCGGCGGCCGAAGTTGTAGATCAGCGTGCCCCAGTCCTGATGCATGCCTTCGCGGGGATCGGCGTGCTCATACAGCGCCGTGCCGTCGAAGCGGCCGAGACCGTGTTCGTCGGTCGGGAAATGCGCCGGTACCCAGTCAACCATGACGCGCAGTCCGGCGGCATGACAGGCACCGACGAAATTGCGAAAGCCGGTCGGGCTGCCATGGCGGGCAGTCGGCGAGTAGAGTCCCAGCGGCTGGTAGCCCCAGGAGCCGTCGAACGGATGCTCCGAAATCGGCAGCAGTTCGATATGGGTAAAGCCGAGGCCAACTACGTAAGGAATCAGCGTCTCGCTGATTCGCTGCCAGTCAGGGAAGCCGCCATCGTCGGCACGCCGCCACGACGCCAGATGGACCTCATAGATCGACATCGGCGCGCCCAGCAGATCGCCGGCCGGAATCGACGTCGGATCCACCGGGGGTGGCAGTTCACAGACGATCGACGCCGTCGACGGCCGCATTTCCGCCTGAAAGCCATAAGGGTCGGACTTGAGCGGCAGCAGAAAGCCGCCGTGGGAACGAATTTCGTACTTGTAGTGGGCGCCGGCACTGACCCCCGGGAGGAAGATCTCCCAGACGCCGCATTCGCGGCGCAGGCGCATCGGGTGGCGACGACCATCCCAGGTATTGAAGTCGCCAACGACGCTGACCCGTTGCGCATCGGGAGCCCAGACCGCGAATGCGGTGCCGGGAACGCCATCGATTTCGCAGAGATGCGCGCCGAGGCGCTCGAAGGGTCGCAGGTGCGAGCCCTCGGCAAGTAGCCAAACGTCCATCTCGCCCAATACCGTGGCAAAACGATACGGATCATCGGTTTCCTGCACGCCGTTTTCCCACTCGATGCGCAACCGGTAGGGAAAACTGATGCGGCGGCGGGGGATGAGTCCTTCGAAGTAACCTTCGACTCCCTCGACCTCGCGGTGCTCGAGTTCGGCAAGCTGCCTCCCGGTCTTGGCGTCGAGCACTGCAACCGAGCGCGCTCCCGGTTGCAGGCTGCGGACCCACAGGAAACCGTCGGCATCGACGTGCATTCCAAGGACGGCGTAGGGGTCGCCGTGTTCTGCCCGGCAAAGGGCAACAATTTCTGCAGTGTCAAGCATTTGAGACGTCCTTACGTAGTGTGTGTGCGTATGTTCCAGGTATCGTTGGCGTAGTCACTGATGGTCCGGTCGGCCGAGAAGGGACCCATTCCGGCGACGTTGAGAATGGCCTTGCGCTGCCACTCGTCGGAGTTCAGATAGAGGGCGTCGACACGCTTCTGGGTGGCCACGTAGTCGGCGTAGTCGGCGAGCAGCAGGTAGTGGTCGCCATAATGAAGCAGGCTGTTGAAGATATCGTGATAGCGCGGCCGTTCGCCGGGCGAAAAGAAGCCGCTGTCGATGCGGTCGAGGGCCTCCTTGAGGGCAGGATCGTCGCGGTAGATGTCCATCGGCCGATGCCCGGCCTGCCTGATTGCCGTGACCTGGGCGGTGTTGTTGCCGAAAATGAAGATGTTGTCGGCACCGACGTTGTCGCGAATCTCGATGTTGGCGCCATCCTCGGTGCCTATGGTCAGCGCCCCGTTGAGCGATAGTTTCATGTTGCCGGTACCCGACGCTTCGGTGCCGGCGGTCGAAATCTGTTCCGAGAGATTGGCGGCCGGCATGATCAGTTCGGCGACCGAAACACCGTAGTTCGGAATGAAGACGACCTGCAGCAGGTCACGCGTTCGCGGATCGTTGTTCACCACCGCCGCGACATCGTGGATCAGCCGGATCACCTGCTTGGCCATGTGATACGACGATGCCGCCTTGCCCGCGAAGATGACGCTGCGCGGCGCCAGATCGCTGGCCGAACCGTCGAGCAGGGCGTTGTAGCGCGTAATGACGTGCAGCACGTTCAGCAACTGCCTTTTGTACTCGTGGATCCGCTTGACCTGTACGTCGAAGAGGCTGTCCGGGTTCAGCGAGATGCCGACTTCACGCGCCACGTAGTTGGCGAGGCGAACCTTGTTGTGTCGCTTCGCCGCCGCGAAGGCGCTGCGGAAAGCCGCATCGTCGGCAGTCGCCCGCAAGTCCTGCAGACGATCCAGATCAAGGCGCCAGCCCTGACCGGCGAGGCGTTGGTCGAGCAGGGCCGAGAGGCCGGGATTGGCTTGCGCCAGCCAGCGTCGCGGCGTGACGCCATTGGTCTTGTTGTGGAAACGCTCGGGGTAGAGGCGGGCAAAGTCGGCAAAGATCGTCTGCACCATGAGATCCGAGTGCAGCTGCGAGACGCCGTTGACCCGGTGGCTGCCGACGATGCACAGATTGGCCATGCGCACGCGCTTGTCGCGGTCGTGCCCGCCGCCGTCGTCGATCAGGGAAACCCGGCGCATGAGGTCGATGTCCCCAGGGTAGAGACGGACGACCTCGTCAAGAAACTCCTGGTTGATGCGATAGATGATCAACAGATGCCGCGGCAGCACGCGCTGGATCAGCGTCACTTTCCAGGTTTCCAGAGCCTCCGGCATCAGCGTGTGGTTGGTGTAGGAGAAAATGCGCCGGCACTGGTCCCAAGCCGCGGCCCAGCTCATGCCGTGATCATCGATCAGGAGGCGCATCAACTCGGCGACACCGATCGCCGGATGCGTGTCGTTGAGGTGTATCGCCACCTTGTCGGCCAGATTGGCCAAGCTGCCATTTTCGTCCAGATGGCGTACCAGGATGTCCTGCAGCGACGCGCTGACGAAGAAATACTCCTGGCGCAGACGCAGTTCGCGACCGGCGGGCGTGCTGTCATTCGGGTAGAGAACCCAGGAGATGTTCTCGAAGTGGTTCTTGAACTCGGCGGCGCGCTGGTAATCGCCGGTATTGAAGGCACCGAGGTCGATCTCGGACGGCGCCGCCGCCTTCCAGAGGCGCAAGGTGCTCACACGGTCCGTGCCATGACCCGGGATGACGTAATCGAATGCCTTGGCCTCGACCGAGTCGGCGGCATGCCATTCTGCCCATTCTTCGTGGTGTTCGGCGGTGCCGCCGAAACGCACGGTGTAGTGCTTGTTGGCGCGCGGGAACTCCCAGGGCGAACGGTCCTGCAGCCAGGCTTCCGGCTTCTCGACCTGCTGGCCGTTGAGGATGGACTGGGCAAACATCCCGTACTCATAGCGGACACCGTAGCCCCAGGAGGGCAGTCCAAGGGTGGCCATCGAATCGAGAAAACACGCCGCCAGCCGGCCGAGACCGCCGTTGCCAAGGGCGGCATCGGGTTCGCATTCCATCACCTCGTCCAGCGACGGGCCTGGCCCGCTGAAGGCAGCCGCCGCCTGATCGCGCAGATCAAGGGCGGACAGGGCATTGTTCATGGCCCGGCCGATCAGGAACTCCATCGACAGATAGTAGACGCGCCGCGCCTTGTCGTCGCGGTCGGAGTTCTGGGTGTCAACCCAACGCTGGGCCAGCTTCTCACGCGCCACGAACGACAGCGCCTGGTAGAGGTCCGCCTTGCTGGCTCGCGTCGGCTCAGCAGCCACCGCGCACAGCAGTTTGCGGTCGATCTGGGAGCGCAGCGTTGGGCTTTCGGGCTGGGGTTGGGCGGAATCGGACATCAGACAAGTACTCCAGTAAGGTTCATGGGCAACCCTCGCTGTCGGCCAGAGCATGGGCAGAACCCAGCAGGGCCGGCGTAGGACACAGCATCACATACGTCGGGATGGCGACCAAGTAGGAAGCGAAGCGCCCCTTGGCCTCGAAGCGGGTGCGAAAGGCTGACCGATCAAACAGGTCGCCGAGCCGTGGAATGATACCACCACCGACATACACGCCACCCTGGGCACCCAGTGTCAAGGCAAGATTTCCTGCCATTGCCCCGAGCATCGCGCACAGGGTATCGATGACTGCCCGGCAGCGTGGATCGTCCCCAGACACGGCACGGGCGACGATCTCGGGCGTCGCCAGGGGTTCGCCGGACCAGCCATCGACTTCACCGACCAGACGATACAGCAGCGGCAGGCCACTACCGGAAAGCAGGCGCTCGGCCGAGACGTGCGCGAACTCGCGCCAGGCAAGAGCCAGAATCTCCGCCTCGCGCCGGTCGCCCGGCGCCAGCGAGCAGTGTCCGCCCTCTCCCGTCAAGGCCAGCCAGCGCCCGCGCGCGTAGAACACGCCGGAGACACCGAGACCGGTGCCGGGCCCAAGGACCGCCTTCGGTGCCAGCGCGACGGCGGTCCCACCGCCAACCTGACGCAGGTCGGCGGCAGCGAGATGCGGCAGCGACAGGGCGAGAGCCGCAAAGTCGTTGAGCAGCAGCAACTGCGCCAAGCCCAGTCGGGCCATGATGTCGGCGCGCACGAAGACCCAATCGGCATTGGTCATGCGGATCACGTCAGCATGGACCGGGGCGGCCAGGGCAAGCGCGGCGGCGCGCAAGGGCGGGCTGCCGAACTCGTGGAGATAGGCCTGAACGGCCTCCACCGGACCCGCGTAGTCGGCCACCGCAAGCACGCGCACCCGTTCCGGCAGGCCGCGCTCGTCGAGCAGTGCGAAGCGGGCGTGGGTGCCGCCGATGTCGGCTACCAGCCGCGCACCGGGGATCATGGCCACCTCCGTGTGCGCTTTACTCGCCCGGCGACGCCCTGCGCGCGCGGGCTCAGGGCGCGGAGCGATGAACGATGAACAGGAATTCCGCGCGACTGGCGAGGTGGCCGATCCTGGCCACTGTGATGGTAAGGCAGTTGCGGATTCACGATGAGATACCCGGCGGCAGGGAAGCAATGGCGACGCCCCGAATCTTCGCACCAATTGCCGGTTTTATCAAAGACCCTTCCAACATCCGGCAGTATTGCCCGGATAAATCTCCCACAGCAGCTCTCGCACGCGCCTCGGTCGACTCGCGTCTCGTCCAGGCGAGGCCCCTTGTCTCCTCGACACGGTGTGCGCCAGTTCCTCCTGTCGGCACTCCAGGCCCTTACAATCGCTGCTGACGTCGGTACGCGAGGTGCCCACGTGACGCCGGACTTCCCTCGGTCGGCAGCCTGTGCAGTCACCGGCAGTGCAGGTTCGCCCCCGGTCTCCCCCCGCTTCTTGCCCAGAGGTGATCCGTGAAAGATGCGCCGTTGATCAGAACCCTTGCCGACCTGCTCGGCGCGGACCAGGTGCTGACGTCCGCAGCCGACATGTCTGCCTACCTTGCCGACTGGCGTGGTCGCTACCGCGGGGCGGCAACTTGTGTCGTCCGCCCCGCCAGTACGGCTGCCGTGGCCGCGGTGGTGCGTGCCTGTGCCGAAGCGGCCATGCCGATCGTACCGCAGGGCGGCAATACCGGTCTGTGCGGTGCGGCGACCCCCGCTGGCGATGGCCACGCCGTGGTGGTCAGCCTGACCCGCTTGAATCGCGTGCGCCAGATCGACACGGCAAACAACACCATGACCGTCGAGGCGGGCTGCGTACTGGCGACCCTGCAGGCGGCCGCGGCCCAGGCGGGACGCCTCTTCCCGCTGTCACTGGCGGCCGAGGGAAGCTGCCAGATCGGCGGCAACCTGTCCACCAACGCCGGCGGAGTACAGGTCCTGCGCTACGGGAACGCGCGTGACCTGACGCTCGGTCTGGAAGTCGTCCTGGCGAGCGGCGAGATCTGGGACGGACTGCGCGGTCTGCGCAAGGACAACACCGGATACGACCTGAAACATCTGTTCATCGGCGCCGAGGGAACGCTCGGCATCATCACCGCGGCGGTACTGAAGCTGTTTCCGCTGCCGCGCGCGAATGCCACCGCCTGGCTGGCGATCGCCTCACCGGCAGCGGCAGTTCGCCTGCTCGCGGACCTTCAGGCGCGCTTTGCTTCGACGCTGACGGCCTGCGAACTGGTCTCCGACGTCGCCCTTGGCCTGGTGCGCCAGCATATCCCGGGGCCGCATCCGGCCTTGTCGGCAAGCCCCTGGCACCTGTTGATCGAACTGTCGGCGGGTGGCGACGAGGGCGAACTGCGCGAAGCACTGGGCGCGCTGCTCGCGGAGGCTCTGGCCAGTGGCACGATCAGCGACGCCGTACTGGCGCAGAGTGGCGAGCAGGCCAGGCGCCTGTGGGCCATGCGCGAGAACATCGGAGAGGCGCAGAGAATCGACGGACTGAGCATCAAGCACGATGTCTCGGTACCGATATCGCGCATTCCAGAGTTCGTGGAACGTGCCGACCAGGCGCTGACCGAGGCGTTTCCGGGACTTCGCATCGTCGCGTTTGGGCATATCGGCGACGGCAATCTGCATTACAACCAGTCGCAAGCGGCGGCCGGCCTGAACGCCGCCTTTCTGGCCGCGCAGCCGACAGTGAACCGCATCGTCCATGATCTGGTCGACGAACTGGGCGGCAGCATCAGCGCCGAACACGGCATCGGACAGTTGAAGCGCGACGAGCTTCTCCGCTACAAGAGCCCGGTGGAGATCGAGATGATGCGTGCCATCAAGCGCGTGCTGGATCCGCAGGGCCTGATGAATCCTGGCAAGGTGCTCTGAGACAGGCGCCCCAGGCGGCCGCTTGCCCGCCGGTCGAGGCACATCGGGGCCGGCGCGTCGGCGCGGGCAGGCACCGCTCAATGAATGGTCGGCGGCTCGCCCGGTGAAGACCCGCCAAAGAGCTCGTCGACTGCGGCTTCGTCGAAACGGTATTCGCGGTTGCAGATTTCATCCCGGATGACCACCTCGCCTTGCTCGTGCAGAGCGGCATAAACCTCGGCCGGACCGAGGACGCGCAGCATGGAACGTACCTTCTGCCAGTCCTCGGGGCAGTGGTAGGCAACCGTCCGGGCGGGAAACAGGCGAACGGCTTCGTCCGGAAAGAGCCGGAGCAGCAGTTGGTCGGCGGGTAGCGACAGTATTTCGGCGGGGCGCACCGTTGCGGCGAGCGCCTCGATGCGCGCCCAGCCGTCGGCATCGCAGGCGTCGGCGCCGGGCATTCTCTGCACCAGCAGTCCGGCGGCGGCATCTGGCGTCGTGACAAGAAGGAAGCGTGACGGTAACTGGTCCGACTGACCGAGGTAGTGCTCGAAAATCTCGGCGACGCTGGTGCCGGCAAGCGGCACGATGCTCTGGTAGGGTTCGCGCATCGACGGCATGTCGAGAGACAAGAGCAGTTGCCCGTCACCGAGCAGTTCCGGAGCCGACTCGCCGGCCAGTGGCGCGCTGAACCTGGCCATGCCGCGGATGTGCAGTTGCTCGTCACAGTCGATGACCAACAGGGAAATCGGTCCGTTGCCGCGCAACTGGACAGTCAGGCGCCCCGGCTGTTTCAGCTTGCCGCCGAGCAGCAGGGTGGTCGCCGTCAGTTCACCGAGGAGGCGGGCAACGGGCGCCGGATAGCCGCGTCCATCGAGCATGTTCCGCCACACCGGCCCCAGGCGAACAAACGCACCGCTGATGTCGAGATCGTCGAAGAGAAAGCGCCACAAGCAATCACTGACCATGAGCTGTCGACATCGGCTACCTGGACTTCCCGTAAAACGGCGTTGCTGCCAGATACAGGAGGCTCTTCCAGTACGTGGGATCGATCCGCCACGCCTTGAGAAAGGCCTTGGCAGCAATGAGGCGACTGGCGCCAGGCCCGCCCTGCAGATGCCCCAGGCCAAAGCTCGCAGAGTACTGTGCCAGTTGCCGCCTGAACACGCCTGGCGCCACGCAGCGCCCATCCTGGCTGGACAGTCCCCATTGCCGTGACGCCTGCTCGAGAAGCCGGGTCCGGTAATCGAGCGCCCGGGTCACGCGTGAGCCCTGGTGGGGGTGCTGGCGATAGAGTGTTGTCGCTTCGCGCAGCTTGAGAAACTGCGAAGTTCTTGCCACCCGCAGCCAGAAGTCCCAATCTTCACTGAAGGGAAGGGTTTCGTCGAATCCCCCACTCGCGCGCACTACAGCCGAACGCGCCAGGGCCGTACTGGTGAGCACCCAGCTATCAAGAAGCATTTGGTGATAGATCCAGCCGGAAAAGTCACTGTCGATTCCCTGTGGCGCCGCCTGCGCTGCGAAACTCGCAGGCTGCGGGAACCGTCCCCCCTCGCTCTCCTGTCGCCACCAGACGAACGCTGTAAACACCACGTCGACCTGCGGGTTGTCCGCAAAAGCGGCCAACTGGTTGGCCAGCTTGTTTGGCAACCAGTAATCGTCGTGGTCGACCAACGCAATGAACTCGCCTCGCGCTTCCCTGATCCCGTGGTTGCGTGCGGCGCAGACGCCGGAGTTGGGTTGGTCGATGACTCTGACGGGTTCGCCGAAGCTACGCGCGATCGCGCCCGTCTCATCCGTGGAACCATCGTTGATGACGATGATCTCGAGCTCGGCGGCCTCTTGCGCGAGGATGCTGGCCAGGGTCTCGCCAATGTAGAGCGCACAGTTGTAGGCGGGAATGACAACTGATACTACGGGCATGTTCGGAACTCCTGGCCGGACTGGCTTCGCATCGACGATGAGTTGGCGTGCCACAAACTAAGATACGCCGAGCATCCTGTCGAGCGCCAGCTTGGCAAGTTCCCGCTCATGCTCCGGCACCTGGATCTGATTGACGACCGTGCCTTCGGCCAGATTCTCGAGCGTCCACGCCAGATGCTGCGGGTCGATCCGCTGCATCGTCGAACACATGCAGACCGTGGGAGCCATGAACTGCACGATCTTGCCTTCACCCTTCACTTCTTCTGCCAACCGGTTCACCAGGTTGAGTTCGGTGCCGACCAGCCAGCGCGTGTTCGCCGGGGCTTCCTTGATGGTGCGGACGATATGCTCGGTTGATCCGACAAAGTCGGACTGCCTGCAGACTTCGAAGCTGCATTCCGGGTGAGCGATCACCAGACCGTCCGGATGCTGGTTACGGAAGCGCAGGATATGCGCGGGCTGGAACATCTGGTGCACCGAGCAATGGCCTTTCCAGAGCAGGAGTCTGGCGCGCCGGATCTGCTCTGCCGTCAGACCCCCCATCTCGAGATCGGGATCCCAGACCATCATCTCATCCAGTGGAATTCCCATCTGGTAGCCGGTCCACCGCCCGAGATGCTGGTCCGGAAAGAAGAGAATCTTCTCCCGACGCTCAAAGGCCCAGGCGGCAATCGTCCCGGCATTCGACGAGGTGCATACGATGCCGCCGCGCGCACCACAGAACGCCTTGAGATCGGCCGCCGAGTTGATGTAGGTCACCGGAGTGACCTGCTGCTCGACGTCGAGCACCTCGCCCAGTTCGCGCCAGCAGCGTTCGACCTTGGCGAGATTGGCCATGTCTGCCATCGAGCAGCCGGCCGCCAGGTCAGGGAGAATGGCTATCTGGTCCGGCTTCGACATGATGTCCGCAACTTCGGCCATGAAATGGACGCCGCAGAAGACGATGAACTCCGACTCGGTCTGCGAGGCCAGACGCGACAGCTTCAAGGAGTCGCCGGTCAGATCGGCATACTGATAGACGTCGGCACGCTGATAGTGATGACACAGGAGAACGGCTCGGTCACCGAGGCGCTCGCGCGCCGCACGGATGCGCTGATGGCTTTCCTCGTCGCGCAACTGGTTGAAAGTGTCGAAGCTGATGGTCGCGGTTTGCATGTACAGGTACTCGAATCGATGTCAGAAGGCAATTCGTGGGCGGCGCGCGGACGATCAGCTGCGCCATGGCAGGCCGGCACGCCGCCAGCCGCCAACCTTGCCGCGCTGGCCGTTCGCATCCTTGTCGCCCTCGAAGCCTTCGAGCACGTTATAACACTCGAGATGCGCCGCTTCGCTGGCCAGGGCGGCAGCGTTGTGCGAGCGCATGCCGCTGCGGCAGATGAACATCAGCAAGGCCTCACGATCGACCTGTTGCTTGAGTTGCGCCAGAAAATGAGTGTTGGGCCGGTTGTCCGGGTAGCTCAGCCACTCGATCTCGATGGCGCCCGGAATGCGTCCGACCCAATCCCACTCGGCTCGCGTGCGCACGTCAATCAGTTTGGCACCCGGTGCCAGCTGCCAGACCTCGTGTGCCTCCTGCGGTGTCAGTGCGCCCGCGTAGGGCAGAGCAAGTTCGCTGGCGCGGGCTTGGGCGAGCTTGAGCAGATCGGTGAGTTTTCCCATGGTGGCTGGTAAATCGCCTGTCGATTGAGGTCTTGTCGAGATTAAGAGTATAAGACACTTGCTTGGTTCATAGCGGGGCGAAACGGCTCCCCGACCAGCCAGCACCACAACGGTGCGCGAAGAGCCTGTAGCGCCCCGCCGTAGTGCATCAAAAAAACCTCGACGACGGCCGGAACGTCCAGAATGCTTGTGGCACAATGAAAACCCAGCAGGGCATGGCTTGGCACGTTTTCTGCTAGTTGCCCCGCGCACCTATTTTCTATTTGTCGCCGGCCGAGCCGGCACCTGTTCTGGAGACTCTGCAATGGCAAGCCCGCAAGACGTGATCAAGATGGTCAAGGAAAACGAGGCGAAGTTCGTCGACTTCCGCTTCACGGACACCCGTGGCAAGGAGCAGCACGTCACCGTGCCGGTCAGCGCTTTTGGCGAAGACAAGTTCGAGAATGGCCACGCCTTCGACGGCTCGTCGATCGCCGGCTGGAAGGGAATCCAGGCGTCCGACATGCAGTTGATGCCCGACCCGAGTACCGCCTACGTTGATCCTTTCTTCGACGAAACCACTGTGGTCATCACCTGTGACGTCGTCGATCCGGCAGACGGTCGCGGTTACGACCGCGATCCGCGGTCGATCGCCAACCGCGCCGAAGCCTACCTGAAGTCCTGTGGTATCGGCGACACCGCCTACTTCGGCCCGGAACCGGAATTCTTCATTTTCGACTCCGTGGCGTGGAGTGTCGACATGTCGGGTTGCAACCTGAAGATCTACTCGCAGGAGGCTGCCTGGACGAGTGGCGAGAAGTCGGACAGCGAGGGTGGCACGGGCCACCGGCCGGGCGTCAAGGGCGGCTATTTCCCGGTGCCGCCGGTCGACAGCCTGCACGACATCCGCTCGGCTATGGTCCTGACGCTCGAATCGGTCGGCGTGCCGGTCGAAGTGCACCACCACGAAGTCGCCACCGCTGGCCAGTGCGAGATCGGAACCGTCTTCAGCACGCTGGTCAAGCGTGCCGACTGGACGCAGATTCTCAAGTACGTCGTGCACAACGTCGCGCACCAGTACGGCAAGACGGCGACCTTCATGCCGAAGCCCATCGTCGGCGACAACGGCTCGGGAATGCACGTCCATCAGTCGATCTGGAAGGACGGCAAGAACCTGTTTGCCGGTAACGGCTACGCCGGTCTTTCCGAACTGGCGCTCTTCTATATCGGCGGCATCATCAAGCACGCCAAGGCCCTGAACGCCATAACCAACCCTGGCACGAACTCCTACAAGCGCCTCGTACCGCACTATGAAGCGCCGGTCAAGCTCGCCTACTCGGCCAAGAACCGCTCGGCGTCGATCCGCGTTCCGCATGTCGCCTCCGACAAGGCGCGGCGTATCGAGACCCGCTTCCCGGATCCGATCGCCAACCCCTATCTGTGCTTCTCGGCGCTGCTGATGGCTGGCCTCGACGGCATCCAGAACAAGATCCACCCCGGCGATCCGGCCGACAAGAACCTCTACGACCTGCCGCCGGAAGAGGATGCAAAGATCCCGACCGTCTGCGCCAGCCTCGAAGAGGCCCTCGCCGCGCTCGACAAGGATCGCGAGTTCCTGACCCGCGGTGGCGTCTTCTCCGAAGACTGGATCGACGCCTTCATCGAGCTGAAGATGGAAGAGGTCAACAAGGTCCGCATGACCACCCACCCGGTCGAGTTTGACCTGTACTACAGCTGCTGATCGGGCGGCGGCGCGAAGAGGACGGGCTTGCCCGTCCTTTTTTTTGTCTGCCGATCGCCCCGCTCCCGCGTTTGTATTCACTTCGGTCATCCAATACACTGCGGTCTGATCACGGTTTCAAGGTTCAGGATGATGTCGGCCGGTTCATGGCCGGGGTGAATTGCCACGAGGAAATGGGACGACGATGAAACGGCAAGACCTGTGTATAGCGTTCGCCCTGCTGTCGCTGCTGGCTGTTCCGGCGCAAGCGCAGGATATCTACAAGTGCGACCTGGATGGCCGTATCACCTATTCGAACGTACCGAGCAAGAACTGCCGGAAGATCATGCTCGACCCCGTCAACCTGGCGCCTGCCAACAAGGCGGCGCCCAAGGCATCGACGTCGACACCGACACCGGGCAGTTTTCCGAAAGTGGACGACCAGACGCAGAAGTCGCGCGACACCGACCGCCGGCGGATCCTCGAAAGCGAGCTCACTGCCGAGCAGGCGAATGCCGACCAGGCGAAGAAGGAACTCGCCGAGCAAGAGGCGACCGTCTTGCCGAACGAGCGCATGCAGGGTGGAGCAATCAGTGGCGGCAAGGTGCAGGAACGACTGCAGCCGTACAAGGACAAGGTGGCTTTGCACCAGCGCAACGTCGAGGCCATCCGCAAGGAGATCAGCAATCTGCGTTGATGCCGGGCACCCGCTGCGATCTGGACACGCCTGTGACTGAGCCCTCGGCTAACCCATTTGGTGGGCTTGACCTGCTGTCGTCGGCGGTGCTCCTGCTCGACGAGACGCTGGCCATTCGCTACATGAACGCGGCAGCCGAAAACCTGCTCGAGATCAGCGGCAAGGTCTTCGCGGGCTGTCGGCTGGACAGCGTGGCCGAGTGCCCGCCGAAGCTTCTGGCGGCGCTCGACAGCGCATTGCATCACGGCTGGGCCTACACCGGACAGAGTATCGAGCTACGCGTCGCCGGCGGCGAGATCCTCAAGCTGAATTGCACGGTCAATCCCGCGGAAGCCCCACAGGCACGGCTGCTCGTCGAACTGTGGCCCATCGACCAGCAGCTCAAGGCCACCCGGGAGGAGCGCCTGGTCGAGCAGCAACACGCCAACCGCGAGTTGATACGGAACCTGGTGCACGAAATCAAGAACCCCCTGGGTGGCATCCGTGGTGCCGCCCAGTTGCTCGAACACGAACTGAACAACCCCGGCCTGCGCGAGTACACCCAGGTCATCATCAAGGAAGCCGACCGTCTGCAGGATCTGATGCGCCGCCTCCTGTCGCCGCATCGGCCGATGCAGCCGGGTCCGGTGAACATCCACGAGATACTCGAGCGCGTACGCAGCCTGCTGACCGCCGAGTTCCCAACCATCCTCGCCGTCTGTCGCGACTACGATACGAGCCTGCCGGAACTGATTGGTGACCGCGAGCAACTGATTCAGGTGTTTCTGAATGTCGCCCGCAACGCGGCGCAGGCGATCCGCTGGCAACCCGACGGCAGCGTCGTCGGCCAGGGACAGATCACGCTGCGTACACGCGTTGCCCGCCAGATGACGCTGTGCAAGCGGCGCTACCCGCTGGCTCTCGAGGTGCAGGTGATCGACGACGGACCGGGGATTCCCGAGGACATCCGGGAGCGTATGTTCTATCCACTGGTGTCCGGTCGCGAAGGCGGCAGTGGCCTCGGTCTGACTCTCGCACAGAGCTTCGTTCAGCAGCACCAGGGGACGATCGACTGCGAGAGCCGGCCGGGCCACACCTGCTTCACGATTCGCTTACCGCTCGCCTGAAATGGCTGGCCGATTTCTTGCTTGCAGTCGATGACACTTGCCAAGCTCCCCGAGGAATCGATGAAACCGGTCTGGATCGTTGACGACGATAAATCAATCCGTTGGGTCCTCGAGAAGACCCTGTCCCGTGAAAAAATCCCGTTTCAGAGTTTTGCTTCGGCAACAGAGGCGCTGGCGCGGCTCGATGCCGGCGGGGATCCTCCGCAGGTACTGGTTTCGGACATCCGGATGCCGGGTCAGTCGGGGCTGGAACTGCTGCAACTCTTCAAGGAACGCTTCCCGGCAATACCGGTCATCATCATGACCGCCTATTCCGACCTCGAGAGCGCCGTATCGGCGTTTCAGGGCGGCGCCTTCGAGTATCTGCCGAAGCCCTTCGATGTCGATCAGGCACTGGAACTGATTAGGCGAGCGATCGGCGAAAGTCTGCACCAGAGTGGTGCGCCGAACGAGGTCGGACTGATGCCGGAAATCCTCGGCCAGGCGCCCGCGATGCAGGAAGTCTTTCGTGCGATCGGTCGCCTGAGTCAATCGAGCGCCACCGTGCTGATCACCGGCGAATCGGGCTCCGGCAAGGAGCTGGTGGCGCGCGCCGTGCACCGACACAGTCCGCGCGCCGACAAGCCCTTCATCGCCATCAACACCGCGGCGATTCCCCGCGACCTGCTCGAATCCGAACTCTTCGGCCACGAGCGCGGCGCCTTCACCGGCGCGGCGGCGCAACGACAGGGTCGTTTCGAGCAGGCCGAGGGCGGCACCCTCTTTCTCGACGAAATCGGCGACATGCCCGCCGAGTTGCAGACGCGGTTGCTGCGCGTGCTCTCGGATGGCCACTACTACCGCGTCGGCGGCCACTCGCCGCTAAAGACCAAGGTGCGCATCATTGCCGCAACGCACCAGAACCTCGAAGAGCGCGTCCGTCAGGGGCTCTTCCGCGAGGATCTCTTCCATCGCCTGAACGTGATCCGCGTGCGCCTGCCGAGCCTCGGCGAGCGGCGCGAGGACATTCCCATCCTGGCGCGCCACTTCCTGCAGAAAAGCGCGCACGAACTCGGTGTCGAAGGCAAACGCTTCTCCGATGCTGCCTTGAAGCACCTGTGCTCGGTCGACTTTCCGGGCAACGTAAGGCAGCTCGAAAACCTCTGTCACTGGTTGACCGTCATGGCGCCCGGCCAACTGGTCGAACTCGCCGACCTGCCGCCCGAACTGCGCGATGCGCAGGTGTCGGCGCAGTCGGGCGACTGGGAAGACGCGCTCGCCCAGGAAGTCGACCGACTGCTGATCAGCGAGCCGGGCCACGTCCATGAGACCCTGACGCACGCCTTCGAGCGAGTCCTGATCAACCGCGCCCTGTCGCATACCGGCGGTCGGCGAATCGAGGCAGCGCATTCTCTCGGCATCGGCCGCAACACCATCACGCGCAAGATCCAGGAACTCGGGCTCGACAGCGCCGGCGCGAGCGAAGATCGGGAAGCCTCTCTGCAGCGATAATCGGCGATAATGGCGGCGTTAACCTGAATGACGAAGCCATGGACGATTCCTCCGTTACCTGCCGGATCGACCCTGCCCGACTGAAGCTCCGGCTCGCTGCGGCGAGCGACCGCTTCGCGGTCGAAGCGCTGCCCGAGTGCGTGTCGACCAGCACGCTGTTGCTGGAACGTGCCCGACAGGGCGCGCCGAGCGGAGCGCTGCTGGTCGCCGACCGGCAGACGGCCGGACGCGGTCGGCGCGGCCGCAGCTGGTTGTCCTCGCCAGCGGGCAGCCTGACCTTCTCCCTGCTCTGGCGCTTCGCGTGTCCCGTCGCACGACTGGCCGGCCTGTCGCTGGCCGTCGGCGTAGCCGTCGCGCGCGCTCTCGAGGCCAGCGGCGTG
This sequence comes from Candidatus Accumulibacter phosphatis, assembly GCF_000024165.1. Classification (NCBI taxonomy): domain Bacteria; kingdom Pseudomonadati; phylum Pseudomonadota; class Betaproteobacteria; genus Candidatus Accumulibacter; species Candidatus Accumulibacter phosphatis. Next base: position 299,079 of record NC_013194.1, on the reverse strand, counting down.
GCCGGCATTGAACTGAAGTGGCCGAACGACATCCTGCTCGATGGCGGCAAGGTCGGTGGGATTCTGATCGAGCTGGAGGCGGCGCCAGGCAGCATGCTGGCGGTGATCGGCATCGGTCTCAACCTGCAGTTGCCGGCGACTGGTGACGAGGAAATGCTGCATCCCCCGGCAGCCCTGGCGCAGGCGCTGTCGCCGGTGCCCGACCGCCATCAGCTGCTGGCGCAATTGCTGATCGACCTGGCGACCGTGCTCGATGGCTTTGCTGAAAGCGGGTTCGCCGCGGTACGCGACGATTGGCAGGCACGCCATGCCTGGCAGGGTCGTTACGTGCGTCTGCTCAACGGTGGGCTGGTCGATCGCGAGGGAAAGTGCCTGGGCGCCGATACCGACGGGGCGCTGCTCCTGAAAACGGCGGCCGGGGTTGAGCGTTGTCTCTCCGGCGACCTGTCGCTGAGGGCGGCATGATCGTCGCCATCGACGCCGGCAATAGCCGCATCAAGTGGGGGGTGAACGACGGCAACGCATGGCTCGACAGCGGCGTGCTGGCGACGGCGGACGTCGCGTGGTTGAGCGAGGCCGCTGACGAATGGCCGGCGAATGCCCGTGTGGCGATCTGCAACGTCGCCGGCCCCGAGGTTGCCGAAAGCATCAGCTCACTCCTGGCACCGCGCCATGCAACGATTTCGTTCTTGCGCGCACGCGTCGCCGCCTGCGGTGTTCGCAACACCTACGAGCGCCCGGAGCAACTGGGGGCCGATCGCTGGGCAGCGCTGATCGGCGCGCGCGGCATGCTCGCCGGCGCCTGTCTGGTGGTCTGCGCCGGCACGGCAACGACCATCGACCTGCTCGACGCCACCGGCGTTTTTCGTGGCGGGCTGATCCTTCCCGGTTTCGACCTGATGCGCACGGCGCTGGCGCACAATACGGCGCAGTTGCCGCTCGCGGAAGGCGTCTTCCGTGCCGAGCCGCGCAACACTCTGGACGCCATTTTCAGCGGCTGCCTGCAAGCCCAGCTCGGTGCCGTCGAGCGCATGTTTGCCGGCATCGCCGCCGAACCGGACGCTCGCTGTCTGTTGACGGGCGGCGGCGCCGGGAGCCTGGCAGCGCACTTGAAGGTCCCTTGCCAACTGGTGGACAATCTCATCCTCAACGGGCTGGCGCGCTTCGCCGCCTCGCCGTGAAACCTTGCCAGCGCCTGCAGACAGGAGAACCCCGATGCCTACGCACCTGTTGACCATGCTGCCCGCTTTTCTCGCCTATTTTGCGGTGGCGATCGCCCTGCTCGCGTTGTTCCTGCTGGTTTACCTGAATGTCACCCCGTATCACGAGGTGGCGCTGATTCGTGGCGGCAACAACGCGGCAGCGGTCAGCCTGTCGGGCGCGCTGCTCGGTTTCGCCATGCCGGTGGCCAACGTCATCGCGCACAGCGATACGCTGCTCGACCTGGCGTCCTGGGGAGCGATCGCCGGCGTCATCCAGATTCTGGCCTACCTGGTGGCCAGGCTGGCGCTGCCGCAGCTCGACCAGGACATTCCCGCCGGCAAGACGGCGCCAGCCATCTTTCTGGCTGTCCTGTCGCTCAGTGTCGGCCTGATCAACGCCGCCTGCATGACCTACTGACCTTTCCCTTGTCGCTTTCGCCGTTCCTCGCCGGCGCCTGAACCCCCACCCTCGACCTCAGGAGACAGCCATGGCCTTCATGGACTTCATCAAGAAACAGTTCATCGACGTCATTCAATGGACCGAGCAGGGCGACGGCGTGCTCGCCATGCGCTATCCGATGCAGGACTTCGAAATTCAGTATGGTGCGCAGCTGACAGTGCGCGAATCGCAGATGGCCATCTTCGTCAACGAGGGCAAGATCGCCGACGTTTTCGGCCCCGGCCTGTACAAGCTGACCACCCGCACGCTGCCCGTGCTCACCTATCTCAAGAACTGGGACAAGCTTTTCGAGTCGCCCTTCAAGTCGGACGTCTATTTCTTCTCGACCCGCCTGCAACTCGACCGCAAGTGGGGAACGCCAAATCCGATCACGATCCGCGACAAGGATTTCGGAATGGTCCGGATGCGCGCCTTCGGCATCTACTCGTACAAGCTGACGGATCCGCGCAAGCTGCACACCGAGGTCTCCGGAACCCGCGAACAGTACATGGTCGACGATCTCGACGGCCAGTTGCGCAATCTGGTGATCGGCTCGATGACCGACCTGTTCGGGGAATCGGGGGTACCTTTCATCGACATGGCCGCCAACCAGGACGAACTCGGCCGGACCCTGAAGGGCAAGCTCGAACCCGTCTTCGAGCGCTACGGGCTGGCGCTCGACAGTTTCGTCGTGCAGAACGTCTCTCTGCCCGAGGAACTGCAGAAGGTTCTCGATTCACGCATCGGCATGAACATGATCGGTGACCTGGGGCGCTACACGCAGTACCAGGTGGCCAACAGCATTCCGCTGGCCGCGCAGAACGAGGGCGGCATCGCCGGGATCGGCGCCGGCCTGGGCGCGGGGCTGGGCATCGGCCAGGCAATGAGCGCTGCCATGGGCCAGGCCGTCCAGGCCGGAAGCGCGCCGCAACAGCCCATGTCGCCGGCGACCCCAACCGCTGCGGCGGCCGCCAGCAGCGCCGACGAGGTCGTCGCCACGCTCGAGAAGCTGCATGGCCTCGTCGCCAAAGGCATCCTTTCGCAGGCCGAGTTCGACGTCAAGAAGGCCGAATTGCTGGGCAAGCTGGTTTGACCCGGCACGCCGGCTGACCTAGCGACGCCGCCGCCCCTTTCGTCAGCCAGTCCGCCGCGAGTTCTCTCGTGAAACGAGCCATCTGCCCCTCCTGCGGTGCGCCGGTTCTCTTCCACTCAGCCGCGTCGATTTACGCCGTCTGCGAGTTCTGCCGCAGCACCCTGCTGCGCACTGGCGAAGACCTGCAGAATCTCGGGCGGATGGCGGATCTGCTCGACGACACGTCGCGCATCCAGATTGGCAGCGAGGGGACTTTCCGCAGCCGTCACTTCCTGGTCGTCGGCCGCATCCAGCTGAAGTACGAAGCCGGACTCTGGAACGAGTGGCACATCCTGTTCGACGACGGCCGTAGCGCCTGGCTTGCCGAAGCCGCCGGCGAATACATCGTCAGCGCGCAGGTGAGCGTGCGCGAACCGATTCCGGCTTTCACCGTGCTCGTCCCCGAGATGGCGGTTACCCTCGATGGACGCCAGTTTACGGTCACCGACCTCGAGACCGCCCGCTGCATCTCCGGACAGGGCGAGCTACCGTTCCGCGTCGCCGCCGGTTACGACGTGAACACCGCCGACCTGCGCAGCAACGATCGTTTCCTGACCATCGACTACAGCGAGACACCACCGTTGGTCTTCGTCGGACAGAGCACGACCTTTGTCGATCTCAAGCTCGTCAACCTCAGAGAAGCATCCGAACCATCCGCCGGCGGCGCGCCGCAGGTCGGCGCGCGCGCCTTCAACTGTCCGCACTGTGCCGCGCCGCTGCAGATTCACTCGCCGGCGATCGAAAGCGTTGCCTGCGACGCCTGCGGCTCGATCATCGGCATCGACAACGAGAACGTCCGCTTGCTCGCGCGCGCGGCGCAGGCGCTGCGCGAGGTTCCCTGGCTACCGCTGGGCAGCCGCGGCAGCCTGCACGGCGTCGACTGGGAAGTGATCGGTTTCATGCGCCGCAGCACGACCTCGGAGGGCACCGAGTACCCGTGGTCGGAGTACCTGCTGTTCAACGCGACGGACGGGTTTGCCTGGCTGATCGAATATCAGGGCCACTGGAATTTCGCGCGCACGCTCGCCAAGCCGCCGTCGGTCAGCCGTAAGCAGCCCAAGTTCAAGCTTGACGGCAAGGAGTTCAAGCTTTTCAATCGCGGCAAGGCACAGGTGACCTACGTCGTCGGCGAGTTCTACTGGCGGGTTACCGTCGGCGAAACCTGCGCGGTCGACGACTACGTCTGCCCACCGCTGATGCTGTCGCGCGAGGTGACGGCGAAAGAAGCAAGCTGGTCGCAGGCCGAGTACCTCGAAGCGGCCGATCTCTGCGCCGCTTTCCGGATGAAGACACCGCTGCCGCGCAGCGGCGTCTATGCCAACCAGCCCAACCCGCTGGCGGAGACCCACCGCACTACCTGCAGCCTGTTCTGGAAGCTCGCCCTGGCGGCAACTGCCGTGCAACTGGCTTTCACATTTCTGTTCGCTTCGCAGCTCGTTCTGAAACAACAGCTGGTGCTCTCGCCGCAAAACGAAGAGGCGACGTTGACCAGTCAGGAGTTTGTCCTCAAGAGCCGTGCGCGCGCCCTGCTGGTGCGGCACGCCACCGACGTCACCAACAACTGGCTGTCGCTGAGCACGACGCTGGTCGAAAAGAACACCGGCGAGTCCTACCAGGGCGAACAGGAAGTCAGCCACTACAAGGGCGTAGACGATGGCGAGAGCTGGTCCGAGGGGTCGCCGTCCGAGGAAATGGTCTTCAAGGCCGTACCCGCGGGGACTTACTACCTCGTGCTCGAGTACGAACTCGGCACCGACGACGCGGCGGCGGTGGTCGACACGCTGGAAGTCGTCCGCAATCCGACCGTCTGGTCCAACTTCGTCCTGCTGCTGATCTTCCTGGCGATTTTTCCGCTGATCTCGCGTTGGCGGCGCAATGCCTTCGAAGCGCGCCGCTGGAGCGAAAGCGACCTCGGCGGCAAGGACGACTGAGATGATCAAGGCCAACTGGCTCGCCGGTCTGCTCGCCCTGGCTCTTTTCAGCCACGCCCAGTACCAGGGCTGGAGTCTCTTCGACCGCGAGGCCGGCGCGCAGACCGCACGCGTTGCCGGCACGGCTGGTCGTGGCTATCACAAGTAGGGCCGGCGCGGGCATGTGAGGCCCCCGGCAGGTCTGGTCGCGTCCTTGCGCCTCCTGCCGGGGCCGGCTGCTCATCGCACCGAGGAGCGGCCTGCGCGTAGAAATGACGGATGTCATCCCGCCGCGCGGTGAGAGAACGCGCGCCATAGCGCCGTGTGCCACCGCTTTCGGGGCGAATGGCCGGACACGTCCATTGACTCGTCGCTGTGCGGGTTACCTTTGGTCTGGTGCTGCTCCCGGCGGCGATCAGACGAGCGCCCGGGGCTGCGTACTGGCCTGCGGCAGTCGGGATCCCGTTGGCGAGTACTGCCCGCGGCAGCGGAGACGCCCCAGAGGGAGAGAGCCGGTAGAATACGCGGCGAATTGAAAGGGACGTCATGAATGCCAGAAACCCCTCGCTTGTCGACCAGCTATCGGCGATGGACGCGCGTATCCGCTTCATCATTTCGGTCATCGTCCTCGGTCTGCTGATGACCGGGCCGTTCGTGATCACGGCAATCCTGATCTGGGCGAGCGCGCAACCGGCGGAGCAGGAACTTCTCGTTCAGTTGATTGCGCCGCACCTGTCCCTCGGCGCGCTGATGACGACCTTCGGCTTCATTCTGGGTTTGCTGGTGATTCGCTATCTGTTCCGCCAGTACGTACAGGGCTTGCTCAAGATGGTCGAGAACCTGCGCCTGATGCTGTCGGCCAATCGCGATTTCCGGGTCACGCCGGAAGGCCCGCCGGAGGTGCGGCTGTTGGCCGAGGCGACGAACGATCTGGCGCAACAGCGCGACGGCCTGATGGACGACGTCGAGGCCCAGATCGCCACCGCCAAGGCCTCGGTGGAGGCCGAAAAGAATCGCCTGGCGGCACTCATGTCGGAGTTGGCACAAGCGGTGGTGGTCTGCAATCTGGACGGACGCATCCTGCTCTACAACAGCCGCGCCCGACTGCAGTTCAAGGCCCTTGCGCAAGGTGGGACGGCAATCGCCGGCGGCGCGCTGATCGGCCTGGGCCGCTCGATCTTCTCCATCCTGGAGCGGAACCAGATCGACCATGCGCTGGAAGTGGTTCGCCAGCGTTTGGACAAGGGTGCCGCCGCAGCGATCGCCAACTTCATCACGACGGCACGCGGTGGACAACTCCTGCGTGTTCAATTGGTCCCGGTGCTGGCGGCCGGCGAAGACCTGCGGCAGCGCGACATGACGGGCTACGTGCTCACCGTGGAGAACATCACCCGTAGTCTCGAGCAGGAGTCACGCCGGGATCAGGTGCTGCAATCGCTGACCGACGGAAGTCGGGGTTGCCTGGCGAACATCCGGGTAGCCGTTGGCAACCTGATGGACTACCCCGACATGGAACTCGAAATTCGTGAGCGCTTCGTCGGCATCATCAGCGATGAAGTGGTTCGCATGAGTCAACGCCTCGATCAGACAATGAGCGAGTTTGCCGATTCGCTGAAAACGCGCTGGCCGCTCGAGGACGTGCTGGGTCTGGACATCGTTGCCGCCGCACAACGGCGTATCGAACAGCAGTTGGGCCTGCCGACGAAGAGCGAGGAGATCGACGAGGCCCTGTGGCTGCGGGTGGAAAGCTTCTCGCTGGTCTTCTCGATCTGCTTTCTCGCCTCCCGTCTGATCGACAACTATCAGATCAAGGAGCTTCGCTTCCGCCTGCTGCCTTTCGGCAAGCTCGCCTACCTGGATCTCATCTGGGCCGGTCACGCGATGTCCACCGAGACGTCCTACACCTGGGAGACGGAAACCATGCAGGTCGGCAAGGAAATCTCGCCGCTGTCCCTGCGCGACGTCATCGATCGTCATGGAGGCGAAATCTGGTACGAGCGCGAAAAGGCTGCACAGCGTGCGTTCTTCCGTTTCGTCTTGCCGGTAGCCGCGCCGGACGAACTGGGGGCGAGCGAGATGATCGACGACAGCGGCGTACGCCCGGAGTACTACGACTTCGACCTGTTCCATTTTCAGGATCAGAGCATCGACCTCGACCGTCCCTTGTCGGACCTGACGTACACAGTTTTCGACACCGAGACCACCGGGATGGAACCGGCTGCCGGCGACGAGATCATCCAGATCGGCGCCGTGCGCATCGTCAATGGCCGCCTGCTGCGCAACGAGAACTTCGACCAGTTGGTCGACCCCGAACGCTTCATCCGACCCGAAGGGATCCGCATCCACGGGATCAGCGATGACATGGTGCGCGGGCAGCCGAACATCGAAGTGGTGCTGCCGGCTTTGCACGATTTCTGCAACGATACCGTGCTGGTCGCGCACAACGCCGCCTTCGACATGCGCTTCCTGCAATTGAAGGAGGAGCGCACCGGCGTGGCTTTCAGTCAGCCCGTCCTCGATACCCTGCTGCTCTCGGGTGTGCTGCATCCCAATCAGGAGTCTCACCAACTGGACAGCATCGCCGAACGGCTGGGGATCGGCATCGAAGATCGCCACAATGCGCTGGGTGACGCCTGTGCCACCGCCGAGGTGTTCCTGAAGATGCTGCCGCTGCTGGCTCAGATGGGAATCACGACCCTCCGGCAAGCACTGGAGGCTTCCGAGAAAACCTACTTTGCGCGAGTCAAGTACTAAGGCTGGGTGGCTGGGCCAGGATCCTCGGCTGCACTTGGCTGGGACACGCCGTACAGCGTCAGGAAACCCGTCGTCAGCCGACGCGAGCGAGGCAGCGACCCCGAATTGACCCCGTTTGGCAGCGCCACCTATACTCCCCCCGTTGCCACTGATCATCCACCTCTCATCGAGATTGCCAACATGAACATGAACAACAAGAGTCCCCCAAAGAGTATCGGCGTCCTCACCAGCGGCGGCGACGCCCAGGGCATGAACGCGGCCGTGCGGGCCGTCGTCCGCACCGCGCTGCATCAGGGCGCCGCCGTTTACGCCATCTACGAAGGCTATCAGGGAATGGTAGATGGTGGCGAACGCATCCGGCTACAGTCCTGGGATGATGTCGGCAGCATCCTGCATCGCGGCGGCACAATCATCGGCACCGCTCGCTGCGCCGCCTTCCGCGAACGCGCAGGGCGGCTGCGCGCCGCCCACAACCTGCTTCGCCACGGCATTGACCGACTGGTCATCATCGGCGGTGACGGCAGTCTGACCGGCGCCGACACTTTTCGCCGAGAGTGGCCCGGCCTGCTGGCCGAATTGCTGGAGAGCGGACAGATTGACGAACAGACGGCGCGCGCGCACCCAGCGCTGATGATCGCCGGCCTGGTCGGATCGATCGACAACGACATGGTCGGGACCGACATGACGATCGGTGCCGATTCCGCCCTGCACCGCATCGTCGAGGCGATCGACGCCATTGCCAGCACCGCCGCCAGTCATCAACGCAGTTTCGTGGTTGAGGTCATGGGTCGCCACTGCGGCTATCTGGCTTTGATGAGCGCCATTGCCGGCGGCACCGACTACGTACTCATTCCCGAAAGCCCGCCACCCGAGGGCTGGGAAGAACAGATGTGCGGCTTGTTGCGCCAGGGCCGCATTGCCGGCCGCCGCGACAGCATCGTCGTCGTCGCCGAGGGCGCCCAGGACCGCGCTGGCAACCCGATCAGTTGTGACTATGTGCGGCAGGTGCTCCAGGAGCGACTCGACGAGGACACCCGCGTGACCATTCTCGGTCATGTGCAGCGCGGCGGCACGCCCAGCAGCTTCGATCGCTGGATGAGCACTTTGCTCGGCTTTGCCGCTGTTCAGGAGGTGCTTTCGGCGACGCCCGACAGTGAACCGCAACTGATCGGGATCCGCCAAAACCGTATTCAGCGGGTACCCTTGATGCAGTGCGTCGAGCAGACTCGCGCCGTTGCCCAAATGATCGGCGAGCAGAACTACGCCCGGGCAATGGAGCTTCGTGGCGGCAGCTTTACCGAGATGTTCGACGTTTTCAAGGCAATCGCCGAGGCCTCACCGAGCGTGACTGCGACGACCCGCCCGCGCCGCCTGGCGATCATTCATGCGGGAGGACTGGCGCCGGGGATGAATTCTGCCGTGCGTGCCGCGGTACGCTTCGGTCGGGATCGGGGCCTGACCCTGCTCGGCGTGCGCGGCAGTTTCGAGGGCCTGCTCGCCGGCCGAATCGAGGAACTCACCTGGGGCGACGTTGAAGGCTGGACCGGCCTGGGCGGCTGTGAACTGGGCACCAATCGCCACATCCCCAGCGTCGAGGAGCTCTACGCCGTCGCGCGCGCGATTGAAACGCACCAGATCGAAGGCCTGCTGGTCATCGGCGGCTGGATGGCCTACAAGGCAGCGTACCAGTTGCACTGCGAGCGCGACCGCTATCCCGCCTTCAAGATCCCGATCATCTGCCTGCCGGCGACGATCGACAACAACCTGCCCGGCTCGGAACTCAGCGTTGGCGCCGATAGCGCGCTCAACGCCATTGTCGGCGCCCTCGATCGGGTCAAGCAGTCGGCGATGGCCGCCAAGCGCTGTTTTGTGGTCGAAACCATGGGCCGCTACTGTGGCTACCTGGCACTGATGAGTGGTCTGGCCGGTGGCGCCGAACGCGTCTATCTGCACGAGGAAGGCGTCACCCTGAAGGACCTGCAAGCCGAAGTCGAGCATATGGTGGACGCGTTCCACACTGGCCGACGACTCTACCTGACCATACGCAACGAGCGAGCCAACGCGCAGTACACGACCGACTTCATGTGTGCGCTGTTCGAGGAGGAGGGTCGCGGTCTCTTTGACGTGCGCCGTTCCGTGCTGGGCCATTTCCAGCAGGGCGGCAATCCCTCGCCGTACGATCGCATTCTGGCAACGCGACTGGCGGCGCACTGCATCAGCTTCCTGAGTGAGCAACTGGCAAGCGGCTCGGCGGATGGCGCCTTCATTGGTCTGGTCGAGGGCAAGGTCACGCTCGTTCCGCTCGGCAGGATGTCGGAGATGGTCGATTGGACCCATTTTCGGCCCAAGGAACAGTGGTGGCTGGAGCTGCGACCGGTGGTTCAAACGATGGCGCAGTCGATCGCGACGGAGGCCTGATCCAGCCGGTACCCGTGTCAGAACGCTGAAACCCGGGTCGGCAAATGAAAAAATACGGCAAGCTGAGGTTGCCGTATTTTTTTGGAGGGTGCTGGTGGTGCAATCGGATCCTGGAGCACGACTGGCTATCGGGGCATGTGAGTACTGGTGAGGAAGTGTGAGGGTGTGTGTCTGGGTAATGCGGGTGTTGGCCGGAATGCGGCGGAGCCGCAGCGAACTTCAACGCAGATCGTACCGCACGTCTCGACTGCCACCCTGCTGACTCAGGTGCCGTGCTCGGTCAGTTGCCGCCATCCTTCTCGGCACCACCAGGCCATATCGTGGCTGCCACTCGCCTCGACTGACGCCAACACCGGCAGTAGAAACTCCCGCAGATCGGCAATCACCTTCGCCAGCGGCATTGGATCTAGCGCGTTCTTGCGCAGGAAGGCCTGCCACTGCTTGTTCTTCTGGGCGTCATTGATGAACTCGTCGCTCAAGCCGATCGGCGCCCCATGGGGGATAGGAGTGCGCCGACGCTCGAACGTGGCCGCAACCGCCCGCGACAAGATCGGGCCATCGAAGTCAGAATGCCTGGCCAGTACCCACAGATCGAAGAAATCCTTCATCCGGCTATTGAGCATTCCAAGTGAGGTCAGCGCCTCCAGCTTTTCCGCCACTACGGTGTAGCGGGGATAGGCCCGGAGTTGTGGCCCGGCCATCTCGCTGAGGATGACCGGATAGTGGACCTCATCTGGGCCGGGCACGACGGCATCACCAAAACCGATATCGATCTGCACCGGGCAGCGGGCGCTGTCCAACATCCCCACCAGCGTGACCCGGAGGCCAGAGTAGCTGGCCTCCTTGCGGATCTCTGTGGCCTTCACCGAGTCGGGCTGGAACACGATGCCGTCCTCGACCTCAATGCTGCACATACTCCGGAAGACCTGCTCGATGTGTGGAATCTCGGCCGGCCCAAAACCGAGTAAATCGGCGTCATGGGTGGGTCGGTGTGGCACATCGAACCACAGATCGAACAGCAATGCTCCCTTGAGCACGAGCTGGTCGCGTTGTTCCGAGATGCTCAGGCGGTAGAGCATGCGCTCCAGTGCATATCTGGTCAGCAGCAGATTGTAGTCCAGGTTCTCGGCACGAGCCTTATTGAGCAGCCTGTTACGGATGGCAGCTCCGATGTTCCGAACGCTCACGTCAGACTGTCCAGGTAAGGACGCATTACGTTGGCCACACGGCAGACCTTGGCGTATCGCCAGATGTCGTCACTGCTCATGCGCCTCTCGTGCCAAGCCTCGCGTAGCGCCTCCAGGGCGACGTCGAGACCGATCTTGTTCCGATACTTGAAGCAGTCGGCGACGGTCTTGGCAACGCCGGTGATACGGATGGTCACGCTATCCACGACGTGTTCCTCCACGCCCTCGGTGAATGCCTTGCCGGAGAAACGGACGATGCGCAGTGGCGGATAGTCGAGTTTCGGCGCGAGGGCCTTGTTCTCGATCGCCAGCCACACCTCGAACGGGGCCTGCGTCGTCAGACCATGAAAACGCAGTGCCGAGAGCAGACAAACAACACCCTTGGGCACCCTGCGCGCCACTTCCGCCAGCAAACCGTGGGCCGAAACCTCGCGTCCGGGCAGGCCGTAGAGCCCACGCCCGATCCGCTCCAGCAGGCCGCTGCGGACGGCACGGGTCAGGGAGACCCGGGGAATTCCAAACGGTGCCAGATCACAGGGGCGAATCAGTCCTCGGGATCGAGCCAGTTCGATCAGCCTCTCGGCAGTGGTGTCCATGTCGGGCATAATGTTTCATAACATCGGCAAATGTCAATAACTGCCGATGAATCGAAACGAATGTGCCTATGCGCGCCGCACGCACTGTCGTCTACCGGACAAGATAATTGACGCCACCCTCCCCGCCACGAACGCTGGAATCCCCTATCAAGCCGACTTGGCAGTGATAGTCCAGCCGTGAATTGTCAGCAGACGGCTGCTGCGTGAAATATACACTGGCGAGCCGAAGACGATCCCTCTTGAGAAATGCCCCGGTGCTGGCACGAATTTCGTCGATCTCGGCCTCTTCGTCAAAGGTAAACAGGAAGCCCTTTGCTTCAACGCTCAAGGGTTTGATGCCCTGCTGTTCTATCGATGTCTCCAACTCCCGGCCCGCTTCGACGACGTAGAACCACTGCTGGTCGCCGTCGCGCCAATATAGGTGCATGCGGCGCACGCCGGTGCCCTCGCCGGTGCACTTGCCGATGGCACGACGCAACAGCACCTGCGTAAGATTGCTTCGCCCCGCGCCGCCGAGCCGTTCACCCATCGTGTCGCCCACCCCGAAGCGCTGAAAAGCCGCCGGGTTGTCGCCCGTGTTTTGCGGTTGCCATGGCTTTCCATCCCACCGCAGCGGCACGTCCCAAATCTCCAGACTCTTGAAGCCGCTGTCGGGCAAGGGCGGTCGATGCCGGCGCATCCGCCCGACAAACTGGAGAATGTCTCGCTCTTGCCGGCTCTCGATTACCCCATATCCTTATACACAACTCACCCCGGGGCCGCCTCACGCATGAACTGGAGGCCGACGACGCAGTCCATGACGCGCTGCAACCCGATCCAGATCGTTTTGACGCCCGGCTCGCCGTCGCCTTTGCGCGCCAAGAAACCGCCGAGCATGGCCACCAATCGCAGGACCTGGTTGAGAGTTGGTGGGTCAGCCGGAGGTTTCTTTTTGTTGAGGAGATAGGCGGCATGCCATTCATCTTGGTCGAAGAACAAGTCGGCTGGCAAGTCTGGACAGGTCCGGCCGAATCGCATCAGCATCGCAATGCGCCAGGAAACGATGAGGTACAGCGCGATGGCGCGTTGCAGGCCGTCGATCGTGCGCAATTGCAGGGACTCGATCCGGCAGCCGTTCTTGAGGATGTGGAAGAGGATCTCGATCTCCCAGCGCGCGCGATACCAGTCAATCAGCTCCGCCACCTCGGCGAGCGTCTCGGCGGTGCGATTGGTCAGCAGGCGCCACTCAACCGGGGTGCTGCCGGCAGGGGGGTCGATCTCCTTGGCCACCACACAGGTAGCTCGGATCGTTTTGTTCTTGCCATGCGGAAGATCGACGACGCGCGCCCAAAGTTGCTGGCGCACTACGCGAGCCTTCTGGCCATGTCTCGCCGGCAGGGTGAAAGAGATTCCGCCGAGTTCCTCACCAGACGTCACCGTTTGCCACAGCTTCTGGCCGTCGGGCAGCGCTCGATCGTGCTGGGCACGCAGCAACCAGTCGGCCGGGGTCTCCAATTCGCCGGCACGGGCCATCAGTTCGATCATGTCGGACTCGCGGTCGGCGACGTAGACCAGCCGGGTGTCCGGCAACTCCGCCGCCAACTCGGCCACTCGTTCATAGCCCTCGACCCAGCGCGTGCTCTCTTTGATCCCTGGGCGCTGGCCGTTGGCGTCTTTCGGCTCGCGCGCCCACATCCACGCATCCAGAACCCCCAAGGGCTCGCGATCCGTACTCACTGCGTACGTCGGATGCACGTACAGACCGCGCTGAGCTTCATAGCTCAAGGGGCCCAAGCCGTCGATGCTTTGCCCGTTGAAGTCCAGTTCGGTCGTGTCCTGCAGCATCAGCACGACCTTGTGGCAGGCGATCCGCGTCCGCGAGCACGACCAATGAGGTCTCAGGATGCCCTCCCACGTGACGGCATCATTGTCCAGGAAGCGGTAGGCCGCAATCGTCTCCGACCAGCCCGAACACGCCGACGGGATACTCAGTGTCGGCTTGGCCGCCAGCGTGTCCAACAACGTGATCGCTCGCTTGTTCAGTCGTCGGTCCCCCAAGTCAACTTCCTTCAGCTCCTCCCCAGCCCAGCCCATTCTGCCACCTTCTCAAAAAAATCGGCAGCTTACAACGAGATGCTAAAGTTGTGTATAAGGATATGCGATTACCCCCCAATCGAAATCATGATCCCTGCCGGTGGTCTCCAGTGTCGAAACGAGGATCACCGCGATGTTCAGGCACGACGAGCCGGCAACGAAATCCCGCACAAATGGATTGGCCAGCGGCGCGAGATCGCCATTTTCTCCCTTTCGGCAGAGCATTCGGTTCAGTTGCCCATTAATCCAGTTGCGCGTCGCCAGCGACAGTCGGCCGTGCAGGCAAATCACGCGGATATCGAGCGCCTCGACGGCTCTTTCCTCGGCGGCCCAGGCCGCGAGCGCCAGGGCCAAGCGCTGGCAATGCACTACATGGACCACCTGAACACATCCGACGGAGAAGCGGCGTTCATCTGGCAGGCATACAGCGTTGAGCCGGTGAAGGTGATCCACGGCAGCCACCAGGGACAATAGCTGCTGCCGCTGCTCTAACGCGGGGGCATCCGCAGCTTATTGACGATGGATACATCCGGCAACCCGCCGTTTACCCTGCACGCCTGCCATCTCCGCAACCCCTCCGGCAAACGCCAGGTGTTCCTGCTCGAAACCTTCCGGCGAGGAGATCTTCTGGATGACGGGCGGCGTCGAATCCGAGAACCAGCCCCCGAAGATCCGTGTCTCTGCGCTCTCCAGGGCATCGCGCGACTTGACCCCGGCGAGGTAGGCGCGAAAGAGAGCAAAAGCGATCACTGGCGAGAGCGTCGCCGAACTCAGAATGAGGCGGCTGCGCCAGAAACCCGCGGCTTCCACGAGACGGCCAATCGCCAGAAGATCCATCGGCGAATACATGTCGACCTCGTCGATGATCAGGTCCGAGGAGGCCAGGCGCAGCAAATGGGTCAGGTAGCTGCCGCGCCGTCCGTCGGCGAGTTTCATCACCGTATCGAGTGTCGCTGCGAGCACCGGCGTGGTGATCATCCGCGCTTCGCGATCCTTGAAGCAGCGCAGTGTGCGCATGCGCTCGCCGAGATCCGGTGATGAACCGCCGCCGACGAGATCGATTGACTCGTCGTCGCACTCCGGGCGGTTTTGCTGCGTCTGTTTCCATGCAGTCGCTTTCGCCCCAGGACTTGCCGACAACAACCGACCGCCTCCAAACCCCCGCCAATACAGGGGGCGGTCTCGCGCACGCTCGCGAGACCACCAGATAGAAACGGAGAACAGAGAGGCCGTGAAGGGCCAGAAACGCGGGGATGGGAGGGGTGGCGCTCGCGAGGCAAATCCGCGAAGCCCCGCCAGGACTCGCATTGCGGGCAGATACGAAAAAGCCCGGAGCGAGTCCGGGCTTTAGGATCTGGTGGCCAAGCGCGGAATCGAACCACGGACACGCGGATTTTCAGTCCGCTGCTCTACCAACTGAGCTACTTGGCCAATCAACCCAGAATTATATCCAATGCCTTCCGTGCCGTCAAAAAAAGTGCGTACGCATCAGCAAAGCGGGGGCGACAGCGTCGCCGACCTTGCCTGTGCCTCGTAGTCAAGTGGCTGGCACATTTCTTTCGAGACAATTGCGGTAACGCTCATCGACGCGGCGGGCGAACCACTCGGTGGTCAGCCGGCGCGAGATTTTCGGACTTTTCAGGTCAATCCGGGGTAGCAACTCGCGCGGACGTTTTCCGGCGCCGGCGGCGTCGGCGAGTGCGTATAGCCGTTGGTAGAGCGGCGTCTGCTCGAAAGCGAACGACTTCTCGAGTTTGAGATCGCGCAGGATCTCGGCCTCGCTCAGGTTGAGCCGTACCCGCAAGGACTGGATGGCGCGTTGTGTGTCGCTGGCTTCCGCCGCCGGAGAACCGTCGCTGTAACGCAGGAGATCGCCATCGAGTGCCAGGGGAGAACCGCTGAGGCGCGCAACCGACGATTGGAAGGCGGCATTCCGGCTGCTGTAGCGGCCGGCATTGAAGTCGGCGAAGCGGTAAAGCATCTGACTGTACGCGGCCGGGTAGTCGAGCAGCATCGCGACGCCAAAATAGACGCCGCCGCGACGGGTGAAGACCTGGTCACGGATGCTGTCCCGGCGCGTGTAAGGGTAAGGGCGGTTGCGCACCTGCTCCTCGGCGAAGGTGACGCTGACCTGCATCGGCCCACCGGTGCGGACCGGGTTGTAGCCTCCGAGGAGCATCCGACCCGCCGGCAGTTCCGAGATCATCTCCTCGTAGAGCGCGTTCATCTGCTTTTCTGTGCGCAAGGCATCTATCCTCGCGCGGTAGGTACGGCCGTCCGGGGAGGACTTGAGCAGCGCCAGATCGAGAACGACTTTCGGGATGGCATACCTTTCGCGTCGCCGTTCGATTTCCTGCCAGACGATGTGTGCCAGGCCGGGCACTGGCGGGTCAGCCTGGAAGCTCGATTCCTGCGCGATGATGGCGATGGTTGCGCAGAGGTTCTCTGCCAGCGCCGGAATCCGCAGAGAGGCAAACGCTGTCAGGATGTCCACCGCCCAAGCGCTGCGCTCGCTGATACCCGTCGGCAGCAGGCGGTCGAGCGCCAACCGGGCCTCGTTCGCGCTCGGGTAGGGCACGGGCGCCGGTTGTGGCAGTGGAGCCGGCGAGCCGAGGGTCGGCGGCGTCGGGGTGATCGGCGACGCTTCGCGTAGCGGGGCCGGCGAGCTCGCCGACGAGTCTGCTGGCAAAGCGGCGCGGGCTCGCGGCGAGGCTCGCGATTCGTAGCTGCCATCGGTGGCACAACCGGCGACGGCAGCTACGCAAAGAAGGACGGAAAGGCGCCACGCGGGTGAGACCGGGGCGGGCCGCCAACCGGTCTGAGCGTGAGAAGATGAGCTGTCCGTGGCAAGCGGCGCGAAGGCCGTCGAGGGTCGCTGCCGGTGAGTGCGGTTCATGATCGCGGGCATCACTCGCCCATTACCCTGCCCTCGCGGCGCGGGTCGGCGCCACCGACATAGCTGCCATGGTCCTTGCGGATGGCCTGCACGCCGCTGGTCATGCCGACTTCCTTCACTTCATGGCCGGCCGCCCTGAGCGCTTCGACGAAGGCCGGCGGGAAGCGCTTCTCCTCAAGGAGCGTCGGACCATTCAGCGAGCCGAAGTTGGGCAGATCGATCGCCTGCTGCGGTGCGAACCCCCAGTTCAGTGTGGCGTAGAGCAGCTTGGCGGTGTAGTGGATGATCAGCGCACCGCCCGGCGAGCCACCGCTCATCACCAGTTCGCCGGTATCGTCGTCGAAGACCAGCGTCGGGCTCATCGACGAGCGCGGCCGCTTGCCGGGCTGGACGCGGTTGGCCACCGGTGCGCCGCTGGCGTCGGTCGGCGTGAATGAGAAATCGGTAAGTTCGTTGTTGAGCAGGAAGCCTCTGACCATCTGGCGGGCACCGAAGGCGTCCTCGATCGTGCTGGTCATCGCCAGTGCATTGCCGTAGGCGTCGACGATGCTGATGTGCGAGGTGCCGTACTCGGCTTGCTCGGGCATCGGCGCGTGCGAACTCCTTTCCGGTGACGGCAAACCGGGTCGGGCGACCTGCATGCTCATCGGCCCGATCAGTCGCGCCCGGGCCGCCAGATAGTCCGGCCGGACCAGCGACAACCAATCGCCCGCCGGGGCCGAAACGAAGTCCGGGTCGGCGACATACTGTGCGCGGTCGGCGAAGGCCAGTCGCGAGGCTTCGCTGTAGAAGTGCATCCAGCGCGGGTCTTCAAAGGGCAGGAACGGCGCCTCGGTATGGTTGAGAATGCCCAGGATCTGGGCGATCGCGACTGCCCCCGAACTCGGCGGCGGAAAACCGCAGATGCGGTAAGTCCGCGCCGGCTCGGCCGTCCTCGAGGCATAGCGGGTGCACAGCGGCGTACGTTCCTTCGGCGAATACGTCGTCAGGTCGGCCATGCTCAGTGTGCCGGGGTTGTAAGGGTGCTTGGCGACCTTGTCGACGATCGCCTGCGCAATCTCGCCCTGGTACAGGGCGGGCGAGCCTTCCGCGGCAATCAGGCGCAGGACGGCTGCCAGCGCCGGATTGCGCAGCAGGGTCCCCGTAGCTAGAGCGCGACCGTCGGGGTCATAGAAGTAGGCGGCGGCGCCCGGGTCCTTGCGCAGATGCGGGTCGCTCTCGAGCAGGGCGTACAGGCGGGCGCCCAGTGGGAAACCGCTGTCCGCCAGCCGAATCGCCGGCTCGAAGAGGCTCGCCCAGGGCAGTCTGCCGTACCTGGCATGCGCGACTTCAAGCATGCGAACGGCTCCCGGTACGCCAACCGCGCGACCGCCCACGACCGCATCGTGAAAGTCCATCGGTTTGCCGTCTGGCCGCATCAACAGCGTCTCGCCGGCAGCGGCCGGCGCCGTTTCGCGGCCGTCGAAGGCGACCGTTTCGCGCCCGTCGTGGTAGAGCAGGAAGGCCCCCCCACCGATGCCGCTGGACTGCGGTTCGACGATGGTCAGCACCATCTGCGCAGCGATCGCCGCGTCGATTGCCGACCCGCCAGCCACCAGCACTTGCTGGCCAGCTTCGCTGGCCAGCGGATGCGCGGTCGCGACGGCAAAGCGCCGGCCGTGCCAGCCCGGCTGCGTGCTGACGCCCGAGGGGCCTTCCGGCTGGTGAAGAGCGGTGCCGGCCGCAGGTGCCGGGGCGAGCGCAGGCGCCAGGTTGCTGCAGCCGATGGCCAGCAGAGCCGTGGTCAGAGCGAGGCAGACGAGTTTCATCGCGACAGTCCGGTAGGGAAGCTCTGCTTTGTCTCATTCGCGCGGCCTGGTCGTCAAGAGGCGAGACACGCAAGTGCCGGCGGACCCGAGCGGGCGACCCGGATAGCGAAACACGGGCGGGACATGCAGCGAGGACGCGGCCACACTTGTCTTTCACGATATATCAGGATATGCTTATATACATGCCAGACCATACTCACCGTCGCTGGTCACTCTGGCAGCCGCTGCTCGCCAGCCTGGCTGCCGCCGTCTCGTTGACCGTCCAGGCGCAGGCCCTGCCGGTGATGATCATGCAGCCGCATCCGGTCGAACTGACGCTGCCCGCTGACGCGCTCGTCGAAGCGGTCAATCAAGCGACGGTGGCGGCGCAGGTTGCCGGGCGCGTCGTCGAAGTGCACGTCGATGCTGGCCAAGCGGTGCGCAAGGGCGATCTCCTGATGAAGATCGATGCTCGCGAAGCAAGCGAGGTGGCCGCCGGCGCCTCGGCGCAGTACGTCAACGCGAGAGCCCACTACCAGCGAACGGTGAGCCTGCGTCAGCAGGGTTTCGTCAGTCAGGCGGCGGTCGACAAGGCGAAAGCCGATCTTGACGCGGCACAGGCGGCGCATGGGCAAGCGGCGGTGGGTGTCGGGCACGCGACGGTGCGCGCGCCGCTCACCGGAATCGTCGCCCAGCGGCTGACCGAAATGGGGGAAATGGCGACTCCGGGCAAACCACTGCTCGTCATTCACGATCCGCAGGGTCTGCGTGTGACTGCCAGCATCCCGCAGTACCGAGTGCCACAGATGCACGCGGTGCGGCAGGCGCGGATCGAGTTTCCGGAACTCGGCAAGGTGGTCGATGCCACGAGCGTGACGCTACTGCCGACGGCTGACGCGGCGACGCACGTCTCACCGGTACGCGTCGGTCTGCCGCCCGGGTTTGCCGATATCGTCCCCGGCATGCATGCGCGTGTCCATTTCGTCGTTGGTCGCGCCAACAAGATGACCGTGCCGCAGACTGCCATCGTGCGGCGCGGCGAGGTGGCCGCCGTGTATGTGCAGAATGAGCAGGAAGCGCTTTCCCTGCGCCAGTTGCGCCTCGGCGAGCCGGTAGGGACCGGCGAAGTCGAAGTGCTGGCGGGTTTGCGGGCCGGCGAGCGGGTCGTCCTCGATCCGGTGAAGGCCGCCGTCGCGCTGAAATCTGCCAGTCCGCCGGGCAAGTAAGGTGATGGGGGTTTCCGGCCGTATCGCCCGCCTTTTCGCGAGCTCGCAGATGACGCCGCTGCTGGCACTGGTGGCCTTGCTGATGGGCGTCTTTGCGACGCTGGTGACGCCGCGCGAGGAAGAGCCGCAGATCGACGTGACCATGGCCGACGTCTTGATCCCCTTTACCGGCGCGTCGGTGCGCGATGTTGAAAACCTCGTCGCCACGCCGGCCGAACAGGTGCTGTCGCGCATGTCGGGAATCGAACACGTCTATTCGGTGTCGCGGCCGGGCATGGCGATCGTGACCGTGCAGTTCGCCGTCGGCGTCAAGTACAACGACGCCGTGGTTCGCCTCTACGACACGGTGCATTCGCACCGCGACTGGCTGGCGCCGAATCTCGGCGTGCTCGAGCCGACGATCAAGCCGAAGGGCATCGACGACGTGCCGATCGTTTCCTTGACGTTCTGGACCAGTGATCCGACGCGTTCGGCTTTCGATCTGCAGCAGGTGGCGCGCGCCGCCGAGATCGACCTCAAGCGTGTCAAGGGGACACGCGACGTGTCGACATTGGGCGGCCCCGATCACGTGCTGCGCGTCCTGATGGACAGCGA
The DNA here is from genome assembly GCF_000024165.1 of Candidatus Accumulibacter phosphatis. Taxonomy (NCBI): domain Bacteria; kingdom Pseudomonadati; phylum Pseudomonadota; class Betaproteobacteria; genus Candidatus Accumulibacter; species Candidatus Accumulibacter phosphatis. The sequence continues at coordinate 278,865 of NC_013194.1, read as the reverse complement.
GCGGATGAACGCCTTCGCCGTCACGCCGCAGGATCTCGCCGCTGCCCTGCGCGTCGGCAACGCGCTGCAATCGTCGGGTAGCCTCGTCGCCGGCAACCACGAAGTGCTGGTACAGACCGGTACGTATCTCGAGTCGGCCGCCGACGTGAGGCAGCTCGTCGTCGCCGTGCGCGGTAGCGCCGACGAGCGCAAGCCGGTGTTCATGAGCGACGTCGCGCGCGTCGAGGATGGCCCGGACCAGCCCCGCCGCTATGTCTGGCTCGGCAACCGCGAGGGTGAGTTCCCGGCCGTGACGGTGCAGGTTTCGAAGAAGCCCGGCGTCAACGCGGCCGACGTCGCCGATGCGCTGATCGCGCGTGTCGCGACGCTGAAGGGAACGCTGATCCCCGAGGGCGTCGAGGTGACGGTCACTCGCAACTACGGCCAGACGGCGACCGACAAGGCACAGAAGCTGATCGGCAAGCTCGTCTTCGCCACCGCCTTCGTCGTTCTGCTGGTCTTCTTTGCCCTCGGCCGGCGCGAGGCGCTGATCGTCGGCGTCGCCGTCAGCCTGACCCTGGCGGCGACGCTGTTTGCCTCCTGGGCGTGGGGCTTCACCCTCAACCGCGTGTCGCTGTTCGCCCTGATCTTCTCGATCGGCATCCTCGTCGACGACGCCATCGTCGTCGTCGAGAACATTCATCGCTGGCAGGCGCTGCAGCCGGGGACGCCGCTGATCGAGATCATCCCGCTGGCCGTCGACGAAGTTGGCGGGCCGACGATCCTCGCCACCTTCACGGTGATCGCCGCGCTGCTGCCGATGGCCTTCGTCACCGGCCTGATGGGCCCGTACATGAGCCCGATCCCGATCAACTCGTCACTCGGCATGTTCATCTCGCTGGCCGTCGCCTTCGTCGTCACGCCGTGGCTGGCCGCGCGCCTGCTGGCCGCGGCCCCGCCGCATCCAGGCGTCGCCGACACGCCCGTGGCGAGCCGCCTCGAACGACTGTTCCGCCGTCTGCTGACGCCCTTTCTCGACGCGCACACCGGCCGGCGTGCACGTCGCTGGCTGCTGCTGGTCATCGGGCTGCTAATCCTCAGCTCGCTGGCACTCGCCGGCCTGAAGCTGGTCGTCCTCAAGATGCTGCCTTTCGACAACAAGAGCGAATTCCAGATCGTTCTCGACATGCCTGCCGGCACGCCGCTCGAGGAAACCGCGCGCGTCCTGCGCGAGATCGGCGCCGAGGTCGTCAGGGTGCCGGAAGTCAGCGACTACCAGGCCTATGCCGGTACCGCCAGCCCGATCAATTTCAACGGTCTGGTCCGCCAGTACTATTTGCGGGCCGCGCCGGAACTGGGCGACCTGCAGGTCAACCTCGTCGACCACCGGCAGCGCTCGCGGCAGAGTCACGAGATCGCCGCTTCCGTGCGCGCCGCCGTCGAAGCCATCGGTCAACGGGCCGGCGGCAACGCCAAGATCGTCGAAGTGCCGCCGGGGCCGCCGGTGCTGTCGCCGATCGTCGCCGAGGTCTACGGGCCGGATTACCGGGGCCAGATCGCGGTGGCCAGGGAAGTGCGCAAGGTGCTGGAGGGCACGCCCGATCTCGTGGGAGTCGACGACTCGGTGACCGCCGCAGGCAGCAAGACGGTGCTGCACGTTCTGCAGAACAAGGCGGCGCTGCTCGACGTCGCGCAGAGCGACATCGTCGAGGTCGTGCGCATGGGGCTGGCCGGCGAGGATGTGACACCGGTACACAACAGCGAGTCGAAGTTCGAGATTCCGGTGCGGCTGACGCTACCGGCGGAACAGCAGAGTTCGATCGAGGCGCTGCTCAAGCTGCGGGTGCGTTCGCGCGCGGGCCGCCTGGTGCCGGTTTCCGAACTCGTCGAGGTGCGCGAGCAGCCGCGCGAGACGGTGGTCTATCACAAGGATCTGCTGCCAGTGGTTTACGTCGTCGCCGACATGGGCGGCAAGCTCGATTCCCCGCTCTACGGCATGTTTGCGGCGCGCAGCGACCTCGTCGGCCGTTCGCTCGATGGACTCGACAAGGGCGCCGGCACGCTCGGCGAGTGGTTCATTCGCCAGCCGGCCGCTCCGGACGCGGCCTACAGCATCAAATGGGACGGTGAGTGGCAGATCACCTACGAGACCTTCCGCGATATGGGTATCGCCTACGGAGTCGGCCTGATCCTGATCTATCTGCTGGTCGTCGCCCACTTCAGGAGCTATCTCCTGCCGCTGATCATCATGGCGCCGATACCGCTGACGATCATCGGCGTCATGCCGGGGCACGCGCTGCTCGGCAGTCAATACACGGCGACCTCGATGATCGGCATGATCGCGCTCGCCGGGATCATCGTCCGCAACTCGATCCTGCTCGTCGATTTCATTCGTCAGCAAATCGGGGAGGGAATGCCCCTGCGCGAAGCGATCATCCAGTCGGCCGCCGTGCGTGCCAAGCCGATTGCGCTCACCGGACTGGCGGCGATGCTCGGCGCACTGTTCATTCTCGACGACCCGATCTTCAACGGGCTGGCGATCAGCCTGATCTTCGGCATCTTCGTCTCCACCCTGCTGACGCTGGTCGTCATCCCGGTGCTCTACTACGCCGCTTTCAGAAAGGAGCCTCAGACATGACCACCGATCGCGCCGTGCGCATCATGGCCGGCAGTTTCATCCTCATCTCGCTGGCCCTCGGCGTCCCGGAGAGCCCACTCTTTGTCTCGAAGTATTTCCTGTGGTTCACCGCCTTCGTCGGGGCGAACCTGTTGCAGAGCGGCTTCACCTGCTTCTGCCCGGCCGAGAGCGTTATGGTCAAGTTGGGAATGAAGCGGGGAGACGAGGCATCGTGCGGTCGCTGAGTCGGTCGAGAAGAGGGGGGGATTATGGCTTTCACGATCGCGGTCGTTTGGAACGTTCGTGTTTCTTAGCCCGGGCATCCTGGCGCTTGACGCGTGCGCGACAAGCAGGCTAACGCTACAGCTACGCCCGCCTTCGGTCACGCGCGGTGACTCACGTTCCGCGCAGTTCTTCAAGCAATTCCGGGTGCCTATCCAGGAGCTTGAGCAGTAGCACGGTAGATTTGTGCGGCTGGGTCTTGCCGCGCTCGTATTCCGAAAAGGCGCTGGCGCCACCGCCGAACAGCCTCCCTGCATCGGCTTGTCGCAAGCCGAGCTTCTTGCGGATCGCGCGCAGCGAGGCAGCGCGTTGCGCGTTCGCCAACTGGCGCAGCGCTGCCAGCGTCGCACTGAAGCGCTTCCCCTCACCATCGTCAAACTCGCAGGTCCCGCAAGTCGGGCAGTGCCAGCCAACAACGGCAGGAACGGTCTGCGACATTCCGTCAATCGTGATCATCATGTCTTGCGCGCCGTGTTGCAGCACGCTTCCGTCATCGCATTGCAAACAATAAGCAGGGTTCCTCATTTCACAACTCCTTGAACTGGATGACCACGGCTCCATCCTGCAGCGTGACCTTCACATAGGCTGTTTTTCCGTTGGGGCAAGGGGCGTGATACACGTCCTGCCACACACGACTGTCTGCGTGGGTTGTCATGCTCTTGAACAGCATGTCACGACGCAAGCCCAACACGATGGACACTCCGTCGGCTTCGCTCAGGCCCATGCTGAAAAGTCCGAGCAATGCCGTACTGGTAAAACTGTCGATACCGCGATACATGACCACCGCCTTCACCTGGCCCAGATCGTAATGTGCCCTGCGTTTCTCCATGCCCTCTAGTTTATGGATTCCATAACTCAAGTGCAATGGGGTTCTCGTCCGTAGTGAAGGTTGATCAGAGCAAGGGGGCCGGGCTCGACTTCGTCGCCTCAGCGTGGTGAGCAAGCGGCGCGCTCGCGGCCGGCTGGGTCAAACCCGCCTTGCCAACCACTGTTTGGGGATGAGGCGATCGGCTAGCCGATCGCCCTTGGGACTGCGGAGCCGCCGCCCTGTCCGCGGCATGGGAGCAGTTGGGGCGACAAGCGTGGACGCCTTCAGCGAGCCGTGCCGTTCATTCGTCGAATGCGGCGCCGCGAATCACTCGTTGCCATTCTGCTTCTGAATGGCTGCCTTGAGGTTTTCCTCACCAATGTCCGGGCAGACTTTCTCGATGAACGCCAGCGCGTAGCTGCGCAGATAGGTTCCCCGGCGCACGGCCAGGCGAGTCGTACTTTCCGGGAACAGATGCGGCACCGCAATCAGCGTCAAGTTGCGGTCCTTGCAAGCATCGTAGGCCATCGAGGCAACAATGCCGACACCGAGTTCGAGCTCGACGTAGGTCTTGATCACATCGGCATCAATTGCCGAGAGCACGATATCCGGCACGACGCCAGCGTCGGCGAAAGCCTTGTCGATGTGCGTGCGGCCGGTGAAACCTTCATGATAGGTGATGATCGGGTATTCGCCGATGACCTCCAGTGTCAGCTTGTCCACCTGCAGCAACGGGTGGCCGTGCGGAACGATCAGGGCATGGTGCCAGCGATAGAACGGAAACGTCTCCAGTTCGGGGACCTGGTCCAGCCGCTCGGTCGCGATGCCGACATCGGCCTCGCCGGAGACGAGCTTTTCGGCAATGTCGACCGGGCTGCCCTGGTGCAGCGCGAGGTGCACGCGCGGGTAATCGGTCTTGAACCACTTGATGATCTGGGGCAGCGCGTAGCGCGCCTGCGTATGCGTCGTGGCGACGACGAAATGGCCGGTTTCCCGACTGGCGAACTGGTCGGCGATCCGGCGCAGGTTCTGGGTGCCGAGGAGAATGCGGTCGACCACCTCGGCCAGTTCCTTGCCAGGCTCGGTCAATCCCAGCAGACGCTTGCCGCGACGCACGAAGATCTCGATCCCGAGTTCGTCTTCGAGGTCCTTGATGTGTTTGCTGACTCCTGGCTGCGAGGTGTAGAGCGCGCTCGCCACGGCGGTCAGGTTGAAGTCCTGGCGCAGCGTCTCGCGGATGATGCGTAGCTGTTGAAAGTTCATGCTCTTGCCTCAAGCGGCCAGAGCGTCCGTTGGAAAGACGCGGATATGGCGCGGACGCAGCGACACCCTGTCTCCCTCCGACAGACCCAAGAGGCGGAAGGCGTCGCGCCCGAGGCTCACTTCGATCAGCTTGCCGTCGCCGTGCGCGAGTTCGATCTGGGCGCTGGGTCCGACGGAGACGACGCGGACGATGCGCGCCGCCAGAGCTCCCTGTTCATCCCATCCCGGCACCAGGTCGAACTCGTGCGGCCGCACGAAGGCCACTGCCTTGCCGTCGCTGCCTTCGCTCGCGCCCAGGGCCAGCGCGTCGTTGCCGACGTGCAGGTGGCCATCCTCGACCCGTCCGTGGAACAGATTGACGGAGCCGAGGAAATTGGCGACAAAGGGCGTTGCCGGATGGTCGTACACCGATTCCGGCGTACCGATCTGCTCGACCTTGCCTTTGTTGATCACCACCACCCGGTCGGATACCTCGAGCGCCTCTTCCTGGTCGTGCGTGACGAAGACGCTGGTGACGTGGATTTCGTCGTGCAACTGCCGCAGCCAGCGGCGCAACTCCTTGCGCACCTTGGCATCGAGGGCGCCAAAGGGCTCGTCGAGCAGCAGCACCTTCGGGTCCACCGCCAACGCGCGTGCCAGAGCGATTCGCTGGCGCTGACCGCCGGAAAGCTGCGACGGATAGCGATCGGCCAGCCAATCGAGTTGCACGAGTTCCAGCAGGCGCTTCACCCGGCGTTTGATATCCGCTTCGGCGAGGCGCTCGCGACGTGGCTTGACGCGCAGCCCGAAAGCAACATTGTCGGCGATGCTCATGTGGCGAAACAGCGCGTAATGCTGAAAAACGAAACCGACGTGGCGCTCGCGGACGTGACGGGCCGAAGCGTCGTCGCCATCGAGCACGATCTGACCGCTATCGGCAAAGTCGAGGCCGGCGATGATGCGCAGCAGGGTCGTCTTGCCGCAGCCCGAGGGACCGAGGAGAGCGACAAGTTCGCCCGAGGGCACGTCGATGGAGACATCGTCGAGCGCCTTGAAGGCGCCGAACTGCTTGCTGATGTTACGGATGGCAATACTCATCACTCACTCTCCGGAGGGTTCGATAATTTCCTGCAACTGCCGACGCGTCTGCCGCTCGACCAGGGTCTTCAGCGCCAGCGTGACAATGGCCAGCAAGGCCAGCAGCGACGCCACGGCAAAAGCGGCTGCGTAGTTGTATTCGTTGTAGAGGATTTCCACATAGAGCGGCATGGTGTTGGTCTGCCCACGAATGTGCCCGGAGACCACCGATACAGCCCCGAACTCGCCCATCGCACGCGCGTTGCAGAGGATGACGCCGTACAGCAGCCCCCACTTGATGTTGGGCAGCGTGGTGTACCAGAACACCTGCCAACCGGACGCTCCGAGAACGACGGCGGCCTCTTCCTCTTCGCTGCCCTGTGCCTCCATGAGAGGGATCAGCTCGCGGGCGACGAACGGGAACGTGACGAAGATGGTCGCCAGTACGATGCCGGGCACCGCGAAAATGATCCGGATGTCGTGCTCCTGTAACCAGGGGCCGAACCAGCCCTGGGCGCCAAACAGCAGGACGTAGATCAGACCCGAAATGACCGGCGACACCGAAAAGGGTAGATCGATGAACGTGATCAACAGGCGCTTGCCTGGGAACTCGAACTTGGCGATCGACCAGGCGGCAGCGACACCGAACACCAGATTGAGCGGAACGGCGATTGCAGCCGTGATCAAGGTCAGCTTGATGGCATCCCAGGCATCGTCATTGACCAAGGCCGCCACGTAGGCAGCCCAGCCCTTGCGCAGGCCTTCGGCGAAGACCGTGCCCAGCGGCAGCAGCAGGAAGACGGCAAAAAAAGTCAGGGCGATGCTGATCAGCACCACTCTTACCCAGGCAGGCTCGCGGGTGCTTGCCGTTTCGGCATGCTCCAGGCTGCCCGCGTGCAGTGCAATAGTCGCGCTCATGTCAGGCTCCCTTGGCATGACGGTTCTGCATCCAGCCCTGCAAGCCGTTGATGATCAGCAGGAGGACGAAGGAAAAGACCAGCATCACCGAAGCCACGGCGGTGGCACCGGCGTAGTCGTACTGTTCCAGCTTGGTGATGATCAGCAGCGGCGTGATTTCCGACACCATCGGCACGTTGCCGGCGATGAAGATCACCGAGCCGTACTCGCCGACGGCGCGGGCAAAGGCCATGGCGAAGCCGGTCAGCAGAGCCGGCGCGATGTGCGGCAGGATGATGCGCAGGAAGGTCTGCCAGCGCGAGGCGCCAAGCCCAGCCGCGGCCTCCTCGACTTCCTTTTCGAGATCGCCGAGGACCGGCTGTACGGTGCGCACGACAAAAGGTAGGCCGATGAAGACCAGCGCCAGGAGAACGCCGTTCGGCGTATACGCGATCTCGATGCCCCAGGGCTCGAGCAACTTGCCGACCGGACCGTTCTCCGAATAGATCGTGGCCAGTGCAATTCCGGCAACTGCTGTCGGCAAGGCGAACGGGAGATCGACCAAGGAATCGATCAGGCCCTTGCCGGGGAAACGGTAGCGGACCAGCACCCACGCGAAAATCAGGCCGAAAACCACATTGATCGCAGCGGCGAGCAGTGAGGCGCCGAAACTGAGCTGATAGGAAGCCACGACCCGCGGACTGCTGACCGCGGCCCAGAAAGCCTCCCAGCCCATCGTCAGGGTCTTGGTCCCCACTGCGGCGAGGGGAATGAGCACGATGAGGGTCAGATAGACCAGGGTGTAGCCCATGGCCAGGCGAAAGCCCGGCAGGGGACTGTAACGCTTCACGCTGGTCATGCCGGCCTCGCCAGGAATAAGCCTGTGTTCATCGTCGGTTCCTGCTGCGGTGCAATCACGGATACTGGAGTCTAGAGGCAACGGTTTATGCTGAGAAATACGAAGTTGTGAGAAAGTAATTCACTTTCGGCATAACGGCGGCGGACCGAGCAACGCCCGTGTCCTCGAAAGCAGTGGCCAGAAATCAGCGCTTGCCACCAGGGACGTAGATCTGGTCGAAGATGCCGCCGTCGGAGAAGTGGGTCTTCTGGGCGTAGCGCCAGCCGCCGAACGTGTCATCGATGGTCACCAGATTGACCTTGCCAAACTGCCCGGCGTACTTGGCCGAGACCTTGGCATCGCGTGGCCGGTAGTAGTGCCTGGCGGCAATCTCCTGACCTTCCGGAGAATAAAGGTAGTCGAGGTAGGCCTGCGCGACCTTGCGCGTGGCGCGCTTGTCGACCACCCTGTCGACGACGGATACCGGTGGCTCGGCTAGGATCGACAGCGACGGGGTGACGATCTCGAACTTGTCGGGCCCCAGTTCCTTGATCGCCAGATAGGCTTCATTCTCCCAGGCGATCAGCACGTCGCCGATGCCGCGCTCGACGAAGGTGGTGGTCGAGCCGCGCGCACCGGAGTCGAGGACTTTGACATTGCCGTAGATCTGGCCGACGAATTCCCGCGCCCTGGTTTCGCTGCCACCTGGCTGCTTGAGCGCGTACGCCCAGGCAGCCAGGTAGTTCCAGCGGGCACCCCCAGAAGTCTTGGGGTTGGGAGTGATGATCGAGACACCCGGCTTGACGAGATCGTTCCAGTCCCTGATCGCTTTGGGATTGCCTTTCCTGACCAGAAAGACGATCGTTGAGGTGTAGGGCGCCGCGTTGCTGGGCAATCGCTTCTGCCAGTCGAGCGGCACGATCCCCCGATCGGCGATGGCGTCGATATCGAACGCCAGCGCCAGAGTGACCACGTCGGCGTCGATGCCGTCGATGACCGAGCGTGCCTGCTTGCCGGAGCCTCCGTGCGAAGCCTTGACCCTGAGAGTGTCTCCGGTCTTCGCTTGCCAGTACTTGCCGAAAGCGGCGTTGAAATCCTGGTACAACTCGCGCGTCGGGTCATAGGAGACATTCAGGATGGTTATCTCGGCGGCGCTCGCGCTACCGAGCAGGAGAGCGCCGACCAGCAGGCCGGCGAGAGATTCTTGTACGTTCATGGGCACTCCCTTCAACAAATTGGCGAAACGGAGTCTAGGAAGGCGGCACGGCCAAACGAACGAATCTTTGCTTATTTGCTTATACGGAGAGGCTTCGGTTCGTGCGGATCGGTTCACTGCGGACTCCGCAGGCCGCAGGGACGATCGAGCTCGCCGGGCATCTCGACGAAAGCATCGCTGCGCTGCCAGACACGGCAAGCGGCATATCAACCGCTTGTGACGCAACCGGTCTGAGCACGACGGGGCAAGACGGCGGGCAGGAGAACACCGGCCACGAGTGTGCCTTTCCCGTCACCGCGACCAGCTACGAGAGCTTTGCCCTCGGCCAGCGCTACCGGAAATGGGGCGGACACCAAAAACTTCTTCGCTGCACTCACCCAGCTGTGCGGCTGGGGCGGCGAACGTTGGCCACCTGAACTTTATCGACTTCGCGGAAGTCGGAATGACAGGTTGTCGGTCTTGGCGTCTCTTGCGGTGTCCTCGTTTGCACTGCGGGAATGGCGTCTGGGCCTTTGGGCGCTTGCGACAGCCGGCACCCACGCAGTCCAGGAGAAGACGAGAGAACTGGTCAACTTCCGATGCAGCGTGTCTGAGTGCGCTGCCAGAAGCCAGCCGCAAACCTGTGATACCACGACCGAGGAGGCCGACTATGACCAAGACAGCACGACTGGCGGTGCCGAACAATGCGCAGGCCGAGAACGAGATAACCATGCAGGCGAGCGCGTCGCTGGAGACGCTGGAGACGGAAATTCCGGCTATCGAACCGAAGATGGCTGGGCTGCTGGAATTCACCCGGGCAAACGATTCCCGCCTGACACCCAAGGAGATCAACGCGCAGCTTGACCTTGTCCTGCGCGACTACGACGACCTGACAGCGCGATACGCCGAGAACAATCGACTCATCGACACGGCGTTGGCCGAACTCCGGCAGTCCGGTGGCGCGGTATCGAGTCAGGTGCATCGGCTCGACGCGGATTTGCAGCAGCAGAGAATGTCGTTGGCCGCGCATGCCACGGCGACCGAGCAACGGATCGAGGCGGTTGCGGAAGATGCTCGCGGTCACCTGGCCGAAACCGAGCAGCGCTGGGAAACTCGGCTCGCGAGCGACAATGCACGTATCGGTGCCGACCTGACGCGGCTCGGCGCCGGTATTGGTTCGCTGCATGGCCTGTTTGCAGCGCAGGAGCGAATCATCGCCGAGCAACGCGTGCGTCTTGATCAGTTTGATCTCACCTACGAGTTGCTGGATAGCGTGACGCGCGGAAACAAGAGCCGTATCGAAGCGGTGCGCGAGCAAGCGGCAAAGCAGCACGCGATTGTCGAGGCGCGACTCGAGGGTTTGAGCGCCTTGCAGCGCGAGCACCATGCCGAGTTTCAGACCTTGCAGGGCTTGGTCGGCGTGTTGCAGTCGGAGACGCAGCGACTGGACGCGGCTATTGGCGAGCTTGCCACAGCACAGGCCGACCATCGAAGTGCCACGCGTGACACGTTCAAGTGGACCCATCGCGCCATCGCCGCCCTGCTGTTGCTGACCATTTCGGGTTTCGTCCTGGTCAAGTGGGTGCCGGCCTTCGCCCCGGCAAGCAGTGAATCGGCAATTGCGAAGAACGACGCCCGAATCACCGAAGTCAGCAGCCAGATGGCGTCACTCTCCGCGGCCGAAGCGGCCCGGAAGACCAGCGATGCGCTGCAGCAGGGGCGCCTTGAGCAGGTCTCGGACAAGGTTTCCGGGCTGGAGAAAAGCCTCGGCGAATTGCGCACCGCGCTGCGGAAGATAGGCGTGCCCAGCGGGGGAGCAGCGGTCGTGCATGACAGCCAGTGGTTACTCCGACAACACCCCAAGGCTTACACCGTGCAGTTGGTGATGTCGCCAAGCCGGGACGACATGGCGCGCTTCATCGACCGCAACATGGAACATCTGACGCTGAATTCGCTGGCCTTTTCCGCGACTGAACACCAGCAGCGCGAGCACTACAATCTCTTTTTCGGCGTGTTCGATACGATCGCTCAGGCGCGTGCCGCCATCGCGGCGCTGCCAGCTGAATTGCGTGTCAACCAACCGTGGGTGCGTCAGCTCCAGTCGGTGCAGGATTCTTTGCGCTAGCCGCACTGTGACAAGCTTGGCCATCGTGTCACGGTGGCCAGTTCTTCTTGATCGGCCGAATGCTGGGCTGGACCGGCCGCGCGCACCAGGAAGGCGCCCTGGTCGGTTCTGTGAGGACGGTGAGTGGCCGCTGCCAACCGTTCTTAACGCCTGGGCGTCGCCCACCAGCACCTGCAGGCCAAAGGCGATGTTCTTGAGGCGCTCCTGCACGTCGTGAGGAGCCCTGCTTTCGCGCTGGATCTGCGCCGACCGTCTGTAGAGACGCTGGAGCCGGGCATCGGCGCGGTCGCTACATCGCCGGCCGCACGCGTCGGTCCGGACAAGACCCGGCTTACCCGTGGGCAGGAGTGCTGCGAACGCAGAGTCGATTCCGCATGCGTGAATGGAACCCACACCCCGCCGCGCCCTGGGCAAACTTGGGCCACTGCCATCCGCCGCTGGCCTGCCAAGAACAACTGCCTTGACGCCCAAGAACCGCTTACCACGTGCCGTCAGCCGCGGCGCGCGCGGGAGCACTGAACGGAAGGCTCGGCCGCAAGGTATTCGGAGTATCCTGCTTCAGGGTAGACGTGAGGGCGCACGGAGCTGCATCGAGAAGTCGCCGGTGGCCGATGGGGCTCCGGTGGGCGCTGGCGGATTTGTAGCAACGCTCACGCTTTCAGGCCGCGAGGGCTTGACGAGCGCGGCGACCCGGCTGGTCCCGCCGCGTTGATCTCGTCAGTCAGGACTCCGGCCGGGAATCATCAACGTGATCGGGAGGAAACCAACATGCGCAGCAAGATCGTCACCGCCGACGAAGCGATCGCCCTGATCCGCGACGGCGATACCCTGGCCAGTACCGGCTTCGTCCAGACCGGCTTCGCCGAGGCTCTGCTGTCGGCACTCGAGCGACGCTTCCTCACCACCGGCAGGCCAAGGAACCTGGCCTTGTTCGCTGCCGCCGGCCAGGGCGATGGCAAGACCCTGGGGCTCAACCACCTGGGTCACGAGGGGCTGCTGCGCCGGGTGGTGGCGGGCCACTGGGGCCGCATGCCGACGGTCGCGAAGCTGGCACTCGACAACCGCATCCAGGCGTACAACCTGCCCCAGGGCATCATCTGCCAGTTGTTCCGGGATCTTGCCTCCGGCAAACCGGGCTCCTTCTCCAAGGTCGGCCTCCACACCTTCGTCGATCCCCGCTACGGTGGTGGCCGGGTCAATGCCGCCACCACCAAGGACATCGTCAGCCTGGTCGAAGTCGAGGGCGAGGAGTGGCTGTTCTACAAGGTCGGCACGGTCAATGTTGCCTTCGTGCGTGGCACGACCGCCGATACCTTCGGCAACATAACCATGGAGCGGGAAGCCCTGACGCTCAACAACCTCGCCATGGCGATGGCGGCCAAGAACAGCAACGGCATCGTCATAGCCCAGGTCGAACGGATCGCCGAGCGCAGCGGGCTGCCCCCGCGCCAGGTCAAGATCCCGGGGATTCTGGTCGATTGCGTTGTGGTTGCCGAACCGGCCCAGCATATGCAGACGCTGGCCACCCAGTACAACGCGGCTTATGCCGGCGAGTTCCGGGTGCCGGCCGCCAGCCTGGTGTCGACTCCGCTCACCGAGCGCAAGATCATCGCACGTCGAGCCGCCTTCGAATTGCCGCCCAACGGCATCATCAACCTGGGGGTCGGGATGCCCGAAGGCGTGGCGGCGGTGGCCAACGAGGAGCGCATCTCGCACCTGCTGACCCTCACCGTGGAATCCGGGCTGATTGGCGGGATCCCGTCGAGCGGGGGCAACTTCGGCACCGGGGTCAACATGGATGCGGTGATCGACGAGAATCAGCAATTCGATTTCTACGACGGTGGCGGTCTCGACATGGCGTGTCTCGGCATGGCCGAGTGCGACGCCGCCGGCAACGTCGACGTTAGCCGCTTTGGCGGCCGGCTGACCGGGGCCGGCGGCTTCATCAACATCAGCCAGAACGCGCGTCTGGTGGTGTTCGTCGGGACCTTCACCGGCAGCGGTCTCAAGGTCGACGTCGATAACGGCAAGCTCCGCATCCTCCAGGAAGGCGTGCAGAAGAAATTCGTCAGGCAGGTCGAGCAGATCACCTTCAATGGGCAGTACGCTTACGACCGCGGCAAGCCGGTCTATTACGTCACCGAACGCTGCGTGTTCCGTCGGGTCAGGCGGGGGCTGGCGCTGATCGAGGTGGCGCCGGGCATCGATGTCGGCCGAGACATCCTGGCGCACATGGACTTCGAGCCGATCATCGGCGAATACGGCGAGATGGATGCTCGCATCTTCAGCGCCAACCCGATGGGCCTGGAAGCTGAACTGCTCAACCTGTCCCTGCCGGAACGCGTCATCTACGATCCGGAACGTAATATCCTGTTCCTCAACTTCGAGGGTATGCACGTGCGTGGGAGCGACGACGTGCAGGCGATCTGGGATATCTGCGAGCTGCGTTGCCGGGCGGCCGGCCAGCGGGTGGGCGTGATCATCAATTACGATCGCTTTCGCATCAATCAGGACATGTACGACGCCTATGCCGAGATGGACCGCTACTTCCTGGCCAACTACTTCAGCCAGATCACCCGCTACGCGACCAGCGCCTTCCTGCGCGCCAAACTGGGCGAGGCTTTCTCCGCCCGCAGCATCGCGCCGCATGTGTTCGAGCGCCGGGAGGAAGCCCAGGCATTCCTCGCCGGGCGCAGCGGTGACTACGGCCCGCAGCCGTCCTCCGGATTGCCCTGACCAGCGTGTGGAAAAGGCGCTGGTGGCAGACATCGCCCCCGCTGCGCGCCGGGGAGCGGCTTTCGGCTGGTTCAATCTGGCGGCGGGGTGACGCCGAGCGAGCCAGATACCGGCGTGTTGCCCCGATGCGCGGCGAGTCACATGCGCGTGATCTGGGTGGCGAAGGTCTTGATGCCGCGCAACATCATCTCGATCGACATCGCCACCAGCACCAGGCCCATCAGCCGCTCCAGGGCGACGACGAAGCGGTCGCCGACGACGCGCTGAATACGTTCGGCGAGGACCAGGACGACGGCACTCACCGCCATCGTGATGCACAGCGCGGCAATCCACTCCAGGCGCCGGTCGGGTGCCTGCGAGACCAGCAGGAGGACGGTCGCCAGCGCCGAAGGCCCGGCAATTGCCGGAATGGCCAGGGGCACGATCAGCGGCTCACCCGTGGTGTCGGGCGTGTCCGGATTTGGCGGTGGAAAGATCATGCGCAAGGCAATCAGGAACAGGATCACGCCACCGCCGATCTGCAGTGACAACTCGCTGAGGTTCATCAGACGCAGAAACCCCTCGCCAACGAACATGAAGGTGAGCAGCAGGACGAAGGCGATCAACACCTCGCGCAGGATCACCCAGGGGCGACGCTCCGGGGCCACGTGTCGGAGTGCATTGGCGAAGATCGGAATGTTGCCGATCGGGTCGGTGATCAACAGCAGCAGGATGGTCGCCGAGGCAAAGGTGTAGTTCATGGCGAGAGGCTCTCAGACAATGCCGTCCGGGCGACGACGGCCGGTGGCCACGGGCGGCCTGACGAGGGGGTTCCGGCGAGGCACGGACGATCACTCGCCGAGTTCGTGCAGCGGCATGGCGAGCGGCTGTTCGGACACGCGGCTCGCCTTCGCGCGATACATTCTCCGGTCGGCAACCGACCACAATGCGCTGGCGCCGATGCCGTCGTCGGGGTAAACGGCAAAACCGACGCTGGCACTGATGCGGACGACGATGGCGTCGAGCTGGAAGGGCTCGGCAAGAGCCAAGCGCAGCTTGCTGGCCACGTCGGCGACGTCGGATTCGGCATGCACGCTGGCGACGATGATCGCGAATTCATCGCCACCCATGCGCGCACAAAAATCGGCGGCACGGATGCTGCTGAGGAGACGGGCGGCGACCGCCTTGAGCACGCGATCCCCGGCAGTGTGCCCGTAGCGGTCGTTGATCGGCTTGAAGTTGTCCAGGTCGATGGCCAACAGTCCGACTTTCCCCTGATCACGGCTGGCGATGCTGAGCGTTCGCGCAATCGTCTCCTCGAAATACCTGCGGTTGCCAAGAGCGGTCAGGTCATCGTGCAGTGCCATGTGACGAATGGCTTCCCTGGTGCGTCGGTTTTCCTCGATCTCCTGCTGCAGGCGTTCGTTGAGGACGATGGCGCCGATCGCCGTCGCCGAGACCTGGCGTGCCTTTGCCAGGACGATGGCCTGCCACATGATCGCGACGGCGATGAGCAGCAGATAGTAGGAATCCGCATGCGCCAGATACTGCTGCGCAAAGTGCCCGGTCAAGGGTAGCAGACTGACCACGTTCAGCGTCAGGTAGTATCTTGGCATCACGGCGTAACCGAGCGCAGCGACGGTGACGACCGTCGACACGATGATGAACAGGAACGTGTCCTGCGCGGGAGCCGTTCCCGGCAGGAGAAATCCGACGATACCGTAGGACAGCGCTATTCCCGCCCCGAGACCGATCCGCAGGTTGACGAGCCGCTGGCAGTTCCCGGCCGTCACCCCCGTTTTCTTCACGCGGCGCTCGACCAGCAAGACCCCCGCAGACGCCGCGCACACGAACAGTCCCCAGACACCCAGAGTTGGCAGGGAGACGCCACCACTGTGGAGGACGACGGCGATCAGAATGGCCCCAACCAGGATGCTCGCCATGTTGCCGCTGGCGTGCCCGAAAAAAATGCGAATGCGGGCAAGCTGCACATTGTCGTCAAGAGAGGTGGCGGGGCTCGGCAAGGTCATCGTTCAACTGAGGTAGATGCGGGGCGCCGCAGGGCGAGTGCAAAATGCCGCTGGACTTCGGCGGAGCCCATTATGGCGGGTTTTCTGCGCGCCGGTAAGGGCTGCCGGGCGAGCCGCCATCTTGACAGGAGCTGCCACGCCGGTTAGATTCAGAACCCTGCTCAGGCCTGCTCCTGGGTTCGCGCCGATTTGACATCACCAGATTGCGGGCGCGCTAAAAATGCCGCTAAAGCGAAACCCACACGAGGACCCGTCGAGTTTTGCGCCGACGGGTTTTTTTGTTTTGCGCCGCGCGCGAGACAGGCATCAAAGGACAGACATGCAGCTTGACCGTACCGCCGAACTGAAGGCTCGCCTCGAACACGACATTCTGGTTCTCGACGGCGCGATGGGGACGATGATCCAGCGCCGGGGATTGCGCGAGGCGGACTACCGCGGGACGCGCTTTGCCGCCCATCCGCACGACCTGAAGGGCAATAACGACCTGCTGCTGCTGACTCGTCCCGACATCATCCGCGCCATTCACGCCGAGTATCTGGCGGCCGGCGCCGACATCATCGAGACCAATACCTTCAACTCGACGAGCGCTTCCCAGGCGGATTACCGACTGGAAGCCATCGTCTATGAGCTGAACGTTGCCGGCGCGCAACTGGCGCGCGCGGTCTGCGACGAGTTTACCGCCGGCAATCCGGCCAAGCCGCGCTTCGTCGCCGGCGTTCTCGGCCCGACCTCGCGCACCGCATCGATCTCGCCCGACGTCAACGACCCCGGCTATCGAAATACGAGTTTCGACGAACTCGTCGACACCTACGCCGAAGCCATCCGTGGTCTCTGCGATGGCGGCGCCGACATCCTGCTGGTCGAGACGGTCTTCGACACCCTGAACGCCAAGGCAGCCCTGTTCGCCATCGAACGTCACTTCGACGAGGTGGGGCGGCGCTGGCCGGTGATGATTTCCGGGACGATCACCGACGCCTCCGGGCGGACGCTGTCGGGGCAGACCGCCGAAGCGTTCTGGAACTCGCTCAACCATATCCGGCCGCTCTGCTTCGGTCTCAACTGCGCGCTCGGTGCCGCCGACCTGCGCCAGTACGTGGAAGAGCTGTCGCACCTGTGCGAGTGCTTCGTCTCGGCGCACCCGAATGCCGGCCTGCCGAACGCTTTCGGCGGCTATGACGAAACCCCCGAGCAACTGGCGGCCGAAATCGGTGACTGGGCACGCAAGGGGTTCGTGAATATCGTCGGTGGCTGCTGCGGCACGTCGCCCGCGCACATTGCCGCGATCGCCGCCAGTGTCGCCGGCGTCCAACCCCGGGTCATCCCCGAGCGCGAACGCAAGCTCCGCCTGTCCGGCCTCGAGCCTTTCAACGTTGGTAGGGACTCCCTGTTCGTCAACGTCGGCGAGCGCACCAACGTCACGGGTTCGCGCGCCTTCGCCCGGATGATCCTCGAGGGACGCTTCGACGACGCGTTGGCGGTCGCCCGTCAGCAGGTGGAAAACGGTGCCCAGGTCATCGACATCAACATGGACGAGGCGATGCTCGATTCGCAGGCGGCGATGGATCGCTTCCTGAAGCTGATCGCCAGCGAACCGGACATCTCGCGCGTGCCGATCATGCTCGACTCGTCGAAGTGGGAGGTCATCGAGGCCGGCCTCAAGTGCATCCAGGGCAAGGGCATCGTCAATTCGATCTCGATGAAGGAAGGCGAGGCCGAGTTCCTTCGTCAGGCCAGGCTGGCGCGCCGCTATGGCGCGGCGGTCGTGGTCATGGCTTTCGACGAGACCGGCCAGGCCGACACCTACACCCGCAAGACCGAGATCTGCGCGCGCGCCTATCGCCTGCTTACCGAGCAGGCGGCGTTTCCGCCCGAGGACATCATCTTCGACCCCAACATCTTCGCCATCGCCACCGGCATCGAAGAGCACAACAACTATGCCGTCGACTTCATCGAGGCCTGCGCCTGGATTCGTGCGCATCTGCCAGGCGCGCAGATCTCCGGCGGCGTCTCCAACGTCTCCTTCTCTTTCCGCGGCAACGATGCCGTGCGCGAGGCGATTCATACCGTCTTCCTCTATCACGCGGTGAAGGCCGGGCTGTCGATGGGAATCGTCAACGCCGGCATGCTCGGCGTCTATGACGACCTCGATCCGGCCCTGCGCGACAAGGTCGAGGACGTCGTGCTCAACCGCCGGCCCGACGCCGGCGAAGCGCTCGTCGAGTTCGCGCAGACGGTCAAGGAAGGCAGGTCCCGGGAGGGTGGCATGGGCGGCCCCGACCTCGCCTGGCGGGATTTCGAGGTCGAAGCGCGGCTGACGCATGCGCTGGTCAAGGGAATCAACGACTTCGTCGTTGCCGATACCGAGGAGTGTCGGGCGACGGTGGAGTCTGCCGGCAAGCCGCCGCTGTCGGTGATCGAAGGCCCGCTGATGAACGGCATGAACGTCGTCGGCGACCTCTTCGGCGCCGGCAAGATGTTCCTGCCGCAGGTGGTCAAGTCGGCGCGGGTGATGAAACAGGCGGTGGCACACCTGATTCCCTACATCGAAGCCGAAAAACTGCGTACGGGGGTGAGCAGCAAAGGCAAGATCGTCATCGCCACCGTCAAGGGCGACGTGCACGACATCGGCAAGAACATCGTCGGCGTCGTGCTGGGCTGCAACGGCTATGACGTGGTCGACCTCGGTGTCATGGTCGGCTGCGACAAGATCCTGCACGCGGCGCGCGAGCACGGTGCACAGGCGATCGGCCTGTCCGGCCTGATCACGCCGTCGCTCGAGGAAATGAGCCATGTCGCGGCCGAAATGGAACGACTGGGCTTCGCCACGGGGACTGACGGTAGCCCGCCGGTGCCGCTGCTGATCGGCGGTGCGACGACCAGCCGCGCCCACACGGCGATCAAGATCGCTCCGAACTACTCCGGACCGGTGGTCTACGTCCCCGATGCCTCGCGCGCCGTCGGCGTCGTCACCAAGCTGCTGTCGATCGATAACGCCGACGCCTTCAAGGCCGGGCTGGCCGCCGATTACGAAAAGCTGCGCGCCCAGCATGCCGGCAAGAAGGGCACCACGCTGCTTGCGCTGGAGGCCGCGCGCGACAACCGCTTCGTCTGGAACGGCGAGGCCACCTATCGACCGAGCGCACCGAAACGCCCGGGCCTGCATGTGCTGCGCGCGATCGATCTGGCGACGCTGGCCGGGTTCATCGACTGGGCGCCGTTCTTCCAGACCTGGGATCTGGCCGGCAGCTACCCGAAGATCCTTGACGACCCGCTGGTCGGCGCCACGGCGCGCGCGGTGTTCTCCGACGCCCAGGCGATGCTCGACAAGGTCATCGCCGAGAACTGGTTGAGCGCCAACGCCGTCTTCGGCATCTTCCCCGCCAACAGCGTCGGCGACGACATCGAAATCTATGCCGACGAAACGCGCGCGAAAACGCTGATGACCTGGCACAACCTCCGCCAGCAACACGAGCGGCCGGCGGGCAAGCCACACTACTGCCTCAGCGACTTCGTCGCCGAGCGGGGCACACCCGACTGGATCGGTGCCTTTGCCGTCAGTGCCGGCTTCGGTATCGAGGAGAAGCTCGCCGAATTCGCGGCGGCGCACGACGACTACCACGCGATCATGCTGAAGGCCATCGCCGATCGCCTGGCCGAAGCCTGTGCCGAGTGGCTGCACGCGCGCGTGCGCCGTGAGTACTGGGCCTACGCCGGCGATGAAGGGCTGGATCCGGAGGCACTGATTCGCGAGGCGTACCGCGGCATACGGCCGGCACCCGGCTATCCGGCCTGCCCCGACCATACTGCCAAGGGCGCCCTGTTCGCCATGCTCGATGCGCCGCGCAACGCCGGTATCGAACTGACCGAATCCTTTGCCATGACGCCGGCGGCGGCGGTTTCCGGCTTCTATCTGGCGCACCCGCAGGCCCGCTATTTTGCGATCAGCAAGATAGCCGGCGATCAGCTTGCCGACTGGGCGCAGCGCGCCGGCTTCAGTGTCCCCGAAGCACAGCGCTGGCTGGCGCCGCTGCTTTGAGCGGCAAGGAGGTCAGCCGGTGAATGGCGAGAAGCTTCCCCACTTCGTCGAGCGCGACGCCGACCTTGGGGGGCGAACGACGCTCGCCTTGCCGGGGCGCGCGGCGTTCTATGCGGAAATCAAGTCCGTGGAGCAACTGGCGCAGCTTGCCGGCAAGAGCGCGTTGCGCCGCTTCGTGCTCGGAGCTGGCAGCAACCTCGTCCTGACCGGCGACTTCGACGGCCTGGTGCTGCACATGGCGATCGGTGGGCGCGAACTGATCGGCGAGGACGACGACGCCTGGTACGTGCGCGGCGGGGCCGGCGAGGACTGGCATGCCTTCGTCGAGTGGACCCTGGCCAAGGGCTGTTGGCCGGGACTCGAGAATCTCGCGCTGATCCCCGGCACGGTCGGTGCGGCGCCGATCCAGAACATCGGTGCCTACGGGCTCGAGTTGGCCGATCGCTTTCAGTCGCTGGAAGCCTGCGACATGCTGACCGGCCGAACCGTACGGCTCGATCGCGACGCCTGCCGCTTTGCCTATCGCGACAGCGTCTTCAAGCAGCAGGGCTGGCATCTGGACGCCCGTCTGGTGATCACGCGGGTAACCTTCCGGTTGCCGAAGGCCTGGCAGCCGCTGGCCAGTTACGCCGACCTGGCCGCTGAACTCGACCAGCGACAGCTCGGTCGCCCAAATGCCCGGCAGATTGCCGATGCCGTCATCGCCGTCCGCCGCCGCAAACTGCCGGATCCCGCCTCAGTCCCGAACGCCGGCAGTTTCTTTCACAATCCGCTGGTCGAGGCGAATGTCGGCGAGCGACTGGCGGCGGCGCATCCGGACCTGCCGTCCTACCTGCAAGCAGATGGCCGCGTCAAGCTCGCGGCTGGCTGGTTGATCGAAAGGTGTGGCTGGAAGGGTCGAACCCTCGGGCAGGCGGGGATGTACGAGAAACAGGCGCTGGTGCTGGTCAATCGCGGCGGCGCGACCGGCGCCGAGGTTCTTGCGCTGGCGCGAGCCGTGCAGGATGCCGTGCGCGAGCGTTTTGGCGTCGCCCTCACACCCGAGCCGGTTTTCCTCTGAACGCCAGGCGACAATGAGCCGGCCGTAGCCGGCGCAGCCATCAAAAGACCTCGTCCGGACGCAGGAAGCGCCATTGCCCAAGCGGCAGATCGGCCAGCCTTACGGCGCCGATGCGGACGCGCTTGAGGCCGGTCACGCGCAGCCCGACCAGCTCGCACATTCGCCGGATCTGTCGCTTTCTACCCTCGCGCAGAACGAAACGAAGCTGGTCGTCGTTGAGCCATTCGACCCTGGCAGGCTTCAACTGCCGCCCATCGAGACTCAGTCCGTGATTGAGCAGGGCCAGATCCTTGTCGGCAAGGCGGCCGTCGACGCGTACCAGGTACTCTTTTTCGACCGTCGACTCCTCACCGATCAACTGGCGCGCGACACGTCCATCCTGGGTGAGCACCAGCAAACCGGTGGAATCGATGTCAAGACGTCCGGCAGGCGCCAGTCCCCTCAGGCAGGAGGGGTGAAAAACCGGCGTGTCCGGCGTGCGAAACTGTCGTTCCGGCTGAATCAGGGTCACCGCCGGCGTACAGCCGGGTTCGGGCTGCCCCGAGACGTAGCCCACCGGCTTGTGCAGCAGGATCGTCATCTGCTTTCGCTGCTGCGTCTGGGCGGCCGTGTCCAGGGTGATCGCCGCGCCAGGGTCAGCGCGAGTGCCCAGTTCGCTGACCCGCCGGCCATCGACGAAGACCCAGCCACGCGCGATGTAGTCATCCGCATCGCGGCGCGAACACAGACCGCGCTCGGCCATCAGCTTGGAGATGCGCACGCCGCCTGGTGGCGCGCTGACGACAGTTGCGGCTACTTTCGTCGCGGGAGATCCGGGCACGACCCGCGGTGACACCGCCGGCGCGCGCACCAGGCGTCCGCGCGCCGGGTGCGGCGGATGGCCGGTGCCGGTCGTCGCGACGCCGTCCGCGGCGGGCGGTGGGCGGCTCAGCAGCGTCTTGCGCGGCCGCTCGGCCATCGATCAGGCAATATCGAGCAACTCGATCTCGAATACCAGCTTGGCATTCGGTGGGATCATCTTGCCCGCGCCACGCGCGCCGTAAGCCAGGTCGGCGGGAATGGTCAACTTCCGAATGCCGCCGACGCTCATCCCGGGAACGCCTTCTTCCCAGCCGGCAATGACATGTCTCCCGTCGAGCGGAAAACGGAAGGGCTCGTTGCGATCCTTGCTCGAATCGAACTTCTTGCCATCGGCCAGCCAGCCCGTGTAATGGACGATGACGTGCTGACCGACGCTGGCGGTGGGGCCACTGCCGACGATGATTTCTTCGATCTGGAGACCACTGGGGGTAGTGACGATGGGCATGACTTATCCTCGCGTTCAAAAAAACCCGAAGTTTAGCCCAGCTAGCGGCCGCGGAGCCAGTTCAATCCGTGACGCCGCTGCTGGCGAGGACAGCGAACAAGCCGCCCGACGATCGCCGATGCTGCTCGGTTGCCCACGTGCGGTGGCGTGCGCAGGCAACGCTCGGTCGGTGTTTCCGTTAAACTCTCGGGCACGACTCAGCGGGGATAGAGCATGGATAGGCAGATGATCGTTGCCCCTGTCGCTGCCGACAGGGAGACGTTGCAGGACTTTATCGATTCGCTGCGCGACTACGCACCGGGCATCGAAGGCGACATCGCTCACCTGCGGAGCACGCCGGCGGATCGGGGGGCGATCGGCAGCCTGTTTCGCGCTTTGCACAGCATCAAGGGTGACGCGACAATCTGCCGACTTGATCTGGCGGTGGCCATTGTGCACCCCGTGGAGAGCATTCTCGACCGCGTGCGCCAAGGCGAGTTGCCCTTCAGCGAGCAGATTGCCGAAGTCATCTTGCTGACCATCGATCGTCTCGAACTGGCGATGGCCGGGCTGTCGGCCGGTGACAGACTCGACGGCCTGCATCTCGTGTCTCTCGTCGAAGGACTGGAAAGACTGGCGTCGGCACCCACCGGGCAGTTCGAGGATTGCGTCGCCGAGGTCATCGAGGCGGTCACCGGTTTTCGCCCGGTCTCTGCGACGGCCGTGTCGACTCGCCGCGAAGCGCCGGGCCTGCGCAGCACCGCGAACTCTCCGACAGACGATGACCTGCGTTTCTTCCACACACTGGCCGACCAGTTCGAAGCCCGCTCACCGATTTTCAAGGGCCGCACGCTGCGCCTGCTGCGTCTGGCACTGGAAACCAACCGACTGGCCGGCGAAACGATCGACCCGCTGCAACTCGAAGCGGCCGTGTATATGCACGACATCGGAATGATGTTTCTCCCGGAATCGGCGTGGTTGAAGACGAGCGCCCTGACGGCCGAGGAGAAGGCGATGCTGCGCACCCATCCCGCGTACGCCGCTGGCCTGCTGGCGCGGATGTCCGGTTGGGCAGGAGCTGCCGAAATGGTTGCCCAACACCATGAAACCCCCGATGGCAAGGGCTACCCGGCGGCGCACAAGGCGGCGCAGATCTGCCCCGGCGCCAAGCTCCTGGCCATCGTCGACGCCTATGAAGCGGTGATGCTGAAGCATGGCAGCCATGGTCGAACCCGTTCGCTGCTGCGCGCGATCGCCGAGATCAATGCCTGTGACACCCAGTTTGCCCCCGAGTGGATCGAGCCGTTCAATCGCGTCATCCGGCGGGCCGCCGACGCGCGATGAGCGAAACGGCAGGCGATCCTGGACGCCGTTTCGGCGGCATTGCCCGCCTCTATGGCGCCGGCGCACTGAGCCGTTTGCAGAGTGCCCATGTTGCTGTCGTCGGCATCGGCGGTGTTGGTTCTTGGGCGGTCGAAGGCCTGGCGCGTTCGGCGGTCGGCCGGATCACGCTGGTTGATCTCGACATGGTTGCCGAGTCGAACGTCAACCGGCAGGTGCATGCGCTCGAGGGAGAATTCGGCAAGGCCAAGGTCAGCGCCATGGCGCAGCGGATCCAGTCGATCAACCCGGCCTGCCTGGTTACCGAAATCGAGGATTTCGTGACCCCGGAGAATGTCGACACGATTCTTGCCGGTCACTTCGACTATGTGATCGACGCCATCGACCAGGTGCGCAGCAAAGCGGCGATGATCGACTGGTCGAAGCGTCGCGGCGTTCCTCTGATCACCGCGGGTGCCGCCGGCGGCCAGATCGATCCGACGCAAATCCGCGTCGCCGATCTCGCGTTGACGATTCAGGACCCGCTGCTGGCCAGGGTACGCGCACTGCTGCGCAAGGACTACGGCTTCACTCGAGAGGCAAAGAAGAAGTTCGGCATTCCGGCCGTCTTCTCGGGCGAAGCACTGCGCTATCCGGATCGCGCGATCGGCTGCGCGGAGCCGCGCGCGCTGAGCGGTCTGAACTGTGCGGGCTTCGGCTCGTCAGTCTGCGTGACGGCGCCTTTCGGCCTTCTGGCGGCCGGGGAAGCGCTGAGGGCGCTCGCCGGCGGCAAGTCTCCGGTCGCAGAGGCGCTCGCCTGACGCAGGATTGGCCGCTAACCCCGAAAACGACGGGCGCTCAGCCGACCAGCACCCGGTTCTTGCCCGCCTGCTTGGCGGCATACATGGCCTCGTCGGCCCGTTTGGTCACCGAAAGCTGTGTATCCTCGGCGCGGAAGTCCGTCACGCCGGCGCTGAAGGTGATCAACTGCCGATCGTTGTTGTGCAGGAAGATGCGCCGCGTCAGTTCGCGCTGCAGGCGCACGATGGCCGTTTGCGCGTCTTCGATCGAGGTATCGGGCAACAGAATGATGAATTCCTCGCCGCCATAGCGGGCGATGGTGTCCTGGGGCCGCATCGTCTCGCGGATGACCGTCGCCAGGTGAATCAGCGCCGCGTCGCCGGCGTCATGTCCCAGTGAGTCGTTGAGTTTCTTGAAGTTGTCGATGTCGAGCAAGGCTACGCAGAGGCAGGACTGCCGCCGCCGGGAACGCGCCGTCTCCTTGCCGAACGCTTCCTCGAGGCCACGGCGGTTGAGCGCCCCGGTCAGCTGATCGTGGCGAACCAGTGTACTGGCCCTGTCGAGTTCCGCCTGCAACTCGCTGATGCGCTTGTCGGCCTCTTCCACACGCAGTTTGGCGTTACGCAGGTCGTCTCGCGATCGCTGGGCGTTCAACTGAATGATCTGTGTCTCGCGAATCACCTCGGCGAGGACGTCTTCGAGCTGGTTGATGTCCTCCGCCTTGCTGATCCGGTCGGCGCAGACCTCGATCTTGTCATGATAGTCGGAAGTCGAATCGGCAAACTCGGCCAGGTGATCGACGAAACCCGCGAGCATCTGCTTGAGCGCTTCCTTGGCTTCGTTGAGGCTGTGCTTGAGCTGGCTTTGCTTGAAGATCACTTCCCGGAGCCGACTCTCGGCGTCGCCAATCGAGCGCAGGCTCAAGGGCTGGGCGACGATGTCACGAACGATGTCGATCTGACCTTTCAGCCAGTGGTCCTCGACAACCAGTTCGCCGACATTCTGAATCAACAATTGCAGCAGGTTGAGCAGACCGGCGCGCAGTTCGCCACGGTCTTCGGCGAGAATATCGAGGCGGAAGGCGAAACGCTTGATGGCCGTGAGCAACCCATCCATGGCCGCGCGCGACATGGTGGTGCGAACCTTGTGCGCCA
Organism: Candidatus Accumulibacter phosphatis; assembly: GCF_000024165.1. NCBI lineage: Bacteria > Pseudomonadati > Pseudomonadota > Betaproteobacteria > Candidatus Accumulibacter > Candidatus Accumulibacter phosphatis. The sequence continues at coordinate 253,404 of NC_013194.1, read as the reverse complement.
GATCGCGAGCCTCGGCGGCCAGTTCCGGCTCATCCCCGAGTTGTGTGGTGATGACCGCTTCGAGCGTGTAGGCGAACAGTTCGCGCAACTCGGCCGCTGGCTCGCTGGTGGTACCCGCACTGGGCGTTGCACCGCCCTCGGCGGCCATCACGGCGGCGCTCGAAGGGGCAGCCAGGGTCTCTGGCTCGACGAGGGGGATCTCGTCGGCCACCGGAGCGTTGAGCGACCATGATTTGACCAGTCCCTGCAGCCTTCCGAACAACAGCTCGCGATTGGTCGAGCCGCCGGCCAGCACACGTTCGAGCGCCTCGCGCTTGCGGGCGACGGTAAGACCGGCCTGCTTGCCTTCCCACTGGCGGAGAAACTCGCCCAGCAACTCGCTCCAGGGCAGGTCCTGCTCCCGGCCGATCTCCTTGGCCAACTCGGCAACGCCCGCCTGGACTTCCTCCCAGTTCCGCCCCCCAAGCGCCTGCTCGAAGCGTTTGGCCAAGCGCTGCTGACTTGCCGTCGCGCGCGGAAGCGATGCCGGAAGCGCTTTCAGATCCTGTTCCGGGAATGCTTCCGCCACGTGATCGGCGATACCGGCTATCTCGTAGTAGAGCGCCCGATAATTCTCGGGGGATGGAGACATCCGGCGGGCAGCCAGCAGACGCAAGGCCTCCCGCGCAATTTCCGAAGGGTTCGACAAGCTTGGCATGGCTCCACACCGAAAAAGCAGTCAGCGCATTCTATCAGTGGCTCGACGACCGTGAAAGGATGGGTCCTCGGTCCGGCCGAACCCTCCGCGGCGCACCCCTGCAGACAAGTCGCGTCCAGCCGCCTTGGGCTATAATGGCGCACCGCAGCAGCCGGCAGCCCCCGTAGCATGAAGGTCGTGCAGTTGATTTGTAATCATCAGGTGTTGGTTCGATTCCGACCGGGGGCACCACGAAAACAATCACTTAGCCAGGAACATAAAGTCTGTCCTTCTCTATACGCCCTTCGGTAAGCAAATGGTAAGCAGATTTCGGCAACCCGAATCCACGCATCGGCCCGGCGGCGCCCCTCAAAAGGCCATTCATTCCGCGGCCATGCTGTAACGCCTCGGCGATCATCGGGCGAGGCTCGCGCCACCAACTTTGCCGGGAGCGAAAGCCTGTGACGAATCATCTCAGTCGTCTTGTTGTTCAACTTGGCGCGATCCTTGTCCTCGCTGCCTGCGCCCATACTGAAGTGGCGCGATGGGCATCGCCCCCTGGAAAAGAAGTCGTGATTGGGCAACGCGGGGCTGTCGAAACGGTCAAGCAAGGCAACCGCGAGATTGACGTGTGGGTTCAGGGTTCCCCGAACCGCCCGTTCAAGATTCTGGCGAAGACAACATCAACTTATCGGCACGGTCTAGCAGACAAACAACTCACGCGTGATGCGGCCAAGCGCCAGATGATCGACGCGGTTGTCGTTGCCGGAGGAGATGCGGTTGTATTTGGAAGCGAGGCAATCGCGTCCGTGGGAACCGTCTATATGCCGGGGACGCAAACGACCTACGTTCAGCCTGCTCCTGCTGGCGCCTTTACGGCGAACACCTACAGCAGTCCGATGGTCGGGGGAAGCATCGACGAAGGAACTAGGCTTTTCCCAAGACTGCGCTTGGGAAAAGAGGTTCTCCTTCGGAGAACCGCCGAAGACTGAGTGGTCGGGATGGTGTGATGCCATGACGCCCGGATCGGCATTGGATGGCCAGCTGATCGCTCAACGGCCGCGACATGGGTAGCTCAGGGCGAACGGCAGTTCACCCCGCCGGGTGAGAGGAAAGAAACCGTTGGCTCTGCGCCTGTCAAAGGAGGAACGGGATTTTCCGGTGTGCGCGGAGGCTCTTCCGATGAAACAACCCGATGACTTGTCTGCGTATTACGAGGAGCTTCTGGAAGGCCGTTATGACTGCGTGGATCGCATCGTGCTCAACGGCTACTTTCCGCTCGGCCAGCAGGCCATCTCCTTGGAGAAGGAGGGTAACTGCTTCGTCGGGGGTTCGTTCCAGGCTTTGGATCAGCTCGCAGATACCTTGTGCGATGAGCACGCCATAGGGCGACTGGCCAAGGTCTGTGACCGTTGGGTGTACTCGAGCTGCCTGTGTTTCGCTCTGACGATCGAGGAGCAAGAGCGCAGCCGCTTCCGGTACCGCTACTCGGTCTATCAGATCGAGTACAGTCGCAATCTCTTGTTCGTCCGTGGCACCACCCTGGATGCGGTCTTCCAGGGCTTGATTGATCGTACCCGGCGTCTGCTCGACGTGCCGATCCTGCGCACGCTGTTCGGCCGCAAACAACGCCCCCGCTGGCGTGCCGACAGGAGCCACGGCGTGGCTCGTATCGTCGATCAATCAGCCTACGATCTGACGGTGTTCAAGGTGCATTTCGGCGCGCTGACCCTGAAGCTCTACGACAAGGGCGCGCGCGTGCTGCGCGCCGAGGCCATCGCCCACAACATCAAGGAACTGCGCTGCGGGCGTTCGCTGGAGAAACTCTCGATCATGCTGGCCAAGCTCCAGCACATGGCGATCGACTTTCTCAACGCGATGCAGGCCGCCCATGTCAGCTTCCTTCCCGATGGCGTGCTCGACTCCCTCATCGAACCGACCGAGCGCGGCAATCGCCGCCTGTCCGGCGTTGATCTGCAAAAGCCGCGCATGCGCTCGGTCGCCGAAGCCATCCTGCACCTCGCGCCCAATCCCGACGGGTTCACGGTACAAGAGCTGGCTGACGAAGTGCGTCCGTCGCTGCCTGAAGTCTCGCGCGACGCCTACACCGGGCGGCAGGCCGCCTACGATCTCATGAAGCTCCGTGGCAAGTGCCTCATCGAGCGTATCGCCAAGACGCGCCGCTACCGACCCCAGCCGACGGGAATCAGCATTCTCGCTGGCTGGCTCATCCTCCGGGAGAAAGTCATCAAACCCGTTCTCGCCGGCGCCGGGACACCACACCTCGGACCACCACCGAAGAACATCCAGGCCCTTGATCAACACTACGAGAATCTCCAGCGCGAGTTGCGTCGCACCTTCGATACCCTGCTCATCACGGTTGCTCCTGGCTCAAACACTAACACCAACATGTTTGCTTCAACACCCGCTTAAGCGCCTATACCGTGGGGGCGATCTCGACTTGTGCCCGCCGAACCGTCGGTGCACCTGCCTGCCGTGCCTTCCACAGATCGAAGGCGGCTTGCTGCGCTATCCAGGCATCGGCACGCCCGCCATTCTCGACGCCAAGCCAGCCTTCAAGCCGCAGGGCCATCTCCGGAGAAATGGCGGCGCGGCCGTTCAGCACGCGCGACAGCGCGGCGCGAGTCACGCCAAGTTGTGCAGCGGCGGCAGTGACGCTCAGGCCCAGAGCGGGCAGAACGTCTTCACGTAGCGCCTCGCCGGGGTGGGGGTAGGCGTGCATCCTGTTCATGGGTCTTCTCCTAGTGGTAGTCCAGATAATCAACCAGTACGGCGTCGCCATCTTCAAAGGTGAAGGTCATGCGCCAATTGCCGTTCACCGACACCGAATGGAACCCGGCCAGATTGCCGGCAAGGCTATGCAGCCGCCAGCCCGGAAGGTTCATGTCCTCCGGCACCTTGGCAACATCCAGTCGCGCCAGTAGGCGCAGCAGCTTTTGCGAGTGGTGAGGTTGAATGCCGGCCTTGCTGCCCGTCTCGAAGAAGGCTTGCAGCCCCTTGTGCTGGAAACTCTTTATCATGCTTAAGTGTATAGCGATACGTTACGGGTATCAAGTGGCGTTTCTTTGCTTCATCGAGAGGACATTGGAACGTGCCGTTCCGGTAGCGATCTCGTGAAGCCGGCTTTCCCAGGCCATCAATGCGGCGCGCTTCTCGTCGGTGTAGGCGTCCCGGTCGTAGTGGGAAACCTGCACGCCTGACAGGCCGTGACTCAGCAATTGCGCGCGGGTGTCGCGGGATATGCCCATGCTCGCCAGCATCGTTTCGCACGTGCGGCGAATGTCTCGTAGGTCGAACGGCTCGCCAGTCACGGCGGCGCCGATTTCCGCGGCGCGCTTGCCGGGCGTCGTGTCTGCCAATTGAGTCTGGCCATACGTCGAGAACAGCAGCGGCGATCCTTTCGCTTCGGCGCGGGCGATCAAATGCGCCACCAGTGCGGCGGCTCGTGGCGCCAGGGGTAGCAGGTGCTCCCGCGGTGACGTTGTCCGGCCTTTGGCATCCCACAGACGAAGGGTGGCCGTGCCCGTGTCATAGTCGCTCACCTTGGGGCGCAACAGTTGCGCCACGCGTTGCCCGCCGGCCAGCAGTGTCAGCAGTAGCGCTTGGTCGGCGAGGTTGTCGCCAAGCTCGGCGAGATAGGCGCGCAGCTCGTCGGCGGATAGCGTCCGGTTATAGTGGTCCCCGGAATTCAGACAGTAGTTTAAGCTGTGCGCCAAGGTAGGGAGCAAGGAACGATGAGTGAAACGAAGACGCGGAAGGTACATACACCGGAGTTCAAGGCGAAGGTGGGTCTGGAGGCCGTGCGAGGGGTGAAGACGATCAACGAGATTGGCCAGGAGTATGGCGTCCATCCGGTTCAGGTTGGGCAGTGGAAGAAGGCTATCCAGGATCAGGCGAAGACGCTGTTTGAAGGTAAGCGAGGTCCCAAGCCGCTGGCCGCCCACCGGGAGCCGGAGCGGCTGTACAGCGAGATCGGCAAGTTGAAGATGGAATTGGACTGGCTCAAAAAAAAGTCCGGGATCAGCCCGTCATGATCCGGTAAGGGTGGATCGACCCAGGGGAGGCGGTCGCCATGGTGCAGCAGTGCGTCCTGGCCGGGGTCTGCCGGTCGACGATCTATGCGCAGCAAAAACCGGCGGTGGTCGATGCCAGCGATCTCCTGTACAGTCGCCTGATCGACGAGGAGTACACTCGGCACCCGTTCTACGGCAGCCGCCGGATGGTGATCTTCCTTGGGAAGGCGGGTCACACGGTCAACCGCAAACGGGTGCAACGCCTGATGCGGTTGCTGGGGTTAGCCGGCATGGCGCCGGGCCCGAACACCAGCCGTCCGCACCCAGAGCACCAGGTCTATCCCTACCTGCTGCGCGGAGTGCCTGTGGTCAGGCCCAACCAGGTCTGGAGCACCGACATCACCTACATCCGGCTGGCGCGTGGCTTCGCCTACCTGGTCGCGGTGATTGACTGGTATAGCCGCAAGGTCCTCAGCTGGCGGATCAGCAACAGCATGGAAGCGGCCTTCTGTGTCGATTGCCTGGAAGATGCCTTGCGCACTCACGGCAGGCCGGAGATCTTCAATAGCGATCAAGGCAGTCAGTTCACCAGCACTGCCTTCACCGATGTGCTGAAACGTGAAGGGGTGGTGATCAGCATGGACGGGCGGGGCCGGGTGTTCGACAACATCTTTGTCGAGCGACTCTGGCGCAGCGTCAAGCACGAGGACGTGTATCTGAAGGGCTACGCCACCTTGGGCGAATTGACGGTCGGATTGGCCGAGTACTTCGCCTTCTACAACGGCGAGCGTCCGCACCAGTCGCTGAGTGACAAGACGCCCGATGTGGTCTATCGCACCGCTATCGGTGGTGGGGCCTTGATCCTCGACAAATTCGGCGGCGCGGGTGGGGAATCGCCTGTTCCGCTACGCTCCACAGGCGATTCCCCACCCGCAGAAGCCAGATCAACATCAGAATCAACAGCAACGACCAAACCAACAGCAAAACCGGGGCAGCGCCGTCCAGCTGCTACTGCAGTTGAAAGCACAGCTTAAACCGAGCTAATTTTTGTCTTGACTTCGGGGACCACTTTAGAACAAGAGTAGAGCTCCATGTATGTTCACTTGTTATGAAAGAGCGCAGGGCCATACCCTGGTGGGGTAGCGAAGGATAGGATTTCAATCCAACCTTTGGCAGTGTCTGGGCCATTTCGGTCTCTGTTAATCGTTGATTTCGTGCCGAATGTTCCTGATCAGCCCTGAAACCTCGCCCCGGGGATGCCCATTATCCATGCCAGTGGCCACCTGGGTGGCGGAGGTTTACCGTGCAGGTCGCCACTGGCACGAGTCGTCCCCGACGAGCGAGGCTGTTCGTCTTATCCTGGTGCCGGGCTATCGGAGATATCCGCACCAAAAAAACCGCGCAGCGCGGTCTTTCTTTTGCTCGGCCGGTCAATACGGCGGATTGATGACGACATACTGGGAACCCTGGGGTTGATACCAGGTGCTGCCGCACTGCTGATAGATCATGCCACCATAGTTCACTGGGACGCAGCCGGCCGGCACGGTGCGCACCATTGAGCCAACGACGGCCGAAGTCACGACCACCGCAGCAGTGACCGCCGCCGCCGTCGCCACCGGGTGATAGTTGTTATCCCAGCCGCCGTTGCAGCAGCCACCACGGTTATTGTTGGCATTGACGTTGACGTTCCGGTTGACGTTGACGTTGTTGACACTGGTGTTCCGGACATTGTTGGTGCGCACGTCGGCACGGGCGTTGTTGACCTGCCGGTTGCCGCCACCACCACCACCGCTAAAGTGACCGCCACCGCCGCGTGCCTCAGCCACTGGAGCCATGGCGAAACTGGCCAGAACGAGAACCGTCAGGGGGGCCAGGAAGATTTTGCTGAATGATTTTTTCATGTGGGCTCTCCTTTACTTCTGAACCAGCGGACGAATTTCAACCGCGGTCGCGCCCTTGGGCGGCGTGAACCTGAAAACCGCGTCCTTGAACGTCGGCTTCAGGTTCCAGGCGATCAGTTGGAGCGACTGGGGACGAGCGTCGTCATTGCGATTGGTGATCACGAGCTTGCGCGGCAGCGGCTTGTCACCGGTGGTGATCCAGATCTGCCAGTCGAACATTCCCTGACGGAAGGCGTAGTGGTCGCAGAGGTCCTTGCCGATGAAGTCCTGACCGGCATTCATTGCCGATTCGATCTTGTCGAACGATGCTGCCGGCGTACCCCAGATGAACATGTCGGCCAGCGGCACTTCCACGCCATAGCGCTCTTCCAGCTTGTTGATCAGTTCGCCGAGGTTGCCGGAAAACTCGACGGTCGAGTAGTACTTCTGCGCCGGCGTATAGAGCGTAGCCGTCTTGCCGTCGTAGATCAGTTCGCGTTCGGCCCGGGCGCTCCAAATCCGGGCGTGTAGCCGGTTCGGACGCTCGACGTCCATGTCCGCCGTCGCCATGTGCTGCAGCTTCTGACCGTCGGCGAGAACACGCTCGCCAGTCAGCTCGGTGGACACCTGGAAACGTTTCAGGGTCTGCAGATACGCACCCATGTTCTTGAGGGCCTGAATCGATGCCGGATCGACCGCATTTGCCACCGCCGGTACGGCAGCGGGGGCGGCAGCCGGCGCCGTCTGTGCATGGATGCCGGGCGCTGCAAGCGAGATTGCCAGCAGGCTGAGCACCAGTTTTTTTCTTACCATGGTTATCTCCTCGGGAGTAATAAAAAAGGACTGGCAATTAAGGCAAATGCCATTCGGGGAAGGTCAAAGTACAGCCAACAAAAACTTCGGTGAATATCGTTAAGCATTGTCGTTCATACAAGCGCCTTGAGCAATTTTAGGACGATATCCTTGATTGGATTTGCAGCGCGGCGGCCAGCAACATCGGCAGCGCTATTGGCAGCATGATTGCAACCATCGCACGCATGCCGATCGGCGCCGGGCGCATGGCCTTTACTGCGTGATAGATGGCTGCGGTATCGGCGACCGGCCCGATCTCGGCGGCTTCGAGCAGCGTCGGGTCGGCCACCGGCTCGCGCAGTATCCAGCGCCGGTGCACCATGCGCTCGTGCTCGCCGACCAGCGCGGCGTAGGCCGGACGCGCCCGCCGCTTGGCCGCCAACAACGCGGGCGCCAGCATCAGCAACGGTAACAGCCACAGGAATGCGCTGGTGACCACCCGAGCTTGCGCTGCCAGCGCAGTGGCGGCTCGTTGTCGATGGGCGAGAAAGAGTGCTCGGGGGAGCTAGCCATCCTGCCCGACGGGTGGTTCATTGCTTTGTTGGCGCTGCGAAGACTGTCTTCCAGTCGCGCCTCATATCCACCACCGTCCAACCGCGCGCTTGCGCTTCGTCGAGCGCCTTGTCGAGCTTGCCGATGTGCGACTTGCGGTCGTAAGCCCATTCGCGTTCGGCATCGGTATGGTGGACGATGAGCGCGAAGCGCGGCCCGGCGCCGGCAGTCGTCCATTGCAGCATCTGCAAATCGCCGTCGGAATTGCCGAACGCGGCGATCGGTCGACGACCGATCTGCTGGTTGATGCCGACCGGCTTGCCAGCCTTGTCGTCGATGAAGTTGATCTCCGGCAGACGCACCAGCACCGGCTTGCCGTCGCGGATTTCATATTTTGTCTTGATGCTGCTGCCAATGACCTGTTCCGGCGGCACGCCATAAACCTTCTCCGTCCACGGACGCATGAACTCGATGCCGCCCCCGGAGACGATGTAGGTCTTGAAGCCGTTGGCACGCAGGTAGGCGAGCAGTTCGAGCATCGGCTGATAGACCATCTCGGTAAACGGCCGCCCCGTCTTCGGGTGCTTCGCAGTGGCAATCCAGTCCTTGACGATCTGCTCGAATTCCGCCGTACTCATGCCTGCGTGGGTGGCCATGACCATTTCCAGCAGCGCCTTCTCGCCGCCCGCCAGCGCCGCTTTCATGTCGCCCTTGAGCACCGACGCGAACGGCTCTTGCGTTGTCCACTCCGGATGCTTCGGCGCCAGCGCCTTGATGCGGTCGACGATGAAAAAGGCCTGAAAATACATCGGCTGCTCGGCCCACAGCGTGCCGTCATTGTCAAAAGTGGCAATGCGCTCGGGCGCCGGCACATAGTTGGGGGAGGCTTCGTGCGTCACCTTCTCGACAAACTCGACGATGGCACGTCGGGACGCGGTGTCGTTCCAGGAGGGCAGTGGGTCGACGACCGGGGCCGCAAAGGCCATCGCTGCCGCCGCGCTCAGCAAAACAGCGGCTATCTTGCTCAGTATCTTCTTCATGAAAACCCCGTTTTTCAATGAAAAACGGGGCGCCGTCAACCATGACGGTGCCCCGATGCAGATCAACTTATTTGCCTGAAGTGGTCATGCCCTTGATCTGCTTTTCCAGCGAATCAAGGCTCCAATCGCCCGGCGTCTGGCTGGGCGGGAAGTCCTTCAAGGTCAGCAGGAACTTGGTGGCCACGGCCTGCAGTGGGATCAGCACGTACGCCCGGTCAATCATCCAGTCGTGATACGTGTTGGAATTATGCTGTGATTTCTCGAACGGATCGCGGCGCAAATTGAACACCAGCGGCAAACGCAGATGAGCCACAGGCTCACGCCACACGTCCAGCTGGTAGCCGCGGTTCTCGAGATAAACAGCCTTCCAGTCACCGACGCGAATGGCCATCACGGCGCCGTCGTCACCCACATAGATGAACTCTTTGCGTGGCGATTCGTTGGTCTTGCCGCTCAGGTAATCAAGCTGGTTGTAGCCATCGATATGGTTCTTGTAGCTGCGACCGTTCAGAGTCGCGCCCTTGAGTAGCTTTTCCTTGATGTCGGGCGCGCCGGCGGCGGCGGCAAAAGTCGGCAGCCAGTCCTCATGCGAGACGATGCCGTTCAGCGTCGTGCCGGCAGGAAAATGACCGGGCCAGCGGACGAAGGCCGGTACGCGGTAGGCGCCTTCCCAGTTCGAGTTCTTCTCGCCACGGAAAGGCGTGGTGCCGGCATCGGGCCAGGTGTTGTAGTGCGGGCCGTTGTCAGTCGAATACTGGACGATGGTGTCGTTGGCCAGCCCAAGCTCGTCGATCAGCTTGAGCAACTCGCCCACGTGCATATCGTGCTCTACCATGCCGTCATGGTATTCATCGCCACTCTTGCCGCTGATCCCTGTGTGCTCTGGCTTCACATGGGTGCGGAAGTGCATGCGAGTGGCGTTCCACCACACGAAGAAGGGCTTGCCTTCTTTGGCTTGGCGAGTCAGGAACTCCTTGGCCGCGGCCAGCGATTCCTCATCGATGGTCTCCATGCGCTTCTTGGTCAGCGGGCCCAGGTTCTCGATGGTCTGGCCACCCTTGCCGTCGGCCTTGGACTTGATCACGCCACGCGGGCCGAACTGCTGCAAAAAGGTCTTGCCATTGGGCAGCTTGAGGTCGCGCGGATAATCGCGGTTCTCGGGCTCTTCCTCGGCATTCAGGTGGTAAAGGCTGCCCATGAATTCGTCAAAACCATGCACGGTGGGCAGATGCTCGTCGCGGTCGCCCTGGTGGTTCTTGCCGAACTGGCCAGTGGCGTAACCCTGACTCTTGAGAATCGTAGCCATAGTGACGTCGGTCTTTTGCCAGCCTTCCTTGGCTCCGGGCAAGCCGACCTTGGTCATGCCGGAACGTACCGGCACCGAGCCGCTGATGAAGGCCGCGCGGCCCGCCGTGCAGCTCTGCTGCGCGTAGTAATCGGTAAAGCCGACGCCTTCCCTGGCGATACGGTCGATGTTAGGCGTCATGTAGCCCATCATGCCGCGGTTGGTGTGGCTGATGTTCCAGGTGCCGATGTCGTCGCCCCAGATGACGAGGATATTGGGTTTTTTCTGCGCCTGCGCGAACGCGGGTGATGCCGCGATGAGCGCCATTGCTGTCGCCACGAGCCACGTAGCGGCCCGGCGCCATGTAAACTTGTTCATGAACCCCTCCCTGAATGAACCAAAAAAATTAACCGCTCAACTGTCAGCATAACTTTTTACCATACAAATGTTCTTGGGGGAAAAAAGCAGGAAATGCAAGACCACTTTTTCAGTATCGCTTTCGTTTCAGTCGTGGACAATCTCTTGAAGGCAGTGCTGAAGGACCCTGAAAAGCGTGCCCCCGGGGATGCCCGTTGTCTATGCCAGTGGCCACCTGGGCATCGACTGAGAAGTCGCCGCCGTATTCCCATTCGGCCATCACCTGAGCATCGTCCGCCAACATCAGCCAACGTCGCTCGACAGCCCGCAGAAGTCGCCGACGCACGGCGGTCTCAACCTCCGCAATCGCGGGTGCAGCCAGTCCGCTAGCCGGGCGAAAGCTGACGCCGCCTTCCGCATCGCCGTCGAAAACGCCATCCACCACAACGCAGTGGAAGTACAAGTGGAAGCGCAGATGGGTGTTCAGGAGCGCATCAAAGCGGTGGATGAAGACCACGGCGCCGAGACGGACACTGCACTGGCGGCAGGACTGTGTTGCCGAACTACCCGCTCAATGGCGGTCAGGAAAATGTGCAACGCGACGTTCAGAACCGCCGGATCACGTTCGAGGTGATAGCGCAGGCGCTTGGGCACCGAGAGCCCGAGTTCGACAAAAATACGGCTAAGCGATTGTTTATGCGCAATTCCCGGGTGCGGAATTGGCACTACAGGCGTCTGGCGGAGGGCTCGGGCAGGGCGACGGTTTCGAACAGCTCCTTCTGTTGGGGGGTGATGGCGGACAGGCCGGATGCCGACTGGCGTTGATGCAGCGTGATCTGGTGGTACTGGATCCGGCGGGCGATCTCCAGGGCGCGCTCCGGGGAAATGGGGCTGGCCTTCGCCTTCAGACGCAGGCGCAGCACCCGATAGAGTAGCAGTGCCAGGAAGCAGATCAAGGCGTGCGCCCGGATGCGATCCGGCAGGCGATGGAAGACCGGTGCGATTTCGATCTCGGACTTCAGGACCCGGAATCCCCGTTCGATGTCGGCTAGCGCCTTGTAGCGCGCCACGATCTCGGCCGGGAGAGAATCCGGAACGTTGGCAACGAGGATCAGTTTGCCATCCATCAGCCGCGCGCGCTTCAGCGCACGCTCGTCAATCTCGTAGGTGAATACCTCGGAGGCCAGATTGACCTTGATGATGTGCGTCAGATGCGCGTCAGCGACCGCCTTGTAGAAACGGGCGATCGTTCCGGCGTCTGACAGCTTCTTGCCCGGATGGGTCTGGCCGGCGTCTTGGGCATCGAGTTTCTCCGCCCACTGTGCTGCATCCGCTTCCAGCGCGGCAATGCGCTCGTCGCGCACGCGACTCTGCTCGCTGGCCATGTCGGGGCGATGAGCAACGATCAGACGAAACCCCTCCCACTTCAGCTCACCGAAGACCTCTGCCGTCGCCGAGTGGCAGATCTTCTCGTGGAACGGGGCGAGCAGGCTGTCAAAATCCCCGTAGCGCCGCGCCGGGACGGCCAGAATGAACTCCAGCGGCTGATCGTCGACCCGCAGCGCCCGGATGGCGTCGAGATTGTCGAGACTCAGCAGACCGCGGTCGGCGACCAGGACCACGCGCTTGATCGGATAGCGTGCCAGCACCTTCTCGATCGTCGGCACCAGCGTCGTCGTCTCACCGGTATTGCCGGCAAAGACCTCGTGATGGATCGGCAGGCCTTCCGCTGTCTGGACCACCCCCAACATCACTTGGCGCACCGTCCCGCCCTCCTTGGCGTGGCCAAAGTGCCGCAAGTCCTCGGACTCGGCAGTGCCTCCTTCGGCACGGATCGTCGTCAGGTCGTAGAAGACGATCGCCAACTCCTGATCGATCAACGGCCGCAAGAGGCCTGCCAGGGCGTCGTCCACCCGGTCGGCACCCTCCGCCAGCGTATCCATCGTGCGGAGCAGGTGCTGGTGGGTGACCGAATCGGCGCTGACCTCGGGAACCCGCGTGCCCTCCAGCCAACGCAGGATCCCCAGCTTGGACTCCGGATCACACAGCCGGTTGAAGACCATCACCCGCAGGAGGCGTTCCGCATCGAACTGGTGGCGGTTGCGCAGCAACCGGCGAAAGGCGTCGGCAAAGCCCAGTTCCTTCCACAAGGCGGTCAGCAACCAAGTATCGCCGACCGACAGCGCCGGCGCAAAGGCGACCTCGCCGGTTCCTTCTTCGAGGGAGGGTTTGCCTGCCGCTCGCAGCAGACCGTTGAGTAGCGAGTCCGCCTCGCCGGATCGTACGGATTCGATGCGCCCCAGGGTAGCGATGACCCGCTGGCGAGGCACCCCGGCGGTATCCCGGTAGGACTCGACGAGCTTGACGTACTGGCGCGGGCCGGACGTGGTGATCTTCACGAACATGTCGCCACTGTATCCGCATACCGACATGATCGCAATAGCTTTTTAGGCCAAACGTGTCACTACACAAAATTTTCGCCTGCGCGCCAACCCCTTGTTTTTATAGCGATCGAAGCCCTGTTTATGCGTTTGGCACGCGAAAAGTGTCGAACTCGGGCGGGTACTGCCCAGCAAGTAGCGAATGCTGTCGACCCAGCATCAATTCAGGCACTCAAGGACATGGGCGCCCATTTGCAGAGCCTGAAGCGCTTTCAGGTGTCCACCGAATTGACGGGCGAGCGGGTTCTCGCCGATGGTCAGAAGTTGCAGCATTCGGCAACCGCGGACCTTGAGGTCGACCGTCCGAACAAGCTGCGCGCCAGGATGTTCAGCGCCCGTTCCGAGCGCGAAATCTTCTACAACGGCCAAATGGCTACCCTCTACACGCCTGCACAAAGGTACTACTCGACGGTCGCGTTCACCGATACCCTCGCCGTGCTGGTTACTAAGCTCCAAGAAAAGTACGCCGTGCAGGTCCCATTGTCCGACCTATTCGTCTGGGGGACCGCGGCGGCGCCGCTCGACAAGATCGATTCAGCCATGAATGCCGGCCAGGATTTTGTCGGCCAAGACCTTTGTGATCATTACGCCTTTCGCCAGGGCAAGATCGACTGGCAGGTCTGGATCACGACCGGGAGCAAGCCGCTACCGCGCAAGATCGTGATCACCAATCGCGACGACGAGGCGCGTCCGCAATCGGTCTCCCTGCTCGACTGGAACCTGAAGCCGACCTTCACGGACGCCGTTTTCAAATTCACGCCGCCCAAGGGTGCAACCGAAGTTGAACTTCGTTCGCTGGACAAAAAGTAAGGGAGCGCCAAAATGAAAACAACATTCAGCAAACTGTTCTTGGCACGCCTGACCGTTCTCGTTCTGGCCAGCTTCGCGATGGCCCCGGTAGCTGACGCATTCGGTGGTGGCGGCGGTGGCGCTCGCGCAGGTGGAGGCGGCAACCGGGAGGTCAATACCAGCAATCGCGACGTGCGTGCCAACAATGTACGAAGTACTAGCGTGAATAACGTCAACAACACGAACGTCAACGTGAACAGGAACGTCAATGTCAATGTCGATAACCGTGGCGGCTGGGACAATGGCTATCACCCGGTCGCGACTGCAGCAGCAGTTACCACCGCGGTCGTCGTGACTTCCGCCGTCGTTGGCTCAATGGTGCGTACCGTCCCTGCCAACTGCGTCCCGGTCAACTACGGCGGCTTGATCTATCAGCAGTGCGGCAGCACCTGGTATCAGCCCCAGGGTTCTCAGTACGTGGTGATCAATCCACCGTATTGATGATTGGCCGAAAAGGGCCGCGGAGTTCGCGGTCCTTCTTTCCTGTTTTCCGAAAACTATCTGATGATCTGCCGTTCGCGGCAAGTTCCAGAAGCCACCGAATGACCATCGCCGAATGCGACACCGCCAACCCGCGCCGGTTCGAATTTGAACTGATACGCTACAACCGGCCCCTTACGCTGGCGACGCTAGATCGTGGTCGGTCTGGCCAAAGGGCTTGGCGCCGTGCGGCGGGCGATCGTGTTCACTCTGTCGTGCTGGCGGCCGCTTGTGCTGCGGGCCGCCCTCTTTGAACGCCTGTTTGGCGAAGTGGGACTGTCGACAATCGGACCGAGTTCGTCCGCTATGAGGATTCTCCACATAATGCGTGTATGGAGTCGTTCAGTGAAGTCGGAAGCGATCATTCGCGGGTACCGAGCCGCAACAACTCACCAATGGCGACACTGGCCACTGGGCAGCCGGTCGCGCTGGCAACGGATCACCATGCAGCCAGAGAGCCAACGTTTTTCGCTCGCTGACCCCGCGTTGTTGCCCCCTCCGCCTACCAATGCCACGAATCAACCGCTTGATTACATCACGCGTAAGCTGTTGATACATAACGGTTCCGTTTCATGAACTCGTGGACTTCGGCCTCCAGTGGACACCAAGGCCGGAGAGAAGAATGATGGCCAGGAGAGAGTGAAAACGGCCAAATCCGGGCGCCCGCGGGCAACCTCGAAGTCCACAGGAACCCGCACGAACCCGCGCCAGCACGCGGGAGTATGCAAAAAGGCCCCGACCGAGAACGGTCAGGGCTTCGTGTTTGGTGGAGCGAAACCAGCGTCGGATCGAATCCCTCCTCGAAACGGGCCAGGTCAGGAAGTGCGACCGCGACACCCGGCCGGCGGTGGGCACCGTGCTGACTCGGGAATACCGCGATGTCGAATACTGTGTGGTTGCCACCGGCGACGACCAGTACGAGTTCAACGGCCGGATGTACCCTAGCCTGTCGATGATCGCGCGCGAGATCACCGGTACACGCTGGTCGGGGCCGCTGTTCTTCGGGCTCAAGGCCCCGGCCCAGCCGGCCACGTCCGCCAGGAAAGGTACCCGGCGATGAGCGAAGCCCTGAAACGGCGCGTGCGCTGCGCCGTCTACACGCGCAAATCGACCGACGAGGGAATGGACCAGGAATACAACTCCATCGACGCGCAGCGCGACGCCGGTCATGCCTACATCGCCAGCCAGCGCGCCGAAGGCTGGATTCCTGTGGCGGACGATTACGACGACCCGGCTTTCTCGGGTGGGCACATGGAACGTCCAGCGCTCCGGCGCATGATGGCCGACATCGAGGCCGGCAGGATCGACGTGGTCGTGATCTACAAGATCGATCGCCTGACCCGCAGCCTGGCGGACTTCTCCAAGATGGTCGAAGTCTTCGAGCGTTACGGTGTTTCGTTCGTCTCGGTGACCCAGCAGTTCAATACTACGACCTCGATGGGCCGGCTGATGCTCAATATCCTGCTGTCGTTCGCGCAATTCGAGCGCGAGGTCACCGGCGAGCGCATCCGCGACAAGATCGCGGCCAGCAAGGTGAAGGGGATGTGGATGGGTGGCGTGCCGCCGCTGGGCTACGATGTCGAGAACCGGCGCCTGGTGCTCAATGAGCAGGAAGCCAAACTCATCCGGCACATCTTCCAGCGCTTCTTCGAACTCGGTTCCAGCACCGCCCTGTTCAACGAGTTGAAGCTGGACGGCGTCACTTCGAAGGCCTGGACCACGCAGGACGGAAAGGTCCGCGAAGGGAGGCCGATCGACAAGGGGATGATCTACAAATTGCTGAACAACCGCACTTACCTCGGCGAGTTGCGGCACAAGGAGCAGTGGGTTCCGGCGGCGCACCCGCCGATCATCGAACGCGAGTTGTGGGACAGCGTGCACGCGATCCTCTCGACCAACTGCCGGGTGCGCGGCGGCGTCACCCAGGCGGTCGTGCCCTTCCTGCTCAAGGGCATCGTATTTGGCAACGACGGGCGCGCCTTGTCTCCTTGGCACTCGACCAAGAAGAGTAACGGGCGCCGGTACCGGTATTACATCCCGATGCGCGACACCAAGGAACAGGCGGGCGCGTCCGGTCTGCCGCGCTTGCCGGCGGCAGAGCTGGAATCGGCGGTGCTCGAACAGCTACGAGGCATCCTGCGCGCGCCGGCACTGCTCGGCGACCTGCTGTCGCAAGCCAGCAAACTCGATCCAACCCTGGACGAGGCCAAGGTTACGGTGGCCATGACGCGCCTAGATGCGATCTGGGACCAGTTGTTCCCGGCAGAGCAGACCCGCATCGTCCGGCTCCTGGTAGAGAAGGTGATCGTTTCGCCCACCGATATGGAACTGCGCCTGCGCGCCAATGGCATCGAACGGGTGGTACTCGATCTTCGCCGTGAGCCCGCCGAACGGCGGCAGGAGGTACTGGCATGAATGGGATTCGGATCCGTAAGACCGGAGCGCCGGATGTCATCGCCGCCAGCGACGGCAGGCTGACCCTGTCGGTGCCGATTCAGATCAAGCGCCGCAGCGGGCGGAAACTGGTCACCCTGCCCAGCGGTGAGTCCGCCCAGCCCAGACCGTGGGATGTCGCCGCCACACCGATGCAACTGGCGCTGGCCAGGGGCCATCGCTGGCTTGCGATGCTCGAATCGGGCGAAGCCCAATCCATCACCGAACTCGCTGCCCGCGAGAAGATCGACAACAGCTACATGTGCCGCATGCTCAACCTAACCACGCTCGCGCCCGATATCGTGGAGGCCATCCTGGATGAGACCTTGCCTCCTCACGTCACCGTACATGAGCTGGCGATCAGTCCGCCGGTCTTGTGGGAGGAGCAACACGCGAGAATTGGTGTTGTGGGCGAGGAGATCCAGCCGGAATGATTGCGGCTGCATCCAGATGCCTGCAGGGTGGTGGGCGTAGACGACCCATTGCCGCCGTACAGCGCAACACCGTCAACGACAGTAGTGCCGCGCGTCGCTCACAGCGGCGAGAGGCGCCAAGCCCGCTCGCAACCATGACGACTATGGGCCTGAGCGCCCGGCGGCCCGAGTGCATCAGCGCGCCGCATACGACTGGATTCGAGCGGGTTCAACCAAGGCCAGGTGCGCCTGGTCGACGCGCTCGGCGGATACACCAAGCCGGTCTCCATAGCGGCGGCTCATTCCCGAGAACACTTCGTGCACCACTGCACCAAGGGCCTGCTCCGGCAGCAATCGGGTGAACCGGTACAGGTCCGCGGCCAGCATGTTCTCCGACTTGGTGACATGGAACGGCGCACCTACATCGTTGACGGCCTCACGCATGGCACAAGTTGCCCAGAAGCAGGTGGCCCAACACTCGAGCACGTCCTCGGGGAGCCCCATGTCGCCGTCTGATTCGAGGCGCAGGCTCTGAATGAGAGGCGCACGGGTCCCGAGGCGATCGCGGAAGAAGTCATATAGGAGCCGTCCGACGAGTCGGCGCCAGCTTGCCTCGCCAACCGACGGAAGCACCTGCCTGCGACGGACCTGGGTGGCAAGGTCTCTCGGCAGGAGGTCAGTCTTCTTGCTCCCGGCGCCGAGCACCACAATCAGGAGTGCCCGCAGCCGAAGCAGGTCGACCACACCCAGTGACTGGCCATTCGCCTGTTCGCGCAAGCCCCGGAGGAAGGCTTCGACGGCGTCAATGATGCTTCGCTGTGTGTCTTGAACATACCGCTGGCGTTGGCGCAGCTGTCGCTTCGCTTCGGCGGTCTGATCCGCTCCAGTGCCATCGGGCGCGGACTGCGGCAGGTCGCCCGATTCCATGGCGCCTGCGCCGTCGGCAGTCTCGTCTCCCAGGCCCAGGTCCGGTACCGGCCCCTCGTCCTCTTGCGATTCCGAGAATTCGAGGACTGCGCGCTTGCCAATGAGCGCGTTGAGGAAGCTTCGTACCGACTCCTGGTGGGTCGCTGCCAAGTGGCTGCCTGCCGAAGCGGTTCTACCGTCCTCGGCTCGTCGACCTGCAACGAATTCGTCATAGGAGAGCACGCGGGAGTCCGGCGCTGCGTCCGTGGTGGGCCGCTGCTGAGGAGGCTGCTCGGCCGCACCCCGCGGACCGCGCATCTCGTGTTCGGCTTCGGTGATCTTTTGAATTACCTCCAGCAGCCACAGTCCTTCGGACGCCTCGTCGTCGTCGAGCAGGTCCAGCACATTCGCCAAGCCTCGCCCTGCCGCCCGCCGTTGGCTCTCATGAATCGACTGCTCGACAACCACAACCGCTAGTGACGACACAAACTGCCCCTGGTGAACCTGTGCGAAGTGGGGGGCGACAGTGCCGTCGAAACGGTAGTTCGCCGGGCTGCCCTGAGTTCCCAGCCTGCTCAAACTGCCAGCCACCGGCGCTCCCCGCTGGTCAAGCAGCCGGATGGCGGCCTCATCGGACAAAAGACCCGACGGCGGCCACCAACGCAGCAGTTCGCCCGCCAGCTCGAATCGCCCTGGAAGTCTCGCCGCGAGGTCCGACAGAGGGATGTCGTCGGCCGGACTGAAACTCGGTACGGACGAGACGGCGAGTTCCGCGCCTGCGGACAGCGCCTCTTCGAGGCCAAGCAGCCGCACCGCGTCGCCTGCGGGCAGGTCCCGAGCCAGGCATGCCTCCTCGTTGATACCTGCTTGACCTGAGGTACCCAGAGCTGCCTCGGTGCAGTTCGCGCTTCCGAATAAGACGCAGTCGCCGCTGTCGCCCTCGGCGATGAAGAGCTTCGCGTGTGCGAACCTACTGGCTGTGCCCGGCACGCGGTTCAGGTCAAAGAGGGCAAGCGGGCCCGCGCTTGCGTGGGCGTGGACCGGAAACAGGGCCGACTGCGGCTGTATAAATGCGGCGCCCTTGGCGGCACCGAAGCGATCGCAAAGACCGCGCAGCGACCGCAGGTCGTGGTCCCAGTACGGACTCACCACCACGAGGCGCGTGACGACGCGGTCGCCGACGAACTCAAGGAAGCGCTCCGCAATGCCCTTGCCATCGTTCCTTGCGAGGAACGCGACTCGCATCCCGTCCTGAAGCGCGACAACGGCTTCGGGGGAAGCCGAAGCGGGGAGCCAGCGCGCTCTCTTCAGCGTCCACTCGACCTGGCGCCGGGCCACCGACGCCGGCGCCAAGAACCGAAGCAGGTAGTCGACAGCGGCCCGCAACAGCGGTGCAGCCTCCATGGCGTCCTCGGCGACCGCGACCTCTCCGGCGACCTCAAAATTGCCGGCCATACCGGCAGTGGTCATGTTCGCGGAGGTCACGAGGAGTCGTCCCGACGCCTTGCCCAACTGGAGAATCAGCTTGGGATGAAATACTCCGGCGCACTGCGTGCCTACCACGGAGTAGCGTCGACCGGCGAATTTCGGGCGGTGCGCGCCGTCCCCAAGCGCCTGCACAAGCATGCGGGCATCGGCCACCACGATATTGTTGTTGCAGCCCGCATCACGCAACCGTGGCAGTGCGATGGCCTCGTAGGCATCGAAGTCGATGCCAAAGGTCGTGATGATGCTGGAGTGATAGCCGCTTGCTGAGAAGCAGTTGAAGAGCTTCATGCTGCTTCTTGGATGAGGCGCAAGCCAGCCGGCGTGGGCCCGTCGGGGCCCAGCAGATGAGTGTCCTGCAGGAACGCGATTGCCGAGGACAGCCGAGGGTTCGTGAGCACAGGCCCGTCCTTCTGTCGAAGGCGCATGCGCCCATCGTCGGCTTCGATCAAGAAGGTGTAGTCGCCTGCTGGGCCGCGGAACTTCTGGATAGCCACCCACAGGTGACGGTCGAGGACTCGCTGCTTCACGATTCGAGCCAGTAGCGACTCGAAACGCTCCGTCGCATGTTCGTCGAGGAAGCGCATCTCCGTCACGATTGAGCGCAGGAAGTCACCTTGTGCAAGCACGGGGAACTCGCGGGCAATCCGCTCGAGCAGGTCGCCGAAGCGTTTGTGAAGCACGGCAAGCAGCAGGACCGAGCAGCGCGCGGAGTCTTCACTGGTGACGACTTCGGGCCGGGAGCTTCTAAAGGCGGTCTGTTGCAGCATGAATTCGCTCATGGGGTCTTTCTCGGACACGGGGTCTTTCGCGAGTACCAATGAAGCGATGAGTTCGTTCCAGGACTCAACGGAATGAGAACCGAGCGCCGACATCAGTCGCGAGACGGTTTGCGCCAACAATGCCTCGAACGGCATTCCGGTAGGTGCGCCGCCGAGGATGTCCAGGGCCAGTTTGAGAATGGTCTCGTAGCTCACGTGCAGCAGGTCGTTCGCCTGGTACACGGCCCAGGCGAATCGCTGCTGGTCCTCTTCGGCTCCAAGGGCGGTCAAGGCTGGCGCGCCGCCACATTGAGACGCATAAAGCGACCAACGAAGGGTATCTACTCTCAGCGACGTTCGCTGGTCACTAGCGATCCTGAGAACCAGGCGTAGGCTGTGGCTTCGTGATGTCGCTCGCGGCTTCTGGGCCGGGTCGCCGACGAGCAACAACTCTTCGTACAGATCTCGCTCAGGTCCGGTCGCCGCGATTCGCGAAGGGAGCATGGGTGCCAACGACGTGAGGCTGCTCTTGCCAACGGTTCCCGCCTTGGCAGCTGCAATGAAGGCATCGGCTGATGCGCCGATGGCCGATTCGAAGGCATTGGCCAGCTTGTCACCTATACCTCGTGTTGGCACGGGGACACGGTGGCCAGGTACGACCTCGAGAACGCCAATATCCAGGAGCTGGCTGCCGTAGGCCGCACCAAATGCGCCGAACTTCTGCTTTAGGTACTGCGGCGCGCCTTCACCTCTGTCCGTCGCAGGGTGGAAGGCGACCTCAGGTCCAGAGGCGGCGAATGCCCGGGAGGCCCAGTCCACACCAGCCACCCCTCGCTCGGCACCCGCATGAACGGCGATGAGCGAATACAGCGCCTCGGCGCGTCTCAGGTACAGACACCATCTTTCCACGGATGTGTCGCCCAGGTCCTTTGCGTACCGCTGCGCCAGCCACGCGTAGAATCCGTAGTACCGCATCCGTAGCGTCACGTTGCTGATACCAGGCAACAGCAGCTGGTAGAGCGCGACACTCGTCGTTTGCATGCCCAACGGGTCCAGGCCGCGCTTCTCGGCCTTCGTCGTCCACTCCGGGTAGCCCAGACCGATTGCTGGAGTTGCCATTGCGCTTCGTTCCTCCCGTGAGACCCCATTTTTCTTAGTCGACATCATCAGGAACCACGGCAGTAGCCCGATGTGCAATCCGGCCAGAGGAAAGTCTGGCCGGCGAAAATCTTGGTGACATGCTTATGGCAAGGCACGCACGCGGCGCATGCAGCATAAGCCGCGCGAGCGCGATCTGATGATTCGTGAACTTGCTCATACTCACGGCATGAACTCTTCGGCCCCTTACGGGCCTTCATCATGCCAGTCGATTCTACTACTGAATGGTCCTGAAGGCTGAGATAGGGTCGGCTAACAGTTGTTCGGGACATTGATACGACTGGTTGTCGTTGAGTACTCGGTTGAGGAGGCACTGCGGTCGTTCGACGCGCCGTTCGTTGAGCGACCGATTCTGACGGCCACCGCCTCTTCTGTGTCGCGGCCGAATGGTCGCGACCAGTTCAAAACGGACATCCAACCGGCTGCGGCCAATGGCCGCTGATGGCTGGAAATGGCTCGCCAGCCAGCCACAGAGCCAGCATTTTCGAACTCGCCGGCATGGCGCCGCTGTTTCCACCGCCTACCAATGCCACGAATCAACCGCTTGTAAGTATTCGGTGAACCCGTGGGCCAAGTCTGACCTTGACGATCGGCGCTTCGGCGCTAGCGACACAGAATTGAGCGGAAGTTCCTGTGCAGGGGATAGAGCCAGATATCCTTGATCGGCAGGATAGGCTTGGACGTGGGGCATTTCTTGCCGCGTCCGGTGGTTTGACCGACCTTGATCCAGTTGGCGGCCTGGTAACAGGTGCCGCGATGACGGGGAGTCTCGACAAAGGTTTCGAGGAGCACGGGGCGGTAGCCGTAGCGCGCCAGCCAGTCGTTGGGCAGTTGCCTGTGGATGATCGCGAGGATCTTCGAGGCCAAGCCCTTGGACTGGATCCAGGGCAAGATCAGAAAGCGGGCATTGTTGACCACGAGCGGCAGGTTTCTTTGCCGCTCGTCCTCCTGCCAGCCGATGAAGCGCTCGCGTGCCGCAAGCTTCCAGGCACTGGCGCCGAAGCTCAACAAGGCAACCCGATGCTCACCGGCGAAGACGAAGTAGCGGCTCTGACTACCGGCCATGGGCGTGTAGCCGAGATAGTGGTAACGGGCGATGTACTCGTTCCACAGCCGGGAGTGGGCCGAACCGGAGACTTGGCGCAAGTGGAGCGGCGGCAACTCATGCACTGGCCGCACGAGCAGCGATTGGGGATCGGTAGCGGCGGTGGCGAGATACTCGGGTTGGCGAGGGGCGCACCGTTGTGCCGCCGGCAGGGTGAGCAGGCCGTCCGCTTGCATGCGTAGCATGGCGACTCGGCAGGTCATGTCCTTCAGCTCGCCATTCGGCTTGAACCAGTCGAGGAGCGCGCACACCTGACGCGAGAGCTGCGCGCGGCTGGCACTGGGGTTGGCCTCGATCAGGTGGCGGAGGGTCTGCAGTTCGTCAAGGGTGAACTGACGCCCGCAATAAGGCTTCATGAGCTGTCGATGGGGTCGGCCGGGTCCATCGCGGCACGACGCCTCTGTGCCAGCAGGTCAGCGTCCATCGCCCAGGGCAGAAAGACACTCAGGTCCGCCGGCGGCTGGCTGCCATTCGCCGCACAGGCGTCCAGATACGCCGTCAGCCAGGTGCGGGGATTGATCCCCCACAGGCGCATCGTCATCAGCAAGCTGAACATCGTGGCCGCGAGGGCGCCCGACCACGGACTGCCGGAACCGTAGAAGTTCTTGCGCGCGACGACGGGCGTGCGTTGGTCCCGCTCGGCGACGTTGTTGTCCATCGGCACCTCGGGGTGGTCGACAAACACCGTCAAGCCGGACCAATGCTTCTGCATGCTCTGCAGCACCTTCCTGGCCGGGGCCTTGAGCGCCGGGTTCGCCCGTTCGGCCTCGCGTTGGTTCGCCATTTGCGCGACCCTTTGCCGCAAGCCGTCGTCACGTGCGGCCCACTGAACCGGATCGGCGCGCACGGCAAGGCGCGCGTCGTTCAAGAGGTAGAGCTCGCCAATCCGTTCGACCCAGGACAGGGCCCATTCCGAGAGCTCCGGATGGGCGTTGGCCAACTCGATGAAATCACGCCGTTGATGGGCCCAGCAGAAGGCCAGAAGGATCGTCCCAAGGATTCTCGCGAGCTTCTTGTAGCCCGAGTAGCGATCACAGATGACGATCCCTCCTTGGCTGGCGGACAGTTCTGCGATCGGCACCTGCGCCGATCGCGTCGGGTCAAGCACAAAGTGAATCACCGATTCGGAGTGAAACACCCACAGGTACCAGCGATGACCGATCTTCCCTTCGGTCTCGGCAAACACCATCCAGCGGGTTTCATCCGCGTGCCAGCGATTCTCGCTCTGCAGTCGGCAACGCAGCGCGTCTTCCAGCGGCTCGAATAGCGGGGCCAAGGCGCGTAGTCCGCCAGTAAGGGTTCCGGGCGAGAGCGTCAGATCGTAGTCAGACCAGTCTCGGAGTAGCCGATGAGTCGGCTGGCCGTACGAGAACTTGGAGAGCAGAAGGTGCACCCAGATCGACACCCCGTACTTGCCGCGGGCGATCAACCGCGCCGGGGGGGGTGCGCTCAGGATGCCCGGCGTCCCGGGGCACCGACAGGTCCGCCGGTAGCGCCGCCGGCGGATTACTCGCCGGTACGGCTTGACGTCTATTTCGAGAATTTCACTGTCTTCCGTGCCGGGAAAGTCGGCATAGCCGAGACCACACTCCGGGCAATGGGGGCAGTCGAGTTCGATGGTTTCGACCTGTGCCGGCAAGTGGCTTTCGAGCCTCCGTCCGTGACCGGCGACTCCCGGCCGCTGGCCTCGCGGCCTCGCCGACTTCTGGTCATTCGATGCGGCGTCCTTTTCCGTCCTCGAACGACGCTCGGACTTGCGGCCAAACAGGCGCTTTTGCAAGTCCCGGAGCTTGCCCTCGGCCTTCTCCAACTCGCTGCGCAAAGCCGCCTCACGCGCCGCCGCTTGCGCCATCGCCAGGCGATGATCAGCCTCCCGTTGCGCCAAACGGGCAAGCGCTTGTTGATGTTGACTCTTCCAGTAATTGGCCTCGGAACGGAGCTTGATCTCCGCTTCCTTGCTCAGCGTCACCATCACCTGGGCAAACGGCGTCGGCTTGCCGTTGCTTGTCGATGGTCCTGCGTACGAGATGTCCGATCCAGAGCCCATACGTCGAAGTCTACCCAAACTCGGCTTCTGTGTCCAGCCCTCCGCCATCTGCTCAGTCGCCGACTATCGGCCGCCACCTCCGACTACGGGTTCACCGAATACTTACAACCGCTTGAATGGTCCACGTATAAGCTGTTGATTCGTAACGGTGCAATTTCATGAACTCGTGGACTTCGGCGTCCAGCGGTGAGCGAGGCCGGAGAGAAGAATGGCCAGGAGAGAGTGAAAACGGCCGAATTTCCGCGCCCGTGGGAAACGACGAAGTCCACAGGAACCCGCACGAACCCGCGCCAGCACGCGGGAGTAGGCAAAAAAAGACCAACCCGATGAGGGGTTGGTCTTCTTGTTTGGTGGGCCCGCAGGGACTTGAACCCTGGACCAAAGGATTATGCTTACCACTACGGCTTTCGTCGCCTCGGGTGAGTTTGTGGTCTGGACTATACCTTCCCGTTACAGGCTGGCCGTCTAGTCTCTACACCTTTCCCCTTCCTGCAGGGGACTTGGCTCGGTATTGGCTTGTCCTGATGGAGTTAGCGTTCACCGAATTTGACCAGTTCTACCCGCCACCAGACCGAATCTGATCACGGGCAACCCTTGAGGCCAACCCGACATCCGACGATGTGCGGGATGACCTCGCTAAGTCCTCTGCTCTGACCAACTGAGCTACAGGCCCGGGAATGTATTCTACAGGCTTACCGCCCGATCGGCAGCATTCAAGGCCGCAGGTGCAAAGCAGCATTCGGGGCTCCGCCCTCGCCTTCCCGACCTTGGGAGTCGCCGCCGCAGAGCACCGACTCGTCGGACGCGTCAGACACCAGCGCCGGCTGCGGGCATCACGTTGGCCTCGGCGAGACAGTGTTCGATGCGGACCATCGTCTGAGCGATATCTTCGTCGAGGCCGATCGAAAAACGGATCAGTCCGTCGCTCAGGCCCGCGGCCGCGCGCTCGTCGAGCGGGATCTCGGACGACGTGCTGTGGCCGGGCGTCGTGAACAGCGTCTTGAAGTAGCCGAGGCTCACCGCCAGGTAGCCGACCTTGTCGCGCTGCAGCAGCGTCATCAGGCGATTGGCGGCAGCATGGTTGCCGGCGTCGAGCGTCAGCATTCCGCCCCAGCCATAGCCGTGGTTCATCAGCCGCGCCAGGAGTGCGTGGTGGGGATGACTGGCCAGCCCCGGGTAGTGCACCGGGTAGCCCAACGTTTCGAGCCGGCTCGCCAGATAGAGCGCATTGGCACCGTGCTGGCGCAGACGCACGTGCAGGCTATGCAGGTTCTTCAGGATGCTCGCGGCGCGCGTGCTGTCGAGTACCGGACCGAGGAGCATGCTCGGGCCGGCATTGATGTCGTTCAGTCGGGCGATGAATTCGCGCGACGAAACGACGCAACCGGCGACGCAGTCGCTGGTGCCGTTGACGAACTTGGTCAGGCTATGCACGACGACGTCCGCACCGTGACGGAGTGGCGACAGAATCATCGGCGTGAAGGTGTTGTCGACCACCAGTCGCGCGCCGCCGGCATGCGCGATGGCTGCAAGAGCTGGCAGGTCGCTGACTTCCAGCAGCGGATTGCTCAGCGATTCACAGTACACGACGCGCGTACGCGGGGTCATCGCCGCGCGCACGGCATCGTGGTCGCAGAGGTCAACGAAGCGGGTGTTCACGCCGAAGCGCGGCAGCAGATTCTTGAGCAAGGCATAGGTGCCTCCGTAGATGCTGCGACCGCAGACGATCTCGTCGCCGGCGCCGCACAGCGTCATCAGCGTGGTGCTGATCGCGCCCATCCCCGACGCCATGACCTGCGCGGATTCACCGTCTTCCATCCGCTCCAGCGCGCTGGCCAGATACTTGTTGGTCGGGTTGAAATGGCGTGAGTAGAGGAAGCAGCCCTCGATCTCGTGTTCGAACAGCTCCGCCATTCGCTCCGGACTCAGGAAGGTGTAGGTCGACGAGTCGGTGATCGATGGGTTGACGTCGCCGAACTCGCCGAACACCAGATAATCCTGAACGCGTGATGCGGGATTGAAAGCCATGCGGTTGTCCTCCGACGGGTGCTGGGAACATCGAACGTAGCACGTACGAACCCGCGATGGCAAAGCCATCCCGGCGGCGCTCGCGGCCGGCTGCAGCGTGCGCGCGTCGGCTCACCTGCCCGCCTGGGGTCTGCTCGTAACCCCGAAAGGGAAAGCGCACGGCAGAAAATGCTTGACCCCGCTGCCGGTTTTATTTATGTATGTGTGCTGGCCCCGTGGCGGGCCGACGCCGCCTCGCCCAGGGGCGGCAGGCACCGGCAGCCGTCCCCGCCAGAACCAGGAAATCACAACAATGAAAAGAGATCTGCGTTTCCATATCGCCGTCCTCCCCGGGGATGGAATCGGCCCCGAGATCGTCGCGTCCAGCCTGCACGTTCTCGAGGTCCTCAACGAGCGCATGGGCGGTATCGGCTTCGATTTCTGGCATCTCGAAGGGGGCGCGGCGCATTACCAGAAGACCGGTACGGCTTTCTCCGATGAGAACATGGCTGCGTGCAAGAAGGCCGATGCCGTGCTGCTCGGTGCGATTGGCCTGCCGCATGTCCGCTACTCCGATGGCACGGAGGTCACCACCCAGCTGGATCTGCGCGTCGAGATGGACCTGTACGCCGGGCTGCGTCCGATCCGCAGCTACCCGAGCCTGCCGCGGGTGCTGGTCGACAAGCGCGCCTCCCAGATCGACCTCGTCCTCGTTCGTGAACAGACCGAAGGGATCCTCTACTCGCGTTGTCGCGGCACGATCGAGGACGACCGCGTCGCCTGGGAGACGATGATGATTTCGCGCAACGGCACCAGCCGGGTTTCCGAGTTTGCCTTCCGCGTCGCCGAGCGGCGCGCCAAGAGCCGGCGACGACCGGGCAAGGTACTGTGTGTCGACAGATCCAACGCGCTAACCTCGATGGCCTTCTTCCGGCGGATTTTCGGCGAGGTGGCTGAACGTCATCCGTCCGTCTCGGCGGACTATGCCTACGTTGACACGACCGCAATGAAGCTGGTCAAGTCGCCCTGGGAGTTCGACGTGCTGGTCACCGAGAATGCCTTCGGCGGCATCCTCTCCGACCTTGCCGCGGGTGTCGTCGGCAGCCTGGGTCTCGCGCCATCGGCGGACATCGGCGAAAAACACGCTGTCTTCCAGCCTGCGCACGGCAGCGCACCACATATTGCCGGTCAGGGTCTGGCCAACCCGGTGGCGCAGATTCTCTCGGTGGCATTGATGCTCGACTGGCTGGCCGACCAGCACGGCGAACCGCGCCTCGCGCATGGCGCGCGCATCCTCGAGCACGCCGTCGAAAAGGCGCTGACCGTCGTTTGCCCGGTCGAATTCGGTGGCAAGGATGGCACGGCGGCGATCACCAAGGCGATCATCGCCCAGATCCGGAAATCCTGATCGCGAGCCAGACAACGCACGGCCGATGGCCACGCGGCGGCGGCCGTCGTTCGTCATCGGCAGTGTGTTGCGCAGCACGGACCGTTAGAATGGCGCCTGCCGAAAAGAACCAGGACCGATGACATGAATGCCAAGCCAACACCCAGTACCGCCGATGCACTGTTGCTTCCTGCCGTCGAATGCCGCACCGGGGACTCGCCGCAGTGCGCGATCATCTGGCTGCACGGGCTGGGTGCCGACGGACATGACTTCGAGCCGATTGTCGACGAGTTCGATTTCGACCAGTTGCCGGCAATCCGCTTCGTCTTTCCGCATGCACCCATGCGGGCGGTGACGATCAACGGCGGCTACGTGATGCGCGCCTGGTACGACATCGTGTCGCCGGATTTCGCGCCGGGGCGTGAGGAGGCCGAGGGTGTACGCCAGTCGGCCGAGCAGATCGAAGCGCTGATCGCCCGCGAGAACGCCCGCGGCATCCCCGACGGACGCATCGTTTTGGCCGGGTTTTCGCAAGGCGGAGTGATCGCCCTGCATACGGGTTTGCGCCACCCTCAGCGACTGGCAGGCGTCCTCGCGCTATCGTGCTATCTGCCGCTGGTCGATACGCTGCCTGCGGAAGCGCATCCCGCCAATCGCGACGTGCCGATCTTCATGGCGCACGGACGTAACGACCCGGTCATACCTTACGATTTCGGCAAGCGCTCGGCCAAGCTGCTCAAGGTGCAGGGCTACGCCCTGCAGTGGCACGGCTACGCCGCTGAACATACCGTATGCATGGAGGAGTTGCGGGACATCGAGGGCTGGTTGCAGCAGATCCTCGCCGCCGCCTGCTGAGCCGGCGGCCATCCTCCTGATCCAGGTCCTCGACGGCTGCCCCCGAAGTGACTACACTTCCATCAAATCCTTATTTGCGATGGGGGAACTGTCATGCGCCGGGTCGTCTTCAATCAGAAGGGAGGGGTGGGCAAGTCGACCATCGCCTGCAACCTTGCCGCCATTGCGGCGGCACGCGGACGAAGGACCTTGCTGATTGATCTCGATTCGCAAGCCAATGCTTCCCGCTATGTGCTCGGCAAGGCGCTGGACGAACAGAAGAAGACGCTTGCCCACTACTTCGACGATATCCTCGGCTATCGCCTGTTTCCCGAGGCGCTCGATGCCTACGTGATTCACACGCCTTTCGCGAATCTTGACGTGCTGCCGTCGGACTCCCGCCTCGAGGAACTGCAGGTCAAGCTCGAATCCCGCTACAAGATGTACAAACTGCGCGAATCGCTGGACAAGCTTGCCGGCTACGACGAGATCTTCATCGATACACCACCGGCGCTCAATTTCTTCACCCGCTCGGCACTGATCGCCGCCGACACCTGCCTGATCCCGTTCGATTGCGACGATTTCTCGCGCCGTGCGCTGTACACGCTGATGGACAACGTGCGCGAGATTCAGGCAGACCACAACCGTGCCCTGCGTGTCGAAGGCATCGTCGTCAACCACTATCAGGCGCGGGCCAACCTGCCGCTGCGTCTGGTCGATGAACTGCGCGGCGAGGGACTGCCGATCCTCGACGCTTTTCTGTCGGCGTCGATCAAGATTCGCGAGTCGCACCATCAGGCGCTGCCGATGATCCACCTCGATCCGCGGCACAAGCTGACCGGCGAGTTCGCTGCCCTCTACGACCTGTTGTCGCAGTGAGCAGCGGCGGCGTCGGCAGTGGCGTTCGCCGGCAGTCGATGCTGTCGATGCCGCCGATGCGCGCGATCAGCGCAGCCAGCCCGACGAGGTGTATGATTTCCCCTTGTCATTGATCCTGGGGAGATGGGGATGCCTGCTGTGCGGCGGTGCCTGCGCCTGTTGGCGACGATTCTCTTGTGGCTCGGCTGTGGTGCGCTGGCAGCCGCGCCGGCGGCTACGCCGGGCAAGGGCCAGGTGGCGCTGGTCGTCGGCATCGGCGCCTATCAGAATGCGCCGCCGCTACCCAACCCGCCGAAGGACGCGCGCGCGCTCGCCGACT
Source organism: Candidatus Accumulibacter phosphatis (assembly GCF_000024165.1). Taxonomy (NCBI): domain Bacteria; kingdom Pseudomonadati; phylum Pseudomonadota; class Betaproteobacteria; genus Candidatus Accumulibacter; species Candidatus Accumulibacter phosphatis. The sequence continues at coordinate 223,284 of NC_013194.1, read as the reverse complement.
CGCTGAAGAAACTCGGCTTCCAGGTGGAACTGGCCATCGATCCGGACAAGACGCGTCTGGAACAGGCAGTCAAGCGCTTTGGCGACCAGTTGCAGGGGGCCAAGGTAGGCTTGTTCTTCTACGCCGGTCATGGCCTCCAGGTCAGCGGACGCAATTACCTGGTGCCGGCGGATGCCAAGATCGACAACGAGCGCTCGCTGCCTTTCGCCGCCGTCGATGCCGACCTGGTCTTGACGCAGATGGAAACGTCAACCCCGATCAGTCTCGTTTTCCTCGACGCCTGCCGCGACAACCCCTTTTCGCGTTCCCTGGCACGCAGTATGGGAACACGTTCCGCTGCCGTCGGTCGTGGCCTGGCCCAGATCGCCGCCGGGGAGGGCTCGCTGATCGTCTTCGCCACCCAACCGGGCAATGTCGCCGAGGACGGCAAGGCCGACCACAGCCCATTCACCGAAGCGCTGCTGAAGAACCTGGCGGCGCCGGGACTGGAAGTGCGGCAGATGCTCACTCGGGTGCGCCAGCAGGTGAAGGAGCAGACCAACGGCAAGCAGATACCCTGGGACCATTCGTCGCTGACTCAGGATTACTATTTCCTCGGACCCACCACGGTGGTCGTCCAGCCGCAGGCGGCGCCGGCCGCCCAGCCGAAAGCGGCGGGCGTCGATCCGATGGCGGTGCAGCTTTCGCTCTGGGAATCTGTACGGACCAGCCAGGATCCAGCGGATTTCGAGGACTACCTCAAGCAGTACCCGGACGGCAAGTTCGCGGCCATTGCCCGACGTCGCGTAGCGGCGCTGAAGACCGCCTCGTTGAAGGAGCGCGAGCCGGCCGCCAAGGAGCCGGCGGCGCAGCCGCAGCCGCCACCGGCGCGGCCGGCGGCACCGGTCGAGCGCCAACCGGCCAAGGCCTCGCCCGCGCCGCCGGTTGCCGCCCCCGATGCGCAGGCGCAGGCGGCGTTTGACGTCATGATGCAGGGCACCGCCACCAACCTCACCGTCGGTACCACCGCTCAGGTGCAGTTTCAGCTGCGTCGCTCCGGCAGCGGCGTCACCGCCGCCATCCGCGTCTTCCCACCCCTATACGCGACCGGCGTCCTGCAGGGCCAGTACCAGGGGGGTCAGTGCCTGATGCAGGGATGGATGAATGAAGGCTTCCTGCTGAAAATGGCCGGCGCGTGCTCGGCGGGCAGTTTCTCGGGCCAGTACCAGGCCGAAAGCCCGGGTCTGGTCCAGCAAGGCGTGTTCCGGCTGCAATCGCGGGCGACCAACTGAACCCGCCTGCCGGGGATTTGCTATCCTTGGCCGATGAACGAACGCGAGGCCCTGCTGACCACTGCGCTGCGCGTGGTGGAAACGGTTGACCGGGACGGCCACCTGTGGACCGACGAGGACCGCGCGTGGGCCAGCCACGCGGCGGCCGAAGTCGTCGGCGAAGGGGCGAGTCCGGCCGCCTTCGTCGCCCGCCGCGCCGGCCTGGCCTTCGAGCGTTTGCGTAGCCGCGACCAGGCTTTCGTTGCCGCCGTCGACGGACTCGGCTGGCGTCCCTGGATCGGCACGGCAGTGATCGTCCTGGCGTTTCTGGCCGGCGTCGTCATCGACCACCTCGGGGGTGGGCAACGCATCAATCTGTTGGCGCCGCCGATCCTCGGGCTGCTCGTGTGGAACCTGACGGTATACCTGTTGATCGTCGTCGGCTGGCTGCGCCACCAGCTTGGCCAAGCGCCGGCCTGGAGCACCGTGCGGCGTATTCTCGTGCGCTGGGCGACGGGTAGGGACGGCTGGCTGCGTCAGCGCGGGATGCACCTGCCGGCGTCGGTGCTGGCCCGCCTGATCAGCGACTGGAGTACCGTCGCGGCGCCTCTCTATGCCTCGCGGGCCACGCGCATACTCCACCTTGCTGCCGCACTGTTTGCGGTCGGCGTCGTCGCCGGCTTCTATCTCCGCGGCCTCGCCTTCGAGTACCGCGCCGGCTGGGAAAGCACCTTTCTCGGCAGCGAGGCCGTTCATCGGCTGCTCGCGCTGATGCTGGCGCCCGGCGTGTGGCTCACCGGCCAACCCCTGCCGGATGTCGAGGCGCTGGCGGCCATCCGTTTCGGCGTCTCGCCGCCCACGGAAAACGCAGCGCTCTGGCTGCATCGCCTGGCGGCGACGATCGTCATCGTGGTGGTGGCTCCACGGCTCCTTCTGGCGCTGCTCAACGCCCTGATCGAACGACAGCGATCGGCAGACCTGATCGACCGTTTCGACGACCCCTATTTCCAACGCCTGTTGCGCGGCTACCGGTCGACACCGCTGAACCTGACGGTCATTCCGTACAGCTACCACCCGCTGCCGGCCGCACTGGCCGGGCTGCAGCGCGTGCTCGCGCGCATCTTCGGCAGCAGCGCCGCGATGCTCTGCACGCCGCCGGTGAGTTATGGCGAAGAGGACGCGCCGCCGAGCGCCGCCCGACTCGACGGCAATTCCCCGGTGTTCGCCCTGTTCAGCCTGGCGGCTACACCGGAGAACGAAACGCAGGGCGCCTTCGTGCGCGCGCTGCGGTCCTTCGCGAGCGGGGCGCCAGTGCTCCTGCTCGTCGATGAAGGCCCGTGGCGCGCCCGTTTCGCCGCCGACGAGCGGCGACTCGCCGAGCGTCGGTCGGCATGGCGGGCGCAATTTGCCGACCTCGCCCTGGTGCCGATATTTCTTGATCTGACGACACCTGACCTGGCCGCTGCACAGAGCGAGATTGAACGTCGCCTCGAGGCTGCCGGATGAATACCGATCGCATCTCCCTGTCGCTGATTTCGCACACCAATGCCGGCAAGACGACGCTCGCGCGCACCCTGCTCGGGCGCGATGTCGGCGAGGTGCGCGACGCGCCGCACGTCACCCTCGAGGCCACCGGCCATTCCCTGATCAGCACGCCGGAAGGCGATGAACTGCTGCTCTGGGACACCCCGGGATTCGGCGACAGCGCCCGCCTGGCCAGGCGTCTGCAGCAGCAAGGCAACCCCATCGGCTGGTTCCTGGCGCAGGTCTGGGATCGTTTCCGCGATCGCGCGTTCTGGCTCTCGCAGCAGGCGGTGCGCAACGTGCGCGAACAGGCTGACGTCGTGCTGTACCTGGTGAACGCGTCCGAGGAACCGGCGGACGTGGGCTACCTGGCGCCCGAACTTGCCGTTCTCGAATGGATCGGCAAACCGGTCATCGTGCTGCTCAACCAGACCGGCCGTCCGCGTCCCGGCGACGAAGAGGCAGCCGATCGGGAGCGTTGGCATGGAGCGCTGGCCGGCTATCGATTCGTCCGTGCGGTGCTGCCACTGGATGCCTTCGCCCGCTGCTGGGTGCAGGAGATCACCTTGTTGCGCGCCGTCGGCGGCGTCCTGCCGGTTGAGCGCACAGCCGCCTACGGACGCCTCGTCGCCGCCTGGCAAGTGCGGCGGGAAGCCCAGTTCGACGCGGCGATGGCGCTGCTCGCGGAAACCCTGGCACGCGCCGTGGCGGACTGCGAGACGCTGCCGGAGAAGCGGCTGCAGGGCGCGTTGCGCGATCTTGGCCGCGCCATCGGCGTCGGCCGCGACGACGGCGGTGGCGATCAGGCGCGTGCCGTGCAGGCACTCGCCGCGCGCCTGGACGCGAACCTGCGGGCGAGTATGGACCGCCTGCTCGCCATCCACGAACTCGAGGGCCAGGCGGGAAGCGAGTTGCTCGGCAGGATGGCGCGGACAGTGACATTGGCCGCACCGGTCAACGCCGGCAAGGCCGCGCTGATGGGTGGCGCGCTGTCCGGCGCCCTGACCGGACTGGGTGCCGACCTGATGGCCGGCGGACTCACCTTTGGTGCCGGCCTGCTCACCGGTGCCGTCCTGGGTGCGCTCGGTGGTGCCGGCATGGCGCGCGGCGTAAACCGCGCACGCGGCCGGCTCGGCACCACCTTGCGTTGGGACGATGCGTTCCTCAGCGAACTGGTCGTCGCTCTGCTACTGCGTTATCTCGCCGTCGCTCATTACGGCCGTGGGCGCGGCGAATGGCACGAAACCGAGTACCCGTCGTTCTGGCAAGCGCTGGTCACCGGCGTCGTCGCCGAGAACGCCGCCGCACTGGTCATGGTGTGGGACGGCCGTGCGGCCGATTCGTCCACCGCCGCTATCGCCCGGCATGCGCGGCCGCTGCTCGCGCAAGTCGCACGCACCATCCTCGCGCGGCTGTACCCGGATTCGTTCTGATTTCGCGATTGACGACGCTCGCTGCGGACTCCTATCCTATACTGCCTGCCGTGCCGCACCACAAACAGTCCGGGGTGACCGATGCCGGGGACAGCGAGGCGAGAGTCGACGCCGTCGTCACTGACCGCGGCTTGCGGCAAGAAGTACCGGCGCATCGGGCGCTGGTGATTTGCCGGACGGACCGCGAGCGCGCAAGGAGGCGGCGGGGGGCCATTGCCGGTTTTCGCAACCAGGACTTACGGAGGTGACATAGCATGGCCATTCCCCTTTACGACGTCAGCGTTTCATCGTTTCTGCAGGTGCTCGGAGCCGTCTCGGGCTTTCTCGACAAGGGCGCGAGTCATTGCCGGGAGACAGGCACCGATCCGAACGACATCGTCGAGATGCGCCTGTACCCGGACATGCTGCCGTTCCGCTTTCAGATCATCTCGGTGGCACACCACTCGAAAGGCGCCATCGACGGCGTGCAATCCGGGGTGTTCGCGCCGCCGACCGGCATGGCGGACCAGGACTACGCCGCGCTGCAGGCCATCGTCGCCGACGCGCGTTCGGCACTGGAAAAGCTCACGCGGGAAACGGTCGACGCGATGCAGGGCAAGGAGGTCGTGTTCAAGTTCGGCGAACGCAGCATACCCTTTACCGCCGAGGGCTTTCTGATGTCGTTCTCGCTGCCCAACCTGCATTTCCACGCCACTACCGCGTACGACATGCTGCGCATGCGGGGCGTGCCGCTCAGCAAGCGCGACTATCTCGGCCGGATGCAGATCAAGAGCTGACGCGAAAACGACTGCGACTGCCCGACCGTAATCGGCATGCCGGTTCGGCGACCACACCGACCGGCGTCACCACTGCCAAGCCCTGGTTGGCCCAGGGCCGGAAACGAAGCGGGGGCTCCGCCAGGACCCCCCGCCTTACCGACACCAGCTACCGGTCAATAGACGATCGCCTGCCCGCGGTTGGTGGCATTGCCTTCCAGTTGCGGGGTTTGTGCAAAACCGCTCTTCATCAGCGCCCGCATCTTGGCGATCACCGCCTTGCGCGAAAGCTTGTTCTGGGTATCGCGCATCACCTTCACGAAATAGTAGGTGAAGGCACCGTTGTAGCGACCATTGAAGTAGGCGTCGGCACTCGTCTGGTTGGCCTTGCAGCCCGTCCACAGAACGTGGTGCGCCCCGGCGACGGCCGCCTTGCTGGCCTCGGCGGCCCCCTTCTTGGCACTGCCCGCGGGCGGGCGGTCGAGCGCGAAGCCACGCATCTTGGCCGTCTTCTGCTCGAATTCATGGTCGGGCGGAGCGATGTAACGGGCTCTCGGCGCATGCAGGCCGAACTCGGCTCCGCGCAGACCGGTACCGCTGTGGCAGGTATCGAGGTAGACCTCCAGCAGAACGTTGGCCGGCAGTTGCACGAAAAGATCGTGGAATTCGTCGTCACTGATGATACGGGCGGGGTCCCAGGCGCCGTTCTTCTCGGCGATGTCATGCGGCACGAAGGCCTCGTCCTTGCCGTCCGGCTCGTCGCCGCTGGTGTCGTTCATCTGGGTGCCGTGCGATGAAAGGCTGAACACGAGATAGTTGAGCTTGCCGGCCTTCGCGTCGGCGACCATGGCGTTGAGTCTGGCCATGATGTTGGCCTTGGTTGCCTGGGCATCGGTGAGCGTGCTCATCTCGGTGGTCTTGAATCCCAGCAGGTCCTTGTAGAGAGCCGCCATGTCCTTGGCGTCATTGACGCAGCCGTTGAGGGTGAACTGCGAGTAGTTCGCAAACTTGTTGATGCCCACAAAAAGGGCTTTCTTGCCAGCCATGTCTCGTCTCCTTTCAATGACGCAGCAAAAGAGAACCGCGATGGTGCTGCGTCCACCGCTGCCGCATTATGCGGCGATCATCAGGGGGTCGCAATGGGCGATGAACGGCGCCGCGCAGCGGGTTGCCGCGAGTCCAACGCCAAGCGATCGCGAAAGAAAGCGACAGTGCTCGATCCGGCGTCTGCTTACCACCCCCCAAGACCGCTTACGATAGCCGTCGGAGTGTGGTGTGACCGTATAGCCTCGCACATCGTGCAAGGGGAACACAGTCGTAACGGCGGTCCCTGCATGCCGAACTTCACGGAGCCAGATGACGTCGCCTACCCCAAATCTCAACTGTGCCGATTCAAGAACGAGGTTGTTGTCGTAGTAGAGAGCTGGGGAACTCAGCTCGGGCTCTAAATGGCGCAGCGATGGCGGCACAGGGTGATCGAGCGATTGAGCTGAACGCTACTTCACTATTACCTTCATTACTTTCATTTGTCTTAGATGCTTTGAAGTCAAGCCAGCATCGAGCAGGCTAGCCTTTTCCACGCCTAACGCATATCCTTATACACAACTTTAGCATCTCGTTGTAAGCTGCCGATTTTTTTGAGAAGGTGGCAGAATGGGCTGGGCTGGGGAGGAGCTGAAGGAAGTTGACTTGGGGGACCGACGACTGAACAAGCGAGCGATCACGTTGTTGGACACGCTGGCGGCCAAACCGACACCGAGTATCCCGTCGGCGTGTTCGGGCTGGTCGGAGACGATTGCGGCCTACCGCTTCCTGGACAATGATGCCGTCACGTGGGAGGGCATCCTGAGACCTCATTGGTCGTGCTCGCGGACGCGGATCGCCTGCCACAAGGTCGTGCTGATGCTGCAGGACACGACCGAACTGGACTTCAACGGGCAAAGCATCGACGGCTTGGGCCCCTTGAGCTATGAAGCTCAGCGCGGTCTGTACGTGCATCCGACGTACGCAGTGAGTACGGATCGCGAGCCCTTGGGGGTTCTGGATGCGTGGATGTGGGCGCGCGAGCCGAAAGACGCCAACGGCCAGCGCCCAGGGATCAAAGAGAGCACGCGCTGGGTCGAGGGCTATGAACGAGTGGCCGAGTTGGCGGCGGAGTTGCCGGACACCCGGCTGGTCTACGTCGCCGACCGCGAGTCCGACATGATCGAACTGATGGCCCGTGCCGGCGAATTGGAGACCCCGGCCGACTGGTTGCTGCGTGCCCAGCACGATCGAGCGCTGCCCGACGGCCAGAAGCTGTGGCAAACGGTGACGTCTGGTGAGGAACTCGGCGGAATCTCTTTCACCCTGCCGGCGAGAGATGGCCAGAAAGCTCGCGTAGTGCGCCAGCAACTTTGGGCGCGCGTCGTTGATCTTCCGCATGGCAAGAACAAAACGATCCGAGCTACCTGTGTGGTGGCCAAGGAGATCGACCCCCCTGCCGGCAGCACCCCGGTTGAGTGGCGCCTGCTGACCAATCGCACCGCCGAGACGCTCGCCGAGGTGGCGGAGCTGATTGACTGGTATCGCGCGCGCTGGGAGATCGAGATCCTCTTCCACATCCTCAAGAACGGCTGCCGGATCGAGTCCCTGCAATTGCGCACGATCGACGGCCTGCAACGCGCCATCGCGCTGTACCTCATCGTTTCCTGGCGCATCGCGATGCTGATGCGATTCGGCCGGACGTGTCCAGACTTGCCAGCCGACTTGTTCTTCGACCAAGATGAATGGCATGCCGCCTATCTCCTCAACAAAAAGAAACCTCCGGCTGACCCACCAACTCTCAACCAGGTCCTGCGATTGGTGGCCATGCTCGGCGGTTTCCTGGCGCGCAAAGGCGACGGCGAGCCAGGCGTCAAAACCATCTGGATCGGGTTGCAGCGCGTCATGGACTTCGTCGTCGGCCTCCAGTTCATGCGTGAGGCGGCCCCGGGGTGAGTTGTGTATAAGGATATGCGCCTAACGCCCTAAAGGCGTCAAGAGTAATCCCCGTAGCGGCAGTCTCCGCCGGGGCTACGTGTTACGTCCCGCGATATCTGGAACTCTTCAACCCGAGCCATTCGAGGTTGAGATGATGGCAAAGTCCCACGCTGACGCCGGAAGAAGAGGTTCCGGCGTCAGCGTGGGACGAGAGGGCTAGAAGGGCTCGCCTGGAGGTATTCTCCAAGGGGCTTCGGGATCGTAGAGGTTCATCTGACGGCTGCGGTGGCGGCGAAGCTGGACGAGGTAGCGGGCCTCACAAGCAGCGGCGAGTTGGTGAAGGAACTCGCTGATCGCCGCCGCACTTTCGTCGGAGAGGCCGTCGGGGAAGAGGGAGTGAGGGCGGCGTTTCATCGCAACTCCTCGATAGCCGCTTGCAGCAGATCGTCGGGCAAATGATTGAGTGCGCGCGGCACCGCCAGACGCATGGCGGTGCGCAGGATGCGCCCGGCGTGGCGCGGCAGGCCCTTGCTGGCTTGGCGCAGGAGTTCCAGGCCGGAATCGGTGAGCAGGGTATGCGCACACCCGGCGCTCTTGAGGGCATGGCCGACGAGTTGCGCAAAGCGCTCGCGTTCGAGCACCGGTCGCAGATGCACGCGTGCCTGGATGCGGCCGGCGAGTGCGGCGTAAGACGCCCGTTCGAGGGTTTGGGCGAGGATCGGGTGACCGACCAGCCAGACAGTGATGAGATCGCGCGAATCGAAGGCGAAGTTGAGAAAAGCGGGGAAATCGCGGAAGAATTCGGGTGGCAGATTCTGCGCCTCGTCGAGGATCCAGACCGGCAGAAGTTGCTTGGCGTCGGCCAGATGATGGATATGCGCCTTGATGTCGCGCCACAGTTGGGCGCGACGATAACTCGGCTGAAGGCCGAGGGATTGGGCCAGGCACCGGTAAAGGTCTGCCCGTCCGAAATCGGTCTCGGCATGGTAGATGACTTGGTAGCGATGCGGATTGAGCTTGGCGGTCACGAGGCGCAAGGCGGCCGTCTTGCCCACGCCGGCCTCGCCGGTCAGCAGGCCGAGGCCCGGCGATTGCAGAAGCCACTGGAAGCGCTCGGCGAGTTGCGCCAGCGCACCGTCATCCCACAGCTCGGCGGCGTCCTTGCCCAGAGGCGGATGGCGCAGACCAAAGTGTTGCAGATACATCTTCAGTCTCCTTTGCGGTCGTAATACTGACGATAGGTGAGTTCGATCAGATTCGGGCCAGACGGCGAGGCGGGAGCGGCGTCTGTCGGGTCGGATTTATTTCGTTGGCGATCGAGATTGCCCAGGGCATCGAGCGGGGTCGCGGCGCCGATCCCCTTGCCGTGCTCGTCCTCGACCTCGATGACCGCCCCGCTATGCGGATCGACGACCAGACACACCGTCTTGCCGGAGAGTTCGAAAGGCACTTCGAAGCGCGCCCCCTGATACGACACCGTGCCATCCTTCCTGACTCGACGGCTGACGCGATACCGGAACAAGGCATCGAGCTGCGCGGCCAGCGCTCCCAGCGAACGAATCTTCGACAAATCCTGCTGGTAGCGCGCGAGCGGCGTCATCCCGTCGAGGCCGGCATGCGGCGTATGGTGATAGACCCGCTCCAGCCAGGCCCAGAGACGCGCATTGAGGTCCTCGAAACTGTTGATGTGGCGCTCGTCGAGTTCCGACAGGAACTGGTCGCGGCAGGTCCGGTGCCAGCGCTCCAACTTGCCCTTGCCCTCGGGCGCATAGGGCCGGCAATAGATCAGGTGAATGCCCAGGCGGGCGCAGATCCCCTGCAGGGTCTCAGCGCGGTAGGCCGCGCCGTTATCGACGACGAGCTTGATCGGGATGCCTCGCTTCAGCAGCGCCTGCTTGAGCACCCCTTCGATGTCGAGCGCCGTTTCGCCGGGGCAGAAAGCGCTGTGAGCCACCAGACGTGAGGCATCGTCGAACAGCGAGACGAGATACCCCTTGACGAGCTTGCCCTCGTGAGGCACGCGGGGACCGTGCATCACATCGCCATACCAGATGGCGCCCGCGGAAGCGGCGACGAAGCTGCGCTTCTCCTCGGGCAGGCTGGCCGAGCCGCTGATCCGCGACAGGCCGTGCTGTTGCAGCAGCCGGTGGACCGTCGAGCGCGACAGGCTGCCGCGAGCCACCGTTCCGGTGGCTTCGAGCAACTGGCGAATCTGACGGATCGAGCGGCGCGGGTTGTCGCGCTTCGCGGCAAGGATCGCGGTCTGAATGGCTTGCGATAGCTTCGATTGCCCGCGGTCGATACGGGTCTTGGGTGTCAGGCCATCGATGCCCTGGGCAAGGTAAGTGTAATACCAGCCCTGAATCGTCTTCTCGGCAACATGGCGCCGACGCGTGCCGGGAATGGTGTATTCGCGCTCGGCCAGGGCGCGGATGGTCTGCTGCAATTCGCCGTGATCCAGCCGTTCCCGGCTGGTCAGCGAACCCAGGACGGACAGGCGAAACAAGGCGATCGGATTGATTCGATTCATGACGACTCCTCGGGGTGAATGGGAGTCGTCATCAAAACAAAAGGGCCGAAATAATGCCACGAGCAAACTGTGTGGGGACCCCGCCCGGGCGGGGTCCCCACCGTCCGCCACTCGCTCGGTGTCAGGAAATCATGGGACGCTCATCTCTTGATCGAGCCAGAACATGGCCCGCGGCAGACCCAGGCTGTTGAACACCTGGTGCCAAAAGCCGTGCGTGTCAACGGCCCGGCCGAGTTCGGCAAAGCGCACGCGCAGGTGAAACACAAAGTCCTTTCCCCGCTCCTGCAACCAGTTCCACCAGCGCGCGCCCGTGTGCCGGTCAGGTGGACCGCCGGGGTGCTCTGCCGCGCCGTTCAGCCGCTGCTGCAGGACTTGCTGTTGCACCGACCAGTCATACCAGCGTCGCGGTGCGATACATTCCGGCAGGCGCGAACACGTGCGTCGGCATCCGGCACAACGGTAGCGAAGGATGGGGATCGGGTTGAGCCGTGGCGGCACGGCTCGGCGGTCGGCCTTTCGCTCATAGTGACCATGCTGATGGACCACTCCCAGCCCGCAGTGCGGGCACGACTTCGGTCGATACACTTCAGCGGCCTTTTGAGTCGTCTCAACGTGCTGCTCAAGCGTGGTGATGCCGGCTACAATTCGTTGCATGGGCTGGGCTCTTTTCTATCTCGGTCGTCTCGATAACTTCCCACGATAGCAGAGGTGTTCCAGCCCTTCTCCGTCCTTCTTCATTCCGCCTTCGCTCAGGAGATCCTTCGATCTTCCTGCTCAAAGTACGCGCGATATTCAAAGCCCTTCAATCCCGTTTAGGGGCGGACGTAACACTACGTTTGAAAGCTGTTTGGCTGCGGATATAGCGAGAACCTTGACATCCTCAACCGACTGCGTCTTAACAAGCTGAGCCAGCCTTGCGCCAATGCTCCCAACCTATCAGAACCTTGTCATACTCCACTTTTGTAAGCGTGTGATAAATGTGGTTTTTGGGTGAATTTCCTGGGGTATGACCGGTTTGGTTTTATCTGGACGAGGTTCTTGATGAGTTCGTTGAAGACCGAGGTGATGTTGTCGAGGGCGTCGCGGCCTTGGAGGAGCCAGCGTCCGAGTGTACGCTTGATGCGCGAGAAGGTGTCGCCGCGGTTGATGAAGTAACTTGCGCGGGTGTTGGGATCGAGGGATTCGCTGGCGGCATGGACGGCCAGGGCATTGATGTTGTCGCAGAGGATTTTAGCGCCGAAGTCTTGTCGTGCGGCCAACCAGGACATGCCCGACAGATGCTCCAGGGCCAGACGGTGCTTGATCCGTTTGAAGGCTTCCTCAATTCTCCACCGCGAGTGATAGAGCGCCCCGAATTCGGCAGCGGGATAGGCGTCGAGGTCGAGGAGCGAGGTCACGAGGACACGCACCTTGTGGCCGAAGACCTGGCGAATCAGGCGCACCTCACAAGGCGTGGCGGCAATTTCGTAGTCCAGCGCATCCTGTTTGCAGGGAGCGGGCAGCCTGACGATTTGCTCGGCCAGGCCGGATCGGCGGAAGGCTTGAATAGCGCTGAAATTGAGGCTGTCCGCTCGCATGCAGAAGTGCCGCCCGCGCTGCAACAAGGCGGCGAAGAGCCAGTAGGCTGGGTAACCGCGGTCGAGCACCAGAATGTCCTTGGAACGGAGTTTATCGAGATGTTCGAAGAGCATCTGACGCTCGCCGACGTCAGGAGAATACAGCGTGGCCGCCAGGGTCATTTCGATCCCGGGCAGATACAGTGCGAAGCCAATGGCGTCGACCACGTGGCGAACAAATGGCCTGCCGTCACGGGTCTTGCCGAACAAAGTCAGGCGCAGGACCGTGGCATCGCCGGCGACGACCCGCAGACCGCGCCAGAGGGGAAAGCCGAACTGCGTATCGACCAAGGCGAGGAAGTGATCGTTGAGAAGCTCGAAGGCGGTGGCCGACACCTGCTTTCGGGCTTTGGCAAAGGCTTGTGCGGAGACTTCTCGCAGCAGGTCGGCGCGGTTCGCCAGATTGGCGAAGAACGCGTCGAGTTCAGACTGCACTTTCGACGTGTATCCGCCGAGCAGGCAGGCGATCAGGCGGGGAAAACTGAGGAAGCCCGTTCGCGAGAAAGCTTTCGTCGAAAGACGCGCATCAAGGAAAAAAGCTTGGGAAACAAGATACTTGGAAAACGAGTCAACGACGTTGACATAAAGATCGCGGCATATAAAATTTTACATCCGTATCAAGGGGATACCCACTTTGCCTTGTCCTCGCCCGGCGCGCAACCGGTTTCTCGGCGGGTTCCTGAATTTATGCTAATCGCGTGTTAGGTTGGGAGCATTGGCGGTGTCAGCCATTCTGTGAGCAGATCAATGACACCAAAACGCTTCAAGGCGATAACCACCACCAGTGACAGCACTAGCATGGGGATGGCCCCAACAGCAATTTTGAAGGCCTCGGCACCGGCCCGATTGATGACGTCAAGCACGCCCTTGGCACTGTCCGCTGATTGGTGTGGAAGTGTTTCATCGACCACTCCCTCTGCTGCAGAGAGGTGGCGGCCGAACAGATAGTATGTCGCTGACGCTGCTGCCAACCCTCCGACCAGAGAAAATGCCAAAGTTGTGCCAAAGTTCAGACCCATCGTCATCATTGGAAACGCTGCATTGGCTTGTGACATCGAGAAAACCATTGCCAAGGTGGCTGCAATATGACGATCTGAAGCGCCGCGTTGTTCCATCATGGTCAAGGTTGCAATTGGGGCAGCGAAACTGACAAAATTTATTTGTAGTGCAGCGAAAACACCCAATCCGCCAAGCCCGAAGGGTCTCAACGCCGGCGCCAGTCGTTGAGCCAACCAGTCGAGCATGCCTTGGGCCTCGAGCATACGCATCAGGGTGAGCATGACCACCATGACCGGCAACAGGACGAAGAAAGCAAGCTCAACGGCAGAACGGCCAGCCTTGAGGATGATGTCGATCAAGATTTCCATTGCCTGATACGCCTCGCTGCGGTTGCCTCCGCAGGCAGTAATGAAGAAAGCAAAGAGGCAGATTGGATGATGGCCTCCCAGTTCCACTCACTGTTATCGTGATCATGTGGTTGCCAAAATGCCTCGGCAACCTCCGTCGCCTTCGCCGATCCCGCAGTGACCGGAGTGCTCACGGTGACTTTGCGATATGAATGCGGTTTTCTCTCATAGTCCCGAAAAGAGCCTTGAATGACTCTTGGTGGCCGGCATCAGCCGTTCACTTCGGCCGACCAACGCGATCGCACGCAGCACCAAACCGTGCAACGAGGTCTCAACTGCGCGTTCCCATTATCACAGAATCTCGCTCGCCCGTTGCGCGTACGCTGCGTCGGCGCCGAGCACACGACCCTGCCCCATCCCGTCGCGCACCTGCGCAATCGGCACGGCGCGCCCACGCGCCACCACCTTGGTAAAGCTGGTGTAGTAGTCATCCACCCGCGACTGCATCAAGCCCTGCGCCTCCTCGTCGAGCGGCGCACACGGATTGCCCTCGACCTTGTACTTGCCGGCCGAGATCAACGTGGGCTTCACGCCCCCGGCAGCAAACGCCTGCGAGTAGTCGAAATACGCCTGCCAGACGGCGATCGAGCCGACCTCGCCACCCGGCGCGACGTAGAACTCCGACGCCGAGCAGCCGATCCAGTACGACCCACTGGCAGCGAGGCGGTTGGCAATTGCCACCATCGGCTTCTGCACCCGGGCACTGGTAACCTCGTCCGCCAACGCGGACGCCCCATAGACGCCGTCGCCCGGACTATCGATGTCGATCAGGATCTGACGACCGAGTCATCCGCCAGCGGCTGGCCCAACACAGACGCAAACTGCTGCGTGCGGACGCTGCCCGGCCCCGACACGTCGTCGACCATGTTGCCACGCTGAGTGACGACGCCATACAAGGGCAGGACGGCGATCCCACCGCTGGAGACCGCGGTGGCCGCCTCCCGGCGCGCTTCGCGCACCGCGCGGTAGGCAGCGATTGATGCGACCACCTCCCCGCCAAACGGCCGTCCTGGATGCGGCTCTGGTAGTACGACGAGCGGCCAGCCGCGTCGCTGCGCATCAGGTTGGCCAAGCCGAACTCGACTGCCAGATCGTCGCCGTCGAACAGCAACTCCGCCTCGAGGCTCGCCTCCCAACGCTCCGCCCAAGACGTCATCGTGTGCATCTCGAATTCCAGACTCTGCTGCTCAATGTTCGAGAAGGTCGCGCGATCGAGATCCGCGATGATGTGCGGCGGCACGCGGAACAGCCGCGCGATGTCGGTGATCCGGAACTTGCGCAGTTCGAGAAACTGCGCGTCCCGGTCGGTCACCCGATAGCGGTAGTCACCCGAGGGGGTGAGTTCCATCCGGATCCGGTCCGGGTGGATCGGCACCAGTTTGACAATCTCACGCCGGCCGTTGGCGACGATCCGGTTGTAGGCGTTGCCCCTCAACGCCAGGTGGCCCTGCAGCATCTCGCGCCACTCATACGGGTTCTGGTACCGGTTCGGACGTTTCGCGAACAAGCGATACAACCAGTGATCCGTCACCCGGTCCTTGCCGCCATCGGCGCGCTGCCGGTAGAACACGAACGGCAACGAGGCCATCGTCTCGGCCAGGATGCGCACGCTGGCGTACACCGCCGCCAGGCGCAGGGCGTTGTCCGCCGAGACACGCATGCCACTGGACGTGCGCACGGAGACCAGTTCGAACCAGAAGTCCCCCCATTCAGAGCGGTCGGAACTCGACGCCCGCAGGCGGTTCAAGAAGCTCAAGAAGCCCATCAGAGCATCACCAGTTCGTAGAGCAGGCGTGGAGTTGACTGACTGTCGGCTGCCGGGGATACTCCGCCGGGTGCCGTTGCGTTTCCAAAGCTTCCTCTTGCCGTCCTTCACGGTTGCACAAGTCGATGCCCAAATCCTTTCTGCATCAGCGTCGCCGGCTTGTCGGGCGACTGAGCATGCACTCTGCCACCCTCGTCCTGGGCCTGGCCGCCCTCGCCGCTTGTGGCCGCGAGCCGGCAAAGCCGGCGCCACCGCCGCTCGAAGTGACGACGCTGACGATCGAGGTGCGCGACGTGCCGGTGTCGGCCGAATACGTGGCGCAAACGCAGAGTTCGCAGGCCGTCAATATCCAGGCGCGCGTTTCCGGCTTCCTCGACAAGCGTGTGTACACCGAGGGCGCGGTGGTGAAGGCCGGCCAGTTGCTGTTCCAGATCGATCCCAAGCCGTTCCAGGTGCAGGTCGATGGCGCGGCAGCGGCATTGCAGCGCAACCAGGCGTCGCTGCAGGTGGCGACCGCCAATCTCAAGCGCACCAAGCCGCTGGTCGAGCAGGACGCCCTGTCGCAGAAAGACCTCGACGACGCGCAGGGCCAGTACGAGCAGGCTGGCGCCGCCGTCGCGCAGTCGAAGGCGCAACTGGAGTCGGCAAAGCTCGATCTCTCGTACACCAGGATCACTTCGCCGGTCGCCGGCGTGACGAGTTTCGCCGCCGTCGCCGAAGGCACCTATGTCAGTTCGCAGAACAGCCAGTTGACGACCGTCTCGGTGCTCACGCCGATGTGGGTGAACTTCAGCATCTCCGAGAACGAAGTCGAGCGCATTCGCAACAACATCAGGAAAGGGCTGCTCAAGCTGCCCGCCGACAACAAGCTGGTGGTCGAGATCGAACTGGGTGGCGGGAATCTGTTTCCCCATACCGGCAAAATCACCTTTACCGACCCCTCGTACAATTCGCAGACCGGCACCTTCCTGATCCGTGCGACGGTCGATAACCCGGACGGGCTGCTGCGCCCCAACCAGTACGTGCGGGCGCGACTGCAGGGCGCGCTGCGGCCGAATGCCATCCTGATCCCCCAGCGTGCCGTGCAGCAGGGAGCTCAGGGTCATTTCGTCTGGCTGGTCAACAAGGAGGGCAAGGCCGAGCAGCGGCCGATCGTCGTCGGCGACTGGTACCGCGAGCACTGGTTCGTCAGCGAGGGACTGCAGGCTGGCGATCAGCTCGTCGTCGATGGCGGCATGCGCCTGTCGTCGGGGGCAACGGTGACGGTGAAACCGCCTGCGCCCAGACCGGCGGCGGCCGGTTCCTGAGCAGTCGGCATGTTTTCCCGCTTCTTCATCGAGCGCCCGATCTTCGCGGCGGTCGTCGCGATCATCCTGTCGATTGCCGGACTGGTGTCGATCTTCGTCATGCCGGTGCAGCAGTATCCGGCGATCACGCCGGTACAGGTGACCGTTCAGGCGACCTACCCGGGTGCCGATTCGAAGACGCTGGCCGATTCGGTGGCGGCACCGATCGAGGCGCAGATCAACGGCGTCGACAAGATGCTCTACATGACGTCGAGCAGCTCGGCCACGGGTCAGCTCCTGCTGACCGTCTACTTCGCGCTCGACGCCGACCCCGACATCGCGCAGGTGCAGGTGCAGAACCGGGTGAACCTGGCGCTGCCGCAGTTGCCTTCGGCGGTAACTCAGCAGGGCGTGTCGGTGCAGAAGAAGTCGTCGACGATCATGATGCTGCTCGGCGTTACCGGCAAGGGCGGCCGCTACAGCCCCGGCTACGTCGCCAACTATGCGAACGTGTATGTACTCGACGCGCTGAAGCGCGTTCCCGGCGCCGGCCAGGCGCAGATCATGGGCGTTGCCGACCAGGCGATGCGCATCTGGATGAACCCCGACCGGATGGCGTCGCTGGCGATTACCACCAGTGACATCGCCAACGCCATCAACACCCAGAACGCGCTCTTCGGCGCCGGCCAGATCGGCCAGCAGCCGACCGCCGACGCCGTCGAGCTGAGTTTCCCGGTGGTTACGCAGAGTCCCTTTACCGATCCACGCCAGTACGAGAAGATCATCCTGCGCGCCAACCAGGACGGCAGCGCGATCGTCCGCGTCGGCGACGTCGCACGCGCAGAAGTCGGCCTGCGCCAGTACGTCGTCAATACCCGGATCAACGGCGAACCGACGACCTTGATCGCCATCTACCAGCAGCCCGGCGCCAATGGCCTGGTCGTTTCGCAAGCCGTGCGCGCGGCGCTGACGGAAATGAAGTCGCGCTTTCCCGAAGGGCTCGATGTGGTGGTGGCGCTCGACACCAACGATTTCGTCCGGCTGTCGATCGAGGAGGTGCTGAAGACGCTGGCCGCGGCGATGGTCCTGGTCGTGCTGATCGTTTACCTGTTCCTGCAGAACCTGCGTACGACGCTGATCTGTGCGGTGGCGATCGTCGTCGCTCTCGTCGGCACCTTTGCCGGCATGCTGGCGCTCGGTTTCTCGATCAACCTGCTGACGCTGTTCGGGTTGATCCTGGCAATCGGCATGGTCGTCGACGATGCCATCGTCGTCGTCGAGAACGTCGAACGAAACATGGCGCAACACCATCTGGCGGCCAAGGAGGCGACGATCCGCTCGCTGGGCGAGATCGGCAGTTCCCTTGTCGCCGTGGTTCTGGTCATGGCCTCCGTCTTCGTTCCGGCGGCGTTCCTGGCCGGCACCACCGGCCAGCTCTACCGGCAGTTCGCAATCACCATCGTCATTTCGGTGAGCATCTCCGGTTTCGTCGCGCTGACTCTGACACCGGCGATGTGTGCCTTGCTGCTGAAGCACTCGCCGGCACCGCAGCGCGGCTTCTTCGCCTGGTTCAACCGCCAGGTCGACCGCGTGACGCGCGCCTTCGGGCATGCCGTCGAATGGGTCATCAAGCGCATGCTCCTCGCCTTCGTGCTGCTCGGCGTGTTCCTGTACAGCATCTGGCACCTCTTTCACCTGCTGCCGACGAGCTTCGTGCCCAACGAGGACCAGGGCTACGCGATGGTGGCGATCATCATGCCGCAGTCCGCCAGCCTCGACCGCACGCAGGCGGTCGCCGACCGCGTCGATGCGATCCTGGCGCAGATACCGGGCGTCGACCGGCGTTCGATGATCACCGGCTACAGCCTGATCGATGCCGGCTACAAGGCCAACGCGGCCACCTTCTTCGTCACCTTCAAGGACTTCGCCACGCGTTATGGTTCGCTGGATTCGGCGCGCAGCCAGAACGCGCGCGCGATCCTGCTCGCGTTCTACGACCAGGCCAAGCACATCGAAGAGGCGATCGTCCTGCCGATCGCGCCGCCAGCGATTCCGGGCATCGGCACCACCGGCGGTTTCGAGTTCTGGATCCAGGACACCGCCGCCGGTGACCCGCTGAAGCTCGATGCGCTGACGCGCGCCTTCCTCGACAAGGCGCGCACGCGTCCCGAACTGGCATCGCTGAACAGCACTTTCAACGCACAGGCACAGCAGTTGCGTGCCGATGTCGATCGCGACAAGGCGACGCTGCTCGGCCTGCAGGTGCAGGACGTCTATAGCGCGATCCAGGCGCAGTTCGGTTCGCTGACGGCCAGCCAGTTCAGCCAGTTCAGTCGCGTCTGGTGGGTGATCGTGCAGTCCGACGCCAGCTTCCGCCAGCAGCCCGCGGACCTGACGCGGCTATACACGCGCAACAACCAGGGCAAGATGGTGCCGTTGTCGGCGGTGGTGACGACCCACTGGACCGTCGGACCCGACATCCTGCCGCATTTCAACGGTTTCCCGGCGGCCAAGGTGATCGGCAACCCGGCACCGGGTTTCAGCTCCGGCCAGGCGATCGCGGCGATGGAGGAGGTGGCCGGCGAGATCCTGCCGGCGGGCTATACCTTCGCCTGGTCCGGGCTCGCCTTCGAGGAGAAGAAGTCCCGCGGCACCTCGGCGCTGGCATTTGTCTTCGGGCTGCTTATCGTCTTCCTGGTACTGGCCGCGCAATACGAGTCGTGGACGCTGCCCGGCGCGGTGATGACCGCGGTGCCCTTCGGCATCCTCGGCGCGCTGCTCACCAACTGGGCGCGCGGCCTCGAAAACGACGTCTATTTCCAGATCGGTCTGCTGGTCCTCATCGGTCTGGGCGCCAAGAACGCCGTGCTGCGCGTCTCGGCGGCCGTCGACTTTCGCAAGCAAGGCAAGTCGATCATGGAAGCGACCGTGCTCGCCGGCGAGCAGCGACTGCGGCCGATCATCATGACCTCGCTGGCATTTGCCTTCGGCTGCCTGCCGCTGGCGCTGGCGCTCGGCGCCGGGGCGAATGCCCGTCATTCGATCGGCACCGGCATCATCGGCGGCATGATCGGCGAGACAACGCTGGCGATGCTCTACGTGCCGCTGTTCTTCTACCTCTTCGACCGCCTGGCCGAGCGCAGAAAAGGCGGCGGCGCACCGGCAGCAGCCGCCGCCCCGCCCACAGGACAACGGGAATGAGGCGCCTGCTGGTGCTCGCTGCCACGGCAATCCTGTTGGCCGGTTGCCTGCTGGGCCCCGACTACCGGCGCCCGCAGGTCGCTGCGCCCGAGGCCTTCCAATACGCACCGAAAGATGCCGCCGACACCGCCGACACCTTGTGGTGGAAGCAGTTCCAGGATCCCGTGCTCGACCAGTTGATCGCCGAAGGGCTGGCGCACAACAGCAACATCGCCATCGCCGCCGCCAACGTCGAGCAGGCGGCGGCGGTGCTCACGCAGACGCGCTCGCAACTGTTTCCGCAGCTTGGCTATGGCGCCAGCGGCGAGCGCCAGCGCTCGCTCGAACCGGCTTTCGCGGCGCTGCTGCGCGACTATCCGAACCCGAGCACGGCCTACCAGGCGGGGCTGTCGGCGAGTTGGGAAATCGACCTGTGGGGCCGCATCCGGCGGCAGTCCGAGGCGGCGCTGGCCAATCTGCTGGCCACCGACGAGGCGCGGCGCGGCGTGGTCCTCTCGCTCGTCGCTTCGGTCGCCAACAGCTACCTGCAGTTGCGCGGCCTCGACGCGCAACTGGCGGTCGCCAAGAAGACGCTGTCGGCCTACGGCGAGTCGGTCAAGCTCTTCGAGCTGCAGTACAAGTACGGCCAGGTGTCGAAGATGAACGTCGTGCAGGCGCAGTCGCAATACGAGTCGGCGGCAGCGCAGATCCCGCTGATCGAATCGCAGATCGCGCAGACCCAGAACTCGCTGGCGGTGCTGATCGGGCGCGACCCCGGTCCGATCGCGCGCGGCAAGTCGGTCGACGACCTCGTCTTGCCGCAGGTGCCGGCGGGTGTGCCGTCAGCCTTGCTCGAGCGTCGCCCTGACCTGCTGCAGGCCGAGCAGACCCTGATTGCCGCGAACGCGCAGATCGGCGCGGCGAAAGCCCTGTATTTCCCGTCGATCTCGCTGACCGGCGCCTTCGGCGGCGCCAGCTCCGATCTGTCGAATCTGTTCAAGGGCTCGTCGCGGGTATGGAACTACACCGGCTCGATCGTCGGACCGATCTTCACCTTCGGCGCGGTCAGCGGTCAGGTCGCACAGGCTGAAGCCGGACAGGCCGCGGCGCTGCTCAACTACCAGTTGTCGATTCGCAACGCCTTTGCCGACGTGGATAACGCGCTGGTCGCCAACCAGAAGCTGCAGGAGCAGCTCGCCGCGCAGAAGCGGCTGGTCGTCGCGCTGAGTGAGTACTCGCGCCTCGCCCGCCTTCAGTACGAGGGCGGTTACACCGGCTATTCGACCGTGCTGCAGGCCGAGCAAACCCTGTTCCCGGCGGAACTCAATCTGGCGTCGATCCGCGCGTCCCTGTTCGCCTCGTCGGTCAACATCTACAAGGCGATGGGCGGCGGCTGGGTGAGCGAAGCCGACCAGCTGACCGCGGGCGGCGGGCGGCCAGTCGCGCCGGGATCCATACCGCCATTGTTCTGACTGCCGGCACCTCGTCGGGGGCCGGCGCGTTACGGCCAGGCCGCCATTGCCGGTGCTCACTGCCGGTGATCACCGTGCCCATCGGCGGCGGCCATGGTCAGCGGCGTAAACCGCGCCTGTTCTGTTTTCCTGTCGGCGAGGGTGATTGACACGACGACCTTCATCTGCGGATCCGACGCGTACTTGCCGATTCCCGTCAGCCGGTTGTCGCCGGCCGGCACCAGCGGCACCGTGATCTTCGCTTTTTCGGCCAGGATGGTGGCCGTACCGCTGGCGCCCGCCGCGGCGACCTTTTTCCCGTCATGGTCGGAGAGATAGACGCTTACCGGGTTGTCTCTGGCCTGCCTGCTGTCCCTGGCGACGACCAGTTCGAAGTGGTAAGCGCCGGCCATGCGCAGTTGGCCGCCATTGGGTCCGGCGAGTTTGTCGAGCGTGGCATCGTCATGGGCGAAGGCGCCGTTGCCGACCGACACTAAAGCCGCCACCAGGGTCAGGGGGAAAATCAGGGTGCGTTGCATGGGTTCTTCCTCACGGGGCAGGGTCAAAAGGAGGCTTTCGCTTTCTCGGCCAACAAGCGTTGCAGCGGCTTCTCGCCGAACAGCCAGAACATGACCGGCGTCAGCAGTGTGTCGAGCAGGGTGGAACTGATCAGTCCGCCAAAAATCACCACCGCCACCGGGTGCAGGATCTCCTTGCCAGGCGCGTCGGCGGCGAGCAGTAGCGGCGTCAGGGCGAAGGCGGCGACCAGGGCAGTCATCAACACCGGCGTCAGCCGCTCCAGCGAGCCGCGCACGATCATCTTTCGCCCGAATACCTCGTCCTCAAAGGCGCACAGGTTGATGTAGTGGCTGATCTTGAGAATGCCGTTGCGAGTGGCGATGCCGGTCAGCGTGACAAAGCCGACCAGCGCGGCCACCGACAGCGGTTCGCCGGAGATCCACAAGGCCACCACCGAGCCGACCAGCGCGAGTGGCACATTGCCCATGACGATGGCCGTCAGGACGGCCGAACGATAGCGGCTGTAGAGGACCAGGTAGATCATGGCGAGCGAGACCAGCGCCAGTACCGCAATCAGCCTGGCGGCCTCCTCCTGCGCCTGGAACTGCCCCTCCAGGAGAGGGAAATAGCCCTCCGGCATCGGTTGGCGGTCGATTTCTGCGCGGATCTCGGCAATGATGCGGCTCATGTCGGAACCATCGCTATTGGCCGAGATGACGATGCGTCGGCGCGTGTTTTCCCGGCCGATCTGGTTCGGGCCATCGCCATCCTCGATCGTGGCGAGGCTTGACAGCGGCACCCGACCGATCGGCGTCTCGATCAGCAGGTTCTCCAGGCCGCGCTCGCCGCGGGCGTCTTCCGGCAGGCGCAGGCTGAGGTCGAAGCGACGATTGCCTTCCAGGACCTGGCCAAGGCGTTCGCCGGCCAGCAACTGTTCGAGCCGTTGCAGCAGTTCGCCGGAGGTGACGCCGTAGCGCGCGGCGGCGTCATAATCGACGCGGATCTTGTACTGCGGGATCAGCACCTGCTTTTCGATCTGCAGATCGGTAATCCCGGGGATCCTGGCCAGTCGCTCCCTGAGGTCGCCGGCCAGCCCGCGCAGGGTATCCAGGTCGTCACCGAAGATTTTCAGTGCAATCTGCGCCCGCACCCCCGAAAGCAGATGGTCGAGGCGGTGCGAAATCGGCTGTCCCACACTGACCACCGCAGGCAGGCCGGAGAGGCGCTGGCGAATGTCGGCGATGATCACCTCGCGGCCACGTTCCGAGGCTTTCAGGTCGACCTCGATTTCCGAGGAATGGACGCCTTCAGCGTGTTCGTCCAGTTCGGCCCGACCGGTCCGACGGCCAACTTCGGTGACTTCCGGCACGGTCAGCAACAGCTTCTCGGCCTGCGTGCCGAGGCGATTCGCCTCGCTGAGCGAGGTGCCGGGGTTGAGCAGCACACTGACCGTCAGGGTGCCTTCGTTGAACGGCGGCAGAAAGGATTTCGGGAAGAAGGGGATCGATGCCAGCGCCACCGCCACGGTGATCGCCGCACCGGCCAGCAGGAGTCGGCCACGATCAAAGGACCAGTTGAGCAGGCGTTCGTCCCACGCCTTGAGTTTCTTGACCAAGGCACTGTCGCCATGATCGATGTGCTTCATTTTCGGCAAAAGGTAGTAGCACAGCACCGGGGTGATGGTCATTGCCACCGCCATGCTGGCCAGGATGGAAACGATATAGGCCACGCCGAGCGGCGTGAACAGCCGGCCCTCGATACCCGGCAGGGCGAACAGCGGAATGAACACCAGCACGACGATCAAGGTCGCATAGACGACCCCGGAGCGAACTTCCTTCGAGGCGGCAGCGATCACTTCCAGCGCCGACCGGGGATTGGGCAAACTCCGGTTTTCGCGCAGGCGACGCAGGACGTTTTCGACATCGACCACCGCATCATCGACCAGTTCGCCGATGGCGATGGCCAGGCCGCCAAGCGTCATGGTGTTGATCGACAGGCCGAAGTAGTGGAAGACCAGCGCCGTGATCAGCAGGGAGACCGGGATGGCGGTCAGCGAAATGAAGGTCGTGCGGAAATTGGCCAGGAACAGGAAGAGGATGATGGCGACCATGATCGCGCCGTCGCGCAGCGCTTCCTCGACGTTATTGACCGACGCTTCGATGAAATTGGCCTGCCTGAAGAGGAACTGCGGTGTTTCGACCCCCTGCGGCAGACTCCTGCCCATCTCCGTCAGGGCTTTTTCGATGGCGCGCGTCAAGGCCACCGAGTCCGCCGTCGGTTGCTTCTGTACCGAGAGAATGACTGCCGGCTTGCCCTGGAAACTGCCATCGCCGCGCTTGATGGCCGGCGCGAAGCTGACCGAGGCGACTTGGTGGAGCAGGATCACTTGCCCCTTGCGCAGCGCCACCGGTTGGTTCTGCAGGTCTTCCAGCCGGCTGCTGCGGCCGATGTTGCGGATCAGGTATTCGCGTCCGCCGGCATCGACGAAGCCCCCGGCCGTGTTGCCGCCGAAGTTTTTCAGCGCCGCTTCCAGTTCGCTCAGCGTCACTGCCAGCGCCTGCAGGCGCGCCGGATCGGGTTCAACGCGGTACTGCTTGACCTGGCCACCGATGGCAATGACCTGCGCGACGCCGGGAATGGTGAGCAGGCGTGGGCGGATGACCCAGTCGGCGTATTCCCGGACCTGCATCGGGCTGACCTTGTCGGGGTCGGCGGGCAGGGCGATGAGCAGGATCTCGCCCATGATCGACGAGATCGGCCCCATCTGCGGAACGATGCCCTGGGGCAATTGCTCGCGCACCAGATTGAGACGTTCGGCGATCTGCTGGCGGTTGCGGTAAATCTCGCTTCCCCACGCGAACTCGATATACACCACCGACAGGCCGATACCGGACACGGAGCGCACGCGCGTCACACCGGGCATCCCGTTCATCGCCGACTCGATGGGGAAGGTGATCAACTGCTCGACCTCTTCGGGCGCCATGCCGCCGGCTTCGGTCATCAGCGTGACCATCGGCTTGTTGAGGTCGGGGAAGACGTCCACCGGCATCTTGCGCACAGTCAGGGCGCCATAAATGATCAGCAGCAACGAGACACCCAGCACGATCAGACGCTGCCTGAGGCTGGCGTTGATGATGAAATCGAACACGGCGCCCCCTCAACGAATCTGCGAAAGCGATGCGGCGCCTTGCACGACGACCCGCTCGCCGCCGCTCAGCCCCTCGGTCACGGCCACGGAATGACCGTCCAGCGGCGCGATCCTGACCTTGCGCGAGACAAAGCGCTCGGCGCTGGTATGCAGCCAAACCACCGATTCATTGGCCGCATTGCGCACCACGGCGCCGACGGGAACGGCGACGCCGGACTGGCGCTCCCGAGTCTGGGCCAGCACCTTGAGTGTCTGGCCGACCGCAAGCGCAGGCAGCTCGCCGGTTTTCGGCAATTCGACACGGAACAGGACCGGCATGGCCTGCTCCTTGAGAGTGCGCCCGATGCCGACGAAGGCCAGATCGATAACGCCGCCGGCCACCGGCGCGCTGGCCCCGGCCAGTCCGGCGAGCAGCAGCGGGTCGTAGGCCAGTGCCTCGACCGCCAGGCGCTGTGGATCGATTACCTCGAAGACCACCTCCCGCGCATTGACGACCTGACCCACGACGGCGTTGGCGGCGCTGACGACACCGCTGACCGGCGCCACCAGCGCTTCACGACCGAGGCTGCCGCCGAGCGCGCCTTTTCGTTTTTTGAAGGCGGCGAGTTCGATCTGCGCCTGCTCGACATCCTTCTGCGGAACGCTGCCTTCGAGTTGCCTGAAGCGTGCGACGCGGCGTTCGAGGATGCTTTCCTGAGCGGCGAGTTCGGCCAGCGCCGCCTGCTGCGAACCGCGTTCGATGGCGCTGGACGCCGGCTGCAGCCAGGCGAGAACTTGCCCTTTGCCGACCCGCTGGCCGAGTACCGCGAGTCCCTGCGGGCCGGCCTCGATGCGCCCGCTCTGGAAGGTCTGCACGCGTCCGCCCGCATTGGGATCGCCGACGACGCGGCCATTGAGTTCGATGGTGCGGGGAAACTCGCCCTTGCGTGCCGCCAGGGTGCGCAGCGCCAGTTGCCGTTGGGCCGATTTCGGCACGAAGACGCTGCCATCCGGCAAGCGCAAGGCGGGCTCGACAAAGGTCACCTGGCCCTGGGCGTTGACTGCCTTGACTGCCTTGACTGCGCTGACTGCGGCGACCGCCACCGGGGCTGCGGTGGATTTCTTCTCGTCGTCATGCTTCTCACCGCCGTGCGCCCAGACCTGCTGAACCGTCAGCACACCAGCCAGCAGCAAAACAACAGCGTGACGGCCTGAAGTGCGGTAGTCAGACATGGTGAATGGCCCTCTCTCTTGCTTGGCGACGCAGGCGATGCGCGACCAGGCCGCCGGACAGCACGAGCAGCGAAATCCCTGCGAGGAGCCACCACGGGCGTTTGGTATTCTCCTCGGCGGACGCTGCCGCCGGGACTTCTCCCACCTCCAGAGTGGCAGCGAGCAGATCGACGCTTTCGCCTGCCTGAATCGTCAGCGTCAGGGGGTATCTGCCGGCCGGGGCGAGGGCGGCAGCGGGTAGTTGATAGACCCCGTCGGGCATCGCGGAGGCAACGCCCTTGATCCCTGGCCCCTCGACTTCGATCTGTGCGTCTTGAACTGGCCGGTTGTCGCTGACGCGGTCGAGATAGATGAGCAGAGTCTTGTCGGCGAGCACACCGACAACTTCCACGTCCTCGTTGCGCACCTCGAAACGTGGTGCCAGCCGGACATCGGTGGGTTTCGCGGCGGCCCCGTGGTCATGGCCTTCGTGGGCGATGAGCGGCGCAGACAGGGAAAACAGCGCCAGCAGACTGGCCGCCACACAAGCAGCGGCCCAGGTCGGGAGGAAGAATGGTCGGGTCACGGCGTGATTCCTCGAGCCTGATTCAGATTGGCCTGCGCGGCGGATAGTCGGGAACGGCTGCGGGCCCCTTCGATGCGGGCCTCGGTGGTCTGGGAATGGGCGCGGAGCAGCTCGACGAGCGAGGTTTCGCCAAGCTCGAACGAGCGGCGCATCAGCGCCAGGCGCTCCGCCGCGGCGTGCTCGCGCTCGACCGCCAGCGTCGCACCGAGACCGGCCGAGTCGAGCTGTGCCTCGGCTTCGCGCACCTCGGCCTCGACTTCGGCAAGGAGCCGACGATAGCGGGCTTCGGCGTCGATCAGGGCCGTGTTGGCGCTGGCCAGCAGGGGCGCATTGCGCACTTCGACGGCCAGCGGGATGCTGATGGCAAAACCAATGCTGTCGCGCGGGGTGGCACCGGAAACGTCACGATCGCGGCGATAGAGCACACCGACACTCGGCGCCTCTCGGCGTGACTCCTGAGCCAGTTTGAGGGCCGCGCGGGCGCGCTCGATAACGGCCTGGCCAGCGGCGACGCGGGGATCGACAGGCCGATTGTCTGCCACCGCAACCGGCTCCTGCGGATCGTCCGGCAGCCGCTCGCTGCCGGTCAGCACCCGGTAGCGTTGCAGGCTGCGAACCACCCCGAGTTGCGCGTCGGCTGCGGCGGCGCGCGCACTGGCGGTTTCCTGCCGGGCAAGCAGCAGGTCGGAGCGGGCGATTTCTCCCACCTTGAGCCGCCTGCCGACATCCTCTTCGAGTGCGAGCGCGGCTTTCAGGCGTTCTGCGGCAACCTCGGCTTCACTCCTGGCCATGATCAGCGTCCACAACGCCCGGCGCAGTTCACCGGCCACGGCCAGCCGTGTCGCCTGGATGTCACCTTCGTTCTCTCCGCCTTCGGCCTCGGCCAGGCTCCGGCGCGCCGCCTTCTGTCCGGGCAGCCAGAGCGGAACGGAAACGCCGATTTCGCTCTCCTGGTTGCCGAGATCGCTGTTCCAACGGTCGGTCCGGTGAAAAGCGTCAACCTTCGGGGCGGCAGGAAACCAGGATTCGGCCACCGTTCGGCTGGCGGCGACTTCGTCCCGCTTCGCCTCTGCCGTCCGCCCGTGGGGGGAACTGGCCCACGCTTTCTCGAACACCTCGCGCAAGGTCTCCGCCTGCGCGGAAGCTGTCGTAACGCCAAGCAACACGCTCAGGAGCTTGACTGCCAGCCGTGCCTTCAACGTTCGCTGGGGATTGCAATGCATCGGAGGCGCCCATCGTGAATCACTGATGGACGCCATGTTGCCGGACGCTGACCAACAGAAAGCTGACTGAAAAATTACAAATTCGTTATCTGCGTCGCTTGTACGTGACAGCGCGCGCGACAGAAGCCTGTACGCCTCACGCCGTGTACAGGCCTTCGCGGCGAGCGCCTTGGGAGTGGGAAGATTTCATGGCAGGAGTGAGCCCGAAGGAGCGGTAAGCTCGCCGTTCACGGTAACTCCCGCACGCTGCGGTAGCCCGCAGCGGTCGCACTGATTTCGCTCCACAGCTCGCTGATCGGTATGCGGTTCCGTGCGGTGTAGTCCACCCACTCGGTGGCGGCTACGCTACCGGGGTGGAAACGGACGCCCCAGATCGGTTCGAAACCGTCGCGTCGCAACGAATAGCGGGCGTCGCCGACGACGCTTGCATCGTCGTCGGCAAGCGCCGTCCACCCGGCCGAGAAATAGCTGAAACGCGCGAAGTCACGGCGGATTCGTGGATCGGCGAGGGCCTGCGCCGACAAATCGTCTTCGCGAAAGAGCTTCAAGCGACTGCCCTGCTTCCACAGGCTGTTGTCCTCGCCGAGAATCCGCAGGCGATTGGTGTACAGGGTGGTGCCCGATTGATAGACCGAGCGCCAGAGTATGGGATTGCCGACCGTCGGAAACATCTCGGCACGCGCTACCTGATGCCCGCGTGCGGCCGCGATCTCTGCCTGTACATCGAGTGCGCGCTCGCGCTGCCAGGCCGCGCCGCCAACATAAGCGACCGCCAGCAGCAGCGACAGCACAGCCGGAAGCCGCGATCGCCGGCCTGCGGAAAACAGTAGCCCGAGCAACAGAATCAGCGTCAACAAGGGGCCGATGGTGGTGATCCAGTGCCAGGCGACGCGCTGCGGCGAGAAAGGCCACAGCAGGTGCGTTCCGTAGTTGGTACAGGCATCGAGGAGCCCATGCGTGGCGTAACCCAGCGTGCTTGCCGCGAGCAGCGGCCGCCAGTCAGGGCGATAGCGCTTCTGTAAGAGCCAGGGCGACGCGGCCAGGGCACCGCCACAGGGAATGAACGCGAGTGCGTGCGTGAAGTGGCGGTGGTACTCGATCGCCAGCAAGGGATCGCTCGCGCTGCGGATCAGGATGTCGGCGTCAGGCAACACGCCGCCGAGTGCCCCGAGCATCCACGCCTGACGACCCAGCCGCGGACCCAGGGCTGCCTGCGCAGCCGTCGCGCCGAGCAGGGCATGGGTCAGTGGGTCCACTCGCGCTCCACCAACAGCGGCGAACAAGCGACGGCCACGCAGTGCGCCCGAATATCATGTGCCGACCGATCATTCGGCGATGCTCGCTGCGAACAGTCGAGATCGTTCATCTTGCGCCCAGTAACGATGGAGTCACGATGGAGTCGGACATGGCAGGAGGCGGTCGTTCAGACGGGCCCCGATCATAGCATCGCTCGCGCTGGGCGAGATCCAGGTCCCACCGCCTGCTGTTCGGCCAGCGAGCCGCGCCGAAGCCTGGCGGAGATTCGTCGCAGCAAGTCACATCGCTACCTCCCCCGGCCGGCGCCGCAAGCTTTTCGTGCACGGCGGGGAGAATTGCTTTTGAGCCTGAAACGGCACAGACTCTCTCACAAGAGGCGAAACTACAGGTACCAGGGGCGACGTGATACGGGGGAGTTGGCGGCAGCAATCGAGGAAGGGCGGCTCAGCCACGGCGCTGACGTGCTCCCTCGCCTTGGTCGCCGTCCGGGGGAAGCGATTGGCGCGACTGCTGCTTGCTGTGGCTTGCCTGACGCTGCCCGTCGCGTCGATCGCCGACGAGCGCCCGGGGCACGCGCATGTCGACATCCTCGTCCTCCATTCCTACCATCAAGGGCTGCCCTGGACCGACAGCGAGCAGGACGGACTCCGGGTCGGGCTTGCCGAGCATCTGCCGCGCCTCGGCCTGTTCATCGAGTACCTGGATGCCTTGCGCTTTCCGCTGCGCGGCCCCGACGCGGAAGCGGCGGCCGCGCAGCGTCTGGCCGAGCGCTACGCCAGCATGCACATTGAGTATCTGGTTGCCACCGACGATCCAGCCTATCGGCTTCTCTTGGCACATCGGGATCGCCTCTGGCCGGGGATTCCGATCCTGTTCGCGGGCGTCAACAACATCGACAGCAGGGACATCGCTCATCTTGACCGGGTGGCCGGTGTAGCGGAACGCCCGGACTTCTTCGCCAACCTGGCGTTGATCCAGTCCTTGCACCCGAAGGTCGATCGGCTCGTCGTCGTCGGCGACGAAACCAGGACCTTCGCGTCGAACCGCAAGGCCCTCGAAGACGCCAACGCGACGCTCGCCCGGCCGTTCACCGTCGAGGTCATCGTCCGCCATTCGCTGCGGGATGTCCTTGCCGAGCTGCGCAGCCTGTCCGGCGATTTCGTCATCTTTCTGATGGGTCGGCCGTTCGATGATGAGGATCGCATTGGCGCCGAGGCCGTCGTGGCCGAGGCGGTCCGCGGCGCTACCCGGCACGCGGTCTATTCCGCCTGGAGTTTCTTTCTCGGCCACGGCATCGTCGGCGGCAAACTGGTTTCCGGCAAGGAGCAGGGGCTGGCGCTCGCCGGCCTGCTGACCGACCTGTATGCCGGCAAGGCGCTGGCCGACCTGCCGCGCGTTATCGACAGTCCGAACCGCTACCTGTTCGACTATACCGAACTCGATCGCCTGGGCCTGTCCGGACACTCGCTTCCACCGGGGTCGGTCGTGATCAACCGGCCGGCCAGCATCTGGGACTCGTACCCGAAGACCTTTGCCGCTTCGCTGGCGGTTTTCGTCTTCCTGCTGGCGCTGCTGGCTCTGCAGCGACGAAATCTGCGCGTCAAGCAGGCGCTGTCGGCGGAGATCGAGAAGGAACTGGTGCTGGTGCAGGCGCTGATGAACGCCGCTCCCTTCCCGATGTTCTTCAAGGACGTGGCCTTGCGCTACCAGCGCATCAACGATGCCTTCGTCGCCTTTCTCGGCAAGTCTCGCGAGGAGATCATAGGCCAGACGGCGAGCGCCGTCGCACCGCCGGCGCAGGTGAGCGTGTATCGCAGCCGCGACGAGGACCTGCTGGCCGAGGGAGGCAGGCAGATCTACGAAACGGTCGTGGTCGGCCCGCAACAGGCGCCGCGGGACGTCGTCTTTCACAAGGCCGTCGTGCGACTGCCGGACGGTCGCGTCGAAGGCATCGTCGGCGCCATGCTCGACGTCAGCGAGTTGCGGCGCAGCGAGCGCGAACTGCGCGAACTCAACGAGCACCTCGAGCAACGCGTAGCCGGGCGGACCGCGGACCTCGCGCAGTCCAACGTCCGCCTGCAGCAGGCGGTCGATTCGCTGGCGCTGGCGCAGGATGAGCTGGTGCGCTCGGAGAAACTCGCCTCGCTCGGGTCCATGGTCGCCGGCGTGGCGCATGAACTCAACACGCCGATTGGCAACGCTCTGACGGTGTCGACGGCGATGCAAAACAAGCGTAACGCCCTGGCGGCCGAGTTGACGCAAGGTGTGCTGCGCAAGTCCAGCCTCGATCAGTACCTTTCCCATGGCGAGAGCGGCTTCGCTATGCTGGTCCGCAACCTGGAGCGCGCGGCGCGGCTCATCACCAACTTCAAGGAAGTCGCGGTCGACCAGACCAGCGATCGCCGCCGGCGTTTCCGCCTGCTCGATACCGTCGAGGAATGCGTTCACACCTTCACCGCCGGCGTCGGCGCTCGGGTGCCCGGGTTCCAGGTCGATGTCGCAGAGTCGATCGCCTTCGACGCGTATCCGGGGGCGCTGGGTCAGATTCTCTTGAACCTGTTCGAGAACGCGCGCGTCCACGCCTTCGCCGATGGCGCTCCAGGCACGATCCGGATCGGTGCACAGGCCCTGCCGGACGGCAACGTCCAGATCAGCGTCGGCGACAACGGCAAGGGCATCGCTGCCGATGCGCTGCCGAAGATCTTCGATCCGTTCTTCACCACCCGTCTCGGGCAGGGCGGCAGCGGACTCGGTCTGGCCATCGTCTATCGGCTGGTCACCAAGAAGCTCGGCGGCAAGATTCGCATCAGCAGCGAACCGGGACAGGGAGCGATCTTCATTATCGAGTTGCCGGCAACCGCGCCGGAAGTCGACAGCGGCGACGAGGTCACGGCGACGCACGCGGCGTGGGCACCGCCGGCGGGGATGAACCCGGCCGGGACGGGGGCCGGGGACGCATCGCCTCTGCACCTGCGCGACGAACTCCTCGATATCCGCGAACTGGTCGAATCGCGCGCCGCCGCCGCCACCACACGGCGTATCACCGACGCTGGCCGAAGGCGCCTGGCGGATGTTTTCGAACGGCTGGACAAGAGCTTCTCGACCGAGGACGCCGAGGCGCAGGTGGCCTGCGATCTGGCTTTCCACATGGCGATCATCGACCTGTCGGTGGATCCGGCACTGCAGAAGGTCGGCGCGGCCGTGATCCCGCTGATGTACGGCCATATGCGGCGCACCCTGACGCGATTGATGCCCGATCCGGAGCGGCGGGACACGCTTCGCCGACAGCATCGGGCGATCTACGAGGCCATCATCGCCGGCGATCCCGACAGTGCTTCGGCGGCGGCGGCGGCACACATGGCCTACGTTCGCACCCAGGCGGATCGGCGTGAGGAGACCGCAGCGAGCTGACGCACCCGACTCCAGCCCTCGCTTGCCGTCGCGTGGCGCCGACGATCCAGCTCCGCGCCGGCATTGCCAACCCCAGCCGAGGCCACGTTCGAGATTGACGCCCTTTGCTGGTGGCCCATATACTCGCCTCGATGCCATTGGCTTTACGGGCCCTTGATGGCGGTACAGTTGCTCCCGCTGCCACCCTTGGATTTGCTTTTCGCAACGATGCCAGCGTTCTTCTGATGACTCCTGCCGCCACAACCGACGACCTCACCGGTCGAGACCGCGACTCCTTGCGGGTCGATGCATCAACTCAGGATAGCGCCAACGGGATCGCGCGGCACTCCTTGAACCGGCAATCCAGGCGCCGTTTGGCAGCGGCCGGCGAGCTGCGCAAACGCTTCACAGCCTCGCATGATCGCCGCTCCATGATGGCCGGATAAGGCGATGGCCTCCGCTCGTCCTCTTCGCCTGTGGCTGGCGCTGCGCATCGCACTGGCGGGAATGGTGCCACTGGCCATGGTTGCCGTCCTCATCGTGGGGGTGCTGCTGCCGCAACGGCGTGCCGACCTCGATACAGGCTATCAGGGCCTGGCCGGCGCCCTCGCCGCGCAAGTCGAAACTCACCTGCTCGGCGCCGAACGTCAGCTGCGCGCCATCGCGGAGGACTTCCGCAGCCACCCGGGCGACCACTCAGCGCCGAACTGGTCCCGCACCCTGGACGCGCACGCCGGCACGGGCGACGGTTTCGCGGCGATCTACCTCGCCGATCCGGACGGCTCGGCGTACGCCGTCGGCCTGCCCCGGGCGGAGCGCGGCCGGCGCCGGGATCTGGTGCACCTTGATCTTTCCGAAAGGGCAGCCCTGCGCGAGGCGCGCCAGCAGAACGAAGAGGTGTGGTCGGCAGCCTTCCTGTCCACCGTCACCGGCCGGCTCGCCGTGAGCGTGGCAATTCCGTTGTCTGAACAGGTGCTCGTTGGCCAGATCGCCCTCGACCGACTCGCGCTGCTCCTCGGTCGCTCGCCCGCCGAATCGGCGATGCACACGATCATTCTCGACGCTCAGGGCCAGATCATCGCCCATTCCGCCGGTGTCCAGAGTGGCGCGCCGTTCAGTGTCGACCACCTGCCCGGCATCCGCGATGCCTTGCTGGGGCACCGCACGACCCAGGACTTCGCGGTGGACGGCGAGATGTTTGTTGGCACCTCGGTCAGCATTCCGCGATTCGGCTGGATCCTGCTGGTCGCGCAGCCCCACAGCGATACGCTTCGACCGTTTCTGTCTACCGCTTGGGTGCTGGCCGCCGGCGCGCTGGCGGCGCTGCTGTTGACGGTCGTGATGGCGCTGACCATGGCGCGTAGTCTTGCGCGGCCCATCGGTCGCTACGCCGAACAAGCTCACGCGATCGCCGGCGGCGACTACAGCCAGCCGTGGCCGGTCTACCGGATCCGGGAGTTCGACCGCCTGGCGGGCGATCTGGAACGGATGGCACTCGCCATCCGCCAGCGCGAGCAGGAGCTGGCGAAGAGCGAGGCGCGCTACCGGTCCGTGATCGCCAGTGCCCCACTGGCCATCTTCCAGTTCGACGAGCGCGGCGTCTTCGCGCTCAGCGAAGGCAAGGGCCTGGCACGCGTCGGTCTGGTCGCCGGCGAAGCGGTCGGACAGTCCCTGTTCGAGCTTTACCGCGGCTACCCGGAACTCTGCGACTATGCCCGCCGTGCCATCGGCGGCGAGCCCTTGCACTTTGTCTCGCGTTTCGGCGACACCTGGTTCGACACCTGCTTCAGTCCCGTGCGGGATGCCGCGGGCTGTCTCCAGGTGATGGGCGTGGCGGTGGACATCTCCGAGCGCCTGCACGCGGAGAAGGCGCTGCGGGAGAGCGAGGCGCGGCTGCGTACCGCCATCGAAAGCATACCCTTCGACCTGTTCCTCATCGGCCCTGACGGGCGCTATGTATTGCAGAACACGGCTTGCCGGAAAGCCTGGGGCGACGTGCTTGGCAAATACCCTGGAGACGTCACCGACGACACGGCAATACTCGCGCGCTGGGACGACAACAACAAGAGGGCGCTTGCCGGCGAGATTGTCGAGGAGGACGTCCGGCTCACCGTCGGCAACGAGGAGCGATACCTCCATAACATCATCGCTCCGATCAAGGACGGAGATGACATCCGGGGCATCCTCGGGATCAACATCGACATCACCGAGCGCAAACGCTCCGCGGAGTTGCTGGAGCTGATGCGGCTTTCCGTGGAGTACGGCTCCGACGCGATCTTCTGGATGAACCGCGACGGCAGCATTGCCTACGTCAACGAGCAAGCCTGTCGCTCCTTGGGCTACGTGCGGGCCGATCTCCTGCAATTGCGCCTCTGGGAAGTCGACCCGAACTATTCCACGGACACATGGGACGAGGCCTGGCGGGCGCTCACGGAAACGGGTTCGTTCCACGCCGAAACACGGCACCGGCGCCATGACGGCAGCGAGTTCCCGGTCGAGGTGAACGCGATAGCGATCACTTACGAGGGTCGAACGTATGCCATCGGTTTTGCGTGCGACATCACCGAGCGTAAGCGAGACCACGAAATCCTGAAGCGAAGCGAGACCGATCTCCAGCTCGCTGTGGAGGTGGCAGGGCTGGGTCACTGGAAGTGGGATATCCGCACCGGCGAGCTGATCTGGTCCGAGCGGTGCAAGGCGCTATACGGTTTGCCACCCGATACGGAGCTTACCTACGAGCGCTTCCTTGCACGCGTTCATCCGGACGATCGCGCACGCGTTGACGCTCTGCTCCGGGAGGCGCTTGAGAAACGAGGTGGCTACGAGCTGGAGAAGCGACTGGTCTGGCCTGATGGGTCGGTGCGTTGGACGTCCTCGATGGGACGGGTGATCTGCGATTCCGACGATCAACCCGTGCTCATGGTGGGCGTGACGCTTGATATTACCGAGCGCAAGCAGGCCGAGGACGCCCTGCGCTTGACCCAGTTCACCGTAGATCGCACGGCGGACGCCGTTTTCCTGATCGATGCCGAGTCACGTTTCAAGTACGTCAATGAAGCGGCCTGCGTCGCGCTTGACTATACCCGGGAAGAGTTGACATCGATGTCGATCCCCGACATCGATCCCGACGTTTCCGATCAGATGGCGAGCGACATTTTTCAGGATCTCAAACGGCAGGGCAGTCTGCGATTCGAGACTCGCCATCGTCGCAAGGATGGGACGACATTCCCGGTCGAGGTCAATGCAAATTACATTGCGTTCAGCGGCGAGGAACTCAATAGCTGTTTCGTCCGTAACATCACCGAGCGCAAGCGGGCGGAGGACGAACTGGAACGGCACCAGGAGCACCTGGAAGAGTTGGTCACCGAACGTACCGCCGAATTGCGCCAGGCGATGGAGCAACTGGTGCAAGCCGAGAAACTGGCCGCGCTGGGCCACCTGGTGGCCGGCATGGCCCACGAGCTCAACACCCCGCTGGGCAACGCCCGCGTCGTCGCCAGCAGCCTGGGCGCGGAAGTACGCAACTTCGCCGCCGCTGTGGACGCCGGCGCCCTGCGCCGCTCCCAGGTGGCGACTTTCCTGGAGCGGAGCCGGGAAGCGGTCGAGCTGCTGGAGCGCAACGCCGCCCGCGCCGCCGACCTGATCAGCAATTTCAAGCAGGTCGCGGTGGACCAGGCCAGCGCCCGCCGCCGCCGCTTCGACCTGCGCCAGACCGTCGAGGAATTGCTGGTCACGCTGCAACCCCAACTGAAGCGCACCGCCCACCGTATCGAGCTGGACATCCCCCGGGAGCTGGAGCTGGACAGCTATCCCGGTCCGCTCGAGCAGGTGCTCGCCAATCTGGTCGGCAACTCCCTGACCCACGGCTTTGCCGGGATCGAGGCCGGGCTGATCCGCGTCCGGGCCGCGCCGCTCGATGGCGATCGCGTGCAGATCGACTACACGGACGACGGCGTCGGCATCCCCGATGGGCTACTCCATCGTATCTTCGAGCCGTTCTTCACCACCCGGCTGGGCCAAGGTGGCAGCGGCCTGGGTTTGTACATTGTCTATAATCTGGTCACCGGGGTGCTCGGAGGAACGATTCGCGGATTCAGCGACGTGGGCAAGGGGGTCGCGTTCGTCCTCATCCTGCCCCGGATCGCCTCCGAGCGGACCCTGCAGACCGACACGCATGAGCAATGACCCCGTCGCGTCGTATCACCCTCCGGTCGGCAGCCAGCGTGTGGGCGCCAGCAGAGCCCGGTGCAACCACCGTCGGTCCATCGTGTCACCGCCGTCAATGCAGGCTTGTCGGCGGAGCATCGATGTCTACCTCCAGCAGCCCGTTTTGATCGAATCCACCTCAACATTGCAAGGGGCTCAACATGTCTGACCTGGTTTTCTATACCCATCCACAAAGTCGTGGCCGTATCGTGCGCTGGATGCTGGAAGAGTGCGAAGCGCCTTATCAAACCGAAATCGTGCAATACGGTCTTCAGATGAAAACGCCGCCGTACACCGATATCAACCCGATGGGCAAGGTGCCGGCGATCGTGCACCAGGGGAGAGTGGTCACGGAATGCGCCGCCATCATTGCCTATTTGGCAGACGTGTTTGCGGCAGCGGCCCTGGCACCGCCAGCGGCGCAGCGGCAGGATTACTATCGGTGGCTTTTCTTCGCCGCCGGGCCTTTCGAGCAGGCGACGACCAACAACGCGCTGGGCTTCGTGGTCAGTGAGGAAAAGCAGAGGATGGTGGGCTATGGCAATCTCGACCTGGTGGTCAATACGCTGGCCAGGGCCGTCAGTGCGCATCCCTATATCGCTGGCGACCACTTCTCGGCGGCTGACGTCTACGTCGGCTCGCAGATTGGCTATGGCCTGCAGTTTGGCACCTTGCCCGATCGCGCCGAGTTTCGCGATTACTTTGCTCGCCTCGAGAACAGGCCAGCCCGTCTGCGCGCCACGCAAATGGATGACGCACTGATCAACAAGCCGGTGTGAGATCCGTCGCGAGTGACCTCATCCACGTCCGCATGCGGCGATCTGCAGCCAGTTCAACCCGTTACCCGACTCGCTCTGACACTCCAAGGTCACCGGACCGGCGATGACCGAGGTGTTCGAGAAGACGGCGTGCCCCGGCGACAGCATCGCGGGCGCCGAGCCTGCGTCGGACTCCGCCGGAACGATGGCCGCAGCTACTGGGGCTGTCTCCGCACCCAGGCCGCCGATCTCGGTCGGATGATCGACGAGTTCAACGAGAAAGTGGGAGGCTGATGACGTGAAATCCCTGCGCGAACTCTACCGCATCGGCC
The DNA here is from genome assembly GCF_000024165.1 of Candidatus Accumulibacter phosphatis. Classification (NCBI taxonomy): domain Bacteria; kingdom Pseudomonadati; phylum Pseudomonadota; class Betaproteobacteria; genus Candidatus Accumulibacter; species Candidatus Accumulibacter phosphatis. The sequence goes on along the minus strand of NC_013194.1, from coordinate 185,517 downwards.
TCGGGCCCTCGAGCAGCCACACCATGGGGCCGCGCTTTGCCGCGCAAGCCTTCAAGGCCGCCAACCCCACGGCTGCACGCCTGCGCGTCACGCTGTACGGCACCCTGGCGGCCACCGGCCGCGGCCACCTGACCGACCGGGCGGTCAGCGTACCGTTTGCGCCGACGCCGGTCGACATCGTCTGGCTACCGGATCGTTTGCTGCCGCGGCACCCCAACGGCATGCAGTTCGAGGCCCTCGACGCCGGCGGCGGCGTTCTTGCCGCGCGCGTCGTGTACTCGGTGGGCGGCGGCGCCTTGCTCGACGAAAACGGCCAACCCGACGGCGGCGACGATGTTTATCCGTATGCCGGCATGCGGGAGATTCTCGAAGAAGCGGAACGCGAAGGCCTGCGGATCTGGGAGCTTGTCGACCGCCACGAAGGACCGCCGATCTGGCCATATCTGAGCGGCGTCTGGAGCAGCATGCGGAGAGCCATCGCCAGCGGCCTGAATGCCGAAGGCCGCCTGCCCGGGACGCTGAACGTGCCGCGCAAGGCCTCGGCCTATCACGCGCGCGCGCAAAGTCTCGCCGGCTACTTCGGACAAACCGCGCTGCAGTTTGCCTACGCGCTGGCCGTGTCGGAGGAGAATGCCGCCGGCGGCGAGGTCGTGACCGCGCCGACCTGCGGCGCCTGTGGCGTGTTGCCCGCCGTGTTGTTCTTCCTGCAGCAACAAGCGCAACTGTCCGACGAAAAGATCCACCGCGCCCTCGCCACGGCCGGACTGATCGGCAACCTCGTCAAGCGCAACGCCTCGATCTCGGGCGCCGAAGTCGGCTGCCAGGGCGAAGTGGGGACGGCCTGCGCCATGGCTGCCGGTGCTGCCGCGCAACTGCTGGGGGGCTCGGTACGGCAGATCGAATATGCAGCGGAGATGGGGCTGGAACATCATCTGGGCCTCACCTGCGACCCCATCGGCGGCTACGTGCAGATTCCCTGCATCGAACGCAATGCGATTGCCGCGGTACGCGCCGTCGACTGCGCCGCCTACGCCCTGCTCTCCGACGGCCACCACATCGTGTCCTTCGACGAGGTCGTGCGCACGATGTGGGAAACGGGCTGCGACATGAAGGCGAGCTATCGGGAAACGGCGCGTGGCGGACTCGCCAAGATCCATGCGCTGCGCAAGAAGGGCGCCGGCAGCGTTCCTGGCATGGGGAGTTGAATCTGGCGCGCTGGCACGAGTCAGGGGAAGGAGTGACATTTGTCTACCGGATGGTGATCGGTGCCTCTTCCCGGCAGTGCTGGGCACCGTCGTGGAGCGATTAAAGCGGGCGATTCACTCGTGCTCGTCGGTAATCCTTCCTGCCCGTGGAGTCGAGGTGTTGCTGGGCGTGCTCAACTATCATGATCGCCGCGTCGATCGTCGCGCCGATGGCAATTACGCCGAGACACATCCGCTGGGAACTCATTCCCGGCGAGCGCATGCCGATGAATGCATAGAGATGCGGATTGGTAGCATCAGGATGGCCACCAGGGCGCTGCGCACGTGCAACAGGAAGAAGACAAGCGGCGCCAGACTGAAGCTCTACGCTTGGCTCGGAGAAGCTCGGCCTTCTGGGGTAAACTCGCACCAATGCGCCTTTTTGGCACACCGGAAGAGGTCTTCGGAGATTTGTGATGATCGACCCCATCGTTGAAGAAGCACGGAAGTATCGCGCCGAACATGCGCGGAGGTTCAATTTCGACCTCCCTGCCATTGGGGCCGACCTTGAGGAGATCGATGCTACTTGCGGGCATACGGTTGTCAGTCTCCCGCCGCGAACGTTGGACGTAACCACTGACCAGTTGGAGCCATCCGATCAGGGCCGGCAGGCCGTTGATGTCCATTCGCTTTCACCCCGACTAAGCCTGTCCTTCGGGCCGCCTGATATATATAAAAGGAAATCGTTATGAACTCACGGTCTTGGCGCGTACCAAGCTTGACGGTTCTTGCCTCGCTGATGGCGGTCACGGGTTCTGTGCAGGGGGGCGAGGCGGGTGAGAGGCAAGCGTTCGTCTCGCTCACGCCGGTCTACCAGGGGAACGCCGACCTCGACCGCAGCGGTGATTTCAGCGTTGGCGGCGCGATCCTGCGCGGTGGGGTTTCCCAGGACCTTGGCGGCGGCAGGCGCGCGGGTATCACCCTCACCTACGACTATCTCGACTATTCGTTCTCCAACTCCGGCGCTTTCGACAGAGTGGCGCCGTGGAACATCGTTCAACGTTACGGCGTATCGGCACCGCTCTCGTTCGAGGTCGGCGACGGCTGGAGCGTAGGAGTAGCGCCGTCGGTGGACTGGTTCAGGGAAAATGGGGCGAAATCCGGCGATTCGCTCATCTGGGGCGCCACAGTCTCCGGGTCCAGGCGCTTCGAGCGTGGCAATCGTCTCGGCCTGGGCATAGGCGTATTCGACGGGATCGAGAAAACCAGCGTATTCCCGTTACTGGTCATCGACTGGCGCTTCGGAGACCACTGGCGCCTGACCAATCCCCTCCCCAGCGGCCCGACGGGGCCAGCCGGACTGGAACTTGGTTACTACTTTGATGGCGGCTGGACTGCCGGTGTCGGCGTGGCCTATCGGGTTCTGCGTTTTCGCCTGAGCGAGACCGGCCCGGTGCGTAACGGCATCGGCGAAGAGAGCGGTATGCCGGTGTTCGTTCGAGTAACGCGCAACTTCACCGACCAATTGGCGCTGCACCTCTATGGCGGCGTCGTAGCAAACGGGAGGCTACGCGTCGAGAATTCATCCGGACATCTGGTCCGCAAGGAGGACTTCGACCCGGCGCCTCTCTTCGGCGCGACCTTCATCGGACGTTTCTGAGAAATTTCAACCGCTGCCCGGCCGGAGCCGCCACTGCTTGACCAGTGCGTAGATCGCCGGAATCACCGCCAGCGTGAGCACCGTTGACGAGATCATCCCGCCCACCATCGGCGCCGCGATTCGGCTCATCACTTCCGAACCCGTCCCTGTCCCCCACAGGATCGGCAGCAGACCGGCCATGATCGCCACGACGGTCATCATCTTCGGTCGTACGCGCTCGACGGCGCCTTCCATGATCGCCGCGTAGAGGTCGTCGACGTTTGGCGCGCGCCCCGCTGCGCGGCATTTCGCCTGGACAGCTTCCCAGGCATGGTCGAGGTAGATCAGCATGATCACGCCCGTCTCGGCCGCCACCCCGGCGAGCGCGATGAAGCCGATGACCACGGCGACTGAAAGGTTGTAGTCGAGCAGCCACAGCAGCCAGATGCCGCCGACCAGGGCGAAAGGCACCGAGAGCATGACGATCAGCGTTTCGGTGAGGCGCTTGAAGTTGAGGTAGAGCAGCAGGAAGATCGACAGCAGCGTCACCGGAATGACGATCTTCATCTTCTCGGTTGCCCGCTCCATGTATTCGAACTGGCCGCTCCAGGTCACGTAGTAGCCGGGCGGGAAGCTGACCTGCTCGGCGACCGCCTTCTTCGCGTCGGCGACGTAACCGCCGATGTCGCGGTCGCGAATGTCGACGTAGATGTAGGCGGAAAGCAGCGCGTTCTCGGTGCGGATGCTCGGGGGTCCCTTGGCGACGACCACCCGGGCCAGTTGCCCGAGGGGGATCATCGCCCCGTTCATGGTCGGAATCAGCACTTCGCGGGCGATCTGCTGCGGGTCGGAGCGCAGCTCGCGCGGATAGCGGATGGTGACGCCGAAACGCTCGCGGCCCTCGACGGTCGTGGTCACCATTTCACCGCCCAGCGCGCTGCCGATGACGTCCTGGAGTTCGCCGACGGCCAGCCCATAACGCGCCAGTTGCTCGCGGTCGGGTTCGATGTTGAGGTAGAAGCCGCCGGTGATGCGTTCGGCAAAGGCGCTGGTCGTTCCGGGGACGGTTTTCACCACCGCCTCGATTTCCTTGGCCAGCGTTTCCATTTCGTCGAGGTCCTTGCCGAAGACCTTGATGCCGATCGGCGTGCGGATACCGGTGGACAACATGTCGATACGCGCCTTGATCGGCATCGTCCAGGCGTTGGCGACACCGGGAAACTGCAGCGCCTTGTCGAGTTCGGCGATCAGCTTGTCGGTGGTCATGCCGGCGCGCCACTCGGATTCCGGCTTGAGGTTGATCACCGTCTCGAACATCTCGGTCGGCGCCGGGTCGGTGGCGGTGTTGGCGCGCCCGGCCTTGCCGTACACCGACGCCACCTCGGGGAAGCGCTCGATGATCTTGTTCTGGGTCTGCATCAGCTCGGCGGCTTTGGTGATCGACATTCCGGGCAGCGAGGTGGGCATGTACAGCAGCGTCCCCTCGTTGAGCGTCGGCATGAACTCGGAACCGAGCCGCGAGGCCGGGTAGAGAGAGAGCGCCATGGCCAGGACGGCGAGAACGAGGGTCAGCTTTTTCCAGCGCATGACGCCGGCGATGATCGGCCGATAGACCCAGATCAGGAAGCGGTTCACCGGGTTCTTCGCTTCGGGCAGGATCCTGCCGCGGATGAACAGCAGCATCAGCACCGGCACCAGCGTAATCGACAACAGTGCGGCGCCGGCCATCGCGAAGGTCTTGGTGTAGGCAAGCGGCGAGAACAGCCGGCCTTCCTGGCCTTCCAGGCTGAAGACCGGCAGGAAGGAAACGGTGATGACCAGCAAGGAGAAGAACAGCGCCGGCCCGACCTCCCGGCAGGCGGCGAGCATGGCTTCAGCGCGGTCGCCGGGTGAGTGCCCCGCGGGCAGGCGCTCGAGATGCTTGTGGGCGTTCTCGATCATCACGATCGCCGCGTCGATCATCGCGCCGATGGCAATGGCAATTCCTCCGAGACTCATCAGATTGGAATTCATTCCCAGCGAGCGCATGGCGATGAAGGCGATGAGGATGCCGACCGGCAGCATCAGGATGGCGACCAGCGCGCTGCGCACGTGCAGCAGGAAGACGATGCAGACCAGCGCGACGATGAACGATTCTTCGAGCAGCGTTCGCTTGAGCGTCTCGATGGCGCGGTGGATCAGCTCGGAACGGTCATAGACGGTTTCCACCGTCACTCCCTCAGGCAGCCCGGGGCCGATTTCGGCGATCTTGGCTTTCACGTTATGGATCACTTCGAGAGCGTTCTGACCATAGCGCGCCATGGCGATCCCCGACACCACTTCGCCTTCGCCGTTGAGTTCGGCGAGGCCGCGCCGTTCGTCCGGTGCGAGTTCGACGCGGGCGATGTCGCGGATCAGAACGGGGGTGCCCCTGTCGCTCTTGACGACCAGTCTCTCGATGTCGCTCTTGCCGCGCAGGTAACCCTTGCCGCGCACCATGTATTCGGTCTCGGCCATTTCCACCACCCGGCCGCCGACGTCGCGGTTGGAATCGCGGATCACCTGCGCGATCTTCATCAGTGGGATCCCGTAGGCGCGCAGCTTCACCGGGTCGACGGTGACCTGATACGTCTGCACGAAGCCGCCGATCGATGCCACTTCGGCGACGCCATGCGCCTTGCTCAGTGGGTAGCGCACATACCAGTCCTGGATCGTGCGCAACTCGGCGAGCGTCTTGTCTCTGGCGAGCAGCGCGTACTGGTAGACCCAGCCGACGCCGGTGGCATCCGGCCCGAGCGACGGCGTAACGCCCCTGGGCAGGCGGCTGGAAGCGAAACTCAGGTATTCGAGGACGCGTGAGCGTGCCCAGTAGATGTCGGTGCCGTCCTCGAAGATGATGTAGACGAAGGAGGCGCCGAAGAAGGAGAAGCCGCGCACCACGCGCGATCTCGGGACCGACAGCATGGCCGTGCTCAGGGGATAGGTGACTTGATCCTCGACGACCTGCGGTGCCTGACCGGGGTACTCGGTGTACACGATCACCTGCACGTCGGAAAGATCGGGCAAGGCATCGATCGGTGTCCGGAGGACCGCGTAGATGCCGCCGATGGTGACGAAAAGGGTGGCGAGCAGGACCAGGAAACGGTTGCCACCCGACCAGTCGATGATTTTCGCCAGCATGGTGCCGAATCTCCGTCAGTCTCTGCTGAGGTCTGTCAGTGACCGGCGTGCGGGTTGGCGGCGCTGCCGGCCTTGCCGGCGTCGGCGCTGGCCGCGGGGGCGAAACCGGCGAGTGCCGCCTTGAGATTGCTCTCCGAATCGATCAGGAAGTTGGCCGCGACCACCACCTGTTCGCCGTCCTTCACGCCATCGACGACTTCCACGTAGTCGTCGCTGCGGGCGCCGAGCTTGACCTCGCGCGGCGCGAAGCGGCCTTCACCTTGCTGGATCAGGACGACCTGGCGGGTGCCGCTATCGATCACTGCCGAGAGCGGAACGCTGACCATCGGCCCCTTGGCCGACACGGCCAGCTCGACCTGGGCGAACATGGCCGGCTTGAGCAGCAGGCCGGGATTGGCGAGTTCCACGCGTACCGGAACGGTTCGCGTGTCGCTCTTGAGGGTCGGATAGACATAGGTGACGGCACCCTCGAAGAGCTTGTCCGGGTAGGCGTTGATCCGGATCTTCGCCCTGGCGCCGGTCCTGACCAGGCCGATGTCCTGCTCGAAGACGTCGGCGATGACCCACACCGAGGAGAGGTCCGCCACCTGATAGAGCGCTTCGCCGGGCATGAAGCGCATGCCCTGAACGGCCTTCTTCTCGGTGACGATGCCTGCCACCGGCGAGCGGAAGGTCAGCGTCCGTTTCGCTTCGCTGGATTCGGCGAGCGCCTTGACCTGCTCGGGCGAGACATCCCAGTTCCTGAGGCGCTGCAGGCTGGCGTTGGCCAGGTCCTGCATGCCTGTCTGCGCCTGACCGCCGGCCTCCTTGAGCGCGGTCACGCCCTGCGCGGCGACGGTGTACTCGCGCTGGGCGGAGACGAGTTCCGGGCTGTAGACCTCGAACAGGGGCTGCCCCTTGCCGACCGGCTGGCCGGTGACATTCACGTACAGGCGCTCGACGTAACCCTCGAACTTGGGGGCGATGGTGAACAGACGTCGCTCGTCCGGCTCGATCCGACCGGCAGCACGCACCGTCCTGTCCAGGGTGCGGCGCTGGGCGGCCTCGGTGCGCACCCCGAGCTTCTGGACCTTCTCGGTGCTGATCCGGATCTGGTTGGCGGAAGCTGGCTCGTCGTCCTGCTCGTCGGCGTAGACGGGTGTGTAGTCCATCCCCATCGAGTCCTTCTTCGGGACCGGCGAGGTATCCGGCAGGCCCATCGGATTGCGGTAGTAAAGCACCTTCCGCTTCTCCGGTTCGCCGGCGCCCTTTGCGGCAGCGGCGGTCATGGTAGCGCTGCCTTCACCGGGGGGTACGGCCCCCCTGCTGCCCAGCCAATAGCCGCTGCCGGCGGCCAGCACCGTCACCGCGACGAGACCGATGGCGATTCCGGTTGCCTGCTTCACAAGTCTTCCCCCAGTAGCCTTTCGATGGCGGCGAGACGGATCTGCGCTTCGCTCTGCGCCTTGATCTGGCTCTGCCGGGCCTGCCGAATCTGCCGCTGCGCTTCGAGGAGCGTCGCGAAATCGACCTTGCCGTTTTCGTAACCGGCCAGTGCCGCCCGAAACGTCAGTTCCGCCTGCGGCAGGAGGCTGGTCGTCGCCAGCATTTCGATGCGCCGCGCCGCCTCGATGCCGGCCAGATTCTCCGCGAGGTCGGCGAGCACCTGATTGGCGGTGGCTTCCTTGCGCGACCGGGCGGCCGACAGCATGGCTTCCGATTCGCGTTCCTGGGCCCGCCGCGTGCTCAGTTGCAGTGGGATGTTGAGTTCGACCATTACTTCCCATTCCTTGACGGCGTTCTGGTACTGGATGGGGCCGAAGCCGACGGTGAAATCCGGATAACGATTCCGGTAGGCGAGTTCACGGCTTTTCTCGGCCGCCTTGAGGCGCGATTCTTCCGCAAAGAGCACGGGGTTGCGCGCGCGCACGCGCTCTTCGAGCGTCGCGTAGTCGAGTCTGGCGGCTGTCGGCAGCACCGGCAGCCTTTCCGGTGGCGCGAGTTCTGCCGCAGCCGGACGCGCGAGCAGGGCATTGAGGCGCGCATCGACCTGGCGGCTCTCGCTTTCCAGTGTCACCAGTTCGCTGCGCATGCTGGTCTGCTCGACCTGGGCGCGGATCACATCCTGCTGGGCGGCGAGACCGCCGGCATAGCGAACCTGTGCAACCTTCTCCAGGCGAACGATCAGTTCGAGGATTTCCCGGGTCAGTTTTTCGTTGCGGGAGAGGTAATAGCGTTGCGCGTGCGCGGCCTTGATGCGCGCGGCGAGGTCGGACCAGGTTCCCCGCGCCCGGCTCGTTGCGCCTTCGGCTTCGAATTCGGCGATTTCCCGCTTCAGCTCACGCTTGCCGAACCACGGCAGATCCTGCGACAGCAGGTAGCGGGTACTGCCGACCTGGCTGGGTGACAGCGTGGGATTCTGGTCGCCGGACTTGGTGATGTCGCGCAGTTCCATCCTGAACTTCGGGTCGGCCAGCGCACCGGCGGGCGTCACGCGCTCCAGCGCGGCGTCGGCTTCGGAGCGTATCGCAGCGTACTCGGGATTGGTCTCTCGGGCAAAGACGAGCAGGCTCTCGACGGTCCTGCCGATGGCCTTGTCCTGTGGCCAGGCCGGGGCGGCGATGGCCAGCGCCAGCCCGAGCGCGCATGCCTGCGCCCCGAGAAACCCGCACGGCAGCACCCGAAGCGGCCGGACCCGACGGGATTCCTGCGATCGTTCGTCGTGCCCACTCGCAGTGGTCGGTTGCCGCATGCGTCGGAGATCCTCGGTCATGGCCGAATGATGCTGTCGGCAGCCTGACAGGAAGCTGTCTGCTTGATTACATTCCTGTAATCTTCGCGGAAAGGGCAAGCGCCGGCGCAGACTGGTGGGAGAGTATAGGTCCGGCAAAGGAGTGCACTGATGAAGATCCTGGTCGTCGAAGACGAGCCGAAGACAGGCAACTACCTCAAGCAGGGTCTGCTGGAAGCCGGTTTCGTCGTCGATCTGGCACGCGACGGAGAAGACGGCATGCACTGCGCGCTGACCGAGGCCTACGATCTGGTGATTCTAGACGTGATGTTGCCGGGCATCGATGGCTGGTCGGTGCTGCGGGGAATTCGCAAGTCGGGGAAGGACATGCCGGTATTGTTCCTGACAGCCCGCGATCATGTCGATGATCGGGTTCGCGGCCTCGAACTGGGCGCCGACGACTATTTGGTGAAGCCGTTCGCGTTCTCCGAACTGCTGGCGCGGGTGCGCAGCCTGCTGCGCCGCGGCGGCAAGGCCACGGAGTCGGAGTTTCTGCGCGCCGCCGATCTGGAACTCGACTTGATGCGCCGACGGGTGAACCGTTCCGGCAAACGAATCGATCTGACGGCCAAGGAGTTCGCCCTGCTGGAACTGCTGCTGCGCCGTCAGGGCGAGGTTCTGCCGCGCTCGCTGATCGCCTCGCAGGTCTGGGACATGAACTTCGACAGCGATACCAACGTGATCGAGGTGGCGATCCGGCGCCTGCGGGCAAAGATGGACGATGGCTTCGAGCCGAAACTGATCCGTACCGTACGTGGCATGGGCTATGTTCTGGAGGTGACGGCATGCGCTTGAGCGGCATGCGGTCGATGACCTTCCGCTTGACGATGCTCTTCGCGCTGTCCTCGACGGTTGTCCTGCTCTTGCTTGGCTACCTCATCGCCGGCGCCGTCGAGCGCCACTTCGAAGAACAGGATATGGAGGTGCTTTCCGGCAAGCTCAAACTGGCTCAACACGCTCTCGAGAAGGCTCACTCGCAGGCCGATCTCGATGCGCTGCCACAGCAACTGGCGGACTCGCTGGTTGGCCACGATGGTTTGGCGGTGATCGTCCTGGCGCCGGACGGGCGGACGCTTTTTGCTACCCGCGCTGCCGAGTTTCCCCGGACGCTGCTGGAGAGCGCGTCGCAGGCGGATCAGGCGCGCCCGACAGTCTGGACGACTGGCGACAAGCGGCCGCTACGCGGCATTTCCGCTCTCGCTCGCACCGGGATCAAGGGGTTCCACCCACTGATCGTCGGCGTCGCCACCGATGTTTCGCACCACGAGCATTTCATGAAGTCGTTCCGGACGACGCTATGGTCGTTCGTCATCCTGGCCGCCCTCCTGACGGGCGTCCTCGGCTGGCTCGCCGTCCGCCGCGGACTCGCCCCATTGCAGGCGATCCGGCGAGAAGCCGCGGCAATTACCGCGCATCGGCTGCACTCCCGACTTCCTGCCGACGCGATCCCCGTCGAACTCGCCGAATTGACCGCGACTCTGAACGAGATGCTGGCTCGCCTGGAGGACTCTTTCCGGCGGCTGACGGCCTTCTCGTCGGACATCGCGCATGAATTGCGGACCCCCGTCACCAATCTGCTGACACAGACCCAGGTCACTCTCGCCAAGGAAAGACCCGCCGGCGAGTACGGCGATGTACTGGCTTCCAACGCCGAGGAACTGGAGCGCCTCTCGCGGATGATTGCCGACATGCTCTTCCTGGCCCGGGCAGACAACGACCTGGTGATGCCCAGGCAGGAGCCCCTCGACCTGGTGGACGAAGTGAAGGGCTTGTTCGCGTTCTACGAGGCACTGGCCGAGGAGAAGACGATCACGCTCACCTGCTCCGGAAGCGGCCGCGTCGGCGGCGACCAGTTGATGTTGCGGCGGGCGATCAGCAATCTGCTGTCGAACGCCCTGCGCCATACTCCGGTGGGTGGTCAAGTAAGCGTTCATGTGGACGACACGGGCGATACCGGCGTTCGCCTATCGGTGCAAAACTCCGGTGAAACCATTGCCCTCGAGCACCTGCCACGCCTGTTCGACCGCTTCTACCGCGTAGATTCCTCGCGGCAACGAGCGAGCGATGGCGCTGGACTGGGCCTGGCAATCACCCGCTCGATCATGCGCGCCCACGGTGGCGACGCTGCCATCCGTTCGGCGCGTGGCATGACCGTGTGCGAGTTGCACTTCCCCCCTGAATTGGCGACCGACCGTCACCCCATCTGCATCAACGTGCCTCGTTGAGCCGCGCGACCAGATCGCGGCGCCAATTCGGAAAACCGGCCTCGAACACCTTCGGCAGTTCGGCCGCCGGCAGCGCCGGACTCCAGAACCACCCCTGTCCGTAGTCGACGCCGGCGGCCTGCAGAAAAAAAGCCTGCGCCGCCGACTCCACGCCCTCGGCAACAACCCGCGCGCGAATCATGGATGCCAGGACAATAATGCCCCGCACCAGCCGCTCGGCTGTCACGTCCGTGGTCAGCAGCACGACCTGCGAGCGGTCCAGCTTCAGGACATCGATGGTGAGGCCGAGCATTTGCGCGATGCCGCTGTGCCCGGTGCCGACATCATCGACCGCAAGCCGGATCCCGACCTGCCGCGCGAGTTCAAGCGCGGCGCGCCCTTGCGCACTGAGCGCCTGCCGTTCGGTTATCTCGCAAACCAGACGGCCGAGATAGGGTTCCAAGTCAAAATCAGAGAGCATGCCACGCATCGCTGGCTCGCCGAGCGCAGTTCGCGCACCGAGTATCGCCGGCGGTACGTTCACGCTGACGTAAAAACCGGGGTAGCGTTCGAACAGTGGCACCGCGTCGCGACTGATCATGCCTAGCAACCGCCGCATCAGGCGATCGAGCAGCACTGGATCGCTTTCGATCTGCTCGATGACGGGGCCGATCGAACCCGCATCGCCATCGGCGTCGACGGTCCGCAACAACGCTTCGAAACCCGCAATAGCGCCAGTATCGAGATCGACAATCGGCTGGTAGTGCACGGTCGCGCACTCCAGCACCATCAGGAGATCCTGGTTCATTGGTCCGGCTCCGCAATCACTCACTCGCGCTGCCGCGGTGATGTATGGTGGGCAATAGGGGTCTGAGGCGCCCTGCACGGCGGAGCGCGTGGCCAGGTTCACTCAATGATCTCCTGATTGCCGCTTCCGATCGTCGCAACCAGCACAACTTCGCGCACGGTCGGGTTCGCAGAGCCGACGCAACTCTCAGCTCCTTCTTGTGAAAGAGAAACCGCAGGTAGATCGATCGGGGATCCAACACTCGAAACGCCTTCACAATGCGTTCCCTATCGTCCGGGCGGGTCACGCGTATCGTTACACCCGTTGTGCTATGGAGCTGGATCACTTGTCGCGACCTTTGAGAGGCTCGGCGTTGCTGCGTGGCCCTTCTTCCCTCAGCCAACGATATGGTAACCGCCGTCGACATGGATGGTATCTCCGGTAATCAACTTCGCAAAGTCCGAAGCGAGAAACGCCGTCGCCATACCTACATCCTCGATTGTGACCAGCATGCGGCTGGGGGCGCGTTGTGCGGCAATCTCCATCAACTCGTCGAAGCGATCGATTCCCGTTGCGGCGCGGGTCTGGATCGGGCCGGGTGACATCGGATGGACGCGGATTCCTTTCGGTCCCAGCTCGTCCGCCAGGTACCGGGCCGATGCCTCGAGCGCTGCCTTGACGGGCCCCATCACGTTGTAATGCTCGACCACCTTCTCGGCGCCGTAATAGCTCATGGTAAATAGTGCTCCACCGTCCTTCATCAGTGGCTCCGCCAGCTTCGCCATGCGGATGAACGAGTGGCAGGAGACATCCATCGCGCTCAGGAAGCCGTCGCGGGAGCAATCGGTAACGCGGCCATGCAGATCCTCACGCGGCGCGAAAGCGATGGAATGCAGGGCGATATCCAGTTTTCCCCAGGTCTTGCCGATGGCCTCGAACACAGCCTCCAGTTGCCCCTCTACGCGCACGTCGCAGGGGCGATACAGGGCAGGATCGACGCCGAGGTGATCGGCCAGCGGCTGTGTGTACTTCTTGGTCTTGTCGTTGAGATAGGTCATCGCGATATCCGCGCCGAAGGCACGGAAGGCGAGCGCGCAGCCATAGGCGATCGACTGATCGTTGGCGATGCCGACGATCAAGGCCTTCTTGCCTTCAAGGGGGCCCGCAGAACCTTTGACCTCCTTCTTGAGGTCTTCAAAAAATTGTTCGGTTGCACTCAGTTGTGTCATCACTCGTTCTCCTAGAAACAATTAGCTCATGCTGTTGCCGGTAGCTTCGCGGCCCGGGCCTTTTCGGGTCGCGAAGTATGCCCACATCAGGTTCCTATCTCCGGTCACGGTCGCCTACGTTTCAAGGTCATCGGCCTGCAGCGCCCAAGTCAGGCTCGCCGCGTCTCCGACATTGATCGCATCGAAGGTTCCGTTCTCCAGGCAGTTCTGTCACTTCTGATGCACGTAGGTCCCGGGCGCGTCGCACAACGGCTCATAGCCCTTGTCCGGGGCGCCCATGATTGGCGGCGTAGCGCCGCCGCTCGAATGCTGCGTCAGCCACTGGTCCCAGGCGGGCCACCACGAGCCTTGCGTGACCGGCGTCTGCGCCTTCCAGGTCTCGGCATCGAGACAGCGTTCGCCTTCCTTGCAGGTCGCCATCTGAAACTTGCGTCGCGGGCGGCCCGGCTCGTTGACGATGCCGACGTTATGGCCGCCGCTGGTGAGCACGAAGCTGAGTTCGGTCGCGTCGCTCTGCAGGTGCAGCTTGTACACCGAATGCCAGGGGGCGACGTGGTCGGCCACCGCGGCGACGGCAAAAATCGGGCAGTGGATGTTGCTGATCGAGATGGCGCGCCCGCCGACCATGTACTTGCCCTCGAACAATTCGTTATCGACGTACAGTCGGCGCAGAACCTCGGAGTGCTGGCGGTAGGGCATGCGTGTGCCGTCCGCGTTCCAGGCCATCAGGTCGAACATCGGTTCACGATTTCCAAGGTAGTACTCGCGTACCATCTTCGACCAGATCAGGTCGGCAGACTTGAGCAACTGAAAACCGCCGGAGATCTGCTTGTGATCGAGATAGCCTTTCTGCCACATGATGTCCTCGAGCATGGTGACCTCGCCGGCATCCATAAAGACGTTGATTTCGCCGACCTCGGTGAAGTCGGTCATGGTGGTGAACAGGGTGACGCTGGCCAGACGGTCGTCACCGTCGCGCGCCATCGTCGCCGCGGCGATGGTCAGTAGAATGCCGCCCAGGCAGTAACCGACGGCGTGGATCTTGCGGTCCGGCAGGATGTTGGAAATGGCGTCGATCGCCGCCATGGTGCCAAGCTTGCGGTAATCCTCCAGGCCCAGATCGCGATCCTCAGGCCTAGGGTTGAGCCACGAGATCATGAACACCGTATGACCGCGATCGACGAGGTATTTGACCAGTGAGTTGTGCGGCGACAGGTCCAGGATGTAGTACTTCATCATCCACGCCGATTGCATCAGCACCGGTTCGCGCTGAACGCTCGCCGTGGTGGGCGTGTACTGGATCAGCTCCATCAGGCGGTTGCGGTAGACGACCTTGCCGGGAGTGACGGCGAGATTCTTGCCGACCTGGAACGTCTCGGTGCCGGCCGGCGGCTCGCCGCGGATACCTCGCCGCAAGTCCTCGGCGAAGTTCTGCGCGCCGCGCAGCAGGTTGGCGCCTCCCTCGGCGAGGGTGGTTTGCACGATTTCGGGATTGAGGAACGGAATGTTGGAGGGCGAGAACATGTCGAGCACTTGGCGCGTGATGAACGAGACCGCCTCTTCGTTGTGTTTGGAAACTCCGCGGACGCCGGTCGTGGCGTTGTGCCACCACTGCTGATCCAGAAGGAAGGCCTGATAGATGACGTTGTACGGAAAGCGTTGCCAGGCCTCATGCTCGAATCGATGGTCTTGCGCCAGTGGCTCGATGCAAGGCGTGGCGCCGGGGTCGGCCGCGCACGTCGCGGCGTAGCGCCCCAGACGCAGCGCCTTCCGCACGGCTTTCTGGCCGAGCTCGAACTGCTTGCCGGGGGAACTGGCCAGATGCGCCATCCAGCCGAAAAGGTCCATCGCGACGGAGGTAGGCGAGATGCCACCGGTGGCGTGGGCGATGGCTGCGTTGGTCATGCGATCCGCGTTCTCCAGCCATTCGGACTCGTACAAGGCGCGGTCGCCGATGCGCCGACCGGGTCGGGCGCCGAGCGCGCCTGCCTGACGCGATGCGGCGGCTGGTTCAAGCGCCTCTTGGCTCGGTGAAGGCGCGCTCGGCCCATTTGATGAGCTTGGCGTAATCGCTCTTCGATCATCGGTCGGGGTGGTCAAGGATGTTGGATTTGAGGCTGCGTTCATGGTCGGTTCTCCATTCAAATGACTCTCTCGTGATACTGAGGGTAGCGTACTCACATCCAATTACCGAGTGGTCAGCGAAACGTCTGCGATACGTGGGAACTCGGTGGCGAATGCCCGTGCCGATGCCACAGACGAGGCGCTCGGCACGCACGGCTTGCCGGCACCGCTGCCATCGCCGCGTCCGGGCACCTGCCGGCGAGCCAAATCGGGACGCAATGCCGACACTCTGCTTATGACTTGGGCCAGCGCGGCGTTTAGCATGCTTTTGATGGCGCCGAGGCACTACCCCCTGCGAATACGGGGTGAGCTTGGGCCCCCGAACGCATAGAGCCCGGACGGCCGCCGCGAAACGGCCCGTCCTGCATGAACCACGGAGCGAACCATGCGCAATCCGACCGACAGGGAAACGCCAGTGCCGCCGAAGACGATGACCATAAAGCTGCCGACAGGCTGGTTTTATGGCGCGTTGATCGTCATCCTGTCGGCCTGGATCCTGAACAGCTTCCTTCAAGCGATGCTCGCGGCGTGCGTGACCGCGATCGCCAGTTGGCCGCTCTACACACGGTTTGCGGCCCGCCTGCCACGGTGCATCGGCCGAAACTCGAGTTCGCTGATCTTCACGCTCGCGTTGACGATTTTCGTGCTGGCGCCGTTGATGTTTGCGTTCGGCGCGCTGCTCAGCGAAGCGCACGCGCTGCTGTCGGCGATCGCCGTCGCGGACAAGAAGGGAATCGCGGTTCCTCAGGGGTTGGAGAACGCACCGCTAATCGGGCCATGGCTCGCCGCTCGTTGGCAAAGTCAGCTCGCCTCTCCGGGTGCCCTTCTGACGTGGACGCAGCGGACCGACGCGGCTGCGCTCGTTCCGTGGGCGCAGTCGCTCGGACAATTCACGGTGCGGCACGCGTTCATCATCTTTTTTACGGTCCTTCTGTTGTTCTTCCTGTATCAGGAAGGCGAGTCGCTGGCGGCGGGCTTCAGGCGCGTCCTTCGTCGCTGCCTAGGCGAGCACGCTGACGGTTTTGCCGACCTCGCTACGCGGGCCGTGCGCGCCTCGGTAAACAGCATGCTGGTCGTGGCCCTCTTCGATGGACTCGCCAGCGGCGTCGCGTATGCGATTGTCGGCGTGCCGCACGCCGCCGTGTGGGCCGCCGTTACCGGCTTGCTCGCGCTGGTCCCGTTCCTGGGCTATGTAGCGGTCGGTGCGCTGGCGTTGCAACTCGCGATGACAGTCACCACCACGCCACCGCTTCTCGCGCTCGGACTGGGCTGCTTCGTCCTGTTTTGTGGCGACAAGGTTGTCCGGCCGGTAGTCGCGTGTAACGGAGTCCGCTTGCGCTTCGTCTGGGTCCTGATGGGTTGCCTTGGCGGTTTCGAGGTGCTTGGGCTGATCGGCCTGGTGATCGGTCCGGTGGTGCTCACCCTCGCAAGGGAACTGTGGGAGCAACGTGTTCGCGATCTCGCTGTGGTCGATGTCACCGACTCCAACCCCCAAGTGAGCCAGAGCGCGTGACAACGATACCTCGATGCATCAGCGGGGTGGCGGTCGGAGGAACCCGTGCAGCTAGTCCACGGGCGCCCGCGCGGGCGCGACCGCCATCTGCGCGGCGCCCGCCGATGTCCGCTCACTACCGACCATGCGCGCGATGTCCTGCTTCATCAGCCTCCGAATGGCAGGCGATTCGAGGATTGCCGTCCTCGCCGCGGCCCGAAGCCGATCGACCGCTTCGCTTGGCAGAACGAGCGAAGTGGGCAAACGGTGCAGATAATCGCGCTCGGCCGAGTCCTTCAGGACGGCGAATGACACGTCGATCACGTGGATATTGATGTCCGGCGCCCGCAGGATGAAATCGAGCTTTGGATTTCCCTCCGCTATCGGCTTCATGTCCGTGCGCACCACCCGTAACACCTCCCACCCAGCCTGCATATCCTTCAACGTCTCAACGGTGTCATACGAGTAGCGATCGATTGGTGCGCCGGCGGTCTGGATGAGCAGCTCGACCATACCAGGTGGGTTTTCGTGCAAGCTCCAGTCGTTGGGAGGAGTTGCCAGCGAGTTGACAACGAATACGAAAACCTCGCGCAAACGATCAACCGGCGTCGGCATGCCCAATGCGTGGAGCGACGCGAACGTCGATAGGACATCCAGCACACCCCGAGCGCTGATATTGTCGGAGATGCCGCCGTCCACAAGATGAAGGTAGGGTCGCCTCGACTGGTCCGTGTAGACTCGCAATTCATTCAAGTGTTTGATCGAGCGTACGGCGGGTCGCGGAGGATCGGGATTGTCGAGTAATAGCCTGGCCCACGCAGGGGGACGGTAATCGCAGGTCCCGCCGTGGTTGTCGATGGTGATGGCCGACAGGACCACCGGAACGGCGGAGGAAGCCGCGGCCGCGCGGGCGAGGCGGAAACCTCCCAAGTCCGTGCACAACATATCGAATGTCGGTTTGTTGAAGTCGATGCGTGTGCCCTCAGACAGGTCAGTGGCGCTCACGACGATTTGCGGACCGTCACGCTTCAGGTCGGCGTAGGTCGCGCCGTTGAACAACACGTCATCGTAGAGATCCGCAGCCAGCTCCGATCGGCCCCACCCCGTTGAAACAAGCGCGCCCCAGTTAAAAGGATTGAGCACGCGGGCGATCAACTGGCCCTGCACGTCCCGCCTGAGAAACCGCCTCTCGTAATCGTCGAAGAGCCTGTCGCCGTAGAGCCCGTAGGCAAGAGCAGTGAAGCTTCCGCCCGATACGCCGGTAATGACCTCGACTTCGTCGAGAGCCCGGACCTTGCGGCCGCTTGGGGTGGTGATCTGCATGTCGCGCAGGGTCTCCAGCACGCCGTAGGAGAATGCAGCCGCACGCATGCCCCCGCCCGAAAAGGCGAGCAAGACGAAATGCTGGCGATCCTCCTGGTTCTCCGAAGGCCGCTGGAAGGTGTACATCGTTGCAGGATCGAAGTGCTCGATCCGCGGATTGACCGGACGTGTGGCGCAGCCGGCGAGGCCGCAGGTAACCAGCAGCGCCACGAGTACGAAGGAAGAGCCCAGCAGGCGATCCTTGGCTGGTCGAAGGCTCGGCCGCGCTGCCCTGCGAGCAGCGCGCGCCACAGGAATACCGAGTCGCGACCGAGGTTCAGCCGCACGAGATGCTCGGGCTTCACAATCGCGGTACGCCAACTCGTTCATTGCTAAGTCATGCTGCGGTGGCAGGTGCAAAGTCCGGATCCGGCGCAACTGTGCGTCGTACTTTGAACAACGCGGCGTAAAGGGCCACGCAGGAAGAGAAGCGTCGGCATGGTCGCGGCGGTGAGTCCGCTCAGACGGATCTTCCTCTAGCCAGTAGACGCAACTACGCTTTAAGTATGGGTTTTTGTTGAAGAAAAAGCCAGCGCCGCAAAAGCGGCGGCTGCCTACACGGCGCGCTTTTCGGCTTTGGCCTTGAGCGGGAAGGAAAGGCCGATGGCGTCGAGGATTTTGGCCTGTTGATCGTCCGGGCGTGGCAGATGCGTGTGACGCTGACCGTTGCGGTCGGTGCTGTAGAGATAGGTCAATCGTCCGAGGGCCACCAGGGCGTCGTCCGGAGTGATGGTGGCGGGGTCGTCTACGGTGCTGCCGAAGGTCCGGTGGAGAGCCGCTTCAAACCGCCGCGTGATCTTCAAGGCGAGCATCGCCACGAAGACATGTGCCTTGGTACGCTCAGCCTTGCGCAGGAAGATCGGGCGAATTTCCAGGAAGGTGGTTTTGACCGTGCGGAAGTTGCGCTCGACTTTTTGCAGATCGCGATAACGCGCATCGACCGCCTTCGCATCCATCAAGCCTTGTGGCACATCGGTTTCCAGGAGATAGCAGCCGTCGAGCAGGGCGTCCTGCGCTTTAGCCTCCTGGTCGATGGTGCAGACAATGACGCGTTCGTTCAGCGCGAGGGTGACAAACGCGGCGAGTTTGTGGCGTTTGGCCCAGCGCTGCAAAGCGGCCAGGCCGGTTGCCGCGCTGGCGCGCCTGGAGTTCTTGACGAAGGCGTTACGGTCGGCGATCTTCGCCTGCAACTGAGCCAACTTGTCCTCCCGCCGCCGCTCCTCGCGCACCCGGACGATCTCGTTACGGCGCACGATCAGCCGTTTGTCGTCGTGTTCGACTTCGCACAGAGGCACATCGAAGAGGTCCGTCTGCAGCACGCCCTCCTTGAGGAAGGTGCGTACCTGCGCGTCAGTCAAGGCGGTGATATAGCGGAAGCCCTGTGCCGACAGCGCGGCCTTCCCCTTGGCCTTGATCATTCCCCGGTCGCCCACCATCACCACCTCGGCAATCCCGAATTGCTCCTTCAGAATCGTGATCTGGCTGGCCACCGTCGTCGGGTCCGCGGTGTTGCCCTCGAAGACGCGCACGGCGAGGGGCTCGCCGTCCTCGGCGGTCAATAAACCGATGACGATTTGCTGCTTGCCTCGCTTGCCGTCGCGGTTGTAGCCGTATTGCCCCAGTTCGTTGCATTCTCCTTCGAAATAGCTGGAGGTGACGTCGTAGAGCACCAGGACCGGTGGTTGGCCCTGCTCCTTGACGTAGGCCCGGTACAGTTCCCGCTCGATACGCTCCTGCTGGCTCGCCAGCCAGTCCAGAGCGGCATAGAGGTCGTCCTCATCGAACTCCTCCAGCGCCAACACATCGGCCACCGTGTGCTGTTTCGCCCAGCGCACCGCCGACAACCGCGACCCGCCATGCGCGATGCGTGCGAGAATCAGAAACAGGTTGAGCCTGCTTTCCGCCGCACTGCCCAATACCCGCGTGATGCCCACCTGATCCGCCAACTGCTTGAGCGCAAACAGCACTCCAAAAATCTCGCCGCTGGTCATCTCTCCCGACCAGTCGTCGAATTCGCCCTTCACCAGACGTTCCATGGCGACGATTCGCTCCGGTGCCCAGTTCGTCAGGTTGGCAATGGTCCGCGTGCAGACTTTGCCGCCCTCACGATAGGACTCGCGGAGCAGGATGGCGGGCCTGGATTTTCGGTTGGGGATGCGGGCGATGTACATGCCGACAATAAAGCCTAATAGCGCATTGTTTGTCAAGCACTATTATTGCATATACATGCCTACATGTTTTGCCGATTTTCTGATTTATTGCAATTAATCAGAGACTTACCTTGAGGACTCCGGGAAGGTCCGTCAGAGTCCGCTCACAATTCGGCCCGTCATTGCAGGTTCGCAACGATGCGGCCGTCGATCTTGCCGTCCTCCATGCGCGCGAAGATGTCGTTGAGGCTTTCCAGACTGTTCCAGGAGAAGTGGGCAGAAACGGATCCGCTGCCGGCGAAGGCCAGCGCCTCGTCCAGATCCTGACGCGTTCCGAAGATGGAGCCGCGCGAGGTTATGCGCTTGAGAACCATGTCGAAGATCGGCGGCGACATCTTGCCGGGTGGCAGACCGACCAGCGCCATCGTGCCACGCGACCGCAGCCTGTCGAAGGCCTGTTCGAATGCCTTCGGTGATTCGGCCGTGACGAGCGCGCCGTGGGCGCCGGACAACGTCTCCCACCCGGTCCGGCTGTGTGGGCAGTGCCCGCGGGCCGTATGCAGCCACGGAATTCCCACCCGATCGCCCTCCTTGACGCCGCGGGCGGCACGGCCGACCGCAGCCACCGTTCCCACGCCTTCGTGGCCGGGGATAAAGGGCGTCTGCGGCTTGACGGGACAATCGCCCTTCGCGGCGTGGAGGTCCGTGTGGCAGATCCCGGTCGCCGCGATGCGAACGAGGACTTGGTTCTCGTTCGGCTGCGGAACAGGTACCTCCTCGAGTCCGAGTGGCTTTCCGAGCTCGTGTACGACGGCTGCTTTCATCGAGTTGCCCATCGATCGCTCTCATCGAGCGCCTGTCACGGCGCGTTGGTCTACAGGCACATGCGGCGTTCCAATTGACCGTTGGCCTCGTTCATCGGTGCTTCATGCCGGGGCCGCCGCCGGCGGCATCTCAGGATTTGCAGCAGAAGCCCGCTCGACCTTGAACCACGCGGCGTAAAGAGCCGGCACGAAGAAAATCGTCAGCAACGTGGCGACGGTGAGACCGCCCATGATGGCGATCGCCATAGGACCCCAGAACACGCTGCGCGTCAGCGGAATCATCGCGAGCACGGTGGCCGCCGCGGTCAGCGCCACCGGACGAGTCCGGTGCACGGCTGCTTCAAGCACGGCATTCCAGGGATCGCGGCCCTCGGCCATTTCGGCCTGCACCTGGTCGACAAGGATCACCGCGTTGCGCATGATCATCCCGCACAATGCGGTGATGCCGAGGATCGCGACGAAGCCGAGCGGCGCCTGGAAGATGAGCAGCGCGGCGACGACACCGATGAGTCCGAGCGGTGCCGTCAGGAACACCATGAACATGCGCGAGAAGCTCTGCAGCTGCAGCATCAGGATCGTCAGGATCGTGACCAGCATGACCGGGAAGACCGCCATCAGCGCGCGGTTGGCGATGTCGCTTTCTTCGACGGCGCCGCCGACGTCGATGCGATAGCCGAAAGGCAGCTGCGCTTCGATCTCCTTCAGCATCGGACGGATCTCCTGAGTCACCGACACGCCCTGTTCGCCGTCCTTGACGTCCGCGCGCACGGTGATCGCCATGTCGCGATTGCGTCGCCACAGCACCGGCTCTTCAAGCTCGTACCGCACGCGCGCGACTTGCGACAGCGGCACGACAGTCCCCTCTCGGGTATAGAGATTGACGTCCTTCAGCGTGTCGACGTCGAGACGCTCAGACGGAACCGCACGGGCGACGATGTCGATCAGGTCTTCGTGCTCGCGCAGTTGCGACACCGTTGCGCCGTTCATTACGGTCTGGGTCACGAAGGCGACGTCGGCTGGCGCCAAGCCGAGCGCACGCGCCTTGTCCTGGTCGAGGTCGACTCTCAGCGTGCGCACCGGGTCATTCCAGTCGAGCTGCACATCGCGAACTTTCGGACTCGAAGCGACCGCCGCTTCGACCTCACGCGCGATCGAACGAACCCTCTGCGTATCCGGACCGACGACACGGAACTGGACTGGGAAGCCGACCGGCGGGCCGAGTTCGAGGCGCGTGACGCGGACCCAAACCTCCGGGAACTCCTCATTGACGCTCGTCATCAGGCGCGACCGCACGCGTTCACGCGCCTCCATGTCGCGCGTCATGACGATGAAGGCGGCGTAGCCCGGGTTCGGCAGCTCCGGATTGAGCGAGAGATAGAAGCGCGGCTGGCCGGCGCCCGTGTACGCGGTGAAGAAGCGAACGTCCTCGTCCTTCTTCAGCACCGCCTCCATCTTCTTTACCTGCTCGGTCGTCGCGGCGAACGAGGCGCCTTCCTTCAGTCGCAGTTCGACGACGAGCTCGGGTCGCGAACTGTTAGGGAAGAACTGTTGCGGCACGAACCTGCTTCCGACAACCGCGACGGCCAGTGCGACGACGGTGGTGGCGATGACCCACCAGCGCCGCGCGATGGCGAGGTCGATCCACCCGCGTAGCCTGCGATAAGAGGGCGTGTCGTACGGGTCGGCGCCGTGGTGGTGCGTTCCGAAGTCCTTGGGCAGCATGTTGACGGCGAGGTAGGGCGTGATGATCCCGGAGACGACCCACGAGAACAACACGGCCGTACCGACAATCCAGAAAATGCCGCCAGCGTATTCGCCGGTGGTCGATCTGGAGAAACCGATCGGCATGAAGGCGGCGACGGTGATGAGCGCACCGGTCAGCCGCGGCATCGCGGTCGCGGAGTACGAGTAGGCGGCCGCTTTCAGGCGATCCCAGCCCTCTTCCATCTTCACGACCATCATCTCGACCGCGATGATACCGTCATCCACCAGCAGGCCGAGCGCGATGATCAGAGACCCGAGCGAGACGCGCTCGAGGTTCCAGCCCATCGCAAGCATCACCAGCGCGACGACGCCGAGCACGAGCGGGACCGAGAGCCCGACGACGATGCCGATGCGCCAGCCGAGACTGATCAGGCTGACCGCGAGCACGATCGCCAGCGCTTCCATCAGCGAGCGTTCGAATTCCCAGATGGATTCACTGACGACGGTGGGCTGATCGGCGACGCGTTCGAGCTCGATGCCATGGGGCAATTCCGCCTGCACGTTGGCGACCGCCTTCGCGATCGCGTGGCCAAACTCGACGATGTTGCCGTCGTTGGTCATCGTGATGCCGAGCATCAGCACCTGCTGCCCGTTGTGGCGCACCGTGTACATGGGCGGATCTTCGTATCCGCGCGTGATCGTCGTGAAATCGCCGAGCTTGATCAGCCGTCCACCCGCAGCAATGGGAACATTGCGGATGTCATCGAGGCTCGTGAACTGGCCGCTCACACGAACGAGCACGCGGTCGCCGTGCGTGTCGATCGAGCCACTTGCCAGTACACTGTTCTGGCTGCGCAGGCTCTCGGCAATCGCGAGCGGGGTGATGCCGAGCGCGGCGAGACGCTGGTGCGAGAACTCGACGTAGACCTTCTTCGCCTGCTTGCCATAGATGTCGACCTTCTTCACCATCGGCACCTTCAGCAACCGGCGCTTGATGTCTTCCGCCGTGTCGGAGAGCTCGGCGTGGCTGATGCCGTCGCCCTTGACGGCGTAAAGCAGCCCGGTCACGTCACCGTATTCGTCGTTGAAGATGGGGCCGATGACGCCATCGGGCAGCTCGAGCTTGACGTCGCTGAACTTCTTGCGCGCTTGGTACCACGCCTCGCGCTGGTCCGCATGCGAGGTGCCGCCGACGACCGACAGCGTCATGCCGCCGTAGCCTTGGCGCGCGTAGGTCTTGACCTTGTCGAAGTGGTCGATCTGCTCGAACTTCTTCTCCATGCGGTTGAGCACCTCGTCCTGGATCTGCTGCGCCGTCGCGCCGGGCCAGATGACGATCACCGTCATCGACGGCACGGAGAAGTTCGGGTCTTCGAGCTGGCCGAGCTTCGTGAAGCCGAGCACGCCGCCGATGGCGATCGCGAGGATCAGGAACAGAACGACGGCGCGGTGGTTCAGCGCCCATTCGGTGAGGTTGAACGATTTCATCGGGCGACCTGCTTCGTTTCAGCGTTGCGCGCGGCCTCGGGAAGCGCGACCCGCAAGCCCGGCGCCATCTTCTGCACGCCGGCGGTGACGACGAGTTCGCCGGCCGGCGGCCCGGACACAAGCACCTCGTCATTGCGATACCCGTGCACCGAGACGTTGATCAAGTCGACGGTCGCGGCCGATTCGGACCCCGCGGGATGAACCACCCAGACCGCTGGCTGGCCGTTGTTCTGCGTGATCGCCGAGGCGGGAATTACTGCTGCCGGCGCTTCGCCGACCTGCCGTTCGACGACGAGCGTGGCGGTCGCGCCCAGCGGCAGCGGCCGCGGCGTGACCGGCTTCAAGCGAGCGCGAAAGGTTCGCGTTTGCGCCGCCGCCTGGGGCGACAGTTCTCGCAGCGCGACCTCGAACGTTTGCTCGGGCGCGCTGGCCAGCCACGCCTTGTAACGCGACGTCTTGAATACGGCGAGGTGATCCTCGGGCACGTCGGCCACGATCTCGGGCTCGCCGTCGTTGGCTATCGAGACGACCGGTTGGCCCTCGGCCACGACTTGCCCGACCTCGAAGCGCACGGCGGTGACGACGCCGCTGCGCGACGCGCGCAGCACCGTGTACTTGAACCGATTGCGCGCCAACTCGAGCTGCCGGGCCGCGGCCTCCGCCGACGCCGACGCCGTTTCGTGCGCCGTCCGTGCCTTCTCGTTGTCCGACACGCTGACCGAGCCGTCGGTCTTCAACGCGTCTAGCCGTTTGCGGTCCGACTCGGCCTGCTTCGCCTGCGCGGTGGCGGCGACGAGCTGCTGCCGCGCGGCGCCCTCGGCCAGCCGGTAATCGGTGTCGTCGAGCACCGTCAGCACGTCGCCCTCGCGCACGTTCTGGCCGACATCGACCTTGCGCTGCACGACCTTGCCGCCAACGCGAAAGGCCTCGTTGACTTCGTGGCGCGACTGCACCGTGCCGACGTAGCGGTTCATTTCCTGCGTCCTGTCGTAGCGGATCTGCGCGGTGCGCACGGCACGAAGGGCTTCTGCGGGTGGCTTCGATGTACACGCGGACAGGCCCGCGACGGCGATCATCGCGACGATGACTAATGTGGGGGAGGGAGACGGATTCACGACGGATCCTTGTATCGAGCGACGGAGTTTGATGATGTAGGCGAATTCGGGTTGGCGGACGCAGCGGGACCGGCGACGGGCTCGAACGCCTGCCAGCCACCGCCGAGCGCCTTGTATAGTTGCACGCTGTCAAGCAGCAATTGCGTGTTGGCGTCGTTGGCTCCGACGCGCACGGACAATCGCACGCGTTGCGCGTCAAGGAGTGGCAAGAGGTCGATCTGGCCGCGATCGTACAGCGATTGCGCGCGACCCAGCGCCGCGTCGGCCGACGCCGCAGCGCTGTTCAGCGCCTGCGCGCGTTGCCGTTCATCGGCGAGCGCCACGAGCGTGTTCTCGACGTCTTCCAATGCGCGCGCGATCGCGTCCTCGTAGCGCAGGACGGCTTCGCGTTGTCCACTCTCCGCGATGTCGTTGATCGCCTGCGTGCGTCCGGCGTTGAAGATCGGCATCGCCAACATCGCCGCAACGTTGGTGAAGCGCGCCGGGCCGAGGTCCGAACCATTGAGCTCGATGCTCTCGCGACCGAACACGGCACCGAGAACGAGCCGCGGGAACCACTCCGCCATCGCCTGCTGCCGGCGCGCGTTGGCGGCGTCGAGCTGCGCGCTCGCCGCGAGCAGGTCCGGCCTGCGTTGCAACAGCGCGGCGGGTTGCCCCGGACGCGCCGGCGGAACAGTGGCTTCGACGGTAGACGGCGTGATGCTTGCGGCGCGGAACGCCTGACCGCCAATGAGCACGGCGATGCGATGCCGGGAGACGGCGGCAAGTGTTTCGAGCGGCGGGATGGCTGCGCGTGCCCGCGAGGCTTCCGTCTGGGCACGTTCCACATCGAAAGCCGTCGCGAGACCGACCCGTTGGCGCGCCGTGACGAGGCGCAACGTTTCGTCTTGCGCGGCCGCTATCGCACGTACCGTTTCGAGCTGGCGCAATGCGCCGGTGAGTTTGAAGTAGTTGGTTGCGACGTCGCTCAACACCAAAAGACGCACGCCGCGCGCGCCGTTTTCGACGGCCAGCGTGTCGGCCGCGGCCGCAGCGGCGCCAGCGCGCAGGCGACCGAAGAGGTCGACTTCCCAGGTCACGCCGACGCCGATCTGCGCCGCCTTCGTGTTCGCTGCTTCCGGAACGACGCTTTTGAGAACCGAGTCGTAGTTCGTCTTGTGATCGAAGGCATCGCCGGCGAGGCCAACGGCCGGAAACAGCCACGAACGGCTGATCGTCTCTCCGGCGCGCGCGGCGCGTAGCCGCTCGGCCGCGATCTTGACATCGCGGTTCTCCTGCGCGGCGCGGCGGATGAGGTCGGCAAGCACGGGGTCCTTGAAGCCTTCCCACCACGCCACCTCGGGCTCGTCCACGGGGGCCGTTGCTGCCCCGAATCGGTCCGGCACATCGAGCGAGGGCTTCAGCACGGGTGTGGTACACCCCGCCAAGGCGAGCGCGACCGACGCGGCGAGTACACGGAAATGGCGGAATGGGATACTGGGGTTGGCTGGGTTCGACATGGCAGTGAGCGTAAGGGAATGGTTGCTGCGCGTCGTCAGCGAAGCGTCGACGTTCTGTCGGGATTTTGTCGGAAGGTGCGACGCGGATTCACAGGCGGGCGCGTATCAACTTGAGTTCCGCGCGGCAGGCTTCGCCGAACGCCTTCAACGGATCGGCGCCTACGGAGCGGGCAAGTTGGCCCATCTCCTGTACCGTCAGGTTGCGCGAGAAGTACTGGTCGGTGATGTGGCTCAACAGACGTTCGGCTTCGGCGAGCACCGGCTGCGAGGCGGTGAGGCGAATGCGATTCGTGAGTGCGTAGAGTGGGAGCAGCTTCTCCGGATCGTCGAGCGTGTGGACGAACGCGTCGATGAGAAGCTTCGCGCATTCGCCGATGAATTCGCCGTAGAGCGTCTCACGCTTGCGCATGTCCCCCTGAATCAGCTCGCGCTGGCTGACCGTCTTCTGGGTAATCCAGGCGGTCGCAAAGGCAGCCGAGCCGCCAACAAGCGAGCCGAGCACGCCTGCCATGGCGCTGATGATCGCACTATCCATGCGTTCGCTCCTTCACGCGGGCGGCCACTTTCCCAGCAAATCGCCGAAGCGATTCCTGATCTGCTCGATGACATGCGCCTCGATCTGCTCCGTTTGCAGCTCCCCGACGGCGTCGACCGACTTTTCGCGGATCACGAAATAAAACATGAGCATGTCGCGAAGCTTTGCGAAAGCGACGGGATTGGGGGTTCCGCACACGGAAGCGTCTTTCTCGAGCACACGCTCGATGATGCCGGGATCGAGGATGCGTACCTGACATAGCAAGCACAACCTGGCAATCTCGCGGTCGAGCTCGTCGATGTTCTCCGCCCACCAGGCGATCTGCCCATGATCATGTGGTTCAGTCACGGATTCGCTCCACCGTGTGAATCATCACGATTGCCGACGCTGAACGGTATCGATCACTCGCTTTGCGCATTGGACGGCTGCTCGTGGGGGGTCGCATCCAGGTCGCTGGCAAGGGACTCGAGCAACTCGCGACCGGATACAAATTCACATTGCCGGCCGGTAACGAGGTTCTCGAGACGGCCGGCGAGCGCATCGGGTTTTGCATCACCGCGCACCTTCACCACGTAGGCGCGTCGAGTAGGGTACTTGCAGTCAGTGTTGAAAGTCATCTCAGTTGTCGATAGTGAGTCATCGAGGCTAGCCTAAGAGTTCTTGTACGGCGAGTTGTCAGCGTAACGTCGCCAAGTCGTCCGGATTCGGGTAAACCGACGTGGTCTACCCAGACTTCGCTTTGGCGAGCAGTGCTCGCGCCCTCGCGGCCGCGGGTGTGTCGAGCGCTTCGGGAAGCTGATCGACGAGTTCGGCAAGCGCGCGTCGGTCTTCGGCCGTTGCACTGTGGCGCTCGCACAGTTCGATCAGTGCCATCAACTCCAGCCACGGCGCCTCCTGCGCTCTGGCCTCCACGATGGCGCGCCGAATGGCGGCGTCGGCGGCCGCGCGGTCGCCACGCGCGCGCCCGATGACAGCCTGCATCACGAACAACTGCGGCAGATACACGCGCTCACCGAGCGTGTTCGCCACTTGCAGCGCGTCCTCGAGTTCGTGTTGCGCGCCATCCCAGTCGCCGGCAAGCACCAAGGCCTCCGTAGCATACCCAAGGACCTCACTGCCTCCCGCCAGCATCCCGAGCTGGGTATTGTCTTCGTACGCTTCTCGAATGCGGCGATAGCCGTCGCGCGGTCGTCCCATCCGGGCATCCGCCCAGCCGCGAAACCACCGGCACGCCGTCCGACCTTGCGCGACCTTGGATTCGTCGACAAGTGCACGCATTTCGTCGGCCAGAGCCGCGACACGTTCTGCGTTGCCGAGTCGGACCTCAAACAGCGCAGCGTACCAGAGTGCCGCCAGCCGCGTGTTCGGCCATCCCAGGAGGAGCGCGCGCGCGTGCGCGCGCTCCAACCGCGCGCGCGCCTGTTCGACGAACCCGGAATGAAGAAGGTGGATGCCCTGCAGGCCCAGCAGCGTGACCTGTGGATCGGCCACGAAGATTTCGACCGGCGCCAGTTCGAGAAGCTCCGCGGCCACGAGCCCGCGCTCGATCCATGTGCCAGCCGCGCGCAGTCGGCCCTGAAGCTGAGCCACGTATCCGTGCACGATACACGTGACGAGCACAAGCACCGGATCGTTGGGTGCAGACGAGAGCGCCTCGGCTCGTTCCGCCACCGCCAGCGCCTCGGCATAGTCCGCCCGCAGGCTGAGAACGAACGCGAACCCGTGCAGCAGCCGTCCGCGCATCGAATGATCGGGGATGTCGGCGAGAAGCGCGTACGCACGCTGGAACGCGATTTTCGCTTCGGGATGACTGATACCATGTACGTGGGTGGCCGCTACTCCATGAAACGTGGCGAGCGCGATCTCCAGCGCGTTGCGTTGGGTGCCCTCCGGCGCCTGGCCAAGAAGGGTCAACGCATGCTCAGTGAGGTTCATGCACTCGCGCGGGCTCAGGCGCGCGAGCGCCGCTTCGGCAGCCGCAACGTAGTGGCGCAGCGCGGCCATCGGCTCGCGGCCAAGCTCGAAGTGCATGGCGAGTTCCGCCGCGGCGACCGAGGCGCCTGCCGCACGCTCGCGTTCGAGCGTGGTGCCGACCTTGCGGTGGAGCTGTGACCGAATCGATGGGTTCGTGTGCTCGTAGAGCACCTGGCGAAAAAGCGCATGCCTGAACGAATACGGCAACTCTGCTGCATTGTTACCTCCCTGGGGACGCGGGGCGACGAGCCACAACTGCGCGCGCGCGAGCTCGTCGCACGTCTGGCCGACCCAAAAAGCGTCCCGCTCGAGTGCTCCCGAGATCGTAGGGATACCGAACTCGATGCCGCAAACGGCGGCGGCCGAGAGCACCAGGCGCTGATCGCCTGTGAGCTTGGCGATGTAATGATCGATGATCGCCGCGAGATGCTCCGCAACCGCGATTTTCGCGAGCTGCGACCCGGCGGAAGCGTTGTCACCGGCATGTTCGGCGCGCGTGATCACTTCCGTCATCACCGACGCGACGAACAGCGCTACGCCGTCGGTGCGCTCGTGCAAAGCGCGCACGAACGCTTCGTCGGTGGCGATCGCTGGCGATCGTGCCGCCACGTAGTCGGCCACCTCGCTTTCGGAGAACGGATCGAGCACGATCTCCTCGCACAAGTCATGCAGACGGAGCTCGTGCCGCAACGGGTTGAGCGGATGGTCGAGGGCCACGACCTCGGCAAGACGGAAGCTTGCAAGCCACATGATCCGCGCGCTGCCGCGGCGCCGCGCGATGTAGTCGATGAGCTGGATCGTCGCGCGGTCGCTCCAGTGCAGGTCCTCGGTCACCAGCAACAGTGGGCGACGCTCGGTGTAGCGATCAAGGAACTGGCCCATCTCGCGCAACATGCGATCCGGGCTGACGCCGGCGAGCTCTCGTCGTAGTGCTTCTCGCTCGTCCGTCGTGCTGAGCCACGGCAGTTGCAGCAGCCAGGTCGGCGCCACGGCGCGCAGCAAGGACGGCACCTCGCTGTCGCTGCGGCACAACTCATCCAGCGCTTCCAAAACGGGAAGATAGGACTCAGCCGTGCCATAGTGGTCGACGCATTGGCCGCGCGCGCACGCGACGTTGCCGAGGCGCGCAATGAACTGTTCGATCAGCGTCGTCTTGCCGATACCCGGCTCGCCAACAATCCAGCCCACCGCGCGCTTGCCGCTGCACGCAGTGTCCCAGGTGCGGCGTAGTCGTGATAGTGGTTCGGCGCGACCGATGAAGTAGGGCACGTGCGCGGCGGTAAAGCCCGAAACGCTTGGCTGGACGCCAGGCGCAGCGGCGAGCGCACTGGGAGCGGCAACGAAGCGATACCCGCGCCGCGACACCGTTTCGATGTAACGCGGTTTGCGGGCATCGTCGTCGAGCACCGTCCGGAGCTCGCTGATGGCGGTTCTCAACACCGAGTCGGTCACGAACTGGTGGCCCCAAACCTCATCGAGCAAAGCGTTCGTGGTGAGCAGGGATCCGGCGTGCCGCACGAGTGCGCACAGGACGGCGAATGGCCTCGGCGCGAGCGCGACAGCCGTTCCGTCGCGCAGCAAGCGCGCGTTGGCCTCGTCGAGCTCGAATCGGTCAAAGCGCACTCGTAGCGGATGGGGTTCACCCTTGGGGCGACCGCTGGCGGGGCGTTCGATCATTGGGATGTCAAGCGGTTTCGATATGGCGTAGGACGCTCGAGCGCCAGCCAAGGAAGTGGTGCCCGAGTGGCCGGTCGCGCAATTGACGCCCGTAGCGCTTCCGGATCGGCAAAGTCACCATGGATCGGACGCGGCCGCCACACCCAGGGCGCAGTCAGCGTCGATGCCAGCGTTCGCGATTGTTGGCTGGTTCTCTGTCGACTGGCTCGGCACCGGCATTTGAACCCGATCATTGTCGACAATGGCTCCATTGGTCGCAATACAGACAAATACCAGGGCGACTACGGCGACGAGGCGCACAGATCTCGTGCTCGACACTGCTCCTCTCGCGATCCTTGGGGTTCGCCCTCCAAGCTGCGAAGTTGCACAGCGCACTTTGCAATAGTGGTCGTCGCACGCCCTTTGGTCAAGTCTGGCCGAAGGCAGCGTGATCGGGGTGTGTTGCGGCGCTACCTGCAGAACACCAGCAGGTACAGTCGGGCGCAAGTCACCCACTTGGTAGCCCGCTGGCGAGGCAAGCGTCTGGCCGCCCTCGCGCTGGCCATGCGCTACCGGGCACTGGCGCAGCCTTTCGCACGCAAGTACATGGCCGCCGATGTGGCCTTGCTCGTCGAAATGAATATGGGGACGCCGTCATCCGTTCGGAGCGTGGCACGACCGTGTGCGAGTTGCACTTCCCGCTTTGATCGCGCCCTTCCCGTTTACAACGCGCGGCCCTCAGGACTGTCCCTGCTCACAGACGACGTTCAACTCCCGGCACATGGCGAGTGTGCGCGCGACGATCGTCGACGTGGTCGAGCTAGCGATGCCCGGGTGCGCAGTCGATACCATCATTTGCGAGAGGCTGTCGTTCAGCGGGTTGACCTGAATGCCGCCGATCTGTGTGCCGTCGGTGAATTCGATCGAGCGCTTGGCGTCGTCGCTGCGCGTCACTCGGAGTTGCGTGTTCTGGGCCAGCAGGCGCTTTACGGTTTCGAAAACCTTGTCCGCCGTCACCTCGACGATCACCGTCGCCACATCGTAGGCGGCGCCGGTGGTGGGCGACGACTGCGCCATCTGCTCGATGCGTCCGATCGCCCGCCGGGCCAGAAACAAGGCCTGAGCGTCGGCAACACTGGCGAGGGCGAGCAGGACGCTGCCGGCCACCAGGCCGTGAAAGTGGGGCGGTCGCTGCATATCGATTCTCCTGTTACCACCAAGGCGTTTGAGGAGCGAGTCGCAGCGAAGTTCCGACAAGGAGCGAGCCGACGTTCACGGCGCCGGAGAGTCACCGAGCGGGGGTGGCACGTCTGCCGACTGGCAATGAACATGGTAGCCGTTGCGCCCCGCAGCCTTGGCGATGTACATGGCGGTATCGGCGTCGCGCAGCAGACCGGCTTGATCCGTGCCGTGGTCCGGATACAGGGCAATGCCGACGCTGCAACCCACTTGCACCTCACGTCCGGCGATGGTGACCGGGCGGCCAACTGCATCGATGATGCGACGAATCACGCCCTCGACGGCTTCCGCCGACTCGGGTGCGGAGAGCACGACGACAAACTCGTCGCCGCCAACCCGCGCCACTGTATCCACGTCGCGCACCATGGACGTGAGACGCGTGGCGAGTTCGCGCAGCAGGGCGTCACCCGCCGCATGCCCCATTTCGTCGTTGATCGGCTTGAAGTGATCGAGGTCGATGAAGGCGACCGCGACCACGCGTCCGTCGCGCGCGGCTTGCGCCAGCGCCTGCTTCAGGCGCTCTTCGAGGACCCGGCGGTTGGCCAGTCCGGTCAGCAGATCCTGCCGTGCCTGGTCTTCCAGCTGGGCCTCGTAACGCTTCTGCTCGCTGATGTCCTGCAGCGTTTCGACGGCGCCGATCACCCGGCCGTCGGCGCCATGCAAGGGCGCGGCCGTGAAATACAACCAGCGCCCGCCACCCGGGAACTGCGGGAAGTGATCCTTGGCCTCCCAGGCGCCGGCTATCAACCGCGAGGGTTGGTACTTGCCGGCATAGAACTTCTCCACTTCGCCGATCGCCGCATCGAGAACGAGGTCGGCCATCACCGGTCGCGGCTCCGGATAGAACGGCCACCAGTGCTGCCGGGAGCCGATCATCTGCTCAGCCGGCACGCCAGCCATCGACTCGCAAGCGCGATTCCAATGCGTTACCCGGTGCTCGGCGTCGATCACGAACATCGGCACCGGGCAGCCCTGGACGATTTCCGATAGGAGGACTGCCCCATCGCGTGCTGCCCGTTCCGCTTCGCGCTGTGCCGTTATGTCGCGGAAAGTTTCAACGGCGCCGATGACACGGCCTTCGCCGTCGCGCAGCGGCGCCGCCGTGAAGGCCAGCCACTTGCCGCCAGCCGGTAGCTGCGGGAAGAAATCCTCACACTCCCAGCCCCCCTCGACCAAAACCGAGGGCCGGTACTTGCCCTCGTAATAGCGTTCGAGGTCCTCGTGGCGGCAGCCGGTCAGGACCAGATCGGCCATGACCGGCCGCCGGCTTGGATAGAAGGCGGACCAGGCGCCGGCCTTGCGCAGCATGAACTTGCCTGGAATCCCGGTGATCCGCTCGCAGGAAGCATTCCAGAAGACAACCCGGTGCTCAGCGTCGATGGCGAACATCGGAATCGGCAAAGCGTCGACGACGTACTTTGCCAATCTCTCAGCCACTGCATCGCCGGAGTGGCCTTCGCTATTGACGTCGCTCATGGTGTAGGCTCCGTGCTGGTTGACATGGCGCGGGGCAACGCCAGACACCCCACGAGGCGGGAATTATCACCCTTCTCCGCCGACGGCGCCAAGCTTCGGGCGTCCCCGCCACGAGGTGCAGTTGGCCGCCGGACAGAACGCCATGCCGGTCCGTCACGCCTCACGCCCGCACCGTTCGTCACCTTACTCTGGATTTCTTGGACGTGGCGGCAAGGCGATCACAGGCAAGCAGAAAACAAAGAGGCCAGGCCTTGTGGGCCTGGCCGAATGCGTGCTTTCCTTGGTGGAGACAGGCAGGATCGAACTGCCGACCTTCTGATTGCGAACCAGACGCTCTCCCAGCTGAGCTATGCCCCCAAAGCCGCACGGATTCTACGCGGCGCAACTTGCAGCGTCAATCCCGGAAACGGCCTGGCGATGCCAAGCCGTCTACCCGAGGAAGACGGCACTCTTATTTCTTGCCTTTGGCGGGTGCTGGCACGACGGAAACGGCCACGGCTTCCGCATAAACGCCCTCAACCTGATCACCCTTCTTGATCAGCTTGAGCTGTTCCGGATCCTTGATCTTCAGGCGAACGGTCCTGGTCGCGCCACGCAAGGTGACCGTCTGATTCTTGCGGTCAACCTGTTGCACGTCGGCGACGAAGGCTTACCACCCATCACTTTTAATGTAATCTCTCATTACTACGAGGCAACACATTGAGAGACGATGGGAAAGACAGATAAGTTAGCGGATGAGGTACGGTTTGGTCTGGAAGAGGCCCTCCCTGGGATGCGCAAGACGATCCTGAAAAAGCTACCGCTAGCGGTGGCGGCGATGATTCAGGCGCGCACACCGAACACGATGGAATTGTCGACGCTACTGGCGCTGAACACGGAACGTGCGGACATGCGCGAGCAGTGGTTGCGGCGACTGCTGACGAACCGGCTGATCCGCAGTGCGGGGGTGCTTGAACCCTTCGCTCGCCGAGCGCTGGAGCAAGCGGCGGCGGGAGGACAGACGATTCTGCTGTCGATGGACCAGACCGACTTGGGCGATCGCTTCGCGGTATTGATGATCAGCGTGCGCCGCGGCGACCGATCGCTGCCGCTGGTGTGGCGGATCGAGGAAGGCGAGGCCAATATTGGCTTTGCCGGGCAGCAGGTGCTGCTGGAGGAGGTACGGGCGTGGTTGCCCGAAGGCGCGGCGGTGATGCTGCTGGCGGATCGATTCTACCCCTCCGTGGCCTTGTTCGAGTGGCTCCTCGCGACGGGCTGGCAGTATCGGCTGCGCCTGAAGGGGAACCTGTTGGTTGATGTCGGTTGCGCTGGCATCGGGACCACCGGCGAGTTGGCCGCCGGCGTGCGTGAGCGCTATGAGGCGAATGCGCGTCTGTTCGAAGCGGGCATCCCAATGGCGATTGGCGTGCTGCATGAGCCTGGACACCCCGAGCCCTGGATCATCGCGATGGATTGTCCGCCCAACCGGGCCGCGGTCCGAGACTACGGCGCGCGCTGGGCCATCGAACCGATGTTCTCGGACTTCAAGAGCCGCGGCTTCCGCCTGGAGGATACGAAACTCGAAGCGCCCAAGCGTCTCGATTGCCTTATCCTGATCATGGCGCTGGCCATGTACTGGTGTGTTCAGGCCGGGCAGGAGGACGCCCGCTGCAATCCCACCGCCACTGAAAAAAAGCCCGTGAGCAGACCGACCCCAACCATTGGAGTGTCCGCAAAGCCTATCGCAGTGCCCTTTCCTGGTTCAAACGCGGCCTCCGCCTTCTCTTGAGACGCGCTGCCAGCGCACTGCCTCTTCCCAAGTTCTTTCAGGGGGCCGAAACATGATAGGTGGTAAGGCGACGAAGGTAACCTCCTTGACCTCATAGCCGGCCGGCTTCTCGCCCTTGGCG
Source organism: Candidatus Accumulibacter phosphatis (assembly GCF_000024165.1). Taxonomy (NCBI): domain Bacteria; kingdom Pseudomonadati; phylum Pseudomonadota; class Betaproteobacteria; genus Candidatus Accumulibacter; species Candidatus Accumulibacter phosphatis. The sequence goes on along the minus strand of NC_013194.1, from coordinate 150,018 downwards.
GCGGAGGCGGTTTCGCCACTGTCGATCCGCTCACGCAGCGCGCCGCCGCCTTTCTTGAGGGTGATTACCAGGCCCTGGGTGTAAGTGGCGATGACGTTGTCACCAACCTTGATCTGGTCGAAATTCTTGACTTCGTCGCCGGCGACGATCTTGATCTGGTCGCCCTTGGCATCCTTGAGGACGACGCCACGCGTGGCCTTGTCAATCGACTCGACGACGAGGGTAACCTTGGCTTCGATCATGCCGGCAAACTTACCCGGGGCTACCGCGGTCAGTGCTTCGGCGGCCGGGGCCTGTTGGGCGGAAACAGCCAGCGGCATGAGGGCAAGCGCTGCGGTGGCAAGGGCGGTGCAAAGACGCATCAGGGACTCCTGTACGAGAGAAGAAAAGAGGGAGGACGGCAATTTGGCGCTTGTTGCGGACAGCGAGCCTGACTCAAGGACGAGCCGCTCGCGCATGCTGCGTGAGAAAGTCATACGTCCTTGCCGGCGACTCGCGCCTTGAAGGTCGCTCCGGCGGAGAACTTCGGAACCGTGGTTTCCGGGATGTGAATCTTCTCCCCGGTCTTCGGGTTCTTGCCCTCGCGCGAAGCACGCCCACTGGCCTTGAAGGAACCGAAACCAACCAGAGTCACCGTTTCTCCCTGAGCAACACTGTCCACGATCGTCTCGATCACGGCGTCAAGCGCTTTTGCTGCCGCCGCTTTCGAGAGTTCGCTTCGGGCGGCAATCGCGTCGATCAGTTCGGACTTGTTCATGTTATCTCCTATGATGGGTGAAGGTCTTCCTCGATCTGTATGCCCGCATTTCGAGGACGTCTAACGAAGGGAAGGAAAAGATTGCAGGAAGGTGAATTCTGTCACGGAATCCATCGGTGCCAAACAACTTTTTTTCGCGTTTCTAGCCGTCGGCGGCGCCAACGAGAAGGTTTCTCAGGTCTTCGGCGCGACTTTCCTCGCTGTTTGGGACGCCAACAGCGACCGCCGCCGCGCCTGCGTCACCTTCACTCGCCCAGGCGGGCCGCAGAGGCCTCGCGCCGGCGCATGAGTAGCGGCCGCAGGAAGCGGCCGCTATGGCTTTCCTCCTCCAGAGCCACACGTTCCGGGGTGCCGACGGCGAGGATTCGTCCGCCGCCGGCGCCACCCTCCGGCCCGAGGTCGATCAGCCAGTCGGCCGTCTTGATGACGTCGAGGTTGTGTTCGATGACCACGACCGTATTGCCGTGATCGACGAGGCGGTGCAGCACCGTCAGCAGCATCTCGATATCCTGAAAATGCAGCCCGGTGGTCGGTTCGTCAAGAATATAAAGTGTTCTGCCGGTGTCGCGCTTGGATAGTTCAAGGGCGAGCTTGACGCGCTGTGCCTCGCCACCCGAAAGAGTCGTCGCCGCCTGACCGAGCGTGATGTAGCTCAGACCGACGTCAACCAGCGTCTGCAGCTTGCGGGCGACGACCGGCACAGCGTCGAAAAAGGCACGCGCCACCTCGACAGTCATCTGCAGGACCTCGTGAATGTTGCGGCCCTTGTACTGGACTTCAAGCGTCTCCCGGTTGTAACGCTTGCCGTGACAGACGTCGCAGGGAACGTAAACATCGGGCAGAAAGTGCATTTCGACCTTGAGCACGCCGTCGCCCTGGCAGGCCTCGCAACGCCCGCCCTTGACGTTGAACGAAAAGCGGCCTGGCCCGTAGCCGCGTGAGCGGGATTCCGGAACGCCAGCGAAGAGTTCGCGGATCGGTGTCAGCAGGCCGGTGTAGGTGGCCGGATTGGAGCGTGGCGTACGGCCGATCGGGCTCTGGTCGACGTTGATCACCTTGTCGAAGTACTCGAGCCCGACGATGCGGTCGTGCTCGGCGGCCTCGCTGCTGGCGCCATAGAGATGCCTGGCGGCTGCCGTGTAGAGCGTGTCGTTGATCAGCGTTGACTTGCCCGAACCGGAGACGCCGGTGACACAGGTGAGCAGGCCAAGCGGGATGTCGACCGAAACGTCCCGGAGGTTGTTGCCGCGCGCACCGATGATCTGCAGCACTCGCCCGGCTTCCGGCTGGCGCCTGACGGCGCGCATGGCGATGCACCGGCGGCCGGCCAGGAAATCACCGGTCAGTGAGGCCGGATTGTCGATGATCGCCTGGGGAACGCCCTCGGCGACGACGTAGCCCCCGTGGACGCCGGCGCCGGGGCCGATGTCGACGACGTAATCGGCGCCGCGAATGGCTTCCTCGTCGTGTTCGACGACGATCACGGTATTGCCGATGTCGCGCAGGCGCTTGAGCGTCTTCAGGAGCCGCTCGTTGTCGCGCTGGTGGAGGCCGATCGACGGTTCGTCGAGGACGTACATGACGCCGGTCAGCCCCGAGCCGATCTGCGAGGCGAGACGGATGCGCTGCGCCTCACCGCCGGACAGCGTTTCGGCAGAGCGGTCGAGCGACAGGTAGTCGAGGCCGACGTCGATGAGGAACTGCAGCCGGCTGACGATTTCCTTGAGCACCTTTTCGGCTATCTGCGCCTTGTTGCCGGGAAGCTGGAGGGCGAGAAAATAGGCGCGCGCTTCGGCGAGGGGCAGGCGATTGATCTCGTGCAGCGTGCGTGCACTCGCGCGCACGCCGACGCGCACGTTGCGCGCCTCTTCGCGCAGGCGACTGCCGTGGCAGGCGGGACAGGTCCTGTTGCTGATCAGGCGGGCCAGTTCCTCGCGAACGGCGTTCGAGTCGGTCTCCTTGTAGCGTCGCTCGAGATTGACGACGATGCCTTCGAAGGCATGCTGGCGAACGCTGGGCCGGCCGCGTTCGTTGACGTAGCTGAACGGCAGTTCCTGCCGCCCGGAACCGTAGAGGACGACCTGCCTGACGTTGTCGGGAAGTGCGTCGAACGGCGTGTCGACGGCAAAACCATAGTGCTCGGCGAGCGAGCAGAGCATCTGAAAGTAGAAGGGGTTGCGTCGGTCCCAGCCGCGAATCGCGCCGGCGGCCAGGGACAGCTCGGGCCTGACGACGATGCGCTTCGGGTCGAAGAACTGGATGACGCCCAGACCGTCACATTTTTGACAGGCGCCCATCGGGCTGTTGAAGGAAAAAATCCGCGGCTCGAGTTCCTGTATGGAATAGGAGCACACCGGGCAGGCAAACTTGGCGGAAAAGAAATGTTCGTGCTCGTTATCCATTTCGTAGGCGATCGCGCGACCGTCAGCGTGGCGCAGCGCGGTTTCGAAGGATTCGGCGAGGCGCTGGCGCAGGTCTTCGCGGACCTTCAGCCGATCGACGACGACGTCGACGGTGTGCTTGTGCGTCTTGGCCAGCTTGGGCAGCGCGTCGATCTCGTGGATCTGACCATCGACGCGCAGCCGGGCAAAACCCTGCGCACGCAGTTCGGCAAAGAGCTCGAGCTGCTCGCCCTTGCGGTTGGCAACGACCGGCGCCAGGATCATCAGGCGGGTGCCTTCCGGCAGCGCCAGGACATGATCGACCATCTGCGAGACGGTTTGCGCTTCCAGCGGCTGCTGGTGTTCGGCGCAGTAGGGCGTACCGGCGCGGGCGAAAAGCAGGCGCAGGTAGTCGTGGATTTCGGTGACCGTGCCGACGGTCGAGCGCGGATTGTGACTGGTCGCCTTCTGCTCGATCGAGATCGCCGGCGACAACCCTTCGATCAGATCGACGTCGGGCTTTTCCATGCGTTGCAGAAACTGCCTGGCGTAGGCCGACAGGGACTCGACATAGCGCCGCTGCCCCTCGGCGTAGAGCGTGTCGAAGGCGAGCGACGACTTGCCCGAACCGGAAAGACCGGTAATCACGATCAGCCGGTTGCGCGGCAGGTCGAGACTGACGTTCTTCAGATTATGCGTGCGTGCGCCGCGGATGCGTATCTCTCGGGTCTCGTCCATTGGCTGCCGGCCGGAGGGCCGTGGGCAAACCTGCTAATATACGCAATTCCGCAGTCCGGCAGCAAACTCCATGTCCGTCTCGACCACCGACCGTATGAGCAGCGATGAGAAGCGCGCCGGCGTCAGCCTGGCGGCCGTTTTTGCCCTGCGCATGCTGGGCCTCTTCCTGATCCTGCCGGTGTTTGCGATCTACGCCAAGGAGCTGCCTTCCGGCAACGATGTGGCGCTGGTCGGCATTGCTCTTGGCGCCTACGGCCTCACGCAGGCCTGCCTGCAGATTGCCTATGGAGCGGCCTCGGACCGTTTCGGGCGCAAACCGGTGATCGTCTTCGGACTCATTGTCTTCGTCATCGGCAGCTTCGTTGCCGCCTTCGCTGGCGACATCTATATCGTCATCGCCGGCCGCGTGCTGCAGGGTGCCGGTGCCATTTCGGCGGCGGTCACGGCACTCGCTGCCGATCTGACGCGTGAACAGCACCTAACCAAGGTGATGGCGATGATCGGTTCGTCGATCGGGCTGGTCTTCGCCATCTCGATGGTCGGCGCGCCGCTGCTCTTCGTCAGCATCGGCATGCCCGGCATTTTCGCGCTGACCGGGATTCTCGCCCTGCTGGCCATCTTTGTCGTCATCAGGGTGGTGCCTGCCGCACCCGCGGTACCGCGCCAACCCACCTGGCAGAGTTTTGTCGAAGTCCTCGCGCATCGCCAGCTGTTGCGCCTGAACTTCGGTGTCTTTGCGCTACACCTGATGCTGACCGCGATGTGGGTGCTGCTGCCGGCCGAGCTGATCAGCACCGGCGGCCTGCCGGTCGCCGAGCACTGGAAGGTCTACCTGCCCGCGCTGCTGCTGTCCTTCGTGATCATGGTGCCGGCGATCATCGTCGCCGAGCGCTTCTCGCGCATGAAACTGATCTTCAACGCCGCGATTGTGCTGCTGCTGCTCGTTCAGTTCGGTTTCGGCCTTTTTTCGGCAGGGCTCTACGGACTGGCTTTCTGGCTGACGCTCTTCTTCGTCGCCTTCAACATCCTCGAAGCGACGCAGCCTTCGCTGATTTCGCGGATTGCGCCACCGCACGCCAAGGGCGCGGCGCTCGGCGTGTACAACACCACTCAGGCGCTCGGACTGTTTCTCGGCGGCGTCTTCGGCGGCGTGCTGGCCAAATACGCCGGCCCCGGTGCCGTCTGGGCAGGTGGGGCAGCGCTGGCGCTGGTCTGGCTGATGCTGGGTCTGTCAATGTCGATACCGCCGCTGCGCACCCGGCAACAGGCTGCCTAAGCCTCTATAATGACGCTTGGCTCTTTTCCTTCACCGTTCAGGGAGGCAACATGGCTTCGGTCAATAAAGTGATTCTCGTCGGCAACCTTGGTGCGGATCCGGAAACCCGCTATTCGGCCAACGGCGACGCGATTTGCAACATCAGGATGGCGACTACCGACCGCTTCCGTGACAAGGCATCGGGTGAGCTGAAGGACAGCACCGAATGGCACCGCGTCGTCTTCTTCGGCAAGCTGGCCGAGACGGCCGGCCAGTATCTCAAGAAGGGCCGCCAGATCTATGTCGAAGGGCGCATCCGGACCAACAAGTGGCAGGACAAGGACGGCAACGAGCGCTACACGACCGAGATCATTGCCAACGAAATGAAGATGCTCGGTAGCCGCGAAGGCATGGGCTCGCCGGCCAGCAGTGAGAGTGAATACGGCGGCAGCATGCCGTCTTCGGCCGCACCCGCCAGCGGTGCGGCACGCTCGGCGCCCGCCAAGAAAACGCCGAGTTTTGACGATATGGACGACGACATCCCGTTCTGAACCTGCCGGACCCCCAGAAACCCAGGTCGCGGAGAGCCGGGCCTGGGTTTCTTGTTGTCCAGCGGACGCAGGCGTCCTAGCCGGCGAAGTTCTGCTCGGCGAAACGCCAGTTGGCCAGGCTCGCGAGGAAGGTCTCGACGTACTTCGGCCGCAGGTTGCGATAGTCGATGTAGTAGGCGTGCTCCCAGACGTCGATGCAGAGCAAGGCCTTGTCGCCGGTGGTCAGCGGCGTGCCGGCAGCACCCATGTTGACGATGTCCACAGAACCGTCGGCCTTCTTGACCAGCCAGGTCCAGGCAGACCCGAAGTTGCCGACGGCGGACGTCTGAAAGGCCTTGCTGAACTCGGCGAACGAGCCCCACTTGGCGTCGATCGCGGCCGCCAGCGCGCCGCCGGGAGCGCCACCGCCATTCGGCGTCAGGCAATTCCAGAAGAAGGTGTGATTCCACACCTGCGCCGAATTGTTGTACACGCCCCCGGCCGGAGCCTTGCGAATGATCGCCTCGAGGTCGAGCGCCTCGTATTCGGTGCCCTTGATCAGATTGTTCAGGTTCGTTACGTAGGCCTGATGGTGTTTAGCGTAGTGGTATTCGAAAGTCTCCCTGGACATGTGTGGAGCAAGGGCGTCCATGGCAAAGGGCAATTGGGGCAGCTGATGTTCCATTTGTGTTCTCCGTGAGGTCGTTATCAGGCGATAGGGATCGGCGAGCGCAGGCGCCTTGCTGTCTTTTTCGTGTCGTTTGACTGTCGGATTCTATTCGGGGCCTGCCTTGCTGGCAATGGCAGCTACAGCCGGGGCCAGGCCACCGTCGGGGAAAACCGCCAGCACCGCGGCATCCGCTCGTCCGCGCTCGAAGAAGACAGCGATCCGCTGGCTTGGTTCCACAGATCGGCTATCGCGAACGATCCGTCCTCGCTCATCGAGTGCGACACAGTAGCCGCGCGCCAGTACGGCGGCGGGGTTGAGGTGCGCGAGACTGGCCGTCAGCCGCGCGAGGTCGGCACCCTGGCGCTGCGCAGCCTGTTGCCACGCGCCGCGCAGCCTCGCCGCCAGCGCTTCGACTTGACCAGTGCGGCGCGACGTCTCCGGGCGAGCCAGCAGCAGTCGACGGCTCAGGTCGGCCAGCGCCGTCCGTGCCCGGGCGCTGGCCTGCAACAGGGCGGCGGCGAGTTGGCGCTGCTGATTGCGCAGAACCTCGCGCTGATGCGCAAGATACTGTGCCGGGTGCTGGAGCCGGCGCGTCAACCAGTCGAGTTGCTGGCCGCGCTGGTTGATCTGCTGGTCGACGCTGCGACGCAGGGCCAGTTGCCGGGCGGCAAGCCGGGCGAGCAGAACGAGCTGCTCTGGGGCGGCCAGCTCCGCGGCGGCGGTAGGCGTTGGCGCACGCTGATCGGCGGCGAAGTCGGCGATCGTGAAGTCTGTCTCGTGGCCAATGCCGCTGACCACCGGAATGGGACAGGCGCGGATGGCACGGGCGACGAGTTCGTCGTTGAAAGCCCACAGGTCCTCCATGCTGCCACCACCTCGGCAGACGATCAGCGTTTCGCACTCCCGGCGCTCGCCGGCGATGCGAATGCTCTCGGCGATCTGCGACGCGGCACCCTCGCCCTGCACCAGGGTGGGATAGACGACGATGCCGACCTGTGGTGCACGACGCGCGAGCGTGCTCAGGACGTCGCGCAGGGCAGCCGCCTGGAGCGAGGTGACGATGCCGATGCGGCGCGGGAAACCGGGCAAGGGGCGCTTGCCGGCGCTCGCAAACAATCCCTCGCTTTCGAGCTTCTCCTTGAGACGAAGGAACTTCTCGTAGAGGTTGCCGACGCCGGCCCGACGCGCCGCTTCGACGTTGAGTTGGAAGTCGCCGCGCGCCTCGTAGAGCGTCACCAGGACACGCGCCTCGATATGCTGACCATTTTCCAGACGCCAGCCGAGTAGCTGCGTTCGGCTGCGGAACATGACGCAGCGAACCTGCGCCGCGGCGTCCTTGAGCGAGAAGTAGACGTGCCCGGAGGCCGCATGGCTGAGGTTCGAGACCTCGCCGGCGACCCAGCACAGCGGAAAGGCCGCTTCGAGTCGCTCGCGCGCGAGGCGATTGAGCAGGGAGACGGCGATCACCGGCACGAATGCCGGCAGGCCGGTGGCTGGCGAGGGGATGTCGGACATGGATCGCTTTCGATGGGCTGGCGCGGTCAGCGCAGCGCAGGCGTCACGCGCACGCGCATGGCTGGCCAGCGAACGGCGGCCACTGGCCAAGCCAAGCCGGTTCCTGACCGCCGGCGCCGTCCGAGGAAACACTCTGCCCTCGCCGCGGAGAGGAAGTGCGGGGATGGCGCTCCGCTTTCAAGCGCAACGTGCCTTGCCCAGAGCGAAGAGGCACACCCGGTCCCGACCGGCATTCTTGGCGGCGTAGAGGGCCTTGTCCGCGGCGCGCAGCATGTCGTCTTCACTCTCCATGCCCGCTTCCCGGCTCGCAACGCCGACGCTCACGGATACCTGGATGTCCACGCCGCCAACGCTGATCTTCAGGGCCTTGACCATCCGGCGCAGACGCTCGGCCGCCAGCAGGGCAGCCCGCGGATCCGCGTCGTGACACACGAGCAGGAATTCCTCGCCACCAATGCGACTGACGCTGTCGTCCTTGCGGGCTGCACTCTGGATGGCCCTGGCCACTTCCTGCAGGACCCGGTCGCCGACGGCGTGACCATGCCGATCATTGACGGACTTGAAGAAATCGACGTCGATCATCAGCGCCGCCACAGGCTGGCCTGTACGCATGGAGGCGCTCCAGAACCGGGCCAGCGACTCCATGCCGGCCCGCCGATTTGGCAGATCGGTCAGCAGGTCGGTCATCGCGGCATGTTCGAGGCGCCGATTGCTGGTGGCCAGCTCAGCCGCGAACTGCTTGAGTTGCGCGCGGTCGCGCTCCCAGGCATCGAGCAGCTTGACGTAGTGCAGCGCCGCGCGCATCCGGGCGCTCAGGGCGCGGACATTCACCGGCTTGGTGACGTAGTCGTCCACGCCCGCCTCGAAGGCCTCGATGATCTTCTCTTCCGTCTCCTCGCCGGTCAGCATGATCACATACATCGATTGCCCCCAGTCGGTGGCACGCAGGGCGCGGCAGAACTCCAGCCCATCCATGACCGGCATCAGCCAGTCGGTGACGACGATCTGGGGCGTCACCTCGAGAGCGAGGGCGAGCGCCTCCCGGCCATTCTCGGCGGTGTGTACGGTGCAGCCAAGAAGGTGCGAGAGCACGCCTTCGGTCATCATGCGGGTGGTGGGATCGTCCTCCACCAGCAACACCACCTGGCGAGTGCCGGTTGCCGCGGCCTCCTGCTCCGGACGGGGCACCGGAGCATTGGCCATGGCATCGAAGGAGGGGAGATGACCAACGGGCACTTTCAGCAACTCGGCCCACTCCTGCCATTGGCGAACCACCTGGTCGAACACCTCACCGAGGGCCGTCGCGTCCAGACCGATCTTGCCGCCGAGGAGCATGAGTTCGGAGATGCTGCCGTGGGGCTCGGTCACTGCCGAACGACCGAGATCGGCCATGCGGCGCGCCTGGAAGAACAGATTGACCAGTTGGTAAGGCCGGGAGCCTTCCGCAAAGCCTGACGTCTCGGGCACTTCATGGTAATAGACGGGCTCCGTCAGGGCCTTGGGGATGCCGCAGTCGGCCATGATGGCGACCGTGAATTCGCTGTGGTCAACCCCGAGCCGCCTGCGCTCCAGCTCCATCAGCGCCACGCCATGGCACGACTCCGTCAGCAGCCTCGCGTAGTCGGCAGGGTAGACGGTGACCAATGCCAGCGAGCCGACCTGCGCCAACAATCCACAGGCGAACAGTTCGTCCGGTGAGGCGGCCGGCAGCAACCGACCCAGCTCCTGGCTGGCGACCGCCATGAACAGGGAATGTGACCAGAAACCCGGATAGTCGAACGAAGGGCAAGGGCCTTCCAGATACTGGTCGACCAGTGAGAACGCCATTGCCAGCCGACGCACGGTCGCCATGCCCAGGCGCATCACAGCCTCGCTGATGGAAACCACCGGCCGGCCGCGCGCCGCGGCATTGGACAGGCGCAAGAGGCGGCTGGACAGGGCGGGATCGCTCTGTACCACCCGCGCCACCTCGTCGAGAGTCGTTTCCTCGCGCCGAGTGATTTCCATGATCGCCAAAGCCACTCCCTTCGGGCTGGGGAGTCGACCGCTGAGCCGCAGTTGTTCGATCGTGTTCATGGTTTCCTGCTAACGGTTGGCGACATCTCGCAATGATGGCTGGGGCACGCGTTAATCAGCTCCCTCAGGAAGCTGTCCGAGTCAGGCGTTCAGCTCTCGCGCGCCACCGGGCATGGCTGGCAAACACACGGAAACCACCCCGGCAAACAGCCCACCGATCAAACCCAACGCCAGCAGCAAGCCTTTTGTTGGAGAGACCGGCTTGTCCGAGACAAAAACTGGCTCTATCGCCTCTGACGATTGCGTTGCAGGCGGATTCAATGCGGCTTCGAGCATCGAAACGATCGGCCCCTGATTGAAGAACTCCGACTCCTTCTGGAGACGCAAGGATGTCAACAACGACAGTTGGGTAAAGCGATCGTCCTTGATCCCGGCATTCGCTACAAACCTGTTCAGGCTCTCGGTTTCCATTTCGGCGCTCGCCAGCTTCGCCCTGGCGAGCGCCAAGGCGACTTGCATTCTTGCCATCAGGGCCTAGCAAATTCCGAATGCCGTCTTGCCAGTTCGGATGCCGCTTCCTTGGCAGAATTCCTGGCATTCCCCGCACTGTCGTCAGTCTCCTTCAGCTCAATCAACGCGGATGCCAACGCCCGCGGATTGACGGTCGTCTTGCGCAACCTGCGCCGACAGATACGCGGCGCAGACGCTTGGCGAAGCGCGCAAGGCATCGATCCAGGCCTGATTGCCGGGATGTTCGGCGACACTAGACTGGGAAGCCGCGGTCTTGATTCGCTCGACTGCGTTCGCCGGTGGCTCGACCGGCAGGCTGGGGACAAGCCTCAGCGGACCATTCTGCTGCCCGATTTGTCCGATCGGCCCAACCTGGACAACGGCCACCGCTTCATACTGCGGCGGCGTCCGCGCGATCGCCAGCCCGGCAACGAGCAAACCGATCGCAGCGCCACCGACGCCACGGCGCCAGCCCGCCCGCAACTTCTGCCATAGGTCAAACGCAGTCATCTCCCAGTCCTGCGCACGCTGGATTTGGCTCATGGGCTCAAGCTTCCTGAGCTTTCAATGTACGACAACCTCGCCGCGGCCGGGTCTGGTCATCGCATTCCATAACAACTCGCCGTCGCCATCGCCGTGCGGTGCCGGTGAGTATTCCTTCACCAATGAAACCAGCAAGGCCAGTGCTTGCTCGTAGTCGAAGCGCTGGCAGGCATCGTCCATGACCGCCAGCCGCTCGGCCAGCAACGCCCACGGAAGCTCATGCTCATGCGCCCGCATGATCAGCGGATGCGTCGTTCCTTCGACGTTCTCGCCGATCAGCAACTCTTCGTAGAGCTTCTCGCCGGGGCGCAGACCAACCACTTCGATGGCAATGTCACCGTCGGGATGCTCTTCGTCGCGCACCTCGAGACCGCTCAGGTGCACCATGCGGCGAGCAAGGTCAATGATTCTAACAGGCTTCCCCATGTCCAGAACATAGACTTCGCCGCCTTCACCCATCGATCCCGCCTGAATGACGAGTTGTGCCGCCTCGGGGATGGTCATGAAGTAGCGCGTGATCTCGGCGTGCGTCAGGGTGATCGGGCCGCCGGCGGCGATCTGCCGGCGAAAGAGGGGCACGACCGATCCGGAGGAACCCAGCACATTGCCAAAGCGCACCATGCAGAAACGCGTGCCTCCACCGCTTCGCGCCAATGCCTGCAGGATGAGCTCGGCAAGCCGCTTGCTGGCGCCCATCACATTGGTCGGACGTACCGCCTTGTCGGTCGAGATCAGAACGAAGGTGCCGACGCCGGCCGCCAGCGCCGCTTCGGCCATTCGCCGCGTGCCCACGGCATTGTTGCGCAGGCCCTCGATCGGGTTATGCTCGACCAGAGGGACATGTTTGTAGGCGGCCGCATGGTAGACCGTTTGCACTCCGAAACTCTTCATCACCATTTCGTTGCGCTTCTGGTGAAGTACCGAACCCAGTACGGGCACGAGTTCGACGCACGCACTGCCGCCCACGCAGAGCGTGGCCAACTCCTGCTCGATCGAATAGAGGGCAAACTCGGAACGCTCCATCAGGACCAGGCGGCTGGGTCGCAGCTGGACAATCTGTCGGCAGAGTTCCGCGCCGATCGAGCCGCCAGCCCCGGAAACCATTACCACCTTCCCCGTGACGCAGCGACCCAGCAATGCCGCGTCGGGCGCCACGGATTCGCGACCCAGCAGGTCCTCGATTTCGACCTCCCGGATGGCGTCGGCCGTCACGTTGCCGCTCACCACATCCGCCATGCCGGGAACCAGCCTGACCTTGCAATGGAGACCCTCGAGGCTGCCGATGATCTCCGCCCGGCGTGACCGACTGGCTGACGGGATTGCCAGCAGCACCTCCTCGATGCGCCCGGCAGCCATCATGGGCATCAACTGATCGGGCGACTGAACCCGCAAACCGGCGACTTCAATTCGCTGCAAAGCCGCATTGTCGTCAACGAAAGCCACCGGCAGGTACTCCCGACCAGCACGCAAGGCGTAAGCCAACTGTGTTCCCGCACTACCGGCACCATAAATGGCCACCCGCTTGCGCGAATCCTCGGCGCGTTCTGCACGCAGGAAATAGCTGCGCGCCAGGAACCTCGCGGTGCCGACGTAGAGGATGGCCAACATGCAATAAATCCCGAGAACACCACGCGAAAGTCCTGGCGTATGGGTCAGGGCTATACCGGCCGCCAACAGGACGACCGACAGGGCCACGCCGCCGGTGACCACGAAAACAACCCGGTCCTCCATGAAGCGGATAACTGCCCGGTACAGGCCCAGGCGAATGAAGATGGGAATCGCCAGTAGGGGTGCAGCCAGCACCTGCCATCCATAGGTGGCGAAGCTGGGAGTCCACGTTTCGAAGCGCAGCGCCAGCGCCGACCACAAGGCCAGCAGGAGCAGCGCGAAGTCGGTGACGATCGCCACCGCCTGCTTGCGGCCACGCGACAGGGACAAGAAGGCTTTCATCATCTGCGCAAATCCCGGTGATTCCCTGACACCGGCTGTGCTGTCGTAGAAGCCGGCCGATCACACATTATCGTTCATTCCGCACCATAATCTCGATCATTCTCTGTCAGCACGTCAGTGCGACACGCCTTCACGCCTGAGAACCTTGACGGCGGTCAGCCAGAGGATGTGAATATCGAACGTCAGCGAGGCGCGCTGCAAGTATTCGACATCCAGCCTGACCTTTTCGGGAATCGGCAATTCATCGCGGCCGTTAACCTGAGCCCAGCCCGTCAACCCGGGCAGCAAGCGATGCACCCCATACTCGGTACGCAGGGCGACCAGATCCTGCTGATTGAACAACGCCGGTCGTGGCCCGACAAAACTCATGTCACCCACAAGGATGCTCCACAACTGAGGTAATTCGTCGAGGCTGGATCGCCGCAGGAAAGAGCCGATCGGCGTCAGGTATGCCTCCGGATTCTGCAGCAAATGCGTGGCTACGGTCGGTGCACCGACGCGCATGCTGCGAAACTTCGGCATCCGGAAGATGGCATTCCCCTTGCCCACGCGATCCGACCAGTACAGGGCCGGCCCCCTCGAAGTGAGGCGCACGAGGACGGCAACGATCAGAATGGGCAAGGCGAGAACGGTAGCGGTGCACAGACCGAGCAGCAGATCGAAAAAGCGCTTCATCGACATCGCCCGAAAACGAAAACCACGCTAGCGACGCGCACTCTGCGGCGCCGTCATCCAGTGCGCTGCAGTGCGCTGCAAACCCTGGTCAACGCTGAGCGGCGGCGACCAGCCGAGGAGGTGCCGTGTTTTGTCGATGTCTACCTCGAGTGACCCACAGAGGCGCTGCGCGATCCCGGGTCGTCCGAGCAGCGTCGCTGCCAGACGCAAAATGCCAACCGGTACCGGCAGCAGTCGCGCCGGCCGCCCCAGTGCCTGGCCCATCCGCCGCAGCAAAGCCGCCGTCGACAGGTCTTCGGCGTCGGAGACGAGAAAGGTCTGGTTGGCCGCCGCCGGATGGGCGATGCAGGTCACGATCAGGTCGACAAGATTATCCAGCGCGACCAGACTCCGCCGATTGGCCGTTACGGCGCCCAGCGGCAAGGGGATACCGCGCCAGAGTGCACGCATCATCGCCAGGAAATTGCCCTTCACCGCCGGCCCATAGACCAGGGGCGGACGGATGATGACCACCGCCATCCCGGTTTCGCGAGCCAGGGCGCGCAGGGCCGCTTCGGCCTCCATCTTGGAAATGCCGTAGGGGTCGAGGGGGCCGGGCGCCTGATCGGCCGTGAAAGGCCTGCCTGGGTCGGTCTGCTCGCCGTTGACCTTGATCGAGCTGAGAAAGACGAAGCGCCTGACGCCGGCTGCCGCCGCCTGTCTCGCCAATTGCAGGCTGCCCTCGACGTTGATGCGCCGGAACTCGGCCAGCGGATCCACGGCATCATCGTTCATAACGTGTACGCGTGCAGCGCAGTGCACCACCGCGACGACCCCGGCCATCGCTGCCGACCAATCGGCAGTGGCCGACAATTCTCCCCGCACGACGTCCACACCGTCGGCCGGGCTTTCGCCTGCCGTATTGCGGACGGCGATCCTGATCGAGCCACTCCTGATCAAGGCCGCGCACAATGCTCTGCCGACGAAACCCGTCGCCCCGGTGACCAGGATCATTCGCTGACCTCCTGCCACTCCGGCCTGCCTTCCGCGAGGCAGGTGAACGCGGACAGCAGGCGCGATATCAGTGTCGCCCGGTCGAATTCCGTCTGGCTCAGCACCGCGCCGCGCGCGCCCATAGCCATCAACTCTTGGCGTTGCCTGCCGGCGAGTTCGCGCACCGCCGCCGCCAGCGCCCGCCCATCCCCGGCCGGGCACGCCACTCCAGCGCCGCAACGACGGACGATGTCGGCTCCCTCGCCATTGAGCATGGCAAGGACGGGAATCCCGGCCGCCAGATAGGACTGCAGCTTGCCCGGGATGGTCATGGCAAAGATCGGCTTGTCCTGCAGCGACATGAGGAGTGCGTCGGCGTGCTTGTAGAAGGAAGGCATGCGCTCGACCGGGTGCCGCCCCAGCAAGAGGAAACTCTCGCCCAGACCGCGCCGCTCCACCTCTGCCTTGACCCACCCGGACGCCCGGCCATCGCCGACGATCAGCCAGCGGACCTTCCGGTCGTGCTTCACGATCTCCGCCGCGTCGAGGATTGCCGGAAAATCCTGGGCGTCACCCATGTTGCCGGCAAACATGACGCTGAACACGCCCTCGGCAGCCGGCACCTCGGCGGCGGGCTGCACGGCCGAAAGAGCGAAGTCCGAATCGGACCAACTCGGGAAATACTCCACACGCTTGTCGCCAGCGCAGTATTTCCGGATTTGCGGGATGAAGCTTCTCGACTGTGCCAGCACCAGATCACAGCGATTGTAGATAAAGGATACCAGTCGGCCGACGAGCTTGATGACGGCAGGCGAACGCACCACACCCAATGCCTCCAGCGTTTCCGGCCACAGGTCGAGAACCCAGAAGGCCACGGGAGCCCGCTTCAACGCCCGCAACAGCACGGCCGGCAAACCCACGGTGATTGGTGACGGCTCGAAAACGAATATCACGTCAAAAATCTGCCCCCGGAGTCTCCATGCCCCGAGCACGCTGGCGCTCAGCGCGAAGCTCAGGTAATTGAGCAGGAGACGCAACCCGCCGCTTCCCCGCGGCAGCAGCGGCACGCGCACGACCTTTGCCGCCGCATACTCGGAATAGTCGGCCGGGTTGCTGCGGAACTCCGGGAAAACCTCGCCGGAAGGATAGTTGGGGTAACCCGTGAGCACGGTTACCTGATGGCCCCTGGTACCCAGTTCCGACACGAGATCGTTGACCCGGAAGTTTTCGGGCCAGAAATACTGGCTAACGACGAGTATGCGCACGACCGGATCTCTTCAATAACGCTTCCATACCACGCGGCCGACATAGTCGGCGTAGCTGTGAATCAACCTCACGACCTTTTCCGAAACATTGGGCATGCTGTAGTCGGCGATGGGGCGCACGCTGCGCGCACTACTGCTGCTGAACTCCGCCTCCAGAATCTGCAAGGCCTGCATGATGCGCACTTCCTCGAGCCCCACCATCATCACCGCGGCTTCCTCCATACCCTCCGGCCGTTCATGTGCCTCGCGGATGTTGAGCGCCGCGAAACCGAGAATGGACGATTCCTCGGTAATGGTGCCGCTGTCCGAGAGCACGGCCTTCGCCATCATCTGCAGTTTGTTGTAGTCCTTGAAGCCCAGCGGCTTCAGCAAGCGCACCAGCGAATGGAACACGACCCCCATGGCGTCTACACGCTTTTGCGTACGCGGATGGGTGGAAACGATTACCGGGTACCCATAATGCTCGGCAATACGATTGAGTACCCCCACCAGCTTGCCGAAGTTCTTTTCCGAATCGACGTTTTCCTCGCGGTGTGCGCTGACGACGAAAAACCGGCCGGCTTCCAGCTGCAGGCGCGTCAGCACATCCGACTCCTCGATTCCCTGCCGATAATAAGTCAGGACTTCAAACATCGGGCTACCGGTCTTGATCACCGTGTCCGGCGCCAGTCCCTCACGCAGCAGATAGTCACGGGCAATCGTGCTGTAGGTCAGATTGATATCGGCCGTATGGTCGACGATGCGGCGGTTGATCTCTTCCGGAACGCGCATGTCGAAGCAACGGTTGCCGGCCTCCATGTGAAAAACGGGAATCTTCCGGCGCTTCGCGGGAATCACCGCCATGCAGCTATTGGTGTCGCCCAGCACCAGCATGGCATCGGGATTCTCCACCCCCAAGACACCGTCGACGGCGATGATCACCTTGCCGATCGTTTCCGCGCCGGTCGCACCGGCAGCGTTGAGAAAGTGATCCGGCCTGCGTATTCCCAAATCATCGAAGAAAATCTGGTTGAGCTCGTAATCGTAGTTCTGTCCGGTATGCACCAGGACGTGCTCGCAATGCTCGTCGAGTTTGGCCAGCACGCGCGACAGGCGAATGATTTCTGGCCGCGTGCCGACGACAGTGAGGACTTTCATCTTCTTCATGTCAGACCTTGCAGGCAATCGTATCGGGCTGGGCGCGATCGAAAATCTCGTTCGCCCACAGCATCACGACCATTTCCTCGCCACCGATATTGGTAATGTCGTGCGTCCAGCCGGGAACGGTCTCCACCACTTGCGGCCTGTCGCCCGAGGTGAATACCTCGTAGGGCTCGTTGGTGACGATATGGCGGAAGCCGAATCGGGCCGAACCCTTGATAACCAGGAACTTCTCGGTCTTGGTGTGGTGGTAATGCCCCCCGCGCGTAATCCCCGGGTGGGCGGTGAAGAAAGAAAATTGCCCGGAGTCCTGCGTCTTCAGCATCTCGACGAAGACGCCGCGCTCGTCGCCGTACTTGGGCAAGTCGTAGGCGAACTTGGCCGGCGGCAGGTAGCTGACATAGGTAGCGTACAGCGCGCGTACCAGCCCAGCGCCGACCCGCTCGGAAACCAGCGACTCGCGGCAATTCTTGAATGCCTCGATCTGCGCCGCCAAATCCCCCAGCGTGATGCCGTAAACCGTGCTGACCTCGCCGCGACTCAGCCCGGCAGGCATGGCATCCAGCGCACGGATGAACTCGCCAACGACATCATCCACATAAACCAGACTGAGGGCGAAGGCAGTGTCGCTGATCTGGATGGGCAGATCATTGGCGATGTTGTGGCAAAAGGTGGCGACGACTGAGTTGTAATTCGGCCGACACCATTTGCCGAACACGCCTGGCAGGCGATAAATGGACACCGGGTTGCCGGTCCTTTCGGCCAGCGTTTCACCCGCCACCTCGGCACCCCGCTTGCTTTCTCCATACGGGTTATCGAGATCGGCCTGGACCGAGGAGGAAATGATCAACGGAATCCTACGTCCTGTTGCGGCAATTAGATCGCACAACTCCGCCGTCAGATTGGCATTACCCTCGGCGAATTCCTTAATGTCCTTGGGTCGATTGACGCCCGCCAGATGCACGACCGCATCAGCACGCCCCACTCGTTCCGCCAGATCGTCCAGCGAATCTTCGCGGGCAAAGCCGATGGCTTCGTAGCAAGCCAACTCGCCAAGCCTAACCGTCAAGTTTGTCCCGACAAATCCTTTAGATCCAGTAACTAGAACGCGCATCGTCATGGGTGCTCCGTAACCAACAGCCGGGCGGATATCGTATCAGGACCCAAATCCTTCCCGCCGAGCCATCCCACCCCCGAGAAAAAAAGCCCAACCAGGGCGAAGTAGTGTCGATCCCTGAGCGCGGCAAAGAATCCTGACCGCACAAACGGCTTTACGTCAAGCTCAGCCGTTCGCCGATCGGAAAACGCAACCTTGAACCAGCCATCAGCCAATGCAGCAACGCTAACAACCTTATCCATCGTCACGCCAGCGGCTTTATCATTGCAATTGGAGTCCCCCGAACAGCCAAGCCCCAAACTGCCATGATTTCATCACGATGGCTTTCCGGCCACGCCTGGACAAGCATCATCTTTGTTCTGAGGCAAGCTTTCCTCAAGAACTTCACCGTTTGCAATTGCCACGACTGCCGAGCTTTCCACATATTCTGCGTAAGAATGACGGAGATGGTGCTCTTGTGTTTCGTAAGAATACATGTACGCAACGATACCGTAGAACATGGACAGAACCGGCATGGCTCACTCCTCCGGATGAGCGTTCTCGCCGCGCACGATGGCCTGCATGAAACGCAGACGTAACAGAAGTTGCTTCAGCTCCTCGACTTCCAGGCGCTCCGTATTGTGCGAATTGTAGTCTTCCGAAACCGAAATCTTCGGCTCGCCCTCTTCAACGAACTTGCCATAGTTTAGGTCGCGCAGATCCGGCGGGACGCGGTAGTAGCCGCCCATATCCTCAGCCGCCACGCGCTCCTCGCGGCTGAGCAGGGCTTCGTAGAGTTTCTCGCCATGGCGCGTACCGATGACACAGATCTCATGGTTGGGAACGCCGAGCATCCAGGTAAGCGCCTTGGCCAGCGTGGCGACCGTAGCCGCCGGTGCCTTCTGCACAACGATATCCCCCGAATTGCCGTGCTTGAAGGCATAGAGCACCAGATCGACCGCAGAATCCAGCGTCATCATGAAGCGCGTCATGTTCGGATCGGTAATGGTGATCGGTTTTCCAGCACGAATCTGCTCGATGAACAACGGAATTACCGAGCCACGCGAAGCCATCACGTTGCCGTAGCGGGTGCCGCAAATGACCGTCTCGCTGCTTCCGCGCGACTTGGCGACCATCACCTTTTCCATCATCGCCTTGGAAATCCCCATGGCGTTGATCGGGTAGACCGCCTTGTCGGTGCTCAGGCAAACCACGCGCTTGACCCCGCAGTTGATTGCTGCCTCCAGCACGTTCTCCGTACCCAGCACATTTGTCTTCACCGCTTCGAGCGGGTGAAACTCGCAGGAGGGCACCTGTTTGAGGGCGGCGGCGTGAAAGACGAAATCCACGCTGCGCATGGCGTTCAATACCGACTGATAGTCGCGCACGTCACCCATGTAGAACATGAGCTTGGCATCGTGATAACGCTTACGCATGTCGTCCTGCTTCTTCTCGTCACGGCTGAAGATGCGGATTTCACGCAAGTCGGAATCCAGAAAACGGCGCAACACCGCGTTGCCAAAGGAACCCGTGCCACCCGTAATCAGAAGAGTCTTGTTCTTGAACATCTAATCTCGCTTATTTCGACGAATACGCAGCCAGACCGCTGCGACAAATCCCGTTTTTTTGCTCGGGATTGGGATAATTGATCAGGACCGCACGATAAGGTCCCTTGAAAACAAATAGGCTCCCGGCCGAAGCACCAACAACGCCGCATTCACCGAGCAGAGCCTCGATGTCCTGGTACGAACCGGCCCCGCCCAAGAAACTCAGGGGGATCCGCAACTCCCGGCGCATTCTGGCCGCCAGGGTGAGGTCGTAACCCTTCATCTGGCCGTCGCGGTCGATCGAGTTGATGACAATCTCGCCCGCTCCGGCCGCCTGCATTGCCTGAGCAAGCTCGAAAGGATCAGTCTTTGTGGATCTCTTGCCGTTATGGGTGAACACCTCGTAGCCCTTGGCAAACAGCCCGTTCTTCCTGCGCACATCCAGCACCACCACCACGCTTTGCCGACCGATCGCGTCGGCGGTACGCGTTACCAGGGTTGCATCGTCGGCCGCAGCTGCGCTCATGGCCACCTTCTCGACTCCAAGGCCGATGATCGTCTTCGCTTGTTTCGGCGTGTGTACCCCGCCACCGTAGCAAAGCGGCATCCGACATTCTGCCGCCAGGTTGGCGATCATCCGGTAATCGGGCTCGGCGCCATTGACCGAGGCGTCGATGTCGAGCACGACCAGTTCGTCCGCCTCCTTCTCGTTGAAGATCTTGACGGCGTTGATCGGGTCGCCAACGTACTTGGGATCTTTGAACTCGACGGTCTTCACCAGACCACCCTGATGAACCAGCAAGCAAGGAATGATTCTCGGCCTCAGCATGTCAAAGGTCCGCGAAGTTCTTCAGAAGCGCTGCACCCCAGTGATGGCTCTTTTCCGGGTGAAACTGCACCCCGAACACGTTGCCGTTCTGTACCGCGCAATGGAACTGAAAGCCGTAGTCGGCCCTTGCCGCGACACTTGCCGGATCGGAGCACTCGAAGTAGAAGGAGTGCAGGAAATAGAAGCGCGCATCCTCTTCAAGCCCTTTGAACAAGGGCGAACCGGCTGCCGGAATAACATCGTTCCACCCCATGTGTGGCATCGGCAATGCAACGGAGGCCGGGTTGCCAGCAAAACTGCGAACGCGCCCATCAACCCAGCCAAGGCCCGCACTGACGCCCTCGTCACTGGATCCGGCAAGAAGCTGCATGCCGACACAGATGCCCAGTACCGGCACCTTGTCCTCCCGGACAAGCCACTCCAGCGGCTGACACATCCCCGAAGCATCCAGCAGCTCCATAGCGTGGTCGAAGGCCCCAACCCCCGGAAGGATCAATTTGCTCGCCCCCCTCAACTCAGCCCCCGACGCGGCGCGCACAGCCTCGATTCCTAGGCGCTTGTACATGTTCACGAACGCCTGGGTGTTGCCCAACCCGTAGTCGACGATATGGATCATCGGAACAACCTTCTCTCCAGACCAAGCCTGCGCATCACGTCGGCGCCGACGCCGATGGCCCAACGCTTGTTCTTGTAGTCGCGATAGGTCTTGTTCGGGCCTTCGAAAATCTCCTGAAGCTCGGCCACCGTCAGGTCAAGCTTGTTGGCCACGTACTCGAACTCTTGCTTCAGGAAATGCTCATCCATCTCCGGCCGCGAGAGTCGATCCAGCGCTTCATCGCGAGTCATCTGCCCGGTAAGGATCAAGCTCGAAAAATGGGCGCGACGCTTGTGGAAGCCAAATTTGCGAGGCATCCAGTAGTCTTCGTAGAAACGCGTGAAGCGCGACTCATGATGCTTGTGCTGGAACCTCTGCCAGCCAAAACGGCGCTCAAGCTCCGCCTCTGCATCTTTCTTGATGTAAGGCACCAGGTTGAGTGGCTTGACTACCGTCATACCCATCAACTTCTGGTAAAGGATTTTGTAGACGAAGATGTCCACAAGCGGGAAGGTCTTCAATGCGCGCTGGCCGAAGCGACTGTGAATACTCTGGAACAGTGTCGTGTCGATACCGGGATAGCCGCCCCATTCCTCCGGCTCCCGGCAACACTCCGTAGAGAAATTCGCCCCTGTGATCACGTACTTGATACGATGCTTCCGGGCAAACATGTAAAGCGCAGAAAAGAAGGCAGCATCCTGCGGCAAATCTTGGTCCGCAATCTGCGAACGCAAGAAGGCAAGCTGGAGGTCCTTCATTTCCTCCCAGTTGATCACCTCGGTGTACAGAGCAAGCCCCAGGCCATCGACCAGCTTCTCGATATTCCCAACCGCCTGATTGGTGTTCCACCCGGCATCCACGTGGAAGAGCAGGGGGCGCAATCCCATCCTTTCCTTGGCGACGTGTGCGGCATAGGAACTGTCCAGCCCACCGCTCAAACCTATGATGCAGTCGAAGTCCTTGCCCCTACCCTCTGCCCTAATTTTATCCGCCAATGCCGCTAATTCGGTCGCACCCTGCGCATCGGTATGCCAATTTGGCAGAATCTCGTTCTTGTAATTATTGCAGTACTCGCAAACACCACTTTCGTCAAATGCAATGCTTGGATCGCTAGTGTCCATCACGCAATGGGCGCATATCTTCCAAGAGGACGAACGTACGGGTTTTTCTGTCATAATAATTAAAGGCGGACTTGAACAAGCCATAAGTTCTGGCGACTGGCGTGACAATGCTGGAAGAAAAACAAATCTTGAGCCCTAAACATGAGGAAGGCAACACTGCGTGTCTTCATCGATTTCATCGAAGTCATGGGCGCCATTTCAATGTCGAAACCATTTGTTGCTGCGCTCCATGATGGCTCCCTAATCTTGAAACCATCAGCCCCGTTTCCTGAGAATCTGTGCGCTGCTCTTGCCACCAACAATGCCATGATAAACGCCAAGGAGCCTCTTCGAGTTCTTGCAGGGATCGAAGTTTTCCTCGGCTAGTCGCCTAGCATTACTTCCCATTCGCTTCTGCTCACTTCGATTAGCCTCGAGGTATAGAATAGCTTTCGCCAACTCCGCCGGACATCTCCCGGAAACCGCAAGACCGGTTTCCCCAGGAATGAATGTGTCCGGCATCGGCTTTTTGACGGCGACTATGCTTGGAACCCCTGAAAATCCAGCCTCAAACACCGGCCGGCCGGGCGCGTCAAAATGGGAAGGAAAAAGCAAGACATCAAGCCTATCATAAACGTACTTGATATTTAGCGTAGGACCAAGAAAATGAAAAAAACCACCCAAACCTTCCTGATCAACACGGCGTGCCAGATCAGCTCGGACGTTTTGTGCGAATCCCATCTTTGAAAGCACCCACGCCTTTAAGCCAACATCATCCATAGTGACGCCCCCAACCATGAGAAAATCGACCTCTCGACCGGAAGTCTTGATCAGTTTGGCAGCATCCACAATCTCAAAAACCCCCTTCGAACGGTGAAGATTACCCACAAACCCCACTTTAAATGAACCCGATGGCAACGATCCAAGCTTATCAACAAGTGGTTTTTCTGGTGAACTCGCGAGTCCAGGTGTGAAAGAATTGTTAATCACAGTTACAGGCCAGTCACTCGGAATCGTTGCGCGAACATTGCCATCAATGGCAACTACCGAATCAACATAGCGGGAAAACATACTGTTCAGCACCCTTGTTCTAATTGACCCATCACCAAATCTTGCCAACGCTCTGACATGTACAACAAGGGGAACATGAAACAGCCATTTTCCGATTAATCCAGGCAGCACATAGACAAACTCATTTACGTGAACAAGATCAATATCTTTCCACCTTAAGCGCGCCCTTACTAGAGCTACGATCACAAATGGGAAATAAAACAGTTCGCGAAGCAGTATTAGCCATCGAACGCCTCGATAATAACCGTACCTCGTATTATCGAACCTTGGCATTCCGCGAGTGGTTATAATATCAACGGCGAGTTGCTTATAAAAGTCTAATGCCGTTCCTCGAGTGGCAAGGAAGTATGGTAACACAGCCCCTTCCGGGAAAGCCTTAACTGCTTCGAAGAGACTTCGCGAAGAACCCCCAAACGCCCCTTCACCATCAATATATAGAACTTTGATTGCCATGGTAAGTAAGTTCTCCCAATAGTGACTTCTGCCTTCACCTTACCATCGCCCGCAGTGTTATGAAACCAGGGGTAGCTACCCGTTTCTCATAGTCTGGCGACCCCAGACTCCTTGCCAGTTCTCGCAAGGTAGTATATTGGCATATCTCGTAGAGCACCTTGTGTCGGCCCTACTCCTGCGGGGCAATGGTACTATAACTCACTGTGTATAAGAGGGATTTGCCTGACGACCTGAATATGCACAAGCGCTTTTCGAGTGTCTGTTCGCACAAAAGTTCACCTGATTAGCAATGAACGTCAGCCACACAACTCGAACGCTACGGGCGTGACCGAAAGGCAACTCCCGAGACAGACACCATGCACTGGCCTCGGTGGTGTCATGGGGACAGAATGGGCCTGCGGCACCTCATCACGTGGGGCTGGCTGACGGTCATTGCTAATCAGGAAAGTTCATGGAAGCGGCCCGCCTCGACCCATAACACTTCACCCGCCGCCGTACCCTCACCCTGCCAAGCGTCCTCAGTTTTCTGCTCTCCAGTGTCCACGCCGCCGTCCAGTCGGAACTCGATCATTTTTTTCGCCAACCTGTGCAATCGCGCCGACTCGGTCCGTAAGGTCACCGCTCAAGCCGTCCACCGGGGTGCTGCCGGCAGGGGGATCGATCTCCTTAGCCACCACACAGGTGGCTCGGATGGTCTGATTCTTGCCATGAGGAAGATCGACGACGCGCGCCCAAAGCTGCTGGCGAACCACGCGAGCCTTCTGGCCATCTCTCGCTGGCAGGGTGAACGAGATTCCGCCGAGTTCCTCACCGGAGGTCACCGTTTGCCACAGCTTCTCGCCGTTGGGCAGCGCTCGATCGTGCTGGGCACGCAGCAACCAGTCGGCCGGGGTATCCAACTCGCCGGCACGCGCCATCAGCTCGATCATGTCGGACTCGCGGTCGGCCACGTAGACCAGCCGGGTGTCCGGCACCTCCGCCGCCAGCTCGGCCACCCGCTCATAGCCCTCGATCCAGCGCGTGCTCTCTTTGATCCCCGGGCGTTGCCCGTTGGCGTCTTTCGGCTCACGCGCCCACATCCACGCATCCAGAACCCCCAAGGGCTCGCGATCCGTGCTGACGGCGTACGTCGGATGCACGTACAGACCGCGCTGAGCTTCATAGCTCAAGGGGCCCAAGCCGTCGATGCTTTGCCCGTTGAAGTCCAGTTCGGTCGTGTCCTGCAGCATCAGCACGACCTTGTGGCAGGCGATCCGCGTCCGCGAGCACGACCAATGAGGTCTCAGGATGCCCTCCCACGTGACGGCATCATTGTCCAGGAAGCGGTAGGCCGCAATCGTCTCCGACCAGCCCGAACACGCCGACGGGATACTCAGTGTCGGTTTGGCCGCCAGCGTGTCCAACAACGTGATCGCTCGCTTGTTCAGTCGTCGGTCCCCCAAGTCAACTTCCTTCAGCTCCTCCCCAGCCCAGCCCCAATGCTCCCAACCTAACACGCGATTAGCATAAATTCAGGAACCCGCCGAGAAACCGGTTGCGCGCCGGGCGAGGACAAGGCAAAGTGGGTATCCCCTTGATACGGATGTAAAATTTTATATGCCGCGATCTTTATGTCAACGTCGTTGACTCGTTTTCCAAGTATCTTGTTTCCCAAGCTTTTTTCCTTGATGCGCGTCTTTCGACGAAAGCTTTCTCGCGAACGGGCTTCCTCAGTTTTCCCCGCCTGATCGCCTGCCTGCTCGGCGGATACACGTCGAAAGTGCAGTCTGAACTCGACGCGTTCTTCGCCAATCTGGCGAACCGCGCCGACCTGCTGCGAGAAGTCTCCGCACAAGCCTTTGCCAAAGCCCGAAAGCAGGTGTCGGCCACCGCCTTCGAGCTTCTCAACGATCACTTCCTCGCCTTGGTCGATACGCAGTTCGGCTTTCCCCTCTGGCGCGGTCTGCGGGTCGTCGCCGGCGATGCCACGGTCCTGCGCCTGACTTTGTTCGGCAAGACCCGTGACGGCAGGCCATTTGTTCGCCACGTGGTCGACGCCATTGGCTTCGCACTGTATCTGCCCGGGATCGAAATGACCCTGGCGGCCACGCTGTATTCTCCTGACGTCGGCGAGCGTCAGATGCTCTTCGAACATCTCGATAAACTCCGTTCCAAGGACATTCTGGTGCTCGACCGCGGTTACCCAGCCTACTGGCTCTTCGCCGCCTTGTTGCAGCGCGGGCGGCACTTCTGCATGCGAGCGGACAGCCTCAATTTCAGCGCTATTCAAGCCTTCCGCCGATCCGGCCTGGCCGAGCAAATCGTCAGGCTGCCCGCTCCCTGCAAACAGGATGCGCTGGACTACGAAATTGCCGCCACGCCTTGTGAGGTGCGCCTGATTCGCCAGGTCTTCGGCCACAAGGTGCGTGTCCTCGTGACCTCGCTCCTCGACCTCGACGCCTATCCCGCTGCCGAATTCGGGGCGCTCTATCACTCGCGGTGGAGAATTGAGGAAGCCTTCAAACGGATCAAGCACCGTCTGGCCCTGGAGCATCTGTCGGGCATGTCCTGGTTGGCCGCACGACAAGACTTCGGCGCTAAAATCCTCTGCGACAACATCAATGCCCTGGCCGTCCATGCCGCCAGCGAATCCCTCGATCCCAACACCCGCGCAAGTTACTTCATCAACCGCGGCGACACCTTCTCGCGCATCAAGCGTACACTCGGACGCTGGCTCCTCCAAGGCCGCGACGCCCTCGACAACATCACCTCGGTCTTCAACGAACTCATCAAGAACCTCGTCCAGATAAAACCAAACCGGTCATACCCCAGGAAATTCACCCAAAAACCACATTTATCACACGCTTACAAAAGTGGAGTATGACAAGGTTCTGATAGGTTGGGAGCATTGAGCCCAGCCCATCCTGCCACCTTCTCAGAACAATCGGCAGTTTACAACGAGATCCTGAACTTGTGTATAAGGCCAGGCACTCAACCCCCATCACAATGCTACCCTCACCGTCGCTCCTTCAGGCTCACAAGAAACAGAGCCTAAATGACTGTTTTCTAAACGCGAAAGCTTCTTCGATGACGTTTGCAACTAGCGCTGAAATCACACTTCTCTCAGACGCATTGCGGCCGAAGGCCGATTGCCACGCTCATTCCTGAATCGGCAAATACTCTCTTGCATTTACTTCTACATCTTCTCAAATAGACTTGAGCCACACGAAGTGTTCAAAAACTGACATCGTCACGATGAGCAGGCATCAACGATCAGGCTGCATGGGCATAATAGTGGTCCACACCAGCACAAACACGATTGCCACCCCTACCCAGGCGAGTGAAACCCAGATTCCGCCAAGTGCCTTCTGAAGAATCTCCCCGCAATGACACTTGACGCAATACAAGATAGTCCAAATATAGAACAGATAAAACAATAGACCAGAAATCGCATATGCTTCACTTATTGACCCGTTTGGAAATTGGGCAGCTGCCCAGACCGCACAGACTCTCAACACAACGCCAAACACTTGCAGAAGGAGAGCGGCTCGCTGTTTACCGGTCACGTGCAGCGCCATGGATATAGGCGTCGCGAGAAATTGCATGATAAAACATGGCGTCATCCACGTCACCAGCCAGCCGGCGCGTTCCCAACCCTCACCAAATAGCGCCCCAAATATAACGGGAGCGATAATTCCGACAGCCAACAATGGCCCGACTCCAGCCCTGACCAGCCGACCGAAGACATCAGTAGTGAAGCTACCCAAACCACCTTCTCGGTGCGCCTCAGGTGCGTGGGAGAGATAGACCTGCCCAATCGCAGTTCCAAAGAGGGCCATTGGTGCCTGAATGACTGACATAGCCAGGAGAAGATAGCCAGCCTCCGGGCCAGCCGCCAAGGCGGCGATCATGATGACCGGGAGCTGAATCGCTGCGCTGTTTGCCAGAGCCTCCAACGTCGAGTATTTGGGGAAACGGCTAAAGTTGAGCCACGCCTGCTTAAGGCTCGAACAGGTCAGCCCCTCAATGTTTTGCCGGAAACGCTCGTGACGCACCAGCCGGAAGGCGAGGATCACGCAGGCTGAGCCGGTATTCAGCAAATAACCGAACATTAGACCAACGGGTCCGGCGCCGAAGCCGGCCATGCCAATCTGCATGCCTGCACTAGCTGCTGACTGCGCAACCCTACTGCGCGCAATCAACGAAAACTCCTTTTCTCGCACAAACCAGTTCTGTAAGGCGCTGTACGCGCTAGCCAACAGTATGCCAAACGGCAATAGCCAGAGATATGGCTGCAAATCCAGCCTGCCCGTGATCTCTGGCAACCACGAAGGCGCGAGCAGCACCAATGCGCCCGCACCCACTGAAACCACAACGGCACATCCAATGGCAAGCGCCAGCAGATTGAAGGCTTCGGAATCGCGCCCCGGCATGGGAATGGCAATATCAAAGCGCAAACAGGCGGCAACCGCAACGATTGACAACAGACTCGCAAACACCGCGAGGATGCTAAAATCGGCCGGGGTGTAAAGGCGTGTCAGGATTGGCAACGCCAATCCGGTAATTGCATGGGCGAAGGCTGTGCCGCCCACAAGCACCAACACAGAGCGCATAAAGCCACCCTGTACAACCACCCGTTTGTACCAGCGTATCGCCATTACCGAATCACCCACCCTCTCGCCCAATGCTCCCAACCCAACACGCGATTAGCATAAATTCAGGAACCCGCCGAGAAACCGGTTGCGCGCCGGGCGAGGACAAGGCAAAGTGGGTATCCCCTTGATACGGATGTAAAATTTTATATGCCGCGATCTTTATGTCAACGTCGTTGACTCGTTTTCCAAGCTTTTTTCCTTGATGCGCGTCTTTCGACGAAAGGTTTCTCGCGAACGGGCTTCCTCAGTTTTCCCCGCCTGATCGCCTGCCTGCTCGGCGGATACACGTCGAAAGTGCAGTCTGAACTCGACGCGTTCTTCGCCAATCTGGCGAACCGCGCCGACCTGCTGCGAGAAGTCTCCGCACAAGCCTTTGCCAAAGCCCGAAAGCAGGTGTCGGCCACCGCCTTCGAACTTCTCAACGATCACTTCCTCGCCTTGGTCGATACGCAGTTCGGCTTTCCCCTCTGGCGCGGTCTGCGGGTCGTCGCCGGCGATGCCACGGTCCTGCGCCTGACTTTGTTCGGCAAGACCCGTGACGGCAGGCCATTTGTTCGCCACGTGGTCGACGCCATTGGCTTCGCACTGTATCTGCCCGGGATCGAAATGACCCTGGCGGCCACGCTGTATTCTCCTGACGTCGGCGAGCGTCAGATGCTCTTCGAACATCTCGATAAACTCCGTTCCAAGGACATTCTGGTGCTCGACCGCGGTTACCCAGCCTACTGGCTCTTCGCCGCCTTGTTGCAGCGCGGGCGGCACTTCTGCATGCGAGCGGACAGCCTCAATTTCAGCGCTATTCAAGCCTTCCGCCGATCCGGCCTGGCCGAGCAAATCGTCAGGCTGCCCGCTCCCTGCAAACAGGATGCGCTGGACTACGAAATTGCCGCCACGCCTTGTGTGTGAGGTGCGCCTGATTCGCCAGGTCTTCGGCCACAAGGTGCGTGTCCTCGTGACCTCGCTCCTCGACTCGACGCCTATCCCGCTGCCGAATTCGGGGCGCTCTATCACTCGCGGTGGAGAATTGAGGAAGCCTTCAAACGGATCAAGCACCGTCTGGCCCTGGAGCATCTGTCGGGCATGTCCTGGTTGGCCGCACGACAAGACTTCGGCGCTAAAATCCTCTGCGACAACATCAATGCCCTGGCCGTCCATGCCGCCAGCGAATCCCTCGACCCCAACACCCGCGCACATTACTTCATCAACCGCGGCGACACCTTCTCGCGCATCAAGCGTACACTCGGACGCTGGCTCCTCCAAGGCCGCGACGCCCTCGACAACATCACCTCGGTCTTCAACGAACTCATCAAGAACCTCGTCCAGATAAAACCAAACCGGTCATACCCCAGGAAATTCACCAAACAACCACATTTATCACACGCTTACAAAAGTGGAGTATGACAAGGTTCTGATGGGTTGGGAGCATTGGGACTCGGGCGGCCACTTCTGGCATGATGCGGTTATCGAGACCAAAAGCATAGCGCTCGCCCAATGGATACTACCCAACCGCGACAGATCATGCAACGGTGGCACGTGATTGAGACATTTTCGATGTTTCGACTTTCCAGCGTCCCAAATATACCGTACGCGTTTCTGGCGACGGCACCGACGTCCGGCAGCCGTAGGAGGCGAGGCTGCGCTGGTTTTTTGTCGTCGGCGCCGGTTTTTTTGGTTTTGACGATTCTTGGGCGCCAGCTGTCCCCGCTGTTGGCGGTGCCCAACCCATCTTTAACAAGCCCCACTAAACCTATAACTGAATCAATTGGTTGCGAGCCAAGAAGAACTCAAGTGGCACTACAAGCCCGTAATTTCGGATTCAGCTGATGAGTTTTCTGGTCCCTCCTGGTGCGGCGCTGATGCCCAGGGCGCGATAGATCGCCATCAGATCGGGTTCGGCGACGGTGGCTTTGCGGACATGCAGGGAGTGCCCGTCGCGCCGACTGAAGGTGGCGGTAACCCGGCGCTGAACCGAGAGGATATCGCGCAGGGTCGCCCAACTGTCGGTAATTCCCGCCGCCTTGAGTTTCACGCGCAGGAACTGCACGCACTGGTAGGCGAGGACGGTGATGAACAAGTGGCCGTCCGAGCGGACCTCCTTGTGGTAGTAGATGGCATATCCTTATACACAACTCACCCCGGGGCCGCCTCACGCATGAACTGGAGGCCGACGACGCAGTCCATGACGCGCTGCAACCCGATCCAGATCGTTTTGACGCCCGGCTCGCCGTCGCCTTTGCGCGCCAAGAAACCGCCGAGCATGGCCACCAATCGCAGGACCTGGTTGAGAGTTGGTGGGTCAGCCGGAGGTTTCTTTTTGTTGAGGAGATAGGCGGCATGCCATTCATCTTGGTCGAAGAACAAGTCGGCTGGCAAGTCTGGACAGGTCCGGCCGAATCGCATCAGCATCGCAATGCGCCAGGAAACGATGAGGTACAGCGCGATGGCGCGTTGCAGGCCGTCGATCGTGCGCAATTGCAGGGACTCGATCCGGCAGCCGTTCTTGAGGATGTGGAAGAGGATCTCGATCTCCCAGCGCGCGCGATACCAGTCAATCAGCTCCGCCACCTCGGCGAGCGTCTCGGCGGTGCGATTGGTCAGCAGGCGCCACTCAACCGGGGTGCTGCCGGCAGGGGGGTCGATCTCCTTGGCCACCACACAGGTAGCTCGGATCGTTTTGTTCTTGCCATGCGGAAGATCGACGACGCGCGCCCAAAGTTGCTGGCGCACTACGCGAGCCTTCTGGCCATGTCTCGCCGGCAGGGTGAAAGAGATTCCGCCGAGTTCCTCACCAGACGTCACCGTTTGCCACAGCTTCTGGCCGTCGGGCAGCGCTCGATCGTGCTGGGCACGCAGCAACCAGTCGGCCGGGGTCTCCAATTCGCCGGCACGGGCCATCAGTTCGATCATGTCGGACTCGCGGTCGGCGACGTAGACCAGCCGGGTGTCCGGCAACTCCGCCGCCAACTCGGCCACTCGTTCATAGCCCTCGACCCAGCGCGTGCTCTCTTTGATCCCTGGGCGCTGGCCGTTGGCGTCTTTCGGCTCGCGCGCCCACATCCACGCATCCAGAACCCCCAAGGGCTCGCGATCCGTACTCACTGCGTACGTCGGATGCACGTACAGACCGCGCTGAGCTTCATAGCTCAAGGGGCCCAAGCCGTCGATGCTTTGCCCGTTGAAGTCCAGTTCGGTCGTGTCCTGCAGCATCAGCACGACCTTGTGGCAGGCGATCCGCGTCCGCGAGCACGACCAATGAGGTCTCAGGATGCCCTCCCACGTGACGGCATCATTGTCCAGGAAGCGGTAGGCCGCAATCGTCTCCGACCAGCCCGAACACGCCGACGGGATACTCAGTGTCGGCTTGGCCGCCAGCGTGTCCAACAACGTGATCGCTCGCTTGTTCAGTCGTCGGTCCCCCAAGTCAACTTCCTTCAGCTCCTCCCCAGCCCAGCCCATTCTGCCACCTTCTCAAAAAAATCGGCAGCTTACAACGAGATGCTAAAGTTGTGTATAAGGATATGGGTAGATGGGCCGCAAGCCGAGCTCGCCTTTCAGACTGCGAAAGACACTCTCCAGGTCGGTCAGCATCGTGTAGGTGCGCCAGAGTTTCTCTTCATCCCAGGCGAGTTCGTTGGTCCGCAGGCAATAGACGCCGGGATGCGTGGCCATCGTGCCGAGTACCGGCACCTTCTGCCAGGTGATCGCCGTCACCGTCTTGCCGGACTCCTCGGTGACCAGCCTGACCTGGTAGTGTTGGCTGGCACCGCGGCTCTTCTGCTTGAGTCGGCCGAGACGTTCCAGCAGCTTGTCGTGACTCTTTTCGCTGCGCGGCTTCTGCAGTCCATCGCTCATTTGCTGCAAGCCGGCCTCGAAACGCCCACAGGATTGCGCGAGCATGGCCTCTTCCTTGAGCTGCCGACTCGGCGAATGGCAATACAGGCAGAGCTCCTGGCCATCCGGACTCAGCTCCTTCTGGAGATGTAACCACTCCTCACCAGCCGTCTCGATGCTCACCGAGCGTGTCGCATCGAACTGGCGCCTGCCGCCGCGACGCACCACCAGATAGCGGTAGCCGTGTTCGACCAGCCAGACGACGTTGGCGTCGGTGGCAATGCCGGCATCCATGACCACCAGCGCGCCCGCCGGCGCCCCCAGTCCGGCCAGCATGGACGCCAGCGTGCCGGGCTCGGAAACGTTGCCGGCGAAGGTCTCTGAACGCCTGACGAAGCCGCTGCCGTCGAGCACCAGACCGAGCGTCACCAACGGGCAGTCGCTGCGCTTCTCCTTCGACCGTCCGCGCCTGGCCTTTGGATTGCGCTTGGCTTCGCCTTCGAAATAGGTGTTGCTCAGGTCGTACAGGGTGACCGTTTCCTGCAGATCAAAAAGTGTCTGAGCGGTGCGGAATAAACGCGTCTCGATCACCTCCCGATGTTTCATCAGCACATCCGAGGCGCGGTACAGGCTCATGTGGGACATCGACCCAAAGTCGACGTCGATCAACTCGCCCAGGGCGCTGTGCTGCTGCAGCCAGTTCCAGGTCGCCAGTTCCGACCCCGGCTGGCCCATTCTCCCGATCAGGTTGCCCAGGATCGAGGCCTGCATCACCCCATTGACGCCCAGGTCGTTCAGCGTCTCGATCAATCCCAGCTCGCTTGCCGCATGCAGACCGGCGTGTTCGACGCCTACCGACCGCGGTTGCGTCATCTGCAGGGAGTCCACATCGACTTCCTGGAAATCAGCCGGCGGGCGAGCTTCGCCCGCCGACCCGGCCGCCTCGTCAGCCGGCGACACCAACATCGGCGCGCGGGCGACCAGCTGCGCATGGTAACGCTGCGCGGCGCGCTCAATCGACTCCGAACATTCCAAGGACATGATCAGAGCCTGCGGATTGAGCAACTGCTCCAGGCGGCTGCACAGAATCGGCCAGTCTTCCGACTTGATCGGAAAATGGCGGCCGAGGTTCAACACCGTGATCTGACGGACCTTGCCACCGATGCGCTCGGTACGCACCAGCCGGTAGGTGACGTAGCCTTCACCTGTCGCCTTGTTGCTCGTTCTTGTCTGTCGGATGAACATGCACACGATCGTACAACAAAAGCAAGAGGCCCAGCGTTCCTGGCGAAACTATTATGGCACTACAAAACGTCGGAGAAATCCAGCATCAAGCAAATCAACAGCTTAGGGTTCGCTCCTGCCTGGAAAGTGTAAGTATTCGGTGAACCCGTAGTCGGAGGTGGCGGCCGATAGTCGGCGACTGAGCAGATGGCGGAGGGCTGGACACAGAAGCCGAGTTTGGGTAGACTTCGACGTATGGGCTCTGGATCGGACATCTCGTACGCAGGACCATCGACAAGCAACGGCAAGCCGACGCCGTTTGCCCAGGTGATGGTGACGCTGAGCAAGGAAGCGGAGATCAAGCTCCGTTCCGAGGCCAATTACTGGAAGAGTCAACATCAACAAGCGCTTGCCCGTTTGGCGCAACGGGAGGCTGATCATCGCCTGGCGATGGCGCAAGCAGCGGCGCGTGAGGCGGTTTTGCGCAGCGAGTTGGAGAAGGCCGAGGGCAAACTCCGGGACTTGCAAAAGCGCCTGTTTGGCCGTAAGTCCGAGCGTCGTTCGAGGACGGAAAAGGACGCCGCGTCGAATGACCAGAAGTCGGCGAGGCCGCGAGGCCAGCGGCCGGGAGTCGCCGGTCACGGACGGAGGCTCGAAAGCCACTTGCCGGCACAGGTCGAAACCATCGAACTCGACTGCCCCCATTGCCCGGAGTGTGGTCTCGGCTATGCCGACTTTCCCGGCACGGAAGACAGTGAAATTCTCGAAATAGACGTCAAGCCGTACCGGCGAGTAATCCGCCGGCGGCGCTACCGGCGGACCTGTCGGTGCCCCGGGACGCCGGGCATCCTGAGCGCACCCCCCCCCGGCGCGGTTGATCACCCGCGGCAAGTACGGGGTGTCGATCTGGGTGCACCTTCTGCTCGCCAAGTTCTCGTACGGCCAGCCGACTCATCGGCTACTCCGAGACTGGTCTGACTACGATCTGACGCTCTCGCCCGGAACCCTTACTGGCGGACTACGCGCCTTGGCCCCGCTATTCGAGCCGCTGGAAGACGCGCTGCGTTGCCGACTGCAGAGCGAGAATCGCTGGCACGCGGATGAAACCCGCTGGATAGTGTTTGCCGAGACCGAAGGGAAGATCGGTCATCGCTGGTACCTGTGGGTGTTTCACTCCGAATCGGTGATTCACTTTGTGCTTGACCCGACGCGATCGGCGCAGGTGCCGATCGCAGAACTGTCCGCCAGCCAAGGAGGGATCGTCATCTGTGATCGCTACTCGGGCTACAAGAAGCTCGCGAGAATCCTTGGGACGATCCTTCTGGCCTTCTGCTGGGCCCATCAACGGCGTGATTTCATCGAGTTGGCCAACGCCCATCCGGAGCTCTCGGAATGGGCCCGGTCCTGGGTCGAACGGATTGGCGAGCTCTACCTCTTGAACGACGCGCGCCTTGCCGTGCGCGCCGATCCGGTTCAGTGGGCCGCACGTGACGACGGCTTGCGGCAAAGGGTCGCGCAAATGGCGAACCAACGCGAGGCCGAACGGGCGAACCCGGCGCTCAAGGCCCCGGCCAGGAAGGTGCTGCAGAGCATGCAGAAGCATTGGTCCGGCTTGACGGTGTTTGTCGACCACCCCGAGGTGCCGATGGACAACAACGTCGCCGAGCGGGACCAACGCACGCCCGTCGTCGCGCGCAAGAACTTCTACGGTTCCGGCAGTCCGTGGTCGGGCGCCCTCGCGGCCACGATGTTCAGCTTGCTGATGACGATGCGCCTGTGGGGGATCAATCCCCGCACCTGGCTGACGGCGTATCTGGACGCCTGTGCGGCGAATGGCAGCCAGCCGCCGGCGGACCTGAGTGTCTTTCTGCCCTGGGCGATGGACGCTGACCTGCTGGCACAGAGGCGTCGTGCCGCGATGGACCCGGCCGACCCCATCGACAGCTCATGAAGCCTTATTGCGGGCGTCAGTTCACCCTTGACGAACTGCAGACCCTCCGCCACCTGATCGAGGCCAACCCCAGTGCCAGCCGCGCGCAGCTCTCGCGTCAGGTGTGCGCGCTCCTCGACTGGTTCAAGCCGAATGGCGAGCTGAAGGACATGACCTGCCGAGTCGCCATGCTACGCATGCAAGCGGACGGCCTGCTCACCCTGCCGGCGGCACAACGGTGCGCCCCTCGCCAACCCGAGTATCTCGCCACCGCCGCTACCGATCCCCAATCGCTGCTCGTGCGGCCAGTGCATGAGCTGCCGCCGCTCCACTTGCGCCAAGTCTCCGGTTCGGCCCACTCCCGACTGTGGAACGAGTACATCGCCCGTTACCACTATCTCGGCTACACGCCCATGGCCGGTAGTCAGAGCCGCTACTTCGTCTTCGCCGGTGAGCATCGGGTTGCCTTGTTGAGCTTCGGCGCCAGTGCCTGGAAGCTCGCCGCACGCGAGCGCTTCATCGGCTGGCAGGAGGACGAGCGGCAAAGAAACCTGCCGCTCGTGGTCAACAATGCCCGCTTTCTGATCTTGCCCTGGATCCAGTCCAAGGGCTTGGCCTCGAAGATCCTCGCGATCATCCACAGGCAACTGCCCAACGACTGGCTGGCGCGCTACGGCTACCGCCCCGTGCTCCTCGAAACCTTTGTCGAGACTCCCCGTCATCGCGGCACCTGTTACCAGGCCGCCAACTGGATCAAGGTCGGTCAAACCACCGGACGCGGCAAGAAATGCCCCACGTCCAAGCCTATCCTGCCGATCAAGGATATCTGGCTCCATCCCCTGCACAGGAACTTCCGCTCAATTCTGTGTCGCTAGCGCCGATCGTCAAGGTCAGACTTGGCCCACGGGTTCACCGAATACTTACCCCATCGCATCGATGCTGACCAGCAAGCCATTAATATAAAGCGCTTTCAGGAGTTCCGGGATGGCGGTGATCTCATTGCTCTTGCTGGCAACCTTTTCCTGGCCGAGAACAACCCCCAGTTCCGTCGCGAAGGCGCTGACCATGTGAATCGCACTCTCGCCGCCACTGCCCGACCCGCGCACCCAATGCTCCCAACCTATCAGAACCTTGTCATACTCCACTTTTGTAAGCGTGTGATAAATGTGGTTTTTGGGTGAATTTCCTGGGGTATGACCGGTTTGGTTTTATCTGGACGAGGTTCTTGATGAGTTCGTTGAAGACCGAGGTGATGTTGTCGAGGGCGTCGCGGCCTTGGAGGAGCCAGCGTCCGAGTGTACGCTTGATGCGCGAGAAGGTGTCGCCGCGGTTGATGAAGTAACTTGCGCGGGTGTTGGGATCGAGGGATTCGCTGGCGGCATGGACGGCCAGGGCATTGATGTTGTCGCAGAGGATTTTAGCGCCGAAGTCTTGTCGTGCGGCCAACCAGGACATGCCCGACAGATGCTCCAGGGCCAGACGGTGCTTGATCCGTTTGAAGGCTTCCTCAATTCTCCACCGCGAGTGATAGAGCGCCCCGAATTCGGCAGCGGGATAGGCGTCGAGGTCGAGGAGCGAGGTCACGAGGACACGCACCTTGTGGCCGAAGACCTGGCGAATCAGGCGCACCTCACAAGGCGTGGCGGCAATTTCGTAGTCCAGCGCATCCTGTTTGCAGGGAGCGGGCAGCCTGAC
The DNA here is from genome assembly GCF_000024165.1 of Candidatus Accumulibacter phosphatis. Lineage (NCBI taxonomy): Bacteria > Pseudomonadati > Pseudomonadota > Betaproteobacteria > Candidatus Accumulibacter > Candidatus Accumulibacter phosphatis. The sequence continues at coordinate 113,096 of NC_013194.1, read as the reverse complement.
GATTTGCTCGGCCAGGCCGGATCGGCGGAAGGCTTGAATAGCGCTGAAATTGAGGCTGTCCGCTCGCATGCAGAAGTGCCGCCCGCGCTGCAACAAGGCGGCGAAGAGCCAGTAGGCTGGGTAACCGCGGTCGAGCACCAGAATGTCCTTGGAACGGAGTTTATCGAGATGTTCGAAGAGCATCTGACGCTCGCCGACGTCAGGAGAATACAGCGTGGCCGCCAGGGTCATTTCGATCCCGGGCAGATACAGTGCGAAGCCAATGGCGTCGACCACGTGGCGAACAAATGGCCTGCCGTCACGGGTCTTGCCGAACAAAGTCAGGCGCAGGACCGTGGCATCGCCGGCGACGACCCGCAGACCGCGCCAGAGGGGAAAGCCGAACTGCGTATCGACCAAGGCGAGGAAGTGATCGTTGAGAAGCTCGAAGGCGGTGGCCGACACCTGCTTTCGGGCTTTGGCAAAGGCTTGTGCGGAGACTTCTCGCAGCAGGTCGGCGCGGTTCGCCAGATTGGCGAAGAACGCGTCGAGTTCAGACTGCACTTTCGACGTGTATCCGCCGAGCAGGCAGGCGATCAGGCGGGGAAAACTGAGGAAGCCCGTTCGCGAGAAAGCTTTCGTCGAAAGACGCGCATCAAGGAAAAAAGCTTGGGAAACAAGATACTTGGAAAACGAGTCAACGACGTTGACATAAAGATCGCGGCATATAAAATTTTACATCCGTATCAAGGGGATACCCACTTTGCCTTGTCCTCGCCCGGCGCGCAACCGGTTTCTCGGCGGGTTCCTGAATTTATGCTAATCGCGTGTTAGGTTGGGAGCATTGCCCGCGCACCGTCTTGCCATCGACCGCCACGACTCCTCGCAGCGCACCCACCACTCCAGCCACCCAGCGCCGGAACGCCGCCTCAAATTGCTTCGGATCCAGCGCCTGGAAGATGCGCAGGAAGGTCTTTTCCGAAGGAATTCCATTCCTGAGCACCAGAAAATTACGTAGCCACGCCTCCTTCGTGCGACCCCACTCCGCCATGTCTTCGATGGTATCGCAGTCGGAGAGGACTGCGGAAATGGCGATCACAAGAATCACCAGGAAATCATGCAGCGTCCCGTTGCTCGGCTTCCGCGGATCAGTCACTTCACCCAAACAGCATACCAGGCTTGCCCCCGTCGTCTTGGTCATTCCTTACGCCCAAAAGACGAGAGTAGACCCGATTTCCTGCGGGTTCACAAGACCATGGCATAACGCTATGAATGTTAACGGTTTTCCCTTTCCGGTTTATGACAATGGAGATTATGTCGTCCGAGTGGCGAGGCCCTGATCCTACCCGCTCCCTTGGACGACGTAATTTCGGGGGGTTGCTCATTCCGCGCATACCCTGTAATCAGCATTGGCAATGAACCCAGCCCTCGCCACTCGGAATGCATAAACAAACGCACTGTTTCTGTTTGGTTTCAGAGCAGTTTGTGTAAACCTCCATCATCCAAACCTCGACTACCATAACATCCGGGGAAGATTCGGCCAGTTTGGCATGCTCAAAAAAAGCGTTGGAAAAGACGATAGTCGCCAACAAATCATGTGCTTGAGACCCCAATCGTCATATGTTGTCCGAGTGGCCAGCCCCTGGCCATAAACCTACCTTCCTTTTCCGCCCACCGCGGAATCCGGACGACCAAGATGCTCCAACACCGCCCGGCGAACTTGAATCTCCGAGTAACCCAAATGTTCGACGCCAAATCGAACATAGGCAGCGTCTGGTAGCGCGAGGAATCGCCTACTGACCCGCCTTGTTTCATCGGGATGATTCAGAACGACCTCGGCAATCCGATCTACGCCAGAAGAGTATTCCCCCGACAGCAACAGCCGCCCCTTTTCGTCGAACTGAACAAGCCACAACTTGACGAACGCGTTGCCCGCGAGATCGAAGGTAACGCGGTATTCCTCCCCACCCCGGATTGAAGGAAGCAAGTCATGACGCGCCACAGCTAGCGGTCTCCCTCTGCCATTCGCAACCATCGTAGAAAAGTCCCGATGGAACAATGGCACGTGCCACTCTGACGAAGATATGCCATCTTTCGGCAGCCGTTTGCTGAGAAAACCAAGTGCGCTCGCGAGTCGTTGTCCCCCAAGGTTCAATTGGCGATACTGAGTCCAATCAGTCGTTGCAGGGGTAAAGTCTGTGAACTCGAAAGAGAGTAATGCACGACCGGCATTTCCTTCGCTCGCCAGCTGAAAGACCTGAGTTCCTGAAGCGGAATACATCAAGCGCGAAAGGGCTGGATCGTCAATAATGCGATCAAGTACCGAATTGTACATGACCGGCAGACCATAGTCGGGCACATGCAGATGTGTTATCCCCAAGTCGCGCAGCATTTGTGCGGCGCGCGGCGGCGAGGTTTCCCGATATACCGGCAACAACCGCTCATCCAGATAGCTGACCATCTTACGCTGCGCGTAATACATGTCTGCGGGCCGCAGAGAGAGTAATAACGCATTTTCCGGCAGATTCCCACGTGTCCAAAACATGGCAGCCATGTTCGGGAAATATTCAAGTCGCCGTTGGCTTAGCGGCTTATCCAGTTTACTTCGTTTGATCGCCTCTGCGGCTGGTGTGTCGGCTTCGGATATCTGAACAGCGGCCGGAACGTAACGCCATCGGTAATAGACTCCCTGGACGACAAACTGCACCAAAAGAGCCACTCCCAAAAAGAAACCTACTCCCGCAAGGAAATCACGCTTCACTGATCCTGTCTCGGTGTCGGCCAAACTACTTGCCCCACGGCAAAGTAACACGTGGGCCCCATAACCCCCAAGAAGGGAAACACAGGGGAGAATGACAAGAGAATATCGATCATTCTTGATCATCAGGTCAATACCGATCAGCGTCGACGCAAAAACCCCACCCAGATATATCGATATCAGGCCAAGCGAAACCCATAGCAACTGGGAGCCCGAATCGAGTGCCTGGCGCCCCCCGCAGAGAAGTGTCGCCCGCCAGGTGGGGTGACGCAGGGGCTTAATTGCCAGGACCACGCCAAGGGTCATCAACCAGAATGCCCAGCCAAAGGATTGAAACGAAAACCACCCTTTGAGTAAACCATATTGAAGGACAGCGGCCCAGTTATCCAGACCGCGCGCATAAGAAAAATACCCGGTCCAATCCAGCGATGGCAAGGCAAAGACGGCAGGACTGTCACTGATCGGGTTGCCGAAAATACGCACATTGCGCCAGTACGGCCAACCCCCCAGCAAGAGTGCCGACGCACAAAGCGCAACCGACTCGATGGTTGTTGTTCGCCAACGCGCCAGCCCATTCTGCAGGGCAATAGCCCCGAGGGCGAGGGGGAAAAACAATATGGCTTGCGAGTGTGTCCACAAGCCCAAGGCGACCGCGCAACCGGAAAAAAGGCCCCGTACGAAGGGCCGCGCTTCAAGGCATACGACAGAAGCCACAATCAAGCCGATCGCGAGTACCGGCAAAGCGTCAATTGAAGCGGAATCGGCACCCGAAAACAACAAGGGCGTAGACAAGAAAATTAGCGCCGAGATCAAGCCGAACAGGCGCTTAAGCAGTGATCCCAGCGTGATGATCAACAACGTTGAGCACACCGCGAACCAGGGGGAGACAAACCGCATGAACCCCGGTTCGTCGGCATGCCCTTGGATAATCTGCGTAAGATAGCTGAGCGACACATACAGCGGGGGATGTGTCCATGGGCCAAAGAAGCCTGAGGTGCTCAGTTCCGGCTGGATAGCTGGGTAACTGACTAAGTCGCGTGTTTCATATAGCAGGCGTGCAACGGTCGCATACTCGAGCGAATCATTCGCGGTCAATGGCAAGAAAATGACGTTAACCAGAAGTGCAACGATCCACAACGTGAGCAAACCTGAGACCAGAAGTTCGCCGAATTGCCTCGGAGCCCGCCGGCAATCATCCTCCTTTTGGGGAATGCCGCGCCCGCGCCATAGGGCAAGGAGCGCGACTCCCAGCAATCCTACAACAACCGCGACCAAGTGAGTCGAGGGCAAAGCTCCCGCCAATATACCAAGGGTTAGCACCCCGCCAGCGCCCAGCAAGAAGGGCCCCAGTGCAAGGCCAGCGGCAACGCAAACTCCCGCCCTTCTGGCTTCAGAAGACCAAGGCAACAGACGGCTTAAGGAATAACCAGCTAGGCTCGCCAGAATAATCATGGCCAGCATGAGCAGACATGCCATTAGAGAAGTAACTATCATGGCTCTCGATCGAGTCGCGAGTGTGCCCAAGCAGCACTCGACAGATCCCGAGGAGCACTAACCGGAGCGTAGGTCTGAGCTATCTGGATCGAAGGCAAGACCAACAGATCCAGACGAAAGGGTTCGTAGGCGGCAATGGACACAATTTACCTTTATGGACGAGCGTGCGCACGGTATTCATCCGCCCCCTCCCTGGGTCAGGCAATGCGCTATATGGAGACACCACCGCCATGGCATCAATCGTTCGGAACGAAATCCAGCCCTTAGTCTTGTCACCCCTATAGAATGGCATATTGACAGACACCTTGTCCACCTCCTGCCTTGTCCAACGTGGTATGAGCCTGAACGAGGATCGTGTTTCCACCCAGGAATGAGCCCGAGCAAAAGAAATTGCGGGTGAAGTGAGGTGTGGGTTGATCATCGCAAGGATGGTGATCAACATGAACGAAGCACGGCTGACCACGATCGAGCAGATCGAGCAGTTTCTCAGCGCCAGCGGCTCAATAGAGCTCTCGGCGGCAGACGACAACGGCGAGCGGTATGGGCACATCAGTCGCGTCCTCGCACGTTTTGACTACCCCGGTCGCAACAAGCGCGAGCGCGGCGTGCTGCTGAGGTACCTGCAGCACACCAGCGGCTACAGTCGGGCTCAGGTGACCCGCCTGGTGACCCGTTGGCAGTGTAACCGCCTGGCGGCGGTCCCCTTGGTCAAGCGCTACGTAACCGTTCACACCCCCTTAAGAAAAGCCGCCAGCGTGATGATTTGTATGGCATAGTTGCGAAACTTGCAAACGACCTGACAGATGCGGCGCGATGCACCTGAGCAAACATGACCTGTTCCAGATGAACGACGAGTGGCTGAAGAAGCTGCCGGCGGAGCTATTGTTGGAAGTGTCGAAGCGCCTGTTGCACGACGTGAAGGAGTTGCAGGATCGGCTGAATCAGAACCCGGACAACAGCTCGCGTCCGCCGACCAGCCAAGCGCCCTGGGCGAGGACAGGCGACTCGGAGGAACAGAGTGGCGCGGCGGACGAGAGCGACACGGCAGACGCCGCCGCGGAGAGGGCGACGGGAAGCGCTACGGAAGAGACGGAACAGGCTTCGCCGGTCGATGGCCAGCGGTCATCAACCAAGAAGGGGTCGGGGAGGCGGCCCGGCAAGCAGCCGGGCAGTCCAGGCCATGGCCGCAGTCAGAAACTGGCGATCACTGCCCGGTGCGAGCACCGCCCCGAGCTCTGCGCAGCTTGTGCGGCAGCGTTGTCGACGGACGCGGCGTCGCAGGCTTACACGGCTTGGGACGAAGTCGACATTGCACCGCAGGTTGAGGGCCTGATCGGGGTGACGTTCCGTGTCACACGCCACACGCTGCTTGAAGTGAGCTGCTCCTGCGGTCATGTCAGCCGTGCGCAAGCTTGGCGGGCGCCGGCCGACGGGCAATGGGAGAAGGTTGATCGTAAGCGTTCAGCGCCCCCACCTTTGCGCACACACGATCACTCTCGTTTTTTGAGCGGCAACAACTCGTCGATGCGGCTGTTGGGCCAGGAGGGGAGTTTCTCGAGGGTGTCGATCAGCCAGGCCATGGGCTCGATGCCGTTCAGGCGCGCGGTTTCGAGTAGCGATTGAATAGCCGCGGCGCGCTGGCCGGCCGCCTCGGAACCGGCGAACAGCCAATTCTTCTTGCCGATGGCGATCGGGCGAATGGCATTCTCGACGGGGTTGTTGTCGATCGGGTAGAAACCGTTCGTGACGTAACGGGCAATGGCCGGCCAGCGTCGCAGACTGTAGTCGATCGCCTTGGCCAGAGCGCTTCCGTGAGCCACCGTCGTGCGGGTGCTCAGGAGCCACAGATGCAGAGCGTCGAGCAGAGGTTGACTCGTCTCTTTCCGTCGCCGAGCCCGCTCCTCTACCGTCTTTCCCTTCGCCGTGGCCTCGATCGCATACAACGCGGCGAAGCGGTCCAGGGCTTCGGCCGCGACGGGGCTCCCATTGGCCTGATGGAGGTCGAAGAACTTCCGTCGCGCGTGGGTCAGACAGGCGAGTTCGATCACGTGGCCACGAAACAGGGCATCGTAACCGGCGAAGTCATCAACCATCAGAGCCCCTTGCCAGTCGCGGAGGAACGCCGCCACATACTTTCCGCCGCGGCCAGGCTGGTAGTCGAAGACGACGATCGACGGATCGCCCGCCAAGGCATTGCTGCGATACGCCCAGAGATACGCTCGTTTGGTCTTTCCCCGGCCCGGATCGAGTTGCTGCACCGGCGTTTCATCGGCATGCAGCACCGTCCCCTGGCGGAGCACTTCGGCGAGGCGCTGCCAGAGCGGCTCCAGGGCGACACCGGTGCGCCCGACCCAGTCGGCCAGCGTCGAACGGGACAGCGTCACCCCCGCGCGAGCGGCCTGCCGTTCGAGACGGTAGAGCGGCAGGTGATCGGCGTACTTGCTGACCATTACCCAGGCCAGCAAGGCCGGTGCCGCCAACCCACCGTCGATGATCGACGCCACAGCCGGTGCGGCGGTGAGGGTCTCGCAAGGCCGGCAGGCGTACTTCGGGTAGATATGGCGTTCGACGAAGAACTCGGCAGGGACGATGCTCAGCTTCTCGGTCACGTCCTCACCGATCCGCACCAGTGCCTGACCACACCGACCACAGGTGCAGGTATTGGGCTCGTGCAGGTGCTCGACACGGGGCAACTGGTCGGGCAAGGGCTGACGGCCGGCGCGTTCGCGTTTGGGCTTTTCGGGGGGAGGGAGCGGCGGCCCCATTTCGGCCGCTTGACGCTTTTCGGCCAAACGGGCTTCGCAGGCGGCGAGATCGGCGGCCAGGGTTTCGTCGAAGAGGCCCCGTGAGCCGGCGGCCAGGGATTCGCTCTTGACGCCGAATTTCATCCGCCGCAAATAGGCCAGTTCGAGAGTCAGCTTCTCGATCTTGGCATCTGTTAGTTCGCGCCGCTATAAGGCCATTTCGGTGGCGGCGTAATGAGGCCACTGGACTCGCGGCGCAATGAGGCCAGAGCAATCGCGGCACAATAAGGCCACGTAGAAGGCAAGTAGAGGCGGTTTTGGACTTCCGATTGTGTAACCTCTGGCAATTTTGCCGGGGGCAGGCGCAATGGCTAACAGGAAGTTCGAAATGTACGAAATACGACAAATGATTCAACGCCTGCGACTGGGCGAAAGCAATCGGGCGGTCGCCCGAGCACAGGGGGTCGGGCGCGACACCGTCGCACGTGTGCGAGACATCGCCGCCGCGCAGAACTGGCTGGAGGCGACGAGCCCGCTGCCGGACGACGCGACGATGGCGCGTTACTACCAGACGGCGGGCGGCGGGGCGGTCAAGAACGCGAGCCACCTGTCCACTGTGGAGCCCTTTCGCGAGAACGTTCTCGAGTGGCACCGTCAGGGCATTGCCGTGAGCAGCATCCGCCAGGCGCTGGCCCGCCGGTACGGCTACGGCGGCAGCGTGCATGCCGTCTATCGCTTCCTGCGTAGCGAAGCGGCCCCCGCCCCGGTGGCGACCGTGATGCTCGACTTTGCCGTCGGCGAACAAGCGCAGGTCGACTTCGGTTCGGGACCGCTGATCACCGACCGCCATTCCGGCGAGGTGTTCAAGACCTGGTTCTTCGTCATGACCTTGTCGTGGAGTCGGCACCAGTACGCCGAAGTGGTGCGCAACCAGAGCGTCGAGACCTGGCTGGCCTGCCACCGGCACGCCTTCGAGTGGTTCAACGGCGTCCCGCGCAAGGTACGGATAGACAACCCGAAGTGCGCGATCACGCGCGCCTGCTACTACGAGCCGACGGTGCAGCGCGCCTACGCCGAACTCGCGCTCGGCTATGCCTTTGTAATCGACCCCTGTCCGGTCGCGGACCCGGCCAAGAAAGGCCGCGTGGAGTCGGGAGTCAAATATGTCAAGGGCAACTTCATGCCGCTGCGCGAGTTTCATAGCCTGGCGCACGCGAATGCGCAATTAGAGGCGTGGATTCAGGGCGAGGCAGGCAATCGCCTCCACGGCAGTACGCGTGAGCGGCCGCTCATGCGCTTCAACGAAACCGAGCAAGCGCTGCTGCAGCCGCTGCCCGCCGTCGCGCCAACGTGCCCAACCTGGGCTAAGGCCAAGCTGCACGGCAACGGCCACGTCCAGCATGCGTATTGCCACTACTCAGCGCCGTTTCGCCTGATCCACCAGACGCTGTGGTTGGAAATCACGCCGGATGTCGTACGCCTCTATCACGAGCACGAGCTGGTGGCGATCCATCCGCGCCTGTTCAAAGCGGGTACGCGGTCGACCGTCGCGGATCATCTGCCACCCGACGCCCAGGCTTACTTCATGCGCGATCCGCAGTGGTGCTTGACCCAGGCCACGGCGGTCGGGCCGGCTTGTCGGGCGGTCGTCGAGAGCTTGTTCGCGAAGCGTGTGCTCGATCAGCTGCGCGCCGTCCAGGGCTTGCTGCGCTTGGCCGATCAGTTCGGTCGCAACCGACTCGACGCGGCGTGTAGCCGCGCGCTGAACTTTGGTACGCCGAGCTATCGCACGATCAAGCAGATCCTCCAGACCGGACTCGACCAGCAGCCGGAGTTGATCGACGCGCCGACGCTGGAAGCGCCCTATCTGAGTGGCGGCCACTTCCGCCGCCAACCCTCCGATCTGTTGCATTGAGCCGCCGCACGGCGCGCCGCTCCTTGCTCATCCCTTATCTATCTGGAATCCTCTCATGAATCCCATGCTCCCACTTGAACCCCTGCTCAAGCAACTGCGCCTGTCCGGCATCCTCGACTCGCTCGAGGCGAGAAACCGTCAGGCGATCGAGGCCAAGCTGGCCTACACCGACTTCCTGGCGTTGCTGGTCGAGGACGAAGTCGCCCGTCGTGATCAGCGTCAGTTTGCCCAGCGCCTGCGCAAGGCGCAGGTGGTCGGCGACAAGACTCTGGAACGTTTCGATTGCAGCCACAGTCCGTCGGTCAATCACGCCTTGATTGCCGAGCTGGCAACCTGCCGATTCGTCCTCGAACAGGCGCCGGTTCTGATCGCCGGTCCGACCGGTACGGGCAAGTCTCACCTGGTCCAGTCGCTCTGCCATTGCGCACTGCGCGCCGGCCATGAGGTCCTGTTCATTTCGCACGCCAAGCTACTGGCTCAGCTGCACGCGGCGCGGGCGACCGATTCCTTTGAGCGCAAGCTGCGTCAACTGGCCCGCGTCGATGTGCTGGCAATTGATGACTTCGGGCTGCGTCCTATGCGCTCGCCGCAGGATGAGGATTTCCACGATCTGATTGATGCCCGTTATGAGCGCACGACCACCTTGCTGACCAGCAATTTGCACTTCGACGAGTGGGGCGCGGCGTTTCCCAACAAGTTGATGGGGGCGGCGACGCTCGACCGTTTGCGCGACCGTGCTTATCAGATCATTCTCGACGGCGAGACCCGGCGCAAACCGCGGCCCCTGCCGGAAGTCCGCTCGCCCGTCCAGGCCACGGCGGGCAGGGACGCTTCCAAGCCTCCCCCGGCCGCACGTTAGACCCTCAGCGGCGAGCAAACCCTGGGGCGCTGCCCCAGACCCCGCACTCGCCGTGAGGCAGCCGCCGGGGATGAAAAAACATCCCCGACAACTGCCGTCAGCGTCTGCGACCTCCAGGGTGTCAAGGGGCTTTCGCGGCATAAACGCCAAACAGCCGGCATTTATTCCACGGTCCCCTGGACACCCTTCCGGTCGCCACTTGCCACGTTGCAAAAAGACTGAAAACGGCGTAAAACCGACCCGTCCGAAACCGCTAAAACAGCCACTTCTGCTGGCCACATTACGCCGCGATTCGCTGGCCTTAATGTGCCGCAAATTGACAGCATCGCGCCAGTGAATCTCCGTGGCGTTGGTCTTGACCTGTTCGAGCAGCCCACCGACCCGGCTCTCGGCCCAGAACAACAGTTCCGGTGAGGGCGAGAAGCGGGCAAGTTCGCTGGCTAAATCCATGACGAATTATACCATAACAATCTACCAAAAGACGTGTAAGTGGCGGCTTTTGCTTGTGTTTTTATCGATACTTGACACCTCTAGACTTGCCAGTTGGCGGGTGCCGGGGCGTCCCGACGTTGCCAGTCAACGCCGGCAGTCAGCCAACGCCATTGCGCCGCCGTCAGGGCGAAGACGGGGTCGCTGGCGCTCGGCCAGGTGAAATAACCGCGGTGCAACCGGCGTTGCGACAGCCACACGCCGGTGCCATCCCAGACCAGCAGTTTGAGCCGGCTGCGTCGCCGGTTGGTGAAGGCGTAGGCGGTACCGTCACAAGGCGAGCGCCCGAGACTGGCCTGGATGCGGACCGACAGGCCATCGATACCCAGGCGCATGTCCACCGCTTCAACAGCCAGCCAGATGCGCTCCGGCGCGGCGCCGATAGGCGCGCTCATGCGTGCTCTCCCCACAGCGCCATCAGCCACCCTACCGGCGGCAGCGTGGCAAATTCGAGTCGCCAGCCTTGCGGGCCGTGAAGTAACAAGCTTGGCAGCGATGCCCCTGCATCGGGAACCCGCACGGCAGGAACCAGGGTCAGCGGACCTCCCCCCTTGCGCGCTCCCGACCCCTCCGCCAAACGCACGTGCCAGTAACTGAGCGAATGGCTTCTCAGACCGTGTTCGTCACAGTACGCCTTCTGAGTGGCGCCACTCTCCCGCCACGCGCCCACATGCCGTCGCCAGTACGCTTCCCGTTCCCCTGCCTTGTCCATCTCGTCCTCCTCTCGAAAACCAGGAGGTTGCCCCAGATCTCAGCCGCTTTACAGGTGGAGGGGCTGGACGCTTACGGTTGATCTGGGGGAATGGCGTCTCGTGGGTCCCCGCCTGGCCGGGGTGATCGTCCTGCTGGCGCTGCGCATGCGCCTGTCACGGGCGAGTGTTGTCAACACCGATTGAAAACTGACACAGTTTTTCCTTTGTCACCGATTGAAAACTGATACACCCCCAATGCTGCTTGATGGCGGTGGTGGGGCCTCCTGGAGGGCGGGCCGTAGGCCCAACCGGAAGGAGGCCCCACCACCGCGGCGGCGCCTACCCTCCGGCGATCGCCTTCCTGGCCTGAACCATTCCCGTCTGCCGCTGACGTTTGAGCCGGTAGCTTTCCCCGGCGATCGGTACGATCTGTGCGTGGTGCAGCAAACGATCCAGCAATGCCGCCGTCAGCGTGGCATCCTGCGCAAAGGTGGCATCCCATTGGCCAAACGACAGGTTGCTGGTGACGATCAGGCTGCCCTTCTCGTAGCGCGCGGCAATCACCTGGAAAAAGAGGTTGGCCTGCTCGCGGCTCATCGGCAGATAGCCGATTTCGTCGATGATCAGCAGACGGTAAGCGGCGATCGCCCGGTGCATGACCGCTTTCAACTGGTTCTGTGCGTGCGCGGCCGAGAGGGTCAGCAAGAGATCGGCGGCGGTCGTGAAACGGGTCTTGATGCCGGCTTGCGCGGCGCGATAGCCCAGGGCGATCGCGAGATGGGTCTTGCCCACCCCGGAGGGGCCGACCAGGACGACGTTTTCGTTGCGCTCGACAAAGGCCAGACCGGCCAGTTCGTCGATCTGGCTCCTTTTGACGCCGGCGGCGAAGGCGTAATCGAATTCCTCCAGCGTCTTGATCGCCGGGAATCCCGCCAGACGCGTCAACATGCTTTGCTTGCGCACCTGGCGTCCCGCGACTTCCGCTTTCAGCAGTGCTTCCAGAAAGTCGCTGTAGGCGCTTTCCTGCGCAGCGGCTTCCTGGGCGGCGCCGACGTAGTTCTGCGCCACGAACGGCAGGTTCAGACTGTCGCACAAGGCGAGCATTCGTTCGTACTGGAGGTTCATGGCTGCATCTCTGCAGCGGCCTGCAGTTGGGTCAGCAGTTGCGCGTAGACGGCGAGCGGATGCTGCTCCGGCGTGGGCAAGGCGATTCTCTCGGCAACCGTCGGGCGGACAGTGGCCCCCTCGACCGGCGGCGGGGCGTCCAGGGGACGAGCGGCGGCGATATCGCCGCGCCATGGCGGGGGAATGCCTTGCAGATGCGCCTGCTCTTCCTGCAGGCGTTGTGCGGGCTGTACTTGCGTGCTGGCGTGGATACGCACGTTGGCCACTTCCTTGAGCCAGCGCCTGACCTCGGCATTGGCGGTCACGGCGTCCAGTGGCAGGCCGGCCTGCTTGAGCCGACTGATCAGGGGAACGTAGAAGGAGCGGCGAAGGTAGCCGTTGAAGCGCTCGACCTTGCCTTTGGTCCGGGCGCGATAGGGACGGCACAGGTTGATGACGAAGCCACAGTGCTTGGCGTAGTCGAGAAAGCCCGCGTGATAGCGGTGTTCGCCTGGGCCGTCGACGTCGCGTTCGAGAACAACGGTCTTCATGTTGTCGTAGAGCAGGCGCCGGGCCACGCCACCGAGCGCCTCAAAGGCATGCTGGTGGCAGTCGATCAGCGTACTGACTTTCATGTCGGTGACGAATTCGACGTAACTCGCCCGGCTGTACCCAAGGGTCGCGCAGAAGGCGTACAGCGGATCAGCACCTTTACGAAACTCGACCCAGTCGATTTGCAACTGTTCGCCCGGTGCCGTTTCGAAACGCACCACCGGATCAGCAGCCCCCTGCGGCCGGATCGTACGCATGAAGGCGCGCAATTGGCTGACGCCGCCGGCGTAGCCCAGGGCCCTAATCTCCCTGAACAGAACCGTGGCCGGGATCCACTGCGGCTGCGCTGCAGCCTGTCGCTCGCACAGGTACGTTTCATGGGTCGAGAGTTTGGTGGCCCGCTTCTTCTGACGCTGGTAGCGGGGCTGTTTGCCCTGCGCCAAGTGGCTGCGAACCGTATTCACCGCGCAGCCCACTTCGGCTGCAATCTTGCGCAGACTGAATCCATGCTTCCTCAATACTTCAATTTCCACATACACCTCCTTCGTAATCATCGGCGCCCAAAAAAATCGCCGATCTTCTCAGTTCGGTGTATCAACTTTCAATCGTTGCGCTGTATCAATTTACTTCCGTTGCTGACAAGTGTTACGTCCGCCCCTAAACGGGATTGAAGGGCTTTGAATATCCCGCGTACTTTGAGCAGGAAGATCGAAGGATCTCCTGAGCGAAGGCGGAATGAAGAAGGACGGAGAAGGGCTGGAACACCTCTGCTATCGTGGGAAGTTATCGAGACGACCGAGATAGAAAAGAGCCCAGCCCATGCAACGAATTGTAGCCGGCATCACCACGCTTGAGCAGCACGTTGAGACGACTCAAAAGGCCGCTGAAGTGTATCGACCGAAGTCGTGCCCGCACTGCGGGCTGGGAGTGGTCCATCAGCATGGTCACTATGAGCGAAAGGCCGACCGCCGAGCCGTGCCGCCACGGCTCAACCCGATCCCCATCCTTCGCTACCGTTGTGCCGGATGCCGACGCACGTGTTCGCGCCTGCCGGAATGTATCGCACCGCGACGCTGGTATGACTGGTCGGTGCAACAGCAAGTCCTGCAGCAGCGGCTGAACGGCGCGGCAGAGCACCCCGGCGGTCCACCTGACCGGCACACGGGCGCGCGCTGGTGGAACTGGTTGCAGGAGCGGGGAAAGGACTTTGTGTTTCACCTGCGCGTGCGCTTTGCCGAACTCGGCCGGGCCGTTGACACGCACGGTTTTTGGCACCAGGTGTTCAACAGCCTGGGTCTGCCGCGGGCCATGTTCTGGCTCGATCAAGAGATGAGCGTCCCATGATTTCCTGACACCGAGCGAGTGGCGGACGGTGGGGACCCCGCCCGGGCGGGGTCCCCACACAGTTTGCTCGTGGCATTATTTCGGCCCTTTTGTTTTGATGACGACTCCCATTCACCCCGAGGAGTCGTCATGAATCGAATCAATCCGATCGCCTTGTTTCGCCTGTCCGTCCTGGGTTCGCTGACCAGCCGGGAACGGCTGGATCACGGCGAATTGCAGCAGACCATCCGCGCCCTGGCCGAGCGCGAATACACCATTCCCGGCACGCGTCGGCGCCATGTTGCCGAGAAGACGATTCAGGGCTGGTATTACACTTACCTTGCCCAGGGCATCGATGGCCTGACACCCAAGACCCGTGTCGACCGCGGGCAATCGAAGCTATCGCAAGCCATTCAGACCGCGATCCTTGCCGCGAAGCGCGACAACCCGCGCCGCTCGATCCGTCAGATTCGCCAGTTGCTCGAAGCCGCCGGAACGGTGGCTCGCGGCAGCCTGTCGCGCTCGACGGTCCACCGGCTGCTGCAACAGCACGGCCTGTCGCGGATCAGCGGCTCGGCCAGCCTGCCCGAGGAGAAGCGCAGCTTCGTCGCCGCTTCCGCGGGCGCCATCTGGTATGGCGATGTGATGCACGGTCCCCGCGTGCCTCACGAGGGCAAGCTCGTCAAGGGGTATCTCGTCTCGCTGTTCGACGATGCCTCACGTCTGGTGGCTCACAGCGCTTTCTGCCCCGGCGAAACGGCGCTCGACATCGAAGGGGTGCTCAAGCAGGCGCTGCTGAAGCGAGGCCTCCCGATCAAGCTCGTCGTCGATAACGGCGCGGCCTACCGTGCTGAGACCCTGCAGGGGATCTGCGCCCGCCTGGGCATTCACCTGATCTATTGCCGGCCCTATGCGCCCGAGGGCAAGGACTGCGCTGCATATTGCACCTCATGCGGTATGTGCGGGGAGACTTTCCTCGCGGGTGGTGGCTCTTCCAGCAGTTTTGCCTTGATGTTGGTGCTTGATCGGCGTGCCGGGGCCAGGTGGTTCGAAGAGATAGCCGCCCTTGTCGTCATAGCGGTGCGCTTTGAGCAGACCGGCGCGACGCCAGTTCTTGAGGGTGGCCGTAGCGATGTTGAGACGTTCTGCCAACTCCTGCGGGGTAAGCAAGCCACGCGCGCGCAGCCGATCGTGGCGACTGGGTAGCGCATAGTCGATCCGGATACGACGAACCATCGGGCGGTGGAAGGGCTTGCCATCGCCGGAGATCAAGCCCTGGTCGTTGAGCCAGTCCGCGATTTCACTGTCGGTGTGATCTTCGAGGAGTCGGTCAATCTCGGCGACCACGGTGCTCGGCGTCTGGCGCAGCATCCAGGCCGGCTTGGGAAGCGGAAGGTGCAGCGTGTGCGTCGCGCCACCGCTAAAGCGTACTTGCGCCCTGATGTCGACCTCTTTGAGCAAGGTGACATCCGCGATCAGCAACCGGGCCATCCGTTTGCGCTCCCGGTCAGGGGTGTGCGGATCGTTCCACAGGCGTGGGAAATCTCTGGCCAGCGCCAGGATGCTGACGCGCTGCTGATCGTCGAGCCCGGTCTCCCTCTGGCGCTGTTTGTCGTAGTGCTCCTGGGCGGCGGTTTGCGCACGCAGCGCCTGGTTCCATTCCGCTTCCAGCGAATCGGCGACCAGACGGTTGTCGGGATCACAGCGCATATAACGGCGGCGCGCCAGGTCGGACTCGTAACGCGCCCACTCGACGGCTTGACGGCGTAAGCGGTCACTGTCTTCGCTTCGGCTCTCCAGTTCTTTCTGCACCGCCAGCGCCACCCCCAGGGTGACCGGGGTCACGACCTCCACCAGCAGTCGGCCGATGGCCGCGTCGAGTTCGCCCCCCACAATCTGTTGACATATCGGTTCCGCATGCTCTACGCCCCGGCGCTGACAGACATAATCCGGCACGCGCCGCGCGCCAGTCACGTGATAGCGCACGGTCATGCGATCACCACATTTGGCGCAGATTGCCAATCCTTGCAGCAATGCCGGGCCTTCACGCGGGGGGCCCCGATCACGCCCGGCGGCAGGTGCCTGCGCATTGTCGCGCAGGATCTGGAGGTTCTGTTCGTACTCGTCCCAGGTAATGTATCCGGCATGAGCATCACGAATCAGCGCGATCCACTCCTCGGACGGCAGCCGTTGATGGCGATGAGAACCATCGGGCTGCTTGCGCACGCGCGTCCGCCCAAAACAAAAGGCGCCGGTATAGCGCGGATGATGCAGGAGCCAGAGCGCGCGCGAGTGTTCGAGATCAGTCCACAACAGCTCGCCAGTTTGCGGTCCGCGGTGAATCCGGTGCGGGAAGCTCAGCCCTTCGGCACGAAAGGCCTTGACCGTCGCCGTGGCCGAACCGGTACGCCGGAAGGTGCGGAAGAACTGCCGCACGCTCTCCTGAACGCGGACATCGGGATCGAGCCGCACGCGCCCGGCCGGATCGTAATCAAATCCGATCGGCAGCCGAATTTCGAGTTCGCCGCGGCGGGCCTTGTTGAGGATGCCACCGCGCAGGCGGGCCCGCAAAACGTGCAGTTCAGCCTCGCTCATCGTACCCTTCAGGCCGAGCAACAAGCGATCATTGAAGTGCGCCGGGTCGTACACACCGTCTTCGTCGAGGATCAGCGTGTCCGCCAAAGCGCAGATCTCCAGGAGGCGGTGCCAGTCCGTCGAGTTGCGCGCCAGACGCGACACTTCCAGGCCCATCACGATCCCCGCCCGCCCCAGACCGACCTCGCTGACCAGTCGCTGGAAGCCTTCGCGATCCACCGCACTCGCCCCGGACTGGCCGAGATCGGAGTCAATGACGACGACTTGATCGAGACGCCAGCCCAGCGCCATGGCCCGTTCGCGCAAATCATACTGGCGCTTGGTACTCTCGGTGTTCTCGAGCACCTGGCGCAACGTCGACTGCCGCACGTAGAGATAGGCATTTCTCTTCAGGTGTCGCGCCTGTATTTTTGCGTGGTGCTCACCCATCATGGCGTACGCTCCCGTGCCGTCGCCAGCGCCATGCTGGCGACCAGATTGATCAGGTTCTGTTCGATCCCCGCCGGTAACCTCGACTCCTTGCGCAGAGCGGCGGCGGCCGGACTCGGCGCCGTTTCGCCCACGCAACGCATCCAGGCCGCCATCCCTTTGAACAGGAAGAGTGCACGCCCGGGCGAGCGATGACAGCCCCCAGGCCACTCGGCGCTCTCTTGCCGCAAGGACTCGTAACCCTCGGTCAAGGTCTGGCCATCGGTCATCCCCGTCGGTTTCATCGGCGTTTTTTTTTGCTCCGTGCCAGCGCGCGCTCGACGGTACGCCGATGGACGGCCAGTCCGAAGTGCTGCGCGATCCTCTCCACCAGCCCCTGTGCGTCCAGGCCTTCTTCCTGGGCACGTGCTGCCTCGATGAAGGCCATGACCTCGTCGGTGATCTTGTGCGGTCCGTGCGGCCCTCGTTTGACCGGCAACAGCCCTGCGAGACCCTCGCGTTCGAAATCTGCCTGGGCCTTGTAGAAGGTGGGCCGGGAGACCCCGAAGCGGGTCGCGATATCGACAATGGTCTGACCCTCGGTGCGTACGCGACGCAGCATCTCGTAACGCACCTGCACCAAGTCCCGAGGATCAAAGAAATCGCTGTCGATAAAGGCGGCATCCTGAACGTCCTGCGCGTGCGGATTCACGGTTCCGCTCTCGGCGAGAGAAAGCGGTTTGGAGTCGGGTTTCGAGGGCGGCGCCATTGTAATCGGAATTATGCCACACATAGGCCGATGTAAAGACCTTTTTCTGAGCTGGAGCCATAACGCACTGATTGGTTATGATTTCGGTCGCTTGCGTGCGGAGTCTTGGAATCGAGTCCTCCGACAGTCCTGCTGACATGGCAGAATTTACTTAACATTGCCGGCATTATTTTCTTGACACTTTGCGCTGCCGGGAACTTGCCCCGACCGACCCCTGTGCTTCGCTTTGGCGGGCAATCAGCGCCACCAGGTGCAAGAGGTCGTCGACTCGGAAGTGCGAGCGGCCGGCCGACACGCTGGCGAACGGATCCGCTGCCACCGCACTGGTCCAGGCGGCTGTCAGGCGCCTTACCCGGCCGGTGTCATCGTGAAAGTAGACGCGCTCCTCGCCCCAGGCGTTGCGCCGTTCGATCAGAACGAACTCGCGCCCGAAAAGGGGATGGAAGGGGTGGGTGACCCGAAAAACTTGTTGCTGCTCGACTGCATCATCTGCAGTTGGCTGCTCATTTGAAGGGCAAGTTGGAGCGCTGGCACCGGACCTGCCGCGACCAGTTCCTGTCGGAACTCGACGAGCGCCACATCAACAGCTTCGAGGACCTCAATGCGCGTCTCTGGGCCTGGCTGGAGCGGGTCTATCACCATACGCCGCATGCCGGCCTCGACGGGATGACGCCGCTCGCGCGCTACCAGCAGGATTTGTCGAAGATTCGTTCGCTGGGAGCGCTGGCCGCGCAGCTCGATGCCTTGTTCCGGTATCGCGTCAGCCGTCGAGTCAGGAAGGATGGCACGGTGTCGTATCAGGGGGCGCGCTTCGAAGTGCCTTTCGAACTCTCCGGAAAGACGGTGTGTCTGGTCGTCGATCCGCATAGCGGGGCGGTCATCGAGGTCGAGGACGAGCACGGCAAGGGGATCGGCGCCGCGACCCCGCTCGATGCCCTGGGCAATCTCGATCGCCAACGAAATAAATCCGACCCGACAGACGCCGCTCCCGTCTCGCCGTCTGGCCCGAATCTGATCGAACTCACCTATCGTCAGTATTACGACCGCAAAGGAGACTGAAGATGTATCTGCAACACTTTGGTCTGCGCCATCCGCCTCTGGGCAAGGACGCCGCCGAGCTGTGGGATGACGGTGCGCTGGCGCAACTCGCCGAGCGCTTCCAGTGGCTTCTGCAATCGCCGGGCCTCGGCCTGCTGACCGGCGAGGCCGGCGTGGGCAAGACGGCCGCCTTGCGCCTCGTGACCGCCAAGCTCAATCCGCATCGCTACCAAGTCATCTACCATGCCGAGACCGATTTCGGACGGGCAGACCTTTACCGGTGCCTGGCCCAATCCCTCGGCCTTCAGCCGAGTTATCGTCGCGCCCAACTGTGGCGCGACATCAAGGCGCATATCCATCATCTGGCCGACGCCAAGCAACTTCTGCCGGTCTGGATCCTCGACGAGGCGCAGAATCTGCCACCCGAATTCTTCCGCGATTTCCCCGCTTTTCTCAACTTCGCCTTCGATTCGCGCGATCTCATCACTGTCTGGCTGGTCGGTCACCCGATCCTCGCCCAAACCCTCGAACGGGCGTCTTACGCCGCACTCGCCGGCCGCATCCAGGCACGCGTGCATCTGCGACCGGTGCTCGAACGCGAGCGCTTTGCGCAACTCGTCGGCCATGCCCTCAAGAGCGCCGGGTGTGCACATGCCCTGCTCACCGATTCCGGCCTGGAACTCCTGCGCCAAGCCAGCAAGGGCCTGCCGCGCCACGCCGGGCGCATCCTGCGCACCGCCATGCGTCTGGCGGTGCCGCGCGCACTCAATCATTTGCCCGACGATCTGCTGCAAGCGGCTCTCGAGGAGTTGCGATGAAACGCCGCCGTCTCTCCCTCTTCCCCGACGGCCTCTCCGACGAAAGTGCGGCGGCGATCAGCGAGTTCCTTCACCAACTCGCCGCTGCTTGTGAGGCCCGCTACCTCGTCCAGCTTCGCCGCCACCGCAGCCGTCAGATGAACCTCTACGATCCCGAAGCCCCTTGGAGAATACCTCCAGGCGAGCCCTTCTAGCCCTCTCGTCCCACGCTGACGCCGGAACCTCTTCTTCCGGCCTCAGCGTGGGATTTTGCCATCACCTCAACCTCGAATGGCTCGGGTTGAAGAGTTCCAGATATCGCGGGACGTAACAGCGAGTATTCGCGAACTGCTGATGGAAATGTTCGAGTTGACGCTGAGTACCGGCGTCATCGACGAAACGATCCGGGAAGCGGGCCGCGCCAGTCTGCCGCTGGAGGATGCTTTGGTGGCCGACATCGTGCAGGCAGCGCAACTGCATGTCGATGAGACCTCGTGGCCGGAGTCCGGCGTGCTGCTGTGGCTGTGGGCGCTGGTCACCACCCACACGACGCTGTTCCTGATCGGCCCGCGCAGCCGGGAAATGCTCGAGAACGCCCTGCAGGACGGCTTTCCGGGCATACTCATCAGCGATGGCTACGGCGTCTATCGCGCCTGGAAAAACCGCTTGCGCTGCTGGCCGCACCTGATGCGCAAACTGAGGGGCCTGGCCGAATCGAGCGATGCGCGAGTCTCCGGGGTTGGACAAGAGATGGAAAGCATCATGAAAACGCTGATGGCTGCCATCTACGCGGCGCGGATCGATCCGCCACCGGAAGAAGGACTCCCGGCCCGCTACGCGAAGGCAATTGAGCGACTACGGCACGTGTGCCAAGCGCATCGGATGGATGACCACTTGGTGCTGCGTAGCGTGGTGCGCGAATTCCTGTACGACTGGAACGTGATCCTGCGTCCAGTCGCCGAGCCCCACCTGCCGCTTTCCAACAACGCTGCGGAACAGGCGCTGCGGCACTGGGTGATTTCGCGCTACATTAGCCACGGCACACGCTCTGAAGAGGGGTCCCGTGCCTTCGGTTTCCTTGCCAGCCTCATCGAAACCTGCCGCCGTCGCGGCGCATCCGCCTGGCAGTACCTCGGCACCGTTATCGCCGCCGCTCGCAAAGGCTTGCAGCTCCCCACGATCCCCGCCATCCCGGCAACCGTGTAGGGGAGTGAGTGATTACAGCGCTACCGTGCGCCTGCCGCGCCCTTTGCACGCAAGTACACCGCCGTCGACGTGGCGTTGCTCGTGGAGATGGACCAGGCCCATGAAGACGTCTGCGGGCCGGCCATCGCGCACCTTCTGCAACGGGCCTACCGGGACTATGACGATCCTCGTTACGCGCGCCTGGCCAAGCTGTCCGTCTCGCACCTGTACAACCTGCGCAAGAGCGCCGGCTATCAGGCCCGGCGCAGGAGCTTCACCAAGACCCGCCCGGTGTGCAACGCGATCGGTGTTCGCAAAGCCCCCGGCCCGGAGGGACGCGCCGGCTTTGTACGCATCGATACCGTTCATCAGGGCGATCAGGATGGCGTCAAGGGCGTCTATCACATCACCTGCGTCGATGCCGTCAGGCAGTGGCAGGTCGAAGCCTGTATGCAAGGGATCAGCGAGGCGTATTTGTAGCCGGTGCTGGCTTTGATCATGGCCCAGTTTCCGTTCGTCATCGCCGGATTTCACTCCGACAACGGCCCCGAGTACATCAATCACCACGTCGCGAGCCTGCTCGAGAAGCTGCGCATCGAGCAGACCAAGTCACGCTCCCGGTACGAGCAGTGTGGTGCGAGATGTTCCTGTCCGACCACACCTGGTCGCGTCCGCGCCTGATTCTGGCGACCGAGACCGAGCTCTCGGCGCAACAGGTGGTGGAGATCTACGCCGAGCGCTGGGGGATCGAGCCCTTGTTTCACAACCTGAAGCGCTGGTGGGGAGTAGCCAATCTGTGGCAGCGGTCAAAGGCTGCCCTGGAACTGTGGATGCAGATTCGCTCCATGGCCTATGCCTTGATGCAATTGCTGGCTCTGCAGTTGTGGCAGTCCTTTCCGCTGATGGCCATCGCGCCCTGGCGAAAGGGCGCCATGATCACCGCGGGCCTTTTCGCCCAGTGGCTGCGGATTCAATTTATCGGACTTCCCGTGCGTGACGCCTGTGACCCGAAGTCCGGTCAATTCGTGATGCCTTTCCCCGGTCAGGATCAGCGTTTGCAGTGTTGAGGTGTCTGGCCCAGCGCCGATCGGCGCTGGGGAATGCCATCGTCGTGCCCATCGTCGATCGCCTCCGCGGAAATCCCGACCGGCGGGACCCGCGTGTGTCTCCGTCATGGCGCGCGCTTCAGCAGTCCCGGCAGTCCATATGCCATGGCAATCGGCCCGGTCGCATACGAAAAGTTGCCAAGAGGAAAAGCGGCCGGATGTTCCATGACGAATCGCGCGATCAGCCGGGCCACGCCACCGTCGAATTCATCCAGGATGACCCAGCCCGTTAGCCCCTCGTGAAGCCCACTGCCGATAATCTGGCCGCCGCCGGCCAGGTCCGCAGCCCAGTCACCCTGGTTCTTGCGGACGTTTAGCAGG
Source organism: Candidatus Accumulibacter phosphatis (assembly GCF_000024165.1). Lineage (NCBI taxonomy): Bacteria > Pseudomonadati > Pseudomonadota > Betaproteobacteria > Candidatus Accumulibacter > Candidatus Accumulibacter phosphatis. Next base: position 90,968 of record NC_013194.1, on the reverse strand, counting down.
AGCGTCTTCGCGAGCTTCGCCATGTCGTCCTTCGTGATCACATTGCCGACCTTATAGCTTTCATAAGCGAAGTGGACGTTGATCTGCGCGTGCGTGACGTCCTCCGCAGTCGCCGACTTGTGCTTCGCCTGCTGCGCACCGGCCCAGTATTCCCATTCAACGGAGCCATTGTTTCGATCTTTCCAGTGATGGCGGAAGAACCGGGCAAGCTTGATGGCGCGGTCCTTGTGGCCACTGGCCCCGAGCTTCTGCAGCTCTATGTGCACGAGGCCCAGCGTCAGCATGTGGTTGAGAGGGGCAATGTCCTCCAGATAAGGGTCGACGTAGAACCCCCCGCCCGACGCCTCGTCATCCCTCCAGTAGGGCCCGTATTCGGCGAGCGCCTCCTCAGCAACCTTGCGGTATTGCGCGCACAACCGCGCCGCACTAGGCATCCCGCGCGCGACCACGCAGTATTTGACCAGGGGGTAGACGGCCATGCCGGCGAATGCGTCCCACGCCACCCACTTCTGCTTGTTGGCGCTGTAGCGATTGGATCCCCACGATTTTGCAGGGCGACCGCGGAGGTCGTCCACCACGCCCAAGCGATCGTCCCGCATGGCGATCAGCCTGTCGGCGGCGCGTTCGAACAGGGCCAGGAACCGTCCGTCCTTCGTCCGCTCGTAGGCAAGGACGGCGGCGCGCATGTCGTACGCTAGGTTCCACGCGACGTACTTCCCACCGAGCTCGCGGCCAGCTTCTCGTGTGGCCATCGAGGCATTGTACGGCAAGGCAATCGCCAGATAGTCGAGCAAGAGTTGGTCCGCCTGCCGCCGGTCTGCGCCGGCGCTGGCAATTGAGGGCAATCGCCCCACGACCTTCTCGTTCAGCCGGTACGAGTGCGGATCCTCCGCCTCCTTGCCAGCTGGCAGTGTCGCGAGCGCCCAGGGGACGTTTGCGATTTCCCAAGGCGCTCCCGAGCGCGCGTACTTGTGCGCGACGGTGGAGTGGTAGCCGGCGCGGGCGCCGTCCATGTCGAGCGATCGTGCCGCGAACGGATATACCTCGCCGCGCATGATGAGGTCACGCGCGCTGACCGCGAATCCCTCACCACCGGCTTCCGCGACATAACCGCGGGCGCCCAGCACCGACATCAGGTCGATCGTCCGGAAGGAAATCCATGCAGCGGACTTGTCGCCGACATACGAAGGGGTGTTGAGAGAACGGGCCGAAGCCTCGTCATAGCCATCGTAGGCATGGCCCCACCAGTAGTCCCACGCCAGCGGCTCGGGGAATCGCCCATCCTTTCCGAGCCTGGAGATGAAGTGACGGATGATCTCGCGCTGTGCCTCGACCGCAGGGTCGTCGGTCTTCCCACCGGCGGCGCGGTGCGCATCGAGAACGCCATAGGCCCATTCGTTCTGGTGGTTGTAGGGAACGGGCATGCCGTCGTAATAGAACGCGCTTCCCTTCGGCCACCGCAGATGCCGGGTCCCGGGCGCAAGCCACTTTTCCGCCTCGCCAGCATTCGCCATCACTTCGATGTGCCCCTGGAGCGCCTTCACTTCGCGCTCGAACTTCCCGAGGTTCGCCAGCGGAGGCGCGCCGGGAAACTCCTCGAGGTAACGCGTGAGCAGGAGCAGCGCGCGGCTGGTCTGCACGCCGAACAGCGCGAGGGACCGGTCCTTCGTGAAGGCCCGCGTGCGCAAGCCCTCGGGCGCCCCGAGCTGGCGGTCGATCAGGCGCACCTCCAGCTCGATCCGCAGGCGCAGCTTTTCCAGCAGGGGATAAAACACATCGAACGCCTGTTGTTCGCGGCGCGCCAGGTGGACCGCGTCCATGAAGCCGTTCAGGTAGTAGATCTGCGACCAGGCGATCCGGCCTTCGATGTTGTTCGAGCCGAGTTCCAGCATTCCGCCGTTCTGGCCACGCTGGATGTCGTGTTCCATCATCTCGCCGTACGACTGCGTATCGGTCGCCTTACGCCATGCCAGCCTAGCGGCGGCCTCGTCCCACGAGAGCTTCCAAGGGATGCCTTGGGACAGCGGCAGCACCTCAGGCGGTTCGCCAGCGGGATGGACGACGGTGTAGGCACCCAGCGTATCCACGTTCTTGCGGTTGCAAAGTATCCCGACACCGGTAGGTGTCGCGATGGCCTCGAGCACTTTCGCGCAATCCTCGATGCGCTTGACTTCTATCCACTCGGCACCCGCCTTCGCATTCAATGTGCCGGCGAGGATCCGCAGCCCGTCCTTCTCCCCGAAAAGGAACACGGGCGGCTCCATCTCGTAATGCGTCCCCGCCGGATCCTCCATCGTCGGAAGTTCCAGTTCGGGACCGGCAGCCACCCATTGATTGCCTTCGAGCCTCAGGCGACGCAGGTAGTTCTTCGCCGCGTGATTGTCGTACAAGACGAGGTTCAGCACGCCTTCGTGGAACAGCGCGGCTCTGAACATCAGGAACTCGACGCCAGGGCGCTTCACCTTTGTGAAGCGCATCCCCTTCGCGGCGTTGGTCCAGTCCGCGAGCCACAGCTCGCTGTCTGGCAAGCTCCGGACGATGGCACCCGTTCTGGCTTCGCCGAGGTCGAGAAGGACCACAGGAACCCCAGGCCGCGCCAGCGGAATGCGCTGTCCGTTGTCCATCCGCAAAGTGGATTGGTTCGCCGCGATGTCGAGCTCCACGGTGGCCGCAGCCTTGCCGGCGCGCAGGACGACGAAAGGAACCTCCACCGCGCCGCGAATCCGAGGAGTAACGACAGCGTCTTCCACGAGCGGCTTGCGGTAGGCTGAGAGGGGTGTCGACGCTTCAAGCTTGATATCCTCGGGCGGCGCAACCGGGGCACGAGCCTGCGGATTCTCAGCCTGCCCGCCGCAGCTGGCCAAGAGAAGGGAAACAACCATCGCAGCGGGTACGGCAAACATGCGCCAGCTCATTTCGCGCCTCCAACGGGATGAGCTAAGCAGGTCTCGAAGCCCCTCAGCAGGTAGGTTTCATACTCCCGAACGACGAAGTTGCGTTCTTTCGATGCGGCGGGATACTTGAGGTACTGCCCGTCCGGGTCCTTGTACGCGGGCGTTGCCGCGATGAGCCGTGTCCTCAGGCCCGCCATTGCGGGCTCCGTGCACGCGACGTGCAGTGCCATCCCAATGTCGTATGACCTTGCCGCCAGCGTCACATCGGGGCGAAGCCTCGGCCAAGCGCGGATGTCCGGCGTCTTCTCGCCCAAGAATTCGTCCAGATGGGCGAGCACCTTCTCGCGATCGAACGCCGCGGCCAGCCGGCCGCCGTGCCGGATGTAGGTGCGGATGCCGTCCACGACGTAGGACGCATGCGGCAGGTCGTTAGAACTATCTTCCTGCACGGAGTAGTTCCAGTACCAGGAGCCAGTCGCTGGATTGACCTTGCGGTGGTCAAGCAGGGCCTGCATCGTCTGGTCCGCGGCCTGGCGCAGCAGCTCTGCCTGGCCGGGATCGTTGACCAGCCGGCTGAGGCGCTGCATCTGTCCGGCCATGTAGGCCGCTGGATTGAAGGTGTCGTAACGGCGGTCGGGCGGCGACAGCGAGTACGGCAGCAGTCCGGCCGGCGTCCGCATCGATGCATCGAAGTACGGCTGCGAGGCGGCCAGCACGACTTCCATGATCCTGTCCCTCGGCGCGGTCCCCGGCTCTCCCGCCCAGTCGAGCAGCGCGTGGACAGCAATTGCCGTGGCGATCGTGTACTCGGTGCTGGCGGGGTTCTCAGAGCCGTCGCCATAGGCATCCCAGGCGACCGGCACACCCCAGCCCGTGATGCCGTTGCGATTCTCGTCGGCGTGGTCAAGCAGCCATAGGCCCGACACCGTTCCCGCCTCCGGGAAGCCTCGCCCTGCCCGCTGGGCGTCGACAGCCGCCAGGAGGATCATCGCATACGCCTTTGGAATGTCCGCAGGGCCGTCCGAAGGGTAATCGACCAAGCCCTTTCCTGGAGAAGGGCCCGCCATTCGTACCCACATGAGGGGCAGTTCGGCCTTTAGCAGGGCCGCCTCGTCCACCTTCGAGCATGCGGCGAGCGACGCGACGACCATGCCCAAGAGCAGGCTCTTGGCAGCCCACCGCGCGTGCGCTGGCCTCATCGGTGTAGCCCCATCGTGTCCAGCTCGTTCACGCGGCGGATGGTCTCGTTGAAATCGAGTCCGATGGTTGCAAGGTACCACCGTAGCGACTCCATACGCGGGCGATTTTCCACGGCAATTGATTCGAGTGCCATCTCTCGCGTAATCATGCCTTCACGGATCTGATTGCTGCGGAAGGTATCGAACTCGCTAAAACCGCGCGCGGTCATGTAAACGTAGTTGTAGAACGGCGCCGTGCCATCACCGATCCGCCACGTACTGGGCGAATCAGGGGAAAGCTCCCAATCGTAGGTAGACAATAGCGTCTTATTGACTTCATCCTCGTTCCAGATGAAATGGTCGAAAATGAAGTAAAAGTCGCGCCTAGGTTCAAAATAATAGGCAACGAATGCGCCAAATGTATCGAGAAGGGAAGCGTTGAGATAACCCGTATTTCTCAGGAAACGGGCCCCATAGTAAGCCGCCATCTGCGCCTTGCGCCCGATGGAAAGGTAGTCGACGCGGCTCTTATCAAAGTCGGGGCGTACCCCACAGAAGCCTGACTTAAAATCAGTATTCTCGAGCGGATTTGCGCACCACAGGTCCAGAGCAATACCGGTTTGACGTTTGAGTTGATTGACCACCCGGAAAAAATGCTTGTCCCCGGCCATGAACAAAGGGACCATTCCCAAGTCAGGCTTTTTCAGCCATGCAGCAACATTCTTGCGAATATTCTCTCGCTTGGCCTTGATGTCGGCCGACACCAGAATATTCGGGATCCCCAACTGCCCACACATTCGCGCGACATTGCGGCGCGCGAGATCAGTCACCATCCCCCAGTCGTAGGTGAAAGTAATCGGGCGCAAGCCGAATTCCTCATGGATCAGGTGCAAACCGTAGCTGGAGTCACGACCGCCGCTGAACGGCACCAGCACATCCGGTTCCTTACCATTGCGCCGGTACTTGACTAACGAATCGATAAAGGTCTTGCGCGTCTCTGTAGGATGCATGCCGGCATAACGAGGTTTGTAGCTGCGACAGTAATTACACACACCCTTCTCGTCGAACTCAATGAAAGGGAATGTCTCTGGCAACACGCAGCAGGTACAGCGGCGCAACCCACGAATACGCTCCTCTCCGTAACGCACCAGCTTTTCATCTACCTGGTTTGAGAATCCGACTGGCGCTGGGTTGCTGCTTGCCGCGCCAATGTCGTGTTGGCGAGCCGCCAGATGGCGCATACAGGCCATTGCTACGAGGTCGGCATCCGGCGCAAGACCAAAGTGTCTGGCAGAACCAGCCGCGTTGAGGTCGAAGACCAGCCCGTTACCCGCCTGCAGCCATTCCAAATTACTCATGATGGACGCAGCCCCTTCCCTACCCAATGTCTTTGCCAGGGCTTCGGTCAGGATGTAGCGCTCCGATGCAAAAACCAGACCCATTTCTTCTGGCAATGTTGCAACGTAGAGGTCACCGGTGTTGGTCGCCAACGTCACCGTGGAGGCCTCTTCGTGTACCCAGGCAACCGAAGCAGCGCCTTTGATCGCTGAGAAAACGGTTCGAGTAGCCTTGATAGGATCGAATTCCTGACGGAGAGATCGATCAATCACGGCCGCCATCACCTCGGTATCGACTTCCGCCGCGCGCTTCAAGTCTGGGTTGGTTTGCCAAAGCTTGTCGACATTCACCACAATTCCGTTGTGAATCATGCTCACCCCGCCCCAGCGCACCGGCTGATTGTTGCGATCCAGCGCCGCAGTGCCATTTGTCACCAAGCGGGAATGTGCCATTACGATCAGCGGCTGCGCCAAGGAGTCTTTGGAACTACCATAGGCGAGCGTCAGGCCCTGCGACAGCGCCTCCTTATAAGCCTTGGTTCGCAACAGTTCGGTGGCAGCCTGGGCCCCCTTGAGGGTCCAGGCACTTGCAGCATCAGGAAGGTACAGGTGAAGTCCCGCAGATTCCTTGCCGCGGCTTTCCGAAAAAACATAGAGATTCGTAAGCAGTTTGCGCACCGTGTCGGGTAGCATATCTGCACCTTGCCGCAACGCTATTCCGAAAATTCCACACATGATCTATTCACTCCAAAGGCGTCAGGACCGGAACGGTTCGCCGATACTCATTGAAACGCGGATTGTCCAAGCCATCCCGCGGCGAAATCCATGTACCCAGACGTTGCCGTAGCCAGTAGTACTCAAAGGTTGGTCGATCGTCCGTGTTGAGGTCGATCTGCGGCCGCGGACTCCGGGCGTCGAACTGCATGATTTCCAGAGCGCCGTTGCGCGACGGGCCTAGGGCAGCCGCACCCGGAAGTTCCCGTCGCCATGCATCAGCGATATCGGGTGTAACCACAGCCTGCTCGACTAAAGGTATCTCGCCATTCTTGAAAAATAGATGGTAGTAGCCCGGATAAAGGGCTCCATCGAACACTTGCATGCCATCCGACAGGTGGCCGACCAAGGGACGCACTCCGAGATAGCCGCCCTCCGCGAGCAATCCCTTGATCATGCGGAAGAATTCCACCGAAAACAGGTTGCCGGAGCCGGCATGCCACGGCTCATTAATCTTGATCTGCACGAGATCGAAGCGCTCACCACGCTTCAGGGCTGACTGAGCGTAGCGCCTGCCATCAGCGATGACGATTCTGACGCGAGGATCGCTGAACACGCGGCGGGCGGAAGTCGCGGTGTGCTTCTTCACCGCACCGACGATTTCCGGAGACAGGTCGACCACCACAATTTCCTGCACGGAGGGCAGGTCCAGCAGTGCATGCGGCAAGTAAGCGTGGCCGATGCCGATCACCAGGACGCGACGGGGCCGAAACGACGGATCGAGCGCCATCAACTCCGAGTGATTCCAGCGCCAGGCTTCGTAGGAATCACCGGGACCCGGCTCGCGCACCATCGCCGAGGCCGAAGCGGTCCGGCTCATGTCGACGATATGATAGAAGCGGGTTGTAGGGCTTACCGTGGCGACACCTACCCGTCCTTCGAATACGTCCGAGATGCTGTAGTTGTCGAGCTGGAACTTGCCATAAAAATTCGCAGGCACGAGCAATGCCGCCAAGAGTCCTACGGCGGCCAAGCCTCGGCCCAGCGCGGGCTCAGGTTCCGCCTCGCCACGGCCGCCCAGCAGCAGCCAGGCGCCAGCCCCGACCACCACGATCGCGCAGGCCGCGGCTCCCGTCGTGCCTACCCAGGCGAGGATCAGCGCGCCGGTAAGGAAGGTGCCGGCCACGTTGCCGACCGTGTACATACCGTAGAGGTGGCCAAAACTTGCGCCGGCCTCGTCGATGTGGCGAGTCGCCACCTTCAACAGCACCGGGAACAGAGCCGACCAGGCAGCCACCGACATCATGAACAGCAGCGAGAAGGAAAGGGCACCCAGGACAGGCGGGTCGCCGATCAGGTGGCGATTCTCAAGTAGCAGCGAACCATTGAAGGCAGTAAAGCGCAGCGCGCCGAAGGGGATCGCCCAGTTCGGCGGCATGTTCAGCGCCGCCACCATCAGCAACGAGCCAGCGGCGAACAGAGCCGCGGCGATGGCAGCCAAGCGGCGTTGAAAGCGGTCCGCCAGCCAGCCACCCAGCCACTGGCCGAGCGACATCAGCAACAGGTAGGCAGAAAGCACTATCGGGAATACTAGCGTGGACAGGGTAAGGTAGGCATGTAGTATGCGGAAGTAAAGTACCTGCATGGCCAAGGTACCGAAGCCGAACAGAATGGCGGCCAAGTCGATGCGCCCAAACGGCAATTGTCCTTCTGGCGCTGGATCGGCAGCATCGGGCGGAAACTTTCGCAGTGCAAGCAGCACAGCACAAGCGGCCAGCATGTTGAGAACAGCAGCCAGCTGCGTGACGCCTTGCAATCCTAGCCATTCCAACAACACCAGGCCGCTGATTAACGCACCGGCAGCTGCACCAAGGATGTTCAAACCATAGATATAGCCGACAGTGCGGCCGAAGTTATCAAGCGCCTGGCGCGCAGCATGTACGATCAGGGGCGTGGTCATACCCATGCCAATGATGGGTATCGCCAGCACCAGGAGATTAAGGGCGAAGTCGGCCCACACCGAGTCGATGCCGGTCAGCGCGAACGCACCGTTGGCTGCTCGCAGCACCGGTACCGAGACCAGCCCGCACATCGAGATGACCATTTCCACCACGGCATAGTTGAAGGCGATGCGGCGACGAGATCGGCGCAAAAGACTGCGTGCCAGCGCGGCACCCACACCAAGCCAAGTCATGAATATGGTAACGACCAGAACCACCGCGATTGCGTCCGCGCCGATGGACTGGGTCAATGCCCGCTGCCAGGTGACCTGATAACAGAGGGCCGCGAACCCCGACAGCAGGATGGCCGCGCCAAGCAACCCGGAAATGAATCTCGTATTACTCACTCGGCAGACCTTATGGTGTTGGTGAACAGATTCCAGCCCAACAAACGGTTGGCGAAAATAGCCATTGTCAAGACACCAGCAACGTAACTGACAGCAGTACCCAACGCAGCACCCTCGATACCGAGCAGGGGCAACAACAATACAGCCACGGTTATATTGGTTACCACCAAAACCAATTGCTGCAGTGTCTGGTATCCGGGGTGACCAGAAACCATGAGCAGGTTGTCGAAAGGAACCAGAAAGCAAATCAGGGTTAGCCCACCAAGCAGGATTGCCAGCGAAGGCAAACCTTCCAGCAGACCCTTTTCAGACGGCATCACCCAAGCCGTGAATACGTAGTAGGTAGCGATCAGGCCGAGTGCCAGGACAATGGTTACCGGCAGCACAATCCGGCGAGCCTGCCGGCGCAGGTTTAGCACAGTTCGCCAGTCCCTGTCGCGTATGGCTGCCACCAGTATCGGATTGAAATTGATCCGAACCATGGCCAGCACATGGTAAACGCCATCCACCAACATCGCTGCAAAGCTGTAGATCCCGGTGGCACGGTCGGACAGGAAGATGCCGATCATCAGCACATCCACCCGGGAGTTGACTTCGGTAAACAGCCCGGCTGCCAGCGCCTTGGTGCCGAACTGGTAGTGGCGTACAACCCAGGACCGCCTGAAACCCAAGGTGCCGACCAAACGCCTGCTGGCGATGTACAGGCACGCCGTTACTAACGTAAGCAGCTCGGCAACGAAGAAGCAGAACGTGGAAACCTCGATGGGCAGGGACGATGCAGCAACCAGCGCCACAAGCGCCATGATCATCAGGTAACGGAGTGCCTGCAGCACGGCGTAGGCCCTCATTTCGCGCAGGCCGTTCAAGTAGGCAATCAACACCTTGTTGAGTGGGAAGACAGTCAGTCCCAGAGCAGTATTGCGTATCGCTGCTCCGGTCGTCTCGCTGTTGAACGCAACTGCAAAGAGGGGCTCAGCCTGGAAGACAACCGCACCGGCCCCCAAGCCCATGGCGATTGAGCAGACCGCTGCAGTCAGCAGCATGTGCCCCCGTGCCTCCTGATCGCTCGCATGATAGGCTGCATGCCGAAGTACCGAGTAGTGAAGGCCCCATACCGCAACTTGCGACGCCACGATATAGACAGCGTATGCGATATTGAAGACACCAAGCGCAGCCGCATCGCGAAATACGGTGATCACTATATTGATCACGATGCCGCTGATCGCCAGAACGGCAAAACTACCGAGCGAGAACGCTATGTCCTGCGATAGTTTTTGGTGTCGAAGACTATGCAGAGCCTGCGCGATGAGCGGGCGTATCATTCCGCTTGAGTGGACTTGCGGCGTGTTTCACGATGTTTCAGCGGCGGATTCAGGTGCTTGTTCTCGTCATAGTCGAACCACATGGCGAAAAAAAGTGAATTAACACTGAGGGAGAATGAAAACAGACTTCCGAGAAAAGTGATTTCTGGAACATTGCCGCTACCGATCCACATCGAAAGCATGCGCACGAAGAGGATCGAGCTCAGCGCCAACCCGCCAAGCCCCATGGCATAAAAGAACACCAAGGGATGAAAGTTGCGGATGATGTATTTTTCCTTGAGTCGCCAGAAGAACAAGCGCACCAGCAAAGAGCCGATGGTGAAGATAACCTTGCGAACCTTGATGCCCGACTTTTCTCCCACGTTGTAGACTGGTTCGATGGGCACATCCACAACTCGCATGTTGGCTACGTTCAGCTTGACCAGCAGGTCGTTGGGTTGCCCGTACCGCTTGTACATGTTATCCCAATCGATAGCTTGTAAAGCTGACTGGCTAATGGCCGTGTAACCTGTTTGTGAATCGGCGACGTGCCAGTATCCCGAAGCGATCTTCGTCAGGAGTGACAAGGCGGAGTTGCCAAAGAAGCGGATCTTGGGAATCTTCTTGAAGGCTTCTCCCGTAACCAGCCGATTACCCTTGGTGTAATCGGCCTCACCATCCACCACTGGATCGAGAATAGCGGGCAAGTCGTCGGGGGCCATCTGTCCGTCGCCAGCCATTACCACCGCAACATCGTAGTTGTTATCTCTAACCCATTTATACCCTGTGGCAATGGCGCCACCAACCCCTTGGTTTTCTGCATGCTCCAGCAAGACGATTCTTCCGGAGCCAAATTCAGAATGCCGTCTTACAACTTGGGATGTCTGATCCTTGCTGCAATCGTTGACTATGACAATCACATCAACAATATCTGGCATGGATTCAATAACCACGGCTATTTGTGTTTCTTCGTTATATGCAGGAACGACTACTGCTACCGAGCAATTCTTGTACATTATCACAAAACCCTTCGTTGATTAATACTCAATAACAATTGTCACTAACTGTTTCATAAGAAATGTCAGTCGTGCGCATATTGGCACTCGGGTTGGCGAAAGAACAATTTCGCGCAGGGTTCTCGCGCTCGAACATACTACAATGGCTGAATCCCGAGGATGCTGCGCATGGTCGAACAATCCAAGGGGCGACTCATCGCTTCTACCGCCCCAGTATCGCAAACCCAGTGCGCTACGCATTTACAGAACATGAAATAAGCCAACGCCACCCCATTGGTTAGTTCCTGACAACCTCAAGCGCTGCAGCCACGACTCTTTCTTGGTCTTCTACGGAAAGATCGGCACTCATCGGAAAACTCATTACCCTTTGCGCCATCCGTTCGGCGGTCTTGACTCCGCCATGCACTTGGCAGCCTCCCCTGTATGCCGGCTGCAGATGCAACGGCACGGGGTAGTGTACCGCAGTCGGCACCCCCGCCGCCTTGAGTCTTTCCTGAACCTGTTCGCGGTTCTCAATGAAGGCCGTGTATTGGGCAAAGACGCTGGTCCGGTCCGGGCGCTGGGTGACGGTCTGCACCTTGCCGGCAAACAGTGCATTGTAGCGGGCACCAATTTTCAGGCGCTGCTCAACTTCCCAGTCGAATCTTTCCAGCTTTGCAAGCACCACGGCGCATTGCAGTGTATCCATGCGCCCACCCACCCCGATGCGCGTATGCACGTAGCGCTTCTCCTGGCCGTGCACGCGGATCTCGCGCATGGCCTTGGCCAGATTTTCGTCACTGGAGAAGATCGCCCCGCCGTCGCCATAGCAGCCCAGCGGCTTGCTCGGGAAGAAGCTGGTGCAGGCGATGGTCGACAGATTGCAACTCTTCCTGCCCTTGTATTCGGCGCCAAAACTCTGCGCGGCATCTTCGATGACCGTCAGGCCGTGCCTAGCGGCGATGGCATTGATTTCGTCCATGTCCGCCGGTTGACCATAGAGGCTGACAGGAATTATCGCGCGGGTCTTCGAGGTGATCGCGGCTTCGATCTTGCTGGCATCGATGTTGCAGGTGTCGGGTTCGATATCGACAAAAACCGGAACGGCACCCAGCAGGACGATAACTTCGGCGGTGGCGACGAAGGTGAAGGGCGTGGTGATGACTTCCTCGCCTGGTTTGATGCCCAGCGCCATCAGGGCAATGAGGAGTGCTTCGGTGCCAGAGGCGACCGTGATGCAGTGCTTGGCGCCTGTATAAGCGGCGAGCTTGCCTTCGAGTTCGGCCACTTCAGGACCCATGATGTATTGGCCGTGGTGAAGAACGCGATGCATGTTGCGTTCAAGCTGAGGGCGTATGCAATGCTGTTGCGTGGTTAAATCCGCAAAAGGGATCGGCTGGCCTCTAGACTGCCAAGCGGTCAAGCCCCTTTCAATAATCTCCTTGGGGTGAGCCGCCGCCAGAGAAGAATGCTGCAAAAACCACTTATCGCGCGTGACAACCAGCGGATTGGGTAGATAGCTACTTGCCAGATGAACAATCAGGAGGTCTTCCAAATCATCACCGGGCATCGAGTGAATGCGCCGCAACTCGTCACCAACTTGCGGCAAGGGTCTCAGAAACTGGAGCAATTCGCGCAACAATGTTTGCGCTAGATCTGTCGCGGTCTTGCGGTTTTGCGTTTCTGCTGCAAAGGCACGCTCCAGCAAGTAATAAACCGAAGTAAGCGTATGATGCGCATACCAGCCTTCAACTTTGCCATTGCGCACCATCTCCAGCAAATCGACCGCGCAGGCGAAATATTGCCCGCGCGCGGTCAGTGCATCGACCAGGACATTAGTGTCGAATACAAGCTGTATGTCAGTTTGCTTGTGTGTATTAACGTCCACAATAACGTTCCTCCATTGCATCTTGAACTGTTTGATAATCATCCCCAATGCTTGCGCTGGGCCTTATTCTTGCCAGGGGACCAAGTAGTTGGTTCAGCCGCTCTTGCAAGCTGCCCGGTCGGGCTGGGGGCACTGTTGCAACATCGGCTGGCCGGGGCTGTTCTTCAAGATAGTCGCGAGCGTCGAGGAGCGCATCATCAGGCACTTCAATGTGGTAATGGGTGGGTGCATCCGGCTTCAGGTAGAGTGGATTTAGCAATTTGGCTTGGCCTAGTTGAATCAAAATCTCCGCACGCACGACTACGTCTCCTTATAGCTGTTTCAGGTCGATGAAGTGAGCTTCCATAGTTTCTCTCAATACTGTGATTTCGTGACGACTGCTTCGGCAAGGGCCCGCGAGGTGGTCCACTTGCCGCCGAAGACGTTTATCAGCCTGCCTTGGCGCTCGATGACCGATTCCCGGCTGGCCGCGGAAAAATCGGTCTTGCTCGCAACAATCGGTCGAATTCCGGCGAAGCTTGAGATTATATCCTGACGCGCAACGACCTCAAAAAAGCAACGGTTGTAGTTGGTAGTCAAATAGTCGATTTCCTCATCGCTGGGCAGGCAATGATCGGGGTCGGCCTGGCTGACTTCGGTAGTCCCGAGCAGGGTGTTTTCTCCGTGCGGGAGAACGAACAGGATGCGTTTCTCACCCGGCACCTGCAGAACGCAACCGTGCTCGAGCTTGCCAGGCACGACGATGTGGCTGCCACGGATCAAGTCAAGCCGGTAGGCGCTTGCCACGCCTGACCTGGCGAGGAGTGTTTCCGCCCAGGGGCCGGCGACGTTGACGATACGGTCGTAACGGGCACTGGATCCGTCCAGGGCAACCTCTCCCGTCGCCGGATGGACCTTGAGCACGGCGGTGAACTCGTGGAGCCTGGCACCTGATTCCCCGGCTCTTTCTGCTGCCCACAGGCCAAGCCGGTAGTCATCCATACGGGCATCCCAGTAACCGTAGGCGCCCAGCAACTCGTCGCGTTTCAAGCCGGGAAAGCGTTCGACCACCTCGTCGGCGCTGTACCAACGGCCCCGCGGGAACCCCGATCCGATTGCGAGCAGATCGTAGAGCCTGATGCCTGCGCCGACCAGCCACTTGGCGCGCTCGCCGTTCCGGTAAATTGGAATCAGCAACTCAAGCGGTCTGGCAAATTCCGGCGCCTGTCTGATCCACCAAGAGCGCTCCTGGAGTGCCTCGCGAACCAGCCTCAGATGGCCGTGTTCGAGGTAGCGCAAGCCGCCGTGCAACATCTTGGAGGAGGAGTGGCTGGTGGCCGACATCAGCCGGCCCTTTTCGAATAGGTCTACGCTGTCGCCGCGCCGGGCGAAGGCCCAGGCGGTCATGACCCCGTTGATCCCGCCGCCGATGACCGCTACCTTCATTCAACCGCCAGCGTCGTCCCCGTCAGCTTGTAGGTCTCACCCGTCACCGGGCATTGCGCTACTCCGTCTCCCTCCAGGGGCAGCCGTAGACGCTCGCCATGCTTGCTGATCCAGCCTATCTGTCTGGCCGGCACACCAGCCATCAGAGCATAGGGCTTGACGTCACGAGTCACCACCGCACCCGCAGCGACAAAGGCGAATCTACCAACCGTTACCCCGCAGACGATCGTACTGTTCGCCCCAAGAGTCGCGCCCCGCTTTATTGTCGTCGGGCGATACTCATCCTTGCGGGTGACCGCGGAACGCGGGTTGTACACGTTGGTAAACACCATGCTTGGGCCGCAGAAGACGTCGTCCTCGATCTGCACGGCGTCGTAGATGGAAACGTTGTTCTGCACCTTGACGTTGTTGCCGATCGCTACGTCGTTACCGACGAAGACGTTCTGGCCGAAGGAACAGTCTGTGCCAATCCTGGCACCAGCGCAAATGTGGGCAAAATGCCAGACGCGGCTACCATCGCCGATTTGTGCGCCCTCATCGACAATTGCAGAAGGGTGTATGGAGAGCACCATGTTCAGTAATCCAGAGGCAGCGCAACTCGCTTGCCGTCACGGGCAGCGAGGTACGCCGCAATCAGTGTTTCGAGCGACTTGAGGCCTTCGCGGCCATCGGTTTCCGGCTCCGCTTCACCGCGCATGACCTTGATCACGTTGTCGTAATAGAGCGGGTGGCCAAAGCCATAGATGGATGTGGTTTCATAGTTTGCGGCGGAAATTTTATCATCTTCAGGCATCTTCTCGGCGAAATCCCAGTGCTGGATCTCGTTGACCGCAACGCCGCCGACGCGGACTGTGCCTTTCTCCCCGAGTATCGTGATGCTGCCCTCGAGATTCTTCGGGTAGGTCAGCATGGTGACGTTCATCGAGCCCAGCGCACCGGAACGCCAGCGGACACTGAGCACGCCGCTGTCCTCGACCTGGATATCCCGTCCCAATGTGGCCGTGTAGGCCTGAATGCTCTCGATGGGGCCAATCAGCCAGTCGAGCAGATCGACATAGTGGCTTGCCTGATTCATGAACGCGCCGCCGTCGAACTCCCAGGTGCCGCGCCATTTGGCGCTGTCGTAGTATTCCTGTGGCCGCGTCCAGAAGACGTTGATATTGACCATGTAGATGCGTCCGAACCGTTTCTGCTCGACGGCACGCTTCAAGAGTTGCAAGGTGGCGTTACGCCGATTCTGCTTGACGACAAACATCCGCACGCCGGCTTCGTCGCAAGCCTTGACCATGTGCAGGCCATCATGCCAGCGCGTGGCCATCGGCTTTTCGGTCATCACATGGCGCCCGGATTCCGCGATTTCAATCGTCTGCTCCGGATGCAGGCCACTGGGCGTCGTGAGCACGACGAGGTCCGCCGTGCTCGCCTTGAGCATTTCGGTCATGCTAAGGTGTCCATGGGCAAGAGTCCGCTGGACAGCCTTGTCGAGCGCGTTGCGGTCAACGTCGCAAACATCGACGATTTCAACATCTTCGGCGTGCTGCTCCATCGCCGCGAAGTGATTGGCCGCGATTCGCCCGCATCCGACAAGCGCCAGGCGGATCTTCCGGCCGGTGATGGTGGGGTAGTTGCGCATTTTTCCTCCTGCGGGCGAAATACTGTGAAGCCGGCATCAGGGCTGGCTGGGATGGCGGCAAGAAAGGCATGTCAGCACGGTAGAGCGAGCGAGATTCCGCATGAGATTCAAGCCTAAGTTCGTTGAGCCGGACAGAGAGAACCAAACCGTCCAGCAGATGTGCAGCATCGACGATTCCACGTGATAAACCATATTCGTTGGCCAAATCGTCAGGATATGCCCATGCATGAGAAACGACGATCCTGATGCTCCATCCCTCCAGCTCACGCACCAGATCGGCGACCTTCCTGGTGCGGACATCCGGACGACTAACTCTCCTCCAAGGTCAAGCCCAAAAAGCCGATCGTACCGCGCGCGATGTCGATGCCGCTACTCAGTATCAGCGTGACCACATGGGGGACAGCTTCAAGCAATGTTGTTATAGTCCGTCGCTCCGCAACCATAACCTGTCCATGATAGCCCAGTTCATCAGCCGTGTGGGTCACATACTGCCCCCTGCAAGGATCCGGGATGGCCGCAAGAGGAAAGGCGCGCCTCATGGCCACGCAGCGCACGAGAACGAGATTGTTCAGACGCTTACGAATCGGGATTGACCTCGGCGGTACGAAGATCGAACTCGTCGCTCTCGACGAGTCCGGGAACGTGCTGCGGCGGCGCCGTCGTCCGACCCCGCAAGGCGATTACCTGGCGACAATCAGGGTCGTCACGGAACTGGTTGCTGCCGCCGAAGACGATCTCGGTGGGCGAGGCAGCGTCGGGATAGGAATTCCCGGTACCGAATCCGTTGCGGCCGGTCACATCAAGAATGCCAACTCCACCTGCCTGATCGGCAGACCACTGCGGGACGACCTTCAGAGGCTGCTGCAGCGCGAAGTACGTTTGGCCAACGACGCCAACTGCTTTGCCCTTTCGGAAGCGATCGATGGTGCTGGACGAGGTGCGGAGGTCGTTTTCGGGGTCATCCTCGGCACCGGTGTCGGCGGGGGAATTGTCGTCAATCAGCGGGTACTGACCGGGGTTAACCGGATTGCCGGGGAATGGGGCCACAATCCGCTGCCGTCGGCCGAAGAGGAAGGCCTGCCGCCACCAGCGTGCTACTGCGGGCGTTCGGGCTGTGTCGAAACGTGGCTCTCCGGTCCCGCGCTCAGCCTGGACCACTGGCGCCACCACGGGGAATCGCTGACTGCCGAAGCCGTCGGCGCTCGCGCCGGCGCCGGTGACCTTGCTGCCAATGCGTCACTGCAGCGCTACGAACGGCGCCTGGCGAAGGCGCTGGCCCAAGTGATCAACATCCTGGACCCGGACGTGATCGTGCTTGGCGGCGGCCTTTCCAATCTTGAGCGCCTGTATCGAAGCGTGCCGATGTTGTGGACAGCGCACGTCTTCTCCGACGAGGTGCGCACCCGCCTGCTGCCCAACGTGCATGGGGACTCCTCCGGCGTGCGCGGGGCCGCGTGGCTGTGGGACGAGGCGTGAAACAACCGGACTCCTGACCAATCCATGCTCTGGCTGAAACTATTCCTGCCCTTCGCAGGCGCCTACTTCTTGTCCTATCTGTACCGGACGGCTAACGCCGTTATCGGGCCGATACTGACTGCCGAACTGGCACTTGGCGCCGGCAGCCTGGGCCTGCTGACCAGCGCCTACTTCCTGTCCTTCGCCGCCGCCCAGCTGCCGCTGGGGATGTTGCTCGACCGCTTCGGCGCGCGCCGGGTCGAATCGGGGCTGCTCCTGATTGCCGCTACCGGTGCCGCGACGTTCGCCATCGGCAAGAGCATCGGCGACCTGGCCTTCTCGCGTGCGCTGATCGGGCTGGGCGTTTCGGCGTGTCTGATGGCCGCCTTCAAAGCGTTTTCGCTGTGGTTCCCGGCCGACCGACAGGCATCGCTGACCGGCTGGATCATGACCTCCGGCGGTCTCGGAGCGCTCGCTGCGACGGCACCGCTGGAAGCAGCCTTGCAGGTAGCCGGCTGGCGCGAGATCTTCGTCGGACTGGCCGGCCTGACCCTGCTGGTTGCCATCTGGCTGTTCCTCAGCGTCCCCGAACGCACGGACGGCGCAAAGCCGGAACCGCTCGCGGCGCAGTGGGCCGGCGTCAGGCAGGTCTTCGCCAGCGCCCATTTCTGGCGCTTCGCGCCTCTTGGACTGACGCTGGTCGGGGGCTTTATGGCCGTGCAGAGCCTGTGGTCGGTTTCCTGGCTGATGCAGGTGAACGGCTACGCGCGCGCGGTCGCCGCCGACCATATGGCGGGGATGAGCGCGGCGATGCTGATTGCCTATCTCCTGATTGGCCTCCTCGCCACCGGCTTGGCCAGGCGCGGCATCAAGCCGCTGATGTTGCTCGCTGCCGGACTCGGCCTTTCGCTACTGACGCTCGCCCTGATCGTCACCCAGGCCGTCGAACACACCCACCTCCTGTGGATCGCCTATGGCAGCTTCTCGAGCTTTGGCACGCTCGCCTATTCGCAGGCGGCCGCCGGCTTTGCTGTGGCGCTATCCGGCCGCGCCAACACGGCATTCAACCTGATGGTCTTCGTTGGCGCCTTCGGCGTCCAGTGGGGGCTCGGGCTCTTGATCGACCTGCTGCAGGCGCAGGGACAAACGGCCGCCATGGCTCACCGGAACGCTCTCCTGTCCTTGCTGGGAGCACAGCTCGCCGCTTATCTGTGGTTCCTGCTTGCCGGTCGACGGGTGCGCTGAGCAGCACGCGCCGAGGGTGGCCACGGGCGCACAGGGCAGCCGATCAGCGATACAGCGGCAGGGCCGCCAGGCGACGCTCGATTTCGGCCATTACCTGCGCATAGGCGGCGTTGCCGCTGCCGCCGAAACGCCGCTGGAACTCGCTTTCCGACAGATACTCCGGAAGCCCGCCAAGCGCTGGCGCCAGGTCCGCATCGGTCAGCGTTCTTCCCAGTGCAGCGTTCAGGCGTGGCGACGCGTCGGCAACCAGTTGTCCAAAACGGGTACCGGCACGATCCGCGGCAAGATCCGCAAACGAGAAGCCGCTGCCATGGCGCGCGTCCTCGACTTCCTTGTAGACGCCGATGGCGTTGGCCGCCGGCTCGCCGGCCCAGGCAGCCAGGGCGGCTGAAATGGCGAAATGCTGGGCGCTGTCGCCGCGGCCGAGCAGGATCAGCTTGACGGGTCGTGGGCGTGGCCATTGCCTCGCCTGCGGCAACAGCCTGACCAGGCTCTGTCCCGACTGGTGCGTGGCCAAAACCAGTAGTGCCGCACGACGCTGCACAAGGGATCCGTCGCCGGTGTGCGCCAGGAGGGTGCCGAGAATTTCCGGCAGGGGCACGCGCGCGCGCGGCCCGTGGTGATCGAGAAGGCCCGCCAGGGCTCGCTGGGCGGCTTCGAGATGGAGCAGATCCTCGGGCGTAAAGGCCAGCGCCAGCGCACGATCGAGGATTTCTGGTTCCCAGACGTAGGTGATGACCACGACGCCCCGCCCGGGCTCGAACATCAACCGCCGGATGCTCTGTCGGGCCAGCTGCCAGTCGTCTCCAAAACCGGCAAGCTTGATCGCCGAGGCCATCAGCAGCTCGATCAGCGCGGCCGGAACGGGCAACGAACCCAGGGTCGCCGAGGCGACATGCGGTTCCCCCTCGGCTTCCTTGAAGACCGCGCCAAGGTTCAGAAAACGGGGTCCGGGCAGACCGGGAACGCGGACGCTGAGGCGGATCTGCGCCGAGTCCTCGCCCATGACGAAGGCACCACGTCCGTGCAACAGCCGGTTCGCCAGGTGATTGACGCCATCATCGATCAACGCCGCCGGGAGATCTGCCGTTCGTTCATCGCCGCGCGCCAGTCGGCGCGGATCGTTCCTGGCCAAGAGAAGTTTGGCCTGCGCAATCGACGCGGGCGAGATCGTCTCGCCACGGGTAACCAGGGGCGCTGGCTCAAGCGCGGCGACCAGCAGAAAGAAGACGACGAGCAGCGACAGCAGCAGGGATGCAGCCAGCCAGGCGAGAAATCGCATCACCGCGACCCGCGCGTCACGGCCGGTGTGCCGTTACGATGCCAGCCCTGGTCAGGGACGAAAAGGTGACTGGTGCACTGCACAGGCGGTCATTGCCGACGGTCATGGCAAGCCCGCGGCCGGTGCCGGCGGCAGCGTCACCGGTCCACTGCGGCCGATCTCGAGATCGAAGCCGGCCTTGCGAAGTTGCCTGGCTTCGATCTCGAGATCGGCACGCGTCAGTGGGTGCTGGTCCAGCCAGCCCGCCGGAAGGCGCAGAACCAGTCGCTGCCGGTCGACGCGCAGGCTGATCGCGGGCAACGGCTCGCTGCTGCGACCCCGGTGGAGAACCACCGCCAGACGCAGGAGAACGCACAGGCGGCGTGCCGGCCGCGCCCAGTCCTTTGGCAGATGGGAAAACGCATCGGCCGGAAACGACCGCCGGTGGCGCCCGACCAGGGCCGACAGCAAACGCTGATCGTCGCGCGAGTAACCGGGCAGGTCGGAATGCTCCAGCACGTAGGCGCCGTGCCTGTGATACTGGTCGTGGGTCAGCAACAGGCCGATCTCGTGCAGGCGGGCGGCCCGTTCGAGAACGTGCCGCGCTTCCTTGCCGGTCAGTTGCCATTTCGCGCGTACCTGTCGGTGCAGTTCCAGCGCCGTGCCGCTGACTCGCCCGGCCTGAGCCTCATCGAGGCCGAAGCGACCGATGACATCGGCGATGGTTCGGTCGCGCACATCCTCGTGCCGGATGCGGCCCAGCAGGTCATAGATCAGGCCCTCGCGCAAAGCGCCTTCCGAGACCTCGAGCTGCTGCACGCCGAGCGTCTCGCACAGACCGTGCAGGATGACGAAGCCACCGAAGAAGACGCGCGCGCGCGCGGGGTCGAGTTGCCAGCGACTGGCGATTTCGGCCGTGTCGCGCACTTCGAGCAGTGCCGTGCGCAGTCGGCGCAGGGCGTCGAGACTGATTCCCTCGCGACACCAGCCTTCGCTGACGACCACATCCTGGATCGCCTTGATCGACCCCGACGCACCGGTCACCACCTCCCAGCCGCGCGCCAGGTATTCCTCGCGCACTGGTTCGAGATTCAGCTGGACAAGCAATTCCGCCTCGCGCAGGCGGCCCGCGGTCACTCGACCGTTACCAAAACAATGGCGACTGATGCTGACGCAGCCCATGCGCAGGCTCGCCAGATGCAGGGGATCGAACTGCTCGCCGATGATCAGCTCGGTGCTACCGCCGCCAATGTCGACCACCAGACGTTGCCCGGGCACGTCGCCGACGCTGTGCGCAACACCGAGGTAGATCAGCCGCGCCTCCTCCTGGCCGGCGACGATCTCGACCTTGTGGCCGAGAACCTGCTCGGCGCGGGCCACGAACTCGGCGCTGTTGCGCGCCTGTCGCAAGGTGTTGGTGCCGACGATGCGCACGCGGGTTGGCGGAATGTGGCGTAGTCTCTGGCCAAAGCGCGCCAGGCAGTCGAGCGCCCGCTGCTGCGACTGTGGCGACAGGCGGTTGCGACTGTCGAGGCCCGCAGCCAATTGAACCATCTCGCGCAGGCGGTCGAGAACCTGCACCCGTCCATTGGCGATACGGGCAACAATCATGTGGAAGCTGTTCGAACCCAGGTCAATCGCGGCTACGAAATCGGAAGACACGTCAGGACTCCTTGGTGGGTGGCGCCAGCAGACGAGGCCCGTCTTCGTCGCGTGAGCGCCGAAGCGGCGCGGGCGTGGCAAGCGCGACCCCCATCTACCGGCACCCGATAGAATAGCTGGCGGGAATTCGCCGCGCTGTGAAATGGTGCACGCTGGGGAGCTGGCCAGGCTGGCTTTCGAGGAGAGTATCCCTGGGCCCGGCGGCTTCGTCAATCCTTGCCGGTGCGCGACAGCGGGCCACGCGGCGGCTCGCTCGAGCGGCAAAGGGGCGGGGGCCACGAGGGCGCTACCGTGGCACAGGCGAGGTGCAGCGCCCGCACACGCGCTGGCCGCGCCGCCAAGTCAGAACTCGAGCGGGTCCACCTCCAGGTGCCAGCGCAGGCTGCCCGGCGCCTTGATGGCTTCGATCTGCACCACCCAGCCGGCAAGAAACTGCTGCAACACGCGACGTGACGACGACTCGACGAGCAACTGCCCGCGTTCGCGGCTGGCTCTGCGTGAAAGGCGCATCGGCACCGCGTCGTAGAAGGTCACGGCGTTCTCGCAACCGGGTGGCGGACAGGCGCGCGCCGTATTCAGGAAGCTCAGGGCGTCTGCCATGCGTGGCGCTTCCGCGCGCAGCATCGCCTGATGGGTGTAGGGTGGAAAGCCTGCCTGCTGCCGTTCCTTGAGATGGGCCGCGGCGAAGGCCGGATAGTCGTGGTCGACCAGGGCGGCATACAACGGATGGTCGGGGAACTGCGTCTGGATCAGCACTTCCCCCGGGCGGTCCGCACGCCCCGCGCGACCGGCCACCTGCATCAACTGGGCAAAAAGTCGCTCGGGCGCGCGCCAATCGGCGGCAAAGAGCGCAGCATCGGGAGAAACGACGCCGACCAGCGTCAGCTTCGGGAAGTCGTGACCCTTGGCGAGCATCTGCGTGCCGACAAGAATATCGACCTCGCCGGCGTGGATCCTTGCCACCAGCGCTTCCCAATGCGTGCGGCTGCTCGCCGAGTCGCGGTCAACACGCAGGACGCGTGCCTGCGGAAAGCGCTCACCGAGAACCACCTCCAGGCGCTGCGTGCCGCGACCGAAGGCGCTCAGATCCTGGTTGCCGCAGGTCGGGCAGGCCTTCGGCACGGCCGCCGCATAGCCACAGTGGTGACAACGCAGGCAACGGTCGGCAAGATGCAGCACTAGATGGGCAGCGCAACGCCGGCAACCGGAGGTCCAGCCGCAGGCCATGCAGGCGAGCACGGGTGCGTACCCGCGTCGATTGAGAAACAGCAGACTCTGCTCACCGCGTTCCAGGCGTTTCTCGATCGCCTCGAGCAGCGCGCCGGATAGCCCGTCAATCGGTTTGTCAACGCGCGTGTCGACGCGCCGCACCACCGGCAGGCGAGCCCCCTCGACCGCGCGCGCGTGCAGCGAGAGCAGGCGGTAGCGGGCGCGCGCGCCATTGCCCGCGCCGTTGCCAGCGGCGTTTGCCCAGCTTTCCAGCGACGGCGTCGCCGAACCGAGGACGATCGGAATTCCGCACTGGCGGGCACGGAACACGGCCAGGTCGCGCGCCGAATAGCGAATGCCGTCCTGCTGTTTGAAAGAGGCATCATGCTCCTCGTCGACAACGATCAGGCCCGGTTCCGGCAAGGGAGCGAAGACGGCCAGGCGCGTGCCGAGAACGATTCGCGCGGCGCCGCTCAAGGCTGCCCGCCAGTTCCGGTTGCGCGCGGATTCCCCGAGTTCGCTATGCAGACTGACCAGCCCGGCAGCGGGGAAACGCGCCATCACCCGCGCCTCGAGTTGTGGCGTCAGGTTGATCTCCGGCACCAGCAACAGCGATTGCCGTCCGGCAGCGAGGGTACGCTCGATCAGGCGCAGATAGATCTCGGTCTTGCCGCTGCCGGTGACGCCATGCAACAGGTAGGCGTGAAACCCCGGGCCACCGGCCGCAATCGCGGCCAGCGACATTTCCTGTTCGGCGGTCAGGGCCGGCGCCGCGATCGCCCGGGTGTCGTCGGGCAACCGCCGGACCGGCCGGGGCTTCGCTGGAGTGGTCGAGCGCAGGCCGGCGGGCAAGGTGGACAACATGACCTGACCCACAGGAGCCTGGTAATAGGCGGCGCAGAACTCGACCAGGCGGAACCAGTCAGCGGGCAAGGGCGGCAAGTCGCGCAGCACCACCTCGCAGGATCTGAGCTGGGCGAGCGGAACTGCACTCTCGCTCGGCAGTCCGACGATGATGCCGATCTTCCGTTGCTGGCCGAACGGCACGCGCACGCGACAGCCGATGTCGTCCACCGACAGGCACTCTCCTTTCGGTACGCAGTAGTCGAAGAAGCGGCGCAGAGGCACGTCCAGGGCGACGCGGACTATCTGCGGCATGCGCGTGCAATCTCGAAACGGGTTGAAGTCCGGGGGGAATCAACGGGCCACTTAGCGGCGGAAGCTCGCGCCAGTTCTCTCAAAGCCGCCTAACATCCTCAGTTATCAGAGCTTTCGACCCGACGCACAGTTCCTGTGGATAACTCTGTGGATCGTGCGTCAGACAAGTGCCGCAAAGGCCCTTCCCACAAGGGTTTCAGGTCGTTGCCGGAAAAATAAGCGATAACAAAACTCCCAATAAATCAGCGCATTATTGATAGACCTCTGATTCTTGGGAGATTTCCTGGCGGGCGCGATACATGCACGGCATTTCTGTGAATAAGTCAAGTGGTCAACCGATGTTTATTCGCTTCTGGTGCGCAGCAACACGCTATGCGCATGTACTTCCTCTACCAGTGCCGTGACGTTCTCCGGCGGCGTAAACTGGGAGATGCCGTGCCCCAGATTGAAAACGTGACCCGTGTTCTGGCCGGCGCCATAGCTCTCCAGCACCCGTCGAGCTTCGGCGGCAACTTTCTCGGGCGAGGCAAAAAGCACGGCCGGGTCGATGTTGCCCTGCAGCGCCACGCGGTCACCGACGCGTCGGCGCGCTTCCCCGATGTCGATTGTCCAGTCGAGGCCGACCGCGTCGCAGCCGATGTCAGCGATCGCCTCCAGCCACAGACCGCCACCCTTGGTAAACACGATCGAGGGAACGCGCTCGCCACCTCGCTCCCGGAGCAAATTGCCGACGATACGCTGCATGTATTGCAGCGAGAACTCCTCGTACGCAGCCGCCGACAGCGAACCGCCCCAGGAATCGAAAATCATCACCGCCTGTGCGCCGGATTCGATCTGCGCATTCAGATAGGCGGTGACGGCGTCGGCGGTGACCGACAAAATGCGATGCAACAGGTCCGGCCGCTCGTAGAGCATTCCCTTGATGCAGCGGTAATCGCTGCTCGAAGCGCCTTCGACCATGTAGCAGGCGAGCGTATAGGGACTCCCCGCAAAGCCGATCAGCGGTACCGAGTTGTGCAGCGCGCGTCTGATCTCGGCGACGGCGTCCATCACGTAACGCAGGTGATCCCAAGGGTCGGGCGCCGTAAGATCGCGGATCGCCCACTCCTCGCGCAAGGGACGTTCGAAGCGCGGCCCTTCGCCATCGGTGAAGTAGAGGCCGAGGCCCATCGCATCGGGTATCGTCAGAATGTCGGAGAAGAGGATCGCCGCATCGAGATCGTAGCGGGCGAGCGGTTGCAGCGTCACCTCGCAGGCCAGGGCAGGGTTCTTGCACAACTGCAGGAAGCTGCCGGCCCGCTTGCGCGTCTCGCAGTACTCGGGCAGATAGCGCCCGGCCTGACGCATCAGCCATACCGGCGTGTACGCGGTCGGCTCCTTGAGCAGGGCGCGCAGGAAACTGTCGTTGCTTGGTCGGGTCACGGCGAACTCCACCGGCGAGGGAAGTACGCCGGAAAGTCCCGATTATCCGCTTTTCGCCGTCACTTGCGCCAGAAGGCCGAAGGCATCACTGGCCCTGCGAAAGTCGCTGTCAGCCGCTGGGGCCGGCGGCGACAGCCACCCGGGGCCGTGTCACGCGCAGACGCTGACCGCCAGTGGCGCCATTTCCTTGTAGAGCAGAGGTAGCGGCGGCTTGAGCGATACGGTGATGATGCGCGTCCCCGGAGGGTAGATGAGGTGGTAGGTCAGGAACATGTGCGTTTCATCGCCGGCGAGCAGCAACTCGCGCAGCGCCGCATAGCCGGAATGCCCAAGAACCTCGACCTCGTCGTAGTCGTAACGGTTGAGGCTCAGCGAGCGCTGCCGGAACTCGAGGTGGGGCTTCTGTGGTCCCAGCAGTTCGTGCATCAGGAGGCGGCGAACCTCTGGCAGGACGATCACGCCAACGCAGCCCTCGCCGACCAGCCACTCGACCGCCCGCCCTTCGCCGCCCGGATCCGGGAGATGGTCGCCGAAAGCCTGGCACCAGCGTGGGAAGTGGGCCGCATAACGGCGCACGATCTTTTCCATGGCGTCCCGAACCTAGCGATCGCGCAACGCACGTTCAATGAGGCTGGTCACCACGTCGGTATCCGAGACGAAGCCCTGCAACTCGTTGTTGTCGATGACCAGCACGCGCTTTACCGAATACTGGATCATCAGGCGCGCCAGATAGCGGATTTCCAGGTGCTGAGAAACCTGTAGCGCCGGTTTCTGGGCAATGTCGTAGACGTTGAGAAGGTCAATGTCGCCATCCTCGGCGATGACCGACTTGGCGACGTCGCGATAAGCGATGAGGCCGTAGGCGTCACCGGAATGGCGCTTCTCGACGACCAGCGAGCGCACCCCGCGAGCCTTCATCATCATCAGCGCCTCGCGTACGGTGGCCAGCGGGCTGATGGTGACGACATCCTTCTTCATGATTCCGGCAACCAACATGACAAGAACTCCTTCAGTCAATCATAGGGGTCAGCGACCCGACAGCGGGCTTGAGGCCAATGGCCGAGGGCGACTCACAGATCCTCCTCGACTTCGCGGCGAAACGCCTGCATCTGCGCCAGACCGATGCCGACGACACTGCCCAGCGGCAGCGAAAAGGCGAGACCGCCGCCCGGCTCATCGAGTTTCATCTCGGTCTTGACCGAGCGCAAGATGCGCATCGCCAGTTGCTTCTCGACGACGCACAACAGCACCGACTCCTTGCGCTCGAGGCCAAGGCCGAGAAAGGTCTTGCGCTCGTTGTGGCGCAGACCCTTGCCCTTGAGAATCGTCAGGCCGGTAGCGCCGGCGTGCTTGAGAATCCCCACCGCGCGGTTCTCGTCTTCTTCCGGGATGATCAGGACGACAGCAGAAAACTTCATCGTGTCTTCTCCTTGGCAGATTTCCTTGACATCAGCCAGGAGGCGAGGATGCCATAGGACATAACGATAATCATCGGCAGCAGCGAAGCGAAGGCGATCAAACCGAAACCGTCGATCATCGGGTCACGACCGGGCGTCCGTTCGGCCAGCCCAACGCCGAGGGCGGTGACCAGCGGCACGGTCACCGTCGACGTCGTCACGCCGCCGCAATCATAGGCGATCGGCACGATGAAGCGCGGCGCCACTTTGGTCATGGCCAGGACCAGCAGGTAACCCGGAATCAGCCAATAGGCGATGTTGATTCCGTCGATGATGCGCGCGCAGCCGATGACGATGCCGATGCCGACACCGATCGATACCAGCGAACGCAGCCAGATGCCCTTGAGTTGCCCAAGGCTCACTTCGTCGGCCTTGATCGACAGGGCGATCAAGGCCGGCTCCGCCATCGTTGTGGCGAAACCGATGAGAAAACCGTAAAGATAGACCGCCCACATGGCGACGCCGTCGCCCATCAGGCCTTTGGTCATCTCGTCGCCAAGCGGAAAGAGCCCGACTTGCAGCCCCTCGTCGAAGAGAAAGAGACCGACAGCCACGAGGACCATTCCCACGGCCAGGCCTTTGGGATCGGCGAGCGGGCGGCGAAGGATGACGAAACTGGAGAAGAGGACGACGACGATGATCGGCAGCAGGTTTCTCACCATGATCAGGAAGTCGAAGAGCAGTTCCAGGGCAGCATACTGGTGCTGGTCGTCGGTCGGCATCATCACCACCGCCGTGCCGGCCGCCGCCGGCACGAAGAAGACGATGCCGTAGATCTGGATGATGATCATCGGCGCGAGCGCGCCGAAAGCGATCAGACCAAAGCCGTCGAGCATCGGGTTGCGGCCACGAATGCTGGTCGCCAGGCCAACACCGAGAGCCGTCAACAGGGGGGCAGTGACGGTCGAGGCGACAACGCCACCCGAATCGAAAGCCAGACCGACCAGTTGCGGCGGTGAAAACACCGTCAGGGCGATGACGATCAAGTAACCGGGGATCAGGTAGTTGCCGATCGAGTGGCCGAGGACGATGCGCCATACGCCAACCACCACCGCCAGACCGACGCCGAGCGCCGCAACCATGCGCAGGGTCAGCGCACCCATGCTGCCACCCGACACCGCTTCCGCCTTGTAGGCCACGGCCATCAGCGCCGGCTCGGCAGCCACCGAAGCAAAGCTGATGCAGAAGGCAAAGAGCATCAGCCAGAGAAACGAACCGCGACGCGCAAAGTCGAAAGCCATCGTCTCGCCAGCCGGGAAAATCGCGGCGTCGAGTCCCTTGACGAAGAGTGCCAGGCCGAGAAGGACAGCGGCAAAGCCGCCGATCAACCCCGCCGGACTGTCCGGCATACGCTGGATGAAAAATACCTGAAAGATCGCCACAACGACCAGCGTCGGCGCTAGGTCGCGCGCCGCTTCGCGCATCAGTTCGCGGGCGATGCGCAGCAGGGAACCCATGCGCCCTAGCCCGCGACGACCGAGCGCAGGGAGCGCTTCGGCGACTGTGAAGGAGGGGGGCAAGCGTGCGTCATCGGCTCTCGAAGGAATCAGCGCATCTACGGGCCAACATCGGCACGGCCACGAATCATGCCGCAGATCGCCCGGTACGACAAGCCCTTGGCAAGTGATGCCATATGGATCAAACGTTCCCTGGGGGGCGCAAACAACTCCAGAGACGAGAATACGGCGAAAGTTGGTGCAGCCAGCACGAGAAGACGAGATCCGCCGGCGATTGACCCTACCGCCGTCTGGCGCGATACTGCCAAGGGGGAATTTACCGTCGCCCCTTCACGCGCCTGCACACCGCTGCACGCTATCCCTCGATTGCAGAGCGCCCTCTTTGATCGCCCACATACACTGGAAGTGGATGCGAGGGAACGCGATCGGCCGGCGGATCAGCGCTCGTTGACCGCTCTTCGGAAAGGCTTCGCATGATCAAGCGTTTCGCGCCGGTGCTCTTCGTTCTCGGCATCCTCATCCTCGGTTTTGGCTTCCTGATGCTGGTGCCGCTCAGTCTCTCATGGCTCAGCGCCGACGGTGCGCACGGCGCCTACGACGAAGCGGTGCTCATCACGATGGCCAGCGGCGCACTGTTGTCGCTGTCCGTTCGCCGGCAAAAGCGCGAAATACGCGTGCGCGAGAGCTTCCTGCTGGTCGCGCTGATCTGGTCGCTGCTGCCGGCCTTCGGGGCGCTGCCGCTGTATCTGCACATCAAGGAACTGTCGTGGACCGACGCCTACTTCGAGGCCGTCTCCGGTCTGACGGCGACCGGCGCGACGGTCCTCTCCGGGCTCGACACTCTGCCCCTGTCGATCAACTTCTGGCGAACCTTCATGCACTGGATTGGCGGCCTCGGCGTCGTCGTTCTCGCGGTCGCCATCCTGCCGATGCTCGGCTTCGGCGGACGCGGCATGCTCAAGGCGGAAACGCCGGGCCCGATGAAGGATGCGAAGATCACGCCGCGCATCACCGAGACCGCGAAGGGACTATGGGTGGTCTACGTGATCCTGACCATTTCCTGTGGGGTGAGCCTGTATCAGGTGGGAATGGAACCCTGGGACGCACTGATGCACGCCTTCTCGATCATGGGGCTGGGCGGCTTTTCGACCAAGGACGCGAGCCTCGGCCACTTCGACAGCCTCGACATCGAGCTGGTGGTGATCTTCTTTGCGCTGCTCGCCGGCATCAACTTCAGCACCCACTTCCTGGTCTTGTCGCAACGCTCGCTGCGCGCCTATCGCTTCGACATCGAAGCGCACTATTTTCTCGGCTTCCTTGCCCTGAGCAGCGTCGCGCTCGCGCTCTACCTGTGGCCTGACGACGTCTACGAGGATTTTCTGACGACCCTTCGCTACGTCGCTTTCCACTCGGTGTCGCTTGCCACTTCGCTCGGCTTCGCCACCACCGACTACGCGCAGTGGCCCTTGTTCGCGCAACTGTGGATCCTCTTCCTCGGCAGCTTCGTCGCCTGTTCCGGTTCGGCCGGCGGCGGCATCAAGATGATCCGCGCCGTCGTCCTCTACAAGCAGGTGTCGCGCGAGTTGATGCGTGCCATGCACCCACGCGGTCTACAGACCGTTCGCTTCGGGGCGACGGTGGTTCCCGACCCGGTGCTGCATTCGATTCTCGGCTTCATGTTCATTTACGTCGTGACGATCGTCATACTGACGCTGCTCTTGATCGCCACGCGCCTGGACGTCATCACCGCTTTCTCGGCAGTCGTGGCGTGCATCAACAACACCGGCCCGGGTCTCAATCTGGTCGGTCCTTCAACGACCTATGCGGTGCTCACCGACTTTCAGACCTGGGTATGTACCTGGGCAATGCTTCTCGGCCGGCTGGAGATCTTCACCCTGCTGGTAATCTTGATGCCTGCCTTCTGGCGGCGCTAGTTCGTCCGCCAAACCGGCGCTCCCGATGTTCCCCTCCGGCTACTTGCGCCAGAACGCCGGTGTCAGGACAACCAGCAGGGTGAAGATCTCCAGTCGGCCGATCAACATGGCGAAGGTGCACACCCAGGTCTGGAAGTCGGTCAGCACGGAAAAGTTGTTCGCCGGACCGACCTGACCGAGCCCGGGTCCGGTGTTGTTGATGCTCGCGACAACCGCTGTAAACGCGGTGATGATCTCCAACCCCGAGAACGAAAGAAGCAGGGTCATCGACGCGATGCAGACCATGTACATGAAGCCGAAGGCGAGCACGGCGAAGAGGATGTTCGGAGGGACAACCTCGTTGCCGACCTTGACCGGATGAACGGCGTTCGGGTGCATGGCCCGCGCGAGTTCGCGGTAGACCTGCTTGTAGAGGACGATCGCGCGGATCATCTTGATGCCACCGCCCGTTGAACCGGCACTGGTGGCGAAGCTGGAAAGAAACAACATCCAGAGCGGTGCGAAGAACGGCCACAAGGCATAATCGGTGTTGGCAAAGCCGGTGGTCGTCGCGATCGACACGACATTGAACGCCGAGAAGCGCAGCGCTTCGGAAAACGTCGGATAAACCTCGTGCACATCGAGGAAGATGGCGATACCGACGACACTGCCGAGGGTCACCAGCAGGAACATCCCGGCTTCCGGGTCGGTCGCGTAGGGCCGCAACGATCGGCCGCTGAGGACGACGTAGTGGGTGGCGAAGTTGCAGCCGGCGATCAGCATGAAGAGAATCGCCACCGCCTCGATCAACGGCGAGTTGAAGTAGCCATAGCTCGCGTCGTGGCTCGAGAAACCGCCCAGTCCCATGGTGGCGAACATGTGCATGATGGCATCGAGCCAGGTCATGCCCGCCCACTGGTAGCCGAGCACACAGCACACCG
Organism: Candidatus Accumulibacter phosphatis; assembly: GCF_000024165.1. NCBI lineage: Bacteria > Pseudomonadati > Pseudomonadota > Betaproteobacteria > Candidatus Accumulibacter > Candidatus Accumulibacter phosphatis. The sequence continues at coordinate 60,076 of NC_013194.1, read as the reverse complement.
AAATCAGCGTATAGACGACCCAAAGGCCTTTCGCGGTCTCGGCCATGCGGGGAGTCATCTTCGAGTCCTTCATCGGTCCCGGCGTTTCCGCCTTGAACATCTGGCGGCCACCGATACCGAGCAGCGGCAGGATGGCGACCGCCAGGACGATCAGGCCCATGCCACCCAGCCAAACGAGCTGCGTGCGCCAGAAGTTGATCGACACCGGCAGATTGTCGAGCCCTTCGAAGACCGTCGCGCCGGTCGTCGTCAACCCGGAAACGGCTTCAAAATAGGCGTCGGTGAAACTTGCATTGAGTTGAATCACCAGCGGTAGCGCCGCGTAGACCGGCAGCACCGTCCACACCAGGGCGACCATCAGAAAGCCGTCACGAATCGTCAGATCGCGTTTCTCCTTGCGCGTCGCGTACCAGAGACCCGCACCGGTACCGACCGTCAATAGCACGGCTTCGTCGAAGGCGCTCTCGGCACCGTCGTGCATGAACCAAGACAACCCCCAGGGAACCAGCATGGTCAGGCCGAACATGACAATGACCATCGACAGCACCCGAATGACCGGGTAATAGCGTTGCATGCTTCGCTCTCAGAAGAAATGGAAGCCGACGGCGAACAGCTTCTCGACCTGCTTGACGACCTTCTTGTCCAGGCAGAAGACGATCACGTGATCGTCGGTCTGAATCACCACGTCCTTGTGCGCGATCAGCACTCGACCCCTCTGCTTCTTCTTGGCCAGGCCGAGGAATCCGACATCCTGCGTCTTGTCGAGATCGCGGACGACGGCGGCGATGAACGCGCCCTCGATCGTCGGCACATCGCAGATCCGCCGGCCAACGACGCGCGAAGTCTTCTGATCGCCGTGGGCGACGACCTCGAGCGCCTCGGCAGCGCCGCGGCGCAAGCTATGCACCTGCGCCACGTCACCGTGGCGGACATAGGTCAACAGCGTGCCGATCGAAACCTGCGCCGGCGAAATCGCGATGTCGATCGGCCCGCCCTGCACCAGATCGGCGTAAGCCCGGCGGTTGATCAGCGCCACCACGCGCTTGCTGCCCATCTTCTTGGCCAGCGACGCGGCCATGATATTGTCTTCATCGTCGTTGGTCAGCGCCAAGAAGAGATCCATTTCGTCGATCGCCTCCTGTTGCAGCAACTCCTCGTCGGTTGCATCGCCGTGCAGCACCAGCACCGCCTTCAGCGAGGTCGCGACAAACTCGGCCCGCCGCCGCGAAACCTCGATCAGCTTGACTTCGCACTTGCCTTCCAGCGCCTGCGCGACGCGATGGCCGATGTTGCCGCCACCGGCGATCATCACCCGCCGCACCGGCTCGACCGAGCGGCGCAACTCACGCATGACGGCCCGAATGTGTTCCTCGGCGGCCAGCAGGAAGACCTCGTCGCCGTCTTCGATGATCGTCTCACCGGTCGGTGTGATGGCGCCGTCGCGGCGATAGATGGCGGCGATGCGCCCGTCGATCTCGGGCGGTAGATGGCCGCGCATCTCCTTGATCGGGCTACCCACCAACAAACCGCCGGCGTAGGCGCGAAGCCCCACCAGCACCAGTCGGCCATCGCCGAAGTTCAGCACCTGCAAAGCTTCCGGAAACTCGACGAGGCGCGCGATGTACTCGGTAATGACCTGCTCCGGACACAGCGCATAGTCGACGGCGAAGTTCTCCGGCGCCAGCAGCTTTTCGCTCTCCAGAAAGTCACGCGCGCGCAACCTGGCGATGCGTGCCGGGACGTTGAAGACGCTGTGCGCCACCTTGCACGCCACGAGATTGGTCTGGTCGCTCTGCGTCACGGCGATCAACAGGTCGGCATCGTCCAGGCCGGCGCTGGCCAGTACCGAAGGATAGGCGGCGTTGCCGGTCACCGTTCGCAGGTCGAGACGATCCTGGAGGTAGGCGAGACGATCCTGGTCGCTATCGACGATCGTGATATCGTTGTTTTCCGAGACAAGACTCTCGGCAACACTCGCACCGACCTGGCCGGCACCAAGAATGACGATCCGCATTTCTTTTTAATCTCCCTGACGGTGCTGCGGCGCGATGTCATTCGCGCTCGTCGCTGCGCCGCCCGATGTTCAGACCGAGCTGCCGCAACTTGCGATAGAGATGAGTTCGTTCAAGACCCGTCTTCTCCGCCAAGCGCGTCATGTTACCCCTCTCGCTGCTCAGATGGTATTCGAAGTACAGGCGCTCGAAGCCTTCGCGGGCCTCGCGCAACGGCAGATCGAAGAACAGTGCCGCGAGCGGCGTGGCGGCGCCGCTGGCCTCGGTCTGCAAGGTACGGGCGACATCGTCGGCACTGATCTCCTCATCGAGCGCCGACAGCGCGAGGTTCTTGACCGTGGTCAGGAGTTCGGCCCATTCACCCTGCCAGCGATGCAGACGTAGCGCGTTCTGCGCGCCACTGGAAAAGTGACGCAAGGGCACTTCGCCGCGTTCGGCGAGATCGGCGAGCAACAGGGTGGCGATTTCGGGGACGTCGTCCGCGTGTCCCGAAATCTGCGGCAGTGCCACCCAGACTTCGCCGAGGCGGTTGACCAGCAGCGGGTCCCAGCCAGAGTCAACGAGTGCCGACAGCGAGCGGCTCGAAGCCGCCACCAGTTGCAGATTCTGCCGCTCGAGCCGTTCGATGGCGAAAACGAGATTCATCTGCTGCAGCTTGCCGAACTGTGCCAGATCGGCGATGAAGACGATGCCGCCGCCGGCGTTCTGCAACATTTCCTGTGTCAGCGGCGTGCTCAGCGTCGACAGGTCGAGCCAGGGGGTACGGTGCGTCTGCAGGGTACGCGCGCAGATTTCCGCGATGCTCCCCGAGGCGCTCTTCAGGAGGAGCACCGACGTCTTCGCCGCCGCCTGTTCGAGGCGCCGCTTGAGGTCCTTGAGCAAGGGCGAGCGCGTGAAGGCGTCCAGCGTCAGCGGCCGCTTCTGGAGAACCGCCTCGTGCTTGAGCGCTTTCTTGACGGTGGCGAGCAGTTTCTGCAGGGCGATCGGCTTTTCGAGGAAGTCGGTCGCGCCGATGCGTGTCGCTTCGACCGCCGAGTCGATCGTGCCGTGCCCGGACATCATCACCACCGGCATCGTCAGGAGCCCGCCCGCCGACCATTCCTTGAGCAAGGAAATCCCGTCGGTATCCGGCATCCAGATGTCGAGCAAGACGAGATCCGGCCGTTTCTCGGCGCGCATGCGGCGCGCGACGGCGGCATTTTCCGCCAGCCAGACGGAGTGACCTTCGTCGGCAAGGATCTCGGACAGCAACTCGCGGATGCCCATTTCGTCGTCGACAATCAATACTTGCGCCATGCTCAGGCCTCGGAAGATAGTTTGCTGGGGTGGCGGCGAGCGCTCGGCTGGGAGACGAGCGGCAGCATGATGCTGACCTCGGCGCCGACCCGCTGGCGGTTGTTGATCCGGATGCGGCCGTGATGTTCATCGACGATCTTCTTGACGATCGCCAGGCCGAGGCCGGTACCACGCGCCTTGGTGGTGACGTAGGGTTCGCAGACCCGGGCAAGGATTTCGGGCGGGAAACCCGGCCCGTGATCGGTGACGACCATCTCGGCCATGCTGTCAGTGCATTGTGTGCTGATCCCGATGCATGGCGATTCAAGCGCTTCCTGCGCGTCTTCGGCATTGCGCAACAGATTGTGGATGATCTGCCGCAATTGCGTGACATCACCCCAGACCAGCGGTAACCGGGGGGCGAGCTTCAGCTTGATCGTCGCCCGCGAGGTTTCGTACAGGCCGAGCACTTCCGAGATCAGCGCGTTGAGGTCCACCGCGGCGAGCTCCGGTGCCGGCAGACGGGCATAGTCGCTGAAGTCATTGACCATCCGTTTCATCGCCTGCACCTGGGTGATGATCGTCTGCGTGGAGCGCGCCAGCATCTGGGCGTCGGCGCCGGCCAGCCGGTCGGCCAGTTTCATCTGCAGTCTCTCGGCGGAGAGCTGGATCGGTGTCAGAGGATTCTTGATCTCGTGAGCCAGGCGGCGCGCCACTTCACCCCAGGCGGCACTACGCTGAGCGGCAATCAGCCGGGTCACGTCGTCGAAAACAACGACGTAGCCGCCATGCGAACCGGCGGGCAGTTGCGTGCCGCGCAGGAGAAGAATCTGCGGCAGGCCGCCGGAATGATCGAGTTCGATCTGTTCCTGCCACTCGCTGCTGGCATGGGTGTCAAAGGCACTGCGGATGGCCTGGCCAAGCGTTTCCTGCCGCGGCCAGGCATCAACCGGGTGGCCGAGCAGATCGCTGAAGTCGTCGTCCAGAATCGTCAGCGCTCCTTCGTTGAAGGTACGCAGCACGAAACGGTGGTCGAAGACGAGCACGCCAGCCGAAAGATTGGCGAGAATCGATTCGAGATAGGCGCGCGCCGCTTCGAGCTCGGCGCGATGACGTTCGTTGTCGCGCCGAGCTTCATCGAGCTGGCTGGTCATCTGCTTGAACGAGCGGGTCAGAACGCCGAGCTCGTCACGACTATAGACAGCCTGACGCGGGGTGTAGTCGCCCGCCGCCACGGCTTGTGTGCCCTCGGCAAGGATAGACAGCGGCGCCGACAGGCGGCGAGCCAGCACGAAAGCCAGGGCAATGGCCGTGAACAAGGCCAGGAGTACCGTCAGCGTCAACGTCATCGCGTAGATGCGCGTCAATCCCTCACGGCCGAGCGAGAGTTCCTGATAGTCGGCATAGACCGCCTGCACGCTGTCGGCGTTCTGGGCGAGGCTGGTGGGCACCGGATCGGTAAGCTGCAGGATTCGCGTCTCGATGCCGAGGCCCGGCGGTGTTACGGCGACCAGGACACGCAGTGTCAGGTCTTTCTCGCTGTGGCTCTCGATCACCGCAAGTCGGCGCTCGGCAAGTGCCCGGCGCAATTGTTCGGGTGCCGGCTGTGCCGGCAACAGGGTGGCCAGTTCACCCGTCGCCGTCGCCACGAGCGTACCTGTCGTCGAGAAGAGTGCCGCCGATTGAACGCCGTGCTGTTCGCGCAAGCGGTTGAGTTCGAGCCGTCGCTGCGCTTCCGAGCGGTCCGCAAGTTCCAGCGCCATCGATTGTCCTTTGGCGGCCAGATCCGCCAACAGCGAATCGAGCGCACTGCGGCCTAGATTGAGGCCCGCTTCGAGGGCCTTCTCGACGCGCACGTCAAACCAGGTGTCGATACTCTTGGTGACGAACTGGACCGACACGGCGTAAATCAGTACGCCGGGCACGACGGCCATCAGGCCGAACATCAGCATCAGCCGCAGCTTGAGCCGCGAACCGAAGACTCTGGCCCGGTGTTCACCCCAGAGGATGCGCAGCTGCCAGGCAATCAGCGCCAGCAACGACAGGGCGACGATTGCATTCAGACCCAGCAGCCAGGGGTAATGACGCGCAAAGAGCGCCGTGTTGGCGCTCGCCGACGCCAACAGGAAGAGAAGAATGCCGCCAAACGAAGCGGCGGCGACGATCAGACTCTTCACTTGCTCTCACCGGTGGCAGGCGCAAGCGTGGCCGCTACGCCGAGGGAGGATACATCGCCGGGCGTAAGGTTCCAGCGAGCCCACTCGGATGTCAGATTCCAGTCACGATTGGCGAGTGCGTTCACCTGGAACGTCTTGGGCATTTGTGTGAGGTCGAGACGCATGCGTAGGGCGAGCTGATAGGTCTGGCCGGCGGCGAGCGAACCCTTGTCGAGGACCGGCCAGTTGCGCAGTCGTGTGAGGATGCGCAGCGCCTCGTCGAGCGTGGCGAAGCTCTGGTGCAAGGCGCCGCTCGACAAACGGTACTGGCGAGTCAGCGCGTGGTAGGAGAGCTGGTACGACTGACTCCGGCCGACAACCTGTTCGTCCAGCCAGTACCAGCGGGAGCGGCTGAGTTCGAAGTCGACCACGAAATAGAGCGCGACGCCCTTAGCGACGACTTCTTCGAGCCGGGCGTTCAGATTGATGGTGAAATCAGCCGACAGGACATAACCCTCGTCGCCGGCCGACAGCTGCGGGTTGCGGATGCTGATGTCGGCTGCCTGCGTGCTCGATGAGGCAATCAGAATAAACAGGCCGACAAGGAACGAACTAAGGAGCTTTCCGCAACAGCGCATAATAGAATCCGTCATGTTCCTCCCGCGGTAGAAGTCTCTCCTCCACGAGTCGCCGGGCCGTCGGCTGGCGAACCAGGAAGGCATCGATCTGTCCTTCGTTCTCTTCCGGGAATACCGAGCAGGTGGCGTAGAGCAGGCGGCCTCCCGGCTTCAGCAGCGGCCAGAGTTGGTCGAGAAGGTCAGCCTGCAGGAGAGCAAAGCGCCTGATGTCGCTCTCCCGGCGCAGGTACTTGATATCGGGATGGCGACGCACGACGCCCGAGGCAGAGCAGGGCACATCCGCGAGGATGGCATCAAAAGGCAGGCCATCCCACCAGTCGCCCGAGGCGCGGCAGTCGGCAACCCCGACCTTGGCGACGAGACCGAGGCGGCGCAGGTTGTCTTCGATGCGCCGGGTGCGCGTGGCGTCGATATCGAGTGCCAGCAGGTCGATATCGGCCGCTTCCAGCAGATGTGCGGCTTTCCCCCCAGGCGCGGCGCAGGCGTCCAGGATGCGCTCGCCGGCAACGGGCAGGAGCAGTTGGGCAGCGCGCTGCGCGCCGGCATCCTGGATAGACACCAGCCCATCGGCAAAGCCCGGCAGGGCATCGACGGTTACCGGCTTGGCCAGGAGCAGCGCGTTCGCCGCCACCTGCCTGGCAGACGATCCGGCCTCCAGCAGACGTGCCGCGTAGGCCTCGCTGGTGGCGCGACGCCGGTTGACACGCAGGGTCATCGGCGGCGGGCCGTTGCCAGCGGCGACGATCTCCTGCCAATGCTCGGGATAGGCGCGGCGCAAACGCGCCAGCCACCAGGCGGGGTGTTGTTGTACCGCCTCGTCGTCGCCGGCCATGGCGGCCGCCAGCGACTCGCGCTGGCGCAGGTAACTGCGCAGCAGTCCATTGACTAATCCCTTGAAAACGCCACCGGTCATTTCGCCGGCGGCGGCAACGGCCTGATCCACGACCATGTAGGCCGCCTCGGGACGGGTATGCAGCCGAAAGAGTGCGGCCAGCAGCAGGGCTTCGGTTTCCGTGTGCGATAGCGGTTTCGTGAGCAGGCGAGCGAGAATGAACTCGCCGCAACCGTAGCGGCGCAGCGTCCCATAGGCCACATCCTGCGCTGCGGCGCGGGCAGCCGGCGCTGCGGCGCTCAGAGGCCTCAAGGCTTGTGTCAGGCTTTGCCCGGCCCGCACGGCGGCAATCACCCGAGCCGCGAGCAGCAGGCTCAGCCCCAGGGAATCCGCCGGCAGACGCGACGGCGGCGGCCCCGGCTTGCGCCGAGGCGGGCCCTTGACGACGGCCGCAGGTTTGCGAACGCGCACGGCGCGGGTAGACGGAGAAGAAGGCGTAAGGGACGAAGGCAAGGTCGGGATTCGCTGCTATCGAGTGTGTGGCGAGTTTAGCACGATGCCCTTTCGTGGCGAGATCGTCACGGGCGGGCGATAATGCGGCGCATGACCTCTTCCTCGCTCAAACCCTTCGCATGGCTGTCCATCGGTGCCGCACTGGCGACGATCGCGCTCAAGGGGCTCGCCTGGATGATGACCGGGTCGGTTGGCCTGCTCTCCGATGCGCTCGAATCGCTGGTCAATCTGGCTGGTGGAGCAATGGCCCTGGCGATGCTGTCGATCGCCGAGCGGCCCGAGGACGAAGGGCATGCGTTCGGCCACGGCAAGGCGGAGTATTTTTCCAGCGGCTTCGAGGGGCTGTTGATTCTGTTCGCTGCGTTGGCGATCGCCTTTGCCGCGATCGAACGCCTGCTCTACCCGAAGCCACTCGAACAGCTTGGACTGGGCCTGGTGGTGTCGACGCTCGCCTCGCTGATCAATCTCGTCGTCGGCAGCGTTCTGCTGCGTGCCGGCAAACGCCACCGGTCGATCACCCTCGAGGCCGACGCGCACCATCTGCTCACCGACGTGTGGACGTCGGTGGGAGTGATCGTCGGCCTGACTGCCGTCGCGCTCACTGGTTGGCTATGGCTCGATCCGACGCTCGCCTTGCTGGTTGCCACCAACATCGTGTGGACCGGCTGGCGCCTGCTGCAGCGCTCAGCCGTTGGCCTGATGGACGGCAGCCTGCCGCCGGAGGAACACGCGCTGGTGCTCGCTATCCTCGAACGTTATCGCGCGCTGGGCATCGAGTTCCACGCGGTGCGGACGCGCGAGTCCGGTACTCGCCGCTTCATCTCGCTGCATGTCCTGGTACCCGGCAGCTGGACGATTTCCCGCGGTCACCAGCTCGTCGAAGAACTGGAGCGGGAGGTTCGTCAGACGCTTTCCCACGCCTCCGTGTTTACTCATCTCGAGCCCCTGGAAGATCCGGTCTCACAGGAAGACATCGCTCTTGACCGCTAGACCTTGCAGACGCACTTGGCGCCTTCGCTTCGGCGCGTGCCTCCTGCTACTGGTGGCAGCGCCGGCCCTGGCCTGGAACGCCGCGGGTCATCGGATCAGCGCGATGATTGCCTGGGAGTCGATGGATGCCGGGACGAAGTCCGCGGTTGGGCAACTCCTGCGCCAGCACCCGGACTACGAACGCTGGCAAGCGCGCGCCCATGGCGGCGATCCGGAGCTGACCGCCTTCCTTGAGGCCTCGACCTGGCCCGACGACATTCGCAAGGACAGGCGTTTCTACACCACCGGACGCGAGGAGCCCACGGCAACGCTACCCGGTTTTCCCGACATGGAGCGGCGACTGCACTGGCACTACGTGGATCGCCCGGTGAATCCGGGCGCCGGCACCGGGCCTGCGGCTGGCGTCATCGACCGCCAGCTGGCGGTGCTGGCGCGCATCGTTGGCGACCGGCAGGCGACAATGGCTGAGCGGGCTTACGCCCTTCCGTGGCTGATTCATCTGGTCGGCGACGCGCACCAGCCGCTGCACGCGGCGAGCCGCTACGGTCCGGATGGACAAAGCGACAATGGCGGGAATCTGGTCAGCATCGTGAACCCTTTCGCCGCACGCTACACGTCGATGAGTCTGCATCGCTACTGGGATGACTTGCCGGGCCCTCCGTGGCTGCGCGACGGTCGGCTCGCCAGCGCGGCGAGGTCGCTGGCCGCACTTCACCGGCCGCCGACCTCACCAGGAACTCCCGAGCAGTGGCTTGACGAAAGCTGGCGGCTTGCCCGCGAGCGTGTCTATCCGCCCGGGGATGACGCCGTGCCGACGATCAGCGCCACCTTCCATGAGGACGCGCTGGCGATCGCCGGTCGCCGCGTCGCCGAGGCGGGTTATCGGCTCGCCGATCTCCTGCAGCGGTTGTTGCACAGCGGGCCGCGGCGAGAGGACCGAAACGACCGCTAGCGGCCAGGATTGGTTTCACGTGGAACATCCGCCGCCGCGCCTTTAGCCGCGCCCCATCGCGCGCAGTCGCGCAACGCGCTCCGCGGTGGCCGGGTGAGTACTGAACAATCCGGCAATTCCACCACCGGAGAGCGGGTTCATGATCATCATCTGGGCTGTCTCCGGGTGCGCTTCGGCAGGAGCCATCGGGATACCGCGAGCGTAGGCATCGATCTTCGCCAGAGCGTCGGCCAGAGCGTTCGGGTCGCCGCAGATCTCGGCGCCGCCGCGGTCTGCCTCGAACTCGCGTGCCCGCGAGATGGCCATCTGGATCAGCGAAGCCGCCAGTGGCGCCAGCAGCGCCACCAGGATCCCAGCCAGCGGATTGCTCGGCCGACCCTCGGAGTCGCGCCCGCCAAAAAACACCGCGAAGTTGGCGAGCGCCGAAATCGCGCCAGCCATGGTTGCCGAGATCGTCGAAATCAGGATGTCACGATGGCGGACATGCGCCAGTTCGTGTGCCATGACGCCCCGAATCTCGCGTGCCGACAGGAGCTGAAGGATGCCGCTCGTCGCCGCTACCGCCGCGTTGTCGGGATTGCGACCAGTGGCGAAAGCATTGGGCTGCCCTTCGTCGATCAGATACACCCTGGGCATCGGCAGGCCGGCGCGCTGGGCGAGTTCCCGAACCATTCCGTAGAACTGCGGCGCCGAGCTTGCGTCGACCTCGCGCGCGTTGTACATCTTGAGCACCATCTTGTCCGAGAACCAGTAGGCGAAGACGTTCATCGCCCCGCCAAAGAGCAAGGCCAGCAACATCCCGGATTTGCCGCCGACAAACCCGCCGATGACGCCGAAGAGGGCCACGATCGCGGCCATCAGAATGGAAGTTTTCAGCCAGTTAGCGAACATCTCGGAGACCTCCATGAGCGCAGGACGAGTAGCCTGCCAGTGAGGCGCTAGATGGGGTAGCGACGAGCGATTTCAAGAACCCGACAAGGCGCAGCAAGCTCCCGGCGAGAGCGCCGTGCCGGCCAGATACTGGGCGGCCGACAGGCGTCTGCCGCCAGCCTTCTGCAACTCGCCGAGGCGCAACGCCTGCTCGCCGCAGGCGACCACGACACCGTCGCGTTCAACCCTGAGGACCATGCCCGGCCGCCCGTCGCCAGCCACCGCCTCAGCCCGCCAGACCTTGAGCGGAACGTCGTCGAGGCAGCAAGTGGAACCCGGAAAGGGGTTGAAGGCCCTCACCTGACGGGCCAGTTGCCAAGCCGGGCGGTGCCAGTCGAGACTGGCCTCCGCCTTGTCGATCTTGGCCGCGTAGGTGATGCCCACTTCCGGTTGCGGGCTGGCTGGCAACGGCAGGCGCGCCAGGACATCGACGACCAAACGGGCGCCCAGCAGTGCCAGCGTCTCGTGCAGCGAGGCAGCGGTATCGGTGTCGCTGATGGGCACGCTCGCCGACAGGAGAACGGGACCACTGTCGAGCCCGGCCTCCATCTGCATGATGGACACGCCCGTCTCCTGATCACCGGCAAGGATCGCCCGTTGGATCGGCGCAGCGCCACGCCAGCGCGGCAGCAGGGAAGCATGAATATTGATACAGCCGTGGGACGGCATGTCGAGTACGGCCTGCGGCAGGATGAGGCCATAGGCGGCGACGACCATCGCCTCGGCGCCCGCAGCGCGGATTCTCTGCTGCACAAGGGCATCTCTCAGTGTCGGCGGTTGAAATACCTCGAGCCCCGCCGCGTTGGCCAGTTCCTTGACCGGCGAGGCTCGCAGAGCCATCCCGCGCCCGGAGGGCCGATCCGGCTGCGTCAGCACCAGCACCACCTGGTGGCCAGCAGCCAGGATCTGCCGCAGGGCCAGCGCGGCGAACTCCGGCGTACCCGCGAAGACCAGCCTCATGCGGTGATTCGCGCCTGCTTGGCGAGCTTGTTCCTGATGCGCAACTGCTTCAACTGCGAAAGATGTTCCACGAAAACGCGACCCTGCAGGTGGTCTATCTCGTGCTGCAGGCAAACAGCCAACAGGCCCGTGGCGTCGACCGTCTGCTCGGCTCCGTCCAGGTCCTGGTAGCGGACAACGACGTGTTCGGCGCGCTCGACCTTGTCGTATACCCCGGGCACCGACAGGCAGCCTTCCTCGCACACCTGCAGTCCATCCTGTTGCAGAATCTCGGGGTTGATCAAGGTCAACAGCTGGTCCCTGGTTTCCGAAGCATCGACGACAATGACGCGCGCGTGCACATCCACCTGTGTCGCCGCCAAGCCGATCCCGGGAGCTTCGTACATCGTTTCGGCCATGTCACGCGCCAGACGGCGAATGCCGTCGTCAATCTTGTCGACGCGCGCGGCGACCTTTCTCAGGCGCGGGTCGGGAAAGCGGAGGATCGGTAGTAGCGACATAAAAAGCTTGATCGAAGAAATAACTGCGTGCAGAATCTAACGTAGTGTCTTGAGATACCGGCGCCCCTTGCACGACACGCTCGATGACGTCGGCAACAAGCCCGCCCAACACGGCAGACAGAAACCTGTACCGGGGGTTCCCCCCGGGTGTGCGACCGCTCGTACGAGGATAACACGATGACCCGCATTATGTTCGCGTTCATTCTGGCCATGGCCAGTGCTGCTCTCAGCAGTGTCAGCGCCCAGGAGCTGCAGCTCGCCGCCGGCGCGCCGGAGCGCCATGTCGTGCTACCGGGCGACACCCTTTGGGCCATTTCCGGGAAATTCCTCAAGGAACCTTGGCGCTGGCCGGAAATCTGGCGGATGAATCGCGAAGAGATCAGGAACCCGCATCGCATCTTTCCGGGTGATGTCATAGTTCTCGAACGCGATGCACGGGGCGATCCGCGCCTGCGTCTGCAACGCGCCCGGCTGGTACCGCAAGTCTATTCGGAAGCCATCGAGGAAAGCATCCCGGCTATTCCTCCGAACGTCATCCGGCCCTTCCTCTCAGATCCATTGATTGTCGAAGCGAACGCCCTGGACAGCGCGGCGCGCATCATCGCCACCCAGCAGGATCGCGTATTCATTGGTAACGGTGATCTGGCCTACGTGGTCAACGCCGATCCGGACAAGGTGGCGTGGCAGATCTATCGGAGCGGCAAGCCACTCAATGATCCTGAAACCAACGAGGTTCTCGGCTACGAAGCCTATTACCTGGGCACCGCGCGACAGCTCGAACCCGGCAATCCCGCCACCTTCCAGGTTATCAGCATGAAGGAGGAGATTGGTCGTGGTGATCGCCTGCTGCCGGCCATCCGTCCGCCGCTCGTCGCCTATGTCCCACACAAGCCCGACTTTTCCGTCGACGGCCGCGTGATTTCCGTCTATGGCGGCGTCGACGCCGCCGGACGCGGGTCGATTGTCTCGATCAATCGCGGCGCGGCGGACGGCATAGAGATCGGCCATGTCCTGGCTCTCCAGCGCAACCGTACGGCGGTCGCGCGCGAGGAGAACGACCGCAAGGAAACGGTCCAGATTCCCGTGCTGCGCGTCGGCCTGCTCTTCGTCTTCCGAACCTTTCAGCGCATTTCTTACGGCCTGATCGTGCAGTCCGAAGGCACTGTCGAAGTCAACGACTTCGCCCGTACTCCCTAGCCATGGATGCGGCCGAATCGTCGGCCGGCTGGCTGCGACTGACGCTGGTTCCCGGTGTTGGCGGCGAATCGCAACGCAAGCTGCTGAAGGCCTTCGGGCTGCCCGAGGCAATCTTCACAGCCGGTCGCAGCGCGCTCGGCGATGTCATCGGCGACCGGACAGCAAGGCTTCTGCTCGACACCGACAATCGTGCGGCGGTCGACCGGGCTCTCGCTTGGGCAAACGGTACCAATCAGCATCTGGTCTGCCTGGCCGACCCCGAGTATCCGCAAGCGCTGCTGCAGATACCCGACCCGCCAACGCTGTTGTACGTCCGCGGTCGCCTCTCCCTGCTCAATCAGCCTGCGCTGGCCGTCGTTGGCAGCCGGAACCCCACACCACAGGGCCGTGGCAACGCCGAGCGCTTCGCCGCGGCCTTCGCCGAAGCAGGCCTCGGCGTCGTCAGCGGTCTCGCTCTCGGAATCGATGCGGCCGCTCATCGCGGCGCGCTGAACGCGACCGGCAACACGATCGCTTTCATCGGTACCGGCATCGATCGCATCTACCCCGCGGCGAACCAACAACTCGCCTTCGACATCGCCGCCCGGGGGGCCATCGCCTCGGAGTTCCCGCTGGCCACGCCACCCGCCGCAGCCAACTTCCCGCGTCGGAACCGGTTGATTTCCGGCATCTCCCGTGGCGTGCTGGTGGTCGAGGCGACGACCGAGAGTGGCTCCCTGATTACTGCTCGCCTTGCCGCCGAGCAAGGGCGAGAAGTCTTCGCCATTCCGGGATCGATTCACTCGCCGCAGTCGCGCGGCTGTCACAGGCTGATCAAGCAGGGGGCCAAGCTGGCCGAGGCGGTAGCCGATGTTATCGAGGAAATCGGCTGGGCCAGCGCTCCTGCCGACAGACCCGCCAGCGCCACGGCAGACGCTGCGGAAGCTGGTAGCCTGCTGCTTGCCATGGGTTTTGATCCGTGCAGCCTCGACGAACTGACGCAGCGCAGTGGCTTGACGGCCGACGCGGTTTCGGTGATTCTCCTGCATCTGGAGCTGGATGGTCAGGTCGCCTGTTTGCCCGGCGGCCACTATCAACGGATTTCCCAAGCCTGAGAGCCCTTTCTGATGATCGACATCCTGGTTTACCTCTTCGCGAACTACCACGACTTCAGTGCTCGCCCCAAGACCCGAACCCTCAGACGAAGGTTGAGCGCCGTCGGCTTCAACGACGAGGCGATCGGCGTCGCACTTCGCTGGCTGGACGGCCTCAAGGGCGCACCGCTGCTCGACTGGCCCGACGGCCATCGGGCGATGCGCATCTACGTGCCCGAAGAACAGCGCAAACTCGGCGCCGATTGCCTCGGCTTCATCGCCTTCCTTGAAGCGAGCGGGTTGCTGAGCCCGGGCATGCGCGAACTGGTCGTCGAACGTGCGATGATGCTCGACGACGATCCTGTCCCCATTGGCAAGTTCAAGATCATCGTCCTGATGGTTCTGTGGAGCCGCGAACAGGACCTCGAGCCCCTGATTGTCGAGGAGCTTCTCGACGCCGGCGACGCCCACCCGCTGCACTAGCGGTCCTTGCGCACCATAGCCTGTTGCGCCGTGCTTGCTTGCCAAGCACGGCGGTGTGCTCTTATCATGGTTCGCGGGCCGGTGCCGTCTGACCATCCCGCAAACACCACATTCCCCACTCTCCCGGGCTGATTAAGGTTCCCATGAGCAAGAAACTGATCATCACCGAGAAACCTTCCGTCGCCGCCGACGTCGCGCGCGCGCTCGGCGGCTTTGTCCGGCACGACGACTACTATGAGGGTGACGAGTACGTCCTTTCCTCGGCGATTGGTCACCTGCTGGAGCTCGCCTGTCCCGAAGAGTACGAGGTCAAACGCGGCAAGTGGTCGTTCGCACACCTGCCGGTGATTCCGCCTCACTTTGCGTTGCAGCCGATTGCGAAAACCGAGTCGCGTCTCAAACTGCTCGTCCGCCTGATCAAGCGCAAGGATGTTGCCGGCCTGATCAATGCCTGTGACGCCGGGCGCGAAGGCGAGTTGATCTTCAACTACATCAACCAGCACGCCGGGAACGCGAAGCCGGTTGAACGACTCTGGCTCCAGTCGATGACCCCCCAGGCGATCCGGGAAGGTTTCTCCCGTCTGCGCAGCGGCACCGAGATGCAGGGTCTGGGCGACGCCGCAGTCTGTCGCTCCGAATCGGACTGGCTCGTCGGCATCAACGGAACACGTGCGATGACCGCCTTCAATTCAAAGACCGGCGGCTTCCATCTGACTACCGTTGGTCGCGTGCAGACGCCAACCTTGGCATTGATGGTCGACCGCGAAGACCGCATACGCAAGTTCGTGGCTCGCGCTTACTGGGAACTCGACGGTGTTTTCGCCTGCGCCGCGGGCGACTACCGTGGGCGCTGGTTCGATGAGAACTTCAAGGGCAAGGACGATGACGAACATGCGCGTGCCGACCGGCTGTGGGATGAGAGCCGCGCGCTGGCCTTGCAGAACAAATGTGCCGACCAGGACGGCGACGTTAGTGAGGAGTCCAAGGCATCGACGCAATTGTCGCCGCTGTTGTTCGACCTGACCAGTCTGCAACGCGAAGCGAACGGCCGTTTCGGCTTCTCTGCGAAGGCGACCCTCGGACTTGCCCAGGCACTGTACGAAAAGCACAAGATCCTGACCTATCCGCGTACTGACTCGCGCGCGCTTCCCGAGGACTATCGCCAGACGGTGCTCAGCACCTTATCGATGCTGACCGGCGAGGGTGTCGGAAAAGGCCACGACGAGCAGACGCTGGCTCGCTACGCGCCTTTCGCCGGCAGGATACTCGCCAGCAACTGGGTCGTGCCCAACAAGCGCATCTTCAACAACGCCAAGGTCTCCGACCACTTCGCGATCATCCCGACGCTACAAGCGCCAAAGCACCTCTCGGAACCGGAAATGAAGCTCTACGACATGGTCGTCAAGCGCTTCCTCGCCGTCTTCCATCCGGCAGCGGAGTACCTGATCACCACGCGCATCACGCGCGTCGCCGGCGAACCTTTCAAGACCGAGGGCAAGGTGCTGGTTAACCCGGGTTGGCTGGCCGTGTACGGGCGTGAAGGGCAAGAGGGCGAGGAGGGCAATCTGGTTGCGGTGCAAGCGGGCGAACGGGTGCATGCCAGCGAGATGCTGCTCAGCGCACATCAGACGCGGCCACCGGCTCGCTACTCCGAGGCCAGTTTGCTGACGGCCATGGAGGGGGCCGGCAAGGCCATGGACGATGAGGAGCTACGGGCGGCCATGGCGGGGCGCGGTCTGGGCACCCCTGCCACACGCGCCCAGATCATTGAGAACCTGCTCGCTGAGCAGTACCTGCAGCGGGAGGGTCGCGAGTTGCAACCGACGGCCAAGGCTTTCTCCCTGATGACGCTGCTCAACGGACTGGGGATTCCAGAGCTGACCGCCCCCGAACTGACCGGCGAATGGGAGTGGAAGCTCGCGCGCATGGAACGAGGCGAGCTGGCACGAACAGCGTTCATGAAGGAAATCGCAGCCATGACGCAAAGAATCGTGGACCGTGCGAAAAGCTACGATAGCGACACCATTCCCGGCGACTTCGGCGAGCTATCGACGCCTTGCCCCAAGTGCGGCGCCTTGATCAAGGAAACCTACAAGAAATTCCAGTGCCAGGCCTGTGACTTCTCCCTCTGGAAGATAGTCGCCGGCCGCCAGTTCGAGGCCAGCGAGATCGAAGAGCTGTTGACCCGTCGCCGAATCGGCCCACTCAGTGGTTTCCGCAACAAGATGGGCCGTCCCTTCAACGCCATCATCCAACTCAACGCCGACAACTCCCCGGAATTCGACTTCGGGCAAGGTAGCGCCGGCGCCGATGGTCCTGCCGAAGAGGTCGACTTCTCGCAGAGCGAAACGCTGGGCCCTTGCCCAAAATGCGGGGCCTCGGTCTTCGAGCACGGGATGGCCTATGTCTGCGAGCGATCACAAGGCAGCGCCAAGACCTGCGACTTCCGTTCAGGCAAGGTGATTCTGCAACAAACCGTGGAAGCCGAGCAAATGCAGAAGCTTCTCAGCAGCGGTCGGACTGACCTCCTCAGAAACTTTGTGTCCGCCCGCACACGTCGCAAGTTCTCGGCCTACCTCGTACGCGGTGCCGATGGCAAGGTCGGCTTCGAGTTCGAGAAACGCGAGCCCAGAACCCCGGCAAAAAAAAGCCGGGCCACGCCGACCAGCGAGCCAAGCGACGCCGCGACGCCGACCAGTGGTACGACCACCCGGAGCCGCAAGAAAGCCTCGTCGAGCTGACGCCGGTTGTCGGATCGTTGCCGCCTGTTCCACGTGGAACAGATTCCCCGCCATTGCTTCGACAAAAACTACTCTCGCCCAGTTACGCCGCCAACACGCCCGGGGGCGGCGCATCAAGAATCGCCGCCCGCAACACGTCGATCGCCTCGGGCCGCGGGAAGGTCGCCCGCCAGGCGATCACCACCTGGCGCACCGGCGCTGGCGGACTGAAGCGCCGAGACTGCAACAGCGAGTCGTCCTGCGGCCACGAAGCCGCTGCCGACGCGGGCACTACCGAGATGCCGGCACCGCTGGCCACCATGTAGCGAACCGTCTCCAGTGAGCTTCCTTCCAGAGCGCCCTCGGTACCTCCGGGCGCCGACAACTGCGGGCAGGCCTGTACCACCTGATCCCGGAAGCAGTTCCCATTGCCCAGCAGGAGAAGATTGTGGGCCGCCATCTGTTCGACATCGATCAGGCTCTGTTGCGCCAACGGATGCCCGCTCGGCATGACCACGCAGAACGGTTCCTCATAGACCACGCGCGAGACGATGCCCGGCTCGCCGAAAGGCAGCGCCACCACGATCACGTCCAGGTCGCCACGCCGCAACTGAGCTGCCAGACTGACTGTGAAGTTCTCCTGGAGGAACAGCGGCATCCTCGGTGCGCGCGCGTGCAGGGCCGGAATCAGCTGCGGCAACAGGTACGGCGCTATGGTGTAGATGACACCCAGGCGCAGCGGGCCCTGTAGCGGATCCTTGCCCTGCACCACGATCTCCTTGAGCCTGTCCGCTTCCTCGAGCACCCGCTCCGCTTGCCCCGCGATCTGCTCGCCGATCATCGTCAGGCGCACGTCAGCCGACGACCGTTCAAAGAGGACGACACCGTACCTCTGCTCGACCTTCTTGAGCGCAACCGACAACGTCGGCTGGCTGACGTGGCACCTCTCGGCCGCCCGACCGAAATGCCTTTCCCTCGCCAGGGTCACGATGTAGCGCAGTTCAGTCAGCGTCACGACTGCCCATCCCGAATTCAAAACCCTGCATCCGCGCCGGCGATCGGTGGCAGCACCGTCGATCAACACTCACTCCGCTCACCAGCAACCCTCCCTCGAAACAAACCCTTTACCTACCCCGGCAGCGAGCGCGGCGCCAGCAGTGCCAGATCCGCTGCTTCCAGCCATGTCCATCGGCCGGCGGCAAGCGTCGCCGGGAGCGCCAGGCCACCGATCGCCACCCGATGTAGCGCCTCGACCCGGTTACCGGCAGCCGCCACCATTCTCTTGACGAGATGGTACTTGCCCAGCGTCACCGTCAACCGCAGACTTCGCTCGCCCTGGCGATCACAGGCCGCCGCCATGATTGCCTGCGATTCATCGTGCAGCACCACCCCGCTCAGAAGCGCTGCTACTTGCCCATCGTCCACCGCATGCCGGGTGCTCACCTCATAGACTTTCGGCACCATCCGCCGCGGTGAAGTGCAGGCGTGAATGAATGCACCATCGTCGGTCAGAAGCAGCAGACCGGTCGTATCCGCGTCCAGCCGGCCAACCGCTTGGACACCACGCCGAACGAGAGGGATCGGCAACAGCGAAAACACGCTCGGATAGTGGATCGGCCGCCGCGAGCACTCATGGCCCGCGGGCTTGTTCAGTGCCAGATAGACGAATCGCCGGTAAGCCCACGGCTGCCCATCCACTGCAAAGCTCAGACCCTCGGGCTCGAACTGCGCCAGCGGATCGTTGCACACCCGTCCCTCAACGCTGACGCGCCCCGTGCACACCAGCCCCCGGCACTCGGCGCGACTGCCAAAGCCCTGCGATCTGAGCAAACGTTCAAGTTCCATCAACTTGCACCACCACTGCAGGGGAACTACCCAAGGAAAGTCGACCGGCATGGGCCGCCCGCCTGGCTTCGCCGGTCCCGCGAGGACCGCACTGGAAAGCGCCTATTGTTCTCCTTTGTCGGAGCGCCCACAATAGCTACTCTTACCACCCACCTCAAGGAGACGGGATCCATGCTGGTCAAATTCACTTCGAGCACGTCCGGACAGATCATGATGTTCGCCCCCGTCGCCCGTCAACTCCTCGAAATTGTCGGCAAGGACTGCAATGCGCGTGGCGTGATCACCACCGAGCAGTTACCCGACGCGATCCATCGACTACGTGAAGCCAGCGCCGACGCCAAGAATCCCGACCACGCAGAGGCTGTTTCCCCTGATGAGAACGAGGACGCGAAGGAGAGCGTCCACGTCGGCCTCGGCCAGCGGGCCTACCCCTTGATCGAGCTTCTCGAGTGGACGCGCAAGGAGGACGGATACGTCCTCTGGGAGGCTTCCGGCGACTTCTGAGTTGGCAAGAACTCAGCCGACCGCCACTTCGGCCAGCCAATGGCTGAACGTCATCAGCATCCTTACGCTTCTCTGCCTGTCGGCGGCTACGCCGAGAGCCGCTGAAGTGGCGCTTGATGTCGGCCACACCCTCAGCCAGCCCGGTGCCACCAGCGCCCGCGGCCGCCCTGAGTTCGCTTTCAACGCCGCGCTCGCCCGACGTTTGGCCGCGGAGCTGCAGGCACGAGGCCTTGCCGTCAGGCCGATCAATTTCGATGGTGCCATCGACAGTCTGGTTACCCGGCCCCTACAGGCGGCAGGCGCCGATTTCTTCCTGTCGATCCATCATGATTCGGTCCACGCCGACCTGCTCCAGGAGTGGCGATGGCAGGGGAAAGTGCAGACTTACACCGACCAGTACGCCGGATTCGCCCTGTTCGTGTCACACGACAACCCTGATCTCCACACCAGCCTGAGCTGCGCGTCGGCGATCGGCGCGCGCCTGCGACGCACCGGCTTCCTTGCCGCAACCCATCACGCCGAACCTCTCGCCGGCAAGCCTCGCCAGCCTGCCGACGCAGCCAACGCCGTCTACTACTACGACAATCTCGTGGTGCTCTACCGCACGACCCTGCCTGCGGTGCTGTTTGAAGCCGGCGTGATCAAGCACCGCGCCGAAGAGTTGGCCCTTCTGGACCCTCAGCGCCAGACACGCATGGCCGATGCTATCGCCACCGGCATCGCCGCCTGCCTGTACCCATGCGCGACCGCTCGCCGCGATTCGCCTGCTGCCGGCGGCGCGTCGGCTTCACAGTGCAATGACCATCGGTGACCCGCTGCCGTCGTTGAACACAGCCTTGTAGCCGAACTGCTCCTGGCGTTCCTGCCACACGCGGTTGTGCTCGCTCAGGTAGTTGAAGTAGAGCGTCGGCGACGGGTGCGAGGATCTGCCGATGACTCGCCCAACCGCCTCCTCGTCAGGATGACCGAACTGCTGACCATTGGTGCTGAACAGGAAGCGCGGGCTTTCGATCAGTGACATCAGTTCGTCGGTGGTGTTGGCCTTGCTACCATGATGCGCCACCTTGACAGCATCGACGCGCAGACGCGCTAGCCCACGCGCTTGCAGGAGGCGCTTCACCGACGCACATATCGCGTCCGGGTGCGCATCGGCAAGAAACAGGCAGCTTCGGGACTTGCCGCCCGGCATCTCATTCCCGGAAGCCGCCATCCCAGCGTTGCCGGCGTACTCCGCCAGGAAGGCGATGCTCGATCCATTGGCGGCCGCGTCGTCCGGCCGTGACTGTTTCTCGATCAGACTATCGAGTTGCGCCGAGCTTCCAAGCAGCCCCTTGCCCGGAAGGTACTTCTTCTGCTGGCCCAGCAAGGCCCAGGCCGCCTCGAGGTCGCCCGGATCGAGGGCATCGCCGAGATCCTTGCGCCACGCCTCCCGCATCCGCTCGAGCTTGGCAAGCGTCGGTGACAGCAGCGTCAACTTCAAGCCTCCCGGCAGCACATGCTCGGGTAAGGCACCAGCGTCGCCTACGACCACAGCCTGACCCTTGAAGGCCCCATTCCAACAACCCTCGTCGAGTCGCTTGGCAAGCAGCGCACTGAAGAACTCGCCCTGCCTGCCCCCCAACAGTCCGTGTGCCTGCTCGAGGTGGCGCCAGCCATTGAACCACACGTCCTTGACGACGAACGGCCAGGGACGCGGGTTGGCAAAAAGCTTGATCAGACCCTCGATGTGGTCGGTATCGACGTGCGACAGAACCATCAGTTCGAAACGCCGGTCGCCCTTCGGCAAACGCTCGATCCGTCCACGCAGCGCCTCGTACGCACCAACCGGCCCGCTGTCGATCAAGATCCGGCGCGTCCGCCGGACGTCGCCGTACTCGACCAGCAGGCAGTCACCGTGCAGCGCCGCCAGCATCTCGATACGCATGAATTCACCCGCCATTCGAGCACTCCTCGTCTGTTCTACAGCCGCCAGTCGGCATCGCCGAAAGCTACCACGCACAACGCCATCGGCACGCTCTCCCGCATCGCTTCGCGCTTCGCGTCGCGGATGATCTCGCCCAACCGTTGTTCGCCGCCGGCACCCAGCAGTCGCGCGACGATCTTCTCGCCGACGATGACCGCATGCCGGCCAAAGACCGTCGCTATCGTCGATACCACCGCGGCCGCTCCGGCCTGACGGAAATAGCGCACGTGGCTGGCGTAGTCCTCAGCCGTGCTGGACGTGTCGCACCCGAGCAGAAAAACCAGCGGTGCAGGCGCTCCGGGCGCGCGCACGTACTCGGCAGGCAGACGCAGCGTGGACAGGAAACTGCCACCGATTTCAAGCCGCACATCCTGCTTTCGGCCTTCGTTGTGGGGAAAAGCCAGCAACAGCCCCGGGCCACCGGCAACCTGCTGTTTCCACTCAGCCCAGTCCTCGGCCACCCCCACCTCACCACCCAATGCTCCTTTCATCGTCTCGAGCAGCGCCTGCACTTCCTCGGCGCTCACTTCCCGGCTGTAACCGAGCAGCGCGCCGGTGCGCACATCAAGACGGTTGCGCTGGGCTGTCGGCTCCGCCTGAATCACCAGTTCGGCGCCATCGGGCTTGCCGAGAACAGCGCTGTAGAAGTGTCGTTCGATCACCTTCTTCAAGCCCCAGAAGCCCATCGGGCAAACGTGACGCGCCGGTGCGCCCGCGCCCTCGCAGTTCGCCGGGCAGCGACCATCCCGGAGAGCTTGCAGATGCTGCCGGCAAACCTGCGCGTCGGCATCCGGTGGCGGCAGGTCGTAGAAGAACTCGATCGGCACGAGCGCATCACTGCGCGTACTGACCACCTGGATATGGGTGACCGCATCGCTGCCGACATCCAGCCCACCCGCCGTCAACTGTTGCAATTGGTCGAGGTACAGTTTCGAATAGACATCGGCGCCGATCCTCGCCAACTGGACGAGAAGGGCAGGGTTATCTCCCTGGTCGAGGCCTTCCTCGTGATCGGCAACCTTGCTCGCCACCGCCGAGATCAGGTCGTTGATGCTGCGCACAGGTTCTTCGATCGACGAAAGGTCCGTGGCCCAGGCGCGCTGTCCGGCGACTCCGGTCAATCGCGGCTGCTCTGCCGCCGTATGATTGAAAACGAGAGCCATGTCGAAACGACGCCTCGCCCCAAGATCGGACCAGTCCTGGCGAAGCCTGCTCTCATCTTCGAGACGGATGCCTCCGCGCAGCCCGGCCAACAGCTCCGCCCGCTCAACCACCCGTGTGCATAGCATAACGGTCTGCAGAACCCGCCCCCGGTGCAACACCGTCAGGCGCGCGGCAAAGTCCCCTGGCGCGCGCGGGGTGAATACAAACTGCGCCTCGCTGCTGTCACCGTCACGCGGCAACAGGATTTCACCGAGCAACGGGGTCGCAAACTGCTGCGGTTCGTGCAGAACCAACTGCAGGCGATGCGTAGACCGATCCCGTTCCAGCTTGTCCTCCGGAAAAGCGCTGGGTGCCGCGCTGACGCCAGCCTTGCGGGGACCAATCAGTACCCGCACTCGCACCGGTTCGCCAACTACATAACCGCGTCGCTCGGCGACAAAGCGGTCTCTGATCCGGCGAAAGCTCTTCTGCTGAACGTAGCGGGAGTTCGGTATCTGCGCCTCGGCAGCTCGCAGTTGGGCGGCAAGGTCTGACAAAGAGCCAGCACCGACCGGCACGCCGCGTACCGTCCCCAGTTCCCCTCCACCCGAGCGGCCACCGCGGGCCCTTGGCGCGAACTCCTTCTCGGCCACGCCGAGCTGCTGCGCCGATTCTGCCGCAAGGTCGAGCCTCATCTCAGGCGGCAGGCAACGCAATCGATGCGACAGCGCGTCCAGCGATCGCTCCGGCCTGGCCAGAGCGAGAAGATCCTGATTCAGCAGAGGCAACACTTTGCCCCCGAAGGCCGAGCACAAAGCAAGGTCGATCGGCTGGTTCGCCGCCAAGCCGGCAGCAAACTTACCGACACACGCAACCAACTCCCTGACTTCGCTTACCGCGCCGACGACCGCAACGCCTTCCGCGGCTAGCCTGGATACGAGACTGCGCAACAGCGGCGCCGCTTCCGCGGGTGAATCCTGAGCAAAACCGCAGACGATCACCACGCAGCAGCGCAAGCGAATGTCTCTGGTCAACACCCGCGCCAGCGCCTGACCAAGGCTCGCCCCGACAACCAGTACTTCCACCTCGGCATCGGAGCGCTCCACCGTCACGAAGCGGTATGGCGACCCGGCCGGCAGACCACCGCCCAGCGCCACCGCCAGCTCTGGCGCCAGAGGGTCGTCGACCAGTGACGCGACAGTGAAGGGCCAACGCCAATTGGTTCGACCGTCAGCAGCAAACATGTCCGCAACGAAGACGCTCGCCAGGCCAGCCCCCGGCGACGCCAGCGCTTGCGCGAAGGACAGCGTTCGCCCCGGCTGTCGCTTGCCATCATGCACTGCCAGACGCGGCCCGCCTGCCAGGCCGGGCCTTCGCCACTTCGCCACCTGAGCGAGGTAGTCGCCCCAAGCCATCAGCAGAACCGGGGCCGGCGGCCACTTCGCCAGCCCACCGCCTCGCCCCATGCGTCGCGGTGGCGCCCGCCAGTTGAGCAGACCATCTCCCGCTGCATCAAGCGCTACAAATCGTGAGCTCAGATCTCGAGTAGCCGCCACCAGGCTCGGCGTTTCACCCTCTCGTGCCCGTGCATCAACCGCTGACGCCAGCTCCCTCGCCCTACCGGAGGCAGCGAGGACACCAAGGGCGGCAAGAGCGACCACAAACTCCTCGTCGTCAAGTTCGCAACTCCACTCCGCGAGATCCTGCCGGTCCATGTTCCCCTCCCTATCCATGGCTCGCTACAGCTAGCCCAGTAGCAGCGGACCGCCCAGCCCCTCAGAGCTTGTGATAGACCTCCGCACCCGCCTTGACGAACTCGACCGCCTTCACCTCCATCCCTCTGGTCAGCGCTTCACTCGCCGTAAGCCCTTGCGCCACGGCGAAGTCCCGCACTTCCTGGGTGATCTTCATCGAGCAGAAATGCGGCCCGCACATCGAGCAGAAATGCGCCACCTTTGCCGAATCCTTGGGCAAGGTTTCGTCATGAAACTCGCGTGCTTTTTCGGGATCGAGGCCCAGGTTGAATTGGTCCTCCCAGCGAAACTCGAAACGCGCTTTCGACAAAGCATTGTCGCGAATCTGCGCACCCGAGTGACCTTTTGCCAGATCTGCCGCATGCGCCGCCAGCTTGTAGGTAATGATCCCCTCTTTCACGTCGTCCTTGTCCGGCAGACCAAGGTGCTCCTTCGGTGTCACGTAGCAGAGCATCGCTGTGCCGAACCACCCGATCATCGCAGCGCCGATACCACTGGTGATGTGGTCGTAGCCGGGAGCAATATCGGTCGTCAGCGGCCCCAGGGTGTAGAACGGTGCCTCTCTGCACGAATCGAGCTGCAGATCCATGTTCTCCTTGATCATGTGCATCGGCACGTGGCCCGGTCCCTCGATCATCACTTGAACGTCATGCCGCCAGGCGACCTCGGTCAGCTCGCCGAGCGTCTTCAACTCGCCAAGCTGGGCTTCGTCGTTGGCATCGTAGATGGAGCCGGGGCGCAAGCCGTCGCCGAGGCTGAAAGCAACGTCGTAAGCCTTCATGATCTCGCAGATCTCCTCGAAGTGCGTGTACAGGAAGCTTTCCTTGTGGTGGGCCAGGCACCACTTGGCCATGATCGAACCACCGCGCGAAACGATGCCCGTCAGACGTTTGGCCGTCAGTGGCACGTAACGCAGCAGCACGCCGGCGTGAATCGTGAAGTAGTCGACGCCTTGCTCAGCCTGCTCGATCAAGGTGTCGCGGAAAATCTCCCACGTCAGGTCTTCGGCCTTCCCGTCAACCTTCTCAAGCGCCTGATAGATGGGCACGGTCCCTATCGGCACCGGGCTGTTGCGAATGATCCACTCGCGCGTCTCATGGATGTTCTTGCCCGTTGACAGGTCCATGACCGTGTCGCCACCCCAGCGGATCGCCCAGGTCATCTTCTCGACTTCCTCCTGAATGCTCGAACCGAGGGCCGAATTCCCGATGTTGGCGTTGATCTTGGTCAGGAAGTTGCGGCCGATGATCATCGGCTCGCTTTCCGGATGGTTGATGTTGCACGGAATGATCGCCCGGCCGCGCGCAACTTCAGAACGAACGAAGTCCGGGACGACTTCCTCCGGGAGGCTGGCCCCGAAACTCTGCCCGCGATGCTGACGACAGAGAATCTCCGCCAGGCGCGCACCCTGCGGGCCGGAGGCGCGCAGCTGCTCGACATAGGTGCGCCGGTTGTTGTTCTCGCGAATGGCGACATACTCCATCTCGGGCGTGATGATGCCACGCCGGGCGTAGTGCATCTGGCTGACGTTGGCACCCGCCCTGGCCCGTTGTGGTCTCCGCTGCAGTCCGGGGAAGCGCATTTCATCGAGAGCGCGATCGGCCGCGCGGACGCGTCCAAAATCGGAACTCAGATCGGCGAGCGGCTCGCTGTCGCCTCGTTCGGCGATCCACCGCGCGCGCAGCGCCGGCAGCCCCTGCCGGATGTCAATCTTCGCCAGCGGATCCGAATACGGTCCCGAACAGTCGTAAACATAGATCGGCGGGTTCTTCTCACCCCCAAAAGCTGTGTCCGTGTCCGACTGGGAGATTTCGCGCATCGGTACCCGGATGTCCGGGCGGCTACCGGTGACGTAAACCTTGCGCGAATTGGGCAGCGGCTTGATGGCTGCTTGATCTACGTGGGCATCGGTAGCAATGAATTTGTCGTTAGCGTTCATGGTGTTTCCTTGCGAAGGGGTGTGGCAAAAGCACGGCTGACAGGGGGAGCGTGCAAGGGCCTGGTGAGGCAGGACGGAGTCGGAACACAGCACATCACCAGATGCGCTCCGCTTCCCTACGACGGCATGACCCGTACAGGTTCGAAGGGACTCTCTCAGCCAGCCGGACAGCGGCGCGGCACCCCCAACGTGCCCAATCAAGTTACTGGAAAGTCAGGCCATTAGCAAGAAAGTTGATGGGGACCGCGCCGTCCGTCTGGCGCCGCCGTATCGGTAAACGATTGTCGGCCCCGCGCCCCACCCATCGCCGCAAAGACCAAGCCATGACCCCATCCGCGCAGTCCGGCGAATCATCGCGGCGACGGGGTCGGGGTCGGTAAACGGCACTGGCCGGGCGGAAGCCGCCCGGCCAGTCCTTGCTCACCTTCCGATCACCCGCTCAATTGGCCATAGCGATCATGAAGCCATCGTCCAGGACCGAGACCTTGTACGAGTTCTCCTTGTAGGTCTGGTTGTTGGCGACAAGGCTCGTCTTGACCGTGTACTTCTTCCCCTTGGCCGACGCCGGCAGCTTGAACTTGGAGTCCGTCTGATAGCGGCCCGCGCCGTCCACGGCGGCCACACGCTCACTCTTCTCCTCGACCAGCTTGTTGTTCTCGTCGTAGATCGCGTACTTCTGGGTCACCTCCGGAGCTTTGTCGCCATAGCCGATGAGGTCCGTATTCGACGTTACCTGCACTTCCCGCTGCCCGTCCTTCTCCGGCACACCGGGCTTGACAACCGTATCGAACTTCGCCGGTTTGACGTCGTCCTTGGGAACGACCTGACCCTTCTTCTTCTTGTACTCGGCATTGACGTCGTTCGCACTGGCAATCTTCTTCGATTCGAAGTACCAGCCGATCAGGAAGCCCACCGCCGCCCCTGCTGCCGCGCCAACCAGACAACCCTTGCCGCCGTTCACGGCCGCGCCGACGGCACATCCGGCTGCCGCACCGATGAGTGCACCGGTTGCTCGGTCGTCCATCCTTGTCGAACCATCCGGATTCGTCGCGCAGGCCGTCACAAGAATTACGCTCGCCAGCGCTGCGGCGCTACGACGCAAGGTGAAACGACTGTTCGTCATGCTGTACTCCCCCTGTCAAGAAAACTATTGCCCCCTAACGGCAATCGGCTCATCAATACCGACCGTGAAGATCACCGGTCGCTGTTCCTTCTTCGTCAACTCCATCACTCGATCGGTAACGTAGCTCTGCAGAGTCGACGGCCGAATCAGGCCATCCTTCCTGAAGTCTGCGCCACCGCGAATTCCCTCGATGATGGCCTTGGTAAACGCCCCGTTGCCCCAGGCCGGGTCTTCCTGCGAGAGTTCCTTGCCGGTCGACGAGGCGAACACGATCACCCCGCGTTCCTCATTGATCTCGTTGAGGGCCTTGGTCAGGTCCGGATTCGTTGACTGCCCCGGACGGGCGTTGATCCCGGAATGGCAGGTGTCGATGAAAAATGCCGCACGACCCTTCAGGCCAAGCAGAGTACGAGAGATCTCCTCACCCGGCACCCACCGCTTCGGCGCGTTCTTTTGCTTCCACGCGTCGAACTCCTGCGTACTCTTGAACTCCGAGCGCGACGGCAGCACGTCGGGATCACCGGGAATGAAGTAGTAGGCTGACCCGACCCGGTCGCCATGACCAGCCATGAAGACCACTCCGGCATCCTTCTCGCCAACGGATTCCCTCAACCAGCGCAATCCTTCGAGGATCTTCTCCCGGCTCGCCTGCTCGTTGATCAACAAGCGCGGCTGAGCCGTCCCATAGAGCTGGCCGGCCTGACGCACCATGTGGTGATTGAAGTCACGCGCGTCCTTCTCGGCAAGATCCAGCTTCCACTCCTCCGGGTACTTGCTGACACCGATGATCAAGAGGTAGAGGGTTTCAAAACGCGTTTCCGCAACCTTGCCGGATGGCGCCGCGCTACGCCGGATATTGATCACCACCGGTTCCGACTTGCCGTACTTGTTGGCGGCGAACAGCCTGATCTGACTATCGACCGGCGGTACCGCCACCTGAACTTCCTGGGCTTCCCCGCGGGCGCTCCGCAACGCCCTGTTGTCCAGCGAGCGCACAAGTTTGTCATTGACGCGCACCTTGACTTCGCTCACGGGTGCGTCGCTCGGGCTACGCAGCACGAAACGCACAGGAACCGTGCTGGCGGAGCTCTCGATCTGGCTTTCGGTCTGCAGGTCGATCACCGGCGGCAGCACCGTCGCCACGGCGGTCTTCTCTACGGCTACCGCTGGTCGCGGTGGCAGCGAACCCGCACCCTTGCTTGCCCCGGCCGTAGCGGGCAAGGCGGGCGGTTCCGTCGCCGCCAGGGCGGCAGCAGCGGCCTGTGCCTGACGGATGGCTTCGCCCTCGTCGCCCGTTTGGATGATGCTTTGTATGATCTCCGGACGATAAAATCGGTCGCGGAAACGACCCACCGAGAAGAAATCCGACGCCTGGTTCATGGCTCTGTTCAGGTGCCAGCCCACCAGGTCTTCGCCGTCCAGCGAGGTGTCGTAGAAGCCAGCAGGCGACCAGATGATCCAACGTTTGCCATCGACATGGACAAACAAGGAAAGCTGCTCTCGGCCGTCCTGCATGCGATACCAGCGAACCGTCCCGTCCCCGAGTGCGGCCAAAACCCATCGGCCGTCGCCACTGATGTTGGTCGCCCATACCGCTGCCGGCGTTCTCTGCTCCCAAACCTGACTGCCCTCGCTATCGAAAGCGCGCAGATACCATTCCGTGCCAAGGACGAAGCGCTGCTTGTCCGGGGAAAGCGCCACGCTCCTCGAAACCTCCCCGGGACGAAGCTGCAGCTGGCGCGAACCCAGCTTCGGCGTCGTCGAATTCTTCCAGTTGCTCGGGCCACCACCCCAACCAGGCTGTCGCGGTGGCTCGACCTTCGCCTCTGACCCGGGGCGACGCAGATCACCCTTCACCAGATCGAAGACGAGGCTCTCGCCACCAGGAATGGTCGGGAACGAGACCAGCTGTGCGTCCACTGAAACCTTGAAACGGTCTCCGGCATCACGAAAGTCGCCGGTCTGCGGCCGGGCGAGAAGCCGACGATTTCCCGCAGCATCAAAGCTGGCCCACGAGGGCTCGGCGGTCGCCACGATAACTCCATCCCGAAGAGGCGCCAGTGCCGTCACGATGTTGGTGAAGCCAGCGAGTTCGCGCGCCGGGCCCCGACCAGCATCGCCAAAAGCGAAGACGGCAAAGCGCTCGTTCGCCCTGGCTGTTCCGGCACCGATCAGCACCCGCCCATCACCGGTCCAGGCAACGCGGCCGAGGTTACCTTCCTTACTCGACGGCGTTGCGTACACCGGTGTCAGCGAAGCGGCGTCGAGCACGTCGATGTGCCCGGCATCCTGGTAGCCGACGGCTATCAGGCTCCCATCCGGAGAAAACGCGACCGAGTAGGGGCGACCCGACGCCAACTGCTTGCGCGCTGTCCGGACCAGCCCTTTCTTGTCTACGCGATAGAGGCGGACGCTACCGTCGAGACTGCACGTCACCAGCCGCCCGTCAGTCGAAAAATCCGCCCCATAGATCGCCTCGTTGTACTCGGGGTCGCTACCGACGAATCCGAGGTTGCGCTGAAACACCCGCAAACCGGATTGCCGTAGACCAACCGCTACCAACTGGCTGTCCTTCGACCACGCCAACTGCGTCAGCGGAGCTTCGAGCCCGGACAGAGTGCTTTTCGCGGGCAGCCGGCCGGAAGCGCGATCAAACAGGTAAAGGGAATGCGTCTTGCCGTCGAACGCTGCGTTGCCGCCCAAGGCGATCTGCTTGCCATCTGGCGATAGCGCCGCAGCGTAGATTGCCCCCACACCTTCGGGGCCAATGGGCGGACGCAGCACGGACAGCAACTTACCGGTTGCGGCGTCCCAAAGACGGGCCGTCTTGTCCTCGGAGGCGGTCAGGACCCAGCGTCCCTGGGCATCGGTGCTCACACGCGTAACCAGGGACTGGTGGCCCCCAGTCTCTATCCGCAGGATCGGCTCGACGGACACCTGCCCCTGTGCCTCCCCACCGACAAGCTGACCGACGACCAAGCCGAACAACACCAGCGCGTGCAACACTCTGGTGATCATGCCGCGTCCCTCACCAAAAGCATCAACGGACGAGAATCTCGACCCGACGGTTGCGCGGTTCAGGCGTCTCGTCCGGCGTGTTGACCAGCGGCTCGCGTTCACCACGACCCGCCGTCTGTATCGCCTCGTCTGCGATGCCTTGTTGCAGCAGCTTCTTCCTGAACGAGTCTGCCCGCCGTAGCGCCAGGCGATCGTTATCGGCGACCATCCCCACGCGATCGGTGTGACCGACAATGACGATATCAGGGACCGGCCGCGCCTTGATCTCCGCCAGAATGGCCACGAGTTCAGTCTTCGAGGCGGCCGTCAGTTCGTCACTACCCTCGAGGAAATACAGCGTAAAGCGGACTAGCGGTGGCGGCGAAGCGTCGATCGCCGCTCCGTAGCGCTTCCTGACTTCCTGCTCGTCGGTTCTTCCCGCTTCCAGGCCGCCACCCATGGTCGACCTGGCGGTCTGGTAAGGCTGATCCAGCTTGAGTGCGTTGCCACCTTCCGCAGGTTTGATGGTAAGCGCCCCCGGGGCCTGCCCACTGCCGTCGGGAAGCAGCACATAAGTGTCGCGATGCGCGCACGCGGTGGTCATCAAAGACAGTGCGAGTGTGATTGCTAGCCTTTTCATGCCCTATTCCCCAACGCTGACAACGTAATTCTTCGCCGTTCCCGTGACCTCGGCTTTCGGAGTTACCATCCGCATGGCTTCTGGCGCCTGCTTGGCGATGTTGCCTGCCTGCACGGAGACGGTCCCTCGTTTGATGTAGGCATCGAAGGCGCCCATGTACGTCGTCGAATCGTAAGCATAGCGTTGCAGCAGCACCTCCGCATCCGGGCCAAGCGAAAGGGTCGAGTTGTCATTGAACATGATGCCGACCGAGCCGTTTCCGCCAGTCTGGATGACATCCTTCTCCTTCAACCGCGCACCGACGATACCCGGGTAGCGCTGCCCGTCGCGCTCAATGCTGACAACACCGCGGGAAACCTTGACCTGGGCGCCCCAGATGGGGGCCCCTGGCGCGCCAGGTTCGGCTGCTCGGGCCGTCCCCGTATGCAGCAAGAACAGGCAAAAAACGCCCTTGGCTACGGTGACGGGAATTGTGTTGTGCATTCCTGTTCTGAACATGACAGATTTCCACAAAGGCGTTGGTCGGAAAAGCGTATCGCGTTCAGGCGCTCAACGGGGACGTGCTAGAAGATCGTCGCTCGGCAACAACCGATCTGCGACAGCCACTGCTTGCCTTCCTCCGGTCCCTCGCACCCTATGTCCTCGGCTGTGGTGCTGCGCCTCTTGGCGGCCGAAGTGCCACCGACTCGCCGCCAAGCCGGAATCTTAGCCCTTCCCTCGCCTCTTGTGTTGTACTTGATGCCGATGCTGTCCTTCTCGGCTCACAAAACCAAAGGCTACCGCTGACGAGCATCCGTCAGCGGTAGCCTCAGGACCGGAAACTTACTTGCCGCCGATGACGCCGGCTTCGTTGGCTGCGGTGTTGCCCTTGCCGATTGCGACAGCGGCGGCGTTCTTTTGCTCAGCCTTGATCTTGGTGTTGCCTTGAACCTTCGTATCGCCCTTGATGGCGCCGGCCGTGTTCTTCGCCGTATTGTCCTTGCCGATCGCGACAGCAGCAACATTTTCCTGCTTGGCGTCGATTTCGGTCTTGCCCTTGACTTCGGTCTTCTGGGCGAAAGCAGGGGAGGCGGCAAAGGCGGCGGCGATGATCAAGGTGCTGATGGTGCGCATAAGGTTTCTCCTGGATAGAAATAATGATGACGATAACGATGTCTGCCGTCAGCCGGCGACAACCTTGAACACAACGCGACGATTCCGTGAGTCGCGCGGGTCGAGGTCCTTGAGCGGATCGGTTGAACCCTTGCCAACCGGCACCAGGCGTCTCCGTTCAACCGCTCCCTTGTCAGAAATGAACTTCACCACAGAGTTTGCACGATCACGCGATAGTGCCATGTTCCTATCGGCATTGCCCTCCGCGTCGGTATGCCCTTCGACAATGATGCAGCGATCGGGCGTCAGCGACAGAATCTTTGCTATCTCGATGAGGGTGTTACCAGACGCTGGCGTTATGTTCGCACTGCCCGGACGAAACTGGATGGGAAACTGGACAGCCGTCGCCCTCACATCCGGTGGCAGGGCTGCACAGTCCAGAGCACCGCCGGCGGCAGCCGGCGCCGCGCTGGCCGGCGCTTGCGCCGAGTCGCCATCGAAGACGATAGCCCGCGTCCGCTTCTTCTTTGGAGCCTCGGACGGCTCTGTCATCGCCCGCCGTAGTTCATCGAGACTGGACGTCTCATCGTCAGCGGCCGCGGCGGGAAGCACGGTTGCACCACCGGTCAGGGTCACGAAAGCAGCCACCAGGGCCACTCGATACAGGTTCGTTTTCATGGGCTCTCTCACTTGCACACGTTGATAACTTCTTTGGTCGTCACGACGATGTCCTTCGGCGCCCTCTGCCCGGGCTGAACCGTCCCGACGTTGACGTCGCACGTCCCGGCCTTCTTGCTTCCGATATTGACTACCCGCTTCTGCAAGGCCGGATCGTTAGGGTTACCGCCTTTTTGCCAAGCCTTCGCCATGGCATTATTAACCTTGGTCTGCGAAGACGCATTGAGGTTCTGCACGGCAGAGGCGACGCCGGTCGTCGCACAGAAGATGGCGGCGACAAGGTACTGCGCCAGTATGGGTTTACTTGCATTCATCGCTGACAATCGCTCCTATGTTTGTACACGCTTTCTTGTTCCTTCCGCTGACAACCGTTGTGACGTTCGAGGTCGAAACGTTGATGCGTGTGTTTCCCTTCTTGTCACCCTGGACAACGCCAACCCGGTTCTTGGCGACCACGTTGCTACCGACTGCGACAGCCGTCGTGTTGTTCGACGAGGCATTGATCTCGGTATTTCCCTGAATGCGCGTCGTCTTCTGCGCCAGACACGACAGGGGTATCCCTGCCCCGACAAGAAAAACAGCGCACCATCCCATCGAGAAACGTTTACTCATGGCAACTCCCCTGCCTTGACCCGCAACGGTAGCTGCACTGGCGGTCGGCCGCGTACGAATGCCTCGCGCATACCAGCCAGCGAGCTTTCGGAAACCCCAAGCCTGGCGGCCGAAAACGCTCCGGCATCCGGAGTGAATACCAGATACGCCTGCATTTCGTTGATCACAAGCTCCTCGTTTTCCACCGAGTAACGCATACCCGCGAGAAATTTCCTGAAAGCCTCTCTTTGCGACTCCGTCAGTCCGCTCGCCCAAAAACCCCTGCAGTACTTGTTATAGGCCGCGTTGGTGTGAAACTCGGCGTGCGAGAGTTCATGCAGCAGAATCGCGTAGCGGGCCTGACTCGTCAGCGCAGGCTCGTTCCCCCGCCGGTCCTGGACCTGTGGGATCGACAGGATGATCGAATGCGGCTTCTGCGCCTGGTAGAACCCGCGCCACTCCTTGATCAGGCCTTGTTGCAGGAGAAAATCGCGCAGCGCATACTCCTCTGGAAACAGCTCAACCTTGTCGCGGTCGGCGAGGTTGAAGAACTGGACAAGATCGGAAATGCGCAGATCATGACCGGCAGCAAAGTTCGCAAAGGTGCGGTGTGCATTGCCGATGTATCGTGAGAGCTCTTGCGAGGTCAGCACACGTGGATAGGCCTCCGTGTACTGCTGTTCAGTCAACTGCGTGACCCGGTTGAACGTCCGACCCAACAGTTCGAGTCCCGGCATGTCGAGAATCATCACCTCGCTGTTGGGCGTATAACGCCAGACGACAGGTACATCGGTCTTGGCGTAGAAGATCGTCTTCAGGTCGCCCTCTTTCACCTCGAAAGCACCGACGAACGCGCTTCCCAGCAAGCCCGCCGCTAGTCCAAGCACCAGCACCACGCGATTCACGAATTGAGGCAAACGCACGAGTTCCTCCAGTTCAACCAAAACACCGTTGGGCCGGCCTTGTCATCGGGTTTTCTCGGTGACGGTCACACCCTCACCCTTCTTTCCCCACCGGATGGAATAAACCTTCCTTGTCTTCTTTGAAACGTACTCCGTGACTCCCCGAGCAATCGGTACGCCGTCAATACTCAGAGCGTCGTTGATGATCACCACGCCTTCAACGTCAGCATCGGGACTGATAACGCCCTTCTCGTTAGCCACGGTGTTCCCGGACTTGGAGACGGACGACCCCGCCCCGGTCTTCACGCTGACACCAGGAAGATCGATTGACACTTGCGCAGCGGTCAGTTGCGAGAAACCAAACAAGAAAACTGCTGCAGGAAACCTCATTGGTGACTCTCCTCAAGGCTGCGCCGACGCGGCATCATCTAATCATTGCGCTGCCGGTACGCGTTGGCGCGCGCAGCGTTCCTCGACGCCGACTCTTCTGCCGGCGAGCCGTAGTAAGGGGCAGCATTCTGTCCGGAAGGGACCACGACAACGGCCGGGGTTGGCGCGTCATCGCCAAGAAAGACGCGATTCTCAGTGGCCCGCCTCTTGTTGTGCGCGGCGCTATTGGCAGCCGGTGAGCCGGTAGCGGACCAGTCATTTCCACCGACGCCGTTGTTAACCCCATTGATGATAACGACGTTCGGACTGTTCATGTCGCCGTCACCCTTCCAGCGTTCGACTGTCGCACGCTGTCGAGCGTCGCGAGCGCCCTGCGATGCGACACCGCCTCCGGGCGCCGAACCACCACTCCCTCCGACAATGATCTCAGCAACTGCAGGCTGGCTCGATACGACAAGGAAACAGCCAAGGATCGCTGCGGGGACCAGTCCCAAGAGACGGGGCAGATCCTGCGGCAAAGAAGGAAGTTGGGTCGCCATGTCATTCGCTACGCTACTGACTGACCGTGATATCAACCATGCTGACCACCGCACTTGGATTGTTCTGCTTGTACTGGCCGATAACCTCGTCCACCGATTTGACGGGCAGAGGGGATAGATCGCGCGCACCACGCAAGGATCCTGGGATCACCAACTCACGGTCTGAGCCAATACAAGCGACCCGCTCGGGTCCTGGCCGGTCGAACCTGATCTTGAAGCCGCCAGACGGTATCCTTACGCCAGCACCGGCGGGGACTGACGAATCGGAGCGAAACTGATTCGGGAATATCCGCGCGGTAGTCGCTGATACATCCTGGTAGTAGCAATACGCCGTACCCTGCGTATTCATCGACAACGTCAGGTTGAGAAAATCGCCGACACGGTACGCCGGCTTGCTCCCCCGATCGGTGTCAAGTTTCATCTTGAAGATCGGGTTGGGCGCATTCATCGGTCCAGCTGCGGGTGTCGCAACCACTTGCGTCACCGCTGGCGGCCGGCTGGCCGGGCTCACACCGGGAACATAGTTCGACTTCGGACCTCCGGCCGCCGGAAGCGCAGCAATTTGATTTTGCAGGTTGTCAAGCAGGCTGGCATAAAGATCAAAGTTTATCGTACCGTCAGCAATCAAACCACTCGCCGCCTGGTACTCGGAGATCGAAGT
This sequence comes from Candidatus Accumulibacter phosphatis, assembly GCF_000024165.1. Classification (NCBI taxonomy): domain Bacteria; kingdom Pseudomonadati; phylum Pseudomonadota; class Betaproteobacteria; genus Candidatus Accumulibacter; species Candidatus Accumulibacter phosphatis. Next base: position 24,084 of record NC_013194.1, on the reverse strand, counting down.
CTTTAGCGTCGCGTTCATTGCACCATTGAGCGGACCGTCATAACGTCCCATCCCGGCGAGCTTGCGCTGCACGAAAAGGATTCGATCATTCTCCTTGGCATTGTCGAACCACTCCCGCGCCTGCTCGCGAATCAGCGGATTGGTCAGATCCGTGTCCAGGCACTTCCAGTATGGCACTTGGGTAAACTTGCCCAGCGTTTCGATGAGACCCAGTTCGACGAGCGTCCTGGTCGCCGCGCCGACGCCTTCACTACGGCTGACGTCAATGTTGAAGCTCAAGCCGACCTTACCAATTTTGCCGCCACCCTCACCCGATATACCACCCTTCATGAGAACCAGCGTGTTCGAGGTACTCGTGATCGGAATGATCTTGCGCGTGGCGGCATCGCCGATACTCAGGTCCATGCTGATCAAGTCGTAGGCGTCATCCTTCGACACCCCGAGGTCAAGGAACGGCAGCGAAAATCCGACACCCTTGTTCTTGCGGACGCTGTTGTCGTCCATCTGAGTGATCGAGCCGCGAATGTAATAGTCAGGCATGAGGCGATTCTGATCGCCACGCGCCGCGAACAGCGCTCCCAAGTCATCGGCCCCGGAATGGAAGTCAATGAAATCAAACGCGTTACTCTTGACGGTCATCTTGGAGACGGCAGTGATCAACATCTCCTTGGTACCCGTCTTCACCTTGCCCGTTTCATCGGGGATGCCGGTTGAGGTGATGGCGATGCCTTGCTTGCCGTAGGCGTACAAGAGCTCATCCATGCAGCGCAACGACTGAGTAAAGTTGGTGATGGTCTTGATTGCTGGTGTCTTCGGCGCTGCGGCCGACTGCACCTCGGCGCCAATGTCGTTACCCCAGCCCGGGATCGGCAACAGCGACAGAGCGATCAACGACAAACCGAATTTTTTCATTCTGACCCTTCGTACCAAGTGAGCCCTACGTTCCCCGCCTCGCGATGCCGAGACGCCTCAACCCGCATCGCAAGTATAGCTCGCCGACCGAGCCCGCTTGCAAGTTGTTGCGAACGACAGCCGACCAGCCGTAAGAGCAGAGACGAATCCTGATCGCCGACAAGGTCGCCAAGCAGTTCGCTCACCAGGCTGAGTCTCTCCCAATTCGCCGTTACCCACCCGTTATCTGGCGAGACGGCATGCCCCACATGACAACTACACTAACGTCCGGCCGCAGTAGTGGTTGACCTGAGCTGCCCCGCTGTGAGAACCATGACCGGCATCTTGTACTGCGCTTCTCCACGGAAGTCGGCGACAGGAGCACCATGGCATCTTGCACGACGCTCGTCTGAATTCTCGTGAAGAATGTCGCAGTTCCGACGACGAAGGGGAGTGTGGCGAAGAAGGAAGTGGCAATCGCCGCGTCGTGACCGACCTGAGCGCACACCTGGCACGCAAGTCCACCGAACTTACGGGACACCAGCGAAAACTGTTCGGGCGAAGTTCACCCGAGTCGCTCGACGCTCACAAACTGATTGGTAGCGGCTACCAGCACGTCGTCGCGGCAAACAAAGCATAGCTGCTTGGCGTCCCCACGGGGATTCGAACCCCGGTACCTACCGTGAAAGGGTAGTGTCCTAGGCCTCTAGACGATGGGGACCCCGAACCGGTTTCTTTCGACTTGCTGGTGGAGGTACGCGGGATCGAACCGCGGACCTCTTGCATGCCATGCAAGCGCTCTCCCAGCTGAGCTATACCCCCTCGAAAGAAGCTCGGATTATAGGGTTCCCACCTATCCATGTAAACTCTGAAGCAGGAGTCTTGCCGAGGGCGCGGCAGCGCCTACTTAGTGGCCGCGTCCACCACCACCAGCGCAGTCATGTCGACGACGCGGCGAACCGTAGACGTCGGCGAGAGCACATGCACCGGGCGCGCCGCGCCGAGCAGGATCGGGCCGACAGCCATGCCATCCCCGCCGGTCATCTTCAGCAGGTGGTGGGAGATGTTGGCGGCGTCCAGATTCGGCATCACCAGCACATTGGCCTCACCGACAAGCGGCGATTCGGGGTCCGCCTGCCTGCGGATCGCCTGTGAAAGCGCACTGTCGCCATGCATTTCGCCGTCAATCGCCAACTCTGGGGCTCTTGCACGAATGATGGCCACGGCCTCGGCCATCTTGCGAGCGGAAGGCGTCTGCGACGATCCAAAGTTCGAATGCGACAGGAGCGCCACTTTCGGCTTGATCTTGAAGCGACGAACGGCATCCGCGGCCATCAGCGCTATCTCGACGAGTTGATTGGTGTCCGGGTCGGCGTTGACGTGCGTGTCGCAGAGAAAAAGGGCGCGTCCGGGCAGCAGCAGGTGGGTCATCGCCGCCATGGTGTTGCACCCCGGGGCCTTACCGATGATCTCGTCGACCTGCCGCAAATGATGCCCGAAACGGCCGGACAGACCACAGATCATCCCGTCGGCGTAACCCAGCCGGAGCAGCATCGCGGCGATGATCGTGTTGTTGTTGCGCAGGCGCGTCTTGGCGATGTCGATCGTCACACCCTGGCGCTTGCGCAACTGGTGGTAAGCCGTCCAGCATTCCTTGTAGCGACCGTCGCTATTCGGATCGACGAGTTCGAAATCCTTGCCGACACGCAGCTTCGAGCCAATCCTCTCGAGCCGCGACGCAATCACGTCAGGACGCCCGATCAGTATCGGCCGCGTCAGGCCCTCGTCGAGAATCGTCTGCGCGGCGCGCAACATCCGCTCCTCCTCACCGTCGGGATAGACGATGCGCGTCTTCCGCCCGCGCTTGGCGGCCGAGAAAACCGCGCGCATGCCAACGCCGGTGCGGTAGACGAACTCCCTGAGCTTCTCCCGATAGGCGGTCAGATCGCCGAGCGGTCGGGTTGCAATGCCTGACAGCATCGCGGCCTCGGCGACGGCGGGCGCGATGGTGGTGATCAAGCGCGGGTCGAAAGGCTTCGGAATAAGGTATTCCGGACCGAACGACAACTCCTGGCCCGGGTACGCCATGGCCACTTCATCACTCACTTCCTGGTGCGCCATCGCCGCCAGCGCCTTGACGCAGGCCATCTTCATCTGTTCGTTGATACCGGTGGCGCCGACATCGAGCGCACCGCGGAAGATGAACGGGAAGCACAGGACATTGTTGACCTGGTTGGGATAGTCCGAACGACCGGTGGCCATGATCACGTCGGGACGGACCTCGCGGGCGAGTTCCGGCATGATTTCCGGCGTCGGATTGGCGAGCGCGAAAACGATCGGCTGTTCGGCCATGGTGGCGAGCATCTCGGGCTGGAGGATGCCGGCCGCCGACAGCCCGAGGAAGACGTCGGCACCGACGAGCGCCTCCGCCAGCGTTCGGACGCCGGTTTCCCGGGCATAGCGCGCCTTGGTCGGCTCCATGTCGGCATCACGGCCGACGTAGATCACGCCCTTCGAGTCGCAAACGACGATGTTCTCGCGCCGAAAGCCCAGGTCACACCACAGGTTGAGGCAGGAAATGGCAGCCGCGCCCGCACCCGAGCAGACGACCGTCACGTCGCCGATCGGCTTGCCGGTGACCTTGAGCGCGTTCAGGATGGCGGCCGCGGAGATGATCGCCGTGCCGTGCTGGTCGTCATGAAAGACCGGGATCGACATCCGCTCCTTGAGCTTCGCCTCGATGTAGAAGCATTCCGGGGCCTTGATGTCTTCCAGATTGATGCCACCAAGCGTCGGCTCCATCGCCGCGATCATGTCGATCAGCCGATCCGGGTCGCTCTCGGCCAGTTCTATGTCGAAGACATCAATCCCGGCGAACTTCTTGAACAGACAGCCCTTGCCTTCCATCACCGGTTTCGCGGCTAGCGGGCCGATGTTGCCAAGTCCCAGCACGGCCGTACCGTTGGTGATGACGCCGACGAGATTGGCTCGCGAGCTGTAGAGGCTGACCGACCCGGGGTCATCGACGATCGCATGGCACGCGTAGGCAACGCCCGGCGAATAGGCAAGCGCGAGGTCGAGCTGGTTGCTCAGAGCCTTGGTTGGCTGGACAGAGATCTTGCCGGCAGTCGGGTAACGGTGGTACTCAAGAGCGGCCTCGCGAAGATCGGCCTGACGTTGATCGGGTTGGTCGTTTTCCATGCTGCCTCCTGACACGGTGTTCATCGACGTAAAAGCGCGTCACTCTAGCCGAGTCACGCCGTTTACACAAAACTGATGGCTTTTGGATAGCGCCCCAGGAGCCGCCCAGCCACCCGCGCGAGGCAAAAAAACGACAAGCAAGCGATTCAGCCTTGGCCGGAGTAAAATGGCGGGAGCGCGCCCAGCCACCATGCCACGTGGCTATCCCTGCCGCTGCGGCGTGCACTCGACTTCATGGGAGATGATGAATGGGCCAGACCGCCACCAGTAACCTTCGCACCGTCGCTCTCGTCGGCCACGGTGCTTCCGGCAAGACGACGCTTGCCGAAAGCCTGCTCGCCGCAGCCGGCGCCATCGCCAGCCGCGGTGCCGTCGAGAAGGGCAATACCGTTTGCGACTTTGACCCGCAGGAGAAGGAATTCGGCCACTCACTGAGTTCGGCACTGGCGAGTTTTTCGTGGCAGGGTGTGCTGGTTCATCTGATCGATACGCCCGGCTTCCCCGATTTCGCCGGTCAGGCGATCGGCGCGCTGGCTGCAGCGGACACGGCGCTGGTGGTGATCAATGCCCAGAACGGCATCGAACTATCGAGTGAGCGCATGATGAAGCTGGCCGAGGCTCGCGGCGTCTGCCGGATGATCGTGATCAACAAGATCGATGCCGACAACGTCAATCTGCCGGCGCTGGTCGGCGAGATCCGCGAACGCTTCGGTCGGGAATGCATGTTGCTGGACCTGCCGGCCAAACACGGCAGCGAAGTCGTCGAACTGCTCGGCCACGACGCCGGCGAGAGCGACTTCGAATCGGTGGCGGCGGCACACCGGGCGCTGATCGATCAGATCGTCGAGGAGGACGAGGATCTGCTGGCGCGCTACCTGGAAGAAGGTGTCGACCCGAGCCCCGATGAACTGCACGTCCCCTTCGAGAAGGCGCTGCGCGCCGGCCACCTGATTCCGATTCTCTTCGTGTCGGCCAAGACCGGCGCCGGCATCCCGCAGTTGCTCGACGTCCTGGCCAGGCTGGCGCCCAATCCGCACGAAGGCAATCCGCCGCCCTTTTATCGGGGCGAGCCCGGCGGGCCGGCAGAAGCCTTCGCGGCCGTTCCCGATCCGCACAAGCATGTACTGGCGCACGTCTTCAAGGTGGTCAGCGACCCCTTCATCGGCAAGGTCGGGGTGTTCCGCGTCCATCAGGGGACGATCAGAAAGGATTCGCAGCTCTTCGTCGGTGACGGCAAGCGCCCGTTCAAGGTCGGTCACATCTACCGCTTGCAGGGCAAGGAATACGTCGAAGTCGAGTCGCTGGCACCGGGCGACCTCGGCGCCATCGCCAAGGTAGACGAGATCGAGTTCGACTGTGTGCTGCACGATTCCCACGACGAAGATCAGATCCACCTCAAACCACTCGAGTTTCCGCAGCCGATGCAGGGCCTGGCGGTCCAGGCCCGGCGCAAGGCCGACGAACAGCGCCTGTTCGAGATCCTGCGCAAGCTCGAAGTGGAGGACCCGTGCTTCAGGCTCGAACGCCATCCGACAACCAACGAGACGGTGATCCGTGGTCTCGGCGAGATGCACCTGCGGGCGAAACTGAACCGGCTGTCGCAGCAGTACAAGCTGGAACTGGATACGAAGCCACCACAGATTGCCTATCGTGAAGCCATCACGGGTTCGGCCGAAGGACACTGCCGGCACAAGAAGCAAAGTGGCGGCGCAGGACAGTTCGGCGAAGTGGCCCTGCGCGTCGAACCCCTCGAACGCGGCGCCGGCTTCGAATTCGTCGATATCGTCAAGGGCGGCGTCATCCCGGGAGTCTTCATGGCGGCGGTCGAGAAGGGCGTTCGTCAGGCGCTGGCCGACGGCGTGGTCGCCGGATTCCCGGTCGAGGATCTGCGCGTCACCGTTCACGACGGCAAGTCGCACCCGGTCGATGGCAAGGACATCGCCTTCTTCACGGCGGCCCGCAAGGCCACCGTCGAAGCGATTCGCGGCGCCAAGCCGATCATCCTCGAACCGGTCGTCGACATCGAAATACTGGCGCCGGAGGCAATGACCGGTGACCTGACCGGCGATCTTTCCAGCAAGCGCGGCCATCTGACCGGTACGCAACCGCGTGGCCCTGGAGTAATGGCAATCACCGGCGAGGTGCCGCTGGCCGAACTCGATGGCTACCAGTCGCGTCTGAAATCGCTGACCGGCGGCCAGGGGTCATACAGCATTGCCTTCTCGCACTACGCGCAGGTACCACCGGCGACGCAGCAGCACCTGGCTTCCCAGCACAAGGTCGTCGAGGAGGAGTAAGGGCGCGTACGCCGGCGACGGAGCGGCAGGGCTTGGCCGAGTTCTTCAAGGTTTCCGACTGGTTCATCCCGCTGGCGCGCCGCCTACTGTATTTGTGGGTGCGCACCACCGTCTTTCCGGCAAGCGTTCAGGAACTTGGCCTCGACCCGGGCAAACCGGTCTGTTACGTCCTTCAGGACCGGCATCTCTCGAACCTGCTGGTTCTCTTCGAGGAGTCGAGGCAGGCCGGGTTGCCGCGCGCGGAGGCGCCGATGGCGATCGGCGGACAGCGCTTGCCGCGCTCCTTCTTCTTTCTCAACCGTGACCGCCGCCTGGCCGGCAGGGCACGCGACGGCGGCGCTCACTCCCCCTTGCTGGCGAGCCTGCTCGGCCAGGCGGTCGCCGACCCGCAAGTCGACGTGCAACTGGTGCCTGTCCTCATTCTCTGGGGACGCAGTCCGGACCAGCAGGATTCGATTCTCAAGGCGTTGTTCTCGGAAACCTGGCGACCGCCGGGCGCCTGGCGGCAGTTGCTGGCCATCCTGCTGCACGGCCGGCACGTACTGGTCCGCTACAACGCCCCGATCTCGCTGCGCGAACTGCTGCAGGGAGGGCTGGCCGAGGAGCCGGCGCTACGCAAGCTGTCGCGGGTACTGCGAGTCCATTTCCGCCGCCAGCGGCAGATGGCCATCGGGCCCGACCTCTCACACCGCAACACGCAGGTTAACGCCGTGCTCGCCGGTGAGCAGGTGCGCCTGGCGATCGCCAGCGAGGCAGCGACTCAGGGTATCTCGCCTGCCGAAGCAAGGGCGCGCGCCGCCCGCTTCGCGCTCGAGATCTCTTCCGACTATTCCTACGGTGTCGTGCGCGCGCTCGAACTGTTCCTCAACTGGTTGTGGACGCGCCTGTACGACGGTATCGAGTTGCACAATTTCGACGTCGTGAGTCGCATCGCAGCTGGCCACGAGATCGTCTACGTCCCGTGTCACCGCAGCCATATCGATTACCTGCTGCTCTCGTACATCATCCACCGCCAGGGACTCACGCCGCCACACATCGCTGCTGGCGCCAACCTCAACCTGCCGCTGGTCGGTTCGCTGTTGCGTCGTGGCGGTGCCTTCTTCCTGCGCCGCAGCTTCAAGGGAGAGCCGCTCTACGCGGCGGTTTTCCACGAATACCTGCACCTGATGCTGGCGCGCGGCTTCCCGATCGAGTACTTCATCGAAGGCGGGCGCAGCCGCAGCGGCAGGATGCTGGCGCCAAAAGCCGGCATCCTCGGCATGACAGTGCAAAGCTTCATCCGCGAGCATGTGCGGCCGCTGGTCTTCCTGCCAGTGTACATCGGTTACGAGAAGGTGATGGAGGGACGCACGTATCTCGATGAACTCGCTGGCCAGCCCAAGCAGCGCGAATCGCTATGGGGACTCTTCATGAGCGTGCGCAGCATCAAGCGAGTGTTCGGCAAGGTGCATGTCAACTTCGGCGCACCGCTGGCGCTGGCCGGCTTTCTCGATGTGCAGCAGCCGGGGTGGCGCGACGAACCCGCCGAAACGTTGTCGCACTGGTCACGCCGCGCCACGCGACACGCGGCAGCCGAACTTGCCAAGCGGATCAACGAGGCGGCCGTGCTCAACCCGGTCAATCTGGTCGCGCTCTCGCTGCTGGCCACGCCGAAGCACACCGCCGACGAGCACGCCCTGCAACGGATGATCGAACACTACCAGGCCCTCAGCAGTCTGGCGCCCTACGCGCCCACCACGATCGGCTGCGCGCTCGATCCGCAACAGGTCGTCGGCTACGCCGAGCGGCTGACGCTCGTCGAGCGTTTCCGCGATCCGCTCGGCGATCTGATTCGCGCGCCCCGGGAGCAGGCGCCACTGCTCGCCTACTTCCGCAACAACGTCCTGCACCTCTTTGCCCTGCCGGCGGTGATCGCCTGCCTGGTGAGCCATAACCGCGACCTCGACGCCGCGCGCGTCGCCCAGGCAGTGGCTGGCATCTGCTCCCTGATGCGGGCGGAACTGTTTCTGCGCTGGTCGGGCGACGAGCTTGCCGCAGCCAGCGAAGCCATCATTCGCGTGCTCCTCGCCCGCGCCCTGCTGCGTCACCCGGAAGCAGAAGGCCGGCTGGCCGCCCCCGAACCGATCAGCCAGGAGTTCGTCGAACTGCGCCTGCTCGGCGAAACCATTCGACCGCTGCTCGAACGTCACTTTCTCACCCTGGCGCTCCTCGAGCGGCATGGTTCGGGCCACCTGACTCGCCCGGCGCTGGAGGACAACTGCCATCGGCTGGCACAGCGGCTATCCCTGCTCTACGAGTTCAATACGCCCGAGTTTCCCGAGAAGGTGACCTTCGCGGCGTTCATCGGCAATCTGATCGAAGGCGAATTCCTGCACGAGACCGAGGACGGCCTACTGCACTTCGACGAGCGGCTGTTGACACCGCTGGCGCATTCGGAGCTCGTCCTCTCGGTCGAAGCCAGGCAAGCCATCCGACGGATGGCGCGCGCCGGCGTGGCGGCCTAGCCCCCCCGGCTTGGCGACGAATCGCGGCGAATCGCGACAAATGGCAACGCCGCTTAGACGCGTGCGCCCGGACCGCGCCTGGCGGCCTGCTCAAGGCGCTGCTTCTCGGCGAGCACCTTGTTCGCGTAACCCGTCTCCGGATCGTCGGGCGCGCCACCGTAGTGTTGCAGGCCAGCCGTCAGGCCGCCGCGCCAGCGGATTGCCTCTTCCAGGACATGCACGCCGACCTGGATGTTGGTCACCGGGTCGAGGAAAGGCTGCTCGCCTGCCCCTTGCGGCACTTTGTCCATGTGATAGCCCGGAATCACCTGCATCAGGCCCTTGGCGCCAAAAGCGCTTTCCGCGAACGGGTTGAAGCGCGACTCGATACCGATGATGGCGATGATCAGTAGCGGGTCGACGCGACGCTCGCGACCAACTGTCTGCGCGGCCTCGAAGACCGGAACCAGCGCTTCCGGGGCGACCCGGTAGCGACGCGAAACGAAGTCGAGAACGCGTTGCAGGTGTGGCGGCAGCGCCTCGGGAGCGGCCTTGACCGGCTCCGCCTCGGCCGCTTCGCTGACCGTTGCCACCTCGGCGGCCTGCTGCGCGTCGGTATCGCTACGGCCGCCGAAAAGAGGCTTGACCGCTCCCAGCAGGAGCATCAGGCCAACGATCATCATGCTGTGTTGAATAAAGCTCAAAGTGGCGTCCGTACGACGCCCGGTAATACTCTTTAGCGAGATAGTTGCGGACATGCTCTCTCCTTCACTTTGGTCGTCGCGCCAAGAAAAGACGGCACGACGATGGACGGTTACAGGCGGGTGCAAAGCCTCGAATACGCGGGAGGTACCTACCCTGAGGCCGGAACTCTGTGCGGTCTGGAAACCCACAGGCAGAGCGGCGAGAGTGCAGCAGAATAGCCGGGATTGGCTCGGTTGCTGCACGAGAAACTGCAGTGTATTGATTAATTTGAATTTCGTCAACCCGCCCCGACTGGCCAGGCCGCCAAGCGAAGCTCGCGGGCGCGCCGAACATGCCTTTCGCATTCTCCGGACACGCCCCGCCGGCGCACTCGGCGCCCTCCATCGCCCCGGCCCGAGCCCCTGCCTACGCGGTCGCAAATCGCCGGCGACGGTGCTCAAGGCTCCTTATAATGGCGCTTTGCCGCCCTCGGCGCGGACCCTACTCAGGATAACTGCATGGACGTCATGTCGCTGCTGGCCAGCCCTCAGGCCTGGCTGGCTTTCGCTACCCTTACCGCCCTCGAACTGGTACTCGGGATCGACAACATCATCTTCATTTCGATACTTGTCGATCGCCTGCCGCCAGCGACGCGCGAGAAGGCGCGCAAGCTTGGCCTGTTCCTGGCGATGTTCCTGCGCATCGCGCTGCTCTTGCTGTTGTCGGTAATCGTCGGCGCGACCGCGCCGCTCTTCAGCGCGTTCGGGCAGGCAATCTCGCCGCGCGATCTGATCCTGATTGGCGGCGGGGTCTTTCTGATCTGGAAGAGCACGCAGGAAATCCACCAACTGCTCGAAGGCCAAGAAGGGCACGCATCGACCGCGGTGCGCGCGACCTTCTCGGCGATCATCCTGCAGATCATCGTCATCGACATCGTCTTTTCGCTGGATTCAATCATTACCGCGGTCGGCATGGTCGACGAGGTCGCGGTGATGATCGCGGCTGTCGTCGCCTCGGTTGGCCTGATGATGCTGTTTGCCGCCGCCATCGGGCGCTTCGTTTCCGGACATCCGACGATAAAGATGCTGGCCCTCTCGTTCCTGATGGTCGTCGGTGTGGCACTGGTCGCCGAGGGCTTCGGCCACAAGGTGCCGAAGGGCTACATCTACTTTGCCATGGCCTTCTCGGTCACCGTCGAGATGCTCAACATCCGCCTGCGCCGCAAGTCGGTACCGCCAGTGCATCTGCACCAACCGTACACTCGCCGGGAGTCCGACTGAATGGGTGACTTGGGCATGAGCAAGGGCATCGACGTTCGCGGCCAACCGCTTGCCGGGGGAAAGGAGCCGCTGATCTGTACGCCGCTGGTCGCCCGCGATGAACCGTCCATTCTGCGCGAGGTGGCCGTCGTCTGCGCGAAGTGCCCCGACCTGATCGAATGGCGCGTCGATTTCTTCGCCGGCATCGCCGACAGCGCGCGCGTCGTCGCGCTGGCGAGGGAGATCAGGAAGCAGGCCGGCAGCGTGCCGATCATTTTCACGCGCCGCTCGACGCGCGAGGGCGGCGAGCCGATCGGGATAGAGGAAGAGCAGGTTCTGTCGCTCTACCGGGCCGTGTGCGAGACAGGCTGCGTCGATTTTGTAGACTACGAGATCAACAACGAGCCGCAGCATTTCCAGGCCGCACGGCAGGCTGCGCACCACTCTGGAGCCCAATTGATCGCCTCCTTTCATGACTTCCAGCAGACGCCGCCAGCCGCCGAGATCGTCGCCAAGCTGGTGACGATGGAGGAGGCTGGTGCCGACATCGCCAAGGTGGCGGTCACCCCGCGCGCCATCGACGACGTGCTGACGTTGCTCGGCGCGACACTCGCCGGCAGCCGGCAGCTCAGGCTGCCGATCATCAGCGTGTCGATGGGCCCCTACGGCTCGCTGAGCCGCCTCTTCGGCTGGACCTTCGGCTCGTCGGTGACCTTCGCGGTCGGCGACAAGGCGTCGGCTCCGGGTCAGGTAGCGATCGAGGACCTGCGCATCGTTCTCGACATCCTACGGCGCTCGCTGGCGGGAAAATGACTGCCGATCAAGCGCTGCATGTTGCCGGCGCCCCCTGGACAAGGCTTCCATGGACATCGTCTTACTTCTCTTTCTGATCCTGCTCAACGGCGTTCTCGCCATGTCGGAGATCGCCGTCGTTTCCTCGCGCCAATCGCGCCTGCAGAAGCTGGCTGACGACGGCAACCGGGGGGCGCGCTCGGCGTTGGCGCTTAGCCACGAGCCTTCGATCTTCCTGTCCACCGTCCAGGTCGGCATCACGACGGTAGGCATTCTCAACGGTGCCATCGGGGAAACCGCGCTGGCGGTACCGCTGGCCGAACGGCTGGCGGCATGGCCGCTCCTCGCGCCGCACGCGGAAGGCATCTCCCTGACGGTGGTCGTCGCCGGGTTGACCTATTTCTCGGTAGTCGTCGGCGAACTGGTACCCAAACGCCTCGGCCTGTTGTCACCGGAGCGCGTCGCCTCGGTGATCGCGCCACCGATGAACCTGCTCGCTCGGCTCGCGCGCCCACTGGTCTGGCTGTTGTCGTCGTCGTCGAACCTGTTCCTGCGCCTGCTGGGAGCGCGACGCACCCAGGAGTCTTCGGTAACCGACGACGAGATCAAGGTTCTGATGGGCCAGGGCGCCCAGTCGGGAGTGTTCCACGCCAGCGAGCAGGCCATCGTCGCCAATGTCCTGCGGCTGGACGAGCAGCGTATCAGTGCGATCATGACCCACCGCAAGGACATCTACCTGCTCGACCTGAACGAGAGTGAGGAGGAAATTCGCGAGCGCCTGGCCGAAAGCCCGTACAAACGTGTCGTCGTCTGTCGGGACGGCCCCGACCAGATCGTCGGCGTCCTGCGCACCAGCGATCTTCTCAAGGGGGCTCTCGCCGGCGAGCCTCTGTCGATCGAGCCCTTTGTGCGACCGGCTCTCTACGTGCCGGCCGGCGTAACGACGACGCAGTTGCTGGAAACCTTCCGCAGGGCTCGCCAACAATGCGCGCTGATGGTCGACGAATACGGCGAACTACAGGGCCTGGTGACACTCAGCGACGTGCTGACAGCGATAGTCGGCGACCTGCCGACCTCGGAGACGCCCGAGGAACAGGATATCGTCATCCGCGAGGATGGCTCGTGGCTGGTCGATGGCAGCGTCCCGGTTGAACGCGTCAAAGGGTTTCTCACGATCAGTGGCGACTGGCCCGGGGAGGACGAGAACGCGTTCAACACCCTGGGCGGCTTCATCATGTATGCCCTCGGACGCATACCGTCGGCGTCGGATCACTTCGAGTTGGCGGACTGGCGTTTCGAGGTGGTCGACATGGACGGCAATCGCGTAGACAAGGTCCTCATCGCCAAACGGGAACACGGTTCGGAAACAGCGGCGTCGGCACACGTTTCCGCCCGCTGATCCGGGTCAGCACGTCTGCATCGCCCTCGTCCACTTCCCGGGGACCACCATACCGGTCAGCGGCGACGAAGGAGACACCCGTACACTGCCACATTGACGACGATCACCACAGCCGCCAGGCCGTACTGGATCTCGCGCGTCAGCCCGACCGGGTAAAGGATCGGCAAGAGATAGTGGTCGATGAAGCTGCCCGCATAACCAGCCTCGCCAGCAGCCTGCCGGAAGCGGTTCTCGAGCGGCGTCAGCGGGCAGATCCAGCCACTCAGTTCTATGGCGGCGCCCCAGCAAGCGGCGGGCAGGTGCACCCATGCCAGCCTTGGCCAGCGCCGCGCCAGGACGCCGCCAAGAACGACGAACGCGATGAACAGGAAGTGCAGCACGACGATGCCGTCGGCCAGGAGGCGGTTGACCATGCTGACCTCAGAACCCTTCGTTGAAACCGCGGATCTGCCGTCTGGCCTTCTTGGTCGGCCGGCCGCGCAGGTCGCTGCCGGGCACTGGCGCGAGCAAGCGTGTTTCCCGCTGCGTGGCGCGCCGCTCGCTGCTGGCGCGCGTCTCTTCGTAAAGTTGCTGCGCTTCGACTGCCGGGCGCCGCTGTTCATTGAGGCCGCGGACGACGACGCTCCAGATGGTGTCGCCGATGGCGATCTCGAGGCTGTCGCCGCAACGCAGGTCGCGCGCGGGCTTGACGGGATGGCCAGCGAGCCTGACGTGGCCGGCGGCGATCGCCTGTGCCGCCAGCGAGCGCGTCTTGTAGAAGCGTGCCGTCCACAGCCATTTGTCGATCCGTATGTACTCAATGGCCGGGTGCCCGGAAGTCGTCATCGTCACTCTCTGCTGGGCCGTTTGCCGAGTTTTCGCTGCAGCGTCCGGCGGTGCATTTTCAGGGCCCGGGCGGTCGCCGAGACATTCCCCTGGTGCTCGCCCAGGATCCGCTGGATGTGTTCCCATTCGAGGCGGTCGATGGACAGCGGTGAGTCGGCAACCGCCATCGCCGCGTCGCCCTCGCTGCTCTTGTTGAGTGCCGCGACGATTTCGTCCGCGTCGCACGGTTTGGCGAGGTAATGGACGGCACCGAGCTTGATCGCCTCGATCGCCGTGGCGATGCTCGCGTAACCCGTCAGCATGACGATGCGCGTGTTGGGGTCGAGTTCCATCAGCTTGTCGATCAGCCGCAGACCGGATTCCCCGGGCATCTTGAGGTCGACCACCGCATATTCGGGAGCCTGCGCCTGGGCTTTCACGAGCGCCGCTTCGACACTGGCGGCGACGCTCACCGCGTAGCCGCGACGCTCGAGAGCGCGCGCGAGGACGCGTCGGAACGCGTCGTCGTCATCGACCAGCAGTAGCGTCGAACGTTCGTCGTCAGGCTGTTTCAGGTTTCGCTCAGGCATCGGCTTCAGGCTTTCAGTCGGGACATTGGCAGGGTGACGCGAGTACAGGCACCCCCACGCCGGTCGGTGCGGTTGAAGAGTTCGACCTTGCCGCCGAAGCGCTCGACGGTCGCGTTGGAAAGAAACAGGCCGATACCGATGCCGCCGGGCCGCTCCGGGGTGATGGCCTTGGTACTGAAGTACATGTCGCCAAGACGCTCCGCGGCGTCGACGTTGAGCCCCGGGCCGCAGTCGAGAATTTCGATGCGGCAGGTTTCGCCATCCCAGTTGGCGGCGAAACGGAGTGCTTCCTGGCTGGCGCCGTTGGCATCGGCGGCATTGTCGAGCAGGTTGAGGATGGCCTGTTCGAGAGTGCGGTCGGCGGCGATCAGGGGTGCCGGCTGTGTGCCTTGCAGCGCGACGCTGAGCAGGGCGTGCGGGCGGATGATCTGCCATTCGTCGAGCAGGCGATGCAGGTAGGCGTCGAGCGTCATCGAGCGCAAGCTCTCGTCGCGGCTCTGCCCGGTCGAGGCCAGGATCTGCGAAATCGTCTGCTTGCAGCGATCGACCTGTTCGCGCAGCAGCGTCAAGTCTTCCCGGATCTCGGGGTCGTTCTCATGGCTCAGTTGCAGCTCGCGGATGACGATTGCCATCGTCCCCAGCGGCGTTCCCAACTGGTGGGCAGCTCCGGCCGCGAGCGTGCCGAGTGCGAGGATCTGTTCGTTGCGCAAGGTGGCCTCGCGGGCCGCGGCCAGTTGGCGCTCGCGGTCCTTGAGGGCGGCGGCCATGCGGGTCAGGAAGAAAACGACGACGCCGACGCTGATCACGAAGTTGAGCCACATGCCGAGAACGTGCAGGGCAAAGCTGTTGCTGTGCCCCGCGTGTTCACCGCCAGCGGTGGCGCGTGCGAGCAGGGCGTCGAGTTCTGCCAGATCGCCTCGCGGTGACGGCAGCGGCAGGTTCCAGAAGATCAGCGAGGTGTACGCAGCCAGGGTGATTGCGGCCATCGCCCAGGCGTGCCGGGCCGGCAGCATCGCGGCGGCAAGCGTTGGCGGCAGCAGGAACAGCGAGACGAAGGGATTCGCCGACCCGCCTGCGAAGTAGAGCAGCAGGCCGAGGATCCCGGCGTCGAATGCGAGGTGGAGGAGGATTTCGTTCTCGCTGACCGGTGCCCCCTTGTCGAGTCGCCACTGGGTGATCAGATTGACCGCGGCAAGCAGCGCAATGAGCGCGCTCATCGGCACTACCTCGAGCGGGATACCGAGCCAGGTGACCGCCAGAACCAGCACGATCGCCTGCATCAGCACTTCGATCCGGCGCAGCATTACCAGGCGCACCAGCGGGTTGGCTGTGCCTGTGAGAAAAAACGGAGGCTGGCGGTGATTGGCTGGAGGCATTTGTCGATGCAGTACCGGGCGGCACTCGTGGGCGAATTCTACGCCCTGGGCGCGGCGCTGGTTCGCGTGCGGCAATCTGTCGCATCTCGCCGCGGGGGATCGAAAGGCCGCGCGAGGGCACGAATCTCGGCGTTGCTGGCGCCCCTGCGGGTGCGTACTTGTGGCGTCGGCGCTGGTCGGCAAGCGCGGGATTCGGCACCCCGCGTGCGCAAAGCCGACCCAGATCTGCCGGAAAGCAGTATATTCGCCAGCCGATGGACAACAAACCTACTTCCTCTGGCGGCAAACCGGCCGTCGTGCTTCTTTCCGGTGGGCTCGACTCGGCCACGACGCTGGCCATCGCGCGCGCCGACGGTTTCGCCTGCCATTGTCTGTCGATCGATTACGGCCAGCGTCATCGCGCCGAACTGGCGGCCGCGGCACTGCTGGCCGAGGCGCTGGGCGCGCGTGAGCATCGTCAGCTGCGCCTGACGCTGGAGGTCTTCGGCGGCTCGGCATTGACCGACGAGCGGATCGCCGTTCCCGTTGATGGTGTGCACTCGGGGATTCCGATCACCTACGTGCCGGCGCGCAACACCGTCATGCTCTCGCTGGCGCTGGCCTGGGCCGAGGTGCTGGGCAGCCGCGACATCTTTGTCGGCGTCAACGCCGTGGACTACTCGGGATATCCCGACTGTCGGCCCGAGTACATCGCGGCCTACGAGAAAATGGCCAACCTGGCTACCCGGGCTGCGGTGCAAGGCGCCAGCCTGACGATCCATGCGCCGCTGATGGGTCTGGGCAAGGCGGAGATCATCCAGCGCGGAATCACCCTCGGCGTGGATTACGGCCTCACCGTTTCGTGCTATCAGGCCGATCGGGATGGGCGAGCCTGCGGGGTGTGCGATTCGTGTCGATTGCGCCGCGCCGGCTTCAGCGCTGCCGGCATGGCGGACCCCACGCGCTACGCTGGTTGACGAACCGGCCACCGGTGGCCATGGCCTTTTGCGGCGTGCTTGCTCGCCCCCGGAAAGGTGTAGTCATCAGCATCGATGGACGAGGACGGGTGTTCGACAACATCCTCGTCGAGCGGCTTTGGCGGAACGTCAAGCATGCGGACGTGTATCTGAATCGAGTCTTGTCTTGACTTCGGGGGCCACTTTACACTCTGGCTTCGCGCCTCTTCCGATGCGCGTCGACCACGCTCGTTAGATCAACCCACTCGCTTTCGCCTTCTATGCCCTGCAGACGTTTGAGGTTGCGAGCACGTTCGTACTTGCGTAGCGGTCGGTCAACGATCCTGGCATCGGAGATGTCGATCAAACCAAACTCGTGATCCGGCGTGTACACCACGTTGCCAAGATGCAACGAACGGAAATACACGCCGCTGTCGTGTAGGCTGACGACGAAACGAGTGAACGCCTCTTTGAGCTCTTGCTCGATGCCTGCATCGAGCGCTTCCCGCCGGATCTCGCGCAGCGTCCTGCCGGGCAGCGGTTGGTAGCGAACGGCATCGCGCTCGATCGATGGAATCCGGAATAGATCCAGGATCTCCGGAACCCGGATGCCCAGTCTACGCAGAGACGCCGCATTGTCGGCAAAGCGTTTTGCATAGGGATACCATGCCGCGGATGACAGCCACCGCTTGCGCCTGAACAACTTGACTATCGTTCCGTCAGCCAGCAGCAACACTTTGTCGCCATAACTGTCGGCCTCAAGTACGCTCGCCCCGGAACGCATGTTCACGAAGGCATCGTTGTCGAGTTTTTTCACGCTGTCGCCCCGTCGAGAAAGCACCGAGTTTACCTTGTCACCGCACTGGGCGGCACAACCCGGCAGCCGCCTTGGTGTCAGCCTTCGCGCCATCCGCAGCAGGGCAGCGGAGCGGCATCATGCCGCGAACCACACCGGTAACCGAAATAGCTCTTAGAATGCTGCCTTTTCGCTCCTCTTCTACTTCCGTCGATGAACTTCATACATGCCCTGCGCGCCGCCTGGCGTGGTCGAAACAGCCTTCTTTGCGTGGGCCTTGATCCTGACCCCGCGCGCTTCCCTGCTCACCTGCAGCAATCGCCGAATGCCATTCTTGACTTCTGCCGCACCATCGTCGATGCCACCGCTGATCTTGTCTGCTGCTTCAAGCCACAGATCGCGTACTTCGCCGCGCACCGCGCCGAGGACCAACTGGAAGCACTGATCGATCACATCCACCAACGGCACCCAGCGACACCGGTGATTCTCGATGCCAAGCGTGGTGACATAGGCAGCACGGCCGAACAGTACGCCATCGAGGCTTTCGAACGTTTCAAGGCGGATGCGATCACGGTCAATCCCTACCTCGGACGCGACTCTGTCGAGCCCTATCTGGCTTACCAAGACAAGGGCATCATCCTGCTTTGCCGCACATCGAACCCGGGCGGCAATGACCTACAGTTTCTCGATGTCGGTGGGGAGAAGCTTTACGAACGGGTTGCTCGCCTGGTTAACGAGGAATGGAACCAGAACGGCCAATGCGCTTTGGTCGTTGGTGCCACCTATCCCAATGAAATCGCTCGTGTTCGCGGCTTGACCGGCGAGATGCCGCTGCTCGTACCGGGTATCGGCGCCCAGGGTGGCGACATCGAAAGCACCGTGCGCGCCGGATGCACGTCCGCCGGCTACGGCCTGATGATCAATTCTTCGCGCGCCATCCTCTACGCCGGTAGTGGCGAGGACTACGCAGACGCTGCACGCCGTGTCGCCCTCGCGACACGAGCGGACATCAACCGATATCGACCACTCGTCTGACAGGGTGCCGCGTCAGACGTCGATGTTGCGGGCGGCCAGGGCGTTGGTTTCGATGAAATTGCGGCGCGGCTCGACCAGCTCACCCATCAGGGTCGTAAAGATCTCGTCGGCACCGATCGCGTCTTCGATTTGTACCTTCAGAAGACGCCGCACCTTTGGGTCCATCGTGGTCTCCCAGAGTTGCTCCGGGTTCATCTCGCCGAGACCCTTGTAGCGCTGCTTGCTGACGCTGCGCTCCACTTCGCTGAGCAACCACTGCATCGTTTCGGCGAAGCTGCTGACCGCCTGTTTCTTCTCGGCACGCACGACGACACCGCCCGGACCAAACAGACCCGCCAGCATCTCCGCCGTCTTGCGGAGTTGAGCATAGTCGCCGCTGACCAGAAGATCGTCATCAATAACCCCCAGCTTGAGATTTCCATGCAGTATCTTCTCAAGCCTCAGCTGCCAGCGCTCCTGTGCGGTATCGAAGCGCGCCACGATATTGATGTCGAGCTTGCTGCCCACCGCTTTCATCAAGGCGTCGGCGCTTGCCATCGCCGACGCTTCATCGGCCAGGTCAATCGCCAGATTGGCGTCGATCAGCGCATGCAGAACTTCCGGATTGATCAGGTGCGAGAGGCGATTGATCACCGCCTCGGCCAGGAGGTACTGGCGAGCCAGTTGTTCCAGCGTCGACCCGGAGATCTCCGGCGCACCCGCAACGGGAATCAGCACTGCACCCTCGAGGGCCAGCGTCAAGAGGAACTGCTTGAGCGCCTGATCGTCCTTGATGTAGCGCTCGGTCTTTCCGTGCTTGACCTTGTAGAGCGGTGGCTGAGCGATATAGATGTGACCGCTTTCGACCAACTCCGGCATCTGGCGATAGAAGAAAGTCAGCAGCAGGGTACGTATGTGCGCACCATCGACATCGGCATCGGTCATGATGATCAGTCGGTGGTAGCGCAGCTTCTCCGGCTTGTATTCATCCTTGCCGATGCCGGTCCCCAGCGCGGTGATCAGCGTTGCGATCTCCTGCGAGGAAATCAGCTTGTCGAAACGTGCTTTCTCGACATTCAGAATCTTGCCCTTGAGCGGTAGAATTGCCTGAAACTTGCGGTCCCGACCCTGCTTCGCCGAGCCGCCCGCCGAGTCACCCTCGACCAGATAGAGTTCGCAAAGCGCCGGATCCTTTTCCTGGCAATCGGCAAGCTTGCCGGGCAGCCCGACACCGTCGAGCAGACCCTTCCGACGCGTCATCTCTCTCGCCTTGCGCGCTGCATCCCGGGCACGCGCCGCTTCGATGATCTTGCCGGTAATTACCTTGGCATCGACTGGACGCTCCTGAAGATACTCGCTGAGTTTCGCCGCGACGACCTCTTCAACCGCCGGACGGGCCTCCGACGAGACCAGCTTCATCTTGGTCTGCGAAGCAAACTTCGGGTCCGGCATCTTCACTGACAGCACGCAGGCCAGACCTTCGCGCATATCATCACCAGTAATATCGACTTTCGCCTTCTTGGCGATTTCGTTTTCTTCGATGTAGCGGTTGATTACCCGCGTCATCGCCGCACGCAGGCCGGTCATGTGAGTTCCACCGTCGGCTTGCGGAATGTTGTTCGTGAAGCACAGCACCTGCTCGGCATAGCTGTCGTTCCACTGCATCGCCACTTCGACGCTGATCACCCCATTACCCCCCGCCGAGTCGCCGCTGGCATAAAAGATATTCGGGTGAAGAACCGACTTGGTTCGGTTTATGTACTCGACAAAACCTCTGACACCCCCGAGGAAGGCGAAATCCTCCTCCTTGCCGGTGCGCTGGTCGTTGAGGCGGATCTTGACTCCATTGTTCAGGAACGAGAGTTCGCGCAGGCGCTTGGCGATGATCTCGTAGTGGAACTCGATCTGGCCAAATATTTCCTCGTCGGCCATGAAGTGCAGCTCCGTCCCACGCTTCTCGGTTGCTGCGACGACCCGCAGCGGCGAGACCTCGACACCCTTCTGCACTTCGAGCAAGCGGTCTACGACGGTGCCTCTGTTGAACTCCAGCAAGTACTTCTTGCCTTCGCGGCGAATGATCAGGCGCAACCACCTGGACAGCGCGTTGACGCACGACACGCCAACACCATGCAGACCACCCGACACCTTGTACGAATTTTGATTGAACTTGCCGCCGGCGTGCAGCACGCACATCACTATCTCGGCGGCAGATCGCCGTGGTTCGTGCTTGTCGT
Organism: Candidatus Accumulibacter phosphatis; assembly: GCF_000024165.1. NCBI lineage: Bacteria > Pseudomonadati > Pseudomonadota > Betaproteobacteria > Candidatus Accumulibacter > Candidatus Accumulibacter phosphatis. The sequence continues at coordinate 3,329 of NC_013194.1, read as the reverse complement.
CGAACTTGATGCCAGTCGGTATGCCACGACCGTTGTCGGTCACGGAGATCGAATTGTCGGCGTGAATGGTGATGACTATCTCGTCACAGTGGCCGGCCAGGGCTTCGTCGATGGCATTATCGACGACTTCGAAAACCATGTGGTGCAAGCCCGTGCCGTCCGACGTGTCGCCGATGTACATTCCAGGACGCTTGCGAACCGCCTCCAGACCCTCGAGTTGCTGAATGCTCGACTCGTCGTAGGCGGACTCTTCGTTCTCTTCAATCATTGTCAATCCAGTGTGTATTTCCTGTTGAATCCGTGTCGCCGACGCGCCACCCCAAGTCACTTCTAGATGCGCATCGGCATGACCACATACTTGAATCGGTCATTGCCGGGGATCGTCAGCAGGGCGCTTGAATTCGCGTCGTTGAATCCCCACTCGATAGTGTCGTCCACCGTGTTGTTCAGGACATCCAGCAGATAGGCAACGTTGAAGCCGACGTCGAGCGGTTCACCGTTGTACTCGACTTCGATCTCCTCCTGCGCTTCTTCCTGCTCGGCATTCGCCGCCATGATCTTCAGGCTGCCTGCCGAAAGGATCAGGCGAACGCCGCGAAACTTCTCGTTGGTCAGAATCGCGGCGCGGATCATCGACTGCAACAGCAGGCCGCGACTGACAGACACAACATTTCTGAGGGTTGCCGGAATCACCCTCTCGTAATCGGGAAACCGCCCGTCGATCAGCTTGGATACCAGACTGACATGCCCGAACTGGAAGCGAATCTGAGTCGCCAGCATTTCAATCGACAGCGGCTCGTCGGTGTCGGTGAGCAATCGACTGAGTTCGAGGACCGTCTTGCGAGGGACAATCAGTTCCTGGCGGGCCGCGCCCGGCTCGCGTGGAGCTTGCGCTGCGTCATCGAGAGGCATGCTTGAATAGGCAAGCCGGTGGCCGTCAGTTGCAACCGCCCGTAGTTCGCTTCCGTCAACGATCAGCAACAGCCCATTGAGATAGTAGCGCACGTCCTGAGCGGCCATCGAATACTGCGTCTGCGCAAGCAGGTGGCGGAACTGCTTCTGCGACACCGTGAACTTCTTGGTCTCTCCTTCGGACAGTGCCATGCAGGGAAAGTCGTCAGCCGGCAGCGTCTGCAGGCTGAAACGACTCTTGCCTGCCGTCAGCTGCAGTCGTTTATCGTCGAGAATAAGGCTGACATCGGCACTCTCCGGCAAGGAACGAAGGATTTCCTGCAGCTTCCGCGCGCCCACCGTCACCGCCCCATCGCCCTCACCGACAGCTCCCGTGCTCCAGGTTGTAATCTGAATCTCGATGTCCGTCGCGAGAAGCGTCAGTACGTCCCCTCTCTTCTCGAGCAGCACATTGGAAAGAATCGGCAGTGTGTGACGCCTCTCGACGATTCCCGAAACTGCTTGCAGGGGTCCCAGCAGAGTGTCACGCCGTGTTTTGATAAGAAGCATATCTATAGATCCTATAAAGACAATTGTCGGGACAAATCTGTTGATATTGGCAATTTCTCTTTACACTTCAATGAATTACATTCAATGTTCGGTCTGTACAAGAGCGGTATGGCGCTGTGGATAGAAACTGACAACTTGTCCACAACACCCTTCTGCCGACCTTCTCCACCAGTTGTCCAGCCCTTTCCCACGGACTTCTACACGCTGTTCAGCCCTTCAGTACCTGTAGCAGAACATGCACGTCGTGGTTCAGCTCGTTGTCCTTGGCACGCAGATCGTCGATGGTTCGTACTGCGTGCAGCACGGTGGTATGGTCACGCCCGCCAAACGCCTCACCGATCGACGGATAGCTCTGCGAGGTCAGATTCTTGGTCAGCCACATGGCGATTTGCCGGGGTCGAACGATGACCCGTGTTCGCTTCTTGGAGAACAGGTCGGCAACCTTGATCTTGAAGTAATCTGCTACCGTCTTCTGGATGTTGTCCACGGTGATCTGCCGATTCACGGAGCCAATTACGTCCTTGAGTGCCTCTTTGGCCAGGTCCAGAGCAATCTCTCGGCCATGAAAAGCCGAGTACGCGAGAACCTTCTTGAGAGCGCCTTCCAGCTCGCGAACGTTCGAACGTAGATGCTTGGCCACATAGAAAGCCACCTCGTCGTCGAGAAGCACGCCTTCGAGTTCCGCCTTCTTCTTGAGGATCGCCACCCGCATTTCGGTTTCCGGAGGTTCGATCTGCACCGTCAGCCCCCAGTCGAAGCGGGTGACCAGACGATCCTCAAGCCCGGATATGTTCTTCGGATAGGTATCGGAACTTATCACCAGTTGTTTCTTGGCTTCGCTCAAGGCATTGAAAACGAAAAAAAACTCTTCCTGTGTTCGGTTCTTGCCATTGAAGAAATGCACATCGTCGAGGAGTAGCACATCGAGCGAGCGATAGTAGCGCTTGAAGACGTCAAAGGACTTCTGCTGATAGGCGCGGACCACATCGGAGTAGTAGTCCTCGGCGTGCACATACCGCACGATCCTGTCGGGGAAACACTCGAGGATGTGATTGCCGATGGCATGGATCAGGTGCGTCTTGCCGAGACCTGCCCCACCGTAGATGAACAACGGGTTATAGGTCGCTTCGCCAGGGCTGATCGCCACCTGTCGGGAAGCGGCGCGGGCCAGGTCGTTGGCCTTTCCCACGATAAGGTTTTCGAAAGTGAATGTGGGAATCAGCCGCGTCTTCTCGTAACTCGGTCTGTCGCGGTCCACCAGCGAGCCATTCTTCAGCAAGGACGTGTGCCGGTTAACCGCATTCACCTTGGCCGCCGTTTTCCCATCCCCGGATGGGCTGTCCTTGCTCGGTGAATCCGGAGCAAGGTCCTTTGGCGGTGCGGCGCGCCCACCCAGCGTCAACGTGATACCGACGGGCGCTGCAAAGTACTCGCTCCCCAACTCTTCAATCCGCGCCAGATAGCGTTCCTTCACCCATTTGAGGATGAAACCGTTTGGCGCCAGCAGGCGCAAGCCACGCGCAAAATCCTCCTCGCCTTCGAGACGAAGGGGCCGGATCCAGGTATTGAACTGCTGAGGGGGAAGTTCCTGTTCGAACTGGCTCAGACACGAGGACCAGAAACTACTCATCACGGGTCATGGGATGCAATCCTGAAGTGGCGTACTCGCAACGGCTCGCTAGCCAGAGTAAAATTTTTATTAAAATCAACGGCATAAAACATTGTCTCGACGACTCCAGCGCAATGAGCGACGCGTTGGAAAGGAAGAGCCATCGCCGGTCCAAAGGCAAGCCAGTGCCTTGTTGCGAGCGTTTCAAGAGCGAATTCTAACCCGTCGGCGGAAAGTTATCCACAGCGGCAGCAAAAAT